>CBDBBS010000001.1:0-32053 GCA_965203005.1 Dehalococcoidia bacterium
GGCGCGGTCGGTATCGGGGTTGATGGGATGAAAGAAGGGATGCCCCCACTGCCCATAGCGGATGGCGTCGTAGGCCACCGCCGTGGTCTTGCCCCGGCCCATGTCGCCAGTGACGCCGATCTGCGCGAAGTCAAATGGCGGCCCCCAGCCAGCATGTCCGTGGGCCCGGGACCACATGGTCTTTTCCAAACGCTCCTCGTACCCGTCCCGGGCCTCGAGGCGCCAGTCGTAAAGGAACCAGTCCCGGTAGTTGATGCTGCCGCGACGGACGTCTTCGTCCGTCACCGGCTGTCCCAGCTTGACCACGTCCTCGTATGTGGGCAGCTGTAGCATTACCGCCGACATTCTCCCTCGAAGCAATCAACCTGGCTAAGGCCACAATACCAGCACCTTGCAGACCTCACCTTCCCATTTTTCCAAAGCAGTAATGGGCCGATAATTAGGACCATTCCACCGGCGACCCAAATATGCCATGGAACTCCTCCACGTAAACTCGCCCCGAACGCGATCAAAACCGGTGTCAATAACAGCATTGCCAGGATGACCTTCTCGCCACCTTTGGTTGTAAGCATCCACCGAGTCATCACCTATCCCCCCATCTGCCTGATGGCCGACGCAACGAAAACTGCTGCCATGCCACGCTTTGGCCATGTGCCCGGCTGAGCCTCGACCCAATCTTGCATTTCTTTCAGTGCCTCCAGATCTTCGGAGCAATAGAAACAAAGAAAGACACCGCACCAGGCCTTGCCTTCCTTTTTCGAGTTTTCACAGACGTCTCTAATCCTCTCCATAGCCATAGGGGGCCCCCCGCGTAAAGTCCTTATATAAGTCACATATATTCCTGGCCTGGTCACACACACATTTTTCAGCTCTCACTCTCCATTCCGGCGGCCTCATGCAGGTCAAACTCCGTTTCTTCCCCCAGGTAGTGCATGAACCAGGCTATGCGGCCCGGAATGGCCCTGAGACGGGTGGGGGCCTGGCAGACCCCGTCCATGTACCGAACGGTCAGTGCTGCCACCGCCTGGCCCCAGTCGGCCCCGATCATGCGCTCGGCCTCGATCATGGTCATCGGGTGGCCGATGGACTCGGAACACATAGTCAGCTCCTCAAGGAAGTTGCTCAGCAGGTACTGCTCCGGCAGCTCCTCGCCGTCAATGATCTCCTGCACCACGGGCGGCGGCGGCTCCACCGGCTCAGGCGACGTGGAAAACCAGCAGCTGGCCCCGAACCCCGCGACTAGGGCGGTCAGCCCCACCAGCCACAGCTGGGCCTTGGGAGACGGCTTCAGCCTTTCAGCCAACCTCTTCAGCATGCGAACTTCGCTCCTCCCTGGATGATGTTGCCCAGGATGGTGATACTGCCCAAAACCCCCAAAGCCACCAGCAGGTACACGTTGCCGAACACACCGGCCCGCATGGCGATCTCAAGGCCGTGGTAGCCGAGAAAGATCACGGAGGCCAGGCTGCCCAGGTTGATGATGATCCTCACCCACAGCCCGAAACCCTCCTCGGGCAGTTCGCTCAGCATGGGATAGCTGAAGGTGGCGATGATGGCTCCCCAGCGGAGCAGGTGGTAGGTGGCGCAGACGCCGCCGCCGATCAGGGATTGCATCGTCCCCACCACCCCCTGCTCCGGCTCCTTGGGCTCGAGCTCGTGCTGACCATCAGCGTTGTACAGCCAGTTGGTGAAGGTCCCGTAGGCGCCGTCCGTCGCCGGCAGGAAGCCCTTCTCGCCGCCGTAATAGGCTCCCTGGGCCGCTCCCCGCTTGATGTTCTCCACATACACCTCGCCCACTCCGAAAACCCCCAGGTGGATGACGGCCAGCAGCATGGCGAACTTGATCAGCCCCATCAGCGTGCCCTCGACAGCCAGTGCCAGCCGCCGCCGGCCGCCAGGCAGAGGATAAGGATGCCGACCCCCCAGAACATGCTGCCTTCGCCGGCTATGGGGAACGCGCAGGCCCCGATGCCGGCGGCCCCCATGATCAGCCATTCCCGCTGCGGACTCCTCATGCCCTTGCTGGCCCTCGACACCAAAAGGGCGGCAATCAAGGCGCACAGGATCTGCCCCGCCACCACACCGCCCGGCGTATTCCTAATCCAGGTAAGGGCTGTGGTGTTTTCCTGTTTCACCAGGAGAATGCCCCGGTAGTCCAGGATGCTCCCGGAAAGCCCGCCATGTTCGAAGCAGATCACATTGCCGCCGCCACAGTGGATATCGTTCTGAGTCATATCGCCCAGGACCGGCCCTAGGTCCACCTCGATGAGCTGGTCGTCGCCCAGGTAGACGGACATCCGCTGGTTGTCCAGCAGATTCGGGTCGCTGACCCACTCCCCGCTGTTCCCCTGGTACTGCAGCCGCACGCGGCTGGCGTTGATGTCGATTCCGGCCACGGACCTTTCCTCCCCATCCATGAACCACTCACCAGGGAATGAACCGGCCATGAGGGCACCAGAGCCGGAGCTCATCCCGATGCTGCCCCCGCCCAGGTCGGCAGCCTGTATCACCACGTCGCGGCGGCCACCCGGGGCGTGCTCCAAGGCCCGGCCGACGACGTCGTAGAAGTCTAGCGCCACGTCGCCGGTGGCGGGCAGGCTGCTCCCAAGGCCCGACAGGGTCAGCCGGTTTCCGTTCACCGTGCCGTTCCATAGGTAGGCGGTGGCCACCACTCCGCTGTGGTCGCGCACCTGCACTCCCAGCCACCGAAGGCTGGGCTTGAACTGGCCAGTGCCGGCGCCGAGGGTCAGCACCCCGCCCGATGACATCGTGGTCAGCGACGGCGGGCGGGGCACCTCATCGGCAAACAGCGCGCCTGGCAAGACGCCGCTGTTCAAACCGCCATAGGAGTTGAGCACGTACCCAGGGCCTTGAGCTCCGGCTGCCATGCTGACCACCACCGAGCCGAGACGGCTGGGCTGCCTGGCCTCGTAATCGCCGGTGGCGCGCGCGGTCGCCGCCGGCCACGTGAGCAGCACCACGAAGGCCGCCACCAGCAGAACGCCGGAAGCAACTAGGCGCCGATGGACTTCAGTACTCGCCATGCGGCAAACGCTCCACAGCTGAGGATGAGGAGGATGACCACGATGACAATCCAGAGGGGGAACTCCAGGACCATGTAGCCCCAGATCAGCGTTGCCAGCCCCAACCCCAAGGCGCTCCCCACGCCCATGGCGGTGGCGGCGCCCCGGTTGCGGTGGAGGGCCACCGTTGACATTCCCATCATCAAGCCGAACACCAGCAATACCACCGACAGGTCGGCGTCGCACTGAATGCCTGCGCCGGTGCAGACCTCGTCCAGGAGCAGGCGGAAGCCGAGGGCATCGCCGGTGGCACCGATCGCCTCCTCGGCAACGGGCAGCGCTGGCTGGGTTACGCCCTGGCCCTGCACGTAGACGTTGTAGGAGATGACCTCGGAAAGGTCGTCTCCCCGCAGCACCAGGAGCTGGGAGTTCTGGCCGGCGGTGCAGGCGGTCATGCTGAGTGACTGCCCGCGGGTGGCCGTCCGTTCGGCGGTGCTGCAGTTGCCCCATCCGGCGGCGGTGCTGTTGGCGAACCGGAGCGTCACCGGATAGATATCATCGGGGCCGCCCTCCGGGTGAAACGAGTAGGTCTGGGTGGCCTGATAGCGAAGGCCGCTGGGGTTGGGCACCAGGCGGAAGTCTCCGGCCAGGACCCGGGGCGTCGGGGAGGGCAACGGGGTGGGCGTGGGCGGGCTGATGAAGGCATAGGAAAGGCTGGCGGACCACTGCATCCCGCCGCCGTACCCGTAGCGCATCACTTCCAGCACGTAGGGCAGGTCCGCGCCGATCTGCACCCCTGAGAGGTTCAGCGTTCCGTCGCCGCTGGTCTCCTGCACTACCTGGCCAGCCAGGGATCCATTGCGAAGCCGCAGCTTGTAGTCGCCGCTGTCGCTGGATTCGAAATCTGTGGTGGGCACGAAGCGGACAGCCACGGCCCGGGACTCTGACAGCTGGAAACGGTAGACGTTGGCCAAGGCGCGGTCGTAACTGTTAACGTCCGGGTCGACCCAGCAGGTGTCGGCGGTGGCGCCGAAATCCTCTTGATAGCCGTCCAGGGCCATCAGGTCCACGACATGTCCATCGCCGCATTGGGACAACGGCTCCGGCGCCCAGGCCAGACCATAGATGCTGCTACTCACTCCATGAGGACCGACCTGGCTGGCCACACCATTAGTCCTGTTGACTGTGTAAAGATTGGTGCCATTCACCATGTACAGATTGGTGCCATCCCAGGCCAGACCGCGGGGGCCACTCACTCCATGAGGACCGACCTGGCTGGCCACACCATTAGTCCTGTTGACTGTGTAAAGATTGGTGCCATTCACCATGTACAGATTGGTGCCATCCCAGGCCGCACCACTGGGGCTACTCACTCCATGAGACCCGACCCGAGTGGACTGACCTGTGGTTCGGTTGACTGTGCGAAGTTCGATATTGGTAAATAGGTACAGATTGGCGTCATCCCAAGCCAGCCTCTGTACGCTAGAGCCCATTGACCCGATCGTGCCACGAACGCCCGTAGTCCGGTCCAATCCAAATAGGGTGGTGCTGAATGCCGTGTACAGGGAGGCACCGTCCCAGGCCAAGCCGACTCCACCGCCCCCGTTTCCCCCGGTTGCCGAGGCGACCAGGGTGGCATCACCTGTCGTCCGGTTCACGGTGTGAAGAGAAGATTGGCCCCCTAATAACCGGATCGCGTACAGCGCGTTGGATGTCTGCCCCCCGCCTCCACCTGAACCGGAGACGGTGACGGTCCCGTTCCTGGTGACGTTCACCGTCCCGTCGTTCACGGTCACGGTGATGGTGACCGGCTGGGCGTTGGACTGTGTCGCCGGGGCGGTCCAGTTGGTGCTGGCGGAGCTGGCGCTGGCGATGGTGCCGGCCGTGGCCGTCCAGCTGTAGGTCAGGGGGTCCGCGTCGTTATCGCTGGCAACCACCGACACGCTGTAGGACTGGCCGCCGGTTACGGGAGATGAAGGAACGGTGAAGCTGCTGATGGTCGGGGCGGTGTTGCTGCCGGTCTGGCCGTCGTCCAGCTGGAGGGTGGTGCCCGTGCCGCCGTTGGGGAAGTTGGTTACGAAGTTGGCGGCGTCAGTGGGGGTGGAGGCACCACCCCCACTGTTGAAGGACCAGACGTAGGGCTCCGAAGTGTCCCCGTACTGGTTCTGCATCACCTCGAAGGAGTAGGAGCCGCGGGAGACGGTGACCGTCCCCATGTTGAGCAGGTTGCTGGTGAAGTTAGGGCCGGCCTGTGAGGCGTCTCCGCTGGAGGTGCTGGCCAAGCGGATCTCCAGCTGGGTGGAGCTGATACGGACGTAGCGGAGGTACGCCGTGGCCCCGCCGGAGACGAAGCCGGAGGGGACCGCCAAGGAGAGGTTGTCCCAGACTATCTCGCTGCCGCCGCCGCCGCTGGAGGGGGCAGGGAGGTTAAGAGTTGTGCTGGCGGCTGAGGCTGGCTGCGGGATGCACAGAGGTAGCACCGCCACCGCGAGCACTGTGGCCAGCAGCAGGAACACCTCTATGGAACGGCGATGCAGCCAGCGCATCAAAACCATTCAGCTCCGCCTCTCGCCGCGGTAGGTACGGTAGTCTACCGGGGAAAGTACGGCCTCATGTCATACCTCGCAAGACTGGCATTTTGGCAGGGGATTTCACCATCGCATCTCCTGTCAAAATGGCACCCTTCAACTTTCCTCTACGTTATGTATAATTCCCGCAGCAAGGAGGAAGGAAATGAGAGCGTCGTCAAACGTGCTGACACCCAGCAGTCGCTTCATTTTGAACGTCATTAAAGCTCACCACTACAGCGGTAAAGGGCCGGTCACTATCAAGACGCTACTGGCAGAGACAGAGTCGGCCGAATCCACTGTCAGACGGAGTCTGAAGCAACTGGCCAAGTGCGAACAAATAGACATTCACAGGCGCATTCACCCGGAACGGATGACCAATGATGCAACCCTGTATGCCCTGAGGGAGAGCTGAGGTAAAAGTGGCCGAAAACGACGAATGCGACGAATGCAAGGAATACTCCCCCACGGAGGAAGGACTGCGCTTTATCGAAGAGTACGAGGGGACGCCCGAAGGGCATGCGTTAAGAGAGTGGATAGAAGTGCCCCACCCCAAGCCGCTGGTCGCTGAGTTCATGCGGGAACGCGGGTTCAGCCAGTTCGCCGACGACTTCGAGCGAGAGCAGCGGATGGATCTAGAACGGGACGGTCAGGACCAAGAAGATTCTTCCCAAGATGTCAGTTAACTGACATTAACGGGCATTTGCGGTCCCCTCTGCTACAATAGCCCCGCGTGGTCCTTTTCATGTTTGGGGCCACGTTCTCCTTGCCCCCACGGGGACTTGACCGTGGGGGTTTTACTTGTCCCCGCCGCCTGAAACTGGCCCTAACCCGCGCGGTTGCAGTAACGCGCCTGTAATGCTTCGCCATGTAGTATGCCGCTGCATCCCCAGACGCGACAGGAGGACCTGGCCATGCGGAGATAGGCCACCGCCAGGGGCGGGACAGCCAGGCAATCCATCCCAACGAACCTCTCCCAAGGAGAATCACCAACCTATGAACGCACTAATTGGCAAACTTACAGGGATTGCCCTGTTCCTGGCGGCAGCGCTCATCGCCGCCCTGTTCGCCATGGGCGTCTTCGCCCCAGGAGACGCCAGAGCCGAGGTGGAGACTGGCGACAAGGCCCCAACCGCCAAGCTTATCAACGCCGACAACAAAAGAGAGATCACCCAAAGTCCAAGTGAAAACATCGCTCCTGTAGATGCGACTGGCAACCCTCTCGCCGGCGGAAAGAAAGGGGCCAGCCTTATCATTAAGTTCGAAGTCGACGACGATGTCGACGGAAACGTAGGCATATCAACAGGAACCGACTCCGTCACCATTCGGTTGCCTGAAGAAATCCTAAGCCCACTGGGCCTCACTGCCGGGGCAACCATAAATACGGACTTTACTCCTGCAAATCAGGATTACCTTACCGATGCCAACTACGTAACCATTCAACAGGACGGTGACGACGGCGAGCCAATGTTGGTCGGCTCCCTGACGGCAGCAGATACTGCCGGAAACTGGGACATCACCATAGGTCCGAGTACTGCGGCTACCCCCCGCCACCTAGAGAAAGGAAAGACAGCAACCCTCACCATCGCCCACATGTCGATAGCTGCAGATGCGGTCTTTCTCCCCCAGAAGATCCAGATCAGCCAAGCAGACCGTCCATCAGCCCTAGGGGAAGCCGCAATCAGTCTGGTCAATACCGACGAGATTCCCAGGTCCCCCAGGGCCTATCTGGGCAAGGCAGACAACACCCTCGTCGTTGAATTCACGCCCAGAAACGCCGGGCTTGACACCGTCGAGAACGACGGCGACATCGTTATCGACCCCAAAGAGGATTATCTCCTCAGAGGTGGCGATAGCGGCAACGTCAAGGCCAAGGGCCTCGCTGATGGGGCAATGCCCGACGTAGACACTACCGCAACCAAAATCACAATTGGGGAAGGCGATTTCACCCTCAAGAAGAAAGTCACTGTAACCATAGACCGGGTCCCTGACGCCAAGGACGGCCACGAGATAACCCTGAGCCAGGCATCGACCGGCTACAAGCAGGTCCTCACGGTCGGAGGCCGCGTTGCCCCCGTTCCTGGCGAAGACCCCGACGAAGACATCACTCCTGGCGTTTTCAAACCCACAGATGAAGATGACCCCGACGCCTCCGGCACCGCCAAAGCCGGCGCCGAGGTGGAGGTGACCATCAGGGCCAACGCCGAGACTACAATCGGCGGCGGTAAGACCATCGTAATCACCCTGCCCGATTTCGGCATCCCCGGCAGGATTGACCGGGAAGATGTAATCATTGACGGGAAATACAGGGCTGCCGATCCTGACGCTACGCCTGCGGATGCTGGACGTCCAATGTCCTACTACGGAAACCCGCAGAGCGTGTCGGTCAGCGGCGACAAGATAACCGTCCGCGTACCGGTCAGGAACAACGATGCCGACAGGAGTCCCACGGAGATAACCGAAACCGAGGCAGGCGCTCCATACGAGATCATCTTCCTGAAAGAAGCCGGGCTGACCGCCCCCAACACCAAGGGGACGAAGGCCATCACGGTATCGGACGGCACTGAAGAAGACGATCCGATTATGGTCAAGATAGACAGCTCGGTCTCGGTCGAGCCCAAGTCCGGCTTCGTGGCCCGCGGCGGCGACGCCACGGTGACCGCCAAAGGCCTGGTCGACGGCGCCGCCACCGTCTTCCTCCTTGAAACAGACGACGGGGAACTCAAGACGGACGACGACGGGAACCACGTGCGCGGCAAGATCCTAGGCACCGGCACCGCCTCTGACGGTGTGGCCGAGATCTCGATCGACACCGACACCACAGACCTCGTTGCTGGCGCGAACGTTGACCCCGACGACGAAGACAAAGACAAGGGCGTGAACACCCTTCGCGTCGTAGACGCCAACAATGCGACCGTCGGCGACGTTTCGCTGGGAATCAAGCCCACCGTCAAGCCGTCCGAGACAGCCAAGCGGTCCACCGACCTGGAAATCTCGGTTTCCGACTGGTATTACGGCAAAATCGACAAGGTCACCATCGGCGGAATAGAGGTGGCGAAAACGGAGGGTGCGAAGACCATACCCGTTGGCAGCGACAACAAGGAAACCTTCAAGGTAACCGTCCCTGCCGACGTGCGCGACGGCGAACAGCAAGTTAAGGTCGAGGGCGACAACCCGGATGACCTCAACGCCTATTCCGCCACCGCCAAGGTCACCATTGTGGCTCTCCCCTTGGACATCTCCCCGGCCACGGCGGTGCCCGGCCAGCAGGTCACTATCACCGCCTCCGGCTTCGAGAACAGAAAGGAGGTATCCAAGATCACCATCGGAGGCAAGGAAGTTCCTAGCTCCGACTTCGATGACGCCCGAACGACCTCCTCCGGCAACATCGCCGTGACCGTCCCCATTCCCATGAACGTGGGCAACGGCGAAAAGCAGGTCCGAATCGACGCCGGCACCAGGACGGGCGAGGGGGAAATAACCGTCCCCAAGCCGGCCATCGCGCTTGACCCCGCTGAGAGCGTGCCTGGAAGCATCATCACTGTCACCGGCTCCGGCTTCGCCTCGGACGGACGGGTCGAGGTCAAATTCGGCAAGCCCGACACGACCCTCCAGGTCGAAGAGACCGGCGTGGCCGACAGCAGCGGCGCCATCAGCATCAGGCTGGAGATTCCATCCGGTGCCGGCGTTGACGCGACCAACACGGTGATGGTCCAGTCCCGCAGCGACGCCGATGATGTCGACATCAGCGCCAAGGCGGACCACAAGACGCCCGGCGCAATGATAACCCTGCCCGAGGCAGTCCAGGTGGGCACCCTCGCAACCATCTCCGGCACCAACTTCGATGTATTCTCGCGGTTGACGGTAACGATCGGCGGCAGGACCGCCACGCCGACAGGTGCTGAAACCAACAAGAACGGCGCCTTCGAGCTCCAGGCCCGGGTGCCTCGGGTCAGTGCCGGGAGCCACACGGTCACCGTCATGGATGCCTCAGACAACACCGTAACCGAGACCTTCACCGTGACCGCCGCCCCGGTGGTCTCCACTCCCCAGGAGGTCTTCGCAGAGTTGGGCGACAAGCTGGTGGTGGTCTGGCGCTACGACAACGCCACACAGTCGTGGGCGTCCTACTCCCCCGACGCTCCAAACGAACTCAACGACCTCACCGGCGTCTCCCGCGGGGAGAACGTCTGGGTCCAGATCACCGAGCAAGTCATGTTCCAGGGCAAGCCCCTCTACTTCCGGGACGGAAACGGCTGGAACCTCATAACCCTGGAGTAACCCTGTCAGCACACCGAGGGCGGCCGGGCCACCGGCCGCCACCAAAGCCTGAAGGCAAGATATGGAGGAACGGATGAACAAAACCAGACTCCTGGCTTTGTTGAGTGTGCTGGCCCTGCTGGCGGCGATGCCGCTGGCATCGGCCTTTGCTCAACAGCCAGTCCCGCCCCACAGGTTCTACGGCACGGTTATGGTCAACGGCGAAGCTCCGCCGGAGGGATCCACGGTCATGGCCGTCGTGATGACGACGATGAGCAACGAGGAAGGCGAGGAAGAGACCATGACCGAGACCATCGGCGAAACCATGACCACCGACGCCATGGGCAGCTACGTCCTCACCACCGAGGGCAACGTCATGCTCTCCAACAAGGAGGTCATGTTCAAGGTCATGGTGATGGGAGATGAAGAATCCCAGGACGCCATGCCCTCCGGGGAAGAGTCCGTCATGTGGATGCAGGGCGGACGCACCCAGGTGGACCTGGAAATCGGCGAGTCCGTGGTCCGCACGGACGGCACCCGCGGCCCGGCCCCGGTCGTCGGCCCGCGCGGCCCCGCTGGCCCGCAGGGGCCCCAGGGTGAGCCTGGCCCGCAGGGTCCCGAGGGCGAGCACGGCCACGACGGCACTCGCGGCCCGGCGGGTCCCGCCGGACCCGCTGGCGCTGACGGAACTGACGGCGCTCGCGGCCCAGCTGGCGCAGCCGGTTCCGACGGTGCGGACGGCTCGGACGGTTCCGACGGAGCCCAAGGGCCTGCCGGTCCTGTCGGCCCCGCCGGCCCTGCCGGTCCCGCTGGAGCTGACGGCATGGCCGGGGCCGCCGGCCCCGCTGGCGCTGACGGCGGCGGCGGAGTCATCGCTTGGGTGGCCCTGATCATCGCCATCGTCGGCGTGGTCGCCGCAGGCGGAGCCTTCGTGGCAGGCCGCCAAGGCTAGCAGCAAACGGCGCACAAGGAAGGGCTACCCTGACATGGGTAGCCCTTTTATAATGTCTTCCAGCCACGCTCCACCAGCAAGGAGCTAATCCGTGCCTCGCGGACGCAGGGCCAGCGGCCAACACCCCATCACCATCAAGGGACTGGACCCTCAGCTACGGCAGTGGCTCAAGGCCCGCGCCGTACTGGAGAACTGCACCATCGGCCAGCTGCTGAACAAGATAATCCCGACCTACAGGAATGAGGTGGGTTGGAGCCAGGCCAACGCCCCCCGGCCCCCCGGTCCCCGCCCCTCGCTCACTGTCCGCGGCCTGAACCCCGAACTCTGGGAGTGGGTCAGAGCCCGCGCCGCCCACGAGAACAAGTACGCCGGCGACCTGGTCAACGATTTGCTGAGGCACCATGTCGCCACCGCCCACACTGACGAGTCCGACTTCTCTGACTTCGCTCCAACCAGTGACCCCGAGTACATCGTCAACATCCCCGGCGTGGACCGTGCCCTCTGGCAGCACCTGAAGGACGGCGCCGCCCTGGAGCAAAAGACCGTCGGCGAAGCCCTGAACCAGCTTCTCGCTTGGTACAGACGCACTGTGGTCCGGCCTTAACCCTACCGTATCTTGTATATCCTCTTAATCCGTGGTAGCATCTTTGCGCATTCACATGAGTGGAAGGTGGGGACGCTGGCTCTAAACGTCCCCATTGATGTCGAAGACCCCGAGGGGTCCTCGGCGACCCAGCAGAGAGCCGCTGCCGGGCTACTACGCCACCATAGACTGGGGCTACGATGACGCACCACTACCATACACGAAAATCCTGCCAAGATGGGCAGTCAAAAGTTAAAGTCATGTAACACAAAGTGAGGCCACGCCTTCCGGCGTGGCCTGTTTTTGTCGGCAACAGAGAGATTTCGAACCCCTCTCTGCTGCTGTCAGGCTCCAATAGCTAGGACGGCTGATAGGACGGCTGACATGTTTGAGTATACACCACCCGCCACCCCTGAGTCCATAGGGAACTTACAGGAATCCGCCAGCCGGTGGAAGACGGCAGGCGCTGAATGCCTGCACTGCGGCGGGTCCGTGGTGAGCCTCACCGGCGACCGCGACGACTGCCGCTGCCTCCAGTGCGGCCGCGCGCCGTGGCAGGTGAAGAAGAAATTGAGTACGAAGCCCGGGCCTGAGGCCCGGGCTTCGTCACGTTCAGACGGCAATCATCATCCAGGAGCAACACCATGGTCATGAGCGACAGGGCGCCAGGATCCTACGACGACAACCCGGTGGTCAACCTGCCGATGGCCGGCGCGACCCCTGAAGACGATACCGATTCCAGGCACTGGCGGCCCCGCGATTCCCGCGTCACCCGGTGGGTGAGGGAGCACGGGCCGTTCGTCGAGGGCACCAGGCTGGCCACGCTGCTCACCCTGGCCGAGTTTGTGGACCCGGAGACCGGCCGGGCCCGGGTCTCCGAGGAGAAGCTGGCCCATGAGTGCGGCAGGGTGGACGCGCGGACCATCAGGAGGCATATCGCCCACTTCAAGCAGGCGGGCAGCTGGTTCGAGGTCATCCCCCAGCCCCGGGACGGCAAGCCAGGCCACTTCAACGAATACCAGTTCTTCGGGGCAGACACTGACTGGACCCCGGTCCGCGAGTACCGCAAGGCCTTTCCCACCGCCAAGGAGCTGCGGGAAATGGAGTTTCAGAAGGTCATGGCGCGGATTGCAGAGCTGGAACAGCGGAACGCCGGACTCGAGCAGCTGCTGGAAGACGCTGGGTTGGAAATCCCTGAAGACTTCCAGGACGATGGGGAGGATGCCGTTGCAGTCGGGGAGACAGTTTTTGCGCGTCCTCCAAATAGAATTCCATTTTCTTCTAATAATATTTACTTAGAAGAATATGGAAGGGGTGACCGGGAGGACATACAAAAATTGTCCGCCCGACACACCCTCATTGACGAGCCTCGAAATCTGGTGGATTCACTGTTGCCACCCCAACCCATGTCGGACATCTACAACCCCGATGGGCCACCTGCAGGGTTCACAGCCGGCTATGCCCAGGTCATGCTCCGGCGCTACGCGGCCACCTGGCTGTCCGCCTGGACCCAGCTGGGCGAACCTGGCAGTCCCGAGCAGATCGAAAAGGTGGTGCGGTGGTACTCGGTCAGGTGGAAGAAATTCATTGAGGACCTGGCGCGCCACCGCGCAAACGAGCTGGCCAACATCCCGTACGGAAGGCCCGGCATGGCAGTAGATGAAACCGTCACGGAACCTGTTCAGAAGAAGGACCCGGTGCTGTGCGTCAACTGCGGTACCATGACCCTGTTGCCCCTTAAATTCCTGAAGCTGTCCAGCTTTGATCAGTCTCGCTTCCCCGATCGCCAGCTGGGCGAGACGGTCACCGAGTTCTGCGGCGACTGCGGCAAAGGCAAAGATTCTGACCAGGAGGACATTTATGGAACCTCTGAGCACGGAACAAGTGGTTGACCTGTGGAGTGGTGGGGATGCCTCGCTGGAAGACCTGGCCTCGCATGTCATTTGGGAGTTGCTCTGCGATTGGTTTGACGTCCAATGGGAGGAGGGAGAGGCAGACGGCCTGATGCTGCGTGAGACTGCCGCCGGAGTCCGCTTGAATGCTGAGGTAACGGTAGGGATAGAGAACTATCTGCCGGCGTTGCTTCAGGCAATCACCGTTCAAATGCAGTGGGCCATTGTTGAAATGTACCCAGGGGGGCCAGCTGATTATCAGCAGCTTGTGAGCTGGATGAGATCTAACCTAGCAGCCCAAACTGATCTGAACTCATCCAAGTAAGGTAGAAGACGATGGCCAGGAACAGGAGGAAAGGCGGGACCGTGAAGCGTGCCTTGCGGGCCAGGAGGCGCCGGCGGCGTGGAAGGGGGGATTCGGGGCAGCTGATGCTGATGTTGTTTTCGGAGGCCTTCCCCATCGCCCTGACCTGCTGGATCTGCGACGAGACCTTGGAGAGTAGCGCCGAGCTGGCGAGCCACGTGGTGGCGTCCCACGCTGGCTTTTGTAGCCGGTGCAAGGTGCGCCACTCCGGGGACTGTTTGCCGCCGGAGCTCAGGTGGGAACCCTACATGGAAGCGGCCCGGTTTGCCTTGAGTTAGGAGCCGTAGTGAAGAAGGACTACGACGTGGATCCCACGCGGGTCTACTACGACGTGGAGCTGCCCGAGGTCAACCAGGGCAACACAAAGTGCCGGAAGTGCCGGAAGTGGTTCCTCGGCGGGGAGTTGGGCGACGGCCTGTGCGTGGGCTGCTGGGACCGCATCAGTGCCCAGCCCGGGCGAAACCCCACCTACAGGCAGAGGAAGTAGAGGAAAGGGAAGCAGCATGGTACAATCAGTGTACCTAAGAGGGGAGGAAGGCCATGCCCAGGAAGACTTGGATCTGCGCTCGATGCTCAAGGCTCACCAGTCGCCCTCTGCTGCGCGACGACCGCTACTTCTGCGCACCCTGTTTGATAGAGTCACTGATCGCTGAGGGCTTGATTGGGCGGGTATAACGCGAGGAGGAGCTGACGATGACGACCGTTAAAGAGCGCGAGGCCGTAACATGGCGATTCTGCGGGAAATGCGAGATGCGTTTCCACCCGGGACCTGGCATCAGCCACGCCCACAGGGCGGAAGACGGGACCCCGGAGTGGGCCGTGCCCGTCAGGGACCGCGAGATTGAGTACCTGCCTATCCTTCCCCTGCCCGCTGGCGTCCAGGTGAGGGGTCAGCCAAAGGACGGCTGGGGAGATGTTCCTCTGCATCACCCTGGCTACTCTATCACCATTCCCGACGCTGACAGCTTGGACGGAGAGCCATCCGCCTACCTGGTGAAGCGCGGCCAGGCGGTGTTCCACCTGCGCCTCAGCGGCAGCAATCATTGGGCTGTGTGGAAGGAGAAAGGGAGGGTGGAGGTGGCCGTGACCCGCTACTGCGCCAGTCCCATGGCCGCGATCGACGCCCTGGCCGCCGCCCTGAACTTCGACTTGGGGCTTGCCCAGCCGGAGCCTCCGGCCGCCGCGATTGAGGACCTCACTGACCGCCTAGTGGACGCCATACGGTCCTTTCGCCTGCACGGCTTGGAGCGCACTAGGGCAGTCCTGAACGGTGGGCAGGCGCTGACCGAGATCAGGTCTGCGCTTCCCCACGGTGATTTCGGCCCCTACTGCGAGACTCACGGCCTCGGCCTGCGCACCGCCCAGCGATGGATGCAGTTGGCCGAGTCGGGATTGAGCGCCGAGGACGTCCAGGCCCGTGGTGGCATCAGGAAGGCCCTGAAGTCTCTCGCCCTTAGCCAGGCTAAGGGGCAGGTGGAAAATGCCCAGAATGACGCCCAGGAAGCTCAGAGCGTGGTTGTTGCGAGTGCAGCCGACCTTGAGGCCACTGATAAGCCAGAAAAGGGTGAGGACACGGGCAAAAGCGACACGCGTGTCGCTTTTCCTCTGGATTCCCGCGAAAGCAGGAATGACGGAATGCGCCGTTGCGCGCAATGCAAAAACACCGCCAGGCGAGGCGCTGCCCTATGCCGTCCCTGTGAGGATGAAATAGAGAGCGGCGGCAGTACCAGGATCGGGAGTCTGATACGCGAAAACCGGAAGCTGAGGAAGTCTATCGCGGGCCTGAAGTGGCAGCTGGCCAACCGTCCATAACGGGCCTTTGGCGAACCAACTTACAGGAAGAATGAAATGCGCGACGTAGACCAAGAGGATTTAACCACGATACAGGGCAAGGTCGGCCCTGGCGTGGAATCCGCCCCTTACCGTCTGGTTCCCCCTGGTGAGTGCATATCTTGCCGAGACGAACTGGCCGAAATGTTAGGCGAGGAAAGAACGGGTGATTACTGTCGGGCCTGCTATAAGTGTTGCCCCTGCGAACGGTGTGACAAAGCCCGGACGTTCTGGACCCTGTTCGTCTGCCCAAGCTGCGGCTGCCGGGTCTGGTGGACCTCGTGCGCGCCCGATACTTGCTTGTGCATAACAGGATGTGATTGCCATTTGTGTTGCCAGAACGAAGGGGCATTCGACTTTCCGCCTGGCCCGGAAAGGTCCGCTCGCTTACAACTGTCTGAAGCAAAATTACGGGCGGCAGCAGGCATAGATGGGAGTTAATGTAAGGGGTGTTAACGGCGTTGTGCGATCGAATTTCCTGACTGTGTTGCTCTTCATTCTTTGCGTGGTGACGTTCCAAAAGGTGTGCACCGTTCCGGAGTGCGGCCGTTTCGTCGAGGGGCTGCGCCAAAGGTACTGTCGGGACTGCGGTAATCGTGTCAGCTGGTGGTGGAAGGGTGGATGTTTGTACCGGATGCTATTTTTCTAATGGAGTTGACCCATGCCTAAGACCATTCCCTGCGCCGTCTGTGAATACCCGGTGGAGATAGAGACATCGAGGCGCGAGACACATGTTGACCCTGCCAGGCTCGCGGCCGGAGAGCTTTCCGTCTCCACCATGGCCATTTGCAGCTCGAAGCGATGCAAGCGACTATTCCGCGAGGTCCTCAAGGACCTTGGGCGAAAGCAAGCTGACCTATAGGTGGGAGGAGAGGAAATGATTCACCGTGTTTGGTACTGGCTCAGCAAGCGTTGCGTCCTCTACTTTTCCCGGTCGTATGCAGGACCACTGAATCGACAGGGCCTGCAATGGACGCTGGATTTGATTGACGAGGACATTGCCACATACGGTAATCCCTACGTCCACCAGCTGGCCAAGGCCGGGGTGATTCTCCGCAATAATGAGGAAGAGCAATGATTCTGGCGATCTGCGACAGCTGCGGCGTCGGCTATAACGGAAGCGAGGAGGGGGCTTGCCCCACGTGCTTCCCGGTGTGGGTGGCCTTTGAGTACCGCTGCTGGAACTGTGAGGTCTCGATCTGTGTCTCGGTCCAGGGCGAGAGGCGAGGCGCTGGTCCACCGAAGGTAATCGAGAGCTGCATGAACTGTGATGTCGGAATGCCAGTGTTTCTGCGGGAGCTTTCCAAGGACATGTACCGCCGCTGGGTGGCCGAGGAGATCGCTTATGACGATTAAGACGTTGCTTGCCATCTCGTGGACATGGGTGGCAATGTGCTGTCTTTCGATGCTACTGAGCATCTTGGTGTTCCTGCCGGTGCGGGTGATCGAGCTGGAGACCGGGTTTTCGATGGGGCAGGTTTGGAACGTCTCCCTGTGGTGGATCCTGGTCCCGGGCGTCGTGATTGTTGGCTCTGTGGGCCTGCTTCTTCTGTTTGTGAAATGGACGGGTGAGGAGGTGAGAAAGGTAGAATGGGCAACGTTCAGGGGTCACAATTTGTGACCCCTCAGGATGTGCCCCATGCCAAAGTCCAAGCAGGCCCACGCTGAGTACATGCGCCGCAAGCGCCTGGAGGGGCGTTTATGTCAGACCTGCGGCCTGCAACCGGCAGCCCAGCACTACCAGGCCCACAGCACCCTCCGGGCCATCGCTGTCTGCCAGTCCTGTTGCGAGCACCTGAAGGCCCGGCGAACCGGCATACGCACAGTCCGCCTGACTCATGTTGACGGCTCCCTGCCCAACTTGGCGCTGCTCAAGCTGGCTCACTGGCACCAGGCCCAAGGAGATTTCGTGCACCTGGCCAGGACTCCGCGCCCACAGCCCCAAGAACCCGAATACGATTTGGTCTACGCCTCTGCCATATTCTCTTGGAGCCAGCCGGTGCTGCAGCGCCTGCTGGAGGCATACCCAAAGGCCATTGTCGGCGGTACAGGCTCGGGCCACTCTCATACCGTGGAGTCGCTGGTTACGGGAGAATACGAGCATTACAGCTATTCGGGGTACCCCGAGTTCCCCTGGTCCATCGGTTTCACCCAGCGCGGCTGCCGGTATTCCTGCAAATTCTGCGTTGTGCCGGCCAAGGAGGGGAAGCCGCGGGCGGTGAACAGCATCAACGACATCTGGCGCCCGAACAGCCCCAGGGCCGTTCTTTTGCTTGACAATGACTTCTTTGGGCAGGATGAGTGGCCGGAGCGTATCGAGGAACTGCGGAGTGGTGCTTTCCGGGTTGCATTTTCGCAAGGGATAAATATTCGTGCGATAACGGAGCAGGCGGCCCTGGCCCTGGCCTCGGTCCAGTACCGCGACAACCATTTCCAGCGACGCAGGCTCTATACAGCGTGGGACAACCTTGGTGACGAATCCCGGTTTTTTCAGGGACTGTCCATGCTGGAGGATGCGGGAATTCCGGCCCGGCACCTGATGGTCTACATGCTGGTGGGCTATGCGAAGGGAGAGACCATGGAGCAGGTCATCTACCGGTACCGGCGGCTGAAGGAGGCGGGTTGCATGCCGTTCCCCATGGTCTATGAGCGATGGCGCCAGCCCGAGCTGCGCAAATTCGCTCGCTGGGTCATCAGGCGCTACGATGAGGTGATACCGTGGGAGCAGTTCAGGTAAAACGCCTTGAATAGTCCCCATGCCGCACTCTGGCCCCAACTGTGCCAGGGCTTACTGGCTCGGCGCAACCGCAGGTTTCTGGTCCCAGCGGTACTCGGGCTCGTGGGGCGTGAGTTCCGCTGCGAGTCGTCCCATCACGCCGGAATATTCGGTGAGGCCGCGCTTGCAGTCATCGTCCGCCTTGCACTCCGCGATCTCCGCGTCCCACGCCGTTTTCACCGTCTTGTGGGCGTGAGCCTGCGCCGGATACTGAGAGTAGT
Source organism: Dehalococcoidia bacterium (assembly GCA_965203005.1). Classification (GTDB taxonomy): domain Bacteria; phylum Chloroflexota; class Dehalococcoidia; order Lucifugimonadales; family UBA3495; genus VXOI01. The sequence continues at coordinate 18,469 of CBDBBS010000001.1, forward strand.
AGCCGAGATGCCTCGACTCGTGAATCTTCTGGGCTTTGTCGGCCACGCCCTCGTGCCGGTCCAGCAGGAAGGAGAACTGCCCAGGCCCGGACATTTCCAGCGCCGCCATCTGCTCCAGGTGGAAGAGGTCATTCACCACGCCCCGGATCTCCCACTCCATGTCGTGGTGCTCCTCCGGCCCCGAGGCCACAAAGCGCCAGCCCTTAGGCCCCCTGACGGCGTGCTGGGCAGTGTCAAAATCAATCTCACCCATACCGGGGTCGATGGGATAGTAGAGGTGCCCGTAGATGTCCTCATCGGTATCAATGGCCACTACGTCAACACCATCCTCGGTGGTGGTGTAGGTCCTGCCGCCTGTTACCCTGAGACTTTCAACCCGTTCATCATAGACAATGTACGAATATGGGGTTCCCTTGCTCTCGGCGTCTTTGGTTTCAGCGCCGACAGCTATGTACTCCGCAACCTGCTCCATCGTGAATGGGAGCACTACATATCCCAAATCCACAAGGGCTGTCCCTGTCGCCGGTCTCTTGGGCGTCGTCGTCTCCTCGGGTCCATCTGCGTAGGCAGTGCAACCCACAAGGGCAATTAAGCCCACGAGCGCCAAGGTGGTAAGAGTCTTCCTCATCATTATCTGCCCTCCCAAGCTACGATAGAAATTTCCTCTGTGGCGTCCCCGTTGTCGGCGAAATTCGCCTCCAAGACGTAGCAATAGTGTACCGTGCTCGTGGTCTGGGGCGAGTCCACCGCCGTCCAATGATAATTGAAATAATAATCCTCATCGTTACTTACACCGTTCGGGATTTGCCACCCTGACCCCCGGGCCATCACCTGGACCCGGGACCCGGTGGCATCCTGGCATCCTGACGCCGTGGTGTCCCGGTAGAGGTAGAATGTCACCGCACGGTACCGGTTCCGGTCCTCGTCCACCACCACTGTACCTAAATGGAACACGATCTTGCTCGTGGTTTGACCAGGTGTAATGGCAATGGTATGGAGTAAGTTCTGGGCATTATCGGTGATGAACTGAAGTTGGTCTCGGTAGGCGCTCCACACCTGCGGGCGGACTTCCGGCGGGTCCGGGTCGGGAATCGCGGCGATGCTGGCGTCAATTAACGCCTGGACTTCCTCGCTCCAACTGCCTTTGACGCAGACCTGGATTGACGCATTGTTAGCGGCGACCGTGGGCCAGGCTGACCCGACCTGGAAGCTGATACTCCACCTTTCAGTGCCCAACTCGCTGGTTGCAGTGGGAGACGCCGAGTAGAGGACCGCGCCGGTCGAGGACCGGATTTCCAGGGTATCATCCGTGCCCAAAAGCCGTACCAGCACCACATCCTGGGAATGGACATCAATCCGAATGTCGGACTGGTCGGTGGGCGAGAAGTTGGCCGGCGGCGGACCTTGCATTACCCATCCGCGCGGGCTGCGGGCGCTGGTGTTGATGTACTCTTGGGCGACGTAGGTCCGCCACTGGTATGCCCCGGCGAGGCAGGCGTCGCCGAGCTTGGTTGCCACGATCTCGGACGGGTCATCAGGATACCGGGCCAACTTCTCGGATTCGGGGTCGGCTGCAGGCGGAATCTCCCAGAGTAGGCGAATCGTCAGCGGGCGCCCAGCCACGAACAGCGCATCATCGCGGTCACCACCGAGGTACGGCATATTCATAAACTTTTCTGCGCCGCTGCCCCAGAAGGAATCCCGCTTGCTCCAGTAGCCGACCCTGTGCTTCCAGAAAGCCTGCGCCCGGTCGGGAAACGTGTCCAAAGTGGCGGCATTGTTCGGGATGTTGGTGGTGAAAGACAGGCGCAGGGAATCGCTGTGAATATAAATAGTCTGCGTCAGAAAGCTCTGGATGGTCAGGACCGTGGTGGTGCCTGGAATGGTGCAGGTCCGTGGCGTTGGGCGATTGCTCTGGTTGTAATACTCGGAATAACCAACGCCGTCCCCCGCAAAGACCAAACTGCTTATGGGCGTTACGGTGAACTCGCACCCGTGGAAGCCTGCGGGTATGCTGTGGTCCGTGACTTCACCCTGGAAGGTGGGGTCATCGATGGGCTGGCTGATGGTATGAGTAACGGTAGTCCCGCCCTCGAAGGTTATCGTGAAGACCCAGGGAATCGCGGTAGTGGCCGCATCGTCAAGAATCTCGTTAATGACCGTTCGCTGCGCGGCCGACAGGTCAAAATGAACAAAGCCCCCGCCGACTGGTGGCGTGGCAAGACCCACGGTGGCCGTATGCGAGGAATGGGAGACGGTCAAGGTAACCAGCGTGATGGTGCGGACGCCGATCTGCTCCCCGAAGAAAACATCTATGGAATCGCCGACCTTGCGCCCAGGATACCCGCCCGGCGTCATGTAGATGGACGTCACGAACTCGGGCACGAAGTCCTCCAGGGCCGCTCCGAACCTGGTCGAGTCCAACTCGCCCGTGTAGCGGGTGCTGTGGGTCGTGGTGGTTTCCTGGATGCTAAGGGAAGTGTTGGCCGGCACTGCCTGGGAGCTGAGAACGTAGTATTTCGTATTGGCCGTCGGGTCAGTATAGGCGCGCAGGAAGCTGGAGCCGTCATAAGTGACGCCCGCGCCCGTGACCAGCCGGTAGCGATGAATGTCGTCGCCCGTGGCAATGCGGATTACAAAGTCCCAGGTAGCGGCAGCCAGTCCGGTCGCCGTGGTCCCGTATGACCAGCCGAGGACCTGAGCGCCCCGCTCATCGGACTCCACTGCGGCAAAGGTAGCGCCCGTCGCTGAACCCCAGGAAGTATGGTCCACCACCTCCACATCAATAGTTTTCGTCTCAAGGTCCGCCGCCTGGTCCTCCAGATGATCCAGACGGTTTTCGTTCGGAGTGTTGTCAAACGCGCTTCCATCAGCGCCGTCCTGACCCGCCGGCCCTTGAGGCCCCTGGGGGCCAGGCGGTCCCTGCGGTCCCGTGGCTCCGGTAGCGCCCGTCTGTCCTGGGCTGCCCCTCTCTCCCTGCACCCCCTGCTGGCCAGGCGAACCCGCCGGCCCTGCGGGGCCCTGGTCTCCCTGGTCTCCCTTGTCGCCTTTCGGTCCAGCAGGTCCGGTCGCTCCCTGTGGGCCCTGCGCTCCCGCTGGGCCGGTGTCGCCTGGGTCCCCCTTGGGGCCCGCTGCTCCCTGCTGGCCTTGCGCCCCCGCCGGGCCGGGTGGCCCCGTAGCGCCGTCCTGACCGTCCTGGCCATCGTTTCCGGCCGGCCCCTGGACCCCCTGGATTCCCTGCGGGCCCATCGGCCCTTCAACTCCCTGCGGACCCCGCGCTCCCTCAATGGGACTGCCCCACTCGTAACTTGCGGATGTCCTGTCAGCAGTGATGCTGGCGATCGCCAGGTAGTCGCCCGGCTCGGTATCAGTTTCCAGTGGCGGCAGATCCACTAAATCCGCCACCCCGGGACTGTTAACTTCCTCGATTCCGTACACACGCAGAAATATCTTGTTTCCGTCTGCCGTGTTCGGACTCAGGGTATTCCCAGCCGGGGGCAACCACGAGGTGGAATTTGTGATGCCCAACCGCCTTGATGTATTTGTCCCCTCAGCCCCTACGCCTTGCCACCGGACCGCATACCAGACGACATTTCCCCGCATGGCGATGGGAATTGCATTCTGGTTTGGGGACACCGCGCGAAAGGGGCAGCAAACGTCCGGTTGCCCCGCCAATGCGTCCAGGCCTTTCCACTCGGTACCCATCAGGTAGTAATGGTCCGTTGTCCGGTTGCCGGCTACCGCACTGGTGGGGATGGCGGGCTCGATCTCAATGATGTGATGATGATGATGGGACTCGAGCCCCAGATCCACTCCCGTGTCCTCTATCGGGTAGTTGTCGCTAAACCCAATCTTGAGATAGCGTTGCTCACCGGTGCCGCATATTTGCGCCTCGCCTGGCCGGGGAGAACTAGGGCTGCATCCGTTGGCGTCCGTATCGCTGCTATCCCGCGTCGGCAGGATGTTGGAATAGTGCGTACCCTGCCGACCCACCGGCCCGCGCGGCCCAATAGGTCCCTCCGGCCCTATGACTATCGGTGTATCCTCCGACAGCCGGATATTAACGGGATTGCCTTCAGCCTCCCCGCCCTCTTCTCCAGACACCGCCAGCTTGATGCCGCCGGACAGGGCGAGTAGGATGGCGGCCAACAGGATAGCGGCCATCACGGCCAGGAGTATCTTCAGGGTTCTGTTACTCATCTAAATACCTAGGTAGCCCAGAAGCTGTTTTAGCAAAAGGTACAAGCCTCCTGCCACAGTAACCAAACTTGCCGCAGCAGATATTGCAAAAACCACCTTTCTACACTTAGCCTTCACTTCGCTACGATTCTGACCACTGGCGCCCCGGTCGCCCCGTAGGCCCTGTCATCCTCCCAAGGATTGTCCTTACTGCGGCGACGTCGCCCGCCCCGGCCACCGCCTCCATAGAAGGGGCTCTTTCCCGAGGAATTTGAGTCTCCCGAGCTGGACTTCGTGGTTTTCTGGTTTTCGCCCGTCACCCTGGCCCGGCCCGTTCGGTCCACCCCTACGCTGACCCCGCCGGTGTCTACGTTCCTGCCGCGGGTGTCCTGCCTGGTGCGTTCCGTTACCCGTAGCGTTTGACGGTGATCGTTCGATACGGGGACCTCGTTCACCTCACCCGTCTGGAAGTCCACCTGGTTCAGCTCCAGGGTCAGGAACTCGGCCTTGGCCGGGTAGCCCGATCCCTTGTCGGCCGGCGAGAGGGGCGATTCGCCGGGGGTTCCAGGACCGTCGACATTCACCCTGGTCGGGATTGTCGACCTCGCTGTCACCGTCACCGGGGTCCTCAACCTGGTAATGGTCCGGATGCGCGGTGTTGACCGCACTACAGCCGGAGAAAGGGCAGGTGTGATGGCTGGCGACAGTTGAGGAACCAATGACGCGACTGTCGCCGGAGAGGCGCCCGCCCTCGTCGATACCGCGACAGCTGGCACCACCAGGCCGTTGGGCAGTCTGACCCATTGCTGTTGACGGGCCGTCTGGGCCTGCTGTTGCGTCTGGGTTTGCGTCAGAGTCTGCGTCTGGGTAGACACAGCTGGCACTTTGGCAGGAACCGGCTGTGTAACGATAAGGCCGCGGGGCTGGACGGCCAACCCTTCCTGCCGGGCCGTCTGGGCCTGCAGGAGCGTCTGAGTGGACGTTCCCACGGCTGGCACCGGAGCTAAGGCTGGCTGAGGCGCCTGAACGATCTCCGGCGTCGTTATAGGCGCCACTGCCGGTTGTTGCGCTGGGGCAACTCCCGGACTAACCAGCGTCTGCTCCTGCAGCTCGAGCTGAGGTTCCCCCTCCGGTTGGATTGTCGGCTGGTCGTCCTCCACCGGGACTATGACCCTCAGACCGGAGGGCGTGGTGACCTCCCGCAGTCTGGTGGAGGTGGAGTACCCGCTGGCGTAACCTCCGCCGAAGCTGGCGCCTCCTGGCAGGCTGGGCTCATAGCGCCAAGGCGCGCGGATCGGCGCGAGCTCCGTGTGTTCCGGCCGGGTCGGTATGAGCGGCGAATCCGCAAAGGGAGGCAATATCGGGCTGGCAGTCACCGGGGCGTCCATGACGTCCACCTTTCCGCCGGAGTAGAAAGCCGTGCCGTAAGGGGTGAACCTCGTCGGCGTCGGGTCTCCGGGGGTGATCAACCCGTAGGGACGGCCGCTGTAGGTGACCGGCAGGAGCTGCGACGCCGTCACGGGCGGTGGCTGGTCATCGAAGGGCAGGCCCGTACGGTACCCTCGACGTCCGGCGGCCGCGGCCAGGGACTGAGCCCCTGATTCGGTGGCGATTCCCGCCCCTTCGACGACGTTGAAGGGGTTCAGCAGCGGGCTTCCGCCTGCCGGCACGTACAGCAGCTGAAAGGTTTGTTCCTCGGCCAGTTCGTCCGCCACGTTGCCCGGGATTGACCTTCCCGCCGTTCCGACGCTTCTGGTGGCCGCCACGTTTCCAATTCCCCGGGCGGCCGCCACGGTCAACCTGGGCACCGACACCGCATTGATGCCCAGCGCCACGCTGTCCACCACGGCGGTGTATTCTCCCGCACGAATCCGACCCGCCTCACGATCCGTCACCTTGAACCCGCCGTCAGAGTAGGGAGATACCGCTGCCGCTTCGGCATCACCTCGACTGATACCTGGCACATTCCCATAGCGCACGGCGGCAGGCACGTTGCTCTCATCCATCTGGCCCTGGATCCTGGCCGCATAGGCCAGGACCTCCGGGTCCATGGCATCGATGTCGTTGACACGTCCCTGGACGGCGGCCATGACCACGGTCCAGCGCTCCCCAGTGGTGGGTTCAATGGCGTTGGGGTCCGCCTGGATTGCCTGCTGTCCTTCCTGGATGGTGGCGATGTAATCAGGACGCTTCAGGGCCTCGTTGATCTCGACAGCATGTTCATTCCGAAAAGCCGCATCCTCGCGTATTTTCTCAAGCTGGGCGGTAATCGGTCTGGGGTCTACGGATCCAGCGTATCCTGCAACCCTGGAAACTCCTTCCGTCTCTAGGCGTTCCCACTGGTCCTCCACCTCATTCACACCCCTGGGTGCAGGGATCTCCTCCGCTGTCTCCTGTGCCGGAAATTCAGGGCCAGGATACAGCTGTTCGCCACCGTAGCCGACCTCTCCAAGTCGCGGCCTGACATTCACCGGCTCCGGCCCGGTGCCGGCGCCGATCTCGTAGGAGCTGATGGCCACCGTGCCGCCGGCCCGGCGCAACGGGTCCGGAGCCGGAACCGCCGGCCCGGCGGTCTCCTGCGTCTCTTCCGGAGCCATGCCGTCCACCAGCACGCCGTCGTCAATCACCCGCCCGTCCCTGACCGCCTGGCCGACCAGCTGGTGCACCTGCCAGTCCTTCAGCCCGCGGTCGCGCAGGAACCGCTCGTAGTCCGTGGCCGTGCGGATGCCGCTGCCCATGGCCACCGCGTAGTCCGGGGTGCCGTCTTGCAGGGGCTGCTCCGCCTCTGCCGCCTGGCCCGGGCCAGGCCGGTAGAGGCCGTACTCCGAAACGCTGGAGGGCGGGTCCAGCCGGACCGAGGGCGAGTACTCGTAGATGCTGGACGGCGCGGGCGGCTGGGCCTCGGTCGCGGCGATGGCCACGTCGCCGTAGGCCCCGCCTCCCTGCAGGTCCCGGGAAAGCTTTATCGCGGCCTGGGGATCGGTCTGGGCCAGCGCCTGCACCCTGGGCGGCTGGGTGGGCAGCCAAGCCTCCCAGCGCTGGGCAAGGACTCCGCCCGTCGAGTAGTCGCCGGCCTCATCGAAGTCCGCGGGCGAAGAAGCCGGCGCTGGCTCATAGCGCACATACCGGCCGGTCTCCGGGTCCAGCTCGTAACCCTGGGCCTCCAGCTCGGCCACCTGGCCGGCAAGGACCTGGTTGGCTCTCTGCCGGTCAACATCGGGAATGTACGCGGGCAGCTCCCCGGTGTACTGGTAGAAGGCGATGTCCTGCTCGTAGCCAGCCCGGTCGGCTGGCGGAATGTCGTCAAGGGTATCCGTGCCGTCAATCAGCCGCCGCAGCTGGGCGTGCCTGGCGTTTCTGACCTCGTAGAACTGGCCGCTGGCCACATCCTCGGTCATGGTGAAACCGGTGCCGTCGCTAGCCTGGCCCCACTGCTCGATGGTGTCGTCGTCGGGCAGCACCCCGGCCAGCGTCAGGGCCCTCCTTGCCTCCTGCCGTTCTATTAGGCCAGCGTACGAGGCGGCCGGCCGGCCGGTCTCGGGGTCGTAGAACCTTCCATCCCGCTGCACCGGGTCAGGCGTCTTGAGCTGGTCCATCAACGCGACGAACTGCTCCGGCGACATCTCGCCGGTTTTCCCCTGGCTGTCCAGCCAGCTCGCCGCAAAGGCCAGTTTGTCGCCGCCTGTGGCTTCGGTTACGCCCGCAGGGGGAACGGACAAGGTCACCTGCCCTTCGCCGATCGCCTCGGGAGTGCCGGTCGCCGTGGAGACATTTGGGTCGGTAGACCCCGGCACTATCCCAAGAACGGGGCTGTAGACCGGCGGCAGGCCCTGCGCCTGGCGCTGGTCGATCACCGCCTGGAGCGTCTCCGTGTCCTGGTCGACGTCGAAGGTGGGTTCCTCGCCGGTGTATTGCCGGAAGGCCTCGGCATAGGAGTCGCGCTCTTCCTGGACTCCCTCGTACAGGTCCCCGCCCTCCTGCCACCGCGACACATAGGCGGCCGTCTCGGTGACGAAGGCCCTGCGGTCTCCAGCGTCCAGGTAGCCCTGCAGACGGTCAGCCTCGCCGGGATCTACGTCCTGAATGAAGGCGAAGGTATCGCTGTAGTCCTCCACGATCTGCTCTTGCGGGGTCCCCGCCAGCTGGTCCGTGGTTAGGTCGGTGTAGGCGACCAGCTCCGGCGACGTCTCGACCAGCTCCGGCGACCCCTGCAACCGGAACCCACCGGCCTCTGGATCGTACGGCGCCGTCCAGACCACGTTGCCGCTCCGGTCCCTGGCGAAGGTCTGTCTTTCGCCGTCGGCAAAGGTCAATCGGACCTGTCCGTCGCTGCGGGTGGTGGATGACTCGATCACACGGCCGTTCAGGGTCCACTCGCCGTCTGCGTTTCTGACCGGCCCGTCTTCCTCGCTGACCAGGCCGTCCGGCAGCCTGCTTTCGGATTCGTCCCGCCTGGCCGCCGCAGCACGCCTCCGGGCAATGGCGGCCCGCCTGGCGTCCTCCCGCTCCCTGATGGCCTGGTCCCGCTCCTCATCCAGGGTTGGCAGGAAGCCGGTGTATTCCAGGAACTCCACCTCTTCGTCGCTGTCGGTATAGTCCCGGGCCTGCTCGATCCATTCCTGCCGACTTGTGGAAGCCGCCGACGATAGGTTGATCAGGCGCCTGACCTCCCGACGGCGTTCAACCTCTCCCGGCTGAAGGCCGCGGTAGTAATCGGTTAGGACCGCCGGGTCCCTCGTCGTCGGCAGCCGCGCGCGTCCGTTAGGCGTCGTCATCGCTGTCCCTCCCCCCTCTCCTTTGGTCCAGGATGCTGCGGAACGGCCCCCCGTACATGAGGATCGTCGGGATGAGAATGCAGCTGATCACCACCAGGTCCGGTTGCGGCAGGGCGGTGTAGAACTCCCAGTTCCGCGGGTAGGTGAAGGTGTGCAGCATCAGCGCCACCGCCCAGAGGAGGCGGAAGCCCCACCCGCCGGACCGGCAGACCCAGGAAACGTAGCCCGCCCCAAGGTGCGCCAGCGCCATCACCACCACGGTGACCAGCTCGTGCTGCCCGTCGTCCCCTGGAGGGGCGATGCCCCCCCAGGTATGTATGACGGCCAAAGGCAGCATAGTTGCCAGAAGGACGGACATTTAGGACATGTCCCCCGAAGTGCTCCGGCCCCTCCACAACATCACCCCCAGCGCCACGATGCCGGCGTACAGGGAGATGGCCAGGAAGTCGCCCACCACGCCCGCAATCCTGCCGACCCCGGTGGCGAAGACGGTATACCGCTTGCCGTCCAAGACGTTGTACAACGTGTCCAACGGCTCGAAGATTTCGGGCAGGAGGGCACCCACCAGCACGACGATCACCGTCACTCCGATGGCCCGGCCCAGGATGCCTCCTCCGGCGTAGCCGCTCACCAGTTCCCCGCCGACGTACGCCAAAAAGGCTATCGCGCCCACCGGCACCAGGATGCACATTACCGCCGTTATCAGATTGGCCAGCCGGCCGTCCCCCAGGGCTTTGACCGACTTGGCGGCGGTTTTAGCCGTGCCTCCGCTTATGGTAGTGAAAGCGTTGCTCGCGATGGTCGCTCTTACCTCAGCCCCTTTGGGGGTGAAAAAGGTGACAGTGCCGTCGCTTGCGGTGTGAGACCCCCCACAGTTGGTTAGTGTTATTGCCGTACCGGCCTCCCAGGCACCATCCGCCTTCGCCGAAGCTCCCGTCCCCTTCGCCACCACGACGTCGAAGCGCTCGCCATTCACCTCGCAGGTGTTCTTTCCGAACATGTGTATCCCGTTCATGTCCCCGATGATCCCCGGGGAAAAGGTCAGCAGGATGATGGCGGCGATCCCGATGCCGAGGGCGGAGCCGACCATCATCCCGATGTTACCTATGCTCCCGATGTTGCCTATTTCTCCCATACTTGCCATGTCTTTCTCCAAGCCATGTATTTGTAAAACGGAACCCGGGCCCCCTCCGTTTGACCGGCATCCTCCTTACAGGCCAGCTCCTACCACACGCGGCGGAACCAGCCCTTGTATTTGCTCCAGTTCAGGTCCCTGGGGAAACACAGGACCAGCAGCGCGGCGAGCAGACCAAAGGTCATGCCCCAGGGCACCAGCTCCCACCGCTCCATGGCCCTGGTGTCCTCGCAGCCCTCGGCGGCGTTAGGGTCGCTGCACTCTCCGGCCAGGACCGTGCCGTCGGCAAAGCTCTTCCAGTCCCCGTACCAGCCGGTGACCTCCGGTATGGTGACCACCATGATCAGGGCCACGATAAAAAGCATGGCCACTATGCCCGCGGGCTGCATCTCAGCCCCCCGCCATCATGAAAATGAACGCCGCGCAGATGACGCAGACGCCGGCGAATATCCAGGGGATGTTGTCGGAGATCAGCCCGGCGCGGCCGCGCTCGGCCCGCTCGATCTGCTCTCCAGGGCGAACGTAGGCCCTCCGGACCGCTCTCCGGTTCCTGGCGCCGGCCCCGGTGACCCGGAACTCCTCCGGCGGCAGGTCCAGGTAGTCGTCCATCTCCATGAACCGGATCACCTGCCTGGCCGGGTAGACCAGGAGCTGCGGGCCATCGATAACCGTGCCGTCGATCAGAATCCTCTGCTCCCCCTGCTTCAGGACTTCCACCCGGTCCTCGGTGCGGCAGAAGAGCTTGGACTGGGGGTTGGTGATGGCGTTGGCCTCGTTGTCGCCCCGCCAGGCCCGGGAGTAGAAGTTGCTCAGCCTGGCGGTGTAGGCCCCCACCCGGGCCGTTATCTGGGTCGGGTCTATGTAGTCCCTGTGTTCGTGGACGAAGATCCGGGCGAAGGCGATCTTGTAGGCGAAATAGCCGATGCTGAAGTAACCGATGAACAGCCCGAACACCGAGGCAAAGAACAGGTCCAGGATGATGCCGAACCCGTCGTGGAACAGCAGGGCGGTGGCCAGGAACGCGATTGACCCGCCGCCGGTCAGGCCGGTCTTGCCGTAGGCCGCCCCGCGGGTGGCCGGGCCCATCACCTGGCAGAAGCGGTTCATGTGCCGGATGACCGCCTTGGGGTTGACGGCGCCCCACAGGGGCGAGATCGGGCAGTCCTTGGTGTCCGCCCTGGACTCCTCCACCAGGGCCTCTATCTGTACTGCGGAAAGGGGCATGATGCTACTCCTGGGGCAGGATCGGCGGCAGTGTCGGGGTGGGCTGCACCGCCGGGGTCTGCGCATTCGTTGGCTCCTCGACGCCGCCGCCGCTGAACAGCCCCGTCATCACAATGGCCAATACCAGCGCCGCGATGGAACCCAACACCGCCACCCCCTTCATCCAGTTCTTCATCCGGCTGTTGCGCTCCCGGTGGAAGCCCTGCTTGGCCTCCATGAACGCCCCACGGCCCTCCCGGCTCATATAGGACGGGTCCTCCTGGGCATAGACCGGGTCCCGGGTCTCGATCTGTTCGCTGGAGTCGGGGGTGGGGTACTGGCCCGTGGCCCGGTGCAGGAAGGTCGGCGTGGGTTCCCGCCTGGGCCAGCTGGTGTCCCCCAGCAGCTTGCTCAGCACCTCGTGTCCCTCCAGCTGGGCTCCCCCGTCGGTCGCCTCGGTGGAGTTGGAGAGATACAGCCTGAGCCTGGTCTTGGTGCCCTCGTTGCGCATCAGTCCTCCTCGTCCCCCGCGTCGGCGCTTCCACCGCGGCGGCGGCGGCCGTACATGGCAGTAACCGAGGCCTGAAACATCTTCTCCATGTGCTGGCGCCAGTAGTTGTCCTTGCCGTCGTGGGCCAGGACGAAGGTCAGGAGCTGCATCATCAGCACCGGGCCGCCCATGATCCGGTCGGTGGTGTTGGCCTGCCCGCTCTGCAGCCGGCCTGACCACTCGGACAAATCATCGATGGTCACTCGCTTCGCTACCGCCTCGTTCATCTCCCTCCGGAGCAGCGCCTGCCGGCACATGGCCTGGTAGAGCTCGTAGGCGTTGGCCCCGAACTCGCCCAGGCGGGCCTGCTGGTCCGCCTCCTGCATCTTCGCCACGGCGCTGTACCACTTCCAGCGCGGGCCTTCGGTCTGGGGCCGGACGCAGACGAACCGCCCATGCTGGTCCCGCAGCTCTTCGTAGGCCGGCTCCTCGGCATAGAGGGCCTCCATGCCCTCCAGGTGCTTGCGGCAGGCCAGGTACTCCTGTTCCACGCAGCCGGAGTGCCAGGAAGCGAATATGCCCTCGATCTCCCTGATCTCGTCGCTGGCCAGCTTCTGCCGCAGGTTCTCCTCACGGTCCTGCAGCGACTTCAGACGCTCCTGGTAGCGCAACCCGGGAGACTTCATCTCCATGGCGATCACGCCCGCGAGGTTCATTGCCCCGTTGCGGCCGTCCATGCTGTCCGGGCGGTGGTCCCGCAGGAAGTCAAAGATGGCGTCCAGCTTGATCTGCCGTTCCTTGTCCAGGACGTCGGAGTAGGAGATGCTGCTCTTGTCTCCGCCCATGCTGGGAATGAAAGCGGACAGGTCGGGTATGCGTTCCAGCGGCTCCATTTCCGCGGTGCCGTTCATGTTGGGATCCGCCATTCGTCGTCCTCCCTTTTCAGATACCAGGTCCTTCCCCCGTTCTCCTCGACCATGCGGTAGGCGCTGGGGATGCACTCCTGGATGGCCACCGTTCTCCATATGGAGGTGCGGCTCTTGGGATGGGCTCCCGGCATGGCGCCGAACAGGGCGTTCAGGACCTTCGACACCTCCGAGGCCCGGATGCCGGTGCGCAGCGCCACCAGGTCGCGGTTGAAGGTCTCGGTGTCGGCCGGCAGGTCATAGACGAAGTCCAGGACCTGGCAGTGTTCCCACGGCAGCCGCATCTCGCCTTCCTCGCCGCCGCCCTCCCCGCGACGCTCAGCCCTGGCCGCCACCTGCTGGTCCTTCAGGGCGAACTGCTGGGCCTGGCTCCCCGCAACCCGCGCGAAGGAGTCGGTGATGAGAAAAGCCTGGCGGACCATCTCGCCCTGATTTATCAGAGTCCCGGCCGGACGGCCCAGCCCGGCCCAGCGGTCCCGCTGCTGCTTGGGCGTCGGATAGACGATGTCCTGCCGGCGGAACGGGTAATCGAGCCATACGTGAATCAGCTGGATGAACTTGTAGGGGTCGGAGTGGGGTTCCGGCATCTTCTTCGGGTCCCGGGGGTCGTCGATCTCCACCTTCAGCGGGCTCCAGACCTGCGAACACATGGACCTGACCGTGGGGTGCAGGTCCCGCATCATGGCCGTGGGCAGGTAGATCCGGCATTCGGCCTTGCGCAAACCGGCTGACTGGATGTTCCAGCCCCTGATGCCGGCGGCGGCCCCGAGGTAGGGGTCGAAATAGGTGTGGGCCTCGTCGATGGCAAATATGGAGCCCTCGGGGATTACCTCGATGAACTCGAAAATCTGCGCAGGATGCAGCTTTCTGCCGATCA
>CBDBBS010000002.1:0-4374547 GCA_965203005.1 Dehalococcoidia bacterium
TGGGACTGTTTTCGCTCTACGCGGAACGCCGCGCCGCCGCTGGCAAGGACCCGTCGGTGGCGGAGATGCCCTATTTCCGTTTCGTGCACCTGGAAGAGGAAGAGCAGTCGGCCAGGGAATACCCCCGTCAGTCGCTTACCTGGGTCAGAGACCTGGCCGGATACCGGCGCACCCTGACCCACGGCGACGAGATCAACGTGGACCTGGACCACTGGCGGCGCATCCGCACCGCCGAGCCGGCGAGCTACGAGTCGGAACTGGAGACCACCGCGTACTTCGGCAACCCGGAACAGTGCGTGGAGCGCATCACCAGGCTGCGGGACGACCACGGCATCGGGTATTTCGGGGCCAGCATGTCCTTCGGCAGCATGGAGCACTCCCGGGTGATGCGTTCCATGGAGCTGTTCGGCAAGGAAGTGATGCCCAGGTTCAGGGGATAGGCCCTCGGCACGAATTACTACGAGAGGCATAGCGAAATGGTCGGTGATTCACAGTGGACCCCTGAACTAAGCCGCCGCTGGGACGAGGGCATTGTCCGCTACCCGGACCCTGCGGTGGAGGTCCTCGACTCCCGTTTCGCGGCCTACCGGGTCGGGAATGCGGCCGTGGAGCGGCTGTATACCGGAGCGCGCTGGATGGAAGGTCCCGTCTGGTTTGGCGACTCAAGATCCCTGGTATTCAGCGACATACCCAACAACCGGATGCTGCGGTATTGCGAGATTACCAACGAGGTCACGCCGTTTCGCGTGCCCTCCAATAACAGCAACGGCAACACCCGCGACCGGCAGGGCCGCCTGGTCACCTGCGAGCACCTGACGCGCCGGGTCACCCGCACCGAGCACGACGGCACCATCACGGTGTTGATAGACCAATTCGAGGGCAGACCTCTGAACGCCCCGAACGACGTGGTGGTCCATTCCGACGGAGCGGTGTGGTTTACCGACCCAGGCTACGGAATCCTGATGAATTATGAGGGCGAAAGGGCCGAGGCCGAACTGCCGACGCGAGTCTACCGTCTGGACACCGCGACCGGCACGGCTACAGTGGTAGCCGACGACCTGGTCAAGCCCAACGGTCTCTGTTTTTCCCCGGATGAGTCGCGGCTGTACATATCTGATAGCGCGATCAGCCATGACCCCAAGGCGCCAGGGCACATCCGCGTTTTCGACGTGGTGGATGGCCGGAAGCTGCGGGGAGGTCAGGTCTTCGCCGATATGACTCCCGGATTCGCCGACGGCATACGAACGGACCGCGACGGCAACCTTTGGTCCAGCCGGGGCTGGGCCGGCGCAGGCACGGACGGGGTGTACTGTCTGACGCCGGATGGAGAACTCATCGGCCGGATAATCCTGCCTGAACCCTGCTCCAACCTGTGCTTCGGGGGCGTCAAGAGGAACCGCCTGTTCATGACAAGCAGCCAGTCCCTGTATTCACTGTACGTGGAAGCCATAGGCAGCCAGAGCCCCTAGCCATTGCCGTCTCCTCGCCATAGCGAAATCGTCCCGCGAGATGCTTGAGAGGACCGCCCTCGTGGCTGTCGGAACCTCAAGGACGGTAAGGTTCAGTTCCCGTAGTCCGGTCACAACCTGGAGGACGTGATGAGAATACCGATCACCACGTGCAACGGTATTCGCACTGTCGCCGCCAGCGCCCTCAGCAAGCCACTGACTGAGGAGCGCTTCGACCAACTGATGGACATGGCGGCGGAAATGGGGTTCCAGTCGTTCAACTGCGACAAGCTGGCGGCTTGGCGGGCGGGAACAGGCTCGTTGCCGGAAAGCGGCCTCATTACCTCATAGTGTCCTGCGTCGGCGCACTGTAACGCTCTACGTCCTTTGCGCTGCTGAGGCGCGTTGCACACTGGACTGGTGCGCTTGGCGTTGGAAATACATCTGATTGCTATTTGATAGCATTATTTAGATATATATAACTCTTTTGGTAATATATATTACGAAAATAGTATTTATAATAGTTGTATTTAGCTATTATTTTACGAAAACGATATTGACTATACGGTAGGGCAACCCTTAATATGGGCCATTACCTTAAGGCCCCGGTACGTTAGGGCCCAACGATGCCGCAGCCAGCGGGTAATGAACCCCTGAGGATTCTTGCCGAAGCAGGGAAATTTCAAAGGCATGGGAGAACTGATATAGACGAACAAGAGAGGTAGAAAAATGGGTAGGTTTCTGATAGTGGGACTGATTGGGATACTGTTTGGAGTTTTCGCAGCCTGTGGAGGGAACGGAGATGGCGGAAGCGGGGGCGGACAATCATCGCCAGTAGCCACCACGGCCCCTGCCACACAGGCCACAGCCACCCAGGAAACTGCTGCGCCAGCCACCCAGGCTAGTGCTGCCCAGGCCACAGGAACAGACGAGCCTGAGTTCACGATCCAATATACGGCCATCACACGCACGCACCCGACTTTCGCGGCCATGGAAGGGTTTGTCGAAAGAGTGGAGGAGCGTACCAACGGCCGCGTGAAGATCAACATGAACTCTTACCCGGAACTCGGGATCGCCGGGCCGGACACGCTGGGCCTTCTGAAGAACGGAACCCTGTCCTTCGCCATGATCTACAGCGGATATGTCGCCGGGGAATTCCCACTCATTGAGATGGGGGAGCTCTGGGGCCTATATCCCGACGCTGAAACCCAGGGGCAGGTGATTCGAGCGGTCCGCGACGACGAAGTCAGAAGGATGAGAGACGAGTTCAATGCCCAGGTCATCCTCTACCAGTTCTTTGAAAACCAGTTCATCTTCAGCAAGACTCCAGTAAACACCGTTGATGATCTCAGCGGGTTGAAAGTCCGCAGCCACAGCGCCTCGCTCAGCGACCTTCTCGACGGACTGGATATGGACGCCCAGTTCGTGGCCTTTTCGGAGGTCTACGTCGCTTTGGAGCGGGGCATCCTGGACGCGGGCGTCACCGCCGGTTCTGCCGGATACGGCCAGAGGTGGTACGAGGTGACAGACTACCTGGTGGGACCTCTGGAGGCTAGGGGCCACGTTATCCTTGCAATGAACCTGGACGTATGGGACCAGTTGCCCGAAGACATCCAGGAGATACTGATGGAGGAAGGGGCAAGAGTCGAAGAGGAGACCTGGAACGGTACCGATGAATGGGCCAGGGACTCGATTGCCGACAACGTGGGAGTGGGCGGCATGGAGTACATGGAGTTTAGCCCGGAGATACGAGAGGCTATCGGACGGATTGCCAGGGAGAGGGTGCTGCCCAACTGGGTCAAGCGTATCGGCGGCGCGGATACCGAGGTAGCCAGGATCTTCAACGAAAAAGTGGCGCCGATAGTTGGAGTGCAAATCAATCCTGACGGGACCACCAGCGGAATAGAGTGACGAATACCCGGCGGAGCACCTGTCTGACTGCGATGAATCGGGCTGTCGGGATCTGCTCCGCAAAGCGCGGACACGTTGCTGCGGGGGTGGGCCGCCGGGGCTGGACTACTGGCGATGGCCTCTCCATATTGCCGTGCAGTGCGTCGGCCCCGGCGGGATCGGGTGCGTCTACGGCATTGCGGCCAGCCCCGGAATAATGGTGTGCCGGAAGGCGTCCACCTCGGCGCGGGGCATGTCGTAGCCGCCATCCTGGGTGTGGGTGGGGAAGATGAAGACGTGGTCGATGCCCGATTCGTCCCTGGCGCGTTTCAGGCGACCCAGACATTCCTCGGGCGTGCCGAACAGACCGAAGGCGTCGCAGATCTCGGCGGCCCGGTCATCGTTGATGTTCTCGGGGACGAAATCGTCGGCCAGGTCGATGCCCGCTTCCCGGAGCCAGACCAGGTTGGAGTTGCTGGGGTACTTCAGGTATGGCTGGTCGGGCCGGAACCACTGCTGCGGAAAGCGCCGGGCATCCGGGCCGTCGCCGGACACGGTGGTCGGGGTGATGAAGATGGTCTGGAATCCGTCGAGGTTGCGCCCGGCGCGGGCCGCACCGATCTCCAGCCTGCGCCGCGCGGCCTCCACCGCCCTGGGGTGCAGCCCGACCAGCAGCATTGCGCCGTCGGCGACCTCCCCAGCCAGCTCCACCATCCGCGGGCCGGCGGCGGTCATGAACACCGGCGTTGGCTGGTCGCTGACGTTGCGCAGCCGGGACTCTACGCCGTTGAACTGCAATCTTTCGCCGCGCAGCAGCCTTCGAATGGTCAGGATGGCGCTGCGCATGGCGTCGACGGTAGCCCGGGGCCGGCCGATGTTGCCCACGGCGAGGTAGCCGGGACCCACGGTGAGGCGCACCCGCTCCGGCGCTATCTCCTCCAGCGAGTGGCCCAGCGACGCCAGCACCATGGGATGCCGGGTGACCGGGTTGGTGGTCGCCGGGTACACGGTGAGCCGTGAAGTGCGTTCGGCGGCCAGGGCCAGGGTGAGGAACACGTCGCGTCCGCTGTGCTGGTGGTCGTGCATGCCAACGCCGGAAAAGCCGGCGGCCTCGCATCCGGCGATGAAGTCGGCGGTCTCCGGCACCGGCAGGCCCATGGGAACCCTGATATCCACTTTCATTGATTACACTCGCTGGTTCCAGTTGGCGTTAGGGAGTATCCCGAAAATTAACGCATCCCCCTTCGGTTTGTCTTTACCTGACGGCGCGGAGGCGCGTCTTTTCGCTCGCTGTCAATCTCCTATGAAGCAGTAGCTAAAGAACAATACATATGCTACGCCAAACACCACTGCAGCAAGGCCAAGTTTGACGAACCCGTTGGTGATTGAATTAGGCTTTTTCCCACCGCGCTTTCCCACCGGAAAGCCTCCATACCGACCTCATGGGACACCGGGGACCAGTATAAAGAACCTGCTATTCGGACCAGAGATGGGCGAATCGGGTGGCCACCACCTGCTCGTAGGGCACCTCTTCGGATAGCCGCCCCAAGTCCCTGCAGAACTGGTTGAGGCTGGCTACGGAGTCCGGTGATATCCGGGCGGAGTAGTATGGAACATCCCGCCGCACCAGGTCCTCGATCAGCACGGCCTCCTCGGGCGGGAAGAGCCGTCGGCCCACCTCGTAGGCGCGGGAGGGATCTCCCCGCAGCGTCCGCTGCGCCGCCACGATGGCGTGTACCGCTGCCTCCGCCGTGTCCGGAGTCTCCTCGATCAGCCGGCCGGTGGCCACCAGCGCAGCGAATGTGTAGTCCCTGGCCGCTGCCGGGCCGATGCCCCTCCGGGGGTCCAGCACGATGGTGCCGACGCCGCTGCGCACGGCCACCTCGGCTCCCATGGCGTTGGCCCAGAAACCGTCGATTACTCCATCCTCCAGGGCCTTGGCCGCAAAGACTCCGAATGAGGTGCCGGGCTCGCCACTGCCGGGAACCGGGGCTATTGACAAATCCTGTTCCGGGTCAACGCCGGCATTGGCCAGCAAACGGCGCAGCGCGGCGTCGGGGCCGGGGGCCGCTCCGATGCGCAGGTCTTTCAGGGCCGTCGCGTCGCCCGGAGCGACCGCCAGGCTGGATCGCAGCACCAGCACCCAGAAGGTGTGCTGGGACAGGGCTGCCAGCAGCTTCGCGCCCTGCCAGTCGGGGAAGGCGGACAGTGTAGCGTGGGCCGGACCGGCAACGAAGTCGATCTGGCCGTCGCGCAGCGCCTCCATGGCCTTGCCTATGGGAAAGACCATTTCCAGCTCGACATCCAGTCCCTGGTCGCGGAACAACCCCAGTTCAACAGCGGCCACTGCCGGAAAGTAAGAGTTGGAAACTAGGTCGGGCACTGCCAGGCGCATTTGAGATGTCTCCTTGTGGCTAACCGGAACTGCGCCAAGTTTACCACTGGACGCGCGTCCAGTATGCTGTGCGGGAGAGCCAGGGGAATACGGCAGGAGTCGGAAAATGCCTGAAACGCCTTTGCATTATCAGACTATTTCGGAGGTGGGCGCGCGCCTCCGGTCTAGGGAACTGTCGCCAGTGGAACTGACGCAAGCCATCCTGGAGCGCATCGAGGCCCTGGACGGCCAGCTAAAGAGCTACGCTACGGTGATGGCGGACTCGGCGCTGGCCTCGGCCCGGACCGCCGAGCAGGAGATCGCTGCCGGCAACTACCGGGGCGGCCTCCACGGGGTGCCCATCGCCGTCAAGGACCTTTGCTTCACCACGGGCGTCGCCACCATGGGCGGCGCCAAAGTGCTGCGGGACTTCGTGCCTGACTTCGACGGCACGGTGGTGCGGAAGCTCAACGCCGCCGGCGCGGTGATCCTCGGCAAGCTGAACCTCACCGAGGGAGCCATGGCCGGTTACAACCCGGAGTTCCAGATACCCGTCAACCCATGGGGCGCCGACCGCTGGTCCGGCGCTTCATCCAGCGGATCGGGAGTGGCCACGGCCGCCGGGCTGTGCTACGGCTCGCTGGGCAGCGACACGGGCGGCTCCATCAGGTTCCCGTCGGCGGCCTGCGGCACCGTGGGCATCAAGCCGACGTGGGGCAGAGTGAGCCGCTACGGCGTGCTGGCCCTGGCCGAGTCGCTGGACCACATAGGCCCCATGACCCGCAGCGCCTCCGATGCCGGAGTCATGCTGGAGGCCATCGCCGGGCACGATCCAAACGACCCGACGTCGCTGACCGCTACGGTGCCCAACATGCTGGGCGGTCTCGGCCACGGCGTCAGCGGCGTGCGCATCGGCGTCGACGAGCGCTACATCGGCGACGATGTGGACTCGGAGCTGGCAGCGGCGGTCATGGAGGGCGCGCGGCTGCTGGAGAGACAGGGCGCGAGGCTGATGCCGGTGCGAATGCCGGACACCGAGCCGCTATCCAGGGCGTGGGGCGTGCTGTGCTCGGCAGAGGCGGCCGCGGCCCATCGCGAGTTCTTCCCCTCGCGCGCCGACGAGTACGGCCCGTGGTTCCGGGGCTGGCTGGAGATGGGTTTGCGCCACAGCGCCGCCGACTACGCCGTCGCCAGCTACACCAGGCTGGCCAGCAACGGGACGCTGGCCGGGATATTCGACGGCATCGACGTGCTGGTCTGCCCGTCCATGACCACGCCGCCGGAACGGGTAACCCAGGAGGCGCTGTACGGCCCCATGGATGAGGATGAATGGACCTGGGGACGGTTCACCATCCCTTACGATTTCAGCGGGTCGCCCACCATATCCCTGCCCGCCGGGCTGAACAGCGAGGGCCTGCCCCTCAGCATCCAGTTCGTCGGCAGGCGCCTGACGGAGCCGCTGCTGGTGCAGGTGGGCCATGCCTACGAGGCCGCTACCCAGCACCGGATGCTGCCGCCTGTGTAGGGAGATTCCGCTGCTCGTGTCGTTCAGCCAGTGCAAAGGGCAGGGCAACCACAATGGTTGCCCCTACATCAGAGTGCCGTCAGGTTGTAGGGGCGCCCCTTGCGGGCGCATGGTCCAAACTGAGACACTACCTGACGTTGCCCCGGCGCCCAGGCGACTACCCCAATTCAGGCAATGAGGAGGCACGCGGCATGACTACGTCCTACCATCCCACCGGGCTGACCCGCTACCACTCCGCCGGCGCCTACCGGGGGTACACGCTCTTCTCGCCCAACGGCGGTGACGAGGCCTTCCTCATCGACATGGAAGGCAACTTCGTCCACCGCTGGCACTATCCCGGCGGCATCAACTACGGCTACCTGCTGGACAACGGCAACCTGCTTTTCCGCGACCAGGGCTCCAACCCTCCGGGCGCAGACCATATCCGGGAGATCGACTGGGACAGCCGGCTGGTCTGGGAGCATTACGACCCCACGCTGCGGCGCCACTCCCGCCTGCCCAACGGCAACAACCTGTTCCTGCTGCAGCGGGACAGGATTTCCGCCGAGCTGTCTCGCAGGGTTCGGGGCGGCTTTGCCCGGCCCAACGACCCGGAGGAGATGTTCAGCGATCAGGTGGTGGAGGTCACGCCCGACGGGACCGAGGTTAATGTCTGGCGGTCCGCCGACCACCTTGACCCGGAAACGGACGTCATCTGCCCCCTGGAAACCCGCGACGCCTGGGGCGGCGCCAACGACCTGACGGCGTCCGCCGACGGCAGCTCTTTCCTGATCAGCTTTCGCATCCTCAACACCGTGGCGCTGGTGGACCGGTCGACCGGAGCGATGACCTGGAAGTGGGGCGCGGGCATAATTTGCCATCAGCACCATCCCACCTACCTGGACAACGGCAACGTGCTGCTGCTGGACAATGGATGCCACCGCCAGGGCCTCAGCTACTCGCGGGTGGTCGAGGTTGACCCCTCCACCAGCGAGATAGCCTGGCAGTACGAGGGCCTGCCGAGGGTGTCGTTCTTTACCCACTTCACCGGCGGGGCGCAGCGCCTGCCCAACGGCAACACCCTGATCACCGAGGGCATGACGGGCCGGCTGTTCGAGGTTACCCTCGCAGGGGAGATCGTATGGGAATTCGTCAGCCCCTTTGTGGTGCCGTCGCTGTTCGGCATGGCCAACAGCGTGTTCCGCGCCCACCGCTACGGCCCCGACCATCCGGCGCTGCAAGGCAAGGTTTTGGACCCAGACAGCCTCGGCAACCTGAACCGGCTCTACGGGAGCTGGTAAACGCGAGTGGTCTGCGGCGAATCCTGATTCAGACAGCGCGATATCCACTTTGAGTTGACGGCTCACCGGCGCCCGCCTACGATTGCCAACAGTCCCGGATTGGCCGTTGAAAATCGGTATTTGCCGGAGGTCTATATGGACCGGAATGAACTTCCCCTCCAATCGGTGTCCGCGCTGGCCGGCCTCATAGAGAGCAAGCAGGTGTCTCCGGTGGAGCTGGTTGAGGCTTACCTGCAACGGATCGACGACCTCGACTTCAAGTTCAACTCCTACATCACCGTGCTCTGGCAACAGGCCCTGGACGAGGCGCGGCGGGCCGAGCAGGAAATCGCCGCCGGCAACTACCGAGGCCCGATGCACGGCATCCCGGTGGGAGTCAAGGACCAGATCTGGACCAGGGGCATCCGCACCACCGGCGGCGCTCGCATCACCGCCGACTTCGTGCCGGACGACGACGCCACGGTGGTTGCCAGGCTCAGGGACGCCGGGGCCATACTGCTGGGCAAGACCAACCTCAGCGAATTCGCCATCACCGGGTTCACCCACAGGTTCAGCACTCCCCGCAATCCGTGGGACCTGAACATTTCCGCCGGCGGGTCCAGCGGTGGGTCGGGAGCAGCCACGGCGGCCTTCCTCTGCGCCACCTCGCTGGGCGAGGACACCGGCGGTTCGATCCGTAGGCCCGCCGCGTGGTGCGGCATCGTAGGGCTGAGGCCCGGATGGGGGCGGGTCAGCCGCTACGGGCTGATGCGGGGAGTATGGTCCATGGACACCATCGGGCCAATCTCTCGAACCGTAGAGGACGCAGCCATCACCTTGTCCGTCATCGCGGGGCACGACCCCAAGGACCCGACTACCTGGAACACGCCGGTGCCTGACTACCGGCAGGCCCTCGACGGCGACATCCGGGGCAAGCGCGTGGGCATTGTAACCGAACTGTTGCACAGCGACGTCGTGGAGCCCGACGTGGCCAACGCCGTTACAGCCGCCGCCGGCACTTTGGCAGAGTTGGGCGCCGACGTCGAGGAGGTCTCCATTCCTCTGGCGTCCCATGCCAACGCTATTGCCGGTACCCTGCTGGCGGTGGAGCCGTCCGTGAACATGCGGGAATGGGTCCGGGAACGCCTCCACGACTTTGGCCACGACAACCGGGTCGGACTGCTCACCGGCAGCCTGGTACCTGCCGCCGCCTACCTCAAGGCGCAGAAGCTCCGCGCCATGCTGCGCAACGACGTTCTGGCGGCTTTCCAGTCCTATGATGCGCTCATCATGCCTACATCCGGCCGACAGGCAGTTCCCCTCATCGAAGACCCGCCTGTGACCAGCAAGGAGACATCGTCGCGGTTGCCCTTCATGCGCACCAACACCTTCAACCTGTCCAGCGCGCCCGCCATTTCCGTCCCCTGCGGGTTCGGCGGCAGAGGACTGCCCGTGGGCTTGCAGATCGCCGGCCCTCCCGGCGGCGAGGAGATGGTGCTCAGGATGGCCCACGCCTTCGAGCAAAACACCGACTGGCACACCATGAGACCCCCCACGATTGGGGTCTAGCGATCAACCCAAGAATCCCCTCCCCCTCAGGGGGAGGGCTAGGGTGGGGGTGAAATCCTGCGAAACAACATCCTGGTTTTCAATACTAACTTGCAGGGAGGCAAAAATTATGTGGAACAAGTCAATGATCAGTCTGGAACAGGCCCAAAACGCCATAGAGGCCATGATCGCCGACTACAACAAGGACACCAACCGGCGCAAGGTTGATATGGCGGTCGTAGACGATGCCGGTAACCTGCTGGCCTACGCCCGGATGGACCGCTGCCCAAGGCCCACCTTCGCCATTCGCAAGGCCTACACCTCGGCGGTCCGGGGCATCGATACGGCAGCTTTCGCCGAGCAGCTCAGCAGCACCGGCAGGTCGTTGGAGTCCTTCGGCGACCCCCAGCTGATAGCACTGGCGGGCGGCGTGGCAGTGGTTCACGAGGGGGCCGTGATCGGCGCCATCGGCGTGGGCGGCCTGCCCAGCGGCCTGGACGACGAGGCTATCGCCAGGGCCGGAGTGGCGGCGCTGGGCATCTGAAGATTAAGGCGTCCACAAAGGACGCCCCTGACGAGTTGGTAGTAGGGGCAGCACTCGTGGCTGCCCTGCATTCTATGCGCCCTCGAACACGGTCTCCAACTGTGCCGAGCTGTCGAAGAAGTGTTGCAGACTCTGGTTTATTCGGAAGAATATGTCGGCCCGTAGCTGGTCGCCAGTGGCGTTGTCAGAAATGCCGCCATCGATCATCAGGTCCAGGGTATTGAGGGTGTGGCTCCGGTCGGCGCCTCCGTTCTCCTTGGTGTTGACGATCAGTTCCTGCCACTGTTCTACGGTCATATTCAGGAAGAAATCGGCATCGATCAGGTCGAACTTGGTCCCCTCCCTGACCTCCACGCATTGAAAGGCCTCGAAGGTAATCAGGAAGACCCGCTCGCCGACGGTCACGCCCATGACGGCGTCCACGCTGCCGATGCGCCTGAAATCCGGGTCGTTGTTGACCAACTCCTGCAGGCCCTGAAACCATTCAACCGATGGGAACACCAGCGTTCGGTCTTCCAAAGGGGACCCTTGGGCGCTCATCCGTTTCCTCCTGTGAACCGTTGATAGGGATACCAAGAAACTATCTCAATACAGGTGAGGTGTTCGCCACAGGACTTGCCATAAAACCCTTTTACCCCCACCTCCGACTTTGTCGAGAGCCGCGACAGAGTCGGGCCTAACCCTCCCCCGTCGAGGGGGAGGGGAGCTTTGAGACAGTTACCAAGCAGCGGCCCAGACTGGGACGCTACTCCTTGAAGTAAGGTTCCCCTTTTTCCTTGGCCTGGCTGAAGGGGACCATCCTGTTCATGTGGTAGTCCGGGTCCGAGTTGGCGGGAGCGTTGCCCAGGGCCTGGTCCACCATCCTGGTGTACTTGGGGTCCAGCTGGGCGAACTTGTCTGCCTCGGAGCGGACGTAGGTGACCTTTGAAATTATCCGTTGCAACTGCTCTCCGGGGCAGTACTGGCAAACCGTTGGAGCCGGCGAGCTGAAGGAGCGCAGAAACACGCTGTTCACTGACTGGCAGTCCTGGCAACGGTACTCGTAGATCGGCATAGCAGCTCCCTAGGCCGGGGTGGCTTCTTCCCGCCGCAGGTACTGTTTCAGCGCCGGCGACAGGTTTGCTTCGGTCCTGGGAACCCCTGCCCACGCCATGCGGGCGAGGTACTCCTCGACGTACCGCTGCTGCAGGTCCCTGACCACTTCCATGCCAGCGGATATGTTGGCCAGCCCGCCGCCGAAGATGATGGCCAGCGCCTCCCAGAGCACCGGGTCCTTCATTTCCTGAGCGATGTCGAACTCGACGCCCTGCATCAGGTTGCTCAGGCCCCTGGCAAAACCATCGTCCTGGTGTTCCACAGCGTATTTGACATGGGCCATGCCGTAGGCCATGTGGCGGGCCTTGTCCTCCATGCTGCGCCGGAACAGGTACTTGTCCGCCGGGTTGGTGGCATAGGCTTCGCCGTAGCGGTAGAGCAGCAGGGTCAGAGGGCCCCGGATGATGTACAGGTAAAGCGCGGCCTCGGTCCACCCGGCCCGCACCTCGACCAGGCGGCGGTTGATGTGCCCGGAGCTCTCCACTCCCAAGACGCCGTCGTTCACGAGGGCCCGCTCCCGGAACGCCGAGTAGTGGCGCGCGGAATCGAATATTTCCGTGGCGAGGAAGGTCTTCACCTCGTGATAGGCATAGTTCATCTTGTGGAGCCAGTTGCCTATCGTGTCGGTCTCGATGGTGGCCTGCTGGGCCAGCTCGGTGCAAAGCTGGCGCATGGCCAACTCGACCTCCGGAGCCTGCTCCGTCAACTGGTCCCATGGCACGTCCTCGTGGTACATCCAGCGCCGCTGAATCGCCTCCTCGTAGAGGTCAACGGCATTGTCGGACCACATGTCCACCTTGGAACTCAGGGCGTAGAAGTCCGTGCGGGGCACACCCGGCACAGGGGAGGCGCCCCGGGGCCGTCGGCTCATGTCCGTGCTGAATTCGGGCACGTCGGCGTAGATGCCGACGTTGATGTCACGCATGGTCATGCCGTGCTTGCCCGGTTCCACCCGGTGTCCCCACTCAAGGGTGTCGTTCATCCAGGCCAGGGGCGACCCCCTGGAGGCAGCCAGTCCGGATGTCTCCCCGGACGGCTCCTGGGATTCCTGATCCTCGGGCAAGCCAGCCTTTTCTTCGTCAGACGGCATCACAGTCCTCACGGGATTGCGTGTGTGATGATTTCGACAGGGCCCATACACAACGAGACCTCCCTCGACAGTTCGGGGGAGATCTCGAAAGTTGACAGAAATTCGCCTAGGCAGCCGCTTGATAGGCCTCGAGCAGCGCCGGATTGACGCGGCCGTTGTGGATCCGGTCATCGAAGCCAGCGGACTTGAGGCGCTGGAAGTATTCCTTCACCTGCCGCTGCCGGATGGCCATCAATATCTTCTGGCCCTCGTCGATCTTGTCCTTGCCGCCGCCCAGCAGAATGGCCAGGGCCTCGCTGGTGAGCTGGTTCTGGCCTGCGGGGTTCTCGCCGCCGGCGCCCGTCGCCTGGCGGGACTCGCCCTCGTCCAGATAGCAGTGGATTTCCTCGCGGCGTTCGGGAGAGAACTCGTTCATGTACCGCAGGTGCAGCACACCAATGGCCACGTGGCGGGCCTCGTCCTGCGCGCAGCGGCGGTAGATGGCCTTTTCCGCCTCGTTGTAAGCCATCATTTCCCCGAGACGGAACAGCGTCAGCACGTTCCCCTCGCCGGTGATATGCAGCCGGGACGAAAACTCGGTGAATTCACGGGCGTTGTCGGTGCTGCCGCCGACCACGTCGCTGACCGAGTCGATCATGCGCATCAGGCCGCCGCCGTTGGCAAAGGCGCGCTTGCGGAACACGTCCAGGTGGCGGGACTCGTCCATGACCTGGGCCATCAGGGCCAGCCGGACCTCGTGGTAATCCGGCGACATCGCGGCGATGAACCGGCCCGGCACATCGGAGGCGACGAACTCCACCTGGGCGAAGAACGTGGACATCTGGCACTGGGCGGCTTCCACGTCATCGGGCAATTCCTGGATGGTCTCCCAGGGGATGTCGGTGGCGGAGCTCCACTGGCGGGTGATGAACTCATGGTACAGCTTGGTCAGGTTGTGCGCCCAGACCTCGCTCTTGGTGTTGAAGGTGTAGGCTCCGAAGCGGGCCACGTCGTTGCGGGGTATGGAACCCTCGACACGGCCGGTGTAATTGGCGGAAAGCTCGTCAACTTCCCTGCTGGTGACGCTTTCCTCCAGCTGGGTCAACCAGGAGAGGTCGAACCCCTGCTCTTTCGCCTGTTCCCAATATGAGGTGCGGTTCTGTACCGTGGCCATGGATTTCACCTCGACAAGTATTCGCCTCGACCCGAAACGGTCACAGGTCCAGTTGCCTAGCACGGTACGTGTTGCCGGTCGTTTTGTCAACCTGGAGAAACCCAGAAAACTGCCGGTTTCGGTTCTCGATTGCAGCCATTGCAGTCCGTTCATGGTGAGCTGGTCGAACCACGAACGGACGGCCCTTCGACAAGCTCAGGGCCAACGGATTAGTCTGCCCTATAAAACTGCCGGACTTGAAGCTTACTGATGCGTGAGCAAATGGATAAACAATCCGTCATTCCCGCGAAAGCGGGAATCCAGACCCTTTTACGGAAAAGGGCGGTACTGGCAACTGGACGCACTGGATTCCCGCATTCGCGGGAATGACGGTTCGAGGGCGCCAGAATTTAGTTGTCAATTCACGCATCAGTAAGGTATTCCCGGCGTGTGTTGGCATTGCTTGAACGATCGCCTGTAGGGGCGCACAGCCGTGCGCCCTTGCGCCACCAGTTTAGAACGTGTCATATCCGCAACCCCAGGGCGCACGGCCGTGCGCCCCTACACAAACAGACCTGAATTAGAATACCAACACACGCCGGGAATACCATCAGTAATACACCCCAGAGAGACGGCCAGGTCGATAGCGCCTCCGTAAAGCCGACCCTCGTGCAAGGTGAAAGAGAAAGAGCAGCTCACACCCTGGGCCAGACCTGGTCAGCCAGCTGCTCCATGTCGCGGATCATCTCCTCTTTCGTGCTGGCAAGCTGGGCCACCGGCACGAATGAGGCGATCAGGTGGCTCACGCCCATGTCCTCGTAGCGGCGGACGTCCGACGCAATCTGCGCGGGACCGCCGGAGAATGTTGGCCTGTCGGCAGAGTCGTGGCCGCCGATGTCCGCTTGGAGGTTGTAGCCGTGCATCCTGCAGATGACCTCCACCGATCCTTGGGGCCTGCCTGCCCGTTCCACGTACCTGTCCAGCCTCCTGATGGCGGCGGACATTTCCTCCGGGTCCGCCAAGGGGAACCGGGTGTTGGTGCCAATGGGCTGCCAGCCATCGCCCAGCTCGGCGGCCCGGCGCATGGCCCGGCGGCTCTCGCCACCCACCCAGATGGGCGGGTGGGGTTTCTGCACCGGCTTGGGCACGAATGGCAGGCCGGAGAAGCTGTGGTACTTCCCTTCGAAGTGAGGGGAGTCGTTGGTCCAGAGTTCCTTGAATATCTGGATGTATTCGTCGGTTACAGCGCCCCTTTCCTCGAAGGGCGGTGTTTGCAAGGCCTCGAATTCCTTTCGGAGCCAGCCCACCCCGACGCCGACGGTCACCCGGCCGTTGGACAGCACGTCGATGGTCGACAAGACCTTGGCGGTGAGTACCGAGGGGCGGTGGGGCACGATCATCACGCTGGTCACCAGCCGGATTGACTCGGTCTGGCCGGCCAGGTAGGCGAGCATTGTCAGCTGTTCGACGGTCTCGTTGGTGTCCGTGCCGGGAAAGATACCCGACTCGGTGTACGGGTAAGGCGAATCGACGTCGTTTGGCAGGATGATGTGATCGGGAAACATCATCACCGCGAAACCGAGTTCCTCCGCCTTGCGGGCAATGGGTACGATGTTTTCAGGACGCGCCATCTCGCCCCGCGAGGGGAGCATGATTCCGTACTTCATGGCTGGACCTCCTCAAATGTATCCCTATTCGAGGCCGAATGACATTTGCACCGGGCTTGGAGGGTGTGTGACATATCCCCTCTCCCGGAGAGAGGGAACAATCAAGAGACCCTGGGGCGTGGGGCAGTCGTCTGTTGACCGCTGGAGCCGTTCTGGGGTAGGTTCAACTGTGGAACACGCGGCCAAGGGTCATTCTCGCATAATACATCGCCCCGGGTTGCCGCGCCGACCGGATCCGGTCTGCCGTCTCCCTGCCCTGTCAAACCAGCCATGCATCCAGTTTATCGAGGAGTATCGCAATGCCGTTCTACGAAAGAGGCGACACCCGTATATTCTACGAGGAGGCGGGGTCAGGATTCCCGCTGATGATCATTCCCGGAGGAGGGCTGAATTCCACGATCTCATCCCTCGACAGCTCTTGTCCGTTCAACCCATTAAAGACCTACGCCAACGACTTCCGCTGTATTGCCGCCGACCTGCGGAACGCCAATGGTGGTCAGTCTGCGGGGCCGCTGGAAATCGACCGTCCCTGGGACGCCTACTCCGAGGACCAGCTGGGGCTGATGGACCATCTGGGCATCGAGAAGTTCGGGGTCATCGGCTTCTGCATCGGCGGGCCCATGATCCACAACCTGCTCCGGCTGGCCCCGGACCGCATCGTGGCGGCGGCCCTGATGCAGCCCAGCGGGTTCAGGCCGGAGATGCCGGACCTGTTCTACCAGAACAACATCACCGGCTGGGGGCCGCCCCTCTGTGAGAGGCGCTCGGATGTGACCACAGATATGGTTCACGACTTTCTGACGAGTATGTATACCAGCCGCGCCGACTTTGTTTTCACTGTCACCCGCGATTTCGTGCGCAACTTGCAAACGCCGATCCTGATCGCGCCCGAGGATGTGCCGGCCCACCCCTACGCGGTGGCGATGGAGGTGGCGAACCTGGCGCCGAACTCCGAGGTCACCATCTATCCGTGGAAGGACACGCAGGAGCACATCGACGAGGTGGTGGCCCACGCCCGGCGGTTCCTCAAGTCCCATCAGCCCGCAGCAGCGGCGGCCTGACGACTGCGGCGCCTGAAACACCCCGGCTAACGGCTGTTCGATACCACGCAGGGGCGGGTTTCAAACCCGCCCCTGTAATGCTGACTCCCACTCTAGGTAGAATGCCCTCACTCCTTCGACAAGCCCAGGACATGCCTAACCCTCTCCCTCCGGGGGTATCGTTCGCTTGTGGCAGTTAGGGGGTTCAGGTCTCTTGGGCTAACTGCCAAAAACGAACGATACCGCCTTTTACGAGCGATACCTTGTTTAGTTTACGCACTCCGCCCCGATTGGCCTCTCGGTGTCAAACCCCACACCTTGGCCCCATACAGCGACCGCTAGTTCGTAATCTAATAGCCTTTCCTTAACCTCAACCTGAATATCGAAACTGCTCGACAGCACAGTTGTCCTGACATCGTAGCTGTCAGTAAACAACTTAACCCCGGCCCCACTTCCAGTCTTCCCTCGCGCCTCATCAGGGTAGATGACCCCTATCTGCGCTAGACCACCTCCTTCACCTTCTTCCTGTACGTCGTGTAACGTAAACGCCGCAAAACTGAAAAGGTTATTGGCGCTTGCTAATGGGTTGTGAATTCGATTGCCGTTTTTCGTGGTCCCCTTCATGGTAAGGATCCTGTTTTCTAGGGTTGGCTTTTGCTCCCATTCGACCTGGTTGTCGGACTCCACCTTGCATGCTGATCCTAAATTGAAACCGCCTTGCCCACAGGCAACTATGAAACTGGTCGCAACCGCTAAGGTTGTTACGAGCAAGAACCCACGTCCTGTTCTGAACATATACTTCTCCTTCTATTAAAGGGCGGCTTAACGCCGCCCTTACTATTGTTCTGGTTTAATCATTCATCGGAGGTCCTGCTCGGCCTTTTGGCGGTAACTACCCGATATAAACCCCTCGCTACCATTGACAACCCTACCAGAACGAAGATAGCGTCGATGATGCCAAAAGACCCGAAATTTCCAATGATTAGCCACATCACTGTCTCCACTGCGAATATAGCAAACAGGGCAAGAGCGATGCCCTGAACGATTAACCAGTAGCCTCGCTTGCGCCTTTCCGCTACAAAGGTATCTCCGCCCTCAGCGTGAACCTTCTCAGCCTCCTTAATGATGTCAGATGCCTTGTCTCCCTCGATACCGCAGAGCGAGAGAATGCGGAGTATTTCGGTTCGGTCGACGTCGTCAATGATGAGACTTACCACCGTTCCGACAGGGTCGTCTTGTATTGCCTTTTGTACGTCGTCGTCAATCTCTTTCTCAGGGGTTGCAGGAGCCATAAATGGTTCTGTAGGGCGTCCTGGTTGAGGCGCTTGCCCAACCGCCCGCATAGCTCTGCATTGTCCGCACCTGCAATTGGCGTCGTGAGTGGTTGCCATTTTAAACTCCTTTGGTTTTATTTCTCTAAGGCCGTTCAACCTCTATGCAGTCGAGAATGTAAGTATCTTCCCGCGTACCGCCACTCCACAAACACATCCTTAATCCCTGATGTGTAGCCGCGTCAGGATTGATTTGTGCAACTACGGTGAGTACTTTATTCTTGTAATCGTACACATCAGCTTCCCACGTTGTTGGCTTTTCTTTCCATCGCCAACCTTCCGTGTTGTCAACGGGCAAGACAGAACCGTATACGTTATCCCCACGACTGAAATGAACATTGAGCCTGCCTCCTTCAGGGCTTGGATCACCGACTATCAAGTCATGGCCGTCATGGATGCGTGCCTTAAATGAAAACTCACCACTGGAAGTGACTGTTGGTGGTTCCAACCAGTCAACATGGCCGCTGATAGGAGGAATATCTTCGTTGCGGTTACACGGTTCCGGACAAGGCACTGTAGGTAAAGTTGCTGGTGTACTTGTGGGACTAGTGTTAGCAGATGGAGAGTCTCCTGTGGTGTTGGCGCAAGCCAAGGTAAATACCAAAATCATGAAAATCAGTGATGCGGTAGCAATACGCATTGGGCCTCCTTCGAGCCGCAAAGGTTCGCGCTTGCTATAGCCGCTAGCCCTCGACGTGAATGCCCAAAGGAGGCACGAAGCGTCCCTTTGGTATCCACGTCCAGCTTTTTAACGCTGACTAACGGCTATAGCGGGGCAAGAATACCCGTTTTGCAATCTGAATGCAAATAAAAGAGGGCGGCTTGCGCCGCCCCGATTTCGTCCTGAAAAGAAATCTTCTTTACTTCAAAATTTAATCCAAAAATTTGGCTTCAGAATTTCCCGTTGTTCCTCCAGCTCGATCTAACGCTTGGTCCCCGCTGGCCTCGGCTTTCGCATAAATGCTGGAACGGTCTTGTTCAGCAAGCTATATTGGCGACCCTTCGGCGTTGTGAGCGGTTCGGGCATCTCCGGCTGTATCGTTCGTTTTTGGCAGTTAGCCCAAGAGACCTGAACCCCCTAACTCCCAAAAGCGAACGATACCCCCTCCGGGAGAGGGGACTTGTCCCACCACCTCAGCTTATGGACAGCTCCCGCCCTTCGTCCGACGCCTGCTTCAGGGTGTCGACGAAATGGTGCAGATCGACCGCCGTGTCGAACGTCGGGGCCCGGCTGTGGCCGGTGCGGATGGCCTCTGCGAACAGAGCATACAGCTGCCCGATGTTGAAAGGGTCGCCCTTGGGGAAGTCGGCGGGCACGTAGACGAATCGATCGGGTATGGAAAGGTCTTGCAGGTCGTGGTTTCGCTGCGCGCCCTGCACCCGCAGCATCTCGCCTCGTTGCGACGAGACGCTCCCGGTAACGACCAGTGTGCCCTCCCGGCCGTATATCTCCATTCGGTAGCCGCTGCCAGCCCAGGGGACGGCTCCCACGTGGACCGAAGCAGCCGCGCCGCACAGCAGCTGGCCGCTGACGCGCACGTTGTCGGGCGACGTCACGTCCACGTGCTGCTGCGTGTCGGTCTCGTACCACTGCTTTACCTGGGTGCTGGACATGCAAGCCACCCTCGCGAAGTCGCCGGCCACGAACCGCAGGGCGTCGATGACGTGCCCGTTGGCGATGGACAGGGTGTGGGCGCCCAGGCTTTCGTCGCGCTGCCAAGTGCGGCTGGAGGGGCGCTCCAGCGGGCCGTCGCGCATGGTGGTTACGTGGCACGAGAGCAACTCGCCGACGTAGCCGGACTCGAGCAGCCCCTTGACGTACAGCAGCGCGGGGCTGACCCGCGATTGCAATCCCACCGCCGTCTGCACTCCCCTGTCCCGCGCCAGGGCGGCTAGTTCCTCGGCCTCGGCGGTGTCGCGTCCCAGGGGCCACTCGGTCAGGACGTGCTTGTCGGCCTCGATGGCGGCCCTCGTCGGCTCGTAGTGCGACGGGACACGAACCACCACGGCCACGGCGTCGATCTCCGGCGACACGGCCATTTCTCTAAAGTCATGGAAAGCGAGCTTCGCCCCGAACGCTTTGCGGGCCTCTTCCGCGCTCTCAGGCCGGGTGGTGCAGACCGCCGTGAACTCGATGTCGGGGCTGGCCAGCAGCGCCGGGAAATGCGACTGGGCGGCCCACGTCGAGTTTACGTTCGCTCCAACGAAACCGAGGCGGATCTTCTCTGGCATGCCGGATACTCCCTGAACTGAATCTGGTGGTCGTCTCATCGTGTCAATATGCGCAAAGTGGACCGGGATGTAAAGGCCGCACATAATTTGCAGTTGGCTAACGCGATGTGTGGGATCCAGTCAGGTTTGACGCAGCCGAAATTCTCAACTAGCCTGATTCCCAGTCAGATTGCCAGTCGATGAGGGCACGGAATGAGCAGAAAGTGGCCGGTGCAGGACGCCAAAGCCAAGTTCAGCGAACTGTTGGATACCGCCATAGCCGAAGGGCCGCAGATCGTTACCAAGCGCGGCGTGGATACTGCTGTGCTGGTTCCCATCGAGCAGTGGCGGAAACTGGAAGGATTGACGGGGCTGGACCTGAAGGAGTTGCTTCTGAGCCCCGAGGCGCGAACTGATGATCTTGTGCCGCCACGCGGGCGGCATCGACGGCGACCGAACACGGCCGTGGAGTAAGGCCATGTTCCTGCTGGATACAAACGTGGTCTCGGAGTTGCGCCGTCCCAGGACATAACAGAGTGCTCCGGGAGTTTTTCTCTGACCTCCAGCACCTATTTCGAAACAGGAGACCTGTCTCTCTCAGGGAAATGAACCTTACGGTCTTCAGGCCCAACTAACCGTCATTCCCGCGAAAGCGGGAATCCATCCCATGTGCGAAAGAAACGTTATCCCTGGTCAGCTGCCCCTAGATTCCCGCTTTCGCGGGAATGACGGTTATGGGCGCGTGGCCCACGTTGAGATGGCCATGCGCTACTGAATGTGGGGCAGCAGTTCCTCGGAGATGAGTTGCAGGTACTCCAGCTTGGCGGAGAATTCGCTGGGCAGGTTCAGGCTGGCCAGGCCGATGTAGTCCAGGCCCTCCTCTTCCTTGCAGCGGTTGATGATCTCGGCGCAGTCCTGCGGGCTGCCGGCTACCGCCCAGTCGGCCAGCTCCCGCTGACCGCCGAGGCCAAAGTCCACGGTGGTGCTTTCCTGCATGTTGAAGGCGCTGTACATTCCGGCCTTCTTGGCCGCCATTGCCCTGGCCTCGGTGATGGCGGTCTCCCGGTCTTTCGCTATGGCGATGGAGCGGTGGGCGCCGATCCGCCCGGCAGAGTCCTTGCCCAGCTCGTCGAGGGCCTCCTTGTACTGGCGGGTCAGCAGGCTGATGTCCTGCCACCCCGGCTGCGGGCCGAGGACGACCCGGTCGGCGAGGGCGGCGGCGCGGCGCACGGCTCCCTGGCTCTGCGCCGCGATCCAGATGGGAGGGTGCGGCTTCTGCAACGGAGTCAGCCCCAGCCTTGCGCCCTGGACCTGCCAGTACTTTCCCTCGTAGCTGACCTCCTCACCGCTCCAGAGCAGCTTCATCAGTTCAAGGGATTCCTCGAACCGGCTGACCCGGTCGCGCCGGTTGGTGCCGAAGGCGGCGAGTTCCGCCACGCGGTAGCCAATGCCCACACCGAGAACGAAGCGTCCATTGCTGATGTGGTCCAACGTGACCGTTTGCTCGGCCAGGTCCACCGGGTTGTGGTAGGGCAGCAACAGAACGCCGGTCACGAGCTGTAGACCCTCAGCGTCGGGGGCGAGCCGCGCCAAAGCCTGCATGGGCTGCATCCAGACGGTTGGGTGGGAAATGTAGTGCTGGGGGGCGTAGATGGCCGAGAACCCCAGCCCCTTGGCGCGACGGCAGACCTCGGCGGCCTCCTCCACCTGCTGGTGCATGGGCCGGTCAGGGTCCTCCATGTAGTCGCGAATGTACAGTCCTACTTCCATGGCTCACCGCCAATTGTTTGAATGACCGCAGGCGCCGGGTGTTTACCAGCGCCATCAGTTCATGGTGAGCTTGTCGAACCATGAACGGACGGGCGGAGCAATTATTGGAACCCGAAAGGCCCAGGTGCTGGGTTGCGCCTTAGAGGGTGTGTGATGGATCCAATTCGCTCTCCGGTTTGCGGGATCCTCGAAGGGTCTCTGTTTCTGTAAATACAGGGTACGCCCTCACCCTAACCCTCTCCCGGAGGGAGAGGGAATTTGTCAGACACCCTATTAGTCCGTTATGTAGGTGTGGGTGATTACCTCCCAGACGTGGCCGTTCTCACACTCGAAGTAGAAACCACGGCCTTGGTGCAGGTAGTTGATCTCCCCGTCGGTCCGCGAGCGCGGGCCGCTGCCGAAGACCACTCCCTCTTCCTTGATGCGTTGCAGGATGGCGTCGAACTCGTCGTCGGAGGCCAGGAATGCGTAGTGGTTGGAGCGGGGGTTGTCCGAGTCATCGAAGTCGAGCGTCAGAATGTCGTTGACCTTGACCGGAGCGAAGTGTCCCCAAGGCCCCTCGTACTTGAGACCGAACATCCGGGCGATGAATTCAGCGGACTTGACCTTGTCGTAGGCGGGCACGATGGTGTGGTCGAGCTGCAATGGCATGGTCGTCCTCCTTAAATTGAGTGCTCCGGGTACAGGGTTCTGGTCGTCCTCCACTGGATGGTTTGCAGTTCCCCCTCGGTTGCAGCGTTCGGCTCTAGCACCTTCCTGACTGGGGCGGGTCCAGGGCTATTCCTCAACGGCCTGGGCAGCAGGCAGAAAGTCGGCGTCGGCGAAGTCAGCGAAACGGTCGGGAAGAAACTCCCTCATGTCGGAGACGGCCTGGGTCGATCCCTGGCGGACATAATCTGTGATGATGCGGCCGGTGATGGGCCCCAGGTGGATGCCCTTGGTGGTGTGCCCGGTGGCCAGCAGGATGCCGTCCCATCCCGGCACCGGGCCGATGATCGGCTTGCTGTCAGGGCTCAGAGGGCGGGAACCGGCCAGTTGCTGGACAAGCTCGGCGCGCTCCAGGTCGGGCAGGACGTCGATGGCGCGCTGGAGCAGTTCCAGCCGGGCGGTCTCCGTGGGCTGGCGGTCAAACTCCTCGCCCCAGAACAGCTCCTTCCGGTCGTAGTCCCGGCCGCCGGTGCTGCCGACGCTGGTGAGGCCGTCGGTGCGGCTGATCATGTGCCCTCGCTTGGGGGAGCTGATCAGCACTGGCAGCGGGTCGCCGGGATAGTCCAGCAGCAGCCTCTCGCCCTTCATGGGCCGTACAGGTACGGGAAAACCCAGCCATGGCGTAAACGCGCGGCTCCAGGTGCCTGCCGCCACCACCACGCTCCCGCAGTGAATGACCCCCGACGAGGTGGACACGCCGGTTATCCTGGGGCCCCTGGGGCCAGCGCGGTCCAGAGGGAAGGCCAGGCCGGTTACCTCGCGGTACAGGATATTGGCGCCCTTCAGCTCGGCGGCGCGGGCCAGGGCCAGGTTGAGGCGGTAGCTGTCCAGTTGGGCAGACTCGTCCTCGTACACCGCGCCGAGGATGGACGGGGAGAGGCGCGGCTCAATGGCGCGGACTTCCTGCCCGTCGATCCAGCACATGCTGACGTGGGGCTGCTGCCAGGCCATCAATTCGCGGATCGTCGCGGCCTCCTCGTCGTCCAGGGCCAGCCGCAGGGACGGGCGGCGCTGGTAGAGCAAGTCAATGCCAGTGGCGGATTCCAGTTCCGGGACAAGTCGTGGGAACTCGGCATAGGAGGCCCTGGCCATCTCGAAGGACGCTCCCGGCGAGAACTCTGCGCCCAGCAGGCTGAGGGAGCCGGTGGCGTGGGCCGATGCGCCGCTGCCGATGGCATCCCGCTCCAGCAGGGTAACGTCGATGCCCTCCCTCGCCAGGTAATACGCAACGGAGCAGCCGACCACACCGGCGCCGATTACCACTACGTCGGTGGTTTCAGGCAAGACAACGCCCCCGGATCGAGATGCTGCGATTGTCGCCGTGGGCAGCACTGGTGTCAATCGAGGTGTACTGCCGGGTGGGCATTTTCAAAGTGGTTGTCTGAACTGTGATTCGTTTGATTTCAGGACTTCACTGATGGACTCCAATCCTGAAAATCCTATAATCCGGTGAATCCTGATTCAGACAAAATGGCAGACTCTGGCGACTTGGCAATCGTCCCGAAGTGGTGAGGTGTTGTCTCGGCAGGGCTGGCCGTTGGCACCCACACGCCGTAGAATAACGGCCACCGAGTCGCAAAGGAGAGGCCCATGGTCAGCGCAAAGTACGATCCGGCAGCCCGGTTTGAGATCGAGACTATCGATGTGGTGTACCTGGAGCACGAAAGCGGCAGCCTGCTGGCTACCATATACCAGCCGCAGGGAGAGGGGCCGTTCCCGGGCCTGGTGGACGTTCACGGCGGCCGGTGGTTCCTGAACGACCGGTCCAGCGACCATCACATGAACTCGGCCCTGGCGGCCAGCGGCATCGTGGTGGTGGCCGTGGATTTCCGGCTCGCCCCGGACCATCCATACCCAGCGCAGGTCGTCGACACCAACTACGCAATCCGCTGGACGAAGGCCAACGCCCAGCGGCTCAACATTGATCCGGCGTCGGTGGGCGCCCTGGGTTGCTCCAGCGGCGGTCATACCATGGCGCTGAACGGGATGCGGCCCAGGGACTCCCGGTACGCATCGGCGCCGCTGCCGGGAGGGGAGGACGTGGACGCTTCGCTGCGGTTCATGCTGTGCTGCTGGCCTGTTCTTGACCCTCATGCCCGCTACATGTGGGCCAAGGAAATCGGCGAGGAACGTTTCATCGGCCCCACCGAGGACTATTTCCCGGAACACTCCAGCCTCCACGAGGGGAACCCGCAGGAGATCCTGGACCGGGGAGAGCCAGTGGAGCTGCCCCCGGCGATAATCATCCAGGGCACCAACGATAACAACATCCCCCTGTTCATTCCTCACAAGTTCGAGGAATCATACCGGGCCGCCGGTGGACACGTGGAGCTGGAGCTGTTTCCGGGGATGCCCCACCTGTTCGGGAACACGCCCGGCCCCGAATCGGATCGGGCCATCGAGCTGATGAAGGGCTTTGTCGCGCGGCAGCTGTCCCGGCCCGCAGTGGCAGCGGCGTAGCAGCTAGCTCAAGAATCCCCTCCCCCTTCAACGGGGAAGATTAGTGTGAGGATGAAAGAGCAGTAAGGCAGGCACGTTGTGCTGTAGCCTGCACTATTGGACCGGCATCTTTGAATTGATGGGCGCCCTTACCGCGGGGAAGATGACGCTGTCTGAAACCCATCATTACAAAGATTTTGCCCACTATGTTCAGCGGTCGCCGCCGTCTGCCGCGTAGTAGTCGTACTTGCGGCCCGCCAGCTCCACCACCTCCGGAATGTCTTCCTCCAGCAGGTATCCCTCGGCAACCAGGTCATTCGCGGCTCGGGTCACCTGCTCCAGGTAATCATCGCGGCTGGCGTACCGCTCCTCGATGGACGCACGCAGGTCGCCGGTGGATTCCCGCTCGGCCTGAGTGGAGGGCAGGGGCAATGTCCAGCCGGCCAGACCGCCGGTGATGCCAATGAACAGGCCGGGGTTGCCGATGCTCTCGTCGCGCAGGTTCCAGCCGGTGTAGGTGGCTACGGGTACCGAGAGGTCGGGCAGCCGGATGCCGCCCAGCTCGTTGAACGACTCGTCGAGGTCGGCCACCAGCGCCGGGAACTCGTCGCCCTCGTCGGCGGGCAGCTTGGTCGTGCGCCCCAGGTGTGCCTCCGGCCCGTAGTCCAGCCGTATAGCCCTCGTTGTCTGGGCCGGGACCTTTACGCCGGGGAGTTGGGCAAAGCGCTCAAGGAGCGTGTGCGATTCCACCGCCGTCCCGTCGTCCAGGCTGGGGTGCCGACTGGCCGGAGGCTCCTCGCCGGTGGTCACCCAGCGGTCCAGGTTGTCCAGCGCCGCCCGCAGCAGGGGAGCGTAGTCCACGCTGTTGAGGGGGAGTTGCCCCCGAATCCCGTCGCTGGCGCGGAACTCCAGGGGTGGGAAGTCGCCGGAGCCGTGCTGGCAGCCGGCGAAATGGTAGCGGCGCACAGAGGGCGACTCGGGGGCGTCGGTCAGGGTTTCCAGGTCGGTGTGGATCAGCGCGGCATCTCCCCGCCAGTACTCGGCTGAGGTGTTGGTGAACATGATCTTGGGGACGTTGCCCCGCCGCTCCATGGATTCGAGCAAGGAACCCTGGGCGCCGGTCACCGGATCGGTCTGTGGCGTGTCGGTGAAAGGGAACATTTCCGGGATGATGTAGCAGACGTCCTTGGAAGGCTGCCCGAATCGCATGTTGAACTCGCCGCGCATCCCGCCAGCCACGTGGGGAATGATGCCGTCGAGGACAGGGCGGTCATCCTCATCGTCGTTGACGGCGGTGTGTATGTACTGGCGCAGGAAGCGGCCGCTCTGGGAACGGCCGATGGCATAGGCGTAGTCGATGGCCCCGGCAACCGGGTTCCCAGCCGAGGCCGGGGCGTGCTTCAGGAAGGAGACCACATCGCGCATGGCCACGAATCCCAGCCCCACGATGCGGCTGCCGGTGGTGGTATATACCAGTTGGTAAATCCTGCCCGGCTCGAAACCTGAGGGCATGTAGATGTGGCTGTGCTGCGGCTCCACATCCTCGTCCTCCACCCGGACGAAGGACCACTGGCTCCGGTCAATGGGTGTCGCCGGGCTGTTGGGCAGGTCGCGGACCGTCAGGGTGG
Organism: Dehalococcoidia bacterium; assembly: GCA_965203005.1. Taxonomy (GTDB): domain Bacteria; phylum Chloroflexota; class Dehalococcoidia; order Lucifugimonadales; family UBA3495; genus VXOI01. The sequence goes on from CBDBBS010000002.1 coordinate 26,700, forward strand.
CCTCCGCTTCCTCCGGGTCAGCGGCAGGATTAGCGAGGTGCTGCCGGTCGGCCAGCAAAAACACGTTCGTCGGCTCGTTGGACTGGAACTGGCACATGATCTTGCCGGTCAGCGGCCCCTGCGGCCCAACGGCCTCGGGGCCATGCAGGCCGATGAGGCCGGGAGTGGGAGGAACGTCTGCCTGCCAGCCGCCCCACACGACGGTATAGCCCCGGCGCATGAGGTACCCATTACCCGCCTGCAAAGGGGAGGTATGGTCCGTAGGGATGGGGACGCCGTTGAAGGTCAGGGCCGTTTTGCGCCCCCGGTTCACCACGTCGAACAGAATGCGGCGGTTGCCCCGGTCGATGTTCACCGGCTGTAGCATGGCGAAGTCCGACGAGAACTCCACCAGGCCGCCGGAATTGCGCGGCGCCAGTTCCAGGTCGATGATGTCCCGGTTCCGGGCGTGCGACGGGTCCACGGCGTAGTGGGCCGTGCCCTCCAGGAGTTCGTAGGCGCCCACTTCGCCGAAGCTCTCGCCGGAGGCGAAGCTGGTGCGGTTGGTTATTTCCAATTCAGTAATAGCCAAAGCTCCTCCGCTGGGCCGCCCTGCAATCGCCGGCGGCCAGTATTCAATTCCAGGTTGCCTGCTTGAGAGGGAATTGTAGCACCTGCGCCATTTGGCGGAAGCCGGGGTTCAACCTCTACGGGCACGGCAACCCGTAAGTTTGCCCGCTTTGGTGGGTGATAGTACTATGGCCTTCACTGAGTTTTATGGGTTGGCGTTAGGTCCAGTCCGCCGGTCATCGGGAGTCACGGAGAAGGGCCGAGCGCGAGGAGGAGAAGCCCATGCTTACACACAACTACACGTACCAGGAGTGCCTGGACGTCTCGAAGAGGGTGTCCTGGCTAGAGGACGATGTCCTGGCCGACAAGACTTTCGACTTCTCGAAGCGTTTTCTGCCCAACCGGCTGACCGGTGTGGACGAGATCGGATGCCTGAACGATAGCGAAAAGCTCAAGCTGAACCAGATCATGGGCAACGGCTACTGCCATATCTTCGCGTTCGTGGAGGAATTCATCATACCCACCGTCACGGAAGAGGCCATGAATGATGTCTATGGGGACGAGGTCAGGGCGCGGTCGTTGCTACGGTTTGCGGAGGAGGAACTCAAGCACCAGGAACTGTTTCGCAGATCGGTTGAGCTTTTTGGCCAGGGCTTCGGCACAGAGTGCGACTTGATCCCCGGCCGGGAGGCGGTGGCGGAAGTAGTACGGAGCAAGTCGAAGCTGGCCGTCATGGTCTTGACCGCGATCATCGAGTGGTTCACCCAACTCCACTACATAGAGCATGTGCGGGACGATGCCGACCTCGACGGACTGTTCCGCGATCTCCTGAGGTACCATTGGCTTGAGGAATCGCAGCACGCCAAAATGGACACGATGCTGATCGGCGAGGTGGCCGAGAACCTGACTCTCGAGGAGCGGGAAGCAGCCATCGATGAGGTTCTGGAGCTTGGCGGCGCCATCGACGGGCTTCTGGCGCAGCAGATTGGGATGAACATCGATGCCCTGGAGAGGGCGACGGGCCGGACATTCACTGCTGAAGAGAAAGGGGAGATCACAACCAATACGCAGCGGGCGTGGCGCTGGACCTTCCTCGTATCCGGGTTGCAGCACCCGAACATCGTCAGGGCAGTCGGCGAGCTGACTACATCGGGGCCTGCGAAAATAGAGGGAGTCGCCGCAGCGCTCTCAGCGTAGACCTGGAGTCAGAGTAGTCGCTTGGGATGTCGCAAAAAACCATCCCACGACACTTTAGTTGGTCTCGTGTACCTGAGAGGGCGTTCGATAAGTTCCCTCTCCCTCCGGGAGAGGGTTAGGGTGAGGGCGTCCCTCTGTATTTTCAGGAGTGGATGGACGCGGCCCGCAGCCTGTTCCTCGTAAATGGAATGGGCATATTTGACACCCTCAAAGCAGGGTGTGTGTCATATTCGCTTCAAGGCGACAATTTCAAGCAAAGGGCGTCAGTGATTTGCGCAAAAGCAGGGAAACGCCCTCACCCTAACCCTCTCCCGAAGGGAGAGGGAATATGTCACGTGCCGGGATGAGGGCCTTCGTCGCTGGCTCTTCGGTCAAAGCGTTGTTCATAGCCAGGGAGGAGTATGAGATACGACTACGTCATTGTTGGAGCCGGCTCTGCGGGCAGCATCCTGGCGGCCCGGCTGTCGGAGGACCCGGGGGCGTCGGTGCTGCTCCTGGAGGCCGGCCCGGACTATCCCGAATTCCAGTACCTTCCCGACGATCTCAAGTTCGGGTACAACACGGGCGGCGACCCGCCTCGCCTGCGCGCATTTGCCAGCCACCCCATTTCCCTGGTGGAGAGCCGTCACAGCTGGCAGTATGTTGCGCGCGCCACCGATGCCTACCCGGATATGTCGGTGCCCCGGGGCAAGGTCACCGGCGGCTCCAGCGCCATCAACTCGTCGGCCTTCTACCGAGGCGACCCCGAGGACTTCGACCACTGGGCCGCGCTGGGCAACGCTGGCTGGAGTTTCCGGGAGGTGTTGCCGTACTTCAGAAAGCTTGAGACTGACGTGGACCACCGCGACGATTTTCACGGCAGCGACGGTCCAATCTTCGTTCACCACTCTCACCGGGAGGACTGGCATCCGGCGCAGGAGGCCTTTTACAACGCCTGCCGGGATGCCGGGTTCCCAGACTGCCCCGACCACAACAGTCCCGACGCCACCGGGGTAGGGCCAGGCATTTCCAACAACCACAACCGCGTCCGGTTCAGCACCGCCCTGGGTTACCTGGACCCGTCCCGGCACCGCCTGAACCTTACTATCCGTCCGAACTGTACGGTACACAAGCTGCTGTTCCAGGACGGCTCGACAGGCTCGCCACGAGCCACGGGCGTGCTGGTCGATAGCGGAGGCGAGACGTTCACCGTCGAGGGAGACGAGATCATCCTGAGCGCCGGGGCCGTCGGATCCCCTCAACTGCTCTTGCTTTCGGGGGTCGGCCCGGCGGAGCACCTGCAACAAATGGGAATTTCTGTGGTGCTGGACCTGCCGGGAGTGGGCCGGAACCTCAATGACCACCCCAAGCTGTACGCTACCTGGCGAATCAGCGACGCTTACTCCGGGGGCGTTGCCCCGGACCGTGGCAGCGTCACCCTGCGCTTCACTTCCCCGGGCTCGGCATACCGGAATGACATGTACCTCAGCTTGTCCGCTTTCGTCTCGCCGCGAGTCAAGGCCCTGAAGATCCCCGGCGACCGCGAATTCGAGGGCGCCCGTCCTGACCTGGCCGAGATGATGCTGGCCCTGCTCCGCCCCGTCAGCCGTGGCGAGCTGAGGCTGGCGTCGACCGACCCCACCGTGCAGCCGTTGCTGGACTACAACTACCTCACCGAACCATCCGACAGGGAGAGGTTGCGGCAGGGCATGCGGCAGGCACTGGAACTGGCCGACCACGAGGGGCTCAGGGAACTGCTGGGCGAACGCCTGGAGCCGTCCGAGCAGGACCTGGCCTCGGACGAGGCGCTGGACGCCTGGATGATGCGGGAAGTGGTCACTTTTTCCCACATATCCGGCACGTGCAGGATGGGGCCGGCATCGGACCCCATGGCCGTGGTGGACCAGTACGGGCGAGTGCGCGGTCTGGAGGGACTGCGGGTGGCCGATGCATCCATTATGCCGGACCTGGTGACAGCGCCCATAAACCCGGCCGTGCTGATGATCGGCGAGAGGATCTCCGACCTGGTGCGGCAGGGACATTAGAAACCACCTCTTACGTTCCCTCTCCCTCTAGGAGAGGGAATATGTCACAGACCCTCTCACAGCCGAAGCCGAGGTGGCATCCACGGGCGGAAACGGGTGGCTTAGCCGGTGTTCACCCTGAGCTGTCTGGCGAAAACGGCCGCCACCAGCGCGCTGGCAACAGCGAATGCGATGCACAGGTAGCCGATGCCTGGGTAGCCCATGGTTGCCAGCAGCACCCCGGACAGCCCGGCCCCGAAGACGCCGCCGCTCTGATTGCTGAAGCCAATCAAGCTGGCGCCGGTGGCCTTTGATTCTCCCGAGTACTCGGTGCTGCCGGCCAGCATGATCGGAGTCGTAACGCTCAACAGCCCCGATGCCACCGTGCCCAATGCAACTGCGGGCCAAAGCCCGAGATCGACGGCGAAGAACAGGAACGAGCACACGCCTCCCGCGGCGCAGGTCGCTGCTACCACGGCGACACGGTAAGTCTTGGTCGCCAGGAGTCCTGCCGTGTAGCTCCCGAACACCTGGCCCACGGCGGAAATCACCAGCGGAAGGGCCACGAAACCTACGCTCAGGTCGTATGCCTGAATCAAGTATGCGGCAAAGAAGCTCAGCAGGCTCCAGTAGGCCATGCGTTGAGCGGTGTTTACAGTGACGGCCAGGCGGAAGAAATCCAGGGACAGCAGAGACCAGTACCGGCTGAAGAATACAAGCCCGCGAACACGTTCCCTGTTGTCACGGGGATACCAGACCAGGTTCAACAGCAGCGCCGCTCCCAGGAGCAGTCCGGCCAGGACGAATGCGAACCGCCAGCCCCACAAGTCCGCGAACAGGGCCATCATCGGGACGCTGATGGCCGAGGTCAACACGATGGTGCTGGCAAGACCACCGATGGCCTGAGCCCGTCTGGCCGGGGAGATGACGTCGGAAATCACTCCGATTGAGGTGGGCGCGATCGCTCCGCCTCCCAGGCCCGCCAGCACCCTGAGAGCCATAAGCGTTTCGATATTGGGTGCGAAAGCGGAGGCGAAGAGGGAGACTGCCACGAGAAGCACGCCGGCGAGAGCCAGGGGACGGCGGCCGATGGAGTCTGCCAGCGGCCCCACCGCGACAATTGAGACAGCCCAGGCCGCGAAGGTAGCGGTGGTCAGTTGCCCGGCCACCGCCACGGAAACATCCATGTCCCTTGCGATCTCCACTAGGAGCGCCGGGACCATCATGACCCCGGTCATAGTGCCGAAAACGGCGAGACAGAGCAGGAAATAAAACCGTGCTTTGTTCACCTCCCTGCCCGGTGCCCGGGCCGCTTGGGTGGTCATAGCGTGGTTAAGTCTTGCTCCTGCGAAGCTGCCGGTTGCTGACTACAGGCACCGCTCGGCCTCGGAACGGATGTAGTCGCGGAGCTCCTGGGGCAGTGCGGCGGCCTTGGCTGCCTCTGCGTTTTCCGGGATTCGCTCCGGGCGGGAGGTGGTGGGTATGGTCGAGCTCACCCGGCGGTCGGAGATGACCCATGCCAGCAGCGCCTGGGCCCAGGTCCTGATGCCGTAGTCGCGCAGCGGGGCCAGGTCTGGCTGCTGCTTCAGCTCGAGGACATAGCGGCCCTTCTGCAACGGCTCCATTACCAGGACGCCGGTGCCAAGTTCCTCGGCCAGCGGCAGCAGCTCGTCCTCGACCTTCCGGTTCAGCACGTTGTAGGGAACCTGGACAGCATCCACTCGCCCCTGCCGCATCAGGTCCATGATGGTGGGATATGCCTCCGGCGCCATCGCTGACACGCCCACCATGCCGATCCTTTCCTCGTCCTTGAGCCGCTCAAGAGTGGGCAGGTGAGTCGGCCAGTCGATCATGTTGTGGACCTGGAAGAGGTCGATATAGTCGGTCTTCAGGTGCTGGAATGACTGGGCGATCTGGGCCTCGCCGGCCTCCCTGCCCTCGGTGCGCACCTTGGTGGCGATGTAGAATTCGTCGCGAATGTGCCAGGCGATCTCGCCCAAGACCTGCTCGGCGTTACCGTACCAGGCAGCAGTGTCGATCAGGTTGATGTCGTTGTCCAGGCAGTTTTCGACGATCTGTCCCCTGACAGCTATCTCATCCTCGCCGGTCACATCGAAGGTTCTCAAAGTCCCCAGGCCAATTACGGAAACATCCAGGTTGCCGAGTTTGCGGTATTCCATCCCTTGTTGACCTCTCATTAGCGTCCAATATAAGCATGGATATACAGGATAAACAGGATGGGGCACTTTGGTAAGGCGTTAATTGCCCTGTCCCCAGCCTGAATCGGAGAAGTTCAGGGTAAAGTCCGCTGATATAATCGGCGCTGTCCCTGTAATTGGGGAGAGGTGAGGCAGAGATGCAACTGGAAGGCAAAGTCGCTTTGGTAACCGGAGGGGCCCGTGGCTTGGGCCGCTCAATGGCTCTCGCCTACGCTCGCGAGGGAGCAGACGTCGCCATTGTGGCCCGCACGAATTCGGAACTTGAGGCCGCTGGTTCGGAGATTCGGACGCTGGGCAGGCGCGCCCACACGGTCAATGCAGAGTTGACCACCAGCGAGGGCGCTGACCGTGCAGTACGGGAAACGATCAGCGAGCTGGGGAAGATAGACGTCCTGGTCAACAATGCGGGCGGTTACCGGCTCTTCACCAATGACCTGACGCACTCGCTTACCGTGCTGGATACCACGGAGGAGGAGTGGAGGCGGGTTATGGAGTCGAATCTGACGACCACATTCATGACCTGCAAGGCGGCGCTCCCCCACATGATGGAACGCCGCGCTGGCGTCATCATCAACCTGACCTCCAAGAACGTGGCCCGCCGGGGCCGGGCCGGGCAGTCGTCCTATGGTGCTGCCAAGGCGGCGGTGGAACGGCTCAGCGAGTCGATGGCCGACGAGGTGAAAGGCTATGGCATCGCCGTCAACATCCTCGACCCCGGCTGGAACCTGACCAGGCCCAACGACGACTACGACGACGAGGTTCACAAGCGCATGAGGCTGCCCGACGACATTGCCGAGGTGGCGGTGTACATGGCACTGCAAACTCCGGAGACCATGACCGGCCAGCTCGTATCCGCCACGGAATACGACGACGAGCACGGCATAGAACGGCTCTCTGCTTACGACCGGCTCCACGCCTAGCCTGTGCCGCTGCGTCCAAGGGCAGCCCCGGCAGAAGCCGCATCGCTTGCATTGGATCAGCCTTGCCGGAAGGGCGAGGGCTACTCAAGCCAGGTGACGAAGTTGGAAACCGGGGTTCGCCGGGACGGCGGGTCCTCCGCCGGATAGCCGATGGAGAGCATGGTCGCCAGCGCCCAATCGTCCTCGGCCCCCAGCGTCCTGGCCAGGTCAGGATGGCGAGTGGGCCCTCCTGTCTCCCAGGTCACTGCAAGCCCCTCGGCCACCCCGGCCAGGGCGATGTTGTGGGCGGCACAGCAGACCGACGCGTAGTTCTCCCGGGTGCCCTCTTCATCCCGTCCGGGAGTGGAGTACATGTAGATAATCACCGGGGTCTTGAGCAGCGAGTCTCGCGTGGCCTCGGCGCGCTGGGCGTTTCCGCTTCGTTGCAGGGCGAAGTCGTGGGCCATGCCCGCCACCTGCTCGTGCGTGGCGGTGCCTCGCTCCAGGATGAAGAAGCGCCACGGCTCGGTGAGACGGTGGTTGGGCGCCCAGACGGCGGTTTCCAGCATCCGCGACAGCACGTCCCTGGGCACCTCCCGGTCCTGAAATTCCCATGCCATGCGGCGGCGATAGAGCGCGTCGTAGACGCTGACGTTGGTCTCGGGCACGGTGCAATCTTCGTACGCCAACTTTTCCGTGCTCAGTGGCTCACTGGACATTTCTGCCTCCTGCTCTTTCCGAGGAATGAATTGCGTTCGGTCGCTGATGTTCGAATAAAATTGGCCGGCTCCATCATCCAAGGAACCGGCCTGTCTGATTGCCTGGTGATGGCAGGCAGGGCGCATAAACGGTCTGAGGCTCAACCCAGGCCGAACTGCTCCCTGGCGTTGCCGCCCATCATGCGGGCGATGAGAGGGCGGTCAACGTCCGCCTGGGTCAGCGTTTCTATGGCATCCCAGGCGCTGGTGGTGTCGTGGCGGGGGTAGTGGGATGCCCAGACTATCTTCTTCTCGAACGAGTAGGGAAGTTCCTGGATCAGCCGTTCCTCCGCGTCGAACCCCAGCATCACGCGGCCCTCGTCCCAGGTCTCCTCGGGTTCGGTGCTGACCGGATAGTAATGTTGCAGCGGGATCACCCGGGTCGAGGCCTCCATTTTCTCCAGCACTTCCTCCATCCAGGAGGCCTTGCCGTGGGCCATCACCACCCGCATTTCCGGGAAACGCTCCATCACGGTGTAGCCGATCAGCGTGGAGGCGACGAAGAGATGGTTGTCCAGCCAGTGCGACAGCAGCGGAGCCAAGGGATGTCCCAGCGGGACCATGCCCGAGGCTGGCGATACCCGTTGGCGGTCGTCGGTGCTGCCGCCGGCAAAGGCGCCGCCGCCACCGCCGCCCAAGGCCGGAGTCTGGTTGAGCCGGCCCTTTACTTTCTCGATGAACGGGCCGTGGGAGGTCCATTCGGGATTCCAAAGACCAGCGGTGGGGTGCACCGCAGCGGTCAGGCCCAGGCTCTCCAGTTCGGCCCATAGGGGGTCGTAGTAAGGATGGGTGAAGTAGTGTCCCTCCAGGAACATGGGGCGGATGAAGGCTCCACGGAAGCACCGGATTGCGGCGACGCGGCGCAGTTCCGCCAGCGCGAAGTCCATGTTGCCAAGCGGTACCATGGCGGCGGCATACAGGCGGTCCGGGGCGGCCTGACAGAAATCGGCGATCCAGTCGTTGTAGGCCCGGGCCAGTGCGTAGGACACGTCCGGGTCCTCGACCAGGTGAAATCCCTCGGCAAACCAAGTGGGGTACAGGAAGGTCTGGTCGATGCCCATGGCGTCCATGTCCCGCAGCCTGATCTCCGGGTCGGACGCCCCCTTGCTTTCCGGGTGGCGGATGTCAGGGTCCAGGTCGCCGACGTCGTCCCAGGTCATACCGGGCTTCCAGATGGCATGGCGGGGAATGTTGGGGTTCCCGTTGTCCCGGTACACCTGCCCGTTGATTTTCAGGTAGGAATCGAACCGGCCCTCCTCCCGCCAGAGGGCGTGCTTGCCGAGCACCCGGTATTCGGGTTCCAGGTATTTCTCCCACAGTTCCCTGGGCTCGACGACATGGGAGTCGCTGTCGAAGACCTCAAAGTCCTTGCTGGTTGTCATTGCACCTCTTCCACGGACAGGAATACGAGGATTTCGCCCCCACCCCGACCCTCCCCCTCAAGGGGGAGGGAACTTTGTCCGAAGGCTGTCAGGCCCTGGTCGCCCTACCCTTTTAAGGGGAGGGAACTTCGTCTGAGGGGTCAGCGCCTTACCGACGATTCGGGCCTGAGAGCTTCTGCGATCTCGGCGTCGTCGGGCCACCAGTCCGGGCGGTGTATCTCGGTGACCCGGTCGCGGATGATCTTCTTGGGCGGCTCGATGTTATAGAGGCGGCGGGCGTTGGCCCCCAGGAACCGGGCTTGGTCCTCGATGGGCAGTTCGCATTCCTCCATGGTCTCGATGGCCCGCCAGGCGTCGTCGCCGTCGTGGTGGTACACGTCCGAGGCCCAAGCCAGGATGTCGCGGTAGAAGTCGGGCAGGCGGGACGGTGGCGCCTCGTCACCCTCGAAGCCGGTGACGCAGTGTTCGAAGAAGGTCTCGCTGGGCAACCGCTTCAGCGGCGGCAGCCTGCGGTCGTTGCGATAGAGCCGGTAGGTCTTGTCGCATTCGTCCAGCAGGAAGCTGAGCCAGGTGGACGAGGCTTCGAACACGGCAGCATTGATCTTCGGGTGCCGCTCGAAGAACCCCGACATCAGCACCATGGACACCCACAGGGCGGCCTCGGCCTGGAAGTTCTGCACGTTGGACAGGAAGGTGTGGGGCAGCCCGGAGGTTGAGATGGCCTTCCTGACCAGCTCGGCGCCCGAATACTGATCGGCGTAGCCGGGGGGCTTGGGGAGGCCCGTGGCCGGGAAGGGGTGCATACCGTAGACGAGGCCGGTGTCCTCCAGTGCGTTCCACACCACCTCGTACTTGGGCTGGATGGGGTAATTGCCCATGGCGTCCATGGGCCGGATCAGGGCGACTCGACAGCCTCTTTCGGCCACCCGGTAGACCTCTTCGGCGGCGTACTGAGGGCTCTGCATGGGAATCAGGGCGGCAAAGAAAAGCCGGTCCGGGTCCTCCAGGGTATACTCGTAGGCCCAGTCGTTGTAGGCCTTGCACATGGCCCTGGCCCCTAGCGCGTTCTGCAGCCAGGGATAGGTGTCGATGCTGGTGGGTATGATCATCACCTGGTCGATGCCCTGGACGTCCATGTCCCGCAGGCGCGGTCCCGGCTCGTCGGCTCCCGGGTGGGCCAGGTAGTCCGATTGTTCCTGGGTGAGGGCCGTTTCCGCGCTGAGGTTGCGCACGTTCAGCGCGCGCTGTATGTCGTGCTTCAGGCCCGGCCCGGCCAGCCTGACGATGTCGATCATGCCGGGGCCGGTCTTGGGCGTCGGGGAGAAGCTGTTGATGTCGGCTTTGCCGTTGACCAGCAACTGGTTCGTCTCGGCGTCGTACCACATCGTGGCTTTCAGCGCCTCCAGCTCGTCCCTGGTCATGTTGTCGGCGGCCCGTTCCCACACCCTGGCCGGCTCAACGATATGGGCGTCGCAATCGAAGGTGGGAAAGTCCTTGGTCATTGGCCTGAATCTCTGGACTGGCAAGGTTGCCCCCTTTTTTGCAATCCATTGGTCAGATTAGGGCGATTTGAGGCTAATCTAGCAACCGGCATTCCCATTGTCAACGGACTGGCAGGTTGCGCAGACAGGAATCGTAACACTAGAATCGCAACACTATCCCCTTTAATTCGACTGGAGCGACGCTGCGATGGAATATCGAAGATTCGGGCCGACGGACATGACGGTTTCGGCCCTCGGATTTGGCTGCTGGGAGATGGGAGGCACTTACGGCGACGTGACCGAGGCGGAGGTCAGCGCCGCCGTCAACAGGGCCATAGATCTGGGAATCAACTGCTTCGACACGGCACCGGCCTACGGGGGCGGCGAGTCGGAGGTCCTGCTGGGCCGGGCGCTGGGCACTAGGCGGAATGACGTGATCGTCGTGACCAAGTGCGGAGTGGGCTACGCCGACCGTCCCAAGGGCCGGGACAGCCGCATGACATCCATCTTCGCCTCCGTGGAGCAGAGCCTGCAGAACATGGCCACGGACTACATTGACGTGCTGCTCATTCACTGGCCCGACGTCAACACTCCTTTCGACGAGACGATGCATGCCCTGGACCGGCTGGTGAGCGACGGTAAGGTCCGGGCTGTCGGAGTCTCGAATTTCACCCTCGACCAGATCAGGGGATGCGAGGCCACTCGCAGCGTGGACATCGTGCAGTACGGCCTCAACATGTTCGACCGTCGCATGGAGCAGGAAATCTTTCCCTACTGCCTCGAGCGTGGCACCGGCGTGATGACCTACGGCCCGCTGGCCTTTGGGCTGCTGACCGGCACGCTCACGGCGGACACCACATTCGGCAACAACGACTGGCGCTCCACCGGCGGCCGCCCTGGCTGGAACGTGGGCGTATTCGCCGAGGAACACTTCCAGCGCAACTTGCAGGTTGTGGAGGAACTCAAGCCCATCGCCGCAGCGCGGGGCAAGGGGATGCCCCACCTGGCCCTGCGTTGGGTTCTGTCCAACCCCGCCGTCAGCTGCGCCCTGGTCGGCACCCGCACGGTGCAGGAGGTGGAGGACAACGTCGCCGGACTGGAATGGGCGCTGTCGGGCGCGGACATGGCGCAGATCGACGACGTGTTCGCCCGCTACGGCGTGGACACCCACCCGGACATTGTGATCGACCCGGCGGAGTAGAAATTTCAAGAATGGAGACTCAAAATGGCCAGAACACCCACTGTTAGCAGGGAATCAGTGCCCGAGCGAGAACGCGAGGCCTTCGACGCCTTCGTGGCCGCTCGGGGGGAGATACCCACCACCGGACCCGGTTCGGTGATGCTCAACGCGCCGGAGGCCGCCCAGCGGGCCCTCGGCTTGGCCGCCTACCTGCGCACCGAGACGTCGCTCTCGCCTCGCATCCGTGAGCTGGCGATGCTGCTGGCGGCCCGGGAGAACGACTGCCAGTTCATCTGGAACGCCCACGCGCCTCCTGCCCGGAGGGAGGGCCTGCGGGATGAACTGGTGGACGCCCTACGCGACCGCCAGGAACTGCCCAGCCCGGCCGATGACGAGCTGGCGGTGGTCAACTTCGGACGCGAGTTCTTCCGCACCCGCCGGGTAAGCCAGGAATCGTTCGATGCGGTGGTGGCCCACTTCGGGGTGAACGGCGCCACCGAACTGGCCACGCTGATGGGTTGCTACGCCATGCTGGCCTTCAACGTCAACGCCTTCGGTGTCGAACTGCCGGAGGGCCACATCGAACAGGCGCTGCCGATTTAAGGCACCAACGTCTTTGCGGCGAGGTGAAGCCGGGGCAACCACAAGGGTTGCCCCTACCAGCCGTGGGCCGTCCTGTAGGGGCGTCCCTTGTGGGCGCCCTTATCGCTATGGGAGACCGCAGACCAAGAACAACCAGCAACCAGCAAGGAAGTTGACCGATGGTGCTCGGAAAGCTGAAGAACAAGCTGCTGTCCGGCTATCCCGGCGGCTACAGGCACATGCGTCGTGGCACTCAGCCGGTCGACGGGCCGCCGCCTTTCCATGTCCCGGACGACCCCCTAGACCGTCGCAGCCGGATACCTCCAACGGGGTACCGTGAATACTGGTACCCGGCACTGCCTGCCAAGGACGTAAAACGCGACCGGCCCGAGGTGCTGCGGATGCTGGGCACCGACCTGGTCTTCTTCCGGGACAAGGACGGCGAGGTGCAGGCGCTGCTTGACCTGTGCCCGCACCGCTCGGTGTACCTGTCCATGGGCCGCTGCTATTTCAAGGGTTTCCTGACCTGCCCCTATCACGGCGCCACCTTCGACGGCGAGGGGAACTGCGTCGCCTTCCTGACCGAGGGCCCGGACTCCAAGATGGCCGGGGCGCCGGGGATGAAGGCCCGCAAGTATCCGACGGCCAACATCAAGGGCATGGTGTTCGTGTGGATGGGCGACGGCGAACCGGTCGCGCCGGAGGAGGACATCCCGCCGGAAATGTTTGAGCAGCACAACATTTTCCGGCCCTCGTTCACCATGTTCGACTGCAACTGGGTGCTGGTGCTGGAAAACACCATGGACGCCCACAACGCTTTCATGGTGCATCGCAACGCCCTGCGCATCCTGAAGAGCCGCCTGGGAGGGCGTCCCAGGACTCCCCTGGGCTACCGGGTTACCTTGGTCAACGAAAAGAACGTCCACTATCGCCCCGGCGAGGGCAAGTCCCACGTCGAAAAGTACTACGAGGACGAGAGCGGCGTGGTGCCATACCAGATGTACTACCCTGGCGTGGACGGGGTCTGGCCGCTGCACCGCTGGCGGTTGCTGTGGACATGGTTCTTCGACCGCAAGGCCAAGGGCAGAGGTCAGATGCCGGGGCGCCTCCAGCCAAGGCAGGCCCGCACTCCCGATGTCAACGAATGGAACGGGACCAGGCTGCCCGGTATGTCGCGCACTGGCGGCAACAACGAGTTCTTCCGCAGCACCCGCTGGGCCGTGCCTGTCGAGGCCAATCTCACGCGCATGGTGTACCTGAACGTGGAGCGTTACGCCAGAAAACCCGGCATTGTCCGCAAGCTGTGGAGCAGCGTTACCTGGCCCTACCGGAACTGGGAACTGAACTTCAACTTCCGCAACCAGGACTACGACGCCGAGAAATACGTCCAGTACGCCTCTCCCGAGTACCTGTCATCGACCGACTCGGTGGTGGTGGCCATGCGGCGGCTGTTCGTGGAGCATGCCCGCGACGTGCAGCGCCGCAGACAGCGGGAGGAGGAGCTGCCGGAATCCCCGGAGGAAACGGAGGCCGAGCGGATGGTGCGGGAGGTGGACGCGCAGGTTGCCGAGGCCACGCAAGCCTTTGATGCCGGTCGCCTGGAGGAGGAACTGCTGCGCCGGGTGTAGAGGCAACGGATAGATGTGCTCCAAGTTCCCTCCCCCTCAGGGGGAGGGTCAGGGTGGGGGTGAAAAGGTAGAGAACAGAGACCTTCGAAAAAACGAAACATCAGCCCAACAGGGAGGAAAGCCATGTCCCGAGTCACGATGATCCAGCACATCAACATCCAGATCAGCGACAGGGAACGGTCCCGCCAGTGGTACCAAAACGTTCTGGGAGCTGAATATCTCGACCGCGGACCGGAACTGAACCAAGGCCAGTTGCAGCTAAGGATCGGCAACGGCGAAATCCACAGCACCCTCACGGACACGCCCAACCCGTCGGGGCATTTCGCCGTCGAGATCCACGACTGGGAGGAGATGATCGCCAACCTGGACGCCCTGCAGGTGCCCTATTCTGCGCCTACCACCCGGGCCTACAGCGGCGGGCACTCCACGTACATCAAGGACCCCGACGGCAACATGATTGAGCTGGTGCAGCATCCCCTGGGACTGCGCAACTCCAGGGGTGAGACCGTCGAGGTGGCGCATGACCCCGACGGCATGCGGTGGGCGCAGAGGGATGGTTTCGGACCCACCGGCTGATGGTAGCTATCTAACTCTCTCTCCCCCGGCAGGAGAGGGAACCTGTCCTCCGGCCTTTCAGCGCTAAGGAGAAACAACCATGCCCCAGTTGACCGTCGCGCCCGGAGTGGACCTGCACTATTACGACGACGACTTTACCGACCCGTGGCGCGCTGCGCCGACAGTCCTGTTGCAGCACGGTTTCTCGCGGAACGGCAAGTTCTGGTACAACTGGGTACCTCTGCTGGCCCGGCAGTTCCGGGTGCTGCGTCCCGATATGCGGGGGATGGGCTTGTCCGCCATCGACGAGGGACGGTTCGAGTCATCCCTGGATATCTTCGTCAACGATCTGACAAGCATCCTCGACAACCTCGGCATCGAAGACGTGGTGTATGTGGGCGAGTCATTTGGTGGTATCCTCGGGCTGAACTTCGCCCACAGGCACCCCGAACGGGTGAGGGCGCTGGTGTTGTGCAACACCCCCTGTCGCCTGCCCAGCCGGGATCGGTCCGGTCGTGGCGGAGACACTGACGATGCCCTGAGACGCAGCGTGGGCGCATGGTCCACCGCCACCATCAACAACCGGCTGGACACCCGGTTCGCGCCACAGGGGCTGGTGGACTGGTACACCGCCGAAATGGACCGGACGCCCGCTTCTGTGGGCCGGAGCCTCCAGGCATACCTCGATACGCTGGATTTCAGCCCCTACCTGAAGGAGGTCGAAACGCCAACGCTGCTCCTGGTGGGTGAGAAGTCGCCCACCTCCACCCTCGAGCAGCAACAATTCATGGCGGAGCAGCTGCCTGACTCGCGGTTAGTGGTCTACCCCGGCCTGGGCCACGGCATCAATGCGATCCACCCGGAGTGGTGCGTCCAGCAGGTCCGGGAGTTTCTTTCCTCAAGAAACCTTTAAGGAGGCAACTATGCCCCACTACGTGTATGTCGCTGTCAGTGGAGACGACAAGATTTCTGTCTTTACGGTGGACCCGGACAGCGGAAGCCTGGCCCATCAGCATGACGTTTCCGTGCCCGGCGGGCCGTTCACCCTGGCCATAAGCCCTGACCGCAATCACCTGTACTGCGGCACTCGTGAGACTCCCGGCCTGTCCAGCTTTCGCATAGACCAAGCTGGCGGCGGGCTGACGCAGACAGGATCGGCGCCGCTGGACTCGTGGCCGGTATACGTCAACACCGACCGCAGGGGAAAGTTCGTGCTGTCGTCCTACTACCAGGGCGCGCGGGTGGCGGTCCATCCCATCGGCGATGACGGTTCGGTGGGAGGCCCGCCCGTCGTGTCCCTGGAAACGGCCACCGGCGCCCACGCCATGCAGACCGACCCGACCAACCGTTACGCCTTCGTTCCCCACATCGCGGGAAACGGCCCCAACCAGGTCTGGCAGTTCCTGTTCGATGAGGACACCGGCCAGATTACTCCCAACGACCCGGCCATAGTGGAACCGGAGGAATTCCTGGGTCCGCGCCACTTCTGCTTCCATCCATCTCTCAACGTGCTGTACTTCTCCAACGAGCAGGGCTGCAGCGTGAGCGGCTACCGGCTGGACACATCCAACGGCACGCTGTCGCTGTTCCAGACCATCACCACGCTGCCGCCGGAAGGCTTTGCCGAGCGGAACACCTGCTCGCAGATTCAGATCACGGGATCGGGACGGTTCCTGTACGCGCCGAACCGGGGCCACGACAGCATCGCCTGTTACACCGTGGACTCCGGCACGGGCGAGTTGACCGGCAATGGCATCGTCGCCTCGGAAGCAAGACCCAACGCGCTGTGCCTTGGCCCCGGCGACCGCTACATTTACTCCGCAGGCCAGGACTCCGGGCAGATGGCCATCTTCCAGGTGGACCAGGGGTCGGGTGTGCTGGAACGCTCCGAAACTGTCACCCTTGGCGACGGGCCGTGCTGGATATCAATCACCGAGTTGCCGGGATAAGGGCGACACGATCAGCCACGAAATCCTGAGAAGGAGATTGCGCTATGGCTTCACCAGAATTGGACCGGGCAATAGCCATGTTTCGCGACGGAAAGACGGAGACCCAAGCCTTCACCACTGTCGAAGAGTTCCGCGTCTGGTACGAGCAGTTCACGGGCCAGTTCGAACTGCCGGATGATGCCGTTTTCGAGCAGGTGGGAGCGGGTGGCGTCTCCGCCGAATGGATCTCCACGCCTGGCGTTGCCGACGACCGCGTTGTAATGTACCTCCACGGCGGGGGCTACATGATCGGCTCCATGCGCACACACAGGTCGCCGCTTTCCTACCTGTCGCGTGTGTCCGGCGCCCGCGTGCTGGGTCTCAACTACCGGCTGGCCCCGGAGCACCCGTTTCCTGCGGCGGTGGAGGACTCCGTGGCCGCATACCGCTGGCTGCTGGATGGGGGCATATCGCCGGGGCGCATTGTCATTGGCGGCGACTCCTGTGGCGGCGGATTGACCATCGCCACGCTGGTCGCCCTGAAATACTTTGGTTATCCCCTTCCGGCAGGCGGGATATCGCACTCCGGCTGGACCGACCTGGCCCACACGGGAGAGTCGTTTGTCACCAAGGCCGAAGTCGACCCGCTGATCGACAGGGATATGCTCGAAGGCATGGCGGCTGCTTACCTGGGCGACCGGAGCCGCACCACGCCACTGGCGTCTCCGTACTACGCCGACCTGAGCGGCCTGCCCCCGCTGCTGGTGCAGGTGGGTACCGCCGAGGTGCTGCTGGATGATTCGCTGCGACTGGCGGAAAAGGCCAAAGCGGCGGGCGTGGACGTTACGCTGGAAGTGTGGGATGACATGCCGCACGTCTGGCAGGCCTTCGTGTCGTTCCTCCCCGAGGCGAGGCAGTCCCTGGACAGTTGCGGAGACTTCGTCAGGAAACACACAGGCTGAGGCACGCGCCCGCTGTTTCTGAACGTCTCGATGTGAGAGGCCGGGCCCTGGCAAGATCAGCGCGTCAGGGAGAGCACTCAGCCCCGGTGTTTCAGATTGACCGCCGGGGCCAGGCACGGTTGGAAATCACGTATCTCCACTTCTTCCAGCCTGACCAGGTAGGAGCGCGCGATGATTCTGGCAGCGCTGCTTTCAGCTACAAAGGCAATCTGGTCCTTGCTGGTGGCCGCTGCTCTGATCTGGAGCGGCGTTGACCTGACGGCCATCCCTTACGGGGACAACGCAGCACCTTCCGTTGCCACCGACTCCGGTGAAGTCCGGAAAGAGGATGCCGGGGACGAGGATGGTGAAATGGGATTAGCAGTCAGCAAGTCTGCTACATCTTCCATCGTCCCGAGGCAAATCGGCAATAGCCCTGGGTACTTCGACCTCGATGCCGAATACGGCATCCTTACTCGCTATGGGAGCGCTACGGAAGTCGCTCTGGGCAACTTCCTGGCTGACGGGATCACCGGAGTATCGTTCAGCCTTGTTTCGTGCGATGAGTCGCGTGCAGATTACTACCGGTCCGTCGCCGTTGAGTCTGGCAAGCTGAAACTGGAGTCCAATACCCTGGGTCAAGTTCACGGTTCGAACACCGGGACGGAAACGGTATGCACTGTATCGGCCACCGGGAGTGATGGAGACCAGAGCCAGGAATTCAGCCTGTACACGGTCTCGGACCGCACTCCTCCCGCCCTGCTTTCCGGGGCCCTTGCCGTGGCAGGTGCGCGATCGGACGAGATAGACCTCCAGGTCGATATGCCCGGAAGTTCGCCTGGTTATCTCAGGATTGGTTGGAGAGTCCCAGGAAGTCAGCCCAACTTCGCCATTGCTCACGGCGTCACCGATGACACGGTTTTGACTATCTCCGGTCTTCAGCCGGATACCAGCTACGATATTCGTGCCTACTTGATGACAGTGCAAGCTTTCGATCTGTACAGATCGTCCAACACCGGCGCCGCTGGCGCTCTGATAATGGAAGGAGATCCGGAGGCCAAGTGGATTTCGAACCTGGCCGGATCAGGACTAGGTAAGAGCCTGTCCATCTCTCAGGCGACCCTGCCGGCTCCGGAGCCAACACCCAACCCGTTGCCCAATCAAACCCCCGAGGCAACGCTGGCGCCAACGTCCCGCCCAATGCCGGACGAAGATGAAGAGGATGACTCCGACGGCATAGACACGCCGACGCCCACGGACAACGACGGGACCGACTCCGACGGCATAGACACGCCGACGCCCACGGACAATGACGGGACCGACTCCGACGGCATAGACACGCCGACGCCCACGGACAACGACGGGACCGACTCCGACGGCATAGACACGCCGACGCCCACGGACAACGACGGGACCGACTCCGACGGCATCGATACGCCGTCGCCCACGGACAACGACGGGACCGACTCCGACGGCATAGACACGCCGACGCCCACGGATAACGACGGGACCGACTCCGACGGCATCGATACGCCGACGCCCACGGACAACGACGGGACCGACTCCGACGGCATCGATACGCCGACGCCCACGGACAACGACGGGACCGACTCCGACGGCATAGACACGCCGACGCCCACGGACAACGACGGGACCGACTCCGACGGCATAGACACGCCGTCGGCAGTTACCCCTCCTACGCCCACACCGGATACTCCACCCACGCCTGAATCAGGCTCCAACGATGACAACTCTGGCAGCAGCTAGCCATGAATGCCGCCTCTGCTGAAATTTTCATTCATCCAGAGATGGAATTCCCGGCAGACAGGGACCTGCCTGATCTGCCAGGGCTCTTCGATGGCGAATGGGTCTGGCAAAAGCTGTGTGAAAAATTTGGCGAGCAGGAATTCCATCCCAACCGGCTCTTGATCCAGGGAGTTAGCCACACCCGTGGAAAGGAAGCCATCGTTACCTACGAGGCCGAGTGGCCTGATGACGCGTACTTGCCCAACGAAAGGTTTACTTTTCAAATGGGGCCAGCCAACCACCTGCGGATATCATGTTTTCCTGACGACGAATACCTGCCGGGGCTTGGGGAAGCCTGCGACCCAGAGTCCGCGCTCCGACTGGTCAGCAGACACGTGATGTCGATATCTCCCCGGAGAATGCGAGTCCAGGTGATTCGCTACCGCCCGCGGAGCCATGCGGTGTTGAGGCACCGAATGGGCAGATCGAGACTTTATGTCCGCGTGGTACGTCCTTCTACGGTCCCTGCTATTCTTGAATCCGCAGAACTGATAGGAAGGTCCGGCTTTGCAGTACCCAGGCTGGCGGGCCTGTGGCCAGAGGGCGGGGTACTATGGTTCTCGGAAATCCCTGGAAAGAACCTGCGAGGGCTGATCAAGAGGGGCGATTCGCCGCCGTCCAGCTTGATCCTTGACGCGTTAGAGAGCCTGTGGACTGTATCAGGAGAGGATTCCAACAGTGCGCCGTTTAACCTGCCAGGAGCCTACCGGAGGGCAAGGGCGATTCTCAGACACTCTGTCAGCGAAGATGAAGGCGCACGGCAGGAATACAGGAGAGCAGTACAGGCACTTGACCAGTTCATTGAATCCTGGAGACCCACTGGCATTGCCCACAACGACTTTTACGATGACCAGATGGTGGTCCTGCCGGACGGCAAGATATCCCTGGTGGACATCGAGGGAGTTGGGCCTGGAGAACCGATGCTGGACGTCGGAAACTTTCTGGCCCACCTGAAATGGGCTTCCCGGGTCAGCGGTAGAGGAAGTAGTTTCGGCGAGTACCATGACGCCTTTCGTGAGGAGTCTCTTGAACGCTTCCGGTGGACGGAGGAGGAGTTAGACATGAGAGAGGCAGTCTGCCTGTTCAGGATTTGTACTAACGCGGTGCGCCACCCCCGTGAGGACTGGAGGGAGAGGCTGGCCACTGGCCTGTCAGTCGTGAACAAGGTCCTGACGTGATTGTGGCCAATAACCTCCCCTTCCGCGAATGGACAAAGATCTTCGGCCAGGATCGGCTCACCGGCGCGCTGCTGGATCGCCTCACCCACCCTGTACACATCCTGGAGATGAACGGCGAAAGCTACGGACTGAAGCACAGACGGGAGAAAGACGCGTTCCAGGCTCCGGACATTCCACAACAGGCCGCAAAATCTTCGCTCGCCTTCATCTCCCGCAACCTTCCCACTCCGCCTGATGTGCCGCCGTCAGTCGTCAAGTAAGTGGTACACGATTGCCCCGCCACGGTGCCCCACATCCTCAGCGTCCTTGACAGAAGACAACCTACTGGAGGAACACGGCGACTGAGATCAGCTGGGATGGCTTGTGGGGCGTTCTGCCAGGAGGCCGGGCACTCGCCCGCGAAGAGCGGCCTCTACTCGGGATCCCAGTGGCCAGGAAGAAGGTCGCGCGAGATCCCCTAGTCGTTCAGCCGGAGGTCGGTGTCCGGGTAGAAGGCAACCCAGGAGAACCAGAAGGAGATGGTGTAGGGGAGGGGCTCCAGTTGGCTTCCTTTAAGTTGCCCGCGCACTGCCAGCCCCCCTGGGCTCCACGTGCTGCCGGTCTCCCGGTCGAGGATTTCACCTTCCTCCGGGTAAAAGGACAGCCTCCGTTCGCCGACCAGGGGGCTGTAGACGGAAGCCGTGTCAACGGTCTCAGCCCCCCACCTCCCGGAGCACGGTTGAGCGGAATAAAAAAGGACCACGTCCCTGCCATCCACCACGTCGTTGACCACCTGCCGTTGGGCCAGGGCAGGCACAGGGTAGGCCACCGCTCCCTTCAGATTCAGGCCCACCACCCGGGCGTGTGAGCCGAGGGCCTCGCTGGTGGGCCCGCCGGTCCAGAGCGGCGGCTCCGCAGAGTAGTCGACAGGGCACATTTTGATGTCGTAGAAGCCTGCCTCAGTTTCCGGGAATCCAGCCTTCCGGGAAAGGACTCGGGCTTGGGGCATACTCTGGCGCACATCCCGCCAGAAGAGGGTGCGAACCGGGAGAAAGTCCAGTTGCTCACCGGCCAAGTCTCCCACGATGGCCATACCTGACACCTGCTGCCACCACGACTCGGTCTGGTGGTCCCACATGATGAGGTTATCGTGGAGCAACTTCATGGAAACTCCGAACAGGAGAGCCTCCCCGGCAACCCGCCGGTCAAAGGCAAGCACCGTGTCACACAGGGGACAGAAAGTCACCAGGACCGGGACACCGGCGATCTGGTCGTTGGCCACCTCGTGGTACACCAGCATGCGCAGGGGGTACACGTGGACCTCGCCGTCCAGGGCCAACACACCGACCGGGTCGTCATCATCCAGCCAGGAGTCCGCTGACTCCACCGACTCGAATTGAGGCCGGTAGATGGGGGGTATGGCGTCGCGGTTATTGCCGGGGCCCAGAACGTCCGGGTCCAAGATGTACCTTTCCCGGTTGGTACGCCAGTTGCCGCCCACCACTGGCGTGGGGAAATGAGAAGAGCTCTCAGCTTCGTCACGTGCGACAGGCGAGGGAGTGAACAGGCCCTGGGTCTCCGGCTGGGGAGGAGTGGCATACGGGGTTGCCGCAGTGCAAGCCATGGCCGCGGCGACGGCCCCGGCTATGGCCAACCCTGGAAGGCCGTTAAGAATAGGAAGCCCGTTAAGAATGTTGCTCAGCCAGTCCCCCGCAGTCGCGGGTCCAGCACGTCTCGCAGGGCGTCACCCAGCAGGTTGAATCCGAACACCGCAATGCCCAGAAACAGGCTCGGAAACACGACCAGCCACCAATAATTCGACATCTCCGTGAGGCTTAGTCCTGACAGCATGCCGCCCCAGGTTGGCACGTTCGGCGGCACGCCCACGCCAAGGAAGCTCAGAGAAGCCTCAACAAGGATGGCATAGCCCAAATTAATGGTGGCCAGAATTATGAAAAGGGCCAGGCAGTTGGGCACGATGTGGCGGATAATGATGCGCGCGTCGCCAGCGCCCACCGCCCTGGCGGCCAGCACATAGTCCATCTCCTTGAGGGCCAGCGCCTGGGAGCGCACGGTCCGGATGGCGCTGGGGGCCAAGACGGCGACCAGGGCAATGATGATATTGAACACCGACGAGCCAAGGGCTGCCATGAGGGCCAACGCCAGGATTATTCCGGGAAAGGCTATAAAAGCATCCACAAAACGCTGTACGATGAGGTCGAATTTCCCCCCATAGTAGGCGCTGATAGCGCCCATCAAGGCACCTGCCGTTATGCCTATTGCTATGCTCACGAAGCCGACGAACAGAGAGATGCGGCCCCCGTAAAAGAGCCTGCTCAGGACATCCTGCCCCGCGAAATTTCCACCCAGAGGCATAGTTGTTCCGGGGGGCGCAAATGAATATTCGCCGTTAATCTGGTTGGGATCAAAGGGTGAAATGAGCGGCGCAAATATCGCAATCAGTATCAGGAGGAATACCATTGCGCCGCCGACGGCTCCCGAGGGTTTTCTCTTGGAGAAATCAACCAACCCAAGCGCAAAGCCCTGCGTCGTCCGAATGCCTCTGACGATCGCGGGCGCAGCTATCGCGGATTGATCACTCGACATGACTTCACTCTTCCCGTTGGGCTGGATAGCCTCTTATCCGTAGCGGATTCTGGGGTTGAGCCAGCCGTAGGCCAGATCAACGATCAGATTCAGGACCAGCACCACGACGGCTATCAGCATGACCGTGGACTGAACGATGGGGTAGTCTCTGATCAGGACGCTTCTCACCAACATTTCGCCGATGCCCGGGACCACGAAGATAACCTCAATAATCACCGCTCCACCAATCAGGCGGCTCAACTGGAAGCCGGCGACGGTCAGCACGGGCAAAAAGGCGTTCTTCAGGGCATGGCGGGCGATAACAATCCATTCATGGAGGCCCTTGGACCGGGCGGTCCTGATGTAGTCCTCCCGCAGGACCTCCAGCATGGCGGAGCGGGTAACCCTGGTGGCAAAGGCCATGTTGAAGTAACCCAGGACCAGGGCCGGGAATATCAACTGCTGCAAATTCGTCAGCGGGTCTGTCCAAAGCTGGGCATAGCCTAATGGGGGCAACCATTCGAAAAAGCGGGCCAGTATGAATATCGTCAACAAACCCACCACGAAGGGCGGAAGCGCAATGCCCCCGACAGTGAATACTCTGGACACACCATCTAACCAGCTGTCCTGTTTCACTGCCGAGAGCACGCCCAAAGGCACGGCAACTATGTATGAGAGGATCAGGGCAAGCAGGGCCAGCTCTACGCTGAGGGGGAATCTGGTCTCCAGCATCTCGGACACTGGGACTCCGGTAAATTCAAAGGACTCGCCGAGGTCCCATGTTACCAGGCCCTTGATGAACTCCCAATACTGCACGTGGAACTGCTTGTCGGTCCCCAGCCGCTCCCGCATCCTCTGAACGTCTTCCTCGGTAAAGCTCCCCGCGCCTCCCTGGCTGAGCAGCGCTATCGCCGGATCTCCAGGAAGGAACCGCATGATGGCGAATACCACGAAGGAGACCAGGATTAGCGTGGGAATGAAGAGGGCAAGCCTCTGGAAGATATACCCGGTCATGCTTGCTCCTGCGGAATGGCTGGGACCAAATCAGCCCCCAGCAACCGGCGATGGGCCCTTGGTGTCTGAACTCTGGTAGCTGAAGGCTAAGTTTGAAAGATTCCCAGTATTTTGGCGCGGCCGGACAGGTCCGGCCGCGGAGATTACTGCCGTCAACAGGGCAGAGGTCCCGGCAGCGCGACGGCGGCCGCCGGGACAGTTGTCGGTGCCGACTCAGGGGTTGCGGTGTCGGCGGTTACTGCTCTATCCAGACATGCTCCTTCTGGTAGCCGTACTGAACGGTAAACGGCCCGGTGTTCATGTTCTTGACGTGGTTGAGGTGGATCAACTGCTCCACCGCGTGCCAGAACATGGGGCGGCCATGGCCCTCACCCATGCGGATGATGTCCTCCGCTTCCTTTATGATGGCGCGCCGCGCCACCTGGTCAGGCTCGCTCTTTTGCCTCTCAAAGATTTCAGTGACCCTGGGGTCCTCGTACCTCTGCGCGTTTCGGGGCCCGCCGGGCAAGTATACGCCCAGGAATACGTCATCGGGGTCAATGATGTTGGTTCCATGGCCAAAGCCGAGCATATGCCTGTATTCCCCCGACTGCTCAGCGTTGGCTGCAGTAGTCGTGTCCCTGGTCAGCAGGTTCAGCTTGACCCCTATCTCAAGCAAATTCTGCTCGAGTAGTACGGCTTCCTCTTCGAATATATCGGCGTACAGATAGTCAAGTTCCAACCCCTCGGGATACCCGGCCTCGGCCAGGAGGTCCCTCGCCATTTGCAGGTCTGCGGGGTCTTTCACCAAGTTCGGCACACCCACCGGGTCACCGATGTACAGCTCGCCACTGTCCTTGTCTACGTACCGGAAGCCGGGCCACTCGGATATCTCCTCAGGGGTCGCCGACATCCAGGTTCCCGGGAAGAAGGGGATGCCCAGGCTGCCATTGCCGAGGCGGGTTATTTCCACTTGCTCCTTGCTGTCAAAGGCCAGGTAGATCGCCCTCCTCACCCGGGGGTCGCTCACCGGTTCGTCTGCGTTGTTGGTGTTGAACTCGTAGTAGCGGAAGACGTTAGTAACGGGGGTAAACAGGACCCTGCCCTTACCCTCGAGCGCTCGCGCAAGATCTCTTATCTGTGGCTCAGTCCAGGCTGCGCCGGGAGCCCAATCGATCTGCCCTACCTCAAGGGCTGCCGCGAGCCTGCTCTTGTCATTGATGACGAAGACCTTGATTCCGTCCAGGAAGGGCAGCCCCTCCTTGAAATAGTTGGGGTTCTTCTCCACCTCCATGCTGCTGCCCAGTTCCCTGGTCTTGTACATGAAGGCGCCTGAGCCCACCAGGTTATCGGGGTCGGCGAAGAAATCGGCCACATCACCCGGCTTGCCTTCCAGCACGTGCTTGGGGTGCATGACCATGAAATCCACGGTCAGGAAGGGGAGGAGGGCCGCAGGGTTGGTAAACTTGGTGTTTACCTTCACCGTGTGGGCGTCTACGGCCTCGGAGCTGGCGTAGTAGGGATCGATGTTCCTGGTCCGCGGCCTTACCTGGTCCAGGTCCGACATATTGTCCAGGCTGAACACCACATCATCAGCGGTAACAGGCTGGCCGTCGAACCACGTTGCGTTCTGGGCGATATTGAAGGTGACGCTGTTACCATCCGCAGCCCACTCCCAACCTTCGGCCAGATCACCGACTATGGTGTTCTGGTCTTCCGGGTCACGCATCACCAGCAGGTTGTAGGGGTTGCGGGCAATAAATATTGACCTGTTGCAGCATCCGACCCACGGGCTCCAGTGGTCGTTCTCGTAGATGTGGCCCTCCCGTAGGATTCCACCGTACTGCCCCTGATCCACGAACTCTCTCCAGTACCCCGCTGCGGTTACCTTCGCAGCTTCGGGGGTGGGGGTCGCTAACGATAGAGGAGCGGCAGTCGGTGGCGCCATCGCAGGCTCGGTGGTCGCTGCCGGAGCAGTGGTCGCGGCGGCCCCCGGCGCAGCGGTCGCGGCAGCCCCTCCCGCCGCCGGCGCAGTGGTCGCCGCCGGCGCGGCGGTCGCCGCAGGCGCGGAGTCTTCACCATCATCGCCTCCGCAGGCGGCGAGAAATACGAGCAGCAGGGCACACAGAAGCAGGAAAGTTACTCTGATGCTCGACAGCGGATTGGTGTACATCGCGATGCCTCCACTAACGTTTGGGTTACAATTCCGGGCCGTGCGCCAAGCCTACTCGCTGATAGCTGTCCGGCGATGCCCCCAAGCGGCAACCTGTTTCCAGAGGGCTACCTGCCGGTCAGCCTTTTATCCATACGTGCTCCTTCTGATAGCCCTTCCTGACGCGCGGGTCATCCACGGGAGGGTCATGGAAGTCGGACTCGAAGCGCCAAGAGACGACGCCTGACCCTGAGTATTGGAACACTCCCTTCCCCATCAAGCGTGTCTGGCAAATTTTTCAAGCTGCTTCCGAGAATAGCCGAGGAGTAGCCTCCACTGGGAATCAGTCGGTCCGGCCTGCCTCCAAGCCCGTCGAGGTCCTGCACTTGTCGGCAATGGCGAAGACCTTGATCCCGTCCAAGAAGGGCAACCTGCTTGACGTCGACTGTCATGAGGGGCAGCAGAGCTACAGGGTTGGGAGAGAATTCGCCGCAGTACCGGCAGATGCCGGCCGTAGCCTGTGGAGTGAAATAATTGGAGGCGCCGACCCTCCTGGTTCAGAGATTCACAGCATACTACTTAAATTATTTTTGCGTGTCAATCGGCGAATATCATTTCACGGCAAGCGAACTTTTTGCCTCGATGTTCGCTGTCAGGTTACGAATTTCGTACTGCTGACGGTGTGTAGTTGATGCCGTCGGCGAAGCTCGGTTAGCAGGGGTCCAAGCGCCCAGGGGGACATAACGCGGGACGCCCAGTGATCCGCAATACTGGCGCTTTGGCTGGTACAGGAAATGGGGCAGGGCTAACGCTGGTTGGGCTAACTCAACACGTGGGTCGGCCCTGGAGGTCAGGTTGCTGCATTCCCTCGGCGACAGCCTTTAACCGGACCCGCCTTGATTTCTCCTCCGACGCGCCCCGGTAGCAACTCGCAGGACTCAGAGGCTGAGCCGCAGAGTCGGTCAAGCCAGGCGGCTCATATTGCGCCGCTCTCAGACTGCACTCTCAAGCCGACAAAAACAGGACGCCTGCACCGGCACGTCGGCGCGCGCCCGGGCCAGGGCTAGCCGCTGCTGCGCGACCGCCGCCAATTCTTGCTGGCCGGTTCGCTCCAGGCATTCGTGATAGCCGCTCAGACTCCAGACATTATCGGGGTGCTGACTTGGACGACTGAGCACTGAGTCGAAGCCGAGGTCTGCCCTATACTCGGCGAGGGCTTCCTCCACGCGCCCCTGTTCCAGCAGGAGGGCGCCGAGGGCGTGCCGGGCAGGTTGCATCCAGCCCCAAGGCTCGTCATAGGGCAGGTTGTCGTCAAGGGCGACGGCCTGACGCAAGTGCGCGAAGCCCGATTCGATGTCGCCCCGGCGGTAATCGAGTTCGCCTAGCATCATCTCCCGCGCGATAGCCAGGATATCGCGGCAGGAATTGTTGAACAAATACCGGCCGTCCGGCACACGGTCGAAGTCCCGCTCGAACGCCTCGGCCTCGGCCGCTGCCGACTTCGAATCCCCCAGCGTTGCGAAGGCGATGGCCCTGGCATACCGCATGGTCGCGCTGGTCACGCAGTACAGTTCGGGATTCGCCGGCAGTTCCTGCGCGAGGATTTCCTGCCATTTGCCGAACCGCACAAATACATGCTGCTTCACAGGCACCAGCCCTTCCAGCCAGTCTGCCATGGGCGGCGACTGCACGCTCAATAGATCCTCGGGGAGGGCAGCGATCAACTCCTCAGCCGCCTCGATGGCGGACTGGTACTGGCCCAGGAGCATCGCCCCGTACACCTTGAAGTGATAGTCATGACAGCGGTATAGCGTATAGAAGTTAAACGGCCCTCTGGCGGCCAGATACCGGCGGTCGGCCCGTATCGCTTCTTCATTCCAATTCACAACGCTCAAATAATCGCCGCACAACACGTCGATATGCGTTGCCATGTGCTGCAGATGGCCGGAATCCGGCACCAAGCCCCGCAACTGATCGCAGGCGAGCAAAGCTTGTTCCGGGAAGGGCGACATTTCCATCAAGTGGATGTACATGTGCAGCATTCCCGGGTGCGGCGGGGCGCCCGTCTCCGCCCGACGTTGCATGCCTCGTTCGAGCGCCTGCCTGACCTCTTCGGTGTCGGCGCCTGCTGCCGGTTTGCCGGATGCCAGATCCCAGAGCGCCCATGGGGTGCGGTTCATCAGCGCTTCCGCAAACAGCGCCGAGATATCCGCATCCTCTACGTGGTTTAGGTAGACGGCTCTCATAGCGGCGGCAAAGTCATCGACCCAGGCGGGCAGGTCCTGCGGCACTCGCGCAGACTGATATCGCTGTTGTAGCGCCCCAATCAAGTCCTTTTCCGCCAGGGTGCAGCTGTCCGCCAGCGCCGCAGCTCGCATTGTTGCGTCATAGGCCTCGGTGAGCGTTTTCGAAGTTTCCGCCTCATCAAACGCCTCCCACGGCTTGTTATAGTTCGGACCCAAAGCGTACGCGATACCCCAATAGGCCATGGCGCACTTCGGATCGGCTTCTGCCGCCTGCTTGAAGCAAAAGACGGCCTCTTCGTGGTTGAATCCGTAGGTCCATAGCAGGCCCCGGTCAAACCAAAGCTGGGCCTCCGGCGAAGATGTTGTTACCGGCCGACTGTAAGAACCGAGGTCGAACTCATAAGTCATCATCGAGCACCGTCCGTCATTACTGCTGCGCCGTGCGAGACCTCCAGCGCGCATCGGCGCCAGGCTTCCGCGAACTGTACGCCCGCTTGTGGGCAGCGCGGGTTTCAGAAAGTATATTCCCCAAAGAACAAGCCGCCTGAGAGGGCGGCTATTCGGCGTCCGGAGCAGCCATCTTGTAGCTGCATCCGGTGTTGTTTCGGCTGTTTTGGCGTCCCAGGCAGGATTCGAACCCGCGACCCGCTGCTTAGAAGGCAGGGATACGAGTTGCTCATTCACTGAGGGGTGTTAGCTACGAAAATTGGCAGAAAATCGGCTGTGAATCCACAATCAAACGTTTCGGAATACGTGAACCTCCCGGATTGCTTGCCTCATTTTACACCATTGACTGGCAGGCCAGTAACCCCGTTTCATCATATGAGCCGATTGCAAACTCCGTGGATTCTAATGAGATAAATCGGACCGGAGGGGTTGATTTCCCCTGACAGCCGACGGGAAAGGCGGCCTCCGATATGACGCTGACCGCCTTATTGCGGCGTCCGTATATTCCCGCCGCCCCTCACGGGTTCCACAGTTCTTTCCGGAACTGAGTCTAGGAGTCCATGGCAACGTCGTGGGCGTTCTCGGAATCCGCGTTGGCTCACAACCTAAGCAATCCCATGGCAGTCGTCAATTTGCGACCGGTCTCTTTTGAGCAGCGCCGGGCATTGACGCAACGATGGTCCTAATACCTAGCGGACGGAGGGTGAAACAGCCGCCACTTTTCTCCTAGCAGAACGGGTTGTTGGGAGTGGGAGTGTCCCTGGTAGCCCCCCGGACCGGGGAAATCCGCAGTCCTGCCCGTCCATGCCGGTAACGCGGCCACACATGGGGATAACCTCGGCAAACCACACAGGAGTGGTGAACGCTCCGTCCGATGCCGATGCCGGGCAACGCGAGACCGACGCTGGCTGAAAAACTGGATTTCAGCCTGAATCGGGCTTGATCTTCACTTTCTTCCCGTTTTGCCCGCTCCGCAACCACGGAAAGGCCGCCGTTTTCCGCCGAGGCACCTGGAATTACCCGGACTTCTCGTCAGGACGAAATCCCCCAGTCCTACCCTCCTATGCTGGACGCTGGGTAAAGACCAACCCCTCCGGCTCACGGTCAGCGCTCCGGCGTCCACCCCGAGACAGCTTGTGGAATCAACTCCCAACCTCGCCTGATTCCGAGCAGATATCGTCTTCTCCCATTATTCTTGCTTCTGCTGCGTAAGGCGAGGTAGAGCAGACCGGCGATAGCGCGAGGAGAGCCAAACAATGCGGCAGCCGCCGAAAGCCGCCCGGTTCCGGGCGGCTCTTTTCTTTTCCTCTTTCCCCATTTCCCGGACGCCCTAAGGGGCGGGGATCCCCCAGGATGAAGGAAGGGAATTATGGATTCCATGAACTACTTCCAGGGAAGGCTGAGGATGGAGCGGCGGCTCTGGAACGAGAGCCATACCCGCGAGCCCCAGATGGTGGATGAAATCCTCCGTCCTTGGGTCCGGCAGCGCATCTCCGGGGGCGTCCCCGCCGGCGAGATGCTCGGGCACGAATCGGCGGCGGCGCTGCTGGATGAGTATGCAGCCGAAACTGATCCATCCCGATCCCGGGCTGGATTTTCTTTTCTCTCTTTTCCCCTTGCCCTTCCACCAACTGCCACGGAAAGTGATGACATGGAATCGTGGCAAACGGACATACTGTGAGAAGGATGATCATATAGCCGGAAAGAAAAGCCTTCGGGCAAGAACTGGCGCACGGGGTCTGCGCCATATTGAGACCCCGCCACAACCGGGCCGCGCGAGGGCGTGCGGCCCTTTCCATTTCAATTAAAACAAGGAGCAAGACAGCAGAAATGGCTATCGAGATGATACCGGGTGAATTCCCGGAACTGCGCCGCAGCGATCCCAAGAGGAACGCCGAGGCCCACGCGTACGACGCCCTGGGGAACCTGGAACTGGACGGGCGGGGCATCTATGAGTTCCGCTACCGCGAGGGCGGCAGGCAGGTGGACTTCGCCTTGTGGCTGGACGGCATAGGCCGTTTCGCCGTGCAGGTGAAGGGCGGCGAGTACCAACTGGACGCCGCTGGCCAGTGGTACCTGCGCAACCCGGACGGCAGCCTGACGCCAACCGGCTCCCCCCTGGAGGAGACAGTGGACGGGCGCATCGAACTGCGGGAGGGCATCCGGCAAGCCACCGATTATTGGAACTTCGTCGCCGGAGTGTTGATTTTCCCCGATATGCAACGCAACGAGGGCATGGAGCGGGCTGCTCTGAACCACGAGATGGTGCATATCATCTGGGGGCTGGACGCCCTGGGGGAGGACCTGGAGCGCATCGCCGGTTCGGTCGACTTCCGGCGTCCGCCCAAGGCGAGACATTCGGATAACGAGTGGCAGCAGGTGAATGAGCTGCAATACCGTCCGGACAACGGACGGGAGCGGGACGCCGGGCAGCGGACGGCTAACCCTGGGGAAGGGCAGGCAACCGCCGGGGAGGCGGAGCTCCCGCTGTCAGTGGGCTCGGCTACCTTCAACATCCAGCACCTGGAGAAGATGGTGGTGCAGCACTTCCACCTGGACCGGGACGCTGACGGGAGACCGGTGATTCCAAGGGTGTGACGCGGCTGCGTTCCCCGGAGGGCTTCTGCGGGTGGCGGGCTGGCCGGGCAACCGGCCCGCCCCGTTCAGCTTGCCATCCCGACGGGGCCTCCGGCCAAGATATGCCCGCAAAGGCGAGACGGCGGCGTTGAGCGAAATCATTGGGGCCTGCCGGCGATACGCGGCCCTCCCGTAAGGGAGAGGGTTGGGATGAAGCCCCTCCGCCGCAGTGTAGAGGGGCTGCTCGCAGCCGTTGCAGCGCCAGCCGAGATTGTCGTGGCGGTGCGGGCCGGGGCCGCCATAGGCCGGGCGCACTCCCTATGGCTGGGCGGCACTGGACTTCACCGTGAACCCCTGCGCCGGCTGCCCTTGGCCTGTTCCCTACTACTATGCCGCCTAGGTCCAGCAGGATGTGGAGAGGCGAGGAAGCCGGGGGCAGTGGGTTAGGACTAAGAAACTATCTCAAAACTATCGTGCGCCCAGTGAATTTCACGGACAGGCGGCTTAAGGCACTGGATTCCTGCTTTCGCAGGAATGACGGGCTGGGGTTTCCAGTTCGTTTTGAGATAGTTTCTAAGCAAGGGGCGCTAGTTGGTCTTGACCACCTCGCCGTTCCGTTGGATGCGAAGGCCGACTATGGGGCCGACCTTCTGGTTAAAGGTCTCGACAACTTTGCGGCCTCTTACGCGGTCTATCCAGTTGGGGACCACACTGCTAATTGCCACTTCCATGCTGAGACGATTCATCTCGTCGGAGAAAGGGACGAACTCCATTGCTCTGCGACGGGATGTGTTTTCAAGCAGCCCTATCTAGACTAGGATGGCGGCGTGGCCCGGCCTTCATCGTTTGATCCCCAGCAGGCCACGGAGCCGTCGGTCTTCACTCCGCAGGCGTGTCCGCCGCCGGCGCTGACGGAAGAGAATGAACCGCCGGGCGGCGCGGCTTGCCCATATTCGTTATCCCCCCAGCAGGCCACGGAACCGTCGGTCTTCACTCCGCAGGTGTACTGGTAGCTGGCGCTGACGGAAGAGAATGAACCGCTGGGCGGCATGGCTTGCCCATATTCGTTATCCCCCCAGCAGGCCACGGAGCCGTCGGTCTTCACTCCGCAGGTGTGGTAGCCACTGGCACTGATGGAAGCGAAGGAACCGCCGGGCGGTGTGGCCGGGCCATATCCGTCACTCCCCCAGCAGGCTACGTTGCCATCAGTCTTCACCCCGCAGGTGTAAAAGATACTGGCGCTGACGGAAGAGAATGAACCGCCGGGCGGCGTGGCCTCGCTTTCATCGTTCCGGCCCCAGCAGGCTACGCCGCCATCAGTCTTCACTCCGCAGGTGTGTCTGCCACCGGCGCTGACGGAATGGAAGGCAGCGGGTGTTGCTGTGGGCGCAGGCGTCGCCGTGGGTTCGGGTGTAGGCATCACGGGCGCAGGTGTAGGTGTGGATTGAGTGGCTGCCGTGGGGGTGGGAGGCACAGGTGCCGCCGTAGGAGCCGGTGTTGCTGGAGCCGACGTAGGCTCCGGTGCTTCAGTAGGGACAACCAGCGGTGCCTCCGTTGGCGCGGCGGTTGCTGCGGGCGCAAGCGTAGGCTCTGCTACAGCCATGGCTCCGGGCGGCGTGGCTCTGCCGTGGGCGTCATTGCCCCAGCAGACGGTTGAGCCGTCGGTCTTTTCTCCGCAGGTGTGGTATGTCCCAGCGGAGACAGAGGCGAATTCCCCATCGGGCGGATCGGCTTGGCCGGCAACGCCAACGCCTCAGCAGGCCACTGAGCCGTTGGTTTTCACTCCACAGGTATGGCTTATTGCGCCGCTGACGGAAGAGAACTCCCCCTCGGGCGGCTGGGCTTGACCGTAGTTGCTGTTCGTACCTCCCCAGCAGGCGACCGAGCCATTGGTCTTCACGCCGCAGGTGTGGTATGCCCCGGAGGAGACAGAGGTGAATTCACCACGGGGAGCAGTGGTTTGGCCGTAATGACCTGTGCCCCAGCAGGCGACAGAGCCATCGGTCTTCACTCCGCAGGTGTGAAAAGCCCCGGCGCTGACGGAGGCGAATTCCCCCGCCGGAGGCCCGGCTTGCCCCAATTCATTCCAGCCCCAGCATTCGACGGAACCGTCTTCGCCAACCCGGCAGGTGTGGGAATCGCCGGCGCTGATGATTTCACCACCGCTCTTGATTCCGCTTTCGCCCGAACTGCCCGCAGGTCTGTCAGCTTCTTCCGTGGCTTCCGGCGTGTTCGCGCTGGCGGAACGCGTCCCAGATCCGCCTTCCTGTGGTCGGGATCCCTCAGTGCTCTGGGGCGTGGCATCTGTGCCGGGAGAAGCAGGTTCCTCACCGACGCAGCCAGTGGCGAGCAACACCGCGACGGCGGCCAAGACGAGCAACGCAGCGGCGTGAATGGAGAAGTGGGTAAACAGGTGGAAAGCGCGAGTAGAGTGCATCGTGGGCCCCCTGCAACTTGATGGGCAGTTGCTGAGGCTACGCCACCACGTTGGGAAGCAGGGGGCACGTGGCCCACAAGCTGGTCCCAACAGGCGCAGAGCGACCCAGGTAACGTAACCTCAGCGTTTGGGATGCTACATCAATCGTGGCTGTAAGGAAAGTGGTAAATGTCAGTTCCGGCAAGGTTCAGGCGTGGATGACAGTTTCAAGCCAAACGGCATCACATCGCCTACTCCGACGGAACCGGAGTTCTCTCCGCTGGCGACAGGCCTCCAAGCCCAGGATTGGAAGAGCCTGGAGAAATGCCAGCTAAATCAGCCCGGCGATTTTGGAGTTCATCACGACCTCCACGCAAAACTGGAATGCGTTCGCGTGAGGGTCGCCAGCCCTGGAGTTGAAGTGGGAAAGCATATCGTGGCAGGGGGCCTCCTTCAGGAAGTTGAGCAAGGTATCTGCCACGACACCAGCCCCATACGCATAAGCGCCCGAAGGAGGCAAGAAGCCTCGCTCACGTGGTCGCTTATGCGAATTTCCTGACGAAGGTGCTGAAGGTGGAATCTGGTGTCGTGGCAAGGCGGATTGTACAGAGCGGCAACGCAAATTGCCACCCGCACTCGAAAAAGAGAGAGCATTGACTTGCGAACATTAGTTCTTTATCATTCCGCAGCACCCTTCTCCACTCGATAACCCAACAGCAGCTGAGGGTTCCAGGACGAACCGGCGCCTATGGATTGCCATTCATTGAAAAAGACTCCGTACCCCGGGCCGACAGGGCGGATTCATGTCCACGCTGAGCGGTATATCCGCCCCCGCCAAACTGCCGCAATTGCGGCGGACCTTCCTGTCCGGGAGGCGTTTTGAAGTTGGCCTGCGTGCTCATCACCCATCTGCGGGCCAAGGCCGAGATGCAGCGGCGGCCCCATCTCAAAGACCAGCCCGTCCTGATCGTTGACCGTGGCAAGTCCGGGGCGGTGGTGGCTGACCACTTCCCGGCGGCCGCGGCGGTGTCGGCCAATGCTGCGGAGACCGACGCAGAGGTGCGCCCGCCCTGGCTGGAATGGGCCTCGTCTATGACGATGGCGAAGCGTCGCCCCCGGTGCCCGTTGCCGATGGCGTCCAGGATGAACGGGAACTTCTGGATGGTGGTGATTACGATCTTCTTCCCATCCCGCAGCAGGGCCCGCAGGTGGCCGGAGGTCTCGGCATGGCCCACCACCGAGCGGACCTGGGCAAACTGCCGGATGGTGTCCCGAATCTGCTGGTCCAGGACCCGCCGGTCGGTGACGACGATGACCGTATCGAACAGGGCCGAGCCGTCCCTTTCCAGCCCGACAAGCTGGTGGGCCAGCCAGGCGATGGAGTTGGACTTGCCGCTGCCCGCCGAGTGCTGGATCAGGTATCGTCCACCGACTCCTCTATTGGGCACGTCCGCCAGCAGACTGCGCACCACCTCAAGCTGGTGGTAGCGGGGGCATATCTGCGTCCGCCTCTTGCGGCCGGTCTTGTCGTCCTTGGTTTCGACGATCTGGGCGTAGTTTTCGATGATGTTGGTCAGGCTGTTGCGGGTTAGCACTTCCTTCCAGAGATAATCGGTATTGAGGCCGTTGGGGTTGGGCGGGTTGCCGCGCCCGTCGTTCCAGCCCTTGTTGAAGGGCAGGAACCACGATTCCTTGCCCCGGAGGTGGGTGCAGAACCGCACCTAGTGGTCGTCAACGGCGAAATGGGCCAGGCAGCGCCCAAACTCGAACAGCTTCTCCCGGGGATTGCGGTCGCGCTTGTACTGCTCCACCGCGTCGTCAACCGTCTGCTTGGTCAGGCTGTTCTTCAGCTCGAAGGTGGCGACGGGCAAACCGTTGATGAACAGGCGCAGGTCCAGGGCCAACTGAGTATTGTCCGCGCTATATCGGAGTTGGCGGGTGACGCTGAAGCGGTTCTGGCCGTACAGCACCTGGGCTTTGACGTTCCCCGGCGACGGGACGCCGTAGAACAGGTCTATGGAGTGGGGCCCGTGCTTGATTCCCTTGCGCAGCACGTCTATGGTGCCGCGCTTGGCGATTTCTCCTTGCAGCCGGGACGGGAAGCGGCGCCGGGCCGGACTGTCCTGTTCCAAGTCCAGCGGGACTGCC
This sequence comes from Dehalococcoidia bacterium, assembly GCA_965203005.1. GTDB lineage: Bacteria > Chloroflexota > Dehalococcoidia > Lucifugimonadales > UBA3495 > VXOI01. The sequence goes on from CBDBBS010000002.1 coordinate 62,530, forward strand.
GCTTCGGGCTGGGTGTCGCGCAGGAAGGCGGAGAGCTGGGCGAGGTCCACGCAATGCTCCCGGTCGTAGTCCGACGGGTCGCCGTGCAGCCACCAGGGCCGTAGTCCGCCGGTCGTTGCTGGATCGCGCTGTTGGCCCCAGGATTGCGGGCAAAGCCGGTCAGCGCCGCGCAGATGAGGCTTTCCAAGCCCTTTTCGCTGGTGTCGGTGGTCATCTGGCCTCCACTTTTTCATGGAAGGGGTTTATCACCCGCAGGCCATCATAGTCTTGCTGTGCGCTCAGGTCTTCGGAATAGACCGCCTCGCACCCCAGTGCACGGGCCGCTGCCAAAATAGCGCCGTCCCAATATGACAACTGTTAGCGGTGGCTGATAATGACGGCTTCCCGGAACAGGTCGAGCGTCACATCCTGGACAGGAAATCTCAAGAGGGTCCCCAGAAAAGCCAATGCGTCGTCGTGGGTCAAACGCCCCGGGCGTGTAGGGCGTGTTGCCTGGTGGTAGAACTCCTGAAATACCTGCACCGAGACCGCCAGGTCGGACCGTCTCAACAAATCACGGGCCCTGCGGCGTTTGTCGGCCTCTTCCGGCAACGGGCTGACGGCGTAGAGCAGCACGTTGGTATCAGCGAAGCGGGTTGGGGCCATTTATCGCCTCGTCATACAGTTCTTCGCGAGTCAGCCTTTCCGACACTCCCACGCCACGGGCATCAAAGTCCGCAAGCACTTCGTCCAGGTCTCGCGGATGAAGTTCAATGGCTGTTTCCTCCTTGCTACTAGCAATGGATACAATGACTACGGAACTGCTTCCTATCAGGCTTCGCAGAAATTGTCTGACCAACGCTGAAACCGACGTGTCCAATTCCGCCGCGCGTATGCGCGCCAGCCTATGGGTCTCCTCGTCAACGGATACTGTGATATTCTTCATGGGCTGTCCTCACAGGAACTGTGATTCACAGTATAGTTAAGCCGATGTCCTCGACTCAAGGGTATGCTTCGGGTTCTTCCCCGCCGGCTCCCTCGGGCAACTGCGCCTCCGCCTCGCGCACGTCCAGCTTGCCCGTAACCACGTCGGCAATCAGGCGGGTGCGATACTCCTCCAGCAACTCGATCTGCCGGCGGGCACGGGCAATGGCGGCGTCCACTCCCGTAAGGTTGTGCCTGACCTGTTTCAGTAGAAGTTCCTGTTCGTCTCTAGGCGGCAGTGCAATTGTGAAGCGTCTAATGTCCTCACAAGTTAGCGCAACTCTAGTGCTGCCAGAAGCGCTGCTGATGGCACGAAGTTCACTGTAGGCTGCGGTCAGAAACATTTGAAGGTAGTATGACGAAACACGTGTCGTCTTAGGTGTGATGAAAGCCATATGTTGATTGATTGTCGCATCTATCTCGAGTACGGCCGACATACCTCTGGTCTTGCCTTGCCCTGTAATCCCTGCCAGGACGTAAGCTGGGCAAGTGACACTCACGCAGGGCCAAGTCCGTCACAAACTGATCAGCATTCGTAATGGTGCCTTGGTTGACACTCGAACTGTTCAACCAAGGATGTACTCCATCGGTCCAATACGCAGCATTGCCACGTGAAGGTGTGGAACCGTTGCCTATTTCGGAGAAATGTCCCACTCGCAAGGTCTCCCAATGCTCCGGCACGTCGCCCAGCCAGTTCACGCCGGAGGGCTTGAGGCGAACGTTGGGGTCCAGTCCACGGGTGACGGCATGGTTGATGACGGCCTGCTTCTCCTCCTCCAGCAGCCCGATGAGCTTGCGCTTGGCGCTCACGTAGCGGCGGATGCGCCGGTCGGCATGGTCAAGATAGCTTACGATGGCGCGCTGTTCAGGGAGGGGTGGGAGGGGCAACCACAGGTACTTTAGCTGACCACTGTAGATGTGCATGATTGTGATGCCGCGCCCCATGAGGGATTTCTGTGTCTGCGCGGCAGGGCAGTCCAGTGCGTAGCCCGCAAACTTGGGGTCAATTGGAATCGTTGGCCGGAATATGATCAAGTCCCCACCGCAAAGAACCTGAGTGTTCATCAGATTCACTGCGGATTTGCCAATCTCCTCTATCGTCTCCCCCGATGTGGGGAAGAGAACATCGCCCCTATTGATCGGCGTATAAGCGGCGGCCTTCTCTGGTGAAACGTAACTCCGTGTCTGGCTTATGAAGGACTTGTGGGTCGTGTAGAGGTCTCCATACCGGACACAAGATATCCCATCGGGAACTTCATCATCCCTCGTTCCTCCCGAACCTTTGGAGAAGATGCCAATTCTTCCAAGTTGGACAACATCCCAATGCCCCGGCACGTCGCCGAGCCAGGGGACGCCGGATGGCCTGTAGGCGGGGTAGGGGTGGGTAGGGGCGACCGGCCGGTCGCCCCTACCGTCGGCAGGTGGTTGCCGGGTGGAGCCGGTCATCTGGAAGTTTCCCTGGGGAATTTCCCCAACGGATTCTCAGGATCCTCGTGCCAACGCAGCGGGTTCTCCCTGATATATTGGCGGATGCGGTTCAGAGAGTTCTCACCCCGAACGATATGGTCGTAATATCCGCGCTGCCACACTGGCCTTCCTGGTGTGCCCCGCATCGCATTGATGCGTTTTGTGGTGGCCGATTTGAATCCGGCGATTAAAGCGCCAACAGATTTCGGCCTCGGCCCTGTAGGGGCGACCGGCCGGTCGCCCCTACCATTGCCCCTGCGTTCACCAAGGTCAACATCGGTTATCAGCACAACTCCGTGAAGGTGATTTGGCATAACAACCCATTCATCCAGTTCAATTTCAGCGCGAATCTCGGCGGATCTGCACCATTCATCCGCAACTATTCGCCCAGGACAATGCAGCGCCATTTTCTCATCTACGATTTCACCAAACAGCATTTCGCGATTGTAGGCGCAGATTGTGAGGAAATACGCCCCAGCGCCGGAATAGTCGTAACCGCGCAGCCTGATTGATTGGCGTCGATGCCTGTCCGGGTCATAACGCGCTCTCATTGTAGCCACACCTCCCAGGTTGTCGGCATATCGCCGGGGTAGGGGCGACCGGCCGGCCGCCCCTACCCTGATTAGAAAATCAGTAGCCACGCCAGCGCGATAGTAACGCCAACTACAAGGTAGAAAGGCAGCACCGAAAAAGACCAGAACATCGCCCAAAGGGTTCCCCGCCATATCGAACCCGCAGGGATAACGGCGAACAGGTCTGAGGCGACGACCTCCCCTTCATGGAGTCGGCGGACGAAGGTGCCATAAGACTGCCGGAAACCCCGCTCCAAGGCAAGGTAGTACGCATCCAAGAAATAGAACAGGACCGTTGGGGCCAGCGCTATCAGCGCATGGTCCGCCTTTCCCGTCCGTGCCACCAGCACCAAGATAGCCGCGACGAGGGTGACGCACCAGACCTTGCAGGAGCGGCTGTTCTCTCCCATGCGCATAATGACGTTTTGGTTTATCTCCAGGTGTTTCTGGACGGCGGATGATTCGTGGCCCAGGTGCGACTGTTCAGCCATCCCGTCCCCGTCGCCTCATGTCATTCGTGGGGTATGTTCAGGGCCTCCGCTTCCCGCTCTGGCGCCGGGACAGGCTCCTAGCTCTTCTCGATGAGGCGGCCCGACAGGTACTTGTGAATGACACTGGAAAGCAGCGTTTGGTAGGGTATCCCTTCCTCCCGGGCCCGGGCGTGGACCAGCATATAGTCGCGCTCGGTGACCCGCAAATTTACGCGCCTGATCTTGGCGAAAGTCCTGTGCGCCGCTTGCTGGGCGGCCTCGATCTCACTGGCGGCGCCGTGAGCCGGACGCAGTTCATCCCTTTCAAACCGGTCGAGAATGTCTCTTTCTTCAGCATCCAGCCCGTCCATTGTCATGTCTGTCTCCTGCCGTAATCTCTCGAAGCCTTCCGGCTGGGGATGATGGTCTTGAGAAAGCGAGTCCCGTTTGACTGAATTACAAACGGGACCAGGTAAACGTACTCGTGGACTTCGACGACATAGATTAGCTGGCCAGAATAACGCTCCTGATTGGGGTGTTCCAAGACATCCAGCAATCCACCCTGCTCTATGGCGGAAATCAAACCCTCAAACGAAATGCCGCGCTGTTCAATGAGTTGCCGGTTTTTATCAGGATTCCAGTCAAAGGCCAAGTCCATGTACCGATTGTCGCAATTTGTGTGCATTTTGGCAACAAAATGCTTGAGGCCGTTTACCTCACGATAATCTCCGCCAGCAACCCATCGGTTTCCCGCTCCAGCGCCAAGATGTCAGCCCGTATCTCCTCCAATGGGCGCATGGGCTGGGGTTTGTAGAAGTGTCGGGTGAAGCTGATTTCGTAGCCGACCTTGACGCTGCCGGGAACGTACCAGGCATCCGGGGCGTAGGGCAGCACCTCGCGGCGCAGGAAGGCTTCGATGCCGCCCTCGTGCAACAAGGGCACCTGTTCGGTGTCGCGCAGGTCCGGGTCCGGCTCGTACTCGACTACGGCGGTCTTGCCGCCGATGTTGGCCGGGTACAGGCCCCGCAGCGGGTCCGCGTCCACGCCTTTCCCGTGGGCCTTCCTGATGACCGGCGGCGCGGACTTTGTAGGGGCGTCCGGCCGGACGCCCCTACGGGCCTCTTTGAGTTCCCTGATTTCCTTCGCGGTATAGGCCCGTTCCGGGTCAATGCCCTCGATTCGCAGCGGACGCTCCACCGTAACCTTCCAGTAGCCGAAGGCTTCGTTGGGAAAAATCTTGGACTGCTCCGTTTCCTCGAAGGAAAGAAAGGCGCCGCAGATGCGATGGATGTCTTCTTCCGACAGTTCGCAGTTCTTGCTGCCCAGGTTGCGGCGCAACGGCGTGTGCCACTGGGTGGCGTCTATCAGTTGCACCTTGCCCTTGCGGCGCTCTGCCTTGCGGTTGCTGAGCACCCAGATGTAGGTGGCGATGCCGGTGTTGTAGAACATATTGAGGGGCAGGGCAACGATGGCCTCCAGCCAGTCGTTTTCGATGATCCACCGGCGGATGTTGCTCTCGCCCTGTCCGGCGTCGCCGGTGAACAGGGAGCTGCCGTTGTGGACCTCGGCGATGCGGCTGCCCAGCAGAGTGTCGCGCTTCATCTTGCTGAGCATATTGGCCAGGAACATCATCTGGCCGTCGCTGGAGCGGGTTATCAGGGAGTAATCAGAATCGCCGCCGTGCTCCGTGATGAAGCGATGGTCCTTGACGCCGCTGCGCCCGCCCAGCCGCTCCATGTCGCCCTTCCAGCTCTTGCCGTAGGGCGGGTTGGAAAGCATGAAGTCGAACTCCCGGGCTGGAAAGGCGTCGGCGGCCAGCGTCGAGCCGTATTGCATATTGTCGGCTTCGACACCTTCCCCTTTCAGGATCAGGTCGGCCTTGCTGATGGCGTAGGTCTCCGGGTTCACCTCCTGCCCGTAGAGATGCACCGAGACTTCCTTATCCCTCTCACAGGCCAGTTGCGTCAGTGTCTCCTCCGCGACGGTAAGCATCCCGCCGGTGCCGCAGGCGCCGTCGTAGACCAGGTAAGTGCCGGAACTGACCTCATCAGCCACCGGCAGAAAGACCAGCCGCGCCATGAGCTGCACCACGTCGCGCAGGGTGAAGTGCTCTCCGGCTTCTTCGTTGTTCTCCTCGTTGAACCGGCGGATCAGTTCCTCGAAGACCGTTCCCATGCTGTGATTGTCGAGCCCTTCCAGCCGCGCCGAGCCATCTCCGTTCAAGACCGGCCGGGGACTGAGGTTGATCGAGCTGTCGAGGAACTTCTCCAGCAGGAATCCCAAAGCGTCCTGTTCCACTAGCGTCGGTATCTGATTGCGGAACCGGAACTTCTCCAAGACCTCCCGTACATTGGGTGAGAACCCGTCAAGGTAAGCCTCGAAGTCCGCCCGCAGTTGCTGTCGGCGGGATCGGGATGCCAGGTCGCAAAGTCTAAAGGCGACGTGTTGTAGAATGCCTCGCCGGAGGCCTGGCGCAGGGCAGCGTCCTGATTGGTTACGCCGGCGGCGTCCAACTGCTGCTTCATCCGCAGCACGGCGTCCTTGGTGGGTTCCAGGACGGCATCCAGGCGGCGGATGACTGTCATTGGCAAAATGACATCCCGGTACTTGCCCCGGACATAAACGTCGCGCAGCACGTCGTCGGCGATGCCCCATATGAAGCTGCTGACGTTCAGGGCGCTCACTGGTTTCTCCCTAGAATCACGCTGTCCTCCCTGCTCCGATCATGCTCCTATAAGCCGCCTTGACCATCTGGTCCAAGGCGGCAGCAGCTTCCTCGTTCAATCGAGGGTCAGATCGAAGGCACGACGAAATCACCGCCAGCGGCTCCGGCTGCTTCTTGAATGTATTGCTTATAACGAACCTGCCTACGTCCAACCCGGACCAGGCTGACAAAGCCGCGAGACTGTCCACGTCCGGGCGTTTTCCTTGAGCGATGCGGGTCAAGGTAGAGGCGCTGACCCCACTCTCCTTCGCGATGCCTCTCCACGTACACTGGCGAGCTTGCCTCTCGCTATCGAGGGCGGCGTAGAAAGCGTTCCCGTCGAATCTCGCCTTCTTTTCTAATGGCCTCTCCTTTCGGGCGCAATCCTGAATGCCGCAGAGCGCACCGGCGCTTGCCTATATGTTCGAATTTAGCAACATAAGGGCAAGTGTGCAATCTCAAGGCAAGGGTTGATGCAACGATCCAGAGGACATTGTGGGAGGCAAGAAGATCCGGGAGGTGGAGTGATGCCATAGGAATCCGAGGACCCTTGCCACAACAGCAGAGGCCCTCTTGTTACCGGCTGCTTTCAGCTTCTCCAGTGGGTATGAAACGCAGACTTTGGCTACATTCCCCAAACAAATCGGATTATAAGGGTTCTTGCTTTTGTCCAGTTTGGTGGAAGTAAATCTCCATTTGCCTATTTTGTGCCCTCCTCGCCTCCCTTCCATGCCAAAGGAGCACTAATGAGTGGCAACTCTCGGGAACGGATGTCCCCACATTGAGGGCAGTAATAGGCTTGAAATAGCTTGAAATCGGTCCGGCGGTGTTCTGTGCACTTCCTTCTGACGACTTCGAGAATTCTCAGCTCGTCTTCATCAGTAGCCTTCATGCCAAATATGATGCCCTTCAATGAGCTAAAGTCATACTTCAAGGTACGAGATTCAGTGGCGGGTTTTTCCCCATCCGCAATAGTGTCGAGCAATATCAGCCGAGATTCTTGCTCGTACGCCCATTCCTTGGTCTTGGAGTTGATGCCGGTGATGATGTCGCCCCAATGCCTGTGCTGTTTGGATATTAGGTCCTCATCAGAGGCCGCTACGTTTGAATGGCGTTCCGATACGTGACCGTCTTCATCGGTGTACCACCACGACGCCGTATCTGCGCCCAACTGGGTAATAGCCTCGAAGAAATCAATCTCAGCGGGTTTAGTTCCATAGCTGACCCTAAAGAACGGGATCATTTAGGTCTTCGAGGCTGGCGAAGAAGATAGACTGCCGCTCCAATTCACGAAAATCTTCTCCCAGGAGCTGTTTAGTGTTCCTGAATCTGTAGACTTCCCCCATTGATCCTCCAAGGTTGCCGACGGTGAATAATCTGGGCTCGATTCGTTAGCCCTTCCGGTCCGTCTTCGAGATCCTAGGCCAATAAATCCAGTTTCTCGACCAATGAGTTGCCCCTCTACACTTGTGGACGCTTCCGAGGCGGACCTGGCAAATCAGGTTACATTGAGTCGAAATCCGCAATCCGTGGCGGTCTATTCTCCTCATTCGCAGGTCGGCCCGTTCTTGTCCGGCACGCTCTCCAGCCACGTCTGGAATTCCTCGTTGGCCGGGGCGCAGAGGCTCGTGCCGTCGAAGTGCAGGTACTGCATGACCGTGTTGTTGACTAAGCCCTGGGGCAAGTTTCCGCTCAGACCGGTGCGGGAGACGGCGAGCCGGACTAGGCCGGACATACTGCCGAAACCGGACGGCAACCCGCCGCTCAAGCCGGTGTTGTTGTGCAGCGACAGGCGGGTTAGAGCGCTGAGGTTGCCCAGGCTCGCCGGCAGCGGACCGCTCAGGCTGTTGCGGGCCAGGCCTAGGATGCTCAGGTTGGACAGGCTACCCAACTCAGACGGGATGGCCCCGGTTAGGCTGTTGCGGTTAAGCGCCAGGCGGGTCAGGTTGGACAGGTTGCCCAGCTCGGACGGCAGGCTGTCGCTGAGGCTGTTGCGGTCCAGGGACAGGACCTCCAGGTGTTGCAGCTTGCCCAGCTCAGGGGGCAGAGGGCCGGTCAGGTTGTTGTCGCGCAGCGCCAGGGCAGTGACCTCCCCCTGCTCGTTGACGGTTATGCCGTGCCACTCGCTCAGGGGCAGATTGCTCAGCCAGTTGGCATTGTCCGTCCAGTTGGCCCCATCCGTGGTGTTGTAGAAGTCCCGCAGCGCCTCCAGGGTAGTGTCGTCGTCGGTTACGCTGACGGCCACGGACGGCACCATCACGCCGTCGTAGTTGCCGCCGCTGGCGCTGTGGGTGATGGTGGCGGTGTCGTCCGCCTTATCGGCGTCTTCGCCGGCGCTGACGGTTACGGTCTGGGCCGTCTGCCAGTTGCCGGTGGTGAAGGTGAGGCTGGCCGGCTGCGTGGTTACGTCGCCGTTGTCGCTGCTCACCGTGATGGTCACGTTCTCCGTGGGTTCAACGTCCAGCGTCACTGTGTAGGTTGCGGCAGGGTCTCCCTCCCGGAGGCTGCGGCTTCCCTCGCTCACCGTCACGCTGCCGGGTTCCTCCTGTTGGGCAGGTAGGGCCGTGTCTTCGTCGTCGTCGGTTATGGAGACAACCAAGTTTGGAACATCAACACCGGCGTACCCGGAATCGGGACCGGCCCCGATACCGTGGGAGATTGCAGCCGTCCCGTCCTCAGTATCGTCATCGTGGGGCGCGCTGACGGTTACGGTCTGGGGCGTCCGCCAGTTGCCGGGCGTGAATGTGAGGCTGCCCGGCTGTACCGTGACGCCGTCGCTGGTGAACACGGAGATGAGCACATTGCCGATGGGCCGGGTGTCCAGAACCACCGTGTAGGTGGCCGAGCCGCCCTCATTGAGGCTGAGTACGGTCGGCATCACCGCAACCCCAGCGGTGTCGTCGTCGCTTACGGACACGGACACGGTTGCCACGTCAATCCCGGCGTAGCCGTCGGCGCCGCTGACCGCGTGGCTGATGGTGGCCGCATCGTCCGCCGCGTCGTCGTCATGGGCGGCGCGGACGGTTACGGTCTGGGCCGTCTGCCAATTGTCCGGCGTGAAGGTGAGGCTGGCTGGTTGCGTCGTAACGTCGCCGTTGTCGCTGCTCGGCGCTATCACCACGTTGCCGGTGGGCTGGCCGTCCAGGACCACCGTGTAGGTGGCAGTACTGCCTTCAGTAACCGCTACCGGGTTGGCGGCGGTCACCTTCACGCTGGCCGTCTGCTTCGGCTGTGCTGGGGCCGGATTCGTGGTCGCCTCGGCCTCGACCCAGTCGCCGTATCCCTTGTATCTGACGAACGCGGCCACCCGCACGGTGTATTGCGTGCTGGCCTTCAGTTCGCGGATCGGAAACCAGGTTGTCGGCGTCACCACAGCGCGTTTGCCGCTGTAGCCCTCCACGCCGGTCTCTTTCCATTCCAGCCGGTAGGCGCTAGCGCCGTCTATCTCGTCCCAGAACACGTCAACCCTCCGGTCCCCGCCCGCGGCCCGGACGTTCATCAACTCCTCGTTGACCGCCTGCACCGGCGTGGTGAGAGTTATATCCTCGGTCCACGAGTGCGTGTGCGCGAAAATTCGCAGCCGCAGGGTCGCGTCCTGGTCGAAGTCCTCGCCCCGGTAGCCCAGGATGACCTTCACCCGCGAGGCGGACACGCGCTCTACCCCGCTGTCAGGCCCCCAGACCGGGTCCACGAACACCCCCGGCACGCCGTCCACCCGGAAGCGGTAGCCAAGCCCCTCCACATGCAGCGCCCACTCCGCGCCTTCCATGTCAACGATCAGCTTCGCACCCTTCAGGTTGGCTTCCGTCAGCCGCTCCGGTTCAGTGCCGCCGATGCGGACCCGGAAGGCCGGCGTCGTCGCCGTTGCCGCCGCAGAGGGATCTCCGTCCGGCGCCCGCTTCTTGGTGGCGTACACCCGCACGTCGTACTCCGCGCCGGGAGTCAGCCCGGGTATAGTGTGTTGCTGACCGCGCGCTTCGGGCAAGTACCCGTACCACCAGTCCTGGCCGGAGGGGCGCCACTGCACTCGGTAGCCGGTGGCGCCCTGCGCTCCGTCCCAGGTCACGGTGATGCGCCGGGGTCCGGGCGTCAGCCGCACGTTCTGCACCTGGCCCGGCGGCGGCTCCACTACTGCCTTCACCGTGGTCACCGCGCTGATGTCCCTGTTCTCTTCGATGGCCGGCCACGCGATGCGAATCAACAGGGTCTCGTCTACGTCGAAGTCGGTGCTGGGGTCGTTCACGTCGTAGGCCAGCGTGACCTCGGCCCGGGTGTCCGACACGCGCGACACCCCGGCAATGGACACCCCGGGCACGTCGGACTCCAGGGTGAAATAGCTGGCGAACTCGCTGGCCGTCCAGCGCCGCGAAAAGCTCCGGTAGGGGTGGTTCGTGGTGAGCAGGTCCACCGTCACCGTCGCGCCGTCCAGGTTGTTTTCGGTCAAAGGCGACGGGTTGGTGGCCGAGACGATGGCGTGGGCCGGCATGGTCGTGGTGGCGGTCTCCGCCGAAGGCGGGCCGTCGGGGGCAAAGTTGCTGGTAGCGTACACCCGCGCCATGTACTCGGTTTCGCCCAGCAGGTCGCCGATGGTGGTACGGGTCGTCGAACCGTCGGCGACCCGGCGGGAGCTAGCGTTGTCCGGGTCGGAGACGCGCCACCACTCCACCACGTAGCCGTCGGCGTGGTCAACAGTATTCCAGGTAACCGTGAGGCTGCCCGGCCCCGGCGTCGCCGTTACGCCCATCACTGGGTCCGGTGTCGGCGCTTGCGTGACCGCCACCGAATTCGTAATCAGCATCGCGTCGTCCTCGTTGGCCGTTTCCCGCACGTGCACCTTCAGGCCCAGATCCGAGCCAATGTCGCCGCTGAAGGCCAGGGTCAGCACGGCCCGGGTGTTGCTTTCGCGGTTCACCGACGCGATGGACAGCCTGGCGGTGTCTGGCTGCAAGTCGAAGTGGGCCGGCGACAGGGCAGAGACGTACTCCGTCGCGGACAGGTCCACCGTGAGCCGCGCCCCTTCCAGCGTCCGCTCGGTCAATGGCGACGGGTTGGTGGACTCGATCATTGCGCTGATGTCGTCGTCGTTGATGGTGAAGACGGCTGGGGTTACGGTGAAGCCCGCGGGCGGCGAGGCCGCGCCGAATTCGATGGTCTCCCGGCCCTCGGAGTCGTCGTCGTTTATTGGGTTGACGCTGAACGCCGTCGTTGCCTTCGCGCTGGTGGAGCCGGCCGGGATGGTTATGGTTACGGAGGCCGGCGTTATCGCGGCGTAGTCCGTGCCGGAGGTGGCCGTGCCTCCGGTGCGGCTCACGGTCACGGAGGTGTTCACGAGGCGGGTTGCGCTGCCTTGCGGGAAGGACGCCGTAATCGTCACTGACGCCGGGTCGGCGGCATCCTCCGCGACGTTGGCCGGGTTCGCGGTCAGGATGATCCGGTCCGGCGTCGCGTCGTCGTCGTTCACGTTCACGCTCACCATGGCCACCGCGACGCTGCCGTAATCGCCGCCGGTGATGGTGTGGGTGATGGTGGCCGCGCGTTGGTTGCCATCGTTGTCCACGTTGTCGTCGACGCCGGTTACGGTTACGGGTTGCGGCGTCTGCCAGTTGCCGGTGGTGAAGGTGAGCGGGCCGGACACCGTGGCGACGCTGGTATCGGATGATTGCGGCGTAACCGTAACCGTTCCCGTGGGCTGGCTGTTCAGGCGGATGGTGTAGGTGGCCTGGCCGCCGTTCTCGCTGACGGTGCGGCTGGTCTGGCTGACGGTCACGCCCCGGGCGTCGTCGTCGGTGATGGTCAGCGTCACGTCCAGGGGCGCCGTGATGCCCGACTGCGCCACCGTTCCCGACAGCGTAACCGTGGCGTCGGCGGCGTCCACGTCGTTGTCTATAGCGGTGACGGTGATGCTGCCGGAGCTGTCCTCCTGGCCTGCCGGGATGATCAACGTCGTACCGCTGAGCTGCACCGCCGATGCCGGGTTGGCCGATACGGTAACGGTGGTGACCGAGGAAACGGCGAGGGTGATGGCCGCCCGCAGCGTCGCAGAACCGCCGCTCTCGGCGATGGTGGTGGGCGTGAGGGTGAATGTCACCGACGGCTGGTCGTCGTCCACCAGGTTCAGGGTGGCGGTGTCCGTGCCGCGATTGCCGGCGGCGGTGGCTTGCACCGTTATCACCTCGATGGGTTCGGAGTCGTCGTCGTTGACGGGGGTGACAGTGAACGTGCCCGAGACGCTGGCGCTGCCCGAGCGCAGGTTGAGGGTGAGGTCGCCGACCGTCTCGTAGTCCCCGCCCGCGCCTTCCGTCGCGCTGTCCGTCGCCGCGCCGACGCTGACCGTGACGCTCACGTCGGTCAGGAGGGCAACGGTCACGGGGTTGCCGCCGCTGTCGGTCCAAGCCACCGTCACGGTAACGGTGGCCTCAGCGTCCTCCATCACCTGATCCGGGTTCAGGGTGACCACGATGCCGGCGGGGGCAACGTCGTCCTCGGCGAACCCCAGCATCTGCGTCGCGGTGACGCTGAACGGCAGGCTGGCGAGGAGGTCCACGTCGTCGCTGCCGTCGGCGTTGCCGCCGGCGGGCCGGAACTTCAGCGCCGTGATGGTCACCAAGATGCCGCTGGACTGATCATCCTCGTACAGGATGTCGGCCTTGGCGGTGAGGGGTATCGCCAGGCTGCCGCCGCTGGCCGTGGCCGTGTTGTTACCGCCTGATCCAAAGGTGATGGACTGGTTGAAGTCGGTGGCGTCAATGGTGGCCGCGCCGCCCTGGGCCGTCACGTCGTAGGTGGCGGTGACGGTCTCGCCGGTGAGCAGCGGGCGGCTCAAGGTCAGGGTGACGCCGCCGACGTTGGCGTCCGCCTCGTCCAGGTCCTCGGCAACGGCGGCGGTCACCTGGGGCGCGCCCAGCCGGTCGGGGCCGCCGACGCGGGCGGCCACGCCGTCCAGCAGGGCCGCCACCCGGTACTGCGTGTTCCAGTTCGCCCGAGGGATGAAGGTATTGTCCACCCACGACGTGCCCGGTTGGGTGACCGCGGTGGCGCTGCCCTTGAACACCTGGTAAGTCAGGGCCGGGTTGGGCGTCCAGTGGGTGTTGACTACCGGCGTCCACGACACGGTGACGGCGGTCCCGTCGGTGCTCACCGTAGCCATGGGGGCTTCGCGGAGCTGGTAGCCGAACTCCGGCCACGTAGGGTTGTTGTCTCCGTTGAAGTCGGCTTTGATGGCCGGGTACTGCGACGCCGTGCCAAAGTCCCAATCGTCCGCGCTCCAGTTGGCGTAGATGCCGGTGGCATCCGTGGGCGATTGCAGCTCCGCCATCGTCTTGGGTCCCGTGCCGCCGCTTTGCCCGGAGGAGCCGGTATCGTAGTAGCTGTTGGTGATGGTCGCGCTGGCGTGCGCGTGGCCAATCAGCCCGCCCACGTTGCTCCCCGTGCCACTCACCGGGCCGGTGGCGTAGCTGGCAGCAATATTCCCGGACACGAACACCTGGCCCACCAGACCGCCGACGTAATCGCCACCAGTCACCGGCCCGGTAGCATAGCTGGCGGTGATGGTGGAGGCAAGCGACCCAATGCTACCCACAAGTCCGCCGGCGGTATCGCCAGAGACAGTAACGGCGACGTTGGCGTAGCTGGCGGTGATGGTTCCACTCATCGACCCCGCCAGTCCACCGGAGACCTCGGCCCCGCTGACCTGGCCGGTGGCATAGACCCGCGTTACGTTCCCGCTCGCGTCAGCAACCAACGCCCCGGCGCGGGAATTGGCGCCGGTTACAGTGATGTTGACGTTGACCAGTCCCAGATCCCGGACAGAGGAGGATTCTGCAAGCCGTCCGAACAGTCCGGTTCGCGCCAGACCGGCGGCGTTGATGAACAGGTCGGCTATGGTATGCCCATTGCCGTCCAGGATGGCGGCGTAGCCCTCCAAACCGCCAGCGATGGGCGTCCAGCCCGTTCCGGCGGTCCAGGCAGTATTGACCGCGCCGCCGGCGTAGCTGTTGGCGTTGTTGAAGTCCAGGTCGGCCATCAGCTCGTAGCCGGCGCATTTGCGTCCGGCGGGGCAGACCGTGCCGTCGCCGGAGGGGAAGGCGGCGGCGTAGGCAGTTTCGTTGCCGCTGGAAGCAACGCCATCGCCGTCCAGGTCGTAGCGGATGGCGTCGAGCTGCCCCAGGTTGGCGATAGCGATGAGGCCGTCGCCGTCGGTATCGTGGCCGCCGATGCGGACGATGTTGCCCCGGCGCAGTTCCACGCCGTCCAGCAGCGCCGCCACCTGGTAGGCGTACTCCGGCCCTTCCATCAGCCCGCTGTCGCTGTGGGTGGTTCCAATCTGGGAATCCACCGCCGCCACGCCGTTGCGATAGACCCGGTAGGCGATGGTGGGCGCACCCCATTCGGGCGGCGTGGTGGACTGGGTCCAGGAGAGGTCGGGATCGGTCAGCGAGTCATTGGTCTGCGTCAGCGCCAGCCCGTCGCGGATCTGGAAGCCGAACTCCGGCCAAGTGGCGGCGTTGTCGCCGTTGAAATCGATTTTCAGGGCCGGGTACTGGCTGCCTGTGCCGAAGTGCCAGAAATCGTTGGTGTCCTCCGGGTCGGCCATCCCGTCGCCGTCCAGGTCGATGTTGCGCCAGTTGGCGTAGATGCCGGTGGCGTCGGTGGGACCCTGGAGGGCGGCGGTGGTTTGGGCACCGTGGCCGCCGTGCTGCCCGGAGGTCTCGGTGTCGTAGTAGCTGGCGGTTATCGTGCCGGCGTTGCTGCCCTCCACCACCAGGTTGCCCACCAGGCCGCCCACGTTGTCGCCGGTTCCCGTTACCGTGCCGGTGGCGTAGGCGGCGGTGACCACGCCCCGGGCGTCCAGGCGACCCACCAGTCCGCCCACGTCATCGCCGGTTCCGGTGACCGGGCCGGCGGCATAGACGGCGGTGAGGCGAGAAGTGGTGGACCCGGTTCCGACGTTGCCCACCAGGCCGCCGACCTGGTTATCGCCGCGGACGGAGGCGCTGGCGTAGCTGCCGGTCAGTTCGCCGCCCTGAAAACCGCCGACCAGGCCGCCGGTGCCGTCGCCGGAACCGAGGACGGTCCCGGTGGCGTAGCTGTCATGCACCTGGCCCCGGAGGCTCGCGCCCAGCAGCGCGCCGGTCAGGTCCTGCCCCGACACCAGAGCATTGGTCACGCCCACCTGCCGGATGACGGCGGTGTTATCGATCACGCCAAAGAGACCCACGTAGGTGTCGGCGGGTCGGAAGACGTACAGGTTGGCGATGGTATGGCCGTTGCCCTGGAACTCGGCGCTGAACTGGTTGCTCGAATCGCCGATGGGGTCCCAGCCGGCGCCGCCGTTGTGGTAGGCATCACCGGAGTCCGACAAGCCGTTGTCGTGGGTGGCGCCGTCGCCGTCGGTGTCAAAGTCCAGGTCGGCCAGCAGTTCGTAGCCGGTGCAGGTCTGCCCCGCCGGGCAGATTGGCCGGCCGCCGTTGGGGAACGCCTGGGCGTACAGCGTGGTTTCGTCAAAGCCCGTAGTGGCGGGGTCGTCCGTGGGCATTCCGTCGCCGTCCACGTCCCAGCGGATGGCGTTGAGCTGGGCCAGAGTGCGGATTTCGATGAGGCCGTCGCCGTCCTGGTCGTAGCCGCCGATGCGGGCCACGTTGCTGCGCCGCGCTTCCACGCCGTCCAGCAGCACCGCCACCTGGTAGGCGTACTCCGGCCCGTCCGTCAGACCCGTGTCGGTGTAGGTCTGGCCGGCCTGGGGATCGCCCAGGGCCGCACCGTTCCGGTACACCTGGTAGGTGACGGCAGGGGAACCCCACTGCGACGGCAGGGTGGCCGGCGGCGTCCAGGCGAGGGACGCCGTGGGGATGCTGGCCGTGGCCGTCAGCGCCAGTCCGTCGCGCACCTGGTAGCCGAACTCCGGCCAGGTGGCAATGCTATCGGCGTCGCTGAAGTCCGCTTTCAAGGCCGGGTACTGCGACGCGGTGCCGAAATCCCAAACGTCCGCGCTCCAGTCGGCGTAGATGCCGGTGGCGTCCGTGGGCGATTGCAGCGCGGTGGTGGTCTGGGCCGCCGCGGTGCCGGCCGGCCCGTCGCCCAATACCGCCGCCACGCCCGAGGTCTCGGCGTCGTGGTAGCTGGCGGTGATCGTTCCCGATACGTCCACGCCGCCGACTCTAAAGAGGTTGCTTCCCACCAGGCCGCCGACGTGGTCCCGCCCGCTGACCGGGCCGGTGGCGTAGCTGGCGGTTACGGTGGTGTTCCCCGCTGTGTGCGGCTCCATGGAGCCAACGAGACCGCCGATGTGGTCCGTTCCGCTGACCGCGCCCGTGGCGTAGCTGGCGGTTACGCTGGCGCCCTCCTCTAGCCGGCCCACCAGCCCGCCCGCTCCGTCGCCGGTTGCCGTAATCGAAACGGCGGCGTAACTGGCCGAGACGCTGCCATGGTGGCGTCCGACCAGTCCACCGACGCCGATGGTCCCGCTGACCCGGCCGGTGGCGTAACTGGACAGGATGCTGCTGCCGACGCCGCCATCGCCGACCAACGCGCCGGTGGCCGCGCCGCCGGCCACGCCGACGTTCACCAGGCCCAAGTTGCGGACTGTTCCGCCCAGCAACCCGAACAGACCGGTATCGCCGGAGCCGCTCCGGCCGATGAACAGGTTGGATATGGTGTGGCCGTTGCCCTCGAGCGTGCCGGAATATGTGGAAAGCCCTTTGCCGATGGGTTCCCAGCCCATGCCGCCGTTCCAGTAGGTCGCGTCGGCGGCGGTGATTGCGCCGTCGCCGTTCTCGTCAAAGTCCAGATCGGCCATCAGCTCGTAGCCAGCGCAGGTCCGGCCGGCGGGACAGACTGTACCCTCGCCGGACGGGAAGGCGGCGGCGTAGTCAGTTGCGTTGCCGCTGGAGGGAACGCCGTCGCCGTCCAGGTCCCAGCGGATGGCGTTGAGCTGCTCCAGGTTCTCGATGGCGATGAGGCCGTCGCCGTCGGTATCGTAGCCGCCGATGCGGACGATGTTGCCCCGCCGCTGCTCCACGCCGTTGACCAGAACGGCCACCTGGTAGGCGTACTCCGGCCCTTCCATCAGCCCGCTGTCAGTGTGCGTGGTTCCAGGCTGGGAATCCACCACCGCCGCGGCGTTGCGATAGACCCGGTAGGCGACGGTTGGAGAACTCCATTGTGCCGGCGCGGTGGACGCGGTCCAGGAAAGGGACGCCGTGGGGATGCTGTCCGTGGCCGTAAGCCTCAGCCCGTCGCGCACCTGGTAGCCGAACTCTGGCCAGGATGCCGTGGTGTCGCCGTTGAAGTCGGACTTGATGGCCGGGTACTGGCTGGCCGTGCCGAAGTCCCAATCGTCCGCGTTCCAGTTGGCGTAGATGCCGGTTGCGCCGGTGGGCGTTTGCAGCTCGGAGGTGGTCTGGGGGCCGACGCCGCCGTGTTGCCCGGCGGTCTCCGTGTCATAGTAGCTGTCGATGATGCTGGCGCTTGCGTCCAGGAGGCTGACGAGGCCGCCGGTTTCTCCAACAGGGCCGGTCACGGGGCCGGTGGCGTAGCTGGCGACGATGCGCGCATCCTCGGCGTAACCGACCAGGCCGCCGCCTCTGCTGTTGAAAGCGGTAACGGCCCCGGTAGCATAGCTGGACGTAATCACTCCGTCATGCGGCGTGGCGCGGCCAGTGATGTGGCCCACGTGGCCGGCCAGGCCGCCGATGTTGCTGCGGCCCTCGACGCTGCCCGTGGCGTAGCTGCGGGTGATGGTTGACCGTTCGCTGGCCGCGCCGACCAGCCCGCCGGCGCTGTCGCCGGCTGCCACTGTTGCCGAGGCGTAACTGTCGGCTATGGAACCGGTAAGCATGCCCACCAGGCCGCCGATGCCGCCGGCACCGGTGATGCTGCCGGTTGCGTAGCTGTTTGTGATTGCGCCATCGTTCCGGCCGGCCAGTGCGCCTATAGTCCATGATGTTCCCGAGATGTTCACGTCCACCACGCCCAGGTTGCGGACGGCGCCGCTGGTGCCGATGACTCCGAATACTCCGTAGAAATCCGTGGTGTCGCTTTTGATGAACAGGTTGGCGATGGTGTGGCCGTTGCCCTCGAAAACGGCGTTGTAGCGCACGGAGTCGGGCATCGGCATTCCAGCCCGCGAATCGTCTCCGATGGGCAGCCAGCCCGCGCCGTCGTTGTGGTAGTCGTCACCGGAGTCCGACTCGCCGTCGGTGTGGGTGCTGCCGTCGCCGTCGGTGTCAAAGTCCAGGTTGGCCGTCAGCTCGTAGCCGGCGCAGGCGCTGATGTCGCGGCAAATCAGCCCGCCGTCGGGCAGGTCGAAGGCCGCCTCAAAGGCGTCGATGTTCTGCTGGCTCTGGAGAAAGTCGGGCTCGCCGTTGCCGTCCAGGTCGTAGCGGACGGCGTTGAGCTGGGCCAGGGTGCTGATTTCGATGAGGCCGTCGCCGTCCCGGTCGTGGCCGCCGACGCGGGCCAGGTTGCTGCGGGCCGCCTCCCGTCCGTCCAGCAGGAAGACCACCTGGTAGCTCGCCCCCGACCCCATGGTGAGGTCGATGCTGTCCTGGAAGGAGGTTGCGCCGGCGGCCGGACCGGAGTCCAAGCGCACGCCATTGCGGTAGAGGGCGTAGGCGGCGGTGGTGATGCCCAGTTCCGCAGGCACGGCCGGCGCATTCCAACCCAGCGCAACCCGCATGGCGTCGGCGGACAGGGTGGCCGTCAGCCGAAGCGGCTGCCGGAGCTGGACGCCGAACTCGGGCCACGTCGCGATGTCGTCGCCGTTGAAATCGGCCTTGAGCGCCGGGTACTGCGACGTCGTGCCGAAATCCCAGAAGTCGTTGGTGTCCTCCGGGTCGTTCATCCCGTCGTCGTTCAGGTCGATGTTGCGCCAGTCGGCGTAGATGGCGGGGGCAACGCCATAGGCGGTGGGCGCTTGCAGTTCGGCGGTGGTCTTGGCTTCGACGCCGTCCCTGAAGGACTCGCCCGGGTCCAGCACGTTGTTGTCGTCGGTGTCTTGATCGGTGTTGGAGGCCGGGTCGTCATCGTCGCTGCCCACCCCGAAGACCCGGCCGGTGGTTTCGGAATCGTAGTAGTTGCCGTCGAAATCAGACCGGAAGGAGTTACCCGCCAGGCCGCCGACGTTGGTGGCGCCGGTACCGACGACCGGGCCGGTGGCGTAACTGCCGATTACTTTTCCACTCTCATTCTGGCCCAGCAGGCCGCCGACGTTGGTGTACCCGGTGACCGGGCCGGTGGCGTAACTGGCGATTATCTCCCCGTTGCTTCCTTCTCTTGCGTTATTGTTTCCGACCAGGCCGCCGACAATGATTCTGCCGGTAATCGGGCCGGTGGCGTAGCTGGCGATTATCCTCTGGTGATTTTCTCCGACCAGGCCGCCCACGGTGGAGTCGCCGCTGTTCACTGCCGCCGCAGCGTAGCTGTGGGAAATGGGGCCGCCGTTCCAGCCCACCAGGCCGCCAATGAAACTATTGGAACCGCTGACCGTCCCCGAGGAGTAGCTGGTCGAGATTGAGCCGTAGCTGCTGCCGGCCAGGGCGCCGACGTATCTCTGCGCCGTCACGCTGGCGTCCACCACGCCCAAGTTGCGCACGACGCCGGCCGTGCCGATGGTGCCGAACAGGCCCACGTCGTTGGCGCCGCCCCGGCTGATGAACAGGTTGGCGATGGTGTTGCGGTTGCCGTCGAAAACCGCGTTGTAGCGCACCGAGTCGTTCGCCGGCGTGTCCTTGCCGATGGGTTGCCAGCCGCTGCCGCTGTTGTGATAGGTGTCGTCGGTGCGGTCGCCGGCGGTGCCGGTGTCGAAGTCCAGATTGTTGAGCAGTTCGTAGCCGGCGCAGTTGCGGCCGGCGGGGCAGACGGGTTGGCCGCCGGAGGGGAAAGCGGCAGCGTAGGCATCCTGGCCGGCCATGTCCACGCCGTCATCCACGACGCCGTCGCCGTTCAGGTCGTAGCGGATGGCGTTGAGCTGGGCCAGGTTGGTGATGGCGATGAGGCCGTCGCCGTCGGTGTCGTACCCGCCCACGCGGGCGAAGTTGCCCCGGCGCTGCTCCACGCCGTTGACCAGCGCCGCCACCTGGTAGGCGTACTCCGGGCCTTCCATCAGCCCACTGTCGCTGTGCGCGGTTTCAGGCTGGGAATCCACCACCGACGCGCCGTTGCGATAGACCCGGTAGGCGATGGTGGGCGCATCCCACTCGTTCGGTGTTGTGGGCGTGGTCCAGGTTATGGTCGGCGCCGTCACGGTCTCGTCGGTCAGCGTCAGCGCCAGGCCGTCGCGGATCTGGTAGCCGAATTCCGGCCACGACGCGGTGTTGTCGGCGTCGTTGAAGTCGGCTTTCAGCGCGGGATACTGGCTGTTCGTGCCGAAGTGCCAGTTGTCAGTGCTCCACGTGGCGTAGATGCCGGTGGCGTCGGTGGGCGATTGCAGATCGGCGGTGGTCTTGGGGCCGGCGCCGCCCCTCCGGCCGGAGGTGTCGGTGTCATAGTAGCTGTCGGTGACGGCGCCGGTGCTGTAGCCCACCAGGCCGCCGAGGTTGCCGGAACCGCTGACCGGGCCGGTGGCATAGCTGGTGGTGACGACGCCGTTGGAGCGGACGTTGCCCACCAGTCCGCCGACGGTGACGGAGCCGCTGACCGGTCCGGTGGCGTAGCTGTCGATGACGCTGCTCATCACCGCCGCGCCCAGATCGCCGACCAGTCCGCCGACGTCGGTGGTGCCGCTGACGGCGGCCGCGGAGTAGCTGGCAGTAATGTTGTTGGTGGTGTTGAACTGCCCGACCAGCCCGCCGGTTTTCGTAGTCCCCTTGACTTGACCCGAGACATAAACCCCGGTTATCGCGCCGCTGGCGGTGCCGGCCAGCGCCCCGGTTTTGGCCAGCCCGGTAACGGACACGTTCACCAGTCCCAGGTCCCTGACGCTGCCGCTGCTGGTAACCCCGCCGAACAGTCCGACGTCCTCCCGGTTGGTGGTGGTGAGGTTGATGAACAGGTTGGAGATGGTATGGCCGTTGCCGTCAAAGGCGGCGTCGTAATAGCCGTGGAAGGCGTCGCCGATGGTTGCCCACCCCGCCCCGTCGTTCCAGTAGGCCGCGTCGGCGGCGGTGATTTGGCCGTCGCTGTTCTCATCAAAGTCCAGGTCCGCCATCAGCTCGTAGCCAGTGCAGTCGCGGCCCGCCGGGCATCCTGGGACGCCGGCGGGCAGGCTGAAGGCCGTCTCGTAGTCGGTCGCGTTGCTGTCGGCGGGAACGCCGTCGCCGTCCAGGTCCCAGCGGACGGCGTTGAGTTGGGCCAGGGAGCGGATCTCCATGAGGCCGTCGCGGTCCTGGTCGGCGTGAGCCTGGCTGCCGAACTCCTGCCAGGTGGCCGTGCCGTCGCCGTTGAAGTCCACGCTCAGGAGGGGATAGCGGGGGTTCTGGGAGGTGGTGGGGAAGGCCCAGGGCATATCGCCGCCGGTCACGCCGTCCACGTCCACGTTCCAGCCGGCGTAGATGCCGGTGTAGCCGGTGGGGGTTTGCAACGCGGCGGTGGTCTGGGCGCCAGTGTCGCTGGCGCGCCCGGAGGTCTCGGTATCGTAGTAGCTGGCGGTGATGGTTCCGCCGCCGTTGCGGCCCACCAGGCCGCCCACGTTGCCGCCCGTGCCGGTCACCCGGCCGGTGGCGTAGCTGGCGACGATGGACGCGCCGGACTGATTATTGCCCACCAGCCCGCCGGAGTTGCCGGTCCCGGCCACCGTCCCGGTGGCGTAGGAGGCGACGATCCCGGCGTTGGAACCAGAGTTCAGGCCCACCAGCCCGCCGGCGTTGTTGGCGGAGGCGGAGTCGTTGGTGACGTGCGCAAAGGCGTAGCTGGCGCGTATCCGGCCGGAGTTTTGGCCCACCAGGCCGCCCACACTCCCCGAGAGTTGGCCGTCAACGCTCCCGCCGGCGTAGCTGCGCTCTATGGCGCCCTGGTTCAGGCCCACCAGTCCGCCCGCCTGGCCGAGGCCCTCCACGGTTCCCACGGCGCTGGCATTGGCTATCGCGCCGTAGTTGCTGCCGGCCAGCGCGCCAATCCGCAGGTCTGCCTCAACGTTCGCGTTGGTCAGCCGCAGGTTCCGCACCCGGCCGTCGGCGCCCACCGCGCCGAACAGCCCGGCGTCGCTGCTGCCCTGGCGGCGGACGTACAGGTTGGCGATGGTGTAGCCGCCGCCGTCGAAGGTGGCGGTGAAACGGCTGGCGTCCGTGCTGATGGGCAGCCAGCCCAGGCGGTTGTCCCAATATGTGGCGTCGGCACTGGTGATTTGGCCGTCGCCGTTTTCGTCAAAGTCCAAGTTCGCCGTCAGTTCGTAGCCCGTGCAGGTCGTGTCGGACGGGCAGACGGAGCCGTCGGCGGCGACTGGGAAGGCAGTGGCGTATCCGGCATCTGTCGAAGATCCGTCGCCGTCCAGGTCCCAGCGGACGGCGTTGAGCTGACCCAGGCTGCTGATTTCAATGAGTCCGTCGCCGTCGGTGTCGTAGTTGGCCTGCGCAGGGGCTGCATTGGTGCTGGCGGTAAGCGACACACCGGTGGTGCTGCGGTGGCCGCAGCCGGAATCCTCACAGGAGTGGACTTCAATGTCGTAAGAGGTTCCCGCTGTGAGACCGGTAATCTCTCGGGAAGTGCCGTCAGACTTGGGACTGGCTACCTGATTGCTAAAGGTTGATGCAGAGCTGAGCTTCCACCGGATCCGATAATGGGTCACCAGCGCCTGGTCAGCGGGCGCGTCCCACGATACCGTGATCGACGTGTCGGTCTGTGCGGTCTTCGTGAGGTTCGTGGGCGGGTCCACGTGAGCGGCCCGCGCGGTCTGCCCCGGCATGGCACCGAACAGAGCCAGCAGCGCCAGGGCCACCGTCAGGAGCAGGACTGTCGGCAGAACCGGCCGCCGCATCATTCTACCCCCTGAATCTCGGGGGGGGGGGGGGGCAAGAAGCGGCTGCTACGGTCCATGGTCATCTACCTCTGGTCTGAGGCGGCCGCAGGCGTCGGCTTCATCAATGCGGCCGGTCCGGGTTTCGTCCGTTCGAGAGACAACCTCACACATTCCGACGATGGGAACATTTCAGATACATCATATCACTATTTATATTTCCGTTACGTCACATATATGGAGAATTTATATGACTTACTATAACTATTCGGCGAATGAAGCATAATTGACCCCCTGACGCCGATTCCTGTAGTCCGTTCCTGTGGAGGTGACGAGTTTGACCGGCCCGACGAGCGAGACCGGCGGATACGGGAGCTGCAAGAGTGCCCCTCCCGCCTGAGCCGGGCCAGCCTTCGCATCACCGAAGACCTGGACTTCAACACCGTGCTGCGGACTTTACGAATAATCAGGGACTTCCTGCCTGAAATTTAGGGAATATTCAGGTGTCAATTTGTTGATGGTCTACGATCTGGTCAACAGCTAACTGTTCAGCAAATATGTCAGTCGGCATTCTCCAAGATTGGGCACACTTCCGCCGCGCCCGTGACCGGCCCACGGCCACTGCACCGGCGCGTCAGGCAACTGACCACATGGCGGATGGGCAGGGCCCCGGTTGGACGAGCCGGTTGGACGAGCCGTTTGCACCGCTTACAATGAACGGCGTAGCCAGTACCGGGTGGGAGGTTGATCCCAATGAACGATTGGACTGCGGCGCCGAATGCCGGGTTGGGGCCCAACGACCCCTTCGGGATGTCCCGGTTCAGCATCCGCCGCTACTCGGTGCAGCATTTCCTGCTGCTCCTTGTAACCAACCTGCTGCTGCTCGGCATGACCGTGGCGGCGGCGGTCCAGGGCAATATTCCGCTGCTGGCCCTGTCGGCCGCCACCCAGTTGGTAGTGTTGCTGAAGACGGCGTTGGTGGTCTGGGTCGGGCTGCGGACCATCGCCGTGGAGGCCTGGATCCGGCGTCTGGGCCTGGGGGACTTCGAGTACCGGATCGAGCCCTGGGGCAAGGACGAGGTGTCCAAAGCCTGCCTGGCCCTCGAGACCCTCCGCCAGAACTGCATCAAGGCCATGCGGCTGGACCTGGTTACCCAGCTCTCCGAGCAACTCCAGGAGAGGAATGGGGAACTGGAACAGGCCCTTTCCGACCTGCACGAGAGCCAGGACCGGATCGTCAGCCAGCAGAAGCTGGCGGAACTGGGAGAGCTGTCCTCGGGGGTGGCCCACGAGATGCGCAACCCTCTGCAATTCATTGCCAACTTCACGGGAGCCTCCAGGGAACTGGCCTGCGAACTGCTGGAAATTCTGGAACGGCCCGGGGACATCGACCGGCAAGGAGCGGGGGAACTGGTACGGGACATTGCCGACAACCTGGACCGGGTAGAGCGCCACAGCGGCAGGCTGAAGAGCATCTCCTCGGCCATGATGGTCTACGACCGGGGCACCGGCGGAGGTTTCCGTCCGGTGGACCTGAACCGCCTGCTGGAGGAGCAGACCGGCCTGGGACGCCAGGCGGTCCAGGCTTACGAGCCGGGTTTCGGCGCGGAAATCGCCATGCAACTCGACCCGGCCGTGGGCGAGGTGGCCGCCGTGCCGGAGGACCTGGCCCGGATGACGGTCAACCTGGTGATGAACGCCTGCCAGTCCATGGCCGAGAGGCGCCGTGGTTCCGGCAATGACTACCGTCCGCAGCTCACGGTGGTCTCCGAAAGAACGGAGAGGGGCGTGAGCATCCAGTTCCGGGACAACGGCGCGGGCATGAGCGAGGACACCAGGTCCCGGATGTACAACCCTTTCTTCACCACCTGGAATACGGGCCGGAACACCGGACTGGGGCTGAGCCTGGTCTGGGACATCGTCCGGGAGCACGGGGGCAGCATCGGCGCGGAGTCGGAACCTGGCCGGGGAACCGTGATTACCGTGCTGTTGCCCGTCGGCGGGGATGCCGGCACGCAACCGAACTCGGGCAACGGCCCGTGAGGATACCCGGCGCCTGAACCCGCAATGGCCGGTTCCCGGCCGGCGACGGCGCCGCCGGAAGCCGCTGCGGAGCACCGCCGGGCCCGAAAATCGTGGTGCCCGTTTGGGTGCGATGCAGCCCTTTCCGGGTTATTCATACGAAAAGCCCTTTTGATCTGCCGCATTATTTCTCCCTCCGGCCAGTCCAGTACGACACAATCTTCCGGGTCCGCTCGTGCGCCCACATCAAAGAGATGCAGCGAAAACCCCAGCCTATCTAAGACACGGGCATAAATACTATTCGTCCCCACGACAAAAACTGAAGGATTCTCTGTCAAATCCAATACCTGGGTGAGAGGGCGCACAAAGTCGGCGACCACCTCTTCATTCCACTTCGTTGTGACATCGCAGGCCAAAATGTATCGGGATAATAAGGAACAAGCGAATATCGCCCGCCATTGGCGTCCATTTCGAATGGGAGAGGCCACGCCAAACAAGAAGCAGTAGTGCCAACCGCTGAATTTCAGGTCGGCCGGGGTCCAAGCGCCCAGGGGGACATAACGCGGGACGCCCTGGCCCAGTCCGACGGCCTCCACACCGAAGCCACCACCGTGGTATGGGTCACCCTCGCTCTTTCTTGGTCAGCACCGCGACTGGTTATCAGCGGTGGCGATATAGTCAATCGAAGGCTATGTTCTATTCGTGGATGCGTAGGAACCAGAGAGCTACGGACAAGGGGCGGTTGTTCCATCAAAGATATAGGTTTGCAGGTACCTTATACTGACCAGTGGACCAAATCACAGGCCACAGGAACTATAGGAGACCTTAACCATGCACTGGACTGGAGACGGCAGAATCGAAATCAGCAGGAGCTTTGCCCTGGGAGTGGCCGCAGTGATCATCGGCCTAGCCCTGGCCGCGATGTTCCTCATCGGAATGGTTGTTGGCGGGGACGGAGACAACGAAGTAGCTTCGATTGATCCGACTCCCACTGTCCTTGCCGACGAACGCGACGCGGAGGACGGAGGACAGGACGCCAGTCCCCAGTCCGCTTCCAAGAGCAATTACTCCACGTGCCTGGCCAGGACCTGGAGGGCGATCTCCCTGGACACGGTGGATGTGGACTTCAAGCCCTGGGAGGACAACAGTGCCACCAGGGACGTGGAGGAAATCATCAAGACGAGGCACGTGGACTACATCGCCGAGCATTGCCGCCCACTGGCCCCGGAGCCGCCAGCCACATCATCTGCAACTTGCATCCCGAGGGAACTCCAAGCCTTCTACCGGAGGCATATCCCGGAGGGCAACGACACGGCCGACCACCAAGCTATAGCCGCACAGTACGCTCTCACCGCCTGCCAGCCATCCGCTGACAGGTAACTGCGGCGAGCAGCATTAGCAATGGACAGGTGGAAGAGGGCGCACCGGTACTTCGGATTCTCCGATCTGGACCATAAGTGGGAACGGTTCATCGTCTACGGTACCGCCGCCGTATTCTGGGTCAACCTGGCAGCTTGGCTAGTTGCCAGGGATGGGATCATCCCCAGTGTGGACGGGCTTCTGGAATGGCTGCTTCTTGCCCTCCTGGCGACCCCCGGGACGGTCAGGGCCGCCTTCCTCATTGCCTTGGGACCAAACCGGCAGGGCCAATGGGAAAGATCCTGGGTTAACCCCGACCCGGAGGGGACCAGGGCGCCGTTACCGGTTCCTGCGGAGATGATTGACACTGGCGAGGTTCCGGATCCCGGCGAGACGCCACCGGGCAGGAAATGGTGGAGGGTCAGAGCCAAGCTCAGGAGTGAGTTCACCCGGAAACGAAGGCCCAGGCGTCAGGCAAGAAACGCCCGTCCGTTGACGGCCACCTGGAGCGGACCCGAGGCTGCCGCACAAGCAACCCAGCCACCGCTGCCTCCGGCGGTTCCGGTTCAACCGCAACCCCGCCAGGGAGGTTCGACGGCCAAGACACTGGTAAAGATACTGGCTGTGCTAACCCTCTTCGCGGTTTGCGGCGGGTACTGGCTGACCGGTGGCAACATTGTGTCACCGTCAGACACCACCACGGAACCACCAAGGCTCAGAAACGTGGCGGAAAAGAGGCACATGCTGGAACTCATCAACGAGGCCCGCAGCAGCGCGGGGATCCCGCCCGTGACGATGGGGACTAACAACGTGGCCCAGATTCAAGCTGACCAACTCTTGGAAGATTGTATATCGTCCCACTGGGGGACAGATGGACTGAAGCCGTACATGAGGTACTCCCTAGCTGGAGGGTACCAAGTCAATGGAGAAAATTTCTCCGGTCACAATGAGTGCGGACTGGCTGATACTCTGCTCAATTGGAATGCCGACCCCATGGAGATGGTGGCTGACTCTGTGGAGGGGCTGCTGGACAGCCCCGGACACAGAGAGACAATGCTCAGTCCAGAATACTGGAAGGTGAACTTGGGCCTGGCCTGGGACAGGAACGTGTTCAAAGTGGTCCAGCACTTCGAGGGCGACTATGTGGAAATGGACGCCCTCCCGGTCATCGTGGATGAAGCCTTGGAGGTAGCAGGCAGGCTCAACGTCGGCCACGAGTTTACTGGCCGGTTCCCAATGTTGGCCCTGATCAACTATGACCCCGCACCAAAGAGGTTGAACGCCGGCCAACTGGCGAGAACTTACTGCTATGGACATGGAGAGGGTATCAGGGCTTTCATCCCTCCGTCCCGGCTACTCCGGGATGATTTCGAGATCACGCACAGTCTGGTGGAGGCAGAGTGCGTCGACCCCTATAAGCTGAGCAGGAGTGTTGCCGAGCCCGAGTCCCAGGAAGAGAGCCTCAGGATGTTCCAGGAATCCAAGGACAGGTCCGAGTTGGTGCGGGAGACAGAACTGACCTTAAGCGTGCGAAAGGCACGGGAACTGACTGTGAACGGAAGGGAATTCTATCTCAAGGCAGACATGACCGAACTGCTGGACGAATACGGGCCGGGAGTTTACACGGTGGTGCTGATAGCAGAACTGGAGGAGAAGTCGAGGGGAGAGCCGGACACAGTGATCTCAGAGTACTCGATTTTCCACGAGGTGCGAGCGCCAAGGACCTACGGGCAGGGTTGGTAACTGCACAGGGAACCAGACAGGAGAATGGATGTTGGATTCTACCGAAGAGGGCGACTTTCTGCATCCCGGAACAGCCATTTTGTAGCTGAACCGGGCTATTTCGTAGCTTTAGTGGCGTCCCAGGCAGGATTCGAACCCGCGACCCGCTGCTTAGAAGGCAGCCGCTCTGTCCCCTGAGCTACTGGGACATCACCAACGGTGCGCCAACAACCGAAGATGGCGCATACTCATGTTACAAGAATTCCGGCAGGCGCTGTCAAGGTGGGCCGGATCGTCCTCCAGGGCTTTTCGATCATTTATCTGAACCAGGAATAGCACGATTAAAGGACTAAAAGGGTGTTCAATAAGTTCCCTCTCCTCAAGGGAGGGGATAATCGAAAGGCCGTGGCCGCAGGGCACTGGCATTTGCGCAGTGGCACGGTCTCTGGCAGAATAATTTAATGATCGACTACGAGTTGGCGAATGGAGTGTTGACCAATGGCAGATGACCTCCTGGACCTGCAGTCAACCCCCGACGCCCGCTACCTCATCGCCGGCTGGCGTCGACAGTGGTCGGACGGCGGAGAAATATCCAGCGGCCTGCCCCGGTACATTATTGAAAAACTGCAGGCTCGCCGCATCGGCTCCATGGGGCCGGAGGTAGCCAGGCTCTGCTACCCGTTCCAGGTCCCGGGCACTCACGACACTTACCGCCCCCGAGTGGCCTACCGCGACGGGTTGCCCGACACCGACATGCGCCGCGAGAATAACTTCTTCGACGCTGGCAACGGACTCATCGTGTTCCTTGGCGAAGAACCTTGGTTCCGGCTTGATGTGTACGCCGAGGCCTTCTTCCAGGCTGTCAAGCAGCTGGGGGTTTCCCAGACTGTGGCCGTGGAAGGATACAACGGGGCTGCTCCGCCGGACATGGAGCGCAGCGTCAGCTGCATTTACAGCCAGTCCAGTATGCGCCCGGAAATGGAAAAGCTTGGCGTGCGGTTTTCCAACTACGGCGCCCAGAGCCGAAATGGGCCCACCATCGGGATGGCGCTGATCACCGTGGCCCACTTCCAGCACCCGGAACTGGAGATGTTCCGGCTGGGGGCCATGGCGCCCATGTACCCGTTCCTGACCTCCAGCAACGACCCGGTGGGAATCAGCCGGGATCACCGCTCCTTCTACGACATTATGCGGCGCATCAACTCGATATTCGGGCTGGACTTTGACCTGTCGGAGCTGAGATCGCTGGGAGAGGCGGAGTCCCAGGAACTTCTGGACACGCTGGAGAAAATCGGGGGCACCAATCCCACGGCCAAGGAACTGATTGACCGGGCCCGAACCGACTTCAACTACACTCCATTCGAGCCCATCGTGGAACTGGACCCGGCTATCGACAACATGCTGGAGGACATCCTGCGCAACGCGCCGGGCGGAGACGACCGGTCGTGAACCGGAGTTCCTAAACCAGCCCCTCCGCGATGGCTGCCTCCTCGATCAATTCCCAGCCGTGGTCAATGCCGGGCACGAAACTGCTGCAGGCCTCGCCCCGGAGCACGGCCTCCTCCACCTCGTCGGAACCTGTGACTGAGAGGAACGCCGCCTCGATTTCGCCTGCCAGCGACGCCTCCATGCCGCTCTGGGCCGTGAAGCAGCAGTGGCTGAATGGCGGACTCGAATAGAAGATGCGGACCTGGTCGCGGGGCAGGCTGCCGTCCTCTGCCATGGTTTCCATAGTCCTCTGGCTGACCGAGCCGGCATCGAATTCGCCCGAAACCACACGTTCCACCACGTCCCGTTCGTCTGATCGAGTCACGGATGCCCGCTGTTCGAAAAAGCTGGCGGCGGAAAGGTCTTTGCCCGGGTTGATCCCCGCCTGTTTCAGGAGATAGTGGGGCACCAGCCCTGCCTGCTCCGAGCCTCGCCTGCCGAAAGCGAACCGCTTGCCTTTCAGGTCCTCGACTGTCTCAATCCCTGAATCGGCCCGGGCGATGAAATGGGTCGTAAACCCGATATCCACGTCCCGCATGGCGATGACGTTGCA
Organism: Dehalococcoidia bacterium; assembly: GCA_965203005.1. Taxonomy (GTDB): domain Bacteria; phylum Chloroflexota; class Dehalococcoidia; order Lucifugimonadales; family UBA3495; genus VXOI01. The sequence goes on from CBDBBS010000002.1 coordinate 92,738, forward strand.
CGGCTCGTCCAGGAGCCGACGGATCTTCACGTAGCCCAGCGGGCCGTTCCATGCCAGGTCGATGTATCCGGTCGCGAAAGCCTCCGCCATCGTGTCGTAGTCGGAATACAGCACCCATTCCAGGTCAATGCCGCGCCGCCGGAAGAGTGTTTCCAGCCCCTGGAAAACCTCAAGGTGGGAAATCGTAGCTGTGCCGCCCAACCTGACCATGTCGCCACCTCCAAGTCTACTGTATGACTATTCCCAATCTTATCAGGGTTTGGCTTGAGAAGCTTTCGTCAAACTGTGGTGGACAGAATAGCCACATCGGAAAGCGTTCTTTATTGGCCAACGATTTATTGATAATATGGCCCCAGACACGAACAATAAACCGGCAAGAGGAGGGAGAAATGGGCTACAAGCCGAGAGAACTGGGACACATCAACATTTATGTCCGCAATGCGGAACGCTCGCGCCAGTGGTACGAGGACCTCCTGGGTCTGCACACTTACGGCGTGAGGGCAGGGCGCGCCGCCTTCATGACCGCCGATATGGGCAACTCCCACGAGATTGCCCTGGTGGAGGTCGGTGAAGACGCCCCCGGCCCGCAGAAGGGCCAGGTCGGCCTCAATCACATGGCCTGGTACATGGAGAGCCTGGACGACCTGAAGGAGCTGTACTACCGCATCAAGGAGCGGGACATCGCCATCGAGTCGGTGTCGGACCACGGCCACGCCGTCGGGATTTACATCCGCGACCCTGACGGCAACGGCATCGAGGTCTCCTACGAGATGCCCCGCGAGGAGTGGGGGCACGAGGAGGGGCAGTACATGATCGGCGCCACCGAAAAGGGCCGTCTGCCCGGCCCCTGGGACGAGGAGCCGAGCAGGGTTCACTAGAGACAGCAAAGGCGACCGTGCCCTCCCCAGCCGGGGAGGGCATTCAGTTTCCGGGCTTGTTACAATGGGGTAACAGTTCGGTTAGGAGACCCACATGACGACGGCCAAGCATGGTCTGCTCACCGCCGAAGACCTCCTGAGGCTGGACAGCAAGGGAGTTAAGGGTGAACTCATACGAGGGGTGTTGCACGAGCGCATGCCATCAGGAGTAAGGCACGGCGAAATCGCAATGGCTCTTGGGTCTGAGATTCGCGTCTTCGTAAAGTCGCGGCGGCTCGGGCGAGTAGGAGGCACTGACTCCGGAGTGCTGCTGGAACGCGATCCTGACACGGTGCGAGAACCGGACGTGTTTTTTGTTTCCGCGGAAAGGCTTCCGCTTGATGTAGAAGTTAGAGGCTATTGCGAGATCGTTCCGGACTTTGTGGCTGAAATAAGGTCGCCCAGTGATTCGCTCAGGGAGTTCAACGAAAAAATCGCTATGTGGTTAAGCGAGGGAGTTCGGTTGGTACTGGCGATCTTTCCTGATACAAGGACGGCAAGGGTTCACCGCCCCGATGGTTCAACTCTTGACCTGGCTCAGGACGATGCCTTTGATGGCGAAGATGTGCTGACGGGGTTCAGCTGCCAGCTCAGAGATATTTTCGACCTCTAGTGCCCAGCAACTTTGAAAGCCCCGACTAGAATTCGATCACATAGTTTGTCAGCCCACTGAATCGCCCAAGAGAATGCCCGGAATACGGTTTTACATCGACCCCGAGACGGGACTGCCGCACATTTACGGTCACGGCGTCGAAGAGTCTGAAGTGTTCGAAGCCCTTGATGGCGCCGCCGAAGACAGATCCGGACGAGGTGACTCACGAATAGCCATAGGCCAAACTACGGCCGGCCGGTATCTACGGGTAATTTATGTGCCAGGTCCAAGAACGGGAGACGCTTTTGTTGTAACGGCCTACGACTTGAGCGGAACGGCTCTTGCAGCCTTCCGTAGGCGCCTGAGGAGACGACGAGGACGATGAAAGATCCCAACAAATACCCCTCTGGCTGGGATGCACACAGAGTTAAGAAACTATTGCAGTATTACGAGAATCAGTCGGATGACGAAGCGGTTGAAGAAGACGAAACTGCGTTCAGTTCCAGCGACGAGACCGTAATGGTTATTCCCAATGAACTGGTTCCAGCGGTCAGGGCTCTTATATCGAAGCAATAGCCGCGTCCAGGATCTCCGCGGCCTCGTCCATCTGCGCCTCGGTGGTGGTGAAGGGCGGTACGAAGCGGAAGACAGACCCTCCCCGGCGCACGCTCATTATCAGCCCGCTTTCCAGGCACCTGCGGCCGATCTCGCGCCCCTGCGCGTAGGCCGGTTCCCTCGTCCCCCGGTCGGTGACCAGTTCGATGCCTTGCAGTAGCCCCCTGCCCCTAATGTCGCCGATGATCTCGTGGCGCGACGCCAGCCGCTCCAGGTGTTCCCGCCAGTAGGCCCCGATGCGCTGGGCGACGTCGGTCAGCATCTCCTCCAGGATGATGTCGATGCTGGCGATGGCGGCGTGGCACGGCAGAGGATCGTTGGAATGGGAGTGGCCCACCACCAGGCCGGTCTCCGATGCTTTTTCCTCGATCTCGTCAGTGGTTATGGCGGCGCTGATGGCCACGCCGCCCCCGAAGTGCTTGGAGATGGTGAAAATGTCGGGAATGACCCCCTCCTGCTCGAAGGCCCACATGGCGCCCAGCTTGGCCAGTCCGGTCTGCGCCTCGTCAACAATCAGCAGCGCGCCCCGCGCCTCGCAGCGGCGCTTGAGCTCCGCCAGCCACCCCTCCGGTAGGTCAATGACTCCGCCGGCGCTGAACAGCGGCTCGGTGATGACGCCAGCCAACGGGCCGTCGGCCTGCGCGTCCAGTAGTTCGAAACTGGTGTCGAGGCAGGAGTAATCGCACGCCGGGCGGTCCTGGCAGAACCGGCAGCGATACCGGTACGGGGCAATAATGGGGTAATGACCGGGGGAGTAGGGTCCGTAGCCCTCGTGCCAGCCCGAGAAGGTCACGGCGCGAGTGGAATCGTTCATCCCGTGGAAGCTGACCGCCGGGCTGGCGAATTCGTAGCCACCGGTGTAGCGCTTGGCGATGGCCATGGCAGCCTCGTTGGAGTCGCTGCCCGAGGTTAGGAACATCGAGCGGTTCATGCCCTCGGGGGAGATCTCGGCCAGCCGGGCTGCCAGGATGATCTCGCGGTCGTTGAACATGCTCATGTGGCTGTGTATGAGCGTCTCGCCGCTTTCGTGCAGCGCCTGAACGATTCGCGGGTGGTTGTGGCCGAGGGCGGCGCACATCTGGCCGGAGTTGAAATCGAGGTACTCCTTGCCGTTCACGTCGCGCACCACCGAGCCCCGGCCCCAGACCATGATGGGGCCGGTAACGATGTTCTTGTCGATGCGGCTGCGGAAGCTGAACTTTCTTGCCAGTTCCAGCAGTTCGGCCTCGGTCAGTTGCTGCGTCATCTCTTCGTCTCCGGGGTTTTATTAAACGCCGAGTGCGCCGAGACCGCCAAGAATTAAAGAGAAAAAACTCGGCGGTCTCGGCGATGAAATTTAAGCCTGGGCCTTGAACTTGGGCATGACGTCCTTCCCGAAGGCCTCCAGCTGTTCGAGGATCACGTTCTGCGGAGTGCCTATGACCGAGCCAACATTGATCTGCTCGAGGCCCGGGTAGGCGTCCTGGACGGCCTCCAGCTTTTCCGCCACCAGTTCAGGGGGGCCGCACAGCCAGGATCCTGCCTTGATGCCATCCTCGAGAGTGGGCAGTCCAAGGCCGCGGGCCCGGCGCGGGTCTTCCAACCCACGTATCTGATCGTCGGACAGCCCGCGGACAAAACCCAGCGGGGCGAACATTTTCATGTTCTCCTCGAAGAATACTCGGGCTTCCTTTATCGCCTTTTCCTCGGTTTCTGCAATGTGAATGGTGTAACCCACGGCCAGGTCCTCACCTAGTTCGGCGTCGCGCCCCTTGGCTTGCAGGGTGTCGCGCCACTGTCGCATCACGCCCTCGGCTGCGCCGCCCGCTGCGGCTCCCCCGCCCATGATTCCTTTCATGTTGTACTTGGCCATGAAATCGAATGCCCGCTGGCTGGCGCTGACCACCGGCTGCCATGTCTCCACGGGCAGGTTGACCGGTCGTGGCACCAGCGTGAGCTCCTTGAGAGTGTAGCCGCGATACGGGACCTCTGGCGGAATCTGGAAGTATTTGCCATGGTGTGAGAAAGACTCCTCGTGGAAGGCCTTCATGATGACCTCGACCTGTTCCTCGAACATCTCGCGGTTGGCCTCGTTGTCGCTCAGAGTGCTGGGAACTCCGAAAGTGTCGACCTCCCGGGAGTGGTACCCGCGTCCCACACCGAAAATCACGCGGCCGCCGGTCAGGATGTCGGCCATGGCGTAGTCCTCCGCGAGGCGCAGGGGGTGCCACATGGGGTTGATGTTGAACCCGCAGCCGAACTTGAGGTTCTTGGTGAGGTGGGCCAGGTGAACATACAGGAGGAGCAGGTTGGGGAGGCATTCGTATCCTTCCCGCTGGAAATGGTGCTCAGCCGTCCAGAATGTGTCGTAGCCCATCTCCTCCATCTTGAGGACGATGGCCTCCGTCTTGTCGAAAACGCCTGCCAGCCGGTCGTCGGGCAGCCAGCGTTCGTTGACTGGCGTGCCGTCGAGGCCGATGTTGTCGAGGTCCACGTGACCGGCGAAGAGACTTCCGAATTTGGTGATCATTTTGCTCCTCCTATGGTTCCTGGCTGAATGGATCGCGGCTGAAATTCGGAAAGCAGATACGCAAAAGGCGGCTGCAACGAAACGCGAATCAAATAAGATGGGTGACGCGGCCAATTGTAAAGGGGCGCTGCACCTTGTCAACAGCAGGCGGATGCAGTCGATGAATGCGGAACGGGGATCGGGGACCAGCTCAAACGCAGGGAAGGTGTGGCATGTCCACTTCGCTTTCCGGTTTGCAGGATCCCCGAGGAGCCGTTCTTGCTGTGAGTACAGGGTGCGCCCTCACCCTAACCCTCTCCCGGAGAGAGAGGGAATTTGTCACACACCTACCTAGTCGCTGCATTTGCTCCGTACGCTCTGATGGGCTCCATTGCTTTCCTACCATAATGTTCAAGTTTTGCGGTTTTAGCCTCGCGGTGTTTGGTAGAATGTTACAGTTTACATATTGGCGAAGTAGTGGTGAACTGCATTGAACCGCGCTGGTCAGAAGATAATGATCGTGGACGACGAGGCCGACTCATCAATCCTCCGTACCGTGCGCCGGAGGCTGGAAGAGGAAGGGTGGCGAACAGCGATAGTCGAGCCCGACTTTGGGAGTTCGCTGGGCGATGAGTTCGAGGCTGCGGCCCTCTGGGAGATCGAAGAGGAACGCCCCGATGCGGTGCTGCTCGACGTTCGCTTTGGGGATCACCGGGACGACCGTTTCAAAGGGCTGGAAATCCTGGGCGAGATCGTCAATCGCTGGCCCAGGATGCCAGTGCTGATTTTCACGCAGTACGCCCAGGGACCCGAGCGTGAGACTGCCGTGAGAGGGACCCTCAAGTGGGATGCGCCCGTGGATTTCATTGACAAGCTGGCTGGCACCGACGAAGTTGTCCTGCGTCTCAGGCGTCTCATGGGGACGTCGGCGGAGCGAATTGCCATCGGCTCCGGCATCGTCCTGGACCTTACTTCCCGGACGGTTCAGGTTGAAGGAGAACAGGGAAGCCGCGCGGTCAATGACATCCAGGGCATGAAATTCGAGATTCTCCACGAACTCGCTGCGGCCTGGCACCGCAGCCCCGGCGAACTGGTCCCGTTCTCTCACCTGGAACGATTTTCGGAGGGGGAAGACCCCAGGGCATCCCTGCGAGTTCGCATTCGTGAAATCAAGGACTCACTCGGCAGGGCCCTTGGCGTCAGGTTCGGCTCCGGAGAACTCATTATCAACGTTCGCGACAAGGGGTATCGCCTGACCCCGCCGCTGTCGTGAAACCGTCTATGCAGGAACAGACCCAATGGCCCTGATTCTCCTGAACCGGCCGGCCTCGTTCCGCATTCCCAGGTTGCAGGTTGCGGCACTGGCGGTGGCTGGCATCATTGCGGGCGCCGGCGCTGTGTGTCTCGTGCTCTCTCCCTTTGTGGGCGCGGCGTTTTTCGACGACCTGTGGGGAGTTGAGCCGCTGGGATACATCGGAGCCATGTTGCTCATTGTCGGGCTTGGCGCAGCCGCCGTCGGGCTGGCTGTGGCCGCCGCAGGCCAGGCGGCCCGGGCTGCTGCCCAGGGCGACGCCGCTAAGGCGTCCGGGGAGGAGCAGAGCAGCCACTGGCGGGAAATGACCCTGGGGTTCTTCAACGAGTTCGATCATGACCTGGGGCGGCCCCTGAGGCGCATCACTGGCAGGCAGCGGGAGTTGAGGGCCGCGCTGAAGGCAACCTCCGAGGTTCCCGACCCGGAAGTGATGGAATTGCTCGACGAGATAGAGCGGCAGGCTGTCAATTACCGCCTGATGCTTTCCAACATACAGGTGCTGGTCCAGTCGGAAGCTCCCGGGACGCCGCTGGAACTCGCGCCCGTGGAACCGGCGGAGGTGGTGCGGCGCATCGTTGACCGGTACACGCCGGTGGCCCTTGAGGTGGGCAAGGAGATCAGCTGGTGGGCGGAACCGCAGCAGTTCGGAATGGTGGTTTCGAATTCCCACGCCATCGAGCACATTGTGGCCAATCTGATCGACAACGCAGTCACTCACGCCGGGAGTCATGTGGAAGTTTCCCTGACGAGGGACGACACGACTTTCTACGTTCAGGTATGGGATGACGGGCCCGGTATCCCCCAGCATTACCTGGAGTTCCTCTTTGAGCGGGGCTGGACTCCCGAAGTTGGGCGAAGAGAGGAAAAAAACAGCTCCGGATTGGGGCTTTTCATCGCCAGGACCCTGGCCCGGCACAGCGGGGGGGAGCTGACGGTTGACTCATTGACAGCGCCACAAGAGGGACATCACACGTCCTTCCTGCTGGCCTTGCCGCTGAAAGGTCGGTGAAACGACCCGTAGTGATGTCCCTCCCGGAGCGCCCCGAAGCCAGGACGGAATGGGCCGGTCCTTTCCGGGTTGAAAGAGGGCGGATTGCTGCGATTGCTCTGGTCGCGGCCATTTTGGTCCTTCTGTCGCTTGGCTGCGTGACACCCCTGCCACGGCCGGACAGCTCCACGGCTACGCCACCCGTGCCGGTCACTCCAACGCCCTCCGGGACTTCCATGGTCGTTCCCACTCCCACAGCCCGCCCGGTTCCCACGCTGGCTCCGTCGGCAACTCCGGTTCCAACGGCGCAGCCCACGCAGGCGCCCACCAGGGAGCCGGGGCCAATTAACCCCACCGTCACGCCGAGTCCTTCGCCCACTCCGGCGCCCACCGAGGACTCCGGCGGGCTGATGCTCCAGGTGTATGCCCCGGAGGATGGCGCAGTCGTTCCGGGAAGCGTCGTTGCAGTCTACGGGCAGACGCTGCCGGGCGCGCGCGTGTTCGTCGACGGCGAGGAGACCGGGGTGGATGCCCAGGGAGGGTTCCGGGCCGAGGTGTCACTGGCGCCCAACGAAAATGACGTGGCAATCGTTGCCCAGGATGAAACGGGCCGGAGGCGGAACGTTTCCCGAACCGTCACATCGTTGGCTCTTCCGTTCCTCCTGCTAGTCACCGAGCCGGAAAACGAAAGCATCGTGTCCGTGTCGATGCTGAGGCTGGCAGGAAGGACCGGGCCCAATGCCATTGTCAGCATCAATGGCAGGTCGGTCCCAGTGGACCGGTTCGGGTATTTCTCCGGCACCGTGGCCCTTGATGAGGGTCCCAATGTCATCGACGTGGTCGCCACCAACGACGACGGACGCACCCTGAGCACAGTGCTTGCCGTGATTTTCCGCGCTCCCAGCTGATGACGTGACGAAAAATGTGTAACACAACAGTAACGTACAGAATCCTAGAGTTGAAGGCAGGGCCTCTCTTCCGGGTCTGCCTGTCAAGAGGGAAATGCTGACACCCTGGCTTAACGCAAAACCCGTCTTTAGAAAACCCGAAGTGCTGTTCGGTGTCGCCGCGCTTCCAACGCTGTTCGCAGCGGTGCTGGTGTGTGTTCTGGCTGTCTTCGGGTTTGCGGTGGCGTGGGCGCAGCCCGTGGCGGAATGGAGCGCCACCCTGGGCGGCGATGAGGACGACTTCGCCCATGCCGTGGCCCTCGCCAGCGACGGCGGATTCGTGATCGCCGGCGAAACCCGTTCCTACGGATCGGGCTCCCAGGATGGGTGGCTGGTCAAGCTGAACGCCAATGGCGACGAGCAGTGGTCCCGCACTTTCGGGGGGACGGAGAGCGACATCATATACTCTGTCCAGGCCACTTCCGATGGAGGCTATATCCTCGCCGGTGAAACTCATTCCGCCGAAGGGGCGTCCGCAGACAGCAGCCATTTCTGGCTCATCAAGACGAATTCCCTGGGCCTGGAGCAGTGGCAGTCAAGCTACGGCAGTTCGACGGGTTCCGGGTCGACGTCCACGGACAATTCTGACGTTGCGCATGCCGTCCGCCAGACGGACGATGGCGGTTTCATCCTTGTTGGCAGTTCTACGGGGACCGAAGGCACATCCGTCAGGCTGGTGCGGGCGGACTCGCAAGGCGCGCATCTCTGGAGCCAACGACTGGAGCACATTTCCGGTGGCGTCGGGTATGACGTTGCGGAGATTTCAGGCGGGTTCATCGTCGCCGGCAGCGCAAGCTCGGAGGACCAGGGCAGCCAGGCGTTCCTGTCTTTCATAAACCCGGCAGAAACGGACGCATCCGGCGATGTCCAGTGGACCGAGTACTTCGGCGGCAGTTACAACGACGAGGTACGCTCACTGGCCATGGCGGCTGACGGTGGGTACGCCCTGGGCGGCTTCACTTGGTCGGAGGGAGCCGGGCAGTCTGATTTCTGGCTACTGAAGGTGGACGGGGAAGGGGAGCAGGAATGGGAGCGAGCCTTTGGCGGAGTGCTACGGGATGCCGCACATTCGATCATAAGGACGTCCGACAACGGTTTTGCCATGGCGGGATGGTCTGAGTCGTTTAGGGGCGGCGACAGGCTCTGGGTGGTCAAGACCGACCCGGACGGCAGGCTGCAGTGGAGCAGCTCACAGCAAACGACATCGGACTCATCAGACGAGGTCTCGGCCGGAGGACGCGCCATCCGCCAGACGGCGGGCGGAGGGTTTGCCGTAGCCGGATGGTCGGGAACGATACGGGGCGCCCGGGACGTCATGGCGGTGCTGCTGGGGCCAGTGTCGGCAGGACAGGCGACGCCGGACGGGGCGGTTGTATCGCTCAAGAACAGCGGCACATCGAACATAACGACTGCGGCCGTGGGTTTCGACACGGTGTCAGGTGGAATCCCGATAAGGTTCTGGTACGAGGGAAGGCTAGTTGACCGCGATAATCCGCTACCCACCGGCGAGACGGCCTGCACTCAGCCTTCTCCGTCCCTTTCCTCGAATTCGAAGCTGTCTCTCGACCAGATAGGTTCGTTTGAGACGGTCTACCTGGACATTCTCTCCTCCGGCGACGAGACGAACCGGCTGGACGTTGACGGAGAGGAGATTGAATTTGATTTCACCGATGACGGCAGCGGCATAGCGGGCAGCCTGAGTGTCGTATCCACGTCGCCATGCGAAGGAAGCAGCCAGGTGCTGCCCGAGGGCCCTCAGTCCCCGGAGGGACTCAGCGGCGAGGCTTCGGACTCCCATCCCGGCACTATCACGCTGGAGTGGGACGATAGCGCGGAGTCAGACATTTTCGGGTATGCCGTGTACGTCAGCCGAAGCAGTAACGGGCCTTTTGTGCGCCAGGCGTGGCTGCTCTCTGATTCCGCATACGCGGATGGCCACACCACCGACGGAGCCAGCTATTACTACACCGTGGCGGCCATAAACTCATGGGGACTGGAATCACCCAAGTCCGCCGTGCTCAGGGTCCCGTCCCAGGACTTCACCCCGCCGGAGCCGCCATCCGGCCTCAGCGTCGAGGTCGCCGATCGCTCCTCCGGGAACGCGCAGTTGTCGTGGAACGCAAGCCCATCGGCCGACCTGAGCGGCTACCGGGTCTACCGGCAGGGCGAGGAGGGGCCGCGCTCCCCGGTTACGGCCCTGCTGTTCGCCCCGGCGTTTGAGGACCGCACTCTCCCGCAGGAGGGGGAATTCAGTTATTCGGTGACTGCCATAGATCTGTCCGGCAACGAGTCCGATTGGTCCAATATCTCGCCGGAACCGCTGGACTTTTTCGGTTCGGTGCTGGAGGTGAGGCGCAATTTCACTGGCGGCGGTGTACTGTCCATAAGCACTGATCGCGGCAGGGTGGACATCGAAGTCGCCAGCGACACAGAGATCAAGGTCCCAAATCGCTCCAATGCGGGCCTGGCCGATCTGGACATCGGAGACCACGTGGCAGTCTCCCTGAAAGAGGACGCGCAGCAGGCCGTAGCGCGCCAGGTGCATCTTGTGCCCAGCAAGACCAGGAACCGCCACCTGGCCGGACGGGTCACCACCTTGAGCGAATCGGAAATCGTCGTGCAGCCTCCCGGCGAGGGGACTGAGGCAGTCACGTTCCAGCTATCCGAAACGGTGCGCATCAACCTGCAACAGGGCGTGTCCTCGCTGGCACAGGGAAGGTTCGTCGTCGTGTCTTTCATAGCCACCGAAGGACAGGACGCCGGCGCGCTGACAGAGATCAACGTCATTCCTGGACTGGAGGTGGAGGAATCAGGCGAGCCGCCGGATGAGCCCACAAATGTGGCAGTTATCCGGGGCGCCTTCCAGGGCATAAATGCAGACAACGCCAACCTCATATTGTCGTCCACCGAGGTGGCCATCGATGTGGACACTCTGATGACTGCCGGCATATCGGTAGGCGACTCAGTCCTGGTGGAGGCCGTGCTCCGGGACGATGCCTCCCTGCTGGCCCGGCGAGTGGAGCATGACGAGGGAGTAGGACATACCGCCGCCAGGACTGTGCTCAGAGGGGTGTTCCAGGGCCGGGATGCCGAAACCGGAGAGTGGGAAGTAAGTGGGGCCAGAATTACCGTAGACTCCCGCACCTACGCTGACGCGCTGCCAACCATGGGTCAGCGAGTGAAGGTTACTGGCATATTCCGGGATGATGACAGCCTGTACGCCCGGGAAATCGAGAACTTCTCCGAAACGGTGGACTTGGAGGGCGAACACTCTGTTTCGCTGGAGGGGATCTTCCGGGAAATTGCCGCCGGAGGCGCCTGGAATGTTGGAGGCATTCCCGTACAGGTTGATGCCGACACGGTCCTTTCCGGCCGTCCCTCCGTAGGGCGCAGAGTGGAAGTCACGGCGACTGCCCGGGCGTCCGGTCTGCTGGCCACCAGGGTGTCGGCTGCCGCGACGGAACAGGGCAGCCCCGTTCGCAGTGTGAGCATTCGCGGTACGGTGGATCGGGTCGACGAGGGAGAGGCTGTGGTGGTCGAAGGCATCAGGGTCCTCCTGAGCGACCTGACCAAGACCGTAGGCAGCACCGAAGCAGGCTCCAACGTCAGGATCAAGGCCGAGTTGCAACTGGACGGAAAGCTGCTTGCCCGCGAAATTGTCCAGTATGCCTACTATGACGAAACCGGGGAGACGAGCTCCAGCCCGGTTGACATAGAGGGCCGCATCGAGCGAATAGGCGCGAACGGGGGCCTTACGGTCAACGGCATACCGGTCACCGTGAGCGCGTTGACCACCATCGACGCCCCGCTCCAGGTGGGCACGCCGGTGCAGGTGCGTGGCCTGCTGCAACTGGACGGCTCCGTGCTGGCCCGGGAGATCGTGGGCTACGGGCCGGGAGTTACCGGCGGCACCGAGGCCAGCGTTGCAGGCGTGGTGGAGCGGGTAGAGACCGGCACAGACAGAGAGACGACCGGCTTCGTAATCGACGGCATCGCAATCGCCACCGATCAGCTGACCAGGCTGGAGGTGGAACTCACCATCGGGGTTGCCGTCGTGGTGCAGGCCATCGTCATCAACGGGGAGATTCTGGCAGTGACCGTCGAACCGCGGCCCACGGGCAGCATCGGTTCACTCCCGCTGGTGCAGATGCAGGGTACTGTGGAACGGCCCATAACCATTTCACCGGCCCGCCCGCTGGACCTCACGGTCAACGGAATCACTGTCCGCATCTCCAGCACTACCACCATCACGGGAGAGTTACGAGGAGGCGCAGTGGTCAAGGTGACCGGGTCCATTTCCGGGAACGTCTTCCTGGCCCGCGAGATCGAGACCGTCGTCTCCTATCCGGCACAGGCGGGACAGAGCCAGGTGCGGTTCAACCTGTCGGGTGAAATCGAGGAGATTCGGACCGATAGCGAAGGAGAACCGGAATCATTGACGCTTTCCGGCAACACCATCACCATAGTCTCGCTCACGGTATTCCAGGACGAGGTGGAGGTGGGCGATCAGGTCGTGGTGGAAGGGATAATTCGCGATAGCTCCCTGCTGGCGGCGCTGGTCAAACTGGACGAAACATCAACGGATTCAGAGGAAGGGGTGGCGACAGAGTCGCAATAGCATCTGAGATAGAATGACTCTCTCTGTGAAAAGCGCAGGTCTGTCAGCGGTTGCCTTGCCTGGCGAATGCCCTTTCGCGGAATACCTGACTTCTTCAAGGCGGTGAAATGCTGGAACCGGAAATACTGAAAATAGGGGACGATTTCGGCAACCGCATGGTTGTCAGATTTGAATCGTCCTCTGGCGCGACCATCTGGGCGCTGGGGATTCCCCAGGCCTGGGAAACTCCCCTGGGGCCGACCTGGTGCTACGTGGTAGAGGGAGAGCGCCTGACCGTAATCGACCCCGGCTGCCACGGCTCTGAGCACCACCTGGAGGAGGGCCTGGCGCTTGTCGGGCACTCCCTCTCCGCCGTCGAGCGGGTCGTGGTTACCCACGGACACATGGACCACGACGGGGGCTGCCTGACCGCCATCAGGGCCAGCGGCGCTGAGCTGTGGGCCCACGAGGTGTATGGCAGCCTCCTGCTGGAGGATCGCTGGGAACGCGAAATGCACTGGCGCCGACAGGTCAACGGGTTTGACGCCTTTGAAAACAGCGAGACAGTCGAGCGGGTCAAGGAACATCACCGGCGCGTCCTGCAACTGAACCTGGACCGGCCGGTTACCGACGGACTCCGCTCGGACGGCCTGACGTATTTCTATACACCGGGGCATTCACCCGATGAGTTGTGTATCCTGTTTGACGGAGTGATGTTCACCGGCGATCACGTTCTCCCGCAGATAACGCCCCACCCGACGGTGCAGCGCAGCCACGGGAGCTACCTGTCGGCGCTTCCGGAGCGGTACCGGAACGGGAACAGCATCTATGGCCTGAAGGCTCTGCTGAGGTCGCTGCTGCGGGTGGCCAACATGGGCGCCGACATCGCCGTGCTGCCCGCCCACAGGACCTTTCACCGGGGACAGTTCAACCTCGTGGGACTGGACCGCGCCACAGAGATAGTCGAGCATCACGTCCAGCGTTGCCACGACCTGATCGAGATACTCAGCCAGGAGCCCCGCGACCTCATGTCGCTTACCCGGGACCATTTCTCCCACCGGGACTTGAACGACAGCAATTTCTTCCTGGCGGTCACTGAGGTGATGAGCCACATAGAGTTACTGGAGGAGGTAGGAGACGTTTCGGTCATCGGTGATCTGGGCACCGGCGAATCCGGCGGGCTCCTGTGGTGGAACGGAACGGAGAAATTCCCGGAGTTCATCCGGCAACTGGGGAACGAGTTTGTCCCGCTCCCCGGCTGAGTAACTATCTCAAAGTTCCCTCCCCCTTGATGGGGGAGGGTTAGGGTGGGGGTGAATGGCAGGGCTATCGCATTTGGATTCATCGACCACCGTCATTCCCGCGAAAGCCGGAATCCAGAACGTCTTGGAACCTGCTGACTCTCCGGCTGCGAGGCTGTATGGATTCCCGCTTTCGCGGGAATGACGAATAAATGAGCACCCTGGCTTTAAGACGCAATTGCCCTGTCAACCTGAGCCGTCGAATTGACAGCAGGTCGGGTGACCCTATAATAAGCCGACCGGCAAGCGCAGCCATTGTGCCCTGTGGCCGGGCCAACGGGTCTGAAACGTGGGCCGCAGGCTGCCGCGCATCACAACTCAAAGTCAATTTGGAGGCGAGGGGGCCATGCCCAGAAAGGAAATCATTTCTACGGACAAAGTAACCGCGGGCAACGCGCCCCTCTCGCAGGCCGTGCGGTATGGCAACCTGGTGTTCGTGGCTGGATGCACTGGCCGGCACCCCACCGACAACAGCGTGGGAGCGGACATAAAGGAGCAGACCCGCTACGCGCTGGAGCGCATTTCGGCGATTCTGGAAGCGTCCGGTTCCTCGATTGACCAGGTTCTCACCAACACCTGCTACGTGAGCAACAGGGAAGACCTGCCGGGCTTCAACGAGGTATACGCCGAGTTCTTCCCTTCCGACAGGCCCGCCAGGACTACGATCATCGTAAACTTTGGCGCACCTGACAACCTGGTCGAAATCACCAGCACAGCAGGAATTCCAGACTAGTTTCCCCTCGTCACCGAACCGGTCCCGGCGATGCAGGATGGGAATTTGGGCAGTTGCCGTGGCGGTCCGCGCATACATACTCATTGAAACTGAGGTGGGACGCGCAAGAGACGTCCTGTCTGAGCTTCGCGCCATGGCGAATGTTTCGGAGGCCGACATTATCACCGGCAACTATGATCTCATCGCCCTGGCCGAGGCTGATGATATGGTGGCGCTGGTGGACCTGGTAACGGCGCAGGTACAGAACATCAACGGAGTCGAACGCACGATCACTTGTGTTGCAGCCTAGAGCGAAACGCACCGAACCCGACAAACAACTTTGAGGAGGACGGCATGCTTTACCAACTGCGGACCTACACCATTAATCGCGGGATGATGGATGCCTGGGTTGACTTGTTCAACGACCAACTGGTGGGAATCCAGAAAAAGTACGGCATTACCGTTGAGGGAATGTGGGTCAACGCCGACAATAACCAGTTCATCTGGATCCGGTCGTTCCCCAGCGCCGATGAGGTGGCCTCGAGGGAGGAAGCCTTCTATTCGTCCCCTGAGTGGAATGCCGTGATGGATCACGCCCGCAGCCACATCGCCCGCCTGGAGGTTCAGGCCATGACGTCGGTGATGAAGGTGCCCGCGGCCGCGTAAGCGCAGTCGTATCGCCTTCGCAGGCCACAGAGCGCCTCGCCAGGCGCGATTGTGGCTGCTCCGATAAGAGTTGGCCCTTTGTTTAGAGGCCCCTCCGGAAAAAGAGGAGCCTCTTTCATTACTTATCCCGACTTGACCCGGCACGGTCCGCTAGTCAGAGTCCGTGTTCCGCGAAGATGCCCTCCCCCCCTACACCGTCCAGGGTTTGCCTGGTTCCTGGCGTAAGTCAAGCAGCCGCGCTATGACAGCAGGGGCCGCGCCACAAGTCCCGCCACAGGCAGAATCAGGAGGCCAAGCAGGATCAGGCTCCCCGGTCCGGCAGAATCCGCGAAGGAGTTGCACCCGCCGCCTGACGTTTCAGCCGCCGGGGCGGCTGGCGCAGGCGGCGCAGTGGAGCGCCGTTCGGTCTCGCCGCTCCGGATGGCGGGATCGGGACTATCCTGTCTGGCAAGGATGATGAGGATTCGTTCTCCACTAGCCTCCCGGGATTCCCCTTGTCCATCGGGTTCCCATTTCACGTTCCACAAGAGCTTGGCTGAGCCTCTCTGTCCAGCTGTAAAGCTGGCGCTCAGGCTGCCATGCCCGTCGCCGTCAATCTTGTGCGTTAGGCTCACGCAGCCCGGCCCGCAGGATTCCTGACCGGCAACGGCGGTCACGTGTAGCGGCCCGTCGGCTTTCAGACGCAGGTTCAGAGTCCCCGGCTTGCCTGATGGGGCTTGCGCCTCCAGCGTGGCAGTAAAATTCTCGCCCTCCCTGACGCTCTGCCTGCTCAAGGTGAGACTGTCCGCCACACCGTCGGCCGTCTGAGGGGCTGCTTTAGGTTCCTGTGGTGGCTGCTCCGTGGGGTCCCCAATCTCTGCGCCTTTGCCTTTGCCCTTGCGGCAGCCCGCCTGGTTGCACGCTGCTACCCAATAGTACTTGGCTTGCAGCTGGGCGGCGGCTTGGTGCAGAAAGCGAGTATCGGTGGTCCTGCCCGCCTCCTGGCACTGTAGTAGTTCCTGCTCCGGCCATCCCAAGTAGCACATCCGGCTCAGCCGGTCGTCGTAGATGACCTGGTACTCGCTGGCTCCGTCCACCGGGCTCCAGCTCACCATTACCCCATCCGGCGTCTGCTCTACGCTGACTTGCTCCGGCGCTTCGGGCCTGTCGTCCACCAGTACCGGCGGGACCGCTTCGCTGCAACCGGAATCATCGCTGCAAGCGGCTACCAGGTATCCGCCCTCGGTAAATTCTGCTGGAGGGCCTTGCCAACTGGTCTCCGTTGTGTTGGCTATAGCGCAGTTGGTCTGGCTTCCGCTTTCGCAAAAGGCTTCCCTGACTTCGTAGGTCTCCGCCCCCGTTACGGGCAGCCAGGTTATCAACGGGCCTCCGTCCCGCATCCGCAGCTGGACGCCCTTGGGGGCCTCCGGCGGGGACTCCTGAGCCAGCGCCACGCCCGAGAACGCAAAAGCCGCGGCCGCCAGCAGAAGGGCAACCGCGGCCTTAAGCATTTCCGTTGCTCCCTTTTTCCGCCGACGAGGCTACCGGGATACCCGGCAAACGCCGCCGAACTCGCTCCAGAGGTTCCTTATGACATTCATCTTGTATTGTATATCCGAGACTCTCGAGGTTCGCTCTGCTTCGTCTTCCGCCGGGGGCAGCAGCGACGTCTGTTGAAGTATGTTCTCTATCTCGGTGTCTATCCCGTTCCACGCCGTTCTGCACTCGGCGTCGTTGCTGGCTTTCTTGCTGTCAAATTCCGATTCTCTCCTGGTGAGATCCTGCAGTCTCTCCTGGTAGGTGGCCTTGGTGCTTTCGGACGCTTTCTCGGTTTCCAGCCTGGCAAGTATCGCCGCCTCCCTGGCTTCCTCTGCGGCCGTGACTCGCTCTTCGGCGGCCGCAACCTGCTCCTGTGCCCGCTTTCTTTCCTCCTCCAGGCGTTCGCGTTCTACCTTGGTATTTCTCTCTACGTACTCTGCGACCGTTGCGTCCAGTAAAGCTCTTTCGTCGGCCAGTTGCACTCTTTGATCCATGAGGTCGTCGTGGGCGTCTTCCAAAGAATCGAACCGGGCCAGCCATGTCGCCCCGGATTCCTCGCTGATCTCGGATCTGGTGGTGGTCATGTTCACGGTGGAGTCGACTATCGTCCTTGCTCCCTCATTGATTCTTTCCGCGGATTCAAGCTGAAAATTCACCAGGTCCTGCTGTGCTTGCGCTAGGGTTTCCCTGAGATCGCTCGTCTCCTTCGCATCTTCCAGCAGCCTCGCCTCGGTGTCGTCGGCGCGTTGCTTTTCGAAGTCCGTCCGGCTGACAGCTGATTGCAGCTCGAGTTCCAGTCGCCGGATTTCGTCTCTTTGGCCAGCCGCCAGGCTGGCCATCTTGGAGGCTATTCTGCCAGCGTCACCCGCGCCGACGCAGCTATCCGGCACTTCCAGTTGCTCCAAGTCCCTGGTCCAGCCGGATACCTGGGCATAGCAAGCCTCCGCCTGCGTCTTTTCCTGGTTGGCTGATTCCAGTCTTGCCTGCTCTGATGCGAGGGTCGCGCGGAGCTGCTCCACGGCGGCGGAGTCCTCGTTATCTGAACGGCAAGCCGTTAATGCGAAGATAATTGCTATCAGCGCCGCAGCCATGGCGAATCTGGTCTTCCAAGGGCTCTTTCTCATGGCCCTCTCCTCATTTGCAAATCAGGGCCTCCATAGGGGCCTCTGGTGGGATGTCATCAAATTGACTCGCCATTCCCGCGAGAGCGGCAATCCAGGCGTTTCCGAAATCAAATCGTCCCATGACAGCGGGAGATTCCGGAATTCCGCCGTCAAGGGAATGACAGGGATGGCGCAGTTCTACGCGAGGCATCCCTATTTGACAACATTGCCCTAGCTCCGGCGGCGGCGTATCGCCAGCATTCCGACGATGCCGGCAATGGGTATCACCAACAGGGCCATATCCGCGCCGCTCGCGGAGCCGTCCGGTCCACTGCAGGGACCGCTGGGATTACTTGCAGGTTGGGCTGGGGCCGGCGCGGGCGTGGGAGCCGCTGCGGCCACCTGTTCTGACGGGTCGGTCGGCGTTGAGCTGAACGGGTCCGGTGAGGGCGCTCTCACGTCGAAGGGATGAGTAAGGCTTACCGGATTGTTCAGGTCCTTGTTGCCCTCGGGCCAATAGACGCTGCTGAAGTCGATGGTGTATTGCCCGACCTTCTCGGATTTGATGAACAGTTTGACGGTCTGGCTCTGGCCCGGCACCACACGGTAGGTGTTGCTGGCCGCGCCCGCTGCGGTGCTTTGGGCGTACCCTTCGCCGTAGATGTGAATGCCGGCCGGAACTGACACGGTCAGGTCCACTACCATCACAGTTTCGTTCAGGGCCGGGTTGCGGAACAGCACCTCCACGATGCCGTCCTTGTTCTGGTCGATGACGTCGTTCACCGGGCGCAGCCGCACCGTGGGGCCTTGACGGAAGGCCTCCTGGATAGACTCAGGCGGCGTAGGCGTAGGTCCCGGTGTGTTCGTGGGCGTCATTGTGTTTGTGGGCGCTGGGGGGGTGTTCGTGGGAGCTGGGACGGGCGTGCTGGTTGGCGGGGTTGCCTGGGGCCGGGTGGCATTCAGGTCCAGGGTCGTGGATCCGCCGGCCTGCGTGGTGGCCGTTTCAGCTGCCGCGAGTCCATCGACCGTAAAGGTGACGAAGATTCCTGCGGTGGGCACCTGGAGGTTGGAGTACTGGCCTGAGGCATCCACCGAAACGGACGCGATCTGCGTTCCGCTGTCAAGCACGGCAACTACCGTCCCCTGGGGAGCGGGCTGACCGTCTATGAAGGCTGCTCCGGAAAATTCGTGCCCCTGCTGCTCCTGGGAAGACACAGCGGCGAAGGCAGTGCCAGGGGAGCCGATTGCCACGCCGTACAGTGCCAGGAGGGCCGCCGCCAATGCAACGAGGAGCGGGACTCTTAGCAATTTGCGGAAATCAAAACCCAAGTCGGTAAGCGAGTTGAAAATCATAAAGCCGTCCTGCTTGTCGAGTACTCCATCACCAGCCTTGCGCCACAAGACGCCGGGAGAGCTGTTCCCAAGCCTTCATGAGCGTCCGGCAGGGAAACGCATCTCACAATGAGGCGCCACCGAAGCGTGGCTGGGCAATGGACAGTGAGGGTACACCGGTGCCAAGTGCTCGTGTCGTTTGGGGATTGAAGGTACTCAATACCCGCACTACCACTGCGGTCATCATGGGAGGGTCACAAGACCCGGTCTGCTGCCAAAAGGTAACGGTTACTTGTAACCATGATAGCGTACTATCGAGACAATTTCCACCGATTCGAAATTCGTAACCTGCGACGTTGGTACCTTGAACCAATGGCTGGAGTAATGAGACTGACTCGGAGAGAGCGGGTGAGTGCGGCTAATGCATCGAGGAATGCGGGCCTGCATTCCGTCTGTCCGGTTGAAAAAGCGATTCCCCTCGCCGACAATAGGCCATCCGTTTGTTGCATCTTGTTGCATCTTGGGATAACCGGCCGACAGGTCCGTGACGGAGGCGAGCTCTTGACTGCGGTAGGAATCATTGCCAACCCGGCGGCCAGCAAGGATATACGCCGACTGGTGGCCCAGGGCAGGGTGGTGCCGGACTGGGAAAAGGTGAATATTGTTCGCCGGGCCATGCTTGGCCTGCAGTCGGTCGGCATACGGAAAGTCCTGGCCATGCCTGACAGCTCCCACCTGGTGCGGCGCGCTGCCGACGACCCTCAACTTTCTGTGGATGTGGAAGTGCTGACGATGACGGCGCTATTCAATGAGGGCGACACCGTGCGAGCGGCAACCGCAATGTCCGAGCTTGGCGTGGGCTGTGTGATTACCCTCGGGGGCGACGGAACCAACCGGGCGGTGGCCAAGGGGACTAGGACCATACCCATCGTCGCCATCTCCACCGGCACGAACAACGTGTTCCCGGTCATGGTCGAGGGCACCACTGCCGGCATGGCCGCCGGGCTGGTGGCGACCGGCACCGTCCCTCTCGAGGCTGCGGCGGTTCAGAGCAAGACCATCGCGGTCATCGTGGACGGTGAGGACCGGGACATGGCCCTGGTTGACGTGGCGCTGTCCAAAGAGCGTTTCGTCGCCACCCGCGCCATCTGGGACATGAGGACCATCTACGAGGTTTTCCTCACCCGGGCCGAACCGTCATCCATCGGGCTGTCCTCCATCGGCGCGCGGCTGGAGGCGGTGTCCATGGGCGACGATGGGGGACTGCATTACATAATCGCAGATGGCGGTCTGGACGAGAACGCAGTACCGCAGGATCCGGCCAATGGGCAGCTGAGCATCCGCGCGCCCATAGCGCCCGGGTCCGTCCCCGTGGTAGGCATCGAATCGTGGCAGCGGCTGGCGAACGGCCAGCGTATCGAGGTGGAGCGCCGGCACTCTACAGTGGCCCTCGATGGTGAGAGGGCTTTCTCAGTGAATCCTGACAACGTCCTGGAGATCGAGGTCCGGCGCGACGGCCCCCCTGTCGTCAGCGTGGACGCCACCCTCCGTCATGCCGCTGCATCGGGCGCCTTCACCGTGAGTGAACTAGACCCGGACGCCTAGTCCTGTGGCAGCAGCCTCGCCGGATAGCGCCATTCCGCCCACCACCTGGAATCCCGGCTGACTATGCTCTTCGGGACAGAGCTGGCCGGGCTGCTCGAACTGGCCTACGCGGTTGGTATCGTCGCCACGGCCGCGCTGGTGTTCGGCACCGTTGGCTTCGGGATGGGAGTGGTCGGGACTCCTCCGCTGCTGCTGTTCATCGACGCGAAGACGGCCATCGTGGTGATAAACACCCAGACGGTGCTTGTCTCGGTGCTTGTGCTGCTTTCCACCTGGCGGCACCTGGACATCAGGAGCAGCAGGGGGCTGATCGTAGGTGGTCTGGTGGGCACGCCCCTGGGAGCGCTGCTGCTCAACGTATCCGAACCCGGCGCCTTGAGAATCGTCATCGGTGGCGTCATCGTGCTGCTGGGACTCATCAATCTGCGGGAGATTGAATTCCCTTTCGCCACCTTTCCGGGTTCGGGCTTTGTATTCGGCTTCGTCACCTGTTTCGGTGTGACAGCAATCAGCATCGGCGGCGTGGTGGCCGGAATCTACGCCATCGCGCAGAAGTGGCCCGTTCAGAGGGTGCGCGCCTCGCTGGCAGCCCTGTTCGTCATTACCGGCATCACGCAGGTAATCCTTTACGCATTCTCAGGACTGTACACGGGAGGCACCGCCGTGATGGTGGGATTGACCATTCCGGGAGTCCTGGTGGGATTCGGCCTGGCAGGGCTGCTGGTGGGCAGACTGAACGAGAGGATGTTCCGCTACGTGGTGGTCGTGGTGGTGATTTCCGGCGGCACTCTGCTGATTGCCCGGGAATTGGTTGGCTGACGCACCGCAGCCTGGATTCACTGTTAGGGTGAGGGTGAAATGGTAGCGCAAACGAGTCGTGAAGGGAGCAATGCCAGCTTTTCGGTAGTTTTGGCAGCGTTCCGAATTAGGTGGTCGTCTTGAGGATCCCTGCATCGGCTCGGCGTAGGGGCGGGTTTCAAACCCGCCCCTACCGGGTACACACCACCTTAATTGAAACGCTATCGGTAGTTTCCCAGACCCGCCCTCGTCATTCAGCAGCGCTTGAGGATCGCTACAGGCGCTCGAAAGGCGTGGGCATCGGTCCCACGGGCACCTCGATCAGCGACGGCCCGTTGTGGGAGATGCACTGGCGCAGGGCAGTCTCCAGGGCTTCCGGGGTCTCCGCCCGCACGCCGTTGACGCCATAAGCTTCGGCCAGCTTCATGAAATCAGGGTTATGCAGTTCCGCGCCGATGGTCCGGCCAGTGAACCGGTTGCGCTGGTCGCGCAGCACGTTTCCGTAGGCGTTGTCATTGAACACCACCACCACGGCATTGATGCCGTACTGCACGGCCGTCGCCATCTCCTGCGAGTTGTACAGGAATCCGCCGTCGCCCGAGAGCGCCACCACCGCCTTGTCTGGCTGGGCCACCTTGGCTCCAAGGGCCGTGGGGTAGGCGTAGCCCAGGTTGCCTGAGTAGGACGAGGTGATAAACGTGCGGGGCTCGTAGACCGGGAAGTAAGCACGGCTGTAGTACCCGAGCTGTGTCATGCCCGCGATCAGGATGCCGTCGTCTGGCATTGCGGACCGGACGGCAGCGAGCATGGATTCCTGCGGCTCCACCGTGATCTTGTCCTCCTGCCGCTGCTTCCGTTCCGCCGCCACCTCGGCGCTGCGGTCGGTGCGGGCCGGCGTGAGTTTGGCAACTTCGGACAGCAGCGCTTCCAGCGACAGGCGGGCGTCGCCTTGCACGCCGTAGGTGTTTTCGTAGTTGCGGCCCAGTTCATCACCGTCGACATCAATTTGCACCACCTGCTGGCCGCCCAGCCACATGGGGAAGGCCAGCCTGGTACCCACTGCCAGCACCAGGTCGTGGCTGCTGTTCCGCCCGGCCACGGTGTCGTTGCGCAGCCACAGCGATCCCAGCGACAGCGGGTGCCGGTCCGAGATAACGCCCTTTCCCTCGGCGGTGGCGATGACCGGCATTTGCATGTGCTCGGCCAGTTTCCGCACAGCGTCCGACGCTCCGGACGAGATGGTGCCGCCGCCGGCCCAGATAAGCGGATTCTCAGCCGCCGCCAGCATCCTGGCCGCCTCTGCGATGCGTTGCTGGTCAGGGGCCAGGGGACGCGGCGCTTCCGGCTCGGGGAGTTCAACGTCGGCGACCTCTGCCAGCGTTTCCGGCGGGATCTCGATCTCAACCGGACGCGGTCTTCCGTTTTTCACCTGCTGGAAGGCCTCGTGAACCGTCTCGGGCACCTCGGCCGGGTCCATGGCGCGCCTGGCCCACTTGGTCACCGTGCGCATGATGTCCAGTTGGTCGTCCACCTCGTGGAGCATTCCGCGGTTGACGCCGATGAGGTCTCGTTCGATCTGGCCGGACACCATCATCACCGGAGACGAGGCGGCATAAGCAGTGTTGAGGGCGGCGGTGGCGTTCAGCAGTCCCGGGCCGGGCACCACCAAGGCCGTCCCGATGCCGCCGCCGGCGCGGGAGAAACCGTCGGCCATGTAGGCAGTGGCCTGCTCGTGCCGGGTGGTGATGAACCGTATGCCGGGCTCATCGTAGAAAGCGTCCATGGCGTGGTATAGCTGCACCCCGGGCAGCCCGAACACCACGCGCACCCCCTCGCGGTATAGCGATTTCACCAGTGCCTGTCCGCCGGTCATCTTTGTCATTTGTGTGTCCTTTATCCTAATTCAGTCTGTGCCGATTCAATATAGGCAGTTCCGCGAATGTTCAGTTGTGCGTTTCGTCTATGCGAACTATGTCCGCCTGTATTACAGCAACTGCCTGGAGCAATTGCTGCATTAACTCATCTCTTTCTCGCTGTCTCTCCTCGGCCTGTCGTTGCCACTGCTCCATCTGCCGTTGCCATTCCTGTTGTCTATCCTCCATCGCGTCAACGTGATCATTTAATATCCGGGTCATGGTCACGGACATCTGCACGATGCTTTCCAGGCTGCTTATCCTGTCTTCCATTTCTGGCCTCTAATGCATTGGGTTCCAGAGCCGATTGTATCACTCCCCGGAAAGGCGGGCAGTGCGGCGTGTGATACATTTGCCCCGCCACCAAGAGCCAGACGGAGGGGGTCATGAAACGGGCGCTGATCATCCGGCATCACGAGGCCGAGACCATGGGCGGGGACTTCCGCGCCATCCTGGAACGGCACGGCTTCCAGTTAGTTGAGTGCAACATCTTTGAGTCTGCCCCGGTCTACGACAAGTTCGATCCTCCTCCGTTGGACAATGTTGACTTGATTATGGCCTTCGGCGGCCCGATGTCCGTGAATGACGATTTGCCGGCCCTGCACGCCGAACGCGAGTATATGCGTGAGGCCCTGATCGCTGGCAAACCTGTGTTCGGGGTTTGCCTGGGCGCGCAGATGATGGCAACAGCCCTGGGCGGGGTTGTGGAACCCAGCGGCGGCTACCAGTTCGGCCTGCGAAAGATTCACATCACCGCAGACGGTGACGCCGATCCTGTCTTCGGGGCCATCGCCACGCCACTGGTGCCAACGCTCCACGGCGAGTGTTTCACAATCCCCGAAGGGGCCATAAAGCTTGCTGAGGCTCACATGCTCTGCCGGGATGGCAGCTACCGGCGCATCAACATGGCCTTCCGCTACGGCCTGTCCTACGCCTTTCAGTTCGAGCCACAGCTTACCCTCGGTGAACTGAAGGTGTGGGACCAGGTCTTTTCCGCCGACTACGAACTTATGGGCGACGCATTCGACTCAGGCGAAGAATCGGCTCGAAATCTTCGTGAGTTCGCCAGGTTCGCTTCCGAGCACCGGCGGCAGATGACCAAGCTGTTGGAGGCCTTCCTGCTCAACGCCGGCCTTACCTGACCTCAGTTATCAGCTTAGTTCCACTGCATGACGCAGCCATTCCCGAGAACAGGTCCCGTCCGCCATTGGGGGGATCCGCAAATACGAAATGTGTAATTGATTGAGCGAAAAGTGATATTAATTTCTGTCCAACTTAGTGGTTGACATGAAGGAAACGACATAACTAAAATCCGCAAATCTTGGGTTTCGGATAACACTTTTCCGAAAAAAGGAGGAGCCCTTGTTGCTCGCCGCCAGTGCGGCAAAGGATGGCCACAACAGCAGGTAATTGCCAGGGTAATGGTCTCACCTCGACCTCGTTAGCCAAGTTGCGGAGGAATTTCATGAGGAAATTGGTTGGGCTGCCTCTAATCCTGGTCCTTTCTCTGTCCCTGATTTTTGCATTGATAGCCTGCGGAGGGGCTGAGGAGCCTATTGCCGACGAAGAGCAGGCGACTGCCGTGCCCACCAGCCCCCCAGCCCCAACCGCCGCTCCCACCCAGGCGCCCACGGCGATGGCTGAGGAACCTGAGGAAGAAGAGTCCGGCATGATGATGGAGGTCAGCGAAGACCTGGCGGCCTATGCCGCCTCGGTGGCCGGCGGCCCCGGCGCAATATACGTGGGCGACCTCAGCCAACTGGTCGGCCCGGCCCCGGAGGTGTCGCTGGGCGGCATCGATGCGGAAGGGAAACCGGACGGCAGCGTGCCGCTGGAATCGCTGGAGCGGCATATCTGGATCTATGAGTCGCCTTACTACCAGGAACTGATTGAGAAGGCGAATCTACTGGACCCGACTCCCCTCACCAGCAGCGGCGAGGAGTTTGAGTTCCAGTACGCCTGCACTAACCGGGCGTTGCTCCCCTGCAAGTTGATGGAGTTCTACCTGATTCCCAAGGTGGCGGAGCGCACCAACAATCAGCTCATCATCAACCTGACGTCGTTCCCGGAGCTGGGTATCTCCGGCGCCGACAACATGACGCTGGTCCGGGACGGCACCCTGGACATTGCCGAAATCTATACCGGCTACGTGGCGGGCGAGGTCCCGGCGCTGGAAATCCAGAGCCTGTGGGGCATGTTCAAGGACCACAAGGCCCAGTACGACGCGACCACCGTGCTGACCCCGGACCTCGAGCGCATGATTGCCGAGGAAAGCGGCGGTTCGCCGATTATCACTCACAACTGGTATGTGGGCATCGACCAGTTCTTCTTCTGCTCGGAGGCGTTGACCACCCCCGAGGACTTCGAGGGCAAGAAGACCCGCAGCCACGGCGCAGCCATTTCCGACTGGATCGAGGGTATGGGAGCTGAGGCGCAGTTCGTGGCCTTCGCCGAGGTGTACACGGCGCTTGAGCGCGGAATCCTGGACTGCGGCGTTACCGGGGCCGACCCGGCCTACGGCCAGCGCTGGTACGAGGTCACCACCCACATGAACGGGTTCCTGGTCAGCCTGTTTAACGACAACGTGGTGATGAATGCCGCCATTTTCGAAAGGCTGCCCGCCGACATTCAGGCCATCCTCATCGAGGAGGGCGCCAAGCATGAGCTGGAAGCCCTGCGTCTGGCAGCCATACAGAACGAGGTCGGCGTCGTCAAAAACGAGCTGGCCGGGCTGGAAAAGGTGCTGTTCTCACCGGAACTGCAGGCACTCAGCGAACAGGCCGTGCTCAACAACGTTGTTCCCGGTTGGATTAACCGGGTGGGCGATTTGGATGACCCCATTTTCGATATCTTCAACGAGAAGATCACCCCCATAGTCGGCATTCGCATCGAGGATGATGGGACCGTCGTGAAGGTGGACCAATAGCCCCGGCCTAACCATCGGCGACCTTGCTTGGCTCCCTTGCTGCGACGCAGGGGAGCCTTTTGTCGCCATTTCTCAAAGAGAGCAATATCCGGGCGAGCGGCGCGCTCTGCCGTTTCATCTTGCGCGGCAATTCCAGGGCATGTACCAGACGCGCGCATTTTGGGGTAGGATATGATCGGCACGGTATAGGATTGGCGGGCTTGCTTTCCCTCCCTTGTCTTATGCGAAGCGCGTATTTTTCTTATTGGGATAGATGATATGACTCGATCAAGTGATGGCGCTAATTCCGGGGTTCTGATTGCCATTGACTGGGAAAACATCAGGCGCGGCGCCCAGATGTATCAGCAGAACGTAACGCCCAGGGCCCTATGCGATGCAATGAAATCCGTTGGCGAGACCTTTGGGGAAGTGCGGGGCGGTACGGCTTTCGGGGACTGGAGCCTGCGGCGGGAGGATGCTGCCGCTTTCACCCTGGCCGGAATTCAGCCCTACAACGCGCCTCGCACCATGGCAGGAAAAGATCGCACCGACCCTTCGATACTGCTGGAGGTATACGACTGGGTCAGGGACCGGGAGGACTGCCAATACATCGTCCTCGGCTCTGGCGACTCGGACTTTCAGGCGCTGGTGGACCGGGCCAAGGCCAATGGCCGCCGCATCGTCATCTGCGCCTTCAGCCAGTCGGTGGCCAGGGACATGCTGGCGGTTGCGCCCCTGTTCCCGCTGGAGGCCGAGTTGGGGTTCCACCTGCCCGACCACGGCGCCCTTGCGGGAGGGGAGGGCCAGTACATTACTACGGAAGACGCGCTCCAGACCTTTGTACGCCAGATGGACCGCCTCGAGTCGTCCATGAATTTCGTGGGATACAACAAGCTTTGCACCCAGTGGATGCTTGAGTGGGGCATTGCCTCGACGGAGTACGAATGCTACCGGCTCATAGACCAGTGGCTGTATGAAGAGGTGGTGGAAAGGCACGACGTAGCCAATCCCAACAACCCGGCTTACCCCACTTCGGCAATTCGCCTGATTCGCTCCAGTGAAACGGTCCGGGACATGCTCGGCTACAACAGACAGGTGACGCCAAGACCCGCCCTTGCCTGAGACTGGGGTCTTTTGCAAAGTTCCCTCTCCCTCTGGGGGAGGGTTAGGGTGGGGGCGTCCGTCGTTCATTTGCGAAGTCGCTGATGGCCCAGGTTCCCCCCCCCTCACCCCCCTGAGCTTGTAGAAGGGCCTCTCCCTCAAGGGAGAGAGAATTAAGACGCACTCGCCTGAATGCCGCGCATCGCATCGCTGAGCTTGGCAAGCCCCGCGTATCTCTTCTCAACGGCGCCACGGGGCTGCCTGTGGCGCTGTCACGGTTCTACTCCGATTGGAATGCCCTCTCGATGACTTCGGCGAGAACGCCGGAACTGACGGGCGCAAGGGCAGCGGCTGCTTGCAGGGTCTGCCGGTACTGTACCGGGAATTCCGGCGAGACCTCGCCGTTTTCCGCTCTTGACCCATAGGTCTGCATGGCCGTTCGGATTTTTTCTGCCAGCCAGGCCTCCCCCTTCGTGCTCAGCAGTTGCTCCAAGAACATCCCGTCCTGTTCCAGGGAGATGGGCAAAGCCGGGAATTTCTCCAAACGGGACTTGTCGTAGGCAAGGTAGGCCAACGACTCAACCACTATCTCGTCATTTCCACGCTGGTCAAGGCCATCGACAAGCCTGGCCGCCTGGACCGGGTCAGAGTAGATCAGCCGGTAGATGATCCTCGCGGGCGGGGCAATCACCGGATCGCTGCTTTCCAAGATCGGCATCGCAGTGTCGATGTCCCTGGACATGATAAGGGACGCAGTGGCCGGTCGGCTCTGGATGAGGCCCTCCAAGGGGAACCTTTGCTGGCTGATGATCAGGGCAGTTTCAACGGTATTCGCCTCGGCCCTTTCCGCAATGACCTCGTAAAGCTGCTCAAGGAACGGCTCATCGATGCGATAGTTGCCCGATGTTTCTTCAAGCA
The DNA here is from genome assembly GCA_965203005.1 of Dehalococcoidia bacterium. Classification (GTDB taxonomy): domain Bacteria; phylum Chloroflexota; class Dehalococcoidia; order Lucifugimonadales; family UBA3495; genus VXOI01. Next base: position 121,066 of record CBDBBS010000002.1, read on the forward strand.
GCAAGGCCACGCCCTGCGATAGCAGCTCGTTGGGCGCGCCGGAGGTGATTCCCAGCTTTCCTAGCAGCGTGCCGGGGTCGAGGATGACCCGCATCTGCACAGGCGCAGCACTCATGAGCGCCTGCACCCTTTCGCCATCAAGCCCGGCGGTAATTTCACGGGCCAGTTTCGGGTCCCTGCTGTGGAACAGGTCGAAAAAAAGTCTGAGGTCCTGTTCCATTTCCGGGTCGGTTGCGTCCAGGTATTCAGCGAGCGCTACCGTGCCCCCGGCTGGCGATAGGCGTCCTGCGGCGTGAACGCCGTCCACCAGCGAGCCGAATCGCCGCAGCCGTTCCACGAAGCTGGCCGTCGCTTGCAGGGTCGGGCCTACCGGCAGCGCCGGGCTGTCTGCGAACAGGTCCACGAGCGTCCGGTCGTCAACGGCGGGCAGGAAGTTGACCAGGAAAGGCTGGTCGGCAACGCGTTCTTCCAGACTTGCTGCTTGCTCCTCAGGAGTACCCTCCAGCGCTACGAGGAAGCCAAGCGCGTCGGATATTTCCGATGCCCGAGGCGCAGAAATCGAACTCAGATGATTGGGATAAGTTCGATGCAGGGCGACCTTATCCCTCAGGTAGCCACGCCAGAACTGGAAGTCTTCCTCCAGTTGCGGGTCGCCGATCAGCAGGTGAAACTGCCCGGCCAGATCGGTCAGCCTCTGCCATTCTTCGACCGCCAATGTTTCAGCGGCCGCCGTCAGCAGGTCTCCTGACGGGGAATGGGGCGGGATGCCGGAGTAGAGCCGGAGGTCCAGGTGATCGAATCCGAGGAACTTGCCAGCAATCACTCGTTCCTCGTGGGCAAGGGACTGCAGCCACCCGGCCGCCTGTTCCCATGTGCCGAACGGACCCTCGGAAAGAAAGTAGGCCCAGTACTTGCGCAGAATGGGCGGCAGCAGCGACAGGTCGCCCCCGGTGGTGTACGGCACATCGGCCTCCATGCTATGGAACAAAGGCTCCGTGTTGCCTGACGACAGACCTGGCAGGTTTCGCAGGCGCTGGCGCAGCAACTCGTACTCGTCGGGTGGCTGAGCCATGAACGTGAGGATGTCTCGGTGGTATGCGGCGAGAGGAGGAGGTGTCTCGCCATCCTCTGGGCGCTGCCAGTCGAGATCTGGCCGGCCGATTACCGGAAATCCTCCCCAGTAGGAATGGCCCAGTTCGTGCATCAGCGGTATAGGCTTGGCCTCGCCCACTCCGGCCCAGCCGTGGAATCCGTAGCTGCCGAAGAACCCTGGCTCGCCCTGCATCTGCCGGACGTCCAGGCTGCGCAGCAGCGCCTGACCCGCCGCCGTGGGCCGGTAGAGGGCAATGACCGCGTCGAGGCGGCGCTGCACCCACTCCGAGTTGCCATGGTGTGGCGTGGGTCGCGGCGCCGGAGGCAGCAGCGTAGGCGTTGGGGTGGGCTGAGCCGCAACCACCGAGGGCAGTGGAGTCGCGGTTTCAAGCTGCCGATTTTCCCTCGTGGACGCTTCTTCAGGAACCTTGGCGGTTGCCGGGATGCTACGGGACTCCGTCGGCGCGGGCCGGACGCCGGTTGGGGCAGGCAGGCGGCCGGAGGGAGAGGGCGACGGGGGTTCTCCATCGCAGGCCACGGTGGCCAGCGCCGCAATCGCAACGATCGCGGCCAAAAACGACCGGGTGAACGCCCAGATTGAGTTTATCTGGCAAAATGACAGGCAAATTCTTCTGATGGTTTCCGCTTCCTTCCGGGTCAGGTTCTCTTAAGAGTTCCCTCTCCGGGAGGGAGAGGGAACGGTTAAAAGGCCCTGCCTTGCTGCCAGAGTTCGTTGCGTATGGCGTGATTCCGGTGATAGAGTAATCTATGTGCAGAAATTGTCTAATTCGTATGACTTTTGTATAAGTACGGACTGATTGGCGATATGTCCTCTGCGGCGCTGGTCGGAACCGACGGCTCCATAGACTGGTGTTGCCTGCCTCGATTCGACTCCCCCAGCGTCTTTGGCGCTCTCCTGGACCAGGACATCGGCGGACGGTTCAGAATCAGCCCCGTCGCCCCGTGCGTCGATTCGTCACAGGAGTACATTCAGGATACCAACATCCTGGAAACCACCTTTCGTACTGAGACCGGGATAGTTTCCGTAATTGATTTCATGCCGATCCCCGATGACGACGAAGACGGCAGTCCCGATATCGAACCAAACAGTCCGCCCGAAATCCATCGCATAGTAACCTGCAAGGCTGGCCATGTGGAAATGCGGTGCGATTTCTGGCCGCGACATGATTACGCCCGTTCCTCTCCCCACATCCGCGCCTTGAGAAACGGGTCAGGCGGCGCCGCCGAGTCTGTCGGCGGCGGACAGACCCTGACCCTGGCGGCCAATGCGCTCCTCTCCTTCCACAACGGAACCGTGGCATCCGAGTTCACTCTTTCCCAGGGTCAGTCAGCCACCTTTGTACTTGCCTACGGACAGGGACGCCCGGCCCGCCTCGAGAGTTACCGGACCGAGGCAAGACTGGAGCAGACCAGGCGGTACTGGCAGGCGCTGGTTGCCGCGACGGACTATGACGGCCTCTGGCGGGAGCAGGTGGTTCGCTCGTTCCTGGTGCTGCACCTGATGATGTACCGGCGCACCGGCGCCATCGTCGCTGCGCCCACCACCAGCCTGCCGGAGACCCTGGGAGGCTCACGCAACTGGGACTACCGCTTCTCGTGGCTGCGGGATACCAGCTTCACCGTGGATATCCTGTACCGTCTCGGCGACGTTTACGGCGGCGACCGCTACATCCACTGGCTGATAGAACAGTGCCAGCTCGGGCAACGCAGTACCCGCATTGTCTACGGCATCAGTCCCGACTCGTCGCTTCGTGAGGAGGTACTTGAACATCTCCGGGGCTTTGAGGACTCCCGGCCGGTCCGCATCGGCAACGGCGCCGCATCGCACCTGCAGTTGGACGTGTTCGGCGAGGTAATTCTCGCCATCCACTCTCTCCTTGTCCTGCACGGGCAGATCCCTGATGAGGCGTGGGAGCTGGTCCACTCCTTTGCCGAAACGGTGATGGAAAACTGGCATCGCAAGGACCGCGGAGTGTGGGAAGTGCGGGGGGAGCAGCAGCACTTCGTCTATTCCAAGGTGATGTGCTGGGCCGCCCTCGACTACGCCGCCTACATCGCCGCTGCAAGGGGCAGGCGCCGCCTGTACCGCCGGTGGTCGCTGGCAGCCGACACGATCAAGCACGAGATACTGGACGAGGGCTGGAGCGAAAGCAAGCGGGCTTTCAGGCAGCGATACGGCAGTGACGCCCTGGATGCCTCGAACCTTGCCATCCCTTTCATGGGTCTTATCGAAAGAGAGGACCCGCGGGTGCGCCAGAACCTGGAGGCGATACAGCGCGAGTTGTGCGACGGCCCCCTGGTCTGGCGATACCTCCCGCACGAGACGGATGACGGCCTGGAGGGCCAGGAGGAAGGCGCATTCACGCTGCTCAGTTTCTGGCTTTGCGGCAACCTCATCTACACCGGCCAGAACGACAAGGCGCTTGACCTCTTTCACGATGTGCTAAGCCGGTGCACCAACCACCTTGGCCTCTTTGCCGAGATGTATGACAAGCATACCGGCCGCCAATTGGGCAACTTCCCGCAAGCCTACTCGCACATAGGCTTGATACACACCGCTCTGAACCTGTCAGGCTACATCGCCGATACCCCGACCCGTCGCATCAACCCTCTCTAAACCAATGCCATGGTGGGATGTACATTTGTGAGCAAGTGCGACGAGTTCGCTGACCCTGCAGTAGGCGAGTCGCATCTGGACAATTCGCTTCTGCAGAAGCAGGGGAACGCCCTCACCCTAACCCTCTCCCGGAGGGAGAGGGAACGGCGCAGCCCACCTTGGTTTCCGTTTAGTGGCCTCACTTGGGCAGGTTGCAGACGTCGAGGGCGGTGAGCGCCAGGACTTTCGCCACCTGTTCCATGTCGCTGATCCTGCTGAACTCGTCCGGTATGCTCTCCGACTCGGAGCCGCCGCCCGGCCCGTACAGCAGACAGGGCACTCCGGCTGCCCACAGATGGCAGGTGTCGTCGCCGGTGTAGGAACCGGGAAGTACAGTGCCCACGCCGTCAGGTTCCCCACCCGTGACCGTGCGGTACTGCCGCAGCACGCAGTCGAGGATGTACTCGTCCTTGGGCAGGTCGAAGGGCTCCATCACGACGGTGAAAACGCGGTGCTTCGGGTCGGGCGGCATCTCGATCTCGTATTGGAAGTCCTCGTCCTCAGCCTTGATCGCATCCAGCGCTCTCTCAATGTCGGCTCTGACCGACGCTGATGTCATTCCCGGCAAGTACCGGACGTCGACCAGCACGGTGCAGAAGTCGGAGACGAAGTTTGGCCCCCGCATGTCGTAGTCTCGGCCGCGCCCGCCGATGATGGCGCCCACGTTGATGCGCGGAAGCCCGGGCAGGTCCTCGCGGGGCGTGTAGGTGAACTCCACGCCGTCGATGGCTGGCACGGCCTTGCACATCTTGGCGATGGCATCCACTGCCTCCTCCTTCCTGCTGATGTGGCGGGAATTGCCCAGCACGTGCACCGCCATCTCCAGCACACCGGCGTGGACGGTCAGGATGTTGTTGGCCCCGAAAGGCTCGGGCACCACCGCCATGTCAGTCAGGGGGCCGTTCCTGCACAGGTAAGTCGTCCCCACTCCGCCCTGCAGCTCCCCGACCACGCAGGCGAGGACCAGGTCGCCCTTCAGCTCGACGCCGGATTTCCGCACGGCCTCGGCAGCCGTTATCAGCGATGACACGCCGCTCTTCATGTTGCGGATGCCGGCGCCGAATATGTAGTCCCCCTCAATGCTGGGCGTCCACGGGTCCCGCTTCCAGCCCATGGCCAGCGGGTCGATATCGATGTGGCCGTTGAGCATCAGCGACTTGCCGCCGCCGGTTCCCCGGAGCGTGGCGATGGTCTGGAACCGTCCCGGCTCCACCTCCTGCAACTGCACCTCGTAGCCGCGCTGCTCCAGGTACTCGCCGAGGAACCGGGCCACGTCGCTCTCCTCGGTCTTGAAGCTGGGAATCCTGATTAGGTCCTGCGCCAAGTTCAGCATCGCATCGCGGTCGACGCTGTCCTGCAACTGTCTGGCTGCGTCAGTGCTCACGTTACACCTCGCTCAAATAGCGGCCTTTCCGTCGAATTCGTCGTTGAAGGGTAAACAGGGCAACCACAAGGGTTGCCCCTACGAGCCCCTAACCTTCCCGTAGGGGCGCCCCTTGTGGGCGCCCTTAATCGTTATCGCGTGTCGGACTCACATTATTTCAAGAGTGTTGGACTATTACCCTGTGAACCCCACCTGCCAGTTACGTTTACCGTCGCTCCGGACTACCTTACCGAAACCGGGTGCGGGAAAGTGGCAGGATATGACTCTGGTTCCCTGTGCCTCGGCATCGGCCAGCATCTTCCGGCGAGTATCCGTCGCCACCGGCCAGTCGAAATCGAAATGGCAGTTCCACTCCTCCTCGGTCACCTGCGCCGGATGCACCAGCACGTCGCCCTGGATCAGCGCCTCCTCGCCCTGCGAGGCGACCAGGATGCTCATGTGGCCCGGCGTGTGGCCGGGAGTGTGCAGGGCACGCACTTCCGGCGTAAGGTCGGAGTCCTCCGTCAGAGTGTCCAGCAGTCCTGCCCTGGCGATTGTCTCGACGCAGCGGTCCATAAATGGGAAGGTGGACGCTGCCTGGATGTCCGCCCGGCGGAAGTGGTCCAGGTCGGCTTGGTGGCACACGTAGCGCGCGTTGGGAAAGGCCGGGACGGGGTTTTCGTCAGGCCCGACGACGTTCCAGCCCACGTGGTCCGAGTGCAGATGGGAGATGAAGACCGTGTCGATTTCCTCGGCGGTGATACCTTTGGAGGTCAGGTCGTCCATCAGTTCGCCCTTGCGCCCGCCGATGGCCTCGATTGGCCCTTCGCCGTAGCCCGTGTCGATCAGAATCGTCCGGTCCGCCGTCCGCACCAGGTAACAGCCGATCTCGATGAGCATGTGATCCTGCTCAAAGGCGTCGGGGTATCGCTGCTTGTATGGTTCCCAGGCCGCTGCGGGGGCATCCGGGAACAGCTGGGGCAGCGGCATTGGGAACGGCAGGTTCATGTCAGAGAGGGCGACGATCTCAACGCCACCTACCTTCAGGGTGAAGTCGGACATATACCCTCCTTGCGAGCTGCGTGTTCAGAGTGGCGCAATTGTAGGAAAGGCAGTCAGGCAGGTCAATCTCAATTACGAATTCGGCCCAACCATTTAGATTAGAGACTGTCTCAAAATCAGCGTTGCTCCCTTCACGACTTATCTGCACAACCTTTTCACCCCCACTCCTTCGACCAGCTCAGGACATGCCCAGCCCTCCCCCGTCAAGGGGGAGGGGATTTCTGACATTCGATCCTTAGAGGGATAACGAGGAGACCTCCGGGTTGACAGTCGCGTGCGATACGTAATTCCATGTACCCCGCTGGCGTGAGCGCCGGATACGGATGCCCCGCCGGTCGGACGGGCAAAGCAGGGACGTAATGGAATTTGATGTTGAAAGCAACCTCGTTGAGGTGGAACGCTCGGTAGCCTTCTTGGAGCAAGAAGGGCAACAGGCGAGCGCTGTGACGCTCTCCCGGACTTACGCAGCGACCGTTGATGACTTGTGGGATGCAGTTACCAACGCCCAGCGAATTCCCAGGTGGTTCGCTCCGGTCAGCGGGGAACTGGAACTGGGTGGCCGCTACCAGGTGGAGGGCAACGCTGGCGGCCAGATCACTGCCTGCGAACGCCTGTCGCACTTCGCCCTCACGTGGGAATTCGCCGGGGAGGTCAGTTGGGTGGAGGTGCATCTTGCCGCCGCAGGCGACGCCGTCAGACTCTCGCTGACTCATACGCGGCTCCCGTCGCCGCACTGGGATAGGTACGGGCCGGGTGCGGTTGGCGTTGGCTGGGAGATGGGCTTCCTCGGCCTGGCGTTTCACATCGCTGACCCGGCCGCCCCGAGGCCCGATGAGGTAGCATTTGCCACCTCGCGGGACGGCAGGGCGTTCATCGCTGGCAGCAGCGACGGGTGGGCCCAGGCATCGATAGCAGCAGGGACGGACGCCGGGGCCGCAAGTACGGCAGCGCAGCGTACGACGGCGTTCTACACCGGAGAGCCGGAGCCGTCAGACTGACGCGGCGGAAAGACATATCCTCTCGGAGGTTCAGAACCCGGCCCAGCCCGGAACGGCTGCCGCTTGCCGGATCCAGCTTGCAACGAGTTCCTCGTCCGCTATGCCGTCCTCGAAAATGTGGTAGTAGCGCGTATCCTTGTCCTTGGACTCCACCGGAGGCGGAGGGTCGAGCGACGAGCCATTGAGGAAGGTCACCTTCACGTAGCGGGCGAAAACGTGGTAGCTCAGGAACCATCCCTGACCCTCGACGCCGTAGAAAGGCGAGTTCCACCGCACGGCCTTGCGCACCCCGGGGACCGTTCGCACGATCAGCTCGTCAAGCTGGCGTCCGATATCGCTTTTCCATTCCGGCATGGCTGCGATGTAAGCCTGTACCGGCTCGTCGCCGTCCGCCTTGGCGATCTGCGGGTTGCCCCCCGAAAGAAGCACCACCCCCTGCTCATTCTTGGGTAACGTATTTCCTGCGGACTTCCTCGACTTTCTGGGCGCCTTGTCGGCCATCGTCCACTCTCCCCCCCGCGATACTACCAGCCGAAAGACCTGGGGATATGCTACTTCAACTGTGGTGGGCCGTGTGGGGGTCGAACCCACGACACCCGGATTAAAAGTCCGGTGCTCTGCCGACTGAGCTAACGGCCCGTTACGCCGCAGGCGCCTGGGTGCCTGCACTCTTATTGTAGCATCGCCGTTCCTCTCGCGCCGCTTGACGGCCAGTCTTCGGCAAGCTTGCCTGACCCGCCATTTCTTGCAGGGTTTGGGCGCATTGTGGTAGCGTAGGCCGCATAACAGGTAGTCGAAAAGGAGGAACGCTATGGGATTCACACCCAGTTACCTCGGACACGTTAACATCTACGTCCGCAACGCCGCCGATGCCCGCGAGTGGTATGAGTCCGTCCTGGGTCTGCACACCTACGACTTCAAGGAAGGGCGAGCCGCCTTCATGTCCGCCGACCTGAACCAGTCCCACGAGATCGCCCTGATGGAAGTGGGCGAGAACGCCGAAGGCCCCCGCGCGGGTCAGGTGGGCCTCAATCACATGGCCTGGCGGATGGGCAGCCTCGAGGATCTGGCCGACTTCTACAACAACCTCAAGGAAAAAGAGGTGCCCATCCAGCGGGTTTCCGACCATGGCCTGTCGTTAGGCATCTACATCAAGGACCCCGACGGCAACGGCATCGAGGTCTACTACGAAACGCCGCGAGAGGAGTGGCACCGCCAGGACAACCTGTTCATGAGCGGTGACCGCCCGCAGGGCAACTTCCCGGGGCCATGGGAGGCTGACCTGGTGCCAGACGGTGTAGCCGCCGTCGCCAACCGCAGCTAATGATAGTCTGAACTGTGGTTCGTCTGATGCACTGATTGCCGTGATTTCCAAGGTCGGAAATCACGGCAATCTTTTAATCACTAGAATCAAAGTTCAGATGCTACTGAACAACCGCAATCGCCTCAATCTCGATGAGCATGTCCGGGTCAACCAGCCGGCTGATCTCGACCAGCGTGCTGGCCGGATAGTCCGACGAGAAGAACTCGGCTCGCACCTCGTGGATGGCCGAGAAGTGCTCAGCAATGTTGGTGACGAACACGGTTACCTTTACCACGTCGTCCAAGGTGGCCCCAGCCTCGGCCAGCACCGCCTGCGTGTTTTCCAGCACCTTGCGGGTCTGGGCGCGGATGTCGCCCCGGCCCACCAGTTGGCCGTCCACGCCTCGGGCCACCTGGCCGGAGGCGAACACCATGCGCCCCGCCGGAACCGCGACGCCCTGTGACATGATGCCCGCCGGGGTTGCCACCTCGCTGCTCTGCAGAATCGTCTTTGCCATTTCTTACCCTCACCCAAACCCTCTCCCAGAGGGAGAGGGAGATTTTCTAGCGTCCCTCTCCGAACAGGAGAGGGGGAATTAACGGGTCCTCTCCCTCGGGGGAGCGAGACTTGGATTACTTCCACTCGGAATCGGACGGCCAGATGTTGGTGCTGCCACGCGCTGCTCCCTGTAGCACAGGGTCTGCCCGCAGCGGCCCCATGGCCTCGATTGCCTTCAGGTAGTGTTCCGACGCCTGGTGGGCGTGGAAGGCGTCCTCGTCCACGTAGATCTCGTAGACCCAGAGCCGGTTGGGATCGCCCGCGTCCTGGATCACGTCGAAACGCAGGCAGCCCGGCTCGGTGTTGGCTGCGGCCTGGGCGTTGGGCAGCAGGGCCTCTATGAACTGTTCCTTTGCCCCTTCCTTTATCTGGATTGGCGCGATGATTACGTACATGGCGATTTTCCTACATTCGTATTTGACTTTAGGTACGCCCTCACCCTAACCCTCTCCCGGAGGGAGAGGGAACAAGCGGGCCAGCCTCTCCCGATGGGAAAGGGAATTAACGGGCTACTTCCACTCGGCGTCGGTGGGCCACACGTTGTAGCTGCCCCGGGCCGCGCCCTGGATGCCCTCGACGCGTATGTCGGCCACGGCGTCGCGGAACTTGATGAAATGCGGCGCCTGCGTGTGGGCCTGGAAGGCGGCCTCGTCGTCGTACACCTCGTAGAGCCAGACACGGTTCTCGTCGCCTGCGTCCTGGATCACGTCGAAACGGTGGCAGCCCGGCTCGTCGTTCACCGACCCTATGGCGTCAGGGATGATGGCCTCCATGAACTGTTCCTTGCAGCCCGGCTTGATCTGAATGGGCGCGATGATAACGTACATCGGTCAATCTCCTGAATGGTGGGAATCTCTAGAATCCTACCACAGTCTGAACTGTGATTTGTGTGATATCGGTGATTACCCTGATTCCTAACCTCCTGAATCCCTTTGTCTGAATCAGGATTATCAGGATGAAAGGATTTTCAGGATACCTCCAATCATGTCAATCCCCAAACGCGTAAATCACAGTTCAGACAATGACGCTCCACACACAGCGTGTTACCATTCCCGAAAAGGAGCCCACAGCCAGATCGAGGGGGCAGCGACATGCCAGCCAGAACCGGGGCGGAATACATCGCCAACCTGAGGGAGAACGGTCCGGAAGTTTACCTGCACGGCGAGCGGGTCAAGGACGTCACCACCCACCCGGCGCTGCGGGGCGGTGTGGAGACGCTGGCGCGGATGTACGACATGCAGCACGATCCGGCCATTCGCGACGAGATGACCTACGTGTCGCCGACCACCGGAGACCGCGTGGGAACATCGTTCATCATGCCCCGCACCAAGGAAGACCTGGACGCCCGCCGGATCATGATGCGCCACTGGGCCCGGGCCACCTTTGGGATGATGGGCCGCAGCCCGGACTTCATGAACGTCAACATCATGGCCATGGCCGCCGCCGGTGACTATTTCGCCCTGAACCGGCCGGAGTTCAAGGACAACATCAACAGCTACTACGAGCACGTCCGGGAGAACGACCTGGTGCTGACCCACACGCTGCTGAACCTGCAACGCAGCCGCACGCCGGGATCCACACCGCTGGAGGACCGCACCGACATCGCCCTCAGGGTGGAGAAGGAGACCGACGCCGGCATCGTTGTCCACGGCGCACGGGTGCTGGCCACGCTGGCGCCTCTGTCCGAGGAGATTGCCCTGTATCCGACCGCCTCGCATATGCTTCCCCGGCAGGCGCCCGAACCCTACGCGTTCGCCTTTGCCATCGCCAACAACGCCCCAGGACTGCGCTACCAGTGCCGCGAGAGCTTTGATTACGACCGTTCCCATTTCGACCACCCGCTTGGCTCCCGGTTCGAGGAACTGGACGCCGTCGCTTTCTTCGATCACGTCTTCGTGCCTTGGGAGAACGTGTTCCTGCTGGGCGACGTGGAGCTGTGCAACAACCTGCAACTGGCCACCAACCGCCATCTGCACTCCGGCCACCAGGTTGTGACCAAGAACGTGGCCAAGTGCGAGTTCGTGCTGGGGCTGGCCACGCTGATGACCGAGACGCTGGGGTCGTCGTCGCAGCAGCAGGCGCAGCAGATGATCGCCGAGATCGTCGAAAACCTGGAGGTCACCAAAGCCTGTCTGCGGGCCGCCGAGGCCGACGCGGAGGTGGATCAGTGGGGCATCATGGCCCCGGCGGAGTTGCCCCTGCAAGCCGCCCGCAACCTGTTCATCCGCATGTACCCGCGGATGGGGGAGATCATTCACCTGCTGGGTTCCAGCAGCCTGATGGCCCTGCCCACCGAGGCCGACCTCGAGGGGCCGCTGGCCGAGGAGATTAACCGCTACCTGGAGACCGACGCCACCTCGGCCCGCGACCGCGTCCGGCTGTTCCGGCTGGCGTGGGACATGTCGTGCAGCTCCTTCGGGGCCAGGCAGATCCTGTACGAGCGTTTCTTCCAGGCCGATTCGGTACGCAACGCCGTCATCCTCTACAACATGAAGGACCGCCAGCCCGACGCCGACTGGGTGCGCCAGTTCCTCGAACAGGAATAGCGGGGTACGAAAATTAAACACGGAGAACGCAGAGGACACGGAGAAAAACAAAGAAAAACTCTGTGTTCTCTGTGCGCTCTGTGTTGAATATACTCCGAGGAGAGAAATTATGCCGGAGCCGCGAGTAATCAGGGCCAGCGAGGTCGAAACGCTGCAACGGGCCGAGGGCGTCACCGTTGCCAGCCACATCAACAAGGAATTCGGCGCCACCGAGATTTCCAGCGGCATCACCAGCTTTGAGTCGGGCCGCTCCAACACCACCCACTACCACAACGCCGAGGAGTCGGTGATCGTCATCGAGGGTGAGGGCATCCTGATGATCAACGGCGTCGAGCACCGTGTGGGCGTCGGCGACGCAGCCTTCATCACGCCCGGCACGCACCACCGCCTGATCAACACCGGCGATGCCCCGTTCCGCATCGCCTGGTCCTACGCCACCGTCGACGTGTCGCGGACGCTGGTGGATGACTAGGGCGCGAGGTAAGGCTTCAGCAGCTTGGCGGCGTTTTCCAGCCTTACGGCGTTGATGTACTTGCCGTATTTGTCCTCGCCGTCGTAGAAGGCGGTCAGGCCGTCGGCTATGGCGATGTTGAAAGGCGTGGGCAGCCCGCATTCCAGGGTCAGGGCGTCCGCTTCCCCGTCGTAGCTCACAGTCAGGGGTAGCGTTACCCGGTCCAGGCCGTCTTCGTCCGGCCTGTCCCCGGAGGCCCCGTAATTTCGCGGCGCAGCCTTGAGTTTGTCGGCAATCAGAATCGGGCGCAACAATTTTGCCGCCCCGGACACCTCTATGGCCGCAGGTCTATTTTCAGGATCGGCATATACGATCACGTTTTCCGCAATGTTGCCGCCATCCTTCCACAGGTTGCCGTTCTGCATCAGTAGTATGTCGTCCCCCGGATAGTATGATATTTGCAGCTTCATGGTTGGCCTTGCCTTCGCAGCCTTCTCTTTCTTTCTTGAGAATCAGGGAACCGGTTTAAGAGGGTTCCGTCCGTCTCACGGAGCACCACCCTGATGCAGTTGCCGAATTCCGGGATATAGGCCCAATATGCGATGGTGCCATTTATCGGGTTGATTTCGAACCTTTCCGGTTGAGCCACTACGCGCTCAATCCAGTCGTCGCTTATGGCTTCAGGATGCTTCGTCAAGGTCAGCGTTTCGTAGTAGACCGAGGTATATCGGCCTGCGCTCGTGATTCCGCCGCCTTCCTCCGCTTCACCCTTTTTCGCGGCGGTTTCTTGCGCCCTGTGTCTCATATTATAGAGCTATCCAAGTCGCAGCGTCGTTCCCTTCGCGGAACTGAACGCCACCAGCTTGGGCTAATACTACCGGGAGGGACCCTTCTTGCGGTTGCAGCGAGTGCACATGGCTTGACCATTTTCAAGCGTTGTCTTGCCGCCCTTACTATAAGGCACAATATGGTCGGCGTGAAAGTTTGTTTCGCTCAGAGACAGGCCACATTCTGCGCAATAACCCAAACTCTTTTCGTAAATCTTTTTTCGCTGCTCAGAAGTAAAATATCTTCGAGAATCTCTTGGTTCCAGACCAGCAGCGTTAATCATGTTGTTCTTGAGATGCTCCAGACAAACTTGCACTTCATCGGTATCTATCCTACCAGTACGTCCAGTGTTAAGGTATGCAACCCATTCAGGACTTTCCTCTTTCTCTTTGGCCGTGTAGTAATTTAGCAGCCCTTTACCAAGCAAATGCTCTCTGCCAGCCAGGGAGTATTCCTGATCCAACAATGTGACGCACGCAAACGCCCACTTGACCGATCTAGGACTGCGAACTTTTTCTACAAACGATGGTTCGACATTGTTCGCCTCTTGAATAGTCCTTCGCAACAGATTCAGGATTCTCTTGCAATCAGCAACGGCTTTATCAGCGCGCTTTTCGTCAAAGTTATGAGTGTCCTGGAGGAATCTAACCAATTGTTCGTATTCGTGGCGCTCCAAGGGGTTATTGTTATACATCCCTTTGTAGAAGCCAGCACTCAAGTTCCAATGCGCGTCTCCCGCCCTAAGCGCAGCAGAGGCACCTTCTAGGTCGAACAGATTGTGCTCCGTCAGTTGTCTGAGGTGGTCTTTGTGTACGCTCCGGAGGGCCTTCACTTTCTCGCCTATCCGCAAGGGCCTTCCATTCTGCAACCGGCTAAAGACATCCAAGATTTCATCTGTCTCATATTCCTTCATCAGCGCCACGGAAACTCGATACATTTTGAACCGGTCTTGGGCTGCTTCAGATAGAGCGCCGTATTGTTGAAAGTGACTACCTTTCTTGCCGCTCTTTTGCGTCCAATCTTCCGCGCCGTCAAGATATTCAAAAAGAGACCTAAGCCGCTGTTGACCGTCAACTACATCGTAGTGATCGATTAGCCGTCCATCACTATCGGGCCGCCGGTCCACATTCAGCATAATGAGTCCCATCGGCCATTCGTTCCGAACTGTGTCGATAAGCTCGTGCTTCATCTTTTCAGACCAAGCTTTAGATCGCTGGTAGTCAGGCTGCACGTTTAGGCGGTCTCTTTGGTATTGATCGTGCAAGTAGCTAACAGTCCATTTGTCTAGCTCGAATTCCCCCACGATGAAGCCTCCTTATGGGAATGGGTATCATAAACCCAAATGCAGCGTGGCGAACCCAGCCTGGTAATCCGGGCTGGGTTTTGCATCAAGTGTGGCTACGGTGCCCATTGGGGACTTTCCGGTGACGCCGTATGGGACTCAAACGATGTGGATTCTCTGTTGTCCCAAGTGCTGTCCATTATGTGGCAGCCTTACGTCAGCCTTAAAGGTGCGGCCTCCGCTGGGAAAGGTTTCGTGATGGTATATGTGAACTATTGTCGGCCCAAAACTGGTCCGTGTTGTCGTGCGGAAGTCATCGGGGCACTCTTGTTCTTCCCATCGCAGTTGCGCTCGGTTCACAGCAGCATTTAGTTCCTCACTGCTCATCATAGGCTTTTCCTCTCCCATTGTTTCCAGAGATGATAGCGAGGACACCCCAAGTCCGCCACCGGCAACTGTCATCAAATCCGCCCTACTCCGCCAGCTCCACGATCATCTCGACCTCCACTGGCGCGCGGAGGGGGAGGCCGGCCATGCCCACGGCGGAGCGGGCGTGGCGTCCCTGGTCGCCGTAGAGGGCTACCAGCAGGTCGGATGCGCCGTTGCCCACGGCGAAGTGCCGCTCGTAGTCCGGGTCGGCGTTGACCATGACCAGCAGCTTCACCACTCGCCTCACGTTGTCCAGGCTGCCGGCGGCCTCCTTGATGGCGGCCAGGCAGTTCAGCATGGCCTGCCGCGCCGACTCGTAGCCCTGCTCCTCAGTCACGTCCCGGCCCACCTTGCCGGGGTGCAGGATGGAACCGTCGGGCATGAACCCGATGTGGCCGGCCACGTACAGCAGGTTGCCGGTGCGCACCGATGGCACAAAATTGGCCACCGGAGCGTTCGGCTCGCTCAGCGACAGGCCCATTTCGCGCAGCTTGTCTTCAACGGACATGGCTATCCTCACTATTATTCAACACAGAGAGCACAGAGGCCACAGAGGTTTTATCCTTGCATATTCTCCGTGTTCTCTGTGCGCTCTGTGCTTAGTTAATCCTTAGCCCAGCTTGACGATGGCCTCTACCTCGACCACCAGCTCCGGGCGGACCAGGGCGGAAACGCCGACCGTTGAGCTGGCGGGCGGGTTGGCCGGCCAGGTCTCCAGGCGCACCTTGGCGTAGTCCGCGTAGTCGTCCATGTTGGTCAGGAAGCAGGTGATCTTGCAGACGTCTTCCATCTTGCCGCCAGCGGCCTCGACGACCCCGCGGATGTTGGCCATGACCTGGCGGGACTGGGCCTCGCAGCCCTCCGGGATATTGCCGTTGGCGTCGGTGCCCACGTGCCCCGACACGTACAGCATGTCCCCGACCCTGATGCCGGGCGACAGATTGGGGTTGGGAGCCACTCCGGGCGGAATGATTGGCGTTCGTTCAGGCATGATGGTCTCCTTACAAATTATTAACCACAGAGGACACGGGGATTCACCCCCACCCTAGCCCTCCCCCTCAAGGGGAGGGAATAATAAGGCACTCTGTGTTCTCTGTGGTCAAATTACCGGCGTTATACGGGGGCGGCGCTGGCGCCCGAGCGCTCGCGGTGTACCGAAATACAGCCGCGCACCCCCTCCAGCTTGGAGAACAGCTTGCTTAGCTGCTGCAAGCCAGTGGTATGCACGTTGAAGGTGAGGCTGACGGTACCGTTGGGCTGCTGCGCCGTGACCCAGTTGGACATGTTGACGCCCTCTTCCGAAACATTCTGGGTGAGGTCGCGCAGCAGACCCACCCGGTCGTAGGCAAGCATGGTCAAGCGCACGGGGTAGAGTTCCTTGGTCTGTCCCCACTCCACCTGGACGAAGCGTTCGGGTTCATCCTCGTGCAGGACGCTGGGACAGCTCCTCTTGTGGACGGTCACCCCCCTGGACCGGGTCACGAAGCCGACGATCTCGTCGCCGGGGATGGGGCCGCAGCACCGCCCCATGCGTGTGAGCAGGTCTCCCACTCCCAGCACCTTGATGCCCGACGTCGGGCTGGAGAGGGGCAGGTCGGTGCGCTTGCGGGCCAAAGGATGTTCCGGCTCCTGCCGGGCCTCCGCCAGCTTTTGGGCCAACTGGCCCTCGGTGACGCCGCCGGAGCCCAGGTTCGTTAGCAGGTCGTCCATGCTGTCGAACTTGAACAGCCCCAGGATTTCGCTGTCCTCGAATTTCAGGTTGAGGCGGCGCATTTCGCGGCGCAGCATTTCCCGCCCGCGCTGGATGTTGACGCCGCGTTCCTGGCGGCGGAACCACTGGCGGATGCTCTGGCGGGCGTGGGCGGAACGGACGTAGCCGCGATTGGGGTTGAGCCAGTCCAGGCTGGGGCCGCGCTCGGACTTGGTGCTCATGATTTCCACTGTGTCGCCATTCTCCAGGGGTGTGTCCAGCGACACCAGCTTGCCGTTGACCTTGGCTCCCACGCAGCGGTGGCCCAACTCGGTGTGGATCTTGTAGGCGAAGTCGACGGGCGTCGAGCCGGCGGTCAATTCCACGATGCGGCCCTTGGGAGTGTAGACAAAGACCTGGTCGCGGAAGATGTCCTCCTTGACCGACTCGATGAACTCGGCGGTGCTGGTCACGTCCCGCTGCCACTCCAGCAACTGGCGCAACCCGCTCATCTTTTCCTCGAATTGCAGGTCCTTGGAGTTGCCCTCCTTGTAGCGCCAGTGGGCCGCCACGCCATACTCGGCGGTCTCGTGGTGTTCGAACGTCTTGATCTGCACCTCGAGGTGGGTGCCGCCCTCGCACACCACGGTGGAGTGCAGCGCCTGGTACATGTTTTCCTTGGGGTTGGCGATGTAGTCGTCGATCTGGCCGGGCAGGGGGTGCCAAAGCTGGTGCACCACGCCGAGCACCCGGTAGCACTCGGCTTCCTTCTCCACCAGCACGCGCAGCGCAAAGAGGTCGTAGATCTCGCTGAGCTGCTTGCCCTGCGCCTCGTACTTCTGGATCTTGCGGTAGGTGCTGTAGATATTCTTGGGCCGGCCCGACACGTCGGCCGTGATTCCCTCTGACTCCAGCCGGTCTCTGAGCAGGTCGGAGACCTGTGCGACATAGGCTTCCCGGACGGCGCGCCGGGCGGCCAGCATGCGGGAGATTTCGCGGTACTTCTCCTCGTTCAGGTACCGGAAGGCCAGGTCCTCCAGCTGCCACTTGATCTCCCAGATGCCCAGCCGGTGGGCCAGCGGCGAATAGATGTCCAGCGTTTCCTGGGCGATGCGCCGCTGCTTTTCCGGCGGCAGGGCTGCCAGGGTGCGCATGTTGTGGAGGCGGTCGGCCAGCTTGATCAGCACGACGCGGATGTCCTCGGCCATGGCCACCAGCATCTTGCGCAGGCTCTCGGCGTAGAGGCTGTCGGGGTCATCGCCGCCCACAGGCAGGGCGCTGATGGGGTCGTGGATGCGGCTGTCCAGCTGGGTCAGCTTGGTTACGCCGTCAACCAGCTTGGCGATTTCGGGGCCGAATCTGGATGACAGTTCATCGAGAGAAACATCACAGTCCTCCACCACGTCGTGCAATAACGAGGCGGCGATGGTCTGTTCATCCAGGCGGAGTTCGGTGAGAAAGAGCGCGATTTCCAGGGGGTGGGCAATATAGGGTTCGCCCGACTTGCGCATCTGACCTTCGTGGCAGAAATCGGCGAATTCGTAGGCATCCCTTATGAGACCGGCCGCTTCTGCCGGAAGGTAGTCTGTGACCCGCTCCAGGAGCCTGTCCATTCCTTCGATGGCCGTTACCCCAAAGTCGCTACCCCCTCTCGCCGAATTCGTGCCGAGACTCGACCAGTGGTCGCTGCGCTGGCTTGGCGCAATGGCGGACGGCTTGGCGGAGTCTTTGACCTCGTCGCGCTTCACTTGCAGAGACTGGCCGCCCTTGAACGATTGTCGTGATTTTACTTGCTTTGATGTCAAAATGCCATTGTCCCCGTGCCCGTTGAGGGTCTTTTAGTTGTTCCCTATCCCGGAGGGAGAGGCGACTCAGAAAGTATGCTGCCCCATCGCCGGTTTGCCGTTTGACCGTGGGAAATGCAGGTTGCTACACTCGCCACCACACCCCTGCAACCATGATAAACGATTTTACTTCTTCCGGAGTGTTCTATGACCGAGAATACGAGCAGGGTAGGCATATTCTCCTTTGAGGTGGACAGTTCCGCCGACCCGGCGCTGCTGGCCAAGCGGGCCGAAGACCTGGGCTTTGAGTCGTTCTGGGTCCCGGAGCACGCCATCCTTCCGGTGCGCACAACGTCGCCCTACGCCGGCGCTGCCGACGGGGCGATCCCTGAGGAATACGGTCGGATCGTTGACCCATTCATCGCACTGGCCCGGGCCTCGGCTGTGACGACGCGTATCAAGCTGGGAACCGGAATCTGCCTGGTGCCGGAGCGCAACCCGCTGCTGCTGGCCAAGGAGATCGCGACCCTGGACCGCTATTCCGACGGCCGCTTCATCTTTGGCATCGGCGCTGGCTGGCTGCGCGAGGAGGCGGAGATCATGGGCGCAGACTTCGACCATCGCTGGACCCAGACCCGCGAGTCCATCGAGGCCATGAAGCAGCTGTGGACTCAGGACGAGGCGGAATATCACGGTCAGTACTATGATTTTCCGGCGGTCAAGTCAGTGCCCAAGCCGGTGCAGGATCCGCACCCGCCGGTGTACCTCGGCGGCAAGGCGCGCAACGTGTTCCGCCGCGTCGTGGCCTACGGCGACGGCTGGATGCCCAACCGCACCTCCGCAGCGGAGATTCGCGCCGGCCGGGCCACCCTGGACGAGCTGGCCGAATCGGCTGGGCGCGACCCGAAGTCCATAGAAATCCTGGCCTTCGGAATCCATAACCAGTTCCGCACCAGGGAGGAGATCGAGGAACTGGTGGACGCCGGCGCCGACCGGATTACCGTCTGGCTGAATAACACCGAGGGCGACGCCGCCACTGCCGAGATCGAGGAAATCGCAGCGGCCGTGCTGTAGCGCGTTTCCTTGTGTTCAGAGGAAGTGTAAGGGGCGCACTGCTGTACGCCCCATCTTTCTGGGTCGGAGTTGTTTCCCGATCTACGCCTATCGCTGTACCGGAGCAGTTGGCTTTTCTGCCTGATATGCGGTGATGGCGTCCTGGATTACCTGAGTAGCCGTTTTTCCGCTTTCTCTCCCGATTATCTCAAGGCGCGCAACCTCCGAATGGCCCAGACGCACAGGAATGACAGCGGCAGCGTTTCTTTGGTCGCTCTTGAACAAGTGAGTAACGTCCCTGCCAAGTTCGCATTCCTCATATCTGTCGTTCATTTTCGTTCTCTCGCCTATACCGTTGGATGTGGTGATTATTGGCGGTAAACGCAGTAACAGGACGCCATAATCCGCGGCGAGTGGTCGGCTCAATCGGCACGCACAGGATTCGACCTTCGCCGGTAGGCCCTACCATCGCATTGCTACACCGGCAGGGGCGCCTCGGTGATGCCGTCGGGCAGGCCGACCTCGAAGGCGTTGATGTTGAAGGCCAGGCAGGAGTAATAGCCCATCAGCGTGGTCAGTTCCACCAGGCCCCGGTTGCCGAACTGGTCCATCGCCCGCTTGAATGTTTCCTCGCTGACCCGGCGGGTCCGGAAGAGTTCGCGTCCATAGTCAATGACCGCAGCTTCCGCTTCCGACAGGCTCGGCAGTTCCTTCCTGTCTCGCAGGCTGTCCACCAGTTCGTCGCTCAGCCCCGACTGGCGGCCAAAGGCGGCGTGGGCGTTCCAGATGAACTGGCAGTCCATCTCCCTTGCCGTCACTAGCATGCCGAGCTCCCGTATGTTCAATGGCAGGCTGGACTCGTCGCCACGCAGGTAGGCGCGCAAGTGCTCGCCCCGCTTGATCAGCTCCGGGACGTGGATCATCACCGACAGTGGGCCCGTATCCGGGACGCTGCCCCGCCCTGCCACGTATTCGTCGAAGGCGCCCAGCTGGTCCTGCGGGACGCTGTTCCGGTCGGCTGTGGGTATTCTGGCCATGCTACTTCCCTCCGTCCACAGTGGAAATATTTGGGGTTGCGACGATGGGCGCCGCAACAATTAAGGCGCTCTATGAGATAAGGCGCTCTATGAGAGTATAATGTTTGAATGCGCATTCGTAATTGTGGAGACGGGGATTCCATTGCGCCCCGCGTTAGGGGCGCCAGCCGCGCGAGGACGCTGGTAGCGCGGCGATGAGAGAAAACCAGGGCGGCAGCAACAAGTACGTGGTGTTCGGGGCGCTGGCCATCGGGCTGTTCGCCTCGGTCGTCGACCACGGCAGCGTCATAGTGGCGCTGCCTTCCATTGCCGAAGACATGGTGATCGAGCTCCCCAGCGTGCAGTGGGTCGTCATCGGCTACGCGCTGACCATCAGCGCCCTGCTTTTGCCCATGGGGCGCTTGGCCGACATGATGGGGCAGAAGCGGGTGTACATCCTGGGCAGCATCATCTTGATGGTGGGCGCGGCGGGGGCGGGGCTGGCCCCTGAGCTGGGGTCGCTGCTGGGAGCTCGGCTGTTGCAGGGCGTGGGCTCTGCCATGACCCAGGGCACGGGCATGGCGATCATGACCTCGGTTTTTCCGGCCCAGGAGCGTGGCCGGGCCATCGGGCTGCTGATGACCACCGTGGGCGTCGGCGCCGTGGCCGGGCCGGCCATCGGTGGAGCGGTCGTTGACTTCATCCACTGGCGTGCGGTGTTCTTCATCAACATCCCGCTGGGCGTGGTCGGAGTCCTCGCCACCTTGTGGGTGCTCCGAGGCTGGGAATCGGAGCGCGCGTCGCGGGGCAGCAGGTTCGACTGGACGGGCGCTTTCCTCTCCACCGGCGTGCTGGTGGCGCTGCTGCTGGGTCTCACCCTGGCGGTGGACCGAGGATGGATGGCTGCCCCCATTCTCGCCGCCTTCGTGCTCTCGGCAGGAATGTTCGTGGCCTTCATCTGGTGGGAACTGCGGACCGACGCTCCGATGTTCAACCTGCGGTTCTTCCGAGGTCGCGTGTTCTCCTGCGGGATATCGGCGGCCTTCCTCACCTTCCTGGGACAATCCTCCGTGCTGTTTCTCATGCCCTTCTATGTGCAGAACGTGCTGGGATACAGTCCCAAGGTCGCGGGGCTGGTGGTCATGCCCGGGGCGCTGATGATGGCGATAATGGGCTCGGTGAGCGGCACGCTGTCGGACAAATTTGGCTGGCGCTGGTTCACCGTGGGCGGCATGATCTCCTCCACCATCGGGCTGCTGATGCTGAGCCGCGTTACGGATACGTCACCCCTGTACCAGGTGATCCCCGGGCTGATACTGGTCAACGGCGGGATGGGTACATTCTATTCGGCCAACTCCAGCTCGGTGCTGAGCGCGGTGGGGCGCGACAGCTACGGCGTGGTGTCCGGGTTCCTGAACCTGGTGCGCAACTCCGCCAACGTGATCAGCCTGGCCATCGCCACCACAATAGTCACCGTAACCATGGGATCGCTGGGATTCGAGCCGAGCTTGGAGGCGGTGCGGACCAGCTCGGTAGAGGGAGTGCGGAACGCCTTCACCGTTGGAATGCGCTACTCCTTCTACGTCCTGGTGGCGCTGGTCATTGCGTCGATGGTCGTCTCGTTCCTGCAGGGAAACGCCAGACCCTCGCCTCGCCAGGAGCAGCCGGCGCCCCAGCCGGGGGAGTCGGCTGCTACGGGAGACTAACGGTGAGCCTGCTAACCTCGTTTTAAATCTGTATATTTGATACTCAACTCGACTTTTCAATAGCGGGAATCCTAGGAAAGCAATAGAGAAAAACACTTTGAGTCATTCTAACGATAAAAAGGGTTCCGTTTGAAATTGCAGGATTGCCTCTAAGCCCTATGCCGTCGCGTAGACTTCGGCGGCTTCGGACGCAGTTTCTTCGGTAGCGCCGCCAACGCGCCCGGCGGCACAGGGCTTTCCAGCGTAGCCGCCTTTTTCGCCTTGGGCGTCCTGCCGACTTTCGGCGGCTGTATCTTCGGCAGTCTCGCTTTTGGGCGCGGTTGCTTGGGCAGCACGACCGGCGTGGTTCCGCCCCTCACCACGTCGGCCCATTCCTCAAACGGCGGCTTGACCTTCGCCTTGACGCCCGGCGGTTTCCCGTCCGCCGACTCGTGGTCGCGGAAGTGGTTGTACTGGATGGTCCAGCCGTCAAGGTAGTGTTGCGCCGTCTTTACGCTGTCCATCCCCCGCATCGTCTTGACCCGGCTGCGGTACGTGCCCTGCAACCGTTCGCTCAGGTTGTTGTTCAGGGTTGAGCGGATGCCCTGCGATTTGATGTGCAGGGTTTCGGGGAACACTTCCTTGATGGCCTTGACGTAGGAGCGCAGCTTGTCGGTCTTGATGGTGTTGGGCGGGCTGGCGGCGGCTTCCTTCGCCTTTTCCATCACGGCGCGGGCAGCCTTCAGGTCGCGGTTCCGCCCCAAGTGGGACGCCAGGATGTACCTGGTCTTTTCGTCCATGACGTTGAATATCCACATCTGCCAGCCGCCCACGTCCACCGCCAGCTCGTCGGCCACCCATTCATCCCCTACATGGGCCTTGTGGCCCTTCATCTGTTCCACGGCGTCGGCGGTGTACTTTTTCACCCAAGCGTAGATGGTCTGCTTCGACGGCTCGGGGATGTCATACATCTTTTCCATCGCCTCGGCGATCTGCTTGTACGACATGCCGGAGTAGAACATCCTGATTGCCGCCCCGATTTGGTCGGCGGCGATGTGGCGCCCGTTGGTCGCGCCGGTGTCGCGGAACTGCTTGCTGCAACTGCCGCACCGGTAGAGTTGCTTGCCCTTGCGAGTCCCGTTCTTCACCACGTCCTCGCCTTGACAGTAGGGGCAGGCAATGGTTATTTCCAGAGTCGCCATCGGAGCTACTCCACAAGGAAGGTTGGTGGTATTATCTTGGTATGCCAGAAGAAGAAGCAGTGCAGTTGGCTTTATATTTGATTGCGATGGCAAGCCTAACTATTGGTGTGATAATGCAAACTGTCCGATTGCAACGCACCCGAAAATTACTGCGCCAATTGCAATCGCAACAGAACCCCACCATTGAATCTCATCCCAAATCGCCGCCATCCACGCTACCCCCGTCACCATCAGCATAAGGCCAACAAAGTACAGCCAAGTCGCCAGCGAGTAGCCATCCACAGATTCAACCCGGCCCGGTTGAGTCGCCTTGAACGCTTCGAGGCTCCACCCTCGGAGCGTTTCCCTTTTGTGGCCGAGTCTATGGTACTATGAGGCATCCTGCAATTTCAAACGGAACCGATAAAAATGTTGGCCAAGGATTTTTAGGATGTGCGGCCCAAGTGCCTGCATTCTTGAGTGGATTGGTTGCCTTGGTAATTTGGTTCCATTTTTTGTGGTGGTGTCTAGGTCTGTTTTGGGCAATTATTGGCACAGTGTTCTTGGGCCCGATTGTTACTGGAATCTCCTTCTGGGCATTGATGCTCGCACTTGGGCCTTTATTTGCGCTTTCCATGACAAAATTAGGGCAAAGTTCTGCTGGTCAATTCTTTGTCGGAGCGATGGGTGTAGTCCTATCGTTAATCATTTCTGTCATTCTGGTACTGTATGTCGTCCTCTTATTTGTTTAAATCTGAGGGGTTAAATAATCTAATACGGGGCGTTTCCTTTGCCTTGTCTAACATCGTGCCCTGACACGCAAGGAGGCAATTGACTTTGACAGCTTCGATACAATTCGATTGGGATGAATGGCAAGGATTCTGCAAACTTCAGCGAGATAAACGCTGGAGAAGTTGGGACGGTAGGACGTTGAGTCTCGACGTTTACGGAGATCTATTTCTATCTGCTCGCCAAGGTGGAAGCATCCCACTTGAACACAGGGTCTACCCGGAAGAGATGTTCCCTTCTCTTTTGGAGCTTGTGAAGTTGCATAGAACGATAAGGCCCGAGGGCGGCAGGATTAGCGTTTCGATACGCGGTGCTAGGCGACTTGATAAGGATGAGTTCTTTTGTAGTTTCTCTGAAGCTCAATATTGCTAGAGTCACACCTGGCGGTAGCGGTTGACGATGGGTAGACGGCGGTCGCGGCCGAAGGCGCGGGGCGTGATCTTGACGCCGGGAGGCGCTTGGCGGCGTTTGTACTCGTTGCGGTCGACGGCGGTGATAACCTGGCGGACCACGGCGGGGTCGTGGCCCATTTCGACCATCTCGGCGTAGCTGCGGTCATCCTCGACGTACGCCTGGATCACCGGATCGAGTATGTCGTAGGGTGGCAGGCTGTCCTCGTCCAGCTGGCCCTCCCGCAGCTCCGCGCTGGGCGGCTTGTCGATGATGGCCAGCGGGATTACATCGTTGCCAGGGACGCCCTCACCTCGACCGTCTCCCGGTGGGAGAGGGAACTTGTGGGCGTTTTCGTTGCGCCAGCGCGAGAGGGCGTAGACCGTCATCTTGTCAACGTCCTTGAGCACGGCGAACCCGCCGGCCATATCGCCGTACAGCGTGGCGTAGCCCATGGCCATCTCAGACTTGTTGCCGGTGGTGAGCACGATCCAGCCGAACTTGTTGGATACCGTCATTAGCACGTTGCCGCGAATCCGGGCCTGAACGTTCTCCTCGGCGACGTTTGGCTCCGTTCCGGCGAACCGTTCCGCCAGCATGTCGGTGAACGCGGTATGGGCCGGCTCGATGGGTATCTCCCAGAATTCAATGCCGAGGTTCTGCGCCAACTCCGCCGAGTCATTGACGCTGCCCACCGACGAATACCGCGAGGGCATGGTGATGCCCAGCACGTTCTCGGGACCGAGGGCATCGGCGGCGACCACAGCGGTCAGGGCCGAGTCGATGCCGCCCGACAACCCGATGATGGCCTTGCGGAACCCGGTCTTGTGGAGGTAATCACGGGTTCCCAGCACCAGGGCCCGGTAGATTTCTTCGATCTCATCCGGCCCCTCGCTGGCGGGCGAGGACGCTGAAACCGACTCACGGGCAGTGCAGGTTTCGGCGGCTGAATCGCCCAGCCGGAGGGGAATTTGTACAAGCCTGGGGGTACCGATGGCATCAAGATCAGCTTGTTGCTGACCCTCGGGATCTGAGGAAAGAGGCGGCGCATGGTCGAGGTTGATGTCAGCCAGGATCATCGCCTCCCGGAAGGCGGGGCCACGTGCCAGGACCTGCCCCCAAGGGTCGCAGACCATGCTGTTTCCGTCGAATACCAACTCGTCCTGCCCGCCAACGGTGTTCAGGTAGGCGACGAACAGGCCGTTTTCCGTAGCGCGGCTGGCGACGATGTTGTCCCTCCGGTATTTGCTTTTGCCAGCGTGAAAGGGGGAGGCGTTGATGTTGATGATGAGCTCGGCCCCGGCCTGCCGCTGCACCGATGACGGGCCGGTTTCGTACCAGATGTCCTCGCATACGTTCACGCCGAGGCGCACATCGTCCAATTCGTAGACGGGACATACGTTGCCCTTGACGAAGTAGCGCTCCTCGTCAAAGACCCCGTAGTTTGGCAGGAAAATCTTGTCGTAGGTGTCGATCAGCTTCCCGTCGAACCCCACGGCGGCTGAGTTGGCTACCCCGGATTCGCGGGGCTGGACATATCCCAGGACAACCACTATGCCGTTGGAGGCCGCGACCACCTCCCGCATGGCCTCTACGTTGGCATCGACGAAAGACCTCTTGAAAAGCAGGTCCTCGGGAGGATAGCCGGTGGTGGCAAGCTCCGGGAACGCAACGAGATCGGCGCCGGCCTCCCTGGCCTGTTGCAGGTAGTCCAGCATCCGTGCGGTGTTGCCGGGGAGGTCTCCGACCGTGAGGTTGATCTGTGCCAGCGCGAGGCGGATAGTGCGGGCCATGTCATCCTGTCATTCCCCGTCTCTCGTTCAGACCCGGAGCGGGTAT
This sequence comes from Dehalococcoidia bacterium, assembly GCA_965203005.1. Classification (GTDB taxonomy): domain Bacteria; phylum Chloroflexota; class Dehalococcoidia; order Lucifugimonadales; family UBA3495; genus VXOI01. The sequence continues at coordinate 147,082 of CBDBBS010000002.1, forward strand.
CATTTTGGCGTAAGTATACAACCGAAAGCCGTCTTTCCAACGCAGAGGGCACAGAGGACGCGCGGAGTACGCAGAAGTAAGCCAGCATTACAGAATCCTCCGCGCCCTCTGTGTTCATCTCTGCGCCCTCAGCGTTGAATAAAAGGCCGGTGTTAAACTACGCGGGTTTGGATTCAACGGTTCGCTGCGGAGAAAATGACAGCCAGTTCCAGTATGAGGGCCCGCCTGGCGGGGCGCCTCCCGGTGTACTACGGGTGGGTGGTCTTCGCCATCGCGAACCTGCCGAGTTTCGGGGCCAGGCCCGTGGCGTCTGTGGCTGTGCTCTCGGTTTTCCTGGTTCCTATGACCGAGGAGTTCGGATGGTCGCGGGGCCTCTTTTCCGTGCCGGTGAGCCTGGGCGCGGTGTGCGGCGTGGTGATGTCGCCTTTCGCCGGAAGACTGATCGACCGCTACGGTTCCGGAGTGATTCTGGCTGGCTGCTCCGCAGTAGTCGGTGTGTGCGCCATGCTGCTGGCCCTAGTGACGCAGGCGTGGTCGTTTTACGCGATCTACGTGCCGGGCCGTGCCGTGTTCTCAGCGCCCCTGGAGTTGGGCACTACCACGGCGATCAGCAACTGGTTCATACGCCGGCGTCCCCTGGCCCTGGCGTGGTTCGGGGCGGTACAGGGCGTCGGCCTCGGGCTGCTGCCATTGGTGGCGGCGATCCTCATCGATGCCTTCGATTGGCGCTCAGCCTGGGTCGCCCTGGGCGTGTTCACCCTGGCCACGGGAATCCTGCCGCCGCTGCTGCTGATGGCCCGCCGACCCGAGGACATGGGGCTGGCAGCCGACCCGGTGAGAGAGACCGGGGAGTCCGAGCAGCATGCCGCCTCGCGGGCGCCATCGACGGGCAGGGCCTCGGCGCTATGGCGCGACACCGACTACACGGTGCGCCAGGCAGTGCGAACACCCGCGTTCTGGATACTGGCGTTCTTCTCAATGGTGGGGTTCATGGCCCAGGCCGGGGTGAGCCTGCACCAGACGGCCCACTATGTCGATGCAGGGGTTTCCCACGGGCAGGCCGCGCTGGTGGCAACGTCCTTTGCGCTGGGGCAGATACCGGGCGGTATGGTGTGGTCGGTCGTCGGGCGCCGGATGCCGGTCCGGCTGATGCTGGCCGTTTCGGCCATGTGGGTCGCAGGCGGTGTGTTCGGCATCGGATTTACCGAGCAGTTGGTGTGGGGGATCATCTTCGGCTTCCTCTTCGGCGCGGGAGTAGGGGGCCTGCACACACTGCTGCGTCTAGCGTGGGCCGACTACTACGGCCGCTTGCACCTCGGGGCCATCCGTGGCCTGACCCTCCCGGCGCAGATTGGCGGGCAGGCCATCGGGCCGGTAGTGTCAGGGTTCATGTTCGATGCCAGTGGAGGCTACCTGCTACCGTTCGTTATCTTCGGCTCGGCGGTGAGTCTTTCCGCCCTGCTCGTTCTTGCCGCGATACCTCCGCCGAGGCGGGAAGTCTGAACGGCAACTTTCTTGATAGAAATTACGCAGTTAGAGATTCGCCCTCACCCTAACCCTCTCCCGGAGGGAGAGGGGACTTTTCGAACTCCCTCTCAGATGGCAACGGCGGCCTTGCGGCTGACGACGGCGAACATGGGGTCGCCGGGCGGGCTGTCCTGGGGATTCAGAAAGAGGCCCTGGATGTCCTCGAAGTTTCCCGCCTCCTCCATATAGGTGCCCACCAGGTCCACCCGGCCCCGGTCGGAGGAAGCTCGCCAGACGTAGACGGCCTTGGTGGCGAACATCCGGTTGGAAAAGCTGACGATGAACTGACCGGATGGCTTGAGGATGCGGTTGACCTCCTGAAACGTCTCCACCGGGTGTACCAGGTACTGCGCGGAAACAGTGATGAGGACCGCGTCGAAGGTGTCGTCCTCGAAGGGGATCTCGACGTTTCGGTTCAGGTCATAGACCACCACCTCGTCCAGGTCCGGGTTGTCCTCCATCTCCTCGCGGTTCAGCCCCAGCCCGACCATCCGCGCCTTGGGATGTCCCTCCGGCCAGTGGGAGCGCCAACTGCTCATCAGGTCGAGGACCACTGACTCGGGTGGCACCATTTCGCGGAACAGGCGGCTTACGGCAGCGATGGCCCCGTCGTCGATGTGCACCACCTTTCGGGCTTGCAGGTAGAAGAGACTGTCGTCCTCCTCGTCCATGCGCTGAAAGTACTGGGCAGAGAATTCGGTCATCGCAGCAATCTCCTCCGGGGTTGTGCAGGATTTTAACACGCCCCTCCCTGGCTGAATCCAGTGTCCGGTATCTGGCGGGATGGTCTCGCCGGTTTTGCGGCGCCCTCAGTGGCAACTCCGGTTTTCCCGATGAGGAACTATCCCAAGACCAGCTGCGTTCCCATCGCGATTCATTTGTACAAACTTTTCGCCCTCACCCCTTCGACAAGCTCAGGGCAAGCCTGACCCTCCCCCGTCAAGGGGGAGGGGATTTTAGAGATGGTTTCTAAGAGGGTGTCTAATGAGTTCCCTCTCCCTCTGGGAGAGGGTTAGGGTGAGGGCGTCCCTCTGTATTTTCAAGGATGGATGAATGCGGCCCGCAGCCTGTTCCTCGTAAATGGAATGGGTCTATTAGACACATTCTAAACGGCGCGGGGCTAGGCAAGGGCGAAATTTAGGCTAAAATCTTTGCTTTAAGAGCAGAGAGGCTTAATGCGCTCACCCTAACCCTCATCCAAGGGGAGAGGGAATTCTCGGGGGTGGAGAAATGACGCAGCAGGAAGTGCGACAGGGTCATCCGTACCTGATGTATGACGCAATCATGCGTCAGCCGGAAGCGGCGGAGGAAATGCTGTCGAAGCACGCAAACTTGGTGCAGCCTGTGGCCGCTGAACTGGCGAAGAAGCGGCGGATCTTCATCGTGGGCATCGGCACCTCGTGGCACGCCGCGCTGGTGGCGGGCCACTGGTTCAAGAAATTCGCCGGCGCCGGCCCGGCGGTTGAGGTACTGCATTCCTTCGAGTTCTGTGCCTACCCGCCTGCGCTGGGCTCCGAGGACGCGGTGATCGTCATCAGCCACCGGGGCACGAAGACGTACTCGTTCCTGGCGCTGGAGATGGCCAAGAGCAATGGCTCCTACACCGTGGCCATCACCTCCACCGAACCGGGCCCGCGGATTACGGCTGCCGACGTGCAACTGCAGACCGTGGCACCGGAGCGGTCGGCGGCCTTCACCATCAGCTACACTTCGGGCCTCATGGTGCTGGGGATGCTGGCATCGGCCCTGGGCAGCTGGACAGACGAGAGTGGCGACGTGGCCCAGCTGCGCGCCCGCCTGGACGAGATTCCCGCCGCCCTGGGCCAGGTCACGGCGCGGCTGACCGAGTTGCAGCGTGCGGCCCGGCGCTTCCAGAGCCGGGAGCGATTCATATCCGTGGGTTGGGGCCCCAACACCGCGTCGGCCTACGAGGTTGCCCTCAAGATCAAGGAGACCAGCACCTGTGACAGCGAGGGCTTGCAGATCGAGCAACTCCTCCATGGGCCGTTCTGCGCCGTGGACCAGAGCTGCCTGGTGACCGTTGTGGCTCCGCCCGGGCCGGGCTACGAACGGGCCATGAACGTGACCCGCGCCGCCAACGCCGTCGGCGCCCCGGTGTGGGGGCTGGTGCAGGAGGGCGACACGCTGCTGTCGGACCTATGCACCGAGCGGTTCACGCTGCCAGTGGTGCCCGAGTTCTGGAGCCCGCTGGTGTACGTGCTGCCGCTGCAACTGTTCACCTACTACCTGGCAGTGGCCCGGGGCGCTCACCCCGACCTGTTCCAGCAGAACAACCCGAGGCAGGCGGCGGCCCGCCGCCACTACGAGCTTTAGGGGCGCACTGCGGTCGCACACACGTAATTCCCAATTTAAGACCTGATACAGGAGATAAATATGGCCTCAGATGAGCAACAGGATGTGCTGGCCAGCATCGCCGAGAGCCGGGGATACACCCTGGAGATGCACGGGATAATGGCGGCGGCCGACCCGGCCTGGGTGGAGAAATACAACGCCTTCATCGAGGCCACCTACACCGGCGAGCGGACCCTGGACCGCAAGACCAAGGAGTTGCTGCAGGTGGCCGTCGAGGCCGCGCTGCGGGCCGACGTGGACCAGATCGCCGCCCACATCCGGGTGGCCCTACGGGAAGGCGCGACCCCCACCGAAGTGCTGGAGGCGCTGCAATGCGTCGCAATGCCCATGGGCGGCCTGGCCTTCCGTCGCGGGCTACAGGCGTGGGCCGCCGAGACGGGGTTTCAGGCGGGCTAGGGCAGGGGATTTCTCAGGATGTTACGGAATGCGCGGCTATAACAGCATTTCCACGCGGTGCAATTCGCCGCGCACCGGATCAACCTCGTACCCCAGCGTTTCCAGGGCCGTAACTCCCATAACGGCGGTGTCGTCTTCATCACCGAAGGCTACCGGGACGACGCTGGTTACGTCGCCATAGGTCATCGCAACACCGCCGACGGACCGGACTACGGAGCCGCCGAATCCCCGGAACCGCTGCTGCCCAACGCGCTGAATCCCCAGCCGTTCCAGGAGTTCGGCAGGAAAGACGCTGATGATGGCACCGGTGTCCACCATGACGCGGACTATCTCGGCTGGCTCAGTTTCAAAGGGCTTTGCCAGTCCCACATTGACGTGTATGAATCCCATGGAATCGCCTCCGGTTGCAATTGGTCTGAACTGTGATTCTTCGGATTAGCCTGATAGCCAGGATTTAGCCGTCTCCAATCAGGTTGATCCTCCCATTTAGGAGTTACGCAGTTGGCGATTTCACCCCCACCCTAACCCTCCCCCGTCTAAAGGGGAGGGGATTGGGGGATAGTGTTTTCTCTGTAGGTTCCAGCTACTTCTGCCAGTTCACCCGGTTGCTGAGGGTGCCGATTTCGCTGATCTCGATGTCGCAGACGTCGCCGTCCTTCATATTCTCAGTGGCCCCCTCGGTTCCCATCCACAGGACATCGCCGGGCACCAGGGTCAGGTACTTGCTCATCTCGCTGATGTAAGTGCGGACGCCGAACAGGGCGGTGGCTACGTCGTATTCGCCCACGACCTGGTCGTTGACCCGGATGATCACATGGAGGTCGTCGGGATTGAGGCCGGTCACGATCCACGGCCCCATGGGCTTGAACGTGTCGGTGTTCTTGGCCCGCCACATTGTGCGGTCGCCGCGCTGCCACGTGCGCTCGCTGACGTCGTTGCCGATGGTGTAGCCGAACACGTAGTCCAGCGCATCGGTTTCGCTGACCGGGCCGGTGGTGGCGGGGCCGCAGGTCTTGCCGATGACCACGACCAGTTCGCCCTCGTACTGTAGCTGCTCGGTGGCGTCGGCTGGCACGATGATGTCGTGGCCGTGGCGTACCAGGGCGTTGTTGGCCCGGTAGCCCACGTCCGCCTTTTTCGGCAAGTCGGGCTCCTCACCACGCATGTGGGCCGCCCAGGTGACGTGCTCCGGGTAGTTGATGCCGGCGGCGTAGAAGGTCGTCGGGATCACCGGCACCTCCAGTTGCACCGCGCTGAGGGCGTGGGTTGCGCCGGTCTTCGAGTGCTCGCCGAATGGGTTGCCGGAAACTTCGTGGACCGTGTCGCCCTCGATAATGCCGAAGGATGTGGACCCGTTGGCCGTGTACCTGCACCACTTCATGGATGCGCCTCCCAAGTTCATTTTGCAGTTTCCTGTGATATGCTGGCCTGCGGACACTCCAAATGAATATCCGCCTTGGCGATTATTCTAAAACAAGGGATGCGAACATGCGATTGGAAGGAAAGACGGCGCTGGTCACCGGCGCCAGCCGCAACATCGGCCGGGAGATCGCGCTGTCCTTTGCCCGCGAGGGCGCGGACCTGGTACTCAACACGCGGCAGAGCGCCAAGGAACTGGACGAGGTGGCGGCCCAGTGCCGGGAGCTGGGCGCCCGCACGGTAACGGCTGTCTGCGACGTGGGTGACCCCGGCGCGGTGCGGCAGATGGTCGAGAGCGGAATATCGGAGCTGGGCCGGATAGATGTGCTGGTATCCAACGTTGCCATCCGTCCCCACAAGCCCATCACCGACGTGTCCGACGACGAGTGGCTGAATGTGATGAACACCAACCTGAACTCGGCCTTCTACCTGTGCAGGGCTGTGCTGCCGGGAATGATCGAGCGCCGCAGCGGAAGCATCATCGCCCTAGGCGGGCAGTCGTCCATCACTGGCCGCCCCAACACGACGGCGGTAACGGCGGCCAAGACCGGCCTGCTGGGCCTCATCCGGGCCATCGCAGCCGAATGCGCTCCCAACAATGTGCGCGCCAACATGGTCAACCCCGGGTCCACCGACACGTCGCGGGAGCATCCGGAGTGGTACCCCGAGTTCCAGGGCGGGATGGCGCGCGGCTCATCGCAACATCTGAGCGACCTGCCCATGGGTAGGCAGGCCACCGTTCAGGATGTGGCGAACGCCTGCCTGTTCTTTGCCAGCGACGAGTCGGCCTACATCACCGGCGACAGCGTGAACGTAATGGGTGGGCGGTACATCGTCTGAACTGTGATTTGTTTGATTGTGGGATTGCCATGATTAAGTGGAACGCTATCCGCGCAGTCGCTTAATCATACGAATGGCTTTGCGTCACAAGTAGCCCCTGAATCAGACTTTCGATTCAGTCCAATTCAGGGGCGGTTTTGTGATTCAAGGGCCTCATTCATACCTACCCATCCGCTGGGGCGGCAAGCTCAACCTGAAGCTCTCGGTACTGCCCCCAGTATATTCCTCTCTTCTTATGCGTTCAACTTCTACCACACCCCGTTGCTGCAAATTGCTCAACGTCCGCAAATTACCGTCGCGTAACCTGCTTGCCACAACATAGTCGGGCATTACTATAACCTGCTGTTCCTGGCCTGATTGACCTGGGTCAGCTTACTATCTTGTGCTCGCTCCATAATATTGTTCTATTGCTGGGTGCGCCAGTCGGTACGGAAGTCAAGCTCGCGTATGAGTCTAAACGTGTCATGGCACAGTATGCCGAGGCCGTTGCATACGTCGGGAACCTTACGGTTAGCACGAATTGCGCTGGGTCGGGAACGCTCAGTCGAAACTACACGCCGGGACCTTGGGTCCACCAGAGCGTATGCAATCAAGAACGGGTCTTCATTCAGCTTCTCAATCTCAACATCGTCCAGGTCGGGAGCGTAGCCTTCAACCAAAACCCGGGCAATCAAAAATTCGTCAACAGCCTCCACCAACAATAGAGCATCTCGATTGGCTTTCAACCACCTTGCTAGTGAGTCATTGGCTTGGGTCACTTTGTCATAGACTTCCTGCGGAATTTTTACCAAGCCCCGTTCCCCCATTGCAACCAGCCATTCCCAGAACTCCGGGACCCGCTCAATGGGGTAATAGTCACGGTTTGCGTCGATAAGCACGTTTGCGTCGAGGAGGTCTATCATAAATCCGCCTACGACGCGCGACCGGCATCAAACAGCGAACCAATTTGAGACGGTTTTACTCCCAGCACTTTAGCCGCTTTGGAGGTTGTCAAATCGCCGGAACTTATCGCTCGCCTTACCAAGCTAACCAGCGATGGGCCTAACTGATACCTACGGTTGACATAGGGGTTGACTACTCCCGTCCCTTCTCTTCGACGCTCTTCGCGTTCCTCTAGCCACTGACTGCGAAACAAGCTTCTCAAGCGATTGAAGGTTTCCCTATCGATGCTGCTAATGCGCCATGATTTGTAAGCAACCATTGTCCGACTAACTTTCATTTCGTCAGAAAGTCGGTTAATATGCTCAACTATTTCCTCAAAGATACTATTGTTATCAAAGACTAAGTCTTTGCGTTTTTCCTGTGGTATTAAAAACTCGCTGGCGATGTCATCACAGAACCTTTCAATTTCGTTATCAGCCCGGCCGCCACTTACACCTGTCTGACCCAGAATCAAATGCGTCAATTCGTGCAGCAGCGTGAATGACCATGCCGTCCGGGCATCGTGTGGGTTAATTGTCACGAACGGCGCAACATCATCCGCAATCGCAAAACCCCGGAAAACATCGGTGTCGATATCGGTATGGTGAGTGCCCAAGTTGCCTTTGAGCAACACGAAGACTCCGGCGTTTTCCGCACTGGCTCGCAACAAGCCAAATGCTGCTGTAGCGTTCCGTTGTCTCCGGTATTCCGCCAAGGTCACGTCCAGCAGTGCGCGCAGCGACTCCAGCACCGCCGTCGGCCCGTCTTCCATCCGATGCGAGCCAACGAAGCCCAGCCTTTCCGCCTCCTCCATATCCTCCAAGACCGCACGCACCATGCTCTGCCGCGCTCTAACGTCCCGTAACAAAGCGTCAATCCGAGCCTCGTCAGTTGCTGAACGTTCGGCGGTCAGCGTGCGAAAGTCCGCCCCGCGGTCCCCTTTCGTGGGCGGATTGGGCAAATAGAATGTAAGCAGCGGTCGGCGGTACACCCGCGCCATTTCAACGAGTATGGTCCGGGATGGTTCATCCATCCCATATTCGAATGAGTTCAGCCTGTCGACTGCCGATACGTTCCGCGTATCGCGTAGGCTTTTGTTTCTTTGGGCCGCTTCCTCCAGAGTAAGCCCTGCCGTCTCCCGCGCCCAAATCAGTATTTCCGGGTTGACTCTGGGCATAGTTTTACACTCGCCTATGCGTTGCCGTAGGGTGCGGGTATTATAAAACCGCCGGGTAGAACACGCCAGACCAAGCCCCTCCCCTAATCACCCCACACCCGCGCGACGGCAGCCTCAATCTTCCTCTCGAACCTCGCAATCAGCTCCCGGTTGGCTTGTACAAGAGATTGCTCCTCCGCAATTTCATCGGCAATAGCTTGTTGGATCCATTCAGAAGGAATGGGTATCCTGAAATCCCTTACCTGATGAGTAGTGAGATTCTTGAAGACCGCACCTACTGACTGTGCCCCGTTAGTTTGGTGCTGAGACAAGAGATTCCAATAAAGAAATTCTCGATTGATATTCTCGTTCAGTTCTCGCAGGCCAACGAATCCGTCATGGATACAGGCGTCAGCAGCTAGAATAGTAGGTAGTCCAGGGTTTCCACTTACAGTGACGATTACATCACCCTTGTTCATAGGGCGGCTTTTAGCTGCTCCTGCTTCCGTCAGAGAATCGATCTTTGGAGTCGAATACATTCCATCTCGCGTGATGTCGGCGACCATAAGACGGGGAATGTTGCCACCGTAATAATGCGAGTCCCCTTTAGGTCGAGGGGAACTACCCCTAACGACCTTACATATATCCCCCAAGGCCACTATCGGCCACTCAGGGTCAACCGCAATCCGCGGACGATAGTTCTCCACCACGGCCCGCGCCCCGTCTATGACTTTCTGGTAGCCCTCTATCTCCGCGACAATCTCCTGCTGGATCTCCAGTGAAGGCAAGGGGATTTGAACTCCTGCCAATTGTTTCTTGGTTACGCCCTGAATCGTTGACCCTTGGCTAATACTCTTGAATTCCTCCACTCTGGGTTTGAGTACATACACTAAGTAGTTGGCATCAATTCCTTCACTAAGAATCAAGCCTTGCGAGTCCTGGCTGATACACACATCAAAGCTATTCGTGAACAATTTCCCCAACCCGACCCTTGTGACTACGATTACATTGCCTTTCGGTATCAGGTTAGTCGCTGAGTTCACTATAGCATCTTGTGTGATGAAACGTCGTGGTTCAGCAGTCCTAATGTTGCAAATGTCTGCGCTGGTAATCCAGGGAATATCGCCCTTCCAGTATTCTTCCTGTTTAGTTGAAGGAGTACCGCCGCTCAAGATGGTCTTGCAGACATCATCAAGTGCCACCATCGGCCAAGTTCCACTCCCGGGGTATTTGCATGTTCTATACCGCTCCCCGCTCAGGTAGTACTCGCCATCCCCGGCAATTTTCTCCTTTTCGACCACCGTACCGAACACAGGTTGGAAAGCCTCTAAAGATTGACCCTCCCGCAGGCGGCCCAAGTACTCGCAAAGCTCGTTCTGCACCTGCGGCAGATCGTTGCGGTCGTTGGGACGGCGCTGAGCTCCCAGGTCGAAGCCGTCGAATTCCACCTTGAAGAAGGCAATGCTGTCCGTCCGTTTAGCCAATGCCCGGTCAAGGATCAGGATGGAGGTCTTGACGCCGGAATAGGGGTTGAACACCCCCGCCGGCAGGGATACCACCGCCACCAGATAGTCTTCCACCAGCATCTTCCGCAGTTGCTTGTAGGCGGTCTGGCTCTGGAAGACTATGCCTTCCGGCACGATGACTCCGGCGCGCCCATTGGGGGTCAGATGCTCCGCTATGTAGTCCACGAACAGGACTTCGCTGCGCCTTGACTGGACCGAAAAGCGGTTGTGGGGCCGGATGCCGCCCTTCGGAGACATAAATGGCGGGTTGGCCAGAATCACGTCGGCGTATTCGTTCCACCGCTCGTCGCTGGTCAGAGTGTCATACTCGTAGATGTGAGGCTCACGGAACCCGTGCAGGTACATATTCACCAGCGAAAGGCGCACCATATCCGGAGAGATGTCGTAGCCCTTGAAGTTGTTTACCAACCGGCCCCGGTCGTCGGGGGTCAACGCGCTTTGGCCGTTGGCATCGGAGTTGGCCGCCAGTATGTGCTTGTAGGCCGAAATGAGGAATCCGGCAGTGCCGCAGGCCGGGTCCAGCACCGTTTCGTCCTTCTTTGGGTCTACGACGGCGACGATGAAGTCAATGATGTGGCGCGGGGTGCGGAACTGCCCGGCGTCGCCCTGTGCGCCAAGAACCGAGAGCAGGTACTCGAAGGCATCGCCCAACCGTTCCGAGTGGTCGTAGGTGAACTCGTCGATGACCTTGAGGAAGGCCCGCAGGGTTTCCGGGTCGCGGTAGGGCAGATAGGCGTTGTTGAATATGTCGCGGAACAGGGGCGGTATGCCGGGGTTTTCCGGCATCCTGGTTATAGCCTCGGCGTAGAGGTTCAGCGTCTCGAACCCGCCAAGGCTTGGGTGCATCAGCTTGGCCCAGCCATACCTGGCGAAGTCACCGGCGAAGAATGTTCGCTCCCCGCCGAACTCCTCGCTTTCGGCGTCCAGGTCGTCCATGAACTTGTAGATCAGCGCAATAGTGATCTGCTCGACCTGGCTCTTTGGGTCAGGCACCTTGCCCACCAGGATGTCCCGCGCGGTGTCTATGCGTCGCTTGGTGTCAACGTCCAGCATGGTTTCCTCTATACTGCGAACTGGTTTAGGGAGACATAATCCTTGACATACTCGGGGACCAGCGCCCGGTACTCTTCAGGCACGGCCCGGTAGTCTGCTATTGAGAACACGGCATTGGTCGCCAGTTCGGTAAACTGCTTGGTGTCAATTACGTGCCGGGTCAGGTCGCTGGTCACGTAAGCCTTGAAGAAGGTCTTGATGGCAGGTATGGACTGGACGTCCTCCGGCTGGTGTCCGGCCACGAACTTGCTGAACTCCTCCTCCAGCAGCTCATCCTTTGACTTGAACGCCGGGATCAGGTCGAAGACCCTCTCCAGAATCTCCCGAAGGGTGATACGGCGGTCCACCGAGGCGGCTTTCCGCAGCTTATCCAGGGTGTAGTAGTCTCCCGGCTGGTCGAATACCTCCCGGTTCACGTAGTCAATGATGAGGTCCCAGTTGCCCGCTTCGACGGCCTTCCTGACGGTTTCGTTGGCCCGGACGGTATCGGCGAATCTGTCGAACAGCATCCGGTCAATCTTCATTCCCTCGTAGCCGATGGTCTCTTCCCTTATCGTCGAGAGAATGTCCGGGCCGGCGTATTCGTAGGCGAACAGCCTGGAAGGCCCTTCGACCTCGCCGCCGCCGTTCCCCTCGCCGGAACCGGGCCTGGGCAGCTCAAGCACCTCGTCGTAGTTGAACTCTTCCTCGAAGTATTCGCAGTTGGCGAAGAAGTCAAACAGCTTGAAAGCAGTCTTTTCCGGCTGCGCCACGCCATCGGCAATGCTGGGATCGAATAGCTGTTCCAGGAAGTTGTGCCGGCGCGTGCCGCGGCCCTTGATCTGCACGAAGTCGGTGGGCGAGAATATGGGCCGGAACAGGCCCAGGTTGAGGATGTCGGTGCAATCGTAGCCGGTGGTCATCATGCCAACGGTCACGCATACCCGAGCCTTGCTGGTCCGGTAGGAAGGGAGGAAGTTGCCGGAACCCATCAGGTTATTGTTGGCGAAGTTGATGGTGAGCTGCTGGGCGTCGGTCACTTGGGACGTAACCTGCACGGCGAAGTCCGACTGGTACTTGCCAGGAAACATCACGTCGGCCATTTCATTGAGGGTCTGGGTCAGCCTGGCGGCATGGTTCTGGCTTACGGCAAAGACGATGGACTTGCCGATTTCGCCGCTGACCGGGTCTCGCAGCGCGTTTTCCAGGAAGGTCTTGCAGAAGACTTGGTTGGTGGCGTCGGAAAAGAACCGCCTCTCGAACTCGCGCTGCCTGAAGGTTTCTTCATGCTCGCTCCCGATGTCGTCGGTAAATGACACAACGAAACCATCGTCAGCAAGCAGTTGAGTGGTCACGTCGGTACGGGCGTCAACTACGGTAGGATTGATCAGGTAGCCGTCCTTCACGCCATCAAGCAGCGAGTAACGGAAGGTGGGGTCTCCGCTTTCGCAACCGAAGGTGCGATAGGTGTCCCGGAGGAGTCTTCGCTCGGCCTCACGTGGGTCGTGAACCCCCGGGCCGGAGAGGTCGAATCCTCGTAGATAGTCTCTCGGAGTTGCGGTTAGGCCCAGCTTGTATCCGACGAAGTGATCGAACACTGAGCGGGCGTTGCCGCTGATAGAGCGGTGCGCTTCGTCCGAGACTACGAGGTCAAAATCCGTGGGAGAGAAAAGGGACTGGTACTTGTTGTTGAACAACAATGACTGGACGGTGCTGACGACAATCTCAGCGGAACGCCAGTCGTCGCGCCGCTCCTTGTAGATCACCGTCGTGTAGTCCGCCGATAGAATGGCGGAGAACATCTTCCTGGCCTGCTCTTCCAGCTCAAGACGGTCAACGAGGAACAGCACGCGGGAGGCGTTGCCGGTGCGCAGAAACAGCTTGATGATAGCGGCGGCAGTAAGGGTCTTGCCGGTGCCGGTAGCCATCTCGAACAGAAAGCGGTCGTTGCCATCCTTGGCAGCTCGCTGCAATGCGTGGACTGCCTGGAGCTGGTAGGTGCGCAGAAAGCGGAGATTGTTGGCCCGAATGAATCCGGCCTGTTCAGCCTCGCTCTTCCAGGCTGCTTCGGTAGCATAGCCAGGCCGCTGGGTCAGCACTATGTAATCGTCTCGAACCTGCTCTTCGATCAGACGCTTGGGATTGGGTTGAACCTTGCTATACCCAACGACCGATTCCGGCCCCGGGAAAGAGGTAATGATGTGAGGATTACCGCGCTCCAAGTCCCAGAAGTAGTGCAGGTTGCCGTTGGAGAGGATTACGAACCGGCAGTTTTGGGAACGGGCATATCTCCGGGCTTGTTCCTTCCCGACAAGGGGTTGCTTTTCCTCTGACTTCGCCTCCAACACCAGAAGCGGGAATCCCCTGGAATCCAGCAAGAGGAAGTCGATGAATCCCTTTGTCGTCTTCTCGAAGTCCTCACCCAGGGCGTCAAGATCGGTTTGGGTGATGGCGACGCCGGGCTCCAGACGAACATTTGCTGGCCCGTTTCCATCCGGGAAAAAGCGCCAGCCAGCCTTTTCCAGCAGCCGGTTAATCTTTATTCGAGCTGTGGCTTCGTTCATAGCCTCTTCCCCCAGGCGAAACACCCCAAGGCGGTAATATACCAATCGAACCAGCAATGGGAGGCATCGGTTATGCGAATGGCTCCATTGGCTAGATTGGATGTAATAGGTTGAAGGAAAACCTTATAGGGTTTTTTCAGAGGCTCCTATCCTGTTAGAGAAGGTTGTCCGAAAGAAATGCCACGGCGGCGATATGATTTGCCCGGATACGGGGGACGCCCTCACCCTGTACGGGCGCACAGCTGTGCGCCCGTACGGAGGGTGAAGGGACATGTTACACATCGTCCAGGGTTGCGCTGGCCTGGGCCCAGGCGGCGGCGGCGGCTCCCAGGATGCCGGAGTTGTCGCCGAGGACCGAGGGGACTAGCTCGAAAGCCTTGTGCAGCTCGCTCATCAGCCTCCCGTGGATCGCCTCACGGATGCGGGGAAAGAGGTTGAGGTCGCGGAGGCCCGCCGACACGCCCCCGCCCAGGATGACGAGGTCGGGGTTGAACAGGTGAACCGCGTTGGCCAGCCCGATGCCCAGTCCCTCCACGCAGCGGTCCATCGCCGATATGGCCAGGGCATCTCCACCCTTCGCGGCCTCGACCACTGCCCGGGCAGTCAGTTGCTCCGGCGCGATGGATGCCAGGGAAGAGCCGGAATAGCCGCCGTCGGCCAGCGAGGATAGCGCGAAGTTGGAGATGGCGGTGCCTGAGGAGACGGCCTCGAGGCAGCCCCGCTTTCCGCACTGGCAGAGCGGGGCATTGGTGGAGGTATCGACGGTCGTGTGGCCCACCTCTGCGGTGAGTCCGTTGGCGCCCAGGAGCAGAGTCCCGCCCTCCACCGCGCCGCCGCCGATGCCGGTGCTGATGGTGACGTAGAACAGGCTCTTCAGGGGATGGCCCGCCCGTGGTTCGACAAGCTCACCATGAGCGTCACGGCCGGCGCCGTAGTGATACTCGCCCATGGCCGCCAGATTGGCGTCGTTGCCCAGCGCCACCGGCAAGCCGAACCGTTCGCCCCATACCTGCTTGAGGGAGACGCCGTCCAGGGCCATCAAGTTCGGCGGCTGGTAGAGAATGCCGCTTTCGGGGTCGACGGGTCCGGCCACTGCCACGCCTATGCCGCCGGTCTGGATGCCTCCCACAGACAGGGCTTCGGCAAGCAGGGCATTGGCAAGGGCAAGGTACTGAGCCGTGTCTCCACCACGGGGATTTGTCCGGCGGTCGCCCCAGAGGATTTCCCCGTGCCGGTCAACCAGGGCGGCGCGGCACCACGTGCCTCCCCAGTCCACTGTTAGCATCGCTCTTGTCGTTGGCTGATCGGTCATCATCGCCTTGTTTTATACACGGATGCACAGGATATACAGGATAGGAGTTACGCAGTTGGAGATTTTCACCCTCACCCTAACCCTCTCCCTCAAGGGAGAGGGGATATCTGAACTGCGTAAGTCCTAACAGGATTAGGGGATGTCTGAACCACTGATTCGCCGGATTAATCTGATTGCCCTGATTCCTGCATGTCCTCCAAAATCCTGTCCTTCACGTTAATCAAACGAATCACAGTGCCGATTCTATCGCGCATGCTCGACAAAGTCGGCATCCAGACAGCATCCTGCGTATCGATGTAAATGTCCGGGCTGGTCAACTGGCCAGCAGCG
The DNA here is from genome assembly GCA_965203005.1 of Dehalococcoidia bacterium. Classification (GTDB taxonomy): domain Bacteria; phylum Chloroflexota; class Dehalococcoidia; order Lucifugimonadales; family UBA3495; genus VXOI01. The sequence goes on from CBDBBS010000002.1 coordinate 162,478, forward strand.
ATTCGAGGATCAGGCGAAGGCGGTCGGCGGTCATTGGCCCGGAGAACTTGCGGACAATCCTGCCATCCCGGTCAATGAAGAACTTTTCGGGGATGCCCCTCACGCCGTAGCTGATGGCAATTCTACCCTCTTCGTCCACCCCGTTGGGGTACTCGTGGCCCTGCTGCTGCACAAACACGTCTGCGTCGCCGGCGTTGTCCCACAGGTTTACGCCGACGAACTCGACGCCGCGCTCCCGGTATTCCGCGTAGACCTGGGCCAGCACCGGCGCCTCCTCCCGGCAGGGCGGGCACCATGAGGCCCAGAAATCCATCATCACCACGCGGCCGCGCAGTTCCTGGCTGCTGATGCTCCCGCCGCCAATCAGGGCAAGGGTAAATTCGGGGGCCGACTCGCCGCCGGCATCCAGCTCAACGGTGTTGTCGTTGACCGCCAGGCCTCCCCTGGCCGGGCCTGAAGTAAAGGACGCCCACGCCAGGACCGCCAGGAAGGCCAGCACGGGAACGGCGACGGCTGCAATCACCAGCGAGCGGCGCCCGAAGCGCCGCCGGCCACCCTGAGCTTGTCGAAGGGCGGGCGTCTGCTGCCCGTCCCCGGTCTCGCTGGCAGAGTGATTGTCCAGCGGCCTTTCCATCACTCCCCTCCCTTTTCCGGAGGGAAATGGTCCTCAGGGGAGGCGAGCCTGTTACCGAGCGCCCGGTCCACCAGCGCTGCGCGTCTCCAATGATAGTCTTCTTCCTCCAATCCTCCCGCTTGGTAGCGCTCGTCAAGGGCTGCCAGAGTGGCGACCAATTCCTCTCTGTTCGCCCCGTCAGCCTGGCCGTCGGAAAGAGATGGAGCGGCCCCCGCGACAGCCGTTGAGGGCCGGTGGCGGCGGAGCACACCGAGCAACAGGAATGCCAAGAGCACTGCGCCCATCGCCGCCGGAATGGCGGTGATCCAGAAATTTCCCCCAGCCAGCGTACTGCCGACACGGGCAAGAAAGCCTGGCTGGGGCAGCCCGTCAAAGCGCAGTTGGACGCCGACGCCGGGCGGGATGTCGCGTCCCTCCCAGGCGCGGTATATCTCGTCTCCAATGCCAACCGGAGGGCGGGGCGTCAAGCCGCCGATATCGAGGCCGGTGAAACGTTCCGGCACGAGAATCTGGAAAATCGCTGCGCCCTGGGGAAGGCTGTTCCGGAATTCGATACTCCCACCCTGGTAGGGGAAATTGTAGGCGAAGTCAACACTGTGTTCGCCCGGAGGGACTGCTGCGGTCAGGGCGAAGCCGGAGCCCACGGATATTACGTCTCCGCCCCGGAGGTTCGACTGAACGGTGATGTCGCTGGCATCGGGAGGGAGCGCGAAACGCATGAAGCTGAACATACCCGGCCGGGCTGTTTCAAGGTTGGCGCGCAGTGTCCTGTCAGTTGGGTTGGCGAATCTCACGAACTCGGTGGCGGTGGCGGTGCGCTCTGCCACGTCAAAGTCCGAGATCACTATAACCTGACGGTCTACGCGCATGATGGTGGCGTCTTCCGTCGCCTCGTGGACGGTGATGATCACCTCGTCCGCGAGCTGGCTCGGAAGCAGGGACTGGCCATAGAAAACACCGCCGTAGTCCACGCTGATGTTGTACCCTGCGCCCTCCATCAGTGCGACATCCTCAAGCACGAAGCTGCCGTCGGCGTTGGCCTGCGCCTGCCCGGTGCCCGCCAGCGTTCCGTCCTGGCCGGTGATGAGCAGCAGGACGGGGAGGCTTCCCGGCGTGTCCGCCCCCGCAGTACCGTTCACCACTCTGCCGCGAATAGTAAGGATCTCCTGGGCCGTAAGCGCTGATGGCAACGCCAGCATGACCGATCCGGCCAGACCCAGGAACATCAGGGCTACGGTCAAAGGCAAGACGAGCCGGAGGCCTCCGGGATGCAGTCCTTTGAGGCGCATCACTGTTCTGTGGCCCGGGACGAGACGTCTGCGGCCTCCACGGAGGGAGGGGAGTTGCCAGTCACCAGGGACGCATGGCAGTGGGGGCAGAAGGCCAGCGGAGCATCTCCATCGGCGGTCACCGGCAGCGGGGCGTCGCACAGCGGGCACGGCTGCCACCCGTCTGCGCCGTTGGCCCGCGCGGCGAGAATCTCCTGCTCCAGCAGCAGCTCAGGGGAGGCATCCCCTCGCTCCAACTCGGCCTTCACGGCCAAGGCCACCTGCAGCCGGTAGGACGCCATCTGTTCCCGGTACTGGTCTTCGGTCACGTTGCCCAACTGGTATTCCAGGTCGAGCGTGTTGATGGAGTCAAGGATGGCGTCAACGCCTACCTCGTCGTCTTCCGGCGTCGAGGCAACCGGTCTGGTTTCGCGCGCCTCATTGCCCCGGAAAAAGGAGTACCCGACCATCACCAGGCTGAAACAGGCCAGTGCGGCGCCCACCAGGATGGCGAATACGGTTTGAGCTTCCATGCAAACAGTCTAGCAGTGCCGATTCTATCGTGCATGCTCGACACAGTCGGCATTCCGGCCTGACAACTGCCCCCTGAAAGCCCTTTTCCGGAGGAAAAAGGAGGAGGACCGGCAAGTCCTCACCGGCCCAGCGGAACGGCGGCGCGGTTGCGGGCCGCAACGGGAGAGGCGACCCGTGACGGTTCCGGCCAGAGGGCAATGATCGTCCCCAGGATCATCACCGGCCCTGCCACCCACATCCACCAGATCAGCGGATTGACCAGTATGCGGAATCCAACATCACCGTCCGGCAGGTTCTCGCTGGGCACGACGTAAAAGTCCTCCACTGGCGTGGAGCGAATGGCAGCGCGGGTGGAGGCCATATTGTGGTTGGGGTAGAAGGCCCGGTTGGGGCTGATGGTGTCCAGGAGTTTGCCGTCACGGTAGACCTCGACGGACGAGATGAACTCGGTGCGGTTCCCAAAGGGTATTACGGCGGTTCCCAGGTATCTGATTTCGTAGTTCTCGATGGTGGCCGTTTCGCCGGTAGAGAGGACCACGTCCTTCTGGGAGTTGAAGAATGAGGTACCCACGATCCCCAGCAACACCATGAGCACGGATAGATGGACGATGTAACCGCCGTAACGGGGGCGGTTTGCCCAGATCAGGTGTACGAAGGCCGATGCGTAGTCCTGCGCCCTGGCGAGGATTCCCCGGCTGCCTGATGTCAGCGCTCTCACCCGGGCGCGTGCGCCCCGGAACCATTCCATCAGGATGCCGGTAGCCACAAAGGCCGCCAGGCCGAATCCGGCCAGGGCGTATGCTCCTGAGCCTGTCGACGGGTTCAGTCCCACCGCCAGCAGCACCACGACCGCAACAACTGCCACGCCTGCCGGGACGGCCAGAGCGCGGCGGATGCTCGCCCAGTTGGCCCGCCGCCAGGGCAGCATTGGCCCGATGCCCATCAGGAAGATCAGGCCCAGCATGAGCGGCCCGTTCACCTGGTCGTAGAAGGGCCGCGCCACCGTGATTTCCTCTCCGCTGGTCAGGCGCGAAACAAGAGGGTAGACCGTTCCCCACAGGGTCACGAAGGCGATGGCCAGAAGCAGCAGGTTGTTGACCAGGAACGCCGCCTCCCGGGATAGCATCGAGTCCAGGTTCTGTGCGCTCTTCAGCAGGGGGTAGCGCCAGAAGAAAATCACGAAGGGCACAATCACGCCGATGACGAGGAACATCAGGAAGACCCAGCCCAGGCTGGAGGCGCCGAAGGAATGCACCGAGGGCACGGAGCCGCCCCGGTTCATAAACATGCCGTATAGGGCCAAGCCGAAAGCGACGTTGACCAGGGCGATGTTCCACATCCGAAACATTCCACGGCGCTTCTGTACCATGATGGAGTGAATGAATGCGGTCAGCGCCAGCCACGGCATGAATGCCGCGTTCTCCACCGGGTCCCAGAACCAGTAGCCGCCCCAGCCCAGTATGGTATAGGCCCACCACGAGCCGAGCAGCAGCCCCGCCGCGAGCAGCGCCCAGGTGATGATGCCCCAGACGCGGCCCGGATCGACCCATTCGTCGCCTGTCTTGCGGGCCAGCAGGGACCCCAGGGCAAAGGCGAACGGGATGCTGATGCCCACCAGCCCAGCCATCAGCGCCGGGGGATGGAAGAACATCCCGAAGTGAGTCAACAGCGGGTTGATGCCCTCTCCATCGGCGGGAACGAAGGGTAGTTTCTCGAAAGGATTGGCCATTACGGCGGTGACGGCCAGGAAGAAGGTCAGCACCAGCATCAGAACGCCGGTGGTGTACGGAAGGGCGTCGCGCACCCGCTCCGGCGCCCGCCAGACAGCAATGGCTGCCATGATGGACAGCACCATGGCGATGTACAGCAGCGAGCCTTCGTTGCCAGCATAGAAAGCGACCCACGTGAACCGGTCGGGCATGGCCAGGTCGCTGTGGCGGGCCACGTAGGAGATTTCGAAGTCGCGGCTGATGAAGGACACGACGAGGCTGAGCGTGGAGACAATCAGGGCGACTACGGTGGCGTACATGGCCGCCTGCGCGCTGTCCACGAGAGCCACTGAGCCGCGCACTTTCCCGGCCACCGACCCGACCGTGGAATAGGCCGCGAGGGCCAGGGCGATCCAGAGGCTTATGGCTCCCAGGTCACCCACTGGTGTCGCCCCTCTGGGGGGAAGTCCGGCTCTCGCCATCCGGGTCCGCTGAAAGGGTGGGCGCATCCGCCTGGGGAACGAGCGCTGGCCGGGCAGATGCGCGTCGTGAGCCGATAATACGATCTGCTATTTCCAGGTATGGAGCAAGGCCAGAATCGTCAGCTTCGGCGGCTGCCTGCGGTGCTTCACCGGCAGTGGCGCCAGCCGGCACTGGCTCAGCGCCTCTACGCTGGGAGCCGGTCATGGAGCGTATAACCAGGTAAACGCCCAGCAACCCTGCTGCTACGCCAACGATGGGGAGAATCCAGGCCACCAGGTTTGTTCCTGACTTGGGAGGAGCTGCCAGGATGTCGGCGCCGTAGCGGTCCACGAAGTAGTCGAGGACCTCGTCGCGGGTCTTGCCCTCCGCAAGCAACTCTCGCACCACGGCCCGCATCTGGAAGGAGATTTCCACCTGGGCTTGGTCGATGGTCTCGGCCGGGCAGACTGGGCACATCAGCATCTTGTCGATGGCCTGCGCCTCTCTCTCCAATTCCTCATCGGGAGTCTGCGCGTAGACCGCTGGGGCCAGGGACAATACAACGCAGAGGGCGCAGAGAATGCACAGAAGGCGCAGAGGTTTTTTCCTATTAGTCTCCGCGTCCTTTGTGTTCAATCTCTGTGTCCTCTGCGTTGAAAACCTGCTATGGCAGCGTACCAATGTACTCGATGATGGCGTTGCGTTCGCTCGCGCTGAGCAGCTTCCCGAATGGGGGCATCACCGACTGGGGGCCAAAGGGACGGGCCGGCCCCGGATTGGCCAGGTAACCGGAAATCTCTTCTGCGGTGAGAACAGTCAGATCCGGCGGCCTGGGTTCCAGGGTCTCTGGATCAAGGATGTTGTACTCGTAGCCGTACCCGCCCTCCGCCGGGCTCCTGGTCAACCGCTGCAGTACCTCGCCGCTCTCCCTGCCGTCGGTCCCGTGGCACATCTGGCAGTTCACCTCGTAGAGGTGCGCTCCGGAATCATCGGTGGTATTGGGCGGAGCGGGATACCAGGCCACGGCGCAGGGCTCACCGGGCAGCGCCACATCGCAAGAGGCCACGCCGGACAGCCGCGGGGGCTCGTGGGACTTGTAAGACTGCTGATAGTGCTGCTCGTAGAAGATATCCACCGGGTATGTGCCGGAGGTACATCCCGCTACGGCAAGAGCCGCAACCAGGAACATGCCAGCAATCAGCACGCGCCCTGGGAGGGTCATGCTCCTTGAGTTGCTCCCGGACGGAGCGCTGCCACCATTCGACAGGCTCATGGTGAGCTTGCCGAACCATCTTTCCGGCCGCCTCTTGTGGACTTGCTGTGTCATGATAGCGGCCTCTAACTCTCTCGTACCACGTCGATGGCGCCGGCCTGGGTGAAAAGGGTGGATACCTGGGTCAGTTGCTCCTCCTCCACGTTGGCCAGCACGCCGATGTATCCCTCGGTGATTCGCGTGTCATAAAGGCCCTGCTTGAAGCTGGGCAAACGCGACTCGAATATGATGCCGATGATGGTAAAGATGATGGCCGTGAGCATGGTGCTCTCGTAGGTCACCACAGCCATGGGCGGCAGGGAGAGGATGGGCTTGCCGGCCTGCACCAGGGGGTAGGCCATCTGGGTCATCGAGGTCAGCAGCACGCCGATGGTCAGGCCAACCACCGCCCCGCACAGCGGGAATATGTACAGCCGGTGCCCCTCGTGACGCTCCCCAAACGCTCCCTCCGGGTACGGCGTGTCCGTCAGAAAGTCGTAGTCATTGGGAGACACGCCTGCATTCTGCAGGGCGTCTCCGGCTTCAGCCGCGTAGTTAGCGTCCTCAAAAAGCCCCAATATCGGTCGTTTAGCCATTCTCATTCCTCACATGGATGTGCAGGATGCACAGGATATGGGCGCATCTCCATTCATGAATCCATCCTGTTAATCTTGTGCATCCATGTCGATTCTCAGTCCTCCCGGTAAACCGCCGGGACCGACACGCGTCCTATCTTGACCTCGGTGCGCAGGACCTCGTATTCCTTGATGTCATAGAGCGGTATCAGCGGCAATACCCTCGCAATCACGATCATCAGCATGGCGACCAGCGCGAAGGTCGCGCCGATGATGGCCCATTCCACGGGGCTGGGCGTGTAAACCGAGTACCAGCTGAACGTGAACACCTGCTTGTTCTGCAAGCCTGGCACGATGATGATGAACCGTTCCAGCCACATCCCGATGTTCACCGAGATACACGCGGTGGACATAATCCACAGGTTCCGCCGGAATGCCCGGGGCAGCCAGAGCGCCACCGGCAGGAAGTACGTGGTGAATACGAATACCATCATCCAGATGTTCCACGGGTTCTGGACGAATTGCAGATCGCGGACGGCCAGCTCGTCGGCCTCGCGTCCGTAGAAGCCGAACAGTATCTCCATCACGAAGAAGTAGAACCAGCCGGTGGCCACCACTATCAGCAGGCGTCCCAGGGCATCGATGTGCTCGGGCCGGATGTAGTTCTGCCATCCGTAGATGTAGCGCAGGATGATCATCACGAAGGCCACGGCGGAAACGCCGGAATGCACTGCGCCGACCACGAAGTAGGGGGCGAAGATGGTCGAGTGCCAGGTCTTGACCGACACCGCCATACCGAAGTCCCAGGACACTATGGAATGCACCGAGACGAACACCGGCAGGATCAACGCCGACAGGAGCACGCCAGCTATGATCTGGAGCTTCCACTGTCGCGGATTCCCTCGCCAGCCCATTGCCAGGATGGTATAGATGCGGTGACTCATGCCCGTGGTGCGGTCCCTGAGCACGGCGAAGTCGGGGATCAGGGCCACCAGCACGAACAGGATGCTGGAGGTCAGGTAGGTATAGACCGCGCTGGGGTCCCAGACCAGCGGCGAGCGCACGTTGGGCCAGATGCCCCGCGCGTAGTCGTAGGGCATAAAGGGGATGGTGTAAATCCAGTAGATGGTGCGCCAGGGCCGGCCCGTGTGGATCAGGGGCATCATCATCGCCGTCATCAGCGAGAAGACGGTGAGAATCTCGGCGGCCCGAGTGGCCGGGCGCCGCCACTCGGCCTTGGACAGGCGCAGGATGGCGGAAAGCATCACGCCGGCGTGGCTGATTCCTATCCAGAACACAAAGTTCGTAATAAAAAATCCCCACATTACTGGGCGGTTCAGGCCGGTTACGCCGAAGCCCTTGTTCACCAGGTAGCCGGCGGCGCTGAACCCTCCCAGCACGATGAGGCCGAGGATGATCGTGGCCACGGCGAACCACTTGGGCGAGCGCAGGATCGAGACCAGTAGCTCGCTGTTGATCTGCCGGTAGGGTATGGGTGTCCTGCCTTCCTGCATCGTGTTTGTGAGAAAAGAGGGAATAGGAGTGAGAAATGAGAGGGTTGTCTCTCTTTTCTCTTTTCTCTCTCCTCGTTTCTCGCTCCTCCTATTCGGGTTTGGCCAGGACCAGGTAGTCGCCCTTGATGAATCTTTGCATTCGCTGGTAGAGGGCGCCCTCCTTGACCTCCCAGACGGAGAGGACCGGGAGGATGCGGGTGGCGGCCAGGTAGACGAAAGCCGCGCCGCCGATGCCGCCGATCACCATGAAGATGTCCCAGATGTCCGGGTAGACCGGCGCGGGCACATAGTCCAGGAACGCGGCGTAGATATTGCCCGAATTGGCCCCGCCCACGAAAATCCTCACGCTGAACATCAGCGCGCCCAGGATGGCGGAGAGGCCGGCCAGGGGCGGCCCCCAGGCGCTGCGGCGCACCGGGTTCCAGAGCAGCAGCAGGAAGGGGATGACAAAGCTGAGGGCCACATTGGCCGTGAACACGCCGCCGTAGGAATCGCCCATCAGGTAGCGGATCACATTCTGCTCGATGAACAGCCGGCCATACCAGTAGGTGATGAAAAACGAGAACAGGTGGTAGGCCCAGAGCAGGGTCAGGCCCAGGAGCACCTTGCTGGCGGCCCAGAAAACGCTCTTGCCATAGTACTCGCCGTAGCCGCCCCAGCGGCGCATCACATAGAGGATGATCAGGCACATACCCAGGGCGCACTGGAATCCGGTGAGGGTGTAGAACACCGGGAAAATGGCGTCCTTGTAACCGGGGATCATGCTCTGGGCGTAGTCGGAGCTGATGATGAACTGGACGAAGACCAGCAGCATGAAGTAGAAAGCGCCGAGCAGGGCCAGGCCGGCCTTCTGGGCGTTCCACTGGCGCTTGGTGCCGTACCAGTGTCCGGCGAGGGCGCGGTAGAGCCAGCCCCGGAAGCCGCCGGCGGTGTTGCGGGCCTCGGCCATATCGGGGACGGCGGAGAGCCAGAGGATGAACAGGGAGGTCACGGCCAAGCCGACGATGCCGGCCAGGTCCCAGGCGTGGGGCGCGCCGATAGGTCCCTCGAACCAGATGGTGCGGCGCACCTCCAGCTCGTGGGCGCCGGCGTGGGACACGTCCGGGTTCAGGATGGGCGGCAGGATCAGCATCATCGGGATGAAGGTGATGATATTGAAAATGCCGACCACGGCGAAGAGCTCGGAGACGCGGGAGAGGGGGCGGCGCCAGTGGGACTTGGTGAAGCGGAAGGCGACGGCGGCCACGGGGGCGCCGCTGGTGATCATAAAGACGAAGGAGAAGGTGGCCATATAGTAGCCCCAGGGGGCGCGGTCGTCGAAGCCGTCGGCGGCGGCGCGGGCGACGAAACCGACGACGCCCAGGACGAGGAGGGCGAAGGTGAGCAGGAGGCCGAGGGTGACCGGGCCGGGCAGGCGCGAGAGGCGGGCGGCCATATCGCGGGTCATCCGCCTCGGGTCGGGGAACACCCACATACCGGGGTAGTGGCCTCCGGAGACGCCGCCGTGGCCCTCGCCGTGGGCTTGGCCGTGGTGGATATGTTCTGATTCAGTGGCTGCCATTCTTCTTCTTGTCGTACGGGCGACGGGCCCGTCGCCGCTACGATTTATTTGATTATGGGATTGCCTTGATTTTTTGTCTGCCTCCCGATGGCATCGGGACAATCAGGGCCATCATTTCTTGTCGTACGGGCGACGAGCCCGTCGCCCGTACGGACTAATGGGCTTCTCCGCCTTCGATGGGGTACTGGTCGACCTTTTTGAGGTAGATTACGTTGGGCTTGGTGCCCATTTCTTCGAGGAGGCGGTAGACGCGGGTCTGGGACTCGTCGAAGTAGTCGCGGTGATGGACGCGGTCGTACTGCTCGTTGGCGCGCTCGAAGTATTGGTAGACGGGGCCTGTCGGGTCCTTCTGCTCGCCGAACATCAGGGCGTTGGTGGGGCAAGCCTGGGCGCAGGCGGGCAGGAAATTGCCGTCCTTCATCCGCTGGTAGTTCAGGTAGCGGCCCTCGGTGGGCGAGGCGGGCCCGGCCGGGATGCGCTCGCCGGTCAGGGGTTCCACGCCACGGCGCTCCACGGTGATCTCGCCCCGGCGGATCCGCTGCACGCAGAAAGAGCAGCGCTCCATAATGCCGCGGGAGCGGACGGTTACGTCGGGGTTGAGCTGATTGCGGAGGCGTTCGGGCCACTGGGGTTCCCACCAGTTGAAGAAGCGGACCTGGTAGGGGCAGTTATTGGCGCAGTAGCGGGTGCCGACGCAGCGGTTATAGACCTGGACATTGAGGCCCTCGTCGTTGTGGTAGGTGGCGTAGACGGGGCAGACGGGTTCGCAGGGGGCGTTTTCGCAGTGCTGGCACATAATGGGGATGAAGCGGGCCTTGACGTTGGGGAACTCGCCTTCCCAGTAGCGTTCGATGCGGATCCACTCGTAGGCGCGGCGCTGCTGGAAGTATTCCTTGGTGTTGATGGGGAGGTTGTTTTCCGCCTGGCAGGCGACGACGCAGGCTTGGCAGCCGGTGCAGCGGTCGAGGTCTACGACCATTCCCCATTTGTGGTCTATGCGGTTCGTTACCATATTGTCCTGAACTGTGATTTATTTGATTTTGGGATTGCCCTGATGGCATCGGGACAATCAGGGGAATCATTGAATCATAGGAATCAGTGGTTCTGACTTATTTTATGCCGGGGGCTACTGTCTTGATGATTTCCTCGGCGGGGCTGAGGCCGACCTCTACGGAGCGGGCGTTGCCTTCGAGCTTGGAGAGGTTGACGCTGTCTCCGGTGCGGGTGATGGTTACCTTGGTGCCAGCCCAGGCCCAGGACTCCGGGCCGGCGACGCGGGTGGGTTCCAGTATCTCGGCGACGTTGGAGCTTTCGGTGGCGGGGCGGTCGGTGGCCCAGGGGGAGCCGTGGCGCCGGCCGCCGCCGAAGGGGACGGATACGATGCCTGGGGGGGTGGCGGGGTTGGGGTAGGCGATGGCGCGGATGGAGCCCTGGGAGGAGTCGATGCGGATGACGTCGCCCTCGCGGATGCCGTAGCGTTCGGCGGTGGTGTCGTTCAGCTCGACCCAGGTCTGCCAGGTGACGGAGGTTATTGGGTCGGGGGTCGCCTGGAGCCAGGGGAGGTGGGCGTTGTCGCCGTCCTGCAGGGTGTTGTGGGAGAAAGGCACCAGGAACAGGGTGCTTGGGCCGTCGAACCCGGCAAAGGCAGGCTCGGAGGCGCGGTCTATGATTTCCCGCAACAGGCCGGTACGGGGGGCGGGTACGGGCGACCGGCCGGTCGCCCCTGCGTCCCACCAGCCGCCGCGTCCGAGGAGGCTGGTCCAGAACTCGGCGGCGGTGGCGGCTTCGATGGAGCCGCGATTCAGCTCGAACAATTCGTCGGAACTTTCCCGGAGCATGATCTGGTAGCTGCGCCAGGGGAGGGGCGACTGGCCAGTCGCCCCTACAGCGGCCTCCGATTCGGCGGCGGCCTTGAGGAGGACGTCGGGGAAACTCCTGGGGTCGAGGTCCCAGAGGGGGTTGACGACGGGCTGCTGGAAGCCGGCGACCTGGTAACCGGGGCCGGGGTCGGGAATGTCGTCGCCCCAGTCCTCCAGGTAGACCCGGTCGGGGAGCAGGAGGTCGGCGAGGGCGGTGGTGTCGTCGATGAACGGCGAAAAGCTGACTATGAACAGGTCCTGGGCGCTGACGATGGCGTCGCGCAGCTTCAGGGAGCCGGGCAGTCCGTAGACGGGATCGACATTGTGGAGCAGCAACATGCGGGTGTCGCCGGTCCTGATCTGCTCCGCCAGTCGCTCAAAGTCTTCGAGGCTTGCGGACTGGGCGGTGGAGGGCACGCCGCCCCAGGGTCCCAGCGGGTTGGGCATGACGCCGCCGGTTGCGCCGACGTTGTTGACCAGCCAGTTGAGGACCATGGCGGCCTCGACATTGAACAGGCCGTTGCTCTGGGCGCCGGCGGAACCGCCCGCGATGGCGATGCTGGGTCCCTCGGTAGCGAACTTGCGGGCCAGGCCGCGAATGAACTCGGCAGGGTCGCCGCCGGCGATTTCGGAGGTGATTCCTGCCCTGGCGACGACATCCTCCGGGCGGAAGCGGTCGAGCATGGCCCTGCCGCCATCGCCGAGCAAACGGTCGACGTCGGCGGTGGGGGCCTGGAGGCCCTCGGCGACGATGACCTGGGCGATGCTCATTGCCAGATGGCCTTCCCAGCCTGGGCTGATGGGGATCCACTTGTCGGCATTGGCGGCGGTCATGGAGAACCGGGAGTCGACGTGATAGAGAGTGCCCCGGTGGTCGCGGCCCTCGCCTTGGCGGAATTCGCCGTAGCCCCGGTTCCAGCGGGTGGGCGAAATCCAGGTGGAGAGGAAATCCGCGCCGAAGGAAAGGATGATATTGGCGTGCTCGATGTCGAGGTCGGGCAGGACGTTCTGGTCGAACACGTCCTTGACGGCGGCGCGGTAGACGTTGTTGTCGACAGGCTCGTAGTTGAGGTGTTCCGCGCCGACGGCGTCGGCGAAACGGGAGGTGAGCAGGCCCAGGTGTCCCCGGTTGGGCTTGGTGATGAGCACGGAGCGGGAGCCGCGGTCGTTGAGCTGGCGGACCAAGGTGTTCATGGCCTCGGGTTCCCAGTCGATGGCGTCGAAGCGCCCTGAGCCGCGGATGCCGCCGCGCTTCATTGGGCCGGGGATGCGGTCGGGGTGGTAGAGGGCCTGGACGCCGGCTTCGGTGCGGGCGTGGGACTTGCCCTGGTTGGTGGGGTAGTGGGGGTTGCCCTGGATTTTCTTGGCGCGGCCTTCCATTACGCGGACGAGGATGCCGTCGGAGGAGGGGCCGGTGCGGTCGAGGGTGGGGTACCAGTTGTCCTTGCCGCGCACGAGGTCTTCGGGCAGGGAGACAGGGCTCTGGATATCGAGCTCGCCCTCGCGGATGCCGAAGCCTTCGCAGGCGACGGCGCCGAGAGCGCCGAGGCCGGCCCAAGCCAGGAAATGTCGCCTAGTGAGTTTCATATAATTTACATTGATAGACAGGATTTTCAGGATGGATGTACGGGCGCACGGCCGTGTACGGGCGACCTCCCGAGCTTGTCGAGGGACGGCGCCCCTACTTGTGGCATACGGTGCAGTCGGTTGGGACGTTGTTGACGCGGTGGCAGTCGAGGCAGGTGCCCATCTTGAGAGATTGACCGTCCTTGGGCTGCACCTCCTCCATGCTCCCGACGTCGCCGTGGCAGATGGAGCAGGTCTCGGTGATGGTATAGGGGCGGTTGACCTCGCTTCCGTTGATATCGAAACGCTGGCCGGATGCGCCCTGTTCGTCCAGGTCGCTGGTGAAGAAGCGGATATGGGCCTCGTGGACGAACCTGACGTGGTCTGGTACGCGGTGGACTCTCTCCCAGTTGATGGGTTGCTCGTCCTGGAAAAACTGCTGGACCTTGGTGATTTCCGCCTGGGCCTCGCCGTCGCGGCCCGAGATGTCCTTGTGGCAGAAAAGGCACTGCTCCACGGCGGGCACGGTGGCGGCGTCGCCCTTGGTCACGTTGCGGTGGCAGAACTCGCACTGGATGCCGTGGTCTTCCACGTGCACAGTGTGAGGAAAGGCCACGGGCTGTGCCGAGGCGTTCCCCAGCCCAAAGGGCGGGTTGGAAAACCAGGAGATGAAAAGCACAACAATCACAAAGCCTATGATGACGGTGAAGATTCCGCCGGCCACCATAAGGGGCAGCATTTTGCCAGTGGGTCTCATTTCAGCGAACTTTGATTCATAAGTTTTGAACGCAGAGGGCGCGGAGGAGACGCAGAGGACGCGGAGTTGTTCTGTTTATTCTCTGCGGTCTCTGCGTTTAACCGCCTTACATCAGGAGGCGGTCCCAGAAATTCCTTACGTCGAGAGTTGAGTTGATTCCGAGGATCAGGATTACGATGGCGCCGGCCAGGACCAGGAGGGCGAATAGGGTGAGCGGGAGCTTGAGCCTGGAGGCGCTCTCCGGGAGGTGGCCGGTGGACACGGCGGACGGTATCAGGGCGTGAGCGGTGAGCATGGTGATGGCGAAGGTGGCTATCAGTGGGAGATAGATCCAGAACCACTGCAGAAAGAGGTGGATGTTTTGCCAGTCGGTGCTGGTTAGCGCTTTGGGGTCCATGGAAAACCGTTCACCTTATGCTCGTGGTGAGCTTGTCGGACCAGGGTTTGAGCACAGAGTCCCGGCTGGGCCGAGGATGCGCGGCAGAGCCGGCAGGCGCGGAGTTTTTTTCGTTATTTCTGTCATCTGAAAATCTCTGTGTTGGACCGGGTCTGCTTCCGAGCCTGTCGAGGAACGGAGCAGTTCCCGTTTTCAAAGGAGGCAGCGTACGGGCGACGCAGGGGCGACCTCCCGAGCTAGTCGAGGGACGGTCGCCCGTACTGGACGGCGCCCCTACTTCCGAGCCTGTCGAGGAACCGAACCCCGATGGGATCGGGGTGGCCTGATGGCCGGGGAAACCGGGTGAAAATTATCACAACCCATTTGGGGTGTCAAGGGTATTGAGAGAAAAGAGAAACGAGAAAAGAGAAACGAGAAAAGAGAAACGAGACATGCCCATTCTTCTCGTTTCTCACGCCTCTTCCCTCGTTTCTAAGAGTACGGGCGACCGGCCGGTCGCCCCTACGGCCGTTTACGGGGGAGTGGGGACGGCGTTACCATTGGCTGGTGGCGGGTCCCGGCTGGGCCGAGGATGCCCCGACTAGTCGGGGTCGGCACTGCGCCATCGCGGCTGTACGGGCGCCGTCCCTCGACAAGCTCGGGAGTGCGCCGGTACGGGCGACCGGCCGGTCGCCCCTACGGGGCGGTGCCACGAGGGGAATCAGATAGTCAGAGTAATCAGAGTACAGAGGACGCCCTCACCCTGTACGGGCGCACTCCCGAGCTTGTCGAGGGACGGCGCCGGTACGGGCGACCGGCCGGTCGCCCCTACGGGGCGAACCACGAGCGGAATCAGGTAGTCAGAGTAATCAGAGTACAGAGGACACCCTCTTAAATGACGGAGAGGACATATGCCGGCGAGGAACGGGGAGCAGTATATTCGGAGGCTCAGGGAGCGGCCGCCCGCTTTGTACCTGGGGGGCGAGAGGGTGGAGGACCCTACGGCGCATCCTGGGCTGGCGGGCGGGATCGGGACCATCGGGCGGCTGCTGGATATGCAGCACCCGTCCCGGCTCTTATGGGACACGGAGGGACCCGGAGAGAAAAGAGAAACGGGAAATGAGAAAGGAGAGTACGGGCGACCTCCCGAGCTTGTCGAGGGACGGCGCCCCGACATCTTTTCTCACTCCTCTTCCCTCATTTCTGGAGGGGTGGAGATGACCTATGCGTCGCCCACCACCGGGGAGCCGGTGGGGCTGTCGTTCATCGCGCCGCAGACGGTGGAGGACCTGGAGGCGCGGCGGAACATGATGCGGCGGTGGGCGCAGGTGTCGTGCGGGATGATGGGGCGCTCGCCGGACTTTCTCAACGTGAGCCTGATGGCGATGGCCGCCGCCGGGGACTTCTTCGGCGAGGACCGTCCGGAGTTCAAGCAGAACATCCGGAACTACTACGAGATGGTGCGGGAGGAGGACCTGGTCCTGACGCATACGCTGATCAATTTGCAGCGGTCGCGGGGGACGCCGTCTCACCCCCACCCTAACCCTCCCCCTGAGGGAGAGGGAATAGGAGCGTTGACCGACTCGACGGACATTGCTTTGCGGGTGGTCAAGGAGACGGACTCGGGCATCGTGGTGAACGGGGCGAGGGTGCTGGCGACGCTGCCCATCGCCGACGAGATCGCTGTGTACCCGGCGCGGTCGCACCTGCTGCCGGTGGGGCGTCCCTCGACAGGCTCGGAAGGCACGACGTCCTTCGCCTTTGCCATCCCCTGCGACACGCCGGGCCTCAAGTTCCTGTGCCGCGAGAGCTTCGATCTCTCCGGCTCTAAAGGGACCCGGTCGCGCTTCGACCATCCGCTGGGGTCGCGGTTCGAGGAAATGGACGCGCTGGCCTTCTTCGACAACGTGCTCGTGCCGTGGGAGCGGGTGTTCCTGCTGGGCGACCCGGAGCGGTGCAACAGCATGGCGCGGGAGACGGACCAGTACCTGCACTCGGGGCACCAGGTAGTGACCAAGAACGTGGTCAAGCTGGAGTTCGTGCTGGGGCTGGCCAACCTGATGCAGCACACGCTGGGGTCGGGGCAGCAGCCGCAGATGATGCAGATGACGGCGGAGATCATCGAGAGCCTGGAGACCACCAAGGCGCTGCTGCGGGCGGCGGAGGCGGACGCGGCTGTGGGCAGGTGGGGGGTGATGTGCCCGGCGGAGATGCCGCTGATGGTGGCGCGGTACCTGTTCCTTCGGATCTACCCGCGTATGGGGGAGATATTGCAGCTGATGGGGTCGAGCAGCCTGATGGCGCTGCCCACGGAGGCGGACCTCAGGGGGCCGCTGGGCGACGAGCTGGCGGCCTACCTGGACACGGACACGGCCAGCGCCGAGGACCGCGTCCGGCTGTTCCGGCTGGCGTGGGACACGTGCTGCAGCGCCTTCGGGCAGCGGCAGATCCTGTACGAGCGGTTCTTCCAGGGGGACGTGCAGCGGAACGTGGTGCTGCTGAACACGCTGTACGACAAGGAGCCGGCGACGGAGTTCGTGCGGGAGTTTCTGGAGGGGGAGTAATTTACATGGATGGACAGGATATACAGGATCGGGGGACGCCCTCACGCTGTACGGGCGCACTCCCGAGCTTGTCGAGGGACGGCGCCCCTACGGGGGGAGAGGTTCTTGGCGGGGCGTCAGTCGTTGCCGTCGCCGCCGGCTGGGGCTGGCCCCGGCCCCGATGGAATCGGGGCAATCGGGGCTTCGGCGGGTCTTGATGGAATCGGGTTGGGGGCGGGTGGCCTGGCCGGGGCGGGCCGCAGGCGGGCCTCGTCGGGCAGCTCGCTCTCCCAGTCGGGTATCAGCACCTGGGAGTTGTTGTCCAGCAGGGCGATGACCACCACACCTCCCAGGCTGTAGGCCATGGAGAGGGCCAGGACGGCCATGTAGGAGCCGGTGGTGAACATAATCAGGCCGGCCAGCGCGGTGGCGACGAAATGGCCCATCAGGGCGCCGGTGGTCTGCCAGCCGTAGACCGTGCCCATGGGGCCGTCGCCGTAGTACTGGCGGTTGATGATGAGGTAGCCGGTCCACTCGCCGCCGAATCCGATGCCGAAAGCCACGGCGAACAGGTAGAAGAGCCAGGGTTCGGCGGGGCCGAACATGATGATGGGCACAGTGAGGCCCTGGATGGCCAGGCTTACGGCCATCATGCGGCGGGTGCCGTAGATTTCGGCGAGAACCGGGGTGCCGAAGCGGCTGATGATGCTCACCAGCGAAATAATGGCGAGAATGATGCCGGCGGTGGCCAGGGAGGTGAAAACTCCGGTGTCAATGGCGTACTTGGCCACGTAGATGAGGACAATGCCGTGGCCGGCGCAACCGAGGCCGTGGATCAGGGGCAGGTTCCAGAACGGCCTGGTCTTGCGGATATGCTGGTTGAAAGTCTTGATCCGCAACTGCTCTAAATTTTTGGCCAGCCTGACCGGGACCGAGTCGCCCGGTCTGGCGCCGTAAGGCTCGATGCCCAGGTCGGAGGGGCGATTTTTCATGAACGGGACCAGGGCCAGCATGGCGGCGCCGCCCGCTATGCCGATGATCAGGAAGTTGCCCTGCCAGCCATGGGTTTCGATGAGCCAGCCGGCGATGGGGGCGAAAGCGGCCGTGCCGATTCCTCCGGCGGCCCAGAGGATGCCAATGCCCAGGCCGAGGCGGCGGCGGAACCAGCCGCTGACGGAGGCCATCAGGGGGACCATGCCGAGGGACTGGGTCAGGGACAGCAGGACGCCGAAGAACAGGAAGAAATGCCAGACCTCGGTGATCTGGCTGAGGAGAATCATGCTGACCAGGTACAGGGACGCTGCGGCGAACAGCATGATCCGCGAGCCGAAGCGGTCGCCCATCCACCCGGTGATGGGAGCGTAGACTGCGCCGAAGCCGTAGTAGCAGGCGATGCCGAGGGTTACGAGGCTTTCGTTCCACCCGAAGGGGCCGCTGTCGTCGGTAAGCGGGGGCAGCATGATGCCGGCCGCCATGCTGATGGAGCTGGCGAAGATCTGGACGGTGGCCAGGATGGCGATGATGATCCAGCTGTAGTGGAAGGGGAGGCGCGCCGCCAAGCCTCGTGGCCCTGAGTCTTGCCCCGATGTCCGTCCCTCGACAGGCTCGGGAGAGCCGAGGACGCTCGATGCAATCGGCGGAGTCGGGTTATCCGCGCTGTCGGGGGATTCGGGACCGGTCCGCCTCTGCAAATTCTCTACTCAGTTCTTGGCGACTATGGGCGTGTCTGATGTTAGCTTCCCAATATTATCACCGAACCAGCTAGGAAGATACATGAACTGGCGGCGGGATAGTGGGTTATCGCGGAATTGTTGTCTGAACTGTGATTCGTCTGATTTCAGGATTTCGCTGATGGAACCCGACCCTGGTCATCCTTCAATTCTGTGAATCCTGATAGGAGTTACGCAACTGGAGATTTTCACCCTCACCCTATCCCTCTCCCTCAAGGGAGAGGGAACTATGCGCATTCCACCTTCGCTTTGGTTTAGTTCAGGAACGGGTTGAGTATCGTCAGCCGCTGTATCTGCTGGCCGTGCTGCAGGTCCTCGCTGTAAAGGCGGGTGCAGCCGGCCTCGAGGGCGGCGGCAACGATTAGGGAGTCATAGAAGGAGAAGCCGTAGCGGCTTTGCAGAGAGATGGCGTCTTGGTAGAGGACAGCCGAGGGGTATACCTGCCAGAGGGGGATCATCACCTGGGTCAGAAGCGTACGGACCTGTTCGTGAGAGATTCCGTATCTGCCAATGAGTACATTCAAAGTTTCCTGGACGACCTGAAAGCTGATGCAGCCCATTTGGCGTTCTATACTCTGTCCGACTAACTCACGTGCGCGCTGGTATTTTTCCGGGTTGACCTCATCGAACAGGTAGACGAAAACATTGGAGTCGATGAACTCTTCAGCGCTCATTCATTTCGTCCCGGGTAAACTTCCGTCCTCCAGTCTTTATAGACTCCCGCACGGCATCAATGGCGGCCATGGCCTTCTCGGCCCGCCGCTTTGCGGCCTCGGGATCGGGCGCGGGCCCTCGACTGGCGTAGTCGGTCAGCCACTTCCTGAACTCGGCGTTCAGGGTAGTGTTCCGGGCGGCAGCAATGCGGCGCGCCTCGTCGATCAGCCCCTCGTCGGCGCTCAGCGTTATGTGTTTCATGGCCGTTCGAAACTCCTGTCCCCCCGGACTTGATCCGGGGTCGTGCGCACTAGTTCAGTGTACTATCGCCAAGGATTGTGACTCAATGAGCAGTCGCGCCCGGACCTGGGGAGGTTCCTCGTCAGCTCCCGGTAGGTCATACCGCCACGGAGATTCTGCCCTCTCCGTCCCTCGACTTGCTCGGGAGTGGACGGGGCTATTCCGGCGGGCAGGGGCTTGCCCCGGTCTTTGTAGGACAGGATGAACTGCTCCGCCACCGCCGAAAGTTCGGTCAGGGTCTCGGAGGCGGTCTCCGCCCAGGCGTAGAGGCTACCGGCCGGCCGCCCCCGCCGGTATCTCGGCCATGTAGAACCAGCCCTGGTCTTCGCAGGGTTCGTGCAGGATGTAGTCCAACTGGTACAGTTCCATTTCCTACTCCTTGCCGCCTAGCTGCAACGTAGCCGAAGTGCGAGGTTTTGGCATGGTTAGGGCCTCCTCTTGCTCT
Organism: Dehalococcoidia bacterium; assembly: GCA_965203005.1. Classification (GTDB taxonomy): domain Bacteria; phylum Chloroflexota; class Dehalococcoidia; order Lucifugimonadales; family UBA3495; genus VXOI01. The sequence goes on from CBDBBS010000002.1 coordinate 182,217, forward strand.
TACCCTGATTTCCTCGGTGCTGTCTATTTCTCAGCATTGAGTTAATGTCTTTGGCCATCGTCTCTGCTTGAGCGAACTGTTGGACCCATCGATTGATAACGTTGCGTTCAGTCCTTGGTAAATTGTGGTAGGATCCAGGGGACATATCTATGACACCCGATGATAAGCTACTAAAATGGGTTATTACTTCTACACTGTAGTCATGTTTTTGCATTGAGGATTTTGCAACTTCAAGCAGCCCATTTGTGAACTCGGCATCCTGTTGAGTATCTTTCACAAAATTGGTAATTCCCATCTGGTGAAGATCACCTCCGGCGGGAAAGACGCTGACAACTGAACTCTGTCCATAAAACACGCAAGCAGCAAAGGTGAGCTTTGAACGGAAGTAAAGCGATTGGCCAGTTACTACTTTGTGGGAAATGTTTGCGGAACTACCATTGACATACCAGATGTTCCCCAGTCGAGTTACTTTGTCTTGCATGAATGGCAAAAGCTTGCGTAGCAACTCTTTCGTCTCGATCACACGAATACGTAGTTCCCGGTCCCCACCGCGTAAGAGTTTCCGACCCCAAGTCTTCATTAACCAGTCGACCCGCTTTAGCTGATACAGCGCCCAGAGATCTGCCCTGTATTGCACAAGAAATGCTACTAAGGGATCGGCAAAGTTCGGGTTTGCTACGTCAATCGGACCAAATTCACCGTCGTGGTCAGCGATTGGAGGATTCTTACAGGCAAACCGGCCACAACTCGCTTCGCCAGTTCCTATCAGCTTGGGCTGAAACCTGTCAGGGTCGGACAGGTCGACAGGATTCTCCTCACTTCCCTGAATAAACAAGTTGAGGAATTCACCAAAACCCCAAATAATTTCTAGCACCTTGCCGCTGTTTCCATCACTCATAGGCATCAGAACCGGACCACGTGGAATCGTATGACAAACATTTCTTACCGGCTCGTTGCAAGTTTTGCCGTTCGCGTCTGCTGCAAAAAGACACCCTCCGTCATAAGCTTCAAACCTTTTCTTGACATCCGCCACACTTTTAATGACTGATTCTTTCTTGTCTGGGGGTATCCAAACTGCTGTTCTATCAGGTAACATTATCCCTCGCGCCCCATGCGGTACTTGATGTCGTAGTTGATGATGAAGTCCAGCTCCCCCTCGGTCAAGCCGTAGTGTTCCGCCAGTACCCGGTCGATTTCGTCGATGATGGGCTTGGCAAGTCTTGGGGTGAATCGTTGGTAACGCACCTTTCCCCCGACATTGTAAGATGCGGAAGCCACATCGGATGTCTCTTCGAGCCTACTGGTGATTTGTTGTGAAAGTTTACCGAATTCAGAAATACCGCCCACAACGGTATTTGGTATCGGCAGTGATTCCAAGTCGGCAGGGTTGAAATCTCGACAATTCGTTCTAGCTTGATAGAGCCAGTAGTGGAGCGTACTCCACAAGCAACAAAACGCCGTATCTCTTATCAACTCAGTTGGAAAGCAGACATTGCTTTCCCGAGTTGATGATCCTTCAATGCCGTCCCGCCAGAATCGCGGCGGCGAAGTAGTGAATGTGAACCAATGACCAACACCAGTGATTTTGTAATAAATCCGATGCTTGGTAGGCTTAGAAGCCATCATGTCCTCTAGTATCGCAGGTTGATTCAGTACTTTGTCATAGATGTTCAACTCCGTTCCTGAACGAAACTTAGGGATTACGACTTCAGGACGAGGAACAGATATAAACTCATACCGCACGAGATCAAGAAGAGTTGATGACTCTTCCTTATACCACTTGTGGTATCTCGTGGCCGCGGTCAAGCCTGCTGTGTCGGAATCATCTATCCGAGATAACACGATACAAACGCGACAGTGATCTATTCCCTGAAACAACTTTGACGGTCGGTCGTCGAAGGTCGCAAAAGTATTGAAGTCTGACCGTTTGTGAAGCAGAGCTCGCAAAGGAGCCATCCGTTGAGTCGAAACTATTGGAGCTTGAACGATAAAGCCAAACCTTCGGTTTACCGTGAGAAGGTCAAGACTTCGTTCAGTGAAGAGGGCATAAAGATTACCGCAACGCTCCAGAGACAAGCCCTTGACCTGGTAATCCTTGCGAACCTTGCTGTACTCCACATACGGCGGGTTGCCCACCACCACATCGAAGCCGCCGTTGTGCATGATGCCGTGGAACTCGACGAACCAATGGAACGGCCGATGGCTGGCCTGCCACTTCCGGAACGCGGCGGACTTGCTGGCGTCCACTCCGTACTCTCTGGCCAGCAGGGCATCCAGTTCGCCCCGAAGTTCGTCCAGGCCGGATTGTAATTTCCGCTTGGATTCGGCGAGCTGGACATGGCCCATGCCGTATTCGGTCTGGACCTGCTGGAAGTAGTGGTACTGGCGGGCGATAGAGGCGGCCTTGTTCTCGATGCTGCGCAGGGCGTCATCATCGTCAGCGGACATCATGCGGCGTTGGCCTTTGAGGTCCATTTCCATCGCGCTGCGCACGGCGTCCAGAGAGGTGAACCCGACCAGAGTATTGCCGGCCTGGATGTTGAAGTCTATGTCGGGCAGGGGTTCAATCTGGTCGTAGGTTTCGAGTTGGGCGGCCAACTTGAGAAACAGGCGCAGGCGGCAGATTTCGACCGCTTCCTCCATGATGTCCACGCCGTAGAGGTTGTTGACGATGATGGACTTGAGGATGTAGTAGCGCTCGTTATGGTGCTGTCCGGCGGCGTCCAGGATTTCGCGGAAGTCGCGCAGGGCCTTGGGCGGCCGCTGGCGATGGCTGGTTTCCAGGTCGGCCAGGAAGCCGCGCATGGCCTGCAACGTGGCGGAGTACAGCGGCTCCAGGATGTTGAGGGCGGCAAACAGGAAGGCGCCGGAGCCGCAGGCCGGGTCGAGGATGGATATTCGGGTCAGGGCGTTCCAGACGGCCCGCACCAGTTCTGGCCCTTCGCTGTTGACGATGACGTCGCGGGCGAAACGCTCGCTGTCCAGGTTGAGGGTGATGAGGTCGTTGACGCTCTGCACTTCGCCGTCGGCCAGCTTGCCGCGCACCTCCTCGTAGCGGCGGCGGCGGGCTATCAGCTCGCGCCAGGTCTCGGTGGGCAGGGCGTAGTCCTCCGGGGCGGGCCGGTTCCACTCGCCGCGCTTGGCGGTGTCTTCCAGGCCGGCGGCGATGTTGTCCGGCAACTCCAGTGGCTGCTCCAGCCGGGCGATGCTTTCGGCGGAGTAGTCCCAGGCGACGCCGTGGCCGACGGACGGGTAGATGTAGTTGTCGGGGTCGTCCTGGAGCAGCCGCCACACGCCGCCTTCGGGGGTAAAGGCAGCCAGGCATTCCGCCTGGGCCATTTCCAGCAAGCGGGGAATCACCGTGTTGCGGGCGATGTAGCCGGTGATGTCCTCCTTGGTGTAGTAGGCGCCCATCTGCTTTTGGTTGACGTATTTCTCGAAGATGTAGCCCAGCACGTCGGGGTTGATTTCGTTGTCGTTGCCGGTGGGCCGGTCGTCCAGGTGCCACTGGTACTGGTCGAAGAAGTCGAACACCTGCCGGAAGGCGGAATCGGGGATGTTGACGCCAGGGTTGTCGCGCTCCAGGGCGTGCCGGTCGAAGATGCCGCCGTTGAGGTAGGGCACCTTGCCCAGCAGGTCGGTCAGTTCAGGGGAGCGGTCGCTTTCCGGCTGCCCCAGCCCTTCGTGGAACAGCCGCAGCAGGAACTTGCGGTAGAACCGCTGGAACTGGTCGGCGCCGTCCTTTTCCTGCACTATCTTCAGGCGGTTGCGCAGGTAATGCTCGTCGCCGTCCAGGAAGCCCTGCTTCTGGATGAAGTAGACGAACATCAGCCGGTTGAGCATCAGGGAGGCGTACCAGTCCTTGTCACCCTGCGCGGTGATTCCGGTGATGAACTTCTGGAAGTCGGCCAGCTCTTTGCGGAACCGCTCGTAGAAGCGCTTGGTCACGCGCTCAATGTCCAGGGACTGGCGGAATCTCTCGTATACGTCGGTGATGCCGAGCTTGCCCTCTTCCTCCAGGGTGAACTCGATGCCGCGCAGCCGTTGCAGCAGGGCCGTTCCTGTTTGGCCTTTTTCGTAGCGCAGTTCGCGCAGAGCGGGAGGCTTGCCCGACTCGCGCTTAACCCACTGCCAGACCTGCCGGGATTCGGCGGCGTCTACGAAGATTATCAGGTGCTCGAAGCTGGCCTGAGCCACCTGGTTCTCAATTTGCCGCCGGACGCTCTGGGGAGGAATTCCGCCGTCCGGTGCGGGGCCGCAACGGTAGACAGCGAAACCGGCCTTTTCCGCCACCGGCCGCAGCTCATAGCTCTCGTTCCCGGCGGCGGCGCTGATTTCGGGGCCCTGGTGATGGTTCCAGCCCAGCCCTTCGACCATCAGTCCGGTAAGGTCGAAGCTCTCCAGATAAGGGCGGAGTTCGTCAACTTGTACTTGCATCAGCAACTCCGGTCAGGAAGTGATATCAGCAATAGCCACGATTGCAATATCCCCAGAATGGCGCAAAGTCGCTTCCGTTCTGCGTAAGCAGGGTGGAGATGCCGTATACGGACATCGTGGCAACTATGTTAGCGTCGTGCAGGCGTTTGCCCCTGAGGTCGTGATCCAGTGCCAGTTGGCGCTCCCGAGCTTGTCGAGGGACGGGTAGATACGGCCACAGTCTCATCATATAAATCGAGGCGACGCGCAAATTCATCAACGTTTGCCAAGGCGCCCGTACGACGGGTCAAGAGCCGGTCGCCCCTGCGGCGCAGGTCTTGGCCAAACGAGCCATCCGGGATCTGCGTCGCAGCCGAATGTAGCGGAGTAGGGGCGACCCGCCGGTCGCCCGTACGACGGGTCAAGAGCCGGTCGCCCCTACGACGGGTCAAGAGTATGTTTGTGTCGACGAACAGTTGGTTACCGGCCATCATCATTGTAAATGTCGTCCCTGCTCCAGGGTGCATCGTTCCCAGTTGAGACTGTTATTATGCCGAGGGAGCGGGAGTACCCGTCTTCCTGCTTTCGGTTCGCCGTGTCGTTCTCGTGGTCAAATAGTCCCATGGAGCAGATGATGCGCGGTTCCGGGGTTTCGGCGTCGTCCTCTTCCATTATGCAGAGACGGTTATCGCTGCGCATCTGTATGACCATCTCGGCCAGCCCGGCGTCGTCGATGCCGCTGCGCATCTGGCGGTTCAGCGTGTCTACGGCGGCCTGGCGCAGGGGATAGCGGTAGATGTCATTGACGGCCTGGCGCAGGTCTTCGCTGTCGAATAGCTGGCCCCTGACGGCTTCGGCGTAGTCCTTCAGGCGGTTGTAGACTCGATGCCGGGCGCTGCTACGGCGGCCCAACTGCCCGCCGATGTTCCGTTCCTGTTGCGCGATGTGCTCCACCCCGGCGGCTACCAGGGCATGATGTTCTTCGTGCCTGGGGTAGGCCGGAGTATCCGGGTGGCACTGCGCGGCGGCCAGGATTTCGACGGGGGACTCGGTGATGCTTTGCCCGTCGCGCCCGATGTATGCCAGGGCGTCGTTGTCGTCGCCAGTGCGCAGGTAGACCAGGGTTCCTTCCTGCAGGCGACTGGACCCGGAGTGCTGCCGGGAGGAGAATGCCACGTCAGGCAGAGAGGTGACGGCGCGCTCCAGCGTGTGGTCGGCGGTGATGGCATTCTTCCAAATCTGGTAGGCCTGGCTGGTGAGGTCAATTTCGCCGTCCAGATCGCCGTCAAGGATGCCGGCCTGCTCGTTGTAGAGGTTGATGATGGGCCGGTCGTCCCGGTCGTCCTCGAAGAACTCCTCGTCGGTGCCAATGACCTCGGCGTTCTCGCGTAGCCGGTCCCGCACCCGGTTGCGGAGCTTTATGATGCGCTCCACGCCGTCGGCCGGCATAAAGGAATGGCAAAGGATTTCCTCGGCCTCCTGGCCAATGCGGTCCACCCGTCCGGCCCGCTGGATGAGACGGATGATGGCCCAGGGCAGATCGTAGTTGACTACAATGGCGCAGTCCTGCAAGTTCTGGCCTTCGCTGAGTACGTCGGTGGCTATCAGCACCCGCAGTTCCCGGTCTTTCGCCACGTTTCCCCGCCGGTCGTTGCTGACCGGGCTGAATCGCCAGGCCATGGCCGTGGGGTCCTGGGAGTCGCCGGTGACACCAGCCAAGGCACCGACGCCCCGGCTTTGCAGTTCCCGCTCCAGATAGCGCACCGTATCGGCGAACTGGGAGAACACGATTATCTTCCGGTCCGGATAAGATTCGGTGACGAGTTCGTGGAGAGCATCCAGCTTGGTGTCCCTGGCGGGGTTCCAGGGCCCGTGTTTCCGCAACAGGTCAAGCAGCGCGTCAGCGTCCCGCTGCAATTCAATTTCCAACTGAGGGCGGAAAAGGTCAGACCGCATCCAGGTAAACCGCCTGGCGAAGCGACTTTCGTATTCCTCATAGATACGGGCGGCGCGGCGCTCGAAGGCGCCCCGGTTCCATTGGGAGTTGCCGGTGTCTTGGCTGGTTATGCCGGAATCCAGGGCGTCGCCATCCGTTTCCTGTTCCGTCTCGTCGTCCGGGTCGGCCAGTTGGCCCAGGGCTTCGTCGGCGTCCTCGTCGGTAAAGCGGGAATCCAGCATCTCGGCGTCCTGGGTTCCCACCGGCAACGGCATCCCGTTGCGCAGCGCGTGAAGGAAGATGTAGTTGCGCAGAGCGTGGCGCTCCACGGAATGCTCGAAGGCGTCTCCGCTGCTCTCCAAGCGCTTGAACAGGTTGGTGCGGCAGAATCCCATCAGCCGTTTGCCGGCCCTCGCCAGGTTCTGGATCTGGCGGTCCTCTCCTGCCGTTGTCGGCGTGACCGGATTGTCGAGCACGTAGTTGCCTAGGCCGTAGCGCGGCAGATGCAGCTCCTCAATCACGTCCACGGTGGCCTGTGCGTACATCCGGGCGTACTGGTCGCCGGGGTCACTGTCGTTCACGGCAAAGGCAACGGTTTTGGGAACTCTTGCAGGGAAATATGAGCGCCCGCCGTCCTCGAAGGTCAGAAACTTCCGGCCGTTCTCGGAGTCGGTTTCGGCATAGTTGTCCTGGACGAAGCTTCGGGTGCGCCGCACCATGTACAGGCGCATCAGGTCGCGCCAGTCGTCGGTATACTCGCTATGCTCGAAGGCCGCCAGGCTTCGGGGATTTGCTTGATGTTGCTGCCGGAAGTCTCCCTCGCCCATGTTGCGCAGCAGTTGCTCCGGGCGGATTCCCAGATCCTCTTCCTCGCCGATGAAAAGCCGCAACTGATTGGAAAGGTCATGGTAGGTCTTGTTGTAGGGCGTGGCCGACAGCAGTATGCACCTGCTTTCGTTCTCGCTGATGTATTCGCGGATGGCCCGGTATCGCTTGCCATCCCGGTTGCGCAGGTTGTGGCTTTCGTCAATGATGACCTGCCGGTAGCGTCGCAGCTTGGGCAGTTCGGCGAGAACTCTGCTGATGGACAGTACGCGGGCGCGGAGTCCGTAATCGTCCCGATACTGTTCCCACATAGGCATGAGGTTCTTGGGACAGATGATGAGGGTCTGGGTGCCTAGGTCATCCTCGAAGATGCGAGCGAGGGCTGTTGCGACCAGGGTCTTGCCAAGCCCCACCACGTCGCCAATCAGCACTCCGTTTCGCCGGTTCAGGTGGTGGGCCGCGATCTTGACCGCGGCGGTCTGGAACTCAAACAGACGGTTGCCGAAAACGCCGGGAACCTTGAATTCCTCGATACCGGCGCGCGCTTCTCTGGAAAGGTGGTACGCCATTTTCAGATAGATGTGATAAGGTGGTATCAGATCAGGACGGGCCCAGCTCTCCTCGATGATTCGGAGAAGCTCCTAAGTGATGTCTACGCAATAACGGTCGTTCCAGCGGTCCTCAAACCACTGTCGCAGCTTGACGGCGGCGTCCTGGTCAAGTACGTCAATGTTGAGTTCTCCCTGCTGGGACAGTCCAGCCATGGTCAGGTTGCTGCTTCCCAAGTAGCCGGTCACGGGGTTGACCGGGTCGTGGCGGAACAGCAGGTATAGCTTGGCGTGCAGGGGGTGCCTCAAGAACAGCTTGACGATGACGCGCCTCGCCCTGAGCTGTTCGGCCAGTCGATGTAGAGTGGCCTCATCTGCATTGTTGGGAACCCCGAAGGTCAACTGCTGACGCAACTGCTCCGCCAGCCGGACGCGCAACCGGTGGGCGGCGGCGTTGTCCATGCCCGGTGTCCCGCGGCGAGGTGACAACGCCTCCCTGAGTTCTTCATCTGGAAGGCGTTGCATCCCAACCAGCACCCGACAGGGGCCGTCCTCATCGCTCCAGCGGTCTATGTACGGAGCGAGGTCGCCCCAGCCGCGCAGGTTGAAATAGCCGACGCAGAAATCCGCCCGATTGGAGATGTCCAGCGTTTCCTGCAAAGCTGAGACCAGCTTGGTGCCTGGACTGATATTGTCGAAAATCCTGGGCATGGCCGCCCTCACGTTGAAATGTGCTAGGTGCTTGTGGTTCGGACTGCTGTCGCAGGACAGGAAGGACAGGAGAGGATATATGACAGGAAATGTGACTCTTGGCGGTCCAAGGGTAAGTTGGTTTGGGTTAAATGACAGTTCCGGTAGTTTCATTGACCGGCGTTTGGCACGGCTTCCATAAATGCTGAGACGAAATCAGATCGCCTAGAATCCTAGAATTGAGTAGCGGAATTTTCTCATGGAATGGCGTTGGGATGGTGACACCCCGGCGCTCCGGACGTTCATTCTGGCCTGGGGCACCGTGGGGGGGACGCCCTTACCCTGTACGGGCGCACAGCCGTGCGCCCCTACGGAGGGAGAGGGGATTTGTCTGAACTGTGATTTATGTGATTTTTGGATTGCGCTGATTCCTCATACCCCGACCACGCTAACATGGATGGACAGGATGCACGGGTTGGGGCAGGGTTGAAATCACGGCCATCAATTCATCACACGAATTCCGATTCCACCCCGATGCATCGCGGGCAAAGTCGGCATCACAGTCCAAGACGAAGGCCGCCACCTCCGACTTTGTCGAGAGCCGCGACAGAGTCGGGCCTTTACGGGCGCTGTCCCTCGACAGGCTCGGGAGTGCGCCCCTACGGAGGGAGAGGGGATGTGTTGCACGCCCTATAAGGTGCGGCGGTTGGGCTTTTGAAACACCCGCTACGGCATTATGTTCATTTGGCGGACTATTGACTCGCCCAGCGCGGTGTCGCCCTCGATGGAGACCTTGCCGGACCGCAGGACCTCATCGGGGTCCCAGCGTCCGCAGCCCAGGCAGTTGAACGTCTCGGCGTCCAGGGTGATTCGCACGGTGGGCGGTCGTCCTTCGACAAGCTCAGGATGACCTTCGACAAGCTCAGGATGACCTTCGACAAGCTCAGGATGACCTTCGACAAGCTCAGGATGACCTTCGACAAGCTCAGGATGACCTTCGACAAGCTCAGGAGGCTCACCATGACTGGGGGCCTGCTCCAACTCGCGGCCGCGGCCGCCCTCCACGCCGATCCAGGCGGTGCGTCCCGCTGGCCCGGATACGTTCAGGACGACGGTTGTGCCGTCCGGGGCCTGGGCCCTCCTGGCGGCGACAAAGGGCATGGCGCGGATGATGCGGTTGAGGGACTGGGCCGCCGCCGGGCTGTCGTAGGTTCCGGGGCGGTTGAGGGTGCGGCGGATGTCCTGCTCGTGCACCCAGGCGTCCATAATGCGGATGCTGATGAACTCGGCCATTGGGGCAGGGCCGATGGGGGTCTGCATTTCGGCGGCGAAGTCATCGTCGGAACGGCCCCGCAGGAACTCGATGCGCTGCGCCGTGTTCCGGCGGAACTCGTCCAGCACCTGCTGGCCGGTCCACGAGCGGCGGTAGTCCACGATCATCTCGTTGTGACGGCCCTGGTCGCTGCGGGTGTGGGAGACGTCGGCGGGGGTGTGGTCCGGATCCGGGTTGCCCAAGATGCCGTTTTCCGACCCGGACATATGGGACACCTGGTCCTGCACCGACCAGGCGGGACACTCCGTTGGCGTCTTCCACTCGGCTTCGGTCAGGCCGTCGCAGAGTTCGCTGATGGAGTTCCAGACGTGCTCCATCATGTCGACCAGTTGCTGATTCTGCTCGTTCATTTTGGTTTCCTTTAATATATCTGAACTGTGATTCGTTTGATTGGATGATGGGCAGGATTTCACCCCCGCCCTTGTACGGGCGCACGTCCCTCGACAGGCTCGGGAGTGCGCCCCTACGGGGGAGGGAGAAATCAGGGTAATCCAGTAATCACAGGAATCAGTGGTTCAGACAGGTTCTTGGGGCAGGATTTCACCCCCACCCTAACCCTCCCCCTCAGGGGGAGGGGACTTGATTGGATTCCCTCGCCTTAAAGGGGGAGGGAATTTTATTCGCCCTCTTCCTGGCGGCGGCGGTTCTCGCGGAACTGGATGAACCGGATGGCTTCGTCGGCGCCCATGCGGCCCACGGGGCCGGAGGCGTACACCGAGCCGAGCACCACGCCGCCGCGTCCCAGCAGGAACTCCGCCGGCTGCATGTAGCCGCCCCGGTCCTCGGACCACCACGAGCCGATGGTGTCGGCGATGTCCTTGGTTGCGCCGTAGGCCACCGGGAAGGACAGGCCCTTGCCCTTGACCTCTGCGGCCTTCTCCTCGTCATCGACGCTGACGGCATAGACGCTGACGTCCAGCGCCTCCAGCTCTGCCTTGGCTGCCTCGTATGCGGCCAACTGCCGCTGGCAGTAGGGTCACCAGTGGCCCCGGTAGAACAGCACGGCGCTGTAGCGGGTGGGGGAATCGTCGGGCAGGGTCAGCGTGCCGCCGCCCACCAGGTTCAACTCCAGCTTGGGGAACCGCGCCCCCTGTTGCAGCATTTCTCCCATGGTTCGACCTCCCGAAACTATTTTACATGGATGGACAGGATATACAGGATAGGGTTACGCATTTGGAGATTTCACCCCCACCTCCGACTTTGTCGAGAGCCGCGACAGAGTCGGGCCTGTACGGGCGCACAGCCGTGCGCCCCTACGGAGGGAGAGGGGACTTTCGCCGTCACTTGCGTGCTAAATTGCCTGGTAAGCGGTGTTCTTTGATTTGGCCATCTTGCGCAGCCTTTTCTGCCCCACCAGGGAGCGGACCGCCTCCTGGACTCGCGGGTTGCCGTACCGCCGGAACTGCCCCACGATCTTGCTCAGGGTCCTGGGCTGTTCGCAGTAGTCGCGGACCAGCTCGCAGAGGGCGGCGTCGCCACCGGGCAGGGGATACCTGGGAGTCACCACGGTGAACCCGGGATTGACGCCCATCTTTTCTCCCGGCGTGAACTCCAGCCGCTCGGCGTGGCTCTCGAAGAACCTGCGGAACCGGGTGCGGAGCACGCCGCCGCTGCCGGTGGAGCCGTAGCCGTGAATCACCTTGAGCGTCCGGCAGGTGTGCCCTCCGGGTTGGACGGCCCGGTTGTAGGCGTCCACGAACTCCTCGAGGGCCTCCGCCCAGGTCTTGCCGTGCAGGTCTAGGTCTAGGGTATCCAACATTTCTCCGCGAGTGGGCCGACTGCGATTCCAGCATAGGACGCGCCACCAGCGAGGTCAACTGTGTGGACGTGGAGCAGGAGGGGATGGCCCCCTGGTGATGCGGATCAGCGCCGGCAACCTGTGCTGTAGGGGCGGACGGCCGTCCGCCCCTACAGGATGAACAGGATGCCGATTCCACCCCGATGCCATCGCGGGCAAAGTCGGCATAAAGGAGCCTGCCACCCACCGTCATTCCCGCCGTGTTTCCTGTTAGGAGTTACGCAGTTGGAGGTTTTCACCCTCACCCTAACCCTCTCCCTCAAGGGAGAGGGGATATCTGAACTGCGTAACTCGTATCCTGTTTCTAGTGGGACCGGGCAGGAGCGGGAATCCAAAACCCTATCCTGTATATCCTGTCCATCAAGTTGGACAGGTTGCCCAGTCCGGCGGGCAGGCTGCCGCTGAGGCTGTTGCGGTTAAGCGCCAGGGCGGTTACCTGGCCCTGGCCCCGATCTTGATCGGGGTTACGCCGTGCCACTCGCCCAGGGGCTGGCTGCTCAGCCAGTTGACGTTGTTGGTCCAGCCGTCGCCTCCCGTGGCCTGGTAGAAGTCCCGGAGGATCACGCCGGGGCTGTCGTCGTCGGTGACCAGCGCGCCGACCCAGGACGCGGAGATGGTGTGGTATTCCTCGGCGCTGCTCTCCGGCGTTACCGAGACGGTGATGAGCGCCGTGTCGTCCGCCGCGTCGCCGTCGTGGCTGGCGCTGACGGTTACGGTCTGCGGCGCCTGCCAGTTCTCCGGCGTGAAGGTCAGGCTGGACGGCTGCACGGTCACGTCCGGGTTGCCGCTGCTCACCGCGATGACCACGCTGGCCGTTGGCTCGGCGTCCAGCGCCACGGTGAAGTACGACCCCGGGCCGCCCTCCTGCAACCCCAGCGGGGCATCGGCGGCCACCGTCACCCCCGGCTCGGCGGCGGGAACCGGCTCCGGCGCCTGCTGCTGTTGGGACGTGATGGCGGGGGCCGTCTGCTGCGTATTGGACGTGCCGCCGGAGCAGCTGCCCACACCGCTCAGGCATGGGTACTGGCCCTCCCTGATGGTCCAGATGTCCGTGTTCCAGCCAGCGTAGGTACCGGGTTTTCGCATCTCGGCGGTGGTCCTGCCCTTGGCGCCGGATTCGCCGCCCTGGGCGACTCCCTTGTCCTGGCCCGAGGTCTCGGTATCCCAGTAGCTGTTCTCCACGGTGCCCTGCTGCCAGCCCACCAGGCCGGCCACAAAGGGGAAGTCCCGGGGCGAGGACACCGCCCCCGTGGCATAGCTGTTGGTGATGGTGGCGCCGCCGCTATTCTCGCCGGCCAGGCCGGCCGCGTGGCTGTTGCCCTCGACCTTGCCCGTGGCGTAGCTGTTCACTATGGTACCCTGGTTGCCACCCACCAGGCCGGCGATGCGCGTGGACCACAGGGGTCCGCCCGAATCCGAGGAGTCCACGCCGGTCACGGCGGCCTCCGAGTAGCTCTGCCTGATGGCGCCGCCCAAGTTCCAGCCCACCAGGCCGCCGGTGAAGCTGTTGCCGGACACCTGGCCCGTGGACCAGGCGTGCTCAATGGTGCCGCCGCCGTTGCGGCCCACCAGCGCACCCACGTTGCCCCGGCCCCGCACGTTGACGTTCTCCAGGCCCACGTTGCGGATCTCCGCGCCGGAGCCGGTTGCGCCGAACAGCCCCACGAACTTGCGGTCGTTGCGAGTGATGCGCAGGTTGCTGACCGTGCGTCCGTTGCCGTCAAACACGGCGTTGTACTCCTGCCGTGGAGTCTCGTAGTCATCGAAGTGCAGGTTGCCGCCGATGGGTGCCCAGGAACCCGACAGCGTGATGTCGTTCACCAGCTCGTAGCCGGCGCAGTCCTGCGGCGCGCCGCTGCTGTCCTGGCAGTTGCCGTACTGCGGGAAGGCCCGGCGGTACTCCTTGTCCTCGTTGCCCGTTGGGCCGGCGTCAGGCTTGCCGTTGCCGTCCAGGTCCCACCGGACGGCGTTCAATTGCTGGCGGGTCTTTATCTCGATGAGACCGTTCCCGTCGGTGTCGTAGTCCACCATGGTTTCGGTGACCGCGCCTTCCAGTACGACGGTCTTCGAGCGGTACTCCGGCGCCTCGCTGCGGTCCATCCGGTGGGTCAGCCTCAGCGTGTCGTCGGTCTCGTCGCTGTCCACCACCGTGCTGACGGTTACCGTCTGCGGCACGTTCCAGTTGCCAGAGGACCCGCCGGTGAAGGTCAGCGTGGACGGCTCCACCGTAACGTCGGAGTTGTTGCTGCTGATCCTGACCGTCACGTCGAGGCTGGGTTCCACGTTCAGCACCACGGTGTAGGTTTCGGTAGCGTTCTCCTCCACCGTCAGCGCGGACGTATCGAAGGTGAGGCCCGGCACGTCGCTGTCTTCCACCGTGACCTTCAGCACGGCGCTCAGGCCGTCGTACTCGTCCGCGCTGCTGCCGTCGTTGACGGCGTGGATGATGGTGGCCGTGTCGGGCAGGGAGTCGGCGTCGTCGGCCACCGCGACCGTCACCGTCTGGGGTGCGTTCCAGGGCGTCGCGCCGCCCGACGGCGTGAAGGTCAGCATGGACGGAGTGGCCGTAACGTCCCCGTTGTCGCTGCTCAGGCCAATGGTCACGCTGCCCGTGGGCTCGGCGGCCAGCGCCACCGTGTAGCTGCCTGTAACCGCCGCGCCGTTGAGTCCCTCGACGATGGCCAGGGCCGACTCGCTCAGCGTGATGCCGGCGGTCTCGTCGTCGGTCACGCTTACCGTTACGCTGGGGACGGTTATGCCGGTGTAGTCCTCGCCCGTGGCCGGATCGGGGTGGGTGTAGGCCAGCGTGCCCGTGATGGTGGCGGTCTCGTCGGCCGCGTTATCGTCGTTCCAGGCGATTACGGTCACCGTCTGCTCGATGGTGGCGTTGTCCGGCGTGAAAGTGAGTGTGTACTCGTGGGCGTCGGTCGTCGCGGGGTCGGTGTCCACGGCTACGCTGAACAAATTGTCGCTGGCCAGCATGATGGTCACGTCGGCGGCCGGGGCCACATTCAGCCGCACGGTGTAGGTCTTGCTGGCGTCACGAGCGTGGCCTTCAACCAGGGACAGGGCAGACTCGCTCACCCGCACGCCGGGCACGTCGTCGTCTATGGCTGTTACGGCCACGGTAGCCGTGCGGCCCCGGAACTCGTAGGCCCCGGCGTTGGCGGGCACGTAGTGGAAGATATTGGCAAAGGCGTCCTGGCCGTCGCCGTCCTGCCCGGCGGTCACGCGCACGGTCTGGGGCTGGTTCCAGTTGCCGGATGAGAAGTTCAGCCGGGACCGGTTGACGGTGATGCTGTCGTCCCCGTCGACCTGCACCACCACCGGAACGCCGCTGGTGGGCTGGGAGGTGAGCGCCACGGTGTAGGTGGCCGAATCGCCCTCGTTCAGCGTGAGCCAGCCCTCGTTGGGTTTCGACTCCGATCCCAGGCTCAACAGCAGGCCCGGAGGCTCGTCGTCGTCCACCCGCACGAACACCGCCGCAACCTGGACGCCGCTGAAGGCGTTGGCCTGGCTGGCGGTGTGGAGCAGCGTCAAAGTCTCGTCCACCGCGTCCTGGTCGTCCACGGCCCGCACCGTTACTTCCTGGGGACTGAACCAGTTGGCGGGTGTAAAGGTGAGAGTGGTCTGGTCCCCGGCAGTGTCGGGGTCGGCGTCCACCGCGATGTCGGCCCGGGCGGCGCCGCTGCCGTTTTCCTGGATTGTTATATTCACGTCGCCGGTGGGTTGGTCGTTCAGGGAGATGGAGTAGGTGGAGCTGCCGCCCTCGGGAACGGTCACTGGGGCGCCCGACACCGTCGCTCCTATCGCCACAGACTGCTGGGCGCCCGGATGGCTCCCCGCCGTGGCCGTGTCGTTGCCGTCGTTCCAGTCGTAAACGTGCGTACTGTGCCAACTGTTACCGGTGGGGCTGCCGTCTGGGCCTTCGCAGGCCGCCTGATCCACGGCGGCAACGTCGGCGTTGGCGCTGCTGACGCACATGGTGTAGGGGTGGTTGTCGTTGTCGTGGGAGATGGCGGCGGCGACGGAAGCGTCCGCGTTCGCCGCGTCCAGATGCAAGGTCAGCATTGCCTCTTCATTTGCCGCCAGCGGGCCCAGGTGCCACACGCCGGTGCCGGCCTCCGGTCCGCGCATGAACTGGCCCTGGCTGGCGACGATGTTCTCGTCGGCAATCCCCGTCAGCAGGCCGGTTAGGTCAACTTTGGCGTAAATGGCGTCGTTGGGGCCGTTGTTGACCGCCAGGATGTTGACGGCTCGTTGCCCAGGCCGCACGTCCGGGCTAGAGCCGCCGTCGCGCACCTCCAGGTCCGCCACCGGGCCCACGTGAAAGATGGTACGTTGGGCGCCGCTATAATTGTTCCCGTCGCTGTGTGTAGCGGCAACGGTGAAGTCCACTACGTAGGTGCCCAGTTTCTCAAACTCAAGAATACGGTCAAATTCGCTTGTGTTCTGACTAGCAAACCGTTCTGCGTAATACTGATAGTTATTTGAAGCCGCCGGAGAATATAAATCGCTCCCACTAGAAAATCGAACTATTATGTCGCCAGGGGGGCAGGGAGGACTGGGATCGCCGTCGTGGCAAATCCGATCTTGGTCATCGGGGCCAATCAAGCCGGTAACCCCAACAGTGACGTCCATTCTGTTTGAGTTGCCAGTTTGGGCGCTACTCCAACTGCTATTCCAAAGGTGAAGGTTCTTCCGGCTTTCTTTAATACGAACACCCGGTACCACTAGCCTCGTGTTCGCTGTCTGCCACGACGCCGTATTCCGGTCGGTGACACTGTCCGAATGGCTGTCGAACACCCGCGCGGCTACAGGGTCAACAGCAACGAAAACATTGACGCCATCCGGTGTCGATGTCACTATCTCATCCGTGAGTTTATTTTCCGTAACTACTTGCAGATTGTCTTCATCCGCTTTACAGGGAAACGCATCCGTGGAGCCTACACACGAATGGGCCGACCACAGGACTAACTCCCCCTCCGTTGCAAGGAATTTCTGACCAGTTTGAGCGGCTTGACCGCCAATACAAGCCCTTGCCGTATTGTCCGCCCGCGGGTCCACGCCATTCGCTCCCAATTCCTTGGGGAAGCCGGACATCACGGCGGTAAGACACTGCTCACTGTCGTCCGCGCTGGTAAGCCTCACTCTCAGTTTGAGATTATATGTTTTCGCGTTGTCACTGGCCTCCTCCCAATGTCCAATATCCCATCGCCCGGTGTCGGGATCGTAGGGGGCCGGCATAGCGTCAGATGCGCTGGCGGTTACCACGTGACTGCCGGGGACCTGCTCCAATCCTGGCGTGAGCGCAATCTCAACCAGGGTATTCAGCAAGTGGGTATCTGTATTAAGGGCCGGGCTACGATGGCTTCTGGGAAAAGGCACTTGTACTAATGAAGCTGTAATGCTGAATTCGAAGTTGCCGTTAGATAGCGGTTTTGGGTCAGCCACATCAACCCAATAGGTGGGCGGCGGCGATATGAGGTTTGTTGTTTCGCCGGGTTCATGGTAGTAGAAGGATTCGACGAAATTGTTTCTGAGGTTAGAATCGGCTTCCGCAGGAAAATCATTTTCCACAGCGATAGTGAGCTTCACCCAGTCGCCATCAGCTGCGAAGATTGTTGATTGCAGAGCGTGTTGCGACCGCGCGGCAAGTCGCGGGATATGCCATACAGCCGCGCGCGCGTCGCCGCCCACATTGAACTCCACCCTGCCCCCGGTACGATCATCTAGCTTTATGCTACTCCCGGGAGGGGTGGTGGTGCCATCGGTGAAACTTCCTGTGCTGGCGGCGAACTTGACTCGCACGCCATGGGCGGTTTCGTCGCTTAGATTGGCTACTATGAGGTGGGGGACGATACCATTAATTCCGAAGTCATCCAGCCAAACCGCCAAGTCGACGCCCGGCGCCTGCTGCGCCTGTACGGTCCGCGGTCCGCCGGTTATCCAGGACAGTGAGATGCAGGCGGCGGCCAGCAGAACGACAAACGCGGCTGCGACGAGCCGATGAGAGAACTTACGAAGACGAATAGAGTAAGTCATGGCGGTTTCCGTTAACTTCTACAGGTGTCAGAAACCGGGGGAAGGGAGAACGTCCCCTCCCCCGGGTTGGCATTGGTTGCGACGGATGGCGGTCGGCTAGGACGCCGGCAGAGTCACGGTAACCCGGTTGGAACCGATCTGGTGGCTGCGCCCCGACGAGTCCTGGTATTGGATGTATGCCCGCAGGGTCCAGGTTGCCGCCTGGGACGGCTGCCAGACGTAGTCCGGACCCTGATTGTTGGCCACGAAGTAGCCGCCTCGGGTATTGTTGTAAGCCTCCCACGTGTAGGTGATATGGCTTATGCCGGCCGGGAGGTCGTGAGGGGTGGCCGTGAGCTCGGCCAGCGTGCCCTCGGCCAGATCCACAGCCACGGTGACGTAAGGGCCCTCGTGCACGTCCTGCAGGTTCACGGTGACGCCGATGGCGTTGTCAAAGTTCGGATTCTCGACGGTGCCGTTTTCGTTGCCGTCCAGGTCCCGGTTGTCGGCCACGCGCAGCGTCAGTTCGTAAGACGACTTGGTCTCGTAGTCCAGGTCCGCGCCGCCCTGCACCCGGATCTGGGCGCCGGCGGAACTGCTTTCCACGTAGAACTTCTCCGACCCCGCGCCCGACAGCGCGAAGTGCAGCGCGTCGTTATCTGCTTGGCGGACCGGTATCGGGTCGCCCACCGCCGCGCTGTGGTGGCTGTTCTCTAGGACAGAACGGACCACATTGAAGATGGGCTGAGAGTTGGGTGCCCTCGCGGGGGTCACGGTGCTTGCGTCGGTGTTGTCGCCAGTATGGGGGTCCAGCTCGGTAACCGGCGAGTCGCCGATCAATTCCGTGGCGCTGATGGAGGCGGTAACGGTCAGCTCTTCGCCATGGGTGTTCTCGCCCACGTCGGCGACAAGGGTCATGCTGGCGCTGGCGTCGGCGAGGAGGTCGCCGATGCGCCACTCGCCGGCGTCGTAGGCGTCGCCCACGCTGGATGAGGAGAAGGTCAAGCCATGGGGCAGCTCGACTCTGACCACCGTATCCGGCGCTTCGCTGGGGCCGCCGTTGCTCGCGGTTATGGTGAACCGCGCCTCGCCGCCGGCAGCGGGCGAGGAGTCGCTCGCTTCTACCTCAACCTCCAGGTCGGCCAGCAGGCCGACGTGGAAGGTGTAGCGCCGCGCTACGCTGGTAACGACGTCTATGCGGTCGTCAGCGACCAGACTGTCTTCGGGATTCCCCTTGGCTTGCACCTCGAGGACGTATGTGCCGGGCTTGGTGAACGCCCAGGCGCGGTGCACGTACTCGCCGGGCTCGACCTGGACCGGGTTCCTGTCGGGGTGGCGAGTGTCCCACTGCACATCGGCCCGGCTGAACGAGTTGCTTCGGGAGGCTAGGATGATGCCCCGGTCGCTGGGGTCAATCCCCGGCTCCCGAATCACCTCGAAGTCGTACAGAATATCGCCGTTCCAGTCCTCGTCCCGCAGCAGCCCGGCGGAGAAGCCGAGATGGAAGGCCAGCTCTTGCGCGTGCGCGTGCTCCTCCTCTTCGGTGGCGAACACTGGCAGGAACCAGACCTGCTTGTTCTCTTCGCCCGGCGGATACGCCCCCCACAGCGGACCGTCTGGGTCCACGGCCAGCTCGCTGGCCTGGACTTCCTGGCCGTCGCGTTTCGCCACCAGCGTGCGACGCGCCACCTGGTGGCGGAGGTGGACGACTGTATGCCCGATGTCAACGTCGGAAGGGGAGCGAGTGGTTATCTCCGTTGTTTGTTCCGTATCGGGATCGACATGGTCGGTGTGCACAACCGCCGGCGGGCAGGGGTTGTTGTTCAGGGTTTCGGTCTCCGGGTCCCAGTACACGTCGAACAGCGCCACGCTGCCCATGACGACCACCTCGGCGGGGTTGGTGGCGCAGGCTTCGGGCTCGGTCTGGGGTTCGTCCTGCTGGGGCAGCAGGCCGCTGCCCGGGGCCGCGAGATCGGAAGCCGTGGTCCTGGCCGAGGCGCCGCTGCCGGAGGCCAGCAGCAGGACGATGGCCAGGGCGGCCAACGCCAGAATGGTGCCTATGAGAATGTAGTGTCTTGGTGCGTGGGTAAATGGGTACATAGTGGTATCCTTGGTGCTCCTTGTCTTTGTTTTCAGGGGTACGTGCCTTGGTATGCGCCGGGGCCGCTGGGGTGTCCTACATTGGCCCGTCTCCTGGGTAGCTATTGGTCTGCTTGCTCCCTTCCGCGCCGGGGTTGCCTTTGACGGCAAGCCCGGAGTCGGCTTCACGCTATGCTTGTGTCCGGGTTATGTGTTCCTGGCATTGCGCTGTGTACAGGGCCGCCGCCGCTAGGGGCTGACCCAGGCAACATCCTCGCCCTTGATTTGCCGCCGGATCTGCGGTTTTGTCTCACCTGTGTCCGTTATTGAGATTTAGCTGGCAGTTCAGTCTCACTTTCATTGATGTTTGAGACTATATGGTCTTGTCATTGATGTATGGATGCGGTAAAACTATTAGCGTCAACGAAGACTGTGAGACATAGTATCACGCAAACGGTTGCATGTCGGTGAATTACTACCCCAATTCCGGTGTCACTTTGGTGGCAATTTTCGCGCCCATTTGGTCTCTAACATGGATGCACAGGACACGTAGCATGAGGATGGACGGGGCAATACTTATGCCCACACGCCAGCAGCCCAGGGCGTACGCAACCCCAGCGCCGGGCGCACGGCTGTGCGCCCTTAGTTGAGAGGGTGAATTGACCGCCCGGGTTGACCTGGAAACGCTGATCAACACCTCGCCGGTGGGCGTGGTGGTGTTCGACGCGGGTACGGGCGCGCCGCTGTACGTCAACCGGGAGACGCGGCGGATGCTGGAGGCGCTGCGGCCCCGTCACCCCGATGTCCCGGCTGCGCCGAGGACGCTCGATGGAATCGGCGCATCGGGGCAAGGGGAAACGGGGGCGGAGCTGGAGCAGGTCCTGGACTCGCTGAGCTTCCGGCGGGCCGACGGGCGGGAGGCGCCGCTGTCCGGCGCCCCGGGCTTGATCCGGGGCGGGGAGACGGTGCGGGCCGAGGAGGTGGTAGTCTCGGCGCCCGGCGGGCGGAGCGTCACCGTGCTGGTCAGCGCGACGCCGGTGTGGGCGGAGGACGGGCGGGTGGAGACGGTGGTGGTCACGCTGCAGGACCTGACGCCGCTGGAGGAGATGGAGCGGCTGCGGGCGGAGTTCCTGGGCCTGGTGAGCCACGAGCTGCGGGGGCCGCTGACCTCCATCAAAGGCTCGGCGGTCAATTTGCGGGAGTCGCTGCCCTCGCTGGACCCGGCGGAGCTGCTCCAGTTCGTGCGCATCATCGAGGCCCAGGCGGACCGGATGCGGGACCTGATCGGGCAGCTGCTGGACGTGGCCCGGATCGAGAGCGGGTCGCTGCCGGTGTCGCCGGAGCCGGTGGCGGTAGCGGCGCTAGTGGACGAGGCCCGCAGCGCGTTCGGGGCGGGGGAGCCGGGCCGCAGCGTGACGCTGGACCTGGAGCCGGACCTGCCCTGGGTGCTGGCGGACCGGCGGCGCATCGTGCAGGTGCTGGGCAACCTGCTGTCCAACGCGGCCCGCAGCTCGCCGCCGGAGACGGCGATACGGGTCAGCGCGTCCCGGACGGGGCCGGATCCCGGCCCTGCCGAGGACGCTCGATGGAATCGGCGCCAGGAGGGGATGGTCAGCATCGCGGTGTCGGACCGGGGCCGTGGCATAGCGCCGGAGCGGCTGCCCTACCTGTTCCGCAAGCTATCGCGCCCCGATCCCGGCCCCGACGGCCCCGGAGAGAAAAGAGAAACGGGAAATGAGAAACGAGAGTACGGGCGACCGGCCCCGGCCCCGATGGCCCCGGCCCCGATGGCCCCGGAGAGAGAGTACGGGCGACCGGCCGGTCGCCCGTACATCTCTGGGGCAGCGCTGGGGTCGGGGCTGGGGCTGGCCATCTGCAAGGGCATCGTGGAGGCCCACGGCGGGCGCATCCGGGCGGAGAGCGAGGGCCTGGGCCGGGGCAGCGTGTTCAGCTTCTCTTTGCCGGTGGCTGAGCCGCAGCCGCCGCCGTCGGCTGCTGCCCGGCAGCCGGGGGAGACGGGGGAGCGGCCGCGCATACTGGTGGTGGACGACGACCCGGTGACGCTGCGCAACGTGCGGGACGCGCTGACGCCGGCGGGCTACGCGCCGCTGATGGCTGGCGACCCGGAGCGGGCGCTGCGACTGTTCGAGCGGGAACGGCCCCGGCTGGTGCTGCTGGACCTGCTGCTGCCCGACGGCGACGGCATCGAGGTGATGGGCCGGTTCCTGCGCATCGCCGACGTGCCGGTGGTCTTCCTGTCGGCCTACAACCGGGACGAGACCATCGCGCGGGCGCTGGAGGCGGGGGCCGCCGACTACATGGTCAAGCCCTTCTCGCCGACGGAGCTGGTGGCCCGGGTGCGCAACGCCCTGCGCCGGGCGGCGAGGGCATCCCCCGGCGAGCCGGAGGGGCCCTTCGCGCTGGGCGACCTGGCCATCGACTACGGGGCGCGGCAGGTCAGCGTGGCGGGCCGGCCGGTGCGTCTGACGCCGACGGAGTACCAGCTGCTCACCGAGCTGTCGCTCAACGCCGGGCGGGTGCTGGCCTTCGACCACCTGCTGGAGCGGCTGTGGGGCCCCGATAAGCCGGCCCCGCCGGGCGTCCTCGGCAGAGCCGGGACATCGGGGGGGCGGGGGAACCTGCGCAG
Source organism: Dehalococcoidia bacterium (assembly GCA_965203005.1). Classification (GTDB taxonomy): domain Bacteria; phylum Chloroflexota; class Dehalococcoidia; order Lucifugimonadales; family UBA3495; genus VXOI01. Next base: position 204,513 of record CBDBBS010000002.1, read on the forward strand.
CTACGTGAAGCGGCTGCGGCGCAAGCTGGGCGAGGAGGCCGGCAGCCCGAGGTACATCTTCGCCGAGCCGCGCATCGGCTACCGCATGCCCAGCCCGGACGAGGCGGCAGGGGAGGCGTAGGCAGCGCCGCCACACCGAAAGCGACGCAGCGCCGCCCCACCGGGCCCAGGAAAGGCGGCGCCCAACAAGGCGACAGGAAAGACGGCGCCCAGACAAAGGCCACACCGAAAGCGACGCAGGGAGCCCGGAGCGTCAGCCGCCGCCGTTTGGGCTGGAGGAGAACCGTTGCTGCATCAGGTCGATGGCGGCATTCACGTCGTCGGACGATAGCACTATCACGTCCGGCTCCAGGTCGTTTTCGTAGAAATGCTGGTGGAGACTGCGGGCAGAGCTTAGCCCGTGGCGGAGGGTGTCCCCTGCATCCGGGTCGTCCTGAGCGGCCAGGGTGGCCAGCCGCCCGGCGACGCCGACGATTGTGCCGTGAAAGGAGATTTTCATCCCGTAGTCGGCGGCGATGGACTTCACCGATTCCGCGAAAGCGCCCCACGACTTTTCGGCAGCCTGGCGGTAGTCGCCTATGACCAGGTACTGCCGCCCGTGCTGGCGGTAATCTTCCATCATGCCGCGATAGGTTCTCGCCAGGGCCGGGGCATCGCCCGGGGCGATTTCGGAATCGCTGGGCACACGGAAGGAGGCGCGGATGGCTGCCGCCACATCCGCGCCGCCGTTCTGTTTGCCGTGGTTCTCTGTGGTCACTGTGGCTTCTCCTGGGATGTCCTTATCCGAACGCCAGGGACGCCCTCACCTCCCGGAGAGAAAAGAGAAACGAGAAATGAGAAACAAGACATACCATCCCTCTCTTTTCTCACTCCTCTTCCCTCATTTCTACAGGAGGGAGAGGTGATTTCGAGGCTATCCCTCCCGCTGGGCCTCGTACTCGCGGAGGGCCGGGATGACCTCCTGGGTCAGCAGGTCGATGTTGCGCACGGCGACCTCGTGGGTCATTGGGCCCTCGCGGCCCCAGAAAATGATGTAGCCCGGATCGATGACGTCGATCAGGTGCTTCATCTTCTTGATGACCGTGTCCGGATTGCCAGTGACGATCTGGAAGGTCTCCTGGGCGTCGTCGTAGGGCAGCACCGGGCCGCCCGGCACCACCGTCTGCACGGCGCGGCGGGCCTGCTCGCGGGCTCCGGTGGCGGCGGCGCGGGTCAGGTAGCCGGGAGGCGCCAGCCAGTGAGGCGGGGTCACGCCGAAGGACGTTCCCAGCTGCCAGTAGAAATTCTTGCCCTCCTCGTAAGCCTTCTCGTCGGAGTCGGCCACGGCTACCCGCACGGCGTAGCCCCGGTGCTGCGGCGTGGGAGTCCAGCCGTCGGCCTCGGCGGTGTTCTGGTACAGCTGGTAGATGTCCGACAGCAGCTGCAGAGGCGGGGCCAGGGCCACATAGGGATAACCGTGCTGTGCCGCCCAGATCACCGACTCAGGCGAGGCCACGCCGGGGATCCAGATGGGCGGGTGCGGCTTCTGCAACGGCATCACCCACGGGTTCACCACGCGGTAGTGATAGTGCTTGCCCTCGTGGCGGAACGGGCCGGGCTTGGTCCAGGCGTCCACGATGACGTTGTGGGCCTCGTCGAACCGCTCGCGGTTGTACAGGGGGTTGGTGTTGGTGGCCATGCTCTCCTGGCCGATGCCCCGCACGAAGCCGCACACCACGCGCCCGCCGGAGAGGATATCGATCATGGCGATTTCCTCGGCGATGCGCAGGGGATTTTCGTGGATGGGCAGCACATTGCCCAGGAACACAATCTTGCCCTGCTTGGTCCGGGAGGCCAGAATCGAGCCGATGACGTTGACCGAGGGCATCATGCACAGCGGGTTGTTGTGATGCTCGTTGATCATCACGCCGTCGAACCCCGCCTCGGTGCAGTACTGCAACTCGTCAAAGTACATGCTGTACAGCCCCTGTGCCGTCTCGGGACTGAAATGCTCGTTGGGGAACATCAGGTTGTTGTAGCCCATGTCCTTGGCTTCATCCTGGGGATACGCGGTGTATCCCATCTCGGTGAAAAAGAAGAATTCGCGGTTCATAACACGCCCCCTGGTCAGTGGCTAGTGGACGGTGGTCAGTGGCTAGTATGGAATTAGACATGGGGTGTGTCAATTGCCGCTCCTTGTCTGAACTGTGATTTGTTTGATTATGGGATTACCGTGATTGGGAGGCGGTGAATCAGGGCAATCACTTAAGCACAATAATGCAGGGGCGACGGGCCCGTCGCCCGTACAGACGGGGATTCAGCCGCTGCCTGCTGCTGGCGGGCCGCCCAGTTCTGCAGCCATCGACGGAAGTCGTCCAGGGCGGGCGGCGAGACGTAGAAGACCTCGATGTCCTGCGGAAACTGCACCGAGTGGCGCTCGCTGATCAGCAGCAGGCCGACGCCCTCCTCCTCGAGGGTCGAGTCGATGCGATTTGCGATGTGCTCGTAGCGGCGGCGGTTGGCCTCGGCGTGCCATTCCTGCAGCCGCGTGGCGACGGTCTGACTGGCCATAGGCATCATCAGGCAGCGCTGCAGGTCGAGGGTTTCCAGCAGGATCTCGATGTCTTCGGTAGCCTCCAGGACTGCCCCGGCCTCGCACTTGAGAGCGATCAAGCCGTGGCTGCGCAGGTCGCCCGCCTTCAGCTGCTCCAGGCCATCGGACGCTCCATCGGTGACGCTCTCGTGGTAGATGCGATGCAGGCCGCCGAGGGCGTTTTCCAGAGCCGCAACCTGGGTTTGGGCCTGCTGCCAGTAGTTCTGCAGCGCCGCTGCTCCCTCGGGCTCATTGGTGGCCGGGCTGTAGAGCAGGGGCAGCAGGATCAGCTTGCGCCGGCCCCGGTACTGGTCCGCTCCGGGCCGGCTGATGCGGCCCAGTTCTTGGGTCATTGGGGAACCTCCTGCAATTAATGACACTTGGATGATAACAGCGGACGCAGTGAGTGTTAAAATGCCGTCGTGCCTCCGTAGCTCAGTTGGAGAGAGCCTATCCCCGCCAAGGATAAGGTCGCGGATTCGAGTCCCGCCGGGGGCACCTTGGCACTTGACGAACTAGTTACAAACTGTTAGGGTTGAAATGTCCTTGGCAGGGGTAGCTTGTTTCCTACTGAGTAGGGACGCGAGAAGCGACCGGAAGGGCCGGGGTTTTGCATCTTGAAAGACGCAGAGCTTCGGCCTCTTCTTTTGCCCGAAATCAATCCTATATTTGCTACGCTTGCCCCCTATTTGCTCGGTTGCTACACTTTGCGCAGTTGGCAAACAATCGTCAACGCCGAAGATTCACCCTCACCCCAACCCTCTCCCTCGAGGGAGAGGGAGCTGCCGTAAGGAGAGCGCATGATTTACGAAGTCCGCACCTACGATATGAAGCCAGGGGCGGTGGAGCAGGCCGAGGAGGCTTTCGCCGAGGCCCTGCCGCACCGCGAAAAGTATTCACCCATCGCGGCGTTCTGGCACACCGAAATCGGGCCGCTGAACCAGATCATCCACGTCTGGGGCTATGAGAGCCTCGAGGAGCGGGCCAAGGTCCGGGAGGCAGCCGGCAAGGACCCCAACTGGCCGCCCAAGATCACCCCCGGCAACATCCTGCACATGAACGCCGAGGTCTGGCAGCCTGCGCCGTTCATGAAGCCCATGGGTGGCGACCAGGCCCTGGGCGCGATCTACGAGATGCGCGTGTACACCTACCAGCCCGGCTCCATTCCTGAGCTGCTGCGCCGGTGGGCCGAGGCCCTGCCCTACCGCGAGGAGTTCTCGCCCCTGGCGGCCGGGATGTACACAGACTTTGGCGGCCTGAACAAGTGGATGCACATCTGGCCCTACAAGAGCCTGGGCCACCGCGCCGAGGTACGCGCTGCCGCCAGCAAGATCCCCCAGTGGCCCAGTGGCGCTCCGGGGCGGGTCTCACAGGAAAACAAGATCATGGCCCCGGCAAGCTTCTCTCCCATGCACTAGTACTACAGTCGCAGATTTAGAAAAGGTAGAATTGGGGCAGTCAAGTGGGATGAGGTGTCATGGTGGTAGTTGGGAGTGATGAGGTAGCGGAGGTGGCCCGTTGGGCCGAGGGCATAGAGCGACTCCATGAGTGCATTGGCGGGCGGTTCCGGAGGCCGGAGCCGCGCCGCCGGGCGCTGGCGTATCTGCGGGGCCTGCTAAGCCCGGTGGAGCGCAAGAACGGCTGGCAGTTGGCGGAGCAAGCGGGCGACGCCACTCCCGACGGCGTGCAGCGCCTGCTGTACAACTACCGGTGGGACGCGGACCTGGTGCGCGACGATCTCAAGGACTATGTGGTGGAGCATCTGGGCGACGGTGGCGCGGTTGTGGTGGTGGACGAGACGGGGTTCCTCAAGAAGGGCGACAAGTCGGCCGGGGTGCAGCGTCAGTACAGCGGGACGGCGGGGCGGATCGAGAACTGTCAGATTGGGGTGTTCCTGGCCTATGCCTCAGCCAAAGGCCGGGCATTGCTGGACCGGGAGTTGTACCTGCCCCAAGTATGGGCGGACGACCGGGAGCGGCGGCGGGAGGCCGGGGTGCCGGAGGACACGGTATTCCGGACCAAGGGTCAACTGGCAAGGCTGATGCTGGGGCGGGCACTGGAATCGGGTGTCCCCTTCGCCTGGTTCACCGGGGACGAGGTCTACGGCAACGACCGGAAGTTGCGGCTGTGGCTGGAGAGGCAGGATGTTCCCCACGTGCTGGCCGTCAAGCGCAACGAAAAACTGTGGGCTCTGACGGAGAAGGGGCCCAGGCAGGTGCGGGCTGACCGGCTGGCCTCGCAGGCTGACGAAACAGGATGGGTCAGGATCAGTGCCGGGGATGGGGCCAAGGGACCTCGGGTCTACGACTGGACCGCCGTGGAAATACGGCCCCTGAGAGAGCCTGACAAGGGTCACTGGCTGCTGGTGCGGCGCAGCATTGCCAACCCTGGGGAACTGGCTTATTACGTCTGTTATGGCCCGGCGGGAACGGCCTTGGAGGAACTGGTGAGAGTTGCCGGGAGGCGCTGGACCATAGAGGAGTGTTTTGAGGAGGCCAAGGGAGAGGTGGGTCTTGACCAGTACGAGGTAAGGCGGTGGGATGGCTGGTACCGGCACATCACCCTGGCCATGCTGGCCCACGCCTGTCTGACGGTAATCCGGCATCATGCACTGGAACAGGGAGAAAAGGGGGCAATTACGGTCTGGATGAAGAGCTGATTCCCATTACAGTGCCGGAGGTTCGGCGGCTGCTGACACGCCTGGTATGGGCCGAAAGCCAACCGCCTAGCTTCGTCCTGTACTGGTCCTGGTGGCGACGCCGCCACCAAGCCAGAGCCCGGCGCTGCCACTACAAACGGCGCCTATCTAATCTGCTACTGTAGTACTAGGCCCGGAAATGCCCTGACGGACGCAGCTGATTCCCGGCTCTTTTTAACCCGGAGTCGCTGCGTCCTTATCTTCGCATCGCAATCCGTCCCTTTTTCAACACGGCCAAAGGAGCTCTCATTATGAAACTGCTTACTTACGATAATGGAACCGGGTCACGCTGCGGCGTTTTGCAGAACGACAGCGTGGTGGATGTTACCGCGCTGCTGGGAGAGCCGCGAACCATACGGGACGTGGGAGGACTGCTGGCGCTGGACGAGTCGTCCATCGACCGGGTCGGCGACGCCCTGGCCGGAGGGGCTGCGGCCCCCGCCGTGGCCCTGGACGCGGTCAGGCTGCGGTCCCCGATTCTTCAGCCCCCGACCGTGCGCGACTTTATCGTCTACGAGGAGCATGCCAGCTCGCAAGGCACGAGGGAACCCAACGAGGTCTGGTACCGGATGCCGGTGTTCTACTTTTCCAACACTCTCTGCATTTACGGGCCGGACGACACGGTGCCTTTCCCCTCCACCTCTGACCAGTACGACTATGAGATGGAGATCGGCGCAGTGATTGGCAGGAACGGCACCGACGTTTCCCAGACTGATGCCCTGTCTCACATCGCCGGGTTCTGCATTTTCAATGACTGGAGCGCCCGGGACGTACAGTTCGACGAGATGGCATTCGGCCTGGGCCCGGCCAAGGGCAAGGATACTGCCAGCACCCTGGGGCCGTGGGTCGTCACCACCGACGAAATGGCGCCGTACATTCGCAACGGGCGATTGACGGTGAAGTGCCAGGTGCGGGTCAACGGCGAGTCATGGCTGACGGACGGCGATGCTGCCATGGCCTACTACTCCTGGGGCGAGATCGTGCAGCGGGCGTCGAAGGACAGCCGTATCGCGCCGGGTGACGTCATTGGCAGCGGCACGGTCGGCGGCGGGTCAGTGCGCGAGGCCATTCGCAAGGGATACGAGGCAGCCCGATTCCTCGAACCCGGCGACGTGGTGGAAATGGAGGTTGACGGCATCGGCACAGTGCGCAACACCCTCGGCGAAAAGTCGGCGGATCCCGCATATCCCTTCCCGGCGGCCAGCCCCACCGCAGTCCCTGACCGGGGTACCCACACCGGGTACCGCTACGAGTTGCGCAGACGATAGGTTGAGGTGCCGGACAAGGAGCGGGAGAGGGAATGTGTTTCCCCGCCGCCGCCACAGAGCGAGGCACGAGCGTGCTGCGTGGCGGCCATAAACCCCGGGGCCAATGGACGCTGAGCTGAGGCAAAAGCGGCGGCGGCTGATCGCTGCAGGGGCGGTGGTCGTCGCCACCCTGCTGGTCCTGTACTTGCTGGGCACAGTGCTGCTGACCCTTGGCATCAGTGTTGTGGTGGCCTATGTCCTGCTGCCGGTGGCGCGCCTGCTGGAACGGGCGATGCCCTGGAGGGAGCGTAGGGAGGGCCTCAGCCGGGGCATTGCGGTTTCGGTCATATTCGTCGGCATCCTGGGTTTGATGGCGGGGGTGCTGGCCCTGGTGATCCCTCCCACAGTGGAACAGGGGCAGCGTTTCGCAGAGGAGTTTCCCGAGTTCTTCACCTCCGCCCGGACCACAATGGAAGGCTGGCTGACCCGGTATACCGAGCAGATACCGCCTGACATAAGGGCCAAGATCGAAGAGGGTCTGGCAGGCGCCGGCAGCACCCTGACCGACGCTGCCTGGAACGTTGTAACGCAGACTGTCAGCGTTCTCTCCAGCTCTTTCTCCCTGGTCCTGGGACTGGTTACAGCCCCGGTGCTGGTCTTTTACCTGATTAAAGACTCCTCAAGCATCCGGTCCTCCCTGTCGTCGCCCTTTCCCGGGTCGCTTCGGCCCTACCTGCAGGACGCGCTGGACATCGCCGACCGGACGATTGGGTCATACATTCGAGGGCAGGTCATCCTGAGTCTGGTTGTCGGGGCGGTGGTAACCATCGGCTTGTTGCTGATGGGAGTCCCCTTTGCCTTCGTGCTGGGCATCGTGGCAGGACTGACAGAGTTGGTGCCCGTCATTGGCCCCTGGATTGGCGGCGCGGTAGGAGTGCTGGTGACCCTTGCCACCGAGCCGTCCATGGTCCCGTGGGTGATCCTGCTCTATCTCGGTGTGCAAATAGTAGAAAACGTCCTGTTGGTGCCGCGCATACAGGGAGACGCCCTCAACCTGCACCCGGTGGCGGTTATCCTGGTGATCGTGATCGCCAGCAACTACTTCGGGCTCTGGGGCGTCATTCTCGGGCCGCCCGCCGTGGCTTTAGTCAGGGACCTGGCCGTCTACTTCGCCAGAGAATGGAACCGCCCGCCCGGTTCCGGGGAGCAGGGGCCGGAGGCCGCAGCGCCCGAAAAGACGGACGGCTCCGAGGACACAAGCCCCGGCGACGCCTGTTCGCCTGAGGAGTGATCAGCCCGCGTCGGCGTCTTTCCCAGGCCTGACGATCACCTGTCCCCTCTCGACGCCGTGGCGCATCCGCTCGTATTCGGAGGAGAATTCGGCGCCCGCGATGAGTATAAGCCCGGAAAAGTAGGTCCACGCCAGGAGCACTATCACCGAGGCCAGCGAGCCGTAGACCTCTTCGTAGTTGGCAAAGTTGTCGACGTAGAAGACAAACACGCTCTTGGAGATCTCGAACAGCGCCGCCGCCAGCACCGCGCCGGGCCAGATGTAGCGCCAGTGTGTTTGCGTATTCGGCGTGAACTTGTAGATCAGCATGAATATCGTCAGCGAAAACAGGAAGGGCAGAATGCGCGCCGCCGTCTCGGCAAAGCCATGCTCAAGAGTCGTCGCCACCATTCCCGCCGGAAGGTCCGCTCCCTCAAGCATCTGCAACGCCGCCGTGGTGCTGACCGACAGCAGGAAAAGCGGCGCAACGCTGAATGCCATGACGATGTTGCGTACCTTGTCTATATAGAAGGGCCGGTCCTGGTGAATGTCCCAGGCGCGGTTGACCGAGCGGGTTATGGCGCCGAACATCAGGCTGGCGGACCAGAACAGGCCGAAAAAGCTGACCACTCCCAGGAAGCCATGAATGTTCCCTGCCGCGTCAATATTTGAAGCCAGCAACTCCTCCGAGACAGGCAGATACTCTTCGAAGAATTGGAAGATTTCACCGTGCAGCGCGTCCGGTTCCAGGAGCAGCCCAAGCAGGCTGATCAGCCCCACCGTGAGCGGAAAGAGTGACAGCACCGCATAGTAGGCGAGGCCCGCCGCCATGTGAGTGGCGTCGTCGGCGCTCATCTCGCGCCCGGTGCGATAGAGCAGGGCGACAACCGGGTTGGCCATCAAGCGCCGTTCCAGGCGCCTGATTCTCACTCGTGTCCGCAGGAAACGGCGGTGCTTGACCACTCTATCCCGCCGACGTTCAACTTCCCCGGCAACGCGTTCGCGCTGCCGACCCACTTGGCCTACGGCGCGTTCGCGTTGCCGCCCCACCTGCTCGACGACACGGTCCCGCTGGCGGTGGAACGGCGAGTGCAACTTGTTCTTGAACCGGGAGGCAGCAGAGAACATGCTTCAATTATATTATAAGGAAGTACAGCCCACGCCTTTCCGCTGCCGCCAACCTCGTTGACCCCTATCACAACAATCCGCCTGAGAGGATGTCTAATAGGTTCCCTCTCCCTATGGGAGAGGGTGAGGGCGTCCCTGTGTATTTTCAAGAGTGGATGGATGCGGCCCGCAGCCTGTTCGTCATAAATGGAATGGGCCTATTAGACACCCTCTAATTTCCTCCCGATGCTGGTACGCCGGTTCGCCTGGGAACAAAGGAGAACCGGCCCGTTCGCGTATCGCAAACGGACCGGTCTTGTGGTCAGAGCAGGGATTGAGATGCCCGGGCTGCCGACGCCCGGTGAAATCAGACAGGCTCGGCGAGGAAGACCGGAATCTTCCGCGTCGTGCGCTCCTGGTATTCGGCGTAGGGCGGGAAGGCCTCCACCGAAATGTCCCACAGCCTGGAGCGCTCCGCGTCGTCGCGCACCTCGCGTACTCGCATGGTGTGGGTCTCGGTCTCGTCCTGGATCTCCACGTTCTGGTCGGCCCTGAGGTTGTGCACCCAGACCGGGTGTTGGGGTGCGCCGCCCTTGGATCCCACCAGCACGTAGTTGTTGCCGTCCTTGACCCGCATCAGGGGAGTCTTCCTGATCGCGCCTGTCTTGTTGCCGTTGTTGGTAACGACGATGACCGGCAGCCCGGTGTCGCGCAGGGTGGTGCCCTGCGTTCCCCCGCTGCTCTCGTAAAGCTCGACCTGTTCACGGACCCAGTCGGTGGGTGACGCTATGTATTCAGTCATATCTCGCTCCAGTCGCATTGTTTTGGCATCTCATAATACCGCGAAAAACCATTGGCCTGCACCTTTCGCCACGACTGCAATCTCCAATGCGCTACAACGGCTGCCGGTGAATGAATCCGCGGTCGGTCTCGTGCCAGAAGCCGATGCTCTCCTCACCGCCGATCCAGCAGAGATATATCTCCCGGCCGTCGCGCATGTGAGGAAAATCAACCAGGCCCTGGGAGACGTCCCTGATGATGATTCCCAGTCCGGAAATTTCATCCACCAGGCTGCGGACGTCTGTCCCCAGGCGCTCCAGCTGGTCCTGCAAGTCCCGGATCTCGTCGTGCTGCTGGAAGGTGCCGTTTAGCCTCTGCCGCTCCCGCTGGACTCCAGCCAATTGTTCTCTCGCTGTTTCCAGCCGCTCCAGGATGGAGTTCACCTGGTCGAAAGTGCGCTGCAACCATGGCACCAGTGAGTTCGCTTCCTCGTATGTAAAGAGGCGTCGCTGCATAAAGCCGCCTTGGGAATGCTTGCTGTCCGGTGAATGTAGCCTAAAGGACTGATCCTGCGCAATCGCCGTGTTCAGGCTGCCCTTCATCAACGCAGTGCGGGATCAGACCCGGATAGCGTACAATGGGCAGGCCCGCCGACTGCCCGGCAATGTTCGGAGAGGGCGGCGATGATTCATTCCAACTGCGCCACAGAGTGAGGAACGAACGTGCTCCGTGGCGCCCTAAACGGCGCAGGGAACGTGCCCTGTGCCGGCTTTAACGGAGGAACTGCCATGCCTATCATTGATCACCGCCATGTGCCCGAGGTGCCGTGGAGGCCCGGTTACCGAAAGTGGGACATCACCACCCACGAGCACGGTGTATCCACGTCGCTCAGCCTCAACACCGCTGAGCCCGGCACCGGAGCCCCCCTGCACACCCACGCCATAGACGAGCTGATTGTCATAATGTCAGGCACCCTTGAAGTCCGCATCAACGGCGAGCTGCATCGCGTGGGGAAGGACCACACCCTGGTCATACCGCCGGGAGCCGAGCACGGGTTCAGGGTTGTCGGCGAGGAAAATGCGGAGCTGCTGGTGGTGTTCCCTGATATGGACCCCTACGCCGATCACAACACCGCCTACCTTGAGGGCAGTCGACCCGCCGCCTACGACGAGAGCAGGGCAGCTGCTCCCGCCGGCGACTAGGCGATCAGCTTGGAAGAGTCAGTGACCGAGAACCAACCAGCCGTCGTCTCTGTTAATAATGGTCTTCTGGACGAAAGCGACCCCAACTGCTTCCGCCCTGGGGAACTCGCCATGCTGTTGGACCGGAAGTCCCGGCGCTATCTGGTCACCCTAGAGGACGACGGGACATTCCACAGCCACCTGGGGCGGCTGCGGCACGAACTGCTGATCGGCAGCAGCGTCGGCGGCTGGTACCGGACCGACCGGGGCCACACCCTGCTGGCGGTCCGCCCGACGCTGGGCGACTACGTTCGGCAGATGCCACGTGGGCCTCAGATCATCTACCAGAAAGACCTGGGCAACATAGTCAGCTTTGCCGACATTTTCCCGGGCGCGACCGTTATCGAGGGCGGGCTGGGTTCCGGCGCGCTTACCGCCGCACTGCTGCGCGCTGTCGGCCGGGAGGGCAGGGTCATCACCTACGAGATCGACGAATCGGTGTTGTCCAAGGCCATGCGGAACATCAGCCGTGTGGTCCCGGACACCTCCAACCTCGAGGTGAAGATCGGAAACATTTACGACGGCATAGAGGAGCGAGAGGTGGACCGTGTGGTCCTCGACGTTCCCGAGCCCTGGAACGCCGTGGATACCATCGGCGATGCGCTGGTTATGGGCGGGGTGATGCTCAGCTTCTTGCCCACCGTCCTGCAGGTCCACCGCCTGGTCGGGGCCCTCGAGAACGACGGCCGCTACCAGCTCGTGGAATCGCTGGAAACCCTGCTGCGGACCTGGCACGTTACCGAGCGCAGCGTCCGCCCCTCTCATCGAATGGTGGCGCACAGCGGCTTCCTTACCACAGCCGTTCGCTGTCTGCCCCGGCCGGGATGGCGCCCGGCAGAGGCAGGGCAGCAGCCTGACAACACCGACGACGATCCGGAGGAACAGCCTGATGGAACTGATGAGCAGGGATAATACCCTGGAGTTTCTTGGTCAGCACGTAAAGACGGACATGCTGATGAAGCACCTGCTGTCCGTCGAGGCATCCATGCGTGGCTACGCCCGGAAGTACGGCGAGGACGAGGAGCGCTGGGGCATAGCGGGTCTGCTGCACGATTTCGACTGGGAAATCTGCCCGACGCCGGAAAGCCATCCCACCTACGGCGCCGGGATTCTCCGGGACGCCGGGTACCCCGAGGACATCATCCGCGCCGTGCTCACCCACGGCGAGCACGGCGGCATCCCCCGCGAGTCCCTGATGGAGCACACCCTGTTCGCCGTCGACGAACTGTCGGGTTTCATCCGTGCGGTGGCCCTGGTCCGTCCCAACAAGAGCCTGGAAGAGGTCACTCCCCGGTCAGTGCGGCGCAAGATGAAGGACAAGGCGTTCGCCAAGGACGTGAACCGCGACGACATCCAGAAGGGCGCCGACGAGCTGGGAGTGGACCTGGACGAACACATCTCGTTCATCGTCGAGAGCATGAAGCCCGTTTCCGTCAGAATCGGGCTGGCCGAGCCCGCGTCTTAGGTAATTGTTACAAGAGTTCCCTCCCCCTCGACGGGGGAGGGTTAGGGTGGGGGTGAAATCGTCCGGTGAGATTCCCGCTGCGAAGACACTCATCGTCTATTGGATAGTTTCCGGTAGCTACTCTGGCGACTCATCCCCGGGCCAGAGGGTGTCCCACGGCACATCGAATTCCACTTGATGCCAAGGGTAGCGCCCAGACAGCAGATCGACGTGTTCGTCAGTTGGCGACAGTACCGGCATTTGCCCGGCGAGTTCGGCAGGTTCGTCAGAGCTGTGGAATCCCCACAAGCTAGGCTGGCCCGCTTTCTTGCCTAGAGCCATTACCCGGAACGCGCCGAGACCATCTGGTTTGACCAGTTCGCGCATTGCCCTGTGGCCGGACTGTGACGACCTGGGCGGCGCGCCTGCCATGCGGGCCATCAGTCGGTCGATCCCCAGGTTGCGCAGGAACTCGGCTTGACTGGCGTAGCCTAGAACATTCAGGCTTACGTCCCTCGCGGACCTGGCCACAGTGGTGAAGTCAACCTGCGCCGACATATCCTGCTGCCCTATGCGTTCCAGGGGCCGGTCGGTCTGCAGGTGATTCCTGTAGGTGGTAAGCGTCCCCCGGGGGCGTTCCGTCGGTGAGTACAGGTCCTCCGCCAGGCGACCGTAGTCAATGGCCAGCACAAACCCACGTTCAAGTGATTCAGCCACCCCCTCGATCCAGCCATCCAGCGCCAGGTTTACCTCGCCGACCTGCCCCTCCTGTAGCCGCACGCCCAGCGAGCTAAGCCGTTGTGCCAGCAGGGGAGTGGATGGCGTATCCGCTTGCATTGCCAGTTCCCCGTCTCGTGAGACAACATATAGCTCCTTTAGCTCGCCGTCCTCGCAGGTCACTTGATGGACCGGCATAGCGTCCAGCAACTCGTTGGAGAGCACACAGCCCACGACGCCCCGCAGCGGCACGCCATCGGAGCAGATGCGGCTTACACTGTACAAGCCCGATTCAAGCCCAGCTGAACTCCGGCGGTCGATACAGACATAGCGCAGGGACTCACGAAACGGGCCCGGTAATCCGGCAGCGGTCGCGAGGATGTCCCGGCACAGGAGTCCGTTTCCGGCGCCGGCCTCAGCCACGTTGAACGGTTCCGGGCGTCCCAGCAGCTGCCACATCTGGAAGAGCTGAACGGCCAGCAAGGCGCCGAAGGCAGGATGCACCGACGGGCTGGTGTAGTAATCACCCGAGGCGCCGACCCTGTCCCCTGATGTGTAGTAACCTCCGCCGGGGTGGTACAGCGCAACTTCCATGAACTCGGCGAAGGTGAGCCGTCCGTAAGCCGTGATGCGCTGGCGTATTTCTGCTTCGGCGTTCATGGCGACCGGCTTACTCTACACCCCGCTGGCAGCCACCCGCTATAATTCCCCAAAAGACTGCGGTCATCGTACAGCAGGAAACCGTACGGTCATCGAGGGCTGATATGACCACGAAACCAGCCAAGACCGGGATGCTCCCCTACAACCGCCAGGGCGAAATTGACTACGCCGCCCTCGACTTCGACCCAGACGAGAAGGAGCTTCCCCCCGACCACATGGAACAGAGTCGTGAAATACATGAAGTCATGGGCCTTGCGATAGCTTACTTTACCGATTTTCATCGCAGGCCCGATGTCTTTATCGAGACTGACACCAACATCTGCTACGACCGTGGCAACCTCAACGTCCGCGTTGCCCCGGATGTGTACTTGGCTTTCGGCGTGGACGCCGCGGCTATCCGCCCGCGCAAACTGTATCTGCCGTGGGAGGTGGGCAAGCCGCCGGACTGGGTGCTGGAGGTGGCGTCGGAAAGCACCAGGCGAGTGGACGTGGAACGGAAACCGGGCATATACGCGCAAATCGGTGTGCCGGAATACTGGCGTTTCGACCCCACCGGAGGCCGCTATCACGGGGAGCCGCTGTACGGCGGGCGGTTGGCCGCCGGTGAGTACCAGGCCATCGAGCTGACCACCGAACCCGACGGCATCCTGAAAGGGTACAGCGAAGTGCTGGGGATTTGCTTTTGCTGGGACGATGGCTGGCCCCGGTTCTACGATCAAACAACGGGGACTTACTTGGAAAACTGGCGGCAAACATCCACCGCCCGCGCCGAGGCCGAGACTCGCGCGACCCAAGCCGAGACCCGCGCCAACGAGGCCGAGACCCGCGCCAACGAGGCCGAGACCCGCGCCGAGGCCGAGGCCGCCGCCCGAGCTCGAGCCGAGGCCGAACTGCGGCAGCTACGGGAACGGCTGGGCGAACAGTAGCGATGTAGAACCGCGATTGTCGTCTGAGCCTGAAAGCATCAGAAAGGGGCCTCAAAGAGGCCCCTGTTCTCCGACTCGGATTTGCGCGTCCTAAGTTATGCCCGCTGCTCGATTGGCACGTACTCCAGGTCCATGGGGCCGGTGTACTCCAGCAGCGGCCGGATCAGGATGTTGTCCTGGTACTGCTCCACGCACTGTAGCGTCCAGCCTGGGATTCGGCCCAGCGCGAAGATGGAGATGAACAGGTCGTCAGGAATGTCCAGCAGGTAGTAGATGGCCCCGGCAAAGAAGTCGACGTTGACGCAGATTCCCCGGTCACGGTAGGGCAGCATGGTCTTCTGTTCCAGGTGGGACAGGATCTGGAACCAGCGCGGCTCACCCTTCTTCTCGCCCAGCGCCTGTGCGCGTTCGCGCAGGTGGCGGGCGCGTGGGTCCTCCGCCCGGTAGACGCGGTGGCCGAACCCCATGATGCGGCCCCCGGACTCCAGGTGCCTGCGGGCATAATCCTCCGCGTTCTCGGGGTTGCCGATGTCCAGTGACATTTTCATCACTTCCTCGGCTGCTCCGCCGTGGGCCGGACCCTTGAGGGTGCCCACGCCCGTCACCACCGCCGAGTGCAGGTCGGAGATGGTGGAAGCAGTGACCCGCGCCGCGAAGGCCGACGCGTTGGCCCCGTGCTCGGCGTGGAGAATGAAGTCCACGTCCAGCAGGCCGGTGGTCTCATCGTCAGGCTCCTCCCCGAACATCATGTACAGGAAGTTGCCAGCGTGGTTCAGGTTGGGGTTGGGAGCCACCGGCTCCAGCCCCTGTCGCAGGCGGTGATGCGCCGCCACGATGGTCGGTCCCTGCGCGGTGAGACGTACGCCCTTGCGGACGGTCGCCTCCACCGAATTGTCGGCCACCTCGTCAACGTCATAGCCGGCCAGCGCCGAGATGCCGGTGCGCAGCGCGTCCATAGGATGGGCGTCTTTCATCACCTCCAGCACCGTGATGATGCCGTCGGGGATGCGCCGGTTGGCCCGGAGTTCCGCGTCGAATTCGGCCAGCTGCTGCTTGCTGGGCAAGTCGCCGTAGAGCAACAGGTACACCACTTCCTCGAAAGTGGACTTTTCTGCCAGGTCGTGGATGTTGTAGCCGCGATAAAGCAGCTTGCCCACCTGGCCGTCGATAAAGCTGGCCTCCGTGGTGTCCAGGTAGACATCCTTGAGTCCCTTTACAATTTCGGGCATGGCCATTTCTCCTAAGGGTTTGCGCTGATTCGGGGAACGGCGGGGTGCCTGTGCCTCTTGTTCATCATCCCGATAACAGCGAATTGGGCGACACAAAAATTGCCGCAAAGCGGCACTGGAATTGAACCGATACTAGCATCGCCCCATAGGGGTGTCAAGGCAGAAGGAGCCGGGGCAGGAAGCCCCTCGATCCGCCACCGAACCGTGTTCGCCTCATCTGCTTAATTGTCCAATTCGATTATCCCGCTGCCAGTGACGAACTCGCCATCGCTAACTAGATCATAAATGTCCACATCGCTGGCTGACGCGAGGTCGGCCCATTCAGCCGCGAACTCAGCGAAGAATTCCAGTCCATCCGAAATGAAATCGGCCAGGTCGTCATAGTCGTGCACCGCCCTATCAGCTCTCCTTTCGCTGTTGAACAGAACGACTACATCGACGATAACCTCTTCCAAGCCATCACCTGACGTAGCGAGTGAAATCCCATTTCCCTGACAGCCGCTGACGTACTCACCGCAATCGTCGCCAACAAGTGCAACTACTAGTGGGGACCCTTCTAACTTGTCAAGCAGAAGTTTCATGTCGCTGCCATCCGCATCGGCTAGGGAGCCTGTACCCCGGTCATATATCTTGATGACGTGTTTGGCTGCACTCTCCGATTCAGTTATAACAAGGATTCCTTCATCTTCCAGAATGATGTAGTGGTCTGACCCATACCAAATGTCGTATCTCAGGTATGAATCTGCCTCAATCTCCAAGTCCTCCCAATCGTCACGAAGGCTTGGAAAAACCGACTGTGAAACAGCCAGCAGATAGATTATTCCGTGATCTGTAAACGAGTATGCGATTTTATTCACGTAGCCGTGTATCGCGGCGGTTTCATCAGCCGGTGCCTGGTCAACTGTCTGGGAGTCAGTGGCATTCCCCAGTTCTCTATCGGAATCGTTACCTGCATCGGAGTCAGTGGCATCCCCTGATTCTACCTCGGAATCATCCTCAAAATAGGCAAAGTGCTCTGGAAAGTTGCGCTGGTACTCATAAAGGTCTTTGTAATTCACGATCACCACGGTTTCGGAGCCTTGGGGTATAAGCTCCATAAATGACGCGGTAGCTCCAGGGCCTCCTAGCCATTGAAATGCCACAACCGCAATTAAGACTACTGCGCCTACGACGCCTCCGCTTATGAGAAGCCATTTGATTTTCGATAAGGATCGTCCGGTAGGTCCAGGTGGTGCATTGGTATACTCGTGCGTTGTCATTCAAATGTCCCGCAGTGTGAGACCATAATTGGGTCAGAGGCTATGCGCAACAGTTCCGGGGCGGAAAGCGTCTCCGCCCCGGTGTCGGCTCTAGTGGTCATGGGTTGCACCTTGCCGATTCCCTCTCCCTCCAGGGGAGGGTCAGGCTTGTCCTGAGCTTATCGAAGGGGTGGGGCCTAGTCCCCGGCCACCGGAACGCGGTCTTCCAGCTGGCGCGGGTACTCGTGGCCGAACAGGCCCTTTTCCGGGTGGCGCGTCCACTCTTCCTTGGGCAGCTCGTAGTAGACCTCAATCTCGTTGTCGTCGGGGTCCAGCAGGTAGACGCCCATCGAGATACCGTGGTCTCCCATCCGAACGATGCGGACGTTATTCTCCCGCAGCCTGTCGTAGAGCTCCTGCAAGTCCTCAAAGGTTTCCATCTGCCAGGCCATGTGCGCCTGCCCGATGGTGGAGTGGTCTGGACCGCCGGCGTCCATACCTATGGCGCGGATGGCCAGTTCGTGGGACTTGGATGTGTCGGCCGACATGAACACGGTGCCGCTGGCGGTCCTCTCCATCACGGTCAGCCCCATCACCCTCGTGTAGAAGTCGACGGAGCGGTCGATGTCCCTTACTCGCATGACGAGGTGCCCTAATCTCATGGGTGTGTATGACATTTCCTGTCCTCCTTATCCTTATATTACATATTATGGCCTGTTCCCTCTCCCGGAGGGAGAGGGTCAGACCTGTCCTGAGCTTGTCGAAGGAGTGAGGGCGTCTCTTGCAACTCCATTTCTTTAAGGAAGGTGTGTGACTAATCCCCTCTCCCGGAGGGAGAGGGTTAGGCCTGTCCTGAGCTTGTCGAAGGAGTGAGGGCGTCTCTTGCAACTCCATTTCTTTAAGGAAGGTGTGTGACTAATCCCCTCTCCCTCCGGGAGAGGGTTAGGCCTGTCCTGAGCTTGTCGAAGGAGTGAGGGCGTCCCTCGCAAGCCCATTTTCCTAAGGCCAGTCCTCCTGTTCGAGGAACTGCCGGACCTTGGCCTTGAACGGTTCCTTGTTGTAGTTCTGGTACAGGGTTATGGAGTTTCGCACCGGGTTTCCGCCGAACATCCGCTCGTACAGCACCTGCCGCCCGCTGAAGGCGCTGCACGACGCGTCCCACGCCAGGTGGAACAGCCGGGCCCGGTCGCGCGCCTCGGCGGTGTCCGTCGCGAAGTACCGGTCGATCTCCGGCCCAATCTCGGACTCGAAATCGGCCTCGGCGGGGAGGGCCATCAGGCCTCCGGTGCCCAGCATCTGGATGATTTCCACCATCCGCGGGAACATCTGTCGGCCGAATACGGTCCTACCCGCCCGGATGGCGTTGACGTCCGGGGACATCATCCCGTACTCGTTCATCGTCGCATCGGCCTCGGCCGCCCGGACGCAGGAGCGCAGCACGTCGCGGTATGTGATCAGCTCCGCTACCTGCTCCTGCACGTGAGGGATGGTGCCCGAGCCCAGTGTGTCGACGATGAGATCGGCCAGGCCGAGGATGAACTCCGCCTTGACCAGGCAGCGGTTCAGAATCTGGTGCCCGGTGTGAGCGTCCGACTGCGTTCCCGCCGCGTAGCCGTTGCCCAGCTCCACGTTGCCCAGCAGGAATATACGCTCCCACGGCACCAGCACGTCGTCGAAGAACACCACCGAGTCCATTTCGTCGAAACGCGAGCCCAGCGGGTGGTTGAAGTGGGAGCGGCCGTAGTCGAATCCCTCCCGGCACAGGAATTTCACTCCCGGCGTGTCACATGGTATGGAGAAGGAGAACGTCTGCCGCCTTGCCTCGTCGTCCAGCCGGTGGCTGGCGACGGGATAGATGGCAATCTCGTCGGATATGGGGCCCAGGGTCGCGAGAGTCCTGCTTCCCCTGATGACGATGCCGGCATCGGTCTCCTTGACCGTGGTCAGCGCCACGTCCTCGTGCAGGATGTCCGTCGGCCCCTGGTGTCGGCGGCGTTGCAGGTTCACCAGCGCGTGCGTCAACGTCACGTCGTTCTCGCGGATGAACTCGTGATAGTTGAGCATGTTTTTCTTGAACTCCGGCCGGTCCTGCGCGAAGTAGCCCGCCGAGCCAGCCCAGGCGGAGAATATGGCGTTCATGAAGTCGGGCGAGCGGCCCATCATTCCGCAACTGGCCCAGGCCCACCTGGTCATCATCTCGCGGCGCCGCACCAGGTCATCGATGCTCTTCGGTACCAGGAATGACAGGCCCACCGGCTCGCCCGTGGTGGGGGACGCAAAGGTCATCTCCTCCCGCAGCGTGGGATCGTGCTGCAAGTCGTACAGGGCCGCTATTGACCGCACGCCGTTGCGCAGGGCGGGATGCTCCGTTACGTCCTTGACGCGCTCCCCGTTGAGCCACACCTCGCGGGGCCGTTCCTTGAGTCCCGTGATGTATTCCTTTCCGGTTCGGGCTGGCATTCCTCGTCACCTCCGCAGGGCAGGCGGTTGATGCTTCTACAGTACCGGGGCAGCGCCGTGAATGAGGCAAATATGTACCCGAACAGTCTCCCTGTCAACAGCGGCTTTTCCTGGGTATTCCCGGCGTGTGTTGGTATTCAAATTCAGGTCTGTTTGTGTGGGGGCGCACGGCTGTGCGCCCCTACAGGCGATCGTTCAAGCAATGCCAACACACGCCGGGAATACCTTTTCCTGGACGGATACAGGAGATTCCGAGGTTTCTTCGGATCCTGTGCAGGGTTCCGGTGGCCAGGTCCCGGTTGCCGTGTCTTGGGATGGGTGTTCGCCGCCCGTTGGCCGGGTTTACCCAGATTTCGTGAGACCCGTCGGATTGGCGCTGGAATCTGCACCCCAGTGCTACGAGCTTTCTGCGGAGTTCCCTTTAGGTCATTCGGCTATGGTCAGGATGCCTTTGTAGCTTCGAAGGGGGGTTACTTCCAGGGGCAGAGGTTCCCCCTCTTCCTTGCAGAGTTGGATGATGGTCTGCGCCACTGCCAGAAGGCTTTGTAGGGTCTCCTCCGGTGTCTCTCCCCAAGCCATGGCGCCCTGTAGGGCCGGGATCTCGGCCAAATACATACAGCCTTCGCTTTCTTGAGGATCGTGGAGCACGTACTCCAGTTGGTAGATGTCCATATTCTCCTCCGGTTCGAACTTTACCGGAAGGCGGGATGCCTGGAATTTTGCTCTGCCGGGCTGTATTGGTCAAATTGATGGTTTGCCCTTCGATTCTAGGGATTCCCACAATCGCCCTGGACGGAACTCCGAAGTCTTGCCCCGCGTTGACACCGGCAGGGCCCTTGCCTACCATCGCTGCGAATCAACCCGAGCCAACGCCGCAGCAAACGGAGGAAAGATGACCGAGTTCAAGACAGGTTCGGTCCAGGCCAACGGACTGAACTTCCACTACCTTGAAATGGGGGAGGGACCCCTGGCCCTTTGCCTGCACGGATTCCCCGACCACGCGTACTCGTTCCGGCGCTTGCTGCCCGACTTGGCCGAGGCCGGGTTCCGTGCCGTAGCGCCTTTCATGCGTGGTTACGCCCCCACCGAGGCGCCCCCGGATGGAAACTACCGCTCCGTTGTGCTCGCCCACGATGCCGTTGCGCTGGTGGATGCCCTCGGCGGCGGGCAGGCGTATCTCATTGGCAACGACTGGGGCGCCGGAGCGGTGATCGGCGCAACGGTGCTGGCCCCGGAAAAGGTGCACAAGCTGGTTATCATCGCTTCGGGCCGGGTGGATGAGGAACTGGCTATGGACTACTGGTACCTCAGAGGCACCTGGCATTTCTATTTCTTCCAGATGCCTTTTGCCGAACGAGCGGTGGCCCACAACGACTATGCCTATGTGGAGCAGTGGTGGCGCGACGCATCCCCGGAGTGGGACATTCCGGCATCAGCCCTCGATAGCATCCGGGAGACCTTCCGCAAGCCGGGCGTGGTGGAGGCGGCGCTGGGCTACTACCGGGCGAGGTTCGGGCCGGCGCCGCAGGACCCGCGTTTGCTGGAGGACGAGAGACGGATCAATGACGGCCCGGTCACGGTTTCCACGCTGGCTCTGCACGGCACGCGGGACCGTCCCAGGCGGTTGGAGTCTTTCGAAAGCGAAGCCATGGACGCGTTCTTCACTGGCGGCCTGGAAAAGGTCATCATACCGGGCACGGGGCACTTCATGCACCAGGAAAAGCCCGAGGAAATCAATCCCCTGATCGTCGAGTTCCTGAAACGCTAGGCCGTCATGTTGGCCGGGGCGCTCCACAGGCCCTCGGTCGCCCTCACAGCTGGCGGCGCGTGGGATCCGTCCTGTCGCGCAGCCAGTCCCCCATGAGGTTGAAGGACATCACCAGCAGGGTGATGGCCACGCCCGGCACCATCGGCAGCCACCAGGCTACGAACACCCACTCCTGCGACTCGGCCAGCATGGTGCCCCACGAGGGCTGCGGGCGAGGTATCCCCAGCCCCAGGAAGCTCAGTGAAGCCTCGGCTATGATTGCCAGCCCCACCTCCAGTGTTCCCAGGACAAGGAGGGTGTTGAAGACGTTGGGAGCGACGTGGCGGAATATTATGCGAGTGTTGCTCGCGCCCGCCACACGGGCCAGACGGATGTAGTCCATCTGCATGAGCGTCAGGACCTCTCCGCGCACTATCCTGGCGTAGGTCATCCAGCGCAGCAGGGCGATGACGAAAATGACCTTCCACAGGCCAGCGCCCAGTATGGCGATCACGGTTACGGCAACCATCAGGTAGGGCAGGGCCAGGAAGCCGTCGGTGAGGCGCATCAGGATGGTGTCCACCCAGCCCCTGAAAACACCACTGATCAGGGCGATCATCGTGCCCAAGGCGCCGGAGATGAATACCGCCATAAACCCGACCACCACAGAGATCCTCGCGCCGTAAATCATGCGGCTGAGGATGTCGCGGCCCAGGTGATCGGTCCCGAGAAGGTGCTCCCCCCAGCTAGGCTCCAACAGAATGTTTGCCGGGGCGGTCTTGATCGGGTCGAACGGGGCGATCCATGGAGCGAAGATAGTGACGATTATGATTACGGCCAGGTAGAAGAAGGAGAACTTGGGCACGCCGCGCATGGCGTTGCGCACGTTTCCGAACGCGGTCGCCGCCGATTGCACCCGGTCCGGCGGCGTGGCCGGCGCCAGCGGCGGTTCGGTTCCGAAGGGTTGTTCGCTGACTACTGCCACTTGGCGTCCCCTCTATTGCGCCACGCGGATCCGAGGATCCAGCAGCCCGTATATGATGTCGACCGTCAGGTTGATCGCGACGATGAACCCGGCGCCGAAGAAGACCACCGTCTGCGCCACGGCAAAGTCGCGGACGAATATGGAGTCAACGAGCAGGCGACCGATGCCCGGCCAGCCGAAGATGGTCTCGGTTACCACCGCACCGGAAATCAGCTGGGCAAAATTCACCATGAACAGGGTGAAAATGGGAATGGAGGCGTTCTTGAGGGCGTGCTTCCAGATGACCAGCCGCCTCGGCAGGCCCTTGGCCCGGATCATCTTGATGTACTCGGAGTCCAGGACCTCGAGCATGCTCGAGCGAACGATGCGCATGTGGGCCGCCACGAACAGCCAGCCCAGGGTGACGGCGGGAAGTACGATGGCCTCCCAGCCCAGCCTCTCGATGCTGCCGCCGGCGGGAAGCACTTTGAAATAGACGGCGAACACCAGGATCATCAGGATGCCGACCCAGAACACTGGCATGGATTGACCCAGGATGGCCACCACCTTGCCGATCCGGTCAAACAGGGAGTCGGGGTTCGTCGCGGAAAGCACTCCCAGAGTTACCCCGACTACTATGGAGAAGATCATTGCCGCCAGTGTCAGTTGAATTGTGGCGGGCAGCCGGTCGACGAAGACCTCGAAGCCATCCCGGGAGTCCCAGCGAAGCGACTCTCCGAATTCTCCCTTGATGAAGTTCTTATTGTAGTTGATGTACTGCTCCCAGTAGCTCTTGTCGAAGCCGTAGTATTCGATGAGCCGCTGGCGGTCTTCTGGGGTCGCTTCAGGCGAAATCAGGAAGTGAATGGGATTGCCGGTGAGGCGCACCAGGAAGAAGACGGCGACTGTCACCAGCCATAGCGTAAGAAGCCCCTGGAGGCTTCTGATTAAAACGTACCTGCCCACGGACACTCCCTGAAGCGCAGTTGCCGTCCGATGAAACGGGTTTGCCGAGTTTGGATCCTTGTCGCGCCTTGACGTTTTCGGAGGAGGACAACCGACACCGGCCGTCCTCCTCTGTAGCGTACGACTAATAGGTCAGTGGATGCGATGCGCCCTTAGTCCCTCAATATGATGCGCTGCAAGTCCATGAAGTGGGCGCCAAAAGGCGGCTGCTTGTGCTCCAGGACACGGTCTGTGTAGCCGTAGACCGCACTGGCGTCGTAGAGCGGAATGATCCAGTGATTTTCCAGGGCAATGTCGTCGACACGCGCAATGATCTCTAGTTGCCGTGCCTCATCGACTGTATTCTTCAGTTCCTCGTTCAGCGCGTCGGACTCATCGTTGTATTCGTTGCGGAACCCGCTGGACGAGTACGCAAGGTTGACCAGCACGGCGCAGTGCTCCTGCCTGCCCCAGCTCCACTCGTTGACCGACTGGTACTCGCGGTTGCCGGCGTCTCCGCTGGAATAGTAGGTGAACGGGTCGTGCTCATTGACCGACAGGTTGATGCCCAGGTCGTTCCAGTTACTGGCAATGATGTCCATTGCCTCCTTCTGGTTGGGCCGTCCGGCGAACTCACCGAAGTGGGCCTGGAGATCAAAGCCGTCGCCGAATCCCTCTTCCTCGAGGATCTGTTTGGCCATCTCCGGATTGTACTCACTGACGAAGTCCTGGGAATCGCGCCAGCCGAAGGAACCCTTGCTACAGATCGATTGGTTGGGAAGCAGGAAGCCGAAACCGGTGTCGTGAATCGCCTGCTTGTCCACGGCCATTGCCAGGGCTGCGCGAACATTGCGGTTCAGAGTCGGGTCGTTCCCCCACTCGGCCGGATCGGCCTTGGGAGTGCCGTCCTCCTTCAGTTCCGCAAGGGCAAACTCCAGGTCGAAGGCAACCTGCATCTTGCCGTTGGCGCCCAGAGTCTGGGTCCAGAGGCCGCCGGTGCCTGGGTTGAATCCTGCGCCCTGCGAGCCATTCTCTGAGCGGTCCAGGTCCTTGGCTATCGGATAGGGGAGGCCGAGGGCCATGTCGACGTTGCCAGCGGTCAACTGGGCGAACCGGGTGGTGGCCTCGGGGACCTTTACCAGTTCCAGGACCTCGTGCTGCGGCGGGCTGTAGTAATCATAGTCGCCCCAGAAGTCGTCCCAGCGCTCGAAAGTGGCTGAGTCGCCAGGGTTGAACTCCGTCAGCTCGTAGGGGCCACAGCCGACCGGGTTCCTGACGTATTCCTCGTGTCCGACATCCTGCAAATAGTCCGGCGGGTTGAACCAGATGCTGTGATAATTTGCGCCGTGCAGGATGGCCCATCCGGCAGGACTGGGGGAGTCGGTTCCCAGGAAAATCTCCCGTTCTCCCCGGATGTCATAGCCATTGGTGTCAATCAGGTCATCGAGGGAGGCAGCCAGGAAGCTTCCCGAAAATCCCTCGATATTGCCCAGAATTCCCTCCAGGTTCAGCATCAGGGCCTCGGCGTCCATGGGCTCGCCGTTCTGGCATGCTGCGTCGGGATGGAGGGTGAGCAATATGCCGTCTTCGCTCTGTGCCCACGTGGTGGCCCACAGGGGCTGAATGCTCATGTCAGTTTCGCGTGTCAGCAACCTGGTCGAGAAGTAATCCCGAAGGAAGCTCGGCTGGGTGTCCTCCCAGGAATTCAGCAAGTCTGAACCCCATGCATCTGCGGCCACAGTCAGCTTGCCAACCGACTCGGACGCGCCCGACGGGGCCGGAGGTGACGTGGGTTCCGCTTGGGCGGCAGGCGCCTCGGTCGGCGCGGCAGTAGGCGCAGCGGCGGTCGCTTGAGGTGCTGGCGCCTCTGTTGCCTCTTCTGCCCCTCCGCAGGCGACTATCACTCCTGTAAGCAGCAGGGCCAGCAGTAGCGGCAAATGGAACTTGTAGGCTGGCAATCGATTCACGTTGTTGCTCCTATTTGAGATTGGTCTAAAACCAAGAGGCACACAAAGCCTGAAGCGGATACGTACCTTGCTCAATTGGAATGCGTAAGGCTACAACGCCCCAATCTTGGGTGTCAACAAAAATCGAACCTGTATCGAAAATAAAACAAAACTGTAACGCAATCGTAATCAACCAGAAACAAATTCGACGAATATCGAATCATAGGCAGTTGATTCGAATTCGCGTTTGGGGCAAGGCAGCTCTGCGCCCAACGGGGGGCACCCGATTGAATCCGTTGTAGGCGCCTCTATCCTCGGACAGTAAGCTTCCCCGCAGAGTAACCGCCATCCACGTAGATCACCTGTCCGTTGACGTATTCCGCCGCCGGGGATGCCAGGAACAGCACCGCGTTGGCGATGTCCGACGGGCGCCCCGAGCGTCCTGCGGCCACCTGGCTGAGGAAGTTGGTGCGGTACTCGTCGGATGTTTCCACGGTCGCCGGGGTCTCCGTAAATCCTGGGCCAACGGCATTCACCGTAATCCCGAATTCACCCAGTTCCAGCGCCATTACCCTGGTCAGCTGCACCACGCCGGCCTTGGCGGCGCAGTAGGCGCCTCCGGCGTAGCGCGCGTTGTTGGCGGCGGTTGAGGCGATGTTGACTATGCGCCCGCCATTGCCCTGCTCGATCATCCGCCGCGCCGCCGCCTGGCTGCAGAGGAACTGCCCTTTCAGGTTCACGTTCAGCACGAAATCCCAGTCGTCCTCGGCCATATCTACGATCCGGGAGTTGAAGCCGAATCCGGCCACGTTTACGTGGATGTCCAGGGAGCCGTATGCGGCAACGGCGGTGTTCACCATCGCTCCAACCTGGCTACGGTCGGTGACATCCGCCTGTACGGCGGCAGCCCTCCCCCCGGACTCCGTGATCTGCCGGGCAACGGACTGTGCGCCCTCCAGGTTGCGGTCGGCTACGGTAACCAGCGCTCCCTCCGCTGCCAGCGTCAATGCTATCTCGCGGCCAATCCCGGAAGCGGAACCGGTGACGATGGCCGATTTGTTTTCCAGTTGCATCACAGCCTCCAAAGGGGTTAGGACGATTGCAAAGTTTGCCGTCCCATATTTTTGTCTGAATCAGGATAGGAGTTACGCAGTTCAGCTATCCCCTCTCCCTTGAGGGAGAGGGTTAGGGTGAGGGTGAAAATCTCCAACTGCGTAACTCCTATCCTGATCCAGACAATGGCTTTGCGATCGTTCTACCAGAGGGGTTCCGAACCATCAGGAATTAGCGAAGCCTCGAGCTCGGGTCTCGACGGATCCGGTTAGGATTGGCTGGTCGAAACCGGAGCATCGCTGGCCGATATTCTTACGGGCGCCTGCTTGTCGATGTTCTTGATCTCGTCAGGATAGAGATGGCACGACACCATGCGGCCGTCCTCGGTGGGCGACAACGTAGGGACTTCCTGGCTGCAGATGGGCATGGCGTACGGGCAGCGCGGGTGGAAGGAACAGCCGCTGGGCGTTTCCAGCGCGCTCGGTACCTCGCCCACGATCGGAATTGGCCAGCCCGGAGTTGTTCCCGGTGGAGTGGCCGCCGCTACCAGGGACGCGGTGTAAGGGTGCAGCGGCTGGCTGCAGGTAAGTTCCGCGTCTCCCATTTCGACCAGCTTGCCCAGATACATCACGCCGATTACGTGACTCATGTGTTCAACGGAAGCCAGGTCGTGGGAAATCAGGATGTAGGAAATTCCGCGTTCATCCTGAATGTCCTTGAGGAGGTTAAGGACCTGGGAGCGGATGGACACGTCAAGCGATGACACCGGCTCGTCCAGGACTATCAGGTCGGGATTGAGCGTCAGGGCCCGGGCCACGCCGATTCTCTGCCGCTGGCCCCCGCTGAATTCGTGGGGAAACTGCGATTGCACCGACTCGTGCAGCCCGACCGACTGGAGGGCCCCGGCCACCAGGTCGGCGCGCTCTGCCTTGCTGAAACCATGCACCTCCAGCGGTTCGCCGATTATGTGCCCGATCCGCATTCGCGGATTCAGGGCGCCATACGGGTCCTGGAGGACAGCCTGGACTCGCCTGCGATAGTCCTTGACGTCTTGGGGAGCCATACCCTCCAGCGAGTTTCCCCGGAACAGGATATCGCCCGAGGTGAGGTCAAGGAGCTTGAGGATCAGGTTGGCCATGGTGGTCTTGCCGCAGCCCGATTCCCCGACCAGGGCAAATGTCTGGTTCTCGAAAATCGAAAAGGACACGTCATCCACCGCCCTCACTGTCCCCACCGTCTTGTTGCTGAGCAAGCCGGTCTTGACAGGAAAGTGCTTGACGGCATTTCGCGCCTCTACGATTACATCACCGGCGGTGCCTTGTTCTTGCATATACACTCCGAACGGACTGGGCTGTGCCAGGACTATTCGACATGGGGACGGTGAACTGACGGGTGTGCAGTCTGCCCTATTCCGTTACTTGGCGCATCTGGGAGGGCAACACTGTTGCAATGGCCTCTGTCTCGCCGTCAAGAGTAAAGAACTCCGCGACAATTGCCTCTTCTCCCGGATGGATGTGAATGATGATTCCCACGTCACCAGGTTTCAGCTCTTCACCATGGTCTCCCGTGACGGGAGCAGTTAGCGCGATTTGGGTGTGTTCTTTAAGTGCCAAATTGCTCACTCCACCAGCCAGCAGCGCGTCCTCTGACTGTTGCCGGTATCGAAAATAGCGGGGAAGTCGCCCTCCTTGCACCGGTCCATCACCTTGTCGCAGCGGGGATGGAACGGGCATCCCGGCGGGAGGTTGCCCGCGTAGGGCGGGTCCCCCTGGATCGTGCGGAGGCGCGGCCTTTTCTCTCCCAGGACGGGCAGCGCCTCCAGCAATGCCTCGGTGTAGGGATGCGTAGGGTTGTTGAGCACGTCGTTCTTGGGCCCGTACTCCACCACCAGCCCGCCGTAGAACACCGCCAGGTTGTCGCACAGGTTGCCGACGATGCTGATGTCGTGAGTGATGAAAATGAGCGCCATCCCGGTCTCCTGTTGCAGTTCTTTCAGGAGTTCCAGGTACTGGCGCTGCGTCGTCACGTCCAGCGCGGTGGTGGGCTCGTCTGCTATCAGCAGGTCGGGATGGGGGCCGATGGAGGCGGCGCTGGAGGCTCGCTGGCGCATTCCTCCGCTCATCTCGTGGGGGTAGTTGCGGACTCTCAGGTGGGGCGCGGTGATCTTCACCATCCGCAGCAGTTCGATGCTGCGCTCCATGGCCGCCCTCCAGTTCAGCCCGGAATGCACGGCCAGCGGCTCGGCGATTTGCGTTCCGATGGAAAAGACCGGGTCCAGCGCCGCCATGGAATTCTGCAAGATCATCCCCATACGGATTCCCCGCAGCTTTTCCATCTCCTTTTCGGTCAGGTCGAGAGTGTTCTGCCCGTTGAACAGGATTTTGCCGCCAACAATCCTCGCGCCTCGCGGCAGCAGGCGCAGCAGCGAAAGGCAGGTGATGGTCTTCCCAGACCCGGATTCACCCACCAGGCCCAGGGTCTCGCCGGGCATGACATTGAAACTCACTCCGTTCACCGCCCGCACGAGGCCCCGGCGCGTGAAGAAGTGGGTCTGGAGGTCCTGTACTTCCAGCAATGGCCGGCTGCCACCGCTGGCGGTGTCCAACCTGTGGTCCGTGGCAAGGGCTTGTTCGGTAGTCACGAACAGCCTCCTCTGTGAGCGCTCCTGCGGAATTGGCGATTCCGCTCTGAAAGACGAAGGCAGGTGGTCTGTCACCCGCGTTCATATTGCAGGAAAGGTAAGCCCGAACCTGGAGGCTGTCAAGAATCACAGCCCGGAAAAGTCCGGCGGCAGCCCCGGGACGGCTGCCCTGAATTGCCGGATGCCGGCAGCTCAATGAATGTCCGCGAACTCGGTCGCCGGGTTCCCTAACAGACTACCTCGGCTGTTGCCCTGCCCTCACTCATATCGCCCATTCGCCAAATCCCTTATAGTTATTGGTCAATAGGGCAATCCTGAGCAACGATCACAGGGAACTGGAACGGAGGCGAAATGAAATACGACACCATCGTAATTGGCGCTGGGTCAGGCGGAGGCGTCGTGGCCACCAGGCTGAGCGAAGACCCGAACCGGTCAGTGCTACTGCTGGAGGCGGGGCCGGACTACCCGGACTTTGAGCATCTGCCCGAAGAGATCAAGTTCGGCTACGCCTCAGGCATTGATACCGTCACCACGCATCACAACTGGGAATTCTGGGCCCGGGGCACGGAAACCACACCGCCGCTGCAAATACCACGGGGAAAGGTCACGGGCGGGTCCAGCGCCATCAACGGCCAGGTGTTCCTGCGGGGAGTGCCCGAGGACTACGATTCCTGGGCAGCCGCTGGCAACGACCAGTGGAGCTACCAGAACCTGCTGCACTACTTGCGCAAGATGGAAACGGACACCGAGTTCGGCGGCGATGATTTCCACAACTCGGACGGCCCAATAGTCTGTCGGCGGTTCAGCCGGGAGGAATGGCGCCCCGACCAGGCAGCATTCCATGCTGCATGCCGGAACGTGGGGATGGCCGACGTGGCGGATTTCAACCACCCGGACGCCAGCGGAGTGGGGCCGGTTCCGCTCAACAACCCCAACGGTATTCGCCTCAGCACGGCCCTGGCCTACCTCAACTTGGCCCGGCACCGCCTGAACTTGACCATACGGCCGAACTGCACCGTCCACCGCATCCTGTTCGACGGCAAGCGTGCCACCGGCGTGCAGGTGGAATCGGGCGGCGAGACCTTTGTCGTCGAGGGCAATGAGATTGTCCTGAGCAGCGGCAGCATTGGCTCGCCTCACATCCTGATGCTCTCCGGGGTCGGGCCAGCGCAGCAACTCGCCGCCGCCGGTATTCGTCTTCACCACCTACTTCCGGGAGTGGGCCAGAGCCTGCGCGACCATCCCATAGTCTACATTCCGTTCAGGACCAAGGTAGGGTACCAGCTCGATGCTCACGCGCCGCGAATGCAGGTGGTCGCCCGTTTCACGGCCACGGACTCGCCTCACAGGAACGACCTGCAGATCCTGATGAACTCGCTCATCAATCCCCGCTACCTGACCAATCCCGACGGCAGTCAGATCCAGGGGTTGGGCATGTACACCTTCATCAATCTGGAGGAGGGATCGGGGGAACTGAGGGTCACGTCTCCTGACCCAAACACCCCGCCGGTAATCGATTTCAAATTCTTCGAGAATGAATTCGACCTCCAGCGGTGCAGGGAGGTGGTGCGCCTGGTTATTGACCTTGGGAGGGACCCGGCGTTCAGCGACATAATCGAGGAGCGCATCTACCCTTCCGATGAGGAACTGGAATCGGACGAGGCCCTGAACGCCTTCATCCGCCGCGCGGTCGTCAGTGGCCAGCACATCACCAGCAGCTGCAAGATGGGCCCGGCCTCGGACGGGATGGCGGTGGTCGACCAGTTCGGGCGAGTCCATGGCCTTGAGGGTCTTCGCGTCGCCGACGCCTCGATCATGCCAAACTGTGTGCGGGCCAACACCAACTGCACTACAATGATGATTGGCGAACGCATCGCCGACTTCATCCTGCAAGGAAGCTAATCGGAGGTTGCATATTCATTCAAGAGGACAGCCAATGGGAATAGTGCGAGTTGATGGAGAGATCGGTCCGGACAGGGAGCGAATGGTCACTGTTAGATTCATGGTGGACACCGGGTCGCTCTATTCTTTCGTGCCCCCTGAACTGGCCGCAGAATTGGATCTGCAAATGCCTGAATCAACAACCGTTGTCATGGCTAATGGAACGCGACTCGTTGCCCCTATAGGGTTCGCCTTTTTGCGAATTGGAGACCGGGAGGGAGGGACCTTGGTGGCTGCCATGGACGTCGTGGAACCTCTGTTGGGAGCGATTTCCATGCAGGGTTTGGGGCTGAACGTCAATACCGTAGACGAGACCATCGAATTCAACGGGAGGTACCCGCCCCCGGTCTGATGAGGGACTTCAAATTCTCGGCCAATTGTTCAGGAGATAAGGACGATCAGGCTCTGCGAACGGACGAAAACGCATTAACATGATCAACAAATACATTAGCGACAAATCAGATGGAATCCAGCGGCTGGCCATATTCGGAGGGCGGGTTGCTCTGGGGTTGTGCCTGGGCATCGTGCTGAGCATGGTCGGCCTGGTCATTGCCTGGGGACTGTTTGTTTTCTCCAGTTCCAGCGACAGGATCGTGTTCATGGTAATGAACATGATTGGCGCGGGAATCGGCGCAGCCATCGGCGTGAACATCGCCTGGATCAGACTGGACCGCCAGCAGCGGACTGCTTTCGTCCTGATGGTGCTGGTTTGCCTGGCCGGGGGCGTGATAGGGGCTCTGCTGGGGTACCAGTACGGCGCCAACAGGGAGGTCGATTGCTGTGCCGAGCCGCGGACGACGCCGTTCATCTATGCGGCCTTCGGGGCAACCATCGGGGGCAACCTCATTATGTACCTGGCAACGGCCGCCACTTCCGCAGTCCGCGCGATCCGCACGGGCCGGGGCACCATCCCTGAACGTTCGTAGCCTCTTGGCGCGCATTAGCTGCGGGAAAAAGGCAAGGGGCGGGTAATACACCCGCCCCTCGTCGATTTTAGGTCTGAACTAGCCGAGGCTGATCACTCCAGTTTCACCACAGTGCCGTCTGCCTCGATCCGCAGGCCGACGATTGGGCCGACCTTGTTGTTGAACGAATCGGCGATTATGGAATGGCTGGTGTCGCCCACCCGGTTCACCCAGGCTGGCACCACGTGTTCCATCACTGCCGTGTTCAGACTGCGGAAGGTCATCTCGTCGGAGAACGGAACGAACTCCATCGCGTCTATTCCGGCTCCACGTGGATCATCGGAGGTGTTCTTTAGCAGCCCCATCTCGTTCTGGATGGCCGCGATGCGCAGGGCTTCCAGCTCCGACTTGGCTGCCTCCTCGATGATGATCTGCTGCAGGTCCTCGGGTATCGATGCCCACTTCTCAGCGTTGATCACGTTGTTGTTGGAGGGGAAGCTGAGCAACGGGCCAATGATGTAGTCGGTTACCTCGTACCATCGCTGGCCAAATCCTGCGTCAGCTCCGGTCACCCCACAGTCCAGAATGCCGCGCTCGATAGCCGTATAGACTTCGGCAAAGGCGAGGAACTGCGCGGTGGCGCCCATGCCGTTGATCCAGTCAGACAGGGCTGCGCTGTGGCTGCGGGTCTTCTTGCCTTCGAACCCCTCAAGGGTGTCGACCTTTTCCCGGCAGAAGAAGAACTGGTCGTTCCCCGCATACCAGTTGTGATTCATGATCACGCCGCCGGTTTCTGCCAGCACCAGCTCTTCGATGTCCTTGATTATGGCCTGCGTGGCCTCAAACTCCTGCTCCCGCGAGGAGTAGATGCCCCACAGATTCTGGATCTCGATGGGTGGCATCTCGCCGCCCACGTAACCGCCATAGATGGTGGCGGAGTCCAGCGTGCCATCAGTCACCAGGCTCAGCGTGTCGGGCCCGGCCAGCCCCAGCTCCGGGAACGAGCTGGTGATGAATTCCACCTTCCCATTGGTGCGCTCCAGCAGGTTAGGCCTGAAGAAAGTCTCCAGGGCCACGCAGGGCAGCAGGGCCCGGTTGATGCAGGCATGTTGGATGGTGATAGTTTCACCGTCGTACGTCATTGGCGTCGGGTCTGTGAGCTTGGCCTTTTCCAGCAATTCTTCGTAGAAGGGACTCTCGTAAATCCAGAGGTGCCTCTCAAGGGACTCCAGGGTGACGTTCCCGTCAAAGTCGCCTTGTTCCACGGTCTTGGCCGGTCCGACCAGCTGGTTGATGTCGCCGAGGTAGATGGCGCCGGGCTTGTTGGCATATTCATTGGCGTAGGCCAGCAATGCTGGATCAACGTCAGAGTCTGCCATGGTTGAAGTGTCTTCCTCCTCCTCTTCCTCCATCATCATGGCTTCGGTGGGTTCCGGTGTATCGGTTGGCTGTGGCGGGGTAGTGGCCGTGGGTGGCTGCGTTGCCGCCGGGGCCGTTTCCTCCTCAGGGGTGGCAGCCTCGCCGCAGGCGGCGAAGACAGCCAGCAACAGAATCAGCGCCAGTGCCAAGAATAACGGTCTACGCATGTTGGTCATTCTCCTCTCTCCGATCGCCGTATTGGAAGTGGCCAAACAAGACGTGGTTCGTTATCGGGCCGTCCGGTTCCTGTTCATTACCGGACGCCTTCCCATCCGGTCCCTGTACTAGAAATCCAACCTCCTTAGCGTCGGGTCGCGTCGGACCCCGTGGATTGCAGCCGCTCAACCGGAGAGACCGCACCCTGCGGCACCCTTCCTTCATCGCCTGTTTTGCGAAAAAAGATGGAAAATGCCAAAAGGGTGGCTGAATATATCACGCATGTGGAAATCTGTAAAATATCATAATTATGTATTCAACATAGATGTGACTATTATGTTGGCGGATAGCAAAGTTACGGTTCGCAATGTGGATCAAACTCGGTGAGCGGGGTCCTGAACGCGGCATTGCGGATGCCCGGCGCACGGAGTCAACAATTGGGGCGCCGAGAAATGTAGCGAGTCAATGTCTAGCTGCCCTTAGTCTTGCGTAGGGAGAGGTAATTGCCAGGACTGATAAAGCACCGCACTGTAAAGAAGGGCGACGACAAAATGGGGCGGGAATCGGATCCCGCCCCATTTGCGTGAGATCAGCGCCTTGTCCTGGGTATCAGTTGGTGGCTACAACCGTGCCGTCAGCCTCGATGCGAAGGCCAACTATGGGGCCGACCTTGTTGTTGAAGGTGTCGGCAATGATGGGGTGGCTGGCGTCGCCTACACGGTTCACCCAAGCTGGCACCACGTGTTCCATAACCGCCGTGTTCAGGCTGCGGAAGTTCATCTCGTCGGAGAATTCGACGAATTCCAAGCCCGCAGTGGTGTTCTTCAGCAGTCCCATCTCGTTCTGGATGGAAGCCAACCGGAGGGCCTCCAGCTCGGACTTGGCGGCCTCTTCCAGGATGATTGTCTGGAGATCTGCGGGGATGGTGTCCCACAGTTCTCCGTTAATCACGTTGTTGGTTGAGGGGAAGCTCACCAGTGGTCCGATGATGTAGTCAGTGACCTCGTACCAACGCTGGCCGTAACCAGCGTCGCCACCAGTCACACCACAGTCCAGGATGCCGCGCTCAAGGGCGGTGTATACCTCGGCGAAGGCCAGGAACTGGGCGCTGGCCCCCATCCCGTTGATCCAGTCGGAGAGAGCGGCGCTGTGGCTGCGGGTCTTCTTGCCAGCGAATCCGTCTATCGAATCAATCTTGTCGTGGCAGAAGAAGAACTGGTCGTTGCCGGAGAACCAGTTGTGATTCATGATCACCCCGCCGGTCTCTTCCAGCACCAGGTCCTCGATGTCCTTGATAATGGCCTGGGTGGCCTCGAACTCCTGTTCCCGGCTGGAATAGATGCCCCACAGGTTCTGGATTTCTATGGGAGGCAACTCCCCGCCGACGTAGCCGCCGTATATGTTGGCCGAGTCAAGGGTCCTCTCCGAGACCAGGCTCAGGGTGTCCGGCCCGGCGAGGCCCAGCTCAGGGAAGGAGCTGACAATGAACTCAACCTGGCCGTTAGTCCGACGTGTCAGGTTAGGCTCGAAGTAGGTCTCCAGCAGTTGACAGGGCAGCAGGGCCCGGTTGATGCAGGCGTGCTGGATGGTGATGGTCTCACCGGAGCTGGTGAGCGGGGTCGGATTCGTCAGGTTCGCTTTCTCCAGAAGTTCCTGGTAGATGTCGCTTTCGTACACCCAGATGTGGCGCTCCAGGGATTCCAGGGTTACGTTTCCGTCGAAGTCGCCCTGGCTCTCGGATGGCGCGGGCCCCACCAGCTGGTTGATGTCTCCCACATAGATTGCACCGGGGCCACCGGCGTTTGCATCGGCATAAGCCATCAGCGCTGCGTCCGCATCAGAGGCAGTCGCAGTATCTTCCTCCTCTTCCTCCATCATCGCCGTGGGTACCGGCGTGTTGGTGGGCTGCTCTTCCTGCTCCTCTTGCTGTGCGGGCGCATCTGTCGGCGCTGCCTGGACCGGCGCCGTGGTGGCCGTTGGTTGGGTGGCCGGCACCGTGGTGGCGTCCGAGTCTTCCTCTTCCGGCTGGGCGGCCTCGCCGCAGGCGGCAAATACAGCCAGCAGCAATATGAGTGCCAGCGCCATGAATAACGGTCTACGCATGTTGCTCATCCTCCTTTCATTCGCTGTTTTTGAAGTGGCCAAACAAAAGGTGGTTCGCTATCGGTCTCCTGGGGACCTCACTTAACTGGACGCATCAGTAATTGATCCTGTTAAATCGTCGATCAACCTCCTTTCCCTTCTGTCAGCATGGCCGCCTGAAGTGGGATCGGGCAAGGCGCACAGGCAGCAACTGTTGCACCCATTGGCCAGGGGAATTCCCAGTTACGAATACATCCGGCCAATCCTGCAAATGGTGGCTGAATATATCACGTGGTGCCCAAATCTGCAAACTTTTACGATAATGTAAATTAAATATATACCTGTATTACTGATAGTAACTGCGATGACGAACACTGTAAACGGCGAAAAATGTATGTGTTATGCGCGCTAATCGTAAAGGCGCTGTGAGGCAGAGTACAGCGGTTGCGGATTTCTGCTGCCGCAGTAAGGCGTGGGCATCAGGATTGATTGGGATATCCGGGCGTGACCAGCCGCACCGGATGCTGTAAAGTGAGAACTCCCCGGACTCGGATACGCAGGAGACAAAGAAAGTGCAGTACCACATCAACCACGTTCACGTCCGCGCCCAGGACCCCCACGCTTCGGCAGCCTGGTACGAGAAATACTTCAACGCCACAAAGCTGTGGGCCCGTGAAATCATGCCGGGAACAGTCACCGTGAGCATGGAGGTAGGCGGCCCCGTGCGCCTCAACATTTCCTCCAAGCCTGCCGGCACGTCGGATGAGCGCAGCGCGGCGGAGTTGAACCGCCTGGGACTGGAGCATTTCGGCTTCGACGTTGAGGACCTGGAGTCAGAACTGGCGCGGCTGGAGGCCGACGGAATCCGAGTAGTATTGCCGCTGACCGAGACACCGACCGGCTCGCGCCTGGCCTACATCGAAGGCCCCGACGACGTGCTCATCGAGCTGGTGCAACCCCTACGCCAGTAGCCGTCCCTAAAGCAAGACTCGTGACAAGACCCTCTCCTGTATGGAAGAGGGTCTGCCGTGTGGCTTGGGGGCTGTGTGACTAATCCGCTCTCCCCCCGGAGAGGGAAATTGTCACACACCCTCTTAGATGGTGTTACTTAGCTCTCCGCCACCCAGTTGGCCACTCGCTCGCCTATCATGATGGCTGTGGCGTTGGTGTTGGCCCGAGTCACCTGCGGCATGATCGACGAGTCGGCCACCCACAGGCCCTCGACGCCTCGCACCCGGCACTGCTGGTCAGTCACGGCCATCGCGTCGCCGTCCGGCCCGATGCGGCAGGTGCCCGAGACGTGGCGGGAGCTGCCCAGGGTCTGGCGTATCCAGGCGTCCAGCTTGTCGTCGTTTCCCAGGGTTTCGTCGTCGGGGGCCGTGCGGCCCTCGGATATGCCTTGGTAGGCGTCGGACTCCAGCAGGCTGCACGCCAGCTTTACAGCGTCGCGCATGCGGCGCATGTCGTTCTCGTTGTGCAGGTAGCGGTAGTTTATCGACGGCTGGACCGTGGGGTCGGAGGACTGGAGGCGCACCCATCCGGTCCCGTCCGGCAATTCCAGCGCGCAGGCGATTCGAGCCGTTCCCGACGGGACCATTTCGCCGGTCATTACGTTCCAGATGGCCAGCGTGTGTAGCATCACGTCGTTGGGGTAGGAGGGCTGCTCCGAGGTCACCCTCAGGCCGAACCGGAGCGCCTCGGCATTGGCGGTCAGCTTGACGTCGTCCCTGACCTGGAAAGTGACCGAACCCATTGGGTGATTGAACAGGTTCTGGCCCACGCCCGGCGATTCCACCACCACCGGGATGCCGTGCTCCGCCAGTTGGTCGCTGGGCCCGACGCCCGACAGCATGAGGATATGCGGCGACTTGAGAGCGCCTGCGCTCAGCACAACGCGGTCGCAGCCTACGGTGAAGATTTCGCCTCCGCTCTCCGCCTCCACTCCAGCCACGCTCCATCCTGCGCCATCCTGAGCCTGTCCGTCATCCTGAGCCTGTCCGTCATCCTGAGCCTGCCGAAGGATGACCCTGCGGACGAAAACGCCCCCTCGCACCGTAAGGTTCAGCCTGTGCCGTGCCGGTGTCAGGTGGGTTATGTTGGAACTCATTCGCCAGGTGCTCATATTGTTCATGGGGATGGCGCCGATCCCGCTGGAGTTGGGGCCGTTCAGGTCATGGTTGGGCGGATAGCCTCGCTCCATGCAGGCGTCGTAAAACGCCTTCTGCACCACAGGCCACTCCTCATTCTCGCGGCGCACCACCGGGATGGGGCCGTCGTTGCCGTGAAAGTCATCCTGGATGTCCATATCCGTCTCGGCCATCCGGTAGTAGGGCAGCACCTTGAGGTAGCCCCATTCCGGGTTGCCGTAGAACGACTCCCACCGCTCGAAGTCCTCGGGCAGCCCGCGCAGGTACACCTGGCCGTTGATGGATCCGGATCCGCCGATGACCTTTCCCTGGGCGATGTTGATCTCACCCTGCTGGTCATTGATGACGCCGCGCAGGTTCCACGAGATGGGCGAGCCGATGGCCTCCCCCTCCGACGAGTGGCCGTTCCGTACCGACTCGGGCAGTTGCTCCGGGTCGGGATAGTCCAGGCCCGCCTCCAGCAGCAGCACCGAGCGGTTGGGGTCCTCCGACAGGCGACTGGCGACTACGGAACCGGCGGAACCGCCGCCGACAACGATAACGTCGTATTTCATTGTTTTCCTTTTTATTAGCCCCCTCTCCCTCAGGGAGAGGGTTGGGGTGAGGGTGAAACGTCGCGCCGATTCTACACCCTGCCATTCGCGAGAGCCAATCGCCCAGACCAATGGCGCGGGGCTTTCAATAATTCCCTCTCCCAGAGGGAGAGGGTTAGGGTGAGGGCGTGCCTCTGCATTTTCAGGAGTGGATGGATGCGGCCCGCAGCCTGTTCCTCGTCAATGGAACGGGCTTATTCAACACCGTCCTAAAAGGCACTGGACCACTATCGCCGTTGACGCTCTCCAATGTGCTGGCTATGATTTCGGGGTATTGACTCAGTTTCAAGAGCGGCACACTGCCATTATGCGCCGCCAGCTGGAACGGGCTGCCAGGGCGGGACCTGGCAAGAGGGATTGAAATGATCACAGATCTGCCCACACTGCTCCGCTATTTCGACCGCTTCCACCAGCGCACGGTGCGCGATATCGAAGCCCTGCCGTCAGCGGCGGAGTTCTGGCGGCCGCCGAGGGGCGAGGGCGAAAAGGCTTGGAGCATTGCCGAGATCGTGCATCACATCGCCGAGTCGCGGTTGTACTTCGCCAGCGCCTACTGCGGCCGTGGATGGCTGTACGACTGGCCCGTGCCCAGTACGGAACGGCAGTCAGGCTGGATTCCGGCCATCGAGGCCTCGTTTGAGGAATTCCACCGCCGCCTGGACGACAGCCCGCCCGAGTGGCTGCAGCGGCGGGTGAAAATGATCGACACTGACGGGATGCTCAGCGGCTGGCGCATCATGATGATGCTGTTCGAGCACGAGGTGCATCACCGCAGCCAGATCGACACCTACGCCGGGCTCGAGGGTTGGGACGTGCCGCACATCTACGGCCGCTCCCGTGAGAGCATTGACGAGCTGCAGGAGGAGCAGCGCAGGCGTGCGGGGCTGGAAACGTGACAGAAACTCAGAGAGTCAAATTGGTCATCGGAACCAGTTGCTGACTGGTTGAGTCAAATTCCGGCAGAAGAGAATTTATTGCTATCCGGCCTAGAGTGGGAGGCGTGTCTTCGTCAGCGAACACGAAATGTGTCATAGCTTCCCGTCCATCTAACGCGAACCACGCATAACCCAACTCGACGTTCAATCTGTCGCCGTTCGGCAAAGCAACGCTCCTGGTCATTGCAGGAGAGACTCCCAGTTCGCGCAACAGGGAGGCCGGCAGAAAAGACAATGGCCGAAAGGTGTCTACAGCCGCCGTTAGTTCTCGCCATTGCCGCCGTTCCGGGCCGCCGACCGAAATTTGCACGCGGAAAACACTCATTGCTGTATTCGCCCTTGTAACCTTGGTCCTCTACAATAGCAGTCCATAGGTTGGGATGAGCCGCTGCCCGTCCGGGTCAATCAACAACTGGGCGCTCTCTAGGGCCAAGGCCCCCAAGAGCGGGGTTGTACCCTCCTCGTTGAAGATGAAGTCGGTGATGAACTCTTCGCCTTCCACCCGAATGTAGGTCTGCCCTACTCCCATCGGGCGTACTTCACCTTGACCGAACCGGAAATGCTTTTGCCTGGTAGCGTCTACGCCCAAGTCCCTCAGAATTGAACTGGGCAGAGATGACCGCGAGGCCCCGCTGTCAACTAGAGCGTCAATGGTGACCCAACGCTCCCCCGCCGGGTCGCCAACCTCTATTTCGACATAAAAAGTGCCCAATTTTGACATCTCCGAACCGGCGAATTCTTCAATGCCCCCTCAGGGGCGCCGGTATCCAACTATAACTATATGGATGGCCGACACTTCCTGAGGATGCCGAACACTGCTGTAGTCTACGCGTCGATGATCCCCGCGCTGATGGCCTTTCCGCGCAGGTCGCCCTGCTGCTCCAGGTGGCTGCGGATCTGGCCGATGGCCGATTGCAGCATCTCCGCGTCCACCAGTTCCGCGGCTTCTGCGTGATCGGCTTCCGCCAGCAGTTCCGCCGTTCGCTCGCTCACCTGCTGCAGGGACCAGTCCACCTGGTCGGCAACGGCCTCAATGCCCTTGGGGAAGTCCCGGTGAGACGCGCCGGGGGTGCCGGACTTGTCATAGCCGCCGCCGTGCCAGTGGCCGGGCTTGTCGTGGCAGTCGAAGCGGATGATCTCCTCGTTGCCCACATCAATGCCGATGGTCGGACCGCCGCACCACGAGCCCCGCACGTTAAGCGCCCTGATAGGCCAGACGTAGGCCATTACCTGGCCGTCCTGCGACAGCGGGATATGCAGCTCGTTCCCCAGGTACTTCTCGCCATTCCTCTTGGTTGCCATCTAATGCACTCCTCCGAATTTGAGCTTGGTTCCTGTTTGGCTGAACTCGAAACTAACACAGAGACAGAGCGAATACAAATGTAGGTCCCGGTATCCGCAGAGTCCTATCAAAAGTTCCCTCCCCCCTTGATGTGGGAGGGTTGGGGTGGGGTGAAAAGGCACTTCAGCTGGTTCCATGACGAGGAACCTACCTGTTTTGGGAAGTTGCTAGGGGTTGATGAGGCTTGGCCGGTTCTCCACTATGAACGTTTCCCGGCGTTCCACGAAGTCCAGCACAACATTGGTCAAGGCATCGGGCCGGTCAACTGCGATGGCGTGCCCAGCGTCGTAGACGTAGGACAGGCTACAGTTGGGCACCTCCGCCTTCCAGATTCCCCCGGCCTCACGCGACACCAGCCGGTCCTCCTGCCCGAACACAACCAGGGTGGCACAGGCCACCTCGGCCAGACGTCTAGACGCGCCGACACCGGCTGCTCGCCACTGTTCGGCCAGCGACGAGAGCAAGGCAGTACGTTCTTGGCCTTGGCGTGGCGACTCGGCATTATCGGGATGGGCCAGCATGATACCGGCAGCCAGTTCCGGAGTGTGCCATGCCCTTGCCGCCGATGGCGCCACGCAGGTGGGAGATACCAGCACCAGCGTTGATACGGATTGGGGCCGCAGCAGGGCCAGACGGAGGGCGGCATCCGCTCCCAGGGACACGCCGACAACGGCGTAGGCGTCCAGCCCGGCCGCTTCGGCCGCCCCGGCCACAGCTTCTGCCACGTCATCGATGTCCGCGGTTGCCATGGGAGGGTCGAGGCTGAGGACCCGGTAGCTGGCGGCCAGGGAATCGGCCAGCACCCGCGATTCCCACGGAGTCCAGTCCAAGAGGACCACTGCGTCGCGGCTGCCTGCCTCGGGGCCACCTAAACTGACGTTGAGTGAAGTCATAGACCGGGAGCTCCCGTGCCTTCAGAAACGACGGCTCGAGGTTCGAGTTGTTGCTCGCGGCTAATGACTGTGCCCATTCTCGTGATCATGATCATGTTCATCTTCCTGATCGGCGTCATCCTCACCCTCCTCCCCATAATGGCCGAAAACCTCCGGGTACACAAAGGCAGCGAATTGCTTTATGGTGTCCTCGAAATGATGGCTGTCGGGACTGAACGAGTAGTCATCGCCTAAAACGAAAATGTGATGAGGGATATGTTCCGGGTCTTGTACCATGTGCAGGCCGGACAAATCGGGGTTCTCCAGAATGCTCTCCAAGGAATCCGCGATTATGATGTCGGGTTCCGTGGCGACGATCATCTCTGGATTGACCCGCTGATACCCCTCATGGCTGACGGTATTTTCCAGCTTCAGCAATTTGAAAATGTCGTCTATTGCCGTGTTGGTTCCCGGCGCTTGCCAGTCGTCGCTATGGAAATAGACCGTCCATAGCGGCTCCACCGACTCCATCAGCTCCACTATCTCGACGAACTGATCGCCGATGCTTTCTCGAGGTTTCGATTCTGCCGCCGGGGCCGCGACCGTAGCGGTGGCGGGCAAGGGTGTCGGTGTGGGCTCAGGGGTAGGAGTGGACGTAGGCTCCGGCGTATTGGTGGGTGGCGCCGGCGTTGCAGTTGGTTCCGGCGTATGAATAAGTACGGCCGTTGGTGTTGGTTCCACTAGCTGTGTGGGATCGCCGCCACAGG
This sequence comes from Dehalococcoidia bacterium, assembly GCA_965203005.1. GTDB lineage: Bacteria > Chloroflexota > Dehalococcoidia > Lucifugimonadales > UBA3495 > VXOI01. The sequence continues at coordinate 246,557 of CBDBBS010000002.1, forward strand.
CGGTTACGAGCAAAAAGACTAATCCGATCGCCAGGTATTTGATCACCCTTCACCTCGTCCTTTAAGACAGCTACGCATTCTCTAGAACTCTTTGATTCTCGGCAGGACCTCCCGCCCGAACAGCTCGATTTCGTTCATGATGTCCCGGTGCGTCAGGGTGGGCTGCTGGAAAAACAGGTCGATGACCCCGGCGCCGCACCGGTCGTGATAGGCCCTGATTTGCTCCGTTACCTGGTCAGGCCCGCCCACGAAGGTCAAGCCGGGCGCCCCGCCAACGATGTCTCCCGATGCGCTGCCAGCGAACACGTGGCCGTAGTCGATGTCCTGCCCGGTTCTCTGGGCCTGGATCACCTGCGCCACCGACGAACGCATGGCCATCCCCCTGGCCCGCCCCTGGTCCTCCTGCCGGTGGAACCACTCCCAGGCCTTTTCGTCGGTCTCGGCCAGGTATATGCTGCCCCGGAATACCACCTCGTCGGGCTCAGGCTTCCAGCCGGCCTCCTCGCACCACTTGAAATACTTGCCAGTGATGGTAGCCACGTCCTCTACCGGCAGGAACGAGACGCCCAGCCCCAGCCGGTGCGTCGCGGCGAAATGCACCGCGTCGTCGCTGCGGGTGGCTACTATGGCGGGCGGAATCGGCTGTTGCACCGGGCGTGGCCACACCGACACCGTGCGGTACTGGTAGTAGCGCCCCTCCCAGGCGAAGGGCTGCGGTTCGGTAAGGGCCCGTAGGATCAGGTCCATGCTCTCCAGCATGCGCCCCCGGCCCTCGGCGGGATTGACGTTGTACACCTGGTCCTCGTTGGGCGTGCCCCGCAGGAACCCCATCACCAGGCGGCCGTTGGTCAGGTTGTCCAGCAGCGCCAACTCCTCGGCGATGCGCACGGGGTTGTTCAGCGGCAGCAGGTGCCCCAGCATGGCCATGCGCGCTTTCTTGCAGCGCTCCGCCACCGCAGCGGCCATCACCGACGGCGTGCCGGTTGAGATGCGGCCGGAGTAGTGGTGCTCCGAGAAGCTGATCCATTCGAACCCCAACTCCTCGGCGAATTCGCATTCCTCGATGCCGTCCTGGTAGCTCTGCACCGACAGTTCCGGGTCGTTGTAGGAGGGCGGCGTCGGCCAGGTGGGAGGAAAGTCCCGCCTCAGCGCATACCCCATGGCCCCCAGGTACGATGCCTTCATGTCCGCTCCCGCTGGTCTTAATTCCCCCTCTCCCTCAAGGGAGAGGTTTGGGGTGAGGGTGTAATTTCCGGGTCAGGCATTTTCATCGCGACCCGTGGACTGAATCAGCGATTACAACTCCACCAACTCGTAGGAAAGGGTGTTGAAATTCTCGTGCCCGTTCTCAGTGATGAGAATCATATCCTCTATCTGGTAGGAGCCGGTGCTCGCGGAATAATAGGGCGCTTCTAGGCACAGCAGCATTCCCGGTTGCAGCTCGCTGTGCTCGTTGGCGCTGATGAAGGGCGGCTCCTCGACGAAGGTGTCCAGCCCGATGGAGTGGCCATAGTGGCCCCGGCTGTAGCCTGGGAATCCGTGGGCCTGCATCACGTCGTCGGCTGCCCGGTAGACGGCGGAGATAGCTGTCCCCGGCCTCATCACCTCCCGGGCGGCCGCGTGGGCCTCGGCCAGCGCGTCGTGAATCCGGCGCTGGTCTGCCGTTGCTTTTCCGAAGGCGAAGGTGCGTCCACAGTCGCTGTAGAACCCGCTTACAGCCACGCCGCAGTCGAACTTGACCAGGTCCCCTGAGTGCAGGCCACTCCGGTCGCCGAAGCTGCTGCCGGTGCCTGCGCTGATGAAACCGTAGGCTGACTGGAACTCTCCGAGCGAAGGGTCAGCCATGGCCGCCGCCAGCGCCCCGGCTTGGTAGTTGTACTTGATAGCCTGTGCGCTCTGGCCCTCTCGCGCCTCGGCGATGGCGCGCTTCAGGCCAGCCTCGAATAGCCGGGCCGCGCTCCGGTGCAGCGCGATTTCCTGCGGATACTTCATGGCCCGGAGTCCGTAGAGCATCCCGGTCACGTCGACGAACTGGCACTCCGGGTTGTTCTGTTGCAGGCGGAACAGGGTGTCGGCGTAGACGTACCGCAGATCTATGCCTATGGTGGCGGCCGACAGGCCCCGCTCCTCCAGCATTGAGGTTACGGTCTCATCAATCTCGTCCGGGTTCCACTGCGGCGGACGCGAAATCTTGGCGTCTCCTGCGCCTGGCCCCGTGATCACGTCCAGGTCGCGGTTCTCCACCCACATCCGGTAGGTGCGGATGTCCTCGATGGAGGTGGCGGCTCGTGCCGCTGGCGCCGCAAAGTCGCTGGTCATCAGCGCCGCCGGTTGGGCCGGGTCCGCCGGTATCAGCGCCGCGTCTGTGCCCATGAGGCGAAAAGACAGGTTCACCACCGGACTGTAGAACCCGGTAGTGTAGAAGATGTTGCCAGGCGTGGTCACGAGGCAGGCGTCAATGTCCAGGCGGTGCAGCTCTGCTCGCACGCGGGTTCGGACCTCGTCAAACATCCGGAATACCTCCGTTGGCGTAGAACGGATTTTACACTTCCCCAATCATCGGCGCACCGGATCATACCCAGCTGGCCAGACCCGCCCCGCCGAACACGCCCGGCGAGGCAGCCCCTCTCCCTTGAGGGGGAGGGTTAGGGTGGGGGTGAAATCCTCGCATCAACAATCTCGCGTACAGAGGATGATGGCAAATCCTGTTGTTCCTGATTCAGACAATGATCGAAAGGCGACGGCCAGAGCCGCCCGTTCGTGGACAAAGTTTCAAAGCCGCATTAGCATGCGCTTACCCTGCGTAGGTGATTCAACCCGGACCCGGTGCGGCGGGAGACGTTTATGAGGTTGCGGGGAGACGCAATATTTTACGGCTGGTGGGTGACCATCGGCTGTTCGCTGGTGGTGTTCGGCGTTGCCGGCGGCCAGTTCTCCTTCGGCGTCTTCATGCGGCCAATGACCGAGGAGTTCGACTGGAGCCGGGGCACACTGTCCGCCGCCTTCGGTGTCACCTACGTGATATCCGGCCTGATGCGCCCCCTGGCCGGTTATCTCGCCGACCGCTACAGCCCCAAGTGGGTGGCCCTCGCCGGTGTCCTGATCATGGGCTGGATGCTGGCCCTGATTTCCGCTGTTCAGGCGCTCTGGCAACTGTACATCCTGTTTGCCTTCATGAGCTTTGGCGTCACCCTGGGCACGGGCCCAATCCTGACCAAGATTGTCAGCCAGTGGTTCCTCACGCGGCGCGGTCTCACGCTGGGGCTGGTCAGCGGGGCAGGCTCATTCGGCGCAATGATCCTGGTGCCGGCTACCTCCGCCTTCCTGGTGCTGCTGTCCTGGCGAGAGGCGTACCTGTTCCTCGCAGTTCTGCTCTTGCTGGTCATCCTGCCCATCGGAATCCTGCTCATTCGGGACCGGCCCGAGGACAAGGGACTCGAGCCGTACAGCGAGGGCGACGCTGTGGCCGGAGGAGGCAGGCGTCGTGGCGGCGACGTGAACTTCTCCTTCATGGAGGCGCTCCGCACGCCCATGTTCATGAAGCTGACGTTCGGGTACTTTGTTTGAGGGTACTCGATGAGCTTCGTGAATGCTCATTTCGTCACCTATGCCCAGGACCTCGGCTATTCCCCGCTGACCGCCGCGTTCATGTTCAGCATCATCGGCGCCACCTCCATCGTGGGCGCACTGTGGCTGGGACATTATTCCGACAAGTACGGCCGCCGGATCTGGCTGGCCATCTCCTACCAGCTAAGGGCCCTCGGATTCGTCGTGGTGCTCCTGTCCATGGGCATATCCTTCCTCGGCATTCCTTCGCTGGGAATAGTGGCCCTGGTGACCGGAGTGTTGCTGGTCGGGCTGTCCTGGAACGCGGTGGTCGGCATCACCGCCGCTTACACCGCCGACAATTTCGGCACCCGGCACATGGGCAAGATCTACGGCACCATGTTTGCCGTGATGCCCATAGGATCGGGCGTCGGGTCTACCCTCGGCGGCACACTGTTCGACATTCGCGGCACCTACGACTGGGCCATCTGGTCCAACATCGCCCTGCTCATTGCCTCGGCGCTGCTGGTGCTGTCCATCGGCGGCAAGCGGCCGCAGGCTCTGGGCGGCCCAGCCCCGGCCGCCGGCGGCAGCGACTAGACGGAGGCCATCCGTCGTTCACTGAGAGGGTGTGTGACTAATCCCCTCTCCCTCCGGGAGAGGGTTAGGGTGAGGGCGTACCCTGGTCTTTGCAGGAACAATGGAGGCATTCGCAACCTGCTATGTCTGAGCACGAAACGGATATGTCACACACCCTCTGAGACGCGAAAAGCCCCGGCGAAAATTGCTCGCCGGGGCTTTCACTTTGGGCGGGAGATTGGCTACTGGGTTATCGGGACTCGTTCAGTTGAGCCGTCTGGCAGGACCTTCAGGCCCACGATGGGGGCGATCTTGTCGTTGAACAGGGCGATGATGTTGTCCCTGTTGTCCTCGTCCTGGCGGCTTATGAAGCCAGGCACCACGTGTTCGGTGGCCACGACGTTACGCATGTGGTCCATCAGCGCGGGCGAGAACTCCTGGTACTCCAGGCCCGCGTCGATGTTCCGCTGGATCCAGACCTCGTTCCAGGCCGGGGTGACGCGGATGGCTTCCAGCTCGTGGCGGGCGCCCTCCTCGAGGACGATCTGCTGGATGTCGGAGGGCAGCCCCTCCCAGACCTCGCGGTTCACTATCACGGTGTTCAGCAATTGGCTGGAAAGCGGGCCGACCATGTAGTCCGTTACCTCGTACCAGCGCTGGGCGTGAGCGGCGAAAGCCACTGTTACGCCGCAGTCCAGAATGCCGCGCTCCAGGGCCGTGTATACCTCGGCGAAGGCCACGAACTGGGCGGCGGCGCCAAAGCCCTCGATCCAGTCCGACAGGGCCGACCCGTGACTGCGCACCTTGCGTCCCTCGAAGTCAGCCAGTTCCTGGATTCCGTCCTTGCAGAAGAAGAACTGGTCTCCTCCGGAAACCCACATGTGAGAGATGACCTTGCCGCCGTCGGTGTTCTCCTCGAACAGCGCGTCAAGCGTCGGGCCGATGGCCTGGGTCACCTTGAACTCGACCTCGTGGTCCGGATAGACGCCGTACATGATCGCCAGCTCAGCCTCGGGCATGTGGCCGGAGACGTAGCCGCTGGTGATCTCGGCCCAGGACAGGGTGCCGTTGGTGACCTGCTCCAGCGAGTCCGGCCCGGCTATGCCCAGCTCCGGGAAGGAGGTGATGGGCACCAGCACCTTGCCGTTGGTGCGCGCCTCGATCTGGGGCTTGAAGAAGTTGGCCCACAGCTCGCAGGGGGCAACGGTCCGGTTGATGCAGGCGAACTGGATCTCGATTGGATCTCCGTCGTAGGTCATTTCCGTGGGGTCGGTGAAGTTGGCCACTTCCACCAGGTCCTTGTAGTACTGGGAGTCAAAGAGGTAGCTCTCCCTCTCCAGTCCTGCAAGGTTGACCATATCATCGGCATCGCCCAAGCCCTCGGCGGGAGCGGGACCGACCAGACGGCTGAAATCGCCGTCGCCCAGGTAGAAGGCGCCGGGACCTCCGCTGCGCGCCTCGGCGGCTGCCATCAGGGCGGAGTCAACGTCCGACATAGCCTCGTCTTCGTCAGGCTCTTCCTCCATCATCGCAGCGGTCGGTTCGGGAGCTTCGGTAGGCGCCTCGGTGGGAGGAACTGCCGTCGGCGCTGCGGTGGGCGCAGGTGTTGCCGTGGGGTCCTCTGCCGTGCCGCACGCGACCACGAACGCCATTACCAGAATCAATGCCAGGCCCATTAGTAAAGGTTTGACCATTAACACACTCTCCTGATAGTTTCACTTCCTTGCGTCGCTTCCGGCGCCGGGCAATTCCCGCACTCCAATTTCAGATACCTCTGCCGAAATCCTCGCATGGTTCGGCGGAATATAGCAAAATGAAATGACTACTGCAATACGAACCAATCAAGGGGTGTGACGAAAGTCGATGTAACTGCTACGAAAAGAGAACATGATGTAGATGGACTTATTATCGAACAATCTAGGAACTATCTAGAAGGTTCTGTGACCAATTCCCTCTCCCTCCGGGAGAGGGAACCTGCTAGGCACCCTTTGAGGCGTCTGCCCACCTTTCCGGCCACGAAATTGGGCCCCGGAACATCAGCGCCGGGGCCCACCTCTTGCCCAAGATATTCCTCGTCGCCGGAGCGACTCAGTTCTCGGACTGCACGGCTACTGGACTCGTTCGCCAGTGCCGTCGGGCCGTATTCTGAGGCCCACGATGGGGGCGATCTTCTCGTTGAACAGGTCGATCATGGCGGGCCTGTTGGCCTCGTCCTGGCGCCTGACAAAGCCGGGTATGACGAAGTCCGGGGCCACCACGTTCCTCTGGTGCTCCAGCAGTTCGGGCGTGAACTCCTGGAATATCATGCCGGCCTCGACGTTGCGGGGGATCCAGACCTCGTTCCACGCCGGGGTCACGCGCAGTCCCTCCAGCTCGTGCCGCGCGCCCTCTTCGATAAAAATCTGCTGGATGTCGGACGGCAACTCATTCCAGACGTGCGGGCTCATGATGATGGTGTTCACGGCCTGGGTGGCCAGCGGGCCGACCATGTAGGTGGTCACCTCGTACCATCTCTGGGCCACCGACGCGAAGGCAACGGTCACGCCGCAGTCCAGCACGCCGCGTTCCAGGGCCGTGTAGACCTCGGCGAAGGCCACGAACTGGGCGGCAGCGCCGAATCCCTCAATCCAGTCGGACAGGGCCGAACCGTGGCTGCGCACCTTGCGGCCCTCGAAGTCGGCGAGGGTCCCGATGGGTTCCTTGCAGAAGAAGAACTGGTCTGCGCCGGAAATCCACATGTGCGAGATAACCTTGCCGCCGTCGCTGTTCTCCTCGAACAATTCGTCCACCAGCGGCCCTATTGCCTCCTGGACTCCCATATAGTGCTCGTGGGTTTCGTATACGCCGAACAGGATCTGCAGCTCGGCCTCGGGCATGGCCCCCGATACGTAGCTGCTGGAAATCTCGGCAAATGACAGGCTGCCATTAGTAATCAGCGACAGCGAGTCCGGCCCGGCGATGCCCAGCTCGGGGAACGAAGTGATTTCAATCAGCACCTTTCCGTTGGTGCGTTCCTCAATCTGCTTCCTGAAGAAGTGGTCGAACAGCTCGCACGGAGCAACGGTCCGGTTGATGCAGGCGAACTGTATCTCAATGGGGTCTCCGTCGTAGGTCATCTCGGTTGGGTCGGTGTAGTTCGCCTTCTCTACAAGGTCCGCGTAGTACTGGAGCTCAAAGATATACTTCTCGCGTTCCAGGCCCTCCAGGTTGACCATGTCGTTGGCATCGCCCAGCCCTTCACCGGGCGCTGGCCCCACCAGCTGGTTCAGGTCGCCGATGTAGAACGCCCCTGGCCCTCCGGCCCGCTCGGCCGCCGCCGCCGCCAGGGCCGGGTCTACGTCGCTCATCATGGCGGACTCGTCTTCCTCTTCCTCCTCTTCTTCCTCCATCATTGCCTCGGGGGTATCGGTCGGCTCAGGAGCAGGCGTATTGGTTGGCGCTTGCGTTGGCGCAGGAGCCGGCGGTTCCGTTGCTTCTTGCTCCTCCGCGCCGCCACACGCCGCTACAAACGCCAGAAGCAGGATTAACATAAGGCCCGATAGAAATGCTCTGACCATTGGCTCACACTCCTGAGTAAATCTGCCGTCCGCCCGCGGAGCCCCGGTAATACAGACATAACTGGCGAATTGACCGGCGCCACGCTGGCGGTTCGGCAGAATATAGCAGATGGATACACTGCATTCAACATATCACCTGGCTAATGTTTGATTAGCTGTTTCCCGACAATTCTCTACGAAATTCGTATAAGAATAGTATCGTCAGATATGAGAACTGTAAGAGGGTGTTTACAAAGCCCAACCGTTCATCCTGTCCTGAGCTTGCCGAAGGGTTGTCGAAGGACGGACGGTTGGGTGGGCAGCAGATAGTCGAAACCCATATCATCCTTCGACAGGCTCAGGATGAAGGCGACAGGCTCAGGATGAAGGGCTTCGGCAAGCACTTTGCAGACACCCTCTAATACTACAGTCGCAGATTTAGAAAAGGTAGAATTGGGGCAGTCAAGTGGGATGAGGTGTCATGGTGGTAGTTGGGAGTGATGAGGTAGCGGAGGTGGCCCGTTGGGCCGAGGGCATAGAGCGACTCCATGAGTGCATTGGCGGGCGGTTCCGGAGGCCGGAGCCGCGCCGCCGGGCGCTGGCGTATCTGCGGGGCCTGCTAAGCCCGGTGGAGCGCAAGAACGGCTGGCAGTTGGCGGAGCAAGCGGGCGACGCCACTCCCGACGGCGTGCAGCGCCTGCTGTACAACTACCGGTGGGACGCGGACCTGGTGCGCGACGATCTCAAGGACTATGTGGTGGAGCATCTGGGCGACGGTGGCGCGGTTGTGGTGGTGGACGAGACGGGGTTCCTCAAGAAGGGCGACAAGTCGGCCGGGGTGCAGCGTCAGTACAGCGGGACGGCGGGGCGGATCGAGAACTGTCAGATTGGGGTGTTCCTGGCCTATGCCTCAGCCAAAGGCCGGGCATTGCTGGACCGGGAGTTGTACCTGCCCCAAGTATGGGCGGACGACCGGGAGCGGCGGCGGGAGGCCGGGGTGCCGGAGGACACGGTATTCCGGACCAAGGGTCAACTGGCAAGGCTGATGCTGGGGCGGGCACTGGAATCGGGTGTCCCCTTCGCCTGGTTCACCGGGGACGAGGTCTACGGCAACGACCGGAAGTTGCGGCTGTGGCTGGAGAGGCAGGATGTTCCCCACGTGCTGGCCGTCAAGCGCAACGAAAAACTGTGGGCTCTGACGGAGAAGGGGCCCAGGCAGGTGCGGGCTGACCGGCTGGCCTCGCAGGCTGACGAAACAGGATGGGTCAGGATCAGTGCCGGGGATGGGGCCAAGGGACCTCGGGTCTACGACTGGACCGCCGTGGAAATACGGCCCCTGAGAGAGCCTGACAAGGGTCACTGGCTGCTGGTGCGGCGCAGCATTGCCAACCCTGGGGAACTGGCTTATTACGTCTGTTATGGCCCGGCGGGAACGGCCTTGGAGGAACTGGTGAGAGTTGCCGGGAGGCGCTGGACCATAGAGGAGTGTTTTGAGGAGGCCAAGGGAGAGGTGGGTCTTGACCAGTACGAGGTAAGGCGGTGGGATGGCTGGTACCGGCACATCACCCTGGCCATGCTGGCCCACGCCTGTCTGACGGTAATCCGGCATCATGCACTGGAACAGGGAGAAAAGGGGGCAATTACGGTCTGGATGAAGAGCTGATTCCCATTACAGTGCCGGAGGTTCGGCGGCTGCTGACACGCCTGGTATGGGCCGAAAGCCAACCGCCTAGCTTCGTCCTGTACTGGTCCTGGTGGCGACGCCGCCACCAAGCCAGAGCCCGGCGCTGCCACTACAAACGGCGCCTATCTAATCTGCTACTGTAGTACTAAGCCATTACTGGCCTGGATGGCCTCCGGTAGATATGGTGCGGCGAAGAAGAAGGCCCCGGCGAGCAACGCCGGGGCCCCGTTTCCAATGACAGATCGGGCCTATTCGACCACGCCCTGCTTCAAATGGCGCATCATTCGGTGATCGGAACGGCCTCCGTTGAGCCGTCGGAGTTGATGCGCAGGCCAACGATGTGGGAGACCTTCTCGTTGAACAGCTTGATGATGTCGGCGTCGCCCCCGCCCACACGGTTGACGAAGCCGGGAATCACGTGCTGCATCACGGCCACGTCCTTCATGTGGGTCATTACCTCGTCATTGAACTCCTGATAGGTAAGTCCGGCGTCCACGTTGCGGCCGATCCACACCTCGTTCCACGCCGGGGTCACCCGGATGGCCTCCAGCTCGTGCCTGGCGCCTTCCTCGATCAGTATCTGCTGGATATCGGCGGGCAACTCTTCCCAGACCTCCTTGTTGATGATCGCGTTGCTCAGCAACTGGCTGGAAAGCGGCCCAACCATATAGTCGGTCACCTCGTACCACCGCTGGGCGTGCGCGGCGAATGCCACCGTGACGCCGCAGTCGAGGATGCCTCGTTCCAGGGCCGTGTATACCTCGGCGAAGGCCACGAACTGGGCCTCGGCTCCCATGCCTTCGATCCAGTCGGAGAGGGCCGCGCCGTGGCTGCGGGTCTTCCGTCCCTCGAAGTCCTCCAGGCTGGTGATGCCCTCCTTGCAGAAAAAGAACTGGTCGCCGCCAGAGACCCAGAGGTGGAAGATCACCTTTCCGCCGCCGGTTGCGTCGGAATACAGGGCGTCAATTTCCGGCTGGATCGCCTGGGTCACCTTGAACTCGACCTCGTGGTCAGGATACAGGCCGTACAGCAGGGCCACCTCAGCCGCCGGCAGGTGGCCGGCGATGTAGCCGCCGTAGATTTCCGCAAAGCCCAGGGTCCCGGTGTCCACCAGGTCCAGGGAGTCGGGGCCGGCCAGGCCCAGTTCCGGGAACGACGTGATGGTAACGACGAACTTCCCGTTGGTCCGCTCCTCAATCTGCGGACGGAAGAAGGCGTCCACCAGCTCGCAGGTGGCCACCGTGCGGTTGATGCAGGCAAACTGCAACTCGATCGGTTCTCCGTCGTAGACCAGCTCTGTCGGATTGCCGAAGTTGGCCTTCTCCACCAGGTCCTTGTAGTACTGGGAGTCGAACAGGTAGCGTTCCCGCTCCAGCCCCGCCAGGTTCACCATGTCGTTGGCGTCCCCCAGCCCCTCCCCGGGTGATGGCCCGACCAGTTGGCTCAGGTCTCCGATGTAGAAGGCGCCAGGCTTGCCCGCCCGCTCGGCGGCTGCCGCGACAAGGGCCGGATCTGCATCGGACATTGCGGCGGATTCTTCCTCCTCTTCCTCTTCCATCATCATGGCTTCGGGAGTATCCGTGGGTTCAGGAGCAGGCGTGTTGGTGGGCGCTTGCGTCGGCGCAGTGGTTGGAGCTTCCGTTGCCTCCGACTCCTCGGCGGTGCCGCACGCCGCAACAAATGCCAGGAGCAGTAATAGCATCAGGCCACATAGAAATGCTCTAATCATTGGCGCACACTCCTGCATAATCTCACGCGCCCCGCCGAAGCCCCTCTGACTTGGGAAGCCCGGCAATCGGTATCCGGGACGGCGCGGATGGTTCGGCAGAATATATCAGATGTATAATATGCAATCAATATATCGCACTTTATATTATTTAATTGGTTAGAACTACCTTATATATAACGAATAACGTAATACAGAGTGGTTACATTTGCTCATTTCATCCAGGAATGGTCTGCCTGACTCTGTCGGTATGCGAAACTCTCAGGTCAAAGAACGAGGCCCCGGCATTTCTTGCCAGGGCCTCTCGTGATTGTTGTAGAAGGCTGCCGGATTTTGGCTGCCTGTGTTCCCGGGCTATTCCAGGAACGTCAGCGTTCCGTCGCTCTCAATCTGCACCTTGGCCCACGGAGCAACGTGCTCGTTCCAGATGGCGATTTCCTCGGGGCCAACGCGCACGATCCAGTTGGGAAGCACCCGTCCGAGGGCTACTTCCTCATAGACGAACTCCTTCATCTCGTCGGACCAGGGAATGAAGGTCATCCCTTGATCGACGTTCACCTGTACCCCTGTCTCATTCCAGACGGCGGCGAGGCGGAGATTCTCCAACTCCATCTTGGCGCCTTCCTCGATGATGATGTTCTGCAGGTCCTCGGGGATCCGGTCCCACGTGTCCTTGTTCATGGTCTCGAAGCCCATGGGCATCGAGATGAACGGGCCGATAAGATTGTCCGTTACCTCGTACCAGCGCTGGCCGTGGCCCGCGTGGGCCCCGGTTACGCCAGCGTCTAGGATGCCGCGCTCCAGCGCCGTGTACACTTCCGCGAAGGCCATGAACTGCCCCTCGCCGCCAAGGCCGTTGATGGCGTCGGTCATCGTGGTGCCGTGGCTGCGGGTCTTCAAGCCCTGGAAGTCCTCTGCCGTAGCGCCTCGCTTCGAGAAGAAGTACTGGTCATTGCCGCCGTACCAGATGTGATAGATGAGCTTGCCGCCCTGGGTCTGCTCTTCAATTCCGGCGTCCAGTGATGGCAGAAGCGCAGTGTTGGCCTCGTGCTCCGACTTGAAGTCTTTCCACAGGCCCCAGACGTAGATGATGTCGATCAGCGGCCAGGTGCCGCCGACGTAGGCCGGCTGGATCTGGGCGAACTCAATGGTCCCCGACTGCACCAGCTCGATCATGTCCGAACCCGCAAGGCCCAGCTCGGGGTAGCTGGAAACCTCGAAGTCCACCTGGCCGTTCGTGCGCGCTTTTACGTTCTCAGCGAAGTAAACCGTTTGCAACACGCAGGGGAGCAGAGCGCGGTTGATGCAGGCATACTGGATTTTGAATTCCTCGCCGCTGGATGTCAGAGGCGTCGGGTCAGTGAGCTTGGCCTTGTCCAACAGCTGTCGGTAGTAATCCGTTTCGAAGATATGGATGTTTTTCTCCAGGAACCCGAGGGGGACCATGCCGTTGCCATCGCCCAGTGGGTCGTCGAATTCGGCATCGCCCGGCTGTCCCTTGACTCCAGGAGCTGGACCAACCAGCTGGGATATGTCGCCAACGTAAATTGAACCTGGGCCACCCGCCAGTTCATCGGCCACGGCTTTGAGGGCCGAGTCGACGTCTGACATCATCGCATCGCCGTCTTCGTCTTCCTCCTCCATCATTGCTTCAGTGGGCGCGGGCGCTTCAGTGGGGGCCGCCGTCGGGGGAGCCGTGGTCGCGGTGGGCGGCGCCGGTTCAGGCGTGGCGGTCGGGTCCTCGGCAGTTCCGCAGGCCACCACGAATGCCATCATCAATATCAGCGCCAGGCCAATTACAAATGGTTTTGCCACTGTTTTCGCCATTAAATCACTCTCCAGAAAAAATTCCCTGCTCGAAAGAGCCGGCGCTACATCCTCTCCCACTTTAGGAGAGGCCCTTGAATATGCCCGGCCCGATGGTTGGCGGACTATACCAAATCGAATTACCCCATGCAATATATTCTGCGGATTTTAATTGCATCTTTCCGTATTCAGCCAACGTAAATTCGAATAACGCCATGGTATAAACGAATTGCATTGAGGGTGTTCAGGTATGTATCCCGGAAAACTGCAACCAGGTTGGTTGTCCGTAAGGCAAAAGATAAGGCCCCGGTCAATGCCGGGGCCTGAGAACCAGTTGTCGTCTGTCTACCCATTTATTCTCTGAGCGAGGCGGTTCCATCCGGGTTGATTATGATGCCAGCCACGGGACCCACGTTCTTGTTGAACAGCTCCACGGCCTCGGTGTCGTAGCCGCCGACGCGGTTCACCCACTGGGGAATCACGTATTTCAAGGCAACTTCCTCGAAGAGGAACGTGCGAACCTCGTCGCTGAACTCGTTGTATATCATTCCCTCATCCAGCAACTTGGGTATGCCCAGGGCCGACAGGATGGGCGTAACCCTGAAGAACTCCAGTTCGTACTTCGCTCCCTCCTCTAACAGTATCGCCTTGAAGTCGTCCGGAAGCTCGTTGTTCCAGACATCGGCGTTGAATGTCGCATTTTCCACCGTGAACAGGGGCAGCGGCCCGGCCATGTAGTCAGCCACCTCGTACCAGCGCTGGCCGTAAGCCGCGTTTGCGCCGGTAACTCCGCCGTCAAGGATGCCGCGCTCCAGCGCCGTGTATACCTCCGTGAAGGCTACCCACTGGGCTTCGGAACCCATGCCGTCAATCATGTCGGACAGTGCGCCGCCGAAACTTCGGACTTTCAGCCCCTCGAAGTCCGCCAGCTCTACGATGGGCTCCTTGGAGAAGAAAAAGATCTCGTTCTCCGGTACGCGCCAGAGCTGGAAAATGGTGACGCCGCCGTTGGTCCGCTCTTCAATCAGCCGGTCGAGGTCAGGAATTGAGGCTACCGTCGCCTTGTAGAAGGTCTCGTTGTCCTTGTACATCCCCCACAGGTATTTCATGTCCATGGCGGGCAGGTCGCCTGCCGTGTATGCCGCAGGCAGCTCTGCAAAAGACAGCGTGCCGTTTTCCGTCAACTCCAGCACGTCCGGCCCGGCAATACCCAGCTCCGGGTAGCCGATGATGTCGATCCTCAACTGTCCGTTAGTACGCTCGAACACTTCGTCGGCCCACCACTCGGCCAGCTTGCAATGGGTCAGCGCCCGGTTGATGCACGCAAACTGGTAATGGAGTTCCAGCCCCGTGGAAGTCACCTCGGCCGGGTCGGTGTAATTGGCCGTCTCGATCAACTCCCTGTAGTAGTCCGAATCGAAGACATACAAGTAGTCTTCCAGGCCCTCGAACGGCACTCCGTCGTTGTCGCCGATGTCATCCGCGATGGGCTCAGGCACCGGGCCGACCAACTGGTTCAGGTCGCCCACGTAGATGGCCCCCGGCCCGCCTGCCAGCGCGTCCGCGACTGACTTCAAAGCCGCGTCTCCATCCTGCATGATCGCCTCGGTGGGTTCCTCCTCCATCGCTGCTTCCGTAGGGGCCTCCGTGGGCGCAACGGTAGGAGCGGTGGTCGCCGTGGGCGGCGGTGGTTCGGTCGCCTCTGCATCCTGCTGTTCCTCCGCTCCTCCGCAGGCGAGAAGTACCACCACGAACAGCGCCAGAATTCCTGCCATCAAAAGGTTTCGCGCCAATGCCAGGTCTCTCATGGGTAACACACCTCAATAATTGGATTCCCAACCGGCCCGGCCGAGCCTCGCCCTGCCCTGAAGAGCGCGAAAAGGCCGCTCCTCCTGCCGATAGGCGGGGAATATAGCAGAGGGCTTTTTCACCATGCAAGCCTGATTGCTGAGAGAATAATTGTAAAGAGAAAGACAAAAGAACAGGTATTGCAAAGTATCTTACGATTATCGTAAAGGACGTTCGCAGACGTCCTGCCCCCATCCCGGTAGCAGGACGATTGCAAAGTGACGCCTTGCATCAGCGCCCGCTCATCCTGAGCTTGTCGAAGGATGCCGGCTCAAGCCTGACATGGTTCGACAGGCTCACCATGAGTAGCTTGGGAAGGACTTTGCAATCGTCCTGTCGCGTAGGGGCAACCCTTGTGGTTGCCCTGTCCCCTTGTGGTAGGATTTGGCCATGTCGCAACGGTCCGAAAAGCCGCTTTACTGGGATAATCACGAAGCCTTTCGCCGTCTGCTCATCATGGGCGGCGCATCGCTGGTGATTGGGGTATTCTACGGAGAACGGGCCTCAGGAGGCGTTCTGGGTTCCTGGATGGGAAGCTGGCTCCCCATAGTGATGTGGGGCTTGGGCCTTCTGATTCTGGCCATTTGCTTCCTGCTCCACCCCAAGCAGTACTCTATTTACCCCGACAGATATGTGGTTGAGTGGTGGCACTTGCGGCGCAAGGTCATTCCCTTCGACGAAATAACCGAACTCAAAGTCTGGGCCAATGTGGGCAGAAAACAGCTCACCATAATCAGCAGGGGACAGAACTATGACTTCGGATGGGAATCCATCTCACCCCGCAAGGTTTTGCCCTTTGCGGAAAGGCTGGAGGAAGCCCTGAACCGCCACCGGTTTCAAGCAGGCCGGGCGCCCATCATCCTTCAGAGGGAAGATATCAAGGACAAAAAGAAGGACTGAAGGCCGTAGAGTCAGTGAGCAGCGAGGGGCGGAGGGCCGGAGAGTCCGCTCTCCTGTATGGCGCGGTGAAGCGCCACCACCGACTGCGCCAGCGACTGCAAGTCTGCGATGGCCTGGGGGTCCGACAGTTGGCCGTCCTGGAAGTGCCGTGACTGAAGGTACACCATCCCCGGTGCCACGTGCGCCCCGAACCACGCCAGAACCGGCCGCAGCTGCGTGTCGACCGAGAGGTAGTGGTGGTCGGTGGCTCCCATGCCGATGAGGCCACAGGCCTTGCCGCGCAGCCCCTCCACTGGCACGTGGTCCAGCAGGTTCTTCAGCGCCCCCGTGAACGAGGCCCGGAATACGGGCGTGGCGATTAGGCACATGTCGGCTGAAATCACCCGCTCCACCACCGCCTGGGTGTCGTCGCCGTAATCGGACAACGGACGCCCGTCGGCGAAGGAGATGCGGTAGTCGCCCAGGTGCAGGGTCTCCACTCTTATTCCCTCTCCCACTGGGAGAGGGTCAGGGTGAGGGCTTCCCTCCACGCCGGACAGGGCAACCCGGATCGCCTGGTAGAGCCGGCCTGGCCGGGTTACGGTGCCATGTATGGCCAGCAGTGTCTCGGGCATGATCAGCTCCCGGTTGCCATTGCGCGTGGGCTACGGCACAACCAAAAGAATCTCAAGAGTCCCCTCCCCCTTGACGGGGGAGGGTCAGGGTGGGGGCGAAAAGGTAATGTGAGGCGGTCGCAAGGGAAACAATGCCAGTTTGAGGGTAGTCTCCCAGGATAGTCCGGTTAACGTCCTGTCCCCGCCTTCCGCGCTGCCGTATAGCGGTTCTCCGGCAGGGGCAGCCCCAGGTTGCCGCGCAGCGTGTTTGCCTCGTACTCGGTGCGGAACAGTCCCCTTTCCTTCAGGATTGGCAGCACCAGGTCAAGGAAGTCGTTGAACCCCTGGGGCAGGACGGCGCCGCTCAGCATGAACCCGTCGCACGCTCCCGACTCGAACCAGTCCTGCATGGTGTCGGCCACCTGTTCCGGGGTGCCTATGAATGCGTGGCGACCCGTGGTCACCTGAAGCGCCATTTCCCGCAGGGTGAGCTCCTTTTCCCGGGCTGTCTTCTTGATGCTGTCGGTGGAACTCTCCCAGCCGTTGCGACCGTAGTCCCCCAGCTCCGGGAAGGGAGCGTCCAGGTCGTACTGCGTGAAGTCCAGATCGTTGAAGAAACGCCCCATGTAGTTCAGCGCCTGTTCGATCTCTACCAGGTTGGCAATCTCCAGGTACTTTTGCTCGGCTTCCTGGGCAGTGCTCCCCACGATGGGCGAGCACCCCGGCAGGATCAACACCTCGTCCGGGTTGCGCCCTGCTTCCGCGGCCCGGCCCTTGACGTCCGCGCTGAACGCCTCCGCGTCGGCGCGGGTCGCCTGCCCCGTGAACACCGCGTCGGCGATGGTTGCCGCGAAGCCGCGTCCCGCCTCCGACGACCCGGCCTGTATCAGAATGGGGCGGCCCTGCGGCGAACGCGAGATGTTCAGCGGTCCCTGTACGGAGAAGAACTCCCCCGCGTGGTCCAGGCGGTGCATCCTGTCAGGATCGATGAACTGCCCGCTGGCCTGGTCCCGGATGAAGGCGTCATCCTCCCAGGAGTCCCAGAGGCCCTTGGCCACCTCGATGTATTCGGCGGCCATCCGGTAGCGCAGGTCGTGGGCCGGATGTTCCGGCTTGCCATAGTTCGCCGCCGATCCCTCCAGCGGCGAGGTCACCACGTTCCATCCGGCCCGCCCGCCGGATATGTGGTCGATGGACATAAACTGCCGCGCCACGGTGAACGGGTCGCTGTAGGTGGTGGACAGCGTGGCGGCGAGGCCGATGTGCGTGGTCTCCATGGCCAGGGCCGCCAGGAGGGTAAGCGGCTCAAAGCGGTTCAGAAAGTTGGGGTGAGACTTCTCGCTGATATACAGGCCGTCGCCAAAGAACGCAAAGTCCAGCTTGGCCTCCTCAGCCCGCCGGGTCAGATCGCGGTAGTAATCGAGGTTGATGGCCGCGTCTGTGACTGCGGTCGGATGCCGCCACGACGCCATGTTGGAGCCGGTCCCTGCCAGGAAGAATCCCAGGCGCATCTTCCGGTCGTCAGCCATAACTCAAAAACCTCTCCCTCTCCCTCAGAGGGTGTGTGACATATCCGTTTCGTGCTCAAAGATAGCAGGTTGCCAGCGCCTCCGCCGTTCCCGCAAAGACTAGGGTACGCCCTCACCCTAACCCTCTCCCGGAGGGAGAGGGGATTAGTCACACACCCTCTCAGGGAGAGGATTGGGGTCGGGGCGTCCCTCACTTGCTCAACCCGCCCAGCAACTCGAACGACCGGAGACGCTTCTCGAAGCTGTCAATGGCCGTCACCGCGATTATCTCACTCGCGCCGTACTTTCGCTGCACGTCCAGCAACTGGCTCCTCACCGATCCCGGGGCGCCGTGCACCACGCCGGCCTGCCGGACGATGATCTCGTAGCCTTCGCCCGACTGGCGCCCGAACTCCTCGCCTGCCTCGATGCTGCCCACAGTCAGGGTGCGACCGCTGTCCAGCCTGATCCGCACTACCTGGATCTTGGCGGCATGTTCCGCCGCTTCAGCGTCCGTGTCCGCCACGATAATCGGCAGCGCCAGCATCGTGCAGGGCCGCGCTCCGTCCTCCGCGTCACCCTGAGCCTGTCGAAGGGCGAACCCAGACTGGTAACGGCGCACCGCCTCGGCCATCTCGTTCTCGTCGTTGTTCAGGAACAGCGCGAAAACGTACGGCATCGCCAGTTCCGCCGCCATGTCTCCGCTGGAGCGGGTGGTGCCCAGCAGGAACAGATCGGGCGGCTGCGGCGCCAGGGGACTGGCCTGCAGCCCGTACAGCGGGTGTTCCGGCTCCAAGTCGTCGTTCAGGAACTGGCGCAACTCGGTCAGCTTCTCCGCGAGGGTCATTGACGGCTCGTACTGAAAGTCACCCTTCCCATAGTCCTGAGCAGTTCCCCGCTCTTCCTGAGCTGTTCTCTTCTCATCCTGAGCCTGTCGAAGGACGCCCCGGCGCAACGCGGCGGTCGAACGAGGCAGGCCGCCCGGCCCGCGCCCGATGCCGAGGTCGACGCGCCCCGGGGCCAGGGAGGCCAGCACGTTGAAATTCTCGGCCACCTTGTAGGGGCTGTAGTGCTGGAGCATCACCCCGCCGGAACCGATTCGGATGCTCGAAGTGTGGGCCAGGAGGTGCGAGACCAGTATCTCCGGCGACGACCCCATCACCCGGTCCGACCCATGGTGCTCCGCCACCCAGAACCGGTGGTAGCCCCACTCCTCTGCCTTCTGCGCCAGCTCGATGGTGCGCCTCAGTGCGTCGGTGGGAGTCTCCGACCCGTGCACCGGGCTCTGGTCCAGTATGCTCAGCTTCAGGACGGGTTCGGCCACGGCAGTGTTACTCTCTTCCTTGTTCAATCCAATCAGCAATGCTGGTTGCCAGTTTACCCGATTGAGGTTGGTCAATGTAGGGGCGCGCGGATGGGCGCCCTTTTCGTATTCGTGGCTATGTCCGTTGCGTGTCCCAATACGGTAAATCACCCTGCCCCCTGTGCTATGATTCGCCGAAATGCTGTCGATTCTGATTCTTGCCACGGGAGGGACGAGGCATGGCGCTCACAGGCAATGAATGGCTGGCTTTGACTACCGAGGAGACCCTGGAACCTGAAATCCCCATCTGCGACCCGCACCACCATTTCTGGGTGCAACGGCCCGAGCCGGTGGACTACCAGCAGTACCTGCTGGAACATCTGGCTGCCGACATCAACAGCGGGCACAATGTCCGCTCCACGGTGTTCGTGGAGGCCCGCTCCAGTTATCGCACCGGCGGCCCCGAGGAAATGCGTTCGGTGGGCGAGGTGGAGTTTGTGCAGGCCATCGCCGACGCCAGCGCCACCGGTCAGCACGGCCCCGGCAAGGCGGCCCACGGCATCATCGGCCGCGCCGATCTCAAGCTGGGCGACGCCGTCCGCCCCGTGCTGGAGGCGCTGCAGGAAGCCAGCCCAAACCGCTTCCGGGGCATCCGCCACTCTGTGGGCTGGGACCCCAGCCCCGAGCTGGACAACCGCGAGGTAGAAGGCTGCCTGCTGCGCGACGACTACCACGCCGGCGCCCGCGTGCTGGCCGACATGGGACATGTGCTGGAGAACTCGCTCTACTTCCCCCAGCTCGACGACCTGGCGTCCTTCGCCAACGCCGTCCCGGAGGTCACTATCGTCCTCAACCACCTGGGCGGGTTCTGCCGCATTGGCCCGTACGCCGGAAATGACGAGCAGGTGATGGCCGAGTGGCGACGCGGCATCGCCGCCGTGGCTGCCTGCCCTAACATTGTCATGAAGTTGGGCGGGATCGGCATGCCCCGCATCGGCTTCGACTGGCACGAGCGGCAGACGCCCGTTGGGTCCGGGGAGATAGCCGAGTCCATCGCGCCGATGATGAACTACCTCATCGAACAGTTCAGTCCCGCCCGCTGCATGTTCGAAAGCAACTTCCCGGTGGACAAGGTGTCCTTCTCCTACCACGTGCTGTTCAATGCTTTCAAGCGGGTGTCGGCAGGCTACTCGCCATCGGAGCGAGCCGACATGTTCCACGACACAGCCGCCCGCGTTTACCGCCTGGACTAGAGAACATCTCAAAAGTCTCCTCCCCCTCAGGGGAGGGTTATGGTGGGGTGAACCCCACCAGACCAACAATCGAAAAGGAGCAAAGCCATGCCCGAAGTCAGACCCTTCGAAATTGCCGTGGACGACGCCGTACTGGATGACCTGCGCCAGAGGCTGGCGGACACCCGATGGCCCGATGAAATCCCCGGTTCCGAGTGGGACTACGGCAGCAACCTGGCCTACATTAAGGAACTCTGCGAGTACTGGCGTACCGACTTCGACTGGCGCGCCCAGGAAAGGAAGCTCAACGCCTTCAACCACTGCAAGTCGGCGGTGGACGGCCTCGACATTCACTTCGTCCACGAGAAAGGCAACGGCCCGAATCCCATTCCCCTGGTGATCACTCACGGCTGGCCCAGCACATTCTTCGAAATGACCAAGATCATCCCGCTGCTGGCTGACCCGGCGTCTCACGGCGGAGACCCGGTCGATGCCTTTGACGTCGTAGCGCCATCCCTGCCCGGCTTCGGTTTCTCGCAAGCCTCCCGCGACCGAGGCATGGAGATCGGGCGCGTTGCCGACCTCTGGGCCAAGCTGATGACCGAGAACCTGGGCTACGGCAAGTTCGTCGCCGTGGGCGGCGACATCGGCGCTGGCGTCACCTCCCGCCTCGCCTACTCCCACGCCGACAAGCTGCACGGCGTCCACCTCACCTCCGTAACGCGCCCCAATCCCTACCTGGGACCTGACGCCCGTCCCCTGACCGACGCGGAGAAGGCCCACAGCGCCCAGCGGGAGCGCTGGTTTGCCGACGAGGGCGGCTACAACCACCTCCAGGGCACCAAGCCCCAGACGCTGTCCTACGGCCTCAACGATTCCCCGGCGGGCGTCTGTGCCTGGATCGTCGAGAAGTGGCGCACCTGGAGCGACTGCAACGGCGACGTGGAGAGCGTCTACACCAAGGATGAACTGCTGACTACCGTCACCATCTACTGGGTCACCCAGACCATCGGCTCCTCGGTGCGCATGTACCGCGAAAACCAGACTCACGTCTGGGATATGGCAAAGGACGAGAAGGTGCCTGCCCCGGCCGGCCTGGCCATGTTTCCCCAGGAGATCGCCCGTCCGCCCCGCGAGTGGGCCGAGCGCTCCTACAACGTGGGCCGCTGGCAGGAGATGCCTCGCGGCGGCCATTTCGCCGCCTTTGAGGAGCCGGAACTGCTCGCCAACGAGGTCCGCGAGTTCTTCCGCCAGTTCCGAGGATAATGGTTAAACGCAGAGAACGCAGAGTGTACAGAGAGAACGCGGAGAGGACAAAAATACTCTGCGCCCCCTGTGTTATCTCTGTGTCCCCTGCGTTGAAAGATTGAACAAGGGAGTGAGTTATGCCAGTTACGAGGCTAGAAATCACTTCGCAGACACCATTTGCTGATGGACAGTCCTTCGGCGATGTTGGCCCCTACACGCAGATTGACGGCATTGCCCACTTCGCCGTTGATCCTTTGCATGAGGCCAACGAGACCATCGCTGACATCAAGCTTGCGCCGCGCAATGAGCAGGGACTGGTGGAGTTCTCCGCCGACTTCCGCATCCTGCGCCCCGAGGATCCCGCCAAGGGGAACGGCCGCCTGCTCCTTGACGTGCTGAACCGGGGCAAGGCCCTGGCCCTGCGCAACATCAACAGCGCGCCGGATATAGCCCCCGATGCGCCCCTGGACCCGGGCAACGGCTTCCTGATGCGCCAGGGCTACACCATCGCATGGTGCGGCTGGCAACATGACGTTCCCGACGCCCCTGGCCTCCTGCGCATCCACGCTCCTGATGCGATGGAGAATGGCAAGCCCATCTCGGGTAGGATCGTCGTCACCTTCCAGCCCAATGCCGTGGTGCAGTCACAGTACCTGTCCGACCGGGGGCATCGCGCCTACCCCGCCAACAAGCTGGAGGACTGGGAGTCGGTGATGACGGTGCAGGATGACGAGGATGCTCGCGAGCACGTCATCCCTCGCAAGAACTGGTGGTTCGGCCGATACGAGGACGGTCATCCTGAGCCTGTCGAAGGACGCCTGATCCCTGATCCCTGCTACGTCCACGTGGAAGGAGGCTTCCAGCCAGGCAAGGTCTACCAGGTCATTTACACTACCACCGGCGCGCCCGTGGCTGGTTTGGGCCTGCTGGCCACCCGCGACATCGCCTCGCACCTGAAATTCGGGGACGCCCCCACCCTAACCCTCCCCCGGGGGGAGAGGGAACTGGAGTATGCCTACGCCTTCGGCGTCTCCCAGAGCGGGCGGTTCCTGCGCTCCTTCCTGTACCACGGCGTGAACTACGACGAGGCGGGACGGGCCGTCTATGACGGTTTCATTCCCCACGTCGCCGGCGGCAAGCGCGGCGAGTTCAACCAGCGCTTCGCCCAGCCCTCCTGCCAGGCCACCCGCAGCGTCAACAGCCTGTTCCCATTCGCCGACCTGCCGCAGACTGACCCCGATACCGGCCTCACCGACGGCCTGCTGGCCCGGCTTGCCTCGAAAGGCGAGCTGCCCAAGGTGATGTACACCTACACGTCGTCCGAATACTGGGCCGGACACGGGGCCCTGGTCCACACCAACCTCGACGGATCCAGTGATGTTGACCCACCGGATGCCGTGCGCGTGTATGCGTTCGCCGGCACACAGCACGCCCTCGGCGGACTGCCCCTGAACGACACGGACCCGGTCGATGGTTATCGTGGCGCCCACGCCTTCAACTGCCTGGAGTACCGGTCGCTGCTGCGGGGGGCCCTGATCAACCTCGACCGCTGGGTCACCGACGGCACGCCGCCACCGGCCAGCCAGCACCCGCGCATTGCCGACGGCACCGCTGTACTGCCGTCCAGCGCCGCGACCGGCCTCGAGCCGGTGCCTGGCGTCAAGCTGCCCCAGCCGGTGCGCAAGTTCACCCGGCTCGACTTCGGCCCTGACCCCGGCGTGCCCACCGTCGTTCCCGCCACCGTCGGCCGAGACTACCCGTGCCTCGTCTCGCAGGTCGATGCCGACGGCAACGAGGTTGCGGGCATCCGGCTGCCCCTCGTATCCGTCCCGCTGGCGACCCACCTGGGCTGGAACCGGCGCCACGCCGACATCGGCGGCGAGGGCCAGACCCTCTCCACCGGCGGCGCGTCCGGCGGCACCCTGCGCGGCTCGTCCATCCCATTCGCCGCCACCCGCGCCGAGCGGGAGGCCGTCGGCGACCCGCGCCCGTCCATCCAGGAGCGCTACGAGTCCCGCCAGGCCTTCCTCGACCGGATCGAGGCAGCCGCTCGCCAACTGGTAGCCGACGGCTACCTGCTGGCAGAGGACGTCGATGCCATGGTGGCCCAGGCGTCCGAGCATTACACCGTCATGGCTGGCTCCCTCGCCGAAGCCCAGCCCGTCGCCGACTAAGCTCCCCCCGCCTATAGATTCCCTCCCCCTCAGGGGGAGGGTTAGGGTGGGGGTGAAAGGTAAGGAATCCCCTCTCCCTCCGGGAGAGGGTTAGGGTGAGGGCGTACTCCTATTGGAAAATCAAGCAACTCTGGACAATGGAGGACTCAATGAAATACGACGTCATAGTCATAGGCGCCGGTTCCGCCGGTGGCACCCTGGCCACCCGGCTGGCCGAGGACCCCAACCGCTCGGTGCTGCTGCTGGAGGCCGGCCCCGACTACGTTGACCTGGAGCAGACGCCAGACGACCTCAAGTTTGGCTACGCTCCCCGTGCCTCCGAGATGGGCGCGCCCCATAACTGGTCGTTCACCGGCAAGGGCAGCGCCACGCGCTCCGAGGACGTCGTCGTCCCGCGTGGCCGGGTGGTCGGCGGCACCAGCGCCATCAACGGCCAGGTCTTCCTGCGCGGCGTCCCGGAGGACTACGACAGCTGGGCCGAGTGGGGCAACGACGAGTGGTCCTTCGTCAAGTGCCTGCCCTACTTCCGCAAGCTGGAGACCGACACCGACATAGTTGACGACTTCCACGGCAACAGTGGCCCGGTCCCTGTCCGCCGCCACAAGCGCGAGGCCTGGCTGCCCCTCCAGGAGGCGTTCCACGTCTCCGCCATGGCTGGTGGCTACGCCGAGGTCTACGATCACAACCACCCCGACTCCACCGGCGTCGGGCCGCTGCCCATGAACAACCCCAACGGCGTGCGCATGAGCACCGCCCTGACCTACATCGCCGACAACCGCCACCGCCTGAACTTCACCATCCGCGGCAACGTGCTGGTCAACCGCATACTATTTGACGGCAACCGCGCCTGCGGTGTCGAGGTCGAGAGCGGCGGCGAGACCTTCACCGTCGAGGCGGACCAGGTCGTGCTCAGCGCCGGGGCCGTGGCCTCGCCCCAGATCCTGATGCTCTCCGGCGTCGGCCCGGCGGCCCACTTGCAGGAGATGGGTGTGCCCGTGGTAAGGGACCTGCCCGGCGTAGGCCAGAACCTCCGCGACCATCCCCTCTGCGCCGTCCGCGTCAAGACCCGGCCCGGCTTCCCCCTCGATCCCGACGCGCCGCGCATCCAGACCGTGCTGCGGTACACCGCCTCGGGCTCCGACCTGCGCAACGACATGCAGATACTGCCGTCGTCCTTCTCTACGCCCCTGGGCGGCGACCCCTACGCCGAGGAGGGCATCCGGTTCACCTGCATCCTCGAGCTGGCCAAGAGCGCCGGTGAGATCAGGCTTCGCTCCACCACGCCCGGCGATAACCCTGACATCAACTGCCGCCACCTGGAGGAGGAGTTCGACCGCCAGCGCATGCGCGAGGCCATCCGCATGTCCTTCGAGTTCATGGAGCACGAGTCCTTCCGCGACATCGTGGAGGAGGCCATCTCCCCCACCCGCGAGGAGATCGAGTCCGACGACACACTCGACGCCTGGTTGCTAGAGACCGTCGACATCGGCCAGCACCTGTCAGGCACCTGCAAGATGGGCCCGGCCAGCGACCCCATGGCCGTGGTCGACCAGTTCGGGCGTGTCCACGGCATCGAGAACCTGCGCGTCGCCGATGCCTCGGTGATGCCCGACGTCATCCGCGCCAACACCAACCTCACCACCATCATGATCGGCGAGCGCGTCGCCGACTGGCTCATCCAGCAGACTGCCTAATTCCTCGAACTCCTCTATCCCCTCTCCCCACAGGAGAGGGTTAGGGTGAAGGCGTACATCCGCAGATCAATAACGTAGGGGCGCACAGCCGTGCGCCCTTACCGTTGCCACCAATATTCCTTATGCTGAAACGGCGCCTTCGCGCCGCGAAAACGCAGGGGCGGGTTTCAAACCCGCCCCTACACGTTGGCCAGCGAACTGAATCGTTGCAGCCTAGTAGTGCCGCAGCTCCACCACGTTGTCGTCGGGGTCGTAGATGTACAGCGAGATGCCGTCGCCGTGGGAGCCCCAGCGCTTGCCCGGCCCGGCCTGGATCTCCACGCCGATGCCCTCGAAGTGGGCCTTCAGCTCCTCCATGTCGGTGTAGTCGATGACCATGCAGAAATGGTCCTGGTTCTTGACCCCGTCTCGGTTATCCGGCACGTCCTCCGAGGCGAAGAAGTCGATGATCGTGTCCGCGTTCAGCCGCGCCGAAGGGAAGCGCACCTCGCCGGCCCGCCACTGCTCCACGCGCTCCGCCTGCAGCCCCAGCACCTCGACGTAGAACCGCAGCGACTCCTCGACGTCGCGGGTGCGCAGCACGATGTGGTCCATCTCGGTGATCTTCACCAGCGGCCTGGTGACCTGCTCGAACTTGGTCTGGGTAGCCATATCAGGCCTCCTCCAAAATCGCATTCTGAAACCCGATGCCAACTATCCGCATTATATGGCCCGCCCCGCGCGCTTGTCATGCGGGAGTGCCATACCGCACTAGGATGACTGCAAGGCCGGTTCGTTCTCCATTCTGTCTGAATCAGGATTCACAGGATTAAAGGACATACGGGATTGGGATCTGTCAGCGAAATCCCAAAATCAAACGAATCGCAGTTCAGACACTCCCTCCAAATCCCATTCCTTGAGTTCCTCAGTGCTCCCTGTGGCCTCTGTGGTAATCCCGTTCCTGGCATCCCAACCCCAGCACCGGCACGCCGCCCACCATGGTCATGCTTCACTGACACGAAAGTCGAAACAGTCGCCGCCTCGGTTGTGCAACTGTCGCCCAAAGCCCTCAAAATCATGGCTTGACACGCGCGGGATGGCCGTGTTTGACTATTTGGCGGAGTCTTCAGGCCACACCCGGATGCGCTGAGCGCAGGGGTACTTGCCAGCGGATTTTCCGAAGGCGAGCAAGGGAAAGGATAGGTGGGCCCCGTGGGAGCACGGACACATTTGGTCAGGGCAAGTCTGGGCTAGGACGATAGCCAGATGAATGCCCTTTTCAGAAAACGGAAGCCTCAAGTGATTAGAGGCTTCCTTTTTCTTTCCGGGAAACCTTCTTCCCTTCAGATTTTCAGCCCCGATTTTTTCGGGGCTTCTTTTTTGCCCCGGTCTGGGACAGGCAGAGAGCTGCGGATATCGGCCGCCCCGCGTGTCTCAGGCCCCAGGTTAAGGGATTATGCCCAGCAAGGCCCCGCAAATCGACAGTGGCGTTACCCCTCGGGCAGTGTCGTCTGCCTTGGCGGGCGCCGTCGGCTCTCCGGTACCGGAGGGTGGCTCGATAGCCTCACTGGGTCAGGTCCGAATCCAGGCACAACTTTCCAGTCAGCGAGGAGGATAAATGCGCCCCTACCTTGAAAAGGTACCCGGAAGACTTTTCCCCATCTGCATCATGCTGCTGGTCGCCCTGATGGCCTTCGCGGTCGTTGCCTGCGGCGGCGATGACGAGGATGAAGCCCCGGCAGCGACCACCGGAGCAGCGGCTGGCGCCACCTCCGGAACGTCAGGTCAGGCCCCTGGCGAAACGCCGTCAACCAGCTCGCAGACAACGGGCCAGACTGCTTCCCAGCCTGCCAATACCCCCATTCCGACCGTGGCTGCGGCCAGGATTTCTGAGCTGCAAGGCGAGATCAACATTGACGGCTCAAGCACCGTCTTCCCCATAACCGAGGCCATGGCCGAGGAGTTCGGAAACACGACCGGTGGAAGCGTGAGGATCACTGTTGGCGTGTCCGGCACCGGCGGCGGCTTCAAGAAGTTCTGTGCCGGTGAGACCGTCATCTCCGACGCGTCCCGCCCCATCAAGCAGAGTGAAGTGGACCTGTGCGCTGAGAATGGCATCGAGTATATAGAGCTGCCCGTTGCCATAGACGGCCTCAGCGTGATGGTAAACCCCAACAACGATTTCGTCGAGTGCATGACCGTCGACGAGCTGCACACCATCTGGCGGCCCGAGGCCGAAGAGGTTATCACCAAGTGGAACCAGATCCGCCCCGAGTGGCCTGACCGGGACATCGGCCTCTACGCTCCGGGCGTGGACTCCGGCACCTTCGACTACTTCACCGAAACGGTGAACGGCGCGTCGCAGGCCTCCCGGGCCGACTTCCTGCCCAGCGAGGACGATAACGTTCTGGTCACCGGCATCGCTGGCGACCAGGGCGCGCTGGGCTATTTCGGCTACGCCTACTACGCCGAGAACGCCGACCGCCTGAAGCTGGTGGCCATCGACGGCGGCGACGGCTGTGTCTTGCCCACCGAGGAGACCATAAACAACGGCAGCTATTCGCCCCTGTCCCGCCCCCTGTTCATCTATGTGTCCAAGGCGGCGCTGGAACAGGAACACGTCCGGGCCTTCATCGAGTTCTACCTGGACCCGGGTAACCGGACCTTCATCAGCGAGACCGGATACATTCCCTTCCCCGACAGCATCTACGCCCTCGCCCAGGAGAAGTTCCTCAGCGGCAACACCACCCTGGGCTTCGGCGGCGACGACCGTTTCCACGGCACTGTCGAGGAAGTCCTCAAGATGTCCATGGGACTGATGGAGGCCCCCGGCCAAGCGATGATGGTGGACCTCTCCTCTCTGGAGGGCGACATCAACATCGACGGTTCCAGCACCGTGTTCCCCATCACCGAGGCCATGGCTGAGGAGTTCGGCAACGCCACCGATGGCAACGTCCGTATCACCGTGGGCGTGTCCGGCACCGGCGGCGGATTCAAGAAGTTCTGTGCTGGCGAGACCCATATCTCCGACGCTTCCCGGCCCATCAAGCAGTCCGAGGTCGACCTCTGCGTCGAGGGCGGCGTTGATTACGTCGAGATCCCCGTCGCCATTGACGGCCTCAGCGTGATGGTCAACCCGGCCAACGACTTCGTCGAGTGTATGACCGTCGATGAACTGCACACCATCTGGCGCCCCGAGGCCGAGGAGGTCATCAACAAGTGGAACCAGGTGCGTCCCGAGTGGCCCGACCAGGACATCGGCCTGTACGCCCCCGGCGTTGACTCCGGCACCTTCGACTATTTCACGGAGACCGTGAACGGCGAATCGCAGGCGTCCCGGGCCGACTTCCTGCCCAGCGAGGACGATAACGTGTTGGTCACCGGCATCGCAGGTGATCGCGGCGCCTTGGGCTATTTCGGATATGCCTACTACGCCGAAAACGCCGAGCGCCTGAAGCTGGTGGCCATCGACGGCGGCGACGGCTGCATCCTTCCCAACGACGAGACCATCAACAACGGCACCTACTCGCCACTGTCCCGGCCGCTGTTCATCTACGTGTCGTCGGCCGCCATCGACGAGCCGCACGTGAAGGCTTTCGTTGAGTACTACCTGGACGCGGCCAACCGGGCCTTCATCAGCGAGACCGGGTACATCCCGTTCCCCGACAGCATCTACGGACTGGCCTTGGCCAAGTTCCAGAACGGCGTTACCGGCGCGGCCTTCGGCGGCGACGCCCGCCTGTCGGGCACCGTCGAGGAAGTGCTCCGGGCATCGCAGTAATCCCACTGCCCTTTAGGCAAGGCGGCCACGGTTAAGCGGGGACCGTGGCCGCCTGCTTCTTTCATGGGCAATGCTGCCTTGGCCAGAACCTGCCGATTGCCAGTTCCCTCACAGGGCGTGGGACAAATCCCCTCTCCCTCCGGGAGAGGGTTAGGGTGAGGGCGTCCCCCGGCCCGTTTTGACGCCCGCCCCCGGCAAGGCTACACTGGCAGCTACCATCTCAAATGGCCTTGGAGGAATTATATGAGCTTCGCCAGGCTGTACACCGGCGACGACGGTAAGTCCCATATCGAGGAAATGAGCCCGGAGTCGCATCCCGATTTAACCACCCTGCAATCCGCCACCGGAATAGTCTTTCGCACCGTTGAACCGGGCTATTTCGTCGACTGGCACACCGCGCCCCGGCGGCAATACGTGATCACCCTGGAAGGCGAGGTCGAGATCGGTCTCGAGGACGGCTCGCTGCACCGATACGGCCCTGGCCACGTGACGCTGGCCGAGGACCTTACGGGCAAGGGCCACACCACCCGCGCCGTCGGCGACAAGCCCCGCGTCACCGCCACGATTCCCCTGGCCGACTGAGAGACTCTCTCACAATTTCCCTCCTCCTTGACGGGGGATGGTTAGGGTGGGAGGGACGGCGGCCCGACACACTGGATAAACGGAGGCAGCTATGCCCATAGTGGCTCTTGATCCCGCGCTGGAACGAATTATCTCCACGTCCCAGCCCATCAACGAACTGGCCGGCGGCTTCGGCGGCGAACAGGGACCGGCGGAAGGTCCGGTCTGGTGGCAGGAGGGCGACTACCTGCTGTTCAGCGACATCCACAACAACCGCCGGATGAAATGGACTGAAAGCGACGGGGTCTCGGTGTTCACCGAACCCACCAACCGCGCCAACGGCCTGACCCGCGACCCACAGGGACGCCTCATAGCCTGCGAGCATGACGGCCGGAGGGTGTCGCGAGTGGAACCGGACGGCAGCATCACCGTGGTCGCCAACAGTTTCCAGGGCCGCCCGCTTAACCGCCCCAACGATGTGGTGGTCAAGTCGGACGGCGCCATCTACTTCACCGACCCCAACGCCGGGATGCCGGTCCAGACACAGACCGACCTGAATTTCCCCGGCGTGTACCGCGTTTCGCCGGACCTCGGCAGCATCACCCTCCTGGTTCGGGACTATATCGGCCCCAACGGCCTGGCATTCTCGCCCGATGAGAGCGTGCTGTACGTCATCGATTCCCGGGTAGGCCACCTGCGGGCCTTCGACATGCAGCCCAACGGCACTCTTGCCCTCGCCACCAGCCGCGTGTTCAGCCACAACCTTGGCGAACGCCCCGGCATTCCCGACGGCATGAAAGTGGACACCGAGGGCAACGTCTATGTCGGCGGCTCCGGCGGGATCTGGATCATCGATCCCTCCGGCAAGCACCTGGGCTCCATTGAGACCGGCGCCCCGCTGCACACCAACATGTGCTTCGGCGGCGGCGACTGGAAGACTCTGTACTTCACCAGCTGGGACAAGCTGTGGTCGGTGCGCGTCAACATCCCCGGGATCCCGGTGCCGACGCCCAAGCCTGCATAGCGTTCCGAACTATTGCGGATCATAGGAGACTAAAGTAGTAGTGGCCACGGAAGATAAGGGCGTCCACAAGGGACGCCCCTACAGTGTGGTTTCCGGCTGGTAGGGGCAACCCTCGTGGTTGCCCTGCTTACTGGCGAATCATTCCGAGACATACTAAGCTACGCTTTCGACACAATCAGGGAACTTGGAGGAACCTTAATGGAATTCGGACTGTTCATGATGCCTCTGCACCCGCCGCGCCGGTCGCCTTCAGAGTCTTACGACCGCGACATCGAACTTATCGTTCAGGCTGACAAGCTGGGTATACGGGAGGCCTGGATCGGCGAGCACATCACCGAGACCTGGGAGAACGCCCCGGTGCCCGAACTGATCATTGCCCAGGCCCTGGCCCTGACCGAGAACATCATCCTCGCCACCGGCGTCACCATGATGCCGCTGCACCACCCGGTGGATACGGCACACCGCATCGCCATGCTGGACCACATGGCCCGTGGGCGGTTCTACTGGGGCATCGGCCTGCGCTCCCTGCCCACCGACCTGCAACTGTACGGTGTCGAGTACGACAGCATGGACGACGTGCGCGAACGGGGCCGCGAGGCGCTGGAGGTTGTCCTGGGCCTGTGGGAGAACGCGGAAAGCGGAAAATTCGGTTACGAGGGCAAGCATTTTCAGGTCCATGCGCCCGAGGAGATGGCCGAGTTGGGCCGCCGCCTGTATTTCGAGCCTTACCAGAAGCCGCACCCGCCCATCGGCGTGGCCGCATCGTCGCCCAATACCGAGACCATCCGAATGGCAGGCGAGCGGGGCTGGATCCCCATGACCAACCTGCCCAACAAGTTCGTCCCCGACCTGTGGCATTCCTGCGAGCAGGGCGCCATCAGCACTGGCCGCGTGGCAGACCGCAGCGAGTTGCGCCTGGGCCGCGACATCTACGTTGGCGAGACCCCGGAATCGGCCCGCGAGGAGGCCCGGATCGTCCTGGGCAAGCCCTTCGAGGAACACCAGTGGAAGAACCGCAGGGCCGGGGGCATCCTGAACCAGCTCAAGAACGACCCGGGCATGGCCGACGAGGACGTCACCGTCGACTACATGATGGAGAACATCTGGATTGTTGGCGACCCGTTCGAGGTGGTAGACAAGATCGAGCAGACCTACGAGGAGACCGGCGGCTTCGGCTGCCTGCTGGGTATCACCCAGGACCCAGACGACCATACCCTGGTGCAACGCTCACAGCAGCTTCTGATGGAGCAGGTCGCCCCCAAGGTCTCCCACCTGAACTAGCCCGTATACAAGTTCCCTCTCCCTTGAGGGAGAGGGTCAGGGTGAGGGTGAAAACGCGGGTGTATACGGCCCTCCATAGCCACGGTCAGATAACCTTGAGAGACGAAGGAAAGATAATCGATATGACCACCCTCAACGAACGTTTCCAGAAGGGCGTGGAAACCAGGACGAAGTTTACCGGGGGAGGCCCCGTAGGCGGCGGCTCCGTTCCGGCCTCCCAGGAGGTCGCTCCCGACCTGCACCGCATCGCCATGGAGGCGCTGTTCGGCACCATCTGGCAGCGGCCGGGACTGCCCATTCACCGGCGGGAGATGGTCACGCTTTCAGCGCTGACCGTTTTGCAGCGGGAGAACCAGTTGACCCGCCACGTGGCCAACGCCCTGAACCTCGGGCTCTCGCCTCAGCAAGTGATAGAGGTCATGATCCACGCCTCCTGGTACGGCGGAGTGCCAACGGCCTTCAACGCCATGGGCATTGCCAAGGAGGTCTTCGACGGTCTCGGAATCGAATTCGAGCCGCAGCTTGTGTTTGATCCCGAAGAGACGCCCGAGGACCTGTTCAATAGGGGCGCCGCCCGTCGCGAGGAGCTGATGGGCCCGGCCGACCTCAACCGCCCCGGCCCGGTGACCCAGGCCGAGCGCGATTTCAACCGCCTGAGCACCGAGTACTATTGGGGATCCGTGTGGAACCGGCCCGGCCTGGAACTGGCAGACCGCAGCATCTGCACCCTGGCTTGCCTGAGCGTGTTGGGGCGCGAGGGCCCGCTGCGCAGTCACATCGGCGGTGCGCTGCACATCGGCCTGACCCCTGAGGAGATCGTGGAGGTGTTCGTCCACGCCTGCTTCTACGGCGGCATCCCGTTCACCCGCGCCGCCATAGACGCGGCCAACGAGATTTTCCGGGCGCGCGGCCTGGGCTGATTGCCTTGATGTGTGTGCAATGGTCTTTGACAAGGGGCGGGCATCAGACCCGCCCCTTTTATAATGGCGCCCATGAACCGTACTGTTTCTGAACTGGTGTGTGACTACTCCCCTCTCCCTCCGGGAGAGGGTTAGGGTGAGGACGTACTCTGCACTTACAGAAACAGTACCCTATCGGGGATCCCGCAAATCGGAAAGCGAAGTGGATGTGTCCTACCCCCTCTGAGACACTTGCGCCTATGGTCGATCTCGAGGACTTCAGGTTCGACTGGACAGCTCTGCCGGCGATCACGTCGGACATTCCCGGTACCGGCGGCCGGACCCGCGTTTGCCTGGAGGACTTCGCGGTCTCCGAAATTCCCCGGTTTCCACCCAGCGGGGCCGGAGAGTTCGCCTACGCCTATGTCGAGAAGCGGGGACTAAACACCCACGACCTGGTGGCGGCACTGAGGGAGCAGGGTGTCGCGTACAACGATGTCGGTGTTGCCGGTCTCAAGGACAAGCGCGCCGTTACCCGGCAGTGGCTCAGCGTCCCGAGGGAGCACGAACGCGCCCTGGAGGCGCTCGACGGGATGGAGGGAGTCAGAGTGCTGGAGTTGTCGCGGCACGAGACCAGGCTGCGGCGCGGCAACCTCCGAGGCAACCGCTTCGAGGTGAGGGTGCGCCAACCGCGTGCCGGTTGGAAGAGTTCGGCGGAGTCTGTCGTTGGCAGGACCGAAGAGGCCGGTCTGCCAAACTACTTCGGCCCTCAGCGATTCGGGCGCTTCAACAGCAACGCCATTGACGCGGTCCGGATGTTGCGGGGCGAACGAGTGCCGGGCGGCCGAAGGCTCAACGAGTTCTTCATTTCAGCCCTGCAGGCCCACCTGTTCAACTGGAATCTCAAGCGACGAATCGACGCGGGTTCGTATCGTCGCGTCCTCTCCGGTGATCGCGCCCGCCGCCACGACACCGGGGGCATGTTTCTGGTTGGTGATGTCTCTGTCGAGTCGGAACGAGCCGCCCGTCTTGAGATCAGCGCTGCCCTGCCCCTCTATGGGCGCAAGGTCGCCGGAGGGCTTGAGGAGGCCGCTGTCCTGGAGAGCGAGGTGTTGCAGAGGTTCGGGCTGCGACGCAGCGACTTCCGGCCCCTCACCCGCGGCGACTGGCGCATCAGCCGCGTTCGCCCTGAGGGCGTTGCACTGTGGCCTTGCGAGGACGGATATGCCGTGGAGTTCACTCTCCCCAACGGCGCCTACGCTACCACCTTCCTGCGGGAGCTCACCAAGTATGAGTCAGACGGGATACCGGAGGACGCCGACGAACGCACGGGCTGCTAGGAAACTGGCCCTTCATTTCGTTCCCTCCTGATGGGGAAGGGTTGCCCTTCAGTTCCCTCCCCCTTGAAGGGGGAGGGTTAGGGTGGGGGTGAAAAGGTAGTGCTGAAAAGCCGCTGGGAAAGCGACATTCTTGGTTTGAGATAGCTGTTACGGACACGGTTTCCCGGAACGAAACCGCGAGCGCGCCTCTACACGCTACAACTCAAACAGCCTGGCGATGTTTCCACCCAGAATCGCGTCTTTTTCGTCATCCGTCAGCCTGGACATCCCGCGCACCCAGTTGACCGGACCGTCGATGGCCATGTCGAAGGGCCAGTCGGTGCCGAACACGATGCGATCAATGCCAGCGATATCAATCAGATAGCGCAGCGCGTCCTCGCTGTGTGTGAGGCAGTCGTACCAGAACCTGCCGAGGTAGGCGCTGGGCGGATGCTGGATGTTAACTCTTGCCTCGGCCCTGACCTGCCAGCCCCGGTCCATCCTGCCGGCGCCGTAGCAGGCGTATCCCCCGCCATGGGCCAGGCAGACCTTGAGGTCCGGGCAGGCATCCATCACCCCGCCGTAGACAAACGACGCAAAGGTCACCGTGCGATCAACGAGGTTGCCGATGGTGTTGGGCAGATGGTATCGATCGCTACGGTAGCTGACCGTAGTATCTCCCGACTGGTGTATGAATAGTACGGCACCGAGGGCCTCAGCGGTCTTCCAGAGAGGCAGGAACGACGGGTCGTCGTAGGTGACGCCGTTCACGTGGTCGCCAATCATGGCGCCCTTCAGCCCCAGGATGCCCACCGCTTGCTCCAGCTCTGCGATTGAGGCGTTCACGTCCTGCATTGGCAGGGCGGCAAACCCGGCGAAACGGTCCGGGTGCTCTACCGTCAGCTGGGCAACGTAGTCGTTGCACTCCCGGGACATGGCCTTGGCGGCTGTTGCGTCGCGTTCGTAAAAGTAGAGGAAGGAGTTGGTAGAGAGTACCTGGACATCCACTCCGAGTGCGCCCATCTCTCTGAGCCGTTGCTCCGGCGTCCACATGGTCCTCGGCGTGTACTCGTGGACCGGCAGCAGCTCAGCGGCCGGAACGCCGTGCCAGTCGCGGCCTTCGGCCATGGCGCTGAGCAGGCCTTCGGGGCTGATGTGGGCGTGGATGTCTACTGTACGCACTGGCGAAAATCGCGGGCGCTGGGACGTTTGCCTACCAGCCGAGGGTCTCGGGAATCAGCACCAGCGTGATGCGTCCTGCCATGGGTTCGTGCTCCATCACCAGGTACTTGCCGATGGGAGCGGCCTCCCTGCCCTGGTCCTCCAGCCAGCGATCGTGGCGCCCCAGGGTGTAGCCGCGAGTGCGGGCCTCCGCTTCGGCGAGGCTGGGGCAGATCTTCTGTGTCCCTGCCACCAGTATCAATCGCTTTGCGCCGTAGGAGTAGGCACCGATTTGGCTGCCGGAACCGCTGGCTACAACGATTTCCCCAGTCTCGGCGATGGCCTGCACGCTGCCCACGAAATAGTCGGCGGTGGTGGTCTTGCGGCGGAACTCGCGCTGCTCCGCCAGATCGGGCAGAGCCATCATCTGGTCGTGCAGGTTTGCGTAGCGGTCATTCCCGTGCATATACGCCGTGTAGCCGATGGTGCTGAGAGTTTCTGAGGTATTGACAAAGACCTCCGACCCCTCCGGCACCAACTCCTTCAGCCGGGCCAGCGCCTCCTCGCCACTGTTGACCAGGATCGCTTCGATGTTGCGCGCCGCCAGCGCTTCTATTGTTCGCTGGATGGAAGCCGCGTCGGCGGTCTTTGTGTTTGCTGCCTCTGGCATTGCAGAACTCCAGATTCTCCTCGACTAACCCTGTCCGCCGGGCCGCAAGTTGGGCATGACCTCGTCGACGAACAGTCCTATCGATTGCATGACCTGCTCTGGACTCAGGTCGCCCCAGGCAAAGATGGGACAGAAATAGTTGACGCCCGTCTCCTCGATGGCCCGCTGCGCCTTCTCCCTCACAGTGGCCGGAGAGCCGGCCATGACGATGTCCCGCGACTGCAGATCGTCGAAGTCCCGGACGAAGTTGAGGAAGTCGTACCCGTTCTTTTCCCACAGGTAGTTGATGTTATGGAACCACGTCCCATAGGCTGGCCTGGCCTCTGCCAACGCCTGTTCGTCGGTGGGCGCGATGTACATGTGACGCACCACTCCCAGCTTGGGGACGGCCACGTGGCTGTTCAGCCCGTCCGACATCCGCTCTGCGTTCCAGACCCGCTTGTACAGATCGAAGTGCTCTCTGGTGTCGGTGTTGTCCGCAAAAACGTGGCAGGTGTTGAAGCCGTGCTGGGCCATCCACGGGACGGTCTCGATGTTGTTGCTGGCGTACCAGAGCGGCGGATAGGGCTTCTGGTACGGCTGGATCCATACTTCCAGTTCGTCGTAGCTGTAGTGCTTTCCCTGGTAGTCGAACTGTCCGGTGGCGAAACCCTTGGTGAACAGGTCCATCTGCTCGTTGAACACTTCCCAGCTGATGCCCAGGTCCACGTCGAACTTCTCCGCCTCTATTGGCGACACCCCTCTTCCCACGCCCAGGTCCAGCCGGCCATTGCTGAGATTGTCCAGCATGCAGATCTCGTGATACAGGCGAATGGGGTTGTAGAAGGGCAGCAGGTAAACCAGCGGCCCCAGGCGCAGTTTGGACGTGCGCTGTGCCGCTGCGGCCAGGAACACCGATGGCGACGGCGAGACGCTGAGCGGCGTCAGGTGGTGCTCGGCCAGGTGATACGAATGGAACCCGCTTCGGTCGGCGAATTCCAGCATCTTGAGCCGGTTCTCGAAAATCTCGTGGGGCGCCGACTGGTCCCACTCGATCCAGTCGAACAGCCCGAACTCCAGGGTGTCATTGAGCGTCGAGGTCTGGGTCATCACTTACCTCCGTTCCCGTACAGGGAGCGTACGGTCAGCCGAATGATACGCCGTGAGGAAAGCAAAGGGCAAATTAGCATTGGGCATGCCTCGCCCGATCTCGGCTGTATAATGTGTTAGGAATTACCTTTCGAGAACCTGTCATGACGACGATCAACAGCCAGGAAGATTTTCTGCGAGCTCTCTCCGAGAACCCGGAGTGGAGGGCCGCTGTCCGCGCCCAGATTCTTGGCGAGGAACTGCTGCAGATGCCGGCCAGGTTCAATGCCTTCGTCGAGCAGATGACGGTGTTCGTAGCCAAGATGGACGCGTTCATCGACGAGCAGAAGGAGATCAACGCACGCATAGCTGCGCGCCTGGACTCGCTGGAAGGCCACCTCGGTTCCCTGACCAACAGCGTTGGCTCTCTGACCAGCAGTGTAGACTCTCTGAGAAACAACGTTGATCGGCTTACCGATGACTCCGGTTGGCTGAGGGGGTTTGTGACCCGTGAGGCGGCCATTCGAGAAGCTGGTGTAATTGCGCTCGAAATGGGACTGGAGTATGTCCGCACAGTGTCGAAAGAAGAACTATATCGGCTCGCCTTGAAAGCAGCCCAGGGAAAGGCGCTCTCCAACGAACTCAGGAGCTTCCGGCTCGCCGATCTGGTAATCGAGGCCACGGACGGCGCGGTCGCTCAATATATCGCGGTCGAGGCGTCCTTCATCGGAGGAGCCTACGATGTCATCCGTGCCTTGCGAAATGCTGACATGCTGACGGAGTACACAGGGCAGCCTGCCCGAGCGGCTATCGCAAGTGTGAGGAACCACGAATCAATAAACCGCCAAATTGCCTCGGGCGCCGTCTTCTGGCACGAAATTGAAGAGCGCGAGTTGAGAGCGGAGTAGCCCTTGTGGGCCGAGTCAAGTAAACGAGCGGGTTGAATGCCCGCTCGTTTGACGTTTTGGGCGAACTAACGGGGCTCACCCCGCTGCGCTGGCGCGCCGGCCACGATCATGTCGGCGAAGGCCTTGTCGATGCCCCGTGGCCACTCCCGGCCCGAAGGGTCGGAGATGTTGATGATCAGGGGTGGCCCCAAGCCCTCGATCTCCATCCGGAGCACGTCGCCGTTCTGGACGGCCCCGATGTGCTGGTGGTTGACGCCGGTAGCTATCACGTCTCCCGGCTCCAGCGTGGTGATCTTGGACATTTCTGAAATCAGCTCCGTGATCTGGTGGGCCATGTCGCTGGTGGGAAAGTCGTGGCGCGGCTCGTCGTTGTTCCACAGCCTTACCTGCAGGTCCTGGGGGTCCGCGATCTCGTCGGCGGTGACCAGCGCCGGGCCCATGGGCGCGAAGGTATCCCAGCACTTGCCGAGGAAGAAGCTGTTGCCCACGGCGCCTGTCAGCCCACGGGCCGACATGTCCAGGAAGTTGGTGTATCCGAATACGTATGACAGCGCCTCGTCCTGCTCCACATTTCGGGCCGTGCGGCCGATGACGAATGCCAGCTCCGGCTCGTGGTGGAACACGAAGGCGGGCGCGGGTGGCAACTCGCAGGTGTCGCCGCTGCCGATCACCGCGTTCGGCGCCTTGAGGAACCCGTCCAGCACCGCCGGTTCACGCATCCCGAACTCCAGGTAGTTCACCGCCGCGCAGATGAGCTTGGGCGGACGCGGCACTGGCGCTCGCAGCCGTACGCTGCCGAGAGGTATGCCATCCTGGCCGTTGACGGCCGATTCGATCCGGGGCCGCATCTCGTCCCAGTTGATGATGACCTCTTCGATCAGGTCCTGCGGGCGGCGAAAACTCATTCCCTCCACCGCCGACATGGCATCCACAATGTGGTCGCCCGTGATCACACCGAGCTGGAAATCGTTGTACAGCGCCAGTTTCATTTCCAGGCCTCCTGTTGCAGTCTGGCTCCGGCGGCTAGTTTCGCACGGGCGCAGTACGGCGGCAAGCGAAGCCTGCGGCCTTGCGCCGGAGGCCGCAGGCGGGTAATTTAGGAATGCCGCTGGCGGCAGCCTTTTGACCCGCGCCGCGGAGCGAGGCACGAGCGTGGCCCGTGGCGCCTTGAAGGCCAAGGATTGCGGATATGACCGACATCAGCTACGAACTGCGCGACCACACCGCCTACATCACGATCCAGCGCCCTCAGGCAATGAATGCCCTGGGCCCCGGCCAGCAGGCCGAGATCATCGCGGTGTGGGAGACCTTCCGGGACGACCCCGAGGCCTGGGTGGCGATCATCACCGGAGAGGGGGAACGCGCCTTCTGCGCCGGAGCCGACCTGAAGACCTACACACCCGTGCTGGCTGAACGGGACATTTACGACCTGCGCCAGGACGCCGACCGTCCGGGGTTCGGCGGCATCACCCGGGGCCTGAACATCTGGAAGCCCATCATCGCGGCTGTCAACGGCTATGCCCTCGCGGGCGGGTTGGAGCTGGCCCTGGCCTGC
Source organism: Dehalococcoidia bacterium (assembly GCA_965203005.1). Taxonomy (GTDB): domain Bacteria; phylum Chloroflexota; class Dehalococcoidia; order Lucifugimonadales; family UBA3495; genus VXOI01. The sequence continues at coordinate 286,140 of CBDBBS010000002.1, forward strand.
GACATACGGGTCGCTTCGGAGAATGCAGTGTTCGGATGCTCCGAGGTGCAAAGGGGCTTCCATCACTGCGACGGCGGAACCGTCCGGCTGCCGCTCATCGTTGGTTTGGGCAATGCACTGCGGATGCAACTGACCGGCGAGCACATCGATGCCCAGGAGGCGTTGCGAATGGGGCTGGTCAGCGAGGTGGTTCCCCAGCAACAGCTGATGACCGCCGCAGAGCGCTATGCCGATCTGATATGCGCCAACGGGCCGCTGGGAGTGCGTTCGGCCAAGGAGTCGATGATCCGCAGCCTGGGCCGCGCGCTGGAGGACGCCCTGCGGTTCGAGAATATACTTTTCTCGACCCTGACCCGCACTGAGGATTTTGCCGAGGGGCCGCAAGCCTTCGCTGAGAAGCGCCCTCCGGTGTGGAAGGGCAAATGACTGCGGGTGCGGAAGGTACGCCCTCACCCTAACCCTCTCCCAGAGGGAGAGGGGACTATCCTTTACGGAGAGCGAGCTATGGCAGAAATTGACAATCGGGTTCCACTTGACTGGGACGCGCTGGAAGTAGGTGAGGTATTCGAGAAGTTCGAATACGTACTCACGCAGCAGATGATCGACGAGTACCGGCGGGGTGTGATGGACTCCGAGGCGGCCTTCCCCACCATCTCTCACAAGGTGGACGTGCGGCAGTTCAACGCCAAATACTCCGACAACGGGTCGGTAAATGCCCGGTGCGCTTTCCATTGCTATAACTCGCCCGTTCCCGGCAAGAAACTGACCGTCACCGCGTGGGTAGCCGACAAGTACCTGCGCCGGGGCAAGAACTACATTGTCACCGAGGCGGTTTCCGTGGACGAGGACGGGCGGCTGATCGACCGCGTCATCACCCACGAGCTGAAGCAACCGTGGGAGGTGGGCAAGAAATGGGAGGGCTAGTGCGCAGCTACTCGGAGGGCGATCCTGTCGCTCCTCTGGTAAAGGAGATGACTCAGGAGGCCATCAACCTGTTCGAGGGCAGCGCGGGGCACTCCGAGCCTTCGCAGTTCACGGACGAGGAGGCGGCCCGGGAGACGCTGGGGACTTCGGGCACTGTGGCCTCGGGGCGAATGTCCATCAGCTTCGCCCTGGAGATGATGCGACGCCACTTTGGCAGCGACGTTTTCAACCATACCGGCACGGTGGACCTGCGCTTCCTGCGTCCTGTGAGGCCCGGTGATACCATCACGTTCACCGGAGAAGTAACTGGCACGTCGCCAGAGGCCAACGGCCAGAAGGTGAACGTCAAGATCGAAGCCCGGAATCAGCGGGGCGATACGACCGCCGTGGGCGCGGGCAGCGCCATAGTTCCCAATGCCTATCTGGCCCCGGAGGAATAGCGCTCATTTCGATATCGAAACGTCAAACTGGCTGCAGGTTCAATATTGACAATGACGGTTGGTGATATAATAGGTCTGGCGCAAGTTAAGGTTTCCTGCTGTTGGTTACAGTTTCCGTTACCGCTGTCTCGGATAACCTGGACTGAGCCCTCTGGTTACCCAAATATTGGAGGTTATCCGAATGGCATTGGCTGACAAGGAACTCACCTGTGTGGAATGTGGGGCGCCGTTCATTTTTACGGTCGGAGAACAGGAGTTCTTCGCGTCCCGTGGCTACACCAACGATCCCAAGCGGTGCTCCCCCTGCCGCAGCGCCCGCAAGAGCCAGCAGCGCGTGGGCGGTGGCATGGGCGGCGGCGCTCCCCGGGAAATGCATCCCGTGGTCTGCGACCAGTGCGGCGTCGACACCATGGTCCCCTTCGTGCCCCGTGGCGACCGGCCGGTGTACTGCAGCGACTGCTTCAGCGCCATCCGCCGCTAAACATATTTGAGAAATGGCAACCAGGGCCGCTCGCTTTTGAGTGGCTCTTTTCTTTTATGGTAGAGTTGCGCCGGAGAGACGTATGACCTTCGGAATTGGAATCGTTGGCTGCGGCTCAATCGGACGAGCCCTTATCCGCGCCGGGGACGCGGGGGAGTTGGGTGCGCCTGTTGCCGGTGTTACCAGCCGAACGTCGGAGACCGCCCGGGAGTTCCTGGAAACGCTGGACTCCCCGCCTCCCTACCTGGATTGGGACGAACTGGTGGAACGGTCCTCCTTGCTGATCGAGACGGCCGGCGGCCATGTCGTGCCAACCCTGGCCGAGGCTGCCTTTGGCGCCGGAAAGGACCTGATGGTGATCAGCATCGGCGCTCTGCTGGAGCACCCTGAAATTATCGAACAGTCAAGGGGGACGGGCTGCCGCCTGTACGCGCCCTCGGGCGCAATCGCCGGCCTTGACGGCATCAAGTCCGCCTGCCAGGGCCATGTCGACCGGGTTGAGATGGTGTCCCGCAAGCCCATCGCGGCACTGGAAGGCGCGCCATTCCTGGTGGAAAACGAGATTCCTGTCGTCGGGCTGCGTGAGGCGCAGGAGGTGTTCAGCGGTTCCGCGCGGGAGGCCTGTCGCGGCTTCCCATCGAACCTGAACGTGTCCGCCGCCGTGAGCCTCGCGGGCATAGGCCCCGACCGCACCACGGTACGCATCGTCGCCGACCCCGCGCTGTCGCGGAACTGCCACGACATTACGGTCGAGGGCGAGTTCGGGCTGCTGAAGGTACACATCGAGAACATCCCCTCCGAGAACCCGAAGACCGGGCGGCTGACTGCCATGTCCATCATCAGGTCGGTGCGTGACGTATTCGATCCCGTGCGCATAGGCACCTGACATTTTTTACTGATGCCATTTGCGCTCAAGCCTGGTTGAGACCCTCTTTTGAGTTCCCGGCTTTGTGAGCGGACTTGTAGATTATGCCAGGTTAGATCAGTAATTGATCAAAGGTGAGAAAGATGGCCCAGGATGGCATAGCGAGCCAGAACACGGACTCCCTGTCCCGCCGGATAATGATTCCAGGGCTGGCTTCCGGGCACGCCACGTTCCACTGGATCGTGCAGAGCTTCGCGGTTGCCCTCCCCGAAATCCAGATGGCCTTCGGCCTTAACAGTGTCGGCGCTGCGGGTGTGATGTCGGCCCGCGACCTGGCGGCAGGACTGATTGCGCTCCCCGGCGGCGTGGTGGTTGATGTTCTGAGACGTTACTGGGGGTTTCTCCTGGCGGGGTGCCTTGGGCTGGCGGCTCTGGGGTCCCTGCTCATGGGGGTTTCGCCGGTATACTGGCTGGTCCTGATTGGTATTGCCGTGGTGGCCCTGTCCCACTCCGTATGGCACTTGCCCGCCTCGGCGTCTCTGTCCTATCACTTCGCGGAAAGGCGCGGCACCGCCCTTGCAATGCATGGTGTGGGTGGCGGCATCGGCGACGTAGTGGGGCCGTTGGCGACGGGTGTGCTGCTGGCCGTGCTGGGATGGCAGGGGCTTTTGAGCATTTATGCCATAGCGCCGCTCTTCTTTGGGATCATGGCCGTATGGGCATTCCGCCATATCGGGCACGTAAGTCCGGGTACCGACGCAGCCGTGGATTCCCCAACCATGGAGCGGCGGCTGGAGATGACCCGAAGGTTGCTGCGAAATCCGGTTCTGTGGGGGCTGACCTTCGTTCGCGGCCTGAGGGGAATGTGCCTGATTTCGCTGGTGACGATTCTGCCTCTATACCTCGGGAACGAGCTGGATATGGGCCCGGCGTGGCGTGGATTCCACATAGCCCTGCTGATTGTCATTGGAATCGCAGCCAAGCCGGTTGCCGGGTATCTCTCCGACAGGGTCGGGCGCAAGCAGGTGCTCGTGCCGGGACTGATCTGGTCGTGCCTGGTGGCCTTGGCAATGGTAGTGTTCAACGATGGGATCACCTTGACTATCGCCATTGCGCTAATGGGCTTGTTCTTGTACCCGGACCAGCCCATTCTCACCGCAGCGGTGTTCGATGTCGTGGGGCGTGAGGTGGCGTCCACCGGGCTGGGTGTCGTCGCTTGCATCGCGTTCCTGATGTCGGCGGCCTCGGCGCTGGTCGCCGGGGCGATCTACGAGACCATGGGTTTCACGGAGACCATGTACTACATCGCCGCGCTGTTCGGCCTCGCCGCAGTAGTATTTGCCATGCTGCCGCTGTCGCGGAGAACCGGCGGCTGACCGCAAGGCAACACTGACTGGAGGATTTCCGTGGCGCAAGTAACCGGAGACGTAGTTGCCGAGGCGCAATTTGATGCCGGATTCTCATCTTGGAATCGTATCCTCATATCTGGATACCTGATCATTTCGGTGGTTGGAATCATCCTTATACCGTTATGGTGGGCGGTCAGTTTCTGGTACGGAGCGGAGTACCTGCGCCGGGTGTCCGCCCGTCTCACGACAAACGCCCTGGAAATCAGGATCGGAGTGTTTTTCCGAAAGGAATCGACTATACCGCTGAACCGCATCACCGACGTGCGGCTGCACGACGGCCCGCTTATGCGACACTACGGCCTGCGCGGCCTGAAGGTGGAGACTGCCGGGGCCTCGGGGCAGGACTCCGGTTCCGAGGGCAATCTCATCGGCGTAATCGACGCGGAGGCATTTCGCAACGCCGTCCTGGCGCAGCGACAGCGAGTGATCGACGCGGAATCGGGCCGGGCAGCCGCCCCCGCGCCAGTGGCTGCCCACGAGTCATCCGACGGCGTCCTGCTGGAAATCCGCGACATCCTGGCCCGAATCGAGAGGCATCTCTCAGGCCGTGAGAACACGTAGGGGCGCACAGCCGTGCGCCCCTACGTCAGTGGGTGGAATCCAGTATCAAGGATAGCCCGCAACCGCCACCACCCAAATCAGGGAAATCCCCTACTCAAACAAATCACAGTTCAGACAACCCTACAACAGCTTGGCGCAGTCGTCCAGGATCGGCGTTACGGTGTCGGCGGTTTCCGATGGCAGGCCGAACAGTACGCGGTCGACGCCGTGCTCCTCCATCCGGGCCAAGTTGTCGGGATCGGGGCGGGCTCCGAAGACGGTGATGTTGATGGAGTCCGGGTCGCGGCCGATGTCCTCGGCGCGGTTCTTCAGGATCTGGATTTTCTCCGGCAGGCTGGGCCCTTCGGCGGCCCGTCCGCTGATGGGCATCCAGCCGTCGCAGTACTCCAGCACGCGGTCGAAGGTGGTGGGGCCGTCGCCTCCCATCAGGATCGGCGGGTGCGGCTTCTGGACGGGCTTGGGCCAGGCCCAGCACTTGTCGAAATTGACGTAACGCCCGTGAAACTCCGGTTCATCCTCCGTCCAGATGGCCTTCATAGCCAGGATATTCTCTCGCAGGATGCGCCAGCGCCGCCGGAAGTTGGTGCCGTGGTCCTCCATCTCCTCGGCGTTCCAGCCGCCGCCTATGCCAAAGATGAAGCGGCCGTTGGAGATCATATCCAGGCTGGCGACCTCCTTGGCCGTGGTGATAGGGTCCCGCTCGATCATCAGGCAGATGCCGGTGCCCAGCTTCAGGTTGGTGGTGACTGCGGCGGCCGCCGTGAGCGCTACGAACGGGTCGTAGGTGTGCCAGTACATTTCGGGCAGGTTGTCGCCGCCCGGCCAGGGCGAAATCCGGCTGGTGGGGATATGGGTGTGCTCCGGGACCCACATGGACTCGAACCCCCGCTCCTCCAGTGAACGCGCCAGATCATCCGGCCGCATGGAGTAGTCAGTTACGAACATCATTGCGCCAATATCCATTTCATTCTCCTTGATTCCGTTTTCTTGATTCAGGCCGGTATGTACTCGACGGTTTTCAATCAGGCATACTCAATGATCAGGCTGGCAAATCCTCCAAGTCCTCGGCGGCCTGCGGCGCCGTCCCACTCCCGTTGCCCGGCGGCGAGCGGAAAATTAAGCCGAGGTCGGGATCGTGGGAATGAGAAAGCAGGGCGTCAAAGAGCCGCCGGATTTCCGCCATCGTTTCCGCATGTTGGGCGTCCATTTTGTCAGACAGGCGGGCGCTTTCCGCGTCTATTTTGTCAGACAGGCGGGCGCTTTCCGCGTCTATTTTGTCGGACAGGCGGGCGCTTTCTGACAACACCAACTCTTTGTTGGCCGCCACCGCCTGCTCCAGCTTTCCTAGCCTGTGGTAAATCATGGCTATCGAGCCGAAGACAGCGACGGCGGCCGCGATACCGGCGGCTATGATGGTCGCGATTGGGCCGGTTATCATTCTGAGGCTCCCTTGAAATTTCAGACACCAAGCCTTCTCCTGAGTAGGAGGAGACCTGTCTCATTCCTTGAGTGGAGCGGCGAACCTAGAACACCACCACGGAGCGGAGGACCTCGCCCTGTTCCATCTTGTGGAAGGCCTCCTCCACGTCGCCGATGCCGATGGTCTCGGATACGAAGCGGTCGAGGTCGAGGCGGCCCTGCAGGTACAGTTCGATGAACATGGGAAAGTCGCGGGTGGGCAGGCAGTCTCCATACCACGATGGTCTGATGGCTCCGCCCCGGCCGAAGATCTCGATCATTGGCAGTTCGATTTTCATATCCGGGCTGGGCACGCCTACCAGCACCACCGTGCCGGCGTGGTCCCGGGCGTAAAAGGCTTGCTCGAAGGTCACCGGGTTACCCACCGCCTCGATAGCGACGTTGACTCCGTTGCCGCCGGTCAGGTTGCGAACGGCCTCCACCGGATCGGTGTTGCGGGCGTTGATGGTGTGGGTGGCCCCGAACTCCCGGGCCCATTCCAGCTTGCGGTCGTCGATGTCGATGCCGATGATGGTGTGCGCGCCGGCCAGCTTGGACCCGGCAATGGCGGCGTCACCCACGCCGCCGCAGCCGAACACGGCTACCGAGTCGCCGCGCCCCACGCCGCCGGTGTTCACTGCCGCGCCCAGTCCGGCCATTATGCCGCAGCCAATCAGTCCGGAGGCCGCCGGACTGGCCTCGGCGGGCACCTTGACCGCCTGCCCGGCTGCCACCAGCGTCAGCTCGGTGAATGCGCCGATGCCCAGCGCGGGTGAAAGGATCTTGCCGTCGGGCAAGGTCATCGGCTGGGTGGCGTTGCGGCTCGCGAAGCAGTACCAAGGGCGGCCCCGCACGCAGGAACGGCAGGAGCCACAGGGCGCGCGCCAGGCGATGATGACGAAGTCGCCGGGGGTCACGTTATCCACGTCGGGGCCGACGCTTTCCACCACGCCGGCTGCCTCGTGGCCCAGCAGGAACGGGAAGTCGTCGTTGATCGCCCCCTCCCGATAGTGCAGATCGGTGTGGCAGACGCCGCATGCCTTGACCCGCACCAGGGCCTCGCCCGGGCCGGGGTCCGGCACGTTGATTGTGGTCAGCCTGACGGGCGCGCCCCGGGATTCGGCCACTACGCCCTGAACTTGATGGGCCATCGCATCACCCTTTTCGTTTCAAGTTGGCAGTCTCAATTACTTCCGGCCTCTGGCATAGTAAATTGAGCCACCTGCTTTGTCCACACGTCACCGAAGTTGCGGTAATCAGGGCGTAGGCGATGCAGGCAATACCGGAGACGCAATAGTGTTCGGTTCACCGACGCTCGAGATTACCCAAAGATATTCATGTGTCCCTTCCGGCGGCAAGTCATCCGCGTCCAAGAATGAGTTCGTCTGCTTGATCTGTACTAAAAGACCGCTGTCTGAATCAACCCAGTATTCCGATTTCAGAGTGGCCTCAGTTCCAGGCAAAATTTCGCCTTCCGTCGTCGCAGCATAGTGCCTGACCGAAGTGCCTCTCAGAATGATTTCTCGAAAGTCGCCCATCCGGTTCCAGTCCGGGCACAATCCTGAGCCCTTGAGGATAGGAGAGAGCAGCCATACGTCCTCCGCTGTCCTGCCCAACCCTTCTGACTGTCTCCAATTTCCGTTACCTTCACGTTCGTAGACGACACCGCCGACTGAAGTGACTTCTACATTGCCCTCAGGCGAGGTTGCGATGAGATGGTAGTCGCTACCGGACACACTGAATCGGTATTGGACCTCTCCGTCAATTCCAGTAGCAGCAGCGGTGATCGAGACATCAAAGGAATCTGCTGAACATACGCTTTTAACACTGGATGAGATACCCGGCGGCGAGCTAACCGGATAACTGGTCTGCGGAGCTGACCGGCAAGCCATGACTCCGGCGAAAGTCGTTACACCTGCAAGCATAACCATGACAGGAAGGCGGCACTGAGCAAGTAAATTGGTTATCAAGCCGGACAATTCTATTACCTTATGGAATCCCCAGACAGCGAGCGCTCGATTTCCAGCGCGAATCCGATGAGGGCCTCGTCGTCGCCTCGATTGCCCATAATCGACAACCCCACTGGCAGACCGTCCACCTCGCCCAGCGGCATTGAGAGCTGCGGCCGGCCGGTGGTGCCGCCCATGCAGGTTAGCCTTATAATGCGGGCCTGCGAACCCCTTTTGCCCGACAGTGGCTGGTCCCGGAGCGGCGCTATAACCGGCGACGTGGGAAAGCACAGGAAGGCGCCTGCGGGAGCTACCTCGTCCACGCGACGCCGTGCCCGGTCCCTGGTGGCCCTTGCCGCCTCGAGCTGGTCCTGGCTGAACGACGTTCCCAGGGCGTACCGCTCCGTGACCATGTAGCTGAAGCGGGGATTAACGGCATCGATCCAGTCGGCCACGGATTTCCAGGCCTCCACGGACTGGAGCGTGTTCTGCTGCCAGGCCCATCCGTCCACTCCGTCGGGGGCCAGTTGGACCGTCTCCGCCGTCGTCGCCATTCCAGCCACCCGGTCGGCCAACGGACGCAGGGCGGACGCTACTGCAGGGTCGCACTCGCCGAACAGGTCCTCAGCGATGACGACGCGAGAGGGCGGCCCGGCGGCAATGGCGGAACCGAATATTGCCTCCGCAACCCGCGCGAATGTGGCGGCGTCGCGAGCAAACCAGCCGATGGTGTCGTAGCTGGGCGCTTGCATCAGGATGCCGTCCAGCGGAATCCGGCCGTGGGTGGGACGCAGGCCGTAGAGACCGCAGAAGCTGGCCGGGATGCGCACCGACCCTCCCGTGTCTGATCCAAGGGCAAAGTCCACGAGGCTACCGGCCACCGCCGCCGCCGAGCCGCTGGAGGAGCCGCCGGGCACCCGGTCCGGCGCGCGCGGGTTCACCGGAGTGCCGTAATGAGCATTTTCGCCCAGTATTCCGCGGGTCAGCTCGTCGGTGTGCGTCTTGCCAACCATTCTGGCGCCGGCGTCCACCAGCGTCTGGACGATCCAGGCGTTTCGCTCGGCCGGTGCGTGCGTGGCTTTCCAGTCAGGGTTCCCGCCTCCCGTCACGTGGCCCGCCACGTCGAAAATGTCCTTGGCGGCGAAGGTCAGCCCGGACAGCGGCCCGCCGGGCGCTCCTTCAAGGTAAGCTTCCGTGTCGGTGCAGAATGCGCCAAGAGTGTCGTTCAGAGGCGGCCTGTTGGCAGTCATGGCTTAGTCAACTCCATATTTTCCCTCTCCCTCTCGGAGAGGGCCAGGGTGAGGGCAGATTTTCGCAAGTATAATCCAAAGGCAACCGACCCGTGCGGTATACTGTCGTCGTACCTCGCACTAGCAGGGCCGCTTATGACTTCTCAAACCAAGCACACCTACCTTCCATACCGTCCTGACGGCTCCGGCGTCTTTTACCCGGAGCGCCCGGACGGGTTTCCGGATGCCATGTACCAGTTTCCCAAGCTGAACCACACCATGGAACTCCTCCTATGGCGCTACGATGACCGCCCCGACGTTCTGGTTAGCGGCAATAATGCCATCTACTACGAGCAGGGCAATCCACGCGTTCACCGCTCCCCCGACGGTTTCATTGCCTTCGGCGTGGACCGGGACGCCATCCTGCAGGAGAACGGGTATAAGGTCTGGGAGGTGGGCAAGCCTCCGGACTGGGTTCTGGAGATCGCCTCGCCGTCAACCGCCAGGATCGACCTCACCATCAAGAGAGACATCTACGCCAGCCTGGGCATTGGCGAGTACTGGCGATTCGACGCGTCGGGCGGGGACTACTACAGAGAGCCGCTGGTCGGCGAATACCTGGAGGGTGGAGAATATCGCCGCTTCGAGATTCGCGCGACCGAGAACGGGGTGGCCTGGGCGCACTCCCCTGTTCTGAACCTCGACATTTACTGGGGGACTGATTACCTGCGCTACTACGACCCTGCCGCGGGCGAATGGCTCCTTGACTGGGGACGGCAAAATGCTGAGCTTGAAGAAACGCGGCAACAGGTTCGGCTGTTGCAGGATGAACTTCACAGGCGCAACGGTACCTAGATGCGGCTGATTCTTGATACCGTGTGCCACGTCATCCCTCTATCGGAGCGATGACGGCTCCCGAAAGAGTTTCAAACACCATCCTGGAGAGTTGCAATGCTGACCGCCGAACAGAACGAACGCCTGACCCGCGTAGGGCCGGGAACTCCCATGGGGGAGCTGATGCGCCGCTACTGGGTCCCCGTGCGGCCCACCGCGCAACTGCTGGAAGAGGAGGTCATGGCCGTTCGCATCCTCGGCGAGGACCTGGTGCTGTTCCGGTCCGCCGACGGCCAGATGGGGCTGGTCGGCGACCGCTGCCCGCACCGGATGACCGAGATGAGGTACGGCATCCCGGACGTTGGCGGCTTGCGTTGCTGCTACCACGGCTGGATGTTCAACCCGGCAGGACAGTGCATCGAAACGCCGCTGGAGGCGGCCCACGACCCGTTCAAGGACCGCATACGCATCAAGGGCTACCCGGTGCAGGAAATGGGTGGCTTGGTCTGGGCCTATATGGGACCCGAACCAACCCCCCTGCTGCCACCGTGGGACCTGTTCGTGATGCCCAACTCCCTCCGCCAGATCGGCATCATGAATCTGAATTGCAACTGGCTGCAATGCCACGAAAACACTGGCGATCCCACCCACAGCGTCTACCTGCACGGCAACCTTTTCGAGTACGTGCTGCGGAAGCAGGGCAAGCTGGAGGAGCGTGCCGCCGACGGGCAGATGCACACCCTGTACGCCCGCATGCAGACCGGCATCGGCATCGAGTCCCTGTACGTCAACCCCACCCGCTACGGGATGGAGAAGGGCATCATCTATTCCAAAGAGCTGGGCGCTGACCGCGACCACAAGTCCCGCCACGCCACCGTCATATTCCCGTTCTACACCCAGACCGGCGGGCCGGGCATGGTGCGGCAGGAGTTCCAGATCCGGGTGCCGGTGGACGACACCAACACCTACCACATCAACTACGGCTGCTACATGGCCCCTGAGGAGGTCCCTGCCCCGGCCCAGGAGACCATTCCCTACTACGACGTTCCGCTGTTCGACGACGATGGCCGCCCCATCCTGGACTTCGTGCTGGCGCAGGACGCCCACGCCTGGATCTCCCAGGGGCCGGTCACCGACCGCACCCAGGAGCACCTGGGCCGCACCGACCTGCCCATCGTGTTCATGCGCCGCCAGTTCGAGGAGCAGATGCGCATCGTAGAGGACGGCGGCGACCCGATGAACGTGTTCCGCGATCCCGAGGCCCTGCCGCCCCTGATCCACGGCGGCCACTGGGACGAGCCGGAAGACGATGGCAAGTCGTCGGCCGTGACCGGCGCGGGCAGTCCGCTGTCCGCCTTCCGCGCCAGCTACCACAAGGGCTACGCCATCGACGACGCCGACCGCTACGGCCCCGCCATGCCGCAGGTCATCGACCTCATGCGCCGCATCGAAGAGGCGCAGGAGGCGGTAGCCCGGTGATTCTGATCATTGCCGGGAGGAAATGATTCCGGTCAGGCAGGGGCAATGGAGAGACGCTTATGATTTCTCGAACCTCATCCAGACCTGCGCCCGAATCTTTGCGGGACGCACTGGACGATCTCGACAATATCGTCCAGTACGCCGCCGAAGCGGACTGTCCGGCGCCGGATGTGGTGACTGTAACCGTTGCCCGCAATCTGCTGCTCTGGATGCACGAGCAGTCCCCTCGTTACTATGGCGCCGGGCCTGACACCAGTGGCGGCATTGCTATTGACTCCCAGGACCCGCACGGCTGCACTATCAGCGTCATCGTCGAACCCGGCGGCAGCATCGTGGTGGTCAAGTTTCCCAACGACGGCCAGGCCCTACGACGCTATGCGTCCCTGAGCGAACCGGCATATAACGATATCGGAGAGCACCTGCGTAAACTCGAACCGCACACTGAATGACGATACCGGACCATATCAACCCGTCGGAGCTCTTGGGTCGCCGGGTCTTCCATACCAGAGATGCAAGAAGGGCCGAAAACGGCATTTTTCGCCGCGACTCCTGCAACCGAGGCCCGGCGAAAACTTGTCGGTAGACAGGCTTGATGGCGCCGATCTCGCAGATTTGGCAGACGTAGCCCGGCTGCAAGACGGGAGAGCTTTGCAAGGCTGGATTGTCATAACCCCTCAGGACGCTGCGGACTGTAGCCTTCCGGTTGTTGGAACACCGACTGCGGAAAATCCGCGCCATGCCGAGTTGCCATTCACAAACTGGAACCAAGACCACCTCACGGAAAGCGCGGTTCAACTTCGTCGTAATGCCCGGTGAATGCCTGCCCCGGATACACTATGAATGCAGATCCCGGCTATGAAAGCTTTTGGCAGCAGTGCGGTAATCCCCTGAAATCCATCGGTTGACCATCCCTATGGCGATAAATATAATCCCGCCCAGACATAAAACGCCGCTTGGCTCTTGCCCGTGCACGCCAGACCAGTGATTAGGAGCCAGTTTTAGGAGGAGGATCATGGCAAGCACCCGCGCTCCGTTTCTTTCCACAAAATACGGTGGCTATTACCACTCGCAGGTTCCCAAGGAAGACGAGGAACTGACGCACGTCGGCCCGGGCACCGCCGCCGGCGAATACCTGCGCCGTTTCTGGCAGCCGGTCTGCTACGCCGACGAACTGGGCGATACTCCGGTCGGGCTGAAGATCCTGGGTGAGGAGCTGGTGGCCTTCCGCGACTTCAGCGGCCGGATCGGCCTGGTCGAAGCCCACTGCTCGCATCGCGGCACGTCGCTGGAGTTCGGCCTGGTATCCGAGCGGGGCATCCGCTGCTGCTACCACGGCTGGCTGTTCGACGTTGACGGCACCATCCTCGAGACGCCGGGCGAGCCGGCCGGCTCGACCTTCAAGGACCGCCTGTGCCACGGCGCCTACCCGGTGCACGAGTACTGCGGCACGATCTTTGCCTATATGGGCCCCCCGGACAAGATGCCCCCGTTCCCCATCCCGGACAGCTTCGACCGCGACGGCTACCGGCTGATTCCGGGGCAGCGCTACGACTACCCGTGCAACTACCTGCAGATCCTCGAGAACGCCATGGACCCGGTGCACACCTCGTTCCTGCACACCATTGTCAGCGGGTCGCAGTTCACTGACGAGTTCGGGGTCGTGCCCAACCTGGACTTCATGGAGACTCCCGCAGGCATCATCTACATCGCCACCCGGCGCGTCGGCGACAACGTGTGGGTGCGCTCCGTTGAGAACGTCCTGCCCAACCTGCAGCAGGTGGCCCCCATCTGGGAGGATGGCAGGGACGTTCACGGGTTCGACGGCCCGATGATGACCCGCTGGATCGTGCCGCGAGACAACGACAGCACCATGCTCCTGGAGCTCCGCCACATCTCGGAGTCCGAGGAGAAGGAACCGGCCTGGTGGATCGACCGCAACCAGATGCTGCCTGCCCAGCTCCCCGTTTCCGACGACCCCCGCGAGCAGCAGCTGCAGCCCGGCGACTACGAGGCGCAGGTAACCCAGCGTCCCATCGCCGTGCACGGCCTGGAGCACCTGGGCGCAACCGACCGGGGCATCACCATGTTCCGCCGCCAGGTGCGCCGGGGCATCCGCGCCGTGCAGAGCGGCGAGGAGATCGGCGGCTCTCACGCCCAGCTGGAGGGCGAGCACTTCCCCACCTACTGCAATGACACGGTGGTCTACGCCCCCGAGGCCGCGACGCCCGAGGAGGACGAGAAGCTGATGCGCGACCTGGGCCGCCGCCTGGCCGAGGAATACGTGGCCACCCGCAGCAACGGCAAGTAATCCGTTTGGGTTCCCTCCCCCTTGACGGGGGAGGGTTAGGGTGGGGGTGAAAACGTAGATCAAGAAAGACTCTGGAGAAACGACTCACCGTCTGTCCATCCGGTTCATCGATGTTAATTCCCCCGGCCCCGACTTTATCGGGGCCGTTTTATTTTGCGGGTGTTAGACTGGAAGCCATTCTATGAGGGAGTCGACTGACCTATGCGCGCTGCTGTGATCACTGAGCCGGGCGGACCCGAGGTACTCAAGGTGCGGGAGCTGCCGGACCCGGTTCCGGGGCCGGATGACATTCTCGTCGACATCAAGGCATCGGCGCTGAACCGAGCCGACACGATGCAGCGCCAGGGCGGCTATCCCGCTCCCCCAGGCAGCCCCGACGACATTCCGGGACTGGAATTCTCCGGGGTGGTGCTGGAGGCTGGCGCCAACGTCGCTGACCTGTCGCCCGGCGACCGGGTGTTCGGCCTGCTGGGTGGCGGCGGGTATGCGTCCCGGGTGGTCACCCACTCGCGGATGGCCATGCGCATACCCGATAACCTCGACTTTGTTCAGGCGGCGGCGGTGCCCGAGGTGTTCTTTACGGCCTACGACGCCCTGTTCAATCACTGCGAGCTGTCGATGGGCGAGTCGGTGCTGGTCCACGCGGCGGGCAGCGGCGTTGGCACTGCGGCCGTTCAGCTGGCCCACAACTCCGGCGCATGCGTGTTCGGCACCGCCGGCAGCGCAGACAAGTTGCAGGGCGCGAAAGAATTGGGAATGGACGTAGGCATCAACTACCGCGAGCAGGACTTCAGCGAGGTCGTGCGCGAACACACCGGCGGTGCCGGGGTCGACGTGCTGCTGGACGTCATCGGCGCAGACTACTGGGACCGCAACGTGGCGTCCCTGGCCCTGCGGGGACGGCTGGTGCTGGTTGGCACCATGGGCGGCGGCGCAGTGCAGGTCAAGCTGGGCCCCGTGATGTTCAAGCGCCTGCGCGTCCACGGAACGGTGCTGCGCTCCCGGCCCATCGAGGAGAAGATTGCGCTCACCAACCAGATCAAGCGCCACGTCCTGCCCCTCATCGCATCGGGGGCCATCAAGCCCGTGGTGGACAGTATCTACCCACTGGAGGATGCCGCCGGGGCGCACCGGCTTATGGAGGGCAACACCAATTTCGGCAAGATAATCCTTTCTATGGAGTAACTATGCTGTCGCCGACAACAATAGAATCGCCGATTCAGCAGTAGCGCCCGGCAGGATATGCCTAAGCCATCGCTTGTATGGTTCGCTGTTGGCCTGATAGTGGTCCTGGCGGCCGCCTGCGGCAGTTCAACCCCGACTCCGGTTCCGCCGGTGATCAACCCGCCCCCTACACCCACCCCGATGGGGGATGCTGCCGTGGCCTGCACCGATGGGACGCCGTTGCGGTTCAGCTTCTACGCCTTCTTCGAGCCGGTCAGTTTCAGCGCCGACCCGGGCCCGGATTCCGCCGGATACCATACGCACCTGGGCTACGAGGCTGACCTGCTGACCGCCCTGGAGGCTGTGGACGGCGCGAACCTGGCCTTCGAGCGCAGTCCCGTGGCCGAGTGGCCCGGCAACTGGCTGCTGTCGGCTGGGCCGGACTTCGACGTATCCGGCGGCGGCATCACCATCCTGGAGTCGCGCACCCGTGACGATGACGGCAACGACGCCGTCCGCTTCACCCACGGCCACATCGGCTTCCGCCAGTCGCTCCTCGTGCGGGCCGTCGACGCAGAGCGGCTGGCGACTCACGACATCCTTACCGCCGACGTTAGAGTCGGTGCGCTGGCTGGCACCACTGGCGAGTCCCGCTTCCTGCAACTCACCGGCCTGACCGGCGACGGCGGCGTGGTGGCTGCCGGAACCGTCATCGACACTCCCCAGGGGACGCTGACCGCCGACGGCACGTCGGCCTACGTCATCACTGCCGCCGATGCCACGCCCAACCTGGAGGAGCGCGCCAGCCTGACGCCGCCGTCGGCCGATATGCCGCAGGTCATCTACCTCGGCGACGAGCTGGGCGAGACGGAGCTGCTGGACGCCCTGCGTAAGGGCGACATTGACGCCGTGGCCCGAGGGGAGATCGGCAACCGCACCGCTGCCCGCGACTCCGGCGGCGCGCTGGTGGTGACCGCCCTGGACCCGGCGGTGGAGTACGGCGGCTTCACCGTCGCCGCCGGGAATGTCGACCTGCTGGACTGCCTGAACGACAAGCTGGACTACCTCACGGACAACCGGGCCATCGGCTACGCCGAATGGCTGGCCGACCCCCAGGTGTTCCTGCGGCGGGCCCAGGAGTGGCGGCCGTAGCCAATGATGTGACGCGGCAGTCCGTTAATTTTCTGGACTGTGATTCGTTTGATTTATGGATTTCGCAGATTTGCCCCCCCGCCGCATTTCTGCGAAAGTCATAGACACTGGCGCAGTAGGGCCGGGAACCACGGCGGGAAGGCGGTATTACTGGGAGGGGATAATCAGCGAAATCCATAAATCAAACAAATCACAGTTCAGACGATGCGCTGACGGCCAAGTCTGACGACTAGCCCTCTCCGTCTGCTATCATTAGCCATCTCCAACGGAAAATGATTCTCCACAGCGAGTTCGAGGTGTGCTATGGCGAAGGATATTTCCATCCTGGTAGGAACTATTGGCGCGGGCCTCTGGGTCAGCCACGACGGTGGACGCAACTACGGGCGAGCGGGCGGCATCTGGGGCGATATGAAGGTCTTTGGCCTCAAGGTAGACCCCACCGATCCGGCGGTGGTATATGCCGGCACCGATGAGGGCATATTTCGCAGCGCCGATCGCGGCAAGGCTTTCGAGCGCCTGGACTCCCCGATGAACGACATGCACGTCTGGAACATAGCCGTCAGCCCGTCAGACCCGGCGGTCATTTTTGTCGGGACCAGTCCGTCGGCGCTGTTCCGGTCCACCGATGGCGGCTCCAGCTGGGAGCAGTTGCCCGTGGACATGGCCGAGGAATGCCCCAACGTCCGTGTCCCCCGCGTAACGGCCCTGGAGGTCGATCCCGGCAACCCCAACGTGGTCTGGGCCGGTGTGGAGGTAGACGGAGTCCGCCGCAGCCTGGACGGCGGGGATACCTGGACGCGCATCAACGGCGGCCTCAACGACCCCGACATCCATGGGATGACCGTAAGCGCGGGCGCAGATGTAACTGTTTTTACCAGCACTCCCGGCGAGGTCTTTGCCAGCACGGACACCGGCGAGAGCTGGCAGGGCCTGGGCGTTCGCGATTCCTTCCCGCTGCGCTACTGCCGGGGCATCACCGTGAAGGCCGACGATCCCAACACCCTGCTGGTGGCCACCGGCGATTCGCCCTTTGGCGTGACCGGAGCCGTCCAGCGCTCCACCGACCGGGGCCAGAGCTGGGAATTGCTGAAAATGCCCCAGGATCCCAACACGCCCATGTGGGCCTTCGCCACGCACGCTTCCGACCCGGACTTCATCCTGTGCTGCAGCCACTACGGCCAGATCTACGCCACCGCCGACGGCGGCGACTGGTGGGTCAAGCTGCCCCGCGAGTTCAGCGAAATTCGCGGCATGGCCTGGACGCCGAACTAACAGGAAGTGCGACCTATCCCCTCCCCCTTGACGGGGGAGGGTTAGGGTGGGGGTGAAAAGTCAGGGTGCCTGGCTGGCCCGCAAGTGTTCGTGCGCCGGGATCGAGAGTGGTGGGTGTCGAAGTGGCACGCCCTTTGACAAGCAATGGTCATACAGTTTTACATAGACCCGGAAACCGGCTACCCTCACATACACAGGCATGGGGTACAGGAGTACGAAGTTGAGGACGTACTGGAACAACCAGGAGAGGACACCCAGGGACGCCGCAGTTCCCGCGTCGCAATCGGGCAAACCAGAAGCGGACGCCATATCCAGGTGATTTATGCTCTCGGTCCAAGAGATGGAGAAATCTTCGTCATCACCGCATACGAATTGAGGGGCAACCCACTTGCCGCATATCGGCGTCGAAGGAGAAGGAGAGGCAGATGACTAGGGCCAACAGTTTCCCGCCGGGATGGGACGATGAACGAGTTCATGACGTGATTAGGCATTACGAATCGCAGACTGAAGACGAGGCCATCGCGGAACGTGAAGCCGCTTTTTTGCAAGATGGCCTGACAGTTATGGTAATTCCTACGGAACTCGTGCCAGTAGTTCGCCAACTGCTAGACAGCCATGAGCTGCATGGCACTTCGGAATCGGCGGTTGCTGACTGAATCTCACCGTTTTGCAGGACAACTCACCATTCGTTGATTTGTTGCCGCGTAGGACGAACCGAATATCGCCATTGGATCGAAGGCCAAATGATCTCTCACAGAGGACGCTCAGCAACCTCCAGTCAGCCAGGTACTCAGGTGTGGCGGTAGAACACGACCAGAACCTTCCTGTTAGTGATTTTCGCTTTTGTGGTATGGCAAATATCACTCATACCCCGAAATCGAGAAATATCTTTGTTTGGCTTACATGTTAGCCTTGTAACTGAAAAAGCGTTGTTAGCATTTGCATAAATTAAATGTATGATTAGCTTAAATCACGAGGTGTTCCAAAATGAAACCCCTGGTAGTCATTAGTATTTTGACAGTTGCACTAGTAGCGTGTGCTGGTGCGCCGCCAGTTCCGACGGCAACGCCAATTCCGTTTGACCCGCCGCACTCGTTCCCCAACCAGGAAAGTTTTGAAGACTGGCGCACTAACGACGGGCCAACAGCTTACGCAATGTCATTGCCAGTATACAAGGAAGTGTTTGAGATAACAATGGAAATCAGAGAAAAACACAACGAGCTCCTTGAGCTTGCACTGGATTACTACGACAAAAACTGGTTTTCAATCCACTGTGACAACATTGCGACTGCAGTTGATGAGTCTGCTGACCTGCAAAATGCAATTTACAAAAGGCAATTTGATGAGGAAATCAACATACAGGTTCGCGGCAACGGGGAAACATTTGCAGACGGAAAGCCATACGCCGAATACCTACAGGCTCGGTACGAAGACATCTTCCAAGAATTCAATGGCATACTGGAAATCTTGGAAATAGCCGAAACAGAGAACCTAGGAAAGTGTCTTGAAGCTTTTGAATAGTGTTTTTCGATTTTGAGGCATGACAAATATCACTCATACCCCAAAATCGAAAAATAACCGACGACAGGCTGATCGAAAGGCTAACGGCCCGCAACCTCCAGAACGCCCTTGTCACCGCGTTCCGGGAGCAGATGGACGAGGATTACGGAAAGTTCGAGGACGAAGAGTAAAGGGCGTTCGGTCTGCGGGGTCCGAATTCCGGGAATTGTAGGGGCTGCCCTTGTGGCAGCCCTGTTCCTTGTGGAAGGCCATGTTGATCGGGACGTTACCGGGAGTGCAAAGGCGATTGCCATAAAGCGAGTCCGCCGCTAGGATAGTGCCAACTTGTCCAATGACCCGGCGTTCCCTCACTCGGCGCGGGGTCAGCATTCGGAGGTGCATTATGCCGCTGGACCCGCAAGCGCAAGCAGTAATCGACACGGTGAACTCCCTGGGACTGCCGCCGGTGTGGGAGGTGTCGCCGGAGGAGGCGCGCGTCAACGCCGCGTCCCGTCCCCGGCCCGCCGGCCCCGAGGTTGCCAACGTGGAGGACCGCAGCATCCCCGGCCCCGATGGCGACGTGCCGGTCCGCATCTACACTCCCGAGGGCGACGGCCCGTTCCCGGTCCTGGCCTGGTATCACGGCGGCGGCTGGGTCATCGGCGACCTGGAATCCGCCGACGGCACGGCGCGGCACCTGTGCAAGGGAGCCGGTTGCGTGGTGGTGTCGGTGGACTACCGGCTGGCCCCCGAGACCAAGTTCCCCGGCCCGGCCGAGGACTGCTACGCCGCCACGGTATGGGCCGCCGACAAGGCGGCAAGCCTGAACGCCGACGCCTCACGCCTGGCAGTGGGCGGCGACAGCGCGGGCGGCAACCTGGCGGCCGCCATCTCGCTAATGGCCGCCGACCGGGGCGGGCCCGCCATCGCGCACCAGCTGCTGGTCTACCCGGTCACCGAGCGCAACTACGATACCCCGTCCTACTCCCAGAACGCCGAGGGGTTCCTGCTGGCTCGCGACGCGATGATCTGGTACTGGGACGCCTACCTGGCCGACGCAGCCGATGCCTCCAACCCGTACGCCGCTCCAATGCAGGCTGAGAGCCTGGCCGGACAGCCGTCCGCGCTGGTCATCACCGCCGAGTACGACCCGCTGCGCGACGAGGGCGAGGCCTATGGCCGCCGACTCCAGGAGGCCGGAGTGCCGACCACCATCAGCCGCTACGACGGCATGATCCACGGCTTCTTCGGTATGGTGGGCATAATGGACAAGAGCGGACAGGTGATGGAGGAGGCCACGGCCGCCCTTCGCGCCGCCTTCGCCGACGCCGCCGTCCCGGCCCCCGCCGACGACTAACCCTTTATTTGTCTGAATCAGGATAGGACTTACGCAGTTCAGATATTCCCTCTCCCTTGAGGGAGAGGGTTAGGGTGAGGGTGAAAATCTCCAACTGCGTAACTCCTATCAGGATTTTCAGGATGACCAGGATTCACTGGATTGGAGCAATCCTGAAAATCCTAAAATCCGGTAAGTCCTGATTCAGACCATTGCGCCCTCTGCGTCAAATCCATTATCAGGAAGAGAGCGATGACTACCGCCAATCCCGTCGAGGTTACCGTCTGGCAGGACTACACTTGACCCTTCTGCTACGTGGGCCTGGGCAGGCTCGATATTGTTGCCAAAGACCTGAACATCACCATCGACCGCAGGCCGTTCCTCTTGCGGCCCGACTGTCCTCCTGAGGGTCAGCCCCGCCGCCTGTTCGACGGCGAAACCGAGACCGAACTTGCGCCGCACATGCAGGAGCGGGCCCGGGGCGCCGGGCTGGTGATGCGGCGGCCCCAGTGGTCGCCTAACACGCTGTACGTCCACGAGGCCACCCTCTACGCCAAGGAAAAGGGCCTGGACGACCGCTTCCACCACGTCGCCGCCGCTGCCTATTGGGAGGAGAGCGCCGACCTGGGCAACCTCGACGTGGTCAAGGGACTGGCGGAAAAGGCTGGTCTCGACTTGGCGGAATTGGGGCCCCGCCTGGAGTCGGGCCACTACCGCGACGCCGTGCTGGAATCCAACGAGACGGCCCGCGCCAGCGGCATCGGGGGCACCCCCACGTACCTAGTCGGCGGCTGGCGCAAGTTCGGCGATCTCAGCGTGGATGAACTCAAGACGATCGTCGAGGCAGTGGGCCGCTAAATTTGATAGGCTACTGGAGGAATGTTTTCTTTCCTCCAGTAGGCTGAGTAATCAGAGGAAACTAATGAGCAATCTGTTTATGAGCTACTACTCCGAAGAGGAAGCGGACGCGGAAGACATAGCGAGACACTTGGAAAGCGTTTTCCAAAACGCCGGTCTAGAAGTATTTATGGCCTCTCGGCCTGAATCGGTGCGCCCGGGTGACGTATGGCAAGATAAGGTCATCGACGCACTGTCAGACGCGGATGTTTTATTGGTATTGATGACAGTTAATGCGCTAAACAGGCCGTGGATAAATTTCGAAATAGGCGTGGCTTGGGCACGAAGGGCTCGAATCCTGATTTTCTGTAATGGCGGTATGACACCGGCCGGTCTCCCGACTCCGTACAATACTCTCCAGGCAGTTGATATAAACGGCATGACACACGAATCAAGGTTGACTAGAGTGACGGAAGCAGTCGCGTCAGCCTTGGATATAAGACCTTCGGAAACTTCTGAGGCTAGGGCGGGTGTGTCGATGGTCTTCGACAGACCTATCGAAGCGACAATCCGCACATGGAACCGCATACCCTCCCCTAATATCGGAGCAACGGCTGATGGGGAGTTTCTGGTAGGTCGGGTTGGCTCCGCCAGTACTTCCCGCGCCCGTATGGCCGGGTTTAAGGCAGGTGAAGCTCTTTTCGTCCGCTTGTTTCTTGGAAGGGCCAGAGAAGGCAGATATATCAACGCAATGGCGGGTGGAGAAGCAGCATTGCTTTTTGACACTATCAACCGTGATGACGTCATTGTTCGTGCCTCTATAAGGCTTGCCGCCGTAATTGAAGAAGGGGAAAACGTAATCCCCGTCATCGTCGTTGACACTGCAGAAGTCATTTCCCGGTAGAGGACTAGCCAAATTATGACCACTCAACAATCCATCGTAGTTGCGGGCGCCGGAATCTTCGGGCTGTCCGCTGCCCTCGAACTGCGAGGCCGGGGATACGCGGTCTCCGTCGTCGATCCCGGCCCGGTGCCGCACCCGCTGGCGGCCTCCAATGACGTATCCCGGATGATCCGGATGGACTACGGCGACGACAAGCTGTACAGCGACCTCGGCGCTGAGGCCATCGAGGGCTGGCACGTCTGGAACGACTGGCGCGGACGGCCCCTGTATCACGAGGACGGGTTCCTGGTTCTGACCAGCAATCCGCTGGAGCTCCCTGCGGTGGAACGCCAGTCCTACGACCTGCTCACCGCCGCCGGCTGGCCGCTGCAACGCCTGAACTCCGAGAGCGTCGCCGAGCGCTTTCCCCTGTGGAACAGCGAGCATTACACCGACGGCTACTTCAATCCCCGGGGAGGATGGGGAGAGGCGGGAGAGACAGTCTCTTTCCTGGCCTCGGAGTCGGCCAAGGCGGGCGCAGAGATCCACTCAGGGTTCAGCGTCGAGTCCGTGATTGTTGAATCGGGACGGGCGGTGGGACTCCGCTCCACTGATGGCAGCGAAGTGAGGGCGGACTGCGTTGTGGTGGCCGCCGGTGTGTGGACTCCGCGCCTGATTCCGGAACTGGCGGATATGATGAACCCGGTGGCCCAGACGCTGGTGTACCTCAGACCCACCCTGCCCGAACGCTTCAGCCCGCCGCATTTCCCGCCCTGGGGCGCTGACATCCCCAAGACAGGCTGGTACGGCTTTCCGGTCAACGCCGAGGGCGTGGTCAAGCTGGCCAACCACGGGCCGGGCCGACTGGTCGATGCCGACGCGCCCAGGGACGCTGACCCCGCCGTCGTTGAGTCCAGCCGGCGATTCTTGGCCCACTCGGTGCCCGAGTTGGCCAACGCTCCCCTCGCGGGCAGCCGGGCCTGCTTCTACAACGACACCTGGGACGGCGACTTCTACATCACCCGCCACCCGGAGATCGAGGGCCTGGTGGTGTCCACTGGCGGCAGCGGGCATGCGTTCAAGTTCACCCCCGCGCTGGGTGGCATCACCGCCGACGTGGTGGAGGGAAAGCCGAACCGCTACGCCGACAGGTTCGCCTGGCGCCCCCGAGGCGAGGTCACCAAGGAATCCACCCGCTACCACGGCGACTGACGATTAACACGATTAGTTCCCTCTCCCGGAGGGAGAGGGTTGGGGTGAGCACGATTAGTCCCCTCTCCCTCCGGGAGAGGGTTAGGGTGAGGGCGTACCCCGGTCCTGAAAAGGGGCGGACATCGCGGGAACTTAACACATGCCCTCCCCCTCGATGGGGGAGGGTTAGGGTGGGGGTGAAAAGGTAGGGCGCCCACCGCTTCGGCAGCGGACAAACTCACCCCCAACTCGGCGCTTCCTCGAACCTCTAGTCCCCTCTCCCGGAGGGAGAGGGTTAGGGTGAGGGCGTACCCCAAGCGTGAAAGGGGCGGACATCGCGGGAACGTAACACATTCCCTCCCCCTCGATGGGAGAGGGTTGGGGTGGGGGTGAAAAGGTAGGGCGCCCACCGCTCTGACAACTGGCATCTCACCCCCAGCTAGGCGCTTCCTCGAACTTCTTGAGCTCCGGCAGCACCTCCGACGCGAACAGTCGCATGCTGGCCTCTGCATCCTCGAAGGGCATCCCGCCGTAGCTGAATGCGGCCACCAGCGAGTCGGTGCCGGTGTAGCCGTGAATGTCCATCACCTTCTGGTAGCACTGTTCCGGCGTGCCGGTCACCTGCAAGTTGACGAAAAAGTCCACCACGTCGCGGTCGCCATAGGTGTTGATCTTGTCGGTGAAGCCGCCGTAGTACTCGTAGCCCCGCGTGGTCTTCAGATGATCACTGCGGAACTCGTAGTGCTTCATCACCGATTCCCAGTAGCCGCCAACGTACTTGCGGGCCATCTCGGCGGCCCGTTCCTCGTCGTTGTCGCAGTAGGCGAAGGTGACCACCACGGGGGCGGGAGGCTCCCCCTCGTTGACTTCCTGGTAGGTGGCGCGGTAGGAGGCCAGTTCGTTCTGTACGTCGTTCCACGGTTTCTGCGGGATGATCAGGACGCCCACGCCCAGCTTGGCCAGGATAACGCTGGACTCCGGCGATATTGCGGCGGCGTAGGTGCGGCCCTCGAAGCTCTTGAACGGGTTGGGGCGGATTTCCACCCTGGGCTGCTGCACCAGCTCACCGTCGAATTCCGCGAAGCCCTGTTCCAGGGCATTGACCAGCATCTCTGCAGACTCGTTAAACCGGGTCCGGGACTGGTTCATATCCAGCCGGAATCCCTGGTATTCCACTCTGGCCAGCCCGCGCCCGACTCCGACGACCACGCGCCCGTCGCTGAGGTTGTCCAGCATCACGAACTCCTCGGCCACCCGCACCGGGTCGTGCCAGGGCAGCACCACCACCATCGACCCCAGCTTGGCCCGCTCGGTCCGGCCCGCCATATACGAGAGGAACTGCAACACGTCGGGACACATAGTGTAGTCGGTGAAGTGGTGCTCCACGCCCCAGATCGACTCGTACCCCAGCGGCTCGGCCAGGTCGGCCAGGCGCAGCTCGTTGCGGTACACCTCGTAGTCTGAGAGATGCTTGTCCGGGTTCTGGAACACCGTTGACATACCTACGTGCATCGCTGATCATCCTTGACTTGAATTGCCGGGAGAAAGGTGACGACTGGGAATAAGTCCAGAATTATAGGGAACGAGTCAAAACTGAGCGGGAGAAAGGATTGTTATACCACGAAATGGATTGTGGACTAACAAGTCGGAGTCTCCGGTCACTATGAAAAAGGCTTCGCCCGATACTGCGGTTTCAAGAACTCGGTCATCCTTGGGGTCGCGACAGACCTGTATACTTTCATTGATGGAGACCAGTTCCGACTGTGCTACAAATGCCCGTAAGAAGTCGGCGAGTTCCAGACGAGAAATGTATCGGTCGAACCTGGACCTTGCCAGCACATCCCCCAATTCCTCTATGAGCGGATCGGAAGTTACGACAATGTCTCGGTCCAAAGCGTGGGTGAACGATAGGGCAGGTAGCGATGTGTCGAAGATCAGGGCACTAACTATGACATTGGTATCAAATACGCAGCGTCTCATTCCTCCTCAAGAATTGACTGGAGGATTTCCGGCGTAAGACCACGTGCCCGCGCGTTCTCGCTGATCTCCAGCATTATCTCTTGGAGCGATCGCTTGTTTGAGGTTGCCTCTCGCAGACTGAGATTGACCAGTAACTCAAGCTTACGCCTTTCCTGTGGCGATGCAGAGTTGTAGGCCTGGGCCACCTCAGAGTCAACTGTCAGAGTGATTTCCTCGGTCATCAGATCATTCCCTACTCATCCCCCGGCAGGTTGCCCTCGACGTCCACGCGCAGCTCGTTCTCGAGGCGCTCCCGGACGCTCTCGCTGAGCACGCCGCACTTGAACAGGTTGCTCACCAGCGTGTTGTGCATCTCGTGCTTGAACAGTTGCCGGAACAGTATGAAGTCGCTGCTCTGCGCCCGGTCGCGCCGCATCTGGCGTATGTCGTCGATCTCGTGGTTGTTGAAGCCCATATCGAGGTAGGCTTCCCTCGGGAACCCGCCGGTCAGGGTGTTGCGCAGGAAGTGGATGGTGAAGTCCTCCATTTCCTCCCGCTCTTTCGGCGACAGTTGCTGGACCTGCTCCGGGAGGCTGAGCATCCCGAATCCCATATGCCGGGACTCGTCGCGCAGGATGAGCTTGCAACCCTCGCGCAGCAGGTCGTCCTTGGCCGTTTCGGCCAGCATCTTGAACAGGGCCACCGCGAAGGTCTCGCCCACCAGTTGCAGGCCGATGACCTTGATGTACCAGCGGGGGTCGCTCAGGATGTAGTCGAACAGCTCGCGGCCCACGTCGGATTGCTCGTAGACCTGGCCGACCCGCCCGTGCAGGTAGCGCTGGAAGAACTCGGTATGCCGCGCCTCGTCCATTACCTGGGTGGACATAAAGAACTTGGTGTCGGAGTCCGGCAGCACATTGGCCAGTTGCGAGCAGACCAGCACCGCCGCGTGCTCGCCGTGGAACAGCTGGCTGAGCCGCCAGGCCGAGAAGAGGCGGTTCATTTCCTGCCTTTCCCTGGCATTCATCTTGTGCCAGTAGGGCGAGTCGTAGATGTCGATCAGCTCGTCGGCCACGAAGCCCTGTTCCAGGTCCACTGGCCTGGCCCAGTCGATGTAGGTGGAGGCGTTCCACTGGTCCCGCTTGGCGTTCTCGTAGAGCCGGCGCAGGTCGTCCTTCTGCACCTCCTGGTCGTGCAGGAAAATGACATCGTACTCGGAGTGAACGACGTGAGAATTCTCAGGCGCAGTAACCATAGAACAACCTCCCCTCGGTCTGGGGAATTTGATTTATCATCATATCCGTATTATGTTCCCCTTGTAAACTGAATATCTCCCATAGCAGTCGTCTTGTCCAGGGGCCAAAACTACCCGGTTGGCCGTCTGAACCGGCCGGAAGGAGGCGCAGGCGATGACTTGGCGAAGCATTGTGTCCGACAAGCTGATGAGCCCGGCCGAGGCAGTGCAGGCGGTGAAGTCCGGCGACGTTGTGGCCGTCTCTGCCATCAACTGCACGCCGTTCACCCTGTGCCAGGCCCTGTACGAGAGACGCTCCGAGCTGAGCGACGTTCGGATTGACCATCCGGCGCCCCTGTTCCCCTGGGTGCAGCCGGACGACGAGGGCCCTTTCACGCTGAATGACCTGTACACGACGCCGGCTGACCGGCAGATGGCCAATGCCGGCAAGGTGGAATACCGTCCGGTGGCCCGCTGGAGGGCCGACCTGCCGCCCGACGGCTTCGTGGCGCGTCCCGACGTATACCTGGTGCCGGTTTCGCCTCCCGACCGGCACGGGTATTGCAGCTTCGGGCCGGGCGTCTTTTTCTCCCCGACCTTCTGCAGGAATGCCACTACGGTCATCGGCGAGGTCCACGAAAACTTCATCCGCACTGGCGGAGACAATTACGTCCACATCTCGCAGCTTGACCGGCTCTGCGAGGCCGCCGCGCCCACGGGCGCGCTGCCGGTAGCCCCGCGCTCTGACGAGGAGAACCTGGTTACGGAAGTAATCGGGACGCTGGTTGCGGCTGAACTGGTCAACGACCGGGACACCGTCCAGATCGGCATCGGCACCGTCGCCTCCGCTATGGGCGCGTTCCTCGGCGAGAAGGAGGACCTCGGAATCCAGACGGAGATCATCACCGGAGGCATCGCCGAACTGGTCCGCCAGGGGGTGATAACCGGCAAGTACAAGACCCGCCACCAGGGCAAGGTCGTGGGCAGTATCGCGCTGGTGCCCGAGGACGAGCTGGCCTTGATCGACGAAAACCCCGCATTCGAACTGTACGAGTTCGGCTATGTCGACGACGTGCGCTATCTCCTGCAGCAGGACAACCTGGTCGCCATCAACAACGCCCTCCAGATAGACCTAACCGGCCAGGTGGCCGCCGAGACCATCGGCAGCATGATCTGGAGCGGCGTCGGAGGCCAGACCGCCTTCTCCATCGCCGCCAACTACTCCCAGGGCGGACGCTCCGTCACCGTACTGCCCTCCACCAGCCTGGTCGACGGAGAGCGGGTGTCGCGCATCGTCCCGACGCTGCCGGGAGGCGCAGCCGTCACGGTCCCTCGCACGCTGGTTGACTACGTGGTCACCGAACACGGCATCGCCCATCTGCGGGGCAAGTCCCTCCGCGAAAGGGCCCAGGAGCTGATCGCCATCGCCCACCCCGATTTCCACGCGGAGTTGCGCCGAGAGGCGAACAGGGTGTTCAAGGTCAGCGTGTAGCGTCTTCAGCAGAACCTGCGGCGCCGCGCATCGAGGGCTCGCGGGCAATCAGGAAGCTTGGTAACTTGCCCGATTCGGGCGCGCATAGTACATTTAGGGCAGCCTAAAAGCCATAACAAGGATTTGGCAAATGACTAGCAACAAGCGCGAAAAAGGACTGATTGTCATCCAGCTGAGCGGCGGAAACGACGGTCTCAACACGGTCGTGCCCTACGGACGCGGGGAATACTACGACTCCCGCTCCACAGTGCATATCCCGCAGGACAGGGTGCTGCCGTTGAACGACGAGATCGGCTTCAACCCCAGCATGGGGCCTATGAAGCGGCTGTGGGACGAGGGCAAGGTGGCCGTCATCCAGGGCATCGGCTACGAAAACCCCAACCGCTCTCACTTCCGGTCAATGGACATCTGGCACACCGCCGAACCCGATGCCATCGGCACCGAAGGCTGGCTGGGCCGGGCCGTCAGGGAAATGGACCCGCAGGGCGAAAACGTGCTGACCGCTGTCAACTTCGGCCGCGGCCTGCCCCGCGCGCTGGGTTGCCCCGGCGTGTCTGTAGCCTCGGTGGGCGACCTGGAGACCTATGGTCTGTTCCCGGACATCGAGGACGAAGAACTGCGGATGTTCACCCTCGAGGCCTTCTCGCGGATGTACGGCAACGTGGCCGGTCGCGATCCGGTGATGTCGCTGCTGAGCAAGACCGGACAGGACGCCTACGTCGGCGCAGACATCCTGCGCACCGCTCCCGAGCAGTATTCCTCCACCGTTGAGTACCGCAGCGATTCCCTGTCCAAGAACGTGAAGAGTATTGCCCAGGTCTTCCTGGCCAACCTGGGCACGAAGGTCTACTACACCCAGCACGGCAGTTTCGACACTCACTCAGGCGAGTTGCCCACCCACGCCCAGCTCTGGGACGACGTGGCCGGGTCGGTGGGGAGCCTGATGGAGGACTTGAAGGAGCACGGGCGCGAAGAAGACGCTGCGGTGTTGATCTTCTCGGAGTTCGGGCGTCGCATCAAGGACAACGGCACCGGCAGCGACCACGGCTCCGGCGGCGTTGCGTTCCTGATCGGCGGCGCGGTGAACGGCGGGCTGTACGGCGAATACCCGTCGCTGCACGAGGCCGAGCAGATCAACGGAGACCTGCGGCCCAACAACGACTTCCGCTCCACCTACGCCCCGATCCTGGACAAGTGGCTGGGGCTGGACCCCGATCCCATCGTGAACGGCCAGTTTGAGCAGCACGATCTGTTCCGCAGCTAGTTCGCCTCTCAGGGAATCCTGAAAGGAAATAGAGAAAACGCGAAAGCGAGGATCTGAAATGACCGATCAGAATATCGCCCTGATGGCCCACCTGATGCGGCGGGCCGGTTTCGGCGCCAGCCGCGATGAACTGGAACGCTGCGTTGAGCAGGGCTACGAGGCTACAGTGGAGGAGCTGCTGGACACCTCCAACCCCAACAACATGCCCGACGACATCATCCGGCGGTATCACGCTGAGCAGTCGGAACTGCGCGACCTCGCCGGTTCCGCCGCCTACTGGATGTACCGGATGATTTCCACCGAGAGCCCCCTGGAAGAGAAGATGGCTCTCTTCTGGCACGGTCTGTTCGCCACGGGGTATACCAAGCTGAACCAGGCCCGCTCGCAGTTGAACCAGGTCGAGATGTTCCGCCGCAACGGGCTGGGAACCTTTGACCAATTGCTGCTGGGGATCTCCAGGGACCCGGCGATGCTGGTGTGGCTGGACAACCAGGACAACCACGGCGACGCCATCAACGAAAACTATGGCCGGGAGTTGCTGGAGCTCTTTTCAATGGGCATCGGCAACTACACGGAGGACGACATCAAGGAGTGCGCCCGGGCATTCACGGGGTGGACCCTCGGGAACGCGGAGTATATGTCGGTCCGGGCCTACAAGGACTCCATCTGGCCCTACAGCCGTATTGCGTGGCACTTCGACTATCGCGAGGAAGACCACGACGATGGCGAGAAGACGTTCCTGGGCGAGACGGGCAATTTCAACGGCGAAGATATCATCAATATCATCGCCAAGCAGGATGCCACCGCCGATTTCATCTGCACCAGGCTGTTCCAGTTCTTCGCCGCCGATGAGGTCAGCGAGCAGGGACAGCGGTGCATCGATGCGATGAAAGAGACCTACTTCGAGTCGGGATACCAGATCCATAGCGTGCTGCGAACGCTGTTCAACTCGGAGTACTTCAAGTCAAACGAGGCCAGGTTCGCCCGGGTCAAGGGGCCGGTGGAAATGGTCGTTGGGGCCATCCGGACTGCCGGCAGCCACCAGACGCCTGAACTCGGCATTGAGCGGGTCTCAAACAACATGCTGTACATGGGTCAGGGCCTTCTGCAGCCGCCCACGGTTGAAGGCTGGCACGAGGGGACGGAGTGGATCGACAGCGGCTCCCTGGTTGAACGGGTCAACTTCGCGGCCAAGGAACTGTCTGACGTCAACAGCCCCGGCATTCGCGCTATCATCGACCGCTTGGCCGCCACCGGCGACGGCATCCTGTCGCCGGAGCAGTTCGCCGACGGTTGTGTCGACCTGCTGGGACCAATCGACGTTGCCGACGATACCCGGTCGGTTCTGGTGGAGTTTGCTTCCCGCCAGGGAGAGCTTGACCTGCGGGAACGCGAGCCGGGAGACGAATCGGAGCGTCGCGTGGGCAACATGCTCCGCCTGATCGCGGCGACTCGCGAGTATCAGTTGGCCTAGCAGACCGGCGAAAATCCTCCCTCCCCCTTCCTTTATCCCCTCTCCCTCAGGGGGAGGGCCAGGGTGGGGGTGAGGGTAACGGTGAACGCAAGTGACAACCCAGACGCAATCGCCCAGCATAACGCTGGACTACGTAAAGACCATAGGCATCGTTAACAACGGCCTGAACGGCCGGGGGTATGCCAACCCCTATGATCTGGCCGTCAGCCGCGACGGGCGCATTTTCGTGCTCAACAGGTGCGACCCCGCCAGAGCCGCCGCCATCCGCGTTGGCGTCTGCAATCTCGATGAGGACTACCTGTACGAATTCGGCGACGGGGCTGGCGCCGGAGACACCCAGTTCCGCTGGCCCGTCTGTATGACGTTCGACGGCGAGGAACAGCTGTACATCACCGACGAGGTGAATCAGCGAGTCACCGTTTTCGACCGGGATGGGCAGTTCCTCCGCAAGTGGGGCAGCAAGGGAAGCGGCGACGGGGAGCTGAACGGCCCTGCCGGCATTGCCGCCGGCCCTGACGGCACGATCTACGTTGTTGAGCAGCACAACGCGCGGGTGCAAAGGTTCACATCGGACGGCACTTGCCTCGGCAAGTGGGGTTCCCACGGCAGCGGGCCCGGCCAGTTCAACCTGGCTTGGGGCGCAGCTACTGACAGGGCAGGCAATGTCTACGTGGCCGACTGGCGCAACGACAGGATCCAGAAGTTTACGGCGGACGGTGAATTCCTTGCGGCCTTCGGTTCGTCAGGGCAGGGCGAAGGGCAATTCCAGCGGCCCACCAGCGTTGCGGTGGACGACGAGGGCTACATGTACGTGGCCGACTGGGGCAACGAACGGGTGCAGGTGCTGGACCCTGATGGAGGGTTCCAACTGCTGTTGCGTGGCCAGGCCACGGATTCCAAGTGGGCGCTGGACTACTTTGCGGCCAACCCGGAGGAGAAGGCGGAACGGGACCGCTCCAATCTGACGCCAAAGCTGCCGCCTCACCTGAGCACGCCCTACCACGTCTCGTCCCAGACCGAGCCGTACTTCTGGGGTCCTGTGGCAGTGTCCCTCGACCATGAGGATCGGCTGTACGTTGTGGAGGCGAACCGGCACCGCTTCCAAGTGTACCAGAAGCGATAGCAGGATTATCCAGGACAGAATTACAGGGGCGCACAGACGTGCGCCCCTTCTCTTTGATGATCGTTACGGGATGCCTAGGCCGTGGCGGAAAAGCCTGCACCCTCTATGCCGGCGCGGGAGCAATCTTCATCTTCCTGCGCCGTGCCGCCGCTGCCGCCGACAGCTCCGACGAGCACGCCGTCACTGAACACTGGCAGGGCGCCCTGGCCGGGGATCATGTGGCCGCCCTCCATGGCCATGAAGCCGCGGAATATCGGGGCCAGGGCATTCTCGGTCAGCTCGCCGCTGGCCCGGCCGAAGCAGGACGCCGCCACGGCCTTGGCGCGGGAGATGGGCGGAGTGCGCCACGAGGCGCCATCAGTACGCATCATGGTGATGAGGTCTCCCCGGGGATCCACCACCGAGATGCTCATGTTTACTCCCAATTCCAGCACCTTGGCTTTGGCTCCCGCCAGTATGGCCTCCGCCTCCTCCAGAGTCAGGGTGGGCGTGTTTCTGGGCATAGTTCACCTCCGAAAGTGTGGCCGTCATTGGCCGCCAGTATTGTAGGGCACAAACAGGTTCATGGGGAGAGGGTATGCGGCCCTCGACGGCGTCGTGAGGTTGGCCCTCTTGGGTCAGTTTTGCGATCGCAAATCTTGAATCATCCGACGGAACGCCCTCACCCTAACCCTCTCCCGGAGGGAGAGGGGACTTATAGCTCACACGGAACGCACTCACCCCAGCACTTCCCGGCAAGAGAGGGGACTTGTCGCTCACTCTCTACGGCGAATAGAAGTCGGTGTTGGGGTAGAAGGCTTGCCAGCCGAACCAGTAGGCATCCCTGGACGGCAATCGAGCCAGCTGGTCCGACGGCTCTGCCGTGCTCTCCAGGGCGTTTTCGAAAATTCGCCAGGTCCTCCCGTCGCTGCTCTGAATGTGCCCATCATCCGAGAACTCGAAATCCAGGCCCTGGCCATCAAAAGCCCGGCTGCCGCCACCGGTCACGGTTACGATGACCACGTCCTGACCGCCCAGATTGTCATTGAGCAGTGGATTCTGGGCCAGCAGTTCTCGCGGGTATGCCCGGGCCTCATCCCCGAAGGTCAGGCCGAATATCTGCTGTTTGATGGGCAGGGATTCGTCAACCCCTGCAACCGGGAACATGGTTCCCGTTGCAGCCCGGTAGGAAAAATAGATTGACCGGGGATTTTCCTCCGGAAGATATGTCTCGGCCGGGTAGACGCCAGTCTCGTCGCTGATGACCGTGGTGTCGGGATGCTGCTCCAGCCACTGGCCCCAGGTGGTCAGGACGTTGGGAATTACCTCCAGCCGTATGCCGCTGTTGGCCAGGGGGCCAACAACCGGCACACCCAGGAACTGGTGCCAAAGCGTCTCGGTGACCCGGTCGTACATCAGCTTGTTGCTGCGAAAGAGCATGCCGGAGGTGCCGAACTCTGTCGTCTCGCCGTTTATCTCGGTGGAATACACGATTCCAGAGCCGCAGAGGGTTCAATATGCCAGGGCGAACTGCACCCCTCCTAATGTGTCGTTGGCCATCTCGTGCGGGTTGAGCACCCGGAGCGGATAGGCCCGGTGCTCGCCGTTGATGGACACGCCGAACACCCGGTCGCCGGGGTCGAGGTACCTGGCGTCCTCCGGCGCTATGGCGGGAGGGAACCGCAGGTCGGGAATGCCGTCGCGCCGCACGCCGCCCCAGACGATTTCCTCCAGCCTGATATTGGTGGGCACTCCGTCATACATGAACTCGCCCATTGGGGGGTCGATGAAGCCGAACAGGTGACCCTTCCAGCCGTCGTATCCCTCCGGCCCCTTGATCTCCGGATTCTGCGATAACCACCTGACCCACCAACTCCAGCTTTGCTCGCCGAAGGGTACGACAGAAAACTCCCCTTCGGGTATTTTGTCCCGAATTCGGACAAGGAATGACGACAGGGTTAGCAGCGCCTCATCGTCAGTCTGGAAACGCATGAATTCCATGATTACCGGGATGAACTGATCGTTGTGGGAGTAGGCCATCTTGCGGCCAACATCGAGCAGCGATATATCCAGGGTCGCATACATCAGTTCGGTCGGGTCATCCGGCAGGTGCCCCAGATCGTCAGCATTCAAGGGGGCAGCCGGAGGCGGCAGGCCGCCATTCTCTCCCGTGGGCGATGGTGTAGCTTCCGATTCCGGCTCGGTCTCCGTGGAGGCGCTGGCACCGGCAGGCGCTTGGGGCGTTTCCGCAGCCTGTCCCGTGGATGCTGGGTCGGGCAATGGCGTCGCCGTTGGCGGCGGTGCCACCGTTATGATGAACGGCGCGTCGGTGTCCTCTGCCGAGCATGCCAAGGCCAGAGTTGCCAGCAGGGCGGCCAGTAACAGAAGGGGCACTATGGCAAGACGATTCACGATGTCTCCCGGAACAACTCACGGCCGATGAGCATTCGCCTGATTTCGCTGGTTCCAGCTCCGATCTCGTACAGTTTGGCGTCGCGGAGCAAACGGCCGACCGGAAATTCGTTGACGTAACCGTTGCCACCCAGAACCTGGATGGCCTGAAGGGCCATCTGCGTGGCGCGTTCGGCCGAGAACAGCAGGCACCCGGCAGCGTCCTTGCGTGAAATCTGGCCACGGTCCGCGGCCCTGGCGACTGCGTAGGTGTAGGCCTGGCACGCGGACAACGCGGTGTACATGTCGGCCAGTTTCGCCTGGATCAACTGGAACTCGCCGATGGGCTGGCCGAACTGTTCCCGTTGGTGAACATAAGGCATCACTGCGTCCAGGCAGGACTGCATAATTCCCAATGGGCCGCCGGTGAGTACGAGGCGTTCGAAGTCCAGGCCGCTCATCAGCACGGCAACGCCACGCCCGACCTCACCCAGCACGTTTTCCTCGGGAATCTCGCAGTCCTCGAAAATCAGCTCGCTGGTGCTGGATCCTCGCATGCCCAGCTTGTCCAGCTTTTGGGCAGGACTGAACCCGGAAAATCCCTGTTCAACCAGGAAAGCGGTGATGCCCCGGGAGCCTGCATCGGGATCGGTCTTCGCGTAGACCACCAGAGTGTCGGCTTCCGGGCCGTTGGTGATCCACATCTTATTGCCGTTCAGAACGTAGCGGTCGCCGCGCTTGTCCGCCCGGAGCCGCATGCTGACGACGTCCGACCCGGCGTCGGGCTCGCTCATGGCCAGCGCGCCCACGTGCTCACCGCTGATCAGGGGCGGGAGATAGCGGCGCTTCTGATCGTCGGTACCGTTGCGGAAAATCTGGTTCACGCAAAGGTTGGAGTGCGCCCCATAGGAAAGCCCGACGCTGGCTGAACCGCGCGAAATCTCCTCCATCACCACCGTATGCGCCAGGTATCCCAGCTCTGCGCCGCCATACTCCTCGGAAACGGTGATACCCAGCAGACCCATGTGGCCGAGGAGTGGCCAGAGATCCCTGGGGAATTCGTTGCTCTGGTCGATATATTCCGCTTGTGGGGCAATCTCGGCGCTGGTGAACTGGCGCACCGTGGCCCGCACGATATCCACCGTTTCGCCCAGGTCGTGATCAAGAGTGGCCCATGATGGTCGCCTGGAAGTCATGGACGATCCTTTAGCCTTCCGAAATGGGGTTGCGCTCTCACCCTGGTCCCCTCCCGGAGGGAGAGGGGACTGTTTTCAGATGGTGCGGCGGTCGATAATTCGGCGGGCCTTGAACTGTGTACGCTCAAACTCCCCGGCCGGTTTCAACTCAACCCCAACTCCCACCCCGAGGGCCCTGCGCAAGGTAGCTGTGATCTCCTCCCGCACCTGCTCCAGCGCCGCCGGGTCGGATTCGCCGAGGATGAAGGTGTCTGCCAGCACCTCTGTCTGGACAGTCAACCGGTCCAGTTGCCCTCGCTCTCGTTCCAGCAGCAGCCGGAACTCGCCGCCGAACACGTCCATGCTGCGCAATATGTCCTCGATGCGGGACGGGAACACGTTCTGCCCGCGTACGATGATCATGTCGTCGGCCCGGCCATAGATTCCCCGGACCAGCGTCGGGTACGTGCGCCCACAGGGGCAGTCGACCATATCCCACTGTGCTATGTCGCCGGACCAGTAGCGGATCATCGGCTGGGAGGTGCGTTCAGTATGGGAGTACACCGGGACGCCCTCTGCGCCAAGGGGTAGGTTCTTTCGAGACTCCGGGTCGACCAGTTCCGTGTACACGATGTCCTGCCACAGGTGCATCCCTGTGTCCAGGTACCGGCAGCCGGAATTGCTCATCCAGGGAGTCATCTCCGCCATGCTGCCTTGGTCAACCACATAGCAGCCGAAGGTATCCTCGATCAGCCTGCGGGTTGCCGGGACGCTGGCCCCCGGCTCGCCGGAAAAGAACATGAACCGGAAGCCAAAATCCTCCAGAGGATCAAGGCCCATCTGCCGGGCAGTTTCGGCGAGGTAGAGGGCATAGGAGGGAGTGCCGTATAGGGCCGATGGCTTGACCATGGCGCACCATTCGGCGGCCCGCTCGGTCTGTCCCGGCGCCCCGCTGCCGAAGGGAAAGCACGTGGCGCCCAGCCGTTCCGCCCCAACAAGCGCCCCCCAGCTGCCAACGTAGAGGCTGAACACAGCGGCCACCAGCACCATGTCATCGGGCCGGAGGCCCGCTCCCCAGAGGATGCGGGCATGGGCCTCGGCGATGCGGTCCCAGTCGTCCCGCCCGATGCCGAACACCGTGGGCCGGCCGGTGGTGCCAGAGGTGCCATGTACCCGGAAAACGTCGGAGGGCGGAATACAGAGAAAACGGCCGTAGGGAGGATGTTCTTCCTGTTCCCGGCGGATATCATCCTTGGTCAGAATGGGAAGTTGAGCGAACTCCTCCAGAGTATCCAGGTTCTCGGGGTCGACAGAAACATCTGCGTAGAACTCCCGGTAGAAGCCCGAATGCCGGTACACGTATCCCACCTGTTCCCTGAGCTTGTCAAGAACAATTCCGTCCCGCTGCTCCGGGGGCATCGTCTCCAGTTCCGGAGACCAGTGTTCCTGGTCCGAGGGAGGAACGTAATCGGAGGGATACTGAGGGGGCCAGGGCTTGTCAGGCATCAGGGGCGCTCTGCGCGGTCGTGCCGGCGCACGTTGGCCTGGATGAAGTCGATCATTTCGCTGGTAAAACTGCCGACAGGAAAGACGCCGTGCACCCCCATTTCCTGCAGCGGCGCAACGTCATCCTCCGGTATGGTGCCCCCGACCAGCAAGAGCAGGTCGCCGGTAAGCCCCCTGTCGTCGAGGGCCATGGTCAGGCGGGGCATGAGGCGCATGTGCGCCCCCGACAGGATGCTGATGCCGAGCACGTCCGCGTCCTCCTGCAGGGCGGTCTGGGCGATCTGGTCGGCGGTTACGCGCATGCCCATGTAGACCACTTCAAGGCCGGCGTCGCGCATGGCGCGCGCGATGACCTTGACGCCGCGGTCGTGGCCATCGAGGCCCATCTTGGCCAGGAGGACTTTGGGGGGTGTCTGTTCACTCTTGCTGGTCAACTGCGAATGCCTCTCTGTAATTCGGGCAACCCTATGCCGGAACTAAATCTTGCGAAATTCCCAGTCGCCGGCCTCGTTAACGACCAGCGTCCTGCCGTGAGCCCGGGCGATGGCGTGGTGGCTGGAGGACATCTTGCTTGGAAGATGGGCGAAAACTACGGTCCCGTTGCCTTTGCCGGAATTGCTCATGCACTCTTCGGCCACTCGCAATGCCTCGTCCATAAACGATGGAGAAACGCCGTAAGTGCCGGCGAAGTCGAGACACAAAGGCATGCCAGATGTATGCGGTTCTCCAGCAAGCGTCGGCTCGATTCGCCTAGCAGACTGGCGAGATGTCAAGACAGGTTTGCCCAGGATGTCGAACACTTTGACATCGACCATTTTCAGCACACCTAGGTTGGAATGGAAATATACACCATTGTACCCGGAAATAATCTGGTGCTAGTAATCCGTGTAGTCAGCTTTTCCCCCTTGACAATGATTCCGGTGCCGGAATGAATGATGAGTTCCCTTCCGGGAATTCGAGATCTTTCGACGGTCTCATACAGGCCGATACCGCGATACGAGTCTGAAGTTCCGCTGACCAACTCCTCGGTGGCCCGGTCCATGGCCGCCCACTCGTAGTAACCGTAATCTTCGTGCCGAGGGTTGCGCAAAAGCGAGGTAGGAATGCCAATGCCACCGTCGGCGACTGCGCAAACGAACCTGCTCCCATCACCCGAATCTTCAAACTGAACTATGCCGAAGGCCCCGATTTCTGAGGCTGAATGTTCTGCGGCGTTGTTGGCCAGTTCTGAAAACGTCTCATAGACTACATGAAAAATATTGGCCGACCCCTGCCTGGACTGAATCAGGGAGTAATGGATATGGTTGGTCAAATCCTCCGCTTCTGCGGTGCTGCTGAACCGCGTCAATGGCAGCAGCACGCTCGAATTTGTAGCAAGGCTGTTTTGCAGATCGACCGACACGCCAGATTGTTGCAGGACACCCACCAGCCCGGTATCCGTCAAATACGTGGCCGCCTCAGAGTCATCAGGAGCTATGAGAAGGCAATCGCTCCCCCTCCGCTGTGCCAGCAGCAGGTACACGGCGCACCACATCACGGCGGGCGGGTGGACGCGGGTGCAGTCCCTGAGGTTTACAATCATCTCCCGTTCGTCGAATTTATCCGATCTTGGATCGTATCGGTTAAATCTCGCTGGAATGCTGCGAGCGTCCTTGAAGTCCTGGCGGGGAACAATTTCCATAATTTCCTGTGCCCTGGTAATTGGCCCTAGAAAAAGCGCGCCCTGATTCGCGGCGCTGGCGCCAGTCGCTCGTTTACTGGGTCGGCCACCAACCCAAAAATTTCTAGCGTTGTTGCCCCCAGCAAGGGTGTATTTTCGGGGCGAGTGAACACAACCGGTACTGTTCGCATCCTTCCTTGGAGTCTGACCACTGCGTCGCCGACTGGGTATTCAACCAGGCTGTCGTCGGCGAGCTCGAATATGTCGGTTTCCAGCCTGGGGACACCGAGCCGGTCAAGCAGGTCCTCCGGCAGCATGGTGTAGATGGCGCCGGTGTCCACCAGGGCCTCCACCGCCACGAACTCCTCGCGTGATGGATTGCCCACCTCGATTTCTACGCTGAACGTTCCCACGGCATTTTTCACTTTTGGCACTATGTGTCGATCCTTCTAGAACACACCCGGATCGACGTACTCGCCGTAAACGTCGCGCAGAGTATCAAGTATCTCGCCCTCGGTGGCCATCGACTGCACGGCTGCCAGGGTTGCGGGAATCAGGTTGGCATCGTCTTTGGCAGCCTGCTTCAATGTGGACAGCACGCCCCGCACATCGGCGGGACTGCGGTTGCCGCGAACCTCGGCGAGGCGGGCCTTCTGCCATTCCTCTTCCTCGGGGTCGAACTGGAACAGTTCCAGCTTCTGCTGCGATTCAGACTGGTACTGGTTCAGGCCGACAATCACCTGCCGCCCCGACTCGATGCGCCGCTGGTATTCGTAGGCAGACCGGGCAATCTCCCGCTCGATGTAGCCGCTGGTAATGGCCCGAAGCATGCCGTCGCGCATTGAGCCGGCGCCCATTTCGTCGATGCGGTCGATGTACTCCAGGGCAGCATTCTCCATATCGTTGGTCAGAGACTCCACGAACAACGATCCACCCAAGGGGTCGGCGGTGGCTGCGGCCCCGGACTCGTGGGCGATGATGAGTTGCGTCGCCAGCGACATGCGCATGGCCTCTTCTGACGGAATGTCGTAGGCCTCGTCGTAGCCGCTGACGTGGAGCGACTGCGTGCCGCCCAGCACGGCGGCCAGCGCCTGCAGCGTGCCCCGCGCGATGTTGTTCTGGGCGTCCTGCCTCATCAGCGTAGACCCCAACGTCTGAGTGTGGAAACGCATCCGCATGGATTCAGGGCGAGTGGCGCCGTAGCGCTCTTTCATCACCCGGGCCCACATGCGCCGGGCGGCGCGGAATTTGGCGATCTCCTCGAACAGGTCGTTATGGACGCCGAAGAAGAAGGAAAGTCGCGGCGCAAAGCTGTCCACGGGCATGCCCCGCGCCAGCGCGGACTCCACGTAGGCCATTCCCTGGGCGATGGTGAATGCCAGTTCCTGAACCGCGTCGGAGCCACTCTCGCGCGTGTGGTAGCCGGATATGGAAATCGTGTACCAGTTGGGCACATTGGCCGTGCAAAACTCGACTATGTCGGTGGTGAGCTTCAGGGACGGTTCCGGCCCCAGGGCAAAAGTCTTCTGGCCATGAAACTCCTTCAGCGAGTCATTCTGCACCGTGCCCCGCAGGGCCGACCAGTCGACGCCGCGCCGTTGCGCAACCGCGATGAACATGCTGAGCAGCACGATGGCAGGGTGGTTGATGGTCAAGGACACGCTGACCTGGTCCAGCGGAATCTCGTGGAACAGATCGTTCATGTCGTGTACGGTGTCGATGGCGACGCCCAGCCTGCCGACTTCACCCTCGGCCAGCTCGTGGTCGGAGTCGTAGCCGGTCAGGGTAGGGTGATCAAAGTCGGTGCTGATCCCGGTTTGACCGTGCTCCAACAGGAACCGGTACCGCTCATTTGTCGCCTGCGGGGTGCCGAACCCGGCGATCTGGCGGCGGGTCCACAGCCGGCCCCGGTACATGTCGGGATATGGGCCACGGGTAAAGGGAAACTCGCCCGGCCGGCCGAGATCGCGGTCAAAGTCGAACGCGGACGACGTTCCCGGCTCGTAGACCGGCTTTACTTCCAGACCCGAAAGCGTCGTGTATTCCTGCTGCCGGGAGTTGGCGCTGTCGCTCATTTCCCTTCCCTCTTTTGTGGCTGGAACGCGGGTTGTCTGAACCTGGATTTTTGTGATTATTGGATTTCCATGAGTCAGTTAGTATCGCTGATAAGGGAACCCCAATCCTGATAATCCCTGAATCATTGAAATCCAGGTTCAGACAAATGGCCTTAGCCTACCCTCACGTACTTGTCGACGCTCTTTTCCGCTGTAAGGGCCAGGTAGAGGTCGCCGTGGGCGTCCACCCAGGAGCCGTGCGCCGAGCGTCCCGGGAACCGCTCCAGTACGTTGCCCTCGCCGTCCAGCACGCTGATCTGCGGCGGCTTGCCGTTCTCGGGGCGCTCGCTGGTGTAGAAGATGCCCTCGCTGTCCTGCGAAATGTCCAGCGGGCGCTGCATGTCGGTCCACATGGTGATGTACTCACCGTCAGGAGAGAAGACCTGCACCCTGCTGTTCTCGCGGTCGCAGAGGTAGATGCGGCCATCCTGTCCCACGATCAGGCTGTGAGGCAGGTGGAACTGGTTGGGGCCGCCCTTGCCAGGTTCGCCCCACGATGAGATCAGCTCCCCGGCGGCGCTGAAGCGGTGCACACGGGCGTTGCGGTAGCCGTCGGACACGTACAGGTCGCCGCTGGGCGACGGTACCAGCTCGGTCAGGTAGTTGAACGGCCCAGCGGACCGGGGACAGACCTCGCCGGCGACCTCGCATCCCGTGTCCGAGTAGACTCCAGGCGTACCGATGGTCAGCAGCGGCGTGCCATCGAGGGCGCACTTCTGCGCGATGCTGCCCTCCCGGTCGGTCAGGTAGACGATGTCGTCGGCGATGTAGATGCCGTGGGGGTTCTCATACCGGCCGGTGCCCCACGAACTCAGGTAGTTGCCCTCCCGGTCGAAGATCACAACTGGCGGCTCGGCCCGCTGGAATGCGTAGACCCGGTCCTGCGAGTCCGTCGCGACTGCGCTGACGGTACCGAATGTCATGCCCTCTGGCAGCCTGGCCCAGTCCTCGATTACCTCATAGGTGTACTTGCCGCTCCCTACAGTAGCCAAAGCAAGTTCCTCCTCTTTTGCGTATCGCGTTTCAATCAGGCGACTATGCGCCGCCACCATACTATCATAGCTGTGCCCCTCAAAATCGCCTCGGAAACGCCCTCACCCTAACCCTCTCCCAGAGGGAGAGGGAACAACTAAAATGCCCCACTTACCGTCCGTTGTAGAGGTAGTGCGGCCCGTCCGACGGGATGCTCCAGTCGCTGTAGAACTCCTGGATGTAGGGCAGCAGCCGGGCCGCCATGTTCCTGGTCGCTACGGTTTCCTGCTCGATGGGACGGGACAACTGCTCGCGCAGTTCGGCGGTCAATGCGTCCTCGTCGACCTTCGCCGACTGGCCTCCGCGAAGGACCACCTCGCCGTTGATCACTACTGTGTCCACGTGAGTCGACTTGCCCCGGTATACGACGGCGTTCACGGCGTCGTCAGCGGCGTCGCCGGTGCCCTCGAAGTAAGGCGCGGTCATGGCTTCCCAGTCCAGCAGCACCATGTCGGCGTACCGGCCAGGCTCGAGCACGCCAATGCGCCCGTCGAAGCCCGTGGGCCGGGCGGCGTTGGCCGTCGTCAAACGCAGGGCCTGGTGCGTGTCCAGGAACGGACGCTCAAGGCCCGGCTGCCGGTGCAGCTTTGATGCCAGGCGCATCTCCTGCAACATATCGTCGTCGTCGTTCAACGCCGTGCTATCGGTGCCCATGGCCACGTTCACGCCGCCTGCCAGCATGGCGTTGACCGGGGCGATGCCGTTCTTGAGTCGCAGGTTGGAGCTGGGGTTGTGGCAGACCGTCGTACCCGAGTCCGCCAGGAGTTCGATGTCGCCCTCCGTCAGCCACACCGAGTGGGCGCAGGAGAGCTCGGATCCCAGAAAGCCCAGGTCGGCCAGGTGAGCCACCGGGGTCTGGCCCCACCGGCGAATGCCGTACTCTTTCTGGTACCAGCTCTCCACCAGGTGCATGTGAACGGCGGCCCCGTAACGGGCCGCCAGTTCCTTGGTGCGGAAGAAGAAATCGTCGGATACCCACTGGACGTTGGAGGGACTGAGCAGCACCGACACCATGCCGCCTGATGACTCCGGTCCGTGGCTCTCGCGGAAAGAATCATAGAACGAAAAGTATTCGTCCTCCGAGATGTCCGTAACCCCCAGGTACTGGCGAACGGCCGTAGCCAGGTCGGCAGGCAAGCTGGACAGGAAGGCCTCGTCGTCGTGATAAACAACCCGGTTCTGGCCGCGGTAGTAGACCGAGTATGCCGTGCGCATTCCGGCGTTGCCGAATGCGCCAAGGACCTCCTCTGACTCCTCGGCCATGCCGCTGGTAGGCGTGCGGGGGTGGTTGTACATCACGTTAGTGGTACCCGACTTGAGCATCTGTATCGCGGTGTAGAGGGTGATCAGGCGCCAGTCGACGGGCCGTCGGCCCCAGCCCTCCACGATCCACGACTCCAGGCAGCCGTCGACCGTTCCGAACTGGAACGTTGACACTCCGCGCCCGTGATGGTGGGCGTTGGTCATTCCCGGCATTACCAGGAAACCCGGGCCGCCGACGACCTCATCGACCTGCCGCTCGCTCAACTCGTCGTAAGTGCCCACGGCCTCAATGACGCCGTCGCGCTGTAGCACGGCGCCGTCGGTGATGACGCGGCTTTGGGACTCGCTGGTTCCTGCCTCGCAAATTAC
The DNA here is from genome assembly GCA_965203005.1 of Dehalococcoidia bacterium. Lineage (GTDB taxonomy): Bacteria > Chloroflexota > Dehalococcoidia > Lucifugimonadales > UBA3495 > VXOI01. The sequence continues at coordinate 329,447 of CBDBBS010000002.1, forward strand.
GTACCTTCCGCGAATTAACGACGTCGCCATGTCGACCTCCTGCCGGGTTGATTGGGCCTATGATAGGGCTACGACCTGCCGTGTCAAGGCGGCCCGGTGGCTTATAATGCGGCGCAGATATAGAGATGAAATCAATTTTGGAGGCTCTGTGATGGCAGGACTGGAAGGAAAGGTGGCTCTGGTAACTGGCGCCGGCGGAATGCGAGGCGTCGGGCGCGCCACGGTGATGAAGCTGGCGGGACTTGGCGCGGATGTTGCCCTGACCGACGTTCACCGGGAGACCGAGGACCTGCCGCCTGCCGAGGTGCGCAACAGTTGGCGAGGAATCGACGCCGTACGGGAGGAGGTGGAGGCCGAAGGCCGGGCCGCGTTTCCAGTCTATTGCGATCTCGGAGACAGCGCACAGATCGAGCGAATGGTCGACCAGGTGATGGACCACTACGGCCGCATCGACATCCTGGTGAACAACGCCCGCGCCATCATCGGGAGGGACAAGGTGCCCGTAACCGAGTTGGACCAAGAGGTCTGGGAGCACTTCCTGCGCATCAACACCACCGCGCCCTACCTGCTGACCAAGGAGGTCGGACGCCGGATGATCGAGGCCGGCAACGGCGGGCGCATCATCAACATCGCCTCAAACGCCTCCAAGCAGGCCAGCGCCACGGGAGCGGCCTACAGCGCCTCGAAGTTCGCGGTGCTGGGGCTGACCCAGGCCTCGGCGCTGGACCTGGCGCCCTATGGCATCACCGTCAACGCCGTCTGCCCCGGGCCCATCAACACCGACCGCATGAGCTATTGGGAGCGTGACCAAGCCGCCGAGCGGGGCATCTCCCAGGAGGAGTTCCGTGGCCAGATCGTCCAGGCAGGCGCCCAGGCAAGCCCGCTGGGCCGCATCGCCGAGCCGCAGGACGTGGCCAACGTGGTGGCGTTCCTGGCCGGCGACGACGCGTCGTTCGTCACGGGCCAGGCCTACAACGTCAACGGCGGCCTGCTGTTCCATTAGGCGTCGTCGGACCCGAAGATCGCCTTGCGCAGAGTGTCGTTCAGGCGCTTGTGCCAGTCGGGGCCGGCCGCACGAAAGTGATCAAGTATGTCGTAATCAATGGGGATGTAGGCCCACTCCTTCGCCGGCGGCATGTTGTCCTTGTTTCGCTCCCACCATTCGACGAAATCAGGGTCGACCTCGCGCATAGGGCGAGCACGGGAGAACCAGTCATCGTCCAGTTCCTTTGTGTCTGGGTCTCTTGCGATACCAGCATTTATAGCCGTCTCTTCCCCATACTCTGCCTCGATCTCACTAAATGTCATTTCGCTTGAAACAAGCTCCTCAAACGACAATTTAGGTGTATCGGGATTCCCATATTTTTTTGCCCCGATTTCTGCCATTAGCGCGGCATATTCGGCAAATGGCAGCCTGTCTATATCATCGATCTCGTTCATATCTGGTTCTATCTCTTGCATTGGCTTTGCGCAGGCTGATAATGCGTCGCCGTCCCTCTCGGTCAGTGTAGATGACACAGTGCAGGCGGTCGGCGATAAAGCCGATGGCCATCCACCTCATCTCTCCAAAGCGGGGACTGGGATACCGGACGGAGTTGTTCCACTCGAAAGCGTGGATGCTCGAAAAGTCAATTTGGTGCTTGGCCAGGTTCTCCAGCCGCTTGGCTTCATCCCACTCGTAATCCACCAATCCATCTTATCCGTAGTCCGCGATCCCAACAACCCGGCGATGCTCTCGTGCCGGAGGAAATGAACTCAGCACACCGCCGCGCCCAGCGGGATGCCGCGCCGCCGGAACAGCGGTTCGCGTACGGCCAGGGTGAGTACGGTGGCGGCGATAGAGAGCGCCAGCATCAGCACGAATGCCGTGTTGTAGTCCCCCGTCGTGTCGTAGATCCAACCGCCTGCCAGCGCTCCGAGGCCGCCGGTGATCTGGTGGATCATGGATACCGTGCCAGTCAGGGTTCCCAGCCGGTGCGGGCCGTAGATGTTGCCCAGGAACACCACGGTCAGAGGGGCTGTGATCAGGAATGTGAAGCCATACAGCAGCCCGAATATCAGGATGACCGGCGTGTTCTGAAACGGGATGATCAGGGCGAAAATGCCGATCCGCATCACGAAGCACAGGAAAGTGGGCCGTGAAGCCCCGAGGGCGTCGGCCATTATCCCGGCTACGAATACGCCCAACAGTCCCATCACTCCCATCCAGGCCAGCAGGTTGCCGGCCAGCACGTCTCCCACGCCCTGGTCCTGGGCGAAAGCGACGATGTGAGTTGCGACGAAGAAGTCCTGGAACCCGCAGACCGAGTAGATTCCCACCAGCAGCAGGAAGGGACGCGAGGTCAGGGCCTGTCTGAACGTGAGTGGCTGGGGCGCTGGTTCGCCGTCCGACTCTGAAGGGACCTGTGGGTCTCCGGCGGGCGGCCCGGGCCGTACGATCAGCAGCGTCAAAGGCACCAGAACAGCGAAGTTGACGGCCGCCAGTACCACAAAGGAGGTCCGCCATCCGATGGCGGCCAGCGCCGAGGCCAGCGCGGCCACAATAACCAATTGCCCGATGGCATTCCCGGATACGGCGGTGCTAGTGGCGACACCGCGACGCTCCACGAACCACTGGCTGACCATCACCACCACCGGGGCAATGGACGTGCCCGAGTTGCCGAGGGCATAGACGACGCCGTAGACCAGGAAGACCTGCCACGAGTAGTGCACCTGCCCCAGCAGCGCCAATCCGGCGGCTGCGATGACCGCTCCGACGGCGATCGTCCCGCGCAGGCTCCAGCGGTCCACCAGGCGGCCGACGAAGGGCATGGCCACGGCGGACACGACCATGAACATGGTGACCGCCAGGGACAGGGTGGAGCGGCTGACGTCCAGGTCCTCCGACATGGGCTTCAGCATCAGCCCGAAGGCGAACCGGGAGCCGCCGCTGAAGAACAGGATGGCGAACCCCGCCGCAAGGATCAGCCAACTGTAGTTGAAGTGTTTCATGTGCGGCTTTATTGCCGGGGTTCACAGTAGGGGAGCCCCAAGATGTCGAGGTCGGTTCTGCCCCAGCCCATTGTGCCCGGATATCGATATTCAATGTAGCTCAACATGATTGGAACACATCCTGCTAGTGGGTTCCCGGAAATTTCCAGAACCGCCAGGTTAGTAAGATTGCCTAGTTCATCAGGTATGGTTCCGCTCAGGTTGTTATTTGCAATATGCATGAACAACAACTCTGAAAGATTGCCTAATTCGGGGGGTATATCTCCACTCAGGTTGTTATCCGAGAGAGCCAGTTCTTCCAACCGTATGAGAAGGCCCAATTCTGCCGGAATGTTTCCGCTTAGCTGGTTATTCCAAAGGCCAAGTGCCTCTAGTTCGGAAAGAGCGCCCAATTCTGGCGGAATTTGCCCGTTCAGATTGTTAATCCCTAAGTCGAGCGACTGTAATTTATGAAGGTTGCCCAATGCCAATGGAATGGTTCCGTCGAAACTGTTCCAGCGGAGGTGCAAGCCTAGTAAATTAGAAAGATTCCCCAGTTCAGGTGGAATATTCCCTTTTAGTTGATTACCATTGAGGAAGAGGTATTGTAGGTTTGAGAGATTGCCTAACTCTGGAGGAATGGTCCCGCTGAGTGTATTGCTGTAAAGGCTGAGTTTCATCAAGGCAGTTAGATTCCCTAATTCTGGCGGAATTTCTCCGCTGAGGCGGTTTTGGCTGAGAGCGAGAACTTCCAGCTTGGCGAGACTCCCTAATTCCGACGGAATGCTCCCACTGAGTAGATTTCCGTGTAGCAAAAGAGACTTTAAGTCAGAAAGCTTGCCGAAATCGATAGGGATTTCCCCGCTCAGACGGTTGCTGGATAGGTTGAGTTCTTGCAGGCTGGGGTTATTTCCCAACTCCGGTGGAATGGTTCCCCTGAGATTGTTTCCTGGAAGGAAGAGGAACTGCAAATCAGAGAGGCCGCCTAATTCCTCCGGAAGGGATCCTCTGAGTTCATTGAATGAAAGATCCAGTGATTGCAGGTCCGTAAGATTGCCGATTTCAGGCGGAATTATTCCCCGTAATGAACGTACCCTGAGACTAATGCCTGTCACCGCTCTCGGAGAACCCTCGGCTTCGTCAATTATCACTCCCTCCCACGAATTCATCGGCGTCTCGATGTGCCAGTTCAAGGGCGGATCTGCACCGAGGGCGTCTTCGCTCGCCAGGAGCGCGGCACAATCGCCGGATAGCCGTGTATCCGGTCCATAGACACCGGCGCACAGAGCCGCGATGGTGAGTTCTGCATTTTCGGCGTCGCCGCACCCTGCCGTCGCTAAAAATAAGGCAAAAGCTATTAGCGGAAGCCCCCATGTCTGAGGATGGTTGGCAAACCTCAAGCAGCCTCCGCTGGAATTCATGTAGATATGCCAAGTTGAAGAAAACGCTCGGCGCTGGAATTTCCGGGCGCCGGGCGCTTCTTGGAGGGTTGCAGGGGTTTTGAGGCTGCCTCCGGTCTTAGCGGAACAGCCCCCGCACCGTGTTGATGACCCGCTCCTCGTTGGGCAGATAGATGTTCTCCAGCGCCCGGCTGTAGGGCACCGGCGTGTGGGGCGCGGTTACGCGGGACGGAGGAGCGTCCAGATAGTCGAACCCCTCCTCGGCGACGCGGGCACAGATTTCGGATGCCAGGCTGCACACCGGCGTGTCCTCGTCCACCACCACCAGCCGGTGGGTCTTGCGCACCGACTCCAGAACGTGGTCGTAGTCGATAGGAGAGATGCTGAGCAGGTCAACGACCTCGGCGTTGATACCCTCCTTGGCCAGCTCCTCGGCGGCGTTGTTGGCCGTCCAGGTCATCTTGGACAGGCCGACCAGCGTGACATCCGTTCCCTCGCGAACGGTGCGGGCCTTGCCGATGGGGTAGGTGTATGGCTCTTCAGGTACCGGGCCGCGGTTGGTGTACAGGCCCTTGTGCTCGAAGAACACCACCGGGTCATCGTCGCGGATGGCCGAGATAAGCAGCCCTTTAGCGGTGTAGGGATCGGAGGGCACGACGCCCTTGAGCCCCGGAATGTGGCTGAAAATTGAGTAGTAAGACTCGGAGTGCTGGGCCGCGCTTCCGAACCCGGCGCCGATGCGGGTGAGCATAACGAAGGGGACTTTGACTTGCCCGCCAAACATGTAGCGCATCTTGGCGGCGTTGTTCAGCATCTGGTCCATGCAGACGCCGATGAAGTCGACGAACATCAATTCGGCGATGGCCCGCATTCCCGTCGATGAAGCGCCGATGGCGGTGCCGACGAAAGCGGCCTCGGAGAGAGGGGTATCCAGCACGCGCTGGTTGCCGAACTCCTGGATCAAGCCGACGGTGGTCCGGAAGGGGCCACCCCAGGCATCGACGATGCCGAGGTGCTCGCGGCCCGCGCCACCGGCGATTTCCTCCCCCATGATGATGACCGTCTCGTCGCGCGCCATCTCCTGTCGAATGGCCTCGTTAATGGCCTCGCGTACCTGTAGTTCCCTGGCTGCGGTGGCTGTCGTCATCGCTCGCTCCTGTTGCTTCGTTTGCTAGTAGTTGACGGGCCGGTTCGGGGGTTCATGCGTTGGCTGGGCTAGTTACCATCCACTGGTACGGGCGTGGTGGCCGGGCTGCCGTCGGCGTGGGTATGCTCCCTTAACACCTGCAACACAAGGCGTATTTCCCGGCGGAATTCGGCCCGGGTTTCCTCGTGCAGCCGGATGTTTTCGGCTTTGGCGTCCTCGTGCAGCCGGATGTTTTCGGCTTTGGCGTCCTCGTGCAGCCGGATGTTTTCGGCCCTGGCTTCCGCTTGCTCTCGCTCCGAACGCTCCATCCGTGATTCCAGACTGTCCATCCGTGCTTCCAGTCTCCCCAGCCTGTGCTGAATTGCCCCCCATACTCCCAGCAGGGCAACCAGCCCTGCCATCAGAGGTAACCACTGCGTCCATTCCAAAGTGTCGACCTCAACCCCGTCTTATACGCCTTTGCGTAATTGCGCTGGAAGTGGGCATCTATGCGGGCATGTTGGCGCCACGGCGCATCATGTCCACCGGGTAGTCGACATAAACGTCCTCGTACAGCTCGTGAGGCTCGGGCAGAGGGCTCTCGTCGGCGAACTTGACCGCCTCCTCCATGAGCGTGGCAGTCTCGGCGTCGATGGCGTCCAGTTCCTCGGCGGTGATTTCGCCCTGTGGGACGACCGTTTCCCGGAAGACTTTGAGCGGGTCGCGGCCCCGCCAATGCTCCTCCTCCTCAGCGGTGCGGTAGGACAGGGGGTTGTCGAACACGGTGTGGCCGTAGTAGCGGTAGGTGCGGCACTCCAGCATGGTCGGCCCCTCGCCAGCGCGGGCGCGCGCCACGGCGTGGTGCGCCGCCTCGTAGACGTCAAAGACATTCATCCCGTCGACAGTGAATCCCGGCATGCTGTAGCCAGCGGCGCGGTCGGAAATCCTTTCCACCGACGAGGCGTATTCCACCGGAGTGGACTCAGCATAGCCGTTGTTCTCGCAGCAGAAGATGACCGGCAGCTTCCAGACAGAGGCGAGGTTCATGCACTCGTGCAGCACGCCCTGGTTGGCCCCGCCGTCGCCGAAAAAGGCCACGGCAACGCGCTGGTTGTTGTACCTGAGCTTGGAGGTCAGGGCTGCGCCGACGGCCAGGGGCACGCTGCCCGCGACGATGCCGTTGGTGCCCAGCATGCCCTTGCTCATGTCGGCGATGTGCATGGAGCCGCCCTTGCCCTTGTTGGGGCCGGTGGCGCGGCCGAACAGCTCGGCCATCATGCCCTTGGGATCGACGCCCTTGGCGATGCAGTGGCCGTGCCCGCGATGAGTGCTGCCGATGTAGTCTTCGTCGTTGAGGTTGGCGCAGACGCCGGTGGGAACGGCCTCCTGGCCGGCCGAGGAGTGGACCGAGGCGGACATTCCCCGCTGGCCGGTCTCGGGTATTCCCCGCTCCTCGAACTGTCGAATGGTGGCCATGGTGCGATAGAGCCGCAATAGAGTGGCGCGGTCGAGGTCCATACTACCCCCGAAATGCGAAATCTGTTTTTGAAAGCAGGTTTGGCCGAAATTTTCCCCATACTAGCACGAGGGCAACCTATGTCAAGGGAAAGGGAATCAGGCGGGAACGTAGGTTACAGCTATCGGCTCCCCCGGACCAGCCGACAGCATCGCAGCAGCACTTCCGTTGGGGACGGCCACCTCCAGGTAGCCATGGCTGCCCACCAGCGCCACCAGACCGGCGTCCGGCCCGTCGTTGAACGTCCGGGAGAGGCGGTCGATGGAACGGCCCCGAATGCGGATATCGTCGATCGTTCGTCCTTCAATGAGCTGTTGAGGGATGTTGCTGATCAGGTTCCCGTAAGTGTCGCTGTAGGTGATTTCACCCCGAATGCCCTCGGCCTCTACCCTGGGTTGAGGGACGGGCAGGTACTCGAGGACGTCAGTAGGCTCGCCCATCTGCTCCGGGGCCACGCCCAGGGACAAGTGAGCCGCTACCGGGGTGAAGATGTCGCGGCCGTGAAAGGTGCTGCTAACGGGATGCAGCCAGTATTCCGGGTTCGTCAGGTGAAACGCGCGGAGAGATTGGGGAACACCAACAGGGCCGGAAGCTACAGGGGCACCGGGAAGGTAGTTGTCCAGCACCCTGCTCAGCAGTCCGTTATCCGGCGCGATGAAGGCCCCGTCAGGTGTTTGAACCAACACCGGGCGGCGTGTCGTTCCGACTCCCGGATCGACCACCGCGACGTGAATGGCGTGTGCCGGAAAGTACCTGTAGCTCACTCCCAGGGCAAAGGCGCCCTGCGACACGTTCTGGGGAGCGACCTGGTGGGTGAGGTCGACGAAGGACAGCTCCGGGTTGATTCCCAGCGCCACGCCCTTCATGACGCCAGCGTAGGAATCGGACAGGCCGAAATCCGTGGTGAACACCAGTAGCGGCCTGCTCATTGGGCAACGCAACTACGGTCTGCGGTTCGTGAGTTCCCCTCTCCCTCTGGGAGAAGGTTAGAGCCTGCCCTGAGCTTGCCGAAGGGGTGAGGGCATTCCCTCAAAGTCACAGCCGCACGACAATGATTGACAGGACGAGGAAGACCACTGCAAGCACGATGGTCATCTGGAACAGCGTCTTTTCCGCGCCGCGCCGGGTGCGCACGGTGGACTGGGCGGAACCGAACAGCCCGCCGCTGCCCTCCTTGACCTGCGCCAGAATGATCAGCACCAGTATCACCGATACCAGCAGTTGCACTATCAGGATTACCGTGTCCATCTGCCCTGTCCTTTCCCGTTTGGAGATGACCTCACCCTGACCGTCTTACAGGGGAAGGGAATATTGAAACTTTCTCAGAACCGGGGTCTGCCTCTACTTACGGTGTCCTTCCAGAACCTCGTCACCCCCACCCTAACCCTCCCCCATAAAGGGGGAGGGGATTGCTGGGGCTTGCCACCACCTTAACCTTCCTCCGTCGAGGGGGACGGGACTGCCGATGGAGAAGGATTACGCGGCCTCGCTTTTGATTCGTTCGAGGGCGTCGACTACCAGTTGGTTGACGAGTTCCGGCTTGGCCTGGCCCCGCGTGATCTTCATCACCTGGCCCACGAGGAACTTGGCTGCCGATTCCTTGCCGCCCAGGTAGTCGCCAACAGCGCGGGGATTGGCTTCCAGCGCCTCCCGCACCGCAGGCTCGACCGAGGAGGTGTCGCTGATTTGCGCGTAGCCGCGCTCCTCTACGATTTCCCGGGGCGAGGACCCGGATCCGAAGGCCTCCTGCAGCACAGTCTTGGCCATGGTGACGCTGATGGTTCCTTCAGCTACCAACCCAATCAACTCTACCAGACTTTCCGCAGAAACCGGACAGTCCGTGATGTCGCGGTTTTCCGAGTTGAGCAGGCCACTGAGGTCGCCAAGCATCCAGTTGCTCACCTGCTTGGCGTGGGACTCAAGCGCCTGGCCATGCAGTTCGGGCAGGCTAACAGCTTTCTCGAAATAGTCGGCCATGGCCTTGCTGGTGGTCAGCAGACGGGCATCGTATTCGGACAGCCCGTACTCGTCCTGGAACCGCGAACAGCGTTCCGGCGCCAGTTCCGGGAGGCTTGCCCGGAGTTCCTGCACCCATGATGGCTCGACGTCCAGCGGCGGAAGATCGGGTTCAGGGAAGTAGCGGTAATCGTGGGCGTCCTCCTTGCTGCGCTGTGACACCGTCACCGCCCGGTCCTCCAGCCAGCCGCGGGTTTCCTGCACCACGCGGCCGCCATCCTCCAGCACCCGCCGCTGCCGTTGGGCTTCGAAGTTGAGTGCCTGGTAAACGGACCGAAAGCTGTTCACGTTCTTGATCTCGGTGCGATTGCCGAATTCCTCGCTGCCCACGGGACGGATGCTGATATTGGCGTCGCAGCGGAAGCTGCCGTCCTGCATGTTGCCGGTGGTGACGCCCAGGTATTGCAGCAGGGAGTGCAGGGTCGTCAGGTAATTGCGGGCCTCCTCGGCCGACCGGATGTCCGGCTCGCTGACGATCTCCATCAATGGCACGCCGGAACGATTCACGTCGACCAGGCTGTATCCGCCGTCATCGCCCCCCGTTTTCGATTGTGGGGGGAAGTGGGCCATCTTGGCCACATCCTCCTCCAAGTGTACACGGCGAACGCCAACTGATTTCACCGAATCGCCCGCCTCGATGTCGAGGTGGCCGCCAATGGCGATGGGCAGGTCGTACTGGGAAATCTGGTATCCCTTCATCAGGTCCGGGTAGGGATAATTCTTGCGGTCGAACTTGGTGGTGCGCGGGATGTCGCAGTTCAGGGCCAGGCCGGTCATGATCGTGTATTCGACGGCCTTCCTGTTGATGACCGGCAGGGCGCCGGGCAGCCCGAGGCATACCGGGCAGACCCGGCTGTTCGCCGGAGCGCTCTGGTAATCGGCGCGACAGGAGCAGAACATTTTGCTCTGCGTCAGCAGCTGTACGTGGACCTCCAGCCCGATAACTGTTTCGTACTTCATGCCCCTTCCGTACCGCCGATATGGATCAGCTGACCAAGCCATTGGCGCGCAGCATTTCCAAGGTGGTGCTGCCGATGTCGGCGGGGGTAGGAATGATGTTGGCCCCGGCCTCGCGGAAGGCCCTCATCTTGGCCTCGGCGGTGGCGCTTTCTCCGGTGATGATCGCTCCGGCGTGTCCCATCCGCTTGCCCGGCGGGGCCGATGCTCCCACCACAAGCGCCGATATGGGCTTGGTGAACTCGGCTGCGATGTAGGCGGCGGCGTCCTGCTCCATGTTGCCGCCGATCTCCCCGATCAGCACCACAGCATCGGTGTCGTCATCTTCCTGGAACAATCGGAGCACCTCAACAAAGCTGGTGCCGATGATGGGGTCGCCGCCGATGCCGACGCAGGTGGATTGGCCGATGCCCAGTCCGGTGAGCTGCCCCACGGCCTCGTAGGTCAGAGTGCCGCTGCGGGATACGATGCCAGTCCGGCCCGGTAGGTGGATCGCTCCGGGCATTATGCCGACCTTGCAATGGGCGCCCGGGTTGATGAGTCCCGGGCAGTTGGGGCCGATCAACCGCACCGGCTGGTCCTCGAGGTAGCGGGCCACCCGCACCATGTCGAGAGCGGGAACGCCCTCGGTTATGCAGGCGATCAGGGGCACGCCCGCGTCGGCGGACTCGACTATGGCATCGGCCGCAAATGGAGGCGGCACGAAAATGAGGGCCATGTTCGCTGCGGTCTCCGACACGGCCTCCTCGACGGAGTTGAAGACCGGGACCTTTTCCTCAAACAGGGAACCGCCGCGTCCCGGAGTGACCCCGGCGACCACGTTGGCCCCGTAGGCCATGCAGTTGCGGGCGTGAAAACTGCCCTCCCGGCCGGTAATACCCTGCACCATAACGCGAGTGTTTTCGTCTACCAGAATACCCATTCAGGGATGCTCCCTTTGAGGAAAATTCCACCCGATATGAGGCGAATCAAACCGTGAAGCGCTAACCCGCCTGCTTGATGGCCTCGGCGGCCTCGGAGAGGGTGTCGGTGAACACGACGGGCAGCCCTGATTCCTCCAGGATGCGCTTGCCATCGTCCACGTTGGTGCCCAGCATCCGCACCACCACGGGCAGGTCGGAGTTGGCGGTGCGGTAAGCCTGCACGATGCCCTCGGCGGCGATGTCGCAGCGCAGGATGCCGCCGAATATGTTGACCAGCACCCGGCGTACCTTCTCGTCGGAGAGAATGATGCCCACGGCGCTGGCGACCTTTTCCACGCTGGCGCCGCCGCCAACGTCGAGGAAATTGGCCGGGGCTGCCCCGGCGGCCGAGGTCACGTCCAGCGTCGCCATGGCCAGCCCTGCGCCGTTGACCAGGCAGCCCACGTCTCCGTCCAGGTTCACATAGGCGATGTCCAGCTCGGCGGCCTGGGCCTCCAGCTCGTCCTCCTGCGCCCGGTCACGCAACTCCCGCAGCGCCGGGCGACGGAACATCGAGTCGTCGTCCAGGTTGATCTTGGCATCCAGGGCCACTAGGCCGCCGTCGCCGGTAACGATGAGGGGGTTGACCTCGACCAGGGTGCAGTCGTTGTCGACGAACAGTTGGTACAGCGAGCTCAGCAGTCCGGGAGCCGCTGACGCAGCAGACCCCTCCAGTCCCAGCCTCCTGGCGATGCGGCGGGCCTGGTAGGGCATCAGCCCCAGCACCGGATCGATGGCCTCGGTATGGATGCTCTCGGGGTTGGTTTCCGCCACTTCCTCGATGTCCATGCCACCCGAGGCGGATGTCAGCAGCACGGGACGGCGCTCCACACGGTCGACCGTCAACGCCAGGTACATCTCCTTGGCGATATCGGCCAGTTCCTCCACCAGCACCTGGTTCACAGGCACGCCCTCCGGCCCGGTCTGGTTGGTGACCAAGCTCGTGGAGAGCATTGCCCCTGCGGTTTCAGCTCCTTCGTCCGGAGACTGGACCACCCTGACCCCGCCCGCCTTGCCGCGTCCGCCCGCATGTACCTGGGCCTTTATCACCGCCCTGCCGCCGAAGCGCTCCGTGGCAGCGCGCGCCTCGCTGGCGGACGATGCCACCGAACCCTGGGGAACCGGAATGCCGTAGCCGGAGAATATCTCCTTGGCCTGGTACTCGTGAATTTTCATGCCGAATCCTGAAGACTGACCTTGCTGTTCCAATGCGGCCGCGACGCGTCGGACCAATGCCGCAGCAGAGGGCAAGCAGGGTCGCGGAGCGATGTTTACTGGCCCGTATGAATGTAGGCGATTTTTTCCGGCCAGTCAAACGAGGTCATAGGGAGGGCAGGGCCTTTGGGCTCTCCCTCCCCCTCAGGGGGAGGGCTGGGATGGGGGTGAAATCCTGCGCACTAGTAGCTTCGCTAACAAGTGGGACACGCCCTCACCCTAACCCTCTCCCGGAGGGAGAGGGAACTTTTGAGTGCCCCAGCAGCAATCCGGGGAACGTGGACAATCCACCTGCCCCGGCGCATAATCCCGTCGCAGGCAAGGATTCACCCAATCGATCGCAATCCGGTGTCAAACAGAGGGAGGCTGCATGGTCCGATACAACAAGGTGATCGAACTTCTCGAGCAGGGCAAGCCGGTATTCTGTTCCGGGCTCGTGTGGAACGGAAACCTCGACGACCTGGCTTTCATTGCCGATTCCGACTATGACATGACCATCATAGAGATGGAGCACCAGGACTTCAGCTTCGACAAGCTGCGTATGTCGCTACAGTTTCTGCTCTCCCGCAAGAAGATATCGGAAGGCGGGACCCTGCAGGCCGACCCGGTTCCCATGGTGCGGGTGCCACCCAATTTCCGGGAGCGAAACCAGTGGGTGCTGAAGCAGGCGCTGGATACCGGCGTCTACGGCCTCGTGCTGCCCCATCTGAACACGGTGGAAGACGCGCAGGCGGCGGTGGTTGCGGCCCGATATCCGCAGGTGCCGGGCGCAGCCGACTTCGAGCCGGAGGGCGAGCGGGGCTGGTGGTACCGCATCGCGCCCCGCTACTGGGGGATGACACCCGCCGAGTACTATGACGCTGCCGACCTGTGGCCTCTCGACCCGGACGGCAATATGCTTCTGATGGGCATAGTTGAGGAGCCTCACGGCGTGGAGAACCTGAAGGATATCCTGCGAGAGGTCAAGGGCATCGGCGCCATCTGGGCTGGCCCGGGAGATATGTCGGTGTCCATGGGACACAAGGGCAACGCTGGACACCCGGACGTTCAGGCCAACTTGCTGCGGATTCTCGAGACCTGCAAGGATGCCGGGGTGCCCTGCGCCACCGGGGCCACCGCCGCCGAGGTGCCCATGCGGCTGGAGCAGGGCTTCAGCATCATAATCACCTCTCCCGAAAAGACCACCCACGGGCTTGAGGAGGGCCGCCGCTTGGCAGGCCGGTAATCTCGCGGCCCGAATGGGCGCTTTGGGTGGGACGTTAGTACATCGACCCCGACGGGAACTGTGGAGAGACACTGACTGGCGGCGCGGAGGACGCAGAAAGGGGCAGGACTTCGCCTGCCCTTTTCTGTTGCGGTGCCGGAACCGCCCGGCGCTGACTATCCTTAGCGGTTGCTGGGCTCCAGCTCGCCGGAGCTCTGTAGGAACCGGAACAACTCTGATTCGGATGACAGAATCATCGTTGACTGGGTGCTCAGGAATTCCTTGTACGCCTCCAGGCTGCGCCGGAATGTAAAGAAGTCCGGATCCCGGTTCAATGCGTCGGCCAGGATTGAAATGGCCTCGGCCTCGCCCTCACCACGGAGCCTGGCGGCGTCACGGTCGGCCTTCGCCAGGATGATCTCCACCTCGCGGTCTGCCTGGGCTCGGCGGGTGCGGGCCTCTTCCTCGCCCTCAGCCCTGAGTCGGCGGGCGATCTTCTCGCGGTCGGAGCGCATGCGTTCGAAAATGCGGCCCGCCACCTCTGCGGGGAAGTCCGCCCGTTTGATGCGGACGTCAATCATTTCCACGCCGAAGCTCTCCTCTGCGGCGAGGAGATCGTCCCGCACACGTTCCAGCACATCGTCCAGAATCTCGGTCCGAGTATTGGTGGGATTCACCACCGAGTTGCCCTCGTCGTCCGTGATGGGGTTGCCCTCATCGTCCAGGAAGACGTCCCCGCCAATGATTTCCTCGCGGCTGCGCTCGGCAATCTCGGCGCGAAGCGCGGCGTTGATGCGCTGTCCCAGCACCTGGCCTGCGTTTTCCTGCGTGGTCAGAGCTTGCAGGAATGAATGGGGGTCGGTGATCACGTACCGCGCGTAAACGTCGATCTCAAGGATGTTGATGTCCTTGTCCAGGAACGGGCCAGGTGGCGCGTCAATGCGCAATACGCGGCGATCGAAGGATATGACGCGGTCTACGCCGAAGGGAGCCTTCACCCGGAGGCCCGGCGTGGTGTGCACGGCCTGCACGTCGCCAAACCGGGTGACGACCACCTGCTCGGTCTCGTCAACCACGTACAGCGACGTCAAGAGCGCGATCAGTGCCACCAATATGACCACGCCTGCGATTACCAAGTTTCTCATCAGTTCCCCTTAATTCCTCGACTGTTCTGGCGTTTGGGGATGGCGGAGACAGTCATCCGCCAGCCTCGCCGATTCGTTGGCCTGCGGTAGCTGGAGTCCCTAAGGATTGGGGGCCGGGCTCGGGCCTACCGGCACTGGCACCACCCCCTCCTGTCCTCCCAGGATCAGGACAGATTCCGCCTCGGGGGAGACGATAATCTTGTTCACTGCCGGAAGGATTTCCTCGATTGCCTCCAGGTACAGGCGTTCCTGCGTTACCTGGCTGTTGGGCGTGATTATCAGCTCTTCGCTGTTCAGGTACTGAACTGCGAACAAGTCGCCCGGCACCAGGGTTTCGCCGTCCTGGACCGACAGAGCGAGTATGTTTGTCTCTGGGTTATAGGACTCGGGGATGAGGTCAACGCCTGAAACGACGCCACCGTCCGGGCCGGCAACCACCCTGAAATCCGAGGCGGTTACGCCCGTTTCCAAGTCGTCGTCGCCGTCCTGGTTGTCCTGGTCCAGCACCGTATTGGACAGCCTGATGCTCACGCGCCCGGTGGACGCGAACTGCGGCACCGTCAAATCTTCATTTCCCAGGTAAGCCACGGTTGCCCGGGTTCCAGCCGTGACTCCACCCTCCGCCGCGTCGACGGAAACCGTAAAGTCACATACCTGTCTTGTCGTTTCTGTCGCCGTAGCCTGGCGGGCCGTGAAGGCGCATTCGGGCGCTCCCACCACCAGTAGGTCGGAGATAAACAGCCCGTTGCCGCTCAGCACATATACATCCTCCAGGCCGATGCCTGTGGCCGGATCGCCGTCGCCATCCGAACCGTCGGTATCCTGGAGTGTGTTGGTCAGCTTGACCGACCGGTCGGAGTACTGACTTAGGATGGACAGGAACTGGTCGGCTTCACCCTGGGCCCTCTCGATACGGGCCCGCTTGAAGGCTTCTGCAGGCTGGATGATCTGTTCAGCGCGACCCCTGGCCTCGGGTATCACCTGGTTCTCGTATGCTTGGGCCAGGTTGGTGGCGGTAACCTTGTCCTGGCGTGCCTGGAGCACGTCGTTGAAGGCTGCCCGCACGTCCTCCGGTGCCTCCACCTTCTGGAGCTCCACGCTGAGGATGTTGATGCCGGCCTCGTAGCTGTCCAGTATTTCCTGCAATTTGTCCTGAGTAGAGATTTCCAGCTCGGTCCGTTGCTCGGCCAGAACCTCGCCCAGCCCGCGCTGCCCGACTACCAGGCGGAGAGCCGCCTCCGTGGCGTCCTTCAGCGTCCGCCCGTCAGGCCGGCCGGGTGGGATGTCGCGTTGCGCCCCGTCGTTTTCTCCCGGATCGAAGACCCGGAAGAGGAAGTGGTTCAGATTCCTGATGTTGTATTGCACCACCATCTGAACGTCGATGATGTTCAGGTCGCCGCTGATCATCTGGGCCTCGACCGCTACCGGAGTAATGGCGCCGCCCTCTCCGCTGCGGAATCCCAGCTCCATTCTGCGGGTCTCCACCGTCTGGACCACGTCGCGGTTGCCAACGGGTGACGGCCACCACCAGTGCAGGCCCGTATCGGTGACCGTGCTGCTCTGTGCAGCGCCGAAGAGCCGCAGGGCGGCCTGTTCACCGGGGCTGATGGTGTATATGCCAGTGGCGGCCCAGATGATAATGATCAGGCCAATTATCAGCACTGCGGCCAGGCCCACACCGCCGCCGCCGAGGCGGTTGGAGATCCGGCCTATGGTGCCGCCAATTCCTGACAGGATCTGGTCGAAATTCATTTCGGGTGGTCTGGGCGGTTGCCCTCCAGGTTGATACATGCTCCCCTATTCCTTACTGCGCCCTTCTCGTCGGAGCACAGTCCGCATTAGATAATAACACTGCCTGAAAAGATACGACTATAACGGCGCGCCGGATTGGGCGATATAATGGCGTGCCGGGCTGCCGCGAACTCTGGCGTTCCAGCCGGAGCAAACCCCGCAGTGCAGAGCCGAAACGCCACTTGGCCGAAGAGGATGAATGCCGTATGACTACACTGGCCGGCCTGGAAGTAAGGCCCAGCGAGGACATGACGCGAATTCAAGCGGTGTGCGAACACCAGAGAGGGCTGATTTACGTGGTACCCGCAGAGCGCAGCTGGGTGTGTACCGCAGAGTCAATGCCCGCTCACGCGCTGGCCGGGTTTTTCCGTGAACTGGTCGCGCTGAAAAGCCCGGAGGTGGAGGAACTTATGAGGCAGTGGGGCCTTTACTATCGCCAGTTGCCCGCGCCCCAGGATGCGGAAACGGTCGAATAGAACGAACCCCACCGGGCTTGCCAAAAAACGAGGGCCGGACATCCGACCGGCCCTCGTCCCGTAACAGCCGGGTGAGAGGTCTCTTTAGCGCAGCAGGTCCTCGCCCTGCCCATCGTGTCCGCTGGCGGACGGCAGGGTGGGCGCTGGCCGGGGCTGTATCGTAGGCTGCGGGCGCGGCGAGGTGTAGGGCGAGGGATCGGGCGGCGTCGCGGGGACTCCGTCGGGTTCCGGGCCCGGGCTCTCATCGTTGAACAGGTGGTTCAGCGACTCGCCTGAGACGGTCTCGTGCTCGATCAGGTACTCGGCCAGGCGCACCAGCTTGGGCTTGTGGGTTACCAGTATCTCGTTGGCCTGCTGGTATGCGTTGTTGATGAGCGACCTTACTTCGTCGTCGATCTCCTCGGCAACCTTGTCGCCGTAATCGCGTTCCTCGCTGATTTCCCGGCCCAGGAACACCATTTCCTCACGCTTGCCAAAGGTGCGGGGGCCGAGGGCCTTGCTCATGCCGTAGCGCTTGATCATGCCCAGGGCTATCTTTGTAGCGCGCTCGATATCGTTGCTGGCGCCGGTCGTGACCTCGTCAAAGATATGCTCCTCGGCGACCCTGCCGCCCATGGTGACGGCCATCATGTCGCTGAACTGGTTCTTGGTCCAGAGGTAGCGGTCCTCCTCAGGCAAGAGGGACGTATGACCGCCCATGGCGCCGCGAGACACGATGGAAATCTTGTGGACCCGGTCGGCGTGGGGCAGGGCCCAGGCCACTAGGGCGTGCCCGGCCTCGTGGTACGCGGTCATCTCTTTCTCGCGCCTGCTGATCAGGCGGCTCTTCCGTTCGGGGCCGGCGATGATCCGGTCCACCGCCTCCTCGAACTCGGTCATGAAGATCGATTTCTTGTTCTGGCGGGCAGCGAGGATGGCTGCCTCGTTGACCAGGTTCGACAGGTCTGCTCCGCTGAATCCCGGCGTCTCCTTGGCCACCGTGTCCAGGGTGACCTCAGGAGCAAGGGGCTTGCCGGAGGCGTGAACCCTGAGAATGGCCTTGCGGCCCTCTAGGTCCGGCAGGTCCAGCGTCACGCGCCGGTCAAAACGGCCGGGCCGGAGCAGGGCAGGGTCGAGGATGTCCGGGCGGTTGGTCGCCGCCACCACGATGATGTTGGTGTTGGTTTCGAAGCCGTCCATTTCCACCAGGATCTGGTTCAGCGTCTGCTCCCGCTCGTCGTGCCCGCCGCCAAGACCGGCCCCGCGGTGACGACCGACAGCGTCAATCTCATCCACGAACACGATACAGGGGGCATTGCGCTTGGCCTGCTCGAACAGGTCGCGGACGCGAGCCGCTCCTACGCCGACGAACATTTCAACGAACTCAGAGCCGCTGATGTGGAAGAAGGGCACTCCCGCCTCGCCGGCCACGGCACGGGCCAGCAGCGTCTTGCCTGTCCCCGGGGGACCCACCAGCAGGACCCCCTTGGGGATGCGCGCGCCCAGGGAGAGGAAGCGCTCCGGGTACTTCAGGAACTCCACGATCTCCTGGAGCTCGACTTTCGCCTCCTCGACACCGGCGACGTCGGCGAAAGTTACCGTGGGCCGGTTGAATGGCATCATCCGCGCCCGGCTGCGACCGAAGCTCAGGGTCTGGTTGTTGCTCCCCTGCGCCTGCCGCATCATGAACAGGATGAGGCCGCCGAAGAATATGAGAGGCAGGAAATTAAGCAGTAGGCCGAAGAAGCTGGATAGCCCGCTGGAACCCTTGGATTGGATTTCCACCACGCCAGGCTCTCCGACCTCAACACCGCTTTCCAGCAACAGCGATGTGATGCTGTCGCCTTTTTCCAGCTTGCTCTTGAAAGTCGTCTGGTCGATCCGGGTAACGGTCAAATTGTCGCCGTTGACCTCGATCTTTTCCAGCTGGTTATTCTTGGCCAGCGAGATGACACGGCTTACCGGCTCCTCATCGTCGCCGCCGAATGGCATCAAAGTGTAAAAGATGACAATCACGCCTATGATTATCATCAGGTATACGAAACTGTTGCGGAGCCAGCGATTGCTGCCCATAAACTCCCCTCATGGGCGGGTGTTTCCCGCCTACAGCAGACACTTACCTATCCTGTAATATTAGCGGAAAGATTACAGAAATTGCAAAATACCGGGCCAATCATCGGAAATACGCTTGCCGCGCACTTGCAGATTTATGGCATGTACCGGCCGGAGAGCAGCACTGACAGGTAAACACAGTGCAAGCGCCGGGCGGTAATTTGGTCTGAAAGGACATAACGTGACGTTTGGCGGGGCGCCGGTCCCGCTGGCCGGGAGGACGTTGCCCGCAGGCATAGACCGAAAACTTGGTACGCTCTCGTCGAATTTCCCTGCGGGCGTCCGTCCCATTCGGTCGGAGATGCCATGACAGTGTTGGTTTCAGACCGGCCCAGGCGCCAGCATTTGGGATAGAATGAATATACGAGCGAAAGGCCCGTGCCCGAGGCATCGTTTGCAGGTCGGCAAGAGTTCATATTTCGAAATTTAGGAGTGAATAATGGCGGAGTACGCTCATCCTGAGTCACTGGTCAGCACCGAGTGGGTGGCGGAACACGGAAGCGACGCCAATGTACGGTTGGTGGAGGTGGATGTCGATACCGGAGCTTATGAACAGGGGCACATCGCAGGCGCCGTGGGGTGGAACTGGCAGTCGCAGCTACAGCAGCCTGTCAGGCGAGACTTGGCCTCCAAGGAGGAAATCGAGGAGTTGCTGGGCGGATCAGGGATAGGAAATGACACGACCGTCGTCGTCTACGGTGACAACAACAATTGGTTCGCCGCCTGGGCGTTCTGGCAGCTCAAGTATTATGGGCACAGCGACGTGCGCATAATGAACGGCGGCCGGGCCAAGTGGGAGGCCGAGGGCCGGCCCCTGACCACCGACGTGCCCAGCCACTCTGCAACTGCGTACACTGCGGCTGAGGGAGACCAGAGCATCCGCGCCTACCGCGACCAGGTGCTGGCCCGCGTCAACGAGGGAAGCGTGGCCTTGGTGGACGTCCGCTCGCCGGCGGAGTTCAGCGGAGAGCTGCTGGCGCCCGCCAACCTGCCTCAGGAGGGATCGCAGCGGGGCGGACACATACCCGGCGCAGCCAATATCCCCTGGGGCCAGGCCGTGGCCGAGGACGGCAGTTTCAAGTCTGCCGACGAACTCCGCGACCTATATGGCGGCAATGGCATCGACGGCAGCAGGGAGACGATTGCGTACTGCCGCATCGGAGAGCGCTCCTCGCATACCTGGTTCGTGCTGACCCAGTTGCTGGGACTGGAGAATGTCCGCAACTACGATGGCTCCTGGACCGAATGGGGCAGCATAGTCGGAGCGCCCATAGAGAAATAGAGCCAGAGAAATAGAGCCAGAGAAATAGAGCCGGCTGGCAATTCAGGCAGGTCCTTTCGAGAGAGCGGGCAAATCACCCGCTCTTTTCGTTGTTCTGCCGGGTTTGAGAGAATTGGCGCAAATGCTTCAAAAACATGCTTTCAATTCGAAACTCTGCTCTGTAAAGTGTGGAGCCAGCGGGCCTGAAATACTTGCGTAACATTTCAGAAACTAGCGCGTAACACCCTCTGCATATATTGTCATGCGAAATAATCACTGCGGCCCACTATCCGAATACAAGGAGAGAGAGATGCTGGCTGAAACGGCTCCTAATTCCCGAGGCGCGTTGATGTTGCGGCGTTCATTGCCGTACGTCATCGCCGGTCTGTTCGCGGCTGCGTTGCTGGCCGGGTACAACATTGCGTTTGCTCAGGATGCCGACCCGGTGGAAACAAACGCAACCGACATCGCCAATCTGACCACCATGATGGCGGCTTTCTTGGTCTTCTTCATGCAGGCCGGATTCGCCTTTCTGGGCGCGGGGCTGATTCGCTCCAAGAACGTTACCAACTATATGACCAAGAGCTTCATGGACTTCGCTATGGCGTCGCTGTCCTTCTGGGCCTTCGGCTTCGCCATAATGATGGGAACCAGCGCGGCTGGCATTGCTGGCACCACCAACTTTTTCCTGGTTGACGGTGGCGATGATTGGAGCGTCTACGTAAGCTGGATGTTCCAGATGGTGTTCGCTGCCACTGCTGCCACTATCGTGGCGGGGGCGGTAGCTGAGCGGACCAAGACCCAGGCATACCTCGCTTACAGTTTCATCATCGGCGCGGTGATCTACCCGCTGTACGGCCACTGGGCCTGGGGCGATGGTGGTTGGCTGGGATCCCTTGACGCCATCAACCTGCCTGGCGCCTCCGACTACGCTGGCTCTGGCGTGGTGCATGCCGTCGGTGGTTTCATTGCCTTGGCCGGCGCCGCCGTGGTCGGTCCTCGCATTGGCAAGTTCAACCCTGATGGTTCGGCCAATCAAATGCCGGCCCACAGCGTGCCTTTCGTTATCATCGGCACCTTCATCCTGTTCTTCGGATGGTTCGGGTTCAATATCAACACCGGAGAGTCCATCGGTCTGAACGCCATCAATACCCTGTTGGCCGGCGCCACAGGCGCGGTGGTGGCCCTGTACATCCAACTGGTGCGCACGGGACAGGCCGACATCCTGATGGCCTGCAACGGCGCCCTGGCCGGCCTGGTCGGCATTACCGCCCCGGTGGCCTACGTTGATCCCTGGGCGGCAGTGGTAATCGGCGCCATAGCCGCGCCGTTGATGATGGCGTCGGTGTGGTTTGTCGAAAACATCCTGAAAATTGACGACGTAGTGGGCGCCGCGTCCGTCCACGGCACCTGTGGACTGTGGGGCCTGCTGGCAGTCGGCATCTTCGCCAGCGGCAACAACGATGTCACCGGCCTGGTGGGTGGCGAGGGCAAGCAGATCGTGTCTCAGCTCATCAGCATGGGTGTAGTGCTGGGATGGGGCCTGGTAACTGGCTTTGCCATGTTCCTGCTGCTCAAATACACCATGGGCGTGCGCGCCTCCCGCGAGGAGGAGGAAGAGGGCATGGACCTCGCGGAGCACGACCAGCCTGCCTACGATTACTGATCGCGCAACGATTCACTGATCACTCAGACGGGCCGGGGGATTCCGCGGCCCGTTCTTGCTTAATCGCGCTACCAACGACCGGTAGTACCTCGGAACTCCAGGCCAACCCCGGGCCTATAACTGAGGGAGACTGGAACGGGGGCTTGACATAGGCGCGCGAAGCGATAGATATGTGTATATGATACTCTGCTTGCATCCAGGAGAGGTACTCATTTAGGGATGATAGCGATAATCGCGGCAGGCGCTTTTGTCGGGCTGTTCGTTCTCTGGGTAGTCCTGCCCCGCAAGTTCCTGAAGAACAGGCAGGCGGACTCGCAGGGACCGAGGCGGCGTCGTCGAACCAGATCCGGTCAGACCGGTCGCGACCATAGCGACACTTGAGGACCTTCGACCTTTGGAACGCCGGGCTTGCCTCAGTTTCCCCGGGGAGGGCAGGAAGCAACAAAGATTTAACAAAGTCGCAAAAAGGGCGTAACAACATGGGGCGATACTATGGCTACACCAAATTCGGAGGACACCCAATGATAGCCATCGCCGCCGCCGGAGCCTTTCTAGGACTGTTCGCCCTCTGGGTGGTCCTCCCCAAGAAGCTGATGCGCAAGTAGCCCAGGCACCCTCAGCCCTGAGAATATTACGCCCCGCGCCGAAAACAGCGCGGGGTATTCTTATGGAACCGGCCCGATGGACCAGCTGTATCGGCGGTGGCGCCCAGGGCGTTCGGGCTGAACGGGAGCGGAAGGCTCCGGAAGTAACAAAGATTTAACAAAGTCGCAAAAAGGGTGTAACAACCTGGGGCGATACTATGCCTACACCAAGTTCGGAGGACACCCAATGATAGCCATCGCTGCCGCCGGAGCCTTTATCGGACTGTTCGCCCTCTGGGTGGTTCTCCCCAAGAAGCTGATGCGCAAATAGCCCCTGCCGCATCCGGCCAGGGTGCGATCACCGAAGCCGACTTTTCGCTCCGCACCCATTGCAAGTGCGGAGCGACTGCTTTGAATGGGGATTGCCAAACAGGAACCCTGGCTCCAGGACCGGAACTCGGTTCCGGTTGTCTATCCACCGAAATCTCAAGATTCAAAAAGCCCGTAAAGTTCAGTTATAATTTAAGCAAATTCTACCGGGCAAGGGGTTGACCTATGAGCTACAAGGCGGAATACATCTGGATTGATGGGCAACAGCCCACGGCCAAGCTGCGATCCAAGGGCAAGATCGTTCCTGACGGTGAAGCTCCCCCCATCTGGGGCTTCGACGGCTCCAGCACCAACCAGGCTCCCGGCGAGAACTCGGACTGCGTGCTCAGCCCCGTATTGGTGGTGCCGGACCCGGTGAGGGGCGGCGACAACAAGCTGGTGATGTGCGAGGTGCTGCTCACGGACATGACGCCCCACCCGTCCAACACCAGGGCCGGTTGCGCGTCGGCCGCAGAAAAATACGGTACCCTGGACTGGTGGTTCGGAATCGAGCAGGAATATACCTTCTTTGACGGCATCAAACCGCTGGGTTGGCCGGACAACGGCTTCCCTGCCCCGCAGGGCGGCTACTACTGCGGCGTCGGCTCTGACGAGGTCTTCGGCAGGCCCGTCGTTGAAAAACACATGGACGCCTGCCTGGAAGCGGGCCTGGCGATCTCCGGCATCAACGGCGAGGTGATGCCGGCTCAGTGGGAGTTCCAGATCGGTCCGATAGGCGCGCCTGCCGTTGGCGACCACCTGTGGCTGGCCCGCTGGCTGCTCTATCGCATCGGTGAGGATGTGGAGACCGTCGACGGGCGCAGGGGCATCAGCGCCACCCTGGATCCCAAGCCGGTCAAAGGCGACTGGAACGGCGCAGGGGCCCACACCAACTTCTCCACCAATGAAATGCGGGAGAACTACGAAGCCTGCGTCGAGGCAGCGGAAGCCCTCCGAGGGCGCCACGATCTGCACATCGCCAACTACGGCCATCGAATCGAGGAACGGCTGACCGGCCTGCACGAGACCTGCTCCTATCGGGAGTACCGGTACGGCGTTTCCGACCGGGGCGCATCGGTTCGGATTCCCTGGCAGGTCGCCCGGGACGGCAAGGGCTACATCGAAGACCGTCGGCCCAACGCCAACTGCGACCCATACACCGTGACCAGGCTGATAATGGAGACAGTCGGGGAAGCAGCCACCGCGTAGAGCGAGCTACCGCCACCGGACAATCTTTCCGAAGTGAGCCTGGCAAGGTACACATTGCCAATGGAGCAAGTAAACGCCGCATCAACCGATGCGGCGTTTTCCTTTTACTTAATTCCCTCTCCCTCTGGGAGAGGGTTAGGGTGAGGGCGTGCCCGCAGGCAGATTGAACGGAACCGGAGCGCCGGAACGCATTGACGAATAGCAGGCCTCCACCAGCGCCACGTCCCGCATCCCTTCCTCCCCGGTCATTGCAGGGGTCCTGCTCTCCTGGACGCAGGACCGGAATTCACGCGCCATTCCCGCAATGCCGCCCCGGTCCTCGCCAAGCTGCTGCCGCCGGCGGCCTGATGCGTCGATGGTGTCAATCCAGTCGCCGCCCAGCTCGAAAGCTATGCTGGCCGTTGAGCCGGACACCGTAACCCAGGGGCGCGGGTTGTGAGGGCCGGCGCTCCACGTGTGGTTGATCACGCCAACCAGCCCGCTTGGGTACCGCAGCATGGCGATCACCCCGTCCTCGGCGGCCAGGCCGGGCTGGGCCGACGGCACCTCCGCCGCGTAGACCTCAGACGGGTTGCCGGCCAGATAGGCTAGGAGGCTGGCCTTGTGGATGCCCCCGTCTATGAGCACCCCGCCGCCGTTCAACGTGGCTTCGTTTCTCCATTCCGTCGGCTGGAATGGAAAGTCCTCCTGTAACTGGACCAGTCTCAATGTGCCCAGATATCCTCTGTCGACCATTTCCCTGGCGGCCAGTACCGGAGGCATGAAGCGGTAGTTTTCCGCAACCATCAGGGTTACGCCAGCATCTCTGGCGGAGTCGATGATGGCCTGCGACTCCTCCGCAGTGCGGGCCAGCGGCTTCTCCAGCAGAATATGCTTCCCTGCGGCAGATGCCAGCTGGGCATGCTCCAGATGGAGGTAATGCGGCGTGCAGATGTAGACGGCATCCACTCGCTCGTCGGCCACCGCAGTCTCGTACGACCCGAAGCTGCCGGAGCCGCTCAGCTCGCTGGAAAACCGGGCTGCCCGGTCCGGGTCGCGGCTGGCGAAGTACAGCTCAATGTCTTCCAGTTCGCCCTGAATGGCCCTCGCGAAGGTTCGGGCAAAGGAGCCGCAGCCAATTACGCACAGGCCGAATTTCACGTTTCGCTCCGTCCAAGAAGATTCCGGGCCTATTCGACCCTGTCCAGCGTCATTGTATAGCGGGCTGGCATTCGGGTTGATGGCGCCAGTGGCTGGACAATGGCGACGATGCGATTGACTCCGGGGGCTGGCTCAATCATCACCTCGCCCCTGTTCCGGTCGTCCAGCGGTACCTGCACGACGCGATTGGGGTGTTGATCGTCGCCCTCGTAGACCACCTGAACGATGAAACTCTGCCGCACCAGGTTGTTGGTCCAGACGAAGCCCTTGGGCGTCCATCCTGCGGGCGCAACGTCAACGCCGCCGGGCGTAGAGACTCGAATGTCGCGAACGCAGAGGCCGTGGTCGTGGATGGCCGCGTCGGTGATGTACTGGAAGCGCAGCATGATTTCCTTTCCGGCCCACTGTTCCAGCTGGACCGATTCGCGGCGCCAGTCCTCTGTGGCGCCCGTGTACCCGGGGCCAAAGGACACTTGCAGGGGGTCGTCGGTGCTGCTGAGGGGCGTTTCCAGGATCGTCCAGGTCTCGCCGTCGTCCTCCGAAACTTCCACGTAAGCGAAGTCCCAGTCCTCCTCGATGGAATACCATACGTCGTATTCCAGGAGCGGCTGTTCCACCTGCCCCAGGTCGAGGCGGGCGGTCAGAGTGGAATCGATGACGTCTCCCAAGTTGCTCCACCAGCAACCCTCCCCGACATCCACCGGAAGCAGGGGCACGGTCGTGTCTCCCTCGAAAACGAGCCTGGCAGTGGTATCTCCTCGTTCTAGCCTGACATATTCGTTGGAGTATTGCGGGATGCTGGATTGCAGTTCCTCGCCAATGGGCATGTTCCGGTACACGGGCAGCCTGATGGACAGATCGGAATAGCCGAACGGGCTGTTGTCCTCATCCAGCAGGTTGGCCACGGCCCAGTCGCGAAACACCTCCCTGAAAGTTACGCCGTGGCCGCCAGCCTCCAGGTATGCGTCTATGCCCGGTATGCCGTCGGCAGGTTCCTCCAGCAGTGGTCTAAGGTTATCCCTCCCGCCGTAATGTTCGGTCAGGTACCGCATGAACAGCGACGCAGCCCCGTAGTTTTCCGAGCCGCCGATGTCGTTGGCCGGCCACTGCGTCAGCGACGTCGGCCCGGCGCGGCGGAATTCGAGGATGCTGTATTCGGGATACCCGGCTATGGACACTGCCAGTTCCGAAAGGCCCTCGTTGACCCAGGTCTCATCGGAGAGGTCGGCATTCCAGTGAATGGCGTGCTGCAACTCGTGGGCCAGCACCTGCGAGAACAGTTCAGTGCCCACCGGCAGGTAGCGTGCGTTGACGTAGATGGCCTCGATCTCATTGCTGACAGGCCGCACCTCCCTCGGATACTCGTCGGCGGAATTGAAATAGCCTCCCGCCCCCCGTAAATGGGCGTTGATGATGTAAAGGTGCGGGTCGCCATCCACGCCGGGTGTCCACTCTGTCCCGAATACCCCGGTCACCGTCGGGTAAATTACATCCTCAAATTCCCTGGCAGACCTCTCGATGTCATCCTGGTCTGCCTGAACTCCGTCTTCGAAGAACCAGTAAGCATGCGGCGTAACGAGACGCAGTTCAAATTCGCTCTCGTACAGAGTCCGGGACTCCAGATCCACCAGCTTGAACGTCTCGCGTTCTCCTGCCGAACGCGGATATGGCTTTCCATTAACAGTGCGGTCGATAGCGCCCAGCCCCGGGACGAGCTGCGCCGCCAGTTGGAAGTAGTCGCGTTCGGGCGGCACTTGAAAACTGGTGGCGGCAGGCGAATCCACGGCCTCGGTTGCAGTGGTGGTGGCGGGCACCGGGGATGAAGGTACGGCAGACTTGGATTGAGCGCCCGCTGCCGCCGTAGGGAGTGGGCCGGAATCGGCACCGGAATCCCGATTAGGGGTGGTCGATGCCGTTCCGGGTTCCGCAGTAGCCCCAGAGGACACTTCCTCTCTCCCTGATTCAGGTTCCTCCGGTCTTGATTCGCCACCGCAGCCGACTATTGCCGTCAGCAGAATTGCGACAGCTACTAGGTAAGGCGCAACCAGCGCCCGATATCCTTTCAGCGAAGGGAAAGGACGCATTTTTGTCATAAAGTTCCCTCTCCCTCCGGGGGAGGGTTAGGGTGGGGGCGTTCCCCGCTTGCTTTTATAGCCGATGATAACCAAGATTTCCCACTCACCCCTCCTGAGCTTGTCGAAGGGCCTCTCCCGGAGGGAGAGGGAACAATTAGAAGGCCCTGATTGGTGTCCGGCCAGACGCGACAGGGCCGCTCCGCTCTGGCATCATGATGGGGGTAGTACGGTAGCGCTGCCGATTCGTATGCATGCGAGCCTGCCCTATGTCCTATGACGTGAACCGGCTGAGAGGGGTGCATCCTCCCGCCTGCACCTGCGTGGAATGCACCCGCAGGAGGAACCGAAGTGGGAGGCGCAGGGGCGGTGGAGGCGGGGGTTCCGGTGGCCGCCGGCTGGGTTGCCTCCCGTTCCTGATGGCATTGGTCAGTGCCGGCGCGCTCAGCATCCTACTTGCCGTTCTGGCCTGAGCCGGGGCCCTACCGCTCTTGAGGCTCTGTCTGGGAGGGCAGGTCACCGGCCTGGCTCTCATGGCCCGGAACTGCGCTGCGGGACACGATATTCTCCGCTGGAGATGAAGCTGAGGCCGCCGACGGGTCCTGGTTGTAGCGGTTCATGGCCGCGTCTATCCCTTCCGAAAGCAGGCTCTGAACGGCGGCTGTGGCCCGTTCGACTGCTGAGGAAATACGCTCTGCTTCCTCGTCCGTGAATCCCCCCAGCACATATTCGTGGGGGACCACGCCGGGTGGAGGGCCGCCGATGCCCACCCGCAGGCGTGGAAATCCGGTGCCGCCGACGGTCCGGATGATGGAGCGAATGCCGTTGTGGCCGGCGTCGCTGCCCGCGGCGCGGAGACGTATGCGCCCGGGCAGCAGCGCCATTTCGTCGTAGATGACCAGCAGGTTGGTACCGTCGCCGCCGAACCGGGCCAGCAGGTATTCCACCGCCTCGCCGCTGTTGTTCATGAAGGTCCGAGGCTTGGCCAGCACCACCCGTTTGCCGTCGTGATAGCCGGTGCCCAATACTGCCTTGGGCCTTCTTTCGTTCACCGGGATGTGTAGCCGTTGCGACACCATGTCCAGCACCCTCCAGCCTACGTTGTGGCGGGTGTTGGCATAGCGAGGGCCCGGGTTGCCCAGACCGACGATGATCGTGGCCGCGTCAGACAAGGTTGCCCTGTAATTCCCCGGCCAGCGCTTCCGAGGGCGATTCCAGCAGGCGCACGAAGTCCTCCTCGTCCAGGACGGGGATACCCAACTGCCCGGCCTTGGCGGCCTTGGAACCGGGAGATTCGCCCACCACGACGTAGCTGGTCTTCTTCGTAACTGACGAGGTGACCTTGCCGCCCATCCCCTTGATTCGCCCCTCCGCATCGCTGCGGGAGAATGCAGACAAGGTGCCTGTGACCACGAAAGTCAGACCGGCAAATGGAGCGTCGCCGGAGGCAGCGGTGGCGGCTGCTGGCAGCGCCTCCTGCTCCAGCCGCACACCGGAGGCGCGCAGCCTTTCGATGACCCGTTGGTTTTCGGGATCCTGGAACCAGGCGATTATGCTTTCGGCTATCTTCGGGCCGATTCCTTCGACTTCGGTCAGGTCCTCTTCGGTCGCCTTTGACAACTCTTCGACACCGATGAAATTCTGGGACAGCAGATCGGCAACTTCCGAACCGACGTGAGTGATACCCAGGGCGAACAGCAGCCGTGGCAGGGGCCGGTTCTTGCTGGCCTCGATGTTGTCCATTATCCGGGTTGCCAACTTGTCACCCATGCGCTCAAGCTCGAGGAGCCGGGCTTTCTCCAGCCGGTAGAGGTCGGCAACATCCTGGACCATCCCCTCTTTGATCAGGATGCCGCACCAGCGTTCGCCTAGCCCGTCAATGTCCGCCGCGCCCTTGCTGACGAAGTGCTTGAGCAACTCCAAGAACTGGGCAGGGCAGGACAGATTGGGGCAGCGGTGCATGGCGTCGTCTTCGTTCTTGACCACGAGAGTGTCGCATATCGGGCAACGTTCCGGCATGCGGAACACTGGCTCGCTTCCTGTACGCTGGGCCAGCACCGGCCCCACGACCTGCGGGATAACGTCGCCAGCCCGCTCGATGACCACCGTGTCGCCAACGCGAATGTCCTTGCGGTTGATGTCTTCCTCGTTGTGCAGCGAGGCGCGCTTGACCGTCGCGCCGCTGACCACCACCGGCTCCAGTACGGCGTAGGGATTCAGGCTGCCGGTGCGTCCTACGTTGATCCCTATGTGCAGCAGCTTGGTTACCGCCTGTTCGGCGGGGAATTTGTAGGCGATGGCCCATCGCGGCTCCCGGCCTACGATTCCCAACTGGTCCTGGAGAGCCAGGGGAGACACTTTGACCACCACGCCGTCGACCTCGTAGGGCAGGTCGTGGCGGCGCTCCAGCCATGACTGGTAGTAGTCGCGCACCTCATCCAGCGTATGGCAGAGCCGGTTCTCCGGATTGATGCGAAATCCCACGCTGCCCAGCCACTCTAGGGCCTCCCAGTGGCCCTCAATGGACTCCACCCCCTCCGTGCTGTTGAGAGAATAGACCCAGACCTGCATGTTCCGGGCGGCGGTTACCTTGGGGTCGAGCTGGCGGATGGTCCCGGCTCCGGTGTTACGGGGGTTGGCGTAGAGAGGATCTCCCCGTTCCGCCCGTTCCTCGTTGAGCCGACGGAATTCCTCAATGGGCAGAAAGACCTCGCCGCGCACCTCCAGGTTCATTGGTACGAA
Organism: Dehalococcoidia bacterium; assembly: GCA_965203005.1. GTDB lineage: Bacteria > Chloroflexota > Dehalococcoidia > Lucifugimonadales > UBA3495 > VXOI01. The sequence goes on from CBDBBS010000002.1 coordinate 359,359, forward strand.
CCCTTTCAGGGATAGAGGGATGGTCCTGATGGTTCTCAGGTTGCGGGTGACGTCTTCGCCGGTGATGCCGTTTCCCCTGGTTGCCCCCTGCGTCAGCACTCCGTTCTCATAAGTCAGGCTGACAGCCAGCCCGTCGATTTTCAGCTCGCAGACCATATCGAAGGGCGCGCCGTCCAGCAGTCCCGTAACCCTGCGATGCCAGGCCTCCAGCTCTTCGAAGTCGAATGCGTTGCCCAGGCTGAGCATGGGCCTCGCGTGCTGGACCTCGGAGAAGGCTGGGGACGGGTCTCCGCCGACCCGCAGCGTGGGCGAGTCCACGGTCTGGAGCTCAGGATGCGCCCGCTCTATCTCCTGCAACTCCCGCAGCAGTGCGTCGTACTGCCCGTCGCTGATCACTGGGTCATCCATCTGGTAGTAGCGGAGGTTGTGGTAGTTGAGCTCGCGGCGAAGTTCGGTCGCTCTCGCAGCAAGGCTGGTCTGTTGCATACCGGGTGACTCCGGCGCCAAGGTTAGCCTCAATTATAGTTCGAGGGAACATGAGAAGTCTTTGCAATGAAGACCGTCGGCGGGGTCTTTTCAAAGTCACAACTGCCCCCTTCCGCAACTCCTCTCATGGTGAGCTTGTCGAACCGTTGGTGAATTGAAGGGGCATCCTTCGACAGGCTCAGGATGAAAAGATGACAGCGAACGGTATTACATTGAAAAGGCCCTGGGGTCGCCGCTCGTATCCAGTTGGGGAGAGTTCGGCAAAGGGGACCAGGCTAGTCGCCGCAAAGGGCCTGCGACTGGAGGCCCCGTTCCTCCCGCCCGAGCGAGGCGGTGGCAGGCTTGGCGCGAGGCAGGCGACGGCGCTTGCCCCGGTGGCGCCGGTAGGTGTCGGCAACGGTCAGAGCGAGCTTGGCCGGGTCGTGCCGGGCCGTGGCCTCCCGGTCAATGACGTCGGCCTCAATCAGCAGAGCGGCATCATCCCACGGGCGTTGGGGTGTGATGAAGTTCAAACCGGCTGGCGTCGGCCCCTCGGGGATGCTGCCATTGGCAACGACGGCATTCACTGAACCTTCGCCGGTGTATCGCCGCACCACGTCCAGGTGGTCCTGCACCGAGTATCCGACAGTCTGTCGCGGTTCCTCGGCCACGTTGCAGACGTACACCTTCAGGGCCCGCGACTGCTCCACTGCCTCGGCGATGCCGGGAATCAGCAGGTTGGGAACGATGCTGGTATACAGGCTGCCGGGGCCGATGATAACCAGGTCGGCCTCACGCAGGGCCGCCACCGCCGCCGGGTGGGCTTGTGGGTTGGGAGGGGAAAGCGCCAGGGATGTGATTCGCCCGGAGGCGCGGGCAACGTTGCTCTCTCCGGTCAGGGTCTCTCCCGCTTCGGTCGTGGCGATGAGCGTAACGTCGGTGGTGGTGGAGGGGATGACCCGCCCCCGTATGGCCAGGAGATCTCCTGCCATTTCCACGGCGCGGGAGAAGTCGCCGCCAATACCCGCCAGGGCCGCAATGAGCATGTTGCCGAAGCTGTGGCCGTTCAGCTGGCCGGTGGACTCGAAGCGGTAGTCCATCAGCCTCTGCATGACGTCCTCGGAGTCTGCGAGGGCCACCAGGCAGTTGCGTATGTCCCCCGGCGGCTGTATGCCCAGCTCGCTGCGAAGCCGCCCGGAACTGCCGCCATCGTCGGCCATGGTGACGATGGCAGTGATGTTGTGGGAATAATACTTGATGCCGCGAATCAGGCTGGGCAGTCCCGTGCCACCGCCAATGACGGTGATTCGAGGTCCTGACTCCAGCGACCGGCGTCGAAATCCGGGGCCGTTGCGGAAAGGAAGCCAGTCCCACCCGTGAGGACGAGTGTAGCGCAAGAGGTCTATTGCCATAAGTCAGGTTCGGCTGCTAATTCCAGTCAGGTTGCCGGATCGATGTCCAAGCGCCGGCTTGGCGAGGTTGAAGTGCTTTCGGGCGGGCGTATTTTACCATCACTCGCGCCTCAGGGCTGGCAAGTGTCTACCTATCGCCAAGCTGTCGCATTAGGAGTCATCCCATAGTGACGCTGCGTCCCTCGTCAGAGGAGCGTTGCAGCAGGTCCAGGAAACGGTGACGCTCGACGGCGGTGGCGAAATCAGGCTGCGCGTCCCCACCGCTGCGAATGGAATCTCCAATGGTCCGGTAGAGCTGCGCCACATTGTAAGGCTCGCCGTCAGGTACCGAATCGGGGACGCCGAACAGACGGGACGGCACTTCCAGAAGCTCCAGCGACTGCCCTGCGCCCTGCGCGCCATATAGCTTGACGTTACCGTATTGGACCATCTCGGCAGAACTGGCGTGCAGTGTGCCCTTGGTGCCGTACACCTCCATGCGCCAGCCGCTGCCGTTCCACGGTATGGTGGCGATGTGGGCCGATGCTGCTGCACCGTTTTCCAGCGCGCCGCTGACCATCACGTTATCGGCGGCGTCTACCGGGACAGTTGAGCCATCTACGGTCTGCCACTGGCCGAGCTGGACGCTGACCCTGGCCGTAAGCTCCCGGAACTCGCCGACGCAGTGGCAGAATATGTCCAGCGCATGGCCGGAGGCAATGGACAGCGTGTTGGCGCCATTGGCGCGGTCGGCCATCCAGGCCCGGTCGATTCCGCGCTGCATCAGTCCGGGCAGGAACATGGTCATGTTGCACGACAGCATCTCGCCGGCGTACCCGTCCTCCACAAGCTCTTTCATTCTGAGCAGAGCGGGGCCGCCTCGCGCTTGCAGGCCGATAAGTGTGCACACCCCCTTCTCCGTGGCTAGGCCGGCCAGTTCCTCGGTCTCCCCGCTGTTCGCTCCCAGTGGCCACTCGCAGAACACGTGCTTGCCCGCCTCAACGCCCGCGCTGACCATGCCGTGATGGGCTGGCACGCTCACGGAGACCACCACCAGGTCAACGTCCGGATGGTTGGCCATCTCGGTGTAGTCGTGGAAAGCCAATTTCGCGCCGTAGAAGGTTTTGGATTCCTCGGCTGTCGCGGGGCGGGAGGTACACACCGCCGTCAGCTCGAAGTCGGGCATTCCCAGGAGCGCCGGGAGATGGGCCCGTTTGCTCCAGCCGTAACTGGCGTTGGCGCCGATGATTCCCACTCGTATCTTGTCGTTCATTGCGGAATCTCCTCACGAACAATTGCCATAAATTACTCCAGGGCGGCGGGAGCAACATGCGTGTGCCAGGCGGTGGCCTGCTCGTAGGCGTGTGCGGCGCGGAACAGCGTCTCCTCGGCAAAGGGCCTTGCGCCAAGTTGCAGGCCAATGGGCAGACCGTCGCTGGTGAACCCGCCCGGGATGGAGATGGCGGGCAGGGCCGTCAGCGAGTAGCACCCGGTGTAAGCCCGGCGGAAGAAGAACCGCTGGCGAACATCGTCGGCGCTCTCGAATCGCGCCGTCAGGGCTGTATGCAGCGGCGCCGGGTAAGGCGAGGTGGGGGATACCAGGACATCCACGTCGTTCAGCGCCTCCATGAACTGGCGGCGCAGCAACACCCTTGCCTTGGCGGCGCGGTTGTACACCTTGAACGGGACCAGCGACGCCGACAGGAGCCGTGTGCGGCTGGCCTGGTCCAGTTCGCCAGCCCTGGTGCGCAGGATCTCGTCTCTCGCCCCTGCGCCCTCAGTGTCGGCCACTCCCACGAAGATGGCCCCGGCCAGTTCCACCAGCGGAATGGACACTTCCTTTACCTCAGCGCCCAGGCCGCGCATGGTGTCCAGCGATGCCTCGACGGCCTGCCGCACCTCCGGGTGCATGTCCTGGCTCTGGTGCAGTTCACGAATCAAGCCAACCCGCAGCCCCTCGACGCCCCGGTCCAGGGCGGCGGTGTAGTCCGGCACCGGCCTGCGGCTGGTGTAGGGGTCATTCTCGTCGTGTCCGGCGATAACGCCCAGGACGATGGCGCAGTCCTCCACGGTCTTGGTCATGGGAGCAGCAGCGTCCATAAACCAGCACATGTGGGTCATCCCATAGCGACTGACCCGCGTGAACGTTGGGCGCAGTCCCACGACGCCGCAGTAGGCCGCTGGCCCACGGCCCGACCCGCCGGTGTCCTCTCCGATGGAGGCGGCGCACAGGTGGGCCGACAACGCGACGCCGGAACCGCTGCTGGACTCGCCGGGGGTGCGCTCCAGATCCCAGGGGTTGGCCGGTATGCCCCAAGGCGGCTCCTGGGTGCCCCCCATGGCCAACTCGCTCAGGTTCAGCTTGCCCAGCAGCGTGGCGCCAGCGGCTTTGAGGCGTTTCACGATGGTGGCGTCCTCTGTGGGCACGAAATCACGGTAGACCCGCGAGCCGTTGCTGGTCAGAATGCCGTCGGTCCAGAACTGGTCCTTGACGGCCATCGGAACACCGGCCAGAGGTCCCGGATCATCCGCTTGGTTCAATCGGCGCTCCACCTGTTGGGCCGCATCCAGCGCCTCCTCGCGGGTCACGGTGATGTAGGCGCGGAGGCGCGAGTCCAGCCGGTCGATGCGGTCCAGGTACGCCTGCACGGCATCGACCGGCGAAAGTTCGGACGCTCGCACCTTTGTGGCGGTCGCCGCCGCCGACAGGAAGGCTGTTTCGTTGCTGTCCATGAGATTTCCTCGCGCTACAGGCCGGAGGACGGCCTTTCTTTATCCCTCGTCCGGGAAGATCGCTACCGGCTGGATATCGGATAGGTCAAGGTTGCTGAGACGGTCCAGTTCCAGCATTAGGCTGCCGAACCGGCTCGCCACCTCTGCCACTTCGTCTTCGGGAATGGAAATGTTGGCGAGGCGGGCCAATTCCCTGACTCGGTCCTCGTCCGAGAGCTGTCGATCTGCCATTCTGGGACCTCGGATGATTTTGCGTTGCGCCGGGCACTGCCTGCCAGGCAAGGCAATCCTAGAGTCGGAGAACCAAAGCGTCAACGTTGGGCGTATGACGGGTGCTATACTGGCCCGAAACGATACAGGTATTTTGGGAGGTGGCCTGATGAAATGGGCATCGGCCATATCGGAACTTTCCACGCTTCAGGAAGCTCTCGAACAGTGCGCGGCATCCATTCGCGACCAGCTCGGCGAGGCGCCGCAACTGGCGGTGGCTTTCGTGTCGCCGCATTACCAGCAGGACTACGCAAGCGTTGGCCCCATGTTGAGCGAGTTGCTGGGGGCCAAGCACACCTTCGGCTGCTCCGGGGGAGGCATCATCGGGGCGGGACTGGAGGTGGAGCAGCGACCCGCCTTATCCGTGACTGCCGCCGCGTTGCCCGGCGTCGATATCGAGGCCTTTCACCTGGACGGCGACAAGCTGCCCGACCTGGACGCCGGTCCGGACAAGTGGACCGAACTTCTGGGTGTGTCAGAGGACCAGGAACCTCAGTTCGTGATTCTTGCCGATCCTTTCTCCTTCCCGGTGCAGAACCTGATCATGGGGCTGGATTTCGCCTATCCCCGGGCCGCAAAGATTGGCGGCCTGGCCAGCGGGGCGCAGCGCCCCGGCGACAACGCGTTGTTCCTTGATGGCGAGGTGCATGGCTCGGGAGCCATCGGCCTGGCGCTGCACGGCAACATCATGGTCGATACCGTGGTGGCCCAGGGTTGCCGCCCCATAGGGGACTCCATGCGCATCACCTCCAGCCAGCGAAACGTCCTGGTCGAGCTGGACGGCAAGCCCCCGATGGCCGTGCTGCAAGACCTCTTCCGCACCTTGTCGGAACGTGACCGGCAGCTGATGGGACACTCGCTCTTTTTGGGCGTGGTAATGGACGAGTTCATCGACTCGCCGGTGCAGGGCGACTTCCTGATTCGCAACGTGGTAGGCATGGACCAGCGGACCGGCGCGCTGGCCATCGGCGAGATGCTGAAAGAGGGGCAACTGGTGCAGTTCCACCTGCGCGACGCCGAGACGTCGGCACAGGACCTGACCTTTGTGCTGGAGCGCTACGCCGCCGACAACCGGGAAAACGAGGTTCCGGGAGCGCTGCTGTTTTCCTGCCTGGGGCGGGGCGAATACCTGTACGGCCGTCCCAACCACGACACCGACATCTTCCGCGACAAGCTTGGGCAGGTACCCCTGGGAGGCTTCTTCTGCAACGGGGAGATAGGGCCGGTCGGCGGCACCACATTCCTGCACGGCTACACCAGTTCTTTCGGTCTGTTCCGGTCCCGGGCTTGACGATTTTTCCAACGCAGAGGGCACATACGATGCGCCAGGAACACAGAAATTTCGTTGAAAAACTGAGTCCCCTGTGCTCTCTGTGCAATTCTCCGTGTTCTCTGCGTTGAAAGATTGAGCATCAAGGTCGGCATTCCCGTTTCGCTCACCGGCCAGTTCAGCCTGCAGGGCCGACAGACTCTCGTCGGCATCCGGGCCTGGGCTGACGACGTGAACCGCGCCGGTGGCATGGTGGCCGGAGGCTCGGCTCACGCTGTCGATCTGATCTGGCACGACGATGGCAGTTGCCGCGATGACGTCATCCCCATAACCCGCCAACTGATCGTCGATGACCGAGTCGATCTCCTGGCCGGACCATACTCGGCGGTGCTCACTAACGCGGCAGCGGAGGTGGCGCGGAAGCACGGCAAGTTGCTGTGGAACCAGGGAGGCGCGTCTCCGCTGGTGTACCGGCGAGGCAACCCGTGGGTGGTGGGCATCCTCACCCCGGCCGACGAGTACCTGGCCGGGCTGCTCCCCGCTGTGCGCGAGGTGTGCCCGGACGCCGCGACCGTTGGAATCCTGCGCGCCGCTACTGGGGCTTTTCCGCGCGATGTTGCCTCGGGAGTGGAACGGTCCGTGGCGGAGTGCGGGTTTCGCAACGTGCTGTCGCTGAAGTTCGACGCTGCTGCTGATGATTTCAGGGATGTGGTTGAGGCAATATGTGAGCACACGCCCGATGTGCTGATGGTTGCCGGTCGATTTCAGAACGACCTGCGAATCGCCGAACTGCTGGCCGAGGCCGCCCCGAAAGTTGGGGCCGTCGCCGTGGTGGCAGCTGGCGTGGACGCATTCCGCGAGCGCCTGGGCGACCGGGCTGAGGGATTCGTCGCGCCAAGCCAGTGGGAGCCGGACGCTATCGGTGAACCGGACTATGGACCCACCGTGGACGAGGTGCAGCGCAGCCTGCGGAGGGCTGGAAATCCCGTCATTGACTATCCGATGGCTCAAGCCTACGCTGTCGGCGTGGTGATGCAGCGCTGTGTCGAAGAATGTGGTGACCTGGATGATGTCGCATTGCGTCGGGCAGCGGCCTCCCTGGATTTCACCACGTTCTATGGCCGTTTCAGGATAGACTCGGATACAGGCCGGCAGATTGGTAAGCCATCGCTGCTGGTGCAGTGGCGACAGGGCCGCAAGGTAGTGGTGTGGCCGCCGGAGTTTCGGCAGGAGAGAATGGCGTATCCATGGCGGCGGTAAACTGTTCTGAGGATGGTGAATTACGATGAAGCTGAAAGGGCAAGTGGCGATCATTACCGGAGCCGGACGTGGAATCGGACGGGCCATTGCCCTGGCCTACGCACGCGAGGGAGCCAGGCTGGCGTTGGCGGCGCGCGGCGAGGCGGAGCTTGAGGAAACGGCGGCAGCGGTACGCGAACTGGGCGGTGAGGCCATCACGGTAAGGACTGATGTCACCAGCCAGATCGCCACTGAGCGGCTGGTCCGCCGCGTCGTCGAGCACTTCGGGCGCATAGACGTGCTGGTGAACAACGCCGGAATCTCCGGCCCGGTGGGACCTCTGCAGTCCAACGACATAGCCGAGTGGGTGGACACCATCAACGTGAACCTGACTGGCACGTTCCTCGTGTGCCGCGCCGTGATACCCGTAATGCTGCAACAGGGCTCCGGCAGGATCATCAACCTGTCGGGCGCCGGAGTTGCCAATGCTTGGAGCAACATGTCGGCCTACTGCTCGAGCAAGGCGGCGGTGGTGCGGCTCACCGAGGTGATTGCGCAGGAGCTGGACGGGAAGGGGATCACAGTCAACGCGCTGGGCCCCGGGTCGGTACACACCAGCATGTGGGAACGTATGACGGAACAGGCCGCGGAAGCCGGAGCCGAATTCATTCACCAACTGGGGCAGAGAGTGTTGTCTGGCGGCGGCGCGCCCATCGATGACTGCGCGGAGCTGGCGGTGTGGCTGGCCTCCGGCGAAAGCGGCGCACTGACCGGCAGGATCATCTCGGCGGCGGCCGACGACTATCGCAGCCTGGAGCCACAGATCGACGAGATCATGGAAGGAGACGCCTACACCCTGCGGGTGGTCAAGTTGGAGAACCCGGCAGTCCTGCCAGGTTCGTGGAATAGTGCGAGTACAGACATCGTTCAAGGAGGCGATCCGGCTCCCGGCGCTGAATCCCAGACTGCCAGCGATCTGCTCCGGCAGGCCAGAATCGCCTATTACGACAAGGGCGATCACAAGGCTTGCGCCCGGTTCCTGTGGGAGGCCACGTTCCGCAGCATCCAGCAACTGGCGGCGCAAATGGGACATCCCTGCGAAGACCGGGATCAAGCAGAAAAGTTCACCTGGTATCTGGAGCGTGAGCACGGCGGCAAAGTTCGCGACGCGTCTTTAATGCTGGGTTTCGGCCTGACCATGCTTGACCACGCCGAGGGCGGGTGGTATTCCCAAGAGCCGGAGTTTGCCTGGACTTCCTCGGAATTTCCACTTGCTATCAGGGAAGTAACCCGGATTGCGGAATCCCTTTCCGCCTTTGCCAAGTCGATTCAGTCCTGATGCAAGCCGGACAGCATATCGAGGCATCTCGGCGATTCCGGGACGACGCATTGGCGCTGGAATCCAGGGGATCCCACATGGGGGCGGCTGAAATGATTTGGGGCGCAACCGTCCAGGCTCTGGAAGCCATTGGACACATTAGAGCGGGAAACGATAGGGGCAACCTCAGCGGAAACGGACGCCGCCGACTGGCTGCATCAGTTATTTCCGAGGGAGTGCGCTCGTATGACGCTATCCAGAATGACCTGCACGCCCACTTCTACAGAGGGCACCTGTCTCCGGCGGAGTACGCCGACAGGATGAGACGGGGGCGTAAATTCGTAGGCGAACTCTTGGCGGTTGCCCGGTCGTCCAGCGGGCCATGAATAAGCGCCGACGGTTCTGACTTAGACCATCGGCGCTTTCGCATGAGGCATTTGGCCGGGAATTTGGCGGTCAGCTCTCCAGCTTGACTGGGTTGCGGAGGACGCCGATGCCGCTTATGTCGATCTCGCAGACGGCGCCGGGGGCCATGTCCTGCGTGGATCCCGGGGTGCCGGTGTATATGCAGTCGCCGGCGTTCAGGGTCACGTACTTGGTGATGAACTCGATCATCGTAGGCACGTCAAAAATCAGGTCCCTGGTGCTCTGGTCCTGCTCCACGTTGCCGTTGACGCGGGTTTGCAGCCACTGGTCGGCAGGGTCGGCGTCGGTCTCGATCCAGGGGCCCATGGGCGAGAAAGTGTCTGCCGACTTGGCGCGCCACCAGTCGGAGTTGTTCTCGTTGCGGTCCCTGCGCTGCCAGTCTCGGGCGGATACGTCGTTGCCGCAAGTGTAGCCAAGGACGTGATTGAGGGCGTCGTCCTTGGAGACGTAGCGGCAGTCGTCCTTGATGACGACGACCATTTCGCCCTCGGCGTCGAAGCGCTGCACTTCCTTGGGCCGGATGATGGTGTCCTCCGGGCCGATGACGCTGGTGGGAGTCTTGTGAAAGACCATGGGATATTCGGGGGCCGGGCGGTCGCCGATGTGGCTGGTGTAGTTCAGTCCCATGGCCAGGATCTTGCCCGGGACGACCGGCGCCAGCAGCTTGACGTCTGAGATCTTGTGGACGTGGTCGGTAACGGTGAAATCCCCGAAGGGACTGCCGTCGATGGCAGCCACGTTGTCGCCGTCGACGACCCCGTAGTGGACGGCTCCGTGTGCCTCGTAGCGGGCGATCTTCATTGATTACTCCTTCGCTTTTGTTTTATTGCAATTCGGGCTGGTAAATTTTAACCCTTGCCCCTTTGGTTGGCTACCAAGTGAGTGCGTCGAGGACCGTCGTTGGCCCCTCAGTTCTCGATGACGATTTTGCCGTAGAAGTCGCGGTCCTGCATGGCCTGGTGGGCTGAACCTACGTCGAAGAGCGGGAACACCCGGCCTGGGATGCCACGCAGCGACCCGTTGCGCACAACTTTCATGAAGTCCGCGAAGGTGCGGTTGCTGCGGCCTCCGCTGCCCATCAGGTGCAGCGGCTTGCCTTGCAACAGTGACAGGTTCAGGTCGGCGCGTGCCCCCGAGGTGACGCCGGTGATCACAAGACGACCGCCGTTCTTGAGCGAAAGCAGGTTCTGCTCCCACACGTCTGCGCCGACGCAATCGAAGACCAGGTCAACACCCTGGCCGCCGGTCAGTTCCTTGACGCGCTCGCTGAAATTTGGTGTTTCCCGGTAGTTGATCACCTCGTCAGCGCCCCACTCCATGGCGGTTTCCAGCTTCCACTGGCTGCCGGCGGTGGTGATCACCCGGGCTCCCATCATCTTGGCAATCTGGATGCCCATGCTGCCTACGCCGCTGCCCGCTGCCTGCACCAGCACGTCGTCCCAGGGCTTGATCTGGGCCTGGGTCACCAGGCAGTGCCAGGCGGTGTGGGCCGCGATGGGCAGAGACGCCGCCTCGGTGAACGTCATGTCGTCGGGAATGACGTGAGCGTTCACCGCCGGGGCGGTAATGTAATCAGCGTGGCCGCCGTCCAGGTCCACACCCAGGCGTTTCTGGTTGGGGCACCACTGGTCGTTGCCCATGCCGCAGTGCTGGCACCGACTGCAGGTGACGCGATTGTTCAGGATGACCCGGTCGCCTATTCGGAGCGTCGTATGGGCCGCCGGGCTGATGGCCACCACCTCGCCTGCGATGTCGCATCCCATAATGCGGGGCAGAGGGCCGTTGTAGGTGCGGCCCTCCCTCAGGTTCAGGTCCAGGTGGTTCAGCGCGCTGGCCCCGACGCTCAGCATGACCTCGCCGGGACCCGGTTCCGGGTCGGGGCGGTCGCCGTACACCAGCTTGTCGGTGCCGCCGTGCTCGTTGATGAAGACCGCTTTCATCGGATTACCTCCCGTTGCAACTCCGCTCGAAGCCATTCCGTCCGCGAAAGAGAGCCTCAGCGGGCGCAGATAGTAAAATGGTGCAAATTACGGGAGATGATACTCAAGCGGCAAACCAGCGTCAAAGTGTTGATTGATTGTGCTCCAGTTGCCGTCCGACAAAGTGCTGACACTCCTGGCCGAGCTTAAGGCGGCCTACGCCGGATTCACCTGGGAGTCGGAGCTCTGGACGCGGGTTGGCTCCCGCCGCAGCCCCTACCGTACACTGGTGCTTTTCGGCCTCAGCGCACGTACCAGGGACGCGCTGCTGGTCGAAATGTGCCGGGAGTTCTTTCGGCGGTTTCCGACTGAGGCCGACTTGTCCGCCCATTCCGGTAGAATCGATGCCTCTACGGTCGGAATGGTCCGGCCCGGCCAGGCGCCTTTTGTGGCGTCCATTGCGAAAACGCTGGAGGAGGGTGTTCCCCGAGAGCGGCACAAACTGCTGCAAATCAAGGGTGTGGGAGAAAAGATATCGGAGTGTGTGCTGGCCTACGGCTGGGGCGAGGAGGCACTCCCCCTCGACGCCAACTGCGTCCGAGTGCTGGAGCGAGTGGCGGGCGCTGACAGGTCAGGAAGGAGGCAGTCGGACCCGGCCCCGTTGCGCGACATGCTGAAAACCGTCTATCTTAGGCAAAACAAGCGGTTTGTGGAGCTGCGTATCTCGCTGGTCGACGTCCACGAAATTCTCCGGCTACACGGACAGGTCTGCTGCACGAGGACACCGGACTGTGGCAGTTGCCCGGTGAGCGGGTGCCTGTCGCGCCGGGAGCCGTGGGACGGTACGAAGCTGATCGACGTGTCGCCCGCGTATTGGGATGATTGGAGGGAACTGATCAATGAGCCTGGATAGCGTTCCGTTTCAGGCAATGTACTTGCACGGATACACAGTATAGACAGGATGGTACGATTGAGACCGTCTGGATTCCTGCTTTCGCAGGAATGACGGATGAAAGCGGAGGCAAAGCGCCATGATGAATTACCAACTGCTGGTGCCGGGCCTGCTGGACCGGGCAGATACTTATTTCCCACACAAGGAAATCATCACCCGCGAGGGCGACAGCGTTCATCGCTACACCTACCGGGACCTGAAAAAGCGAGTCAACAGGCTGAGCAATGCGCTGGCCTCCCTCGGCGTCGGCCGGGGCGACCGGGTCGGAACTTTCGGCTGGAACACTTACCGCCACCTTGAGGCATACTTCGCGCCTCCCAATATGGGGGCGATAACGCACACTACCAACATCAGGTTGTCTCCTGACGACCTTACCTACATCGTCAACCACGCGGGCGATAAAGTAATGCTGGTTGATCCCGACCTGGTGCCTCTCCTGGAACCGCTTGCCCCACGGCTGGAGACCGTCGAGCATTTCGTGATAATGACCGGAGATTCCAACTTCCAGACCTCGCTGCCGTCGGCCCACATATACGAGGACCTGCTGGCGGCTGCGCCTGACACCTTCGAGCGGCCTGACCTGAACGAAAACGATCCGGCAGGACTGTGCTATACCTCGGCCACCACTGGCCGGCCCAAGGGCGTGACCTACACCCACCGAGCCCAGATACTGCACGCCATGATGGAATGCTCTGCCGACGCGGCTGGCGTGCGGGAGAGGGACGTGGTCATGGCCGTGGTTCCCATGTTCCACGCCAACAGCTGGGGCGTGCCCTACTCCGCGACCATGACCGGTGCCACCCAGGTGCTTACCGGAGTACGGCCCGACCCTGCCTCGATATGTCGGCTGATTGACGAGCATCGGGTCAGCATCAGCCTGGGAGTGCCGACAATCTGGGTCGGAATGCTGGACTATCTCTCGCGCACCGAAGAGGAGTTCGACCTTTCCTGCCTGAGAATGGTGATAAGCGGCGGGTCAGCCGTGCCAAGGAGCATGATCCAGGCCTTCAAGGAGCGGCTGGGCGTTGACATGGTGCAAGCCTACGGCATGACCGAGGCGACTCCGCTGGTGTCCTTCAACCGGCTGGGCAGCCACCTGGATGACCTGGATGACGAGGCCATGCTGACTGAGCAAGGCAAGCAGGGCACTCCGGTTTATGGCATCGAGATGCGGCTGGTGGACGAAAACGGACAGGACCTGGACTGGGACAACGAGCAGCGCGGCGAACTGCTGTTCCGGGGACCGTGGATCGCGTCGGAGTACCTGAACGACCCGCGCAGCGACGAGACCTTCATCGACGGGTGGTACCACAGCGGCGACATAGCCTCCCTGGACAGGTGGGGCAACATCCAGATCGGCGACCGGGTCAGAGACATGGTCAAGAGCGGCGGCGAATGGATCTCCTCAGTGGACCTGGAGACCGCGATCATCGCCCACCCCGGCGTGCTGGAAGCGGCGGTCATCGCCATTCCCCATCCCACCTGGCAGGAGCGGCCGCTGGCCTGTGTCGTGCCCAATGACGACTATCGCGGGACGCTGGACAGGGACCAGGTGCTGGAGTTCATCCGGCCGCGCTTCGCCTCCTGGTGGATGCCCGACGACGTGGTTTTCATAGACGAGATTCCGAAGACCAGCGTGGGGAAGTTCGACAAAAAGGTGCTGCGGGACCGCTACCAGGACCACCAGGCAGGACGGTAGAGCAGCAAACCGCCTGACAGTAAACCCCCTCTCCCCTGAAGGACAGGGTTGGGGTGAGGGTAAACCGCCTAGCAACAGAAAATCCCTCTCCCTTGAGGGAGAGGGTGAATTCCTTGCGAGGATGCTCTCACCAGGGCTGGCAGAATCGCGTTGGCGCCGGGTCAGGGAATCTCCCTCCCGGCGCTTTCGTTTGCCTCGGACAGGTCTAGCAGACGGTCAATTTCAGCCCTTGTCTCCTGCCTTCTGCGAAAGATGAAATAGACGTAGCCGACAAAGACCACGCCGGTAACGGCGAAAGCGGCTATCAGGTAAGCCAGGTTGGAGGGTGGCAACGCAGTCTGGAGCAATGGAATCATCGTTACTTTCTTCTCGTCGGGGACAGGGAGTATCCCCAAGAATTGGCTAGGCCCCGGCAGACCGGCCCTGCCGGCGCAATTCGAAGCGCAGGCGGCCCAGTTCGTCCTCGGCGTCCCGCCCTGCCATTCGCTCCAGGATCAGCCAGGCCGTGAGGAACAGGAACGCCAGCATGGAGATCATCAGCACCATGTACATCGTGGAGTCCAGCGAACCGGATTCCGCCAGCGGGCCCACCACCTGCTGCGGGTGGATTGATCTCCACCATTGCACCGAGTAGTAGACGATGGGTACGTCGATAAAACCGATGATTCCCACCACGGCAGCGTAGGTCGCTGCCTTCGGGCGGTTGGGGGCGTAGGCCCGCACCATCAGGTAGCCCACGTAGATCAGCCAGAGCACCAGGGTCGTTGTCAGCCTCGGCTCCCAGGTCCACCACACGTTCCACACCGGCTTGGCCCAGATGACTCCGGTAATCAGGGCCAGCGATACGAACACCACTCCAACCTCGCCTGCTGACTGCGCCAGGCTGTCCCAGCGGCCGCTCCGCTTGAACAGGTACATGACGCTGCCGACGAAAACGATGAAGAAGGCGAGGAAAGACATCAGCGCAATGGGAACGTGGAGGTAAAAGACTCTCTGCACGTTACCCAGGTTGGCGTCGGTGGGCGCTACCATGAATATCAGGTACAGGTCCACCAGCAAGAGCACGCCGGCGAGGGCGCCCACTATGGTTTTCGGCGTGAGCCATCCGCGCTGCCTGCCGGTAGCGTAGCCACTGGCCCGGCGCGCGGTCTGTTCGGTATCCTGCAAAGCGAATCAATCCTCGACAACGAATGAAAAGACCCATGGACATATTACCAGAAACACTGCATCGAAAACGGCGATGAGGGGCAGCCACCGACCAAGGCCGACGAGTGTCTCGCCCCCGATGGCGCGGGTCGTGGACTCGACAGCGCCCAAGATCACCGGCAGCACAATCGGGAAGAACAGCACAGGCAGCAGGATCTCGCGCGATCGGGTCTGGGCTGCCAGCGCCGAAAACAATGTGCCGATCAGCGCAAATCCGAGGGTGGCCAGGACGATGGTTAAGCCCAGCGTCCAAGAGAGCGCGGAAAACCCCAGCATCACAGCGTAGGCAGGAAGCAGGACGGCCTCGATCAGCAGCATGAACAGGAAGCTGGTGGCGGCTTTGGCCAGAAATATGGCGTCGCGGCTGACCGGGGATACCAGCAGTCCCTCCAGCGCCCCGGCTTCCTGCTCCCGGACGAAGGCACGGTTCATGGCCAGCGTGGCAGCGAAGGCGAACGCGACCCATAGTATCCCCGGGGCTAGAGTCTTGGCCTGGCCGGGGGCCGGATCGATGGCGAAGCTGAACACGATGACCACCAGCAGCCCGAACACAATGACCGAGACCACCAGTTCGCGGGAGCGCAATTCCAGCAGGATGTCCTTCCAGACCATGGTCGCGATGGGGCCAAGCAGGGCAGTCACTGCTCCCTCCGCCCGCTGAGGCTATCCCGTCCCTCAACCGGGGCCCTGGACTGCTGGCACACTCCCAATGGCTCAGTACCGGAAAGGGCCTTTTGTATCGTCCCCGAATCTGCTCCGTGGAATGAGAGCCTGCCGCCGGAGAGCACCGCCGACCTGTGTCCCCACTCGATGCCGAGTTCAATGTCGTGGGTCGCCAGCACTACAGAACGCCCCTCCGACGTCCACTGGTCAAGCAGGCCGCCGAGCATCTGGCGGGAGTCCTGGTCCAGCCCTGTCTCGGGCTCGTCCAACAGCAGGACGTCTGGCTGATGCAGGATGGCGCGGGCAATGGCCGCCCGTCGTTGCATCCCGTTCGACAGCGTGCGCACCCTGTGGTTGGCGCGGGCCGAGAGTCCGACGCGCTCGAGGGCGCCGGAGATGCGGACGTCCCGGTCCCGGATGCCGTAGAGACGGGCGTAGTAGTTCAGGTTCTCCCGAGGCGTCAGGTCATCGTAGAGATAGCTGCGGTGCCCCACCACACCGATGCGGCGCCGCACCTCTGCTGCGTGCCGGCGCAGGTCGTAACCGGCGATGCGCACGGTCCCGGCGTCGGGACGGGCGCTGGTGGCCAGGATGCGCAACAGGGTTGTCTTGCCCGATCCGTTGGCGCCGAAGAGGGACAGCGCCTCTCCCCACGGGACGGACATGTCCAGGTCCCAGAGCACGGGCCATTCCCGGTAGCTCTTTTCCAGCCCCTCGGCGAGGATCGCGAATTCGGAATTTCTGGCGTTCAAACGGAGGCGCCTGCGTTGGCAGGGATAGAGTCGTCTGTTATCATTTTCACAAAGTCCGGCCGGTTTGGCCGCGAATTCGGAGTCGGAGTTTGGACGCAGGGGCTGTAGACATTCAGGAAAGCGGGAGTTCCGTTTTTCGGTCCAACCGCACTCGCTTCATCATCGTCGCCACGGTGGTGGTGCTGGCGCTTGGGTTCATGATCTGGGCGGCCTTCGGCGAGAACACGCGTTACTTCCTGACGGTCAGCGAGTTTAACAGCGAGCAGCGGTATCAGGACGGCCAGATGGTCCGGGTATCCGGCAAGCTGGTAGAGGGCACCTTCAACCGGCCCGACAAGTCCACGGTATCCCAGTTTCAGCTGACCGACAAGGAAGGGGTCAATTCGGGCACGGCGCTGCTGCAAGCCAGTTACGAGGGAGTCTTGCCCGACCTGTTCTTCAACCCGCATTCCGAGATTATATTGGAAGGCAGCTACAGCGCTAACGGCGTATTTCAAGCCAACGAGATTCTCGTCAAGTGTCCCTCCAAGTATGTTGACCTTGAGGAACAGCAGTACGAGCAGCCGGCGTACGGCGAGTCAACATAGTCCTCAGGCTAATGTCAGGCGCAGCAGCGGACAGGGATGCGTTGAGGAAGAAAGCGGGACTGTCCCGGCTGCGATATGTTCAGAGAGTATGATCTTCGGTATCTGATTCCCTACGTCATTCTGCTTCTGTCATTGGCGGGATTGGACATCTGGTATGAAGTAGCTTACCGTACGGAAGACTCCTGGCCGGAGACCGTCGTGTCCATCGGGCAGGGCGTGAGTTCCGCGGTTGCAGTCACTTTCACTATTTTCGCCGTTGTGGAGGGTATGGTCTATATGGTCTTAGCAATGGGACGGCTGAAGCAGTTGAAAAAAGAGAGCGAAGCAAAGCAGGAAGAAGCGCTCAAAAAGGGGTTGGAAGAAGGCCTGGCAAAAGGCCGGGAGGAAGGCCGCGAGGAGGAGCGCCGGAAGTGGGAGGCTTGGGCGAAGCGAGGCGAAGAAGCGAGAGCCGCAGGTCAGCCTTTCAGTGAGCCGCCTCCTTCCTCAGACAAGGACGATTCAACAAATGATTCATCCTAACTTTAGTGGAAGGTAAGCTGCCCTCATCCCTCCCGGCTGAGAAACTTTCTATGGGAATCCTAAAATCCCCGCCATGCGGCGGGGATTTCTCTTTCATCGTCTGGTCCCGGTTGCCGGTCTAGAATTCGAAAGCGGACATCAGTTCTTCCGCAGTGCGGCCTCGGGCCGTCTCCCAGGTCTGCTCGAGGCGCTGGCCCAGCGAGGGCCGGCCCTCGTCGTTGTAGACCACTCCCACCGGCAGGCCGCTCTGCTGCAGCAACTCGTAGGCCGCACCCTTGTTGGAGGGATCGTGCTCCTCGGGCACGTCCCACAGTGTAGGCTCGATGCCCTTTCGCGGGTTGCCCTTGAGCTCCTCGAAGGTATCGTTGTAAGTGGTGCAGGGAGACTGCACGTGTACTATCGAGAAGCCCTCGTGTTCCATGCCCTGCTTGATCAGCCGGGAAAGCGGCCTGGGCTGGCCGGAGAAACCAGAGGCGACAAAGGACACGCCCAAGGTGAGGTATAGCTCCAAGGGGTTGATCTGGCTCTCGATCTTCCCATACGGCGTGGAACTGGTGATCACGCCCAGCTTGGTCGTCGGGGAGCTCTGCCCCTTGGTCAGGCCGTAAACGCCGTTGTCCATGACGACGGCGGTGATGTTCAGGTTGCGGGATGCCTGGGGCCCGATGTGTTCGCCGCCGATGCTCAGGAAGTCCCCATCGCCGGCTACAACCACGACATTTAGCTCCGGGCGGGCCATCTTGACGCCCATGGCTATGGGCAGGGAACGCCCGTGGATCCCGTGCATGCCGTAGGGCTGGTCACCCTCCAGCAGATGAACAAGGTTGCCGGAACAGCCGATGCCTGCAACGACGACATTGTTTTCCATGGGCAGCCCTGTCTCTTCGAGACGGTCGATCATGGCGAATTCAAGCGCCCGGCGAACTCCGAAGTCACCGCAGCCGGGGCACCATTTGAAATCGTATTCCGGGTTCTTCTTGCTCATACTCTCATTGCCTCCGTCAGACGGAAGTTGGTCATTTCGGCGATCCGTTCCACCAGGGTGCGCGCCTTGAAGGGCAGCCCGGTGTATTGGGTTATGGACTCGGCCTTGACGCCAGCTCCTCTCAGGATCTGGGAGAACTGCCCCTGGTAATTGAGTTCCGGAACTATCACCAGGTCCTTCTGCTTCAGTTCCTCGAGGAGCTTGGGCGGAAGCGGGTTCAGGAACATGGTGTAGTACCAGCCTACGGGAGCGCCCTGGCGCTTAAGGATATCGTAAGCCTCTCGGGTAGGTCCCTTGCTGCCACCCCACGGCAACAGGGCCACCGGAAAGTCGGTTCCCTCGCGCTCGTAGTCCTCTTCCTCCAGCAGCTTTACCTTGCTGAAGCGGCGCTGTGTCATCTGGATGTGGCGTTCCGGCAGGTGCGTGGTGTCGCCAATGTCGTCGTGCTCGCTGCCGTTGGCCACGTAGGCGCCAGGGCCGCCGGGCAGTGGCATGGGGGACAACTCGTAGCCCGCGTAGCGCTGGTAGCCGTTGTTGCCCTCGTATGTCCAGCGCTTGGCCGGCTTTACCTTGCTCAGGTCCGGCCGGGGAATATTCTGGGCACGCTCGGCCAGAGCCATCTCGGACATCAGAACAACCGGCCCCTGGTACTTTTCCGCCCACTCGATGGCCTTGATGGCCCCGTAGAAACATTCCTCGACCGTTCCCACGGCGATGACGGGCATTCGCACGTCACCGTGGGCCGGGAACATGCAAGACATCAGGTCGGACTGCTCGGTCTTGGTGGGCAGTCCGGTGGCCGGGCCTCCGCGTTGCACGTTGACCACTACCAAGGGAATTTCCGCGATCCAGCTGAGGCCCAGGCCCTCGCTCATCAGGGATACGCCCGGGCCGGCGGTGGCGGTCATGGCCCGCTTTCCCGCGAAGCCTGCGCCGATGAGGCCGGTGATGGCCTCAATCTCTGAGCTGACCTGGTAGGCGAACTTGTCCTTTCCGACAAGGTTGCGTTCCATGTAGAGCAGGATTGGAGTGGCGGGAGAGATGGGGTAACCGACGTAGAAGTCGAGGCCCCCGGCGATTGCTCCAATCGAGAGCGCCTCATTGCCCTTGATCATCAGCTGGTCGTAATCGGGCATCTGCGCCGGGGCCAGGTCTCCGAGGTTGAAGCCGCTGAGAGCGATGTGTTCGCGCCCCAGCCGCAGGGCCTGGATGTTGGAGCGGATAATCTCGTCGTCGCCCTCGCGACCCCGATTGAAGCGCTTCTCCACGAATTCTTCGAGGTACTCGTGGGGCATATTAACCAGGTGGGCAAGGGCGCCCATGATGACCATGTTGCCGGCCCGGTTGTTGCCGGTGGAGCGGGCCAGTTCCTCGATGGGCAGGCCGAAGGACCTGTCATCTCCCTCCAGCTGGAACTCCGTGGAGTTGAAGATTATGACACCGTCCTCACGAACTTCCTCAGCGTGGTTGTCGTAGGCTTCCTGGTTGAAAGCCACCAGAACATCGACATCATCACCGGGAGCCAGAACGGGGTCGACGGAGATCCGGGCCTGGGTCCATGTGGGACCGCCCAGAATCTGTGAAGGGAAGGTGGCAAAGGTAAGGGCGTGGTAGCCCACCTGTGTGGACGACTGTGCCAAACCTTCGGCGGAAGTTACGACGCCCTGTCCGCCTTCACCGGCGAAACGAACAACGAAATCTCGCATTTGCATAACGGGAGTCCTCCCAGATCACTGCGAAAAGCGGAAATTGCTGGCAGACAGCCGCCTAGTCTGCATACCGGAGTATAGAGGAAATAGAACAGTCCGAGGAGAAAAAGAGGGATCCCGAAGCCAATCGGGATGTTCAACTGAAGCGGTCATGACAGCTTACGGGTAGCTTCCCCTGGACATTTCGGCCAAGCCCACCAATGGATGACGGGCATAGTCAAACAGCCGAATTATGCGGCAATCTCAAGTCTGTCGAATATACACTCCCCTATTTATCTTGTCAACGAATTGCGCAGCCCTCGAAAGACGGCCTCCACGGGAATTGAGGACCGGCAGGGATCGCAATTGGAGGGTAATTTGTTTGGGAGTTCCCTCTCCCCCCGGGAGAGGGCTAGGGTGAGGGCGTTCCCCCTTTGGAAGCTCAGTTGCTGAAACGCAGAATTGCCACCCTCTCAAGAGAGAGGGAGAAATAAGAGACCGTGGCAGTGACGCAGGGTCGATTGTTGGGTTTTTTGAGGCTGTGCTAGAATCGCCAGCATGGATGACCTCAAATACTGGGTTGCCCTGAGCGGCATCCCTCACCTTGGTCCGGCTCGTTTTCGCCTCCTGGAGTCCTACTTCGGATCGCTGGAGGATGCCTGGAGGGCAGATATCCCGCAACTGCGGGATGCCGGCCTGGATTCCCGCACCGCGCAGGAGGTCGCCTCAGCGCGCCATGACACCGACCCCGATGAGGTGATGGATGCGCTGGGCCGGGCAGGCGTGAGGGTCGCGAACTGGAACTGCGAGGATTACCCTCCCGGGCTCAAGGAAATCCCTGAGCGCGACCGCCCTCCGGTGCTGTACTATTTCGGCCAGTTGCTGCCCGAGGACCAGTTCTCGGTAGCCGTGGTGGGTACCAGGAACCCCACATCGTACGGCAGGGAAGCTGCCACGGCCTTGAGCCGCGACCTGGCATCCGCCGGTATCACCATCGTCAGCGGCTTGGCCCTGGGGATCGATGGCGTGGCCCACCGTGCCGCTCTGGAATGCGGCGGCAGGACCATTGCCGTCGTTGCAGGGGGACTGGACACTGTGTATCCTCGCGAACATGCCGGACTGTTCCGGCAGATACAGGAGCGGGGCGCAGTGGTCAGTGAGCACCGGCCGGGCGTCCGGCACGATTCGAGGAATTTTCCCCGCCGAAACCGGCTGATAAGCGGAATGACGCTGGGCACCCTGGTGGTGGAAGCCGGGGAGGGCAGCGGGACCCGCTGGACGGTGCAGCAAGCTCTCGAACAGGACCGCGAGGTGTTTTGCGTTCCTGGCAGTATTTTCTCACCGGCCAGCAAATTCACCAATCGTATGATAAAAGAAGGCGCGAAACTCGTTGCGGAGTATACTGACGTTCTGGAAGAATTGAATCTGCCGGATATTCCGATGCCGGGCGGAGTTCGGGCAGATGTCCAGAATCCCCTGGATCTACCGGCAGGGCAAAAATTGACTGAGGAAGATGATTTGCTGGGTCTGGACGCGGATGAGTCGTCGCTGGTGGCCCGCCTTTCCGGCGAGCCGGTCCACGTGGACGACCTGTGCAGGCAGTCCGGGATACCCATAGCTACGATAACCAGTATGTTGACTTTGTTGGAATTGAAAGGAAAAGTAGCCCAGGTCGGCAGCATGCACTACGTCCGCGCGTCGGCGACGGAGGTGGCGCATGGCAGCTAGGACGGAAAAGACCGAAGCCAAGGCTGAAACGGGCAAGACGCGAAAGGGCGCTGCCACAAAGGCCACCGGCAAGAATTCAAAAGCGGCCAGCACTGGCGGGAAGGCCGCTACAGCCGCAAAGACCACCGCGAGCAAGGGTGGCAAGACCACCGCCACACGGGGCGGCAAGGCGGCATCGCGGTCAACAGGAAAGGGGTCCAGGACCGCCAGCCGGGTTGCTCCCATCAAGACCAAGGGCAAGGACCTTGTCATAGTCGAGTCGCCGGCCAAGGCCCGGACCGTCGGGCAGATCCTGGGTAATGACTACGTGGTGACTGCGTCACAGGGCCATGTACGGGACCTGCCGCAGTGGCGCTTCGGGGTCAACATCGAGGATGATTTTGCCCCGCTCTATGAGGTTGTAAGGGACAAGAAGGACCTGGTAAGCCAACTGAAGGCAGCCGGGGACGACGCCAAGGACATATACCTCGCCACAGACCCGGACCGGGAGGGCGAGGCCATTTCCTGGCACCTTCAGGCTGCTGCCGACTGGGATAACCGCACGTCGCCGCCGAAGCGGGTGGTGTTCCACGAAATCACAAGAGATGCCGTGGAGGAAGCCTTCAGCCATCCCCGCGAAATCGACATGCAGCTGGTCAACGCCCAGCAGGCGCGTCGCATCCTGGACCGCTTGGTGGGCTATCAGATCAGCCCGCTGCTCCGGAAGCGGGTGCAGCGAGGCGTGTCGGCAGGGCGGGTGCAGTCGGTGGCGCTGCGCATGGTGGTCGACCGGGAACGTGAGATCGAAGCCTTTGTGCCCGTGGAGTCGTGGACCATTGATGTCAAGCTGCGCAAGGAGGGTCAGAAGACCGAGTTCTCCGCGCAAATGCGGTCCCTGAAGGGCCAGCGGGGGCGCCTGAACATATCGAAGGAAGAGGATGCCCGCCGCTACGAGGCCGAACTGGACGGCGCAAAGTATGTAGTTGCAGAAGTGACGAAGCGCGATGTCCGGCAACGACCGGCGGCCCCTTTTACCACTAGCACCATGCAGCAGGAGGCCGGACGCAAGCTGCGATTCACGTCCCAGCGCACCATGTCGGTGGCCCAGCAACTGTACGAGGGCCTGGACGTGGGCGAGGGAGGCCCGGTGGGCCTGATCACCTACATGCGCACCGACTCCACCCAGGTGGCGGCGTCGGCGGTCTCCGAGACGCGCGACTACATTGCGACCAGGTATGGGAGGGAGTTTCGGCCTGACAAGCCACGGGTCTACAGCCGCCGCTCCAAGGCCGCGCAGGAGGCCCACGAGGCGATCCGTCCCACCTCAATCCGCCGCGACCCGACATCGCTGAAGCCGTACCTTAGCTCCGAGCAGCTGCGGCTCTACACCCTTGTCTGGGAGCGTATGCTGGCCAGCCAGATGGCGGACGCCGTGTCCGAGGCAACCACGGTTGACATAGATGCGGCCTGCCGCGACTCGGGGAACACTTACGTGTTCCGGGCCACCGGCTCGGTGCTCAAGTTCGCCGGATTCCGGTCTGTGTACTTGGAAGGGCGCGACGAGAGCACTGGCGAAGATGATGCCAAGTCTCTGCCGCGCCTGGAGGGCGGCGACGCCCTGGACTGCCAGGGACTCACTGCCAATCAGCACTTCACAGAGCCGCCGCCCCGGTTCTCCGAGGCCACGCTTATCAAGGCAATGGAAGAGCGAGGCATCGGGCGTCCCAGCACTTACGCGCCAACCATAGGTACGCTGCTGGCCCGCTACTACGTGGAGCGCAAGCAGGGGCGTCTCTTCCCGACCACGCTCGGGTTGACTCTCACCGACCTGCTGAAGGAGTACTTCCCCGATGTGATGGACCTGGATTTCACGGCGGGGATGGAGGAGGACCTCGACGCCGTTTCCCGGGGCGAACGTGGCTGGGTGCCCATGCTTGGCGAGTTCTATGAGCCTTTCCAGAAGGCCCTGGAAAACGCCACGGAGTCCATGCCGCGAATCAAGCTGGAGGAGGAGACCGACGAGGTCTGCGACGACTGCGGCATGCCCATGGTCATCAAGATCGGGCGGTTCGGGCGGTTCATGTCCTGCACCGGCTACCCGGAGTGCAAGGGCACCAAGCCGATTCTCAACAAGATCGGCGTCGCTTGCCCCGACTGCGGAGGCGACCTGGTGGAGCGCCGCGCCCGAGGCCGTGGCGGCCGTACGTTCTGGGGCTGCTCGCGGTATCCGGCCTGCGAGTTCCTCTCCAACCGGAGGCCGGTGCCCAACCCCTGCCCGGAATGCGGCAAGATGATGGTGCAGCAAAACCGCAGCACCGTGGCCTGCACCTCTTGCAGTTGGCAGGAGGCGGCGAGCCAGGACGGGGCAGCCCAGGAAGAAGCAGCCGGGGCGCCGGAAGGGGCAGCCTCGGGAGAGTTGGTCGGCGTTGGCGACTAGCCCCGTCAAGGATTCTGCCGTCGAGGCCGACGTTCCGCCCAACGTAGCCGAGTTTGATGCGTTCGTGGAACGGTTCCCGGCCTACCTGCGTGGCCAGCGCGGCCTGTCCGAGAATACCGAGCGGGTGTACCTCGCCGACCTGCAAGCCTTCCGTGAGTACCTCTGGCTCAATGAGCTGAACCTCCGGGACATGGACCGCAACACCTTGAGGGGCTACCTGGCGTGGCTGGCCACACCAGTGAGGGAATATGGCAAGGGCTACGAAAGGGTCAGCGTGGCTCGAAAGTTGACAGTGCTTCGCGCCTTCTACCTGTTCCTGGTCCAGGAGGGTCTGTTCCAGTCCACACCCGTGCCCTCGGGTCGCAGTTTCCGCCTCAAGGTGACCAAGCCACTGCCCACGTTCCTGGGCCATCGCGAGGCGGAACGCCTGCTGGATGCCCCCGATGAGACATCGGCCATGGGTCTCAGGGACAAGGCCATCCTGGAGCTGCTGTACTCCTGTGGCGTGCGGCTGGCCGAGATCCACGGCATGAACATTTCGGACATCAATTTTGGTCAACGCTCGATCCTGGTCCGCGGCAAGGGGAACAAGGAGCGGGAAACACTGTACGGACAACCGGCCGAGGAAGCGCTGACTCGCTACCTGAACGAGGTCCGTCCTGATCTGGACGAGGAGGCTGCGCCTGGCGAAAAGACTGACGCCCTGTTCCTGAACCGCTATGGCAAACGCCTGTCCCGCCGCAGCATCGAGAGTCTGGTGCGCAAATATGGCACGGCGGCCGGCGCCAGGGACGACGTGCATCCGCACACGTTGCGCCACACCTACGCCACCCACATGCTCGAAGGCGGCGCCGATCTGCGCGTGATCCAGGAACTGCTGGGGCATTCCAGTCCCCAGACCACTCAGATCTACACTCACGTCACCAAGGCGGAGGCCCTACAGGCGTACCTGTCCCACCACCCCCGTGCCGACGAGCCGTCAGGCTCTGCCGCCCGCCCGGCCGACGAGCCGGACGAAATTCAGTCCCCTCTCCCGAAGGGAGAGGGTTAGGGTGAGGGCGATTCCAATGGCCCGCTTTCTTGTCCTTAACGGCCCCAATATCAACATGCTGGGCCGCCGTGATGCCGGATTCTACGGCGTCAAGACGCTGGACGAGGTGAACGAGGAGATCAGGCGGGTGGCCGACCGGCTGGGCGTGGAGGTCGAGTTTTTCCAGTCAAACCACGAGGGCGCCCTGGTCGATTGCATCCAGGAACACTGGGGACGCATCGACGGCCTGATCGTGAACGGGGGGGCTCTCACCCATTACGGGCTGACCCTGAAGGACGCGCTCATCGACTGTCGACTGCCCTTTATCGAGGTACACCTGAGCAATCCGCTAGCCCGTGACCCGTGGCGGCGGCACTCGGTCCTGTCCGACATAGCCCGCGGCCAAATTGCGGGCTTTGGGTGGAGAAGCTATACTGCTGCATTGGAAATACTGGCTGCACTGGTGGAAGAAGAATCCCAATGATGCAACCTCGACTGGCGACTTTCGTCGCCAAACTGTCCGAGCGTGAGGTCGACGCCATCCTGGTCTCCGGGACCGAGAACCGGCGCTACCTTATGCCCATGGTGAGGACCCGCTGGACGTGAACTCCGTGTTCACCGTGGAGCCGGGTATCTACCTCTCTGGATAGGGCGGTGTGCGCATCGAGGACATCGTCACCCCCTGAGAGACAGGAGCGACTCCCTTGAGCAATGTCTCCAAGTAATAATTCCCTCCCCCTCAGGAGCAGGGTTGGGGTGAATCCTTATGAGGGCAAACCCCAGCGGAAGCCAGACGAATACCGACAGGCGGTCTGCATGAGCATTAACTTCAGCGATCTCAATCGTGGCCTGGTCATAGAGTTGGACGGGGCGCCGTGGATGGTGATGGACTATGAGCGCCACAAGATGCAGCAGCGGGCCCCGGTGACCCGCATCAAGATGAAGAACCTGCTCAGCGGCGCTGTCGTTGAACGGACCTTCCAGCGCTACGACACCGATTTCACTATCGCCGATATCGACAACCGGCCCACCCAGTACCTGTACACCGACGGCGAGTTCTACTACTTCCTGGACCAGGAAAGCTTCGATCAGTACGAGTTGACCACCGAGATTCTGGGCGATTCGCTGGGCTACCTGAAAGAGAACGCCAACGTCGAGGTGGTGTTCTACAAGGGGATGCCCATTAACGTGAACCTCCCCACGCACGTCGAGCTGGAGGTTACCGAGACTCCCCCGTCGTTCCGGGGCGACACTGCGCAGGGCGGCAACAAGCCGGCCACGCTGGAGACCGGACTTCGGATCAACGTGCCCATGTTCATCACGCCGGGCACGGTCATTCGCGTGGACACCCGCACCGGGGCCTACTCAGAGCGCGTGAGCTGAGGTCGTGCCGACCTATACCGTCTCCCAGGTAGCGACCTACATCCGGAGCGAGCTGGAATCGGACCCGCACCTGGGAGATTTGTGGATCGAAGGCGAGGTTTCCAACCTCAGCATCGCCTCGTCTGGCCACGCCTACTTCAACCTCAAAGACCGCCAGGCCGTCCTGCAGGCGGTAATGTTCCGCAGCCAGCGGGGTATCCACCTGTTGGCCAACGGCGAGCAGGTCACGGCCCACGGCAAGATATCCTTCTACGAGCCTCGCGGCACCCTCAACATTATGGTCGACGTGGTGGCTCCCCAGGGTCTCGGAGAGTTGGCCCTGGAGCTTGAGCGGCTGACCCAGAAGCTGGCCGCCGAGGGCCTCTTCGACCCCAGCCGGAAGCGGCCCCTGCCGGTGTTTCCCAAGGTCGTAGGCGTGGTCACGTCTCCCACGGGAGCCGTGTTTCACGACATCCAAAACGTGTTGGGCCGGCGTTTTCCTCTCGCCAAACTGGTCCTGTCGCCAACCCTGGTGCAGGGGGAGGGCGCCTCGGCCAGCATCGCCTCTGCCCTTGAGCTACTGGACCGGGACGGCGGCTGCGACGTGATCATTGTGGCCCGTGGCGGAGGCTCCCTCGAGGACCTGTGGGCGTTCAATGAAGAAGCCGTCGCCCGCGCCATCTACGCCTGCCGGACGCCGGTTGTCAGCGGGGTGGGGCACGAGACTGACGAGACCATAGCCGACTTTGTGGCCGATGTCAGGGCTCCCACGCCCTCGGCGGCGGCTGAATTGATTACTCCCGACATCCGGGACCTGCGCTTTACCGTGGCAAACTTCCTCCAGCGCATGGACCGCCAGCTTGCCGGGCAGCTTCAGCAGGAGCGCACGGCAGTCGACCGGCTGCGGCGTCAGCTGGAGGCTGGGTTGCCAGACATTCCCACCCTCCGGCGCCGGATCGACGACCTGTCGCGGGTGGCCGGCGCCTCGGTCGCGTCCATGGCAATGCAGCGCCGACTGGAGGTTGACGGCTTCTACCAGCGCCTCCGCGGACTCGACCCCAGGGCTACCCTGCGGCGGGGTTTTGCCGTCGTGGAACTGATAGGAACCCGAAAGGCGTTGACCAGCGCTTCGCAGGCCAGCGCTGGCGATGAACTCCTGATTACCGTGGCGGACGGGGATGTGCCAGCGGTGGTCGGCTCTCCATCTAATGGAGCGGCGGAGGCACCTCCCGTATCCGTGCCTGCACAACCCCGGCCGACACGAAAGCGGAAGACCAAGGAGGCGCAACCTCCAGCCTCCGCGATGCTGCTATAGTGTTTCGTGTTCCATTCCTTGATCCCGGTTCGTGAACTGCTAACCGTCACCCGATAGCGGAGACCGCAAATATGTCCTCCAGCCAAGCTGACCAGACCGGCGCCTCTTTCAATCCGGGGGAAATAACCTTTGAGGAAGCCTTCCGGCAATTGGCTGAAATAGCCGAGAAGATGGAGGCTGGAGGGCTGACCCTGGGCGACGCTACGGCGCAGTTTGAGCAGGGGATGAAGCTGGTGCAACGCTGCAACCAACTGCTGGATTCGGCGGAGTTGGAGGTCACTACCCTCCGGGAAAACTACCAGCGCCCCGCCGCTTCGCCCACAGTGCCCGGAGACGCTGAGCCACCATTCTTCGATGAGGCCCCTTACGACGAGGTTCCCGAAGAGGAAGAGGAGATACCCTTCTAGTGACAGTCTCAGAAGTTCCCTCCCCCTTGATGGGGGAGGGCTAGGGTGGGGGTGAAATCTCCAACTGCGTAACTCCTATCAGGAATTACAGGATTCGAGGAATATCAGGATGTTGATACCCATCCCCGGCCGCAGCTTCAATCCTGTACATCTCTTTATCCTGTTAATCCTGATTCAGACGAATAATAGAAAGCTCCCCTTCTAGCCTTCCCACTTGAGCGACCTGCTGAAGTTGACCAGATGACCACAGCAGCTGATACGGTAAGAATCGACCTCCACGTCCACACGCGACACTCCCACGACTCGGCTGCCCCCGTGTCATCCGTGATCCAGCGTTGCCGGGACTCTGGCCTCGCCCTCGTTGCGGTCACCGACCACGACAATATTCGTGGAGGGCTGGAGGCCCGTGAAAAGGCGGCAGGATTCCCTGTGATCGTGGGAGAGGAAATCAAGACGTCGAAGGGAGACATACTGGGCCTGTTCCTTGAGGAGCCGGTGCCGCCCCGGCTCACTCCCCTGGAAACGGTCAAGAGGGTGAAGGACCAGGGTGGACTGGTGGGTATTCCCCACCCGTTTGATCGCCTTCGTCCGACGGCCATGGGCGCCAGTACCATTCTGGAGATAGCGCCATGGGTCGACTTCCTCGAAGGGTACAACGCGCACACGTTCCTGTCCCGTGACAACACACGGGGCGTCGACTTCGCCGCCGACCATTCCCTGCCGGTGGTGGCATGCAGCGATTCCCACGCTGCCCTTGAGCTGGGGCGCACCTACACCGAGGTTCCCGCCGCCGAATTGGAGGCGACGCCGGAGGGCCTGATGCGGGCCATTCGCGCAGGCACCTGCGTTGGCCGCCGGCCCAACCCGGTGCTCATGCTGGCGCCGGTATACGCCAAGCTGCGGAAGCTGGTGCCCTGACCGTGCTCAGAATCGGATGGTTCTCCACCGGGCGCGGCGAGGGTTCTCGAGGACTGCTTCGCTTTGTCAGGGAGCGACTGGAATCGGAGGGGATCAACGCCCGCATCGACTTCGTTTTCAGCAACCGGGACCATGGCGAAGCCGAAGGCTCGGACGAATACTTCAGGCTGGTGGCTGATTACGGCATACCGCTGTTCACTCATTCGTCCGCTGCATTTCGCAGTCGCACCGGCGGCCGCTTCGCTGACCATCGCGCCGCTTACGATTCCGAGGTGCTGGACCTGCTCAGTGGCCAACGGCCGGATATATGCGTTCTGGCCGGGTACATGCTCATTGCCAGCTCGTCTCTCTGCCGGGCTTTCCCGCTCCTTAACCTCCACCCGGCGCTGCCTGACGGGCCCATTGGCGCCTGGCAGGAAGTGGTCTGGCAACTCATTGAGCAGCGCGCGGAGACCACCGGCGCGATGATGCACCTGGCCACCGAGGAGGTAGACCGGGGGCCCTTAGTATCCTACGTGACGGTACCGTTGAAAACGCCCGAGATGATACCCCACTGGCAGGAATTGGAGGGGAACGACCTGTCCGAGGTAAGGCGGGGGTTTGGGGAGGAATATGACCTCTTCAGGCTGATCCGGTCAGAGCAGTACCGGCGGGAGCCCTACCTGCTGCTGGAAACGCTGCGTTCGCTGAGCCTCGGAGAGGTTGCCCTGGACGTAGCATCCGTTGGCAAGGAGGTTTCGGTCTCGGCGGAACGGGCCTTTGACCCTCGCGGCTATGGCGGATTGTGCCTGGACCCGCGCATCGAGGAGGCAATGAGCAGGGACGCTTAACCAGCGTCGTAAGCACGGCACTTTCGGTGGCTGAGGCTAGGTTAGGCTGTTAGGCCGACTTTCGCATCGGCTCGGTGGGCAACGCCAGATCTTTGCCGGCAGGATCCAGCAACCTGGGCGCGGAGAGACCCTCAATGCTGTCCCTGTCTACTACGCAGCGCGCCGCGCCATGGAGCGACGGCAGATCGTACATGACGTCCAGCAGCGTATCCTCGATAACATACCGCAGGTACCTGGCTCCCGTCCTGTGCTCCAGTGCCCGCTCTGCGGCCGCCTCCAGCGCTGAACGGGTGAACTCCAGCTCAACGCCATCCATCTGGAACAGGTGCTGGTACTGCTTGACGATGGCGTTCCTTGGCTCCGTCAGCACGCGCACCAGCGAGTCCTTGTCCAGTGGTTCAAGGGTGACGGTTACGGGCAGTCTGCCTACCATCTCTGGTATGAACCCGAACTCCAGCAGATCGTCGGGTGAGACCCGGCCAGCCAGTCTTACAGCCGCCTGTGGGTCCGAGCGCCCTCCGGCAAGAAATCCCAGCCGGTTAGAGCTGGCGTTGCAGCGCTTTTCCACGACCTCATCCAGGCCATCGAAGGCGCCGCCGCAAATGAACAGAATATTGCTGGTGTCGATCTGCAGGAATTCCTGGTGGGGATGCTTCCGTCCGCCCTGGGGAGGTACGTTGGCCACGCATCCCTCGATGATTTTCAGCAGTTCCTGCTGCACGCCCTCACCGGACACGTCCCTTGTGATGGAGCGGTTGATGCCCTCCTTGCGGGCGATCTTGTCAACCTCGTCGATGTAGATGATCCCGTGTTCCGCGCGGTGAATGTCCCAGTCAGCGGCCTGGATCAATCGCAGTAGGATATTCTCCACGTCTTCGCCCACATAGCCCGATTCCGTGAGGGATGTGGCGTCGCAGACCGCGAAGGGGATATCGAGGGTGTGGGCCAGCGTTTCGGCCAGGAGTGTCTTGCCGCAGCCGGTGGGCCCGATGAGGAGGATGTTGGTCTTCTGGATTTCTACCGATGCGGGCCTCAGCCCGTTGCGGATGCGTTTGTAGTGATTGTAGACCGCAACGCTGAGAATCTTCTTGGCCCGTTCCTGCCCGACGACATAAGCGTCGAGATTGGCGTAGATTTCCCGGGGTGGCATTCGCCGCAATGGCGGCGGAGGCGGCGGAGCCAGCCCGTCTTCATCTGCCACAACTTCGGCGAGAGTGCGGACACAGGTAAAGCAGACCGAAGCCTGCCCTTCGCTCGACATCAGGATTTCAGACTTTGGATGAGGCCGGTCGCAAAAAGAACATTGAACCGATCTGGGGGTATAACGGCCAGTAGTCAACGGCTATTCCCTCACACTCAGCATCACAACCTTGCTTACCCTTGTACCTGCTGATCCGCTTTTGTTATTCCTGAGCGCCTGCCGCGGCCTCTTCCTCCGCCTTCTTGGCCCCGAGTATTTCGTCAATCAGCCCATACTCTGCGGCCTGTTCAGCGGTGAGGTAGTAGTCCCTGTCAGTGTCGACGGCTACCTTGTCATACGGCTGGCCAGTATTGTCGGCCAGCATGATGCGGAGCTTTTCCTGCAACCTGATGATTTCTCGCGCAGCAATCTCAATGTCAGACGCCTGTCCCTGCGCGCCGCCCAGCGGCTGGTGCATGTGTATCGTGGAGTTCGGCAGGGCGTAGCGCTTGCCCTTTGCGCCTCCCGAGAGCAGCAGGGTAGCCATGCTGGCCGCCATGCCCAGGCAGATGGTAGAAACGTCCGGCGAGATCAGTTGCATTGTGTCGTAGATTGCCAGGCCGGAGCTGACCACGCCGCCGGGGCTGCTGATGTACAGGTTGATGTCCCGGTCGGGGTCCTCCCGCTCCAGGAACAGCAGCTGGGCGATTATGATGTTGGCGATCTGGTCGTTGATCGGGGTGTTCAGAAAGACGATGCGCTCTTTCAGCAGAAGGGAATAGATGTCAAATGCCCGTTCGCCCCGTGGACTGGTCTCAATAACCATCGGGATGATGCTCTGAGGGACGAAGAGTCCGTTAGTCTCGGGTGTGTCAGGCATTTGGACAGTCTCCTTTTTCAATTCCTTGATTGTCCGTCTGCTGGGGAGGGGATAGGCGCTTACTTGCCCTGCCCTTCCGGCTTCTTCGGCGTGAGAATCTCATCGATCCAGCCGTACTCCAGGGCGTCCTCGGCGGTAAGATAGAAATCGCGGCTGGAGTCCTGGGCTACTTTATCGTATGGCTGCCCGGTGTTCTCCGACAAAATCGTGTTGAGCTGGCGCTCCAGACGAATGATTTCCCGCGCGGCGATTTCGATGTCGGAGGCCTGGCCCTGCGCGCCGCCCATGGCCTGATGGGTGTGAATGGTCGAATTGGGCAGGGCGTATCTCTTTCCCTTGGCGCCCCCGGCCAGAATGAACGATCCCATGCTGGCGGCCATGCCAAGGCAGATGGTGGCTACGTCGGGGTTGATCAGCTGCATGGTGTCGTATATCGCCAGGCCGGAACGGATCACGCCGCCGGGGCTGGTGATGTACAGGTTGATGTCCCGGTCAGGGTCCTCCCGCTCCAGGAAAAGCAACTGCGCGATTATGGTGTTGGCGACGCGGTCGTTGATGGGCGTGTTCAGGAAGACGATCCGCTCTCGCAAGAGCAGGGAGTAAATATCAAAGGCCCGCTCGCCTCGTGGACTGTTCTCTATGACCGTGGGAATTATGGCCTGCGGAACGTATAGCTCGTTCCAGTAAGGGTTGTTATTCATCTGACTGCTCTCCGTTGTTGGGAGCGTCGCCGGTGGCGTCGTCCTCTTCCGAGGCAACTTCCGCCTCTGCGGCAGCCTCTGATTGTGGCTGGCCATCCGGTTCCTCTGTATCGCCGTTGGTTGCGTCTGCTGTTGGCTCGCCGTTGGCGCGGGCAATGTCTACCAGGTAGGCCAGCACCTTGCGATTGAGAAGGGATGACCTGATGGACTCGCGGGAATCCTCGGAATTCAGGACACGCCGCAGGTTGTCCACCGTTTCCTCGGCGGAATTCTCGGTAAGCCGGTCGATTTCCGCGTCCACATCCTCCGAGGTTGCCTCGATGCCTTCCTGATCGGCGAGCTTGCGCATCACCAGGAACGTTGCCAGGCGGTCCTCAGCCTGGGGCCGCAACTGGTCGGACCATTCCTCCTCGGTCTGACCGATGAATCGCAGGTAAGTATCCATGTCGAGGCGCTGATTCCTCAGCGTGCGCTCGTGGTCCTCCCTGATGGACTCCATTTCGCGCTGGTAAATCAGCTCGGAGGCATGGATACTGGCGATCTTTTTCACTTCCTCAAGTACGTTGCGCTCCATCTCCCGCTGGGCGGTGGCTTCTCCTTCCTCGGTCAGCCGCTGGCGGATGTGTTCCTGCAGGGCCTCCATGCTTTCGAAGCCCTCGCGTACGCCCTTGGCGAACTCGTCGTCGAGATCAGGGAGTTGCTTTTCCTTGACGGCCACCACTTCCACATGGAAATTGCAGTCCTTCCCCGCGTAATTTTCCTGCGGATAGTCTTCGGGGACGGAAAGGGTGAAATCCTTCTCCTGGCCTTCGGTCATTCCCTCGAGGTAAACCGAGAACCCTGGCAGGGGAAGTTCGTTGTCCAACTGTGGAATGAAATCCACGCCCTCGTCGTTGATCGCATCCTCACCGGCAATATTCCCGGTCACGTTCAAGGTAACAAGATCGCCGAACGCCACGGGTCGTTCAACCGGCTCCCAGGGCGCGCTCTCGTACTGAAGGCTCTCCAGCACGCGGTCCACGTCTTCCTGTCCAATTTCGACGGGGGCCGCATCCACGCGGATGGAGCGGAATTCGCCGAGGTCAACGTCCGGTTCCAACGGGACGACCGCCTTGAAGGAAACCGGCTCCAGATCCAGGACTTCCAGCTGCGGTTCGGCAAATGCCCGGATCTCCTGCTCCCTGAGCACCTGGTCCAGGGACTCGGGAATCATGAATTCCAGGGCTTCCTGCACCAGCGTCGCCCTGCCCAGGTGGTTCTCTACAACCGAGCGGGGCGCCTTGCCGGGACGGAATCCCGGGATTCTGACGCGGCCAGCGAGCCTGCGGTACGAGCGATTCAGAAACGGCTCTTCATCGTCGGAATCCATAGAGATATTGAGAGTAATCTCGATTGAACTATCCGATTCCCGCGTAACTTGCACCGGCTGCCCTCTGCATGTCCTCTTGTTGTCCACCATTTCACGGGCGCGTGTGTGTACCGAGTCAGTCGGTGGACTGCAAAAGTATAGCACAGTCCGGGTAGACACAAAAGGACGGGAGGCTGCCAGAGAATGCTGCCTGCTTACGGAGTGAGCCGGCTCATCCAGGGCAGGCGCGCGGACTATTGGGTGCGGTTTGCGGGGTTGCGGGGTCTTTCGCTTCGATTCAGCGCGGGCTCGTTTTTCACCACACCGGGGCCTCAGCCGCTCCCATTTTCGCGGACGGCGAAAGCCGCAAGGCCCCTGTCAGTCGCTCCTGATATTCCGCCGTCATGACCGTAACGACTCACGCCCGCATAAGGGCCACAACGATGACGTCTCGCGGCCCTGGCAGGCAATTCGCAAAGGCATAGGAGGCCCTATGGCAACCCTTACCGGCTTCTCTATCATGAATTCCAAAAATAATTAAAAAAAATATTAAATTTAGTTGACAATTCATATCGCGGATTGGTACTTTCAGTTGAGCCTAGCACCGGGACCGTCATTTTGGGCGGCTCGAAAGCTGGCCTTTAGTCAACTCTGCCGGTTGAGGCGGAGATCCGGTGGGAAATTGGTTCTGTCAGCAAACATCACGATTCACGCGGTGGAGAGCGCTGTCCGGAGTGTGGCCGTGAGTTCCAGCTCCGAGGGCGCTTCCGCCTCGTCCTCGTCGTATCACCTTCCGGTGCTCGTCGCTGAGGTGGTTGATGGCCTTGCCGTTTCCCGCAGTGGTGTTTACCTCGACTGCACCTTGGGGGACGGAGGACATTCCCTTGCCATCCTCCGTCGCATGTCTGAGCCGGGCCAGGCCGGAGTGGCCGAACCCAGGACGGGTGGTGATCAGAGTGGGCCTGGCCTGGTTCTCGGGATAGATCTCGACGGGCGGGCCGTCGCCGACGCATCCAGGAGGCTGGCAGCCTTTGGGCCTGTATTCCAGGCGGCGCAGGGCAACTACGCAGACATGGTGTCGCTGGCAGCGGAAATGGGCATCACGCAGGTGGATGGAATCCTGCTGGACCTGGGGTTCTCGTCCCGGCAGGTTGACCGGCCCGGCTATGGACTCAGCTTTCAGACTGACGAACCTCTGGATATGCGTTACGACCGGGAGCAGGCTGTCACGGCAGCCGACCTGGTGAACGGCGCCAGCGAGAACGAGCTGGCTGACATATTCCGGAGACTGGGAGAGGAGCCCAGGGCACGGGCGCTTTCGCGAGCCATTGTAAGGGAACGTTCCGCCCGCCCTATAAGGACCACCGCCGAACTGGCGAATCTGGTGGAGCGGATGTCGGGAAGGAAGCGGACCCGCCGGCTGCATCCGGCCACCTGGGCCTTCCAGGCGCTGCGAATTGCGGTGAACAGAGAGCTGGAGAACTTGCAGGCCGGCCTGGAAGCAGCCGTGGCCCTGCTGCGCCCGGGTGGCAGGCTGGCAGTAATCGGCTACCACAGCCTGGAAGACCGCATAGTCAAGCAGTTCCTGGCGCACCGCTCAGTTGCCTGCGTATGTCCTCCTGGCCTGCCCGAGTGCATCTGCGGGCAGACCCCGGAACTGGCCATCATAAACCGCCGGATCATCCGGCCAACTGGCGAGGAAGTCGCTTTCAATCCCCGCAGCCGGAGCGCACGGCTGCGCCTGGCGCGGCGAATCCAGTCCGATCTTTAGGATTAAACGACCAACGCAGTGGGAAGGTGAGGACACAATGAGAGACACGTTCTATACGGCTATTGATATTGGCACTTCGAAGGTTACGGCTCTGGTTTCGCGGGTGGGAAGCGAGGGCGACCTGAAGATATTTGGAACGGGCGTGGTGCCCTCCGAGGGGATACTTCGCGGGCGAGTCGAGAACGTCGAGGATGTCCGGGCCAGCGTACAGGCTGCCATGGACGAGGCCCAGCGGTACATCGGAGCGACTGGCCCGGTCGGGGTGTATGTGAGCGTCAGCGGCTCTCACATAGCCAGCGTGAACCGCAGGGAAGTCATGGACAACCAGGCGAATCCGGAGGACATCTCCACGAAGATGCTGGACACCATGATCCGTGGTTCCTTCCCCAAGGTGGAGGAGGGACAGCAGGTCCTTCACGTAATCCCGATGGGATACACGGTGGACGGGCTGTCCGGAGTCCGCAATCCCCTGGGTCTCGCCGGAAAGAATATCGAGGTGGACTCCCACGTCGTGCTGGGAGACGCGGTGGTGCTCCAGAACACCATCAAGGCGGTCGAGACAAGAGACGTCTTTGTGCGGAGCCTGGTGCTACAGGGAATCGCCTCTGCGGAGGCTACCCTCACCGGCGACGAGCGGGAAATGGGAGTGATGTTGCTGGACATCGGGGCCGGAACTACCGACATCGTTCTCTATCGCCAAGGATCGCCGTGGTTCTCCGATGTCCTGCCCGTGGGTGGGCATTCCCTGACCAGGGACCTGGCAGCGGCACTGGGCTCCTCCTTCCACATTGCGGAGGATATCAAGGTCACTCACGGAACCGTGTATCCCGACATGGTGGCGGACGACGATACCGTCGAGATACCGGAAATGCAGCAGCACTGGCAGCGGCCCATTCCGAGGAAGGCGCTGGCCGAGCCGCTCAACGCGCGCATGGTGGAAATCCTCAAGATGGCCCTGACCCGGGTGAAGCAGGCGGGCCTGCAGGAATGGCCCATCGGCGGAATGGTCTTGACCGGCGGCGGATCGCAGATAGTCGGTTTGCAGGAACTGGTCCAGGAAACCCTGGGCGGCCCCGTCCGCATCGGCTACCCCTATGGTATCTCCGGGCTGCCAACCGAGCTGCGCAAGCCCACATTCTCCGGGGCAGTGGGACTGCTGCTGTGGGGCATCAAGCACCAGGACAGCATCCAGGAATTGAGAGGCGAAGGCGACAAGGAATCCAAGCCCAGGCGATGGCGGTTCAAGGCTCCCATGCGGCGCAGAGCCGGGGCGCAGGCTTAGGCAGTCAGCCGCCAAACGGGTTTCAAACTCGGGCCGGGGGAATCCCGTACCGGATATTTCAGGCGGCCGGGAAGGCCAGTTCAAAATTTCACTCAGGTGGGGAGGAATCGAGATGACCACAGGCAATTCAGCGGCATGGGAATCCCTGGATGAACCGGAAAACACCTTTGAGATGGTGCAGGAAGTAAACGCCGGCGCGCCTTCAATCAAGGTGTTCGGCGTCGGCGGTGGCGGCTCCAACGCAGTCAGCCGAATGTACAAGGACAAACTCCCGGTGGTGGAGTACTGGGCCATTAACACCGACGCGCAGCATCTGTTCCGCTGCGACGTGCCCAACCGGATCGCCATCGGCAGCAACCTGACCCGGGGCCTGGGCGCCGGCGCCAACCCCGACCTGGGACGCCAGGCTGCTGAGGAAAGCCGGACCGAGATCGCACAGGCCGTCGAGGGCGCGGACCTGGTATTCGTGGCCGTGGGAATGGGCGGCGGCACCGGCACCGGCGCGTCCCCCGTGGTAGCCCAGATCGCCAAGGAGTCGGGCGCTCTTACCGTTGGAGTCGTCAGCCGTCCCTTCCAGTTCGAAGCCGCCACCCGGCGCAAGAACGCGGAGGAGGGCATTGCAAGGCTCAAGGACCACGTAGATACCCTGATCGTGATCCCCAATGACCGCCTGCTGCACATGCAGGAGACCGAGCACGAGGACTACACCTGGGAAGACGCACTGAAGCTCGCTGACTCCGTGTTGCAGCAGGGCATCCAGGCCATCGCCGAAGTCATCACCGTGCCCGGCGAGATCAACGTCGACTTTGCCGACGTGCGCACAATTCTCAACAACGCCGGTCCCGCCTGGCTGGCCATCGGCAGGGGCAAGGGCGAGAACCGGGCTGCCGACGCAGCTCGCATGGCCACGAAGAGCCCGCTGCTGGACATCACCATGGACGGAGCCAAGCGGATCCTGTTCGTGATGACCGGCGGCGCCAGCCTGACCCTGCAGGAAGTCCAGGACGCGGCGGAAGTGATCCAGGACCTGTCCGACCCCGAAGCCAACATCATCTTTGGCACCTGCCGGGACCCGCGCCTGGAGGACGAGGTCAAGATCACGATGGTCGCTGCGGCCTTCCCGATCATGGCCGAGACGCGGCAGATCCGGGAGCAGGAACTGGAGCGCCTGCTGGCAGACGTTTCGCCTCTCTCCGAGGACGATCTGGACGTCCCCAGCTTCCTGCGGCGCAACTCAGGCCGGCAGCGGGGCGGATTCCGCTAGGCCGTACCACTAACCAGGATAGACATCGGGTGGGTCCCGAGGGACCCACCCGCGGAAACGCCCGAATCAACCGCTGAGTAATGTTCTCGGCAGCCTGCTGCACTTATCCAAACATAGTCCGGTAACAATATAGGGCGCCGGGAATCAGCTTTGACCGCTCCTGAATTCAGGGGCGGTCTTTTCGTGCGCCTCGCGCTTCACCCCTTGACCCTCTTGAGACTGCATTTGACGGAACCGATACTCTTCATTAGAATCCCAGCACCATCAATGGTATCGCCTGTTTCCGGCGGCACTAAATGGTGTACATAATGATCGGATTCTGCGGGAGCGATTCAGGAACGAGCACGATAACATGCGGTGCCCGTACTGCTCTGACAGAAACTCAAAGGTTACCGACTCGAGGGTGAACGACGCAGGTATCCGGCGGCGCCGGGAATGCCTGAAGTGCAGTCGCCGCTTCACCACTCACGAGCGAGTGCAGTCTGTGCCATTGATGGTGTCCAAGCGCGACGGCCGCAGGGAGGAATTCAACCGGGACAAAATGATATCGGGCCTCCGCAAGGCCTGCGCGAAGCGCCCGGTCAACGCCCGCACGATAGAGCAGATGGTGGACGAGGTGGAGGCCGAGTTCCAGCAGAACGGGAGCGGCGAAGTATCCTCCGACATGTTGGGAAGGGCGATTATGGATCGCCTGCAGAACGTCGACCGGGTGGCCTACATCCGCTTCGCCAGCGTGCATCGAAATTTCGAGGAGATCGAAAGCTTCGAAAAGGCGGTAAACGACCTGCGGGAAGGGAACCAGCTGCCCCTTCTGGACCTGCCGCCGCCCAACAGGCGGCCCGGCAGAGGGCGCCGCAGGAGTACGGGAGTCCCGGTTTCGATCGGCAACGGCTCAGGCGTCGCGCTCACCGCATCCGGTGAACCCGAGGATACTCAAGACGAGAATTTAAGTGAGGCTGTGGGGACGATGGGAGGCGACGAGGAGTAACGCCCCATGGACGGCAGCCTTAAGCTCTCCCCGCTGGCCAGGCTCCTGGCCCTCAACACGGAAATCACCGAAATGAGAACCGAATTGATGCGTCTGCCCGTGGGATCAGGGCGTATCGCGGAATTGCAGGACGGCATTGACCGCAACTGCCGTTCCAGTCTGACGGCCTTCTGGCTGACTGGCGCAGTAGAGTTTGAAGCCTACGACGAGGACCTGGAAGGGGACTGGGAGGACGGTTTCACCGGCTCAGGTTGACCGCGCCTCGTTTCCTCCGGCGGGCTTGAAGGGCCTTTGGTTGCCTGGCCGCGCTGGCTGATCCGTGGAGCGGGATTGACAGTCTGCCCATAGTTGCCTACCATCTGCTGTGCCAAGCTGTTTTAACGCCACCATATCTTGTATTATGTTATGTGGTTTGGCGTTTGGAATAGCAATCCCGTGTCACCCGTTTCTGTCTTCACCTGGCGCCTGGATTTTGATGACACTAGCTGGATGAAGTTCTGGCACGGATGTGCTACTTTATTTGACATGCGAGTCCCGACAACGGCATATCGCAGTAAGGAAGGGAGAGATGACCGCCGTTAAGAGTATAGGGGAGTGGGCGGCGGACAAGATGGATTCCAGCACCGAGAAACGCCGCCGGATTGCCGCCGCGCTGGAGGCGTCGGGAATGGCCGGGCAGGTCAATGACCGCTCCGGCGACCTGTCCGACAACGCCGAGGTGGTGTTACGCCGCCGCTACCTGTCCAAGGACCGCGAGGGCAACGTGCTCGAGGACCCGGACGGCATGTTTCGCCGGGTGGCGCGCAACCTGTCGCAGGCCGACGCCAAATACTGCGCCAGTGAAGAGCAGCTTCAGGCGACAGAGGAGCGCTTCTACCTCGCGATGAAGCGCCTGGAATTGCTGCCCAACTCACCCACGCTGATGAACGCCGGCCGGGAGTTGCAGCAGCTTTCGGCCTGCTTCGTACTGCCGGTGGATGACTCGCTTGACGGCATATTTGACAAGGTCAAGCAGACCGCGCTGATTCACAAGAGCGGCGGCGGCACGGGATTTGCCTTCAGCCGCCTCCGTCCGGAGGGGGATGTAGTCGGCTCCACGGGAGGCGTGGCCAGCGGCCCCGTCAGTTTCATCCGCGCCTTCGATACCGGGACCGACGTGGTGAAGCAGGGGGGCACCCGGCGCGGCGCGAACATGGGCATCCTGGACGTCTCCCATCCCGATGTCCTGAAGTTCATCAAGTCAAAAGAGGACGGCAAGACGCTGGTCAACTTCAACATCTCGGTGGGCGTCAATGCCGAGTTCATGGAGAAGGTCAAGCGCGACGAGCCTTATGACCTGATAAACCCGCGTACCGGGAGAGTGGTGGGCCAACTCAATGCCCGGGACGTGTTCGACCTCCTGGCGGAAATGGCCTGGAAGACCGGGGACCCCGGCCTTGTGTTCCTTGACGTGATCAACCGCGACAACCCCAACCCGCAACTGGGCCGCATCGAGAGCACCAACCCTTGTGGCGAGCAGCCGCTGCTTCCCTACGAGTCGTGCAACCTTGCCTCCATCAACCTGGCCCGGATGCTGCGTTACGAGGAGGGCGAGGTATCCATCGATTGGGAACGGCTTGCCGAGACCATCGGCGTGGCAGTCCACATGCTGGACAACGTCATAGATATGAACGAATACCCCATCCCTGAAATCGCCGAGATGAGCCGCAAGACTCGACGGATCGGCCTGGGCGTGATGGGTTTCGCAGATCTGCTAGTGCAGCTGGCCATACCGTACGATTCCGAGCCGGCCCTGGAGACCGCCGAACGGGTGATGGGTTTCATCAGGGACGAGACTCACCGCGCCTCCATGGAGTTGGCGCTGCAACGCGGCCCCTTCCCGGCGTGGGAGGGCAGCATCTACAACGGAGGGGACGGCGGGCCGGTTCGCCTGATGCGTAATTCCGCGCCCACGACCATCGCCCCCACCGGCACCATCAGCATCATCGCCGGCGCCTCCAGCGGGATTGAGCCACTGTTTGCGCTGGGGTATGTGCGGAATGTGATGGACAACACCCGCCTGGTGGAGAGCAATCCATATTTCGAAGCCGTTGCGCGCCACGAAGGCTTTTACTCCGAGGAGCTGATCGAGGAGATTGCCCGCACCGGGACCCTCGAGACTGTCGATGTTCCTCAGTGGGTCAAGGAAGTCTTCCGCACCTCCCACGACATAACCCCGGAGTGGCACGTGAGGAT
Source organism: Dehalococcoidia bacterium (assembly GCA_965203005.1). Taxonomy (GTDB): domain Bacteria; phylum Chloroflexota; class Dehalococcoidia; order Lucifugimonadales; family UBA3495; genus VXOI01. The sequence goes on from CBDBBS010000002.1 coordinate 401,096, forward strand.
GCAGGGAGCGGCACAGGCACACACGGACAACGCAGTGTCCAAGACCATCAACTTTCCGCATTCGGCCACCGTGGACGATGTTCGCAACGCCTATATGCTGGCCTACGAACTGGGCTGCAAGGGGATCACGGTCTACCGCGATGGCAGCAAGGACGGCCAGGTGTTGAGCACCGGCGATACCGGGAAGGCCGAGGTAGTCGAGGAGAAAGAGGCGGCCATCGTTCCGGCCCACGTAACACCCCGCAGCCGTCCCCAGTCGATTACGGGCGTGACCGAGCGAGTGCGGACGGGCCACGGCAACATGTACGTGACCATCAATTTCGATGAAAGGGGGCAGCCCTTCGAGGTATTCGGCAACCTGGGCAAAGCCGGCGGCTGCGACTCCGCGCAACTCGAAGCCATCTCAAGGCTGGTTTCCCTGGCGCTTCGCTCCGGCATTGAGACCAGCGCGATACTGGAGCAGATGCGGGGCATTACCTGCTGTCCGGCTTGGGATGAGGGCACCCTGGTGCGCTCCGCCCCCGATGCGGTGGCGCTGGCTCTGGAACGCCATACCCACGGCAGCGATGGTTCGGCGGCTCTCCGCCACGGTGTGCAGATGGCCTTCGCCCCTGAGATCGTCCACAACGGAAACGGCCATTCGCATGAGAGCGACAACGGCGGCGCCGACCGGGAAAATGGGATCGTGCAACTAACCGGGAGGCGTTGCCCCGACTGCAATACCCCTGTGATCTACCAGGAAGGCTGCCTGATGTGCATATCATGCGGCTGGAACAAGTGCGAGTGACCTGGTCCGGTCGCGTTGGCAGAAGTCGCAGGGGCGGGTCAAGGCCCGCCCCTCTCCAGTCACTGGAGACTTAAAGTTCTTTTGGTTCTCCCTCTCCCTCCGGGAGAGGGTTGGGGTGAGGGCGTACCCCCGTAGTTTTCGTATTCGCGGTAGGCAGGAATTCCTCTCGCCCCTACTGAGCTTGTCGAGGGGTCGTCCGTTCGTGGTTCGACAAGCTCACCATGAACGGACTGGAACGGTTGCCTTCGAAAACCGAAAGACCCTGCTGGATATCACTCCGGGCCAGTCCAATTCGGTCCCGTGATATAATTTTCGCCAGTCAAATCTTCGAGGAAACTGCAATGAGCAGCGGTGTGAAGCCGGGCATCGCCATAACCATGGGGGACCCCTGCGGCATCGGACCGGAGGTGGTGGCCAAGGCGCTGGCCGACCCGCGAGTCTATGAGTCCTGTCGTCCGCTGGTGGTTGGCAGTTCCTACGCCATGGAGAGGGCTGTGGAGTTGTCCGGGGTGCCGTTGCGGGTCACCGCTACGGAGAATCCCGGCAGCGCCGGAGCGGACAGTGGCGTCATAGACGTCCTGGACATCGGGAATCTCAACCCCGAGGACATCACAGTCGGGGAGATCAACCCTGCTTGTGGAAAAGCGGCAATGGAGTGGGTTACCCGGGCCGGGGAGCTTGCTCTTGCGGGTACCGTTGGGGGCCTTGCCACGGCTCCCTTGAACAAGGAGGCCGCGAGCCTGGCAGGCTACAAGTCCATCGGCCACATGGAACTGCTGCAGGAACTGTCCGGGGTCAGGACGGTCGCCACGATGCTCATGGCACGCAACCTGCGGGTGATACACCTCACCACCCATCGCTCCCTGCGAGTGGCCTGCGACTATGTGAAGAAGGACCGCATCCTGGACTACCTGCGGCTCTCTCACGAGGCGTTTGTGTCCTACGGGTTCCGGGAACCCAGGATCGCGGCTGCTGCTCTCAACCCGCATGGCAGCGATGGAGGCCTCTTGGGCAACGAGGAGGCTGAGGAGATTTCGCCGGCCATCGAAGCTGCCCGGGCCGAGGGCATCAATGCGGTGGGCCCCATACCGGCGGACATCGTTTTCCACCACGCCACCGAGGGCCGCTACGACGCCGTGCTTGCCATGTATCACGACCAGGGGCACATACCGGTCAAGGTCTACGGATTCGAGGAAAGCATTACCGCCAATCTCGGGTTGCCGTTCGTCAGGACCTCTGTTGACCACGGCACGGCCTTCGACATCGCTGGCAAGGGCATTGCGACTCACACAAGCATGCTGGAGGCAATCCGGTTGGCCGTGGCCTTGGTCAAGGGTGATGGACTCGCCGATTTCTGACAGGAGTTACGCAGTTCAAATATTCCCTCTCCTTCTGGGAGAGGGTTAGGGTGAGGGCGTACCCAGTACTTACAGAAACAACGATGCCTCGGGGGGCACGCAAATCGGAAAACGAACTGGATTTGCCACATACCTTCTAACCCCTGAACACGACAGGCAGGGAAATACGCAAAGACCATTTGTGCTGTTGCGACAGGCTGAAAAATTATGAAGCTTTCGTTCATTGGTGGCGGAAAGATGGCGGAGGCCATCATTCACGGCGTCCTGGCGGGCCAACTGGCCGAGCCCGGCGACATCGCAATTGGGGAGCCGGTGGCGGAAAGGCGCGCCTTCCTTTCTGCGGAATTCGGCGTGTCCCCCGTTGCCAGTAATCTGGATGCCATTGCGGGCGCTGACCTGACTGTGCTCGCAGTCAAGCCCCAGGACTTGGGGCCGGTGTTGGGGGAGCTGAACGGCTCTCTCAAGGGTGGCCAGGCGGCCCTTTCCATCGTTGCCGGCGCCAGGATGGATACCCTGTCGCAAGGGTTGGGCCACGACGCCGTGGTCAGGGTGATGCCCAACACTCCCGCCCAGGTGGGCAGCGGCATGACCCTGTGGACCTGCTCGGAAGGCGTCTCCGGCGATCAGCGGGCGATGACCCGGGCAGTGTTGGCCAGTGTTGGCGAAGAGATCTATGTATCGGACGAAAAATACATGGACATGGCCACGGCATTGAGCGCCAGTGGCCCCGCCTACGTTTTCCTGTTCATCGAGGCTCTCATCGACGCCGGGGTATACGTCGGGATGCCCAGGGACATGGCCCGTACCCTGGCTCTGCAGACCGTGTACGGGAGCACGAAACTGGTGATGGAGACAGGCCGACACCCGGCGGAACTGAAGGATATGGTCGTTTCCCCCGCCGGGACCACCGCCGAGGCCTTGCGCGTGCTGGAGGAACAGGGTGTGCCGGCCGCGCTGGTAGCCGCGGTGGATGCTGCCTACCGGAAGTCGGTCCAGCTGGGGCAAGGATAGGCGAGGCGCCGCCGGGCCGGTACTGCTTTGGAACTGCTGATCCAACTGATCAACTACTTCATTATCCTCTTCACCGTGGCCATTTTTGCCAGGGCCATCCTGTCCTTCGTTCCACTTGTGATGCGCCCACCCTATCCGGCGTTTCTGGAGGCCATCAGCCGGGTCGTCTTTCAGATAACGGAGCCCGTGATGGCACCGGTCAGGAGGATGCTGCCTACCTTTGGAGGGCTGGACCTCAGTCCTATGGTAGTGATAATCGTGCTGTGGTTCATCAGGACCGTCATCAATACTCTCTGATCCCGGTTGACCACGAGGCACGCGGGAAAATAAACTAGGCGCAGAGCCGTTATTTCTGGTTAATCTGATGCAACAACAAGAGCTTCTCAAGGGAAATACGGATACCCTGCTGCTGGCGCTCCTGCATGCCGAGCCGATGTACGGCTACCAGATCGTGAAGGAAGTTAACCAGCGCAGCAGCGGCTATTTCGCTTTCAAGGAAGGCACGCTTTACCCAGCTTTGCACCGGCTGGAACGTGCCAGGCTGATCGAAGGCCGCTGGGAGGACACGCCCAACGGTGTTCGACGGCGTTACTATTTCATTACCGAGCGCGGAAAACAGGAACTGAGTGACCGTCAAAAAGAATGGCGCCGGTTCAGCCGCGCCATGAACTCCGTGATGTTGGCTGAGACCTAACCGACCAGACAGGGCTTTGCCAAAATGCCGGGCAACGTTAACAAATATCTGAACTCACTGGCCCATCGCCTCCACCTCGATCCCAACCGGGAGCGGGAAATTCTGGAGGAACTGCAGGGACACATCGAGGACAAAGCCGCCGAAATGGAGGCGGCCGGCCTCGACCGGGAAACCGCCTTGGCCCGCGCCATCGAAGAAATGGGAGCGCCCAGGACTGTGGCAAGCCGCATGTACGCGGTCCACAGCACGGGGGTCTGGCGCGACGTGCTGCTCGCCGTCGTCCCGCACTTCCTTCTCGCCGCCCTCTTCGCGCTGCACCTGTGGAGCCATTACTTCCTGGTAAGCGTTGTGCTGGTTTGCATAGCCTTCGTGACTTGGCGCAACTGGCGGGCGGGACGGCCCAGCCAGTGGTCCTACACCTGGATGGGCTATACTCTCGCCGCGCCTGCCATATCCTGGCTCCTGTCGCTGATAACTCTGGGCTATGGGGCCTGGACGCTGATTACCACTGGCGCGCTGCCATTCAACGTGGTGCTGTTTCTCCTCCTAGTTGGCTATGTGCCTTTCTCCATGTGGATCGTGTTTAACGTGGTGTCCAAGATCGCCCGGCGAGACTGGCTCCTCGTCTCGCTGACAGCCCTTCCGTTCCCGTTCCTGACCTCCTGGGTTCTTTTCCTCAACTGGTCGGGCGGCCTGTGGAGCGACCACGCCGAACGCATGCAGCAGTCGGACACGGCCCGGGCGTTCATTTTCCTGGCCCTGGCGATCACCACGGCGGTATTCCTGAAGGTGGGGCCGCGGCTGCTTCGCATCGGCCTCCTGGCCGCCATAACGACGATATTGATTGTGATCACGGCGCTGTCTCTGCCTGTGGACTTGGGATTTGTCGCCGTAGGTCTGATGATTCTCGCCTCGTTGGCCTTTCTTCTTTCTCCCGCTGTCCTGGAGGCAAAGGTGGGCAGGAGGAACGGCTTGGGCGCAGTTGGCCAGGGCGATGATATGAGCCCGGGCTTTTCCGACACCACCTAGCTGACTGCCGCGCCAGTGCCTGTGGACTCCTTAGAGCCGCGCTCTAGTTTCAGCGCCGACCTGTCCCGCCTCCGAACGCGTCTCCTGGAGGACGCCAGCTCCGTTGGACTGCTCCCGGACAACCCCCGGTTGCTGATGCTGGCCGGGCTGCCGGGTTCGGGGAAGTCCACTTTTGCGAAGGCAATCGTCTCCCGCCAGCCCTTTCTCGTCCTGGAATCGGACCGTCTCCGTAAGACCCTGGTACCGAGGCCGCAATATACGGCCGATGAGCACAGCCGGGTGTTCCGCGCTTGCCACCGGCTCATCGACGAATTTCTGGGACAGGGGTATCCAGTTATTCTGGATGCCACCAACCTTGGACAACGAAACCGGAGACCGGTGATGGCCATTGCCCGGAAGCACAACGCGCCGCTGGCCATTGCCGTCGTGACCGCCCCTCCGGCATTGGCAAGGCGGCGGCTGGCCGAGCGGGAGGCCGGAATGGACCCCTTCACGTGGTCCGATGCCGGAGTGACGGTATACTCTCGCATGGAGCCTGCCTGGCAGCCGGTCCGCCAGCGGCACTTCGAGGTGGACACGTCCCGGGACGTCGCGCCGGTGCTGGAGAAAGTGCTGGAATGGGCCAGGACCTGAGCGCCTTGCCCCACTTAAGAAACTATCCTCAGAAATCTCCTCCCCCTTGACGGTGGAGGGTTAGGGTGGGGGTGAAAAATAGCCTGGAGAAGTCGCTAGGCAAGCAATCACTAGTTTTGAGATAATGTATCAGTAAATTCACCGATGTCCAGAAACAAATAAGGGGTTTGAGAAATGAAAATAACCGTCGAATTGGCCGACATCACTACTGCGGATACACCGGCCCTGATCGTAAATCTGTTCAAGTGCGTCAAGGTCCCCGGGGGAGCGACCGGCGCCGTGGACAGAGCCCTGGATGGGGTGATATCCGGCCTGATCGAGGATGGAGAGATCACCGGCAAGAAAGGAGAAATGACTCTTCTCCACACCATGGGAAGAATCACGCCCTCCCGCGTGGTGGTGGCAGGTCTCGGAACCCAGGAGGATTTCGATGCCGAAGTGGTGCGCCGGGTGTCGTCGGAGGCCGTCAGGTTCCTGCGCCGCCGGGGCATCCACAGCGCGGTTACCATCGCTCACGGAGCGGGCATCGGCGGACTGGAGCCTGATCAAGCCGGGCAGGCCATCGCCGAAGGCTCTCTCCTGGGGCTTTACCGCTTCGACCGCTACCACAGCAACGGCGATGACGCCGACGGTGATTTCGAGGAGCTGACCATCGCCGAGCTGGACGAGGCGCGCGCCGAATCCATCCGAGTAGGGGTTGACAGGGGCCGCGCCATGGCCGAGGCAACGATGATCACCCGGAACATGGTCAACGAACCGGCCAACGTGATGACCCCTACTTCGATGGCCGAAGTGGCGCGGCGAGTGGCCGAGGACAATGGCCTGGGTTTCGAGGTCATGGACAATGCCGACATGCGCGAGATGGGCATGGGCGCGTTCATCGGGGTAGCCCAGGGATCCGAGGAGCCGGCCAAGCTGATCATCCTCACCTACGACGGGGACCCGGATAATCCCGGCAACAACCTCGGACTGATCGGCAAGGGCATCACCTTTGACACCGGCGGAATCTCCCTCAAGCCGGCCGCGAACATGGAGGCAATGAAGGGCGACATGGCCGGAGGCGCCTCGGTAATAGGGGCCATGCAGATCATCGCCCAGCTAAAGCCCCGCATCAATGTGACCGGCATGGTGGCCGCCACCGAGAACATGCCCGGCGGTTCGGCCCAGCGCCCCGGCGACGTGGTCACCGCAATGAACGGAAAGACCATTGAGGTGATCAATACCGACGCAGAGGGCCGGTTGGTCCTGGCCGATGCGCTCAGCCTCGCCCGCCAACGGGGCATCACGCGGCTGGTTGACATCGCTACGCTGACTGGCGCCATGGTCACGACCCTGGGCAAGGCTGCCACTGGCGTGATGGGCAATGACGATCAGTTGATTGGGGACGTGATCAAGGCGGGCAAGCAGACCGGCGAGAAATTCTGGCAGTTGCCCATGTTCGACGAATACAAAGAACTGATCCGCAGCGACGTGGCCGATATGAAGAACACGGGCGGCAGGCAGGCCGGCTCCATCACCGCAGCCTTCCTGCTGAAGGAGTTTGTCGAAGGCGCCGCATGGGCCCATCTCGACATCGCCGGAACATCCACGTCGGAGAGGGCGGCAGGCTACCAGGTAAAGGGAGCCACCGGAACGCCCGCCCGCACCCTGGCGCAGCTGGCGGTCAACCTGGCAGACGGGCAGCGGTGAACGTCAGGGCGAACATATTCAACCGAGCGGCTCCGTTAACCCGTTGTTGCGCGCCTTGCCAGCAACTAAACTTTGCTGGTTGATCCGTTAGGGGACGGGGGAGGTTCGGGGAAAGACACTCCTGGGTGTGCTGCTTCCCATTCGAGGCGCCGTGTGTTCCACGCCACCCAGAGTTCCCTCTCCTCCTCCCGGCCTTTTTCCATGCCCTGCTCCATGCCCTTCTCTATCCCCTGCTCCATGCCCATTTCTATCCCCTTCTCCACCCCTTGCTCCATGCCCTTCTCCATGCCCTTCTCTATCCCCTTCTCTATAGCTCGATCGATCATCCTTCCTGCCAACACCACGATCAGCACCTCCAGCAAGATTATGGTAGTCCCTGCGGAACCCGTTGCCGCCCCGAATATATTTGCCGCTGTAGTTACCAAGCTGTCATCAATATCCTTTTGCAGCACTACCCACAGGCACCAAAAGGTCAGGGACGCCAACGAAATTGCGCCGTATATCAGCTCTTTGTTTGCTCTCCATACAGTTACTATGCGTTCGCGAATGTTATCTAACTGTATGCAGCACCTCCGAGTGCGACTGCATCCGTGTCATTGTGTGCCCAATTGAAAACGAGTATATCTTCGACGCCAATGCCAATCAAACTCTTTGTCGGGCAGGGTCCCTTTCATTTTTTCTGCCCCGGAGGGAAGGGGAGCTATTGGGAGGCTCAGGAGTTTCAGTTCCGTTCCGGCTTTCGCGCCACGGGGATGGTGTATAATCCAAAAAACTTCTCGTAAAGAGCGAAATATCCTTTATTCGGGAAAGGTGGGTAATGTCGAAGATAGAAGGTCTGGGACACGTCGGCATCTATGCCGAGGACATAATGAAGCAGCGTGACTTCTACACCCGGGTGCTGGGATTGCAGATTGCCGACGAGGACCTGGATGGCCGAGGGATGACGTTCCTCAGTTCCGATCCGGAGCGGGAACACCACGAGTTTGTGCTGATGAAGGGCCGGGTTACTGTAGATGACGCCAAGGTCATTCAGCAGATCTCTTTCATCGTGCCAGGGCTGGACGAACTGAAGGAATACCACCAGCGGATAAAGGCTGAAGGCGTCCAGGTTGACCGCATCGTGAGCCACGGCAACGCCTTCGGAATGTACTTCTTCGACCCCGAGGGGAACCGGATCGAGCTGTACTGCAAGACGGGTTTCGATGTGCCTCAGCCCCACGGCGACCCCATCGACCTGGAAGCGTCGAACGAAGAGCTGATCGGCATCGCTCGCGCGGCCATCCCGGCCAACTGACGGGCCGCCCCCCAACTATCGCTAGTCCCGAAAAGACCCGGGCAGCCGCGCGGCCGCCCGGGTCTGGTCATTTGCAGTGCAATGCAGGCGTCACCGGGCCCAGCCAGCCTGAGAGTATAGCTAAATGGCAAACGCCGACGCAGTCAGGTACGTCGACCTGCCTCGCGCCTATCACGTTTTCAAGTGGCGGGTGCTGCTGGCCTTTGCTGTCTTTTACCTGTTCGCCTACCTTGGCCGGTTCAGCCTCTACCCGCTGGCGCCGCTGGTCAAGGAAGGGTTGGCGCTGAGCAACGTTGAGGTCGCCATAATCTGGGCGATGCTGTTCTGGGGGTTTGCCCTGGGCGACTTGTGCCACGGCCGCCTTGCTGAAGCCTTCGGTCTGCGCCTGTGGGTCATGCTGGGAGCGGTTCTTACGGCGGTCTGCAACTGGGCCACCAGCTTTGCCACCTCGCCCCTCACTATGGCCATCCCGCTGGGACTGGCCGGTTTCGTGAATGCGGCCTGCTGGGCCCCGGCCATGAGCATGATTTCCCAGTGGTGGCCACGCAGCCGCCGTGGTGTGGCGCTGGGAATCGTAGGTACTGCTTCCGGAGGCGCCATGCTGCTCATGTGGGCTCTCTCCGGCTGGGTGGGCGCCGAATTTGGCTGGCGCACGGCATTCCGTTACCTCCCCATAATTTCTGCGGCGCTGGGTATCGCCTTCTACTTCTTCGTCCGCGACAAACCCGCAGATATCGGGCTTCCCGAGTACATCGAGGAAGATGAGGTGTCGGCAGCCCCCGAGGCCATAGACCCTGCGAGATTGCGAGGGCTTGGGCCCTACAAGTGGCTGCTGACCAACTCCCATTTCCTCCTCGCCTGTCATGTCAAGGGCCTCGAAAACGTAGTCCGCTACGGTCTCACCACCTGGGTGGCGATTTACTACTCCGAGGTCGGCGGGCTGTCCATTGAGTCCACGGTAATCGTCACCGTGCTGCTGCCGGTCGGCTACCTTCTTGCGCCGCCGCTTTCCGGCTTCATCTCCGACCATTTTCTGCGAAGCCAGAGACGGCCCCTGGTGATCTCGTCCTGCGTCGCCAGTGCTGCTATCATCGCGGTGATTGCGTTGGTGCCGCCGTCCAACGAGGTCCTGGGAGCGATACTGCTGCTGACCGGCGGCCTGGCCATGGGTATGTCACCCATGTCCACTGTGTCCGTGGACATGGGCGGTCGGAGGATGGCGGGAACGGCGTCGGGAGTCCTGGACGCCCACGGCTATCTTTACGCTGGGGCGCAGGCGCTGGTCTTCGGCGCCGTGCTGGACATGACGGGTAGCCCATGGCCTATAGTGTTCCTGGCAATGGCGGCTACCCGCGTGGTGTCCACGTTCATGATCTGGAAAGTGAGAGTCTAGTCTGTGAGCCAGAACCTCGATGATTTCCAGAGGGACTCCAGTTCCCGGAGCCGTTGGTGGATTCGGATCCCCAGGAAGGGAGCCTCGTGGCTGTTCCAGTTCCTGGTGGTGGTGGGCGCTCTGCTGACCCTGTTCATTGCCGTGGCGCCACAGGGCAAGGCAGGATTCCATACTGTCATGTTCGTCTCACAGGTGCTGGACCTGCCAGTCAAACCCCAGGCCTGGTTTTCCAAGGAGACCATACGCCACGAGGTGCATTACCAGTCGTCGGACGGCACCACAGTCGCCGACGTATACCGGCCCAACGACGACAGGCAGCACGCGGCCGTGGTGCTGTTCCTGGGCGCCAACGCCGCCGGCCGCGACGACGAGGACGTCGTGAACCTGGGACATGCGCTTGCTGGCGCGGGCTACGTGGTGATGTTCCACTGGTCGTCGACCATGGCGCTGAAGGCCAACATCGAGCCAGCGGAGACCGGGAACCTCGTATGGGCTTACCAGTACCTGGCCGAACGCGAATACGTAGATCCGGACCGGGTAGGCCTCGGCGGGTTTTGTGTGGGCGCGTCCTTCGCCTTGGTGGCCGCTGCAGATCCGAGAATCCAGGACGAGGTCTACTTCGTCAATGCTTTCGGTCCCTACTACGACGCCGAGACGCTGTTGCTCCAGGCGGCCTCCCGGTCCGTGGTATATGACGGGGAACGCACGCCATGGGATGTCGACAAGCTGACGATGCGGGTCCTGGCCAACGAGCTGATTGAAACACTCGAGGATCCTGCCGACGTAGATGCCTTGACTCGACGCTACATGAACAACCAGGCCCTGACTCCCGAGGAACTGGACGCCCTGTCGCCCGCTGCTGCCAACATCACACGCCTTCTTGACGGCACCAGCCCCGGCGAGGCGCAGGCCCTGTACAGTGCGCTTCCCGAGCGGTTCCGCTCCGACCTGGCGGGTATCTCCCCTTCGTTTCACGTGGACGATATCCGCGCCAGGCTGCTGATCCTTCACGATCGAAACGACCGCCTGGTGCCCGCCGCTGAGTCCCGCCGACTGCTGGCCGCGACCGAGGACCGGGGCGACGTGCGTTACACCGAGGTGCTGGCCTTCGAGCACGTGCGCCCCAGCGGCGGCGGATTCGGGGATTTGCTGGCTGAGGCATGGCGCCTCTTCCGCCACATGTACAGTATAATTCGCATTGCGGTGTAGACGGCCGAGACTCAGGGGCTCGTCAGCATCGGATTGACAGCGGGCCAAATTCTGCTAATATCTGTTGTTGCAAATATTTGCAACAACTCGAGATTGCGTCTTGCATCACGAGCAGGCACTGGAGATGTTGCGGCGGCAGGGGCACAGGATAACCCCGCAGAGGGTGCTGTTGCTTTCTGTCGTTGCGGAAAATGGCGGCCACGTAAGTGTCGACGAGGTTTTCCGTCAGGCCAAGGAGGCCCACAACTACATGGACCTCGCCACCGTCTATCGCACCCTGCGCCTGTTTCGGGACGCTGGGATCGTTACCGAGGTCGAGATAGGCGACCGGCTGCATTACGAACTCACTCTCCCGTGGGAATTGCATCACCACATGGTCTGCCGCGACTGCAAGGGCGCCTATAACCTGAGTCCCCATTACCTGGAGGAGTTTCGGGAAACGCTGGTCAGTGAGTTCGGGTTTGTGCCGGACATCGGGCACTTCTCGATCACAGGCGTTTGCTCCGGTTGCCAGGAACGGGAAGGTGAGGCTGATGCGCAATCATTGAGTTGACTTCCATTCCGAGGAGAAGACAGCTCATATGACGCCCTTACAACTCTGGCGAAATCCCCTGTTATTTTCTGGAATGTTGGTCCTGTTTCTGATCGCGTCCCTCGTGGCCTGCGGCAGCGATGAGGAGGAGGAGACCACCAAGCTCAAGGTAGTAACGACAGTGGCACCCATCACAAGCATCGTGGAGAACATTGGCGGCGACCGCATACAACTCGAGGGAGTGGTACCCGAGGGGGTTAACTCCCACATCTTTGAACCCCAGCCCTCTTTGGCCAAGCTGATGACGGACGCCGATCTGATCATCGCGAATGGCCTGTTCCTGGAGGAACCGACCCTGCAGTTGGCCGAGGCCAACAAGCAGGACGACACACCCATCCTGTTGCTGGGCGACCGGTCCATCACCCGTGAACAGTGGCAGTTCGACTTCAGCTTCCCCGAGTCCGAGGGCCATCCCAATCCCCATCTATGGCCCGACCCGACTCTCGGCATGAAGTATGCTGAACTGGTCCAGGCCCAGCTGGCGGAACTGGACCCGGACAACGCCGATTACTTCGCGGCGAATCTCGAGGCCTTCCGGGGACGCATCAACGCCATGGACGCGGCCATTCGCGCATCCGTGGCCACCATTCCGACGGAGAACCGGCGCCTCGTGACTTACCATGACTCCTGGGCCTACTTCGCCCTGACCTACGGAATGGAGGTCATCGGCGCCGTGCAGCCCTCCGATTTCGCGGAGCCCTCCGCCAGGGAGGTCGCGGAAATCATCGACCAGGTCAAGGAACTCAGCCTGCCTGCCGTATTCGGGTCCGAGGAGTTTCCCAGCGACGTCCTGGAGACCATCGCCCGCGAAGGCAACACGGTGTTCATCGACCAGCTGGCCGACGACGACCTGCCGGGTGCGACGGGCGACCCGGATCACTCGTACCTCGGTCTGATGCGACAGAATATGCGAATCATGATCCCGGCCCTGGGCGGCAACGCCGACGCTTTTGACAACGTTGACGTCAGTCCGGTGTTTGAGGGAGTGAGCGGTGCCGTCTATCCACAGTAACCAGGGCGGAAACCACCATTAGGCTCAGCGAACTGTCTGCCCCTTCGCGGAGGTGATGTAACAATGTATCTGCACCCGAGGCTGCTGGCGCTGGCTGCGGATGTCCGCTGGCGCATCATCATCTCCGCCATTGTGGGCATGCTGGCCGTTGCGGCCGGGGTGGCCAGGCTGGCCGTCGCCGCCGTGATCATCGTGGAGGTGGTCCGGGGCAATGCCACTTTCGAGTCGCTGACCTGGCCGCTGGTAATAATGGCCGCGTTGATCGTGGCGCGCGCTGGCCTGCAGTACCTGCAGGAAGTGATGAGCCACCACACGGCCAGCCTGGTCAAGGTCAAGCTGCGGGAGCGTCTCTACGAGCACTCACTGGCCCTGGGGCCGGGGCACTTCGACGCCGCCCGCACCGGGGATGCCTTGATGTCTCTGGCCGAGGGCGTGGAGCGGCTGGAGGCATTCTTCGGGCGGTACCTGCCCCAGATGATCGTGGCCGCGCTGGCTCCGGTGGTGATCTTTGTATTCATGGCGATCATCGACCTGTGGACCGGCGTGATTTTCCTGGCCTTTGCGCTGCTCACTCTGATAATCCCCAACATGTTCCACCGCTGGAACCGCGAACGCAGCATGGCACGCCGCGACGCCTACGGGGCGCTGGGAGCGGATTTCCTTGACGCGGTGCAGGGATTGGCGACCCTCAAGGCCTTCGGCCAGAGCCGGGTTCGTGGCGAGTTGCTGGCTGAGCGCGCGCGGGTGCTGTTTCGCACCACCATGGGAGTGCTGGCCGCCAACGCCGCCACCGGCGCGCTGACCATCCTCGGCATCACCGGAGGCGCGGCAGTGGCCCTGGGCTGGGGCGCCGTGCGGGTCGCTGACGGGGACCTGGAACTGCGGGCGCTGATGATCGTCCTGATGCTGGGCGTCGAGATTTTCCGGCCCCTGCGGGAACTGGTGCAGCTGTATCATGACGGCGTAATGGCCATGTCCTCCGCTGAGGGCATCTTCGCCATCATGGACTCGCCAGTGACAGTGCGCGACCCGGCGCTAGAGCGAGAGCCGGAACTGGCAACCGGGGTGTCAGCCGGGCTGAAACCGGAGATCACCTTCGAGGACGTCAGCCACGCCTACAGCGAAGGAAGACGGCCGGCGCTGCACGATCTGTCCTTCACCCTGCACGAGGGGGAGACGCTGGGGCTAGTCGGGCCCAGCGGCGCTGGCAAGTCCACCATCGTGTGGCTGATCCTGCGTTTCTTCGACCCTCAGAAGGGCGTCATCAGGCTGGGAGGAAGGGATCTTCGGGACATTCCTCTCGACAAGCTCCGCGAACGAATCTCCGTGGTCACCCAAGACACCTACCTGTTCCACGGGACCGTTGCCGAGAACTTGCGATTCGGAAACCCGGACGCGAGCCAGGCGGAACTGGAGGCGGCGGCGCGGACTGCCAACGCCCACGATTTTATCAGCCACCTGCCCCACGGATACGACACCGTCGTCGGCGAGCGGGCCGTGCGGCTTTCCGGCGGGCAGAAACAGCGCATCGCCATCGCCCGCGCCCTGCTCAAGGACGCGCCAATCCTCATTCTGGACGAGGCCCTGTCCAGCGTTGACGCGGAGAACGAGGCCATAATCGTGGAAGCACTGGACCGGCTCATCGAGGGCCGGACCACTCTGAGGATCGCGCACCGTCTTTCCAGCGTCGTCAACGCTGACCGTATCCTGGTCCTCGAGGAAGGCAGGCTGGTCGAGGCTGGCAAACACGGCGAGCTGGTGGCCGCCGGTGGCCTCTACGCCGACTTGATGGCCCAACAGCAGGAGCGGGTCGACTTTCTCCTGCCGCCGGGCACCCACGCAGACCACTCGGGGCAACAGGCTGCGCCACAGGCGGACGTGAGCGTTTTCACGCCATCCCTGGCCCACCAGGGACATGGGCATCACCATCACGCGTCGCCGCAGGCCCATCGCGATGGCGGCCATCCCGAAGGCGAAGGGCACCATCGGGAGACCCACGCTCATGAGAGCGGAGACCACGGCCATCATCACGACGGGGCAACTCATGGCGATCATCGCAGCCATCGGGAAGAACAGCATCCTCACGATGCTCATGACCACGGACGCACAAACCCGGAATGCGGCCACCACCACGACGCTGCGCCATCCCACAGGCAGCATCACGGCGACGGACATCAGGCCGTCGAGCAGGTCCACGGTGACGGGCATCACGGGCCGCAACCGGATGCGTCAGCCTTTATCCCGCGACCGGCCCACGAAGGGCATGGCCACCATCATCACGACGCCCCCTCGTCCGGGCAGCGCGACGAGCATGTGCACAGCCCCCAAAGGCTGGGCATCATAACCGTCTGGGTGCGTCTGCTGGGGCTGGTCAAGCCGTGGCGAAACGAGCTGATCCTTACCTTCCTGCTGGGGGTGGCCCACCACGGCACCGCCATCGGGGTTGGGGTGGTCAGCGCCTTGCTGGTGGGACAGGTCATCACGGGCGGCGACCTGACCTTGCTGCTGATCCTGCTGGCCGTGCTTACACCCCTTGCCGCCTTATTTGTCTGGACAGAGTCGTGGGTGGCCCATGACCTGGCCTACCGCCTGCTGGCGGAAATGAGGGTTGACGTCTATCGCAAGCTGGATCCGCTCGCTCCCGCATACATGACCCGCCGCCGTTCCGGCGACCTGGTGAGCATCGTGGGCGGGGACGTGGAGACCGTCGAGTTCTTCTTCGCCCACACCATTACGCCTGCGTTCACCGCCGTGGTGGTGCCGGGCGTGGTCGTCGCCGTGCTGGCGGTGATCGCCTGGCCCATGGCCATCGCCGTGGCCCCCTTCCTGGTGGCGGTGGCGCTCAGCCCCTTCTTTGCCCAGCGGCGGTCGGAGCGGCTGGGAGAGGAACTGCGGGAACAACTGGGCGAGGTTCACGCCCACATGGTCGACAGCATTCAGGGGATGCGGGAAATCGTCGCCTTTGGACAGGGACGGTCACGCACCGGGGAGATGATGGCCAACAGTTGGCGCTTCGCCCACTTCCAGCTCCGGTTCCTCAAGGAACGCGCCTTCCAGATAGGCTTCATCGAGGCCATGACCGCCCTCGGCGGACTCGTTGTATTGACAGTCGGCGTCTGGCTGCTGACCAGCGGCGTAATCTCCCGCCCCGAGTTGATCCTGGCGGTCGTGCTGTCGGTGGCGGCGTTCGCGCCGGTTTCCGACATTGCCCGCACCATGAAACAACTGATGGAGACACTGGCGGCATCCCGGCGGCTGTTCGCCATCCACGACGAGCCGGTGCCAGTGGTTGACGGCGTTGGCGCTCCCACCGTATCCGACCGGCAGAACGGGCAGCAGCCTGCGCCCTCAGTGGTATTCGACAGCGTGGCATTCGAGTACGGCCCGGGAGAGCCCCAGGCCCTGGAGGGGGTCAGCTTTGAGGTGGAGCCGGGCCACACCGTCGCGCTGGTGGGCCGCTCCGGCGCTGGCAAGACCACCTGCGCCAACCTGGCCATGCGTTTCTGGGACCCGTCCGGCGGATCGGTTCAAGTCGATGGCCACGACATCCGCGAGTACAAGCTGGATGACCTGCGGCAGCAGATAGCGCTGGTTTCCCAGGATACCTATCTCTTCAATGCCAGCATCCGGGAAAACATCCTGCTGGGCAAACCGGACGCCACCCAGGCTGAACTGGAAGAGGCAGCGAAGCTGGCCAATTGCCACGACTTCATCTCCTCGTTCCCCGAGGGGTACGACACCAAGGTGGGAGAGCGGGGCATGCAGCTGTCGGGCGGGCAGCGACAGCGGGTTGCCATTGCCCGCGCTCTGTTGAAGAACGCGCCGGTGCTGATCCTGGATGAGGCCACGTCCCATCTGGACGCGGTCAGCGAGAGCCAATTGCGACACGCGCTGGAAAATCTGATGCAGGGGCGCACGACCCTCGTTATCGCCCACCGCCTGTCGACCATTCGCGACGCCGACCGCATCGTCGTGCTGGACCGCGGCGGGGCGATTGAGCAGGGCAGCCACCAGGAGTTGCTGGAGCACAACGGGCTGTACGCTCAGCTGGTGGGCGCGCAGTTGGTGGGAGCCTCCGGCGGCCACGAGCCTCACCATGACGAACACGGCCAACATCACTCTCCCGGTCCCGAATTGCCAGCGGAGTGGACGGGCGCGCCGGGGGGGCATCATCACCACCACTGAGGACGACCTCGGCGCGACCTCAAGATGGACGGTCCTGACGGCGCGGGCGCGCCGATCTTAGGACAATCGTAGACGGAAGGCTGAATCGAATATGCTGCACCCCCTGCCCCACGAACACTCGCATGGGTCTCCGCTGGTGGAGATCCGCGGCCTGTCCTGCGGCTACGAAAAACAGAGAGTCCTCAATGGAGTGGACCTCGAAATACTCAGGGGTGACTTCGTCGGACTGCTGGGCCCCAGCGGGTCCGGAAAGACGACACTGCTGCGGGCAATGCTGGGCGCGGTGGACGTTTACGAAGGCGAGGTCATCGTCGATGGCGTCAGGGCATCCGACGGCCGGCCGCGCATCGGTTACGTGCCGCAGCTGGAAACCATCGACTGGAACTTCCCAGTAACAGTTCGGGAAGTGGTGATGATGGGCCGTACCATGGAAAACAGATTCTTCCCGTGGTTCCGAAAGGAAGAAAAGGAACTGGCGAACCACATGATGGACCAGTTGGGCATCCTACACCTGGCGGGACGCCACATCCGCAACCTCTCGGGCGGCCAGCAGCAGCGCGCCTTCCTCGCCCGGGCGCTGGTCAGCAGCCCGTCCCTGCTCCTGCTGGACGAGCCGACCTCGGGTGTTGATGTCAAAACCCGGGATGACGTGATGCACCTGCTGCACGACCTGAATCACGAGGGAGTGACCATCGTGATCACTACCCACGAGATCAACGCGGTCGCCGTTCATCTGCCTCGCCTGGTCTGCATGGCTGGCCGCGTCCTGGCGCAGGGCACGCCTTATGAGGTCATAACTCCCGAGGTTCTGTTCCAGACCTACGGGGCCGACATGCCGGTAGTCAACTACGAAGGAATGCCCATAGTGGCTGAGAGTCCCCATCGCTATGCCCGAAATGGCGGCGAGAGTGGTGATCAAGCGATGACCGGGCACAGCCACAGACATGCTTGATGTAATTTTCGAACCCTTCAGCTACCCGTTCATGGTCAGAGGAATGGTCGCCGCGATTCTCGCCGGAGCGCTCTGCGGTGGAATCGGCGTCTACGTAATCCTGAAGCGAATGGCCTACATCGGCCACGGCCTGTCTCACGCCGTCCTTGGCGGCGCCGTAGTGTCATTCGTGATGTCCTTCAACTTCCTGATTGGCTCGACGATCTGGGGCTTCCTCTGTGCCCAGCTGATCACCCTCACCACCAAGAAGCGAAAAATCGCCTACGACGCTGCCATCGGCGTCATAACTACGGCGAGCTTCGCCGTGGGCATTGTGCTCATCAGCCGGAACAAGAGCTTCACCCGCGATTTCGAAACGGCCCTGTTCGGCAACATCACAGGAGTGTTCCCGGGCGATCTGGTGGCCCTTGCGGTCGTGGCCGGGGCGACGGCCCTGGTCCTGTTCGTTGCCTACAAGCAGTTCCTGTTCACCACGTTCGACGGCGACGTTGCCCAGTTCTACGGCGTCCCAACGGGGTGGGTTGAGGCCATGTTCTCGCTGGTGCTGGCGGGTACCATCGTGGTCTCGTTGCAGGTGCTGGGGGTGCTGCTGATCGCTGGAGCCACTGTCATTCCGCCGGTGTCGGCACGGATGCTCACGGACAGCTTCCCCCGCATGCTGCTGCTGTCGACCGGGATAGGCGCGGTCTGTGGTTTTGTCGGAATCTATCTGAGCTACTACGTGGACGTGTCGTCGGGAGCGACCATTGTCCTGGTGGAATCAGCCGTCTTCACAATCGCCATGGCTTATTCCACTGCCAGGTCGCGCCTGGTTTCGGCCAGGCAAAGAGAATCGCGTTCCTCTCCCGTAGCCCCGGAGCCTGACTCTTCAATCCGTCCCGGCGTGGAGCCGGTAAAGACCGAGGGAGACTGAGGGTCAGGGCTTTTGGTTCTCCGTCTCCCTGAGGGAGAGGGAACAATGACGACGTCCGGCGTGTAGGGCGGCCCTGAACCGGAAAACAAAGGAAACGGCCCCGGCAACCACCGGGGCCGTTTTGCGGTCTCTGGGTGTCTTCGGTTGGCGGGGTTACGCCTCGGTTTGCTCCGTCTGGCTGCCCTTCACGGTGATGGTGATGTGGGCCATGGCGGTGTCGTCGGGAGCGCCGTGCCAGTGATTCTCGCCGGCCGGGATGACGACCACGTCGCCCTCCACCACCTCGAGAACCTCGTCGTCGGTGGCTACCTTGCCCTTGCCCTCGGTGATGACGAGGATCTGGTCGCCGGAGTGTATGTGGAACTTGTTGCGGGACCCGGCGTCGAAGGCCACGATGGCGAAGTTGAAATTGCTGGAGTCGTCGGGATTCAGGATGGCCTGCCGCCAGACCTGCGTGCCGGTCATCAGTCCGCCGCTACCCAGGGGGGCCATGTCGGCCGGAGTCCGGGGAATGTCACCCATAGTCACTTTCTTCATCTTTTGCTCTCCTGCTATACAATGCCCGGCCCCGATGTTTCCGGCGACCGGGGACGAATTCTGCCAGCGAACATAATACATTCGGGAGACGGCCCAGTCTACCCGCGGAGCCTGGCCGGCCAGGCTCCATTGAAAGTTCCCTCTCCTTCCGGGGGAGGGTTAGGGTGGGGGCGTACCCTCTGCCCCTGCAAGACCGCTGATGATCAGGACTTCACCCTCACCCCCAAGGGAGAAGGGGAAATAAGCTAACCCACATCAGCCGCTGCCCCGCATCTCCTCAAGGGACTCGGCGATGGCGCGGGCGAGAGACCCCGGGCGCTCCGCGAATTCCGGCGTCGGGTACCACTCGTAGTCGAAGCTGTGCAGCGTGTGCCCCTCGATGCTGCATCGCAGGTCCGAAACGACCACCTGGAACCCCAGCTTCTGCGTGGCCTGCTCGGCCAGCATGTCCAACACTACGTCCGGGCAGCCAAACACCACCAGAAAGCCGCCCTGCCGGTCGCCGGCAGTAGGGTCAGACACCCTGGCGCGAAACACCGGGCCAAAAAGGTCAAACTCCACGATAGTGTAGGGCCGCTCAGAAACGTTGTAATCGGGCCACCCGATGTTGATGCTGCCGCCGATTTCCCAGTGATGCATGACAATACGTCCAGTTCTCCAGCGATGATCAGCCCAGGTTGAGGGCAGTCCTCGCCGACTCCACCTGGCGTCCACCCTTGAACACGGCGCGGACGTCTCGCAGCGCGTGAATGTCCTCGGACGGGTCGCCGTCCACCACGAGCAGGTCGGCCGACTTGCCCGGCTCAATGGTCCCCACCTGGTCCAGGATTCCCAGGACATCGGCGGGATTGCGGGTGCCGGCCTGGATTGCCTGCATCGGAGTCAGTCCCGCGTCGTGCATGGCGATCACCTCACCCTGGAAGTCGCCGAAGGGGTACGCGCCCCAGCCGCAGTCGGACCCGCCCGCCAGCCTGACCCCCGCGCCGATTAGCTGGTTGAACTGCTGCATGGCCACGCCGCCCATGCGCTGGGAGCGCTCCCACCGTTCTTGCTCTGCTGGCGTGAAGGGACGCTGCTGGCGGATTCGTTCCAACTGTGCCCGCGAAACCCGGCCAAGATGCATGGTCGGGTTCAGGTACACGCCGGACTCGGCCAGCCGGTCTGCGGTGGGCTCGTCGTACCGGTACGACCCGTCGGAGTCCGCGAAGAAGCAGTGCAGGATGGCATCCACACCGGCGTCCAGGGCGAAGTTGATGGACTCGGTGCAGCGACAGTGGGCGAGGACACGCCGGTTGCGGTTGTGGGCCTCGTCGACCAGTGCCCTCAGCTCGTCGAGGTTGAAGGACGCGCGGTAGGGGTCGCTGGTCAGGGTGCTGCCGCCCGAGGCCGCCACCTTGATGAAATCAGCGCCGTCCATGACCCGCTGCCGTACGGCGGCTCGAATGCCGTCGATGCCATCGACCTGGCCGCCCATGAACCACAGGTGGCCGCCGGTGATGGTCAGGGGCGGGCCCGAAACCAAGGTTCGCGGCCCGTCTACCAGTCCCTGCGAAAGCCCTTCCTTGAGCGAGTATGCGGTGCGGTTCCACGAGCCGCAGTCGCACAGGGAGGTTACGCCGGTGGCCAGTGCATCGCCGATGTTGCGCGCCGCGCGAAGCAGGCGAACATCGTCGGTGTCGTCGCGCTCTACGTCTTCGCCAGTACGGCCGTCGCCGGGCATGTTGGTGTGGGTGTGCAGGTCGAACAGGCCAGGGAGGAGAGTCGCCTCGGGGAACTCCAGGATCTCCCGGGGTTCGTCGCTTTGGGAGCTTTCAATGTCGCCGCGCTTCCCGATCCACAGGATGCGGCCTCCACTGAACCCGACTGCCATCCCCTCCTGTGAAGATCCTGACACGCCATCGATGAGCCTGTCTGGCAGGATTACCGTCAATTCGCTTTGTGGACCCGTCAACTGCGCATCTCCGGGAGGGCCGGACTACCGGGAAGTGCCTGCCTAAATTTCAACCCGGATTAAACCTGGGCTAAACCCGGAGCCCGGCCCTAGATTTCCAGCGATTATAACCCTGCAAGGGCTTATCGTCTCTCACGGAACATCATGATAGCGAGCGGTACGCCGGAGAGGACAATAAGCAGCAGGGCCGGCATGGCGGCACGGGCGAAGAAGGCCTCGGCGGTGAACGACCAGACGGAGGTCGACAGGGTGCTGAATCCCGTGGGACTCAGAATCAGCGTGGCGGGCAACTCCTTCATGGTCAGGAGGAAAACCAGTGATGCCCCGGCAACGATGCCCGGCTTTGCTGCGGGCAGGGTGACGGAGGTGAACGCCCCGACCGGCGACCGGCCCAGGCTGCGGGCTGCTTCCTCAACCCTCGGATTGATCTGTAGCAGGGTAGAGCGCACCGCTCCCAGAGCCGGCGAAAGAAACAGCGCCACGTAGCCCAGCAGGAGCAGCCAGATCGTCTGGTAAATGATGCCGGCGTAATTGGCCCCGAAGAAGACCAGGGCCAGCGCGATGGCTATTCCAGGCAGGGCAAAGCTGACGTATCCAAGCCTTTCCAGCAAGCCGCTCAGCATCCCCCATCCCGAGTTGGACGTGGGGTATCTTACCGACAGCAGCCCGATGGGCAGAGCGGCCGCGGTAGCGGCCAAGGCCGCCAGAGCGGAGATGTAGACCGAATTGCGCGCCGCCTCCCAGAGTGGGTCCAACGGCTCTCCGGCAGACACGCCGCGCACGACCCAGTAGATGAGGATACCCACGGGCAGCCCCAGTGACACCGTGGTAACCAAAGTGCAGAACCCGAAAGCAGGCCATTGCCACAGGCCCAGCGGCACTGTTGAAGGCGGGCGCTCGGTGCCGGAGGACGTGGAGTAATAGCGGCTGCGCCCCCGGCTGACAAATTCCAGGCCAACCCACGCCAACGCCAGCACCACCAGCGCCATGGAGAGCCCGGCCCCGAGGGTACGGTCAAGGGCGGAGTCATACTGGATGAATATGGCCCAGGTAAAGGTCTCGAATCTCAGCAGCGAGACGGCGCCGAAGTCGCTGAAAGTGTACAACCCTACGAGCAGCATTCCGGCCCCAAGGCTGGGCCTGAGCAACGGCACAGTCACGCGGAAAAACGTGGCAACCGGACCCAGCCCCAGACCCCGAGCCGACTCCTCCAGCGCCGGGTCCATTCGCTGGAGGGCGGCTCTCACCGTCAGGAAAACGTATGGATAGCTCAACAGGGTCAGGACCAGGAATGCGCCGGCGAACCCGTAGATGCTGGGCAGCCGCTCGACGCCGAAGGGACCTTCCAAAGCCCCCTGGAGCATACCCTTGGGGCCAAGGGCAACCACCACGATGAATCCGGCCACGTAGCTGGGAATGACCAGGGGAAGAGAGCTGAGGACGACCCAGGCACGACGCCAGGGGAGGTCTGTTCTTGCGGTGAGCCAGGCCAGCGGAAGGGCCAGCAACGCCGACGCGGCACTGACCGTCACCACCAGTAGCAGGGTCCGTCCCAGGATGGCGGCCACACGGGTCCTGAACAGCAAGTCCCACAGCTCTCCCCCGCTACCCAGGGACCTGACGGCAAGGTATACCGGGGGAAGGAGCAACGCGGCGCCCACGACCAAGGCAGGGACAAGCAGGACCAGCGGGGGAGAACTCCTGCGGACCGTTTGCGGCAGGAGGCCCACCCGGGCTGTCAATGGATTTCTCAAGGAGTGCGCCCGCTTATCCTGAAAGGCTGAGGATAGCCGAATTTCGGTTTCGCCAAAAATCCGCACCTCAAATAGATGCTCATTACTTTCATATCAGCGAGGTCTTGTACTGGGGCAATTGTACCGTAAGTGCATGCACATAAAGGATCAATAAACATGTACGACTTTCACAGTCAGCTTGCGGCAGCAAGTTAGCACCGGGGATTTCCAGTGTCAACGTCCCCAAGCAGTTCCCAGGGCGTGTGGCGAACTGCTCGATTCCCCAGCATCCAATGGGTGTGCAATGCAGGCCGGGCCGGAGTCAAACCGTAGGAACACGAGTGGCGGATGGGTGTCTGTAAGGACCCAACTTCGCTGATTGACTGTATGAAGTCCAATGTATACACTTGCAAACGTTCGCTTGCACTGTAATCACTCCTATAAATTAACATATAATTCCGGTTGCAGTCGGCGACGGTTCAAGCAATGGGATACAGTAGGAATGATTAGCGTAGCCAAGAAGCGGCAAAGATTCTCGGCTGACCAGGCGAATGACACCGGGAGAGATGGGTCCGGCGCCGCGCTGGAATGCACGGGTCTGTCGAAAAGCTTTGGCAGCGTCCAGGCGGTGTCCGGCCTCGACCTGGCCGTATCGGAAGGCCAGATACTGGCGCTGCTTGGCCCCAGCGGCTGCGGCAAGACCACTACCCTGCGCCTGATCGCCGGGTTCGAACAACCCGACGAAGGTGAAATCAGGATTGGTGGCCGCGTCGTCAGCAACTCCACGACGGTCGTTCCCCCCGAGAAGCGCCGGTTCGGCATGGTGTTCCAAGAGGGGGCGCTGTTCCCGCATCTCACCGTTGAGCAGAATGTGGCCTACGGCTTGAGGAAAGTCTCAAACCAGGCCGACCGTGTCACGGACGCGCTGGAGCTGGTGGGCCTGTGCGGGATGCGCAGAAGATTACCCCACGAGCTATCCGGTGGTCAGCAGCAGCGGGTGGCCCTCGGGCGCGCCCTGGCCCCGAGGCCGGAACTCCTTCTGATGGACGAGCCCTTCTCAAGCCTGGACGCCAACCTGGCGCAGCAGTTGCGGCGGGACGTGGCGGAAATCATCCGGGACAGCGGCGTTACCACCGTTTTCGTTACCCACGATCAGGATGCCGCCCTCCACGTTGGAGACCAAGTGGCGCTCATGAACCAGGGCAGCGTGGAGCAGATAGCGTCACCCGCCAGGATCTTCCACGCGCCTGAAACCAAGTACGCTGCCGAGTTCCTCGGGTCAGTGGACTTTCTTCCGGTTGATGTAATCGATGGAAGGCTGACCAGCGAACTGGGTCCGCTTGGCCATATTTCGGCGCCCGCAGACTGGCTCGGCGACGGGGAACGGCCACAGCTGGAATTCATGATCCGCCCCGACTGCATCGAATGCTCCGCAGATGCCAACGGTGGGGCGGTCATCATTGACCGGGAGTTTCGCGGCGCATTCTACCTGTACCGGGTGCGCTTGGCATCGGGAACGCAGGTCAGTTGCCTGATGCCTCACATCGTGGAGTTTTCCGTCGGCGATATGGTTTCCGTGAGGCTGCGCGAGGGTCACCGGGCTAGGCTGTTCGCCAACGGCAGGCTGGTCGATCCCAGCGAAGTGTGCGTCTGAGCCTCCTCTTTCCTCTTTGACTGCCCCGCTCTTCTGATATACTTTTCCTCAAGTAGACTCCACGTTCCGCCTGCTGTGTCGCGGAACGTGTCAATTTCCCACCGATAATGAGGCCCCTATGCCACGACCCAGGAAGGCTGCCGCCCAGACCGATGCGGCGGACGATGATAGCCAGCAGGAACGCTTGTCATCCGGTACCGAGAATTATCTGCTGTGCCTGTACCGGCTCTGGGAGGACGACGAGTATCCGACCATAACCCAGTTGACCGATGTCCTGCGCAGGCTCCCGCCGACAGAGGGGCTTGGAACGTCCGTCCCCTCGGTGGCCGGCATGGTCCGGCGCATGGCGCGTCAACGGCTGGTCGAAGTGGGAAGCGACAAGCGAATTCGGCTGACCAGGCAGGGAATGGAAGCGGGAGAGGATATTGCCAGGAGGCACCGTCTGGCGGAATGGATGGTAGTCAGGTTGCTGGGAATGGACCTGCACCAGGCCCACAACGAGGCGCATCGCCTGGAGCATGGGATGTCGCCGCAACTGATGGAAAAGCTGGTAGAACGGCTGGACAACCCCAGGCGTTCTCCTTTCGGCCGCCCCATACCCGGGACGGGCGAGCCAAAGATTCCGCCAAACTCCCTGACCCTCGACTCTGCCGTCAAGGGACAGGCGTACGTGGTAGAGCGAGTGCCGGAGGAAGACTCGCAGTTGCTGAAGTTCCTCGACGACTCTCAGATCGTTCCGGAGCGTGAAGTCTCGGTGGCGGACGCCACTCCGTTCCTCGGGGTGATGGAGGTCGCAACCCAGCAGGGGCAGGTTTCGATGAGTTACGCTGTGGCTCACCAGATCGTGGTCCGCCCCGCCTAGACTGCGGAGTTTCCGAAGAGCAGGGGCGCCGCGCCGGTCAATCGTTGGCAGCGCCCTTATTTCTTGCTGTAGCGGCCAGGTGTTCTCTGACCTGCGCCCATCCCTCGGCCATTGACCTGTCGGGGAACGACGGGGCCTCCTCCTCCTGGAATACGCTCACCAGTATGAAGACCGGTCCCTGCTGTTCCAGTGCCTCCTCGATGCCGATCAACAGTTCCTCGAGCCGGTCAAAATGGTATGCCCGGGCGTAGCCCGAACTCTCCGCCATTCTTACCAGGTCCAGGTGGTCCAGTTCCCTGATGGGCATTCCGCCAGTGGAAGAACGGGCCGCGTCGTCGAACACGAAGTGGACTAGGTTTGACGGGCGTGACTCCCCGATGGTGGCCAGTCCTCCGAGGTTGGTGCGCAGGGTCGCGTCGCAGTCCAGAACCAGCACCTTCCCCTCGGGCTGTGCGAGCGCCAGCCCCAGCCCAACGGCGGGAGCGCGGTCCATGCAGTCCATCAGGTCCAGGTCGAGGTCGCGCCGCTCCGATACACGGCTCCACTCCCTGAGCGCCGCCGAGGTCGAGACCACAACCGAGTCGCCCCGGTGGTAGTTGACCGCCCTGGCGGCCTCTGCGTAGGGAATCCCGGGCGTTGGCTGCCCGGGAGGATTGTCGGATGCCGGTAGCGTCATGGCCCACGCCTGCCCGGAGGCTCATTAGGGCTTTCATTGCCGGAATTTGCGGAATCCGGCTTGTCCCTGGACATCCACGGCGGGCTGCGAAACCCCACCATCAGCCACATCGCCGCCAGCACCGCGATGCCACCCGCCAGGCCCACGAGAATGCTGGAGTTCTCGAAGGCCCGGAACAGCAGCACAAAGCCCAGGACGAACACGGCATAGGCGGCCAGCCGCATCATGATTCCCTTGCCAAGTCCGCCAAGCATAATTGACCGTCCTCTTGTACTGAGTCCTCGGGTGTGGCTCGATCAAGGGTTTTTTGATTCTCCCTCTCCCTTGAGGGAGAGGGCTGGGGTGAGGGGGAAATCCTGGTTACCAGCGACTATGAAAGTAGCCGGAGAACGCCCCCACCCTAACCCTCCCCCGGAGGGAGAGGGAACTATTACAAGACTCTGGTGGCGCGATTGGGATGTCTGCCGTTGAATGAATCAGGGCAGGTTCAATACCTGCCCCTGAGCCGTTGCTATTAACGCGGGCGCAATACGCTCCGGGTGTTGCCTAGTCGCTGATGAGCACGCCCGGCATTTCGCGTATGGCCACGTGGATGGTTCGGGAGGCGCGCTGGCGGAACTGCACCGGGGTGTTTTCTATTTCGGGCTTGACCCTGAGGTGAACGAAGACCGGTCCCTCGGCGGCCATAACGTCGCCGATCCCGGTTGACAGATCCTCCAGGTTGTCGAAGGAGAAGGTGGCGGCGTAGCCTGCGGCCTTGGCCATGCCCTCCCAGTCGGCCTTGCCGGAGCCAGGCACGGGCTGCCCTCCGGTGACAGCGTACACGCCATTGTCGAACACCATGTGGCAGATGTTCTTCGGCGTCTTGTTGGCCAGGGTCACCATGGCGCCGAGGTTCATGAGCAGACTGCCGTCCCCGTCCAGCACGATCACCTTCCGGTCCGGCTGGGCCAGCGCCAGTCCCAGACCGACGTTTGACGCCTTGCCCATTGCGCCGGACACTGGCATGTCCAGTTGCTCCTTGGTGGTCACGGTCGGCAGGCCGAAGTGAACGTTATTGGCGTTCATGGTGGCGATGATCACGCCTTCGCCCCGGTTGGCGTCGATGACTCTGACTGCTTCCTGATTGTCAATCATAAGGCTGTTTCCTCTTGCTCCCTCTCCCTCAGGGGAGGGTTGGGGTGGGGGTGAACTCACGTTGAGACGGCTAGGCGCCGAACTCGGTGCCCACCAGCACTGCGACGGGCTTCTGTGTGCGGTCGGCTTCCTGGATGGCGACACTGATTCTGTCAGCGTCATCGTCGGTCTCGATCAGGTAGTAGTTGATGCCCCATGTATGGAGTATGTGCTCGATGAACACCGCCGCAGAATCGGTGGTAACGCCACGGCGCGTCCAACCCCGGTATCCCACCAGCATGACCAGCGGCTGGTTGATGTCCAGCCCAAGGCCACGGATCGAATCGCCGGACTCAAAGATTCCGGTGTTCTGGATCAGAACTATGGGGCGCTTGCCGCCAATCCACAACCCGGCGGCAATGGCCATGGTCTCGCCCTCGCGGCAGACTGGGACCAGGTCCAGCGTAGGCTCGTTGGTGAGCAGCTGGTACATGAAATTGGTCTCGCTGTCCGGCAGCCAGACCACATGGCTGATGTTGTTCTTCTTCAGTTCCTCTACGACTGCGGCGGGGTGAAGTACGACCTCGTGAGTAGTCATTCGAGCTCCCTTTTACTAACCCGGTTCTGAGCTTGCCGTAGCCCTCGCCGCTATCGCAAATTGAATTGGATTCGCCAGCAACGGGACGCCCCATTATATTCACGGGCCGGAAATGGCGTCAATTGGAACCGCCGGGGCCGGTCATGGCCTTTTCGAAGGTTCCCTCTCCCTCTGGGGGTGGTTAGGGTGGGGGCGTACTCTCCTTATTGTCGAAGCTATTGACGGTCAGGATTTCACCCTCACCCCAACCCTCTCCCTCAGGGGAGAGGGAGAATCAAAAGGCTCCGCAGGCGCCGGTCATGGCCCGTGGGCCAGCACTCGCCCATCGTCTCCGAGGTACATAGCGCGACAGGTATCCTGTAATTCGGGGTTGGCGGCCAGGCCCTGTGGCCAGAGCATAACCTCGAAATCTCGCCCCGAGGCGAACAGCGGGGCCGGCGCATTTCGCACTATGTGCAATGGCCCCGGACCGGAGCCGCCGATGTATTGCAGAATCAGGTTGCGGCCCGCCTCCACCATCGCGTCAGCATCTTCGGGCGACAGTGGGTCTGGAATCGGAGTGCGGGCCTTCGGAGATACCAGGTAGTTATACCAGGCGTTCAGCACCTCCTGCACCGCCACGTCCTCGGGCTGGGCTCGCAGCCGGAGCGCGGCGCCGCGCAGGTAATTCGGCAGGCGCCCCAACAGCCAGTCTAGGTATAGCGGATCGGCAGCGACTCTCTCGGGCAGGACGACGCCGCCCGCCGGTTCGATTGCGAAAGTGTTTACTCCACTGTCGCTCAGGCTCGCCGGAGGAAGGTGCGCCCCGTGCGCCATGTAGACGGGCACGAGAATGGGCGGGTGCGGTTCCGCCACCTCCTCGCCCAGCGCCAGCAAGAAGGCAAGGCTGGCGACGGTGGCTGCCAAGGGATCGGGCGTCATCCCCAGGAACTGGCCCGAAATATCAAGCAATGCATCTGCGGGGTATTGCCCCTGAGCCACTCGGGCTTCAAGGGCGCCCCGGACGGCCTGCGCGAGGGCGGAACCATCACCGCAGTAGGGGGCGATGCAGTCAAGTGTGGGATGATCGGCAAATGGCGCGGGATCCAACTCCGGTATGCTGGCAGCCTCCAACCCCTGGAATTCCCGGTAGAGGCCGGATAGCAGGTCCTCATCGGGTGAGTCGACTTTCAGAGCTTCCAGGGCAGCCAACAGCAACCTGGCCGTCTCTAGGGAAAGGGCGTCATCACCTATCCCCATGGAGAGCCGGAAAAAAGGCCAGGAAAAGAAGTCCTCTCCCAGGAAATTGCCAAGGCCGGCCCCGACGAAATAGTCTCCGCTCATCACCTCCCAAAGGTTCCGCTCCGACGGCCGCGGCTCCAGGTGCCGGTAGGCAATCAGCCGGCACAGCATCGAAAGGCAGGTATGGCGTATGAAGAGCTCGGGACTGGTATCCGCGTCGAACGAACGGCTGGCCACCCAGAAGCGGTAGCAGTTGTTCACCGGGCCAAGGGACTCCGAGGCTTCGTAGATGGCCTTCAGGTTCTGGATGGCGGGCTTTACGGAGTCACTGTCCGGGCCCAGCGACGCCGTGAGGGAACGGGTATGAGAAAAAGCGGTCACTTACTAACTCTAAAAACCGGCCCTAGAACTCGGCGTTCTTTGGAGTGCGAGGGAAGGGAATTACGTCCCTGATGTTGGACACTCCGGTGATGAACTGCACCGTCCGTTCGAACCCCAGTCCGAACCCGGCGTGGGGCACCGTGCCGTAGCGGCGCAGGTCCAGGTACCAGTAGTAGTCATCCTCGTTCAGGCCGGCCTCGCCCATTCGGCGGCGGAGCACATCCTCTCGTTCCTCGCGCTGGCTGCCGCCGATGATCTCGCCGATGCCGGGGGCGAGGACGTCCATCGCCCGCACCGTCTTGTCGTCTTCGTTCAGGCGCATGTAGAAGGCCTTGATCTCCTTGGGGTAGTCGGTGACGATCACGGGCCGCCCGATGCGCTTTTCCGTCAGGTAACGCTCGTGCTCCGATTGCAGGTCGACGCCCCAGCTGACTGGGAACTCGAAGGACTCCTCCGACTGAAGGAGCATGTCGACGGCCTCGGTATAGGTAATGCGCTCGAAGGGCGAGTTTACGATGCCCTCCAGTGTGCTGATGGCCGCCTCGTTATACCAGCGGTTGAAGAATTCCATGTCCTCCCCGCACCTGTCGAGGACGTAACCGAAGATGTACTTCAGGAAATCCTCGGCCAACTCGGCCAGGCCATCCAGCTCGCAGAAGGCCACCTCTGGCTCCACCATCCAGAACTCGGCCAGATGCCTGGAGGTGTTGGAATTCTCGGCGCGGAAGGTGGGGCCGAAGGTATAGACGTTTGACAGCGCCATGGCAAAGATTTCGGCTTCCAACTGGCCGCTGACCGTGAGGAATGTGGACCGCCCGAAGAAGTCTTCGGACAGGTCGACTGCGCCGTCGCGTCGTGGCGGGTTGTCCATGTCCAGCGTGGTGACGCGGAACATGGAGCCGGCGCCCTCGGCGTCGCTGGCGGTGATTATCGGCGTCTGGATGTACTGGAAGCCGCGCTCCTGGAAGAAGGAGTGAATGGCATAGGCGACGGCGTTGCGGACCCGGGCCATGGCCCCGAATGTGTTGGTGCGGGGCCGGAGGTGGGCGATCTCACGCAGGAACTCGGGTGTGTGCCGCTTCTTCTGCAGCGGGTAGGTCTCCGGTTCGGCAGAGCCGATAAGCTGGACCTCCTGGGCCTGTATTTCGAATCTCTGGCCCTTGCCCTGGGACTCCACCACATTTCCGGTTACGCTCACGCTGCAGCCGGTCGTCAGGCTGTTGACTACGGAGTAGGCCGGACTGTCCTCGCCGACCACCACCTGGAGGTCACGGAGGGTCGAGCCGTCGTTCACCTGCACGAAAGTAACCGCGCGGGAGGAGCGGCGGGTCTTGACCCAACCCTGTACCAGCGCCTCGCCCAGAGGGGCGTCGCTGGAGAATATTTCGCTGATCCTGGTTCGCTGCATCTGCCGCCTCCTGTCAGGGAACCGGACGTGCCCCGCTGGGCAACGGTGTATTACACCCGCCGGCACGGTCCTGTGCCGGAGCTGCGCGGGCGCTCTTGCCGGGCCTTACGACTCTGTGCGTTCAAGCCCGGGCGTTCAGGCCGCCCCGGCCTGGTACTTGCGTTGCATGGCCTCCTCCAGCGGGTGGGCCTCCCACTTGTCGGCCCAGCTCTGGATGGCCTCGACCACCTGGCGAAAGCCGGCTCCCTTCTCGGTCAGCGCGTATTCCACTACCACCGGCTTGCTGTCGTAGACGCGACGCTCGACTATACCCGCCGTTTCCAGTTCCTGGAGACGCTGGGAAAGGAGGCGGTCGCTCAGACCTTCCACGTAGTTTGAAATGTCGCTGAAACGCTTGGGCGCCGCCAGCATGCTCCTGATGATAAGGCAGTTCCACTTCTTGCCCAGGATGGCAATGGCACGATCGTAACGCGGGCAGGGCTCTAGGTGTTTCATCGCAGTCCTGTCTCCGTTACATGAGAATTTTGGGGATACTAGCACACTGAAAAATAATTAGCTACTATCAAACCCCTTGACATTACTGGAGTAATGAACTAACTTATATATAGTTACTTGCCAACAAGCATATCAGGCATAAAGGTAAGTAGCAAATCAGGACGGCGATGGAGCCGAAAAAGAGGTCTCTGAGTCAATGCAAACCCCGGATCAGGTCTCCACGGACCCTGGCGTTTCGGATGCCGCGATCGCGGTGAAGAACGCCAAACCGCGCAGCGGAATGGTGTCCCGCCTGCTGGCCCAGGTCTCCAGGATGAATGACGAGTACGTCGACTACCAGATGGAGGCGGGTGTCTGGCGAAAGCTGGCGCTTTAGGAATGCTGCAATCGGGTGGGACGGTTCCCGCCCCGGAATCCACGCTCGCGGACGAGCGTAAGTGGAAGTGGCGATGATGCCACGAAGGAGGCCCGGATGAATACCAGCACTATCGAGAAGACCTCGACCGAACCCAAGACCGCCGAGAACCGGCCGCGCGACCTGGACTCCAAGGTCCACAGCGGCCCCATCGCCCGGCTGTTGGCGCAGGTCTCCAAGGCTGCCGAGGAGCACGCCGCCTACAAGCTGAGCAAGTGCGAGTGGCGGTGGATTTCCGTCTAGCGTTCAGATCATCGGGTACCGGGGGTTCCGGCCGCCCGGTACCCGGTTGCACAGGCCAAGCACCGCAGTTCACTTCGAATACACCAAGACTTTCCAGTCAGCCTCAAAGGAGACACTGATGACTGCAAACACACTGACCAAAGCACCCCGCAGCGGCGGTACCGCCGCTCTTCCCGAGGCCAGGCGGGCTGAGAAAATCCAGCGGCGGCTCGGTCGCATCGCTGGCAGGCTGACCTCGTTCTACGACCTGGTTTCCGGGCCAGCCATGACTGCCCGGGAAAGGGCCCGCGCCGAGTTGGCGGACATCAGGAACTCGCAAGCGAGGACGCTGCTCGGCTGACGGGCCTCGCATCCAGGAGCAAATGTCGAGCAAATGCCGCAGCGCCGGAATTCATCCGGCGCTGTTCCTTTTGGGCTGGTAGACCGTCACTTCACTGTTGTATTGATGGACAAACCCGGGAGTCCGTTCATGGTGAGCTTGTCGAACCACGGACGGACGGCCCTTCGACAGGCTCAGGGCGAACGTAAGAAATAGCCATCAATCCAAATGGGTTGAACCATTAGTATCCCGGAGTTAGAGGGGCGGCCTTTGCCTGCGCCACTCCGTTGCCTGCTCGTAGGCGTGGCCGATTTGCAGCAGCCTGGCCTCCGACAGGTGCGGGCCGATCAGTTGCATGCCAACCGGCAGGCCGTCTGAAAAGCCGCATGGCACTGACAGCGCGGGCAGGCCGGCGATGTTGACCGGCAGCGTGCAGACGTCGATCAGGTACATCTGCAGAGGGTCGCCGGTCCTCTCGCCCACCGGGAATGCGACCACCGGCGAGGTCGGCGTCACCAGCGCGTCAACGGTCCGGAACACCTCCGCAAAGTCCCTGCGGATGAGAGTTCGTGCCTGTTGCGCTTTCAGGTAGTAGGCGTCGTAGTAGCCGGACGACAGCGCGAAGGTGCCCAGCATTATACGGCGGGTAACCTCGGGGCCGAACCCGTGGCTGCGAGTCTGCTCCATGGCCCCCCACATGTCTCCGGCCTGCTGGTCCGAGTAGCCGTATTTCACGCCGTCGTATCGCGCCAGGTTGGCCGAGCATTCCGATGGAGCGATGATGTAGTAGCAGGTCAGCGCGTACCTGGTGGATGGCAGGGAGACCTCCCGGACGGATGCTCCCAGCGACTCCAGCGTCGTGATTGCCTGTTCCACTGCGCGGCGCACTCCTTCCTCCATCCCGTCAACGAAATATTCGGCGGGCACCCCCAGCCGCACGCCGCTCAAGTCGCCGTTATCCTGAAAATCCTTCAATCCTGTTAATCCTGATTCAGACAACGGAAGCGAGGTGGCATCCCGAGGGTCGTGACCGGCGATGGCGTTTAGGGCCGTCGCGCAGTCTGCCACGCTACGGCCCACGGGGCCGATCTGGTCCAGCGACGACGCGTACGCCACCAGCCCGTAACGGCTTACCACACCGTAGGAGGGCTTGAGGCCGACCACCCCGCACATGGCGGCCGGTTGCCGCACACTGCCGCCAGTGTCGGAGCCCAAGGCGAACACTGTTTCTCCGGCTGCTACAGACGCCCCCGCTCCACCGCTGCTCCCGCCGGGCACGCGGCCGGTATCCCAAGGATTGAACGTGGGATGGAATGCGGAGTTTTCACACGAGGACCCCATGGCGAATTCGTCCATGTTGCCCTTTCCCAGCATCACTGCGCCCTGGCGGAATAGCCGGTCAACAGCCGTCGCGTTGTAGACCGGCACATAGTCTTCCAGCATCCGCGACGCACAGGTGGTTCGGATGCCCTCGGTACACATCACGTCCTTAATCTGGAGTGGTATGCCGGTCAGTGGATAAGCCTCGCCGGTAGCAATCATCCGGTCGGCGGCCTCGGCCTGATCCAGCGCCACCTCCGGTGTGACCGTGATGAAGGATTGCACCTGCTCCTCTACGGAGTCGATGCGCTCCAGGCAACTGCGGGTCAATTCGACGGAGCTGACCTCCCTGCGGTCCAGCATCCGGCGGGCTTCTTGTATGGTCAGCCAGTTAAGTTCCGGCAACTGCTCTACTCACATTGGCATGAATTTGCAGGTCGCGTAGGGGCGCACAGCCGTACGCCCCTACATCGCAGCAATTTGCAATCCGGCGGTTATGTTATTCGTCCAGTACCGCCTTGACGCGGAAGAACTCCCCGTCGCGGCGGGGCGCGTTGCTCAGAGTGGCGTCCGAGGTCAACGAATCGGACGGCGTGTCGTCGCGCATCACGCCTCGGAGGTCGCCGGCGTGGCCCGTGGGTTCCACGCCGGATGTGTCCAACTCATTCAGGATCTCAAACTGGTCGATGATGTCGGACAACTGGCTGGCGTAGACGTCGATATCCTCTTCTGAGATGCCAATGCGCGCCAGAGCGGCGATGTGTACAACCTGATCGCGTTCGATGGGCATGATTTCATCCAGGAATCAAGTTCGGTCACCAATGTAGCATAACGCGAAACAATGGTAGCGGCGATGCTGTATCATTCTTGGCGAACATCCACCGTTCCGGACGCTGCGACCGGACCCCCGAAAGGAAATCCCTTCAGAGTGCTTACCCGTCTGTTCAACTGGCGACCCCGGACGCCCTTCTACTATGGCTGGCTCATCCTGGGAATGTCCTCCCTGGCCACCTTCGGCGCCACAGGCGTGTCGCAGGTGGTGATGGGCGGCATACAGGTGTACATAACCGACGACACTGGCTGGGATCTCAGCACGATTTCGTACGCTGCCACCGCCGGAACCCTCGGTTCCGGGGTCATCGCGCCATTCATCGGACGGCTGGCCGACCGCCACGGTCCCCGCCTGCTGATGCCCGCCGGGCTGCTGGTGGCCGGCGTCTGCTTTCTGCTGTTGTCCGGGGTCAACTCGGTATGGCAGTTCTATGCCGCTTACGTGGTGTCTCGTGCGGTCTCCAACACGGTTCTGATCGGTCTGGTGCCGCGAACCGCGGCGGTCAACTTCTTCCGCCGCCGCCGGAACATCGTGCTGGCCCTGCTTTCGACCTTCCGGCCCATCGCCGGGGCGATCAACATACAGATCTTCGCCCTTATCGCCATCGCACTGTCCCAGACCTGGCGAGAGGGATTCCTTTATCTGGGCGTATTCAACCTGGCGCTCATTGTCCCAGTCCTGCTGCTGATGCGCCGCAGACCGGAGGACATCGGGCTGCTTCCCGATGGAGCGGAGCGGACGCCCCCAACCCTCCTCTCCTCTGGTGGGAGAGGGGGTATTGCTGCCTCGCCGACGAGCGAATCGAGCTGGACTGTGAGGGAGGCGGCGAGGACCCGGACCTACTGGTTCATCGTGGCCACGGCCTGCGTGGGAACTCTGGCCTCCAGCAGTGTGGGATTCAGCCTGGTGCCATACCTGGTGGAGGACGCAGGATTGAGCGTCGCCGCTGCCGCCGGGGTGCTGAGCTTCGGCACCGTGCTGTCCATCGCCAATGTTGGGTGGGGAATCCTCTCCGACCGCTTCACGCCACGGCGCTGCCTGATGGTGACCATGGTGGGCGCCGGGGCGCTGCTGGCTTTCCTGACCATGGTGGACTCCTTGGCAGAGGCCCTGGCATTTGCGCTGGTGTGGGGCGTGTTCTCCGGGGCCGTGGGTTCGATGGAGAATATGATGCTGGCCCAATACTATGGGCGCGACTCCTATGGCTCCCTGCTGGGGCTTTTTTCCCCATTCCAGACTACGGCCCTGGGTTTCGGCCCGACGCTGGCCGCTCTGCTGCGGGGGATTTCCGGCACTTACACCCTGCTTTACGCGGTGATGGTGGGAGCCTACCTGGCATCGGCGGTGCTGCTTTTCATGGCCCGCCAGCCAGTGAGAGCGCGGTCTGCGGGGGATACGCCCTCACCCTAACCCTCTCCCTCTGGGAGAGGGTACTATCCGTCGCGCTCCCCCGCGCTGAGTTAGCGGCTGTAGCCCGACCGCACGGATGGCGGCAATCGCTCCCCAACGGACTCCGTCATGTGCTCCAGGACAAGCCGGAAGTCCTTGTACGAGTCCAGGCTTCCCAACTCACCCTCGAGAGAGCGAAGCTCCTCGCCGAGTGTGACCAGCCCGGAGTACACCTCCTCCGAAGCCTCGCCGCCGGGGCCAGGCAGGTTGCTGTACAGGTCGGCTGCCAGGGCCACGATTGCGCCGAAGTTGGCCATTAAGCCGTCTCGCCCGTCGAAACCCGCGCCCGGATCGCCGTACAACTGTACGCGCCGGACGCGGCCGCCTGTGTCCGAAGGGTCCACCCAGCGAAGCTCCACGTGGCCCATGGGAACGCCCGCCAGGGTTTGGGCCTGCTCCGTCAACTCCAGTTCGTACAGGACGGTGGTGGACGCCCCGGAGTATATCTCGGCGAACTCCTTGCGGTCCTGAGTGAAATTCTCGTCGGCGGTGACGCGATTCTCATAGCCAATAATGCGCCATCGCTCCACCGTTCCTGTCTCCCACGTCACCTGGGCCCGGGTCTGGTCGGCGAAGGGAGTGGACAGCGCTAGCCAGTTCTCCCGGGTGAATGTTGCCTGGGCTTGCTCGGGACTGACCAGGTAGCGGTACCACCCGTTGCCGTGCTGGGCCAGTTGCTCCAGCAGAGGGTCGTTGTAATTGTTGATGCCGACACCGATGGTTATCAGACGCAGAGGATTTGTGGCGTCCGGGTCGTATGCCGTCTCCAGGATGGTGAACGGGTCTGTGGCATCGACGTTGGCCACGCCGTCGGACATCAGGATCACGTAGTTGTAGGCGTCGGGATGCTGCTCCCGTACCTGCGCCGCCAGTTGCACCCCCAGATTCAGCCCGGCCTGCACGTTGGTGCTCACGTGAGGCTGAAGCCATGCTATGGAGCTTACCGCCCGGTCGTCGCTGGGGTGGGTGTGCTCCACGGTGTATTGGTCAATCACGTAATCGGTGAAATGCACCACGGCGATGCGGTCGTTGGGGCGCAGGCTCTGGCGAATGCTCTCCGCCGCCTGGCGGGCAATGTCAACGCGGTTGCCGTCGCCCATGGAACCCGAGGCGTCCAGCACCAGCGTTACGTTCACGGGCCTGTCGACCACCAGCTCCGGCGCCTGGAAGGTGATGCGGGCCAGCCGCTTGTCCTCGTCCAGCGGGTGCGGGAATAGGTCGCTGGTAATGGCAAACTCATTGCTGTTGGCAGGGAGGTCGTACTCGTAGTAGAAGGCGTTCAGCCACTCCTCGGCGCGGACGGAATCCGGATCGATCACGTAGCCGGAACGAGCCCAGTTCAACGCCAGTTGAAAGGATGTCCGGTCGGTATCCAGGCTGAAGGTCGAGATATTGTCCTCGGAGGCCGCGACCCAGGGCTGACGCTGGTAGTCGTGGAAGGTGGTGTCCGCCGGAGGGGACGCAGCCCCGGCGGGACCGGCCGCGCCCATGGCACCTGCGGGACCGGCCTCTGCGCTGTGTTGCATCGCATCCGAACCGCGAAGGCCAAGCAGCGTCCCTGTGGCCTGCGGTGCCGCTACCTGTGTGGCGTGAGGTGCTGGTGTTGCCGCTGCTGCCGATTGCTGGGTGGCCGATTCGGATTCCTCTGTCGCCGCTTCAGGCGCAGCGGTTGGCTGAGGCATGGGGGTCGGCATGGGAAGCGGGGCCGCGCCGGCGGCCGTCGTTGGATCCGGGTCGGTCAGCTGTGCGTCACTTGCAGCCTCGGTAGCCTGTTCCCGCCCCATGGCGATGGCGGTGGGCCTGGCGGTACTGGCAGGCGCCTCGGTGGGCGGGAGAGACGCCATCTGGCCGGAGGGCTCAGCGCCGCCGTTGCCCGACACGGCCCACACGCTTGCCACGACCGCCACCGCGACGACGGCCACAGCCGCCCCTGCCAGCGCCGGGGAGACTCGGAACTGCCTGACGGGGTTCAGTCCTCCCAGGAAACGCGAAAAAAAGGACGGGGGATCGGGTTCCTCCATGCGGCTCTCCAGCCACCGCCATGGGTCGCCGGGCGACCGGAGGTCTGCGGCTTCGGCCTCAAAGTGCTCCCGGAGGATGCGCTCCATTTCGGGGTCGAACTCGTTGTCCTGCGCGTTGTTGAAAGCCATGGCGCTAACCTCTCTCTGAGCTTATCGAAGAGCTGCCCGTGGATTGAGGCTCTTGAGGGGGCGATTGGTCCAGTTGCTCCCGGAGTACAGCCAGCGCCCGGTGCAGCCGCGACTTGACCGTCCCTTCCCGCACTCCCAGCACGCGGGCCGTTTCCGGCACGGTGAGACCGGCGAAATAGCGCAGCGCCACGACCTGCCTGTGATCGGGACTGAGTTCCGCGACGGCCCTTCTGAGGACCAGCCGGTCTTCCAGTGCATCCAAGGTGGCCGCCGGATCGCCGCCGCCAAGGTGGGGTTCATCAGGCCCGGTATCGTTGAGCTGGACTGTCGGCAATGCCCTACGGCGCTGCTGGGAGAGCACCGCGTTTACCAGAATTCGCACCAGCCAGGGCTTTACGGGGTTTCCCAGGCGGAAACCCCGGATGCCCCGCCAAGCTGACAGCAGCGCCTCCTGGACCTGCTCCTCGGCGACGGCACGGTTGCCGGTCATCAGCACCGCCGTGCCGAATAGCACGTCCCTGTACCGGTCCACCAGCTGCCGGAAAGCCTCTCGATCGCCGTCCTGGCACCTCTGGATCGCTTCGTGGTCGGTCATAGATCGCCCTCGTGCCCGAATTAGTCATGAGGCGTTTGATTGATAGTATGCGGGCAGAGACTGAATCGTTCCCTCGGAACAAGGGCAAAATAAAAATTGCCTGCGTTTCTCATAGAAACGCAGGCGGAACAAGCAGGGAACGCCCTCACCCTGACCCTCTCCCTCCGGGAGAGGGAAATATGGGGGTAGTTAGTTCATTTCAGAGCCGCCGGAAACGCTGATGGACAGGCCGGTGACATAGTCGGCCTCTGCGGATGATAGAAAGGCGGCCATGCGGGCAATGTCGTCGCCTTGGGCCACGCGGCCCATGGGCACCCGCACGGCCCGGTCGGCTATCATCCCGGCGCGGTACTCCTCGCTGGACTCGCCCTCCGGGGCCAGCGCGGCGGCAATGAAGTCCACCCGCTCGGTGTCGACGAGACCCGGGCAGATGGCGTTGACGTTGACCCGGTGCTGGGCCATCTCCTGGGCCATGGCCTGGGTGAATCCGATGACGGCGAACTTGGAGGCGCAGTAGGCGGCGTACCTGGCGATGCCCCGCTTTCCAGCTCCCGACGAGATGTTGATGATCTTGCCGCCGCCGCCCCTCGCCTGCATGTGCCGGGCAACCGCCCGCGACACCAGGTAGGTGCCCCGCACGTTCACCCGCATCACCTCGTCGAACGCCTCCTCCTCCAGTTCCACTACCAGCACGCGGTCCTTGCCCGGGCGGGAACCGGCGTTGTTGACCAGGATGTCTATGCGTCCGAACCTGGCGAGCGCCTGGCCGACCATGTCGTCCACCTGGTCGCTGTCGGAAACGTCTGAGAAGACGGCCAGCGACTCCCGGCCCATGGCCTCGATCTCGGCGGCCACGCTGTTCAGTCCCTCCCAGCCTTCCTGCCGGTCCTCGGCTCGAATGGCGTCGAGGCTGGCCGACACGTCGGTTACGACTACGTTGGCCCCCTCGCTGGCGAGGCGGGTGGCTATGGCGCGGCCGATGCCATGGCGTCCGCCCGCGCCGGTTACTATGGCTATTTTCCCGTTCAGGTCATACATGTTCAGGCCCTCTGGCGTTGCATGATTCCTGCCCCCTTTTGCTTCCAGCCGATGGACAGCACGAAGAAGCTGAAGGCCACCAGTGCCATGACCGGGCCGGACGGCAGGTTGAAGTGATAAGAAAGATACAGTCCTGCCACCCCGGACGCAACTCCGATGAGGGCCGCGACCGCCATCGCGCCTGTGAAGCTCCTTGTCAGCTGCAAAGCCGCAGCCGCGGGCGTTATGAGCATGGAGATTACCAGGATGATGCCCACCGCCTGCAGGGCTACGACCACTACCATGGCCAGCAGGGCCAACAGCAGGTACTCCAGCTTTTCCGTCGGCAAGCCCACCACGGCGGCGCCGGTAGGATCGAAGTTGGCGAACACCAGCTCCTTGTGCATGCCGTAGAGCATCAGCATCACAGTGGCGGCAACCCCGAGAGTCACGTACATCTCGGCGCGAGACACGCCAAGGACGTTGCCCAGCAGCATATCCTCCAGCCTCACCTGCACGGAAACACCCTGGGACGAGGCGACACTGATCATGATCACGCCGGTGGCGAAAAGGGCGGCGAACAGGATGCCCACCGACGCGTCCTCGCTGACCCCGGCGCGCTTGATCAGGTAGCCGCTTATCAGGGCCATGATGATGGCCATTGGAATTCCGCCGGCGAATACGCTGGCCGCCGCGGTGCCAAGGAGGGCTGCAGCCACGATGCCGGGCAACACCGAGTGGGCCAGCCCGTCGCTCATGAACCCCAGGCCCCGGGTCACCACGTAGACTCCGGCCACCGGGCACATGACGCCCACGATTGCCGCCACGATCAGGGCGCGCACCATGAACCCGTACTGGAACGGGCCTGCCAGCGCCTCAGTGATGATGTCCACTATCGTCTCCTGCCAGTCCGTGTCCGTGGGAGGGGACCGCCCCGAACGGCCCGTAGAGCTGGATCATGACCTCCTCGTTGAGCACCTCCCTGGGCGGCCCGCAGGCACACACGTTGCAGTTGAGGCAGAGGCACTCGTCGCAGTAGTGGGCCATGTGGTTGATGTCGTGGGACGCCATCATGATGGTGCGGCCGTCCTCGCGCAGCTCCAGCAGCACGTCCATCAGTGCTGTCTGGGATGCGATGTCGACACCGCTGAATGCCTCGTCCAGCAGCAGAATGTCGGCGCCCTGGGCCAGGGCGCGGGCCACAAAGACCCGCTGCCGCTGGCCACCGGACAGTTCGTAGATCAGGGCTTTGCGGCGGTCCCACATGCCGACGCGATTCAGGGCCGATTCCGCCGCGTCGCGGTCGACGCGCCGTGGGCGCCTGAACCAGCCGGCATGGCGCACCCGGCCCTGCAGCACCACATCCCAGGCGCTGGCCGGGATGCGGGAGTTCACCCGCTCGTACTGCGGGACGTAGGCGACCACGCCCCGCGATTCCTGCATTGACTTGCCGTGGATCAGCACCCGGCCCGAGGTGGTGGGCTGCAGGGCCGTGATCACGTTGAACAGGGTGCTCTTGCCGGCGCCGTTGGGCCCGACGACCCCCATGATGCAGCCTGGCCCGGCACTGAAGGTGACGTCGTCCAGTATCTTGACTCCGCCGAACTCAACCGTGACGTCCTCGGCTGCCAGCGGAGGGACCGTCTTTTTGGCCGACATGGCTATTGCAGCGCCTCCACAATGATGTTGGTGTTGTGGCGCATCAGGTCCAGGTAGGTGCCAGCCTCGCCGCCCTCTTCGCCCAGGGAGCCGGTGTACAGCCCTCCGACGATTTCGGCGCCGGTTTCCTCGGCAACCCGCTGGGCCAGCCTATCGCTGTGGGACCTCTCGGTGAACACAGCATGGACGCCCTCGTGCTCGATGGTCTCTATGAGCATTGCCAGGTCCTGGGCCGTCGGCTCAATCTCGGTGGTTACGGGGAAGATGGCCCCCGCCACCTCGAAGCCGTAGCGCTGCGCAAAGTACTGGAAGCTGTCGTGGGATGTTACGAGAACACGGTGGTCGTCCGGCAGCATCGAGACCTGTTCATTGATCCAGGCGTGCAGGTCGTCCAATTCCCGGTTGTAGGCAGCGGCGTTATCGCGGTATGTGGTCTGTCCGGCCGGGTCTGCGGTGGACAGCTGCGCCGCGATGGCGTTGACTGCCTGCTGCACGCGGAGCGGATCGAACCAGAAGTGGGGGTCCAGCTCTCCGTGGGCGTGCTCCTCTTCCTCGCCGTGCTCCTCCTCGTGGCCGTGTTCCTCGTGGCCCTCGGTCTCGCCGTAGATGCCGACGAAGGCGACCTTGGTGGGGTTGCCGTCCACGTCCCAGTGGTTGACCACCTCAAGGTCGTGGTCGTCCAGCTGCATGACCTCGCCGCCCAGGGAGTCGGTGATGAACACCGCGCCGGGGGCGGTGACCACGTGGGGGCGGGCCCAGAAGCCGGTCTCCACGGGCTCGGTGAGGAAATCGTCTGTCGAGGCCAGGAGATCCAGGTCGTGCGAGTCGTACATCCGCAGCTCGCCGTCGCTCATCACGACCAGCAGCGCCTCGCCATCGTGGCTGACAGCGACGTTGATGGGCCGGAGTTCGTCGGATGCCGCGATGAACTGCTCCATGACACCTTCTTCGGGGTCAACAACGTACAGGCCGACCGCCGATCCCAGTCCGAAGAAGTGGTCCAGGCCAGGATAACCCCAGACCGACGTGATCCGGAAGTCCTCGGGTGAACCGGCAGGCGGGTCGATGAACATTCCCTCGTAATCGCCGTCGTGGGCCTCGACGACCAGCACGCCGCCCATGCAGCCGAAGGCGGCCATGTGGCCGTTTCCGGCGTCGCCGTGCAGCCCCTCGCAGCCCTCGTCGCGGTGAAGCACATTGCCGTCGAGGTCAACGATTTCGGCGCCGACGGGTAGGCGATATTCCTCCGGGTTGGAATCATAGTCGGGATGCTGGGCACTGACGGCAAACAGGTCGCCCTCAAGGGGGACTGCGGCGCCGTGCTGGGAACCGAAGTTGAGCTTGGGGGGCACGTATGCGCTGCCCTCCTCCTCCAGTTCGTGCTCGTTGAGGAACACCACGTCCCCGGAGC
This sequence comes from Dehalococcoidia bacterium, assembly GCA_965203005.1. Taxonomy (GTDB): domain Bacteria; phylum Chloroflexota; class Dehalococcoidia; order Lucifugimonadales; family UBA3495; genus VXOI01. Next base: position 443,889 of record CBDBBS010000002.1, read on the forward strand.
CGTCGTAATAGATCGTCGCCCATTCGGAGCCGACATACAGGTGGACCGGGCGGTCGCCGGACAGGTCGATGTCCAGGCGCTCAATGTCCCCCTCGACCAGGTCGAAGTGGTCGCCGTGGGCCTCCAGGTAGATGCCGCCGTCGAAGACGTGGGCGGTGTTGGCGTCGCTGGAGACGGCGATGGCGAAGCGCCCGTTCTTGGTGGCGTAGATGCGTCCGGCGCGGGAGCCGAGGTCGAAGGCGTCCTGGTCCACGTCGCCGTGCTCCAGGTCGACGATGGACATCATGCCGGTCTCGCCGTCGCCGATGAGCAGTCGACCGGCCAGTGCGACCTCAGCCTCATCGCCGTGGCCGTGGTCGTCCATGAGTTCCACGAAATCGATGGGGTCGACAACGTCGCCGACGGCCACGATAGCGTCGTGGTCGCGGGCGGCGTTCTCGATGAGTTCCTCCAGCCAGCCACCCTCAAGCTGCAATCCAATGCTGAACACCAGGTCAGCGTCGGCGATGCGGGCGATATCCTGCGCGCCGGGCTGATAAGTGTGGGGGTCGGCGTTGGCTGGTAGCAAGGGGAAGACGTCAACGCGGTCTCCACCGACCTCCCGAACCCAGTCGGCAAGTATGTTGCTCGTGGTAACCACGCTGATTTTCTCGCCAGGGGCCACCGTGACGGCGGGCTGGCTGCGGGCCGTCGTCGGCGACGGGGCCTGGGTTGCCGGTGGAGTGGTGGCTTGCTGTCCGGTGCTTGGCGCTGTGGCAGTGGTTGGCTCAGGACTCGTTGCGCCAGTCGTGCCCGTGCCTGTGGTTCCAGTAGCAGAAGAGGGAGTTGTTGCCGCAGGCTGCTCCTCCCCTGAATCCCCGCCGCAGGCCACCGCCAGGAGCATGAGCATTGCGGCAGCCAGTAGTGCGACAACCGTGGCAGTTTTTCCGGTCAAGGTTTTCATGGTTTGCCTGATTTCTCCTTTGCGAGACTCTGGGTCCCGTCCCAATATTGGTACCCAATTAGAACCAAGTATCAATAATCGCCACAATCAAGACTTTGTATCATTAAGAGTCAGAACCAATACAACGTATCAGTGGTGGCTGTAATTAATACTCTCTCTCAATTACACCTATATAGTGATATGCTGTCTCACTTTGACGCATAGTCGATATTCAGTCTCAGGAAACTAGATGAAACGATAGAGAGTATCAGTAATGAGGGAGAAAAGATACTAGGCCGCGACTTCCTCGACTTCTATGCAGTCGCGGCAGCGGCCGTAAACCTCGAGCCAGTGGCCGCTCAGTTCAAAGCCGTGCCGGGCCGAGGTGGTTGCCAGCACGTCCTCGATGTCGCATCCCATCAGGTCTTGGGAAGAGCCGCAGTGGACGCAGAGGAGGTGATGATGGTGGCCTTGAATGCTCAGTTGATAGTGCAGGTCGCCATCTTCCAGCAGGACTCGGCAGATCACTCCCGAATCTACGAGGATCTTGAGAGTGCGGTAAACGGTGGCGCGCCCCAGGGATGGCGGCAACTGCTTTCGAAGCCCCTCGGCGGTGAAGTGGTGTTCCTGCTCCGCTATCGCGGCGGCTAGGGCGCGACGAGGCGCTGTGGACCGGAATCCCCTTTCCTCCAGGGTTTCGAGGATCTGCTCGGCTACCGTCGCGCTCCGTTTCGTCACAACCATGACAGCTCACCGTAATGTCAATTGATACATTGTATCTAATCGGAAAGGATTCTAACCCGGCAACGTAACACTGTCAACGTAACACTGTCAACGGCCATCTGATCCGCGCACGGCGGAAGGCCAAACAACCTTCAAGAATGGAAAAAGGGTCTGATGCTATAATCGAAACGGTAGCATTTTACCTTGGCGGGCTACTGCGGATGGCGGATGCGCCTTGCAGGCGGCTTGCATGAGAGATTGCCTTGAACACACTGAAGACGTTCATGTTATTGATGGTACTTTCGATGATGCTGATTCTGATCGGCGGCGTTATCGGGGGACAGGCGGGCATCATCATCGCCCTTGTATTTGCCCTGGTCATGAACATGGGGGCCTACTGGTTCAGCGACAGGATAGCGCTGGGCATGACCAAGTCCCAGCCCATTACGGAACAGGATGACCCGGAGCTTTACAGCATTGTGCGCGAGCAGGCCCGCCTGGCCGGTCTGCCAATGCCCAAGGTGTACGAGATTTACTCCGAATCGCCCAACGCTTTCGCCACGGGACGCAGCCCCAACAATGCCGCCGTGGCTGTAACCACCGGCATTCGCCGTATTCTGAACCGGGAGGAGCTGTCGGCCGTACTGGCTCACGAGATGGCCCACGTGGGCAACCGCGACACCCTGATCATGGCCGTGGTCGCCACTATCGCCGGCGCAATCTCCATGCTGGCCATGATCGCCCAGTTCTCCGCCATCTTCGGAGGAATGTTCGGCGGGCGAGAAGGGCGCGACAACATCATAGGGCTGCTGATAATCGCCATCGTCATGCCGATTGCCGCAGCGCTGGTGCGCGCAGCAGTGTCGCGGACCAGGGAATTCCAGGCCGACGCCACCGGCGCCCACAACTGCGGCAACCCGCTGGCCCTGGCCAGTGCGCTGCAGAAGCTGGAACGTGGGGCGGAGGTGCGCCCGATGCGCGTGTCCGAGGGCGCGTCCCACCTGTTCATCGTCAATCCACTGCGGGGCGCAAGCTTCGCCAGCCTGTTCTCCACCCACCCGCCGACCTCGGAGAGGGTAGCTCGCCTGACCTCGATGAACATCACTCCCCGGTTCTGAGGCGCCAGTTCTTTGCAGTAGAGGTACTGCATTGACGGGACGCTGGCGATGCAGGCCGGGCATCGCGGCGCAGTCACGAATAATCTTGACCTAGAGGGCGTAGATGACGCTGCTAAGGGCTGTTGCCGGGCTGATTCTGGGGTTGGTCATCTTCGCTGGCCTTCTGTATTCACTGGTCCTGGTCAATTTTACCCAGCGGCTGGAGGATCCCGAGGTATACAAGACCGCCATAAACGAAACGGACGCCTACAATCGCATCTACGATGAGGTGCTGGTGGACGATGCCCTGGCGGACCATACGGATGATCTTCTTGGCGGCGTCGAGGTTGCGGCGCGCGAGGAGGTGGTCGAGGTACTCAAGGACGTCATGCCTCCGTCATACCTCAGGGAACAGACCGAGAACAACATTGACAGGTATACCGGCTACCTGGCCGGGGACTACGAAAAGCTCGACATCTTTGTTGAACTGGAAGAGCCGCTGGAACGCGTTGAACCTGCCGTCCTCGCCTGGGTCTACGGAGTGATTGACGATCTGGAAATACCCGATCCGGGTCCCAGTGGCTGCTCGCAGGTGAGCATGTTGCGCCTGGCCTCCGGGACTTCGGGTCCTTTTGCCGAGATGTCGGACGGTGAAGTTCCTGATTCGGCTCCGTCTCTGGATATCCTGACCAGGGAGTGCCGGGGCGCCCAGTACGATGAATGGTATGACAGGGTGCTGAACGACCCGGCCATGAACTCCGAGGCGGCTAGGATACTGGAGGACGAGAAGGACAATCTGCGCCAGCCCTTTGTCGATGGAGACACCAGGGAGTTTCTCAAGCAGGCAGCCACTCCCCTGGTCACGCCACTCATCGATGACGCCGTCAGGGACATTCGCCGGGACTTGATGCGGGGAGACCGCCTTGACCTGCTGCAGGAGTTGGCCGATAACTCTGACGACGTTACCAGAGAAGACATCGACGAGCAGGCGGAAGCCCTTCGGGACGCAATGAGGACCGCCAACGGTCCCGGCAGGATCGTCGCGCTGTTGATGGTGGTCGTTGGCAGCATCCTGCTTGCGGCGGTATACCTGCCCCGGCTTGCCGACATGCTGCGCTGGCCGGGCCTAACCCTGCTCCTGGGCAGCGGCGTGTGCCTGGTGGTGGGAATCGTGGCCAATTCGGCCATCCCAGGCCGGATCAAGGACGCGATAGTCCACTCCACTTCCTACGCGCCCGATGTTCCCACTGCGGCCATTGATCTGTCAGGAGACCTGGTGGAGTCGTTCGCCCAGCAGGCGACGGCAGGCTTCATCCCGGCTGCTGCTACTGTCCTGGTCATTGGCGCAGTCCTGATTACCGCGTCCTTCTTTGCCAGCGCTATCTGGGCGGCCGTGCGGGGCATCCTGCCCGGTTCGGATGGCGACCGGCGGGACCGCTAGAACAGCGCGATCGGGTTGACCGGCGATCCGGTGACGTTGCGGAGCCGCAGCGGGGCCAGCGTCAGCATGAACTCGTACCGGCCCCGCTCCGCGCAGGCCGCCGCCAGTTCCTCCAGGTTGGCGTTGTCGATGAACCACAGGCCCAGGGTGACCAGGCAGAGGGTGTGCAGGGGATTGCCGATGGTCTCGTAGGGATTGGGGCGGACATCGTTGGATGTGTCGGTTCCCATCATGGCGATGCCCCGTTCTTTGAACCAGGGGGCGCAGGCAGCTTGGTGGGCAGTCATGGGTCCCTCGGGGCCTGTCGCGCCGCGCTCCAGCCGCATCCGGTAGTTGCCGGTGCGGGTGAGCAATATGTCTCCCTGCTCAAGCCGCACTCCTTGCGCCAGTTCTGCTGCCTCCAGATCCTCGGGCATTACCGGTTCCGTGGGATCCAGCCAGTCCACTCCCCGCAGCCGGGGCAGGTCCAGCAGCACGCCTCGGGTGATGATTCCCTGGCAGGCAGCCTCGATGCTGTGGGACAGCGCTCCCTCCCGCGAGGTGATGAGGCTGGAAGGGACCCCGTTATACATCAGCCCGTTCCATGAGTAGTGCGACATGGCGTCGATGTGAGTGATGGTCTGGCCGTGAAAGACCATCCCGATGAACTCGCCGGCCCCCCGGCGGGTGTAGCGGCGTTCCGGCGGGTCAGTGTCCCGGCCCTCGCCGCTGTCCACCATGAACCGCTGCACTTGGTAGGTGGTGTCGGCAGCCATCTCCGTGGTGATGGGACGGGCGCAGCTGACGGAAACGCCGTCGGTTACCAGGCCCACCGCCCGCTTGCGCTGTTCCGGGCCGATGAGATTCAGGCAGCCCAGTTGGTCGTCATGCCCCCAGCGGCCCCAGTTTTTCAGCGAATCCAGCCACTCCAGCACCTGCGCCTCATCCGGTATGGTCCGCGTCATCTTGACGTCTCCTGTGTTATGAATTTGCGTCCTGGAAACCATCCCAGATGACTGAGTTGCTTTCCGTCCGGCCCTTCGGCACTACCTTTTCACCCCCACCCTAACCCTCCTCCGTCAAGCGGGAGGGGACTCTTGAGATGGTTCTTTGGAGGGCGTGTGACATATCCCCTCTCCCTCCGGGAGAGGGTTAGGGTGAGGGCGTCTCCTTGTGTTTGGGCAAGTTACCGAAATCCCTTAGCACACTCCAAACGCCTCGAAGCTGATATGTAACACACCCTCTTACTTACCGAGGCTGGCCCCGATAATCTCCGGGTATCCTCTCACGAACTCATCGCCGGTAACCGCCCTCCGGCCCTCCAGTTGAACGCTGTTCAGGACGAGCATTCCCTCCCCGGCGCCAACGTACAAGCTCCTGTCGCTGCCCATTGACACGATGGTTCCGGGGGCGACACTTCCCGCCTGATATTCGGGATGCACGGATAAGTGCATCAGTTTCAGCGTTTTGCCCTGCCATTGGGTGTAGAGGCCCGGCCAGGGGTCGAACGCCCGGCACGCGCGCGCAATGGCCTCAGCCGGCTGCGACCAGTCCACCAGCCCGTCGGCCCGTTCCAGCTTGCGCGTGACCGTTGCTCTGGCCTCGTCCTGGGGAGTGGCCCGCAGACGGCCTTCAACCCATGGGGCCAGGTTTTCCTGCAGCAGTGCGCCGCCCAGATCAAAAAGCGTATCCGTCAATTCACCGGCGGTCTCCCGCCCTGTCATTGGCACCGCCGTGGCGGCGATGACAGGGCCGGTGTCCATCCCCTCGTCCAGCAGCATCAGCGAAACGCCTGTAGTTTCGTCGCCTTCGAGGATCGCCGTTGCCACTGGCGAAGGCCCGCGATGCCGTGGCAGGAGCGACGGATGCAGGTTCAGGCAGCCGTGGGAAGCCAGTTCCAGGACCGCCGTTGGCAGGAAGCGACCGTATGCCGCAACCACGATTACGTCAGGGGAAAGTTCCGAGAGCACTGCCTGGATCGACTCGCCGCGCAGGTTGTTAGGCTGCAAGACGGGAATGCCAAGGCCCTCAGCGGCCACCTTAACGGGCGGTGAATCCGGCTGCCTGCCGCGTCCCCTGGGCCGGTCGGGAGGAGTAACGGCCGATACGACCTCCACGCCAGGCATGCGATGCAGTCGCTGCAGCACCGGCACTACCGGAGCCGGAGTGCCCATGAAAACGATGCGGATCAAATCAAGCAACCGTCAGCGAAGTCGAAAGGATGAAGACGGGGACAGAAAGTTGTTGACATCACCGGAAAGAGCAGGGTAGAATTGCTCAACCGCTTGGCGGAATCTTGTGAAAGGAGGTGATATGAATGGAAGATAGTTTAACACGCAGGGGCGATGGTAGGCATCAGTCTGGACGCGACGAGGTGATCGTTTCGTAGCCCTTTGCCACGAAATAGTACCCGAACGTCGGGCCCAGGCCAATGTCTACCATCGCCCCTAGGATCCGGGAAGGAAATTCGGGCGAGCCCAAGCCAGAGTTGGCCGGGCCCGATTTCTTGTCTTTCGCAAGGCGCTCTCCCTAGATACTGGCGGCTGTCAATTGACACTCGATTACGTGATTCGTACAATTTGTTGCGCCTGATACAGAGATAATCGGCTTTGTGCGCTGAAATGACTATTACGGAGATTCAATGCTAAGGATTCGGCTCAGCAGGGTCGGGAAAAAGGGCCACCCTGCCTACAGGATAGTGGTCGCTGAGGCCAAGGCGCCCCGGGACGGATCGTACCTGGAATGGATCGGCACCTACGACCCCATGCAGAACCCGCCGGCGATTACCCTCAAGCGTGACCGCGCCCAGCATTGGCTGAGCGTCGGCGCACAGGCAACGGAACCGGTACAGCGCATACTCGACAAAATGGGCACGCTGGAACCCGTGGCGGCTGCCGTTGCTGAGGATGAGCAGGCCACTGAGGAAGAAACCGTCGAGGAATCCGAGGCGTGAAAGAACTGATCGAATATATCGCCGCTTCCCTGGTCAGCAAACCGGAGGAAGTGCGGGTGGACGAGTCGATTGAAGGCGGGCGCACTGTTTTCCGGCTGCAGGTGGCCCCAGAGGACAAGGGCAAGGTGATCGGCAGGCAGGGCCGGGTGGCCCAGGCCATGCGTGTGCTGCTCCGGGTCGCCGCCGTCAAGGATGGCTCGCAGGCCATACTGGAAATCGAGTAGCCGCTCTCGCCACGGCGAACATTGCAGAACCCTCCCCACGATTCCGTTGACACAGTCGTTGTTGCCCGGGTGACCGGCCCTCACGGGCGCGATGGCGCCCTGAACATCGAACTCCTCAGCGACCTTCCGGGACGATTCGATGTTGGCCGTGAACTCCTGGCGAGTGGAATCGCCCGGTCCATCAATGATGCCCGCCAGACCGGGCCTTCAACGGCCCTGATCAAGCTGGAGGGCGTCAGCACCCGTGCCCAGGCCGCCGCGCTCACCGGGCAGTACCTCTCCGCTTTCCCCGATGAGGAACTGACGCTGGATGAAGGTGAGTTTTTCCACTACCAGCTCATCGGCATGCAGGTACGCGCCGAAGATGGGGAATTGCTGGGCGAGTTGCAGGAGATCCTGGAAACCGGCAGCAACGACGTTTACATCGTTCGTGGCCCCACGGGGGAAATCCTGATTCCGGCGATCGCGCACGTTGTGTTGGACGTGGACGTGTCTACGGGAGTCATGCTGGTGAGGCTGCCCGACGGCCTGAGATGACCCTCTGATTTTTGATTCTCCCTAGGGCCGATGCTAAAATCGGCCCTAACCATTTGTCTCACCTTGTCTCACCGGGAGGTAGCAAGATGTCCGGTCATTCAAAGTGGTCGACCATCAAGCACCAGAAAGGAGCTGCCGACGCCAAGCGCGGCGTGCTCTTCACCAAGCTCAGCCGGGAAATTTCCCTGGCCGTCAGGGACGGGGGCGGAACCGACCCGGACATGAACTTCAAGCTGCGTCTTGCCCTGGACCGGGCCAAGAGCAACAACATGCCCCAGGACAGCATCTCGCGCGCCGTAAAGCGGGGCAGTGGCGAGGGCAACGAGGGCGAGTCCCTGGAGCAGGTCACCTACGAGGGCTACGGCCCTGGCGGCGGGGCGATCCTGCTGCAGGCCGTGACCACCAACCGCAACCGCACGGCGTCCGACGTCCGCTCGGCGTTCAACCGTGGCGGCGGCAACCTCGGCGAGAGCGGCTGCGTGGCCTGGAACTTCGACCTTCGCGGCGTGGTCACCATCGACATCGATGACGAGGAGAAGGCCGAGGAACTGGGCTTGCTTGTCATCGACGCGGGGGCTGAGGACATCCAGATAGATGAGGGAGTGCTGGAAATATTCTCGCCCATCGAAAGCCTCCAGGACGTTCAGAGGGCCGTGGAGGCCGAGGGGGTAGCCGTGCGCACTGCCGAGATGTCCATGGTGCCCAAGACGACCATCGCGCTGGGCAACAAGGAAGCGGAACAGACCCTGCGACTGCTCGACGTTCTGGAGGAATTGGACGACATCCAGAAGGCCTTCACCAACGCCGACTTTCCGCCCGAGGTCCTGGAGCGCTACGGGGCCGGTTAGTGACTGAGCCTTTTAATGATCTCGGTCAAGGAGTCTAATTCCGATGTCAATGGAGCAACGCATTACCACCCTCGAAGAAGTTACTCAGTTGCTGATCAACGCTCAGCGGGACATTAATGCCACGGCGCGACGGCTGCGCGCCGCGCATGCCCTGTACCAGGAGGCGATGGTAGAAGTCGCGGAATCGTTGGACTGCCACGAAGAGACACTCCAGACGCTGCTCGCTTATTTGCCGATCACACAGGCCGAGATAGTCCTCCTGGACAACCGCATAGACGCAATCGAAGGGGCATAGGGCCTTTGCCGATTCGACTTCAGCGCGTAAACCCAGCCGCAGGGAGCGAGAATGACGATCCTGGCGATTGACCCCGGGACCAGGCGCATGGGCTACGGTGTCATCAGGGAACAGCCGGCGATGGACGCTGTGGACTATGGTGTCGTTGCTCTGCCCTCGACAATGTCCATCGAGAGCCGCCTCTACCAGATGCACTCTCACATCCTGAACATGATCGCCATCTTCCGTCCCGATGCCGTGGCCATTGAAGACCCTTTCGTCGGGCGCGGCGAGCGCAGCTTCCCCGGCTCGTCCCTGGCCATCGGCCAGGCGCAGGCGGCAGTCCTCATAGGCGCTGCCAGCCAGGGCGTTGAGATATTCAAGTACGCCCCGGCCCAAATCAAGCGGGCGGTAGCGGATCATGGCGCGGCCACCAAGGAGCAGATGCGCGGCATTGTCGCGGCCACGCTGGGCCTCCCTCCCACGCTGGAGATCGACGCCGCCGACGCGTTGGCCGTTGGCCTGTGCCACCTCCAGCAGCAACAGGCAACTGGCGTCATGCTGAACGAAATACCGCCTGGCCACGAGCGCTAGGGCCGGGTCCGGCGAGTTGCTCTTCGGACAGGCTGTCAGATGATCGCGGGAGTGCGCGGGTTGCTGGCGTCCACCGGGCCGGACTGGGTGCATGTGACCGTGGGCGGGGTCACGTTGCAGGTCTTCGTGCCGTCCAACTGCATCCCGGCCCTCGGACAGACCGGCTCAATGGTCTCGTTGCACACCCTGCTCCGAATCAGGGACGAGCAGCCCATCCTCTACGGTTTCCCCGATGATGCCTCGGTGCAGCTGTTCACCCTGCTGACGGGCGTATCAGGCGTGGGTCCCCGCCTGGCGCTGGCGCTGCTGTCATCCATGGATTCCGCGTCGCTGCAACTGGCCGTTGCCTCCGGCGATGCCGGCGCCCTGGCTGCTGCGCCGGGCGTGGGACGCCGCATCGCCAATCGCATCATCCTCGAGCTGCGAGGCAAGGTGGATGACATCGAGGGGGCACCGGGGGCCGTTTCCAGGGACGGCAACGCCGAGGTCATGGAGGCGCTTGCGGCCCTTGGATATTCGGGCAGCGAGGCACGGGCGGCCATCGACGGCATTCCGGATTCCGACGGTCTCACAGTAGAGGAGCGGATTCGCCTGGCCCTTCAGCAGTTTGCGCGGCGATAGTTTCGCCAGATTCTCGCAGGCCCTCCGAATGGCGAGGGACTATAATTGAAGAGTCAATCATCGATGTGAAGCAGGCGGGTGAACGAGCATGACCACCTACGCGCGTGGCAAGAAATGGGCCGAAGCAGGTAAAGAGGTTAACGACCGCCGAAACGCCAGGCCCGAGGGCCGTCCCTTCCAGCTTGTCGCCGAATTCGGAATGACCGGTGACCAGCCGGCTGCCGTGGAACGCCTGGCTGAAGGCGTGGACAAGGGCGTGGCCCGCCAGAGCCTGATGGGCGTTACCGGCAGCGGCAAGACTTTCACCATGGCCAACATCGTGCAGCAGGTGCAGCGGCCCACCTTGGTCATGGCCCACAACAAGACTCTCGCCGCCCAGCTTGCCCAGGAGTTCAAGGAGTTCTTCCCCCACAACGCGGTGGAATACTTCGTCTCGTACTACGACTACTATCAGCCGGAAGCCTACGTTCCCCAGTCCGACACTTACATTGAGAAGGACTCCAGCGTCAACGAGGAACTAGACAAGCTCCGGCTTTCCGCCACCACCTCACTGCTGACCCGCCGGGATGTGCTTATCGTGGCGTCGGTGTCCTGCATCTACGGCCTTGGCGACCCGCAGGACTACTTCAACCTTGTCGCCCAGGTCAAGGTCGGAGAAATCCGTAGCCGCAGCCAACTGGTGCGCCAACTCGTCGATATGCAATACGACAGGAACGACCTGGACCTCTCCCGCGCCAAGTTCCGCGTCCGGGGCGACGTGCTGGAACTGGTGCCCGCGTATGAGGAAGCCGCCGTTCGCATACAGTTCTTCGGCGATGAGGTGGAGCGCATCGTGCAGCTGGACCCGCTTACCGGCGAGATGCTGGCCGAGCTCCCGCAGGTGGCCATCTATCCGGCGAACCACTTTGTGACCACCAAGGAGAAGCTCGACCTGGCCGTCGCCGGAATTCGCGAGGAACTGGAGTGGCGGCTCAGGGAACTGCGGGACGCGGGCAAGATACTTGAGGCGGCCCGCCTGGAGAGCCGCACCAACTACGACGTCGAGATGTTGCAGGAAACGGGCTTCTGCTCCGGGGTGGAAAACTACGCCCGCCACCTCTCCCAGCGGCCCGAGGGCAGCGCGCCATGGACGTTGCTGGACTACTTCCCCGATGACTACCTGATGTTCGTGGACGAGTCCCACATGACCCTGCCACAGGTGCGCGGAATGTATGGCGGCGACATCTCGCGCAAGAAGACGCTGGTGGAGTTTGGGTTCCGTCTCCCATCGGCCCTGGACAACCGGCCGTTGAGTTTCGACGAGTATGAGGAACACATCAACCAGGTCGTGTACGTCTCGGCCACTCCCGGGCCCTACGAGTTGCAGCAGAGTCGCCACGTCGTGGAGCAGGTCATCCGCCCCACCGGGCTGCTGGACCCCACCGTGGAGGTGCTCCCTACCCGGGGGCAGATAGACGACCTGCTGGTCCGGATCAAGGAACGGGTCGAACAGGCCGAGCGCGTCCTTGTTACCACGCTGACCAAGCGGATGGCCGAAGAGCTGGCCGACTACCTGTCCGAGATGGGCATCCGCAACACATACCTGCACTCGGATATCGAGACCCTCGACCGCATTGAAATTCTACGAGACCTGCGGCTGGGAGTATACGACGTAATCGTGGGCATCAACCTGCTGCGAGAGGGCCTGGACCTGCCCGAGGTGAGTATGGTAGCCATTCTGGATGCGGACAAGGAGGGCTACCTCCGCTCCGACACGTCGATGATCCAGACCATTGGCCGCGCCGCCCGGCATGCCAACGGCCACGTCGTGATGTACGCCGACAAGGTGACCGACTCCATGAAGCGCGCTATCGACGAGACGGCCCGCCGCCGCCAGCTCCAGAGCGAGCACAACAAGCGCCACGGCATTGAGCCGCAGAGCATCCAGAAAGAGGTTCACGACATCACCGAGGGCATCAAAGCCATCGCCGAAAATCGCGCCCGCTACAACGTGGTTCGCAAGGAAATGTCCCGCGCCGACATGTTCAAGGTGGTCAAAGACCTAGAGGTGCAGATGAAGGACGCGGCCAAGGGCCTGCAGTTCGAGAAGGCAGCCCAGTTCCGCGACGAGATCTTCGAGCTGCGCCGCCTGCTGGCCCTGGAGGAAAAGACCCTGGCTCCCGTGGGGGATTAGTTCAGCGGAACCGGCGTAGCGAATAGTTGGCAAGAGCGGCTAAGTTGACTGTGCCATTTGAGATCGTAATTTATCGCAATCCCATTTCGCAGCAAGTGCGCCGTCGGCAACTTTTGGACGAATGGGCCAGCCACGTCCGAAGTCGAGTGCTTCAGCAACGGGAATCGGGAGAGGAAGCAACGGTTGAGCCGGTGATGGTCACCATCCTGCATTTTCACCACGACCGGCAGGTTGATGTTGACAACATACCAAAACCCATCCTTGACGCTTTGAAAGGACTTATTTTCGAGGACGATTCCCAAGTAACGGATTTGATATGCCGAAAGCGAGACTTGAGCCATAATCCGACTGTGGCAAATGGGACAGGGATTTTGAGCGATGCTCTGGCTCAAGGAAGGCCATTTGTATATCTCCTTATTGAAAGTGCGCCAAGTCAGAGGGAAATAGTATGATTTCGCACGTCATTTCTGCGGAAAAAAGACGCGCCCGGTCTATCGCCGAGGATTACCGGATACGCGGTTATGCGGTAGTAGAGGAACCGTCCCAAGAACAGTTGCCTGATTTCCTGGCGGGTTATTCACCTACGATATTGGCGTACAAGGAGGGGGAGTCAGCTGAATCCCTTGGCGATTCGGTAGCCGTTCTGGTGAAAGCCAGACAACTTCCAGGAAAAGAGCGCCGGGTGGGAGAACTGGCCGATCTCTTGCGAAACAAACCCGGTTGGAAATTCGAGCTGGCTTTGGTGGAAGCCGATGGGTTGCTGGACATTGTCGATGCCGCAAGGCCTTTCGACCGGGAAGATATACGACAATGCCAGGATGAAGCTGAGAGTTTGCTCAACGCCGGGTTCAAGGAAGCCTCATTGTTGAGGGCGTGGGCCGGAGTTGAAGCAACCGTGCGATTGCTGCTGGAAGAGGACGGACTGATGACAGAGGAAGAAGATATCTCCCCCGACCGGTTGGCGTCCACGCGGCTCCTGGGTTCAGCAGTCTATTACGGCGTTATGTCGCAGGAGGATTACTTATTTCTCACTGAAGCCATGCGCCTTCGCAACGCCTGTGTTCACGGATTCGCGTTGCAGGATTGCGACTCCGCGCTAGTGACCGAAATCATCGGTACGTCAGAGCGCCTTTTTCGGGAAGCAGCGTCGTCTACTCTTCCAGCGTTCTGATGTAATTCACCACGTGCCAGATCTGCTCCTCGGTCAGGTTGTTCCCCTGCGGGACCATGGCCGTGTTGGGGATGCCGTCCCTGACGAACCGGAACAGGTCTGCGTCTCCGTGCAGCGGCACGTGCACCAGCAGGTCGGCGGGCGGCGGTACCAGCCCCGCGCCAGCCGGACCATCGCCCAGGCCGCTCTCACCGTGGCAAGCCTGGCAAACCTGTGCGTAGGCCGCAGCGCCGGACTGCAGCGACTCGGGCGTCGGCGGGAAGGGATTTCGGAGAACCTCGCCTCCGCCAATGCCGAGCTGGGTGTTGAACAGCAGGAGCAGCCCGACAGCCACTCCGGCAACACCGGGCGTCATTACCCCTGCGCCATTGCGGGAGAACCAGCCTCCCAAGGGCAGGCCCGCCCCCAGGAACAGCATCCCAAGCACCAGCAGGCCCCCTCCCAGGAGAACGTAGGCGGTCCCGGGAGAAGGCGAGATGGAGGCGCTGCCCCCGCCTCCCGGCGATACCGCCTCGAACCGGAAGGCCGTCCTGGCGTCGAATGCATCGGGTCGGCGAATGACCAGTTCGGCTTGCCACGCCCCGGCGATGCTGAGTTGCGCGTCCTCCCGGATATAGGTGCCGTCGCCTAGAGAAGTGGCCGCCAGGGAGTCGTCGCCCAGGTCTGACTCGAGGTAGACCAGGCGCACCATGACCTCAGAGGCGTAGTCTATGGGATTGCCCAGCCGGTCGTTCAGTGACACCACCAGGTCGTTGGATCCGGTGCGTCCCGGGATGACCTCCAGGCCAATGACGTCGGTGTTCACGGTGTCGCTGAATGTCAACGACTGCTGCTGCTCGGCTACTTCTCTGGACGTCACCTGCCGCGCCGGTTCCAGGCTGGTCAACGTGCCGACGGCGGCCAGGATGAGAATGGCCAGCACGGCCTCGCCCAGCAGGAGGCGTCGCAGCCAGCCCGCCGCAGCAGGGTCGCGCCGGAGGCGAGGCCGGACCCAGACCAGGTTGAGTCCGCCTAGGAACAGTAGCGGCACGACAAGGGCGACCTTGGCGACCAGTGTCGCGCCGTAAGGAGTGCCCAAGGCCTCGGTTACGGTGACCTGGGCCCACCCGCTGAACACTCCGGTTACCACGATGACAGTCACGCTCAGGGCGGCGATGACCGAGAATCGCGGCACCGCCTCGGACAGTCGCTCCATCCGTTCCGATTCCGGCAGACTGCGGAACAAGCCCACGCCGATGGCGAAGTGGAACAGCGCGCCGACCCAGAAGGCGGACGCCAATAAGTGCAGAAAATCGGCGGCGATGGCCAGGTTGCGAATGTCCACCGTGGCGGCGCCGTGGCTGGTCAGTGTCAGAGTCCAGAGGACGGCGCAGCCCAGCCCCAGCAATAGCAGGCGCACGGCCGGTTGCCAGAGCTCGGTTGAAAAGCGAATTACCGCCAGGGCCACAGCGAATCCCAGCGCCGCCGCCATGCGCCAGACCCAGAGGCCGCCCCAGTCGGTCGCGGTGATCGTGTCCCGGATTGGCCCGCCGAAGGCGCCCCAGAGTGAGACCTCGTGAGTGATGGTCGCCACCAGCAACAGGTGGCCGAGGGACGCCGCCAGGAACAAGCCAGCCGCCGCCGCGACGAGTCGATTCGACCGGGCCGACACTGCGGTCCCTACTGCCCTGACCGCGTCCGGCACCTGACTGGCTAGCAGCACAGGACGAGTGACCAGGATTTCAAACACTAACCCGCCAACCATGGCCAGAGCGGCCAGCAGGGTTAGCCAGCGCAGCGCCGGCGCCCAGGGCGACTGGAGCAGCGACTGTTCTACTGCCGGTACCGGCACGTCAGCCAGGGGCTGGCCGACGGCGAAGACGAACGAGCCCCTGACCCTGTGGCCGTCGACCGTCGACACGTTCCGCCACGCGACGGTATAGGTGCCGTCAGGAATGTCGGCCACACCGACCGACATGACCAGCGGGTTGAGGTCGTCTACCTCGCTGTTGTCCTGGTCCACCCTCTGGCCGGAGGAGTCGAGGACCTGGATATGGCTCAGGCTGGGTTCAATGGGCTCGGTGAACCGGATGATGATGCGGTCCGGGGCCTCCTCCAGCTCGGAGTTGGCGGCCGGTTCCGACGACACCAAATTCGCGTGGGCCGAGACCGGCGACGGCGTGATCCACCACCATATAGGCAACGAAATGAGCAGCAGAAAAGCCAGCGCAAGCGAAAGCCGCCTGCCCCGGCTCCTACTCAGCCGGTTGAAACTGGACTCGACACTTGCCAAGGCAGCCAAAATCCCTCGGCTATGGGGACCGGCGGGCCTGAACGGCCAGGAAAATGCCGCCCGCCCCCAGCAGCGCACCCACGATGCCGACGATCAGGGCGACTACTGCCAGGGCATTTCCACTATCGCGGTCCCCGCCTGCCTGGGCTGCAAGTGCAGTGTCCTGCGCCTGTTGAGCGATGTCTCGTGCCCCCTGCGCCGCGCCCACTACCTCGCGCAGCTCCGGCAGCCGCTCCGGGAATTGCAGGTTGGCCGATGAAAGTATGTCGTCGAAGCCTCCGCCCCCTCCAGTCGACACAAAGGTTTCGTCCACCGTCGTGCCTTCCAATGTGCCGAACACTCGGAACTCGTACACCCCGGACGCAGTGGGAATCAGGCCCGCGACGTAGTGGCCCGGGTCGCCAAATACAGCCTCAAGGTCGAAAACCTGGGATGTGCCTGTGGCGACGTGGGTGACCTCCACTTGCAGGCTGCCCTCCAATCCTTCCACCGGCACGGCCACGCCCTCGTCCTGTCCGCTGATGCTGGTCAGCGGTTTCGCAGCCCCGCCGGGGACGATCAGGCCGCTGGAAGGGTGGCCTGATTCGCCGTTCGCGTTGCCGCCGATGTCAATGGTGGCAGTTGCCTGCACCTTTTCCCCGTTCCAGATGTAATCAGAAAAATCGTTGGCGTTCAGGGTTACGGTGACCTTGTTTTCGCCCTCCGTTAGGTTGCCCAGCTGCAGTGCCTCTCCGTAGAGCCGTCCGTAATCCACTCCATTCACGGTTACGTGGGCGTGTCCCTCACCCGGAAGGTGGTGGTCGCCGGCATTCTGGGGAGCGAAGGCGAAGTCTGTTGTTTCGACGAACAGGTTGGCCCCGCCCAGAGGATCCGGCTCGAGGGCAATGTTCACCGACATCTCGCTTTGGGCATTGATGGATTCCGCCGAATGGGTATGGCCGTGGGGTTCAGCTACGGTCACGACGGTAGTTGCCTGGATCTTGCTCCCGTTGTAAGTGTACTCCTCGTGGCTGTTGGCGTTGAGCGTGACCCTGATTTCGTGCTCGCCAGGTTCGATGTCGCCAAGGTAATGCCACGGAGTGTATACCCGGGTAATCTTTTCGCCATCGACATAGATGTGGGCGTGTCCTTCTCCGTCTATGTGGGCCCCGTTTACGTTCCCGGGAGCGAATGCGAACCCCTCGGTGATGATATGCACGTTCAATCCCGACACCGAGTCTGCTGATGTTTCCACGGCAACCGACATCGCGCTTGCTGCCTCGATGGCAGCGGCGTGATGGTCTTCGTGGGATTCGTCGTGATGGTCGGAATCGGATGCTGTCGCCTCTGAGTCCTCGTTGTGGTGGCCCGGCTCGCCGTGCTCCTCCTGATGCACTCCCATGGCGGCGGCCTCCTCGGCGTCAACGACCTTGTTGACCCGAAGGGAAACGGCGTTCTGGAAACCTTCGTAAGCGGGTTCCTCCAGCCAGCCGACGATGAAGCGGTAGTCTCCGACGGGCCTTCCCTCGTGGGCGACTGCCGCGCTGACGGCGAGAGACAGGGTGGCCAGCGTGGCCAAAATCAGCCACGCGAACTTGCGAAATTGTACTGGCATGAGATCTCCTTCACAGACCTTGCGGAAAATCCGTACCGGGTTTGTGCGGATGACATCGCGCAGCGTGAGGGCATTTGTTCCTCACGCTCTTGATGCATCCTGAAGTGCAAAGGAGTCATGCTCGTGGAGGGAGTGTTGGAGGCGCGATGCTGGCGCCCGGCGGGGCGGCCTCGCGGCGGAGGTGGTGGCCCAGCAGCCCTGTTCCGCCTGCCATGCCGAAGCCGGTGGATTGCGTGGTTGCCGGCATCGTAATATCAGCGACACTGTGTGCCGAGCCGCTGGCGGGTACCACGAACAGGATGCCATCCGACGTATTCGCCGGAGTATGCTCTGCCGCCATTAGCAGCGCCCCGATCCCGTTGTGGCTGTGGAATGGGCGGTAATCGTGGCTGTGCTCCGGGTTTGCCACGCCCAGGTAGATGTGCTGGTGTCCGGGATGGCGTTCTGCAAAGTGGTGGTCCAGCATTGGCCCCATCCACGACAGGGCCAAGGAAATGACCACCAGCAGGGAAAGCGTCGATACGGCAAAGTGTTGCCAGGCGCCCAGACCGGAGACGTCGGCCTGACTGTTGCCAACTACAAACTCGCCGGGACGGCGGTGGTCTCCCGGAACGTCGCAGTGGTGAGGAGCCCAGCTAGTTCGCGCCAACAATGTTGTGAAGACGCGCCAGCAACTGGCCGTTCTCGTCCATGCTGAAGTTGTCGACCGTTGGCACGGCGTCGCCGGTGGTCCCGTCCACCGCTCCGGCCGCGATCATGCCTTCCACCATTTGCGCCTCATCGCCGGACCTGGGCAGCAGGTTCCTCCCGGCAAGGCGTGAAATGGCCGCGACCAGACCGTAGCCGCCCCAGTTGGACACGCTGGCGATGACCAGCCGGTCCACGCGGCTGATGGCCGGATCGTCGGGCAGGCTGTCCACCGAGGGAATGATTTCCACCAGGTTCCCCATGCCGATCTCGTTGCCGCCGTCGCCGATGCCGACCGAGGGAACTCCGCCGTCGAACAGGTAATCGAGCCGGGCCGTCTGCGGCGTGATGTCCCTGGCCCGCATATTCAGGTATTCGTCGTTACGGTTACGGCCGCAGCGCTCGATGGAAATCAGCAGGGCTGGCTGGAGTTCCTTCAGCATCTGGGCCGCGTGGCGCTTGCTTTCCTCGACGCCGGCCATGGGGAACTCCACCACATCAGCGCCGTCGGCCCACTGCTGCAGCACCGGGGCGGTGTAGGAGTCCGTAACGTAGGTCACCCTGCGGCCCAGGGATTGCAGGGCGCGACCGATGGCGATGGCGCCCGGAGGCCCGTCGGTCTCGGGCTTGCCGGCCATTATGACGTAGAAGCCGGTCACGATGACCGTGTGGCCGGGATTGTTCATCACGTACTGCGCCGCCCGGCTGCAGAAGTCGGCTGGCAGGTGTGGCCGCAGGGCCAGCATGCCCCGCTTGTCGTGGTCCAGGATGATGTCCTCTATGGTCTCAGCCATCACAGCCCCTGTAATACGGCAATCGCCAGGGATTTCATACCTGCCCGTAGCATATAGGGATTCGCTGGCCTTGGACCAGCCCTATGCATTTTCCCTTGGCCGCCACCACGGATCACTGACGGCCCCGAATGGGCTTACAGCACAGCGTAGTCAGCGTCCTTCTGGTCGGTTATGAACATCCTTCCCGGCGCGTGGGTGATCATCAGGGGCGGCTTGCAGTTGAGGGCAACCGCCTGCGGAGTCACGCCGCAGGCCCAGAACACTGGCTCCTCGTCCGGCTTGATCTCCACCATTTCGCCGAAATCGGGCCTGTCCAGGTCGCGGATGCCGATGTCCCCAGGGCTGCCGATATGCACTGGCGCGCCGTGGGTCGCCGGAAACCGTGAGGTCACCTGCACCGCCCTCACCACCTGCTCCCGCTTCACCGGACGCATGCTGACCACCATGGGCCCCGAGAAAACCCCGGCCGGAGCAGTGTCAACGTTGGTGATATACATCGCCACGTTCTTGCCCTCTTCCTGGTGCCGCAGGGGAATGCCCGCATCGACCATTGCCTGCTCGAACGAGAAGCTGCATCCCAGCAGGAAGCTGACCAGGTCGTGCTGCCAGTAACCGTCGAGGGTGTCCACCTCGGCGCTGAGTTCGCCGTTGCGATACACGCGGTAGCCGGCGGCATCGGTGCGGATGTCAGCGCCCGGCGCTGTGAGAGACGGCTCGACGCTGCCCGGCTCGATCACCTCCAGCAGCGGGCAGGGCTTCGGGTTCCGCTGGCAGAACAGCAGGAAATCGAACGCCAGGTCCTTGGGGAGAATGGCCAGGTTGGCCTGCACGTGCCCCGGAGCCACGCCCGACGTTACGCCGCGCCACTGGTTGGTGCGAATGCGATGCCGCGCCTCTTCGGCTGCGGATGCGAATGTCTGTACGGTCATTCCTGTTACCTCCGCCGGATGCGCGCTCGAACCTGTAACGGCCGGCGCCCGGAGCAGATTGGGGACAGGCGTCCATGATAGTTTGCGGTCACTGGAGCGTCAAATATGCAGCCACGCGTTGTTTCGGACACTCCAATAAGTCTGATTTGACCCCGTTTTTGATATACTGCCTAGTCGTTGCCACCACACCAAGGGTTGTGGGCCAAGGCGATGCGCGGTCACCGTCAGACAGGTTTCGACAGGCCGTGGCACAGGGTCGGGCTGAATCGTTTGTATAACGTACTGGTTCTGGTGGACAAGTCGGACGGCGATGGCCTTACAGATGCCGTCGGGCGTGTCGGAATGACGTGCATGCTGGGAGAAAACGGTGAACTCCCCTGGGAATTGAACGAAGGGGACGTGCCCGATGCCGTGCTTCTGGACTTTGCCTCGCTGGGTCTGGCCGAGGCCAGGAGAGCAGTGGGCAAGTGCCGGGACAAGAAAGTGCCTGTTCTTGCCGTCATTCACCGGGATGCAATCGGTCAGTACGACCCCGCCCTGAACCCCGACGAACTCCTAATTTGCCCGGCGTCGGACGACGAACTGTCCCTGAGAGTCCAGCAGGCCGTCTACCGTGTTAACGGCCCGTCCAGCTCCCAGACCCTGGTCATCGGCGACCTAAGCATTGACTTGGAACGATACGAGGTGACAGTGGCGGGGCGCCGGGTCACTCTGACCTACAAGGAGTTCCAGCTGCTGGCCCTGCTGGCATCCAATCCGGGCCGGGTTTACACCCGCGACGCCCTGCTGAGCCAGGTGTGGGGCTACGACTACCTGGGCGGCACACGAACGGTGGACGTCCATGTGAGGCGGCTGCGTTCCAAGGTCGAGTCCCCTGGCCGTTCCTTTGTCGAGACCATCTGGAACGTGGGATATCGATTCAAGGCACCGAATTAGTCTCTTTCTTGAGCGGTTGGCCCATCTCTGGAACTGCCCCTGTTGGGACGACATTGTCTAGATGGGCAGCTAGGGTAACCACAAGGGTTGCCCCTACCAGATCATCCTCTCCGTGTAGGGGCGTCCCTTGTGGACGCCCTCATCGCCTAATCTGCGACCCATCATCAAAGGGATTCTGAATTACCGTAAAGCCAGTGTACCAACGGGAGCCGGCCGGAATCAGTCGGGGCCTGCGTCAGCCCGGCTGAGGAATCGGGATACCTGGGCCGCCAGCGCGGAATGCCTGGGAGCCTTCAACTCCGGGTCCTCGGCGGTTATGGCAGCCGCCAATTCCCTGGCCGACTCCAGCAGGGCCCGGTCCGAGAACTGTGCCATGCGGAGCGACGGCAGGCCGCTCTGCCGGGTGCCGAAAAAATCGCCCGGCCCGCGCAGTTCCAGGTCGATCTCCGCCAGCTCAAACCCGTCGTGAGTCCGCTCCAGCGCCGACAGCCGTTCCCTGGCCGACGCGCTTTGGGTTTCCGACGACAGCAGCAGGCAGTAGCTGCGGTGTTCGCCCCGGCCCACACGGCCCCGGAACTGGTGCAACTGCGCCAGGCCGAAGCGCTCCGCCCCCTCGATCAGCATGATGGTGGCGTTGGGCACGTCGATGCCCACCTCGACCACAGCCGTGGTCACCAGCACATCCAGGTCGCCATCGCTGAAGCTGCGCAGGATCCGGTCCTTGTCCCGAGAGTGCAAGCGCCCGTGGAGCAGGCCGACCCTGAGGTCCGGGAATACATCCCGCGACAACCGCTCGTATTCCTCGGTGGCGGCGCGCGCCTCAATGCTCGCGGACTCGTCGATCAGCGGACAGACCACGAACGCCTGCCGTCCCTCGGTCACCTGGCCTCGCACGAACTGGTAGGCGTCGGCGCGCCGGTTCTGCGGCACCCACCGAGTGCGCACCTGATGGCGGCCGGCGGGCAGTTCGTCGATGGTGGAAATGTCCAGGTCGCCGTACAGGGTCATCGACAGCGTCCTGGGTATGGGCGTGGCTGACATAATCAGGGTGTGCGCGTTCTCTCCCCCGCGCTCCCGGAGCGCCGTTCGCTGCATCACGCCGAACCGGTGCTGCTCGTCGGCCACCGCAAGGGCCAGCTTCGGAATCGAGACTCCCTCCTGGATCAGCGCCTGAGTTCCGATGATCAGGTCCAGCGTCCCGTCCGAGGCCATTGCGGTCAGCAGACGCTTGACGGGCGCACGGACGCTGCCGGTGAGCAACCCCACGGAAACCGGACGGTCCAACCCCTCCAGGTGGACCGAGAAAAGATTTTCCTCCCGCACCGGCCTGGGCAGACCCTCCAGCATCCGGGACACGGAGCGGAAATGCTGCTCCGCCAGGACCTCGGTCGGGGCCATCAGCGCGCCCTGGAACCCGGCGCACGCGGCGGACAGCAGGCCGGCCAGGGCCACCACCGTCTTGCCGCTGCCCACCTCGCCCTGCAAGAGGCGGTTCATAGGCGGTGCTCCCCGTTTCATATCCCCGGCGATTTCCCCGATGCAGCGGGCCTGGGCATTGGTCAATTCGAAGGGCAGCGAGTCGAGGAAGTTGTCCACCACTCCCTGGGGCGGGTCCACGGGGACGCCCCGGACTTCCTCTTGTGAATCGCGGCGTCTCCCGATTACCGCCAACTGTAGGATAAGCAGTTCATCGAAAGCGAGGCGGGAGCGTGCGGCCCGCCAGCTGTCCTCGTCGTCGGGGTAGTGGGCCTGAAATATCGCCTCGCGCAGCGGCATCATGCCCGCTGTCTTCTCTGATCCAACCACCTGGGGGGTAAGGGTCTCCTCCACGCTTCCCAGCCAGTTGTCCAGGACGTCCCAGGTGAATCCCCGCAGCGCCCGCGCCGTCAGGCCCTCCGTCAGTGGGTACACCGGCACCATCCGCCCCGTGTGGATGCCGGAATATCCGGACTCCAGCGGTTCCACAGCTGGAGACTCGAAAACAGGCTGGCCGCGGAAGACGTCGGCTTTGCCGCTGATCGCGACCACGCGGCCCGGCGAAAGCGTGCGAACGAGGTAGCGTTGGCCGAACCAGATGACCCGGACGTTGCCGGAATCGTCCCCCAGCACTGCCTCGGTATCCTGCCTGCGACCACCCGGACCCTGCCTGATGACCCGCGATTCCCATACGGTGGCCACCACCGTGCATTCCTGGCCCGGAACGACCTCTGAGATTCGGACCACATTGGAATAGTCCTCGTGCCGTCGGGGGAACAGGTATAGCAAGTCGCGGACTGTGGCGACGTCCAGGCGCTTGAGGCGTTCCGCCATCTTGCTGCTGATGCCTCGCAGCCGGTCGACAGAAACGTCGACGCTCTGCCCGGCCGGGGGAAGGCGAAAGGCAGGCCGCGCCTTGGTGATGGCGACTTCCTTCGAAGCTACGGGGAGGGAGGAAAAGGCTTCCGGGGAGGCACTGGGTTCAGGCGCAGCTGGTCCATCCGCAGGAGGTGGCTCGGGGGAGTCGAGAACAGCGGAAGCCGCAGGCGCGCCATTTTCGATCAAGCCCAGCCAAAGCCCCGCCCACCGCTTTCTCTGGTCCGGGCTCAGTTCCGCATAACGCTTCTGGACAAGGACGCTGCTCCCGGAACCGGCGGGGATGCGAATCGCCATCTCGTTGTGCCAGCGTTCCAGAAAACGGTCCACGCCACCGACGACGGCGCTGTTGTTGTATCCCCGTCGGGCCTCAAGCTCGATTACATTGCGTAGAATTTCGGCCCAGTCGGGAGGGCTGGTGCCACGTTGCGTCATTAGACAACGATATACCCGCGATTGCGGGCAATCAACATGGAAATTGTCAGCGGAGTGCCTTCCACTTGAGGGGATTATCTCGTAGGAGGGATGATCCCGGCGCGGTGGGCTTAGGTCATGTTCTCTGTGCCCTGGGTGACGGCTACGCCCAAGGCGTTGGGGCCCACATAGGTGCCCAGCACCGGGCCGAATCGGGACTCCACCAGGTTTTCCGGCGGCACCAGTTCGGCCAGCTGCGCCCTGATTCCCAGCGCCTGCACCCGGTCGGTGCTGTAGCTGATGTTGACCTGCCGGATGGGGGCCAGGGTCTGGGCCAGCTCCACCAGCCGGTTCTTGGCCCGCTCCAGGCTGCGGGGGCGTTCTACCGGGTGCACTTCACCGTCCCTGATGGTCAGGATGGGCTTGACCTTCAGCATCCCTCCCAGGAATGCCTGTGCCTTGCCGATTCTGCCGCCCTTTTGCAGGTATTCCAGGGTGTCCACCATGACGAACCCGTGATGTTTCTGTAGCGACAGCCTCGTTTGCCGCACGACCTCCTGCAAATCCGAGGACTCCCGGGCGATCCGGGCGGCGTCCAGAACTACCAGACCCATCGGAGCCGATGCCGACTGTGAATCGATGATCTCGATGTCCGACGAATCTCCGAGGGCTGCCTTTGCCTGTACCGCTGAGTTCAGGGTCCCGCTCAGCTTGGCGCTCACGTGAACCGAAACGATCTGGTGGCCTTGGTCCAGCAGGCGTTGGTAGGTTTCCTGGAAATCAGCGATTGTCGGCTGAGACGTGGACGGCAGACGGGGCAGGTCGGGCAGACGGGAATAAAAGCGGTCCGCCGTAATCTCCACTCCGTCCTTGTAAGTCTCGTTGCCGATGACCACGTAGCAGGGAATGACCGTGATATCGTTGGCCTGAGCCAGTGCCGGGGGCAAATCCGACACGCTGTCGGTCACAATTCGAATTGCCATTGACCCTCCATATCGGGGACGGGCGGATCGCCCGGTACTTTATCCTAGGCCGTAAGGATCACTCGATGGATGCCAGGTAGTGGTAGTGAGGTTGGCCTCCATACACCCGGTCGACCTGCAAGCCAGGCGTTTCGTCTTCCAGGGCGGCGGCCACGGTATCGGCCGATGCCTCCTCTGCATCCGCTCCACGGTAGATTGTCAGAATGGAGCCGGAGTCAACCCCCGCCATTCCGATGGCCTGATGCAATGCCCGCTCCGCTGATTCGGCAGTGAGTACTAGGTTGTCATCCAGCAGCGCGATGAAATCCCCCAGATGGACCGCCACCCCGTCCACGCTGGTGTCCCTGACCGCCTGAGTGATTTCGATGGTGGTGACCTCGGGCAGCGTGGCTTCCATGGCCGCGAGGTTCTCCTCCAGCGTCGACAGGGGATTGTAGGCCAGCATCGCGGCCACGCCCTGCGGCACGCTGCGGGTCGGCACCACGTGTACCGTCGGGTCGTTGGCCGCCACCTGCTGGGCCGTCAGGACTATGTTCTTGTTGTTGGGCAGGAATATAGTATCCTCGGCGCCGGCGTGCTCCACTCCCTGCATGATCTGCTGTACGCTGGGATTCATGGTCTGACCACCCTCGATAACGTGGCCGCACCCGGATTCCATGAACAGATTCGCCAGTCCCCGGCCGGCAGCTACGGCGACCACGGTCAGGGGAGCTCCCACGCTGGGAGCCGGGGCCGAGTGACCCGCTGCCCATTCCACGTTCTGCTGATCCATGTTCTCGATCTTGACGCTGGAAACGAAACCCAGGGACACTCCATAGCTAATGGCCAAGCCGGGGTCTTCCATATGTACATGTACCCGGACGTTCTGCGAATCGCCGACCACAACCGTGGAACGGCCCATCTCTTCACAGTAACGGCGGACACCGTCGAGGCTTAGATCCGAGCCGCTGATGATGAATTCGGTGCAGTAGCCCCAGGCCTCCTCCAGCGACGAATGGACGAAGCCCTGCTCCAGCGACTGTCCCGACTCGCCCAGAGAGGCCATGCTGCTGTCGATGATCGACCCCAGCTGCGCCTCGTTGCTGGCGGCCTCGTGATGGCTGGGGGACAGCGCCTCGAGCGCCCCTCCTACGATGATGACAACTCCCAGCCCTCCAGAGTCCACCACGCCGGCTTCCTTGAGGACGGGTAATTGCTCCGGAGTGTTCCTGAGCGCGATACAGGAGGCGCTGAAGGCGGTCGCCAGGAGATCCGGCGCATGGGCGCCATCCGCAACCTCCCGGGCTGCTTCCGCCGCCCGTCGGATCACGGTGAGCATGGTGCCCTCTCTCGGGCTGCCCACCGCGCCGTATGCCGCGACCCTGGCCATGTCCAGTGCCTGGGCAAGATCGGAAGCATTGCAAGTGGCCCGGTCCTTAAGGGCGTCACTGAATCCCTTGAAGAACTGAGAAAGAATCACTCCGCTGTTGCCCCTGGCGCCGAAAAACGCCCCCTGGGCCAACTCGCGCGCCACGTCGCTGGCCGGCGCATCGTCGGCATCCGGGCATCGCTCTATGCCGGAGCGCAGGGTCAGGGACATATTTGTGCCAGTGTCCCCGTCGGGTACCGGAAAGACGTTCAACGCGTTCACCACGTCGCGGCTTTCCTCCAAACGGTCAAAGGCAAGCCGGAACGCCCGGCGGAGTTCGGCTCCCGTTAGTTCTCGCTCACTCGTCGACAAGTCCGGGACCTCCCACATATCGGCCCGACACGGGCAGCAAGGTCTGGAACCACAGTATTATATTACCAATCATGATTTGCTACCAATTGGAAAATATTGCCATTCGTACGGATGTGCTTTGCCAGGGCGCCTCTCGACGTTCTGCGTACTCTGATTTTCGAGATGTGGCAGGTGGGCATGCTGCGTTAATTCCCCCTCCCCGGAGGGAGAGGGAACTTGCAAAAGGCTCTTAATCGGCGGAGTGCAGATTGACAGCCACCAGCGCCTCAGATAGTATGAATGACCGAGGTTTTCTTGCATGGATTACGCAGTTTTCAAGACAGGTGGAAAGCAATATAGAGTCCAGCCCGGCGATACGCTGGATGTGGAACTCTTGCCCAACGAGGTTGACTCGGTGGCCGAGTTCGGCGAAGTGCTTGCCGTGTCCAAGGACGGCGAACTGACCGTAGGTTCCCCCAACGTCGAGGGCGCTAGGGTGATGGCCCAGGTCCAGTCGCATTACAAGGACCGCAAGGTGATCGTCTACAAGTACAAGGCCAAGACACGGTACCGCCGGAAGCGTGGACACAGGCAGTCCTACACCCGGCTGGTGATCCAGGACATTCTCACTCCGTAGCGTCCGGCTGGTTCGCTGGGGATTCGACACGCGAGGGAAACATGGCTCACAAGAAGGCCGGTGGCAGCACCAACAATGGCCGTGACAGCAATTCGAAACGCCTCGGGGTGAAGTGCTACGGTGGCCAGCGCGTCACCGGCGGCTCCATCCTCGTCCGGCAGAAGGGCACGCGCATCCGCCCGGGCAACAATGTCGGCCTGGGTCGCGACTACACCCTGTTCGCCATGACCGATGGCGAGGTCAAATACGAGTGGGCTGCCAAGGGCCGCCGCCGCGTCAGCGTCTATCCACTGGCGCAATCATAGGTCAAGCGAACACCCCCCACCCTAGCTTTCCCCCCTCAGTGGGAAGGAATGATGCGAAGGAAGCTCAGGCATGAAGACCGACATTCACCCGCGATTCTTCAACGCCACCGTCACCTGCGCCTGCGGGTATACCTTTCAGACCGGCGCGACCAAGCCGCAGCTCCGCGTGGAGATCTGTAGTCAGTGCCACCCCTTCTACACGGGCGAGCAGCGCATAGTTGACACCCAGGGGCGGATAGAGAGATTCAACCGCCGGTTCAACCGCCGCTAGGCGGTTTACTGACCGAATCGAGGGCCACGGCCCTCGATTTTATTTTGCTTCCCGATCCAGGCCCATACTGAACGAGCATTAGAGGCGACCAATTGGCGAACCAGCCAGCCCACCTGTACGGCGGACAGGCCGTAATCGAAGGGGTGATGATCCGGGGCCGCGACTTCTTCAGCCTCGCCGTCCGCCGTGAGGACGGCAGCATCGAGGACCTACAGCAACGGCTCAACCCCATCTACAACGGACGGCTCAGGCGTTTGCCCCTGGCGCGCGGCGTTCTTACTCTGATGGAGACCCTGATCCTGGGAATCAAGGCGCTCCAGATTTCGGCTGATCTCGCTGCCACCAGCCCCAGCGAAAAAAAGGGAGATGGCGAAGGGATTCCGGGCTGGATGATGGGGGTCACCCTCGCCTTTTCCCTGGTGTTCGGCATCGCGCTGTTCTTTCTGCTGCCCCTGGGCGTGGTCCGGTTGCTGGAGCCGATGATCGGGAGCGGTCTGGTCAGCGAAGCCGTCGAGGGCGTGCTCCGGCTTGCGATCCTGGTTGGATACGTCGCCGCCATCGGGATGATGCGCGACATCCGCCGGGTCTACGCTTACCACGGCGCAGAGCACATGACGGTGCACGCGCACGAGGCCGGCCTTCCGCTGAATGTCGATAATGTGCGCAAGTTCGGCACTCCCCATCCCCGGTGCGGCACCGCATTCCTGCTCACTGTGGTCGTGGTGTCTGTTGCAGTGTTCATCGCGTTTGCGCTGCTGGAATCGTCCTGGTGGTGGCGAATCGCCTCCCGCATCCTGCTGCTGCCCGTGATTGCGGCGGTGAGCTACGAGGTCATCAGGTTCAGCGGCAGGCACCAGTCCGCCATTATCGGCAAAATCCTGGCCACGCCGGGCCTCTGGCTGCAACGGCTGACCACCCGCGAACCGGACGATAGCCAGATAGAGGTCGCCATCCGGGCGATGGAAACCGCCGTGGCTGCCGATACAGGCCAGACATTAATTACGGAGAGCACAGAGACCACAGAGGTTTTGAAGACCAATCAATCAACAGTTAAAACTCTGTGTTCTCAGTGCTCTCTATGGTAAATCGTAACCCCTAGCAGAGGTTCCAGCGTGGGTTCCCGGCGGCCTGTTCCTGCAGGTAGGGAACGATCCAGTCCCTGACTTCCTCCGCGATGTAGAAAGTGGGCTCGATCAACTCGGTCTCGTCGGAGATCTGCCCCTCTTTCAGGGCCAGTGCGGCTACGTCGGTGCCGGGCATGATGCTGACGCCGACGCGCAGGTTTGCCAGGGCCGGATTGACGCGGCGCAGGAAGTCCAGCTTGTACTCCACCGACTCCCTGGTCTCTCCCGGCTCGCCGAAGGTGCGGGCGATTGTGTAGTGCAGACCGCCTTCCTCCAGCAGCCGGGGCACCTCCAGCTCGCCCTCCATCGCCTCATCTCGTGAGGCGCCGCCGTGCGGGTCGCCGCCCCGGTTGCCCAGCAGCACCAGGGCGCAACCGGCGTCGCGCATCAGGCGCACCAGTTCCTGGTCGCAGTTGAAGGACGCCAGCGGCGTGTTCCAGCGTATGCCGAGGTCTGCCTCGATGATGGCGCTGCACAGGGACTTGGCGTGGTCCAGCGGGCAGTTGAAGCCGTTGTCCACGAAGAACACCTTGCGGAGCTGGTACTTCTCCCACAGCTCCCTGACCTCGGCCACCACCTCGTCGATGGGACGTATCACGCGGTAGTCGGCTTCGGTCATTCCGGCGGTGGATGACGGTGTCGGGTAGGAAAAGCTGCCCAGCTTGGTCAGCACGCCGATGCCGAATCCGGCGTTGCGGTACTTGTCCATCTCCAGGTCGTCCAGGCGCGGACGTGTCGCGAATGCCGAGACGCAGAGTCCCTCGTTCAGCACCACCTCGCCATCCCTGGAATGGACCACGCCCGGCAGGTCGTAGGCCGCCCGTTCGCCTATCTCGATACGCTCGCAGATCTCGGCGAACGTCTCCCCCGCGTCTCCTGCCACACCGAGATCGGGTTTCAGGAACTCGAAACACTGCTTCGGGAGCAGGCTGAACGCAGGCCCGCCCACGATGATGGTTGCTCCACTGTGCTCGCGGATCCGGTCAATCACGTCCCTGGTAATCGGCAGTGCCCATTGCGTGTCCAGGTAGCTGTGATTGCTCAGGTTGCGCAGGGAGATCCCGACGACGTCGGGCCGGAACTCCTTGATGATGCTCTCGGTCTCGGCGAGATAGTCATCGGCGAACATCAGGTCAACTACCTTGACCTGGTGCCGCTCGTGGTCCAGGTGCGCCGCGATATACGCCAGGCCGATGGGCATGGGCTGGGCGTTCATGCGGCTGTTCATCCGGTCCTGTCGGTTGGTGGCGACGAGCAGGATACGCATTGCATACTCCAGAGGGGCCCGGCATGCGGGCTGGGGGTTGGCCCATTATGGATTATGCGGACAGGATTTACAAAGGCGACTGAGACCGGATGACGGTGCTTGGGGTGTTGAGGTTTCTGATATATCATCTGGCAATTGTTAGGATTACACACCAGCAACTACTCAAATGCCACATTCAGATAGAGTTATTTCCCATGCGTGAGGAGTAGCATCGTATACACGGGTCGCACGCCTCGTCCTAAGTGTCAAATTCCATTCTTATCTGGGGAAGAGCCTCCTAGATGGCCCTACGTTCTGTACCGCAAGTCACCGTACTTACTCTCTGCTGGTTCTTGGTGGTCCTGTTAGCCTGCTCTCAACCAGCACCCGCAGTCACAGTTACTCCGCCGGTGACGACGACTGACGAAGTTCAAGCAGGTGTAACGCCAGTTCTTGAACCGTCTCCAACGTTTCTGCCTCAGCTTGCGGTTACGCCAATCGCTACCACGACCGCGACGGCAACCCCAGAACCCACAACCGAGTTTAAGCCGACGGCCGTAACGACTGAAACGTCAACACCGAACCAGAAACACACCCCAACCGCTGCCCCCGAATCCCCGTCTCCCACTGCTGGTGAGGCGACGGCCACATCTGTCCCGACAACTCCCACACCCGAACCGACAGCTATACCCATCCCTGTCGTCAATCTCGCTCTTGACGTCGAAACCTCTGTGAAGGGCTACTGGTCAGACGGTAGCGCCGATGTGACCCTAGAACTCGTCTTGAGCAACGAAGGTAATCTTCCCCACATGACCACCCAGGTGGTCAAGTTGTCGTGCTTAGAGGCTTTAGAGGAGCTCAGCAGTTGCGGCGAAGAGGTCAGTTTAGCCTTAGAGGACGGGTTCGGCCCCGTTTCAAACTCCTTCAACCTGCGGATGCCAATAGGCGTTTATCGGGTCGAACTGGCCTATGGAAGCGATGAAACTCTCATGATCAGCGTCGAAGTGCCCCCACGCATCCTGGGCGTGGAACGTGACCTGTTCGAGTGCTACACCGACAGGGAACACTCAGATGACCCCAATGATCCATACTTGTATGGCTGCGGCGGTTGGGATAAAAGAACGGTAGAGAAGTGGCTCAAAGACGTGCCCATCAAGGTGTGGGCCGTCGGAGACCCGCTCTACATTGAGGACTTCAAGGAAGTGCTGGAATATCTGTCGCCTATCCTGGACTTGGACTTCGTATGGGTAGCCTCTGAACAGGAAGCCGACCTCCGCGGCTACGTCGGCGTCCGCCGGGAGGACATTGATGACTTTGGCTTCGCGCCCGGTAGCGTGGATCACGGCGGCTTCGCGAGCGCCAGCACAGTTGGAGGAGAAGCAACCTCTGGCTACCTCGTGGTCTGGTATCACAATGAGGATCCTCTATCCCTTGTAACGCTCCACGAGGTAGTGCATACGCTTCTCTTGAACAGCCACAGTACCCGGCCTCTAAGCATTGTGGGCGGGTCAAACATGGCGCTACTCAGTCCGCGAGATGAAGCCCTGTTCCGGCTCCACTACCACCCGCTGATTAAGCCCGGGATGACCATGCAGGAAGTAGAAGAACTGATTGTGTTCCGTGACCAACTCCTCGACGACCCTGCGCATAAACCGATAACCGACCCAATCCAGATGATATGGAAAACACTGGAGTTGCTCGACGAAGCAGGAACCGCTAGTTACAATCTCAGCGGAGGCCGCACAGATCGCCAATGCGGCTACCCATTCGGCACCAGGCGCGGTCAACTGGAGTTCAGGATAGGACGGTTCGGGTACTGGAAAGATGACCCGGCCCTGCTCTACTTCCACGACCACCGCAACGAGTTTTACATTCATTATTCCGTGGCCGATGAAGTGTGGAAACACCACACCCGACCGCTCGGAGATGGCGAATGGAAGGCTGTCAACCGTAGCGAGCTGAGTAGCCTCACAAACTGGTGGGTATGGAACGGAAAGCTCCACCGCACCTTAAGGAGCATATTGCAAGACGCCTCGCCTGATAGCATAACTGTCGGTACAAGCGACGACGGCGATATCGAGTTACAAGTCACCATAGACGACTCTTACACCCACATGTACCTTTGGGGAGAAGGGTGGCGTGTGGAGTCGGTGGACTTCACCCTGAAGCTCAACCCCGAGACCCTCGCCATTAAAGGGTACAGATGGCTACTACGTGACCGCCCTCCTGCTGACAACCCTGACTTCACCTGTCTAACTTACGAAGAGGTAGCGACTGATTTCAGGCTCGGTGTCGAGCTCGAGTTGCCGCAAGAGATTTCCGAGTAGGCCAGTGTAGCGCGACCATCGTTTGAAAAGATATCTGCACAGGAGATGGTCAAGAGGAAGTGCAGCTGGGCGACTGCGCTGGCCGCGAAGGAAGGCAATTACACTGTCATTCTGAGCGCGGCGAAGAATCCTATCATCAGCGCGGAGACTGTTCTTTGGCTCTTGGGGCGTTGAGATTTCTGACATATCTGCTTGACAAATGATGTAAATCACAATTAGGCTTTGCCGAACCCCTGAAAAAATGGTGAGGTTATGGTTACTACGTTCAACGAAAACATGTTCGCGCCCGAAATCATCCATGACCCCTACACTTATTACGGCCGTCTTCGGGACGAAGACCCCGTGCACTGGAACGAGCTGTACGAGCTGTGGGTCATCACCAGGCACGACGATCTGGTCTGGTTGACCCGCAACCACGAGATCTTCTCCAACGCCGTCTGGCTCAACGACCCGCGCGGGCCCTACCCCGCTATCAACGAGTCCGACAACGAGCTGTACGAATTTGTCCGGAACTACCAGGGCAAGCAGTTCATTCAGTACGATCGCCCCGACCACCTGGAGATGCGGAAGGTCGTCCACGCCTATTTCACTCCCAAGTCAATGGAGGAATGGCGACCGTTGGTCCAGAACGCCATCAATGAGTTGCTGGACGAGGCGGAGCAGAAAGGCGACTTCGACATGATGCGCGACCTGGCCACGCCCCTGCCGGTGCTGGTCATCGCCGAAATGATGGGAGTGCCGAAGCATGAGCGCCCCTACATCCGGGCCATTGCCGAGAAGCTCCTCAACATCGCCCGAGGCGAAGCCGACCGTCTGCCCAGGCTGGTGGAAGGCATGGAGGAGATGCTCGAGTACGTCAATCCCATGATCGAAGAGCGCAAGGTCAAACCTGGCGACGACTTCATCTCCATCCTTGCCGGTGGCGAGAAGGCCGGAGTGTTTACGCGGGAGCAGGCTCTGGTCAATACCTCCCTGTTGCTGCTGGCTGGACACGAGACCACCATCAACCTGATTTGCAACGGCACCCTGTCGTTCATGCGCAACCGTGACCAGTGGGACCTGCTGAAGGCCGACCCGCAGGGGATGATGGTCCGGGCCACTGAGGAGGCCCTGCGGTACGACGCTCCCGTGAAGTCCATCCAGCGCCTGGCATCGCAGGACATCGAGATGCGGGGCAAGCAGATCAAGAAGGACGACCGCATCCGCTGGTTCATCACCTCGGCCAATCGCGACCCCAACAAGTTCGAGCGGCCGGACGAGATGGACATCACCCGCTGGCCCAACCCCCACGTCGCTTTTGGCGCAGGTATCCACCACTGCCTCGGCGCAACCATCGCCCGCGTCGAAGGCCAGGAGGTGTTCCGCGAACTGTCGGAACGCTACCCCGACATGGAACTGGGCCAGGAGGAGATGGAGTACGAACCCAGCATCACCTTCCGCTCCATCCGGCAGATGCCCATCACCACCAACGCCTAGCCCGGTCGAACCACAGGAAACACCAAAGGCCCCCGGACATCTGAGCCGGGGGCCTTTCGCTTTACTGCTGTCGCATTTGGAAAGGCGACGGATACGGATTGGGACGGTTTAGCGGCTGGTTCGTCCATCGTCCCGGAGCGGCCACGGCTCCCACTCCAGGACTGTTTCCCCGCGTCCGTGCAGGACTCGTGACGCTTCGTCGCGTGGGACTCGAAGATTTCCGCGAGACCTGCGACGCCCGCCAGACCAGAATTCTGCGCTGCTGTTTCCGTGCCCCCGCCACCCCAGACGCAGGGATTCTCTGAACCGCCCGGCTGCTACGTCGCTTGACAGTTCGGCAAACCTCGCAAACTCTTCCCCAGGAGATTCATCGCAGGCATCGCATCCGCAAGAGGGAAAGAAATCTGTGTCCCAGCGGCCGAAACGGACGGCAAGGCCCGGGAAGTCAGTGAAGGCGATGGTAATCGGCGCGCTGAAATCACGCTGTGGAGTCACCTTTATGGTGTCTCTGGAGAGCGGGACTCGTTCTATCCCTGGGTCCAAACCCTTGCCTTCATCCATAGTGAGCAGATAATTCTCTTGAAGATCGGCAACGAATTCGAGTGCCCACTGATGCAACGGCTGGAATCGTTCCGGGTCTGTTACTCTCGAGTAAGCCTCCTCGGGAGGCCCGTCCCGGCCCCAGTTGAACCTTCCCACTTCTGCCTCTCCGTGCAGGTTTACGTCTAGCAAACCCTGATATGTGAGGAGTCCGCGTAATGGCCGAGGATGGGATCCTCACCCGGATATTGGCCCTCGCATCGGTTGAAAGCCTTACCAGAAGGCCGACAGGTCCAGCGTGAAGCCCGGCAGCACTGGCTCCCCGGAAACGGCGGCAGGTTCTTCCAGAATCTCTATGGGCTGGTCCGGGCGATAGACGTGCACCCGCCGGTTCCGCGGGTCGATCAGCAAGCCCAGACTGACGCCGTTTTCCATGTATTCCTGCATCTTGTCCTGAACATCTCTGAGGCTGTCCGACGGAGAGCGAAGCTCAATGGCGAAGTCAGGGAAGGTATGGCCGAACTTCGTCTGATCATCCCGGCTCAGCGATTCCCAGCGGGATAGTGGCATCCAGGATGCGTCCGGGGCGCGCACGGCACCGTTGGGGAGGGTGTATCCGGCATTCGGACCGAATGCGCGGCCAGTGCCGTCATGCTTGGCCCAGTTGCCTACCTGCAAGGCCAGCTCGCCCTCTTGCCAACCACCTTCCAATCCCAGAGGGGGCATGATGATCAACTCCCTATCCGCCGTAAGCTCCATTCGAAGGTCGCCGTTGTCCGAGCACAGCTTGAGGAGTTGGTCCTCGGTCATTTCCAGGGCTTTGATGTTCAGAGCCAGGCGGTAGGGCAGAGTTACACCCGTCTCGATTGCGGCGGCTGTTTCGGCGGTGGTCATAATCACAAACTCCGCGCGTTTGTGGGTAGGTAAATTTCACTGGAACCGGGATACGCCCTCACCCTAACCCTCTCCCGGAGGGAGAGGGAACAACTAAAAGATCCCGTCTTTAGCGGCTGCCGTAGCGGTTGAACGAGCTGACCTCCTCCGCCGGAATCCGCTGCGTCGGGCCGAAGCTGCCGCGAGGGTACCCCACCGGCGTGAGGCAAACCGTCTCGACGTGCTCCGGTATGCCCAGCCACTCCTTGATCTGCTCCTCCTCACGGATGTGCACCGTGGTGATACGGGTGCCGAGGCCGAGGGCCCGCGCCGCCAGGAACAGGTTCTGGATCGCCAGCCAGACGGACGAAGCATAGCGTCCTCGTTCCAGGGGTTCTCCGGGCGTGTATCCGGCGTGGCCGCGTGAGTGGTCGGCGCAGACGAGGATCATCGCCGGTACCTCTGGCATGCGATTAGCCAACTCCCGTGCCTGCCGGTAGGCCAGCGGCTCGTCGGGCCGGGGCTCTGCCCCCTGGGCGCCCAGCCAGATGTCGCGATACAGGCCGCCGACCTTCTCGATCAGCTCCCGGTCGGTGATGGCGATGAAGTGCCATGGCTGGGTATTGCCGCCGCTGGGAGCGCGGATGGCCGCGTCGATTATTTTTTCCAAGTCCTCGCGGGACACCGGGTCGCGCCGGTAGCGCGTGGTCTGACGCTGGCTGTAGATCGCATCCATCAGACTGATGTCATCGGCCATGATCGCACCTCCGGTATGACGGCTTTCTGGAAAAGGGTACGTCCTCACCCTGGCTCTCACTTGTAAGGAGAGGGGATTGGGGCGCGGGATTAGATCGGCGGCCGCCGGGTATGCCAGTCGGTCGCCAGCTCATAGGCGTGGGCCACCCGGAACAGCGTCTCCTCGGCGAAGGGTTTGCCCACGATCTGTAGTCCGAGGGGCAGGCCGGACTCGGTGAACCCGCAGGGCACGGAGATCGCCGGTACGTTGGCCAGGTTGAACGCGCCAGTGAAGCTGATGCGGGCGTTCAGCCCCGCCAGCGCCATCTCCTTGCTGGGCACTCCGGGCACGCTCTCTACGGGAGGCGCAGGTCCGACGCCCGAGGGCAGCACCAGCACGTCCACGTCCTCCAGCGCTCCAAGTACCTGCTCCCTGAGCATTGTCCGCAGCTTCTGTGCCTTGTTATAAGCCTGGGCCGGGATGACCAGCCCGGTCAGGAACCGTATTTGGTTGTTCCGGTCCAACTGTTCGAAGTTCGGTTCGAAGGTCTGGCGGTGCAGGTTGGCCCACTCCACGCCGATGAGAGTCATGCTCAGCGCCCCCGCCGACGGCGCAAGCGGCACCGAGACCTCGCGGGAGGTGGCGCCCAACTCGCCCAGGGTGGCTATGGCTGCGGTTACGGCGGAACGCATCTCGGGGTCCAGGTTGGGCGCGTCCATCCGGTCCGTGATCACTCCCACCCGCAGGCCGCTGATGTCGCCGGTCAGGGCCGTGCGGTAGTCGGGCACCGGTACGTCCCAGGTGTACGGGTCTCTAGGATCATGGCCAGCGATGGCCTGGAAGGTGATTGCCGCGTCCTCGACTGTCCGGGATATGGGGCCGACGGTGTCCATCGACCAGGACCCGCCCATCACGCCGAAGCGGCTCACCCGTCCGTAGGTGGGGCGCAGTCCCACCAGGCCGCTGAAGTTGGCCGGGCTGCGGATGGAGCCGCCGGTGTCCTCCCCCAGCGACGTGGCGCAAAGGAATGCCGCTGTCGCGGCTCCCGATCCGCTGCTGGAGGTGCCGGGGTTCCGGCCCGTGTCCCATGGATTGCGCGGCGTGCCGTAGGGGTGGTTGTAGATGTCGGCCATGGCAAACTCGCTCATGTTGAGCTTGCCCAGCAGCACGGCGCCTGCCTCATTCAGCTTGGCCATCACAGTGCTGTCCTCGTCCGGCACGAAGTCCTTCAGGATGGACGATCCGCCCGTTGTGACCATTCCGGCGGTGTAGAACTGGTCCTTGACCGCCACTGGCAACCCGTGCAGAGGGCCGCGGTAGCTGCCAGCGGCGATCTCGGCCTCGGCCTGCCTGGCCGATTGCCGGGCGTGGTCTTTGAGGACGGCGATGTAGGAATTCAGCTGGCCGTCGACCGCGTCGATTCGTTCCAGGTAGGCCTCGGTCGCCTCCACCGGCGATACCTGCTGAGACTCGATCAGCCTGGAAAGCTCCGACGCGCTGAGGAAGGGTATCTCACTCCGTTCCATGACTCACCTCGTGTACGCAAGAGTCCCCTCTCCTTATGGGAGAGGGTCAGGCCTGTCTTGAGCTTGTCGAAAGGGTGAGGACGTACCCACGGAGCCGCCTAATCGTCCGGCACTGTGGCGATGAGCCGGCCGCTCTTCACAGCTACCGGGAAGGCGGTCATGCGGGAATTGGGACCGTTGATGCAGATGCCCTCCGATTTTTCGAAGAGCCATCCGTGGTCCGGGCACATGAACGTGTTGCCCCAGTCCACCACCTCGCCCATGGCGTGCGGGCAGACGTTGGAGAGCAGCTGGTAGACGCCCTTCTTGCTCTTGGACAGGAAGTAAGACCAGTCCCCTATGTCCACCTGCGCCGGCAGCTTGGTGAACGACGTTTCTGCTCCGATGTCGATGCTGATTGTCTTGTAATCCGCCATTGCGGCCTCATCCTGATATGCAAGTGACCAAGACTGCCTTGCGTCAGCCGTGGCGAGGCCAGTATAACCCAAATCCCGCGACCGCGATGGTGGCTCTCATGCCTTGACGCACGTGGGGATTTGCAGCAGTATTGGGCCATGCGAAAGGTGGATTCGAACATGGATTCATAGGAGGCAGAAATGGCTGATCTGTCGAGAGAAGATATTCAAGCCCTTGGCCGCGCCGTGGGACTGGACATCCAGGAACCGGAGTTGACCGAGGTCATGTACAGCCTCAACGCGCTGCTGGAATCGCTGGACGCCATCAACCCGCCCGGCCTCGAGGAAGTGGAGCCGCTGCCCATCATACTGCCCCCGGCATAGGCCCGCCGGACGCATTCGCATTCCCTTTATTTCGAGGGGGTATAGATGGACAAGGCCGAACTGCCCTTTCTGTCAGCATCGGAGCTTTCCAGGCTGATCGCGTCGCGGGAGGTATCCCCTGTTGATGCGACCGAAGCATACCTGGACCGTATCGACAATCTGGATTTCAAGTTCAACGCCTACCTGACCGTGACCCGCGACATGGCGATGGACGCTGCCCGCGAGGCCGAGCGCGAAATCGCGGCGGGCAACCACCGAGGCCCCATGCACGGCGTTCCCGTGGCGGTCAAGGACCAGTTCCTTAGCGCGGGCGTCCGCAGCACCGGCGGCTCTCGCATCCTGGCCGACTACGTTCCCGACGAGGACGCCACGGTCATCGCCAACCTGAAGCAGGCCGGCGCTGTGCTGCTGGGCAAGACCAACCTCACCGAGTTCGCCATCACGGGTTTTTCCCACCGCTACAGCACACCGCGTAATCCATGGGACCTGAACACCTACGCCGGTGGGTCCAGCAGCGGTTCGGGGGCGGCGACGGGGGCGTATCTCTGCGCCAGCTCCCTGGGCGAGGATACCGGCGGCTCCATCCGGTTCCCGGCTACCTGGTGCGGCCTGGTTGGCCTTCGCCCCACCTGGGGGCTGGTCAGTCGCTACGGTGTGATGCGCGGCGTCTGGTCCATGGACACCGTCGGCCCCATTTCGCGCACGGTCGAGGACGCAGCCATCACCCTGGGCGCCATCGCGGGCCACGATCCCAGGGATAGTCATACTTCCACCGCGCCGGTGCCCGACTACCGGGCAGCGCTGGGCGGGGGAATAGAGGGGCTGAGGATTGGCGTGGTCACCGAGCAGATGGAGTCTGACCTGGTGGACGATGATGTCCGCAGCGTGGTCGGAAGGGCCATCACAGTGCTTGGAGAACTGGGCGCCACGGTTGAAGAGGTTTCGCTGCCTCTGTCTGCCGTTGCCGGGCCGATCTCCGGAACGCTCCTGGCCGTGGAACCGGCCAACAACCATTCCCGCTGGGTGCACGAGAACATCAGCGACTACGGCCACGATGACCGCATCCTGTTGCTCACTGGCAGCGTCATGCCTGCCCGGTATTACAACAAGGCCCAGAAGATCCGGGAACTGATCCGCCGACAGGTGTTGAGCGCGCTGGACAACTACGACGCCCTCGTTTTCCCCACGGCCGGCAGGGGAGCCCAGCCTGTTGAGGACGACCCGCCGGTGACCAGCAAGGAGACCTCCTCGCGGCTGCCCTACCTGTTCACCCGCCTGTTCAACCTGGCCAGCTGCCCGGCGATGTCCGTGCCCTGCGGCTTCGACGACCGGGGGATGCCAGTGGGATTGCAGATAGGCGGCAAGCCCTTCTCCGAGGAAACGCTGTTCCGCATCGGCCACGCCTACGAGCAGGCCACCGACTGGCACACCCGGCGGCCCACGGCGGTTGCCTGACCTGAGAACGTAAGCGAATCGGGTCGGCGATCAGATTGTCGACTAAAGACCAAACAGGGGCGGCGCTGCAATCCTGCGCCGCCCCTGACCTTTATATCCGTGCCGCGGTTGGGTGGGCAGTAACCCTAGTGGGGATACATGTCGTCGGCGAGCGCCTCCTGCCATATCTCGTCGGCTGCCAGAATTTTGTCGATGGCGCGGAGCTTGTAGTAGCTCTCCGACAGCCCGGGCGGGTCGCCGCCGTCCGCAACCGTGTCGGCAGCGCCCAGGAGCATGCGCCGGGCAACCACGATGGCCATGTCGCTGGCCGCCAGGTTTTCGGTGCTGCGGTCAACGATGGCGCCCATGCTTTCCTGGACCGCCTGGTCCTGGGTGTTGATGCCGTCAATTCCGGAGAATGTCTCGTACTTCTGGACTTTCCGGTCGATCATCCAGTCATTGTCGCGGTTCTTCCTGGCGCGGTAGTTTTCGTCCAGGTCCTCAGGCCCACGCCCCAGCTGACGCTCGATGTCGCGGTCGGCTTCGGACAGCGGCTCGTCGCCGTAGCTGTAGAGCCAGTTGAAGACCGTCGAGTTGTCGTCATCGGTGGGAACCCAGCAGTGCCCGGCGATCATTGTGCGCGTCGTCCCGCCGGACAGCCCGAACTGCTGCGGGCGCATCTGATGGAAGGGCAGCACGTAGTGATAGGCCCGGATGAAGTTCTTGTCCTCACCCTCAAGTTCGCGGATGCCAGCGTAGCGATATCCGTAGTCGGTGCGGTCGACCTCCACCTTGGGGGCCTTGCCCTGCACGAAGGGGGTATCGATGCCAATGCCCGGGCGGGTGGTATTGGTGGTAATGCGGCGGTGCAGGATCGGAGCGTGGGCCGTGTCGATCCCGCCCTCCAGGGCCTGGAGCCAGTTGCACTCCTGCCGGTTCTTCGTGATCAGCCGGTGGCTGTCCGGCACCTGCGTCCACTCGAAGCGCGGCAGAGGCGGCTGCCGGTCGGCGGGGCCCATGTAGGCCCAGACAACGCCGCCCATCTCCACGGCAGGGTATGAGATCGCTTTGACCTTGGTGTGGTAGTCGCTGTCCGCAGGCTCGTTCATCATGTCGACGCAGTTGCCAGCGCGGTCGAATTTCCAGCCGTGGTAGACGCAGCGGAGGCCGTTCTCCTCGTTGCGGCCCAGCCACAGCGACGTGCGGCGGTGGGGGCAGAACTCCTCCAGCAGGCCCACCTGCCCCGAGGTGTCGCGGAACGCCACCAGGTCTTCGCCCAGCAGACGCACCCGGACCGGCGGGCAGTCCGGCTCCGGCAGCTCGTCGCACAGCAGGGCCGGCAGCCAGTAGCGGCGCAGGGTGTCGCCCATTGGCGTGCCTGCGCCAACGCGAGTCAGTCGTTCGTTGTCGATCTTTGAAAGCACCATCAGTGGCCTCCTCTCCACCAGAGTGATTCAACACTTATTCCATTCGGTCAAGTGCCTTGAATTGAGAAGATTCTAACGGGCGGCAGTACTGTTGTCATCCGTCAGTCTCATTGACAACGGCAGGCCGCGTTCCTAGAATCGAAAGGCTTTGGTATAGAAGATCGGGCAGGTCTGTAGCGGATGACAACCGTAAAACAGCTTTACGCATTACAGGAAGTTGATCTCGACCTCGACCGGGTTTACCGGGCCCTCGAGGAGGCCGAAGAGGAACTGAAAGTCGAGATTTCCATTGAAAATCTTGAGACCTCCCTGAGGGAAGAACAGGAGCGCCTGCAGGAGGTTGAGCTTCTCCAACGGGAAAACCAGATAGACATCGAGTCCCGAAGGGAACGCACCGAGGTCCTGGAAACACAGCTGTACGATGGCACGATGGTCAACGCCCGCGATCTTGAGGCCCTGCAGCACGAAGCGGCCAGCGTCCGCCACCTTCTGGAGCAGGACGAGGCCCTGTCTCTGGAACTGTCGATTCAGGTAGAGGAATCCAGGTCGCGTTGCGGGGAACTCAACGAGCAACTGGCGGAGGTACGGGCTCGCTGGGACGTGCAACAGGTCGAGCTCAATCAGCGCATCGCGGAACTGCGGGCCGAGCAGGGCGAATACGAGAAGCAGCGCGAAGTGCTGGCGGCAAGGTTCGATCCTGCCACCCTGCAGCGGTACGAGACGCTGCGCAAGTCCAAGGGCGGACGCGCAGTGGCCAAGGTGGAACGGGATCTCTGCCAGGGTTGCAGAATGTCACTGCCGACCCAACTCCGCCAGCGCGTAAAGAGCGGCCGCCAGGCGGTAAACTGCAGCAGTTGCGGCCGGATGCTGTTCGTCGAGTAGAATGCTGCGGAGTGTGCCGCCGCCATGTTGTGTTTCTTCCGAAACGCCGGGGTCTCCGGCGTTCTTGTTTTCTGTTCACAGCCACACGAATGGTAGAATTGTTGCACCGGCTCGCGTTCCAGACCGCTGAGCCTCGAAGGTAGAAAGTATGACGACCGCAAAAACGCCTCCGCTCGAGCAAACCATTACGCTACCGTACCGGCTGGTGCTCGACTTCAAAGCCTTGAACATGACGGGGGAGCAGTTACTGCAATTCTGCGCCGACAACGGTGACTTGCGGATGGAGCTAAGTGCGGAGAAGGAGTTAATCATCATGCCCCCTGCGGGAGGAACCACCGGCGGACGCAACAGCGACCTGACTGCAGACCTCGTTCTTTGGTCGCGCCAAGACGGGTCAGGGAAGACCTTCGATTCCTCGACGGGTTTCACGCTACCTAACGGGGCGATGCGCTCCCCTGACGCATCGTGGATACTCCTGTCCCGCTGGGAGACGCTGAGCGATTCTGAGCAACGGCGGTTTCCTCCGATTTGCCCCGACTTCGTTATAGAGTTGCGGTCTCCTTCCGACAGGCTCTCCGATCTCCAGGCCAAGATGGTCGAGTATATCCAGAATGGTACCAGGCTGGGCTGGCTGGTCGACCCGCAGTTACGGCAGGTTCATATCTACCGCCCAAGCCAGCAAGTCGAGTTGTTGGAGGCGCCCGAATCGGTCTGCGGGGAGTCGGTGCTGCCGGGGTTTGTGCTGGACTTGACGAAAATTTGGTAGACGGCGCCAATTGCCGGAATCTGTTTGACCCCTCGGTATGCCCGTGCTAGATTGAAGAACGGAGGGCGTGCGAACCGGGTGGCCGCCCTGGCCACCGTCCTCGGAGGCCGGGGAGGAAAGTCCGGGCTCCTCCGGGCAGGGTGCTGGGTAACGCCCAGGCTTTCGCAAAGGATCAGTCCGGCGCGGAAGACGGAAAGTGGCACAGAAACATACCGCTCCGCAGGCGTTTTGCGCCTCGGGGTAAGGGTGAAATCGGGCGGTAAGAGCGCCCGGCCTGCTGTGGCGACGCAGCGGCGGTCAAACCCCACCTGGAGCAAGGCCAAATAGAGGGACTATGAGCGCCCGGCTCGTCCCCGGGTTGGCTGCAAGACCACGGCGGCAACGCCGTCCCGCAACTGCGGGCCCCGATGTCACATCGGGAGGCTAGATAGATGGTCACCACCCTGTTCATCCTGAGCTCGTCGAAGGCTGGCGGGGTACAGAACCCGGCTTACAGGTCCGCAGGCTCTCCCGCCTACAACTTAACCTTATCCAGTACTCCGGCAGTGATCGATCAATTCCCGTCGGCGGTTGCCGGATTCGGTATCGTTGTTTATGATAGTCGGCAGGGCCGCTTATCATCCTGCTGGCCTTGCTAGGAGATTTTTCGAAGTGTTTCTTGACCTGCATTGCCATTCCGTTTCCTCCGACGATTCCCGCGCTACGGTGGAGCAGTACGTGAAGTGGGTGCAGGTGCTGCGCAAGCGCAATTATGTGGTCGATGGCATTGTCCTGACCGAACATCGCAAGTTCGATTTCGATAAAGACTACTCATCCCTGGCCGAGCAGTATGGTTTGCTCATCATGAAGGGGTCTGAGCTGGACACGCGATGCGGGCATGTTCTCGTTTACGGAGTGAGCGAAGGGCTTTCCAGGGACATCGATTTTTCCGACGTGCGCATGGATGCTCACGAGCTCATACAGGCGGCGAGGCAGCACGATGCAGTGGCCATCCCGGCACATCCGGGGAGGTTCGGCGTAGGGTTGACCGAGTATATCCAGCAGGGCGATGCGTTTCCCGAGGTGGACATAGTGGAGATCCTGAATGGCGGTAGCCGGGCCGGCGAGAACGAGCGGGCCGAGGAGCTGTGCCAGCAGTATGGCTACCTGGGCATCGGCGGAAGCGATGCCCACTTCACCAGCCATATCGCCACCTGCCTTACCGAATTCCGCTCCTCAATCGCCAACGAGAGCCAGTTGGTTGACGCGCTGCTCAGCAAGGAATTCAGGCCGGTGAGGCTGGAAGAGACGGCGTCGGTTCCTGCTGCCTGAGCGAAGAACGCCCGGACTAGCGCCACAGCATAACAAGCCGGAGTACGCCGAATGACGCTGGAACTGAATTACGACCGGTCCCTGCACGAAAAGGAACACTTGGCGGGTCCATTCGACATCACGCCCGAGATGATCCAGGCTGTCAACGCCAGTCTCGGCGAAAAGGGCGCAGCGTTCATTTCGGACGAGGGAGCCAGAGACAGCGGGTTTAGCAGAATGATTGCGCCTCCCACCCTTTGCTCGATATTCGTGCGCGAGGTGCAGCTTCCCGACGTGGGCATCGACTTTGGCAAGACGCAGATGCATGCGGGCCAGAGAGTGCAACCCATAGCTCCCATCTATGCCGGGGACCAGGTCACGGCGTCCTCCCATCTGAAGGACGTATACGCCAAGACGGGCCGGTCCGGCACCATGGTGTTCATCGTCTGGGAGACCACGTTCCGCAACCAGGATGGCCAGGTCGTGGCAGAGGTGCAGGAGTCCTTCGCGCGCCGCGAGTGATTTCAACGCCTGCTTGCCACACCGGCATACTCTGCATATTTCTGATCCAGTACCGCAATAGAGAATAGATTTGCCTTACTTTGAAGATCTGGAATTGGGCGACCAGGTTGGCCCAGTCGAGACAGTAGCCACCGACGAAAGCGTGGCAAGTTTCTGTGAAATCTGGAAGCCACCGTCGCCCAACCGTTTTACGGATGTCGAAACGGCCCGGGCCTCCGGCATGTCAGGGACCATTGTGCCCGGCATTATGGCCCTGGCAATGATGGCGCAACTCCTGACCGACTGGGCAGGCCCCGACTGCATCAGAGACTTGGACGTCGTGTTCCGCCAGCCTGTACCCCACAACTCGCCGCTGACCCTAGAGGCCACCATCACCGACCTCAAGCAGGAGGACGGGCAGAACCTGGCCGAGTGCGACATCCTGATGCTGGGCAGCAAGGGAGAGCGGCACGTGGGCGGCCGGGCCCTAGTGTCCCTTCCCAGCCGGGAATAGCGACTCCCCCAGAACTCATCCCGATAGCCCCGGAATTCAATGGGGCATAGTGCTCGGTGTTCGCCGTGTTGCATCGCTTGCGCCAGGTTGATTTCATCGTCAACGACTTGGGTAACGGTACA
Source organism: Dehalococcoidia bacterium (assembly GCA_965203005.1). Lineage (GTDB taxonomy): Bacteria > Chloroflexota > Dehalococcoidia > Lucifugimonadales > UBA3495 > VXOI01. The sequence goes on from CBDBBS010000002.1 coordinate 488,882, forward strand.
AGCTTGTACGACAGTTACCTCGGCATGAAGGCCGTGCGCCAGTCCCAGGCCATTGACGGCGAACGGGCCGTATTGCACGCCGGCGGCGGCACTTTCGTGCGGCTTTGGCACCCAAACCTGGGAGAGGCCGAGTCATCGGCCTTCCGGGAGAGCCGGGGCCAAGGGCCGTACCGGATGGTGTTCGAGACCAGGGACTTGGATGCGTTGCTTGGCAATCTCCGAAGTCTCAAAGTGCGGCACAGCGGCGTGTCCCATCGACCCGGCAGGCGGACTGTGGAAATTGATCCGGCAGCCACGAACGAGGCGTTGGTCCGGGTGGTAGAGCTTGAGGGCGGTCAGAACCCGTGGCCGCTGGCCGGAGAGGACTGGCAGGCGTCGCCCGCGCCACGCACACTTTCCCTGAGACAGGTCGCCGTGCTGGTACGTGACCTCGACCGGGCACTGGAGCACTGGTGCGAGATGTTCCAGCTACAGGCCACCAAGCGCTTCGAGGTCAGCTTCACCGACCTGGAAATCGCCGTCATACCCCTGATCGGCCGGGATACGTTCATAGAACTGGCCCAACCCACCGGGCCGGATGCCCCGTCGCAGCGGTTCCTGGACCGGTACGGAGAGGGCCTGTACCTGACGATCTTCCAGATCGAGGACTCGCTGGCAATGGACGATCACCTGAAACAGTTGGGAGCCAGATATACCACGTCCAGGCAAACGGCCAATTACACCAACCTGGGATTCAACAGCATCTGGCTGCATCCTGCGGGCTTCATGGGGGCGTTTACGCAACTGTCGCAGGTGTTCGACGGCCCCAACCCATGGCCCCCTGCAGGGGATGATTGGTACAAGGAACCGGATCTCCAATAGAAATACGCTAGAGACCGGACGCTGCCGTGCTAGGCTCAAGGTCTTTTGATTGTTCCCTCTCCCTCTGGGAGAGGGTTAGGGTGAGGGCGTTCCCCCTTTGGGAGTTGAGTTGCTGAAACACAGAATTACCACCCTCCCCTCAAGGTCGAGGGAGAACCAAAGGCCCTGAGTGGTAGACCCATTCTCGATTGACATCCCAGATTTGTTCGTGATATCTTTCACATAGTCCGGCGACATAATCGCACGGGGTATTTTTATGCCATTGAAAATTGCTGTTCTCGCCAAACAGGTACTTGATCCCGAGATGCCCATGTCGGCTTTCCGAATCGATGAGGGCGCCAAGCGCGTGGTGCCGCCGACGAGCATTCCCCCGGTCGTCAACGGGTTCGACGAAAATGCAGTTGAGGCCGCCCTGCGTATCAAGGATGCGCAGGAAGCCACTGTGACCGTGATATCCACTGGCTCGAGCTTCGTTCTCGACGTAATAAAGAAGACGCTGTCCATGGGCGCCGACGAGCTGGTGCTCCTCCAGGATGACGACTTTGACAACACCATAGACAGCTTTCAGACGGCGCAACTGATGGCTGCGGCCATCAGGAAGCTGGAAGGCTTCGACCTGATCATCTGCGGACGCCAGGCATCGGACTGGGACAACGCCCAGGTGCCGCTGGGCGTGGCCGAGATTCTCGGGATCTCCTGCGTGTCCCTAGGCAAGAAGGTGGACGTGGCCGATGGCAAGGCCATCGTAGAACGCATCGTTCCCGATGGTTACCAGGTGGTTGAGGCCGCGCTCCCCGCCCTCGTAACGGTCAGCAACGAACTCGGCCAGCCGCGCTACCCCACCCTGCGCCTGATCAGGGCCGCTTCCCGCAAGCTGCCAACGGTCTGGAGCAGAGCGGACCTCGACCTGGACGATTCGCAGTCTGAGGCCAGGGTCACGCTGCGGCAGTTGTTCATTCCCGTAAGCGACCAGGAATGCGAGTTCGTCGAAGGCGAGGACGCCGCAGACGCCGGGCGCCAACTGGCCCTCAAGTTGCGGGAAGCCAAAATAATCTAGGGACGTTCATGCCGGATTCCCGTGGGGCAATCGGCCCCGGGGGAACCATATCGCTCACTGTCTACTAATTGGTTCTGGAGGCCGCAATGGCTGACGCCACTGGTGTTCTGGTTATCGGACAATCCTCAGCCGGTTCATTGGATTCAACCGCTGCCGAACTTCTGTCTGCCGGGAGAAACGTGGCCGCGTCGTTGGGCGAGGATCTTTCCATCGCTCTGTTGGGAGATGCTATCGACGCTCCGGCCCAGCAGGCTATCGCTCACGGGGCCGACCGGGTTTACGCCGTAACCAGCCCGCTGCTGTCTGAGTATCAGGCAGACCTTTACCTTGCTGCCATGGATTCCCTGTGCCGTGAGGTGAACCCCAGGGTGGTCCTGATATCCCGAACGAACGAAGGCCGGGAACTGGCGCCCCGGCTGGCATTCCGCCTCGGCGTGGGCCTGGCGCAGGACTGCCTGGAGGTGTCGGTCGACGAGGCCAGCAAGACCCTGCTGGCCAATCGCCCGGTATACGGCGGCAATGCCATCGCCGTGGTCAGTTGCGTACAGACCCCGCAGATTGCTGCCATTCGGCCCAAGGCTTACGAGGCCACCGAGTTGGACTCGTCCCGGCAGGGGCAGGTCGTATCGTTCCCGGTGGAGCTCGACGCCTCACAGGCACGGGTCCGGGTCGTTGAGACTGTGAAGGAAGAGTCAGAGGGCGTAAAGCTGGAGGAAGCGCGGGTGGTCGTCTCAGGGGGCCGCGGACTGGGTGGCCCCGAGCCGTTTGCGGGTCTGGAAGACCTGGCCAAGCTGCTGGGCGGAGCTGTGGGGGCTTCCCGCGCCGCTGTGGACTCGGGCTGGGTGCCGCCGTCGTACCAGGTGGGCCTGACTGGCAAGTCTATCACGCCTGACCTCTACATCACCGTGGCCATATCCGGCGCCAGCCAGCACATGGCCGGCTGCTCCGGGGCAAAGTGCATCGTCGCCATCAACAAGGACGCCGACGCCAACATATTCAAAGACGCCCGCTACGGCGTGGTCGGCGACTGGCAGGCGGTGATTCCGGCGCTGACCGAGGCGGTCCGGGAGCTGATGGACAGCTAGGGCGTCTGGACATGTAGGACCTGTGGGTCTCCAGATAGGTCTGCTGTTCAGATGTTCGGAACTGTGGTGGGACACTATGGCTTGATGAAGGGCGACGATTTCAGGATGACGACGTCTTCGTCAGTGAAGTAGGTTTCGGGGTAGTTCCGGTAAAACCCCATCCACATTAGGGCGTCGGTGTCGCAATGGCTGAGCCCCTCGTCACACCCTGGTGGGTGTTCAAGTCCGAAAGCATGGCCAAGTTCATGTGCCAGGCCACCTATCCACCCGTACTTTCCCCGCGGCGGGTAGCCCGGACAAAGCGAGAAGGTGGTGGGGTCAACAAGACCCTCGAGGTCGCCTCCGTGAATGATTACAACACCAGCGTCCCCCCGGCCTAATTCTCCTCCCCCGTTGCAGTCGAACTCAGCGTCAATGTAGACCGCCCACACGTATTCCTCGGACCAGTGCTGAACCGGAGCACAGTGCTGGACAGCCCTTATCACCCGGTTCCACCCGCCCTTGCCTTCGTAGTAATTCGACGGATTCCCGACCTCACAGACCAGCGGCGCCGGGTCTTCAATGGCGAAAGTTCGCCCGTCTAACTGGTCAGCGTACCAATCCTGAGCGTGCAGAATCGCGCCGTTAATCGCGGTCTCATAGCGCGTGTCATGCTGGCGATCAGACGGGATGGCGTAGATAATCTGCACCGTCGGGTCCAGCAGGGCCGTAGGGAAAAGTGTCGGCCAAATCATCTCCGCAATCAAGGCCAGTGCGGCGGCCAAGGACAGGACTAGAATCACGGACCGGAACCTGCTAAGGCGTGTTGGCATCTGACCTCCAGTCATGCTGTTCAGCATGACAGAAGCCGTCCGGGAGCTGATGGACAGCTAGGAGGATTGTCTGAACTGTGATTCGTTTGATAACTGGATTTCGCTGATTCTCCTCCCCCTCGATGGAGGGCAGCGGGAGTGAAATCCTGTCCATCAATTCATCCCTTGAATCACAGTTCAGAAGACCCCTTCTCCCAGAGGGAGAGGGGATGTGTCATACTCCCTGTGAGCGAGGGCGTACGAGAGTGCGTCCCTATTCCAGTATCACGTTGTCGATGAGGCGTATCGGCCCCAGGTGTACCGCTGTGGACAACATGGCCCCCGGTTCTGCTCGGTCCAGTTCCTCAAGGGTGTCTGTTGCGGCCAGGCTGACATAATCGCAGTTGCCCAACAGGGGTTCCTCCTCCAGTTCTCGACGGGCTGCATCGGTGATCCGGGATGCGGTTCTCTCCCCCGCGCTCCACAGGTCCCTGCCGGAACACAAAGCCCGGTAGACCGCTGCGGCGGCACTGCGCTGCTCGGGGCTGAGGCGGACGTTTCGGCTGCTCATCGCCAGGCCGTCAGTCTCGCGGACCGTGGGCAGCACCACGATTTCAATGCCCATGTCCAGGTCGCGGGACAGCTTTCTGACCACCACTGTCTGCTGGCCATCCTTCTGACCGAAATATGCCCGTTCCGGCTGCACGATCCCAAAGAGCTTGGCCACGACAGTGGCTACACCCCGGAAGTGCCCCGGGCGCGCCGCTCCTTCCAGCCGGTCCGCTATCGGTCCGACGTCTATCCACGTTTCGAACCCTGGCTGGTATACCTCCGATACGTCAGGAACGAAGACCAGGTCTGTGCCGTGTTGTCGCAGCATTTCCAGGTCGGCATCCAGGTCGCGGGGATACTGCGCGAAGTCTTCGCCTTCCCCGAACTGCGTTGGATTGACGAAGATGCTGACGGCGACGGTTTGGGAGTCGGCGCGGGCCCTGTCAACCAGCGACAGGTGGCCGTCGTGGAGCGCACCCATCGTCGGCACCAGTCCCAGCGGACGGGGCGCTTGTCGGCACAGGCGGCGCATCTCGTCTTTGGAAGTAACAATCTGCATGAGGCGGTCTGACCTGGTGGTCTCTAATTGCCCAGTTCCGATATGGCTGGGATTCCGCCCAACCCGGTGGCCAGCCGCACGGCCCGCAACACCGCCCGCGCCGAGACTTCGGCGGCGGCGGCTCCGAGGGTGGTCAGGTCAACCTCACCCTGGAACTCGCCGGTGGCCATGGCAAACATGGTGTCACCGTCGCGGATGGTGTGGCAGGGATGGATGGTCATGGAAAGTCCGTTGTGGCTCACTCGCGCCAGGTAATTGGCCTGCTCACGGGTGAGCCGGGCATCTGTGGCCACGATGCCGATGGTGGTGTTGACCGGCCCGTCGGGCATCTGTGCCGGGGCCTCTTCCAGCAGAATGCCTACCGGATCGTCAAAACCTCCGCCCTCCCGCCTCGGACCCGCCACCAGTTGGCCGCCGTGCGGGTCGCGGATGCCACCAATGGAGTTCACCACCACCACTGCCCCCACCGTTGCACCGCCGGGAAGCCTGACTATGGATGAACCGAGGCCCCCCTTGCAGGCCCGGTGCGTTCCGCCCGTCTTGGCCACCGTGGCGCCGGTGCCTGCGCCCACCGTTCCCTCGGCCAGGGGCCCCGTCGAGGCCGCGATGCAGGCGGCGCGACCCTCCTGCGGACCGGGGCGCACCTTGGACGTGACCAGTCCCAGGTCGTAGATGATGGCCGAGGAAACAATGGGGACAATGACGTCGGGTGTCACCTGGTAGCCGACGCCCTGCTCCTCCAGCCAGGCCATCACGCCCGTTGCAGCATCCAGGCCGAAGGCGCTGCCGCCGCTCAGGCAGACAGCGAATAGCTGGTCCACGCGGCGGGCCGGTTGCAGCAGGTCGGTTTCGCGGGTACCCGGTGAGCCGCCGCGAACGTCCACGCCGCCGACGGCGCCCTTGCGGCAAAGCACCACGGTGCAGCCGGTGGCGTTCTGGAGGTCCGTGTAATGCCCGGCCTCAATGCCGGGAACCGATGTGATGGTCTGGTTCAATGTACTAACCTGTGGCTGAAGAGTGACGCTGCAAGCATCTGTCAGGCCGGTTCGGTCTTGTAGTTCGGGAAGGGCGTGAACAGCACTATGACGCCGGCAACCGCAGTCAGCACACCGACGTATATGAACATGGAACCGTAGCCGCCGAGGTTGTCGATGATGAAGGCGATCAGCACGGTGGATGCGAAACCCACGGCCCCGTTTATCCCGAACACCAGGCCCGCCACGGTGGCCTCAGTCCCACGGGCCGCCGCATCGAGAATACCGGCCAGCATGACCTGGTGCAGGGCGAAGCTGAACAATCCCATGGCAGCCATCACGATGGGTACCAGTACACCGTCCCCCGATGGAACGATCAGGAAAGGCAGGACGGCTGCGATCGCCAGGCCGGGCACAAGCACCTGCTTTCGGCCCAGCATGTCCGACAACTGGCCCAGGACGGGCGCCGAAATGGCACCTGTTCCGGTGAGCAGCGCCATCTGGAATCCCGTCCAGAAGTACGAGTATCCCAGGCCGCCGTCCTCGGGTGGATTTTCCAGGTAGAACGGGGTCCAGTCGAACATTGCGACATTGGCTACGCTCCGGAGGGTGGCCGCCACCAGCAGCGCAAGCATCGCGGGGTTCCGGAAGAAGTTCCACCCCGCCACGGCCAGCGTGCCGAGCGTACGCCGCTCGGCGTCGCCCGTCTGTACGTCTTCCTCCCGTCCCAGGTCCCGCAGCGACCACCACACGAAAAGGGCGACGATCCCCGCCGGTATGGCATACAGGAGCAGCACCTCGCGCCAGATCAGGTACAGCAGCAGCGTTCCCGCTACCAGCGGCCCCAGCGCGTTGCCCACGGTAGAGCCGAAGCTGTGGATGGATATGGAGAACGCTCTCCGGTCGGAAAATCGTCGAGAGAGCGACGCAATGGCCGGCAGGTGCCACAGCGACCCGGGTATGGAAATCAGGATCACGCCAATGATCAGTACGCCCCAGTTGGGAGACAGGCCGATCACCACGAACGCTATGACGTTCAAAATCATGCAGATGGTGAGCATCAGGCCCCAATGGGCCCGGAAACGGTCGACCAGCACGCCCGAGCCGGTGGCGATAAGGCCGTTTCCGCTGGTGCGAATGGCCAGCAGGAACCCGGTCTGCTTGGTGCTGAGGGCCAGGGTGTTGGCGATGGCCGTGAGGAAAACCGGAAAGCCCAGATCGTAAAGGTGGGCCACGCCGTGCCCAAAGGTCAATGCCCCGAGGATGAAACCCCGGTTCTGTCTGTGTCCACCCGATGCCTGGACCGCTCCGGCCATGTAATCCAGCCTGTATAGCTTGCGGAAGTTTATGCCTCCAAGACCGATGGCCCCGGAGCCGAACATACCGGCTGATTCTATTCCGGCAAAGTCGGCGGCGCAACCTGCGTAGGCACCAGATCAGGGTCATTCGTCTTTCGATAGCAACCTTTCCAGTCCGTTCATGGTGAGCTTGTCGAACCACGAACGGACGGCCCTGCGAGAAGGTCAGAACCAACGGAAGACCGGGCCCTACGCAGATAATCAAAGGACCCTGTGTACCTGACTCGCTCCCCCGCTGTGATATGCTACGCCCGACAAACGAACGGAAATATTGGAGGACATCATGGCCTACTCGGGGTTGAGTCTGGACGGCAAGGTGGCATTGGTGACCGGCTCGGCTCGTGGAATTGGAGCCGCCATTGCTGTCGGTCTTGCGGAGGCGGGGGCCGACGTCGCCGTGTCGGACATGGCATCCCGCCTGGAGTTGGCCCGCGATACCCAGTCGAAGGTTGAGGCGCACGGAAGACGGAGCTCCACCTACGAGCTTGACGTTCTGGACATCGGCAGCATCCCCGACGTTATCCAGAGAATCGTGGACGATTTCGGCAAGCTGGACATCCTGATCAACAACGCCGGAATCCGCATCCCCAAGCCCGCACTGGAAGTTACTGAGGCCGACTGGGACGCCACCATCGATACCAACCTCAAGGGCCTCTTCTTCTGCGCTCAGGCTGCGGCCCGGCCCATGATCGAGCAGGGCTGGGGACGGATCGTCAACATCGGCTCACAGTTCTCTGCGGTCGGCTCCCCGGGCCGCGCGCCCTACATCGCCAGCAAGCACGGAGTGGCGGGCCTGACGCGCTCCCTCGCCGCTGAATGGACGCCTCACGGCGTCACCGTGAACGCCATCGGGCCCGGCCCCACCGAGACGCCGGGTGTGCTGGCCGCATACAACCGCACTCCCGAGGAACTGAACGCCGAATACGCCGAAAAGATGCCCCTGGGCCGCCGGATGCAGCCGGAGGAACTGGTGGGCGCGGCAGTATTCCTCGCCAGTCCTGCGGCCGGGGCCACCACCGGCCACCTGCTGCTGGTCGACGGCGGCTGGACCGCCCTGTAGGAGAGTGTTTAGTAGGTTCCCTCTCCCGGAGGGGGAGGGAATATGTCACACACCCTTTAGGCCGTTCCCCCGAGACGTATTCAGGCATTGGAAAGGAGGATAGTCATGCCATCTGACGATCTGGAAAAGAGGATCCAGGTTCTTGAGGACATAGAGGAGATCAAGCGGCTCAAGCACCGGTACTGTGGCTATTGTGACGACCAGTATGACGCCGACGCCTTGGCCGAGCTGTTCGTCGAGGATGCAGTGTGGGACGGCAAGGAACGGGGCCGCAACGAGGGGCGGGAGGCCATCCGCGCCTTTTTCCAGAACGCGCCCAATCGTCTGCCCTTTGCCATCCACATGGTGTTGAACCCCATCATCGAGGTGGACGGCGATCGCGCCACGGGTATCTGGTACCTGTTCCAGCCCTGCACCTACGCTGACGGCGAGCGGGCCATCTGGGGTTCGGCGCGCTACGATGAGGAGTACGTCAGGGTCAACGGCGAGTGGAAGTTCCAGAATCTGACTCTTACGTCACATTTCTGGACCCCCTTCGACGGGAAGGGATGGGTGGAGACGCAGTTCGCCTAGCGGTCAGCTCAGCAACTCAAGCTGCTCTATGATGTCCCTGGTCGAGGTCCGGTGGGAGTCTGATCCGAGGAATTCCCACCGGACCACCCCCTCGGTGTCGATGATGAACGTTGACGGCCTGGCGTAGCCCGAGGCCTCGTTGAACACTCCGTAGGACCTGACGACGTCTCCGGACTCGTCATACAAAATGGGGAATTCCAGCCCTAATGTTTCCACGGCGTTGGCCGCTTCCGACAGGTCGTCGATGCTGACGGCCAGCAACTCGGCATTCAGGTCGGCAATGGCCTGGTAGTCGTTCTGCAGCTCACCGAGCTGCCCGCGGCAGAAAGTTCACCAGAAACCCCGGTAGAATACCAGCACCACGTTCTTGTCCCCGGCGAAGGACGCCAGGTCGAACGTGTCGCCACCAGCGCTGGGCAGTGTGAATTGAGGGGCGACGCTGGCCACCGAGACGGCAGAGTCGGACGCAACGGATCCGTCCTCGTCGCTGACGTGCGCCGCCGGGTGTGACTGGGTCTCCTCCGCTGCAGGGTCCGCCGATGACCCGCAGGCCACCAAGACGGCAGCGAGAAGAAGAGTCGCCGCCACCGAAATGAGCAATCCGTAATTTCCCAAAACTCTAGCCTTCACATGCCCATCCAGAATTTCGCACTCTTCAGAGCATCCCTCAGTTCAGCATCTGTAACTGGGCGATGATTTCGCTATTGGGCGCCCGGTCAGTCCTGGCGGAACGGCCGATATATTCCCAGCGAATGTTCCCCTCGGTGTCGATGACAAAGGTCGATGGAGTGGGCAGGTTGTTGCCGTGCAGGTTGAACACTCCATAGGCCTCGGCGACGCTGGCGTCAAGGTCGTACAGGATGGGGAACGGGAAGGCCAGCGCCCTGACGGCGTAGTCGGCGTCTGACAGGTCCTCTATGCTGACGGCCAGTATCTCCGCGTTCAGCCCTGAAATAGCCTCGTAATCATCTTGCAGCTCGCCGAGCTGCGCACGGCACTCGGGTCACCAGAATCCCCGGTAGAACACCAGCACGACGTTCTTGTCACCAGCGAAGGAACCCAGACTGACCTCCATTCCGTCCCGTGCATTGGGCAACGTAAACTTTGGCGCGATGTCGCGCTGCGCCTCAGGAGAGGCAGCGCTAGCTGACCCGGAACCACCGTCGGACGTCGCCGTCGCCGGCTCAGTCGTTGGGGCGGCAGTCGTTGCGGTAGCCTCGTCCGCTGGTTCCGACGATGACCCGCATGCCGCGAGGGCCAGTACAGCCAAGGACAGCGCGGCAATCACCCCCGAACGGGCCAGTGCTCTCCGAATTTCTGCGACCATCAAGTTCTCCACCGCTTGCCGTCCCCCGCGACCAAATGTAACGTCAGCTCAGTTTCTCAAGCTGCGCGATGATGTCGGCCAAGGGAGTCCTGTGGTATGCAGACCCCCTGTGCTCCCAGACAACGGAGCCGTTCGCGTCCACCACGAAGACCGCCGGGTTCGCGTATGCCGCTGCTTGGTTGTAGACCTCGTAAGCCCTGGAAGCCTGAGAGTCCAGGTCGTACAGCACTGGGAAGGCATAAGCCTTCGCTCTATCCGCCAAGTCCGGTCTGGATAGATCCTCAACACTGATGGCAAGGACCTCTGTGTTCAGACTGTTGAACCTGTCGTAGTTCCCTTGCAGCTCGCCGAGCTGCGCACGGCAGTAGGGTCACCAGAATCCCCGGTAGAACACCAGCACGACGTTCTTGTCCCCGCGATAGGACTCGAGGCTGACCAGCTCGCCGTCGGCGGCTCCGTTGGGCAAGGAGAACAGGGGCGCCGCATTCTCCGGCGGTTCCGGCGGCGGTGTCGGCGCGGCGGTCGGTTCAGGCGCTTCGGTTGGCTCAGGCATGGCCGTCGGTGCTGGTGTTGCGGTTGGCTCCGGTGTTGCCGTAGGCGCGGGCGCGGAGATTGGAGTGGCCGTTGGCTCAGGCGTTGCGCTGGGCTCCGGTTCGGACGTCGGGGTGGCTGTTGGTTCTAACGTCGCAGTTGGCTCCGGGGTTGCCGTCTGAGTCGCCGTTGGTTCGGGCGCTACAGTGGCCGTCGGCGTTGCAGTCGGCGCCGGCGCCTCCGTGGGTGTTGGAGAAGGGTCAGGAGCCTGAGTCGGTGGCGGAACGGGCGTGTCCGTTGGATCTGGCGCTGCGGTGGGCTGCGGCTCCTCCGTTGGGACGGGAACGTCCGTCGGGACGGGAGAAGGCGGTGGCACATCGGTGGCGGTGGGCACCGCCTGCGTCTGACCGGTCGCGGGCGTGACCGCTGGCGCGGCGCTTTCCTGCCCGCACGCCATCAGTGAAATCAGAATAAGGCCGAGAATTGCCAGCGCAGCCAGCCCGATTCGCGAGGGCACCTTGATGTTTGCTCTGTGGTTCAACGCGAAAGTCCGCCAGCGGATATGCCCGCTGGCTCCAAAGTTGTTCCATTCTACTACGGAGAGGCAGTACGGGCGGATTCACCGCCCCTTCAGGCCAGGCAGCGGACGGGCTGGCCGCCATTGTAAGCGACCATGTCGGCGGCGATGGGGCCAAGGTCGAGGCCGGTGCCCAGCGCCTCACCCCTTAGCTCGGAGTAGGCCCGGTGCAGGTTCCCTGCAAGGCGCTCCCGGTCGTGCCAGGAGTCGAATCTGCCGAGATCGGTCTGTTGTGCCGCCGCCAGGGGAGCCAGCCCCTCCGCGAAGGCATCCCTGGCCAATGCCTGCACGAAGCGCAGGTATGCCTCCATTTCGTCGAACACCTCCGGCCCGCACACCGGCCCGTGTCCGGGTACCACGGTCTTTGCCCCGAATTCCCGCAGCCGGTCCAATGCCACCAATGAGCCAGCGATGGACCCCATGGCAACGAACGGCGTGCCACCGTTGAAGGCCAGGTCGCCGGTGAACATCAGATTTCTCTCGGGGAGCCAGACCACCGAGTCGTTGGTGGTGTGCGCCGGCCCCACATAGTGCAGTTCCATCCTGAGATCGTCCACGAACAGGTCGAGGCGTTCCTGGAACGTCACGAATGGCGGCGCCAGCTCCAAGTCGCCCCAGACCACGTTCGGGAACAGTGGATGCAGCGTGTGTAGCCCTGTCTCGATCACCGCTTCCCGGCACAGCTCGTGGCCAACGATGGACGCCCCGCGTAAAAGGTAGTTCCCGTGGGTGTGATCGCCGTGGTGATGCGTGTTGACCAGGGTGCGAATGGGCAGATCGGTTACGCTCCTGATGGCTTGCAGAAATGACCGGGTTCTGGCCTCAGTGAAGCAGGTGTCAATCACCGAAAGGGCATCGGCGCCTGTGATGAATCCGGCATTGTTCAGCCCCCAGGTGCCGTCCAGCTGAATGTAGGCAAAGACGCCAGGGCTGACCTCCTCCAGGGTGGGAGGCGGCAGCTGATCGCCGTGGCCCGCGTGACCCGTTGTCGGTTCGTTTAGCATCGCTCGCCTCCCTGCTTTGGCAGTATCAATTTGTCGCGATTCAGGATACGGCCCGGCGCAGGCAGGGTCAACGGTGAGCGGGATATAACTGCGCGTCCCGCAGGCCGGGATGGAAATCACCACTACAGGGCTGTAAGATTTCTCCGGTCGCTTGCTCCAGATTTCCGTATGGAGATACAGAAATGCCTACTATCGCGCCCTACGGTTCGTGGAAGTCCCCAATCACAACGTCATTGATCGTTTCTGGCGCCGTTGGCCTGGGCCAGATTGCTTTGGATGGCGATGATGTGTACTGGGTCGAGATGCGCCCATCCGAGGGCGGGCGCATGGTCATTGTGCGGCGTGGCGCAGACGACGTTGCAGAGGATGTGACCCCGCCTCCCTACAGTGCGCGCACGAGAGTCCACGAGTACGGGGGAGCCGCCTTTCTGGTCGATGCCGGTGTCGTGTACTTCGCCAACTTTGCCGACCAGCGGTTGTACCGCCAGGAGGACGGTGGGGAACCCACGGCCATCACACCGGAGGCTCCCTTGCGGTACGCCGATGGAGTGTTCGATGCGAAGCACGGATGCATAGTCTGCGTGCGCGAGGACCACTCGGGGGACGGCGAGCCGGTAAACGCCATTGTGGCAGTCGATGCCAACGGCGCGAAGCCTCAACAGGTCCTGTACGCCGACGCCGACTTCTGCGCCGCGCCCCGGTTGAGCCCCGACGGCAATAGGCTGGCGTGGCTGGCGTGGGACCACCCGAACATGCCGTGGGACGGGACCAGGCTGCTCGTGGCGGATATCGGTCCGGACGGACTCACGGGGGAGCCGCGAGTGGTGGCCGGAGGTCCATCGGCAAGCTCAGTTGGTGAGGAATCTGTGCTGCAGCCCGAGTGGTCTCCGGAAGGCGAATTGCATTTCGTCTCGGACCGCAACGGCTGGTGGAACCTGTACCGCCTGCGGAATGGCTCAGTCGAGCCAGTTCTGGATATGGAGGCGGAATTCGCGCGGCCGTCTTGGGTTTTCGGCGCGCCAGCGTACGCTTTCCTCGACGATGGCCGCATCGCTGCCAGTTACGTTGAGCGCGGTGTGTGGAGTATCGGAATCATCGACACTGGTACGGGAACCCTGACACGGATGGACCTTCCGTTTTCGGAAATGGGCCGGGGAGAACTGCGTGCCTCGGGAAACCGGATCGTGTTTTCGGCGGGCGCACCGGACCGCCCCATGACCCTGATGTCTCTGGACCTGCTCTCCGGCGCGTTAACCACGCTGCAACAGGCCCACGATCTGGAAGTGGATTCCGCGTATCTTTCGTCGCCGGAGCCGGTGGAGTTCGAGACCACCGGCGGCAGGACTGCTCACGCCTTCTTCTATCCGCCGCGAAACCCTGACTTCTCCGCGCCGGAGGGCGAGAAGCCGCCGCTGCTGGTCAAGAGCCACGGCGGGCCAACGGCGGCAGCCGGCATAGCGCTGGACCTGGGCATACAGTACTGGACCAGCCGGGGCTTTGGCGTGGTTGACGTAAACTACGGCGGCAGCACCGGCTATGGCACCGAGTACCGGCGACGCCTGAACGGCACCTGGGGCATCACCGACGTTGACGACTGCGTGAACGCGGCGAGATTCCTGGCGGCCCGTGGCGACGCCGACGCGGAACGCCTCGCCATCGACGGCGGGAGCGCCGGGGGCTACACCACGCTGGCCGCCCTGACGTTTCATGACGTTTTCAAAGCAGGCGCCAGCTACTACGGTGTCAGCGATCTGAAGGCCCTGGCCGAGGAGACGCACAAGTTTGAGTCAAGGTACCTGGACAGCCTGGTGGGGCCGTATCCCGGGCGGAAGGACCTTTACGAGGAACGGTCGCCCATCAACCACACTCACCTGCTGTCCTGCCCCCTGCTGTTGTTGCAGGGACTGGAGGACGAAATAGTGCCTCCCAACCAGGCGGAGATGATGTTCGAGGCGGTGAAGGCCAAAGGGCTGCCAACCGCATACGTTCCCTTCGAGGGCGAGCAACACGGCTTTCGCCGTTCCGAGAACATCGAGCGGGCCCTAGAGGCGGAGCTGTACTTCTACTCCCGCGTCTTCGGTTTCGAGCCAGCGGATGCCATCGAGCCAGTGGAGATCGAGAACCTGCCGGGCTAGGGTATAATTTCCCAGAGGAACAAACTCCAGATATGACCACCATCAACGACATCAGCGACTTTGCCCGGATAATCCGGGAACAGCCGGAATGGGCCGACACTATTCGCAGCCTTCTTCTGAGCAAAGAACTGCTGGAGTTGCCCATACGCTTCGCCGAATTCATCGAGCTGACTAACCGGAACTTCCAATTGGTTTACCAGCGCTTGGAGCGTATTGAGACCGATATCGCCGAGGTAAAAACGAGAGTGTCCAGCCTGGAAACCGATGTGTCCAGCATTAGAATCGATTTGAACTTTGCAAGAGGCAGGTTAGACAACGCGGTGGGCGCATACTATGAGTGGAAAGTGGCAAGAAGCATCGGTGGCGTGGTAGGTTCTTCATTCCGAAGAGTCAGGTTGTTGAAAGGAAACTTCTTCGGGCCAGACCCCGATTTCATGGATATGGTCGAAGATGCCGAAGAAAACGGCGTTATCACCGATGAGCAGTACCTGCAAATCCAGCAACTGGACCTTATCCTGACTGGCCGTCGCAAAACTGACGGGTCTCAGGTGTACATAGCTGGCGAAATTTCAATAACCATCGGCGACTCCGACATTACCCGCGCAGCGCAAAGGGCTGAGATGTTAGCTGCTGCTGTAGGCCAGCCCGTGGAGCCGGTGGTTATCGGCGCCAGCATAGATGACGCCAGGACCGCGCTGGCAGCAACCAACAATGTTGCCGTATTCCTGGCGCCCGACGAGTAAACGTCTTGCTGCCCCTTAATCCCCGGCGGCTGCCCGCGCCTTGAAGTCGCGGCGGTCGGCGCATGTACGGCACCAGCCGTAGAAGTCGATGCGCTGCCCTGTAAACTCGAAGTCACTGGTTTCCTCCAGCCGCGACAGCATCCGGTCCACGATGTCCTTGCCCTGGCTGGAGTCCACCACGCCGCCGCAGCCCACGCAGACCAGGTTGGCGTGCGGCGACAGGTTGGCGTCGTAGCGGGCTTGCTTCTGGAACGGCAGGGCGCGAACGATCCCGGCCTGCTCCAAGGTTTCCAGGGTCGAGTAGACGGTGGCAAGAGTCACGTAGGGAAAGAATTCCTTGACCCTCTGGTAGATTTCCTTAACCGACGGGTGGTCGCCTGAGTTGACCACCACCTCCGCGATGGCAAGGCGCTGCGGCGTCTGGCGTATGCCCAGCGCCTTCAGTTTTGCGGCTAGCTGTTCTGGTGTAGTCACTGTTCCTCGTCCGCCCGGCCTCTGGATTGTTATGGTAGCGTGCCGGACCACGCTGTTAGAGTGGCCAAATGCGAAAGGAAGGGAGTTGAATGGCTCCCTTCCCCCTGGTCTCTCTTTAGAATCGTCTGATTGCTGAAGGGAGACGGTCTACAGGCGTCCGCCGAAGAACATGGGCTGCTGCTTGCGGTAGATCTGAATCCTGTTGCGGCAGGACTCCACCGCAAAGAGGCGGTCCTGGTCGTCCACCTCAACGTAGCAGACGCCCCAGAAATCCTTCTCCCGCTCGATACCTTGGGCGATCTCGCGCTCGTACCACATCTCGGAGTTGGCGTCCAGCTTGTCCTTGCCCCACTTGGAGATGGTGGCGTCGCCGGTAAGAGTTTCCACCAGCTCGCCCTCGGGGCTGTAGATCCGCACCTTCTCGTTGCCCCAGTCGGCGATGTAGACCAGGCCCTGGCTGTCCGTGTCGACGCTGGTGGGACGGCTCAGGTCGCCAACGCCGTAGGCTTGCAGGAACTGGCCGTCGGCGGTGAACTTCTGCACACGGTCGTTGCGCCAGTCGGCCACGAAGACGTTGCCGTCCTTGTCGATGGAGATGCCCCAGGGCAGTCCGAGTTCACCCTCGCCGCTGCCCTCGGCGCCCCACTTGCCCAGAAACTGCCCGTCCGGGGTGAATTTCTGTACCCGGTGGTTCTTGCTGTCGACGATGAACAGGTTGTCGTCGGCGTCGAAGGCCATGCCGGAGGGGCCGTCAATCTCGCCGTCGCCGCTGCCTTGCGTACCCCACTTGCCGCGCCACTCGCCGTCGGCGTCGAACATGGAGATGCGGTTCAGCCACTCATCGGCCACGTAGACGTTGCCCTTGCTGTCGATGGCGACGGAGGTCGGCCAGATCAGGGACCCGTCATCCTCGTTTTCCTCGGTCTCGCCGGCGGTGTGGACGCCACGGGCAAACTCGCCCACATAGTCCTCATCGACGGTGCAGATGGTGATGCGCTTGCCGTCGGGCCGGTATTCGTAGGAGCGGTTGACGACGTACATGGTGTCGTCTTCGCCCCGGGCTATCGCCACGGGGTTGCGGAAGCCGGGGCCGGAGAACTCGCCGCGCCCGATTGTGTGGCTGTACTGAAAGGTGATGCCGATAGTCTGTGTAGCCATCGTTACCTCGCTTGATTCAAGTGTCGCCTAAGCCTATCTCCCTTGCGTTTCAACCCCACCCTGACCCTCCCCCTCAGGGAGAGGGAATAGAATCGGATTCACTCCATCCTGACCCTTTCGCTGTAGGGGTGTAGGGGCGCACAACAGTGCGCCCCTACGCGGGTTCGTAGGGAATCTAGGCGGCGATGAAGTCCATCTGCTCGAAGGTCCCGCCGACGATCGGCTTGGCATCCAGGCCCATCCACTGCTCTATGAGGGTGGAATAGAGGCCGCGGAAATCATTGTTGAAGTGCAGGTCGCCCTCCAGCAGCTTCTCGGGGGCCATCGAGGGGTACTCGCCGTAGAGACCGCCCTTCACGTGGTCGCCGACGACGAAGGCAACGCCGCCGGAGCCGTGGTCGGTGCCGGAGCCGTTGTCGTGGACGCGGCGGCCGAACTCGGTGAATACCAGCAGGACGACGTTGTCGCTGGCAGCCTTCTCGCTGATGTCGCGGTAGAAGTCGGAGATGGCGCGGGAGGTGTCCGTCCACAGCTTGGAGTGGGCGGTGAGCTCGCCGGCGTGGGTGTCGAAGCTGTTGTAGGGCGCGGTGGTGTACAGGAAGCGGGTCCCCAGGTTGGCCAGGTGGACCATGGCAATGTTGCGCATGTACTGGGCCACGCTGTCCCGTCCGTACTCGACGTCCGAGGAGTACATTTCCGGCGCGGTGGCCAGGATGTCTGCGCCCTTGAGGGCGTCCATTCCGGTGTGGGACAGGTAGTCGACCACGGAGCCGCGACCCACGGCAGGGGAGTACATCCGGGAGAACAGGTCGAGGGCCTCGTCGCGCTCTTCTTCCTCGATGCCGGTCAGCACGCCGTAGGTCTCCAGGTTGCCCACCGAGGCGACCGGGACCTGCGGGGCCGCCATGGAGCGGGGCAGGCCGCGCCCGAAGTTCACGCCGGTCAGCACGTTCTCGGAGGTCGGGTCGATGTCGCGAATGGCCCTGCCGATCCAGCCCTCGGTGCCCACCTTGTCCGGCTCGCAGGTGTGCCAGATGTCCATGGACCGGAAGTGCGAGCGGTTGGGGTTGGGGTAGCCGATGCCCTGGATCACTGCCACCTTGCCTTGGTCGTACAGGTCCTTGAGCGGACCCATGGCCGGGTTGAAGCCCACGTAGTCATTCAGGCGAAGCACCTGCTCCTCCGACACCCGAACGGTGGGGCGGTTGTCAGCGTAGAGTGGGTCCCCGTAGGGGATCAGGGTGTTCACTGCGTCGTTGCCGCCCGAGAGCTGCAATACAACGAGGACCGGATCTTTCTTGGTTGAAGTCATTGTCTGGGCGCTCCTTTTGTCTGAATCAGGATTCGCCGGATTAAAGGATTCTCAGGATGTTTCTCAGGTTCTTGCGTTGTCTACTCGGCTGTGGTGCCGCCGTCAATGACCAGCTCTGCGCCGGTTACGAATGACGACTCGTTTGATGCCAGGTATATCACGCCGTAGGCGATATCCTCCGGGGTGCCGACACGCTTGAGGGGCAGCCGCCGCATGCGGGCCTCCCAGCGGTCGGGGTCGGAGAAGGTGTCGCGAATCATCTCGGTGTCGATGGGGCCCGGGTGCACGGAGTTGCACCGGATTCCCTCAGAGGCGTACTGGATGGCTGTGGACTTGGTCAGCAGACGAACGGCGCCCTTGGTGGCGGTGTAGCTGGACGAGCCCTCGGGGCTGCCCACCAGCCCGGCAGTGGACGAGATGTTGATGATGGACCCGCCACCGGCCTCCAGCATTGCGGGGATGGCGGCTTTGGTGCCAAGGAACACGCCCTTGGCGTTGATGTCCATAATCCGGTCCCAGTCCTCCACCGTGGTGTCCTCAATCCCCTTGCGTATGAGGATGCCCGCGTTGTTCACTAGGGTGTCCAGGTGGCCGTAGGCCGAGACGGCAGAGGCCACCGCAGCGTTCCATTCGTCCTCGCTGGTCACGTCCAGGTGGACGTAGGTAACGTCTAGCCCGGCCTCGGACAACTCGGCCTCAACCTGTCGGCCAAGGTCGTCGAGGATGTCGCCGATGACGACCCTGGCGCCTTCCTGGGCCATCATGCGGGCCTCCACGGCCCCCTGGCCCCGTGCGCCTCCGCTGATCAGTACTACCTTGCCGTCCAGCCTGCCCATGTTCACCTTACCCTGTTGGTATTTTCGTAGGGGCGCTCCTTGTGGCCGCCCGTGGGGTTCCGGGTTTAGGGGCGCCCACAAGGGACGCCCCTACATTATTCGTGCGATTACGCGAACTGGAACTCCTGTGTCGCGACTATGAGTTGCAGGGTCTGGCCCACGCGACGGGCGTAGTCCTCGGTGCCGGTCTGCAGCGAGCCGCCCTTCTCGATGTGGTCAACGAGATAGTCGCGTGTCTCGTCAGGAAGCTGATAGGAGCCCACCATGTCGAGGCAGCGGTCAACGAAGGCCTGCGGCTCGGTGATGCCCTCGGAATTCAGGCGGGCGATGATGGCCTGAATGCCCGGCAGGTCGGTGTTGCCCACCTGGTCGGCGGCGAAGTTAATCCGCTCTACCAGCGTGCCGCTGTCGATCCACTCGGCGCCGGTGTGCCATCCCTCCACCGTGGGCGGGTTCAACAGGTCCTGGCCCATGTAGCGGATTTCCATGGCGATGGGGTGCAGGCCCGGCTTGGGATGGGTGAAGTCCTGCACCAGGCGCATGGTCCCGGCGACCGTCTCGGCGGGGCTCTTGACCTTGGCGAACCGGGCGTTCTTGAAGAACTCCGAGTTGAACAGCGTCCGCAGCATGGCGGTCAGGTCGTAGTTGGACTCGAAGTAGGCGTCCTCGAGCATCTTGATGGCTTCGGGATCGCGGGGCGGCGTTTCCTGCCAGGCAGGCACCTGCGGCTCGTCGGCCACGAAGAAGTTGTAGAGGTGGCGGGACACGAACCGCGCCGTGGCCGGCTGGCGGGCGATGATGTCGATGATCTCCTCGCCGTTGAAGTTCCCGGTCTCGCCGAGGAAGGTCTTCTCGTCCTCGTCGTGGTCGGCGGGATTGTAGACGAACTGGGAGGCGTAGCGGCCATAAGGATAGCGGGGGATGGCGTTGGTGATGGTCCAGCCCGTGAAGGCGCGGGCCGCCTCCTTGACGTCATCCTCGGAATAGTTGGCGTGGCCGTCCATGCCGACGCCCATGGAGAACAGTTCCAGCAACTCGCGGCCCCAGTTCTCGTTGATGGCGTCCTTGTGGCTCATGCAGTTGTCCAGGTAGAAGACCATGGCCGGGTCCCGGGACAGTTCCAGCAGCAGGTCTCGCATGCTTCCCATGCCCAACGCGCGGAACATGTCCAGCTGGTCCTGGATCTGGCGGCCGTGCTCACACTTGGAGTTTCCGGTGCAGAAGATGCCGTGCCAGAACAGGGTCATTTTTTCCTGCAGCGGGCGCTGGGTGTTGATCATCCGGTAGGTCAGATACGCCTGGTTGACTTCCAGCGCGTTCATTTCCTTCCAGTCAACGAAGTAGCGCTCGAGAAGCGGCTTGTCCAGGTCCGGCTGTTCCAGCGGCGAGAGGAGTTCTTCGACGGTGGCTTCGTAGCCCTGGGCGGCCCGCCGCTCGACCTCCTCGTAGGTGGCGCCAAACCCGGCGCGGCGCATGAGATGAGCCATAAGCTCAATGTCTTGGTTGGCCATGAATGCCTCTCCTGCCTGATCGTTTGGAAGCCACGCACCCACCCTGGGTGCTGGTCCTGGTCAAGGGACGAGTGGGAACACAAACCCTGAGGGACTGCGTGCCCTCAACTGAGCCGGATTATAATGATTCCAAGATTGGATTGTCTATGTCCGCTGCATGGGCAGAACGATTGCAGAGTGCCGTCTGAACTGTGATTCGTTTGCCCTGCCGTAATGCACCCGTAGGAGTTACGCAGTTAACTACGAAATCCCCTGCCCCTCAGGGGGAGGGTTAGGGTGGGGGTGAACTCTCCAACTGCGTAACTCCTGACTAATTCAGAAAAAAGGATAGGCCACGGAGAACTTGCTCCGTGGCCTCCGTGTTCCCTGTGATTTGGCCGTCTATCCCCGCCCGAACCGGCGGCGGTGCTGCCGGAGGGTTCAATCATCCATGATTACAGGGATGCCGGCGGCCTCAGCCTTGGCCTTGGCCTCCTCGTTGATGACGCCGTCCTGCATCCAGATGTACTTGACGCCCACCTCGATGGCCTCGTCCACCACAGGAGGCACCTGCTCCGAGCGCCGAAACACGTCAACCATGTCTATCGGCTCGGGAACCGATTTGAGATCCGGGTAGCTCTTCTCGCCCAGGGCCTCCTCGATCATCGGGTTTACCGGAATAATCCGGTAGCCCTGACTTTGCATGTAGCTGGTAACGCGATAGCTGTCCCGCTCCGGGTTGTTGGACAGGCCGACCACGGCGATGGTCTTGCTGTTGCGCAATTGCTCGTCTACCAGGTCAATGTATTCTTCTGCCATATCTCGCTCCTGCCAGGATGTCTTGTAGTTTTGCAACGCTCTATCTCAAGAGGGCAGGCCGGACTACCGTGTTCCAGTAATCGCGCTCACCCTCCGCCCGCAGTTCCTCCACCAGCCGGGCGGTCTCCGCTCCCACTGACGCGCTGAGCTCATCGAAAGTGCGGTCTCCTGCCAGTTTGGTCACTGCCGCCCTCAGGGTCATCACATATTCCGCGACTTCATAGGCGGCTTGTTCGGACGCCGAACGGGACTGAAGGGCCTCGAGCCTCTCCAGCCATTCCAGGCCCCTTCTGGCCTCCTCGAATCCGTCGTCCACTGCGTTAGTTGTGGTCATCCGTCATCCTCCGTTCCTGTAGGGGGACAATGCCTCACGCTCAATGCCAGGAGTAAATTCGAAGACTCTTCCTAAAGGACTAGTCCCAATCCCTGCTCGAAATGTACCGGAACGCTGAAATGGCAGCGGTCGCGCCGTCTCCCGCCGCAGAAACCAACTGCGAGGAGGAATGCTGCCGTATGTCGCCGACTGCGTACACGCCAGCCAGGTCGCTTTCCATGGAAATGGTCACCGGGATGTGTCCGCCGCCGTCGGTCTCAAGGAGGCCATCCACCAGCGGCGAGTTGGGGGCCAGACCCACGTAAACGAAGAGGCCGGAGAGTTCCCGCACTTCCTGCGCCCCGGTGTCCAGGTTGGTGGTCCTGACGCCTGACACGGTGTTCTCCCCCAGCACTTCGTCGATGACCGTGTTCCACACGACCTCAATCTTTGGCTCCGAATGGACGCGGTTGACCAACTCCTGCTGGGCCCTGAATTCGCCGCGCCGGTGAAACAGGAGCACTTTCTCGGCATACTGGGCCAGGACCAGCGCCTCGTCGGTGGCCGAATCGCCGCCTCCGACTACACCCACGGTCTCTCCGATATACAGAGGGCCGTCGCAGGTCGCGCACTGGGATACCCCCCTGCCCATGAACTCTTCCTCTCCCGGGACGCCGAGCAGGCGCAGGGTGGAACCGGCTGCAACGATGACGGCCTTGGCCCTGAGATCGCCCGCGTCGGAACTGACGACGCGATAATTCCCGTCCGCCGAGATCCCGGAAACCTCGCCCATGATGAACTCTGCGCCGGAGGTCATAGCCTGCTCCTGGGTCATGGCCGCGAGATCGGCGCCCATGATGCCCTCGGGGAAGCCCGGGAAGTTCTCTATCTTCTCCACGTTGATGATGGACGCCCCGCCCATCATTCGCTCCACGATGCCTGTCTTCAAACCGTGCCGGGCCGCATACAGGCCGGCGGTCATGCCCGCCAGCCCGCCTCCTACCACCAGCACGTCATAGTCAGCTGCCATATCAAATGCCCCATCTCTCTACTGTCGCTCTGCGACAGGACTTACCGGAAAGGTTAGCAGTGAACGGCATAAATCGCCACCCGCGTGGGCACCGCCGCACTCCCGGCACGTTGGCCATTCATTGGACGGAAGGCAGACGAATCAATAGTAGGAGTTACGCAGTTCAAATTTTCCCTCCCCCGTCAAGGGGGAGGGTTAGGGGGTATTCCCGGCGTGTGTTGGTATTCTAATTCAGGTCTGTTTGTGTAGGGGCGCACGGCCGTGCGCCCTGGGGTTGCGGATATGACACGTTCTAAACTGGTGGCGCAAGGGCGCACGGCTGTGCGCCCCTACAGGCGATCGTTCAAGCAATGCCAACACACGCCGGGAATACCGGTTAGGGTGGGGGTGAAATCGCCAACTGCGTAAGTCCTGTCAGAATAGAGGACCAATTTGGCAGAGAAGAAAATCGCCGGTTTACTGAGACCTGGTTCGATGTCAACCGTTCGCCTGGAGGGCCGCTGAGACATCAAGAGCGTGTTGGGATCGCCGGACGGCTCCCTGCACGTCAGGCGAGGTCCAGGCTCTCCAGGAATTCCAGCGTGTATTCCACGCACCTCTCGGGCTCTTCGAGCTGGAGGAAGTGCGTGGTATCCGGCAGGAAGTCGTAGTCCAGATGCAACAGATCGGAAAGGTTCATGCTGGGCATGAACGAGAAGGGCATAGTGGGGTCAGCTCCCAGGAACCTCACAGGACATGACACCTTCCGCAGGTCCACCCGCATAGCCCAGCCAAACAGGTACTCATACACCTGCGCCTCGTGCTCACGGGGGCAGCAGAGTTCGTACTCTTTGCCATCCATTGACCGGCGCAGCGTCGTCGTGGCCATCAGGTCGATTACGTCGTCGGGCAGATGACCGTACATCGGACTGTCACCGATGCGCTGCGTGAACTCCTCCGGGCTGGTGAAGCGGTCCCTTCGGCGGCGGGCGGCGGCGCTCATTTCCTCGCCTATTTCCAACAGGTCCTCCGGTCGACCGCCGGGAGGCATGATCGGAACGTCAAACAGCATGAGCCCGGCAAACCCTTTCCATTGCTCCTCGTGCAGGAGGGCGACCAGGCCGGAAAGGGAATGGAAGGCGCCCACGACCGGTTCCTCTCCGTAGACCTGCCCGATGGCGCGGAGGACTGCCTCGCAGTCCCGAATAAAGGTGGGGATGTTCTGAGTTCGGAGGTTGCCTGGCGGATTCCAGCCGTGGCTTCGCAGATCGAAGATGAAGAGATCAAAGCGGTCTTCAAGCTGCGACCAGAACGGGTAGTAGGTGTCAATCGCCAGCCCGCAGCCGTGGCTCAGCAGCATTCGCGGGCCTTCCGGATTCCCGTGCCGCCGGACGTACACCTGAGCGCCGTCCTCCATGGCGACGTCGAGAACGCCGGTAGCCTGGGGTAGCTTCCAGGCATTGATCATACGGCCTGCATATCCTGCCGATGCTGCGAAAGGCTGGCGGCGTCCGCGCCAGCTTGATGCCTGTGCCGGAACGCGGTCAACTTGATGCACATTATACATATTTGCCGCAGGTTTGATAGGTCAATTAGACCGCAGTCGCTCAAGCTTAAGAAGGGATTGCAACAGCGGGGGACAGCAGCTAACCCTCCGACTGACCGGGCACTCGGTGGCGTTTGACTCACTCAATATGGTTCCACGTTACTCTGTCCACTCCGGCGACGCGCCCGGTCTCAGGGTTGACCCGACCAGGGCAACGCAGGCGAAACTCCTTTCGTTGACACTCAACATGGCCCACCGTAGACTAGAATTAGATAAGGTTTACAGCCGCCATCCTCCGCAGATGCCAGAAAATACTGTGGGATTGTGGCTGTTCCGCAATTGTAATCCCGGAGATTCTCATGTCCTTTTTATCCGACCTTGACCCCGAAATTGCAGCCGCCCTCGCTGGAGAGGACCGCCGCCAGAGGGAGTCCATAGTTCTGATCGCGTCAGAAAACTACGCCAGCAAAGCCGTGCTTGCGTCTGGCTCCAGCGTCATCAGCAACAAGTACGCTGAGGGCTACCCCGGCCGGCGGTACTACGGGGGCTGTGAAAACGCAGACATTGTCGAGAGCCTTGCCATAGAGCGCGCCAAGGAACTGTTCGGCGCGGAACACGCCAATGTGCAGCCCCACAGCGGCGCACAGGCCAACATGGCGGTGTATTTCGCCCTGCTGGAGCCTGGCGACACGGTGATGGGGATGCAGCTGGACCACGGAGGCCATCTCACCCACGGCGCGAAGGTCAACTTCTCGGGCAGGCTCTACAACTTCGTTTCATACGGCGTCGACAGGGAGTCGGAGACCATCGACTACGATGAGGTCGAGAGGCTGGCTCATGAACACAGGCCAAAGATAATTGTCGCCGGGTACAGCGCCTACCCCAGGCTGATTGATTTTCCCCGATTCCGTGCCATTGCCGACGGCGTTGGCGCGTATCTCATGGTTGACATGGCCCACATTTCCGGTCTCATCGCCGGAGGAGCGCATCCGTCGCCCCTGCCTCATGCTCAGATCGTGACATCCACCACCCAGAAGAGCCTGCGCGGCCCTCGCGGCGGGTTCATCATGTGCGATGAGGATCTGGCCAAGGACATAGACTTTGCCGTGTTTCCGGTTATGCAGGGCGGCCCCATGATGCACACGATTGCCGGAAAGGCCGTCTGCTTTGGCCAGGCGATGAAGCCGGAGTTTTCCCGGTACGCTCACCAGGTGGTTGATAACTGCCAGGTGATGGCCACGGTCCTGTCGGAGGCTGGTATGCGCCTGGTATCGGGAGGCACCGACAACCACCTTCTGCTGGTGGATGTTTCGCCGCTGGGCATCACTGGCAGGCAGGCGGAACAGGCGCTGGATTCTGTGGGAATCATCGCCAACAAGAACGCCATACCCTTTGACCAGCGCCCGCCCCGCGTCACCAGCGGACTGCGCCTCGGCACGCCGGCGATAACCAGCCGGGGCATGGGCGCCGGGGAGACGGCCCAGGTCGCCTCGATGGTGGCCCGCGTTCTCGGCAATATCGAGGACAAGGAGCTGCACCGGCAGGTCGCCGAGGAAGTGCGGGAACTGACCTCCGGCTTCCCCGTTCCGGGCATCGACGACTAGTTGAGGCTATTGGGGGCCGATGCTATAATCTCCGCAGCATTTGAGACATTAAGGGGTACTCTTGCGTCATTACGAACTTGTGGTTGTACTCAGCCCTATGATCAACCCCGAGGAAGCCTCACAGGCATGGGAGCGGATCAAGGGATTCATCACCAACCGAGAAGCGGACATAGTACACGAGGAACGCTGGGGAACCCGCCGCCTGGCATACCCGGTCAAGAAGGGCCAGTACCAGTTCCTCGAGGGAAACTACCATCTCACCAGGTTCGCCACCGAGGGGTCCTTCAACCGCGAACTGGAGAACTTCCTGAAGCTGGATGACAATGTGCTGCGTTCGCTGGTGACCGCCACGCTGTCGGAAGAGGAACTGGCAGCCCACGCAGCCCAGACCCGGGCCCCCAGGCCGCCGCGTGCACCCGCAGGCATGCCCCCGGCGGGCGGGCCGCAAGGCGCACCACCGGCAGCTGCCGAAGGGCAGCCGCCAGCGGCTGAAGGGCAGGCAGCCCCTGTCGGCTCAACAACCGAGTCTGCCCCCGCCCCCGCTGAGGCTCCGGCTCCTGAGTCCCCAGCCCCCGCTGTGGAGACCCCGCCAGCAGCCGAGGCCGCGCCGCCAGCGGCAGCACCCCAGCCGGAAGAGCCGTCTGAATAGCAGGATTGGCCATGAACAAGATTATTGTAATTGGCAATTTGGGGCGAGACCCCGAGATGCGTTATACGCCAAGCGGTCAGGCGGTGACTTCTTTCAGTGTTGCATCCAGCCGTAGGTACCGAACGTCGGACGGTGAACAGCGTGAGGAAACCGAATGGTTCAACGTCAGCGCTTTCGGGCGGTTGTCTGAAATCTGCAACCAGTACCTGACCAGGGGCCAGCAGGTTTACGTAGAGGGACGCCTACGCGGGCGCAGCTATACCGACCGGGATGGTCAGCCCCGGTATTCCCTGGACATAATGTTGACTGAGATGCAGATGCTGGGGCGCCGGGGGGACAACGAGTATAGCGGTGGTGGCGGTGGCTACGGCGACCGCGACAATTTCGGCGGAGGCCGAGGCATGGGGGACGGCGGGCCACCCCCTTACGACGAAACTGACGACTTGCCTTTCTAGGATGAACCTGGGAAAGGGCAAATCGTTTCACCCAATATCTGAAGGGATCGAAACTGTATGACAACTGAAGCCACCAGCAGGCCGCCAGACGCGCCACAGGCCCCGCGACCCCCAGGACCCCAGGGTGGCCGGCCACAGGGAGGACCGAGGCCGGGCGGTCGTCCTGGGGGACGGCCGCGAGGCCGGTTCGTTCCGCGCCGCAGGGTATGTACCTTCTGCGTCGAGCATATCAAGTTGATCGACTACAAGGATATCGACAAGATCAGGCGGTTTGTCTCCGACAGGGCAAAGATCGAGCCGCGGCGCCGGACCGGCGTCTGCGCCAAGCATCAGCGGGCCCTCCGGGTCGCCATTCAGCGGGCCCGTCACATCGCGCTGATTCCGTATGTCGCCCATCACTCCTTCCCCAGTGTTCGGCGCTAAAGGTGTGCTGCACCCTCTAGTCAACCACCGAATCCCTGGCGCGGGTGTCGTTTCGGCCTCCACAAGAGGCCGACTCGGTGCTCGCCGCCAATTCTTCCCGGCCGGTGCTTCCGATGGCCCTTGCCAGGCTTAGCGGCCGATTTGGCAGACAGGAAAGCCGGGCAGACAGGCGCCGTCGCAGGCGGTCCGGTCTGGACGAGGGTTCCGGTTCGGACGAGTCCTCACCGGAGGAGCGAAGCCAAAGGCGCCGCCGGTACCTGTCCGTTGGGGTTGGGGTGTTCCTGCTGGCTATAGTTTTTGGGGTGGTGATTTTCGGGTACTTCTGGGAATTCTTCCGCCCGCCGCGCGTATGGGCCGGCAGCGTCAACAGCGTGGAGTTCACCATGGGCGACCTGGTGCAACGCATTCGGGTTCTCCAGGGCGTTAACCGCTATGAGGGTGGACGAGTGGACCTGAGTACGGTTCCCTTCGAGTATCTGCAAAACCTGATAGATGCGGAAATCCTGCGCCAGGCTGCGCCGCAACTGGGAATCGACCCCGACGATGAGGCCATCGAAACCGAAATACGCACGAGATTCCTGCCGACCCTCGAAGGGGGCCAGGAGACAGATCCCGGCCAACTGGAGAGCGAATTCCGGAACAGGTACCAGACTTTCCTTACAGCCACCGGCCTTACGGATGGGGAATACCGGGTGATCGTTGCCGAAGAGTTGAGGGAAGGCGGATTGCTGTTCCTGATGTGGGAAAGGGTGGAAAGCCCGCAGGAACACGCAGAGGTGCAGTGGATCCGGCTGCCGATTGAACCCGCCCAGACCGGAATCGGCACCCTGCAGCCCGAACAGGTCTCCCAGCGCCTTGAAGTCGAGGCGTTTGAGACCGTGGCCCGGGAGGTATCCCTCTCCGCCGGATTCGCCGACCAGGGCGGGTATGTTGGATGGGTCCCCAAGGGCGCTTTCCCCGACCTGGACCCGCTGATCTTTGGCGACCCGGATGCCGGGGCGGCCGCCCTGAATCCCGGTGAGGTGAGCCGGGCCCTGTATGCTAACGACGGGATCTACATAATCAAGAAGCTGGCGGGACCGGAATCGAGGGATGTCGACGAGCGAATGAGAATAAAGCTGGCGCAAGAGCTTGCGGAGAACTGGAAGAACGATGCGCTGAAGCAGGGCCTGGACAACCAGACCGTAAAAATGCATTTCAACAGCGCCCTGTATGCCTGGGTCGGTGACCAGGTGTCTGTGACCGCTCCCCGGGTCCCGGTAACCGGCCAGACAGGGCAGTAGGCTTTGGTGAAATGGTGACAGATTCCGGTATAAACGTAGGACTGATGGGGTTGGGCGTAGTCGGTGGCGGCGTCGCCTCGGCCTTGCTCCAAGATCCCTCCCTGGTGACCTCTCGCGTTGGGCGTCCGGTCAATCTTCGCAGGGTGCTGGTGCGCGACCGTTCCCGCGCTCGCGACGTTTCCGTTCCGTCAGAGATACTAACAACTAATGCCGAGGACATTCTGGACGACCCTGAAATCGACATCCTGGTGGAAGTCATGGGAGGGTCCGAACCGGCTGCCGGGTATTTCCGGCGCGCCCTCGAGTCTGGAAAGCACGTTGTCACCGCCAACAAGGAGGTGATGGCCAAAGAAGGCGCGGAACTGATGCGGCTGGCCCAGGCCAATCGGGTCAGTCTGCTGTTCGAGGCCAGCGTCGGGGGCGGAATCCCGATCGTTGGGTGCCTCATGAACGAGCTGGCCGCCAACGACGTCTACTCCATCCGCAGCATCATCAATGGCACAACCAACTACATACTGACCCGCATGGCCTTCCAGCGCATCCCCTTCGCCGAGGCGCTGTCCGAGGCCCAGGGACTGGGATACGCGGAAGCCGACCCCACCAACGACGTGGAGGGAATAGACGCGGCATACAAGCTGACTGTGCTGGCTACTCTGGCCTACGGACGAAGGTTCCAGCCTGAGGATGTCTATCGCCAGGGCATTTCGGCTCTTGAGCCGCAGGACTTTCGTTATGCCCAGGAATTCGGCTATGCCATAAAATCCATGGCCGTTGCCGATCTCACCGGCAACGAAGTCCAGTTGCGTGTGTATCCCGCCCTGGTTCCTGCGGAAAACATGCTGGCAAACGTGAATGGCGTGTACAATGCGGTGGAGGTGCAGGGCAGCCTCTGCGGCCAGGTGCTGTTCCATGGAATGGGCGCGGGCCGCGGGCCTACCACCAGCGCCGTGCTGGGCGACCTCGTCGAGACGGCCAGGCTAGTGCGGGACAAAGCCACGCCCGGCGGGCTGCGTGATCTGTCGCAGGGGCTGGGCGTGCGCTCCATTGATGCGTTGCGCACGAGGTACTATATCCGGCTGAACGTGGCCGACCGGGCCGGCGTGCTGGCTCAGATCGCCCGCGCCCTCGGGGAGGAGGACATCAGCATCGCGTCGGTGTTGCAAAAGGACGCGGACCCGGAGACCCTGAGCGCCGAGATAGTCATAATGACGCATCCGGCCGTGGAATCCTCGGTGCAGCGGGCGCTGACCGCAATCGAGGGGCTGGAGCCGGTGCGGCGCGTCGGGAACATGCTCAGGATCGAGGAGTAACAGTCGGCTGGAAGCTTTAGGTTGTGGTCTCGCGCCGGGCAGTAGAGAGAGATTTATGGGACAGGGCGTCCTGAAAACCTACCGGGACTTGTTGCCCGTAACCAGCGCCACGCCGCTGATCACGCTGGGCGAGGGGGACACGCCGCTGGTCAAGTCGAACCGTCTGGCTGCCGAGCTGGGCTGCCCGGAGTTGTATTTCAAGCTCGAGGGATGCAATCCTACGGGTTCCTTCAAGGATCGCGGGATGGTGGTGGCCATCGCCAAGGCCCTGGAAGAGGGGAGCCGGGCGATCATGTGCGCCTCCACGGGCAACACCAGCGCCTCGGCTGCGGCATTCGGGGCATACAGCGGACTTCCCGCTCTCGTTATCATTCCCCGGGGCGAGGTGGCAATGGGCAAGCTGGCCCAGGCCATGGCCTACGGCGCGAAGATAATCATGGTCAACGGCAATTTCGACACGGCGCTGGGCCTGGTAAGGACTTTTACCACCAAGCACGAGGTCACGCTGGTCAACTCCGTTAACCCGTATCGCCTGGAAGGTCAGAAGACCGGCGCCTTCGAGATTGTCGATGTCCTGGGAGACGCTCCGGACTATCTGTTCATTCCGGTGGGCAACGCCGGCAACATCACGGCCTATTGGCGGGGTTTTCGGGAGTATCACGATCTGGGACGCAGCAACACCCTGCCGAAAATGATGGGATTTCAGGCAGAGGGAGCAGCGCCTATTGTGCGTGGCGAGCCGGTCGCGAATCCCCAGACCATCGCCTCGGCCATTCGCATCGGCAATCCCGCAAGCTGGAAGGGCGCACTCGACGCCCGTGACAGTTCGGGCGGCGCCATTGACATGGTCTCAGACGACGAAATCCTGGAAAGTTACCGGCTGCTGGCCTCTCACGAAGGAATATTCTGTGAACCGGCTTCCGCTGCATCCTTCGCTGGGCTGATCAAGATGCATCGCCAGGGCCTGGACTTTTCGGACAAGAGGGTCGTCTGCATATTTACCGGATCGGGACTGAAGGACCCCGACCTGGCAGTTTCCAGCGTCTCACCACAGACAACGGTGGTTGAGCCCACCCTTGAGGCGGTGGAGGCGGTGGCGCTCTCTTAATTCCGAATCCGGCGGACCACAAAATCGGGACTGTGTGGAGACTATCACGGTCGAGAAAAGCCGCATTCAACGAGCTGTGGCCGACATTCTGGAGGCTATCGGGGAAGATCCGGGCCGTCAGGGCCTGCATCAGACTCCGGCAAGGGTGGCCCGGATGTACCAGGCGCTCTTTGCCGGTGTTGGCGCGCGGATTGAAGATGCTATCGACGCAGTGTTCGAGACCGAAGAAGACGATCCGGTTGCCGTTTCCCATCTGCCCTTCCATTCCATGTGTGAGCACCATCTGCTGCCGTTTTTCGGACAGGCCCGAATCGGATATGTGCCCAAAGGAAGGATCGCTGGCGTCAGCAAGCTGGGGCGCGCCCTGGAGCTGGCGGCCGCCCGTCCACAGGTGCAGGAACGGCTCACGGCGGAAGTGGCGAACGCCATCTCACGGGTCCTGCAGCCCAGGATAGTCGTAGTCGAAATCGAGGCCGAGCACCTCTGCATGTCCATGCGAGGCATAAGCAAGCCAGGCGCAAGGATGCTTACCACGGCTGTGCGCGGAGATTCGGCCACCAGAGAGGAAAAAGAAACATTACTGAACTTGATGCACAGCAACTGACTCTGCCTGGCAGAGCGCTTACCTCGTTCCAGGACCACAGTGAGAAGTGGGATTCGGTCCTGGAGGAATCGGAGGTGGCCTGCCTCTTTCTCTCCCGGCAGTGGCAGGAGGTCTGGTGGGAGAACTTCGGTGATGGCCGCGAGCTGACGGGTTTCACCCTCGAATCACCGGATGGCGTCACCAGCGCCGTTGCGTCTCTTTCGCGGTCCGGCGATTCCATAGGCTTCGTCGGCTCGCCCGATACGTTCGATTACAACGATTTTCTGGTACGCCCCGGCTTCGAGAACGCCTTTTATTCGTCTTTCCTGGACATCTTGGATGGATGGGAGTGGACTGAACTGCGCCTTGATTCCCTGATCGAGCACTCTCCTACCTTGGCATACCTGCCAGGCCTGGCCGGTGAGCGCGGTTTTTCGGTGGAAAAAGAGTTTGAGGACGTCACGTCGGGCGTGCATCTCCCAGGTGACTGGGAGGCTTACCTGGGACTCCTCAGCAAGAAGGACCGTCACGAACTGCGCCGCAAGCTCAGGCGCCTAGACACGCAGACCGAGTGGCGCTGGTACTGTCTGAGCACCCCTGAGGCAGTGCTGGGAAGACTTGATGATTTCCTGTCCCTGATGCGCGGGAGCAGCGAGGAAAAGGCGGAGTTCATGACGCCCGAGCGCGAGCGCTTCTTCCGGGCTCTGGCCGGTCGGATGGCGGAACTGGACCGCGCCAGGTTGTTCTTTATGGAACTGGATGGCCAACTGGCTGCGTCCAGCATGTGTTTCGACTATGGTTCGGAACGCCTGTTGTACAATAGCGGCTACGACCCCGGCCTGTCTTACTACAGCGTGGGTCTGCTCCTTCATGCAATGTGCGTCAGGGACGCAATCGAACGGGGTATTTCCTACTTCGATTTCCTGCGCGGTCCCGAGCCATATAAGGCCCATCTGGGCGGCCAGCAGAAGAGCCTCTACAGAATGGTGGTGAAACGAACTTGAGCCTCGAGCGAGCAGCCTTCTTTTCGTTCCACGCCTGCCCCCTGGCAGCTCCTGGGCAAGGAAAGTCGGGGGGCATGAACGTGTATGTCCGCGAGCTCTCCAGAGCGCTGGGAGAGTCGGGGATAGCGGTGGACATCTTTACCAGGGAACACGAGGGCTTCACGAACCGCGTCGAATGGATCTCTCCCAACGTGAGGGTGATCCATTTCCCCGGAGGCCCTCCCGGGGCCAGCGTCGGGGAACTCTACGACCACCTGCCGGAATTCCTGGATGAGGTGATGTCGTTCTCCCGGGATGAGGACGTGGATTACGACGTGGTCCACTCGCATTACTGGCTGTCGGCCTGGTTGGGCCAGCGGATGGCCAGAAGTTTCGGCATACCCCATGTGGTGACTTTCCACACCCTGGCGCTGATAAAGATGCAGTCGCGGGCGGGCGAAGTCGAGCCGGCCCAGCGTGAGATCGTGGAGCGGGAGGCCATGCTGAACGCCGACCGCATTGTGGCGTTCAGCGGCCACGAGCGGGATGCCATGGCCGGATTGTACGGCGCAGACCCCAGCAAGGTGAGATTAGCGCCCTGCGGCGTTGACCTAGCCAAGTTTCGCCCCATGGACCAGGAGGAAGTTCGCCGGAAGCTGGGGCTCAACGGTGAGAAGGTGTTGCTATACGTGGGGCGTGTGGAGCCCCTGAAGGGGCTGGACCTTCTCGTGGAAACGGCTGCCCAGATAGAGGCGGGCGACGAAAAAGTTCGGATGATGGTGGTAGGCGGAGGCGGGCCCGGTGAGCCGGAAACTGACCGCGTGCGGAGGCTGGCGGAGGAGCGCCGGGTGAACGACCTGATTGACTTTGTTGGCCGGGTCGACCACGACGAATTGCCTCTTTACTACAATGCCGCTGACGTGTGCGTTGTACCCTCGTACTACGAGAGTTTCGGGCTGGTGGCACTGGAGTCGATGGCCTGCGGCACTCCCGTTGTGGCGTCGCGGGTGGGCGGATTGCCCACGCTGGTCCATCACGGGCATACAGGGTATCTCAAGCCGTGGAGATGTCCCGAAGCCTTTGCCAATTCCGTCGAAATGATAATCTCCAGCGACCGTCTCCAGGAAAGCCTGGGAATCGCCGCGCGGCGACGCGCCGAAATGATGGGTTGGGAAAATGTGGCATCAATGATCTCCGCCGAGTATCGTGAGCTCAGCTCGTCTGATGAGTGGGATACGAATAACGTGAAATGAAGATCGAGGGTTTCGGGCCGCTGTTCCACTTGAAGCCGCGCCGCTATTCCCGGCGCGGCTGTCTTCCTCTTGGCGGCGGGCTCGGCACGCGATCTAAGGTCCCGGCGGCCAGGCCATGAACCTGAACACCCAGCAGCATCAGCCGGGGGAGCAGGGCTCCAATGGGTCCCGGTCCGGGCAACGGCCGCGGCTGAGCAGACGCATCGCGAGCCACTTCCAGCGAACGCTGGCTGCGGGCGTGCTGGTAATGCTGCCAGTTGGCATTACCGCCTTGGTGCTCAAATTTATCTTCGACCTTCTGACCCCGATCCTCCAGCCACTTACCGACCTGCTTCCTGGCCCGGACGTATACGGCACCGGCCTGGTTGCGCTGCTGATTCTGATTTATGTTGTTGGGCTGGTGGCCGCCTTTGTCATCGGGCGCAGGATAATTGACCTGGCCCACCGGGTGATGGAGGTCATACCCCTGGTGAAGGGCATTTACAGCACCACCCGTACTGCGGTGCAGCTCCTGTCGAGGAGCGGGCGGTCCGAAAACGGCAGTGGGACCGCCCGCTACAGCGGCGTGGTCCTCGTGGAGTTTCCCCGGCTGGGAATTCGCTCCATTGGCCTGGTCACGTCGCAGATGTACGACGCGGACGGCCAGGAGGTGATTTTCGTCTTCGTTCCGACCACCCCGATACCCTCGTCGGGCTTCCTGATCATAGTTCCCACCAGCCAGGTGACCTTCCTGGATATGTCGGTGGAGGAGGCGATGGCCGTGGTGGTGTCAGGCGGCATCCTGTCAGAGAGAATGTTTGAGAGGTCGGGATTCGTTGCGCATTCCGACTCGGAACCGGATGAATGACGCAGGGATGTGCCTGTGTGCCCGTCGGCCAACGGAGAGCCGTCATCACTCCGAATTCCTAGGGCGATCGCCTTACGGGAGCCGGTGGCTGCCCGTGCCTTATCCCAGGGAGTCCGACCGTCGCCCGGGGTCAGGCTTGTCGCTGCGCACGCAATTCCCCGGCAGGAAAGACATCACATCCCCGGAGCCATTCTGAAATTGGCCCGCACCGCTCGCCGCTAGAACTGAGACGGGCGGTCCCATCGAAATTCTAGGAGGATCAACCAGATGACTGACACGCCAAATCGGGTGCTAGTGGTCACACCCCATCCCAACGCCTCTGAGTTCTGGTGCGCCGGCACAATCGCGCGGTGGATAAGCGACGGCGCCACGGTTCGCTACGTGGTATGCACCGACGGGGGAAAGGGAACCACTGATGCTGCCATATCAGCAGATGACCTCGTGACCGTACGGACAAAGGAGCAGTCAAGGGCCGTCGAGGAACTGGGAGTGCAGGAACTGGTAGCCCTTGGCCGACCAGAAGGGAGTCTCGAGGACACTGACGACTTTCGAAAAGACTTGGTGAGGCAGATACGCCAGATGCGCCCTGAGGTCGTGATCTGCCCCGAGCCTTACCGGAAGAACCTGGCCTGGCATCGCGACCACCGCATCACCGGGCAAGTCACTCTGGACGCGGTCTTCCCGTGTGCCCGCGATCATCTGCATTTCGAGGAATTGTGGCGCGACGAGGGCCTGGAGCCCCACAAGACCGGAACAGTATTGTTCTGGGGAACGGAAACGCCCAACACATTCATAGCCATCGACTCGTCAATGGACGCCAAGGAGCGGGCTGTAAAAGTCGCCAGGACCCGTCTGGAAGGCCACGCCGACGGTGAGGTGGAACAGTTCATCCTCCAGCACGGCCAGGAAGGAGCGGGAGACTCCGGAGGAAACTACGGCGAGGCTTTCCGCAAGATCACATTCAGAGTCTGAACTGGATGGCATCCCGACCCCGAGTGGCGCTCACCGCCTCAACCTTGGTTGCTGCGATTACAGGGGTGGGTGGCCTCCTGAGAGCATTACGTTTCTGAGCAGAGGGAGCGGGGGCGCCCCGTAGGATAGCAGATGGTCGTGGAACCTCATCAGGCTGTAGTCGCCGTTGCGTTCGCGCCGGTAGTCGTCCCTGAGCTTCAGGATCATCAATTTGCCCAGGGTGTAGTTCAGGTATCCGGGGTCGAACGTCCCCCGCAACGCCTCCCGTCTGGACGGATACTCGGCCATGAACGCGTTCTCCATGAAGAACTTCGTGGCTTCATCGACGGTCATATCCCCCGTGTGCATGGCCAGTGAGCACATGTAGCGGCAGTTTCGTACCAGCGCCTCCAGCAGTTGCGTCAATTGCAACTCGGGCCTGCCGGTGCCGTAGTCCGTTTCCAGCATCATCTGCTCGGTGTAGTGCGCCCAGCCCTCGGTGAATGCATAGGAGGTGGCCACCCGGTTTACCAGCGGCAGAGGCCGGCCATAGCGGTTGTGCAAATGATGCACGAAGTGGCCTGGGTAAACCTCGTGTATCGAAATAATCCTGAGGGTGTTGTAGTCGAACTTTGACAGCCACTCCTCCGCCTGTTCCGGTGTCCAATGATCCTCGACCGGGGTGACGTAGTAGAACGACTCAGTCGCCTCCGTTTCCAGCGCTCCTGCGCTGTCCATGGCGGCGAAGGCGTACCGCATGTAGGTGGGAGTCTCTATGACCTGGCAGCGGTCTTCCGACGGCAGCGAGACGATGCCGTGATCAATGAGGGCGCGCCTGATATCCTCCAGCAGCTCCCTGGTGTCCGGTATGAGCCCCTGGGCTGTCGGGTGTGTCTTGCTGATATCGTCAACAATCTGCTGCACGGACTTGTCCGGCGCGATGGAGGCGGCCACCTCCCTTAACCGCGCCAGATTCTCCTCCAGGTTTGCCTGGCCTATGGAGGCGATGCGCTCCAGAGGGAGGTCCAGTCCCTCTCCGGTGGCCAGCATCCTGGAATAGAGTGTATCGCCGATGGCGAAGTCGTTGTTCGCCGCGCGGGCCCGTGGCTTTAGTTTTTCCACGAATCCGTCGAGGGCTGCCGCAGCCTCCGCGATTGACGAGGTAAAGTCAGCAGCTATCCGCCTGTCATCGACCTTGTTGGCGAAAGAAGCGAGTTCATTCCTGTAGAACTGCGCCATCCCGCCGTAACTCTCCACGCTCATATCCACGATATGCCGTGAGAGGTCGTCGCGCAGGGAGGCATCCAGAGTGTTAAGAAATTCAGGGACCTGTTTCAGTGCCGATGATGCAGCACGCAGACGGTCCTCCAATGGCGCGTAGTCTCGCCGGACGTAGTTGCCGACGTTCAGGAACCCCGCCTGGCGCATCGGGTTGTTTTCTAGCGGCCGCAACTCTTCAAAGGTGAACAGTTCCCGCTGCAGGAAAAGCTCCAGCATGCGTCGCGAGAGCTGTTCCTGATTGCTCAGCGAATCCCGTTCCAGCGACTGCACTTCCGACAGGCCCCGCTGGATTTCTCCCTTCCGCCGGCCGATGCTGCCCGGAGTCAAATCAGGCAACCTGCCGTCGAATTCATGCCGCCCGATACGAGAACCGGCAGTGGGGTAGAAGTCCCAGTGTTCGCTGATGAGCCGCTCCGAAAGCTGCTCCAGGTTTGAACCGGAACTGCTGCCGTTACCGGTCGGTGGCGTCGCCATGGCTAGACTCCCAATCGATCAGTGTTGATAGCCGCCCGGCTATTTCCCCTGCAAGCCGCTCAAGCTTAGTGCGGGCGGTCTCGAGGTTCAGACCGCCCGTCTCATCTCAAGATTCCTGCCTGTTTGTAGGCTAGAGGACTTCGCTTATCTGGTACTGGGGGGAAATGTCGGTGTAATTCTTGATGTCCCCCAGGATTTCGCGTCCGTGCGTCTTGAAGCCTTCGTGCACCTCATCGGCGGTGTCGAAGTACAGATTGGCCATCGCGACAAAAGGCGCCGGTGCGTTGGGGTCGGCAGCGGAAACGCCCTTTTCCAGTTCACTGCGCTGCAGGCCCATCGGATCCAGCAGCCTGTGAACGATTTCCATGTGAGTTCCCGACCAGTAGTCGAAATTAAATGACTTTCCCTCATCGTTGGGGTACAGGACCGTTACTTTGATCATTGAAGACATCTCCTGTCTCTCATACGTATGGAGCGTATGGAATGCGCCTGGCAAACGAACGGGCGCACCAGTCTCACGGCCAGTGTACCGTCAGTCCAAAGGGCTGGCAATGACCGGACAATCCGCTTTTCGGAGCGGGTGGTTTGCTAAAATGGATGCGCCCAACACCCAACACCAGGTGGAATTTAGAATTGAAATTTCCAACCCGCGCCAAGACTGTATTTTTCCCCCTGATGGTCCTTCTGTCTCTCGCGCTCCTCGCCGCTGCCTCGTGCTCGCCAGGCGTTGACGAGGCCGATGAATCCGACGAAGCAGACGATATGGCCCTGGTTTGGGAGGCCTGGGATGTTCTGGTAGACAACTATGCCGCCCCCGAGGCGCTGGACGAATCCGCCGTTGCCGGGGGCGCCATAAATCGCATCATGGCGTTGGGAGACCTCGATCCGTACCCCTTTCTCGTTCAGGTAGGCCGGATGCGGGGTCAGGTGCCGGACCAAGTTCCCGACGGGATGATTGACGTGTGGAGGGCCGCCCAGCTGTATAGCGCCGGGAACCCGGACGGCATCGATGCCGAGGTCGCCACCATGCTGATCAGGGGCCTGGTGGAGGCCCTTCCGGAGAGGGCAGCAGGCTACCTGACCGCCGAACAGGCGCCGGAAGCCCAGGAACAACTGGGCCGCCTGACTGAAGGATCCTATGTTGGCATAGGGTCGAGGGTGGAATCGCGTGAAGGCCGAATTCTGCTCCATCCCTTTCCCGACTCTCCCGCCGAAAAAGCCGGAATAGAGCCTGGTGACGTCCTTACCGCTGTCGAACGGGAGCCGGTGGCAAATGCCACGCCTCGCGAGGTCGGAGACAGGATCAAGGGCGAGGAGGGCACCAAGGTCCTGCTCACGCTGGAGCGGGAGACGGAGCCTGAACCGTTGGAGCTCGAAGTGTTCCGCGGCAATGTGGAACTGCAGAGTATTTCTACCCGGCTGACCCAGGGCGGCATAGGCTACCTTCGCATTCACAGATTCCGCGACAATACCGGCCAGCAGGTCTTTGACGCCCTGGAGGAACTGAAGAGGTTTGATGCGCTGGCCCTGATTCTGGACCTGAGATTCAATCCGGGAGGTTCGGCGGATGCCGCCGCAGAGGTGGCATCGCAGTTTCTGGCCCCCGGGGAAGTGTTCATTACGGTGGAAGGCCGGGATGGAGTTCCAGGAGAGCATGTGCTGCCGGAGGATGACCGGCGCCTTTCGCTGGATGAACTGCCAGTGGCCGTGCTGATTGACGATCAGACCATCGGAGAGGCGGAGGCGGTGGCAGCAGCGCTTCACGAGGCTGGCCGGGCAACGCTGGTTGGCATGCCTTCTTCCGGGGAAGGCTCAACCTATGAGCTGGTCTCCCTCAGCGACGGCTCGGCCATCTACATCCCCACCTCTCGATGGTTCACCCCCGCCGGGAACTGGGTGGGAGAAAAGCCGCTTCAGCCGGACATACTCGTCGAATATGAGGAGATCATGGGAGGGCCTGGCGGCGAGATGCAGTTCAACACCGCCTATGAATATCTGGACAGCCAGCTCCCTCTTTTCCGATAAAAAAGCATCCTCCCAGCATCGCTCTTCGTCATTCCCGCGAAAGCGGGAATCCAGAGTTCAGTAGCTGGCAGAAACTTTGTTGGCGCTAATGGCCTGTGGATTCCCGCTTTCGCGGGAATGACGGGCTTGGCTCTGGGGCGGGTTTTGAGATAGTTTCATAGTGCTGGGAAAGGAAGAAACCGCGTCCGAAACGCTATCGGGCGCGGTTTGCGTTGTGGCCTGAGACGTGGGGGTCCAAGAGGGCGTGTGACAAATCGAATTTCCGCATAACGAACAGGGTAGGATTGCCGTCAGCCGATCTTGCGCGAACACCGGGACGCCATCACCCTAACCCTCTCCCGGAGAGAGAGGGAATATGTCACACACCCTCTATGCGGCCTGTTCCTCCTCCCGGCACCTCAGGCACACGTAGGTGGTGCGGTCCTCAGGCAGGTTGTCTACGTTGACGTTCCGGCGCCGGTTGCATACCGAGCAGGTGACCGACTCGGTTACAGGCGCCGGAGGAGGGGGTGGGGCGACCGCGACAGTTGTCCCCCGAAATCCCTGGTAGTCCGGGTTTTCCGCTTTCATCCGGAGGAATCGTTCTCTGTCCTTGCGACCCATTACAATCCTCCCAGCGCCTGCGGATGTGGCTACTTTACCTCGACGACAGCGCCTGCCTCTTCGAGCTTGGACTTGATGCTGTCGGCCTCGTCCTTCGGGGCATCCTCCCTGACGGCCGCAGGGGCGGATTCCACCAGTTCCTTGGCTTCGCGCAGCCCGAGGGAGGTCACTTCCCGCACAGCCTTGATGACGTTGATCTTGTTGGGGCCGATCTCGACGATGCGGACCTCGAACTCGGTCTTCTCTTCCTCGGCCGGCGCGGCGGCGACATCGCCTCCGGCGGGGGCGACAGCGACGGCCATCGGGGCGGCGGCAGTTACGCCGAATTCATCTTCCAGGGACTTGACCAGGTCGGCCAGGTCTACCA
The DNA here is from genome assembly GCA_965203005.1 of Dehalococcoidia bacterium. Classification (GTDB taxonomy): domain Bacteria; phylum Chloroflexota; class Dehalococcoidia; order Lucifugimonadales; family UBA3495; genus VXOI01. The sequence continues at coordinate 529,225 of CBDBBS010000002.1, forward strand.
CGTTCATTTCCTTGATAGCGCTGATGATTTCATCTTTGGTCAGTGGCATGACTTTATTCCTCGTTTCTTAGGATTTGGGTTAAAGCCCTCGCTACGCCTCTTCCATCTGGTTCATTCGGGCTCGCAGCACATTGTCCAGATTCTGTAACGGACCGTTCAGCGCTCCCACCAGGCGCGACATCGGCGCTTGCATCTGGGCCAGCAGGGTGGCCAGCATCTGGGGCCTGGGAGGGAGGGTGGCCAACCGGGTCACTCCGTCGGGGCCCAGAGCGGCCCCGTCGCCCATCACCGCCCCTCGTATGCTGAAGGTGTTGGCGTTGGCCCTGGCGTAATCCGCGATCGTCTTGGCTGCGGCGGCAGGGTCGTCGTACCCGAAGGCCACTGCGCTGGGACCCTGCACGATCTCCTTGACCTGGGGTTTGCCCGCCTGATCGGCCGCCAGGTACATCAGGGTGTTCTTCACTACGGTGAAGTCAATACCGCCGGCCCGCATTGCGCGCCGCAACTCGGTCATCTGGTTCACCGTGGTCCGCGTGTAGTCGGCGCTGAAGGTTATGGTGCTGCGTTCCAGCTGGTCCTTCAGTTCCTCAACCCGGTCCATTTTCTGCTGTGTTGGCAATTCTCACCTCCGAAAATAACTGTGAAAAGCAAATGCCCTGCGCCGACATCAAGACGCGGCGCAGGGCATGCGTAATCCCTGTTTGAATCGTCGCGCCTCGGCGGGTGGCGTGGCCATTATCCCAGTGGGACCCGCTGTCTGTGGCGTCAATTAGATTGTATTTGAATTCTATCCGGCTAGTCCTCGGGGCGCAAGGCCTGCAGGGCAGTCAGGTCCACCCCGATGCTGGGGCCCATGCTCGAGGACAGATAGGCCGAACGGAAATACTGGCCCTTCAGAGCTGCCGGACGATCCTGGATGACGGCGTAGGTAAGCGCCGCGAGGTTTCCGAGCAGCATATTGGTCTCGAAGCTGATCTTGCCGATGGCGCAATGGATGATCGCCGTGCGGTCCGTGCGGTATTCCGTCCTGCCACCCTTGGCTTCCTGGATCGCCCTTGGCAGGTCCTGGGGCTGCACCATGGTGCCGGAGCGAGGATTGGGCATGAGACCCCGGCGGCCCAGGATACGGCCCAGCTTGCCGATCTTCGGCATTATCTGCGGTGTGGCCAGCCCGACGTCGAAATCGACCCAACCGCCCTCGATGCGCTCGATGAGGTCGTCCTCGCCCACGTAGTCGGCGCCTGCCTGACGGGCGATCTCGCCGCCGTCGGCGCCGGCGAACACCAGCACCCGCACGGTCTTGCCTAGGCCGTGGGGCATGCTGACGACGCCGCGCACCATCTGGTCGGCGTGGCGCGGGTCGACGTTGGTCCTGAGGTGGAACTCCACCGTTTCGTCGAATTTGGCAGTGGAAACCTCCTTGAGCAACTCGATTGCTTCCACCGGCGAATAGAGCCGGTCAGGATCCACCCTTTCGGCGACATTGCTGTAGCGTCGACTTCTGCTGGCCATGGCTATTCTCCAGAAACTTGTATGCCCATGCTCCGGGCTGTGCCTTCAATTATCAACATAGCCTCCTCGACGCTGCCGGCATTGAGGTCGGGAAGCTTGGTCTGGGCTATTTCTCGCAGGGAATCGCGGCTTATGGTCCCCACGCGACCCTGCCGGATGTCTGAGGTGCCCTTGTCCACCCCTGCTGCCCTCCGCAAGAGGTCGGACGCCGGAGGAGTACGGGTTACGAAGCTGAAAGACCGGTCCTCGAAGACCGTCAGGTGCACCGGAACGATGGTCCCGCCTTCATTGGCAGTGCGGGCATTGTACTCCTTGACAAAGCCCATGATGTTGACGCCGTGCTGGCCCAGCGCAGGGCCCACCGGCGGGGCCGGGCTCGCCTTTCCGGCTTCCAGTTGCAACTTGATGATTGCTCGGATTTTCTTCGCCACTTGGCTCTCCTGAAGGCGACGGACGGCGGCAAATTGCTACGGCCGCCTCTGATTATGGTGCAATGCGTTCCGGCGGGCTAGATTCTCTCGACCTGGAGAAAATCCAGTTCTACGGGAGTTTCCCGCCCAAAGAACGAGACAAGAACCCGGACCTTGCCCTTGCTCTCGTCCACGTCATTGATGGCGCCGATGAAGTCCACGAAAGGCCCCTCGGTAATGCGGACGGTCTCCCCCCGCTCCAGCGCGATCTTGACCCTGGTGGAGTCTGATTCCACCTGTCTCAGGATGTCCTCGATCTGCTTGTCCTCGAGGGGCACCGGCTTGGGGCGGCTGTCCCTTTCATCCTCGGTGGAAACGAACCCGGTCACTCCGGGAGTGTTTCGCACGGCATACCAGCTCTCATCGTCCATGCTCATCTGGACGAGAATGTACCCAGGGAACAGCTTCTTTCGCTCTGAGCGGCGCTTGCCGTCCTTGAATACGACCTCTTCCTCGGTGGGGACCAGCACCTGCTTGATGCGGTCTTCCATATCGAGGCTGTTTATGCGCAGATTCAGGTTTTTCTCCACCAGGTCTTCCTGGCCGGAGTAAGTGTGAACGATGTACCAGCGCATATCCTGCGACTGGCCGTCGATTTCCGAAATGTCGTTGGCGTTCGTCATGCGAACCTTCCCGACTCATAAATCAGGACTGATGAATCACGCCCCCAGCCCAATTGGCAGGCCGGGGGCGATGGCTACTTCCGGGTGGCAATTCCGTGAGAATTCCGGGTGGGAACTTGGCCGGAAGCCGGACTAAAGCCCAAATATCACCCGGTTGAACAACTCGGCAAACACCCGGTCCAGTCCGCCCAGGAAGAAACCGGCTGCGATGGAGAGCACGATTACCACCATGGTGAGGCGCGCGGTCTCCTCGCGGCTGGGCCAGACGCATTTCCGCAGTTCGTCATACGTCTCGCGTATGAACTGAACGGGCGTGATGCGTCCGCCCCCCGAAGGGGCGAGAATTCGCTGGGCGCGCGAGCTGCCGGCCCTGGCCATGGCGCTATCTCACTTCGCGGTGCGCACGGTGGCTGCGGCAGCGGGGGCAGTACTTGCGCAGCTCCAGGCGCTGCGGGTCGTTGCGCCGGTTCTTCATCGACGTGTAGTTCCGTTCCCGGCAGTCACCACACTGCAGCGTGATGATCTGCCGGATGTCAGCAGTCTTTCTGGCCATTCTAGTCCACCACCTCGGTTATCACGCCGGACCCCACGGTGCGGCCGCCCTCGCGGATGGCGAAGCGCATGCCGCTTTCCAGGGGCACCGGGGAGATGAGTTCAATGTCCATCTGGACGTTGTCGCCGGGCATTACCATCTCCACGCCCTCGGGCAGGCCGATAGAGCCGGTGATGTCGCTGGTGCGGATGTAGAACTGGGGCTTGTAGCCGCTGAAGAACGGGGTATGGCGCCCGCCTTCCTCGCGGCTGAGGACGTACACCTCGGCCTTGGCCTTGGTGTAGGGCCGCATGGATCCGGGCTTGACCAGCACCTGTCCGCGTTCCACCTCGTCGCGGTCCACGCCCCGGAGCAGGATGCCCACCGCGTCGCCGGCCACGGATTCGTCCAGCTGCTTGTGGAACATTTCCAGACCGGTCGCCACCGTGGCGCGGGTGTCTCCGAACCGGATGATTTCGACGGGCTCGCCCACCTTGATGGTGCCGCGTTCGACCCGGCCAGTAACAACAGTGCCACGGCCTTTGATGCCGAAAACGTCCTCGATTGGCATGAGGAACGGCAGGTCGGTGGCGCGGGGAGGGATCGGGATCCAGTCGTCCATCGCGTCTACCAGCTCGATGATGCCCTGTTCGTATTCTTCCTCGCCCTCGAGGGCCTTGAGGCCGCTGACCCTGACGATGGGCGTGTCGTCGCCGGGGAAATCGTAGCGGTTGAGCAGGTCGCGGATCTCCAGCTCGACCAGTTCCAGAAGCTCCTCGTCGTCCATCATGTCTACCTTGTTCAGGGCGACGAGAATGCGGGGCACCTCCACCTGACGAGCCAGGAGGATGTGCTCACGGGTCTGGGGCATGGGGCCGTCGGGAGCGCTCACCACCAGGACCGCTCCGTCCATCTGGGCCGCGCCGGTGATCATGTTCTTGATGTAGTCGGCGTGACCGGGGCAGTCCACGTGAGCGTAATGACGGTTCTCGGTCTCGTACTCAACGTGGGCGATGGCGATGGTTACGCCGCGGGCCTTTTCCTCCGGAGCGTTGTCGATGGAGTCCATGTCCAGGTACCTGGCCTGGCCCCGGTCGGCAAGCACCTTTGTGATAGCGGAAGTCAATGTGGTCTTGCCATGGTCCACGTGCCCGATGGTTCCCACGTTGACATGGTTCTTCGACCGGTCGAACTGCTGTCTGGCCATGTTTTGCCGTGTCCTCCCTGCGTAAGCGAATTAAATCGGATTCCCTGCAACTTTTATGATCATTTACTGGAGCCCAGAGGCGGGATTGAACCGCCGACCCCGTTCTTACCAAGAACGTGCTCTACCGCTGAGCTATCTGGGCTTATAAGGCTTCAAAAGCCGATTCGTGAGCGCCTGATTGTTGACACACCGGTACGCTCACGGGCCCGGTCCCGGTTTTTGGTGGAGGGGGCAGGATTCGAACCTGCGAAGCCCTTCCGGACGCCAGATTTACAGTCTGGTGGCTTTAACCACTCACCCACCCCTCCAAGTTTGAAACCCAGTTTGAGGCCTGTCCATATTCGCACATTCGCCCGCCGGGGCGCAATAATCCGGGGCCAGAGGGCGCGGCCGCCGGAGTTTCCAAGTGCTATTTTGGAGCCCCAGAGGGGATTCGAACCCCTAACCTGTCGATTACAAATCGACTGCGCTTCCATTGCGCCACAGGGGCAACAGCCAATCCGCCGTCTCGCGGGCACTGCCTGTAATGCCTCAAGGCTGCACGCGCCAACCCCCTGAGAATTGCGCTTGCGCCACAGACACTAGAAAAAAGCCCCACAGCAGCGGGGCTATCCAAGAGCTGATGGTTCAGCAGGGTTAAGCACAAAGCCTGCAATAATTATATTGTCAATGTGATTTTTAGTCAAACGGCGGCGAGCGCGTTTTTCGGCCAGTTGAGCGGGCCGGACCGGATGGCTGTGACCGCCTCGGGTTGACTGGAAATTGGGTGTGACTTACACTGCCCGCGCCTCCTGTTCGCATCCAAGTGCACGCGATGCTTCGAACGAAGCGTACCGCGTCGCCTGCCTCCAAGTTTGATTGATTGTTTGATTGATTCGTGCCGGTTATGGAACTGAAGGACTACATTCGTGACATCCCGGACTTCCCGCAGCCGGGCATAATCTTCAAGGACATCACGCCTCTCCTGGCGAGTCCCGAGGCTTTCAATCATGCGGTGAGCCTGCTGGCGAAAAAGTGCGGCGACACCGACTTTGACACCATCGTGGCCGTCGAATCCAGGGGGTTCATATTCGGGGCTCCCCTGGCCCGTGAGCTGGGAAAGCCGCTGGTGCCAGTGCGCAAGGCCGGAAAGCTCCCGGCGGACACTTACTCGGTGGAATATGCCCTTGAATACGGTTCCAACATGATGGAGATTCACACCGACGGAATCGTGCCCGGGCAACGCGCCCTAGTGATCGACGACCTGCTGGCCATCGGCGGCACCCTTTCGGCCGCCGCTCAACTGGTTGAAGCCTGCGGCGGAGAGGTGGCAAGGCTGGCCGTTGTAATAGAGCTGTCTTTCCTGGAGGGTCGCAGTCGCCTGAAGGGACGCGACCTGGTGTCCCTCATACAGTATTAGAGAGGAGGTACGGCATGGCAGGCCAGATAACCATCGGCAACGTCGACATAGTAGCGGTGCTTGACATGGTGCCGCCGCCCCGCGACCCGTGGATGATGTTCCCGACCACAGCGGAGTCCGACTGGCATGATCACCAGAACGCGCTGGAATGTGGCCAGTTGCAGCTCTACTACCTGCATTTCTTTCTCCGCTCCGAAGGCAAGACGATCATGGTCGATACCGGGATGGGTCCCGGCCCGCACCCGGAGCGCGGGAACCGCACCGGCGACCTCGTGAACCAGCTAAAGCTCAAGGGCGTCAACCCCGACGACATCGACGTGGTGGCCCATACGCACCTGCACGGCGATCACGTGGGCTGGAACGTGGACTACAGCGGAGATGCGCCCGCTCCCACCTTCCCCAAGGCGCGCTACCTGGTCCCACGCCTCGACTGGGAGCATTTCACCAAGCCGGAAGTCATCGGTAGCGCCCCGCAGGTCACCAACAGCGTGGTGCCCCTGGAGGGCATGGGAGCCATGGACTTGGTCGATGACGAGCACACCATCACCGCAGAGGTGAAGATGCTCACCGCCTCGGGGCACACTCCCGGACACATGGTCATCGACATCACCTCCCAGGGCGAGCGCGCAATGGTGGTCGGCGACCTGCTGCACAGCAAGGTGCAGGTGGAGCGCCCGGACTGGACCGCCGGAGTTGACACCGACAAGGAAGACAGCCAGCGCAACCGGGAGCGCATCCTGGACCGCGCGGAGGCTGAGAGCATCGTAATTGCCGCTGGCCACTTCCATCCCGACGACCACATCGGACGCGTGATCAGGAAAGAAGGCCGCCGCTACTGGCATATTCTCTAGGGATGACAAGTCCTCTCCCCACCAGGGGGAGGGTTAGGATTGGGGTGAAACCCCAGCAAGGTGAACGGCGTGACCACTGAATACGATGATGAAGACCCTTATCTGCGTCCCTATCAGCCCTCGTACGAGGACGAGCCGGACTCCGGAGACGGAGACCTGGAGGATGACGAGGGACTCGAAATAGTCCTGGAGGAGGTAGACCTGGAAGAGGCTGCCGCCGAATTCAGGATGCTCTACTACGGCCCCGACAACAACCCTGAGCCACCCGCCGCCATGATGGAGCTTGCTCCTGAGGTGATGCTGCTGGTGGACCAGGTTATCTACGGCGAGATCTACAACCGCCCCGCTGTCGACCTGCGAACCCGCAGCCTGTGCACCATTGCCGCGCTGGTGGTCTTGGGACACAGCCCCCAGATGATCAAGCGGCACATCACCGGGGCGCTTCACATCGGCGTAAGCCAGGAGGAGATCTCCGAGATCATCGCCCAGATGATCTTCTACGGCGGGATGCCTGCCGCGGTAAACGCCTTCCGCATCGCCAAGGAGACATTCGACGAACAGGCGGCCCGCCAGCCGGGAGACAGTTCCCGGCCCGAACGCGCTCCGCGCGACACCCCAAGCGGCTTCGCGCCTCCCTACCGCCGGGAGAACGTCGGCGACTACGGCCCGGAGGACCTGGACCAGGACGCTCCCCGGCTCCGGCCACGCAACGCCGAATCAACCGAAGCTCCCCGCCCTTTCCAAGGCGGCAGGGGGCCAGCTACAGGCGGGCCTGCCCGTCAAGCTCCAGGCGAGAGCCACGGTCGCCCGCAGGGCGGTTTCGGCCGATCACCGGCCGGGGCAGGCCGGACACCGGGCAGTGGCTCCGGCAGATCGCAAGGCGGCCCAGATCGTCCTCAAGGCGGCTACGGCAGGCCCCCAGGCAGGCCGCAGAGCGGCGAACTCGACCGACCATCAAGAGACAGGAGAGAGCAGGATGAGACTAGGGTTCATCGGGACCGGCAACATGGGCAATCCGATGGCCGCCAATCTGATCAAGGCCGGCCACCAGCTAACCGTTCACGACCTGCGTCGCGAGGCCGCAACCAATCTGCTGGAGATGGGCGCCGAATGGGCGGACAGTCCCAGGGGGGCCGTCCCGGACAACGACGCGGTCCTAACCAGCCTCCCCGTTCCCAGGGACGTAGAGGCGGTGGTCCTGGGCGAGGACGGAATCCTGGAGGGCGCCGCTGAAGGAACAGTAATCTTCGACCTCTCCACCAACTCGCCGACAGTGGTGCGGAATCTGCACCAGGAGTGCGCTGCCCGTGGGGTTACGCTGCTCGACTCGCCGGTCAGCGGCGGCACCTACGGCGCGGCGGCGGGCACCCTGGCCGTGATGGTCGGCGGCGACCGTACCACCTTCGACCGTTTCGAGTCGACCCTGGGCGCCATCGGCAGCCACGTGGTCTACTGCGGAGACATCGGGGCCGGCTCCGTTTGCAAGATCTGCAACAACCTGATGAGCATGGGCATCGGAGTGCTGCTGTCCGAGGCCCTGACCCTGGGCGTCAAGGCGGGCGTGGACCTGGCCACCCTGGCGGATGTAATCGCCCACAGCTCCGGCAGCTCCCGGCGACTGACCGAAAAGTTCTCGCGTTTCCTGTTCCAGGGCAACTTCGAGCCTGGCTTCGCCACTGCCCTGGCCGCCAAGGACGTGCGGCTTGCCACCGACCTTGGCCGCGAGTACGGGGTGCCCATGGACCTCTCCAACCTGGTCGACCAACGACACGTCGAGGCAATGTTCCGGGGCTTTGGGCCGGAGGACTCCGACGCCGTGGCCCGCATCCAGGAAGAGAAGGCGGGCGTGCAATTGCGCCTGGACGTCTAGTGCCTTGGGGTTGATATGGCGATTTACAAGATGGCGGGCCATAAGGATAGGTTGGACGAGGTTGCCCAAACCTCTTTCGGACAAGAAGGGGTTTTGGAACGCGACGACTTGCAGAGGATGTTGCGCGATCAGCCCGAGGTCTTGGAAAAAGGGCTGCTAATAATTGCCGAGGAGTTCGGCGATTGGCAGGACTCTAACCGAAGGATTGATCTGCTAGGCCTGGACGCCAGCGGCCGGTTGGTAGTGATAGAGTTGAAACGGGGTGAGACAGGCGCGCACATGGATTTGCAGGCCATTCGGTATGCCGCCATGGTGGCCAACATGACCAACGAGAAAGCCATAGAGACTTACCAGAACTATTTGGATCAGCGAGCTGGCGAAAAAGGTGAAACCGCAGAGGCCGACGACGCTGAAACGCTTATCCGGGGACACTTGGGAACCGCCGATGAAGCTCCGGTCATACTTACTGAAACTCCCCGGATTATTTTGGCTTCGGAGAACTTCGGCAAGGAACTCACCACTTGCGTAATGTGGCTGAACGAGTCTTGGTTAAGGGCCGCAGGTCAGGAAATCAAGTGTATCCGACTGCAACCCCATCGGAATGGAAATGAGATTCTGATAGAAACCAGCGTGGTGATCCCTCTGCCCGAGGCTTCTGAGTACCAGACACAGTTTGCGCAACGAAAGGAAGAAGCCAGGGAGCAGAGAGCCAGGCAGCGGAGTTCGGGAAAGCCGAGACAAATCCCGGGTGGTGATGCATTCAAGGGGAGCATCAGCAAGGCTGAAGAGAGATTCCAACCAGAATTAAGACGGCTTTATGACCTTGCAGTTGACTTGGAAACAGAAAAACTGGCGGATCTCGCCACTTACATCAATGCCAATCAAGACTTTTTTAGGATAGATCTCCAAGTACCGGGCGAGAGCGACCCCTTGGTATCATTCAGTAATCACCTCTATAAGGGTGGAGGCGGAGAGATTTCAATTTGGTCAACTCAGGAGGGTGTTGCTGCCGAATCCCTGTCGCGGATAGACGACCTGATTGGGCCGGCAACATCACCTTCAGGGGTTCGTCATCGCAGGTTATCCGTAAGAAAAACTGCCGATAACCTGGAGGAAATTCTGGCTGTCATAGGCGACGTCTACCGCGAGGCCAGCGGCAAGCAGGTGGATGCGGGCGCTTCTGTTGTTGAGCAAGTAGCTGGGGAATAGGCCCGCCCCTGATCCTGCAATGGCGGGAGCAAGTTCCCAACAGGCAAGTGGAATACTGACCAGGCTGTAAAACGCTGAGGATAAATATGAACCGTTCTGACATCGTCGAGTTCAGCGACACGGTTGAAATCATCGAGGAATGCTACCGGCTGGGGTGGAGCGATGGTCTGCCGGTGGTCCCGCCGGTGGAGTACAAGGTGCGGGAGATGCTGGAGATATCCGGCATGACCGGCGAGGAGGAGATCATCACCTTCGACATGCGCCGCCGCGTGCTTACGTCGGAAAACGCCGCCGCCAACGCCATCATGGCTGGGTGCCTGCCCGAGTACTTTCCTGTCCTTACCACCGCCCTGCGGACGCTGGACGAGGAAAAGAACTACGTCAACATGGCGGCATCGTCCACCAGTTCGCCGGCCATTCTGATGATCGTCAACGGCCCCATCCGCCACACCCTGGAGATGAACTCCCGCGACGGAATCTTCGGCCCCGGCAACCGGGCCAACGCCTGTATCGGGAGGGCGGTGCGCCTCTGCTTCATGAACGGCTTTGAGGCCCGCCCCGGCATCCTCGACCGGGGCACGTTGGGCAACCCCAGCAAGTACACGTTGACCTTCGCCGAGAACGAAGAGGACTCGCCCTGGGAGCCGCTGCACGTCAGTCGTGGCTTTGAGGCTGGCGACAGCACCGTCACCATTGCCGTGGCCTACAATCCCATCACGCTCAACAACGCCTACGGCCAGACCGGCGAGGCGATCCTGGCCACAGCCGCCGACATACTGAAGAGTGCCGCCTTGGCCTGGCGCTTCCCGGCTCAGTGGGCAATGGTGTTCGGTCCTGAGCACGCCATCACGCTGGGCGGCGACGGCTGGACCCGTCGCGGCATCCAGGAGTATCTCATCGAGAACGCCGCACGCCCCCAGACCGAGTTGATCCGTCTGGGAATCGCCCAGGGACCGGAGCGCGAGGGCGACGACCAGATCCTCCGCCGCTGCTCCCGGGAGCCGGAGGACATCATCATCGTGATGGGCGGCGGCACAGGTGGCCGCAACAGCGCCATCATCGACACCACCAACTACCAGATTCGCACTCGCAAGATCGAGGTGCCGGGATAGCAGCCGTCGCAACGGTTGAAATCTTGCCCCGAATGTTGTTCACTGGCAGGTAACAAGGACGCCCTCACCCTAACCCTCTCCCTCCGGGAGAGGGAACTTTGGAGGAGAGAATTATGGCGGATACGGTAATGGTCAGAAACGTCAGGCTTGTGAATCCCTCGGGCCTGGAACTCCAGGTGGGGGACTTCAGGCTGAACGACCGCCCCAGTTCGCTGGAAGGCAAGACCCTCGGACTGCTGGAAAACTCCAAGGCCAACTCAGACAAGGTGCTGAATGAGCTGGGCCGCATGTTGCAGGAAAGGCACGGCCTGAAGGAAGTCCGGATGTTCAACAAGCATTCCGCCTCCCTTCCGACCAAGCCGGAAGTCGTTGAGGATATGCTGAACGGTGTGGACGTGCTGATCACCGGGGTGGGTGATTGAGGCTCGTGCAGTTCGTGCAGTGTGCACGACGGAATCGAGATGGAGCGCCTGGGCCTGCCCACCGCGTCCATCATCACCCACGTCTTCAACAACACCGCGAAGGCCATGACCCGCATGATGGGCGTGCCGGACTACGAGTACGCCGTCGCCCCTCATCCCCTGTCGAGCCTCTCGGACGAGGAGTGCCGCGAGCGCGCCGAAGCCCTGCTGCCGGAGGTAGAGCGCATCCTGCTGGGCAGCGTGGCCCGCGTGGAGTAGACGTGTCCGGAACGCGTGGCCCCGGCGAGATCGGGTGGTAGCAGAAAGGAGCGGGCAGATGGCTCGCTCCTTTCGCTTTCCTGTGCCGTTTGACGTAATTGACGGCTGTCCTGTGTTGAATGGGAATCAAGCAATATGGTAGTATCAAGCTGATTGTTAATTCTTTCACGAATAGGACATGGAAAGCGTTGCCATCCCCGTGAACCGGCGGGGCCGTATTAGCTTTCCAGCTTAGGAGTCCTGCCGAATGGATGGTCTGGAAGATCGGATAGACCGGGCCGTCCGAGGGCAGCCACAGCCTACCGTAACAGTCTTGTCCTCGCTGTTGGCTGTCGAAGACGAACTGCGCTACATCCCCCGAGAGGCCGTTGAACTGGTGGCCGACTTCATGGGCGCCACCGTCAACGACGTGTGGGCGGTTGCGTCCTTCTACCCCAACTTTCGCTTTCAGCCTCCAGCAGAACGCCAGGTCGAGGTCTGCTGGGGCGCTTCCTGCCACCTGATGGGATCAATGGCCGTGGTGAAAGCCGTGCTGGAAGCCTCCGGTCTGGAGGACGAGGGCGAACGTCCCGACCACCGGCTGTCTGTGCGTTTCAACACCTGCCTGGGCGCCTGCTCCCTCGCCCCAGTGATGTCGATTGACCATCACCTGATTGGCCGGGTTACTCCGCCTGCCGCTGCCAAGCGTGTTTCCGAACTGCTGCGGGACGATGCAGAATCGGCTCCGCGCCAGGGTGAAGTCCATGCCCGCTAGTTTCCAGGAACTGGAGCGAGACGCCCTGCGGCGCTGGGAGTCCGAGGCCGAACGGCCATGGCTCCGGGTGGGCACTGCCCTGTGCGGGCAGGCCGCTGGCGGAGTCGAAGTCGTCGAGGCCCTGCGCTCGGCCCTGGAGAGCCAGGGCGTCGATGCCCGTCTTTCCGAAGTGGGATGCATCGGGCTTTGCTTCGCCGAGCCGTTGCTCGATGTCCAGCTCCCCGGCGGGCCGCGGGTATTTTACGGAAACTTTGACCCCGAGCGCGCCGGTGAAGTGGTGGCTACGCACGTTGCCGGAGGCCAGCCGGTGACCGGGCTGGCGCTGGGATATCTCGCCCCCTCCGACGCCGACGACGATTTTGTTCCTCCTGCCGGGTTGAGGGATCTGGCTCTTCACCCCATGCGGGCCTGGGAAAACCGGGTCGCGTTGCGGAACGCAGGAAATATCGACCCGCTGGACATTTACCAGTACATCGCCAACGGCGGCTACCGGGCGCTGAACAGGGCGCTGCTGCAAATGACCCCTGACGACGCCCTGCAGCAGGTGAACGAGTCGGGACTTCGCGGACGGGGCGGCGCAGCCTTTCCCACAGCGACCAAGTGGCGGTTTCTCGCGGGCAATCCGTCGCGGGACAAGTACGTCCTCTGCAACTGCGAGGAGGGCGACCCCGGGGCGTTCAACGACAAGGCCATCCTCGAGAGCGATCCGCACACGCTGGTTGAGGGAGTCATCCTCTGCGGCTATGCCACCGGGGCCAGCAAGGGCTACATATTCATCCGCCACGGCCACGACGGCCCGATAGACCGTTGCCGCGCTGCGGTTGCCCAGGCCCAGGAGCTGGGTTTGCTGGGAGAGGACATTCTGGGTTCCGGCTTTGACTTCGATATCGAGGTTGCGCTGACCGGAGATTCCTATGTGGCCGGAGAGGAAAGCGCCCTCATGGAGGCCATCGAGGGCAAGCGGGCCATGCCCCGGTTCCGGCCGCCGTTCCCGGCGCAATATGGCCTGTTCGGCCGGCCTACCAACATCAACAACGTAAAGACACTGGCCTACGTGCCTGAGATCATGTCCCGGGGCGGCGAGTGGTTTGCCAGCATCGGCCACGACCGCAGCACCGGGACCGCCATTCTGTGCCTATCAGGAGCGCTCAACTACACCGGTATGATGGAAGTGCCCCTCGGGATCAACCTCAAGGACGTGCTGTACGATGCGGCCGGGGGCATTCGCGGCGGCAAGAAACTGAAATTCTTGCAGACCGGCGGGCCATTGGGCGGAGTACTTGGCGCAGACAACGTTGACCTGATTCTAGACTTCGACGTGCTGCGCAGCGCAGGGGCCATACTGGGCTCTGGCGGCATCATCGCCGCCGACGAGGACACCTGCGTCGTTGATTTGACGCGCGCGCTAGTTGCTTTCTGCCAGTACGAGTCCTGCGGCAAGTGCTTCCCCTGCCGGATGGGTATGAGCCACCTCCTGGAGGTTCTGGAACGCATCTGCGACCTCCAGGGAGAGCCGGAGGACCTGGAGTTGATGCGGCGCACCGGCGAGAACATGCAGGCCGGTTCCCTCTGCGGACACGGCCAGCTGGGTTTCAATCCCGTGTCGTCGGCCCTTCGGTATTTCCCCGGAGAGTTCGAGGACCATATCCTAAGGCACACCTGCCCAACGGGTGTCTGCAACCAACCGAGATTCTCGCCGGCGCGGTCCCGACGGTAGGCGGGCTTTCACCGCGCCGGAGTGAAGAGGCGAAATGCCGGACGACATCACTATAAGCATAGACGGCGTCGAGGTCACCACTCAGCCCGGCAAGATGGTCCTGGAGGCGGCCATAGATGCGGGGCTGTACGTGCCCTACCTCTGCTACCACCCCGGCATGAAGCCCTACGCGGCCTGCCGGATGTGCGTGGTCGAAGTGGAAGGGCAGCGCGGCTACCCGGCGGCTTGCACGCTGCCGGTGGCGGACGGAATGGTGGTCCATAACCAGATCCCGGCGGTGGACCAGTTGCGCCGGTCCGTGATGGAGATGCTGATCGCCGAGCACCCCAACGGCTGTCTGACCTGCCATCGGATCGACATCTGCGGCCCTAACGATGTCTGTCTCCGCCACGTCTCGGTCAACGACCGCTGCGTGACCTGCCCCAAGAACGAGCGGTGCGAGCTCAAGGACACGGTGCGCTACCTGGGCATGAACCTCGAGTCGCCGCTGGGCTACAAGTACCGCGACATTCCCCTCGAGGTGTCCGATCCTTTCTACGACCGCGACTATAACCTCTGCATAGTCTGCGGTCGTTGCGTTCGGGCCTGCGAGGAGTTGCGGGGCGATGATGCTATCGGCTTCACCGAACGCAGCGGCCAGGCCCTGGTGGGAACTTCTTTCGGCACGTCGCTGCTGGAGTCGGGCTGCGAGTTCTGCGGCTCCTGCATCGACGTATGCCCGGTGGGCGCGCTGGTGGAAAGGGACCACAAGTGGGAGAAGGCGCGGCGCGTCGAGCGGTCCATCTGCCCTCACTGTCCCGTGGGTTGCCAGCTGAACCTCGAGTTCAACGGTAAGGATGAGCTGATCCGGGCAGTGCCGGAAATCAACTCTCCCGCCAACCAGGGTCAGGCATGTTTCAAGGGCAAGTTCGGCTTGGAATTCGTCAACGACTCCGCCCGTCTCCAGACGCCGCTGGTGCGCCGAGGGGAGCCTCTGGTTGAGGCCACGTGGGACGAGGCGCTGGATCTTGTGGCGGAACGTCTGGCCGGTGTGAACGGCGAGGAGTTTGCGCTGCTTACGTCGTCCACCAGCACCAACGAGGAGCATTACCTGGCGCAGAAATTCGCTCGTGCGGTGATGGGCTCCAACAACGTTGACCACACCTCCAATCTCGACCCGGAGTTGGTGCTGGGACTGGAGGACTCGCTGGGGATGGCGGCGGCCACCAACCCCATCTGGGACCTGGAGCAGGCCGGGTGCATACTGGCGTTCAACACCAACGTCACCGAAGAGCAGAACGTGGTTGCCGTGCCGGTCAAGCGGGCCGCCCGCAAGAACACCAAGCTGGTTGTGATCGATTCGCGCGAAGTCGAGCTGACGCGGTACGCCCACATCTGGCTGCGTCCGGCGCCCGGCACCGAGTTGACGCTGCTCGCCGGCATCCTGAGGAGCATCGTCGAGCAGGGCCTGGAACGCGAGGAGTGGGTGGAGGCAAACTGCGAAAGCCCCGCCACACTACGCTATTCACTGCGCTCGCGGGAGATGTCGGAAATAGTTGCGGAAACCCAGGTCTCCGGGGAGCAGATAGCTGCGGCGGCTCGCATGTTTGCCGAGGCAGCCGAGGCCGCCGTTGTGTACGGCCTGGACAACATCGACCGGAATCAGAGCCGGAACTGTGTGCTCACCCTGGTCAACCTGGCCCTCCTGACCGGCAACATCGGGCGGCCGGGTACCGGGCTTTACCCCATGCGTCGCGGCGCGAACGAACAGGGCGCCTGGGACGTGGGCTGTGTTCCCGACCGCCTGCCCGGCTACCGGCGAATTTCCGATGCTGCCGACCGCGCGGCTCTTGAGACGGAGTGGGGCGTTCCGGTCTCCGAGGCTCCCGGACTGCCCATGGCGCAGATGGTCGGCGCGGCGGAAAGCGGCAAGCTGAAAGCCGCAGTGGTCATAGGAGACAGCCCCAACTTCACCAACGGAAAAATTGGTGACGCCATCAACGCCCTTGGCTCGTTGGACCTGCTGGTGGTACACGATACTTTCCTCACTCCTCTGGCCCTGCGGGCCGATGTGGTGCTACCCAGGCCGACCTTTGCAGAAAAGGACGGCACCTTCACCAACCTGGAACGCAGGGTGCAGCGGCTGTCTCCGGCTGCGCATCGGGATACGGCAGCGAAGCCGGAAAGCTGGGTGCTGACGCAACTGGCGCAACGGATGAAGCTGGATGTCCTGCCGGATTTGACGCCAGCGGAAGTCATGGATGAAATTGCCAGGGTAGCTCCGATCTACGGTGGAATCTCCCATCGCAGGCTGGAAAGGGAGGGTTCCCTGGTGCTTCGGACCCAACTCGAGAGCCCCCAGCCGACGCAGGTCCTGTACGCGAGCAAACAGCACAAGGGGCTGCAATGGCCCTGCCCGGACCCTGGCCACCCGGGGACTGCCGCCCTGTACAGTGAGGGATTCTCTGACAGGAAGGCGACACCGCTGACTCCGTCGCTGTTCACGTCAGCGCCCCAATTGCCTGAAGGTTACGGTCTCTGGTTTGCGCCGGGGAGAGTCCTGCTGCAACAGAATCGTGAGATGGAGATCGTCAAGGGGAAGCGCAACCGCATTAAGCGGGAGGAGTGGGTCGACATCAATCCTGACGACGCGGCGTCCCTGGACCTGGCCGAAGGCGCCAAGGTCGCGGTGCAGACTGCCGCAGGCCAGCTTCCGGGCGTGGCAAGGTTCAACGCGGCTCTGCCGCGAGGAATGGTGGCGTCCACTGCACTGTTTGGCCAACTGGCAATAGACATGGAGGCCAGCGAGGAATTTGATCCGGCGCCCATGTTGCCCGGGCTGGATGTCCGGCCAGCCAGATTGATTAAAACGCAGGACGAATAACCGGAGCCCAGACGATTCGCTGAGATTCATAGAGTTCCAGTCGGATGGGGCTCATTTTGTGAAGAGGAGGCGGGATACAAGATGGTAGAGTCGACGGCCACCGGGAGAGTGAGTGACGTGGACCTCTCCCCCAATCCTGCTTTCCCGAAGGCATACCTGGTCGAGCGCCGGGACATCACCGACGACCTGATGGTGATCAGGCTCGAGCCTGAGGAGGGAGGCACTTTCGGGTTCAAGCCTGGCCAATACTGCACCCTGGGGCTGGGGCCCATAGAGCGCGCCTATTCCATTGCCTCCGCTCCCCACGAGAGAGCGCTGGAAGTCTTCGTGGAGCTGGTTCCTGACGGGGAGCTCACCCCGCTGATGTGGAACCTGCAACTGGGCGATGCCATGTCCATCCGGCCACGGGCCAAGGGCATTTTCACCATGGACCAGAAGGCGCATCACCATTTTATGCTTTCCACCGTTACGGGAGTTTCTCCCTCAGTCAGCATGGTCCGGGACTATCTTCACAACGATGGCGAGGGCCATGTGTTCTACATTCTGCTGGGAGCCAGCCACCACGACGAGCTCACCTACGACGTGGAATTCGCCGACCTGGCTGAGAAGCGCCCTGACGTGGTCAGGTTCATACCCACCGTAAGCCGTCCCGACGATCCCAGGAACGAGGGCTGGAAGGGCCAGACCGGCCGGGTCAATACCATCGCCGAGGAATACCTGGGAAGATTTCACTTGCCCAAGGACGACACCCAAGTCTACGCCTGCGGGCATCCCGGGATGATCGAGGACATGAAGGCCAAGCTACCACCGCAGGGCTGGAAGTTCAAAGAAGAGCGATTCTGGAAAGAATAATGCTCTTCAGCACCAGTGAAATGCCGGCCCTTTCCTGCAAGAGAAGGGGCCTTTTTCTTTGAGCCAACTCAACGCTTTGGACGGTGAGTGACAAATTCCCTCTCCCTCTGGGAGAGGGTTAGGGTGAGGGCGTACCCCGTACTTACGGAAACAGCGACCCCTCGGATATCCGGGAAACCGGAAAGCGAAATGGATATGTCGCACACCCTCTTAGGCGCATATCCTCTTGTTATAGAATGGCATTATCATTTCTCGTGGGAACGCGTTGCCGTGACTCCGATTCGCCGCCAGTACCTGAAGATCAAGGATGCCTACCGGGATTCCATCGTCCTGTTTCGCATGGGCGATTTCTACGAGACTTTTGATGACGACGCCCACCTCGTGGCACGCGAGCTGGACATCACCCTGACCGGCCGCAGCCTGGGCAAGAATCTCAGGGTGCCAATGGCGGGCGTGCCTGCCCACTCCCTCGAGCCATACCTCGTTCGACTGGTGAGAAAGGGACACCAGGTCGCCATCTGCGAGCAGCTCAGCGACCCGGCGACTTCGAAGGGGCTGGTAGACCGTGACGTGGTCAGGGTGGTGACGCCGGGAACGGTGTTCGAGGACTCGCTGCTTGACCAGCAGGTCAACAACTACCTGGCGGCCGTGGCTGTGGACGGCGAAAGTGCGGGCCTGGCCTATGCAGACATTACCACCGGCGAGTTTGCCGCCACGGAAATACCGCTCGTCGAACTGCCGTTGGAACTGGGCCGGATTTCTCCCTCGGAAATACTGGCGTCCGATGGTGTGGCGACGGAGGTGGACATTCCCGAAGGGCCGTGGCGCATCACGTCCATGGAGGACCGGACAATCGACTTCGACCGGGCGGCAGCAGCCCTGCTGTCTCACCTTAAAGCCCGTACCCTGGAGTCCTTCGGTTGCGAGGGGCTGCCCAGGGCGGTCATCGCTGCTGGCGACATCGTCGAATACCTGGACCGCACCAGGAAGTCGGCAAAGGTGCAACTGAACAACCTGGCAGTCTATTCGACCCAGCGATTCATGGCCCTTGACGCCCGCACCCGCCGCAACCTGGAGCTGTTCGAGGGCGGCCGCGGGCAGGAACGAGAACTCTCGTTGCTGGCCGCCATGGACCGAACGCGCACGGTCATGGGGGCGAGGCTGCTCCGGCGCTGGCTGGGGCAGCCGCTGCTGGACCTGGCGGAGGTCGAAAAGCGCCTCGATGCCGTGGACTGCCTGTATCGGGACGGGATCATCCGGGGAGAGGTGACGTCAGTACTCTCCGGAGTGGCGGACCTGGAACGGATCATCGGCCGGGTTGTAGCCGGGTCGGCGGCTCCCCGCGAATTGCTGGCGCTCAAGTCGGGACTTGAGGCCATACCGGCGCTGCGGGAGCAGGTCGATGCCCTCGGCCCGGCGATGCTGTGGCTCAGGAACGAACTCGTTCCCGCTCCCGAGGTAGTTGCGCTCATCGAGGCAGCCATCGTGCCGGATCCCTCAGGGACTGTGGGCGAGGGTAACGTGATCCGGCAGGGGTTCTCCGAAGAGATCGACGAGTTGAGGAATGCCAGCGTCAACGCGCGGCAGTACATCGCGGGGCTGGAACAGAAGGAACGGGAAAGGACCGGCGTGCGTTCCTTGAAAGTCGGTTACAACCAGGTTTTCGGCTACTACATCGAGGTGTCCAAGTCCCAGACCGGCAGCCTGCCCGACGACTACATCAGGAGACAGACCCTGACCAACGCCGAGCGGTACATCGTGCCGGAGCTAAAGGAGTACGAGTCCCTCGCCCTGAACGCCCGCGAGAGGCTGGCCGAGGCGGAGGAGGAGGTTTACCGGCGCGTCTGTGCGCAGGTGGCTGAATCCGCCGCAGTTATGGCGCGCTCGTCATCCGCCATCGCGCAGGCCGACGTTTTTGCCGGCCTGGCCCAGGCGGCCGTGGATAACGGCTACGTCCGGCCGGTGGTCGATGACGGACCGTCAATCCGCATTCGGGACGGACGCCACCCGGTTGTTGAAAGGGTGCTGCCCACCGGAAGGTACGTGCCCAACGACGTTGAGCTGTCTCGTGAGGCCCGGGTGCTGGTGATCACCGGCCCCAACATGGCCGGCAAGTCCACCTACATTCGCCAGGTGGCTTTAATCACGCTGCTGGCCCAAGTGGGCAGCTTCGTGCCTGCCGCCGAGGCCCACATTGGCCTGGTGGACCGCATCTTCACGCGAGTGGGACTGCAGGACGATCTTGCCACCGGGCAGTCGACCTTCATGGTGGAAATGGTGGAGACCGCTGCCATCCTGAACCAGGCCACGCCGAGATCGCTGGTCATCCTGGACGAGATTGGCCGAGGGACCAGCACTTATGATGGCTTGTCCATCGCTCGGTCGGTCATTGAGCACATCCACAACGATCCCAGACTGGGCTGCAAGACTCTGTTCGCCACGCACTACCACGAACTCACGCAGCTGGCCTCGTCGCTGCCAGGTATCCGCAACCTTAGCGTCGCCGTGGCTGAGGAGGGCAGCGACGTTGTCTTCCTGCACCGCATTGTGCCCGGCGGGGCCGACCGGAGCTATGGCGTCCACGTCGCCCGCCTCGCCGGGATGCCGCCGGGGGTGGTCAACCGCGCCTGGGAGGTGCTGGACGACCTGGAATCACGGCGCGGCGCGGGCCGGGCTGGCGCAGTACGAGGAACTCCCTCCCAGCAACTGTCATTGTTCGCCCCGGGCCAGGAGCTTTCAGACGCCGTGAAGTCCATGGACCTGTCGAACATGACTCCCCTGGAAGCGCTGAACAAGCTGTACGAGCTACAGCAAAAGGCCAGGGACTTGGCCTGATGCTCCCGTCCATTGGCACATGGCCTGTTCAAAGTGACGCCGTTCGCTGACTTCCACTTATCCTGAGCTTGTCGAAGGATGCCCTGCAAGCCGCCGATGGTTCGACAAGGTGAGCCTGTCGAACCGTCACCATGAGATGCCGGGAAGCCACTTTGAAAAGGCCCGTCCATTGGCGGTCAGGCGGTTTTTCAGCCGCTGCCCATCGGTATAAAATGACGACTGCCGTTTAACCCAAGCACTGTCACAATTTGCAAAGATGAGGGCAAAATGAGCCAGCCTGTACACCTCTATTGGTGGCCCCGTTGATCCACGTGCAGGAAAGCAAGAGAGTTTCTCCTGCAAAATGACCTGGCAGTTAATGAACGAGACTACTTCAAGGAATCCTTCACGGAGGAAGAGGTCCGGGAGATGGCTGCAATCGCGGGCATCGACCAGATTTTCGCCCGCCGCAGTCCGAGCTTGAAGCAGATGGGCCTGGCCGGACAGGAACTGTCTGAGGACGAAATGGTCCGGCTGATGCTACAAGAACCGAAGCTGGTCAGACGGCCAATGATGCGCGTTGGAGACCGGCTCTTCGTCGGGGGAGGCGCGGCTGTTCTCGACTCGGTAGTTGCCGCCGCAACCTAAGAGGGTGTGTGACAAGTCCCCTCTCCCTCAAGGGAGAGGGAGAATTAGAATGCCCCAAGTGAAATACCGAGGCGGTGCTGATTCAATCGGCGGATTGTAATATACTCTAGTGGTGTCCCTTTGCTGACCAGGGCCGTTGATGTCCTTGGCGGGGGAAAGCCGGAACTGGAAGGGCTTGATACGGCCAATGAAGATCTTTTTTGACGTTGACTATACGATACTGGGATTGGATAACAGCCTCCGTCCCCAAACCAAGGAAATCTTTCAGGCGCTGCTGGACGAAAACCACCAAATCTACATCTGGTCAGGGATGGGAGAAAGGTGGGAGGTCATAGAGAAGCACCAGCTCGAACCCTACGTCAGCGGGGTCTACGAGAAGCCAACTCACCATTTCCACGAGCGCCTGGAGGAGCTGGGTGTGCCTTTCGAGCCGGACTTCGTAATCGACGACTACCCGGAGGTGGTGGCCGCATTCGGCGGGGTATGGGTTCCTCCTTATTTCTTCAAGCGTTCCCCGGACAAAGAGATGGAGCGGATCTACCGCATCGTGCAGGACTTTGTTGCCACGGGTACCTCCGAGGACAAGCAATACCGGGCCAAGGGCACCATAGTCCCTCTCTTCTAGCGGTCAATCATGCCCATTAGGGTCCTGCCCCCTGAACTGGCTGCCAGGATCGCCGCCGGCGAGGTCGTCGAGCGGCCCGTGTCGGTGGTCAAGGAGTTGCTCGAGAACTCCATTGACGCCGGAGCGAGTCAGATAACCGTCGAAATCCGTGGCGGCGGCGCCATCCTGATCCGGGTCGCGGACGACGGCCACGGGATACCCGCTGGCGAGTTGCCCCTGGCATTCCATCGCCACGCCACCAGCAAGCTGACCACCGCAGAGCAGCTCGATTGCGTTTCTACCATGGGGTTTCGTGGCGAGGCCCTTCCCAGCATTGCCGCCGTGTCCAACGTTTCCATCCTGACTAGAACCCACGACGAGACGGTGGGCTCCCGCAGGGTGCTGCAGTGGGGTGAAGTAGTTGACGAGGGCAGCGGGGGATGCGCTGCGGGTACCGTCGTCGAGATATCCGACCTTTTCGGCAACCAACCCGCGCGGCGCAAGTTTCTCCGTTCTGCCCAGGCGGAGACTTCTCGGGTACAGGAGCTGGTCAGCCGCTACTCCCTGGCATTTCCGGAAATCCGTTTCCGGCTGGTGAATGATGGCCGGACCTCTCTGACCACTCCGGGCAACGGCCAGCCGCGCGAGGCTCTACTGGCGGTGTACGGGTCGCAGGTGGCCCAGGGCATGCTCGAGGTCGACGCTGAGGACAGCGAGACAGGATACGCCGTCGAGGGATTCGCTGCCGCGCCAAGCATCAGCCGCGCCAACCGCACCTACCTGACGTTCTTTGTAAACCGCCGGCTGGTCCAGAGCCGAATGTTGTCCTTTGCCGTTGAGGAGGCCTACAGCGGCCTGCTGCAGGTGAAGCGCTATCCCGTGGCCGCCATCAACCTGGTGATTCCCTATGCCGACGTCGATGTCAACTCTCATCCGGCCAAACGGGAAGTGCGTTTCCACAATGAGAACCGTGTGTTTTCGCTAACGCAGAGGGCAGTGAGGGCCGCGCTGGTGTCTGACTCGCCGGTGCCCTCCGCTGCCCCCTCGTCCGATCCTGGGCGCCCCTCGGGGTACGGTCCGTTCGGTCGTGGCCTCAGCCGGACGGAATCGCCTCTTACGTCCTTTCCCCGGTACGGCAGTGGCGGAGAGAGAACGTCGCAGCAAACAGGCTCACCGGCCGGCGAAACATTGCCTCTGCTGGGCCGGCCTGCCGTGCCGCTGCGGGTCGTAGGCCAGCTCAAGCAGACCTACATCGTCGCCGAGGGGCCGGAGGGGATGTACCTGGTAGACCAGCACGCGGCCCACGAGAGAACTATTTACGACCGCATCTGCGCCGAACGCGAGGAGCGCAAGCCTGCCTCCCAGCCACTGCTGGCGCCGGTGAATGTGGAGTTGACTCCAACTCATGCGACAACCCTGGGGGACAACTTGCAGGCGGTCATTGACTACGGATTCCATCTGGAACCCTTCGGCGAGCGAGGCTACCTGCTGCGCGCTATGCCGTCCGTGCTCCTGAGTTTATCGAAGGGCCGGGACGACCCGGCCAAGTCGCTGATAGATATCCTGGACATGGCGACGCTGGAAGGGTTGACCCGGCAGAAGGAGGACGTGATGGCAGCCTCAATCGCATGCCACGCTGCCGTGCGTGCGGGACAAGCACTCTCTGATGCCGAGATGCTGGCGCTGCTGGAGCAGTTGGAAGCGTCGGCCAACCCTCACACTTGCCCTCACGGTCGCCCCACCATGGTCCACTTCAGCTCCTACCACGTGGAGCGGGAGTTCGGGCGCAGGTAGGAGAACGCCCTCACCCGGAGGGAGAGACGACTCGATGTACAGGCGTCAGGAGACCAACTGCCAGTACCTCCGCCCCTCGGCTCGTACCACCCGCCCGAATCCGCCGTGATGGCAGATGGCGATGACGGCGTCCTCCGACTCCGCGCGCTCGATCATTGCAGTGCGTGTGGCGATGCCTTGGTCGCCGTCCATATCGAAGCTGAACTTCCAGCTTGTCTCGGTAACTTGCGTCGGCCCGTGAAAGACGTCGCCCAGGATGTAAGCGCGCTGGCCGCCTGAAACGATGGCCAGGCTCATGGAGCCGGGCGTGTGCCCCCGCGTCGGGATAGCAGTTATCTCGCTGGTCAGCGTCCGCTCCCCGTCCAGCAGGTCCAGCACACCCAGATCCTGTAGCGGGCCCAGGGCATAGTCCCAGTGGGGCGGGAAGAGCTCCATCACCTCGGGCCGCTGGAAGACCTCCCAGTCGGCGCGGTGTGCCACATACCGCGCGTTCGGGAACGTCGCCCGGGGCGCGGCGCCGGGCTCGTGGGTGACGTTCCACCCGACGTGGTCGAAGTGGAGATGGCTGAAGAACACCGTGTCTATGTCTCCAGGACTCATTCCTGCGGAGCTCAGTTCCTGCAGCAGCCTGCCTTCCACGCCGCCGGTCATGGCGTCGATGGAGTTTGGGTTGGTGGCAGCGCTGCCCAGTCCGGTGTCCACCAGGATGGTCTGCCCCTCCGACCGTATCAGGTAGCACTCGAAGTGGGCCAGCAGGTGGTCGTCCCTGAAACCGTTGGGGTAGCGCTCCTGGTAGGGCGCCCATGCCTCGGCAGGGACTTCGGGAAACACGTCGCTGAGTGGGAGAATCGACTCGTTGTCATTCAGGGAGAGGATTTCCACGTTACCGACGGTCAGCCTTGCTTCGGGCATAAATCGTCCTCCTCTCGTGGCCTCCATACAGCAATGGCCCGCCGAAGGGCAGGGCCATGGAAAAGTGACGTTGCCGGATAGTTTGTTACAGGTTGTTGGAGCGTCTCGGGTCCTTGCGCGGGTCTACCGCAGGATGGAAGATGGAGTCTTCGCCTGGGAATTCAGTGTTCATCGAGGTTGCGCCGCTGCCCCCGCCGACGCCGCGCAGCGATGACAAGGCCCCGGCCACTAGGCCCAACGCTGCGGCGCCGATGCCAAGTTTCAGCAGGAAGCTGCGGCGGGTCTCGCCGGGCTTTCGGGTTGCGTGTTCTGCCGGGTTAAGCTCGGATGCCACGCTCTATCTCCCAATCAATAGTTGCCAGTGAGCAGCCAGTAACCAGTAGCCGCTAGGCACTATACACCATTCACCCGTCACTAGCCACTGGCCCAGGACGGTTACAAAGTTGGATCGTTGTCAATTTTGTCTGAATCAGGATTTTCAGGATTAAGAGATTAGCAGGATTAGAGTCAATCAGCGAAATCCTCCGGGTGCCATACGGCAGAGCAAACGAATCACAGTTCAGACAACACTTTGCAATCGTCCTGGCCACTGACAGCTGGATAGTCGTCCATCACCATCTGCGCCACCTGTCGTCCCATGCGGATGGAGTAGTTGGTGCCACGATCCTCGGGGAAGATCTGCGTGGTGTTTGCCAGGTAAAGGCCGTCCACCGGCGTCCGGTGCGACGGAATGCGCTGGCTGTAGTTTCTGCCGATGATGGGCTGGGCCCCGTCCACCCTGTGGTGGTGGTAGTCCTGCACCCAGGACCGGTCAAAGCCGGGGTTCAGTTTGCGCAGGTGAGGCACGAAAAGGTCCAGCAACTCCGCTGGCTCCATCTTGTACAGGTCGCTGTTGCGGTCGGGATAGTTGCTGATGTAGACGATGTGCCGCCCACCGTACAGCGATTTGTCGATCATGTTGGTGTGCTCGATGACTCCGACGAAGGGCATCTCGTTGTCGGCGATGTTGAGCCAGTACTTGGCGGTCAGTGGCCGGTCTAGTTCGAGCACCAGCAGCACCGCCGACAGGTAGCTGACGTCGGTCAGCATCCTCTGGTAGTCGTCGGGCATGGGCGGCGCCAGCCGCGTGAATACGTAGGACGGCGTTGTGGCGATGACCACGTCGTATCGGCGTTCCTCCGGCTCCGCGTCCCTGTCCAGTTGCACTTTTAGCCCTGTCGCCTTGCCGTCCTCCATCAGCACCTGGCTGACGAAAGCGGAGGTATGCACGTCGCCACCCTGCTGCGTGATGCGGGCGGCCAGAGTATCTATGACCTCGCCGAAACTCCCCATCGGGTAGCCGAGGCGTTCCTTCTGCAGCGTCTTGCCGCGCGACGCCACGCGAAGGCGGACCTTGCCCCAGAACCAGGTCATGCTCACCTGGTCGAAGTGGTCGCCGAACTTGCCGCGCAGCAACGGCTCGAACAGCACTTCGTAGGCCTCACGCCCCATGTGGCTGGACAGCCAGTCACGGGCAGTGATGTCCTCGAACCTGCTGTAGTCGGCGGTCCGTTGCAGCCGCAGCGTCCAGAGGCCGACGCGCAGCCGCTGCCACAGGGACAGCGGCTTGAACTTGAGCAGGTCCATCGGGGTGGAAAAGTCCCAGATCCTGCCGTTATGGTACAGGCCGACCTTGGACTCCAGCCAGGCCAGCTTGTCGCCAAGCCCGAGCTCGTGAATCAGTTCGGTGATGGCGGTGTCGCTGACGAACAGGTGGTGGTAGCCACGTTCCAACTGCCCGCCGCCGACAGGGAAGGTGGAGGCCTGCCCCCCAAGAAACGGAGCAACCTCGAACACCTCGGCGTAGTGCCCTTGGGCCGTCAGGTCATAGGCCGCCGCCAGCCCGGCCACGCCGCCGCCGATGATTCCGACCCTCACGAGCCGCCTCCCGCTGGGGACGAATCCACTCCCCCCGATTCCATTGGGGCCTGTCGAACGACAGCAACCGCCCCGCTCTCCTCAGAAGCCGGGTCCCGGACGAGTTGCCGCAGGTTGAGGTTCTGCTTCCAGAGAATCACCAGCCCCACGGCGTTTACCGGCAGCCACAGCGCAACCAGATGCACCACCAGGGCGTAATCGACGGCCACTCCCACTCCCACGCCAAGGGCCACCAGCGTCTGCTGCGCGACGACCTCGAAGGGGCCGATGCCACCGATGGCGCTGGGAATGCCCGTGGCAAGGTTGGACGTGGCGGTCAGCAGGGCGATTGCCAGCAGGTACGTTAAATGCGAATCGAAGTGGGAACCAATGTCGAAGGCGTATGAGACAAGGTAGTAGACAATGAATTCACAAAACCAGATGGGAAGCGAGAGCGCGATCAAGGCCAGGTGCTTGCGTGGTGAGTCGAGGATACTCAACGCTGCGGCGAATGAAATGTAGAAGCGCAGAGCCAGGTCTCCCAGCCTGCCCGGCAGCAGGGAAAGCAGCCGCTGCACCAGGTCGGAGAATCCCTGCCACACGGCCAGGAGGGTGAAGAGCAGCAAGAACCCGCTGAATACGAACAGCACAACCGCCGCCAGAATGGTCGCCGTTTCCTGCGATACCCCGGCGGTCCAGTCAAACGCTCCCATCAGGAGCAGCAAGGGAACGGTTACGGCCACCAGTACAATCAGGGTCAGGCCGTCGAACACCCGCTCGACGGCAACGCTGCCGAGGGCGGAGCTGGCGCTGAAGTCTTCCTGCCGCGCCAGGTAGTAGGAGCGCACCAACTCGCCAAGTCGCATGGGCAGCAGGTTGTTGGCAGTGTAGCCGATGACGACCACTGGATAGAGCCGTTTCACGGGGAAATACCGCAGGGGGTTCAGCAGGAACTGCCAGCGAAGGGCCCGGAACCAGACGCCGACGAAGTAGACCGCCACAGCCGGGATCAGGAAGAAGTAGTTGGCCTCGGCCAGTTCGTCGATCAGCCCCCCCGGGTCGTCAAACCGATATACCTGCCAGGCAAGGAAAAGCAGCATTACCACGCTGACAGCGATTCCCAGCCACAAATGCCATTTGGCAGTAATCAATGCATGTACCTGCTCGAACGTCTCCGGCGCGGCCCGAACCGAGTCCAGTAGGCGGCGCTCCCTTGGTAGCCCTGACCCAGTCCGGGAGGCGCGTCGTTCCAGTATTCGTTAATGAACGTTCGCGATTCGTCGCGGTTCCAGTATAGGACTTGGCCTGAATTGCCTCAAGGCAGGTAGGCGTAGTATTCGGACCTGTACCAGGGAGTGTCCAGCTCCCGGAAAATCACATAATTGAGCGCCTCGGCCCATTTCTCCCTGCTGGAGACCGAGTCGCGGAAGAAACCGAAGTCCTTGGCCAGCTGACTGTGCATGGGTTCCTCTTCGCGGTTTTCGTCGGGCCTGCGATATGACTCCGGGAACCAGAGGAGCTCCTTGAAGGGGCCTTGCCTCCGGTACTGCTCCCGCACGGCGGCATCGTCGCCAACGTGCCCGTCCTTGACCACCAGGGCGGCGGCGTTGCCGAAGGTGAAGGTGCCGTCCTCCTGTAGGCTCTCGGGCAGGACTACGCACCCGGGTCTTTCTTCCGAGGTCAACTCGAAGCACTGGAAGTTCAGCCTGCCGTCCGTCGCGTGGTCCCGCACGTACCACTGCAGTGGATACCAGACGTCGTAGTCGACTTTCACGGGACGGACACCCTCCGCCAGCGGATATACCTCCTGCTCCAGCGTGAGGTAGGTCTCCTTGATGTCGGCCGAACCCTGCGCGTAAGCCATGATCTCAATGTTGGTATCGTCGTAGGTATACGCCGCGCGGAACGCCCCCACGGCGCCGAAGATCAGCAGCAGGGCGGCCAGTCCCAGTACCGCCGCCGGGGCGGCTCTCTCCTTGCCAGCCATGCGAAAGATGAGCGCAGCAACAAAAGATGCCGCCAGGGCGGATGCCGCCAGGAGCCAGTGCTCCAGCGCAAAGTGTCTTGCCGGGTCGACCAGTTGGAGAAACACGTAGACTGCTATCAGGGCAATCACCGGGGTGACTACGAATACCACGAGCGTCCCGATTTCCGTAGCGCCGCCCGTGCCGCCCCGTGTCCAATTCGACCCGGCGGGCGGCGGCGCGCCGTTCAAGGCCCGTCCCTGTCGGGCCAGCATTGAAGGCCACTCCAGCCGTTCCAGCATTTCGCCCAGGTACTTGGCGGCGACGAGTACGAACGGGGTGGTGATGTTCACAACCAGCCAGGGCATCTTCTCCGTGGCGACCGTGTAGGCCGCCAAAGAGAGGACAGCCCACAAGGCCAAAGCAAGGCCCAGCACGTCCCTGCGCCGGAAGAAATACACAATGCCCGCAACGCCGAATACCAGCGGCAGTATTTCGTAGACCGACATCCCGACGAAATAGTAGTACCAGGGCTGGTTTCCCCGGGCCACGTCCTGCTGTGCGATCCAGTACCCCATGCCCTGCCAGAAGCCAGTGAATATCCCGGACAGGTTGGTGAACATCGTGGTGTACAGAGCGGTCCAGATGATGTAGAAAATGGCGGCGCAGATTAGCCAGTGTCTTCCCAGCCACCAGATGCCCAGGGCCGCAGACCCTGCGAGAGCCAGCAGCAGGGTGGCGGCGGCAACCACGTAGTTGACGGGCACACCCATATCCGTTTCGCCAGGCGACACCCCGCTGGGAAGAATCGCGTCGACCAGTCCCGGCACATTCAGCACCGGCGTGAAGAGCAGGGAGTAGATGGTTATGGCGATTGCCGGCAGGACAACCAGCAGGGCCGCCCTGCCTATGGGAAACCGGCTCCAGAACAGGAAGCTCACCGCGACTGCCAAAGCGATGCAGAAGATTACCCAGTCGGCGGCCAGCAACGCCAAACTTTCCGGGTCCACCCCCGAATAGGGCCGGAACAGTATCCAGGCGAAGGCGAAGGCGCTCATCAGCGGGGCGCCGACAAGGCCGGCAACCCTCCCGTGGTTCAGCGGGCCCCGGCTGACCAGCCAGAAGAGAATGACCAGACCCGCAACCGCGACTGCGGCGTGGAGTATCCACGGCATATCGACGACAGGAATGGGAAGCACGCTGCCCTGCCACGCGGGGGCGCCAGTCATCCCGGCAGATCCGTCGAAGTTGGCCACGTTGTTCCCGGTGAGAGGGTCGGGATTGGCCAGGGTCAGGCCAAGGAGTCCCTGGAACATGCCAATCAGCGCTGACCATTGGGGGAGAGTCAGCGTGAACAGGAGCAGGAACACCGCTACCGGCGTTCCCTCGCGGGCAAGGGACTCGCTACGCCTCAACCAGGGCAGGACATAAGGGAGAGCCGCCACGAACGCGATGAACCCGAAAATGGCCACCAGCAGGTAGGCCGTTTCCTTGCTGGCAAACATGAGGGCCAGGATTGCCGAGGCCACATAAAGGTTAAGACGCCGCCCGCCGTGCAGGTAGCGCCACATCAGGGTGAACAGCGCCACGGCCCAGAACATCATGATGATGTCGTTACGGCCAAAGCGGCTGAAATACAAGAGCACAGGGGAAAGCGCCAGCATGACGGCTGCCAGGATGGCCCCCTGCCTGCCGATGTGGTCTCGCAGGAAGTATGGCAGCGCCACTAGTGCCGTGCCGAACAGCGCGTACCCAAAACGGGCAGTGAAATCGGTATCTCCGAATATCTGTAGGATGACCGCGGTCATCTCAATCTGGAAGGGGCCGTGCATCCACGCCGAATGAACATAATCGGTGCCGAAAATCCACGGCCAGCCCAGGACCGAACCGGCGCTGTTGGCCAACCTCCAGGCGTAATGCAGGTGGATGGCCTCGTCGTAGTGCATCGTCCGGCCACTGAGCTCGAAGAGCCGAAGGCCGAGGGCGGCAAGGACCACTGCTGCGAAGGCCAGCTCGTACAGGCCGAATGTCCGGGCGACGAATGGCGCGCGGAGGCCCCAGCGGCTAGCAGTCGGGCTGTCCGTTGCGTCTATAGGCGGGAGGTCTGAAGGCCCCCCGCAGTCCTCAACAGTGGTGACGCCCGGCGATTCCGGTTCGCTGTGTTCCCCTGCCACTTCCAGGGGTCCATCAGCGTCCGGCGAGGAGACCGCCCCGGCTTGTTCGGCGCCTCC
Source organism: Dehalococcoidia bacterium (assembly GCA_965203005.1). Lineage (GTDB taxonomy): Bacteria > Chloroflexota > Dehalococcoidia > Lucifugimonadales > UBA3495 > VXOI01. Next base: position 559,739 of record CBDBBS010000002.1, read on the forward strand.
CTTTTCGTCGGCGAAAAGGGCTTTAGAGTCAAAATCGGTCATGGCTCGGCAATGGTCGAAAATTCGTACACTACTACGTCATCCTGCTGAAAGACGGTTTTCAGAAAGTCCTTGAAATTCTCCAGCGAGGAAACGCCATATTTCTCCCCCTCTCTCTTTCCCAGGTAAACGTAGCGCACCTCATACTTTTCCAGCAACCGCCGCACTTGTGCCGGGTCCTGGGACGTATAGATGGCTGACACATCCTCGGCACGGCCGGCGAAGGGCTCCGAGGACCCCCGCCACTGGAGCTCGTGGCCGACCCAGCCCAGCACGGTGGGCAGCCCGGTGCTGGCGGATACGTTGCTGAACCTGCTGTAATCGTCGCCGATGGCCTCGACCATCCGGCCCGGTGGAGCCTCGTCTCGCAACCAGACGATGGCCGCATACTCCGCCGGGTCCTCCACTTCCAGGTAAGCAAGGCCATCGAGGGTGCGGCCCTCGTAGGGAGCGCCGTATGCGCCGCCTCTTTCCAGGGCCGCTCCGAGAGTGTAATAAAAGGAGCCCACCAGCAAAAGGGCCAGGACTGCCCCTCCTCCCCACTTCCCGGCCAAAGCCGTCATGGATGTCCAGCGTGGCGTATCCCCAGTCGGCGCCCTAATAGAAGAAGGGCTTGACCACAAGGCGAATACGGCGAAGGCGCCGGAAATGCCAAGCAGCAGCCAGGCTTGGTAGTAGACCTTGAAAACGGTGTTCATGCGCCGCCATGGCCCGCTGAATGCGTCCACTATGTGGAAGAGGTCGGCAACCATCACCAGGAAGAACCCCAGGGCCATTAGCAACAAGACGAATGACGTGGCAATCTCCCTCCCCTTTACGGAGGGATGGTTCGACAAGGGTTCGACGAGCTCACCCTGAGCTTGTCGAAGGGCTGAGCTTGTCGAAGCGCGTCGTGCCTGGGCGGCTGCCACGTAGGCCGCCAGCCCGACCACGATGGCTCCGGGCATCGCAAGGGTCAACCGACGACCCAGGTCATCCAGGGCGGCATTGCCGCCGTCGGCCACGATGGTGAAAAGGAACGCCGTTGCCATCCAGATTCCGAGGGGCGTTGCCGCAATCACCAGCGCCACCACCGCCAGAGGAGTGTGGTTCGACAAGCTCAGCATTGCCCGTCCTGAGCTTGTCGAAGGACCAACCAGCATCTTCGCCAGCAGCGCCAGGCAGGGCAGGATGAACAATCCCAGCACGATGAAGAGATGGAAGGGATTGGTGGATACGTCCCGCAGGGGCAGCACGCCGTCAGTCTGGCCGCTGAAGGAAAAGTACACCGGCCCGAACAGGACGATGGCCAGCAGGAACAGGGGAAGGAACACAGATGCCGCTCCAGTAACGGCGTGCAGCAGGGAGCCGGAGTAGTCCCTGCATCCCTTGAGGGTCAGCGCCGCAGCGAAGAGTGCCATGAATGTGGCAAAGTCCCAGAAGTTGATGAAGGCCAGCGCGCCGCCTGCCAGGGCCACCGAGATGGCCTGCGCCGGATTCCGCCGGAGCCAGGCAAGCTCCAATCGGTCGCTGGAGCAATAGACATTCAGGGCTGTTGCCACGGCCAGTAGGAGGAACGGTATCGCCAGGACGTGGGCGTGCAGGTCCCCCAGCAGGAAGCTGAAGGCGGGAAACTCGGTGATGGTGTAGTCGAGAGTGGCGCCGTCGGAAGAGGTGGTGTTGATAATTCGTGTGCTGCGGAACCACCACCAGAACTCGCCGGGAAACACGCCGCCTTGTGCGGCCCCCGCCACCAGCCCGTCGATACCGACCCATTCCCAGAACCCTGTACCGCCCCAGCCTCGGATGCGCACGAATTCCAGCGCTCCGGCCAGGTTTCCCGCCAGCAGAATGACGGCAGGCGTGGCAGCTCCCAGCCCCAGCGCCCACCGCATGCTGCCTCCCGCCAGTCTCACCAGGTTAAAGAGCAGACCCACCGACACTACACCCGCCAGCGCTGGGACCGTGGCGACGCCCAGGTTGTAGCCCACCGAGGTCACCACACCGCTCATCTTGGCCAGGGTGGCAACTATGATGTGGCCGAAGTAGTAGTAGCTGATGGAGTGGCCGGCAAGCCAGGCGTCCTCCGCCGGGAAATACCGCGTCTGATATGCGGCATTCAGCAACATGAAGTCCATGGGCTTCTCGGTGTGGGTGATCCCCGGGGAGCCGGAAACCACCAGGGCCCAGGCCACGAACATCAGGAGGAACACCAGCTCCCCCACCAGGAGCACTGCCCAACGCTGCCGCAGGAATTCCCGGAGTTCCTCCCAGCGGCGCCCGGCAAGCCACATCGAGGCAACAAGTATGCAGAGGGCGATGATCCAGATGGTCAAAGCCGTGTTGGGCAGCAGCCGGGCCAGTCCGAAAACCCAGACCAGGTAGGAGACGACGAGCACAGCCGCAGGCTTGGCGAGCGTTACTCCGCGGTCAGGAAGGAATCTGAAGAGCCGGAAGACCCAGGGGAGCGCCGCCACGCCCAGCAACTGAATCGTCAGGAACCACAGTACAGCGTCGACCATCGGTCACCCGACAGGGCGGTGGTTCGACAAGCTCACCATTGCCCATCCTGAGCTTGTCGAAGGGCAGTCAGGACACCGGCTCAAGCAGGGCGTCCACGAAATCTTCCGCATCGAAAGGAGCAAAGTCGGCCATGCCCTCGCCGGTTCCTATGAACAGGATCGGCACCTGCAACTCCTGTCGGATGGCAAGGACAATGCCGCCCCTTGCGGTGCCGTCCAGCTTGGCGAGGAAAATGCCGGTGCAGTCCACCGCCTCCCGGAAAGACTTGGCCTGGGCCAGCCCGTTGTGGCCGGTCGTTGCGTCCAGCGTGAGAATCACCTCGTGGGGAGCGGTTGCGTCCTGCCGCTTCAGCACCCGGTGAATCTTGCGGAGCTCCTCCATCAGGTTTGACTTGGTGTGGAGCCGCCCGGCAGTGTCAATAATCAGGATGTCCGCGCCCCGGGCCTTGCTTGCCTGAAAGGCATCGTAGGCGACAGCCCCGGGATCGGCCCCGGCAGCGTGGCGGATTACATCAACGCCCACGCGGTCGCCCAGGATCTCCAGCTGCTCGGCGGCGGCAGCGCGGAAGGTGTCTGCGGCTCCCAGCACTACTTTCCTGCCGGACTCGGTGAAATGGTGGGCCAGCTTTCCTATGCTGGTGGTCTTGCCAACCCCATTAACGCCGACCATGAGGATTACGTAGGGTTTGGCGGCGCCATCGCCTCCTGCATTTAGACTCGGCAGAAGGCCCTCCCCCTGCCGTATGGCACCCGGATCCGCCGAAAGGTCGCTGGCAGCGCTGGCCGTACCGGGTTCAGGAGCCAGCGCCTGTTTCGCCGCCCGTTTCAACGCCTCAGTTACCGCCTCCGCAGAATCCAACTCCCCGGAGCTGACCTGATCCTTGAGCCGGTCAATGATTCGGAGAGAGGTCTCGACGCCCACATCGGACGAGATGAGAATCTCCTCGATCTCATCCCAGACTGAATCGTCCAATCGGGAGGAACGCAACAACCCAACGATCCGGCCAAACCAGCGTTCGCGGCTGGGCTTGACCGCCTGCTCGGTGGCTTTCCTTTCCTCCTGTCGGTTGCGTCGAAACAGTCTCAGCATAAATATCACATTCCCTCTCCCTCCGGGGGAGGGTTAGGGGTGGGTGCGTCCTCCTTTGGGGGTACAGAGACCGGGTCCGTCTCTTAATTTGGGGGTCAGGGTTCGCAGGGGCAACCCTCGTGGTTGCCCGTCTCCTGTGCGCCCACCAGGGGCGCCTCTACCGCCAGGCTGCCCCCCTCAGGGGGAATCAGGGGCTCCAAGGAAACTCGCCGGATTCCAGCAGTTCCAGTGCAGCCTCGGCAGCGGACCTCTCGGCCTCGGATTTCTTGCCGCCCTGACCTTGTCCGATAATCCGATCGCCGACTACTGCCTCAACCAGAAATACAGGGATGTGGTCCGGACCTTCGCGACCGGTCAGGCGGTAATACGGAGTAGGCAACCCTTGTCCCTGCAGCAGCTCCTGTAGCCGGGACTTGGGATTCTCGGGCGGCGCTTCCAGCCCGCCTTTAGACTCGGAGATATCTGCCAGCTCTGCGGACATGTTACGGCACACGAATTCCCGCGCCGCCGTGAGACCCTGGTCGAGGTAGATAGCGGCAAGCACGGCCTCAAACGTCGCGGCAAGCACCGAGTCCTGCTCCCTGCCGCCCGACTCCTCGACGCCGTGGCCGACTTTTAGCATCTCGCCCAGGCCCAGTCGGCGGGCCACTCCCGCCAGGACTCTTCCTCTAACCAGAGAGGACCGCGCCTTTGTCAGCTGGCCCTCGTCCGCACTGGGAAACTGCCGGTAGAGCAACTCGGAAATCACCAACTCGAGGACTGCGTCTCCCAGGAACTCCAACCGCTCGTACGAGTCCGATGCTTCCAGTCCGTGCTCGTTGCAGTAGGACCGGTGGACAAAAGCATGGTCAAGAAGACTGGGGTCCCTGAATTGGAACCCCAGCAAAGACGCGGAATTGCGTGCCCGTCCCTCGCCGGACGGGCTGGCGGGGAGCCTAGATGACTCCATGCGGCCACGGGGGCTGCGGGCGCTTGAATTCGCCAACGTGGACGTACTCGCTCATGGACTTCATGAGGTTTTCGTAGATCTCGACCGACTGCTCTTCGGGCGGGATGAACATCTTGAGGAAGGCGAAGTTCCCGCTGTCGAACACGAATGTGGGAACGCCAAAGGCGCCGTACTCGTCCACTGCCTTGGTGTGGCTCTCGGCCAGTTCATCCAACAGGGTGGGGTCAGCGATGTCTTCCGCGAAACGGGCCATGTCGATGCCAGCTGCATGGCCGGCCGCATCGATCACAGCACGATCATTGAGGTCGGCCTTGTCCTCATGGCGAGCCTTCAGGAGAGCCATGAAATAGGCCTCGAAAGCCTCTTTGCCCTGCCGTTTGATCGCCAGACCTGCCTGGTGAGCCAGAAGTACCGGATCGGCGCCGCTGACGACATCGGGCCTCTCCCAGACGTTGTCGCCGTCCTTGTTGTTTACCTGGGCAAGGGAGAATGGCTGCCAGTCAACCTCGATGGGGTCTCCGGTCAGCTCCCGAACCTTTGCCAACCACATGTTGGCATTGTAGACAAAGGGTCAACGGAAATCGTAATAGGATGTGAACTCAGCCTCGGCCATCTCATGCCTCCCGCTGGTTTTGACGGAACTATACCCCTGTTGGGGGCCGCCTTGCCAGCATTTTAGCCACGCCCTTCCGTATTGTCAAAGCGGCAGCCGGCCCCATGGCGGGCAGCGTCCGGCAGGGGGAGAATGTGCCGGACATGTTATAATTCAATCCCCGATTGAAGTGCTCGCAGGTCTCGCCGGAAGTCCATATTCCCCGCTCTTGATGGAGGCAGTCCCACGTCCTCGCACGCCCGCAGTCTATGCCTGCCCTCCTTGATCGCCGGCCTCGATGAAGGGCGGAAGGACGTGTTCCGCTTGCTGGCGAAGTTGGCCCAAGAGGCTGAGGTGAGCATCTATCTCGTTGGCGGGCCGGTGAGGGATGCTTTGTTGCAATCCCCGGCCGCGCCGCCCGAACCGGGCCTAGGCGGCGGCGCGCTCGTCACCGACCTGGATTTCTCCGTCGTAGGCGACGGCGTGGCGATCGCGAAACGGTTCGCCGGGGAAACAGGGGGCAAGATTACCGCTCATCCGCAGTTTGGGACGGCCACTGTCGTTACCGACAGATGCAGAGTTGATCTGGTCACTGCCCGGAGGGAGGATTATCCTGCCCCCGGCAGCCTGCCGCGTGTAACGGCGGGTAGCATCGAAGACGATCTTGCGAGACGCGACTTCACCATCAACGCCATGGCCCTGCGAGTTTGGCCCGAGGGGGAGGGCATCCTCGACCCCATGTGCGGTCTCGATGACCTCCAATCCGGCATAGTTCGAGTCCTTCATTCCCATAGCTTCGTGGATGATCCTACCAGAATGTTCCGCGCCGTCCGGTACGAGCAGCGATTTGGATTCCGCATCGACGACGGGACGTTGCAGGCAATGGCCTCAACTGTAGACTCCGGTCACATGGAGTCCGTGAGCGGAGAGCGCTGGTGGCACGAGATCGAAAGAATTCTTGAGGAACATGATCCTGGTCGCGCGCTGCTCAGGTCGGCGCAACTCGGCCTCCTTTCCGGTCTGCATCCCGCTCTTTCCAATATCGATGGCATTGTCGAGTTGGCGAAGTGCGCTGAGGGCAGTGCCGCCCGGCTCGCGCCGCCCGTACCGGCTCCAGGAGGCGGCGCGCAATTACTCGAGGAATGGCTGGCGGCCCTGTTCAGCCCCCTGAGCGAGGCGGAAGGGTGCGCGGTCATCCGGCGGCTGCGGCTCTCCGGGCGATGGGCAATGGTGGCCCGTGATACCATTGACCTCCGGGAGAAGGAGACGGCAGTCAGGGAATCAGCCGGGCGGCCATCCGATCTATTTCGCATCCTGAGACCCTTCGCGCCCCAGGCAATTGCGGCCAGGGCGAAACTGACCGGGGACCCAATCGTGAGTCGTGCCCTGCGGAGATATCTTGACGAGTTGCGTTTTATTCGCCCCAGACTGAGCGGCGAAGACCTCCTGGAGATGGGAGCGCCCCAGGGGCCTCTCATCGGCGAGATACTCGCCCACCTGCATTGCGCGAGACTGGACGGCGCGCTGTCGGATATCGCGGAAGAGCGGGCGCTGGCTCGGGAGTTGCTGGCCCGCAGCCACGAGGGGGCTACACGGTAATTGCGCGTCGCTCCTTAGCTTGTCGAAGGACGAGGGCCGGTATGGGCGGCGCGAGGTAAGAATGATGGCGGAATCACCTATCGATCAGGGAGAAATGGAGTCCTGCGTAATCTGCGGAGGACCCTTGGACGGGTTCAACGAGACCTCCTGCCAGATGTGCGGCGGCAAGTTTCACCAGCCATGGTCCCAGGACTCGGACACTCCTCAGTGCGGCCGCATCGGCAGCCACGAGGAGGCCCTGGCCATCGTATTTCTCTGCGACGACTGCTTTTACGGCAGGCGTCCCTAGCAGACCCTGCGTGAATGCAGGACCTTGAGAACATCTTCGCTTTACAATCAGGAGGCAGCCACTGATGCAAGCGGTATACATAGAGGCGCACGGCGGCCCTGAGGTGTTGACGTACGGGGAGCGCCCGGAACCCGAAACCGTCGCGGGACAGGTGAAGGTGCGGGTGCGCGCCACGGCGCTGAACCGCCTTGATCTCTATACCAGGGCGGGTGATCGCGGACTCGAAAGGCAGTTCCCGCCGCCCCTGATCCTGGGCGGCGACTGCTCCGGCGAGGTTGCAGCGGTCGGCGCGGGTGTCGCCGGGCTGAAAGAGGGCGACCGGGTGGTAATCAACCCCAGGCTGTCCTGTCAGCAGTGCGCCGTCTGTCTTTCGGGCCAGGATGACCTGTGCCGCCGCTCCCAGTTCCTGGGCAGCGCCCTTGACGGCAGCTATGCCGAATACCTGAGCGTTCCCGCCGCCAACGCCCACGTGGTCACGGGAAGCGTGACGTTCGAACAGGCTGCGGCCATTCCGACGACCTATTTGCCGGTCTGGAACATGCTGGTACGCCGCCTGCAGCTCAAGCCCTGGCAGACCGTCCTGGTGCTCTCCGCGTCAGCGGGCGTCGGCACGGCTGCCATCCAGATGGCCAAGGACGTCATCGGAGCCAGGGTCATCGCCACCACCAGCTCCGCAGAGAAAGCGGCCAAGGCCAGGGAGTTGGGCGCAGACGAGGTGATTAACTACACCGAAGAGGACATCCGCCAGCGGGTGCGAGAGATCACAGGCGGCTCGGGCGTGGACGCCGTGGTCGACCATGTGGGAGCCGATTTCTTCGGCCCGGCATTCGCGTCGCTACGGGCGGGTGGACGCTACGGCATTTGTGGCGCCACCACCGGACTGCGGGCCGAACTGCATCTTGGGCTGCTATTTAGCCAGCAGAAAGAGGTGTATGGCGTTTACATGGGCACCAAGGAGGACATGCGCCAGATCGTGGAGATGCTGAACCGCGGCGCTGTCCGGCCCGTGGTGGACCGCGCATTCCCCCTGTCCGATGCCGCAGCCGCACACGAGGCCATGGAGGCAACCAGCTTCTTCGGCAAGCTACTGCTTACCCAGAACTGATTGCCAGGGACTGGAGAGCTTGTTCATTGGCCGGACACTCTGGTGGCTGCTGACCCTGCCGTTCAGGTTGGCAAGGCCCGGTAGCGAAGGCTTCCGTAAAGGCCGCCCCTTTCCGGTCCGGGTTGTCTCGGTGCAGGACGGGGACTCGTTCCAGGCGGTGCCCGTAAACCGTGCTGACAGGCGAATCCGCGTCCGGCTATACGGGATCGACGCTCCGGAACATGACCAGGACTTCGGACGGCAAGCAACTGCGCGCCTGAGCAGTCTGGTTCGGGGAAAAAACGATCTTACCCTCGAATACAAGGACACCGACCGCTACGGACGGCTGATCGGTGTCCTTTATTTTCGTTCCTCCGGCCCGCAGCGCTCAGTGAACCGGGTAATGGTCGAGGAAGGTCTTGCCCGGTGGTACAGCCGCTATGGAGGGCAGGAACTGGGGCTGGACCAGGCCGAGCAGAACGCGCGCCGTGCCAAGCGCGGGATATGGGCTTCAAGCAGGCAGGTCGCGCCGTGGGACCACCGCCGGGAGCAACGCCGACAAGCCTCCGCGCGAAGGGGCCTCTTCAGGACTCTCCTGCTGGCCACGGTGATCAGTGTTGCGGTAGTGTTGGCGTTTTACTTCCTGCGCCAGGCTATCTAGCAGACCTCTAATTTCCCTCTCCCTCAGGGGGAGGGTCAGGGTGGGGGTCAACCGCCGGTTTCCTGTCGCGTAGCCGACGCCCGTGGAAAAGGTACTGGTTGGCATATCCGGCGTAGCGGCCAAAATACTCCTGCGCCCACGGCAACAGCGTGCGGTTCGTCGGCGTTTTCTGGCCCGGGAAGTACCAGTCGGCCAAAGCACGGCGCACCCAGACGTCGATGGGGAAGGCCTCCAGCTTTTCCAGCGACATGAGCGCGATGCAGTCGGCAATCTTGTCACCGATCCCTCTTAGGGCCATCAGTTCCGCCTTGGTTTCCGCGTACGGCGCCCTGATGAGATGGTGCAGGTCAAGGCGGCCCTCCAGCACGGCCACCGCCGCCTGGTGAACGTAGGGAGCGCGGAACCCCAGCTTCAGCCGCCGCAGCTCGCCCTCGCCGGCCTCTGCCAGGTCTGCGGGCATGGGAAAGGAATGGCGCATGAATGTTGATGGCTCGCTGGCCGCTGCATCGGGGTTTGCCAGCTTCAGGGGCGCCCCGAATTCCTTGGAGAGCCGTTCCATGTTCAGATGGATGGTCTCAATGTTGGAGTTGGCCGAACAGATGTAGGCAACCAGGCATTCCCATGGTTCCTGCCGCAGCACCCGCAGGCCGGGGTAGCGCTCGACCTGGGCCGACACGTTGGCGTCTTCGGTGATGGTGGCGTAGATGGCTGGGAGGTCGTCATCCAGCCGCAGGTATTCCCGGAACCTGTGTAGAAGCGATTCCGGACTGGCGGGGGCGCTGGCGAACTCCAGCGTCTGTCCCTGCTGCCGGGTTACTACAAGATTGCCCCACAAGACGCCGCTGTACCAGCCGCCCTCACGCTGCCAGCGATGTGCCTGTCCGCCCAGCAGACTGGCCTCCAGGTCGATGGGCTGTTCGGCGTCAAATCGAAGCATGTGCGGCTTGTTGGCGGCCAGCTCCTGAGCCTGGTTCGGCGTTTTCAAGCAGCCCGCTCCCGTGCTCGGTTCGGCCTTTGTAAGCGGCCCGCTCCTGAACTCGGTTCGGCGCTTGTAGGCGGCCCGCTCCTGGACTCGGTTCGGCGCTTGTAGGCGGCCCGCTCCTGGACTCGGTTCGGCGGGCCTTGGGGCCGGGATCAGCGGCTGCGGTTGCCACGCCTGCCTCCCTGCCGGGCCTGTCGGCCACCATCCAGCCACATTTCTGCCAGCATGCCCACGTTGGAGGTGAAGCACGGTGTGTGATGACACGGGGGCATCGAGTCTCGGAACGCCTGCCCGTATCCGTGGCTGGAAATCCTTGAATCCAGGACCACGATGGTCCCCTTGTCATGCTTGTTGCGAATCAACCGGCCCAGACCTTGCCGGAACCGCAGTATCGCGTTGGGAATGGAGTACTCGTTAAACGGATCGTCGTACAGCCCGGAGCGGCGCTGCACGATGGGATCGCTGGGAACCTGGAACGGCAGGCGGGTGATCACCAGGGCTTTGAGCAGACCCGACGGCATATCCACGCCCTCCCAGAAGCTGGCAGTCCCAAGCAGCACGCTCCCCGGCTCCTCGCTGAACGCCGCCATGACCGATGGCGCCGATCCGTCGACTCCCTGTGCCAGGACAGGAATGCCATGCGGTTCCAGCTGCGAACGCAGACGCTGGGCCACAGCCCGCAGGGAGGAGTGGGACGTGAACAGCGCCATGGTCCGGCCCTGTAGTCTCTGCCCCAGTTGCGCCAGCACGTCGGCGGTGGCGGCCACGTAGCCGTTGGCGTTGGGCTGCGGCATGTCGTCCGGGATCAGGGCCTGTGCCGCGCGCTCGTAATCGAATGGCGAACCCACTAGCAGCTCTTCTGTGCCGTCGTCCAGGCCCACCCTCCGCTTCAGGAAATTGAAACTGCCGCCGGCGGTCAGCGTCGCGCTGGTCAGGATCACGCAGTCCTTCTCGGCAAACAGCTTCTCCGCCAGTATCGGGCTGACGTCCAGCGGAGCGGAATGGAGCGAGATCGTCCCCATTGACGGGTTCACGTTTACCCAGTGGATGGCCTCGTTAAAGGCGCCGCCTCCTGAACCCGGTACGGGCGGCGCTTGCGAGGCGCCGCCTCCTGAACCCGGTACGGGCGGCGCGGGCGAGGCCTCGTCTAGCACCGACGATAGACGGTTGGACAGTTCCTCCAATCCGTCGGCCAGCGAGGCAGCCTCCATCACCAGAGCGTGCTGGTCTTGAGCAGCTGGCAGCCGGTTGCCGTCAAGGAAATTACGCACGTTCCTTAGCGAGATCCCTGCCTGTCCCAGCCGGGTATGCAGGTTCTCCCACGCCAGACTAAGCTGCGACCAGGCAGGGGAATTGCGGACTTCGTCCGTGAGCAGTAACTGATTCTGGTCTCCCTGGCTTCTTCCTCTTCGCTGGCTGGCGTGGAGTCCTTCGATGGCGGTGAACAGCTGTCCCCAGGTCTCGCGCAGTCGGGGTGCCTCAGCCTCCAGAGCTGCCGCCACCGACTGTCCGGTGTCGACGACTCCCGACTCCAGTTCCGGGTCCGCCAGGGCCTGCCTGACCCCCAGGCCCAGCCTTCCGGCAGGTTCCCAGATGCGCTCGAACTCGCCCTGCGGAAGCTCGAAACCGAACTGGTTGGTGGCTGCCTCCTCAAGATGGTGGGCTTCGTCGATGATGACGGTGCTGTATTCGGGAATCAGCCCCTCGAACACCATGTCGCTCATGAGAAGGGCGTGGTTGACCACTATGATATGCGCCTGCTCGGCCCGCTGCCGGGCCGCCCGCAGGAAACAGGGTGAGCCGTCCCGCATGTCCATGCAGAAGCCCTTTTCCCCCGCTGACACATGGTTCCAGGTCGATATCTCCCGCCCGTTCAGGTTGATCTCGCCGCGGTCGCCCGTCGCCGTGTCCTGCAGCCACACCGCCGTCTTGGACAGGAGCTTGGCGTCGTCCACGGTCAACGGGTCACTGTGGGAGAGCTGCTGCCAACGGCGCAGGCAGAGGTAGTTGGCCTTGCCCTTGAGCGGCGCGACCTTCAGCGCGCCGGGCTCCAGCAGGCCGGACTCCTCCAGCACCTGCTTGAGGGCCGGAATGTCCTTGCCGATCAGCTGTTCCTGCAGGTTGATGGTGTTGGTTGAGACCACCACTCTCTGGCCCTGGGACACAGCGAACAGGGCCGCAGGAAGCAGGTAAGCCAGAGACTTGCCCACGCCGGTGCCGCCCTCAACCGCCAGGTGGTGCTGGTTGAAGATGGCGTCAGTCACGGTGTCGAGCATTTCCTCCTGCTCCGGGCGGTGCTCGAAACCGTCGAATGCCCTGGCGAAGGGTCCCTCCGGGCCCAGCATCCCGTGTATCTGCTCGGCGTCCAGGTGGTCCAGGTCATCGGCCGGACGACGCTTCTCCGTGGCCTCAACTCGCTGCGCCAGCAAGTCCATGTTCAGGCCGGTTGGCCCTACCCGCGCGGGAGAGGTCGATTGCTTGGCGGCCAGGCCGGAAAGGGCTGGCTGCAACTGCCAGTTGCTGCGGCGCGCCAGCTGCGACATGTAGGCTAGCAGTCCGCCGTCCTGTTCCGCCGCCAGGCGCAACAGCCGGAGGAAGATCTCCTTGCTTCCTACGGCATCGTCCAGCGCCCGGTGATTGCGCAGTTCCACTCCAAATCGGTCGGCGATGTGCTTCAGCGTGTATCGCCGCGAACTGGGCAAGAACACGGTGGCCAGGTCCATGGTGTCGAAGGCCGGGTTGGCCAGCGTAAGGCCATGAGAGGACAGGAATCGCAGGTCGAACTGAATGTTGTGCCCGACAACGGGGTGAGGGCCAAGGAACTCGGCAAAGTCGCTGGCAATGACGGGAAAGGCGGGGGCCCGCTCCACCTGCCTGGGCTGGATGCCCGTAAGGCGCTGAATGTGGTCTGGAATCGGGCGGCCGGGGTTTACGAAGGTCTCGAAGGTGTCCAGCACCTCGTCTCCCCTGAATCGCACCGCCCCTATTTCCAGGATGGTGTCCCGTTCGGAGTCGAGGCCAGTGGTCTCGAGGTCCAGGGAAACGTAGACCTGATCGAGAGGGGAAATTTCCAAAGGGCGCCGCCTCCTGATCTCGGTTCGGGCGGCGCCGTGGTGCAGAGATGCCATAAAGCTCCCGTACCCGTACCGCCCTTGGGCGCCGACGCCCCCCGGATACAGTTCAAGTGCGCCAGTGGCCCCTGAGCCTGTCGAAGGGCCGCCAGCGAGTTTAGCACGGACTGAGCCAGCGTTCGAGGGCCAACTGTCAGCAAACGGCGAAGGCGAATTACCGTTATTCCCGCTTGCCGGAATCTACCGTTGGGTATAACCACAGAGTACACGGAGCGCACAGAGGTCTTGTTCTTATTGTCCAATAAATCTCTGTGGCCTCTGCGATCTCTGTGGTGAATATCCGCGCAACTCCAGGCTGGTCAGACGACGTAGCGCTTGACGGCGCCGGTGCGCAGCCCGGTCACCGGATGGTACTGGCCGGAGTGCAGGGCCTTGAGGAACTCTGCCTCGTTGGTAATCTCGTCCTGGAACTCGGTTACGAACTTGCCCAGGCCGTGCAGCGAATGGGCGTCGCTGCCGCCGGTTACGGGGAGGTTCAACAGTCCGGCAACCTTGACGGCGAATTCGTTCTCACTGTCGCTGGTGCCGCCGTTGGCCACCTCGACGGCGTCGGCCAGCTTGAAGACTGGGTGATCCAGTGCGTCCTCCGGCGATTCCGGCAGCTCGTCGGGAACGTGCTGGTAGATCAGGGCGCGGGACCGGTTGCCGTTGCCGCTCAGCACTCCCCGGAACGGGTGCGCGGAGATGACGAACCCACCGGCGGCGGTTGCGGCCTGGCGCAGTTGGGCCGCCTTGTTGAACCCGGCCTGGTACCGGTCCAGGCCGAAGGCGAGCATATGGCCCATGTCGGTCTCGACTTCCATCGCCCTGATCAGCACCACGCTGTGGAGAGCGGCGAACTTCTGGAATTCGTGGCGGTCCCACGGCCCCGAATGCTCGGTGATGCAGAGGCCCCTCAGCCCCAGCCTGTCGGCCTCGAGGACCATTTCTTCGGGGGTAAGGCTGCTGTCGCTGCTGCCCTTGGTTGTGTGGATGTGCAGGTCGAAGAGTCGAGCCATAGGCGGTGCCACCTCGCTTCTGACCGGATCGTGAGAGGGAAAGAGTCTGCTGAAAGTCTATGCCCTGCGACGATTTTCGTCAACGTGGAGGACACTGCCAGCCAGGGTCCCTTAAAAGTTCCCTCTCCCTCCGGGGGAGGGTTAGGGTGGGGGCGTGCCCCGGTTTCTTTGAAAGCCGCCGTTAGTCCGTATTCACCCTCACCCCTGCCCTCTCCCTCATAGGGAGAGGGAGAAGTAGAAGACCCTGAACGAATAGTGGCACTGTCAGCGCGGAATTCCAGTGGCTGCGCCGATGCGCATGGCCTCGTCGAGGGCCGGGAAACGCGATAGCGGCAGCACCTCGCCCGTCTCCTCGAAGTGCCCCACCAGTTCGCGGAACTCGTCCGGCACCCGCCGGGAGGTGCCCGTGGCTGCGTCGTAGCCGACGTAAACCGCGTCAATGGTGGTCAGCAGTTTTTCCCCTGAGCCTGTCGAAGGGTGGGGACGATACAGCTCCATCCTCATGTCCATGCTGCTATTGCCGATGCGTGTGACTGCGACGTAGGCGTCCACCATCTCGTCGACCAGCGCCGGCGCCCTGAACTCGATGGTGGTCTTGACCACGGCCAGGTCAAAAAACCCGGAGCGTGGCAGGTAGTAGATGCCGATGCCCAGGTTGCGCCAGTACTCGGCCGTCGATAGCTCGAGGTAACCCAAGTAGGCCCCGTTGAACACGATGCCCTGGGCGTCGCACTCCATCCAGCGTACCCGGAATTCGGTATGAAACTTGAAGTCAGACTTTGCCATCTTATTCACAAGTCCCCTCTCCCTCCGTAGGGGCGCACGGCTGTGTGCCCGTACAGGGTGAGGGCGTTTCCACGTACCCCAACCCGGCAAGGTAGCGACGGTCTTCCTCGGTCAGTGGGGCCGACGGCAGCAGGTCCGGGCGCCGGGCCAGGGTGCGCTCCAGTGCCTTGCGCCGCCGCCAGCGGTCGATTTCGGCGTGATGCCCGGACAGCAGCACGTCGGGCACGGGCATGCCGCGGTACTCGGCAGGCCTGGTGTAGAGGGGATGCTGCAGCAGGCCGGTGGTAATCGAATCCCCGGCGACGCTGCCCGGCGAGCCGACCACTCCGGGCAGGAGGCGTGTTACCGCATCGATGATGATCATGGCGGGAAGCTCGCCCCCGGTCAGCACGTAATCGCCGGCGCTGACTTGCCGCGTCGCCAGTCCCTCGGCGATACGCTCGTCGATGCCGGCGTAATGGCCGCAGATGATGGCAATGGCAGGAGCCTCGGACAATTCTTCGACCAGGCGCTGTGTGAGCAGTTCGCCCTGTGGAGTGGTCAGAATAACGGGGATATCCTCACGTTCCTCGATCGAGTAGCCCGAGAGAGTTGCCTCGGCAGCCTCGAACACCGGCTCCGGCTTCATCACCATGCCATGTCCCCCGCCGAACTGGTAGTCGTCGGCGGTCCCGTGGGCATCGTGGGTATAGTCGCGAATGTCGGTGACTTCGATTGAGACGTGCCCCCGCTGCACAGCCCTGGCCACGATGCTGAATTGGAGGGGCTGGCCGAAGGCCTCCGGGAACAATGTCAAAACGTGGAACTTCATGGGAGTATGATACAGGAACTTTGACGAAGGGTCGGCAATGTTGCTCTCAGGAATTGCCCGCCTGAGAGATTATCTGAAGCATTGAATTTGTAGGCCTGATGTCGATTTAAGGACTGAGAATGAGGAAACGTGGATTGCGCCTCACTTTCACAGTCCTGTGGATTCAGTTGCTGGCGCTGCCTGACAAACTGAATCCAATCTTGCTCACGGTTCCCGGCGCTCCAGTCAGATCGAATCTAGCGATTTTAGCGGCGTTCTACTGCCTTGGTACGTTGTTGCTCGTGGGAACAGCATCCGTGGGAACGCTACTGGTAGCAGTTCTCATGGGCGCTGAATGCATTGCTGAACTGATGGGCGGATTGTTTTGTTGCATCTTCGGTGTCACGTTGGCGTCGTTGTTGCTGAAGAAGTGGCGCGGCAGAATACGGCCTCTCTGGGTTCCGGCGCCCATCGGCGCGATAACGGGAGGTCTAGCAGTCGCAGCTTCCTATCCGTTTTCCGAGCCTGACTTGTACTGTTGGCTTGGTGGCATTTACAGCATTATCTTTGCCATCCTCAGCTTCACCGGAGGCGCAGGACTGGCAGCCCTGATGAGAAGTAGACGCCAACTCATTGAACAGTATTCTCATGAACGCCCTGTGGCACCCTAATCAGCCGCTACCAGGACCGGGGCGGGAACTCTGTCCACGTAGGCTACGCCGGCGCGCATCACCATCTTGATGGCCTCCCGGTCGCGCAGCACGCCCACGCTCCGGAGCGGGTCCCCGTCAACGACCAGAATGTCGGCATGTTTGCCCTTTTCGATGGTGCCAATCTCCTTGCCGAGGCCGATACACTCGGCGGCCCACCCTGTGGCGGTCTGGATGGCCTGCATCGGCGTGAGTCCGCGTTCCACCATCAGCTCGATCTCGCGGGCGTTGTCTCCGTGGATGAATCCACCCGCGTCGGTGCCCGCAGTAATCTTTGCGCCTGCCTCCATTGCCCGGTGCAGGCTCTCCTGGTGGATGTGCATCAGAGATTCGGCCCGAGCCTTGACGTGGGGCGCGCTGATGGTTGAGTGGAACTCGTAGACCTCAAATGTCGGCGTGAAAAATGTATTGTTGTCGGCCATCATCTTGAGCAGGTCGGGGTCCTCGGACAGGTAACAGCCGTGCTCAACGGATCCCACACTGTTCTCGATGGCCATGCGCAGCCCTGGCCCACCGAGGGCGTGGCACATGGTCAGCTTGCCGAGGTTGGTGGCCTCGTCAACAAGGGCCTTAACCTCGTCGGGACCAAAGGCGATGTCCTTGGGGCCGTGGCCTTGGCGCGAACTGGCCCCGCCTGTTGTGGCGAACTTGATGACGTCTGCCCCCACACGCACCATCTCGCGGACCATGTTGCGGACGGCCGCTGGACCGTTGGCGACGCCGATGGGGCGCATGGGGTCGGTGGCGTAGGCCGTGCGGTGACCGGAGGGCGCGACGCGGTCGCCGATTCCGCCCGTGGGCGAGATGATGGACACGGCGCAGACCAGGCGCGGCCCGTTGATCAGCCCTTCGGCTATGGCCTGCTTGAATCCGGCGTCGAGGCCGCCAGCGTCGCGGACGGTAGTGTAGCCGGCGGCCAGAGAGTCCTCTATGGCCCTGGCGGTCTTCAGGTGCGCCAGGGAGGCGGGCTCCTCGATCTCCCACCGGGAGAGAAGACTGTAGTTCTTGTCAGCCAGGTGGTCGTGGGTGTCGATCAGGCCGGGGAGCAGTGTCAGGCCGGAGAGGTCTACGACCTCCGCATAGGGTGGGACGTCCACGGCTCCCCTGGCTCCAACGGCCCTGATTACATCGCCATCCAGCACCACCACGGAGTCCTCGACGACCGGGCCGCCCGTGCCGTCAATCAAAGTCGCTCCTACCAACGCTTTCATGACAACTGCCTCCCTGTCCGACCGCTGATTCGTCTGATTACTGTGATTACCGCGATTCCCCCAACCCCCAATCAGCGAATCATATGAATCACACGAATCACAGTTCAGACAATTGGGGGGCGGCGGCGCCCCTATAGGCTAGATAGGGCCGTTCCTGCTGTCAAGGATGCTAAATTCCACCACTGATTGACCAGATTCCCTTG
This sequence comes from Dehalococcoidia bacterium, assembly GCA_965203005.1. Classification (GTDB taxonomy): domain Bacteria; phylum Chloroflexota; class Dehalococcoidia; order Lucifugimonadales; family UBA3495; genus VXOI01. The sequence continues at coordinate 577,354 of CBDBBS010000002.1, forward strand.
ATTCCCCTGATTCCCGCCCCGCATAATCAGCGCAATCATATAATCGAACAAATCAGTGGTTCGGACAGTCCGGGGGCTGCAAATGTGGTTGGTGAGGACGGAGGGCGGACTGCTTGTCATTCTTGCGATGGCCTTCTTGATGTCGGTGGCGCTGGCCGCGTGCGGAGGGGTCGGTGGGTCCGACCGGCTGGTGGTCTACGTCTCGGAGACGAATGGCAATCCTGATGTGTATACCATCGACGTCGAGTCCGGCGAGAACGAGCGGATTGTTTCCGGCCCGAATCCGGCATTTGCGCCAACCTGGTCTCCCGAGGGAGAGCGCGTTGCCTACGTGGTCTCCACAGACGGCAACCGTGACGTGGTTGTCGTCGGAACGGGCGAGGAGGCGCTGGAACTCCGCATGTCGCCCGGTGGCGAAGGCCCGGCGGGAAACGAGGGATCGCCCCGCTGGAACTCGGAGGGCGACCGGCTCGCTTACATTTCGGAGGTCCCCGCGGCATCCGTACCGCCCGGGTCTAATTCAAACCAGGGGGGAGATGCCGCCTTTAGGGGCCAGTCGGACGTTTTCGTAGCCAGGTTCGGCGAGGAGGATCCAGGGCAGTTTCTGACGACACGCATCACCTCGTCGGACATCCGCGAGATGCTGGGAGACTGGTCCCCCGATGGGCAGTGGCTGGTGTTCTCGCGCGAGGGTGGGGAGGACGTACAGGGGCTGTGGCTCCGCAATCCCGACGGCGTGAATCTGCTGCGGCTCACCGACGGGGCGGACAGCGATCCGGTGTGGTCGCCGGACGGAGATGCCATCGCCTTCGTGAGGGACGACCTCGGAAACTACGACATCTACCTGCTGAAGCCTGAGGAAGACGAGGACTGGCGCGGCGAGGTAGTCGAAGAGCGCTGGCTGAGGTCGGACCAGGAGGAACACTCCCCCGCGTGGGCGCCGGACGGCGATACGCTCGCCTTTGTGACCACCAGGGACGGCAACGCCGAGATTTATACGGCCAATGCCAACGACGAAGAACCGCCGCAACGGCTCACGATCAACGACTCCGCCGATACCGAGCCGGTATGGTCTCCCGACGGGGACATGATTGCTTTCGTGTCAAACCTGTTCGGAGAGACCGAGATCATGGTCATGGACTCGGACGGCACCAATCAGCGGCGGCTGACCCACAACGAGGTCCGCGACCACTCTCCCGACTGGTAAACTTAGTAGCCAGTAGCCAGTGCGGAGACGCGGAAATGGAATACAGCGACATTGCCCCGATTATGGGAAACCTGTGGTCGCCCCTCGCGGCCGTTTCCAGCCATTGGCAGGGCAAGGACAACGCTCAGCTCTGCCTCTCAATCGGCGGCGCATCCATTGTGCCGGAACACCCCAGAGTGGTGGTCCAAATCTACAAGTCGAACCTGAGCCACGAGATGATCTCCAACAGTGGGGCCTTCGCCCTGAACTTTCCCAGGGCGGGCCAGTTGGAATGGATACGCGATTTTGGACTTTATTCCGGCAGGGACAGCGACAAGCTTGCCTCCATTGAATTCTCCAGGGGCCGGACGGGCAGCCCCCTGTTCGCCGACTGCTGGGGTTGGCTGGACTGCGTCGTAGTCAATGCCATGGATGGCGGCGACATGACCTGCTTCCTTGCCGACGTGGTGGACGGGCGAACGATTGGGCCCGGCCAGCCGCTGTGGTGGCGGGAGGCGCGCAACCGGGTGCCCGAGGAGTGGATGCGCATCTACTCGGAGAAGCAGGGCCGCGAGGTCGCGTTTTCCCGGTCCCACATGAACGCCATCGACCAATATCAACCGCCACCACAGAGCGGTAGCGTGCCCCGTGGTGGCCTTGAAAAAGGATCTTCTGTCGAATCACTCCGCTGAACGCGCGGGAGCGCCGCCCGTACCGAGACCAGGAGGCGGCGCCCTTACAAGGTATGACCCGAGATGCTGGAAACGATACGCCCCCGGATCGAACAGCTGCATTCCACTCCCCACAAGACGGTGCTGGCGGTATCAGGCGCAGGCACGCAGGCAGTGGCCTGGCTGCTGGGGGTAAGCGGCGCCTCCCGGACCATCCTCGAGGTCGTCGTCCCCTACGGGCGGCTGTCGATGCAGGATTTCCTGGGCTTTGAACCGGCGCAGTCTGCCGCCGCCGAGACGGCCCGGCAGCTGGCCCGTCGCTGCTACGAGCGGGCCCGGTCGCAACTGGAGGATGACTCTCCGCCGGTGGGACTGGCCTGCGCCGCCACCATCGCCACCGACCGCCCCAAGCGGGGCGACCACCGGGCCTTTGTGTCCGCCTGGGATGAGCGCGCCACGGCCACGTGGTCGCTCACATTCCACAAGGGCCTGCGGGACAGGGCAGGGGAAGAGGAGATTGTCAGCCTGCTCATCGTTCGGGCGCTTTCGGAGTTCTCGGGTCTGGATGCCGAACTCGACCTGGGACTGACGGAGGGGGACCGCCTGGAGGTGGAGCGAGAGGACCGCCCCGGTCCGCTCGACCAACTGCTGAACGGTGAGGCCCGATGGGTGGTGCGCCATCCTGACCTGTCCATGGAGGTTGAGGGCGAGGTCCCGCCGGTGCTGCTGCCCGGTTCCTTCAATCCCATACACATCGGTCACCGGGAGATGATGGCCAGAGCGATGGAAAGGACCGGGATGGCCGGCGGCTACGAGCTTTCGGTCACCAATGTGGACAAGCCTCCGCTGGAAAGGGGCGAGATTGAGCGGCGGCTCGGCCAGTTTGGCAAGGATGACACGGTCGTGCTGACACGGGCTGAGACTTTCCAGAAAAAGGCCGCTCTTTTCCCCGACACCACTTTCCTCCTGGGTTGGGACACCGCGATACGGCTGGTCGCGTCACGCTACTACGGCGGCGAAGAGGCGATGATGCTGGCCCTGGCCGAGATGATGGCGGGCGGCGCCAGGTTCATCGTCGCCGGGCGCGCCGACGATGGCGAATTCCGCACGCTGGCAGACGTCGCCGTGCCAGCCGGGTTCGCGCCCATGTTCTCAGCCATAACCGAAGCCGACTTCCGCCGCGACATCTCGTCCACCGAGCTAAGAAGGTGTTTGAAAATTAAGGAGTGGGAGCCAGCCGGTTGAGCATAGTCTGGATGGAAGAGATGTGGATCATGCTTTCACTGCTTTCAACCAGGCGCTCATAGTCCTTGCTCAACCTGCGGTAGCGGTTTAACCAACCCAGGGTGCGTTCCACCACCCACCGCCGGGGCAATACCTGGAAGCCTTGTTGCTGGGAAGGCCTTGGTACCACCTCCAGCAGGGCGTCCAGCTTTTCCCTCACCCAGCGCACCAACCGGCCCTTGTAGGCTCCATCGGCCCAGATTAGCTTGATGCTTGACCTGGCTTCTTTCCCCAGCCGCTCCAGCAATAACCGGGCCCCGTCCCGGTCCTGGATGTTGGCAGCGTGGACCACCACTTCCAGCAGATTGCCCAGGGTGTCCACGATGATGTGCCGCTTGCGTCCCTTGACCCGCTTGCCGGCGTCATAACCTCGCAGGCCACCGGCCTCGGTGGTCTTGACGCTCTGGCTGTCGATGATGATAGCGCTGGGTTCGGCCGTCCGGCCCCGGCGTTCCCTTTCCAGCTTGCCCAAGGCTTGGTTGACCCGCCGCCAGGTTCCGTCATCCCGCCATTTGCTGTAGTAATAGTAGACGCTGTTGTGGTTGGGGTAGTCCTTGGGCAGGTTCTTCCACTGACAGCCAGTACGGTCCAAGTAAAAAATGGCATTGACCACCTGTCGCAGGTCCAACTCCGGCGGACGCCCAGGGCCTTCCCGTTCCGGGGAAAGCAGGGGCCGGATGATCTCCCATTGTTGGCCGTTCATATCGCTGGTGTACCGCTGCTCCCTGTGCAACAATGACAATCTCCTGTCTTGGTAGCTGGGGTTGCTTGAGCGCTTCCCCATACTACCAGACAGGATTTTTCAAACAGGCTCTAAGACAAAGTGGAGGTTAGCAGAAATGCCGAATGATGGCTTTCCCGATGAGGTTTTCAAGCACTTGAAGTGGTATGTCTACCGCCTGATTGACCCTCGTAACGGCGAAACTTTCTATGTCGGCAAGGGTGAAAAGAACAGGATTTTTGACCATGCCAAAGGCGATTTCACAGATGAAAAGGGTGAGGAAGACGCTACTAATCTGAAATCGCAACGAATCAAGGAGATTAAGGCTGCCGGGCTAGAGGTCTCTCATGTAGTCCACAGGTATGGAATAGATAGCGAGCGAGTCGCTTACGAAATAGAAGCCGCCTTGATTGACGCTTATCAGGGGCTTACCAACAAGGTAAAGGGCCATTCGAAATCCTTGGGCCTCCGGCATGCAGAGGAAATAATTCGGGAATATTCGGCGGAACCTTTCCAAGTGTCTCACCCGCTGCTTCTCATTTCCATCGGCGTGCGATTCGGCTATGAAAATTTCAGCATCTATGAAGCGGTCCGTTGCGCTTGGAAGGTTAACAAGAGGAGGGCCGAAAAATGTGAGCTGGTGCTGGCACGTAGAGGCAAGCTGGTTGTTGGTGTGTTTCGGCCAACCAAATGGATTGAAGCCACTCACGCGAACTTCCCGAAAGAGTTGGACAGTGACTTGCCAGGCAAATGGGGGTTCGTAGGAGACAACCCTGAGCCAGAAGTCGAACAGATATACCTAAACAAAAGGGTTCCAGACCAGTATCTGCCCCAAAAAGGCGCTCAGACTCCGTTCCGCTACTGCGACCCTGATTAGGGTTTAGCCAACGTCGGATTCAATTGACACTGACTTGAGGCTGATGCTATATTCGGCCCCGCCGTATGTAGCATTCCGAGGGTGGCGTCATCCGCCCGGATAGGGATCCTGAAAGGTAGGAACAGCGTCCACAGAAATGTTGCTACAGGTCTTTAACCCCGAAATATTCACCGAAAACTGGACGGCCGTGGCCGTTTCGGCGTTCATCGCCGCCGCCGCCATTATCGGTATGCTCACTGCCTCCCGCATCCTCTCGGCAAGGCGTTCCTCCGAGGTCAAGCTGACCACCTATGAGTGCGGCATTCCCGCCACACCCTACATCTGGTCCAACATCAATGTCCGTTTCTACATTTTCGCCATCCTGTTCCTGATTTTCGATGTGGAAGCGGTTTTCCTCTTTCCTTGGGCGGTGATTTTCCTCCAGGACCAGGTCACCTCACTGCCCTTCTACGCCATGATGCTGTTCCTGGCGGTGCTGGCGTTCGCCATTGTCTACGCCTGGCGCAAAGGGGTGCTTGAATGGCAGAAATAAACCCCCTGCGGCCCCAACTGTCCCCTGGCCAGACGCCCGTCCAGATCGAGTTGGGGACCGGCAACCGGCCCGGGCCCAGCCTGTTTGACGAGAACATCGGCAACAGGATGCCGGGGGTTGTCACCACTACCACTGACCAGCTGTTTGCCATGGCCCGAAAGTCCTCACTCTGGACGCTCAGCTTCGGGCTGGCCTGCTGCGCCATTGAAATGATATCGACCTACATGGCGCATCACGACTTCGACCGTTTCGGGGTGGTCACCTGGCCATCCCCGAGGCAGGCAGACGTGATGATTGTGGCGGGCACGGTGGTCAAGAAGATGGCGGAACCCATACGCCTGCTCTACGAGCAGATGCCGGAGCCGAAATGGGTCATCGCCATGGGGAGCTGCGCCACCAACGGCGGCCCCTACTACCGGTCTTACTCCGTAGTGATGGGCGTTGACCACATCGTGCCGGTGGATGTCTACGTTCCGGGCTGTCCCCCTCGGCCGGAAGCTCTCCTGTACGGCATCATCAAGCTACAGGAGAAGATCATGCAGGACGCCGAACGACGGTGACGACGCCGGATCAGCCCAGCTCCAGCCCGGATCCTGCCGGAGCGTCGGAGGAAGCCTCGGGGGATGTGGTCGAGGAGACCGAACCGGAAGGGCCGGATCTCAGCTCCCTGAGCCACGATGGCCTCGCATTGCTGGATACGATGCTGGCTGCGCTGGAGCCGTACAGTCCCCAACCCGGAACCCTCAGCGATCTGCCCCAGGTAACCGTTGAGCGCCAGCACATCACCGAAGTCTGCCGTACCATGAAGGACGATGACCGTGTGGGCGCAAAGATGTTGCTGTGCATGACGGCGGTGGACAACCCCCCCAGCGCCGCAAGTCAGGAACCCGTTGTGCAGATGGTCTACATTTTGCAGTCGCTGGAGCCGGAACGGACGCTGGTGGTGAAAACCGAGGCCCCGTACGACGATCCAGTCCTGCCGACCGTTACTGGCGTGTGGCGGGCAGCGGAATGGTACGAACGGGAGGCACACGACCTGTTCGGAGTTTCCTTCGACGGGCACCCTGACCTGTCGCCGCTGCTACTGTACGACGAATTTGAGGGCTTCCCGGGGCGCAAGGAATTCCCGTTTTACGAGTACCGCGAGTTCTGAGGGTTCGACAAGCTCACCGCAAGCCAACCGCTTCTGTCCTGAGCTTGTCGAAGGGCACTATGATTGCGCACAATGAATCACATCCATTATCTCCATCAAATGAGGTAGGGGCGCACGGCTGTGCGCCCGCACAGACGGCACTGCTGACAGCCAGGGTGGAGCAGGAAGGCGGTAGGTTCGTGGCCTGGGTGGATGGCCTCGATGTGCAGGCAGAGGGCGAATCAGCCGATGTTGCCCGGGATGAACTGGTCCAGGCCATGCTGATCTGGATTTCGGCCCGGGATTGCAGCGACAGCATGGCGGTTGCCTTGGCAGATGCGGGATACCCGGAAGTGGACGAGGAGACGGAACTCCATCTGGAATTCATGGACTCGCTGTCAGAACCAAACGCGAGCACACGTCGAGAAAATGACTGAGGACCCGTTCGGAATTTTCGGTTCAGATTGGGATTCTGATCGGGAGGGGGACGAGGTTCCAGGTTCAAGCAGGGTGGTATACCAGATTGAGGAATCGAAGGTCGGCAGAACATTTCAAGCCGTTTGCCCCGAGTTGCTGATCACGGCCTTCGGGGACACGGTGCAGGATGCCCGAGACGGGCTGAGGCAGCAGGTAGCCGATTACCTGGAAGACTGCGATAATCTGGGCGTACTGGACGAAACCCTCATAGAGGCGGGATTCTATTTCGAAGACGGCGTCTGGACCAGCAGCGAAGTCAAACCGGTGGATGGGCCGGACATTTTGATACTTTAGGGACTATCTCAAAAGTCTCCTCCCCGTTGAGGGGAAGGGTTGGGTCTGTCCTGAGCTTGTCGAAGGGGTGGGGTGAAAAGGTTGGGTAAGGAAAGGCGCAGAGAAAGCAATGGTTGAAGCCGCCGGCGCAATGACCACGGATGCCTCGGCAGCCCTTCGAGCGGGCGCCGAACCCGTCTCGCCGCCCGTACCGGCCTCAGGCGGCGAGCCCATCGAAATGCTGCTCAACATGGGGCCACAGCATCCGTCTACCCATGGCGTTTTCCGGATGGTGCTCTGGGTTGACGGCGAAAAGGTCGTCGACCTCGTGCCCCACATCGGATACCTGCACCGGGGTTCGGAAAAGCTGTGCGAGGGAGAGCAGTACCACCAGATCATTACGCTTTTTGACCGGCTGGACTACATCGCAAACTTCAACAACGAGCACATTTACTGCCGCGCCGTTGAGAAGCTGATGGGTCTTGAGGTGCCCGAGCGTGCTGAGTACGTCCGGGTGATCCTCTGCGAACTCAACCGGATCGCCAGCCACCTGCTGTTCATCGCCACCATGGGACTGGACGCCGGAGCAATGACGCCGTCCATGTTCTGTTTTCGGGGGCGGGAGCGCATCCAGGGCCTTTTCGAGCACATCTCCGGCGCACGGATGATGCACAACTACTTCCGGGTCGGTGGCATCAAGGAGGACGTGCCGGGAGATTTCATGCCCCGGTTGCAGGAGCTGATGCCCCTCATACGTGAGGACCTTGAAGAGTCGGACAAACTTCTCAGTTTCAACGAGATATTCCTGGCCCGCCTTAAAGATGTCTCCCCGGTCACCGCCGAGGACGCCATTGACTTCGGCCTGACGGGGCCATGCCTGCGCGCGTCGGGAGTCGATTACGACGTCCGGAAGGCCGCTCCCTATTCCATTTACGACCGCTTCGATTTCGGCGTACCTATCGGTCTGGACGGGGACTGCTGGGACCGCTACTACCTCCGTGTACAGGAATGCTACGAGTCCTTGAGCATTGTCGAGCAGGCCATGGAGCAATGGCGCGAAAGGTGGCCGGACAACAGCCCCCAGCCGCTGACCGCCATAAACTCCGCGCCGGGTGGCAGCCGCCGGCTGATTCGGCCACCTGCGGGCGAGGTGTACGTGCGGGCCGAAAACCCGCGAGGCGAGATCGGAGTTCACCTGGTGAGCGACGGAAGCGACCGGCCCTACCGCCTCAAGCTGCGGCCGCCTTCCTTCTGCAACCTCTCTGCCATACGGCACATGCTGATCGACACCTGGGTCGCAGACACGGTTGTGATACTTGGCTCCCTGGACATCGTGATGGGCGAGGTTGACCGCTGATGCCGGGGCTGCTGTTCATCTCCTGGGCCGACTTCGGCTGGATTGCCCTGGGCCTGTTCATCATGTTCAACGTGCTGGCCATCGTGGTGTTATCCCTCACGTGGTTGGAGCGCAAGACCCTGGGCCGCTTGCAACGCCGCCTGGGTCCCACCCGCACCGGACCCATGGGCCTGTTGCAGCCGGTGGCCGACGGCATAAAACTGATACTCAAAGAGGACATCATACCCACGTCCTCCGAGAAGGCCATTTTCTGGGCAGCGCCGGTCATCGTTGTGCTGTCGGCGTTCATGATTTGGGTGACCATTCCGGGCGCTCAGAATGCCGTCATCAAGAACCTTGACCTTGGCCTGTTCTACATCATTGCGTTCTCTGTCATCGGCATCCTGGGGTTGGTGCTGGGCGGCTGGGGGTCGGCCAACAAGTACGGAACGCTGGGCGGCCTGAGGGCCGCTGCCCAACTGGTCAGCTACGAAATACCAATCATCATGGTGGCCGTCTCGGTGGCCATGCTCGCGCAGTCGTTGGACCTGCGGGAAATCGTGGCGGCCCAGGGCAGCTATCCGTTCGTGCTGGTGCAACCGCTCGGGCTGGTCATTTTCTTCATCGCTGGCCTTGCCGAGGTAGGGCGCACCCCCTTTGACATTTACCACGCGGAATCGGAGATTGTCGGCGGGCCTTTCGTCGAATACAGCGGCGCCCACTGGTCCATCTTCTTCCTCGCCGAATACATCAACACCTTCGCCATTGCCGCCCTCACGGTGATCCTGTTCTTTGGCGGCTGGGCGGGCCCCGGTCTGGAAGGCTGGTGGGAAATCATCTGGTTCCTGTTCAAAGTCTACCTGGTACTTCTGGTGATATTCTGGATCAGAGGGACCTTCCCGCGTCTGCGCATCGACCAGTTGATGGCCTTCGCCTGGAAGGTGGTGGTGCCCCTGTCCTTCCTGACCGTTGTCATGACCGCGATATACCAGTTCTACAACTGGCCGGCCTGGTCTCTGACGCTGATGTCGGTGGCGGGACTGGTGTGGGTCGGGTACGTGATCTACCGCAAGCTGGCCGGTCCAGCCAGCCGGGTGGCCCAGGTCCGGGAGCGGCAGGAGGCGCTTATGGCCGCCCGCGCCGCCAGTCGCAGACAGAGATGAATACCCCTTTTGCGACCGAAGAAGTAAGGGAAACCGACTTGAAAGCCTTTTGTGAAGGCAAAAAAGAGGGGCCATGCTGAACAGTATCAAGGGAATGTTCATAACCCTGATTTCCTCAGCCAAGGGGCTGCGGGAGCCGGTCACCCGCCAATATCCCGCCACCGGCAACCTGTTCCAGCGCGAGGAAGCCCCGACCCCGGTGCAGGAGCGGTTTATGGGCTTTCCCGCCCTGACCTGGGATGAGGACGTGGATGAGCCGTACTGCACCAGCTGCATGGTCTGCATCAGGCATTGCCCCACCCAGTGCATGTCAGCGACGATGCAGGACAATCCCCTGCATGCCGAGGGCAAGAGCAGCCGCCGCAAGATTGTTGAGAGCTTCGAGATAAATCTGAACCGTTGTATACTGTGCGGAATTTGCGTCGAGTGGTGTAACTTCGATGCTATCGTGATGTCCCACGAGCACGAGATGAGCACCTACGTCCGCAACGGAGACCGGGTGGACCTTCCGGTGCTGCTGGAAATCGGGTACAAGCACCAGAAGGAAACGGACTGGGTTCCGCCCACGAAGCGCGGCGTTTAACCACAGAGGACACGGAGATCACAGAGGGACAGAATGCAACACGTAAACTTAGGAATCTCTGTGTTCTCTGTGGTGAATCCACCACAGTGCGGTGACAACTAGCATGTCCTGGGCGCTCTTCATCGTACTGGCCGTGTTCACCCTGGGCGGTGGCCTGGCCGTCGTGGCCACCCGCAACATCGTGCAGGCCGCGCTGGCGCTGCTGGTCTCGCTGGTGGCGGTGGCCGGCATATACCTTGTCCTTTATGCCGAGTTCCTGGCGCTGGTACAGGTGCTTATCTATGGCGGCGCAATCGTCATAGTCCTTATATTCGCCATCATGCTGACGCGCAACGCGGAGTACCCGCGGACCTCCGACAACAGGCAGTGGCCGCTGGCGGCCTTGGCGGCCCTGGGCCTTCTGGGCGTACTGGTGCCCGCGTTTCTGATCAACGCCGTGAGGGGGACAGAGCCGAAGAACGCCTCGTTCTCCGGCATTGGCGAGTCCCTGTTCACCACCTGGGCCGTGCCCTTCGAGGTAGCCTCGCTGGTGTTGCTGGTCGCCCTCATTGGCGCGATAATCATCGCCCGCTCTGGGCCGGGGGAGAACTAGGCCGTGGTCGATCTGGTCTGGTTTCAGCTCCTCAGCGCCGCTTTGTTCGTTATCGGACTGTACGGCGTGCTGGCGCGGCGAAGCGCGGTGCTGATTCTCATGTCCATCGAGCTGATGCTCAATGCCGTGAACATCAACCTGATTGCCGCTGCCGCCCACATGGAGGGCACCAACCCGTTTGCCAATTTCGACGGTCAGCTCATCGCGATCTTTATCATCACCGTGGCGGCCGCTGAGGTCGGCCTGGCCCTCGCCATAGTCCTGCGCATGTACCGGAATCGCTCCACGGTGAACGTGGACGAGATCAACCTGATGAAATGGTAATCCTTTAGTGAGAATCTCCTTGCCACGGTTCACCCCCACCCTAGCCCTCCCCCTCAGGGGGAAGGGATGCACTGTTGGTGTACCCCTGATGCAGTGGGCCTGGCTCATCCCCGTTTTCAGCTTCGCCGCCGCTCCGGTAATTGTCCTTATTGGAAACCGGCTGCCCGGTAAGGGCGCCCTCATTTCCATTCCCGCAATTGCCGCCGGGTTCATATTCTTCTGGATCGCCCTCTTTGGCTGGCTGGACGCATCCACGGCCACGGAGCAGTGCTACACGGCCATCGGTACCGAGGCTCTGACCTGCAACTACGACCGGGTCTGGTTCAACGCCGGACTGCCCGGAGCCGATGGCAGCGTTACCCTCACCTGGGGCTTTTTCGTGGACCCGGTCACTATCGCCATGCTGGGCCTGGTGACCTTCGTGGCCCTGATGGTGCAGATCTATTCCCTCGGATACATGCACGGCGACCCGCGCCTGAACTGGTATTTCGCAGTTCACGCCCTGTTCGCCGCCTCCATGTTGACCATCATCCTCTCCGACAGCTTCCTGCTGCTCTACGTGGCCTGGGAGCTGGTTGGCGTCTGCTCTTACCTGCTCATCGGGTTCTGGCACGAGCGTCCCGCAGCGAGGGAGGCGGCCAAGAAGGCGTTCATCGTCACGCGCATAGGCGACGTGGGCCTGCTGGTGGGCATCCTGCTGCTCTGGCGGGAGGTTGGCACCTTCAGCATGACCGATGCCTTTGCGGCGGTGCAGGCCGGCACAATGAGCGAGGGCGTGACCATCGCGGCGGCGCTGCTGCTGTTCCTCGGCGCTATGGGCAAGTCGGCGCAGATTCCCTTCCACGTGTGGCTTCCCGACGCCATGGAAGGCCCGACTCCGGTAAGCGCCCTGATTCACGCCGCAACCATGGTCGTCGCCGGTGTGTTCCTGGTGGCCCGGGCGTTCCCGCTGTTCGAGGCGTACAGCGGCATACCTCTCACGGTGGTCGCCATAGTGGGACTGGTGACCGCGCTGGTTACCGCAACCATCGCCCTGGTGGCGACCGACATCAAGCGCATACTTGCGTATTCCACCGTCAGCCATCTGGGCTTGATGATGCTCTCGCTGGGGGCAGGAGGGTATACCGCCGCCATTTTCCACTTGCTGGCCCACGGGTTCGCCAAGGCGCTGCTGTTCCTTGGCTCCGGAAGCGTGATTCACGCCACGGAGAAGCAGGAAATCTCGGAGCTGGGCGGACTGCGGCGGGTGATGCCTATCACCACCATCGTGTTCGCCATTGGAGCCATGTCGCTGGGCGGCATTCCCATACTGGCCGGCTTCTGGAGCAAGGATGAGATCCTGCAGTCCGTGAGCCACGGGCTGAATCCCGCCTTCATTGTGCTCGCGCTGGTGACGGCGCTGCTGAGCGCGCTGTACATGGGCCGCGCCGTGTTCGTGACCTTCTTCGGCAGGATGCCGCAGGAGTTGGAGCACACCCACGAATCACCGCCGGTGATGACCGTCCCGCTCATGCTGCTGGCGGTCCTGGCCATCGGGTTTGGGCTGATTAGCTGGAACTGGCCGGGTGCCTTCGGAGGGTTCGGGACTTTCGTATTCGTTCACAAGCCGCATGCGTTCGAGTTCACCTGGTGGATCGGGATTCTCTCGGCGGTGATGGCCGTCGGAGCCTTCGTGCTGACTTACCTGATCTACGAGCGAGGCAGCATTTCGCTGGAGGGAACGAGACAGCGATTCGCTGCGATTCTCCGGGTGGTGGAGAACAAATACTACTTCGACGAGGTCTACCAGTGGGTCATCGACCGGGTTGTGCTGGTGGTGGCCAATTTCGTGGGATTCTTCGACCGGGCAATCGTGAACGACGTCGGCATCAACGGCCCGGCGGACACGGTGCGACGCCTGGGCATCGCACTCCGGCTGCACGTAACCGGCCACCTGTACAGCTATGCACTGGCGATGGTGTTGGGAACGGTTGGGCTGGGCATCTTCTGGTGGTTGGTGACCTCGTGAGCACAAGGTTTTCAACGCAGAAGGCGCAGAGAATTTCGCAGAGGGCGCGGAGGAATCAAAGAATCTCTGCGAACTCTGCGCTTCCTCCGCGATCTCTGCGTTTGATCAGGGGCGGCAGTTGTGAGTAACTTCGATCAGGTTGCGCTGCTGCTCCTTGTCCTGGTGCCGCTGGCCGGCGCAGGGCTGACGATGTTCATGCCCGGAGACCGACCCAAGGACAGCTGGTACTTCGCGCTCTTTGTCAGCGCCATTTCTCTGGTGCTGTCGGTCCTGATTTTCGCCAGGTACGACCACGAAGTTGGCGGATTCCAGTTCACCCGCGTTTACGACTGGCTGCCCGGTCCGATGGACATCAGCCTGTCGCTGGGCATCGACGGCATTGCGGCGCCCCTGATCGTGCTCAACGGCATCGTTCTGATGGGCGGCGTGATGATCTCGCAGAACATCACCTACCGCACACGCGAGTTCTTCGTGCTCCTGCTGGCCCTGGCGGCCGGCGTTTACGGGGTGTTTGTCGTTCGCGACCTGTTCTTCCTGTTCTTCTTCTACGAACTGGCCGTGCTGCCCATGTACCTCCTCATCGGCGTATGGGGTAGCAGCACCAATTTCGGCACCTTCCTCCGCACCAAGGAATACGGCGCGATGAAGCTGATCCTGTTCCTGGTGGCAGGCAGCATTCTCATCTGGGTGGGCATTCTCGCGGTGTATGCCGAGGCGTCGGGGCAGGGCGATGGCACTTTCAGCCTACAGACCCTGACCAACATGGCGGCCTTGGGGCGGTTCGACAGCACCTTCCAGATTCTGGTGTTCCCGCTGTTCATGATCGGCTTTGGCTCGCTGGCTGGCCTCTGGCCCTTCCATACCTGGTCGCCGGACGGCCACGTGGCCGCGCCGACGGCCGTGTCCATGCTCCACGCCGGCGTGCTGATGAAGCTGGGAGCCTACGGCATCATCCGCGTCGGGATCTTCCTGCTGCCTGAGGGCGCGGACTGGTGGATGCCGGTCCTGATCGCCCTGGGCACGGTCAACGTGCTGTACGGCGCAATGTCGGCGATGTCGCAGCAGGACCTGAAGTACATCATCGGCTACTCCAGCGTGAGTCACATGGGCTACGTGCTGATGGGCATCGCCACGCTGGACAGCATCGGAATGGGCGGCGCGGTGCTGCAAATGTTCTCTCACGGCATCATGACGGCCCTCATGTTCACGCTGGTTGGCGCGATCTACGACCGTGCCCACGTCCGTGACATCAACGTGCTGAACGGGCTGTTCGGGCGGATGGGAGTGACCTGCTTCTTCTTTGCCATCGCCGGTCTCTGCTCGCTGGGTCTGCCGGGGATGAGCGGCTTCATCGCCGAGTTCATGGTGTTCACCGGGGCATTCCGCACCTACCTGCCGCTGGCCATACTGGCCGTGGTGGGCGCGGCCCTCACTGCCGTTTACATCCTGCGCCTACTGGCTCGAACGTTCTTCGGGGAGCCTGACGTCCGCTGGTCCGGGCTGTCCGACGCTGGAGTTATGGAAAAGTCGGTCGCGGGCGCCTTCGTCCTTGTCATTATTTTCGTGGGCGTCTGGCCTGAGCCGATCCTGCGGGTCATCAACGTCAGCGTCCCAACCATCCCGGGAGTCTAGGCAGCCGTGTCGCTCACTGACAACCTGGAACTGCTCACGCCGGAGTTCGCGCTTGCGGGCCTGGCCTTCCTGGTCTTCGTGGCTGACCTGTTTCTGCCGGAGACCCGCAAGAACCTTCTGGGGTGGACTTCCATCGTAGGTCTGATTGCCCTGATCGTGGTGTCCATTTTCATGGTCTGGGACCACGACGAGTCGCTGTACAACGGCTTGCTCGCCATCGACGACTTTTCCCTCTGGTTCAAGGTGCTGTTCATGGGGATCGGGGTGTTCATCATCCTGAGTTCCATGGACTTCGTCAACGAACACCTGGACCACAAGGGCGAGTTCTACGGGCTGGTGCTTTTTTCGATCCTGGGGATGAACATCATGGCCCAGGCGAGGGAGTTGCTCACCGCCTACATAGCGCTTGAACTCCTGAGTTTCAGCCTGTACGTGCTGGCTGCATACTCCCGTAACAGCCCCAAATCCAATGAGGGCGGGCTGAAATACATCATTGTCGGCGCGTTCAGCTCCGCCATTCTGCTCTACGGCGTCAGCATGGTCTACGGCGTGCTGGGCGTAACCAAGTTCGCCCATATCGCTGCCGGGCTTTCGTTTGCCTCTGAGGTCAGCCCCTCGCTGTGGGTAGGAATGGCCCTCATCCTGGTGGGGCTGGGCTTCAAGGTGGCCGCCGTTCCGTTCCACATGTGGGCTCCTGACGTCTACGAGGGCGCGCCGTATCCCATCACGGCCTACCTGTCCATTGGTTCCAAGGCCGCCGCATTCGCGCTGGTGCTGCGGCTGGTGGCGGAGGGATTCGTCCCGGTGGCCGACCGCTGGGAGCAATGGCAGCTGGTGCTGGCTGTGCTGGCTGCGGTTACCATGATGGTGGGTAACCTGGTGGCCCTGGCCCAACGCAACCTGAAGCGACTGCTGGCCTATTCCAGCATCGGACACAGCGGGTTCCTGCTGGCAGGGATTGCCGCCCTTTCCCTTGATTCCAGTCTGCCGTCAAACGGGGTGATGCTGTACCTTGTCGGCTACTCCGTGACCAACTTTGTGGTCTTTGGCGGGTTCATTTCCTTCTTCAACATGACCGGCAAGGAGATGATGACCGACCTGGCTGGCCTTGGGGGTACCCAGCCGTTCCTGGCGGCGTCCATCGCCATCGGAATGTTCTCGCTGGCCGGGCTTCCGATCTTCGCCGGGTTCGCCATCAAGTTTTACCTGTTCACCGCCATAGCCGACGAGGGCCTGCTGTGGCTGGCCGGACTGGCCGTGTTCGCCAGCCTCGTCTCCCTCTATTACTACCTCCAGGTCATCCGGCAGATGTACATCGAACCCGCTGAGGGAGAACCCGCATACGGACACGGCTACGGGTACGAACACGTGGATGCAGAACACGGAGACGGCGAGCACGAACACGGGGACTCCGGAGATCCCGCCCCCCGGTATGGAGCCACCCTGTTCGAGACCTTCCCGGCCTTGGGCCGCCGTCCCTCGCTGACCATCCTGGCTGTTCTCGGGGCGGGACTGCTGGCCGTGTTCTGGATTGGCGTTTACCCTGCGCCACTCATTGACACCATTGAGGCTGCCAGCAGGGCCATTATGAGCTAGGCAAGGGCCATCTTGTGGTTGCGGCGTAATCGGGCGGCGCACGGACCGCCTTGATGCGATTCAGACCCGGAAGGAGGCGGCGCAGGTAGTAGGATGATCATTGCGGTAATCGGCAGCAGCAACCCGCCAAACAAGGAATTGATAGACCTGGGAGAGGGAGTGGGCCGCGAACTGGCCAAGCGGGGAGTCGCCGTTGTCTGTGGCGGCCTCAGCGGCGTGATGGAGGCCGTGTGCCGGGGAGCCAAGTCCGAGGGTGGCACGACCATCGGCATATTGCCGGGGCGGGTGCCAACGGACGCCAACGAATACGTCGACATACCCATAGTCACCACCATGGGGTACTCGCGCAATATTATCGTGGTACATACCGGGGCTGCCTGCATCGCGGTGGGCGGGGCATTCGGAACGCTCTGCGAGATTGCGTATGCGCTGGATGCCCGAATTCCTGTGGTGGGTCTGAACACCTGGTCCTTCACCGAAACCGGCGAGGGCACGCCAATCCACGAACGCATTATCAACGCCATGGACCCTGTCGATGCCGTGGAGAAGGCCATCGCGGCCGTGGAGTCTCGCGGCGGTTAGGGGACTTTCTCCAGCATTGCCTCTGCCCTGGGCACTTCGAAGGGCGGAGATGCAGTATCGAGGGCAGCGGTATGAGCACCGACCTGAGCGGCATATTCATTGAGGCCGTGGTGGGCCGTGAGGCCCTTGATTCTCGCGGCAATCCTACCGTGGAGGCGGAGGTTCGCCTCTCCAATGGCGTAATGGGACGGGCCCTGGTGCCGTCGGGCGCCAGTACCGGCAGCCACGAGGCGGTGGAGCTGAGGGACAGGGACGCCCGGAGGTTTGGCGGAAACGGGGTGCTCCAGGCAGTCGCCAACGTGAACACAGTGCTGGGCGGCTATCTCCAGAGACGCTCCCCCTTCTTTCAAGAGGCCCTTGACCAGTTCATGGTTGGCCTGGACCACACGGACAACAAGGGAGAGCTGGGAGCCAACGCCATACTGGCTGTTTCACTCGCAGTGGCTCATGCCGCTGCCGCAGCGAAGGGTGTCGGCCTCTGGCGCCACCTCGCCGACGAAGGGCCCGTTAGTTTGCCGGTGCCCATGTTCAACATCCTGAACGGCGGACGCCACGCCTCCAACTCGGCGGACATCCAGGAGTTCATGGTACTGCCTGTCGGTGTGGGGAGCTTCTCGGACGCGCTGCGTGCCGGAGCGGAGATCTACCAGTCCCTCCGATTCCTGCTGCGGGCCGGAGGGCACAGCCTGAACGTCGGCGACGAGGGAGGATTCGCGCCCTCGCTTTCCTCCAACAGGGAGGCGCTGGAAATGGTGCTCCTGGCCGTGGAGAACGCTGGCTACCACCCAGGCAGTGACGTTTTTCTCGGTTTGGACGTGGCGGCCACGGAGCTGTACGACAGCTCGGCTGACAAGTATGTACTGGAAAGAGAAGGCTCAACCCTGGACTCCCACGAACTTATTGATCTTTACGAGTCCTGGACCACCCAATACCCCATTCTCAGCATCGAGGATGGACTGTCCGAGGATGATTGGGACGGCTGGAAGGAGTTGCGGCGGCGGCTCGGTTCAAGTGTTCAGTTGGTGGGGGACGACCTGCTGGTCACCAACATAGCCCGCATCAACCGCAGCATCCAGGAAGAGGCCAGCAACGCTGTCCTTCTGAAACCGAATCAGATCGGAACCCTCACTGAGACCAGAGCCGCGCTGGACACGGCCAGAAACGCAGGCTGGGGGGCGGTAATGAGCCACCGCTCCGGCGAAACGGAGGACACCACCATCGCCGATCTTGCCGTAGGCTGGGATGTGCGGCAGATCAAGACCGGCGCTCCAGCCCGCTCCGAGCGTGTGGCCAAGTACAATCGCCTGCTCCGCATCGAGGCCGAACTGGGCGAGGGAGCGGTGTACGCAGGCGCCTCGGCATTCGACTACCTGGGGCGGTCGCTGTGATAGGATTGAATGACCGTTGACGTCGGAACGACTTGGGGTGACAGCAGGCGGCGTATTCTATGCTCATACGCCGCATTTTTTGGAACAAAGGGAATTAAAGCATACGGAGGCTACCGACGAGCGCGTAGCCTATGTGCTGGAGTCTCCGGAAGTTACCTATCCTCCCGTAGGCAACAGGCAGGTGTATTGGAGGCAGATTAAGGAGCCGGGAAGCGAATCGTGGTGGATGAAAGTCGTGGTTGCGCATAATTCCGGTGGCCCTGCGATACTGACAGCTTATAGACCCGATTCTTGATAATGCAAGAGATGAACCATGCCTAACAGAGAACTGAAAATAGATTTCGTTCCCGAGGGAGATTTCTTGGCTCTTTGGAATGGACTTCCAGCTGGAGGCGGAGGCGGAGACATTACCAAATATACCATCCTCACTGCGTTCTACGCCGAACGGGGTTCCAGGGAATGTGTAGGGTTCGATTTGCTCGACGCTGCCAAGATGTTGATGCCTTTCCTGAATCTGAAAGTAGTGAAGGGCAGTCTCTGTAATGGAGAGCTATGGGCGTCATACGAGAAGGAAAGCGATACGCTGACTTTGACTAAGAGCGATTGCCCCATAGTTTTTGACCAATCAGTTGCGGAAGGTTTGACCGCTCACAAGCAGGAAGACGGGCGCGCGGTCGGATTCACCCTGGAGCGCGCCGCCGAGTTGCTCCTCCCTCACTTGGAAACGTGGCGGCCATGGACTGAGGATGAGATGGCTCAGATTCAGGAGCAGATGGCTGAACGTGAAGCGGCCATGAAGGCGCATAAGGCCCTCGGCTGATAGTGTAGAATACTGGCAATTTGCAACCCTGCGGCAGCCGAACCGAGTTCAGGAGATGCCGCCATTTCGGGAGGTAAGACCATGGTAACGCGGATCGGTATCAATGGCTTTGGACGGATCGGAAGGCTGGTGCTCCGGGCCAACCAGGAGCGCAATGAAGGCAAGGTGGAAGTAGCGGCGGTCAACGACCTGACCGATGCTGAGACCAACGCTCACCTGCTCAAGTGGGACACCAGCTACGGCGGCTACCCTGGCAAGGTCGAGGCCAACAATGGCGACCTCGTGGTTGACGGCAGGGCCATCAAGGTCTTTTCGGAACGCGACCCGTCGGCCATACCCTGGGGCGAAATGGGCGTGGACCTCGTCGTCGAGTCCACCGGCATATTCACCGACGCGGAAAAGGCTTCCGGCCACCTGACCGGCGGGGCCAAGAAGGTGATCATCTCTGCTCCGGCCCGGGGCGAAGACCTGACGCTGGTGCTGGGCGTCAACGACCATTTGTACGACAAGGACAAGCACACCATCGTATCCAACGCGTCCTGCACCACCAACTGCTTCGCTCCCATGGTGAAGGTACTGCACGATCAGTTCGTTGTGGAACATGGGCTGATGTCCACCATCCACTCCTACACCAACGACCAGGCCATCCTGGACCAGCGCCATAGCGACCTGCGGCGGGCCAGGGCGGCGGCCATGAACATCATCCCCACCAGCACCGGCGCTGCCCGCGCCGTGGGCCTGGTGCTGCCGGAGCTCAACGGCAAGCTGCACGGCATGGCCTTCCGGGTGCCGACCGCCACCGGCTCCATCACCGACTTCACTGCCCAGGTGGCCCACGACGTGTCAGTCGCCGACGTCAATGCCGCCTTCCAGAAGGCCGCCGAGAACGAACTCAAAGGCGTCCTCGAGTACTGCGACGAGCCGCTGGTCAGTTCCGACTTCCGGGGCAACCCGCACAGCTGCATCTTTG
Organism: Dehalococcoidia bacterium; assembly: GCA_965203005.1. Taxonomy (GTDB): domain Bacteria; phylum Chloroflexota; class Dehalococcoidia; order Lucifugimonadales; family UBA3495; genus VXOI01. The sequence goes on from CBDBBS010000002.1 coordinate 597,501, forward strand.
ACGCCCTGTCCACCATCGTGATGGCAGACCGCATGGTCAAGATCATGGGCTGGTACGACAACGAGTGGGGCTACTCCTGCCGCACTGCCGACCTGGCTGCCATGATGAGCGAGAAGGGCATCTAGTCCAACGTTTCAGACGTATTTGAGGCAGTCTGGAGGTAAAGCGGAGATCATCTGAGTTTCCTTTATGCGCCTTCCGGCCAATATAGTCAACTATCTCACCCCCCCTTTCTTTCCCCCCCTCAGGGGGGGAATGCAAAGGGGGGGTATTTCCTGGCCGTTCTTCCTGTTGGCGGCCATTGTCGCCGTGGCGCTGGCGCTGCGGCTCCACGGCATCAACTGGGACGACGGGTATGGCTTCCACCCCGATGAGCGGGACATTTACATGCGGGCCGACTGCATGTACTCCCTGCTCACCGAGGCGCCCCATGCCTCCAACTGCGGCTACCTGAACGACCACCCCGACGCGGAGCCCGGCCTCTCCGGACTCCGCTACATCTTCGACCCGGAACGCAGTCCTCTTAACCCCCACTGGTTCCCGCTTGGCAGCATCCTCATCTACGCCCTCGTCTTCCTACGTTCCATAGTCGAGCTGTTCACCGACGTCGGCGGGTTCGACATGCGCTACGCCGGCCGCGCGCTCTCCGCCCTGGCCGACGTGGGCACGGTGCTGATGGTGTTCGTGCTGGGACAGCGCATTTACGGCCGGAAGGTCGGTCTGCTGGCTGCCGGGCTGACGGCCCTGGCCGTAATCCATGTTCAGCACAGCCACTTCTACCGTCCTGAGACGTTCACCGTCCTGCTCACCCTGGCCAGCATCTGGGCCACGCTGCGTATGGCAGAAAGGCGCAGGCTCAGGGACTCGGTGCTGCTTGGCGTGATCGTGGGCTTGGCGCTTGCCCCCAAGGTCAACGTGCTGCCCATCCTTGCGCCCCTGGCCCTGGGCTACGGCTACCGCATTCTCGACGAGGCCGAGGGACTGTGGGACGAAATTACCCCGGCCATGGTGGTGAAGATCGCCGGCCACGCCGCCCTCGGCGGTGTGGTGGCGCTGGGCGTGTTTTTCGTTACCACACCCTACGCCTTCATTGACATCAGGGCCTTCGTCAGCGACGTGAGTCTCCAGACAAGGATGGCGCGGGAGGCCGGGTTCTTCCCTTTCACGGTGCAGTACGTGGACACGCCCGCCTTCCTGTACCAGATACGGCAGACGGCGGTGTGGGGTCTGGGTGTGCCGCTGGGCGTGGTGGCATGGCTGTCCATTCCCTTTACGGCCCTGATGCTGGCCATGGACCGGCGCAACCTGCGGGGCGACCTGATGCTGCTGGCGTGGGTAGTTCCCAGCCTGGTCTTCCTCGAGAGCTTCGAGGTGCGGTTCCTGCGTTACCTGTTCCCCTTGATGCCGGTGATGGTGCTGATGGCATCGCGAATGATGCTCTGGAACGTCGACAGGTTCAAGACCCCTGCGCTCCAGGCGTTGGATTCAGTCAGGCAGGGCATTTCTGAACTTGGGCGACGGCACGTGAACGCGAGGCGTTGGATCATAATACTGGCTCTCAGTACCGCGCTGCTGCTTCCCGTTTTCGTCGTCCTGAGCACCGCATTCTACTCGCTGGCTTTCCAGCGTATGTATGCCGGTGAACACCCCGCCAACCAGGCTTCGCAATGGCTGCAAGACGAGGTTCCGAGGGACTCGCCAATCGTTCTGGACAATCACTGGGACGAATACCTGCCGGAACTGTACGGGCGCGTGATCTGGCAGTTCCCCCTGTATGAACCGGATACCCGCCAGAAAATGGGGGATCTGGCCGTCCGCTTGGCCCTGTCGGACTACCTGATCTTCTACAGCGCCCGGCCATACGCCAGCGCCTCCCGGGACCCTGACCGCTTTCCGTACAGCTACAACTATTATCGCCTCCTGTTTGCAGGTGAGCTGGGATACCGCCTCCATCGCGAGTTTACCAACTACCCATCCCTCGGCGGCGTGGTCTTTCGCGATGATGCTCTCGCCTGGTCCGGCCTCCACAACCCGTTGCCCGAGGCGCGATCTCAAGAGGCCAGCTTTACCCTAAATTTCGGGTATGCCGACGATAACGTGTCCGGCTACGACCACCCCAGGGTGCTGGTGTTCCGTAATGAGAGCGGGCTGGACGCAGGCGCCCTGGGCCAGATGCTTGCTCCGCCGGACGGTCGTATTTCTCGCGGAGACAGCGACGCCCTTATGCTCAGCCCGGAGGCGTTGGAGGCACAACGGTCTGGCGGGACATTCAGTGAAATCGCTGACCGCAACGGCTGGGCCAATGACGTCCCGGTGCTGGCCTGGCTGCTGGTGGTGGAGCTGATTTTCCTGATCACTCTGCCCCTGGCCATTGTCGTGTTCAGGCCACTGCCCGACCGGGGGATCATACTGGCCAGGATACTGGGACTGCTGTTGGTCTGCTACCTGGCCTGGCTGGTGGTGTCACTGGGCTGGCTGGAATTCTCGCGGGGGGCCGTTTACCTGGGCATGGGAGCGGTAGCCGTGGCTTCGGGCATTGCTCTCCGGTTTGCTGGCAAGGAGGTCTGGGCATTCCTGCGGGCCAGGTGGAGGCTTCTCCTTGCCAGCGAATGCATCTTCCTAGGGGCCTTTCTGGCTTTTGTCGCCGTCAGGTATTTCAACCCCGATCTGTGGCATCCGTACCGGGGCGGCGAAAAGCCCATGGAGCTGGCTTACTTCGCTGCCGTGTTTCGGTCCAGCGCTTTGCCACCCTTCGACCCATGGTTCGCTGGCGGGTACCTGAACTATTACTACTGGGGTTACTTCGTCATCTCGTGCATCAACCGGGTGGCGGCGATTCTTCCTACCACCGCCTTCAACCTGGCCGTTCCCTTGTTCTTCGCGCTTACGTTCACCGGGGCGTTTTCTCTCGGATACAACCTCGCTGCGGGCGTCAGGAATGCCTGGGTCAGGAGACCCAGAGAGTCAGACACCGGGCTGACATCGCGCAAGGGCATTCGATTCCTGCCCCCGGCGCTGTGCGGCGCCGCAGCCGCGCTGTTCGTCGCCGTTATCGCCAACATAGACGGAATGATTCAGGTCCTCCGAGGAGCCTGGATCGTCCTGGCGAGAGGGGAGGCATGGCCCGGATTCGACTTCTGGCGCAGCAGCCGGATGATATCGCCCCTGGAGAGCTTCGAGCCGCCTGCGCTGGCGTTCTGGCTGCCCGATCACATCCCCGGCGACGCAGGGGCTTCGTGGCACATCACCGAATTCCCCTTCTTCACATTCCTGTTCGCGGACCTGCACGCCCACATGATGGTGATCCCGTTTACGCTGCTGGCTCTGGGCTTGGGTCTGGCGCTTATCGCAGGGCTGCGTGACGGCGGAAAGGTGTGGGTCGTGATCATCGGCCTGTGTCTCGCCCTGTCTCTTGGATCCCTGTGGACAATCAACAGCTGGGACTACCCTTCCTACGTGCTCTTGTGCATTGCCGTCATCGGCCTGGCAACGCTGTTCACGCGCTTGCCAGCGCAACGCAAATTGATTCTCTTCTCCGGTCTCGCGCTTGGCGTTGTTCTGCTCAGCCTGTTGCTCTTCCTGCCTTTCCACCAGTACTACGAGACGTTCAACGACGGCCTGGACGCCTCAAGGTGGCGGACACCGGTCGATCGATTCCTGGCCATCCATAGCCTTTTCATTTTCGTTGTGGTCACCTACCTTTTCCTCAAGACGAGAAAGGACCTTGCGACTCTCGCGCGCAGCTTCTGGGGAGCAGAGGAACTGCCGCGCTGGATGGACTGGCTGAGAGTGGTTGTTGCCGTCCTGGTGGTGGCGGGCCTGTTGCTCGCGGCCATCGGGTACTTCACCGTCGCCTTGATGCTGGGACTGCTGATACTGCTGGCGGTTGCCGGCTGCCGGACACTGTCCATCCCGGACCCGTCTCGTCCATTTGAGTCCATTGTGTTGGTAATGGTGGGAATGGCAGCTCTGATCGTGCTGGGGGTGGACCTGGTGACGGTCGAAGGCGACATCGGCCGGATGAATACCCTGTTCAAATATTATCTGGAGGTCTGGGTATTCCTGGCTATAGCTGCGGCTTACATGCTCTGGCTCATTGCGTCGTCCGGGTTGCCGGAACTGCGGTTCCCGAGATTTGATGGCCGCATCGTATGGGCCAGCGTGGTGATAGTCCTGATCGGGTCATCCCTGGTGTACACCGTCCTTGGGACCAAGGCCCGGGTTGACGACCGCTTTTCCGACCTGCCGCCGACCCTGGACGGGACTGCATACATGGCGGCGGCGCAGCACTGGGAGCGCGATGAATACTTTCCCCTTGTCTGGGACTTGCAAGCAATACAGTGGCTGCAGGACAACGTAGAGGGCTCTCCGGTGGTGCTGGAGGCCCACATGGAGCAGTACCGCTGGGGCGGGCGGATCGCCAACTACACGGGATTGCCAACAATCATCGGATGGCCGTGGCATCAGATTCAGCAACGGTTTGACTACCGCGACCAGATAGATCGCCGGGCCCGCGATGTTCGACTGGCCTACGAAGCGACGGATGTTGATACGAAAATAGACCTCTTGCGGAGATACGACGTTTCCTATGTAGTACTGGGAGATCTGGAAAGGCTAAACTTCGCGCATGAAGGTCTGGCCGTATTTGATGAAATGGCGCTGGCAGGTCAGCTAAGCAAAGTGTACGAGAACGAAGGGACAACGATATTTAGCGTCAAATTGCCATAACGAGCGCCATTGACATAATTTTTATACTTGTATAAAATCACTGTCGAGCCTTTGGATTCCAACGGTCCCGGTCGCGGCGTAAGTGATCGGGATGGTCTTCCGGGTGAAGGTCGGGGGTTTCAGTGTTCAGGGCATCTGCTTCCGCTGGTGGGAGCGTTCCATCAGCGGCTGGACACGGGATCCGGCCTATCGGCCCCCCTTGAATGTTCCAGCCTCTGGGGTAGTGTGGCGTTTTCGGGCGCGCGGGAACTGCAATTGGGGGGCCGGTTTTTTTTGCCACCCTACAGCGAATGGCCGTTAAGTGGAGGTCCCGTTCTTTCCGGCCTTAATGGTCGCTGGCACCCCGTATCCCCCTACTAGCTCGCCCCTTCAGCAGGCGCCCACTTGGGGTACGACCCCATCACTCTGAGGGCGCTGACCCTTCCCCTTACGGCCTCGATGGCTTCGCCCAGGGCGCCGTCTTCCCTGTGACCGTCGCAGTCGATCAGAAAGATGTACTGTCCCAGGGACGTCTTCGTCGGGCGGGACTCTATCTTAGCCAGGTTGATGTCGCGGCGGGCGAATTCTCCCATCACCTCGTACAGTTGGCCGGGCACGTCCTGGGCGAAGCTGAAAGATAGGGAAGTCTTGTCGTTGCCGGTTGGCGGGTGATCAGCCTTGGCCAGCACGACAAAGCGGGTGGCGTTGGCAGCCACATCCTGAATGGCCGAGTCGAAGATTTCGGCATTGTACAGGTCTGCGGACCTCCGGGGAGCGATGGCTGCTGACGGAACCGGGCTGGAAATTGCGTCACCCACCGCCTGGGCAGTACTCAGTGAAGCAGACCTTTCCGCGCTGGCAAACCTGCGCTCCAGGTACTCCCGGCATTGGGCCAAAGCCTGGGGGTGAGAGTAAATCACCTCTATGTCCTGGAGTCGGGTTCCCGGTCGCCCCATGAGGAAGTGCTCAATGGGAAGCACCATTTCGTTGCGGATCAGGAGAGACCCCTCACTGAGCAGGAGATCGAGGGTGAAATTTACCGAGCCCTCAATGCTGTTTTCTATGGGCACCACACCCTGTTCCGTATCACCCGAGGCAACCGCCATCCCCACCGCAGTAATGTTCGGAAACGGGCGCAATTCCGCTGTGGCGTCATAGAGGAGAGCCGCTTCCTCCGTGTAGGTGCCCAATGGCCCCAGGAAGGCAATTGTCCGGGTCATGTTCAGACTCCGGTGAAGATGTCGTAGAATGCCTGTTCCAGTCCTATGCTTATTGCAGCCACTATTTCGTCTCCGGCCTCAACCACGGTCTGGCGCGCCGGCAGAATGGCATGGCCATGCTTTATTATCAGTGAAACTATGCTTTCCGGGGGCAAGTCAAGGTCGCCCAGGCGCTTGCCGACCGCATCCGCCCCGGTGGGCACGGTTACGCATACCACCTCCATGCCGGTCGGCTGGACCTGCATCAGGTGTCTGAGCGGTCGCCCTGGCATCCCTTCCTCGAGGGCATTCAGCGCCAATTGGACCCAGTTGACCACTATGTCGATGCCCAATTCCTCGAAAATGGGCTCGTGCTTGGGGTCCTTGACGATGGTCACGGTGCGGGTGCTTGCGGCCAGGGACTTGGCCAACTGGCAGATGACCAGGTTGGTGGCGTCGACGCCGGTCAATGCGAAAACAGCGTCGGCGCGTTCCACTCCGGCCATGCGGAGGACCTCACGGTCCGCGCCGTCGCCGAGCATCGCGACCATTCCCATGTTTTCGGTAAGCAATTCGTAGCGATGCGGTTCCCTCTCGATAATGGCCACCTCGTGGCCGGTGGCCGCCAGAGCCCTGGAAAGGAAAAACCCCGCCTCGCTGCATCCTACGATCACTACGAACATTACGGTAATCTAACTGCCCTTGCCGTCGGACTCCTCAAAAAATTCGCCTCCAGCGCATTTCAGGTTGAATTGATGGCGAATTGAACGTCCTGCAGCACACCAACCGAATAGCTCACGACGCTCAGGCCCGTATTTGTATAGACCGTCTGCAGCTGGGGTTCCTCGACGTGGCAGACCACGATTTCAACATTGAACATCCGCCTGGCAATTTGCGCCACAAGCAGGTTTTCATGGTCATCGGTGGACAGAGCGAGGAAGGCATCGGCTGTTGCGATGTGCGCCTCCATCAGGTAATCGCGCATGATGGGTTCTTCCATCAGCACTGCCGAAACCTTGGGAAAACTGCTGAGTCGTTCCAGTTGGCTTCTCTCGTTGCCCAGGACGGTGATCTCGGTGGCATCGTCGATCAATGAGCGCACCACTCCCGAAGCCAGTTGCCCGCAGCCGTAGACAAGGACTCGCACTTCTCTTCAGTTCTCCCAAATGAATCCTGGTGGCATCGGTTCGCGCCAGAGCAAGACCTGGCAGGTTGCGTGCTGAAAAACGTACGACGCGATCCTGCCCAACTGGTATTTCCCCATGTTACGGTCAAACGGTATCCCGACGATCACCAGGTCCACCTGCTCTATTTCAGCTTCCCTGGCCACGGCGGCCCCCACCTGCCTGGCACGGACGCAGCGCGCCTCCAGCTTCGGCTTCTGCTCCCTTCGGGCGATCTGCTCGTAGCGCGTGAGCAGTTTCTCTGCCTGCTCTATGTCCTCGGTGATCTCGGCCTCGAGGGACTTCGCCAGAGGAATGACTATCACGTGGAGAGCGATCAGTTCGGCGCGGGCATCCTTGGCCATGTGGCAGGCCCAGCGGAATGCCAGTTCGCTCTGCGGGGAATCGTTGATCGGTACGAGTATGCGTTGCGCGTCGAGCGACATTTGCCGGTTGCTCCGAGCACTGCCAGGGATGCGACCGCACTTCCGATCGGCTGACTTCCAGAATTATAAGGTTTGCCGCTACCCGTAACCAGTGCAGGGCTATCGCATTTGAATGGCCAAGCCACCGCCACGAGGTTGAGGCCCCTGTCACGTCTTGAAATAGCTCTTCAATCGGCACAATACGGGACTTGATGCGCCACTCCGGGAATTACAGAGCTTTTGCGCTAGGGAATTCCGTGCTTGATCTATCGAGCGGTGGCTGCATCAAATGGAGCAGTCAGGCCCGGGCCGCCCCGGGTCTCCCGTGCCTGGAGCTGGCTTCTGCAAGCTTCTTGGCTGTCTCCGGCAATTTGCTGATCTGCTCGCTGGTGGCGGCCAGGATCAGCACGTCTCCCGGGAGCATGACCTCGTCTCTGGCGGGATGGAGCAGCGAGATTCTGCCCCTGCGTATTGCCAGAACAGAGATGTCGTGCCGGTCCCCTGACCCGGAAAGCTCTGCCTCCTCCAGGGTGTGGTGGAACATGCCCTCGGGGGTGCGGATCTTGCTGATGCCGTAGTCTGCCAGGATGGGCATGTAGTCCATCACTTCCCTGGAAAACTCCAGCCTTGCCACCCGGCGGGCATTTTCCGCCTCGGGAAACAGGACCCTGTCCGCCCCGATTCTCTCCAGGGTTTCGCCGTGAAGTTCGTTGGCAGCCCGGGCAATTATCAACGGCACCCCGATGCTCTTCAGCAGCACTGTTATGCCTACGCTGGCTTGGATGTTGTCGCTGCCCAGGGCGACAATTGCCACGTCGTAGTCAGGAATATCCAGTTCGTGCAGCACTGATTCGTTGGTAGCGTCGGCGCGCACAGCGTAGGTGACCTTGCCGAGCTGTTCCTGGATCTTGGCCTCGTCGAAGTCAATGGCCAGCACATCGTGTCCGCTCTGATACAGTTCGTACGCCACTGTGGAGCCGAAGCGGCCCATTCCAATGACGCAAACCTGTTTCTTCACCTGATTCCTCCGCCCTCCCTTTTCGCCCGCGAAAAGGGTTTTCCGGTAAGTTGTCAGCCTATTCTAACCTGTTCCTGTGCATACCTGTAAGCCTCTACCTCATCTTCCCGGGGCGCCATTGCCAGCGCCAATACCAGTGGACCAAGGCGCCCGACGAACATCGCTACCATGAGAATGGATTGGGAGGCAAGGCTGAGTTCGGGCACGATGCCGGTGGTGGCGCCCACGGTGCCAAGGGCTGCTACCGCGTCGAACATCAGATGGAAGTAGGGAGCCTCGCGTTCGATTTCCACCAGGGCCATCACCGTGACGAAGATGAGACCCAGGCCCAGCACCGCCACAGCCAGCGCCCGGTGCAATTGCGGCTGCTGTATTTCCCTCCCGAATGCCTCAGCATGCGCCCGGCCCCGCAGGGACGAAATCACGGCGGCCACGATCAGCGCAAAGGTCACCACCTTGATCCCTCCCGCCACCGAACCCGGCGCGCCGCCCACATACATCAGAAAAGTAAAAGTCATTTTCGTTATATCTGCCGCCTGCCCGAAGTCCACCGTGCTGAACCCCGCCGTCCGCCCGCTGACCGATAGAAACACCGCGTTCACCCACTTCTCTCCCCATCCCATCCCCCCCAGGGTCTCCGGGTTGATGAACTCGATCATCGCCAGCACCACCGCCCCCACCAGCCACAGCCCCAGGCTGGTGACGACAACCAGCTTGGTGTCAAGGGAGAATCTGGCAAACCGCCGCCCCCGCCAGACGTCGACCATGGTCACCCAGCCCAGCCCCCCCAGGGCAATCATCAAGGTCATGGTGATTATCACCGTGTAGTTGGAAGCGAACCTCGCCGCGTTGCCCTGGGCGACCTCCGGGATGATGTTGAAGCCGGCGTTGTTGAATGATGATACAGACAGGAACAGCGAGTACCAGTAGGCCTTCCCCGTGCCTATCCCGTCCAGCCCGATGATTTGAGTCAGATAGATGATGGATCCCAGCAGGTAGATTGCCAGCACTATTACGATTACCCGGTTGCCAAACGACCGGATTGCGCGCATCTGTTTCACGCCCGCGGCGTCGCTCATCAGCCCCCGCGTCAGGGCCCGCTGCTGTATGGTCGTGCGGTCGCCGAGGATCAGCAACAGGAATGTGCTGATGACCATGAACCCCAGTCCGCCTACCAGCACGAGCAGGAAAATGACCGCGTGACCAAATGGCGACCAGTAGTCAGGCGTGCTGACCACCGTGTGGCCGGTAACCGTGGTGGCAGAAATGGCGGTGAAGTAGGCGTGTTCCAGGGGGGTGGAATCGCCGGAAACCGAGGCTGCGGGGAGGGTGAGGAGCGCAGCGCCAATCGTCATCAGGAGGACAAATGCCGCGACCAGGATGGTCGATATTCCCAGCAGCCGCCGTGGCCGGCGCAGGTTCTCTCTGAGCCGGATTGAGGGCGGCGTGTCCCTCTCACGGGGCATCCTGATGATGTTGTCCAACGGCCGCCGCATGCCCATATCCAGTCTGAACTTCTGCGGCATCCGAACCGGGTTCAGGAGATGCCGCCTTCAGGGATTCGTCTGATTCGCCAGATTACCATGATTACGCCCACTCTCAAATCAAAGCCATCATGCCATCACACGAATCACAGATCAGACAATCCTCTGTGCCTTCCGTGCTCTCTGTGGTAAAACCCTCCTAGCTATCCTGATATAATCTACTGTGATTCGACAAGCTCACCATGAGCCTCCCGAGCATCCTGAGCTTGCCGAAAGACGAGGGACGGCCATCCGTTATCCGGGCGCCTGCGGCATTTCAACCCGGCAAGCAGGCATCCGGTATCCGGGTGCCATTCGGCAGCCGGTTTCAACCCGGCACGCCCGGAGGTGAAAGCGCAATGACGAGCGCCCGGTCTTTCTTTCAACCCGGTCGGCAGGTGGAGTTGGGTTTCGATCCAGTCTCAATAGACCGTAAGTGGCAGGAACGCTGGGAAAGGGACGGTCTGCACTCGGTGCCCGACAACGACGAGCGACCAAAGTGGTTCGAGATGACCATGTACCCGTACCCGTCCGGTGATCTGCATATCGGACACTGGTATGCCATGGCTCCCTCGGATGCCCACGCCCGTTTCCGCCGGATGCAGGGCTACAATGTGCTCCACCCTATCGGATTCGACGCTTTCGGCCTTCCTGCCGAAAATGCTGCCATCAGCCGTGGCATCCACCCATACGAGTGGACCATGGACAACATCGAGAATATGCGCCGGCAGCTGCGTTCCATTGGCGCCATTTATGACTGGGACCGCGAGGTCGTGTGCTGCCTCCCCGAATACTACAAGTGGAACCAGTGGTTCTTCATCAAGCTCTACGAGCAGGGACTGGCCTACCGCGCCAACGCGCCGGTGGTCTGGTGCCCCTCCTGCATCACGGTCCTGGCTAATGAGCAGGTGCTCAACGGCGCCTGCGAACGCTGCGGCGCGACGGTCACCCGGCGCGACCTGGAACAGTGGTTTTTCCGCATCACGGACTACGCGGACAGGCTCCTGGACTTCAGCGGCCTGATCGAGTGGCCGGACAAGATCCTCACCATGCAGAACAACTGGATCGGAAAGAGCACCGGGGTGGAAATCAGCTTCGATATCGGTTCCCTGGGTTTGGATGAACGCGAAATCAGAACTTTCACCACGCGAATCGACACTATTTTCGGGGTCACGTTCATCGTCCTGGCGCCGGAGCATCCGCTGGTTGAGCAGATCACCACTCCACAGCACAGGGCGGAGGTAGAGGAGTATGTAGACCAGGCGAGGCGCACCTCTGAGATCGATCGCCTTTCGGCGGATAAGGAAAAGACCGGCGTATTCACCGGCGCCTATGCCTTTAACCGGCTCAACTGGGAGCGAGTGCCCATCTTCATCAGCGACTACGTGCTGATGACCTACGGCACCGGCGCAGTGATGGGCGTCCCTGCCCACGACGCTCGCGACTTCGAGTTTGCCCGAAAGTACCGCCTCCCCATCCGCCAGGTGATCGCTCCCATCAGCTGGGACGGCAGCGAGCTGAAGGAGGCCTACCTGGGCGACGGATTCATGACTAACTCCGGCCCCTACGACGGTATGACCAACGAGGAGGGCGTTGAGGCAATCTCGGACGACGTCGAGAAACAGGGCTGGGGCAAGCGGGCGGTATCCTACCGCATCCGCGACTGGTTGATCTCCCGGCAACGCTACTGGGGAACTCCCATTCCGATGATCTACTGCGAAAGCTGTGGCGTAATGCCGGTCCGCGAGGAGGACCTGCCCGTAATGCTGCCGCCCGATGCGGAGTTCAAACCCACTGGCGAGTCGCCCCTGGTGACCAATGCGGGTTTCGTGAACACCACCTGCCACGTCTGCGGGACTCCTGCCCGGCGAGAAACGGACACCATGGACACGTTCATGGACTCGTCGTGGTACATGATGCGCTACGTCAGTCCCAATTTCCAGGAGGGGCCGGTCGACCCGGAGCTTGCCAAGTCCTGGCTTCCTGTGAACCAGTACACCGGGGGAGCTGAGCATGCCGTGATGCACCTGCTCTACTCCCGCTTCTTCATCAAGGCGCTTTACGACATGGGCATGGTCGACTTCGAGGAGCCATTCCTGCGTCTCTTCAACCAAGGCGTGATCCTGGGCCAGGACCACGAGAAGATGAGCAAGAGTCGCGGGAACGTAGTGAATCCCGACGACGTTGTCGGAATTCTGGGCGCGGATGCGGTTCGCTGCTTCCTGATGTTCATTGGCCCCTGGGACCAGGGCGGTCCCTGGAACGGCGACGGCACTAATGGCATCGCGCGGTGGCTCAATCGCGTGTGGGATATTGGCATCCGGGACGCCGCAGCACTGGATGGCTCGGACGGTTCGGCCTCCCGCGTCACCCGGCGCTTGCTCCACCAGACGGTACGAAAGTGCCATGGCGATCTTGACCGCTTCAAGTTCAACACGGCCATCGCGTCCCTGATGGAGTTTACGAACCATCTGAATCGTGTATGGGCAGAGAGCAGCATTGAGCCGGACCTGTGGAATGAGTGCGTGGAGAAGCTGCTCCTAATGCTCGCGCCCATGGCCCCCCACGTTACCGAGGAACTGTGGGAACGGACCGGCCACCAGTACAGCATCCACCAGAAGGAGTTTCCCGTCTGGGATGATGACCTGGCCGCGGACGAGGTCTTCACCCTCGTCGTGCAGGTGAACGGAAAGGTGCGCGACAAGCTCGAGGTGCCGGTGGGCATTCCGGAAGCTGAGGCTCAGGAATTGGCGCTGGCCAGCCCTCGCGTGCAGAGCTTCCTTGACGGCAAGGCAGTCAACAAGACGGTGTACGTGCCCGGCCGCCTGGTCAACGTTGTGGTTCAATAGGTGTGAGTGTGGCTAATTTCGGCCGGTTCTACGGCGTTGGTGTTGGCCCTGGCGACCCGGAACTCCTGACTGTTCGCGCCCAGCGCCTGTTGCAGCAGGTGAGAGTGATCTGCTACACCGAACTCGATAACGGCGCTCCCAGCTTTGCCCTAGGTGTGGTCGGGTCGCTGGTGGGGCACGAGACCCATCGGTTGCCTATCACGATTCCCTCCGACGATTCTCCTGTTAGTCACGAGACGTGGCACATCGCCGCCGAACAGATTGGCGCGAAGCTCCGGGAAGGCTTGGACGTGGCCTTCATAACCGAGGGCGATCCTATGCTTTACAGCGAGTACCCGCACCTGATTGAGCACCTGCAGGCCGGGATTGCCGCCCTGCAGGCCGAGATTGTTCCCGGTGTTTCGTCCGTCATGGCAGCGGCGGCCAGCTCGGGTATCCCGCTGGTTTCACAGGGCCAGCGGCTGGCTATCCTGCCGGCGGTATACGGCATTGACGATCTGCGAGAGGCCATCACGAACTTCGACACCATCGTGCTCATGGAGGCCGACCAGAATCTCACGCGGGCGCTGGCCAACCTCGAGAGCCTCGGCCTGGCAGGGCATGCCATCTACGTGCGGCAGGCCAGCACCGCCAGCGAGAGCGTTATCCACGATATCAGCCAGGTAACCGCCGAGGACCTCGATTACTTTTCACTGCTGATCATCAAGCGGTAAAAGCTGGGCGGAGACAACTGCTCCATTGAGATTCTCGGTGCATTACACCCGCGACCGGCCCAACCGGCCTGTATCCCTTGACCAGGCTATTGGGGTGGTGAATAATCCGGCTCGAACCCAAGTCCAACCAGATGGCCCGACTAGGTATTGGGGTTTTATTCCTGAATTGAGGCATTACATCCGTGTAGTCGTGGAACCCGGCTGAGAGGAAATACTCACGGCGTTTATCGATGGACGATTTCGGCCATAGTTCGATTTCAAAGGCGGACCAAGATTATGAGGATTGCATACGACTCGGATGTTGATATCCTGACTATCGACTTCAAAAGCAGGAGGATATTGGTTTCGGAGGAGGTCTTGCCAGGTGTGATAGCCGACTTCGATTCCGAAGGTCTGCTGGTTGGATTCGAGATTATGGACGCGAGCAAATTCGGCGATTATTCCGAATTCATACTATTCTTGTCAAAATGGGGCGATGAGGAAAGGGTGCTGGACGCCGACGGCAATCTTTCGGTTTCTCCGCGGCTGAGGAAAGCTATTTCAGGAGGAGATTAAGCATGACCACTACCGTACAACCCACCGACGTGATGGTTACCTGCAACGGGATGAATTTCCACTACCTGGACTGGGGCAATGAGGGTGCGCCGGTGCTGCTGCTGCTCCACGGACTCCGTGGGCATGCTCACGCCTGGGACGACGTCGCGGAGCGGTTCTGTGGCGACTATCGCGTCCTTGCTCTTGACCAGCGGGGACGCGGCGAGACCGACTGGGCGCCGCGCGGTGATTACTCCACGGACGCATTCGTCGCTGACCTGGAGGAGTTCTGCTACACCCTTGGGCTGGAGAAGTTCGTCCTCGTGGGCCACTCCATGGGTGGCCGCAACAGCATGGCCTTCGCTGGCCGCAACCCCGATATGCTGGAAAAGCTGGTAATCGTCGACATCGGGCCGGACATCGACCCTGTGGGATCGGCCCGAATCACCCGCGAGCTGGTTGATATTCCCGAGGAGTTCGACAGCTTCGAGGAGGCCCTCCGGCACGTGATGGGCCAGAACCGTTTCGCCTCTGAGGCAGTCATGCGGCGCAGGCTGACCTACCAGACCCGGGAGTTGCCCAACGGCAGGATAGGCTGGCGCTATGACCCGGAGATTCGGGAGCAGCGCCGAAACGGCACTGCCGCGCCCCCGCCCGACCTGTGGACGCCGCTCAGCAGGGTGGCCTGTCCCACTCTGATCATCCGGGGCACTGAAACCGACACCATCAGCCTTGATGTCGCCGAGCGCATGGTGGAGACCCTGGCCGACGGCAAGTTGGTTCACGTGGACAATGCGGCCCACATGGTCTTTGAGGACAATCCCGACGGTTTCAACGCTGCTCTGGCCGAGTTCCTGGGATAGCGCTCCGCTTCATCCCCTACGGGGGGAATTGTTTGAGTAGTTGCCGGAATTTCACCTCGGGCCGGGAGCCGCGATGAGTACAGCGCCGGGACAGAAACCTGAATCTGCGGAAGAAATGATCCAGCTCTTCAGGGTGTCGCAGACGCCGCTGCCCTATGGCGACATCGGAGAGGGAGTGAAGTTCCACACCAACCGGGGTGAATTCAGCGGCATTATCCATCGTGCCGAAGGTGCGACGGGGGCAGCAATCTTCGTGTGCGGGGCCCGGGGCGGATTCGTTGGCCCCGGCCCGGGCAGCTACGCCAACCTGTCGGAAAGACTCCAGGAACAGGGGATCACGTCCCTGCGCCTGGACTACAGGTTCCCCAACGACCTACTGGAATGCGTGCTGGATTTGCTCTGCGGGGTCAATTTCCTGAAAGCGGACGGCTACGGCCCGGTGGTCGTTGCCGGGCACTCTTTCGGCGGCGCGGTGGTCATTGCGGCCGGAGCCAACAGTACGCACATCAAGGGAGTGATTTCCCTGTCGCCCCAGACTTATGGCGCGGGCATGGCGGGTCAGCTGGCTCCGCGTAAGCTGCTAGTGGCCCACGGCAAGGCCGACACCCGCCTGCCCTACTCCTGCGCGCTGCAAATCCACGAGTGGGCAAAGGAACCCAAGGAACTGGTGCTGTTCGAAGACGCCGAGCATCGCCTGGAGGAGTGCCGCGACGAGCTGGAAACGCTGCTGGCGGCCTGGATACCGGCCACTCTCGATGAGGAGATCGAAATCCCGGCCATCCCTAGATAGCTCAAGCGGCACCACTGAAACAGCAGCCGGGGGCTGGCTTAATCAACCGACCGGAGGCAATTATGCTGGACTTGATCATCAAGGGCGGGACCGTAGTTGCTCCTGAGGGTGCTGCCCTGGCTGACGTGGGAATCCAGGGCGAGCAGATCGCTGCCGTGGCCGTTCCTGGCGCGCTCGACGACATTGGCGCTGGCGAGACCATCGACGCCACGGGCATGATCGTCCTGCCCGGCGGCATCGAGCCCCATGCCCACATCAACGTCCCGGTCCCGGACTACTGGGCCGGCGGCGACACTGGCATTTTCACCCAGCCGCCCGAGGCCGCCAGTAGAGCTGCGGCTTTCGGGGGAGTCACGACGTACGTGGACTTCGCTGGCGCCCTTCCGCTGACACCTGGAGCGGTGCCGCCGTCGGATCCGATCATGGGCCAGATAGAGGTCCGGCGGGATGTGTTCCGTGGCCATTCATTCATCGACTACACCTTCCACTACATCCTTGCCGGGGCCATCCCCCCGGTCACCCTGGGCGAAATCGGCGAAGCCATCCAGTCCGGCGTCGCCAGCTTCAAGATTTTCACCACTTTCCACGCCCGGGTGCCCATGGGCCACCTGTGGGAGATCTTCCAGGAGGTGGGCAAGCACGGCGGCATCATGGCCGTCCACGCCGAAGAGGACGACATTGTCACCTACATGGAGGACAAGCTGGAACGCGAGGGCCGCGACCATGGCTCCAACCTCCACCTGGCCCACAACAACATCTCAGAGGACATCTCCTTCCGCAAGGTAACCCGGCTGGCCCAGAGCACCGAGACGGGCATCTACTTCGTGCACACCACGGCCAAGGAAGGGGTGAACGCCATAGCCGAGGCGCGGGCCAGGCAACTGCCGGTGTACGGCGAGGCCCTGCACAACTACCTTGAGTTCACCTGCGACGACTACCTGGAGCCCGACGGCCTGGCGATCCACACCTATCCGGCCATCAAGTTCTCCGACGACCGCGACGCTCTGCAACAGGGGCTGGTCGACGGCCCCATCTGCACCACGGCGACCGACGAGTGGACCACCTACAAGAACGTCAAGCTGGCCGGCGACACCATCCGCACACTCTGCGGCGGCCACAACGGCATCGAGACCCGCATGCCCGTGACCTACACCAAACTGGTGGCTCCGGGACGGATCGGACTGGAGCGGTTCGCGGCCATCACTTCGACCAACGCCGCCAAGATACTGGGCATGTACCCGCAGAAGGGCGCCATCGCTCCGGGCAGCGACGCTGACATCGTAATCTTCGATCCCAACCTGAAGAAGACCATCACGGTCGACGAGTTGCACGCCGAGTCGGACTACTCCATCTGGGACGGCTTCGAGTGCGAGGGGTACCCGATCATGACCATCCTGCGCGGCAAGGTCATCATCCGCGACGGCCAGCTGCTGGGCAGCTCCAGCGATGGCCGCTGGCTCTCCCGCCGGGTCGCGCCTGGGGTCATAACGCAGACGTCGGTGTAGGTTCGGAAGGGTCGGAAGAATAGCCACGGAATTTTCGCTGGGAGGAAGTGTCGGGATGTCGGAATTGTTCATCGTCAGCGAGGAAATGATCCTCGCCAAGGTTACGGAGAAGTCCTTCAAGCGAGGTATCGATTACTACGATTGGGGAATGGTCGAGACTGTAGTTCGGCGGGGAAGCAGGCTATTCGCCGACGTGCTGGGGAGTGAAGAGGACCTCTACCACGTCGGTGTTTCCTTCCTGGAAGGCGATTTCAGCGCATCCTGTACCTGCCCTTACGATTGGGGCGGCTACTGCAAGCACATCGTGGCAGTGCTCCTGACCTGGATGCATGACGGGGAATCGGTGGCAGTGCGCGCTCCCGTCGAAGACATGCTTGCGGCACTTGACACTGACAGGCTGAGGGCGCTGGTGCTTGCCATGCTTGAAACCGACCCGGGGTTGGCCGAAACGATTGACGGGTTTTGCCACCAGGGCGCTTTGGCAACTTGACACGTGAAAATATCCGTGATGGCCAAGGCATTCCCGTTGCTACCGGGTTTTCCATCAACCCAGACAGGACGAGGTGCACCGGAATGGCACGAAATTACTCTGCCGGATCGAGAATCAGCGTAACCGGCATTCTGGGTGGCAGCCAAGCCCAGATTTCGAATCAGGACGTTCGCGGGGGACGGGTGTTCCTCCTCCTCGGGGGTGGCGACATAGACCTTCGGGGTGCGGCTCTTGCAGACGGAGAGGCGACGATAAACATCGTCGCGGTGCTTGGCGGTGTCAGGATAACGGTGCCGGAAGACTGGGCGGTAAACGTAAAGACGGGAGCGGTCGTTGGTGGAATAGACTACAAGCGGGCCGCTCCCGCCTCTCCCTCAGCTCAACTGACCCTGACAGGGGTCTGTATATTCGGCGGGGTGGAAATCCGATCTTGAGCATCACCGGATCGCCAGCGGCGCTGACCCGTTTCTCTTGGGAGACTACGCAAAAGACATTGGAATCTGAGAACCTTATTCGGTGTGAACCAGTACGCAGTAAACGCCAAGCCCACCGCCTGCGAGGTGCCGGGCTGCTCTTGGTCTTACTGGTAGCGGCACTGACCATCGTGGCTTGCGGAGGGAACAGTGATGCGGAGTCCCACTTCAATCAAGGCAAGGCTCATCTAGAGGATGGGTCTTATGAGCAGGCCGTTGATGAGTTCGATGCCGCCATCCGCCTCGACCCTGAATACGCTGAAGCCTACGGCTACCGGTCCCTCGCCTATATTGCGTTAGGGAAATACGAGCAGGCCTATGCTGATCGTAAGTCCGGCCTGCGCGCAATCCCTGACGACACGAAGGATTACGTAGGACGGGCCAGCGCCTACCTCGCGTTGGGGGAATACGCCCGGGCCATCGCCGATTACGACGCCGCCCTGCTCATCGAACCTGAGGACAGTTTGACCTACGGACGCCGGGCCGGCGCCTACCTCGCGTTGGGAGAATACGACCGAGCCATCGCCGATTCCGAGACCGCCCTGCGCATCGACCCTGAATACGCGGGAGCCTACGGCAACCGGGCCGCCGCTTACATGGAATTAGGTGAATTTGAGCAGGCCATTGCCGATTACGATGCCTACCTGCGCATAAACCCTAATCACGCGAAACATCACGCAAGTCGGGGCGTTGCTAAGCTGGCCATGGGTAATGGGCAAGGGGCCGAGCAGGATTTTCGCAAGGCGAGAGAGATGGGGTACGATCCCTAAGGCCCAACTTCCTACACTTACCGCAACTGCTGAGCCAATATGCTCGATCCGCACCGGGTTGGGCAGTGGGAACCTAATGTCCCCTCCCTCTAGGGCTCGGTGTCGTACTCCACCTTGCCGTTGCGGATGGTTACTACACGTCCGGTAAGGGCTATCGCACGGCGCCTGGCCTTCATCGTAGCCCGGCGCATGGCTGCTTCTATGCCTGGATCGACTTTACCCGTACTAGAAACCCAGAACCGTCCCTCGCTTTCCGCGTTCGGGGACAACTGTTCGTTCACGGTAGGCTCGCTTGTGGTCGCCATTAGGGCCTCTCTCTACTTACTGGACTTCCCATTCATCCACCAAGTCCCTGTAAATGTGCTGGAAGTTACTCCACCCTGAATGGAAACGACGAGCAATTGTATCATCTGGGACATGGTGTCCGCCTTCCTGAACACGCTGCCGAACTCGGGAAATGGCCTCATCGGGTGAACCAAGACGAAGGAAGATTAGCTTTACCCAATAGCCCTCTGCCTGCCACTGCGGAATCATTCTGGCGTAATTGCGTCCGCTTAGCGTCGTTTCGAAAGCAAAGCTTTCCCCCCTGGCGATGCAGGCGTCTATCATCTCCAGCATCATCCGCCCGGCTCGGAAGGCAACCCTCTCAGGCTGGAACGGATTCAGACCCCTGGCTATCAGGTCGGCGTTGATGAAGGTAGGGGTGTTCGCTTCGTTGGGAAGGTACTCGGAGGCAAATGTCGTCTTGCCCGCGCCGTTGGGCCCGGCGATTATGATTATGCGTTTGTCGGGCTGCGTCGCCATCGCAGGTCAGAGCGCTAGACCGCGCCGGACTCTCGCAGCGCTGCCACCTCTGCATCGCTGTAGCCCAGCAGGCTGGTCAGCACGTCATCGGTGTCCTGGCCCAGGGTAGGCGGCGGCTCGAAGGTGGCGGGGCTGCCGTCCTTGATGGGATTGCCGGCGGTGCGATACGTCCCAGCGATGGGGTGGTCAATGGCAACCACCATATCCCGCAACTGCACCTGCGGGTCGGCCAGCGCCTCGGCGATGTTGTTGACCGGACCGCCGGGGACATCCCACTTGAGCAGCAGTCCTTCCCACTCGTCCCGCGGCTTGGTCGCGAAACCCGACGACAGCGCCTCTTCCAGCGCATCGCGGTTCGCGATGCGGGCGGGGGCCGTGGTGAAACGGTCGTCCTCGTCCATACGCCGGAGCGCCTCGATTTCGCCGGACATCATCCGCAGGGTCTTCATGGCGAATTCCTGGCTGGCGCAGTGGACCTGCACGTACTTGCCGTCGGCGCACTGGTAGGCGCCTACTGGCAGGTTGGATGGGTGTCCCGACCCGATGGGCTGCGGCACTTCGCCGGACACAAGATAGAACTGTCCCAGGTGGGCTTGCAGGGCAATCTGTACATCCAGCAGCGAGATGTCCAGCCGACGCCCCTCGCCCGTAACCCTGCGTCCGTACAGCGCGGAGGCGATGCTGAGGGCCGCCATGTAGCCGCCCACCATGTCGCCGACAGGGAAGCCCATGAATACCGGCGCTTGGCCCGGATTTCCCGTGACGCTCATGCCGCCGCCCATGGCCTGCACGATGCCATCGAAGCCCGGGCGTTCGCGGTACGGCCCCTCCTGACCGAAGGCCGAAAGCGAGCAGGCGATGATTGATGGGTTGACCGCTTTCAACGTCTCGTAGTCCAGCCCTAGTCGGTCCAGCACGGATGGCCGGAAGGCATCGAAGACCACGTCCGACACCCCGGCCAGCCGGTGTAGTACCTTCCGGCCCTGGGGTGTCCGCAGGTCGAGGGTTACGCTCCTCTTGTTGCGGTTGAAGTTCAGGTAGTAGGCGCTCTCGCCGCCCAAGAAATGCGGGCCAATCCGCCGCGACATGTCGCCGGAGCCCGGCTGCTCGATCTTGATGATCTCTGCGCCCAGGTCACCCAGTGTCCGCGCCGCCACAGGCCCGGCGATTGCCTGCGACATCTCCAGGATTCGAACGCCCTGCAGCGGGGGAGTCATTGACAATTACCCGTTTGGGGAACGCCCCCTCCTTAACCCTCCCCCGGAGGGAGAGGGAACCTTTCGGTGGAGAGGAGCGCAGCCAACTGCCGGACGTCATCCATCTCGTCCAGCGATTCGATGGCCGCGATGATCTCCCGCTGCCGCTGCTCGCCGATTACCGGGGCGGTCAGGAGCAGGAACTTTTCCTTCATATCGTCCCATGACAGCGCGTTCTCCGGGTCGCCCTTGGGGTAGCGGATGTCGCTGCGCAGGCGGCGTCCATCGCTGGTGGCCACCTCCGCCCAGGCGCGGAACTCCTTGGGGAAGTGGGCGTCCAGCTCCGGGTCGGTTACGCACTTTACCTGCTGCATGATGCGGCGTACCTCCGGCTGGTCAGGCACTCCCTCGGCATACTCTTGCAGCGACGCCCGCCCGTAGGCCAGCGCCACCGCCGCTCCAAAGGGCATGGAAAACTGCATGTCCACCACGGTCTTGGGGTTGGCCTTGTCCTCCTCGGGTGCGGCGATTAGCTTGTAGCCGCCGCTTAGCACACCGATGGTCACTTCCTCCACGTCGTCCGCTATCAGGTCGTGGGTGTTCTTGATATCGATCAGGCAGTCGATGGGCCCCTGCTTGTAGCGGCAGCATGCGTGAGGCTTGATGCCCGTGCGGGTGATCAGGTACTCCTCGCCCAAATCCTGTAGCACCAAAGAGTAGTCCGGGTTCCCGGAATAGGCTTGCAGGAATCCGTCGCGCCCCTCGAGGATCGTCGTCGGACCGGTGTAGCCGGAGCGGGCCAGCAGCGCGGCCCAGGAGCCGCTGTGCGAGGCCCAGCCGGGATGGAACCGCTTGGTCCACGCCCCCTGCGCCAGGTACTCCATGCTGCCGGCGGTCTGGCTGCCCGCGATTCCCAGCGCGTGGATGAAATCGTCGCCCTGCAGTCCCAGCAGACGCCCGGCCACTACCGCCGCGCCGAAGGCTCCGCAGGTGCCGGTTGGATGGAAACCGCGGCCGTAGTGCTCGGCGGGCTGAAGCGCGCGGCCCAGCCGCACGATCACGTCGTAGCCGGCCACAACGGCGGCGATGAAATCCTTGCCCGAAACGTCGGCCAGGTCGGCCATGGACAGCGCCGTCGGGAAGGCCACCACGCCGGGATGCAGCGAGGCCTCGTTGTTCACGTCGTCCATCTCGATGCTGTGGAAGGCGACGCCGTTGGCCATTGAGGCGTATTCCGGCAGCACCCGGTGCGGCGTGCCGACGATGGCAGACGGACCCGGGCGGCCCAGCCGCTGCAGTGCGTCGACCACCGCTTGTGCCGAGTCGGTCGTGGAGCCGTTCAGCGTGACAGCGGCGAAGTCCAGGCAAAGGTACTTGGCCCAGTCGATCGCCTCCGGCGACAGGTCCTCGTACTGCAATTCGCGGGCAAAGTTGCCCAGCGCGCGAGTGATGCCAGTCTCATCGTTGGTCTGTACCATGGTGGGGCCTCCGCAGGTGTTTTACGAATGATTCGGAGTCAATTCTGACAAATCTCGCTCAACCTTGATGGTATAGGGCTTCGAGGGCCATGGAGGGCGCCCCATTTCGTAGAGCGTGTGCAAGATGCCGAGATTCTCAATTACCTTGGCGGGAGTGATGTCTAAGTCTTCCAACTCTTCCCGGGCTATTTCCCGTACTTCACTAATGCCGTCAAAGCGGATCTTGACGTTGTCTCGGCCTAATTCAGCGACCCACGCCTTGCCGTGATACTTGGTCGGATCTATCGGCTGTTCTTTTTTTAGCAGGCTCTCAAGTTCCCGAGCCAAATGGAACCACCGGAAAACCGGTCCGTCCAGCTTGTCGATATGCGGACGCAGGTGTTTAAGGTCGAGTCGCTCAGATGCGTCCAGTACCTCTATGCCCTCCAATCGGTGGTCAGGGTTGAGGTCAACAACCAACCAAAAGTCCACTTCTTCAACAAGAACGCTTTCCATGTGGTTACGTTTGTCTACCAGGTAGATGTACGCTGCATCCGCCTCTGAATCATAGGTGATTTTCATATTTCGCCTTCCCAAAATCCGAAGCGGGTCTTTACCGTGACCGACACTGCTATTCCCGCATCAATAGCATACACCACGGAGATTTCCTTGTGGCGATAGCGTTTTCCATTGTGTTCATATCCCTCGGTTAGAACTTTCCTGGCCATCCATCGCCCAAAACGGGCAGGCTTGACAGTGCCTGTCCGTATAATAAGCCTAACTTCCTCCTCATTTGTTCCCCTTTCATCCAGGTTGTCCTTTGTGTGCTGGTCGATGCGGATTTCAAGCTCCAACATTGCCCACTACAACCCGGACTCGTAGAGGAAGTCGCCCGTAGGGAAGTTGTTGAGCAGGTGGCGTGCGATGACCAGCCGCTGGATCTCGTTGGTGCCCTCGCCGATCATCATCAGGGGCGCGTCGCGGAAGTGTCGCTCCACCGCCAGGTCCTGGGTGTAGCCGTAGCCGCCGTGGATCCGCATGGCGTCGGTGGCCACCTGCATGCACATCTCGCTGGCGAACAGCTTGGCCATGCCGGCCTCCATGTCGGCGCGTTCGCCCCGGTCCTTCTTGTCGGCGGCGTGCAGCACCATCAGGTGCGCTGCCTGGATGTTGGTGGCCATGTTGGCCAGCATGATCTGCACGCTCTGGTGCTCGCCGATGGGCTTGCCGAAGGTCTGCCGCTGCTTGGCGTACCGCGTCGACTCCTCCAGCGCAGCCCGCGCCACGCCGAGGCACCGGGCCGCGACGTTGATGCGCCCCAACTCCAGACCGCTCATGATCTGGTAGAAGCCCTTGCCCTCCTCGCCGCCGACCAGGTTGCCACCCGAGACGCGGTAGTCCTCAAATGACAGTTCGCAGGTATCCACTCCCTTATAGCCCAGCTTGGGAATGTCGCGCACCACGTTGAAGCCCGGGCTCTTTTCGGCAATGAATATGCTGATGCCTCGGCGGGTCGGGTCGGCATCAGGGTCGGTCTTGGTCACCAGCGCGAAGGTGTTGCCGTGGCGGCCGTTGGTGATGAGGCTCTTGGAGCCGTTGACCACGTAGTCGTCGCCGTCCCGGATCGCGCGGGTCTCGATGGCCTGCACGTCGCTGCCCGCGTTGGGCTCTGTGATGCAGATGCCGCCGCGCTTTTCGCCTGTCGCCATCAGGGGGAGGAACCGCTCTTTCTGCTCTGGAGTGCCGTGGGTCGACACCATGTAGGCCATGATCAGGTGGGAGTTCAGGATGCCGCTCAGGCTCATCCAGCCCCGGCAGATCTCCTCGATGACCAGGGCATAGGATGACACGTCCAGTTCCAGACCGCCGTACTCCTCCGGGATTACCGCTCCGAACAGGCCCAGTTCCTTCATCCGCTCCACCAGTTCGAAGGGGTACTCGTCGGCGTGCTCCATGTCCTGCGCCACCGGCTGCACCTCCCTCCGGACAAAATCTCGGATGGTGGCCACCATGCCGCGCTGCGCTTCAGTTAGCTGTGGCAAAATCGTCCCCCCATTGAAAAGCCGGAAGTTTCGAATTGTCCGGCAATTTTAGCACGCGCCGGATTTCGTCAGGTTTGACACCCTATGTGGGCCGCACTACACTCGCCTGCAATAGTGAGACCGGGCTGTTTTCGGATTCTGACCCACAATCTAAAGACCGCCTCGTCCGCTTTCGGCCCCCAGAACACTCAAATTCGTGAGGTGCCTTGATGCCTGACAAGCCTGAATACCTCGAATTGCTCAACGACATCCGCCTGCAGGAGCACCGTGCCGGAATCTGGATCCAGGCCTGGGCCGACAAGACCGAGCATCCTGGGCTGAAGAGCTGCCTGTCCATGGTGGCCGAGCGCGAGACCAGCCACGGCGATATATTCGACCGTCGCATCCGCGAGCTGGGCGGCACCCCCGAGGACAAGGACGACGAGATGTTCCACGAGCGAATGCGTGTGGTCGAGTCTGACATGACCGACGCCGAGAAGATCGCAGCGATCCGGGAATTCCAGACCCGGATGACCCTGCCCACGGTGCGCATGCGCTACGAGGAGGCGGCCCAAGACGAGTCCGTCGACCAGCTCACCCGCTCCCTGATCAAGTGGTTCACCGAGGTGGAGGACGACTCCGGCGCTTCCATGCGGGCGGTGTACGCCGAGATCGAAGCCTCCGGGTAATTCCCCTCCCCGATGACCGTGGGAGATTGAGGGAAACTGGATTCGCCTACGGCTTGAAACGCCAGCCATGCGCCTGCCGGAACCCCTCAATCTCCACACATAGACCTATGCTTCCAGCCTGCCGAGGTTCCTGATGACCACTGCCGACACTGCTGCCAAAAGCCCGCAACCTGGTGGGCGCTTCGAGTTGCCGGACATACCCGATCGCGAGCCCGACGAGAAAATGACCAACGCGAAGCATCTTCACGAGCCCGGCAATACTCACCACCTGGCCCAGCACCTCGGAAATCCAGAAACTACGTTGGTCACCGCAGACCGCTACATAACTATGCTGCCAGAGTTCATGCCCAGCGGATCGGTCAGGAGATACCCCGACCTGTTCGTCGCTTTCGGTGTTGACCCGGCAGCCTACCAGTCCAGCAACGGCTACATCATTTCGGAGCAAGGCAAGCCTCCCGATTTTGTCTTGGAGGTAGCCTCCCGGAGTACAGGCTCCGAGGACACCGGCCCGAAACGGCGCGACTATGAAGCCCTTGGTGTCTTCGAATACTGGCGTTTCGACGAGACCGGGCAATACCACAGGACCAGACTGGCTGGCGACAGGCTGGTGAACGGCCGCTTCGAGCCAATAGCGATAGAACAAGTTGAGCCGGAAGTGCTGCAAGGGTACAGCCAGGCTTTGAACCTCCTTCTCCGCTGGGAGAATGGACTGCTGGCATGGCACGACCCGGCCACAGGGCGTCACATAGCGACTTTCCTGAGTGAGCGCGCCCGCGCAGAAGCAGCCGAAGCCCGCGCCGAGGCCGCCGAGGCCCGTGCCGCTGAAATGGAAAAGGAACTCCGGCGGCTGCGCGGTGGCTGACCGCACGTCCGGCTCCGTTCTGGAGACGGAAGACAGCCCGGAACCTGCCATCTCAAACCACAGAGGCGAAAAGGAGCCACTCCATGGCAACTCTGGATGTTCTCACCTACGGCTTCGCCCTCAATACCGATCAGGGGTCCTTTGGCTACTCCACTAACTCGTTGCTGCGTACCGGCGGCCACAACATCCTGATCGACACTGGGCCATCCTCACGGCGGCCTTTCCTGTACCGGGCACTGACCAATATTGGCCTGACCACCGACGACATCGACATCGTTATCCTGACCCACATGCACTGGGACCATTGCCAGAACACTGACCTGTTCCGCAACGCCCGCGTGCTGGTCAACCCGGTGGAGATCGATTATGCGCGCAATCCCAACAGTTGGGACCTGGCAGTAGCGGCGGGCATGGCCGACATGATGCGCAACATGAATGTGGAGGTCGTCTCCGAGGGCGATACCATCGTTGACGGCGTAAGCATTCTGGAAACGCCCGGCCATACCAAGGGCCACATGAGCGTTCTGGCCGAGATTGACGGGGAGAATGTCCTGATCGCTGGCGATGCTCTGCCCGAGAGCGGCACGGTGGCCCGTGGTATACCGTACAACATTTTCTGGGATACCGAGGATGCCTACGCCAGCGTGGAGAAAATGGTGGCGTCGTCCAACGTATTCTACCCGGGGCACGACCGCCCATTCCGCGTTGAGGGCGATGAAATCGCCTACCTGCACGGACCAGCCAACATAGAGGTCATGAACAGCACCGAGGGCGGAGGCACGGCATCGCTGACCTTCACGGTCAGCGCAGCCCGGACCGTGAACATCGACATGGTCCAGAAGCCTCGGGAGTAGAGCAGCAGTGACGCAGGGCAGCAGCGACCGGGATATTGCCAACGCTCTCGATGCATTGGTTCGGGCGCGCCCGGGTTTCTGGAATCGTAGCGCCTGCGGGGTGACCCGCTCCCTGACTCCGATACCGGCGCTGCTGGACCGCAACGCCTATTCCGCAGACACGTCCCGCGCTCGCGTCCTGCTCGTTGGCGGATTGACGGGCGGTGCCGCCGATGTTGATCTGGCGCTGCACGCTCTGGAATTGTACGCAGGGGGCGGCGACGGTCTCGCACTACGTGTGGGCCTTAGCGCCGTGCCGTGTGCGAACCCCGACGGTCTCCGGCAGGGACGGGGGCCGGAAAATGGGGCGGGCGGCAACCCGGCTCAGGGCTACCCGCCCGAGGGCAATTTCTATCACGACCCCGAAAATCCCGAGAAGCGCTACCTGTGGCGCTGGCTCTGCTTCCAGGCGCCTGACCTCGTCCTGGAAGTGCGTTCAGGTACCGGCTCGGTCCGCTGGGAATGCAATGGCCCGGCGCGGCGTCTCGCCCCGGGACTGGGTGCCCGCGAGGTTGCCGATGACTCTCTTGTCGGCGCCCTGGGCGATGGCTACCCGGAGGGACTGGGTGTCATTCCCGCTGTACGGTTGACCTGCTCCGAAGACCAACTCGCAAGAGAAATCAGTCGACTGTTTGGAATCGTGCAACAGGAAGGGATGGCGGGGAAATCCCCGGCGCGCCAGGCGCTGGACAACCGCCGCAGCCGCATCCCCCTGGAAGTCGCCGGAATTCTCGCTGGTGCCTATGGCCACACCTTTGAGCCGGTAGTCTACACGCAGGGAGTCCCCATAAGCGGCCGCCTGCAACTGGCGCAATTGTCCCCCGGCGCAGGCGATCCGTCTCACGAAATAGTTGACCTGCTGGGCGATTTCGTCCAGGGAGGACTTGGGGAGGGCCTGGCGCCCTCCGCTTTGGCGTCCGTGGTTTGGGGCGCCGAACTGACCCAGGCCACCGGCGACCCGCAGTATTCGGACTTGATTATCCGGGCGGCTGACCGATTTCAGGCCGTCTCGCCCGGCACGGCTCCACCACCCTGCGACCCGGACTTCCGTACCGAGGACATGTTCATGGCCGGAGCGCTGCTGGGCCGAGCATTCGAGCTCACCGAAGAGACCCGCTACGTGGACTTGCTGGCGCAGTTCATCCTTGACGGAGAAATTCAACAGGACAACGGGTTTTTCTGGCACTGCCGGTCCGCGCCGTTCTACTGGGGACGCGGAAACGGGTTCGCTCTCATGGGCCTCACAGAAACGCTGACCTACCTGCCGGAGGACCATCCCAGCCGACCCGACATAGTGGACATGTACCTGGACCTGCTGGACGCGCTAAGGGAAGCACAGCGTCCGTCGGGTATGCTGCCTCAGGTTCTGGATTTCCCCGGGTCGTACGATGAGTTCACGGCGACCTGCATGCTGGGGTACTCCATCGCTCGTGGCCTGCGACAGGGTTGGCTGGACGACGAGTGGCAGCGGACGCTGGAATTGGCCTGGCAAGGGGTGTCGGAGCGCGTCGATGACGTGGGCAACGTGGTGGACGCCTGCGCCAGCACCGGGGTGCAGCAAAACGTTCGCGACTACCTCGACCGTCCGGCCATCTATGGCTTCGACGACCGCAGCGGAGGCATGGCCCTGTGGTTTGCACTCGAAATTGAACGCTTGGCGCGAGGCGTCTGAGTTGGGTGCTTGTTGAGGTTGGCGAACTGTCCCTGATTTGGGCTAGAATCGGCATAACTCGTCTGTCGGCTTCGATTAGGGGCAACAATGACACAACCTAACCTATCAGGGAACTATGATCCGGAAGCTGTTGCGGACTACCGGCATCAGGCCCGGGAATTTCTTGTAAACGCCCGGGAATATTTGGCCGCCGACGAATTGCACCAAGCCTCCGAGAAAGGCTGGGGTGCTGCCGCACGGATGGCCAAGGCCGTGGCCGAGGTACGAGGTTGGGACTACAGAGAGCATGCTCAATTTGGCGTGATTTGTAGAAATGCCAGCGACCTTATAGGCAGTGAGCGTCTCCTCGACCTCAGCAATGCTGCCTACGGTTTGCACAGGAACTACTACACCAGAAAAATGCTCCTTTCTGACCGAACCATTGCCCGAGACTTGAACCAAATGGCTGAGCTTCTGGATGCCCTCGAACCGCTGACCGAAACAACCAACAGGCAAACTGATCGCTGACCCTACCAAGATATAGGGATTGAGGAGGGATACCGCATGGCCACGATCACCGGCTCCAACGTGGTGCTTTCCAACGAGGAATTCAATGTCGTCGGTACCAGGCCCATCCGGCAGGACGGCGCGGAGAAGGTCACGGGGCGCGCACGCTACGGCGCAGACGTCAACCTGCCCGGCCTGCTCCACGCCCGCGTGCTGCGCAGCCCCCACGCCCACGCTCGCATCAAGTCCATTGACGCCAGCAAAGCAGAGGCCATGGACGGTGTGCGAGGTGTGGTTACGTCGGCGGACCTGCCTCAGCCCCGGGGACGCATCAGCGATCAGACCGAGGCGTCCATGGTCAACCCCAAGTTCCTCAGCAACAACTGCCTGGCCGCCGATAAGGTGCTCTACAAAGGCCACGCCGTGGCCGCCGTGGCTGCCACCAGCCCGCACATCGCTGAAAAGGCCCTCGAGCTCATTGAGGTCGAGTACGAAGTGCTGGACTCGGTCACCGACGTCCTGGCAGCCATGAAGCCGGATGCCCCGGTGCTGCACGAGCGGCTGGCCACCATTTCCAATCCCGCTATGCGGACCGGCGGTCTTCGGGATGACGATGACTCTGAGGCCGGCAGCAATGTAGCCAACCATTTCCTCTTCGAAATGGGCGACATAGAGCAGGGATTCAAGGATGCAGACGTCGTCGTGGAGCGGGAGTTCCGTACCCAGTCCGTGCACCAGGGCTACATTGAACCGCACAGCGCCACGGTCAACTGGGGCCCGGACGGGGACATTACCGTCTGGAGCAGCAGCCAGGGGCACTTCAACGTGCGGGACCAGGTGGCTCTCGTCTGCGGCGTGCCCATCTCCAGCATCAAGGCCATCCCCATGGAGATCGGCGGCGGCTTCGGCGGCAAGACCCTGGTCTACCTTGAGCCCGTTGCCGCAATCCTCTCCAAGAAGACCGGCCACCCGGTCAAGCTGAGCATGAACCGCTCCGAGGTGTTCCAGGGCTCCGGCCCCACCGCCGGGTCGTGGATGCGCTGCAAGGTGGGCGCCACCAACGACGGACGCATCACTGCCGTCGACGCATCCATGGCTTACGAGGCCGGCGCCTACCCTGGCTCCCCCATCAACCCGGGCGTCCAGTGTATGACCGGTCCTTACGACATCGCCAATGGCCGTCTCGAGGGCTTCGACGTTGTGAACAACAAGCCCAAGACCGCTGCCTATCGCGCTCCCGGCGCTCCGGCGGCTGCCTTCGCCATCGAGACGGTGCTCGACGAGATCTGCGAAAAGATCGGGATGGATGCTCTGGAGTTCCGCCTGCTCAACGGCTCCAAGGAGGGCACCCGCCGCCTGACCGGCCCGGTGTTCGGAAAGATAGGCAACATCGAGACCCTGCAGGCGGCCAAGGACCACGAGCACTGGGATGCGCCGCTGCAGAAGGACACCGGCAAGGGCACCTACCGAGGCAGGGGCGTGGCTGCCGGCTACTGGTTCAACGCCAGCGGCCCCTCCAGCGCGGTCGGCAGCGTTAACCCTGACGGCACGGTCAGCCTGGTCGAGGGCTCGCCGGACATCGGCGGCTCTCGCGCTGCGGTGTCCATGCAACTGGCCGAGGTCCTCGGCATCGCCGCAGAGGACGTGCGCCCCGCCGTCGGCGACACCGACTCGGTGGGCTATACGTCCATGACCGGGGGCAGCGGTGTCGCCTTCAAGACCGGCTGGGCCTGCTACGAGGCTGCGTTGGACATTCGCAACCAGATGATCGAGCGCGCCGCGCGTATCTGGGACGTCGACCCCAGCCTCGTCGAGTACAGGGATGGCGGAGCGTCACACACCTCCGACCCCGAGCTGCGTCTCTCCTTCCAGGAACTCGCCGCCCGCCAGAACGCCACCGGCGGCCCGGTGGTCGGGCGAGGCAACGTGGCCCCGACAGGCGTGGGAGGCGCCTTCGCCGTGCATATCGCCGATGTGGAGGTCGACCCTGACACCGGCAAGGTTGACGTCATCCGATTCACAGCCCTGCAGGATGCCGGCAAGGCCATCCACCCCAGCTACGTGGAAGGCCAGATCCAGGGCGGCGCGGTCCAGGGCATCGGCTGGGCGCTGAACGAAGAGTATGTCTTCGACGACAATGGCAGCATGCTCAACCCCACGTTCCTCGACTACCGCATGCCCACCAGCCTGGACCTGCCCATGATAGACACGGTGGTCGTCGAGGTCGCCAACCCCGGCCATCCCTACGGGGTGCGCGGCGTGGGTGAAGTCCCCATCGTCCCTCCCATGGCCGCCATCGCCAACGCCATCCACGACGCGGTAGGGGTTCGCATGGAGCAGTTGCCCATGTCTCCCGGCGCAGTGCTGGAGGCGCTGTGGGAGAAGAACGGCTCCTAGCCATCCTTCGCAGGCAATGGTGTATTGTAGGGGCGCACTGTCGTGCGCCCCTACGCTTGCCACGTAAACATTGCACTTGGTGAAATGTATGGTCACTCGGGACGTGCCCGAATTCCTGGCGCTGGAATACCTGGAAAATGTCGATCCGACCCTCATTTACCTGGCTTCCCCCTACGCACATTCGTCCGCCGCGGTCCGGGAGGCGCGCCTGGAGGCCGTCCGCCACGTGTGTGGTGAGATGGTCAACCGGGGAAAGATCGTGATGTCTCCCTTGGTGTACCTCGGTGGACTGGCCTACAAGGGAGTCCATCCTCCACAGGGCTGGTACGCCTTCGATCTGCAGTTGCTGGCCCGTTGTGATGAACTGCTTGTACTGCAACTGCCGGGTTGGGAGGACAGCCGGGGAGTGCTGGTGGAAATCGCCGGGGCCCAGACCAAGGGGATGCCTGTCCGCCTGATGTCTCTCCAGGATGCGTCCCTTCCGGATGAAATACTGAGCGGGCTGTATGGCGATGATTAGCTATGTGCGAGAATCATAATTTCACGTTTGACGTTGATAGGGCATACGAAGACCAATTGACTGCCGGGCTGGGAGCCAGTCCGGCACATCCGATAGAGACGCCGGATGCCCCTCAATCCTTTGGCGTCTACGCGCTTTATTGGGGTGGCGTTCCCGTTTACGTGGGACAGGCTCGAAATCTCAGAAACCGCCTACGGGAACACTTGTGAAAAATTCAAGGCAGGAATGGTATAGACATAGCGGATGTGACCTGCAAGTACCTGACGATTGCAAGGCTATGGGAAGTTGCGCGCGCCGAAGAAGTCTTAATATCGAGGTTTGAGCCTGAATGGAACGGCATTCCAGGGTTCAGCATGCACGCCCCTGGCCGGGGCCGGCCTGGAATGCCCAACTACGTTAACCAGTGGGATCAGCGATTCCCGCCGATAGATTAGGCAGGATGCTGCAGAGCTACCGCGGCATCGTATAAGGGCGATTTCCTCTTGCTGCGTTGACGCGCGCCACTGTTGACGATGCTGGAACCCACCCGGTCGCGCAGCCGGTCAATGCCAAGGGCCGACAGGCCGTGCAACTCCGCGATTTCGGCGAGATACTCCTCCACCTTGATTTCCCGCCCCTGCACGATGGAGTTGCCCACTACGACCACAGCCGCCCCGCCTGGCTTGAGGATCAGCGACAGCATTTGGCAGAAACGGTCAAGGTCGTTCATATACGCTGTGACGTAGTTGGCCCAGCCGTTCCCGCCGTACACGCCACGGTCGCTGTTAATCTGCCGTATTTCTGCGATTTCCCGTTCTAGCTGCCGCAAGCGTGGTACGACGGGGATTGGCCCGTCGCCCCGCACTGTCTGCCAGAACTTGCCGAAGTTGCCGGTTTCCAGCCGCTTGAGGTCCGACGGCGAATCGGCCAGCCCACTCCAGAACAGTTGCGGGCGGCTGTTGCGCACGTAGTGGTAGTTGTTCATATAGGGCGGCGACGTCACAACCAGGTCAACCGACGCGGCGTCAAGATAGCTTTCGGCCTCAAAAAATGAGCGCTCGTAAACCCGCCAATCCGGCCGGCAATCCCCGGTGGCTGGCTCCCGCTGAAGCTCGGCGATGTCCGCCGCCATATCGCGCAGCTTGGCCCCCACGATTCCGTTCACGTCGGCGTCGTCCACCAACGGCTTGCCCGCGCCCGGACGGGTGCCGAGGGACGGCTCGTAAGTGTAGTTGGAGAATTCCACCATCACTGACGCAAAGGCGACCCTGAATACATCCTTGATCTGCGGTGGCAGACCGTGCAGAAAATCCAACGTAAACAGAACTTTGCGTTCAACGGCAGTTGAGAAAAAGGGAATTCGACTCCTGAATCCGGCTGGCGGCGAACTGTCCGGCTCTCGTCCCGCCCTGCTGGCCATGAAACTCTCATAGGCCGCTGCGGCATCCCGCAGCTCCTTGGCGCATACGTCGGCCGCCGCCAGTTTCACCCGGCACACCAGGGCGGCAAAGGGGTTGATTTCGAACCCGATGCAATCCAGCCCCAGGCGGTTGGCCTCCACCAAAGTGGTGCCTACTCCGGCGAATGGATCCAACACGACACAGTTCCTCGGATCGAGGCCGTCACTGTTGCGGAAGTTCCCAGCGAGGTACTGCCTGATGGCGCTGTTGGCGAATTCGCCCGAAAATCCGGCGATCCAGTTAGCCCAGCGATGCAGCGAGAGCGACTTGTTGTGAGAGGACGCGGTGTCCCCGTAGCTGACAGAAGGACTGGAGTCCCGTAGATTTGCCTGTACGTTCATGCGGAAGTCTGCCCTGCATATTCGCTTCGAGTCTGCCCCTCATCATAAAGCATCCTCTCGGCAAGGCAATGGCCAAATGTCAGTAAAGCAACCCTGCGAAATTCAGTGTCGGTGCGCCATGCACACCCTTGCCCTTGAGGTCATGCCTCGATTCAAAGGTCAGGCCCGCTCCGTCGAGGTGCGGGCCTTTTTCGATGACGGTGTTTCTAGCGCTCTAGCCGAAGAAGTCGCGGAGCAGGTTCGACAATTCCGCCGGTTTCTCCACGTCCGAGCGATGGCCGCAGTTTTCCAGCGTCGCCAGCCGCGACCCGGCGATCGAAGCGTTGTAGACCTCGCCAGTGCTGGGTGGTATCACAGCATCGTTGCGGCCCCAGACGATCAGAGAGGGCAGGTTCTTGAGCCTTCCCAGCCGGTGCGGCAGGCTGCGGTCGTGCATGTAGGGGCGCCAGGTCAGGCGGCACGCTTCCTCGCGGGCCGTTTCCCATGCCTCCACCGTCTCAGGCGTCGGTTCGTCCGGGCAGACAGCCTGGAATTCCGGCGCGGTGTCAGGATTGAGGACCCCGGCCGTGATGAACTCCTTGGAGACGATCAGGAACATGTCGAGGATTTCGCCCGTCGGAGGCAGAATACCGGCGGGGGCCACCAGCGCCATCTTCCCGAAAGCCCTGGGGTCCTGCGTCGCCATTTCCGCTGCTATCCACCCGCCGAGTGAGAACCCCACCACGTTGACATTGGACAGGCCAAGGTCGTCCATGGCCCAGAGGGTCCAGGTGGAAATGTCGCGAACGTTCATCACCCAGTCAAGGCGGTCGGTTACGCCAAACCCGGGAAGCGACGGGGCATAGACCGTGTGATTCTTGGCCAGCTCCTCGTGGACATGCAGCCAGCCGGGTTGTCCCATCTCATCGTGCAGTACCAGAAGGGGATCACCGGACCCGCCCTTGAGTATCTGCATCTCAGCGCCCGCGACCTGGACCCGCTCCTGTGTGTAAGCCGCCGTGGTGGTCATAAGTAGCTCCTTTATAGGGCCTCGCAATTGGTGAGAGGATGGTCAGGCTGCGGGGCCAGAATGATTGTCCAAGTGGCTGCCATGATTGTCAACCACTGGCTTGCGAAAGCATCGATTCCGGCATAGGATGATGCTATCCACCTACTGAGGCGCAAGAGCCGCATGACAACCGCCAGCGATCGGTCGACGGCGCAGGAACTTTTCCGGGATGCCTGGCAACAGTACGAATCCGCCGAGGAGCGGCTGGCAGCCGGTGACGTCCGGGATGCCTGCGGAAAGGCCTGGAACGCCATCCGTTCCGCCACCAGGGCGGCGGGGCTGGCCCATGGCGCCGAAGTAAACACCAGCAGCCAAATATCCGGGTGGATCAGAAATGCGGGTGTGCGAGATCCTGAATTCCGACAACTGGCCCGTGAATTTGGATATCGAGCCCGGTACTTGCACCAGGAGGTCTGCTACGACGGGCGAATCGACCGAGACGACATTCCAGTGATGATTCACGAGACTGCCGATTTCATCCGTCAAGCCGAGGCTTTGGCTGGATTGTAAGGGTCAGCGCGGCCAGCTTGCGGTCCTTCTGCTTAACTTAACGCCCTATGGACCCAGCGCAGATGCTGGTTGTCACACCCGTACAGCGAGACACAATGGCAGGGCTTAACCAGCCCGTTGCACAGGGCTGTAGCCGGACTTTCAATTGACAAGGGGATGAACGATGCCGATTCGACCAAACCGCGCCAAGGAAAAGTTGCAGCGGGGCGAGGTGATTACCACCATTTCCGGCCTGCAGGACAGCGACATCATAGACTTCCTCGGGCCATTGGGGTTCGATGCCGCGTGGATCGAGTGCGAACACGGCCCCGTGGACTGGGACGCCCTGGGCGATATGACCCGGGCATGCGATCTGTGGGGCATGACCTCGATAACGCGGGTGAACGCTAATGATCCCGGCCTCATCACCCGCACACTAGACCGCGGCAGCATGGGCATCGTGGTGCCCCACGTCAGCACCCGTGATGCAGCGGAACAGGCTGCTCTGTCCGCCAAGTACGCGCCCATTGGTTACCGAGGGATGTTTGGGGGCCGCCAGTCCTTCGGGGTGTCCGACTATTTCCACACCGCCAACGACCAGACCATGGTCATCGTACTGTTGGAGGAAGTGGAAGCGTTGGAGAACATCGAGGAAATCCTGAAAGTCGACAACATTGACGTCTTCTTTGTGGCGCCCTCTGACCTGGCCCAGACCATGGGGCACATCGGCAATGCGGAGCACCCAGAAGTCAGTCGGCCATCGAGACCGCCATCGGCAAGATCGTCGGCGCGGGCCGCACGCCCGGCACCCTGGCCAACGACGCCAACATGGAAAAGTTCAAGGCCATGGGCGTCAAGTTCATGATGACTTCGTGGAACGCCTGGGTTGCTAGGGGAGCAGCGGACTTCCTGCAGAAGGCCAGGGCCTAGTTCTGGAATCTTGGGCGCTATCCTAAAATCCCCTCCCCCTCGATGGGGGAAGGTTAGGGTGGGGGTGAAAAGGTAACTCAGCGACCGCCCCAAGGAATATGAGTCAAATCTCCCTTAATTTGGAAAAGGTCAACTCTCGGCCGGCGGGACTGCGCTCGGTTCTGGCGGCTCTTGCTGTGGCGCCGTCTCCATCCGGGCGGGATTGACCGGCAGAATGGCGATGGCCCCGGCGATAAACAGGGCGGCACACACGCCAATGAGGGCCCGGTATCCCAGGTCCTCAGACGTGTGATTCAGGAGGTCGATGCCGGGACCGAACAGCCTTGGCAACGCAGCTCCTCCAATCGTAGACAGGTTCACGATGCCTATATGAGTGCCGGCCTGCTGTTCGTCCCCCATCTCGTTTGCCAGGGCCCAACTGGCGCTCAGCAGGGCCCCGGATGAGGCGCCGATGACGCTGGCTGTAATCACAACGCCGCCGGTGGTCTCAGCGAACAGCAGCCAGGCGGTGCTCAGCGCCCCGGCAACTGCTCCAGCGATTACGACCGGCTTACGGCCAATCCTGTCTGAAACCCAACCTGATACGACGACCATTACCGCCAGCGCACCTCCGATGGCCGGGATGGCTTGGCTGAGTGTCTCCGCCGGGTTGGCTACTTCCACCACGTCTCGCAGAAAGAACAGCCCGTAGGTAGGGAAGGCATAGATGGCCGTCATCATGAACAGCCGGGAAATGAGGAACAGCCCCAGCTGTACATTGAGGACCGGCCGGCTTGGCTCGTCCCTACGGCGTACCGGTCTGGCCCGGCGGCTAGGGTCCCGGGCCAGCACGGTCACGCACGTGATCGAAACCGAGACCAGCAGGGCCGCCACCAACAGGCCCATCACCGCCCATTCCCAATCGACGTACACCGGAACCGGACCCAGGCTCGAACCTGCGGCCAACCCGATCAGCGCGGCGCTTGCGGAAGTAAGAACAAGCCCACCGGTGGCGTCCAGCAGTATCTTCAGCGAAGAGGCCACTCCCACCCGGGCCCGCGGCACCAGGTCGCGGATCAGCGCCATGCCCGGGCCGTAGGCGACGTTCAGGTTGGCCTGGATGAACATCCACGCCGCGAACAGCGCCCCGAAGTTCGGCGCCAGCAGCGTTAGCGCCAGGCTGCCGCAGACCACCAGGGTTCCGGCAACGATGTAGGGAACGCGCCGTCCCAGGGGGGAGCGGGTCCGGTCGCTGAGTCTGCCGATCGACGGCTGCACAATCGCCGCAATCAGCAGCCCTCCCATTCCCAGCATTGCCAGGTAGGTGTTCTTCAGGCTCTCCGGGGCTAAAGAGAGGACGATAACCGGGAGCACGGCCGTGTCCATGGCCATA
Source organism: Dehalococcoidia bacterium (assembly GCA_965203005.1). Lineage (GTDB taxonomy): Bacteria > Chloroflexota > Dehalococcoidia > Lucifugimonadales > UBA3495 > VXOI01. Next base: position 635,139 of record CBDBBS010000002.1, read on the forward strand.
ATGAACCCGGTGACCCCGAAGCTGAAGGCGTTCAGCCGGATGAGCGCGAAACTGCTCCAACTGCTCTCTGACGGCTTTGCGATCATTTATGGCGCACGCGGGTGCTCAATTTGAGACATTGAGAGGCCGGGGATGGATGAGGTTTCTTGAAGGCGGCAGGTTGCGCTTGCTTCGCCGTGTCGAGGCAGGCTGGCGGCGTTGGTAACATAATCGGCGAGTGCACCTATAATACAACAGCAATGCTCTCGTAGCCCCATTCTTACATACGGCGAGTTAACGAAATGAGGATTTGCTGCCTCTTGCCCAGCGGCGCGGAGATTCTCTGGGAGCTGGGACTCTCAGACAGCGTTATAGGCGTCAGCGACCTTTGCGACTACCCGCCGGAGGTACTGCGGATCAAGCCGGTGGTAAGTCGCAGCAGGGTTGACCCTGCGGTGATGTCCAGCGAGGAGGTCGAGGCTGCACTTCGCGACATTCTGCAAAATGGCGAAAGCCCCTACGAGCTGGACTACGATTGGCTTGCCAGAGAACTGCCCGACATCGTCTTCACCCAGGACCTCTGCCACATTTGCGAGATTGACGCCGGCGAGGTCAACCAGGCAGTCCGTGGGATGTCGGTCCAGCCTAGAGTAGTGGTGCTGCAACCAAGAACATTCGAGGACATACTGGATTCGATCATCGAAGTTGGAGAGGTCTGCGGCGTACCCGAACGGTCTGAAAAACTGGTAGATGCCTTGCGCCAGCGGGTGAATAAGGTGATGGCCAGGCTGAACTCCGCTTCCGCGTGTCCATCGGTATTCTCGCTGGAGGGCATCAACCCGCTGGTGGTGGGCGGGCACTGGATCCCGGATATGCTGCAGATGGCAGGCGGCAGGGTGCCTTCGCTGGAACCGGGATGCAATGCCCGGCGCCTGGCTTGGGAGGAGGTTCTCGATGCTGCGCCGGAAAAGCTTTTCGTAGACCTGTGTTCCTCCGATGTTGACCGCCACTTGCGCGAGGTTCCTTGGCTCGCGGCGCAGCCGGGCTGGCAGGACATACCGGCGGTGAAGTCGGGAGAGGTCTACCTCATCGACCACTCATATTTCAGTTGCCCCGGCCCCCGGGTGGTGACAGGCCTGGAGATTCTGGCCCAACTCACGCATCCCGAACTGTTCAGCGGCCTGATCCCTGAGGGCGTGGTGGTGAAGCTTGACGCGGAGGCGGCGTACGGAGCACCCCCAACGGGGATTGCCGGATGTTTCCGGCCCTTTCCATAGCGACCGTGATTTGAGCGCGCGCAAGTTGGATAGTAGCGCAACCAGTTGATTGCGTACTATAATGGCGGCAATTTCCAGAGCGACAGCCTGTCGCTATTTCCGGTTTGCCGGGAGGTACTGCGGGGCAAGTACCTGCCGTGATCGCATCTACTTGGGGTGTATATGGTTTCGTTCGACAAAAACGAATTCCGATCGGCGCTGGGTGAATTCGCTACCGGTGTCACTGTGATAACCACTCTGGACGATGAAGGCAACCCCCATACCATGACGGCTAATTCCTTCACCTCCGTTTGCCTGGAGCCGCCGATTATCCTGGTTTGCGTTGCCCATGGCACACACACCTACGGGTATCTGGAGCAGCGACAGAAATTCGGCGTCAACTTCCTCTGCGAGGACCAGGAAGACGTAGGGGCGTACTTCGCCAAGAAGCCACAGGACCGCACCGGCGGAGTAGACTACAGTTTCTCGCACTCCGACAATGGCGTTCCCGTGCTGGAAGGCTCCGCGATCTTCCTGGACTGCGACGTGGTCGGGTCGCACGTCTACGGCGACCACACGGTCTATATGGGTGAGGTGAAGGAGATCCGCCGCAACGAATACGACAATCCGCTGATGTTCTACCGCAGCAGGTGGTACCACCCGCACCGCAGCTGAGGAGCGGCTTTCGTTTCGCAACACAATGAGCGCCGGTTGAAGACGACCGGCGCTCAGACGTTTTCGAGGCGATGTGGTGAGGAACCGGGGCGTTTATCCCTTGAATGAGGCTACGAAGTCCTCAATTTCCAAGTTCACTGCCTGGTATTTCTCCATGTGCACGAAGTGGCTGCCTCCGGGAATAATCGACTGTCTGGCCCCGTCAATGCTGTTGGTCAGGAACTGGGAGTACTTGACCGGCGTCAAGGCGTCGTCACTGCCGCAGATCACGCGGGTCGGCAACTTGATCTCACCCACGCTTTCCATCATATCGAAGCCGTCGCAGGCTCTGAGGTCGTTCAGCTCCACTTGGGGGCCAACCTCCGCCGCCCGTTGCCGCAGCACGGGGAAGACTTCCTGCTGAACTCCCTGGTAGTACTCCAGGTGCTTCTCGAGCCACGGGATGTTGTCCTCCCCCGGCTCTTGGCAGCGCTCGAGATAGTAAGGGTGAACGCGAAGGCGGGCGCCGGTGCCAAGCAGGACTAGGCCGCGCAGCTCTTCGGGATACCTGTGGGCGTACCGCATTGCGATGGCGCCGCCCATCGAGTGTCCACAAAGAATGACGTTCTTGTATCTCCTCGCCTTGATGAAGCCGCGCACCCATTCCAGGTAACCATCGATGGTCTCGCAGGGTCTACCATCGGGATGCCCGGGAAGGTCGATGGCCTTGGCGCTTCGAAAGTGCCTCAACTGGTAGTAGAAAGAAAGGCTTGAGCATCCTGCGCCATGCAGGAAAACGAGCTTCATTGGCAATTTGCCAGTCCTCCTAATCTAGTCAGGCGATACTATACCGCCATTATTATCACAAAACTTCGTGCATTTTACAGAACGAGAATCTATTTTTCAAGACTGCACACGAAAATCGGCGTGTTATTGCCACAATAGATCGTCTGAACCCGCCAATGCACACTCCCATCGTGCTGAAACAGGCTCATGCTCTTGTGGGCTGCTGCGGATCAAATGATAACGTAGGCCCTCGATTATTCCGGAATGCTGCCACGACGACGTATCTGATGGCTGCGCATCCAGCAGACGCGGTCACGCAGCTCACACTGCGCTTGGGCCCAGGGGGTGTCTGACAAATTCCCTCTCCCTCTGGGAGAGGGTTAGGGTGAGGGCGTTCCCCTGTATTTTCAGGAGTGGATGAATGCGGCCCGCAGCATATTCCTCGTAAAAGGAATGGACTGATTAGACACCCTCTAGGGCAAAAGGAAGGGGCGAAATTACTTCGCCCCGTCGCAGGTGCGTCCCCAAAGTGCCGAGGCTATTCGGGTTCTTCCCCGGACTCGCCAACATCGGGGCTAGGCTGGTGCCCGTTGCTGGCCGCCCGTCCGTTCCTGCGGTGTCCGTTGGATGACGGCACACTGTCGCCGTTCCGGTCAGTCTCCTGGAATATGGCGATGGATGCCACGTAGTCGTCGTCGCTGGCTTCCCGTTCTTTCCAGAGTATGACCCCCTGCGCGATGCGGCCCGTTTCGCGCACATCATCGGTACTGATGCGAACCACCTGGGCTTTGGCCGAGATAATCAGCATTTCCTGGTTTTCGGGATCGTTGACAATCCTGGCGGCGGCCAGCGGCCCCGCTTTCTCCGTCAGTTGGAAAGTCCTTACGCCTTGGCCGCCACGTCCTGCTGGGCGGTAACTCGACGTTGCCGTCATCTTGCCATACCCGCCTTGGCTGACTACGAGCAAGTAGCTGTTGGGCTCGACCACGCTCATGAAGATAACCTTGTCATCATCCAGAAGGCGTATGCCGCGCACTCCTCCGGCAGTGCGGGAGCGGGGAGTCAGGTCATCAATGGCGAACCGGATGGCCTGGCCCTTCTCAGTGACCATCATGGCGTCCTTTGCGTCGCCGACCTGGGCCACGGATACCAGTTCGTCCTCAGCGGACAGGTTCATTACTATGAGGCCGGATGGCCGGATATTGGTCAGCTCTCCAGTCTTCAGCGCCTTGATCTGCCCGCTCTTGGTAGCCAGCAGCAGCGGATAGTCGTCCTTGGGGTTCTCAATCAGCAGCATGGCCTGCACCTGCTCGTTCCGCTGCAGAGGGAGCAGGTTTGACAGGAGGGTTCCACGGGAGGTCCGGGAGGCGTCGCCGGGTATTTGGAACGCGCGCAGCGGGTAGACCCGCCCCCGGTTAGTGAAGAAGAACAGCGTGCTGTGCGTGTCTACCACGACTAGGTCAAGAATGGCGTCGCCTTCGCGGGTGGTCATCCCGCGAACGCCCTTTCCGCCCCGGTTCTGCTGGCGGAACGTGCTGGGAGGCACGCGCTTTACGTAGCCGCGCTGGCTGAGAGTGATTATGGCGTCTTCCTGGGGTATGAGGGATTCCGGGGTCTCCTCTCCAATCTCCTCCTCGTGGATCACGGTGCGACGCGGGTTGTTGAACGACCTCTTGAGCTCGCGGGTCTCCCTCTTGATCTCCGCCAGGACTTTTGCCGGGTCTCCCAGCAGCGCCTCCAGCTCGGCTATCTTCTGCAGCAACTCCTCGTGTTCCTTCTGCAGGCGCTCCCGCTCCAGGGCGGCAAGGCGTCGCAACTGCATATCCAGGATGGCCTGGGCCTGGACTTCAGACAAGTCCAGCTGCTGCATCAGGTTGTTGCGCGACTCCTCCACGTCGGCGGAGTTGCGAATGATCTCGATCACCCGGTCGATCTGGTCCAGCGCCAGCAACAACCCCTGCACTATGTGGTCGCGGTCACGGGCGCGCTGCAGTTGGTATTCCGACCGGCGGCGTATGACCTCCTGGCGGTGCTGTACGAACAGTTCCAGGCAGCGGCGCAGGGGCAGCACCTGGGGTTGGCCATCCACCAATGCCAGCATTATGGAATTGAACGAGGACCGCATGGCCGTCTGGCGCAGCAGGTTGTTCAGCACCACCCTGGGCTGGGCGTCACGCCGCAGCTCGATGACGATGCGCATTCCGCGACGGTCTGATTCGTCGCGAATGTCGGAGATTCCCTCGATCTTGCGCTCTCTGGTAAGCGCCGCGATGCGCTCAACGAGAGTGGCCTTGTTGACCTGGTAGGGAAGCGAGGTGACGATTATCTGTTCGCGGTTGTTGCGGGTCTCCTCGAACTCCGTGTCCGCCTCCATGATCACGCGGCCGCGGCCCGTGGTGTAGGTATCGACGATGCCCTTGCGGCCCCGGATCTGGGCACCCGTGGGAAAGTCGGGGCCCTTGATGTGACGCATCAACCGTTCCGTGGTCGCGTCCGGGTGGTCGATCAGGTACACCAGCGCGTCACAGACCTCGCCCAGGTTGTGGGGCGGGATGTTTGTGGCCATTCCCACCGCGATGCCAGAGGCCCCGTTGATCAGCATGTTGGGCAACCGGGCCGGCAGCACCGTGGGCTCGGTCAGCGAGTCGTCAAAGTTGGGCGCGAAATCGACGGTGTTCTGGTCGATGTCCGCCAGCAACTCGTCGGCGATGGGCGCCAGTCGCGCCTCGGTGTAGCGCATGGCGGCGGGCGGGTCGCCGTCGATGCTGCCGAAGTTGCCTTGCCCCGCGATCAGCGGGTAGCGCATGCTGAATTCCTGGGCCAGCCTTACGAGGGCGTCGTAGACCGAACCCTCGCCGTGGGGATGGAACTTGCCCAGCACTTCACCGGCGATACGGGCGCTCTTCCGGAACTGCGAGCCGGGCCGTATGCCCATGTCGTGCATGGCGTAGAGGATCCGGCGCTGAACGGGTTTCAGTCCGTCCCGGACGTCGGGGAGCGCCCGCGCCACGATCACGCTCATGGCGTAGGTCAAGTACGATGTCCGCATCTCCTCGGCGATGCGGATTGGCTGCTCTCCAGGCGGGACCGGGGCGGTAGTTACCATAGGTCTACTCTCCTACGATTGCTCAACGTCTCCCTGGAACGGGAAGGGCGTAGGCCGCCGTGCGCACAGGCGGCAGGCGCAGTGGCAACGTGACCGGAGCAGCAGCGCGGAGAAAAGAGACTGTCAGACAGCAAGAGCTTCAGCGAACCTTTCCGCACGGTCGTGCAGACCGGCAAAGAGGTTGGCAAAAAGCCTCGGCACCTCGTCCTGGCGCTCCGGATGACACTGCAGCCCGATGACCCAACTGTGTTCAGGACTTTCCAACCCCTCCACTAACCCGTCTTCCACGCTATAGGCCGTGCTCATCAGGCGGGGCGCCCGCTGCGCCTCTGTCAGGCCCTGATGGTGGTAGCTGTTAACCTTGAAGAATCCGGCTGAGCCAATTATGGCCGCCGACTTGGCGCCAGGGGCAACGTAAATCAGGTGCGATGCGTGTTCCTCGTCGTCCGGGTCATCGTTTCGGTGCCCGCGCAGGTCCTGGATCAACCTTCCACCGAAAGCGACGTTCATCACCTGCATTCCCCGGCAGATCGCCAGCACCGGCATATCTTCCGAGAGAGCGTATTCCAAGACGCGGAACTCGAGGTCATCGAGTTCCGGACGCAACTGCAATCTGGCGTCGGGGTCCGGCTCCTGGCCGTAGCGTTCCGGGTGGACATCCGGCCCTCCGGCAAGCAGAAGGCCACCGATACCCCGCATCAACTCGCTGGTCGCGGCCTCACCGTGGGAATCCGGCGTCAGCACCCGCGTTTCCGAGCCGGCGGACTCCATGGCGGCCACGTAACGACGGGCATTTCGTTCCGTGGATGAGGTGATTGCGACTACGGCCATACTGCATAATATTATACTTGAAATTAGAACAATTTAGCAGTCCGAAGGCGCGCCAATATCACCAACATCGATCGCATCCAGTAACACAGCGGCTCCAATTGTTTGCGAGCTGCACCGGCGTTTTGGTAAGCTACACTAGACAGGCACACTCCATTCTTCGGGCATGAGGCCGGATAAGGAAGCGCCATGAAAGAAGTCATCCAGGGAGCTGTGGAAACTCTACGGGATGGTCGGCCCTGCGTGCTGGCTACGGTGGTGCGGACCAAGGGGTCTACGCCCCAGAAGGCCGGTGCGATGCTGCTGGTGAAAGATGACGGCAGCGGCCTCGGCACCCTGGGCGGCGGATGCGTGGAAGGCGACATTTGGTTCGCGGCAAAGGAGATGCTGCGCGACGGAAGCGGGCCGGAGTTCAAGGACTACTATCTGAATGAGGACATCGCTGCCCGCGACGGGCTGGTCTGCGGCGGCACGATGTATTTCTACCTTGAACCCCTCCGAAGCCTGGATGACTTTCTGCCCCTTGGAGACGAAATTCTCGAAGCATACGATGGTGGAGAGCCGGTCAGTCTGGCCACGGTGGTAAACAGCCCCAAGCGTCCCGAGTTGCTGGGCGCAAAGCTGCTGCTTCGCGCCGACGGCACGGTGTCGGGCACTCTGGGTTCCGAGACGCTGGACGAACCTGCACTGGAGGTTGCACAGCGAGTGGCGTCCATCGGCAACACCGAGTCCATTTCCACTGAAGACGGCGCCGAGGTTTTCGTTGAAGGGTTTACCACCCCGCCGACACTGGTCATGGTCGGCGGCGGGCATGTGGGAAAGGCGACCGCAGACCTGGCGAACTTTCTGGGCTACCGGGTGTACATCGTTGACGACCGTCCGGAGTTCTCCAATGACGAACGCTTCCCCTACGCGGAGCAGACCATCGTCACCCCTTACGAGTATTGGTCCGACCTCCTGAGCATCAACGTCAACACTTTCGTAGTAGTGGCCACCCGGGGGCACCGCTACGACGACATGGCGTTGGAGTCCGCCCTCAGGACGCGGGCCCGCTATATCGGACTGCTGGGCAGCCGACGCAAGACCCTGATGATTTACCGCCGCCTCCTGGAGCAGGGCACTACCAAGGAACGCATCCGCGAGGTGTACGCGCCCATCGGCCTGAACATCGGCGCACTGACGCCCGAGGAGATCGCCGTCAGCATAATGTCCGAGGTCGTCATGGTCAGGCGCGGCGGTGACGGCGGCAAGATGACCATGGGCGACTGGTACATCGACCGCGCCGCCAGCATCGTCGAGCGCGCGCCATTGCCAGGCTAGGGTCTGACCCATGGGTGAGGCGTGGGCCATCCTGCTGGCAGCCGGCGAGTCCATCCGGATGGGCCAGTTGAAGGCGCTGCTACCCTGGCGCGGTCAGCCTCTGCTACGGCACCAGGTCTCGGCGCTGCGAGACGGCGGCGCGGACCGCGTGGTAGTAGTGCTGGGCCACCGGGCCGAGGATCTGACTCCCCTGCTGGAGGGTCTAGACGGCGTGAACTGGGTGCTCAACCCCGACTATCTGCAGGGCAAGACTACGTCCATCAAGGCCGGCCTTTCCACGCTAACATCTTCCCTCCCCGTCGAGGGGGAGGGTCAGGGTGGAGGTGAAAGCGTCCGGGACATCGTACTCCTCAACGTGGACCAGCCCCGTTCGGCTGCCGATATAGCCCTCATTCTGGATACCCATCGCGCGGGCGACTGCTCCGTTACCATCCCCACCTGCGGCGGCAAGGGAGGACATCCCATCGTGCTCTCGGCGGGGCTGCTGGACGAGTTGCTGGCCATCGACGAGGAGTCGCAGGGCGTAAAGGCCGTGGTGCAGCGCCGTCCCGAATCGGTCAACCGCTTTCCCCTGGAGAACCCGGAAATCCTCCTTGACCTGAACACACCCGAGCAGTACCAGCGGGCGGTAGAGACCTTCGCTGCTTGGTGAGATTCACTGAGGCGCTCTCGAGCTAGACCAGCCTCCTGGCGCCGGGCATGAGGGCCGAGACCGCGAAGCCGAAGAAGTACAGCCCGGCAGCCATGTAGAACGCCGACGACCATCCGGCGAACTCCGCCAGCGCGCCTGCCGCGATTGACGCCATGGCACCGAAGAAGGCGTTGCTCCCCCACATCAGACCTATGAATGACCCCTCTAGGCCCTTGCCTTCTGCCACGTCGATTGCCGCCGCCTGGGTCATCGAGTTCACCGTGAATATGAACACGCCGAACATGAAGATCATCACCGTCATCCCCCATCCGCCGCCCATCATCACGATGGCCAGGGTAATGACTCCGGTGACCCCCATGATGAACATTGTGATCCATTTGCGGCCAATGCGGTCAGACAAAATCCCGAACAGCGGCCCGGTGATGATGCCGGGGATGGCAATCAGCGCCACGTGAACGGCCACGGCAATATTCCCGTAGCCCAGATCCTCCTTCAAGTAGAAAGGAATCACCCAGAGAAGAGACCGGTCGCCCATGCCTCGCACTGCGGAAACCGTGAAGATGCTCCACATCCCGGTACCGCGGAAGGAGTCGACCATGCTCCTGATCTGGGTCTTGATCTTGGCCTTGTAGTCCACTCCCGGCAGCGCCGGGCCGTCGACGTTGCGCAGCAGCACGAAAATCGCCGTCGACAGCACCAGCATGACCGGCGCTCCGCCGCCCACGATCCAGCGCCAGTCCACCGACCAGTCCCAGGGCCACCAGCCCGAACCCCACCATTCGCCAGCGGCTCCACCCAGCAACACGCCCACGATCAGGGGCCCGATCCAATCGCCCAGGTTCCCCGTCGACCGGTGCATGGAGATGAACAGCCCGCGACGCTCGGGGAAGCGCTGCGCCAGCAGCCCCAGCGCCGGCGGATGCCACATCGCCGTCCCTGCCGACGCTATCGCCAGCGCGACCAGGATCAGGGCGTAGCTGGGCGCGATGGAGACCAGCAAGTACCCGACGCCGATGAGGGCCAGGCTGAGGGTCAGCACCTGGGATCTCCGGTGCTGGAAGATGTCCACGAAAAACCCGCCGGTCATGCTGGTTGCGCCGCCCGCAAGCTGACGCACGCCGTCCAGCAGTCCCGCCTGGATCGGGTTAAGCCCCAAGGCAACGTAGATGGCCGGGATGAGCACCAGGAACCCGCGCCCGTACATGTGCTCCAGGGTGTGGGCCCCGATGACCGTGGTGGCCATGATGGGGTCTTTGGTTCGTTTCTGTCCGTATTCCGCCGGAGATTCGCCGCCCGCTGCTATCCGTGCCAACAGTTACATCCCTTGCTGCCAGTCCCTGTCGCCCGGTAATAGGTTGGGCGAAAGGCTTTTATTATTCGAATTCGCGAATTATACACCGTGTCAGTATTCGTGAAAGGCTTGCTGCAACCAGTCTCGTTCTGTGCTCACGGTGAGGGCCAGCATCAGCAAAATGCGGGCCTTCTGCGGCAGCAGGTTGTCCGAGACGATGAAGCCCTGCCGTTCCTTGGCTGGTGTTGTCACGACTCGGCCAGCGGTGGAACGCGACGCCAGCACCACCGGGATTCCGTCTTCCACGGCTCGGGCGGCGGCCGCGACGAAAGCGGGCGGGTAGGTGCCGCCGCCGAATCCCGCCACCACCAGGCCGTCGGGCCGCATCTGGCGCACTGCGTCGATGATGGCCCCGTCGGCTCCGGCGTAAGCGTACACGATCTCCACACGCGGCATCCCGTCCCTGCCGTCCACGTTGAAGGGCGTGGCGGTCGTGTGCTTGCGAAGGGGAGCGCGATAGAACACCACTTGATGGTCGGAGTCTGCGTAGCCCAGGAAGCCCAGCTCGTTGGGCCGGAAGGTCTCCACCCGGAAGGTGTTGGCCTTAGACACGTCGCGGGCGCAGTGGATCTGGTTGTTCAGTACCGTCAGGACGCCCATGCCACCCGCGTGCGGTGACGCAGCGATCCGCACTGCATCCAGCAGGTTGAGGTCGGCGTCGGTGCCCAGGGCGGTCGGCGGCCGCATGGCGCCGGTGATCACCACCGGCTTGTCGGTCTTGACGGCCAGGTGCAGGAAGTAGGCGGTCTCCTCCAGCGTGGCCGTGCCGTGGGTTACGGCGATGCCAGTCAGGTCCGGGTCGTCCCTGAGCATGCCGTTTATCTTGGTGGTCAGCGCGATCCAGTCGGCCGGGCCGATGGCGGTGCTGCCCACACTTACCAGGTCCTCGGACGTGATATTGGCCACGTCTCGGGTCTCCGGAACACGTTCCAGGGACTGCTCAATGGTCAGGTGGTCGCCTATCTCGGGGTAGAGGATGTAGTCCATCCGGTCGGGGCCGATGCCGGCGATGCTGCCGCCGGTGCCGATCACGTGTACCCGTGGTTTGGCTGCGGTCATGGATGCCGCCTCCCGTAGTTCGATTTGATTTGGTTAGAGGATGCTGGATTGCCGGTTGCTATAATACTCCATCATCGCCAATTCGCAGTCTGGACTCGAGGCGGAGAGAATCGAAGGTTGCGCACACTCATAATCTCTGACATCCACTCCAACCTTGAGGCGCTGGAGTCCGTGCTGCGGCACGCGGAACGCAACGGGGGCTTTGACCGCGTCTGGTGCCTTGGCGATATGGTCGGCTACGGGCCGGATCCGTCGGCCTGTTTGCGCCGGTTGCGCGAATTCGATGTCGTTGCTGTGGCGGGCAACCACGATTTCGCGGCGGCCGGGGTCATCGACGCCGCCGACTTCAACGGCGCAGCCTTTACTGCCATCCGGTGGACTGCCGGTCAGATTGACCATGAGGAATCGTCCTACCTGGCGGGGTTGCCCCAGGTAAGCGTGCAGCCCCCGTTTACGCTGGTCCACGGCAGCTTGCGTGACCCGATCGTTGAGTACCTGACTCATCCCTCGCAGGCCGTAGTTACGCTGAATCTCCTGACCACTGACTACTGCCTGGTGGGGCACTCCCATTACCCGTTCATCTGCCGCGAGAATGGCGGGATGCCGCTGTTCCTCCCGATGCCGGAGTCCCAGGCGGTGCATCTCGATGGCGAGCGCTGCATCATCAACCCGGGCAGCGTAGGGCAGCCCAGGGACCGCGATGTTCGAGCCAGCTACGCCGTATTTGACGACGGCGCCCTGACCGTCGAGCACCACCGCGTTAAGTACGACCGGGCCGCCACCCAGGCCAAGATGCGCCGGGCCGGACTCCCTGAGTACCTGATAGACCGCCTGGACCTCGGGGTGTGACGGCATCGGCAGACCTGCACACTTAGCAACTATCTCAAAAGTCACCTCCCCCAGAGGGAGAGGGAACCTTTCAGAGACCCTGCCCGTTTGCGGATTCACAATTGACAGGCCAGACTGCGAATTGTTAGATTGGAATAGACTGGCCCGCTAGCTCAACTGGCAGAGCAACGGACTCTTAATCCGTAGGTTCTCGGTTCGACCCCGAGGCGGGTCACCAACAGGCATGAGATGACGTCTTTCCCATCCAGGGAAGGGCGTCTTGTCTTTTCTGCTGGCGCAGGGGTTGTGATTGCAGTCCGGCGGGGATACATTAGCGGCTGATGCCCGGGAACCGGAGCCCCCTCGAAGCGACACGGACAGGAGGAGCGAGATGTCTGACGTCGACACCACGATATTCGCCCTGCAGCGCAACTGGGACATGGTGTCCACCGCTGTTGACGGCGTTGACGACGACACCCTGAAGCAAATGCCCAACGAGGAATCCAACTCAATGGCGTGGCTGGTTTGGCACATGACCCGGGTGGCAGACAGGTTCATCCACGCTCGCTTTCAGGAAGCAGGACAGCTGTGGGATGCGGGAGGCTGGCACGACAAGTTCGGGATGGAAGCGGATCCCGATGAGTTCGGCATCGGCTGGAGCACCCAGCAGGTGGCCGATTGGCCGTGTCCCTCGCGGGAGGTGCTGATGGGTTACTACGATGCGGTCAACGCCGCAACCCGCAGTTATATCCAGGGCCTTGACTCAGAGGGGCTGCAACGCCGGGTTCCCGCGCCCGGGCCTGCCGGGTCGACCATGTCGGTGGCAGATGCTCTGGGCATCCTGGTCTGGGACAATGTTGTGCATGGAGGCCAGGTCGCCTACATTCGCGGCTACTTCGGCGGCAGCGGCTGGCACCGGTAGGGAACGCCTCGGGTTAGTCGAGTCGCCAATGCGACCGAAGCGACAGGGACGTTCCCGTAAGTGCCCCTCGTCTCCGGCCGATATGTTGCTGCGAATCTCGTCGCCAGCGATCCTATACCATTTCATTGATGGGTAGACAGGGCAGCCACAAGGGTTGCCCCTACCAATTGATACCTTTCGTGTAGGGGCGTCCCTTGTGGACGCCCTTATCGTTGAAACCATCGGCTTATCTGCTACTCATCAGTTGAACAGTGGCGCTTCAATTTTTCGATTTGGCCTGGCGTCGCGCCTTGCGGTTTGACGCCATCTGCTCCCGCGACGCCTCGTAGGCCGTGATGTAGTCCGAAACCGGCGTCCGGGCGATGACGTCCCCTATGAAGTCCAGCGGGAGATCGTCCAGCTTCTTGAACCGGACGCAGGCCTTCCCCATGTCCAGCTTCTTGCCGGCTGCCGCAAAGCCCTCGGTGAACCACCGGAGGGTCTCCTCGTCGCCGTAGACGTTCATCAGGTACAACGCCATGTGCCTTTTCTGGGACGCCAGGGCGGCATACATCAACGGGTGCTTGTTGTACGTTTCCGGATACGCCTCCAACGGGATGACATAAGCAAGCATTCCGAAGTCCACCTGTTCCTCGTAGCCCTCTGGCAGCCTCCGCAGGATCAGGTCCCGCAACTGCCTGAGCTGTTCCGCCCGGTCCGGCGGCAGTGCGGCAAGATATTCCTCCGGCGTCGATGGCGCTGCCCTGTCTGCCTGGTTTCTCAATTCACGCCTCCTGGATGGGAACTCGCCCGAAATTCCGCGCTTTGTCCAGCAGCTTACGATTCTAGCGCAATGCGGCGCGGCGCTGGCAGTCCGTTGCCTATTTTGATGGCAGTTTATTGCGCAGCAATGGCTGCGTGAATGCTGGCACAATCGCCAGTGCTTGATTAAACTGTTATGCCGATGGTTGGGAATTCGTGAGGTGAACGCGCGTGCCGGCGCCGGTCGAGCCACTACGCCTTTATATCTCATCGTTCTTGTTTCTAAGCAAAGTGATGCCTCATTCACCAATTGGCGCTGTAGATTTAGTCAAACGCTAGGGATACCAGGGAGACACCATCCATGAAGCTAACCCAGACGAGGATCATCCTGTTGACGGCAATTCTTGCTTTGTTGGTCGTCGCCCCTGTGGCTGTACGTGCACAGGAGCTGCCACATACTTTTTTCGGGACAGCATATGTCGATGGCCGTGTGGCATCCCAAGGCACCACTGTGACCGCTGTTATTGGCACCAAGAGGGTGTCGATAGACGTTAACGCCATCGGACAGTTTTTTCTCGTGATCCCTCCGGAAATAGAAGGCGTCTCGAGCGCCGGACAAACAGTCACTTTCAGGGTCGGCAACCTCACCGCCGCCGAAAGTGTCCCGTGGGCCAGCGCTGGAAGAACTGAGAGCAACTTTCGCCTGACGGCCTCCTCCTCTACCACCAACACCCCGCGGCCGACCAATACGCGCCGGCCTGCCAACACGCCGCGTCCGACAACGGTGGCATTGCAAGTCGGGCCTCGCGGCCCCCAGGGCCCGCCGGGAGCAACCGGCATTCCCGGCGCCACCGGACTCCCGGGAGCCACCGGAATCCCCGGCGCTACGGGAATAGACGGCGACCGGGGCCCTATCGGTTTCCCGGGCGACCAGGGTCCGCAGGGACCTGAAGGCCCCAGGGGGGAGCAAGGCCCGCAGGGCTACATTGGCCAGACCGGCCCCCAGGGGGTTGCCGGACCTGCGGGACTCTCCGGCCCGCAGGGGCCTGCCGGACCGGCTGGCAGCTCGGGCAACTTCCTGATTGCCATCATTGCCCTCGTGGTGGCCCTCCTGGCCCTGCTCGTGGCCATCGGACGCTGGATCTGGGAGTTGCAGACCGGGATGTGAGTCCCGCCGGACCGCTGCCCGCTCAGGCTGAAGAGTCTGCGATAGGGCGTTGAAAGGATTTGACGCTTCCGGCGGCCCGCCTCGTGTTATGATGCAATACAGGGGAACGGGCCGCCTGTCCTCTTGTTGGCTGCTTGCCGGACCGTTTTCTTGTTGGCGCAACGGGGAAGTGTCGAAATTGGTAGACGAGCATGACTTAGGATCATGTGCTGTAAAGCGTGGGAGTTCGAGTCTCCCCTTCCCCACCAGATTTTGCTAATCTGAATTTGCGGCGAGCTTTGGGCAGAATCCCTGAGGTCGCTCCTTTCCAGCGCTTGAATTGAGATTCCTGGCGGCGGCGACAGCATTTTGTGGCAGGCAACTGAAGACGTACTTGACTCCATTGCCATAGGCGCCGGGATTCTCGGTACCGGCGGCGGAGGCAATCCCTATATTGGTCAACTGCGGGCGCGCCAGGCCATCAGGCAATGGGGTCCCGTCGAAGTCCTGTCTCCCGAGGAGCTTCCTGACGACGCCCGAGTCGTGTGCGTTGGCGGAATCGGCGCACCTACGGTAGGCATCGAAAAGGTTCGCGACCTCCAGTCGTACCACGCGCTGCGGGCCATAGAGCAGTACACCGGAGAGAAGGCGACCGCGCTGATCTCCAACGAGATTGGCGGCAGCAATTCAGTGGAGCCGCTCATTCCGGCGGCGATTGCCGGGCTTCCCGTGGTGGACGCCGACGGGATGGGGCGCGCTTTCCCTGAGTTCCAGATGAAGACCTTTTTTGTCTACGGGGTGCCCTGCTGCCCCATGGCCATCGCCGACGAGAAGGGCAACTCCGTGGTCATCCGCGAGACCATCACCCCTGCCTGGGCCGAACGGCTGGCCCGGTCGATTACGGTGCAGATGGGATGTATCGCCTGCTACGCTGTGGCGCCCATGTCGGCGGAGCAGGTCAGAACAACCGCCGTCCCCAACACCTTGTCGCTGGCCCGGGGCCTCGGCGACGCGGTAAAAGAGGCACGCGCCTCGGGACGAGACCCCCTCGATGCTATTCTCGAGACCTGTCCGGGCAAAGTGCTGTTCTCCGGCAAGGTCGTTGATCTGGACCGGCGCACGGCGGCGGGGTTCGCCCGTGGCACTCTGACCATCGACGGCCTAGAGGGGTATACCGGAGAGCGGATGGTGATCGAGTTTCAGAACGAGAACCTCATCGCTAAGCGCAACGGGGAAACGGTCTGCACCGTCCCCGACCTGATCTGTGCCGTCGCAACGGAGTTGGGCGAGCCGGTCACCACCGAGCTGATGCGTTACGGCCTACGCATCACGATCCTCGGGTTCCCGGCCCCGGAACTCTGGACGACTCCCGAGGGTCTGGCCGTCGCCGGGCCTGCGGCTTTTGGCTACGACACTGAGTACATTCCGCTGGCTGTGTAGGACTGGCCAACGTGTATATCGGCGTTGACGTGGGCGGCACCAATACGGACGCTGTCCTGATGGACGGCCGGAACCTGGCGGGCGCCATCAAGGTGCCCACATCCGCCGACGTTACCTCCGGAATCGTCGCCTCCCTTGCCGAACTCCTGCAACAATTGCCCCGGAACGCCAGCGTAGACGCTGTAATGGTGGGGACCACCCACTTCACCAACGCGCTACTGGAACGCCGCGACCTCTCGCCAACCGCCGTCGTCAGGCTGTCCCTTCCTGCCACACACCTGCTTCCTCCGCTGGTGGACTGGCCGGAGGGGTTGAAGGATGCCGTAGGCGGTCGCACCTACATGGTCGGGGGCGGGCACGAATTTGACGGACGGGAAATCGCGCCCCTGAACCGCCAGGATTTGCGTGAGGCGGTCCGCGACATGCGGACGCACGGTGTCAAGTCTGTCGCTGTATCCGGTGTGTTTTCCCCGGTCAATTCCGCCCACGAGGCTGAGGCGGGACAGATCATCCGGGAGGAGGCGCCGGAGATTCGGGTGTGCCTTTCCAACGAGAACGGGCGGATGGGGCTGCTGGAACGAGAGAACGCCGCCGTGCTGAACGCCTGTTTGGGGGACATTGCGGCCCGGACAATCGAAGGCTTCAGGGAGGCGCTTGCGGCACTGGGCATCGGCGCCCCGCTCTACATGAGCCAGAACGACGGCACGCTGATGGACTCGGAATTCGCTGCGAGATTCCCGGTGCTGACCATCTCGTCCGGCCCCACCAACAGCATGCGAGGAGCCGCGTACCTTTCCGGCGTGGCCGACGGAATCGTGGTGGACGTCGGGGGCACGTCGACGGACGTGGGCGCGCTCGTCCGGGGCTTTCCCCGGGAGGCTGCCGTGGCTGTGCAACACGCCGGGGTAAGGACCAATTTCAGGATGCCGGATATGGTCTCCATTCCCTTGGGCGGAGGCACCATCGTAGAGCCGGACCCGTTTCGAATGGGTCCCGAAAGCGTCGGATACCGGTTGACCGAGGAAGCCCTGGTTTTCGGCGGCTCGACGCTGACGGCCACCGATCTGATCGTGGCTGAAGGGCGGGCTGACGTAGGAGATTCCGGCCTGGTCACTGGCGTGGACAAATCGCTGGTGTCCCGGACCGTGGCAGAAATTCAGAGTCGTGTCGAGGACGCCATAGACCGGGTCAAGCTCAGCTACGAAGATGTTCCCGTGATTCTGGTTGGCGGCGGCAGCATACTGGTCGGGGACTCCCTGACCGGCTCCTCCAGGGTTCTCAGGCCGGAACATGCCGGGGTGGCTAACGCCATCGGCGCGGCCATAGCCCAGGTCGGAGGGCAGGTGGAGCGTGTCTACTCCCTGGAGACCCACGGTCGCGACGAGGCAATCGCTGACTGCTCTGCCGCTGCGGTCAACCGGGCGGTGGCCGCCGGCGCAGACCCGGCGACTACGGAAGTGGTCGAAATTGACGAGGTGCCCCTGACCTACGTTCCCAGCAATGCCACCCTCGTGAGGGTCAAGGCCGTTGGCAACCTGGCCGTGGCCGGGTAAACACGAATCGCCCTGCTGCACCGCAAGCGCCATGAGCCTTTCCGGGACGCCGCTGCGAACGCGACAGCCGCCTCAATCCCCCTTTGCCCACCGAGCCAGGGCCTTCTGCGGCGACCGGATTTCCTCAACGGACGTATAGTAGTAGTCCTGCCACCCTTGCTCCGGCAGTCCCGTAAACAGCATCAGGTTCAGCGGGTAGTGCTCGCTGTCGGTGGCCCGCCGGAAATCATCACGGAAAAGGAATGTGGGCTTCTTCAAGGCAATGGCCATCCCAAGCTCGACCATGACCCCTTCGTCCGGCGGCACGCCGTTTACGACCGCAAATGTTCCGTCCGACTCTACCACGTCACTGAAGTCCTTCTGTCCCACGCGATAGGCCCATACCGTCTCATCGAAATTTAGCTGATTGTTTCGGGCGAACGGTTCCCATACTTCCAGCCCCAACTCCTCCAGTGCCGCCACTATCGGCGGCAGCAGAAGGGACTTCTGTTGGGCTGAGAATCCGTAGGGGTTGGCCAGGTAGATGGTCTTTCTCATATTGGACGGCTCTGAGAAGGAAATTGGAGGTGAAACGGACGCCACTGCGCTCCTGACCCTGCCTGCCGGGCGCGCTGCCAGCAGTACGGGGGAACCTGGTTCGCGGGGCTTCTACGGGCGCCTGGGGTATTCTACATTGCCAACTAAGAAGCCGTCTCAAAACAGTTAAGCTACACATCAACGGCATTGATACAGTCTCGATAATGAGCGTGGCGGTTTTACTTCCATCTAGGCCATTGCCGGAATATGCTGGGAGACGCGCAATCTCAGGTTGATGAAAACCCCTTTCAATAGTCTAAAATAGGCATCGGAACCCGATATAGGTCATTCCAGGCAGGGGTCGCTCAGGTTTGATCGCACAGACACCAGATTTTCTCGGCATGCTCCTCAGCCTTTCCTTCGCGGGAGATGCAGCTGCCGCTCATTTTGAAGCCCTGCTGTTCATTGGCCTTCTCATTGTGCTGGCAAAGCTATCCGAAGGGGTACTGAGCCGCATCGGAATGAGTTCGATTGTGGCCTACACCCTGGCCGGAATCATCCTTGGGCCAGTCACGGGGCTTATAGACGTTAATGAAACCGAACACATTCAGATTTTCCTTCAGATCGGGGTGTTCATATTTTTCTTCCTCATCGGGCTGGATGAAATAGACATCCCCGGCTTCATGTCCACCATTCGCGGCCGGTATTTCGTCGCCGCGACGGTTGCTGTGGTAATTTCCATAGTGACCTCCATGATAGTCACGTATGACCTGGTTGGCGTTGATTTCGGGCTGGAAATGGAGTTCAACGAGGCGCTGTCCCTTGCCGGAATTCTTTCCCTTTCCAGTCTGGGCCTGGTGGCCAAGGTGCTGGCAGACAAGGGCCTCCTCAAGGAACTGATCGGCCTCCGAATTTTCACCGCCGTAATCATCGCAGAGGTACTGGCCCTGCTCATAGTGGGCCTGACGTTAGGCGGAGACGAACATTCCGTCCTCAGCGCCATAGGCGTGCTGGAACTGCTGGGCAAGATAGCCGGGGCGACCGTGGTCATCTGGATCGTTTCCGCCAAGCTCCTGCCCCGGGTGATGGCACTTCTTCAGCGCTTCCTGAACGTTCCTGAGCTGTCCTACGGCCTGCTCATCGGCGGCCTGTTCCTGGTGGTTGTCGGAGCCGAGAGGCTGGGCGGACTGCACGGGTCGCTGGGCGCGTTGTTGTTCGGGGCCGCCCTCTCTGGACTGCCGCACCGGATGCGTGAAGACATAATGCCGGGTATGCGCAGCACTGCCGAGGGCTTGTTCGTTCCCCTTTTCTTTGCCTCAGCCGGTCTGTACCTCGACCGTTCGTTCATCAACCTTCCGCTGATGACCATACTCGGTCTTTTGCTGATCCCCTTAATCGGCAAGTTGATAGCCTCCTTCGTGGGCACCTACCTGGCAAGGCTGGACACGCCGGTAGTCCTTTCCGTGGGCCTGATGGGAAAGGGCGTCGCCGAGATCGCTCTTCTGCTCGTGTTGCTTGAAACCGGGGTGATAGAGAAGGATGTCTTTTCGTTCCTGGTCATAATCATGTTTGGATACATACTCCTCATGCCGCCGATAATCGCTGCGGCGGTGGGCAGGGCGAAGCCGCCGGAACTGGCCTCGCAGCCCCAGACCATGGTGCCGGCATTTGCCCGGCACGCGCTGGCGGGCGTGATGGTGGGGTCTGTTGTGGACCGGTCACGGACATACCCGGAACCGGACACGACTGTCAATGGATTCCTGAACGACTGGATCGTTCCGGACCAGACCGATTATCTGATCATGGAACGGGGTGTGCCAGTGGGTACTGTGTCGCTGACCAGGGTAAACTTCCGGCGCCGTGTGTTCTTCTGGCGGCGTGGCTCCTTCGGGGATACTCCGCTGAGGGCCCTGATGCGCCGTGGGCCGCCCCATGCGAACCCCGATGAACCCATCGAGGACGCCCTGTCGAGAATGGCGGAAAACTCCCTGACGATTATTCCGGTTATGGACCGCACCACGGGCCAGTTCCTGGGCATGGTCTCCAGTAACGAAATCCTGGAGTTGGTTGCCCTTATGGACGAGATAAGGGAGGAGGCGCGCAGAATGGCAGCGGAACCCGCCGACTGATCATGGGATCAATAGGGTGCGGCCAATTCCCTCTTCCAGAGGGAGCGGCAGGCGTACCCCGACAGAATTGCGGGCAAAATGGTAAACCCCTGCGCACTTGCGCAGGGGTTTATCTTTGGCGTAACCCGTTGGGCAGAGGAACTCAGTAAGGACCGTATCCCTCCACCTTTAGGCATGCCGACCAGTGCTCAGGGCTGATCTGCCGCAGCTCCGGGGTCACCCGGGTGCAATCGTCATCCGAAATGGGGCAGCGAGGGTGGAAGACGCAGCCCGACGGGGGATTGAGCGGGCTGGGTACTTCCCCGGTAAGCAGCACTCTTTCCCGCTGGGCGTCCAGGATCGGATCCGGGATAGGCACGGCAGATAGCAGGGCCTTGGTATAGGGGTGTACCGGATTGCGATATACCTCGTTCCGCTCCGCGATTTCCACCATGTGGCCAAGGTACATCACGCCCACGCGGTCGCTGATGTGCCGGACCACGGACAAGTCGTGTGCGATGAACAGATAAGTCAGGTTGTACTGCTCCTGGAGTTCCTCCAGCAGATTGATGATCTGCGCTTGAATGGAAACGTCCAGGGCCGAGACTGGCTCGTCTGCCACGATGAATTTCGGACTCACCGATAGAGCTCGAGCCACTCCTATGCGCTGCCGCTGGCCGCCGCTGAATTCGTGAGGGAAGCGGTCTGCCATGTAAGGGTTCAGGCCGACGTTCTGCAGCAGTTCGGCAACTCTTTCGCGGTATTCTGCCCTTCCGTTGACGAGGCCGTGCACGAGGAGGGGCTCCCCAATGATGTTGCCTGCCGTCATCCGAGGGTTCAGAGAGCTGTAGGGGTCCTGGAAAATGACCTGCATTTCGCGGCGCATGCCCCGCATCTGCTTGGTTCCCAGTCTTGTCAGGTCCTGCCCTTCAAAGAGGACCTCTCCGTCTGTGGGCTTGTAGAGTTGCAGAATGCAACGTCCGGTCGTGGTCTTGCCACAGCCGCTTTCGCCCACCAGACCCAGGGTCTCGCCTTTCTTCACCGTAAAGCTGACGTCATCGACCGCCTTAACGTGGGCGACGGTCCTCTGGAACAGCATCCCGGAGGTAACCGGGAAGTACATCTTGAGATTGTTTACCTCCAGCAGAACGTCGTCGTCGCGCCCCGCCGGGGCGGATTGCGGTGTGGGGTCCGTCATCGTTGTCATGGCGTCTAATCTCCGGCGGAGTCTTCGGATTCAGCAAATTCTGAGCTACCGAGGAAATCGACAGCGGCCGGCCCGAGGTCTTCGGACCGCCAGCAGGCTGACCAGTGGCTGTCCCCTACCTCGGACAACTGCGGTGTATCGGTCGCGCACTTGTCGATCGCCCACCGGCACCGGGCGCGGAAAGCACAGCCCTGGGGAAGGCGGACCAGGTCAGGCGGTTGCCCCTCGATGGGGTCCAGCTTGGCCCGGCGAGGCAGGTCCAGGCGCGGCACCGAGCGAAGCAACCCCACCGTGTACGGGTGCCTGGGATTGGAATAAATCTCCCTGGCAGTGCCCCGCTCAATGATCTTGCCGGCGTACATGATGTTTACCCGGTCGGCATATCTGGCAACCACGCCCAGGTTGTGAGTGATGACGATCAGCGCGACACCGAATTCTGTGGTGAGCGATTTCATCAACTCGAGAATCTGGGCCTGAATCGTGACGTCAAGGGCGGTGGTCGGCTCGTCGGCAATAATCAGCCGGGGACTGCAACTCAGCGCCATGGCGATCATTACGCGCTGCCTCATGCCGCCACTGAACTGGTGGGGGTACTGCTTGATGCGCTGCTCCGGGTCCGGGATTCCGACCCTGGCAAGGAGGTTCACGCCTTCGCTGCGGGCCTCCACCTTGCCCATTCCCTTGTGCAACTGAAGGGTCTCGGTCAACTGCCGCTCGATGGTAAGGACCGGGTTAAGTGAGGTCATAGGTTCCTGAAAAACCATGGACATCTTGGCGCCGCGAATGTTGCGCATCTCATCCATGTCGATTTTCAGAATGTCTTCACCGTCGAGATATACCTCTCCGTTGACGATTCTGCCGGGCGGGTCCGGGATCAGCCGCATCAGCGACAGTGCGCTGACACTCTTGCCGCATCCACTTTCTCCCACCAACCCCAGCGTCTCTCCCTCCTCAAGGTCGTAAGAGACCCCGTCAACGGCTTTAACAACACCGTCCATGGTGAAGAAATGGGTTTGCAAGTCATTGACTTCAAGCAGTGTAGCCAAGTGACCTCCTCCAGCCGCAAGGGCGGCGCCTGCAAACATTGCCAGCCCCGCTGGGCGCGCCATCAGGAGTACGGGGCGGAGCTGAAATTGAGTGGATTATGGGCTAAAGGCACGCTGAATGCAAACAAGAGATGCCCACTCCCTACCATCACGAATCCTCGACGAGGCGGCCCTGTGGCAACGCCCTACGCTTGTCTGGCAGGTTCCTTGCAAGACCGGCCTTATCCTTGAATGGGCTTGCCGTGGCCACACTAACCTACCCGTCCGGCTGTGCATCAGGCCGCGAAAACGTGGGCCTGGTATCAATGATGCGCGCCGGGCGCGGAATTGAGGGAGACTCACAAACAAATGCTACAATATGGTCCGGGCAAATTGATACAAAAATTGATATTGACAGGGCAGTTGCATCTTAAACTGCACCCGGCCAGCTACTCAGGGCCGCCACCAAATTGAGAGTCCTTTCCAAGCGATTGTCATATCGGCCACGGTCTGCCCTGCCTCTTCTACACCAAGATTGGCGGGCGGCAGCATTCACAGAGCTGGTGCGGAGGATAGTGAACGGGACATTGCGAACGGGCGCCCGCAGCTTGCGCTGGAGCGCATCGGAAGTCGGCGTAAGGGCTGCTCTGCGCCAGTGCAATGCGACGCCATACCAGCGTAATTGTGCGTCTGAAACCAGTTCTGGCATTTCTCGTGATTGGCTGGGTGGCAGCGGCAGTCACGGTAACCCTTGTCGTATTTCCGACGGATGGGACAGTCCCGCCCAACGCTCCTGCTCAACCGCCGGTATCAGTAGTCCCCCTCAGCAAAGAGGCAAAGCCAACGGCTTCAAGGGAGGGCGGTTACTCAGACGGTTCAGTTGTCATTATCTTGAGTGAGGCCGCCGAGCAATCAGGAATACAGCTGGTTCTCGAGGAGCGTGTTTCGCAAGGTCTGCCCGCGCTGCCGGAGGGCTACTCCAGTCCATTCAGGGTATTCCGCGTTGCCGTCTTGCGTCCCGCAGGATACGTGGCCGGGGAACCGGGCCATTTGACCGCAACGTTGGAGGTTCTCCTGTTGGAGGAGGACCTATTCAAGTCCGACGGAGACCCGTACGCCCTGACGATACTTCGCCTGGATGACGACAGCTCCGAATGGAGGCCCGCCAAGACATCCCTTGATCTGCCATGGATCAGAGCGGAAGTCAACGTCGATGGCTCAGCCCACTTCGCCCTTGCAGCCATCAGTGCAAAGGAGACGGAGAAGAGGGAAATCGAGAATCCCTTTGTGGTGAACAAAGTTGCAGGGCCAGCGCAATTCAGCCCTACTCCTGAGAATGAGACGCATTCCAGCACGCTCCCGGCGCCGGTTTCGTCGCCTACCGAAACTCCCAGGCCTCAGCCGTACCAGGCACGGGTACCGGCAACTCCCAATTCTCCCTCCCAGCCCACAAGACCTCATAATCCGTTGCCCTCGGCTGCTCCGCAGGAGAATCAGACGGTCGAACCGCCCGTACCTTCCCCGGTTCCTGCACCGAGTGCGTCTCCCGCCAGCACAATTCTTCCCACGCCAAAGAGCACCGAAACGCCTGTCCCCAGCCCCACAACGGCCCCACAGTACAGGCTGTTCATCAATGGCAGGCAGGTGATTTCCAGCGACGTGCGGTTTCTCGTTCCCCTGGGGGTGGTAAGGCTGGACACTTTGCCGGGATCGGCCGGCACCTATCCTGGCGCTAGTGTTGTGAACCTGGAGGTTGAAATCGACCGGCTCGGCGGCGCGCTGGCAATCTCAGGGGCCGACACAGTCTCCGGGGCAAGCGCAAGGATTCTGATCGATCGAGAACGCCACGTAAGAGTCCACATTTCCCTTCGAGAGAGACCCGGGCCTGTCCCGCCGACGCCCACCCCTAAGCCAACACCGACTTCGACGCCGACGCCCACCTTTACACCGACTCCCACCCCTACGCCGTCTCGAACGCCAACACCTACACCCACGCCGACGCCAACACCCACATCGACGCCGACACAGCCAACGCTGGCACCCGCGCCGCCGCTTACGCCCGAGCCCACCGCGACGCCTATGCCATCTCGTACGCCAATACCCACGCCCACCCCTACGCCGACACCGACGCCCACCCCTACGCCAACACCCACCCCTACACCAACGTCAACGCCAACACCGACTTCCTCGCCGACACCGACGGTTACACCGACGCCGACACCCACGCCAACCGCGACACCGACGCCTTCCCGAACGCCAACACCCACACCGACGCCGACAGATACTCCAACTCCTACTCCCACCCCAAGTCCTACACCCCACCTGGATCCCCTGGGTGGAATCATCGTGTTTGAAACCGACCGCGATGGCAACTCGGAAATCTACTCGATGAACCTGGATGGTTCCCACCAGACAAACCTGACCCGAAACACCGCCGACGACCGGCACCCCTCCCTTTCCAGTAACCTTGTGTTGGCATTCAGTTCTGACCGAAATACCCTGGACGGAATCGAGAATGGAGGTCTGGACATATACCTGTTGCGGCTGGAAACAGAGCAGGTATCGAGATTTACGACTGAATCGGGAAATGAGGAATTTCCCGCCATCACCGCCTCTGGCGACAGGCTGGCCTATGTTTCAGCGCGCAGGGGCGATTCCGAAATCTATGCGCAACAGGTCTCCCCATCGCAGAGGCCATTGAATGGACCAGTCAACCTGACCAACGATCCCGGCGAGGACCGGGACCCAGCCTGGTCACCGGACGGCTGTCGCATCGCCTTCGCTAGCAACCGGGACGGCGACTGGGACATATTCATTGCGAACGCCGACGGTTCGGCTCCCCTGAACCTTACCCGCGGATTTGATGCGGGATCCGAAGGCGCCAACGAACGTTGGCCCGATCTGGTCATCCATGATGGCAAGGAAAGAATAGTGTTCTCCTCCGATCGCACTGGGGATTGGGAAATCTATTCGATGTACACCGACGGCACTCTTCTGCTGCGTGCAACAACCAACCATGCAATCGATTCCCATCCTGCCTGGGGTCCGTCAGGCGAAGCTTTCGTATTCCACTCCCACCGCGGGGAGAACCTCGAAATATACGCGTCGGATAGCGGATTTGGGGACATCCAATCGAACCTGACAGGCCGAGCCGAAAGCCAGGATTCCTCCCCGGACTGGGAACCTGTGCCACACACTGGTGGATGCCAGACGCCGCCCGTCCAGGTAACGCCAACACCAACACCGACGCATACTCCCACACCGACGCCGACCCCCACACCGACGCCGACCCCCACGCCGACTGCCACTCCCACACCCACACCCACGTCGACGCCGACTCCGACGCCAACGCCGACGCCAACACCCACGCCGACGCATACTCCTACGCCGACGCATACTCCTACGCCGACGCCAACACCCACGCCGACGCATACTCCCACACCGACACCCACGGCCACGCCGACACCGACGCCGACTGCCACCCCGACGCCCACGCCAACACCCGCGCAGACATCGACACCGACTCTCGGGCCCCTGCCGACGCCCACTCACGTGCCGATGCCAACACAGACTCCGACATCGACACCGACTGCCACACCAA
The DNA here is from genome assembly GCA_965203005.1 of Dehalococcoidia bacterium. GTDB lineage: Bacteria > Chloroflexota > Dehalococcoidia > Lucifugimonadales > UBA3495 > VXOI01. The sequence continues at coordinate 661,218 of CBDBBS010000002.1, forward strand.
CACCCACGCCAACGGCAACACCAACGTCGACACCAACACCCACACCGGCGCCCATGCCAACGCCGACATACACTGCCACGCCGAAGCCCACACCGGAGCCAACACCGACTCCCACGCTGATACCCACGCCTACGTCGACTCAAACACTAACGCCTACACCGACACCAACGCAGGTGCCGACACTAACGGGTACTCTGACGCCCACTTCGACGCCCATTGCCACACCAACGCCGACTGCCACACCGACAGCGACACCGACGCCAACGCCGACCCCTACGCCGACCCCTACGCCGACGCCGACCCCTACGTCAACGCCGACCCCTACGCCGACGCCGACACCGACGCCGACCCCTACGTCAACGCCGACGCCGACGCCCACGCCCACGCCAATAGCCACGCCCACGCCGACACCGACGCCGACGGCCACGCCAATTCCCACATTGACCCCGCCCCCGACGCCAATGCCGACCCCTACTCAGACTGCGACCGCTACGCCAACCCCGACGCTGACGGCAACGCCCACGCCGACACCGACGCTGACGGCAACGCCCACGCCGACACCGACGCTGACGGCAACGCCCACGCCGACACCGACGCTGACGGCAACGCCCACGCCGACACCGACTGCCACACCGACACCGACACCGACTGCCACGCCAACGCCGACACCGACGCCGACTGCCACGCCCACGGCCACGCCGACGCCGACTGCCACGCCCACGGCCACGCCGACACCGACGCCGACTGCCACGCCAACGCCCACGCCGACACCGACTGCCACACCGACGCCGACGCCGACGCCGACGCCAACGCCGACTGCCACACCGACAGCGACACCGACGCCAACGCCGACTGCCACACCGACAGCGACACCGACGCCAAAGCCGACTGCCACGCCGACAGCGACACCGACGCCAACGCCGACTGCCACACCGACACCGACTGCCACGCCAACGCCGACTGCCACACCGACACCGACTGCCACGCCAACGCCGACAGCGACACCGACGCCAACGCCGACGGCCACAGCCACGCCGACGACTATACCTACGGAGGAACCAGGGCCGGTTACTCTTCCCGATTACCCCTCAGGGGGCCGCATCGCCTTCCAGACTGACCGCGACGGCAACGACGAGATTTACGTCATGGGCTGCGACGGCTCAGGCCAGACCAACCTCACCAACCACTCGGCGAACGACAGGCAGCCCTCATGGGCCAGTGGCGGCAAGCTGGCCTTCAGCTCCAACCGAAACTCAGAGGGCGGGTACGACATCTACCTGCTCACCCTCGACCCATGGCAGATCACTCGGCTGACCACCAACGCGGCGGACGACGTATCGCCGACCCTCTCGCCCGACGGCAGCAAGGTGGCCTACGTGTCCTATCGCGGCGAGGGCACCGATTCTGAAATCTATGTGCTGACGGTATCGGACAGAAGGTTGATCCAGATTACGGACAACACGGCCGCGGATGTCGATCCTGCCTGGTCGTCCGACGGCACGAAACTCGCCTTCGCCAGCGACCGGGATGGCGATTGGGACGTCTATACCGCCGATGCCGATGGCTCCAATGCCACTAACCTCACCGACAGCGAAACCGATGACACAGCGGGCTACGACGATCGATGGCCAGATCACGGGTATTTCGACTACGGAGACGGAACCGGCGAAAACCTCATCGCCTTTGCCTCAAATCGTGACGGTGATTGGGAGACATTCACGATGTACGACGATGGCGGCGAGCAGACACAATCGACTGAAAATATGGGAGCAGCGATGGATATTCACCCTTCTTGGGATTCTCTTGGCGAGTACGTGGTGCTACAGTCTGACCGGGATGGGAATTTCGAGGTTGCCACCATGTATTCCTTCGGCGGCGAATACACCAACATAACCCTGGCCGGGTACAGCGATAGTGGGGATAGCAGTGAATCCTCTCCCGACTGGGAGCCGGTCGATGACGGAGCGTATTGCGGGGAGTGAACTCCCAATCGGCAGCAATGAAATGTCGGTGGAAAATAAAGCGTGATGGCAAGCGAGGTCTGTAGCCTGATATGACTAGGGAACGGCAGGTGCGGATTGTCGACGATGTCATCAAGTATTCGTTGACGAGAAGCAAGCGACGCAAGAAAACGGTGGGCATCCGGGTTGCCCGGGACGTCGTGGAAGTTACCGCTCCCACCCGCACGACGATCAAGGAAATTGAGGAAATCCTCCGCAAGCGCGGGAACTGGATTCTGCAAAGGTTGGAGGCTGCCTCTCAAATGCCGCCGCCGTGCCAGCTGTTGTCGGGAGAGAAGCTGCCGCTGCTTGGCGGCGAGGTCACGCTCCGGGTCGAGGAATCAGAAGTGAAGCGCGCGTCGGCGTCATCCAAGGAAGGAGTGTTGCAGGTCCTTGTTCCTCAGGCTGTGGCGGATGAGGAACACCAGGAACTGGTCAGCAAAGCTGTTGTTCGATGGTACCGGCAGCAGCTGGAGACGTACCTGAAAGAGAGCGTCGCCCGCTGGCTTCCGGTGATGGGCGGGTCCAAGATGCCCAGGGTACTTGTGCGCGATCAGCGGTCAAGGTGGGGCAGCTGCAGCAGCGACGGCACGCTTCGCTTCAGCTGGCGTCTGGGCATGCTGGAACCCGGCCTGATTGATTCAGTGGTCGTTCACGAATTGGCCCACCTAGAAGTGATGAACCACTCCCCGGCGTTCTGGGAGGTTGTGCTCAGAGCAATGCCGGACGCCAGGGACCGGAGAAAGCGGCTGAATGAGGTGGGGCGCCTATTGCCCTTGTAGAAGTGGCGTGCCCTCTGATGATCCCCTCCCCCTCAACGGGGAGGGAGAATTGAAGGATCCTCGTAGCACTTGCTCCTCATTACATGTTCCGGCTGCGCCGTGATAACATTGGGACTGTATGAACCCACAGCAAATCAGAAACTTCTGCATCATCGCCCACATCGACCACGGAAAGTCGACGCTGGCCGACCGTTTCCTGGAGATCACCGGAACTGTGAGGCCCCAGGAAATGAAGGCGCAGTTCCTCGACCAGATGGAACTGGAGCGGGAACGAGGCATCACCATCAAGGGCAAGGCGGTGACCATGTATCACGACGCCTCCGATGGTGAGACCTACCAGTTGAACCTGATTGACACCCCAGGCCACGTCGATTTCAGCTACGAGGTATCCCGCGCTCTTGCCGCCTGCGAGGGAGCCCTCTTGGTCGTGGACGCCAGCCAGGGAATCGAGGCCCAGACCATAGCCAACACCCTGCTGGCCATGGAATACGACCTGGACTTGATACCCGTGGTGAACAAGGTAGACCTGCCCCAGGCCGAACCCGACAGGGTGGCCAGCGAAATCGAGCAGGTCTTCGGCTTTCGCCGGGATGAGGTCCTCTTCGTTTCCGCCAAGGAGGGCACCGGCGCGAGGGACATACTCGATGCCGTAGTGGAGCGGGTTCCGCCGCCTGCCGGAAAGCCCGAGCAGCCGGCGAGGGGCCTCGTTTTCGACTCCGTATACAACCAGTACAAGGGCATCATCGCCCACATCAGGGTCGAGGACGGCGCCATATCCCAAATGGACCGCATCAAGGTTATGTCCTCGGGCCGTACTGCGGAAGTGGTGGAGGTGGGCGTGTTCACTCCCGCTCCGGTGCCGACGGACCGGCTGGAGACCGGGCAGGTTGGCTACGTGGCCACCGGGTTCAAGGACGTTCGCGAATGTACCGTCGGCGACACCCTCACCATCGACCGGGCCCCCGCCAGCGAGCCGCTGCCGGGGTACGTTCCCTTGAAGTCCATGGTCTTTGCTGGCCTGTATCCATCGGACGGGGAGCAGTACGGCAACCTGAGAGCGGCGCTGGAAAAGCTGCAACTGAACGACGCCTCGCTCACCATCGAGCCGGAAAACAGCGCCGCGTTGGGATTCGGCTTTCGCTGCGGCTTCCTTGGTCTGATGCACCTGGAGATCGTACAGGAGCGTCTGGAGCGTGAATATGACCTGGACCTGATCGTGACCGCGCCCAGCGTGGCCTACCAGGTCACCCTGACCAGCGGCGCGGTGATCAAGATCGACAGCCCGGCCAAGCTGCCGTCGCCCAGTGAGTACACGGATATCGAGGAGCCATTGCTGGATCTGACCATCGTTGCGCCCAGCCGTTATGTTGGAGCGCTGATGGAACTGATGCACTCCCGCCGCTCCGAGTTCAAGCGTATGGAGTATATCCAAACCCAATTTTCTCCCTCTTCAGGGGAGGGTCAGGGTGGGGGCGCGTCACCGGACAACTCCCGTGTGATGATGGAATACACCATGCCCCTGGTGGAGATGCTGGCCGATTTCTACAACCAACTGAAGTCTCGTACCCAGGGTTACGCCTCGCTGGACTACACGTTCATCGGTTACCGCAAGGCCCCGTTGGTCAAGGTGGACGTGCTGGTCAACCACATGCCCGTGGAAGCGTTGTCGATGATCCTGCACCGCGACCAGGCAACGACCCAGGGGCGTCGCGTCGTGGAGAAGCTGCGGACGACCATCCCACGGCAGCTCTTCGAAGTGCCCATCCAGGCCGCCATTGGCAGCCGGATCATCGCCCGCGAAACGGTCCGGGCCATGCGCAAGGACGTTCTGGCCAAGTGCTACGGCGGCGACATCACGCGAAAGCGCAAGCTGCTGGAGCGGCAGAAAGAGGGCAAGAAGCGCCTCAAGATGGTGGGCCAAGTGGAGATACCGCAAGAGGCCTTCCTGACGCTGCTCGAGGTCGGCGGAGAGGGGTGAGCGCCGGTGCGAATGGATTAGGATGTGCTTTTTCCTGATTTCTCTGCAATGTTTGCAGCATCATTGTGCGTGTTCGGAACAGGCAGGCTGGTAAGGCGAGTTGGGATAGGCTATTGGGATTGGATCAGGTCGAAGCTATCTGCTCCATATTATCTGCTAAAAGCCCCCCTCAACAGCGCTATGTTCATCGTTGTTGGGTTTGTCGTAGTTAGGATTTCCTACTATGATTGCCCAGAGACAAGTAATTTTGAACTCTCTCCGAACGAACACTTACCAATGCTTGCAATTTTACTTGCTGCGCTAACCTTTGTCGTAGGTTTTCGTATTTCTTCACTTTCTGGACGCGCTCAGACAGAGGAGAGGCTCGCAATTGAAGTCTTTAGAAAATTAGAACAACTAATTAGGCGCGGATTGGCGAATTCACAACTTCGACAGCACATCCTGACAATCGATGGACAGGTCTCTTCTGAGACACGAAAGAATTCTTACCAAACATTACGAGATGGTATTTTTCAAGCCCGAAATAGGGTTACTGGGCTTGTGCGGCCACAGAATGTCAATTATGGGCAATTGATTGATCAATTAGAAATTGACTTGGACTTATGGGTGCGTTCAAAGCAAACAAGCATTTATTGGCCGGAGGCTACACTTGCTATATTATTGGTAATTGTTGTAACTATTTTGGCTTTTTTCTCCCCTCCTCTGGGATCCAGTGACTGGCATTTGGCTTTAGCTGATACATTTGGTGTAATATCTTTCACAATTTCTTTCCTACTAATTTATGGTTTCGCTTACTTGGAGGAAAGACGGTACCGTAGTAATCTCGAAGGTTCTGAGGCAGGTAAAGAATTTTTAGTACATTTCGAAGACTCCTTAAATCAGACAAAGGCTGGATTGATTTCATTAGTTATAGTGCTTCTTAGTGTGATATTCTTGTTCGTTTACAGGACGTTACTGGCACCCTCGTTTGAACGGCTCTGTCAAACCTGCTAGAACCCCAGCGCCTCCCTCAACTCTTTAAGCTGCTCCATGTGGGCACGCCAGTGCCTGTCGATCCCTGCAAGCGCCTCCTCCAGCGTGCGCTCCACGTCCTCGCCGCGAGTCCGCTGGTGCATCAATACGCGGCGGCCTTGCAGGTCGCTGTCGGTGGCGGCGGCCAACGCTGCGTCGAACAGTCCGAAGAACGCTGAGATGTCGCTGTCGATTTCCGCCATGTCTAGAGTCGACCGGGCTTCGGTGACGTTGGTGCGGTCCGACCAGATCTCGTACTCGGCGATCTCGCCGGACACTATCTTGCGCACCAGTTCCGCGTTCCCTCCGGGCGGAGTGTCGAGCAGGTGGTATACGATTTCCCTGGCCGACCAGTCGGAGTCCTCGGGCTTCCAGTCCAAGCAATAGTTCATGCCTGCGAGCAATTCCACAAGGGAAGCTCGCAGCGAGTTGATGTTTTCCCTCTGGCTCTGAATGGTCGTCAAGTTTACGCCCTCACCCTGACCCTCTCCCCGGAGGGAGAGGGAATTAATCCGTCTGGATATTCCGCAGCAAGTCTATGGTTGCCTCGCGGGTGTCGTCTCTGCGAAGGGCGTACTCCAGCGACGCCCGCAGTAGACCCAGCGGGGTTCCGCCATCGTATCGGGTGCCCTTGAACTCGTAGGCGTAGAGGTCGGCGCTCTCCAGCAGTAGCAGCATACCGTCGGTCAGCTGGATTTCCCCCTTGGCGCCGGGGGGAGTGCGTTCGAGACAGCCGAATATCTCAGGCGGCAGGATGTAGCGGCCCACGATGGACAGGTTCGAGGGCGCCTCCTCCCGCGCCGGTTTCTCCACCAGTCCGCGGACCCGGTGCAGACCGCATCCTTCGACAAGCTCAGGATGAGAAACGGGGGTAGCGTCCACCACGCCGTAGTTGTGGACCGTCTCCCAGGGCATTGGCTCGACGGCCACGACCCCTGAGCCTGTGCGGTCGAAGATCTCGGCCATCTGGGCCACGACGCCGGGCTTGTGATGCACGATGTCGTCGGGCAGTATGACCACGAAAGGCTCGTCGCCCACCGCATCCGCTGCGGTGAGGACGGCGTGTCCCAGACCCAGAGCCTCTTCCTGGATGACAAAGGAAACATCGGCGAGACGGGAGGCATGGGCCACTCGCTCCAGCAGGTCGGCCGCTCCGGTCTCGGTGAGGCGCTGTTCCAATGCCGGGGATGGCTGGAAGTATGAGGCGATGCCCTCTTTGCCTGGGGCGGTAACGACAATCACTTCCTCCACTCCGCCCTCAACGGCCTCCTCCACGACATACTGCAACATGGGCCGGTCGAGGATGGGAAGCAGTTCCTTGGGGACGGACTTGGTAACCGGAAGAAACCGCGTTCCGAGTCCGGCAGCGGGAATGACGGCTTTTCTGACAGGCATATACAACCACCAGCAATTTCGGCGAAACCAGTCTAGCATTGGGAGCCAGCCCCAACAACGCCGGAGGCAGTTCCCTTGGCCCGTCAGCGGCAGCGAATTGACACCATGACGGCGTGAACATACCATGGAAGCGAGGCCGCACTAGATGGGGAGCTAGCGGTGCCCTGCACCCGCAATCCGCTACAGCGGGGTCGAATTCCTCCCAGAGGCCTGACCGTTGGGCCAATGTCGCGGTCGGAGGTCGTTGAGGGCTGGGTCCCACGCGACGCAGACTTGTGAACCCCGCCAGGTCCGAAAGGAAGCAACGGTAAGCAGGACCCTGTGGGCGCCGTGGGAGTGCCTGGCCTGAGTCGTCTGTCGCGATACGCTCAGTTGCCAGCGTCGACCGGAGGTGCGCGGTCTCTTCCTATGCAGACTTTTCCGTCATATTCCCCGGCGGCCGGCGCCTCTTGAACGCTACGTTGCGCCGAACACGGCCGCGCAAGTCGCTGGGGCAGCACTTCCTCCACGATTCCCGCGTGGTGCAACGCATCGTAGACGCCGCTGAATTGTCTCCTGACGATGCGGTGGTGGAGATTGGCTCCGGGCGGGGAGTGCTGACGCGGCGGCTCGTGCAACTGTCAGGCCGCGTGATTGCCGTCGAGCTGGACCCGGATCTTTGCCGGGAATTGCCTTCCCGACTGGATCAGCCCTCGAATCTCCAGTGCGTCCTGGGCGACGCCAGGGAGATTGATCTCCCCTCGCTCGTTGCCGACAGCCCGGGACATGCAGTAGGCCAGTACAAGGTTGTCGGCAATCTGCCGTACTACGCCGCCAACCCCATCATTCGCCGGACGCTGGAGTCCAGCGATCCGCCGTCCTTGGCCCTGTTCATGGTGCAGAGGGAGGTGGCCGAAAGCATGACCGCCTCCCCTGGCGCAATGGGCCTGCTGTCAGTGGCTACCCAGTTCTATGCGGAGGCGCGCATGGTCTGCTCCGTTCCTCCTGCGGCGTTCCGGCCAGCGCCGAAGGTCCGTTCGGCAGTGGTCAGGCTGGACATCCGCAGGGACCCAGCTGTGAGCGTGGACAGCCGCGAGGAATTCTTCGAGGTTGTGAGGGCAGGTTTCTCTGCCCCCAGAAAGCAGCTGCACAACTCGCTCAGTCATGGTCTGGGGATAAAGTCCTCGCTGGGCGCCGCAGTCCTGGAAGGGGCAGGTATCGACGGCCGCAGACGTCCTGCAACCCTGGGCCTTGAGGAGTGGTCTGAAGTATACCGGGCGTGGCGAAAATTGCAGGAGGAGGGCGGCAGTGGAGGTTGAGGCCCAGGCCAAGCTGAATTTGACCTTCGAAGTCCTTGGCAAGCGGGGCGACGGTTATCACGAGGTCAAGTCCGTGATGCAGACCGTGGGCCTGACCGACCGGATTTCACTGGAGCACTGGCCCACCCTGCGCGTGGACTGCGACAGCCGTGAATTGTCCGGTGAGGCCAACCTGGTGTGGAAGGCCGCTCAGGCACTGGCCCGCAGTCGGGGTATTCAGGCACGGGCGCGAATCCACATTCAGAAGAGAATTCCGGTAGCCATGGGCCTTGGCGGCGGCAGCAGCGACGCTGCGGCCGCTCTGAGGGCCCTGAATGATCTATGGGAGACCGGGTCAACTCAAGAGGAACTGGGGGAGATCGCGGCGGAAGTCGGCTCTGACGTAGCGTTCTTCCTGACGGGCGGCACCGCTCTCGCCGAGGGAAGGGGCGAGATCGTCTCTCCTTTGCCGCCCCTGCCGCCTTTCAACCTCACCCTCGTGTTTCCCGACCTGGTCATCGACGACAAGACCAGGCGGATGTATTCCCGCATCACGCCGGCCCACTACAGCGACGGGGGCATCACGAGGCGGCTTGTGCTCCAGTTGAGCGGCGGGGGATTCATCGTGCAGTCGATCCGGGACTGCATGTTCAACGCATTCCAGGATATAGCGGAATGGGAGTTCCCGGTCCTGGCCGAAATGCGCCGTAACGTGCTGGAAAGAGGCGGGCCGGAACTCTACCTCTGCGGCGCGGGCCCGGCCATGTTCGCCGTGCCTTCCAGTGAAACGGAGCACCAGGCGGTGGCTGAGGTCTTGCAGCCGACGGGAGCAGGGGTATACCTTGTTACGACGACCGGCCCAATCAGCAGGTCGAACTCGAATGGATAAGACTCCGGCAAGGACGAATCGATGGGCGTGGACCTCCTGGCGAGCATAGGCATAGGCATCAACCCCAACCTGATCAACACCGGCGGGGTAATACTTTCCTGGCACGGCGTATTCACCTTCGTGGCCGTTGCCGTCGCGGTGTACCTGGTCGTGAGATGGGGCACCCGTGAAGGCATGGTGGGGGATGTGATTTACACCACCGCCATGTGGTGCATCATTGGCGGAGTGATCGGAGCGCGCTTGCTCCACGTAATTGATTACTGGGACGAGGTGTACAGCCGGGACTTTATCCGGGTGTTCCAGGTCTGGCAGGGAGGTATCGCCATCTTCGGGGCGATATCCGGCGGCTTTGTTGGCGGGTCAATCTACCTGCTGATTCGCAACACCGACTGGTTCCTGGCCGTCTGGCGTCCCTTCTCACCGATATTCGGCCAGCCGCGAAAGGCAGAGCTGCCTTCGATTGGGCACCTGGCCGACATCGCTGCGCCAGCCCTGCTGGTTGCCATGGCCATCGGGCGCATCGGGGATGTGATCAACGGCGAGCACTTTGCCAAGGCCACCAGCCTGCCGTGGGGTTTCACCTACACGCATCCCGACAGTCCCGCCTTCCAGTTGCCCGCCATGCATCCGGCGGTGGCGTACGAGCTTTTATTCGACCTGGCGCTGCTGGCGGTGCTATGGCCGCTCAGGAACCGACTCAGGCCACGGGGAATGTTCTTCGCGCTTTACGGAGCCTCCTACTCCATCGGGCGGTTCTTCATCAGCTTCCTCAGGGTGGAGGAGAACTACTACTTCTGGGGACTGAACGAGGCGCAGGTCGTGGCCCTGATAGTAATCATCATCACCGTGCCTCTGCTCATCTGGAAGGCCCAGATCGTGCGCCCGACCAGCGGGACCCGCGCCGACAGACGGAGGAGCGCTCAGAGAGCATAGGTCAGGGAGAGGCCCAGGCGGTCAGGACCCGGAAACGCGCAGTTCCTTGACGCGCAGAGCCAGCGAATCCTGCCCTTGCCACGAATCCAGCATGAGGGTGTACGCCAGATCGAGCGTTGCCTGTCCTGCCTGACCTTCGAGGGCGCGCCACGCATCGGCCTGGTTGAATGCCAGCGCGACGATTTCCTGGCCCCCCTGCTCCACCCGGAGTCTCAGGTGCTGCTGGTTATTCCCCACAAGCCGCGCCTCCTTGACCGTCACGCCCATGGATGCAAACAACGGACGCCTGTTGGCCTTTCCGAAGGGCTCCAGACTGGCGAGCCAGTCGTAGGTGTCCATGGTCAGTTCAGGGAGCCTGGCAACAGCGTCGATCTCGAGCGTGGGAGTCAGGTCCAGGGACTCCAGCAGTCGCCCGGCGTGCGCCAGCAGCCGCTCGGTGGTCTCGGGTATGAGATCCGTCGACACGGTGAACCCGGCTGCCTGCGCGTGTCCGCCGTAGCGCACCAGCAGATCGGATGCCGATGCGATGGCCTCCACGATGTTGAATTCCGGTATGCTGCGAGCCGAGGCCACAGCCTGCTCTCCGTTCAGCGAGAGCACCACCGCCGGGCGCCGGTACCGTTCAACCAGGCGCGAGGCAGCCAGTCCGGCCACGCCCTGCGGTATCGCCTCGTGCGCTACCACCAGTATGGGCGGCACGGACGGCATAGCCTCGACGGCCTCCACTGCCAGGGCCGAGGCATCCTCGGTAGCGGCGCGTCGCTCCTGGTTCAAATCCTCCAGCTTTACGGCCAGCATGGTGGCCTCTTCGGGAGAACGCGTTGTCAGCAGGCGTAGACTGTCTGCCGGGTTTCCCATCCGGCCCGCCGCGTTGAGCCGAGGGCCGATCTGGAAAGCGATGGATTCCGAGGTCAGTTGGTCTGCTGACAATCGTGCCGTCTCAAACAGGGCCAGCAATCCCGGTCGCCTGGTGATCTTGAGCTGCTCAATGCCATTTGATACCAGGTAGCGATTTTCGTCCACGAGAGGCACCAAGTCCGCAACGCTTCCCAGGGCCGCCAGTTCCAGCAGCGCGGGATCGTACGGCACGCCCCAGGACTGGTGGAGCCCGTGTATCACCTTTAGAGCCAGGCCGGCGCCGCATAGCTCGTCGAACGGATAGGCGCTGCCCTCCAGCCTGGCGTTGACGCAGGCCACGGCTTTGGGCAGGCCGGAAGGCGGGACGTGGTGGTCGGTGATGATGACATCGACGCCTAGGTCGGAGGCGTAAGCCACCTCGTCTGTGTCGGTAATCCCGCAGTCGACGGTTACAATCAGAGACGCGCCGGACTCGACCAGTGAATCAATGGCGCCAAGGGACAGGCCGTGACCCTCGCCCGTTCGCTGTGGAATGTAGGGGACGGGACGCGCTCCCAGGGACCCAAGGCCCTCGCACATAATGGCCGTCCCGGTGATGCCGTCCACGTCGAAGTCGCCAAAGACGCCAACGGTCTCTCCGTAGTCGACTGCCGTGCGCAGACGGGCGACGGCCCGATCCATGCCCGGAAGCAGCATCGGGTCGTGCGGGAGGTGAGACAGGTTCAGGAAATTTTCCAGCTGGTCCGGCGTCCTGATCCCGCGCGACACCAGGAGACGGGCGACGAGGGGAGGCACCCGGTCCGGCAGGCCGGAGACGTCGGGCTCATCGGGAATAAGCCAGCGACCCTTAGAGTTTGGTTCCGTCACGCCCGGCTGGCCTGGCGAAGCCTGGAAAACACCAGCACCGAGTTGTGCCCGCCGAACCCGAACGAGTTGCTCATGGCGACGTCGATATCGAGCCTGCGGGCCTGGTTGGGGGTGTAGTCGAGGTCGCATTCCGGGTCAGGCTCGTCCAGGTTGATGGTCGGCGGAACCAGCCCGTCCCGCATGGCCATCACACAGATGGCCGCCTCCAAAGCCCCCCCTGCACCCAGCAAATGTCCGGTCATGGACTTGCTGGAGCTGATGGGCACTCGATAGGCGTCCTCACCCAGCGCCACCTTGATGGCCTTGGTCTCGTGCTTGTCGTTCAGAGGAGTGGAGGTCCCGTGGGCGTTGATGTAGCCGACCTCAGACGGATCGATGCCCGCCTCGGTCAGCGCCACGGACATGGCCCTGGCGGCGCTCTCCCCGGTGGCGGAGGGTTCCGTGAGGTGATGCGCGTCCGAGGTGGCGGCGTAGCCTCGCAACTCTGCCAGGGGTTCCACACCGCGCCGAGCGGCGCTCTCCTCGCTCTCCATGACAAACACCGCCGCGCCCTCCCCAATTACGAAACCATCCCTCTCGATGTCGAACGGCCGGCTGGCTTCCGCAGGGCTGTCGTTGCGGCGGGACAGCGCCCGAAGGGCATTGAACCCCGCCACGGACACCGGCACCAGGGGCGCCTCCGTGCCGCCGGCCAGTACTATGTCCTCCCGTCCCGTGCGCACCATCTCCCAAGCCTGGCCCATAGCATCCGCTCCGCTGGAGCAGGAGGAAACCAGACAGTAGTTTGCGCCCATCGATCCGGTGATCATCGAGACCTGCGCCGAGGCCATGTCTCCCAGCATCATCGGGATCAGGAACGGGCTGACTCGCCTGGGGCCGCGTTCGTTGAGCACCGCGAATTGCTGGGACAGCGTGGAAATGCCTCCGATGCCGCTGCCGATTATCACCGCCACCCGGTAAGGATCATCGCCGTTGGGACTCAGCCGAGCCTGCTGACACGCCTGCTGGGCGGCGACGGCGGCAAACTGGGCGAACCGGTCCATCCGGCGCGCATCCTTGCGGTCAAGATAGGTCTCCGGGTCGAAGCCCTTCACCTCGGCGCCGAATCGCGTGTCAAATCCCTCGGTATCGAAGGCTGTCAGGAAATCAACACCTGACTTGCCGTTGGCGATTCCTTCCCAGGTAGAATCCAGGTCCAGCCCCAGCGGGCTGATTACACCGATACCGGTGATGTAGACTCGGTGAAAATCTGTCATCCCATCCACTATCCCTGATGTCTTCCCGAGGACTGACGGCCGCCTGTTCCTGGCAATGCTCCCAGTGGCTCAAGGAGGCCCTGCCTGAACCCGGCCCCCTTGGCGCAACTTCGGAGAACCGGCGCAACTGACTGGTCGCCACATGGGCGGCCAGTTGCACTTTCCGTTTGGTACAGGCGCGCAGCCGCTAGCTCGACCCCGTGGCCCTCTTGCCCGTCCCGCTCTGCTCCGAGAGAGCGGAGTCGATAGCGTCGGTCACCTCGGTGATGCGCCGTGAGACGTTGGTAGCCAGCTCCTTCCCGCTGGCCACGCGCGGATCGGCGAGGGTCTTCAGCGATTCGGTAAGGTCGTTCAATTTGGAGCCTATGCCGTCCGCAACCTCACGCCTTACGTTGGACAAGGGCTGGGAAACCGACCGGAGCGTTTCGACCAGTTCGCCGACGCGGCCGGAAATGTTCTCGCCGAACTCCCGCCCGGAAAGCGACGCGGGGTCGGACAAGTCCCGGAGCATCTCAGCGGCCTCGCCCATTCGGGCGGCTACGGAGTCGCTCAATTCCCGGCTGGTGGCGGCGAGCCGCAGCTTGTAGGTGCGGAGAATGCGGAACACCCGCCGGTAGACGTCGTCTACCTCCTGCAGTTTGGACGTGTACTTGTCAAAGATTTCCCTGCTTTCCTGCATTGACCAGCGCTCGTCGTGATGGACGAACTGGCGGCCCGTGTACAGGTGGTAGGGACGCATCTCCCCTTCCCGCAGCAGGTCCCCGTTTTCATCCAGCGGTTGCAGCGCCGTCCAGTTTGAGGTGGCAGGAAGCGGGGTGAGGAAGTTCGCCGTCTGGTACCGGCTGACGGTGGTCACCCAGTCCGCCAGGGCCATTATGCTTTCTTCGGTATCGTAAGGCAGACCGATGATAGTCATGGCCACGACGGTGAAGCCCTGTTCGTTGATGTAGTCCAGGTCCCGGTGCATCTGCCCGGGTTCCTGGCGTTTGTTCACCGCCTTGAGGTTTTCGGCGTTGTCGGATTCCACGCCAAGATACAGCATCTTGACGTTGGCCTCCTGGAGCGCCCCGGCGAGTTCCGGGTCCTGGCCGATCTCGGCCCGGGCCTGGATGATGAGGTTCATGTCGTCCGTGTGGCCCTTCCAGCCCTGGAGGCGTTCCAGCCGCTCGTTGCGGAACTTGACCGCCCTGAGCGGCGGCGTGTGGAGGTCGTCGGAGATGAACACCTGGAAGGACCCGTTCCGCGAGGTGTGGATCAGTCCGTCTGCGGCCAGCTGATGCAACTGTTCCAGCCGCTTGAATTCGGTCTCGCGGGACACCAGCCGGTAGCCGAGAAACTGCTGAATCACCTGACAGTAGGTGCACTTCTCGGTGCAGCCGCGAATGGTCTCCATCACCCCGCCGGCCATGGGGTTGGCCGGAGAGAGGTCTCTTATGGAGCGAAAGTCGGGCAGCTCCACGAAATCAGGCCGCACCAGGCCCACGCGCTTGGTGTACACGACGTTTCCGTCTTCTTGGTAGCTGATTCCGGGAACCTTGCTCAGGTACTCGTTGCGGCCCGGGCCGCGATGCTCCAGCAGGACGTCGCACAGCTGGCCGATAATGTCCTCGCCCTCGCGCTGGACGATGACATCAAAGTGGCCATAGTCAAAGGCTTCCTCGGGCAGCGGACTCATCTGGGGTCCGCCCCCGATGGTGATGATGCCGGGATGGAATTCCCTGGCCTGGCGGGCTACCTGGTAAGCCCTGGGTGCCTCGTTGATCAGGGCGGTCAGCATCAGTATGTCGACGCCCTCCAGGTCCTTCTCCGGATCCATCAGGCCGGACCGGTCCTCGAACCAGATCTCACGCTCGTACACGAAGGGGCCTTCCCACTGGGCCAGGGCCGCCGAGAGGTAAAGCATCCCCTGCCGAGGGATTGCAACATACTCAAAATTGCCGCCGGCGGAGGCCGGCTGTAACAACATTACCCGTTTGATGCGAGACATTTCGCCTCCCAAAATCCCGTTCGGATGTCACCCGTACGGCTTGCGCCGGACACACCCGCACTTGTCATGCGAGTCCATTTGACCAGGGTTGCCTTTGATCCGGTCGTCCAAACACCCAGGCCAGCGGCGCTGATCCGTCGCCAAGTTTCACATTATCCGAATCCATTATACAAGATGTCATAACCCCTGGTTACGATTTTGACTGGAACATTGGAATCAACTTGGCCGCAATGTGCTCGATGTGCCGCTCCCGGTCCTCTGGGGGACACGTTATGCTGAAAACAATGTGCCTTGCCCCGGCGTCGATGTACTCCTGAAGTCTTTCCGCACACTGCTCTGGAGTTCCCAGCAGGCAGTATCGGCGCACGATGTTAATGAAATCGCCGCTGTAGAGATACTGGCCGCCCAACTGCCGGGCCGCGATTTCCGCAGCCTCCTGTTCGGTCTCATACATGGAGATGTACGGGAAGAATCCCCACTGGAAGCCGTTTAGGGACCTTCCGTGCTCGTCGGCAAAGGCCGCAATCTTCTCGACACTGTCCCGGTAGCGTGGCGGGTCAAAGAAATAGGGCACCCATCCCTCTCCAAACCTGGCGGCGCGCTGCATTGCGGCGTCACGCCGGCCCGAAACCCAGACGGGGGGATGCGGCCTCTGGAGCGGGAGTGGGTTGATTTCGGCTCCGCTCAACTGGAAGTGCCGGCCGTGGAAATCGACTTTCTCACCCTGCCACAGCCGGCGAATTACCTCCAGGCATTCGTCGGTGCGGCGTCCCCGTTGTTTTACTCGCAAGCCGGAATTCTCGAACTCGGCCGGGTATTCTCCGCCAATGCCCACGCCCAGGGTAAGTCGTCCGTTGGACGCTGCGTCCAGCGTCGCTGTCATCCTGGCCAGCATCAGAGGGTGATAGAAGGGCGCCAGCACAATGGATGAGAGCAGCCGGATGGATGTAGTTGCCCCTGCGGCGACAGCGAGCACGGGCAGGGATGCATGCGAGGGTCCGGGTGGGTCGCCCCGCATGAAATGCTCCCCTGCGGAGAAATACTCGAAGCCGAGTTCCTCCATCCAGCGGGCTTGGCGGGCCGTTTCCTCAACCTCCAGAGTCAAGTTTGCCCCGAAATGCAGACTGTCGTCCGGCATGCCCTTTTACCCTTTTCCAAAACACTGATTTTGTCGCGCCATAATAACCCACAAGCCCCCGGCTTCCAACGGATGAAAACGCGAATGGAACGCGAGCGACATTTGCTCCTTGACAATTTCATTGCGCATACCGGAATCTGGATTGAGGAGAGCTTTCGGCGGAATTACCCTTGGATCTGTCTAATAGGTCCCCTCTCCCTTTGGGAGAGGGTTAGGGTGAGGGCGTCCTACCGTTTCTTCAGGAGCGGATGGATGCGGTTCGCAGCCTGTTCATCGTAAACGGAATGGGCCTATTAGACACCCTCTTGGAGTCTGCCGAGGGCTGAAAAATGGGAGGAATGGCACTTGCAGGTCCTTGTGACGGGTGCGACAGGGTTCCTGGGACGCCGCGTCGTGGCGGAACTTCTTGCCCGTCACCACCAGGTGCGATGCCTTGTGCATTCCCCGGGCAGGGAGCGGCTGTTGGACGGCTGGGACATTGATGTCCATTACGGCAACATTATGGATGGCGAATCGATCAGCCAGGCAATGTACGGCATCCAGTCGGTTGTCCACCTCGTCGGGATAATCCGCGCCAGGAGAGGGTTGTCCTTTGATCAGGTCCACAGGCAGGGCACTTCCAATGTTGCCGAGGCCGCCAGCGCCGGAGGGGCTAGGGAGATCATCTACGTGAGCGCCCTTGGCGCAACTCCCAATCCGGCTTACCCTTATCTCCACAGCAAGCACCAGGGTGAGGTCAGAATCATCAGCTCAGGGATCCCTTACACCATCCTGCGCCCCTCTGTGATATTCGGGCCTGGCGACGAATTCCTGACCGCACTGGCCGGTCTGGTGCGCCTTGGCCCAATCGCGCCGGTCATCGGAAGCGGCAGGAACCGTTTGCAGCCGGTTGCCCTCGACGATGTCGCTCACTGCATCGCGGATTCGGTGGGCAACTCCCTGGTCAAGGGTAAGACGCTCAGTCTCGGCGGGCCCAACAGGTTGAGCTATAACGATCTGCTGGACGAGGTGGCCCTGGCGATGGGCAGGAAAATCAAACGGGTCCACATTCCGGTGGTGATGGCACAGCCATTGATCGCTGTCACACAGGGACTGCTGCCCCGGCCGCCGATGACGACCGGACAACTCAAGATGCTTGGGATACGCAACGTGGCGGAAGGCCGCGACATTGAGGAATCATTCGGGTTTACCCCCAAGCCGTTGCGGGGTAACATTGACTACGTCAATGCGGTCGGCTTGGGAGATGCCCTGCGCATGACGCTGGGATTGGGAATGTCCCGTAGGGGGAATTCATCCTGACTGCCGACGAAGGGCCGGGGTGGCGCAATGAGGCGGTCCGGCGCGGGGATGCAGCCCGGGATAAGACCGGGACTAAACCGGGCTTAAACACAGGAGGCGCGCGTTGAATTACCAGGAAGCGATTGCCAACGTGCTCTCCCTGTTTGATTCGGAGAGAACCAGAGTCGACGGCCCACGGCAGAAGGCGATCTACAACCTTGGACGGATGGAGGAGTTTCTCGACCGCGCTGGCAACCCCCACCGCCGCGTGCCCACCGTCCACATAGCGGGCACCAAGGGCAAGGGAAGCACCGCCGCGCTTTGTGACTCGGCTTTCCGGGCCGCTGGCTTGAGCACCGGGTTTTACTCCTCTCCACATCTGCATACGTTCCGTGAACGCCTGCGACGCAATTGTGAGCCTGTTTCCGAGGAGGAGTTCGCCGGAGTTGTCGCTGATCTCTGGCCGCTGCGTAACGTCGACGGTCAGGATACCGTTACGCTCTTCGAGTTCCTGACTGCAATGGGTTTTCATTGTTTCGCGCAGGCCGGGGCCGACGTCCAGACCATCGAGGTGGGGCTGGGCGGGAGGCTGGACGCCACCAACGTGGTGGACGCCCAGGTGTGCGTCATCACATCGGTCAGCATGGACCACGCCCATATCCTGGGAGACACCATCGGCGAAATTGCCGCCGACAAAGCTGGCATCATCAAGCCCGGATCGGCTGCGGTGATCGCTCCGCAGCGGGCAGAGGCCCTCTCCGCCATTCTTGACGCCTGCCACCGCGTTGCCGTCAAGCCAGTGCTGATTGGCCGCGATGTCTCGTGGGAGCCCAGGGGGTCCGGCCCCGGCAGCCAGCAGTTCGTGGTCCACGGTATGCTCGGATCGTATGATCTGGACATTCCGCTGCTGGGTGATTACCAGATGGAGAATGCGGCCACAGCCGTGGTTGCCGTCGAGGCAATGTGCCAGGCCCAGGGGTTCAGAATGGACCCGGCAACACTGGCTCGGGGCTTCGGCAACGTGTCGTGGCCGTGCCGGATGGAAATAGTTGGCCGGGAGCCGCTGGTTATAGCGGACGGCGCTCACAACGACTATTCCGTAGACAAGCTGCTCGAATCGCTGCCGCGCTATTTCGATTACGACCGGCTGGTGGTTATTGCGGGCTTCTCCAGGGACAAGAACGTGGAGGCGATGTCCCGTTCGCTGGCCGCAGCCGCCGACGTGGTGGTCGCTGCGCAGGCCCGGCATCCCAGGGCTATGGCGGCGGCAGAGCTAACCGAAATGCTCTCTGACCACGGCGGTCACGCTGAAACTGCCCCGAATCCGGCGGATGCGTTGCAGCGGGCACGTGCTGTCGCCGGAGCTGGAGGCGTAGTGCTGGCCACGGGATCGCTGTTCCTGGCGGCTGAAATCAGGGAGGCGGCACTGGGCATTGAGCCTGAGGTGTATCCGTCCCTGGCCAGGAAAGGGGGCTAGCGGGGTTGGTGATGCTCAGCACCGGAAAGGAGCAACGGGTCAGGGTGGTGGTGACCGGGATGGGAGCGATGACTCCCCTTGGAGAGTCGCCGGATGAATTCTGGGCAAATCTGGTGGCAGGTAAGTCCGGGGTCGGCCCCATGACCCTCTGCGACCCCACCGGGTATCCATGCCGTGTCTCGGGCGAAGTCACGGGGTTTGATCCGGAGCGGTACATACCGGGCCGCGAGGCCAGGAGGATGGCGCGATTTTCCCAGTTGGCGGTTGCCGCCGGAATGCAGGCCGTGGAATCATCCGGGATCGATGTTTCCCGGGACGATCCCTACCGGGTGGGCGTCATTCTTGGCAACGGGAACGGCGGGTTCCCCACCCTCGAAGAGAACTGCCGCATACTGGCTGACCGGGGCGGCATGCGCATGTCTCCATTCTTTTTCCCCATGATCCTGCCAAACATGGCTGCGGCAGCGGTGAGCCGGCACCTGGGGGCTCACGGCTATAATTCCACCGCCACCACCGCCTGCGCCGCATCCAACCAGGCCATTGGCGAGGCCCTGGGCGTGATTCGGCGCGGGGCTGCCGACGTCGTGTTTGCCGGAGGGACCGAGGCGGGCATCAGCCTGCTGGGCCTCTCCGGGTTCGCGGTCATGCGTGCCCTGACCACCCGCAACGATGTTCCGGAGGAGGCCAGCCGGCCCTTTGACTCGGACCGGGACGGGTTTGTGCCATCCGAGGGAGCCGTGGTCCTGGTTCTGGAACGGCTGGAACACGCCCTCGACCGGGGCGCGACCATCCTGGCCGAGGTCGCCGGATTCGGGAGCACCAGCGACGCCGGTCACCCCGTGCAGCCCGAGGAGTCTGGGGCCAGCGCAGCCAGGGCCATGGAGATCGCGGTTGCTGATGCCGGTTTGACCCTGGACGACGTCGATTACATAAACGCCCACGGCACCTCGACGCCGCTGAACGATACGCTGGAGACCGTGGCCATCAAGCGCCTGTTCGGGGACCGCGCATACAGTATTCCGGTAAGCTCCACCAAGTCGATGATCGGGCATTCGCTGGGCGCCGCTGGGGCGCTGGAGGCGGCGGCCTGCGTCAAGACCATCACCGATGGGAAGGTACACCCTACCATAAACTACACCACGCCAGACCCGAGTTGCGATCTGGACTACGTGCCCAACAAGGCCCGTCAGCTTGACGCCAAGGTAGTGCTTTCCAACGCCTTCGGATTCGGAGGACAGAACGCCTGCCTGGTTTTCCGCAAGTTCGAGGAGTGAGGTGGCGGGCGCGGGCGCCCTTACGGGGCGAGACCGGCAGGGCTGGGGGGATGCCACATGACCGAACGGCTGGTGACAGGAGCGGAGTTGCAAGAGGACGCCGACGTATCCCTGCGTCCGCGACGGATCAACGAATTCGTGGGCCAGTCCCACACCAAGCAGACCCTCCAGATTGCCATCGACGCTGCCAAGATACGCGAGGAACCCCTTGACCACGCCATAATCTACGGCCCTCCCGGGCTGGGCAAGACCACCCTCTCGCACATCATCGCCGCCGAAATGGGCGTGCCAATCCGTGTGACCTCGGGTCCCGCCATCGAGCGGGCTGGCGACATGGCTGCCGTCCTGACCAGCCTCCAGCCCGGCGAAGTGCTGTTCATCGACGAAGTTCATCGCCTGAATCGGGTGGTTGAGGAGGTCCTCTACTCCGCCATGGAGGACTTCTTCCTGTCCTGGATGGTGGGCAAAGGGCTGGCCGCCCGCAGCGTAAACCTGCGCATCAATCCCTTCACCCTGGTTGGGGCCACCACCAGGTATTCCATGGTCAGCGCGCCGCTGCGGGACAGGTTCGGATCGGTGTGGCGCCTGGAATACTACGACGTGGACGAGATGGAGATCATCGTCGAGCGTTCGGCGCGCATACTTGACGCGGACCACGATGCCGACGGTGTGGCAGAGATTGCCCGGCGCTCTCGTGGCACGCCCCGCGTGGCCAATCGCCTGCTCAGGCGCACCCGCGACTACGCGCTGGTCAAGGCCGACAATCGCATCACCGGTCCTGTTGCCCGCGCCGCCCTGGAACAGCTGAACGTTGATCCTCTGGGGCTGGACCAGTCCGACCATCGGCTGCTGAGCGCCATCATCGACAAGTTTGACGGAGGCCCGGTTGGGCTGGAGACGCTCTCTGCGGCGCTCAACGAGGACTCTGACACGATAATGGACGTGTGGGAACCTTACCTGTTGCAACTGGGATTCCTGGACCGGACGCCCCGCGGCCGTGTGGCCACCCGCCTGGCCCATGAACACCTGGGCCGATCGTACCCTTCCCTCCCGTACACCGATCAGGGCAGACTGGCAGGGTTGTAGTCCGATTGTCTCGCTAGTGGCGCGGCGTTGCTATTGCCGCGACGCAAGACATACAATACTTAGCAACTTTCCATCTGGAAATATACGCCCTATGACCAGCGCACCGTCTGAACTGTCCGAGGTCTACTCCGACCGCTACGCGGCCATTAGTCAGCGCCTGCTCAGGGAGGCGCAAAGGGAATTGGATGCCGGGGATTTAATCCAGTCTTCAGAAAAGGTGTGGGGGGTGGCAGCGCACGCCGTCAAGGCCGTCGCAGAAAAATGGGGTTGGTATCACCAGGGCCATTACCGACTTGACGCTGTTGTGAGGTTCTTGGCTTACGAGATGGACAAGGGAGAATTGCTAAATTTGTATCTCCATCCGACCGCGATGCACTTCAACTACTACGAGCATGAGGTGGAATCCGACGACGTACAAACTGCCTTAAACGCTACAGAGTCATTCGTTGATGAGATTGAATTGATCAGAGCCGAGCCTGTTCCGTCGTTCCCGTCCCTGGAGAACTTGTCCGGCCCCCAGCGAAAGCGCCTGCGGCTTCTGACCACACGGCCGCGGAACCACAGGGATAAGCGTGATGACATTTCGCATCTTCCGCCTGTGGAACCAGAGCCGCCGGAAACCCGATGATTACACCGAATGCCGCCGCCCTGGATTCCCTCCTCGCCACCGTGCTGGCCGACGCCGCATCGGGCCGCCCGCTGGACGACGAAGAGGCGTGGGCGCTGGTGAGCGTAGACGCACAGGGCCTTACAGCACTCTGTGAGGCGGCGGCTGCCATGCGAGACCTTGGGAAAGGGAGGACGGTCTCCTTTTCACCCAAGGTGTTCATTCCTCTGACCCACATGTGCCGAGATTTCTGCGGCTACTGCATTTTCCGAAAGACCCCTGAACAGGCAGGCGACACGTTGTACATGTCCCCGGACCAGGTGCTGGACGTGGCCAGGGCCGGCCAGCGGCTGGGCTGCACCGAGGCGCTGTTCACCCTGGGAGAACGGCCCGAGCTTCGCTACCCGGAGGCGAAGGAGTGGCTGGCCAATCGCAGGTTCGACACCACCCTCGAGTACCTGGCCTACGTCAGCCGCCTGGTATTGGAGGAGACGACGCTGCTGCCCCACGCCAACCCGGGGACCATGAGCAGGCATGAAATGGCGGCTCTGCTGCCCTTCAACCCTTCCATGGGGCTGATGCTAGAAAGCACCTCTCCGGCCCTGCACGCCCCCGGTGGCGCCCACGAGTTCGCGCCCAGCAAGCGGCCCCGGGTCCGGCTGCGCACCATCGAGCTTGCCGGCGAGTTGCGGCTGCCCTTCACTACTGGTATTCTCATTGGCATCGGCGACACCCGTGAGGATCGAATTGAATCGCTGCTGGCCATCCGGGACTTGCACCGGCGTTTCGGGCACGTTCAGGAGGTCATCGTCCAGAATTTTCGGGCCAAACCCGGCACCGCGATGGCAGAGAAACTGGACGCGGACACCATAGAGTTGCTCTGGTCGGTTGCCGCGGCGCGGTTGATACTGGGCCCGGACGCCAACGTGCAAGTGCCTCCCAATTTGAGCGCGGACATATACCATATTTATCTCGGCGCCGGGATCAACGACTGGGGCGGCGTTTCGCCCCTTACCATTGACTTCGTAAATCCGGAGGCTCCCTGGCCGGCTTTGTCCCAATTGAGACTACACACTGAGTCTGCCGGGTTCCGGCTGAAGCCCAGGCTGCCGGTTTATCCCGAGTATTTTCTCGACACCGGTGAGTACCTGACAGACGAGTTGCGGGCCAGGGTTCGCGCTCTGGCCGATGATGACGGATACGTAAAAGGGGGAATCCAGCGATATGTCGGGAACAACTGAGCGGCCAAACGCGTCCACGCTGGGGGAACTGGCCGGAACGCTGACCCCCGAGGTGGCTGCGGTTCTGGACCGGGCCCTGGGCGGAGAGGATATCACGGCCGAAGAAGCCACCTTCCTGTTCGGCACCACGGGCCCCGACTACAACGCCATGGTGCTGGTTGCAGACGAATTGCGCCGCCGCACCGTCGGCGACATTGTCACCTACGTGGTCAATCGGAACATCAATTTCACCAACGTCTGCATCAAGAGGTGCGGTTTCTGCGCCTTCAGCCGTGATTTCCGCGAGGAGGAGGGTTACTTCCTGCCCATCGAGGAAATCGTTCGCCGTGCCCAGGAGGCTTGGGACTATGGGGCCACGGAGGTCTGCATCCAGGCCGGGCTGCCCCCACAGATGGAGGGAGACCTCTACATCAGGCTTTGCGCCGCGATCAAGGAAGCCCTGCCCGATATGCACATCCACGGGTTTTCGCCTGAGGAGGTGCTCTACGGCTCCATCCGCTCCCGGTGCAGCATCCGGGAATACCTGGAAGGTCTCAGGGATGCCGGGGTGGGAAGCCTGCCCGGCACATCGGCCGAAGTGCTGGACCAGGAAATGCGCGACCAGATTTCGCCGGGACGCATCACCGTTGACCAGTGGGTCGAGGTAATTACGACGGCGCATGAGCTCGGCATACCCACCACGTCCACGGTGATGTTCGGGCACAAAGAGACGCCTTCACACCTGGCCAACCACATGGCGCTCCTGCGTGGCATACAGCAGCAGACCGGCGGTATCACCGAGTTCGTTCCGTTGAGTTTCGTGCATACCGAAGCGCCCATGTTCCTGAAGAACCTGATGCCCAACGTGCGCCCGGGCCCCACCGGGATGGACGTCGTGAAGATGCACGCCGTCGCGCGTATTATGCTGAACAACTGGATCCCGAACGTGCAGGCATCGTGGGTCAAGGAAGGCTCGCGAATGTCCCAGCTGCTGCTCACCGCCGGTGTCAATGACCTTGGCGGCACGCTGATCAACGAAAGCATTTCCACGGCGGCCGGCGCACAGCACGGTCAGCTGATGCGCCCGTCGGAGTTCCGGGGCATGATCCGGGCCGCTGGCCGGATTCCTGCGGAGCGCGCCACGACATACGGGCTGCGGCGGGTGTTCAGCGAGGCAGACGAGGAAGTGGACCCGCTTGACCTGGTGGGCGAAAACGTCGAGGAGATTTTCGGCTCCTACAACAAGCTGGTAAAGCTCGAGACATACCGCTTCGAGCATCCCCGCTATGCGCAGCAGGCTGGCATCTGATTCAGCCTTAACGTAAAGATTCGAGGCGGATGCTCTTCTTGATTCCAGCCCCACCCGGCAATTGTCCCGACCCGTCCCCAAAGAGTCGGGTTCTTTGAGCAGCCCCCGTGTCCTGGCCCTGGCCGGAGGAGTCGGTGGCGCAAAGCTGGTTGTGGGTCTGGCGCAATGCCTGGAGCCTGGCGAACTGGTCGTGTGCGTCAATACCGGCGACGACGAGATATTTCACGGCCTGCACGTGTCCCCCGACCTCGACACCATGATGTACACCCTCGCAGGCCTGTCCAATCCCGAGACGGGCTGGGGTCTCCAGGACGACACATTCAACGCGCTGTCCATGCTTCGGTCTTACGGTTCAGATACCTGGTTCAATCTCGGTGACCGGGACTTCGCGACTCATATCCGCAGGACGCAACTCCTGGGGCAGGGGTTCACTCTTTCCGACGTAACGGCGCAACTCTGCTCCGCGCTGGGCGTCCGGCATGCCGTTGTGCCCATGAGCAACCAGCCCGTCAGGACCGTGCTGGATACGACGGACGGCCGCCTTTCCATGCAGGAATATTTCGTCCAGCGTCGAGCGCAACCGGACGTGTCCGCCGTCTACTACGAAGGGGCGTCCGACGCCTCTCCATCCCCCGGTCTGGATGACGGATTGAGGCACGCGAAGATGCTGGTGATCTGCCCCTCCAACCCCGCGCTGAGCGTGAATCCCATCGTTGCCGTGGCCGGTATGAAGCAGCGTCTGGCAGACTTTTCGGGAATTCGCGTCGCCGTCAGCCCGATTGTGGGCAATGATGCTGTTCGCGGGCCGGCAGGACGGATCATGGCCGGCCTGGGGCAAGAGGTGTCCGTTGTGGGAGTGGCCCGCGCCTATCGTGAATTCTGCGACGTGCTGGTAATCGACCGGCAGGACGAGGCCTTGGCTCCGTCCGTGGCCGATGTGGGCCTGCGTCCGGTGGTTACCAATACGATTATGAACTCCCTTCAGGACAGGGTGGACCTGGCCCGTACAGTCCTGTCCCTCGACCGGCGGGATTCCTGAACCAGGTCTGATTATGGCATCTAACGCTGACATCGAAGGCGCGATTAACCCGTTGACTGGCATTATTGCCATCGTGCCGATGAAGCCCCTTGCCGAGGGCAAGAGTAGGCTGGCCCTCGCGTTGTCCGCCGAGGAACGGGCCAGGATCAGCCTGGGAATGCTGTTCCGGGTGCTTTCCGCCGTCAGGGGCGCCGGCATAGATTCCGTCTGGGTTGTTGGGGGTGATGAACGTGTCAGGGAGCTGGCGCGCAACCTCGGAGGGACCTGGCTGGAGGAGCTGGGCAGCGACCTGAACGACACCCTGGGCCGGGCCATCGGGCGGGCGTTCGAGCACGACGGGTCCGCCCTGTACGTCGCCGGGGATCTTCCGTTCGTGAAGGCGTCGGACATTCACTCCTTCGTCCAGGCGTCCCGGGGCGCTGGCAATGTTACTCTCGGCCCCGCCCGCAGGGACGGCGGCACCAATGCGATGCTCATCCCGCGCGGGGTGAATTTCCAGCCGGAACTGGGAAGGCTGAGTTTCAGCAAGCATCTGGCCCAGGCGGCGCGCCTGGAAACCTCTGTGGCCATTTCGTACAGCCCTGGTCTTGGACTGGACCTCGACCTCGTTGACGACCTTGAGTCCTATCAGCACATGGAGCCGGGCCTGGTCGAACACCTGATGATGGGAGCCGAGGGGCCGCTGGTGGGAGAAACCACAGAGTCGGGTGGCGATGCGCCTTCCTTCTGACTTCGTGTCTCTGCAAATTCGTCAATGGTGAAAGTATGAGCGACAAGAAACCGAAACTCGGGCTGCTTTTGCCCACCAGGGGCATCCTCCTGAGGGGTGATCAGCCTCCCAACGCCGACCGGGTGCTGCGGATCGCCCAGAGGGTCGAAGAAGCGGGCTTGGACTCCATCTGGGTGGGAGACAGCCTGATAGCCAAGCCGAGGCTGGAGCCGCTCGCCACGCTGGGGGCGCTGGCTGCCCATACCAGCCGGGTGAGGCTGGGAACCGCAGTGCTGCTGCCGGCCCTGCGCCATCCCGTGTTGATGGCTCAGACCATGGCCACCGTCGATCTGATTTCCGGCGGAAGGCTGGTCATTGGGGCGGGTGTCGGTGGCGCCTTCAACGACGAGCAAAAGGGAGAGTGGGCCGCCGCCGGTGTCGACCACAGGCGCCGGGCGCGGCGGTTCGAGGAAGTCGTAGAGGTCGCCAAGGGCCTGGGGCCGGGTGAACCTCATACTCATCAGGGCCGCCATTTTGATCTGGATTCCGTTCGAATGCTGCCGACTGCCACCCAGCCCGGCGGCATCCCGTGGCTGCTAGCCACACACCACCGCGCAGGACAGCCCGCCCAGATCGAACGCGCCGCGAGGATAGGCGATGGCATCATCGCTATTTCGGACACGCCCGCCGAATTTGCCGAGGTGATCGCCCAGGTGGATGCCAAGGCCGAGGAATACGGGCGTGATACATCCAATCGCGAGAACGTCTTCTACATGACCGTCAACCTGAAAGAAGACGAAGCGGAGGCGAAGGCCGATGCCGAAGACTGGCTGATGCGCTACTACGGGGCCAACATCTGGGGCACCCGGTGGGGACCCTTCGGCGGCGTCCAGAACGTTGCCGACAGGATGGCTGCCTACTCGGAGTCCGGCGCAGATACCGTGATCGTGCGGCTGGCTACCTTTGACCCGGAACGGCAACTCGACACCTTCCTGGAGAAGGTAGTTCCGCAGTTCCAGTAGGACATTGCAGGCGTCCCTGGGTTACGCTTTTAGAAACTATCTCAAAAACCCCTCCCCCTCGATGGGGGAGGGTTAGGGTGGGGGTGAAAGGGTAGTGCAACCAGTCCGTAGATGAGCAATTCGCCTGTTTTGAGATAGATTGTCAGTGCGGCAGGAGGAATTCTTGGTCCCGATTGACCTTTCCGGCAAGAATGGAATCGTGTTCGGAGTGGCCAACGACAGAAGCATTGCCTGGGCCATCACCCAGGCTCTGTCTGACGCTGGCGCTCGGCTGGCCCTGACCTACCAGGGAGACCGGCTGAAGGACCGGGTGGAACGCTTGGCGTCAAGCCTGGAACAGCCGTTGGTGCTTCCCTGCGATGCCACCGACGACGGGGAAATCGAGCACGTTTTCCATGATCTTGGACAGGAATTCGGAGAGATTTCCTTCCTCATACACAGCATCGCGTTCGCCAACCGGGAAGACCTCAGCGGACGTTTCGTAGACACGGGACGCGACGGATTTCGCGTAGCGATGGAGGTCAGCGCATACTCCTTGCTGCCGCTGGTGCGGCATGCCGCTCCGCTGATGACAAGCGGCGGGAGCGTGGTGGCCATGACCTTCGACGCCTCGCAGCGGGTGTATCCCGGCTACAACGTGATGGGCTCGGCCAAGGCCGCCCTGGAACACGCGGTGCGGCAGCTCGCCGCCGAGATGGGGCCATCCGGTATACGGGTTAACGCCATCTCCGCCGGACCACTGGAAACCCTGGCCGCCAGGGGCATCAGCGGATTCCGCGACATGCGCCATGCCCATGCCGAACGGGCGCCCCTACAGCGCAACATCACGGTGGAGGAGGTGGCGCAGACCGCGCTGTTCCTTTGCAGCCAGATGTCCAGCGGCATCACAGGTTCGGTCATTCCTGTGGATGCGGGCTATCACATAATGGCCGTTTGACCTGCCGGGGGGGCGGCCATTCAGGCAAGCCTGGTGACGGAATCGAGGCAGGGCATGCGCCCTGCCTCGGCTTTTCAAACGCTCGCAGAGTTCAGCTAACGGGTCACGAGCCGGTGTTCAGCGCCTGGACCTGGCGATAGTCCTCATCCGCCCTTTCCTGGCGACCCTGACGGCTGTAGGCCTCGGCGCGCTTTTCGAAGGCTTCGCGGTGCCTGGGGTCCAGTGCTATGGCCTTGGTGAACTGGTCTATCGCCTCTTGGAGTTTTCCTTCGCTCAGAAGTAACTCGCCCCTTGCCGTCATGCCTTCCGCCGTCGGCGCCGGGCCTGGAACGGGTATTCCCCACGGCCGCTGCGCTTCCTCCGGCTCTGGCTGGGAATCGGCCTCCGTCTGCGATTCCTCTGACGCGAACACCGTAGTCCCCTCGACCGTCGGCTCTACGGGAGCGGTATGAGCCTGCTGGTCGTCTTCGGACGGAGTAGGCGTATCCTCTTCAGGAGCTGATGACGGGGCTACAAGGGAATCGTGGGAAGGGGTTTCCGCTGGACGTTCCAGAGTGGCGGTTGATGATGACTGGGGCTGGTGCATTTCCGAGGCGAGAACCGTGTCCGCGGTGTCTGCGGAGTATTCGCTGGAGAGGTCCCAACCACACTTGGTGCAGAAGTTCTGACCGGGGGAATGAGGACTGGCGCACTTGGAGCAGGTATATCTCTGTTCTGGCGCCCTGGTCCCTGTGGGGCGTACGAAGAACATGAGAAACAGCACCGGAACAACGCCAAGTATGGGCAGGTTCAGGAATGGCCAGGGTATGCCGAGAACGAACGCGGCTCCGCCCCAAACCCACGGGTTGCGGTTCCGCGCCAGCGCCGTCCGGGCGGTCCAGACGGCCACGAACGGGACAAGAAGAACGAGGAGAATATCTGTCGCATCAAGTCCGAATATAAGACCTTGCCTCCGCAATCCCGGACTGAGCACAGGCACTGGCATCGGGATTGCCAAACGGGAAACCGGACGTCAAACCCTGGGAAAAGGTAAGTCCGTAACGTGTCATTCGTAATCGCTATCTTGAATATACTAGAATTTACACCTCTAGGCAATGCCAAGACCTTTTGCCAGAGCCTCTTCAAAGTCCCCTCTCCCTCAAGGGGAGGAGATAATCGAAATGCCCTGACCTCTTCATAGGGCATTGTTGATATCGGGCCCTTGCTGGAACGGTGCCCCGGAAGCAAAGCATTGCCCGCCATTTCAAATTCGATATAATGACTGGACACAAAAAGGACTGTGCGCAACATGCAGTCAAGCCGACGGTGTTGCTGATGAGGAGGACTATGAAAATCACCCTATCCGTTCTAAAGGCTGACGTGGGCTCCATTGGCGGACACACCAAGCCGTCCGACAGGATGATGGAATCCGTGAGGTCGGATGTCGCGGCTGCCATCGAGAGGGGCCTGCTTATTGACGGCTTCGTCGGCCACACTGGCGACGATATCTGCATCATCGCATCCCATACTCGCGGTGAAAATGATACCGAAGTACACCAGTTTGCCTGGAACGCATTCCTGAACGCGACTGCCATTGCCACCGAGTACGGCCTTTACGGCGCGGGGCAGGACCTGTTGGTGGACGCGCCCTCTGGAAACATCAGGGGAGCCGGCCCCGCCGTCGCCGAGATCGAATTCGACCACGAGCCGGTCAAGACCAACCCCGTGCGCCCAGCCGAGTCCTTCATGGTGCTGGCCGCTGACAAGTGCGGCCCCGGCGCCTACAATCTCCCCATGTTCCTGGGCTTCGCTGACCCGATGTATTGTGCCGGCCTGATGCTGCCCCGCCTGGGCGAGGGATTCACCTTCAACATCATCGACATGGACAACACCGACGGCGACAGCCTGATCTCTCT
The DNA here is from genome assembly GCA_965203005.1 of Dehalococcoidia bacterium. Lineage (GTDB taxonomy): Bacteria > Chloroflexota > Dehalococcoidia > Lucifugimonadales > UBA3495 > VXOI01. The sequence goes on from CBDBBS010000002.1 coordinate 691,442, forward strand.
GAACGCTCCTGAAGACTATTACAAGATCACCGTCCTGTTGCGCGACAACGAGCGCTTCGGCATCGATAGCATCGTTTCCCGCTATACCGGGCAAGTGGCCGCCGCCGTTTCCGCGACCCGGATGCACAACATTGCCGGCACCTACACGGGCAAGGATGACCCGGTGGCACTGGTGCGCAACCAGGGCGTCTTCCCTGCTCCCGAAGAACTCATCTCTCCCTATGCGAAGGCCCACTACATCGGCGGCGACGCGCGCGGCTCCCACGTTATGCCCCTGATGCCGGTGCCCATCAACACTGCGGTCACGGGCATGTACTGTCTGCCGCTCGTTTCCTGCGTTGGCTTCTCGCTCAACCGTGATGGCATGTTCTCCGACTCCAGCGCCGACTTCTTCGATAACCCGGCGTGGGACTATGTCCGCCAGCAGGCCCAGGAGAAGGGCATCGCGATGCGTTCCCAAGGCTGGTCGGGCGCGGCCATGCTGCCCTACGGCGAGCTGGAGTACTCCGGGTTCCGAACCAGTATCGGCAACTTGGTAGACCGTTTCGCATTCCGCAACGGCAAGGAATCGAGCGCGATTCCCGAAAAGGCCGGTACTGCCGACGATTAGTCCAGTCCAGCGTGGAAAGAAACGGAGCCGGGGCCCCACGGTCCCGGCTCTTCTGTTTAGGCTTTTGTGCCGTCGTCTGCATTCTTGGCGGAACGAGGGGACGCCCTCACCCTAACCCTCTCCCGGAGGGAGAGGGGATTTGTCGCACACCCCTAGACGTCGGTCTTTATTGACAGTTCCTTCAGTTGAGATGGGGCAACCTCCGCTGGCGAGTTGAAGAGAAGGTCAGTGCCGCTCTGAGTCTTGGGAAATGCAATTACGTCGCGGATGGAACTGGTTCCGGCGAGAATGGCGACCAGCCGGTCGATTCCGGGAGCAATGCCGCCGTGGGGCGGGGCGCCGTATTCGAAGGCCTCGAGGATCTGGCGGAACCGCTCGCCTACGTCCTCCCTGCTGTAACCGAGAATGGAAAATATCTTCTCCTGCAGTTCCCGGTTGTGTATCCGGATGCTGCCGCTGGCCAGTTCCGAACCGTTGCAGACCAGGTCGTAGGCCTTGGAACGAATCGCGCCGAGGTCGTCGCCATCCAGCAACTGCTCTTCCCCGTCAGCCGGTGAGGTGAACGGGTGATGGGACGAGTCCCAGCGCGCCGCATCCTCGTTCCATTCGAACAGGGGAAAGTCCGTTATGAAGGCGAAAGCCAGTTCATCGGGGTCGGCCAGTTCCAGCAGTTCTGCCACGTGGTTGCGCATGGCATTCAGCCAGACGTTGATGCGGGATTTAGGGCCAGCGAAGAGCAGGATCATATCGCCCGGCCCGGCGCCCATGGCTTCGGAGAGCCTGGCGTGCCATTCGGCGGGCATTCGCAGGCCCGATGATTGCAGAATCTCCTCCTCGCTCAATTCGGCTATCGGGTCGCTGCCCCGGTAGCGAATATGGGCGAGGCCGCCCGCGCCTGACTCTCTCGCGAATTCGTCCAGCTCCCTTACCTGCGACGTCGTGTAGGAGGCAAGTCCCGGCGCAACCAGGCCCTTTATCTGTCCGCCCGACTCGATGGTGGACAGGAACACCCGGAAACTGGTCTCTGCGGCGAATTCGGTAACGTCTGTCACCTCCAGTCCGAAACGCAGGTCGGGTTTGTCCGATGCGTACCGGGACATTGCCTCGGCGTGCGTCAGGCGCGGGAAGGGCTTCCGCAGCGTCTTGTGAGGAGCGACCGATTCGATCATGCCGGTATAGAGATCCTCGGTCAGCGCCAGCACATCCTCCTGGTCAACGAAGCTCATCTCCAAATCAAGCTGGGTGAACTCCGGTTGACGGTCTGCCCGCATGTCCTCATCCCGGAAGCAGCGCGCGATCTGGAAATAGCGCTCCACTCCCGAGACCATCAGCAGTTGCTTCAGCTGTTGCGGCGACTGCGGCAATGCGTAGAAGGTCCCGGGATGCAGGCGGCTGGGGACAAGAAAATCACGAGCGCCTTCCGGCGTGCTCTTGATCAGGATTGGCGTCTCGATTTCCAGGAAACCCTGGGAGTCGAGATAATCCCTGATGTACTTGACCACACGGTGCCGGAGAATCAGGTTCTCCTGCATCGCCGGGCGCCTCAGGTCGAGGTAACGGTAGCGCAATCGCAGGCTCTCGTCGGCGCCGGCATCGTCGGAAATGTAGAACGGCGGCGTTAGCGACCGGTTCAGCACGGCCACCGAATCCGCCATCACCTCGATGTCGCCCGTGAGCATGGCCTCGTTCTCACTGCCCTCGGGCCGTTGACGGACCTTCCCCTTGACCTGCACCACCCATTCCTGGCGCAAGTCCTCGGCGACGCGGGTTGCCTCGGGAGCCAGTTCAGGATTGAAGACCACCTGTACCACGCCGGAACGGTCCCGGAGGTCCACAAAAATTATTCCCCCGTGGTCGCGCCGCCGGCCGACCCACCCAGCGAGGGTCACATCGGAATCCGCGTCATCAAGCCGCAGTTCTCCGCAGTTGATGCCCTTCATTTGCACTGAACCGGGCACGCAGGTCCTCCAGAATTACGTGTTCGAATAACCGGGTCCAAGTTATCTAACCGGGTCCAAGTTATCCGCAGGTAATACCCAAGGGGTTAGTTGCCGGGGAAAATGCTGAAAATGTCGCGAAATGGGCTGTCGGTCTGAGCTTCTATCCCGGCTGCCGTCTCCACCAGGGCCTCGGGTGTGCTCACGGGCGGCAGGCAGAGGGTGTCCAGGCACACGTGCGCCAGGGCCGGACCCCCGGCGGCCACTGTCTTGATCTCGAGGTTCGGGCTGTCGAGCCGGGCCGCCGCCTCCAGCAGCCTGCGGCTGTCGGCGGTTTCCGGGTCGCCCTCGACAGTTACCTCTACCATCGGGTTGGTGAACAGATCGACTGTCAGGCCGAAGTCGGCGGCAAACTCGCCGTGCTCGCGGAACACGCTGGCGAAGGCGCTCAAAGTGGCCTCGCACAACTGCTTGTAGTCCTCGTTTCGCGTGGCTTGGTACAGCTTCAGGAATCCCTGCACCGCCGTCATGTTTTCCGGCAGTTGCTTTTCCCTGACCTGCATGTGGCCCACCGAAGTCTCATCGGCCTCGATATCGAAAAACCCGCCGCTTTCCTCGTCGAAGTAGCGGTCCACCATTACCGAGGCAACCTGGATGCCGCGTTCCAGGTAGCGGGCCTCAGCGGTTGAGGCGTGGGCCTGCATCAGCCCCATGAGCAGTCCGGCCCAGTCGACGAACAGGGCAGGGGACTCGCCCGGTCCCTCTCCGGTATAGACGTGGCTGAAAGGGCCGGTCTCGGCCATCCCGTCCACCCGGTCGAGCACGTCCAGCCCTATCCGCGACAGGTCCGGACGGCCCAGCTTCCACGAGGCGTCGAGAAGTGCGGCGGCTGCCAGGGCGCCGGGGCCGGAATAGCTCGTGGGGTCCTGCGGGGGCCGAACCGACTGAGAACGGGCTACTGCGTCCAGAGAGAAATATAGGGAATTCGCGCCCTCGCTGCCTCGAAATCCCCCACTCTCCGGGTCATAGAGGTTCCCTGTAAGGTAGTCGAAGGCGCTCTCGGCGATGCTTCGGTAGCGGGGTTCCCTCATGATGATGGAGGCGTCGAGGAATACCCTGGCGACCTGGACATTGTCCTCCAGCAGCTTTTCGCGCTGGGGTTCAGACCAGTCGGCGGTGGAGCTGTAGCGAAAGAACCCTCCATCGACCGGGTCAACAAGCGGGGATTCGGCGAGGCAGTCCAGGCTTTTCCTGAGCATGGCCCCGTAAAACTCCTCGCCCGTAGTCCTGTACAGGTGAGTTACGAATCGCAGGATCTGCGGGTTGGGGAACTTGGGCTCGCTTCCGAATCCCCCTTCTCTCGAATCGTAGGCTCCGGCCACAATGCGCGACACCCGGTCTACGAGCGACGTTTCTACCTCCGGCCCGGCAGCGGCCCGGCGGGCATGCTCGCGGCGCTGGCGCAGCAGGTCACGCGACTGGCTGTATAGCTGGGGCTTGTCGGCTCCGTAGGCGTCCCGCAACTCCAGCAACATGGCAATGAACTGGTCCGGCGGCAGGTAGGTAGCGCCACCGATGAGGCCGCCGTGTGGCGTGAGGAATGCGGTGGTGGGCCAGCCGCCCACGTTGTAGCGGGCGTTGATGTCGGGCCTGTGGTCGTTGTCCACGCGGACGGCTACGAAGCCGCTTGCCAGCAGGGATTGAACTTCCGGGTCGGAGTAGGTGGTCTCATCCATCACGTGGCACCAGTGGCACCACGCCGCCGAGATGGAGAGCAGTACGGGCTTGTCCTCGTTCTGTGCCTTTTCAAACGATGCAGTGCCCCACGGCAGCCACTCGATTCGGTGTGCCTCGTTCGGATTCGGTGAGAAGCGGATGCCGGACACAGACGCCGCCTGCAGAAGTATTCCTGTCAGATGCTACGGAATTCGATGATTCAAGTTAGCACAGGGATGGTGGATTTTCAATTGTGCCAGGCACCGTCGCAGGGATCTAAAATAGTCCCCTCCCCCTCAGGGGGAGGGTCAGAGTGGGGGTGAAATCCTCGCAGTGGTCATACCTGGAATTCTCCCTCTCCCCTCTCGAGCTTGCCGAAGGGATCACCATGAACGGACTCCCGGTTGTCCTATCAATACAACAGTGATGGTCTATCAGGCAGTGGCCAGCGACTCCTGCTCCAGGCGGAAATTGGCGTGGGGGATGGGAACCGACAGCAGGTGCCTTGCCCGTTCCAGGATGTCGCTGGACGAGTTGGCGAGGGGAACGAACTCCCCGCCGTCCATTGCCGCTATCGGCGCCCCGTTGCGGTAGGCCAGGCGGTTGCCCAGCGTGGCGGCGACGCGCGGACCCGGCGTCAGGATGCCGGCGAGATTCAGGGGATCGTCTGCCGATACGATCGTGATGCGGCCATCCGGCTCCCGGTTCCTCCAGCGGCGCAACGCGTCGGCGGCTTCCGGCAGGGCGAACTGCTCGCCTACGAACCCTGACACGAAACGCCCGCCGCGAATCTCTCCCCGGGACTCCAACCGGCGCAGCACCCGGGCCAGGTAACGCCAGCCAACAGATAGAGATTCACGGTACAGCAGTTCCGGAAAGAGAATGCCGTACCGCAGCAGCAACTGCCTTGCCACGGCTTCGGCGCGGTCCTCCACAGGCTCCACCGGCTCCAGCAGCCACCACCGGCTGAACCCCCTGCGCCGCTGTAGCGCGCCTCGCCGGGAACCCTGGGAACGCCGGGGCCGCTTTGTGCCACGCAGCCGCTCCCTCATGGCCTCCAGCCCGTCGGCGGTGGCCTGGCCAGCGGCCGCCAGGGTCCAGAGGGCCTCCTCGACGTCCGAGGGCAGCCGCCTGGTCGTGGCAACGATGTCCGACAGAAATGATGCTCCCCGGCGCTGCAGGAACTCCAGCGCCTCCTGCGGCGCCCCCGTGAGGCCATCGGCGTTGGGAGACTCCTCCGGCAGCACCCAGTCCAGGGATTCCCGAAGGGCTAACGCCATGGGAGTGGAGCGGGAAAACGCGGCGCGACCCGAAGTTGCGCCATTGTGCCAGACGCTGGATGCGGACTGGCGGGCTGAGAATCTGCCCCAGACCACCTCGCCGCTCAGGCACAGCCGGTCCAGCAGCACTCCGCTGTACTCGGCGACCCTGCTGCCCAGCACCTCCTCTTCCATCGCCCCTGCGGCGGATTCGAATCCTTGCAGCTTTTCGATAACCGACAATAGGCCGCCCTCGTCGTGCAGGCGGGATTCGGGCGCGACGTGCTGCCAGTCCATCAGGAACCGGATGAATGTCGATGCTGAGACCGGCTCCACCTGGCTGCGCAGAGAGTCAATGGTGGAACGGTGGATGCGGGCAAGTATCCGGCGGTCGCAGAACTCCTTGGCATCCACACCCTGACGGTAGCTGCCCCTCAGGACTTTGCCCTCCTGTTCCAGCTGGCCCAATGCGAAAAGGACCTCGTAACTGGGCAGGACCAAGGTGGACGCCAACTCGTCGACAGTGAATGGGCCGATGCTGTCCACCCAGCCGCGAACGAGGGCCAGGATGGCATCCTCCCGGGAACCCACGCTGATAGCGTTTGCCCCTCCGGCCTGGAGGATACGCGGCGCCGGGTTCACGGTGATGCCCTTGTAGACCCGGCGCGCCAGCTCCAGTCTTTCTGCGGCCACCCAGAAGCTGAGATCATGTCCGTCGGTTACGCGGTGCGCTCGCCCCGCATCCGCCAACTGTTCCAGCCAAAGGGTGACTGGAATCCCGGACATAACCGGCCTCGAGACGCCCAAGGGTCCCTCGGGCAACACGCCCAGGGTGAGCAGGGCATCATGCAGCTCGTCGGGGTCGCGAACGCGGGGCCAGGCGTTTTCTGATTCCAGTCGTACTGCCCCGGGGTCCAGACGGCCCAGGTCCCGCGAGTCGTCGGGCAGGGCGCGCCGCAAGGACACGGCCCGGGCCCTTCGCTCCTCCAGCGGAGCATCATCCAGGAAGGCGTAGGGCATGGCGTTCAGTATCTGGTGGGAAAACACCGACGGTTGCACCGTGTCCCGCCCGAGGATCTCAATGGCTCCTGACTCGATGTCCGCCAGCAGCGCCCGGCATCCTTCCAGGTCTGACGCCTCGGTCAGGCAGTCCCGCAACGTCTCGAAGACCAGCGGATGATCAGGGACCTCAATGTCCCCTGGCGGAGCGTTGTCCTGGCAGGCGACCTGAGCCGGGAACACGGACGCCAGCAGATCGTCGGAACGCATCCTCTGCAACGGCGGCGGCACCTTCTTACCTCCGGTGTGGCGCAGGATGGCAAGAGAGCGCGTCGCGTTCCAGCGCCACCGGGTGCCGAATATCGGGGCCTGCAGCACCGCCTGGGTCAGCACCTCCTCGAAGTTCGACGACTTCAGGTAGGCGAATACCTCATCTACTGGCATGGACAGGGTTGGACCAAGGGAGAAGTTCAGCCCGTCGTCGGTGGCTACGGCCTGGAGTTCAAAGTCGAAGGAGCGGCAGATCTTCTTGCGCAGGGCCATGCCCCAGGCCCGGTTGATCCTTGCGCCGAAAGGGGCGTGGATGACCAGTTGCATGCCGCCGCTCTCGTCGAAGAACCGCTCGGCAACCACCCGGTTCCTGCTGGGTGTCACCCCCAGCACCCGCTTTCCCTCCTCGACGTAGGCCACCAGCTGTCGGCTGGACTCGGCGTCAACTCCCGACTCGCCGACCACCCACTCCTGAGCGGCCCCGGCGTCGGGCAGAAGGCAGTCGATACCCTCGCGAAGCTCGCTCACCTCCTCCGACAGTTCCATGGTGCGTCCGGGCGCCTCTCCGAGCCAGAACGGTATGGTCGGCGGCTGGCCGTGGGCATCCTCGACCCGGACGCGGCCGCGCTCGACGCGGCGTATTTTCCATGCCGTGTTGCCCAGCAGGAAAACGTCTCCCTTGAGGCTTTCTATGGCAAAATCCTCGTTGACCGTGCCCACAAAAGTGTCGTCCGGTTCGGCGATTACGTCGTAATCGGCGTTTTCGGGGATGGCGCCGCCGCTGGTCATGGCAGCGAGCGGGGCGCCCCGTCGGCCTTTCACAACGCCGTTTACTCCGTCGCGGTGCAGGTAGGCCGCGCTCCTGCCGATTCGGCTGGAATAGCCGTCTGAGAGAATTCCGATGACCTGGTCGAACTTCTCTCGCGGCAGTTCCCGGTATGGATAGGCGCGCAGGGCCAAGTCGTACAGGTCATCCTCGGCCCACTCCTCTTGGGCGCATGACGCGACGACCTGCTGGGCCAGCACGTCCAGCGGCCACGAGGGAACGGAGAGAGCGTCCAGGTTGCGGCGTTTGACGGCCCGGGCCAGTCCCACGCACTCGGCCAACTCGTCGCGGGTCAGGGGAAACAGGCGGCCCTTGGGTTTGCCGCCCACCGAGTGTCCCGAGCGCCCCACCCGCTGCAGCAACACGCCGATGGACCGGGGGGAGCCTATCTGGCACACCAGGTCAACATCGCCGATGTCAATCCCCAACTCCAGGGACGCCGTGGCCACGCAGACCTTGACCTGGCCGGCCTTGAGTTTCTGCTCGGCGTCGAGGCGTATTTCACGGGAAAGGCTGCCGTGGTGGGCCACGACGGCCTCCTCCCCCAGACGGGCGCTCATCTGGTGCGCCACCCGCTCCACCAGTCGCCGGGTGTTGACGAACACCAGCGTTGACTGGTGCTCGTTGACCAAACCGGCGATGGTGTCCAGCGTCTCTCCCCACAATTCGTGGGAGGCGATGGGGCCCAGTTCCTGCTCCGGCAACCCCAGAGCAAGGTCGATCTCCCGGGAATGGCCCGTGTCGACTATCGTGCAGGCTGGCTGACCGTCGGGCCCGATGTTTTCGTTTCCCACCAGCAGCCGGGCGACCTCCTCGATGGGGCGCTGCGTGGCCGAAAGCCCGATGCGGACCACCGGCTTCTCTGAGAGCGCGCACAACCGCTCCACTGATAGAGAGAGGTGAGACCCCCGCTTGTCGTCGGCCACCGCGTGGATCTCGTCAAGGATCAGGGTGTTGACATCCGTGAGACCGCGCCTGCCGCTGGCCGACGTGAGGAGAATGTACAGCGATTCGGGGGTTGTGATCAGGATGTGGGGCGGCTTTTTCGCCATTTTCTGCCGCTCGGATTGCGGCGTATCGCCGGTTCGCAGTCCCACACGGATTTCCGGGAATTCGCCCGCGTCCTCCGGAAAAAGGTCGAGGCACGGCTGCCCCTCCCTGCATCGCTGTGCGGCCAGGGCGACAATCTCTTCCAGCGGGCCGGCCAGGTTTTTCTGAATGTCGTTGGACAGCGCCTTCAGAGGGGAGACGTATACCACCTGGGTAGTGTCGGGCAGCTCGCCTTCGATCCCCTGGCGCACCAGCCGGTCGATGCAGGTCAGGAACGCGGCCAGCGTCTTGCCGGAGCCAGTAGGCGCTGCGATGAGGGTGTGCTTCCCCTCGGCCACGGCCGCCCAGCCTTGGGCCTGCGCCTCCGTGGGCTCACGGAATCGTTCCTCGAACCATTCGCGGATGATGGGATGAAAATGCGACGTTGACAATCGGATATGCTCCCACTCCCTTTGGGGGAGGGTTGGGGTGAGGGCGTCCCCATAGATTGGTTGGCCGTATTGTCCCCGTTGCGCGCTCCATCCGCAAGGCGAAAGTGTCACGTGATTTGACGAGGCCGCCATCGCGCCGTAGCATTGGCGGCGGCGACCCGGCGCCCTTCGGGTGCCCTCGCTAGTCCAGAATTTTGCGAGGCGCCAATGACTCAGTTGTCCAGTAAACAGTTATTGGAAGCCAGGGCCAATCCCTTTGGCGGCATGGTTATCACTCCGTCGGAACTGCCGCCGGGCGCAACGGAATTCGCCCAACGGCTCGAGGTTTCCCTGAAGCAGTGGACTGAGGAAGGCAAAAAGGCCGCGTGGCTCGAAGTCCCCATCGGCAAGTCCGCTCTGATTCCCGAGGCGGTGAACCAGGGCTTCGTCTTCCATCACAGCTCCGAGGATTACCTGATGCTGACCATCATCCTGCAGGAAGGCGCCTGGCTTCCGAACTTTGCCACCCACTACATTGGCATAGGCGGCGTGGTCCTGACCCCGGAACGGGAACTGCTGGTGGTGCGGGAAATCTACGGCGTTGCCGGGCGGCCGCCAACGCTGAAGCTGCCGGGAGGCGCGCTGCATCCCAACGAGAACCTGGCCGAGGCAGTGGAGCGCGAGGTGCTGGAGGAGACCGGCGTTAAAGCCGAGTTCGAGACCATTGCGTGCTTCCGGCACTGGCACGGATACCGCTACGGCAAGTCGGACATCTACTTCGTCAGCCGTCTGCGTCCACTGAGTCGCGAGATCACCATGCAGGCCGACGAGATTCAGGAGTGTCTCTGGCTGCCGGTGGACGATTTCCTGTCACGGGATGACATAAGCAACTTTAACAAACAGATCGTCCGCGCCGCCCTCGAGTCGGAAGGAGTGGTGCAGTCTTTCATCCCCGGCTTCGGAGGGCCGGACACGCGGGAGTATTTCATGCCCGCCCACCTCGTGGACGGGGAGGGCGTCATTGCCTACCCGGGCAGGGACGCCATCATCGAGGAACGGTAGAGTTCCAGCTGAGTGTCCCCCTCGCCCCTCATTGGAGAGTAGGCGCAGAGCCTCGCGGTAGACTGGGCCGGGGGTGAAATTCTGCCCATCATTTCATCACACGAATCACAGTTCAGACGATTGCAGGAGAATGTATGGTCAGCCAGCAGACTGCGGTAAACACCGAACAGGGCAACACCACCCAGCAGACCACCGGACGGCCCGTGATCCGCTCCACGGAGGGCGTGATTTCCAGCGGCCACTATCTCACGTCCATGGCGGGCACCAAGATGATGCTAAGCGGCGGAAACGCCTTCGACGCTCTGGTGGCTGCCGGATTCGCTGCCGCCGTGGTGGAGCCCATCGCGTCCTACTCCCTGGCCGCAGAGGGCGTGTTCATGCTCTACGACGCCAAGACCGGCGATGTGCTGTCCCTGAGCGGCCAGGGCACTGCGCCAGGCCAGGCCACCGCGTCCTTCTACAAGGAGCAGGGTCTGGACCGCATCCCCACCGGCCCCGGCCACGACCGGTCCCACCTGTCATTCACCCTGCCCGGCGTGGTACACGCGTTCATCTCGCTGGCGGAGCGCTACGGCACCAAGACCATCGACGAACTGCTGGCCCCGGCCATCAGGTACGCGGAGGACGGCATCCCCAACTACGAGTATATGCTGAACCGTCTCGAATCCGCAGCCACAGCCCAGCAGTTCGACCTCTACGGACCAGGCGGTTGGGACGTCTTCTACAACAGCCGCCAACTGCCGGAGGCTGGCTCCCTGCTGGTGCAGCCCGGCCTCGCCAACACCCTGCGGGCTATGCTGCCGGGTTCCGGCAACGGCCATGCCCTGACTAGGGAGGAGGGATTTGAGAAGGCGCGGGACGTCTTCTACCGGGGACCAATAGCCCAGCTCATAGCCGACTCCGTCGCCAGTGTCGGCGGCATCATGAACATGGACGACCTGGCCGCCTATCGCTCCCAGTACGACACTCCCGTATCGACCACCTTCCAGGGCTATGAGATCTATGGCCACGACACGTGGACGCAGGGCCCCATGCTCATGCAGGTCCTGAACATGCTGGAACACTTTGACCTGAAGGCCATGGGCCACAACAGCCCTCAGTACATCCACACGGTCCTGGAGGCCATCAAGTTGGCCATGGGCGACCGGGAGGCCCACTACGGAGACCCGGACTACTCCGTTATTCCCATCGACGGTTTGATGTCCAAGGAATATGCCGCCGAAAGGGCCAAGCTGATCGATCTGGCGAGGGCTTATCCGGCCCAGCCCGATGCCGGCGACCCGTGGAAATATTCGAGGAAGTCCCGTGGCGGCAACGGCGCCCACGGGGGCAACGGACTGCCGGAAGCGTCGGACCCCAACGCCGCTGACTCCTCGGCCCGCGACGGCACCACTCACGTCTCGGCTCTGGACAGGCAGGGCAACATGGTCTGCGGCACCATCAGCGGCGGCGCATTCGCCAAGTCGGTGTTCTTCCCAGACCTCGGTTGCGCCCTCAGCACCCGCATCGAGATGTTCAACTGCGATGAGGGCCATCCCAACGTCGTTGAGCCCGGCAAGAGGCCGCGCACGACGCTGATCAACTACATCGTCAGCAAGAACGGCCAGCCGGTGATGACTGTCGGCTGCCCCGGCGGCGATAACCAGGCGCAGGCCAACATACAACTCATGCTCAACGTGATGCTGTTCGGGATGGACCCGCAGCAGGCTGTGGAGGCGCCTCGCTTCTCTACCATGAGCAATGTCAACTCCTTCTACCCCCACGTCTACCACCCCGGCCGCTCCGACTTGGAGCCGGGTATTCCGGAAACGACCGCCGAAGCCTTGCGCGATCTGGGGCACCAGATTGCCCGCGCTGTGGACTGCGGCATGGGCGCGACCGTATCGGTGCGGGACCCGGAGACGGGCCATTTGAGCACCGGGGCCGATCCCCGTCGCGCCTGCTACGCCATCGCGCTTTAAGCACCGCGCCGCGCAAGGTACAGGAATGGGACTCGCCGGATAGAGGACTTGCAGACTGATTGGAGGATGCCATGTTAGGCCCATCTCTGGTCAAAGGAAGTTATAAGTCCTTGCAGTCCTCGCGGCGCGGGCTGATTCTCAATCTGGAGTCCGATGAGCTTCTGGAGCTCTTTCTGGTGTCTGCCGTGGGCGCGGTGCTGGCCATTCGCGCGTTTCTTGCGGTCGCCGGCTACCCGCAGATTGGCGGGGACGGCCTGCACATCGCCCATATGCTGTGGGGCGGGGCCTTCATGCTGGTGGCCTTCATCTTGCTCTTCACATTCCTGAACCAGGGGGTGGCCCATCTGGCGGCGCTGCTGGCCGGGGTCGGGTTTGGCACATTCATCGACGAACTGGGAAAGTTCCTCACCTCGGACCACAACTACTTCTTTCAGCCCACCATCGGCCTGATTTACGTCATCTTCATAGTGGATTTCCTGATTCTCAGGGCGGCGCGGCGCACTCAAACGGTTACGCGCCGCACTGCTTTGGCCAATGCGCTGAACCAGGTTCCCAGGTCGCTGGACCGGCCTCTGGAACCCGGCAAGAAGGCGGAAATCCTGACTCTGCTGGACCAAGCCGACCAAGCGCATCCATTGACGCCGTATCTGAGGGCCTATGTCGAGGAAATGGAGTCTGTCTCTGCGGCACAGACTCATTTCTACTTCCGTTTCAAGGAATGGGCGATACGCCTCTACGTGCGGATAGTGCAGGACTCCAGGTTCGCCGTGCTGCTTCCGGCGCTGCTGCTGACTTGGGGAATTGGCCAGGCAGTGGCCCTGGCGTCTTTGGCCTACGGCATAGCCATAGAAGACGTGAGTTGGACCCAGTACGTCCAGGCGGGGGCAGTGGCGGTCACGGTCGCCTGCGTCGCCGTGGGCATCTGGGCCTGGCGATTCAGCCGCGCCCGGGCCTATCGCTGGTATATGCGCGGCGCGCTGATTTCCATATTCATCACCCAGGTATTCGTTTTCTTCGATTCCCAGTTGGCCGCCATAACCGGATTGGCCGTGAACGTGCTTACCTATGCCACCGTGGCCTTCGTGGCGAGCCTCGAGGCGGAGGCCCGGCCGGAAAACAGTCCCGTCTAGCCGTCGACACCGGTAGCTGGATTCCCATACCCGGCGCCGCTATCGGTTAAAATCGCAGTTGGCATAGCGAGGCGTCGCGGATTCTCGATGGGAAGGAACGGAGTATGCTCGCAGGACTGACCGCCGGAGCCATTGCAGCCGTAATTGCGGCTCTGGTCTCCCTTCCCTTGCATGCCCCGGTGGACAGCGTCTTCAACAGCGCGACCGTCTCGGTGGCTGCCCTTGTCGTTGGCGTGATCTCCGGCTTCCTGTGGTCGAGGTTGTCCGACCGCCTGCTGTGGTTTCTGGCCGGCTTGGCGGCCGTCTACGTCGTAGCGCTGGTCATCGCCTTTGCCGGCAACACCCAGCTGGACCGCATGGTGTCATACATGGTGCCTCTCGCGGCCATCGTCGTGGTCGTCTGCGCCGTCCTCACTCCCCTGCTGGCGTCCTTTTTCCTGAAGCCGACACTGGGACTGCTGAAGTGGTCGCCGGCCGTGGCGGTGATTATTGCGCTGGTGGTTGGGTTCGGTCTGGTGACGCAAGGCGATGCGGAAAGCGGCGAACTGTCCCTCCCGCCGCGCCCGACGGCTGCGGCCTCCACACCCACGGAGGCGCCGCCCCCGACGCCCGTGGCGGAAACCGAGGAGGCTACCGACGCCGTCGGCACGGACGCGTACGTTATCGGAGAGGGTTCGGAGATCACCTTCACCGTCGAGGAAGAACTGGGTCGCTCGCCCGTTCGATTCGACGCGGTTATTACCAGCACCGGCCTGAGCGGGGTTGCCAACCTGGGCGGCGAGCCGTCGGTGGTCACGCTCGACCTTCACTCCTTGGGGAGCGACCAGGATTTCCGTGACCGGTACATCCGAGACAGGCTCTTCCCCGACACCCCCGAGGCCGTTGTGACCGTGGAGCAGTTGCCGGACCTGCCGCAGAGTTTCCTCAATGGCGAGGAGACCACTGGGCAGCTTGACGGATCCCTGCAGATCGGCGAAACGGTGACGCCACTGGTATTCGACGTAACCGCGCGGCAGGACGGCAGCACCATCAATGTGCTAGGCAAGACCACCTTCACCTGGGACCAGCTCGGCCTGAGAAAACCCACCGCCAGGTCAGTTGTGTACCTGGCCGACGAGGTGCGCGTCGAGGTGCTGCTGGTGGCCCAGGCCGCGCCCTAGCAGACCGTCACCGTTGTACTGATGGACAAGCCGGGAGTCCGTTCGGAGTACGTTCGTGGTGAGCCTGTCTAACCACGAACGTACCTCCATTCGACAAGCCTGTCTTGAGCTTGCCGAAAGGCCCAGGGCAAACGGTGGAAATAGCCATCGATCCAAATGGGTTGAACCATTAGCCGCTGCTCTATCAGACCTTCCTGTCTCTGGTCGGCGCCTCCCTCCAATAATCGGAAATACCGTGACTGGACGAGTACACAACTTTGTTCAACGCGTCTTTGGTGGTATGATGCAACTGCATCAACTCTGTAGGGCGTGTGGACAAAGGAGTTTAGCGCGCCTGCAACGGTATGGCGCAACCGCTTCAACTCTACGGGGCGTGTGGACATAGGACTCTTTTCGTCATCCGGAGACTGGAATCCGGACATTTCACGTGGCGAGAGGATATTTGCCGCCTGAGACCTGGATTCCGGTCCTGAGCCGGAATGACAGCCAATTTGACAGCACGCTCCAGGATTACCTTATTGGAGGTGATAGCGATGGCTAGAGAGAGGTCTCGAAGGGACCGCGGGGATGGAAACGATCCCGAGCGCAGGAACGTTGAGCGCAGGGAAGTCGAACCTGAGGACATTGATCCCAGGGACGATGAGCCCAGATACGTTGAACGCAGGGAAGTCGAACCCGAGGAGATTGATTCCAGGGACGCTGAGCCCAGATACGATGAGCGCAGGGAAGACGACCCCAGGGACATTGATCCCAGGGACGCTGAGCGCAGATACGTTGAGCGCAGGGAGGACGACCCCAGGGACATTGATCCCGGGGACGTTGAGCGCAGGGACTTTGATCCCAGGGAAGTTGAACGCAGGGAAGTTGAGCGCAGGGACATCGAACTCAGGGACGCTGACCCCAGGTACGTTGAGCGCAGGGAAGTTGAGCGCAGGTACGTTGAGCGCAGAGACATTGAACCCAGGGACATCGAACCCAGGGACATTATGCGCAACCGTTTCTCAGAAAGCTATGGCGATTACCTTGACGCGGCCGCTGAAGAACGGAGGGAAAGGATCGAGGACCGAAGGGAAGCGCGCGAGGACCGGCAGTACGGGCGTGAGGAATTAAGGGATGCCCGGCGTTCGTACTACGAGGAGGAGGCCGCGGACCGAAGCCTGGAACGGGATATCCGGGCAGACCGGTACCGGGAATTCGAAAGAGAGGAGATGTTCGGCGAGCAAGAGGACCGCCGGATCGAACGGGAGTACAGGCGACAGGACACGCGGCGTGAGAGAGACATTGATGATCAGGTGCGCCTCGAGCGCATTTCACGCTTTGGCGGGATGTTTGCCACCGACGACGACCGGGCCTTCAAGAAGGTCCTGCAAAATGAAGCCCGGAGTGAAAAGCTGGAACAGTACCGGGAACTCATCCAACAGTGCGACAGCCGACTCCTGGAGTATCACCGAACGGAGGACTGGTTGGGCGAGTTTAAGCGTGCGGGCTTTACCGAGAACAATATAGCGCTACTACGCGCCGAGACGCGGGAGCGTCAACGTGAGTCCTTGAGCCACGTAGCTCGGGCAAGGTTGTTGAGCCAAGAGCACGACTGGGACGAAGCGGAGCGGAGTGTGCTCCGCAACCTGGATGGCCTGAGCGAACTGGAAGACCGGTTCTATAGAGATGTCCTGCGGGCCTGCGATGAAGAGGATCCGGAAATGCTGGACCGCGCCCTGACGAGCCTGGAAACTTGCGTCGCAAGCTTGGGAGAGACGACCCGGAAAATCCCCGAAATGGCGTCCCAGAGGCAAAGGGAATATGACCATTCGGACCTGTTCGGGCGCATTGCCCAGGGCGCTACGAAGGCCCTCAGGTACTCGGTATTCGCCGCGCCGGTCGCCTTCATAGGTGGATGCGGAATTGGATGCGCTGCGGGCGGTTTCGGAGGCTCGGTGGCTGGGGCATTTATACTGACCTTCTTTACGTTCCCGATCGCTGCCATGGTTGGCGCCGGCCTTGGCTACTTGGACTGGAAAACGTCGAACAAGGACCACTTTGACTTTTCCATTCGCTGAACGCCGCTGCTGGTAAAGCTGTGGCGAGGCCACTGGGGAATCGAAAACCAGGTGTTCCGGGTGCGGGATGTTGCCGTGGATGAGAACCATTGCCAGGTCAGAACGGGTTCAGCGCCACAAGTAATGCCCGGACTGCCAGACCCAAGATAGAAGGCCCTGGCAGCCGGGCAGGACGAATACAAGTCTCTGTGAATCCGTTGGCCGTGGCCCTGAGCTTGCCGAAAGGCTCAGGGCGAACTGAAGAAATGGCCATCAATCCAAACGGGTTGACCCACTAGCCGCCGACCTCCACGGCCCGGCGTTCCTCGGACGACCGGCGAATACAGTCGACCAGCCGGTGCAACTCTACCGCCGTGTCGAAGTCCGGCTGGCGTTGGTCCTGATTCCGAATGGCCTCGCCGAACATGTAGTAGAGCTGGCCCACGTTGTAGGGCGCTCCCTCGGGCATACCCTCCAGCACGAAACGGTGTTGGTCAAGGATATTCAGGTCCTCCAACTCGTCGCTGCCCTCCGACCCCTTTAGCCGCACCGGACCCAGCTGAGGCGAGTCCTCGGACGACGCGATCAGCGTGCCCTCGCGCCCGTACACCTCCAGCCGGTAGCCGCTGCCCGCCCAGGGGATGCTGGCGACGTGGGCCGATACCACCGCGCCGTTTTCCAGCCGGCCGTTGATCAGGATGTTATCCGGGGATGTAACGTCGAGGTGCTGGTCGGTGTCGGTCTCGTACCACTGGCCGCACTGCGTCGATACGACGGCCGACACCTCCGCGAAGTCGCCCACCACGAAGCGCATGGCGTCCACCGAATGACCCGTTGCGATGGTCAGGGTGTTGGCCCCGAGCTCCACGTCCCGTTGCCAGGTGCGTCCCGACGGGCGGGCCAGCACTCCGCCCCGGATCAGAGTCATGGAACACGACATGACCTCGCCCACATAACCCTGTTCCACCAACTGCTTCATCTGCAGCACCGCGGGCGCGGCCCGTGCTTGCAGGCCCACGACGGCCTTGACTCCCTTGGCGCGGGCAAGTTCCGCCAGTTCTTCGGCCTCGCCGGTGGTCTTGCCCAGCGGCCATTCCGTGAAGACGTGCTTGCCGGCGTTGATGGCGTCCTTCGTTATCTGGTAGTGGGCAGGCACCCGCAGCACCACAGCGACGGCGTCGATGTCCGGGTGGGCCAGCATTTTCTGGTAATCGTCGAAGGCCATTGCCGCGCCGTACTGCCGCTTGGACTCCTCGGCGGTCTCCATGCGGGTGGTGCAGACGCCGGTGAGCTCGTATTCCGGGCTGGCGGCGATGGCGGGTAAATGGGAGCGATGGGCCCATCCCACGGTTGGGCTGGCCCCGATGATGCCAAGGCGAATCTTTCCGGCCATTTCGTTCCTCCTTGTTTGGGTAGAGACTTGCTGATGCAGGATGCAGATTCCCAGCAGCCGCCACAGAGCTTCAGCGTGCCCCGTGGCGGCCCTGAAAGGTGCAGCGGGCTCGTTTGTGCCGATTATACAGTTCCGGCCCGTTGAGCATGCCTTGGGCCAGAATTCCTGTTGATAGCAGGGATTGACTTTAGAGAGGTGTAGTTGGTAAATTCCACGCAGTAACGAGCCTGGCTGGCGGGAGGGACTCATGCGCCGTATCTTGATTCCTCTGGTTTTCGCTGCGCTGTTGACCATTGCGGCAGTCATACCCGCTGCTGCCAGCGGTCCGGCCGAAGCGCCAAAACAGTACGGGGATGGTTGCGGTTACTCCTCAGACCTGTAAAGTCGGTGCCGGATACAAGAAGAAAGGGCCTCCCACTGACGGGAGGCCTTTTTCGTTGGCTCAGCAATTGGCCGGTTGAACCTGCGGCCTAAAGACGCTGCAGGTAGCGGCTGATCTCGTAGTCGGTAACCTGCGAGCAGTATTCCTCCCACTCCAGGCGCTTGTTCTGAATGAAGCTGGGGAAGATGTGTTCGCCAAGGGCGTCTCTCAGCACCTCGCTGTCTTCGGCCAGCGATATCGCGTGCCCCAGGCTGGTGGGCAGCGTCCTGATGCCCAGGGCCTGCCGCTGATCCTCCCCCATGGCGGCCACGCTGCCCGCTGCCGGGGGCTGGACCGGGTAGTCCTCCTCGATTCCTTTCATACCCGCCGCCAGCATGACGCTGAAGGCGAGGTAGGGATTGCAGGCCGGGTCGGGAGCGCGGTATTCGATCCGCATCGAGCTCTCGTAACCCGGCTTGTAGGTTGGCACCCGGACCAGGTCAGCCCGGTTGACGTGAGACCATGAGACATGCACCGGAGCCTCAAAACCCGGCACCAGCCGCTTGTACGAGTTGACCCACTGGTTGGTGACCAAGGTGATCTCCGGGGCGTGCCGAAGCAGACCGGCTATGAACTTCCGCCCGACTTCAGACAGGTAATGCTCGTCATCTTCGTCGAAGAAGGCGTTCTGCTCTCCCCGGAACAACGACTGGTGAATGTGCATGCCTGAGCCGTTGACACCGGCGATGGGCTTGGGCATGAACGTGGCATAGACCCCTTGCAGCTGCGCCAGCTCCTTGACCACCAGCCTGGCGGTCATGACACTGTCGGCCATCGCGAGCGCGTCACTGTACTGGAGGTCAATCTCGTGCTGGCTGGGTGCCGCCTCGTGGTGGGAATACTTGACGGGCACGTCCATCTCGGCCAGGTTGAGCACCGTGTCACGCCGCAGGTCGCTGGCCGGCTGGCTGGAGAGCTGGTCGAAATAACCGCCGTGGTCCAGGGGCTCCGGGGTCGCGGAGTCCTTGAGGAAAAAGTATTCCAGTTCCGTGCCGACATAGTAGGTATAGCCCAGGCTTGCCAGGCGTTCCAGGTTGCGCTTCAGGACGGCTCGTGAGTCCCCCAGGAACAGGTCGCCGCTGGGCACGCGAATGTCGCAGAACATGCGCGCCACCGCGTTTCGCTGCGGGCGCCACGGCAGCACGGCAAAGGTGTTGGGATCGGGGAATGCCCGCATGTCGCTTTCCTCGTAGCGGGCGAATCCCTCGATTGCTGACCCGTCGAACCCGACACCCTCCTCGATGGCGTCCCTCAGGTCGGAGGAGTTGATGGCAAACCCCTTCAGGTTGCCCAGAATGTCGGGAAACCAGAGGCGGACGAATTTAACGTCGGCATCCTCTGCCGTCTGTAATACATAGTCTCTTGCCGCAGCGTCCACGTTGGCGCGGGTCGTCATGCTATCTCCTGTACACTGTGCAGCCAGTCCGTTGACCCTGATTATATTGCATTCGTTGAATCGGGGGCGCCGTTTCACTGGGAAAGGGCCCGACTGGCGATTATTCTACAACAGGGAATCGACGCCCCGGAAAGCCACGAATCCGGCGACACGGTACCGGCGTATTGTGAGCAGTACCAATGGCTGGCGGGAGGCGTATTGAAACTGCCACCACAGAGCGAGGAACGAGCGTGCCGCGTGGTGGCCTTGAAAATCAGGAGGAGGGATGTGGCGCGCCCGGCAGGACTCGAACCCGCAACCCCTGGGTCCGAAGCCCAGTGCTCTATCCATTGAGCTACAGGCGCTGGCAGAAGGAGTAACGCTGGCCCTGAACGTTCAGAGCCGTTGTTGGGGCGAGCGACGGGGTTCGAACCCGTGATCTCCTGTGCCACAGACAGGCGCCTTGACCACTCGGCTACGCTCGCCACACAATTCCATGCTAACAAATAGACTGCCCCGATACAAGCGTGGCCCCTTCGTTTCCAGGGCCTGTTAATTATTCTCTCTCCCGGAGGGAGAGGGTTAGGGTGAGGGCGGTCCCCCTTTGGAGTTGGAGGCTGAGTTGCGGGCACACAGAATTACTACGCTCACCCTCAAGGGGGAGAGAACTAACAGACCCTGCCGGAGTTGGCGGGTCATTTGAAACCTGCGGAATCAAGTGTCTACAATACCCCAGTCCGAATTTACGCAAATCAGGCAAGTTGCAGTATCAAGCAATCGGGAAATTTGGGAATGATGAGAGCAAGAATCAGTGCGTTAACCGGCATCCTGCTGGCAATCGCGATCGTTATGCTCCTGGCTGCTTGCGGTGGCGAGTCCGCTCCCGAGGCGGCCACGAGCACAGAGGAACCACCGGAGGCGCCCACCGAAGCCGCTCCAGCGGCCTCTTCGGCAGAAGAGGAAGCCGAGACCGCCAGTCGTGGGAGCACGGCGGGCGACACCACCCGCTTGGTCCATCTATACGTTGACCCTCCCACTCTTGATCCCCACCTGACCACCGATGCCACCTCGGCCCGGATAATCGTGGAGGTGTTCGGGGGGCTTGTAACCATCGACCCCGACCTTAACATCATTCCGGACCTCGCTGAGAGCTGGGACATCAGTGATGACGGCCGCGTTTATACTTTCCACCTGCGGCCGGAGGCGAAGTTCCACGATGGCAAACCCGTGACTGCCCACGACGTGCAGTGGTCGCTGGAAAGGGTCACCAATCCACTGACGGAATCCCCGGTGGTGGACCAATACCTTGGCGACATCGTGGGAGTCAAGGAGAAGCTGGCGGGCGATGCCACCACAATTTCCGGCGTCAGGTTCATCGACGAGCACACCATCGAATTCACCATCGACGAGGCCAAGTCGTACTTCCTTGCCAAGATGACCTATCCGACGGGGTTCGTGCTGGACCAGGACAACGTGGAAGAGAATCCCCGGTCCTGGTTCCGGGAGCCCAACGGCACCGGGCCGTTCCGTCTCAAGGAATATGTGGTTGGCGAAACCCTGGTGCTGTCCCGCAACGAGCACTTCCATCTGGGGGCCCCAAAGCTCGAGGAGGTTGAGTTCATTCTCAGCGGCGGCACGTCCCTGCTGATGTATGAGAACGACGAGATCCACGTCGCCGGGGTGGGACTCGCCGACCTTGACCGCTTGAACGATCCCAGCAACGACCTCTACCCCGAGCTGAAGACCGCTCCGGCGTCGTTCAGCGTCAATTACATCGGGCTGAACGTCAATGAGCCGCCCCTCGATGACGTCAAGGTGCGCCAGGCGCTTAACCTGGCGATTGACAAGCAGGAAATTGCCAGCATCGTACTTGGAGACCTGGTCAGGCCGGCCGATGGTATCCTGCCCCCGGATTTTCCGGGATACGATGAAAGAGTGCGCGGGTACCAATTTGACCCCGTTCGCGCCAAGCAACTCCTGGAGGAATCCAAATATGGGGACGACCTGGACAATCTGCCGCCCATTACCATCACGACACCGGGCAGCTTCGGAGCAAATGTCAGCCTGGACATGGAAGTGATCCTGCAGATGTGGGAGAGGAACCTGGGCATAACGGCGGAGTTCCAGCAGACCGAGTTCGCCACGTTCCTCAAGGACCTGCACAAGGGCCGCTTCCAGATGTTTGACATCGGGTGGATCGCGGACTATCCGGACCCTGAGAACTTCCTGGATATCTTGTTCCACAGTGAGAGCACCAACAATCACACCCACTACAGCAACCCCGAGGTCGACGAACTGCTGGTCCAGGCGCGGGTGGAGACGGATACCGCCAGGAGGTACGCCCTGTACAACGAGGCGGAGCAAATGATCCTCGACGACGCCCCATGGGTGCCCCTGTGGTTCGACGGAGAAAGCAAGCTGCTGGTCAAGCCAAACGTGCACGACTACCTGCTTCCGCCCCTGATAATCCCGCGGTACCGGTTCGTGTACATAACTGACGAGTAGGGTCGGAGTCGAGAGGCAGTGGGATCTTACCTGGTTCGCCGGTTGCTGTGGCTGCCTGTCATCCTGTTTACCGTGTCGTTCGTTACCTTCGTCCTTGGCCGGTACGGCCCCGGCGATCCTGTCCAGGTGCTCATGGGCCAGCACAACAACCCTGAGGTGGTGGAGCGCATCAGGGAACAGCGAGGTCTCAACGACAACATTTTCGTGCAATACGGGCGCTACGTGAGCAATGTCGCCCGTGGTGACTTCGGGGAGAGCTTCAAGTACCGGGGCCGGACCGTAACGGAGCTCCTCAAGCCCAAGATGTGGGTCTCGGCCCAGCTTAATATCGCCGCAATGATCCTGTCCGTGGGCCTGGGTGTTCCTATCGGACTGTTCGCCGCTCTGAGGCAGGGATCGCTTTGGGACACCGCGGCCGTGATGATGACCCTCACCTGGCAGTCGGTTCCCGTATTCCTGACCGCTCCCGGCCTGCTTTGGATATTCGCCTGGAAACTGGACCTGCTGCCCACACACGGCTGGGACGGCTTCTTCTCTCCGAGCATAATCCTGCCGGCCATTGCCATGGGCATTCCCGGTGTTGCCATAGTTACCCGGCTGACGCGGGCCAGCACCCTGGAGGTTATCAGTCTCGACTACGTCCGCACCGCGCGAGCCAAGGGCCTGTCAGAAATGGTCGTCAGGCGCCGCCATATCCTGCGCAACGCGATGATCCCGGTGGTCACGTCCCTGGGACTGTCCCTCGCGGGAATCGCGTTCACGTCGTTCATCGTTGAGCGCTTCTTTGGCATTCCAGGCGTAGGCAATCTCCTGATCGAATCAATCTTCGCCAGGGATTATCCGATCATCGATGGCGTTCTCCTGATCGGAACAACCATATTTGTGATGGTCAATCTGTTAGTAGACCTGCTGTACCCCGTGCTGGATCCCAGGATTAGGCTGGGGCAGGGAGCCGGGACTTAAAGTGATAGGACGTAGCGACAGCAGTTCGGTGCTGACGGAGGGTTCCGGGTTTGAAAGAAGGAGTCCCGGACGGAACTACCTGACCATCTCGCTGCGCCGGCTGATGGCCAACAGGGTTGGAGTGGCATGCCTCACCATCATCGTGCTGATGTACGGGGCAGGCATATTCGCGCCGCTGGTCACACCATACGGATACAACGACCAGGACCTGCAGTCCGCCAAGCAGGGGCCAAGCCTGGCCCACCCGTTCGGTACCGACCGGCTGGGACGCGACATCCTGACCCGCGTTATCTACGGCCTGCGTACCACGGTGATACTCACCATAGTGACGCTTACCACAGGCACGCTGGCCCTCGGTATTACTCTCGGTCTGCTGGCAGGCTATTTCGGCAAGCTGACGGACACGCTGATCATGCGGGTGGGAGAAATCACGACCTCCTTCCCAGACATATTTCTGGTCCTGATAATCGTCCTGACCGTTCGACCGCCCATGGTGGACTGGCTGCGTGGCGTGGAGGACACTCTCGGCGTGCAGTTCGTGCACCTGGGAGTCGCTGACTACTTTGCGCTGTCCCTCGGTTTGGCCCTGTTCTCCTGGTTCGGAATGGCGCGTGTCGTTCGTGGACAGGTGCTCCAGGCGCGGGAGGAACAGTACGTCGACGCGGCCCGCTCCATCGGCTGCCGGACGCCGCGCCTCCTGTTCCGCCACCTGCTGCCCAACGTCAGCGGCCCGATCATCGTCTTGGTGTCCGCGTCCCTGGGCGGCATAGCCGGCGCCGAGGTGTTCCTCAGCTTCCTGGGCATTGGCATCCAGCCTCCGGTGCCCAGCCTGGGTCTCATGATTTACGAGAACGGCAGCCTGTCGGTACTTCGCACCACGCCGCACCTGCTCATGTACCCCGTGGGGACGCTGGCCATACTGCTCTTCACCTTCAGCCTTCTCGGCGATGCGGTGAACGACGCCTTCAACCCGCGCGCCCGATAGCCCGCCTTAGGCGCATTGCACTTGCTGACGGGTTGGCAATTCCTGTGCTGAACCCTGATTGATGATTAAAGGCGCTGTAGGCACAATTATAGACGAATATCGTATCGATATTTATTATATTGACGAATCGAAATAATAATCTAACAAAACACATTGACAATATGCCGATTTCTCTCTAGGATATCCGAATTCATCGGTCAGATGTGATTGGGAGGGTCCAGAGATGTCTTCGCATCCGTTCCTGTCTGCCAAGCGACTCTTGATCACGATTTTCATCATTGCGATTGCGGTGGTGGTGGCTTGTGGAGGAAGCGCTACCGAGGAAGCTCCTGCCACCGAAGCAGCGGCAAGCGGAGACGGCCCCGCGCCAACGGTGGCGCCACAGGCTGGGGCCACCGAGGCGCCCTCCCCCGGCGACCCCACGCCGACGCCTTTCAGGCTGACGACCCCGACTCCCACCGCGCAGGCGGAGGCAACGCCGACTCCCATCGCAACGGCCGTGGTCACGTTCACGGGTGTCGGCGTGCAGGGCGGGGATGCCAGGATTCTCACCACCGGTTATCCAGAGTTGTGGGATCCCCACCTGACGGGTACCATCGTGGCCCTTGAGGCCGAAAGCCCGCTCTACAACCAGGTGGTGGAGTTCAACCCCATCAATCCCGACGAAGTAATTCCGGACCTCGCAGAAAGCTGGGAAGAGAGCGCCGACGGAATGACCTACACTTTCAGGATCCATCAGGGCGCGACGTGGCAGGACGGAATGCCCATCACGGCGGAAGACGTGGCCTTCAGCATCAACCGGATGATTGAGGAAGGTGAACCCCGGCCCCGTGTTGGTCTGCTCCGAACCGCGACCGACTACGCAGAGGCTACTGACGAATACACAGTGGACGTTCACCTGAAACTGGCCTCTCCGTCATTCCTCAGGTTCCTAGCAGTCGACTACATGAAGATCCTCCCCAAACACCGCATTGAGGCGGGCATTGATGTCAACATATTCGACAACGTGGTCGCCGGAGGCCCCTACTGGCCAGTGGAAACCGCCGTGGGCGACTTCTGGAAACACGAGAGGAACCCGAACTATTTCAAGGAAGGCCGACCATACTTCGATACGTTGACCGGCTTTAATATCCAGGACCCTGGCACCTCGATTGCCGCCTTCAGGACCGGTGCGCTGGACTATTCCACGCCCATATTGCCGATCAGTGTGGAGGCTATAGTTGCGGCAGAGGAGGACCTGGCCCCAGACTGGAAGATTCACTGGCAGCCGATGAACACTGGCCTGCAGATGGGGTTCAACTTCGAAAAAGAACCCTTTAATGACACCCGGGTCCAGGGTGCATTGCGCCTGGCAACGGACCAGCACGAGATCTTCCAGGCCTTTGGTTTGGGCAGGTACAACTACGGTACGCCCTTCCCGCCCAATTCATGGTACGGTCATACCATCGAAGAGGTAAAGGATTTCCCGGGCTTCGGCGGCATACCCGGCAGCTCTCGCACCAAGGAACAGGACATACAGGACGCGGTTGCATTGCTGGCGGAGGCCGGCTACGACCCGCCGTCCACTCTTGCTGACCACCCGAACTGCTGTGAACTGCTGACCAATACTGGTCTCTGGTTTCCTGACCTGACACAACTCTGGGCCGCACAGATGGATCGAAACCTGGGACTGGAGATAGTAATCAGGACAGTGGACATCCCCACCTCGATTCACGCGGGGGCAGCCGGGGACTACCAGATCCTGATGACAGGATACGGGTTCAACATAGCCGACCCCGACGACTACGTCAGGAACGTTTACGGCCCCACCAGCCGCAACTGGACTAGATGGAGGAACGACCAGTTCCTTGAATTGCTGGATCAGCAGTCCAAGGCTTCCGATGTGGAATCCCGAAAGGCCATCCTACGGGAAATGGAACTGATGCTGCTGGAACCGGGAGGCAGCCCTTACGTCGAGCTCCATTGGTTCCCTTCCTGGTACTTCATCCATAAGAAGGTGAGGACCGAGGCCGGGGAATTCGTACCTGCCCACACGATCCAGACACTGCACAAACAGGAACACCTCTGGTTCGAGGAATAGCCTGCGCTCCTTCGCCCACCATTACACGCCAGTGCCCCCCTCCAGAGGGGGCGCTGCTGACTTGCCGTCCGCTGCCTGATTCCGGCGGCCCGGATGGTCTGGCACGGCCACCCTCGAGGACCGTCGGCTGGCGGCTTGGTGTTTCTAAGCATCCCGGATGCAGGGGCCAAGTCGGCGAGTTAGCGCAGGTCCGGCGATCTACGGAATTCTGCGGCCCGCAGTAAATTCCAACTCCGGCCAGGTGCTGAATCATCGGGAATTGCTTCCAGGTAGCTCCCTGGAACTTGGTATCACGCTACGCGGCGGCCCGGCGCGAGTTTCCGGGGCGCTGTCCGGGATTCCTGTCGCAAAGGGGCCTATTGTGCTATTTTGCACAAACGTTCATTACAAAGGAATAATTGTAACGAATTTCGTAGTAGTAAGAATTATAATGAACATTAAGATATTTATTTCTGATATTTACTATTGACACTCTGTCAACGGGTATTTAGCATAACCGAATTATCCCGCCGGGTTTGGCGATGACGGAGTGTTGCATGACCTTGAAATCCCTGTTGGCCACCAAGAACATTCTGGTCCTGCTGATTGTTTGTGCATTCGTGGTAGGAGTCGCCTGCGGAGGGGCGGAGGAGGCAGACGAAGCTCCGGCCACCGAGGCGCCGGCGGGCGGGAGCGGACCGGCTCCCACGGCAGCTCCGGGAGTTACGCAGGCTGCACAGCAGGCCGAGGCAACGCCGACGCCGGTAAGGGCGGCGACCCCGACACCCACACCGCTAGCGCAGGCTACGCCCACACCTATCGCGACGGCAGTGGTCACGTTCGCAGGCATCGGTGTACAGGGCGGGCACGCCCGGTTCCTGACCACCGAGTACCCTGAGCTGTGGGATCCTCACCTGATGGGCACCATCGTCGGCCTTGAGGGAGGAAGCCCGCTCTATAACCAAGTGGTTGAATTCAATCCGGTCAGTCCCGACATCATCATCCCGGATTTGTCTGAGAGCTGGGAGAGGAGCGACGACGGGGTGACTTACACCTTCAAGATTCGCCAGGGCGGAAAGTGGCAGGACGGGGAGGACATTACAGCCGAAGACGTGGCGTTCAGCATCAACCGGATGATCGAGCCCGGAGAGCCCAGGCCGCGCGTTGGTCTGCTACGGACGTCCACCGATTTCGCTGAGGTCATTGACGACTACACAGTACAGGTCAACCTGAAGTTTCCTTCCGGGTCGTTCCTCGGGTTCCTGGCAGTAGACTTCATGAAGGTCGTTCCCGAGCACGTGGTAACGTCAGGCGTTGACATCAACGTTCACGACAACATCGTGGCCGGCGGCCCCTACCGCCCGGTGGAGACGGTACGTGGGAATTTCTGGCGGCACGAGAAGAACCCCGACTACTTCAAAGAGGGACGCCCGTTCTTCGACCAGATAACCGGGCACAACATTACTGATCCCGGAACATCCGTGGCGGCGTTCAGGACAGGAGCTCTCGACTACACCACGCCGGTAGTGCCCATTAGCGTGGAGGCCATAGTTGCCCTAGAGGAGGAGCTGAGCGACAGCCACAAGATTTTCTGGCAGCCGATGAATACCGGCCTCCAGATGGGGTTCAACGTCGAGAATCCCCCATGGAACGACCTGCGGGTCATCAGGGGCCTGCGGCTCGCGACTGACCAGCAGGAAATCTGGCAGGCCTTCGGCCTGGGCAGGTACTCCTACGGCTCTCCTTTCCCGCCCAACTCCTGGTACGGTCACACCACCGAGGAGCTGGCGCAGTTTCCGGGATTCGGCGGCATACCCGGTAGCACACGGACCAAGGAACAGGACATTCAGGACGGGATCGCCTTGCTGGCGGAAGCAGGGTTCGACCCGCCGTCCACGCTTGCGGACCACCCCAACTGTTGTGACCTGCTGACGGGACCCTTCATCTGGTTCCCCGACATGGTGCAGCTGTGGGCAGCCCAGATGCAGCGAAACCTGGATCTGCAAATCGATATAGTGTCGGTGGATGGCCCCACGGCCATCAACGCGGGCGCCGCCGGCGATTACCAGATCCTGATGACCGGCTACGGCTTCAACATCGCCGACCCCGACGACTACGTGGTCAATGTGTATGGCCCGACCAGCCGCAATTGGACTCGCTGGAGGGACGACGCGTTCCTCGAACTGCTCGATCAGCAGTCGAGGGAATTGGACACGGAGAAACGGAAGGAACTCCTGCGGGAAATGGAACTGATGCTCCTGGAGCCGGGTGGCAGTCCATACGTTGAATTGCAGTGGTTCCCGTCCTGGTACTTCGTTCACAACAAGGTACGGACGGAGGCGGGAGAGTTCGTTCCCGCCCAGAGCATCCAGACGGTCCACAAGCAAGAGCATCTCTGGTTCGAGGAATAACCCACAGGGCCTGACAGCGCCCCGAGAAGCGGGGCGCTGTTTTTCGCATCCAAGCCCTTGGAGCTTCCATGAGTTTGCCCTGTAAGGAACACCCTGCGCAAAGGGATAGGTTCTAAATGCAGCAATACATAATGAAAAGGGCCCTGCTGTTTATTCCCACCATCATTTTGGTAACCATCCTGGTATTCGCCCTGATGAGGATGATTCCAGGAGACCCTGCCTTCCTCATCCTGGCAGGTGGCGGAGAGGGGAACTTTACTCAGGAGGAACTGGACAACCTGCGGCATGAACTGGGAACGGACCGCCACATCCTGGTCCAGTACGGCGACTGGCTGTGGGGTCTGCTTCAGGGCGACATGGGCACCGCTCTGTTCTATGGCACCTCCGTCACCAGCGAACTTGGGCCACGGGTCCCGCTGACCATCGAACTGGCTGTCATGGCGGCGATCATCAGCTTCATCCTGGCCGTGCCGCTGGGAATGATTTCCGCGTTGAAACAGGACTCATGGTTCGATTATGCTGCCAGGATTTTTACTTTCACCGGCATCAGCATACCCATTTTCGTCACCGGACTGGTGGTGGTTTATTTGCTGGTGCGACTGTTTGGCTGGTTCCCCCCGCTGGGATACGCCCAGATCTGGGAGGACCCGCTGACCAACCTGCAGCAGCTGATTTTCCCGGCCCTGACCCTGGCGTTCTTCCAGCTGAATTTCACTGCCAGGGTGACCCGGTCGGCAATGCTGGAGGTCATGCGGGACGACTACATCAGGACCGCCCGTTCGAAGGGCCTGGCCGAATTCAGGGTCGTTTTCCTCCACGCGCTCAAGAATGCCCTGTTGCCGATCGTGACTGTCTCCGGGTGGGCCCTGGGCCTGCTGCTGGGTGGGACCATCATCATCGAGAAAATCTTCGTGGTGCCCGGAATGGGGGCTTTGCTCCTGCAGGCAATAACGGCGAGAGATTACATTCTGGTGATGGGCGACGTGCTGGTGTTCGCCCTGGCGGTGATGATCGTTAACCTGGCCGTGGACGTGATATACGCCTGGCTGGACCCGAGGATCCGATATGGCTAGAGACGTGCGGGAACTCCCGCCTGCCCAAGCGGTTGAAATTGCGGCTCCAAAGACGCCGCTAATGTCTGCGATCAAGAGTGGGGTGTTCTCCTTTGTGAGGAGAAAACCGCTGGGCGCGATTGGCGCCTTTATCCTGATCCTGGCAGTACTGATGGCCGTGCTGGCTCCGGTGCTGGCCACCTTCCCTCCCAAAGAGGTGCATGTAACGTCCAAATACGCCGCGCCGGGAGCTGAGGCGACAACGGCAGGAGGAAAGACCTACTGGCTCGGTTCCGATCAACTGGGCCGGGATACCTGGAGCCGCCTGGTATACGGCGCGCGCATTTCCCTGTACGTCAGCCTCATAAGCGTAGGCATCGGAGTTACGATTGGCGCCCTGATCGGGGTGATCAGCGCCTATTTTGGCGGTCTGTTCGACCTGATTGTCCAACGGCTTGTCGACGCGATGATGGCGTTCCCCGCCATCATCCTGGCCCTCGCCATTGTGGCGGTGGCGGGGGCGTCCCTGCAGAACGTGGTGCTTGCGCTGGTGATAATCCTGATACCGGGGTCGTCCCGCATAGTTCGTTCGCAGGCGCTGGCCATCAAGGAAAGGGATTTTGTCCTGGCCAGCAGGTCCATTGGAGCGGGCGACTGGCGGATAATCGCCCGCCACGTGATCCCCAACTGCATGGCGCCGTACATTGTGTTCGCCACCGCCAATCTGGGCTACGCCATCGTGGTCGAGGCGGCGCTCAGCTTCCTGGGCGTTGGGACACCGCCGGACATTCCATCGTGGGGCGGGATGCTTTCCTTCGCTGGCCAGCGGTACGTTGAGGTCTCGCCGTGGCTGGTGGTGTTCCCCAGCATTGCGGTGAGCATTGCCGTGTTCGGTTTCAATCTGCTCGGCGACGCCCTGCGCGACGTCCTGGACCCTCGGCTGCGCGGGTCCTGATCCACCCGGTCTCAACCGACATTCACGTTTCGGGCCCTCGATTCACGAGGGCCCGCGTTTTTTCCATTCGTCCGGTCGGGCCGACGCCCGCAGCTCCAGAGGGTGTCTGATAAGTTCCCTCTCCCGGAGGGAGAGGGTTAGGGTGAGGGCGTCCCTCTGTATTTTCAGGAGTAGATGGATGCGGCCCGCAGCCTGTTCCTCGTAAGTGGAATGGGCTTATTAGACACCCTCTCAGGCGGCGATGCGGGACGGCTGCAGAGTTATTGTCTGAATCAGGATAGGAGTTACGCAGTCGGAGACTTCACCCCCACCCTAACCCTCCCCCGTCAAGGGGGAGGGGATAACTGAACCGCGTAAGTCCTATCATAATTCAGACACCAGCCATCAAGAACCTGTGAACCACCGAAGACTGTTCGACTTTCAGCCCTTCCTGCTCCACCGGCGCAGGAGCGGCAGTCCCGCCAGCGACAGAGGAGTGGCCAGGAGCGCCAGTGCGCCCAGCCCTAGGGACGCGGCGCCATCGGGCGGCGCGGAGCAGGGAGACGAAGAGCCTCCCGATTCCTCATCGGCAGCGGTCTCAACTGGCTCCTCGGTAGGGGCCACCGTAGACTCCGGCTGGACGCCGGTTTCCGGCCCAGCGGGTTCAGACTCGGTAGGGTCATCGGAGCCAGGCTGTGATGTCTCCGATTCCCCTGCTGCGGACGTGTCAGCGTCCTGGTCCGCTGATTCCGCCACTGATTCCTCGATCCGCCTGGCCAACTCCTCAGGGGGCGGGAGGGGTTCCATGCCCATTGACTGGCGCCAGGCGGTATCGATGCCATACTGGTCCAGGCCGTAGACCCTGAGCAGGGCGACGTCTATGTCACTTGTCCGCCTGACGGCTTCGAACAGTTCGGAGATTTTGTCCTCACCCCATCTTTCCACCATGTAGCTAACCACTGATTTGCCCTGACCGTAGGCAATGATGATGTCCTCGGGCTCCCCGCTGAACGTGTTCTGGTACCAGAGGGGCTTGATCCTGCGAGTGTAGATTCCATATCGCAGCGCGGCGTCGTATTCGTCAGTCTGGTCGATGTTGCCGTACTCGGCCAGGCCCTCGTTGAGCCACGCGGGGATGGCGGCGGTCGTACCGCCGGCGGCCTCGTGGACCAGCAAATGGGTGAACTCGTGGGAGGTGGTGCCGGTGACTGTGGGGTCGAATCCGTGAATCAGGAGAACCCGTTCGTCGGAAAATGCCATGCCCTGGGCCTGCAAGTCCTGCGAGACGGTGGCAGAACGGAAAGGCAAGGCCATGACCATGTGCCGGTAATTGTTGTAGGTGACGATGCGCAAGGGGTCCGTTGGCGCGATGCCCAGCACCCCAACCATGCGGTCCATGGTCTGCTTGGCGGCCTCCAGTATGATCCGCGCCCGTTCCTCGACGTACTCGCTGTAGTAGTAGACGGTTATCAGGCCGTCGCTCACCGAGAGCCAGTGGAACCTGTTGTCCTCGTAGACGAATTCCCTCTCCTCGGTCTGGACCACTCCTCCCGCCTTGTCCCGCACCTCGAAGTAGTAGGAAATCTTTGTTCCGGGAGGGAAGAAATCGCCGCCGGTGCCGGACGGCAGCAGCGTTTCTCCGGATACGCTCTCACCTGGCTCAACATCGATGCTTCGATAGGAGCTGCGGCCGCTCTGGTCAGCCTTCTTGATGAAGACTCTCACTTCATCAATCACTCCCTTGCTCTCCGCGTCAACGCGAAACACTATGCCCTCGGGGAAATTGCTTTCCGCCGCGGCCACATTGATCTCGATATCGCCGGCGTCGGCCAGCAGGACCGACGACCCGGCCAATGCAGTCAACACAAGTCCCGCGAGCACGGCAGCAAGGCGAGCAAACTTCATCGCGACCACCTCTCGGTTTGAGTTTACTATAATTCTTCGGGGTCTTGCCGGGCCTTCCTGTAGGCAGTCGGACGGCTGCGGGCAAAGGGAGTCTGCTTGACTGCCAAAATGCCGTTACCTACAATCAATTTTCGTAACAATTTCCCTGCGGGAGGCTGGGGCTATCTGTCCAGCCAGGTCGGATTCATTTACCAGAAATCAGGATTGGTGCGTGATAAATGGCGATTAGAGTAGGCCGGGTGATTCAACTGAGCTTCGAGCCCTTCTACATCGATATGGAGCGGCGAGGCGTGCAACTGGTGGACGTCGGCCTGAACCAGGTGGCCGAGGCGATCCGCGAGGGGGAGATCGACGGCGGGCCTGTTCCCCTCACTGACAGCTTTACCATGGAGGAATATGCCACTCCCATTGCCGGATTCTGCCTTGCGGCTGCAGCCCGTTCCGGGAGCAACCTCTTCTATTCCCGCGTTCCTATCGAGGAACTCAATGGTGGCCGTGTCGCCCTCTCCGATGTTGACCCCACCACGGTACAACTGCTCCAGGTGCTGCTGGCCAAGAAGTACCAGCTGGGCACGCCGGAACTGGTGCAGACCGCGGATGAGCACGATGCGCTGGTCATCTCCGGCGATGCCGCCCTCAGACGCCGCCGGGGCATGCGCGGATACGGGCATCGCTACGACCTCGGAGACGAGTGGCACGATTTCACCGACCTGCCTTTCGTTTTTGCCCGCTGGATGCGCCGCAGGGACATGGAGCACAGGGACGCCCTGGTCCTCGAGGACACGCTCTACGTGGGCCTGGAGGAGGGCGTTGACAGCCTGTTCCACTTGTCGGAGCCACGGGAGAACCTGCTGATGTTGGCGCGGGATGTGATGGAATACATCATCGGCTACCGTTACTTCGTGGGCCTCTCCGAACAGAAGTCCATCGACCTTTTCCGCAACTACCGGAACCAGGTTGTTGTCTGAATCAGGATTTTCAGGATTAAAAGATTCACAGGATGGGAAATCCTGATTCAGACAATTTCATACGGAGGGCCACCGTGGCTAGGGTTGTTGATTGCAGTTACGAATCCACGGGCCGTCCCGGTTTCATCTGCGACTTTTCCCCGCCCCGGTCCGGTAGCATTGCCGAGGCGCGGCGGGCGGATATCCCCGCCGATTTCATTTCGGTTGCCTACAATCCGGGCAGGGCGGTCCGCGCCAACTCTGCCATGCTGGCCGCCGCCATCCGCAGCGAAACGGGCAGGGAGGCGGTCTTCACCCTCGCCACCCGGGACATGAACCGGCTGGCCTTGCAGTCACTGTTGCTGGGAGCGCAGGTTCTCGGGCTGGAAAACGTGGTCGTAGTTCAGGGCGACCGGTTCGATAACAGGGACCGCGCTCTGCTGGCTGTGAACGGCTACCGCCCCACCGAACTCATAGCGGCCATCCGCGCCCTGAACGAGGGTACCGACTTTCGTGGGTCCAGCCTGCGCGAACCCACCAACTTCTGCATCGGCGCCACCTTCGACCTGGGCCGAAGCACGGACGAGGAGGCGGAGCTCACCGCGCGAAAGGTGGAGGCAGGCGCAGACTTCCTGATGTCGCAGCCCATCTTCGACCCCGATGACGCCCACCGCTTCCTCGAAACCTACGAGCGGCAGTGCGGGGAGTCGCTGTCAATCCCGGTGTTCTACGGGCTGCAAATCCTGGAGCAGGGCGGCGTGCTCTTCAGCAATGTTCCGGACCATGTGAGGTCAGAGCTGGATGCGGGACGTTCCGGAGTGGACATCGCGGCGGAGTTGTACGGCCGCTTCGAGGAGGCCGGGCTGCGCAACGTATACCTGGTGCCGCCCATCCGGCGCGGCGGCGCCCGCAACTACGCCGCCGCCCGGGAGTTTCTGGCGCGGGTTGGGCCAAACGAGTAGGGGCGCACTGCTTTGCGCCCCTTCCGTCAATGTCGTACCCCTTGCTGGTTTTCTCCAAGAGGATGTGTGACATATCAGCCCAGCGCACAATGTTGGCAGGTTGCTGGGCATTCGCTGTTCCTGTGAGAAAGGGAGACGCCCTCTCCCTCTCCCGGAGGGAGAGGGAATTAAGAACACACCCCCTACGGGCTCCAGGGCACCGGCGCCAGGCTGTCCATCGGGTCGGTTGCGACGTCCACCACGGCAGGGCGGCCTGAGGCGAAGGCCTGCTCCAGCGCGCTCTGGATGTCGCCGGGGCGCTCCACCCGGACGCCGAAGCAGCCGATGGACTCGGCCACCGCCGCGAAGTTGGTGTCGGTGAAGCTCCACAGCTCCTCGGGATGGCCACCGTCCAGGCCGGCGTAGGCCCGCTCATCGCCCCGCTGGTCCTGGGAGAGAGCGCTGTTGTTGTTGATCACCGTCACAACATTGATGTTGTTGCGGACCGCTGTCTCCAGCTCCGCGATGTGGTACCAGAACCCGCCGTCGCCGCTGAAGCAGAGCACGGGACGGTCAGGCAGTGCGCACTTGGCTCCCATGGCCGCCGACAGCCCCCAACCCAGCGATCCGGCGCAGCGTATGTAGCTCTGCGTGGTGTGGTTCAGGTCGATCATGCTGCCGGTCCAGATGCCGGAATGCCCCGTGTCGGCCACCAGCATTGCGTCCGATGGAAGGAACTTGGTGATCTCGTTGCAGAGCCGCTCGGGGATGACGGGCACCGCCTCGGAGTTGGCTCGCGGAGCCACATCGTCCCGCCATTCCTGCACCAGCTGCTGCGCCCGGCCAACCCAGTCGGCGCGCCCGCCGATGGGTTCCAGCGCCTCGATCATCCGTCGCAGCGTGGCCTTGGCGTCGCCGTGCATCGCCACCTGCGCCGGGTAAGTACGCCCCAGTTCCGCAGGGTCGATGTCGATCTGTATCACCGGCGTGCCAGGAGATGGGACTCGCCACTCGTTGGTGACCTGACTGCCGGTGTGGCTGCCGATGTAGAAGACGAGGTCGGCCTCGCTCACCACGCGATTGGCGCACCAGCGCGAGTATGAGCCGACAACGCCCACGGCCAGGGGATGGTTGTCGGGTATCGCTCCCTTGGCGTTCAGTGAGGTGGCTACGGGGATGTTCAGCATCTCGGCTAGCTCCACCACCTCCTGCTGCGCACCTGACGACGTCACGCCCCCGCCGGCCACGATGACCGGCCGTTGCGCTGACGTCAGAGCCCGGGCCGCCTCCCGCACGCTCTCCGGGTCCGCCTCGGGACGGAACGCGGGAAGCTGGGCAAAGGTGGCCTCGAACAAGACCTCCAGGTCGGCCTCGGCCTCCGTTGCGAAGTCGCCGGTCATACCCTGGATGTCCAGGTGGACCGGAGCCGGAGCGCCGGTGGTTGCCTCGCGGAACGCCTGCCGGAGCAGGTGGGGAAGCTGCTCGGCGTTGTCCACAACCGCGCTGAACTTGGTGACCGAAGCGAACGGCTTGGAGTGCTCGATCTCCTGGTAGGCGTTCCGGTACTGCTCGTCGCTGCGCTTGTGTCCGGTCAGGGCGATGACCGGGGACAACCCCAGGTAAGCGTCCTGCAGCCCGGCGGCCAGGTTGGCGGCGCCCACCGACTGCGCCATGCAGATACCGGGTTTTCCCGACGCACGGGCGTACCCGTCAGCCATGTAGGCTGCCGCCTTTTCGCCGTGGGTGATCACCCGCTTGATGCCGATCAGGTCCATCTCCGCCAGCGCCCGGCGGAGGATCGCTGGCACAAGGAAAACGTGGGTCACGCCGTAAGCCTTGAGGGTATCGGCCATGAACTTAGCGCCAGTCATTCGCGCCATATCGTCTTCTCCCGCATTGGAAATGGCTGGATGTCTTTTAACGCAAAGACCCAAAGACGAAATGGAATCGGGTTAATCAGAACAACATTGCGTCTTTGCGCCATTGCGTCTCTGCGTCAAAAACTAAATGCCCCGCTCGTCGAAGACCTCCTTGGCTACGCGGGCGGCGTTGGCGGACACCGGCCAGCCGCCGTAGAAGGCCATGTGGCAGATGATCTCCGAGATTTCGTCCTTTGTAACGCCGTTGTCCAGCGCACGGCCCAGGTGGCCGCGAAGCTGGTCAGTGCGGTACAGGGCGATCAGGCTGGCGACGGTGATCATGCTGCGGTCGCGCTTCGACAGGCCGGGGCGCTCCCACACGTCCCCGAACAGTACGTCGGCGCTCAGTTCCGCCAGCTTGGGTGAGACTTCGGCCATGATGGTGCGTGCTGTGGTCATTGCAATACCTCTCTGTGCTTCAGCTTTCGTTCGGTCCTGTTGGGCGTAGGGGCGCACAGCTGTGCGCCCCTACGATTATCCATGGAATTGGGAATTGGTTGCGAGATCAGACCGCGATTCCCGGCCCCCACGTCTGGCCGAAGGCTGCCCGCTCCACCCGGTGGCCGGTGAAGTCGGCCGCCTTGACGCCAGCTAGCCACAGCGCCGCGTCTCGGATGGTCTCCGGCTCGTCCATTGGTATGCTCTCGGTTCCGGGCCAGTGGCCGCGCCGGTTCATCCAGGTGTCCACCTTGCCGGGGCTGAGGACGTTGACCGCGATGTCGTGCTCACGCACTTCCTCGGCCAGGTTGGTATAGGCCCGGTCCAGGGCGGCTTTGGTCATCGAGTAGCCGATGCGACCGGGACGATATCCCTGTGAGGCCCCCGAGGTGATGCAGAAAATCGAGCCGCCGCTTCTCTGCTGGATCATGGCGGGCAGCGCGTACTTGCAGAGCAGGACCGGGGCGCGGACGTTGGTGGCAAGAGCCCGGTCCAACAGGTCCTCGTCCAGATCGGTCACCGGAGATTCGCAGTCGATGCCAGCGTTGGACACCACCACGTCGATGCGTCCGAAATGCTTGAGCGTCTCGCTCACCAGCATCCGCAGATCATGTGCCGAGGTAACGTCGCATTGCACCGGCAGGGCCTCCCCACCGGCGGCCGCGATTGCGCGGGCGGTGTCCCGGATGTCTCCGGCGGCATACCGTGGCCACTCCGACTGCGCCGAGACGTCGCTTACGGTGCGGGAGGCCACCACCACCTGCGCTCCGGCCTCGCCGTAAGCCAGGCAGATCTGGCGACCGATGCCCCGACTTCCGCCCGTAACGATGGCGACCTTGCCCTTCAGTGTCATTCGTTGCCCTCTCCCTGACAGTAGAATTCCCGCTCCCTTGAGGGAGAGGGTTAGGGTGAGGGTGAACCTGCCGGCCGGAAGTAGGGCATGCTGATTTCGTCGCTGAGAGCCTGGAAGACTACCTCGACGGCCATGCCGACCTTGATTTTTTCCGGGTCGGGATCGCACTCCACCAGGTTCGATGGCATGCGTGCCCCCTCCTCCAGCTCGACGATGATCGGCACGTATGGCGTGCGGTCGCGGAACGGCGGGGTGGGCCCGCGGTGCACGATAGCGAAGGTGTATATCGTTCCCTTGCCGCTGCTCTTGATCCAACTGGTATCCCGTGAGAAGGAAAAGGGGCTAATGTCGCGGGGATAGAAGTAGGCAGTGCCAGTGCTGTTGCAGTAGCGCAGCCACAACTCCCCCTCCTTGCATTTCTCGAAATAAAAGTCCGATTCCGGCTGCGGCGTAGGCGCCGGAATCGGGGGCGGCTGTTGCTGGGTCATGCTGAACTCTCCATGAATTCGTTTGGAGAATCGATGGGCTGATTACCTCGATTAACGCCTGAAGAATACGCAGACAGGCCGCGCCCGTCAAGGAAGGGCGCGGCCTGCGGCGTCTGAGTGAGGAGGGGCCAGTGTTCGACCCTGCAACCGACTCGGACCGTTGGCTGACGTCGTCCGGAGGCGCGGGCTGTCGCACAACGGCTAACCGGGCCGATTGGAGGACGAGGTTCTGCGTGGCTTACAGGCAGTCCTCTCGCTCCAGGTCCCGGCGGTCCCTGGAAGACAGGTCGTCTTCTGCGTCCTCTAGGTCTTCCGCGAGATCTTCGAGTTCATCCTCAAAGTCGTCATAGTCATCCTCGAGGTCCTCGATTTCATCCAGCAGGTCCTCAATTTCATCTTCATCGCCGTCTTCGTAAGCGTAGATCAGGTCCTCTACGATGGATGTCGTATCCTCGAGGATTGAGAGCATCTCTCCTCCGGCGAAGTCCAGCACGGCCACTCGGGCCTCGTGAAACTCTTTCAGGTCCGAGGGAGGGCTCAACGACTTGTATTCTCCAATGTATTCTTTCAGTTCATCTATCGCATCCCTGATGTCGTCGATGTCATCAGCATCGCTGGAGTAGTAGGCGACATCGGATGGGTCAAATCCGCCGATGGATATATCGGCGTCATTCAGGTCCTCAAGAATCTCCCCGCACTCCTCCGCGTATTCATCGACGGTCAGTGACTGGCCGCAGGCGATTACTGCTGCCAGCGCCATCACGGCCAGTATCCAGGTAATTCTATGCACTGCTTGCTCCGTGTTGCGGATTTCACCCCCCGGAGTGCCAAGGCCCCGGGGGTTCGGTGCACGCCTGTGAACTTGCCCTGCCTTGCCGAGCCGCAACCGGCGACAGGGCATCGGGACCGCTCAGTTGATCAGAGCCTGAAGATGATGATGAGAACCAGAAGCAGCATCAGGACGCCGAATCCCAAGGTGACGAACGTCATGATCCAACTGGTCAATCCAATGGCTTTCTTCAGGGACTCGTTGGATCTGGGGATGCCGCTGTGCCAAATGGAGATGGTGGCGGTAGCCACTGACAGCAGGATGACGATGAGGGGGAGAACCAACCCAGTCTTCGTCAAACCCTCTGACCTAAAATTGTACGCCACAGTGATGGACTGCAAGGCGAACATCAACAAGACGCTGACGAGCGCCACGCCGAGGTTAAGGACTACGAGCCCGGTCAGGGACGGCGCAACAGACGCGGAGGACTCTTCGTGTGGGGAATTATCAGACGTAGTCACAAAAGTACCTCCATCCTCTCATCCTTTATTACCGTGATATGGATGAATTTGCCGAATTATGTGGTTACTTTGCCCTGTTTGTCAATGTTAATCAAAAGTGTTGAAGTGTTATTTGCCTTATTTCGAAAATCCGGTTCCCTTATTTTGTTGGTGACAAAGAGGCATTTCCCCGGTATCACTGATATGGCAGAATTGATAATCCCGAGGTAGCAACGCGACTTTGAAACAATCGCCGGAACGATTCTTTCAATATGAGAGGGACCATGCGAATAGCGGTAATGGGCGCGGGCAGCGTTGGTGGATACCTGGGTGGGATGCTGGCTCGCGGCGGGCACGACGTGTCTCTGATCGTGCGCGGCGCGCATCTTGCTGCCATCCGGGAGCGCGGGCTGCGGGTGGTACGGGACCACGAGGAATTCACCGTGCGTTGCGCCGCCACCGATGATCCCGCCGAGGTCGGCCCGGTCGAGCTGGCCCTGCTCACCACCAAGACCTATCAGAACGCCGCTGCGGTACCCGCCATGACGCCGCTGGTTGGCCCGGAGACCACCGTGCTGTGCCTGCAGAATGGGGTGGACAGCTACGTTGGCGTGGCGGATAGGTTCGGCTCAGAGCGGGTGATGCCCGGATGTGTCTACATCGAGGCAGGTACAGATGGACCCGGCGTGGTGCGGCAGGCCGGCGACGTGGTACGAGTGGTGTTCGGCGAAGTCGACGGGTCGCTGTCCGAGCGAGGCAGGGCTATTGAGGAAGCCTTCCTTGCCAGCGACATACCGGCGGAACTGACCTCCGATGTGCGCACCGGCCTGTGGTCCAAGTTTCTTTTCATCGCGACTATGGCAGGGACGACAGCCATGGCGAGGGAGCGGCTGGCCGATTTGATGCCCCGGCCCGAGTGGCGCGAGGTGGTCGTTGGTTGCCTCCGGGAGATTGAGGCTGCCGGACGTGCCAACGGCGTGAACTTTCCGCCGGACATCCACGAGACGACGCTGGACTACATCGAAAAAAACCTGGACGACCTGCAGGCCTCGCTGCACACCGACGTCACGGCGGGGCGGCCGCTGGAGCTGGAGACGTTCGCTGGCGCGGTGATCCGCGCGGGGAGGACGGCCGGCGTACCTACTCCGATCAACGATGTCATTTACGCCATGCTGAAGCCGTTGGAGAACGGAGCATAATCCACCCTCTCCCGTGGTGCATAATTACCCCTCTCCCTTGAGGGAGAGGGTTGGGCTGAGGGCGAAATCGCTGGCAAATTCTCACCCTAGTATCAGAAATGGCGCCTCTTTGACACTACAGGCAGTGCCCCTTAGCATAGTCGGAGACGCCCTCACTCCTTCGACAGGCTCAGGACAGGCTCTGACCCTCTCCCGGACGGAGAGGGAACTTACCCGGAGGTTATAGCTATGGAAGCAAGCATGGTCTCGCACATCGCGATCTGCGTCCGTGACGTTGACCGCTCCCTGGGTTTCTACCGCGACATCCTTGGCATGACCGTCGACTTCGACCAAATCCAGGATACGACCACGGGCGGCCTGCCCAGCATCTACAAGCACTCCCGCAAGACCCGCCGCACTACTCACGTACGATACGGCCCGGGCAAGACCGCCCCGTCGCTGGTTTTGACCTGCCACCCCGGAGAGGATCCTGACGGAGAGCCCATCAAGCTGGACCAGGTGGGTATCAGCCACATCTCGTTCACCGTGCCCGACGTGAAAGCACTGGCCGATGAGCTGGTGAGCAAGGGCGTCGAGCTGGCCGCTCCCCTGGAGGGATTCACCGCTCCTGACGGTCGCGTCAGCAGCATCTTCGTATACGATCCCGACGGTATTCTGGTACAGTTTGACGATCACGGTTAGCTCTCGCCAAGAGAACATTCCCTCCCCGCTCAGGGGGAGGGTCAGGGTGGGGGTGAGATTTCGGGAGAAACGCCGATGACAACCGCCAATGAGCAAAAGATGAGCCACGCCGATCGCCACGACCTGGACAAGCTGGCCCGCTGGAAGGCTGGGCTGGACGCTGCCGGCGGGTCCGGCGAATCCTCCTTCCCAGCCTGCGCAATATTCCTGGTGACCGCAGAGGACCGGGCCTCCCACGACATCTTCCGGCGCTACCGCTCAGCGTTTGAGGAGCTGGGCAGCGGGTTCCATCACCTGGTGATTTTCGGACAGCATGGGGTGTCCACGACCCAGCAGGCGTTTCTCGCGGAGGTGGGGCTGGACCAGAGCAGCGTTCCCTTGCTGGTGGCCGTTCCGATTTCGGAGGAATCCAATAGCGCCTATTGCATTGAGTTGCAGAAGGGAGACCCACTTGGTGATCTTGACGAGTCCCAACCCTGGGGCGCGGCGCTGGAAGCAATCCGCATCGCAGCTTCCGGGCAGTCGTCGCTGTCTCTGGACAATGTGGACGGCGTCAGAAGCGGTGGTTTTCGCCGTGGCTCACTGACCGACACAGTAGGCCGGGTATTGACGGAGTATTCCGTACAGACGTAGGGGCGCATAGACGTGCGCCCCTGAAATCACTGAAATCCGTCGTTCCTGTTACACCCGGGACGTCCTCACCCTATCCCTCTCCCCGATGGAGAGGGGACTATTCACACATTACCTACATAGCCGCATTGACAATCGCCCAGATCCCCCAGCCGGCCATCAGCACGCCAGTGATGCGGCTGACCCACTCACCCTTGGGCGCGACCTTTTCTGCCAGCACAAAGGCCGCCAGGGCGGCGATCCAGACAAGGTTCATGATCCCAAGCACGAACAGCAGCAGCATCAGCGCCCAGCAGCAGCCCAGGCAGTAGGCGCCGTGCTCCAGGCCCATTCGCAGCGCGCCGCCATGTCCATCGCGCCAGGATGTCATCAGGAACCCCATGGGGGTGCGGCATTGCTTCAGGCAAGCGTATTTCAGAGGGCTCCACTGGAACGCCCCGGCCAGCAGTAACAAACCCCCGCCCAGGTAGCCGCTGGTGGACTCGCCCATCATGGAGGACAGCAGCGAGGCTTGGTGCAGCCCCCAGTTACCTCCGGTCGCCGCCAGCGAGAAGGCGGCCCACACGATCACGTAGCCCGCAAGGAACACACCCGTTGGCACGTAAGGCGCCTGGCGTTCCCTGCGCTTGCGGTTCAAGTTCGCGAACATCAGCAGCATGGGAGTGGCCGAAGGGGCCATCATGGCAACCATCATCACCGCCCACATCACGAACATCAGGCCGAAGTCCGCCGCGCTCCACGAACGCATATCAGCCATGGCCATACCCATGCCCGAAGACCCCGTGCCAGCGTCTGATTCCTCCATGCCACCCATCCCCATGCTGGTCCCGGCGCCCGCGCCCGACTCCATTTGCATGCTGCCCATGCCCATCCCTGTCTCGGAAAGGTACACGGTATAGGCCCAGGCAATCGCCGCTATGATCAGGATGGCCACGACGATGATGGCCCTGTCTCTCCTGAGCACCTGTTCCAGTGCCGAGGACCTTATTTCGGCGGCAGTTTGAGGCTGTCCGGCGGCCATAGCGTTCCCTCTACGCCTTGGGAGGATAATGCGAAGTGAATTCGATGGTTTCTTCCTCCGGGTTTACCTTGATGCCAAGGGCCTGCAAAGCGACGGAGCCAAGCAGAGGTTCCGGCACTGGCATGCTGGCAACCAGAGTGCCGCCTCCTCGGTCTCCGATTCTGACAAAAGCGAACCCTATGGGCGCCTCTGTCCGTCCGCCGTTGGCGGTAACAATGGTAGTGAATTGCGGCAAGTCCAATCCCAACTCTTCGGCCATCTGTGGGCTGACGCAAGTGTAGAGCGACCCGGTATCCACCAGGAACTGCACCGGAACTGCCTGCTCGCTAGTTCTCCCAATTTCGGCTGTGACACGAACCAGTCCCATTGGTCACTCCCGGTTGGTTGCAGAATTCGTCCCCGGCCGTTTTGCGCCTAGAGAGTTGGCCAGGACTCCCGTCATATTACCTCTGCGGAGCGGACTAGCCACGCGAATTTCCCCTCTACTCCAGCGCGGCAGACGCTGCCTTGCGACTGTAACTCACAGCTTGACCCTATGTCGAGGGATGCTATAATTCACGCCGCAGGAGGTGGGCAATTTGGAAGCATTTGATTTCGTAGCTGCAAAGAGCATCGACGAAGCCGTTTCGATACTTAATGAGCATGGCGACAGGGCCAGGATAATCGCCGGCGGCACCGATATTCTTGTAATGATGCGTGCGGGTCGTCGTCTGGCTGACGTGGTAATCGACGTCAAGGATATCCCGGAACTTAGCCAAATGAGTTACTCGGCGGAAGGCGGCCTGAGCCTCGGCGCCGCCGTGCCCTGCTACCAGATCTACCAGGACGCGGCCATCTCGGCCGCTTACCCGGGGTTGATTGATTCTGCGACTCTGATCGGCGGCATCCAGATTCAGGGCCGGGCCAGCATCGGCGGGAACCTGTGCAACGCTGCCCCTAGCGGCGATTCCATCCCCGCCGTCATCGCCCTCAGTGGAGTCTGTCACATCGCGGGTCCTAACGGATGGCGCACCCTGCCGGCGGAAGACTTCTGCACCGCTCCCGGTCAGAACGCCTTGCAGCAGGGTGAGATGCTGGTATCCATTCAGTTTCCCGCTCCGGTGCCGAATTCCGGGGCGAACTATCTGCGGTTCATCCCCCGCAATGAGATGGACATCGCTGTGGCCGGTGTGGGCAGCTCGGTGGTGCTGGACGACTCGGGCCAGAACTTCGTCTCCGGCCGTGTGGCGCTGGCGTCCGTAGCGCCGACCCCGGTGTTTTCCAGAGCCGCAGGCGACAGCCTGGCCGGTAAGCCGGTCAACGACGAGACCATCCGCGCGGCTTCGGAACTGGCCATGGCCGATGCCAAGCCGATCAACGACATGCGCGGT
Organism: Dehalococcoidia bacterium; assembly: GCA_965203005.1. Classification (GTDB taxonomy): domain Bacteria; phylum Chloroflexota; class Dehalococcoidia; order Lucifugimonadales; family UBA3495; genus VXOI01. Next base: position 735,627 of record CBDBBS010000002.1, read on the forward strand.
ACCATTCGCCAGCGGATTCACCTTATCGGCGTACTGACGCGCCGCACTCTCAATAACGCCGTCGAGCGCGCCAGGGGAGGCTAGAGGATGCCCGGAGTCGTACACGTTCAAGCAAAGATAAACGGCGAGGACACCAACTTCCTGTGTGAGCCTCGCCAGAGCCTGCTGGAAGTGCTGAGGGACGTCCTCGGCATGACCGGCACCAAGGAAGGATGCAACGACGGCAACTGTGGCGCCTGCACCGTGGTGCTGGATGGCCGCATAGTGGACTCCTGCCTGGTTCTGGGCGTTGAGATCGCAGGCCGCGACGTCCAGACAATTGAGGGCATGGCTTCGCCCGGCGAGTTGCATCCCTTGCAGCAGTCCTTCCTGGAAAACGCCGCCCTCCAGTGCGGTATCTGCACCCCCGGCTTCCTGGTGGCCTCTCGCGCCCTGCTGGACGCCGAGCCGGACGCCGACGAGGGCCGCATTCGCCACTGGCTGGCAGGCAATCTCTGCCGCTGCACTGGCTACGACAAGATCGTACGCGCCGTGCTGCAGGTGAGCACCACCAGCGACAAGTAATCGGCGACACGGGTCAACGGATTTCCATGTAGGGGCGGGTTTCAAACCCGCCCCTACCGATATGATGAATGTGGAGGTAGGTGAGCAGTGACTATTTCGAATCAGGTGCTGTCCGAGGTTGAATACAATATCGTAGGAAAGCGGCCCATACGGCCCGACGGGGTCGACAAGGTAACCGGGCGGGCCCAGTACGGCGCAGACTTGAAGTTGACGGGCCTGCTTGCGGGCAAGGTGCTGCGCAGCCCGTATCCCCACGCCCGTATCCGCTCCATTGACACCAGCAAGGCCGAAGCACTGCCGGGCGTCAAGGCCGTCATTACGGCCAAAGACCTGCCCTTTGCTTCGCTGAGCAAAGAGGAGTTGGGTGGCGACTACGGAAGGCTCAAGTTCGCTTCGGACCACATGATGGCCAGCGACAAGGCGCTGTTCAAAGGCCATCCCGTCGCCGCCGTCGCTGCGGTCAACGCCCACGTGGCCGAGTCGGCCCTGGCCCTGATTGAGGTCGACTATGAGGTACTGCCCGCCGTCGTCGATGTCCGCGAAGCCATGAACGACGGCGCGCCGCTGCTGCACGAGGATTTGCGCACCTCCGCTATGGGCGAAATCGGCGACAAGCCCAGCAACGTCGCAGCGCATCTCAGCTACGAGAAGGGCGACGCAGAAAACGGCTTCTCCGAGGCCGATGTGATCGTCGAGCGGGAGTACACCACTGCCTCCGTGCATCAAGGCTACATCGAGCCCCACAATTCCACCGCTTTCTGGAACGCCGACGGACAGCTTAGCGTATGGACCAGCACACAGGGCGCGTTCGCCGTGCGTGCCGCCGTGGCCGACGTGCTGCGCCTGCCCGTGTCCCGGGTCAAGGTCACTCCTATGGAAATCGGGGGTGGATTCGGCGGCAAGATCGTCGCCTACCTCGACGCGATTACTGCTGTGCTTTCCAGGAAGGCCGGCGCGCCGGTGAAGCAGTACATGACCCGCGCTGAGGTCTTCGAGTCGTCAGGCCCGGCTCCCGGTTCCTGGATGCGAGTGAAGGTCGGCGCAAAAAACGACGGCAAGCTGACCGCCGTCCAGCTCGAGATTGCAATGGACGCCGGCGCCTACCCCGGCTCGCCGGTGATGCAGGCCATCACCTGCGCCTTTGCCTGCTACGACGTGGAGAACGGCAAGATCGATGGCTATGACGTGGTAGTCAACAAGCCCAAGACTGCCGCCTACCGCGCTCCCGGCTCGCCACAGGCCGCCTTTGGCGTCGAGACTGCCATCGACGAGCTGTGTCGGCAGCTGGGCATTGATCCCATCGAGTTCCGCTTGCTCAACGCCGCGAAGGAGGGCACGCGCCGCATCGAAGGCCCGGTGGCACGCCGCATTGGCCTGGTGGAGTGCTTGGAGGCCGCCCGCGACCATGACCACTATCGGACCCCCGTGGACGGAGAGAACCGCGGACGAGGGATTGCCGCTGGTTTCTGGATGAACCGCGGCTTCCAGTCCAGCTGCGTAATCACCGTGAATTTCGATGGCACTGTGAGCCTGATCATGGGTTCGGTGGACATCGGCGGCACCCGCGCTTCCATCGCGCAGCAGGCCGCCGAGACCCTGGGCATCAATTACGAGGACGTCAAACCGACCGTGGTTGACACCGACTCCATCGGCTACACCATGGTGACCGGCGGCAGCCGCACATCCTTCGCCACCGGCATCGCCGCCATCGAGGCCGCCGAATCGGTCAAGGCCCAGCTGGTGGCCCGCGCCGCCAAGATTTGGGACACCGCCGAGGAAGACGTTGAGTATGTCGACGGCGAGGTGCGCCACAAGTCCGACCCGGAGCTGCGACTGGGGTTCAGGGACCTGGCCCGCCAGCTGGCTACTACAGGAGGAACGGTCGCCGGGCAGGCCAACGTTGACCCGGCAGGCGAGGGCAACTCCTACGCCGTACACATCGCGGACGTCGAGGTCGATCCCGATACCGGCAAGACCGATGTAACTCGCTACACCGCTATCCAGGACGTCGGCAAGGCCGTGCACCCCAGCTACGTGGAGGGCCAGATCCAGGGCGGCGTGGTCCAGGGCATCGGCTGGGCCCTGAACGAGGAGTACTTCTTCGATGACAGCGGCCGGATGATGAACCCGACCTTCCTTGACTACCGCATGCCCACGTCGCTGGACCTGCCGATGGTGGACACGGTGCTGGTCGAGGTTGCCAACGCCGGCCATCCTTATGGCGTGCGGGGCGTCGGCGAGGTGCCCATTGTGCCGCCCATGGCAGCAGTGGCCAACGGCATCCACGAAGCCACGGGCCTGCGCCTGAGCAGCCTTCCCATGTCTCCGGGCAAAATCCTCGAGGCTGAATGGGAGACCAACGGCAGCTAGTTCCCAGGCAACCGACTTTGTCAGGGGCAGGATTTCGGCCTGCCCCTGTTGCATTTCCGCAGTTCATCCCCGTCGACATCGCGCGAGGATTGAATCGATGCCGCCGGGAGGGTAACCTGAACCCATCCGGTTGAGAGTTGCGTGGGCATCTACAGGAACGGTCCCGCTGAGGAGGGTGTACGTGGCCAAAGTATTCATCCCGACAATGCTGCAACCGCTGACCGGCGGAGTGAAGCAGACGGAATGCCAGGGACGCAACGTGCGGCAAATCGTTGACGCCCTGGAGGACCAATTTCCGGGTATCAAGGCCCGGCTGGTTGAGGATGGCGAAATCCGCTCCAACCTGGCCGTCGACATTGATGGCGACGTGGCACGCATGGGCATGCTGGAGCGGGTCAGGGAGGACAGCGAGATTCACTTCGTCCCTGCCATCGCCGGCGGGTAGACCCGCTGGCAATCGTTTGACTGCCCCGAACGGGGCCGCTTAAAATGGCCTCGTGACTTAAAGTCGGCTGACGATGGCGCGCCCGATGGAATGGGCCCGCCTCAATTCCAACGCAACTCGCGGGCGGAGATGGCAGATAAAGAAACTTCCTCTCCCTTTTTTGAAAGAAAGGGGCCGTTGGGCAGGGTAGAAAGGCTGGTATCCTCCGGTGGCGTGGTGTTCCGGCAAAGCGAAGGACGAATAGAAACCGTCCTTTGTGGCCGTTCGGAACCGGTAAGGTGGAGTCTAGCAAAAGGAACGCCGGATCCCGGCGAAACGCTGGAGGAGACCGCCCTGAGAGAGGTACGGGAAGAGACGGGTCTGGAAGTAGAACTGGAAGAGCCTCTGGGCAGCATAGAGTACTGGTTCGCGGACAGGGACCAAGCCGTCCGGTATCACAAGACCGTTCACTTTTACCTGATGTCTCCCATTGGCGGCCACATTGATCAGCACGATCCGGAGTTCGATGTTGTTCAGTGGTTTGATGTCGACGAAGCCCTGTCCTGCATGGCCTACGGAAACGAGGCCGGCGTATTGCGCCGCGCCGTTGACCTCATAAAGTCAAGACAAGGTCAGGCCTTAGATGGTTGAGCTTCAAGGCGCGAAGATTGTTCTTCGCGAGAAACGCATCGAGGACGCCGAATTCGACTATCGCTGGCGCAGCGACCCTGAGATCGCCAGGCTGGATGCAGCCTTTCCCCTCAGCATGTCCTATGAGCGCTACCTGCGTCTGTTCGAAGACCAGCTGCGCTACCCCACGCCCGGCTCCCACCACTTCGGCACCGACGCCGCCGACGGCACGTACATCGGCAACTGCATGTACTACGACCTCGACAGCATCAACAAAGAGGCGGAACTGGGCATCGTAATCGGCGACAGGAACTACTGGAGCAACGCCTACGGCTACGACGCTGTCACCACCCTCCTGGACCACATGTTCAGCGACCTCCTCCTGAACCGGGTATATCTGCACACCTTGGACTGGAACGAGCGGGCCCAGCGCTGTTTCGAAAAGTCCGGATTCAAGCCGGTGCGCACTGTCCGTCGCATGTCCCAGGACTTCATCTTGATGGAAGTGCTGAAGGAGGAGTGGCTGGAGACTGGCGAGGAACGGCTCGCCGCCAGGTTCAAGGGAATGGAGCCTGGCAACCCCCGCAACAACGGCCAACCTGCGTCGGCCGAAAGGCAGGGCGCTGACGGCGCTGCCCCCGCTGAGCCGCCTCTACAGCGCCGGCGCTCCGTATTTCCCCGGTCCGGTGCGGACTAATGGTTTAACCTCTTTTCATTGATGGGTAAACGGGGCAACCACAAGGGTTGCCCCTACGGTCTGGTAACCTTCCTGTAGAGGCGCCCCTTGTGGGTGCCCTTATCGCTGTCATGCATCGGCAACGCATAATTTCAAGAGTGTTGCACGCTAGGCTCCCTTGACTGCGGCAATGGCCTTCGGCAGGCTGACCGCGCCCGTATACAGCGCCCTTCCCACAATCACTCCCTCTACCCCCGTGGGCGCAAGTCCGCGGATATCGTCCACTGAAGACACTCCGCCCGATGCCAGGATGGCCATGCCCGTCGCTTTCACCAGGCTGGCATTGGTCTCCAGATCGGGGCCGGTGAGCATGCCGTCGCGGGCGATGTCGGTGTATAGGAGCCTTTCCACCCCAAGGCCCGCCATACGGCTGGCCAGCTCCAGAGCGGATAACTCGCTGGCCTCCTGCCATCCCTGCAATGCCACCATCCCGTCGCGGGCGTCCACAGAGACCACCACTCGCCCGGCGCCGTGAACGCGACACACCTCGGCCACCATCGCCGGGTTGCGGACGGCGGCGGTGCCGATGACCACCCGGTCCACGTCGGCGTCCAGCCATGCTTTGGCCGATTCGGCGCTGCGGATACCGCCCCCGACCTGCACGGGGATGTCCAGCGCGTTGACGATGGAGGATATTACCTGGAGATGCGCAGGCTCTCCGTTGGCCGCTCCGTCCAAGTCCACCAGGTGCAGGCGGGGCCCGCCCTCCTGCTGCCAACGCTGGGCTATGGCGAGAGGATCGTCGGAGAATACGGTCTCCCGCCCAAAGTCGCCTTGGCGCAGCCGCACGCACCTGCCGCCGCGAAGGTCAATTGCCGGAATCACTTCCATAGTGTTATGGCGTTCTCCATATAACCCAAAGAAAGTCCCCTCTTCCTTGAGGGAGAGGGTTAGGGTGAGGGTGAAATTATCCGAGGCCAGTGTTTCACCGATGCGCCAAACCGCCCTCTGCCATCTCCACGAAGTTCCGATAGATGCGAAGGCCGACAGGCCCGCTCTTCTCGGGGTGGAACTGGGTGGCGATCACGTTATCCCTGGCATAGACGCTGCAGAACGGGAGGCCGTACTCGGTGGTGCCGACAACCCCCGCCTTTGCCTCGGGTTGGGCGTAATAGCTGTGGACAAAGTAGAAGTAGCTGCCTGAACCGATCCCGCAGAAGGCAGGGTGCTGCCCGTTCAGTGCGACACTGTTCCATCCCATGTGGGGAATCTTCAGCGAGGCTCCGTTTTCTCCGTCGGGCAGGCGTTTCACATCACCCGCGACAATGCCGAGGCATTCCGCCCCGGGATCCTCGTCCGTCCAGTCCAGCAGGAGCTGGAGTCCCAGGCAAATGCCGAGGAGGGGCCGGCCGCTGTCAGCGAATTCTCTCAGCGGCTCCACCAGCCCCCGTTGCTTGAGGGCCGACATGGCGGCGGGGCCGGCGCCCACGCCCGGCAGTACAACGGCGTCGGCGCCGGGCAATTCTTCGGGGTCGCCCGTTACCAGCGGCTTGACGCCACACGACTCCAGTGCCCGGGAGACGCTTCGCAGGTTGCCCGATTCGTAATCTACAACGACCAGTTTCATTGTCCGTCTGCCTTGCATAAAGCCGATGACTTTCCTCTCACCCTAACCCTCTCCCCAGGGAGAGGGAGTTGAGGCCCAACCGTCTAGGCCCTCTGACCGGTGGCGCGCTCGATGGGCAGTTCCCGGTCCTCGTAGCGGGCGACTACGAACAGGAGGTCGCCCAGGCGGTTCAGATATGACACCAGCAGCTCGTTGGTCAGCAGGCCCTCCTCGCCCATTGCCACCACCCGCCGCTCGGCGGTGCGGACGATGCAGCGGGCCATGTCGATGGCCGCCGAGGCGGGAGAGCCGCCGGGCAGGATGAACACCGTGGGCATGGTCATGTCCTCTTCCAGCGAGTCGATGGCGTTCTCCAGGCTTTCCACCATTTCGGGAGTCACCGGCGAAAAGTGCTGCTGGAACAGGTCGTACTTGTCCGGGTCGGTGGCCAACTCCGCCGCCACGGTGAACAGTTCGCTCTGTAGGTTCCGCAGCAACTCCTTCACGCGGTCGTCGCTGGACATGGCGCGGGCCAGGCCCATGGCGGACACTGCCTCGTCCGTGATGCCGTAGGCTTCCGTATGCGGGTTGTTCTTGGAAATCCGCCCTCCGTAGAGCAGGCTGGTCTCTCCCTTGTCGCCGAACTTGGTGTAGACCCGCTTGCGGTATTCTCCGGAACTGCCGGAACTAGAAGAAGACACAGGCGTCACCATCCCCAACAGGCTCGAATCAGTGCAGGTGGAACGAAAGGCACCCGACGATTTTAGCACACGCTTCCCGAAGCCACTCGGAGCTACTATGACCGGCAAATGTGCTGTTGCCAGGGAAAACATGAGCGAGGATTGGGGCTATAATTGGAGTGAGGATCAACTGCGAGGAGTGTCGTTATGCCCAACGAAGTACGCATCATTGGCGTGGAGGGGATGCCGGAGCTTGGCCCCGGGGACGACCTGGCGGGCCTTATGATGGACGCGGCCGACGCCCAGGGCACTCCCATCGAAGAGGGCGACATCCTCGTGGTCACCCAGAAGGTGATTTCCAAGGTGGAAGGCAAGGTGATGAGCTACCTTGACGTAGAGCCATCCCAGCTAGCCATTACCATCACCGAGGGGCACCGGCGAGACCCCAGGCACACCGAGATGATCCTGCGAGAGGCCGTTCGCATCGTGCGCATGGACCGGGGTGTCATCATCGCGGAGACGAAGCACGGCTTCTACTGCGCCAACGCCGGCATCGATGCCTCCAATATCCCCGGCGATGGAACCATCGCCCTGCTGCCCGACGACTCGGACGCATCGGCGCAGGGCATCCGGGCAGCCGTCAAACAGAGGCGGGGCATTAACGTGGCGGTCATCGTTTCCGACACCTTTGGGCGTCCCTGGCGCAACGGGGCTGCCAACGTGGCCATCGGGGTGGCGGGAATGGACCCGCTGCTCGACTACGTGGGGGCTGAGGATGCCTACGGCAATATCCTGCACACCACGCAGATCGCCGTGGCCGACGAGCTGGCCGCCGCGGCCGAGTTGGTGACTGGCAAGGCCCTCGGCATTCCCGTCACGATCATCCGCGACTATCCCTTCGAAAAGATGGAGGGCGCAACCATCCAGCGCCTGCTAAGGACCGGGGAGAGGGACCTGTTCCGGTAGGGAGACATAGTCCCCTCCCCCTTGACGGGGGAGGGTTAGGGTGGGGGTGAGCCGTCCGGGGCCAGCATGGCTTCGGCTGCAAGTAGCTCACCGTTTTCCCACAGCGGCAGTTGCCGTACCTCTTCCGGCTCCGTGAAATTGCTGACGCCAACACCCAGCAGCCGGAAGGTGCGCCCGGTGGTGAGCTCGGCTGAGAGCAGCCGCCAGGCCAGCTCGCGGATGGGGTCTGGTTCGTTGGAGGGCGAGGCGAGGGTGGACTGCCTGGTGAATGTGGTGAAGTCCGCCAGCCGCATCTTCACCGTTACGGTGCGACCCCGCAGACCCTTGCGTTCCAGGCTGTCGGCCACGCCTCCTGCCAGCTCATCCAGCACCCGTCTTAGCTCCCCTGAGTCGCCGACGTCGTCGGGGAAGGTAGTCTCCGATGACACTGACTTGGTGATGCGCTCGGTGTGCACCGGCTCGTCGTCCTGGCCGATGGCCCGCAGCCGTACGCCCTCCGCCCGCTGTCCGAACACCCGCGTGAGCCACTCGGACGGCTGTGCCGCCAAGGTGCCGATGGTGTCCACTCCCTCGGCCCTGAGCCGCTCTGCCGTCTTCGGGCCGATGCCCCACAGCTTCCCCACTGGCAGCGGCGCCAGGAACTCGGCCTGGTCGCCCGGCGGCACCACCACCAGGCCGTCGGGCTTGTCCAGGTCCGAGGCGATCTTGGACACGGCCTTGCTGACGCTGACGCCCACGGAGACGGTCAGCCCCGTCTCTTCCTTGACGCGGCGCTTCAGTTCCAGCGCCACGCCCAGAGGCCAGCGGCCCTCTGATTCGTTCACAGCCTCGCTGATGTCCAGGTAGGCCTCGTCCAACGACAGCGGCTCGATGACCTCGGTAAACTCCCGGAAGACCTCCATCACCTGCCGCGACACCTCGCGGTAGCGGGTGAACCTGGGTCGCACGATGATCCCCTGCGGGCACAGCCGCACCGCCGTGCGCATGGGCATGGCCGAGCGCACGCCGTATGGCCGCGCCTCGTAGGACGCCGTCGCCACCACGCCGCGGCTCTCGGGCCGCCCGCCCACCAGCACGGGCTTGCCCTGCAGCTCCGGGTTGTCCAGCTGCTCGACTGTCGCGTAGAAGGCGTCGAGGTCTGCGTGGATGATGTGCCGCATACATCCCCAGCCCCGTGGGATAGCCCTATTGTAACTCTTTGCCTGTAACTATCTGCCCACTGGCGACTTCAGGCTTCAGTATTTTCACGACACATCTCGATCCTGAAGACCCTGAGTCGGACAGACGCCGGAGAAATGACTCCGAATATGCCCAGCAAATGCGACATAAATATTGCGAACCGCAATGATGTCATGGTAGTTTGATACCGACACGGCTCGTGATTCCTGGTCGCCTGCGTTTCCGATTTCCACCATGTACCATTTTGTTGAACAATGAAAAGTCAGTCTAAACCGCAATTCACCTTGCAGTTAATGCCATTGTGGAACCTGGGCAAGATTCTCGTGGCCGTAACGTTGGCGATGGTGCTGCTGGTTGCGTGCGAAGGCGAGTCGGCGGATCCACGTGATGCGTCCGAGCCGGAGCCGCGCCAGGCGGATTCCGCCCAGGACTCCCAACGCCCGTCCCGGTCGGGAGCTACCCGAGCCCCGTTGGCCGGTACCACGGAGCCAGACGAAAACGCTCGGGATCCGAACCCGCGTGCCTTCGGTGTTCTTCCGCCGGCCAACGCCTCCGAAGAGACGGACAGGTTGGCTCTCATTGCGCTCTACAACGCCACTGGCCGCGAAAGCTGGGATAGGTATGACCACTGGGATAGCGAACTCCCCATCAGCGAGTGGTACGGGGTCTATGTTAATCCGTACAACTCTCGCGTTGTTGGACTGGACCTACGCAGTAACGGGCTGGAAGGCGAGATACCGCAAGAATTGGCCAACCTCTCGGAACTGGTATACCTGAACCTGCGGGACAATCGACTGTACGGAAATATACCGTCGGAATTAGCCGCTCCTCCTAACCTGCAGGCCAGGATTCTCGAGGGAAATGATGGATTGAACAGCGAGGAAAGCCAAAAGGAGAAAGAAGCGCTGAGCCAGCTCTTTGCTGACTATGATGACCTTGACAGAACAACCCCGATCAATGAATGGCCCGGCGTCACTACCGCAGGCCATTTTGACCCGCGATGGCCCGAACGCACCGGGCGCGTCATTCGGCTGGACCTGCCGTTCCACCTGACTTATGACACTGTGGACTGGATTGCGGCATTGTCTCAGCCCTCCGATTCAGGCGCGCCGTTCTCTTGGCTGGAAACGATCGAGTTCCACGATGATGGAAGTATCCGGAGTCTGACCATGGAGGGGCGGTTGGACGCGGTGATGGATTTCTATGGCAGGGCATTAACCCTGAAGTACGCCTGGGATGTAATCAGGAATATCAAGATCTCCATCAGTGGATCCCTTGCGTTTATTAAAATTGGAGTAGGCGCGGTGTCTGCCGGCGGCAGCTTGGTAGTGTCATTCGTCTTTGAGGAAGAAATCGGCGAGGTCATGAATGCTGCTCACCATTTTGGAGAATCCTTATTTGTAATTACATCAGAGGCGGCAACTGCCCTGAGTGAGTTGAACTGCTTATCCGGTGTTGTCTCGGAAAACGAGGCCTATTTTGACACTCTCCTTAAGTGGATTGATGCCTACGCTGAGGGATATGAGACTCCCGGTCGAGGTTTCTTGCAGAGCCTATGGCTGTTGTTCAATACAGACAGCAACGCGAAAGAAACTGCTGAAGACAGGAAAACTGAACTGTGGAATATCATCAACGCCGGGCCGTATGCGCGGCTGATGGAAGAGGCCGATGAGGACTTCTTGTATCAGCAGGCGGAACTTCAAGCCATCAACGAATCGATTGTGGAAGCGCTGGTGAAAGCAATTCACCGGGGAGAGATAGAGGTGCGTTCCTGGCGGGATGTCCACGGAGGGTTCGACGAATTTCTCAGGGAGGAGGAATTCCGGCTAGCCAGACTGGACCAGCTCGAGAGAGATCGTCAGCTATTGGTCAACTGGGACGAGGCTGAGGAAGGGGACCTGGTACATCTCTATCGGGCGCTGAAGTCCGGGCAGTTGATTGAGGCCGCGTTCTCGACGGAAGCGCCATATATTGAAGACCTGTATATGCAGTGCGGCCAGAGCCAGGCGCAGGAAGAAAATGAGGACCTGGAATCACTGTACAGGTATGTCGTCGAGTACGAGGAAAGGCTGGAGTGGCGCATCCTCGGGTGCGAGGCGATGCCGCCGGTGGCAGCGGTTCTCGAACAGTGGGCGGACCTGGAGGAAGACTACAGGGGCCGCCCCTACGAGGGCATGAGCTACAGGGAAAAGATAGTCTTTCTGAACATCATCAGAAACCTGATGCAAGAGCTGGAGGCAGCGGCAGACGAGGCCGGATGCCCCCCGTGACGCCCCGACCGTCGCGTAGAAGGCGTCCATCCGGCGTGGATGATGTGCCGCATGGTGCAACTGGGGCGCGGCAGCACTCGGAATGCGGTCCCATAATCGACGTTGCTATTACATTCTGACTAATCAGGCAAAGTTGCGGAACCGTTATGTATCTGGTAGATTCGTGCATAAGTATCCGATGTACCGAACCGAGGAGCTACGGTATTCTTGCAACCAGGCTTCATATCAAATCGCCATTGGCGGTGATTGGCGTACTGGCGCTGATCCTGCTGCTGTTGCTGCTTGCCTGCGACGGCGAACAGCCCGGCTCCGCTCAGGACACCCTCACGCCCACCGCGTCCGCAACGGACCCGACCGCCACGCCCGAAGCGGAAATCGCTACGCCAGAGGCGGAAACCCCTGCGCCTGGAATGGAAACCCCTACGGCAGTGTCCGCAACGGAAACTCCCATTCCCACCGCCGCGCCTGAAGCGGGAACCCCCACGCCAACGCCTCACCCATTCGCAACCCTGCCGACGCCCGCGCCGCCCCCGCCGATGCCCACCCCACCCGGCCCCACGCCCATACCGTCCGCGCAGACCACGCCGGAGACCGACCGCGACGCCCTGGTGGCCCTGTACAACTCCACCAACGGCGACGGCTGGTCCAACAAGACCAACTGGCTGAGCGCCGAACCCATCGACAACTGGCACGGCGTGAGCGCTGATGACGGCCGCGTCACCCAGATCAACCTCCCCGAGAACAACCTCATTGGGACCCTGCCCCCTGAGTTGGGGAACCTGTCCAGCCTGCGATCTTTGGGCCTTTCCGGCAACCCCGAGCTGACCGGGGAGATACCGGCGGCATGGGGGAACCTGGTCAACCTGCACGGGATATACCTCTGGGGGACCGGGCTGAGCGGTGAGGTGCCGGTGGAGTGGGGCGCACTGGAGAATCTATCTCAGGCCCGCCTTCCGGGCATGCTGTGTTTGCCGGAGGAGATGGCAGGTACGGCGGTGCATGGAGCACAGAAAAGCGACGGTTATACCAATGTGCTGTGTCCCGACTTGGAGGCGCTGCTCGCGCTGTATGAGGCCACGGACGGAGAAAATTGGGAGAACAATGAAGACTGGCTGAGCGGCGAGCCCATCGGCAGTTGGCATGGTGTATCGGCTGACAATTACCCTACCGGCCCCAAGCGCACGTTCAGAGTTAATGAGCTGCTTCTCGCTAACAACAACCTGATCGGGGAGTTGCCGCCGGAGCTGGGCAAGCTGACTGGGTTGGAGCAGTTGAACCTCCGTGGCAACAACCTGGCAGGGGAGTTGCCGCCGGAGTTTGGGAATATGCGCAGCTTGTGGGCACTGGATCTTGGCGATAACGATCTGGTAGGGGGAGTACCTGAGGAATGGGGGAATCTGGTCAGTCTAGGTAGCGTGTACCTCCTGGGAACCGAACTGGGCGGTGAGGTGCCCCTGGCATGGGGCGAACTGGAAAATCTGTCTTATGTCTGGCTAGGAGTCCCGCTCTGTGTGCCGGAGCAGTTGGAAGGTACGGAGGTGCATGGAAAGCGGGGCAGATATGTCAATCTGCTGTGTCCCGACCTGGAGGCGCTGCTGGCGCTGTACGAGGCCACGAACGGAGACAACTGGGAGAACAACGAGAACTGGTTGAGCAGCGAGACCGTCGGATGGTATGGAGTCTCGTTTGATTCGGGTGGTGATTTTACGAAGGGGACGTTCAGAGTAAGTAAGCTGAACCTAGGAAGGAACAACCTGACCGGTGAATTGCCTGCGGAGCTGGGCAAGCTGACGGGATTGGAGCAGCTGGGACTCCACGAGAACAATCTGATTGGGACCCTGCCCCCGGAGCTGGGCAACCTGACTAGCCTGCGATCTTTGAGCCTTTCCGGCAACCCAGAACTGGCCGGGGAGATACCGGCGGAATGGGGGAAACTGGTCAACCTGCACTCAATATCTCTTCGGGGAACGGGGCTGAGTGGTGGAGTGCCGGTGGAATGGGGCGCACTGGAGAATCTGTCTGGGGCCCGGCTGGGCGCCCCTCTATGCGTGCCGGAGGAATCGGAAGGCACGGCGGTGCATGGCGGAAGCAGTGGCAACTACAGGTATGCCAATCTGCTTTGTCCCGACATGGAAGCGCTGCTGGCATTGTACAAGGCGACGGATGGAGACAACTGGGAGAACAGCGGGGACTGGTTGAGCAGTGAGACTATCAACTGGTATGGAGTCTCCGTTGATTGGGCTTCTTATGATCCGACATGGAGGGTATACCAGCTGAGCCTGCCCAACAACAACCTGACCGGAGAATTGCCTGCGGAGCTGGGCAAGCTGACGCGGCTAGAGCAGCTGAACCTCCATGGCAACAACCTGTGGGGGCCCTTGCCGCCCGAGCTGGGGAACATGGCCAGCCTGCGATCTTTGAACCTTGCCGAGAACAATCTGGCGGGTGACTTAGATGACATAGATAATGATTTGGAAAAGCTGGCCAACCTCAGAAGCTTAAGCCTTGCCGAAAACATCTGGATCACAGGGTGCGTGCCGGAAGGTCTGCAGGCCCAGTTAGGCAGCGATTCCCGCCCCTTTGGCCGCTGGACATCACCCATGGGCCGCTTCTGCTCGGGGAAAGCAGAATGTTCACACGATGACCACCCCGGCGACCGGGAGACCCTCATCGACTTTTACGAGGCCACCGGCGGGAACCAGTGGGCCCCATGGGCCAGCAAGAACTGGCTAAGCCAGGGTGAACTCTGCTTCTGGGGTGGCGTCACCACCAACGATGAGGGCCGTGTCACCGGCCTGGAACTGGGCGGCGGCGGACTGACCGGCGAGCTCCGCAACTCAAGGTTGGAAAAGCTGGAATCCCTGGAAACCCTGGATCTCAGCAACAATGCGCTCTCCGGGCCAGTGCCGAGGAGTTTTGAATCGCTAACCAAGCTGGATTCGCTGGACCTGTCACACAACAAGCTCATCGGAGCGATAACTTGGGGAGCGGGTGCCCAATCCGGCGAGTTGTTCCCCAACCTGCGAGTCTTGAAGCTCAACCATAACGATTTGACGGATGTCCCCGCGCGTCTGGACGATCTGCCCCAGATGTATCAGCTAATTGTCTACAGCAATAAGCTGAAAGAATGTGTCGAGAGTCAGGTCAGGAAGTGCGAGGCTCCCAAGCCTCGCACGCGGCCCGCGAGGACACGCAGCTCTGGTTCCAATCTCCCGCCGCTTAGTGAAGAGGAAAAGATACTTGAGGCTGTCGTCAGGGACCGGGAGGCGCTGGTGGCTTTGTACCGGAACACTAGGGAAAAGACTAATTGGAAGGCAATTTCGGAAAGGATGGGCGGCTGTTATTTCGGCTGGGCCTTGGGAAGCCCGGAGCATGAGGACAGCGGCAAGCCGGCTCTTGAGCATTGGTGCGGCGTCACCGAGGTGGATGAAGATGGCCGCGTTGTTAAGCTGGATCTCGGCGGCATAGGAAAGGCCAATGTCCCGGGAGATGCAGTGCACCGAGATCGGCGATGGGGACTTGGATTGAATGGGACTTTACCGGGTGAATTGGCAGGAATGGACAAATTGGAGTATCTGGACCTGTCAGAGGGCAAGATATGCAAAGGACTTAGAGGATGCAGGGAAAACACAGGGTTCACGGGGCAGATTCCACCCGGTCTGGGCCTTCTCCCCAGCCTGCAAGTTCTCGACCTTGGTGGCAATAATCTGACCGGCTCCGTTTACCCGCTGAGTTGCTTGCCCAGCTTGTATTTCCTTGATGTGTCCAGCAATCGGCTAAGGCGGGGTGCCACAAAGTTCTTGGGCGACCCATGCTACGTGCCGGATTCGGAAGAAAATATGAGAATCCGATTAAGCAGGAACGAGTGGAGTGAGGTTACAGAGCCAGCCGTAGTCAAAGAGGCTATAGAAGGAAACAACCCGGTGATTACAATTCAACGTGGCTTCGTGGACTTGACGGAATCCACCGTGAATCAGCTGGGCTTGCCTACCGACGTTGTTAAGGCAGTGCGAGGATACATTGAGGGTGAAGCCGTCGATGTCGTTGCTGCTGGCAGATACGTGAATTTCAGTAACAAAGCCGCGCGGTTCGTGGTCAGGTACGCGGGCACAGCCGCAAAGGCGTATACCAAGGCGGCGCCCGTCGTGGGATGGTTGGATTTCGCAGCGTCTACGGGGTTTACCCTTTACGACATGACGCAAGCCACGGTCAAGTTGCTGGAAGGAGTGAAAGAGACCAGGAAAATACAGTCGAACAAATTCCTGGGGGTATACACGGCCTGCGAGATGGAATACAACTGGCACCTTTATGGTCGGCCCGATAACGCTGACGAAATTCTCAGGAATACCTGCAAATGAGCGGTTGACGGCTATTGAAGCTTGGCCCAAAATCGCGATGCTCGATTATCCGGTCATGAGAGATCTCACCGGACCACCACCGCAACCCCGCCGTAGCGGCCGCTCCGCCGCCTGAAATGCATCCGTATCGGCGCGGATGGTGGGATGCATGCGTCGCGCATGGCCGGACGCATGCTTGCACATCTGTCATCAAGACGCGGGTTGTAGTATAATCGCAACTCTATCGAGATATTCGGGCACTTGACTGGCGGTCGGTAGCCGGTTCCTTTCAGTCCGGTCAGGTGGTCGCATGGGAATTCTGGGACGCTCTGCCCTATGGTAGCGGGCGATGCGCTTGGAGGCCCAATCTTGGCGAAGTCCATCAGGGCCATAACCCTGCTGATAGCCGCCGTAGCCGTCGCCCTGTTGGCTGCGGCGTCAACCAGCGCCGCCAAAGCCCAGGAAGGGTCGTCGCTGACGGACAGGCAGCTGCTTATCGGTCTCTACCTGTCCACTGGCGGCCCGGCGACATGGACGAACAGAGACGGCTGGCTGTCTAACAACCCCATCAATGAATGGCACGGCGTCGGTGTCAACCGCGCTGGCCGCGTCATACGGCTGACCCTGCCCAACAACGGCCTGACCGGGCGGATACCCTCCGGGGTGGACCGTCTTCTTGGTTCAACGGGCGTGAGCCTCGCGCTGGAGAAGGTGGATTTCTCTGGCAACCAACTGAGCGGGGAGATACCGCCCTCATTCGTCAACCTTGCGCCCAACCTGGAGACCCTGAACTTTTCCAGGAACCAGCTGAGCGGGCCGATTCCGGCAGAGCTGGGCCGCCTTTCGCGCCTGAAGGAGCTGGACCTCGACTACAACTCCCTGAGCGGAAATCTGCCGCCGGAGTTGGGCAGCCTTTCCAACCTGAGCGTGCTGCGGCTGGGCAGCAACGACCTGACCGGGCCTATACCGCCGGAGTGGCGCCAGCTCCGCAGCCTGACCATCCTGGGACTGGGCAACAACACCCTCACCGGCCGCATACCGCCGGAACTGGGCCAACTGTCCAATCTGACCCGGTTCAGCGTGTGGGAAAATGTCCTCAGCGGCCCGATTCCACCGCAACTGGGCCGCCTGTCCCGGCTGACCAAGCTGACCCTGGGCAACAACCTGCTCAGCGGCGAGATACCGGCCGAGCTGACCAGGCTGTCCAACCTGGAGGACCTGGGACTGAGCGGCAATGCCCTCACCGGCTGCATACCGAATGCCCTGCTTGAGATCCCAACCAACGACTTTCACCGGCTTGATCTCCCGCCCTGCGACCTCCCCAAGACGGAGAGCAAGTACGATACCGACGGCGACGGCCTCATCGAAATCTCCAACCTGGAGCAGCTGGACGCCATCCGCTACGACAATGACGGCGACGGCGTGCCCAACACTCCCGCCGGCGACGCCGCTGCAGCGGACGAAGCCGCCTACGCCGCCGCCTTCCCCACCGGCGCCGGCGAGTCGGTCTGCAACGAATGCAACGGCTACGATCTGACCCGGTCGCTGGACTTCAAAGACCCCGGCAGCTATGCCTCCGGGCGGGTCAACACGGCCTGGACCACGGGGCAGGGCTGGCTCCCGATTCTCTCTCACAATGGGTCATACCACACCTTCCGGCCCGGCTTTGTCTTTGACGGCAACAGACACGTCATCGCTAACCTCTACGTCAACCGTCCTAATGTCGCTGCCGAACACGGACATGGAGAAGCTGGACTGTTCACCAGAATCGGGGCAGAGGCAACAGTGCGAAACATTGGTCTTGTTGACGTAGATGTTACCGGCCCTTCCGCTGGCGCGTTGGCGGGCAGGCTCGAAGGAGGCAGCATTACCCGCAGCTACGCTACCGGCGAAGTCTCGGGCGAATGGTCTGCCGGCGGCCTGGTGGCATCGAACGAACGAGTAGGCCGCAGTATAGGTGGTTCGGCTACGGAGTGGTTCACCCCTTCCATCACCGCCAGCTATGCCTCCGTAAAGGTGTCGTCCTCCATGGGCTCCTCCGGCGGGCTGGTGGGGATTAGCGATGGCGACATAACCGCCAGCTATGCTGCCGGAAATGTGTCGGGCGACGGTACCAGCGGCGGGCTGGTGGGCTCTAGCTACGGCGGTTCCATAACCGCCAGCTATGCCACCGGCGACGCGTCGGGCGGTCACAACGCTGGCGGGCTGGTGGGCTCGAACGGCGGCTCAGTCACCGCCAGCTACGCCACCGGGAATGTGTCAGGCAGGGAAGCGGGCGGGTTGGTGGGACGGAACTACGGTTCTATCACTGCCAGCTATGCCGCTGGCAAGGTGATGGTCAACAGCGGGGCAGGCTATTTGGGTGGACTGGTGGGCAGCAACGACGTTACCCACGAAGTGAATGACGACGGAGATGTAATAAGGCGCTTCATACCCGTAATCTCCTACAGCTATTGGGACACTGAGACCTCCGGGCAGGCCACCGGAATAGGGCAGCGGCCTGGCGCGACAGAGGATCAGAATGTCCCCGGACTGGCGGGCAAGACCACCCGAGAGTTGCAGGCCCCCACCGGCTACACCGGCATCTACGCCGCGTGGGACGACACCGGAGCGGGCGACGTGTGGCACTTCAGCTCCGGCAGCCAGTACCCTGCACTGAAGGTCGACCTCGACGGGGACGGGACCGCGACCTGGCAGGAATTCGGACGCCAGCGGACCGGGCAGTCCACTCCGCCCCCGGCGGAAGAACCGGTCCAGGAACCCGAAGCGCCCCCTGAGGAGGAGCAGGACCATGAACCCGAAGCGCCCCTTGACCGGGAGAAGCTCGCTGATCTGCTTCAGAACTTGTTGCGGCCGGTCAACCCTCTCGATTCCTTGTTGGGCTACTTGGCTGACCTGGGTCCCGACCGCGTTGCTCTCATTTCCCTCTATCATTCAGCTGGCGGAGAGGACTGGACAAGAAAGGACGGCTGGCTGGAAGCCCAATCCCTTGACGATTGGTACGGCGTTACGGTTGTGAATGGCAGGGTGGTCAAAATAGACTTGCGGGGTAACGGTCTGAGCGGAAAACTGACCAGTAGCATCAGGCGTCTCACCGCTCTGAGGGAGTTGCACCTCAATCGCAACGAGCTCAGCGGAACGCTCCCTTCCGCGCTGGCGGAATTGAACAACCTGGTATCGCTGAACCTGTCGGATAATCAGTTCAGCGGCCCTCCTCCCGCGGGACTGGAGCGGCTGGCGAAGCTAAAGTTGCTGAGACTGGATGAGAATGTTCTGTCCGGAGAATTGGGTTGGGGACAGGATAAAGAATTGGACCAGCCCTTCGCCAGCCTGGAATACCTGTACCTCGGCGACAACTCTTTGAGAGGTGGCATAAGCGTACTGGGCAATTTCAGGAGCCTGAAAACCCTGGACATAGGCAATAACAATTTCAGCGGACCAGTGCCGGAAACCTTAGGCGACCTGACCGCCTTGACGACCCTGCTTCTGAATGGCAACTCCGGCCTGAGCGGATGCGTCCCATTGGAATTGAAGTTTCAGACCCGACTTCGCAATGTCACCCCCCTGCCGTTCTGCCCGCCGCCGGAACACCGGGAGGAGAAGGTGGCGCTGGCGACACTGTATGTTGATACGAAGGGCAGCGGCAATCACAAAGCGCTTATCGACCGTTATGAAATCTTGAAAGACAACCTCGGGGACCGCAACGGCGTCAAATTGAATAAGGGATATGAAACGGGAGGTGGAAGGCCTTGGAATGAACGTGAGGATGACCATATCGGAAATTGGTGGATTGAAAAAGCTGAAGGAACGGAATGGGCCACCAGCTTCTACTACCCTCCTGGGAGTGGCACCCTTTTCATCGAGTATATCTACCAGAACGCGGGCTGGCTGACCCAAGGCAACTGGAGTAATTGGCGTTGGGAGTCAGCGCGCAATCCAATCAGCACCTGGGAAGGGGTTACGGTCCATGAAAGGACGGGCCACGTCATCGGCCTGGACCTCAGCGGCAACAATTTGCGTGGCGAGATACCACCTGAGTTGGGCAATCTCACCCACCTGCAGTGGTTGGACCTCAGCGGCAACAGTTTAGATGGCAACATACCAAATGAACTGAGCGATCTTAGCAACCTCGAACGGCTGGACCTCAGCTCGAACAACTTGGAGGGGGCGATACCTCAGGAGTTTCGTAATCTCAAGAGCCTGACTCACCTGAACCTCAGCTCAAACAGCCTGTCCGAGTATATACCCTGGCAATTGCGTGAGATGCTTCCCAGATACCGCGGCAGCCTGGAAAACCTGTACCTCTACGATAACCAACTGAAAGGGTGCATTCCGCGCAGTCTGCTGACGCAGCTGGAAGACGATATGGAAGAGGCGTTGGCAGCCATAAAAAGAACGAATACAGCCAGTTACGACTGGGACTGGGCTCTGCCGAAAGACTGGGAAAACGCGGTGAATGGCTGGATTCGGCCCACCTACGGCCTGTGGCTGCCGCCCTGCGCGCCCCCACCCCCGGAACTGGCCCTGGAGGAACTGGCCCTGGAGGAACTGGTCCTGGGGGAACGGGCCCTGGAGGATGCCCATGAGGACCACTCCACGGACAAACTGGCGCTGCTGGCTATCAAGAATCACTTCGTAAGCGCTGGTAGCGACTCAGACGAATTCAGCCACTGGAAGGACGATAACCTGAATCTGCTGACGCCAAGAGATGGTTGCGGTGTTGGGGGCTGGCACGGAGTCGAAACCGCTAGTCGCGACACTTGGACTGGCAACTCTTACAGCGAGACCTGCCGCATAATTGGGCTGTCGCTGGACAAACGGGAATTGAAGGGAACCATACCCAAGGAAATAGGCTATCTCACGAAATTGGAAACGCTCAACCTCAGCCATAACTGCCTCAGAGGCAGCATACCTGCGGAGTTGGGTCACCTCCGGGAACTGAAATCGCTGGGCCTGAACAGCCAGGGCAGTCGTTACGTCAAGCAATGTGAATCTCGGTCCTCGTTGAGTGGAGAGTTGCCGCCCGAGTTTGGCAGACTGCGCAGCCTGACGATGCTGAATCTATTCGACAATCCGGGGCTGAACGGGGAGCTGCCGCTCGAGTTCGGCAACCTCACCCAGTTGGAACACATCAAGCTCGAACATACGGGATTTAACGGATGTATGCCTCCTCCCTTGGTACAGAATTTTGCCGCCCCCCTGGCTACGGATGTTGTAGCCCCGCTTCTTGCTTTTGGCGCCGTGACCGCCTTCACGGCTATCACCAAAGTACCGCTGCATTTCGTTGCAAAACGAATCATAAGCCCGATAATCAGTAAGACCATTGGCACGGTACTTGATCCGGTTATCAAGCCAGGCGCCGAGCATTCCGTGCCGTGGCTCGGCTCCGAACTGCACGGGGTTGAGTTGTACTGCGGTCAGGCGCCGTAGCGCACGCCGCCCCTCCGCGCTACAATGGCGGCATCAACCGCCCGGCGGGCCCGCGGGCCGTCCCGCGCCGCCGCAGGAGGCAGTATGCCGACCATCCTCGAGGACTATATCGCCAGACACCCCGGTTCGGCCCAGCGTTACGAAGAGAGCGTGACCATCTTTCCCGGCGGCGTCACTCACGACTCCCGCTACGCCACGCCCTTCCCGCTGTTCATGACCCACGGCGAGGGACCCCGCAAGTGGGACGTTGACGGCAACGAGTACATCGACTACGTGTCGGGCCACGGCGCGCTGCTGCTGGGCCACTCGCACCCGGCCATCGCCGAGGCGGTCTCGCGGCAGATACAGCGCGGCACGCACCTGGGCGCTTCCACCGACGAGGAACTGCGCTGGGCCAAGGCCATCAAGGCGCTGATGCCAGCTGTCGAGAAGGTGCGCTTCAACAGTTCCGGCACTGAGGCCACGCTGATGGCCATGCGCCTGGCCCGGGCCTACACCGGCAAGAACAAGGTGATCAAGCTGCAGGACCACTTCCACGGCTGGCACGACTACGCCATGGCTGGTTCCGACCGCTCCGCGCCAGGCATCCCCGACGCCAGCATGGGCACGATGGTCATTGTTCCGGCCGGCGACCTGCGGGCAGTAGAGGACGCTCTGAACCGCGACGATGACATCGCCGCCCTGATTCTGGAGCCGACGGGCGCTCACATGGGCCAGATGACCTTTGACGTTCCGGTCTACCTGAGCGGCCTCCGGGAACTCACCGCCCGGCACGAGGTGGTGCTCATTTTCGACGAGGTTGTGACCGGCTTCCGGGCCTCCCCCGGTGGAGCGCAGGTGCGCTACGGCATCTCGCCGGACCTTACGACCATGGCCAAGATCGTGGCCGGCGGCCTGCCCGGCGGCGCAGTGGGCGGCAAGGCCGACATCATCGACATGATCGCTCACCGGGGCGACCCGGAGTGGGACAACGTCCGCCGCGTCTACCACCCCGGCACCTTCAACGCCAACCCTCTGTCGGCTGCCGCCGGGGCCGTGGCTCTCGAAATGTTGGCCAGCCAGCCCATCAATGAGCATGCCGATGCCATGGCGGCACGGCTCAAGGCGGGATTCAACGAGGTCCTGGGGCGGCTGGAAATCCCAGGGCACGTCCACGGCATAGCATCGATGCTCCATGTGGTGCTGGCCGACTGCGGACCGGACATTCTCACCGTGTCGTACAGGGAAATCGCGCAGGCCGCAGCGTCCCCGGCGACGACGGCGATGAAGCGGGGACTGCAGAATCGCGGAGTCGACATAATGGGCCGCGAAACCATACTGGTCTCCGGAGTCCACAACGAGTCTGATATAGACCAGACCATCGAGGCTTTCTCAGACACCATGGCCGCCGTCCGCGCCGAGGGGCTGATATAAGGAAAGCCTTGAATCCCCTCCCCCTAGACGAAGGAGGATCTCGCAAGAATCCCCTCCCCCTCAGGGGGAGGGATAGGGTGGGGGTGAATGGGTCATACGGAAAAGCCGGATTCTGAATCTTCCTTCCGGAAAGCAGCAGGAACAAGGAGAAATATAATGCCATCCTTCACGGACAAGCTGATGGTCAACGGCTCCGAGATGGACATGTACGCCGCCGTGCCCAGCGGTGGTGAGGCGCCGTACCCCGCCGTGGTCATTGCCTTTCACGTAGGCGGGCTGGACGAGTTCGACAAGGTAATGGCCGACCGTCTGGCGGAAGCCGGGTATGTTGCCGTGGTGCCGGACCTGTTCCACCGCTACACCGACGAGCAGCTCAACGGGCCGCGGCTGGAGCGATTGAACTACCTTAACGACCTGGACGTAATCGCCGACATGAACGCGGCGGTCGACTTCCTCGTCGCCGACTCGCACGTCGACAGCGACCGCATCGGCGTTACCGGATTCTGCATGGGCGGTCGCGTGGCCTGGATGATGGCTGCCTCCAACCCCATATTCAAGGCCACCGTTCCCTTCTACGGCGGCAGCATTATGAATATCTGGGGAAATGGCACTCAGACTCCCTTCGAGATGACGTCCAACATCGACTGCCCCATGCTGTTCCACTTCGGCTCCATCGACGTCAATCCGTCGCTGGAGGACCGGGACAAGCTGGAGGCGGAACTGAACCGGCTGGGCAAGACCTTCGAGTTCCACACCTACGAGGGCGCCAACCACGCCTTCATGGACTTCAACAATCCCGACCGCCATCACCCGGAAGCGGCCGCCGCAGCCTGGCCCCGCACCATCGAGTTCTTCGACAAGCACCTGAAGGCCGCCAAAGTAACCGCTTAGTGACTACCCCCCAAGTCCCCTCCCCCTCAGGGGGAGGGCCAGAGTGGGGACGTCCCTCCCAACGGGAAAGGACGTTTCAAAAAGGAGAAGCCGATGCCTCGCGTATCTCTTGACCTGGAAAACGCCGACGACCTGGCGCTCCTCAAAGCCGAAGGCTGGCGGGTTGCGATGGGCGTCGCGCCCGGCGAACCGAACCAGGGCCTGGTCGCCGAAATGCGGGAAAGCCTGGCCCGGCTGCCCGACTACGACGACTCGTGGTGGGAGCAGAATGCCGACATCCAGGAACGCCGCTCCGTCGGCTTCACCTTTGCCTGGTACCGTTTGCGGCTGACCATTCCCAGCGCCGTCAAGGGCGAGGACGTGGCCGGCCGTCGCGTCTGGTTCGAGACCAACGTGGACAACTACGGCGAGGTCTACGTGGACGGTCAGATTGACCGCAACCTGTGGGTCATCACGGGCAACAACACGCCCAAGCGTATACTCGTCGAGGACAGCGCAGTCCCGGGCACCGAGCACGTCATCGCCGTCCTCGTCGGCAACGCGCCCCTCGCCGAGCCGGTGGGTACCATATTCATCCGCTACGCCGTGCTTGCCGTCGAATAGACCAGGTGGACCTGCGGCGCACTGCAATGAAGGATCAATGGAGATCGTCCTGAGAGTGGAGAAGAAGAATTGGTAATCGGAGGGGGTATGCCTGCGTCAGTGCAGAGTGTCAACGTCGGCGGCGCCGAAATGTCGGCCTACGTGAATGTGCCGGAAGGGGAAGGGCCGTTCCCGGCCATGGTGGTGATTCACCACGCGCCCGGCGTGGATATGTTCATTCGGGATGTTGTCGACAACCTTGCCAGGGAGGGCTACGTAGCCGCCGCTCCCGACTTGTTTCACCGCATCACCGACGAGATGGTGGAGCAGACCGGCCGCAGCAAGCGCGACCAGCTCAGCGACCCGGACATCATCGCAGACGTGGACGCCACCGTCGATTTCCTCCGCTCTCACGCCTCGGTGGACCGGGAACGGCTCGGCATCACCGGCTTCTGCATGGGTGGGCGCGTCGTCTGGCTGGCGGCCTGCACCAACGCGCACTTCAAGGCGGCGGTGCCCTTCTACGGCGGCAATATCCTGGTGCCGTGGGGCGCCGGCGAAGTCGCGCCCTTCGCGCTGGCCGAAGGCATCAACTGCCCCATGTTGTTCCACTTCGGGGAGGTGGACGCCAATCCGTCGCCGGACGATATGCGCACGCTGGACGGCGAGCTGACTCGCCTGGGCAAGGAGCACCGCTTCTACAGCTACCCCGGCGCGGATCACGCCTTCATGAACCGTTACATGCCCCAGCGACATCACCGCACGTCTGCCGAGCTGGCGTGGGCGCGCACCCGCGAGTTCCTCGCCGAGCAGCTCCAGCCCGCCGCTGTCGGCTGAACCCACAGTCACTGAAAAACCCCCTCCCCCTCAGGGGGAGGGTCGGGGTGGGGGTGTGTCTCTCGCCTCGAATATCTTGAGTCAACGGCAAACCGGAGGTCCCGATGACAACCAGCCGAACCTACGCCGGCCAGGTGGCCGCTCCCGAATTCCCCGATGGCCTGGAGTGGGTCAACACTGACAGGGCCCTGACAATGGAGGAACTCAAGGGCAAGATCGTCATCCTGGACTTCTGGACCTACTGTTGAGTCAACTGCATGCACATTTTTCCGCAGTTGCGGAAACTGGAGCGCAAGTACGCCAGCGAGCTGGTGGTGGTCGGGGTCCACTCGGCCAAGTTCCCCACGGAAAAGGAGACCGATAGCTTGACCGCTGCCGTGCGACGGTGCGAGCTGGAGCACCCCGTGATCAACGACGCCGAGTTCCGCGTCTGGCAGCAGTATTCCTGCCGGGCCTGGCCGACGCTGATGTTCATCGATCCGCGAGGGAACGTCATCGGCAAGCACGAGGGCGAACTGACCTTCGACCAGTTCGACACGTTGCTGGGCGGAATGGTTGCCGAATTCGACGAGTTGGGCATCATGCAACGCTCGCCCCTGCCGACCACTCCGCCCCGCGCCCCGGAGAGCGCCCTCAGCTTCCCCGGCAAGGTCCTGGCCGACCCATTCGGCGAGCTCAGGGCAGGCAAAGCAGGGGGCAGGCTGTTCATTGCGGACACCAATCATAACCGCATCGTCGTCTCCTCTTTTGACGGCGCAGTGCAGAAGGTGATCGGCACCGGCGAGGAAGCGTTTATTGACGGCCCCCTGGCTCACTCAGCCTTCAATCACCCGCAGGGAATGGCCATCGACGGTGACGTGCTCTACGTCGCAGACACCGAGAACCACGCCATCCGTCGCGTGGACCTACAGGCCGGACTGGTCGAAACCATCGCGGGCACAGGCGAGCAGGGTTACGAGCGCAACGGACGCCGGCCCGGCTGCTCCTTCGCCCTCAGTTCGCCGTGGGACCTGGCCCTGCACAGCGGCGTGATCTACGTCGCCATGGCCGGCATCCACCAGCTCTGGTCGCTGGAGCTTGAGACCGGCATGGTGGGCGACTACGCGGGCAGTGGCCGCGAGGCCATCACCGACGGCCCGCTGGCGACATCCGCCCTGGCGCAGCCCAGTGGCATCACTGTTGGCAATGATGGAAGCAGCGGCGAGCGGCTGTACTTTGCTGACAGCGAAACGAGTTCCATACGCAGCTGCGATCTCAGTCCCGGTGGCTCAGTGCGAACGCTCATCGGCCTGGGACTGTTCGAGTTCGGAGATGTGGACGGGGAGGACTTCCGCGTTAGGATGCAGCACCCCATCGGCATCACCCATCACGACGGAGTACTGTACGTTGCCGATACCTACAACCACAAGATCAAGCGAGTGCTGCCCAAGACCCGGTCGGCCTTCACTGTGGCCGGAACCGGCTCCCCCGGCCATGTCGACGGCCCCTTCGTCCAGGCCCGTTTCTCCGAACCCAGCGGCCTGAGCATAGCCAACGGCAAGATGTACATCGCCGATACCAACAACCACACCATACGCGTCGCCGACATGGAGACCCGCGAGGTGGCAACCTTGGAACTCGAGGGTCTGTAAACCGGCCAAGAAACTATCTCAGTAATCCCCTCAGGCGGAAGGTTAGGCCAGGCACTAAGCTTGTCGAAGGGGCGGGGATGAAAAGGTAGTACCGCTGGCCCGTTGGTAAACAATTCACCTCCTTTCGGACAGTTGCTAAGGAGAAGACGATGGAAGCCCTGCGGTTTATCGATGGCGATTCCCACGTCCTGGAGCCAGAGTCCATCTGGACGGACTACTTGGAGAAGAAGTACCGGAACTTGGTGAGCGGCCACGTTCGCTGGGTTACGGCCCCCTCTGGCAAGGGCTTCAACGCGGTGGACGAATCATCCACCCGCGAGAGTGCCTTGGCCTTCGAGCTGGAACTGGAGGTTATGGGCACCTACCCGCTGGGGTTCAGGGACACCGACGCCGCCACCCGCAGCTTCCAGGACCGGGATCTCGACGAACTGGACGTCGCCTATGGCAAGTGGGCCGACCAGGACTTTCCGGCTTGTGCCTACCGGGAGGTCATGGACGTCCACGGGGTAGACCACATGATTCTCTACCCGACTGCCGGGTTCTGGACTACCGGCGTCGCCGAAATGGACGGCGAGACCGCCATGGCCATCCGGCGGGCTTACAACCGCTGGCTGGGCGATTTCTGCGCCGAGATCGGCCAGGGCGCCTGCGGGGCGGCCTCCGTCGATCTGCGGGACCCGGCGCTGGCGGCTGAGGAAGTGCGCCGCTGCGTGCAGGAGTACGACTTCAAGGCCGTGCACCTGAACCCGGCGCCCGTTCCCAACCTGCGCCTGTTCGACCCCGAGTGCGACGTGCTGTGGTCAACCTGCGCGGAGTTGGGAGTGCCCATCGGTCTGCATCCCAGCGCCAACCACCCCTTCGACCAGGGGTTGCTGGACTACCTCCCCGGCCTGCGCAACTGCCGCACCACTGTGTCGTTCGTGATGGGCAGTATGCTGGCCTGCACCGCCTTCATCATGGGTGGTGTGCTGGAGCGTCACCCTGACCTCAAGCTGGTGTTCCTGGAGTCGGGCTGCGGCTGGGCTTCCTTCTGGCTTGACCGGCTGGAGGCGGGCATCCAGGGCGGGACGCGTCGGCTACGCATCCAGGGGCTGAACCAGAATCCCGTGGAGTACTTCCAGCGACAGTGCTTCGTGGCCGCCGATCAGGACGATCCGGGCATCGCCCCGCTGATCGACGCCATCGGCGACCACGTGATCGTCGGCGCAACCGACTTCGGCCACCCCGAGGGCAGGAAGTACTTCAGGGCCAAGCAGGACATGCTTGAACTTCCCGACGTCTCCATGGAGAGCAAGCGCAAAATCCTCTGGGACAACGCCCTGCGCGCCTACCCCATCAGCCCCAACTAAGAGAGCGTGTAGCATATCCCCTATCCCGGAGGGAGAGGGGTAGGGTGAGGGCGTTCATCTGTATTTTCAGGAGTGGATGGACGCGGCCCGCGGCATGTTCCGCATAAACGGAATGGGCTAATTAAACATTCCCGTGGTCCTAGACCCCGTTCATCCTGAGCCTGTCGATTCATCCTGAGCGTGTGAAGGATGAACCGGGGTCTGCGCAACCCAAGGGCGCCCACAAGGGGCGCCCCTACGGAATCCTAATCGTATGGTAGGGGCAACCCTCGTGGTTGCCCTGTTCATTTTCTATAAGATTCCCGAAACGCCTAAACCATCACTACGGCGAAAGCCGGAATCCAGTATCTCCAACAATGTGGCGCGGCCCAGAGGAAACACTTGAAACCTGACAATACACACTCTCTTACCCTACGAGTCAGGGTTTTGCAGATGCTGGAGTTGGTCTTCCAGCTGCCGTATGCGTTCTTGTGCGGCGTAGTGATCAGCTTCCACGGCAATTCGATCAGCCTGAGACTGCCGTAGGGCCTCTTCCAACTCCGATGGGTCCAGAAGATATTGCCGCTTCGCGCGGTCCCAGAAGCGCAGCCGCCGGTTTACCCAGCACAGCGACAATTGCAGCACATCGCTGTATCCCCATATCACGCCCTGGGGATCCGTGACCATTTGTATAGGTTGATAGACTCCGTCCACAGCTAGCTGATCACCGGTCAGGGCTGCGTCGTAGTAGTCGCCTCCGGTGTGGTCGAAACGCCAGAATTCCGTTACCCCCATTCCGGCGTAGATGCTCCGCTTTTCGGTGTAGTCCCGTCGCGCGGTATGAGAGGAGGCGACTTCCAGCACCATGTCCGGCGGTTTGCCCACTTCCTCAATCACGTAGCCGTTGGCTGCTCCGATTTCTTCGGCGGCAACGTTAAAGGCGACAATCATATCCGGGTAGGGGCAGGATGGCAGGTCGATGCGCCGTCGGCAAAGGTAGCCCCGGCCTGCTATGAAGGTTGTGGAACCCTCGCGTAAGGCGCCGAGATGACGTGCCAGAGTGTTCATGTCAGCGGGCCGATCGAAATGCATGTTTTCTTGCATATCAGTTTTTCTGGGAGGATCAGGCAGCGGCGGCAGCCGCAATGCGCCAGCCGGGGACAAGGGATGGGGCTGCGCTGTCATGGCAAACCTCGCGGCGGCAAACTGAGTGGCCGATATTATACTCACTGAACAGTCACGAGTAATCAGGAGTCCGATTGTATTCCCGCGTTGCAAAGCTTCACGGCCGGTTGATGACCATTATCCGGTCTCTGCGGGAAAGGTCCTGCTCCGCTGATATTTCCGCGTCGGGAAACTGCTCCAGCGCTAGAGCCTCGGCGGCTGGGAACTGTTCGGGGTCCAGCTCCAGCAGGATGATGCCCGGACTGTTCAGCTTTAAGGGCGCCTGCGCCAGCAAGCGGCGCACCAGATCCAGCCCGTCCGAGCCGCCATCCAGGGCGTCCGCGGGTTCCCTCTGCACCTCCGGCTGAAGGGTCGGAATGCGGTCGGTGGGGATGTAGGGCAGATTGGCCACGATCAGGTCCACCGGCTCCGGCAACGGTTCCAGCAGGTCTCCGTGTCCCAGGCGCACCCGGTCAGCGACGGAGTGAGCGCGGATGTTCCAGGCGGCCACGTCCAGCGCGGACTCCGAGATGTCCACCGCGTAGATCCTGGCGGCGGGAAGGTGGATGGCCAGGTTTACGGCGATGGCCCCGCTGCCCGTCCCCACGTCGGCGATGCTCAATTCCCGCGTCTCCATCCCCATCAGCGCCATGAACAGGGTGTGTTCCACCATTCCCTCGGTCTCGGGCCGGGGGATCAGGACGTCAGGCGTGACCACCACGTTGATGCCATAGAATTCGCGGTACCCCAGGATGTAGGCCAGTGGGATGCGTTCGAGTCGTTGAGCCACAATGCCCGCCAGGTCGTCCGCGGCATTGGCGGGCACTTCCGTCTCCTGCTCGGCGAAAATGTTCTGCCGGGTCATGCGCATGACCGTCATGACCATGACCTCGGCCTCTAGGCGAACGTCCGGAATGCCCGCGTACTCCAGGGTCTGATGGGTCTGCCTGATGGTCTCTCGGATTACAGCCATGGCGATACAAGACCTGCTGACGTCAATTTTTCGGGCAAGGATGCCCCAACGAAGTTCCCGCTATCTGGTGAAGACTGCCACAGTGGTGGTGTCTGAGGGATTGGTAAACGGCAATAGTCGGCCATCAGGATACCGGCGCGTCAACTCATTCTGCAACCGGCGAGCCTCGGCCGCATCCGGGTTCAGGAACACGATGCACCCGGGAGACGGTTCGGGCAACTCCGTTCCCTCAGTAAGCTCGGAATGGCTGATTCCCGCAAGAGCGGGCCCTTGCGGGTGCATGGAAGACATCATTCGCTGCAGGAGACTGCCCTCACCCACGGCATTGCCCACGAACAGGGTTTCCTGCAGATCGGCTCCACACGCCTCTGACCGGAACGCCCCCAGCGCCACGGCCTCCGGGGAATGAGGAAACACGGATGGCGTAACGTGCCAGAACTGCCACAGGTTCAGCGCCAGTATGACTGGCAGCACGGTGGCGTAGATTGATATCCCAACGGCTGACCTGAGGCGCTCCGGAATTTTCAGTCGCTCAGGCGGTATCAAGGCCCAGAAACGCCCTGCCATGAGACCTGCCAGCAAGGTCAACGGCAGGACGGCAAAGATGAGCCTTGTAACGGCGACGTGCGGGTAAGGGGACAGGATGCCCGTCATGAACATGGCCACTGCGAACCAGACGAGGAGCAGGCGACACCCGTGGTCTCTTAAATTTCCCAGGGCATAGGCAATTCCCAACGCCGCCAGCAGGCCGCTCACCGGGTCCAGCAGGGCGCCGTAGACATAGGTGTGCACGGTCGCGTTGTAACTGAAGGCCGGCAGGTTGAGTACGATGTTGTCGAGGACCCGCTGCACCACCGACCCTGTGACCACCTCCGTGTACCCGCCGACCACCTGCCCGAACATGCGGGTCAGCACACCCTCCTGTTCGACCACGAATGTCGGGACGACAGTAAGGGCGAATCCCAGTCCCAGTGGCCACAATTGCGCTAGTCTCTTCGGGCCGCCCATGCTCAACGAGAAAAGGACTAGGATCGGCAATATCGCCCGGGCCGAGTAATGGGTGTAGAAGCCAAGACCGGCAATGAGTCCTGCTGCGTACAGCAGGACCAAACTTTGCCTCCGCCAGCCCATGACGCAAAGCGCAACGGCCCACGCGGCAACGGGGAGCGGTGACAGGTTGTTGTATCCAGTGTGCGCAAAGGCGAATACGTAGTGGCTGAAGGCGAACATGACTGTCGCCACTATCGCCGCCCGTCTGCCGCCTAGCTGATGGCCCAAAAGATAGATGGCAGGGATGGTGAGGGCCACGTTGAGGGTCTCGCTGAATTTCCATCCGAAGTAGTCGGCGCCAAACATCCGCATCACGCCCGCCTGGAACACCGAATTCAACACCGGATGCCTGTTGTATACGCCCTCCTGGCTGAAGGGCCGTGCTATACCCTCATCGACGATGCGCTTGGTGTGTTCGTAGAACAGATACTCGTCCCCGATGGCCGAGTAGTACCAGTCCCGCAGGTCATAAAGGTTGACGGCGATAAACGCGAATAGTAGTCCAACGACTATCAGCAAGTCCCAGCCGAATCGACGAAGCCACGCCTGGGTCCGGGTATTGACTTGCCAGTTGGCTGCCTCTGCAAGAGGGACGAATGGCAGCGCAAAGGCGACAAGGACCACCACCCATACGGTGACTGCGCTGCCTGATTCGGACCCTGCGGCCAGCGTGGACACCAGGAACGCCAGCGCCAGCACGCCGATGGCCAATCCCGCGATGCCCAACGGAGATCGCAGAGAAGTCCAACTCGGTGAGGGCATGTTTTTCAAGGCAAGTGAGTCCGTGTCCGTCGCATAATTTGAGCGACGCATTCGCAACCCTGCAGAACCCAGCGTGAACGCTGCGATTCCGAGGGCCAGCAGGAGCAGGTAGCCTGTGGGCGCCCTGGCATTCAGCTCGACGGAGAAATACAGGCCCAGCTGTGCCAAACCTGTGGCGATGAGTCCAAAGATGAGCAGATGTACGGCTTTGTCTGAAACGGCCTTCTTTAGGGCCGATAGCGGAATGCCACTGCATGCGAGCGACGCATCGCTTTCGTCAATGGTTGGCCGAGTGGTTGCGCCTGCACGCCGGGGTGACGAAACGACGTTGGCCAAGCTGCTAGGGCAGCGACTTTGGGCCTGTGACGCGGCGTCCACCGGGCAGTGATCGGGGGAGGAGTCTTCGATCCCGCCCTGCCAAACGACCGGAGACGGGCCAACGGTCAACCGGGTGCCGCACCCGCCACAGAACCTGGCAATAGCAAGATTCGTGAAGCCGCAATTTGAGCAGATTGGGCCTTCGTGGGAATCGGCCAACGCGATCCAGCGTTCCCTTCGCGTGGGTCTAACGGAGGATGCCAGCCGGAGTTGCCTGACGCCTCACGGACGCCTACACGCCGGCATCGCCGAGCAAACGCTCCTCTTCCCACGAGACCATGCGGTCAATGATGTCGTCCCAGTATCCGTCCATCAACCGGGGAATGCCGTGGAACGTGGTGCTGCAACGGTGGTCAGTGACACGGTCCTGCGGATAGTTATAGGTGCGAATTTTCTCGGCCCTTTCCGCCCCTCCAACCTGGGAGCGGCGGGCCTGGCTGATCTCGGCGTCGTGCCGCTCCTGCTCGGCCTCGAACAGCCGGGCGCGCAACATTGCCATCGCGCGTTGCTTGTTCTTGTGCTGCGACCGCTCGTCCTGGCAGACCACTGTAACGCCGGTCGGGTTGTGGACTATGCGAACTGCCGTCGCCACCTTGTTGACGTTCTGCCCGCCGTGGCCACCGGCATGGAAAATGTCGATGCGCAGGTCTCCCTCGTTGATCTTCACCTCAACCTCGTCGGCCTCGGGCAGCACTGCAACCGTAGCCGTGGAGGTGTGGATGCGGCCCTGGGCCTCCGTCTCGGGGACGCGCTGTACCCGATGTACGCCGCTCTCGTACTTGAAGCGGCTGAAGGCGCCGCGCCCTTGCACTTCGAGGACTATCTTGTTGAAGCCCCCCACCTCGCTGGGATTGGCGTCCATGACGTCCACCTCCCAGCCCCGGCTCTGGGCGTAACGGCTGTAGGCTCGATAGAGGTCCCGGGCGAACAGGCCCGCCTCGTCTCCGCCAGTCCCGGCGCGGATCTCGATGATCACGTCCCGCTGATCGTTCGGGTTCTTGGGAAGAAGGGCGGTTCGAAGCGACATGGTCGCAGCCTCCAGCCTGGCTTCGTTGGCTTCCAGTTCCTCCCTGGCCATCTGGGCCAGTTCCGGTTCGGCTCCCTCCTGAATCAACGCTTCCAGGTCGGCGTTCTCCTCCAGCAGCAGCCGGTATTCGCGGGCGATGGCAACCA
Source organism: Dehalococcoidia bacterium (assembly GCA_965203005.1). Taxonomy (GTDB): domain Bacteria; phylum Chloroflexota; class Dehalococcoidia; order Lucifugimonadales; family UBA3495; genus VXOI01. The sequence continues at coordinate 768,941 of CBDBBS010000002.1, forward strand.
GGTCGTCGAGGGATGCGCGTTCCTTGGCCAGTTCCTGCACACGTTCGTAATTGACGACGACGTCAGGATCCGCCATAGCCGTCTCGATCTCTTCATAGCGGCGGATTATGGGTTCGAGTTTTTCGATCATGGTGGTCATAGCCGACCCTGCCCAACCGTTTGAAATCCACAGGGAACGCCGCGACTGTCAGGTGTTATCGCGGTTATACATAACCTAATGAGGTAAGTATCCATAATTTTACCCCAAACCAACGGCGATATACAGTGGGAGTCTGGAACTGGCCTGTCCAGCAACCCGCGAATCGATGGCGACGCAGTTATGGCTTGTCGCCCCAATGAACGCACACGGTGCCGAAACCCAGGCGTCGATACCCTACCCCCGAAAGCCCGGCATCCCGCAGAATTGCCGCAAGTTCCTCGGCGTCAATGAACGTGTCCACCGACTGGGGCAGGTAGGTATAGGCAGTGCGGTCCCTGGCGATTATCCCTCCCACCAGCGGCACAAGCCAGTGGAAGTACAGGCGGAATACTCGAGCCTTGAAGTCGGATTCCATCGGTGAAAGCTCCAGCAGCGCAATGCGCCCGCCCGGACGCACCACACGTGCCATCTCGGCAATAGCCTGGCGAACGTCGGGCATGTTGCGGAGGCTGAACCCTGCCGTAGAACAGGCAAAGGTGTCAGAGGGGAACGGGAGGGAAAGGGCATCTCCAACAATGAAAAAGGGGGGACTTGTTACATGGCGGTGGCGCTTTTGCTGGGCTCTGAAAATCATCTCCGGAAGAAGGTCCAGGGCCACGGCTTGGCTGACTCCAGGCGTCCTCGCTAGCTGGAAGGCGAGGTCACCGGTTCCTGTGGAAACATCGAGGGCTGCGCCGGTTGATTCCTGTGTCGCTATGGCTACTGTCTTTCGCTTCCAGCCCCGGTGCATCCCCAGGGTCATGATGTCGTTCATCAGGTCGTAATGCCCGGAGATACGGGAAAAGAGGTCGGCGACGTAGCGCTGCCTCTCGGCGCCGGTCAGCCTCGCCATAACAGCCGCATGGGATGCAGAGTGCGACTGAATGGGTTCAAGACAAGGCCCAGGTTCTCTAGTGTCACCGCACCGAGAAGGGCCTGGTCGTCACCCTCCTCCCCCAACACCACAGGGGAGTACTCCTCGCCCTGTGGAATTATGATGTAGCACCTCGACATTTGCCGGGTAATGACCGTGCCGTCGGCGAGAACGAATTTCTCCTCCCTCGTCGGCTCCAGACCGAGAGCCTGCCAGACTTGTTGAGGGAGCAGTGAATACCCTGCCCCGCTGTCCACCAGGAACCTCACTTCCTCCTCCTGGCCCCTGGCTCCCAACGCTCTCCCGTCAACGAAGGTCAGTCCCATGGTTATTCACCCCCGCGGTATTGCTGGAATTCGGGCAACGCGTCGTCTATCCGCAAAGACACCAGTACCTTATTAACTACATATTCGACTATATCGTTGACCGTTGCGGGCTGCAAATAGAATGCCGGGTCGGGAGGCAGGATGACCGCCCCCATGCGGCTGAGTTTGAGCATGTTCTCGAGGTGGATGCTGTGGAGCGGGGATTCGCGTGGCACCAGGACCAACGGACGCCGCTCCTTCAGGCAAACGTCCGCCGCCCGCAGCAGGAGATTACCTGAAATGCCGTTGGCCAGCGAGGCGATGCTGTTCATGCTGGCCGGCACCAACGCCATGCCCGCTGCAGGGTAGGAGCCGCTGGCAATGGGGGATCTCAGATCGTTGATGGCGAATTGGACGAACGCGGGGTGTTCCTGCCATTCCACCAGCGTTTCGTTGAAAGAACTTCCGATTTCCTCCTGCCAGACCAGCTTGGCGGCATTGGAGCAGACTACGGCCGTTGGCAGGTCCCGGCGCAAGAGCTCGTCGACCAGCCCGCGGGCCATGACTGCGCCACTGGCCCCGGTGACGCCGACGATAACCGGCCCGGGCATCACAGCGTGATGGCCAGGATGGTGAATACCAGCAGCGACACCGATATGACGCTGTTGTACTGGAACAGCGGGGAGCGCAGCTTGGACAGGTCATCGGCCTTGACCAGGCTGTTCTCGAGGGCCAGCAACACGACCGCGATCGCCCAGCCGATGTAGTAGTACGGGCCCAGGTCCATCCAGATTCCCAGCGCCAGCAGCGCCCCGGCGGCCATCAGGTGCATGACACGGGTCGTGCGGATTGCCGTGCCTATCCCGAACCGCTTGGCGAATGAGTTGGTCCCGTGTTCCCGGTCGAAGTCGTAATCGGCGCATCCGTAAATCATGTCGAAGCCACCGGCCCACATTATCACCGCGAAAGTGAGCAACATCGGCTCAGGGTCCAGACGGCCCGTCACCGCGATCCATGCCGCCGATGGCGAAATCGCCAGAGCGAGACCCAGGAAGAAATGGCACGCCCAGGTGATGTACTTGGTGAAGGAATAGAAGACGACATAAAGCGCGGCCACTGGCGCCAGAATCAGGGTAAGCGAATTGAGCTGCGAGGCCGCGTAGAAGAATACGCCCGTGCCCACAACAGCCAGGCCGATGACGTCCAGCGGAGTAACCAGTCCCTGCGGCAGGTGCCGTCCCCGGGTGCGTGGGTTGAGGGCGTCTTCCTTGCGGTGGATGTAGCGGTTGGCCGACATCCCCAGTGTCCGCACGCCGGTGAGGGCGACAGTGATCCAGATGAATGTGCTCCAGCCCGGCCATCCGCTGCCGCCGGAATCCACCGATGCCAGCGTCATCCCCATGTAGCAGAAGGGCAGCGCGTACAGCGATTCCCAGATGCGCACCACCCACAGGTAGTGGGGCAATTTGACAATCGGAGAGCGTATGGCGTTGGCCAGTTGCATCTTTGAGTTGTCCCCGGTGGGTCAGGGGAGGCCGTAGCTGGCCCACTTGCTGTCGACCAGTTCCTTGATTTCCGGGCTCATAACCACGTCCGGAGGCCACTCCCTGGTGCGCCCTTCCTCGGGCAACTTCGCGGTCGCGTCTATGCCCACCTTGCTTCCGAACCTGGGCATGGCCGATGCATGGTCAAGATCGTCGATAGGGCCGGATGTAAACACGAAATCCTGGGCGGGATCCATGTTGGCTGTAACCCGCCAGGCCACCTCGGACACGTTCTGCACATCAACGAAGTGGTCCACGACGACAATGCCCTTGGTCAGGCTCATCAGGCCCATCCCCCAGAGGCCGTGCATAACCTTGCGCGCCTGACCGGGATACTCCTTTTTCATCGAAACTATCACCAGGTTATGAAACGCTCCCTCGGCCGGCATGTTCATGTCCACGACCTCAGGCAGGATGGTCCTGACCAGTGGCAGGAACATCCGCTCCGTGACCTTGCCCATCCAGTAGTCCTCGGAGGGCGGGCGTCCCACGATGGCCGCCGGGTAAATGGGACGGTTGCGGTGGGTGATGCAGGTCACATGAAAGACGGGATAGGGCTCGGGCATCGAATAATAGCCGGTGTGGTCTCCGAAGGGCCCCTCCATTCGCTGCTCGTCCAGCAGCACGTAGCCCTCCAGAACGATCTCCGCCTCCGCCGGCACCATAAGGTCGCTGTTGCGCGCCCTGGCGAGGGAGACGCCCTCGTCCCTGAGAAAGCCGGCGACTATCATCTCGTCAACATCCGGAGGCAAAGGCGCCGAACCTGTCCAGATGGTGGCGGGGTCGCCGCCCATAGCGACCGCGACATCCATTCGGTCCAGCCCCAGCTGCCGGCCGATGCGTTCGTGGTGGGCAGCCACCTTGTGAGTCTGCCAGTGCATGCCCGTGGTGCGTCGGTCATACACCTGCATCCGGTAAGTGCCGTAGTTCTGTACCCCGGTTTCGGGGTCGCGGGTTATCACCAGCGGCAGGGTGATGTATGGGCCGCCGTCCATGGGCCAGCACTGCAAGTTTGGGAACTTGAACAGGTCTACTTCTTCGCCCTGGATGACGACATCCTGGCACGGCGGGTTGCTGATGGTTTTGGGGCGCGCGGACGCGAGATTGACTAGTTGACCGAGGGTCCGAAGCTTGTTTCCGATCCCCTCCGGCGGCCCCTGAACCAGGTCTAGAATCCCCTGGACTCTGGCGGCAACGTCGTCAAGGTCATCCAGCCCCAGCGCCCAGGCCATTCGACGCTTCGAGCCGAAGATGTTGATCAGGACCGGGATGTCATAGCCCTCGGGGTTCTCGAACAGCAGGGCCGGCCCGCCAGATTTGATCATCCGGTCTGCGATTTCTGCGATTTCCAGCCTGGTGTCCACGGGAGCGGAGACACGGCGCAACTCGCCTCTTTCTTCCAGAAAGGAGGTGAATTCCCGGATGTCTCGGAATTTCATTGGGTGAACGGTCCGGCGAGGCAGCAGAATTCGTCAGCAAATTGGAGGGGCGTGGCGGCGCCGATAGAAATAACAGCAAGCGATTCACGCGCCATTCTATACCGGAAACAACCAGTGGTTCAATCAAGGGGCAACCGAAACGGTCGCCGAGGCGAAGGAAAAGGCGGGGAAGGTCTCTCTGGCGGCGGGCGTCCCTTGCGGCGCGGCGTAGGTTATTCTTCAACCGGCAGACAACTCTTGGAGAGGCTACCGGTCGCAGTGGTAAACCACGGGGCGGCTCGACGCCGCCCCGCTGCAAGTGCTGTGAAGGGATCAGAACCCCGGCGCGGATTGCTCCCGCATCCGGCTGAAGCAGTCGCTGCAGTACACCGGGCGGTCTCCCCTGGGACGGAAGGGCACCATCGCCTCGTTGCCGCATTCGGCGCAAACGATGGGGTACATTTCCCTGGGGCCGTCCTGGTACATGCCCCCGCCGCGCTGCTCCGTCCTGCGAACGGCCCGGCAGCTGCGGCATCGCTTGGGTTCGTTTCCAAATCCTCTAGCCTGGAAAAATTCCTGTTCCCCGACGGTGAAGATGAACTCGCTTCCGCACTCCACGCAGACCAGGGTCTTGTCCGACAATGCCACGGGTGACCTCCTAAGCACTTAAGGAAAAGGGCCAGTGAACTCTGTAGCCACAGCACATCAAACGACGGCTGTCGGGGTGGTTGACCCGGCCGGTTGACGTTGGAATGCCTGCCCTAATTAACCTTTTTTGTGCGTATATCAACATTATAGCCATCGAAGGGAAACATGCAACCAAAACTGGCAATCTTTGTAAATTTTGCCTGTATTCGTCACCAAACCGGCGATTACAGACGTATAGTGAAAAAAAGGCACTCATTCTATGGCTGTTCTCAGTTTGCATTGACCTTCAGGTATCAAGAAATGATGACATTGGCATCTGCAGGGTGGAGCAGACCTATGGCGGGGTCGGCGTGAGAGCAGGGCCGTACCAACGCGGTGGATGAATAAGGAACTATCTCAAGACTCGGCTCGGGCCGGTGACCGTCATTCCCGCGAAAGCGGGAATCCAGAATCGTCGCAAGCGGGTCGTATATTCTCGTTAAGACCGCCTAGATTTCGGTTCAAGACCGGAATGACGGGTCAATTTGACGCCCCGCCGCCTAGGGGTCCTTCGCGCCTTCTGCGGCGGATTCCTGCACAAGGAAGCATGACGACGCTTTGAAAACCGCCCAAAGCTGCTGCCCCTGTCTGATTCCCATTTCGTCGAGCGACGCGCCAGTGACCTGGCAATGCAATGGTATTCCGCAATCCAATTCAACCAGGTAGCCCGGAGGCCTGGCCTCGATGCGGGAAACCGTTCCAGGCAACCGGTTGCGGGCCGAGGACCCCACAGGCTCGTCCGAGGAGAGAATAATGTCCGAGGCGCGAATCCCTACGGTAACCCAGTCAGCCGCCCTGTCGTCGAGCGGTTCGTCATCCAGCGGCGCCTCAAGCACGACCGGGATTTCTTTGCCGTCCCCCGAGAGCCTCATGGTCCCGTCCCTGGGATGACGGGACTCCACCTTCATACGGAAGAGGTTTTCCACACCAACCAGCCTGGCCACGGCAGTCTGACCGGGCTGGCCTAGCACATCGATGGGCAACCCTCTGGCGATGGTCCTCCCCTCGTCTATAACCTGAACACTGTCACCCATCGACAGCGCCTCTTCGCGGTCGTGAGTAACCAGCACGACGGGAATGGGCCTGCTGGCCAGCGCAACGTGAAGCTCGTGTCTCAGGGAGCGGCGAAGCCCGGCATCCAGAGCCGAAAACGGCTCGTCTAGGAGCAACAGTTGAGGTTGTGTCGCCATCGCTCTCGCCAACGCCACCCGCTGCTGCTGGCCACCTGATAGTTCCCACGGAAATCGCTCTTCAAGGCCCCGCAACTGGAAGGCGTCAAGGGTTTCCTCAAGCTCCAGAGCCAAATTTCCGGATCGCGGATTTCTCCAGCCGGAACCCAGGCCGTAGGAAATGTTCTGCGCCAGGTTAAGGTGTGGGAACAGGTGGTATTGCTGGGTTAGATAGCCCACGCGTCGCCTATGGGCGGGCACCCATATCTGGTCTGTGCTGTCATATACAGTTTGGTCGGCGATATCGATACGACCTGAGACAGGGTGAACAAGCCCGGCCAGGGCACGCAGCGCCGTGGTTTTTCCGGACCCCGAAGGCCCGAATAGCACTAAAGTCTCCCCAGCTTCCAACTCCCAGTCCAGCTGGAGATCGAATTGTCCCAGGCGGCAGTGCAGCCATCCCCGGCAGCCCGATTGACCGTTCACAAGCGTCCGCTCCAGCGGCGCCTCGACCCCAGCGTCAACGCCGACAGGGCTAGCACCGATACCACCAGCAGCATTGCCGACAGGGCCAGCGCGCTGTCCAACCCTCCGCTGGACTCCATGGCCGTCATTATTGCCAGCGGCATCGTCTGGGTCTCGCCTGTAAGGTTGCCGGCAAACATGATGGTGGCGCCGAACTCCGAAAGCGCCCGGGCCCACGAAAGACCCAGCCCGGTGATGATCGACGGAGCGGCCAGGGGAAGCGTGATTCGCCAGAAGGTCGAAATGGGAGAAACGCCCAGCGTCTGGGATACGTCCTCATAGTCCCGGGCCACCGACTGGAATCCCAGCTTGGCCGAGCGGACATAGAAAGGAGCAGCTACGAACACCTGGGCGAACACGACCGCCACCGTGGTGAACGAAATATCTACCCCGGCGCCGTCGAGCCACCCGCCAATCAAGCCGCTCCGTCCGAACGCCATTAACATCGCCACTCCTGCAACTACTGGAGGAAGAACGATGGGAAGCTCCACCAGTCCATCGATCACTCTCGCCAGCCAGTGGTTGCTGCGAGCCAGCAGGTAGGCGAACGGCGTGCCCCCGGCGACCACCACGGCGATGCTCACCACGCTGGTGAAGATGGATAGCCGCAGCGCAGTGAGCGCCAGATCTCCCGTAACGGCGCTCCACAGATTTTCCTGCTGGGCTGCCCGGACCAGCAGCGCGACAATGGGCAGACCAATGAATGCGACGTAGATCGCGCCCGTAGCGCCGCCCAGCGCACCTCCGGCGCTGTCCGGTCGGCGCCATCTACGGAGCATCGAAACCATAGCTGGAAAGGATGTCTTGCGCCTTCGGGGACAGCACAAAGTCGATGAATTCGACCGCCAATTCCTGCGACGCCGAATCCTTCAGCGCTGCGATGGGATAAAGCGCACGCAATTCTCCAGCGCCAGGAGGCAGGGGCAGCTCCCGTACCGAGCCGGAGGATAGCGCTGTAAGCGCGCCGGGGCGGTAAACGACACCGGCATCGGCCTCTCCCAGGACGACTTTCTGCTCCACGACTTTCACGCTGGTTTCCTCAGAAACCACATTTGCCAGAACCCTTGCTGCGTAGTCCTCGCCCAGGCCGGTGTCGTTCGTGGACAGCATTTGGAGCAACTGCCTCGCATACACTCCGGCCGGAACACTCTCGTGCGCCAGTACCACCTTGGTCTCGCGATTGCCCAGTTCGTGGAGCGTGGTAATCCCGGACTCTTGAGTGACAATGACTGCCATGGATGCGCTGGCGAAATGGTTAACGCTTCCCGCTATGAGACCTGCCTCTCGCGCCAGATGCATCTGGCGCTCATCCGCCGAGGCGAATACGTCAGCCTTGGCTCCCAGCTCGATCTGGGACCTCAATCGCTGGCTGCCAGCAAAGTTCAGCCTCACCTCGACATCAGGACGCCCGGATTCAAATTCGCTGGCAATCTCCCGGAGCGCATCGGTCAGTGATGCCGCAGCGAAAACAGTAATAGTGGCTTTCTCGTTGCCTCCTCCCATGCATCCTGTGGGGATGAATAAGGCCAGGGATATCAGGAGGGCCAGAATGGCCGGGTGTGCGGTTTTCAGAACGGGAACTGGCATTGGAATCCGGCCACGCTTGCCGTTCGTTACTGGTCTTGCGCGGGCAGTGGCTCGATGAAATCTAACGGGCAAGGGCCGGGTTGTAAAGGATGAACCGGCGGCGCGTATTTTGGCGGCAGTCTTGACGCATCTTTGACGCTGGGTTGTAATTGCCTGAACTTGGACCCGACGGAGGAATGAAATGGCACTGGTTCGTTGCGTAACTGAAATGGGGATGGGCGTCGACGTACATGGACGTGATTACACCACCGCGGCTCAGAGGGCCGTCTTCGACGCCATCCACCACAGCAGCCTCGGGTTCCAGAGGATGCTGGGCAAGACCGCAGACGACATGCGCGTCGATGTTACCATCGGCGTACCCAATCCCGGCGAGGTGGACAAGGCGGCCGTCCTGTCGGTCCTGCCCCACGGTACCGGACACTGCGAGGCGGTGGCGGGAGGTCTCGAGGTGCCCAACGAGAGCGGCGACGATGCCCTGGTGATAGCCAACGCCGTTGTGATCGTGAGCTTCGACGACGGCAATTAGTAACTATCTCCAGAGTCCCCTCCCCCTTGACGGGGGAGGGTTAGGGTGGGGGTTAAAGGGTTGCCCGGCAATCCCGCCCGCAAGGGACGCCCCTACCGGCCAGTCCTCGGCTTGTAGGGGCAATCCTCGTGGTTGCCCTGTTTATTTCAAAGGTGAGAGTCCACTAGCCGCCCTCCAGCTTGCTCCGGGCAATGTCGGCCAGCTCCGCCAACAGTTGCTGTCGTTCGGGACCTGTTACGGTGAGGCGAACGAGGGCCCGGTCTTCAATCAGGAACAGGCTGGACGCTTCCTCCGAACCGAGGTTGTGCTCCAGAACGCCGCTTGTCTCCACACCGCCCGGCTCTGTCTCTCCCCGGCTGACCAGATCACTGCGGATGCCGTCCAGTGCCGACAGAGCCAGTTCCCGGCTCTCGAACAGCACGACTGTCTGTAGCACTCGGAACCCGGGCCCCTGCAATTCCACCTGGGCGGATGGCCCTTCCCCGGACTCCTCTTCCGACACGGATGCAACGTCAAGCTGCATTCCCGGAACGTCGTCGGGGGCAAGCAGGAGGTCGCTAGGGTCAGATGGCGTGTCCGAGCCACATCCGGCGAGACACGCGGCAAGAAGAATTGCTGCCACCACGAAAGCGCAAGGTCGAATCAGATGAATCCCAGCCGGAACGCGGCTCAATGCTGGTGGGCGTGGCCGTGTTCGGGAGCGCCCCAGCCGCCAGCGCCGGGAGTGCTGACCCTCACCACGTCTCCGGCTTCTACGTCGATGATCTCCTTGCCGGCCAGTTGCACCTCCTCCACGCCTCCGCGCAGCAGCATGTTTTCGCCCGGCTCGCCGTGATGACCGCCGTGATAGCCAGGAGGGGGGCGGCGGCGGCGCTCCGACATCAGTGTGACCCTCGCAGGGGCCAGGAACTCCATCTCGCGAATCACGCCGTCGCCGCCGCGATAGAGTCCGTCGCCGCCCGAGCCTCGCCGCAGGGCGTACCGTCGCAAGCGTAGGGGGAAGGCGAACTCCATGGCCTCAATTGGCGTGTTCATCGTGTTGGTCATGTGTGTCTGGATACCGGAAATGCCATCCTTGTCCGGGCGCGCTCCCATTCCGCCGGCGACAGTTTCGTAGTATACGTAGGGTTTCTCTCGCACCGGGTCGTGCCCGCCGATAATGAAGTTGTTCATCGTTCCCTGGCTGGCTGCGGGAACAACCTCCGGCAGAGCTTGCGCCAGCGCTCCGAACAGCACGTCAGTGATGCGCTGCGAAGTCTCGACGTTTCCGGCGGCGACGCCCCGTTGTGGCCTCGGGTTGACCAGCGTGCCTTCCGGCGCGTTGATGTGCAGGGGACGCAGGCATCCCTGGTTGGCGGGAGCCTGCTCCTGTAGCAGGCAGCGCACCACGTACAGGCAGGCGGAAATGGTCACCGCCTCCGGCGCGTTGATGCAACCGGGCCGCTCCGGCGACGTGCCGGTGAAGTCGATTTCCATCTCGTCGCCCGACACGGTTATGGTGACAGCGATGGGCACCGGCTCTTGCGTGAGCCCATCGTCGTCCATGTAGTCAATGACGCTGTACATCCCATCGGGGATGTCGCGTATTGTCTGGCGGGTTACCCGCTCCGAGTAGTCGAGCAGTGCCGCCATGTGCTCGGAAGTTTCCGGCATCCCGTAACGCTCGAACAGTTCCCGCATGCGCTGCTCGCCAACGCGGATGGAAGCGGTCATAGCTGCCAGGTCGCCTTTGCGTTCGTCCGGCGTACGCGAGTTGCGGCAGATGAGCTGGATAACGTCCCGGTTCATCCTGCCGCCCCTGGCCAGCTTGATGGGCGGGATAATCGTGCCCTCCTGGTACAACTCAGTGGACAGCGGTAAGGATCCCGGCGTCATTCCGCCCACGTCGGCGTGGTGTCCACGGGCGGAAACGAACGCCGCCAGCCTCTTCTGACCCCCTTCTTCAGAATAGACCGGCGCCACCATGGTGATGTCCGGCAAGTGGGTGCCACCCAGGTACGGGTCGTTCAGGATGACGATGTCTCCCTGTCGCAGCGCGTTGGGAAAGACCTCCAGCGCAGCCCGAACGGAGGCGGGCATGGCGCCGAGGTGTACCGGCACGTGAGCCGCCTGCGCCACCATGTTGCCTTCGGGGTCGAAAACGGCGCACGAAAAATCCCGGCGTTCCTTGATGTTGGGCGAGTAGGAAGTCCGCTGCAGGGCGACCCCCATTTCCTCGGACACCGACTCGAACATGTTCTTGAATACTTCGAGGCTGACTGGGTCAACGGGCATTGGCGCACCTCGCTGGGCAGATGAGAGAGGTCAGGCCTCAGACAGCTCGGCCAGAATGTCCCTGGCATCGGAATCCGGGTCCCGGACGAGTTGGAAGAATTCGGTGGACATTGCCTCGTTCATAAACTCCTCCGGGAGTTTCGTGAATGGGCCGTCTCGTTCTATCTGGGTGCGGTGACGTTCCAGAGACTCTTTCTTGACGGCCACGAACCGGCCAACGTTCAGGAAGGTGGTCACCTCCTCGTCGGGAGTCCCCAGCGCCTCCGTGTCATCAGCGGAAAACGGCGGGCGCAGGTCCAGCTCCACCATCTTGTTCCACATCCGCTGGAAGAAACTGCGAGGAAAGCAGACGTAGTAGAGCAGCGGAGTCACATCGTCCCTGCACAGCTTTACTGCCGACACAGTCCGCTGGCAGATGGTCACGTGGTCGGGGTGGCCGTACCCCCCCGTGGGGTCGTGGGTGATGACAATGTCCGGCCGTATTTCTCTTATGACGGCCGCCACCTGTTCAACCACTGTGGCTTCAGGAGCCTGGAACAAGCTGTTGGGATGATTGTTGTCCTCCCATCCCGGCATGCCTGAGTCCCGGTAGTTCAGGAAACGGACGTCGTCGATTCCAGTTACGTCCATGGCCGCTCTCAACTCGCCCTGCCGCACCCGCCACAGCGTCTCGGGCGTGGCCAGCGCTGGGTCGCTGATCTCGCCGACATCACCGTTGGTCGCGCAGATAAGAGTCACCCGGTGGCCGCCGGCGACCAGCGCAGCCAGCGTGCCGCCGCAGCCAAACCCTTCGTCATCGGGGTGCGCGAATACTGCGAGGACTGTCAGAGGACGGTGTTCCCTTTCCTGCCGGTTAATCATCTGCGGGGGCCGGGTTGCCAAGCATCGTTTCCGGGGCGGGGATGCGGTCCGGAATTTCCAGTTTTCTTTGGTTTGGAAGGAGGCCGACGTTATGAATGTCAATGCCTACCAATATCCCGTCGGAGTTGAAATCCAAGACGACCCCTTCGTGGATCTCTACGCATTCCGCGCTGATGCCTTCGGCGACGTCAATATATAGCGAGTTTGTCTCTGCGTCATAGCCTAGATTCATAGCTCTTATCTCCTGAAGCCGCTGTCCGGGAAAGCGTTAAAAACTGTCTCCCCGTCCTCGAGGGTTATGACTCTCAGGTAGTGACCAATCTCCGGGATGTAAGCCCAGTGGCGTATTCGTCCGTCCTCTTCCTGCACCTCGACGCGAACCGGATTACTGATGGCGAATTCGCACCACTCATCCTTGAGATAGGGGCGTTTTGGAACGACTCGGTAGCGGTAATACCAGGCTGCTTTCATTGTAAGCAACAGTGAGGGGTTCTGCCACAGCCCGTCATTTTCTACCCCATGGTCAAGAGCAGGTTGCCGTAGGCGTCGACATCTCCCTGCCAGCCGGGCGGCACCACCGTGGTGGTGTCAAGTTGCACTACCAGGGCCGGGCCGGCGATCCTGTCGCCGACGGACAGCAGGTCCCGGTCGTACAGTGGGGTGTCCATCTCGCCTTCCCGGAAGACCACGGCCACTCTCTCTACCTCGGCCTGCGCAAGTCCGGACCTCCTCCCCGAATCCAGTTGCAGGTCCGGCTTGTCCACGGCCAGGTCCAGCTTCAGGCGAAGGTTGACGATCTCCACAGGCTCGGCCCGGTCAGCGTAGCCGAATCGTTGCAGGTGCGCCCGGAAGAAGCCGTCGGAAATTGCCCGCGCCAGCCCCTCCGACGTACGTGAACTGCGCGACGTCGGGTAGTCGACGGTCAACTCGAAGGACTGGCCGACATAGCGAACGTCCAGGAACCGGCGGGCCGTCATCCGGTCCGAGGGCAGACCCTCCTGCTCCAGTTCCGCTCGCGCCAGGCCCTCCATCCCGTGGAACTCCTCCTCCAGGGATTCGACAAGCTCACCCTGAGCCTGTCGAAGGGCGTCAGGGCGAATCATCACCGTGCGCGAGTAGTCCTTCACCACGTCGGCGATGGCCACTCCCAGCGCCGAGAGGATTCCCGGACGCGCCGGAATCAGGACTCGCGGAATGCCCAGCTCCTGGGCCAGTTCGCATCCATGCACCGGCCCGGCTCCGCCGAAAGGGACTAAGGTGAAGGCCCGGGGGTCGTATCCACGTTCCAGGGAGATGGCCCGGATGGCCCGTTCCATGTTGGCGTTCACCACCCGCAAGATGCCCAGGGCCGCTTGCTGCTCGCCCAGGCCCAGACCTGCGGCCAGCGATCCCATCAGGCCCTGCGCCCGGGGCAGGTCGAGAGTCAGGCGCCCGCCCAGGAACCGGTCAGGACGCAGCCTTCCCAGCAGAAGGTTGGCGTCGGACACTGTCAGCTGGTCGCCCGTGCCGTAGCAGGCAGGGCCCGGATCTGCCCCCGCCGACTGCGGCCCCACCGCCAGGGCGCCACCAGCGTCCGCGCGGGCGATGGATCCTCCGCCTGCCCCGACGGTATGGATCTCGATCATGGGTACACTGATGGGGTGTCCTCCCACGTTGGAACTGCCGGTTTCCTTGATCCGGCCCGGACACAGCGACACGTCGGTGGAAGTTCCGCCCATATCCAGCGTGATGATGTCGGGATAACCCGCTTGGGCCGCCACGTGAAATGCGCCGACCACGCCACCTGCTGGGCCGCTCAGGATGGTGCGCACCGGCTGCTCCGCCGCCAGCCGCGCCGTGATGCTGCCGCCCGACGATTGCATGATCCGCAGCCCCTCGCCCAGCGACTGCTCCAGTTCGCCGAGATAGCGACTCATCACCTGGCCGACATACGCATTGACCACGACCGTGCTGGTCCGTTCGAACTCGCGAAACTCGGGAAGCACCTGCGATGACAGGGATATGAAGGGTTTCTGCTCAAGTTGCTGCAGGGCCGCGTTGACCATGTCTTCATGCACCGGGTTTAGGAAGGAAAACAGGAACGATACCGCCACCGCATCCGCGCCCGCTTCGCCGATCAGAGTCATCAGCGCTTCCAGGGCATCCGGCTGAAGGTCCTCGAGGATTTCTCCGGTGTAGTCGATGCGCTCCGACAGCCCGAAACGCAGCTCCCACGGCGCAAGGGTGGGGGTGCGGTCCTGCTCCAGGTTGTACAGTTCCGCCCGGCTTTGACGGCCGATCTCCAGGACGTCCTCGAAACCCATGGTGGTGACCAGTGCCGTGCGCGCTCCCTTGCCCTCCAGCAGGGCGTTGGTGGCCACTGTAGAGCCATGGACGAAATCGGCGTCCGCACGGTCGATGTCCACCTCCTCGACGCCCTGCACGATGCCGAGAGATGGATTTTGAGGAGTGGATGGGAGCTTATGGACGGTCAGCCTGCCGTCTTTCAGGACTGCAATGTCGGTGAAGGTGCCGCCAACGTCGATTCCAACCACGGTGCGGGGCATAAATAAGCATATCCTCGTTAATCTGCCGCGCGGAACCGCGCTAGTCGTCCAGCGCGATGCGCAGGCGCTTGTTGATGCGGCCCTTGCTTTCGTGGCCGACCACGCGAATGCGTCCCACCTCGGTGGTGTTATTGACGTGCGTGCCTCCGTCGGCCTGCACGTCCAGACCCTGGATGTCGATGGTACGGACCTCGCTGATGTTGGCGGGGAGCAGGTTGATCTTGGTTCGTATCAGGTCCGGGATCTGCTCGGCTTCCTCCCGGGGCAGGTTGGCGACCAGCACGCTGCGGGAAGCGGCCACTTCCTCATTGATCTTGGCTTCGACTTCCTCAGCAAAGTCGGCGGACATCCGCTCCAGCTCGAAGTCCATCCGTGCCTCTCCGGGCTGCATGTTGCCGCCGGTCACCAGCGCGCCGTAGTCGCGCCAGACCACGCCGCATAGAATGTGCAGCGCGGTGTGGGTGCGCATCAGCTGGTACCGTCGCGCCCAGTCGATCCGCCCGGAAACCAGGCTGCCCTCACTCGGCCTGTCTCCATCGATCAGGTGTAGTAGCAGCCCGCCGTCCCGTTTGATACCGGTCACGGCGTAATCTCGTCCGGCGACTCTCAGAATGCCGATGTCGCTGGGCTGCCCGCCACCGCCGATGTAAAAGGCCGTCCGGTCCAGCGCAACGCCCGCCCCGGCCACAGCGGTGACCGTGGCATCGAATTCCTGCAGGTAGCTGTGATCGTGAAACAGCAGTTCAGTCATGATGTCCGCTCCAAAGCAGCCGGTATTATATCAGACAAGGCTCAGCCGCCCTCGAATTCGAGAATATGTGCCAACCCGCAGGGGCTTTAATTCTCCCTCCCCCTGAGGGGGAGGGTCTGGGTGGGGGTGAAATCATGGGCGTCAGTAATGCGTTGCCCAGTGAGAGAACACCCTCACCCCCGCCCTCACCCTCAAGAAGGAGGGAGAACAAAAAGTCCCCGGCCAACCCGGCCCGAACGTGCCATGTAAGCGAAATTTGGCCTATAATACCTTGCCTATTGTCCGGGGAAAAAGCTATCGGAAATCAGGGTGGCTTGTACGGCCAGGAGTCAGGGGCGAAAGATGAAGCTTTCTTGCATGCAGGAGAATCTTTCCAGGGGTCTGTCCGTGGTCTTGCGGGCCGTGGCCAGCCGCGCGACGTTGCCCGTAACCCAGAACGTCCTGATGACCACCGACGGGGGAATGCTGCGTCTCGCCTCCACGAACCTGGAAATGTCCATGACTACCTGGATTGGCGCAATGGTGGAGGAGGAGGGGTCTATCACGGTGCCGGCGCGTCTCATGTCCGATTTTGTCAATTCACTCGGCGCCGACCGGGTAGAAATGGAAATCGAACCGGGCTCCCATGTGCTGAAACTGAGGGCCGGTCGCGCTGAGGCCAGTCTCTATGGCACCCCTGCGTCCGATTTTCCTCCGATCCCGGTGGTGGAAGAGGAGCGAGTCTTCCAGGTTGATCCCAGGATGCTGCGCAGCGCCATCGACCAGGTTGACTTTGCCGCGGCCCGCGAGGAATCACGTCCCGTTTTGACCGGCGTCAACGTTCGATTGAGCGAAGGCAGCTTTACCCTTGCATCAGCAGACGGTTTTCGCCTGGCGGTGCGCAACGGTTCGCTGGAGCAGTCCGCCGACGAGGTTACGGTGATCATCCCGGCCAGCACCATGACCGAACTGGGCCGCCTGCTCGGGGACAACCAGGAACCCGTCGAGTTGATGCTGGTGCCCGAACGGGGCCAGCTCATGTTCAGGGTCCACGGACGGGACAAGACCGAGCTGGTGTCGCAGATCTTGCAGGGCACTTTCCCCAACTACGACCAACTGATTCCCCAGGATTACGACACCCGGGCCGTCCTGGAACTGCCCGGCATCCTGCGGTCGACCCGCACTGCCTCGATCTTCGCCCGCGATGGCTCCAACATCGTGCGAATGCAATTCAAGCCCAGCGTCGAAGAGGAGGAGGCCGGCGGGAAGCTGGTGATCTCCGCCAGTTCGCAGGAAGTCGGCGAGTTCGAGGAGGAACTCGACGTCATAGATCTGGAGATGAAGAAAGAGGACGAAAGCAAGATTGCGTTCAACAGCCGCTATCTGGTGGATGTTCTCTCTGAATTGAGCGGCAGCCGGGTGACCCTGGAGATCACGTCCCCCTCCAGCCCCGGCGTATTCAAACCCACCGACAGCGACGACTACGTGCACGTGGTCATGCCAATGTTTGTCCAGTGGTGAATAGGGACGGGTCGATAACGCCCGTCACCAACACCCTCCGGCCTTGCCCCGTAAGGCGAATGCCAAGCAGGCGAAGTAGCCGGTTTCGGGACTCAGTGTCCAGTTCAGACAGTCTCTGCCGGTAGGCGGCCAACCCCGAGGAGACCAACTCCTCGACATCATCGACAGAATGGCTCAGCTTGCGCTGCTCCTGGAGCAACGCAAGGTCCTGCTCCAACTGGACCCGATGGTTCGTAATCGGGGCAATGAGCCGCTCCAGTTTTTTCTGATTGATCACTCCTCTGGTTCGTTGCATCACCAGTGTATCTTCCTCTTTGTCAGCCTTCCGGATTCTTCGCTGCAAGTCGGCGATCTGACGGTCTACCAAGTCAGTAGGGCCATTGACATTGGCTCGAATCTGGTCGAAAAGCAAGGAAGGAGCATCAATGGCCTTGTAGATGTGCTCCAATACCACAGGTTCCAGTTCATCGGCGCGATACGATCCCTGAGAGCAGATCCTGGGTTGACCGTCTTTGGGAAGTGTCCCTGAACAGCGGTAGTAGGGGTACTTTTTCCCGTTATCCTGCTGAGTGGCCCCCACAATGTTCGAGGCACAATCAGCACATTGAAAAAAACCGCTGAATTGATAGTCCCACAACGGAGCCTTTTTCCGACGGTTGTTCATGGCGACCTGAACGGCTTCCCATTTAGCAGGGGATATGATCTGAGGAGTAAAGGTCGTCATGCGGATCCAAAGCTCGGGAGGTTGAGGCGTAACGAGACGCTTGGGACCACCATCGGTTGTGGGCAACTTCTGAAACCTTTTTTGACCCCACCAGTGGGAACCGGTGAAGGATTCGTTCCGAAGAAGGTGATGGATCTTCCTGGCGTCGAATTTAGCGCCGGACTTGGTGCGGATCCCGCGAGCCTGAAGGTCCTTGGAAATCACGTTGCAGGATGCACCGCCGAGAGCCCGGTCAAAGATCTCGCGAACAACCGCGGCTTCAGCTTCGTTGATAGTCCTGGTCTTGGTTTCGGTATCGTAATCGTAGCCGTAAATGCCGCGGCCGACGCCGTGTGGCTGGCGGCCCTGCTCGGCTATGCGCCGTTTCCCTGACTGGGTATTCTTCGAAATCTTTGCACGCTCTTCGAAGCCAACCCAGCCCTTCATGTACTGGATGACCTCGTCCATGACGGTGGCAACTACCGTTCCGTCGGCAAAGTGAACGAGGACGCCAGCTTCCTTGCACATCCTGAGAAACAGGAGAATATGAAAGGGGTCTCGGGCTGCCCGGTCAGTGTCGAAGATAAAAACGTGTCTGACGGCACGGGACTGAACCAGCTGGCGTATCCACCGGAATCCAGGCCGTCCAAAGTCCGCGCCAGTCCAGACCTCTTCAACGAAGTAGTCCTCAGGGATGTGAACGCCTGCTCGAGCTGCCAAGGCCAAGACGTGCTCGCGCTGCTTCGTCAGGGAAGTTCCCTCAGTCTGACCAGCAGTACTTACCCTGATGTAGGCAGCGCCGATCTCTTGGTTATCCGGACCAAAGCTGGGATCGCCAGCGACTGGGGAACCTGACCCGCCACCAAGGCCAGTGGGCGGGAACAGGCCTGAGGCCTCGGCCTGTAGAAACAGCCCTTGGTCCATGCCGTGAGGGAGCTCAGGTGCGTAGGTCAGAAGGATACGAGGCACTGCCCCGCCAGGGCCGTCGAGTTTGAATCCCATGGTAGTCCTCCTAAATTGAATCTGCGAAGAGTGGCAGAACGATAGAACGCTGAGTGTGGCCCGTCAGGAGGAACTCCTGACGGGCAAACGATCAACCAGACTGTGCCGAGAAGCCAAAGGTCTCAAAAAGCCGCCTCAGGAAGGAAACAGAGAAGGGCTCAGTGTCTCTGCCGCGAGCGTTAAGGTTCAGAGCAATGGTATGGCAGGAATTTCCGAACAACGCCCGAGCGAAGATCTCGGTAACGACCGACGATTCAGACCCGCCCATGGACCATGACTTGGCATTGGGGTCGTTACTGCCTCCATCACCCGAAGCAGCGCATTCAGATACGAGCCCGCCTGAAGGGATCGAGATAGACCCATCAGTTTCTTCAGACGATGGAGGAACACCTGAGGAACCTGCCTCCCGAGCCAGTGGCTCTCCCCATTGTCCATCCTCGCTATCTCCACAATAAGCGAGACTCAGGGGTTGGGAACCGGCAATTCCGTCGATTTTGAGCACCATGGCCTCACTCCCTATCATCAGTGGATGACAACGGATCAAGAGAAACTCCGGAGGTGATTGTCATGGGAATCAATGGCCCAAGCGGACAATTGGTTACCCAAGACAATCAGCCCATGAAACAATCGCACAAGTCGTATAGGCATTCTCCTAGTCAAGCTCGGGAACCACAGGGGCCTACAGAATGTGGGGCCCGGCACGGCACAGTACCCTGCTAACCGGCAAGGTTTCGGCCATCCTCTGAAGAAGGAGGGCGGAACAGAATTTGCCTCAGCAAGTAGCCAAGATCCGGGTTTGCCGGGCCGGCGGAAAGGGCTACACGGAGTTCCATGTCTGCGAATGACAACCAACCTGTGTCATAGGCGAGAGGCCCGTGGGGCAGAAACGTCTCTAAACCGTCGTTTGGCGAAGGATCCTCGCTGCTCGTATCCGTCCCCTCGTCAGAACTCGATGCAGGACAGCCCCCACAATCATCGGACGAAATGGAATGCAACGAGGAGAAATCGGATTGCTTGGCGGAAGGAGAGATAGCACTCGAGGAACAGGCGGAACCGGCCTCAACACCGCCAGCGTCGCAGGGAGCCGGGATTCCAATTTGCCCTGAGTCGGGAAAAGGGATACTATGATGAAGGACCGGCTCGGATGCGCTCTGGGTGGGTCTTGAGGTCGAGGGCGGGCCGTCAAACTCCCCTCGGCCTTCTTTTTCGTCGGCCGGACCATCCCGGCCTATGTCCACCTCCATAAGACCTCCTGAAATTCAAAATTGGTATCGAACGGTTACCCTGCTGGGCTGGACTCCAGCCAGATGGGCCGTCCAACAGCATTGGAGCCATGGACGGACCCGATACCACCGACGCAGAATGCCGTCAGGAAGAAGTAGAACCCCTCGGCTGAAGAGGCCAGAAATTCTCGACGACGGGATATTGTTGTGTGAACACAAGTTCGAAGTTTGACATAAGTAAAGCACCGGCAAGACAGATACGCAAGTGGAAAATGTCACTAATCGAGCACTGCCTGAGAGGGACCACGCTCGCAACCAAAGACCAAGTTAGCGACGGAAGGTGGGCATGGTGATGGCCCTTGATTGTCACTCTTGGGAACTTCGCCTTCCGGAACCGGGGGGATGTCAGTGCTGGAGAGGACGGTGTCTGGACCTGAAGGATGGTCATGAGAGAGCTCCCCAGCGTCCCCATCGCTTCCGGCATCATCAGGAGTGGTCCCATGAATCTCGACCAAGAGAAGGACGTCCGAATTGTCTTTGGCCCGCCGAAAGTGGCCAGAACTGAGCAGCCGCTGAATGAAATTCCGCTCCATGCTGTCTGTATTCACGGCTTTACACCAGGAAGCTCGCCGGATCAGCCTAAGCGTCGAGGAGACCTTGATAACCCCTCCGTTGAGACGTGCCACAGCCACGCCGGATCCGTGATAGCTTGCGTTGTCATCCACCGCCTCAAGGAGAGCGAGCGCATGCTCCACGGAAGTTCCGAACCGCTCAAATGAATCAGGTGCCCAAGGCTGGCTTTCCACTGGGGGCGGTTGCTTGGCCAAGGTGGGGCTAGTGGCGGAAAGAAAGTCCATAAGCTCACCGTTGCTGTCCTCCTGTAGCCATTCTAGGAACTCCACCAACTTCTTAGAGAAGGCATTTGAGCGCTGGCGGGCAGACTGCAGAGTGGCCACAATGCCGTCGGCGTGAACGGAAGTTATCGACTCCATCAAATCTCCTGTCATGCGTTGATTGACCCAAGGATAAGGCTGGGTGTAAAATGGGCACACAAGATGCCCGTCGGAACACCGACGTCCGGAAACGGAGGAGCCTCTCGAGGCACGGTAGCTTGGGGACGGGGTCGCCGCAACGCCTGCAAGCACATCGCGGTGGCCCCTTTTTTTGTACCCTCTCTGTCCTGTGGACCCGCCCCCTGGATGCCAATAGGCAAGAACCAGAACGGCCCCTCCAACTGATAGAGCAAAACCTGTAGCTTACACTCCACCGTAAGTGAATCACATAGCGGAAGGGAAGTCAATAGTTGAAGCCGACAAAAGAATGTGAAGGGCGAGGTGAAAGCGGCATCGCAGCGAGGTAAAGGCACCCAGCCGGACAAGAGACAGCGCCGATAAGACGTCGGAAGGATGTCAGGCAGGACGGAAATACCCAGCTCCACAGAGAGTGGACATTGAATCAGAAAGACCGTGGGAGAAGGTGGAAAGAAACAAAACGGCTGTATGGCGGTAGGATCAACCGACGCTGATGGCCAAACTCACACAGGAGAAACACGGAGAGGATAGAGGCGCCGCGGCACCCACCCGACCAAGAAGCGGCGACAGGGGACCGGGGCGGACGTCGTGTTATCGGCGAAACCCAGCTCCGAAAGACTCAAGTAGAGAGACATGAGAAACGAAGTTTTCCCAGATCCTGAAGGAGGGAACATACGGGAAGTTTCCCCCATGTAGGAGACCGATGTTTCGAGAACTGACGATACCTCCGGTACAAGGCAAGCCAAATCCCATGTAAACCACAGGACACCAGATTTGCTGTCCACCCGTGAGTTCCACACGGTCAGACACTGTAGAAGGCCGCCATGAACATCGAAATGACCGAAAGCTTCCTGTACAACGACCTCGAGCTGATCTTCTCAGCAAGAGACGAACAAGGCCAGGACTACATCGCGATATACTCAGGCGACCTGACTGAAGGATTCGAGTACACTATGGTACCAGTTAGCCAGAAATCCCCGGAAGCGTTCCGGGAAAGGCGGATTGACCTGAGATCCCTGATGGTCGAAAGGGGAGAAGAAGAGTGGTATGTGATGGCGGTGCAGGACAGCTACGGCGACGTGGATATGCAAAGGCAAACAGGGCTGCTGACGGAAACCGACCGGCTCCCTGAAGCAGGCTATCATCCCGCCGTCATGCCGGACGAGAGAATACCGGCACCATCCGTCAACTGAAACCAGAGATACTCCATGGAACCCAGGGAGGGCCCGTCTGACTCCGGTCCCTTTTGCATTGCCAAAAAACAAGTTTCAACGGGCAAACCTCCATTACCAGGTTCGACATCATTGGAGGATAGCCGCGGCCAACGCAGGGTATATGGCAAAAGAGTGGCAGGTGGGGGGGACCACTCCCGGAGGGAGCAATTCAAATAGATCCCAACCAAGAATAGCGCTGGCTCATTGATGACAGAAGGTCGTTGACGACACCGCCGACTTCACCCTTACACTGGAGGGAGGTTCCCTTCCGCTCCAAGGCGTCCCGCAGAGACCTTCCCATTGCCCCGACTGCGCGAAGACGACTACACTGGGCCACATGGCTCGCCAGGCTCCTCGCCGGAGAGGCCCACTGCGAATGGGCCGGGTGGTTCCGGGCCCGTTACTAAGACTGGGTCAAGCCGCCCAGCGGCTTTGACAGCACTCAGTGGATGCTCGACCACACCGCACTCCTGAACAGGGAGCGGGGAAGCAGGGAATCAATGGAGTACACGGTCTACGTGGAAAACCAGAACTCCTTCCGCCTAAGGGGCCGGTACGCCACCCTCGCCGGAAAACCCGACCTAATCGCAGTCAAGAACAGCGACGTCGTGATCATCGACGCCAAGACGGACAGAGCCAGCCCCCACCACGCCGTCCGAATAATGCTCTACCAGTACGGGATATCTAAATCCACCACACATCATCCATCACTCACCACGGCTTTGAAAAGGGCCTGCTCGGAAACGCCGAAGGATTACGCCTGACGGGCATTTCATATACAATCACCCCACTGGCATCAAGAGAAAAGCGTTGTAACGGTTCACAGCCGACCCCAACCGCCCCTGACCGCGCAGGGCGGATATGGACAGAAAACGGAGAAACGGCATGCCCAGCCGGGTTGCAACAGACCATGTGGAGATGGCCAAGAACTTCTTGGCACGAAGCAAGGAATACCTGGCAGAAGGCGACCTCCACCAGGCATCGGAAAAAGGTTGGGGCGCCGCTTCCCATACGGCAAAGGCCATAGCCGCCGAAAACAACTGGCCCTGTGAACACCATAACCAGTTCGACAGCGTCATCGTCAACGCCCGGCAGCGTTACCGCTTGCCGCAACTCAGGGAGCACGCCAAAGCCGCTCACGTCCTGCATCAGAACTATTACCAGCATCCATCCCTGCTGAACCCAGATACCATCAGGGAAGATATAGACGACGTGGAAAGGCTGCTGACCGCCCTCGAACCCCATATAGTCCAGCCATCTCCCAGCCAACCATAGAAGCCCCGGCAACCAGAAGCCGGGCTTCTTGAGCAAGGCCGTCCGACTTCCCGAGGCCCCAGGGTACAGCCGAGACAATGAACAGGCCGCGAAAGCGGGAATCTGGCAATTGGGGATGGCGAATGTTGAATCCCGATACAGGAGATCCTCAGTGACCCACGCGCGATACCTGCTGCCTCTGTTTGCCATCCTTGTCGCTATGGCCGGGGCGTTGCTGGCCTGCGGATCGGAGCCAACTGCCGCGCCTGCCAGTTCGCCCGCGCCAACGGCCACCACGGCCCCCCAGCCAACTGCGGTTCCGGCGACGGCTACGCCCGCGCCAGCAACCCCGACGGCTACGCCGAGGGAGCCAACCGCTACACCGCCGCCTCCCGAACCAACCGCAACGGCTGTCCCACCGACTCCGGCGCCGACGGCCACCCCCGAACCAACTCCAACTCCGGCTCCGCCCACGGCCACACCGGAACCGGGGCCGTTGACTGTGGTGTCCTCTGACGGCAGAGAGGTGGTTTTCGAGACACCCCCGGAGCGGATGGTGGTCTATGACGGGGCGGCCGTGGAGATGCTTTTCGCCATCGGGGAAGGAGACCGTGTCGTCGGCACGCACAGCTACGTGACCTACCCGCCGGAGACGGAAGGCATCACCAAGGTGGGCGACGCCTTCAACATGGACATCGAAGCCATCGTGGCGCTGGAGCCGGACCTGGTGTACGTGTTCTATGACCGCTTCAACGCCGACCTGGAAAGGGCCGGGCTGAAGGTGCTGTACATCAAGAGCCTGTCGCACGGCTTCACCGAGGTGGCCGACCAGATACGGATGTGGGGCGCCATCACTGGCGAGACCGAGGAGGCTGAGCACGTGGCGGGGGAGTTCGACGCGCGAGTCCACGCTATCGAAGAGAAGATGGAGGAAGTCGAGCCAACCTGGACGGTCTACTCCCACGGCTTCGACTGGTGGACGCCGGGACGCAACACGCTGGTCAACGACGTGTTCGAGCTGCTGAAACTGGAGAACGTCGCCGACTTCGAGGGATACCAGCAAATCAACCCCGAAATAATCGTGAACAATGAGCCGGACATCATTATGGCCGACTCGGTGGAGAGCGTTACGGAAAATCCGGTGCTTGCCACTCTGCACATGGTCGAAGACCCGGACCACATCGAGCACCACATATTCGTTATGAGCGAAGGTAACTCTTTCAGCGTAGCCGGGCCGCGCTTCATCGACGCGGTGGAGGAGTTTGCCGCCTGGGTGTACCCGGATGTGTTCGGGGAAGAAGGCCATTCACACTGAGGCTGAATTCGTTTTGTCGGCGCAGAGTTGATATGGAAGCAACGCTACCAATCATCCGGGAGTTGACGGCGGTGGGGGATTCCCTGATGCCGAAAGTACGATGAACAGTTGAAGCCGGAGAATGAAGAATGGAAGGGGGGTGACCCGGCGGGGGGCGCATCAAATGCGTTGCACCCAATGCAAGGGCGACACCAAGGTACACCGGACACTGAAAAACCACGATTATTACGTGGTACGCACCCGGGAATGCCTGCGTTGGGGTCACAGAACCAAAACAGTGGAGATGTACTCGTTCATGCCCATGGCCCAGGCGGTAGAACACATGAGGCTGATCAACAGATGCCAACAGGCCCTTGACAACCTCATCAAGGTCTGGACAACGGCTAGAGACCACGCCGCGCGTTACAACATGCTGGTAAGATAGCACCGGAACAGCCCTAAATAGGACTCGCATTTGCAATAGCGGTCGCGGTGTTTGGCTATGCACGAGGCCTATGTGACGAACCCACGCTGGAATTCCATAGCAGCCATGGGTTCGGCTACCGCAGAGGCAGAAGTACTTCGACAAATCGAAGGCGGGACATCCAATAGGATGAAGACAGCGAGGCGGAAACTGCCTCCGCAATACAGCGATAAAATAGAGACGCCGCCTATCAGCGGCGAACACGGGGCCCGGCAATCGCCGGGTCTTTTTCTTCGCCTGGCAACGGCCGTATAAGCGACTTGGAGAAAAGGCTCCTGAAAGCGACTGCAGGGACAGCTCCACAAGTTTCCACGCCACCCAATTGATGACAGTCGCTCCTTTTCCAATCCTACGCCAGCCCAGTACCATGGAATCAGCGCCATCCGCGAGGAGGACCGTCGGAGCATGGCTAACAAGAAGGCCGCCATATACGTCAAGGAAAACGCGGGGTACCCCGACGGCGAAAACAGCAAGGAACTCCAACTCCGCCACTGCGAGGAGTTCTGCCAGCACCACGGCCTCGACATCGCTGCCCGCTACCACGACCCAACCGGCGTCCGCAACGACTTCGACTGGATGATGAGCGAAGCTACCCAGGGCGGCCCGCCCTTCAACTTCATCGTCGTCTACAAACTCCGAAATTTTTCATGGCTCCTGGAAGAAACCGTCCTCTGCCGGGATCGGCTGAGCGCCAACGGCGTGAGCCTGGTCTCCACGACGGAAAGCTCACCGTAACGTGGCACCGGCCCGTCGGCCAGGCGCTGAGCGGGCCAGAACTGCCGCAGGCCGCCAGGACGGACTGTCAATTCCGCCGGTTAAACCCACGAATGCCGGGGCTACCCGCGCCTCGATTTCCAAGCCCGCAAAATGCCCGTAACCCGTCCCTGTCCCAACCGCGCCCACTGACGCCTTTCGTGGGCAAGCAACGGATTCGGGACGGGCTGAGAGCCGAATCCGAGTAGCGGAATTTCCTCGAACGGCCTGAACTAACTCCGCGGGAGTGAACGATGACCACCGAACCCGAACACGACACCTCCATCGAGGAACTGCGCTACCGGACCACGCCAGCCGCCGCCGCCGAAATCAGGGAGCTGGTAGCCAATGCGCTGGAGCGCATCGAACGCGGCGAGCAATGCCGCAGGTGCGGACGGAGGCAGGAACCGGACAATCCCTGCCGCTGCGTTCCAGGCAGCCCGGAACGCGCGCTGACAGACCGGTAGGGGACGATATGACCAACCTGAACGTGCCTTTGCACGCTGGGCCCGGGATGCGTTGCGGGACGAGGAAGTCATCCGGCAGTACCCCGTCATATACCGGCCGTATGGAGAATCAGGAGAGTAGGCATCATGGCCGAAACCGAAGAAACGGTACTCATCGGCTGGGCCCGGGATGCCGACGGGGGCACCCGGCGGTTCACCGGCGACGACATCTACAACCGGGCCGGGGCCTGGTGCATGGACAGATTGCGGAGGGGCATCCCGACCATCTGCACTTATTTTTGCACCGTCCGCGGCCTGTATTTCACATCCGAACTGGCAGTTGTGCCGATGGGGACCGCCCCGATGCTGCGCATGAAGAAGCCGGATGATATGCCCGTACTGGGCGATGATTTCGTGCTCTTGGTCTACAAGGCCCCCGAGGACGGCTAGCCAACCCAGGCCGTCTAGCCTTCGCCAGCCAGAGGGGCACGGACGGGTGGCGCCACTCGAAAGCCGAAGCCAATTGGATGATAGCCATGGGATGGGCGCTGATAAACCGCTGGAAGGAATCAGCGGACCATGCAGAGGAGACCCTGAGAGCAGCCAGTGAACACGGATAAGCGGAGGACAGGATGAGGGAGACTCAGACAGTCCTGGAGGAAGCAGTGAAAAAGCTCCGCTGCAACTAGGGAGAAGGGACAGCGATAGAATAAACTCCCGCCCAACATTCCCGGAACGAGAATACCATGCCGAAAATGCTCCTCGCCCCTCTCCCGATCATCGTGTCGGCGCTGATAGCCTGCTCAGGCCCGGCATCAACCCCGGGGGAGACCCTGGCCCCGGCTTACACGCCGATTGTGACGGAAACACCGGTACCCACGGAGGCGCCGCAGGAGAGGCCCACCCCAGCGCCACCGGCAGCGCAGGCCGAATCTCCCACTCCTGACACCACGCGAGAAATCATCTCCGTCCGAACTGGAACCCACCGCAAGGGCGCAGCGACACCCACGACGCCAGCAGCGGTCGCCACTCCGGCTCCGGCCCGGGTTATACCGCCCACGCGAACGGAGGCTGCTCCCACCGCGACGGCGACACCCTCCCCATTCGCCCATCTGGACATTGACATCCATCGGGAAACCCACTGGCGGGACCTGCTGGACGGCCTATATCCCCACGAGCGCTCCTGCATCGAGGTAGAGGCGGGAGCAGACGGCCTGGATACGCCCGTGCTGGACGATTACCCGTACGTCCTTGACGAGGAGGTGGCGATGTTCGGCTGCCTGGAGCCGGGCACGGCCCGGGCCGTCCTGCTGGGCGCCACGGTCGCGGGCTTCGAGGAGGATGACGATTTCAGGGTACCCCAGGACGAACTCGCCTGCATTCGAGACATGCTCACTGGCATGGACGCCGCAGCAGTCGTGGCGGCCATGGCTACCGACGCGAATAACCGCCTGCCCGCCGGCGAGTTCTTGGCGGGATTCTTCCGCTGCATCCCCAAGACGCTGGTAAACCTCTTTGCTGCCCTAGACACGATCGAGGACTTCGTACGCCGGATGGACTGCACCCGCAAGGTCCTGGACAGCGCGGACGCGGAGATCATGGTTGCCCTGATGTGGGAGGATGCAGAGAACCCGGAGGTCGAAAGGTTCCTCTTGGAATTCATGGACTGCCTTCACGTCGAGGACGAATACGGGGGCATCCCTGACGATCACGCTGACCGGATCAGGGAGGCCACGCTTGTCGAAGTTGGGCATACTCTCCTCGCCGCCATGGAATACGTACACGACACGGACTTCTTCGCCTTCGTGGCGGAGCGAGGAACCATCTACCAGATCGGCGCCGGGCTGGGAACACTGGAGGGCGTATGGATTTCCCTCTACGGGCCATTGCCTGATTACGATGAACTGCACACCGCCAGCTCCTACGGGAACGGCGAGAACGGCCAGGTTGCCAGCATCTCCTGGCAGTCGCCCTACACCGATATGGTCTTCGTCTCAGTGAGCGGAGAGGGCGGGACCGGCGAATACTCGTTCTTTGTCAACGCCGTCAACCTGCATGACGACCACGCCAACATCAGGGGCAAAGGCACGCCACTCAACGTGGGGGAGAAAACCTGGGGCGAGCTGGAATTCTTCGGAGACGTGGACGCCTTCCGGCTGGACGCCCTAGAGGGGACGGTCTACGAGGTGACCTTGGACCTGGCGACGCTGGATGAGGCCATCCTAGAGGTCGAGGACATCCACGGCAACCCGGTGACCTCCGTGGGAGCCGACGCCGGCCGGAGCAGGTACGGGGTGCCGGCCGCCTGGAAGGCCGAGACGTCTGGATTCCATTTCATCTACGTGCAGGGGGCCGGAGAGGGGCCCGGAGGAACAGGCGCCTACTCCCTTTCGACCAAGGCGTGGCAGGACGACCACGGGGATTCCAGTGAGACGGCGACGCCGTTGTCCGTCGGCGAATACGTGAAGTCCCGCATCGACACCCTGCTGGACGTCGACTACTTCGTATTTCAAGCCGAGGAAGGCGCGTCCTACCTGATCGAGTGCGAGCTGGGCGACGTAATGGACATTGGGCTGAGCCTCCTGGACAGGAGAGGAGAGATAACTTCAGATGACAGCTACCTTCATTTTGACCAGTATGCTCGCATCCACTGGGAAGCCCCAGCCGCCGGGGAATACTGGGTCGCCGTCAGTGGCCGCGGTCCCGGATGGGAAGGCAGCACCGGAACCTACAGCATCGTGGTCAAGGAGACGACCCAGCCCGAGCAGTAGGGATATGCCGGTGTGCTTCCTTGGAAGAGAAGGGCGGGTCATTTGCCTCTGAGAACGCTGTGATGCAGCGGTGGACCGCAACCTCAGATACCCCGGTAGATCAAGTCAAAAGGATAGCCGTGAAATGATGACTCACTTCCTGCGCATGACCGTGACCGCCCTGGCGATGTTGGTGCTGCTGGCGCTTGCCGCCTGCAATTCTTCACCCGATCCAACATCAGGACCCACGCTGGAAGCGCCGGGCACGGTTGCGACGCCGGTGGCGCCGACGCCCACTATCCCGCCAAGCCAAACAATCCCTTCGGGAGCGACCACCAGTACACCACCACCGACGCCCACCATTGCCCCAAGCCCAACCCTGCCACTGACCGCACCTACCAGTACGCCGCCACCATCGCCCACGGAGCGGCCAACACAAGCCCGGACCGGACCTTGCGGCGAGCTTTGCAACTATGAGTTCTGGCAAGGAGGCGACGTTGGTGCCGCAAAGGTGAGGGCCGAACTGGAACGCGGCGCAGACGTGAACGCGAGACACAGTTCCGGCGACACCCCTCTGCTCTGGGCAGTGTATCTCGATGCCGCGCCTGAAATCATCAGGCTTCTGCTGGACCACGGAGCGGACCCGGCGGCCAGGGATGCCGAAGGCACGCCCATCTTGACCTACGCGCTGGTAAACGGCGGCAGCCCCGAGGTCATCCGGTGGCTTCTGGAATCAGGCGCGGACGCCAACGCCAAGGATGAGCATGGCACCCCCGTCCTGCACGAGGCCGTGAGGTTCGCCGCCTACGCATCCCATCCCGAGACGGTCAAGCTGGGTTCAGAGACCGGACGCGACTTGCCCGCGGAGAGCGTCGAAATAATCCAGTTGTTGCTGGAACACGGCGCAGACGCCTCAAGCAAGGACGGATTCGGGCAACCGGTTCTTTTCATTTATTTTGGGACCATAATCGAAGCGGAGTCCTACAATCCAGACCCAAGGGTCGTCGAACTGCTACTGGAGCACGGTGCGGAAGCCGAGGTGACGTTGGAGGACTACACCGGGCAGGTCATGGACTTCGCCCTGTGGGCAGGAGCCGGGGCCGACATCATCTCCCTCCTGCTGGAACACGGCACCGATGCTACGGCGAGGGGCGACGATGGCGACACACTGCTGCATATGGCAGCGTTGTTTACCGCGGAACCGCAAGTCTTCGACCTGCTGCTTGATAATGGGGCGGACGTGACCGCCAGGGGCGCATTCGGCAGGACTGTCCTGCATCTGGCGGCCCGTGTCAGCGAACTCGACCCCCAGGCAATCAGGGTGTTGCTCGACGGAGGCGCGGACGTGGCCGCCAGGGACGAGGACGGCGCCACCGCCTTGCACGAAGCCGCCACCCACTCCGGCCCGGAGGTCATCAGGCTCCTGCTGGAGAGGGGAGCGGATGCGTCCGCCCAGGACGACAGGTCCAGAACGCCGTTGCACAACGCCATGACCAACGAATACGGCGAATACATCGCCGACTCCGAGAAGGTGCAACTGCTGCTCGCCTACGGCGCGAACCCCACCGCAGCCAATGACGGCGGCCGAACGCCCTGTGACCTGGCCCGTCAGGATGATGAAGCCATCAGGGCGTTACTCTGCTGAAGGGCGTGAATATCCAGGTGGCCCCGGATAGTCCAACAACGAGGCACTCAGAATGCAGATCATCATCCTGGCCGCCGTCCTGGCTATCCCGGTGGCCCTGGCGGGCTGTTCCAACCCGACGCAGGCTCCGAAAGCACCGACGCCGAGCCCGGCACCAACACCAACTCGGTCCTCGTCCCCGACCCAAGAACCGACCGCCGCTGCGGCGCCCACGGCGACGCCTACAACACCGCCAAGCTACAGGGCCTGTTGTGTTGGGCGGAGAGAAAATGTACCACGCGGGCGGCTCGACTGCCGTATTTAGGCTGTCGATGTTCAGGGGAAATGTCCGGCTAATTGTTCAGCAGAAATGTCCAATGCCTACTCTGTGAGGATATCAGATGCTGGCCGCGGTTGCCGCCTCGTGGGCGGACTTTCGGCGTCGATGTACCTCCTTACTGTGTCCCTGTGAATGCCCAACTCCCTCGCCATACCACGAATAGACAGGCCCCTCCGCTTGGCCTGCTGCACTGCCTTCCACCTCTCCCTCTGGAGAAAGGTCGGCTTCCTCGGCGAGGCGGATACCATCATTTCAACCACATCATCGTCGTCTAGGGCAGGGCCTTCGTTCATTGCTGCGGCTATCTCGGCACTCAGCGGATCCGGAACCAGGTCGCTGGGTGCATTCCGGTCCTCGAGATCGGAAGAGAGGGCGGCGTCAGTCGGAGCATCTCCGGTGGTGGCTCGGAGCGCTCCCGGGCTGGCCGGCGCCTCCTGCGAGGCGATGATGCGTCCTTCGTGCTGTAGCGACAGTCGGCCGTCGAGGCTGTGCAGCACCAGCACGGTCGCGCCCGCATAGCTGCGGCGTTGGCCACCGGGCAGCAGTTGCAGGGTATGGCGCTGGAACTTCACGGTGTTGTCCCGGGCCACTCTCCTTTTGTGTTTGAAGCACAGGACTTGCCCCAGGCGCAGATCGGGCAGCAAGGGTTGAAACGCGGGATCAGGGCACTGGGCGGGAACTTGGAAGCGCCGGTTGAAGCGGGGCAGGAACTGCTTCAGTACCGCCTGGGCCTCCTCCACAGTGGTCGCCCCTGCCAGCCGCAGTTCCGTGATCAGCCGGTCCTGAAAAGTTCCTGCCGTTCGCTCTACCCTTCCCTTGGCTTGAGGCGACAGGGCGAAAATCATCTGGATACCCAGCTCGTCCATGGCCCGTGCGAACTGTGTGGGCTGGCGATCCAGCTTGTGCTTGAAGACGGGGTGGCGGTCGGTATACAGGGCCACAGGTACGCCGCGGCGCCGTATCAGTCCCTGCATCAGCAGGAAATAGTTGAGGCTGTCCTCCTGCTCACAGAACAGGGCATCGACCACAGCGCCGGTGGCGTCGTCCACCGCCAGGAGCAGGGTGAACTGTGGACCGTCATCACCCAGCCAGCGGTGATAGCTGCCGTCCAGCTGGATCAGCATGCCTTCCCGGGGCATGCGCTGCCGGCGCACCCGGTGCTTGGGCGGACGCCTGCCTCGCGGGCTTGCCATACCGGCGTTGACCAGGATGCGCCGCAGGGTGGTCCTGCCGATATCGATGCCCTCGCGTTCGCCGAGTAACTCCAAGAGATGAGTATGATTGGCTCCCTGGTAAATCGTGCCGGCCAGATGCACCACCCTGCTCTTGGTGGTCTCGGGAGTCGAATTGGCTGGCTTGAGACCCCGGAGGCCATGGGTCAGGGCGGCGGCTCCGTTCCTCCGGTAAGCCTCCAGTATGCGTCTGGTGTGTCGCGTGGTAACCCCCATGAGTTCAGCTGCCTGGTCCAGGGTGATTTGCTCCGCAAGCAGGTTGTTGAGAACTTGGAGTCTTGCCTGTTCTTTTGGGGTCAATATCACATTCTCCATCGGGAGACTGTGACATTTCTGCTGGCCAGTTAGCGAGGACCTTTTCGCTGGCCATCAACATTTAGGCGGTTGAAAACCGTACCACCTGCCACCTTCCATTAGGCTGAAAACCAGCCTAATGGAAGGTGCGATGGATGTTTCGCGTGGAGATGTACTTTCAGGTTCGCCGGGCCTGCCTGGTGGAGGGGATGAGCGTGCGGGAGGCCTCCCGGGTGTTCGGCCTGCACCGGGACACGGTGCGCAGGATGTTGGCCAATGCCAAGCCGCAGGGTTACACGCGCAAGAGCCCGCCGCGTAAGCCGAAGATCGAGCCCTTCACCGGAGTAATTGACGCCATTCTGGAGTCCGACCGCCGCGTCCCCAGGAAGCAGCGCCACACCGTCAAGCGCATCTTCGAGCGGCTCAGGGACGAGTACGGGTTTGAAGGGCAGCACACCATAGTCAAGGACTACGTCAGGGAGCACCGGCGGCGGGCGGGGGAGATGTTCGTGCCGTTGGCCCATGACCCGGGCCAGGCCCAGTGCGACTTTGGTGAGGCGATGGCCATCATCGCCGGTGAGGAGCGCAAGATCCACTGCTTTGTCCTGGACCTGCCCCACAGCGACGGCTGCTTTGTGAAGGCCTATCCCGGCGAGACCACCGAGGCCTTCCTGGATGGCCACGTGTCGGCTTTTGCCTTCCTGGGCGGGTCGCCGGAGAGCATCCTGTACGACAATACCAAGCTGGCGGTGGCCAAGATACTGGGAGGCGGCCGGCGCAAACGCACCCGGGCTTTCACCGAGTTGCAGTCCCACTACCTGTTCGAGGACCGGTTCGGGCGGCCCGGCAAGGGGAATGACAAGGGCAAGGTGGAGGGCATGGTGGGCTACGCCCGGCGCAATTTCCTGGTGCCCATACCCCGGGTGGAGAGTTTGGCGGCACTCAATGCCCAGCTGGAAGGGCAATGCCTGGCGCGGATGGACGCTGTGCTCCGGGGCCACAGCGAGACCATCGGCCAGCGCATGGAGCGGGACCTGGAGGCGCTGCTGCCGTTGCCGGCGGCGGCCTACGAGGCTTGCGGCCAGCAGGCCAGCCGGGTGAGTTCCCAGTCCCTGGTCCGGTACCGCACCAATGACTACTCGGTGCCGGTGGCTTACGGACACCGGGAGGTGCTGGTCAAAGGCTACGTGGACGAGGTGGTGATCAGCTGCGGCACCGAGGTCATCGCCCGCCATCCCCGTTCCTACGAGCAGGAGGATTTCGTCTTCGACCCCATCCACTACCTGCCGCTGTTGGAGCGGAAGACCGGCGCGCTGGACCAGGCCGCGCCGTTGCGGGGATGGGACCTCCCCGAGGAGTACGACACGCTGCGCCGGAGGATGGAAGCCAGGATTGGCCGGCAGGGCAAGCGGGAATTCGTGCGGGTGCTCCGGCTCATGGAGGATTTCTCCCAGACGGAGGTGCATCACGCCGTTGGGGAAGCCCTGCGGCTGGGTGCCGTCGGCTTTGACGCGGTGAAGCATCTGCTGCTGTGCCGCATCGAGGGCAGGCCGCCCAAGCTCGACCTGGAGCTCCATCCCCACCTGCCAAAGGTCAGCGTCCAGACCACCCGCGCCGGAGACTACCTGACCTTGTTGTCCGAGAGGAGGGCAGCATGAGCGACCGGCCTGCGTTGCTCTTGGAGCACCATCTGAAGGAGTTGAAACTGCCCACCTTCCTGAGAGAGTACGGCAAGCTGGCCGCCCAATGCGCCGCCGAGGGTGTCAGCCATCCCGACTACCTGCTGCGCCTCGCCGAGCTGGAACTCGCCGACCGCCACCAGCGCATGGTGCAGCGGCGGATCAATGCCGCCCGATTTCCGGCGACCAAGAGCCTGGACACCTTCGACTTCCCGGCGATCCCCTCAGTGAACAAGGCTCTCGTGATGGAGCTGGCACGCTGTGAGTACGTCCAGCGCCGCGAGAACGTCATTGCCGTCGGCAACAGCGGCACCGGCAAGACCCATGTCGCCCTCGGATTGGGCTTGGCCGCCTGTCAGCGGGGCCTGGCGGTGGGATTCACCACCGCCGCTGCGCTGGTCAACGAGCTGTTGGAAGCCAGGGATGAGCGCCGACTGCTCAGCCTGCAGCGTCAACTGGCCAGGCTCAAGCTCCTCATCATCGACGAGCTGGGCTTCGTGCCCCTGTCCCATACCGGGGCGGAACTGCTCTTCGAGGTCTTCTCCCAGCGCTACGAGCGCGGTTCCATCATGGTGACCACCAACCTGCCTTTCGACGAATGGACCCAGGTATTCGGGTCGGAACGGCTCACCGGCGCGCTGCTGGACCGTCTCACCCACCACGTCCACATCCTGGAAATGAACGGCGAGAGCTACCGGCTCAGGGGCAGCCGGCAGGGCGTTGGTGCCGCGCCAGCGCCGGACCGGTCAGCCGCCAGTTAGCGCACTGGGGGTACCTGCGCCTGGCTGCCAACAGGGCCGGGTGGACACCAAGTGGTACAGTTTTACTCCGCCCGGCGGTACGGTTTTGCGGGCCTGTTGAAAAAGTCATCTTCGGTGGTAGCGGGGCGGCGGATCCGAGAGTCAGCACATTTTGTCATCCGATTCTGCCTGAGACGATACTTCGGCGGCATCAGGAAATCAGATATAGTAGCGTCTCTAATGCTCTCTGACTCCGGGGGTTCGGCACCTGCCGGCAGCGCCGGACCCGGTGGTACGACACCTCGGCTCAATGTGCGCACCAGCTTGAGCACGTTGTGGGCCAGAGCCGCCATGTATCCTTCGCAATCGACCTTCCACAACCCGCGCAACCGGGACTGGACCCAGCCCAGACGATCCAATGAAGCGAATGTCCCCTCGGCGATGGTCTGCCGCCGTTTTCTCTCCCGGCGGTACGCTGCGGTCTTTTTCAGTTCCTGTGCCTGAAGCAATAGAGGGTGATACATGCTGAGGGCCACATATCTTCGTTTCTGGTTGGGTGGCAGGCACCGGGCTTTGACGGGACAGGATTGGCAGTCCTTCTGGTGGGCCACGTACTGATAGGCGCGGTCCCGCCTTTGCAACGCGCTGCGGCGGAGCACCTTGCCTTGAGGACAAATCAAATGGTCTCCCCGGTAGATGAAGTCCCCCTTGGCGACCATGCTGCTCTCTTGGTTGGGGTGGATCGGTATGTAGGCTGTGATGCCCTTTCCCTCAAGGAGTTCTCTGAGCTGGCCGACGCTGTAGGACGTGTCGGCCGCCAGCGACACCGGGCTTAAGGGCAGCTTCTCCAGCAATTCCGGCAGAGTTTTCCATTCCCCTTCGGAGGCGTGAGTAACTCCCCTGGAGAGGATGAAACCGCCCAGGTCTACGATGATGTTCTCCTGGTAGTTCAAACCCGAGGGTTTACCTGATCTGGTAGTCCGCCACCGGGCGTCAGTATCGACGGGACTCAGCGGCAGCTGGCCCCTGGAGTCCTGAAAGTAGCTGACCTCCTGGCGCTCATCCCCTTCATCATCAACCGTTGAGCTGGCCAGCACAAACAGCCCGTTCTCCTCTATGGCCTGTTCCTTGAACTCCTCGACGCTCAGGTCGGTGCGGGAGAGCCCGAAGTTGTTGACGTTGGCCTTGACCATGCTGGAGTCGGCGTACATCTCCGGCGACAGCAGCCCCATCTGCAGCAACTCCTGATTCAGGCCGTCAAATACTTCCGAGAAGCCATCCCTTCCGATACGGTTAACGAAGTAGGTAATGGTGGAATGGTCGAACACCGGGTCGTCGATGGTCAGGAAACAAAACCAGCGGTAGGCAATATTCTCGGAGATGGCTGAACACAGTCTGCGGAAGGACGCGATGTTGTAGAGCGAGCAGATGAGCAGCGCCCTGACCATCACCTCGGGATGGATGGCGGGCCGGCCGAAGTCGGGACAGTACCGCGCCTCCAGGGGAGCCACGAGCTTGGCGAAGTCCAACTTATCGTCTATCCGGATCAGCAGATGCTCAGGGTCGATGAAATCCCGCAGGCGTTTGCTGGTGAACTGAAATAGTGTGGAGTCCCTGCGGCAGCGGTCCAGCGGCTCGAGCATCGCCACACCTCGCAAATCACGGACTGCCTGCCCATTTTAGCCCATGAGCCGCATGAACCTGCTCTTGTACTGACTTTTTCAACAAGCCCTTTGCTCCGCCCTTGACACCTGTCCTTGCGCCAGATCGCACGGGAACCGGGCATAGCCCGCAACACCGTCCGACGCTATGCCCGGGCATTGGCTCCGCCAACCAATCGCCCTCGCGTCATGCCCCAAGAGTCACCACAGGAATCCTTAACCTAATTCGCTGACTGACATTCTCCCTGGACAATTGGCACTGACATTTTCGCTGGACAACGACAGCATTAGTGGGTTATTTTCAGTAGGCGTTGACACCACAATGAAATTGAGCATAGCCTGGCGCACCTCGGCCACCTTTACCATCTGCAACAGGGCCGCCGCCGAGGGGCTGCGCCTGAGACCCAATCCCGCCAGCAACTCCGGGTGGGTGTCGCCAAAGCGGTATATGGCGCTCAAAGAACACTGACCGCAAATCAATCCCAGCACTGCCAAGCTCAGCACCGCCTCCAGAGGATGCACCAATCCCCTGGCAAAACGGCTGTCGGAGACTCGGCCCAGCTCCTGCCGCAACAAAGCGAATTCCTCAGGTATTCCCTCCGCCACATACATACCCCACCTCCACCCCCCATATCATCTATCATCTACCCCGACTTTGAAAAGGCCCTGCCCCATGGCAGCAGGACGATTGCAAAGTCAAGGGGATAGGTATACAAAGTGTATGACAAGTGAGTGATGGGAGTGTGTGGAGATGGATGCGTCGGAATCTTTGTTTGGTTGTCTGGAGCAGGTGGCGGACCCCAGGAGGCCCAGGGGGGTCCGCCATCCCTTTCAGGCCATTCTGCGGCTGACCCTGCTGGGCTTGGTCTGCGGCCAGACCACCATGGCCCATATTGCCCTCTTCGCCAGGTTGCACTGGCCGGTGCTGAAGGAGCCTCTGGGCTTCGTGCGGGACCACCCGCCCCACGCCACCACTATCTCCCGCACCCTGGCCGGAGTTCCCTGTGAACAGTTGCAGGGTGCCCTGACCGGGTGGGTGGCCCGGGTGGTGGCGGACCAAGAGATGCAGGCGTCGGTGGACGGCAAGTGGGCCAAGCAGTCCGAGGACGCCCAAGGCAATCCCCTGGTGATGGTGAACGTGCTGGCTCACGACCTCAGGCTCTGTCTGGCGCAGTGGCCGGCGTCGGAGAAGCGGTACGAACCGGCAGTATTGCGGGAGCAACTGGGCCCGTTGTTCGAGCGCTATCCCGGCCTGGGATTGCTGACCATGGACGCCCTGTATGCGGAGCGGGACCTGTGCCAGGCCATAGCGGACCACGGACGGGATTACCTGGTGCGAATCAAGGGGAACCGCCCGGAGGCGCTGGCGGCATTGGCCGAGGGGTTTGCCGGAAAGGAACTGGGCGCCCCCGAGGCTGAGACTGTAGAAAAAAAGCGGGTGTGATCGAGAGGCGGCGCATCTGGACCGGTGAGGTGCTGGGCGAATATATCCGGGAGGAGTTGGGCTTTCCTGGGGCTAGGCAGGGGGTGATGCTGGAAAAGGAGAGGGTGGATATAGCCACCGGAGAGGTGAGCCGGGAGCGCTGGTACCTGCTGACCAGCCTGAATTCCCGGCGTTGGCCGCCGAAAGAGTTGCTCCGGGTGATCCGCAATCACTGGGGGATCGAGAACAGCCTGCACCACGTGAAGGACCGCAGTTGGGATGAGGACGTGCACACGCTGCGCCGTCAGGGTCTGGGGGAGGTGTACGCCAGCCTGGTCAATACGGCGCTGAACGCCCTGCGCCTGGAGGGGTGGCTGCCCAAGGCAATGTCCATGCCCCTGAAGGCCAAGACCTGCGCCTTCCGCCCCATACAGACCATCGCCCGCCTCTATGGCCAAGCTCCATGACTTTGCAATCGTCCTGCCATGGCAGGGCTATCGCATATGAAAATTGGGAGGCCCAGGTAAGATGGTGTCCAAACTGCGGAGGTGGGGGGACACCATGACCGAGTTAGCCGACGTATTTGCCGAACTGGACGATCCCCGGGCGGTCAATGCCCGGCGCCATTCGCTCAACGAAATCCTGGTTATCGCTTTATGCACCGTGGTCAGCGGCGGCCAGACCTGCACCGACATGGAACTCTACGGCCACGCCAAACGGGACTTGCTGCAATCCTTTCTGAAGCTGGAAAACGGTATTCCCAGCCACGACACCTTTTCCCGAGTGCTGAAGATGCTGGATCCGGAAGCCTTCCAGCGGTGGTTTCTGGGGTTCATGGGGCAGTTTGCGGAAGGCACCCAGGGTGTGGTGGCGTTGGATGGCAAGACCTTGCGCCGTTCTTACGACCGTGCCGAAGGGCGTTCGCCGCTGCACCTGGTCAGCGCCTGGGCCGACGAGCAGCGCTTGGTGTTGGGACAGGTGGCCGTTGACGGCAAGTCCAACGAGATTACGGCGGTGCCCAAGCTGTTGGAAATGCTGAGTTTGCGGGGCAAG
This sequence comes from Dehalococcoidia bacterium, assembly GCA_965203005.1. GTDB lineage: Bacteria > Chloroflexota > Dehalococcoidia > Lucifugimonadales > UBA3495 > VXOI01. Next base: position 807,886 of record CBDBBS010000002.1, read on the forward strand.
GTGGTTACCGCCGACGCCATGCACTGCCAGCGCCAAGTGGCCCAGCAGGTGGTGGAGCAGGGCGGCGACTACGCGCTGGCGCTGAAAGGCAATCAAGGCACGCTCCACGATGACGTAAAACTGTTTCTGGACGACCCGGACACGCCGGTGACCCGGTCCGCTCAGGTCGGCAAGGGACACGGGCGCATCGAAAAGCGCATCGCCAGCGTCAGCGCCGACATAGCCTGGCTGCAAGAACGGCATGACTGGCCCGGTTTGCGGGCAGTGGGCAAGGTAACGGCAACCCGCCGGAAGGACGGCGAAGAAAGCCAGGAAACCCGCTACTACCTGCTGAGTTGGGATTGGCCGCCGGAGCGTTGCAACCACATCGTGCGGGGGCATTGGGGGATTGAGAACCGGCTGCATTGGGTATTGGACGTAACCTGCAACGAAGACCAGGCGCGAAACCGGAAGGGGCATTGCGCGGAGAATCTGGCCCTGCTGCGCAAACTGGCGCTGAACCTGGCGCGGCTGGAATCGGGCAAAGGGTCAATGCGAGGCAAGCTGAAACGGGCCGGCTGGGACGACAACTTCCTCATCAACATCCTCTCCCAATTCGCCAACATCCATATGCGATAGCCCTGTGCCCCATGGCAGGACGATTGCAAAGTCAGGGAGGGAGTTGTACAAAGGGGACGGAAAGTGAGTGATGGGGGTGTGTGGATATGGAGGCGTCGGAATCACTGTTCCAGTGTCTGGAGCAGGTGGCGGACCCCAGGAGAGCCAGGGGAGTCCGTCATCCCTTTCAGGCCATTTTGCGGCTGACCCTGCTGGGCTTGGTGTGCGGGCAGACCACCATGGCCCATATCGCCTTGTTCGCCAGGTTGCACTGGCCGGTACTGCGGGAGCCTCTGGGCTTCGTGCGGGACCATCCTCCTCACGCCACCACTATCTCCCGCACCCTGGCGGGGGTCCCTTATGCCGAGTTGCAGGATGCCCTGAGCGGGTGGGTGGCCCGATTAATGGCCAACCGGGAGATGCAGGCTTCGGTGGACGGCAAGTGGGCCAAGCAGTCCGAGGACGCCCAAGGCAATCCGTTGGTGATGGTAAACGTGCTGGCCCACGACCTTAGGCTCTGTCTGGCGCAGTGGCCGGCGTCGGAGAAGCGGTACGAACCAGGGGTGTTGCGGGAGCAACTGGGCCCGTTGTTCGAGCGCTATCCCAGCCTGGGATTGCTGACTATGGACGCCCTGTATGCGGAGCGGGACCTGTGCCAGGCCATAGTGAACCACGGAAGGGACTATATGGTGCGGATCAAGGGGAATCGTCCGGAGGTGCTGGCGGCATTGGCCGAGGGGGTTGCCGGGGAGGAACTGGGGGAGCCTGAGGCGGAGAGCGTGGAAAAAAAGCGGGTGCGATAGAGCGGCGGCGCATCTGGACCGATGAGGTGCTGGCCGACTTTATTCGGGAGGAGTTGGGATTCCCTGGGGCGAGGCAGGCGGTGATGCTGGAGAAAGAGATGGTGAACATCGCCACCGGGGAGGTGAGCCGGGAGCGCTGGCACCTGCTGACCAGCCTGGATTCCCGGCGGTGGTCGCCGCGAGAATTGCTCCGGGTGATCCGCAACCACTGGGAGGTCGAGAACAGCCTGCATCATGTGAAGGACCGCAGTTGGGACGAGGATGTCCACACGCTGCGCCGTCCGGGGCTGGGCGAGGTATATGCCAGCCTGGTCAACACGGCGCTGAACGTCCTGCGCCTGGAGGGCTGGTTTCCCAAGGCAATGTCCATGCCCATGAAAGCCAAGACCTGCGCCTTCCGCCCAAAGCAGACCATCGCCCGCCTCTATGGCCAAGCTTTCTGACTTTGCAATCGTCCTGGGCCCCGACGGGCTTGCTCTTTACGCCCAAAGGTTATTTGGCTATTATTTAGCCCGTGCGTCATTGGATGACGCATTTCCAATTTCGAGTCACCGGGAGAAGAGCATGGCGGCATACGCAATTTTGTACACCACCGAAGTAACCGATGAGGCGCTCCATGCTGAGTTTCGTTCGAGGGTCACCCCGTTGCTGGAGGCCAAGGGCGGGAAATTCCTAATGCGCGGCAACATCTCGGAAGCCAGTGACGGCGATACAACAGCCCGCCGCATAGCGGTCATGGAGTTCCCGACCGTCGAGCAGGCCCGGGCGTGGATAGGCCCGCAATCAGAGCCTGAATACGTGGCGCTTAGGGAACTCCGCGAAAGGGCGAGCAACTCCATCTCGTTCATCGTGGAAGGAACCTAACCAAACAGGGAGGGACTCCCGTCTTCCGCCAGAGAAAAAGCGGGGTATGATCCATGGGTCTGACTAACCGGTGGCTCTTCCTACTATGCCCCGGCCAAGCCTGATGTACCCTCCACTTCCGTCCACACCTTTGTCCCAAAGGTGTAGGCGAATGCGACACTTCCCAGCGGGGTGGCCTCGGCGCAGAATCCTGCTCCATGGCTGCGCCGGGAGACGGAAGCCTGTGCGGGTCGCGGGAGGTACCCTTGGCGAGAACCAAAGCCGAGTGCGAATGGAATCGGTCCTGATACTCCCGGCGTCCCTGCTCCAATACGGCTGGAAACCTCGGGAGAGAATCTCCCAATCGGCCGGCTCGATAACAATCACTCGGCAACGATCAAAAGAACCGACACAAATCGTTTCCGGGTTGGTTCATCTTTGAGCTTCGCACTCCGAACGGTATTGCGATAACGCTTCGCGTCGGGCGTCATAAGCAGCCCATTTCCAGTTACAACTGAATAGGAGAAGATCATGCCAGCATATGTGTTCGTGGACGTTGAGATAACCGACGATGCCGCGCAGGCGGAGTACCGGGAGCGCTCCGTGGAAGTGATACAGAGCTATGGGGGCAGAATAATGGCGCGCGGCAATGTCGTCGACTCCACAGCAGGGGAGTTGACGTCTCGCCGCAGGATGTTGGCTCTGGAATTCCCCACCCTTGAACAGGCCAGGGCTTGGCGCGATTTGCGGCAAGCTTCAGCGGAGCAGATGGAAGTCAGGGAGATACGCAACAGGATGGGCAACGTGATCAGCATAAGCATCGTGGAGGGAGAGAACAACTGAAGAGGTTTTTCTCTCCCTAAATGTGGGAGCGCTATGTGAGGTTGCCCGCCGCTGTACCGCGCAGAATAGAATACGGCCTGAACGACCTGCGGGGGGATGTCCTTGGCGGCCTGACCGCCGCAGGCGTGGCGTTGCCAGCCGCCATGGGCTATGGAGTATTGGCCGGCCTGGGCCCGGCGGCCGGGCTGTACGGCGCGGTGGCGGTGGGCATTTTCGCCTCCCTTTTCGGAGGGACCAGGGGGTTCGTATACGGTCCCAATACAGCTGTCACCGTCACCATGGGCGTGGTGGTCGCGGAATACGCCGACAACCTAGCGGAGGCGGCTACCATCGGCATTCTGGCCGGACTGATACAGGTGGTCTTCGGTCTGCTGGGACTGGGCCGTTATGCCTCGTATATCCCCACCTCCTTGACCTCAGGTTTCTTCGCCGCCTTTGGGATTCTGATCATGGTCAAGCAGATCATCCCGGCCTTGGGGGGAACCCCGCCTAGAGGCGGCGTCGTTGACAATTTCAAGGCGTGGCCCGAGGCTGTGAGCGCCGTAAATTTTGAGGCTTTGGCGCTAACTGCCATCTGCGTCGCGGTGGCCCTGTTGTGGCGGGGGCGGCTCCTGCGGTTCTCTCCGTCCCTCTTTGTCGCCCTTGTCGTGGGCATTGTTGCCGGGTGGCTGGTGTTTCGCGGCGCCCCCACCGTGGGAGAGATTCCCTCGGGGCTGCCTGCTCTTCAACTGTCGGCGATTTCCTTGGAGTTCTTCCTGCATGCGCTGCAACCGGCCTTCATCATGGCCCTGCTTGCTTCTGTAGCCACTTTTATACAGGCCCTGCGGGTGGACGCAATAACCGGCACCCAGCATAAGCCGAACCGTGAAATGTTCGCCCAGGGAATGGGCAACATTGCTGCGGGTCTGACCGGAGGGATGCCGGGGTCATTCGCGGCCGGCACTATGTCCAACGCGCTGAGCGGTGGCAGGTCGCCTGTGGCCGGTCTCACCGTGGCTGGAATAATCCTCGCCGTAATCCTGTTTCTTGGGCCGGTGGCCGAGCGTATCCCCTTCGCGGTGTTGGCTGCCATATTGCTAATCACCGGTTGGACCTTTCTGGACTGGCGATTCATCAGGCGCCTGCATCGAGTTTCCCGCAGTTTTGCGATTGTCATGATCTTGACCTTTGTTATCGCGCTGCTCGTGGACTTCGCCACTGCAATAGTGATTGGGCTGGTGGTTGCCGCCCTGACGGGGTCCCGCCGGCTCGAGAGCCTGGAGACAGCCTCGGTCGTCTCTGTGCCGCTTCTGGACCGCGCCGTGCTGGAAGAAAGCGACTGGGACGAAAACGCCGACCCCTTCCAGGCCCGTACCGGCTTGGTCGTCTTCCCCGACCGCGTTACGGTGGCCTCATCGCGGGAACTCAGCCGCATTCTCCGGCTGGACATACGCGGCCACCAGTACTCCATATTCGATATGTCCCGCACGGTCTACATGGACGATTCCGCCGCCGCGATGATGGGCGACCTGGTCGGCGTGGCAATGGCCCGGCAGTCCCGTACCATCGTAATCGCTGGCATGAATCAGACCGTGGCTGACACGGTACGCTCGATGGGGGTGCTGGACCGGGTGCCCGCCGGGAACCTCGCCGCCGATGTGGAAGAAGCCAAGCGGATAATCCGCCCGCTGTTGTTGGCTGATCACTGAGAAACTATCCCAAACTTGAGGGACAGGAGACTTCAGGGTAGTTTCCTGAAGAATCCGGCCCCGGATGTCTGGTACTAAAGTCTCACTTGTTCGCAGAAGGTACTCTCAGCTTTCAAATGAGCCCAGTGTCGCCGACAACGGAGGCATAGGCCGTATGGGAATGTAGCGACTTTGAGACCATCCAGTCCGTCAAATGGCCATCTGCGGCTGTAGTACCGGAAGGCAAAAGGGTCTGCCTTGTACAAAACTTCCAAGACGTGCCCTCGCCTGGACTTTCCCGGATAGGTTAACGTTGACTGCGCAGCCAATTTGAAGCTCAATGCCAAGGCCGAGGCAGACGGGCCGACCGCACTCAACTCCCGGTGCTTCCGGATCGAGGATATGTGGTTACGACAACCCTGAGCTCCCTGTCCGTCCAGCAGAGGAAGGTGATTCGCGCCTGGTGCATCTACGACTGGGCCAATTCCGCCTACGCCACTAGCGGTATCGCCGCCATATTTCCGGTCTACTTCGTATTTCTCTTCCAGGAGTCCCTGGGCGACTCCGCTTCATTCCTGGGGATGTCGTTCACCGGCAGTTCCATGTGGAGTCTCGGCATCGTGGTCTCCACCGCATTGGTGGCCCTCTCAAGTCCTCTCCTGGGCATCATCGCCGACAGAGTTCCGATAAAGAAGGCCCTGCTGTGGGTGTACACCGTGGTCGGGGCCCTGTTCACGGTGTTGATGTTCTTCTCGGCCTACACCGCCCAGCCGTGGGCCTGGATGCTGGGCATGCTGGTGCTGGCCAACATCGGATTTGCCGGTTGCCTGGTGTTTTACAACTCCTTCCTTCCCCACATTGCGCCCCGGGAACTGCTTGACGACGTCAGCAGCAGGGGCTTTGCCTACGGCTATGTCGGCGGGGGGTTGCTGCTGCTGGTGCACCTCGTCCTGATCCTGGCCACCCGCGACACCGCCGCCGCCGACCTGGTAACCCGGCTGTCCATTGCGTCCGTGGGCCTGTGGTGGTTCGGCTGGGCGCTGTGGACCCTGAGGGTGGTGCCGGAGCCGGGGTTGCCGCGCGTGGTGGACGGGCTGTCTCCGTTGCGGGCCCTTTCCCTGGGGTTCGTCGAGCTGGGCCGCACCCTCCGTGAGATACGCCGGTTCAAGGTCTTGGTCACCTACATTCTGGCCTACCTGCTGTTCAACGACGGGATTCAGACGGTTCTGGTGATCGCCGGGGCGTTTGCCGCCGACACCATCGGCATTCCCCTGGCATTCAACATGGCCACCATCCTGGTTATTCAGTTCGTGGCTGCCGGGGGTGCCATGGCCTTTGCCCGGTTGGCCGGGCGCATTTCCACCAAGGCCGCTCTCACCGTCGCTCTGTTGGTGTGGATTCTCATCATCCTGTTGGGTGTGGCGGTCGTGCCGCTGTCGCCCGCCGATAGCGGAGACTTTGATTACCGGTTGAGCTATCAGCCCGATTCGGGGTCCTATGTGCTGACCCACGCCCCGGACCTGGGTGACTCCCCCTCTGAGGAACTCTGGAGGGAGGAGGTGGGCGATATTGCGGCCGGCGACACCCTTGATTCCGGTCAGGCGGGACAGCTGCTGGACAGTGTCCGTAGATCGGAATACAGCCTGTCCATATCCGATGGCAGCCTCGGCGGGCAGACCGCCTTGGGAAGGGATCATCCCGCCAACCTGGGCGAAGGCCCCATGGACTGGTGGCCCGAGGCGGTCCGCCGCTGGGTGTGGCGGCCCCTGGGACTGGACGCCCCGTACCAATGGCTGGTCCTTGGCGTAGGCCTGGGAGTGGTGCTGGGGGGCAGCCAGGCGCTGGCCCGCAGTCTGTTCGCCCAGATCTCTCCGGTAACGAGGAGCGGTGAATTCTTCTCCTTCTTCGGGTTTGTGAGTCGGGCGTCGTCCGTAATCGGCCCTCTGCTGTACATCCTGGTCACAGGCCTACTGGACACGAGGGTTGCCGTGGTGGCGATTATGCTCCTCATCGTCGCCGGCGTGATTGTCCTGCGATGGGTTGACGTGGGCGCCGGCGCGCGGATGGCCGACGCTGAGGCCGCCCGCTTCTCAGCGCCCGGCGGCTGATTGTCAAGGGCGGGGCGATAGGCTTGTTGAAAAAGTCGGGATAGGAGCGGATTCGACCGACTTCTGGGCTAAAATTGGGTGCAGTCCATCATTGGTGAGGGGAAGGCGATGCTCGATCCGCTGGACCGCTGCCGCAGGGACTCCACCCTCTTCCAGTTCACCAGCAAACGCCTGCGGGATTTCATTGATCCCGACCATCTGCTGATCCGGATAGACGAGCAGCTGGATTTCGCCAAGCCCGTGGCCCGCCGCCGTCTGACCTGTAGCGAATTGCGCAGCCGATTTCTCGTCCCGGAAGGTATGGCAGCGGCCACTGTATGGAGCTGACGGTTACCCGGGGTTTGGAGGTCATGGATTCCTCATGCAGACCGGTTGCCGGACCGATGCCGGCGACGGTCCTTGCGCCTTTCATACGTCGCCCCGGTCGGCCGCCCTGACCATTGCCTTGAGCGCGTCGCGGGTTTCGTAGTCCAGCAGAAGGGTCGCCAGCGCGCGCTGGGTGTCGTCCATCTCCGCGAGGGCCCGCGCGGTCTGCTTGCGGCCGGGCCTGCCCATGCCGTCGAACCGCCTGAGAACGGGCTTGAAGGCCTCGCGGACCTCGGGATTCAGCAGTACCAGCGATAGTGCGTCGGCCATGCCATCCAGGTCTTGAGGTAGCTTTGGGAGGCGAGAGGCCATGACGCGGATGAACGTGCAGACCTCGCAGGTGCAGGGGTCCCGGTGGGTAGTGGAATCGTCTGGCATGGGATACTCCTTCCGCTCATATGCGGCGGTCCGGCCGTGAAGTGGCATTTGAGCCGGGCCGTTTTTGCGGGCCGGAAGGAGAACAAAGAAAAACACCTTCAGGCCCGTAGGCCGAAGGTGTGCGAGTCCGTGATACGATAGCATGGCTCAGGCGCAACTAGCGTGCGCGTGGGCACTGCCGTCCGGGTGGTCGCACACCTGGTTCGGCCGGGGCTGCGGGGGTCCACTCCCCGCGGCCCTCAATTATGGACACGGACTGGGATGATTTGCAACTGTCATTCCCATGGGGCCAGGACGATTGCAAAGTCATGGAGCTTGGCCATAGAGGCGGGCGATGGTCTGTATGGGGCGGAAGGCGCAGGTCTTGGCCTTCAGGGGCATGGACATTGCCTTGGGCAGCCACCCCTCCAGGCGCAGGGCGTTCAGCGCCGTATTGACCAGGCTGGCGTACACCTCCCCCAGACCCTGACGGCGCAGCGTGTGCACGTCCTCATCCCAACTGCGGTCCTTCACGTGGTGCAGGCTGTTCTCGATCCCCCAGTGATTGCGGATCACCCGGAGCAACTCTTTCGGCGGCCAACGCCGGGAATTCAGGCTGGTCAGCAGGTACCAGCGCTCCCGGCTCACCTCTCCGGTGGCTATATCCACCCTCTCCTTTTCCAGCATCACCCCCTGCCTAGCCCCAGGAAAGCCCAACTCCTCCCGGATATATTCGCCCAGCACCTCACCGGTCCAGATGCGCCGCCTCTCGATCACACCCGCTTTTTTTCTACAGTCTCAGCCTCGGGGGCGCCCAGTTCCTTTCCGGCAAACCCCTCGGCCAATGCCGCCAGCGCCTCCGGGCGGTTCCCCTTGATTCGCACCAGGTAATCCCGTCCGTGGTCCGCTATGGCCTGGCACAGGTCCCGCTCCGCATACAGGGCGTCCATGGTCAGCAATCCCAGGCCGGGATAGCGCTCGAACAACGGGCCCAGTTGCTCCCGCAATACTGCCGGTTCGTACCGCTTCTCCGACGCCGGCCACTGCGCCAGACAGAGCCTGAGGTCGTGAGCCAGCACGTTCACCATCACCAGGGGATTGCCTTGGGCGTCCTCGGACTGCTTGGCCCACTTGCCGTCCACCGACGCCTGCATCTCTTGGTCCGCCACCACCCGGGCCACCCACCCGGTCAGGGCACCCTGCAACTGTTCACAGGGAACTCCGGCCAGGGTGCGGGAGATAGTGGTGGCGTGGGGCGGGTGGTCCCGCACGAAGCCCAGAGGCTCCTTCAGCACCGGCCAGTGCAACCTGGCGAAGAGGGCAATATGGGCCATGGTGGTCTGGCCGCAGACCAAGCCCAGCAGGGTCAGCCGCAGAATGGCCTGAAAGGGATGGCGGACCCCCCTGGGCCTCCTGGGGTCCGCCACCTGCTCCAGACAACCAAACAAAGATTCCGACGCATCCATCTCCACACACTCCCATCACTCACTTGTCATACACTTTGTATACCTATCCCCTTGACTTTGCAATCGTCCTGCGTCGGGGTATCCCCAATGCGTGTTGGTATTGTTGCACAGCCTTCGGACACTCCCCGTGATTCCCGGCAGCCGTAGGAATCCAGAGGGTCGCTGCCTATCCAGGTTTTCCGGCGGCAAGGCTGTATAGATTCCCGCGGCTGCCGGGAATCACGGTATACGGGCAGGGTTGATTTGGTTAAGACACGATTGCCCTACGGGGAAATAACCCATAGCGTGCCAATAGGCAGAATCTTCGCTGGACTTTACGCAGAATTTAGAGGAGACATAAAGACAGGGTAAGCTGGCTTGACCCCACTTCTCACGGAAAAGTCCAGCCATGCTCACCCTGCCCGAGGCCAATGTACCCCTGCTCCTTCCCTTCGCAACACTGTTCACCAACCCAACCTGGCGGAAAGCCCAACTCCTGCTGGTCGGCGCGATCCTGACCCCGGGTCAACGCACCGTGGCCGCCGCGCTCCGCGTCATGGGACGCAGCGACCACCGCGACTACGCCCGTTACCACGAGGTGCTCAACCGGGCGGTGTGGTCCTCCCGTGAGGTAGCCCGTGTCCTGCTGGTGCTGCTGCTCCAGCATCTGGATGGTGGCAACGGCCCCTTGATCTTCGGCATCGACGAAACCTTGGAACGGCGCCGGGGCGCCAGAATCAGGGCGCGGGCCATCTACCGGGACCCGGTGCGTTCCAGCTGCCATCAACTGGTCAAAGCCAGCGGATTGCGCTGGATCTCCCTGATGTGGCTGGGCCATGTGCCCTGGGCCGGACGCCATTGGGCCTTGCAGGTGCTCAGGGTGCTGGCGCCATCGACACGGTACTACCAGCAGCAGGGACGCCGGCACAAGAAGATCACCGACTGGGCGCGGCAGATGATTTTGCAACTGCGCCGCTGGCTGCCCCAGCGCCCGCTCGTGCTGGTGGGCGACAATGGCTATGCCGTGCTGGATTTGCTCCACAGCTGCCAGTCCCTGCGTGAACCCGTCACCCTCATAGCCAGACTGCGCTTGGACGCCGCGCTCTACGCGCCGGCACCGCCCCGTCAGACGGGGCAGAATGGGCGCCCGCCGTTGAAAGGCCCGCGGCGCCAGCCGCTGAAAGCCATCCTTGACCAGCCCCAGGCAACTTGGACCAGCGCCACGGTGGCCTGGTACGACGGCATCAGCCGCGCCGTGGAACTCAGCTCCCAGACGGCGGTGTGGTACCGCTCCGGCAAGCCGCCGGTGCTCATCCGCTGGGTATTGATCCGCGACCCCCAGGATGCCTTCGCTCCCCAGGCCCTGCTGTGCACCGACCCGGTGGCGGATCCGACCCAGATTCTCCAGTGGTTTGTGTTGCGCTGGCAACTGGAAGTCACCTTCCAGGAGGTGCAGACCCACCTGGGCATGGAGACCCAACGCCAGTGGTCCGACCTGGCCATCGCCCGCACCACTCCCGTCCTGCTAGGCCTCTTCTCCTGAACCGCCCTGGCCGCCCACGCGTTGCAAAAACGCTACCCCATAACCCAACGCCGGGCGGCCTGGTACGACAAGCCGTCCCCCACCTTCGTGGACGTCATCGCCCTGGTGCGACGCCATTTGTGGCTGGCGTCAGAAGGTTTCTCACTGTCGGTCGCTGACCCCGCCACTCAGTAACTCCCCGCCACCCTATACCACCGGCTTGTGGATTCCCTCGCTTATGCCGCTTGAATTGCGTAAAGCACAGCTTGCGAGGCGGAGCGAAATGCCATGGGAACCACCATCAGCTGACGTTTCACCGCCAAGGACGCCAGAACCAAACTCCGCCGGTTATATCCTGACACTTCAGCTTTGACTCAACACTAAACTAAAACCACGGTGGGATGTGCATTTGCCGGAAGGCTGTAATTGGGCTGGGAATCTTGCAGGAGCTTCTCGGCCCGCGATTGCAATGTCGTCCGGCAGCGACGCCTGACCTCTTCTTTCCGGTTAGCCAGACCCGCCAGAAAGTTTCCGACCCGTTCCTGAACCGCCGTCCTGGTCCCCAGGCACAGGTTGCCGGTGGCCTCCTCTCTCGCCCAGCCCCATACTGCCTCATCGGCATTGAAGTCCGGGCTGTAGCCCGGCAGGTTCACCAGCCGCAGGTTCAGGTCAGGCGTCCGCAGGTATTTCCGCGGGCATCACCACGATGGGCCGGCGCATTGTCCCAGATCACGTTCAGCCGCCCGCCGCGCTTCTCCCGCAACTGCTCCAGGAAGGCAACCGAGGTCCCGGAGTTGCTGTTCCCCTCCACTTCCATCCATTCCACCTCACCGGTCTCCAGGCACACCGCCGAATAGTAGCTGGCCTTCTCGCCACGCCGCGGGCTGGTCGAATCCACCAAGGCTGGCTCTCCCTTCAACGTCCACTTGCCCCGGAGTTCAGCATCCGCCCGGAAGTGGGCCTCGTCAGCGAAGAATATCTTTGCGCCGATGCGCCCTGCTTCCTCCAGCAGGGCGGCATACCCCGCCACGAAGGCTTCGCGCTTGGCCTCATCCGCCTTGACCAAGCGCTTCTTGGGCCGCTTGAAGGAAAATCCCAAGCGGTGCAGCCAGTTCAGGCAACTGCTGGGGCATAGACTGAGACCGAAGCGCTCCCGGACAAACCGATGCACCACCTTCCAGTTCCAGTTGGCCAGTTTGATGCCTGCCGTGGCGGGCAACTCCTGCACTGCCGCCCTCAACTCCTTCTGCTGCCCCTCACTGAGGGCGGGGGGGAACCTCCGGTCTGCTCGAAGATCAAGGCCGCTGGCCCACCCTCTCCGAAAGCGGCGACCCACCGGCCGATGGTGTGAGGATCTCTTTCCAAGGCCTCCGCCGTCGCCGATGCCGTCCAGCCTTGGGCCAGAAGCCAGAGGGCGTGCCAGCGCTCCCGTTCCCGGGGCGTCGGGGCCAGAATCAGCCTCCGGTGCAATCCTCTGGTATCCATTTCCCACTGCTGAAGAATCCGGTCTATTTCTCTCACGCCCATCGCCAACCCCTCTGTGCCACCGCAATAGGTCTGCCAAGTTCACCACAAATTTACCCCATGTTTCTGCACATTTCACCTTGGCTTTGCTTTAGTGGCGGTGTAACCGCCCTTCATTCTGACTGGGACCAGAAGAAAGAAGTTCCAAGCTTCATCTTGGGAGCCATACATGGGCTAACGCCTCAGGTAAGGGGATGTCCCGACGCACCGGCGTTAAGGAGTATGGGAATGGAAGCTAACCCCGTAGGTGCGGGGTTACCGCCCACAGCCCATCAGGTACCGCCACCCTGCGAACCACCGGACCGGCGGCCCGGAATCACCCTGACCAGCCATGCGCCAAGGATTGCCTTCCACGCCAGATCGAGAAGTTCAAGAAACGCAGGCGGGATGGGCCACCAGCCCCTTTCATTCACGCCCCAGAGCGAAACCCACACCAACCCTATGGCAATCAGCCACGCTATGAGAGAGAGGCCGCTGCAATCATCCCGGCGATTCACACCTCGACCTCTGAGTTCGACGGTTCCTCTGAGTCTTCCTCCTTGCCCCCTGAACGGGTCGGTCTGAAGGGCAACAGCAACGAGACGATGAAGATGACCGCCATGAGGAAGACAATCCCGACTATCACAAGTCCCCAGGGAAGCAGACCAGGAACCTGAGCATCCGCGAACACGCCGAACAGGACAACCGCCACCGTCGCTACAGGCAACAGCAGAACAACAGGGCTGCCTGAGGTGGAGGCTGAGCCCGTAGCGCTCCATGTAATTCACCCGGCCAATGATGGAACTGAAGGCCGCATTGACCTGATACGTCTGCACTCCCTCCCGATAACCCCGGGACAGGAAGCACGCCTTAACCTTGCCGTAACTGAAACTGGACAGCATCCGGTTGTGCCTACTCGACTCTCCCTCCAATGAGGCCTTCTTCTGCCAGAAGTCAGCCTCTCGATGACAATGGGCTTGCCCACCTCACGGACGTGAGCAACCACCCTGGCCACGGCGTCCCCGATGAGCGCCTCGGCCTGTTGGACGGATTTGCCATACGATAACCCGGCAGCCCTCGTCGTTCCAGATCAACTCCCTTAACACCATCGCCGTGTACTCTGCATGTCCCTGCCACAATCTGTGATTCTTCCCCAGTTTGGTAAAATTGTCGAAACTTACAGGAAGACTCCGAAGCCAGGGTCTCCTACAACAGGAGCCTGACGGCCTTGGACAAGGGACAGAACGCAGTCCAATGGAGGGGTGAGAAGTTGGAGAATACCGGGCAACAGGACCGGGAAAACGAACCCCAGGGGGAGCTCCTCTCCGGGCTGAACGAGGACGACGTCGTTACCGAAGACCTGGACCTCGATACCGTACTGAGAGAGGTGGTAGACGGAGCGCGGACGCTGACCGGGGCGAGAATCGGCGGACTGACGACCCTGGACCACGAAGGGCGGCTGCAAGATTTCATCACCTCCGGTCTGACCCCGGAGGAGCACGAAGCGGTCCTCACGCTTCCGGGGGGACCGGAACTTTTCGCCTATTTGAGCAATCTGCCCCAACCGGTGCGGCTAGCCGACTTCTCGGAGCGCGCCCGGGCCGCTGGCCTTCTCGAAATCGGTCCGCCCTTGGGGCCGGTGAAGAGCTTCCTGGCCGCGCCCATCCGCCACCGGGGGCGGCATGTCGGCAATCTCTACCTGTCGGACAAGCAAGGGGGCACAGAGTTTACGGATGAAGACGAGAGGGTCCTGTCGCTGTTCGCGTCCCATGCGGCGATGTCAATCGACAGCGTCCGCCGTCACCGGGAGGAGCAACGCGCCAGGGCCAGCCTGGAAACCCTGGTGGACATCTCGCCGGTGGGGGTAGTGGTCTTCGACGCGGCGACAGCCTCCCCGGTGTTGCTCAACCTGGAGACGCGGCGGATCGCCGACGCGCTGAGCGACCCAGGCCAGACAGCGGAGCAACTGCTCAATGCGATGGCCTTCCGGCGAGCCGACGGCCGGGAGGTTTCCTTGGATGAGTTTCCCTTGGCCCAGGCCCTTGCTGCGGGGGAGACGTTACGGGCCGAGGAGATCGTGCTTAAGGTTCCAGACGGGCGGAGCATTACCGTACTGGTCAACGCCACGCCCATCCGCTCGGAGAGCGGGGAAGTGGAGTCGATGGTGGTCACCATGCAGGACATGACGCCTTTGGAAGAACTGGCGAGGCTGCGGGCCGACTTCCTGGCGATGGTGAGCCATGAGCTGCGGGCTCCTCTGACCTCCATCAAGGGATCAGCAGCCACCCTGGTCGCCTCGGCAAACTCGCTGGACCCGGCGGTGGCGCTTCAGTTTTACCGCATCATCGACGAGCAGGCCGACCACATCCAGAGTCTGATCACCGACCTGCTGGACGTTGCCCGCATCGGGGCTGGTGTCCTGTCGGTCTCTCCCGAGCCCACTGATGCCACCTATTTGGTGGATCTTGCTAGGAGCACCTTCCTGAGCGCAGGTGGCCGGAACAACATCAGCATCGACCTGCCCCTAGACCTGCCCAGGGTGATGGCGGACAGGCGGCGGGTCGCTCAGGTTTTGGGCAACCTGCTGTCCAACGCCGCCAGCCACTCTCCAGAATCGTCCGCCATCCGGGTATCTGCGGCGCAGCAGGGCGTGCACGTGGCCTTCTCCGTGGCTGACGACGGGGTGGGGATATCTTCTGAGATCCTTCCAAGGCTCTTCCACAGGTTCTCTCCCATGGACGGCGAAGGCCAGAGCTCCCTCGCCGGCTCGGGCCTGGGACTTGCCATATGCAAGGGCATAGTGGAGGCCCACGGTGGCCGAATCTGGGCCGAGAGCCAGGGGACGGGCATGGGAGCCCGGTTCACCTTCACCATCCCGGCGGTTGGTGAGACCGTATATCCTTCCCCGGTGGAAAGGACCTCGCTCTCCGTGGCTTCGGGCCGTCCCAGAGGGCAGCAGATCCGCATCCTGGCGGTTGAGGACGAGCCACAGACTCTCCGGTACCTGCGGGACGCTCTCGCGGCTGCGGGCTACCAACCCATCGCGACCGGCAACCCGGAGGAAGTGGGAGCCCTGGTACGGGAGGAGAGGCCCCATCTGGTGTTGCTCGACCTTATGCTGCCGGGGGCCGACGGCATAGAGCTCATGGAGAGCGTCCCGGAGCTGGCCGAGGTGCCGGTCATATTCCTGTCAGCCTACGGCGGGGACCAGATCGTGGCCCGGGCATTGCAGGCCGGAGCCGACGATTATATGGTCAAGCCCTTCTCCCCCACGGAATTGATGGCGAGAATCCAGGCGGCCCTGCGACGGCGCACTCCGAGGGAATTATCCGTACCTGAGCAACCCTACGTGCTGGGCGACTTGATAATCGACTATATCGGGCGCAGGGTTTCCCTGGCGGGGCACCCAGTGCAGGTGACGGCCATAGAGTATGACCTGCTCTTCCAGCTTTCGGTCGCGGCTGGCCGGGTGGTGCCCCACGAATATCTGCTGCAACGCGTCTGGGGACCGGGGCACCCCAGCGACTTTGGACCGGTGCGCACGGTCGTCAGGAACCTCCGGCGGAAGCTGGGCGACGACGCCGAGAGTCCCACCTACATTTTCACCGAACCCCGCGTCGGCTACCGGATGCCCAGGTCCGAAGGGCGGGAAACAGAGTCTGCGTGACCGCGAGAACGACGGGTAAGGAGACGATTGCAGCCCTTACGACATTGCAGTGGAATCGTCCAGAGGATGAGGGAATTGTGGCAGGTCTCTGCGATATTGCGTCAACATTACACGCCAACTAGATCAGGAAAGCCGTCCTAAGCGTCCGGCTCGGGCTGGCTTACCGAGACGCCGATGGTGTTGGGGCCGAGGTGGGCGCCCAGCACCGGGCCGAACCGGGCCTCGATGACGTTCTCCGGCTCCACCAGGTCGGCCAGGCCGGCGATGACTTCCTGCGCCTGCTCCCGCCCGGTGCTATAGCTCACGTGTATCCGGCTGAGGGGCGCCAGGTCCCGAGCCAAAGCAATAACCCGGGCAATGGCCCGCTGGCGGGTGCGTGGACGCTCCACCGGGTGGGCCTCGCCGTCGCGGATGGCAATGATGGGCTTGAAGCGGAGGACGCTGCCGAGGAATGCTTGGGCCTTGCCGATGCGTCCGCCCCGTTGCAGATACTCCAGGGTGTCCACCACCACGAAGCTGTGATTCCTTTCTATGGCCCGCTCCGCCCGCCGGGCGATTTCGCCGGCGCTGTCCGTTTCCCGGGCCCATTGGGCCGCGCTCACCGCCAGCAGGGCCTGACTCCCTCCGGCCAGGCGGGAGTCCACTATTTCTATCCTGGGCGGCCCGCCCAGCGACTCTTTGGCCTGGGTTGCGGAGTTGAGAGTGCCGCTCAACTTGGCGCTGACGTGAATGGACACTATCCGGTGGCCTTCGTCCAGCAACCGCCGGTAGACGTCAGCGAAGTCGCCGACGGAGGGTTGGGAGGTGGTGGGCAGGCCGGGGAGGCGTTCTTGCAGGGCATAGAAGCGGTCGGCGTCCATATCCACCCCGTCCCGGTAGGTGTCCCCTCCGATGTTGACGTAGAGAGGCACCACGGTGACGTCATTGCTCTGGGCTACGCCGGGCGGCAAGTCCGAGCAACTGTCGGTGACTATTCTAATCGCCATGGCTTACGGTCCCTTCGCTCCGCGCCGGGTGCGGCGTTCTACCCCCCCCCCCCCCGACTTTGCCATGCGATAGCCGATGCGGGGCTCGGTGAAGATGTAGGTGGGGTTCCTGGCGTCGTCTCCCAGCTTGTTGCGGAGATTCTTGACGAAGGTGCGTACCGGCTGAGAGTCGCCCGAGTAGCCCGGCCCCCAGACCCGTCGCAGTAACTGATCGTGGGTCAACACCCGTCCGGCGTTGAGGGACAGGTCGGAGAGCAACTCGTACTCGGTAGAGGTCAGTTGCACCGGCCGGCCGGCAACGGTCACCAGGCGTTCCGCGTAATCTATCATCAGGTCTCCCAGCAGATAGGGTCCGGGAGACTGCGCCCGCTCCGGCGTTGATTGCCGGCGCAGGGCCGTCTTGATTCTGGCAACCAGCTCGACCGGCGAGAAGGGCTTGATGATGTAGTCGTCCGCCCCCATCTCGAAGGCCAGCGCGGTGTCCTCATGATCGGCGCGCTCCGACATCAGGATGACGGGCGCGTCGGTGAACCCGCGGATATGCTCCATCATCTCGATTCCGCCGGCGCCGGACGGGGTCAGGTCCAGCAGAATTAGGTGGGGGTTCTCCGTCTCTATGAGGCGCTCCATCTCTTTGGGATTGCTGGTGACCGTGGGGGTGTAGCCCGTGTCCCGCAGGGTGTTGCGGAGGTGCAACAGTACGTGCGGCTCGTTGTCCACCGCGAGAATGCGCTCCCGCCCTCTGGCCGTCCGCTCCGTGGCGTCCGGGGGCCGTCCCGGGTCTTCCGCCGGCTGTTCGATGGCCGGAACCTCGGTGAAGGGAATGGTGAAGGTGAACCGCGTGCCTTGGCCCGGGCCGCCGCTTTCGGCCCAGATGCGGCCTCCATGGGCCTCCACTATCCCCTTGCTGATGACCAAGCCCAGGCTCTCTCCCAGCGTCTGCCCGTACTCTATCCCGCCATCCACCGGAGAGAACTTCCTGAAGAGATGCCCCAGGCTCTCGGCAGGCAAGCCCCGGCCCTCGTCGGCCACGGATATGAACACGCGCACGTCATCCGCCGACACGCTTACCTTGATGGCTGACCAGTCGGGCGAGTTCTTGGAGGCATAGGTGAAGAGGTTGTTCAGGACCTGCGCCATCCGCTGCCGGTCAACCTCGACCCGTGGCAGGCCCGGCGGGAAGTCGCTCTCGATGGTGTTGGTGACCCCGCCGCGGAGGAAGACGCGCCTCGCCCCTTCCACCAGATCCGCTACCTCCGTTGGTTCGGGAGTGACCGACAGCGCGCCCGCCTCAACCTGGGTCATGTCGAGAAGGTGGCTGATGAGTTCGCGCATACGGTCGGCCTGCTCGTCCACAACCCGGAAGAAATGGAGCATCTCGGAGTGGCCCAGGGCGGCCGAGGCGCTCAGCGCGGTGGCGGATGATCCCTTGATGGCGGCCAGCGGCGTTCTCAGCTCGTGGCTCACCATGCCGATGAACTGGGAGCGCAGTCTTTCCAGTCTTTCCAGCGGGGTCATGTCCTGGATGGTGGTGATAACGGAGACGACCTCTCCCTGCTCCGAAAAGACCGGGGTAGCGTTGACGATGGTGCTCACCGACTGCCCGTTGGCGAGCTTGATGACCATCTCCTCGGCGCGCATCGATTCGCCGGTGCGTATCGCCCGGTAGGTTGGCGTTTCTTCCGGCGGCATCTCGTGCCCGTCGGGATACTGAAAGCTCATCACGCTGTGTAGCTCCGCCTCGCTACGGCCCGGCGGGCGCATCCCGCGGACAATCCGCCGCGTCTCCTGGTTCAGCGACAGCAGGGCCTTGGTCTTCGCGTCATGGACCAGCACCGCCACGGGCGAGGTATCCAGTAAAGCCTCCAGGTCGGCCTTGGCCTGCCATTCGTTCCTGTGCCTGCGGGCGTTGGAGATGGCGACGGCCGCGTGAGACGCGAACACGGCGATGGTCTCTTCATCCTCGGCCGTGAACTCCCGGCTGTCTTCCTTCTCGGTGAGGTAGATGTTGCCCAGCCTCTCGCCGAGATGGAAGACCGGCGTTCCCAAAAAGCTCCGCATCGGCGGGTGGCCCTTGGGAAAGCCGATGGACCTAGGATGGCTGGCGATGTCCCGCAGCCGCAGCGGCTCTTCCAGCTCGTTGAGAAAGGACAGCAGCCCCATGACCTGGGGCTGCGCCTGGATCCGCGCTATCTCTTGGGGAGTGATGCCGGAAGTGATGAGATCCTGAATGCCGCCGATGCCGTCGAGGATCAGGAGCGCGCCGTAGCGGGCGCCGGTCAGCCAGCGGGCCTCGTCTATCACCCTTTGCAGGACGGAGCCGAGGTCCAGTTCCCCGGTGATGCGAAGGGCAGCCTCGCTCAACCCGGAAAGGCGGGCCCGCAGCGTCTCTATTTCCCGCTTCATCCGGGCGGCTTCCTCGAAGCTGACGCCCGCCCCGGGGACAGCCTGCGATTCCGGCGCGCGGGAATCCACGACCGGTGTGTTTACGGCTCGTGTGTTCATGGGAGAGAGATTATATCAACTAGAGCACTAAATCCACACAAAACCAACACGAATATAGAGAGGAAAAACATAACAGCTACACACGGCCCCTCTAGACTGTGCTGCGTCAGTCGGCAATTCGCCAGCGCCGCAGCGTTTACCCCTGTTCTCTCGGCATAGGGTCGTCGCGCAGCGAATGCGCCAGCACGAAGAACAACACATCAATACAAGGAAATACGGGACATGGAAGATCCCTGGTCAACCGGTGAGCAAACCACCGCCGGACCCGGACCTTACGACCCGCAGGGAGTGGGGAAACGGGCGTCATGGCCCTGGTTTACACCGCGATGGTTCCTGCCCCTGGCGGCAGTCAGTGCTCTGGGCGCCCTGACGACCTTCTTTCAAGGGGTGGCGACCGGCCCAGAACTCCTCGTAACTATCGTGGACGACGAGCCAGGGGACTAGAGAGCGAGTGCAAGGCCCGTCGTTCGTCGTTGATTTGCCGAAGGAAGGACGGCGGGCTAGGGGAGGTGATGAGCAATGGTTATTGGCGTGAGAGCAATGCAGCGGAGCCCGGTACTCCAGGCCGTCGGCGCTAGGAGCATCTCCGGGAAATTGGGCTTCCATTACAGCTGGGTTATCCTAGCCGTCTCCGCCTGCTTCTCGGTGGCCGCAGGTTTCTCATTGCAGTCTGCGGGCATAGCATTCACCTACCTGCACCACCACATGGGGTGGGGTCCGGGGCAAATTGCCTTGGCCGGATCGCTGTTCTTCCTTACCGCCGCCCTGGTCGGCCCGGCGGTCGGCGTAATCACCGACCGGTACGGGGCCGCCATGGCCGCCGCTGCTGGCATAGCATTGACCTTCCTGGGAGTGCTGCTAGCCGGCGCAGCCACCGAGATCTGGCATTTCTGGGTCGGCTATGGCCTGTTCCTCGGCTTGGCCTTCAACGTCATCCGGGTCGCTACCACCGTGGTGGTGAGCGAGTGGTTCCAGCATCGCTTTGGAGTGGCCATCGGCATATTGCAAGCCTCCTTTGCGGCAGGTCCGGCGGCGATAATACTGGTCTTCTCCATGCTGCTGGAGACCGTCGGCTGGCGAGGCGCCGTCTGGACCTTGGGACTCCTCGGCTGCGCCGTTCTGGGGGCGTTGATGCTGCTCTACCGCGGCCGCCCGGCGGACATGGGGATGCGGGCCTACGGGGCAGAAAGGGCCGGGTCCGCCTCGCTGCTGTTCACCGGCCCGGTCCGGAATATGCGGGGCAGCGCTTACTGGAACAGCCTCAAGAAGTCAGGCACCTTCTGGAACCTGAACACCCTCCAATTCCTGGGAAGCGTGAGCCAAGCCCTGGTGGTCATTTACATTGTGCCGGTGGCCGAGGATTTTGGCATCGGGCACATAACCGCCGCCGGAATACTGAGCGTGCTGACCGCCGTCAGCATGGTCAGCCGGTTTTGCGGCCCCATCATGGCCAACCGCCTGGGCAGCAAATGGATCCTGGTGGGCGTACTGCTCCTCCAGGGACTGCCGGTTCTGGCGCTCTTCTGGGGCGGCGCTCTCTGGCAGTTCTACTTGATAGCCGCGCTCTTCGGCCTGGGCTTCGGCGGCATGACCCCCGTCGCCGTTGTCTTTATCCGGAAGTATTTCGGCCCCGGCCCCATGGGCCGCCCCATTGGGTGCTACGAGATTTCCACCGGGCTGGCGGTAAGCGCGGGCCTGTGGCTCTCAGGTATGTCCTACGACTTCTTCGGCACCTACGACTACATCATCGCCCTAGCCTCGATCTGCAGTCTTGCTGGGGCGGCCTTGGCGGCGTCCCTGAAGTCGGTGGATGCCAGCAAGTACCACGAATGGGAAAGGCACTTGCCCATAGAGGCCCGCTCTAAGGATTTCTTCCAGTCCGCCTCAATGGGCCGCAGAGTGCAATATACCGCCGGTTAGACTCCGCTGATTTCGGACGGGCAAGAGGAAATTCCCCCTGCCCCGCCGCCTGGACCGCAGTCCCAAACGTCATCCGGTTTTTGCGGGGTACTGCGGCCGCCGCTAAAGCCTGCCCGGCTACGGAACGTGGATAAAACACACGGATACAACACACAAGGAGGAACCAAGACCAGATGGAAACGGCACAGAACGGAGACACGGAACCCACCCGGCCCCACTCCTGGCGGTCGTCCTTGGCGCGCTGGTCGCGCTGGCGGCCGTCTTCCCGGGCAGCGGCTCTGCCCGCCGCGGCACGTGAGCACGGCGGCGCGCCCCCGCTCCCATCAGGCTCGTTGCCAGCCGAGGCCACCCCCCGGACGCCGGCGAAACGGGAATCCTCGAAGAGCTGTATAAAGCCGGGCATTTTGGCACGGCCTGCCCGGCAATACATTCTGTCCTTGGCCGTCTTGGCGGCAATTCTCGGCGTGTTCCTTCTGTCCTGGCCACAGGGCGCAGCGGCGGACGCGAAGCCGGTGCTCAAGTTCTCGTCCTACTCCAATGAACTCGCAGAGGACTCCCAGCGCCAATTGACCATCAAAATAGATCCTCCACTGGAAGATGATTCCACAGCGCTGATAGTTGTCCTGAACGAGAGCGAAGTCCAGGAAGCCCTGGCCGGGGATACCCGGGCCGCGGATATGGGCTACACCAATGTGGGATATGCCGAACGGAACGTGGACTACTCCGTCCCGGCGTCCGTCCATCTGCCCGCCGGAGCTGCCAGCGTGGCCTTCCAGCTCACAATACTCGGGGACAAAATCGTGGAAGGGGAAGAAATCTTCATCCTGAAACTGGTCGACTACGACGACTTCCCCTACACCGTGGTCTCCGACAACAGCTATAACAAGACCAGGGTATTGGTGGTGGATGATGAAGCGCCTGTGCTGCCGGACAATCTCGGCGTCACCCTGTCCCGCGGTGCTGCGCAAACGGATTCGGGCCTCTCCAGCAAAGTCACCATCAAGGGGGACTGCCCGCCGGCGGGCGGCTTGAAAGTCCACATGAAGCGGGCGGATGAGTCATGGGCCGGGGAGGGCAGGACCGGCAGCAACGTATGGCCCGGCGGCTCCAACGATAACGGCGATTTTTCCATGAACGAAATTAAGGACTGCAACGGGAAAACCGGAGAAATCTCGGTTGACGGCATCGCCCCCGGCGAGAAGTGGGACGTGCGGGCGTATGTCTGGCAGCCCGATACCCCCAACGCTATCAGCGTTGCCGCCGCCAGCGAATTCAGTCAGGTCTTTCGTGTGGTCGGCTGGGGTGTGCCCAGTCAGGCCGAGGGACTGACCCTGGAGCCGGGAGTGGAACAGCTGGGCGCGACATGGACCCCGGGCGTCGCTGTGGGCACCGATGTAACGGTCACGGGCCATATCCGCTGGCGCACCCAACAGGTGGGACTGCTCGGCCAGCCGGACTACGCCGCGGCCGGCGCGTGGAACGCCGAAGACGGCGTGACGGCCGGCACGAGCGCAAGCCACCTGATTACCGGACTCACCGGCGGCAAGTTTTACGACGTACAGGTCAGGAGCGTCAGCCCCATGGGACACAGCGCATGGTCGCTGATGGCCTCCGCCCCTTCCCTTCGTGCCGCAGCTCCTTCAGACGACCCTCCCACCGGCCTCGCCGCCGCCCCGGGCAACGCCAGCCTCGTGGCCGGCTGGAAGCCGCCGGAGGACATTGACGAAGCCAGGCCTGCCGCCTACACGGTGTCGTACAAGACCGGCGCCGCCCCCGACCGGCAGGCCACTCTCCAGGACGACCCGGAAACCGGCTGGGTGTCGCTGCGGTTCACCGGTGCGGAGACCAGCGCCGAAATCACCGGCCTGACCAACGGCGTCAGCTACGACGTGCGCGTCAGGGCCCAGTACCCGTCCGGGGAATCCTCCTCGGGCATGGCTGAAGGCCCGTGGTCCGCCACGGTCAGCGCCAGGCCCCACGAGGACGCCATCTGGGCCGCCATCCTCACGGTGTCCAAGGATCTCGGGGTCTTTTTCTACGGCTGTGGCAATACCGGCCCCTATGTGACCAGGTGCCACGAGGCCCTCACTGATCATGACTTCCAATTCGAGGGCGTGACCTACCAATGGTGGGAGATCCAGGACGGCCAGCCTGATGAGCATCTGGGGAACGCGGTACAGCCATTCCCGTACCCCCGTACCTATATTTACCCCAAGATAGATGCCGATTCCCCTCTGCGGAACGGGACGATGCAATTCGGCAGCGTTACGGTTTCCCTGGGTGACGCCGGTATGGTCCATTGGCCGCCCGGCGGCAACGGATTTTCTTTGACCTCCGATGATGCGTCCATTAGGCACCAGGGTTGGGCCGTCGGGCAGAGGGTGCCGCTGAGCCTGCAAGCCAGGGCCCCCGTTCAGACACCGGAAACCGACACCCCTCCGGGACCGGGCGGTAACATCCCCGAAGCCAGCCTGAGCGTGCTCACGGTCTCCGACGGGAGCAACGAGCTGACGCTCACGCCGGCCTTCGCTTCGGACATCACCAGCTACACGGCCAGCGTGGACAACTCCGTCAGCAGCGTCACCATGACGCCCACGGTCAACGACCCCAACGCCGCGGTAACAGTGGACGGCTCCGCGGTGACGTCGGGTGCGGCCAGTCCCGCCATCTCCCTGACTGCGGGAGTTGCCAAGGCCATCGACATCGTGGTGACCGCCCAGGCCGGGACCGCCAGGACCTACACGGTCACGGTGACCCGCGCCCTCGCCAAGGCCCTGCCGCTGGTGTCGTCCGACGCCACCCTGAAGGACCTGACCCTCTCCGACGGGACCAACGGCGTGACCATCACCCCGGCCTTCGACGCGGACACCGGCGCCTACACGGCCGGCGTCGGTAACTCCGTCGGCAGCGTCACCGTGACGCCCATGGTCAACGACCTCAACGCCTCGGTAACAGTGGACGGCTCCGCGGTGACGTCGGGCACGGCCAGCTCCGCCATCGCGTTGACCGCGGGTACGCCCAGGGCCATCGACATCGTGGTGACCGCCCAGGACGGGACCGCCAACACCTACACGGTCACGGTGACCCGTACCCTCGCCGAGGCCCTGACCCTGCCGCTGGTGTCGTCCGACGCCACCCTGAAGGACCTGATCGTCTCCGGCGGGACCAACGGCGTGACCATCACCCCGGCCTTTGCTTCGGACACTATTGGCTACACGGCCGGCGTCGGCAGATCCGTCGGCAGCGTCACCGTGACGCCCACGGTCAACGACTCCAACGCCTCGGTAACAGTGGACGGCTCCGCGGTGGCGTCGGGCGCGGCCAGCTCCGCCATCGCGTTGACTGAGGGTGAGTCCAGGGCCATCAGTGTGGTGGTGACCGCCCAGGACGGGGCCACCAGGACCTACACGGTCACGGTGACCCGGGAAAACGGCGAGGGCGACCAGTCCGGTGAGACCCAGCGCCATGGCGATGACGAACTCATCGAAGTGTGCCGGGACCGCACCGGAGGCGTCGAGGGTCTGCAGGTCTGCGTGACCCCATACGAAGGCGCCAACGGTATCTTGCTCCTGACTCTGCCCAGCCCGGCGCCCGCAGGCGGCACGACCATAGCCCTGGCCACTGACCCCGATCAGACAGCGAGCGAAGACGACTACACAATGCCTGCCGCCGTCACCATCGAAGAGGGCAAAAGGAGCGGTTTGATAATCATAGACATCACCGCCGACAGCGAAGCTGAGGGCGACGAGTCCATTCACATCTACGCTTGCATCAAGCCTGCTGGCCCTGATGACTGCGACCCGTTGACAGAGTCGGACTACAACCACGGAATCGTCATCCCCGGACACTCCGGCGGGCTGTAAACGGAACGAGGACTCTCCAACCCTCCCCTTAAAGGGGAGGGCCCCCCTTAGAGGGGTAGGTAAATCCTGTAATTGGCTGCGGAATCAACTAAGGAACGAAACACAATGATCAACAAGGCGCGACGCACGGCATCACTGTTGGCACTTCTCCTCATCCTAACTGCGACTACGCTATCCGCCGCCTGCGGGGATGGCGACGCCGGACTGACCCGGGCCGAGGTGGAGGAGGTTGTGCGGGATGAGATGGCCGCACAGCCGCAGGCCGAATCCTCTCCCGGAATGGTCCCTGCCGACGTGGAGATGATCGTCAACGACGCCATCGACAGGATGTCCCAGATGGAGCCGAGGCTGACCCGGGCCGAGGTGGCGGAGGTTGTGCGGGATGAGATGGCCGCGCAGCCGCAGGCCGAATCCTCTCCCGGAATGGTCCCTGCCGATGTGGAGATGATCGTCAACGACGCCATCGACAGGATGTCCCAAATGGAGCCGAGGCTGACCCGGGCCGAGGTGGAGGAGACAGTCAGGGCGGCTATCTCCGAGGTTTCGCAGCCCGGACTCAGCGTCGACGAAGCCCAGCGAATAGCAAGGGCTGCCGTCGCCTCCATACCGTCCAAGTCGGCTCCCGCCGACTACACCCGCTTCTTCGTAGGGAGCGCCATCGCCCGTTATGAGGCCCAGGGCCTCGACGCCACCCTCGCCTACTACAACAGCCCCCAGAGCGTCGACGGCCAGTGGTACGTCTTCATAATCGACGAGAACGACCTCGTGATCGGACACCCCGACCCCGAACGCCTAGGCATGGACCTCAAGGGCTGGGTGGGCACCGACGCCAATGGCTATAACTTCGGGCCTGAGATGCTTTCGGCCACGGAGGAGGGCAAGTGGGTGTCCTACGTCTACCGCAACCCGGAGAGTGGCGGCATAGGCACCGGTGACTTCGAGTTGAAGAACGCGTGGGTGATGAAGCACGACGGGCTGCTGTTCGGCTCGGGCTGGTACATCGACGCCGACGAGTTCACGCGTATGCTGGTGTCCGTCGCGGTGGACAAGTACCGAGAAGTTGGGCTGGCGGGAACAATGGCCTACTTCGCCAGTCCGGGGAGCGCCTTGGCGGGTCTTGAGGAGGCCATCGCCTACTACAACACCGCCGAGACGGTGGATGGCAAGTGGCTCGCCTTCATAGGGGACCCGGACGGGAAGATCGTAGGGCACTCCGACATCTCGCTGATAGGCGGGGCTGTCCGGGACCTGCTCGGCAGGGAAACGTTCGAGGCCACTGAGGCAGGCGTGTGGGTGGAGTCCGAGTCGCTGCGGGTATTCGTGGCCAGTACGGACAGCTACGTGTTCGGCTCCGGCTGGCAGAGCGACGAGTCGGGGAACTGAACGTAGAGAAGGCCTGCCGGACCCCGGCATCACCTACATCGAGGACATAGACGGATGAAGAAGTGGACCGAGGCAGGGAAACTCTGAGAGGGTGTCCAAAAAGAGGGAAGGCGGGCCAGACGGCGTAGCACGAGCCCGGTCATGGATATAAACAGCCAAGTTTCGGTGGTTTAGCACAATGCCTCATAATCCTTGCTCAAGCGGCTCTGCAGGTTCAGCCAACAAAAGGCGCGCTCAACGACCCACCGCCTGGGCAACGCCTGAAAGGTCCGCTGTTGGACGGGTCGGCGCACCAGTTCCAGGCTCCAACCGTCGGTCCTCTGGCCCCACGCCACCAGTTTACCGCCGTAGGCTCCGTCGGCCCAGATCAGTTGTAGCCGGGGGAAGCGGCCCACCAAACACTGTAATACAAGCACGCGCCGCCCCGGTCCTGAAAGCCGGCCGGATGCACCGCCACCGCCAGCAGCAGTCCCGGGGTATCCACCACGATATGGCGTTTGCGTCCGTTCACCTCTTTACCCGCGTCGTAGCTTCTGGGCCCCTTCTTCCGTGGTCTTTACCGACTGGCTGTCGATGATGGCCACGCTATGAGTGGCTTGGCGTCCCTGAGCCTGCCGCAGCATCGCGTGGAGCGTGTCGTGGGCCCGCTGTCAACTTCCGTCCCGGCGCCAGGGGCAGAAGTTATGGAAGACGATGCGCCACGGGAAAAGTCATGGGGCAGCATTCGCCAGGAGCAACCGGTATGCAGTACGTGGCGGATGGCGTTGACTATCTCCCGCCGAGGGTAGGTTATCGGCCGGCCGCCCGGCTTGGGCGGGGGCAACAGGCGTTCCAACAATTGCCATTCCTGGTCGCTGAGGTCGCTGGGATATGTTGCTCTGTTCTTCCTCCCACACTACGGTCGACTCCAGTCTCGGGTCTCACGCCAACATACGAATTATGACCTTTTTGGAAACCGTCCAAAAGACTCTCACTCTCCCCGAAAGGTGCACTTAGTATGCTGAACCGTCTTCTTCCTGAGTCACTTGCCCACGCCAGCGCCGGAAGGCCGCTGCTGACCTTCGGGATATGGCTGGTTCTCGGCGTCGCCACCCTGCTCATTTCCACGCAGTTGCTGGACAGCGCCACCACCACCGAGCTGCGGCTTTCCGGCGGCATCGAGTCGGAGCGGGCCAGAAAGCTGGTGGAAAGCAGGCTGGGCAGCCCGGGCAGCATAACCGAGATAGTGGTGATTCAATCGGACACCCTGACGGTGGACGCCCCGGCCTTTCAGCAAAAGGCGGCGACGGTATCTGCCGACCTGATTGCCCTGGGCCCGGACGTCGTCGCCGGCGGGCTTAACTACTGGCTGACCGGCGACGAGTCCTTGGTGTCCGCCGACCGCAGGACCACCATAATGCCGGTCAACGTCGCCGGCAACCTGGAGCAAGCCATCGAGAACGTCGAAGAGGTGGTTCACGTGACCTCCGAAGCCGACCAGACCGGCGGTTTCCGGGTGCTGGTAGGCGGCGAGGCCAGCATCGCCTGGGAGAGGGCCGAGCTGGCCGAGTCCGACCTGCAAAAAGGGGAGCGCTTCGGCATCCCCGTGGCGTTAATCATCCTGCTGATTATATTCGGCAGCGCAGTGGCAGCCGCCCTGCCCATCGGGCTGGCCGTCGTCTCCATCGGCGTGTCGCTGGGGATTGCGTCCCTGGTGGGGCAGGCTTTCGAGCTGTCCTTCTTCGTCACCCTGATGATTACCATGATTGGCCTGGCCATCGGGATTGACTACTCCCTGCTGATAGTTTCCCGCTACCGTGAGGAGTTGAGACGGGGAGAGGGCGTCCGCGACTCCGTTGCCAAGGCCGGGGCCACGGCGGGGCGCACGGTGCTGTTCAGTGGCTTCACCGTCGTCTTCGCCCTGTGTGGGATGCTGATAATCCCGTCTTCCTTCTTCCAGTCCCTCGGCTTGGGCGCGATTATCGTCGTCCTGGTGACTCTGGCGGCCACCTTCACCCTGCTGCCGGCGGTGCTGGCGCTGCTGGGGCCGCGAGTCAACTCCCTGCGCCTGCCGTTCATCGGACAGGCTGTTGCCCGCCCCGATTCTGCCGCTGATTCCAGGGGCGGAATGTGGGACGCCATAACCCGCGCCGTGACCCGTCTGCCGCTGCTCAGCCTGCTGGCAGTGGGCGGCGCGATGATTGCCGCCGCGGTCTTCTTCTTCCAGATACACACCGGGGTCAACGGCGTTGACGTCAACCCGGAAGGCTCCTTCACCCGCGA
Source organism: Dehalococcoidia bacterium (assembly GCA_965203005.1). Lineage (GTDB taxonomy): Bacteria > Chloroflexota > Dehalococcoidia > Lucifugimonadales > UBA3495 > VXOI01. The sequence continues at coordinate 836,526 of CBDBBS010000002.1, forward strand.
CGCCTTCTTCATCCTGGAGCAGGAATTTTCCTTCGGCGTGGTCAATCCCGCCGACATAGTCATTGACGGCGACGTGGGCAGCCCGGAGGTCCAGGAAGCCATCGGGAATCTGTCGGCGTCCATACAGGCCGATCCCCGGTTCCCGCTGCCGCCGGAGTTGCAGGCCTTCCCCGAGGCCAACCTCGCCGTACTCTCTGTGGTGATAGCCGGGGAGCCCAGCAGTCCCCCGGCCATCGCCGCCGTGAACGCCATCCGCGACGAGCATATCCCGGCGGCTTTCCTGGCTCTTAAAGACGCGGGGGTTCCGGCGGAGGGGCTGGTGGGCGGCCTGTCGGCGACCTCCGCCGATTTCCAGGACATCGTGGACACCTACACGCCCATCGTCTTCGCCTTCGTGCTGGGCCTCAGCTTCATCCTCCTGATGGTGGTCTTCCGGTCGCTGGTCATTCCGGTCAAGGCCATCATTATGAACCTGCTCTCCGTGGGGGCGGCCTACGGGCTGCTGGTGGTGGTGTTCCAGAAGGGCCTGGGGGCGGATTTGTTCGGCTTCCAGCAGACCGACGTCATAGACCTGTGGATACCGCTGTTCCTGTTCTCCATCCTGTTCGGGTTGTCAATGGACTACCACGTGTTCCTGCTGAGCCGCATCAAGGAACGCTACGACCAGACGGGCGACAACACTGAAGCGGTGGCCTTCGGGCTGCGCTCCACCGCCGGAATCATCACCGGGGCCGCCGTCATCATGGTGGTGGTCTTCGGCGCCTTCGCCGCCGGAGAAACCCTCATCAACCAGCAGGTGGGGTTCGGCCTGGCCGTGGCGGTGTTCCTGGACGCGACGCTGGTGCGCTCGGTGCTGGTTCCGGCCAGCATGGAAGTGCTGGGGGCGCGCAACTGGTATCTGCCCCCGCTGCTCCGCTGGCTGCCGGACCTGCAAATCGAACCGCCGGAGGAAACGGAAGCGATCCAGTCTGAGGACCGGTAGAGGTGTCCGGTGAGAGAAATTGCCCCATCTCCTCCACATATAGGCCGCCGGAAGGGTAACGCAGTGCTGAAAATACCACATGACTACGTTGCGGGATACGAAAAGGCCCGGCAAATCGAGCCTGAGATAGCGGACAACTACGTCGCGCACACTACCATCGGCGATCCCGACGCCGACCCGGTGGTTGACCTGCTGTTCTCCTTGCCAGCCAGGGAACGGAACCGGCTGGTCGAGGGCTGTATGAACCAGGACGAACAGATAATGCGCGACGCGCCCGAGCTCGTGCGGAACTTCTTCGAGAAACTGGATGAGGCGCCGGACTGGTTCGACCATTCACGAACGGAGGCCGGGATTCGCGGCTTTCACGCCAATCTGGACCTGCTCCTGCAAGCCTTCGTCGCCGGCGTGCTGGTGGAAGGATTCACGTCCTATATCAGCAAGTCCTTTGTTATCACCGGCAGGCTGCGGGAGCAGGGAGTCCGGAGGCTGAAACAGAACAACCGCCACGTGATGGAAATCTTCCTGCCCGGCGGGCTGCAAAGGTACGCCGACGGCTGGAAGCTGTCGGTGCGAATCAGGCTGCTTCACGCCCAGACAAGGCGCTTGCTGTTGCACTCCGGCGACTGGGACGTTGATGCGTGGGGTATGCCGCTGAGCGCGGCCCACCTAGGCCTTGCGGCCGCCGACTTTTCGGCGCGGATGCTGATGCACGCGGAAAAGATGGGAGCGGCATTCAGCAAGGAGGAGCGGGAAGGCTTCATGCACGTCTGGTGCTACTCCGCTCACCTGATGGGGATTCCCGACGCTATGTTGTGGAACGACGAAAGGGACGCGCTGAAGCTTTACGACATCGGCATTATGTGCGAACCGCCCATTGACTTTGAGTCAATCATCATGGCGAACTCGCTGGTGAACGCGGTTCCGGCGGTGGTGGGCATCACCGGCAGCGATGAGCGCGACAAATTGACGAAGCTGGTGTACACCATTTCGCGGGCGCTCATCGGGGATGAACTGGCCGACCAGTTGAAATACCCCAAGACCCGCACCTGGGGAGTGCTTCCACTACTGAGGATGCGGGCCCGTTACGCCCGCGCCGTGCGCAAGGTGTTTCGCGGACGAGCCACGGCCTACAGTTTCAACATCCTCTCCCACTTCATCGGGGTGTCGGCTTATGACGAAGGGGGCATTAGCTATCAGATGCCGACTCACGCGCATGCCGAGAGGTCGGAGATCTGGTGAGAACCTTCCTGAGGTACCATCTTAGGATTAGTGGATTAGTATCATTTCCTAACCATGGAAGTCTCCAAATCAAAGAAATCACAGTTCAGATGTAGAATCCAAAGACTCTGCGAACACCAGGCCCGCGTTTTCGAAAGTTACTGGGCAATTCTTAAGGGCAGCTGCACTTGGGTTCTACCACGTAACACACGGCAAGTGACCCGCTCCGTACCCTATTCCAGCCGTGACTGAGCACTAGCCTCGATCTGCAGTCTTGCCGGGGCGGCCTTGGCGGCATCCCTGAAGGCGGTGGATACCAGTAAGTGCCACGAATGGGAAAAGCACTTACCCATAGAGGCCCGCTCTAGGGATTTCTACGATTCCTTCGCGTCGGAGCCCGGAATGGCACTGGCTGAGCGGTCCTAAAATCGCAGGGATCCACATTTGCCTTGAGATATAGGACAAAGAAGCACGGGTGACGCGACGTCGCCTCTTTTATGCCGAGTCGCGAGCAAGCTGGCAAACTATCTGGTCATTCCCGGGGCTGCCGCGAATGACGGTTGGAGGGGAACGTAAGCGGCTCAACCCCATGCGGGAGCCGGCTTGAATTTCTTCAGCTCCGGCAGGACCTCCGAGGCGAACAGCCGCATACTCCGCTCTGCATCCCCGTAGGGCATCCCGCCGTAGCTGAAGAAAGCCACCAGCGAGTCAGCGCCGGTGTAGCCGTGGATGTCCATTATCTTCTGGCGGCATTGCTCTGGCGTTCCGGAAACCTGGAGGCTGACGAAAAAGTCCTGCAAGGCATTGCGGCCGTAGGCATTTATATCGTCACTGAAGTTGGCGTAGTATTCGTAGCCTCCGGCCATTCTCAGATAGTCTCCGCGCAACTCGAAGTGTTGGGTTACGGATTCCCAGTGGGCTCCGATGTAGCGGCGGGACATGTGGACTGCTCGCTCTTCGTCCTCGTCGCAATAGACGAAGGCGGCTACCACCGGGGCGAGGGGATCCTCTTTGTTGGCTTCCCGGTAGGTGGAGCGGTAAGTCGCCAGGGCCGCCTGTATCTCGTGCCAAGGCCTTTGCGGGATGATCATCATACCCAAGCCCAGTACGGCCAGCACGACGCTGGATTCCGGCGAGATGGCGGCCGCATAGGTGCGTCCCCGGAAGGACCGGAGAGGGTTGGGGCGGATTTCCACTGGCGGTTGCCTCACGTGCTCTCCGTCAAATTCTGCGTGGCTCGTTTCCAAGGCGTTGACCAGCATCCGCGCCGATTCGATGAAGCGCCCGCGCGATTCGCCCATGTCCACCCGGAAGCCTTCATACTCCACTTGAGCCAACCCGCGCTCCATGCCGACAATGACCCGCCCGTCGCTGAGGTTGTCCAGCATCACCAACTGTTCGGCCACCCGCAGCGGATCGTGCCACGGCAGCACTACCATCGAGCCCAGCTTGACCTTCTCCGTGCGGCCGGCCATGTAGGACAGGAATTGCAGCGAGTCGGGGCACATGATGTATCCGGTGAAGTGATGCTCCGAGGCCCAGATGGACTCATAACCCAGTGGCTCGGCCAGGTCGGCCAAACGCACTTCGTTGCGGTAGACCTCGTAATCGGAAAGCTCCTTGCCGGGGTTCTGGAGCAAGAGGGCTATACCTACGTGCATGACTGACCTGTCCTGGGAGTGGACTATTGCCAAATCATATCACGGCGACAGATTGCCGGTGAAAGTGTAAGCGAGCAGGTATTCACAAAATAAGCGGATGACGTCACTTACACCACTGGAATCCTCACGTCAATAACGACTCGTCCACAACCTTGAAAGCCTCAAGAGCAGCATCGAAACTCTCTCAGTGTCCCTGAACCAAGCCCGGGATCCCAGGGCAAGGTGGCCCTGGAGGTCACGCCCGGGAACGACGGGACGGCCCACGTGCTGAGTCAGCACGTGGTGAGTTCGGCTCCGGCAACTGGAGCGCAGGACAGGTCCTTTACGCAGTCCTTCCCAGGGCGCCGGAGAGCGCAGGGGAGGTGGACTTCTTCCACCGGCTGCTGCTGGACGGGAAGGCCACCAGCAACACGGCCACCCTGAATGTGCGGGTACAGGTGTTTATCGTCAACTATTTTTGCCGGTCCCGTTGCGTCAAGAGAAAATGTTACCGAAATTCAGAGCGTCTTTTCGGTTCCAACCAGGCTGCGTTCAGGCACTGGGCCAAGGGCTGTAACAGGCGGGTCCTGACCGGCATATACCAGCTTCCTGGCCATGACTCCCCACCATTTCTTCACCCCGCGCTGCAGCGTCCGCAAGTGGGCCTCGCTGAATCGTTTCGGATGGCCGGAGCACAGCCGGTCCAGCACTGCCCTGGCGGTAATGTCGGGTTCTTCCTCCAGCCACGCCAGGATCTCCGGCCAGACCCCCTCAAAGGGGTCTGGCCGGGTCCGCCAGTGGCGGGGCCCGCGCGTCCTGGGAGCGTGGGTGGGACGGGCCTCACCCCTTTGCCACAGGCTGGGCAACTGGGCCAGGAACTGGTCCCGACTCTTCTGCTGGGACACCTCACCATTTTCGGGAGAGGAGACGGCTACCAGCGCTGCCTGGGCCGTCGGGGCCGGTCCCGGCGACGGACCGTTGACCATCGACCTGGACTCCACCATCTGCGAGACCCACGGCCTGGCCAAGCAGGGAGCCCACCGCCACGGCTACACCCACCGGCGTGGCTATCACCCGCTCCTCGCCGTGGCCGCCGGTACCGGAGACGTGTTGATGGCCCGGCTGCGGGAGGGACAGGCTCACACCGGCCGGGGCGCCGGCCATTTCCTCCGGGAGACGGTGAGCCGGGTGCGTTACGCCGGGGCCAAGGGACAGCTTACGATGCGGGCCGACAGCGGTTTCTACACCCATCCCGTGGTCCGGGTCTGCCGGCAGCAGAAGGTCCGCTTCTCCATTACCGTCCGCCTGCGCCAGAGCCTGCGTCATCTCATCGAGGCCATCCCCGAAGGCGACTGGCGGCCCATTCCCTACTGGATGGAGGGCGGCGCCGACGCGGCCGAAACCACGTATATCCCCTTCAGGACTGAATCCGATGCCGCTCCGGTGAGGCTCACAGTCCGGCGGGTGAGGCCCTCTCCGTGCTCCCAACTGTCTCTGTTCGCCAGCTACAGCTATCACGCATTCATCACCGACCGGGAGGGGGACACCCTGGATCTCGAGGCCGACCACCACCGCCACGCCGAGATCAAGAACACCATCCGGGACCTCAAGTACGGCGTTGGCCTCAACCATCTCCCCTCAGGGCGTTTCGCCGCCAATGGCGCCTGGCTGGCGGTGCAGGTCATGGCTCACAACCTGGCGCGCTGGACCGCGCGCATCGGTCTCGACGAGGGGGTGGTACCACCAAGACCCTACGGCGCCGTCTCTTTTCCCTGGCCGGAAGGATCACCCGCAAGGCCCGACAACTCATCCTGTACCTGCCCCGGCGCTGGCCTTGGGAAATCCATTTCATCTCTGCCCTGGCACGGCTGCGGGCCATTCCTCTACCCGCCTGACGCCATCCTCATCCAAGGAAACCTACTCACCCGGCCAGCCAACTGAATGACCCGGCAAGCTCGCGCCACTCGACCCGCGAGAATACCTTGACGGCTGCCTCCCAAGAATGAGCCTTCGGCGCGACCCCAACGGACCACCATCACCCCAATCTATCGCCAAATTAACCCACACATTGCCCCTCCCATCCCTGTCATCTTTCTTTCAAAGACACTGACGCTAGCCCTTCGGTGGATTCGGGCTAAGGTGGACCCAGAAAACTAGATAGGGCCTCGGTGTTGCGTCGCTCCCCGGACTGCACGAGCATGGCCCGAAGATCGGTCCGGCCGCGCTCCTGGCACTGTTTGCGGCCGAATGAGGTCGTAAAGAGTGTGTCAAATTTCTGAAAGCTGTCGTAGACGTACTGGCAATTCGTTGCATCCATCACCCAACCCGCCCACTATCATCTGGCCAGCTATTCTACCAGCCAACCCACCGTTGTACTATTAGATGGGACCACAGGTAGATGGGACCACAGGACAGGGCAATCGCATTTGAAAAATTTTGGGTGCGTATCAGGCATTTTCGGATTCTATCTCCAGCAATTTCTGGCGCGAACACCGCGAAATGCCAAAATTCAAGACGTCTGGCGGTCGAGTTTTTTTGGTTGTCGGTCGCACTTTGGACCCAGATCAGGCTCAAAAAGTTCAAATGCGATTGCCCTGGACCACAGGAAAATCGAGCCTGAAGCCAAGGGCTTTCAGGTGGCAGTCGATGAGTCAATGCTCGGTGGAGAATGGCTGCTGTGAAGATCGAGTTAGAAAAGCCTTACAAATCCATTAGAAACTTAGAATGTGGCGACTTGCCGGACTTCGTAGTCCTTGTCGGTCGAAATGGCACCGGGAAAACTCAAATCCTCGAAGCTCTTGACAACGGTTCTGCGGCTATACCGGGTGCGCCGGTGGAAGATACCTTGTTGTACGATGCCGCGACCTTTGCGATGCATGACCCTGGGCAGGGTGATCGTAGCTCAGATTCGTTTGTGCGGGCGACGGCCCAAAAGTATCTCTCCCCACCAAATGGCTTTCCCCCTGTTGATCACGCGAGGTATATATTTGAGCAGTATGTCCATAATCTAGAGGACCGGGGGGTCGAGAAAACACGAGAAGATTATGAGGCTGATGCCAGGCAATGGGTCCGGCAGATCCCCGACTTCCCGACATCCAGCGACCTCCCCGGCTCTGGGGTAGACCTCGGCATTGGATCTCTCTACGGACGTGAGATTCACGTTCATATCCTGAATTTGCTGGACAACTCCGAATCTCGTGCGCATGTCGTGTCGCGACCACATCGAAAAATAGGAGACCTCAGCGGAAATGCCGTGGCCTTGATATGCACGGCAGCGAAACTTAGTGGCAAGTTGTTTCACGAGCTGACCCATGAGGATTTTGTCCGCGCATCCCGTTACGGCGGGCATATCCTCCACGATAAGATCAGCGCAGTCTTCGCAACGTACAAGCTTAATCAAATTGATTCAGCGTACAGACAGGCTGAAGCTTCACAGGGGCAGATCAACTTTTCCGATTTTATTAGGGCTTACGAAGAATCTCATCCGCCTCCTTGGAAAGTCCTGCGTGAGACCCTTACTCGTATGAGAGATGCCGCCGGAGATGACCGGACTTTCAACTTTGACTTCTCGGACCCCAGCGGTGAGATCATAGGCTTGGACCGGTATCACGAGTTCACCTTCACGACAAAAATGACCAATCTGGCAACCGGTACCATATATGACCCGGCTTCGTTGTCGTCTGGCGAGAAGATTCTGATGGCGGTTTGCCTGGCATACTTCAACAACTATCTGGGGCGTCGGCGACCCAAATTACTGCTTCTCGATGAGTTGGACTCGGTGCTCCACCCCTCGATGGTCGTGACTCTGGTCCACGCCCTTAAGGACTTGTTCGTTGCGCAGGGTACGAAGGTGATCATGACTACGCACTCCCCAGTGACGGTTGCCACTCTGGACGAGGCCGACATTTTTAGGGTGAATAGAGTAGGGCGCAGCGTGACGATCTCGTCAGTCGATAAATCGGAAGCCGTGGCCGAACTCTCCGAAGGCATTGCTACGGTGGACGCGGGCCTGAGAATCGCTACTTTTCAGCAATCCAATATCGTGGTCTTAACCGAGGGGAACAACACCAAGCATCTCAAACGATGGGCGGAGCTGTTCTTTCCGGATGTCGTCAGCGTATTTGAAGGGCTGGAGGCTCACACCGGAAAAAACGAACTCCTCCTGTACGGCCGAATGCTGGCGATGATGAACACGGAAGCGCACTTCCTTCTGGTGTGGGACTGCGACGCCACAAACGAAGCGAATAAACTCTCCGAACAATTGCCTGCTGGTGCCAGGGTTACTCCGTTCGCATTTGACAAGCGCGCGGACAATCCCTTCGTCGCCAAGGGTATCGAGAACAACTACGACGGGGACCTCCTGGAGCCTTTCCTGAACACAACGACAAACTCGGACGGCACCATAATCAGCCGCTCCATGTCTACTGAAACCAAAAGGGAGTTCGCTTCTTACATCCTAGAGAATGGAACGCCAGAGCACTTCAAACACTTTGAGGGGCTGCGCGCCGTCGTTCAGAGAGTTGTAGATTCGCTTTAATGCTTTGGCTCAGAGGCACGGAAATAGCCCAACGGGGTGGACAGCTATCGACACGGCTTCATCCTGCTCCAGTTCACTACCGGGCAGTTGCGGAGCTTCCGTTCGCTTGCAGATGCTGCTATCCAGGGCTTACCTGGTTCTCTCGGCGCACAGTCGCAGGGCATCAGTCCCCCTGCCCTTTCTGATGATAGTACGTGCGTGGCCGACGCGACTGCGACATGACCCGTCGGTGTAGTTTCGTCGCTCCTTCACCAATGCGGCAATCTGCTGGTTGGTCAATGATTCATCAGCAAACTGATCATAGAAAGTCTCAAATACTTCCATGCCAACAGACCGGAGGGTTCGTATCAACTGCTGGTCATCCATGGTCATTCCTAAATTCTCGTGTTCATCTAGGAGCTCGATTCACCAAACCGCTTGCCGATCATTGCTCGTTTCCCCTCAATTCTAACAGTTACTGCGACCCTGTTCAACGGCACCGTTAAAACGACCGCAAATAGTCGAACAGGGCTTTGGCATGGCTGCACCGCTCTTCCACATTGCTGGCGTCCACCAGCCCCAGAATCTGAAAAGACACTGTGCCCTTGGCATACTGCCGGCTACAGCCCGCGCTAGCGTCCTTCAACGACGACTCCAGCCTATTGGGGGGAATTTGCTCAGGTTCGCTTTGCCCCGGCAATCGGTTCTCGTTGAACCCCCGGCCAAAGTATCCGTGCAGCGCGTCCCGGTCCGCCACCAGCCACGCTTCCATGTGTCACCCCCCATGCAAAAATGAGCGAAATCGCCCATTGAGGATTGACCCACCTGATGCAAAAGGCATTATTCACGAAGACTTCGTGGAGGTGCCTGAAGATTTTGCTGAAGGTGCGAGAAGTGAAAGAGATCTACGAGATGAAAGGGGCGGGCCGCTCGATCCGGGGGATTGCCGAGGACCTGGGCATTGCCCGCAACACGGTTCGCCGGTATCTGAAATCCCCGGAGTCCATGAGTTCCAGACCCCGAGCGCGGCGGGGATCAAATCTGGATCAGTATGGCGACTATATTGAGCAGCGCCTGTCCCAGGGGCTGGAAAACTGCGTGGTACTGCACCGGGAGCTCAAGGCAATGGGCTATGACGGCGGGTACACCACCCTGAAGCGCTACGTGTCGCCGCGCCGCCGCCGTCGGCAGCCGGAGGTGTGAATAATCAGGAACGGGAGTGTTGAAAAAGTCGACGAATCGAGAGTTCGGGGTGGCTTCTGGGATAAAATGGACCCGCAGTCAGCCGCTGGCGAGGGGTAGTGATGCTCGAGCCACTGGACCGTTGTCGCAGGGACTCCTCTCTGTTCCAGTTCACCACCAAGCAGCTTCGCGATTTCATTGATCCCAACCACCTGCTCATCCAGATTGACGAGCAACTGGACTTTGCGAAATTGGTGGCGCCCCTGGAGGAACGGTATTGCCCCGACTTCGGCAGACCGGCGATCCACCCCGAGGTGATGGTGCGGGCGCTCCTCGTCTGTTCGCTGTACAACATTGCATCCTTCCGCAGGCTGTGCTCGGCCATATCCGAGAATATTGCCTTCAGATGGTTTTGCTTCCTCACCATCGACGACCCGGTGTTCGACCATTCCAGCATCAGCCATTTCATCGACCGCGTCGGGCCGGAGGGCTTCGCTGCCATCTTTGACGGCCTTAACAGTGAATTGTTGCGCCTGGGTATGCTGTCGCGGGAGATGTACGTGGACTCCACCCTGGTCAAGGCCAACGTCAGCGGCTACGGGTTGGCTGCCAGCGGCATGACCGTCGACGAGTTCAAGGAGCAGGCCGTCGAGGAGAACGGCCTGTTCAAGATCATGGAGACCACTGTTGACAGGGACGGTGCCCATCACGAAAGGGCGAGGTACTTCCAGAGCCCCAAAGGCAAGCTTCCGCTGAATCCGGTGGATACCGACGCCCGCTGGCGCACCACCAGGGCCGGCAGGGCGTCCGGGCTGCAGTACCAGGAGAATGTCATCGTGGACCGCGGCGGTTTCATCCTCTCCCGAGGCGTAACCCACGCCTCGGAACGGGAATCCAAGGCGGTTGCCGCTCTGATTGACAAGCTCCCATTGCATCCGGTGTCGTTGGCCGGAGACAGCGGTTACAGCGATGGCAGATTGCGGCAGCTGCTGGAGGAACGGGACATCGCGGCTTACATCCCCATCCACACGAGGCACGAAACCAGCATGGTCTCCACCGGGGAATTCGTCTACCACGGCGACCACCTCGTGTGCCCGGAGGGCAAAATCCTGCGCCGGGGCAGTTTCCACAAACGGAGCCGCACTTACCAGTATGTGGCACGTCAGAAGGACTGCCAGTCCTGTCCGGTCAAGGAAACCTGCCTGCCGCCGAAGCAGAAGCGTCGGTACTTCACCCTAACGATGTATTATCCCGAGTACCTGAGGGCCAGGGAACGGAACCGTACCGAGACGTACCGATTGGAAATTCGCCGACGGAAGACGATCGCTGAAGGGACCTTCGCATCCTTGGACCGTCTGAGCTGGGCCCGTACCCGCTTGCGCGGCATATGGAAGGTTGAATGTGAGGGTTACATGGCCGCCCTGGCACACAACGTGAAGAAGCTGGTGCGCTGCTTGAGGGGAGGTGTCGGCCCTCCGGACCCAGCGTTGCCCACAGCCGTCCAGACTCCCGGGACTGCTGAGACGCAAGGAAACCAGGACAATGCTGTATCGAACTCCCCCACACTGCCATGGTATCGTCTCAGGGAGCGTCGGCCGACCAAAGGTCCCAGTCTTCAAATCCGGAGGTCACACTGCCTCCGAAGATGACTTTCTCAACACGCCCGTTGCTGAATAACGACACTTGTTTCTAGGGCGTTGACCAGCATCCGCGCCGATTCGATGAAGCGCGCGCGATTCACCCATGTCCACCCGAAAGCCTTCGTACTCCACTTGAGCCAATCCGCGCTCCATGCCGACGATGACCCGCCCGCCGCTGAGGTTGTCCAGCATAACCAACTCTTCGGCCACCCGTAGGGGGTCGTGCCACGGCAGCACTACCATCGATCCCAGCTTGACCCTCTCCGTGCGTCCGGCCATATAGGACAGGAATTGCAGCGCATTGGGGCACATGATGTAGCCGGTGAAGTGGTGCTCCGACGCCCAGACGGACTCATAACCCAGCGGCTCAGCCAAGTCAGCCAGGCGCACTTCGTTGCGGTAGACCTCGTAATCGGAAAGATTCTTGCCGGGGTTCTGGAACAAGGGGGCTATACCTACGTGCATGACTGGCGTGTCCTGAGAGTGGAGTATGACCAAATCATATCACGGTGGCAGATTGCCAGGGAAAGTGTGACGCGCAGATATATGCGATTTGAAATCTTACGGCTAACCCACTCAACACCAGAGGATAGCCTACCGGACATCGCGCCTGTTACGGTGGAGGACCTTTCGACATTGATGAAACACGACAAGCCTGTGTCGATCATGCTCGGGACACCTTGCGGGCGGCAGCCACCCTCACGGATCTTGTGCTTCGCCTCGCCGAATCATATATTCCTATTCCGCTCGCAAACCTTCCAACCCTCAGAGCAACTCTCTCTGTATCATCCACCTGCTACCTCTGGCAGGAACGGTAATCCACTCGTATTCACTGTGTTGACGCTGATTGCCTGCTTACTCAATACTGCGCTTGCCAAAATAGATATCATTTTGATTCACAGACGGAGGCCGCCTGATGCAGCAACGACCATCTCCTGTCGAGGCCATGCCCGAGGACTGGCAGACCGCGCTAGCCATTGCGGCCCACCCCGACGACCTGGAGAACGGGGCCTCCAGCGCCGTGGCCAAGTGGACGTCCCAGGGCAAGCACGTCGTCTACCTGATGGTGTCAAGGGGCGAAGCCGGCATAGACTCCATGCCCCCGTGGGAGACAGGCCCGTTGCGGGCCGAGGAAGAAATCCGCGCCGCCCGCGTGGTGGGCGTGGAAACCGTCGAGTTCCTGAACCATGCGGACGGCGTCATCGAGCAGGGTCTGCCTTTGCGCCGCGACCTCAGCCGCGCCATACGCCGGCACCGGCCCGAGGTGATCCTGACCCTGAACCATCATCCCCGGTTTCCCACGGGCAACCCGAACATGGCCGACCACCGCAACGTGGGGCTGTCGGTGTTCGACGCCGCCCGCGACGCAGGCAACAGGTGGGTATTCCAAGAACTGCTGAATGAGGGGCTGGAGCCCTGGAACGGTGTCCGGTACGTAGCGGTTTTCGGCTCCCCGGACCCCACCCACGGCATAGACGTAACCGGCTACCTGGACAGGGGACTGGACTCCCTGGACGCACACAAGGCCTACCTGGAAGGCATCGGCAGCGACGCCGCCGACAGCACCCGCGCCCGCATCGCCAATCTGGCCTCTGCGGGCGGCAAGGCCCTGGGCTGCGAACACGCGGAACTGGTCGAGTTGGTACCGATCAACTAACCCACGGGTTAACTTCACCCCCCGCAGCGTTGGGCGGCCACCACCACCTGCGTACGGGCCGCGTTCCATGAGATATATCCCCGGTCGATGCTCCTGGCGGCGCCACCAAACCCGAGCCCGGAGTTGCTACTACAAAAGGATCCCGTCTAATCGCGGACTGGCGGCTTTTCCTCATCAGGCGGACCATCGGCGGTGGCTTCCACAGCCTCCGCCGCAACAGCAGGGCTATCCTCGGAAGAGTCAGCGACTTCGCCGCCGTCCGCCCGCGAACGGTTGACCAGCCGCCTCGCCTGATTGCCGGCCTTGGTCTTCAAATAGTTGTACACGGCGCTGACACAAGGCTGGGAAATCCGCAGCACCAGCTCCTGGCTCGAAATGTAGACCCAGTAGTAGAAGGCGATATCCTCCTCGGCGGCGACGCGATCCAACAGGGAGAAGGACTCCTGTAGGTCGAACCGCCCCAGGTTCACCAGGAAGATGCCCAGCAGGCCGTAGGGGAGGATTTTGGAGATGTCCTTGGAGAGGTCTTCGTTGTAGTAGGCCGTCACCCGGACGGCGGTCAGCACGGCCATGCCGATCAGGAGCAGTTCCTGGGGCTCCTTGGTGTTGTAGAGGAAGGCCAGCATGACCACCAGCACCCAGAACCAGACATAGGCGAGCAAGGGGAACACCAGGCCGTACATGGCCAGATAGGCCAGAGAGTACAGCAGCAAGTACAGAGGCCCTCCCGGCCTTCTCAGCCCGGACAGGTCGATTCCAAGAGCGTTCCGGACCGACATTGACCGGTGCAGGTTGAAGATGACAAACCCGAAAAACGCCACGCTGACGGCGAACAACGCCGCCGGCGCCAGGATTCCCGCCCCCCCGGAAAGGCTCAGTCCTTCCAACCATTCCACTAGCGCCATCGCTCAATCCCCCGACTGAATCATTCGCCAATAGTACAGTCGCGCTCTTGATGCCAACAGTGTCAGTCACCCTCGGTAATAATCATCGTCGTGCCCGAGCCTGATGATGCCGTCGCCGACATCGCCGGCAGAAACCTGCAATCCAGGGCCAAACCACCCCGGCTTGCTTAATAAGCTGGGACTTTTCTCGCAGGATCAAGGCCTGCAGTCGTGGCCCCAGCATACTCCCCGAGCAACCACCCGCTCCCAACTTCCGCCGGGGCCACCCCGCCGGTGGACCGACCCCCTCGAAAACCTCCCTCACAGGACAGACCGTGCCAACCGCCCCTGCCCGAAAGGGCAAAGCCCTTCAAGTCCTCTTCAATACTATCGAGTTGTTAAACATGACCAAGACAACCGCCACGGGGACATGGGCAGCAGCAGGAGAGGCGCGCATGACCGAAGGCACCGGATACCGGGCGAACCACGCGACCGCCGACTACGAAGATGAACAGACCAAAAGGGCCCGATGGGCCATGGAACAGCTCCACGGCACCGGGAACGCCGCCGTCAAGGGCGAGAACGACGCCCAAGAGCTGCTCACTCGCTGCCAGGCCATCATGGAAGCGGCCACTCACATGGCCGACACCCTTTACCAAGGAAACCCGGAAATGGGACCGCTCATGACCCAGGAACTGGGCAGGATGGAGCAAACGCTGGCCCACAGGGTAGTCCAGCAATATCCGGCAGCCGACCTGACGAAGGCACATTCTCACACCACGCCGCTTACCCCGCCACCATGGAGGAAACGCGTTTGGCATTCCCAACGTGTGTTGGCGTCAAATCAGGTGGAACCGGAACGCCGGCGCCCCGAAGTTCATGCGGGTCACTTCACGTGGGGGTCAAACAGCAGCAACGGCCGGATTATCTGACTGGCCTCTTCCACGCCGACAGCGAGTTTCCCAGGGGGAACCCGGTCCAGCACTCCCCATCGGGCGAACAGTGTCCGCCGCGGTTTGATTCATGCCGGCGATTACTATGGTTCGGGACCATCGGGCCATAGCCACGCCGACCAAGTCTCCCATCATCGCGGCGACGGAATCGTCCATGTAGACCCTGCGCGACATATCGAGTATGGAGTACTGGTGGCAACGTCGTCGTACAAACCAGAGATTAGCGAAAGCACAGCAGGCCCCGGCCGCAGGCTAACGGCATGATTCCCCAAAGCTGAACGTTTTCCATCGACGGCAATCACTCAGCCCCCGCTACGTCCATTCTCGGCCTGCCCCCGGCTGTGGCCGAGGCGCATCCTCTGATACTCGGAGGAAATCTCGGCGCCGATGATCAGGATCATCCCGGACATGTAGGTCCACGCCAGCAGCACGATGACGGAGGCCAGCGCGCCGTAGATTCTCCCGTACGCGGCGTAGTTTTCCAGGTAGAACACGAACAGGCTCTTGCCCACGTCGAAGAGCAGGGCCGCCACCAGGGCTCCCGGTCAGATGTACCGCCAGTAGGTGCGGGCGTAGGGCGCGAACTTGTAAATCAGCAGGAATATGCCCAGCGAGAACAAGAAAGGCAGCGGCCGGGCCAGGGTGTTGATCCCGTTGTGCTCCAGGAAGGCCAGGCGTCCCAGCACCGGCCACTCCTCGTTGCTCAGCACCTGAAGTCCGGTGGTCGAAACCACCGACAACACCACCAAGGGCACCACGCTGAAGGCCATGAGGAAGTGGCGAGGCTTTTCGATGTAGAAGGGACGGTCGTAGGGAATGTCCCAAACGCGGTTGACCACCCGGGTGATGGACCCGAACAGCAGACTGGACGAATACAGCAGTCCCAGTCCGCTGAGTATGCCCAGCAGACCCCTAATGTTTTCCACGGCCTCCACGTTGGCGGCAAGAAGGGCTTCGGAACCCGGAAGATAGGTGTGAAAGAAGCCGAAGACCTCCTGCTCCACTGCATCCGCCTCCAGGATCAGGGAGAAAAGGCTGACCAAGCCAATCGCCAAGGGAAACAGGGAGAGGATGGCGTAATAGGAGATGGAGGCGGCAAGGTCGACGGCGTAATCATCGCCCAGTTCCCGCCAGGTGCGGCGGGCCAGCTCCGTCACCATGAAGGACATCAGCCGGCGCCTGAACCGCCTGACCGCCACCCGTCCCAGCCGGTAGCGGCGACCGGTGGTCATTCGATCCCGGAACGGCTTGAGCAGCGCCGGATTCCGCACAGTGGCATAGCCCCGTGTCAACCGACGCCTCAGTTGCTGAAGGCGATGCCCGCTACCTGACATCCGTAATATTGTTGGTGTCCGGGCCCGAGGTGGGCACCTGGTCCAACAACCGCCTTATAAGCTCGGCGTGTGCGCCGGGCTGCCGGGGTCCAGATGACGCGCGGCGGCATCCACGTAGGGCTGGCTGATGCGCCCCAGATACCGCGACGCTCCCTCCTCCCGGATGGTCTTCAGGGTATCCGTTATCCAATCAATACCAAAAACTCCGGTATACATGGGCCGTGGGACTTGAAGCCAGGTGATCATCAGGCAGTTCAACGGCTTCTTGTAGTCTGCCCCTTGTGAGCGGGCCAAGCGGCACTGTGATACAAAGCTTTGAGAGGGAGGTCGCATTATAGGCCATTCTTGAAAAAGGAGTCGTGACGGCGACATGGCGAATGGAACCGAGGCAGTGGATGTCGATTCATTACAAGTTGCCAATGGAATCTAGCTAAGACTCCTACTCCAGGAAGTATTTTGGAGGTCCTTCGGCTATCCTTTGCTGATAGAAGGTCATGACCGACGTTGCCGATGAACCCAAACCCGGGAATAAACTTTCTTCTGTGATGTCTGCCAGGGCCAATTCTTCCATGAGAGAACCCTTGCATCCCGCTGGGACAGTCAGTGTGAGGTGGTCATACACGGGAATATGCGAATTGACTTCCAGGATTCTCTCTTGCTCAAAACGGGAGTGGAAAGCTGATACCAAGAAGGCACCAGATTGAGCCCGGATACGTTCAGGAGATTGTTGCGGTTCGACAACGAAAACTTGGTAGAGGTTCCTCGGGTCAATCCGTTCGGCAAAGTAAGGTTTCTCTTGTTGAACAAACTGGTATAGTCTTCCCATGGCTTCGGGATAGCGATGGGGTTGAAACCATACATAGCTATCATCGCGGAATCCATCGACACCTAAAATCAATTTTTGATCGTCTGGTGAAAGACGAGCGAAGTTACATATGACACTAACGGTATCGCTGTTGAAGGGTTTGACAAGTTCGCGTGGAACTATGAAGATGTGCAGCTTTCCTGGGTCTTCAGCGTTTTCACGGCAGGCGTTATACAGGGCCACCAGTGGGTTCTTGGTAATGTCCAGAAAACGGGTTGGAAGGCCGTGGTGCTGAGACAGTACCCATTGGGCTAAGGCGGATGGCAACTCGTTGAAATCTTCGGGGCGTCGCGACGCCAGGTCTACCAGCATTTGCCCCTCATATTCAGAAAGAAATTCATCCCGCATTACCGAGGGAGATAGGTCCCACCCAATTTTCGATTCTCCACGAAAATAAAAGGGTACTTTCCCATTGTAGTATTCGTAGTGTTGAGAAGCTCTGCGAATTTCATCCAACAATCCTCCGACCGTCTCAACAACTACTGGGGCTCGTTGACTCTCGCGGAATTCATTGGAAGATCTGAGCCACACGGCTTCCCAGAAGAGTCTAGCCTTCCAGGGTTCAGCAATGGATAAATTCGTGCCGACGAGGTTGGCTTCCAGCAATTTGGCGTCGGCAAGGTTGGCATGGGTCAAGTTCGCGCCGATAAGGCAAGAACCAGTCAGGTCAGCCTCGGTCAGATTGGCATTAAACAGATTGGCGCCAGTGAGGTCGATAGAGCTTAGCCTGGCACCGGTGAGGTCACACCTTGAGAGATCAGCGCCGGCGAGGCTTGAACGAAGCTCCCCTCCGGTTAAGTCCGGCTTAATGCTATGGTTCTGGCTCCGCCAATCGTTCCATTCCGCAACACTCTGGCGCAGCAGATTGATATGCTCAGGATTGGCCATAAATCTCTCTTGCGCTTCGCGATAGTCTCAAGCAACTACCCTGTTGAAAGTACGTCGACGGTTTTGCGTCAACCGCGTCGGCGAAAGCGCCGAACCGGTCCGCTGGGCGTCTTGATTACCGAGTGTACCTTGAGGCCACACCTGGCGCGAGTAACATCATTCCATCAAATGCGGAGTTCCACGACTCTTCGGCTGATAAAAGACTGCACCGAGCCTTGGACTGGACAGTCAAGAAACTGTAGTCGGCGTGTTGCCCATATTCAGCGAGCGTACCGCCGAGCTGGGGATCAAACGGTTGCCAGGCGCTTTGGGGTACCCGAGGAGTAGCCATCACTTATCCAATCAACGCCAAGAGATGGGGTGTGCATGGACCGTTGTGTTCAATCCGGTCGGGAACGCCTAACCGGCCCCGCGCCCATCGCAACGGTTGTCCGGCGACAATTTTCGGTCAAGCGGTGGAAGGCACCACGGTGGCTCCAAACCTTCGACCCGTTAACCCACGCGGCTCACATCGTTCGCTACCTGTCCCCGGCGGTCTCCGGAAGCATTACCTCCATTCCCCCGGGCACGGACCAAGCCAGACGCATGATTTGCCACACCTGCCCGCCAGTGGGGATTCCGCCTTCGCGCCACTCCATCACGAGGTCATAATCGACGCCAAGGAAATCGGCGAACTGCTCCCACGATATATCGGCGAGTTCCAAGAGCCGCTCCAACCGCTGGCCGTAGTCTTCCGGGAAGAGATCCGGGTAAGAGTCTTCTTCGTGTTTCTTTGAGGACATGGTCCCACCTCCTGATGCCGGCAACCATTGGAATCCGAATACCATTACATTGAGGCGATTCCGCTTCTCGGATTTCAGCGCGCCATTGATGGATTTCTGCCAATGAACTATTGGTTTCTGTAATTCGCCTGTCGTTCGGAATCATCCATTTCCGGGGGAGTTATTTTCAGTCGGACGCTCGTTCCATGTCGCGCACAACGGATCGCAGTTTCCCGGCGAGGTTAGGTTGGTTCGGAGTCCGAAACCCGTGAAGATCCAGGGGTTCACCCCGGACAGGCGTTTCGTAATTTACACCTTTCCGACGCGTTCTTCATGCGGGTGCAATTGGCAGGCATCGGTGAGTCCTGCCTGCTCTGCCAATAGAGAGTTCGCTTGGTCGACTGTCCACCCGTTCGCTACCAACCTGACCCGGGTTGCATCGGTTGACTTTCCCACAGCATCAAGGGAATGGGCCAGTAATAGAGCCGTGCTTTTGTAGGGGCTGAGATTGGCCGGGTTTTCGATGTAGTTCCGGCGCTGGAACAGCCAGCACCTGATCTTCTCTGCTTCTTGGACCGCCTTATGGTGGTCGCCAACATTGCTGTGCTTTTTGATCCGCCTTTTAACGCACCACCGAGGGCATAGGTACATCAACCTGAATAAATATACGATTCCTGCTACCACAACCGCCGCAATCAAGACACTTACTGTTCCAACGATGGCAGGTACCAGACCAATATCAATGGTGTGCGCTGAGTTAGCGATTGACAGGATCACCAGCGTTGGCGCTAACGTCGATGTGACCCAGAATCGCTTCCACTTCCCCTCGTCCCAGTAGGTACGTGCAGCGTATATCAACCCTGCAATGAGGGTGAAGGATGCTCCTACTGCCGCCCCTTCTTTCGGCGTTGGGCTTTCAAGCATATCGAGCAGGGCTGCTACGGCAGCGACCGTGGCAGCGACGAAAAGGAAAAGTAAGATTTCCCCGACAATCCCCCTCAGAGTTTCCATACTGCCATGCTCCCTCCAGCTTGGTGTTGCGTAGCGAAATTCCCTCTTCATTGTGCCAGCGGGGGATGCGCCTGCGCTACGGGCGCGTGTCATCAGGCAAGGAAAAATCGCTATTCAAGGCAGGACCGTCCGGCAACTGGTTTCGTTCAACTGGCTGACGATATCCGCTCACTCGATTTGTATGTTCTTCTTACGACAAGCGTCAGGGCCACGTTCAATATCCTATATTGACACCTTGCAGTCAGAGTAGCGAAATCGCCTCATTACATTGCCTCGCCTGATGGACATCTGCCGGGCTTTCTCCTGTTCGAGACGACCTGACGAGCCGTAGGGATGCCCTGGCAGGAGTGGCCAACCCGGCGCGGTCTTGAATCTGACATCCGTTCAGGCTACGCCATCCGCGCCAGTCGCCTCCGTCCTCTGGAAACCCGGCGATGCCCCATCCCCCATCTCCCCCTGCCCCGCCGCCATCCGGTAACCCACCCGGGGCTCGGTGATGATGTACCTGGGGTCGGCGGCGTCATCCCCCAGCTTGCGGCGCAGCCTTTTCACCACGTCCCGCACCAACCAGCCCTGGTCCAGCCGCTCCGAACCCCAGACCCGTTGCAGCAGCAAGCCGTGGTTCAGCACCCGGGGAGCGTGGACCACCAGCTCGTAGAGCACCGCATACTCCGTGGCCGTCAACTCCACAGGCTCCCCGTCCAGCTTTACTTGCCGCAGGGCGTAGTCGATGCTCAGTCCTCTCATGGAGTAGGAAGCTTCCGACGGCTCCCCCGGAAATGGCTCTGTCCCCTTCCTGAGCGCCGCCCGGATCCGGGCGGCCAGCTCCGTCTGCGAGAAGGGTTTGACCAGGTAGTCAGCGGCCCCCATGTCCAGTGCCCGGGCCACGGTATCGTCCTGGCCGTAGGCCGACACGAAGATCACCGGCACCTCCGCCGTCCTCCGGATGTCATGCATCAGCTGGATGCCGTCGCTGCCCGGCAGCACCAAGTCCAGCAGGACCAGGTGGGGCTTCTCCTGGGCCATCAGGCGAGGAACATCACGCGGGTCGCCGGTGACTATGGGCGCGTAGCCCGTCCTGGTCAGCACGTCCCGCACGTAGCGCAGCGCCTGGGGATCGTCGTCCACCGCCAGTACCCGCACCCGTTGCCTGGTCTTCGGCCGCGTCCTCGCGGGGGATGACGGAGGCGGAGCGGGAACCGCAACCCCCTCCGCCATAGGCAGGGTGAAGGTGAACCGCGCTCCCAGGCCGGGGCCGTCACTCTCGGCCCGGATGCGGCCCCCATGGGCCTCCACGATCCCCTTGCAGATGGCCAGCCCCAGCCCCGACCCGTCCACGCCGGAAGAAGGTTCCGCACCGGAGGCCCGGGAGAACTTGCGGAATAGCTCCGGCAGCAGCTCCGCCGGTATGCCCCGGCCCCGGTCGGAGACCGAGACCGCCACGTGAACGCCGTCCCGCACCGCGCTCACCAGGATGGGCGAACCCTCCGGCGAGTACCCGGCGGCGTTGGACAGCAGGTTGCTAAGCACCTGGACCACGCGCCGCCTATCGGCCAGCACCATCGGCAGGTACTCCGCCAGCTCAACGTGCAGGGGGTTTCGGGCATCGCCGCTCTGGAACCTGGTTCCAGCCTCCTCCACAAGCGCCCCCACATCAGAGGGTTCCGGGTCCACCGGCAGGGTACCCGTCTCGATGCGGGCCACGTCCAGCAAGTCGCCGATCAGAAAGCGCATCTGGTCCGACTGGTCCCGGATGATGCGGTGAAACTGGGCCGTCTCCGCCGGGTCCAGATCCCCCGCCGCCTCCAGCAGGGTGGTCACCGACCCCTTGACCGCCGCCAATGGCGTCCTCAGCTCGTGGCTCACCATGGCCAGGAACTCGGCCCGCAGCCGCTCCTGCTCCGCCAAGGGAGTCATATCCTGCAACGTGACGACGAAGGACGCCAACTGCCCGTCCTCACCGTGGATGGGCGTGGCGTTGAGCAGGACGCTGACGCTGCGCCCGTCTGGCACCCGCAACTCGATCTCCTCGGCCCGCACCGTCTCCCCGGCACTGAGCAGCTCCGCCATGGTGAAGTCCCGCAGGGAGACCTCCCGCCCGTCGCCGCGCACGCAGGTAACCACCTCCAGGATGTCCTCAGCCCCCTGGCCCGCCTCCAGCAGCCCGGCCACCAGGCGCATGGCCTCCCGGTTGACCGAAGCCAGCCCTCCGGTCTGAGCGTCGAAGACCACCACGCCCACGGGCGAGGTGTTGACCAACGTCTCCAGATCGGCCCGGGCCCGCCGCTCCTCCCGGTGGGTGCGGGCGTTGGCGATGACCAGCGCCGCCTGGGAGGCGAACATCAGCAGGGTTTCTTCGTCGGCCTGGCTGAACTCCGCCCGGCCGCCATCCTTGTATCCCACGAAGACTTGGCCCACCCGGATGCCCCGGTGGAACACGGGCGCCGCCAGGAAGGAGAAGACCCCCACCGGCAGGGGGATGCTGAAATCGCTGAACCCCAGGCCCCGGACGTGCGCCGCCAGGTCGGGGATTCTCATGGGTTCGGAGATGTTGGTCAGAGCCTGGAAGATGCGCAATCCCTCGGGCATGAGCCAGAGCCGCCCGGACTCCTCGTCTGTCAATCCTGACGACAGGAAGTCCTGCACGCCGCCCCCGTCGTCCAGCAGGGTCATCACGCCGTAGCGGGCGCCGGTCAGGGACCGGGCGGAGTCGAGGACTCCCTGGAGCACTGCGTCGAATTCCAGGCTCTCGTTGATGCGCCGGCTGGCCTCGCTCAGGCGGGAGAGGCGCTCCCGCAGCATCTCGATCTCCCGGTGCGGCTGGTTCATGTCTCTCTCCCGGCCCGGAACCCGCCAACCGCTGCAACGGCGGCAGCGAGGGTTCCGCCCTGATCTCGTAGCTGATCAGGCAATATTATACAACAACTCATATAAAAGAGACCCCAAAAATACGTACTATTCTACGGATGACGGTGTACGGTTTCCCGTCGGCTCGCGGCGCCAGACCCGGTGCGGGCCGAGAATGCCCGGGAAATGAAAAAGCAACCGCCCCGCCGGAGGCCGTGTCCCCGGGAAGGCGGAGGGCCGTCAATAAGTGGAACGCCGCATCATGTTCGATGTCAACAGCAACAGCAGGAAGCCGCGCTGCCTCTTGAGGGCAGCCATCCGCGTTGTCCCGCGGCCGGTTGCCGAACAGGGCGTTTCCGCAAGCGCCAGCCGATAGGGGCCAGTCTCTTTTTTTGAGTTGAATTGATACTCACTATCAGTAATATAACCAGGTATGAGACTTCATATCAATAGGACAGCAAGATGGCGTGTATCAGCGAGGCAGCCATCGGCAACGGCAAACAGTCTCGCAGGGAGGATGAACCAATGTAGGATTGCCACCCGCGCCCACGGCGCGACTCCAAGGCTGGATACCCGGAGAAAAATATATCAAGGAGTACGCAAGTTTCCCAATGAGCTCCATTATCAACGCACCCAAGCAAATCAGGTTCTACGCGGCCGCCATAGCGTTGGCCGCCCTGGCAATCACCCTGCTGGCGGTGAGCTTCGCCACCGGCCCGGCCCAAGCCCAGAACAGCGGCAACCTCGCCACCTACCCCGACCCCCAACCCTGCGGCCCCGGCGCGAACACCGCCTTTATGGAAGAGCCCCACGAGGTGAGAACCGGCCACTACGCCCTCTTCGACGCCTACTGGCGCATAACGAGCTTCGGCCTGGGAGACGACGCTGCCGGCACCGGCGTCCTCTACATGAACGAGTGCCCGCCCGAGATGGTCAAGAAAAAGCAGGGCCGTGCAATCGTAGCCACCCGCACCGCCTCCGGCATCGACATCGAAGAAGCAATCATCCACGTGCTGGACAAGCACAAGGAAGACGTGGTGGCCACCAACGCCGAGGCCACCGCCGGCCAGTTGTCGCTGGATGAATACCCGGCTGTCCGCAAGGGATTGGACCCTGAGGACGATGACCCCGAGGTCTGGTGGCTGCGGCTGGACGACCCGGACACGGTGGACGACCCGAACACGCCGAAAACGGAGAATGACGAGACCTCGGACCTGGGCATTGGCTTTTCCACCGCCCTGCTGGACAGCAAGTACTGGCTCACTAGCGCCGAGGGGAAGCCCATGCGCTACAAGTTCGAGGTGGAGAGCTACCCGGCCGACCCGGACAACTCCGGCGACGTGCCTCACTTCTTCACCTACAAAGCCCCCAAGGCCAACGGCGCAGCGGCGGTCCTCGTGTGGGACGGTTTCAGCCCCGGTGTCGAAGCTCGTGACATGGAGCTGGACCCCGGCGAGTACGAGGCCCTGCAGTGGGTCTTCACCAAGCCAGGCACCTACGAGCTGTTGGTAGAGTTCCAAGGCTACGTCCGTAGGGACAACCCTTACAGCCAGGTTGATCCCGAGTACGCGAACTGGAAGCCCATCAGCTCCAACGTAACCGAGACCAGGACGGCGAAGTACACCTTCCACGTCGGTCCCAAGCTCAAAGAGACGGAGCCGCCCATATTCGGCGTCAACCTCAGCGTTGCCGAGAACTCCCCCGGCGGCGTCAAGGTTGGCGGCCCGGTACCGGTCTATAACGCCGATGCCGAGGTCCTTTACTACGACCTGGACGGGGAAGGGGAAGAGAACTTCGAGACGGTTGTTGCGTCCACCGACCCGCACGCCGTCCAGATAGTGGTGGCGGAGGGCGCCAGCCTGGACTTCGAGACGAGGCCCTCCTACGACCTCCAACTCACCGTCACCGACAAGCTCAACCACGAGGGCGACGAAGACAGCCCCGAACCCGTGATCGACGACACCCTGATCGTCAGGATATCCCTGGAGGACCAGGAACCGGGTGTGGATCTCCAGGTTGACCAAGCATACCCGGCGGTGGGCGAAAGGGTGAACTTCATCGCCAGGTACGAGCCGACGACGGAACAGCGCGGCCAGACGTTCTCCTACCAGTGGGAAAAGGCCATCGGCGGCAATCGATGGCACGTCTTCGACTTGGGCACCGCCCCCAGTGCTCCCACCTGGTCCGTAGCACAATCGAGCGCGGGCGCCGAGACGTACCGCGCGACCGTAGTGCTGCCGAATGATGACACCTCGAGCCAACTACCGACGTTCGTGAATTCCGAAGATATCCGGGTCACCTGGGAGAACTAGCCGGACCCGACAGGCCGGGCGGCGGTACTTCACCGCCCCCTGGCAAAACCCTGTCCTGATGCGATTGCAAAAGGTCCCTTCCCCTTCAACGGGGAAGGGACCTCGGGAAATTAGACGCCCCCGCACTCACGAATCTGAATGACAGTAGCATCCCACATCCTCTTTCTCCTCGTAACGGCGCTGGTTGTCCTGCTGGGCGTTGTCACGGCCGTCTGCGCCAGTACTGCCCACGCCCAGGGGGCGGACGATTCCCCTCCCCTTGCCGACCTGGTGATTGCTTCCGAACAATTTCATTTATCCCATCCGGCCCAAAATTGGAAAATTACCGTGCGGAACAACCCGGTCGGGGACCAAGGACCGAAGTTCCGCGTCGTGAAGGTGGAAGTTGTCATAAATGATGGAATCAACGCCCCGGTCACAGAAGTGCATACCATTCGGGACCTGCCGGCCGGGCGCAGCGCAGACCTGTTTGTTCCGTTCCCAGTATTCACAACAGGAGTCTGTAGTTCGTCGCCGGTACTGTCGCGGGTTCATGCCAAAATCATCGAAACAGACCCCTTGGAACCGCCGGGCTTACGGTTCAACAATGCCACGGAGAACGTGGGCTTGGCCTGCCCTGTGACGAGATTCAACAACGGAGACGTCGGCGTCATAGTCAATGTATCCGACCGGAATCCGCAGCCCGGGGGAACGACGACCTTCACGGTGTCAGCTGAGAATGACCCTGGCCCCTCAGTCCATCTCCTCACTGACCAAAACAATGTTCAGTTTGACGTGCGGGTCAAAATCAGCCTTTCGCCGGGCCTGAACTTCGGGACCACCACGGCGCCGGACGGCACCACCTTCAGCACGACCACCGGCAACTGGGACGTGGGCACGCTGACGCCCCCGGCGCTAGACGAGGCCGGGTCCCATAAGTCGCTCCCGGTGGCGGTCAACCTCACCGCCGACAGTGTGGCGGAGATTCCCCTGGGAGAGCGGTGCCTGACGGCCGATGTGACCAGGGCCAAGCCCTGGTTCGCCTGGGACGGCTCCAAGCGGTTGAACGACACCTACACCGCCTGCCTGGGGGAGCAGCCGAAGGTGTTTTTGGCCAAGGGCAAGACAACCCTGTTCGATTTCTATCCCTGCGTCGGCGTTACTGCCTACCCCTGCACCAGCGCGGACACGCTGGAACTAGTGGTGACCAGACCGCCAGGGGCAGGGGTTATCATCTCTGGTAAGGCATTCGCGCAACCTGATGAATTCCTCGTACATATCATTGACCCCGAGGGAAGAAAAAAAATTGGCGCTGGCAGGCCATTTTGGACAACCTCAGGCATATTCGATTTTAAAGACTCCCAACTCCGCCTTCCCGATACAGCGTGGAGCGCCGCACGTGAAGACCTTACCGTGACGGGACCCGGCGGCGGGGAGCTGCCGGGTTCCTTCACTATAGACTTCCCGGCCGCCTCCCTGATACCGGACATAGTAATCACCGGCACGACAAAAGTGACCGGAGATTCATTCGATACTGGTTATGATGTAGATTTTGACCTGAATTTCGGCGGTCTGGGCACCTACGTTTTGACCATGGACATCAGAGCCACGCACAGCACCGCCAGACTGTTGACTGACAGCGGCACCTACACCTTCCGCGTGGGCCCGATGGCGGACCTGGGGGTACGGGACGCCGGGGTCAACCCCGCCGTGGCCGCAGGCCGACAGGGCTACACGGTGATGGCATTGAACAACGGGCCGGACATTGCCCCGGACGTCCAGGTGACACTGAGCGGCGTGCCGGAAGGGGCGGAGGCCGTCCCCAGCCACGGCCATGGGAGCTACGCCCAGGGGGCCTGCCAGGACAGCCTCTGCCAAGGCGTCTGGGCTATCGGCGAGCTCGGCCTCGGCGACTACCGCGCCTCCGGCCATGCCAATGAGAGCCCGACCCTGACCCTCATCACCGATGACGCGATGCCCGCTGACATCACCGCCACCATCGCCAACACCCGGGACTACTCGGTCTGCATCGACAGCGACGGCAGCGACATCGCCGCGGCCAATGAATCGGCCTGCACCGGCAACACCGGCGCAACCTGGCATACCACCCCCTACTACGACCACATCGAGCCGAACAACACGGCGACCATCGCAGCCTTCGCCGGGAGCGGCGATGGCCGCCCGGACGCGCCGACGAACCTGAGGGTGGTGGAAACCCCGGTGGGTAACATCGTGCAGTGGGAAGCGGTGGAGACAGTGAACGGACATGGGGTGGCCCACTACCAGGTGCAGCGGTCAGCCAGCCCGTGGACGACGGTGGCGGAAAAGGCAAAGGAAACGGTGTACGCGGACATGGGGAGCTCCGGCAGCGCGTCCTACCGGGTGCGGGCGATGAACCAGTTCGACGTGCCGGGGTCGTGGTCGCAGCCTTCCGGGCAGCCCGGCGCTCCCGGGAACTTCAGCGCCAGCGTCGGCAGCGGGCAGATAAACCTGTCGTGGAGCGCGCCCCAGGGCGTGACGGTCACCGGCTACAACCTCGATTATTCGACAGACGGCGGCGGTGCCTGGACCTCGCTGCCCGACCAAGCGGCAACGGCAACGTCCTACAACCACACCGGCCTCACGCTGACGCCGGGGGCGGCCTGGCATTACCGGCTGCGGGCCGTGGGCGACGGCTTCACCAGCGACTGGGAGGAGACCAGCGCCACCGTGCCCTACCCCAAGCCGGGCGTTCCCAAGAGCTTCACAGCCACCAGTGAAAGCGAAACGCAGGCCGAGCTGTCGTGGAGCGCGCCCGACGCCGTGACTCACGTGAACGTCACCGGCTACGAGCTCGATTTTTCGACGGACGGCGGCGTCACTTGGACCCGGCTGACGGGCACGCCGACGCTGGACGGAACGACCTACACCCTGACCCACAGCGACAGCGGCCTGGCGGCCGACGCCGTGCGGCAGTACCGGGCGCGGACGACGGGCACCGTGGGTAGCGGCAGCGAGCAGGTGTCGGTGAGGAGCGACTGGGTCTACGCCCTGGCCACGGAAGACTACCCGTCGCCGGGGGCGCCCCGGGACTTCGCGGCGAAGGCGGCCAGCGACACGGAGGTCACCCTGACTTGGAACGCGCCCGAAGCCGTGACCGACGTAAACCTCACCGGATACGAACTGGAGGTCTCCATCGACCGGGGCGTCACCTGGACCTCGGTGGCCACCGCGTCAACACTGGGAGCCGGCGCAACCAGCCACACCCACACCGACGCCGCCAACCCGCTGTCGTCGAAGCCCCGGCAATACCGCCTGAAGGCGGTGGGCACCGTGGGCGGCTCCCAATACGAGAGCGGCTGGGTGTTCGCCGTCCCGGCCGGGGAGGTGGGCCCGCCGCAGAACCTGACGGCCACGGCCGACGGCAGGAACCGCATCGACCTTACCTGGGACCAGCCGGGCTTCGGCGCGGAGGCCGTCACCGGCTACCGCATAGACCACACTCCGGCTACCTCCGAAGACTGGGAGACGTTGGAGCACGGCTACCGGACCAGCCCCAGGCGCTACGAGCACGGCGGTCTGCTGCCGGGGGAGCGGCACTGCTACCGGGTGGCGGCGATCTACGCCGGTGGCACTGGTCCCTTCGCCGCCCGCGTCTGCGCCACCACGGAGGGGGCGCCGTCGGACCTGCCGGGAGAGCCGGAAAACCTGCGAGTCGCCCAGATGGGCAGCAACTACGTGGTGCTGGAATGGGACCCGCCCAGCGTGGGCGGCCCGGTGGAATACTACCAATGGCAGTCCAACATACACCAACCGGGTGAGGTAACGCCCAGGACCGCCACCAGCGTGAGGGTCGGCGGCCTGCCGCCCGGCTCGACTTACAGTTTCCAAGTGCGAGCCGGGAACAGCTACGGACCCGGCGGCTGGTCTACGTCCATCCCGGTGACGCTGCACCGGGCCGTCTCGGCGGTAAAGGCGTCCCCCGACGAACTCGAAGTGGAGAAGGGCGGTTCGGGCAGCTTCAACGTGAGCCTGAACCGGTCTCCGCAGTGGCCCCTGAGTCTGTACTTGATTTGGGAGGGTCCAGATTGCCTGACCGAATCGCTGCCGTACCAGCAAGGCAAGATCCTGCTGCCCACCAACCCGCCTCCCAGCAAGGAGTTCTGGGATGACTTCTGGTGGGGGCCGCCGGAGGACCGGTTCGCCGTGCCGTGGAACGCCGGGCTGGACATCCGGCTGGACGCCTCCGGGTGCCAGGGCGGAGAGACGGCGGTGGTCAATTACGACCTCTGGAGCCTTCCGTTCAGCGCCCTGAAGGGACTGCCGATGTGGGAGGAGCTGAACCTGAACCAGGAGGAGTGGCGGGAGAAGTGGGGCGTTGACCCGCTGGACGGGGTCAGCGGCCCCAGCGTCAAGGTGACGGTGGAGGACGGCGGAGTAAGCGGCCAGCAGAGCAGCCCCGGCGCCGTGGCCCAGCCCACCGCCGTGACCCTGGCCCTGGACGCGGCCACGGTGAGCGAGAGCGCCGGGGAGGTGACCCTCACGGCCACCCTGGACGCCCCGGCCCCGGAGGGTGGCATGGGCGGTTTCCTGCTTGCGGATGCGGAGGGCACGGCGTCCGAGCACATCGACTTCACCATGCCGTTCAGCATCTTCATTCCGGGCGGACAGCGGTCCGCGACGGCCACCATCTCCATCACCGGCGACGACTTGGACGAAGCGGACGAAACGGTGGTGATGTCGGCGCTGTTCGACATTGGCACGGCCCTCCTGGAAGACAAGATCACTCTCAGCATCACCGACGACGACACCGCCGGGGTGACGGTGAGCGCGGCCAGCGGGCTGGCGGTGGCCGAGGGCGGCAGCGCCAGCTACACCGTGGTCCTGGACAGCCAGCCCACTCAGGACGTGACCGTCAGCGCCAGCAGCGGCGACGGCGCCAAGGTCTCCGTGTCTCCCGGGACGAACACCTTCACGCCGTCGGAGTGGAACACGCCGCTGACCTTCACGGTCAACGGACTTGCCGACACTGACACCAATGACGAGTCTGTGGGGATAAGCCACTGGATAACCAGCGACGACTGGAAGTACGCCGTTTTCCCGGTGGCCACGGTGTCGGTGTCAGTGTCGGACACCACGCCGGAACAGCAGCAGGGAACGCCCAACCAGGCGCCCACGGTGGCCAGCGCCATAGGGGACGCCACTATCGTCAACGAGAGTGGAACAAAGCAGATCTCCCTCTCTGGGGTGTTCAGCGACGCCGACAGCGACCCGCTAACCGTCGCCGCCGCGTCCGACGACGAGAGCGTGGCCACGGTGTCCGTGGCCGTCGACTACTCCAGCCTGACGGTTACCGCCCAGGCCCGTGGTACGGCGACCATCACCGTTACCGCCAGCGACGGCAGGGGCGGCACGGTCTCAGACGCCTTCACCGTGACGGTCAAGGCCGCGCCGGTGGTGGCCTCGGCCATCAGCGACGTATCCGGCCTGGAGGCGGGAGCCACGCAGGATGTCTCCCTGATTGGAGTGTTCAGCGACGCCGACGGCGACTCCTTGAGCATCACCGCCGTATCCTCGGACGAAGCCAAAGCCACCGTAAGCGTGGCGGCGGACCATTCCAGCCTGACGGTGGAGGGAGTGGCAGAGGGCACTGTGACCATCACCGTTACGGCCCAGGACAGTGAAGGCAACCGGGTCAGCGACACCTTCGAGGTGGCGGTGGAGCCGGAACAGGATCCGCCGCCGGACGAGGAAACGCCCGACGGGACCCCCACGGTGGCCCAGCCCCTGCCCGACATCAGTCTGGAAGGGTTACAGTGGCGGCAGTTCTCCCTGCCCGGCGTGTTCCACGACCCTGACGGAGACGAGTTGACCTTCACCGTCGTATCGTCCGACTACGGCGTGGCGACGGCGTGGGTGGTCGGATCCACCCTGACAGTGGTGGCAGCATCCACGGGAACGGCCACCATCACGGTTACGGCTGAGGACCCCGAAGGCAACCGGGTCAGCGACGCCTTCCAGGTGACGGTGACACCGGCCTCGTAGGGACGCTCCCCAGTGGTCCGGCGCCGACTAGTACGCCTACGACTACACCTTGGGCTTGCCCGACGGCCTGTGGAAGCTGGTCAGGCACCAGGGCAACCCGGTGGTGAACGAGCCTGGCAAGTACCAGGCGGGCGAGGAGGCCAGCGTCAGCGTCAAGGCGGTCTACGAGCTTGCCGGCGAGAGCGAGGTGTACAGTGCTGCGAAGACGTTGACCTGCACCGTCGGCGAATAGCCGCTCACATCGGGGTGCACGTCCCTAGTACTCAGTCAAAGTTGATTTAGGAGTTGAATTGGGGGCACCTATTGGGATGTTATGCTGATCCCGTATTGTGTAGTTGTGAGGTGGAGGTATGGTTCGAGAGAAGTTCGCGGTCAGGCTCACCCCGGAGGAGCGCGACCGGTTGGAGCACCTGGTGCGGGCTGGCAGGAGTCCGGCGCGGGTTGCGACACGGGCCCGCATCCTGCTCAAGACCAGCGAGGGCTGGTCCGCTCCCAAGGTGGCCCAGGCGTTGGATGTGGCCGAGTCCAGCGTATACCGCATCAAGCGGCGGTTCGCCGGGGAAGGGCTGGACGGGGTGCTAAAGGACCGGCCCCAAGCCAACCGGTACCGCAAGCTGGATGACCGGGCTGGGGCCCATCTCATCGCCCTGGCCTGTACCCCGGCTCCCGAGGGATATGACCACTGGACGTTGCGGGCCCTGGCGGGCAGGGCGGTGGAGTTGGGGTTGGTTACGTCTTTGTCCCACGAGAGCGTGCGCCGGCATCTCAAAAAAGTACCCTCAAGCCGTGGCAGAGGAAGCAGTGGTGCATTCCCAAGGTGAGCGCCGACTTTGTGGCCCACATGGAGGGCGTGCTGGACCTCTACGCCGAACCCTATGACCCGGCCAAGCCGGTGGTCTGTTTCGACGAGACCTCCACCCAGTTGCTGGCCGATGCTCGCCCGCCCATCCCAGCCAAGCCGGGGCGTCCGAGGCGGGAGGACTACGAATATGTAAGAGGAGGCACTCGCAACCTGTTCCTGACCTTGGAGCCGCTGGCCGGCTGGCGCCATGTGGCGGTAACGGAGCGGCGCACCAAGGCGGACTTCGCTTGGCAGATGCGCTGGCTGGTGGAGGAGGCCTACCCAGAGGCCGAGGTGATTCGGGTGGTCTTGGACAATCTGAACACCCACCGCAAAGCGTCTTTGTACGAGGCCTTCCCGGCAGAGGAGGCCCGGCGCATAGCCCGGAAGCTGGAATTTCACCACACGCCCAAGCACGGGAGTTGGCTGAATATGGCGGAGATTGAGTTCAGCGTCATAGCCCGCCGCTGCCTCGGGCAGCGGCACCCGGACGAGGACAGCCTCTGCCGGGAGGTGCGTGCCCTGGAGCAGGAACGCAATGAGGCCCAGGCAATCATCAACTGGCGCTTCACTGCCCAGGATGCCAGGACGAAGCTCCATCGCCTATATCCCCCTATTCCCAGCGTGACTGAGGACTAGGTACTCTGAACTCGAACACGCGGGCGTCCGGCTTAGGTCAGACGCTCGCGTTATCTATGCTTTAGTAACCTCGAAACTACCGCCACGTCGCCCACAACCAGAGCCGACATCAGGCCGGAGAACGCGGAGGTTCGGGTCCTGATTGCATAGCCAAACAAGGTTAATTATACAATATATCATACAAAAAAGGCATTAAAGATATGGAACATTATACGGCGTATCATGTACGCTTCTTTCGCTTTCGTGTGCCGGAACTCCCCCGCAAGCTGGGCGATCGGACGCATCAGTTGGATGTACTACACCGAAAGTCCACGCGGACAGTGGCAGTGGCCGGATTGCAGGGATCACCCGCGCCCTCCCCGGCGACACCCCCGGAGGCCGGCGCCTTCTGGAGTGGAACCGGACCCGGCGTGGGCTGAGAGGCCGAAAATCGCACGCGTAAACCAGTACATCCGGTACGAGCCGGACCAGCGGTGCCCGCCGCTTCAGTCGGTGAGCGTCGCCCTCCAGGGTGCCGTGCTCACCCTGACCCAAACCGTGCTGGTCGTGACCATCATGGTCCGCGCCGGCGGCCAGGGCGGGGACTACCTGTCGTGGGCCATATTCTCGGCGTTGGCCATCGGCGGATTCATCACCGTTCTGCAGGCGTGCCGTGCCGGGAGACTGGGAGCGGGCCACGTGCTCATGAGCGGCCCCGCCCCCCATTTCATCGCGGTGGCCGTCCTGGCAATGGCCGCGGGCGGACTCCCCCTGCTGGCCAGCCTGGTCATCGTGTCATCGCTGGTCCAGTTCGCGCTGGCCCGGTGGCTGCCCCTGCTCCGGCGCGTCATCACGCCGGTGGTCTCCGGCACGGCGCTCATGCTGGTCGCGGTCACGGTCATGGCGGTCGCCGTCGACCGGCTGAGGGAGGTTCCCGAGGGGGCGTCGCCGGCCGCCGGTCCGGCCGTTGCCGCCGTGACGCTGGCGGCCGCCGTGATGCTGGTCATGCGGGCACCGGGAATCTGGCGTCTGTGGGCGCCGATGATCGGGATAGCCTCGGGCTGCGCCGCCGCCGCAGTCCTGGGGTTGTACGACCTCCGGCAATTGATCGATGCCCAGTGGCTCTACCTGCCGGATGTCGCCGCATGGCCGGGACTCGACCTCACGCCGGGCGCGGAGTTCTGGACTCTCCTGCCGGCTTTCCTGATCGTGAATCTCGTAACCGCCATCAAGACGGGCAGCGACGGCGTCGTCATCCAGGCGGCGTCGCGGGAGAGGCCGCAGGCGACGGACTTTCGCATCGTCCAAGCCGCCGTCAACACCAACGGGCTGGGCGCTCTCCTGTCCGGAATCGCCGGGACACTGCCCGCCCTGGCCTACACGGCGGCCGCCGTGGCGCTCATCACCCTAACGGGAGTCGCGGCGCGCAGCGTCGGGTACATAATCGGGGCCATCCTGCTGGCGCTGGCCTTCCTGCCCAAGACGACGGCCGTCCTGCTGACCATCCCCAGTCCGGTCATGGGAGCCTTCCTGCTGCTGATCATGAGCCTCCTGTTCGTGGAGGGCATGAGGATGGTCGTCCAGGATGGGCTGGACCACCGGAAGGCCCTGGTGGCCGGGGTGGCCCTGGCCATGGGAGTGGGACTGGAGAGCCAGGACATCCTGGCGGACCTGCTGGGCCGGACGTGGGGGGCATCACTGGGCAACGGGCTGACCGTCGGCATCCTGGCAGCGATCCTGATGACCCTGTTCAACGAGCTCACCGGGCCCCGGCAAAGACGCCTGGAGACCCGGCTGGAGATGACCGCACTGCCCGGGATCGACGCGTTCCTCCTCGGGCTCGCGTCAAGGCTCGGCTGGAACGAGGCGTCCACGCAGCGGCTGCGCGCCGCGGGTGAGGAGTCGCTGTCGAGTCTGCTGCGGTCCGGCGGCGATCTCGGCGCCGGTGAAGCGCCGCGCCTGACAATCATCGCGCGCCCCGGCGAGGCGGTGGAGCTGGAGTTCCTGGCGGTCTTCGACGAGGAGAACCTGGAGGACCGGCTGGCGCACCTGGACGAACAGGTTGAGATCCCGGAGGAACGCGAAACGTCCTTCTGGCTGCTGCGGAACTACGCATCCTCCGTGCGCCACCGGAAGTATCACGGCATCGACATCGTTACGGTGCGGGTGGAGGGGTCACGGTAGCCCGCTGATCTGGTCCCGTCCTATTGGGAGAGCCGCACCCCGCAAGCAGGAGAAGACGGTCAACGGAGGTATCTTCTGGCATTGACTTTCCGGGTGCCCAGGTTGCCGCGCTTTACCGCAGAGCGAGCATTCCACGCCATCGCCGCCGGACAGATCGTCTCAACCATCGGCTCCGGCATGACCCGTTTCGGTCTGGGACTATGGGTGCTGGACCAGACCGGGAATGTCGCTCTCTACACCACACTGCTGTTCATGGCGGTACTCCCGCTGGGAGTCGCTTCGCCCCTGGCCGGACCTCTAGTCGACCGCTGGAACCGCCGGCGGATCATGATGTTCGCCAACGTCGGAGCTTCGGCGCCGACGCTGATCGTAGCCCTGCTCTACTTCACTGACACCCTGGCCGTCTGGCACCTGTACATCGCCCTGGTCGTTAACGGCGTTGCCATCGCGTTCATCCAGCTTGCCCTGGACGCGAGCACACCGATGCTGGTGAAGCCCGAGAGGCTCGGCAATGCCGTAGGCGTTAATGCGCTGCTCCAATCGGTCGATTTCATCCTGTCGCCCCTGCTCGCCGTATCGGTCTACCTGTCCCTCGGCCTGGGGGCCGTGTCTGCCGTTGACTTCGCAACCTTCGGCGTCAGCATTACCGTAATCGCGCTCTCCATCGTCCCGCAGCCCGCCCGGGTGCTTGAGGATGCCGGATCCTCGCTCTGGTCGGAGTTCCGGTTCGGAATCAGGTACCTCTTGGAGCGGCGTCCTTTCGTGTACCTGATCATACTGGCCAGCGCATCGATGTTCCTGATGCCGGGCATCGGCTACGCGCTGGCGACACCGCTGGCCCTGTCGTTCTCCAACGAGACCGGCGCGGGCATCTTGATTACCGCCTTCGGCGTCGGATCGCTGGTGTCGGGACTGCTCCTCACCGTGCGGGGAGGGCCCAAGCGCCGCATGAACGGCATCCTGGGGGCCATGTTGCTGGCAGGTGTGGGAGCGATAATGGCCGGCCTGCGCGAGAACCTGATTCTGGCGACCGGCGGCGTCTTTATCATCGGCGTCGGGTTCGTATTCTCGTTCTGGCTGAACCGGGTGATCTGGCAGGCGAAGGCGGCCCCAGAAGTTCTTGGCCGCGTGTCCTCGCTGCGCATCATGATCGCCATATTCGCCCAGTCTGCGGGCGTGCTGATAGCCGGCCCACTCGCCGAAAGCGTCTTCGGGCCTCTGATGCAGGCGGGAGGAGGTCTGGCCGGAAGTGCCGGAGCCCTAATCGGCGTGGGAGCCGCCCGCGGCATGGCCCTGATGTACATCATTGCCGGCGGCACGCTCATCGGGCTGGCCGTGGCATCGTTCATCATGCGCCCGGTCCGGCGCCTCGAAGACGCGCTGCCTGACCAGGCTCCTCAACTGGAGGCAGATACCGGCGCGGAGGCATAACTTTGTTATTGAAGTCGTCCACACAGCGACAGCCCAGGACTCAGACGGCAAGAGGGCCAGTGATCAGTTCGGCGTGACGGAAACCGCACTCAGGCGCGACAGTCGCTCCCGCAGGGCCTACATCTCACGGTACTGCCGTTCTGACCGGTCCATTTCTTCCTCCCGGCCCGGACCCTTGCAGTTGGTACAACAGCGTCGATTGGGGTCCCAGCCCTGATTACATAGCTGGCCAAACGGAATAATATAACAATTCACACACAAGAGGACCATAATTGATATTCATACCATACGACTGATAGTGTAGGGTTTTGCTGGCCGGAGGCCATCATTGGGCGGTTACGGAACTCGCCGACAGGGTCCGAACAGAACACACCAAGGCGGCAATAACCGAGCACACCATCGGCGGGACCGGCCCCGATGCAATCGCTGGAGGATACCGAGAAAGAGGGGACATGGCGGAGCCGCTCCAAGCCATCTTCCGAGCGGAGACCGTGGAAACGGCATCGGCGGTCTGCCCGACCGGCAAGCCCGGCCCGCCAGAGGCGCGTAATGTCCACGCAAAGGAAGGACCCGAAGGTGAGACAGCCCCGTGGCAAAGACCTGCCGCCGGGGACCAGGGAGTGGCCCGTCATCGGTCAGGCCCTGCCTCTGCTGCGCGACCCGCTGGGACTATTCCAACAAGCGGCGGCCCGCGGAGACGTTTCCACCGTTCCGGTGAAGCGCATACCACTTCGCCTAGTCAACCATCCGGAAGTGAACCGGGAGGCAATGGTTACAAACCGCCAGCGCATGGGCCGGGGTAGCGCCACCTTCGAAGTGTTCGGCTGGTTCCAGGGAAAGGGCGTCTCGGCCAGCGACGGGGCCTATCATCGCCAGCAACGCCGCATCATGCAGCTGCTCTTCCACTGGAACCAGGTCGAGGGTTACGGGCAGGCCATCGGCGAAATTGCGGAACAGACCGCTGGTGTCGCTGATAGTCTCAAGGACATTACGTTGCTGCTGCGGTCTGGGGAGTACCAAGAGGGTAGCGAAGGCCGACGTGACCGTCAAGGTAGTCTAGGAACTCCCCGGCCGGAGCAATGTGAGCAGCACCGAGGAGACGCTGACCTGCACCGTGGCGGAATAGCCGCCCACGGCAACTTCCCGCCCATCAACAATAGTACCAGCTCTACGGCGACGACCTGAACGTCAACGCCGTATTGTTGAACCATGATGTGGCGTCTAGGTGGGAAGATGGCTCCACCCTGACGGTGGTGGGAATTTCCACGGGCACGGTGACGATCACGGTAACGGCGGAGGGCCAAGGCGGTAACCGGGTCAGCCATGGGTTCGAGGTGACGGTGAAGTCGGCCTCGTAGGACGTGGGGAGAGGGCGGTCCGGGAAGGGATCCCAAGGCAGGGACTTGTTGGTGCCGGTGTCCGGCTACGGTCGGACTCGGAAGCGCGGCGGACAGCCGGACGTATCTGCCCAGCCGTGGAGCAGCCTCTTGGGTGGCTTGCATTTCCCCACCGCGAAAATGACGCTCAGATCGCCGCTCAGGGAGGGCAATCCCTGAAAGGAGAAGAATGATGCTCTGGCTTCTGCTTGCCTTCGTGTATCTTCTGGCGGCCTGCGGCGGCGAAGGGAACCCGTTGGCCGATACGGAGTGGCGGCTGGTCGCCCTGGGCAACGCCGACGCCCCCACGGAAGTGGTGGCGGGCAACCCGACCGCCGAGTTCACCACCGACACCGATATGACCGGGTGGACAGGCTGCAATGCCTACGGAGCGAGGTACAGTGTGGAGGAGGCGCAGCTGCGCCTTGACAACCTGGGGTGGACGGAAGCGGGCTGTCCATCCCAGGCGCTGTTCCGGCAGGAACAACGGATGCAGGACCTGCTGGCGACGGTAGAGCGGTTCGAGGTCTCCGGCCAACAACTCACGCTGCACAGCGAAGGCGGGCAGGCCCTGGTATTCGAGCGGGCTGGAAAATAGCCGC
Organism: Dehalococcoidia bacterium; assembly: GCA_965203005.1. Lineage (GTDB taxonomy): Bacteria > Chloroflexota > Dehalococcoidia > Lucifugimonadales > UBA3495 > VXOI01. Next base: position 874,271 of record CBDBBS010000002.1, read on the forward strand.
ATTGGACCCCTTCCCAACTCCTCCGCATATGTGGCGGTGCACATAACGACGCAGGAGCGGTAAAACCCGCCGCTGGCTTCAAGCTACGGACGCCCAGACCAGAATCGCCGGACCAACGGAACAACTGCTAGAATAACGCTCAAGAGAGCCAACCCCGGAGGGCACTCCAAGAGAGAAGAGGCAAATGGGCAGGACATACGCAGACGTCGTGGTGAGCAACTCCAACATGGTAGACAGCGCGCAGATAATCAGGAATGCGCTGGTGGATACGGGCGCCACACATACGGTGCTGCCAGCGGCAACCCTGGAAGCCATGGGCATCAAACCGCAAAGGCAAGTGCCAGTCCGCATAGCAGACAACAGCGTGATGGACGTAGGGCTCGGTTACGCCGACATATCCCTGGCAGGGAGACCGCCGTTCCCCTGCGCCGTACTCTTCTGGCCCACCGAAAAGTACCTGGTTGGATGCACCACCCTGGAAAACCACGACCTGAAGGTCAACCCCACGACCGAACAGTTGGAAACAGCGGAGTATGAACTGTAATTTCCAAAAGCAAGGAGACGGGTATGGAAACAGCATCACGAGTGGCCTTGTGCTCGCTCCTATTAGCAGTCCTCATAGCACATACGTCCACACCGCCAAGCCAAACTGTAGCAGCAGTATTCCTGGTTGCCTTGTCAGTTACGCCCATAGCCCTCATCGCAGGCGCGTTCTCCGGGGACAGAGGATAAACCGACATTCAGCAAGAACGACACGGGGCCGCAAGCACTAAGGAAGCCGTTTCCATTCTATTAGCACACAGGACCAGTTGCAGAAGAATCATCACTCGAAATTCCCGGTCAAACGGAGTAGCCTCAACACAGCCATATCTCCAAGAGGGCGAATTGGCCCGTCTCAACGCCGATATCTCAGGCCAGGGCGTCCACACACCCAGCGCTGGCCGCTTCCGGATCAGGACATGCAAATCCGGGCTGAAAACCAAGACCGGCTCCGCCGTCGCCGGACAGCCGGTACAAGGACCGCCCATGGTCGTCCCCATTACGCGTCCCCCACCAGGTTTCAATACGCCCGGACTTCACCAGTTCTCCCAGCGCCCGGTAGAAGGGATAACCCACGACCACAGGAACCTCCCTGTCTCTTATAACCTCGCGGGCAATCTCAAGGCCGCAACATTCCGCGACTCCCTGCTCCCTGAGCCGGCTCACCGCCGCCAGCACTCTCTCCTCGGCAACACCCATCCCTGACTCTCCAACCGTCCGGTAATACGAACAGAGTTTAGCCGACCCGGCGAAGCCCAAAACAGACCCAGACGAATCATTTAGAACAGAGTCGTGACCATATCCGGCCTGGACGCAGGTACCTGGCTGACAAGTCCACCACAAGGCGTCTGCTCACAGTAAGGGAGAATACACCGAAGGAGTGGAGAGCAAAGTCGTCCTGAAAGCATGAAAAGGCGCTCCAGCGTATCTGAGTCAGTCAGGACGCACTCCATGGCCTTGACGTCCTTGCAGGTCAGCCAGCCACCGCCGCCGCAGATCCCTTGGTAGAGGCGATTCCCCTCGCCCAATTCTTCTAGGCCGACCGCCCGGGAAAGACGGTACAATCCAAGGAGAGACTGTCCACGTCAGGGGATGATTGACCATGACCTCAGTGATCGACAAGCCGCGCATCCAGTGCCGTTACCGTAACGGCGAGGGCTGGCAATGCCCTCTGGACGCCCTCGAAAACGAGGAATACTGCAGGTTCCACCTCCCGAGGTAGCAGCTAGCCACGTAAGACGGCAAGGCTGCCTCTGAAACCGCCACCTCCCGGCAGAATTGACGACGGACACTCAGTACCGGTTGTCAAAGGGTTTCATCGCGCTACAATGTCCGCGCTAAACTCCGCAGACTGGTAGGTCCCCAGAATTAGCGCTGCCAAACGCCCACGCCAACCGGTCTGAACCGGCCAAGATGGACAGCAGCGCCCCGTCAAGCGCCACAGGGTGAGCGAGCAGGGCAATCGCGTTTTAACTGAGGAGAACTTTGAGGAGGTAGTCGTCCCTCCAGCCAGCCTGTAGGCGTTTGCCCTGGATGCCCACTTTCAGGCTGGTTTCCCGTTTCAGCTGGTTGTGGGCTATCTGCCTCAGCGTGGCCATGTTCTGTGGGCTGTGGTCTTTGCGCATCCGGCTCTGGTCTTCCCGGAAGGTGACGTCCAGGCTCCAGTGTAGCGAGTTCTCAATACTCCAGTGTGCCCGCGCCGCCTCAAGCTGCCGCTTTGCCGATGCCTCCATACTGCTGATGTAGTACCTGGCATGTACCGTGGTGCCGGTGTCCGTTTCCCGCCGGCACTCTACCTTCACCACCGAGCGCAACCCGGGCCAGTCCCCGGCAGTGCTCAGGTATTCCAGGCAGGCCGGGTCGTCTATCGCCCAGCACTCCCTCCGTTCGATGCGTCCGTGCCCCTTGTTCAGGGTGGTGGCGTAATCGTGGGGCAAGCCCGCCAAGCCCGATCCATCCCCTGCCTCGAACAAGTCCAGGACGTCCTGGTAAAGCTGTCCCTGATTCTCCTTGACCGCCAGGAGATAGTTTGCCTCCCGGTCCAGGATCCCCTGAGCAATCTCCTTCTGACAGCCCATGGCGTCTATGGTTACGATGCATCCCCTCAAGTCCAGCAGTTCCAGCAGCCGGGGAATGACCGTAATCTCGTTGGACTTCTCCTCCGTCTTGACCTGTCCCAAGGTAAGAGTGTTCGCTGACGCCCAGGCGCTGACCAGATGAATGGCCTGTTTGCCCGCTCTCTTGTCATGGGACCTGCGCACCGTCTTGCCGTCTATGGCCACCACCTCTCCGGGCAGAAACTCGGCCACTGAGCTGCTCCATTCCATAAAGCATTCCTGGAAGCGGTCCGGATCCAGACGGGAGAACACGTCGCCGAAAGTGTCGTGAGACGGTATTCCGTGAGGAAGGTCCAAGAAGGAGCGAAACCAGTCCTCCTTGCTCTTGCCGAACATCTCCACGTGAACCCATGAGTCGGCGCCGCAGATAACGGCACAGATGGCTATGGTGATGATGTCCAGCAACTGGTGCCGCTTGCACCGGTCAATCCTGGGATCCTCCAATTCCCCAAAGCTCTCCACGATAGACACACCCCGCCCCTGTTCCATGGCTCCCCACATCCTCCCTCACAACCTCGGTCTCTCAATACCACAAGTCTATCAGCTATAACGCGATTGCCCTGGGTGAGCGAGAGTTGCACAAAGCCATCAGGCAGTTGAGTATGACTAACATCAAATGCAGGCGGATGGCAGCTGTAGTGAAAAGTCAGGAATCAAGACCAATGTTTACGCAAAGCGACGGGTAGGAACAGCATGAGACAAATCAGCTTCAGAGTAGAGGGCACACTGCCTCCCAAGCTAGGCTTTACGCAATTCAAGCGGCGTAAGCGAGGGAATCCACAAGCCGGTGGTATAGAGTGGCGGGGAGTTCCTGCGTGTCGGGGTCAGCGACCGACAGTGAGAAACCCTCTGACGCCAGCCACAGATGGCGTCGCACCAGGGCGATGGCGTCCACGAAGGTGGGCGACGGTTTGTCATACCAGGCGGCCCTGCGCTGGGTGATGGGATGATGTTTCTGCAAGCCGTGGGCGGCCAGGGTGGTCCAGGAGAAGAGCCCCAGCAGGGCGGGGGTGGTGCGGGCGATGGCCCGGTCCGACCACTGGCGCTGGGTCTCCACGCCCAGGTGGGTCCGCACTTCCTGAAAAGTGACCTCTAGTTGCCAGCGCAACACAAACCATTCCAGGATCTGGGCCGGGTCCGCCGCCGGGTCGGTGCACAGCAGGGCCTGAGGGTCGAAGGCGCCCTGGGGGTCGCGGATCAGCACCCAGCGAATGAGGACGGGCGGCTTGCCGGAGCGGTACCACACCGCCGTCTGAGAGCTGAGCTCCACAGCGCGGGTGGTGCCGTCGTACCAGACTACCTGGGAGTTGGCCCAAGTTACGTTGGCGTGATCCAGGAGGGCTTTCAGTGGTGGCCGCCGCGGGCCTTTCAGGGCTGGCCGGCCATTCTGGCCCGGCTGACGGGCGGGCGCTGGCGCGTACAGCGCGGCGTCCAAGCGCAGTCTGGCGATGAGGGTGACCGGTTCCCGGAGGGACTGGCAGCAGTGGAGCAGATCCAGCACAGCGTAGCCATTGTCTCCCACCAGGACCAGCGGGCGCTGGGGCAGCCAGCGGCGCAACTGCATGACCATTTGCCGCGCCCAGTCGGTGAGTTTCTTGTGGCGGCGTCCCTGCTGCTGGTAGTAGCGCGTCGAGGGGGCCAGCACAGTGAGCACCGGCAAAGCCCAATGGCGTCCGGCCCAGGGCACATGGCCCAGCCACATCAGGGATATCCAGCGCAATCCGCTGGCCTTGACCAGTTGATGGTGGCTGGAACGCACCGGGTCCCGGTAGATGGCCCGTGCCCTGATTCTGGCGCCCCGGCGCCGTTCCAGGGTTTCGTCGATGCCGAAGATCAAGGGGCCGTCGCCACTATCCAGATGCTGGAGCAGCAGCACCAGCAGGACACGGGCTACCTCGCGAGAGGACCAGACCGCCCGGTTGAGCACCTCGTGGTAACGGGCATAGTCGCGGTGGTTGCTGCGTCCCATGACGCGCAGCGCCGCAGCCACGGTGCGCTGGCCCGGGGTCAGGACCGCGCCGACCAGCAGCAGTTGGGCTTTCTGCCAAGTTGGGCTGGTGAACAGCGTTGCGAAGGGAAGGAGAACGGCTACAATGGCACCGGGCAGGGTGAGCATGGCTGGACCTTTCCGTCAGAAGTGGGGTCAGGCCAGCTTACCCTGTCTTTATGTCTCCTCAAAATTTTGCGTAAAGCCTAGCCAAGAAGGACGGCGCAAATTCCATGTGGAACAAGGATTCAGAGGCGCCCAGATTGGTCGCACTCAGGCACCAAGCCCTTTAGACACTGGGCGATCAGGCACCATTCTCCCGAGAGATTCGACTCGGAATCATCATTTACGTTGGCAGGTCGAACACGAGAACAACTGGAGACCTTGATAACTTCATCACAGGTATATGCGACGGATTGATGAAGGCTGCTCAGCGGGCCAACATGCACGAACTTTTCGGCAATGCAGAGAATGCCGCAATTCACCCTCTAAAGACTATCGCCATTGACGACGACTCCCAAATAATCGAGATTCACGCCGAAAAACTCACCGGCGAAACCGAGGACCAATGGTACGAGGTTGAAATAAGAGGCGAATAACCCCACGGACTTACCCATCCAAGACGTCACCGTCGGCCAGGACCACACCGTCGTCAACTACAAAGGCCTTACGCCCAAGGTTGAGTGCCCGGAAGGAACGCTCTCCGAGTGCATACCGCTGGAACGAAGCCGGAAGTGGACCAAGTGCCCAGCAACCTGGGCGGGTTGCAGGAAATCGCAGATTATCCCGGCGGCGTTACCCCAACTCCCCAACCTCTTGGTGAACGCAGTCGGTCAACCTTCCAGACAAGTACGTCAGAAGGACTGGCCCGCCCATTTGTTCCGTCCCCGCATCAGACGAAAAGCCGGAATCACGGAACACGGTAGCCTGCCGGGACCACTGGCGCGTCCATCCGCCTCTGACCAAACCAGCGCGAAATGTGCGAAATTCACCGGGCTAACGAGCCCGTGAGGACCGAATTTTGCACGGCCTCAGATACCCCCGGCAAAATTCTCCCACTATCCCGAAATTAAGCCTGCTGCAATGCCGGACAAATCCCAGTGTCGTAGGCGGTTGCGATGCTCCAATGGTATGTCGGTAGGGCTTGCACCATCCAACTTGGAACATCAATCACCCTGAATTGGAGTATCTGAAAGTCCATCGTTATGGACAATATCAATTCACAAAATGTTTGAGCCTGCCGATTACCGCAAGACGCGATTGCCCTGCCAACAATTGGCCACCACCCACGACCCATCACATTTTGCCTGTATAATGGAAACCCGATAATTTCATGCAACCCATCCTAAGCGACCGTGGAGCGACGCCCGAATGACCCCCGAAGCACGCCAGAAGAAAATCCAATCCTACGCCAACGCCTACACCGAACTCGTAGAGGCGCTGGGCAAGTTCCCCAAGGAGATGTGGCAGTTCCGCTACGAGCGCGGCTGCTGGAGCATACATGAGATCATCATCCACATCACGGACAGCGAGGCCAACAGCTACATCCGCGCCCGCCGCCTCATCGCCGAGCCGGGCCGGACCCTCATGGACTACGACGAAAACCAATGGGCCATCGCGCTCGACTACCACGACCAGGACATCGACGACACGCTCAACCTGTTCAGGTGGCTCCGCAGTAAGACCTATACCCTCATCAAGGCCCTGCCCGAATCCACTTGGTCAAACACCGCCTACCACCCGGAAAATGGCGACATGACCCTCGACGACTGGCTGGATACCTACGAGGCCCACGTCCGCGAACACGTCGAACAGATGCAGCAGAACCTCGAAGCCTGGCAGGCCCAGCAACCGTGAACCCGCCGAGCGTCTGAAACCGATGTCAATGTAGGGGTGACGCATGCGTCGCCCCTACCCACCCTGCGGATGCAGAATAACTGCTCACAGATGGGGAAACTGCCTCAATCCAGACTGTTCTGCCGGCCTTGAGCCGGAATCCAAGGCAATCGCGCCTAAATTGGGATCGGGTGATACCGGATCAATCCCCGAGCTACGGCAACTTTCGACGGTTAGAACATACGGTGGTGAGGCTTGCATTCGCGGACTTGGGGCCCAATCGGACAGAATCGCGGTGTCTGGAAGGCCGCAACTAACAGGCATTATCAAAGTGCAGAATGTTAGTGCGCAATGGTTATAACGGTTCCGTTTGCTTGTAGCGTCTGGAATGAGAAAGCATCCCACCAGTGGAAGAGAGATACGCTATAAGCAAACGGAACCGCGGGAGCGCGATTCTTAGCGGGAGCCCTGGAAATCCGGCCCCGCTGCCGACGTAGACCACCCTTGCGTCGGAGGCAAACACACCCGCCGGAAGTACGGTGTAGACGGCTAAGGAATCGAGGAAATGGCGGACCAGGACCTGTTCTTGATCGGTGATGGAGGTGAGGTTCGTCTTTCTGTTCCATTCGACGAGCTCGCGATAGTACAGCTCGAACTGTTCGACCTGAGCGGCTTCTAGACGTATGCCGAGGGAGTCCGCGCCGTCTGCGAGCAGGTCCAACGCCACCTGCGGGATTATAGCACGCCGACCGGTCCATCCCTGGGCAAAACGAGGTCCAGCAGGACGCGCAGGCTTGGAGGGCATCTGATAGGCGCCTTCAGGAGTTGTACACGAGCCCGTGTACGAGTCCGCGTCTTGTTGTTGACACTGGCTCCGGTCGCGAGTAGTCTGTCGCTGCGGCCTCAGCCCGTGCCCATTTAGAGGTCCTTGCGTAAGCGGGACTTCTATTTGGTTAACGAACGAAGCGAACGGGCGGGAGGAAAGGCCGTGCTGAGAATCGTCGACCAGGGAATCATCTCCCGTGCACCAGGGCGCGGTGCATACATGCCCGTCATCACCCCATTACCCGACGGGACGTTCATCGCGTCCCAGCACGTGGGCACAGAGCTGGGCTCGCCGGATAATCACATCGAGGTGCTCCGTTCAACCGACGGCAAGACGGCAAGACGTGGGAGAACAAGGGCAGCATCCACCCCGGCGGCGGCCCGCCAGACGACGGCTGGGCTTACCGTGGCCCGAAGATCTCGGTCGTGCCCGACGGACGGCTGGCCATGACCGCCTCTCGTTTCGTGCAACGAGAGAGCCTTTTCGACCCGGACTCGGAGGCCTCGGCCCGCTGTGACATGCTGGTCCTCTGGTCCGAAGACGGAGGCGGTACCTGGTCGGAGCCCGAGGTCGTGCCGGTGGGCCTGCCGCGCGACCGCTACAACTGGAACGGCGCTGGGTCGCCCTTGCAGCTAGCCGGGGACCGCTGGATGTACCCTCTCGAAACCTGGAAGCCCGAGGAAAGCACCGCCGAACCCGACCAGAAGGCGGCCGCCGTCTTCTCCTCCGACCAGGGCAAGACCTGAGGCGAGTTCTCCGTCGTGGCCGACGACGAGTCCGGCAAGATTCTCTGGTGGGACCAGATGTGCTCCATTATGCCGGACGGCCGGATATACACGCTGATTCTGGACCCACAAGTACGCACGTCCGAGGACCTGAACAACCATTGGAGGTTCCGTTTGCTTGTAGCGTCTGGAATGAGAAAGCATCCCACCATCGGAAGAGAGATACGCTATAAGCAAACGGAACCCCATTGGACTATCTCGGAAGACCAGGGGCGCACGTGGACGGAGCCCAAACCCACCAACCTTAGGGGTCAGGTCTGTACGCCCATCCCCCTCCCCGACGGGCGGGTTGCGGCGATCTACAACTTCCGGCACGAGCCGCAGGGCATACACGTCGCTCTGACGGAGGACCTGTCGAACTTCGATACGGACAACGAGGCCGTGGTCTTCGACGCCGGGGCGGAGGCGACCTTGGGTGATCCCGACCACCCTAACTTCCTTGCCGAGCACATGCTCATCTGTTTCGCCAAACCCGGTGGCGTCCTTCTCGCCAATGGCGACCTGATGACCTACTTCTGGTGCACGTTCCAGGGCGTTACGCACACCCGCTGGGTGCGGTTGCAGGTCGACTGAACGTCGAGTCGCCGAATTCCGCCAGAGGGACTCGTTCGTCGTTTGGACGTCGCGGTGAGTTGCGAATAAACGCCCCTCCAAGTACAATGAACCTGATCGCAAACAGACCTGTCGAACCAAAGCGAAGGAGGTGAACAGATGGCGGAAGTCCTATCGACATCCATACCTGTCTTGTTCGCCTCGTTTCGGAAGGCCTGAGCCTGTAATACCTGCACGGTAGGGCATCCAAACCTAGCCTTATAACCATGAGCGCGGCAACAAGGCCGCGCTCATGGTTTTTCTTTAACCGAACTTGGAGCCGTTCCGGCGGCATCCCAAAAGGGCCATGAGCTATAGGTTCATGGCCCTTTTGTTATTCCCGAGTCCCGAAAATCATACGGAGAAGAGATGGCCTTTCCGGCAAACATCGACAGTCGCGTGCTGCTCGAAATCGAGATGGCAACTAACTTGCTGATGACGGAGTCCGGTCGTATCCAGTGCTTGAATACCCCGGACCGCGGAAAAGCGCCGCGCATGGTCATAGCGGGGTGTGAGTCGGGCAACGAGTTTCGATTTCGCCACGACGTCGGAACGGATACCGCGCACGAGATGGAGGCACTCGCCGCCGCGGCCGTGTACGAGTGGGCTTTGCGTCCGGAGCTGATCGACCATGTCCTCTTCTACAGCACGGACATGTCCTCTTCTACAGCACGGACTCGAAGAACGTCTCTTCACAACGGGTTGCCCAACGGCTCGGGCTTCGCTTGTTCGGCGCGGGCTATGCGATCACGTAGCGACCGTCATACGCACGGTGGAGCCCGTTGTATGCACGACAGAATCGGAGGAATTGACTTTGCCTTCTGATGAACAGCAACCGAAAAGCCACCGGTCTTCGGACAAGGCGGTCAGGGACTACGAGCGTGCAGTCGAGAAAGGCGCGCGTCGCCAGCGTTTGAAGTCGGCCCGTAAGGGGCAGCGGCGAAACCTGGAGCCCAAGCCGCCTCGCCGAAAGGACTGGGACGTCGCATCCGTCGACGAGTGGGACGAGGTCGACCTGGGCCCGCGCGAGCGGATCATGCCATTCGATGAGCTCGACCGCCGCCGGGCCATCGAAAACGCCGCTTTCAGAGGCACCAGAGCGTCGGCACCGCACGAACTAGAGGCCGAGGTCGCGCCGGCGACGGTGGTCTCCGTGGTCAGAGGGATCTGCGTCGCGGAACGCGACGGCGAACGGGTCCAGTGCCGCATCAGGAGCGGCCTGACGGCGAAAGAGTCGGCCTACACCAACGCCGTAGCCGCCGGTGATCGAGTGGTAGTGACCGGCGACGGCGCCGGCGGCGGGATTATCGAGGAGGTGCTTCCACGCCGCACCACGCTGGTCCGGCCCGAGACCGGTGGTCCGCGCAGCCAGGTCATCGTGGCGAACGCGGAGCAGGTCCTGATCGTGTCGTCGTGGCGCGAGCCCTTCTTCTGGCCGGAGCTGGTCGACCGGTGCATCATCGCCGCCCAGCGCAGCGACCTGGTGCCCATCGTCTGTGTCAACAAGGTCGACCTCGTCGACGACGAGGCTGAACTCGACAAGACCCTTGCGCCGTACCTCGCTCTGGAGCACCGTGTCATCAGGACCAGCGCGGTCGCAACGGAGGGGATCGACGACCTGCGGGACGTGCTTCGCGACAAGACCACCGCGCTGACCGGCATGTCGGGGACGGGTAAGTCATCGCTCATATCCGCGGTGCAGCCTGGTCTCGACCTGCGCACCTCGGAGGTGAGCACGTCGGCCAAGCACCTGGGAGAGGGCCGCCACACCACGACCATGGTGGAGATGCACGGGCTGGAGATGGGCGGCTTCGTGGTCGACACGCCGGGCATCCGCGAGTTCGGCCTCCGCGGACTGCACCGGCCCGAGCTGGCCGGTTTCTTTCCCGAGATATGGGCGCTCGCGCCCGAGTGCCAATTCGCCAACTGCGCCCACCTCGAGGAGCCGGGCTGCGCCGTTGTAGCTGGGAGAGCTTCAGGCTCTGTGCCAGAAAGCAGGTACCACAGCTACCGAAGGATTCTCGACACGCTACGGTGATTGATCCCTTGCGCAGGAGGGCGGATTGAAACGCACGAAAGAAGAACTGGCAGAGGCGTTCAAGCTGGAAGAATTCCCTCGCTCTGCCAAATACGACCCCGGCTGGGTAATCGAGAACCTGATGGGACCCAACGTCCTTTGGTTGACGGAGTCTCTGAGCCAGGTCATGCAGCTTGAACCGGGAATGCGAGTCCTTGACATGGGTTGCGGTCGGGCCATCAGCTCAATCTTCTTGGTGAAGGAGTTCGACGTGCAGGTTTGGGCAACCGACCTGTGGATCAAGCCCAGCGAAAACGCCGGAAGGATTCGCGACGCTGATGTGGAAGACCGCGTCTTTCCCGTCCACGCCGAGGCCCACAGCGTTCCGTTCGCCGACGAGTTCTTCGACGCCATCGTGAGCATGGATGCCTACCACTACTGGGGGACTGACGACCTGTACCTGAGGAAGTACTTCGCTCGGCTGGTCAAGCCTGGGGGCCAGATGGGGATCGCCGTTCCAGGTCTGACCCAGGAACTCTCCTCCTCTGAGCCGCCGGATCATCTGCGCCCCTACTGGTATTGGGACTTCTGCAGCTTTCATAGCCCGGAATGGTGGCGCAGACATTGGGAGAAGTGCGGAATCGTGACCGTCGAGCCCGCGGACATGATTCCCAACGGCTGGAAACACTGGCTCGCCTCGGGCGAAATCGCCGTTGAATGGCAAGGCCGAGAGGACGACGAAACTGAAATGGTACGCCTCGATGCTGGCAGGAACCTGGGGTTCACGAGAATGGTCGCGCGTCGAACGGAGGCGAGATGGCTCGGTTGAAGAACATCAGTCGAGCAAGAGAGGAGGTCCTGGCCTTGTCCATATGGAAAGACCATCGCAGTCAGCTAGTATTACAACGACAGTTCAAGGCGGGAACGTCCGATATGCGCGCAAAGCGGACCGGCGCCTGGCGTGAGAGCGACTGGCTCGCTCGTTGCTACATTGGGTCTGCTTCAGCCACTGTAGCAGTTCAGCCGGCCCGTACCGCTCCCGGGGCACATCTCCCGCACCACCCGGTAGACCTGGGGCCGGGTGATCTGGGGCATCTTTTTCCCCCAATCCTGCTGCAGGCTCAGCAGGAACGCTCCTCCCAATAGGCACATGGCGATGTGGTGATGCCAGCCCGCCCAGGTGCGGGTCTCATATTCGTCCAGCCCAACGTCGCTCTTCTCTGTCTCAAACTCCGTTTCTATCCGCCACCTGGAACCGCCCACGTATGCCAAGGTCTCCACCGGAGTGTCCTCCGGAGCGTTGGACAGATAGTAGCGGGGTTCGCTGCCGTCCAGATTCCGACGGCAGACGGCCCAGTGGATTTCCCCGGGCTTCCGTCTGCTGGTGGGCCGCACCCTCTGGGCACTGAACAGGTAGCTGCGAGGCCCCTGGCTCCCCTGGGCCACCGTGATCTCCTGCCAGGCATCCTCGGGCAAGTCGGCGCTGCGCTGCTCCATGGTGCGTTTCTGTCCGCCCACCAGCTTGGGCTTGGGAGGGCCGCCCCGTCCCCGGTAGACCGGGCTGGTCCACTCAGGCTCCACCGGCCACACCGTAAAGCCCGCTGGCACGTCCAGCACGTAACGCATTCCCAAGTCTGGCAGTCCCTCGCGGAAGGACGGCGACATCCCGAAGGCGCCGTCTGCGGCGACCCATCCGGCCCTCGGGTGGCCCAAACTCTATAGCCCGCTCCAGCATCTCCAAGGCCAACTCTGTCTTGGACCGGTACCCCTGCCTCTCAACCGGAACCCCGCCAGCCGCACAGCGGTCTTTGTCCGATCTCCAGCTCTCCGGCAGATAAAGCCGCTTGTCCACCAGGGCCCGTCCCAACGGGCTGACGCAGGCCAGGAACATCGCAGCCTGGCAGTTGGCCACCTTGCCCAGCCTGCCGCAGTACTGACGGGCCACCCCCACCGACTTCCTCCCCTGCTTGGGAAAGTCGCTGCCGTCCAGCACCCACACCGCCTCGGGATGCTCCAGTTTGGGCGCCAAGTACTCCTGTAGCCGCCTTATAACCGCGTCATCCTCCCACGGAGAGTCGGTAAGAAACCGCTGCATCCCCCGGGCAGACTCCGGAACCGTCTCCGATAGATTCTCGGCGTTGCGCCGCTCTCCGGATTGCACCAGCAGAGCTCGCAGATAATGGCCGCTGCGCTCCCGGGTCTCCCTGCGGCCAAACAGCCCGGCGAAGTAAGCGTGAAACTCCTGAAAGGACTCGTAAACCTGCTCAAAAGCCGCCGCATCCACTTCCCTGCCTCACCTGCCCAAACTTTCCTCAACTTCCCAGTGATCTTATCACGCCAACTGTCGTTGTAATACTAGGGCGGTAGCGACTAAATTTTGCACAGCTTCAGGCACTTCAGTAAAATTCTCCCACTATCCCTTAGTTGAGGGGGATCATGAGCCAGAAGGATGTAAAAGACACTATCGAGTATATCGAGGAAGTCATAGACGAATCTGGAGATTTCATCTCAGGATGCCACGAATATCAGACAAGGTACTCTCTAATCGACCCGGTCCTGACATCGCTAGGATGGGACATATCCGACGTTAACGAGGTGGAGGTCGAGTACGACACCGATTGGGGACGAATAGACTACGCGCTGCTGGAAAGCCCAGACGGCCAACCAGCAATCGCAGTCGAGGCCAAAACCCTCTGGACGAACCTGGAAACCACCGCCATCCAGAGACAGATCCTCTCTTACGCAGAAGGTAGAAGGAAAGGATTTCTAGTGCTCACAGACGGAGCAACCTGGCTGATCTACGACCTTGGGAAAAGAGGAAGATTCCAGAACAAACTTGTCGCGCACGTTTGCATAGGAGAATCTTCAGCGGCGTCCATAGCCAAAACCCTCAACCAGACGCTGAGAAAGAACTTGTACTGGAAGTCGTGACAAGACTATACACCCGAAGAGAGTCAAGCCATGTACTTGTTTGATGAACCCCAACGACGGCGCAAGAACCTCTCCCCGGAACTAAAGAAGGATCTCTTCAAGACCCAAAACGGCAAGTGCATGTATTGCGGCAGGAAGCCCGGCATAGACCTCATGGACATAGACCACAAGAACCCTATGGCCAAGGGCGGGTCAGACCAGAAACGAAATCTCCAGCTGCTCTGCCGGACCTGCAACACCAGAGAGGGCGCGACCACCGACCGGCAGTTTCGCACCAAGTTCAAGGCTGCAGGAGTGCCCACGACACAGACCCCGCCAACCAAGCCAATACCGCAGTCCAGATTTGATCAGACAGCCAAAAGGACTGCCGACACGAAGGCCAAGAGAGCCCGAAACACCCGCACCGCCAAGCAAAGGGACCCCTTCGGCTTTTCTAACTACCCAGACAGAGCGCTGATTTAGGAAACCTCGGCACCCACAACACCCCATCCAACGGACGCAAGCCCCGGCTTCAGCCAAAAGCCAGGGTTTTGCTCGTCCGCCTCCCGAAAGGATGGGACTGCCCCAGGTTCAGGACATCATCAACTCCCCTGGCCCGTCTGAAGCCCATGTCCCGCCCGAACGACAGCATTCCTGTCGCCGGACCGGCACAACGGCAACGTCTCCGACAAACTGATCCCGCTGGGCCATTAACCCTCCCGCACCAAAGGGCAAAGCCCCCAGGCATCCATTCATAGAAATGAATTGTGGAGCCATACGACACGGGTTAAGTACGCTAGGACCTGTTCACGATTCAATCCAGCGCGTTGTAGCGGGGCGTAGATTGCGAATGCGTCACTTCTTGACGGGATAGGATAGGATATGTTAGGATATTATATCCTATCATTGGAGGGGTTAAGAATGAAGCTGGACCAACGGACGATGGGGGAAGTGAGGGATCTGTTCAAGGAGTTTGAGAAGGAGGTGGAGGCGTCGAACTACTCGATGAATTCGAAGGTTTCGAGGGTCAACTATGCCCGCCGCTTTGTGGATTGGTTGGCGGGGGACTATGACCCTGCTGAGTACGATGGTTCGTACCGGTCTCGCTAAGGCTACAGGGAGCGTTGCTGCATCAATCTGTAGGGTGCAGTAGATAAAGGTTATCCTCCCTGCTTGGGTCAGGGGGCATCACAGAACCCACGCACGAAGAGGCTGGCCGTCCTCTGCGTATAGCTCCGGTAAGGTAGGGAAGGGCGAGTATACCTGTCAGGGAGCTGCTGTGGACGGCCAGCTTCTTTCGTGGCGTGGAAGGAGGTTGCCGTGGAACTATGGAATCTCGGGACACAGCCAGACTTATTCGCGCACTAGCACTTTCACTCGCCTCCGGCCAAACCGGAAACAAACTGTGCAAAATTCACCTGCCTGACGAACCTGGGCGGATCGAATTTTATACAGCTTCAGGTACGCCGGTAAAACTCTGACGCTATACCTAAAGCCATTCCGGAGAAATCCTGAGAAATGAACGATCCGCATGTAGTAGCCCTTTTCTACTGGCTTGAACACGATGACTCCATCGACTATGAGGAAGCACCACCACTGGAAGGGGAAAATGACCTCCTTCACTTCACTCTGGACAAGAGGGAACTAAGAATCAGGCCAAAGGGACACTACAAGGACGAATACGAAGCTAAGGAAGAACTCGAGAAATTCGTTCACAGTTGGGAATTCGACGTGGCAGTAGAGTCGGGAAGAGGGAAATTCTCCTTCGAATATCTGGGGGCTGAAACAGTCGATCGAAACCCGGACCCAGCAAGACACGTGGAGGAACCAACGCAGCTGGTATCCTGGAGATTCACGGCCACACCGGGACAACGGCATACATCCCTGGAGAAATACCCCAGCCCCCCACTCAGTGCGAAAAGGGATCCATATCACGACATTGCTCAGAAAATCTTGTTAAGACTGGAAAGATACCACCAAGGAAGGGAAACGCTGGCAACAGTCGCATATTTCGCGGTTACCGCCCTTGAGGGCGGCCACGGCCGCACGAAGGCGGCCCAATACTACAAAATCTCAAAAAAGCTCATCGGAAAGGTCGCCGAATTGGCAAGCCAAAAAGGAGGGTCAGAAGCCAGAAAGCTGGAAGGCAGTAGGTGCGAATACACCGAAGAGGAAAGGAAGTTCTTGGTGGCCGCCGCACAGGCCTTCACTCGCAGGGCCGCCGAAATAGAAGAGAACCCACCAGAGTGTCTTGAGAAAATCACAATGAAGACCCTACAAGCAAGGACCAATCTGAGCTAACCGCACTGCAAGGACCGAGCCTGCGAACGAAGCGGCACAGGGCGAAAAGTAGCGGAACGTACCTGCCGAAATTGGCTATCTCGGGCAGGCAAGGACCATTTTATGACAGCAGGCCGTTGTGAATCTGCCGCCCGTCAGAGATGATGGATATAGGACAGGTTGCGGTTGACCATCAGTGCGGGCGACAACGCCGGCGCAACCTGGCCCGCTGAATCCAGCCACCACCACAGGCCCGGAAGGAACTGCCCCACCGGTCCCAAGACCGCCCACCCACTCGCTTGGGGTAAATCCCCGGGAGGCTTCCGCCCATGAACGCCGAGGAACTGGTACAGGAACTTCGAAACCTGAACAGCCCAAATCTTCAGATCTACATCCCCTGCCCCCACTGCTGCGGCCAGCCAGGTACAGACTTCGAAATGCTGGACGCCGAGTTCGTCGTGACCATGGAGAAGGACGGACGTCAGGTCGTACTCTTGGGAGATCCCGGCAGGGAAGCCCTCAACGACAGGAGATTGGATAACAACCTCCGCATCAGGCGCAAGGTGACTCAGGGCGCCCCGGTTGTGGCCCATGAATTGGGACTCAACTACGTGGGAATAACTGGATGGGAAACCCTCAGGGAAGTAGCAGAGAGCCGGGATTCCGGCCAGAGCCTGTTACGGCAGTTAAGAAATCTCCGCCGGTCAGTCCTCGTCATCGAGGCTACGGACGGGAACGATACCCACTACATCATAGTCGAAACTTCCTTCAGAGCCTTTCAGGAAGACGTAGACCGACTGCAACGGAACTCGGAAATTGTCGCTGCAATCACCGGCTGCGCCGCCCGATCCGTCATCGCCTGCGTCAAACGGGACTCCAGCCTAGACGGGCGGGAACTGCCACCTGACATCCACTGGCATATGGTCGACGAGGCCGATTTGGACGCAGAATAAGACTTCGCGGCCCTGCTGGGCTGGGCGCCTGGACAGACGTATGCCTACGCGCACAGCAGCGTCGGCCACCATTCCCAGCCCGAGGCAACCCGGTCACTCACATCCAACCCTGGACCGGTCCACGCGGCATCACCGTCCCACACGAACACCGCTGCTTGTACCTCGGAGAGTTAATGGCGTCGAGTCGGCTGCTGCATGACAGTCACGTGCTCAACATCCGTGGCGAGAACTACCGGCTCCGGGAGAAACGCCATGCCGGGCTCTTCAGCTCGCACCACCTGCTGGGGGCGGCAGCGGAGAACGGCAACGGCAACTACCCCGACTGACCGAGTGGCTGGGCAATTGCGCACTGACGGAATCGCTGAGCAGTAGCGACAAGATGGGTCAACTTTACTTCGGCGATGCTGAAAACAAGAAGGAGGTAGGTCAACTCTAAGTCGGCGACAGGGAGAACAAGATCCTGGTGGGTCAGATCACCATCGGCGATACCGGGACAGAACTTCGTCGGCGTTGACACATGAAGCTCCGGCACCCCAGGTTCGGGCTGACCAGAGAGGAAGCGAGCCTGGCGGCGGAATCCTACCTGCGACACTGCCAGAAAATGGAAGAACGCCCACTGGCCGGGTGAACGCGGAGCACACCAGCGAGAGTTTCATGCGTGCCCTGCCCCACTTGCATGACACTGTGCGAAGGCGCGCAGCCTGGCTCATGGAAGTAGTGAACTGGAGGAATTCAACGAGGCGTACAGGAACACTACCGATGAGGAGTTCACGGAGATGTTGTGGACCAGTCTCTACCGCTGCCCCGGGGACTGACAATTACAATCGGAAAGGCGGCAAGCCCAGACTGCAACATCCAAGACTCGTCCGGGTTGCATCACTGCACTAAATATGACGATAGCTCGTAGCGTGGATACCATGAGTGGTGGTACTCTTAAACCAAGGATACCGTATATTGAGGAACGCATCTGGCTGAATAGATTCTGAAAGCCGAAACCACAACAAGAACTTACGAACAGGGCAGGGGGTCTATCGAATAGGGAGGGCCAACAACCCCAGAATTATGAAGCTTCAAGCATCCAAATTAAAGACTGTATGGAACATCGAACAGGCGCAAAGACGGACTAAAATCGTCTTTCGGCTTGCATCCATCACATCTGCCATATGTCTATGGGCAATAGCCAGTCTCCTAGGCACAGAGATGCTATTCTTGCTAGTGGGGATACTAACCATCAACAAGATGACAGGCATAATTGCCTTCATAGCAGTTGTCAGCTTGGTAATCAAGCATAGGAGAGCCCCAACCTCAATACCCAAGTTCATAAAGCGGGTATGGAACGGACCGACATACCTTTGCCTGATCACACTAGCGTTACTGACGGTGGTGACAGGAGCAGCACTCCTGAAGCACAGCGAACACGTAGAAAAAATAACAACTTTACCCGAAGAAGGTACTCCATGGCAGGAAGGAATCCCCGTAAGGGTTTACTGGGACGAAAGAATCTCTGAGGAAGCCCGCAGAGGACTCGCTGACACCGCCAAGGTTCTGGGGTTCCAATACGAAAACGTACAGACTCGAGATGATGCCAACCTACACGTATGGCCTGAATCGTGGGCAACGAAATGCAAGTGGCCCAGCACAAAGGCATTCGTATCCCTTGACCGTAGTCCAGATGCACAAGGAAGCCAATGGGGAGAGATACACATCTGCGGATTCAAAAACCCGATCCTGAAAGGCAAACTCAACGATTACTCGATAATGGCCCACGAAACAGCCCACATACTGGCCGCGCAGCCTCATTTCGGAGAAGGCCTAATGGCAGAAGCAGGGGGGAACGGAGCGCATTGGTTTACCGAAGACGAGATCAAATCAATGTGCGAGAAGATATCCGACTATCGTAAGTCGCTAAAGCAAGCGCCTCAAAAAGAGAAAAGCATTCATACAACAAGCGGAAACGCACCTGAAACCTCAGGATGTGGAACCATCACACCTTGAAGGACAGGGGCAGCCCTATAAAAGCCAACCGACACGAAGAATCAGGAATAAAGCATTTTCCGTGCAGATCCGGCGGTTGACATACCGGGATGCCCTCGGTAACTTGGTTACCAAGCATCCGGGAGGCGGCCATGAAACCAGTGAAATGCGACCCCGCACTACTTCAACTGGCTCGCGCAACTCTCATAGAGAAACTGAGCCCTCGACTTGAACCGGTGCTCACCGACCTCGGGGAGTTCAAATCAGTCTCGGGATTCAAAGACCCCGAATTCATCCAGCAGTTCGGCCCAGGGCTGGAGCGGATTAGCGAATCCCAACTGGTGAACCAAGCACTAATCATGCTCACCAAACAGGTGGCGTCCGCGCCACCCGGGAAAACCGGCATACCCCTGTTCGACGACCTCACGAACTAGGCCTGACTCCAACCCTCAATTGACCCGCAGCGGCCAGATCATGGAGACACACCGCCCAAGCGGTGAACTATACGGAGGCAAGTTGGTAACAGGAACCACTCTTGAGGAAGGACAGGTCGTAACCGGCCCCCTGTTCAACGAACCCATGAGGGTTGTGATCACCAGACCCAACGGCCCGGATTCCATCGAAGCCGGACTGGTCGGGCTGGAGACCAATGGCTTCAGAAGCGTCAACCTCACCCAGGCAGACATTGCCAACCTCAAAATCACCGACCCACACCCTACCTACGACGGGGACGGGAACCTGCTCCGGCTGGGCATCCAAGCCTATTCCATGGGCATCGCCCACGAGTTCGACCCGTACTTCGGACTGTCCATCTCCAGGGTGGACCCTCTGCCCCACCAACTGGAAGCAGTCTACGAATACTTCATGAAACTGCCAAGCGTCAGATTCCTTCTGGCCGACGACGCCGGCGCCGGGAAAACCATCATGGCCGGCCTGCTAATCCGCGAGCTCAAGCTCCGCGGGCTGGCGGAGCGAATACTGGTCGTATGCCCCGCCAACCTGACCTTCCAGTGGCAACGGGAGATGTTCGAAAAGTTCGACCAGCAGTTCCAGGTGCTGCGGGGGAACAACATCCGGGACCAGTTCGGGATGAACCAGTGGCTGGACAACAAGCAGGTCATCACCTCCCTGGACCTCGCCAAGCGGGAAGACATTCTCGTGGGACTCAAGCAGGCCACCTGGGACCTGGTCATCATCGACGAGGCCCACCGGATGTCCGCCAGCGACGAGTCCCACAAGAGCCAGCGGTACAGGCTGGGCGAAATGCTCCGGGACAGCGCCGACAACATCCTCCTGATGACCGCCACTCCACACAAGGGCGACCCCAGGAATTTCACCCTTTTCCTCCAACTCCTCGACCAGGACGCCTACGCCGACGTGAAATCCATCGAGCAGGCGATGACCAATCGAAGGGCGCCGTTCTATCTCCGCCGGACCAAGGAGGCGATGGTCTATTTCCCTGAGCGCCAGGACGACGGCGAATGGGCCACAAAGCCAGTCTTCACCAGGCGGATCCCCAGGACGGCCGATTTCCATATCGAAGGGGACGAACTGGAACTCTACAAAGACGTCACTGCCTTCGTGAAAAGGCAGAGCAGCAGGGCCGCGGCTCAAGGGGACGACAGGAGGGCGCACGCCATCGGTTTCCTGATGTCGATGTACCAGAGGCGGCTTGCATCCAGCACCCGGTCCATGAAGAAGTCCCTGGAAAACCGGGCCAAGAGGCTCGAAGAACGGCTAACTCGCGCCCAAGAGTTGGCAGGCCAGGCTCCCCCAGTTATTCCCGACCTCGAAGACATCGAGGAGATGGACGACCAAGAAAGAGAGCGCCTAGAAGAAATCCTAGACGCCATCACCCTGGCGGAAAGCGCTGACCAGGTCAGGGACGAAATCGCCGCGCTCCAAGTTCTTGCCATCCAGGCAGGTAAGGTCGAGGAGTCAGGGGTGGAGGCGAAACTCCAGCGGCTCGAACGCATCCTCCGAGAAGAAGGGTTCTATGATGACCCCGACCAGAGACTCCTGATCTTCACCGAGTTCAGGGACACGCTGGACTACCTGATGGAGAAACTGCGGGAATGGGGATTCCGGGCCGGCAATATCCACGGCGGAATGAACCCCGGCTCCAGGGACGACCCTGGAACCAGGCTATTCGTCGAACAGCAGTTCAAGGACGGCGACATCCAGGTACTGGTGGCCACCGAAGCCGCCGGGGAGGGAATCAACCTCCAGTGTTGCCACATCCTCTTCAATTTCGACATTCCCTGGAACCCCAACCGTTTGGAGCAGCGGATGGGACGGATCCACCGGTACGGGCAGCGTTCCGACTGCCTGATTTTCAACTTCGTTGCCACCAACACCATCGAGGGCAAAGTGCTGGACCGACTGCTCAGCAAGCTCCAGGAGATCCGGGACGCCCTGGACGACGACGCCGTGTTCAACGTGGTTGGCGAAGTCCTGCCTGCCAACCAAGTGGAGCGGGTCCTGCGGGACTACTACGCCGGGAAACTGGGTGACACAGACCTGGAAGACAGGCTACTCAGAGACGTGGACGAGACTCACTTCCGGGAGATATGCCAGCACGCCCTGGAGGGGCTGGCGTCAAAGAAACTCAACTTGGAAATGCTGGTGGAACGACGGGCCAAGGCTCAGGAAAAGCGGATAGTCCCCGAAACCATCGCTAGGTTCCTACAGGATAGCGCCAAGACCGCCGCCCTCACCCTCAGGCCGGTGAACAACCGGACCCACACGTTCGACCCAGGTCCAACGCCCTCGTCCCTGAAACGGCACGAACTCTCGCCCAGTTGGAGGATGCCAGCCCTAACGAACAGGTATCCCAGAATCTCGACCGACAGGGATACGGCGGAGAACAACAACCTGGAATGGGTGACCCCGGGACACCCTCTCTTCGAGGCACTCCGGCGGAGCAGCCTGGAATCCGGCAGGGAGTCATTCGCCAAAGGCGCCTGCTTCCATTCCCTAGTCCACGAAAGCCCAGCCCGGCTGGATTTCTACAAGGCACAGGTCACCGATGGGCTGGGACAGGTAATCCACGAAAGACTGTTCGCCGTGGAATTATCGGACGACGCCCAGCCGACGCTACGGGGGCCGGAGTTCCTGGGAGACCTGACGCTTGCGGCCCGTCCAGCAGAACTTCCCGCGGTGGTATCCCAGCCTGAACCCACGGAGTGGCTGCACCAGCAGATCTTCAATCCATTCCTAGACGAAGTGAAGGACGAACGCATTCCCGAGGTGGACCGTATCGCGGAACACGTGGAACTGTCGCTCACCGCAGTGCTGGGAAGGGTAGACCTGGAAATCGGTCGAGCCCAAGAGGAGATTGACAAGCAGATTGTCGGCGCCGAGGGAAGGCGGGCGCAAGCCATAAACCGGCACAGCGAGGTCCTGAACCGACGAGAGCGGCGACAGACGGAACTTGTCCAGCAGCGTTCCCTTACCCTCCAGGGAATCGAGAAACTGGCCAGCATCCTGCTGCTACCCCATCCGGGTGGAAACGACCCTGAGGTGAAAAAGCTCCGGTCGAACACCGAGACCGAGATTACCGCCATGAATGCGGTCATGGAACACGAGCGGGCACAAGGGAAGCAGGTCAAAGACGTCCACGAGGAAAATCTGGGCTACGACGTTACCAGCTTGGACTTGGTATCAGGGGAACTCCGGCTCATCGAAGTCAAGGGACTGGCGGCCGAGACAGGTACCATCCTGCTGACCCCGAACGAGAGGAGGGTAGCGGAGGACCGGAGGGACTGCTACTGGCTGTACATCGTGACCAACTGCGCCGAAGACCCGGTGATGCAAGAGCCGATACAGGACCCGGCCAAGTTCCCTTGGCACGAGGTGAGCAAGGTGCAGCACTACCGGCTGGAAGTGGAAGCCATGACTAAACCCATACGGGTGCGGGAGGAACGGTTAGGACACGGAGGGAAGAAAGGCGATGGAGATGCAACAGGTTAGTTCGAGTAACATTCATTCAGTTGGATACGACGAGGAAAATCGACTCCTCTCAATAGAGTTCCACAGCGGTGGTATCTACCAATACTCTAACGTGCCAGAGGCCGTTCACCGCGGGTTGATGTGCGCATCTTCCAAGGGTTCTTACTTCCAGAGATTTATCAAAGACCACTACACTTTCCAACAGATGAGGTAGCAAGCGGTGCTCATTCGAGAAGTTCACGTTAAGAATTTTCGTTCAATTCTGGACGAGTCGCTACCGTGTGACTCTCTTACAGCATTGGTTGGACGAAACGGCTCAGGCAAATCCTCGTTTCTGAGTGCTGTCGAGCTTTTTTACGACCATGCCGCGAAAGTTACAACTGAAGACTTTTACTCGGAAGACACCAGCCAAGATATAGAGATTGCGGTTACTTTTGCCGACCTTAGTGACGACGCAAAGGAACTTTTCTCCGCTTATCTGGACAGCGACGTACTTACCGTGGTTCGGGTTTTCTCACTAGCAGAAGGGAGAAAATCCGGCACCTATCACGGGATGCGCCTACAAAATCCCGACTTTACCTGTGTCAGGAACGCAGGTGGCAACTCGAACATTAGAGCCAAATACAACGAGATTAGGAATCTAGAAAAATACTCCGCCTTGCCGACGGCCTCGTCGGCAGCCAATGCTCTCAAAGCCCT
The DNA here is from genome assembly GCA_965203005.1 of Dehalococcoidia bacterium. GTDB lineage: Bacteria > Chloroflexota > Dehalococcoidia > Lucifugimonadales > UBA3495 > VXOI01. The sequence goes on from CBDBBS010000002.1 coordinate 897,737, forward strand.
AGCCGATTGGGAGATCGAGAACATTGAACAGTGCTCACGAATGCGGGATGAGGGTCAGTTTTTTGGGTTCACACAGGTGGGTCAGGGCTATCTAGGAAGACACACTCGATATATACGTGTTCCAGCAGTGCGAGATGCGCAGGAAGACGCTACTGAGAAAAGAGGTTCCTGTGTAACCGAAATCATGGATCTCGTGGTACGGAGCGTGCTCGCAAACCGGAAGGACCTCGCAGATTTCAAACAACGGACGCAGTCCGAATACAAGGAAATCATCGATCCCGAAAGGCTCACCGAATTGACATCTCTACAGAGCGAGTTGTCTAACACGCTACGTTCCTATGCTCCCGACGCCAGTGTTCTTATGAACTGGTCGGAGGTCGCTGACATCTCCATCCCTTTACCGCAGGCTCAGGTCAAGCTCTTGGAGGACGGATATCAGTCGGCAGTAGAAAGAACTGGACATGGACTCCAGCGAGCATTCATTGTCACGATGTTACAACATCTGGTAGCTGCGCGATCAGTAGAGACGTCATCAGAAAGCGATGCCTCGTCCGATGACGAATCCCAAGAGAACAGAGAGACTCAGTTACCTAGCCTAGTCTTGGCGATTGAAGAACCCGAGTTGTATCAGCATCCAAGCCGCCAGCGTCATTTGGCGTCCGTCCTCCTAGACCTTGCTGCCGGAACTATTCCTGGAGTTGCCCAAAACACCCAGGTCGTTTACACGACCCATTCTCCTTTATTCGTCGGCTTGGACCGCTTCTCTCAAATTCGTGTCTTACGGAAAATTACCGATGGGAACGGAAAGGCCAAGGCTACCCGCCTCAAGACAGCAGACATGGATGCGGTAGCCGAAGAGTTGTGGAAGGCACATGGTTCACAAGGGAATAAATATACGGGAGAAACGCTACGCCCGCGCCTTCAAGCCGTGATGACGCCTTGGATGAACGAAGGATTCTTCGCTGATACCGTGGTGTTGGTTGAAGGAGAAGATGACCGAGCGGCTATTTTGGGAATGGCGAAATTTATGGGTTATGACTTTGACAGCTCCGGGATCACCGTTGTCCCGTGCTTCGGTAAGACCAACTTAGATCGTCCTTTGATCATTTTCCGCCATTTGGAAATCCCCGTATACGTCATATGGGACGGTGACCACGAAGCCAGTGACCCTAAGCCAGAAAATAACAAGAGCCTTCTAAGGATTCTCAATCAGCCAGAGGAGGAATGGCCCGAATTTGTAGGTGAATCGTCAGCTTGCTTCAGGGTCAACTTAGAAAAAACCCTGGAGGATGAGTTGGGCAAGGACCTTTTTGAGTGCTTGCTGGCCACAGCGCAGCAGGAATTCGGAATACCGAAAAAGGGACATGCTCTAAAGAACGCCGCAGTGATCCAACGTATAATCAATGACGCTTCTTGTACTAATCAAGTCAGCAAGTCGCTCCAAAGCATCGTCACGAATATCGTTACCCTCAAGAACAGTTCAGGTGTCATTGTATGATTCCTCCATCCTGCAAGCGCTTGGCCGAGGTTGACTTCCCAATCGCCGAGGTATCCCGGCACGCCGCCCGTGAGAAATCCATCCGGCACGGACACCCTTCCACTCTCCACCTCTGGTGGGCGCGTCGGCCACTGGCATCATCACGGGCAGTTCTAATGGCTCTGCTGATGCCTGACCCCTGTGATCCCCAATGCCCAGAGGAATTCAAGACCCGGGCGAGAGAACTTCTGCTGGGAATGCGGGGACGCCCTTCTAGGTGGGACTCAATCATCCAGACGGACGAGGGACTCCGCCAGGCCATCCTGAAATTCATCGCAGACTTCGCAAACTGGAACAACGCAGCAAAGGATGAGTACCTAGAAGCCAGCAGAGGGCTGGTAAAAGCCGCCCATCCTGAAGAGACTCCCCTCGTGGTCGATCCCTTCGCCGGGGGCGGCTCCATCCCACTGGAAGCCCTAAGGATAGGATGCGAAACATTCGCCAGCGACCTGAACCCAGTCGCGTGCCTCATTCTCAAGGTGATGCTGGAGGACATCCCCCGGCACGGACCCGGGCTGGCCGGCGAAGTCCGAAAGACCGGGGCGGAGATCAAGGCCCAAGCCGAGAAGGAATTGGCCGACCTATATCCCAAAGACCCCGACGGTGCCACGCCCATCGCCTACCTATGGGCCCGCACTGTGCGCTGCGAGGCCCCCAACTGCGGAGCAGAGATGCCGCTAATGCGGTCTATGTGGCTGTGCAGAAAGACGAACCGAAAGTCGGCGCTACATCCAAATATAGGGGAAGACGACAAAAATCAGCCATCGGTAGAGTTCGAAATATTCCAGCCGAAGTCGGACAGCGAAGTGGCAGGCGGCACAGTCTCCCGTGCCCGCGCTACCTGCCTTTGCTGCCGGGCCGTTCTGCCACCGGAGCGGGTGCGCTCCCAGCTTGCCGCCCAGCGCGGCGGCGCTGACGTGGTGTTTGACGGCGACGGCAACCGCACTGGCGGAGCGCGGATGACCGCCGTGGTCACCCTCAAACCCGGTCAGCCCGGACGCCGCTACCGCATGCCCACCGCCGCTGACTACACCGCAGTCCGCTTGGCCCAAGAGCGCGTCGCCGCCATCCTCGACGAATGGGAAGGTGGCGGCAGGCAGGGCCTTTGCCCTGTGCCGGACGAGCCATTGCCACCCATTGGAACACTGGGATTCCGCGTCCAACGCTACGGGATGCTCGAATGGGGCGACCTGTTCACGGCGCGGCAAAAGGCGGCGTTGATGGAATTGGGAGCATCAATTGCGTCTAATCAAAGGTCCAAGGATGCACAGACCGCAAATTTGAGTGAGATTGTATCTTGTGGCATCAGTAAGCGTGCAGATTACGGCAGTTCAGGAACCAAGTGGCATCTTACGTTTGAGAAGACAACGTGTACATTTGGTCGTCAGGCAATCCCCATCACTTGGGACTTCGTTGAGCCAGTTCCGATAGGCGATACATCAGGAGCGTTTGGCGCAGGTCTTGAGAGTGTTTACAGTGCAACAAAGACGATAAGCCATGCTGGGCAAACCGCCGGTCAGGTCCAGCGAGCAGATGCTACCAACCATCCGATCCCCGACCAATCCGCCGGGGTCTGGTTCACCGACCCACCGTACTACGATGCCGTACCCTATGCAGACCTTTCAGACTTCTTTTTAGTCTGGCTCAAGCGTGCGTTGCCTAACTACCCCCTGCTTCAGGACTTTATTGCCACAGACAGCTCTCTCTCGCCCAAGGCACGTGAGATTGTGCAGGACGAAACTAAGCATGTCGACGGACAGTCGAAGGACCGTGTATGGTTCGAGGAAACTATGGCCAAAGCATTTTCCGAGGGCCGTCGCATCCTGCGTGATGACGGCGTGGGGTCAGTGGTTTTTGCCCACAAGACCACCGAGGGGTGGGAAGCATTGCTTTCAGGCATGATTCGGGGAGGATGGACCATTACCGGCTCTTGGCCTATTGCCACGGAGAGGCCTGGGCGCCTACGTTCCTTGGAATCCGCGGCGCTGGCCACCAGCGTCCACCTAGTTTGCCGACCCCGCCCCGAGGACGCGCCAGTAGGCGAGTGGGCTGACGTTCTTAGAGACCTACCTGTCCGAGTCGGAGATTGGATGCAACGCCTACAGGGTGAAGGCATCAGGGGAGCCGACCTGGTTTTCGCCTGCGTAGGACCAGCACTGGAAATATACAGTAAGTACTCTGGCGTCGAGACTCCTGAAGGCAGCCAAGTAGCCTTGGCCGAATACCTAGAACGAGTCTGGGAGGTGGTAGCCCGCGAGGCGCTCGAGCAGGTTCTCGGCACCGCAGAGGCCCAAGCCCGGAATGGAGCGGCAGGGGCACTGGAAGAGGATGCGCGAATGACCGCGCTTTTCCTCTGGACGCTGCAAAGCACCGGAGAAGGAGCAGACCTTGATAGCGTCGGCGCTGAGGACGAGGGAGATGGCGACGACGAGGAAACTCCCGCCCGTCGCTCGGCCGGGCTCAGTATGCCCTTCGACGTCGCCCGAAGGTTCGCCCAACCCCTCGGCATTCACATGGAAGAATGGGAGAACCGGATCATCAACACCGACAAAGGAGTCGTCAGGCTGCGTCCCATCGCCGACCGGGCAAGGGAACTGTTCGGCGAAGCCGGTGCGGACAGCATGGCTGACGAGATAGAGTCGAACGCGGCGTCATCAGGGCAGCTCAGCCTTTTCCCGGACCAAGCCCCAGCCATCAGGGGACGAGCAAGAAGAGGCCGCCGGGCAGCAGCGGCCATCGCTGAGGACGCGGAAAGCAGGAGAGACGCAACGACCCTCGACAGGGTCCACGCCGCCATGTTGCTACAGGCATCTGGACGCACGGAGGCACTCCGAAACCTCATCCGAGCCGAACAGGACCGAGGGCCGGACTTCCTCCGGCTCTCCAACGCCCTTTCCGCCCTGTACCCACGGGGCAGCGACGAAAAGCGCCTGCTGGACGGCATGCTGCTAGCCGCGCCGAGATAATTTCCTCCCACAGGAGGTGAAGTATGCCAACCGAAGCGGAGTTGCTGGAACGCATCACCGTGCGCCCGGATGTTTTTGGCGGCAAGCCTATCATCAGAGATATGCGCATGGCCGTGGAACACATCATTGGAAAGCTGGCAGCCGGGGATACTCCGGACACCCTACTGGAACAGTTTCCCTTCCTGGAACCCGAGGACATCCAAGCCTGCTTGGTCTTTGCCCACCGTTCCATATCCGGTGAACGGGTGTATGAACGAGTAAAGACACACCAGCCTGAATGAAATTCCTCATAGACGTCTGCGCCGGATCCCAAGACATGCGTCAGACTTTGGCGGAACTGGGGCACGACGCCATCTTCGCAGCCGACATAGACCCCAAGGCTAGCGACGAAAAGCTGCTGGCCCTGTCAGTAGAGCAGGGAAGAATTCTGGTCACCGAAGACAAGGACTTCGGCGAATTGGTATTCGTGTTTGGATTGCCCCACGCGGGAATCATCAGATTCGCCGAACTGGAATCCTCGGAGGAAGCCTCAGCCATGGAATACCTGATCAACAATCACGCCGCTGAAATGCAAGCGGGCGCGATGATAGTCGTCACGCCGAACCAGATCAGAATACGTCTAAGCGAACACGCTACGGGAGGTGACGGGTCATGGACCCCTGGTACAGAGTGGTAACCCCCAGACAGGAAGTACGGGAGGGCCGGTCCTTCAACCCCGACGAGTTCGCCATAGCCCTTGACCAAGTGGTCGACGGGAAAGCACCCGCTGACTATCAGGACCCCGAGCAATTCTTCTCAAGGACCTACTTCACCCAGTCCCTGACCGAACATACTGGGACGGTCCTGCGCCGACTGTCAGGCAGAACCGAGAGCGCCGCCCCGGTGCTATCCCTCATCACCCAGTTCGGAGGCGGAAAGACTCACACCCTGACCAGCCTGTACCACATCGCCCGGGCTGGAAGAGGAGCCAGCGGCCTCACCGGAGTCGGAGATCTACTGAAGGCATCAGGCGCCACCGTGCCGGACGGCGTTAGGGTGGCGACTTTCGTAGGCAACGCCTGGGACCCAAACGACGGGAACGAGAACCCGTGGATTGACGTGGCCCGGCAGATAGCCGGAGAAAGGGGAGTTGACGCCCTGAGCGCCACCGCCAAGACCTCACCCCCAGGCACCAGGGCACTGGGCGACGTGTTCGCCGCCGCCGAGGCCCCAGTACTCATACTCTTCGATGAAGTCCTGAACTTCATCAACCGACACGGCAACATGGCCGATCACTTCTATGCCTTCCTTCAAAACCTGACGGTTGCCGTGGCAGGAACGACACACGCCACCGCGGTCGTCAGCCTGCCCCGCAGCCAGACCGAGATGACCGATAGCGACCTGGCATGGCAGGAGAAGATTACCAAGGTGGTAAACCGGGTCGCCCAAGACCTCATCGCCAACGACGAGTCCGAAATCAGCGAGGTCGTCCGGCGACGGCTCTTCGAGAACCTGGGCAGCGAACGGACCCGAAGGCGCGTGAGCGCCGCATACGCCGACTGGTGTTTCGAGCGGTCCAACCGCCTCCCGGCGGAGTGGACCACCGTTGATACCGCCACCAACGAGAAACGGGCCAAGGATGCTCTAAGGCAGAGGTTCGAAGCCTGCTACCCCTTCCATCCGGCAACGCTGTCAGTCTTCCAGAGGAAGTGGAGCGCACTGCCTCAGTTCCAGAAGACCAGAGGGTCCCTGGCCATGCTGGCACAGTGGATCTCGTCAGCGTCCAGTCAGCAGTTCAGACAGGCTCGCACCGAACCGCTCATCACCCTAGGCTCTGCTCCGCTGGACGTACCGAGTTTCAGGGAAACAGTGCTGGCCCAGCTTGGAGAGAAACGTCTCATCACAGCCATCGACGCCGACATAGCCGGGCAGAACGCCCGTGCAAAGCCCTTGGACGCCGACGCCAGGGGATCCCTCAAGGACATCCACAAGCGGGTCGGAACCGCCATGCTCTTCGAGTCCTCCGGCGGAATGGTGGACAAGGTAGCCCATCTGCCGGAACTCAGGTTCGCCCTCGGCGAACCCGAAGTTGACACAGCCACCATAGACAGCGCCGCCGCAGCGTTGGAACGCACAGGGTTTTTTGTGCGTAGAACCGGAACCGATGGTTACCGGATCCACCATCAAGCAACCCTCAGGAAGGCCGTGGCTGACCTCCGGGCGTCGCTGGACGAAGAGAACGAGGTGAAACCCGCTATCAGGAGATTGGTGGAAAGGGAGTTCAACAAAGGAAACGGCATCCCGAAGGCCTACTTCCCCAAGGACAGCAGCGAGGTCTCGGACGTTCCCCGGATGACCCTGGTGGTGATGAGTCCCGAACTGGAGTGGAGAGAGAACAACCACACCCCCGAACAGATAGCTCAATGGACGCAAAAGCGAGGAGGGTCAGACCGTCTCCATCCAGCGGCAATGGTCTGGTGTACCAGGAAGCCAGGGAGAGACTTACAAGACAGGGTGGAAACCTGGCTGGCATGGCAGAAGGTCAGGAGCGAGATAGACGCCGGCACCCTCGGTCCCGAATTCGAGAAGCCGGAACTGGACGCTCTGAGCCAACAGGTCAGAAATGCTGAGGAAGAAGCCACAGACGAAGTGTGGGCTAGCTACCGTTTCGTCAGCCTGTATGACCCCCAGACAGAGAACAAGATAAGGACCATCGACCTGGGGGCTGGTTACGCCACAGGGAACGAGTCCTTGACGGGACGGGTGATCACGTCCCTCAAACAGAACGGGCTTCTGAACGACTCCGTAGGGGCAGGCTACATTGACAGGAACTGGCCTCCGGCGCTCAAGGAGAGCGGCTCCTGGCCGCTTAGCAGCCTGCGGCAGAGCTTTATGAACGGGTCGTTGACCAGGCTCCTAGACCCCGACCAAGTACTTCGGGGAAGAATTCTGGAATTCGTGGAGACCGGAGAATTTGGGCTCGCGTCAGGAAACCCTGACCAAGCGCAGGGCGCCAGGGTCTGGTACAAGGAGTTGGTCTCGGCGGACGAGGTGACATTCGACGCCAACACCTACCTGCTCACCAAGCAGGCAGCAGAACAGCTCCAGGCCCCACCGACGCTGGTGCCGACTCCGGACCAAGAACCTGACCCGCCGCCGACGCCAACACCAGACCCAGATCCAAAGCCGGATGGGGGGCAACAGCCACTTCTCACGCCCCAGAAAACGACCCTGCGACTGAAGGGTACGGTGCCGATGGAGAGTTGGAACATGGTGGGAGTGAAACTTCTCACCAAACTCCGGGCCGAGGAGGGACTAAACATCGACATGAACCTGTCGGTTTCCGTTGACTCGGACCGGCTCCAGAACGTGGAGGAAGAAATTAGGCAGGCACTGGCGGACCTGAAGTTGGAGCATCAGGTCAACATGTCAACGGACTCTTAGGGGGCAAACAGATCCAAACTGAAAGGGTCCACTAAAGGTGGAGCCTCCCGTCCTTTGGCAGCGCCTGTCCGAACCGAACCAATGAGGACGCGCACCTCACACGATTGTGGCTGACCAAATTGCTGACCTTGACTACCAGAACGACAACCGGCAACCATGGACAATTGACTAAACCATCCTGAGCAGTCAACCCATAGCCGAGTTGAAACCAACATCAAATCTATGCAGGGACTGACCGTGAAGATCAAATCAATCACCGTCAAGGACTTCAGAAGATTCACTGACCTCACCATAGTTAACGTCCCGGTGACCGCACGAATACTGATGCTTGCGGGACCAAACGGATGCGGCAAGTCGTCGCTCTTTGACGCACTGCAAATGTGGAAGCAGACTAGAACACCTCAAGGATATTATTGGGACTCGGAGTACTACGCCAAAGGATACCTTGGAGAGACGAAATATTCGGACTGGAACAACCAAGTCGAGGTGGAATTTCACGACTACACTCCAGAAGACTTTCATCAGAACAGGAAGGTCTTCTATATTAGATCTGCTTATAGAAATGATCCGGAATTCCAAGTGGACAACTTTGCGCGTACCGGTGATCTCCTAGATCAAGTACGAATACAACGAATGATTGACAACGATGCCGCGGTCAGCAGCAACTACATGAGATTGGTCGCAGATGCGGTAGAGGATGTGTTCGATCGAGGCGATGGGTCAACGACCATCCAAGATTTTCGTGAGCAAGTGATAGAAGAGATCCGCACTCCTTTTCGCCATCTGTTTCCCGACATGGAATTCAACAGTTTGGGGAACCCCATGTCAGACGGCACCTTTCGGTTTACGAAGGGGACAGCCAGAGGGTTCTCATTCAAGAATCTGTCGGGAGGCGAAAAGTCTGTTTTTGACCTGATCCTCGATTTGATCATCGCACGACGCAGATACGACAACACTGTCTTTTGCATCGACGAACCTGAATCGCACATGAACGCTCGATTACAGGCCGAACTGCTTTCTGTCCTCTACGATCTGATCCCGGAGAATTGCCAACTGATGCTGGCAACACACTCCATAGGAATGATGCGAAGAGCTCGAGACATTGAGGCTAAAAATCCCGGAACTGTTGCGTTCCTCGATTTCGATGGGCTTGACTTTGACCGGCCTCAAATCATGACGCCCAAAATTCCAGACAGGACGTTCTGGACCGCCGCCTATGAGGTGGCGCTAGATGACCTTGCAGACCTAGTTGCACCAGAGCGGATAGTAATTTGTGAGGGTGAACCTAAGACCAGGGATTCCGGATCGAACTACTCCCACGACGCCCGCTGTTTCGAGCAAATCTTCCAGCATGAGTTTCCAGAGACACAATTCATCCCGGGAGGCAGTTCCCTGGAAGTGTCCAGCGACAAGCGTGGCATAGGATACGCAGTTGGCCTGTTGGCTAAAGGCACAGAGGTAGTGAGACTGATCGACCTTGATGATCAGTCTACCGAAGAGGTAGCTGATTTGAAATCCCGCGGGGTCAGGGTCTTGTCAAGACGTAACCTTGAGTCATATCTATTCAGCGATGAGGTGCTTCGAGAGCTTGCTAACTCAGTCCATAGGGATGACAAGGTTGATGAACTCCTAAGCAAGAAGGAGAGCATCCGAAATTCAAGACCTAGCGACCCTCCAGACGACCTAAAGCCCGCCAGCGGCGAGATCTACACCGCCTGCAGGTTATTTCTCGGACTTACTCAGTCAGGGACTACTGCAAAGACTTTTATGCGAGATACCCTTGCTCCACTCATCAAGCCTGGCATGAACGTCTACGAAGAGCTGAAGGCCGATATTTTCGGCAACCAAGTTGACAACTCGAAATAATATCGAGATGCGGTATGTCCTTCTCCTACCTCTTGAAATCCACCGCCGACACCTGCCAGTACTGCGTCAACAAAGCCGACTCATCCACCGGGACCACCCCGAGTGCCTCCGGACCTTCGGCGACGGCTGAAACCGTACGATCGAGCTCGCCGCTGATGCCGTCCGGTTCCATAGCTTCAACGAAAAGACGCTCCTTCTCCCTAGCCCGGATAACCCCAGAAATCCTACTGGGTCGGCTCCACCGCCAAAGGCCCTCGAGGAAGTCAGGAAGCTCGACGCAACCACGCCATGGCCGACGGCATACTGACCCAGGCCGAGGAGACCAAGGTCCGGGAGTTTCGTGACCGGCTTGCCCTCAGCTCCGTCGTCGCCCACCCTGAGGCCACAGCGCAGCTGAGAAGGGCCGCCAGCGAACGGGCCGCCTCCCTTACGCCGCCCGTGAAATCGCGCTAGAATCAACCCAACAGAACCGCCCAGCCCGCGAGGCCCGACATGACCACCAGAACACAGACGCTCCTGCCCCTCCCGGACCCGCCGGAGCGGGAGCCAGACGACATGACCAGCGTCCAACACCTCGGCGAGAACGTCAACCTCCATCACCTGGCCCAATACCTGGGCAACCCCGACACCACCATCGTCTCCGGAGAACGGTACATCATCCTGGAGCCGGGCGCGCCGGCCGACCAGCGCATCTACCCCGATATGCTGGTGTCCTTCAACGCCGACCCGGCCCTCTACCGCCAGGACAACAGCTACGTCATATCCCGGCAGGGCAAACCGCCGGACCTGGTCATGGAGATAGCCTCGAGGAAGACCGGCGGAACCGACGTGGAAGACAAACCGGCCAGATACGCCGCCTTGGGCGTATCCGAATACTGGCGGTTTGACGAGACCGGGGACTTCCACGGAACCAAGCTGGCCGGGGAGCAACTGGTGGAAGGACGGTACGAGCCCATCAACGTCGAAGAGGTCGAAGACGGCATCCTGCAGGGCTACAGCATCGTGCTGAAGCTGTTCATCCGGTGGGACAACGGTCAGCTACGGTGGCATAACCCGGAGACCGGTTGGGAGATACCCACCTTCGAGGGTGAAAGGGCACGGGCGAATGCCGCCGAGGAAGGCAGATTGGCGGCTGAAGCCCGGGTGCGAGAGTTGGAAACTGAACTGGCACGTAGGACGGAAAAGACATAATCTGGAGACCCAACCGATAGCAGAAGGTGACTGAGGGAAGAATGAGGCGGCCGACCCCACAGAGAGCGGGTGGCCGACCGCCGGTCGGTAAAGAGTCCTTAGGTCACGAGCGAAGCGGTACCCACTCCACGACCCGGGGATGTTTCGTGATGACCACCTCCTCCAGTTCAACGATGACGAAGGAGTATTTGCTATTGGATAAAGATTCCAATGTTCGTTCAGTGGTAGTGCATTTTCCCGAAACTTCGAGGGTGATCAACAGCGCGTCCCGGCTGGCCTGAACGGAAACGCCGAAGGCAGCGTAGACGACACGCCTCTCCCTCGAAAGGGAGTAGGGCGAGGAAGTGGGTTGCCAGCCCCTCGGTAAGACGTTCCCATCATTGTGAGATGAGAGCTACGAGCCGCGCCGCCAATAGGCATGGCGGGCTGATGTTCAACCGGCAACCTCAGGGCTGGCGACCGTCTCCGCGGCCTCTGAGAAGAGATGGCACGCTACCAGTCGACCGTCGCCGACAGGCATCAATTCCGGGTCCTCAGCCGCGCAGCGCTCCATAGCATGGGGGCAGCGCGAGCGGAAACGGCACCCAGACGGCGGATTGACTGGACTCGGCGGCTCACCGGACAGGGGTGCACTTTCCAGTCGTTGGTCTGGATCTCCCGTCGGAACGGAGGCAAGCAGCGCTTTCGTATACGGATGTAACGGTTCGCTGTAAAGCGATTCAGCATCGCCTGTTTCAACGACCTGCCCCAGATACATCACGGCCACGCGGTCGGAAACGTATTCCACGACGTGGAGGTCATGGGAGATGAAGAGGTATGTAAGACTCAGTTCTTCCTTTAGATCTAACAGCAGATTCAGCACCTGGGCCTGGACCGACTTGTCCAGCGAGGAGACCGGCTCGTCTAGGACGACCAGCTTGGGGTTGAGGACCAGGGCGCGGCCAATGTTGACTCTTTGTCTCTGCCCTCCGGAAAGCTCGTGAGGAAAGCGGCGGGCGTACATCGTGGGTGTCAGGCCCACTTGGTCCATCACCTCCCAGGCGCGGTCCCGGGACTCTTTCCCTGAATACCCGTGTACTTCCATATTGAAAGCAACGGTATCGTCTATGGTCATACGGGGATTCAAAGACGTGTAGGGGTCCTGGAAGACGATCTGCATGTCCCGGCGGAGCCTCTTCATCTCCTTCCTGTCAGCCTTCATGATATCGCTGCCCATGAAGTGCATTTCCCCGGTATCCGGCTGGATCAGACGCAGAATGCAACGCGCCGTGGTGGACTTCCCACAACCTGACTCCCCAACGATGCCAAGTGTCTCGCCGGGGTAGACTTCCAGAGACACGCCGTCTACCGCCTTTACGGAAAGGTGTCGTCTGTTCAATAAACCTTCGCCCAGCGGAAACCATTTGCGGAGGTTACGCACTGTCAGGATTGGCTGACTATCAGCCAACGATCCATCCACTGAATTTCTTGTTGTTGACACCTGGCTGTATTTGCTCCTTTCATTCTTGCCCGAAAGACCTTTCGTATCCCAAGTATCAGGGACTGCACAGGGAAAGTGGTCCGTCTGTATTCCTGTCCCATTCTGGGAAAGACGAAGCGCCGACGAATGTACTCCTGTCATTTACGACTGCATGGGACGTGGATGTTGCAACTCACAGCTTTACGTCCAGCGCGTCCCTCAAGCCGTCGCTGAGCAGGTTGAATGACATAGACGTTATGAAAATCATAAGGCCCGGAAGTGCCGGGATCCACGCGTCCTCGTAAATCGACCGGCGCAGTGAGTTGAGCATAACGCCCCACTCGGAGTTGGGCACCTCGACACCCAGCCCAAGGAAGCTCAACCCGGCAGCTGCAATGATGCTGATCCCCACCAGCGTGGTCGCATAAATGACGATTGGTCCTGCGACATTGGCCAGGATGTGCGCTTTGATTATTGCGAAGGGTCCGGCCCCGCTGGCGTGGGCTGACTCCACAAAATCCATGGCTCTCACCTGGGTTGTGACGCTCTCTGCCACCCTGGTAATGGGAGGAATGAAGACTATGGACAGGGCAATCAGGGTATTGTTGAGCCCTGGCCCCAGTGCGCCCGAAATGGCAATGGCCAGCAGGATGAAGGGAAAGGCGTAGAACATGTCCACAACTCGCATGATGAACATGTTCAGCCGGCCGCCCACGAAACCCGCAGTGATACCCAGAAAAGACGCTATAACCGTCGCTACCAGGACGGGGAGGACCCCGGCCAGCATTGACATGCGTCCCCCGTGAAGAAGGCGACTCAGCATGTCCCGTCCCTGTTCGTCGGTTCCCAGGACATGGCCGGACGACCCGACCGGGGCCAGTCGCTTTACGGTGTTGTTCTCATTGAAGTGCGCGTCATTGGGAGGATGTGGACTGATCAGCGGCGCAAAAACGGCGGCGAATATGACAAGGCCCAGCACCACTGCCGAGGCTATGGTTACCTTGTCGCGGCTGAGCCGCCACCAGGCAAGCTTCCAGTGAGAAATCGGTGCGGCGGCCAGGGCCTCCGCAGCCAAGTCAGGTCCTGCACGTTGCGTCAGCGCCATTTCCCATCCAATCTCATGAACGCCGGATACGTGGGTCGATCAATGTGTTCAGGAAGTCCACTATGAGGTTGATCAAGACAAACATCGCGGACAATACCAGCACCGTTCCCTGGATCACGGCATTGTCCCGCTGTTGAATCGCTACATTCAGCAACCCTCCGGCGCCGGGCCAGTTCACAACTGCTTCCACCAATATCGATCCTCCCAGCAGGTAACCGATATCGAGACCCACCACTGTGACCACCGGAGGTGCGGCGTTCTTCACGACGTGAAACACAACGTGCAGCGGCATCAGACCCTTGGCTCGCAGCGCCGTAACGTATTCTTGATTCAAGACTTCCAGTACGCTTGCGCGCACCATACGGGTGATTATTCCCAGGGAAATCATCATCAGGGCCACTACGGGAATTGCCATGTGTTTCATCACGTCCAACGCCGCGGAACCCGTTCCCCCGATCGTGGTCATTCCCTCGGCGGGCAACACCCCCAAAAGACTGAGAAGAAAATAATGAGCATGATCGCCACCCAGTAATTGGGCAGACTTAGCCCGGTGATGGCGATGGCGCTGGCCAGCTTGTCCGCCCAGCGCCCTTGCTGGAATCCGGCGATGGTACCCAGAATTGTGCCCAGCACCATTGACAGGACGCCGGCAGTGATCGCAAGAATGAAGGTATTCCCCAGCGCGTCCACAACCTCCCCGGATACCGGCCTGTCGGTTGCGATGGAACGTCCCAGGTCGCCGGTGAGTGCATTCTTCAGCCAACTGCCATACTGGACCACGAGCGGCCTGTCGAATCCCAGCTCGTGCCGCAGCTTTTCTCGTTCTTCCGGCCCGGCCTGGAGGGGGAGCACACCGGCGAGAGGATCTCCTGGGACAACGTGCAGGAGAGAGAACATGATTATGGACACACCGAATAGCGTCGGAATGAGCCATAAAAGCCGACGGGCGGCGTAGTTCCACATAGGTATAGTTCCTCTCTACACAGCGCTTCTTTGGTTGGTCCCTGCGCCAGGGTTTGCTGCGGCGCGGACTGGCCGGAATGCCCTCGGCTCTTGTAGCATCGTTAGCCTGTGCTCGTTCCTGAGTTGGCGGGTACCTGCCGGAAAACCCGACTGGCGGACTCACTTGGCGCCCGGTCTTTCCGATTTGGGCACCCAGGTTGTGGCAGCCGGGGCGGGGCACATGGTGGCCTCGGGGCGACCTCCGGACCGGAACTCCATGCTAGTGGCCGGCCCAGGTTCTGATATTCTCTGGGCCGGCCACATCTCGCCTTGACGAAGAGCTACTCCTCAATCCACAAGTCTTGTAGAGTCGTAACCCAACTCTGGTCCTGTACGTAGCCCTTGACCCTGGGGTTCATGGCGCGAGGGTTCAGGTCGTGGACCATGTAGATCATAGGCGAGTCCTCTATAGCGATCTCGTGTACTCTCCCTATCGCCTCCCATTGCTCTGCGCGGTCAAACGCCGCCTCCGCCGCGTCGAGGGCCGCATCCATCTCCTCGGACCCGTAACCCATGATGTTCACGAAGGAACCGGGACCGCGGGTGCTGCCGAAAAATGCCACCCACAGGTTGGGCCACGGAGTTCCGTACGAGATATTGGTGGCGTCAAAGTCCTCGTTTTCGCCGAGGAATTGGTAGTTGCCCGGTTCCGTGCGACCCTCCTCCGGGGACCGCCAGATTGTGCGGTCCAGCATGGCGTTCCACTCCACCGGAACGATCTCCATGTCGACGCCGATTTCCTTGAGGTTCCGCTGGACGAACTCGTTGATAATTAATGGCGACATTTGACCGGAGCCGCTTGTGGAGATCATCACCTTGAACTTGAGGGGTAACTCGACCCCCGCTTCTGCCAACAGCGCTTTGGCCCTTTCAGGGTCGTAGGTGTATATCTCCTCCGGGTTCCCGAAGTGGGGATGCCCGTCGTATACCGGACCAGTTCCCGGGATGCAGATGCCATTGAGAACGTCCCGGCATAGCGACTCCCGGTCTATGGCGTACTGCAGCGCCTTCCTGACCCTGATGTCATCCCATGGCTCCTTGTGCAGGTTCATTTGGTATGGATACCAGTGGGGATAGGGCTTGAGGTAGATGTCGAACCCCGCCTCGCGCAGGGAAGGAATGGAATCCGACGATGGTACTTCAATCCAGTCAACCTCGTCGGCACGCAGAGCCGCAACCCTGGTCGTTTGCTCCGGAATCGGCCGCAGAATCACCCTGTCCACATTGGGGACATGTCCCCAATAGTCTTCGAACCTGTCCATTGTCATGGAAACCCGCGGAGTCTGTTCGATGTAGTTGAAGGGCCCTGCGCCCTCGTGATTGTTGGCAAAATCGTCCAGGTGCTCCTTAATTGCAGTCGGGCTCCCCACATTTATGAAGAGCATCGCGTCCAGTGTGAACCCGCTTGGCTTGCGGGTAATGACTTCCACGGTAAGATCATCGATAGCCCGGTAACTCTCAACGATGTCGCCGGAAAGACCCAGTGCGACTGCAGCCACATCTGACTTGTAATACTCGGAGTCCTCGTTTAGCTGCCGGTCCCAACTCTGCAACAAGTGGCGCCGCTGACGCTGGCATTGGCAGGGGCGTGGCATACTCGACTTCGACAGCGACGGTTGCCTGGACGTGTACCTGACCAATCTCGGAGTTTCGGACCAGTTGGCCGAGGAGGGCTTGCTCTTCAAAAACAGTTGCAATTGGGAAAACAACTGGCTGACAATAGACACCGAGGGCACGGTCAGCAACCGCGACGGGATCGGTGCCCGCATCACTCTGTCAGCCGGAGGAAATACCCAAATCAGGGAAGTGACAGCAGGCAGCAGCAGCTTGTCTCAGAACATGCTCCCTGTTCACTTTGGCTTGGGGGAGGCCAGTAGAGTCGAGTCGATTGTAATCCGCTGGCCCAGCGGTACGCTACAGACACTGACCGACATAGCCTCCAACCAGCGCCTTACGGTCACGGAACCTGAAGCGGGAAATTCGATCTTTCCCGTACCCCGAGGGCCTCTCCGAGACCAGGCAATAGACGGAGTAATTAGGTTGTCGAGAAAACCTGGCGCGAATGACATTGGATCCCAACAATCTGACCGGATCGATTCCAATGGAGTTCGACAAGCTCACACAACTGGAGACGTTGGCGCTCTCCCACAACTCGCGTATCGGATCAATACCCTCCGAGCTGGGACACCTGCCAGTGCTGAGCAAGCTGCTGGTGAAGAGCAACTCGTTCACGGACTGCATCCCGCGCAACCCAATGGACATATCCATAAACGATTTCCAAGCCCCTAGTATCGGTTTCTGTGCTCCGCCTGCGGAGGAGGATGATGGCGATGGCGGGTCGTAAGGGAGGGCGCGACTTGAGAGCATTCGCCTTGACAGCGATCTTCGTGTTGGCCGTCCTGGTAGTAACAACGGGCTGTCAGGGTGATCAGCCCCAGTAGGTCCTCGGCGGTGGGCCGACACGACTGCAGCGCCGCCAAGTCCACGAAGCGCCAAGCCAAAAACGGAAACGGCGCAGACGGCGGTTCCCACGACCACTGTGCCCGGGGCGACGATCGTTCCAACGACAACAAAGCCCCAGCCGACTGCTGCCCCAACGTTTACTCCTGGTGCAGCATCCACGCCGGAGCCGACGTTGGAGCCCACACCAGAACCAGTACCTGTCAAGCCGGAGGAGGAAACTCCGCAAACGGTCTTTGCCTGCTCGACAGCAGCACCGCGATTTACCGGCAGGTGCGGCGGGTTGTGTGATCCCGAATTTGGGCGACTATCGTTACCCTACCTGGGGACGTTTCAGTGATAGGCCCGGTGCGGATCGAGTTGGAGTGCAATGGCGACGTTTCCAGCAAGGGTACACAGAGGTCCTGGCAACCCTTCGGCAGGCTCAGGGCACCAGCACTTCGTTGTCCTCATACTTGCGATGATAGACCTCCAGCACATCCTCCATGGCGCACACGAACTGGGCACTGGCCTTGGGAGAGATGCACCAGCTTTCTTTCAGCCAAGGCTTGAGCTGGTTTTTTTCAGTGTGCTGCGCACCGTCTCGGCGCTGATGCTGCCCAGGATCTCCCTTTCCACCAGCCGGTCAGCCAGCAGATGCAGCGTCCAACCGGCCCGGCCATCGGGGGGCTGAGAGCAGGCCAGGGCCGCCAGTTGGGCCTCGCCCTCCCCGTCCAGTTTCCTTGGGCGGCGGTTCACCTGTTCCTTGCGTCCCAAAGCCCTGGGCAAACCCTCCTCTACGCAGCGGCGGCGCACCCGCTCCACCGTGGCAGTGCCCACTTTAAGGGCATGGGCTATATCAGCATCCCGCATCGTCCCGCCGTCCTGATTCTCGTCGCAAAGCAACAGAATCCGGGCGTGGGTCTGCCGGTAGGCAGCCTCTCTGCCCTTGGACACCATCCTTTTCAGTTCCCTCTGCTCATCCCTCGTCAGATGCACCCGGTATTTCTTGGCTGGCATCTCCTTCCTCCCACTTCCCAATCCGCTATCTCATTCGCAGGAATGATTATGCAAGCTCATCCATCACTCCAATCTTGATGAACCACTAGTTGCCCAATTGGCATCCTGCCACTCAGGCCGGGCAAGCTGCTGTGGGTTATCGCTGAGTGGCAGCCGGAAGGGAACTTGAAAACTAGGGTAGAAGAAGCACTCAACGAAATGGATGTTCGAAAATACGTGCCGGACGACACTATGGGAAATTTATTTTCGATGTGCCTGACGGAGGAGTCGTCACCGGATTCCATCTACATAGTAGTAGTCCCAGTCAAAGCTACGACGTAGCAGTTCTGCCCCGATGGGCCCACGATAGCCGGGCCGAAGGCTCCAACTCATAGGCCGCCCGGCCACAATTCGAAGATGGTTCTGCCTATCGTCAAAAAAGGTCATGTCGGTGCACGTCTCCCCGACGCAGAGGACGGTGCTAGGGGCGATGACCAAGATGTCGTGCAGAAAATGCAGCTCTGCGTTACCGTGTCTGGGATCCTCCAATGGCTCCAGTTCCTCAATCGTCATCCCCATCACCACTGCCTCCACACAACTCAGAGCCAAACCACTGCCCACTGCGCCTCTCTCTACACCCCCTATACCACTCCCCGTCAAATGCGATTGCCCTGAAAACGCTTTCAGAACTTGTTGACTTCAACCCTGAGGGCGAGTAGTATCTATATTCGCAATGAAAAATACTTGGGACGCGTGCGGTTATTGCTGCTATTTCTTTACCGGCTGCCAGCCAGCCGGCGGAGGATTGGTGTGCTAGCCAAAGGCAGCCAGGAGGACACCAGACCCCAGCCGGCATGGGTTGGGGTTTTTTCTTAGTTGTACCGGGGGCCGGGCCTGGATTGGCCGACCGGGCGTGGGGGTCGATGTAAGGCCGTTACCTGAGTCACTATATTTATTTGGAAGGAACACCGTGCAACCGTCAGCAACCAGAGATGTACACATCGAGTCTATGCAGCCACTCACCACACCGCGAAATCTTGTCAACTCCCTCCCCATCACTCCCGCCGTGGAAGATACTGTCTTAGAGGGCCGGGAACAGGTGCGAAAGGTTCTCAATGGTGAGGATCCCAGGCTGTTCCTTGTCGTCGGTCCTTGCTCCATCCACAGCAAGGAATCTGCCCTGGAGTACGCGGGCCGCCTCAAGGAACTGTCCGAAAAACTGAGCGACCGCCTTCTCATCGTGATGCGGGTCTACTTCGAAAAGCCCCGCACCACCGTTGGCTGGAAGGGCCTCATTTATGACCCCCACCTCAATGACTCCTTCGACATCGAGGCCGGACTCCGCACGGCCCGCTCACTCCTTCTCGAGATCGGTGAGATGGGGATGTACGCCGGCACCGAGTTCCTCGACCCGGTTGTCCCTCAATATCTGGCTGGCCTGATAACTTGGGGCACCATCGGCGCCCGCACCACCGAAAGCCAGATCCACCGGCAGATGGCCAGCGGTCTGAGCATGCCCGTCGGATTCAAGAACGGCACCGACGGCAATGCCCAGGTCGCCGTCGACGCCATGCTGTCAGCCCGTAGCCCGCATGGTTTTCTGGGCATGGACGGCGATGGCCAGACCGCCCTCGTCCGCACCACCGGCAACCCCGACGGGCACCTTGTGCTCCGCGGCGGCAACGCGGGCCCCAATTTTGGCACCGAAGCTATCGCTGAGGCCAAGGACCGCCTGGAGAAGGCTGGCGTCCGCTCCCAGCTCATGGTTGACTGCAGCCACGGCAACTCCAACAAAGACTACAGGCAGCAGGCCCGTGCTTTCAAGGATGTAGTCTCCCAGAGGATCAGCGGAGACAGTGACATCATTGGCGCGATGCTGGAGAGCAACCTCAACGAGGGCAACCAGCGCCTCTGCGAAGACCTTTCCCAGTTGCAGTACGGCGTCTCCATCACCGACGCCTGTATCGGCTGGGGGGAAACCGAGGAGTTGCTCCATTGGGCCTACGAAGCCTTGGGTGACCGCGTCGCCACTCCCGTCTAGCCACATCTCCGCACTCAGACCGCAAAAACCGCCGGGATTACCCAAACCCCCGGCGGTTTGCCTTCCCCCAACCCTCCCATCATTCCCGTGACTGTACCGATTGCTGCGACGACAAGGCTGAACGCCGTTCTCTATCTCACGTAGAACAGCTTCGACCCTGGACATCTCCCGCCAGTGCCGCTCCTGGCATGAACAGAGCATCGGGTCCACGAACCTGGCCCTCGCCAGAGTCAGGAGCAGCCCGTCCATCGGTCCTTTCCTGGATGTTGCTGGAAGGGAACAGCGTTGCGTTCCACGGCAATTGGCGTTCATTTGGCGTAGCACACCGTGGTTCCACGGGCCTTGCCACGGGGCTGTCGGGCGGGTCTCGAAGTGGCGCCCAGGGCCCCTGCACCCATTCGGACGAGTGGGGGAAGTGCTTCAGGCACTAAACCAATGCCAAGGCGGAATATACATGCACCCTGACGCGAATCCTTGCATGTTTCAGCTGGGCTTTGGTCTAGTCCGATTGTTGCAGTACCTCTCCGGACAATTCCGTGATCCTGTATATCTTGATTAGGACGGCGACGCCCAGACGTTCAGGGTCCCGGTCCAGTTCGGCCTGAACGCAGCGGTCCATGACTTCCTGGCGAATGGGACCGTCCTCGTGGACGGTTGCCTTGCCGTGGAACCGCCACCTCACCCGGTCGGCGGCGTGGGCGTAGTAGATGACCACCCGCGGATTCTCGGCAACGTTGTCCAGGGCCGACCGCTTGGCCCGCTCCCAATAGGCCAGCGTATCCCTGTTGAAGGCCATCACGCTTCCCTTGGGGCTTATCTGGGGTTCGCCGTCCTTGGAGGCCGTGCCCACGAGGCAGGAATATCCGTCGGCTAGAGCGTTATCCAACCGCGATACCATCTCATCGGTCAAATTGATCATCGTGGTCCATCTCCTTGGGAGTAACGGCAGTTTGTAGAGCCTTGTCCTTGCCGAGGCGTAGCAGGCGCAGGATTCGGGATAGTCGCAGACCGGCCGGTTCTAATAGCCGTCGATCAGTGGTTGATGTCCTTTCCCTCCTTCCAACTCATGGCCTGGCGCAGCATCTCGGTGGCGCTGGTGCGGGTTGCGCCGCTATCGGAGCCCAGCATCTGACTGAGCTCCGTCACCCTGT
This sequence comes from Dehalococcoidia bacterium, assembly GCA_965203005.1. Classification (GTDB taxonomy): domain Bacteria; phylum Chloroflexota; class Dehalococcoidia; order Lucifugimonadales; family UBA3495; genus VXOI01. The sequence goes on from CBDBBS010000002.1 coordinate 918,916, forward strand.
CCTCGCCGTTCAGGACCTCCACTGATGTCACGGTTCTGTCATGCGAGGAAAGTTTCGCAACCCTGGCGTGATGATCCGCGTAGCAGGCTATCTGCGGGAGGTGGGTTACGCACAGCACCAGGTGGTCCCTGGACAGGCCCCACAGTTTCTGACCCAGGACGCTCCCGACTCGACCTCCTATACCCGCATCGATCTCGTCGAACACGAGTATCGGGATCTGGTCAGCCGTGGACAGGATGGACTTTATGGCGAGCATGAGCCTGGAGGCTTCTCCTCCCGAGGCGATCCTGGCCAGGGGACGTGGCGGTTCGCCCGGGTTCAGGGAGATCAGGAATTCCACGGAGTCCACGCCGGTCTCGTTGAACGCCAGGAGCCTGATGGACTCCTCGCCCGAAGGAGGTGCTGCGTGCCGGACTTCATCCCCGGTCCCAACTGGCACACCGTCCTCGGAGTCCGATTGACGGATATCCACCAGCACTTCGGTGTGTCCGAAGCCCAGCCCGGCAGCCTCTTCCTGTATCGCATCAGCCAGGCCCCTGGCTGCGTGTTGCCGGGCTTCGGAGAGCTGACCCGCAAGTCGGCCGACCTGCCTTCGAAGGTCAATCTCCCGGGCCTTCAATTCCTCCGCCCGCTCCTCCCTGTGATCCAGCGTTTCCAGTTCCTGCGAGGCCCTCTCGCCGAAGGCCAGGATTTCTTCGATGGTGCTGCCGTATTTCCTCCTGAGACGGTTGATCAGGTCCAGACGCTCCTCAAGCTCATGCAGACGGTCCGGGCTGTATTCGATTTCGTCGCGATAGCTTCTGAGTGTGCGCGCCAACTCGTCCACCTGGTGCATCAGGGCGTCCACCGGCTCAAGGTTGTGTCTCAATGAGGGGTCCAATTGCCCCAACTTGGAAAGGTCCTTGGACACCTGCCCGATAAGGTCCATTACCGATTCACGCCGGTCGAGGCCCTCGTACAGCGCTCCGTAGGCGTGTTCGCACAGTGTGATAATCCGTTCTGCATTGGCCACCCGGTCTCGCTCCAGGGTCAGGTCATCGTATTCGGTTGGGCGCAGATTTGCTGCGCTGATCTCTTCTACCTGATATCTCAGGAAATCCACCCGTTGCGCAACCTCGGCTTCATCCCTCCGCAGGCGGTCCAATTCCCGGCGCGCCTCCGTCAGCTGGCGGGCCCCCTCTGACACATCGGTGCGAAGCTGCCATAGCCCACCATACTTGTCCAGGATATCCATATGCTCCCGTACGCGGAGAAGGGACAAGTGCTGGTTCTGGCCGTGGATGTCCGCCAGGTGTTGGGCCAGCGCGCTCAACAGCCTGAGAGGCACGATTCGCCCGTTCACACGGCAGGTGTTACGGCCATCAAGGTTGATCTCCCGGGCGAGGATTAGCTCCTCTTCTCCAACGTCAAAATCGTACTCGGTCAGAACAACATTGATTTTCTGGGCGATGTCGCCGCCAAGCAGGAAGATGCCCTCCACCCTCGCCCGGCGCGCACCGGAGCGTACCACGCCAACTTCGGCGCGTCCCCCAAGGAGAAGGCCCAGAGCATCCACGATGATCGACTTGCCGGCCCCCGTCTCCCCGGTCAGCACACTAAAGCCGGCCGCCAGCTCGATGTCGAGTTGTTCGATGGTGGCGAAGTCGGTGACGCTCAGGAGCCTGAGCATGGCTATGTCCGTAACCACATCCCTTCGAGCAGTGCCTTCAGGTCTACTCAAATTTACGGTCCCCCTTGGCGCTCATGTCAATGCAGCGTCCAGAAAAGTCGAAGAACAGAACATCGCGTCCACACTGTTGCCTCACCCGATGATGTTGACGACATTCTAGCCGCTGATTCCGGTTACAGCCAAAGCCGAGTTGGCTCTGCAACACTGCTCAACTGCACGCTCATCGGAAGATCGCGGACCCGTGTCCTGGCCGTGGCGCCACACTTGCCCCTTATTCGAGCACACCGCTTCCACTTCCTAATCGAGCCGGACCTCAGTTTCGAGAAACTGGATTCCGTACGGCAGGCCCACGAAGGACCGAAATCACCCTTCCCTGTTCAGCCCGAACATCCTGACATGCACCCAGAAATCCGCATCGCGGATGAAGTCACAGAGGGCATCGATGATGATTTCCAGCAGCCGATGCTGCGGTTCCGGTCAATACTGGGAGTTATAGGCAGTTATTGGGGAGTAAGTCAGAGGTTCGGAGCGACGATAACCTCTAGTCTTAAACGGACCCCCTTGCCCTCTCCAACCACCTACTCCCCTTGACCCCCTTTCCAGGGCCACCTGCTATCAATATCAGACGACACGATGAGCTGACCCATGCCCAACTACTTCCCCACCAACCGGCTCGAAAGCATCGACGAAACCGCCGCCGCTGTCGCGCTGGCAGCTCTCACCCGGGCCGGGTACCAGGCTGCCCTCCCCCTCTTCCGGGCCACCTGGCCATCCCAGGACTGCACCAACCCCCTAAACGACGCCCACGCTGCGGCCGCAGCAACTGCAGGAGACGACGCCGCTGTGGCAGCAGCGCAGCAGCATGGTAGCCTGCCCTCGACCATGTAATACAGGAATACCTGTAGACAGCAAGGTCCACGTTCGACCGCGGCGACGCCAAGGAGGCCGCCGAGATTCTCGTGCAGGCAGCCAGGACCGCGGTCTGCAGGGCCGCCGCATCCCGCAACTGGCCCCACGCCACCGAGGAGGACCTCTACCGCGTCGCAGCCGCGCTGGGAAGGGGCAATCCCCTGTCCAGCGACATTTCCGAGTTCCAAAGGGCCCTCGACAACCTGACCGAAAACGGCAGCCATCTCATGGCCTGCCTGGGTGCCAGCACCGGCTTGCCCGGCAGCATCGCCTTCGTCATCTGCGTGCTGAACCGCGACAAGCCCGCCGGACGGCGCGGCAAGATGCTGTTCGTGGACGCGGCCCAGCAGGGATACTACCGCGCCGAGCGGGCCCAGAATTTTCTCGACGAAAAACACATCGCCAGCATCGTCGCGGCCTGCCGCACCTTCGAGGACGTGGAGCGCTTCGCCCACGTGCCCGGCCTGGCCGAGATCGAGGACAACGACTTCAACCTGAACATCAGCCGCTACGTGGACACCACCGAGCCGGTGGAGACGCTGCCGGTGGCCGAGGCGCTGGCCCAGTTGCGGGAGGCCGAGCGCCGCCGCGACAAGGCCGCGGCCCGCATGGACGCGCTGCTGGCGGAGCTAGGGTACCAGCGATAACATATGACCATGGTCATGTATATGGTCATTTATTGCGAATTGCGACTGGATGGAGTGGCGGAATTGCTACCGAAGCAAGCCAACCGGCAAACGGACGATCAAGGCATCGGAATTCAAGGCCAAGTGCGTGAAGCTGATGGACGAGGTGGCCGAAAGCGGCGAGGAGATCGTCATCACCAAGAACGGCAAGCCGGTGACCAAACTCACCGCCTTCCGGGAGCGGCCATCCAGTTTCTTTGGCGCTGATGAAGAACGCTACCCGTTCCTGAAGGACGTTATCGAAGCACTGGACCGAGGCGAAGGCACTGACGTGGTATGGGAGGCGGAACTTGGCTTGATCGACGGGAAGCCATGCTGATAATGGATACCCAGGCAACCGCCGCCGTGCTGGAAGGGGTGGATGGAGCAATGGAGGTTGCGCGGGAGGAACTGGCGGGGCTACGATTGCTGAAGGAGTCCACCGCCGACGCGCTGCTGACGGGGCGGTTGCGGGTGGCGACGGAGGGCTGAAATGAGTGATGTTGAATCGGTACGCTGGATGGTCACCTTTTTCCACCCGGGAGGTAGGCGGCAGGATGAGCCGGATTTTCCCAAAGTGGACTTCTGGTATCCCACGAAAAAAGCCTCCAAAAAAGCCTCCATGGAAGCAGGTGAGCGAGTCCTTAAAGAATTGAAGGATCGCGGCGATACACGCGACTGGATTGCTGCGGGCCACCCAGATCCTCGTGAAGTCGGAGCCGGGCGGCCCCCTGGGGGACAATGGATACTTCCTCGTCCCGCTCCAAGGATTTTCGATCCCGCTAACGTGCCTGAGATGAAACTGACCGACGAAGAATGGGAATCCTTCGACCGCGCACTCCGGGATAGCCGTGGGAGCAGCGAGCCGTGAACTCCCACGATGCCAAAATCGTAATTGACAAAAACATCATCTCCTATATCGCCAGGAAGTCCGACATTGCAGACTACTATTTGCCACACCTTGAAGGCCGAGAGGTCGTCATATCCTTTCAAACACGAGAAGAGGCACTGTATGGCGCTTACTTGGCCAGTTGGGGTGAGCGCCGGGTGAATGACCTTAAGCGGCAAATAGACCTCTACCGGGTACATTGGCCCGACGGAGAGTTGGTAGATCTGTGTGCGCAGTTGCGGGCGAGCCGCCGCGCTGCTGGTCGAGTGCTCCAAGTCGCCGACGCTTGGGTCGCCGCGACGGCGCTGTACCTGGGTGTCCCCTCGCGTCCCACGACGGTGATTTCGACGGCATTCCCGACCTGCAACTGATAAGGGCGCCCACGGCATGACCACCCCTTCCAGCCTCAACGAGTGCCACCAGGCCGAGGAGCCGGCGCGCGTCCTGCTGGAGCGACTGGGGTGGACGTATGTGCCGCGGGAGGCGCTGCCGGCCGCCCTGCTGCGTCTCAACGAGTGGCTGACCGGGGAGCAGGCGGAGCGTGCCATCTTTGAGCTGGAGCACGTTAACGAGGTCGGCATTGCCCGCAACCGGACGATCCACGAGTACCTGACTGTCAGGCTGCTCCTGACCGTCAACACCCCTCGCTAATGATGGACTGCACGCCCATTTCAGCCCAGGAGCCACCTGAACCTGCTCTTTTGCCGACTTTTTCAACACTCCTTTTGCTCTCCGTTTACAACCATGGACGGCGACGGAGCATCCGCTATAATTCGCAAATTCCGATGGTAATTTGGGGAACGGTCATGGAAATTCAGGGCGGCGTGTTCATAATCACGGGTTCAGCGACGGGGTTGGGAGCGGAGGTGGCCCGGCAACTCGCCGCAAAAGGCGGCCGTGTGGTAATCAACTACACCAGGAGCGAGGCTGAGGCCAAAGCATCGTCGGAGGCGTGCCGCGCGGCGGGCGGCGAGGCCATCCTGTGCCAGGCCGACGTGTCGGTGGATGAGGACTGCCGGCGCATGGCGGCAGCCGCGCTGGATCAGTGGGGCCGCATCGACGGGCTGGTGAACAACGCCGCCACGTCGGTAATCGTGCCGCATCACGACCTCGAGGGGCTGGCTTCGGAGGACTTCCGGCGCGTCCTTGATGTCAACGTGGTGGGCGCGTTCCAGATGGCGAGGGCGGTTACGCCAGCCATGCAGGAACAGGGCAAGGGCGCCATCGTCAATGTGTCGTCCGGCTCCGGGTTCAGCGGGTCGGGCAGCTCCATCGCCTACGCTGCGTCCAAGGCGGCGCTGAACGTGATGACCTACTCGCTGGCGCGCGCCCTCGCGCCGGAGATACGGGTCAACGCGGTGTGTCCGGGCGTGATGCAGACGCGGTGGTGGCGGGACGGCCTCGGCGACGGCTATGAGTCATTCATAGACCGGTACGCGGAATCCGCCCCGCTGAAATCAGCCGGCACCACCGAGATGGTGGCAGACCCGGTGGTGTGGTTGCTGGAGGGTGCGGAACACGTTACCGGCGAGACCATCCTGGTGGACGCGGGTTCGCACTTGGGGCCGTCGCCACGGCGGTAGGGAGACCGGGGTCATCGACCGAATCTTCTATTCTCGTAAGGCGGCCATGAGGAGGCGGTGGTAAAATCCTCCGGTATCCGAGAGAAAGCACGCCGGGAGGTGAGAAATGCCCGTGATGAGTGGAGCACAGGCGCTGGTGCGTTCCTTGGCCAGGCACGGCGTCGAGGTAGTGTTCGGGCTTCCCGGCGTACAGATCATGGACGCATTCGATGCCCTTTACGACGAGCCTGGCATCCGCATGATCCTGACCCGCCACGAGCAGGCGACCACCTACATGGCCGACGGCTACGCCCGGACCACCGGCAAGCCCGGCGTCGCGCTGGTGGTGCCTGGCCCCGGGGCCCTCAACGCAACGGCGGGACTCGGCACCGCCTATGCCACATCATCCCCGGTTCTGCTGGTGTCGGGGCAGATAGAGAGCTATAACCTCAGCCAGAACCGGGGCGCGCTCCATGAGATCGGCGAGCAGTTGGACGTCTTCAAACACCTGACCAAGTGGTGCGGGCGATCAGAGACGGTGAACGAAATCCCGGGAATGGTAGGGAACGCTTTCCGCGAGATGTCCTCCGGTCGGCCCCGGCCGGTGGAGATAGAGATTCCCTGGGACGTTCTGCCGATGACTGACCAGATCGAACTCCCGGAACCCGAAGGTCCAGGCAAGCAGCAGCCCGATCCCGCCCTGATAAGAGAGGCAGCCCAGTTGCTGGCAGGAGCCAGCCGCCCCCTGATCTGGGCTGGCGGCGGTACGAGGGAGGCCGCCGTCTCCCCGGAGCTTCTGGAGCTTGCCGAGACCCTGAACGCCCCGGTTATGACCACACCAGAGGGCAAGGGCGCAATCCCCGAAAACAGTCCGCTGTCCCTGGGCAGTTTCTACTACGCCCACGGCCCCGGCCATATCGCCCTCCCGCAGGCCGACGTCATCCTGGCCGTCGGCAGCCGGATGCTGTTCACGCCCAACGTGCCGTGGGGAATCCAACCCCACCAGAAGGTTGTCCAGATCGACGCCGACCCCGAGGAACTTGGCCGCAATATCCCCGCCACAGTGGGAATCTCCGCCGATGCCCGCCTGGGGGTACAGGCGTTGCTGGCGGAATTGGGCGGCAGGACACGGGCCAGTCAGTGGACTGGTACCGAAATCTCGGCCATTCGCCAGCAGGCCGATCGGGAAATCCGGGAGATGGCTCCTCTCCAGGTGGAGATCATCGAGACGATACGCCATGAACTGGACGACGACGCGATCATGGTCGCCGGGACCACTGACATCGGTTATTGGAGTCATCTGGCCTACCCGGTGCTGTCCCCGCGTTCCTACCTCACATCCTCCTACTTCGCCACCCTGGGGTATGCCTTCCCCACGGCCCTGGGCGCCAAGGTCGGCAACCCCGGCAGGCAGGTCGTTGCCACAACGGGGGACGGCGGGTTCGGGTACGCCTCCAGTGAACTGGCCACCGCGGTCCAGGAAGGGATAAATGTGGTGACCCTGGTGTTCAACAACGAGATGCTGGGGGCGTCGCACAACGACCAGCAACAGCGTTTCGGCGGCAGGGTCATCGGCACCCGGCTCCACAACCCCAACTTCGCCCAACTGGCCGAGGCATACGGCGCCGTGGGCGTCAGGCTGGACAGCCACAAAGGTCTGGGGGACGCTCTCCGTGATGCCCTGAAGGCAGATCTCCCGGTTGTCATCGAGGTGCCCATTCCCAATCTCGCGCCGCCGTTCCAGATAGCTCCCCGCGGATTGGAGAACGCCGGGAGTTAAAACCCAGAGGTGGATCCGTGCCTAACGGTGGCGACTTGCTCTTCCAAACCGTCCGGGCACCCTCTTGACCGGCCAGGACGATTGCAAAGTCCCTCCCAAGCTACTCATGGTGAGCCTGTCGAACCATCTGGAGCTTGAACCGGCATCCTTCGACAAGCTCAGGATGAGCGGGCGCTGGTGACCGACGTGCCTTTGCAATCGTCCTGCTTGACTGGCCGTATCTTCGCGCCGCACCGACCATCGAAAGGTTACAATAGCCCATCCAGGATACAAGTCCGGGTCGCGGGGTACGGGGAACCTCTACGGTGGAGAACAGCTCAAGTCCGCAATGGAAGGAGTTGATCATGGCCAGTGACATTAACGGAACTCCGGCTCCTATATTCGATCCTGAACGTTTGGCCGGGGCGATGGAAACCCGTGGCGTAGACGGGTTGGTGATTACCACGCCACTGAACGTGACATACCTTTCGGGGCACAACCCCACGGCGCCCAAGGCCGACGAGCCACCAGGAGTCGCTGTGGTTATCTCGCGGCATGACTTGCAACACCCCATCCTGATTGGACCTGACATATTTGTATCGCCTTTCCTGTATGAGCCCATTTGGATCGAAGACATCCGTCCCCACCGAAGCGTCCTCCTTCCGGTAGGCGCATCCACCGACCGGTCTGAGTTCTTCCGGTTTATGCCAGCCTCCCGGCAGGACTCCGGCTGGGTAAAGAACGCCGGTGACCGGTTTGCTGCCGGCTTTACCGAGGTGATTCGTAATGCTGTTAAGGACCTGGGCCTCACCCACGGACGCATCGGCTACGATGACCTGAGAGTGGGCGCTAAGGTGGCCGGCTCTCTGACGGACGTTTTCGACGCATTCGATTTGATGATGTTCGTTCGGGAGAAGAAGAGCGCCCAGGAAATCGAATGGCTGCGGGAAGCCACCCGAGTGAACCAGGTTGCCATAGAACGGACGGTGCAGTCATGGAGCCGAGGTAAGCACTGGAAGGAGCTGGTGGATACCTATCATGCGGAGATCAGCGCGCTGGGTGGATGGGTCTACGACCCAGGCGGAGTCTTTTTCGCCAACCCGCTGGACGGCGACCCAGCCGTGCGACTGCGGGTGGACTCCGAAGACTTCGTGGTCCAGCCCGGCACCAACATCATGTTTGACTGCCATGGCACCAAGAACCAGTATTGCTGGGACGGCGGTAAGACCTGGGTGGTAGAGGACTACGCCTCGGACATGGCCCGCCGCATCGGCCGGGCTACCACCGAAGCGATGAACGAGATTCACGATGCAATGCGCCCCGGAGCCCGGATCGCCGACCTGCAGGAAAAGAGCCGACGAACGTTTCAGCGGTTGGGAGTGCCGCAACACGAATCCGTGCTCACCTACTTCCATGGCTTGGGGCTGAGCCATGCGGATGTGCTGGCATTGGTGGAGGACGGCGCCGATCCCAACTGGGTGTTGGAAGAGGACATGGTGATAGCCGCTCACCTTCTGTGTCCGGGCGATGAGAAAGAACGCTGCTGGATCGAGGAGGTGTTCTTGGTCAAAGAGGGAGGATCGCAGCCCTTGTTCACCTGGGGCAACGACCCGTTGACCAACGGCTGACGGAGGGGGCGTTTCACTACCTGCGTTGCTTTAGCCGAGCGCCCACTTGGCCGGACAGTCCTGCAATCAGGGGTCGAGGCGCTCTTGCGGGACTCCCGGCCCGATTTCCGGCTCAACTCAAATGCACATCCCACCTTGGCTTTGGTTTAGTCCGATAGTATACCTACGGGAACAAGGAGGGCCTATGGTACTGGGATGGCTCGGCAGGCGAATGGCACAGAAGAGCGCAGAGGTAACGGGCACGGAATTCACAACCCCGCCGATCCGCGACAGGCGGATTCCGGCCAGCTTCGGCAACCTGGAGGATTACGAAGTTCTCCGGCGTCAGTCGCTCCGCGCCCTGTGCGGAACGCTCATGGACAGGAATTCCGATTGCAAGAACGCACTGCACGGCTTCTGTCAGGCGGCGCACAGAAAGAACGGCGACGATCCGACACAACTCGTGGCCCTCGCGGTTCCCCAGGTCAGCGTCCACACGGGCAACGCCCTGATTGGCATTTACCTCTACCATGCCGCCTCGGACGGGGCCACAGGCGGAGCGCTAGACCCCCTTGAGTACACGGTGTCCCTGAGCCGGTCATCCACCACGCCAGCGCTCAAGCTGGTGGTTGCGCCTTTCCGTGACGGCGGATACCCGGCCTTGTGCGGGGCCGTAACGCGGACAGAGCTTGGCGAAGAGAACTACCCGGGCGGGCTCCTCGACCCTGGGGAGCGTTGGACGGTGAACTGCAACCCCACCCCGGACTACTGCAAGTGGGAATACTTCACCAACGAACTCCCCATTGAGGGCCGCAGGGGAACGGCGGCGCGGTTCCATTGTTTGCAAATCATGGGCGAATGGTGGGTGGCCGAGACGGACGGGATTAACGGCATGGCCCAACAGGTCGCCGCCTTGGAACTGGCCGAGAACCCCAACCACGATGGGCACGGATAGGAGAACGCGAGATGCCGAACGGAAGAAAGAGGACGCGGGCCACGGTCATAGCCAAGAAGGATGGCAGGGTGCTCCTGATTCGTGAAAGGGGCTCCAAAACATTCAGCCTCCCCGGCGGCGGCATAGAAGGCCGCGAGTCCACGATGGAAGCGGCGCTCCGGGAGTTAAGGGAGGAGACGCGCCTACGCCCGGTTGCAGCCGAGCGCCTGTTCAACCATGAGGGCACCACGCAATTTCACAAGGTTGTGCGGGTGCAGGCCAGGGGCAAGGTAACACTGCAGCGCAAGGAAGTGTCCGAATACAAATGGTGGAACGGCTCCGATCCGGTGTCTGTGCTCCCCTCCACAAGGGCCATACTGGAGCGGGCCGGGGAAATCAGTCCGTCGCCGAGGTCAAGGCCGACGCGGGCGACAGCCCCGGTGCCGACAATTTCGCCAACGACGTCATTTAACGGCCATTGAGCCTCGCCGGGCCATAACACGCCTTCAGCAGGTCTTATGAGAGACGCATTCGTGGCGGACGTAGCCGACTTTGGCAAGTGCGGGTTACTCAAGCACCTGCAAGGCGTCCATGACACCGGAGGCAAGCTGGCGTTGGGCGTGGTCTGGTATTACCGCCACGACTAGGCGCGCGTCCGGGGCGACGACAGGGCATTTACCTGGGCACTGCCGGTACTGCACGACCAGCGACAAATCACGCCCCAAAGCCGTGAAACAGTGCCCCACCGAAGTGCGCTAACGCGAGCTCCGGCCAGTCCTCGCTGCCGAAAGAATATTTCGCCGCGAGGAACTCGTCCAGCGCTGCAAGACTGGGCCTGCCTGAATGGAATGGCATTTATGGAGCTGCGTACTCTTCCGTCAGCCCCCTCGTCGCCGGATACGAGGGTCCATCAGGTCCCGCAGGCCGTCGCCCAGCAGGTTGAACCCCAGCACAGCGACGAAGATGGCCGACCCCGGCAAAAGCAACAGGCGCGGCGCGGTCTGCAAGTGCGGACGGGCGTCGTTGAGCATGGCGCCCCACTCCGGGGTGGGGGGCTGCGCCCCAAGCCCCAAAAAGTTAAGACCGGCGATTCCCAGGATGATCCAGCCGACATCCAGGGATGCGATCACGATGATCGGGCCGAGGATGTTGGGGGCAATGTGCCGGAGGATGATGCGCAGGTTGCTGGCCCCAGCGGCACGGGCCGCGGTCACATACTCCATCCGTCGCGCCCCTAGGGTGATCCCGCGAATGATGCGGGCATGGCCCACCCACCACACGGCGCCGGCTGCCAGCAGCACGTTGAAGAGACCAGGTCCCAACGCCCCAGCCACCGCCAGCGCCAGGATCAACGAAGGGAACGCCAACAGCAGGTCCACTACCCCCATCAGCGCCGTGTCCGGCCAGCCGCCGTGGTATCCGGACAGTAGGCCCACCGTCAGGGCTATGGTCATACTAAGGACGAGGGTCGCAGCAGCGGCCAGCAGGGTCATGCGTGCTCCGTGGATGACCCTGCTGAAGGTATCCCGCCCCAAATGGTCGGTGCCCAGCAGGTGCTCAGGCGATGGAGAGAGCAACCTTTCGGGCAGGTTGATTTCGGTGGGATCATCCAGCGGGAGCCAGGGCGCCAATAGTCCCGCCAGCAGCAGAGACACCACCAGTAACAGCCCCAAGGCGGTTGCCGGCTCTCGCAGCAGCGCCTTCCAGAGACGGCGGCGGCGCGAACCACCGGTGGCAAACCGAGAGGGGAATCGTTCCCCGGTGTATTCGATATCGCTCGCCATCGGCCGCTACACCTCTTGCCGTTCGTAGCGCAGGCGAGGGTCGGCGACGTGCAGGGCAATGTCAGCCGCCAGGTTGGCCAGCAGCACTACCACTGCAATGTAAGTTACGAACCCCTGTACCACGGGATAGTCCCGGGTCAGCGCCGCGCCCACTATCAACTGACCCAAGCCCGGCCAAGTGAAGATGGTCTCAATTATGACGGCTCCACTGAGCAGGTAACCAAGGTTCACACCCACGGCCCCGATGGCCGGCAGCAGCGCGTTGCGCAGGGCGTGCCGGATGGCCACGGACTGTTCGGGCAGTCCCTTGGCCCGTGCCGTGCGGATGTAGTCCTGCCCCAGTACCTCCAGCATGCTGGCGCGTATCAGCCGCATCAGTTGGGCCATCGGCGCAAGGGACAGCGCGATAGCCGGAAGTACTACCTGGGCAACCGAACCGTAGCCAAGGGCCGGCAGCCAGGACAGTTTCACCGCGAACAGGATGATCAGTCCGAAGGCCAGGGCGTAGGATGGAGCCGCCGCGCCCACCAGCGCCGCCAGGCGCGCGATGGCATCCACGGCGCTACCTCGCCGCTGAGCGGACAGGATGCCCACAGGCGCGGCCACCAGCAACGCCAAGCCCAAAGCAGCCCCAGTGAGCAGGGCCGTCGGGACGGTGCGGCGCGCCAACTGGGCGGCCACAGGTAGTTCCGTCATGTAGGAGCGGCCCATGTCGCCTGTCAATGCCCGGGACATCCAGCGAACGTATTGCGCCGGAAGGGGTGCGTCCAGGCCCAGCTCGGCGCGCATGGCTGACACTGCGGCCGGGCTGGGCATCTGGGCAGGGTTGCGCTGGCGCAGGACAATCTCGGCGGGATCGCCCGGCGCCAGGTTCAGCAGCGCGAAGCTGACTGCCGAAATTCCCAGGAGCATCAGCGGCAGTGTGGCCAACCGCCGGACTAGGTATGTCCCCATGCCGGGAATCCCTTATCCGCGTTGGTTGTACCTATTCATTATTCCTCGCTCAACCCGACGCGGTGGTTGAAGAAATAAAGACTGGTTGGATGGGCCTCGAAATCAGTGACCCGGTCACTGACCCCGTATACCAAATTCACGTGAGCCACCGGCAGAAACACGGTTTCATCGGTGATCATCGCCAGGGCCTCGCAGGCAATCTCTTGCCGGCCCTCCAGTCCGGACTCCGAGACGGAGCGTGCGACTATGTCTGCCAGGGCGGAATTGTCGTAGTGCCCATAGTTGTTGCCCCCACTGCCGCCGGCGTCGGCCCGCAGTCCGGCGAACTTGCTGACGTTAAACACCGGATCTCCGCCGCTTTCCACGACGCCGTTGTACCAGCCGAAAAGGTCCCATGCGGGTTCCTTGACCACCGACCATTCGGTAATGAGCACCTCGGCCTTGATGCCCACGTCGGCCAGCATGGCTTGGGCAGCCTCGGCCATGATGGGCAACTGGAACCGCTGGGGGTATCCGCCGATAATGATCTCCAGCGGTTGGCCTTCCTTGTCCAGGATTCCATCGCCGTCGCTGTCGGCGTAGCCGGCCTGCGCCAGCAAATTGCGGGCTTCGTCAGGCTCGTAACCCGGAGCGCTCAGGCCAGGACAGGGCGTCAGGACTTCCGGGAGCAACAGCTCAGCGAAGCTCCCGGAACCGGTGGGAGCGATTAGACCGGCGATGCTCTCCCGGTCAATGGCGTGAGCCACGGCCCGGCGCACCAGCGGGTCGGCCAGCGGGCCGCGCTCGAAGTTGACCCACCACATAACTACGGAGGTGCCAAGGCCGGAGGTCTGAGTTCGCGTGCCCTGGTTGGCGTTGATCACCTGGGCTCCATTGGGTGAAATGTTGATGGCAACGTCAACGTCCCCGGCCTGTAGGGCCAGCTCCCGGCTGTTGGTGTCGGGAATGGCGATGTGATTGATGCCGGCCAGCGGTGGCCTTCCAGCCCAGTGGTCGTCGTTGGCCACGCTGTCAAGGTATTCCTTTTGGACGTACGCTGTGGGGATGTACGGGCCGGTAAGGGCGCCTGCGGCAATGAAATTGCCGTCGCCGGCGGCGTTCGCGGCCGCCGCGTCGGTGATGGCGAGGGACGGCGTTATCAACAGGCCCGGCAGTATTGGTTGCGGCATCGTCGTTGTGATGATGAGGGTTTGCTCGTCCTCCACCTCGATGGTGTCAAGGGACAATATCTCGGCCGACGCCGGCGACAATCGGACAGCCCGCTCCAGGGAAGCCTTGACCGCTTGCGCGTCCATCACGTTCCCGTTGTGGAACTTAACGCCCGTCCGTATCCTGATTTTCCAGGTCAGGGGGTCCACCACAGTGGCTTCCGTCGCCAGCCACGGTTCCGGGCTGAGATTGGTTGCCGACAGCCGGAACAGGTTCTCAGACATTCCCGATTGGTTGGCGACCCAACCGCTCTTAACCGGGTCCAGTGGACTGTCAAGCCATATGACGCCAGCGTTCAGGATGGGACGTTCTTTCTCCTCCATCGCTGCCGCCTCTGTCGGTTCGGGCGTGGAGGCCGGGGCCGCCGGTGATTCCGTTGCTTCGGGGGCTGCTGTGGGTTGCTGGGAATCTGCGGTGGCCGTGGGCGGCGGCGGCGCTTCGGTGGCAGCGGGCGACCCGCAGGCCACCGCCAGGGCCAGTAACAAGGCAAACGTCCCAGGAATGATGTATTTGATACAATATCGCAATAGATTTGGCAAAACGATTCTCCAGATGTAGTTTGACGGACAGATGCCGGTGTCCCGGTTCAGGTGCAACGGCTGAAACTGCACGATGGGTGGACAATTCCCGTCATTCCCTGCCTTTCGACAGCGAATGGCCCATCGTGGTCAGATCCAGGAAGATTGGCAGCGTTGCTTGCATATCGCCTCGACTTCCTTCCTCTGGTACTGCACGTTCCCTTGCGGAAAAGACTGGAACCTAATTGATACCCCCTCCATTTCCGAATACGCCCGGGCGGACCCAACAAAAAAGCCCTGCCCCAAAGGAGCAGAGCGCATCGCAATAGTACCAGCTATGCCGGCGCCTTTCCTCGAAGGCCGAAACATCCCTGCGAGCCGTAGTCCGGGCTCGCCTCGGCTGCGGATGCAACCGGGGCCTACCGTTGCGGGACAGCGCTGGACTTTGACCAGCTTCTCGTTTAACCCTGTGAAGGGCGCTCGCAGTGTCGGGGTATTCGGTTGTAAAGGGGATTCCTTACGGCTAATATGCCCCATCCCACCGCCGCTGTCAACCAAGAGGGGAATTTCTACTATTTCCATTTGAATGGGCAAATCCTGATGTCCGAGTTCAGGAGCAACTGGTGTGACAGTTCACGTGCCTGTTCAATGGGAGGGGGCATCAGGTGATGCCCTCCCTTGAAGCAACCCGGAAGCAACCCGCGCGTGCGCGGTCAATTCATTAGCTCCGTCAACTCGCGCAACCTGGTGCGGAACAACCCTGCGCTTACGCTGTCAATTCGGCCCTTTGTTCGTTCCACTCGCCAGACCGTCACGCGGCCGCGCGCGTCGAGCGCGGCAAGCGCGCTCCCGTCAGGCCGCCAGTACAATTCGGACACTGGGCCCGCCACAACCGCGGCTCCTAGCGGACCGCCTTTCCCATTTCTCTGAAGCGACCACACTACCACGGCGCCTTCGCGCCCCCCCGATGCCAGGCGCATCGCTCCTGGAGCGAAGGCGAGCGTCGTGATGGGTTGAACATGAAACTCCAGAACTCCGGGCCGCGTGCCTTCGGGACCCTTTTTCCGGAAGCTCCAGACCGTCACCGACTCCCCGCCGCCGGTGGCCAAAAGGGTGCCGGTATCATCAAAAGCCAGGGCCGACGGCTTGGTAGGATATCCAAACATTTCAGAGTCCTGTCCCGTGGAGCGGCGCCAGAAATGCACTGAGTTGTCCTGGCTGCCGCAGACCACGATGCCCCCGTCCGGGCTCAGTACCATCGATACCAGGGACCCCTGCCACTCCAGCTTCTGGCGAAGGTCGCCGGTGGCTGCGTTGAAGAACGACACTCGACCGTAACAGGCCGTCGCCAGCTCCCTTCTCCTCGAGAAGGCGATCGCACTGACGGTGCTGGGATGATCATCAGAGCGCCAAGCCTCCGCGCCGTCCGCGTCATACACGCGAACCTGCCGGGAGCAGGAGGCCGCCAACAGTTGGCCGTCCGCCGACCACGCCACGTTTTCCACCCAACCGCTTCCGACGTCGATAGCCCGGCTTACCTGACCTTCGGCGGCGTTCCAGATCAAGACCCGGCCGTCCTGGCCGCCGGTGGCGAACACGCTTCCGCTTGGGTGGATTGCCACCGAGAGCACACCACCGTCATGAACCCCGCGCTGCGCCCAGGCGGCCGCGCCGGACTCGCCGTCGAATGCGTAGACGCCACCCTCGGTATCGCCGACTATCAGCGACTCGCCGGCCAGGCTCCAACCCCCGGCAATGGCGTAGTCGCCGACCTCCGCAGACCAGTCCTGGTGAAGAACACCCTTCGGGCTGGTGACATCTAAATCAGACATGCTTCGAACCCCTCCCGCATGCCTTGCTCGTCGAGGTTTCGGCCGATGAAGACGAGCTGGTTGCGGCGGGGCGCGTCCCCCCATTCGCGATCCGGCTGGCCGTCAAAGAGCATGTGAACTCCCTGGAAGACGAAGCGGCGGGACTCCCCCGCGACGCTGATGAAGCCCTTCATCCGGAAGATGTCCACCCCGCGCTCCCGGAGCAGTTGGCCAAGCCAGGCGTTGAGCTTTTCGGGATCGGCGTCGCCCTCTATCTCGATAGAGATCGATCCCACCTCGTCGTCGTGCTCGTGCTGCGCGACCCAAGTCCGCTCGGCCACGGCGGGAACCGCCGCTCCCTTGATCCGTCGTGTGCCTGTCTCTTCCTCTTCGCAGGCAGGCTCAGCGCAAAAGTTGCCCCCCATTTTGAAGGCCTCTCCATCCGCGTTCCTCAGTCGGAGATCGAATTCCTCCGGGAGGTGCTGGGTGTACAGACCCACCCGTACCTGGGTATCGACCTCGAAGAAGAACGACTTGCGTCCCTGGGAGTCCAGCCGGAGGTTCACATGCGTTCCGACAGGAAACTCTTCTCCTGGCTGAAATTCCTCCGCCGGTTCCGCGTACTGCCGCACACACCACTCGGCGCCCTCCCGGAGGGCGGCGTCGTCCGTGTCCTGGCCGGGCACGGCGACGAGCGACATCGCCGGGTCAGGGCCGTCGGCGAGGCTGAGCTCGTAGCGGCCGGCGTCGAGCGAATAGACTCCCGTCCATTCGAACGGATACTCCGGCTCAAGGAAAGTGGGACGGCGCTCAAGCACCTGGTCCAAGTCGAAGGCAGCGAGGTCGAGTACCGTGTCAATGGGTACGTTCGCCATCTCGCTGCGCACGACTCGCGCCATACGGTTCATCTCACGGAGCCGGGCTTCCAGACTGTCGAGCGTCTCGTCCTGGACCAGGTCCGTCTTGTTGAGCACCAGGACGTCTGCGAACGCGATCTGCTCCGTGCTTTCGTCGCTCCGGCCGAGTTGCTGATCAATGTGGGCCGCATCGACGAGAGTGACGATCCCGTCGAGGGCGTATTCAGCGCGAAGCTCGTCGTCCATGAAGAACGTCTGGGCCACCGGACCGGGATCGGCGAGTCCCGTGGTTTCCACCAACACATAGTCGAACTTGTCGCGGCGCTTGTTCAGATTGTTGAGCACCCGGATCAGGTCCCCGCGCACCGTGCAGCAGATGCAGCCGTTCGACATCTCGAAGACCTCCTCGTCAGCGTTGATGACGAGGGCCTGATCGATGCCGACCTCCCCATACTCGTTCTCGATCACGGCAATGCGCTTGCCGTGCTCCTCAGTCAGGATCCGGTTGAGCAGGGTCGTCTTGCCGGAGCCGAGGAAGCCAGTGAGGATGGTGACAGGTACTCTATGCGGCGTGATCATATGGAATCCTCCTTCAGGTGTTGTTGAGATGAAGTATCGATAACAAATTACAAACTGCCGACGCTGTAAACCAGGAGAATTGACTCATAATTGTTGTTACCGAAGGGGGTATCGTTGCCTCGGAAATGATGTTGCCGGAGGGTGGCATGACGCGAGGCGGGATGAAAAAGTATTTGGGCACCATTGGAGGCTGTGACCACCGATGGCGGCATCTACGTTTGCAGGAACCCGCGAGTTTACGCTGCCGCGCTGGGGGACATAGGCCTACGTCCCCCAGCACTGGTCCATCTTGCTAAGGGTTACTTATCCCCCGGCGAACGGGGGGCAGCCCGTCAATGGCATTGAACAGGGTGCTCTTGCCGGCTCCTTTGGGTCTGACAACGCCCATCAGAGTACCCGTGCCCACATAGCCCACGCGCGCATCGAAGGTGGTGTTGCTCCGGGACATGTACCCGTACTGCAGCGACATGCTGGCATCGTGCGAGGGATGGTCCGGGTTCATTTCAAGGCCTCCACTATCCGTTCCACGTTGGTCCGTACCATGCCCAGGTACGTTTCAGCCCCGCTGCCTTCCGGCCCCATGGAACCCGAATAGAGCTGGACCATTTCCGCGCCAGTCTCCCTTGCTACGGCCTGCGCCAGCCTTTCGCTGACGGTGGTCTCGCCAAAGACCGCTGCTAGATCGTGCTCCCGGACCACATCCACCAAACCCGCAAGGTGCTCTGCGGAGGGATCCACGTCAGTTCCCAGGGACGGTATTACCAGGCCGATTACCTCAAACCCATAAAGCTCTGCAAAGTAGGAGAAGGTGTCATGCGATGTAACCAGCAACCTGCGCTCCGGCTCCACCGCACTGACCTGCTCCTGGACCCAGGCGTGAAGCTCGTCCAGCTCTCGCCCATAGTCTGCGGCGTTCTGAAGGTAGACGCTCCTGTTTTCGGGGTCGATTGCCGAAAGGTGAGCTGCTATTACAGTGACCGCGGTCTTCACCCGGACCGGATCGAACCAGAAGTGAGGATCCA
The DNA here is from genome assembly GCA_965203005.1 of Dehalococcoidia bacterium. Taxonomy (GTDB): domain Bacteria; phylum Chloroflexota; class Dehalococcoidia; order Lucifugimonadales; family UBA3495; genus VXOI01. Next base: position 937,644 of record CBDBBS010000002.1, read on the forward strand.
GAGTACCGTGGTCGTGTCCATGATGGCCGCCGTGATCACTATGGTCATCGTGCTCCCCGTCCTCACCGACGATGCCAACGAAGGCGATCTTGGTGGGGTTGCCGTCCACGTCCCAGTGCCCCACTATCTCCAGATCGTGCGCGTCAAGCTGCAGCACCTCGCCGCCCAGGGAGTCGGTGATGAACACCGCGCCAGGTGCAGTGACAACGTGAGGGCGGGCCCAGAAGCCTGTCTCTACTGGCTCGGTCAGGAAATCATCCGCCGAGGCCAGCAGGTCCAGGTCATGGGCGTCGTATATCCGCAACTCGCCGTCGCTCATCACCACCAGCAACGCCTCGCCGTCGTGGCTCATGGAGACGTTGATGGGCCTGAGTTCCTCCGATGCCGGGATAAACTGTTCCATAACGCCGTCTTCGGGTTCTACCACGTACAGGCCGACCGCCGAGCCGAGAGCGAAGAAATGGTCCAGGCCGGGGTAGCCCCAGACCGAGGTGAGTCGGAAGTCCTCGGGCGAGCCGGCCGGCGGCCCGATGAAGTAGTCGTCGAAGTGGTCGCCATGCTCTTCCAGAACCAGCACGCCGCCTACGCAGCCAAACACGGCCGCATGGCCATTGCCAGCATCGCCGTGCAGTCCCTCGCAGCCTTCGGCGGAATGTATGATATTGCCGTCCAAGTCGCTGATGTGCGCCCCTATGGGCAAGCGGTACTCCGCCGGATCGGAATCATAGTCGGGATGCTGCGTGCTGATGGCGAACAGGTCGCCCTCAAGGGGCACTGCCGCGCCGTGCTGGGCGCCGAAGTTGAGCCTGGGAGGCACGTATGCACTGCCCTCCTCCTCAAGCTCGTGCCCGTTGAGGAACACCACATCCCCTGAACCGTCGTAGAAGATCGTCGCCCACTCGGCGCCGACGTATAGATGCGCCGGACGGTCGCCGGACAGGTCGATGCCCATGCTGGCAACGTCATCTTCCATCAGGTCGAAGTGGTCGCCGTGGGCCTCCAGGTAGATGCCGCCGTCGAAGACGTGGGCGGTGTTGGCGTCGCTGGAAACGGCGATGGCGAAGCGCCCGTTCTTGGTGGAGTAGATGCGGCCGGCCCGCGAGCCGAGGTCGAAGGCGTCCTGCTCCACGTCGCCGTGCTCCAAGTCGATGACCGACATCATCCCGGTTTCGCCATCGCCTACGAGCAAACGCCCCATGATCGCCGGTTCGCCGTGGTCCTCGTCTGCCATCATCTCGCCATGGTCATCCCCGTGATCGTCATGTAAATCGGCCGTCGCGAACTCCATGGGATCGACGCTGTCGCCAAGCGCGACTATCGCGGAATCGTCAGCACTGGCGTTGTGAACCAGCTCCTCCAGCCAACCGGCCTCCAGGTGGAGACCGATGGTGAACACTACATCTGCATCTGCTACCCTGGCGATGTCGCGAGCTCCCGGCATGAAAGAGTGAGGATCGCCGCCCGCTGGAATCAGGCCGAAAACTTCTACCCTGTCTCCACCTACCAGCTGGGCCCAATCAGCAACAAAGTTGGTGGTGGTCACCACCTGGACTGGGGGCCTGGAGGGGGTGGCAGTCTCCCTGGCAGCTGTCGTAACCGGGGGCGAAACCGTAGGAGCAGTCGCGCTGGTAGGTAGCGCTGTGGGACTCGGCTCCTGCATGGTTGGCTGGGTGCTCGCAGGCACGTTGGCGGATGTGGCAGTCGGCTGTGTACCTCCCGTTGCCTGCGTGTCCTGGTCATCTGTGCAGGCAACCAAGAGAACCACAGTGAATGCGACAAGACCCACAGCCAGCGTCTGGAGCAGACGTCCAAAGTAATCTTTGCGACCTAGTATCATTATTACTCCAAGTTCTCCTTTCATTTTGAGATTGACGTAGAGATGAATCCCTCTGTGTCCTGTTACGTGATGATACGTTGTATCATTTTAGGACCGGAACTCTGGGGTCTCAGCTGGGTGGAACAAGCCCTCTACGTACCCCCGTCGGCGCCCAAAGCCCTGAGCGCCCGATCTCTTGTGGCCGCCTTGAAGTCCCCCTACGCTCCGGACGGGACGGAGGCAGAGTGGTGATGACGATGACTCACACGAGTAAGGCAGTACAAGGGGGTTCCATCCATCATGGGAATCCTGCAGACCACTCCCGTCTCAAGAAGCAGCCTGATGGTACGGAACACCGTCGCCCTGCCCACCGAAGGCAGTTCCTCGCTGAGCGCCTCCAAAGTGAAGGTGTCGTGCTTCTGCTCCAGGAGCTTGGCTATCGCTTTCCTGGGAGCGGTGGCTTTGTAGCCTAAGTCCTCTAACACCACCACCAAGTTTGTGTGTGGAGTCACAAAGCCTCTTATTGATAGCTAGTCTCAATTGTGTGCCACATACATTGCCATTCGCCCTTGGTCAAGATTAGAAGACTATCACTCTAAAGTCGGCTTGTCAACCACGTGTCAGGCGAATGGCAGGGCTATCGCATATGGATGCTGGCGAATTGGGAGAGAATGTTGATGAGGAAGTTGTCGTCCCAGCCGGCCCGTTTCAGTTTGCCCCGCATGGACCCCTTGCTGGGTTCCAGCCGGGCCAGGTTCAGGGCCAGTTTGCGCAGCAATGCCAGGTTCTCGGCACAGTGCCCTTTCCGGTTGCGGGCCTGGTCCTCGTTGCAGGTTACGTCCAACACCCAGTGCAACCGGTTCTCAATCCCCCAATGCCCCCGCACCAGGCCGTTGCACCGCTCCGGAGACCAATCTTGGCTCAACAGGTAGTAGCGGGTTTCCTGGCTGGTATCGCCGTCCTTCCAGCGGGTTGCTGTTACCTTGCCCACCGCCTGCAAACCAGGCCAGCCGTGCCGTTCTTGCAGCCAGGCTACGTCAGCGCTGACCGCCGCTATGCGGGTTTCAACGCGTCCATGTCCCTTGCTGACCTGGGTGGCCTGGGCTACCGGCGTGCCGGGGTCATCCAGAAACAACTGCACATCGTCCCGCAGCGTACCCTGATTGCCTTTCAGAGCCAGCGCGTAGTCCCCGCCCTGCTCCACCACCTGCTGAGAAACCTGCCGCTGGCAGTGCATGGCGTCGGCGGTAACCACCTTGCCTCCCAGGGCCAGCATTTCCAGCAGCTTGGGCACCGCCGTTATCTCGTTGGATTTGCCGTCAACGGCCACTTGCCCCAACACCAACCGCTGCTCCTCAGCCCAGGCACTGACCAAGTGCAGGGGTGAACGCCCCTCGGCCCGGTCGTAAGAGCGGCGCAGCGTCTTGCCGTCCAATGCCACCACACCCTGAATGCTCTCGGCAAACTGCCCCATGAACCCCAGGAACCACCCCTGGAAGCCCTCCGGGTCCAGCATCCCCAGCACCCGGGAAAAGGTGTCGTGGCTGGGAATGCCGTTTTCCAGTTTCAGGAAAGATTGCAGCAAGTCCCTCTTGGCATGGCCGAAGAGTTCCATGTCAGTGCAGGTCTGGCCCCCGCTGACCACGGTGCATAGCGCAATGACCAGGATGTCGTGGAGCGAATGACGCCGGGCATTGACCGCTCGCGGGTCATCTAGGCCAGCAAATACCTCGGCTAATTCGGTCATGGCATCCCCCCCTCCACCCCAGATTCAACAACATAATGCCCAACACCTCAAATTTTTATATGCGATAGCCCTGAGGCGAATGGGAAGGATGTGTTGCAGCGAGGTTTGGTGATGGCTCAACCCAGAGTTTACCGGGACGGGATGTAGTGTCCCGGTGTGGTTCGACCCTTCAGCAAGCTTAGGAGAAAGCCGCCAGACCTGGCGATTTCCTTCGACGAATTGTGGAGCTATGTGGGAGCGCGCCGCGGGGAGAAAAGGAGGGAGGCGTGGATTTGGACGGCAGTAATGGAGGAGGCTGACGAAGGGCGCTGGGGCTCTTTCCAGGTGGGTGACCGCAGTGAAGAGACCTTCTCAAGATTGCTGTAGCGGCTGCCGGGGGCTGGGAGATACCGTAGCCCAGAGACCCTTGTCGCACGAGCGGATTCCTATCCCCGGTGATACAATGCTCCTGCCGACCAGCACAGCACGAACTCGACGACCTTCTGTCGGCCCACCCAATAAATCACTTCCTTGAACTCGACAATCACAAAAGCATATTTGCTATTAGACACAGAGGCCCATGTTCGTCCAATGGCAGCAGGCGTCTGCCCCGGCCAACCCAATTACGGAGCGTGAAATGGAACAACTCGAACTGCCCTCGGGAAACCAGGTGCAAATCGCAGACCTGTTGTTTGAGTTTGTCCGGGACGAGGTCGTTCCCGGAACAGGCTGGAGCGCCGAGTCGGTCTTCCGGCACCTCGGCGAGTTGGTGGAGGAATTCGAGCCGCGCAACCGGTCGTTGCTGGACAGGCGGGCCGAAGTCCAACAGCAGATCGACGATTACTACCGAGGAAAGAGGGCAGGCGGCTGGCAGCCCAGCCACGAGACGCGGGAGCAGGACGCCGCAGACTTGGAGCAGTTTCTGGTACAGATTGGCTACCTGCAACCCGACGGCCCCGTAGACTTTGAGATGACCACACCTCAACTGGACCCGGAGATGGACCAGAACGGCCCGGAGCTGGTCACCCCCGTGTCCAACGCCAGCATGGCCGTGGGGGGCGCCAACGCCCGTTGGGGAAGCCTCTATGATGCGTACTTTTTGAGCGACATCCACCCCGAAATCGACCGGCAGGATCAGCGCCCGGCCCGGCTGCGGATGGTGGTGGAGCAGACCAACGCCTTCTTCGATGAGCATGTGGCCCAATGGAACGGCGCCTCAGGCATTGGCGATTTTAGTTCATTCTCCGTTGTCGAATCCGGTGGAAGGTACGACCTTGTGGGACACACTGCCAACGGAGAGGCCCGCCTGCAGGATCCTGGCAGGTTCATCGGATTCAACCTGAACGAACAGGGTGATCTGGACGAGTTCTATTTGGAGCACAATGGCCTCCGAATACTATTCCAGCTGTACGACGGCGGCAGGGTCAACGAGGAGAACGGGCAGTTCAGGGACCTGTTCGTCGAGTCAGCCGTCACCAACATCGTTGATTTCGAGGACGCCGTCGCGGTGGTGGATGCCGAGGACCTGGTGGCGTCTCTGCGCAACTACCTGGGCCTGATCCGCGGCGACCTGGTCGGTTACAGCTCAAGGGGCAACCGCAAGACGCTGAACTCAGACCGCACCTTCACTGGCGCCGACGGCCAGCCGAGGACCCTGAAGGCCACCAGCCTGATGTCAGTGCGCAATGTTTCTCTTCATATGTACACGGATATTGTCAAAGTAGGCGGGGAGCAGGTACCGGAGCGCATGCTGGGTCTGCTGCTGACGACGCTGATCGCCACCAGCCATGACAATGGCTCCAACGGCGAACCCCGCTCCGACAGTTCGGGCGACCTGCCGGTCCGGGGGCCAAACAGCAGCCGCGGCCTGGTGTACCAGGTAACTCCCAAGTTGCAGACTGCCGACGAGGTGGCGGAGCAGGTCCGGCTGTTCGAGGCCATTGAGTCGCGGCTGGGTCTGACGCCGGGCTGCATCCTGATCGGCATCATGAACGAAGAGCTGGGAATGACACTGCAATTGTCCGAAGCTCTCCGGGCGGCAATGAGCAGGGTCTTCTTCACCAACACCGGCTTCCTGGACCGTACCGGCTCGCAGATTCGGGCGCAGATGCATGCCGGGCCAGTGGACCTGCGGGACGACTTGACCCAGGAGACATTCAACATCAGCTACGAGCGGCACAACGTGGACGTCAGCCTGCACGCCGGTGTGCACCGCCACGGCAAGGTCGGCAAGGGCATGCAGGTGCGCAACCGGGCAATGGCCGAGATGATGGAGCGCAAGATCGACCACCCGCGCACCGGTGGCAACACTGCCTGGGTGCCAGCGCCGTACCCCAGCGACCTGCACTCCATGCACTACCACATGATCGACGTTGACGAGGTCCAGCGCGTGATGCTGGACTCTCCCGCGCTGAACATCGACCGCGTGTCGTTGCTCACCTTCCCTCTGCTCAAGGACGAGAAGGTGGTCGATCCGGAAGTCAAGGCCAACCTGGCCTTGCGATATGCCCACAGCATGGTGGCCTATGTCGAGCCTTGGGTGCGGCGTGGCGTCGGCTGTAGCGGCGTGCCCAACTTCGACGGCATCGAGGAGATGAAGGACCGGGCTACCGAGCGCATCGACGGCGCGATCCTGGCCAACTGGCGGTTGCATGGCGTCATAAGCCAGGAGGAAATGGAAACGGCGATCACCAGGGCTGCCGAAGTCGTCGACGGCCAGAGCGCCGGAGCCGCCGGATACGAGCCGCTGGCCGATACCCCTGAGAAGCGCGAGGCCCTGCTCCAGAACCCGGCGATCGTGGCGGTGCTGGAAATCATCGACGATGCTCTTACATCGCCCAGCGCCTACGTCGAACCGGCGCTGCACCGCAACCGGCAGGCGATGAAGGCGACGGAAAAGTAAGTTCCCCCGGCGAGGCGGGCGGCGCACTGGAGGAGGTGAGTGGCGCCCGCCCCGTCGAAGGAGTGGTGGCCCCGGACGGGCCGCCAGCACCTACCGGCCTTGAAGGGGCGACCGGGAGGCGTAGGAAGGCAGCCAGCGTCCGGGGAGTGCCCCTGGGGCCTTATCCGGGCGGGATGGGCCAGGCGCGCAGCCAAGCAGGCTGCCCCCACCTCGTCCAGTGCGCCCCTGCAGGAAGTGGGGCCGGAGTTGCCAAAGAACTGTCTGAACTCGCCGTCCGCTCCAAATTTGGCCCGTCGGCTACGGCAGCACCTCGGCCTCGCGTAGCAGGCGGTGGGTACCCTCCAAGTCAGACAGATCTTTCAAGGGAATGCTGGGGTGGTTGATTTCCTCCAGCGGCACCAATACGTGGGGAACATTTACGCCCTCCACCAGCGGGTACTCGAAGGTCTGCCCGGCGAAATACTGTTGGCCAACACGGGACAGCATGAATTCCAGGAACTTTTCGGCTGCCTCCCTGTTGTCAGACGTCTCGAGGATGCCTGCGCCGGCTACCATGATAGTAGCCCCGGGGCCGCCCGCCCTGGGATGGTAGTTGCGGGCTGAAAACTCCTCACCCTCCTCCGCCAGGAAGCGAAACAGGTAGTAGTGGTTTACCAGCCCGACGTCTATTTCGCCGGCGGCGACGGCTGCCACCTGTGGCGTGTTCTTAGGGTAGATAGTAGGGTTGTTAGCCTGCACACCCTTCAGCCAGTCGGCAGTTCTTTCCTCTCCCCACAGGGCGCGCATTGCGGTAACCATGGTCTGGAAGGAAGCGTTGGTGGGAGCCCAGCCGATGCGGTCTTTCCACTCCGGGCCCACGAAATCCCAAATGTCGTCAGGCAGTTCGTCCTCGCTGATTCTCTCCGGGTTGTATACGACGGTTCGGGCGCGGCCCGACAGTCCGACCCAACGGCCCTCCGGCGAACGGGCCCAGTCCGGTACTTGGTCCAGCACCCGGTCGGGCAGAACCGCCAGCATGCCCTGGACGGTCCCCAGTCCCCCGGGGTCCTGGGCGAAGAAGATGTCCGCAGGGGAATTGTCTCCTTCCTCCAGGAGGGTGGCCGCCAGTTGCGATGTGCCAGCGTATTTGACCTCGACCTCCACGCCGGAGGCCTGGCTGAACTGCCGGATTACGGCGTCAACCAAGGATTCGCTCCTGCCGGAGTAGATCACCAGCGTCTCTGTGGTTTCAGACCGGACGGCGCGGGACGATTCGGCTTCCAGCGCGTCTCTGATGGCCTGCTCCACCTGCGCCAGGGTGACGCCGGGCGTCATCGCGGATTCCACGGCTGCCTGCACCAGACCCTCCACATCCGCGGCGCTGAGGCTGGGCTGCGCTGAGTTCGCCACGGCATTTTCCACCAGCGCCTGCAGCTCCTCTTCGGTGATTGCGGGTTCGCCGCTGTCATCCGGCATCGCTTGGGAAACGGCGTCCTGCACTAGGGAGCGCAAATTGTCCAAGTTAATGGACGTGGGAGCCGGGGTTGCCGTTGGCGTCTGACTACTACAGGCCAGCGCCAAGAGTAAGGCCGCCAGGGCCCCAATTGATATGGCCAAACGCCACGTCCTCATCATGCAGTGTCCCTCCATTTCCCTGTGAACTAAGGTCCTCTGTATGTAGGCATTAAAGTAAAAGATTTACCAATATACCATCTATACAGGAAGGTATGTGAAGTATAGACGTGCTATGTGTAATGTCAATAGATAATTCAGAAAAAATCAGAGGCAAATTGCGAGACCTGCTAGCATTGAAAGACTCCTGTTTCTAACGGTGAGATTCAGGCACGGCATTCGAGAATCCGGGTAAATTACGCAATTATGCGCTCGTAAATTCAATCCGGTCGCTGATAAGATTGACTGGTCCGGAGGGGCGCGGGAAATGGTGATTACGTGAAGGGTCAATGAGCCAGCAGACGAGGGGCAATGTCATCCCCGGCATGCGATACAGAGACGCACCGGCGGCCATTGACTGGCTGTGCCGGGCGTTTGGCTTCTCCAGACACCTGGTGGTGCCGGACGAAGACGGTGGAATCGCCCACGCGCAACTGGCGCTGGGCAACGGCATGATCATGTTGGGGTCATACCGCGACGAAGGGGAGTACGATCGCCTGGTGAGACTGCCTGAAGACGCCGGAGGAAGCACCCAGGCGGCCTACATAGTCATAGAGGAAATTGAGGACCACTACCAGCGGGCTGTCGAGGCCGGCGCCAGGGTGGTTTACGAGCTGGCCGAGCAGGATTACGGCGGCAAGCTATACAGCGCCCTGGACCCGGAGGGACACCTGTGGAATTTCGGTTCCTACGATCCCTGGGCGGAAATGGGATGAGACCATCGACTCACTGATGGCAGAGTGGGAGAGGGAAGATGAACCCGGAAGTCGATCTGCTTCGAGAGTTGAACTTTGCCGAGGCGGTGAACCTGCTACAGCCAGCGGCTATCTTTGCTGTGGGAGTTGCCATCTACGCCGTCCTGATCTTCAACCTCTACCGGTTCATGTCAAGGCGGGACATATTCAACCTTAATTTCTCCAGGTACGAGGAATCTGGCCACCCACTATTCAGAAAATCCTTACACCTGTTCTTCTACGTCTGCAAATACCTGTTGATCTTCCCCCTCTTTGCATTCTTCTGGTTCGGCGTGCTCGTGGTCATGGTTGCCTTCCTTTCCAAGACCAAAGAAGTGGAAGACCTGCTGCTCATCGCCATGGCGGTGCTGATGTCAGTCAGGGTGACGTCCTACTACACCGAGGACCTGTCGCGGGACATCGCCAAGATGCTGCCATTTGCCCTGCTGGGCATCTTCCTGATTGATCTCAGGTACTTTGACTTCAGCACCTCGACGGAGCTTCTGAACCGGGTTGGTACGGAGTGGAAGAGCATCTTCTACTACTGGGTGTTCATCGTGTTGCTGGAGTTCGTGCTGCGAATCACCGAGCCCTACTTCAAAGCCCTGTACAACAGCATCAAGAACCCCCGCAGGCGCGCTCCGGTGGCATCGGAACCGGAATCTGAATCTGAACCGGAGCGCAGCCCTGTGAACGACGCGAGGGAGGCCAGACCTCCCCGCGTGCGGCCCGCCCGCGCCGCACAAGAAGCCGACTGACGCCGGCTGTAAACGGATGGCGCAAGTCAGAAACAGAGAACGCCGGGTGTCTCTCTAATTCCCCGGCGTTCTCTGCGTACTCGGCGTTGAAAACTGCCTCTCAGATTTCCACGGGGTTCCCGCTCATCATCCATTCGGCGTAGGAGCCATCGTAGAGCCGGACGTTGTATCCGGCGTCTCTCATCGCCATGTAGGGCACCGAGGCTCGCAGTCCGCTGCGGCAGTAGGCGATGATGGAATCGTCCTTGCCGATACCCACCGAGGCCAGCGCTGCATCGAGACGCTCCCTCTCAATGAGCAGGCGCCCGTCGGTGCCCGCCAGTTCGCTCCACGCCAGGTGAATCGACCCCGGTATGTGCCCCGGCCGCTGGTCGATCTCCACCTCGCCCCGATATTCCTCGATGGATCGCGTGTCCAGCAGTTTGGCGTTGCCCGGGTTGGCCGCATCATCCACTGACGCCCGGATGCCTTGCCTTACCTGCGGGGTAAAGGCGCGGGCCTCGGCCCCCACGGGACGGTAAAGTACCTCGCGCCCCTGCTCTTTCCAGTGATCGTAGTGCAGGTCCATCACGTGGATGTCGTCGCGGCCCAGGTACTCCAGGATCCAGGAGTGCATGGCGGCGTTGCGCCCATCCGAGCCGTCGTAGAGGATCGGCGCCACATCGTCGCCCAAGCCCGCAGTCCCGAAAACCCGCGCCAAATCTTCGGGCGGCAGCAGGAGTCCCTGCGGGTCTTGCAGTTTCTTGAGGGGGACACTCACGGCTCCACGCAGGTGCCCCATGAGGTAGCGCATGGCCGACCGGGGATCGACTACGAGGAATCCCGGCCGGCCCCCATCCTGAGCTTGTCGAAGGATGATCTCCTCAACCCAGTCGGCTGATACGAAAGTCGCCATTACCCGATCGCTTCGAAATCGGTGTTGACCTGAGTTGGGTTGACCACCGACTGGGTGACGGGCGAACCCTCGACGGCCAGGCGCCAGATCTCTCGCAGCGTGTCCTCGTCGGCATCGGCCCTGACGTAGCACTTGGCGGAGATGTTGCCATAGCCAGGGTTACCCTCGTCCTCGACGCCAGCCCACTTGCGGATGTTGTCGAAGTATCCTTCCACGGCCACCTCGAGATCATGGATGCGGACGCCCTGCTTGGTGGCGTTGACCACGAAGCCTACGGTCATGCAGCTGCCGATGGCTGACAGCAACTGCTCGTGGGCGCTGGCGGCTACGTCCGTGGCCGTCAGGTCGCCGGGCTCATCCATGTCCACGGTGTGGTTGCGCATGTAGGCCCGGGCCTTCATGCCGCCCTGCCAGGCCACCCTGGACTTCCAGGGGCCGGTCACGGCGTTGAAGACTTCGGGGTCTCGGAATGAGTCCAGCACCTCTGCCAGCTTCTCGCGGGGAAGCCCGTTCAGGTCTCTTTCTGGTTCCGTTGCCATTTGACCTCTCCATTCATTATCCCCTCCCCCTGAGGGGGAGGGTTAGGGTGGGGGTGAAATCTCGGACTGCGTTACTGATGCCAAGATTCAAGTATTGTCGGGCTGTGAATATCCTGAAAATCCTTTAATCAGGCAAATCCTGATTCCCACAAAAGCTTTTTCTAGGCGAACTCAGCCCGCAGCATCTGGGCCGCTTCGTAGATGGTCCGCATCTTTTCCTTGGCGACCTCGTGGGTGTTCACGTTGCGCTCGGCAAAGGTCCCGAAACCGCAGTCGGGGTTGAGGAAAATCTTGTCCGGGTCGAAGTATTGCAGCAGTTCCTTGACCCGCGCCACGATCTGCTCCGGAGGCTCGATCTCGTCGGTGCGGGGGTTGACTACGCCCAGCCCGATTTCCTTCTCGTTGCTGTATTCCTTGAACACGTCCATCTCGCCGGCGCGGGGGGTGGCGCACTCCAGCACCAGCCGGTCGATGTTCATCTGCACTAGGTAGGGCAGCATGGGGCCATAGTTGCCCTGGAGCAGCACCTCTTCCTTGCGGCTCCAGTTGCCCCGGCAAACGTGCACGCCGGTCTTGATGCCGTCAATGCCGTCCAGCGTCTCGTTCATCAGCCGCACGGCCATTTCCAGCTCGTCGGTCGGGTCGCGCCGGTTGGGCAGCGCTGCGCACATGAACGTCTCGGTGGTCTCCTCCCCGAACACCACCTGCGACAGCGTGGGCTCGTCCAGCTGCACGAAGTCGCAGCCGGCATCCCGCAGCGCGACGATTTCCTCCCGCAGCAGGGCCACCACGTCGCGGGCGAGGTCATCGGGAGTGGGATACGCCCGGTCGGAAAGCCCCTCGAACCACGCCGAGCGGGTCAGCATGTAGGGACCGGGAATGGGGACCATGACGGCCCGGTCGGTGTGTTCCTTGACGAACGCCAGCTCGTCCAGCGCCAGGCCCTGCCGCTTGCTGACATGCTCGATGGCAATGGGGCTCTTGATGGCGAAAGCCGGAACGTCCAGGGCGCGCAGCACCTCTTCCATGCGGGCGCGGTCAGAGGAGTAGTTCAGCAGTTCCGACACCTTCATCAGCTGCAAGCCGTTGAGCTTGTCCACGGCGAATGAGTAGAAGTTGTCGCGCCGTTGCTCGCCGTCGCTGAGTATGTCTACCCCTGCCTCCTCCTGTGCCCGGATGCACTCCAGCACTTCAGAATCCGCAGCCCTGCTGAACTCTGCATAGGTGGTTTCGCCGGCCTCCTTGCTGCGCAGGGCGCGCACCAGCTCGTTGGATCGGGGCCAGCTGCCAACAACGGTGACCGGAAACAGTGGGATGTCAGCCATTCTTAACTCCAGGGGCGCTCAACCCCGCCGAAACCGTCACCGGTCTCAATAGCGACAAGTTAGACCGGCGACTTGTGAAAGTCGTCAGAAAGAAATGTATCTATCACGCATAGATGTGTCAACCGGGGCCTTGGCGCCCTCAGGGTTTTTTCGATTCTTCGTCCGAACTGCGACTGCGATTTCCCCGATTCGGGGGTTTCCGTGATTGGGAAATCATACCAAGCCATCAATCGTATGGATCACCGTCCAGACATTTGTGCCGGGCATCGAAAGACCCTGCTGGTGTCCGGGAGCCTCGGATTCAGTTCTCCTGAAAAATGAGGGGGACATTGTTGTATAGGCAAGTCTCCTGTCCCTAGTAATGCATTGCCCTGTATCGGAAAAGGGCACTTAAACTGTTTAACCGCCTTCTGTCACTATGCATGTAATGCACAAAACTCCATATGAAAAGGGCATATAAACTGTTGAACCACCTTCTAGCACTATGAATATAATGTATATAACTCAATCTGATAAAGGCACTTAAACTGCTGAACCGTCTTCTTCCTGAGTCCCTGGCCCACGCCAGCGCCGGAAGGCCGTTGTTGACCTTCGGGATATGGCTGGTTCTCGGCGTCGCCGCCCTGCTCATTTCCACGCAGTTGCTGGACAGCGCCACCACCACCGAGCTGCGGCTTTCCGGCGGCATCGAGTCGGAGCGGGCCAGAAAGCTGGTGGAAAGCAGGCTGGGCAGCCCGGGCAGCATAACCGAGATAGTGGTGATTCAATCGGACACCCTGACGGTGGACGCCCCGGCCTTTCAGCAAAAGGCGGCGACGGTATCTGCCGACCTGATTGCCCTGGGCCCGGACGTCGTCGCCGGCGGGCTTAACTACTGGCTGACCGGCGACGAGTCCTTGGTGTCCGCCGACCGCAGGACCACCATAATGCCGGTCAACGTCGCCGGCAACCTGGAGCAAGCCATCGAGAACGTCGAAGAGGTGGTTCACGTGACCTCCGAAGCCGACCAGACCGGCGGTTTCCGGGTGCTGGTAGGCGGCGAGGCCAGCATCGCCTGGGAGAGGGCCGAGCTGGCCGAGTCCGACCTGCAAAAAGGGGAGCGCTTCGGCATCCCCGTGGCGTTAATCATCCTGCTGATTATATTCGGCAGCGCAGTGGCAGCCGCCCTGCCCATCGGGCTGGCCGTCGTCTCCATCGGCGTGTCGCTGGGGATTGCGTCCCTGGTGGGGCAGGCTTTCGAGCTGTCCTTCTTCGTCACCCTGATGATTACCATGATTGGCCTGGCCATCGGGATTGACTACTCCCTGCTGATAGTTTCCCGCTACCGTGAGGAGTTGAGACGGGGAGAGGGCGTCCGCGACTCCGTTGCCAAGGCCGGGGCCACGGCGGGGCGCACGGTGCTGTTCAGTGGCTTCACCGTCGTCTTCGCCCTGTGTGGGATGCTGATAATCCCGTCTTCCTTCTTCCAGTCCCTCGGCTTGGGCGCGATTATCGTCGTCCTGGTGACTCTGGCGGCCACCTTCACCCTGCTGCCGGCGGTGCTGGCGCTGCTGGGGCCGCGAGTCAACTCCCTGCGCCTGCCGTTCATCGGACAGGCTGTTGCCCGCCCCGATTCTGCCGCTGATTCCAGGGGCGGAATGTGGGACGCCATAACCCGCGCCGTGACCCGTCTGCCGCTGCTCAGCCTGCTGGCAGTGGGCGGCGCGATGATTGCCGCCGCGGTCTTCTTCTTCCAGATACACACCGGGGTCAACGGCGTTGACGTCAACCCGGAAGGCTCCTTCACCCGCGACGCCTTCTTCATCCTGGAGCAGGAATTTTCCTTCGGCGTGGTCAATCCCGCCGACATAGTCATTGACGGCGACGTGGGCAGCCCGGAGGTCCAGGAAGCCATCGGGAATCTGTCGGCGTCCATACAGGCCGATCCCCGGTTCCCGCTGCCGCCGGAGTTGCAGGCCTTCCCCGAGGCCAACCTCGCCGTACTCTCTGTGGTGATAGCCGGGGAGCCCAGCAGTCCCCCGGCCATCGCCGCCGTGAACGCCATCCGCGACGAGCATATCCCGGCGGCTTTCCTGGCTCTTAAAGACGCGGGGGTTCCGGCGGAGGCGCTGGTGGGCGGCCTGTCGGCGACCTCCGCCGACTTCCAGGACATCGTGGACACCTACACGCCCATCGTCTTCGCCTTCGTGCTGGGTCTCAGCTTCGTCCTTCTAATGGTGGTGTTCCGGTCTCTGGTCATTCCGGTCAAGGCCATCATTATGAACCTGCTCTCCGTCGGGGCAGCCTACGGGCTGCTGGTGGTGGTGTTCCAGAAGGGCCTGGGGGCGGACTTGTTCGGCTTCCAGCAGACCGAAGTCATCGACCTGTGGATACCGCTGTTCCTGTTCTCCATCCTGTTCGGGTTGTCAATGGACTATCACGTGTTCCTGCTGAGCCGCATCAAGGAACGCTACGACCAAACGGGCGACAACACCGAAGCCGTGGCCTTCGGGCTGCGCTCCACTGCCGGAATCATCACCGGGGCCGCCGTCATCATGGTGGTGGTCTTCGGCGCCTTCGCCGCCGGAGAAACCCTCATCAACCAGCAGGTGGGGTTCGGCCTGGCCGTGGCGGTGTTCCTGGACGCGACGCTGGTGCGCTCGGTGCTGGTGCCGGCCAGCATGGAGGTGCTGGGGGCGCGCAACTGGTATCTGCCCCCGCCGCTTCGCTGGATTCCCGAATTGCAAATTGAGCCCCCCGAGAAATCGGGCAGCGACGGACTTACGAGGTAGTTTATGGACTATCCGAAAGTGCCGTCCGACTACGTATCCGGGTATGAAAAAGCCCGGCTGGTCGACCCGAAAATGGCGGACAACTACATCGCGCACACCACCATCGGCGACCCCGATGCCGACCCGGTGGTTGACCTGCTGTTCTCCATGCAAGCCTCGCAACGGCACCGGCTCGTTCAGGGCTGTATGGACCAGGATGAACAGATAATGCGCGAAGCGCCGGAGCTCTTGCGGAACTTCTTCGAGAAACTGGATGAGACGCCGGACTGGTTCGACCATTCACGAACGGAGGCCGGGGTTCGCGGCTTTCACGCCAATCTGGATTTGGTTCTGCAAGCCTTCGTCGCCGGCGTGCTGATAGAAGGATTCACCTCCTATATCAGCAAGCCCTTTGTCATCACCGGCAGACTGCGGGAGCAGGGCGTCCGGAGGCTGAAGCAGAACAACCGTCACGTGTTGGAAATCTTCCTGCCCCACGGACTGCAAAGGTACGCCGATGGCTGGAAGCTGTCGGTGCGGATCAGGCTGGTTCACTGCCAGATAAGACGTCTGCTGCTGCGCTCCGATGACTGGGACATTGATGCGTGGGGTATGCCGCTCAGCGCGGCCCACCTTGGCTTTGCGGCAGCCAACTTTTCGGCGCGGCTGCTGAGGCACTCGGAAAGGATGGGCGCGGCTTTCAGCAAGGAGGAGCGGGAAGGCTTCATGCACATCTGGCGCTATTCCGCTCACCTGATGGGGATTCCCGAGGCGATGTTGTGGAACGACGAAAAGGAGGCGCTGAAGCTCTATGACATCGGCTTTATGTGTGAGCCGCCCATTGACTTTGAGTCAATCATCATGGCGAACTCTCTGGTAAACGCGGTTCCGGCGGTGGTCGGCATCACCGACAGCGATGAACGCGAGAAATTAGCGAAGCTGGTATACACTATTTCGCGGGCGCTCATCGGGGATGACCTGGCCGATCAGTTGAGATTCCCGAGGCGCCGCCGTACTAGGGGAATCCTGGCATTGATCAAAATGCAGGCCCGATACGCCCGGACCATGCGCAGGGTGTTTCCCGGTCGCGCCGGATCCTTCAACTTCAACAACTTCTCTCACTTTGTTGGAGCATCGGCTTATGACGAAGCGGGCATCACCTACGAAATGCCGACCCACGCCTATGCTGAGAGGTCGGAGGGGTGGTGAACGACTCACCGCGAAAACCTGCGCCCCGCTCTCCCTCCCATTCGGGAGGGAGATTTCTTTGTATGGCCCGCTGAGAGGGTGTCCAATAAGCCCATTCCATTTAAGAGGAACAGGCTGCGGGCCGCATCCATCTACTCCTGAAAATAGAGAGGGACGCCCTCACCCTAACCCTCTCCCAGAGGGAGAGGGCATTTGGCACACCCCCAGGTAATCGTCCGGAATGCTCTTCGATTTTCAGTTTGACATTCCGTACCCGATGGCTATAGTTGAGGACGGCCCGCAGGCGCGGCCGAAGAGCGAAATTCATTCTGATTTCTCCCGATTTCTATCGGGAAATTCAGCGGAGGTACAAATGACCACCACCGAGCAACGACCCAGCAGCGACTACAAGGTCGTGGGAACCAGGCCCATCCGCCACGACGGCATCGACAAGGTGACCGGAGCCGCCAAGTACGGCGCGGACATCCAGCTCGCAGGCATGCTGCACGGCAAGGTTCTGCGCAGTCCCTATGCCCACGCGCGCATCCGCAACATCGACTCCAGCCGGGCCGAGGCCCTGCCCGGAGTGATGGCCGTCATCACCTCCAGGGACTTCCCCATCATCCAGGACCAGATCATCGACCTCGCGGAAACGCAGGGCAACGTCCGTCTGATGGCCGAGCACGTTATGGCTCACGAGAAGGCCCTCTACCAAGGGCATGCCGTCGCCGCCGTTGCCGCTACCAGCCCGCACATCGCCGAGCAGGCATTGGCCCTCATCGACATCGACTACGAAGTGCTTGAGCCGGTGCTTTCCCTTGAGCACGCCATGCGTCCTGACGCGCCAGTCATTCACGAGACCCTGTCCACCCACTTCAAGCAGGAACGCTTCGCCCGTGGCGAAGACACAGGCGCGCGGGGCAACATTGCCAGCCACATCCAGCACAAGCTGGGCGATGTTGAGAAGGGCTTCCGGGAGGCGGATGTCGTCCTGGAGCGCGAATACCACACCGGCACGGTGCACCAGGGCTACATCGAGCCTCACGCCTCCACCGCCACCTGGACCGGCGACGGCCGCCTGACCGTCTGGACCTGTACCCAGGGCTCCTTCGCCATACGCAGCTCGACCGCCGCCATCTGCGGCGTGCCCGAGGACATGGTGCGGGTTATCCCAACCGAGATCGGCGGCGGCTTCGGCGCAAAGATCACCACCTACCTTGAGCCGCTGGCGGCCATCCTGTCCCAGAAGACCGGGCGCCCGGTCAAGCTGGTGATGAGCCGGAAGGACGTGTTCGAGGGCACTGGGCCAACCTCCGCCACGACGCTGAGGACCAAGATCGGGGCCACCAAGGACGGCAAGATTACTGCCATCCAGACCTGGATGGCTTTCGAGGCCGGCGCATTCCCTGGCTCCCCCGTGGGCGGCGGCACCCTTTGCGCCACTGGCCCCTACAACATCGAGAACCTGCTGGTCGATGGTTACGACGTGGTGGTCAATAAGCAGAAGGTGCAGGCTTACCGCGCTCCCGGCCAGCCGCAGGGCGCCTTCGCCATCGAGCCCATTGTCGACGAGTTGGCTGCCGAGCTGGGTATAGACCCCATGGAGTTGCGGCTCAAGAACGTCGCCAAGGAAGGCGACCGGATGCCCAACGGCGTCGCCCACCCGCGCTTCGGCGTCAAGGAAATGGAAGAGGCGATGAAGGACCACCCCCACTACAGCGCGCCGCTGGGTGAGCCGGGCAACCCCGCCGCCCGGAGGGGTCGCGGTGTGGCCGTGGGCTATCGCTGGCAGGCAGGGCAGATGTCGGCCGCGACCATCATCGTCAATAGCAACGGCACCATCAACCTGGTGACCGGCTCGGTCGACATCGGCGGCACCCGCACCGCCGTGGCCATGCAGGCTGCCGAGGTATTGGGCATCGCCGCCGAGGACGTGATTCCGACAGTGGTGGACACCGACACCATCGGCTACACGGCGGTTACGGGTGGCAGCCGTACCGCCTTCGACACCGGACTGGCCGCCATCCAGGCCGCCGAGGATGTCAAGCGGCAGATGGCCGCCCGCGCTTCGGCCATCTGGGAGGTACAGGAGGACGACGTGGCCTTCGAAGACGGTGTGTTCGTCTGCAAGGTCAACCCCGAGGACCGCTTCACATTCAAGGAGCTTGCGGGACGCATGATGCGCACCGGCGGCGCAATAACCACGTCGGTGTCGGCGGTGTCCACTGGCGTTGGCCCCATCATCGCCGGCAACATCTTCGACGTCGAAGTCGACATGGACACCGGCAAGGTGGATGTCGTGCGCTGCACCGCATTCATGGACGTTGGCACTGCCGTCCATCCCAGCTACGTTGAGGGCCAGATCCAGGGCGGCACGGTGCAGGGCATCGGCTGGGCCCTGAACGAGGAGTACTCCTACAACGACCAGGGTGTGATGCTGAACTCCAGCTTCCTCGACTACCGGATGCCCACCAGCCTGGACGTGCCGATGATCGAGACCGTGATGGTGGAAGTGCCGAACCCCCGGCACCCGTTCGGCCTCCGGGGCGTGGGCGAGGCGCCCATCATTCCCCCGCTGCCAGCCATTGCCAACGCCGTCTCCAACGCCATCGGCGTGCGCGTGAACCAGCTGCCCATCACCCCGGCGGTCGTACTGGAGGCGATTGAGAGCAAGGGCTAGTGACCTTCACGACATAAACGACGAATTCTGCAGGCCCCGCGCAGTGCGGGGCCTGCAACTTTCTCATTCTATCGAGAGCGGAATCCAAATGAAGAATCCCATGCCTCTAACCTTGATACTCACTGGTCTGGCCCTTGCAGGATTTTACGTCTATGTTTCGACATTTCGGAGCCTGACCCCACTTGAAGGTACCTCCCTCCAGATTCTAATTCTGGTACTTGGGATTGTGGGATCTGTGTGGCTTGGGCGGCAGTCCCCTTTGAATCGTCCTCAGGCACGATCTGCATTTAGACGTATTAATTCTCTTTACTCAGGCTTGGCAAGAGCAGCCTCGATAATTGAGGAGGCCAGGGATTTGGGTATTCTTAATATGCGCTGGTATTGGATTTCCGCCACTGGCGCCAGCAGACCAAGGCCAGAGAATAGACCAGCATCTCCACCTTCTTGGTGTACCCTTTGGTCCGCCGCGCCAGCCGGTTCAGCTTCCCCCGCCACACCGAGTGCAGCCCTTCATTCCAGTTCACCGCTCCGCCCTTGCCTGCCACGTGCCGCTCCGGCGGAAGCCAGCCCGGATACACCCCGTAAGCGTCGCTGCGGTACAATCCAGCCTCCGGCAGTCTCTCATACAGCCGCAGGAAGGGGCCTTCACTGCGGTCCCCCACCTCGAAATCCGCCCAGCGGCTGCCGTCGGCCTCCCTTACCACCGCCGTCCAAATCCAGCAGTCCTCTCGCTTGCTCCCATGCCTGGCTCCCCGGTAAGTCCACATCTCATCCCAAGCAATCACCGCCGCCGGCTGACGCCCGGCCAGGCCCTCTGTCCGGTGCCTGTTGCGCTCCCGCAGCCGGCTCAAGGCAATGCGCCCCCCTTTTTCACCCACCCCAGCACCGCCGGGGCGCTGTAGCCCAACACCCGGCCTATGGCGCTCAAACTGCTGCCCTCGGTGTACATGGCGACGGCCCGCTCCTTGACCGCCTGACTGGGACGGCGGTAGGCCCCGCCAGGCACGCAACGCCGCCCACAGTCGCCGCAACTGTAAGCCTGTCGCTCTGCCACATGACCGTCCTTGCGCATCCAGTTGGAACCGCAGTCAGGGCAGCGCACATCGTGGCGGTAAACCCGGCTTCTCGCCATCCCCCACCTCCGACTTTCAGGTTGAACCTGATTGTAAAAGCAACTTCCCCTTATGTTAAGAATACCGGGATTTGGAATCTGTAGACAAATATCAAGTAGCATTTGCTAGACTGGAGGAACTTGTAAGCAATCAACTGGTTACGGTGGATGATGCCTTGGACGACTGGCGCGACATAGTTCCGGCAGACATGAGCGAAGTGCAAGGAGGGACATTCAAGACCAATCCAAGACAGGAGTAAATGGTGATGGAGCCAATTCGAGGCAAGGTTGCACAAATTCTTGACTCCCGGCAGGTAGTTTTGAATGTCGGTTCAACAGATAATGTAACTGAAGGTATGACGTTTAAGATCGTCAACCCGAAGGGAGAGCAAATCCGGGATCCTGACACCCAACAGATCTTGGGGTCAGTCGAGTCTCCGAGAGCGTTTGTTCGTATAATACAGGTTCAGGAAAACCTCGCAGTGGCGACTACGTCTTTGGCAAATCCGGCGATTACTCCTGCTACCATCGGCCCTGTGGCCCGAGCACTTATGCCGCCAAGATGGGTGGACCAGTATGAGTCGTTGGGTGCCAGCCTCAGCACAGTCGATATCGGAGACCCGGTCATCCAAGTTACACAGGTGCCAGAGGGATGATTGCAAGGGCTAGTGACCTTCACGACATAAACGACGAATTCTGCAGGCCCCGCGCAGTGCGGGGCCTGTTTTGCTTCCTAGACGTTTTCCGAATTGGTCTAGGTGTGGCACCGGGGCAACTACAATAGATTAGCCTGTCATACTGTCTTCGCCTATTGGCGCCATTCTCGCGGCTCCCTGAGTCGCGTCCGGGAATGTCCTCTCCGAAATGACCACCGCCTCCCGCTCTTTCGGCCGTTCCAGCAGCATCCTTGCCGTCCTCGGCAACGGGGATTTCCGTTTGCTCTGGCTGGCCGGCGGGGCCGACAACTCCGGGCGCTGGATGGAAGCCGTGGTGATGGCGCTACTGATGCTGGACATCGGCGGCTCGGCGCTGCAGGTGGCACTGCTCTTCGCCTTCCGCTGGACGCCGATGCTGCTGTTCGCGCTGGTGTCGGGAATGGTGGCCGACCGCGCCAACCGGCGGATGGTCATGATTGTGGTCAGGACGGGCATAGTCGCAGTGATGGCCGTGTTGCTGGCATTGGTCGTCAGCGATCAGGCCCGTCCTGAGCACCTGTTCATCGCCTCGCTGCTGCTGGGGTGGCTGTACGTTCTGGAGTTTCCCTCACGCCGGTCGTACATCTACGAGCTGGTGGGCAGCAGGGAACTGGTGGGAGCCATGTCCCTGGAGACCATCACCACGACTATCGGGCGGCTGTTGGGCCCGTTGGCTGGAGGCATTGTCGTGGGGCAAGGAGGATACACTGCGGCATTTGCCACCCTGCTGGCGCTTTACAGCCTCGCGTTTGTATTCGTGATGCTGGTCAGGACGCGCCTGCCCGCCAGGGGGAACGGGCGGTTCGCCATCTGGGAGACTGCCAAGACCGGGTTTGGCTACGCCTTCAGCAACCCAGTAGTGCGGGCCGTGCTGATGGGCACCATTATATTCAACGCCCTGGCCTTCAGTGTGGAGTCGCTGTTCCCGGTGGTGGCCACCGAGCACCTGGGTGTCGGCCCCGAGCTGACCGGTGTGCTGATTTCGGCCCAGTCTTTCGGCACGCTGGGCGCAGCTCTGGCCATCGGCCTGATACCCAACCTGCGCTACCACGGCAGGGTATTCTGTTTCGGCATGGCGATTCAGCTCATCAGTCTGATCTGCTTTGCCCTGTCGCCGTGGTATCCGCTGTCGTTCGCTCTCCTCTTGATTTCCGGCCTTGGGGCGGCAGGTTTCAGTACCATGCAAAGCACCATCATCATGCTTTCGTCGCCCCCGGAGATCAGGGGAGCCACCCTGGGAGTGCTAGGGCAGTGCATCGGCGTGGCTGCGGTGGGGGGCGCGATAGTGGGATTCGTTGCCGACTATCTCAGCGCTCACGTGGCGGTGGCATTGAGCACCGGGTTGGGCCTCGCGCTGCTGATCCCGGTGATGCTGTTTACGCCACTGGTCAAGAGGCCAATCTCGGCAGAGGAGGAGTAGCCTACGTTACCTGTGGGAAGCAGCGCTGGATTGATCGCCGTCACTATTGCGAGAACAGCGGAACGCCCTCACCCTAACCCTCTCCCGGAGGGAGAGGGGATTGATCGCACACCCTGTCAGAGGGCGCCTTCCGCCTCCAGCATTTCCAGTTCCTCGGGCGTCATCCCGCCGATGCCGCAGAGGACCTCGCGGTTGTGTTGGCCCAGCGTTGGCGGCGTCTCGGCAGGTGAGTCTACGCATGCGGTGAGTCTCACTGGCGTCCGGGGCGAGCGGAAGGTGCCTCCCAGGGTATCGCCGGTGTCCACGTACATCCTGCGGCCCTCCAGTTGCGGGCAATGGGCCAGGTCCTCCATGGTCTGGGCCATCCCCATGGAGAAGCCGAGAGACACTAGCTTCTCGGCGATCTCCAGCTTACCCAGGTTGACCGACCACCCCTCGATGGCAGGCACAAACTCGTTGACGAAGAACTGCCCACCCTGTTCGCCGCCTAGGAAGCGCGGGTCCGCCGCCAGGTCGTCGCGTCCGATGGTCTGCCACAGGGAGCGCAGCCTCTCCTCGGTGCGCGCCCCCGCCAGGACCACGTAGCCGTCCTTGGCCCGGAATGTGACCCCGGCGGTGGCCATGCGGTCGTGAGTACGCATGGGCGCCTCCCCGGTGGAGTGGTAATGGTTCATATTGCTCTCGATGTGGGACACCATGCACTCGTACATGGCCACGTCGATATGCTGTCCCCGCCCGGTCTTGCGCCGCGTCTCCAGGGCCAGCACGATGCTGAGGGCGGCCCACAGGCCAGGGATGGAGTCGCCGATGTTGTCACTGACGGCCTGTGGCGGGCCGTCGGGGTCGCCGGTCAATTCCATCCACCCCGAC
This sequence comes from Dehalococcoidia bacterium, assembly GCA_965203005.1. Taxonomy (GTDB): domain Bacteria; phylum Chloroflexota; class Dehalococcoidia; order Lucifugimonadales; family UBA3495; genus VXOI01. The sequence continues at coordinate 960,703 of CBDBBS010000002.1, forward strand.
ATGGCCTGTATCGCCATGTTGTTGGCGGGCCAGTTGGAGTACGGACCGGTCAGTCCCTCGCTGTCGCCGTAGCCGGTAATGCTGGCATAAACCAAGCCAGGGTTAATCGTGCTGAGCCGGTCGTAACCCAGTCCCAGCCGCTGGAAGGCCCCCGAGCCCCAGTTGTCCACCAGCACGTCGGACACTGCCACCAGGCTCTCGAAGGCCTGCTTGCAGCGGGGATGGCGCAGGTCGATGCTGACGCTCTTCTTGTTCCGGTTGATGCCCAGGAACCGCGCGCTCATGCGGTTGCCGTCTGCATCGGTAACAAAGGGGGTTCTCCCCCGGGCGATGTCGCCGGTACGCGGCCGCTCGATCTTGATGACTTCTGCGCCCATGTCAGCCAGGATGAGCGAGCAGAATGGTCCGGCCACGATGTGCGTGGCATCCAGTACGCGGATGCCCTCCAGCGGCAGGGGCAGGCCCGTCGGCATGCTGAGAGGAAACTGTGCGGGGATGGTCATGGTCTTACTCCGGTGTGCCAGCCGATTCAGGATTTCGCAGGGTGAGGGGTGGCCTTATCATAATAGCAATCGCCAAGGAGGGATTCGGATGCGAGCCAAGGGAGTTTCACATATTGCGGTGTGCGTGGCCGACCTCGAACGCTCACTGCACTTCTACCGCGATCTGCTCGGCCTGACGGTCAGGCTGCACACGACCCAGGACATGGAGCGCAGGCCGGGCGCAGAGTCGGCGGAGATGTATCAAAGGCCACGGCAGTCGCGGACGGTTGCGAACGTGTACTTTGACGACCCCGACACCACCGAGCCGTTCCTGGTGTTGACCTCGCATCCTGGAGACGAGGTTGGGGGCGAGCCAATCAAGCTGGACCAGATCGGAATCAGCCACATTTCCTTCGGAGTGGAGGATGTACGAGCCTGCGCCGAGGAACTGATGTCCAAGGGCGTTCCGCTAGCTGGTACGCTGGACGATTTCACGGATGCCAATGGCTTGATTCGCACTTTCTTCGTATACGATCCTGACGGCATCCTGGTGCAGTTCGACCAGGGGCCGTGAGGGTAATTCCGTTCACTGCGGCAGGCCGTAGCTGTCCAGCAGGCCGTCTACCATGCCGGTGGCGCGCTCCCAGTCGTAGGTGCGGTAGGAGTTGTTGCGCACCACGTAGCCCGCGCCGGCGTAGAACAGCTCGAACTGGATGTGGCGGGAGGCGAACTCGGAGCCGATGGCGTCCCAGGCCAGCTTGAACAGCTTGACTCGCTCCTCGGTTTCCGGCCCGATGGCGCTCTGGCTCCGTTCGATGTAGTCGGCGACCTCCGGGTTGCCAAAGTCCCTGACTGACGAGGGCAGCATGATCGGGCTGCCGCCGGCCAGGTCTCGCAGCGTGTTCATGATCTGCGGGTACAACTCCTGCGCCATCACCTGCGCGGTGTACAACGGGTGGCGGTCCGGGACGTAGTACGGCCCCACGTAGCGTCCCTGCACCTCCATGCCGTTGACCATCCCCTCGATCACCCCGGCCTGGGCCGCCAGCCTGCCCAGCGTCTCGACCACTTGCGGCACGCGGGTCAGGTCGTTGGCGTCCGCCATCTTGCGGGCCAGCCCCACGAGGAACCGGAGCTTGACCATCACCCGGACCTGGGACTGGTAGTTTTGGAAAATGTGCGTGGGCGCTTCGTGGAACTGGTCGCGGCACAGCTTGATGTCGCGATTGATGAACACCCGTTCCCACGGCACCTTGACCTCGTCGAAGTAAAGAACGGCGTCGTTTTCGTCCAGGCTGAAGGACAGGGGATTGTCGAACTCGCTGGCGGCCCATGCCTCGTAAGACTTGCGCGAGAGAATCTTGAGGCCCGGCGCGTTCATGGGCACGGCCACGGAAAAGGCGTGTTTCTCGGCGCCGGGCGTCAGCGGCTGGATGGTGGTGCAGAGCGCCTCGTTGGCCAGGATGCTGCTGGTGCCCAGGGTCTTGGCGCCCTTGATGGTCACGCCCGTCGAGTCCTCGTCGCAGATTCCGGCCACCAGGAACTCGTCGTGCTCGCCGGTCCAGCCCTGCGGGTTGGTGATGGTGTAGGTGACAAACAGGTCGTTGTCGCGGACGTAGCGGTAGTATTCGGCCAGGGCTTTGGCCCGCTCCTTTCCGTGAGCTTCGAACAGGTCGAGGCGCATCATCATCCCGGCCAGCGACGACGCCACGTGGTCGGGCGAGCGGCCCATGTAGCCGTAGGTGCATTCGGCCCACGTTTCCATGGCCTTGCGGCGGGCGACCAGCTCGTCGTAAGACTCCGGCAACTGCCAGCAGCGGTTGACCCGGTCGCCGCTGGTCGGAGATTCAAAAGTCATCAGGTCGGTGTTTTCGGGATTGGACTGGAAGTCGTAGAGGCCCGCCGTGGTGCGTATGGCGTTGCGGTAGGCTGGATGGTCCACCACGTCGGTGACCAGTTCTCCGTCCAGAAAAACCTGGCGCCCGTCCCTCAGGCTGTCGAGGTACTGCTGTCCTGTTTTGACCATGGCTTTTACTACGCTCCGCTCAATGCTGTCCACGAGGCTGCCCATCGCGGGCCGGTATCTGAAAACTATGTCAACACAAAGTTAGTTGCTCATCAACTGGCTCCCTGGCTGCCTTTTCACCCCCACCCTAACCCTCCCCCGTCAAGGGGAGGGGATTTGGGGATAGCTTCTTATGGGTCCGAAAGCGATGCCCATAATAGCATAGGGATTCGGCTCTCACGACGCCGAGTCCTTTGCTATAATCGGCCTTGAATTCAGCCTCTTGGCAGGTGACACATGCGCTTGATTTCCTGGAACGTCAACGGCATCCGGGCAGCTCACAAGAAGGGATTCCTTGAGTGGTTCGAGTCGGAGCAGCCCGACGTGCTGTGCCTCCAGGAGACCAAGGCCCACGAGTCGCAGTTGCCCACGGCCCTGAAGGACGTTGAGGGCTACAGGGTCTGGTTCTCCCAGCCGGAACGTAAGGGGTACAGCGGCGTTGCCCTGTACACCCGCCACGAGCCGCGCAGCGTCAGCCTTGGGCTAGGAGTCGAGCGCTTCGACAATGAGGGTCGCACGGTGGTCGCCGACTTCGACGATTTCGTGCTGCTGGGAATCTACTTCCCCAACGGCAAGCGCTCCGCTGACCGTCTGCGCTACAAGATGGAGTTCTACGACGCCTTCCTGGAGTACGTGGAGAACCTGAGGCGAGAGGGGCGCAGCGTAGTGGTCTGCGGCGACGTGAACACCGCCCATAAGGAAATAGACCTGGCCCGGCCCAAGGAGAACGAAAAGATCTCCGGCTTTCTCCCCGAGGAACGGGCCTGGATGGACAAGTTTTTCGAGCACGGCTACGTCGACACTTTCCGCCAGTTCAACCAGGAGCCAGGCAACTACAGCTGGTGGGACACGATGACCCGGGCGCGTGAGCGTAACGTAGGCTGGCGCATCGACTACTTCTTCACCGACAGCGACTTCGCGTCCAACCTCTCCGACGCATTCATTCTGCCGGACGTGATGGGGTCCGACCACTGCCCGGTGGGCATCGAAATATCCTGAGAGCTTCCCGCCTCGGACTGTTACCGCTGAATCAACCGTAAGAAGGGCCGTTATGAAAGATACAGTTGATGTTTTTTTCCACTCCCAGCAGCCGTACACGCAGCTGAACGAGGAGGACATCGCCCAGTTCAAGTCGGGTCGGCTCGACTTCCCCAACACCTACTTCGACCCTGAGAAGGCGCACCAGCTCTATAACCAGTACCACGAGCAGTACGCCATGGCCGACGAGGCCGGTCTCGACGGCATCATGACCAACGAGCACCACTCGTCATACTGGAACATGAAACCCTCCGCCAACATCGACGCCGCCGTCATCAGCCGCATCACCAACCGGGTGAAAATCGCCATCCTCGGCAACATCATTCCCATCAACGAGCCGGTGCGCATGGCCGAGGAGCTGGCCATGCTGGACTGCTTTTCCAACGGGCGTCTCATATCAGGCTTCGTCCGGGGTGGCGCGGTGGAAACGCTTCAGGCGGGCATCGACCCGACGGAGAACCGCGACCGCTTCGAGGAGGCCCACGACCTGATCATCAAGTGCTGGACGGAGCCGGGGCCGTTTCGGTTCGAGGGGCGCTTCTACCATCACCGGGTGGTGAACCCGTGGGTGCTGCCTGTGCAGAAGCCGCACCCGCCCGTCTGGTTCCCGGGCGGCAGCAGCCCGGAGAGCGTGGTGTGGGCCGCGAGCCACCAATACGCCTACATGAACCTCGGCGCACTCATCAGCCTGACCAAGGAACTCAAGCAGGTCTACATCGACACGGCCAAGGAGGTCGGTTTCACGCCGGGCCCGGAGCACTTCGGCTACCAGGTGCGGGCCTTCGTAGCGGACACGGACGAGAAGGCGCAGGAGCTGGGCCGTGGCTTCCTCTGGGCCGGCCAGCACCGGATGCGCGGGCCCATCGAACACCTGGACCCGCCTGGATACCAGTCGCAGGTTGCCAGCCGCCTGGCGGCGCGACGCATCGGCGGCGGTGGCGGCCCGCCCATGGGCTACGAGGACCTTCAGGAGGTAGGGGCCATCATCGTCGGCAGCCCGGACACGGTCATCAGGAGGCTGTCCGAGACCATCGAGCAGCTAAATCCCGGCTACATGATCCTCATTGGCAGTGACGGCAACATTCCGCACAATGACGTGATGCGCTCGGTCGAGTTGCTGGGCAAGGAAGTGGTGCCGGCCCTTCACGAGATACAGCTGGCGCCGTACGAATAGGTGACTATCTCAAAGGTCCCCTCCCCCTCGACAGGGGAGGGTTTGGGTGGGGGTGAATGGGTTGCTCGGTAGGCCCGCCGATGTGCAGCTTACCTGTTTTGAGATAGTTTATGAAAAGGAGTGTGACAAATCCAATTCGCTCTCCGATTTGCGGTATCCTCGAGGTGTCTCTGTTCCTGTAAGAACAGGGTACGCCCTCACCCTAACCCTCTCCCAGAGGGAGAGGGAATTTGTCACAAACCCTCTAAGGGCTTAATCAATCGGGAATTGATTGGTATAATTGAACCTGAACAACAGGGAATGACGCGAGGAACAGATGAGCAGAGTATCCCAGGCGTGCGAGGCGCTGCTGCAGCAGTTCAAAGACAAGGAAAAATACCTGCTGGAAGGGGACCTGCTGCCGGAGAACATCAGCGAGGCGTACGACGTGCAGGACGCTTACCAGGGAGCGTTGAGCGCAGAATTCGGCGCGGTCGCCGGGTACAAGATCGCCTACACCACCACCGCATTGCAGCAGTCCTCGGGGATCAGCGAGCCGGTGGCCGGAGTGATCCTGGCCAACAATGTTCGCCACTCCCCCGCCGTGTTGAATTCCGCTGAGTTCGTGCAGCCCGGCATCGAGTGCGAGGTCGGCGTCCGTCTGGGCAGAGACCTGCCGGCATCCGGCGCCCCTTACGACCGGGACGGAGTTTCCGAGGCCGTGGAGTCGGTTACGACGGCCTTCGAGGTCGTCGACAACCGGCGCACCCAAGGGCAGGACACCCAGACGCAACTGCTTACGACCATTGCCTCCAACATTCTGAACGCGGGCATTGTGCTGGGAGAGCCGGTCGCGGACTGGCGCGGCATCCACCTCGCGGGCTGCCGCGGCTACATGGAAATCAACGGCGAGTTGGTCGGTGAGGGGATGGGTTCCGATGTGATGGGCCATCCGCTGGAGCCGCTTGCCTGGCTGGCAAACAACCTGGCATCCCGTGGGCAGGAACTGAAGGCAGGCATGGTGGTAATCACCGGCAGCATCGTCTCACCCAAGTGGCTCAAGCCCGGGGATTCGGCTCTCATCGAAATCGAGGGGCTGGGCAAGGCGGAGCTCAGCGTCTCATAGGATTCGTTCCAACAAACTCAGGGCCAGAGCTTTGGCAGGCGACGGCCCCCGGTACGTGGTGAGGTAGCACAGAGTGACAATTACTTGCGGCGCAGGAGCGCCGTCGGAAACGCGGATGGACCCCCGGGGTCTTGAGCGTGTCAAAGAGCTTTTCCTGGAGCAGATAGAATCCGGCCTCCATCCGGGGGCCGCGCTTGCCGTTTACCATCAGGGAGAACTGGTTCTGGACCTCTACGGCGGACTCGCTGACCAGGCGACAGGCCGGCCGGTGGAAAAAGACACCATGTTCGTCCTCTACTCCTCCACCAAGCCGGTGACTGCCGCCTGCCTGCACATCCTCTGGGAGCGGGGCATGCTGGCCTGGGATGATCGTGTCGCTGACCACTGGCCCGAGTTTGCCCAGTCCGGCAAGGACGAAGTGACCATCGCTCAGGTGCTCACCCATCGCGGAGGATTTCCCGATAGCCCCAGCCACATGACCTGGGACCGCTGGAGCGACTGGGGCGCTGCCGTGAAGGCGATGGAGGAGTTACGACCCGATTACCCGCCAGGCCGGGTTATCGCCTACCATCCCCGCAACTTCGGCTGGGTTTGCGGCGAGCTGGTCCGCCGCGTCGACGGGCGCCCCATCAACCGCTTCGTCCGCGAGGAGATCACCCGCCCGCTGGGAATCAACGACCTGTTCATCGGCCTCCCCGAGTGGCTGCTGGACCGGGTGTCCAAGCTCCACGCCATGGAGGACTGTGACCGCCGCAGCCAGGTGGAGCTTTACAACAATCCCGAGGTGCATCGCACGGTGCAGCCCGCCGGAGGGGGCATATCCACTGCGAGGGGCCTCGCCCGTTTCTTCGCCATGATGCAACTGCGGGGCACCCTGGACGGAGTTACCGTTATGCGGCCAGAGACGGTAGAAGAGGTAACGTCGGCCCACTCCGAAGGCATTGATCACTCGTTGAACCGCAGGGTCATTCGTGGCATGGGGCTGTCGCTGGCCGACCCGCGCACCGGCGATCCGGAAAAGCTGGACTCGCGCACTTTCGGCCACGCCGGTTCCGGAACATCGGTTGGGTGGGCCAATCCCGACACGGGTCTGGCGGTGGCCTACATCACCAACGGCTTCCGCGCCGAGATCAGCAACACTCCCCGGCTGGCGGCCATCTCGCAGGCAGTAAGCGACGCCTGCATCTGACGCCCGGGCTAGTCGACTTCACCGGAGAAAACGATCATCCAGTCCCCGTCAATGCGACGGAATTGCATCAAAACACGGCGGGTGTCCACCGGCGTTGTCAGCTCGAGGTAGATCTCGTAGTCGCCTGCTTCATTCAAGGCCAGGGGCTTTTCCACAGAAACACCCAACTTGACCCGGAACAGCTTCATGCGTCCTATGTCCCTGCGGATCGGGTCCTCTTCCTTGGCACGATAGCTGTCCTCCAGCATTGTCAGCGCCAGGTCAACGTCGTAGTCATTGAGCGCCGCCCAGTAGTCCTCCACTATCCGCATGATGGTGGAGATGTCCTCGGCTGATGACACGGCGCTCGGCGTGGCTGTCGGCGTGCCGGTGGGCGTGCTGACCTGACCTGCGTTCGGGGAAAGCGTAGGAGTTTCGCCGCCCACCGCCGATACTCCCTCAGCGGTGGAAGGGCCATCGGCAGACTCTGGTCGCGGCTCCGACGTAGGCGGTGAGTGAGTTGATGGCGCAGCAGTTGGCGTGGGGTTCACGGTCTCGGGGGTCGGGCTTTCCGGTGCGATTACGGTGTTCGTTGCTGTCGGCGCTTGACCTGCGCAGCCCGTTAGCATCCCAATTGCTCCCATGAGGACGGCGATCAACAAGCCGCGAGTCAGCAATTTGAGACTCCATGCGTGGATGGCGCAATCGAACGCCTGAAGTCATTGCGTGGGATGACGGCGTCCACTATCCTGAAGGCGCGACGGGCGGGTGTCCGCCCGAATTGATTGGCAATAGGAGAGTCAAGTATGGCTGGCCCCAAGGAAGCCTACACGATAGAACTCAATCCGGACCAGATGGCCTTTATACGGCAGGCCAAGGAAAAGTATAACCTGTCCAGCGAGGACAAGGCGATGCGGGTCGTGCTGGACTACCTGATCACCAGCCCCGGCGTCCACGACAGTGTGTTCTCCGAGCCGCGCTGCCTGCGCTGCGAGTAGCCGCCGGTCTCATTAACCACAGAGCGCGCAGAGGAAACAGAGGATTTCCGGTCAGATATGGCAACGAATGACCCTCTGCGCTCTCCGTGCCCTCTGTGGTTCACATGCATCGCCAGGCACAACGGTCTCAGAGGAAGACGTCTTCTCCCGAAGCGGCTCCTGCCTGTCTAGCCGGAGAGCTGCTGCACTGCTTCCAGCGCCAGGCGGTAGCCGTAAACGCCGCAGCCGTAGACTGCGCCCTTGCAGACCGGCAGCACCTGCGAAACTGTACCGCGCGCCGTGGGGTTGGACACGTGCACCTCGTACACCGGGAACTTGACCTGCGTGATGGCGCTCCGGAGCGGCCCGGCGACGGTAGTGTAGCCCGCCGGGTTGATCAGGCAGGCATCGAAGTCGCGGTCGTGGGCGTCGTATAGAGCATTCACCACCTCGCCCTCGATGTTGGAGTGGAATAGCTCAACGTCGATGCCCAGCCCCTCGGCGTAGCCCTTGATCTGCTCGTCGATTTCCTCCAGCGTTGCTGAGCCGAATATCTCAACCTGGGACTTGCCGCGCATGTTCATTCCGGCGCCCTGGATCACCAGCACCTTGCTCATAGGTTTTCATCTCCGATAAGAATTTCGTACTTCAGAGGGTGTGTGACATTTCCACTTCGCTTTCCGATTTAAGGGGTCACCGAGGCGTTTTCGTTTCTGTAAGTGCAAGGTACGCCCTCACCCTGACCCTCTCCCAGAGGGAGAGGGAATAGTTGGGGGGATTGCTGCGTAAGTCCTACCGCTATTCCGCTCCTGGTCCGGTGTATTGCGGCTCACCAGGCACGGGCTCGTTGGGCACCTCGGTGATGTACCCGGCCAGCATGATGTCCAGCTGTAGCGTCAGCATCTTGTTCCACGCCGAGGCAGCCCGAATGGCCAGTTCCTGGTCATCCAGTTCGCGGCGCAGCAGGTCGGTAACGGCAGCCTGGATGTAGCCTATGGTGCCAATCATGAACCGGGCCGGCACCGACCCCAGGTGGGAGCGGTGTAGCGGCGGATGGCTGTGCACGATCCCCATGGCTAGCACCCGGATGGGATAGTCCGTGTCCATCTGGAAGTCCACCGAGCCGCGCAGCCAGCGCATCAGGCTGTGCTTGCGCCGTGTCAGGCGCTCTTCGTTGATCTCGCCGCGCTCATCGGCAAAGAAGCGCCGTGTCTCGGGAAAGTCCAGGAAGTTGTCATAAACGGACGCGGTCAGGTCGTCGCCATGGGCCAGGATCACATCCCTCGTGGACCGGATCAGTTCCAGTCCCTCCTGGTCCAGTCCTACGAAGTCGGCCAGTTCCTGCATCCTGCCCGGCCAGTCGATTACCTGCGACATCAACCACTCCGTCTCTCTCGGTGGTCAGTTGCCAGTGGCCAACTGTTGACCACTAACAGAGGTCCCTACTATACGCTATCCACTAGCTACTAAGAAACTATCTCAAAACAGGTGAGCAGCTCATCAACGCGCCAGCCGTATTACCCTTTCACCCCCACCCTAACCCTCCCCCGTCAAGGGGGAGGGGATTTTTAAGATGGCTTCTAACTACTACCCACCGGGCTGGGTTCAGGTTGCGCCAGGGGGCGCCAGACCAGGGGGGTGAACAACATAACCGGCGCCAATAGCGTCAGGCCCACCAGCGCGTGCAGCGATATGGCCTGCTGCAATTCCAGCACACGCACTACGAAGAATATCTCCAGCGCGCCCAGCAGGTTGGCAACGCCGATGCAGAAGCTGAGCAGTCCCATCATCTGGCCCCGCATGGCCGGTGGGGAGACCAGCATCATGATGCTGCTTTGCATGGTGGAGAATCCGGCCTGCCCCAGGCCGCTCACAAACAGGAGGATGAAGGCAAGGGCATACCAGGGGGACCATACGTATGCCGCCGAGGCCAGAAGCACAATTATGGAGCCGAAGGTGAAGTAGCGGCCGTGGTACCTGATGCCACGCGTCGATGCCATGGCTGCCGCGCCTGCCAGGTGTCCAAAGCCGTCGGCGGCCACCAGTGCTCCCACCAGCGCCGGGCCCACGTCCAGCAGGTCCTTGCCCACCGCCGGTATGAACTGTTGCAGCGGGAAGGCCAGCGCGTTCATTACCAGCGTGATCGACAGCATTCCCACCAGCATGGGCGTCCTCCAGGCAAAGCCGAAGGCGTTCCCCATGCCGCTCCACATGGGCGGAACGGCGGCGCGGGGCCCGGAGTCGGGAATCCGGAGCAGGGAGATGAACCACAGGTTCACGGCGTGCACGGCCAGTAGGAAGATGTAAGCCTCCGCGTATCCGGCGAACTGGATAAGCAGACCTCCTATCACTGGCCCGATCATTTTCCCGACGTTCTGGGAGATAACATCGAGGGACATGGCGTTGACCAACCGGTCCCGCCCCACGATGTCGAAGATGCCCGTGCGTCTGGACGGGTCCTCGATGGCCTTGGTAGTGCCCTGAATGAAGGCCGCGACGAAGATGTGCCAGGTCTGCAGGGCGTCCAGGCCGTAAAGCATCAGGGCAAGCAGCCCGCCGGCGGTGGCCAGGTTGGCGGCCTGGGTCATCAGCATGATCCGCTGCCTGGAGAACCGGTCGGCGATATAGCCCGCAACCGAAGATACGAAGGGCCGAGGCAGGTTGTTGAATACCCAGAGCAGCATCAACTGCGCCGGTGAGTCGGTGATGTCCAGTATCAGCAGGCTGAAGACCAGTATCTCGTAGCGCCTGCCGAACTCAGCGAGGATGCCCACGGACCAGATGATGCGAAAGTTGCGTTCTCGCATCAGGTCCAGTGCTGTATTGCGCAAGCCCGGGAAAGGCCGCATAGCCGCTCTGCTACCGATTCACCTGACGGGCCGAAGGCCTCGAATGGCAGGAATCCCTGTATTCTAACGCCTGTTGCTAGTCAAACAGGTTTGCATCCGTTGCGGCAATCCCGGGAAACCTCTGGGACAGAATGGGCGAATACCGAGATATCGCATGACATGACAGGAGGGTAAAGGGGAATCTAGGTCATCAGCGACTATGCCAAGGTGCGAGGGACGCCCCCACCCTAACCCTCCCCCGGAGGGAGAGGGAACTATCAAATAACGCTGGGCACGACCGCAGGACGATTGCAAAGTCCATCCCAAGCTACTCATGGTGAGCCTGTCGAACCATGTCAGGCTTGAGCCGGCATCCTTCGACAAGCTCAGGATGAGCGGGCGCTGATGCAAGGCGTCACTTTGCAATCGTCCTGGCACGACCGGACTTGGTGTTGACAGCCAAGATGCCGGGCATTAAGTTAGGCCGTACATTGCCTGCCGATGTATTGGTGTTGCTTGGCCGTATTAGTTCAGAGAACGACGTACCATTCCGATGAGACCTCGCTCCCGGCAACCTGGGACTTCCCCCCTGGGTCCCGTCCGCTGCCTCTCATCATCGCCCACCGCGGCGACCTCTACAAAGCGCCGGAAAACACTCTCCCTGCCTTCCAGCTGGCCTGCGAGAGCGGCGCAGATGGCATCGAACTGGATGTCCGCCTCACCCGCGACGACCAGTTGGTGGTCTTTCACGACCGTGGCCTGAAGCGCATTGGAGGAGTTCGGGGACTGGTGACGAACACCACCCTGGAGGAGATGCGGTCGCTCGACGTGGGAGGATGGTTCAGCCCGGAGTTTCGGGGCCTCCAGGCGCCCACTTTGGACGAGGTCTTTGAACTGCTCCCTCCTGACTACCTGATAAACGTGGAGATGAAGGCGGTGATCGATCGCATGCGACTCATCGCCCACAAGGTAGCTGAGGTAGTTAAACGCCATGGTAGGCAGGAAAGCACCCTCGTTTCCAGCTTCAACCCGATCTCGCTCTGGGAGCTGCGCAAGATCGAGCCTTCCATACAGAGGGGCTACATCTGGTCCCGGCGCCATCCGCCGCCCATTCGTTCGCGTTGCTTCAGCCGAATGGTCAGGGCCCACTGGTATGACCCGGCTCACGACAGCTACAACCCCCGACTCATGCGCAACATGCGTCGGCGCAACGTGAAGACTCTGGCGTGGGACGTGGACTTTGACTGCGACCTGGCGCGCATGGCGTCTAACCGGCTGGACGCCGTCGTCACCGACGACCTCTCCGCTCTCTTGAAGCAGCGTCAAGGGCTTGCTATAATAGGCTTGGAGTAATGCGCCCTTACTGAAGTCGGCTGAGGCCATCTGAAGCTGATTTTGGGGCGTGTTTACAGGTTCGGTTGGTCCTCGGAGGGTTCGTCAGTCCGATGGCCGACCTTTTGGCTCCGGGTCTAAAGTCGGGGGCTGGATCGAGGAGGGCCGGTTGTGACCGTGGTAGACGACATAAAGGCTCGCCTGGATATCCTGGAAGTCGTGGGGCAGAGGGTTCAGCTTCAAAGGTCCGGACGAAGCTTCAAGGGCAATTGCCCCTTCCACCAGGAACGCACTCCCTCCTTTCACGTTTTCCCTGACCGGCAGTCTTGGCGTTGCTTCGGTGCCTGCGCTACGGGTGGCGACGCCATCAATTTTGTCATGCGCACGGAGAACCTGGAGTTCGGGGAGGCGATACGGCAGTTGGCTCAGCGAGTGGGGCTGCCAATGCCGGACCGCCAGGGCACTCGTTCCGACAATCCGGCGTTCCAGATTAACGAGGCAGCCTGCGCCTATTTCCAGCGCACCCTGGCGTCGACCCAGGGGGCCGAGGCCCGCGCTTACATGGAGCGCCGGGGGCTGGACCGCGCCGCATCCGACGCCTTTCAGATAGGACTGGCGCCTTCCGACGGAGAGTCGCTGCGCAATCACCTGGTCCGGCAGGGCTTTGACCCGGAGAGGCTGGTGGCCGCCGGACTGGTGAGGGAGGGCGACGACGGCCAGCAACGCGACCTGTTCCGAGGCCGCCTGATGATCCCTATCCGGGACGCAGAGGGAAGGCTGGCAGGATTTGGTGGACGCTCCCTCGACGATTCCGAACCAAAGTACCTTAATTCTCCGCAGAGTGAGGTGTTTGACAAGAGCCGTTTGCTTTACGCCATGGACAGAGCCAGGGACAACGTGAGGAAGGAAGGCGCGGTGATAGTCGAAGGCTATATGGACGCCATAGCCGCTCACCAGGCTGGTTTCCAGAACGTGGTCGCGTCCATGGGCACTGCCCTGACCGAGCCGCAGGTCAACACCATCCGGCGTCTCACCGACCGGGTGACTATGGCGCTGGATCAGGACACGGCGGGACAGCAGGCCACCCTGCGAAGCCTCGAGTCCTCCTGGCGGATATACCAGAGCCGTGTGGCGGGACGCTCGGGAAACACGGCGATGCTGCAACAGCACCAGAACCCCGAGATAAGAATTGCCGCCATGCCACCGGGCCAGGACCCCGATGATGTCATCCGGCGCTCGCCCGGAGAATGGAAAGAGCTGGTTTCGAATGCCAGGCCGTTGCTGGAATTTGTGATCACGGCAATGACGGCGAGCGTGGACGCGTCATCGCCGCGCGGTAAGGCGGCGATAGCGGAGCAGGTATCCCGGTTGGTCTTTGCGGTGCATGATGCGCCCCAGCAGGACCTGTATTTCCAGATGCTGGCCGAAAGGCTGGAGGTACCGTTGGATACCCTGCGGGCCAGCGTCACCAGGCCCGTGGGCCAGCAACCGGCGAGAAACGGCAGGCCCGGAGGAGGGACCAGGGAGGCAGAGCAACAGGCAACGGCATCTCCTTTCGCCAGGCTGGACCACGATCCGATTGAAGAATATTGTCTCGCCCTGTTGCTGCGGTACCCCGACCTGCGCGAGTATGCAGAGCCGCTGACAGAGGATCTGTTTCAGCGTCCTGAGAATAGAGAGATTTTCAGGAACCTGCTTTTCCGCGAATCCGGGACGGGATACGGCGGAGAATCTGACGGAGATTATATCCGGGAGGCGCCGGACGGAATCAGGGAGCATTTACAGGCCCTTCTGCAAAAGCCCTTGCTCTCTATGGACATGTTGAAGCGCCGCCGGGCTCTCGGAGACGTGGTTGCCCGGCTGGAGGAACGAAGCATCCGCCAGCAGAAGAGGGATGAACAGGACCGCTTCGCCGATGCTTCACAGTGGCCGAGCGATGAAGATAACCACGCGGCGGCAGCCCTCAATGAACGGCTCAAGAGGAACGAGAGGACGAGGCCCAGCGTGCGCTCAGCCTGACAGCGTCTGCATCCCGGGGCGAGCGAGGCGCCCTCACCCCTTCGACGAGCTCAGGGCAGGCCAAACCCTCTCCTGGAGGGAGAGGGAACTAATTGAACACCCTCTTACAGCTAGAAGTAACTTTCTATTCTTTTGCAAGGAGTTTACATGGTCAGTCACCGAACACCCAGAGAACTGAATCCCGAGGACTTTCTTGAGCCAGCCGCCGAGGAGGAGACCACGGAGCGGGACCCTATAATCGATATTTTCCGAAAGGTCGATGCGGTCCACGACGATGCCTCCGAAGACGGTGACGGGATCGCCGCGCCGCGCGCAGCGACTCTTACCGTTCCGGCGGAGGAGGAGCAGTGGGACGGGACGGAGCAGGAGGGAGGACAGGAAAGCAGCGAGGGGAATTCCGGGGAGTCGAATACCGAGGACGCCGAACGGGGTCCCGAGGCCGCCGAAACCATGGAGGTGCTGGACGACCCAGTCCGCATGTACCTGCGCGAGATCGGGCGCGTTCGGCTGCTGACGTCTGCTGATGAGCGGAAGCTGGCCCGCCAGCTGGAGGGCGGCAAGCACCTGCAGGGAGTGAAGGCCGAGCTTGTTGAGGAACTCGCAGAGGACCCGAAGGCCTGGCAGATCACCGGGAAATTGCTGGACCGCATTTCCGGGGCCGAGCCGCTGATTACCGCCATGGCCAGAGATTTTCAAAGCCGCCACGACGCCGCTATTTCGGAACTGCTCGAAACGCCCGAGCTGTGGTCGGTTGTAGCCCGACATCGTCCCGAGGCGAACTCCGCCGGTGTCAACGGCGAGCGGCCTGACGATTCGCCGGAGGATGCGGCAGCCCCGGACCCCACGGTGGAGGAGATTCTGGCAAACCCGCTGCTCGATGACAGTGTCAAGGCAGCGCTGAAACAGGTTCAGGAGAGCGAGGAGGAAGTGCTGCCAGCGGGCGCCAGATTGTCTGATATCTGGAACAACCCGGAGGTAGACGAGTCTATCAAGGCCGGACTCCGGGAGGTCTACGGTGTCCCAGCCAGTGAAGGAGAGGATGCCACGGGCGGCGCGCTAGGGAATGGCGTTCACGAAGCTGGGCATGATGAAGCGGTGGAATTGTCTTCCGAACCGTTCAACCCGTCGCTTAGTGAAATCCTGGATATGCCTGAGCTCCGGGAGGCCCTGACGCCGGAACTGCGGCAGGCAATCAAGCAGGACGTGCTTCCCTTCAACCCCGACCTCACCCAACTGCTGGAGAACCGGGGGCATTGGTCGACCACTAACCCCAACCTGCTGCCAGTCAATCCGGCCCTCTCCCAGATCATGGCCAACAATCGTCTGCGGGACTCCATCGATGCGGAGGTCTCGCAAGAAATGCTGGCGCGACTGGCGGAGGACCTGAACGAGGAAACGGATGGCGTATACCGGAAGGTCCTGGACCTTTCCCTGAGTTCCTGGGTGATTGCCCAGCATACGGTTGACGCTCTGAAGGATGCTCAGTTGACCGAGCTGGGTTCCGCCCTGGGCAACCCGGAACATCTCGCCAGGCTGCAACGGCTGGAGCCGCTGCTGCGCCAGCACTACGCCCGCGTGGAGGCGGACAGCGACAGGGCGCAGTCGCATCTCACCGAGGCCAACCTTCGCCTGGTGGTAAGCGTAGCCAAGAAGTACATCGGCCGGGGCATGGCGCTCCTGGACATGATCCAGGAAGGCAACATCGGCCTGATCCGCGCGGTGGAAAAATTCGACTACCGGAAGGGTTACAAGTTCAGCACCTACGCCACCTGGTGGATCCGCCAGGCAATCACCCGGTCCATTGCCGACCAGGCCCGGACCATTCGCATCCCGGTGCACATGGTTGAGACGATCAATAAGCTGATGCGACAGCACCGGCGTTTGCTCCAGGAATACGGGCGCGAGCCGACACCAGAGGAAATCGGCCAGGCCATGGAAATCGGTCCCGAAAAGGTCGAGGAGATTCTCAAAATCTCCCAGGAACCGGTCTCCCTGGAAACTCCCATCGGAGAAGAGGAGGACTCCCATCTCGGTGATTTCATCGAGGACCGGAACGCCCCCGCTCCGGCGGACGCAGCCTCTTTCCAGTTGCTCAAGGAGCAGGTTGACGAGGTGCTTCACACGCTGACCGAACGCGAGGCGCGGGTGCTGGTGCTTCGCTTTGGACTGGAGGATGGCCGTAGCCGCACGCTGGAGGAAGTCGGACGCGAGTTTGGAGTGACCAGGGAGCGAATTCGCCAAATTGAGGCCAAGGCGTTGCGAAAGCTGCGCCACCCCACCAGGTCTCGCAAGCTGCGCGACTTCCTGGAGTAAATCACAGGAGAGTTATGAATGAGCCGGTGTATGCCGGCTCATTTCAGTCTATGAGAGTCAGAATATTTGACGGATTTCGTTAGAATTCAATTCCAGGCAAGGAATTGTTGTCCGAATGATAGGAACGATTTAGTTATTTTACATAAACTATCAGGGCGTTATGTAAACCGATTTCGTAAAAAAATACAATATTAATGGCCGAATGTGTTGTATGACTCAGACTCCAGGCATTATACTCACCCCAGTCGCCAGTGAGGGAGGTGGTTCTCGTGGGTGAAATGAACGTACCCAAGTGCCTGAAATGCGACGTTGGCTATTTGGTGCCTTTGTCGGATTACGGCGGTCAAGGGGCAGCTGTGCATTTCAAGGCATGGGTCTGCGTGAATCCACCCTGCGGATTCAACATCAAGATTCGAAACGGCGACATTTACCTCAACGAGCCTATCACTCCGGGAGGCATGAACACTCCCAGGCCGCGCTGAGGTACATTGGCAAACTTCGGGTTTTCTGGCCCGTTTTGAAACGCCCCCGCCGTGCTCCCTGAACGCTCCGGGGAATAGCCGGGTGGTGGTGACGTGAGGTTCCCGGTCCCCGCAGGCCGTCCTGAAACAGGCGGCTTGCGAGGGCGCCGGGAGGAGGGAAGCTATGATTGCCGGATACGATTACCTGATCCTGCGCGAAAGAGCGAGGCGTTTCTGGACCCGTACCAGAATCGCCGGCGCCTCTCTTGTGCTGGCCGGGGGGATTCTGATCGGCGCGGGCGGCGCCTACTACGGGTACGCCAGCAACGCCCGGGCGAACCTGGACAGGTATAACGTAGTAGCTGTTGAACTGGTTCCCGTCGTTCAGCAGAAGGACCCGGTGAAGCCCCTCGTCCTTGCAGAGCCGTTATTCTCCGGTGAAATGTCCCTGTATTCCGGCGATGTCATCATTGTTCCGGTTCAAGCCGGCCCGGACCTGCCCGACGGGTTCGTTCTCATCGACTTCACCGGGGAAAATCCTCTGCCTCCCGTCGCCGCAGCTACGGGCATCAGCATCCCCGCAGTCGGAATCGACTCCTCCATCGCTGAATTGTCCATACAGGACCTGGGCGACCGGAGAGCTTACGAGACCCCCGACAACACCGTGGGCCACATCCCGGAGACTCACAACGCAGGGGAAAACGGCAACGGCTGGTACTTCGGCCACATGGAGAGCCCGCTGATTGGTGAAGGTTCCGTATTCCGGAACCTGGACCAGATCCCCGACTTGCTGGCGAATGGCGAGGAAGTCCAGATCATAACCAACAATGGCAGCGAGGAGTTCCTCTACCGCGTTACCGCCACCAGGATCGTGCACGAGGATGACATAACCCTGGAGGGTGACGGAGGCCCCAGCATACACTTGGTCGCCTGTTTCCCCCGGCTGGTGTACGACCACAGGCTGATTGTTGACGCAGAGCTCATCGCGAGCAAGACCAGTAGCTAAAGAAGCCGGCGAAACGACAGTGGCATCAGCGCCGGACTAGTAGCCTAACAGCTTTGTATTGATTGGTCTTTTTCCGTTCGCCCTGAGCCTGTCGAAGGGCTGTCCGTTCATGGTTCGACATACTCACCACGAACGGGCTGTAGGGCTACCCATTACCGCAATCACGTTGAGCCAGTAGGTCAACTGCCTGTCCTGGTACGGTGCGGGTCGATGAGTTTCCGCCGGGGCTATGGCATGAGTGTGGCGCTACCGCTTCCGCCCTTTTCCGCAAATGCAGGAATCCAGGTTCAACCTTGGCGGGGCGTCCGCCGGCGCGGTAGCGGCGGCGCCTTCCCAGCTATTTCGCGCCCGCCCCTTTCGTGTGATTTCCCTGGGGTTGCACCGGCCCACCGGCTATTCCGGGGTTACCAGGGACTCGGCCTCCTGTCCCGACAGCACGCGGAGGATATTGCCGTAGGCAAATTGAGCTGCCCGCAGGGCGGTCTCCTGGCTCTGACCGGCCATGTGTGGGGTGATGATCACGTTGTCCAGTTCGAACAGGGGATTGTCAGCGGGCGTGGGCTCCACCTCCAGAACGTCCAGTCCGGCGCCAGCGATCTTCCCCTCGGTCAGGGCTCGATACAGCGCTGCCTCGTCCACCACCGGCCCGCGGCAGAGGTTAATCAGGAAGGCCGTCTCCTTCATCATGTCAAATTCCCGGTCCGACATCATGCCCCGGGTTCGCCGGGTGAGGGGAACATGGAGGCTGACTATGTCGGATGCCTCCAGCAATTCGTCAAAGGGCACAGGCGACGCCTTGACCTCGCGCTGAACATCCTCCGGAATATCCTCCACGTCGTAAAAGATGGTCCGCGTATCGAACCCGGTCAGCCGTTTGGCCACCTGCCTGCCTATGCGTCCCAACCCCACGATGCCCACCGTCTTGTCGGTAACTTCCGACAGGTCGGTCTGGTAGAGGTTGCCTCGCCACTCTCGCCGCCGGGTGGTGCTGTCCCATTGGGCCATCAGGTTCCGGCCGATGCCGATCATCATGGCAATGGTCTGCTCCGACACCGGAATGGCGTTGGCGCCGCCGTTGTTGGCCACGGGTATGCCCATTTCAAGAATGGCCTCCAAGTCCAGCCGGTCGTAGCCTGCGCTGAGGGTCTGGACTAGCTTTACCCGGGGACATTCCTTTAGCACGTTGGTGCTAACGTCGCTGGTGATGAGGGCGTCGGCGTCGCGGCAAAGATCGATTTTTTCCGAGTCCGGCAGATCCCGGTCCACCACCATGACCTCGATTTCGCCTGGCGCCTGCTCAAGCATGGTGGAAGGGCGTGCGCCAATGCCAGTGAAATAGGCGACTTTCCAAGTTGCCATCTGATCGACTCCTTTATGTGCGGCGCGGAATCCTGGGCCTTTGGCGCGCCGCTATTTGCCCTGACTCTTGATGCAAGAGTAATGCAGCATGAGTCAGGGTAGACGAGAGTATAACAACAAGGGTATCGCGGCAAGGGTTCGTTAGCGTAGCAAGGGTAGTGAACCCTCTGGCCTCGCCAAATCCGGCCCCAGCGTCAGGTTTGACGTTCGCTCTTCGCGGGAATTGCCAGGTCCTTGAACAGACCGCATAATGAAATGGAAATAGGGAGCCAAATGGCACAAGAGGGATCGTCATCGGAGCCTGAAGTCGTAGCAGAATTTCCCTATTTTCATATCAGCGATGATTGGTGGGCATCACCCCTATGCTAGTAATTGTTCAACAATTTGGGATTGGTAGGGAATCCTTCGGTTCGCCCTGAGCTCGCCGAAGGGCCGTCCGCCAGCGGTTCGACAAGCCTGACTTGAGCTTGCCGAAAGGCTCACTACGAACGGAATTCCAGTAAAGCCATCACTCCAAACTTGATGAACCACTAGCCTGAATCAGAGGGCGCGCCGCCGCCATCCTTTTTGATCTTCAGCGACCTCAACCTTCGGCCGGCTACCAAGACGACCTCCACGCGCAGGCCATCTCTCTCAACCACGTCGCCTACGTGGGGAATTCGTCCGAGGTGATGGTAGACAAAGCCACCGACGGTATCGAAATCGTCGCTTTCGATATTCACTCCGAACATGCTCTGCACTTGCTCGGTCCCCATCCCCGCGCTGACGTGCGCCGCGCCGTCCTCGTCCCAGTCGATGTCCGCCTGCATGTCCTTTGAGAACTCGTCCTCAATCTCCCCGACGATTTCCTCCAGCACATCCTCCATGGTTACCAGGCCCTCGGTGCCTCCGTACTCGTCAACCACGATTGCGATCTGAATGCGGCGCTGCCGGAACTCCTCCAGCAGGTCATCCACGCGCTTGGTTTCCGGGACGACAAAGGCGGGCCGCGTCAACGTCCTGACGCTGACCCCCTCGTTAGGCTTCGATATCGCCGCAAGGAGGTCGCGGACATAAAGTATGCCCAGGACGTCGTCGATGGTCTCGACATATACGGGAAGCCGGCTGTGGCCGTGTTCAACAATTGTTGCTGCGGCATCGTAGAGCGAAACGCTCGCTTCGATGGCCACCATGTCGAGCCTGGGAACCATCACCTCACGGACTGTGGTGTAGTCCAACTCAATGATGGACCGGAGCATCTGGCGGTCCCTGTTGTCAAGGCCGCTAAGCTCCTCCTCGGTGATCGCAGGTTCCTCCGAGGGGATGATCAGCCCCGCGTAGTTTTCGGGAGACGTGAGGCCCTGCCCTCTGCCCGCTTGGGCCTCACTCCCGGCAGTCACGCCCTCGGGAGAACGCTTTGTGGAGCCATCCCTTTTGCCCAGGAGACGGTCTAGCCAGCCAAATGCGGACATCGCCTCACCTCACCCCGGGGCTTGCGTCATGCAAAAGTGGGGTCCCGTGAAGCGGAATGAGTAGGCGGACTGCTCGTGAGGGACCCCGCCTCAATTCCGTCCGCCTCCCGACCCCCCCCTTGCTGGTGGTTCGGGAATCCAGTGGCGGAATGAGGTAAATCAGGTGGAGGATTTTCTGTGTCCAAACCTCTTGTTCCCTCGAGTCTCTGTACCTGCGGCTACACCGCCGAGTGGACTGGAACCTGCCGATGGGTGAAAACGAGCTACTTGAGAGCGCGTTTTATGGTAGCAGGTACCCCCACGGCCAGTCTAGCCGGGGGTACGTCTCTCGTAACGACGGCGCCGGCGCCCGTGATAGACCCCTCGCCGACCGTGACGGGCGCCACCAGCATCGTGTCGCACCCGATGAAAGCGTCGTCTTCGACCACGGTTCTGTGTTTGTCCTTGCCGTCGTAGTTGCAGGTGATCATCCCTGCCCCCACATTTACCCTCGCGCCGATGGTAGCGTCTCCGGCGTACCCAAAGTGTCCCATCGCGGCGCCGGCCTTGAACCTGCTTTCCTTGACCTCCACGTAATTGCCGATGTGAACCCCCGACTCGAGGTATGCGCCCGGCCGCAGATGGCTGAAGGGGCCGATGTCCGTATGGTCTTCCATCGTGGCCTCCTCGAGGGCCGACGACGTAACCCGGCAGTTGTTGCCGATGGCGCTATCGCGAATGACCGAGTTGGGGCCGATCTCGCAGTTTTCCCCGATGGTGGTCCGCCCCGAGATCATTGTGTTGGGGAGAATAACCGTGTCCATCCCTATGGTTACGTCGACATCAATGTAAACGGAAGCCGGGTCGATCATCGTTACGCCGTCCATCAGCCAGCGCTCTCGGATCCTGTCGCGCATGATCGCCTCCGCGTTGGCGAGTTGGGTACGGTCGTTGACTCCCAACATTTCCTCTTCGTGGCTCACCAGCATCGGAGAAACCCCGGCCTTCGTCCTGGATGCAATCGCGGCCAGATCAGTGAGATACAACTCGCCAGAAGGCTGGGGACGTAGCTTCCGGATGTTCCTTTCAAGCCACGGTGACTTGAAGCAATAGACGCCTGCATTGAGCCGTGTCGCAGAGACCTCGCGGCTGCCGACAGCCTCGGATGCCTCCACGATCCGGGTAATCTCTCCTCCCTTCGACAGCACCACCCTCCCGAGGTCTGAGGCCCGGTCATTCGGGGCGGTCAGCACTGTCATTGAGGCGGCGGTTTGGGCGTGAGTTTCCAGCAGGGCGTTGATCGACTCCCGGCATACCAAGGTGGTGTCCGCGCCGATTACCAGTACGTTTTCGGCAGTGTCTCCCAGCAGTTCGATGCAGCTTCTGACCGCTCCGCCGGTACCGTCCGGGTGTTCCTGGACCGCATAGCGCACGGTATTGCCCAGGGCAAGCTCAATGGCCTCGCGGTTGGAAGGAGACACGACGACAATCACCCGGTCGGCGCCCGCATCCATCAGCAGCTCTACCGGGTAGCGGACCATCTCCTTGCCGCAGATGCGGTGCAATGGCTTTGGAATCCGGGAACGCATCCGCTTGCCCTCGCCCGCTGCCATTACGATGCCCACCAGACTCATTGCGCCAACCTCCTGCGGCCGCGCTCGGGCGGTGGCCGCACAGAGATTATAGCGCGGCGCGCGAGTAGGGCAGTTCGCGTTGACACAGCTTTACGCCGCCTTCAGAATTGGGCTGACTTCATGGCAAGCCTCACGTCCCGCAATTGCATTACAAGGCCGGAATAATGAACAGCAACGAATTACCGTTTCTAACTGCCACCGAACTGGCGAATTTGCTCAAGACTGGCGAAGTCTCGCCCGTGGATGCGACGGAGGCTTACCTTGCTCGCATCGAGCAGGTTGACCCCTCCCTGAACTCCTACATTACGGTCACCGCCGAGCAGGCGCGAGCCGAGGCCCGGCAGGCAGAGGCAGAAATCGCCGCCGGGCAGTATCGCGGCCCCCTCCACGGCGTCCCGGTGGCGGTCAAGGACCAGTTCTGCACCGATGGGGTATTGACCACCGGAGGATCGTCAATCCTCGGCGAAAACGTGCCGGATTACGACGCCACGGTGATGGCCAAGCTCAAGGAGGCCGGAGCTGTGCTGCTGGGCAAGCTCAACATGAGCGAGTTCGCCATGGGCGACGCCTTCCACCACCCGTACGGCCGGCCGCGCAATCCCTGGGACCTGTCGCGCAACCCAGGCACCTCCAGCAGCGGCTCGGGCGCGGCCACGGCGGCCTTCCTGTGCGCCACGTCGCTGGGTGAGGACACCGCAGGGTCTATCCGAGGCCCCGCCGCCTTCTGCGGACTAGTGGGCATCCGACCCACGTGGGGACTGGTAAGCCGCTACGGTATGCTGGCCTCCACCTGGTCCATGGACGCCGCCGGGCCCATATCCCGCACCGTCAGGGACTGCGCCGTTACCCTCCAGGCCATTGCCGGATACGACCCGCAGGACTCCTACACCCGCAACGCGCCGGTGCCCAACTACCTGGACGGGTTGGAAGCGGGGATCCAGGGCCTGCGTGTGGGTGTCATCAGCGACCGCGTCAATGCCTACGGTGTAGAGCCGGACATTCGCGACGCGGTGAACTCCGCAGTGGCCCAGCTGGGTGAGCTGGGGGCCGAAGTCGAGGATGTCGCCATACCACTGATGGCCCAGTCGGCGGCTATTTCCACGACCCTGATCTACACCGACGCCACGTCCGTCCACCGCAGGGGCCTGCAAGAGTACCCGGAGAAATATGACCACAACAACCGTGTCAGGCTCATGACCGGCGCGCTGATACCGGCGCAGGCGCACCAGAAGGCCAGCCGCCTGCGGCACATATTCCGCCAGAACATCCTTGACGCCCTGGAGCGGGTGGATGTGCTCGTCTTGCCCACATCCTCTGTCCAGGCAACGCCGATACCCACCGAGGCGGGCATGGCGAGAAACGGCAAGGAGGACTTCCTCAATATGCTGGCAGGGCGAAGGACTTATACTACGCCTTCGAACCTCGCCGGAGTGCCCGGACTGTCCATCAACTGCGGCTTCACCTCAGACGGCCTGCCCGTCGGCCTCCAGATGGTGGGCCGCCCATTCGACGAGCCGACGCTGTTCCGCGCCGCCTATGCTTACGAGCAGGCGACGGAGTGGCACTTGCGGAGGCCGCCGGTGTAGGGCTTTCAATGTTTTGAAGGGGGAGGAAATCCAGAATGTATTCCGACGAGGAGCTCGCCCTTGTTTGGAACAAAACAGAGGGTGTTTGTATCTACTGCAACCGTCAACTAGTTTGGAGAAATTATGGCCGTCTCGAAGGAAGGGGTATTTGGGAAGTTGATCATAGCAAGTCTTTAGATGCGGGAGGTACCGATCATCCCAGAAACCGAGTACCCTCCTGCGTCCAATGCAACAGGACAAAGAATTACCGAACGGCTATTCAATTTAGAAGGGACATTTTCAACCACAACGACGGATCCTGTTTATCGTGTGGAGAGAGGTTGGTGCAAAGGAATCGGCTTAGATGGGGAACAAAGGGAGCTTGGGCAATTTTCTACAGGAAGCCGAGGAGAAGGAATGCTAACCACATGAGTAACCTAATTTTGCTGTGCGAAAAGTGCCTCAGAAGGTAGATGTTTTCTGTGCTCTGACTGAGCGAAGCTCCGACTACCATATTCTGGGAGGGACCACGATCTACCGATCCAAGAGGAAACAACGCTAAATGAGAGGCTACTCTATGCCGGAACTGCATGAACTTACCGCCGCCCAACTGGCCTCACAGATACGTGCCCGCGAGATCAGCGTCGTTGACGTTGCCGAGGCGTTGCTGGACCGCACTGCCTCTCTGGAATCGCTGCAAGCTTGGGTGTACGTCGACCGCGAGACCGTGCTGGCCGACGCGGAGCAGCGGCAGCGTGAGCTGGACTCGGCGCCGAGCCCAGGGCCGCTGCACGGCGTGCCCGTGGGAGTCAAGGACATCTTCTACACCGCTGGCATCCCCACTACGGCCTGCTCCCGGCTGTACTCCGAATTCGTGCCGGAGCACGACGCGGCGGCGCTGAGCAGCCTGAAACAGGCCGGGGCGATTATGATGGGCAAGACGGTGACCACCGAGTTCGCTTGCCTCGACCCGTCTCCAACGCTAAACCCATGGAACCCGGCACACACGCCCGGCGGCTCCAGCAGCGGCTCGGCGGTGTCCGTGGCAACCGGGATGTGTCCGGTGGCCCTTGGCTCGCAGACCGTCGGCTCCGTGCTGCGGCCGGCATCCTACAACGGGGTGGTCGGCCTCAAGCCCACCTACGGCCGTGTCAGCCGCCACAACGTGGTGCCAGTGAGCTGGTCGCTGGACACCATGGGTTGGATGTCCCGTTCAGTTGAGGACGCCGCGATAATGTTGCAAGTGATGGCTGGCCCCGACGCCAACGATCCGGTGTGCGCCAGGTTTCCCGCCCCCGACTACCTTTCGGGGCTGGAAAGCGGAGCGGCGCCAAGGATCAGCTTGGTCACCTCGTTCTTCATGGAAGAATCCGACGAGGAAACGCAGCGTCACACCCGGGACATGCTGCAGAAGCTGGCCGCCGCTGGCGCCGAAGTGAACGAAGTGAGGCTGCCCGAAAGCTTCGCCACCGCCATCGAGGACCAGCAGATCATCATGCGCTGCGAGGCGGCATCATTCCACCGCCCGATGTACGAGACGCGCTCCGAGGAATACCAACCCCTCTTGCGCCGCCTGCTGGCGAGGGGTCTGGAAACGGACGCCATCACGTACTCAGGCGCGCTGGAGCGGCGGCTGCGTTTCATCACCGACATGCAGGTGCTGGCCGAGAGCGCTGACATCCTGCTGACCCCGACCACTCCCACTCCGGCGCTGGCCGACCTGACCAACACCGGCAATACGTCCTTCCAGGGCCCTTGGACGTCCTGCGGCCTGCCCACCATCACCATACCGTCGGGACTGGCAGAGTCGGGCCTGCCCATGGGCCTGCAGATCATCGCGGCGCCTTTCCGCGAGGAGCGCCTCCTCGCTGCCGCCCGCTGGTGCGAGCGGATGCTCGACGTGCGCCTGTCGCCCCCGGTGTAATACGCCCTCACCCTAACCCTCTCCCGAAGAGAGAGGGGAGTCGTAGTAGAGGAGTCCATATATGCCGCAAGCCAACATCCCGACCGAAGAGGAAGTCCTCAGCTATTTCGACAAGTTCTCCAACTGGGGTCGCTGGGGGGACGACGACGAGCTGGGCGCCCCCAACCTGATCACGCCGGCCAAGGTCAAGCAGGCCATCGCTACAGTGCAGGACGGCGTGCGAATTTCCATGGCCCGCACCATCAGCTTCGAGGCCACAGTCGATGCTCCCGTGCCGCCGGTCCACTTCATGGTTGAGAGCGGCGAGGGCTGGGCCAGCGGGCAGAAGGTGAGCAATCGCGCCTTCCCCGCTGCCACCGACTACTTCGGCATGATCTTCCACGGCTACACCGTCACCCACGTCGACAGCCTGGCCCACTTCTTCTGGAACGGCAAGACCTACAACGGCAAGCCCGCCCACCTCGTTTCCACCAGCCTTGGCGCAACCTTCGGCTCCGTCGAGGAGGCCAAGGAGGGCATCATCAGCCGCGCCGTGCTGGTCGATGTTCCCATGGTCAAGGGCATCGACTGGATCGACCGGGGCGAGGGCGTGATGATCGACGACATCCTGGCCGCCGAAGAACGCTGCGGCTTCAAGGTCGAGGAGGGCGATGTGCTGCTGATCCGTACTGGTCAGCTTCACCGCCGCAACGTCGAGGGCCCGTGGCCGCGGGAGGCCGGCTCGGCTGCCTGCCAGGCATCGTGCCTGCCCCTGTTCTACGAGCGGGGAATCGCCATGCTGGGGACAGACACCGGCAACGACGTAAACCCTCCGCAGTACGAGAATGTGCCCAGCCCCATCCACCAGGTGGGCATCACGGCCATGGGCATCTGGATCCTGGACAACGCCAACCTGGAGGAAGTGGCGATGGCCTGCCGGGAGCGCAACCGCTGGGAATTCATGATCTCTATCGGCCCGCTGCGGCTGCACAACACCACCGGCTCTCCGGTCAACCCCATCGCGATATTTTAGACTGAGATTTTTCACGCAGAGGGCACAGAGGACGCGGAGGATACACAATTTCTTGCGGAGGACGCCCTCACCCTAACCCTCTCCCGGAGGGAGAGGGAACTTTGAGAAACTGGAGGAAAGAAAATGGCGCACTATGTTTACGTCGCCGCGCAGGATGACAACAAGATTGGCATTTTCACCATGGACGCCGACTCCGGCGCTCTTACTCACCAGCAGGACGTAGCGATGCCCGGGGGTCCGTCGCTTCTGGCCATAAGCCCCGACAAGGGAACGTTGTATGTCAGCCACCGCGAGGCGCTCAGGCTTTCCAGCCACCGCATCGACCCGGCCACAGGCGGCCTGACCCAGACCGGGTCAGTGGACGTTGGGGACTGGCCCGCCTTCCTGTCCACCGACCGCACCGGACGTCACCTGCTGGTGGCCTTTTATGGCGGCGCGCGAGCGGGAGTCTACCCCATCGGCGACGACGGCGAGCTAGGGGGCGAGCCGACCGAGTCACTGACGACGGCGGACGGCGCGCACGCCATACTGACCGATCGCTCCAACCGTTTCGCCTATGTCCCGCACATCGCCTACATCCAGGACAACGTGCTGGAGCCTCCCAAGAACATCCCCGGCCCCAACGTGATCTACCAGTTCAAGTTCGATGCCGATACCGGGAAGCTCACTCCCAACGACCCGCTGGTCCTGGAAATGGGAGGGTTCCTGGGGCCACGGCACTACTGCTTCCACCCGTCGCTGGACGTGGTCTACTTCTCGGACGAGCAGGGCAGCAGTGTCACCGCCTACAACATGGACTCCGAGGGCCGTCTGGCCGCTTTCCAGACCATTTCCACGCTGCCTGAGGGCCACACCGAGCGCAATACCTGCTCCCAGATCCAGATGACATCCGACGGGAGCCTGCTGTTCGTTCCCAACCGGGGACACAACAGCATAGCCAGCTTCAAGGTGGACTCGCAGACCGGCGCCCTGACTGCGGCGGGCCGGGCCTCCACCGAGGCGGTGCCCAGCGCCTTCAGCCTCGATCCCCAAGGCAAGTTCGTCTTCGGCGCCGGTTCGGCCACTGGGCGTCTGTCGTCCCACAGCATCGACCGCGACACCGGCGAAATGACGCCCCTCGCTACCTACGATGTCGGCGCGCGGCCCATGTGGGTGCTGACGACGACGCTGGGCGAGTAGCCAGAGCATCACTGCTGTTGATTTTGCAGGAACCGTCGAAGAAAGGATGGGGGCTGCCACAAGGGCAGCCCCTACCTTTGATTGGCTCTGGAGCGGCGGGGCCCTCTTCGAGGACTAGACTGGCGCCGCAAAGCGTGACAGAGACAAGACGCATGAGGTTCTTGCTTAGGAGAGGACTGGCATAGCGATCCAAGCGGCACCGGCGGGCGCCAGAGGCATCAACAAGGCGCGGTTCTATTCCGTGCTCACGTTTGCCATATTCGGCGCACAGAACTCGGTGTTCATGCTCCCGCCGCTGCTGGTGGAAATCGCATCCGGCTTGGATATCTCGGTGGCGGTGGCGGGACAGCTGGCGACGGCCACGTTTGCTGCTTGGGCGGTCTCCTTGATCGCGGCGGGACCGCTTTCCGACTCCTTCGGTCGTCGCCCGGTGATCCTGGGCGGGCTGTCGCTTCTGATCCTTTCGGTTATTTCGTCTGCATTTGCTCCCAACATAGAAACCTTCCTGGCGCTGCGGGTGCTGAACGGCCTGGGGGCAGGAGCGCTCCCGCCCACGTCGGTGGGGGCAATCTCGGACGTAATCTCGCCGGAGAGAAGGGCGCAGGCGGTTGGCGGTTTCCTGGGCATTGGCATACTGACTTCCGCCGTCAGCGTGCCGCTTTCCCTGGTGCTGGTGGACATTGGCGGTTGGAGATTCGTCTTCATCTTTGCCGGTATTCTGCTGGCGGCGGGGCTGCTGGCAAATTGGCTGTGGTTCCCACGGGGCAGCAGGGAGCGGGTGCGGAACTGGGTGTTCTTTTCACGATACGGGTCGCTGGTGTCCATGCCATTCTTCAGGGTTGCCGTGTCCGTGGGCTTGTCGCAACGCATCGCCTTCTGGACGATGGTCAGTTATTTCCCGACCTATCTACGGGACACCTACGAGCTGAGCGTGGCCTATGCCGCCCTCCCTCTGGGCATCGTCGCTCTGGGACAGGCCATTGGCAGCTTCGTGGGAGGACCCGTGGCGAATCACGGTCAGCGGGCAGCGCTCATCGGAGCGACCTCCGTGGGAGGGGGCGTGTGCGCCCTGCTCTGCTTCACCTTTGAATTCCAGCTGTGGATGGTCGTAGCCTTGGCAACCGTGGCGGGAATTCTGCTGGCCGTGACCATGCCTGCCCTGGTCGCCGCCAGCACCGAGCACTCGGGAGAGTCCAAGTCCACCGGCGCAAGCATCATGGGCCTGAGCAACCAGACGGGGGGAGCCCTGGGGGCCGCAACAGCGGGCGCACTTTTGGCCAGCACCGGCTTCAGTGGAATCGGCTGGTTCTGCCTGGGTGTCACTGTGGCCTGCCTGATCGTTTCGGTAATTTTCGGCAGGTACCTGCGCCAGGGTGAGGTCTGAATCGTCTTGCAGGGGAGTTTAATAGGCACATTCCATTTACGAGGAACAGGCAGCGGGCCGCATCCATCCAGTCCTGAAAATTCAGAGGGACGCCCTCACCCTAACCCTCTCCCGGAGGGAGAGGGAAGCTGACGGAGTTGGGGTCAGGGTCCCCGTCTGAGGTATGGTATCCTTTCCTGCGCTCAATTCACCCACCGAGCGTAAGAACAGGAGGTTTACATGTCTATCGAGTTCTGGGCCATGGGCCGACCGTATGCGGGTGGCCGCAATTCCCCGGAGTTCAACGCGGTGAAGCAGGCCGTCCGCGCCGAGGAGATCGGGTACGACGGCATCGTCTATGTTGATTCCCAGAACCGCTACGGGGACACGTACGTGGCCATGGCCCTGGCCGCCCACGCCACGTCCACCATCAAGCTGGGCACCGGCGTCACCAATTCTCATACCCGCCATCCCGCAGTCACGGCGTCGGCCATAACAACGGTGCAGGTGGAGAGCGATGGGCGGGCCTACCTTGGCATCGGCAGGGGAGACTCGGCCCTGGCACACCTGGGCCGGGCGCCCGACTCCGTGCCCAAGTTCGAGAGCTACCTGGAGAGGTTGCAGGGATACCTTCGAGGCGAGGAGGTCCCCTTCGAAGCCGGAGGAGATATCGATTCAGTCGGGTTGGCTGACTACAAGGATTCCAGCCAGATATTCTGGATAGACGAGGTGCAGCCCCCGAAGGTCCCTGTTGATGTGGCGGCTACCGGGCCGAAAGTGATCTCGGCTGCGGCGCGCCACGCCGACCGGGTTACTCTCAACGTCGGCGCAGATGCAGACCGCATCCACTGGGGAATGGAAGTTGCCCGCGCTGCCCGCACCGAGGCCGGGCTGTCACCTGACATTCCCTTCGGCGCTTACGTGCCTCTGGTGGTTCACGACGACCCCGAGGAGGCGGCGCGAATCGGCACCTTCCAGGTCGCGCTGTTCGCCCGGTTCTCCTCCATGTACGGCAGCGTGGTGGGGCCGGTCTCGGCGGAGCAGCGGCAAGTGATGCGGAACATCCACGATGCCTACGACATGCAGCATCACGGCATGGCGGGCTCGCCCCAGGACGAGGCGGTCACCACCGACTTTGCCCGGAACTTTGGGATATTCGGCCCGCCCACCCACTGCGCCGACCGGCTGTCGGAGCTGCTCGACCTGGGCATCGACAAGTTCATCATCCGGGGCGTGAACCTCGACCCTGCCGACCCGGAATCGCGGGCCGCCGAGCGCTTCGTCGAGGAAGTGGTACCTTTGCTTCGCAGCTAGTGGAGTGGCAGCGTTGTGCTTTGATGGGTAATCAGGGCAACCACAAGGGTTGCCCCTACCAGATTGAAGCGGCTGCGTAGTGGCGTCCCTTGTGGACGCCCTTACCGTTCCGGACCATCGCAATTTCGCCAGCTCATCCGGGCCACTACGGGTAGTTGGGCGGCTCCTGGTCGAGCCCCGCCACCCGTTCGCACCACTGCGAGGCGCCGAGGACCCGGCCTTCCTCAGCCCACGGCCCGCCGAACTGCACTGCCATGGGCATGCCCAGCTCAGAGAGGCCCGTCGGCACCACCACCGTCGGCAGTCCCGCAGCTGTCCAGGGCACCTGAAAAGCGGCGTCGCCGGTGGTGTTCAGGTCCTTCGGGGCCGGCGCGGGGGTGGCTGGCGTCATCACCACGTCAACCTGCGACGCCATCTCGTTCATGTCGGCACGGAATTGCCGCCGCAGCCGTTGCGCCTTCAGGTAAGTGGCCGTGGGTATGAGCATGCCCATCTCCATTCCTGCCCGGATGCGAGGACCGTAGTCGGCGGCGCGGGTGCGATGGTTATCCTCGTGGAAGGCGGCGCAGTCCACATTCATCACGATGCGCTGGAAGCTGTGGACGCGGGCGAAGCTGTCCGGCAGACCGATCTCCTCGACCTCCGCGCCCGCCTCGGCCAACTGGTTGGCCACCGCCTCGGTGTGGGCCCATATCTCCTCTGTGCAGTAGTCCTGGTAGTACTGGCGCACCAGGCCGATGCGCGGCGGACGGTCATGCTCCGCCATCTGCGCGCTGAAGTCGGGCACCGGCTGCCGCAGGGAGCCAGGGTCGTTGTCGTCCTCCCCGCTCATCACTTGAAGCATCAGGGCGGCGTCGGCCACAGTCCTGGTCAGGATGCCCACGTGGTCCAGCGACCAGCTCACCGGCACTACGCCATAGCGGCTGATGCGCCCGTAGGTGGGCTTGAGGCCGACGATGCCGTTGTAGGCTGCCGGACGGCAGGTCGAGCCGCCGGTCTGCGATCCCAGCGCCGCCGGCACCATTCGCGCCGCCACCGCCGCCGATGACCCGCTGCTGGAGCCGCCGGGCGTGTGCTCCAAGTTCCACGGGTTATGCGCCGGCGACGGGTCAGAGGTGGCGAACTCCGTCGTTACCGCCTTGCCCAGGATGATGCCGCCCGCCTCCTTGATCTTAGCCACAGAGGTCGCGTCGAAGTCCGGCACGAAGTCGGCGTACACCTTGGAGCCGCAGGCGGTGAGCATTCCGGCGGTGTAGAAGATGTCCTTCAGGCCCACGGGCACGCCGTGGATGGGGCCGAGCGGCGCGCCCGACGTTACGTCGGCCTCTCTCGCCCGCGCCGCCGACAACACCGCATCGCGGTCAATGGTCACCCAGGCTTGCAGGTCGCCGTCCAGCTTATCGATCCGGGCCAGCAGCGACTCTGCAAGGGTCACCGGTGACAGGACGCCCTGCCGGATCTGCGCCGCCGCATCCGCCACCGAAAGCTCGTAAGGCTCAGGCATAACGCCCCCTCTAGCGGCGGCAAACCGTCGCGCTGCAACGCGCTGCCGCCTGGGTATGATTATCAGCTGAGGATCAGTCCTGGACCACCGGCTCCAGGTCGCGATGGACGCTCGCGCTTTCCACGTCAACTACCTGTCTGGCTGTGGTGCGCAGATAGTCCTCCAAGTTGGCGGCCCGTTTCTCCCCGAACATCGCTACCGCTCGCCGTCTCAGTTCCTCGTAGACCCATTCCTCGTTTGCCATCTGGCTCATTGTTCCCCCCTTCCACGAACCCATTTGGATCTGACCCTTAACGAAATTCTAATTGCCCCAACACTGGGGGGTCAAACGCGGGCAACCGTCGCGTGGCTGGTATAATTCCGAAAACCCGTGAATGTGAAGACAGGGAGGAGTCATGCCTGACGATCCATCCTCAGATTTGGCCGGCATTCTGGAGTCCCCGGAGCATACCCTACTCGCCAGCGTGGGCGGCAATACCGAGGGCCCGCTCTGGCATCCCGATGGGTACCTGACTTTCGTCTCTCTCACCGAAAGCCGCCTGTACCGCTGGGACGAGCAAAACGGCGTCAGCGTCCTGCGGGAGGGCACCGGCGAGGGCAACGGCTGCACTTTCGACCGCGAGGGGCGCCTGATCATGTGCGAGGGAGCCGGCCACCGGCGCATCACCCGCATGGACCCCGACGGCGCCGTCTCACCCATTGCCGAGCGCTGGCAGGGCAAACGTTTCCACAAGCCCAACGACGTGGTCACCCGTTCGGACGGCAGCATCTACTTCACCGACCCATCGCTGCGACTGGAGCCGGAACTCCGCGAGTACGACTTCGCCGGCGTCTTCCGGCTCGACCCTGACGGCGAGGTCCACTTGGCCACTGACGGTTGCGAATATCCCAACGGCCTGGCCTTTTCCCCGGACGAGTCGGTGCTATACGTCGCCATCAGCCGGGCAACCCTTGACGATCTCGGCAAGGAGGAGCGCGGCGAGTTCTGCCCGAACCGCAAGATACGCGCCTTCGACGTGGCAGCCGATGGCTCGCTGAGCAACAACCGTATCTTCGCCGACATGAGCTCCGCCGAGCCGGGAGTTCCCGACGGCATGAAGGTGGACGCCAATGGCCGCATATTCTGCACTGGCTCCGGCGGCATCTGGGTCTTCGAGCCGGACGGCACCCACATCGGCGTGATTCGAGGCCCGGAAGTACCGCGCAACATCGCCTTCGGCGGCCCCGATTATCGAACCGTCTACACGACGCCTGGCACGTCCATATACAGCTTCCGGGTGACCACGCCGGGAATCAGGACGTAGCGAGAAGGACTCCGCGAAATTCTCTCTCCCTCAGGGGGTGGGATTGGGCGGGGGTGAGTGTCCGGTAGAGAACTCCCTCGTCAGTCTGTATGATTACTCCATCCCGAATCAGCAAACAGGAGACGAACTGTGACCTCCAGCAACATTGTCGGTTCCGGCGACTTCAGCTACGAAATGAACCCCGACTGGGCCAAGCTCCCCGATGGTTGGGAGATGCCCACGGCGGCGGTTTACGGCGACTCCCAGGACCGGGTGTATGCCTTCAACCGCGACCCCGAGCACCCCGTCTGCATCTTCGACAAGGACGGCAACTTCATCTCAGCGTGGGGCGCCGGGCTGATCACCTTCGCCCACTCCATCCTGCTCGACAACAACGACAACGTGTGGCTGGTTGACCGCAACACCCACGAGGTGCACAAGTACACCGGGGACGGGCAGCACATCATGACCATCGGCCAGAAGGGCGTGCGCTCCGATACCGGCGTCGACCCTGAGGACTACAGCTCCACCGCTTTTCAGTCCGTGACCCACGGCGGCCCTCCCTTCAACATGCCGGCCGGCATCGCCCTGAACGACGCGGGTGAGATATTCATCGCTGACGGCTACGCCAACGCCCGGGTGCACAAGTTCACCCCGGAGGGCCAGCTTATCAAGTCGTGGGGAGAACCCGGCGACGGCCCCGGACAGTTCCGGCTGCCCCACGGCATCTGGATCGACCGCCAGGGACAGGTGCTGGTTGCCGACCGAGAGAACGACCGGGTCCAGGTGTTCACCCAGGAAGGAGAGTACATCACTACCTGGCCCAGCAAGCTCATCGGGCCGGCCCTTTTCTACATCGACTCCGAGGACATCGTGTACATCCCGGAGCACAACGGCGGGCTGTTCAGCGTGTTGTCCCCCGACGGCGAGATCATCACCCAGTGGGGCTCCGAGCTGCACCGCTCTTGCCACGGCGTCTGGGCCGACTCTGACCGGGACCTGTACTTTGTGATGCCCGGCGACTGGGGACGCTCCCGCCGGGTGGTGAAATTCCACCGCCGCTAGTCCGGCAGCGGAAGATACGGCGAAGGGCGCGGGGCTTGCGGGCCGAATGCGCCCTTTGCTATCATAAATACCTGCTGTGGGGCTGTAGCTCACTTGGGAGAGCGCTTCAATGGCATTGAAGAGGTAGAGGGTTCGATCCCCTCCAGCTCCACCATTCGTTTTCGTAGACAGGGCCGGGGCGCTCAGGAAATCACCCTGAGCGCCCCGGTCTTTTGCAGGACTGTCTCTGGGCTATCCGGTCCGGGACCGATGCCAGGATTCCGGACAACAGCCCTGCCCCATTTCCTGTCAGGGTCTTTTCCAAGTAACTCTGTTCGCTGACATCCACTCATCCTGAGCTTGTCGAAGGATGTCCCTTCAAGCCACCGATGGTTCGACAGGCTTACGATGAGGTGGCGGGAAGCGACTTTGAAAAGGCCCTGATTCCCTGTCAGCCATTGCGCCAGCGTGGCTGGCGCGCCTCGTTTCCGCCAGGGTCAGGACGCGGAGGCGACGCAGCCGATTTCCGCCATTCTTTCCCGCACCTCGGGATGCAGGAACTGCTCGGCTTGCTCGATGTTGGCGGCGCTGGGCAGGGCGGACAGGAGGACGAAGGGGTCTATCGGGGCATCCGCCTGCTGGCCGTCCACCAGTTCCTTCATACCGTCCAGGAAGGCAAGGACGGCAGAGTGCCACTCAAACACATCCGCCGGGGGCGGGAAGGCGTTCGCCTCCTCCAGGACTTTTTCCAGGTGGGCAGACAACTCGCCGTAGCTGCCGAATTCGCTCACATCCGTGGCATCAAGGTAGCCGCAGAGCGAGGCATACCGCTCCAGAGGGGTTTCGCCGACTTCCAGCACCGGTCTCTCCGTCGGCTCTAGCTCGGCGGTTGGTTCTGGCGTGGCCGTCGGCTCCGGCGTGGCCGTCGGTTCCGGCGTCGCGGTAGGCTCCGGCGTGGCCGTCGGTTCGGGCATCGCGGTGGGCTGCGGCGTTACCGTGGGCTCGGGCGTCGCGGTGGGTTCCGGTGTGGCCGTAGGTTGCGGCATAGCCGTAGGTTCCGCCATCGCGGTCGGTTCGGGCGTGGCCGTGGGCTGCGGTGCGGCTGTGGGGGTCGCCGTGGCAGGCACCGGCGTCGGGTCGCTGCCGTTGCAGCCGGCCACCAGACCGGCCGCCAGCAGCCCCAGGAGCGGGATCAGGACTATCCGGCGAACCGGAAGACAGCGCAGGTTTCTCATTCTCGTAGCCTTCATCATGTTCACGAATTACCGGGGCAATGTATTTCAACCTGGGAGTTACGCAGTTGAGGATTTCACCCCCACCCTAACCCTCCCCCTCATGGGGGAGGGGATATTTGAACTGCGTAAGTCCTATCAACCATCAGGCGCCGGCGCGTCAGCCCGGCCCTCGCCGGGCAGGGGGTCATGCGGGGAAGCGGCGCCTTGCTGGTGGAACGACATCGTTGTATTGATGGGTGGACGGGGCAACCACAAGGGTTGCCCCTGCCAGAAAATCGTCCTCGTGTAGGGGCGCCCCTTGTGGGCGCCCTTGTCGCGGGAAGATGGCTACTCGGCCTCCTCGATCACCACCCGCACGTAGGCGGGGTACTGGACGCCGTCGCCGGAGGGGTCGTGGATGATGGCGGCCCAGTTGTTGAAGGCGTCGTTGTCCGTCTGCGCCTCAATGGTCACGGTTTGGGGCTGGTCCCAGTTGTCGTCGGTGAAGGTCAGACCCGCCGCGCTCACGTTGAGCAGGCCGCCGGGA
The DNA here is from genome assembly GCA_965203005.1 of Dehalococcoidia bacterium. GTDB lineage: Bacteria > Chloroflexota > Dehalococcoidia > Lucifugimonadales > UBA3495 > VXOI01. The sequence continues at coordinate 997,043 of CBDBBS010000002.1, forward strand.
ACGCTGGAAATCTGCACCGTTGTCTCATCCCCTTCCAGCGGCGCGTGCCCCATGACCACGGTGTAGGTGGCCGTGCCACCCTCGGACATCGTGATGGCGGTGTTCGTCAGTCCCAGGATCACGGGGTTCGCCACATCTTGTTCCGTCGGCTCCTCCGGCGAGAATACCGACCCTATTGTTGAGAGATTCTCCGCCGACCGCGAATCGAAGTTCGCCAGCGGGTTGCCGCCCCGGTCAACCAGGATGTCCGGGGCTGCCTTGGCAAAGAGGTTGTCGTAGGAAACGCTGACCTTCTGTTCATCGCTGATGGGTTGCAACACCGACAACCACAGCTGATTGTCTTGGATGGAAGCGCTGGAAGGCACCACCTCAAAATCGTCGACGTAGACGTTAAAGATGGCCTGGTAGAAAACGCCCACGTCAATCCCCACGGTCTGGGCTGCCCGGAGCAGCAGGGGCACAGGCCCTATCTCCTCGCTGAAGGTGATGACCACCTCCTCGCCGGATGGAGAAGTCTCGGCATTGACCATTTCCGGGGGCGCTGCGTCCACCAGGAAATTGAGGTACTGGCCCCCTGAGGTGCGGGTCGAGATTAAGGCTTTGCCTGTGGCGTCGGTGATGGAGCCGCCGTTGAGGTTAATCGTCTTGTCCGGGATAATGAAGCCGTCGTGGTCCTGGTCTCCCCACTGTACCGTGTAGGCGAAGTAAGCCTTGGCGCCCTCAGCCCGCTGGAACGCGGCGTACCCGGTATTTCCGCCGATGTCCAGGGCTAGCTGGGGAGATCCCGTTACCGTCACGGCTTCCGTGAAGGTCACTTTCAACTCTATCTGTTCGCCTTGGGTGTAAATGCGGCCCTCATCCGTAACATTGAGCAGGTTGACGAAGAGGATGGAGGGAGCGGTATCCACTAGGTGGGCGGCGTCGGAGGACACGGCGGCGTGAGTCAGCACGGCTTCCGTGGAATCGCTGGCGGTGATGGAACCGCGATTGAGCTTGAGGGCGTCGGCGGGAATGGATATGCCGTCGCCGTCATGATCGCCGGCTGAGATGGTGTAGGCGAAGACCAGGGTCGTTACGCCGTCATAGTTGGAGGTCTTGTAGGCCGCCGTCCTGGCTATGCCGCCAACGTCCAGGGTCAACTGGGGCGCGCCGGTAACCGTAAGTTCGCCGGGAGGGGTGAAGGCAACGGCAACCTGGACCTCGTCGTCGTAACCGTATGCGCCATCCTCGCCCGGGTCGGAGATGATGGAAATGGAGGCGACGGACGGAGTGGAGGTCTCCGGCGCGAAGTTGACTTTGTGGTCGGCGCTCGGGGCGGTGGCGGCAAAGTCCAGCGCCGCGTCGTTGCCCGCGGCGTCCCGGATGGTGTCGCCGTCCAGGCGGAAGGGGTTGGCCGGAATGACGATTCCATCGTCATCCGAGTCCCCCTCGGCTATGGTGTACTCGAAGAAGATGCCGGTGCCGGCGTGGGATACGTAGTCGGCCACCTTTTCCACGCCGCCGATGTCCAGCGCGAACTGGGGCCGGCCCACCAGGAAGACCTCCTCGTTGAAGATGACGACCACCTTCACCGGCTCCCCGGTGTCCAGGCTGCCGTCCTCCGGGTGGGAGGTTAGGTTGATTCCGGTGATGGCGGGCCCCACCAGGTCAACCATGCCCACCCTGGGTATGTCGCCGGAGGTCCAGCTTGGCCCAACGGCGTTGGCCGCCCGGATCTGGAAGGTGTAGGTGGTGTTGGCCAGGTCCAGGCCCGTCACCGTGTAGGTGTCCACGTCCCCGCCGGGGATATCTGTCCACGCGGTGGGAATGTTCTCGATGCGGTACTGGTAGTGCACTGGCAGGGGCTCCGTCGAGCCCGGGCCGACGCCCTTGGACTCGGAGCGTTCCCACCGCAGCACCACGCTGTCCGGGCTTTCCTGGCCGACGGGCTCTGCCGTCAGGTTCTTGGGCGGCGAAGGCACCCGGCCCACCGCCACGATGTCGCCGGAGGTCCAGCTGTGGCCGTGGTCGTTGATGGCCCGGATCTGGAAGGTGAGGTCGTTGCTCCACAGGTCCCAGGACACCGTGTGCGAGCTGGCTTCCTCGCCGGGGATATCAATCCACGCCGAGGGGATGTTCTCGACGCGGTACTGGTAGCGCCGGGGCTGCTCCTGGCCGTCGATGAATCCGCCGTTCTTGGAGTGGTCCCACTCCAGCAGCACGCTGGCCGGGCCGGTGACCGTCGCCCGCAGGTTCCTGGGCGGCTCCGGCGGGAAGTCCTGCCTTGCAGCCGTAAATGGCTCGCTCGGGTCCGAGGCCCCGGCGTCGCTTATCGCCCGAACCCGGAACTCGTAGTCGATCAGGCCCAGGTTGATGCCCGGATCCTGGACAGTGAAGGAGGTGATGTTGTCCCCCTCCATGTCGACCCACCCTTCCGCGGTGGCCTTGTTGAACGTCGGCTTGCCAATCGAATGGATGTGGTACTGGGAGCGCTGCGGCGGTTCCTCCCCGTTGACGGCGCCGCCGTCCTCGCCGGCCCGCCACTTGAGATGCACCCGGTCCGTTCCCCAGACCTCACCCGTCAGGTTGGTGGGCGCGTCGGGCAGGGTGTCGTTGTCCTTGATGGTGAAAGTCCACGTCCGTTCCGCGATGCGGTTGCCCGCAATGGCATGACCCGGGGAGGCGCCGAGGTAGACGTTGTTCAGGTCATAGACGAAGTACTCGCCCGTGGTATGCCCATCGGTGGAGTCCCCCAGCTCGGTCAGGCCAACTTCATCGAGGGTGATCTTGACCCGTTCCCCGGGGTCGGCCACGGAGTCATCCACCAAGGGCATGAAGGCCTGGAAATATGCGCGGTACTTGCCAATAATGAGACTACCGGTGTTGGTATAGGTCACCTGCTCGCCCAGCGGGACATCAAAGTTGAAGTCTTCCGCTGAAGCGCCGTCCAGTGACTCCACCGTGTACTTGACGGTGATCTGGTGCAGGTTGGTCACGGGCTGCATGGCGTTGGTTTGGGCATGCCTGAAATACAGGGTGAAGCCCCCATAGCGCCTGCCCTCCTCGAGATCACGACTCACGTTGATGGATTTCAAGTTAAGCCGGTCGTGGCTGGCGGAGGCCGCCGGCGGGTCGGCCAAGCCGACCAGCCCGGCGGCCATGGCCAGCAAGGCAACCACCGAAATTCTCAAGAACCAGCCCAGGGGTAACATTCTCTTCGTCATACTCCTTTCCTTTTTTGTTGGCTTGGTTGTCTCGCCCATGACAACTCGGCCCGCTTTTTTCTCATCGACGAAACCGCCTACTTCCACTGTACACAAATCGAGATAACATGGGGGTCAAATTACACCCAATTTAGTTACACTGGCATTACGTTTTGGGCAATTTGTTATAATTCCCTCGGTTTGAAGGCAAATAGCCCACCGAGGTCAATTCAGGCAGCCCCGCGAGGTGGGCATCCCGCAGCGCCACAGAGGTGGGAAGGCGATGAACGACCGGCCAATGGAACAGGACACAGAAGGCGTCAGGAGGGACCGGCTCTCCCGCTTGAGCGAGGCCAGCCTGCGAATCAGCGAGAGCCTTGACCTGGACACGGTGCTGCAGGAGGTGCTGGACAATTCCCGGTCCCTGACCGGCGCCCGGTACTCGCTCATCACCACCCTGGACCGGTCGGGGCAGGTGGATGACTTCCTGGCCTCCGGCATGGGTCCTGAAGAGTCCCAGGGCTTGAGGGCGATGCTGGAGGAATCGGGCTACCTGGCCTACGTGAGCGACACTCCCGGGCCGTTCCGAGTGGGCGACCTGGCCGGTTACGCCAGGTCTCTGGGTCTCCCAGAGTTCCAGCCGCCGGCCCCGGTCAGCTCCCTCCTGGCTGTCCCCATACGCCACCAGGGCGAGAGCGTGGGCAACATCCACCTGGCCAAGAGCGAACCCGGAGCCGAGTTCAGCCTGGCGGACGAGGAGACGCTGGTGATGTTCGCCTCCCAGGCGGCGCTGGCCATAGTCAACGCCCGCCGACACCGGGATGAGCTGAAAGCCAGGGCCGACCTGGAGACCCTGGTCAACACGTCGCCGGTGGGGGTGGTGGTGTTCAACGCCAGGACCGGGGCCCCGTTGTCGTTCAACCGGGAGGCGAGACGGATCGTTGATGCCTTGTGCGACCCGGGCCAGTCGCCGGAGCAACTGCTGGAGGTGGTCAGCTTCAAGCGCGCCGACGGACGGGATGTCTCACTGGAGGAGTTTCCGCTGACCCAGGCCCTGAGCACCGGGGAGACGGTACGCGCCGAGGAGATCGTCATCCACGTGCCCGACGGCCGCAGCGTGACAACCTTGGTCAACGCCACGCCGGTCCTGTCGGAGGAGGGAGAGGTCGAGACGGTGATCGTCACTTTTCAGGACATGACTCCGCTGGAGGAACTGGCGCGGCTGCGGGCCGAGTTCCTGGGCATGGTGAGCCACGAGTTGCGCGTCCCTCTGACCTCGATAAAGGGCTCCATCGCCGCCCTGCTGAACACGGCTTCCGATCTCGATCCCGTCGAGACCCGCCAGTTCCACCGGATCATCGACCAGCAGGCCGACAGCATGCAGGAGCTGATCGGCGACCTGCTGGACGTGGCCCGGGTCGAGACGGGCACCCTGCCAGTCTCTCCCGAACCGGCGGAAGTGGCCGTGCTGATGGACCGGGCCAGGAGCACATTCCAGAGCGGCGGAGCCAGGAACGATCTCGACATCGACATCGAACCCGGCCTGCCCCTGGTGATGGCCGACCGGCGGCGCATCGTGCAGGTGCTGGGCAACCTGCTGTCCAACGCGGCCAAGCACGCGCCGGAGTGGTCCGTCATCCGGGTGAGCGCGGCGCGTGACGGTCTCCACGTCGCGTTCTCCGTGACCGATGAGGGGAGAGGGATATCCGCCGACCGCCTGCCCTACCTGTTCGGTAAGTTCTCCCCCACTGGCGGCGACGGAGGACGGCAGACCTCCGGGCCAGGCCTGGGGCTCGCAATATGCAGGGGGATAGTGGAGGCCCACGGGGGCCGCATCCGGGCCGAGAGCGACGGGCCGGGCACGGGATCGCGGTTCACCTTCACCATTCCGGTGGTTGACGAGTCCGCGGCTGGCCCGGCCCTGCTTTTCCCCCCAATCGCGGGAGAGAGGGAGCAGGCCCGCATTCTGGTGGTGGACGACGACCCCGAGACGCTCCGCTACGTCCGGGACACGCTCACGCAGGGGGGCTACTACCCGGTAGTGACCGCAGACCCGGAGGAGGTTGTCGTTCTGACGGAAGAGAACCGGCCCGGCCTCGTCCTGCTGGACCTGGTGCTGCCGGGCGCCGATGGCGTTGAGCTGATGCGAGACATCCTGGCTATTGCCGAGGTGCCGGTGATTTTCCTGTCCGTGTATGGCGAGGACCACGTCATAGCCCGGGCCCTGGAGATGGGGGCAGCGGACTACATCGTCAAACCCTTCTCGCCGACGGAACTGATCGCGAGGATCAGGGCGGCCATGCGGCGGCAGGACTCGCCGTACCGGGCCTGGTCCGCCGAACCGTACGTCGTGGGTGACCTGACCATAGACTACGCCGCGCGTATCGTGACCCTGGCCGGCCAGCAGGTGGAGGTGACGCCCATTGAGTATGGCCTGCTGGTTGAACTGTCGATCAGCGGCGGACGGGTGGTGACCCACGACCGCCTGCTGCAACGGGTCTGGGGCGCTCAGAAGGGCGGCAGCGTGCGGACGCTCCGCACCCACCTGGTGCGACTGCGCCGCAAGCTGGGAGAGGACGCGGCGAACGCCAGGTACATCCTGGCCGAGCCAGCCGTCGGCTACCGCATGCCACGCAGCGAAACGGCGGGCGATTAGGGGGTATCTGAACTGTGATTCGTTTGATTATGTGATTGGCCTGATTATCCCCTCTCCCTCCGGGAGAGGGCGTCCCTCTGTATTTTCAGGAGTAGGTAGATGGATGCGGGGGCCGAAACGGCGTATCTGTCACCGTAGAACCGGGAGTATCTGGCGGTGGTTTGACAGCACATTGACCTGTGGTTAGTATCCAGCATCGGCAATTACCGATGATTGTGACTGCGGAGTGAGAATGAAATACGACTACATAGTCCTGGGAGCCGGTTCCGCTGGCTCCATTATGGCGTCCCGGCTTTCAGAGGACCCGGGCGTTTCCGTTTTGCTCATCGAGGCGGGTCCCGACTATCCGGACTTTGAGCGGCTGCCGGATGAGGTCAAATTCGGGTTCGCCACGGCCACCGACGTAATCACCAAGGACCACAACTGGGAGTTCGTCGGCAAGGCAACCGACACTGCGCCGCCCATGCGTGTTCCGCGCGGCAAAGTGACCGGCGGCTCCAGCGCCATTAACGGCCAGATGTTCCTGCGGGGCGTTCCCGAGGACTACGACGCATGGGCCGAGATGGGCAACGATGAGTGGAACTTCCAGAACGTGCTCCCCTTCCTGAGAATGATCGAGTCCGATTCCGAGTTCGGGGGAGACGACTTCCATAACTCCGATGGGCCGATCATAGCCCGGAGATTCGGCAGAGCCGACCTGATGCCGGAGCAGCGGGGGTTCTATGACGCGGCTCTGGCTGCCGGCTTTCCCGACAGTCCCGACCAGAACCACCCGGAGGCATCCGGCGTCGGCCCGTCGCCCCTGAACAACCCCAACGGCATCCGCTGGAGCACGGCGCTGGGCTACCTGGACCCGGCAAGGCACCGCCTGAACCTGACCATCCGGGCCAACGCGCTGGTGCGGCGAATCCTGTTTGAGGGTGGTCCGGCAGGCTCGCCACGGGCCACCGGGGTCGAAGTGGAGAGTGGCGGCGAGCGATTTGTGGTGGAAGGCAATGAGGTCATTCTCAGCGCCGGGCCGGTGTGCTCTCCCCACATATTGATGCTGTCAGGGGTGGGGCCGGCGGACCAGATACAGGCCCAGGGAATCCCGGTGGTGCATGAGCTTCCCGGGGTAGGCCAGAATCTGCGCGATCATCCCTTCGTGCCCGTTACTTTCAGGACGAAACCGGGCCACGTGTTCAACGAGCACGACCCGCGCCTGCAGATGATGATGAGCTGGACAGCGGAAGGCTCCCATCTGCGCAACGACATGATCTTCGTCGTCCTTTCCTATGCCACCGAAGACTGGGTCCGCGACACCACTGGCGAGAACGTGGAGCCTATCGGTTTCCGCATCGCCTCGGGGCTGTATCTGGCAGTCGGCTCCGGGGAACTGCGGCTTCAATCCGCGGACCCGGACCAGCAGCCTATACTGGATTACAACTACTTCGCAGAAGAATTTGACATTCGTCGAATGCGGGAGGGAGTGCGCCTGATTGTGCGGCTGTCGGAGGACCCGGCGCTGGCCGAGCATATCCAGGAGCGCATGAGCCCCAGCGACAGCGAACTGGCCTCAGACGAAGCGCTTGACGCTTTCATCCGTCGAAATGGCACCACTGGTCACCACATATCCGGCACCTGCAAGATGGGACCGGCCTCCGATCCCATGGCCGTGGTAAACCAGCACGGACAGGTCCACGGCATCGAGGGCCTGCGGGTGGTGGATGCATCGGTAATGCCGGACTGCATACGCGCCAACACCAACGTCACCACAATGATGATCGGGGAGAAGATAGCTGACTACGTTCGCAGCGGAGGGTAATTCGGTGTCTGCCGGGACAGGTCCGGCGGGATGATCAATCGGTCCGCCCGCCCTGCGCGTCTGAAGCGCAACGCCACTTGCCAGCGCCCGCGCGCTTGACACTGGGGGAATGCCCGTGTTTACTATGCCTTTATTCTCGTAGAAAAGCCTTTGTTAGAGTGGCCCGAGGCCGTTCATCTGGCGCCCGCAAGGTCAAGGAGAGAGCCATAGCTTCCAATCATGGCGACACGGTTCTTGAAGTACGAGATCTCCACACGTACTTCTTCAATCGCTGGGGCACTACCAAGGCCGTTGACGGGGTCAGCTTCTCGCTGAGGGAAGGCGAAACCTTGGGTATCGTGGGCGAGTCGGGTTGCGGCAAGACCATGACCGCCCTCTCTTTGTTGCGCCTCATTCCCAAGCCCGCGGCAAGGATCGTGTCCGGCGAGATTATCCTGGACGGCGAGAATATCGTCGAAAAGACCGATAAGGAAATGCGACAGATACGGGGCCGCAAGATCTCCATGATCCTGCAGGACCCGCAAACTTCCCTGAATCCGGTGTTCACCATCGGCAATCAACTGATGGAGGCGCTGGGAATCCACCGGAAAGGGGACCGCAAGGAGATGCTGGGCCGGGCGGTAGACGCCCTGCGCAGCGTGCGGGTGGCGGCCCCGGAGCGGCGGATGGACGACTTCCCTCACCAGATGAGCGGTGGGATGAAGCAGCGAGTCATCGGCGCAGTGGCCATTTCCTGCACCCCCAAGGTCATCATAGCCGACGAGCCAACCACCGCGCTGGACGTCACCATTCAACTCCAGTATTTGCAGCTGTTGAAGGAAATCCAGGCCGAAACCGGACTGGCCATCATATTCATCACCCACGATTTTGGCATAGTGGCCAGGATGTGCGACCGGGTCGCGGTGATGTACGCCGGCCGCGTCGTGGAGGATGCCGGCGTGAGGGACCTGTTCAACCGTCCGCAGCACCCGTACACCCAGGCGCTGATGGCGTCGGTGCCCCAGATGGAAAGGACCGACCGGCTCTTTGCCATTGATGGCCAGCCCCCTGCGCTATACGACCTGCCGGAGGGCTGCCGGTTCGCCGACCGTTGCCAGCACGCGCAGGACGTCTGCAGGAGCGAATACCCCCAGACCGTCCAGGTTCAAGAGAGGCATGCCGCCAGTTGCTGGAGGCTGGACCCGTCGTGGACGGAAGCCGCTCTCGTCGGTTCAGGGGAGTAATTCCATGCCAAAGGAATTGCTGCGGGCTGAAAATCTCACCAAGTACTTCCCCGTCACCAAGGGCTTGCTGCTGATGAAGACCATCGGACATGTGCAGGCAGTGGACGGAATCAATTTCACCATCAATGAGGGGGAGACCCTGGGACTGGTGGGCGAGTCCGGATGCGGCAAGACCACAACGTCCAAGCTGGTGCTGCGATTGGAGGAACCGACCGACGGGGCCATTTATCTGGATGGCAGGGACATCAAGGAATTTCGCGGCCCTGAGCTCAAGGACTACCGGACCCAGGTGCAGGCCGTCTTCCAGGACCCCTGGTCCTCTCTCAGCCCCCGCATGCGAGTGCGGGACATCGTGTCCGAGGCCCTGGTGGTCAACCGGGACGTTACAAGCAGGGAACGCGACGACCGGGTGGAGGAGGTGCTGAATCAAGTGGGCCTTCGCAAAGCCCAGGCCGATCTCTACCCCCACGAGTTCAGCGGCGGTCAACGCCAGCGTGTTGCCGTGGCCAGCGCCCTTGCCTCCTACCCCAAGCTGATAATTCTGGACGAGCCTGTATCCGCTCTCGACGTGTCCATTCGCGCCCAGGTCATGAACCTGCTGGTGGATTTGCAGCAGCAGACAGGTGTGGCCTATCTGCTGGTAGCGCACAACCTGGCGACGGTTCGGTATATGGCGCACCAGACGGCCGTAATGTATCTGGGGCAGCTGGTGGAATACAGCCCCACCGAGGAGCTGTACGAAAATCCGCTGCATCCCTACACCAAGGCGCTCTTCTCTGCCGCGCTGCCCTCTCACCCGGATGACGAGCGGGAGGAGATAGTGCTCCAGGGAGAGGTGCCCTCGCCCATCAACCCGCCGTCAGGTTGCCGGTTCCACCCCAGGTGCCCCTTCGTCATGGATCGCTGTTCGGTGGAAGAGCCGGTCCAGCAGGATGTGGGCGGCGGGCACCTGGTCAGTTGCCACCTTTACTAGGCTCTGAGAGGGGAAGGGTAGAATCCCGAACGGTTAGAGACTCCGTTTCCGGGCCGGAAACGGAGTCTCCTTTTGTTTCATTCCAACTGTTGCCCTGCGCCAAATCGGCTTGCGTGACTGAATGCCTCACAACTGCCGCAACTTGGGATCAAGACGGTCGCGCAGCCAGTCGCCCAACAGGTTGAATCCGAACACCGTCAGCATTATGGCCAGACCGGGCCACAGCGCAACCCACCAGGCAGTGATAATGACATCACGCCCGTCTGCCACCATCAGTCCCCAGGCTGGCGTGGGGCGTGAGAGCCCAACGCCCAGGAACGACAGGCCCGCTTCGAGAAGGATGACGAAACCCACCTGCAAAGTCGCCAGCACTATGAGCGTATTGGTAATGTTGGGCAGGACGTGCCGGAACATGATGCGAATTCCCGAAGCGCCTGCCACCCTTGCCCGGTCGATGTAGTCTTGCTGCATCACCAGCAGCGTATCCCCTCTAACCTGACGGCAATAGATGGACCAGAGCAAAGCACCCACAACGATGATTACCGTGCGGAAGCTCGGCGACAGGGCAGTGGCCAGCGATAATGCCAGCAACACAGGGGGGATGGAGAGCGACACGTCCACCAGGCGCATGATCAGGGCGTCAACCTTGCCTCCGTAGAAACCGGCAATCACTCCCAGGGTCACCCCGACGGACCCGGCAATGGCGATGCCGATTACCGAGATCAGGATGGAGACCCGCGAACCGTGAAGGATGCGGCTCAGCATATCCCGTCCGGTTTTGTCTGTCCCAAGGATGTGGTCTGACGTACCGCCGGCAAATACCGGCGGCTGCAGCCTCTCCCGTATGCCCCCCGGAGCCTCCAGCGGTCCGTACGGCGCGATGATGTCGGCGAAGAGAGCCGGAACCACCAGGACAATCAGCAGCAGCACAACAGCGAACTTGGGCAACTGCCAAGCCCGGGAGGCCAGCCGTCTGGCCTGCCGCATCCTGTTGGGCTGGTAGACCAATATTTCAGCATCTTGAGTTCCGGTTACGGATTGGTCGGCCATACTTGAGGCGGCTCCTCTTCTTCAGCTTCCCAGGCTAGTTGTAGCGGATGCGCGGGTCGAGGTAGGCATACAGGACATCTACCAGGAAGCTCGACGCGATGAACAAACCGGAGAATACCAGGACCAGTGCCTGGATCAGCTCGAAGTCCCGCGACAATACCGACTGGAACGCCAGCAGGCCGGTCCCGGGCCAGTTGAATACTGTTTCGGTGGTTACGGACCCTGTCATTACCACAGCGGCGATAACCCCGAAGTAGGTAAGGGGCGTCAGGGCCGCGTTCCGGAAGCAGTGCTTCCAGATCACCTTCCATTCCGACACGCCCTTGATGCGGGCCAGCTTCACGTACTCACTGTCCAGCGTTTCCAGCATTGACGACCTCACCAGACGGGCGATAGCCGCTACTTGGAAAGAGCCCAGAGTGATGGCCGGCATGATGAAATGCTTGAACCCGCCCGTGCCACTGGTCGGCAGCCAGCCCAGGTTGACCGCGAAGAGCCACATCATCATCAGGCCCAGCCAGAAATTGGGCATGGACTGGCCCAGAAGCGCGATTATCTTCCCTGCGTGATCAAACCCGGTGTCCCTCTTGACTGCGCCAAGCACTCCCAGCGGGACACCCACAGCCAGCGCGAGGAGCAGTGAAGCGCCAGCGAGATAAATCGTGGCGGGCAGCCGGTCAAAGACCGCTCCGCCCGCCCCAAGTTCCGGGTACCTGAGAGACTCCCCCAGGTCGCCCTGCAACAACCGGCCCATGTACAGTCCGTACTGGACAATTATGGGTTCTTCCAAACCCCATCGTTCTCGAAAGTCCGCTACAGTTTCCGCCGACGCATCGATGCCAAGAAAAATCGCCGCCGGATCTCCCGTTGAGCGGCTGATTCCAAAAACAATGATTGTTATCACCCACAGCGCGAAAATGCCCTGCAGGAATCTGATCAGGATAAAGCGCTGCATGATGAAGAAATAAAGACACCTTCAGGGAGAGTTTGCAAGGAGAGTTTGCCGTAGTTCGGCAGCAGGTCCGGAGACCTGCCGGCCAGGTGGCGGGGCCTGTCATAAGATGTCGGCAGGTGGCGGGAAGCCCCCACCTCCTGCCGACATTGCGGACAGTTTCGCGGCGCTAGCCGACTGCCCTTTTAGTCACAGCGGTCGGTGCCCACCGGGCAAGCCTCAATGAGGTGAACGTGCGTGGGATGTGCGGAGCCGACACCGGGGTACACCCAGCCTGCGATGAATTCCGGGTCGACCGTCATATCGAAAGTCACCTGGAACAACGGCAGGGTTGCATAATCGTCAAACATGAAGTCGCCGGCATCCCTTGCGCATTGTTCTCGCTCGTCTGGGTCCAGGGAGCTTTCCAGGCAGTTGTATTTTTCGTTAACCAGGTCGTTTTCCCAACCAAACAGGAAGCCATCCGGTTCCGAGACCCAGAAGACCCGCAGGCCCTCCTGAGTCGTCCTGATGGGCGTGTTCCTCAGGATGGTGAAGGTCTCGTGAATGTCGTGGTCCCGGACCGTGTTCAGCCACGCTCCCTGCTCGTAGTCCTGAATCGAAGTATTGACGCCTATGTCCTCCCACATTACGGAAAGGACTTCGATCAGCTGTGGAATCTCCGGGTTGCCCGGGATTACCGTCGACATCATGTTGATGGAAATGTCTCCGGGGCCGTAACCGGCTTCCGCCAGGAGTTCCCGGGCTCGCTCCGGGTCATAGTCGTACTTGTCGTCGAACTCGTCAACCCACCGGTCGCTCCAGCCCTCGGTGAACGGAGCGTAAACCGGAACGTACACCGGGCTGGCCTTCCCGAAGTATACGGCATCTACGATGGCATCGCGGTCAACGGCGCGGTTGAAGGCCTCTCGCACGCGGACATCGTGCCATGGTTCCGGTCCCTGGTAGTAGGGATTCACTCCGCCGGGCCACGGCTCCATGTTGCTGTCCACGGTGCTGAGGTAGGTGCCACCAAAGAACCCATACGACTGGTTGTTCTCGTTATTGGAGGAAAGCACCTTCATTCCCTGGTCTATGGCGGTCACCTGGACATCCCGGGAGAGGTCCGCCGCCTGGACTTCGCCTGCCAGCAACTGGGAGAGCCTGGTGACCTGTTCGGAAGACCAGACCCACTCCAACTCCTGGAAGTCCGGTTCCTCTCCTGCCCAGTGCTCGCCGTCAATGCGCTCGAACCACTGGGACTGGCCGGACTCGCGGCCTCCGTACTGGTAGGAGCCCGTGCCCGCAGGTCTTTCGTCGTAGGCATCATCCGAGCCGCCCGCGGCATCCCATTGGGCCTTGCTCTGAATCACCAGGTCGCCCTGGAGCCGCGAGAAGAGGCGCCCGCCATCGACAAAGAACTTCTCGTGGGTGAATTCGATGGTGTAGTCGTCAACGACATTTGTGTCGAACTGGTCCCAGATCGCCTTGAAATTGCTGCCGCTGTCTTCCCGCGTGATCAGGTCATACGTGTGTTCCACGTCGGCGGCAGTAAACTCGCCGAAGCCGAAGTGCCACGGAATACCCTCACGCAGATTGAACGTCCAGGTCTTGAAATCCGGGGACACTTCCCAGGAATGCGCCAGAGAGGGAGTTGGCTCTGCAGTTAACGGGTCATTCTCGATCAGAGTTTCGCCGTAGGGGTCATGCTGTATCAGGATTGACCAGGCAGCAGACCAGATGCGGTTGCTTTCGGTCAATGGCAGCGGGTTGGCCATCCGCACCCGCTGGATCTTGGCCTCAACGGCCGGGGCCGGGGCCTGCACGGCGGTTGGCGCAGCCGTTGGAATCGCCGTTGGAGTCGCCTGCACCTGGGGCCTTGCGCCCGGCGCGCTGATTGTCGGGCCGGCTGGCGTCGCCGGAGCTTCGGTGGCCTCTAGGGCCGTCGCCGGGGCCGCGGTGGTGGCTGCGGGCGCTGCCGGAGCCGGCGCTGTCGTGGCTGTCGGGTCCTCTCCGCCACAAGCAACGATTACCGCCGCCGCAATTACCAACAACCAGAGCGGACTGAATATCAAACCCCTGAGGTCTCGGAATGAACGCATTAACTACCGCCTTCAGGAAATAAATAATTCGGCTCACCCAAGCCGATTCCCGCAGAGTCTAGGCATTACGGATAGCGTTGTCAAGGAGAGGGAGGGATGTCTGAACTGTGATTCGTTTGATTATGCTATTGGCCTGATTGTCCCCTCTCCCGGAGGGGGAGGTGATTTCCTGGACCGCTGCCGGAGACGAATGGCCCCTGCCATTGAGGCAGGGGCCAGGCGGTTACGCGGTTGGGAGCGAGATCGCTACCGGCCCCAGTCCTCGGGCGTAAGGTCGTTGGCGCTGTCCGACGAGCTGCTGGATTCGTCGGGTTCCGCCTCCTGTTGCTATTGGCCCGGATCGGGCGGCGGGGGCTGTGGGGACGGCGGGGGCGTGTTGTCAGTTATGGTCACATTTATGGGGTCGGGCAGTAGTACGTCGTCATACCCCGAACCGGGACCAGCCCCGACTTTGCAGTCATCCTGCCCTTCCCCTCCGATAGCGTTGCAATTTAGGTGGTCCGATTTTCTCGTCAATCCGGCGCCGATCCCGTTCGTCAACGGGAGGAATCCAGGAATCGTTACGCGGTCAATCGGCGGGAGCGCCAATCATTCTCCTGCGAGTCCCAGGGGGATGCCCTCACCCCTTCGGCAGGCTCAGGGCGGGCCTAACCCTCTCCCGGAAGGATAGGGGATAATCAGGCGAATCACAAAATCACACGAATCACAGTTAAGACACCCCCTACCCTAGCCGTCTCCGTCAAGGGGGAGGGGACTGGTCACACATCCTCTGAAAGGGTCATCCGAGTGGGTGTTCCTTGGACAGCAATATCTCGTTCCTGGCGGCCCAGAGGACGAGCTGCTGCACATTGCGGACGCCCAGCTTGTTCCTGATCCGGTAGACGGTGTTGCGGATGGTCACGGGGCGTATGCCCAGGGCGTCGCCCGTCTCGGAGTAATTGGAGCCCGAGGCGAACATCGCCAGTATCTGCGTCTCCCTCCGGGTCAGGGCCTGCTTCCCGGCGCCCTTGGGGCCTGGGGGACACAAGGTCATCCCCAGGAGCCGCTTTATGAGCGGAGCGGGCAGGCGGTACTCGCCAGCTGCGACGGCGCGGGCGACAGCGAGCAGGGCGTCCGGCCCGGTGTCCACGGGGATATAGCCCAATGCCCCTGCCGTGGCCATTTCCCCCGCCCTGTCCGTGTCCATCTCCTGGGCCAGCACCAGCACCTGGGAGCCGGGAACGGCCCGCAGGACGGAGCGGCAGAAGTCTGCCCCTACATCTGCGCCGGAGCCGTTGGCATCCTGGTCAAAGAGACCCTCTCCCATCACCACCAAGCCCGGCTGGTGCTCCACGGCCAGGGCGAGCGCCGTCTCCGCGTCCCCGGTGTCGCCCGCGACGCAGAAGCCGCCGCGGTCGAGGACGCCCCTGATGGCGGTCCTTATCATCCAGCTGGGGTCGGCCAGCAGTACGCTGGTTGGTTCAGCCGCTGGTGTCTCTGCCGGAGTTTTCATCTCTCCATTCTCCCCTGCTCCCTCGGGAAGCAAGAGCCGCACAGCGCACATGATGGCGATGGCACAGGAATGACGGGGAAAAGGCTGTCTCCAGTTCAGTAACCATGGTTAATGCGGCACAATATACAGGATGCACATAAGATGGATGTAAGAATCGAGTGTGATTGCCGTAAGGTATTGTTAGGTCTTGTAAGGAACACTAAAATTGCTCTCAGTTTCTCCAATACTGCTGATGAGAGGGGGCGCTGCGGGGCTGGTCATGCAACGTGGCGATGGTTGAGTTGATGAGTCACGACGACTTGCTGCGGGAGGTGGAATCACTGCGGCATCGCCTTGCCCGGTTGAGCGAGGCCAGCCTGAATATCGCTAATGACCTGGACCTGGACGCCGTGCTCCAGGGCGTGGTGGACGGAGCGCGCTCCCTGACCGGCGCAAGCAGGGGCGGGATCACCGTCCTGGACGAGGCGGGGGAGTTTCAGGCATTCGTTACCTCCGGCCTGACGGCAGAGGAGCACCAGTTCTTGCTCGACCTGCCCGGCGGATTGGAGTTTTTCGACTTCATGGTGAGGATGACCGAGCCTATCAGAGTAGACGACTTCCCCTTGTATTGCGAAACGATGGGACTGCCCCAGATATCCGGTCCAGCCGGACTGCTGCAAACCTTCATGGCGTTGCCCATTCGCCACCGGGGCCGGTTCGTCGGCAACATCTATCTGTCGGACAAGGAGGAAGGAATTGGGTTCACCGGGGAGGACGAGGAGATGCTCTCGATGTTCGTCCCCCACGTGGCAATGGCCATCACCAACGCCCGCAGGCACCGGGAGGAGCAGCAAGCCAAGAACGACCTGGAGACGCTGGTGAACACGTCGCCGGTGGGAGTGGTGGTTTTCGACGCCCGGACCGGAGCGCTGAAGTACGTAAACCGGGAGGGCCTGCGGATCGTTGACGGGCTGCGCAACCCGGAACAGCCCCCGGAACAACTGCTGGAGCTTCTGTCCTTCCGCCGGTCGGATGGACAGGAAATATCCCTGGAGGAATTCCCGCTGACTCAGGCTCTGAGAGCCGGAGAAACCATCCGGGCCGAGGAGATCGTCATCAAGGTTCCCGACGGCAGGTCGGTCAGTGTTATCGTCAACGCGACACCGATCTGGTCGGAAAAGGGGGAGGTTGAAACGGTGGTCGTCACCCTCCAGGACATGACGCCGGTGGGGGAACTGGAGCGACTTCGGGCCGACTTCCTGGCCATGGTGTGCCACGAGTTGCGCACGCCTCTTTCCTCGGTCAAGGGATCAGTTGCCACCCTCCTGGACCCCTCCGCCAATATGGACTCCGCCGAGATGCGCCAGTTCCACCGGATCATCGACCAGCAAGCCGACCGGATGCGGGAGCTTATCGGCGAGCTTTTGGACGTCGCCCTGATCAGGACTGGCACCCTTTCCGTAGACCCGCAGCCCGTGGACCTTGCCGTCCTTGTGGAGCAGGCCCATCACGGCTTCCTGGTTGGTGGGGCAGGACACAGTCTGAGCCTCGACCTGCCGCCTGACCTGCCGCTGGTGATGGCTGACCGGGCGCGAATGGTGCAGGTGATAGGCAACCTGCTGTCCATGGTGGCCCGGCAGTCCCCGTCGTCCTCGGGCTTTCGGGTGAGCGCTGCGCAGGACAGGGCGCACGTGGCGGTCACCGTGGCCGGAGAGACAGCAGGCGCGCCAGCCGACCCCATGCCCGGCCTGTTCCAGGGTCTCCCTCGCATCGAAGGCCATGGCCGGGGGAGCGGCGCTGGCGTGTCGGAGCTGGGTCTGACCGTCTGCCGGGGTATCGTAGAGTCCCACGGGGGAAGAATCTGGGCCGAGAACGACGGGCCGGGCGGGGGCGCCAGGTTCAGCTTCACCGTGCTTGCCGTGGAGGGAACCGGCGCTGGCCTGGCGCACCGCTCGGGCCTTGCGGCAACCGGCTCCCGGCAAGGGAGGGAGTTGCGCGTACTGGCCATCGACGAGGACCCGCAGTCACTCAGGCACGTCCGCGACATCCTCACCGGCGCGGGTTACGCGCCAGTGGTGGCGGGGGACCCGGACGAGGCGCTCCGCATGATGGCTACGGAGCGGCCCCAGCTGGTGCTGTTGGACCCGCCAATGCTAGGCGCCGATGGCATCGAGCTTATGCAGGACATCATGGCTGTGGCCGACGTGCCGGTAATATTCCTGTCCGAGTATGCCCGGGACGAAGTCATCGCTGAGGCCATCGACGCGGGAGCCGATGACTACGTGGTGAAGCCCTTTTCGCCCACGGAGCTGGCGGCCAGAATCAGGGCCGCCCTGCGCCGCCGTGAAACCCCGGCGCCGTCGGAACCCCACGTCTGCGGGGACCTGGTCGTGGACTGGTCCCAGCGTAAGGTGACCCTGTCCGGCAGCCCGGTGCAGCTGACCGCCATCGAGTACCGGATGCTGGCCGAACTCGCGGTCAACGCGGGACGGGCGCTGACCTATGAGCAACTGCTGCAAAGGATCTGGGGGCCGGACAACAACGGCGACCTTCGCCCCATGCGGACGGTCGTGAGCACCCTACGGCGCAAGCTGGGGGACGACGCAGGCGTCCCCAGGTACATCTTCACAGAGCCCAGAGTGGGCTACCGCATGGCGGAGTCGCAAGCTCCGGACGACACGCCGGGATGAGTCTTCCGCACTATGAAATTAGAGGGAATTAGAGGGTGTGTGACAAATCCTCTTTCCCGGAAATACAGAGGGATGCCCTCACTCCTTCGACGAGCTCAGGACAGGCCTAACCCTCCGCCGGAGGGAGAGGGAATCTATTGGACACCCCCCAGATTGCTGCCGCAGACGAAAGGCCCCTGCCGCTGATGCAGGGGCCAGGCGGGCACGGGGTCTGGAATGAGGTCAGCTAAGCGCTTACGGCCCCAATTTACCCCGCTCCTCGGCGCATTTCGCCTTGGCTTTGGTTTAGAAGCCGTTATGTTTGCCCCATTCCGTCCTGACGCTACTGGAGGGCACTTCCTCCTGGCCGTTGCACATCCGAATTACCTCCCGGCCCAAGGAGTTCCTCAGAAGGGGATCGTTGCTCAGGTCGGTCTTGGGCAAGTTAAAGTCGTATTCGTCGGTGGCGTAATGCCTGCCTTCCCCGGTACTTCCATTGAAGGGGTTGCAGGACCAATAGTAACGGTCCGCCAAAGGGGTCCCACTGATGCCTGTCCACAGGGTTCCGTCGGATCTCATTTTCACGAAGTCGCGGTCGACCGTGAAGGTATTTCTACGCGACATCGTCAGGTTCACGCCGATGGAAGAAACGAAGACTTCAATCCGGTACTCTGAGTAGTACCCATCTATGTCTGAGGCGGTTATCGTACCCGTTTCCGGCGTGGGTGTTGGTGTCGGCGCAAGCGTCGGTGTGGGAGTGGGCTGGGGTGTCGGGGCTGGCGTCGCCTCCGGAATGGGCGTTGGGGTTGGAGCAAGCGTGGGCGCGGGAGTGGACTGGGGTGTGGGTGTCGGCGTCGGCTCGGGAACGCGCGAGGATACGCGGATGCTGTTATGTTCGCCCCAGCCCGTCCTGACGCTGCTGGAGGGCACTTCCTCCTGGCCGTTGCACATCCGAATTACCTCCCGGCCCAAGGAGTTCCTCAGAAGGGGATCGTTGCTCAGGTCGGTCTTGGGCAAGTCAAAGCTGTACTCGTCGGCGGCGTAATATCTGCCTTCCCCGGTGCTCCCGTTGAAGGGGTTGCAAGACCAGTAGTAACGCTCCGTCAGAGGGGTTCCGCCGATGCCCGTCCACAGGGTACCGTCGCGTCTCATTTTCACGTAGTCGCGGTTGGAGGTGTAAGTATTGACGCGCGACATCGAGAGGTTCGTGCCGATGGAGGAGACGAAGACTTCAATCCGGTACTCTGAATAGTAGCCATCGATGTCGGAGGCGGTTATCACATCCGATTCCGGCGTGGGTGTCGGTGTAGGAGTGAACTGGGGTGCTGGCGTTGGGGCAAGCGTGGGCGCGGGAGTGGGCTGGGGTGTTGGGGTTGGCGTCGGCTCAGGAACGCGCGAGGATACGCGGATGCTGTTATGTTCGCCCCAGCCCGTCCTGACGCTGCTGGAGGGCACTTCCTCCTGGCCGTTGCACATCCGAATTACGTCCCGGCCCAAGGAGTTCCTCAAAAGGGGATCGTTGCTCAGGTCGGTCTTGGGCAAGTCAAAGCTGTACTCGTCGGCGGCGTAATACCTGCCTTCCCCGGTGCTCCCGTTGAAGGGGTTGCAGGACCAGTAGTAACGCTCTGTCAGAGGGGTTCCGCCGATGCCCGTCCACAGGGTACCGTCGCGTCTCATTTTCACGTAGTCGCGGTCGGAGGTGTAGGTATTGACGCGCGACATCGAGAGGTTCGTGCCGATGGAGGAGACGAAGACTTCAATTCTGTACTCTGAATAGTAGCCATCGATGTCGGAGGCGGTTATCACATCCGATTCCGGCGTGGGTGTCGGTGTAGGAGTGAACTGGGGTGTTGGCGTTGGCGCAAGCGTCGGTGTGGCTCCCGGCGCTTGGGGTGGCGTGGCTTCGGGTGTTAGGGATGGTGTGGACACTGGAGAAGGATCGGGCTGATCCCACGAATTGCCCGGGGCAGAAAGGGCAGCGATATAGGCATCCAACACTCGTTCTGCAACAGCGTCTCGGCCCGCTGGGGTTAGACCGTGCAATGCCGAATCGTCGTAAGCGGCCTTCCAGACCGAACTATACTCGTCCACTATCGTGGTGATCCAGCCGCCCTGCTGCGCCAGCGGGGCGCCGTCGCTATGTCTGGCCGGGGCAGAATGGGTGGCGATATAGGCGTCCAACACTCGGTCTGCAACGGCGTCTCGGCCCGCTGGAGTCAAACCGTGCCATGCCGTCTCGTCGTAGGCGGCCTTCCAGACCGAGCTATACTCATCCACTAACGTGGTGATCCAGTCGTCCTCCTGCGCTAGCGTGACGGCGGTTAGCGTGGCAACTCCCACGGCAACCATTACAGCAATTACGACGCCTAGAGGCAGCAGGTGCCTCATGTTCCAGTCAACTCCGGCTCGTTTCCTGCCTGCGCGGCGAACAGCAGTGCCGCAGCTACGATAAGCCCCTACGACAAGCCCTATGAGTAGGGAGAGTCTACCCCCCCCCCCCCGAGTTTCAGGAGGCGGGAATGCGATATCGTGGCCGCTACTGTTCATGGTCATTTACCTCCGCTCTGGTCCGGGCGCCCCGAGCGCTGGCATAGTTGCCGGAACTGTGGCCCCGCATTATACAGAAATTTTGATTACATGGAACTAACGATTCAGTCAATGCTGATTACACGCTGGTTAGGTTTTGGCCAATTTGGCAGGTTCGGTCTGGCTTGGAGTTAAGATGGCCCGTTCGGGCCAGCAGGACATCGAAGGGCGAGGGGGTATTCCCGGCGTGTGTTGGCATTGCTTGAACGATCGCCTGTAGGGGCGCACAGCCGTGCGCCCTTACGCCACCAGTTTAGAACGTGTCATATCCGCAACCCCAGGGCGCACGGCCGTGCGCCCCTACACAAACAGACCTGAATTAGAATACCAACACACGCCGGGAATACCTCGCCGGGGGCTTTGTTGACATTCGATTTGGCCAAACCTAAGATTTCGTGAATGGGCGCCCGGCTTGGCGCTTTGGGACCGGCAAACGGAGAGGTGGCAATGCCCCACCAGCAAGACATTCGATTGATGGCCCACCTGATGAGACGCGCGGGATTCGGCGCTACCCGCGAGGAACTGGAGGAGCGCGCCGCCCGAGGCTACGAAGCCGTGGTCGAGGAGCTTCTGCATCCGGAGCGGCAACCGGCCATAGACGACGAACTGCTGTACCGTTACTTCCCGGGTTATGAGGGAGCCGGTGCGCCGCCAATCAATCAGGCGGAATGGGTCTACCGGATGATCAACACCAGGCGGCTCCTGGAAGAGAAGATGGCTCTCTTCTGGCATCAGTTGTTCGCCACCGGCAACTCGAAGGTGGACAATCCGCCGGAGCTGACTCGCCAGATTGCAGTGTTCCGCGAATACGGCCTCGGCACTTACCGTGACCTGCTGGTAGAGGTCGCAAAGTCGCCGGCCATGATCTTCTGGCTGGACAACCATGGAAATCACGACGGCGCAATAAACGAGAACTGGGGGCGGGAGCTGCTGGAGCTTTTCTCCCTCGGGGTCGGAAATTACTCGGAGGATGATATAAGGGAGGCAGCCAGGGCCTTTACCGGCTGGACGATTGCCCCCAAGATTCCCCGTAATCCCTACGGACGTTTCCACTGGCAGTTCGAGTACAAGCCCGAAGACCACGACCACCGGGAGAAGACCTTCCTGGGGCATACCGGGAACTTCAACGGCGAAGACATCGTGGACATCATCGCGGACCAGCCGGCCACGGCCCGGTTCCTGGCCCGCCACCTCTACAGGTTCTTCGTTGCCGACGAGCCCCACGTCTCCACCTGGAGCGTCACGCCACCCATTGATCCCGAAG
Organism: Dehalococcoidia bacterium; assembly: GCA_965203005.1. Classification (GTDB taxonomy): domain Bacteria; phylum Chloroflexota; class Dehalococcoidia; order Lucifugimonadales; family UBA3495; genus VXOI01. The sequence continues at coordinate 1,018,954 of CBDBBS010000002.1, forward strand.
CCATCGAGTTGCTGGTGGATGCCTACAATGAATCCGGTGGCGACATCCGGCATATTCTGCGAGTATTGTTCAACTCGGATTTCTTCAAGGATGCCCGCTTCGCCCGCGTGAAAAGTCCGGCTGAATTGATCGTTGGCGCCGTGCGTTTGGCGGGCAACTACGACGGTTTCAAGCCGGGATTCAACAATCTGGCGCTGGAGTGCGGCTGGCAGGGACAGGAGCTGCTCAATCCGCCCAGCGTGGAGGGCTGGCACACAGGCTCCGAATGGATCGATCCCGGCGTTTTGATGCGCCGGGTGAATTTTGCCGCCAGAATATTCGGAGACACCTCGCTGCCCGGCGTGCAGGCCATCATCAAACGGGTGCTGGTGAATGTGCAGGTGCAGGGAGATCATTCGCCCGAGGCGATAGTGGCAGCCTGTCTCGATGCGATGGGGTCGCTGGAGGTCAGCGAGGTGACCTACTCTGAATTGATGGTCTATGCCGAAAGGTGCGGCAATCTGGCCTGGAGCACCAGGGAGGAACTGAGCGCCACATTTCGGAACCTGAGCAAGATTCTGACCTTGATCGCCGCCTCACGGGACTATCAGTTTGCCTAGACAAGTGCTGGGAGGCTATTTCAAAACTCCCCTCCCTCTTGAGGGGGAGGGTAAGAGTGGGGAGAAATCCTAGCAGCCGTCATACTTGGGAGACGCCCTCACCCTAACCCTCTCCCGGAAGGAGAGGGTACTTTGGAGATACCCTCGTTAGAGTCAATGTAGAAGGACGCGAAAATGGCATCAACCTGTAAAGACCCCGTGCTGGTCGTACTGGAGCTCACCGGGGCCAACGATTATCTCAATACGATCGTTCCGTACAGTAATCCTCTGTATTGGGATAACCGGCCCAGGGTCCATATCGACGAGGACCAGTTGCTGCCCGTAGATGGCGAGCTGGCATTCCGGTCTGACACGGAACCGCTGAAAGAAATCTACGACCAGGGCAACATGGCCATCATTCATGGAGTTGGGTTCGACAATTCACCCCGCTCCCACTTTCGCGCCATGGACATCTGGCATACCTGCGAGCCGGATACCATCGGGATTGACGGCTGGCTCGCCAAGGTCGTCCGGGACCTGGACCCGGGCGGTGAGAACGTGCTGAAGGGCGTGAGCCTGGGCCAGGGCCTGCCCCGGGCGCTGGCCATGCGGGGGGTCCCGGTTACCTCCGTCAACCATCTTCCCACCTACGGCGTACTCTCATCGAATCCGGGTATTCGGTCCGAGCATGAGCGGGCTGAGATATTGGACAGCTTCGCCCGCATGTACGCTCCCGCCATCGGCACGGGGCCGACCATGGACTATCTGGGACAGGCAGGGCGGGATGCGCTGCGAGGGGCCGACATCATCCGGGTTGCGCCCCAGAGCTATTCCTCCAACGTAGAGTACGCCAATAATCCCATCGCACGGCGTCTTAGAGACGTGGCCCAGGTGCATCTGGCGCGCCTGGGCACGCAGGTCTTCTACACGTCCTACGGGCCATTCGACACCCATTACGACCAGTTGGGGTCGCATACCAAGCTCTGGATGGACATTTCCGCTGGCATCCACGACTTCTTCGCCGACCTGCGCGAGCACGACGCCTCGGACGAGGTGGTTGTCATGCTGTTCAGCGAGTTTGGGCGCCGCGTCCGCGATAACGGCACCGGCACCGACCACGGAGCGGCCGGGGTGGCGTTCGCCATCGGCGACCGGGTGAATGGCGGAATGTACGGGACCTATCCATCGTTGAAGCCTGGCGATCTCACCCAGGGAGACCTGGCGCCCAGCTACGATTTCCGTGGCTTCTACTCCACACTGGCGGAAAGATGGCTGGGCCTCGACCCGGTGCCCATCGTCGGCGGCCAGTTCGAGCAAATGGCCTTCGTGTAGACACAGACTATCGTAGGGGCGGTTCTTGTGGCCGCCCTGAGTGTTGGGGCCACTAATGGCAACCACGAGGGTTGCCCCGACATGGAGGTACCACCGATGCTGACCACCGTCGCCGCTGGCCGGGTGTATGACTACAGCTACTGCATAGGCATGTACAGCCAGGCCGGCCGGGGCTTCTGGGCTCCCCAGGACTTCGCCCTGGGAAAGAACGGCCGAATCTACGTGTTGAGCCGCGGCGTGGAGCAGTTGGGTCAGCGTGTCAGTAAGATCACCTTCGACCACGAGTTTCAGGGGCAGTTCGGCTCCGTTGGCGCGGAAGACGGGCGCTTCGTTTGGCCCCGGTCGATTGCTTTGGACCGTCACGGACGGGTGTTCGTTTCTGACGAGTACGTCAACCGGATAACCATGTACGATAGAGAGGGCGCTTACCGGTATCACTGGGGCAGGCCCGGCAGCGAGGACGGGCAGCTGAACGGGCCGTCGGGAATCGCCTTCGACTCCCATGGGAACCTTTGGGTGGTGGACAGCCTGAATCACCGGGTACAGAGTTTCAGCCAGATAGGCGAGTATCAGTCCGGGTTCGGGAAGCGAGGCGGCGGCGACGGAGACCTGGAGATGCCGTGGGGCATCGGCGTCGACGGCCAGGACAACATCTACGTCGCGGATTGGGGAAACAACCGGGTGCAAAAGTTCTCCCCTGCTGGGGAGTTGCTCGTCAAGTTCGAGGGCACCAGCGCCGGAGCAGGCTCCCTCAAGGGGCCGTCCGGTGTGGCTGTGGACTCGGAAGGTGACGTTTACGTAACCGACTGGGGGAACCACCGCGTCCAAATCTACGCCCCCGACGGCCAGTACATCACGGCGCTGGTCGGTGATGCCCAGGACCCTTCTCCATGGGCCCAGAGCTACATCGACGCCAACCCGGATATCGTCAAGGCCAGGCGGCGCACAGACCTGGAGCCTGAATGGCGGTTCCGGCGTCCGGTGGCTGTCAACGTCGACGCTGACGACCGGATCATAGTCCTGGAGTCGTACCACCACCGGCTTCAGATCTACAACAAGCTGAGGGACTACGAGGAACCCTCTTTGAACCTGTAGCAGGATGCGTGCCGCCGCACCTGCGCGCATTCCCAGGTGCTCTCCCGTTTCTCCCCGTCATTTGTATGTTGCAAAAGTCGCGCGGATTGGCCAGTCTGCGTGGCAAGCCCGAGGGTCCGCCGTCGATCAAAGCCGCCGTTACTTCCAGTCTGGGAATGAGTTCGCCGTGCTAAGGCAGCGCGAGCCTCAGGGCCGTGGAGGAGCAGGACTACTTCCCGAATATAGCTAACCCGGGGAGTAGTCCCATGACCTGAATCGCACCGGCGTCACTTTGATGTATACGGCCCCTTCCCTCGCCTCTGTGGGAAGGTCCCCTTCCGGCACTCCCCGCAGTCTCGCCGCCTCCCTGGCGTATTGCAGCGTTTCTGAAGGGTCTGAGTGGACCGTGGCTGTTCCTTGGACCACCAGGCCCTTGATGTCCTTTATAGACGTGCCGCTCTCCAACATTAGAGACACTTTAGGGTTCTTCCGAATGTTTTTGAGTTTCCACGTATTGCTCCTGACCCCCATCAGGATGTCGTTACCCAGCCGAAAGTATCCCAACGGCACTGTATGGGGATATCCGTCGGCATCGATCGTGGTCAGGGCAATCCAGCCAGGCCTGCTGTCCAGAAATTCGTGGGCTTCTTCGATGCTCATCTTTCGGGGCATGTACGTCCCTCCTGTCTTGCGCCGGGAAATCCAGGCTATCAAGAAACTATCTGGAAGAGCGGTGCTGCTACAGCTGCACTTTGAATTGTACAGTCAGTGGGTCCATGTGGCAGGCGGCCGGCATCTGAACATGATGACCCCCAAAGATTCCTCCTGGATAATCTCTCTTCCTGTTCTGAGACGGTTTCCTGGACCTCTCTCCCGCGATTTGACAATCCTTTACCACAGCGCACAATCCGTAGTTGGTATTGTATTCCGCGTCAAGACAGAGTTCAGGTTAGCCGTTGAACTAGCACATCGAGAGAGAATGGCTTATTGACCGTGATTCTTGCCGCTCTTACACTCCGGATCAGTAATCGTTTCCCTGAAGTCAACTTCAACCTGAAGGGGATGACAATGGCCCAGCAGAGAATCGGCATGGTAGTAACCGCAGGCGACAGCAGCGCCGCCCTGAGAGCGGTGGAAGACCTGGAGAATCGCGGCATTGCGGCGGCCTGGATGACCAGCGGCAGCACCGGCGGAGGAGACAGCATCGGCGTCTTCACGGCAGCCGGACCACGCACTCAGAGCGTCATGCTCGGCACCGCCATTACCCAGACCTTTCCCCGTCATCCCATAGCTGTTGCCCAGCAGGTCCTGACGCTGGCCCAACTGGCTCCCAACCGGTTCAGGCTGGGGTTGGGCACCAGTGGTCAGGGAGGCGTGGAGCAGATGCTCGGCATCAACTTCAGGGCGCCCCTGGGCCACCTGAAGGAATATGTACTCATCCTGAAGGCATTGCTGCAAGAAGGTTCAGTCGATTACTCAGGGCGGTATTACCAGGCCCACACCAGCATCCCCGCTCCGGTTGACGTGCCCGTGATGGCAGCCGCGTTGGGAGAGGGAGCGTTCGAGATGTGCGGGGCTGAAACCGATGGGGCCATAAGCTGGGTGTGTCCGGGGGCGTATCTGCGGGATGTAGCCCTGCCGGCCATGCATCGTGGCGCCGAACAGGCCGGTCGCGCCACGCCCCCTCTGATAGCACACGTGCCCGTTTCCGTTCACGACGACCCCGAGGAGGCCCGCCAAGCCATCGCGGAGCAATTCAGGGGCTTCGCCCGAGCGCCCTTCTACCGCAACATGTTCAACAACGCCGGCTTTCCTGAAGTATCAGAAGGCGTGTGGAGTCCGGGAATGGTGGACGCCGTCGCGGTGTCAGGGAGCGAGGAGCAGGTAGAGGAAGGGTTGCGAGGACTGCTGGAAATGGGCGCTACGGAAGTCATGGCCTCTCCAGTACCCGCCGGGCCAGACCGGGAGGGTTCACTGGACCGCACCCTGACACTGCTGGCGCGAGTCTCGCAGTCGCTGCCAGGGTAGAGAGGCGCAGAGGAACGTCCCGGGGAACTCCAACCTTACGGATATGGAGGGCGGCTGAAGCTGGTATACATAGCTGTTATGCTTGCATCAATCGCCCTTTACGTTTCACAGCCAGACAGGACGGAGCAGCCATGACATCACGACCACCACTCAACGCTCTGGGGCGGCCAAGAAGAATCAAAGTGGACCTGGGAGAGGAATCGTCGCTGCCAAGTCTTCCATTTCCGGTACAGGTGGGTGAAGCGCAATTCTTCCTGGTCAAGGGCGCTGCTGGCTATAAATTGCTGTCAGTAATCTGCCCCCATCAAGGCGGCGAGGTCCAGGACGAAGGTGAGGACGTATTCACGTGCGACGGCCACGGCTGGCAGTTTGACAAGAATGATGGGGTCTGCGTGAACCAGCCTCACGTCCGCATGCGGGCTCTACCCGTGGACATTGAAGACGGGCGACTGTCTGCGCTGGTTCGTCCTGAGTAAGGGCCAGCGGCGTTCTTCCCTCCCAATCATAGCGCGGGCATCGCGGTATCCCGGTCACCATTCAACACTGACAGGAGGCGTCATGCCCATCATCAGAACGAGCGACCGCAACAGGAACGAGGCAATCTCCGAGGGACTGGAATCCTTCAGCATCGTGGACGCCGCCCACGGCAGCGATGCGCTGCGGGTGGGAGAGCTGACCATCGCCCCCATGACCCGCGTGCCCCGGCACGCTCACACCAACAGCGAGGAGGCCATGGTGTTGCTAGAGGGCACCCTGGAGGCGCAGGTTGGCTCGCAGCGGATGACCATCGAGGCAGGTGACCTGGTGCTGGCTCCGGCAGGATCGGTACACGGATTCCTCAACCGCTCGGACCAGCCCGCCAGGCTGCTGTACGTATTCCCGAGGCACGACCCCGACCGCGTCTGGTCCACCCCGCCCGACGCGCCGCCGTCTGGATTCCCGTCGGAACAGGGACTCTCGGGCTTCCGGTCACCCCACGACCGGCCCCTCGAAAACGAGTCCTGAAGGCTTGACGGCAGTAATGCTATTCGATACCGTGGGGTAAGTTGCCAAACTCTACAAGGCCAAAGGAGAGGTATGGCTGATTTCGACAAAATTATCCGCAACGGTACGATTGTCGACGGCACAGGAGGAACACCGGCATTCCGGGGCGACATTGCCATCAGGAACGGCAAGATCGCCATGATCAGCGGCAATATCCAGGGCTCCGCGACTGAAGAGCTGGACGCCACGGGCTGTATCGTCGCTCCGGGGGCCATTGACCTGCACACCCACTACGACCTGCAACTTAACTGGGAACCCTACGCCACCATGTCCGGCTGGCATGGCGTCACGTCGGTGACCATCGGCCAGTGCGGCTTCGGCTTCGCTCCATGCAAGCCGGGCGACCGCGAAGCGGCAATGCGCCTGATGACCAGGATTGAGGCGATCCCGCTGCGGACCATGGAGCTGGGCCTGCGCTGGGACTGGGAGACCTTCCCCCAGTGGATGGACAGCCTGGACAACAACCCCCTGGGAGTGAACGTGGGCGCGCTGGTGCCCTTCAACACCCTGCGGATGTACGTGATGGGTCTGGAGGAATCCCGCACCGTGGTACGGGCGTCCGACGAGCAGATCCGGCAGATGCAGGAGCTCCAGCGCGAGGCCATGCGTGCCGGCGCCTTCGGCTGGTCGGCCATGAAGACCCTGGCCAACCGCCCCGACGACGGGCGCTTCATCCCCAGCCAGGTGGCGCACAATGACGAGTTCCTTGCGCTGGCCAAGGTGCTCAACGAGTTCGGCGTGGGTCACATCGGCTGGACCCGCGGCCCTGCCGAGCGCCCCCTGCCTCCCGGCGAGCCGGACCTGATCGGCGGCGGCGACCCCGGCGCGGTGGTGGCTGCGGTCACCGGTCAGTCGGCGATCCTGATGGACGCAGTGGAAGGCGATGCTCCGGGCAAGGGCCGCGAGGACTTCCTTATCGAAATGACCCTGGCCTCGGGCCGTCCCATTCAGTGGGGCGCGGTGTCCTTCAACGAGAACGCCCCGGGCCGCTACAAGGAGCAGTTGGCCTTCCTGGAACGGGCCCGGCAGGAAGGCGCTCCCATGTTCGCCCAGACCACCTCGTATTCCCCGTCCCCGGTGTTCGAGCTGGCCGAATACAACGGCTTCGACGCCATGCCCAACTGGATTGACCCGTTTGTCGGCACGCCCGAGGAGCGGATCGCCAAGCTGAGCATTGCGGAGAACCGGGACAAGATGCGGCAGGACGTGGGGGCCTACGCCGGAGCGGGCGGAGCGGCCGATGCTGCCTCCGAGTGGTCCAAGATGCGGGTCGTGGAGGTCCGTGAAGACCGCAACCTGCGATACGAAGGCAAGACCATCGCCGAGCTGGCTGAGATGACGGGCAAGCATCCCATGGACGCAATGCTCGACCTGGCCATTGACGAGGGCCTGCGCACCGAGTTCACTTTCGACTCGGCCCAGGGTACCGACCGGCAGGCAGTGTCGGAGATCCTGAACCACCCCTATACCCACCCCTGCGTGTCGGACGGCGGCGCTCACACCCGGTACCAGACCCTGGGCACCTGGCCGGTAAACATGATTGCCGACCGGGTCAGGGACCAGGGGATGATGAGCCTGGAGAAGGCCCACTATAAGATGAGCAGCCTGCCGGCCACCATCGCCGGGTTCACCGACCGCGGCATCCTGAAGGAGGGATTCGCGGCCGACATCATCATCTACGACCTGGACAAGCTGGGCCTCCAGTTCGACAGTCCGGTCTACGACACCGACTTCCCCGGCGGCGAGCGGCGAATCATCCAGAAGGCCAAGGGAATCCGGTTCACCATCGTCAACGGTGAGGTCACCTTCACCGAGGGCACGGTATGCACCGGAGCGACCCCCGGCAAGCTGCTGCGCAGCTACGACATGGTGGAGCGCTAGCGGCCGCCGCTGTGGGCAATCCCGCAACATGAGCCGTTCCGAAACTTGGACCGTTGGCTGAAATAGTCAGCGGGCGCAACGGGGCGGCCCTGAGCCTGGAGAGAGGTATCGCAGCTTGCGGTACCTCTCTCCGCTTCTGTGTCGCCATTATCAGTACAGTCTCCCGGAGGGAGAGGGTTAGGGTGAGGGCGCACCCTGAACCCCTGCGCCCCAGCGATGGTCGAGGAGGGGCGGCTGGGAATCTTCAGCCGATGTACGTACTCTTCGCTCGAAAGCGGTACGAGCCAGCACAGACCAGCCTGGCTACTGAGATTCCACTAACCCCAGGCTGGCCAGCATGAATGCGTACTCCTCGGCAATTTCGTACCACCGGGCGGTCCGTCCCGACCTGCCGCCGTGCCCGGATTCCATGTCGGTCTTCAGCAGTAGCAGATTGTCGTCAGCCTTGAGCGTCCGCAGCTTGGCGACGTACTTTGCCGGCTCCCAATAGGTAACTCTCGGGTCGTTCAACCCTGCCGTTACCATGATCGGCGGGTACTCGCCCGGCTGGAGCTGGTCGTAGGGCGAGTAGGAGCGGATGTACTCGAAGGCGTCCTTGTCCTCGATAGGATTGCCCCACTCATTCCACTCCGGTGGAGTCAGGGGCAGGTCGGCATTGAGCATGGTGTTCAGTACGTCCACGAAGGGCACCTGGGTTACCATAACGCCCCAGAGCTCCGGGGCCTGGTTCACCACCGCGCCCATGAGCGTGCCGCCAGCGCTCCCGCCGGAGATGGCGATCCGGCCCTCGGAACCGTATCCCTCGTCTACCAGGTGGCGGGCCACGTCGACAAAATCGTTGAAGGTGTTGGTGCGCTCGAACAGCTTGCCGGCCTCATACCAGTGGTATCCCAGCTCGTCGCCGCCACGGATGTGGGCGATGGCGAAGATGAAGCCACGCTCCAATATGGACTGCCTGGCGGACGAAAAGTATGGCGAAATGCCGCTGCCGTAAGCGCCGTAGGCGTAGATGTACAGGGGCGCCGAGCCGTCCACCGGGGTGTCCTTGTGGCGGACTATGGACACCGGTACCTGCACGCCATCCCTCGCGGTTGCCAGTTCCCTGTTGGTTACGAACTGTGATGCGTCATACCCGCTGGGAATCTCCTGCACCTTCCGCTGTTCCAGCTCCGCAGTGTCGATGTGATAGTCGAAGTCCGTCCATGGCGTGGTCATTGAGGTGTATTTCAGTCGCAGGGTGTTCACGTCAAACTCGGGGTCGCCATCGATGTAGGCGGTGTAAGCGGCTTCCGGGAACTCCACGTGGGTCGAGTTGCCTTCACGATCGATGATGCGCACCTGGTCCAGTCCGTCGATCCGCTCATCGATGGCAATGTAGTCCTCCGTCACGTGGAACCACTTGATGTACAGAGAGTCCGAGCCCTGCAGCAGGGTTTCCCAAGCCTCCTGGGTGGGATTGTCCTCCGGCGCAGTGGCAATGCGGAAGTTCTGGTGGTTATCGTTGGTCCTGATGACGAAGCGGTCGCCCTGGTGGTCGATCAAGTACTCGTGCCCCTGCTGCCTGGGAGCCACCAGTACAGATTCGGCAGTTGGATCATCCGCAGGGATCAGGCGGTACTCACGGGTGATGTGGTCGCCGCCTCCGATGACGACGTATTCGTCGGAGTTGGTGTCTGTAACCCAGAGGAAGAAGCCCGGATCGGCCTCCTCGTAGACCACCGCGTCGTCTTCAACGGGAGTGCCCAGCACGTGCAGTCTTATCTGGTAGGGGTGCCCGGTTTCGTCCAGCGCCGTGTAGAAGAATGATTTGTCGTCTAGAGACCAGACAGCGCTTCCCCGCGTCTCCTCGATGGGTTCACCCAGCAACTCTCCGGTCCCCAGGTGCTTGAGCACCATGGTGTAGCGCTCTGTCCCGTTGGTGTCCGTGCTGTAGACCGCAAGCGATCCCCTGTTGCTGACGCTAAGGCTGCCAAGGCGGAAGTACTCAAAGCCCTCCGCCAGCTCCGGCTCACTCAGGAACACCACAGCGTTGTCGGTGGGACCCTCGCGCGCCTCGGGGTCGGTTACGGGCCAGCGCAGCCACTCCCGGTACTCGCTCCCCTCTCCGAAACGCCACTGGTAGTACCAGTCCCCGTCCTTGCGGGGCAGACTGGTCAGCTCAGCAGGCTGGCGGCCTTCGATCTCCGCGTAGATGGTGTCAATCAGGTCCTGGTAGGGGGCCATTTTGGCGTCGAAATAGGCGTTTTCCGCCTCCAGGTAGGCGATTACGTCCTCATCGTCCACCGTCGGGTAGTCCTCGTCCTCCAGCCAGTGCCACGGGTCCTCGACGGTGACGCCGTGATGGGTGTAGCTGTGGGGTCTCTCTCCGGCAACTGGCGGAGTGATTTCCTCTTCAGTCGTAGTGTCAGGGGTTGCCTCCGCAGTCGGTTCCGGCGTGGATTCCGGTGTAGGCTGAGGGGTGGCGTCTGTGGTTGGCTCCGGCGTCGGAGCGGGCGTAGGCTCAGGAGTCGGTTCCGGTGTAGGCTCAGGTGTGGCCACTGGGGTTGGCTCCGGCGTTGGAGCGGGTGTAGGTTCCGGAGCAGACGTCGGAGTTGGTTCCGGCGTTGGATCCACGACAGTGGTGGGAACAGGCTGTGGCTGCTCCGTAGGCGGCGCAATCGTTGCAGTGGGTGGTGGCGCGATAACGGTGGCTTGTGGCTCCTGGGCATCTTCGCCACATGCGGCCAGTACGAATACCAGAAGGATGAGACCGAACGAGACGATGAGCGCGCGCTTAATGACAGGCAAGCGATTTATCTCCCGAGAAACTAAGTGAAAAGCGACCGGCGCTAGATTCTATATCAAGTTATGGCCGTTGGTCTATTATGAGGTCGCCCGTTTAATGGGTGATGGAACATTCAATCAAGTCTCATCCCGCAAAAAAGCCCATAATGCACCGAAGTGTTAAAGTTGTCAGGGAACATACAGGCCGGAATGGCGGGTGAACATGACTGCACTCCTCAGAGAGTGTTTAATGAGCCCATTCCATTTACGAGGGACAGGCTGCCGACCCATCCAGGCACTCCTGAAGATACAGAGGGACGCCCTCACCCTAACCCTCTCCCAGAGGGAGAGGGAACCTATTAGAGGGCAACTATTGAAGAGAGAGGCGCTGACATGACTGAAAGAGCCAGCAGCATCGTGCAGGAGGCCATCGACGTCGCCATCGGAGAACGTGGCGAAATCGGCGTACAGGTCGCCGCCTACCTCGACAGCGAGCTGGTCATCGACCAGTGGGGCGGCCTGGCTGACGAGACCACCGGCCGCGTGGTTGACGGCGACACCCTGTTCCAGGTCTTCTCCAACGTCAAGGCGGTGACCGCAACGGCCCTGCACATCCAGGCGGAACGGGGGCTGGTGGACTACTACCAGCCAGTGGCCAAGTACTGGCCGGAATTCGGCAAGCATGGCAAGGACAAGGGCACCGTGTTTGACGCGCTGACCCACCGCATCGGCGTGCCCCTGATGCCCGTGGGAGTGACGCCGGAGCTGATGTGCGACTGGGACTGGATGGTGGGGCAGCTAGCCGACATGCATCCCCTGTTCGAGCCGGGCACCCGCAGCGGCTACATGGCCTACACCTTCGGCTGGGTGGTGGGCGAGGTGGTGCGCCGCACCGACCCGCAGCACCGGGGTGTCGGGCAGTTCATCCAGGAGGAGATCTGCCAGCCACTGGGCATCGACGCGCTATGGGCCGGGATTCCCGCCGAAGTGGAGCCGCGAGTGGCCAAGCTCACCAACATCCCGCCGCTTCCTCCCGGCGCTCCGGGCATGCCCCCGGACTCGCTGCGGCCACGCGCCACGCCGCCGGAGGTCGCCACCACCGAGGAGGTGTTCGGCCGCCCGGATGTGCGAGGGGCCTGCATCCCCGGCGCCCAGGGGATAATGAACGCGCGGAGCCAGGCCCGGTTCTACGCCATGCTGGCCAACGGCGGGGAGCTGGACGGCGTGCGGTTGCTGTCCGAACACCGGGTGCGGACCTTCCACGTTCCACGCCCGCCCAGCGACTACGATCCGGTGAGCGGCACGCCCCACAACGGCACCATCGGAGGCTTTCACTTCGCCGGCAGCCCGGGAATGGGCGCCATGGGCAGCAACCCGCTGGCGTTCGGACACAACGGCGCGGGCGGCTCGCTGGGCTGGGCCGACCCGACGCACCGGCTGGCAGTGGCAATCCAGCACAACCGCATGGTGGCCCATGGCCCACCCGAGGAGAGCCCGCTCACTCCCATAGGTGCCGCCGTTCGCAAGGCCCTGGGCATACCGGAGTAGTCTGGAAACGATCTCGAACCAGCGATGCTCCCTTCACGACGCATTTACACGACCCTTTCACCCCCACCCTAACCCTCCCCCATCAAGGGGGAGGGGACTCTTGCGATAGTTTCTTAGTCGCGCTTTGGGGAGACCAGGCGGTCAGGCGAAATCGTAGTCGAGCACGTAGGAGTGCTGGCCGTCGCTATTCTCGATGTCGAGAGTCCCGGAGATGCCGGCCAGTTCTCCGCTGCCCGAGTCGGGCACGATGCTCACCGTCAATTGGGCGTCGCCCCGGTTCATTGTCCCGCTGTGCTGCATTACGAAGGATCCCGGCTTGCCATTCACGGAACCCACAAAATGCTCGATTGCGACGTAGCCCGCCGAACCGGGAGTAGCGGTAAAGGCCGCTAACATCTGGGCCTCGGAGGTGCCGGACATTTCGCCGTGGAACGTCTTGGACACAGCGTTCCGGTTCAGCGTCAGTCCGTCCCGGTCGAGGAACGGCGGCTCGGCCTCCATGTTTACGTCCATGGGTCCGCGGGCTGTGGGCATCTCGTTCTCTTCCTAAGTGGTTTGGCGCAGAGGATGGCATTCACCGCCAGTCGTGGAAGGGCCTCCATCCTAGCATGCGCTGCACTTTCTCCGTGCTGATGACGCTGGCGGTGCCCTCCAGTCCCTCGCGTATCTCCACCCGGTTGCCGAAATTGTTCCTGACGATGTCGATGGTCCGCTCCGCGAAGCGGCTGGAGGGCTGGGCGAGCATGAATGCCTCGTACTCCTCGATCTCCGCGTCCACCGACAGCACCTGCGCTTCGGCCACGTCTCTCGCGTCGGCGTAGGCCCACATCACCAGCGTCAGCGGTTTCTCCGGCGTCGGCGCAGGCCACGGGAACTCCGCCACCACCTCCGGCAGCGGCACGTTGGTGAAACGCAGGCTGACCACCGTCGTGCTGGAGTTGCGGGCGATCATCCTGCCGATGTCCTCGCCGACCTGCTTGGTGAGACCGTAGGGCTCGAAGGGCATCATGGGGTGTTCCTCGTCCAATGGCAGGTACCGGGGCACGAAGGCGTTGCCGTCGTGGGCCCACCCCATGCCGAAGGCGCTGGAGGAGTACACCACCCGGCGCAAGCCAAGCTCCGCCGCTGACATCATGACGTTGAAGTCGGCTGGCGTGTTATTTGCGAAGATGTCCCTTGGCTCTGCCCGCGACGGGCCGGGGATGGCCCCCATGTGGATAACGGCCTCCGCTCCCTTGAGAACATCGTGCACCGCCTCGCTGTTCCCGAGATCGCAGCGCACGAACTCGGCTGGCAGGTCATCGGCCTCCACCTGGTCCGTGGCCAGCACGTCCCTGCCGCGGTCAACCAGCAGCTGCACCACCCTCCGGCCCAGCCTGCCCGCCGCTCCGGTAACTACTATCATGTCGCCCTCCGGCTGAATTCTCTTAACGGCAATTGGAGTAATGAGGCTGAGGAGTTCACCCCCACCCTAACCCTCCCCCTCAGGGGGAGGGGACTTGTCAGACATTCCCTCGTGTGCGGTCGAGGCCGTGGATGCCGCGGTAATCGACCGTTGGAGGCGACTGCCAGCCGTCCAGCAGTCCCGCATCGGGTTGATAGACTTCCACGCCCAGCGGGTGGCAGGTTTCGATAGGGTCGACGGCATCCTCTCCCCACATCTGCACCGACAGGTCGCCACCGGGGCAGGTGGAAATGGCGCACAGGAGGTCAATCTCGGCGAAGAACTCGAAGTAGTCTCCCTGCTTGCCCGGTGAAGGTTTGACGAAGTACTGGTCACCCTTGGTCAGGCCCGTAACCTGGAAAATGTTAAGGACGTCATGAACGTCGCTCTCGTCCAGGTGGTACGGCGTGATCGCCCGCACCAGGTTCGAGTGGCAGCAGTAGTCGAAGTCCTCGCCGTTCAGCATCTTGTGTACATAGGGATCGCAGCGGGTGCCCAGCAGGTCGTGGCAGCCAGCGCCGTCATCGTCCAGCGGATAGTCCACCGTGTCGCCGGTAATGGTGAGCATGGGCCGCAGGTACGGGAGACACGACCACAGCCGGTCGAAGGTGCTGACGTGGGCACGGTGCAACTGCTTGGTGCGGGCCGCCCAGAACCGTTCACGGGGATTGTTCAGGTTCCACGCGTTGAAGTCCGCCACCTGCGCCCCCTCCACCACCACGATGCGGCAGATCTGCCCTGCCAGCACCGGCCACGCCCTGCCCGAGCGCATGGGCACCACGAACTGTTCGACCATTGAACGGGAGTCCGTTTCCCGGCCGAGTCGCCCGTAGAACTCCCGGTCCACGTCAATGGGGCTGCCGGGTTTGGGCTGATAGATCACTCTTGGCTCTGGCATGGTACCTCGCCGGAGGTTGATTTCAGCAATCCGTGCTTTGCCGCCGACCCAGGTGGCGCTGTCAGAAGGGGTTGGCTGTGCGGGGAACCGGCTGTCGGCCCAAGCTGGTGTTGGCGTTCGACCAGTTTACGCGAGAAGAGACACTGCGGCCAGATTACCCTGATCGCATTGCCGCCAGTCCCTCGGCCAGCCCTGGCTGTTCAAGGCCCAAGAGTAGCACGGTCCGGGAGCAGTCCAGCCCCAGCCGGTCGGCGTCTCCAATCTCGCCTGATGCGCCCCTGTTTGGCATCACCAGGTTCCGGTCCAGGCCGAATGTATCCGCTATGGCGAGCGCAAAGTCGTACATGCTCGCCCAGTCCCGTCCCGCGATGTGGTGGACACCAGGTTGGTTACTCTCCACCAGAGCCGCCAGTCCGTCAACCAGGTGCTCCACGTAGACCGGCGAGCGCATCACCGAAGTTGGCGCGTGGTAGGTTTGCCCGCCGCGCAGTCGCTCGACGAGTATCGGGACGAAATTCCTGTGCGTCTGCAACGGCCAGCCGTAGACGATGCTGGTTCGCACGACGCAGCCCTGGTCGCCGAGCGCCGCCACCTCCTGCTCCGCCTGCCGCTTGGTGCGCCCGTACTGCGTGGTTGGACTCGGCATGGCGTCCTCGCTGTATGGCCCTTGATAGCCGTCAAACACGTACTCAGTGGACATAAACACTAGCCGTGCGCCATGCTGTCGGCAAAGCCCCGCGATCTCAGCAGTGCTCTCGACGTTAATTGCTTGGGCCTGCTCCGGGTTGCGCTCTGCCGCGCCGACATCCGCCATGGCTGCCAGGTGCACCACCACCTCGGGCTGACAGGCAAGGAACACTCCCTCCAGCGCCTCCGCATCCGGGAGCTCGAGACGATGCCACGAGTTGCCGTCGCTCTCCGGTGGCCGGGAGAGGTACGTGGCTGAAACCTCGTAGCCCGGAATCCCGCCGAGGCGCCTAACGAGGTACCGCCCGATGAACCCACTGCCGCCGATGACCAGGACTCTCATCTACGTTTACCGTTGTCCGGCAAATAGCGGTCTGTCCCCCCCGGTTTACTGATTGCTCTCCGACAGATTGGCCAGCCGGTTGTTGTAGTGCTCCTCCATCTGCTGGTGGATGCCAGTCATTTGAGGCAGACTGGTGGTGATATTGGCCAGAATGTTGCGGGGAATCACCATCAGCAGCTTGCCGTCGTCCACGCCGGTATTGATACGCATGCCCACGCAGCCGAAGGACTGCGATGGCGACTCGAGGGCAAGAGCGATGGGAAGGGCGGCGCATCCGGGCCGCCCGAACATTCCGGTGGGGCTGACGGCCCAGTTGATCAGGCCGCAGCACTCGCTCATCTTCATTGCCTGGCCGGGCGTGCACCATATCATGACGGCGTCCGGCTCCACGGGAAAGGCGGCAAGTGGCCCGTAGACTATGCCAGCGGTGGCGCGGCTAATCTTGGGGACGTTCGGCACCTCCTCCTCCCTGACGTAGGAGATACCGCACATCATCCCCACTTC
This sequence comes from Dehalococcoidia bacterium, assembly GCA_965203005.1. Lineage (GTDB taxonomy): Bacteria > Chloroflexota > Dehalococcoidia > Lucifugimonadales > UBA3495 > VXOI01. Next base: position 1,035,078 of record CBDBBS010000002.1, read on the forward strand.
CTCCATCAGTTGCGCGGTCTGCTCATCCGGAAGAGGGAAGCCCATGACCATTGCTCCCAGGGGGCACTGAAAGTGGTCCTCTGCGGCGGCGTAGAAGGTTCCCTGCTCCGCCTGCCGCCAGAAGGCGCAGGCAGAGGGCACGACGCTCAGTGTGCGGGGCACCCCCTCGGGCTTCTCATCGACGAAAGCTATCGCCACGGGCGGCTCGGTGAGGCCCAGTTGGTTCTCCAACAGGTTTGATAGATCGGTGCTTAGCATTTTCCTCCTCCTGGCGACGCCATTGTGCCTTAAGCGAGCGATGATTAGCGGGTACGAGGCTTTACTATAAAATTTGCGTCGAAATCATCACTCATTACCCGAGATATAGCATAATATCTGGTATTGACAAACGCAAAAACAATAAGAATTACACAACAATACGGATTTTGAGCTTTAATTCGTTACGACTGAACGAAAAGGCAACTGTGAGCGAACAAACATTCGCCTTGATCGTCAACAAACTCTACGAAATGCCGCCACGCTATGTAGTGAAATAGCCTATAACCTGAATATTTGGGAATATTGACACTCGCATATCAGAAAAATAAACTCGCAGAATCGAGCGAAAAGGAATCTGGTCGCGATACCCCGCAGCGGCATATCGCTGCGGAGGAATCACGGGATACGGGAGGAGCCAGATCATGCCTGTAACCGTTCTGGGCTATCCGGCCACCTCGGACCGCAGCCGGGGCTGGCTGAGATACATGTACCGAAAGGCCACCACCGAGGACAACTGGGACAAGGAGGGCCACCCTCACCCGCACTGGGACAACGTTTCCAACGAGCCGCCGGGGTCGTGGCACAGAATGGACCTCTGGGCTTCCATGTATGCCATGGTGCTGATGGCCGACACCACTCCCGCCTGGCGCGAGGTCTACGGCCGGGTGCTGGATGAGCTGGCCTTCCGGCACACCAGCTACTGGGCCGCCAAGGACTGGCTGGACCAGATTGGCCACGACCCCCGGCGGGAGAACTACCCGGAGGGGTGGTACCAACACCTGATTCCCAAGGACCTCAGGGGCCGGCACGACGTGATGGGGTGGACCGCCAACGGCGTGGAGCCCTGGGGTCTTCAGATGGACCCAATCGGCGCCGACGGCAACCTCTTCTTCAAGGGGTGGTTCCTGCAGCTGATGGGTTACTACGTGTACGTGACCGGCGACCACAAATGGCAGCAGCCGTTCGACGTCGTCCGGGATGGTGAGAACACCTTCACCTGGACCCATACGAGGACCGCAGACCACCTCGCCAACCAGTGGTCGAAGAGGGTCGAGGGCTGCCATTGAGAGAATACCAAGGTCTGGCCAAATTGATTGGCTGGAGCGGGCCTCGGTCTGAGGCTACACGACATTCTCTACGGCAGCGACCATCACCGGGTGTTCAATAACTGGTGGGAAACGGCAAAGGAACTGTACGGCCTGGGTAGAATTACCGGCACAGCCAGGGATGTCTCCACCCGCTACTACGATCCACTGATCGATGTGCATCTTATGACGAAAGCCGGAGGACACCTCAATCTCTCGAGAGAGCTGTGCGGGCAGAAGAACGAAGAAGCCAGGCTGCTGTACAACGGCGCAGCGGAATTCCTGGGTTGGAACAACCTCGAGCCCGTCCGGGAAGGTTCCTTCGACTTTGCCACCGGTATACCGACTCCAACGGCTACGACGCGTGGACTGGCCATGGCCAAGGAGTTCGATGACAAGGCGGTCTACGCCAAGCTCATGGCCCACGCCGAGGACAACTACGAACCCACCTGGGACCGGGACTCGGGCGAGTTCACCTGGGGATTCGGCCTCAACGAAGCCCATCCCAGGGGCCAGTACAACGGCTACATGGCTACGGCGGAGGCGGGTTCCCCCGGAGCGATGGCGCGTATCTATGACGGCCCAAACCTGAGAAAGTTCCTGGAGCCGTCAGTGTACGGGGTGGACTTCCCCGCCGTCTGCCTTTCCCAGGCCTACTACGACGTCGACCGCCGCTGCCTGGTGATATCCATGGACGCCGGTCTTCCCAGGGCCGTCGGGCAACCAACGACCTTCAGGGTCAACAACGTGGAGGCGCAGCGGTGTAGGATAACCGCCGACGGCCAGCCCTTCCAGGACTGGCGTATCGTCGGCGACGAGCTTGAGATCACAACCAACATCGCCGAGCACACCTTCGTGATCAGCCAGCAATGGGGGTGAGGACGCTGGCCTGACGTCCCTGTATTGAAGGGTAAACGGGGCAACCACAAGGGTTGCCCCTTTTGATGTCTGGTTTGCCCGTGGATGCGGCTCTTTAGGGACCGGCGCCTTCGAACGCGCTACTGGAACAGCTCCTCGCCCCGCTGTAGCCGAAGGGCGATCTGGTAGGTCTGGCCCTCCGCCCTCGGCGTGGGCGAGTGCGCCGCCAGGAACCGGGACAGGCCGATCAGAACGTGCCGTCCCGACTCCGTTCCTTGCCGCGACTCGAACTGCCGGAATGTGGCGTCCACGATCTGGAACGAGTGGAAGTCCGCGTCCTCCCGCAGCATCATCCGGCCCAGGGTCGCCAGCAGGGCTTCCGGTTCCTCTCCCCCAGACAGGTAACCGGAGACCGCGCTTGCCGATTCCTCCACCTGCTGACGCACGTCCACAAGGTCCAGCATCCGCTCCAGCTGCTTGGCCCCCGATGCCCTGCCAGGCACTGCGTCGGGGATACGCTGCGGCGGCATGTTGAGGAACCGGTCCAGGTAGATGCTCATCGCTACGTCGAAGGCCCCTCGCAGCAGCTCGGGCGTCGGGGAGCGACGCAGGGCCTGGTGCAGCGCGTTGGCGGCCGTCAGGGTGTTATGCACCGTGTCCCAGTCGCGGAACTCGTTGGACAGGTGGAACCGGGCCATACGCAGGAACGCGGCGTGGGCCACGGCAGCGCCGACCTGCTCGGGCGTAGCGCCCCCGGCAATGGCCTGCCTGAGAGCAGCCACGTCCTCTCGCGGGTCATCGTTCAGCACTTCCTCGGCCAGCGACTCGCCGCCGTCCCAGGTACCCTCGCGTGCCTGTCCCTGTTCCAGGAGGTGCGGCAGCTCCGCCCTGGCCTCCCAAACCATCGAGGCCAAATCGATGGGCTGCCGCCATTGGCTGAGCTCCTGGCTGCGGCGCGCCCGCGCCATACCGTGCACCAGGCTGGGCAGCACCTTTCCGGCCATCTCCCAGCCCAGGTGGTCCAACAGCTCGAAGGCCTTGTTGGCGAAGTCCACTACGTGCCCGGCATCCAGGTATATGTGGTCCGTGGCGGCGGCAAAGATCATCTCCGCGATGTCGTCCCGGGAAATGCCAAGCTCGATGGCCGTGACCAGGCAGCGTTCCGCTCCCTCGTCGTCACGAACATCGATGAAGTTGCGGAACCAGCGCTTGAACACCTCCGGGCGAGTCTCGCCAGTGGGTAGCGGTTCCACCGGGAACCTCGGGGCCTTTCCCGCGCACTCCCTCGCCACGTGCCGCAGCCCCTGGTAGAGGGCACGCGGCCGGTCATCGTCGTGCAGGTGCGGCAGGATGTTGGCGGTGCAGGTCAGGATGCTCATCGCCGCGCCCCAGCCATTGGCCGAGTAGGTGGTGCCGAACTGAGTGCCGATGCTGAGCGCATCCCGATAGTCGGCTCCCGATGCCTGCAGGCCCAGCACCGACTTGGCGATGACCAGCCGGATGTTGTGCTCCAGGCCCTCCTCCAGCCGTCGCTGCCAGTGCTGGGTCTCGTCGCGCGCCGGCGGCTCAGGATCGATCCAGATTTCGCCGTCAACCACGCTGACCGGGAAACTGCGCACATCATCGGCGAAGGGATTGAATGTCCCACCGCTGGAGAGGTCGAAGCGGGCGTGGTGCCAGTGGCAGGTGAGAATCCCGTCGCTGACACTGCCACGGTCCAGCGGGAACCCCATGTGCGGGCAGCGGTTGTCCACCGCGTAGACCTGACCCTCGTGGTGAAACACGGCGATGGCATGCCCACCGCCGGTCACCACCATGCATCCCCGTCCCTTGAGTTGTTCCACGGAACCGGCCTTGATCTGTCCACTCACTGAGGTTGCCATGGTTTCGCCTCCTCACGTGGGTGATTTCCGGTGTTTCCAAGCAAAGTCGGCAAATCATCCCGTCATTCCTGCGAAAGCAGGAATCCAAGTATTTCCGTAGCTGAAACGTTCTGCGGCGGCAGTAGGTCCTGGATTCCTGCTCCCTCATGAATTGTCGATGCCCCTCTGGGCCACGTTTTTGCATGAAAGCAGGGGAACGCCCTCACCCTGACCCTCTCCCGGAGGGAGAGGGGATCCCTGAGAGACCTTGCCGCCTACGTGCCTCCCGTCGATCTGCCGCCGTCGACCATGTACACCCCGCCGGTGCAGAAGCTGCTGTCGTCGCTGGACAGGAACAGCATCATGCGCGCCACCTCGGTGGGATCGCCGTAGCGCTGTAGCGGTATCCGGTTGGCGAACGCCTGCTTCGCGACCTCTACGGTCACTGACGAGTCGTCCATAGCCGCCACCCGCTGCTCCTCGATGGAGCGCATCATGCGGGTCTCGATGGGAGAGGGATTGACCGTATTTACCCTGATGCCGTGGGGCGCGCCCTCCAGCGAGGCCACCCGCATCAGCCCGATGACGGCGTGCTTGCTGGTGTTGTAGGCTGACATCTCCGCCGCGCCGCTGATGCCCGCCGTCGATGACGTGATCACGATGCTGCCGCCTCCACGTTCCCGCATAACCGGCATCGCGTACTTCAGCCCGAGCCAGACTCCCCGGACGTTTACGGCCATCACCCGGTCGAACATCTCGATGGGGTAGTCCGTGATTGGCGACAGGGTGCCTTCAATCCCCGCGTTGGCCAGCAGTACGTCAACACCGCCCCAGCGGTTGACTGCCTGGTTGATGTAGGACTGCGTCTGGTCGGGATCCGTGACGTCGGCCACGGTGTAGCTGGCCTTGTCTTCGCCGATGGAGCTCGCGACCTCCCGCAGCGCCGACTCGTCCAGGTCCACCAGCGCCACCCGGGCGCCCTCCTCGGCAAACAGCCGCGATGCCGCCCGGCCTATGCCACCCGTTGCTCCCGTGATAACGGCAACCTTTCCATCCAGCCGTGCCATGCTCATTCTCCTTTGGTTCCGCCAATCTCGGCCCACCGCTGTGTTTGTACCACCGGCTCGCCCTCCCGGCAAGCGGCAAGGTCAGTCGGCCAACCCCATGGCCGCCAACATGAAGGCATACTCCTCGGCCACCTCGTACAGCCGGTCGAAGCGGCCCGAACGCCCGCCGTGGCCCGCGCCCATGTTGGTCTTCAGCATCAGCAGGTTCCCGTCGGTCTTCAGTGCCCGCATCTTGGCCACGTACTTGGCCGGTTCCCAGTAGGTGACCCTGGGGTCGTTAAGCCCGGCGGTCACCAGCATCGGGGGATACTCGCGCCGTTCCAGCTGGTCGTATGGCGAGTATGACCGGATGCACTCGAAGGCGGCGGGATCCTCGATGGGGTTGCCCCACTCCGGCCACTCGATGGGCGTAAGCGGAAGGGTGTCGTCCAGCATGGTATTCAGCGCGTCCACGAAGGGCACATGGGCCGCCACTGCGCCCCACAACTCCGGCGCCTGATTCACCACTGCGCCCATCAGCTGCCCTCCCGCGCTGCCGCCGGCGATGGCGATGCGTCCCGCCGAGCCGTAGCCCTGCTCTACCAGGCCCCGTGCCACGTCCACGAAATCGTTGAACGTGTTGGTGCGCCGGTCCAGCTTGCCCGCCTCGTACCAGTGGTAGCCCAGGTCGTCACCGCCCCGGATGTGCCCGATGGCGAAGATGAACCCCCGGTCCAGCAGCGAAAGTCGCGTGGTGGAAAAGCCGGGCGGCATGGCGAAACCGTAGGCTCCGTAGCCATACAGGTACAGCGGCGCCGAACCGTCCATGGGCGTGTTCCTGTGGCGTACGACGGATGCCGGCACCTGCACTCCGTCCCGTGCCGCTATCGACACCCGTTCCGTAACGTACTGCGACGCGTCATGGCCGCTGGGCACCTGCTGCACTTTCCGGACCTCGAGTTCCTCGGTGTCGACATGGAAATCGAAGACCGTGGACGGAGTGACCATCGACGAATAATCCAGCCGCAGCGTGTCCGTCTCGAATTCGGGGTTGTTGTCGATGCCAGCAGTATAGGCCGATTCCGGGAACTGCACGTATCGCGACTCCCCCGACCGGTCGATCAGACGCACGTGGTCCAGACCGTCGACGCGCTCCTCCACCGCGATGAAGTGCCGGAACGCTTTGACGTTGCGGATGTAGTGGCTGTCGGACGCATCCACCAGCGGCGCCCAGGCCGGTTCCGTGGGATCGTCGCCGGGGGCCACCGCAATGCGCGTGTTCTTGTGGGTGTCGTTGGTGCGGATGACGAACCGGTCGCCCTGGTGGTCCACCGAATACTCGTGGCCGACGCGGCGAGGCGAGACGACGACGGCCGCCGCTTCGGGGTCGGACGCCGGTATCAGACGCACCTCCGAAGTCACATGGTCGCCGGTGCCGATGATGATGTACTCCCTCGATGTGCTGGGAATCACCCCGGTGAAAAACCCCGAGTCCCGCTCTTCGTAGATCACGGCGTCCCGGTCGACCGGCTCGCCCAGCACGTGGCGGCGCACTTGCCACGGCCGCCAATTCTCGTCGACTATGGCGTAGAAGAACGATGCATCATCCGCGGCCCACACCGCGTTGCCTGTCGTGTTCTCGATGGAGTCTTCCAGCAGCTCATCTTTCTCCAAGTCCTTGACCACCATCCGGAACCGTTCCGAACCGCTGGTGTCGGCGCTGTACGCCAGCAGGCGCCCGTCGTTGCTGACCGAGGCCGACCCCAGCCGGAAGTAATCCACCTCCTGTGCCAGTTCGGGTTCGTCGAGGATCGTCTGTGCCTGATGGGTGGGTCCTGTCCGGGAGTCTTGACCATCTGCGGGCCAGCGCTGCCACACCCGGTACTGGCTGCCCTCTCCGGCCTCATTTACCGGGAAGCTCCACTGGTAGTACCACTCGCCCCGTCGCCACGGCACGCTGGACAGGTCGAGCTGCTGACGGCCCTTAATCTCCTCGAAGATCTTATCCACCAGCCCCTGGTGCGGCGCCATCGACGACTCGAAATACTCATTCTCCGCGTTCAGGTATGCCAGCACGTCCGGGTCCTCGACGGTGGGGTAGCCGGGGTCGCGCAGCCAGTGCCACGGGTCTTCCAGCGTGACGCCGTGATGCGTGACGGTGTGCGGCCGCTGCTCCGCCACCGGTGGGGTAAGGGGTGATTCGCTATCGACGGGCAGGTTCGGGTCGGCTGGACTGGTCATCTGAAGCTCCTCGTGGATCGCAGGGAATTGGTGGATATGTCGGCACTGCCGTGCTCCTGATCTCACCCGCCATGCTAACGCAATTGCCAACCCATGTCGCACTCGATACCCGGCTGTCGGAGACCGAAGGTAAGTCGGAGCGGCCTAGCAGCCCGTCCGAGGCCTTTTCAAATTCGGGTCGGGTATGGTAGCCGGATCCGTTAGTCCTGAGCTTTTCGAAGGACAGGCCGGGAGAATCCGATGATGGTTCGACAGGCTCACCACCAACGGATTCTTGTTAACTTTGAAGAGGCCCTGCTCCTCGTCTCCGCTCCTTGACTGCCGAGCGCGTTGTGCATACAGTTCATTGCAGGTATCAAAAATGGGCGAGCGCGAATTACCGATATGAGAAACCGGTCTTTCAATGAGAATGAGTGGGTCTCCGTGGAGGTCCTCCAATGATGATGGAACACCTGGGTATCCGCTGGGGCTACGTGTTCCTGCGCGCCTCCAATTACCTTAACCCCGAGGAATTCAACGAGCTGATGGTGCAGGCCGTGGAGATGTACCTGGCTGGTGAGTCAGAGCGCCGCGTGAAGCACGACAGCTACGAAGGCCGCCTGTTCACCGAGGGCCGCTACGAGGTCATGGGAGGCCTGGGCGGCCAGCGCTTCGATGCCGACCTGGAGACAGTCTACGGCCGAGACCAGGCCACGTTCTTGGTCAACGAGCAGACCGGCGGTACAGGCACTCCCATTTCGGTGAACTGATACGCCGCTTTGCCTGAGCCGTCATTTCCGCGATGGCGGGAGTCTACGCTCCCTCACCGCAGGAAATCCGTTATGCGGCCACCCTCTGGATTCCCGCGAAAGCGGGAATGACGCAGGTAAACATCCAACCCAGCGGAGCTTGACATGGCTGCACAAATCCCCTTGGCCCGGCAGGTGGGCCGCGTTCCGTCCTCGGTCGTTCCCCTGGACTCTGGCGAAGAGGTCCGATACCAGGCCATCGCCGAGGATGCGATCTCCATCGACGTGCACCAGCACCCCTTCGTCCTCCCTGAGGTGATGGAGCAGCTGGTAGACCTTGTCCGCATCGGGCGCTACCAGTGGGGTTACGACGCGGCGCGGGCCGGCGGATGGACGGCCATAACCACTGCCAACGTGTTCGGTGGCCTGAAGAGCACCGCCGACATGTCTTTCGTCGAATACGACGACGTGGCAGCGGAGGTGGGGAACATGGTCGCCGACGTGGCCATGCAGGACGGCATCGTCCGGGTCGGCAACGCCGCAGACATCGAGGCCGCCAAGCAGCAGGGCAACGTCGGGTTCCTGCCCACTCTGGAGCACCTGCCCATAGGCAACCGCATCGAGCGCCTGGAGCAGTTGTACAGCATGGGCGTGCGGCTAGCCGGCATCACCTACAACCGTCGCAACTACATCGGCGACGGCATGATGGAGCGCAACCCTGGCGGCCTCAGCGACTTCGGCATCGAGGTGGTGCGCCGAATGAACGACCTGGGCATGGCCATCGACCTGTCCCATGTGTCCACGCCCAGCGCCCTCGACGCCATCGAGTTCTCCCGCGTACCCTGCGTCTTCAGCCACAACGCCGCCTACACCCTGCGCCCCAACCGCCGCACCCGGCGCGACGAGGAGCTGACCGCCTGCGCCGAGAACGGCGGGCTGATCTGCATCACCGCTGTGCCCAACTCCCTCAGCGACGACCCGGAGCAGGATATCGAGTGCGTCCTGGACCACTACGACTACATGGCCAATCTCGTCGGCGTCGACCATGTCGGCATAGGCACCGACACCACCGTGGGAGACCACGTCGCCTTTCACCGCGTGGTCATGGGACGAGACGGCCCCGACCAGCTGCCCGCCCCGTACCTCAACGGCCTCGAGTCCCCTGCCGACGGTGGCAACATCACCCGTGGCCTGATTCGACGCGGCTACTCCGACGAGGACATACGCAAGATCATTGGCGGCAACGCCATGGAGTTCTTCCGCCGCGTCATGGGGTAAGCGCGGCGGATTGATTCCCTGCCTGGCGAGGTGAAGCCATGCCGCAGCCATTCACAACCACCGTCGTCGGCAGTTTGCCCAAGCCTGCCTGGCTGTATCAGCAACGCCCGCTGGCCGGGCTTGGCACCGACCATCACGGCAGCGGGGCCGACTGGAACTTCGAGGGCGAGTTGCTGGTTCAAGCCCAGGACGATGCCACACGTCTTGCGATTTACGTCCAGGAATCTGCGGGGATCGACATAATCTCCGACGGCGAGCAGCGGCGGAAGTCCTACCTGACCTACATCGCGAACCGGCTTACCGGCTTCGACTACGAGACCCTGGCGGCGAAGTGGATCCGCGACGGCCGCCGCCTAGCCCAGGTCGGGCGCTGCGTCGGCCCGGTGGGCTGGCCTGGCCCCTTGGCCGTCGAGGACCTCCGCTTCCTCAAGGCCGAGACCGACCGTCCAGTCAAGATGACCCTGCCCGGCCCCATGACCGTGGTCGATTCCACATTCGACGCCTACTACGGCAACGAGCGTGATTTCGCTTTGGCCGTTGCCGCCGCTATCAATCGCGAGGCGCGCGAGTTGGACAAGCTGGGGCCCGCGGTAATTCAGTTCGATGAACCCGTGTTCAGCCGCTATCCGGAAAAAGTCGCCGACTGGGGCATCGATGCCCTCGACCGGTGCGTCGAAGGCTTGACGGCTGCCACAGCAGTCCACGTCTGCTACAGCTACGCTATGCCCGGCGTGCCGCGCCCCATCAAGCCCAGCTACCCGGTAATCCTGGCCGAGCTGGAGCGCTCCGCTGTTGACCAGCTGGCCCTAGAGTTCGAGGCTCCCGGTCTGGACCCGGCCCTGCTGGAGCTATGTCCGTCCAAGACGGTGCTGTTCGGCTGCGTTGACAACGCCAACGACACCGTCGAGTCGCCGGAGCATATCGCCGACCGCCTGTTGCAGGCGGCTCGCCACCATGAGCCGGAGAAGCTGCAGGCCGCCCCCGACTGCGGACTCGTTCCCCTCAGCCCCGAGCTGGCGCGGGCCAAGCTGCACGCCCTCGCCGACGGGGCGCACCTCGCCCGAGAACGGCTGTGACTGCTATTTCTTTCGGAGGGGGAGTATTCCGCCATGAATCTTATTCGTCATTGCCGGGCGGTCAGCCTCCTCAGTTCAAGCGGGTAATCCGGTCCTGCGGCCCGGGGGAGACCTCGCCGACGCTGGCGAAATAGGCTACTAGGGCGTCGAGGTCCAACGTTCCCACGATCCTCTCTGTGCCCTCGATCAGTATGCTGAAGCCGCTGCCGCCGTCGGCCAGGTAGCTGTTGACGGTCACCCTGTACGAGGCCTCCGGGTCCACCATCACCCCGTCGATGGAGATGCTGGACGCGTCGACCCTGTCCCCCGGCGGCTTCGCCGCGTCCCAGGTATAGCTGAATCCTTCCGATACTTGGAGCACGTTTCGGGATTCCACGTCGACGCTGCCAAACTGCTGCTCCAGCAGGGCATCGAGTTGCGCCCCGGTCAGGGACATAGTCACCAGGGTGTTGCCGAAAGGATGCACCGCAAAGGCTTCCGCATACGTCAGTTCGCCGTCGGCTTGGTTACCCGACGATGCGAAGCGCATGTCATCGCGAATGCCGCCGGAGTTCATAAACGCCACCACCGCGCCGCCTGAATCCGGCCTGCTTGTTGCCGCCAGTTGGGCATCCGCAATCAGATCGCCCAGTGCCGACTCACCCGCCTCGTTCTGCCGACGAGTGATGTTGGAGGTGACCCTGCCGACTACCGCATTGGCCCTCGGCGCCGCCAGGGTCTCGTACTTGTCGATGAGCGCCGTAACCGCCGGTACCGGCGTCACTCCCTCCTGCGAGTTCGGGCGATTGCTGATGGCCGCTACCTCCAGGTCTCCGGTCTGCGGGTCCAGCGTGGCGTCGATGACGCTAAAGAGACGGCCTGCGGTGTCGGCCATGGTTACCCACTTGCCGTCTATCTCGCAGACGAACTCGTCGTTGGTGTGCCCGGCGATGACCAGGTCCACGGCGCTGTCTAGACGCCGCGCCACCTCGGCCACTGGTCCGTCGAGACCCGAGCCGCAGTCGCTCTGCTCGCCGTCGGAGAACCCTCCTTCATGCAGCAGGACGACAATTGCCTCAATCCCATCCCTACTCAGTTGCGGCACCAAAGCGTTGACAGTTTCCGCCTCGTCCAGGAATGTGAGTCCGGCCACGCTGGTGCGGGCTACAATGCCGCCTGTGCCCTCCAGCGTCATACCGATGAACGCAACTTTGATTCCTTCGAAATCCCGGACTGCGTAGGGCGGAAATATGGTATCGCCCGTGGCATCATCAATGACATTTGCTGCAAGGAACTGGAAGTCCGCCCCCTCGAACGGGTCGCCGTCCAGGTCTCCGTAGACGGGGTGCGGCCCGCCCCGTTGCAGGCGCAACAGTTCCTCCGGCCCCTCGTCGAACTCGTGGTTGCCCACGCCATTGATGTCCAGGCCCATCATGTTCATGGCCTCGATTGTGGGTTCGTCGTGGAACAGTGCAGAAATCAGCGGCGAGGCGCCGATGAGGTCTCCTGCCGAAACGAAAATCGAGTTCGCAACCTCGGCCCTTGCCGCCGCGAGGTTCGCTGCCAGGTAGTCGGCTCTGCCCACGCCGCCGAAGGAGTCCGACGACGTGGCGATGTGCCCGTGGAAATCGTTGATCGCCAGGATCCGGAGCTGCACCACATCCGGCAGCGTCTCTCCGGCCTCCTGCTCGACTGGTTCCTGGGCCGAACAGGAAAGTAGGGCCATAGTCGCCGCCAGCGCCACGATTCCGAGAATAATCAGTTTCATAGTGTCGCCCAGTCCCCTCCAAATGCCGTGGCCATTTCCAACGAGTGATCCCCGCTCTATGCCAGGAAGTCTCCAGTCTACCTTGCGGCGACCGGAGCATTCATCATAAACGCTGGTGGGGTATGGTATCCTGCCTGAAAGAAGACCCAATAGCAGAGGACCAAGGGAGCGCCAACAATGAACTGTCCTGATTGCAGCGTAGCGCTTGACGAGCGCAAGTACCGTGGCATCGAAATCGACCACTGCCCGAAATGTGGCGGGCTGTGGCTAGATTTCGACGAAATGGACTTGCTGGAGGACACCGCCAACCGCGACGATATCCTCAAAGGGATGCGCGAGTATGCCCGCCGTCCGGGCGAGCGGCCCTGCCCGCACTGCGGAGCCTCCATGGACGTCTTCAACTACCGCGCTCACAACCTCCCCATCGACCATTGCCCCTACAACCATGGCTACTGGCTGGACAAGGGCGAGGAGGACCGCATCCTGGACCTGATGAAGCAGCGCGCCCGCGACCTGCGCCGCTCCGAGTCCGCCGAGCAGCAGTGGGCGCGGTTCATGGAGCGAGGCGGCAGCCGAGGCGGTTTCCTCGACCGCATCAAGGACCTGTTCGGGGGTTAGCTGAATACGCCTGATGGGATGGGCCTTTTATTCTGTCCTCTCCGCAGACCTTGGTCAGGGGCTGGGGGAATCCTTTAGGCCGACGGCTACCATAGTAGCACTCAGACTTGTGAAGTCGTCTCCTCCAGCCTTGGCAAATTGCCGTGCCGTTGGCTGAACGATAAAATGGCGATCAGTGGCACGCAGGTCAAGTGTGTGGCTGGATAAGGAGAAGACAATGGTCACGAGCGCTGTCACCGACCATCTGAAACTGGCAAGGGACTTCCTGGCCCGAAGCAAGGAGTACCTGGCCGAAGGCGACCTGCACCAGGCATCGGAGAAGGGCTGGGGAGCCGCGTCTCATACCATCAAAGCGGTCGCCGCCGCCAACGGGTGGGAATACGAACACCACGACCAATTCGACAGGGTTGTCGTAAACGCCAGTCACAGGTATCGACAACCCAGCCTCATTCGCATGTCAGATGCCGCCCACGCACTGCATGTCAGCTTCTACAAGCGCAAGGAATTGATAGACGCTGGCGCTACGGGACAGCGCATTGCCGACATTGAGGCAATGTTCAACACGTTGGAGCCCTTCGTCACCTGAAGGATCCCCGGCGACTCCCTATCCATTTCTATTCAGAGGTTGCAGGAAAGCCCTGACTGGCACACCGGTGCGGCAGTCAGGGCTCAACCTTTTTAGTAGGTTTTATGTCCCCTGGCGAGATCCCTCAGCAAGTTGCACAGACTGTTGCAATCGAGGCCACAGAGCAGTAACAAGAGACTCTGCGCTCTCTGCGTTGAAACTTTCGTTATGGGCTAACGCCTAGCCCGGGTAGCTGTTGCTCCAGCTGTCCACGCCGCAGACCTCGGTCAGGGGCTTGCGCTGCACCGACCCGAAGGCGCCTCTCGGGTAGCCCAGCGGCATGCAGTAGACCACCTGCGCGTCATCAGGAATTCCGAACAGTTCATGCACCCGTTCCTCCACCACCGGATGCAGCGTGGTGATCGTGCCGCCGATGCCGAAAGCCCGCGCTGCCAGCAGCATGTTCTGCGCCGACGGTATCACCGATCCCGCCGCCTGTGCTCCCTTGGCCGTGGCGCAGATCAGCACCATCACTGGCGTGTCGCCGATCTCGTCGGCCAGCCGCCGCGCCGACTGCATGCTGTTACGGCCCGGAGGCAGGTCCTCGGGCCCCATGATGCCTGCGTCGGCCCGCTTGGCCCACCATGCCTCGTGGTACAACTCTCCCAGCTTCCGGCGCTTCTCCTCGTCCTTGACTATGATGAACCGCCACTGCTGGGTGTTGCCGCCATTGGGCGCCCGGATGGTGGCGTTCATGATGTCCTCAAGGACTTCATCGGGGATCGCGTCCTTCTTGAACCGCCGGATCGCCCGCTGGGTGAACATCGCCTCTCCCAGGGGCATTGAGTTAAGTCGTTCGGCTGTGGTCATTGCTAATCATCCCTCCCAAGAATCTGCGGTAGTTTTAATTCAGGAACTTTGGGAATTGCTGCTAGAGTGTGTCGCCAAATCGTTTCGTTATTCCTGCGAAAGCAGGAATCCAGTCCTTTCAGCAGCCAGATCGTCCTGCGACAGCAGTGGGTCCTAGATTCCTGCTTTCATAGGAATGACGAATTGGGGCGGTGTAACGCTAAGCGGAGTCATTTTGACGACTACCCAGAAGCAACCTGCGCCGGCCTTCGGCACTCCCGACGCTCCGCCAGCAGCCTGCCGTACCCCGGCACCGGCTCATCGATGCCTGCCAGCGACAACGCCCGCCACAGCGTCGCCGAGTGCGAGGTTACCACCGGGTTGCCGATGGCATCCTCCAGCGCCTGTACCGCTGCCATCGCATCGAAATTCATGCAGCTGACGAAGAGTCCGTCGGCATCCCCGCCGCTCTGCTGCCAGGCCTCCAGGGAGAACCTGTAGATCTCGTCCGGCGACACGGCAGCAAACTCCGCGGCGGTCTCGAAGCCCATCCCCGATGCCGAAACCGTCTCGATTCCGGCCTCCGCCAGGTACCTGCTCTCCGCCTGGTGGTAGCTGTGCGGGTATGGGCTGGTCAGCACCGCCCGGCGGATGCCCAGGTGCAGTAGCGCCTCCGCAGCCGCCAGCATGGTCGACGTCGTCGGCGAGCCGAACTCCCGCTCCATCTCCTCACAGAACTCGCGGTCCTTCTCCAGCCCTCGCTGCGCTCCACTGACGGTGCAACAGTAGGCGATGGAGTCCACCCCGGCTGATGCCAGTTCCTCCACGGCCCGCGACGAGTTCTTCTCCATTTGCAGCAGAGCCTCGAGGCCGTCGCCACCCAGCATCATCCGGCTGGTCAGGAACGCCACCTCGGGGACGACTCGCGGATAGCGAAGTTCGGAAACCCTCGACGCGCTGACCACCACCAGCCCTATCGTGGCTTTGGCGCTCAAATCGTCGAGCAGTCCAGCGGAGTTTGACATGCTCGATTCCTCCCGTATGGCGGCTCGCCCTCCCGGCGGCAGTCGGCCGGGAAAATGTTACCACATCGACGCTTCCTCAATTGCTATAATGGCCTGACCGTCCAGTCAATTGGAGCACCGGAACCGGAGATTTCCCAGCAGCCCGGTCCGGAGGCCGTCAGGAGGAAAACGTGGCAGATTTTACCGCCCTCGACCCTGGAACGGAGGCCCTGTACCAGCGCCTGGGTGTCTCGCCCGTCATAAACGCGGCGGGATCCATCACGCGTCTCGGAGGGACGCGCACCCGCCCCGAGACCCTCGCGCTCATGGAGCAGGCGGCCCGCGTGATGGTCAACATGGACGACCTCAACCGCGCCGCCGGTCGCGAGGTAGCCCGCCTGATTGGCGCCGAAGCCGGCTTCGTCTGCAGCGGCGCAGCCGGCGGCCTGCTCCTACAGGCGGCGGCCTGCATCGCCGGCAGCGACCCGGTAAAGATGCGGCAACTCCCCAACACCGACGGCCTGAAGAACGAGATCATCATCCACACCATGCACCGCTTTCCCTACGACCAGGCCTACCGCGCCGCCGGCGCAGAGATGGTGGAGTTCGGCGACTACCTGTACGCCCATCCCTGGCAGTTGGAGGGAGCCATCAACGAGCGCACTGCCGCAGTAGCGTATCTCTGCTCCCCCTTTGCCAGCGACAGGGTGATGCCCCTGGAACAGGTCTGCGAGATTGCCCACAGCCACGATCTGCCTGTCATCGTCGATGCCGCATCCATGCTGCCGCCGCGCGAGAACCTTTACCGCTACCTGCGCGCTGGCGCAGATATGGTGGTCTACAGCGGTGGCAAGGGCATCCGAGGCCCCCAGGGCAGCGGCGTCCTCGTGGGCCGCGCGGACCTCATTGAGGCAGCCACCCTGCAAGCCAGTCCCGCACAATTCCTGGGACGGGGAATGAAGGTCGCCAAGGAAGAGGTCATCGGCCTCGTCGCGTCCCTCGCCGCCTTCGTCGAGGAGGACGAGGAGGCGGAAATGGCTGCATATAGGGCCATGGTGCAGCCGGTGGTTGACGCCCTGGTCGAGATACCCGGCCTCAACGTAACCTTGGAGCATGACCGCAGGAGCTTCCTGATCCCCTGCGCCGTCATCAAGTTCACCGGCGAGTGGCGCGGCCCCAGCCGCGACGCCATTGCCCGCGCCATGGAACAGGGACAGCCGCAGGTCTACCTGCATCAACTCGGCGGCCCGGAGCAACTGGCCGTCGACCCCCTGAACCTGACAGAACCCGAGGTAGAGATCGTCATCCGCCGCCTCCGCGAGGAGCTCACCGGCGACTAAGCAGGACTCAGGAACGCAGAAAGTCTCCGCGTTCTCTGCGTCCTCTGCGTTTAATTTCCCGTTGAGGAGCAAACAATGTCCATCAAGATCGACTTACGAGTGCCGCCCTGCAAGCCCCTGCCCCAGGTTGCCGATTTCGTGAAACAGTGCGAGGACGCCGGGTTCAGCGGCGTGGGGATCCTCGATTCCCAGCTCCTCGAGCGCGACTGCTTCGTTGCTATGGCCGCCGCCGTGCAGGCCACCGACCACATCAACGTCGCCTCCGCTGTCACCAACCCGGCCACCCGGCACCCGTCGGTGGTGGCCTCGGCGGCCCAGACTGTGTCCGAACTGGCTCCCGGCCGGGTGCAGCTCTGGATCGGGCGCGGCTACAGCTCCACAGCCACCATCGGCATCCCACCCGCTACCGTGCGGCAGATGCGGCATTCCGTGTTGCAGATGAAGGAGCTGATGTCGGGCGACATGGTCAATTTCGGCAATGCCAACAGCCGCATGCGCCACGGCGGCGAGGCTCCTTCGCCTCCCGTTTACATCGCAGCCACCGGGCCGCGGGTCATGAAGGTAACAGGAGAGGTGGCCGACGGCGCGCTGCTGATGACCGGGATCCACCCGGGCGCAGTGGCCGAGGCCCGCGAGATTGTGGCCGATGGCGCAAGGGCTGCCGGCCGTAACCCCGACGACGTGGAGACCATATTCACTGCCACCACTATCATCAAGGACGATCTCAAGGAGGCCCGCGAGATAGCCCGCCCTCTGGCCGTGGCGCGCCTGATGGAGGAGACCTACCATCGCTGGCTCAAGGCTGCCGGCATAGATGTTGGCGACCTGGAATTGCCCGCCGGGCTGTGGGACCTCTACCCCGACGTGCCCCACGCCGAGGACTGGGAGAAGGCGCAGGAGCTCTGCCAGTTTCTGCCCGACGATGCCCTGGCCTCCATCTGCGACTACATGGGCCTGATCGGCACGCCGGAGTACTGCGCCGAGCGCGTCAAGCAAGCGGAGGCCGCAGGTCTGACCCACCTTTACCTGATGACCGGCGCGACCTACGAGTTCGCCACCGAGGAAATGGAAGCATTCCGCGACCACATCTTCCCGGCTATCAACAGCAACGGAGGCTAGGCCGCAGGCGATCGGGGGCTGCATCCCGCCTCTAGTTCGTGCCGCTGCTGACTGCAAATGTCCCGCAATGCCGGAAATGGAGTGAGCGCATGCCACGAAAGTTCCCTCTCCCTCCGGGGGAGGGTTAGGGTGGTGGCGCCCCGTATTTTGGCATTGCCATTACTGGCACTAGCGATGGTCGCATTGGCCGTCATTGCCTGCGGCGGGGGATCAGGGAGCGCCACCGGACAAGGCGGCGATCAGTCCGGTGGCGGCCTGGCTACCGTCGATATCGTAGGCCAGCTGACCCCATCGGTTGTCCAGATACGGACCGAGTCCGACCCGGTCATTTTTACTTCGGGTCAATTGAGTCCAGACATAGGCATTGCCACCGGGATAATCGTCAGCGAAGACGGTTATGTCCTAACCAACAATCACGTGGTTTCGGGCGCGGAAACCATCCTGGTCACCCTGCACAGCGGCCAGAGCTTTGTGGGGCAAATGATCGGCGGCGACTACAACCCCGACGTGGCGGTACTGAAAATCGACGCCACCGGGCTACAGCCTGCCAGGACCGGCAACTCAAATGACCTGCGCGTCGGCGAGGAGGTCATCGCCATCGGCCACGCCCTCGCCCTGTCCGGCGGCCCCACAGTCAGCAGGGGCGTGATCAGTGCCTTGGGGCGCTCCATCGACGCGGGTCTCCAGGATACATTCGTGGACTTGATCCAGACTGACGCATCCATTAATCCGGGCAACAGCGGCGGTCCGCTGGTAAACCGCTTCGGGAAAGTAGTGGGCGTCAACACTGCCGCCATACAGGGCGGGCAGGGTATCGGGTTCGCCATCAACATCGACGATGCCCTCGCGGTTTCCCAGCAGCTGATAGAAAAGGGATACGTGGAACGGGGATTCCTCGGCATATCGCCGGTCAACCTCACCCCGGCCATCGCCGCGCAGATCGGCGTTCCGGTGAACGAGGGTGTCCTGGTGGCTCGCGTGGTGGAGGACTCGGGCGCCGCAGCTGCGGGATTGCAAGGGGAGGATGTGATCGTCGCCCTCGGAGGGCGATCTATCCGCAATACCGGCGAGCTGTCCAAGTTCCTCCTGGAGAATCTGCCGGGTGAGCAGATATCCGTTCGCATATATCGCGGAAACTCCGAATTGGAGACTGAGGCCATTCTGGGGGAAAGGCCGACCCCATAAAATCTCTCTCACCCTTAAGGTCAACCCTGATTCGTGGCTCTTGAATCCTTATTCCCCCTCACCCCAACCCTCTCCCTCAAGGGAGAGGGAGAATCAAAGGAGCCTGAATCCCTCTGCCCTGATGGATGACAGAATCGCCGCTATTGGATACCATACGCCTGCCGGGGCAGTGTTCCGGCTGGTCCTCCGGGCAGGGCCGAAATGACAACTCTATGCGGGACTGGGGAATTCCGCCCTGGCCGTTGATTCAGGGGAAAGCGTTGACCGATTCGGCTCTCGACCAGCTGTGTATCAACACACTTCGTTTCCTGGCCATCGATTCCGTCCAGAAGGCGCGGTCCGGCCACCCTGGCGCGCCCATGGGCGCCGCTCCCATGGCTTATGTGCTCTGGGACCGGTTTCTCAAGCACAACCCCGCAGACCCCAATTGGCCCGACCGCGACCGCTTTGTCCTGTCCGCCGGACACGCCTCGGCCATGCTCTATTCCCTGCTCCACCTCACCGGCTATGACCTGCCCATCGAAGAGCTGCAGCAGTTCCGGCAGTGGGGCAGCCGGACGCCGGGCCACCCCGAATTCGGCCTGACGCCGGGGGTGGAGGTAACCACCGGCCCCCTTGGCCAGGGTCTGGCCAATGCCGTCGGAATGGCCCTCGCCGAGCGCTGGCTGGCAACCCGGTTCAACCGGCCTGGCCACGATATAGTCGATCACTACACCTATGCCATCGTGTCCGACGGCGACCTGCAGGAGGGCGTTGCGGCTGAGGCCGCGTCCCTCGCGGGCACCCTTGGCCTCGGGAAGCTGATCCTCCTGTATGACGACAACCAGATCTCCATTGAGGGAGACACAGACATCGCGTTTCTGGAGGATGTGCCGCGCCGGTTCGAGGCTTATGGCTGGCGCGTCACCGAAAGCATCGATGGCAACGACCTCGACGCCGTAACCGACGCCATTGCGAAGGCGCGAGCCGATTCGAGCCGTCCCAGCCTCATCGTCTGTCGCACCGTCATTGGCTACGGCAGCCCAAACAAGGCTGGGACCGGCGGCGTCCACGGCGCTCCCCTCGGCGACGACGAGGTGGTGCTGACCCGGGAGCAGCTCCACTGGCCGTACCCGGAGAGCTTCGTGGTGCCGGGAGAGGTCCGGCAGCATCTGACAAAGGCCGTGGAGCGAGGCAGGAAACAACAGGAAGAATGGGAGTTTACGCTTTCCAGCTACCGGGAAAACTTCCCCTCCGAGGCCCTGCGACTCCAGGATGCGCTCAACGGCGTGCTGGCCCCCGGGTGGAGCGGCGGCCTGTCGGGCCTGTTTGACGACGTCTCGTCCATTTCGACGAGGGAGGCGTCGGGCAAGGTGATGAATGCCATCGCCGATGACGTGCCCAACCTGATCGGCGGCTCCGCCGACCTCGCTCCGTCCACCCTCACCATTCTGAACAAAGAGGGGCACATCGGCCCCGGAAACTTCGACGGCCGCAATCTGCACTTCGGCGTTCGGGAGCATGCCATGGGCGCAGTCGCCAATGGCATCGCGGTCCATGGTGGGGCCATTCCCTACGCATCCACGTTCCTGATCTTTTCCGACTACCTGCGCCCTGCCCTTCGTCTCAGCGCGCTCATGGGGCAGCAGGTGATCTACGTGTTTACCCACGACTCCATAGCCCTCGGTGAGGACGGGCCCACTCACCAGCCGATCGAGCACCTGATGTCCCTGCGGGCCATGCCGGGACTGGTCGTCATCCGCCCCGCCGACGCTACCGAGACAGCGGTGGCCTGGCAGGCCGCGCTGGAGCGAAACGAGGGCCCCACCGCTCTTGCCCTGAGCCGCCAGAACCTTCCCGTGCTCGACCGCGAGACCCTGGCCCCGGCCCAGGACGCCGCCAGGGGTGGCTACGTCCTCTGGGAGTCCGGTGGCTCCGACCCTCAGTTGATCATGATAGCCACCGGCGCCGAGGTGCATATCTCGCTACAGGCTGCCATTGACCTGGATGCTGAGGGAATCAGGGTCCGAGTGGTTTCCATGCCCTCCTGGGAACTCTTCGAATCGCAGCCGAGGGAATACCGCGACGCGGTGTTGCCTCCCGATAACAGGACGAGGCTCTCGGTCGAGGCGGGCGCCTCCAACGGCTGGGCCCGGTATGTGGGGCTGGATGGCGCCTCCATCGGGATGTCTACCTTCGGCGCATCGGCGCCCGGCGGCGTCCTGCTGGAACAGTTCGGTTTCACGGCCGCCCGCGTGGTGGAGGAAGCCCGAAAGCTGATTAGCGGCAGTTAGCTGTGAGCGAGAGCGCACTAGATGAGCTGGTCTCCGGCAATCCTGCCACCTCAGAGGCGGCGCGGCGGGTATTGGACGGCCTGATCGAGCGGCGTATTCCGGAGCGTATCCGGCAGAGAGATCACACGGTCTGGCGTCAGAATCCCAGGGAAATCTCTGACCGGCTCGCCTGGCTGGATGCCGGAGAATTTCTCCGGCCCCACCTGGAAGATTTGTCGGAATTCGTAAGGCAGGTCCGCGAGGAAGGGTATCGCGACGTCGTCCTGCTCGGTATGGGCGGAAGCTGCCTGGGACCCGAAGTTCTGCGCCACGCCTTCGGCGCCATCGATGGGTATCCCCGCCTTACCATGCTCGACTCCACGGTCCCGGCGCAGGTGCGGGCTGTCGCCTCGGCCATTGACCCCGCGCAGACCCTGTTCATCGTTTCCTCCAAGTCCGGCGGCACCATCGAGACTCTTTCGTACTATCGATATTTCCGTGAACTGGTGGAGGGACGCCCCCACCCTAACCCTCCCCCAAGAGGAGAGGGAACTGACGAAGGCGCGGGGAAAAACTTTGTTGGCATTACCGACGCAGGTACGCCCCTGGAAAAACTCGGCCGTGACACGGGCTTTCGCCGCGTCTTTCTCAACCCGCCTGACATCGGTGGACGTTACTCCGTCCTTTCCTGGTTTGGAATAGTTCCTGCCTCTCTGTCCGGGATAGATGTGGAGGGCCTGCTCGATACCGCCGCTCCCATGCGCGACGAATGCCTCGGCGATGACCCCGAAAGCAACGCCGGACTCGCCTTGGGCGCCCTGCTCGGAGCAGCCGCCCTGTCCGGGCGGGACAAAGTTACCCTGATTGCTCCCCCTCCCATAGAGGGATTCGGCCTCTGGGTCGAGCAGATGATCGCCGAGAGCCTGGGCAAGGAAGGGCGCGGCATCGTGCCCGTTGCCGGAGAGCCACTGCTCGATCCCGGGTGCTACGGAAACGACCGGCTCTTCGTATTTGTCGAGACGCCCTCAAGCGGGGATTTGCTGCCTGCCGTTGAACGCCTGGAGCAGTTCGGCCACCCGGCGGCGCGGCTGCAACTTCGCGACTGCCGCGACCTCGGCGCGGAATTCTACCGCTGGGAGTATGCCACCGCCGTTGTCGGCTCTATCCTGGACGTTCACCCCTTCGACCAGCCCGACGTTCAGGGCGCAAAGGACAACACCGATGGCCTGCTGGACCTCTTTCTGCGCGAGGGCAGGCTTCCGGAACCCGCTCCAACCGGGTCCATCAGGCATCTGCTTGAACAGTCCCGGCCCGGAGACTATCTCGCTATCAGTCCCTACACCAGGATGGACCCGGACATAGACCGGCTGATCGGAGAGTTGCGGGCCAGGGTGATGCGCCGTAACCGGATAGCCACGACCATGGGCTACGGCCCCCGTTACCTGCACTCCACCGGCCAGCTGCACAAGGGCGGCCCAGGGTCCGGCCTGTACTTGCAGCTGACGGCGGGACCTCCGGAGCCGCTGCCGATCCCTGGCCAGCGGTACGGCTTCGACACACTGGCCGCCGCCCAAGCCATCGGCGATTACCAAGCCCTCACGAACCTGGGCCGCCGGGTGATCACAGTCGATCTGGGCGATGACCCCGTCGCTGGCCTCCAGCGGCTCCTTGACGAACTCTGACGCTCCACACAGAGCAATAGCTTCAACTCACGGAACAGAGCGGAGGTCTCCTTGGAACTGGGACTCATCGGCCTCGGGCGCATGGGCGCCAACATGGCCCGTCGGCTCACAGCAGGCGGACATCGAGTCGTGACCTACGACGTGAACCCTGATGCGGTTGCCACGTCGGTACAGCACGGCGCTGAGGGCGCAGCGTCCATTGAAGAAATGGTGAGCCTGCTTCCCTCACCCCGTGCCGTCTGGCTGATGCTCCCCATTGGGCAACCCACGGAGGACACCATCGCCACCGTGGCGCCCCTGCTGGCTCCGGGCGACATCCTGATTGATGGCGGAAATGCCAACTACAAGGACAGCATGCGCCGGGCGAAGGAGTTGTCCGCACAGGGGATAGAGTTCATCGACATCGGTATCAGCGGCGGCGTCTGGGGACTGGCGCATGGCTTTTGCCTGATGGCCGGTGGTACTGATGCAGCGGTCAAGCGAATGGAGCCCGCCTTCCGCTCCCTGACTCCCTCCGAGGATGTTGGCTATTGCCATTTCGGCCCCAGCGGAGCCGGGCACTACGTCAAGATGGTGCACAACGGCGTCGAGTACGCCCTGATGCAGTCCTACGCCGAGGGATTCGAACTATTGGCCGCCAAGGATGAGTTTGACATAGACTTGTCTGCTGTCGCCGAGACCTGGCTCCACGGCAGCGTGGTGCGCTCCTGGCTGCTCGAACTGACGGCGGCGGCCCTCAGGGAAGACCCGGGATTGGAGAGCCTGCAAGCCTTCGTCGAGGATTCCGGCGAGGGACGCTGGACGGTGCAGGAGTCCGTGGACCTCGCCGTTCCCATCCCGGCTATTTCGGCAGCGCTGCAGCAGCGATTTCGTTCCCGCCAGGACGGCCCCCTCGGCGCAAAGCTGCTGGCAGCCCTGCGCCAGCAGTTCGGCGGCCACGCCGTCCGCCGAAGTGGCGAGTAGACTGGTCACCGATAGTCCTCTCTCCGAGAGGGAGAGTCATCCATAGTTCCTTCCGCCTCAGGAAAGAGGTCACCTGGAATTCCCTCCCCATGAGGGAGAGGGTCGGGGTGAGGGCATGACAGACCAGACCACGACCATAGTTATCTTCGGGGCGTCAGGCGACCTGACTACCAAGAAGCTCGCCCCTGCCCTTGCAGACCTCTATGCCAAGGGCCGTCTCGGTCATGACCTGCACATCGTCGGCGTGTCCCGCAGCGACATGACCGCCGATGAGTTTCGCGCCTCCTTCTACGAAGGTTTCAGCCAGGACTCCGAATTCCCGCCCGCGCCGGAGCTGTGGAATGACTTTGCCGACAAGGTGCATTCCTGCTACGGCGATGTTTCGGCCCCCGATGGCCTCCGGGACCTGGAGCGGGTTCTCGATGAGATAGAGTCCCCCGCCCGTCCCGCCAACCGCCTCTACTACCTGGCCCTTGCGCCTTTCCTTTTCCCCCACGCGGTCAAGACCCTGGGTGGGGCCGGCTACCAGGCCGAAAACGGTTGCTGGCGGCGAGTGATCGTAGAGAAACCCTTTGGAGTAGACCTGGAAACCGCTCGCGAACTTAACGAGGCCGTTCACTCGGTGTTTGCCGAGCACCAGGTCTATCGCATCGATCACTACCTGGGAAAGGAGACCGTCCAGAACCTTCTCGTGTTCCGGTTCGCTAACGCCATTTTCGAACCGCTTTGGTCCCGCAACTACATCGACAACATCCAGATCACGGTCTCCGAGTCCGTGTCCATCGCCGAGCGGGCCGCCTACTACGACAGGGCTGGCGTCCTGCGAGACATGTTCCAGAGCCATCTGCTCCAGCTCCTCGCCGTGGTGGCCATGGAGCCGCCTGCAACGTTTGAGGCCGACGCCCTGCGTAACGAAAAGGTCAAGGTGCTGGACTCCGTCCGGCACATTTCGCCCCGGGACGCCCCGAGGTTCGTGGTCCAGGGCCAGTACGATGGCTACCTCGACGAGCCGGGCGTGCCGCCGGACTCCCGCACTGCCACCTACGCCGCCATGCGCCTCGACATCGACAACTGGCGCTGGCAGGGCGTCCCATTCTACCTGCGGTCCGGCAAGGCCCTGAGCGACAAGCGCACCGAGGTCCTCATCCAGTTCCGTCGGCCGCCCCACCTGATCTTCCCCCAAGGACGCAGCGGCGACATCACCTCCAACACCCTTTCCATCTGCCTGCAACCCAACGAGGGCGTGCATCTGGAGTTCCAAGCCAAGACGCCCGACTCCCTGCTTGATCTTCGTCCCGTGAACCTGGAGTTCCATTACGAGGACTCCTTCGGCGGGCAGGAGATCCCAGACGCCTACGAGCGTCTGCTGCTGGACGCCCTGAACGGCGACGCGTCCCTGTTCATCCGCAGCGACGAGATCGAGGAGTCCTGGAGCATCATGGACCCCCTCATCGAGGGCCTCTCCGATCCGTCAGTGCGCCCCCCCGAGATCTACGACCCCGGCACCGAGGGGCCCTTCAGCGCCGACGATTTCCTCGCCCGCGACGGCCGCGCCTGGCTCGGCAAATGCCTGGGCGGTTGATCTTTCTGCTATCATCCCTCAGCAACCCGAATTTGAGAGCAAAGTAATGCCAGAATTTCGCATCGGCGTAGACATCGGCGGCACTTTTACCGACATCGTATTCCTGGGCGACGACGGGCGCGTGCTCACCCGCAAGGTGGCCAGCACTCCCGACGACTACAGCCGCGCCGTGCTCGACGGCATCCGCGCCGGTATCGGAGAGCTGGCCATCGATCCCGCCGATGTAACCGAGGTCGGCCACGGCTTTACTGTCGCCACCAACGCCATCATCGAGGAAAAAGGCGCGCATACCGCCCTGATCACCACCGAGGGCTTCCGCGACGTCCTCGAGTTTCGCCGTAACCGTACGCCCCGCCTCTACGACCTGTACTACGAGAAGTCGCCCACCCTGGTGAAGCGCCAGTACCGACTAGAGGTGGGCGAACGCCTGAACTTCCGTGGCGAGGTGCTGCGGCCCCTCGACACCGGCTCCGTGGACCGCGCCGCCCAGGCAGTGGTTGACAGCGGCGCAGAGTCGGTCGCCGTCTGCCTGCTTCACTCCTACGCCAACCCGGCCCACGAGCAGTACGTGGCCGAGGCCGTGCGCGAGCGAGCCCCCGGCGTCATCCTGACGCTCTCGTCCGACCTGCTCCCCGAGATGAAAGAGTACGAGCGCACCAGCACTACCGTTATCAACAGCTACGTCCGGCCCGTAGTCGAGTCCTACCTGGGCCTGCTGATCCAGGGCCTCGCCGACATGGGAATCACCGTGCCCCTGTCCGTCATGCAGTCCAACGGCGGCCTCGCCACCTCCGGCATCGCCATGGAGCGCCCGGTCTACTGCATCGAGTCCGGCCCGGCAGCCGGAGTGGTGGGCGCCTTCCACCTAGGGCGTCGCCTGGAAATGCCCAACCTGATGACCCTGGACATGGGTGGCACCACCGCCAAGGCTTCCATCATCGAAAACGGGGAGATGCTGCAGGCGCCCGAATACGAGGTCGGCGGGGGCATCAGCGTCGGCCACCGGCTGCTGCGCGGCAGCGGCCACATCCTCCGCGTCCCGGCCATCGACCTCGCCGAGGTCGGCGCTGGCGGCGGCAGCATCGCCACCGTAGACCGTAGCGGCTCCCTGCGCGTCGGGCCGCAGAGTTCCGGCGCCTACCCCGGCCCGGCCTGCTACCGGCTGGGCGGACAGGACGCCACGGTCACCGACGCCGACGTACTTCTCGGCTACCTGAACCCCCAGCACCTGCTGGCTGGCGATTTCCCCATCGACGCCGAGCTGGCCCGCCGGGCCATCACCGACAACGTGGCGCGCCCGCTGAACATATCAGACGTTGAGGCGGCCCACGGCATCCATCTGCTGGTCAACTCCAACATGGGCCGCGCCCTCCGCGCCGTCTCCAGCGAACGGGGCCGCGACCCCCGCCGTTTCGACCTGATCTGCTTCGGCGGAGGCGGACCGGTCCACGCTGCGGGTCTCGCCGAGATGCTGGACATAACCCGCGTGGTGGTCCCTCCCTTCCCTGGCGTCTTCAGCAGCTTCGGGCTGCTGGTCGCCGACGTGGAGCACCATTTCGTCCAGACCCACTTCAAGACATTCGAGGAAATCGACCTGCCCACGCTGGCCGGCCTGGTCGAAGGAATGTGGGAGGAGGGGCGCCGTCAGCTTCGCTTGGAGGGATTCGACGATTGCCGCCATGAATTCGTAACCCAGGCTGACATGAAGTACGAGGGCCAAGTCTCGGACCTGACCGTCCCCGTCCCGCCGGGGCCGATTACGCAGGCCACCCTCAACGCCGTCGCCGAGAACTTCGACACCGAGCACGAGCAGTCCTTCGGCTATCGGCAGGGACCTGCTGAAGGCGGAGCCGGATACCAGTTGGTGAACATTCGCGTCATTGCCCGCGGCCTCCCTGACAAGCCGCGAATGCCCGAACGTTTCGAACTCGCCGCCGTCTCCAATGGCGGTTCAACCTCGCGCCCGGTGTTCTTCGGCCCCAGTCGCGGCTGGGCCGACACTCCGGTGCTCACCCGGCCCGGCCTGTCAGGCCGCTCCGAGTCCGGGCCGCTGGTTGTCGAGGAATACGACTCCACCACCGTCGTGCCGCCCGGCTGGACTGCCACCGTCGACGACGCCAGCAACATCATCCTGCAGCGCAATTGATGCCCGGATACGCCCGCAGCTGGCCCCTGCCCCTCTGTCTGCTGTTGATGATTGCGGCATTGTTGGTGTTCTCGGGTGAATCCGATTGCCCGGACAATGCCTGGGATGGCAGCCCGGCAATAGCGCGCGTCGGCGACGGCTGCGTTTACTCGCTCCAGCTAAACACCTATTTGAGAGACCTTTCCCTGGGCATGGGTCTTTCCGATCAGGCGTCAGAGGCGGATGAGTCCAGTCTGGGCGAGTTCCTCAGCAGCAGGCGGAGACTGGTTTCCGAGTTCGGACTGGAAAATGCTGCCTTTGCCACCCTGGCACAGGACCTGGCCCTGTACCAGGCGGCGGCGACCGAGGGACCGCCCCCGCCTGACGGGGAGGTCATGGCCGTTATGGGTGCCAACCGGGAGCGAATTCGCGGCCTGATCACGCTGCTGGATCTCCACGAGTTGGCGCGGGAATCGGACCTGGAGGGATTCCGGGACCTGCTGGAGAGTCCCAGCGTGGGTCAACTGATACCGGTGCAGGGAGAGGAGCACGTCCTGGCGTTGTTCGAACAAGCGGCGACAATAGACCTGTCCGGTGCGGCCAGGGGAATGGAAATTCATGAGGCCCTGCTGGAGTCCGTTGGCGACGAGGTGTACTGGACCGAAGTGTTCTTCCAACAAGCCCGCTGGCTCGTGGCCGTCGAGTCCCTGCGGCTCGCCGTTGAGGAAATGGAGTCTCCTCTTCCGCCGGGCCTCCAATGGCAGGATCACAGGGAGAGAACCTGGGGCAGCACCGTTATAGAGCTGACTGATGCCGCCCCTGAGTCCGTGACACTTTCAGACGTCCGCCGGTACATGGATGGGCTGCACGCCCTGGAACGAGAGCTGCTTGCGAACTAGTCAGCGACTCGCGCTTCGAGGCGTGGCGCCGGAAGGCCGCTTAGCCGGCTGCCCCCGCCCAGGCCACCCCGTTCAGTACGATCTGCTGGAACTCCGGCGTCTCGAAGCTGCGCCCGTCGTGGCCCAGCAGGAGCACGAACACCTTGCCGTCCCCGTACGCCCGTGTCCATCCGAGCGGGTAGGTGCCGCCCGGCATGAACGTCGGCGCCCGGTCCGGACCCCACGGCCATGTCCCGTCCTCAGAGTCTCCGGTCAGGAACACGTCGTTGCCTTCGGGGCTGAACGTCGTGTTCATGTACAGTTCGTCGCTGGTCACGAAGTCCGACACTCCCATGGCGCCAACGTGGGAGGCGTTGCTGATGTTGACCTTCATTTCGCCGTACGGAGGGTGGTAGCTGGCGCCAGTGACCCAGCCGCCGCCGGTAATTTCGTCGAACTCCGACCATCCGCTGGGTACACAGCAGGCGATGTGGATGCACACGAAGCCCTTGCCGGACTTGATGTAGCTCTTCAGACCATCCTTCTCGGCGGAGGCCAGCTCCCAGTCGCCAAAGTCCGGCAGGTTCTCGCGCCGGGTGTTGAACACCAGTGCGTCGTACGCGCTCATCTTGGACACGTCAGCTAGGATCGATGCATCCTCCAGGACCGTAATGTCGTGCCCTGCGCCCTTCAGGAATCCTTCCAGCACCGGCGTCGACTCCTCGTAAGGGTGCCTGCCCCCAGACATAACCAGCAGTTTCATCGGTCTTCCTCCTCCGTCATTTAGACAGGTGTTTGACCTCTCAGAGGGTGTTTCCAAAGCCCAATCGCTTAGGATGAGCTTGTCGAAGGACGAGCGGTTAGGCGAGCGCCTGATAGTCTAACAACCTGCCATCCCTCGACGATCTCGGGATGAAGGTGTTCCGTCGGCCGGATTGGAAACACCCTCTAGAACTGAGCCGCCAGCGCCTGGTCGCCCTCCACCGTGATGTCGCCCGAAGCTACGGCCTGCTCCACGTTTAGACGTCCGTACGCCAGTAAGGCAAACGTAGAGCTGCTGCACGTGAACGTCACGTCGGCCGGGTCGCCTGTGCTGTTTTCCATGCGCGGCTCGCCGCCTCCGGTGATGATGTCGTAGCTGCCGCCGTCGGTCAGGTTGAAGCGGAACCGGGATGGAGAAGCAATTCCCGACCCGGGCTGGAACAGTCGGCCCACAACGAAGCCGGGCATGAGTTCCGGTATGACAGAGGCCACGGCATTGGGAAGTTTAGCCGACCCCTCCAGTCGCGAGCGGATGTCCCACTCGTGTATGGACATCTCGGCCAGCCTGAGAATGAGGTATTCCCTCACGCTGAGGTAGGCCGCAACGTGATAACACTGCTTGTCCCAGTCGCCGGGGCCCATCCTGGCCATCAGCTCATCGAGCCGCTCGCAATTCTGGGCGAAGGCTTCCACCAGTGTGTCGCCAAGGCTCTCCCGCATCGCGATTGTCCTCTCGGCATTGGCTGCCATCCGCGCTGGCAGATCGGTCTCCTGCGGCGGTCCCATCCCCTCCGGCGGCGAGGAATCCCCGTTGGCCCCCCGCTCGATGTTGGCCGAGAACATGTCCACGGCCATGGTCATGTGCGCCACCACGTCCGCGTTGTTCCACGCCTCGCAGGCGCTCTGCGTCTCCCAGTCCGAAGCCGACAGTCCCCTGAAATACTCCAGCAGCCGCGCTGACTCGGAGCTCACCAGCGCCGCCAGTTCCTCGGATGTAGCCATTCAGATCCCTCCGCTTTATCGTCTCCCCCTCCCCCTCAGGGGGAGGTCTGGGGTGGGGGTGAAATTCTCAATCGAAGCGCCATCATATTTGCACGAGCTGACCCGGAAGAACCGTTCATCCTGAGCTAGTCGAAGGACGAACGGATTGCCGGTTAGTTGATTTAGAAACTACCTCAAAACAGGCGAGCTGTTTTCCAACGAGCTAGAGGTACTACTTTTTCTCCCCCACTCTAACCCTCCCCCTGAGGGGGAGAGGACTTCTGAGACAAGTTTCTTGATCCGGGGGCCTACCCCGACAGGAAGGCAGCCAGCTCGCGGTTGACATCCTCCGGGCATTCCCACTGCAGGAAGTGGCCGTAGTTCCCGACGTGCTTTGCCTGCACGCCCGGGAACACTCTCCGCCAAGAGTCCTCCAGCGGACCGGCGCCCATGGCCTCGGCGGTGTGCACGCGTCGTGTGCCGTACAGGAACAGGGCCGGCACTGACAGTGTGCGTCCTTCGTCGGCGCGCCAGTCGGCTGGGTCTAGGTAGGCGGCGGCGCGGTAGTAGTTGAAGCCGCCGCGCAACCCGCCGGGCGCCGAGTACACCTTGACGTATTCGTCGATGATTTCCTGCGTCAGGGGATACTTGTTGATGCACCAGTCGCGCAGGATGTGGCGCAGGTAAATCTCTTCACGGCCCTCCAGCAGCTTCTCGGGAAGGTCGAATTGCTGGTGGAAATACGAATGCCACCTCTCCCTGATCACCGCCGGAGCCTGCGGCCCCAGCTGCTCGTAAGGCGGCGTGGCGTCCAGGAAGGCGATTTTCTGCACCGCCTCTTCATGGTCCAACGCGAACCGGAACCCCACCCGGGCGCCGATGTCGTGGGACACGATGTTCACGCTTTCATGCCCCAGCGACCGCACCAGTTCGTACATGTCCGAGGCCGCCGTCCGGGTGTCATAGCCGTAAAACGGCTTGTCAGAGTGCCCGAACCCGCGCATGTCCGGCACGATGACCCGGTACTGGCCCGAAAAGGCCTGGATCTGGTTCCGCCACGAGTACCAGAACTCGGGCCATCCATGCAGGAACAGCACCGGGTCGCCGTCGCCCTCCAGCACGTAGTGAATGTTGATTCCGTTGATCCGGGCCGTGTAATGGCTCCACTGCTCCGGGTTCAGGTCCACCATGTAAGCCTCCTCTGTAGTTCCCTCTCCCTTGAGGGAGAAGGTTAGGATGAGGGTGAGAATCTCACATCATGCTGTTCGGTTAGACCGGGCCATCCTAGTGGGCGATCGGTCCCGGCACCCAACCGCCGTAGACCGGCCACTGGCTGCACACGAACTCGATATACGCTGGCTGCCCGGCATCGTTGGCCTCCTTGGCCCGCTTCAGGGCGTCGACGTTGTCCGCCGGGTCCGTAATCCGCTGGGCGTGCAGGCCCAGGTCGGCGGCCACTTTTGACATGTCCACGTCCTCGGGCCCCAGCACCTGGTGCGTGAACGGGTCGTGGCCCTCGCCCCAGAAGCCCGGGCCATACCCGGCAAAACCGCCGTTGCTGATATGCACCACGGTGATGCCGACCTTCTGACGCACCGGAACCTCCAGGTTGCCCAGCATGTAGCCGACGCCCGCATCGCCGGTCACCGCCACGCAGTGCCGGTCCGGGAAGGCCAGCCTGGCCGCCATAGCCCCGGCCAGGCCGAAGCCCAGCGTGGAGATGTTGCCCCAGCCCAGGAATCCGCGAGGGATCAAAGTGTCGTACACCGTGCTCAGTTGGTCGCGTGTGTTCCCCGAATCGTGGGTCACGAAAGAATTCATCGGGTCCAGCGCCTTCATCATGTCGCCGAAGACGCGGTAAGGGTTGATCGGTTGGTCGTCGGACGCCATGAACTCGCGGTACTTTGCCAGCCCGGCGTCCCGCGATGCCTTAACCGCCGCGGCCACCTCGTTAACGTTGCGTCCGCCGCCTCCGGTGCGTTCCGCCACGCCGTCGGCCAGCGCCCGCAGGGTGAACCTGGCGTCGCCCAGCACCGCGTGGTGGGTGGGGAAGATTCGGTTGAAGTGGAGCTCGTCCAGGTTGCACTGGATGATCGTCTTGTTTGCGGCATTGGGAATGCCATGGGTAAAGCGGCCCGGCGACAGGCTGGACCCAACGGCCAGGATCACGTCGCTCTTTTCCAGGAACTCCGCAGGCGAGTCGCCCCTCACGCCGACGAACAGCGGATGGTTCTCCGGGAACGCGCCCTTGGCCTTCAGGGTGGTGATGACAGGCGCGTTCAGCGCCTCGGCGAACTCCTTCAGCTCCGCCGAGGCCCCGGCGTAAATCACACCCTCCCCGGCGTAGACCAGCGGATTCTTGGCGTTTAGGAGCAGGTCCACGGCTGTATTCACGTCGTCGGGATTCGGGCCGGCCTTGTACGCCTTTGGAGGAAAGTATGGGTCGGCGGTCTCGTCGAAAGTGGCGGTCGCGTTGGGCACCGCCAGTACCACCGGCCCCGGACGCCCGCTGCGCAGCAGAGAGAAGGCCCTCCGCATGAACTCGGGAACCCGCTCTGGACGGTCGATGTAGCCGAACCACTTGGTCACCGTCTTCAAGCTCGTGGTGACGTCGAACTGCGTATTCTCGGAACTGCCCGCCGGTATGCCGTCGGTGATGCACAGCATCGGAGAGTTGTCCTCGAAAGCCTGAGCCAGCCCCGGGTACGAGTACTGCAGGCCGGCGCCGTTCACGCCCCCCTGCACCGTGCAGACGCCGATGCGCTCACCGGCGGTTACCCGCGAGTACGCGTCCGCCAGCGCCACGGCGTACCGGTCGTCGCGCATCATAATCATCGGCACGCCCTCGCGCCCCAGCGCATTGTTGACCCGGCAGACCGGGAAGGTCGATACCCATTCGATGCCCTCCTGCTTCAGGATGCGGGCTATGGCGGTTGCGACATCAATACTCATACCTGTCCCTCTATGTAACCCGCCTTTCCCTCACAGAGGGAATCCACGGGAATATCGGGCTGATTGTATCATTGCATCGGAGCCATTTGTTCCGTTGTGGTCTACGGCTGAGTCTGGGGGCCTGTGCTAGAATTGCCGGAGACAGGAGGCGATTATGGCCACCCGAATCACGGGCCAGAAAACCGTCTTTTACCCCGAAACGGATGGTAAGCCATTGCCCGATGGAGAATACCAGGCGCCCATCCATCGCGAGATCGTCGGCGCAGTCCAGACGTTCTTCAAAGACCGGCCGGACGTCCACGTGAACGGCAATACCATGATGTGCTACGAGGAGGGCAACCCACGCCGGGTCGTGTCCCCCGACTGCTACGTCGCCTTCGGAGTGGACGTGGAGGCGATATTCCGCAACAACACTTATCTTATCTGGGAAGTGGGCAAGCCCCCGGACTTCGTGCTGGAAATCGGTTCCGCCAGCACCAGGAGGAACGACCTGGTAACGAAGCGGGAACTCTACGCCCGGCTGGGAGTCGGGGAGTACTGGCGCTTTGACGGCACCGGCGGCGACTTTTACCGCGAGCCGTTGGTGGGCGAGTTTCTGGAGAACGGAGAGTATCGCCGGTTCGAGCTGCACCACGAACCCGACGGGATGGTTTGGGGGCACAGCCCAGCCCTCAACCTGGACCTGTGCTGGGTCGATGGCCACCTGCGCTACTACGACCGGGCAGCCGGAACATACCTTATGACCCAGCAAGAGGAGCACGACGCCAGGCTTGAGGCCCAAGCAGCACGTCAGGCCGCCGAATTAGCCCTGCAGGAATCCGAATCGGCCCGCCAGGCTGCCGAGGAGCGTGAGGCATGGCTTATGGCCGAACTGCGCCGCCTTCGCGGAGAGTCGCAGTAACCTCTTTTCTTTTCATAATGGCGCCTTCCGAGCGCCAAACCACCCTGCGAAAGGAATTATTGGGACGGTTCCGCTGGAATCGTCCCACGCAAAGGAGAGTCCCATGCTGCAGACCACTGATCCAGTAACTCGCGAGATCATCAAGAACGCCCTGATGAGTGCTGCCGACACCATGGCCCTCACCGTGGTGCGCACCGCCCGCTCGGCCGTCATCAAGCACGGCATGGACTTCTCCACCGCCCTGTTCAACGCCGAGGGCCAGCAGGTCGCGCAGGGCCTCACCCTGCCTCCCCATCTCGGCAGCATGGCCCCGGCCCTCGAGGGCGTGATGAACGCCTTTGGCGATGACGTGAAGCCCGGAGACATATTCGCCAACAACGACCCATACGAAGGCGCGAGCCATCTGCCCGACATCTTCCTGTTCAAACCCATCTTCGTGAACGACGTCCTTATGGGCTGGAGCTGCTGCATCGGACACCAGACCGACATCGGCGGGCGCGTCGCCGGCGGCAATGCCTGCGACAACACCGAGATCTACCAAGAGGGCCTGATCCTCCCGCCCCTCAAGCTCTACGAACAGGGCCAGCTCAACCAGGCCGTCTGGCGCATTCTAGAGAAGAACGTCCGCGTCCCTGACAAGGTGCTGGGTGACGTACAAGCCCTCCTCGCCGCCGTCCGTTTCGGAGAGCGCGACCTGCTCCGCCTGGTCGACGAGTACGGCCTCGAGGAAATGAAGAGCTACATGGCCGACATCCTCGACACCACCGAGGCTCTCACCCGCGCCGAGATTTCCTCCCTGCCCCAGGGCGAGTGGAATTTCGTTGACCACATAGACAACGATGGAATCGACCCCCAGTCCATCGACATCCACGTCAACGTGCGCATCGACGGCGACGAGGTATTCGTCGACTTCGATGGCACTTCGCCCCAGGCCAAGGGCAGCATCAACCCCAACTTCGCCTACACCAAGTCCAACGTCTACGCCGTGATGAAGTGCCTCATCGACCCGGCCATCCAGTCCAACAGCGGCTTCTTCCGGCCCTTCAACATCACCGCTCCCGAGGGCTGCTTCGTCAACCCGCAGCACCCGGCGCCAGTGGCGGCACGGGGCCTGGCCGGATTCCGCATCTGCCAGGCCATGTTCGGCGCAATGGCTCAGGCCCTGCCCGGGCGGGTCCCGGCGGCCTGGGGCGGAGGCGAAATCGGCCTGTCATTCGGCGGCTACCACCCCAACCGCAAGGCGTGGGTCTACCTCGAGTTCAACAACGATGGCCCTCGCGGCGGCGGCCCCAGCATAGACGGCGCTGACGGCCTGGCCTCGCCGGTGCTGA
Source organism: Dehalococcoidia bacterium (assembly GCA_965203005.1). GTDB lineage: Bacteria > Chloroflexota > Dehalococcoidia > Lucifugimonadales > UBA3495 > VXOI01. The sequence goes on from CBDBBS010000002.1 coordinate 1,070,346, forward strand.
ACATGGCTAACACCCCCATCGAGAGCATCGAGTCCGACCAGCCGCTACTCGTCGAGCGATTCGGCCTAGTCCCCGACACTGGCGGCGCAGGCCAGTATCGTGGCGGCCTCGGCATAGTCCGCGAGTTCCGCGTCCTCGCCGACGAAGCCACCTTCCAGCTGCGCTCCGACCGCACCAACTTCCGCCCCTGGGGCGTCGAGGGCGGCAAGGATGGCACCCCCACGCAAAACATCCTCAACCCCGGCACTCCCGAAGAGCGGGAGCTCCCCGGAAAGCACCTCATGACCCTCAAGAAGGGGGATCTCTACCGAGTCATCCAGGCCGGAGCCGGCGGCTACGGCAACCCCCTGGACCGAGACCCCCAAGCCGTCGCCGAGGACGTGGCGCAGCAAAAGCTGACGCGCGAGTACGCCCGTTGGCAGTACGGCGTGGTGCTGGACGTATTCGGAGAGCCGGATATGGCAGCTACGGAAGAGTTGCGTGAGCGCCTCCACGCGGGAGAATTCACCACGCCCAAGTACCGCCTGACGTCCGAGCAACTCCATGCAGCCCGAGCCCTTGTCGCCGAGGCTGACTTGGCCTTCGACGCCGGTGATGTTCAGCCGGGCTGCCAAAAGCTTTGGGACGCCGCTTCCACGCTGGTTGCTGTCATCGCCCAGCAGCGCGGCTGGCCCTTCGAAACGCCCGACGACTTGGGTGACGCCACCGACCTCCTCTCCGCCGAATACGACTACGAACCCGACCTGTGCGCCTCATTTGGCGCTGCTGAGGAGTGCCGCGAAAACATTGACCGGCCATTTATGAAGCAGAGAGACATAGACTACGTTAGAGAAACGGTCCCCGCTTTTATAGATGACTTGGAGAAGTTGCAGACCTGGGCTGGATGAACTCCCAGGAACACATAGCGGCGGCGTTGGATTTCTTGGCTCTAGCAGACGACAGCCCCGTAGCGCAACAGAACCGCCTGCTACGCTCCGAACTCCTGTGGTGCGCCGCCGCCCACGCCGCCAAAGCCGTCGCCAAGCGCCGTGGCTGGCAAAACAGCAGCCACGATGACTTATTTGATGCTGCAAACCGCTTGTCAACTACCGTAGATGTACGAATAAGTCGTTGGTTTGGCCAGGCCAGCCACCTCCACCGCAATATGTACGAGGGCGATATGACTGATAGGCTCATGGCGAGATGCCAAAGGTCGGTGCGCCGCCTAGTCCAGCGGCTGGAGGCGCTGGTGGTCTGATGAGACTGTATATTGGTAAGAATCACGAAGAGGATACCGCTCCTGTCCAGAGCATATTTCGTCTGGCTGGCAATGACGAAGACGCGCTTACCTACGCTTTGGGATTCCTGCTGGCCCGCGACCACAATTTTTGCGCGCAGTTAGTCCGGCGTCTACGTGTTGCCCCTCGCCGCCCTCTCAGTTCCGGTTACTCAGTCCACCTGCAAGAAATTACTGCCCCCGGTTTTGGCCGTCGGGACATTGTCATCCAAGACGGCGCAATGCGCATAGTATTGGAGGCCAAGATTGGAGGGGCCGAACCTACCACCGGCCAACTCCGCAAGTACGTCGATGAATGCAAACTATGGAATAAATTTACGACACGAGCAGTAGTTGCCCTAACTCAAGTTGAATTATCGGCGGCGACCAAGAAAGGGTTTCAAGCTATACTTTCCGAAAAAGCGATACAATTCAGCAACATACAGTGGCACGAAGTCGTTGACCTAGCCCTCAGCTACCGTCCTTCCGATGGTTCCGAAGCGTCGCGATACCTATTTGATGAGTTCATCCGATACATCATGAGGGATTACCGAATGGGCTACTATGACGCCGAAATTCTTATTCAGGACGTGAATCCTCGCAATGCAGAGATATTCACGGAATGCTGGATGTACGTGACCAGTCTCCAGGATAAGAAGGCTCCTTTGTACTTCGCTCCCTATTTCACCAAACAGGGAGAAGAAAGTGGTATATCTATGATCAGTCGTGTGAGAGACACCGAGGTTGTCATACTCGCTGGCAATCAAGATGTTGCCGTGGATTCGCCCAGTGGGGAGCATCTTGAACGATGGCGCCGCGGTTTGGCAGAGTTTCGCAAGCTGGCTAAGAAAGTAGGCTTCTCAGACTATGAGGTACGGCTATTCTACTTAGACCAGCCGATGAAATTTAGGACAACGCCAATTACCAAGAAATCATTTAGTGAGACAGGACCATCAAAAAAGATTCCTTCCCAGATACCAAAGGGGTTCAGCTTGGGGTTCGATGACTTGTTGATCCCCTGTACGGACATTGGCAAACCATAACGACGTGACTCTACCGGAACTCGGCGAAGGCAAGTCAGGGTTCGAGCCGCCGTTCTAGCTATAATGGATTTCCACCACTGACAAAACAGAACGCCCCCGCACATCTGCGAGGGGCGTTTCTGCGTCAGCGAACAGCGGCCGCCAGTCAGCGGCCCTGCGTGGACTACTGCTCCATCACCTTGACGGTGCCCTCGTCCGGGTTGTACTGGTAGCGCACCACGCGGTCCAGCTTCTGCGACTCCAGGCGCACCACCAGCGCCCGGTCGCCCGTTACGTTCAGCGTGTCGTGGATCTCGCCCGGCAGGAAGAAGGCCACCTTGCCGTCCTTCTGTACAAAGTCGCCGGTCTGCTTGATCTGCACCGAGTCCACGCCCTCGCCCGGGTAGAACCAGCGCCACTTGGTCTGCTTGATCGCGCCCTCGTACACGCCGTAGACCACCCACGCCGCGCCGTGGTCGTGGGGCAGGTTGTCCTGCTCCGGCTTCTGCACCGAGGCCATCAGCCAGAAACCGCCGCCCGGATGCCCGTAGTCCTCGTCCAGGTGCAGGTCGTAGCGCCCGTAGCCGCCCTCGTCCGGCAACTCCAGCCGCTCCTCCAGCCAGCCAGGAGTCGCCAGCAGCACTTCCATCTTCTCCGCCACGCGGCTCGCCTGCGCCAGCGGGTCCTGGGTGTCGTCGAAGATTTCCCGAACGTCGTCGATGAACTCGTCGACCGTGTAAGCAGTAGTAGTCATCCTTTACCTCCCCAAGTTCATTGGCCCCTGTACATCTAATTTTGAAGGGGCCTAAACACCCTGTCAACTTGACACAGGGGTGCCATCCGTCCTCTGAACTCCGCACTCCAATCATGGCAATCCCAGAATCACATAAATCGCAGTTCTGACAACCTCCGCTGGAATTTTCCCCCACGCGCCGCTATCATTACCGCAGACCCGACTCGACTCCGAAACGTGCTACTGGAGGGCATGAAAATGGGCAACTATTCCATCTTCGTGGGCACCGTCGGCCAAGGGCTGAATGTCAGCTCCGACGCCGGCGACACCTGGACCAAGATCCGCAACCCCATCCCCAGCGAGTGCAACATCCGCGCCCTGCGCACCTACCCCGACAACCCCCACCGCGTCTTGGCCGGCTCCGACGGCCTCGGCCTGTTCCGCAGCGATGACAACGGCCTGACCTGGGACTCCGTCGACAGCCCCTTCTCCGACCTGCAGGTCTGGTCCGTGGCCGTCGACCCGGCCAACCCGGACACCATCTTCGCCGGCACCCGCCCCGAGGGCTTCCGCTCCCGCGACGGCGGCAGGTCCTGGGACAAGCTCGATATGGGCGTGAATATGGACTGCCCCATCGGCACGCCGCGCACCACCAACATCATCGTCGACCCCCGCGACAGCCGTACCGTCTGGGCCGGCATCGAGGTCGATGGAATGTACAAGAGCCTCGACGGCGGCGACACCTGGCTGCACCTGCCCGACCTGGGCCCCGATCCCTTCCACGGCGACATCCACGGCATGGCCCTGCGCACCGGCGACAACCCGGCCTTCTACTGCACCAGCCCATTCGGCATCGCCACCAGCAACGACGAGGGCGAGAGCTGGGACTACCACTACTTCCCCAAGTTCAGTGAGGCCGACGCCCGCTCGTACTGCCGCGGCATGATCATCAAGGCCGACGACCCGCAGACCATGTTCGTGGGCAACGGCGACTTCATCCCCGGCGTCACCGGCGCGGTCCAGGTCACCCGCGATGGCGGCGCGAGCTGGGAGAAGGCCGACCTGCCCGTCGAGCCCAACTCCGTCGTCTACTGGCTGGCCAACAACCCCGAAATGCCCAACGTCGTCGCTGCGGCGAGCCTCTTCGGCTACGTCTACGTCAGCGAGGACGGCGGCAACACCTGGAGCAAGCTCCAGAAGGAGTTCGGCGAAATCCGCGCCCTGGCGGTGACGCCCAACTAACTCTGTACCGCCTGGTCACTCCGGGCACGGGTTCAAACAAGCGCAGGGGCGGGTCTAACACCCGCCCTTTTTCGGTCCTGTCATTTTGATCGCAGCGAAGAATCTCACTCTCGTTATCAGCGCCCCGCACAAACCCTAGCGGACTGCGCTCCACAGCAAGCGGCGTAGGTTACAATGGAAACGAGAAGGCAGGGATAAAGAGAGGCGAAAGAAATGACCCAGCGCGACCCCGACTCAACTGAAAGACGACTGGAAGTACTGACTGATCGCTTCGATGGCTTCGTGGAGGAAACACGGAGCAACCGGGAGGCCGACAGAAAAGAGTTCCATGACTTCGTGGAGGAAACGCGGAGCAACCAGAAGGCTAATGAGCAAAGGTTTGATGAATTAACTACCATCACTAAGGAGTTACGCGACGACGTAGCTAGCCTCAAAGGAAGAGAATACGAGCGGTACGTCAGCCATACCCTCCTCAGTCCGGTCAGCCGCCGGCTCGGACTTCGTAGACCGCGCCTGATGCACTCAGCCGCATACGGCACCAGGGATGAACTCAGCATCAGGCTGGAAGATCCGATGGAACAGCAGGACCTGCTGGAGGTCACGCTCGCTGACGCCATCATTCGCGGAACTCGCGAGGGCGAACCCGCATACGCGGTGGTCGAAATCTCCCTGACCATCGGTGACCGGGACATAACCCGCGCCGCCGACCGAGCCGCAACACTGGAGAGGGCCACCGGCGTCAAGACCTTCGCCGTCGCCATCGGCGAGCACATCCCCGCCCCCCAGGAAACCCGCGCCAACGCCATGAACGTCACCCTCATCCAGATCGCGGAGTAGCAAAGCTACGAGACCACACCCACTTCCGGACGGCCACAAACCAACGTAGGGGCAGGCCGGAAATCCGTTCCTGTTAATAGGAAGGCAGTGTCAAGCGTCGTTATTTGGGTCTTGCGCTTTGAGTTTCGTATGTTTATGCTTGTTGAATGACATACACATACGAGGTGGTCCATGCGGTTAGGAATCAACGTCCCAAACGAATTGCTGAAGCGAGTGAAAGCCATCAGACCGGAGGTAAACGTCTCCCAAATATGCCGTGACGCGCTAGAGGAGCAGGCACGCAGGGCAGAGCGTGTGGCTGAACAAGTGGTTATGGATGGGGTGGAAGAGGACCTAGCAAGAATCAGCGAGTCCAACCTATTTCCGCTAATCGAACCTGACTGGGAGGGGTTAGCTCTAGCAGACGCAAGACATTGGATTGCTGAGGCAACCACTGAACACTGGGACCGTTATTTGGAAATCCGCCGATTCCTTGAGGACCGCGGCCGAGACGATGAGACATGGTTCGCAGACGTACACGGAATTGATACAGTAAAGAGGTTCCCGCACAGAAGAAAGGAAAACGAAGAATGGTTGTACGCACAATACGAGATTGATCCTGATTCACATTCAATTACAGAAGCGAAAAGTAGATACGAGAGAACTTTTGTCTCTTACTTGGAGGAAGTGCGAAGAATGTGGGAGAAACAGCGGAAGGAAAGACACGATAAGGTCATTGCTGAGCGCAAGGAGAAAATCCGGGAGCTAGGTAAGCCAGAAGTTCCACCGCAGTTGCTCGAAGAATAGAAGTGAGAGAAAACGCCCCGCCAGACTCACTCCAGCGGGGCGCTCTCACGTCCGTATGTTGTCGAGGCAGGAGGCTACAGCGCCTCCAGGCCCTTGCGCACGCAGTCTTCGTCCTCCTGCGCCGTGCCGCCGCTGCCGCCGATGGCCCCCACCAGCTCGCCGTCCTGGTAGATGGGGATCGCCCCCTGCGCCGGGATGATGCGCCCGCCCTGGCTGTTGATGATCGCCTGCATGACTGGCGACTCCGGGTTGATCGCCGAGCTGTCCCGGCCGAAGAACACCGAACCCACTGCCTTCCCCGGCGCAGCCGTCGCGCTGACCGCGATGGCCCCCGCCATCCGCTTGAACGCGACCAACTGCCCGCCTCCGTCCACCACGGCCACGCTCAGCTTCACGCCGATCCTGTCCGCCTCCGCTATTGATGCATCGATAATCCTGTCTGCGTCCGCCAACGATAGGGCCATGTCCGCACTCCTTTTGACCTGACGATTCTTGTCCGCGTTTCCGCTTGCCCCGCCGTACCGACTGGGCCGCGCCCCAATGTTAACCCCTGGCGCGAACAGCCACAACAGGGAGACAATGTTCGGTTGCCTTACATATTGGCGATGACTATAATTGCGGCAACCTGGGGAGGAGAACTCCGGCGCCACGAGCGCGATTTCGTAACGCGCGGCCGGAGTTCTGGCTGAATTGCCAGCAGCGGCCCTCCCTGTTCCGATCGCAACGGGCGCCACCCATACTACTCAAGGAGTGGAGAATGGTTGACCAGCTAGCGCGACCCAAAGACAAGGCGGAAATCTACTGGTTTTCCGAGCAGCCCTATGGCCACGTATCCAACGAGGACCTGGAGCAGTTCGATTCCGGACGCCTGGGGTTCCCCAACACGTACTTTGATCCACACAAGGCCAGCATCCTCTATAACGAGTACCACGAGCAGTACGCCCTGGCCGACGAGGTAGGCTTCGACGGCATCATGTCCAATGAGCACCACGCCTCCTACTGGTGCATGAAGCCCTCGGTGAATCTCGATGCGGCCGTCATCGCCAAGCTGACCAAGAACGTCAAGATCGCCATCCTCGGCAACGTCATTGCCATCAACGATCCCATCCGCATGGCCGAGGAAATCGCCATGCTGGACTGCTACTCCGGTGGCCGCATCATTTCCGGCTTCGTGCGCGGCACCGCCGTCGAGACGTTGCAAGGCGGCATCGACCCCACCGAGAACCGCGCCCGTTTCGAAGAAGCTCACGATCTGATCATCAAGTGCTGGACCGAGCCGGGCCCCTTCCGCTACGAGGGCCAGTACTACCACTACCGCGCCGTGAACCCGTGGGTGGTGCCCATGCAGAAGCCCCGCCCGGACATCTGGTTCCCCGGCACCGGCTCCCCCGAGAGCGTGGTCTGGGCCGCCAAGCACAAGCACCCGTACATGAACCTCGGCGCTTTGGTAGACACTACCGAATGGCTGAAGCAGGTCTACATCGACACCGCCGAGGAGGAGGGCTGGCAGGCCGGTCCGGAGCACTTCGGCTACCTGCTCCGCTGTCTCGTCGCCGACACGGATGAGAAGGCCATCGAACTGGGACGGGAGTTCATGTGGACCATTGAGCACCGTCAGCGCGGCCCGATGGAGCACAACGACCCGCCCGGCTACCAATCCCGCGCGGCGGTCAACGTCAAGGCGCAGCGCCCGACCGGTAACGTGGCTGGCGCTGGCGGCTTGGGCGTGGGCCTCTCCTACGACCAGCTTCGCGGTGTCAACAACATCATCGTCGGCAGCCCTGACACGGTGACGCAGAAGCTGACCGAGGTCATCGAGCGGCTCAGCCCCGGCTACATCCACATCTACGGCAACGAAGGCGCCATGGACCACAAGGACGTCATGCGTTCTATCGAGCTGCTGGGCAAGGAAGTCATCCCCGCCCTGCACGAGGTCCCGCTCACGCCCTACGACAACCGGGAGCGTGTTGACATCATCCGCTCCGGCACCGCCGGCCTCGCCCCGTAAAGCTCGTCGGCAGAGCAGGAATGACGAACAGCCCCGCTAGCCATAGCGGGGCTTCATTCATCTTCACAGGAGACTCATGCGACTGATCGCAGGACTGTTCGTGCCGTTGCTTGTACTGACCGTATCCTGTGGCGATGGAGGCGAATCCTCGTCAGACCCGGTATCGGTGGTCAGAGTCAGGTCGGGAGAAAGGGTAGGCGGGGAGTGCCGGTTCGACGATGACCTCTCCCAATATCCCGTGACTTATTCAGGAATCAGCGACGATTGCGTACAGGCAGTGACCATCGGGCCCCTCACTCTGGCTGAACTGGAAGATATGCAGCGCCAAGAGTCCTCATTCTGGGAGAACTCGTTTCCATATCAGCAGGCGTTGGTCGGCGAATGGATCGGCGGCGAGTGTGATTTTTCTCATCCAGCGGCCCAGGCGTATCTTGAGTTTTCTGAAATCGCGTCAACCGACTTGGAGAACTGTGTCATGATAGTCGACGTGGGGCCGGTCACTGAGAAGCAGATTGAGAAAGTCGAACGCCATGGTTCAGTGTCCTCGGAAACCGCAGTGCCCGCTATGGCTGTCCCTGAACCCCGCCGATGATGAGTAATCTCAGCGTAGTAACCGGCGCCTTCGGGTATACCGGAAAGTACATCGCGCAGCGGTTGCTGGACCGTGGTGATACTGTCCGCTCGCTCACTCGCAACCCGGCGTCCTTCAGCCCCTTCGGCGACCGGGTGGAGCGCCACCCCCTGGACTTCGACGACAGCGAGCAACTGGCCCGAAGCCTGGAGGGGGCCGATACCCTCTATAACACCTTCTGGATCCGCTTCTCCCGCGGCCCGGTCGATCATGACTTGGCCGTCCGGAACACCATGAACCTCGTGGACGCCGCCAGGAATGCGGGAGTGCGTCGCATAGTACACATCAGCATCACCGGCGCATCCGGCGACTCACCGCTGCCCTACTTTCGCGGGAAGGGGCAGGTCGAGAGCTACATCCGGCAGTCGGGACTGTCCTATTCCATCATTCGCCCGACCGTAATATTCGGAGTAGAGGACATTCTCATCAACAATATCGCTTGGTTCCTGCGGCGGTTCCCCGTTTTTCCTGTCGCCGGGCGGGGCGATTATCCCCTGCAGCCGGTGTTCGTTGATGATGTGGCCCACCTGGCAGTTGAGTCGTCGATTGGGGATGACAGCGCAGTCCTAGACGCGGTGGGTCCCGAGACTTTTACTTTCAAGGATCTGGTGCGCCAGATACGCAGGACCACTGGCGGCCGGGCTGTTGTGGTATCGCTGCCGCCTCCGCTGGTGCTTGCATCGGCCCAGATGATGGGGCTTGCCGTGCGAGACGTGGTGCTGACCCGAGAGGAGATCGACGGCCTCATGTCGGGCCACCTGGTGTCTCAAAGCCCGCCTACCGCCCAGACCCGCCTCACCGACTGGATGCGTGACCACCGTGAAACCCTGGGGCGCCACTACGCCTCCGAGCTCGCCCGCCACTACCGGTGAACACCATGCTATGATTCAAATGGCATCCTGTTCTAAACCGTTTAGGATTTAAGTGCCTCCAAAGATACGAGAACTTGTCGCTGACTTGGAGCGGGCTGGATTCATCAATCGTGGCGGCAAGGGCAGCCACCGAAACTTTGTCCATCCGATCACGAAGAAAAGAGTTCTCCTCTCTGGAAATCTGGGTGGAGACGCTAGGCCTTTTCAGGTCAAGGACGTACGAAACGCCATTGAGGAGTCGCAGCAATGAAGGATAGCGCACGATATGCCAAAGTAGTTGCATGGTCTGAGGAGGACCAGTGCTACATTGGCTACGCTCCCGGCCTGATATTTGGAGGATGCTGCCACGGCTCAGATGAAAAATCAGTGTTTGCCGAACTCTGCGACATAGTAGAAGAAGTGATAGAGGCGGACATTGCGGACGGGATGGAACTTCCTCCTCCTACTGCGGGCTACCACTATCCGGGGGATTCGTTGGAGAAAGCCATAATGGCCATTGAACCCGAAACTGCACCTGTATAGAGGTGTGGGAACCCAAAAGAAAGGCCGCAGGATCCTCACGAGCCCTGCGGCCTTTCTCGTGTTCCCGGACCGTCGTTGACTACTCAGGCAGCCACATCACGCTGGAGATCTCGCTGAACTCGCGGCGCAGCTTGCTCCAGGAGTCGCCGCTGTCGTCGCTGCGGTACAGGTATCCGTAGCGGCTGCCCGCCAGTACCACCGACGGGTCTGCGTTCTGGATGTTGACCGTCCACATCGCCGTGTTGGGCTCCACCGGCAGAGGCAGGTCCTCCCAAGTCTTTCCGGTGTCCTTCGACCGCATAATGGTGCCGGTCTGCCCAGGGGTAGTATCGCCGATGGTCACGAATATCACGCTGGGGTCGTCGGGCTTGACCATGATCCCCCGAGGGTAGGTAAGCGGGAACACCTCGCGGATGCCCAGCCGGTCCCAGTTACCGCCATTGTCGCCGCTGGTGTACACGTCATTGTTGACCACGCAGACGACCGTGTGGGGTGGCCCCGCAGCCACAGCGACGTTGTGGACATCCAAGTTGGGGATCCTTGTCCCGTTAATCGACTCCCACGAGTCGCCGGCATCGGAACTGTGGCGCAGCCCGTCCACCTCGAGGCCCACCCACACGTCCCGGTGGTTCCGCGGGTCGATGGCGATGCCGGTAACGCGGGGCACGCCGACGTTGGGACATTCCTTGGCTATCTCCACCGGGCGCTGCTCCCACGTCTTGCCGCCGTCAGTAGAGCGGAACACTCCCGCAGGGTCGGGGGTGCCAGTTCCGGCAAACATCAGGTCCGGGTCGGAGGAGTCGAAGGCCATGGCCCAGACGCAGGTACCGCTCATCGCAGTGTCAAGCAGCTCCCACTTCTGGCCGCCGTCATCGCTGCGATACAGGCCCTTGTCGGTACCGGCGAACACCACACCGGGGCGTTCCGGATGATTGCCCAGCGCTCGCACCAGGGCGTCCGAGTGCATCCCGGCGTCGATGCCAACCCGCCGCCAGGACTCGCCGCCGTCGGCGCTCCGCATGATTCCCTGTCCTATGGTGCCAACCAGGATCGTCTTCACATTGGACATGACGTAACCTCCTGATATTGGTTCGCCTCCGGGAAAGGGGGTACTCCGGCAGTTCCCTCTCCCTCCGGGAGAGGGTGAGGGTGAGGGCGCCCCTAGTTCAGGATAGCGCGGCAATCACCTCGTCGGTGTTGCGCACCCGGACCAGCAGGGGCAGCACGTGATCGACGGTCATCTGGTGAACGTCCTCTTCGCCGGCGGTGCAGCAATCGCTGACGACGACGCACTGTGTGTCGCGGTTCTTGGCGTCCCGGGCGGTGCCCTCCACGCTGCGCTGGGTCGATATGCCGCCCACCAGGATGGTCTCGGTCCCGAGGGAGTTGAGAATGCCCTCCATGTTGGTGCCGTAGTAGGCGCTGAACCGTGGCTTGACCACGATGTAATCGCCCTCCTGAGGGGCCAACTCGTCGATTACCTCTACGGCCTTCGTCCCCTCGAGCATGGGAACGCCGCCACCACCGCCGACGTCAGCAGCCGTCCTGGGGGCATCAGAGTTGTCGGCCCGCCGGTAGGTGGTGATGTAGATGATGGGGGTGCCGACCTCGCGGCAGTGGGCTACCAGGCGCACGAAGTTGTCGATGACGGCCTGCCTGTTCGGCGGCACGTTGTAAGGGGGCTCATTGCCGCCCTTGGCCACGGCATTGATCATGTCAATCAGTATGAGGGCGGTACTCTTGGGGTCAAGCTTTAGCGCCTCTGGCATTAGTCAAACTCCGGAAACTGAATCGGTGTTATGACTCCATCTCAATGAGGAGCCAATTGGAAATCAGCCTAGCCAGCCGTGTAGGTAGCGGGGCTGGCCAGGAACTTGGTTCGGCATTCCAGGCCGCAGAAGTAGATCCAACTGCCGTCGTGAAATATGCGGGTGCCCTGGCTCGGGTCGACTTCCGAGGCGCCGAAGCGCGTCTGCGAGGTCTGCGCCCTGGCCTGCTCCTCGTCGATTTCCTTGCCGCAAACGGGGTCCGTGGCCATTTCGTCTTCTCCGGCTCCATTGACAAGACGGGGGCAATCCGGTTTTCACCCCCACCCTAACCCTCCACTTCAAGGAGGAGGGATTTCTGGATCAGGCTGGCAAGGGAAGGCCGAGCCGCACCTTGCCCGGCGTGTCCAGCAAGGCGCTGGCGATCTTGGCGCGATGATCGAAAGTGGTGCCCAGCCGCATGGTCCAGGCCGAAACCCGCCGCAGCCACAAGTGGAGGTCGAACTCCATCATGAAACCGATGCCGCCGTGTATGACCTGAGACTGCCTGACCACAGCCTCGCATTTCTCGTTGGCGAAGGCCTTGGCCTGGGATACCTCCACGCCGGCCGGCAAGCCCTGGTCCATTTTCCAAAGGGCCTCGTAAGTGAGCAACTGGGCCCCGTCGGTATACAACAGCATGTCAGCGCACATGTGCTGGATCGACTGGAAGGCGGCTATGGGCCGCCCGAAAGCCACACGGTTCTTGGAATAGTCGATGGCCAGCTCGGCATCTTTGCGGGTCGCGCCAATCATCTGGCAGCAGAGCAGGGCGGTGGCCCGTTCGATCATTCGCTCAATGATAGGCCAACCATTGTGCAGCTCGCCCACCAGGTCCGACTCGGCAACCCGGACGCCATCCAGGCTGACCTTGCTCTGCTTGTCCTTGGCAATGGTCACCAGGGGAGTGTGGGAAACCCCCGCCGCGTTCGGGTCGATGGCGAACAGGGAAATGCCCTCGTTGGCGTCCGAAGCGGGAGCGGTGCGAACGGCGACGAGACAGCGGCGGGAAACGTTGAAGTTGTCTACGAACATCTTGTCGCCGCTGAGAATCCAGCCGTCGCTGTCCGGCTGCGCCTGCTGGGCGACCGCGGATGGTATCAGGCGAGGGTCGCGCTCGATAACAGCCCAGGTCATTACCATGTCACCGCTGCATACGGCGGGCAGCATCTCGCGCTTCTGGTCTTCAGTGCCGGCCTCGGCAATGGTCAGCGCGGCGGTCATCGTGCTGTGGAATGGCACAGGCGCCAGGACCCGGCCCAGTTCCTCGAAGACCAAGCCCAGGTAAGACAAGGGAAGGTCCTGACCACCGTATTCTTCCGGGATGGCCATGCCCAGCCAACCAAGGTCAGCCATCTGCCGCCATAGCGCGGGAGGATAACCGTTTTCGTCCAGCTCCATTTCACGGACGAGGGATGTGGGAACCTCGGCTTCAAGGAATTCCCGAGCCGCGTTCTTTAGCAGTTGTTCTTCTTCTGAGGGCAGTACGTCCATATCATCCTTAAGTACTCCCTCTCCTTCCGGGAGAGGGTTAGGGTGAGGGGATTCACTTAGCCTCGTGGCATTCCCAGGCCGCGGCGGGCCATCTGGTCCCGCATCACCTGCACGCTTCCGTGGTTGATGCCCGACTGGAAGGCCCCCATTACGTTGTGAGCAAACACTCCATCTTCGATGGCCTCATCGGAGCTGCTAAGCAACTGTGCGTAGGGGCCGAGGATCTGGGTGATGGATTCGGTGGTGTGGACGCCATGTTCCGGAGCAAAGACCTTCTCAGCCGACCCTTCGTAGGTGAAATTCCCGCCTCGCTCGACCAGGGACATGCTTCGCATAGTCATCAGGCGGCACACCTGCGCCTCGGTCCAGAGTTCGGCCAGCTTGTCGCGGACCGCTGGATCGTCGGCGGGGGAGTGTCCTCCGAAGTCGTTTTCCTTGACCCAGTTTACGATGTCCTCGTCGCGCCGCACCGAGATGAGGTAGCGGCTGGCTCCGACGCGGTCCAGGTTCAGCCCCATGGCGCCGACGTACCAGCCCATGTTCTCCTCGCCCAGCAGGGCCGACACCGGAACCCTGACATCCTCGAAGAACGTCTCGTTGGTGCGGGCCATTCCGTAGGTCGTGCCCAGGGGAGCGGGCGGATCGTTCTGGATGGTCCAGAGGGGCCGGACGGTGATGCCGGGAGTGTCCATGGGCACGAGGAAGATCGATATGCCGCGATGGCGCGGGGCATCCGGATCGGTCCGGGCCATCAGGTAGATGTGAGTGGCGTAGTGTGCCGCCGACGTGTACATCTTCTGGCCGTTGATTACGTATTCGTCGCCATCGCGCACGGCCCGGCACTGTAAACCGGCCAGGTCGGCTCCCGCCTGCGGCTCAGTGAAGCCCAGGGCGAAAATGATCTCGCCGTTAATCAGGCCCGGAATGTAGTGCTCCTTCTGTTCCTCGGTGCCTGCCGCCAGGATGGCCGGCGCGCCGCTGCCGGCTCCGCCCACGGCGACACCGACCCGAGCGAACTCTTCCTCCACGATGTACTGCTCAATGCGGCTACCACCCTGGCCGCCGTATTCCTTCGGCCAGCTGATGCCGATCCAATTGCGTTCAGCAACCTTTCGAACCAGCTCGCGGTAGTGGTCGCCGCGGCCGCCCTCCTCAGCGGTTTCCAGTTCTCCCAGGACGTCATCGGTCACGTGTTCGGCGATGAAAGCCTGAACTTCCTGTCGGAGGGCTTCCTGTTCCGGAGTGTATGCAAAGTCCATCAGGGCCTCTTTATTACAAGGATGGATGGATGCTGGAACGCATGCCGCAAGGGGAGGCAATATGCCTCCAGTGCCTGCAGAATCGCATTAGCCATTTTCTTGTGCCAGTCAGTGGGTGTCAAGTAAAGAGCTGTCTGAAGCGGGGCCTCTCAATGGTTCCCTCTCCCTCCGGGAGAGGGAATTTGTGACACGCCCTCTGAGGGGCCTGTCAACTGGCAGGGTCGCCCCCCAGGATGGCGACGAGTTCCTGCACGGTGTCACTCCCCGCGTTCTCCAGGTCTTCGACGATCTCGATGAGGCGCTCGGTATGGGCGTCCGACAGTACCCGGCCGGCGCAGGAACGTACCTTGGCCAGCCGCTCCTCCCGGGTCAGCGGATTGCCCCAGATGCCTCGGGGCCTGTTGCAGCGACTCACGTAAGTCTGGCCGTCTGTGGTCTCCACCCGAACGGCGACCCACATATCCTCGAAGTTGGCGGGAATGTCGGGCCTCATATCCACGGTGGTCTTGCCCAGGAGATCCTGCACCTCGGCACGGTGAACCGCTTCGTCAGTGAAGGTCTCGATGCCGATCATGCGGTCCAGCAGCGATGCCGCCACCGTGTACTGGAAGCTGAACTTGCCGTCCAGGCCCGTTTCGGGGTACGGGCGTCCCACGTAGCGCATCACCGGCGTTTCAATTCGGACCGCCGAAATGCGCTCCGGTTCGATGCTGAACCGCTGTTGCAGGTCCAGGGCCGCGTCGATCCCGCGATGTGTGCCGTATTGGCTGGGATGTTTCTTGATGGCGACGCCGGGATCGACCAGCCGGTAGGGGTTGCCGAAGTCGCGGGTGACGGCGTCCAGTTCGAACTCGTCACCGAAGAGGACTGCCGCATAGCCGTTTTCATGCTCGAAAATGTTGGCGTTGGCAGTGAATCCCCGGTCTGCGAGGAGGGCGGCCTCCAGACCCATCCGGCCTGCATTGCCGCAGTGGGTGGACTTGGTCATGGTTCCAGTGTTGGCCGAGACCGTGCCCGCCCGCGATGCGGCGATTCCGAGAGCCATCCGGGTCTGCTGGCTGTCCAGGCCGAGCATCACCGACCCTGCGGCAGCGCTGCCCATTACACCAACCAGGCCGGGCGGGTGGAAGCCGCTGAGACCCTGGTGAGCGGAGGCTACTCGAATGCGACCCTGCACCTCGAACCCCGTAATCAGCGCTGTGACGATGTCTGCGCCCGTAGTCCGGCGGCTTTCGGCCAATCCCAGAATCCCCGGAAGCGTGGGAGAAGTGGCGTGGGTGGCCGGATGCCACATCACCTCGTAGTCGAGGACGTGACCGGCAACGCCGTTGACGAAAGCGGCCATCGGCGGGGAGGACTTGAACCCCTGCCCGAATACGGAACACATGGGATTGCCGCCCATGTCTCGGGCGTAATCGGCCACTATCTGCGCCGCCTGTTCCCGGGACCCGGCGAGGGTGACAGCAAGGCCATCGAGGATTACGACCTTGGCCGCCTCGATGGCTTCCGTCGGCATTGCGTCGAATGTTGCGGTGGAAATGTGCCCGGCGAGTTCCTCGGTTACGGACATAAGGCACGGACTCCGGAGCTAGGTAAGGTCTGCCAGCACGGGCCTGAGCTCCTCGATCAATGGGGAGAGAAACTCCTGCCATGTCCCTACCACGCCAAAATCTGATGACCGGAATATGGTAGCGCGGCGGTTCTGGTTGATGGCCACTATGATTCCCGCGCGTTGCAAGCCCACCGTGTGGTTGAACGCGCCGCGAATACCGACGGCGATGTACACCGTGGGCGCGATGGTGCGGCCGCTGATGCCCACCTGAAGCTGCTGCGGCAGCCACCCCTCGTGAACCACGTCGCGGGTGGTGGCAACCGATGCGCCAAGGGAGCGGGCCGCTTCCAGCACCCCGGCCACGTTCTCCTCGCCAACACCCATGCCAACCCCGACCACAACGCGAGCGCGGGCCAGGTCGAGGCCCTCGGTGTCCTCCTGGAACTCCTCGCGGACCAGGCGAACGTCCGCCCCATCGAACGGCTCCGCTGCCAGGCGCTGCACGGTGACGCTGGCGCCAGGCTCGGGAACCGCGGGCGTGAGCAGTCCAGGTCTAAGGGTCACCAGGTTGGGCAAGGTCTTGGAGAGGATTGGCGCGACCACGTTGCCACCGAGGGCCGGTTTCAGCTGTACCAGTTGTCCCTCGCCGTCGATTTCCAGGTCGATGGCGTCGCCGGTCAGGCCCAGGCTGAGCTTGGCTGCGAGACGGGCGGCTAGGTCGCGGCCGTCAGCGGTGGAGGCGAACAGGATTGCGTAGGGAGTCTCCCCACGGACTGCCTCGGCGAGGGCGTTGCCCACGGCGCGGCTGCAGACGGGCCCCAGCGATGAGTTGTCGATGACCAATACCCTGTCGGCTCCCGAAGCGGCAAGGCCGGAGGCGTGTTGCTCGCCCCCCGGAGAAATGACGACGGCGACGACTTCGCTCCGGGTGACGGTGGTCAGGTCCCGAGCCTTGCCCAGCATCTCGTAGGTGACGTGGGCCAGACCATCGCGAGTGTTTTCGGCCACCACCCAGATGCTTCGCTCGTTGGATCCGGGATAGCGCGGCAGGGTCTCTCCGGACGGCTCGGGATCTGACGACTCAAGCTCAGCCAGACGGTCCCTGACGGACTGGGCGATCTGTTTGGCGGCGTCCTCAGGCGAGACTTCCTGTAGCGTGACTCCAAGGCGGTTTGGTTCCACCAAACGGATTTCGTTGACCCAGGTGGGAGAACCCTGCGCTCCGAACTGGGACACGTCATCGGACAGCAGGGAGCAGTTGACCTCGTCGACCGGCTTCTCAGCGGCCTCTTCCATCTGCTGCCGGTTGGGGAACAGTTCCGGCGCCACTCCCTCGGTGACACAGATCACCGCCGGCAGGTCGCATTCCAGCGTCTGGAGACCCTCGTCCGTGATCCTCTCCACTACGGCGGTGCGGCGGTCTGCGCTGAGGTCCAGGCGGCGAACGTGGCTGACGTGGGGCAATCCCATGAGTTCGGCAACCTCGGGCCCCACCTGGCCGGTCTCTCCGTCGGTGCTGTTGCGCCCGCAGATGATCAGGTCCGGCGCCTCCCGCTGCAGGGCGAGGGCCAGGGCGCGGGAGGTGGCAAGGGTGTCGCTCCCTGCCAGTGCGCGGTCCGTAATGAGGACACCCCGGTCTGCGCCCAGCGCCAGGCAGCTGGTCAGGCCCTCCTGCGCGGTGGGCGGACCCATGGTTAACACCACCACTTCATCCTGCGGCTCGGCCTTGAGTTCGACGGCCCGGACCAGGCCGAGAACATCGAAGGGGTTGACCTCGGACGGTACGCCCTCCCGGACGATGGTCCTCGCCTCGTAATCGAACTGCATGCGAGCGATCATGGGCACGTATTTCATGCATACGGCGGTTTTCATGGGCAGCTATTACATCCATCGGAGAATCGGGGACAGATCCCGTTTGCCGGGAATCACTGGGACAGGGGCAGAGTTTCAGGGCCGCGCAGCGGACATACCTCTGGGTCAGGGACTCTCGCCCGATATGTTGGTCAGCACCGCCTCCTCGCGCACTGCGGCGGTCATGCGCTGGAGACCGGGGCTCACCGAGACCGGGAAGTGCGGCGGATTTCGCAGGCCCTTGAATCGGGAATGGAGGCGGGCGAACTCCCCGCGGAAGGTTTCCCTCAATTCCGTGAGGGACGGAGGGTTGGCAGTTCGCATTCCTCCGGTCATTACTTTCTCCAGCAGAGGATGAGAGTCCACCGGCCCTGCGTCGTCCTCGAGTCCGATGATGTCCCCCGTCAGGATTCCGTTGGCATCACGGCGGCGGAATATCTGCTTGGTGCCGGGGAGCGACATCTTTCCCTCGCTGAGCTTCATCACGGGCCGGTTGTCAAAGCAGACGACCTTATACACCATATCCGACCACGGCGCGTCCGCTGACACGCCCGCCTTGGTGCCGACGCCGAACAGGTCAACAGGGGCGCCGGATGCTACCAGGGACTCCAGTTCGTACTCGTCGAGGCCACCGCTCACCAGGATTCTGACGTAGTCCAGGCCTTGGTCGTCAAGAACGCGGCGCACCTGGCGGCTCAGCTTGGCGTAGTCCCCGGAATCCAGCCTGACGCCGGACAGACGCTGTCCGCGGGCCTCCAGCTCCTTGGCGATGGTGACCGCGTTCCATGCCCCTGCCACGGTATCGTAAGTATCCAGCAGCAAGGTGGTGCGGTCGGGGAAGCTATTGGCATAGGCGCGGAACGCATCTAGTTCCGTGGGGAAGCTGGAAACGAATGAGTGCGCCATGGTACCGGCCGGTGGAATGTTGTAATGGCTGGCTGCCAGGACATTGCTCGTTGACGCAAAACCCGCAATATAGCTGGCCCGGGCCATCTTCATCGCCGCGTCGGACCCGTGGGTGCGCCGGGACGCGAAGTCGGCGATGCCCCGTCCCTGGGCCGCCCACGCGCAGCGAGCTGCCTTGGTGGCCAGGGTGGTCTGCAGGTTCATCTGGTTGATGATGTAAGTTTCGGCCAACTGCGCTTCAATGATGGGAGCCGTGATTTCGAGCAGGGGCTCATCAGCGAAGAAAAGCCGCCCCTCCGGGATGGCTCTCACGCTGCCCGTGAACCGGAGGCCCCGGAGGTAGTCCAGGAAGTCCTCCGTGAATACGCCAGTGGAACGGAGAAACTGGACTGCCTCGCCGTTGAAGTGCAGGCGAGAAAGGTAGTCAAGAACGTCGTCCAGGCCGGCAGAGACTAGATAACCGCGATTTGGCGGATAGGAGCGGACGTTCAGGCTGAACGTTGCCTGCTGGTGCATGCCCTGGGAGAAATACGCCTGGCCCATTGTGAGTTCATAGAGGTCGGTGAACAACCCCAACTGACCGTCATCGTATGCCAGGTTTGGCCGGCTCATTTCGTCCTACTTTTCCATCTCCTGGATTCAGTACGCATCGCCGTTGCTAACCTTGTGTATGACGATATCCGCATTATTGTTGTTGACTCAATCCAGTGTCAACCAACGGCATATTTCGGGCCAGCCGGCTTTCCGTGAACAGCCAGGGTCTTTTTGCAACTATCTCAAAAGTCCCCTCCCCCTTGACGGGGGAGGGTTAGGGTGGGGGTGAATAGGTTGCTCGTAAGCTCACTGAAGCGCAGCTTACCTGCTTTGAGATAGTTTCCTGATTGTTCCCTCTCCCCCCGGGAGAGGGTTAGGGTGAGGGCGTTTTCTCGCTGGGCGCCGCACCGCTGACGGGCATGATTTCACCCCCACCCCGACCCTCCCCCTGATGGAGAGGGAGAGCTGGAAGATCCTGCGCGAACAGCACCCTTCCTTGACACGCATTGAAGGGGTTAGTACTATGGACTTGCCCCAAGAGCCGGATATATAGCCGGGAACGGGAGGACAATAGGGGACGGCATGGGCTTCTCTCGGGAGAAGCTTTTTTGTTGCCCAAGACAAAAGGCCAACCCCTGATTCATGAGTGATTCTCCCGTTTCCGTGCCCTTTTATTTCCGAAATTCGTCCACAGGAACCTCTGTTTGAGTGAAATACGTCCCATACGATGGGAGGACGGCAGGCTGCGCCTGCTGGACCAGACCCTTCTTCCCGCGAAAGAGACCACACTCGTCGTGGAGCGGTACCAGGACGCAGTTTCCAGCATCCGGGAAATGAGAGTGCGGGGCGCTCCTGCAATCGGAGTGACTGCTGCATACGCCATGGCAATGGCGGCCAGAGACATCCCTTTCGGTAACAGGGACGAATTCCTCGAAAGTCTAGATGGGGCGGCCACCCAAATCCGCGCAGCTCGTCCCACTGCCGTCAACTTGGCGTGGGCAGTGGACCGCATGATGAAGGTGGCGACCGCGACAGACGACGTGGCTGAAATTGCGTCGAGTCTTCTCGCCGAGGCCCAGGAGATTCACCAGGAGGACGAGGAGATCAACCGCCGGATGGGCCAGTTTGGCAAGGAATTGATGCCCGACGGCGGCTCCGTGCTCACCCACTGCAACACCGGCGCCCTGGCCACGTCCGCTTTCGGCACAGCCCTCGGCGTGATTCGCGCCGGCTGGGAGGACGGCAAGCGGTTCGAGGTTTACAACACCGAGACGAGGCCCTGGCTGCAGGGCGCCCGGCTCACCTCCTGGGAGTTCCAGCAACTGGGCATACCAGCCACGCTGCTGGCCGACTCCGCCGCCGGGATGCTGATGCGGCAGGGAAGGATAGGCTGCGTCATTACCGGGGCGGACCGCATTGCCGCCAACGGCGACACCGCTAATAAGGTGGGCACCTACACGCTGGCAGTGCTGGCCCGCGAGAACGGCATTCCGTTCTACGTGGCGGCTCCCACCAGCACCATTGACCCCGCCCTGCCGGACGGCGATGGCATCGAAATCGAACAGCGCGCCGAAGAGGAGGTAACCCGCTTCGGCGGGGTTATGACAGCCCCCGAAGGCGTCAGGGCGGTGAATCCCGCCTTTGACATAACGCCACATCGCTATATCGACGCTATCGTGACCGAAATGGGAGTGGCTTCGCCTCCCTTCACCGAGAGCCTGATGCTGGCAATCAAGGGAAACGGCTAAGGGGACCAGGGGGACCGGAGTTTTGAGCACAGCCCAAGCTGAAATAGCGGTGATAGGAGGCAGCGGCCTCTACGAGATTGACGGACTGGAGAATGTCCAGCGATTGGACATCGACACCCCCTTCGGCGACCCCAGCGATTCCATCGTCCTGGGAGAGTTGTCCGGAGTTCGCGTCGCGTTCCTGCCGCGCCACGGCCGGGGCCACCGCTTCAATCCGACTCATATTCCGGTCCGCGCCAACATATATGCGCTAAAGACGCTGGGAGTGGAGCGGATCATCTCCGTCAGCGCGGTGGGCAGCCTCAAGGAGGAGTTCGCCCCGCTGGACCTGGTAATCCCCAGCCAGCTCATAGACCGAACCTTTCACCGGGACAACACCTTCTTCGACGAGCACATCGTCGTCCACGTCGGAATCGCCGATCCATTCTGCGCGCCCACCAGCCAGGCCGTCCACCGGGTTGCCCAGGCCATGGACGTGAACGTCCACCCGGGCGGCACGATGGTCGTGATGGAAGGGCCAGCGTTCTCCACCCGTGCTGAATCGTTCATGTACCGCTCCTGGGGCGCCGACATAATCGGAATGACCGGGTTGCCCGAGGCCAAGCTGGCGAGGGAGGCGGAAATGTGCTACGCCACGCTGGCCTGGATCACGGACTATGATGTCTGGCGCGCCAACACCGAGGAGGTGAGTGTCGAGGCGGTGGTGCAGAACCTGCTGAAAAACGTGGCGACGTCCAAGGAGATGTTGACACGGCTGATGCCCGCCATCTCCGGCAAACGAGTCACCTGCACCTGCGGTTCATCGCTGAAGGACGCCATCATCACCGCCCCGGAGAGAATTCCGGCCGATCTCAAGACCAAACTGTCGCCCATTATCGGCAAGTACGTCAGCTGATCCGGCTGCATCAAATCAGGACCCACCATTCAGGAGGTTAGACCATGCCAAGGCAAGACCCCGGCGAGCCGTATTTCCGCGTTGATTCCGTCGAGGCCAAGCAGATACTTGATGGGGACCCCGAGAACACCGTTGTGGTCGATGTGCGCCGGGACGACGAGTGGGTGACCGGTCACGCCTCCGGAGCCATTCACATCCCCATCGACGACTTCGCGGACCGCATCGCCGAAGTGCCGCAGGACAAGAAGCTGCTCTTCATCTGCGCTGCCGGCGTGCGCAGCGGGCTGGCCTGCGAACTGGCATCGTCATTCGGCTTCGACACGGACAGCCTGTTCAATGTGGAGGACGGCACCCCGTCCTGGATCGCCGCCGGCAATCCCACCTCCTACGGAAACGACCCCTAACGCACTGTCTCAAAATCTCCTCTCCCGCGAGGGGGAGGGTCAGGGTAGGGGTGAAAAAGCTATTTCCGTAGCCCCCGCTTGGCCTTCAGCCAGCATTAGGACAGTTTTCAAGCATAACAACCAGGTACCGACAAGGGGACTGAGCCTTTGCGGCCTTTCATCCCCTTAGATTTCAGCTCAAGGAGATTCTTTTGGCTACACAGCAGACAAAGGGAGACGTAAAAGACCTTTCACTGGCGCGCGAGGGCGTGAACCGGATCGAATGGGCCGGGCGCGAAATGCCCGTCGTGAACCTGATCCGGGAGCGTTTTGCCCGCGAGAAGCCCCTGCAGGGGATGCGACTGGCGGCATGCCTTCACGTGACTACCGAAACGGCGAATCTCGCCATCGCGTTGCGCGACGGCGGCGCGGAGGTGAACCTCTGCGCCAGCAACCCGCTGAGCACCCAGGATGAGGTGGCAGCGGCCCTGGTCAGCCAATACGGGATACCCACGTTCGCCATCAAGGGCGAGGACGACCAGACCTACTACAGCCACCTGACCTCCGTCCTGGACTTCAAGCCGAACATGACCATGGACGATGGCGCAGACCTGGTCACGATCCTGCACACGCAGCGATCCGAGCTGGTGTCGGACGTTATCGGCGGCACCGAGGAGACCACCACCGGCGTGATCCGCCTTACCGCCATGGCCAACGACGACAAGCTGCTTTACCCGATCATCGCGGTGAACGACGCCGAGACAAAACACTTCTTCGACAACCGTTACGGCACCGGCCAGAGCACCCTTGACGGCATCACTCGCGCCACTAACATCCTGTGGGCCGGGCGCCGCGTAGTCGTGGCCGGATACGGCTGGTGTGGCCGTGGCGTCGCCTCCCGCGCCCGTGGCATGGGCAGCCACGTCATCGTCACCGAGACCAACCCCATCCGCGCGCTGGAAGCCGTGATGGACGGTTTCACAGTGATGCCCAGCATTGAGGCCGCCAGGGTCGGCGAGGTGTTCATCACTGTTACCGGCGGGTTCCACGCCATCGGACGCGAACATATAGAAGTGATGCCCAGCGGCGCGATCCTGTCCAACAGCGGCCACTTCAACGTGGAGATCGACATTCCGGCTCTCCAGGAGATGGCCGAGTCGCACCGTGAAGTGCGCCCCTACGTCGAGGAGTATTCGATGAAGGACGGACGCAAGCTGTATCTGCTCGGCGAGGGCCGGCTGATCAATCTGGCCGCCGCCGAGGGGCACCCGTCGGCCGTGATGGACATGAGCTTCGCCAACCAGGCCCTGTCGGCGGAATACATCGTCAAGAACCAGGGCAAGCTGGACGCTGGCGTTCACAGCGTGCCCGGCGAAACCGACCGCGAGGTGGGCCGCCTGAAGCTGGAGTCGCTGGGCGTGGGCATTGACAGCCTCAGCGCCGAGCAGCAGAGGTACCAGGACAGCTGGGAAGAGGGCACGTAGCCCGGCCCTCCCCGCCACATCCCCTCTCCCTCGGGGGGAGGGACAGGGTGGGGGTGAAATTGCCACACCCTCAAAGCCTGCACCAAACAACGGAGGACAATCCCAATGCCCATTCAATTCATGACTTCCCCCAAGTACCTGCTCACGTCCGAGTCGGTCACGGAGGGCCACCCCGACAAGCTCTGCGACCAGATTTCGGACGCGGTGCTTGACGCGGCCCTGCGCGGCGACCCGATGAGCCGCGTGGCCTGCGAGACGGTGGCCACCAAGAACCTGGTGATGGTCACCGGAGAAATCACCACGCAGTCAGACCTAAACTTCGACGAGATCGCCCGCGGCGTGATGCGTCAGATAGGCTACACCGATGTCAGCTACGGCATCGACGGCAATTCCTGTGGCGTGATCGCCCACGTCAGCCAGCAGTCGCCGGATATCAGCAGCGGCGTCTCGACCTCGCTGGAAGAGCGCGGCAGCGGCGCCAGCGACGCTAGGCGCGCCACGGGCGCCGGCGACCAGGGCATGATGGTCGGCTTCGCCTGCGACGAGACTGATGGCCTGATGCCCATTACCGTGGACCTCTCCCACCGGCTGGTGGAACAGCTGGCCGCCGTACGCAAGGACGGGCTGCTCGACTATCTGGGTCCCGACGGGAAGTCCCAGGTAACCGTCGAGTATAGCAACGGCAAGCCGAAGCGGGTGGACGCGGTGGTGATCAGCTCACAGCACCAGGACAGCGACGACCGCGAGTCCTTCACCAAGAAGATTCGCAGCGACATCCTGGAGCATGTCATTCGCCCCATCGTCCCCTCCGAACTGCTGGACGACAACACCCGCTACTTCGTCAATCCCAGTGGCTGGTTCGCCGTCGGCGGTCCGCAGGGCGACACCGGCCTCACTGGCCGGAAGATACTGGTCGACACCTACGGCGGAATCGCCCGCCACGGCGGCGGGGCCTTCTCCGGGAAGGACCCGACGAAGGTCGACCGCTCCGGCGCCTACGCGGCCCGCTACGTGGCCAAGAACCTGGTGGCTGCTGGCCTTGCCCAACGCGTCGAGGTCATCGTCTCCTACGCCATTGGCGTGGCAGAACCTATCTCCGTTTCGGTCGAGACATTTGACACCGGCCATGTGGCCAATGACCGTATCGAGGCGCTGGTGGGCGAGCACTTCGACCTGCGGCCCGGCGCCATCATCGAGGACCTGAACCTGCGTCGGCCCATCTACCAGCCCACCGCCGCCTACGGCCACTTCGGGAGGCCCACGGCGGATGAGCTGGGCCTCAGCTGGGAGATCACCGACAAGGCCGACGACCTGCGCACTGCCGCCTCCAGTTAGTAACTATCTCGAAAGTCCCCTCCCCCTTAACGGGGGAGGGTTAGGGTGGGGGTGAAAGGGTAGTGCGACAGGCTCGTTGATGAGCAACTCCCCCATTTTGATATAGACCACCGTTAAATTCAGTGCTGTTCAGTAGAGCGGCGGGCGCAAAGTCCGCCGCTCTCTGTCATAATGTGCGCCTCAAAGGGGGCAGTATGACTCAACAGGCGGAGATCCGGTTCGGTACAGACGGCTGGCGCGCCATCATTGGAGAGGACTACACTTTTGCCAACGTGGCCCGCTGCGCCCGGGGTCTGTGCGACTACATGAAGCGCCGGGGCACAGCCGACAAGGGTCTCATCGTGGGGTACGACACTCGCTTCCTTTCTCCCGAGTTTGCCGCAACGGTCGCGTCTGTGTGCGCCGGCCAGGGCGTCAGGACTATGCTGGCGGACGCCCCCGCACCCACGCCCGTGCTCAGCTACGGCGTGATGCACCACGGTACCGGAGGAGCGGCGATCATCACTGCCAGCCACAACCCAGCCATCTGGAACGGATTCAAGTTCAAGCCGGAATATGCGGGCAGCGCGACCCAGGAGATAACCGACGAGCTGGAGGAGGCCATAAGCGCCGTCGGGCTTGTGGCTCCGGCGGAGATGCAGTCGGGGAGAGAGTCCGGGTTGATAGAGAGCCTGGCCCCAGCTGAGCCGTACTTTGAGCAGGTGGCCCGGTTAGTCGATCTGGACGCCATCCGGTCTGCTGGATTCCACGTAGTCGTGGACGCGATGTATGGCGCTGGCGCAGGGTACCTGTCCAAGTTGCTGGAGGGAGGGAGCACCACCGTGGAGGAGTTGCACGGGCACCGCAATCCGGCGTTTCCCGGAATGGCCCAGCCGGAGCCCATTGCGGCCAACTTGGCTGAGCTGATGGCCCGCGTTCCGGCCACGGGAGCCTCGGTGGGTATAGCGCTGGATGGGGACGCCGACCGCGTTGGCATCATCGACGGAACGGGACGTTTCGTTACCACACTGGACACTTTCTCGCTGCTGGCCCTCTACCTGTTGGAATCCAAGGGCTGGCGCGGGTCCCTGATCAAGGGAGTAACCGCGTCTCAGGCCCTTAACAAGATGGGCGGCATCTATGGTGTCGATGTACACGAGGTACGGGTCGGTTTCAAGCACATGGGCCCCCGGATGGGCGAGTTGAACGCCCTGATGGCCGGGGAAGAAAGCGGCGGGTTCGCCTTCCGGGGCCACGTGCCGGAGCGGGATGGGATTCTCAGCGGTCTGTTCGTGCTGGAGAACATGGCGAAATCCGGCAGCACGGTCTCGCAACTTCTGGAGAACCTCTTTGATAGGGTCGGCCCGCACTTCTACCATCGGCGGGACATTGAATTTGCGGCAGCGGACCGCGAACGCATCAATCAGCGAGTGAACGACTCAGAATTGGAACGGCTGGGGACCTACCCTGTTGCTGCGTCGGACAGTATCGACGGGCGTCGGCTGCACTTCGAGGACGGCTGGCTCGGCGTTCGATTTTCCGGAACGGAGCCGCTCCTTCGCATATATGCTGAGGCCAGTTCCCCGGAGCGGGTCACAGGTCTGCTGGACGCTGCGGTCGATTATTTGGGCGTTTAGATTTTTGACGCAAGGGCGCAACGACGCAATGGAGGACGAATATGGCGGAAAAGCGGATTCTCTGTGCCTTTGGCGTGGACCTGGATGCGGTGGGGGGCTGGCTGGGTTCATACGGTGGCGAGGACTCCCCCGACGACATCTCCAGGGGGCTGTTCGCCGGCGAGGTGGGCACGCCCAGACTGGTGAGGATGTTCGACCGGCTTGGCATCAGGACCTCGTGGTTCATACCGGGTCACTCGGCCGAAACCTTCCCCGACGAGTGCCGGATGGTGGTCGATGCGGGCCACGAGATCGGCATTCACGGGTACTCCCACGAAAACCCCATTTCCATGTCGCCGGAGCAGGAGGAGGCCGTGCTGGTGCGCTGCCTGGACCTGCTGACCGATCTGGCCGGTAAGCCTCCCACGGGATACGTGGCGCCGTGGTGGGAGTTTAGCCATGTTACCAACGAGTTGCTGCTCAAGCACGGCATCAAGTACGACCACAGCCTCATGCACCGCGATTTCGAGTGCTACTACGTCCGGGTGGGAGACCGCTGGACCAAGATTGACTTCTCACAACCTGCAGATGTCTGGATGCACGCGCTGGAGAGAGGCGAGGAGACAGACCTGGTGGAGATACCCGCCAACTGGTACCTGGACGACCTGCCGCCCATGATGTTCATCAAGAAGTCGCCCAACAGCCACGGGTTCGTGAATCCCAGGGATATCGAGCAGATGTGGAAGGACCAGTTCGACTTCGTCTACCGGGAGTACGACGAGGCGGTATTTCCCATCACCATCCACCCGGACGTGAGCGGCCGGCCGCAGGTTATCCTGATGCTGGAACGGCTCACTGAGTACATCACCTCCCACGACGGCGTGCAATTCCTCACTTTCAACGAGATCGCCGACGACTTCCTGGCACGGCATCCACGGGTAAAGGGCTAGCCGGAAAGACGCCAAATGAAAAACGCCCCAAGTCGAGCCGGGGCGTTTTCTTCTTGGCTTGCCAGCGATTTTGAGTGGGATCGCTGCGCTGGCGCTTACCGCTTGGTGTACTGGGGAGCGCGGCGGGCCCGCTTCAGACCGTACTTCTTGCTCTCCTTGATGCGGGCGTCGCGGGTAACGAAACCGGCGCGTCTCAGAGCGGGCTTCAGCGAGGGATCAAAGGCTATCAGGGCGCGAGTGATGCCGTGGCGGACGGCTTCGGCCTGGGCGTTCACTCCGCCGCCGGTTACCTTGGCGACCACGCGGAACCGGTTCATCGTGTTGGTCACGTGAAAGGCGTCGTTGGCAATCCGCTGCCAGGTCGACCACCCAAAGTATTCGTCCATAGGTTTGCTGTTGACAATAAATGGGCCGCCGTTATCGACATAAATACGGACTCGGGCGATAGCCGTCTTGCGCTTTCCCGTTCCGTAGAAATACTGCTGAGCCGCTTCCAATTGCACCAAGGGAATTTGCCTCCGTTGTTCACAGGCCGGAATCCGTCGGCCAGTGAGATTAGCTTGCCTGGACTACCTGTGCGTCGTGCGGATGCTGTGGGCCCGAATACACCTTTAGGCGTCTGAGCATCTGGCGCCCCATGTGGTTGCGCGGCAGCATGCCCTTGACCGCAAGTTCGATCACTCTCTCGGGCCGGTTTTCGAGCATTTCGCGCAGTCGCGTGGACTTGAGATTGCCTACAAAACCCGAATGCCGGTAGTAGTACTTCTGCGTAGTCTTGCGGCCGGTGGTCCTGACTTTGGCAGCATTGACGACGACCACGAAGTCGCCGGTCATGGTGTGGGGCGTATAGGACGGCTTGTCCTTGCCCTGCAGCGACACGGCGACGTCCCGGGCCAGCCGGCCCAGCGTTTTGCCGGTTGCATCCACCACCTTCCAGTTGGCCTCGACCTCACCGGGTTTGGGGAAATATGTGCTGGTTCTCTTCATAAGCGCCGCCGGTCTCCGTCGGAGGGGTATCCAGAGAGCCCTCCGGGTATTTCACTTCTATCAGTATAAGTCCGCGAGCAGGCAACAGCGGGATTTCCGGTATGCCGGGAACTCCCCGAATGGTCCGCTCTATAAGTTCAATCGGTTGTTTGCCTTTCCCTATTTCCGCCAGGATGGCGTTGGCCTTCCTGATCTGTTGCTTGAGAAACCCGTTGGCCTCGCACTCGATGACCAGCGTCTTTCCCTGCCAGTATGCCTCCCAGCGCCAGACAGTCCTGACCGCGCTCCGGTCTGCCGGGTGCCCCGCCGCGATGGCCCTGAAATCGTGCGTTCCCACCAGCGCCTGGGCGGCCTCGTTGATGCGTTCTGCGTCCAGGGGTTCTCTGACCCAGAGGTGTGTGTGCCTCAGCAGAGCGGTGGGTTCGGGCCGCGCCAGCAGTCGGTAGCGGTAAACCCTGCTCGTCGCCCAGCGCCTGGAATGGAACTCCCGCGCCACCTCTTTCGCCCCGAGGACCCTGATGTCGTCCGGCAGGAAGTAATTCAGGGCCAGTGGGAACCGCTCCGTGGGCCTCCCGGAACCGGTCAAGAAATCCACGACCTGTCCCTGCGCGTGAGCTCCTGAGTCGGTCCGGCTGGCTCCGCGGATGCGGATTCGCTCTCCGGTAAACCGGGCCAGCGCTTCTTCCAAAGCGCCCTGGATCGTAGGTTGGTTAAGCTGCAACTGGAAGCCGTTGTAATTGGTTCCCTGGTACTCCACCCACAGGGCGATTCGCCTGACGGGGTGCTCTGGGGAGTGGAACGAGTCGTCGCGCTGCGACGATGGATCTGCCCGTTTCGCTATCTGGTCCGCTCCTTATACCAGTTCGATTACCGCCATGGGAGCGGCATCGCCCGAGCGAGGCCCGAGCTTGACGATGCGGGTATACCCGCCAGCCCTTTCGGCGTACCGTGGGGCTATATCGTCGAACACCTTTTCCACGACCTTCTTGTTGGGAATCTGCGCCAGGGCCAAACGCCGGTGGTGCAGGTTGCCCTTCTTGCCGTGAGTAATCAGTTTCTCCGCTACAATGCGGGTCTCCTTGGCCTTGGCCAGCGTGGTAGTGATGCGCTCGTGGGTGATCAGTTCTGAGACCAATCCGCGCATCAACGCCTTGCGCTGGTCCTTGTAGCGGCTAAGCCTGCGCCCGGAGACGCGATGGGAAGCCATGGCTATTCGTACTCCTCGTAGTCATCATCCTCGACGTTCGAACCACCGCCGGAGGCCAGGAGACTGTCGTCCTCGTAAGTCATGCCGACGGGAAGGCTGCCACTGTCTCCGTCCCTGTCCTCTTCCGTCCCCATCAGGTCGGACAGATCATCGGTACTCAGCGCGCCGATCGTCATCGGCTCTCTCTCCACCCCTGAGCCTTGCCTTGGACTGGTGATGCCGTTCTCCGCCAGCTTTTCCTGCAACTCCACCAGGGACTTCTCCCCGAAGTTTCTGATTCTCAGCAGGTCTTCATCCGACATTTCCAACACCTCGCCCACCCGGTTGATCTGGGCGCGCTTGAGGCAGTTGAGAGTGCGCGGCGAGAGTTCCAGCTTTTCGATGGGGGTCTGGTAGACCTCGGGGGAAACGACCAGTGGCGCCCGGTCAATGCCGTGCTCGGAGGCGCGGCTGAGCTTGCTGAACAGGAAAAAGTTTTTGACCAACTTCTCGGCCGCCTGCTGCACCGCCTCGATAGGTCGGATAGCGCCATCGGTCCAGACTTCCAGGAGGAGACGCTCGTAGTCGGTGACCTGCCCGACGCGGGTTCGTTCAACCCGGAAATTGACCTTTCGCACGGGGCTGAAAATAGCGTCCACCGGCAGCGCGCCGGCAGGGAGGTTTAGCCCGTCCTCTCCCGGCTGGGCGGTCTGGTAGCCCGTGCCCTGGCGGACGTTGAACTCGATGGTGAGCTCGACTTCCTGGTCGTCAAGGGTGGCGATGTGCTGTTCGGGATTGACGATCTCAAAGTCCGAGGAGGTCATAATGTCGCCGGCACAGACCGGACCGCCTCCCCTGACTTCTAGGCGCATCTTTCCATCCCGCCCGGTAGCGGACCGGATGCGTATGCTCTTGATGTTGAGGAGGATCTCCATGACCTCCTCTTTGACCCCCGGGATGGCCATGTACTCATGCACCACGTCCCCAATCTTGACCCAGGTGACGGCCGTGCCGGGGGTGGAGCTGAGCAGGATGCGCCGCAGCGGGTTCCCGATGGTCTGGGCGAATCCCCGCTCCAGCGGCCCAACGGCGACCCTGCCGTACGTATCCTCGGAAATTTCCACGGAAATTTCGGGAGTGGGAACTGCCGGCCCCTCAATCTGGGCAGCGGCAGGCACAACGAAAGTGTCCAACATCGACACTGACTTACCTCGAGTAAAACTCTACAATTAGCCTGGAATCAAGGGTGGTCTCCAAGTCTTCGTCGGAGGGCAAAGCAACTACCCTGCCGGTCATCTCGCCGATGTCCAAGGCGAGCCACGCGGGGACTGGCCTCTTGGGCAGGCCCTCGGTACGCTCGGCATAAAAGTCGGTCGTCTTGTCGCTCTCACGCCAAGTGATGACGTCTCCCGCCCTCACCGAATAAGAAGGGACATCCGTCTTTCGTCCGTTGACGCAGAAATGGCCGTGCAGCACAAACTGGCGGGCCTGCTTCCGCGAGTCGGCAAATCCCATCAGATAAATCACATTGTCCAAGCGCCGTTCCAGACTGCGGAGCAAGTTGGTGCCGGTCACTCCGGGGGTGTTGAACGCCTCGTCCATGTACTTACGGAACTGGCTTTCCATCACGCCATAGATGTACTTCGCCTTCTGCTTTTCCAGCAGGTGCACGCCGTAGTCTGAAGGACGCCGCCGCCGCCGAGAAACGTTGCCGGGCGGATTGCGACGCTTCTCGAAGGAGCAGCGTGGGGTGAAACAGCGGTCGCCTTTAAGAAACAGTTTTTCGCCGGAACGTCTGCACAATCGGCAGGCCGGCCCTGTGTATCTGCCCATGATTTTGGCCAGAAGGTTGGCCTACACTCTCCTTCGCTTGGGTGGACGGCACCCGTTGTGGGGGATTGGAGTCACGTCGCGGATGCTGGTAACCACCAGTCCCGCTCCCTGCAGGGATCGGATGGCGGCCTCCCGTCCAGCCCCTGGGCCCTTGATGAACACGTCGATCAGCCGCATGCCTGCCTCACCGGCCCGGCGGCCAGCCTGCTCAGCGGCGCGCTGGGCAGCGAACGCGGTACCCTTGCGGGAACCCTTGAAGCCCACCACTCCGGAGCTGGCTGAGGCAATCACGTTGCCCTGCGGGTCTGTGATGCTGACCAGCGTGTTGTTGAAGGTCGAATAGATATAGGCCCGGCCCTGCGGCACGGAGCGCCGCTCCCGGCGTCTGGTTCTGGGTCTCGGCATCGGTTACACCGCCTACTTCTTGCCGCCCGTGCGTCGGCCGCGTCCGGCAACGGTGCGGCGCGGGCCCTTGCGGGTTCGGGCATTGGTTCGGGTTCGCTGCCCGGACACGGGCAGGTTGCGGCGATGCCTCAGCCCCCGGTAGGAACCGATGTCCATCAGCCGCCGGATGTTCTGGTTGACCTCCCTGCGGAGGTCGCCTTCCGAGAGGTACTCGCGGTCCACCAGCTCGCGGATCCGGTTGACCTGCGCCTCGGAGAGTTCATTCATCCGGGGCGGCATCGTGGGATCCAGGTCAGCCTTGGTGATGATTTCTTCCGCCAGCTTGGGTCCTATTCCATAGATGCTGCGCAGGGCTACGTGGGCCCTCTTGCGGTCAGGAACGTCTACTCCGGCTATGCGTACCACGATGCCTCCTGAATACTCTGCATTGCTGGATGCCGAATTGCCACCGGGGCAGTTCTAACCCTGCCTCTGGGCGTGCCGGGCGTTCTGGCAGATGATGCGTATTACGCCCTTCCGTTTGATGACGCGGCACTTGTCGCACCGCGGCTTGACCGATGCTGTAACTTTCATAAGATCCTCTGCAACCGCGCCAACAGCCGACGACGATACGGCCGGGAAAGACCCTGGCCTGGCAGGGCCCACTGGCCGATTCAGGCCAGGGAACCGGCAGCCCCTTTAACCGTCCCGGCTACTTGAACCTGTAGGTAATTCTCCCCCGCGTAAGGTCATATGGCGAAAGTTCGACCAGAACCCGGTCGCCCGGTAGCACGCGAATGAAGTTCATGCGGATCTTCCCTGAAACATGGGCAAGCACCTCATGATCATTGGGCAACTCCACACGGAACATCCCGTTTGGCAGTGCTTCCTTGACACTGGCTTCAACTTCAATCGCCTGCTTCTTTGCCATAAAACCCCTTTTTGCCAGAATTGCTTAAATCGCCTGATGCCGGGCCCAAGTTGAATCGAAAAACTCAGCTCTGGCCGTGAATCGTAAGAATTTCAGGACCCTGATTGGTAATGGCGATGGAATGCTCGAAATGCGACGACAGCTCGCCGTCCGCAGTTACCACCGTCCATTGGTCGTCCAGAATCCTCGTTTTCCAGTCTCCCAGGTTGAACATCGGCTCGATTGCAATGCACATGCCCGGCCGGAGCAAGGGTCCCCTGCCAGCTAATCCGTAGTTCGGAATCTGTGGGTCCTCGTGCAGGAAACGGCCCACGCCGTGGCCCACAAACTCCCGGACCACTCCGTAGCCCCGGGACTCACCGTAGGCTTGGATCGCCGCGCTGATATCGCCAACGCGAGCGCCGGGAACGGCCGCCTTGATTCCCGCCTCGAGTCCGCAGCGTGTGTCATCCATCAGCGCCGCAATCGCCTCGGGCACCTCGCCCACCGGGATACTAACTGCGGCATCCCCGATGAAACCTTCGAGGGTGGCGCCGACGTCCACCTTTACGATGTCGCCTTCCTGCAGCTTTCGCTTGCTGGGTATACCGTGGACGATCTCCTCGTTCACCGAGGCACAGATCGTCGCCGGGAACCCTCGGTACCCCTTGAATGTAGGAGAAGCGCCGTGGCGGGTGATTTCCTTAAAGGCAATCCGGTCGAGATCCCGGGTAGTCATCCCCGGCTCGATGGATGCCTTGAGCAGGTCAAGGGTTTTGCCGACAATCTCCCCCGCCTTCCGCATGGCGTCCAGTTCGCGGGGCGACTTGACGGTAATTCCACCTGTATACGTGGATGGAGAGGTGGAGGCGGTTTCTCTTTTGCGGTTTAAATTCACTTTACTATTGTACTCTCAATGCCAGTTTTTGGAAAGTCGCCAATCTTAGCATAGTCCTGAAGGGCTGTCACGATGCGTTGGAAAACGCTGTCCACCGAGTCCTTTCCGGGAATGTCCACTAGGAGACCCCGTTCCCTGTAGAAGGCAAGGACCGGCATTGTTTCCTCCCGGTAGACATCGATCCTTCGCTGGACTGCCTCCGGGCGGTCATCGTCGCGCTGGTAAAGTTCGCCGCCGCAGCGGTTGCAAGTGGGAGCCGGGCCGTCTTCGTAATGGGTAAAGGGCGCCTGGCACTCCCGGCAGACGAACCGGCCTCCGAGGCGCCGCGCCAGTTCGTCCTCCTCGACATTGATATGCAATACCCGGTCAACGTTGCGGGCCCGGGCTTCGAGAGCCGTTTCCAGTTCCTTCGCCTGCCGGGTGTTGCGAGGAAATCCATCCAGGATGAAACCGTCACTGGAATGAATGGACATAATCTTGTCCAGCATGATGTCGATGACTACTTCGTCGGGAACCAGCTCGCCCCGGTCCATGTATTCCTTGGCCCGGAGGCCCAGCGGCGTACCCTGGCGCAGGTTGTGGCGGAAAATGTCGCCGGAACTGACGTGCGCCAGATTATAGCGGTCCGTCAGCAACTGCGCCTGGGTGCCTTTGCCAGCTCCGGGAGGCCCGAACAGGACGAGTCTCAGTCCCTCTGCCACGCTATCTCAGGAATCCTTCGTAGTTTCTCATTGTGAGCTGCGCCTCCAATTGGCGCAGGGTATCCAAGCCCACCCCCACCATAATCAGCAGGCTGGTGCTGCTCAGCGAAATGGCTTGCACTCCGGTTATCAGGGACGCCAGGTAGGGCACGATGGCCACAAAGCCGAGGAACAACGCCCCTCCCATGGTAATGCGGACGATCACCCGGTTCAGGTAGTCCTGCGTGGGTCTGCCGGGTCTGATGCCCAGCACGAACCCTCCATTTCGTTGCAGGTTTTCCGCCAGATTCTGCTGATTGAAGATCACCAGTGTGTAGAAGAAGGTGAACATCACAACAAGCACGAACACCATGGCCCAGTACAGCGGGGACGTTGGCACCAGCAGGACGGCAAAGAAATTGGCTACATCGCCCACCCATGTAGTATTGGTCGACAGGTAGGTGGCAATGGTCCCTGGCAGAATCACAATCGAGAATGCGAAGATCAGCGGGATCATTCCGGCCGAGTTGATACGCAATGGAAGATACGTCGCCCCGCTTTGGCGGTACATTCTCCCGCCCCGGAAGATGCTGCGCCCGTACTGCACCGGGATGCGGCGATGGGCCTCGTTGAACATGACGATCAACGCGATGATCAGCACGCCGATGATGGCGAAGAAGCCGACGCCCAGCACGTTGTCGCGGTCAAGAAATCCCTGTGTCAACAGAGCGGGGAAACCGGCCACAATTCCGGCGAATATGATCAGTGAGATTCCATTGCCGATGCCACGCTCCGTAATCAGCTCGCCGAGCCAAACCAGGAACATGGTGCCGGCAGTGATGGAAAATAGCGCAGCCAGGGTCGGCAGAAGGGCCGATCCGGTGAACCCCACAGTGTCAATCACGTTGCTCTGCTGCAGGAGCACCAGTTGCCCGTAACCCTGGGCCAGCGCGATTGGCACCGTCAGCCAGTGGATGATACGGTTCATCTTGGCGCGCCCGGCCTCGCCCTCCCGGGATATCTCCTGCAACTGAGGGAAGACCGGTGTGAGGAGCTGGATGACGATGGAGGACGTGATGTACGGGAAAACGCCCAGCGCCACAATGCTCATCCGGCTCAGTGCGCCGCCGCTGAAGAGGTCCAGGAAGCCCAGGAGTTCGTTATTGCGAAACAGGTTGTCCAGCTGGACCTGGTCAATGCCGGGCAGGGGGATGTGGGCGATGAAACGGTAGAGCGCCAGAATAGCCAGGGTGAATAGAATCTTTGCTCTAAGGTCGGGCAGACTGAACGCGTCTATGGCTGCCTGTAGCAGCCTTGGGAAGCGCCCTCCCTGCGACTCCGTGGCCATCATCGGCCGGGAATTTCCTCCGCCGTTCCCTGGGCCGCCTCGATGGCTGCCCTTGCCGAACGGGTGAATTTATTGGCTGAAACGCGCAGAGCCTTGGTCAGCTCGCCGCCTCCCACGACCTTTACGGGGCGATTGAGATTGCGGATATACCCGAGCTCGGCAAGGATGGCCGGAGTGACCTCGTCACCCGCGTCGAACTTTTCCAGAGTGTCAAGGTTCACCAGCGTGTAATACGTCTTGAAAATGTTGGTGAAACCGCGCCTCATCGGGAGACCCTTGATGATCGGCAGCTGGCCGCCCTCAAAGCCCACACGGGGACCGCGTCCCGACCGGGACTTCTGGCCCTTCATGCCGCGGCCGGCCGTGCTGCCCTGTCCGGCGGCATCACCCCGGCCAATGCGTTTGCGATTACGGCGCGCCCCTTTCGGCGGCGCAACTTGATGCTGCATCATGCTGCGTCCCCGACCTCCTCTACTCGCAACAGGTGCTCCACTTTCTTGACCATGCCCCGGATCGTCGGGGAGTCGTGATGGACAACGGTATCCTGCAGATGATGCAGGCCCAGGGAACGGATTATCTCCCGCTGGTTCCTGGGCCGCCCGATGCAGCTACGAGTCCAGGTAATCTTCAATTCCGCCATAGATTGTTCCCGCTGACTGGCTGGTCTTCCGAGAAACCGGCCGTCGACTAGCTTACTTCCGTTGCTGTAGCAACTGCCTCGGCCACCGGCGCAGCCGGCGCCGGAGCGGGACGAACCCCGCGCCTGGCCAACTCTGTTGCCGGGTCCTTCAGTTGCCGCAGTGCCTCGATGGTGGCATAGACGATGTTAATGGGGTTCCTGGATCCCAGCGACTTGCCGACCACGTCCTTGACGCCGCCCAGTTCCAGAATGGCCCGCATGGCTCCCGCAGCGATCACCCCGGTTCCCTCGCGGGCCGGCTTGATCAAGACGATTGTTGCGCCCTTTTTGACGGTGATCTGCTGGGGGATCGTCCCACCCCTCAGAGGAATCGTAACCATCTCACGGCGGGCAACGGCATTACCCTTGCGAACGGCGTCCGGGATCACCAGCGCCTTTCCAAGACCTGCTCCAACGGTGCCCTGGCCATCGCCGACCACCACCAGAGCATTGAAGCGAAGCCGCCGGCCTCCCTTCACCACCTTGGCGATGCGGCGAGTGTAGACCACCCTTTCCTGGAATCCGCCGGTGTCCTCTTCTCGTGGAGCCCGTTCGCGGGGAGGACGCCCCTCACGAGGCGCCCGGCCACCACCGCCACCGTCGCGGGATTGCCTGTTCTGTCCTGGCGGCCCGCCACGGCCCGGCCCGCCGGCCCGGCCCTGTCCGCCACGTCTTCCTGTGTTAGAACCCGGAGGAGCTTGTACCATGTGAGGTTGGGACCTCCCCGTATCGTTCCTGGATTTGAAGTGGAGGGCCTAAAAGTGCAGTCCGCCCTCTCTGGAACCGTCGGCCAGGGCTTTGACCCTGCCGTGATACTTGCACCCGCCGCGGTCGAAAACCACCTGGGTCACACCGGCGGCCAGCGCCCTCTCAGCCAGTACCTTGCCCACTACGGCGGAAACCTCGCTCTTGGCCCCCACAGCGCCGTCCAGGGATTCCTGGCTGGAAGCTGCGGCAATGGTCCTTCCCGAAGAATCGTCAATCACCTGTGCATAGATGTGTCTCAAGCTGCGAAACACAGACAACCTGGGCCGTTCCGGCGTGCCGGATATCTTCTTCCTGACTCGTGCCTGCCGCACCTTTCGCAGGTGCCTGGCGTTCCTGTCTTTTGGCATGCTTGCCTCGATTACCGGGACAGCCCATTCAGGACGAGCTGCCAGTTAATGCTCCAGAGTTCTTTCGTGGTTAAGCCTTGCGCGCCGCCGACTTGCCCGGTTTGAAGCGCAGGACCTCGCCCTGGTACCGGATTCCCTTTTCCTTGTAGGCGTTGGGGGGGCGGACCCTTCGTACCCGGGCCGCCAGTTGCCCCACCTTCTGCTTGTCCATGCCACGCACGTGGATGCGGTTGTTTCCCTCCACTTCCATGGTGACGCCGTCGGGTGGATGGATCTCCACCGGATGGCTATAACCCACATTCAGCACCACGCCGTCTCCGGTCGCCTGCACACGGTAGCCTACGCCCATCAACTCCAGGGTACGGGTATAGCCGTCGGTAACGCCCGTTACCGCGTTTGCGATCAGGCTGCGCGTCAGGCCGTGCAGGGAGCGGTGGAACTTGCGCTCAGTGAGCCGTTCCACGATTACCTCGCCGTCCTCCACCTTGACCGACACATCTGGGTGATAGCTCTGGGTCAAAGTGCCCCGAGGACCCGAGACAGTAACCTCTCCGTACCCGACGTCCACGGTCACTCCGCTGGGGAGTGGAATGGGCTTGCGGCCGATACGCGAAAGGGTGCGGCCTTCAGCTTGAGCCGTTCCGTTACCATTACCAGACATAAGCCAGTAACTCCCCGCCGATTCCGTCGCGCCAGGCTCTGCGTCCCGACATAACACCTTGGGATGTGGAAATAATGGCCAGCCCCAGTCCACCATATACTCTTGGGATTTCGCCCTTTCCGACATACACCCGGAGTCCGGGCTTGCTCACCCGCTTGAGGCCGGCAATGGCCGACTGTCGTCCTTCCCGGTAGGAAAGGTGAATGCGTAAGGTGGGGCGCGCCTGTCCCCTGGGCGTGTCAAAGTCCCGGATGAATCCCTCATCCTTAAGGACCCTGGCGATGGACAGCTTCATCTTCGAGTGTGGCATCATCACCGAATCGTGCCTCGCCTGAATGGCGTTGCGGATTCGCGTCAGCATGTCTGCTATCGGGTCGGTAACCGGCATTTCAGTCTCGTCTCTAGCTCTATCGTATTGCTATGAATTTCGATCTATTTGGAGGCTGTGTGGCATATCCAATTAGCTTTCCAGGATCCCTGAGGGGTCTCTATTTCTGCAAGTACAAGGTACGCCCTCACCCTAACCCTCTCCCAATGGGAGAGGGGATTTGTCACACACCCTGTTACAGGCTTGCCTTCCGCACGCCAGGCAGTTCGCCGGTGAGCGCCAGCTCACGGAAGCAAATGCGGCAAAGGCCGGCATGCCGAATGTAAGCGCGCGGACGGCCGCAGCGTCCGCAGCGGTTGTAGGCTCGAACCGGATATTTGGGCTTCTTGAGCCACTTCTGTATCTGGGACGACTTGGCCACGCCGTTCCTCCGTTAAGCTTCGCGAATGAATGGAAAGCCGTAGAGCTCCAGCAGCCGCATGGCCTCGGCGTCATTTCGCGCCGTGGTCGTGATGGTCACCTGGAGTCCACGGATCCGGTCTATGGAATTGTAGTCGATTTCAGGAAAGATGATCTGTTCCCTGATGCCCAGGGAAAAGTTGCCCCGGCCGTCCATTCCCCGCCGGGCCATTCCGCGGAAGTCGCGGATGCGCGGCAAAGCGGTGTTCACCAGCCGGTCGAGAAAGTGGTACATCCGGTCTCCGCGCAGGGTCACCGCAGCGCCGATGGAGTTGCCCTGGCGAATCTTGAAACCCGCGATCGACTTGCGGGCATGAGTGATTATGGGTTTCTGCCCGCTAATCGTGGTGAGGTCCGCCGTTGCGGCCTCCAGCGCACGGCCGTTGGTCAGCGCCTCACCCAGACCGATGTTCAGCACGATCTTCTGGATGCGAGGGACTTCCATAGGGTTGGAATAGCTGAACTCCCGCATCATCTGAGGGACGATTTCCTCGCGGAACTTCAGCTTGAGACGCGGCACGGGAGGCCCGGCGCTCTCGGCCTCGGCCACTGCCGTGTCGGACCCGCGCTGCCGCCTTCCGGAGCGGCCACCGCCCCTTTCGGAGGTGGATTCCGCTTGGTCTACCTGCTGTTGCGTTTCGTCATCGAGCATCGTCGATCACTTCCTGACACTTGCTGCAGATGCGCACTCTGGCTCCAGTTTCCAAAAAAGCGATCCGGGGCCTGGTCGGCTGATTGCATTTGTTGCAGATCAAGACGACATTGGACACGTGAATCGGCGCCTCGAACTGGATGCGCCCCGCCTGCCGCACTCCCGGCTGGCCGCGCATGTGCTTGGTGACTACGTTCACGCCTTCCACCACCACCCGGCCTTCCCGTGGCATGTTGCGTTCGACACGGCCAGTCTTGCCCTTGTCGCGCCCCGCGATGACCAGGACATTGTCCCCGTTCCGAATCCGCATCACACCACCTCCGGGGCCAGGGACACGATTCGCATGAAGCCCCGGTCTCGCAACTCGCGCGCCACGGGTCCAAAAATCCGGGTGCCCCTGGGGTTCAGGTTCTCGGCGATCAGCACAGCGGCGTTGTCGTCGAATTTGATATACGTTCCATCCGGCCTGCGGTGCGGCTGCGCCTGGCGTATCACGACGGCCCTGACGACATCGCCCTTGCGGACCGGCGAGTTGGGAGCCGCTTCACGGACGTTGCAGACAACAACATCGCCGACGCTCGCGTACTTGCGGCGGCTGCTCCCCGGTATGTTTATCAGGCGGATAACTCTTGCGCCGCTGTTATCTGCCACTGTCAGCCTTGTATAGGTCTGAATCATGCCTCAATCCTCGGGTCGCGATCGGGCGAATGCAGGCCCGAATCCGGGTTGCTTAGTCGTCCTCGTCTTCCAGGTCTTCTCCGGCGGAAACGAGGAGGTCCAAAATGTCAGGGTCAATGTCCTCATCCAGTTCCGCAACGAGTTCCTCCTCGTCGATCCCGTCAACTTCGGTAACGGCGTCACCTTCGAGTTCGATGGGGCGTACCTCGGCCACCTCGCGCCGGTCCAGTATTTCCAGCAAGCGCCAGTGCTTGGTCTTTGAGATGGGCCGCGTCTCCTCGATGCGTACCAGGTCGCCCAGCTGGCACATGTTCTCCGGGTCGTGGACGTGGAACCTCGCCACGCGGCGCACCTGTTTACGGTACAGGCGATGGCGCTGCTTCCACACCATTTCGACAACGGCTGTCTTGTCCTGCTTAACCCTTACCACGGAACCGGTCCGGGTCTTGCGCCTTCCGCTGGTAACCACTAGCGGCCCCCTGTCTTCTAAGCTAGCAACTGCCGCTCGCGCATGACCGTTCGCAGGCGGGCAATGGTCTTTCTGACCGACTTTGGCTCGTTGGAGTTGGGGAGCTGGTTGGTCGCGGCCCGGAACCTGAGGTTCATGAGCTCACGTCCAGCCTTCTCCAGCTCCTCGTGGAGTTGGTCGTCGCTGAGTTCTCTGACTTCATGGATACGCATAATTCAACTACGCCGCCGCGTTGCTGACGGCCGTGCCGAGACGGTCCCGGAAGACGGTCTTGGTGGCAATGGGCAACTTCTGCGATGCCAGCCTGAGAGCCTCGACGGCCTCGTTCTCGGGGACGCCAGCCACCTCGAACATGACCCGGCCCGGCTTGACCACTGCGACCCAGTAATCCACGCCGGCCTTGCCGCCGCCCATGCGGGTTTCGGCGGGTTTCTTGGTCACCGACTTGTCGGGGAACACCCGCACCCAGACCTGCCCGCCACGTTTGAGGTGGCGGGTGATGGCGATGCGGGCAGACTCGATCTGGCGCGCCGTTATCCAGGCGGGTTCCATAGCCTTGAGACCCACCTCGCCGGCGTTCACGCTGCTTCCGGCCACTGATGCGCCGCGCATCCGGCCGCGAAATTGCTTCCTGTACTTTGTGCGCTTTGGTTGAAGCATGGAATTCTCCTGTTACCGTCCCATCAACCTCTGTGTGTGTGAACAAAGACGCAACATTTCCGGCGAATCAGGATCATTCCTGATTCGCGTCAATCAGTGCCTCAATGTCGATGTCCGGGTCGTCGGCCTGCACCGTAACTTCGATGGTCTCCAGTTCGGCTGCCTCTTCCGCACGGGCGGGCATCACCTCGCCAGTGTATACCCAGACCTTGACCCCAACGCGGCCCATGATGGTGTGAGCCTCGCCGAGGGCGTAATCGATGTTGGCGCGGAGGGTGTGCAGGGGCACCTGGCCCAGCATCAGCTTCTCGGTACGGGCGATCTCCGAACCTGAGATGCGCCCCTTGACGATGATCTTGATTCCCTCGGCCCCGGCCTGCATGGCCCGCTGTGCCGCCTGCCGCATGGCCCGGCGGTAGGCGACCCGGCGCTCAAGCTGGTCCGCCACGTTGCGCGCGACCAGGTAGGCGTTCAGCTCGGGCTGCTCGATCTCCCTGATGTTGAGCTGCACCCGGCTGCGGGTGATGGCCTCCAGCTTGGCGCGCAGGTTCTTGACCCGCTCGCCGTCGCGTCCGATCAGGATGCCGGGACGGGCGGAATGAATGTCGATGACGCTGTCCTGGGCGCCCCGGTCAATCACCACGTTGGCAATCCCGGCGTCGGAAAATGTCCGATACTCGTTCCGGATGCACTCACGCAGGTCCAGGTCTTCCTTCACCAGGCCGCGATAAGAGGACCCGTTGGAGGCGTACCAGTGCGCCTTCCAGTCCTTGATTATTCCCAGTCGAAACCCGTATGGATGGGTCTTGTGGCCCATAGCC
Organism: Dehalococcoidia bacterium; assembly: GCA_965203005.1. GTDB lineage: Bacteria > Chloroflexota > Dehalococcoidia > Lucifugimonadales > UBA3495 > VXOI01. The sequence goes on from CBDBBS010000002.1 coordinate 1,112,793, forward strand.
CTCACCCTAACCCTCTCCCAGAGGGAGAGGGAACAAAAGATTGCTATTCGTCTTCGTCAACAACCACGGTTATATGGCTGGAGCGCTTGGTGATCCGTCCGATGCGTCCCCTGGCCCTAGGTCGGAAACGCTTGAGGGAGGCCGCGTTATCCGCAGTAATCTGTATGATCCGCAGATTGTCGCGGTCCATGAGCATATTGTTCTCGGCATTGGCTGCCGCCGATTGCACCACCTTGGCCACCGGCTTGGCCCAAGGCGAAGGAAGCAACCGCAGCGTGTCCAGCGCGTCGTCCACCTTCTGGCCACGCACCAGGTCAAGGATCGGCTTGAGCCTCTTCTGGGAGGCTCCCAACTGCTTTGCTACTGCTCTGACTGGTGGCACGGTGTTACCTTTACTCTACTCACTGCGTTCTTTCGATGGGGCTACCGCGAGCGGCTCGTGCGTTCCGACCGGGCCACGTGGCCCCGGTAGGTGCGGGTGGGCGAAAACTCGCCGAGGCGATGCCCCACCATATTCTCAGTGACAAAAACGGGGACGTGGCGCCGTCCGTCATGCACTCCGATGGTGAGCCCAACCATTTCGGGCATGATCATCGAGGCCCGCGACCAGGTGCGGATCACCGTATTGGCGCCGGACCGCTGGACCTGGTCCACCTTCTTCATCAGCTTTGGGTGGACGTAAGGCCCCTTCTTGATGGAGCGGGACATTCTAGCGCCTCCTGCCACGGCGCACGATGAACTTGCTCGACGCCTTCTTCGGGTTTCTGGTCTTGTAACCGAGAGTAGGCTTGCCCCACGGTGTCTTGGGACCGGGCATGCCTATGGGAGAGCGGCCCTCACCGCCGCCATGGGGGTGGTCCACCGGGTTCTTGGCAACGCCGCGCACTTTGGGACGGCGGCCCATGTGCCGCGAGGCCCCTGCCTTGCCCAGGCTCTCGTTCTTGTGGTCCGGGTTGGAAAGCTGCCCTATGCTGGCCCGGCAGCGCAGCAGTACGCGCCGCATCTGTCCCGACGGCAGACGAATCAGCACGTGCTCGCCCTCACGCGAGAGCACCTGGGCGCCCGTGCCTGCCCCGCGAACCAGCTGCCCGCCACGGCCCGGAGTCAGCTCCAGGTTATGCACGACCGTGCCCGTGGGGATGTTGGTCAGAGGCAGGGTGTTGCCAAGGCTGATTTCGGCGTCGGGGCCCGACTGAACCATGTCGCCTACGGACAGTCCGTGAGGGGCCAAGATATAGCTCTTCTCGCCGTCTGCGTAGAAGATGAGCGCGATACGGGTCGTCCGGTTGGGATCGTACTCGATGGACTTCACCCTGGCGGGCACGCCGTCCTTCTTGCGCTTGAAGTCGACCTCGCGGTACATGCGGCGCGATCCGCCTCCCCGAGCCCGCGTGGTGATCTTGCCCCGGTTATTGCGGCCGGCGTGGTTCTGCTTTCTGGAGATGAGCGACTTTTCCGGCTTCTTGGTGGTGATCTCCTCGAAGGAGGCCCGCACCGCATTCCGGGTACCCGGTGTTATCGGTCGAAAATTCTTGAGTGGCATGCGTTTGCCCCTAGAGCCCTTCGATCAGGTTGATGCGGTCTCCCTGCCTGAGGGTGACCACCGCCTTCTTGACGTCGGGCTGTTTCGCCATACGCGGGCCATAGCGCTTGCGCTTGCCCCGCAGCTTGGAAATGTTCACGTCCAGAACAGTCACGTTGAAGTTCTTTTCGACCGCCTCCTTGACCTCCACCTTGTTGGCCTTGGGAGCGACCTCGAAAGTATACTTCCCCGTCTCCTGCAGGATGGTGCTCTTCTCGGTGATCGTTGGCTTGATCAATACGCGGTGAATATCCATTTACTCACCGTCCTCTTCGCCATCGTCTTGGGTATCAGCCTCGGGTTCCTCAACTTGTACGGGTTCCGGTTCCTCGGATACCGCTGGCTCGGGCATCGATTCCTCTTCGGCAACTTGCTCGACCGCAGTAGCGACGGTCTCGGCGTCATTTTCGCCCGTAGCGAACTTTCGGCCACGGCGGCCATGCGGCTCTGCCGACAGACTCTCAGCGGCCCAGCGGGCGGCCTCCTCCGTCAGGATCAGCGTGTCCTTTGACAGTAGCGTTTCAGCGTTGAGCTGGTTGACCGGCAACGTGTATATCTTCTTCAGATTGCTTGCCGCCTGGACCACATTGCGGTCGGTTCCCAGAGTGACGATCAGCGCGGAGCCGGAAACGTTCAAGCGTTCCAGCAGCCCGGCCATTGACCTGGTCCGTCCGTCGATGGTGTCCATGGAGTCCAGGCACACCACGCGGTCGTTGCGGGCTTTGTCTGAAAGGACGCAGCGGAGGGCAGCCCGCTTCATCCGCTTGGGGAGGGACTTGCGGTAGCTTCGCGGGTGCGGCCCGAAAACCACACCGCCGTGGCGCCACTGGGGCGAGCGCGTGCTGCCCTGCCTCGCGCGGCCCGTGTGCTTCTGGATCCAGGGCTTCCGCCCGCCGCCTGATACCTCGGAGCGGGTCTTGGTGTCATGGGTGCCCTGGCGACGATTGCCCTGGTAGATGACCATGGCCTGGTGCACCAGGGTCTTGTTCATTGGCACATTGAAGACAGCATCGTTGAGTTCAATGCTGTGAACTGTTTCACCCGACTGATTTCTTACGTCGATTTCCATAGCGTTGCCGTGTGGCCGGGTTAGGCCACCTTCCTGATTTGTACCAAACTGTTGGGAGCGCCCGGTATGCCGCCCTTAACCATGAGAATGTTGCGGTCCGTGTCCACACCGACGACCTCAAGCCCCTTGACGGTGATGCGCTTGTCGCCCATGTGGCCGGCCATTTTCAACCCCTTGAACACCTTGCCGGGGGTGGTGCCGCCTCCGATGGAGCCCGGGGCACGCGCCCGGTCGGACTGACCGTGAGTACGAGGGCCGCCGCCGAAGCCGTGCCGCTTCATTGTGCCGGCGAATCCCCGGCCCTTGGAGCGGCCGATGACATCCACCTTCTCGCCCTCGGCGAAAATGTCGACCCCGATGGTCTGCCCTACCGTGAAATCCGAAGGGTCGTCGGCCTTCACTTCGCGAACGTACCTGCTGGCGCGGCTGGGCCGGAAGTGTCCCTGCATGGGTTTGTTGGGCCGTTTCTTGGTATCAAATCCCAGCTGCACGGCCTCATAGCCGTCGGTCTCGACGGTCTTGACCTGGGTAACGACGCACGGCCCCGCCTCAATCAGGGTCACCGGGACAACGTTTCCGTTATCCCGGAAGACCTGCGTCATTCCAATTTTCTTGCCTAGAAATCCCCGTAGCATATTGAGCTAATCCTACTCTCTCGCCGAAACCGCCGGGAAATGCCCGGTGAGTCGGGTCTAGAGTTTGATCGATATGTCCACGCCCGCCGGCAGGTTCAGCCTGGTCAGCGAGTCTATGGTCTTGGATGTTGGTTCCAGAATGTCTATCAGGCGCTTGTGAGTCCTGATCTCGAAATGTTCCCGGGAGTCCTTGTCCACGTGCGGCCCCCGGATGACGCAGAAGCGGCGGATGTGGGTGGGCAAAGGCACCGGGCCGGCCACCCTGGCCCCGGTGCGCTCGGCGGTCTCCACTATCTGGCCCGTTGAGAGGTCCAGCATCTTGTGATCGAACGCCTTCAGGATGATCCTGACCTTTTGCCTTGCCTGCATACGCCTTCTTCAGCCTGCTTAAATTCTTTGCCCCAAATGGGCCTGAAATCCCGTAAAGACATTAGGCCCGAAAAGCTACCCCGATACCATCGACAATGCCCTAGCCAACAACCGGCTAAAGCAGGGTTCGGAGCAACCCTTCGGGAACCGGTTCGTAATAGCGGAACTCCATGGTGTAGGAGGCCCGCCCCTGAGTGATCGAGCGCAACGCCGTGGTGTAGGAGAAAGTCTCCCCCAGCGGCACCAGTGCGCGAACGGTCTGGACGCCGTCCAAGCCTTCGATTGTCCGAATCTGCGCCCGCCGGGTTCCCAGGTCGCCAATGACGTCGCTAAGGAAATCTCCCGGCGTATTCACTTCCAGGTCCGCGATTGGCTCGAGCAGAGCGGGAGCCGCCTTGGGCACGCCCTCCCTGATAGCCATGATCCCGGCGCTCCGGAAGGCCATTTCCGAAGAATCTACGGTATGGTAGCTGCCGTCGACCAGCGTTACTTTTAAATCCACAAGAGGATACCCGCCCAGAGGCCCGTTGTCCAGTGCCTCCTTGACCCCTCTTTCGATGGCAGGAATGTATTCGCGGGGTATAACGCCCCCCGAGATTCCATCAACGAACTGGATGCCTTCGCCCCGGTCCAGCGGCTCCAGCTCCAGCACCACGTGGCCGTACTGGCCGTGGCCGCCCGTCTGGCGCACGAAACGCGCCTCCGAACGGTAGGGACGCGTCACCGTCTCCCGGTAGGAGACGCGAGGCCGCCCCACCTGGGCTTCGACGTTGAACTCGCGGCGCATCCGGTCAACCAGGACTTCGAGATGCAACTCGCCCATGCCGGACATGACGGTCTGGCCGGTCTCCTCGTTGAAACGGACCACAAAGGTGGGGTCCTCGTCGGCCAGCTTCCGCAGCGCGTCGCTGAGGCGGTCCTGGTCCGCCCGTGTCATGGGCTCGATGGCCACTGAGACGACAGGGCTGGGGAACTTGGGCGGTTCGAGGACAACTTGGTTAACGTCCAGACAGATCGTGTCGCCGGTAAAGGTGTTCTTGAGGCCGACGGCGGCGCAGATGTTGCCGGCCGTCACGTTCTCCAGTTCCTCGCGGTGGTTGGCGTGCATCAGCAGGATGCGACCGAGTCGCTCCCTTCCCTTGCGGGAGACGTTCTGCACCGAGGCTCCGGAGTTGACCTTGCCGGAGTAGATTCGCAGGAACACCAGCCGGCCCACGTAGGGGTCGGTCGCGACCTTGAACGCCAGCGCCGACAGGGGGCCGTCCTCGTCGGGATAGCGCAGTTCGGTCTCGTCGTTATGCGGATTGACCCCCTCAACGGGAGGAACGTCCGATGGCGAGGGCAGGAAGTAGAGAATCGCGTCAAGGAGGGGATGCACTCCCTTGCCGGAAATTGCGCTGCCGCAGAGCACGGGCACCAACTCACGCTCAATGGTGGCCCGCCTCAGAGCCTCGCGCAGGTCCTCCGGCGAGAGGTCCTCTCCTTCAAGATAACGGATGAGCAGTTGCTCATCCGTCTCCACTATTTTCTCGATCATTTCCTGCCGGTAACGCTGATAGTCGTCCTCAAACTCGGCAGGAACGGGCATTTCTTCGTAGTCTTCGGCGCTGGTGCGGGTTCCGCGACCCACGGGGTAAACGGTAGCGCGGCCTCCGATCAGGTCGATGGTGCCGCAGAACTGGTCCTCCTCTCCCATGGGGAGCTGCACGGGAACCGGGTTGCCGTTCAGACGCTTGCGGATGGAATCGAGGGTGCGCTCGTAGCTGGCGCCGACCCGGTCCATCTTGTTGACGAAGCAGATGCGGGGAACGGAGTAGGTGTCGGCCTGCCGCCAGACCGTCTCCGACTGGGACTGCACGCCAGCCACCGCGTCCAGTACGACCACGCCGCCGTCCAGGACCCGCAGGGAACGCTCGACCTCGGCAGTGAAATCCACGTGGCCCGGGGTGTCGATGATGTTGATACGGCAGTCCTGCCACTGCGCGGTGGTAGCTGCGGCAGTGATGGTGATGCCCCGCTCGCGTTCCTGGGGCATCCAGTCCATTGCGGTGGTGCCATCGTCAACGCCGCCAACGCGGTGAATGCGGCCGGTGGCGTACAGGACCTGTTCGGTGACGGTGGTCTTGCCAGCGTCGATATGGGCGATGAAACCGATGTTTCTGATCTTGTCGATGGGGAATGCGTTCTGCATGACTAAGGGCACTGGTTGAGGAAGCGGGAACCTGTCTCTGCGCTACTCCGTCTTTCTGGGACGGGGCCGGGATTACCGGCGGTAGTGAACAAAGGCACGATTGGCCTCCGCCATTCGGTGCAACTCCTCCCTTCGGCGTACCGCCGACCCCTCACCGCGTGATGCGTCCATCAACTCCATGGCCAGTCCCCGGCGCATGGGCATACCCTTGCGCGACCGGGCGCCACGGATCAGCCAGCGCATTGCCAGGGCTTCGCTGCGTTCGGTGCGAAGCTCGGTCGGCACCTGGATGGTGGCGCCGCCCACCCGTTTGGGACGCACCTCCACCGCAGGAGTGGCGTTGCGCAGGGCCTGCTGAAAGACCTCCAGCGGCTCGCGGTTCGATTCGCTCTGAATGATTGAAAATGCGTTGTAGGCCAGCCTCTGGGCGATGGACTTCTTGCCCTTGAGCATCAGCCTGTTTATGAACCTGGCCAACTCCACGTCGTTGAAACGAGGATCCGGAGTGGTTGGTCGACGCTCAGCGCGTCTCCTTCTGGACATAAGCCGTTACACCTTTGGAGAGTCGGTATTGTGAAACCGGCTGATAATCCGTAGAAAATCCGCCAAGTAGAAAACCCCCGCTGCTAACGGCGGGGGCGGCTGGCTCCGTACTTGCTGCGTCCCTGCCTGCGGTCGTTCACACCCTCGCAGTCAAGAGCGCTGCGGACGATATGATACCTGACACCCGGCAGGTCTTTGACCCTGCCGCCGCGCACGAGCACAACGGAGTGCTCCTGCAGGTTGTGCCCCTCTCCGCCGATGTAGGCGGTAACCTCGACACCGTTGGTGAGGCGCACCCTCGCGATCTTGCGTAGGGCGGAATTGGGCTTCTTGGGGGTCATGGTGCGTACCTGGATGCAGACGCCCCGTCTCTGCGGGCAGCCAGGGCCCCACTTGACTCGGTTCCTTAGCGAATTCTGCACCCAGTGCATTGCCGGAGCCTTGGTCCGCTTGCGGACCGGCTTGCGGCCTTTTCTAACCAACTGATTCACTGTGGGCATAGGTAATTCTCCGCACGCCTTTTGGTGGGAGATAAAATCTAACAAGCATCCGCAGAAATGTCAAGGACCGGCCCAAATTTTCCGACTCCTTTTGATACTCCCCGTTCCCCGAAAGAGTCAGGACACTGCCGGAAGGCCAAAACCGTCGAGATTCGGCACAAGAATCCTTACAAAAAATGATCCATTATTCCCTACAATCAAAGTGTTGGTAGAATTAAACCAAGACCGAGTGAAACTAGGGGAGAACTGGAGATGACGCAACATTCCACGACCGATTCGGAATACACCATGGGGTACACCGAGGAGTTCCGGCAACTCCTCGAGCGCCGCAGCGCCAGCAGCCACGCATCCTACCTGCTGCCGCACGTGACGCCGGGTATGAAGCTGCTGGACTTTGGCTGCGGGCCGGGCAACATCTCCGTTGGCCTCGCCGACCGTATTGCGCCAGGAGAATTCCATGGCATCGATATGGAGGAATCCCAGGTTGAGCTTGCCCGCGCGGCCGCCAAGGCCGGCGGTCACGGCAACATGGCGTTTCACGTTGGCAACGTCTACGAACTGCCCTTTGAAGACAACACCTTCGATGTGGCTCACTGCCACGCGGTGTTGATGCACGTTCCCGACACCCAGGCCGCCCTGGCCGAGGTGAAGCGGGTCCTGAAGCCGGGCGGTATCGTCGGCTGCCGCGAGTTCATTGTTGCGTCGTCGTTCCTGGAGCCCCAACCTGCCGAGATAACCGACGCTTGGGGAGTCTTCTCCAGCCTGCTTGAGGGCAATGGAGGGCATCCGCAGTTCGGAAAACGACTGAAGGCTGTCTTGCTGGACGCCGGATTCGGTGACGTCCGGTATTCCGCCTCGTTCGATTACTTCAGTTCGGTGGCAGACGTGGCCTTCCTGCATGGCTTTATATCGGAATGGTTCTTTTCTCCGCCGGTACTTGCTGCCTTAACGAACTTCGGGCTGGCCACTGCTGAGGAGATCGACCAGTGGCGGTCGCTGCTGGACGAATGGGGCGAAATGCCGTCGGCATGCGGCGCCCTGGCATTCGGGGAGGCCATAGCCACCAAGCGGTATTCTTAACATAAGGGGAAGTTGCTTTTACAATCAGGTTCAACCTGAAAGTCGGAGGTGGGGGATGGCGAGAAGCCGGGTTTACCGCCACGATGTGCGCTGCCCTGACTGCGGTTCCAACTGGATGCGCAAGGACGGTCATGTGGCAGAGCGACAGGCTTACAGTTGCGGCGACTGTGGGCGGCGTTGCGTGCCTGGCGGGGCCTACCGCCGTCCCAGTCAGGCGGTCAAGGAGCGGGCCGTCGCCATGTACACCGAGGGCAGCAGTTTGAGCGCCATAGGCCGGGTGTTGGGCTACAGCGCCCCGGCGGTGCTGGGGTGGGTGAAAAAGGGGGGCGCATTGCCTTGAGCCGGCTGCGGGAGCGCAACAGGCACCGGACAGAGGGCCTGGCCGGGCGTCAGCCGGCGGCGGTGATTGCTTGGGATGAGATGTGGACTTACCGGGGAGCCAGGCATGGGAGCAAGCGAGAGGACTGCTGGATTTGGACGGCGGTGGTAAGGGAGGCCGACGGCAGCCGCTGGGCGGATTTCGAGGTGGGGGACCGCAGTGAAGGCCCCTTCCTGCGGCTGTATGAGAGACTGCCGGAGGCTGGATTGTACCGCAGCGACGCTTACGGGGTGTATCCGGGCTGGCTTCCGCCGGAGCGGCACGTGGCAGGCAAGGGCGGAGCGGTGAACTGGAATGAAGGGCTGCACTCGGTGTGGCGGGGGAAGCTGAACCGGCTGGCGCGGCGGACCAAAGGGTACACCAAGAAGGTGGAGATGCTGGTCTATTCTCTGGCCTTGGTCTGCTGGCGCCAGTGGCGGAAATCCAATACCAGCGCATATTAAGAATACCCACCAAGCCATAGTGTCGCATCCAGCGGCAATCTCCCTTTATACTTTGATGCATCGAATGGGCCGGATTCTGCCAATGCGGCCCGGATTTGCTGTTAAGTTCAGGAGGACTCTCCTTGGCCCGCTCACTTCCCTACGCCGACATGGACAAGATGTTGTCCCTTTCCAAGCGCCGGGGCTTCGTATTCCAGAGCAGCGAGATTTACGGCGGCCTCGGATCGACTTGGGACTACGGGCCGCTGGGAGTTGAACTGAAACGCAACGTCAAGGAGGCCTGGTGGCGGTCCGTGATCTCGGGACGCTACGACATGGTGGGGCTGGACGCCGCCATACTCATGCACCCCCGGACGTGGGAGGCCAGTGGCCACGTTGAGAACTTCAGCGATCCGCTGGTGGAGTGCCGTGTGTGCAACCAGCGGTTCCGACAGGACCACCTGCTGGAGGAGAGGGGCATCGACCCTACGTCTCCCGAAGCTCCCCAGGCGACCCGAGAGCTGCGTTGCCCTGACTGCGGCGGCGAGTTTACGGAGCCACGCCGGTTCAACCTCATGTTCCGCACTTTCATGGGGCCGGTGGAGGACACCGCCCACGAGGTCTGGCTCAGGCCGGAGACGGCGCAGGGCATCTTCGTCAATTTCAAGAATGTCGTCGATTCCTCGCGCCGCAAGCTGCCCTTCGGCATCGGGCAGATTGGCAAGTCCTTCCGCAACGAAATCACTCCCGGGAATTTCACCTTCCGGACCCGCGAGTTCGAGCAGATGGAGGTGGAGTTCTTCGTTCATCCCGAAACCGATCTGGAGTGGCTGAATCGCTGGGTCAAGGACCGGTTCCAGTGGTACGTGGACCTGGGCATCCGGCCCGAAAATCTCCGGTTGCGCCGACATGGCCCCGACGAGCTGGCCCACTACGCCAAGGACTGCTACGACATCGAGTACCGCTTCCCGTGGGGCTGGGCGGAATTGGAGGGCATCGCCGATCGCACCGACTTCGACCTCAAGCAGCATGCCGAGTTCAGCGGCGAAGATCTCAGTTACTATGACGACGATTCCAAGACTAGGTACTACCCCTACGTGATCGAGCCGTCCGGGGGTGTAGACCGCGCCACTCTGGCGTTCTGGCTGGACGCTTACGACGAGGAGCCTGATGGCAACGCGGTGAGGGTCGTTTCCCGTCTGCACCGTCGGCTGGCGCCGGTTACCGTGGCGGTCCTGCCCCTGAGCCGCAACGAGCGCCTCACACCGACGGCCCGGCGCATTCACGGCATGCTGCGCCCGCACTTCAACGCCCAGTACGACGACGCCCAGAGCATCGGCCGGCGCTACCGCAGGCAGGACGAAATCGGCACCCCCTACTGCGTGACTGTGGACTTCGATACTCTCGATGACCGCCAGGTTACAATTCGGGACAGGGATACCATGTACCAGGCCCGGGTTCCCGTGTCCGAACTGGTGGGTGTCCTCGGGGACAAGCTGGAGCACGGCTGGTAGGAAGGCCCATGCCCAATCTCGTTTCCAGGGCCGTTCGCGAGGGCCTGTACACCCATGTAGTGGGCCGCCGCATCCTTTACTACCCGGAACTTGGCTCCACGATGGACGAGGCCGCCCGGCTGGCCGCACAGGACGCCGATGAGGGGACGGTGGTCATTGCGGAGGTCCAGATGGCGGGGCGGGGCCGCCAGGGTCGCAGCTGGGTTTCCCGTCCGGGGAATCTGCTGTTCTCCGTGTTGTTCAGGCCCGATATATCCCAGCTGCCCTATATCAGCGTCATAGGGGGCCTGGCTGCGGCGCGGGCTGTCCGAAAGGTGGCTGGACTCGATCCTCGAATCAAGTGGCCCAATGACCTGATGCTGGAAGGCAACAAGGTGTCCGGCATCCTGGCCGAGAGCGCAATCGAGGGCGAATCCGTGTGTTATGCTGTTCTCGGCATTGGCATAAACGTCGCCCATTATCCCGACGATGACGAAGAAATCGCGGGTATCGCCACCAGTGTCAACAAGGTCGCGGGCAAGGAAGTGCTCCGAGAGTCACTGCTGAGGCAATTGCTGATGGACCTGGACGACCTGTACCGGCGTCTGCCCAGGCCAGGCCAGGAGACGGGGAACAGTCCGGTAGCGGAATGGTCACAGTTGCTGGAAACCACAGGCCGCCAGATCGCTGCCACCTTCGGCAACGATAGGTTTGAAGGGGAAGCTATGGGGGTGGACGAGATGGGAAACCTGCTGCTCCGCCTGCACTCGGGAGAAACCATGACCCTCACGGCGGGGGACGTTACCCTCAGCGGGTCTAATGTACCTGAGGCACGGCGGTTTCCTGCCTGAATCCAACTCAATGTAACCGGGGAAATCATGCTGGAGTCTCTGAGTCTCGAAGGCAAGAACGTTGTGATCACCGGGGGCGGCACCGGCCTGGGACTGGCCATGGTGCGAGCCTTGGCCCGCGCCGGAGCCACGCTGGCAATCGCAGGCAGGCGACAGGGACCGATTGACGACGCGGCGGCCGAGGTCGAGTCGCTGGGCAGCGAGGCGATATCCGTGACGACGGACGTCACTGACGCAGCGCAGGTCGAGAGCCTGATGCAGGCGGCAACGGAGCGTTTCGGCAAGATCGACGTGTTGATCAACAACGCCGGTGCGGTCCAGGACAACGTTCGCAAGCCCATCTGGGAGATCACCGACGAGGACTGGCACCGGGTCATGGATGTCAACCTGACTGGCGCGTTCTACTGCTCCAGGGCAGTCTCCAAGCCCATGGTCGACCAGGGGCACGGCAAAATCATCAACGTGGCCTCGGGGTTTGGCATGCGTGGCGGCCGGGACATTTACGTCTACTGCACCAGCAAAGGCGGAATGATCCAGCTCACCCGCGTGCTGTCCTTCAACCTCGCGCGCTACGGCGTGACGGCCAACAGCATCGTGCCCGGATTCGTGCCAACCGGCGACATGGGGAACACCCAGTCCAGCCTCCCCCGCTCGGGAGACTTCCTTCCCATCGGCAAGCTGGGCAAGCCGGAAGACTTCGGGCCACTGGCCGTGTTCCTTTCCTCCAGCGCCTCGGACTATATGACAGGCGAGATGATCATCGCCGACGGCGGCGGCCTGGCGGGTGGAATCACGCCCACCGGCCACGCTCCCGTGATCCCCCTGGAGCCGTAGGAAAACCATCCCCTCTCCCATAGGGAGAGGGCGTACGCTGCTGCCCTCAACCGGGCAACCACCACCATCTCAGGAGAAATTTATGCCGGTACTCCCGGAATACGGACTGTCAGGCCAGGTGGCCATCTTCGCGACATCGGGTGGCGATGAGGCTCCGTTCCTTGCCGGAGCGTTGGCCGAATCAGGCGCAACTGTCTTCGCGGTCGCGCGCACCCAGAGACTGCTGGACGCCGTGATGGCTGCCCTCCCTTCCCGGAGCCACGGCGCCGTCATGAATCCCGGCTCGGACGTCAGCGCAGCGCGAGTGCTGGCGGAGTTTGGCCGCTACCACGACCGTGTCGACATTCTGGTCAACGATTCCCGCAGCATGTTTGCCGCCCCTCTCGGCGACATAACGACGCTCACTTGGGAGGAGGTGCAGACCCGGAACGTAAAGATGGCGTTCCTTCTGTCCCAGCAGGTGCTCCCGCGTATGGCTGAACGGGAATACGGCCGGGTGGTCAACGTGATTTCGGAGCTGGCCGAACGGGGCATGATCAACGGATCCGCCTTCGCCGCCAGCCAGGCCGCCCTGCTCTCCCTCACGCGCTCCCTGGCCGTCGAGTGGGGCCGTCACAACATACGCATCAATGCCCTGGGCACGGGGTGGATCGACAGCACCGGCCAGCCCATCGAGCAGCAACTGGAGGAACTGCTGGTGCGCTACACTCCGCTGCGCCGCAAGGGACGCCCGGAGGACATCGGGCCGCTGCTGGTATATCTCTGCTCCGAGTCGTGCGACTACTCCACCGGCCAGCCGGTCTACGTCGATGGCGGGCTGAACGCGCACCCGTAGGTGGGGAACCTTAGCAAAACGGCAAGCCGCCAAGGTCGGAAAGCGACATATCCAAACAGTATCTCAAAATGCTTGGTACGCACCCGCTCAACTGGTTGTCACCGAGTTTCAGATCGGTCAGGTTGGTAAGTTTGCCGAACTCCGGCGGTATCTCTCCGCTTAAATGGTTCTCATATAGCCACGACAGTCTCAAGTTTATAAGATTGCCCAGTTCCGGCAGTATCTTCCCGTTCAAGTAATTCCCGTCCAAGTGCATTTCAGTCAGGTTAGCTAGGTTGCCCAACTCCGGCGGTATGTTTCCCGTCAGGTCATTACCGTCGAGGTGCAATTCAGTCAGGTTGGCGAGACTGCCCAATTCCGGCGGCAGCTCCCCGCTAAGCTCGTTAAGTTGAAGCGCCAGGCGAGCGACGCGGCCGTTGCTGCCGGTAGTGACGCCGCTCCATTCGCTCATTGGCGCGTCGCTTAGCCAGTTTTCATTCCGAAGCCAGTTGGGTCCGTCAGTGGCATTGTAGAGGGCCGTCAGCGCCTCCCTATCTGTCTCTCGTGAAGTCCGCGCGAGTGGCGGCATGACTCTGTCCTGATAGTAGCATTCCTTGGTGTATCGGACCTGACATTCCTGACGGCATATCCGAGTGGCAGACTTGCACATATTGAGAGCCTCCTATTCTACCCAAGCATCCCCTACACTCTCCCTCTGGTGTAATAATTGGTGAAGTCGGTTCAGTAATGTCCTGGCAATCCTCCCGGTCCGCCGCCCTTTACCCTCACGCTGTTGCGCCGTATCATTGTTGTGCCGCCTTTACCTATCCTTGCGCCTGGGGGCTGTTATGACGCTGAAGCCCGTTGACCCGGCGCCGGGCGCGGAAATCATCCAGTTTCCCGACCCGCCGCCCGAAGAGATGACTGCTTACTACAAGGTCAATTTCCCTGGGTATCCTGGCACTCTGGCCGACCACTTCGGCAGCCCGGAAACCACCATCATCACCAGCGAGGTGGCCGCCGCCCTGCTCCCCTCCGCCGATTGGGAGGGGGTGCGCTATCCCGACCTGCTCGTCGCTTTCAACGCCGACCCGGCGGCCAACATTGCCCGCAGCGGCTACCTGATCCCGGAGCAGGGGAAACCGCCTGACTTCGTGCTGGAAGTAGCCTCGGCAAGAACGGGAGTGCGCGACGAGACCCGCAAGCGCACGGACTACGCGGCCATGGGCGTTACCGAATACTGGCGGTTCGATCCCTCGGGCGGCGACTGGCACAGCGCCCATCTGGCCGGTGACCGGCTGGTGGACGGCGAGTATCAGCCCATCACCATTTACCGGACGGAAGCCGGACATTACTGGGGCCACAGCGACGTGCTGAATCTGGATTTGTGTTGGGAGGAGGGGGAACTGCGCTGGTACGACCCGGTATCGCAACGCTATCTGACGACGCACCAGGAGGAGCGAGACGCCCGCCGCGCCGAGGCCGCCCGCGCTGACGCCGCCGAGGCCCGCATCCGCCAGCTGGAAGAGCAACTTAGCCATCAACAAACCCCCGATTCGCCTGAGACGGGGTAAGAAGCCTTGCCGCGCCCGTTGGCACCGCAACCGGCGTCCGCTAAAATAAGACCCGAATGTACCGGCAAGCCGAAGAATCAGCCAGGCCCGTTGCGCGGTTGCGCGGCATGGATGATTTTTCCGGAGAGTTGCTGAGAATGCGCGACTCACTCCAGCGCCGGCTCACGTCCCTCCTCCAACGCCACGGATACCAGCCACTCGACACTCCCCTGCTGGAACCCACCGAGCTATTCCTGAGAAAGTCTGGTGGCGAGCTCGCTTCACAGCTCTTCAGTTTCAGCGACCCCGTGGGCAGGACCGTCAGTCTGCGCCCCGAATTCACCGCCCCTGCCATTCGGCACTACCTCGAACACTCGTGGGAGATCGAACTCCCCGTCCGGTGGTGCTACAGCGGGCCGGTGTTCCGGTTCGACGGATCGGCGCTGGAAGAGGACTCGCGCAGCCGGAGCCAGTTCACCCAGCTAGGGGCTGAACTGTTGGGTAGCTCCAGCATCCTGGCAGATGTGGAACTGATGACACTGGCAACGTCGGCCCTTGCCGAGTCGGGCGTATCGGGATGGACTCTGCGGCTGGCGGACCTTGACGTGTTGAACAGCCTGTTGGAGCCGGTCGGCCTCTCCGAGCGCGCGCGGGCCTTCGTGGTCCAGAACGTTCCCCGGCTGGCCGAGGGCGAAGCCGCGATCGCGCAGCTGATGGAAGAGAGCCGCCGATTGCACGTCGTGGGGCGTCACTCGGACGATGACTACCTGAGCCAGGCCGTGCAGGGGCTGGACGATGATGAGGCCCGCAGCGTGCTGCTGGGTGTGCTGCGCTCAAATCCCCTCGACCAGTTGGGGCAGCGCAAGCCTGAGGAGGTGGTGGAGCGACTGCTCCGCAAGATCAGGTTCCCCGACGCCGAGGACGGTCTGCGCCTGGCGCTGCAAGTGGCCAGCGAACTGGCCCAGGTGAAGGGCGACTCCCGCGACGCCATAGCTGCGGCTTCGAAGACCCTGCGCCGGGCGGGCGCCGATACGGCGGCGCTTGGCCGGTTGGAACAAGTTCTGGACCTGTTGCCCGGAGGACTGGTTGAGTCGGGAACGATCATGCTGGACTTTGGCCTGGTTCGAGGACTCGCATACTACAATGGCATTGTATTCGAGGTTTCCCACCCCAACTGGCGCGCGCCACTGGGCGGCGGAGGAAGATACGACGGGCTGGCCCGGGACCTGGGCGGAGACGCCATGCTGCCCGCGCTGGGTTTCGCCTATAACCTGGACGCGCTGGCGGTCCTCGCGCCCGAAGCGGCGGCAATCGGTGATGGGTCAAGGACGATCCTGGTCGTGCCTGCGGCAGACAGCGCAACCCAGGCGGCGTTTCAGGTGGCGCAAAGGCATCGGGACCGGGGAGAGAGCGTGGAAATCGAGGTCAGCGGCAGGACGTTCCCGGAAGCAAGGGAATACGCCGCGAGGCGAGGCCTGAAGTGTGTAGTGCTGGTGAACGGCGATGGGACGGTGAGGACCCAGGAGATATGAGCGAAACGCGGTCCGCCAACGGCAAGCCCGCGCTGCGCCTCTTGCTGCCCAGCGACGGGGACCTGTACCAGCCCACTCTCGATTTCCTGAAGGGCTGTGGTCTGCCGGTGCGGCGACCCAACGCCCGCCGTTACACCGCCACGGTCCCGGCCATTCCCGGAGTGGAGGTCCTCTTCCAGCGTACCGCCGACATCACGGCAAAGGTGGAGGAGGGCAGCGCGGAACTTGGAATAACCGGCCTCGACCGGCTGCTGGAGTACCGCGAGGACGAACGGCGGGCGGCCATACTGGTGGAGAGCCTCGGCTTTGGCCGGTGCGACCTGGTGCTGGCAGTGCCCGATTCGTGGCTTGACGTAACCTCTCTTGCTGACCTGGCCGATCTTGCCCTGGAATTCCGGCAGCAGGGCAAGCAATTGCGCATCGCCACTAAGTACCCGCGACTACTCAGCGAGTTCCTCTACGACCGTGGCATCAACTATTTCAGCCTTGCGCCGGCTTCGGGAACGCTCGAGGCCGCTCCCCTTGCCGGTTACGCCGACCTGATCGCCGATCTTACGGCCACGGGCACGACCCTGAAGGAGAATCGCCTCAAGACCCTGGAGGATGGCACAGTCCTCAGTTCCCAGGCTTGTCTGCTGGCCAACACGGAGCGGCTGGCGGAGTCAGGGCCGACGCGGGAACTGGCCCGGGCGCTCACGGAGATGATGGAGGCCCACATGCGGGCCGAGCCCTACTATCGTCTCACGGCCAACGTGCAGGGGGACTCGGCCGAGGCAGTGAGCGGTATGGTGCTAGCCCGGCCTGACCTTGCAGGTCTCAGGGGCCCCACGGTGGCGCGGGTCTATAACGTGCAGGAACAGGACTGGTTTTCGGTCAGCCTGCTGGTAAAGAAAGACAAGCTGCTGTCCGCAGTTGACCATCTCAGGGACTGCGGCGCGGTTGACGTGGCGGCATCGCAGTTGTCGTACCTCTTCGACAGCCACTCCCACGCCTATGAGGAATTGTTCGGTTAAACAAACGGTACGGTTCGACAAGCTCAATGCCACGGGCTAAAATACGGAATCCCCGCTTCTCCATCGACAGAGTTCATTTGCCGTCGGTGATGCGGATGATTAAGCAGTTCTCCCTTGCTGGGCCAGGCTCCCGGAATCGGGCCAAGGACGTAAAGAATGCCCAATCTGCCGATGCACATCTATCTGGCCAACCAGGTCGCAGAGGAGCTTGACTGGGGTTCCGTCTATGACCACATCGGCAGTTTCTACCTAGGGTCTACTTCCCCCGACATCCGGGCGATGACCAAATGGCCCAGGGAACAAACGCACTTTGCGCCCCTATCGGTCAGAGAAGTGGGTACGGGCACCCGGACCATGTTTGAGAAATACCCCGAACTGCTGGACGAAAGTTCCGTGTCTCCTGCCACCCGATCGTTCTTGCTGGGCTACATCTGCCACCTGGCATCGGACGAGGTATGGATCACAACGGTATACCGGCCAAACTTCGACATCAACAGTGAAGAAACGCGGCTGACCGCCGACCAGGTGCAGGCGGATATCTGGGACAGGGCAATTCAGTTGGACATGGACCGCCTGTCGCTCCCGGACGTGCGCGGGCCAATGGACGCCGGATCGCACGTCTCCTGCGGGGACGAAGGCGTGTCGGTGGCGTTTTTCGAGGACGGGTTGCTCACGCAATGGAAGGAAAGAATCTCAGGGTTCGTCGGCAGGGAATTCGAGTGGTCGCGTCTTAAATTCGCCCTGAACCGAATGTACCGCGACAACGACGAGGTACAACAGTCAGTGGACCGCTTCCTGGAGAGGATGCCGCACAGCCTGGAAGAGGTCTACGAAAGAATACCCGAGGCCAAGGTGGAGAATTACCGCCGGGAAGCCGTAGCAGCGACCATCGCCCACGTGCGGCAGTTTCTGCCCGAGTGACCCGGATCAAACAGCCGGAACCAATCAAGTCCCGGGAGTAACCGAGTGGCAATCAACACCACGCTGAACATAATCCGCGGTGCCGAGAATGCCGGGAACCTTCTCGCCCGAGTCGACCCATTGGACCTGTCCTCTTTGCCGGAATCGGTCCTGGATCGCACCCGCCGGGCTTTTGGCGAAGGCGTCACGCCTGCAGAATCCGTCGTTCGGATGCTCGCCGACGTGAAGCGGGACGGCGATGCGGCGGTCCGGCATTACGCACGGTTGCTGGACGGATCAGACCTGGAGGATTTCCGCATACCCGACGCGGAGCTTGACGCGGCCAGTGAACAGGTAAGCAGAGAACTGTGGCAGTCGCTGGAGCTGGCGGCAGACCGTGTTCGCTCCTTCCACCAGGCCACGCTGCCCGGCGAGTGGATGGACGAGGCGCAGGGCCTCGGCGAGCTGGTGAGGCCCCTCGCCCGCGTAGGCGTCTACGCCCCCGGTGGCAGCGCCGCGTACCCGTCCACGGTGCTGATGACGGTTATCCCTGCCCGAGTCGCTGGAGTGGGGGAGATCATCCTGACCACGCCGCGCACCGGCTCGCAGCCCCTCAATCCCGCCGTGGTCGCCGCCGCCAAGATCGCGGGCGTCGACGCCATGTACCAGGTCGGTGGCGTTCCGGCCATCGGCGCGCTGGCCTACGGCACCGAATCGATCCCCAAGGTCGACAAGATCTGCGGACCCGGAAATATCTTCGTCGCCTACGCGAAGAAGCTGGTGCAGGGGGCGGTTGACATCGATGGAGTATTCGGGCCCACCGAGACCATCATCCTGGCCGACGACGGGGCCAACGCCGATTTCTGCGCTGCCGACCTCATCGCGCAGGCCGAGCACGACCCGCTGGCCACGGCGATCCTGGTGACTGACAGCGAGGGCCTCGTGGCCCGCGTCGAGGCTCAGCTGGAAGCACAGCTCGCCGCGGCGCCGCGAGGCGACGTGGCCCGGCAAGCCCTGGAGCGCCAGGGGCGGGTGGTAATCGTGGACTCGCTGAAGGAGGGCGTGGAACTGGTCAACCGTATCGCTCCCGAACACCTGTGCCTGCTGCTGCGGGAGCCGTGGAGCTGGGTCGACCGCATCCACCACGCCGGCGGCCTGTTCCTCGGCGAGTATTCTCCCGAGGTCATGGGCGATTACATTGCGGGCCCCAGCCACGTCATGCCCACGGGCGGGACGGCGCGTTTCGGCTCGGCCCTCAGCGTACACCACTTCCTACGCACCATGCCGGTGGTGGGGCTGAACCCCGCCGACTTCCAGCATCTGGGCCCCGCCGCCGTTCAAATCGCCAACGCCGAGGGACTGGCAGGCCATGCAGGAGCGGTACAGGTGAGACTGGACGCGCTCAAGTCCGCAGTCTGACATTCCATCCAACCGAAAGGTTCCCGATAGAGACAGGCAGGTCAGAGGAAATGGCCGAATTTACTGAAAAGCTGCAAGAGTCGATGCTGCCTCACATCCGCGGTCTCGGCATCTACCAGGGAGTACAGCCCGTGGAAGCCATGGCTGAGCGGGCAGGCATTCCCCAGGACAAGATCATCAGGCTCAACGGCAATGAGAACCCCTACGGCGCCTCGCCGGTGGTGGCCGAGGCCCTGGCCAGCTTCCCTAATTTCAACCACTACCCGGACCCTGAGCAGCGGCAGTTGCGAGAGGCCCTGTCAGGGTACGTGGGCATCGAGCCGGAGCGAATCATCGCCGGGAACGGCAGCGACGAGCTTATCGACATGCTGTTCCGGATGTTCGTCGGCCCCGGAGACAACATCATCAACCTGACCCCCACATTCGGGATGTACTCGATTGGGGCAGAAATCTGCGGAGGGCAGGCCATCTCGGTACCCCGAGATGAGAACTTTGATATTGATCTCGAAGGCATCAAGCTGGCCATCACCCCGCGCACCAAGGCCATCGTGGTCTGCTCGCCCAACAACCCCACCGGCAACATGCCCAGCGAGGCAGAGGTGAGGGCGCTGCTGGACACTGGCATCCTGGTCATAGTCGACGAGGCCTACTACGAGTTCAGCGGCAACACCCTGCTGCCACTGCTCGACGAGTATCCCAACCTGGTCGTGCTGCGAACTTTCAGCAAGTGGGCAGGCCTTGCCGGGCTTCGCATTGGGCTGGGCGCAATGCACCCCGACTTGGCCGGGATGATGATGTCGGTCAAGCCTCCCTACAACGTCAACCTGGCCGCAGAGGTGGCGCTGACCGCGTCGCTGAAGGACATGTCGGCGCTGCTGGAGCGAGTCAACGCAATCGTCGACGAACGCCAGCGAATGACTGGGCTGCTGGAGGCGATCCCCACAGTCAAGCCCTATCCGTCGAAAGCGAACTTCATCCTCTGCCAGCTGCCCGAGGGAACGGGACCGCAGGTCTTCGAAGGGCTGTGCAATCGCGGAATCTTCCTCCGCCACTGGAGCAATCCCCGGCTCATCGATTGTATTCGCACCTCCGTTGGCTTCCCCGAGGAAAACGACGCCGTGGTGGCCGCTCTGGCCGAACTGACGGGGGCCTAGAAATGGCAGACGCACCCAACCTGCCCGTCGCCCCCGAAGGCCGCGTCGCCAAGCTGCACCGCACCACCGGCGAGACTGACATCCGCCTCGCCATCGACCTGGACGGGTCCGGTATTTACGAGGTCGATACTGGCAACGGGTTCCTGGACCACATGGTCAGCCAGATTTCCCGGCATGGGCTGATCGATATAACCCTGCACGCCAAGGGCGACCTGCACACCGGCTGGCACCACCTGGTTGAAGACGTGGGCATCACTCTAGGCCGGGCGCTGAACGAGGCCATCGGCGACGCGCGAGGCATCCGACGCATGGGACATGCCATCGTCCCCCTGGACGAAACGCTGGCGATGGTGGCGCTGGACTGCTCAGGGCGCGGCTACGCGGTCATCGAGACTACCATCGACGACACGATGGTGGAGACCCTGCCCGGTTCACTGGTGCGGCATTTCTTTGAGTCCATCGCGCTGGAAGGTAAGATCAACCTTCACGCGCGGATTATCACTGGCATCGACCCGCACCACAAGGCTGAGGCACTGTGCAAGGCGACGGCTCGCGCCCTGCGGGACGCGCTGGAGCCCGACCCGCGCTCCCCCCACGCTGTCCCCAGCACCAAGGGCACGTTGAACGGTTAGCGTATGGATTGCATGCGGAAAATCTGCGTTCCGCTTTACCGCCTTTCCACGTAGCGAATCTGGTTCTCCCACTCTCCCTCAAGGCTCGTGCCGATCAATTCCAACAAGCCATTGATCGCCCTACCAGTTGGGATATCCTGATGCACTACGACAACACCCGGCATTGGGAGCCCTGCTACAAGCCGCACGTTGGTGTCCCTTGTCATGGTGCGCTTGTCGTGTGTTAACACTATGCGCCCTTCCTGAGCTGTCCACTCCAGTATATCCGGGTCGGTTGCTCTGCTCAAACCCACGTCTTGGACGCGAACTATTGTGACAGTACGATTCCGGGCTAGAACCCCGCGTACAATGTCCCGATTGAACCCTTCGTCGGCGATAAAGCGTGGCATCCGGCTACGCCGATTCCGTTGCCTCTTGCTGTTCCGGTTCCTTTTGCCGACGGAATCCCCTCACCCTGTCATAGAACTCGCTGGCGCCCGGCTGGGCTTTCAGCTCTTCCACAAACCTGTCCCACTCTTCCTCGCTCTCCCGCATATACTGGTCAACCTCTTCCTTCCGGTGCAGGTAGTAGCCGATGATGGAATACACGTCGCCCAGGCTGATTACATCGAAGTTCCATTGGATTTCCTCCGGGGTATATCCCTGCCAGTAGCAGGAGATTATCCCCTCCAGAGCAACCTTCGTTTTCCCTACGCGGACATTGCCTTCCTCCACTTCTCTGAGAGGCACCCGTTCCTGGTCGAAAGTCAGCTTTACCATTGCTCCCCTCCGAGGGATTCGGAAATTGCCCCGATTTCCTGCCGTAAGATCATCATCCTTTATTCTTGCCCTACAGCTCCCGCCCCCGTCGCGCGATGAACTCGGGGAAGGCTTGCTCCACGCCGTAGCCCTTCACCTTGTTGGTCGTGAATTCCACCTCGTTTTCCCACATGCTCCGCAGGTCGGCCGACTTGTCCTGCAACAGGATCTGCTTGATGCCCATAACCGATTCCGGGCGGTGCCCCGCGATGGTTGAGGCAATCTCCATGGTCTTGTCCCGGAGACTGGCTGAGGGAACCAGGTGGTTCAGAAGACCGACCCGGTACGCCTCCTCCGCTTCCACCACGCGGCCGGTAAACAGGAACTCCTTGGCGATGGGCCAACCCACCTGATTGGTCAGTGTCCAGGTGCTGTTGATCCGGCCATAGGCGACTGCCAGGAACCGGAATCTGGTATTTTCGCAGCCGATGCGCATGTCGAGGCAGGAGGCAAGCACTGCTCCGCCGCCGTAGGCCAACCCGTTCATCATGCCGATGACCGGCTTGGGCGAAGCCGAGATGTCGTACATCCAGTTCTGGTACTGTAACGAGTTGGCCTCTCGCTGCTCTTCGGTCAACTCTTTTGCATGCACCCGCTGTTCGTGGATGTCGCCCCCTGCCGAGAAGGCCCTTTCGCCTGCGCCTGTGATGACGATGCAGCCCACGCCCTCGTCCTCGTTGCCGGACATCACTGCGTGATGCAGTTCCCCGTCCAGCTTGTGGTTCATCGCGTTGAGGACTTCGGGGCGGTTCATCGTTATGATCTTCACGCGGTCTTCGATTTCCACCAGCAGGTGCTCGTATTCCATCTGTGTATCCTCCGGGCTGAAAGCCGCAGTGTGGTTTGTGCCTAAATTGTATGGATTAGAACCGGACAGTGCAAAGTGGCCGTGTGGCCGATAGAGGTTCTTTCCTAGTTCCCTCCCCATCAAGAAGAGGGAGAATTGAAGTGCCGTAGATTCCTGTCCGGGTGTGATAAACTGCGGGGCGGTTCGGCACACATTAACCCACGGAGGCACCGGCGTTGAGCCAGCGACTTAAGGCAGGCGAGGCTGTCATCGAACTGCTGAAACAGGAAGGGGTATCCCACATCTTCGGTATCGTGGGATCGTCTTTCCTGGACATTCTCGACCCGTTGTACGACCGGGAGGACATGCGGTTCGTCGGGGTGCGGCACGAGCAGGGCGCCGCCCTTATGGCCGACGGGTTCAGCCGCATTGCCGGTTCCCCCAGCGTGTGCCTCGCCACCAACGGCCCGGGAGTGCTCAACCTGACCTACGGCATCGGGTCGGCGTACGTCGCGCACTCGCCAGTCGTGGTTATTGCTCCCTCCGCTTCCCGCCGCGACCAGCATCGCAACTCGACTCAGGAATTTGACCAGGTGGCGCTCTTCAAGCCCATTACCAAGGCGGCCTTCGCTATCAACCGCATCGACCGCCTGCCCGACGCCCTGCGGCACGCCTTCCGGGTCGCCACCTCAGGGAAGATGGGACCAGTGCTGCTGGATATTCCCCGGGATCTGCTGCCAGGAGCTGAGATCGAACTGGATCTGCTGCCTCCTGACACCTACCGCGCCGGCCAGACCCGCGCCAGGGGCGACCTTGGCCTGATACAGAGGGCAGCCGACGTGCTGGCTGATGCGCAGCGGCCGGTCATCCTGGCTGGCGGCGGCGTACAGTGGAGCAATGCAGGCGACGAAGTGTGCCGCTTGGCCGAGCTGACCGGCGCCGCCATCGTGACCTCTTACGGGCGGGCCGATGCCGTGCCATCCGACCACCCCAACTTCCTCGGTCACCTGGGTCGGCTGGGTTCCGCCGAAGGCATTGAGGCCATCCGGGAGGCCGACGTGATTCTCGCAGTGGGGACCCGGCTGGGCCAGTCCACCACCTTCTACGACCACCGGTACATACCGGCCGATGCCCGTATCATCCAGATCGAAATCGATCCCGAGGAGATTGGTCGCAACTACCCGGTGACCGTTGGCATCGAGGGAGACGCCGGCGCCGTATCGAGAGAGTTGCTGGAGGTTCTCCGGCAAAGGGAGCCGCGAGTCAATCCTCAGTGGGCCGAAGAGGTCAAAAGCTGGAAGGCCCGGCGGGCCGACCGCCTGCGCGGCGAGGAACGGCTGGACAGCCTGCCCATGAAGCCGCAGCGGGTCTACGCCGAGCTACGCAAGGTGATGCCCCGTGACGCCATCGTGGCCCTGGACGCCGGGCTGGCCCCGAACTTCGGGCAGGACCGCCTTGACTTCTATCAGCCCCGAAGTGTCATGACATCCCTGGACCTGGGTGGCCTGGGGTTCAGCTTTCCCGCCGCCCTTGGCGCACAGTTCGCTGCGCCGGACCGGCCGGTGGTCAATTTCAACGGCGACGGCGGCTTCCTGTTCAACGCCCAGGAGTTTGCCACCGCCGTGGAGTACAACCTGCCCGTGGTCACCGTGATCATGAACAACGGTAGCTGGGGATCGGAGAAGGCCTACCAGCGCTTTGCCTTCAATGAACGCTACGTTGGGGCCGACACCCTGAACCCCCGGTACGACAAGTACGCAGAACTTTTCGGCGGAGTTGGCTACTACGTGGAGCGGCCCGAGGATGTCGGCAACGCCATGCTGGAGGCCCTGAACGCAGGTAAGCCCAGCATCATCGAGATACCCATAGACCCTGACGAACTGCCGCGCCCGGCCCGTCTCGCCGACGTGCAGGCGCAGACGCAATCCTGATCTGCCAGCGGTGGCGAAAGAGTCGGTGCGGACCGCTACGATTGGATGACTCGATCTCACCCTTTGCCTTGGTGATAAATTGACGCAAGAGCGGGTATTCCCAAGAGACATCAGCCTGGAGGAGAACGCTATCGTTATCATCTGGGATGATGGCCATCGCAGCCCGTATCCCCATCGGTACCTGCGCCTGCGCTGTCCCTGCGCCAGCTGCGTGGAGGAGATGACGGGCCGCCCCATCCTCGATCCCGATTCGGTGCCAGCAGGAGTGAAGGCCATCGATCACATGCCGGTGGGCAACTACGGCGTGCAGTTTCTATGGGACGACGCCCATTACACCGGCATCTACACCTACCGGGCGTTGCGTGCGGCCTGCACCTGCATCATCTGCAACGAGGCCCGAGCCGAAGCCGCCGCAGAGAGAGGTTAGGCGCCATCGGCCGGCGTCTCAGGCCGGGACCGCATTGGCTGTTCAAGCGATGCCCGGAACTTGGGCGCCGTAAAAGTGTTGGAGCGGAACGCGAAATTGGACAACTGGCGCTGCGCCGGTTCATCGCACTGGCTGCAGGGCGCAGTCTCGTTGGACCTGGACACGGGGCGTATCAATTCGAATTCATAGTCGCACTTGGCGCAATAGTATTCGTATATTGGCATGGACGTTCTCCGGGAATTCAATTCAGTTCCGGTCTCATTTTAGCCTGAGCTATCGTACCGCGCCACACGGCGCGCATAATTGAAAACTGCAGAGGCAATATGCCCGAATCGACAGATGTGGCCATCATCGGTGGAGGCGCGGCGGGTTGCGCCGTAGCCTTCTACCTTGGAGAGGCCGGAATCACCAGCACCATCATTGAGCGCGAAGGCGTGGGTTCCCAGGCGTCAGGTTACGCCGCCGGGGGTCTCAATCCCCTGACCGGCACCGGCATTCCGGGCCTCCTTGCCGACTTCGCCTGGGAGTCGTTTCAACTGCACCTGGGACTCTATCAGAGGCTTAGAACGCTCACCGAAATCGACTATCAGTTCCGCGAAGTGTCGGAGGTGATGCTGACGTTCGACGAGTCGGGTGTGGCCGAGTTGGAGGACATCGCGGCAAGGTTCACGGCGGCCGATGGTTTTACCGCATCGCTGGCAGACGAATCGGGCGTGCAACAGCTGGACCAGAGGATCACCGACAAGTTCGCCGGAGCCGTGTTCAAGACGGGGAACTACGCCCTGGACAGCCAGGCTTTCACTCTCGCGCTCTCTGCGGCCGCGCAAGCCTCGGGGGCCACCCTGCGCCCGGGAACGGTGCGAGGACTGGAAAGGAGCGGCGGCCACGTCCCCCGCGTTCTGCTGGAGGACGGCGAAATCGAGTGCGGCCAGGTCGTCTTGGCCATGGGCCCCTGGTCCCGGCAGGCGGAGGGCTGGCTGGACACTTATATTCCCGTCGACCCCCTCAAGGGCGAGATCCTTCGGATGCGCCTGGCGGGAGACCCGCTGCAGCACGATGTGTCCGGCGGGGGCGCCAGCATCTATTCAAAGCCCGACGGCCTGGCCTGGTGCGGCACCACTGAGGACTGGCGTGGTTTCGACCGGCAGCCCCTGCCCGAAACCCGCGAGCGCATACTGGCCGGCGTAAAGCGCATCCTCCCGTCGATAACCGACGCCACCGTAGAGATGCACACTGCCTGCCTGCGCCCGGTTACGCCGGACTGGCTGCCCATCATTGGACGGGTCCAAGGATATGAAAATGCATGGCTGGCCACCGGCGCCGGCAAGAAGGGAATCCTGCTCGCACCCGGATTCGGCAAGTCCGTCGCTGACAAGATCACCAAGTCACAGACAGAGCTCTCCGTTCAGGGCTATGCGCCCGAGCGATTTGCCGGCTGGCGGCGTTCTGACGCCTAGCTCTTTACAATTCTGCCCTCATACTCCGGTACGGAGGCCCGATGATGACTACGAAACGGAAGATCACCAACGCGTGGGTCAACCGGACGCTTCCCGACATCTTCTACGAGGAGCCGGAGGCGCTGGCCGAGGACGGAATGCAGCAGGAATTCACCATAGACCGCATCAAGTGGTCTTTACAGGAACGCTACCAAGGTAACGACGACGTTTTCGTTTCCAACGCTGTTTTCCTGTCTTATGACATAAACAACGGAAATGCTCGCGTCCAGCCCGACCTTTTCATCGCATTCGATGTTGACGCGGCGGCCATCCGGGAAAACCTGCCGAACTTCTGGATATGGGAGACAGGAAGAGTCCCCGATTTCGTCATGGAGGTAGCGTCGCCCAGCACTGCGGCCAATGACCTCGGCTTCAAGCGGGACCTGTATGCGCGGCTGGGCGTAACTGAATACTGGCGCTTCGACCCCTCGGGTGGCGATCTGTACGGCCAGCCGCTGGCCGGAGAGCGGCTGGTAGATGGTAGCTACGTTGCCTTTGAAATCAGCGCCGGTTCGGAAGTATCGCAGAGGGCCCACAGCCAATTGTTGAACTTGGACTTCTACTGGGACGATGCGGGCTTCGACGTGTTGGACCCGGCTACTGGAAGAACGATCTTCCCTATGGAAGTGACGCGAGCAGCGCTCGAAGCGGCGGAAGGGTCCCTTCTGTCGATGCAAGCCGAGCGCGACGAAGCCCGGTCTCGCGCCGAACAGTCTGAGGCGAGGGCCGAGCAGGCGGAGGTGGAAGTCGCTCGCTTGCGAGAGTTATTACGCCGCCGAGGTCAGGAATAATGCGCCAAGCCTGCACCGCCGGAATGGTGTCTCGCCACTTGAGGGACGCAAACACCACAGCCAAGGAGTTCCACATTGTCGCTGGGATGGGCAATCGCGGGCATCGGGTCGCACGCTGATTTGAAGCTGGCGCCAGCCATTAAGCTGGCCGATGATGCCCGGCTTGTGGCGGTATACAGCCGTGATCAGGACCGGGCCGAGGCCTTTGCCGAAAAGCACGGGGCCGATGCCGCTTATAGCGACCTTGACTCGGTGCTGTCCGATTCCCGTGTGGACGCGGTCTTCATCGCCTCCCCCAACCACCTGCACGCGCCGCAGACGATCAAGGCCGCCGCCGCTGGCAAGCACGTGCTTTGCGAAAAGCCCATGGCCAACACCGTTACCGATGCGGCTGCCATGGTTTCGGCCTGTAGGGATCACGGGGTCAAGCTCGGCCTGGGATTCGAGCTGCGCTTTCATCCCGCCCACCTCTGGGCCCGTCGGCTGATTGACGAAGGCGCCATCGGTCGTATACGCCTGGCCCACGGGCAGTGGGGCCGTGGCAACCGTGGCGAGCCGGAACACCTGCCCCGCGCCGGTCTGCGCGAGTGGTGGGAGACACCGGAGCTCATCGGCAACGCCTCGGTGCTGGTGGGTCTCGGCGTCCACGTGTTCGACTTGTTCCGCTTTCTGCTGCGTGAAGAGGTCGTCGAGGTCGTGGCCATGACCGACGGCCAGACCGCCAGCCAGCCGCTGGAGCACATCGCCACCATCGGCCTGCGCATGCGCAGCGGCATCATCGCGCAGGTGATGTGCGGCAGGATGTTGCCCGACACCCAGAACGACCTGGCCCTTTACGGCTCCGATGGCCGGTTTGCCACTAAGGAGACCATCTGGGAGGCCCGGCTGGGGCGGGCCGAGGTGGTCAGCGTCACGGTCAATGACAGCGAGACCTACGAGTACGACTACCTGGCCAATTTCGTGGCCGAACTGAACGATTTTCGCGATGCCCTGGAGTCCGACCGGGACCCGTCGGCGACTGGCGAAGACGGCCTCAAGGCAACTCAGATCACCGCCGCAGCCATTGAGTCCGCCAAGACAGGCAAGGTGGTGAAAGTCCAGGAGAGGGTCCATACCCACTAATCCAGTCCGCTGAACGAGGATGAACACCCCATGACAACACTAGAACAGACCATCGATACCCAGGGAGCACTTCGCGGCATTCGGGTCGTTGAGTTCGGGCAGTACATCCCCGGCCCCCTGCTGGGCATGCTGCTCGCCGAGCAGGGCGCCGACGTCATCAAGGTGGAGCGGCCCGGTGGCGACCCTGCCCGCAGCGAGCCCGCCTTCGCCACCTGGAACCGCAGCAAGAGGTCCGTAGAACTGGACCTGAAGTCCCCCAGTGGACTGGAATGGGCCCAGGAGCTTATCAACTGGGCCGATGTCCTGATTGAGAATTTCAGACCTGGCGTGGCCGACCGGCTGGGTATCGGCTACGAGGCCACCAGGAGCAACTCCGGCCTAGTCTACTGTTCCCTGCCCGGTTTCGGGGAGGACAGCCCGCATCGCAACGCGAGGGGATGGGAGCACATCGTCGGCGCGGCCACCGGCGCGCACCAGGGCGTGGCGGGAATGGATGAGCCGCTGTTCCTGCCCCTGCCTTCCGCCAGTAGCTTCGCCGCTATCATCGGCTCGGTATCGGTGACCATGGGCCTGATCGCCCGCCAGCGTACCGGACAGGGCCAGCGCATCGAGGTGCCGCTGCACAGCGCAATGTTCGCCGCTATGGGCCGGCACCTGTCGAAGTTCCACGATATCAATCCTCCTGACCTGTTCACTCTCCCCCGTAACGTCATGTCCCACCAGTACCAGTGCGCCGACGGGCGTTACGTCCAGAACCACGGCATGTACCAGCGTTTTGCCAGCCAGTTCCTGCAGGCGGCCGGGCGCCCCGAGTGGATCGAGGATCTGGAGGACTTGTACGGCGCGGAGGTCAGCCCAGACACCATCGAGATGTGGCGGGAGCGCGTCGAGAACCTGTTCAAGGAAAAGACCGCCAAGGAATGGGAGGACGCCATCGCCGAGACCGGCGGGGCCTGCACCGTCTGCAAGACCGTCGACGAATGGATGGTCCACGAGCACGCGCTAGGCGCGGGCATGGTGGTGGAAGTGAACGATGCCGAGCACGGAAGGATGAAGCAACCTGGTCCGCCTAATCGAATGCGCGGGACTCCCGGCCCGGCGCCGCGACGCGCGCCGACGCTGGGCGAGCACACCGAGTCGGCGCTGGCGGAGATCAGGGCAGCGCCTCCCGGCCAGCGCTTCGAAAGCCATGAGGACATCCTTTCCGCTTTGCAGGGCGTCCGGGTCCTCGACCTTTGCATCGTTCTGGCCGGCCCCACCTGCGGGCGCACGCTGGGCGAGTTCGGCGCAGATGTCATCAAGATCGACGACCCCAACCGCCCCTACGACTACGGCGGCAACCTGGACGTGAACCGAGGAAAGCGCAGCATCCAGATCGATCTAAAGAAAGAGCAGGGCCGCGAGGTTTTCTGGAAGCTGCTGGAGACCGCCGACGTGGTGGTGGAAAACAATCGCAAGGGCGCAATGGACCGGATGGGCCTTGGCTACGAGGAAATCCGCAAGCGAAAGCCGGACATCGTGTACGCCTCCACCAATGCCTTCGGCTACGACGGGCCATGGGCCGAGCGCCCGGGCTGGGAGCAGCTTGCGCAGGCCACCACCGGCATACAAGTCCGCCGGGGCGGACGGGATGACGCCCCACAGCTCCTACCCTACCCCATGAACGACTACGGCACCGGCCTCCTCGGGGCCTTCTCCATCGCCCTCGCGCTGCACGAGCGCAACCGGACCGGACGGGGACAGTCGGTTGACGGCGGCCTGTCGTTGACCGCCTGCCTGTTGCAGTCGCCCTATTTCCTGGACTACGAGGGGTATGAACGCAAGGATCCCGAAGGGCTGAGCGTGCGCGGTCTGTCGGCCCTTGCCAGGCTGTACCAGGCTGACGACGGCTGGTTCTACCTTCAGTGTACCGACGAACAGTCGTGGGCTGCGCTTACCGGACTGCGGGAACTGTCGCACCTGGCGTCAGATAGTCGTTTCTGCGACCCCCAGACTAGGGAACAGAACGACGCTGCGCTGGCCGACGAGCTTTCCCGGGTGTTCGCCCAGGGTACTCGCGGTGGTTGGGTGCAGAGCCTGACGGGCGTGGGCGTAAGTGCCATGGAGAACAAGGCCCTTCCCGACTACCACGACGATCCCAACGTCCGTCAGGCCGGTCTGGTCGTTAGCCGGGAACACCCCGGCATGGGAATGGCCGATCACCTGGGAGTGGTGGCCCGCCTGTCTGGCACCCCGGCCAGGCTGGGCCGGCCCACGCCGGTGCTCGGCGCGGAAACGGACGAGATCCTGGCCGAGGCCGGATATAGTGCCGCCGAGATTGCGGCGCTCAAGGCCGCCGGGGCCGTGGTTCAGCAGGGCGACTAGCAACGGCGTGTTAGCCTGCCCCGGGGCGCCCACAACGGGCGCCCTACAGCCATCACGGAGGCGCAATGTAGGGGCAACCCTTGTGGTTGCCCCGCTTTTCTCATCCAGACTGGGACACTACCTGGATGAGCTGGCCCCGTTATGCCTTTGCCCACCCTGACCTGCCTCCGGAGGGAGGGGGAACTCTTTGTATGGTCCTGGAACTGTACACCGACAAACTGGCAGGGCTTTCGGCCCCATGGTAAACTACCGACATTCGGCAGAAAGGGGTATTTGCGTTGCTGCGAATCTACAACACCCTGGCTAAGAGGGTAGAAGAGATCGAGCCCGCAGAGCCGGGCAAGGTGAGCATGTACACCTGCGGGCCGACCGTTTACCGCGATGCCCACATCGGCAACCTGCGCACCTACATGATGGCCGACTGGATTCGCCGGGCCCTCATGCATCACGGTCTGCAGGTACACCACGTCAAGAACATCACCGACGTGGGCCACATGCGCCAGGAGCTGGTGGAGACCGGCGGCGACAAGATGATCCTGGCCGCCCTGGCCGAAGGCAAGACCGTCCAGGAAATCGCCGAGCTGTACGCTGGCCGTTTCCACCGCGACGAGGCCCGGCTGAACATAATGGACGCCCATGTGTTCCCGTGGGCCAGCCAGCACATCCCGGAAATGCTATCGATAGTCGGCGCGCTGGTGGACAAGGGCCACGCCTACGAGCGGGGCGGCAACGTTTACTTCGACGTGCCCAGCTTCTCCGACTACGGCAAACTCTCCCGCAACACCGGCGTCGACCTGCTGGAGGGAGTGCGCGCCGAGGCCGACCCTATGAAACGCGACCCCCGCGACTTCACGCTGTGGAAGGCCGCTGAGCCAGGCCGCGACGTGAAATGGGACAGCCAGTGGGGTGAGGGATTCCCCGGCTGGCATATCGAGTGCTCCGCCATGGCCTCCAAGTACCTGGGCGAAGTCTTCGATATCCACACGGGTGGCGTAGACAACATCTTCCCGCATCACGAGGACGAGATAGCCCAGAGTGAAGCGGCCTTTGGATACCCGCACGTCCGTTACTGGGTGCATGCCCAGCACCTGCTGGCCGACGGCGCAAAAATGGCCAAGTCGTCTGGCAACGTGTTCCTTGTCGAGGAACTGATCGAGCGTGGTTTCGATCCCCTCGCCTTCCGCTACCTCTGTATGACCGTGCTCTACCGGCACCGCATGAACTTCACCTTCACCTCGCTGAAGGCAGCGGAAAAGGCCCTGACCAATCTGCGGACTCGCCTCTGGCAGTGGAGCATGGAGCCAGACGGTAACGGGCACCCCGCCCAGGCCGACGAGTACCGCAGGCGGTTCTGGGAGGCCGTGGACTCCGATCTCAACCTGCCCGGGTCCCTGGCAATCACGTGGGAGATGGTGCGCTCGTCGCTGCCGGGCCGGGCCAAGATGGGACTGCTGCTGGAATTTGACGAGATGTTTGGCCTCGACCTCCACAAGGCGCCCGACGCCAACAGCGTGAGCGAGGAGATCGTCGCCTCCCTGCGGGAACGGGAGGCATTGCGAGAGCGGCAGACCTGGGAGACCGCCGATTCCCTGCGCGCCCGGCTGTCGGCGAATGGATACGTCGTCGAGGACGCGCCCGATGGCTCACGCGCCAGGCCCAAGACGGCCATGGAGCGGCGTCTGGATAAATGGGATTCGGTTTCTTCATCCCGTGAGGTGGCTTCGCGGCTGGACGAGGAACCAACTTATGATTTCACCTTTGTCCTCAACGCATACGGTTACCCAGAGGACGTGCGCCGTTGCGTGACCGGGATGCTGCGGCACTCGCAGGGCTACTCGGCGGAAGTGATCGTTATCGACAGCGGCTCGACCGACGGTACCGGCGAGATGCTGGAGGAGATGCAGCAAGGGCACGACAACCTGCGCGTCTTCCACTGCGACCACGTTATAGGAGACGCGGCCAGCAAGAACATCGGCATCAAGCAGAGCCTCGGCAGGCACATCATCATCGTGGACGGCTCGGCGGAGATTGTCGGCGATATCCTGGGCACGGTGAAAGATAAGCTCAGCGACCCGTCCGTGGGCATCTTCGGACCCTACGGCTTGACCACCGACGACATGCAGCACTTCCACGAGGAGGTGGACGAGGGCGAGGCCGACGCCATGCAGGCATACTGCATGTCCTTCCGCCGCAATGCCGTAAATACCGTCGGCCTGATGCGCGAGGTGTTTCGCTTCTATCGCAACCTGGACATCGACTACTGCTTCCAGTTCAAGGACAAGGGCTACCGGGTCCTGGCCGACTCCTCCCTGCCCATCGTGCGGCATGAGCATCGCCAGTGGACCGAGCTGGACGACAACCAGCGGGACGAGCTCTCGCGCAAGAACTTCGGGCGCTTCCTGAAGCGCTGGGGCAACCGTCCCGACTTGCTGATCACGGCAGACGCCAGGGGCTTCGGCGGCGGATTCCACCACTGACAGAACAACCCTTGTCGCTCCTCCCCTGCATATCCCTACTTATCCCCTCTCCCTCTGAGAGAGGCTTGGGTGAGGGCATCCTTGCCTGAATTGGCAGACAGATTGCTGGCCGGTGAGCAGCGCGCCCTTTCCCGTGTTATTTCGATGCTGGAACGTGGGGATTCCGCTGCCGTCGACGTCATGCGCCAGGTCGATTCCCGAACCGGCCATGCCTATACCCTGGGCATTACCGGGCCGCCTGGCGCCGGTAAGAGCACCATCGTCGACCAGTTGACCCGCCACTTGCGCGACCAAGACAAGCGCGTGGGAATCGTGGCCGTTGATCCCACCAGTCCGTTCAGCGGAGGAGCGCTCCTGGGAGACCGTATCAGGATGCAGCGACACTATCTGGACATGGGCGTATTCATCCGCAGCATCGCCACGCGGGGGCAGGCCGGCGGGCTGCCGCGCATCGTCAAGGGCGTTGCCAGGGCACTGGACGCGGCGGGATACGACGTGGTCATCGTGGAAACCGTGGGTGTGGGCCAGACCGAGCTGGGCATCATGGGCGTCGCGGACACCGTTGCCGTCGCCCTGATCCCGGAGGCCGGGGATTCCATCCAGGCGTTGAAGGCCGGAATCATGGAGATCGCCGATATATACGTCGTCAACAAGGCAGACCGGGATGGGGCCGACCAGATGGCGGCCTCCATTACGTCAATGCTCCACATGTCCCTCACCACGCCCGAATGGATCCCCCCGGTGATGCTGACCTCCGCCCATACCGGCGGCGGAATTGTCGAGCTGTGGGAGAAACTGGAGGAGCACCGCGCTTTCCTGGAGTCCAGCGGCACCCTGGCAAGACGCCGGGGGGAACACCGGACGCAGGAATTCCTGGAGGTTGTGGAAGAGGAACTGGTCCGCCGCCTTCGACGCCTGGTGCAGACCGACCCGGCCCTGCTGTCCGTGATGGACCAGGTTGCGTCGAGGGAAGCGGAACCTTACTCGGCAGCCATTGAATTCCTCGGTTCATCGGACCTGGCCCCCGAGTCCCTGTCAGCCGGGGCGCGTTAGCCCGGCGTTCCTTGGCACAACATCCGGACTCGTACTGCCTCCATCCCATCATGTTTTAGGCGATTAGTTTGTGTTATTATCGCTCCCCTTTCGGGGGGCGAATATCAACCCTTCTCCGTACGCCGGAGCAGGACGAGGGAGGTGCAAGATGGACCTTAACATACAGGGGCGGAATATCGAGATCACCCGGTCGGTCAGGGAGCACGTGACCGCCAAGCTTGCCTCCCTGGACCGCCACCTGCCAGCCATCACCCGCGCCGAGGTGGAGATGGCTTCGGAGTCCACCCGCTCCCAGCAGGACAGGGTGGTGGTGCAGGTATCCCTGAACGTCGGCGGCGACCTCCTGCGCGCGCAGCGCCGGGCAGGCAACGCGAGGGCCGCCGTAAATGCCACCGTCGAAGCGCTGGACCGCCAGCTGAATCGATGGAAGGCCCATACGTACCGCAGCGAGCGCCAGTCCAGGCATGCGCCCGACGCCGACGCTGTGGTGGAGGCCATGGCGTCCGTGGAACCTGAACCCGCCGGCGGGGACGATGACGTGCTGGCTCCCACTGGCGACCTGGTCAGGATCAAGCGGTTCAGCATGGAGCCGATGTCAGTGGAGGAGGCGGCGCTGCAGATGCAGTACCTCGACCACGACTTCTACATGTTCCTGGATGCCGATACCAACCGCTACAGCGTGCTCTACCGGCGTGGCGACGCCAACTTCGGGATGATCCAGCCCGCAGAACGGTAGCGCAGCAAGCCGTGGAACTGCGCGGAGCAGAAAAAGGGCCGGTCGATATTGACCGGCCCTTTCGGTTGGCTGCGCGAACCATCCTTAACCGGAGCCGTTCTGGCGGTCGCTGCTGCCGTTGCCCCCGGCGTTGCCGCCCATGGACATGAAGTTGCCGAGCATCGAGGTGAACTCCATGGGGAAGATCCACTTGGTGGACGGCGAGTCTCCCAGCTGCTTGAGCGTGTCGAAGTACTGGAGGCTCATGGTGCGGCCGTCGGCTTCACCGGCAACCGCATTGATGCGCTCGAGGGCTTCGCTGAATCCCATGGCCCGCAGGACAGCGGCCTGCTGCTCGCCCTCGGCCTTCAGGATCTCCGACTGCCGCTCGCCCTCGGCCTGGAGGATGGCGGATTGCTTCTCGCCCTCGGCCCGGTTGATCGCGGACTGGCGTGCGCCCTCCGATTCCGTGATTTCCGCCGTCTTGATGGCCTCGGCGGACTTCTCCCGCTCCATCGCCGCCTTCACGCCGGGTGGAGGATCGATCTCATTGATCTCGACCTGCGAGACCTTGACTCCCCAGCGCTCGGTTACCTCGTCCATCCGCACCTGGAGGGCGTCGCGGATCCTCTCCCTCTCGGCAAGAGCATCGGCCAGTGACGTTGCGCCTATAACGGCCCGCAAAGTGGCGAAAGCCAAGTTGATCACCGCCAACTCGAAGTTCTGCACCTCGAGCACGGCACGGTCGGCCATGGTCTCCATCACGCGGTAGTAGATCACGAAGTCCATGTCGACCACGACGTTGTCTGCTGTAATGTACTTCTGGGTGGGAACGCGAGCCACCCGTTCCCGCAAGTCCACCTTGGTGCCGTGAAAGACGAAGGGTATCAGGAAGTGCAGCCCCGAACTCCTCGTGCCTACATAGGTCCCAAAGCGCTGGACCACCATCCTCTGATACTGCTGTACCATGATCAGGCCTGCCGACATATTGGCCTCCTTGGAATTCTCAAGAATCCCGCTCCTGTAATACGTTCCTGTCAGCCCGTTGGATCGTGCCTGGCTACAATGAGCACCAGGCCGTCGACCGATACAACCCTGATCTGTTCCCCCGCGTCCATGTGGCTGCCATCGGCGCTCACGGCGGTCCAGGTGTCGTTGGCCACGCGGACCGTTCCCCTGGGCTGCATTGCCATGGTCACTGAGCCAGTCTGTCCTACGATTGCCGCCGTCGCGTCCTCGGGGCGGTCCCGCCGGGACTTTACTGCCTGCCGCGCCAAGTATATCACGGTGCCGCCCGACGCCACGGATACAGCCACGAGGAGCCAACGGTTCACGCCGATGTAGGGAAGGGTTGGAGACGATTCTCCGAACTGAGCGAAAAGCAGCAGGCCGCCAATGATCAGGCTCACCACCGAGGCGACGCCCAGAATGCCGAACCCGGCGACCGCGACCTCGGCAGCGCCGAGAACAATGGCCAGCAGGATCAGGGCAACGCCGGCCCAGTTGACCGGCAGATTGCCCACGCCGACGAAGGCAAGAATCAGGCAGATCACGCCAACGATCACCGGGACCAGCAGGCCCGGGTTGAACAGCTCAATGATTATCCCGAGGCCACCCAAGGTAAAGAGCAGGAAAGACACGTTGGGGTCGGCCAGGAACTCCAGCAGGTTTTCCAGGAAGCTCTTGTCGAATTCCGTGGAGGAAATTCCGCGGGTTTCCATTACGACCTCGCCCTCGCTGGTGTCGGTGGTCAACCCGTCGATTTGCGCCAGGAGGCCGGTGATGTCCTCGGCTATGAAATCCACCACATTGCCTTCCACTGCCTCCTGGGCGCTATAGGAGGCAGCCTCCCGGACCGTTTTCTCCAGAAGCTCGGCGTTGCGCCCCCGTTCCTGGGCGATGCTGCGGATGAGGGCGGCTGCGTCATTTTCCACCTTGCTGGCCAGCGTTTCGCCCAGGTCCTGACCCGTCCCGGAGACTGGTGTGGCGGCGCCAATGTTCGAGCCGGGCGCCATCACCGCGAAATTCGCTGCCGCCGTCAGGAAAGTGCCAGCCGAACCGGCCCGCGCGCCGCTGGGGGAGACGTACACGGCTGTGGGCACGGGCGAGCCCAGCAACAGCTCCACGATTTCCCTGGTAGAGGTCAGCAGCCCTCCGGGAGTGTCAAGCCGGATGATCAAGATGACCGCGCCGCTTTCCTGGGCCTCATCGAGGGCACGCTCAATGAACCGTTTCTTGACCGGGTTGATTACGCCGTCAACGCTGATCACCATTGCGTGGCCCCCGGCGGGCGACTGCGCGAACGCCGTCCCTACCAGCGGCCCCGCCATCCCCAGCAGCAACGCCAGGACAGAACACAATAGGAACAGGCTTTTCAGGCAGCGCCACGCCCTGCCTTGGGAACTAGACATCGTGCCGGTCAGACCTTTCAATCAGAATTCCTGATATTAATTATAATACCTTTTGGCCTAATGCCAACTCTTGCCGCCTGCACCTTACGATGACTGAATCCCAAAAACCCGTGGCAACCCGCAAGGCGGCAACTGTCGTGATTGCACCATCTGAATGGACTGTTGAATATCCGGCTTTGTGGATCATCCTCCCTTGTGCTTTTGGGAGGCGATAATCTTCCAAATTAATTCAAATTTGAGAGGTAGAATCCAATCATCAGGCATCGCCGTAATAGGTATTGCCCATTCATTGAGGAGAGGTATCTCATGCGAAAATCGGCGCGCCTGTTTTCGCGATGGTTTGGCTCCGTTCTCGCACTCGCCGTCCTGGTAGGGGTTCTGGTAGCTTGTGGCGACTCCTCGCCCACCGAAGGTGGCGGAGAGTCGGTCACCATAGCGCCGGAGCCTACCAGCACCGTTCTTCCGGGTGAGGCCACAGCTACGCCAGGGGCGTCGGCGCTGCCCGTTGTTGCCGTGCAGGCCGCTGGTACTGGCGAAAGCGGCAGCACTTCGAACGGAGAGACCAGCCAACTGCCCGTGCAGCAAGGGAATGCCGCTCCGACTGCTGCATCGAGTTCCGACGCACAGGCCCTGCTGGCAGCATTCGAGGAGGCGCTCAACGACATATACGAAAGCGCTCTGCCTTCGGTCGTGTTTATCAGAGTTCCCAACCCGGCAGCCGCCTCTTTACAGCGATTCCAGAACGTCCCCGATGAACTGCTGTGGGGCGCCGGTTCCGGATTTGTTTGGGATGAGGAGGGTCATATCGTCACCAATCACCACGTGGTGGCGGAAGTGGTTGGCACATCCGAGGAGGTGACTGTGATCTTTGCCGACTCAACCCAGACGACAGGCCAGGTGGTCGGCAGCGATCCTCATTCTGACCTCGCAGTCATCAAGCTCCGGGGAGGGGACCGTGACTTGCAGCCGGTTACCCTGGCAGACAGCAGCGCGGTAAAGGTGGGTCAATTCGCCGTGGCGATCGGCGCGCCGTTTGGGCAGGAATTCACCATGACCTCCGGCATCGTCAGCGCCGTTGGCCGCAACATCAGCGGACAGGGACAGTTCACCATCCCGGAGGTCATCCAGACCGACGCCGCCATCAACCCTGGCAACTCCGGCGGGCCGCTGCTCGACCGCCACGGCCAGGTGATCGGGATCAACACCCAGATCATCAGCCGCTCCGGCAACTTCTCCGGCGTGGGGATGGCGGTGCCTGTGAACATTGCGAAGCGGGTCGTGCCTCCGTTGATCGAGGATGGCGAGTTTGACTATCCGTGGCTGGGAGTGAGCATAAGCACGGTTAGCTCCGGCTACGTCGAGGAACTCGACCTTCCGGTGGGCACCACAGGAGCGTTGATCGTTACGGTCGTTGAAGGCAGCCCGGCTGACAGGGCGGGGTTGCTGGGGTCTGAATCATCCCTGGAACTGGACGGCGTGGATTACCCAGCTGGCGGCGACATAATAATTGCCATCAGCACTCACGAAGTATCCAGTTCCAGCGACCTGATTGCTCACCTGCTGTACCATAACCGTCCCCGCGACGAAATCACGCTGACGGTTCTGAGGGATGGACAACGGGAGGAGATAGAGGTTACTCTGGGCCAGCGTCCGAGCCAACCATAATCAAGCGGGCGCACTGTGGGGACCCTGTTGTGCCCTCCATCCGCGCCATTTACACCGCAGCCGTCAAATCGCTGGCCCTCGAGCCCCGAACATCGGTGTCCGTCGGCCCTGCCGGCATCGCCGAGGACCGCCGCTTCCACCTCATCGACGGAGGCGGGCGCCTGCTGACACAGCGGCAGCGCCCGCAGTTGGCGCTGGTGACCGCCAGCTATGAGCCGCAGTCGGAGCAATTGACCCTCACTTTCCCGGACGGCAAGCGCGTTACAGCGCCGGTGGAAGAGGGGGAAGCGGTGCAGACCCCCATATTCGGCAGGGCCGTCCCGGGTCAGACGGTGCCGGGCGACTGGAACGAGGCATTGTCCGAACTCTGCGGCGGCCCGGTCAGCCTGGTCAAGACCGATGACGTTGGACTGTCCTACGACGAATATCCCCTTTCCATGCTTTCGCAGGCTTCCATTGACCTGCTGCGCCAACTGACCGAGGATGCCCGGCCATTCGAGGCCAGGCGCTTCCGGCCCAACTTCCTGCTTGACGGATGCTCGCCTCACGAAGAGGATTCCTGGATGGGAAGGGTGGTAGCTATCGGTCCGGAGGTGCGGCTTAGGATGGTGGCTCCCGATCCCCGGTGCGCCATAACCACGATCAATCCCGACACCGGGCAACGAGACTTCGACACCCCCCGGTTTCTGCTGGCATACCGCCCTTCTGCCCGCGCACCGTACTTCGGGGTCTACGCGGCGGTGGAGAACCCCGGAACCGTGAGCGTTGGAGACACCGTCGAGGTCGTTGATCCCCCGTCAGCCCGGTAGCCGACTGCCCGCAGAGGGCCTTGTGAGGCAGTTGCTCCATGAAAGGCCGGGCGCAATTCAACCTCATTGGTTGTGTTTGACAGTTCCGCTTGCCGATATCTACACTCTACCGGAATTCCCTATGGGTACCTTCAAACAGGAGTTGCGGCGATGAAAGAAAACCGGGTGAAACGGGTCATGCGAGAAGGCGGCTTGGCCATCGTCAGTCATGTTGGGTTCGCCGACCCGGCGGTCGTGGAGATCATAGCCGCCGCGGGATTCGACGGCGCTTTCATCGACATGGAGCACTCGGCTTTCGACATTGGCACGGTGGGTGAGATGATCAGGGTGGCCGACCTGTGCGGCATCACCCCCATCGTCCGGGTTCCAGAGAACAACCCCAAGACCATTCTTCGCATCCTGGACGCGGGGGCGCAAGGCATCCAGGTGCCCCACATCGAAGGCGTCGAGGGGGCCAGGAGAGCCGTCGCCGCCGTCCGTTACCCGCCGGAGGGAGAGCGCGGCGGCGCAGGCAGCACCCGGGCCGCCGGTTACGGCGCCGTGCCTTGGCAGGAGCACATGCAGACCTCCAACGAAGAGATTCTGCTGATCATCATGACCGAGGACCAGCGTGGCCTGGACGAACTGGAAGACATCGCGGCGCTGGATGGCGTTGACCTGATTTCCCTGGGGCCGACGGACATATCCACGGCGCTGGGAATGACCGACCCCAACGACCCCAGACTGCGGCAGACGTTCGTGAACCTGGCAGCCCGGATTAACGCCGTCGGCAAGGCCAAGGTCTACATACCGGTCAACCACTCCGCCCTCCGTCTGTCGCCGAGGGATTTGCTGGAAATGGGCGTGAACTACACCTCCGTGGCGCCCGCCCCTCCGACCATCGTGCTGAATGCGCTGCGCGACTCCGCAGCCCGGATCCGCGAGGAGACCTCCAGGACTGGAGTCGCCTAGTACGGTCCGCTCACTCAAGCTCCTACCCGGAAATGGGCGACTTCACTTCGAAGCAGGGAGAACCGGGCATAGCTACTCAAGAACTGGTCCACAGGATTCCGACCGTTGCCGAGAACCGTCAGTTCGTTGCGGCGGCGGTCGAAGATTCCAGCCGAAACTCCGATAGCAAGGAATACCTGCATCTGCGCCGGCTGGTTGCCGGGCAGGGACTGCTGGACCGCCAGTACCTGTACTACGCCGTCAAGGTGCCAGGAACGCTGGCAGCGCTGGCTGTAGGGATCGGCGTGCTCATTGCCTTTGACCAGTTCTGGGTGCAGATGCTGAACGCCGTGTTCCTTGCCATTGTGTTTGCCCAGTTCGGGTTCATAGGCCACGACTCAGGGCACCGTCAGATATTCCACTCGGCGTTCAGGAACGACCTGGTAATGATGCTGGCGGGACTGGTCACTGGAATGACCCCCAGTTGGTGGCAGGACAAGCACAACACGCACCACCGCAATCCCAACCAGCTGGACCTTGACGGCGACATCGAGGTCTCGGTCTTTGCCTTCACGGAGGACCAGGCCCTGGAGACCAGGTGGCCGCTGCGCCTTGTGGTCAAATACCAGGCCTTTCTCTTCTACCCGATTCTGCTTTTGACCTCCCTCAGCCTGTTGGGCGGCGGCCTGGCCTACCTCGTGCGCAGGGAGCGCGTCAGGTACCCGCTGGCCGAGTGGACGGTGGTCCTGGCCGGAGTCGGCCTTTACGCGGGCTTACTCTTCGCCTTCCTTCCTGCCTGGCAGGCCGTGGTATTCATACTGGTGCACCGGGCGCTCGCCGGCCTGTACATGGGATCTGTGTTCGCGCCGAACCACAAGGGCATGCCAGTACTGGAGCCGGGGACGAAGCTGGACTACCTTCGCCAGCAGGTGCTGACCGCCCGCGACGTGATTCCCAACCCGGTTATCGACTTCGCCTACGGCGGACTCAACTACCAGATCGAGCACCACCTGTTCCCCAACATGCCTCGCAACCGGCTGAAGAAGGCCCGAAAGGTCGTGAAGGCCTTCTGCCTGGAACGAGGAATTCCTTACCACGAGACCGGATTCTGGCGGTCCCACCGGGAGATACTCGGCTACATGCACGAGGTGAGCGCCCCCCTCCGGCAGACGCGTGCAACGCCCCCACCCTAACCCTCCCCCGGAGGGAGAGGGAATTATTGGAGACTCTAGGGAAGCAGGGACGGTTACTGCTGCTGTTGCACGAAGCGGCGGTAAACTTCCTCTTGTGAGAGTGGCGCCGAATGGAACCAGGATTCCTCGATGGCCGAGTGCAGCCGGTCGAGAGCGGGCAGAACGCGGTCCATAAGGGCTATCACGCCATCCGCTGAGTCTATGGCATCCCCGCCTCCCTCCACCATTTCGACCGCCTCGCCAAGCACCTGCATCACCTCTACCGGAGCGACGTGGGTCGCGTTGAATCGCGCCTCGACCAGGCTTCCCCGCAGCGAGGCGCCGCTGTCCCGCATCAGCAGAAGGTCGAGGGCGGTCTCGTCGGGGCCGACCGGCACGCCCCTG
This sequence comes from Dehalococcoidia bacterium, assembly GCA_965203005.1. Lineage (GTDB taxonomy): Bacteria > Chloroflexota > Dehalococcoidia > Lucifugimonadales > UBA3495 > VXOI01. Next base: position 1,155,111 of record CBDBBS010000002.1, read on the forward strand.
ATGTCGGCGGCCATCCTCAGCACCGTTTCGATGTCGTGCTGTCCGGTCCCGGTATCCTGCATCGCCGCCCATCGCACCACGCGGGCAATGGTCTGGGCGCGCTCGATCCAGCGTCCCAGCCACACCAGGTTATAGACCCTGGAATCAGTGAGCCAGCGGTCGGCTCCGCGGGAGATTTCCCTGGGATCAGCCATGCTTGTCATAAGTCTTTCTCCGGTCTTTCCAGCGAGTAACCGAGAGACCCGGTCTCATTGTTTACCACGTAGGCCTGTTCCAGCAGATGCAGGGCGTCTTCCAGCGTGGGCGCAGCCTCGGCCAGCCGCACGTCGGCGATGGCAGCGACATCCACGGCGGCGCCCGTGGAGAGGAATGAGCCGGTCACCGGGGACACGTCGGTGTAGTCTATTCCCACGCCCAGCTTGACGTAATCACTGGCCGGAGGGAGCATGACGCCCCTGGTGGGGTCAGCGCCCAGCCACCCTTGATCCGGGTGGTAAAACTCCACCCACGAATGGGTTTCGCCCGTCTGGCCGGAAATCAGGCCACTGGCATAACGACAGGGAATATTCAAGGCCCGCAGCATACCGAGAGTCAGATGCGTTTTGTCCTGGCACACGCCCTTCCCGGCTTCCAGCACCTGGTCGGCAGTGGTCGCTACGGTGGTCGTTCCTCTCTGGTAGGCGATTTTCTCATAGACCCACTGCACCACGCTTTTCACGACTGGCAGCAGGGAGTTTGTGTCTCCCGCCACAGCGAATGCTGTCTGAGACACAGCCGCCGGGTCGACGAGGGGCGATATGGCGGTAAATTCAAAACTCTCCGGCAGGTCCGCCAGTTCCGATATGGGGAGATCCACCCAGTGCGGCGGATCGGGAGAGAGATGCACCGTTCCGGCGGCCGCAACGATGAAGGTGGTGTGCGGCTGCATAACCCGCAGCCTGTGGACCCTGTTGCCAAACCTGTCGTTGAACTCCACGCCCCGCCCGCTGGGGATGGACCAGACTTTCGTTGAGGAACTGGACTGACCTTCGCCCTCGCGCGGGAAAATCCGCAGTTGATTGTCGTTGTTGATCACCGGTTCCGAGTAGCCGTATCTGACCGCATAGATGAACGATGCAGTGACAGTTTCTATCGGACTACCCACGTTGGCTTGCATAGGCCGCCGGACGAGTTGTTGGTGATTCTGCTTCCCGCCGGGGCTACTCGAGTCAGTCCGCCGGGAAATACGGAAACCGTGCCATCGCCGCTCTGGACGGCGAACACGCGGAGGTCGACGTGATGTGGCTCCAGCGTTCGAGTCTGCTCATTAAAAACCATGTGCTGTGAAAAATCCAAGGTCTCCTGGGCAATGAAAGCAAGGGGATTCTGCAGGATGTTGTTGGCCACCCGGGCCTTGTATCCCTCGCCCAGGTCGGGCATGACGAACACCCCGAGGCCGCCGTAGCCCTGGCGGGTCTTGATTACGAGGCTTTCCAGGTTTTCCAGCATGAACCGCCTACTCTCTGGATCGGCCGGGTTGTAGCTGGTGGCCTGCTCCAGTATGGGCGTTTGTCCAAGATAGCGTTCGATCATCTGCGGGACCCACAGAAACACCAGCTTGTCATCGGCGGCGCCGGTGCCGATTCCATTGACCAGCGCTACCTTGCCGTCAAGGTAAGCCTCTCCCAGGCCCGGAACAAAGAGGTCCAGGTCCTCCACCCTGCGGTAAATGACGTCCACCCTTGCGTCCTGGTCCAGGGTGCGGGCGTATACGAAACCGTCCGGTCCCACATACAGGTCCGGCCCTTCCACCAACGGAATGTCCAGTTCCTCGGACAGGTAACGATGCTCGAAGAACGCCGCCCCGTATTTTCCGTCGGTCAACAGCACCACGAACGGGTCCGGGCTCTGGAGCAACGCGCCGTCTTCTGGGCTCGGTTCGGGCGGCGCTCCGACAAGTGACCTGAACATGTTCGTGTATGCATCGCGGATGTCGTAGGGCAGGATGTCATACTCCCCGGCGAACTCCGGGAACATTTCCTGGATCATCTGTCGGGACTTTAGCTGGTAGGAGATACCGGATGGGATGCGCAGGTTGTCCTCCAGCACCACGTAGCGCCCGTCGCCGAGATGGACCAGGTCGATGCCATAGATGTGGACGAATACCTCCCTGGGAGGCCGGAATCCCTGGACCTCCGGGTAGAAATGCTGGGAAGAGTAGATGACATCATCGGGAACGATGTCCTGCTGTCCTGCGTAGAGATCAACCAGGAACCTGTTGATGGATCGAAGCCGCTGCTCTACACCGGCGGCTATGGTCTCCCAGTGCTCCAGCGGGATGACCCTGGGCACAAAATCGGTAGGCATGTTCCGGTACTGGCCCGGGTCCAGGTAGAAGGTGACGGAGTCAAGGTCAACCTGCTTTCCAGCGTCGGCGAACCGGGCGGCCAGGTTTTCGAGTCCCAGCGAGTCGATTGACCTGCCCAGGCCGCTATATTGGGGCCTGAGATTACCGAAGGCGTCCTGCCATTCGTTGTGGAACAATTCCTTTACCACTTCCGTGCTTGCTACCACCTCAATAGTCCTTGCCCGCGAATTTCTTTGCGCTACCAGCAAAGCAGCGCCCGATGAGACAATGTATAGAATAGAGCAGATATGTTACGGACGCATTAACTGTTGCATACCCAGCTGGGGTATACAGGACGCAAGAGCCAAATCGTTTGGCTGCCAAAGAGGTCGAGTTAGTTGTTCAGAGCCATCCGCACATTACTGATCAGGAGCGCGATCATCATGCGCCAGCTGACATGGCCGGGATCGTTCTTTCACGAACTGGCCCACCAGCTGGCGTGCTACGCTGCCGGCCACCAGGTCCTGGAAGTGCGCTACGTCATCCGCAACGATCCCAACAGCGTGGCCGGATATGTGCGACACCGGGGGCCGCCGGGTGTAGGCAGGGAGCTGTTCATTGGAATTGCCCCCCTGCTGCTGGGGATTGCGATATGGGTGGCCTACGTCGGTTTGGCCGCGCTGTTGAGCCGCGACGGGTCACTGGGCCTGGTCGACACGGTCCTGGTGCTGGCGGCGACCTTGATCACCGCCAACGCGACATACCATGCGCTGCCCAGCCCACAGGACATGGAGAACGTCTTCCGGCAGCCGTTTTCGCTGCTTTCGCTGCCGTGCTACATCGTCGCGGGACCTGTGTGGGTTGTGGGCCACAACTACCGCTGGGTATTCTGGGGATGGACCCCGTGGCACGTCCTGGTCGTTGCCGGCACGGTCTACGCGCTGTACAACGTGGTGGAGGCCAACCTGTTGCCGGTGCTGCCCGCTCTGCCGCGCCCGTTCTGATCAGCAGGTGCAAGTAAGAACCCGCTACCATGTGGATGGTGTACGATAGGCGTCGGATCAAAGTTTGCCGTTGGCGCGAGATAGCAATAGCAATCGAGGGGTGGTAACCCGAACCGGGTCTACCGTCGAGTGAAAGTCCAATGCTCAAGAACTCTTCTGCCAGAGACCTGATAAGCGACGCCCGCGCCATACACGATGAGGCGATGGCTCGTTTGGCGGCAGGTGATTGGCGTGACGCCGCCGAGAAAGCATGGTGCGCCACCCGCAACGCAACCCAGGCAGCCATTCTTGAACTTTATGGGGCAGAAATGCCACGAAGTACCAATATAGACGCCGGAATCCGCTCTTTGGCAAGGGAGCGGGGCGGCGACTGGATTGAGTTGCGAAAAAATTATACCGAAGTGGTCTATCACCTCCATATCGAGGCCTTCTACGGAGGGGTATACCATATGGACATACCTGACCTGATCAAGAGCGTCGCCGACTACGTTGACCTGATCGAGGTGCTGGCCGACAGAGGCTGAGTTCCTGCTGCCCTCTCGGTTCTCAAGCTCCAACGCCCAACGAAACGGGCCGCCCGTTAATCGGGCGGCCCGCGCCGTTAGCACTGAGAAAAGTCCACGCCTAGTCGGGGTTCAGTTCGGCGAGGCGGGGCATCACCTCGTTGGCGAACAGGTTCATCGACCTTTCCCACCCCTTCTGGTTTTCGATGTTGTCGTAGATCAGGGTGAGCAGCGTCCCGAACCCGCCGCACATCTCGTAGAGGTTCAGCAGCCGCTGCTCCACAGTATCCGGGGAGCCGACCAGCCAGACGTGCTCCGCCATGTATTCCGGCGTCACCGCCTCGTCTGGCACGCTGGAATCATGCTTGATGACGTGGGTCAGGCCGAAGGCGCCGAACAGCGGCAGCAGGTAGTCGCCCCACACCCGTCCCAGCATCCCGTTGACTGCGCCGTCCATGGCCTCGTCGTCCGAGTCGGCTACCCACACGTCGCGGGTGATGCGCCAGTCGGAACGCAGGGGGGTGCGCCCGCTGCGGGCGGCGCCCTCGACGATGGCGTCCCAGTGGCTGATCACGTAGTCCTGGTTCATGGCCAGGCTCATGGGGATGAAGCCGCGCTCGCCGGCGATCTTGAGGGTTTCCGAGCCGATGCTGACCGAGGCCACGCCGATGGGAGGATGCGGCTTCTGGTACGGCTTGATGAAGAAACGCAGGGTGTCCAGCATTGGCTCCGGATAGTTGACGTCCCAGAAATCGCCCTTGTACTCGAAGGGCTCCTCGCTCTCCCAAAGCTTGAGGATGATGTCGATGGACTCCCGGGTCATGCGGCGGTGCTGCCCGTTCATGCCGTCCACGTCGAACAGGCGGTAGTCGGTGGGCAGGCCGCTGGAGCCGATGCCGAACATGAAGCGGCCCTGGGCCATGTGGTCGAGGTAGGCCACGCGGCAGGCCAACTCGGCGGGGTGGTGGTACGGCAGGAGGTGCACGCCGGTGCAGAGCTTGATGTTCTTGGTCTTCATCAGTGCCTGGGCGATCATTAGGTCGGGCGCCGGAATCGGCTCCCAGGGCGACGTGAAGTGCTCTCCGATCCAGGCCTCGGAGAATCCCAGCTCGTCGGCCAGTTGCAGGCAGTCCAGGTCCCACTGGTGAGCGGTGTACAGCTCCCGCTCCGGCGGATGGGATGGCATCATGAACATTCCGTACTTCATCGGTCCTCCGTCCAGGCTGTAAGCACTGGCTCAATTTTGCGAATGCGGCCCACGCCGGGTTCTGGACGGCTGAGGCCGCCCGTCACACTCATTCAGGTTGACCGCTAATTTACCATGCCGCACCCCGGTTGGGAATCTTGGTCGCCACCGCATGAATCTGTCGCATTCTCCGGGACAGCGTCTGCGGATTCTGAAAGCGCGGAGCAAGTACGATCAAATGAGGGTTTATATCAGGACGATTGCAAAGTCCGTCGTCCCAAATTTTGTCAGAATCAGGATTCACTGGATTAAAGGATGAGCAGGATTGGGAGCGTATATCCTGAAAATCCTCAATTCCTGTAATCCCCGCGAAAGCAGGGACTGATTCTGACAGGACTTTGCAATCGTCCTGGGGTTTATATTGTGTACTTTGATAACTCTGTATCAATAGTATAGAATTCACCCGCTGACTCTCAGGAAACTCAGCGCAAATGATCCTCCCGGAGAAGTCCTCCACAGTTGCTGAAACCGCCAGAATTAGCTCCTTGCAGTGAAATCCAGTGACGCCACGTAAGGTCTTCTACGGCTGGTGGCTGTCCGGCTTGGCCGGCCTGATTATGGTCGTGTCGGCCGTGCCCGTCTTTCACGGCATGGCCGTCTGGGCCCCCGTGCTGAAGGCCCACTTCGACTGGAGCGCCACGCAAGTCGGCGCCGCTCTGGCGTTGACGCGGGCCGAGGGAGCGCTGTTCGGCCCGCTGGAGGGCTACACAACCGACCGCTTCGGCACCCGCATCATGGTCTTCGTTGGAATGCTGGTGCTCAGCGGGGCATTCGTCGTCTTCAGCTTCACCAACGATTTTCGCATAGGGCCGATGGAATTCGGCGAACTGTGGTTTTTCGTCGACGCCCTTCTGATCTTCTATCTCGCATTCATTCTGATGTCGCTGGGCCAGGGCCTCGGTGGCTGGGTGCCGCTCATGACCATGCTGAACCACTGGTTCAGCCGCAATCGTGGCATGGCCATGGGCATTTCGATGTCGGGCATGACCGCTGGCGCACTGCTGGTGGTGCCCGCCATCGCTTGGGCCATCGACCCCGAATACGACCGGCTCGGCTGGCAAACCACGGCGCTGGTGATTGCCGGGGTTATTTTTGTCGGCGCCTTCCTATTCCCGCTGATACTCAGGAACCGCCCGCAGGATATGGGACTCCGCCCGGACGGAGATACGGAGGACTCCGAACCCGCAGCGCAGAGGGAACCCACCCAGGAGGAGCTAGCCACCTCCCAGACGGGGGAACCGGAACTCACAGTAGGGCAGGCGCTGCGGACGCAGGCCTTCTGGTGCATCGCCTTCGGCCACGGCTTCGCTTCCATGATCATCCTGGCCGTCATGACCCACCTTGGCATTATGATGACCGAGTTGGGTTACTCGCTCCAGACGGTGGCGTGGATCGTCTCGCTCTACAATATCGTCTCGCTGCCTTTCCAGTTCGGTGGCGGATGGCTGGGAGACCGCATACCCACCAACGTCGCACTGTTCATGTTCTCAATGATCCAGGGGCTTGCGGTGGTGCTGATTGCCATCAACACAAGCCTGTGGATGTTCTACGTTTTCGCCATCCTGTTTGGCGTCGGGTTTGGCGGACGCACGCCTCTTACCACCGCGATTCGGGGCGAATATTTCGGCCGGGCGTCCTTCGGCAAGATTCTTGGCATCTCCACAGTTCCGATGAACATACTTCTGCTTCTTGCCCCGATAATGACCGGGTTCATGCGAGACCAGTTGGGCGACTACCAGTGGGCCATCGTAATGCTCGCCATCCTCAACGGCGTCGGAGCCACTCTGTTCCTGATCGCCCGCAAGCCGAAGATCGGCGTGCCGCAGCCCGCGCCGACCCCCGTGGCCGCCTCGGCAGCAGGCGACTCCTAGCATGGACAATCACGGCGCAGCGCCTATCGTCCTCCTTTTTGGTTCCGAGTTAGTGGCCTCCTCCATGAATCCTTCATGAGCATCGCCCGCTCCATCTCTCCTCGCGGGATCTTCTATGGGTGGACGCTGGTCGGCGTCGCTGCCTTCATCATGGTCATCGGCACCGTACCGCTGTTCCAGGGAATGACCGCCTGGTTCGTCGTGCTGGAAAGTCATTTCGGATGGAGTCGGACCCAGCTTTCCATAGCCTTTTCCCTCAGCCGGGTGGAAGGCTCAATCATGGGTCCCATCAGCGGCTATCTGATCGACAAGCTGGGCTCAAGGCGGATGGTGCTCATCGGGCTGGTGGTGGCCGGCGGTGGGTTCGTGATCATGAGCCAGATGCAGAACATCTGGCACTTCTACATCGCCTTTGTCGTCATGAGCATGGGGGTCGGCCTCGGCACCTGGATGCCCATGATGACCGTGCTGAACAACTGGTTCGTCCGCAACCGGTCGACAGCCATGGCGCTGGCCATGGAGGGATTCCTGGTCGGCGGGATGGCGCTGGTGCCCCTCCTTGCATTCGTCATCGATCCCGACGTTCCGGGGCGGCCAGGTTGGAGGATAACGGCGCTTGCCATTGGTATATTCCTGCTTGCGGTGGCCCTGCCCGTATCGCGACTCGTGCGAAACGCGCCGGAGCCGTACGGTCAATTCCCCGATGGTGAACCGGCAGCCCGGGCCAGACAGACTTCCACGCCGTCCGGTGCTGGCGACTCCGCCGAGGAGCCAGACTACACTTGGCAGGAGGCCATCAGGACCGGCACGTTCTGGCTGATTACCATGGGGCACGCCTGCTCCTCTATCGTAATCGTGACCTTGACGGTACACCTGGGGCCGATGCTGGACGACCGGGGTTTCTCACTGCAGACCGTGGGCTGGGTTGTCGGCGCATATACCGGGGTAGCGGCGGTGTTCACATTGATCGGTGGATACGTGGGAGACCGCCTTCCGATACGGCTGGCTCTGTTTGGTTTCTCGGTGATACAGTCCGCCTCCGTGGTGGTCCTGATGCTGGCGGAAACGCTGTGGATGGCCTACCTGTTCGCCGTGTTGATGGGCATCGGCTTCGGTGGTCGCAACCCTCTGACCACTGCTATCCGGGGCGTCTACTTTGGACGCAAAGCCTTCGCCAGCATCACTGGCATATCGATGATCCCGATGAACGTGATGCTGCTGGCGTCCCCGCTGTTCGCCGGCATAATGTTCGATGCGACCCAGAGCTACTTCATCCCCATGGTGGTGGTGGCGATTGTCAGCCTGGCCGGGTCCTCTCTGTTCCTGTTCCTAGGGACTCCGGAGGCGGCAAGGGAGAGCCGGAGGCGCCGGGCAGCGGCATTACAGGCCAGCCAAGCCGACTGACAGACACGCGTCGAAAAGCCAACCGCTCGTCCTGAGTTTGTCGAAGGACGAGCGGTTGAGTCGGGGATCCTGGATCCGGGTTGGGTGGAAGAGCGGTCAGGAAATGCTCTTCTCCAGCAGTTCCCTGATTTCCACCACTGTGGCCGCAATCCACTCATCGGCCTTGGCGGCGGTGCGCTGGCGGCGCTCCCTCCCAAACGCCTGGTCGTCGATGTCCGGGTTCTCGGCGCGGATGTCGACCTCGATCTGGTGCATCTCACGCTCGGCGATTTCGGGCCGCTCGATCCAGTGGCAGATGTAGTCGTGGTCGCCGGTGTAGAACACCGCCACCGGGATCGACATCCACTTGCCCTCCTTGAGGAACTCGTTCATGATGTCGTGGTGCGAGTCCCTGGGGAAGATCCGCATCTCCATTTCCGCCGCCTCGCAGATCCGCGCCAGCACCGGCAGACCGCGCACCACGTCGCCGCACCAGTCCTCTCCCAGGACCAGCATCTTCTTGGGGCCGTTGGGCCGTGAAGTCAATTCCCTGAAGGCCTGAACGTCGTCATCGGAAAGAATTGACGTCTCATAGAAGCCTTCGAACCGCCCCTTGTTGACCTTGATCTCATTCATGTATGCCATGTAGTCAAAGCCCTGTGTATACCTTTCCGGGGTTACCACACTGGTTTCTCTTGCCATATCGCTCCCCTCGAAATATTGAATTGCCCCCTCTCCCTCCGGGGGAAGGTTGGGGCGGGGGCGTTCCCTTAACCGGGCGCACGGCCCGTCAGCCGATTTCTCAACCGGTCATGCCTCTGAATCCCACCTCCACCTTGCCGTCCGGGTAGAGGATGATGGGCACGGCATCTCCGTAGTCCAATGCCTCGTCCAGCGTGTCCTGGCTCTGGTCCACACGCTTTTCCTCGTACTCGACACCCTCCCGCTTCCACGCTGCGCGCAGGGCGTCGCAGGCAGGGCATACGGTCAGGGTGTAAACGATTGGTATGTCGGCCATCGGGGCCTCCTTCGAAAAGCTCAGGATCAAATTGTCGTTGAAGCGGCGCTGGACTGGCGGGCGGTTAGCCAATTTTACAACTCCGGGTGAAACGACGCCAACATTTCTTGGAGAGCGGCCTGCATGCTATATTTGACCACTGACATTACTGACAATGCAAAGGAATAGAGAGGACGAACCGGATGAGGCGAATCGTGATCGTGGGGGCATTAGGTCTGGCCATTGTGTTACTGATAGCCTGTAATCAGGAATCTGAGGTGTTGGAGCCTGAGAAAGACGTTGGAGCTATGGCCACGGCGGTCATGGCGGGTGAGGGCGGCGAGGCTATGGGCGTGGTTACTCTGCTTCAGGGTCCACAGGGGGTTCTTGTGAGTGCAGACCTAATGGGAATACCCCCTGGCGGCCACGGATTCCATATTCACGCTGTCGGCTCGTGCTCCCCCGACTTCTCCGCCGCCGGCAGCCACTTCGGCCCCGGCGAGGAAAGCCACGGATTCCTGTATTCCACCGATATGCACGCAGGCGACCTGCCCAACGTATACGCCAATGCGGACGGCACAGTGCGGGCTGATGTATTTACGGGAGACGTTACACTGGCGCAGGATGACCCGCGTTCTCTGTTCGACTCCGACGGCTCTGCCATCATAATACACGAACAGCCAGACGACTACGGCGCGGATGCCGGAACGGCGGGAAGCCGGATAGCCTGCGGGGTTATCAGGCGCAGCTAAGCTTGCCGTTGTACGGGGCAATCGCCGGAGCCTATAATGGGGCCGCCAATAAGATTTTTGCTCCCCCTATGCCGGGGGATGGAGGATAAATGTTTACCCTGTTCGTTACAGTCAAGATCAAGGACGGCCACCGGGACGAGTTCATCGCCGCCACCAGGGGAGACGCCGAGGGTTCCAATACCAAGGAACCCGGCTGCCTGCGATTCGATGTCCTCGCCGACAACAACGACCCCAACACCGTATATCTCTACGAGGTCTACGAGGACCGCGACGCATGGGAGACGGCCCACCGCGGCATGCCCCACTACGCAGCGTGGCGCGAGGCCGTTGGCGACTGGTTCGACGGAGACCCGCAGCGCATCGAGACCACGACGCTGTTCCGACGCGAGGACTTCGTCTAGACCCGAAAGTGCAAGTGCAGAGAGATGCGGGGGCGCACTGTTGTGCGCCCCTATTTTTGTGCGTGTTGCGCCTACACCTGGCGCTGCAGGACCGCCCGGAAAGCGTCTACGAAAGTGTCCACCTCGTCCTCGCCGAGGACTGTGGATACCGCGCCTACAAGGTTCGGTGCCATGAGTATGCCCTCGTTCAGCAATCCGAGGAACACGTTGTGCCGGAATGCCGGGTCTGCCGTGGCGATGTCCCTGTAGCCGACCAGCGTGTCGTCCTGGAAGTGGATGCCGAACAGCGACCCCAGCCCGGTCACCTGCACCGGCACTTCCAGCTCGCGGCCCACCTCCCTCAGCCCGTGGCGCAGGTACTCGGTGACCTCAGCCAGGCGGCGGTACACTTCCGGCGTCAGTTGCTCCAGGGTTACTGCCCCGGCCAGCATGGTCGCCGGGTTGGCGTTGAAGGTGCCAGCGTGAGCCACGAGGGGGCCGGTAGTCGGGTCGTACAGGTCCATTATGTCCTGGCGCCCTCCGAAGGCGCCCACGGCGAATCCGCCGCCGACGATCTTGCCCAGCGAGGTCATGTCCGGCGTGATGCCGTAGTATTCCTGGGACCCGCCGGGCGCAACGCGGAAGCTGATGACCTCGTCGAAGATCAGCACCACGCCGTTCTCGGTTGCGAAGTCCCGTAGCATTGCCAGAAACTCGTGGGTAGCGGGCAGCATGCCCACTGAACCCAGCATAGGCTCCACGATGACGGCGGCCAGCTCGTGCTTGTGTTGGTCCAGTATCTCCCTGGCGGGACCGGTCTCGTTGAAGGGGATCACTACCACCGAGTCCACCACGCCTTCCGCCAGACCCTCGGTAGCGGGGAGGGCGTCGGGGTGCAGCCGCTCCCCGGCCTTGGCGGGGTCAACGCGGACGCTCACGCTCACCACGTCGTGGCTGCCGTGGTAGCCGCCCTCGGCCTTGGCGATCAGGCTGCGGCCAGTGTAAGCCCGGGCGGCGCGTATGGTGTTCAGCGTCGCCTCGGTGCCTGAGTTTGTGAAGCGCACCATGTCGAAGCTGGGGATGCGCTCACAGAGCAGCCGGGCCAGGCGCACCTGGTGCCGGTTGGGGGCGTTGTACACCACTCCCTGGTCCAGCTGGGTCCGCACCGCGTCTATCACCGGCTCCGGCGCGTGCCCCAGGATGAGAGTTGTCATGGTGCCGATGAAGTCCAGACGGTCAGTGCCGTCGGCGTCAATGACGTGGGCGCCGTTGGCCTGTTCCACGAATATGGGATAGGGGTTCCAGAAAATGGAGTTCCGGCTGTCGCCCCCGGGCAGGTAACGCTTCGCCTCTTCCCACGCTTCCCTGGAGTTCGGAGTCCTCTCAATGTAGCGGTCAATTTCACTGGTCATGGAGTTCCCTCCGGAAAGTACTTTCAGGATTCGAAAAAACTCAGCGGGATCAGGCGGATGCCGCCGCCGGAACGGCGGGCGCCGGGAAGTAGACGCGCCGCAGCGTGCCGCTGCCGAAGCTCACGACCATCGCGCCGAGAAACAGCAGTCCTCCCACCAGCATCACCGATGGAGCGGTGAACACGTCGGAAAGGACGGCTCCGATCATGTTGGTAATGGCCATGCTGCCGCCCACGTGTACCGAGTATACGCCAGCGACGCGCCCCCGCACCGAGTCGTCGGTCAGCATTTGGATTACGGTGTGGCTGATGGTCATGAAGCCGGCCTGTGTCGCGCCAATGAGCACTGTGGCGAAGATCGAGACCTCCCTGATGGTGGACACAGCCAGCAGGATGGGCGCAGCGGCACTGAGCACGCCGAACAGGAGGAACATCTTCCCTCTCGCCGAGGCTCCACGCACCCCCGCCAGGAATATCGACGAAATCAGCGCGCCCGCCCCGACTCCGCCCATCAGGTAGGTCACACCGACCGACCCTGCGCCCAGCTTGACCTCAGAAATGGCCGGCAGGATAGATTCGTACGACATCACGAAGGCGCAGTGGGCAACCACCAGCAGAACCATGAAGAGCAGTCGCGGTCTGGTGTAGATGTATTCAAAGCCCGCAATGAGATTGCTCCAGAATGAGCGGGACTCGTCGATCTCGCCCGTCGACCTGGTTCTCACCCGGGACATCTGGATGAAACCGATGAGATAGAACACGCTGCAGAACCAGAATGCGGCGTCCAGGCTCACGAAGGCCAGCAGCGGGAGGATCAGAGCGGGCCCGACCAGTCTAGAACCCTGCTGAGTAGCTTGGTTCAGCGCCAGTGCGTTCAGGAGGTGCTCCCGGGGCACCAGGTTGGGAATCAGGGCCTGGGACACTGTCATCTGGCCAGCTCTGAGGGTGCCGTTGAACAGCGCCAGGAACGTCAACGCCCACGGCCCTGCCATCTCGTTCATCACCAGGAAGCCAAGCAGGATGTTGTGGGCCAGGTTGAGGGCGAATATCCACCGCAACAAGGTCTGCCGGTCAAAGCGGTCGGCGAGGTACCCCACAAAGGGCGTTGAGAACACACGGGGGAACATGGCCGCGAAGGTGATGATGCCAACCCACAGAGACGCCTCGGTGAGCTCCCAGGCCAGGTACCCCCGGATAACTATCAGTGCCCAGGCCGCCGCCCCCGAACAGGTGGTGGCGATCCACATGGTGCGGTAGTCGGGGTATTTCAGCCCCAGCAGGAAGCGGTCTCTGGTGGCGGACAGGTAAGAGGTCAAAAGCAGCCCCGGTCAGTGGTCCAGTATCGAATGGTCAGACGGAGCATTATAGCAATTCCGCCCGCCTGCGGGTTCCAGAGTTCCGGGAGATATTAGCCGTCTAGCGGGGTGGGCGGCGAGGGTTGTTGAAAATGTCTGCCAGCGGTATTTCCAGGCCGGGGAGAAGTGGCGTAGTCAGCGTGCCGGATGGGCCAAGTGTGGCCCTCTCCACGTACTCCCCATCGCGCAGTTCCAGTAGCGTGGCGCTGTCGTTGCGATAGTCGAAAATCCAGTATTCGGGGATGCCAGCGGCGGCGTATAGTTGGCGCTTGCGCACCAGATCGCGGTTGCGGTCTGATGACAAAATTTCCACCACAATATCGGGAGCGCCCTCAATCATCCGGTCGCTAATGATGTGTTCCCTTCCCCGCAGCACAATGGAAAGATCGGGCGCGAAGAGGATGCGCTCGTCCAGCGACAGTGCGATAACGAAATCGTGCGATACGTCGGCCGGCGGCTCGTCGAACCCGCTAAGGTAATTCTCAAAGTGTGTCACCAGTCTGGCTTGAAAAAACTGATGAACTTTCCGCGGGCGTGGCATAACGTACAACTCCCCTTCGTCCAGTTCCATCTTCCGCCGGTCGTATGTGTCCGGCAACTCGAGGAACTCTTCGACGGTGAGCTGCAGCCCGGCGCGGGGCTTCAATGTGGCCATCATCCAAACCTCCAATCCTACGCATTATAATGCCACAGGAGAATTCCTGTGGAAGCGTTGCGTGGCGTGTACGGACTGGCCCGCAACTTGACGCCTCATACGCCGCTTTCTACAATCCCAAGGCCGCTCTGGTTCCGGTTTGGCGCCAGGCGGCACTCAAAAATAGGAACGCTGCTGCATCATGCCCCTCCAAGCGCCGGAAGATGGCCGACTCTTCCCCCCGTACCGGGTGCTGGACCTTAGCGGCCCAGAGGCCGTGTTCTGCGGCAAGCTACTGGCCGACTACGGCGCCGACGTGGTGCGGGTGGAACCGCCGGGCGGTGATCCGTCCCGCTCCTTTGGCCCATTTGCCCAAGACCAGGAGGGGCCGGACCGGAGCCTTTATTTCCTCTTCTACAACACCAACAAGCGCTCCATAACCCTGGACATCCAAACGGAACGAGGAAGAGAACTGTTCCGCCGACTGGTGGCCGACGCCGACGTCATCGTTGAGAGCTACCCGGTGGGCTATCTGGACTCCCTCGGACTCGGATTCGAGAGTCTGCGGGAGATCAACCCGGGCATCGTGATGGCCTCTGTCACACCATTCGGACAGACCGGCCCGTGGAAGGACTACAAGTCCAACGACCTGATCGCCCTGGCCGCCAGCGGGTTCATGCAAATTACCGGAGAGCCCGACGGCCCGCCCATGCGACAGGGCAACGACCAGTCGCACTTCCCCGGCGCCCAGTACGCTGCCGCCTCAATTCTAGGCGCACTGTACCACCGCGACTTCAATGGCAGCGAGGGGCAGCACATAGACGTGTCGCTGCAGGAGGCGCTGATCACCTACTATACCGACGCCCACCCTGCACTGGCCTGGATGCTGCTGGGCGACAACGTCACCCGTGTCGGAGCGACCTCTACCTTGGTCATCCCCCTGGGCGCGTACCCCAGCGCCGACGGCTGGATTTCCGCAGGGATTATCACGCCCCGGGAGTGGGACACCCTGGCCCAGTGGATCTACGAGGTCACCGGCAATGAGGAGGTCCTGAACGAAGCCTACCGGGGCGGCAACCAGGACCGCGCGCCGTACAATGACATCATCACCGCAATGGTCATCGATTTCACCACCCGCTACACCAGCGAGTACCTGTTCCACGAGGGCCAGCGCCGCAACCTGGTGGTCCTGCCGGTGAACACCGTCTCGGACCTGCTGTCCGACCCGCAACTGGAGCAGAGCAATTTCTGGTTCGGAATCGGCCATCCGGAGACCGGCACAGTTCAGTACCCGCAGGGTGTGTTCGACAGCGAGGAGGTCTCGCCGGACACCAGGGCAGCGCCGGGCCTGGGTCAGGACAACGAGGCCATCTACGCGGGCGAGCTGGGCCTCTCCGAGGCAGAGCTGGCATCACTGAGGAGCGAGGGGGTCATCTAGATGGTCGCAAGCGGCAAGAAAGCACTCCAGGGCGTGCGGGTGCTGGAGTTGGGCCCCTACGTCGCCCTGCCTCTCACCGGCCGCATCCTGGCCTCCCTCGGAGCCGAGGTCATCAAGGTCGAGACCAACAAGGTGCTGGACGAGATGTCCTTCATACCTGCGTGGTCCCGTGGCGCGGGCCAGCCCGACTTCCAGCGGGCCAAGAAGCGCGTGTCCATCGACGTGCGCACTCCCGGCGGACTTGAAGTGTTCCAGGAGCTGGTCAAGGTCAGCGACGTGTTCATGACCAACTTCCGCCGAAATATCCTGGACCGCTGGGGTATCGACTTTCCCGCAGTCCGGCAGCTGCGCCCCGACATTATTCTGATGTGGCAGACTGGGCTGGGCGGAATAGGCCCCTACTACACCTACAAGTCCTACGGCATCCTGGTGCAGCACATGGGCGGCGTCTCGCTGATGTCCGGGAATGAAGGAGAGCCGCCCTCGGCCATCAACACCTCATACTCCGACTATCACACAGGGGTGTTCCAGCCGTCGGCCATCATCGGCGCCCTGATGCGGCGCAGGATGACGGGCGAACCGGCTACCATGGAGTCCTCGATCTTCAAGTCCGGCGCCATTACCGCCGGCCCGGCAATTCTGGACTACCAGGTCAACGGGCGGATGCCGCGGCGCGTCGCCAATCGCGGCATGGACTGCGCCCCTCACGGCGTGTACCAGTGCCAGGGAGATGACCGCTGGTGCGCCATCGCCGTGCGTAATGAAGACGAGTGGGACGGCTTCCGCCGCGCCGTCGGCAACCTTGATTGGTGTAGCGACCCGGAGTTCAGCACTATGGAAGGCCGCATCGCCAATCAGGGACGCCTTGACGCTCTCATCGGCGAATGGACGATTCAGCACTCCGCCGACGAGGTGATGACAGTGATGCAGTCAGAGGGTGTGCCCGCCAGCATCGTCTCCCAGGGCGATGATCTGTACTCCAGCGAACACCTGAAGGCGCGGGACTTCTACCGGCCAACGCCGTACTACGTCGCGGAGCGTGGCACGCCCGCGTGGGAGTGGGAGAAGCGCGACAGCCTGGCGTGGACTACTCCGGCGCGGCTCTCCGAAACGCCAATGGAGTTCGGCGACTACAGCTATGTCGGCGAGGACAATGACTACGTTTTCAGCGAGATTCTGGGTATGCCCGAATCCCGGATTGAAGCGCTCAAGGAAGACGGCTCCCTGTACTGAATGGTGTATTCGTCTGAATCAGGATTCACCGGATTCTAGGATTTTCAGGATATGTCCTATCGGGTGAATCCTTTAATCCTGAAAATCCTGATTCAGACGAGAAAGGAAAGTCAAAATGGTTGACTACAGCGGCTACCAGGACCTGCTTATCGAAAAGAAAGACGGCGTTGCCCTCCTGACCATGAACCGCCCCGAGGTGTTCAACGCCACGGGATTCGCGCTGCACAACGAGCTGTCGCGGGTGTGGCTGGACCTGGGGCAGGACCCGGAGGTGCGGGTGGCCGTCGTCACCGGCGCGGGCAACGCGTTCTCCGCCGGGGGCGACTTCGACATGATCGAGCAGTCCATCGGCAATGCCGAGGTCATCGCGGGCACAATGCAGGAGGCCCGCGACATCGTCCACAATATGATCAACTTGGACAAGCCGGTCATTTCGGCCATCAACGGCGTGGCTGTGGGCGCCGGCCTGGCGGTGGCCTTGCTGGCCGACATCTCCATCGCCTCGGAGCGGGCGCGGTTCACCGACGGGCACGTGCGGCTGGGCGTAGCGGCGGGGGACCATGCCGCTGTCATCTGGCCGCTGCTGATTGGCATGGCCAAGGCCAAGTACTACCTGCTGACCTGCGAGTTCCTGGACGGCCCGGAGGCGGAACGCCTGGGACTCGTCAGTTTATGCGTGCCTCACGACGAGCTGATGGAGCGGGCCATGGCCGTCGCCCGCAAGCTGGCCGACGGCCCCCAGCCAGCCATCCGCTACACCAAGCGCTCGCTGAACCAGTGGCTGCGCATGGCCGAGCACACCGCCTTCGATTACTCGCTGGCGCTGGAGATGCTCAACTTCATGGGCCCCGATGTCCGCGAGGGCCTGGACTCCGTCCGACAGAAGCGCGACCCCAATTTCCCCTCAGCGCGTTAGCTGAACGAGTATTCCCAGACAATCAAACTGGTGCAGAGATAAATTCCCTGTCCTATGTAGCGACAGGGAATCTCATTAGTGGGGAACTAGATGGAATGCTTCACGAATCGCTCTGCAACCTTCAACGAATCTGTCGCCGTTTCTTCAGTTTGAAGACCTGGCGTATGGGGAATAGGACGGAAACGCCGACTATACTTGCCGCATACCCCCACAGGTATAGGGCGCAAAAGCCGACTATCCACCAAGTGAGAATCAGGTACTGGTCTACTGTTTCCACCCATTTAGGGTAGCCAAGCCCGGTGCGGCTCCGCTCGTAGACCGGACTACTGAAGTCGGTATAGCAGCCTACTATCCGGTCATACTGTTCCATGCAGATTTCCTCGTAGCCTGCGAGCACCTCGGGCCCATCTGGGTAGGCGTCTCCGAACCACAAATAAAATATGATACAGCAAGTTGCGAGTGCTAAAGTTAGTGCGAGGGTGATTAGCTTGCGGATTAGTATGGGTCTATAGGCCGAGACGCAGGTCTGGCAGGATTCGCCCCTTTTCCCTACTGCTTCGCCGCAACCATGGCATCGCGCATAGACCAAATCATTGGGAATTGTCATGTTTGCACTTTCCTAATGGCCGGCGGAGTCCTTGACCTCCCCCATTCTGACCGCATGGCCAAATGTGTGCTGGCGGACGGGGACTACGTCCCGTCGAGCATATTGTTGATTGTAGTATTTTCGTGTTTGGAGTTCGATCATTCAATTTCCCCATTTTCTGGCGCGGTCTCTTTGGATTCCTCCAAGACCTCGACTAACTCTGCGCGAAAAGTCACCGCCCCGTTCCATCGGTATAACTCCGCACCGCAAATTCGACAGGAGAGAAAGTCGCTGTCCCTGTGGGAAAGAGGGACACCGAATACCCGGTGAAGAGTCTGACAATCAGGACATTGTTTATCGAATCGGGTCATATTCACTCACTTGAAAGCGGGTATCGAACGGTTCAACTGACAATATGCAATGCGAGTTTCGAGCTTCCTGTAGCGTAAGCCGTCAAGGACGCGTCATCCACACAGCAAACGCGATGATCCACAGCACCAGCAGCAGGTTGATGCGCGCCGCCCACTGCACGAACAGGCGGCCCGGTCCCCTGGGCAGCTCCGCACTCGTGGCGCGCGCCTGTTCCAGCCGGTCCATCATTCGCGGCCCCAGCCAGAAATCGTGAACCAGGCTGAGTATGACCACGATGACGAAAATGCCGGTCTTTCGCTGAAGGTAGTCGAGGAAGTGGCTACTGCCGGTGAAGAACGTGTCCGGCCTCACGTTCCAGTACTCCCACGCGAGGTAGGCACCCGAGCCCGCCAGCACAATTTTCGCCGCCCAGGCAATGGGCACGAACTTTTCGGCGGCAGCGCGGAGCGTCCCAAATCCCACCCCGGCATCGCGGCGCGCCAGGGGTATCATCACCATCAGCAGGAACAGCATACCGCCCAGCCAAGTAATGGCGGAGATAAGGTGTATTAGAACCAGGACCTGATACATGATTGAGTGCCCCTCCCTCCCTCAGGGCCGTGGGTATCCTCGAAATTGTAGGGGCGCACAGCCGTGCGCCCGCCCGCGCAGTACCCCGGAATCCGCAGATGGTTCGACAGGCTCGCCACCAACGGATTGTCCAGGGCTTTGAAAATGCCTTGCCGCACGCGCCGAATGTATTGCTACGCCAGCCAGGGGATGTCCTCCTTGAGGTAGTGCGTAGCCCGGAACACCCGATTCACCAGCTGGTCTTCCGCGTCTACATGGAAATGCGGGTTGATGAACTCCCACACCACTTCGCACTCCGGGGTCACTTGGAACATCCGGCCCGATTGTCCCTCAGTAATGAGCGTGTTGCCGTTCGGCAGCCGCCTTGCGCCAGAGATGTAGGAACTGAAGAAATTGTATGCCGGGTTGTCGGTGTATTCCCAAACGATCTCGTTGTTCGCCGGATTCACCTCGATGATCCGGGAGAATGGCAAGCCTACGTTCCTGCGGTGGGAACCGTTGTCGAACACCAGCACGTTGCCGTTGTCCAGCATGTTGGGATCGTGCTGCTGGGCCAAGGTCTCGTAGCCCAGCTGCCAGGTGATCTCGCTGCTGGCCTTGTCGATGATGCCGATGGTGGATATGTTCCGGAAGCTGAACATCACCCGGTCGTTCCCAATCGGGGCCACTGTGTTGCCATGGCTCCACTCGTCCCGCCGGTCGTTCATGGTCACGATGTGCCTTTCCAGGTCCAGATGTTCGGCAGCGTGCCACTCCCAGATGCGATTGCCCTGAGCATCCACCTCGACCAGCACGTCTTCCCACATGCCTTCCGGCGCCGAATCGGGCACGCCTCCCTGTACCTTCGCCGCCAGGTCCGGGTCCATCAGCTCCAGCGTCATGTACAGCGCGCCGCCCGACTCGGTGCGCCGGTGATCGTGGTGGTGCTCGGGGTCGCGGTGCTCCCAGACCACGTTCCCGTGCCGGTCGGCCTCGATCATCACGCCGCCCTTGAACCGCTTCCACGACGGGAAACGGTCCCAGGTCTCGTCCTGCACTTTGCCGCCGTAGAATACATTGCCGTTGGGCAGCAGGTAGCCGTAGAGGCCCGGCGGATACGGCATCCGCCACTGGTGCGCAACGGACCCGTCAACGTCGATCAGGTAAACATCACCCCGGCTGGACATGGGTGTATAGAGGACGTAGCCGGGGCAGGCCTTAGCCGGGTCGTGGGCGGTCAGCCCGACGCGGCCTGCCCGCCGTTGCGTCTGCTGGTCAACTGTCGTCATTTCATCACCTTTCCAGTATTCCCTCACGTAGCCTATATTCCCTGTCCCTTGAGGGACAGGGTTAGGGTGAGGGTGAAGATTCGATTGTCAGCAGGATTCCGTGGTCAGAACTCGATGAACTGTTAGTCAGCCGGCAGGAAGGACCCTACTGCGCCACGTACCCTCCGTCCACCGCCATGGTGTGGCCGGTAACGAAGCTGGCCGCAGGGGACGACAGCCAGACCACCGCCTCCGCGATCTCCTCGGGCTCGCCCAAGCGTCCCACCGGATGCCGGGAGATGATGGTCTGCTCCATATCCTCGTAGTTGTCCAGCAAGGGGCGCAGCAGCGGCGTGTTGATGTAGCCGGGGCATACCGAGTTCACCCGGATGCCGTCCTGCGCATACTCCAGCGCCGCCGCCTTGGTCAGCCCGTTCACCCCGTGCTTGGCCGCCATATAGGCTATCGAGCCAGTGTTGGCGATGAGTCCCATGATCGAGGCGGTGTTCACGATGGCCCCGCTGCCCTGCTGTAGCATCTGAGGGATCTCCGCCTTCATGGACAGCCACACGCCCTTGAGGTTGATACGAATGACGCGGTCGAAATCCTCCTCCTCGTAGTCGGCGGCGCGTCGCCGCTGCCCGCCGCCGGATATGCCCGCGTTGTTGAAGGCGCAGTCCAGGCTGCCGAAAGCATCGACCGCCCGGTCGACCATCAGCTGCGTGCCCGCAGGGTCGGAAACGTCGGCGTGCACCAGGATGGCCTGTCCGCCGGCCTCCACGATCATCTGCACTGTCTCCTCTCCGCCCTCCACGTTCATATCCGCCACCACGACCCGCGCTCCCTCCCGCGCGTAGGCCAGGGACGTGGACCTGCCGATTCCCGAGCCTCCGCCGGTTACCAGGGCTGTCTTGCCGTCGAGCTGTCCTGCCATATCCAATCTCCCGTACATTCTGCTTCGTTCCGGGCCGGAACAGGTCCGGTCGAATGCGAATGATCTTTTGCCGCCGATTATAACCGCCGTTCCATCCCGTGACACATCGAGGCAATTCGGCGCATGTCTTGGTGGTAGAATATCGGCAAGGAATGATACCCCGCCTCAAGGGGCCTGAGTTTCCGGATAATGCGCCGCCTCCTGGACTCGGTACTGGCGGCGCGAGGTGGAGCAATGCCGACCAGCGCAAGCACAATGAAACCCGATACGCCCAATATGGCCGATTATGAGCACGCTTACCTGAACGACCGTATCGAGGTGCCGGAGTATTTCAACTTCGGATTCGATGTCGTCGACAAGTGGGCCGAGGACCGCACCAAGCTGGCCCTGCTATCCGTGGATCCCAGTGGCGAAAAGGCCACCCATCACACCTTCTGGGACCTGAAAACCCTGTCCAACCGTTTCGCCAGCTCCCTGCGTGATCTCGGAATCAGCAAGGGCGACCGGGTGTTTATCATGCTGCCCCGCATCCCGGAGTGGTACGTTGCGATGCTGGGGCTGTTCAAGATGGGCGCCCTGCCCATGCCCGCCACCACCCTGCTGACTCCCGGCGACATCGAGTACCGCATCAACCGCGCCGAGGCAGTCATGGCCATCACCGACGGCGAGAACGCCGCCAAGGTTGACGAGGCCGCCGGCGCTTGCCCGACCCTGCAGCACCTCGTCGCCACCGGCGAGGAGCGTCGCGGCTGGCGCTCCTACGAGCGCATGATCGCCGACGGTTCGTCCGCCCTGGAGGGCGTCGAGGCCACACGCAGCGACGACCCACTGCTGATCTACTTCACGTCGGGCACCGTGGGCTACCCCAAGATGGTGCTGCACACACAAGCCTCTTGCGCCATCGGCCACACTCTCACCGCCAAGTACTGGCACGACCTGAAGCCCACCGACCTGCACTGGACGCTGTCCGATACCGGCTGGGCCAAGGCAGCCTACGGCAAGCTGTTCGGTCAGTGGACGCTGGGCGCAACGGTGATGCAGCACGACGCCCGCGGCCGGTTTGACGCTCCCATGACCCTGCGCATGCTGGAGCGCTACGGCGTTACGTCCTTCTGCGCCCCGCCGACGGCTTTCCGGATGATGGTGCTGGAGGACCTCAAGCAGTATGACCTGAGCGGCCTTCGCCATTGCACCGGAGCGGGCGAGCCCCTGAATCCCGAAGTCATGAAGCAATGGGAGGACGGCACGGGCCTGACTATCTACGACGGCTATGGCCAGACCGAGACCGTGCTGATTGTCGGCAACTACCGCTGCATGCCCGTCCGGCCCGGCTCAATGGGCAAACCCATGCCCGGCTTCACCATTGGCGTCGTCGATGATGACGGCAACGAGGTGCCCGTTGGCGAGGAGGGACAGATTGCGGTCAAGGTCAAGCCCGAGCGGCCCCTGGGTCTGTTCCGGGAATACTGGCGCGACGAGGAAGGCACGGCGGGCTCCTTCGTCGGCGACTGGTACCTCACGGGCGACAAAGCGTACAAGGACGAGGACGGCTACCACTGGTTCGTGGGCCGCGCTGACGACGTAATCATCTCCGCCGGGTACCGCATCGGCCCCTTCGAGGTGGAGAGCGCCCTGATCGAGCACCCGGCCGTTGCCGAGTCCGCCGTCGTTGCCAGCCCTGATCCGGTACGCGGCGAGATCGTCAAGGCTTTCGTCATCCTGGCGCCCGACTATGTCCCATCAGACGAGCTGGTGCTAAGCATCCAGGACCACGTTCGCAGCACCACCGCGCCATACAAGTACCCGCGCTCCGTCGAGTTCGTCACCGAGTTGCCCAAGACCGTCAGCGGCAAGATCCGCCGCGTCGAACTCCGGCAGATGGAGCTGGAGCGGTCCCGCTCAACGTGACCCGCAAACTGTTCACCCCGTTTAAATCCTTCCCTCTAGGGCAGGACGATTGCAAAATCATTGTCTGAATCAGGATTCAGAGATTTTCAGGATGTTTCTCAATCATGCTCATCCTTTAATCCGGTAAATCCTGATTCAGACAAGAAGGAACTCGGCCGGTCAAATTGAAGTCCCCGCTTTGCCGAGGCGGAAAACACTTCCGAAACGAAGGAGTAGCCATGGACAGTTTCAGCGACCAGCTCCGCGCCGATGCGGAACCCATCTGGCGCGAAATATTCGCGCACCCCTTCCTCAAGGGCATCAAGGACGGCACTCTGCCGCTCGAGACCTTCCAGTACTACCTGGGCCAGGACTACCTGTACCTCGAGGGATTCGCGCGTTGCGTGGCCATAGCGCTGGCCAAGGCCCCCACCATCGGAGTCATCGAGGAGATGGCCAAGCGGGTGATGACCCCCATAGAGCGGCCGCTGCACCACAAGCTGCTGGCCGAAGCCGGGCTGAACGAGGCCGAGGTGGCAAAGACGCAGCCTTCGCCGACCAATGCCGGGTACGTGAACCACATGCTGGCCGTCGCCAACCGCGAGGGCCTCGGCCCGACGGCCGCCGCCATGCTCCCCTGCCCGTGGACGTACCACCTGCTCCGCGAGGAACTGGGCCAGTCGGAGCACCCGCTCTACGGCCAGTGGACCAGCTTCTACGTTTCCGGCCTGCTGGAGGACAGTGTCGCCGCCTGGCGCAGCTTCGTGGACCGGCAGGCAGAGCACGCCAGCCCGGAGGAACTGGAGTCCATGCGGCAGGCCTTCCTCACCAGCAGCCGCTACGAGTGGATGTTCTGGGACGCCGCCTACCGCCGCGAGGGCTGGCCCGTATAACCCCTCGAATTGACTTCCCGAACCCAGCCATTCGCCCCGTCCCCCTCAGGGGGAGGGCTGGGGTGGGGGTTAAATCCCGAGACACTTGAACGAAAGGTAAAGCAACCGCCTGCCGAAAACCGTCCGGATGGGCGCACAGCCGTGCGCCCATCCTTGCGCGACGCAACACGTAAACAACAGTGAAAAGGAGTCCCACAATGCCCAAAGCGCCGATCAACGGCATCGAACTGTACTACGAGTCCCACGGCAGCGGCCCGGCCATCATCTTTGCCCACGGGCGCGGCGGCAACCACATGAGCTGGTGGCAGCAGGTCGCTCGCTTCTCCGGCGAGTTTCGCTGCATCACCTTTGACCACCGTGGCTGGGGCCAGTCCGTCGCGCCATACGGCTCGCCGCTGCGCGAGAACTTCGCCGCGGACATCGTCGGCCTCGCCGACTACCTGGAGTTGGGCGAGACCTTCCTGGTAGCACAGTCCATGGGTGGATTCAGCTGCCTCGAATTTGCCCTGGCCCGCCCGGAGCAGACGCTGGGGCTGGTGCTGGGAGACACCACTGGCGGAGTCGTCTCGCCGGGCGTGCTGTCGGAGCTGGCCAAGACCAATCCTCCTGACGGCGTTGCGCGCTCGCTGGCCGCCGGATTCATGGCCGAGCAGCCCGCCCTGACCTTCCTCTACCAGCAGATCCAGGGCCTGAACCCCGAGCGGGGTGAGGACGGCGTGATCTCGGGCTTCCGCCGCGAGGACGGACGGCAGGAGGCAGACTTCTTCGGCTGGCAGATCCCCACGTTGCTCATCGTTGGCGACCAGGATGCCATCTTCCCTCCCAGTGTCATCAGTGAGGTCCAGAAGGTCATTCCCGGGTCAAGGATGGAAGTGGCGGCTGGCGCGGCCCACTCCGCCCACTACGAAAAGGCTGACGAGTTCAACGCCCACCTGGCCGGATTTTTCGCTGGAATCCTAGCCCAGCAGCCCGCCGGAGCGCCAGCGGACTAGGGATATTCCCACGGCAAAATTGAAAGGCGCGGGAGTGAACAATCGCTCCCGTGCCTTTCGTTTAGGCCAGTTTAGCCTGCCGACTACGCTGACGGCTAAAGGATTTCCTCATGGCTAATTGCGGCCTCGGTGGCGGCCCGGTCGCTGGTGGTAAGCGCGATCAACGCAAAGCCGTCCTGCCGGGACAGGATGTGCAGGTTCTGGATATTTACGCCCGCCTGTTTCAGCCGGTCGGCCACTCCAGCCAGGGCGCCCGGTTCGTCCCGCAGACGCACTACCACGGCGTCGTCGCTCACTGCCTTGTAGCCCGCCTGACTTAGAACTGACAGGGCGTGGTCGGTATCGCTAACGGTCATGATGATCGCGCCACGATCCCCGGCAGCTTGGGCGTTCACTGATTCGACGTTTATACCGGCCCCTGCCAGGATGCTCGTAATGCCCGCCAGCACACCGACCCGGTTATCCACCGTTATCAAGATTCGCTCTGTCGCACTCATTCGATGACCTCCCGGTGATGGCGGATTTGACAGGCGCTACCTGGCGCAGTCTTCGACCAGTTCATCGATCATCTCGCGGGTAACGTGGGGCATGGTGATGATATGGGCCTCCTGACCCTCGGGGGCGATCTGCCACTTCGCGAACACATGGGGAGAGGGCCTGGGAAACACCACCGTAACCGAATTTCTGTTGCGCCAGGCCGGTATCCCCCGGTCATTGAAACGGCCTATCGCGTACTCCGCCATGTCCAGCATCCCTTGCACCCGTTCGCGGAGACCCTCGTCACCGAGGGTGGACAGCGCGTACCACAGCATCAGTGGCGCGAAAGCGCTGCGTGAGCCGGACAACGTGGTGTCGTGGACGCCGACGTATTCGACGGCCCGCCCCACCCTTTCCACATAGGCTTTGCGTGTTGTCACCACGCCGCACGGGAGTGGCGCTCCGATGAGCTTATGGCCGCTGATGGAAATGCTGTCTATTCCCGCATCAAAGGCGAACGGCTGCGGCTCCGAAACGAAGGGCAAGATCAGCCCGCTGAGGGCGGCATCGGCGTGGATGTATGAATTCGTAATTCTCAGGTCGTGCAGGATACCCTTGATGCGCTCCAGATCGTCTACCGCTCCGCGCATGGTGGTGCCGATATTCGCCATTATCACGGCGGGCAAATCGCGATGGACCCGGATCATGTCATAGAGGTCGTCATAGTCGATTTCGCCGTTTTCCTGCCGCTTGATCATGAAGTAGCGGGCGTTCAGTACCCTTACGTTCTTGAGAACGCTGTAATGGGTATCCTCGGAAAAATAGAACATCGCGTTGGGGAACATCTCACGGGCTAGGTACAGCCCGTACATGTTTCCTTCGGTACCCCCGGAGGTCACATACCCCCATGCTTCGTCCGGGTCGATCCGGGTCAGGTGGGCAAACCGCTCGATTACTTCGCGCTCTATTTCATGCGTGTTCGCGCGGTAGTTGCTGTCGTGGTAGGGGTCTCCGATATTGTTCAGTGAGTGCGACAAGAAAGGAAACAGCGCCGAGTAGTCAAAATCCTGGTTGGTCGGATACCCGACCAGGTAATTCGAATCGAGCCGGGCCCTCCCCAGCAGAATATCAAGCCTGTGCTGTATTGCCGCGGAGTCCTGACCGTTGTCGCGACCGTGAGAGGACATTCGCATTCCCTCGGGACTGAATCTGGCTGGGTCTGATTCCAACAATACGATAGTGGACAAATGGCGAACTCGCAATTGGCGTCCACCCCTCCGGGAGCATCGGACGCCGATGCTCGTCGTTGACGCGTCATGCCGGGCGATGTTAAATTGTCCGCAGAATCCAAAATGAATAGCACATCTGGCGGGAGCTTGGGCGACCCAGGCTGAGAGGGCGGTAGTAGGCACCGCCGACCGTCTGTACCTGACCCAGGTAATGCTGGCGCAGGGACAAGACGCCAATCCTGGTAACGCTCAAAGGCCGCCCGGAATCATCCCGGCGGCTGTTTATTTCCCGGAAGCAGGGGCTTTAGGAGCAGGGTCATAATGTCGGACGAACTGGTCATCGGCGGCAGGAAATTCAACTCGCGCCTCATCGTGGGCACCGGACGCTACCGCACCATGGAGGAGATGGTCGCCGCCGTTGAGGCATCCGGCACCGAGATGATCACCGTGGCCATCCGGCGCCTGGACCTGGACGACCCCACTGCCAAGACGCTGCTCGACTATATCGACTGGGGCAAGTATCAGATGCTTCCCAACACCGCGGGCTGCGCCACCGTCGAGGAGGCCATGTTCGTAGCCCGGTTGGGGCGCGAGGTCGGTCAAACCGATTTCGTGAAGCTGGAAGTAATCCCCGACCACAAATACCTCTTCCCGGACGGCGCGGCAACCCTGGAGGCAGCGCGGCGACTGGTGGAGGAAGGCTTCACCGTGCTGCCCTACATCCACGCCGACCCGGTCCTGGCCAAGAACCTGGAGGACGTGGGTTGCGCCACAGTGATGCCTCTTGGCTCGGCCATCGGCTCCGGGCAGGGTATCCACACCCGAGAGGAAGTGCGCATCATCATCGAACAGGCCAGCGTTCCCGTGGTTGTCGATGCTGGCCTTGCCGTCCCGTCCGATGCCTCCCAGGCCCTGGAGATGGGCGCCGACGCCGTGCTGGTCAACACTGCCATCGCACAGGCCACCGACCCGGCCATGATGGCGGAGGCCTTCAGGGCCGGAGTGGAGGCGGGCCGCAAGGCATTCCTGGCGGGCCGCATCGCGTTGCGGCAGTACGCGGCGGCAAGCAGCCCGACCGCCGACGTCCCCCAGCCTGCCGGGGCTTCGGCCTAACCTCGGTTTCGGCTTTCCGAGCTGGGTATTGGTCACCCTGCAATGACGTCCGCGCTCAGGCTGCCGTGTCTTTGCCTCGTGGCCGACTGCTCAGTCGTCGAACCGAACGAATTGCCCGACCGGGTGGCCGCTGCCGTTGAGGGCGGGGTATCCCTGGTCCAGTTGCGCGCCAAGGAAATGCCGGGCGGCTTGATGCTTTCCCTCGCGCTGGAACTGGCGCGGGCAATCGCCGGGAGGGCCACACTGCTGGTCAATGAGCGGGTGGACGTCGCGGCCACGGCTCGGGCGCCTGGAGTGCAGCTGGGGGAACAGGCGCTCACCGCCCGGCAGGCGAGGCAATTGCTGGCGCCGGGGTCGCTGGTAGGCCGCTCCGTCCATTCGGTGGAGGGAGCCTTGCAGGCGGTGGCTGACGGGGCGGACTTCCTAGTGGTGGGGACGATGTTTCAGACCAGTTCTCATCCGGGTGAGGAGCCAGCTGGCCCCCAACTGATGCGAAACGTGGCGGAACGTTGCGGCCTGCCCCTGATCGGAATTGGCGGAATCACTCCGGGCAATGTTGATGCGGTGATCGGAGCCGGAGCCTCCGGCGTTGCCGTGATCCGCAGCATATTGTCCGCAGACGATCCCCGGTCAGCGGCTGAGAAGATGAGATCGGCCTTGGAAACATCATGGCACAAGAGCGCCGCGATGTTGGATAATGGTGTCAGACCCGGTGCCGGCCGCACTACCTGACCGGAGGCCGCAAGAGACATGATTAACTTGATGGTGAACGGCAAGCCACGTCCCATCGACGAAAGCCTGGACCTCGAGTCCTACCTGAATGCTTTCGGGCTTGACCTGAAGCACGTGGCTGTGGGCTACAACGGCGAGGTGCTGAAACGAGAGCAGTACCCGGACGTGACGCTGCAGGACGGCGACATCCTGGAAATCGTGCGCCCCGTCGGTGGCGGCTGACGGCGTGCATCTCCACCGCACGCACCGCTCGATACTGTTGCCGTCCTTGCCGTGGCGAGGGGTGTCCTGAGTAATGCAGGACCCCAGGTTGGACCTCGAGTCCCTTGACCCCATTCTGAAGCAGGTGCTGAGCGACCATGGCGACAGGGTCTGGGCCTGGATGCGCAACGAGCGTGGCGCCTGGGGATTCCTGGCCGGGCAGGGAGTCGTTGCCACCCGTCGACACCTGGAACGGCAACTCACTGACTCCGAGCGCCGCATGGTCTGGAGCCGCCTATGGTGGTGGCTGGAGCAGTTGAAGATACGTCTCCAGGAACAGGGACCCTGTTAGCCTACTACGGCCTGCGGATCTTGCGCCCTTTCCGCCCCGAATCACCCCCTGCGTGAAGGAAATCCGCTACGAATTCCTTTCCCCTCATGGCCGGATTGCGGTTATACTCTTTAACCGTGCTCCAGGCAAAATAACCTGAACAACTACGATTACCTCACACGCCCGGGCCGCGCCACAAGGGTAGATGGAGTTCCGATGGACGAGTCGATTGTCCACGCGACGGGCATTCACAAGACATACGACACAGGCAAGGTCCAGGTAAACGCCCTAAGGGGCGTTGACCTGTCGGTAAGGCGGGGCGAAATGGTGGCCATAATGGGGCCGAGTGGCTGTGGCAAGACCACGATGCTGAATTGCCTTTCCGGCCTCGATGACATCGACGCGGGCCAAGTGACCATCGACGGGGTGGTGCTCCACGATCTGGCAGATGATGAACGCAGCGACTACCGGGCCAGGAGCATGGGGTTCGTCTTCCAGCTCTATAACCTGCTTCCCGTCCTCACGTCAATGGAAAATGTGGAGATGCCGCTCCTGCTGTCTGGCGTTGGCGCTGCTGAAGCCCGCCGCAGGTCACTGGAAATGCTGGACCAGGTGGGACTCGCCGACCGCGCCAGCCACCTGCCGAGTGAACTTTCCGGCGGGCAGAGGCAGAGGGTTACTATCGCCCGGGCCTTGGTCAACCAGCCTTCGATCATCTGGGCCGATGAACCTACCGGAGACCTGGACAGCGAGACCACCGTTGAGATTATGGATTTGATCATCGATCTAAACCAGAATAATCAACAGACTTTCATTCTGGTCACCCACTCCGAGGCAGTGGGGCGGATGGCCCACCGCATTGTTCGCATGCGCGATGGCACGATTGTGGACGATGGCCGGTTGGTCAACTAGCGGCCTTGAGTGCCTTCGGACGAGCGCACTGATGACCGCTACTGACATCGGGCAGGGCCACTGATGGAGGACCTGTTCGGCGTACGGATGGACCACATAATGCTGGTCCTCCTGGCCATATTCCTGCCTTCACTCGCGGCAATCTGCGTCCTTGCCCTGCGCAACAGGGTCATGCTCAAGATGGCCCTGCGGAACATACCCCGCCGCAAAGCCCAGACTACACTGATCGTCGTCGGCATCATGATCTCCACTCTGATCATGGCCGCCTCCTTCGGCACGGGCGACACCCTCACTTTCTCCATCAAGAAATCGGTGGTCGATGGCCTCGGCACCATCGACGAATTTGTCATCTCGGCGCGCGCGGGCGAAAACGACCAGTTCGGCGGGGCCGCCTACGTTCCTATCGAGCGATTCACCCGGCTGCAGCAAGAGTTGGCCAGCGTTGATACCATCGACGGCCTGGCCGCAGGGCTGGCGGAGACTGCGCCCACGGTGAATGAACGCAACTCGCTGAGCGAGGGGCGTATGCAGATCGCAGGCGTGGACCCGGACACGCTGGAAGGGTTCGGTGGCTTCACTCTGGACGGCGGCGGTGAGGTGCGGGTTGACAGTCTCGGGCCAAACGAGATTTTCATCAACTCGGCAGCCGCAGAGGACCTGGAGGCGCTTCCGGGGGATACACTGACGGTATTCGTCTACGGCGACCCGGTGGCTGTGACCGTCAAAGGGGTCGTATCCGGCGGAGGCCCGGTGGGCACCGAGCCAACCCTCCTTATGCACCTTGCCGACGCGCAGCGCATGTTTGGCAAGGAGGGCTACGTCAACTCAATTGTCGTTTCCAACACGGGAGACGCATACTCCGGCGCCGATCTTAGCGATGAGGTGACCAGGACCCTGCGGGTACTCTTCACTGACCGCCAGACCGCCTCGGAACTGAAGGCCCTCCTGTCTCAGCCATCAGTAATGGAGCAGCTAGCCCTGCGGGCCAACCGCCCACTGATCTCAGAGTCGCTGCAGGCCGATCTGGCACTCCTCCAGGTCGAGCTTGCAAAGCCCGAACTCACCGACGAACTGATATCGCTCTTTTCCAACGATGAGGTCAGGGCCGAATTCCTGGAGGCCGTCGCTGCGACAGGAGACGATGTTCTGGTAAGCGAGGTCAACACGCTGGTGGTTTCCCTGGCGGAGTTCCTGGTCATCGACGTGAAGCGAAGCCTCCTGGAAACCGCAGAGCTAGTGGGCAACGTTGTAACCAGCTTTTTCATCCTGTTTGGTCTCTTTTCCATCATGGTCGGCATACTGTTGATATTCCTGATTTTCGTAATGCTGGCGGCAGCCCGGCGCTCGGAATTGGGAATGGCCCGAGCAGTGGGAGCCAAGCAATGGCACCTGGTGCAGATGTTCGTCTTCGAGGGCACTGCCTACTCGCTGGTATCCGGCGTGGTCGGAGTGGCGCTGGGGCTGCTGGCAAGCGCGCTGATCGTCGGTATCATCAACCAGATTTTCGCTGGCGGCGGCGCCGGAGCGGGTGATTTCCAGCTGACTCGACACTTCGAAGTTCGGAGCGCGGTCGTAGCCTACTCCCTGGGCATGGTCATTACCCTTATGACCGTCGGTGTCTCCGCCTATCGCGTGAGCCGGATGAACATCGTGGCGGCCATTCGCGACCTGCCCACGCCGCAGGAAACCAACACCGCCAGCGCTCTGCAACTGCTGGTCAGGCTGCTGATGTCCGGCCTGTTCCTCCTGCCTCTCCGGGCGCTGTACTCGAGCGTCGCGTCGTTGCGGCGGGGACTATGGAGGCGCAGTGCCGCGTTGTTGATCACGGCTCCATTGTCATTGCCAGCGGCTCCGTTCGTTTTCGTCTACACCCTGTTTCAACTGCTGCTCAGCCCGTACCGGCAGGGCTGGATGGTGGTAGTCAGAATGGCCCTGTCCACGATCGTGGTAGTGGTTGGCATCGCTCTGATTCTGCTGGGGATACAGACTGACCAAGTGATCTGGGTGCGACTGGGGGTGACCTGTGCCATCGTCGGCGCCGGGCTATTGCTGCGCTCGTCGATGAACGTGAACCAGGTCCGCCCGGAATTGTCGGACCGGGTCGCTTACACATTCATTGGCGTTGCGACTTTGGTGTACTGGTTCATTCCCTTCAACATCCTGGAAAACGTCTTCGGAGAATTGAACGGCGGGATAGAAATGTTTTTCATTTCGGGCATCACTATGGTGGCCGCTGCGGTCTGCACGGTCATGTTCAATGCCGATGTCCTGCTGAAATTCCTCACCACCATTACAGCCCGGATTGGCGGTTTGCGACCAGTACTCGTCACGGCGGTGGCCTACCCGATGAGCGCCCGGTTTCGTACCGGGTTGACCCTGGCGATGTTTGCCCTCGTCATATTCACGATGATCGTAATGTCCATTCTCACCGAGGCATTCAGCACCACTGCGGATGATGGCTCATCCGTCGTGGGCGGTTGGGACATCACGGCAAGGGTCAATCCGAATACCCCCATCTCTGACATCCAGCAGGCGATAGAGGAGAGCCCTGACCTGGAGGCATCGGAGTTCGAGGCCATCGGCGGCTTTACGTACATACCAGTGCAGGCGCGTCAGCGTGGAGCGCAGGAGCAAGGATGGCGCTCTTATGCGGTCAGGGCGGCGGACGACGGATTCCTGGAGGGTACCGAAACGGAGTTCCACCTGATAGCTGCTGGCTATGGCGACACAGCGGAGGAAGTGTGGGACAGACTGCGGGGCGACTCGACCCTGGTGGCAGTGGATGCCTTGGCTGTACCTCTTCGGACCGGCTTCCGGGGTGGCGAAAACGTGCCCGAGTTCCAACTCGAAGGCGTGTATTACGAGGACGAGTCTATGGAGGCCATACCCATCGAAGTCCGGGAACCAGCTACAGGCGCAATCATTGAACTGACCGTGGTTGCGGTTCTCGATGAAACGGCTGATGCCTTTGGCCAGCTTGGCGGCGGGATGATAGCGGCGCGCCATCAGCTGGATGAGGTCTCGCCGTTCCCCATCCCGGTCACCAACTACCGGATCAAGGTGACGGAGGGCGCAGACGTCGCGCAGGTATCCAGGGACTTGGAATTCACATTCCGGCAGAATGGAATGGAGAGCGACGTGCTGGCGGAACTGGTGGATGAATCAGTTTCCGCCAACCGGGCCTTCAACTACCTGCTAACGGGCTTCATGGGCCTGGGTCTGATGGTGGGTGTGGCATCGCTGGGGGTGGTCAGCCTCAGGGCCGTGGTGGAGCGCCGGCAACAGATCGGCGTGCTCCGGGCCATCGGGTACCGGCGCAATATGGTGCAGCTCTCGTTCCTGCTGGAGTCGTCATTCGTCGTACTATTGGGCGTGGCCATCGGCGTGGGCCTGGGAACAGCCATCTCGTATCTCATAGTCAGAGAGATACGTGAGGACGTGGAAACCATACGATTCACGTTCCCCTGGCTACAGATAGTCATAATCGTGGCCGTCGCATACCTGTTCTCGCTGCTGACGACCCTCCTCCCGGCACGGCAGGCCAGCCGCATCTACCCGGCAGAGGCGCTGCGGTACGAGTAGGCGTTTACTTGGAGTACGAGTGGGATCCGGAGAAGAATCGGGAAAATATCGAACGGCGCCAACTCGATTTCTCAGAGGTCGAAAACTTTGATTGGGACAACGCAGTTATTCGGCGGTCTGATCGCCTTGGGGAACAGAGGTGGCGGGCGATTGGATACATCGCCGAACGACTACACGTGGTAATATTTACCGAGCGGAATGACAAATGCCGGATAATCAGTTTCAGAATCGCCAGTAACAAGGAAAGGAGGGAGTATGCCCAGGCTTAAACCGGGTGATATACCTCTGACTCCGGAAGAGGATGCCGCGGTTGTCGCGGCTATACTATCCGACCCGGACGATTTTGAGCTGGACGCTGACTGGTTTGCCGGAGCTAGCCCTGCCTCGGAGGTCTTGCCGTTCATCTTCAAGAATTATGGCCAGTCTGGTCAGAACCGGAATTCTGAATACATTGATTTCCGCAGAGGACGCCAGTCATTGCCACCGCAGCCCGGACGGGCTCGAGTAGGCCCAATCGGAATTTCAGGAGGTTCCATGGCTAACGACCCCATCAATCTCTACGACTATGAATCAAGGGCGAAGCTGGTTCTTCCCCACAACAACTGGGAGTTCATCGAGGCCGGCGCGATGGACGAGTTCACCACTCGTCGCAACCGGTCGGCCTTCGAGGACCTGAAGCTCCGCCCGCGCTTCATGCGCGACGTGAGCGAACGCAACCTTTCCACCACGGTCCTGGGACAGGAGATCAGCATGCCAGTCATGGTGGCCCCGGCGGGCAGCCACATGCTGGCTCATCCCGATGGCGAGGTGGCCACAGCCCGGGGAACGGGGATGTCGGACACCCTGATGATGCTGAGCACCTCATCCAACTACAGCATGGAGGAGGTCTCCGATGCCGCCTCCGGTCCTCTCTGGTTCCAGCTCTATCACCGCGGGTGGCACTTCACCGAGATGCTGGTGCGCCGGGCCGAAGAGGCCGGCTTCAAGGCCATCGTGCTGACGGTCGACACTCCCCTGCCCAGCCCGAAGGAGCGTGACCTGCGGAACCGCTACCAGCGTGAGAATGAACTGGGCAACTTCCGGGGCATGGATGCCGACCGCAGCGCCATAAGCGGCACCGACGAGACCCCGGGCTGGGATGTGTCGACAGCCCCCTCAATCACATGGCGGGAGCTGGAACGGCTGAGGAATCTGACCTCCCTGCCACTGGTGCTGAAGGGGGTCCGCACGGCGGAGGACGCCCACGAGGCCGTCGAGAACGGGGTCGAAGGTATCCTGGTCTCCACCCACGGCGGGCGGCAACTCGATATGACCATGGGCGCCATCGAGATGGTGCCGGAGATTGTTGAGGCATCCCGGGGGCAGGCCGAGGTGTACGTGGACTCCGGGGTGCGGCGCGGAAGCGACGTCATTAAGGCGCTGGCCCTCGGAGCAAAGGCTGTGGCCATCGGGCGGCCGTTGTTCTGGGGCCTCGCCCTTGACGGCGCCGACGGGGTGCACGGAGTGCTGGAGTTGCTGCGCGAAGAAATCTCCCGGGCCCTCGGCTACTGCGGCCAGACCGACATAAACAACCTGGAGTCCGGTGTCGTCCAGATTCCCGCCGGCTGGGGCGCCTTCGGAGGCACCACCGCGCCATAACCAATGGCCCCGGAATGAATTGAGGGGCGCGATCCTTCGCGTCCCTTTCTTATTAGCGCAGCTTGCCCCTTGATGAGAAGCGGGGGCTATATGTTTCGAGTGCCAGCCACCCATTGGTTCATAGCGGCCGTTCTCAGTGCGCCCGGAGCTATTGTACTGGGATTGTGCATACCATTCACCGTCGGCGCCGATCCCTCGCCAGCATTGTTTCCGGCGACCTTTCTGCCCATTTGGATAGTCTCCACAGGATTTGCTTTAGCGGGAGATTCTCCGAAATCCGTTTTTCGCCGTACCTGCTGTACCTATGCTTTGTCAGTCTTTCTAGTCCCGTTTATCAGCCTGGGTTGGACCGAACCAGAGGCAGGTCAAGAGGGATACGGGTTCTGGCTGGGTCTCACCCACAACCCTGAGTTCGTCACAATCGTGTTGTTCTTTTTCGGCGCAGGCACGGGGGCAGTTGCCCTGTTCCTCGGTTTCGGCAAGCTGACAGAGAGAATCCCCCAGTTTGACTATTCACACCACGACAGGATGACCCTATCCGATAGGAAGTAGTCATCAGGAATTCCGCCTGGCAAGACCGGATTTCCCAAACCAACCACATGCTACCCGCCGCGCTTACGGCCCGTCTTCTCCTCGTACAGCTGCCAGGTGCGCTCGTTGAACGGGTAATACTTTCCTGGGCTGCACTGTTCGATTTCCAGTTGCGCCTTGATGACTGCCTCGACTTCCTCCCGCTCGTGGGCGATGCGGATGACCTCATCCACAGCTGCGGCGGGCACCACCACAGCGCCGTCGTCGTCGCCAACGATGGCGTCGCCGGGGCGCACCAGCACGCCGCCGCACTGCACGGCGTCGTTCACCTGCCAGGGCCAGAACTCGGCGGGGCCTTGCTTGGCGGTGGTGTTGGCGGCGTAGACCGGAAACCCGTACTCCTTGAGCGCATTGCTGTCCCGAACGGCCCCGTCGGTCACCAATCCACCCACCTTGCGCTGCATCAGCCGCATGAACTTGATGTCGCCGCCTATGGAGCTGTATTCCCAGCCCATGGCGTCGATGACCAGCACGTTCTCGGGGCCGCAGAGCTCGAAGGCCACGTACTCGGCAGAGTCTGCGCCCTTGGGCTTGTCGGCGGCCAGGTCTGGGCGGTGGGGCACAAACCGCAGGGTAACTGCCCGCCCCGCCATGTGCTGTCCGGGCTGCAGGGGCTTAGCGCCGTGAATGAAGCTCATAGGCCACCCCATCACCCACAGCCCGTCGATGAGTGTCTGAGTCGGGATCTCCTTGAGGGTTTCCAGCGTTTCAGCGCTGATTTCAGGCATTTCTTTCTCCGTACAGGTTTTCAACGCAGAGGACGCAGAGAATCCGCCGAGATTCTCATCAATCTGATGATTGCTCTGTGTTCTCGGCGGATTCTCTGCGTCCTCTGCGTTGAATTCCCCTATGCTCCATGGGTTTCTCGGATGGGAGTTTCCTACTGGCCGGGGGCGCAGGCGCGGATGACGGCCATGGCCCGTTCCCTGGCGTCACGACCCGAGGCCCGGGGAGATATGATTGGCATCTTGATTCCTGCGTCGCGGTACAGTTGCAGTCGCTCGCGGCACTCCTCCGGGGAGCCGGCCAGGGCCACGGTGTCAACCAGTCCGGCGGGAGCGAGATTCAGGGCATCCTCGATGCGTCCCTCCCGCCATGCCTGGGCCACAGCTTCGACCTCCTCGGCGAAGCCCGCCTCCTCGACCAGTCGGCGGTAACGCGGGAATCGCCAGACGTAGGACGCGATGTAGCGCCGCAGCTCGTCGCGGGCGGCGTCCCGGTCATCGGAGACGGCGCAGGCGATCAGGGTGGTCACGTCTACGTCATCCGGGTCTCGTCCGGCCCGCTCCGCGCCAATTCGGATGTGATTGACCGCAGTCGCTGCGTGATCGAGGGTACACCAGGTCAGTATGACGCCGTCGGAGACTTCGCCGCAAATTTCCAGCATCCGAGGCCGGACTGCGGCGTAATAGATGGGCATCTGGCGGCGGACAGGCTCGAACCACAGGTCAAAGCGCTGAATGTTGTACACCTCGCCTTGGTAGTTGACATCCCCGTCGCGCAGGATCTGCCGCACGATATCCGTGCATTCCCGCATCCTTTCGATGGGGCGGATGAATTCCAGCCCGTGCTCCGGTTCCACCTGCACCTTGTGGCTGCTGCCCAGGCCCAGGATGAAGCGCCCGTTGGAGAAGTGGTCGACCGTGGCGGCGGCCATGGCGATGGTGGGGGCGGTGCGGACGAATACGCTGGTGATGCTGGTGCCCAGCTTGATCCGTTCCGTGGCGACGGCGCAGGCCGTCAGGATGGCGAACTGGTCGCCGCCGTGGCCCTCGGCCACCCAGGCCGATTCGTAGCCCAACTCCTCGGCCAGTTTCACGCACTCGACGATGTCGGGCGGGGACATTCCTCCCGAAAAACCTACACCTATCCGTTCCATACTCACGCTCGCATTGCCTCCCCAGGATGGTTGAGGCGCTTGTTCGCTCCATGATTTGGGCGTTTCCCGCACTTCGATTGGCAGGATGGTATGCGGAAGGACTATGATATGCCAAATTGCCGGGTCAATTCCAACGCAGACACGGGCAGGGTGTGCTTTGACGTGCCTACTGGAGCCTAAAGGTCGCTAATGACGAGCTTCCCCACTTACCGCTGGGTGCTGATATGCCTGTACCTGATGTCCAACGTCTCCGCTCAGATGGTGATAAACACCCTGGGCATCCTGCTGCCTTCGATTGCCGAAGGCCTTGATCTTTCCCCCTCCGAGCAGGGACTCTTGGGATCCGCGCCTTTCTGGAGCACCATTGTCCTTGCCATTCCCATAGCGTGGCTTGGCTCCCGCTTGTCTCCCAAATGGCTGACGGCCATCACCCTGGTTGGATGCGCACTGTGCCTGTTCCTGCAGGGCTGGGCGCCGGTGTTCGCCTTCCTGCTGCTGGGCCGGCTGCTCTTCGGCATATTCACCATCGCCCAGCAGCCAGCGCGCGCCATCCTGACCCGGCAGTGGTTCCCTCCGCGCGAGGTAGTGCTGGTCAATGGCTTGTCCAATGTATTCTTCGGCGTGGTGGTGGGTGGTGGTCTGGCTCTTTCCCCGATCATACTCATCCTGCTTGGAGATGACTGGAGGGGAACGCTCCGCATATTTGCCTTCTATTACGTGGCGCTGACCGTCCTCTGGCTGGTCATGGGGCGCGACCGGGTGACCGAGGAATTCACCCGAGGGGAGTCTCAACCCCTGTTGCCGTTGCTTCGCAGCGCCCTGAGCTACCGCGACGCGTGGATTTGCGGGGCCGGGTTCTGCGGCGCAACCATGGCCTTTTCGGCCTACGTGGCCTTCTTCCCCACGCTGATGCTCCAGGAATACGACATTTCCCTGCGAGTCAGCGGTCTGGCACTGGCTCTGAACGTCGTGCTGGGGGGAATTGGAGGGCTGGCCATCGGCTACTACGCCGCCACCTGGCGCAAGGAGGGCCTGTTCCTTCAGGTCTTCGGTGTAGTAATGGTGGGTTCGTTCCTGGGGATGATACTGACGGGTTCGGTGGTGATGATATATGTGATGTCGATCATCAACGGGGTGACCTGGACGTTCTTCCCCATCCTGATCACGGTGCCGTTCAACCTGCGGGGTATCCAGCCGAGGCAACTGGCGGTGGCCTTCTCATTCGTAATGATGCTGATCTCCACGGGCCAGGCCCTGGGACCGCTGTTCATCGGATTCCTCGAGGAGGCCACGGGCGACCTGCTTCTGGCAATGTTCGTTGCCAGCTTCACCCCCTTGTCTCTGGTAATGGCCGGTACCATGCTGAGTTTCGGCAGGGAGAGAACTCCCGCGCCGGCCGCCGGCGACTAGGAAAAAACCCCCTCTCCCTTGACGGAGGAGGGTTAGGGCGTGGTGAAAGAGTGCTCCGTAGTGATCGCTGAGAAATCGAATCACCTGATTAGTACTACAGTCGCAGATTTAGAAAAGGTAGAATTGGGGCAGTCAAGTGGGATGAGGTGTCATGGTGGTAGTTGGGAGTGATGAGGTAGCGGAGGTGGCCCGTTGGGCCGAGGGCATAGAGCGACTCCATGAGTGCATTGGCGGGCGGTTCCGGAGGCCGGAGCCGCGCCGCCGGGCGCTGGCGTATCTGCGGGGCCTGCTAAGCCCGGTGGAGCGCAAGAACGGCTGGCAGTTGGCGGAGCAAGCGGGCGACGCCACTCCCGACGGCGTGCAGCGCCTGCTGTACAACTACCGGTGGGACGCGGACCTGGTGCGCGACGATCTCAAGGACTATGTGGTGGAGCATCTGGGCGACGGTGGCGCGGTTGTGGTGGTGGACGAGACGGGGTTCCTCAAGAAGGGCGACAAGTCGGCCGGGGTGCAGCGTCAGTACAGCGGGACGGCGGGGCGGATCGAGAACTGTCAGATTGGGGTGTTCCTGGCCTATGCCTCAGCCAAAGGCCGGGCATTGCTGGACCGGGAGTTGTACCTGCCCCAAGTATGGGCGGACGACCGGGAGCGGCGGCGGGAGGCCGGGGTGCCGGAGGACACGGTATTCCGGACCAAGGGTCAACTGGCAAGGCTGATGCTGGGGCGGGCACTGGAATCGGGTGTCCCCTTCGCCTGGTTCACCGGGGACGAGGTCTACGGCAACGACCGGAAGTTGCGGCTGTGGCTGGAGAGGCAGGATGTTCCCCACGTGCTGGCCGTCAAGCGCAACGAAAAACTGTGGGCTCTGACGGAGAAGGGGCCCAGGCAGGTGCGGGCTGACCGGCTGGCCTCGCAGGCTGACGAAACAGGATGGGTCAGGATCAGTGCCGGGGATGGGGCCAAGGGACCTCGGGTCTACGACTGGACCGCCGTGGAAATACGGCCCCTGAGAGAGCCTGACAAGGGTCACTGGCTGCTGGTGCGGCGCAGCATTGCCAACCCTGGGGAACTGGCTTATTACGTCTGTTATGGCCCGGCGGGAACGGCCTTGGAGGAACTGGTGAGAGTTGCCGGGAGGCGCTGGACCATAGAGGAGTGTTTTGAGGAGGCCAAGGGAGAGGTGGGTCTTGACCAGTACGAGGTAAGGCGGTGGGATGGCTGGTACCGGCACATCACCCTGGCCATGCTGGCCCACGCCTGTCTGACGGTAATCCGGCATCATGCACTGGAACAGGGAGAAAAGGGGGCAATTACGGTCTGGATGAAGAGCTGATTCCCATTACAGTGCCGGAGGTTCGGCGGCTGCTGACACGCCTGGTATGGGCCGAAAGCCAACCGCCTAGCTTCGTCCTGTACTGGTCCTGGTGGCGACGCCGCCACCAAGCCAGAGCCCGGCGCTGCCACTACAAACGGCGCCTATCTAATCTGCTACTGTAGTATTAGAGGGTGTTTCCAAAGGCTCTTATCCTGTCAGAGAAGGGCTGTCCGTAAGAAATCTCACGGCGGCGATATAATTTCCCCGGATACAGGAGACGCCCTCACCCTAACCCTCTCCCAGAAGGAGAGGGGACTCTGTAGACACCCTTTTAGAGGTAAGAAATGACTATCAGAAGGCCCACAATCCAGGATGTGCAGCGACTGGCGGAGGCCAACAACTTCGAGCTTACGGATGCCGAGCTGAGCGCATTCGAGGCGCTGATCCCCGGACTGTTCGATTCATTCGACGACCTGGCGCAGTTGCCGGAGCGGCGTCCCCCGTTGCGCTATCCGAACCGCGACCCCGGATCCCGGCCCAGCCCTGAGGAGGATCCCTACAACGCCATCCTGCGGCGCTGCTACATCCGGGGAGCGACGGGAGGCAGGCTCGCCGGGAGGCGAGTCGGGCTGAAGAACAACATCAGCGTCTCGGGCTTCCCGTTGACCTGCGCCTCCCGGGTCCTGGAGCACTATGTGGCCGACAGCGACGCCACCATCGTGACCAGGATGCTGGACGAAGGAGCCGAGATCAACTCCATTCTCAACCTCGACAACTTCGCCTTTTCCGGGGCTGGCGACACGAGCGCCTTCGGCCCGACGCTCAATCCTCACAGCCCCGAACATCTGGCCGGGGGATCATCCGGCGGTTCGGCGGCTGCCCTGTACTACGATGACATCGACATGACTATCGGTGGCGACCAGGCAGGGTCCATCCGGATCCCCGCCTCTTTCTGCGGCATAGTCGGGCACAAGCCGACCCACGGGCTGGTGCCTTACACCGGCATCATTGGCATAGACAACACCTTCGACCACGCCGGGCCTATGACCCGCACCGTTGCGGACGCCGCGCTGCTCCTGCAGGTGATTGCCGGCAAGGACCCCCTGGACCCGCGCCAGGGCGATGTACCCGTTCAAGACTACGTTGGCGCGCTGGCAACAGGAGCAGAAGGGCTGAGGATCGCTGTTGTCCCGGAGGGCTTCGGGCTGGAGCAGTCGCACGCCGAGGTCGATGAGAAGGTCAGGCAGGCCGCCAACCGGCTGGCCGAGTTGGGCGCGACGGTCGATGACCTTTCCGTGCCGTGGCACGCCAGGGCGGGGGCCGTGTCATGGGGATTGATCGCCGAGGGCGCGACCTCGCTGCTGCAAATGAGCGGCACCGGACGACATTTCGAAGGCCAATACAGTCCTGGCTTCGCCCAGGCATTGGGGCAAGGACTCAGGGCTCAAGGAAACGACCTGCCGCCCACAACCAAGCTGACGCTGATTATCGGGACTTACATGACCCAGGAGTACAGCAGCGTGATGTATGCCAAGGCCCAGAACCTCCGGCGGGACATGCGAGCCGGGTACGATCAGGCGCTGTCACAGTACGATCTGCTGCTGATGCCTACGACCCCGATGCCTGCCCACCGCAACGACGCCGGCGGAGTTCCGCAAGCCGTGATTGAGCACGCCTGGGACATGCTGTACAACACGGCCCCCTTCGACATGAGCGGTCATCCGGCCATCAGCGTGCCGTGTGGCAAGACTTCTGAGGGCCTGCCGGTGGGCCTGATGCTGGTGGGACGCCGGTTCGACGACGCCACGGTGCTCCGGGCTGCCCACGCCTTCGAGCAGTCGGGTGACTGGGAGACGATGTAACGCGGCCTTCTACTCCAGCACACCGTCGCTTTCCAGCGAGTCGTACTCCTCCTTGCTGAGGCCGATGATCTTTCGCAGGAAGTGCTCGGTGTGCTGGCCGAGGAGCGGAGCGGGAGTATCGAGGCTGCCCGGCGTCAGGGACAGTTCGAACTCGCTGCGGTCGGTGGCGTAGGGGCCGATCTCCGGGTGGTCCAGCCATTGGAAGTGGCTGCGGTGCTGTAGCTGCGGGTCCTCGAACAGGTCCCGGGGGTCGTTGATGACTCCCGCCGGCACGCCGGCCTCCTGGAGTGATTGCATCAGAATGTGGCGGTCGTGCTGCGCCGTCCACTGGGACAGCAGGCGATCCAGTTCGTCCTCTTTGGCTTTGCGGCCAAGCAGGGTTGAGAAAGCGTCCGAGTGCAGCGGCCCCCCATCGGGTTCGGCTACCCTGAGCAGTCCCTGCCAGTGCTCCTCGGCGCCGCAGGCGATGGCCAGCCAGCGGTTCTCACCGGCGCAGGGGTACACGCCGTGGGGGGCTGCTCCCGGGTCGCGGTTGCCCAGCCGCCCCTGCTCGCGGCCGTTGGCGGTGTAGTCCAGGAGCAATGGCGCGACGAAATGCAGGGAGGTTTCCAACTGAGAGAGGTCGAGGTGGATACCCTCGCCGGTGCGACGGCTGCAGTCGAGGGCAGCCAGGATCGCGGCTACGGCGAACTTGGGCACGATGAAGTCAGTGTAGGCGCCGTAGGGGTTGACGGGGGTACGGTCAGGCCAGCCGGTGACGTTGGTCAGGCCCACCAGCGACGACAACACGGGACCGAAGCCGGGCTGCCGTTCCAGCGGGCCGCCCCGCCCCATCATTGAGGCGCTGAACATCACAAGCGCGGGGTTGATCTCGCTCAGCTCCTTGAACCCCAGGCCCCAGCCTTCCATGGTGCCAGGGGTGAAATTCTCGGTAACAATGTTGGCCCACTCTGCCAGCCTCAGCATCAGGTCGCGGGCCCGAGGGTGGCGCATGTCAACCGTAATGCCCATCTTGTTGGCGTTGTAGCTGGCAAAATACCCGCTGCGATTGATGCCCGCGATGCCGTCCCGGAACGGTGCGGCGGAGCGTAGGGTGCCTGGCCGCTTGGCTGACTCCACGCGGACAACCGTGGCGCCATACTCTCCCAGGTACTTTGTCGTCATGGGGCCCACGGCGACCCAGCAGAAGTCGAGGACGTTAACGCCGTGAAGGGGTTTTACAGTCATGGCTTTACGCCCTCACCCACATGGCTTTACGCCCTCACCCAAACCCTCTCCCGAAGGGAGAGGGGACTAGATCGCACCAACGCGGCGCAGGGACTCGATCTCCGCTGGCGACAGGCCCAGTTCGCCGCCGAGAATCTCGACGTTGTGCTCACCAACCAGGGGTGGCCGTCGTCTCAGCTCAGCCAGTGCCGCGCCCTCGCCACTCTTGATAAATGCGCCGGGGTAATCAACGGCAGTCCCAAGTTCCGGGTGTTCCATGGATGTGAAGTACCCTCGGGCCTCCAGCTGCGGGTGCTGCCGCAGGTCCGACGGCGTGGCCACGGGGAACAGTAGGATGCGCCGCTCGACGCTACCCCGGGTCAGCTCCTCGCGGGTGTGGCGTAGGAAGAACTCGGCCATGGGGCCGACGACCGTATCCATCACCTCGGGAGTGATGCGGCCGTAGCCCATGGTTTCCCACTCGAAGGCCTGAAGCTCTGTTACGTCGATCCCGTCCTCTTCCATCCACTGAAAGAGATTGCG
Source organism: Dehalococcoidia bacterium (assembly GCA_965203005.1). GTDB lineage: Bacteria > Chloroflexota > Dehalococcoidia > Lucifugimonadales > UBA3495 > VXOI01. The sequence goes on from CBDBBS010000002.1 coordinate 1,199,062, forward strand.
GGTGCTGGGCGCAACCCCGCCGCCTTGCAGCATATAGTTGACATAACCGTCGGCGCAGGGCCAGTTGATGCGCACGCGGTTGTCGCCGGAGGTCTGACGGTAAACGCCCATGCGTTGAAGTATGGCGCCCTCGATGTCCCATATCTGGGGCGCGTGGGCCAGTGTCCGCGCTACCGCCTGCTGGCAGGAGACGTCAACGTACTGCCCCTCGCCGGTGAGCGCCCGGTGGGTGTGGGCCAGCATTGCGGCGGCCGCGGCAGCCGCCGACCCATGTAGGTAGAAGTGCGGGAAACTGGGCCGCAGCGGCGCACGGTCAGGGTCTCCCGTTAGGTGCATGAAGCCGCCCAGCGCCATCCCGGTGATGTCGGATGCCTGGTAGCCGGCGTATGGCCCGTCCTGGCCGAAGGCGGTGATGGATACCATCACCAGCCGGGGGTTGATGGCGGACAGGTGGGAGTAACCCAAGCCCACGCTCGCAAGGTAGCCCGGATCAGAGGATTCGATCAGAAAGTCAGCGCCTGACACCAACTGCCTCAGTAGAGCCCTGCCGTCGGGATGCTCAAGCTCGAGCGTTATGCCCCGCTTGTTGGCCGAATATGCCCACCAGTACAGGCTCTTCTCTGGAGAGGGGTCGTCGCCATAGAAGGGGCCAACTTGCCGCGCGCTGCTGCCGCCCGACGGTTCTACCTGGATCACGTCGGCCCCAAGGTCGCCGAGTATCTTGCCACACAGCAGACCGCGCTCGTCAGTGAGGTCGAGCACGCGGTATGGACTCAGCAGCGTTGTTTCGAGAGTGTCAGACATTCGACTATGACCATAACGAGGGCTAGCGGATATTCTATGCCCAAGTTCGCTTTCGTCAAGGTGCGCGGGCCGCAGGTGTATAATTGGCGACGCAATCGGGCCGGGTGAGGACGCTATGACCGCCGGAAGAAGAGAAATCAAGAGTGCGGGGCGCAGCATCTTTCAGACAAAGATACTGGGAAAGCTCACGGACGATGACAAGGGCAAGATGGTAGTCATAGACGTGGACAGCGGGGACTACGAAGTTGACGCTGACCAAGCGGCCGCTCTGAAGCGCCTGCTGGCCCGCCGCCCGGACGCCCGCGCCTGGACTGAGGAGTTCCAGGAGCCGCGTGTTTTCCGCATGGGCTGGCGGGGTACTTATGGCAGATTGTCTTTCGACGAGGGATTTCCCTCACGAGAGGAAATCAGAATTGCGCTAAATGAAGCAAGGCGACGCGCCAATGATTAGCGGCACGGTTCATCTAACCGACGCAAGCGGGCCTACGGGGGAACCGCAAATCACTGTCTTCGTAGCGGATATTGCCGGACAGTGGCACCCCTTCGATTTCCTTGTTGACACGGGATTTGATGGCGATTTGACGCTGCCATTGGCCGCCATTCAACAGCTTGGTCTCCCGTACGTGAGTATGGGAAGGGCAAGACTTGCCGATGGATCGGGAAGAGATTTAGGAGCGTATGGTGGGGAAGTGTTGTGGCAAGATAGCATACGGGAGGTCGTTGTTCTTCATTCCGAAGCCCAGCCCCCGTTACTTGGCATGGCCCTATTATGGGGTAGCCGGATCACTATTGACGCGCATGACGGCGGCGAAGTTGCTATTGAGAGACTGCCTGAAGTGTAACCATCCCTGACCTCGTATCTATCCTGCGGAAAATCGAGATACCATGACGACTAGAACCAACTGGCACAGCGAACACCCGCCAGCCTGCACCTGCGCCAGGTGCCAGGACAAGCGCACGGTGCGGGGCGATCGGACCAAGATCGGCCGTAACGAGAAATGCCCATGCGGCAGCGGCAAGAAGTGGAAACGCTGCCACGGCGTCTGACGAGGAAGCAGCGGTGTTTGAGGGATTCACCGGGACCCGGATCCAGGCCTCCGAGACAATCATCAACCTGATGCACGGCGGTAGTGGGCCACCCGTGCTGCTGTTGCACGGCTATCCACAGACGCATGTGATGTGGCACAAGGTCGCTCCGGTGCTTGCCGAAGAGTACACGGTTGTTGCCCCCGACCTCAGGGGCTACGGCGATAGCGGCAAGCCGTTGGTGGGCGACGATCCCGAGCGGTACAGCAAGCGCAGGACGGCTCGGGACCAGGTGGAGGTGATGACTGCCCTGGGACATGAGGCATTTCACGTCGTGGGGCATGACCGGGGCGCTCGGGTGGGCTACCGAATGGCTCTGGACGCCCCCGAGCGGGTGCTCTCGTTCACGACGCTGGACGTAGCGCCATCTCAGGCCGCCTTTGAGGCCATGGACAGCAGCCTGGCGTTCGCCTGGTTTCATTGGCACCTGATGCGGCAGCCGGAACCCTTTCCCGAAACACTGATCGGCAGCAATGCCAAGTTCTACCTGGATTTCCTGCTGGAACGATGGACGGCGGTGGACGGAGCGATTACGGACGAAGCCTACAGGGAGTACCTGCGTTGCTTTTCCGACCCTGAGACCATTCGTGCTTCGTGCGCCGACTACCGGGCCATTGAAGTGGACCTGGCCCACGACGAAGCAGACCGGGGCCGGAAGCTGACTTGCCCTGTTTTGGTCTTGTGGGGAAGCAACATGGCCAAGCGGCCGGGCTGGCAGACTGGGCGGGCGCTGGACATGCTGACTGTGTGGCGGGAGCGCGCTGAGGACGTGAGGGGACACGGCATTAACTGCGGCCACTTCCTAGCCGAAGAAGCGCCGGAGGAGACAGCCGGGGAGATTAGTGCGTTTCTCGGTTCGGTTTGAGCAACTGAAATTCCTGCTAATACTTGAACCGCTCGCCCCGGACTCAGTGGGGCGAGCGGTCTGCTTTCGCAGTAGATTGTGTGAATGACTACTTGGCTGCCGGCACGAAGCGCATTGAGAGGGAGTTGACGCAGTGCCGGGTGTTCTTGGCGGTCAGTCTCTCACCTAGGAACACGTGCCCCAGGTGGCCGCCGCAGTTGGCGCACTCGATCTCAATGCGCCAGCCGTCAGGGTCCGGCAGGCGCCGGACTGCGCCGGGCACCTCGTCGTCGAAGGCTGGCCAGCCGCAGTGGGCGTCGAACTTGTCAACGGACCGGTACAGTTCGGCGTCGCAGCGACGGCAGATGTAGGTTCCCTCCTCGTAGAAGTTGTCGTACTCGCCGCTGAAGGGGCGCTCCGTTCCCTTCATCTCGATGATGTACCTTTCCTGTGGGGTGAGTTCGTTGTAGGTGGACCTTTCCATTGATACACCGTCCTTGATTTGCTTAGAAATTTATTTCTATCCCGATGACTCGTCTCCAAAGGTTTTTCAGCACTACCCATTCACCCCCACCCTAACCCTCCCCCGTCAAGGGGGAGGGGATTCTCGGGATAGTTCCTGATTGGCAGAGGTCTGTTAGGCGAGGGAGCCCATGGGGTCCCACGGGGGCAGGACCACCGGCTCCAGGTTCAGGGCGTGCTGCAGCTCCTCGGGCAGGTAGCTCTTCGGCGCGGCTATCTCGAACATGTACTCGGCGAACCAGGAATCGTTCATGAGGAAGAAGCCCTTTTCGCCGACCTTGTCGTCCCAGCTGTTCTCCACCCGCCAGCGCCGGGGCTTGCCATCCACGACGTCCACGCCGGTGAACAGCATGGCGTGGGTCATGGCGGTCTGATGGTACTCCAGCCGCTCCTCCTTGTTCATTGAGAAGTCCGCGCTGTAAACGCTGGCGTAGTCGAACAGTTCCGCGTCCCACAGGCCCTTGTCCCGGTGCATCTGCTTGCCGGTGTCACAGCCCATCCAGACCGGCTTGCCGTCCTGCAGCATCCGCATGGCGATGTCTTTCATGAGATCGATGTCGATGTTCAGGTACTTGATGCGGGTGCCGTCGACCACGTTCCCGAGGTACTGCACGGTGTAGGTGCGGCACGGCGGGTTGGTCCGGCGCGGGTCGTGGACCAGGCAGACGTACTCCTCCATGGGAGTGGAGATGTATTTCTCCACGAAATCCAACGGCGTCATCGCGCCGTCGCGGTGGAACTCGCCGTCCTTGTCCTTCCACTGCCAGTCGAAAGAATCGGGCGGAGTTCCCAGGTGGATGCAGAGAATCCGGTATATGGCCTTGAGAGATTCCTGCTTGGCCTCCCGCATCGCGTCGATGCCGCCCTCGGCCGCGTAGATGCGACGGATGTTAAGCGCTCCCTGGCGGACCTGGTAGTTGAGGCCCGAGTTCATTCGCATTGAGTTGCCGGAACTTTCCGTCTCCGGCATGACCGTCTTGGGCACCACGCCGTGCTTTCTGATCAGGCTGACGAACATGTCCCACTGACCGCCGTCGCCCAGGGGCTGCTGCAACAGCCAGGCCACCACCCGGTCGTCGACGGGGCGGTCAGCGGTTTCGATAATGGCCTCCAGAATGTAGTTGGCCCGCTCCATCTTGTCCCAGAACATCACGTAGCTCTGGCTGAACTCGAACTCCTTTACGTTGAGGAGATTACGGGTCTCTGAGCGGAACAGATTGAGGCCGGCGAACGCCCAACAGCGGCCTGATCTCGCCTGGTTTGTGACGCTCCAGTCGTCCAGAACGGTGGAGAAGCTGTGTACCGCCTCGGAAACAATCGTGCGATTCAGAGCAACGTCGTTCACGTCGTGCTGCGTGACGACGTTCTGCATGAGCTGGTGTGCCGGAGTTGCCTCGAACGCTTCCTGATACCCTGCCAGAACTGCGGAGTCAAGCGCGCCAGGGTTCGTCTGAGTTGTCATAATCCCGTCCTTAATGTCGATTTCTCTGCCGTGATTGTCTGAACTGTGATTCTTGTGATTCGGGGATTGTGGTGATTCAGTCCCTTAATCACATACATCCTTAATCACAAAAATCACAGTTCAGACAATCTCAGCCCGCCGACGCCGGTGACGGAGCGAGGCTGGCTGCGACCTTGTTGACCTCAGTGATGGCCCGGTCAATCTCATCTGCCGTGGTGAACCGTCCCACCGAGAACCGCAGCGTGCCCATGGCGTACTCTTCCGGTACGTTCATTGCTGCCAGCACGTGGGAGACCTCGACCATGTCGCTGTGGCAGGCAGCCCCGGCCGATGCGGCGACGCTGGGCAGGCTGGCCAGAATGCGGTCGGCCTCGAGACCCCGGAAGGCGATGCTTGATGTGTTGGGCAGACGTTTCTCGGGGTGCCCGTTGACCCGCCGGTCGCCTGAATGGGAAAGCAGGCCCTGCTCCAGGCGATCCCGCATGTGGGACATCTGGCTGGAATATTGGGAAAGGTTCTGTTCAATCAGCTCGCACGCCTTGCCCAGACCGGCCATGCCTATGATGTTCTCGGTCCCGGCGCGGCGGCCTTCCTCGTGGCCAGCGCCATGCATGAACTTTTCGAGGTTAAGGCCGGGGCGGACGTAGAGGGCCCCTATTCCCTTGGGAGCGTAAAGCTTGTGGCCTGCAATAGACAGCAGGTCCACCCCAAGGTCATCCACGCGCACCGGGATCTTGCCCACGGACTGGGCGCAGTCGCTGTGCATCAGTGCGCCGTTGCGGTGCGCGATTTCCGCGATCTCCGCGATGGGCTGGATTGTCCCCACCTCGTTGTTGGCGTGCATGATGCTCACCAGCAGCGTGTCGCTGCTGATCACCTCCTGCACTCGCCTGGGATCGATCATCCCGTATTCATCCGCCGCGACGAAGGTCAGGCGGAATCCCTTGCCCTCCAGCCACTGGCAAACCTCGGTGACGGCAGGGTGTTCGATGTTGGAAGTGATGATCTCGTTGCGCCGCTCCCCTGGGCTTGTCGAAGGGTTGGCCCACGCGACGCCCTTGATGGCGTGGTTGTTAGCCTCCGTGCCGCCGCTGGTGAATACCAGGTCGTCGGGGGAGCAGCCGATGAGCGATGTGACCTGGGCGCGGGCATGGTCCACGCCAGCCCGGGCAGAGCGTCCGAAAGGGTGGCCGCTTGAGGGGTTGCCGTAGAGACCATGGACGTAAGGCAGCATCGCCTCGGCGACCGATGGGTCGATGGGCGTGGTGGCGTTATAATCAAGATAGATGCCAGTCATTGCGGTCTCCGTGGAGTTTGGCCTCGTCGTAACGTCGGCAATATTATAGCCCAGCCGTGACCTTTGTTCGCATCTTGCGGTGATTTGCTGCCACTCGGAGCAGGGTTGGTCTCCGGAACATGCGGAAATCAAGCAGGTTCGGTCTATCCATCGAGTATCATTACAGTTATACTCTCCTGACTTAAGCCTGCTATTGAGACTCGTGCTATGGCCGGACGGATTGGCCAATGAGACACCTTCGTCCCAAAAGCTAGTCGTCGTACGCCGGGGAAACCCCATAGGACAGGGAGGCTCAAAGACGAATGCTTGAATCAGGAACGCTCCGTAAGACGGCCCTGGTTCTGGTTGTATCGGGCCTGCTCTGGAATGTGCTGGAAGGCGGTGTCGCCCTGTGGGCGGCAACGCAGACGAGCAGCGTCGCCCTGCTGGCGTATGGCCTCGACAGCGTCATCGAAATCGCGGCCGGCGGCGTGCTGGTCTGGCGGTTGAGGGCAGGGCTTGAGGAATCGGAAGCTGCCGAGAAAAGGGCTCAAAGGCTGCTTGCCCTCAGCTTCTTCCTGCTGGCGGCCTACATCGCCATCCACTCGCTGGCCAATCTCCTGGGGTTTTTCCCGGAGCCGGAACCCAGCCTGGTGGGCATCGTGCTAGTGGTAGCCAGTGCCGTCGTAATGTCGGCGCTGTATGTCGGCAAGATGCGCATAGCCACACGCATGCAGTCCTGGTCGTTGCGCGCAGAGGCCCTGGAAACCCTGTTCTGCGACCTTCAGGACGTGACCATACTGATCGGACTGGTGCTGAACAGCCTACTGGCGTGGTGGTGGGCTGACCCCGTCGTGGCGCTTTTCCTCGTGCCCTTTTTCATCAAGGAGGGACTGGAGAATTTCAGGGGGCACGACCACTCCGGCCACGTACATGAAGACGAACACGAAGAGACCGAGAAACCCGGACGCCTCGTTTGCTTTTGCCGCAAATGCCTGTATGCCCTGCGTGCGTGCAGCGCGGCCTGTTGCCCGACGTGATTGCCGGGTGGGGTCGGATGCCCGCCCCGGACGTCAACGCATCTTGGCTGCGCGAGGATGTTTCACCTCCGCTGTCTCCTCAGCCGTCAGCCCCGCAAACCTCTGCGGGCGGTAGGGGCCCAGCACAGCGTCCGCAGGGGCGCCGCCGCAGATTTCCTGGGCTGCAAGCTGGCTCAGGGCGGGCGCGAGCGTGACGCCGCTGTGGGTCAGGGCCACGTACAGGTTGGGCGCCTCCGATGCAAACCCCAGCACCGGGTAGCCGTCCAGTGGCATGGGGCGCCACCCCACCGGCACCGGAACGGCCTGTGCGCCGCTGAGTCCTGGAAGGTAGCGGCGGGCCCGGGCAAGCAGGTCATCGGCGTGGGCTTGGCTGTCGTCCTCGGCCAGGCTTTCCTGGTCGCCCTCCCCGATCATCAGGCGTCCGTCGGAGCACTGCCGGATGTGAATTTCCCGTCTCCCGTCGCCCAGGGGCGGCGCGTACACGATGGGGACATGGCGGAGCAATGGCGGCTGCGGGTCAGTCCTGATCACGACGCCCGGACTTTCGGCCTGGGGCACATTTACCCCGGCCAGCGCCGCCATGCGGGTGGTATCGGTGCCGGCGGCCAGCACCACGGCATCCACTGCCCTGGCGCCTGATGTCGTTGTCAGACCCCGGATGCGACCATGGCCGTCCTGCTCGAACCCGATGACCTCGGCTTCCGCCGCCACCTCATGGCCCATTTCCTCCAGTCGGCGCAGGCAGGCTTCCACCACCATCTGCGGCTCGACCTGGCCTTCGTTTGGACTGTACTCGGCGGCTGCAACCGGACCCACCTCCAGAGAAGGCTCCAGTTTCCTCAACTCGGCGGCGTCGATCAGGCGAGTCGGGTAACCCCACGACTGGAGCTGCCTCACCCGCTGCGCCAATGCCTCGGCTGCCGCTGCGTCCGATTCCCAGGAGATCTTGCCGCCCCAGCGCAGGCCGACGCTTTCCGGGTCGCCGCCGTCGCCGATGGCTGCGGCGAACCGGGGCCACATTTCCAGGGAGCGGCGGTTGAGGTTGTGATAGCCAATGGGTTCCTTGGCCCCGGCGTTGATCCAGGCGAAGCTGTGGCTGGAGGCGCCGTGCCCCGGACGGCCCTTGTCGATTAGGGTGACTTGGACGCCACGGCGGGCCAGGCGCCAGGCGATTGATGCGCCAAGGATGCCGGAGCCGATGACGGCAACGCTCGAAGGTAATTGGGGCATCGACATTCGATTCTGTCTCCTTCCCGGTAATCTGGCGCGACCAGGGGAACCCTGCGGGTTTCTATCGCGTCGCGAGGGGAATGTTAGCAAAAACCCCACAAGGTTGTATCAAAGTGGCGCTGCCAACCCGATTCGGATTTGTCTCACACTCCTTGCCGGAATAGAACAACGGTCAGCCAGCTATAATGCTAGCTGTCTAGCCTACGACAACCGAATTTTCGGCAGAACTGTCAAGGACCTATTCATGCCTGAGTTGAGCAGCAGTGAGACTACAACCGGCCCCTTCCGAGACCTAGTCGCAGGGTTCGCCGATACGGTTACCAGCAACTTTCGCCAGCCAGTAGCAGCGCAGCCAGAGGACCAACTGAAATCGCCGGTAGGCAACCTGCTGGCTACAGTTGGCCGGATGACAGGACTCGAGGTGACGTGGCGCACCGAGGTTCACCAGGAAGACGTTAACGGACGTCCGGATATTGGCGTAATTGTCAATGGATTACTGACGGGACACATAGAGCTTAAACGTCCTGGCGCTGGAGCCCGAGCCGAAACATATACTGGCCGGAACCTGGAGCAATGGCAAAGATTTCAAGCCTTGCCCAATCTCATTTACACTGATGGTAGCGAGTGGAGCCTCTATCGCTCAGGCAAACTAGCGATGCGGGCAAGGATCTCCAATGACGTGAGTATCGGCGGATCCAAGTCCATAGAAGAGACAGCCTTGGCCGCCTACCGCGAATTGTTAGGTGATTTCCTGTACTGGGACCCGGTTGTTCCTGGAACGGCCGAAGGCTTGGCGGCCTTCTTGGCGCCTTTGACCCGGGTACTCCGTGATGATGTACAAGCGGCCTTGGACAGGGACAATCCCCGGCTGCGAAGTCTCGCCAAGGAATGGCGCGGGCTCCTTTTCCCCGAAGGGGACGAGGCTCAGTTCGCTGACGCTTACGCCCAAACGGTCACTTACGCGCTACTCTTGGCTAGGTTTGAGGGAGCGGAGAGTCTGCGCCCTCTGGTGGCGGCAGACACTCTGCAGCGCGAGCATGGGCTACTCGCCGAGGCCATCCAATTACTCGAGGCCAATGCCGTGCGGGACGAGCTGAATATGCCCATAGAATTGCTGGAAAGGGCTATCGGCGCAATGGATCCTGCAAAGGTCGGATACGGCGAGGACCCTTGGCTTTACTTTTATGAGCAGTTCTTGAGAGCGTATGATCCACGGCTTCGCAAAGATCGCGGTGTGTACTTCACGCCAGTTCAAGTAGTACGAGCGCAGGTGCGACTAGCCGGAGAATTACTGCGCACGCGTTTCAAGAAACAGCTGATGTTCGCCGATGACGACGTTGTAGTCTTGGATCCCGCCGTAGGAACCGGCACATACCCATTGGCGGTGTTAGACCATGCTGCGGCAGCAGTTCGAGATCGTCTGGGTTCGGGAGCCGTCACATCAAAACTGCGAGCCATGACTGACCGACTACACGCTTTTGAGGTCCTGGTAGGACCGTACTCCGTTGCCCATTTGCGCCTAACCCAGCGGCTGAGGGAGGCTGGCGTCACTGACAAGACAGCTAATGTATATCTCACAGATACGCTGGAGTCCCCAAATAGACAGCCCGCTTTTACTGCCAGCTTACTTCAGCAGCACCTCACTCAAGAACGCCAACGAGCATTACAGATCAAAAAAGACACCCGAGTCTTCATCTGCTTGGGAAATCCTCCGTACGATCGCGACCTGCGCGACCCCAACGAGGACAATGAAACGCGGCGAAAGGGCGGCTGGGTGCGGTTTGGCGATGACGGCAAAGACCCGCAAAAGCCGATTCTAGAAGATTTCCTCGCTCCAGTACGCGATGCCGGGGATGGCATCCACCTCAAACCTGTTTTCAATGACTATGTCTATTTCTGGCGATGGGCCTTATGGAAGGTGTTCGATTCTACCAAAGATGCGGGGATAGTCACCTTCATAACCGCTTCATCGTACCTGCGCGGACCCGGATTTGCGGGAATGCGAAGAAAGATGAGGGAAGTATTCGACGAGTTGTGGATTCTCGATCTTGAAGGAGACAATTTGGGAACGCGGAAAACGGAAAACGTTTTCGCTATCCAAATTCCAGTCGCCATCGCTATCGGAGTCCGAAACGGCCCTCCGGATCCTGACACTCCCGCCGTGGTATGGAAGGCACGCCTTACGGGACCGGAAAAGGAGAAACTGGCCGTTCTCGATAACACCATGTCATTGCAAGACTATCAATGGTCCCAATGCATCCAAGGCTGGGGAGATCCTTTCCAGCCATTGGGAACCGGCAATTATTTTGATTGGCCGGCGCTTACAGATGTGTTCCCCTGGCAGCAGACTGGAGCGGTAATGTACAGAACTTGGCCAATTGGTGAAACCAAAGAGGTTCTCAACGAACGGTGGAGCAACCTCCTTGCTGGTGATACCAACGACAGACGGATTGCGTTCAGGGAAACCCGCGACCGAAAAATCAGTAACCGCTATAGACCTCTCATGGGCACCCAGGATCGAGCGCCGTCCATCGCCATGCTCGACGCCAACACTCCCGTTCCTCCGGTCGAGCCGTACTCATTCCGTACTTTTGATCGTCAATGGGTCATCGCAGATTCCAGAGTTGGGGACTTTATGCGTCCTGACCTGTGGCAGGCCCAAGGACCGTATCAGGTGTATATGGTTGGACTCCTTGTCCAAATACTCGGCGAGGGACCTGCTGTGGTCGCATGTTCCGGGATCCCGGACCAACACCACTTCAGAGGATCTTTTGGTGACCGGGGAGTAATCCCACTATGGAGAGACGTTGCCGCAACTCAGCCCAACGTCACAATTGGTCTGCTTGATGGGATAGGCAAAGCTCACGGTACGGCAATTTCTGCCGGGCAACTCTTCGCATACGCCTACGGGGTGCTGGCACAACCAGCGTATGTTGAGCGGTTCTGGGATGAGCTTGAACAGCCGCCGCCGCGCTTACCGATTACCAAAGATCGAGCCCTTTTCGAGCGAATGGCGAGCCATGGTGCCCGGTTGTTGTACCTCCACACCTACTGTACCCGGTTTGCTGGACCCAGCGATGATGGCACCGTGCCACAAGGACAAGCTAGATACACCAAGGGAGTCTCTGAGGAACAGTATCCAGCCGGATTTTCTTATAACAGCAAAACGCAGACTTTAATTGTCGGCGATGGAGAGTTCGCGCCGGTACCTCCGGAAATCTGGAACTATTCCGTTTCAGGCTTGCAGATCGTCAAGTCTTGGCTGGACCGTCGTAAATTGAAGCGTTCAGGGCGCCAGTCGTCCACTCTTGACACGATCAGGCCAGAGCGATGGGACTTCACCGAAGAACTCTTGAACTTACTCTGGATACTTGAAGCGACGATCAACCTACAACCGGAAGGAACTAGGCTGCTAGCAGAAGTATGTGCCTCCGAACTTTTCACTAAGGATGAGCTACCTACTCCATTAGATGAGGAGCGTCGTCCACCTCACAATGTCGTGATTACTGGCGACCAACCCGAGCTTCTAGGTGAGACAATAAACTGACCTCCTCCCTCCAGGAATGAGTGAGGTTGAAGCGTCCCCCAGTTCATCTGGGAAAGAGGTGCGACAGACCAAGAGGTTATTCTGGGCTTGTGGAACGTGTCACACACCCCCTAAACCTCCGCTGCCCGAATCGCGTCGGGGTTCATGCCGTAGTCCTCGGGTTCCCGTCCCTGCATGGCGGCGAGGACGCGCTCCGGGCTGAGCGGCAGGGTGCGGATGCGAACGCCGACGGCATCGTATATGGCGTTGGCGATGGCGGCCGGCGGCCCGAACCCCGGTGGTTCCGCGACGGCCCGCAAGCCGAACGGCCCGTCCTCGCTGGGGACCTCGACCAGCACGTTCTCGATCTCCGGCATGTCGATGGCCAGGGGCATCAGGTAGGTTGCCAGCGAGGGGTTCCGTACCTGTCCGGTGCCTGGGTCGATCTGAATCTCCTCGCTCAAGGCGCGGCCTATTCCCTGCACTGCGCCGCCCTCCAGCTGGCCCTCGACTCCCATGGGGTTGACCGCCAGTCCCACGTCCTGGGCCTGCACGAAACGGGTGACCCTGACCTGTCCAGTCTCACGGTCCACCAGCACCTCTGCGCCCTGGGCATTGAATACCGGGTTGTAGGGCATGCTGGACAGCGACGCAGTCCCAATGATGGGACCGCCACGGGAGGACAGGCTCATGCGGGCCAGTTGGCCCAGGCCGAATGACTGCGGCGGGTTATCCATCACATAGACCGCCCCACCCTCGCATTCCATTGCTTCGGGTTGTACGCCGAGGCGGTCGGCTGCCAGGGCAATCAGCTTGTCGCGGGCATCCTCGGCTGCCATTTGCACCGCCTTGCCCTGGCTGTAGACGATGCGGCTGCCGCCGCTGGGGCCGGTGAAGGGCGCGAGATCGGTATCGCGCTTGGCCACGATCACCTGCTCCATCTCGAGGCCCAGCACCTCGGCCGCGATCTGCGCCAGGGATGTGTCGCTCCCGGAAATGTCCACGGAGCCGGTGAGCAGACCCACTGTGCCGTCCTCGTTTACGCTGATTGAGGCAGTGGACGGCCCGCTGCCGCTGCGCCATTCGCCGACGGCGATGCCTATTCCACGAGCCATGCGCCCATTGTCCGCCTCGGTGCCTGAACCGTCGCCAGGCTGTGCCATCTTCTCTTGCAGGGCGTCCATGACTTCGGCCAGGCCGTGGCGGGGGATGCGGGCCCCGCTGACGCCAACGTCGCCCTCTTGCAGGGCGTTCATGCGGCGGAACTCCAGCGGGTCCAGTCCCAGCCGGTGAGCTATGACATCCATGTGCGACTCGACCGCGAAGGTCATGTCGGCCACGCCGGACGCCCGGTAAGAGCCGACGTAGATCTTGTTGGTGTAGACCCCATAGGAACGAAGCCGGAAGTTGGGGATGTTGTATGCGCCCAGCCCGTGTCCCACGCCGGAGTTGGGCCCCGCGCCCAGGTAGGCCCCCACGTCGAACACGCTCCTGGCCTCGCGCGCGGTGATGCGCCCGTCGTTGGTCACCGCCGTCTTCAGGTAGATGTTGGTTTCGAGACGGGGGCCATTGAGGGTGAATGTCTCCTCCCGCGTGTTCACCAGCTTGACCGGACGGTGGGTCTGCATCGACAGCAGGGCCGGGAAAGCCTCCAGCGCGAGCCTCAGCTTTGCGCCGAAGCCTCCTCCCATTTCCATGGCAACGATCTTGATGTTGCCGATGGGCATATCCAGCACCGAGGCCAGCTGCTGCCTGACCTGGTAAGGCCCCTGCGTGGAGGCCCACACCGTGAGGCGCCCGTTGGCCTCCAGGTTGGCCACGCAGGCCATAGGCTCCAGAAAGCCCTGGCTGATAGGCTGAGTGTGGTAGGTCTCCTCGATGATGTGGTCCGCCCCGGCAAAGGCCGCGTCCACATCGCCACGGTCGGCGTCCAGCATGGTGCAATTGTTGCCGCCAAGGGCGAAGCCGTAGCCCTCGAAGTCTTCGAGGTCCGGGTGGACGACGGTGGTGCCTTTCGTGAGGGACGCCACCGGATCGACGATGCTGTCGAGGTCCTCGTACTCGACCCTGATGAGGGAGAGCGCTTCCACCGCGGTAATCTCGTCGTCGGCCGCCACTGCCGCCACCGGCTCGCCGATGTAGAACACCTCGTCGCGGGCCATGACCCGGCGGTCGCGCAACGCTCCCGATCCGAAGTAGACGTCGGGAAAATCCCTGCCGGTGATGACGCCCCGTACCCCGGGCAGCGCCACGGCCCCGGAGGTGTCGATGCTGACAATGCGGGCGTGGCTGCGGGGGCTGGTGAGCACTTTGCAGATCAGCATTTCGGGCAGGTATACGTCCCCGGCGTAGGTGGCATGGCCGGTTACCTTGTCCAGCGCGTCGACGCGAACGTGGTTCTTTCCCAGCACTTTGTAGTCCGACATTTCTGTTACTGGGCCTCCTGCGAACTTTCGACGGCGGCCAGCGCCGCCTCAATGACCTTGGAATAGCCGGTGCAGCGGCACAGGTTGCCGCCGAGGCCGAGCTTGACCTCCTCCTCGGTCGGGTCCGGGTTTTCGTTCAGCAGCCCGACCGTGGCCATGATCAGTCCCGGAGTGCAGTAGCCGCACTGCAAGCCGCCGTTCTCGGCGAAGCTGCGCTGCACCGGATGGAGCTCGCCGTCCTGGGCCAGGCCCTCGACGGTGGTGACCTCGGCTTCCCGCGCGCTGTGGGCCAGCACCAGGCACGAGGTCACGGGCTGGCCGTTCAGCAAGACGGTACAGGCCCCGCAGTCCCCTTCGTCGCATCCCTTCTTGGTGCCGGTCAGGTGCAACTCATCCCGCAGCATATCCAGCAGGGAGCACCAGGGCTCGGCCAGGATGGTGCGGTCCACACCATTGACGGTTATCTGCACAACTCGTTTCATGTTGCCTTCCTTGCCTTGAACTGTGATTCGTGTGATTCAGTGATGGACACGATTAGAAGGGATCACCATGTACTCGAAACCATGTCCATCCATCAATCCAACAAATCACAGTTCAGACTGCTACCTGAATGGCATAACGCCGGTGGTCTTCGTAGGCCAGTGGCGCGCCGGCGGCGGTGGCGGCTGCGTGTTCCAGCGTGCGGCGCGTCAGCACTCCGACCATCTCGCGCCGGTAGCGGGCGGTACCTCGCACGTCGTCGATGGGGCTGGCCTGCGCCATAGCCTCGTTCGCCGCTTCCTGCAGGGACTCCGCATCGAGCGTCCGGCCCTTCAGCAATTCCTCGGCGGAGTGTGCCCGCAGCGGAGTCGGGGCCACTGCGCCCAGAGCGATGCGGGCGTCGACGCACTCCCCGGTGCGCCGATCGACTGCAACCAGCGATGCCACGCCAACGGTGGCGATGTCCATCGCGCCGCGAGGGCTGTGCTTGATGTACAGCGATCCCGTGCCGCGAGCGGACGGCGGCAGCCTGATCTCGGTGAGAATCTCGTCCTGCGCCAGAACGGTCTGTCCCGGCCCGGCGAAAAGCCGGTCCAATGGCACAACCCGGGTCCCTTCCGGCCCCGCAAGGGCGCACTCTGCGCCGTAGGCCATCAGCGCCGGCAGCGTGTCCCCGGAGGGCGAGGCGTTGCAGATGTTGCCCCCGACCGTGGCCAAATTCCTGACCTGAACGCCCGCAAACGAGGCGGCGGAAGCGGCCAGCGCAGGGTAGTGCTGACGGATGGCCGGGTGCTGCTCCAGGGTCTGGATCGTGACCAGAGCGCCCAGGCGCAGCCCGTTTCGCGGGCCATAGGCCACTCGAGACATTCCGGGTATATGCTGGATGTTAACCACGTAGTCGGGATGCCAGAACCCGGCTCGCCAGCGGACCAGGAAGTCGGTGCTGCCAGCAACGATCCTCGCCTGTTCCCCGTGCCTCTGCAACATCCCAATGGCCTGTCGCAGGGTGTGCGCCTCCAGGTATTCGAAACGCCTCATGCCCACCTCGCCCTCTTGGACTCACGGCGAGTGTAGTGAGTGGGCGCATTTGAAGTCAACGAGCAACTGAGGCGCGTTGGCGTTTTGAGTCCGGAGGCCGCCTGCTGCGCCCGTCTCGTAAGTTCCCTCTCCCCCCGGGAGAGGGAATTTGCCGCAGACCCTCTTAGCTAGAGACTGCTGGTGATATAATGGTTATGGATTCGTCCCCTTGCGCTTGCAGGTTCTCAGCGGCAGGCTCCGGCTTCTCCGGCGCGCAGGGGAATTGTTATCCCGGCCGAAGTGGCGAAATGGTAGACGCGCCGGTCTCAAAAACCGGTGGGGGTAACCCCGTGTCAGTTCGACTCTGACCTTCGGCACCACACCTCATTTCCGCATCTGAAAGGTTGTGAAATCGGTATTCTCAACGTGCGTTGGTAATGTCTGAACGCTCGTCCGCAGGGGCGCACAGCCGTGCGCCCCTGCGCCATCAGTTGAGAGCGTATTCACGTCCGCAACCCTAGGGCGCACGGCTGTGCGCCCCTACACATTGACAGCATCGAACCTGGATAAGGTTGTCGAGAGGGCCCTGAAAATCCTGATTCAGACGTTGCGCTTGCCCGCATCTACTGACAGTTGCAGGGTGCGGCGTGGCTGCAATGGAACCTATAATGATGGCCAGGTTCCTCTATCCATAAGACCGGAAAAAGCCATGGCCGAGCCGAACTTTGCCGACAAGACCATCTGGACCGGCGACAACCTGGATATCCTGCGCGGGATGAACAGCGAATGCGTCGACCTGATTTACCTCGACCCGCCCTTCAACTCCAACCAGGACTACGCGGCCCCGGTGGGCAGCGCGGCGGCGGGCGCGGCGTTCAAGGACACCTGGACGCTCTCCGACCTCGACGTGGCCTGGATGGGCCTGATTGCCGACGAGCAGCCTGCTATGGCCCACGTGCTGAAGACGTCGGGCCTGACCCACGGCAAGGGGATGCAGTCATACCTGACAATGATGGCCGTGCGGCTGATGGAAATGCACCGTGTCCTGAAGCCCACGGGGAGCATTTATCTGCACTGTGACGATGTCGCAAGCCACTATCTTAAGCTGTTGATGGATGCTGTATTCGATAAGTCTGCCTTCCGCAATACGGTTATCTGGAAGCGGGTAAGCAACCACAACGATGCAGGGCGGTTCGGGCGGACGGCGGACCATTTGCTGTTCTACGGGGCTTCGATTCGGCGACAGGCCGTGCGTGTTCCTCTTTCCGACGAAAATGTATCGTCCAAATACCGCCACCGCGATGATAGAGGACTCTACCGACGGGGCGATCTGACTGGAGCGGGAGTCAGCGACGGAGAGGCAGGCAAACCGTGGCGTGATTGGGACCCGACGGACATCGGGCGCCACTGGAGCGTTCCGCTCACCGGCCAGTATGCAGAGTGGATTGATACAGAGGTCATACCGGGATACAAGAGCGAACCGGGCGTTCTTGCGCGTCTGGAACTATTGGACCGGGCAGGCCTGATTGCATTCACTACGCAAGGCACGCCCGAATTAAAGCGATACTTAGATGCCAATCCGGGGCAAGTGCCGCCAGATGTTTGGACGGACATTCCGCCAGTAAACTCCCAAGCCAAGGAGCGCACTGGCTTCCCTACACAGAAGCCCCTAGCCCTGCTGGAACGCATCATCAAGGCCAGCAGCAACGAGGGCGACATCGTTCTCGACCCCTTCTGCGGCTGTGCCACCGCCTGCGTCGCCGCCGATAGGCTGGGCCGCAAGTGGGTCGGCATCGACATATCCCCGAAGGCCGTCGAACTGGTCAACATGCGCCTGCAGCAGTCCATGGGCAGCCTGTTCCACCACGGCTACGTCACCGCCCGCACGGACATTCCGCGCCGCACCGACATCGAGGCGCCCATTCCCTACCGGCAGAACAAGCACGTGCTGTTCGGCCAGCAGGAGGGCCTCTGCAACGGCTGCAAGGGCGACTTCCCGTTCAAGCTGTTCGAGGTCGACCACCGCGTGCCCCGCTCTCGCGGCGGCACGGACCACCTGGACAACCTGCAACTGCTCTGCTCAAGCTGCAACCGAATCAAGGGCGACCGGCCCCAAGAATACCTGATGGCGCGGCTTGCTGAGATTTGAAACTAGAGGGGGAATATCGTGGCAGACCAGAGGATATTCGGCTTCGCAACTGAACTGCAGATGGCAAGATTTCTTTTGGAAGATGGAAGGGTGCGGTACCCCGATTTCGTGGCAGAAGTATTGAGAACAGAAGGAAGAGGAACGCCAACCGTTTCTGGATCGATGGAATTCCAAGTCCTATGTAAAGACATCCATGGCAACGAAATTTCTTTCCCAATCTTCCTCATCATACGCACAACCTTTGATCCAACGCAAAGCGCAGCCTTAGACGATGACGAAATGCAACGGCGGGCAATGACGCGCTTTATGAGGAGGTCGAATGAGGGTAACTACTGAAAAGCCTGCGTACATTGTTGTCTAGACTAAGAGAATGAACTTCATGCCCCTGTTGGCCCGCAGAGTGTGTAAGCCTGTATAGCGAGATTTTAGGTGTGGGAGGAAAAGATGGACTGGGAACCGTACATGGAAATGGCGATCAAGAATCAGGAGACCCTTCAAGAACTGATGCAGGAGCTGCTCAAATGGCAAAGAGGTCAAAGGTCAGCAAACCCACACCAAGCAAGTGGCATCGAGGTCATGCTTTCGAACTTGCAGCTCAATCCACAACAATCGCACCAACTAGTCGCAACGGTTCTTTACCAGCAGGTGGAGTTCAACAAGGCAGTAATCGCAATGCTGACGGACTTAGACAATCGCAAGAGTGAGCCCGGAACCTCCGGCTGACCAATGAAAGGCCGCGTCCGCCAGCGCAGCCCCGGGTTCGGCCACATCAGTCAGCTTTGACGTGCCCCCGGAGAGCGCCAGTCATCGGTCGCGATTGTGGCCTCCAGGGCCAGGGGTTCGCCATCCTGTCCGTCCGTGTGTCAGCCCTTGCATGTTGGCGTGCCGATGTCCGGCCACTGGTTTTCCGTGGCTTTGGAGCCAACCCGCTGGCCTCGTGAATCATGTGGCAGGTTAGCCCGCGAAATACTTCAACCCTGACCGGCGCCCTCCCGTTGCCGCTGAGACCTGTATTGTCCATCTGGGCGACCGTTCCGGTGGCTGCCCGGAGCAGGCCGGACGCCGTGGCCAGGTAAATCCCCCGCCGGCCGGCATTGTCGGCAGTGGTGTAGTCGGAGACGGGACGGCTGCCGGGCCCGACCTCGTTCATGTCCTGACCCCACAGCAGGAACTCCATAACGTGCCAGCCGGTCGAGATGTTTTCCTCAGCGCCTTCCTCGTTCAGCGACTCGATCAGCTCGGCAGTGATCTGGGGGTACATGTCAGGATTGTTGATCACCCCGGCATGGGCCGCCCTCCCGGAACTGGAATCCGGGTTGAGCTTCGGTACAGCTCCAGGAATTGCCTGCGCTGGAGCAGCTCAAGAAAGACCATGCCGCCCGGGTTTGCACTGCTTCAGTAGTCCGGATCGCGGAAAATTATAAAAACTCATGACAAGTTAGGTATTGAATCACATAAAACTTATAAGACCATGTTACTATTTCAATCCTCATTGCAACCGGCAGGGTAGGGAGCCTGGGATTGTCTGATATCGCTCAATCGGCCACAGGCTGCGGAATCCGGCCCGTGTGGCGCCCCGTGCCGCAAGTGAACGCATGAGCCTCCGCCCTAATGTTAGAATTATGTGTCCTTCGCTCTTGAAAGTCCTGGCGGCGCAATTTGACTTCTCAAGATTCGATCCTGTTGCACATACCCGTCTCACAGGAGGGCAATGATGTCTGCCATTATCCGTCCCGTATTGAGCCGAACGGCGCTGGCATTTGCCGTCCTCTCCATCTTGATATTGTTGCTGGTTCTGGCCTGTGGCTCTGAGTCTACCCCGGTCGGGTCAACGCCGCCCTCCCCTACGGCCACTCCGGCCGCTGATGGCGTTGCCCAGACCCCCGAGGAGGCGTCTACTCCAACGCCCGCCCCTACATCAGGAGCCACGCCCGAAAGAAACGAGGATGTGCAAGCCACAGCAAGCGACCCAGAGGACACCTCCGAATCCGTCCAGCGAAACGGCGGAACAGGTGGAGCCAGCCAGGCGGCGTCCGGCCCAGGAAGCGGCGGCGATGACCAGCCGGAGGACGGCCCGCGAGAGGGCGAATCCAGTGGAGACAACCAGGCTCCACCCTTCCCGGACAGGGACGAATTGAAGTACCCCAACCTGGGCTCCCGTCTCGACGAACTGGTGGCCAGCGTGGAATCGGGGGAAACCACGGCCGAGCAGGCCGCCAGTGGCGCTGCCATGCATAGCGGAGCGTCGGTCGCCGTGACTTTTTATTTGTCCGGCGGCGTGGACGCGGTGGTTGCTTACCTGGAAGAGAATGGCGGTGACCCGCGCAACATGGGCGAGGACTACATAGAAGCCTACGTCCCGGTGACGTTGCTGGGAGCGGCCTCGGAACAGCCCGGCGTCCTGCGGGTGCGGGAGATCGTGCCGCCGTAGAGGGGCAGGGCGGGACAGGCGCGGCACCGGCCCGGACGCGCACTGAAGAGACCCGCGCCGGGGGTGACGGGCGGCCTGGGAGGGAATCAGGGTTGCGGGATATCCCTGGGAAGGCAACCGGAAAAATCTGTTACAGGAAGCCCACATGCTCTCAATGAAACATTTCAGGTTCCTGGCAATGGCAATTCTGGCTGCCCTCGCAGTTACCTTGGCGGCGGCCCTGCCCGGCGTTTCCGCCGACGGCGGCGACGACGACGGGGCGCCCTTCCCGCGAAGCGGCGAAACCAGTGGAGACGGCCAGACTCCACCCTTCCCGGAAAAGGCCGAACTGAACTACCCCAACCTGGGCTCCCGCCTGGACCAACTGGTGGCCAGCGTGGAGGCGGGACAGGCCACGGCCCAGGGAGCCGCCTCGAATTCCACGCTGCATTCCGGGGAATCTGTAGCCGTGACCATTTACCTGTCCGGCAACGTGGATGAGGTGGTCGGTTTCCTGGAGAACAATGGCGGCGACCCGCGCAATGTGGGCACTGACTACATCGAGGCCTACGTGCCGGTGACTCTGCTGGGAACGGTCTCGGAACAGCCCGGAGTCATTCGGGTGCGGGAGATAGTCCCTCCGCAGCCGCTCTACGGCCCAGTCACCAGCCAGGGTGTCCAAGCGCACGCGGCGGCGGCCTGGCACCAGGCCGGGTACACCGGTCAGGGCGTCAAGGTCGGGATTATCGACACCGGCTTCAAGGGGTTCAGCGCCCTTATCGGTACCGAACTGCCGGAGCCAGCAGGGCTGATGTGTTTTACTGACATTGACAGACCCACCACGAACCTGGAGGACTGCGAGACTGGCGAAGCTGACGATACCCACGGAACAATAGTGGCAGAATCGCTCATGGATATTGCCCCTGAGGTGGATTTGTACATCGGCCATCCAGTATCACGAGCAGACCTGCAAGCAATTGCCGACTGGATGGTCTCCAAGGGTGTATCTGTCATCAACCACTCGGTGTCATGGGAGTTTATCGGCCCCGGTGACGGCATCCCTAGGTTTACCAACAGTCCGCTGGCGACCGTGGACCGGGTGGTGGCCGGAGGAGCGGTTTGGGTCAACAGTGCGGGGAATCGCGCTCGAAAAACCTGGTTCTCCAGGGCCCCATTCTTTGACCAGGACGGCGACGGGAATATCGAGTTTGCAGCACGTGATGAAACCAACAACATGACCCTCGAAGCTGAGGAGCAAATCCAAGTCCAATTGAGGTGGGAAGGAAGCTGGAGAGGGGCCAGAACGGACTTGAATCTACTTATTTGGAACTCTGAGGCTGGGCGATACGTAGCAAGAAGCGATGACCCTCAATCGGGAGCAGCTGGCCACTTTCCGACTGAGTTCATTGAATACACTGTTCCCAGAGATGGGGATTACAGTGTCGTAGTGAGTCATGCAAGCGGTGACATGCCTGACTGGATTCAGTTGATGGTTTTTGAGGGCCCGCCTCTCCAGCGCTACACCAAGAACGGCAGTATTACCAATCCGGCGGAAAGCGCCAACTCCGGCATGTTGGCCGTGGGCGCAGCCCATTGGGACGACGTGCGAGCCATCGGGCCTGACAGCAGTCGCGGACCCACTCCCGACAGGCGGGACAAGCCCGACATTGTCGGGGCACACTGCGGGGCAACTGCCCTGTATTCTCCCGCAGCTTTCTGCGGCACCAGCCAGGCGTCGCCCCACGTGGCCGGCATGGCGGCCCTGGTGCGCCAGCGGTTTCCGGACTATACCCCGGATCAGGTCGTCAGCTACCTGAAGGACAACGCGGAGCAAAGGCAAAGCCCGGATCCTAACAGCACCTGGGGATACGGTTTCGCTCAACTTCCGCCACCGGACGGGACAGCGCCTCCGGTTGCGGCGCCATCCGATGCCTTCACCCGGAACCCGGAGGCGGACTTCAACACTTTGGCCGACGCTTCCAATCGGTGGCCGACAGGCATCTGGTCCGACGGCGAGACCATGTGGGTGGCGGACGATGCGGACGAGTCTAACGACAAGATCTACGCCTACAATTTGGCGACCAAGGAGCGGGTCGCCAGCAAGGATTTCGATACACTGGAGGCCGCTGGCAACCAAATACCGGCAGGTATCTGGTCCGACGGCGAGACCATGTGGGTGACGGACTTGAGGCACGGCAAGATCTTCGCCTACGTTATGGCGACCAAGGAGCGGGTCGCCAGCAAGGATTTCGATACCCTCGAAGCCGCTGGAAACAACGGGCCGCTAGGCATCTGGTCCGACGGCAAGACCATGTGGGTTTCGGACTGGCAAGACGCCAAGATTTACGCCTACGATATGGCGACCAAGGCGCGGATCTTCGGCAAGGATTTCGATACGCTCATAGCTGCCAGGAACTGGCGTCCACGTGGCATCTGGTCCGATAGGTTGACGATGTGGGTGGCGGACTCACTTCACGACAAGGTTTTTGCTTACGACATGGCAACCGGGGCCCGGGTGCCCGGCAGGGAATTCAATACCCTGGACGCCGCGGGCAACTGGTTGCCGGTAGGCATCTGGTCCAACGACGAGACAATGTGGGTTTCGGACTTTGAAGACGCCAAAATTTACGCCTACCCTATGGCGCAGGCAGAGTCCGCTGCAGACAGGGAGGCGCTGGTTGCCTTCTACAACGCCACCGGCGGAGCTGACTGGACCAACAATACCAACTGGTTGACCGACGCGCCTATGGGCCAATGGCACGGCGTAACCATTGACGCCAGCGGCAATGTCACCGAATTGGACCTCCGCAGTAATCAGTTGACTGGCGCGATACCGTCCTCGCTGGGCAATCTGAGCAACCTGACGTATTTGAACCTCCACAACAATCAGTTGACCGGCACGATACCGGCGGAACTGGGCAACCTGAGCTACCTGACGGATTTGCGACTCTGGAACAATCAGTTGACCGGCAAGATACCGACCGAGTTGGGCAACCTGAGCTACCTGACGTATTTGTATCTCGACGACAATCGGTTGGACGGCACGATACCGGCGGAACTGGGCGACCTGAGCAACCTGACGGATTTGAGCCTCAGCAACAATCAGTTGGACGGCACGATACCGGCGGAACTGGGCGACCTGACCGACCTTGAGTTGCTGGCCCTCGGCGGGAACGAGTTGACTGGAATTATTCCAGCCTGGCTGGGCGGCCTTACCAAGCTAGAGGGACTGTACCTCTGGGGCAACAGGTTGACCGGAACCATCCCATCTGAAGTGTCCCGTCTCACCAGTTTGAAGATTCTGGAGCTTGACGGGAACGAGTTGGCCGGAAACATCCCGTCTGAACTGTCCCGTCTCACCAGCCTGGAGATTCTGACGATTGGCAGGAACGAGTTGACCGGAACGATCCCATCCGAACTGTCCAGCCTCACCAGCTTGGAGATTCTGGCGCTTGGCGGGAACGAGTTGACTGGAACTATTCCGACTTGGCTGGGCAGTCTTACCAAGCTAGAGGGACTGTACCTCTGGGGCAACGGGTTGACCGGGGAGATACCGGCCGAGTTGGCCAGCCTCACCCAGCTGCAATTTTTGGACCTTGGCGGCAACGAGTTGACTGGAACTATTCCGGCCTGGTTGGGCAGCTTAACCATGCTGACAGAGTTGTCCCTCTGGGGCAACGGGTTGAGCGGGGAGATACCAGCCGAACTGGGCAGCCTCCCCAACTTGGTAAACCTCTGGCTCTCGGACAACCAGTTGACCGGGGAAATACCCTCCGAACTGGGTAGCTCCTCTAACTTGGCGCAACTGTCCCTGTGGGACAACGAGCTGAGCGGGGAGATACCGGCGGAACTGGGCGGCCTCTCTAACCTGGAACTGCTGTCCCTCTCGGTTAACCAATTGAGCGGAACCATACCGGAGGAACTGGGCAACCTCACCAATCTGGAAGAACTGTACCTGTGGGGCAACCAATTGAGCGGAACGGTCCCTCAATCCATGGTAGCGTTGACCATGCTGGAGAGCTTCGCTTTCTACCACAACGCCGGTCTCTGCGCGCCGATCGATGACGCATTTCAGACATGGCTCGGGAGCATTGCCACCGTGCTTGGCAGCAGCTGCGCGCTGGCGGACTCGCCGGAGGATCGAGCCGTGCTGGTCCAGGTCCACACCGCCACGGGCGGCGCGAACTGGACGGACGACACAAACTGGTTGAGCGTGGATTTAACCAGAGAATGGTACGGTGTCACGAACGATGCGAACGGACGGACCAATGGCCTGTTCCTCACTGACAACCAGTTGACCGGGCAGATTCCGTCCGAGTTGGGGAGTCTGACCAACCTCGAGTCGCTGTACCTCAATTACAACCAGTTAACCGGGGAAATACCGTCTGAATTGGGCCGTTTGACGAATCTGACGGCGCTGCGCCTCGACGGCAACCAGCTCACCGGGGAGATACCGGCGGAGTTGAGCCATTTGACGAATTTGACGGTGCTGCGCCTCGCCGGCAACCAGCTCACCGGGTGTGTACCGGACGGCTTGCAGGATGTAGCGGACAACGACTTTGCCCAGCTTGGGCTGCCCTTCTGCGAGACACCGGCGAGCTACGACTTGAACGGCGACGGGGCGATAGATATTGGCGAACTCTTTTCGGCCATCGATGATTACTTTGCCGGTCTCATTGACATAGGCGACCTTTTCACACTCATAGATCTTTACTTCTCGGGTCCCGCTTAAGCGCCTACGGCACAGCCGCCGGGGACCCAATGATGTGCCCGGCGGCTGGGTCTGGCGTGGATGCTCGGGCGCTTAGCGGAGGGTGAGGGAGAAGCCTCCCTTCTGGATGCTGATGGAGGCGATGTCCTTCCTGCTGGTGAGCTCGCGCACCAGGTCTAGCACCGGCTTGTCCCTTGCCGGGTAGTCGTAGGAGCCGGGACCGGCGGCCAGCACCTCGTCGACCGCCTGTTGGTTGGAGCTGAGTACCCGCAGCAGAAACTCGTCGTCGGTGATGTCCGGGGCGTAGTCCCGTCGCAGGTCTTCGATGGAGCGCTGGGGCGGCTGCCAGTGCAGCAGTTCCCGGGTCCTGGGCATGGCCATGACGTGCGCCTTGACATCGGGGTCTACGGGCGCGGCCAGGTCTCCGTAGTGCCCCAGAATGTACTTGATGACTTCGTCGGTGACGATGCGGTACCTTTCGCCCGTGGTGTGGTTCAGGATGGCCTGGGCGCCGATGTACTGGGAGACTGGCGTCACCATGATCGGGTATCCCAGCTCGCGGCGGATTCGGGCGATCTCCTCCAGCAGTGCGTCTAACTGGTGGGCCAAACCCCGCCGGGCCAGCTCGGCCCGGTAGTTGGACATCATCCCGCCCGGCACCTGGTGATCGTACTGCCGCAGGTCATACTCCACGGGCGCGCCCTCCGGGAACCCTTCCCTCCGGGCTACGAACCGGAAATGCTCGGTCATCTCCGCCAGGGCCTTTTCGTTGATGCCGGTGGAATATCCCAGGGACCTGACGTTGCGGAGGATGACATCGGCCGACGGCTGTGACGGCCCGTTGGCCAGCGGCGCCACGGCGGTGTGGAGCGTATCGACGCCGAGTTCCAGCGCATCCATGTAGTAGACAGGGGCCAGGCCGGTGGTGCAGTGGCCGTGTAGCTCCATGGGGATATCGCCGGTTTCCTTCATCACTGCTGGCACCAGGGTCCTGACTCTTTCGGGCGTCAGGAGGCCGTCGACGTCCTTGATGAAGATGCGCTCGGTGCCCGCGTCGGCGATCTGCCGGGCCTTCCGGGCGTAGTACTCGTCGGTATGCACCGGGCTGTAGGAGTAGATCAGCGCCACCATGGTGATCATCCCGGCGTCCTTGGACCACTTGATGGCCTTGGTTATCTGGTCGATGTCGTGATAGGGGTCATTGATGCGCAACCGGCCCGCCCCGGCCTCGCTGATCTTCTTGGCCCAGAACTCGGTGACCGAGTCGGGCACGCTGCCGAAGTTGCGCAGCACCCCGCCCACGATCAGGGGAGTATTGGGCATGGCCTGCGACATCAGCCTGACCCGTTCCCAAGGGTTCTCCCGCTGGTTGCGGACGCACCAGTCCATGCTGATCAGGGCCATGAAGTCCAGCGCCTCAAAGCCCACCTGGTCGATGACCGGGGCGATGGGCAGCATCATTGCCGTCGTCATCTGCCCGTTCCACAGGCTCTGGTGCGCGTCTCGCAGCGTAGTATCAACGAATGCCACCTGGCTCATTTCTCGTCGCCTCCTTAAAGGCCCTTTTCGCCCGCGAAAAGGGAGGGAATAACCACTCTTTCCAGCCAGCCGGTGTTGATTCTTCCGGCGATGAATTCCGCGCGCTCTACGAGGGATGCCAGAAAGGGAATGGTGGTGTCCACACCCTCCACGCGGAACTCGGACAGCGCCCGTTGCAGCCGGGCGATGACTTCCATGCGGGTGTCGCCGCGCACGATCAGCTTGGCCAGGAGGGAGTCATAGTACGGCGGGACGACATAACCCTCGTAGCAATGACTGTCCAACCGGATTCCCAGCCCCTCCGGCGGCTCCCAGCGGGTGATGCGGCCCGGCGATGGCCGGAAGTCGTCTTCGGGTCTCTCGGCATTGATGCGGCACTCTATGGCGTGTCCGGCGGGAACCACCTGGGCCTGCGAAAAGCCGAGACGCTCACCCTGCGCCACGCGAATCTGTTCCTGGACCAGGTCGAGGCCGGTTGTCATCTCCGTTACCGGGTGCTCCACCTGGATGCGCGTGTTCATTTCCAGAAAGTAGAAGCTGCCATTCGGGTTTGAAGGGGTTGGCTGGTCGAGGATGAACTCCACCGTGCCTGCATTCTCGTACCCGATGGATTCGGCAATCCGCAGGGCCGCTTCGCAAAGCTGCTTCCTGAGTTCGTCCTTGAGTCCTGGCGCCGGAGACTCCTCTATCAGTTTCTGGTAGCGCCGCTGCACCGAGCAATCCCGTTCGTACAGATGGAGGCAGTTGCCGTGGCCGTCGGCAAGGACCTGCACTTCAATGTGACGGGCGTTGGCAATGTACGACTCCAGATACAAACGGTCGTCGCCGAAGGCAGACTGGGCTTCGGCTGCGGCCTCCCGGTATACGGTCGCTAGGTCGCAGGGCCGGTGGACGGCCTTCATGCCCTTCCCGCCGCCACCGGCAGCCGCTTTCAGCAGGACGGGGTATCCGACTTGATTCGCCACAGCTTCCGCTTCGGAGAATTCGTCAATCAACTCGGAGCCGGGCACCACGGGAACACCCAGCTCAGCCACCGCCTGCCGCGCGGCCAGCTTGTCACCCATGGCCCTGATATGCCCAGGACTCGGGCCGATGAAGACGAGCCCGTAGTCCAGGCAAGCCTGCGCCAGTTCCGGCTGCTCGGAAAGGAACCCGTAGCCGGGATGAATGGCGTCGCAGCCGCTGCCAAGGGCGGCCTCCACCATGGTTCCTGCGCTGAGATAGCTGGCCGCCGCAGGAGCCGGCCCAATGCACAGCACCCTGTCTGCCATGCTCGCAGGCAAAGTTCTGACGTCGGCGGCCGATGCTGCAAGCACCGTCTCCAAGCCCAGCGCCCGGCAGGCGCGAATCACTCGGACGGCGATTTCGCCCCGGTTGGCGATCAGAACCCGCTTGAAGGCCACCACCCGGCGAGATTCCTCCTCAGTCCGATTCGGATTCGAGCAGGAATAAGACCTGTCCGTATTCCACCAGTTGCCCGTCCTCCACGGAAACACGGCTGATGCGCCCGCGCTTCTCCGCCTTGATGGTGCTGAACAGCTTCATAACCTCGATGATGCAGACGGTCGTGTCCTCGTCCACCATCGTCCCCACCTCCACGAAGGGAGGCTCGCCGGGCGCCGGAGCCCTGTAAAACGTGCCCAGCATTGGAGAGGTAATACTGACCCGCTGGCCGTCCTGGGCCGGTTCTTCGGATTGCTGGGCTGTCTCTGCGGCAGGCGGAGCAGGTACTGCGGGCGGCTCGATAACCGGCGTGGGAGGCGGCGGGAGTGATGTCGTTGGCTCGGTCGTGGGAGCGCCGTCGAACCCTTCGACAGGCTCAGGACTTGGCGACGGAGCGACGGAGCTGGTCTTGTTGACCACGATCCTGAGGTCGCCGAGTTGCAATCGCAGTTCGTTGAAGTTCGATTCGTCCAGATACCTGATGATCTGAATGACATCGTCCTCATTCAAGTCCATAGTCTATCCCCCACGATGTAAACCGCCGTTCATCAT
The DNA here is from genome assembly GCA_965203005.1 of Dehalococcoidia bacterium. Classification (GTDB taxonomy): domain Bacteria; phylum Chloroflexota; class Dehalococcoidia; order Lucifugimonadales; family UBA3495; genus VXOI01. Next base: position 1,227,579 of record CBDBBS010000002.1, read on the forward strand.
ACCCTATCTGTGGCCAGCCACCGGTTACCATCCCCCAGGATCCTTAGTTCTCGATGTCCAGCAGATTAGTCCGTTCATGGTGAGCTTGTCGAACCACGAATGGACGGCCCTTCGACAGGCTCAAAGCCAACGCAATTTAGAGAAATTACAAGGGCCTGTTGCCATCCTGTGAGCACCGACCACCAGCCATGAGGAACCAGTTGATTTCGGGTGCCGCCTGTCATGCGTGTCCCTTTCAGGAGGCCAACTCCATCAGACGCATGCCTCGCTCCACCTGCTGGCCAGGTTGCACCGAGACCCTCCTCACTACGCCGTCGCGGGGCGCTGTGATTAGCAACTCCATTTTCATGGACTCCATAACCACGACGGTCTGGTTTCGCTCAACCCTCTCCCCTTCAGCAACCAGCACGTTCAGCACCGCGCCGGGCATCGGGGCCAGGATGTCGCCGGAGACGTCGGCCCCCGCAGCGCTACCCCTGCGCCGGCCATCTGCATGCCGGAATATGTGCAGGTCCCCGTCCAGCCACAGATGCAACTCTCTTGAGCTTGTCGAAGAGCCGACCCACGCCCAGGCGAAGAGGAAAGTCCGTCCTTCTTCAGTGCGACAGACGCCCTCCCCAGTCCTTCGTGAGTCGATATGGAGCGAAATTGAGGTTCCTTGTTCCTCCGCTGCTTCCCCATCCAGATGGAAAGAGACTCTCCCGTCCTGCTCCGTCAGCCGGTATCTATACTGCTCGCCCTCGACCGGGTAGATCTCCTGCATCTCGCCCTGGCTTTGAGTCATGGCAGCCTCAAGCCTCCCGCGTTCCGCCACGGGCTGACGGCATTCCGGCCGTCTCCAGGCGGCGACGGAAGAGCCGTTGCCGCCGGCTGCTGGGCTGCCCACGCTGCTACCGCCCTTCCCATCGTGCGGGCCTCAACGGACCTGACCGGCCTGGTAACTGCGGGGTTCCACTCCAGGAAGCCTGTATCGTAGCTTCCGCTCTGAAACTGTGGATGGCCGACCACGGCCCGCAGCAGGGGGATGTTGGTCACCACTCCCAGGGCCAGGAACTGCGACAGGGCGCCGTGCATCCGCCGCAGGCTGAGGTCCCGGCTGGGCGCCCAAGCGGTCAGCTTGGCCAGCATGGGGTCGTAGTAAATGGACACCTCCTGACCCTCCTCCACGCCGCTATCCAGCCGCAGGCCCGGCCCGCTGGGCGGGCGCCAGCGCAGCAGTGTACCGGTGGATGGCACAAAGTCTTGGTAGGGGTCTTCGGCATAGATACGGCACTCGATGGCGTGGCCGTGTGGCTGAACGTCCTCCTGGCGCAGCGTCAGCGGTTCTCCGTTGGCGATGCGGACCTGCCACTCCACCAAGTCCAGCCCCAGGACGGCCTCGGTGACCGGATGCTCCACCTGCAGGCGGGCATTCATCTCAAGAAAGTAGAACTCGCCGCTGCGGGTATCAAGCAGGAACTCCGCTGTTGCGGCGTTGACGTAACCGGCAGCGCGGGCCACGGCGATGGCAGCGGCGCCCATGCGTTGCCTCAGTTCCGGGTCCAGTACCGGCGAGGGAGTCTCCTCGACAATCTTCTGGTGGCGTCGCTGTATGCTGCATTCCCGCTCGCCAAGGTGGATGGTGTGCCCCGACCCGTCGGCCAGCACCTGGAATTCCACGTGGCGAGGATTCTCGACATAACGCTCCAGGAAGACTCTCCCGTCGCCGAAGGCGGCCTGGGCCTCCCGGCTGGCGGACTCCATCTCGGCGTCCAGTTCCCGGGCGCGCCTGACCAGGCGCATGCCCCGGCCTCCGCCCCCCGCTGCGGCCTTGACCAGCAACGGGAAGCCCCACTGCCGCGCGAAGTCGTCTGCCGCAGTGTCGCCCGGCAGACATTCCGGGGAACTGGGCACCACCGGCACACCGGCGCGCTGGGCGATTTCCTTGGAGCGCAGCTTGTCCCCCAGCACCTCCATGCTTTCCGGCGATGGCCCAATGAATGACAATCCGGCATCCTCGCAGGCCCGCGCGAACTCCGGGTTCTCCGACAGGAATCCATAGCCAGGGTGGACCGCATCGGCCCTACTGTCCCGGGCGGCCTCGACTATGGCAGGGATGTTCAGGTAAGTCCCCTCGGCGGTACTGCCGGGGAGCGCGACCGACTGCTCCGCTGTTGCAACATGCGGTGCGCTGGCATCAGGCTCCGAATAGACCGCTACCGGCGCAATCCCCATGGCGCGCAAGGTCTGGTTGATCCGGACGGCGATTTCGCCCCTGTTGGCTACGAGGACTTTGGAGAACACCAGCAAACACACTCTTTGTCTGAACTGTGATCTATATGATTGAAGGATTGCTATGATTTCCAGAGGTCGCCCTAATCATGTCCATCCCTCTGTCACATCAATCACAGTTCAGACAATGGGGATGGTATGGGCTTGGCCTCACATCCGAAACACGCCCTGCCTCTTGTCCGGGAAGGGAGCGTTCATGGAGGCGGCTATCCCAAGGCCCACAACGGTGCGGGTGTCCACCGGGTTGATGATGCCGTCGTCCCACAGCCGCGCGGTGCTGTAGTAGGGGTCGCCTTCGATTTCATACTTCTCCAGGATGGGACGCTGCAACGACTCACGCTCCTCATCCGCCAGAGTCTGACCCTGCCGTTCCAGCTGTTGCAGCCGCACCGTGGCCAGGACCTCAGCGGCCTGCTGTCCCCCCATCACGGAAATGCGGGAGTTGGGCCAGGTCCACAGGAAGCGCGGCTGGTAGGCCCGGCCGCACATGCCGTAATTTCCCGCCCCGAAAGAGCTGCCGATGATCACGGTGAACTTGGGGACGGCGGCGTTGGAAACGGCCATGACCATCTTGGCCCCGTCCTTGGCTATGCCTCCCGCCTCGTACTGCTGCCCCACCATGAAGCCTGTGATGTTCTGCAGGAAGAGCAGCGGGATGCCTCTCTGGCTGCACAGCTCGATGAAGTGGCTCCCCTTCAGCGCGCTTTCCGAAAAAAGGACTCCGTTGTTGGCGACCACTCCCACCGGGTAGCCCCAGATGCGCGAGAATCCGCAGACCAGGGTCTCGCCATATCCGGCCTTGAACTCATGGAAGCGGCTGCCGTCCACGATGCGGGCGATCACCTCCCGGACATCGTACTGCCGCCGGTTGTCCGGAGACACGATGCCGTAGAGCTCAGTCGGGTCGAAGGCCGGAGGATCGGGGCTGACAACGTCGAAAGGCGGGTCCCGGCGTCGCACAAAGTTCTCTACGATGTCCCTCGTGATGGCCAGAGCGTCCGCATCGTCGGCGGCCTGGTGATCGGCAACCCCGGAAACGCGGGTATGCACTTCCGTCCCGCCCAGCGATTCAGGGTCCACCTCCTCGCCAGTGGCGGCCCGCACCAGGGGCGGCCCTCCCAGAAAGATGGTCGCCTGCTGCCGCACCATCACCACCTCATCGCTCATGGCTGGGATGTATGCGCCACCGGCCGTGCACGATCCCATGACCACTGCCACCTGTGGAATGCCCAGAGCGGACATCTGGGCCTGGTTGTAAAAGATGCGTCCGAAGTGATCACGGTCAGGGAAGACCTCGGCCTGCAAGGGCAAATACGCCCCACCGGAGTCCACGAGGTAAATGCAGGGCAGGTGATTCTCCAGTGCGATTTCCTGGGCCCGTAGGTGTTTCTTGACGGTAATCGGGTAGTAGGTGCCGCCCTTCACAGTGGCATCGTTGGCGAGGATCATCACCTCCTTCCCGTGCACCACGCCGATACCGGTAACGATGCCAGCGGAGGACTCCTCCCGGTCGTACATGCCCCAAGCAGCGAGGGGGCTGAGTTCGAGGAAGGGAGTGCCGGGGTCGACCAGCCCCTGGATTCTTTCACGGGCCAGCAACTTGCCGCGGCTGCGATGCAGGTCAACGGCCCGTTGCCCGCCGCCGCTCCTTGCCTCAGCCAGGCGGTCCTTCAGGTCCCGCACCAGCTCCTCCATGCGGGCCTTGTTGTCCAGGAAATCCTGATCGCCTGTTCGTACGTTCGAGCTGATTACTTCCATGCCGCCACTAGGACCGTGCCGTAGTTTCAGTGCCGCAGTCCATTATATCTCTATTCGGAGACCTAGCCGGAGTCCGATCTTCTAGGGGGACTATCACAAGACAGCCTGGTTACACTTCAGCGGGCTTACCCATCCACCCCCACCCTAACCCTCCCCCATCGAGGGGGAGGGGACTTTGAGATCAGCCAAGGGCGTTCTCCTTTGCGCCACTGTACAATGACGGCGACGCAGCCTGGATTGTGTCCCAAACTGTCCGCTTTCGGGCTGCGCCGGAGTGCTAGACCGGAGGCAAGCCGTATGAGCGGGTCCGAGGGAATTCAGGAAATCAAGTGGCGAGACTGGAGCGAGGGCGCCTTTGCGGCAGCCCGGAACGAGGAAAAGCCCGTCCTTCTCACCTTGGGGGCAACCTGGTGCCACTGGTGCCACGTGATGGACCAGAACGCTTACTCTGACGAGAGGGTCATCGGGCTGGTCAACTCCCGGTTTATCCCGGTGCGGGTCGATGTGGACCAACGTCCAGACATTTCACTGCGTTATAACCAGGGAGGATTCCCCTCGGTGGCGTTCATCACCGGGACCGGCGAGTTCATCACGGGGCGGCCATACACCCCTCCCGATGAAATGGTCACTTTGCTCCGGCAGGTGGCCAGCGGAGAAGTCCCACAAGAGAGCCGAGGCTCTCTAGCGCAAACACCTGCGGCGGAAGGCCGGAACGCCGCCGGTTCCGTGGGCGCAGTGCATGACAGGTTGCTGGAGCTCTACGACACGGAGTTTGGTGGCTTCGGGATCGAGCCCAAGCAGCCCCCGTGGGAGGCGTTGCAGTTTCTCACCGCCCGCTATAGCCGGTCCGGCGACCGTGCCCTGCTGGATATGGTCGAGGCTACCCTTCAGGGGATGTGGCACGGAATCTATGACCGGAAGGACCAGGGTTTCTTTCGCTATTCGGTCAGCAGGGACTGGAAGGTGCCGCACTACGAAAAGATGCTGGTGAGTAATGCCAGCCTTGCCAGGGCCTTCCTGGAGGGCTTCCAGCTTACCGGGAAGGCGATGTACCGGACAACGGTCGAGGGAATACTGCATTACCTGCTCAATACCTTGTTCAGCCCCGGCGACGGGCTGTTCCTGGCCAGCCAGGACGCCGACGAACCCTACTATCAGTTGTCGTGGAAGGACCGCGACCGCTCTCAGGCGCCCCCCATCGACCAGACTCTGTACGCCGGGTGGAACGCGCTGGCCGCTCACGCTCTGCTGTCGGCGGCGGACGTTCTGGACAACACAAAGCTGCGGCAAACCGCGTCGGAGGTCATCGAAAAACTGTGGCAGGAAAGCTGGACTTCAGCAGGCGGGCTGTGCCGCCGCGCCGGTGAGGCGACAGACACCACGCCCATTTTGGCAGACCAGGTCCACTTGCTGCGGGCCCTGCTGGCCAGCTACCAGGGCACGGGGCAGCCAGAATACATCGAGAGGACAGTGGAGGTGGCGGAGTCAGTTGAGCAACTCTTCGGGGCGCCCGGCGGCGGCTGTTTTGACACCGCTCCTCCTGATTCCTTCGAGGCGTCAATCCTGGCCCGTGAGCAGCCGGTGCTGGAAAACGCCCACTGGGCTGAGGCCCTGCTGACCCTCTCACACCTGACTGGCGACCCCCGTCATTCGGAGCGGGCCGATGCTGCCCTCAGGATTTTCGAGGGTGTGGTACCGGGCAAGAGCTATCTGGGAGACCATTCCTCGCGGCGCATGGAGGAGGACGAGGAGGCGTTGTTCCTTCCGGCAGGGGCTGCCTGGGGACGAGCCAGGGACATGCTGACCAATGGACCTGTCAGCCTGGTGCTGGTAGGCGATTCCTCCAGCGCGGCTTACCGGCGACTGCATCAAACGGCCCTGCGAATACATGCTCCCCACAAGATCGTGCAGCCGTTGGACTCGCAGCGGGACGCCGCCAGGATTCGCGAGCTGGGCTTCCCCGCCGACAGGCCGCCATCCCTGTACGTCTGCTTTGAGGACCGCTGCCTTGCTCCCATCACAACGGCCCGAGGCGTTCGGGAGGTAGCCAGGGCGCGCCCATGGTCTGGAGGGCAGCGACTGTCCGCTGGTCAGTGAATTGCCTGGCAGCAGCGATCCCACCGGCAGTACCATAAGCAGAAACTTCTCTGGTTCAGAAACGGCAGATGCCCAGCGCTCCCCGGCGGGCCGGAGCGCTGGGCCTCTGAATGTGTTTTGCTATCGGGCGGCCTCGCCCGTCGATGCTATGGCACTGTAGCCGTTCTGCCATTGGTACTATGTCGGCTGGTCTCCATTGTGGCCTTCATAGTCCCGCCTTGCCAAGTAATGCCGCAAAGATCAGTGGAATACCAGGTCTCTTGCGGCACCGTGCACTGACCCGCGCTATTTGCTCAGCGTCCAGGTCTTTACTATGAGTCGGGCGACGGGGTCGCGCCAGTCATGAGTGGCCGGGTCCAGGTCGGAGACCCCAGTGCCGTGGATCCCCGCATGCACGTGAACGAAGCCCTCAGAAGTCGCCGGATCTTTCGCATGGTTGCCGCACGGCGGGCCCGGGATGTAGGCGCAGTCCTCACTGTTGGCCTCGGTTCCCGAGTCGTAGGCGTTCAGGTACACCGTCCTGGACTTCGAGAGGTCGAAAGCATTGGCCCCGATGAAAGCATCGTTGGTGGTGACCAGCATGCTGGCGAAGGACATCCACTTGTTGCCATCATCGATGTCGAAACTCAGGGTCACCGTTTCGCCCGGCATGATCGGCCCGTCGTTGAGCTTGACCACCATGGCTTCGGCAACATTCCCGTTGGTTTCCGGGTTCCAGGCCTCCAGCAGGCCAGAGGCGTCGGCATCCTCAGCCATTTTGGCCATTGCCTCGCTGGCGCTTTCGCCGAGGGAGTAGAGGCTGCCGGCGCCCGAGTCGTGCCTGGCAACGAATACCGGGGACATAATCTGGCCGCGCGTCAGGTTGGTGATGGACACCTCGGTCATCAGTTCCTCGTCCTGGCCGTCGGCACTGAGAACGCCTCCGGCGAGAAGTCCCACGAGAGCCACAAGGCTTCCCAGGACTATGAAAATTGAAAGTGTTTTCTTCATCCGTAGTTCTCCCGAACGTTGAATCAGGTTCGCTATTGCGATTCCCCGCCGGTCAGAGGTTGTCGCTACCTTGGTTTGTTCAGTTCAGTCCGGCGGCCACCGCCAATGAGTGACTGAAGGATTGGGTTGCTGGCCGGATTAGAAACATCGGTAAAACATTAGGGCTTCGTATTCGATCGGCTCTCTGTGCCTGGTCCTCCGCGAGCGAACCAACCAGGCTACCGCCTGAGCCGCCCCGACGAGAGCGAGAGTAAACAGGGAAACCCGTCCTGCTGGGGTTGGAATTCGTAGTCTCATAGAGCACCTCCCATTTTGGTAATAGACTTGGCGACCAAATCAGCAATCCAATCGATTCATCTATTGCCCTGATGGCTGTCAGTACGTCTGTTAATAATTAGTATTACGTATAATGATTTCGCCTGGATTGCTTTTCGTGAACCAAGTCAATGATGGCCGGTAGAGACCGCCTGCCGTGAGAAAAATTTGCCAAGCGGTTTTCGGAGGCGGGTCTAATGCTGCGGAGCAAGCACTTGGGATCCCTCAAATCCTGTAGGTAAGTGAGGCCGCGATTATCCAAGCCTGTTTTCCCTGCGTCGCAGTCTCCGCCGTCCCTGTCTGGGCGGGTGCTATCCAAATGCGCTGCTTGCTGTAAACTGGGGCCGCAGGACCGGGAAGTCCTGCAAGAGGCAAGGTGGCCGTGGTCTCTCAAGGACTCGGCTAGTTCGACAAGCTCACTATGATTTAGGGAGGGAAGAAATAATGGCGACTCAGAATCAGACCATCGACTGCCAGGTGCATGCCTATCTGCGAAATACGCCGGAACGCCCCTGGAGAGGACACCTCGAGGGACCGGAGGAAGTTACCGGCGATGATATGGTGGCGGCAATGGATGCCGTGAGTGTTGACGGAGCCATACTCATCTCGCCCTTTTCCCTGTATGGCTACGACGCCAGCTATGCCCTTGAGGTCTACTCGCAGCACCCCAGCAAGTTCGGACTGGTGCGGCCCTTCGATCCGGAGTCGGAGACCATCGAAGACGATGTAGCCGAGTGGACCGGCACTCCTGGCGTGGTCGGCTGCCGGGTGATGCTGGGGGCCATTGACGCTGGTGGCGACCATCCGGGCCTCAACCGCATTTTCGCTGCCTGCGCCAAGGCTGGAGTTCCGGCCAACGTGATGTGCGCCGGCAAGATTCCGCTGATGAGCGAGCTGGTGCGGCGAAACCCGGACACGCAGTTCATAGTTGACCACGTCGGCCTGGCCCAGCCCTTCGTTCCGCCGGCCCCCCCGGAACCCTTTGGCGACCTGTCCAATGTGGTCGCGCTGGCCGAAATGGAAAACGTGGCCATCAAGATTTCCGGGGCCTGCACCCTGTCCCACCAGTCCTTTCCGTATGCGGACATCTGGGAACCGTTGCAAAGAGTTTTCGATGCCTACGGCCTCGACCGTTGCATGTGGGGCACCGACTGGACCCGGGCGGTAAGGCTGCTGACGTTCGAGCAGGGAGTCGAGGCATTCCGGGTAACCGACAGGCTGACCGATTCCGACCGGGCGACCCTGATGGGTGGCACCCTTTCCCGTATCTACAAGTGGTCCCCCGGAGCAGCCGCTTAGTCAGAGGGTGTTAAGAAAGTTCCCTCTCCCGTAGGGAGAGGGAACTTGTTAGGCACCCCTTTGGAAACTCCGGTAAGAGCACTTACCGTCCTGAAACGGAATCGATGAACTCATTGGTCCTGCGGGCAAGTTCGTCCGGTATCTCGACCTTCATGTTGTGGCCCACCCCCTCCAGCACCTGCAGCGTGGCGTCAGGCATTTCCTCGACCATGAGGCGCTGCATTTCCAGAGGAGTGATCTCGTCTTCGGCCGCCGCCAGCACCAGCGTCGGCGCGCCAATTTCGGGCAGCAGAGGCGTCAGGTCCTCCGCGAGCAGACACCGCTGCAGGGCGAGGACTGCGGGCGCCGACGTTTTGGCTCCTTCATCCGCGTACCATTCGATCACCGCTCTATCGGTGCGGGCGCCGAATCGCTTGTCGCTGTCTGCCAGGAGCCAGGCCCGCGTTCCCTCCTCCTCGAGGATGCGCCGCCACGCTCCGGCGTCCATGCTTGCTCCCATGCGGGCTAGCCGTGGCGTGGACGCGACCAACGTCAAGCTGTGCAGCCGGTCGGGATAGTCGTGGGCGAATTGCAGGCTCACGATACCGCCAGCAGAGGCCCCAACAAGGTGGGCTCTGTCCAGACCCAGGCCGTCCATCACTCGCGCTATGTCCGTCGCCAGGTCCGGCAGCGAGAATTGCATGTCGGCGGGGGGAGGCGTCCCGGCATGCCCCCGCATGTCGAACCTGATCACCGGCCGGTGCCTCGCCAGGGTGGGCACCCACGCGCGCCAGCGATGAAGGTTGCCGCCGGCGGCGTGATGCAACAGGACAGGCTCTCCTCGGAGCCAGGGATCAGAAAAATCGTCGATGTGGTAGTGAAACTGTCCGCTTTCCAGTTCCAGTACTGGCATGCGTTCCTCCCATTTGCGGTATGAGGCGCTGCCTGCCCCTGCGTCCAGATAGGACGGGGCAATTGAACGGTACAATAGCACGATTCACAATGGGCAATTGTGCTGCAAGCTGGCGCGGCAATCATTCCCACACGCCGGGAGCGCGATTTCGCCTCGTTGGCCTCAGGAAGGACCGGCCTCTTGAGACCCCACTTGAATCGTGCGATGCTTGACGGGCCGAAGTCGTGAAACATATAATTTCGCAGGTAGGTTTTTGAACAGTGCCTAAACGAACATATCAACCCAAAAAGCGCCGCAGGGCCCGCGTGCATGGCTTCCGTTCCCGTTCGGCAACGTCGGATGGGCGCGCCATACTTCGCAGGCGGCGGTTCAAGGGCCGACACCGGCTGACTGTGTGATTGACGGCGCCTCGTCATGCAACGAAGGCACCGCATTTCGGGCTCGAAACGGCATTCCCAGATCCACAGTGAAGGGACCAGCGCCGCCAACAGGCTGCTGGTAATTCGTTTTCTGAGCAACGGGCTCGACCACAACAGGTTTGCATTCGTGGTCAGCAAGAGGCTGGGAAATGCCGTGGCCCGGAACCGTATCAAGCGCAGGCTCAGGGAATCAGTCAGAGTCCGCGATTTGCGTCCCGGATGGGACGCCGTATTCATCGCGCGTCGCGGCTCGCAGAATGCATCCTTTCGCGACCTGGATCGCGCCGTTTCCAACCTGCTGCGACGCAGCAGGATATCAAATGACGAAAACCGGCAGCATACTACCAGCGTAAACAATAGCGAGGTTTCCAGTTAAGGCGGGGAATCATCCGAATGAAGTTGGCAGTCCTTACGTGCATTCGCGCCTACCAGGCTTTCGTTTCCCCGCTGTTGCCAACTTCCTGCAGGTATCTGCCCAGTTGCTCAAATTATTCCCACGACGCAGTGACCCGGTACGGCGTAATGAGAGGCGCCTGGCTCGGCGCCAAACGCCTGGCACGCTGTCATCCCCTGGGAGGCCAGGGATACGACCCGGTGCCCTAGATAACCGGACTCTTCGTTCGAGCTGAATTTGCTCCGCCCTTTATTCCGTTCCCTAAACCGACCCCGGAGCCAGTCCGATCCCGGCCATCCCAAGAGGACAGGACGGGGATTTGGCAGTTTCCATCTTTCGGTGGCCGCGAAGGCTGTCGGCTTCCGGACGCGGATTTCGCTGCTGGCGGGCGTGTTTGTCCTCCTTCTCTCTCTTGCTGCTTGCCCCCAGGACATCGGCGGCGTCAGTTCGGGCTGGAACGCCATTGCCGTGGGCAACGAGGTGGTATACGTCGGCACCAAGGACGGCCGTGTGCAGGCACTGACGGACCGCGGCGATGGGGTTTTCCCCGAAAAGTGGAGCTATCCGCCTTCTCCGGATTCCGATGAATCGCTGCACGGAGTCTACGGTACGCCATTGCTGGAGTCCGGGTTGCTTTACGTGGCGGGCGACAATGGCTACCTGTACGCTCTGGACCCCGAGAACGGCGATTCAGGCCGGGGCTGGCGACGTGCAGTGGGGCAAGAGCTTCCGTTGGTGGGCGGACCCGAGTACGAGCCAGTCAATGGGTTGGTGGTAGTGGGGTCGGAGGACGGCAACCTGTACAGCTTCTTCGCGGATTCCGGAGAGCCTTCCTGGAGGTTCCAGACCGGGGACAAGATTTGGTCCACGCCAACCATCGGTGAGGTCGAAGACTTTCCGATTATCTATTTCGGGTCCCACGACGGGAACGTTTATGCCCTAGATGCTGCCGACGGCAAGGAACGGTGGCGGTTTCAGACGGGTGGCGTGGTTGCTGGGCGGCCTCTGCTGCTGGACAGGATGATCATTGCCGGGTCCTTCGACAAGAAGCTCTATGCCATCGACGCCTTTGATGGTTCAAAGCTGTGGGAGTTCGAGGGCGGCAACTGGTTCTGGGCCGGCGCAGTGAGCAACGGCACAACGATATTCGCCCCCAATATGGACGGTCGAGTCTACGCCCTGGACCGCTCGGGAATCCAGCAATGGGAATTCGATGCCGGCGCAGAGATAGTGTCGCCGCCGGTGCTTGTGCCGAGGGGCCTGGTTGTGGCTAACCGCTACGGCGACCTGATTCTGCTGGACGTTGCCAGGAACGCAAGCCAGCGGGAATTGCACCGGTTGACGCTGGGAGACGCCGAGGTCAAGGCGCCTATCGGCCATGTTGGCGATACAGTGTACGTGGGTTCCGACGATGGTAGCGTCCGGCGAGTTGAAGTGCATGAGCAGTTTTCCGAGGCCGTTCTAACCGCTCGGGCGTGCTGGAAGCACGACGGGGAGTGCCGCTGATGCGACGGCCTTTCAGCAATTTGAACCACCGGCCGGAGGGATGGAGCGAAAGCCCATTCCCGGCGGTGAGGTAGGCCCACTTGGGTATCGACGATCTCTGGCGAGAAATAATCATTCGCCCCATGTTGAACCTGCTGGTGGTGCTCTACACCATCTGCTTCAACAACATGGGTATTGCGATCATAGTCTTTACCGTCATTGTCCGCCTGCTCACCCTTCCTCTGACCATAAAGCAACTGCGGCAGATGCGGTCAATGATGGACCTGCAGCCAAGGATGCGGGAAATCCAGGACCGTTACGGCCGGGACCGGCAGCGGGTTTCCCAGGAAACGATGCGGCTCTACCGGGAGGCGGGGGTCAATCCCGTGGGCTGTCTGGGGCCACTGGTCATCCAGATGCCCATCCTATTCGGGCTGTTCCGCGTTCTGATACAGACGGTGTACTCGAGGCCGGACCACCTAGTGGCCCTGGCGGAGAAGTTCTACGCCTGGATACCCTACTTCCCCATCTACACAGCCGCTCCCCTCAGCGCTACTTTCCTCTGGATGGACCTGTCTGAGCCTGACCCGTCCAACGTCATCGTGCCGGTGCTGGTTTTCGTTTCCACGTGGCTCCAGCAGAAGATGACCATGACCCCGTCGACCGACCCGCGCCAGTCGACCAACCAGATGATGATGCTGTGGCTGATGCCGCTGATGATCGCGTTCTTCTCGTTCACCCTGCCCAGCGGCCTATCCCTGTATTGGATAGCCTCGAACGTCATCGGTATCGGTATCCAGTATTTCGTCACAGGGTGGCAACCCATTTTCCCGCTGTTCCCGAAGGCGGATCCGGTGCCTGCCGCCGCTACGTCTTCGTCCAGCTATGATGAACCTGAGGAGGTTGATGGTGATGCAAGAACCTCTCGAAATGACCGCGCGAACCGTCGAAGAGGCAATCGAACTGGCTCTGAAAGAGCTCGACGTCGACCGCGACGAGGCCGAGGTCGAAGTACTAAGTAGAGGCAAGGCCGGTTTCCTGGGCATAGGAGCGGAACTCGCCCGTGTCCGCGTTACTCCGCTTTCCGCCAGCGCGGGAGTGTCCCCAGCCCAGCCGGGAGAGCGCACCCCTGCCGCCCTTGCGACTGCCGCAGTAGCCCAGATCCTGGACGCCGCAGGAGTTAATGTCACTCGCACGCTCCGGTCGGCACACGACCCTGACGCCGGCGGGCCGGTGATCGACCTCGCGGGCGAAGACTCGGGGCTGCTGATCGGAAGGCGCGGGCAGACGCTCCAAGCCTTGCAGTTCCTGGTCACGCTTATTGTGCGCAAGCAGATGGGCGAGGATGTCCGAGTGGTGCTGGACGTGGAGAACTACCGCCAGCGGCGGGAGACGTCCCTGCGCGATATGGCGGCCAAGGTCGCCTCTCGAGTTGCCCAGACCAACCGGAGCATCACCCTGGAGCCAATGTCCCCCGCCGACCGGCGCATCATCCACACCTCTCTCTCCCAGCACCCGGGTGTCAGGACGGAAAGCGCCGGGGAGGGTGAAAACCGCAAGGTCACCATAATGCCCCGCAGGGAGTGATTGCTGGCGCATCAGACCGTTTGCAGAATGCTCTCAACGAACGGGTTGGGGCGCAGTTGCGCCCTACCCGCTGCGCCGCCGGTTTTGTTAACATTGAGCTTCACGACGAGCCGAGACGGCCGGGAGAATCAAAGAAAGAAGAGCCGGAGGAGGGCCTGACTTTGATTGCGATCGAACCTACTCGAGAAGTTGTCTCCGAGATATACGAGAGACTGGACAAGAACCTGCAGATCGTCCGTTCCGTCCAGAACCGGCCACTGACCCTGGCCGACAAGATCCTCTTGAGCCACCTGGACGATCCGACCACCACCGGCATGGTGCGAGGCCAGACGTATGTGCAGCTCCGCCCCGACCGCGTCATCCTGCAGGACGTGCTGGGCCAGACGGCAATGCTCCAGTTCATGCAGACCCGCCGGGCCACTACTGCGGTGCCGACTTCGGTCCACTGCGACCACCTGATCCAGGCCCGCGTAGAGGGTTCCCGCGACCTTTCCGAGTCCCTGGCAGAGAATGACGAGGTCTACAACTTCCTGCGGACCGCATCCGCCAAGTACGGCGTGGGTTTCTGGTCTCCGGGCGCCGGGATCATTCACCAAGTGGCCTTCGAGAATTACGCGTTCCCGGCCGAAATGATGCTGGGCACCGACTCCCACACTCCCATGGGAGGGGGCCTTGGCTCCATCTCCGTCGGTGTCGGCGGCGCCGACGCGGTCGAGGTCATGGCCGGACTGCCTTGGGAGGTGCTGTACCCCCGCTTCATCGGCGTGCACCTTACCGGCGAGATGAGCGGCTGGACCGCCCCGAAAGACGTGATCCTGTACCTGGCCGGGCAACTGACCGTTTCCGGCGGCACCAACGCCATCATCGAATACTTTGGCCCCGGAGCCGCCTCCATCAGCGCCACGGGCAAGGCAACCATCACCAACATGGGCGCCGAGCTGGGCGCGACCACCTCGGTGTTCCCCTACGACGAGCGCATGGCCCGCTACCTGCGCGCCACGCGACGGGGCGACATCGCCGAACTGGCCGACCGGTACCGGCATCTGCTCACGGCCGATCCCGAATGCGAGGCCAATCCGTCGCAGTACTATGACCAGGTTGTTGAGATAAACCTTTCGGAGCTGGAACCGCATCTGGTCGGCCCGCATTCGCCAGACCGCGCCAGGCCGATCTCTCAGATGGCAGCGGAACTTGACCAGGATTCCGGCCTGATCGACACCATTTCGGCAGCGCTGATCGGCAGCTGCACCAACTCGTCCTACGAGGACATGAGCCGCTCAGCCGACGTTGCCGAGCAGGCCAAGGCCCGTGGCCTGACTTCGGCGGTGCCCTTCATGGTAACGCCCGGATCAGAGCAGGTGCGGGCAACCATCGAACGCGACGGCCAGATGCAGTCGCTGAAGGACATCGAGGCCACCGTGCTGGCCAACGCCTGCGGGCCGTGCATCGGGCAGTGGCGCCGCGCCGGCGAGTCGGTGGGCAACCCCAACACCATCGTAACCTCATATAACCGCAACTTCCCGGCCCGGAACGACGGCCAGCCCTCTACCATGAACCTGATCGGCAGCCCGGAGATCGTGACAGCCCTGGCCATCGGCGGACGGCTCTCCTTCAACCCGCTGACCGACACGCTAACGGCATCCGACGGGTCGGAGTTCCGCCTGGACCCGCCGAAGGAAGCCCCGGAGGTCCCGCCCTCCGATTTTGACGAAGGCCGGTCCTTCTACCAGGCCCCTCCGGAAGACGGGAGCTCCATTGAGCTCACAGTCTCCCCTGATAGCGAGCGCATCCAGTTGCTGGAGCCGTGGCCTGCATGGGACGGCAACGACTTCACGGATATGCCAGCGTTGCTCAAGGCCAAGGGCAAGACCACTACCGACAGCATTTCGCCGGCGGGCGTGTGGCTGCGCTTCCGAGGGCACCTGGACCGTTTCAGCGACAATATGTTCATGGGCGCCATCAACGCCTACACTGACGAGGCCGGCAAGGGCCTGAATGTCCTGTCGGGAGAGAGAGACCAGGGCTTCTCGCAGATCGCCCGAAATTACAAGGCCGAGGGAGTCAAGTGGGTGGTCATAGGCGACTCCAACTACGGCGAGGGCAGCAGCCGCGAGCACGCCGCGCTGTCGCCCCGGCTGCTGGGTGGCGCCGCCGTCATCGCCCGCAGCTTTGCCCGTATCCACGAGAGCAACTTGAAGAAGCAGGGGCTCCTGGCGCTGACTTTCACCAACTCCGACGACTATGAGCGCATTCGGGAGGATGACCGCGTCAGCCTGACCGGCCTCAATGAGATGGAGCCAGGGAAGCCGGTGCAGTGCACGGTCAACCACAGCGACGGCACCTCAGAGACGCTGGAGCTGCAACATTCCTACAGCGAGTCCCAGCTCGAGTGGTTCCGGTTGGGCTCAGCACTGAACCTGTTCCACCAGTAGCCCCGGGCACCGCCCGGCGCAACCCTCTACGATCCCTGATGTTCGCCCGCCTCACCCGGTCAGGAACCGGAGAGGCGGGCATATTTTTCCGTGCGTTGCTCCGGCATCGGCTGCGAGTTTTTCCTTCAGCAGTGGGAGATGCATTCAACCGGATAAATCCATGGTGTCTTGCACAACGGAACCCAGTTAAGTTGCAGGGCTATCGCATATGGATGCTGGCGAATTGGGAGAGAATGTTGATGAGGAAGTTGTCGTCCCAGCCGGCCCGTTTCAGTTTGCCCCGCATGGACCCCTTGCTGGGTTCCAGCCGGGCCAGGTTCAGGGCCAGTTTGCGCAGCAATGCCAGGTTCTCGGCACAGTGCCCTTTCCGGTTGCGGGCCTGGTCCTCGTTGCAGGTTACGTCCAACACCCAGTGCAACCGGTTCTCAATCCCCCAATGCCCCCGCACCAGGCCGTTGCACCGCTCCGGAGACCAATCTTGGCTCAACAGGTAGTAGCGGGTTTCCTGGCTGGTATCGCCGTCCTTCCAGCGGGTTGCTGTTACCTTGCCCACCGCCTGCAAACCAGGCCAGCCGTGCCGTTCTTGCAGCCAGGCTACGTCAGCGCTGACCGCCGCTATGCGGGTTTCAACGCGTCCATGTCCCTTGCTGACCTGGGTGGCCTGGGCTACCGGCGTGCCGGGGTCATCCAGAAACAACTGCACATCGTCCCGCAGCGTACCCTGATTGCCTTTCAGAGCCAGCGCGTAGTCCCCGCCCTGCTCCACCACCTGCTGAGAAACCTGCCGCTGGCAGTGCATGGCGTCGGCGGTAACCACCTTGCCTCCCAGGGCCAGCATTTCCAGCAGCTTGGGCACCGCCGTTATCTCGTTGGATTTGCCGTCAACGGCCACTTGCCCCAACACCAACCGCTGCTCCTCAGCCCAGGCACTGACCAAGTGCAGGGGTGAACGCCCCTCGGCCCGGTCGTAAGAGCGGCGCAGCGTCTTGCCGTCCAATGCCACCACACCCTGAATGCTCTCGGCAAACTGCCCCATGAACCCCAGGAACCACCCCTGGAAGCCCTCCGGGTCCAGCATCCCCAGCACCCGGGAAAAGGTGTCGTGGCTGGGAATGCCGTTTTCCAGTTTCAGGAAAGATTGCAGCAAGTCCCTCTTGGCATGGCCGAAGAGTTCCATGTCAGTGCAGGTCTGGCCCCCGCTGACCACGGTGCATAGCGCAATGACCAGGATGTCGTGGAGCGAATGACGCCGGGCATTGACCGCTCGCGGGTCATCTAGGCCAGCAAATACCTCGGCTAATTCGGTCATGGCATCCCCCCCTCCACCCCAGATTCAACAACATAATGCCCAACACCTCAAATTTTTATATGCGATAGCCCTGGTTAAGTTGGAATGGCTGTTGACCGTTATAAGGGAAGGCCGATAGAATAGGCCAGTGAACAGAGAGCCGGACTTCCCCAAGGTCTATGGCCCGTTCGACAGTCCCCGCGAGGAATGCGGGGTAATCGCTGTATATTCCCCTGAAGAAACCGCCAGCCGCCTCACCTTCTTCGGCCTCTTCGCCCTGCAGCACCGGGGGCAGGAAAGCGCCGGTATTGCCTCAACCAGCGGCGACGAAATTGCGTTGCACGCCGAGATGGGGCTGGTCTCCCAGGTATTCAGGGAGCCGGACTTTCAACCTCTTTCCGGTGACCTAGCCATTGGCCATACCCGCTATTCCACCACTGGCAGCAGCGAACTGTGCAACGCGCAACCATTGCTGGTGGAAGGCGAGGCGGGCACCGTTGCCCTGGCCAACAATGGCAATATCGTGAATGCACTCCCATTACAGGAGCAGCTGCAACGGGAGTGGGGTTGTTCCTTCTTTTCCACCACCGACACGGAGGTAATCGCCAGAATGCTGGTGAATTCCCCCGGTACCTGCTGGGAGGAAAGGCTCTTCCAGTGCATGCGCCGGCTGGAGGGCGCCTATTCTCTTGTCGGTCTGACCCCTGACAGCGTCTTTGCAGCCCGCGACCCGCTTGGTATTCGCCCCCTGTGCCTTGGCCAGCGCGGAGACGGCTGGATCGTTGCCTCGGAGACCTGCGCCCTGGACAACCTCGGCGCGGATTTCGTTCGGGAGATCGAACCGGGAGAGGTGGTGGTCATAGACCGGGAAGGGATCCGGTCATCAATTTGGCCGGGAGTGGATGAGGAAAGAAGCCGTGCCCTTTGCGTTTTCGAACTAATCTATTTCTCCAGGCCCGACAGCGCTCTGGACGGCCACCTGGTGCATTCCAGGCGGCAGGAGATGGGCGCGGAGCTGGCGAAGGAGCACCCCGTTGACGCCGACCTCGTGATCGGCATTCCCGATTCCTCCACCGCCGCTGCCGTCGGATACGCCCTGGCCTCGGGAATTCCCTTCAGCGAGGGACTGATCAAGAATCGCTACGTCGGGCGCACCTTCATCGAGCCGGAACAGCGGCTCCGGGACCTGGGCGTTCGCCAGAAGTTCAACTCCCTTGGCGAGGTGATCAAAGGTAAGCGGATAGTCGTAGTGGACGACAGCATCGTTCGGGGCACGACCACGCCGCACGTGGTCAGCCTGCTGCGGCGCGCCGGCGCCACCGAGGTGCACATGCGGGTCTGTGCGCCGCCCATTCGCCATCCCTGTTTCATGGGCGTGGACATGGCCTCGCGCAAAGAGTTGCTGGCGGCCAACAGCACCGTCCCTGAAATCAGGGAGATCATCGGAGCGGACAGCCTGGGCTACCTCAGCGTGGGCGGTCTGATGCGGGTTGTCGGCGGCACGGGCGGCGGCTTCTGCGACGCGTGTTTCACGGGAAACTACCCTATACCTGTGCAGCTGGACCTGGACAAGCTGGCGCTGGAGAAAGGCAGCCGCTAGGCTGGCCGGGCATCTCACGGATTTCGGTTAACGACTTCGACCACATGGCACCGTCCCAGATCTTTACTCACGCTCCATCTTCTGTCTCCATCCGGCTTGGTGGACGGTTGAATTACTCCATGATTGAGGACCCTCCGGCTTGAGTTCCTTTCCCTCTGCCAGTTCCTACCGGCAATCCGGCGTCGACCTTGACCGCATGGACGAACTGAAAGATCGCATCCGCGGCCTGGCGGCGAGTACCCATGGGCCGGAGGTCATAGAGGGCGGGACCAGCTTTGCCGGACTGTTCCAGATGGGCGGGGAGGACGGTCCCGTGCTGGTCGCCAGCACAGACGGAGTCGGCACCAAGCTCAAGATCGCGGCGCAGTTGGGCCACTTTGAGTCCATTGGCCGCGACCTGGTTACCCTGAACGTCAACGACATACTCACCAAGGGTGCCCGCCCGCTCTTCTTCTTGGACTACGTGGCCTTCAGCGATGTAGACACGCAGTCCCTGGACTCGCTGGTGCGCGGCATCGCCTGGGGATGCCGAGAGGCGCAGTGCGCGCTCATCGGCGGCGAGACAGCGCAGATGCCGGGAGTGTACGCCGATGGAGAGATGGACCTGGCTGGATTTGTAGTAGGAGTTGTAGACCGGAACAGCCTTCTCGAGCCCAGCAAGGTGCGGGAGGGAGATTGCCTCCTGGGCATACCGTCCAGCGGCCTGCACACCAACGGCTATTCCCTGGTGCGACGGGTGTTCAACACAGACGATGATCCGGCAGCCCTGTTCCGCCGTTACGATGGTTTGAGTCACCAGCTGGGAGAGGAGCTGCTGCAGTACCACCGCAGCTATTACCCCATGCTTGCGCCTGTGCTGGGCCTGCTCCACGGCTTGGCCCACATCACCGGCGGCGGCTTGCCGGGTAAGCTGCCGGCTGTGCTGCCCGAAGACCTGGCGGCCCGCATTGACGCGTCGGCATGGGCGAGACCCGCCATATTTGACGTGCTGCAGCGTGAGGGAGACATATCCACCGATGAGATGTTCCGGGTGTTCAATATGGGACTCGGAATGGTGGCCGTATGCCCGGAGGGCAGCGTCGAAGCCTTCCGGCAACTGATTCCTGAGGCGATGATAGTGGGGCAGGTAATCCGGCGAGAGTCCGATGAACAGGTTCTCCTGACACAGCATTCATAACGAGCCCGTGGCAATTGAGTGACTTTCGGAGATAAGACTTGAGAGCGTTAATCAGCGTATACGACAAGACCGGCGTGGTCGAGTTCGCCCGTAGCGTCGCGGCTGCCGGGTACGAACTGGTCAGCACCGGCGGGACCCATCGCACACTGACCGAGGAGGGCGGCCTGAATGTCAGGCAGGTGGCCGACGTCACCGGATCGCCGGAGATTCTCGACGGGCGGGTAAAGACCCTGCATCCCGTGATCCACGGTGGCCTGCTGGCTCGTCGCGACTCAGCGGAGCAGATGGCGGAACTGTCGGCCCACGGCATCGAGACCATCGATCTGGTGGTGGTCAACCTCTACCCATTCGTAGCCACCATCAGCAGGCCGGATGTGACGCTGGACGACGCGCTGGAAAATATCGATATCGGCGGTCCCACCATGCTGCGGGCTGCCGCCAAGAATTTCACCTCAGTGGCAGTGGTCGTTAACCCCGAGGACTACGGGTGGGTGGCCGACAAGCTGGCTGACGGCGGCCTGACCGCAGAGGACCGGCGAGGACTGGCGGCCAAGGCCTTCCGTCACGTGTCCGAATACGACTCGGCAGTAACCGGCTACCTGGCCGGGCCGGGTGAAGTCGGCGAGTTGCCGGAACGTCTCACCATTTCCCTCGACAAGGTATCCGGACTGCGGTACGGCGAGAACCCTCACCAGGCGGGTGCGCTCTACTCATCTTCGGGCACGACCCTGGCCGGCATTGCCGGGGCAACCCAGCTGCATGGTCGCGAGCTGTCATACAACAACCTGATGGACGCCGACGCTGCGTGGCGCACGGTTACGGACTTTGCCGAGCCGACCGTGGCGGTGGTAAAGCACAACAATCCCTGCGGCCTGGCCAGCCGTGATTCCATAGCTGAGGCGTACCAGCTGGCATACGAGGGCGACACTGTCAGCGCCTTCGGCGGCATCGTGGCCGTCAACCGCATCGTGGATGTGGCTACGGCAGAGGCGATGGACGCGATATTCTACGAGGTGGTGATCGCCCCGGGCTACGACGACGACGCGCTGGCGATTCTCCAGCGCAAGAGGAACCTCAGAATTCTGACTATCGGTAACTCGCCAACCGGGACCGCGCTGGACCTGCGCCCCATCTCGGGAGGGATGCTGGTGCAGGGGAGTGATGTCATTTCCGAGGCCCCCGGCGAGTGGAAGACGGTTACCGAGCGGGAACCCAGCGCCGCCGAGAGGCAGGACCTCGCCTTCGCCTGGAAGGCCGCCAAGCACATAAAGTCCAATGCCATCGTGTTCGCCAGGGCCCGGGCCCTGGTCGGCATGGGAGCCGGACAGCCCAACCGGGTGGTGAGCGTACACCTCTCCCAACGCATCGCCGGGGACAAAGCCAAAGGCGCCGTGCTGGCCTCCGACGCCTTTTTCCCCTTCCCTGACAACATTGAGCTGGCCGCCGACGCGGGAATCACTGCCATCGCCCAGCCCGGGGGTTCCGTGCGCGACGAGGAGGTAATCGCCGCTGCCGACGAGGCGGGGCTGGCCATGGTGTTCACGGGGGTGCGTCATTTCCGCCACTAGGCCGCGCCGGGTTGGGCTATGAGCATGGCAGCCAGCGTAGACGTTGTCATTCCCGTCTACAACGAGGAGGACGCGTTGCCGGTCAGCATTCCGCGGCTGTGTGCATTCCTCCGGGAGAACCTGTCAAACCCCTGGCGCGTTACCATAGCGGACAACGCCTCCATCGACGGGACGCGCGCGGTATCGGAGAAACTGTCTCGCGAGATTGAGGGAGTGAACTACCTGTACCTGCCGGAAAAGGGAAGGGGCAGGGCGTTGCGAGCTGCCTGGCTGGGAAGCGAGAGCGATTTCGTCAGCTATATGGACGTGGACCTTTCCACTGACCTGTCGCATT
This sequence comes from Dehalococcoidia bacterium, assembly GCA_965203005.1. GTDB lineage: Bacteria > Chloroflexota > Dehalococcoidia > Lucifugimonadales > UBA3495 > VXOI01. The sequence goes on from CBDBBS010000002.1 coordinate 1,249,485, forward strand.
TTCCCCAACTGGTGGCGTCTCTGGAGTCAGGCTGCCACGTCGCCATCGGCAGCCGTCTCAGCAAGGGGTCCCGCGTCACGCAGCGCAGCTTCAAGCGGGAGTTTACGTCGCGCAGTTACAACAAGCTGATCTGGTCAATGTTCTTCGTGGGATTTCCGGACGCCCAGTGCGGGTTCAAGGCAATGAGGCGACAGGCGGCCCAGGCGATCATTCCCCACGTCAAGAACAACAATTGGTTCTTCGACACGGAACTGCTGATCATCGCGGAGAAGCGAGGCTATCGCATCGGTGTTGTCCCGGTAGCCTGGGATGACGACCCCTCCAGCACCGTCAATGTGGTCAAGACGGCCACAGAGGATATCAAGGGCTTGCTGCGCCTGCGCTTCGGCGGCATCCCCAGAGTGGACCCACCTCCCCTTCAATCCCCTCTCCCTTGAGGGAGAGGGTTAGGGTGAGGGTGAACTCCGTAGCAACTACAATCACAAGGGACTAATGAAATTAACATGGAACTCGGACTTGCGGGAAAGACGGTCATTGTCACCGGCGGCGGCTCCAACATCGGACGCTCCATCGTCCACGCCTTTGCCGACGAGGGCAGCAACATCGTGATCGCGGAGCTGGACCCTACGCAGGGCCAGCGGGTGGCCCAAGAGGTGGAGGCCAGGGGCACCGGCAGCCGGGTGGCGGTGGTGACCACAGACGTCACCAATCACGATTCAGTCAACTCGATGGTCGAGACGGCAACAGCCGAGTTCGGCGGCGTGGACGTGCTTGTCAACAACGCAGGGTGGACCATCGACCGATTGTTCCTGGAGAAGCCTCGCGAGGAGTGGGAGCGTGAGGTACAGGTCAACCTGTGGGGCGCCATCAACTGCATCCACGCCGTGCTGCCGGGCATGGTGGAGCGGCAGGGTGGCAGCATCGTATGCCTCAGTTCAGACGCGGGCCGGATGGGCGAGTACCGTGAGGCCGTTTATTCGGCGTGCAAGGCCGGAGTCATCGCACTGAGCAAGTCCATTGCCCGCGAGACCGGCCGTTACGGCCTGCGCCTTAACTGCGTCTGCCCGGGGCTGGTGGTGCCGCCGGAGGAGGAATCCATCAGCGAGACCAGTATGTGGCACGAGATGCGTCAGGTCTTTACGCCGAAGGCCCGCGAGCGTGCCGTCCGCGCCTATCCACTTCGCCGGATGGCGGAGCCCCGGGAGATCGCCAACGCCGTCGTCTTCCTCGCCTCCGACGCCGCCGGCTTCATCACCGGCCAAACGCTGAGCGTAAGCGGCGGGTATACCATGGCTTAAGCGATTCCGCCCGGCCTGGTGGGCCAAAAAGAGGCGGCCCCGGCGATTGCTGGGGCCGTTGTGCGTTGCAGAGGATGGTCCGCTGAAGGCTAGAGAGCGGCGACCTTTTCGCGGAGGGCGTCCAATTCGGCGATGAGCTGGGCCTTGGGGTCATCCTTGCCGCCGTTGTTCAACTCGACCAGCTCCCAGGAGCGGCGCTCGATTTCCGGCAGCATGGCCTGGAGCAGTTCTTCGTCAACGTCGTTGGCAATGGTGGGGTATCCGGCGCGGCTGATCATGCTCTTGATCTTGCCCTGCTTGAACTGGTCAAGGGTCCAGGCCAGGGTCTCGCCGGAGGTGGTGACGTCCCAGTAAATCCGGACGTCCTGATTGCGCGGGCCATAGTGATAGTGCGGCCCGTTCTGGAAACAGTCGAAGGCCAGCAGCTCGATTTCCTGGCCGGCGATGTCAGACAGGACGTGGATGGCCATGCCTTCGTCGTTGATCTGCGGCAGGTGGCGGTACTCGAGGCCGAACTTCAGGTTGCCGACGGTGATCTTGTCGCCATCCAGCATCTCGGGCATCAGGTGATGGACGGTGCGGCGATTGTTCAGGGACATCTCGCGTGCTGTGGACTCGACTTCGTCCAGCTTCTCAGCGCTGAGCGGGCTGGCCTCCAGAGTGTCGGCCAGGTCTTCGTAGCCGGAGCGGCGGACCATGGCGGACAGGTTGTTCCGCAGGTTGCCGATGGTCCAGCCGAGAGGATTGCCGGCAGTGGTCTTGTCGAGATGCAGGCGGATGTTGTGATTCTCCGGCCCGTAATGGTAATGGGGGTCCTGATCGAAGCAGTCGAAGCGAAGAATCTCCGTGTCGTGGCCGTCGATTTCCGAGTAGACCTGCAGGCACAGGCCCTGGTCGTTCATGATTTCCTGCCGGTAGCTCATCGCGACGTCGATGGGGCCAGCGTTGATGACGGTGCCTCCCTTTTCCACGGTGCGCCTCCTCCATATTTGTAAATAGTTTTGTGTAGCAATTTCCGGCGATTTCCATCGCCCGTTGGCGTATGAATTATATCACGCCGGGGTATACTGGCAAGCGGGAACCGCCCGGTGGCTATGCCTGCGAATCAGCTTGACATAATAACCATCAAGGTCCAAGGGCGCGACCTCTATTGACGACTCGACTGCCCGAACATCACCGATTCTTGAAATCAGTAGGCGACTGCAGTAACGGTCTGCAGCCGCCTCGATCAAGGAATCTCCGAAATCCGGTGATGGCCGGTTGTTCTGCTGCCTATCTCCTGAGAGTCTGCAATTTCCCTATTTGGCCAAACATCCAGAAGGCGATGGGCAGAGTGATCATGAAGATGCAGAACAACCAAGCGATATAGAGCCAGAGGGCACTGGCCCACCACCCGACAAAGGTGAAATATACGGCCCTGATCCAGAATTTGATCTGCTCACGGTCTTGGTACCCGACCATGGTAACCCCACCCTGCTGTTCAGAAACCTGGAGCTTGCGGGACGATTTCAAGGTAACGATTTGGGGAATGCGGTTGATAATCCAGATTCGTGCCGGAATGCCGATGATCGTCAAAGTCAGTATGTTGGCGGCCGTGATTACCCAGAATGACAGCCACCAGCCGATAAAAAGGAACCAAAAGACCCGCAGGACCATGTTTGGCTCCGGCGACTCCGCCATGACTACCACCGTGGATCTTTGTGGTTGTGGTACCTGAGCCATTCCTTCCTCCTTGGTATGATGTCCTCTGGGCAGAATATTTTCATCGTAACTCTGCGCCGGGCCAATAATCTGACCGATGCTAATGTTTTCACCTCGCAATTGTACTGGCCATCCGACAGAATGTAACGATGATTTAAGTATAATAGTAGTGTTACACAGCAATAATCAAGTGGGCTTTGACATGTGGTACTGCCAGGACGACAATCATTCGCGCGAACTGGCGACTAATGTTAGAGGAATAGAACAGGAGAACCGCGATGCAGATCGGAGTTTCGATGCCGCGTACTCCCGACGGGCCGGCGCTCAGAGAATTCGCCCAGGCGGCCGAGGCCATGGGCTTCGAGTCGGTGCTGATTGGCGATCACATAGTGCTCCCGACCGGGGGGACCACCCAATACCCCTACTCGCCATCGGGTGGGTTTTCCCGCCCATCGGACGAGCCATACCTGGAGACCATGACCTTGCTGGGATACTTGGCGGCCTGCACCGAGCGCATCAAGATCGGCAGCACAGTGGTGATCCTGCCCTACCGAAACCCCGTGGTCCAGGCCAAGATGTTCGCCTCGCTGGACTCACTGACCGGCGGGCGCATGATATGCGGGGTTGGCGTTGGCTGGCTGGAAAAAGAGTTCGACACTCTGGGTGTGAGCTACGCGGAGCGGGGCCTGCTGACCGACGAATTTCTGGAGATATTCAAGACACTGTGGTACGACGATGACCCGGAGCACCACGGGAAGCACTACGACTTCGACGGCATCCAGTTCTACCCCAAGCCGGTACAGAACCCGTTGCCCATCTGGGTTGGCGGGGCCACCCGTGCCGCCCTGCGCCGGACCGCCAAGTACGGGGACTGCTGGCATCCGTCGCGGCAGACGCCGGAATTCGTTGCCTCTCAACTACCCTACCTGCGCCGGCGCATTGAGCGGGAGGGACGGAAGGTCGAGGACGTAACGGTCTCCCTGAAGCGTGCCGTGCACTTCACAGACATCGGGTTGCCGGAAGCAGGCGGCGAACGGACCGGCGGGGCGCTCGTCTGCAGCACCCAGGAGGTCGTGGACGACCTGCACGCCTGCCACGAGATCGGCATCCACCAGCTGACCTACGACTTCCGGGTCGACGAGATTACGGACTGCATTCGCGTCATGGAGCGGCTGGCAGAAGCGGTGCTGCCGGTGGCGGGCCGGTTGTAGTAAATTTGCACTCCATTTAGTGACACTTGTCGGTTGTGTTTGTATACGGACGGGTGTAGATTTACATCATGACGCCGGAAACAATTGCCATCATTGCCGTTGGTGTTGGATTGGGCGGGTTAATGCTGACCCTGTTCCAACTTGCTAACAAGCGAATTGACTCGCTTGAGCGGCGCTTCGACACTATGGAACTAAGGTTTGACTCGCAGAGGCAACACACGGATATTCGGTTTGACGCCCAGATACAGCACATAAATAGCCAGAACGAGGCGCAAAGGCAACAGATGGAAAGCCGGTTTGACGCGCTTCAGGCAAGTATCGCAGACTTGCAGCAGCGTCAGTCGCGCCTCGAAGGGGTTATGGAAACGATACTTGAGCTGCTTTCGCGCCTTCCCGCGGGCCGTTAAACCCTTACCAACCGCTACAGCCCGCTGTCTTTGAACCACTTGGCACGCTTTACCAACTCCTCGCAGGTGTGGCGCATTGCCGATATCTGCCTCTCGGTTACCTGGCGTTTTACCGATGCCGGCGCGCCGGTGACGAATGAATTGGGCGGTACCTGCGTTCCATTTAGCACCGCAGAATTGGCGGCAACCAGGCAATTCTCTCCCAGCGTCACATTGTTGAGCACGGTGCAGTTGTTTCCCAGCAGAGACCCGCGGCCCACACGGTCGCAGTGCACCACCACGCTGTGACCGACCGAGACGCCCTCCTCGAGGGTCAGTCCGTTGCCATGGATCACCGACCCTTCCTGGATGTTGACGTAGTCTCCTATCACTATGGCGTCGTCTCCATCGCCCCGGACGGTGACCCCCGGCCAGATGCTGGCGTATTCGCCGATTTCCACGTTGCCGACAACATAGGCGAACTCGCTTACCCATGCTGTCTCCGCAACCTTGGGTGTGACGCCGTTTAGGGCTCGAATCAAATCTGTGCTCCTTGAACGTATGGGAATTCGCGCCTAGTACCTGGCCGCGCCGACTGCCCTGCGCGCTTCCCGGTCCATGTCGCGGTTGATGATGGCTTGCCGCTTGTCGTAGCGTCGCTTGCCCCGCGCCAAGCCCAGCTCTACCTTGGCGACATGGCGCTTGATGTAGATGCGCAGAGCGATCAGGGTCAGTCCCTTTTCCGCCACCTCGCTCTCTAGGTTCCTGATTTCATCCCGGTGCATCAGAAGCTTGCGCAATCGGCGCGGGTCGTGATTGAACTGGCTGGCCGGATCGTAAGGCGCTATGTAGGTGTTGTGCAGCCACATCTCCCCGTCCCGTACTCTGGCATAGGCGTCGCTCAGGTCCACCTTTCCGGCACGGACCGATTTTATCTCGGTGCCAGTCAGCACGATTCCAGCTTCGTGCCGCTCGAGAATTTCGTAGTCAAAGAAGGCGCGGCGATTGGTCGCTGCGACGCGATTCCCGTCCTTGCTGCCATTCTTTGCTGCTTTAGCGGACTTTTTCTTGGCCATGTTGACCTGCCGTGCGGGGCTGGCGTTCAGAGTAAGGTCTTCAGTTTGTTGCAGCCGCCGGAGAACTCTCTATCAGTTCTGTGATTTCTTCGATAGCCAGGTCCAATTGAAGGTCCTCCGAGTCGTCCTCCGGAGCCTCCTGGACAATCAGCGGGGTGATTCCCTCCCCCTCGATCAGCCTGCCGTCGGGAGTGTACCAGCGGCCTATCGTGAAGTTTACCGCAGACCCGTCTCTAAGGGGCCACAGGTTGTTGACACTGCCTTTGCCGAAAGTCTTGACGCCAATGGTCTCCGCGCGCTGATGGTATGTTACGGCCCCGGCAAATACCTCGCTGGCAGAGGCGCTGAAGCCGTTCATCAGTACCACCATGGGCACATCCACCGCAATTCCACCGGATTCCGCGCTCCAGTCCCGCCGGTTGCCTTTTCCGTCCAGCTGGTATAGCACCAGCCCTTCGTCAATAAACTGACTGGTGACATCGACGACTGACGAGAGCAACCCGCCGGGGTTGTTTCGGATGTCCACGATCAGTCCCTGCCCCTGGGAGCGCTCGAACCGCTCCATCGCCGCTTGCAGTTCCTCCAGAGTGGTGCCGCTGAAGGAGGTAATCCTGAGGTGTCCGATGCGTCCAACCAGCATGGTGAGCCGCACGCTTTTCAGCGGGATCACGTCGCGAATGATCTCCAGCTCCACTGCCTCGCCGGTGTTCTTTCTCCTGACCAGCAGGCGTACCGGGGTCCCCTTCTCCCCCCGGATGCGGTTGATAGCCTGGAACAGGTCCCATCCGGCGACACTTTCGCCGTCGATCTCCAGTATCACGTCGCCGGACTCAACGCCGGCCCTGTCCGCTGGAGTGTCGTCAATCGGCGCAACTATGGTGATCAATCCGTTGCGCATGGTGACCTCGGCACCTATGCCCTCAAATGTCCCCCGTATCTCCTGGCGCTGGAACGAGTATTGCTCTGGGTCGAGGTAGGAGGCATGCTCGTCCTCGGTGGCCTCTAGCATGCCGCGAATGGCCCCGTCGGCCAGGGCGGACGGGTCGAGGGTTTCAGCGTCTATATGCTCCCTCTCCAGTATCTCCCACACTTCCGCCAGCTTGGCAAACTCGGGAGGCAATCCGTCAATGGTCTGCGGGTCGGGCGCATCTGACTCTTCCCCACCAATTTCGCCTGTGCCGAAGCAGCCTATCCCAGCCACTCCCGCGCACATCACGAGAACGAGGACGGGAATAATCAGGAGATGCTGACGCTTTCTCAACAGCCTAGGCAAGGCGGGAGACCTCCTACCCGGCGGCGCTGCCCGGGGGCTGGCAGATTCAGGCCCCAAATAAGAATTTTAGCACAAGCTAAATTCGCGCTTGGCGCCTGGGTGGCCGGCTGTGACATACAGGGCCTTTTCAAAATAACGCCGTTCGCTGACATTCACTGATAGTTCCGCTAGCTCACTACTCATCCTGAGCTTGTCGAAGGATACCCCTTCAAGCCGTCGATGGTTCGACAGGCTCACCATGAGGTGGCGGGAATCGACTTTGAAAAGACCCTGCTGTCCAGCAGGGCGCCCCAAAAGCTTCCGCTGATATGTTAAGATTGCGCGGAATGACTCTATCGCCTCAAATAGCAGTGCGGATAGACAGCGGACAACTGATTTCCGCCTGGTTTTCGGGGCCGATTCTCGTGTCAGCTGGCAGCCCAGCAGTGGGAGCAAACTAAGGAGGAAAGGTATGTCCACCCTTGCTGTGGAGGTAGTGTACCGGGGGATATTTCAAAAGACCCTGGCGCGCAATATCGTCCGCTCCATAGTGTTCGCCGCCCGAAAGGACGGAAAGATAGGCACCGCCTTCGGGCGCTACGGCGATTCCCCGGAACGCAATGGCATCCCGGCAAAGCAGTTCGCCATCGTGGCCGATGACCCCGAGGAACTGGAGGAGAGCCTGGCGGTGTACCAGGCCACCACCGTTGACGTTACCATCAACGTCGACGACACCATGTGCAAGGGAATCGAGTCATGGGCATGGTATGGGCTGCAGCCGATCAACGAGCTGACCAAGCCCGGCGGCACACTGCTAGTTACCTCCCGCCAGCAGGCGGATGACCTGCTGGAGGACATACACCCCAAGGAAACGCCTTACAACCTGTCCATCGTTACCGGAATTCCCAGCTTCTCCGGCCTGTGGGTCTACAAGGATGACCACACCGACGCGCGAATTCTCGGCGCGCTCTGCAAGGTATGTCCCGAACTGGTGAGCCTAGACGCAATGCTGGAGACCATTGACGAACAGATGGGCGGCGGCACGAAATTGGCCTCAGCCCAGCGGGCGTTCGATCGCGCCGTCACTCGTCCGGTAGAGCCCGGCGAGGGCGGCAACCAGCGCGAGATGAAGTTCACCTTGCCCGGCTGGAAGACCATGCAGGAGGGCTTGGTGATCCAGTCTCTCCCCGAGGGCGGGGAGTTCGCCGAGGGAGAGGGTGGTTACGTCCCCGGCCGTAGCGAGGTTTTCAAGAAGTTCAGCACCCGGTCCATGCGCCCGGTGATCAACTTCGACACATGCATCAAGTGTACCCTGTGCTGGCTGCAGTGCCCCGACACCTGCTTCGACGTCACCCCCGACGGCCTCTACGACGCCAACATGGAATCCTGCTGCGGCTGCGGGGTATGCGAGGCGGTCTGCCCGGTCGCCGACTGCGTGACCATGGTGAATGAAGCAGAGTTCAATGATCACAACAGCCAGTGGGAGATGTGGCAGAAGGACAAGGACGGTTACAAGAAGTGGATGATGCCCCTGATCGAGAAGCAGAAGGCGGAGACCCGCACTCACGGCTTCCATCACGTGGGCGGATACGCTGAAGAGATCCAGGCGGCGGAGGCGGACTAATGACCACCGTTCAAACCGAAATGTTCACTGAATCCACCGAGGAGCTGATCAGCGGGTCAGAGGCAATCGCCATCGCCTGCGCGCTGGCCGACGTGGACGTCATCACCGCCTATCCCATCCGGCCTTATGACACGGTGATGCAGTACGTTTCCAAGCTAAAGGCCGACGGCGCCTTCGATTGCGACTTCATTGTCGCCGAGAGCGAGCATTCCCAGTTCGAGATCGTCAAGCACGCCTCGGCCGTGGGAGCTCGCACGTTCTGCGGATCCAGCGGAGTGGGCTGGTTCTACGCATTCGAAGCCATCACCGTCACGGCTGGCCTGCGCATGCCCGTCGTGGCCATGGTAGGCAACCGGGCGCTGGACGACCCCGGCGCCTTCGGCGTTGAGCACAACGATGCCATGGCCGTGCGCGACCTGGGCTGGCACCTCTACTGGGTTGCCACCGCCCAGGAGGCGCTGGACACAGCGCTGCTGGCTTACAGAGTTGCCGAGGACCGGAGGGTGTTGCTTCCTTTTGCCGTCAGCTGCGACGGCTCGTTCCTGACCCACTCGCAGGCCATCGTGCAGGTGCCGACGAGGGAGCAGGTCAACCAGTACCTGCCCGGCTATGACCGGCAGGAACTCCAGTTGCATCCCGACAACCCCATCACCGTGGCGCCGCAGGTCAATGAGGACTGGCTGATGGAAATCCGCCGCCAGACCGACGAGGCCATGCGCCGTACGGTCGGCGTGATCTACGAGGCCTACGACGAGTTCAAAGAGGTCTTCGGACGCGGCGACCCCAGCCCGTTCATCGAAGAGTACATGACCGAGGACGCCGAGATAATCATCGTCGGCATGGGAACATTGGCAATGCCAACCCGTGTGGCGGTCCGCCGTATGCGGGAGCAGGGCCAAAAGGTTGGCTTCGTTCGAGTAAAATTCTTCCGGCCCTTTGCGGTCGAAGAGATCCAGAATGCGTTGAAGGGCGCGAAGGGCATCGCCGTAATCGACCGGGACTACTCCTATGGCTCGCCTTCCTTCGGCGGCGTGCTCTTTCACGAGCTGCGTTCCGCGCTGTACCCCCTCCAGGAACGGCCGATGATGCTGAACTTCATCGCTGGTCTTGGTGGACGCGAGGTGATGGTGCGGGACATAAACGAGATGGTTGAGACTACCGAAAAGGCGGTCGCCACTGGTAAAATTGAGCAGGAAACTACCTGGATCGCGGTAAGGGAGTAAGAGCCATGACCACCATGATGACCGAGACGGACCTCCCCCAGGTTCGAGGCGTCAAGAACATCCCGGTGGAGGAGTTCTACTCCTCCGGGCACCGCACCTGCCAGGGCTGCGAGTCGGCGTTGACCATGCGGCTGCTGATCAAGGCCGCCGGCCCGCGCAGCATCGTCCTCGGCAGCACCGGCTGCATGTATGTGGCCAACACCACCTACTACAGCACGCCATGGGTAGTGCCTTGGATGCACACCCAGCTCGGGTCCTCCGGCAGCGCCGCCACCGGCACCGCCGCGGGGCTTGCGTCCATGATGCGCAAGGGCAAGATGCACAAGGAGCCGATCAACGTCATCGCTTTCTGCGGCGACGGCGGCGGCGTGGACATGGGCCTGTCGGCGATTTCGGCGGCCCTGCAGCACGACGAGTACAACCTGCTCATCCTGTGCTACGACAACGAGTCCTACGCCAACACTGACATCCAGGTGTCGGGCAGTTCCCCTTGGGGCGCAAACAGCACCTTCAGCCCTCCGGGCAAGGTGCACCGCATCATGAACAGCCGCTGGAAGAAGAACACCGCGCCGATGCTGGCCGCTGGGCATCCCGATGTCCGTTACATCGCCACATCCTGCGCTTCCTACGGCCTGGACCTGAACAACAAGATCCGCCGGGCCCTTACTATCGGCGGTCCGACGTTCATTCACAACATCGACCCCTGCCCCAAGGGTTGGGACTATGACCCCAAGTATTCCCACGAGTTGGGGATGCTGGCCGTCGAGACCGGGCTGTGGGTGCAGTACGAGATCATCGACGGGGAGCTGATCCTAAACGGGCCCAGCCGCTCCATCGCCCGGGGCATCCGCAAGAGGAAGCCCATCGAGGAGTACCTCACTCGCCAGGGCCGGTTTGCCCACTTCACCTCCGAGGATATCGCCCACTTCCAGGAGCGGGTCGATGAGAGCTGGGAGAAGTGGTGGATACCTGGGGTTATCCCGTTCACAATGAACGAGGAATAGCGGGCGGCGTCTCCGAACACGCCATACCGGGATGCAAAGACGAATGTAGGGGCGCACGGCTGTGCGCCCTTACGTTATGGTTTAGGTTCCGCAATGCTTGACATCAACAGTCTGATGGCTGATTTGTCCTCGCACCGTCAGATATTCCATTCGGAAGCGGACTTTCAACACGCCCTTGCGTGGCGGATTCACGAAACGGTGCCGGAGTGCCGGGTTCGCTTAGAGTATCCGTTTTTTGATGAAGAAAGAAGAAAGTATCTGGACATCTGGATCCCAGACAGAGGGATTGCTATTGAGTTGAAATACCATACGAGAAAACTGGAACTTGCTTGGGATGGAGAGTCCTTTGCGCTCCGTGATCAGGCTGCGCAAGACATATTGAGGTATGACTCTCTTAAAGACATCCAAAGACTTGAACGATTGATTTCGGAACGAGATGCGTGCAAAGCCGGCTTTGCGGTTCTGCTGACGAACAACCCCCTCTTATGGGATGCGGCCCGGTCCCTCCCGGGAAACATCGACGCCGCCTTTCATCTTCACGAAGGCCACAGGATACAAGGAGAACTGGCCTGGTCGGGTCGCGCTGGCGCAGGAACGACGAAGAACAGGGAATCGCCCATACCCCTAAAGGGTTCCTAAGACTTGCATTGGCAGGACTACTCAACCGTGCCAAGCAACAGGTATGGGGAGTTCCGGTATCTCGCTGTTGAGGTTTAACGCGCTGCGGTTGTTGGTATCCCAGCTGACGTAATTCGAGGGGCAGCCTTTGAGGCTGCCCCTTTCTCTTTGTCTGGACATATCCACCGCAAAATAGTGTAAAATCCCCTATGTTCCGGACAATTTAACGAAATGAGGTGATGTTATGGTGAAATATACTATTATCGCTAGTATCATTCTCCTCTCATTAGTCGTTTTTCTGGCAGCCTGCGGCGAGGCCGAGCAACCTGCCGACGAGGCGACAGCTCCCCCCGATCCCACGGCCACTACCGCTCCGCCGACTATGGCGCCCACCGACACCCCGGAGCCGGAGGCCGCCGCCACTGCGACCCCGGTCCCCGCACAGATGTCCGGCCTGGAGCAGTACGCGGCGGAGAATGCTGGAGGCCCCGGCGCGATCTTCGTAGGCGATCTGTCCCAAATGGTCGGACTGGCTCCCGAAGAGGACTTGGGCGGCTATGACGGGGACGTACCCCTGGACGCCCTTGAAGAGCATCTGTGGATTTACGAGTCCGACTACTACCAGACCCTGCTGGAAAAGGCCAAGCTCACCGATCCGACGGAACTAGTCTCGGAGGGACATACTTTCGAAATCCAGCACGCCTGCATCAACCGGACACTATTGTGGTGCCAACTCCTGGAGGCCTACTTCGTGCCCAACGTCCTCGAGCGCACTAACGGCCAGGTCCGGTTCCTGATCTCGTCCTTCCCCGAGTTGGGCCTGGCGGGACCCGACACAATGCACCTGCTTACGTCGGACACGCTGGATATGGCAGAAATATACGGTGGTTACGTTGGGGGCGAGTACCCGTCCCTGGAGGTCCAATACCTCTGGGGAGTGTTCCCCGACCACCAGACCCACTATTCAGTATTGACCAGCATCTTCCCGGACATAGCCAAGATTATTGTCGATGCTACGGGAGGGCAGGTCATACTGCACAACTGGGTACCGGGCGATGACCAGTTCTTTTTCAGTGACTACAAGCTGGATTCCCTTGATGACTTCGAAGGACTGAAGACCCGGAGCCACAGCGCGGCCCTCTCCGACTGGATCGAGGGCATGGGTGCCGATGCCCAGTTCGTGGCGTTCGCCGAGGTCTATGCGGCCCTGGAACGCGGCATCCTGGACGCGGGAGTTACCGGCGCCAGCCCCGGCTACAGCCAGCGCTGGTACGAAGTCACGGATTACATGAACGGACGGCTCTACAGCTTCAACGCAGGTCCCAACGTCATGAACGCGACCGTCTGGGGAACCATACCCGAGGACCTGCAGCAGATTATCCTGGAGGAGGGCGCCAAGAACGAGCTCGAGGCCCTGAGGCTGGCGGCGATTCAGAACCGCATGGGAGTGCAGCGGAACGTAGACGCAGGGCTGATCCTAGTGGAGTTTGACGACGAGATGAAGAGGCACAGCTTCGAGGTGGCGGCCGTGCAGCACGTGATCCCGGCGTGGCTGAACCGGGTTACCAAGGGCAGTGGCGACTATGACCATCCCGCCATCAATCTGTTCAACGACAAGATAGGCCCCAAGGTGGGCGTCCGCATCAACGACGACGGCAGCGTGGAAGTAACGAAGTAGCCCCCGCTCCGGCAGCGGCGCGTTCGTATCAAGCCCATCTTAATTCAGGCAAGGGCAGGTGATTCGCCTGCCCTTTTCCTTATTGGCAAAGGGTCTGCCAGACGAGTCGCCGGATACACATACGGACTTCGACGGAATCGGCGTCAGATATAGTTGATTCCGAAAAACCGATGTCATATATACAGAAATAACACAATAATTTGGGATATCGGAACGACATCAGGAAATACCCCAACGTATTCGGTAAAACGTGCTATCATTCAGCATCCGGCCCATTGTTTCTCTGCTGGGTGTGCCATTGCAGGGCAGGGAGACAATCAGCGAATCCCCCAATTGGATTGACGAGAGGTGCAAATGCGAGGCGCGTTATTTCTGTCTCTGGCCATCGTCCTGATGATGGCATTCGTTGTGGCCTGCGGGGAAGCGGCCACCCCGGAGCCCACCAACACACCCGTTCCTCCTCCCACGGAAGCGCCTGCGCCGACAGAGGCTATGGAAGCAGAGCCCACGGCCATGATGGAAGAAGAGGAAGAGGACGCCATGGAAGGCGACGCGATGATGTGGGAAATCAGCGATGAGCTGAAGGCCTACGCCGCGGAGCATGCTGGCGGCCCCGGCGCAATCTACATCGGCGACGGCAACTTCGATCCCCTGGTAGGCCCGGCAGTCACCCAGGCGGCTCTGGACGAATTTGGCGAAGACCTGGGCGTTACCATGGGAGATGCGGACGGCAATGTCCCTCTGGACGCCCTGCTGGAGGCGAAATGGATCTACGAGTCCGACTACTACCGGTCGCTGCTTGATAAAGCCAACTTGACCAACCCGACCGAGCTGGTGTCGGAAGGGGAGCAGATCACGGTCCAGTATGCCTGCATCAACCGGGCGACGCTCCAGTGCAGGATCGTCCCGGCGTATTTCGTCGATAACGTGTACGAGCGCACAAATGGGCAGCTCGAGATTGAAATTACATCCTTCCCGGAGCTGGGTCTGGCCGGTTTCGACACCATGACCCTGCTGTCCGACGGCACCCTGTCGGCTGCCGAAATATATGGCGGCTACGTCGGTGGCGAATATCCCACCCTCGCGGTGCAGTACCTGTGGGGACTGTGGCCCAACCACCAGACTCACTTCGAGGTGCTGGCCAACCTCTTCCCCGACATTGAGAGGGTGATCAAGGACGAGACTGGCGCGCAGGTCCTGATGCACCTGTGGATAGCCGGGGACGATCAGTTCTTCTTCAGCAAGAAGAAGCTCGAGAATCCGGAGGACTTTCAGGGCACCAAGACTCGCAGTCACAGCACCGAGCTATCCGACTGGATCAACTACATGGGCGCCGAAGCCCAGGCGATGGCCTTCGCCGAAGTCTACACCGCCCTGGAGCGCGGCATCCTTGACGCGGGCGTAACCGGCGCCAACCCCGGCCTCTCGCAGCGGTGGTACGAGGTGACCGACTATATGAACGGTCGGCTGTACAGCTTCAACGCCACCATTGCCGTGATCAACGGGGAAGTCTGGGATGGCATTCCCGCCGACCTGCAGCAGATCCTGGTCGAGGAGGGCGCCAAGCACGAGCTCGAAGCCCTGCGCGTCGCGTCCATTCAGAACATCACCGGCGTCTCCCGTAACGTCGATGCCGGTCTGGAGTTGGTGGAATTCGGCCCGGAGGCTCAGGCACTGAGCGCTGAGGCCGCCCGAAACCAGGTGATCCCCAACTGGCTGAAGCGTGTGGGATACCCTGCCGAGGGTCAATCGACTGTTGATGTCTTCAACGACAAGATTGGTCCCTTTGTCGGTCTGGAAATCGTGGAGGACGCTGACGCCGAGGACGGGTTCTCGATCGTAGACGCCCCCATTACCATGGGGCCACGAGCCCAGTAAGCATCGGTTTTACGCCTGATTCTCAGTGGCGAGTCCCAGGCAGCGGAATAGAGGGGCGGACATAGAGCCGCCCCTTTTTCCTTTCCACTGGTCAATGCGCCACTCAATGATTGCGAGCCGAAACATTGTAGGCTCGTCTCACGGCCATCTTTTTGAAATTCCCCGGCAAGTCTGGAAATGTGCCGAGGGCAGAGGTTAGCACTTCGTGAGTTTTCACTCAAATCTCCGCCGATAAGAGAGAAGAAATTTTACAATGTGCCAATTATTCGTAATAGAATACTTGTTTGTTTACATAATCACACTACGACCTGACGCATTCAGCAAAACTATGCTATGATACGTCGGCTGTTTCGCGTTGTCCTGCCGGGTTCCCGCTGACCCGCCGGATGGACGGGCAGCGGGAACTCCAACATCATTTAGGAGAGGTGAACATGAGAACTACGGCAATTCTGTCCCTGGCCATCATTCTGATGATGGCATTCGTTGTGGCCTGCGGAGAGGCGGCCACCCCGGATCCCACCAACACACCCGTACCTCCTCCCACAGAAGCGCCTGCGCCAACAGAGGCTCCCACCGAGGCCATGGAAGAAGAACCTACGGCCATGATGGAAGAGGAAGAGGCCGAAGATGGCGACGCGATGATGTCGGAAGTCAGCGATGAGCTGAAGGCCTACGCCGCAGAGCACGCCGGCGGCCCTGGCGCCATTTACATCGGCGACGGCAACTTTGAGGCCCTAGTTGGCCCTTCCGTCTACGATGAATTCATGTCCACCTACGGCACCGACCTGGGCGACGACAACGGCAATGTCCCTCTGGATGCCATCATGGACGTGATGTGGGTGTTCGAGTCGGACTACTACCGCGAACTCATTGAGCGGGCGAATCTGACCAACCCCACGGAGCTCACCTCCTCCGGCGAGGACATCGAACTGCAGCACACCTGCATCAACGGACAGCTGCTGTGGTGCAAGCATCAGCGGACATTCTTCGTCCCCAACGTCCAGGAGCGGACCGAAGGCCAGGTTACCATCAACATCACCTCCTTCCCGGAGCTGGGTCTGGCGGGCACTGACACGGCCAGCCTGCTGGCCGACGGCACACTGGGAATGACCGAGATTTACGGCGGTTACGTCGGCGGCGAATTCCCCGCCCTGGCAGTGCAGTACATCTGGGGACTGTGGCCGGACCATGAGACCCACTACAAGGTGCTGACCAACATCGCTCCCGATCTGGACACTGTGCTCAAGGATGAGCTGGGCGCCCAGGTCATAATGCGGAACTGGATTGCCGGCGACGACCAGTTCTTCTTCAGCGACACGAAGCTGGAAAACCCGGAGGACTTCATCGGCCTGAAGACCAGGAGCCATTCGTCGGAACTGTCGGACTGGATCAACCACATGGGCGCAGCGGCCCAGTTCATGGCCTTCGCTGAGGTCTACACGGCCCTGGAGCGCGGTGTCATCGATGCCGCAGTCACCGGCGCCAACCCCGGCCTTTCGCAGCGATTCTACGAAGTGGCCGACTACATGAACGGGCGGCTTTTCAGCTTCAACTCAACCACCAACGTGATGAACGGCGATGTCTGGGACGCGATTCCTGCCGACATCCAGCAGATCATGCTGGAGGAGGGGGCCAGGCAGGAGCTTGAGGCACTGCGCCTGACCGCCATCCACAACGTTACCGGCATCACTCGTAATATCGAAAACGGACTGGAACTGATCGAGTTTGGCCCTGAGGCGCAGGCCAAGAGTAAGCGGGCGGGCGCCGAAAGCGTGCTGCCCAACTGGCTCCAGCGCCTCGGTTACCCGGACGAGGGCCAGAATGTCGTTGACTTGTTCAATGATAAGATCGGTCCATTCGTCGGACTGGAAGTCCAGCTCGATGACGCGGACGAGCGAGGTTTCACTGTCGTGGACGTCCCCATCACCGAGGGACCCCACGCCCAGTAACCCACTGCTCAATACACTCGGAAAATTCCAGACAAACACGAGGGGCGGCCAACTGGCCGCCCTTCACTGCATTCCCATCACCGTATTGACGGGACTCACGGGCTGCGGGTCAGAAAAACACGCTGAGGTTCTTGGCCATGATCACATTGGAGTCCAACACGATGGTTCGGCGGGCGATCTTCCAGTCGCCGTCCGTGGGACGCAGAACGTCGTCGCGGTATCCGGCGAATATGTTCTCCTCGGTCTCGTGGTGCGACCGGTAAAGGATAAAGGCGGTCCTGGCGTTGACCTCGCCGTTGGCCTGCGGATCGACGACGAGATTTCCCACGATGTGCCGGGTTCGGGACGGAGGGTCCTCTCCCCAGGCCATGCCTGTCTCCAGTCGCTCCACCCGCATGGTCAGGTATGTCTTGTCGTCCTCGAATATCGCTAGGTCTCCGACTCTTGACAGTTCCCGCTCTGTCTCGTGGCGATGCACGTTCAGCCGGCGGGGCATGAAATAGAACACGTCGTCGGTAAACAGGTCCAGCCAATCCCGAAAGCGACGTTCGTCAAGAATCCACGCCTCACGGATGTAGAACTGCATCAGGTCGTGCCACAGTTCTATCCGGGAAGCCGCCGCGCCCCGCATCTCAGTAGCCATGCTTCGTGCGCTCCCGACATCAGTTCCCTCTCCCTCTGGGAGAGGGCTAGGGTGAGGGCGTCTCCTCTAGTCGCGCAGAGTTGCTGTGCCCTCGAAACTCATGGTCTTGGGCTCCAGCGAGATGTCCTCCCAGTTCTCGGCGTTCATGAACTGTTCCCAGCGCTTGTAGAACAGGCGCTGGTTGCTCTCGGAGGTGTACCGCTCCGCCACCACCCCCGGGTAGTCGGGATGGCGCCGGTCGTGCCCCAAGCCCATGGACAGGTCCTGCGCATACTTGCGGCCCATGGCAGTGAGCGCCGAATTGGTAACGCCGCGCCAGTTGTCCATGTCGTCCTGCTCGAAAATCCCGTTGACACCGTTGTAGTTGCCGCTGCCTCGACGCAGGGCGGTCTTCAGTTCCTCGGGCATGTCCTTTTCCAGCACCACGAAGTGCCAGAACTCGGTCTGCAGAGGCCCGCGAGGATGGGCCAGCCTGAATCCCAGCACTCCGTTGGGGAACAGGCTGTGATTGCCAAGTTGCAGCTTTCGGGCCCTGAGGCTTCCCAGACGCCGCTCCGCTTCAGGAAGGGTTTGGCGGTAGTATTCCTCGAATGCCTCCCTGTTCTCGGCAGTCACTCCGTGGTTCTGCCGGGCCTGGTCGGGACGCTCCAGGAAGCGCATTGTCAGGGAGTGGCCGTTTACGAACATGTGCTTGAATTCCGACTGGAACTGCTGCTCATGGGTCAGACGAGGCAATCCCCGGTACCGTCCCTGCACGATGATGGATGACAGGTGCGTGGTAGGGACGTGGTAGTTGTCGGAGCAATTGTCCACCGCCGTCTTCCAGTTTACCGGCTCCATCCACTTGATGGGACCGAGGGCCTCTGTTCCGCTGTCCAGGCGGTTGAAATTGATGTCCAACAGCCAGCGGGCGTCGCCCAGATAATCGTCGAGGCTGGGCGCGCCGGGGTCCCAGGTGGCGAACACGATGCCGGCGTAGGTGTCCACGCGGGCTTCCACCAGCCGGAGGGATTCCCGGTCAAGGGCGCCGTAGTAGGCCTCCTCCTCGCCCGGCAGGTATTCCAGCTCGCCCTCGTTGGAGAAGGTCCAGCCGTGGTAGGCGCAGGCGAAGTTGCGAGCGTTACCGGTGTCTGTGCGAACTATGCGGTTGCCGCGATGCCGACACATATTCAGGAAGGCGCGCAATCTGCCCGTTGCGTCGCGGCTGAGAATGACCGGCTCCTCACCCATATAGGTATGAAAATAGTCGTTGGTATTCGGCACCAGCGACTCGTGGCCTATCATCAGCCAGGCTCGTCCAAAGACCTTTTCCTGTTCTTCCGCATAGATATCCGGATCGACGAAAATGCTGCGGTCGAGCTGCCCGGTTTGCAGGTCGATGATCTGGTAATTACGGCCTGTGGCAACCATTGCAATTCCCCCGCCTGAGGTGGGATATAGGCTCTTTTGAACAGTATCAATCATCCGGTGCAATCTGTCCAATGGTGTAGTAGAGTAGGGAAAATCCAAATGCAAAAGGCGGGAGAAGCCGCATGAAATTCGGAATCTTCACCATTGTCCCCTACCATGAAGACTTCACCCAGCAGCAGGCCCTGACAGAGGCGCTGGAGCAGATCGTCTACGCCGATGAAATGGGCATAGAAGAGGTGTGGCTGGGCGAGCACAGCTTCTCCCGCCACGGACTGCTATCGGGCATCTGGTCATTTATGGGCGCCGTGGCCGGGCGCACGAAGAACATACGCATCGGCACTGCGGTGATTGTCCTGCCCCTGCACAACCCGATCCTGGTGGCCGAGGAGGTGGCGATGCTGGACATAATCAGCAATGGGCGCGTCAACTTCGGTATCGGCGCGGGCTACCAGCAGCAGGAGTTCGACGGCCTGGGCGTCGACATAGACACCAGCCGGGAGCGATTCAAGGAGGCCGTGGACGTCATCATCAGGGCCTGGACCGAGGAGCGCCTCACGTACCACGGCAAGTACACCAATGTCGACGACCTGTGGGTCTTGCCCAAGCCGGTCCAGAAACCCTACCCGCCACTGTTCCAGGCCGTAAGCACCAGCCCCGAGAGCATCGACTTCGCCGCCAGCCGCCAGATCCAGGTCATCGCCGGCGGCCCCACCGACATTCTTGGGCAGGCGCCCCAGGTCATCAGGCTGTGGCGCGAAAAGATGGACGAGTACGGCCATCCGCACGCCCACCTCCACCCGCCCATGTCCAAGTCCATCTATGTTGCCCCGACCATGGAGGAGGCAGAGCGCGACCCCGTTGGCCTGGAGGACTTCTCGTCGCGCATCCTGCGTTCGGCGGGCAGCAACGGCGCGCCCATAGGCATGCCCATGGACCGGAACGGTAACGTCGCCAAGGGCTACGAGCACTGGGCCAACCGCCAACGTGACCGCGACCGCCGCGACGACGTTGGTCACGCCGGCCTTCCGCCCCTCCGCGGCACGCCGGAGGTGGTTGTCGAACGGCTGAAGGAGACCCAGGAGGCAGGAATAAACCACGTCTTCGGCAACTTCGGGTTCGCCGGACTGCCCCACTGGAAGGTAATGCGATCCATCGAGCTGTTCGCCACCGAGGTGATGCCCCACTTCAAGGAGGCAGAAGCCCCAGTCGTTTGACCTTTACGGCGGGCGTCCACAAGGGGCGCCCCTACAATTTCTGTTGCGTAGGATCGCCTTATCCCTAACGATATTGTAGGGGCGCCTCTTGTAGGCGCCCTCGGAGGAAAGTTCCATGACCACCGCCGCCTTCACCGAGGAATCGACCAGCAGGACCATGATGGTCGGAGACATGCCGGTGCATTACCACGACGTCGGCGAGGGCGATCCGGTGGTAATGCTCCACTCCTACGGACCGGGAACAACGGGGTGGATCACCTTCCACAAGGTGCTGTCGGCCTTCGCGCAGCACTACCGCTGCATCGTGATGGACCTGCCCAATTTCGGACGCACCGGCCCGGTGGTCTACAACGAGCCGCTGCACAACCTGCAGGCCCGCACAGCCGTCGGACTCATGGACGCGCTGGGCATCGAAAGGGCGCACCTGGTCGGCAACTCGCAGGGCGGACAGTCGGCCATGGTGCTGGCCGCCCACGACCCGCACCGGGTCAACAAGCTGGTTTTCGGCGCGTGCCACATCCGCACTGGCGGCGACCTGTACCTGATGGGCAACCGTCCCTCGGAAGGCAGCCTGGTCACCCGCGAAGTGCGGGACAACCCAACCCGCGACAACGTGCGCCGCTACCTGCGCACTCACATCGATGACAATGAGCTGGTCACCGACGACCTCGTCGACTACATTTACAACAACTACACCGGCAACCCCGACCACATCAAGGCCGACGCCGATTCAGTCAGTGTGCCCTACGACCACGGTGTGGACCTGCCCAACATAAACGCCCCCAGCCTCATCATCTGGGGGCGTTACGACCGGATGTGCGTGTTCGAGATCGGGATCGCCGCGCTCAACAACCTGGAAGACTCGCGGCTGGTGCTGCTGAACAACTGCGGCCACTGGGTGCCGTTCGAGAAACCCGAGGAGTACACCTCCCACGTCCTGACGTTCCTGCGTGGGTAACAGAGCGGCACCCGCACGACGCGGGGTTACTCGCCACTGCCGTTGCGTCCGATTTCCTCGATCTGGTCTATGTATTCTTCCAGTTCGCTGAAATGCCGGGGCATATCGTCGAATTCGACGATGCCTTCATAGTATCCGTTAATGTGGAAGATTTGCCGGACGTAAATGTAGTTTTTCACCATTGCGCTATCCATATACCTCCCGGCAAAATAGTATCTACCCCGGTCATTCTCCGGCAGTTCCGATTCCGGCACGCCCCGCATAAGGAAGTAGCAGTTGGTGGCTTCCAGAACGGACAGCCAGCCCTTGCCGCAGGCATTACGCAGGCCGATCACTGCTGCCCTGCCCTTGGCCTCCTCGGCCCGGGCGAATTCCTCGCGTCCCGCCTGCAGCAGTTCGCGGGCAAGACTCAACCGATCTTCTATTTGAGCAACCATTACTAACGTCCGGTGATTCTGGGAAAGGTCGGCGTCTCGTCGCACGCTTTCATGATAAGCGATAGCTCTCTCACTCGCACTACTCCCGCAAGTACCGCTCCTGCAGGGCGATGAACTCGTCGGTCCGGTTGACCTGCCGCAGCAGATCGGGCGTTGCCTGACCTCCCGCCAAGTCCTCCAACGCGCCGCCGTCCTGTAGGTGCTTCAGGCTATCGTAGATGGCCCTGACGGCCACGGCGTAGGTAGGATTGCCCAGCATCAGGATTCGGACTCCGTTGGCGTCCAGGAACGCCTGGTCATTGCGGGCGTCGGCGGGTGGGCTGAGAACGCATAAGGGCAGGGATGTCACGCCGTGCACGGCCTCCAGTTGCTCGCGGCTGCTGGAGCCGGTGAGCATCACGGCCTCGGCGCCGGTCTGCGAGTACGCCTGGATGCGTTCCAGCGCCTCGTCCAGCGAGCAGAGGCCCAGCGCGGCGCTGCGAGCCACGATCACCGTTGTCGGGTCGGTACGGGCGGCCACGGCCGCCTCCAGCTTGCCCACCTGCTCCCCGGTGGAGACCAGGCCTGGGTCGGCCACGTTGAACTGGCGTGGCACGAAATTATCCTCGATCTCGATGGCGGCCACCCCCGCCGCCTCCATCTCCCGCACGGTGCGCGCCACGTTGACCGCGTTGCCGAACCCGTCCTCGGCGTCCACCATCAGCGAAACGTCGGCGATGCGCGTGATGCGCCGACAGTGGTCAACTACGTCCGACATATTGGACAGCACGATGTCTGGCACCCCGAGATTGGCCACCTTGCCCACGGATCCTGAGAGCACGCAGACCTCATAGCCAAGCAGGTGAGCGACCCGGGCCGACAATGGGTCGAATATGTTGGCCGCCAATGTGCAGTGAGGACGGGAGATCACCTCTCTGAATAGCTCGCGGGCTCGGGACATAGTTCACCTCTCAACATGCTTTCTGCCGGTTGATCACACCGGCGCGGTCAGCCCTCGGTGGATCCGGTATCGGTACCACAGTACGGGCAATATCTGGGCAAGCTGCCGCCGCCGCCACTGCCCGTAATTTCCCTGCCGCACCGTTGACAGGCAACCCCGGACCCAGACTCGCCATCCGGCTCCAGAGAGACGCCCGGCTGGGGTGACTGAGGCATCGCCTCCGGCTGAGCGCCACTCACCGGCTGGCCAAAGTGTTCCACCGGCGCTTCATCCTGACCGGCAAAGATGGGGCCTGGCCGTCCAGGCCAGAAGCGGCGACGCAGGCGCGGGAGGAAAATGATAGCTGCCAGAACAGCCACCCAGACCGGGCTCAGAATGCCCAGCCAGATCACCACTATGAGCAGCGCCTGGCCGATTGCGGTAAGCGCCCGCACTGCCGACCTTGCCGTCCCTCCTACGTCCCACCCGGCGACTACAAAGCCCTCCACCTCATTGACCTGCACCAGGAACGAACTGCTGCCCTTGACCTCGCCGGCGTCGCTCCTAGCGGTCACTGTGAGGATAACTTCGTAAGGGTCGGGGCGGTAATCGCGATATGCGTGGATGGCCATCGCTCTGGTGGACCCTTCTGCAGGCACGTCAACCACCGTGGCAGTACCATCGCCGAAGTCCCAGCGGTATTCGAAATCCCATAGCGACTCGGGCCGGGTGAACGACCCGCTGTATTCCACTTCGTCGCCTTCGTCCACCACCCGGTACTCACCGGCGAAGACGTCGATTCCGGGAATTTCCGTGACCGTTGCGATCAGGGTGTCAGACCCCTGGAACACCCCTGCCTCGCCGATTCCGCTGATCGCCAGTTGGACGATATACGGAGACTGTTCTATGTCGAAGAAGGTGTGTGAAACCGTGGCCGTCACTCGTTCGCCTGCGTTCGTGGTGGGCGCCGTTCGGGTGCCTTCGACCGGTTCCGACCCATCGCCGAAATCCCAGGTGTACCTGTATTCCTCAACTCCCTCCGGAGCTTCAAAGGTGGCCCTGAATCCCGCGCTGAGGCCCGCGCGGTAGGTGGCGGCATCCTGGCCGATTTCAACTTGCAATTCACCGGGCCTGGTGGTCAGCGAAAGGTTGACCAGGGAGTAAGCAGAGGTCTGCGAAAGGAACCGCAGGCGCCCCTCGATCCTCTCCATCTCAACCTGGACGCTGGCCAGTGCCTCCTGGACTTCCAGGGCGTCCTCAACGTCCACGGCGCGGTCCAGGAACTCGAGCAGCCGCTCCTCTGTGCTCCTGAGTCCGTTCAGGCGGGCCTCGTTGTCGACGTATTCGTCGGTCACGTCCTGGCTGGTGGAGGTCTCGTACTCGACTCGTTCGGCCATGTCCCGTATCAAGTCGACGAAGTCATCCAGCCTTTCGGCGGGAACACGAACGGCCAGTGAGGCCCGGTGGGTGCGGCTACGGTCAGAACTGACCTGCCATCCCCCGTGGCTGCGAGTCGTGGCAAGGATCTCATCTGCGGCCCGGGGCACATCCGGCACTATGATGCCCATATCCACGGTTCGGACGATTATCCGGTTCTGCGCGACCGCGCTGGACTGCGCCTCTTCGGACAGGGGTGCGCTCTGGAAAAGGCCGCCACTGCCTGCAAGCAGCGTTGCCGTTTCCTCCGCCTCTTCAGATTCCTCCATCATTGCCTGGCTGGGAGCGGCGGTCGCGGCAGGGGCAGCCATCGCCATTCCCTCCTCCTCCGCCATGGCTGCCGGTTCGGATTCGTCGAATGCGGCGTCCTCGGTGGCGAAGATGCTCTCCTCGGCCGAACCGCAGGCAGCCAGCGCCGTTGCGAGCATTAAGACGATGAGCACCGCAAGGGCGCGGGCTGCGACTTCAGACCTCACAGGCACTCACCTCCCCTTCAGTAGCGAAAGCTACGGGCCTTCCACCGGGGTCTATCAGTTGTAGCTAAGGCCATTTGCCCTGAGCTTGTCGAAGGGCCGCCTGTTCGTGGTTCGACAAGCTCACCATGAACGGACTTGAGAGTTCGACGTTAACAACTAAGGCACGCCGGACTGTTTACGGAAAGCGGGTAATCCCCGTCATCTACGGCGTGAGGATGACCTTGCCCCGTGTGCCACGGTTAGCCAGGTGCTGGTGAGCGCTGGCTACCTCTGACATCGGCAGGACCTGGTCAACTATCAGGCGGGCCTTGCCGTCGGCCATGAGCGGGAATATCTCCCCCATAGCGGCCTGGTGGTCCAGCGTGCCCACCGGGGAGCGCCCGATGCTGAAACCGATCACAGTGCGGTTGGCGGCGAAGATCTCACCGGCGGGCAGGCTGGCGGGAGTGCCCGAGGCGTTGCCGTAGGTGATCATCCGCCCGTAGGAGGCCACACACCGCAGGCTCTTCTCCAGGACGGGACCGCCGACGCACTCGAGGATCAGCTCAACTCCGTTGCCGCCGGTCTGGTCCTTTATGACTTCCTCGAAGTCCTGCTCGGCATAGTTGATGGTTTCATCGGCTCCCAGCGAGCGGCACAGGTCCAGTTTCTCCTGGGTGGAGGCGGTCACCACCACGCGCGCGCCCCAGGCCTTGGCCAGCTGGATGGCCACGGTGCCCACGCCGGAGGCCCCGGCCTGGATCAGCACCGTGTGGCCGGGCTCCAGGTGGCCGCGGGTCTTGAGCAGGTGGTAGGCGGTCAGGAAGACGATGGGCATTCCGCCCGCCTGCACCGGGTCCACGGTCTCCGGGTACGGGAACACGAAGTTGCCATTTACGGCCACCATCTCCGCCTGACCGCCGGGGCCCATGGCCATCACCCGCTGGCCCACGGAAATACCCGCGACGTCCGATCCCACCTCCACGACCGTCCCGGCTGCCTCGAGGCCCAGGGACGACGGCAGATCGGGGCCCGGGTAGTTCCCGCCTCTCCGCATCAGGTCGGCGTAGTTCACACCGGCGGCGTCAACCTTGATCAGCACCTGGTGTGGCCGAGGCTCCGGATCAGGGGCGTCCTCCCAGTTGAGAACGTCAAGGCCGCCGAATTCGTGGATTCGCACTGCTTTCATCATTTCCTCCTTGGATAACGGTTGACGCAATGGCGCAACGACGCAATGATATTCGTGCAATTGACTTTGCGTCACTGCGTCATTGCGTCAAATCATGTCCCCGGAACTGCGGTGCTGTCAGGACGTCCTCGTTGATCATGCGCACCGGCTCGCCGCTGGCGAAGGCCCGGATGTCCTCGACCACTCCGGCGTACATGGCGCGGTACGAGTCCTCGGTGACGTAGCCCAGGTGCGGAAGGATCAGGGTGTTGTTCATCTTTAGCAATGGATGGTCATTGGGCAGGGGCTCAGTGGCGAACACGTCCAGTCCCGCGCCCGCGATGGCTCGCCGCTGCAGCACGTCGACCAGGGCGTCCTCGTCTACTATGGGCCCCCGCGAGATGTTGATCAGGTAGGAAGTCGGCTTCATCAGGGACAGCTCATGCGCCCCGACAAGGCCACGTGTACGGCCACTCAGAACCAGGTGAATGGACACGATATCCGATTCCCGGAACAGTGTGTCCTTGTCCACCAGGGACGCCCCGCACTCGCGGGCGCGCTCGGCAGTGAGGTTCTGGCTCCAGGCGATGATGTTCATGTCGAATGCGGCGGCCACCCTGGCCACCAGGGAGCCGATATGCCCCAAGCCGAGGCAGCCGATAGTCTTGCCCTTCAGTCCCACGCCGACAGTGGTGCCCCATTTCCCCTCGCGGGTTAGCCGGTCCTCCAGTGGAATATTCCGTACAGTGCCGAAGATCAGGCCCCAGACCAGCTCCGTCGGCCCCTCGCCGGCACCGTCGGTCCCGCAGACTGCGATGCCAAGGCCGGTCGCTGCCTCGATGTCGAACGACGCGTTGCGGCGCCCGGTGGTCACCAGCAGTCGCAGCCTGGGCAGGCGTTCCAGCAACGAGCGAGGGAAGGGCGTCCTCTCCCGCATTCCCATCACCACGTCGAACTCGGCCAGACGTTCGGCCAGCGCGTCCTCGCTGGTCAGGTGGTCGCTGAAGTAGACGACCTCGGTACCCGGCGGCAACTGCGACCAGTCGGCCAGGCTCTCGGCGGCAGACTGGTAATCGTCAAGAACGGCGACTTTCATCTTGAATCCCTCATCTCTTTCAATTGAGGCGCGAATGTATACGCTGGGTTTCCTAGCGTTTAGAAACTCTCTCAAAACCGCCGCTTGCTTCCATTAGCGGCCTAGCCACACTACCTTTTCACCCCCACCTCCGACTTTGTCGAGAGCCGCGACAGAGTCGGGCCTAACCCTCCCCCGTCAAGGGGGAGGGGATTCTTGGACAGCTACTTGAAAGCAGGCATGACCTGTTCGGTGATGATTCGCACGCTGCGGGTGACTCCCTCTTCGGGAATGAGGCCGCCGGCATTCAGTTCGGCCACAATCCCGTCAAGGCCCAGCTCTTCCCTGAGTTCAGTGAAGCGATCGATCAGGCTCTCGCCGGTGCCGAAGGCGACCTTGGTTTCCAGCATTTCCTCGTAGGACATGGTGGCAAGACGGTCGGCCCGGCCCTGGCGCAGGGTGGCATCGGCGTTGGCGCGGGCCGAGGCGGCGTCCCGCAGCAGCGACCCCATCCGGTTGAAGTAGGCGTCGATACTCTCCCTGGGCTCGGACAGCGCCGCATCTTCGCTGTCGGCGGCATACACGGGAATGCGCAGCGAAACGTCGCCGTCGCCGTCGTGGCCCGCCTCCCGCCACGATCGGCGGTATTCCTTCAGGTGTCCCTGCAACTCCGGGATGTCCATGCCGCGCAGGCCGACGAAGATTGGGTGGCCCTGCTGCCCCAGGCGGGTGAAGGTCTCGGCGGTGTTGGCGGCAATGCGCAGGGGCGGATGGGGGTCCTGGTATGGCCGTGGCCAGACCGTGGCTCCCTCGAAGGTGTAGAACTCGCCCTCGTATGAGAAGGGTTCGCCCTTCCAGGCTTCCAGGATGATGTCCAGGGCCTCGCGGAAACGCTCCCGGCTCTCGACGTAGGGAACGCCGTAGATGTCATAGGAACGGGCGAAACCGCTGCGCCCCACGCCGAACTCGAAACGGCCCTCGCTTATCTGGTCCAGGGTCGCGATTTCCTCAGCAATACGCAACGGATTGCTCAGGGGCAGGACGTGGACCGCCATGCCGAGCCGCAGCCGCTTGGTGCGGGTGGCGATGGAGCTGCCAACCACAACCGGCGCAGACAGCACGGAACGCGACGGATTGAAGTGCAGCTCAGCCAGCCACACGCCGTCCAGGCCCATTTCCTCGGCGGCATCGACCAGCCGGAACCCCTCCTGGAAAGACTCTGCCTCCGACAATCCCGGACGGCTTCCGAACTCCATGAAAATGCCGAAGTGCATATCGCCTCCAACTGCGCAGACAAGGGGTGATGGCGGATTTCGCCGTGCCGCTAGAGTATAGCACGGTGCACTGCCTCGATTGCCTTGACCCAGGGTTATTGCAGGACGATTGCATAGCCGCCGGAGCGATAAGGGCGCCCACAAGAGGCGCCCCTACAGGAAGGTTACCGGCTCATAGGGGCAACTCGTTGCCCCGTTTACCCGCTCGACCGGCCAGCCATCTTTGGTTCAGATCTGGCCAAACATACCAAATTAGCCCCCACTTGGCCTCATGAGTAACCATTTTGTAACTATATTGTGTGTATAGTTACCCACAGGTAATATGAATTGCTGTATAGTTTAGACTGGTAATTTCTGCAACTAGACCAGACCGAGGCGCCGCAGATTGAAGAATCCCACCTGAGCCCTGCTACCGCCCGGATGTGGCGGAACCTAGTAGCAACCGTCCCGTTGATATGGAGGCAGCCGATATGAGATTTACCCCCCCCCCCCCCCGACTTTCAGGCTGATTTTCTTTGTTGGGTTGATTCTGCTCCTCACCCTCGCCCTGGCCTGCGGGGACGAGCCCATCATCATTGAGCGGGCAACGCCGGAGCCGGAGCGGGAAGCCGCCGCCACACGCAGACCCACCCCAACGCCCACCCCTCTGCCCGGTGTGCGCGTGAACTTCCCTCCCGGCTCAGACGGCGCAGCGCTCACCGCCCTCTACGACGCCACAAGCGGCGAGTCCTGGCGCAGCAGCGACGGCTGGCTTGCCTCGGAGGACCTGGGCCAGTGGCACGGCGTCGCCACCGACGCCGACGGCCGCGTAACCGAGCTGGACCTGAGCGAGAACGCCCTCAGCGGTGAACTGCCCGAGCTCATGGGCCTGCTGACGGCCCTGACCGAGCTGGACCTGCGGGACAATCAGCTCTCCGGCACCCTGCCGGATGAGATCGAGGACCTTACGGCCCTGGAAGAGCTGTACATCAGCGGCAACGCGCTGACCGGGGCCTTGCCGTCCGGCCTGGCCGCCCTCACCGGGCTGACCGACCTGTACCTGCATGACAACCAGTTCAGCGGCCCGCTGCCGCCGGAGCTGGCTGGCCTGTCCAACCTGGACGAGATCACCTTCTGGGGCAACAAGTTCACCTGGGCCGACAGCTACCCGGCGGGGACGTTCGCCGACCTGGTGGGGCTGGTGGCCCTGTACCAGTCGGCTGGCGGCGACGGCTGGTCCCAGCGCGACGGCTGGGTTTCCGACCCGGCGGTGGCGGCCTGGAGCGGCGTCTCCATCGGCGGCGACGGCCGGGTGGTGGCGCTGGACCTGAGCGGGAACCGTCTCAGCGGCGAACTGCCCCCGGCCCTGGGCAACGTCACCGGCTTGACGGAGCTTCACCTGCATTCCAACGGGCTGCAAGGGGAGATACCGCCGGAGCTGGGCCGCCTCACCAACCTGACCGAACTGTCCCTCCACTCCAACCAGCTCAGCGGCGACGTGCCCGGAGAGTTGGGCAACCTGACCGGCCTGACCGCGCTGTATCTCAACAACAACGCGCTGGACGGCGGCCTGCTGCCCGGGCTGGGCGGCATGACGGAGCTTACCCAGCTGCACCTCCATACCAACCGGCTCAGCGGGCCGGTGCCCGCAGACCTGGGCGGCCTTTCGGAGTTGGAGGAACTGCTGCTGCACGACAACCAGTTCAGCGGGGAGTTTCCCGCCGCCCTGGGCAACCTGTCCAACCTGGAGCGGGTGTCCCTGCGGGGCAACCACTTCACCTGGGCCGACAGCTATCCCCCGGGCATCCTGGCCGACATGGTGGGCCTGATGGCCTTCTATGAATCGGCCGGCGGCGCCGATTGGTACGCCCAGGGCAGGTGGCTGACCGATGCGCCGGTGGGGGAGTGGGATGGGGTAACCACCGGCGCTGGCGGCCGGGTCACCGGGCTGCAGGGGCCACAGGGGGTGGGGCTGACGGGGGAACTGCCGCCGCAGTTGGGCAGCATCGCGGGCCTCACCGAGTTGAGACTGGGAAACAACCTTCTGGGTGGCACCATACCGGCGGAGTTGGGCAAGCTGACTGAACTCACTCTGCTCGACCTGAGCATTAACCAGATTCACGGGGAAATTCCCGCCGAGTTGGGCAACCTCACCAACCTGACCTATATGAACCTGCGCCGCAACCAGCTGCGCGGGGAAATTCCCGCCGAGTTGGGCAACCTTACCAACCTGAACGAACTCTACCTGAACGCCAACAGCTTGAGCGGGACCGTGCCGCTGGAACTGGGGAATTTGTCGAACCTGACGGTCCTGCACCTGCACGAGAACCAGCTGACCGGACTTCCCGGGGAATTTCGCAAGCCCCCGGACCTGCGGCACATAACCCTGTGGGGCAATGACTTCACTTGGGCGGACAGTTACGAGGATGGCTTCATCTCGGACCTGGCAGGATTGACGGCCCTGTACGAGGCAAGTCCCAGTCAAGGGCTGCTCGACGACGGATGGTTCAGCGACCGTCCCATGGGCGACTGGGTATGGGTAGTCACCGGTTCCGGAGGCAGGGTGGTCGAACTGCAGTTTTGGAATGGGTCTGGGGAATTGCCGCCTGAACTTAGTTTACTCACCGAATTGGAGAGTCTGGAGTTCAGTAACTCAACATTCTCTGGCGGGATACCGCCTGAATGGGCCAAGCTGACGAACCTGAAGTACCTGCACTTGCATCATCTCCAGGTAGGCGGACAGATACCGCCGGAACTGGGCAACCTGACCGATTTAACTCATTTAGGACTCCCAGGCAACCGCCTGATCGGCGAAATCCCGCCGGAACTGGCTAACCTGTCGAACCTTGTTAACTTGCATCTGAACGATAACGACCTGAGTGGAGAGCTTCCACCAGAGTTGGTCAATTTGACCAATTTACAATCCTTGGTGCTCAGGGAGAACAATTTTACCGGGGAGTTACCAGCCGGGATTGGGAATCTTCCTTTGGGTGAAATACTCCTTTGGGAAAACTCGTTCAGCGGGTGCCTGCCCCGGAGCCTGGAGGATGCGGCGGTACCCCATTTTTATAGAGGAAGTCCTCTACCACTTCCGTTGTGCCCGGAGGACAGCGACGGGCCCACCCCATAGAAGGCACTGAGCCCCCGGCGGCAGTTTGCCGGGGTGACCACGGCCACCGGAAGAGCTTGAGCGGTCTCGCCTAGCTGTCGCTGCAAGACAACGGGGCCAGAGGCACGCTTGTAATCGTTGGGGCGCCCGAATGGGCGCCCCTTGCTAGTGGTCCAACAGCATTGAAGTGGCAATGACTGGCATTATCCCGCTCGTCTGTGATTGCCTTGGACTTGATAGAGGGTCTTTTCAAAGTGGCTCTGTTCGCTGACATCCACTCATCCTGAGCTTGTCGAAGGATTCCCCTTCAAGCCACCGATGGTTCGACAGGCTCACCATGATGTGGCAGGAAGCGACTTTGAAAAGGCCCGGGCCCTGACCGCGTTGCCTTGACCGGAATGCTGCGGCCCACTAACCTAGCCCTGAGCCGGCGTGTCTGTGGGGCTACATTGGCCGGCGGTGGAGAGGGCGCTTATGGAGAGGCAGCAGTACGACGTCGCCATAGCCGGAGGAGGCATCATCGGCCTCTCCACTGCCATGCACCTGACGCAGCGATTCCCCGGCCTGCGGGTCACGGTGCTGGAGAAGGAGTCCGAGCTGGCGACCCATCAGACCGGGCACAACAGCGGCGTCATACACTCCGGTATCTACTACCGTCCCGGCTCCCACAAGGCCAATTTCTGTGTCGCTGGCGTCCAGAAGCTGATTGACTTCTGCGACGAAAACGAGATCGAGTACGAGCGCTGCGGCAAGGTTATCGTCGCCACTGACGAGTCGGAGCTAGGGCGCCTTGACAACCTGTACGAGCGCGGCGTCGCCAACGGAGTGGAAGGGCTGGAAGTGATCGGGCCGGAGCGCCTGCGCGAGATCGAGCCTCACGCCGCCGGCATCAAGGCGCTCTGGTCGCCGGCCACCGGCATCGCCGATTACCCCAAGGTGGCCCAGACCTACGCCAACAAGTTTGCCCACGCCGGCGGCGACATCTTTGCCGAGGCGCCGGTGCAGGGCATACAGCGCAGCGGCGACGGGGTCGCCCTTGAAACCCCGAGAGGGACAGTCCAGGCAAAGCACATGATCAATTGCGCCGGACTGTATGCCGACCGGGTCGCCGCAATGGTCGAGGAACGGGTGGACGTCAAGATCGTCCCATTTCGCGGCGAATACTTTACCCTGAGACCGGAGAGCCATCACCTGGTGTCGGGGCTGATATATCCGGTGCCAGACCCCCGTTTCCCCTTCCTGGGCGTGCATTACACCCGCAACATCTGGGGCAGCGTGGAGGCAGGCCCCAACGCAGTGCTGGCCCTGAGCCGGGAGGGATACCGCAAGAGTGACGTGAGGCTGGGCGAATCCATCGAGACCTTCACCTATCCCGGTTTCTGGAAGATGACGGCCAAGCACTGGCGCACCGGGCTGAGCGAGATGCGCCGCTCCTACAGCAAGGGCATTTTCCTGCGGGACCTGCAACGATTGCTGCCGGAAATCCGCGAGGAGGACCTGGCCCCCGGAGGATCAGGCGTCCGCGCCCAGGCCGTCGACCGCAGGGGCGCACTGCTGGACGACTTCAGCATTATCCGAGGCCGGGAGGCCGTCCACGTTCTAAACGCCCCCTCTCCGGGCGCGACCTCATCATTGGCCATCGGCGAGCACATTGTCCAGCTGGCGGCGGAGGCGTTCGGTCTGCCGGACCCCAATCGCTGAACGGCTGTTCCGGTTGGCCGCGACGTATTGGGCGAGGAGCTGGCGGCCGAATTGCCTGTTCGGCGCACCGCGATTTATTGCCCGCCCGCAATTTCGTTATGTATAATTCGTGGCCGGAGCAAAGAACGGGCGCACTGCCTAAGGGGATCCACGCTGCTTGACATTGAGTCCCTAGGGTCACCCTCCCAGCCCCTGGACCTGGGATGGGTCAGCACAGACGAGCAATCGGTGTTGGCCTACCTCCGTGCCGTTGGCGACGAACTCCCCCATTATCAACAGCTTGGCCTGGCGCCGCCTCTGTATGTCGTCGCCCTGGGGCTGGGGCAGATACTGCAACGCGCCAGCCTGCCCTCAGGGGCGATCCATAGCTTGCAGGAATTCGACCTGCTGGAGCCGCTGCCGATGGGCCGTCAGGTCAGGGTACAAGCCTGGCTCGACCGGCAGAGGGCGCGGGGAGGACTTCGTTTATTGACCTTCGGGTTGAGTGCCGAGAGTGATTCGGGGAGGCCGGCGATGGCCATCAGGACGACCCTGCTGGTCCCCGAGCAGCAGACCGCAAGCAGGAGCACGGGAGAAAACGCTCGAGAATCAATGCCAAAACCTGCGGACGCAACGAAGGGCGATTTGCCGCAACTGCGCCGCAGGATCACGCAGGTCCAACTGGAAGAGTACTCCGAGGTATCGGGCGACCACAATCCGCTCCACCTCGACCCGGAGTTTGCCGCAGGTACGCAGTTCGGGGGCATAATAGCCCACGGAATGCTCACTCTCGCCTTTGTCAGTGAAATGCTGGCATCGTCCCTTGGGGACCGCTGGTTGTCATCGGGAACGCTGCGCGCCCGGTTCAAGGGGGCCGCATATCCCGGGGACTTGGTGGAAACCTGGGGACTGGAGAGCGGGAAGGACGGCGAACTGACAGGCTATGCCGTCGGACTAAGGAATTCCGCCACCGGTGAGGACCTTATCACCGGAACGGCGATGGTCAGGAAGAATTAACGACCGCCCCCGCGCGCCGGCCGCAATGCCCGGGGCCGGGTCAGGGGGCCGGGTGGCCAAAGAGGCTCACAATGTCGCTTAATGGAACGGAAAAGGGCCGCCCGGTCCGGGTTGCCATAGACACCATGGGGGGAGACTACGCTCCCCAGGAAACGGTCAAGGGCGCGATTCAGGCGCTCGGGTCCTCCAACGCCGAGTTGTTGCTGGTCGGCGACCCCGCCGCCGTGCAGGCTGAACTGGCCAAGTACGACGTGGCAGGACTGCCCATCACAATAGTGCCCTCTGAGGGAAAGATCGGAGACGATGAACATCCCGTGCAGGCGATGCGGCAGAAGCCGCGCGCATCAGTGGTGGTGGCAACGCACCTGGTCAAGCAGGGCCAGGCGGACGTGATGGTGTCCATCGGCTCAACGGGCGCGTCCATGGCCAGCGCGGTGCTCACCCTGGGCCTGATGGAGGGGCTGGAGCGGCCCTGCCTGGGCGGGCCGTTCCTCGGGGAGTTGGCCCCCAACACCGTGCTGGTGGACATCGGCAGCAACCTGGACTGCCGCCCGGGACTGCTGCTCAGCTTCGCTGTCCTGGGCGCCGCCTTCGCTCACACCTATATGGGAATCGAGAATCCCCGTATCGGCCTGCTCAGCGTGGGAGAGGAGGCCGCCAAGGGCAACCGCCAGGTGCAGGAAAGCTACCAGGTGTTCCAGGACAGCCACCTCAACTTTGTGGGCAACGTGGAGGGGATGGACTTCTTCACCGGCAAGGCCGACGTGATAATTGCCGACGGCTTCGTGGGGAACATCCTGGTCAAGTTCACGGAGGGCATGGGCGGAGCGCTGGCCAACTTCGTCAAGGAGCGAATGCCGGATTCGGTGGACCGCACGGTGGTCAACAGGCTGGCCCAGGACCTGTGGGAAACCACGAACCGGCCGCTGACCGTCGGTGGGGGGCCATTGTTCGGCGTGAACGCCCCGGTGATTCTCGGCCACGGCTCATGCCGGGCCAACGCAGTGGAGGGAGCCGTGCGCACCGCCATCAGGTACGTGAACGTCGGTCTCCTGGACATAATGCGGCAGGAACTGGCCATAATCAACGGCTCGTCTGCCGAAGGTGTGGGGAAGGCATCCGATGACGGCGACTAAGCCGGGCATAAACCTGGACGGACGGGTGGCCCTCATTACCGGCTCCTCCCGGGGCATAGGAGCAGTTATTGCCCGGCGAATGGCCGAGGCCGGAGCCAGGATAGCTCTTAACTACAACGCGAGCCTGGATGCCGCGATCGGGGTGAGGGATTCCATTGCAGCCGGCGGTGGCGATGTCATGCTCATCGCCGGCGACGTGTCCGACGAGGGTCAGACGCAACAGGCGGTCAAGGCGGTGCTGGACCAGTTCGGGCGCATAGACATCCTGGTCAACAACGCCGGAATCCACCGTGACCGCCTGTTGCTGAGGATGTCGCCGACGGATTTCGACGAAGTGCTACAGGTAAACCTGCGGGGCGCATTTCTCTGCACCAAGTACGTGATGCCTCATTTTGTACGCCAGCACTACGGCCGGGTGATCAACATGTCGTCGGTTGTGGGCCTGACAGGAAATCCCGGCCAGGCCAACTATGCCGCCGCCAAGGCGGGGCTGATCGGGTTCACCAAGGCCGTGGCCCGGGAGGTCGCTTCCCGAAACGTGACAGTCAATGCCGTCGCTCCCGGCTACATCGCCACTGGCATGGTTGAGGGCCTCACCGAAGAACAGCGCAACCAGATTCTGGACCGCATCCCCATGGGACGCTTCGGCACTTCCGAGGACGTGGCCGAGACCATCCTGTTCCTCAGCAGCGAGGGCGCAGGGTACCTGACCGGCCAGGTGCTGACGGTTGACGGCGGCCTCATAGCCTGAACTTAACTATAGTCACTGGCGGGTACAGTCACTTTCGCAATTCTCGTTGCAGACCAGAAACCGTCATTCCGGCTTTCGCCGGAATCCAGGGGTCGCGGATGGGGAAAACATCGTCAGGACGTCAAGCTGTTCTGGATTCCGGCTTTCGCCGGAATGACGGATCGAAACTAACAATACTCAAACTCCCCGGAGGCTGATATGCGCGCCACGACACAGTTTCGCCAACTCCTGGAGCAGCCGGGGATCATCATGGCCCCCGGCGCATACGACTGCCTCACGGCCAAGCTGATCGAGACAGCGGGCTTCCCTGCCGTCTACATGACGGGCGCGGGAACGTCGGTGGCACGGCTCGGCTACCCCGACCTGGCGCTGGCGACCATGACCGAGATGCTGGATAACGCTGCACAGATCGCCTCCGTCGTGGACATTCCGGTGATAGCCGACGCGGACACGGGCTACGGCGGCATCCTGAACGTCCGGCGCACAGTGCGCCAGTACGAGCGCAGCGGAGTGGCGGCGCTGCACCTGGAGGACCAGGAATTCCCCAAGCGCTGCGGCCACCTGGACGACAAGCGGGTCATACCCACAGACGACATGGTCCAGAAGATTCACGCGGCGGTGGACGCAAGAACTGATGACGACTTTACGATCATCGTGCGCACCGACGCCATCGCCGTTACCGGGTGGGACGACGCCATGCGCCGCTGCGAGGAGTACGTAAAGGCCGGGGCCGACGTGCTCTTCGTCGAGGCATTGCGAACTCCGGAACAGATCGAGCAGGCGGGCCGGGAACTGGACGTTCCGCTGCTTTACAACTACGTGGAGACCGGCAAGTCGCCGCTGCTGCCTGCCTCGGAGCTGGAACGGTACGGGTTCAAGATCGTCATCTACCCGGCCAGCGGAATACTGTCTGCCATGCACGCCGTTCGGGAAACTCTGGCGACGCTGAAACAGCACGGCACCACGTCGCACCTGCTGGAAAACATGGACAGCCTGCAGGACTGCTTTGAGGCCGTCGGGCTCAGCGAAATGCTGGAGGAGGACGCCC
The DNA here is from genome assembly GCA_965203005.1 of Dehalococcoidia bacterium. Lineage (GTDB taxonomy): Bacteria > Chloroflexota > Dehalococcoidia > Lucifugimonadales > UBA3495 > VXOI01. The sequence goes on from CBDBBS010000002.1 coordinate 1,286,093, forward strand.
GGTTCGCAACTTCCGGGGCCTTCTAGCTAAGGGAGCATGTCACCGTGAACCGTGAGCTTCGGGAATTCATCAAGGAGGCCCTGGAAAAGGGGCACGACCGCGAGGAAATCCGCAGGGTACTCCTTGAGGCCGGATGGCAGGAGAGCGAGGTCACTAACGGACTGGCCGCCTTTGCCGATGTCGGCTTTTCCGTTGCCGTGCCTCGCCCAGCCCCCTACCTGTATGCCCGTGAGGCGTTCCTCTACCTGGTCTCCTTCATTGCGCTGTATGTAACGGCCATCAGCTTCGGAATCCTGGTATTCGGGCTGATTGACTATTCCTTCCCCGACGCCCTCGATTACCGCGACGGCTTCAGCACCGAGAGCGGGGCGACGGCCATCGCCTCGGTTATCGTGGCCTTTCCACTGTACCTGTTCCTCACGCGCTGGCTTGGCCGGCTGGTGGCGACCGACCCGGAGCGGCGTCAGTCCCTCGTGCGGCGGTGGCTCACGTACCTCACGCTGGTCGTGGGGGCGGGGATTATCCTCGGCGACCTGATCGCATTGCTGGCGAACGTACTGACCGGCGACCCCACGCTGCGATTCGCGTTGAAGGCGGTCTCCATCCTGGCGATCACGGGCTGCATATTCGGCTACTACATCTGGGACATGCGGCAGACGGAAGCCGCAGCCGCAACCCAAGACAGAAAGTGGCCGGTCCGCGTCCTGCTGGCCGTCGTGGTGCTGGTGGTGGTTGGCTGCATCGCCTACGCCCTGACCCTTACCGGGTCGCCTGGAAGCCAGAGGGACGAGCGGCTGGATGAGCAGAGGGTGTCTCACCTGTCAAACATCGCCGAGAACATCGACCTCTACTGGGAACTTAACGAAGAACTGCCGACTGATTTGACCGACATGTCGGGCCCCAGATACTTCCTGAACCGCATCCATGACCCAGAAAGGGGTGGACGGTACGAATACCGCGTCCTGGAGGGCGAGCGGTACGAACTGTGCGCGGTTTTCTCGACCGATAGCTCCGAGGGACAACGGGAACAGCGTTTCTCGGAACGCAGATGGGATCACGGCAGGGGGAGGACCTGCTTCCAGCTTGAGGCCCAAGGGCCTGTCCCTGCCGAGCCTCGCCGGTAACGCCGGGCCTGCCTGAACGCCAGGAGAGAGAAGTGCAGTGAGGATCAAACGCCTGATCCCGGTTGCGGTAGCGATGCTGGCCCTCCTGGCGGCTCTCGCCTGCGGCGGGGATGCCACGCCCGCGCCTGAATCGCCCACGGAGGCTCAGGCGACTTTCGTTGCCGCATCGCCATATCCCACTTCAACACCTTTTCCGACGATTCCGCCGACTCCCGACATTGAAGCCACTAAAGCCGCGCTGGACACTATGGACGCCCACCGCCGGGCGTCGGAACAGGCTACTCGATCTGCCGTCGAAGCCCAGCAGGAAGCCGACCGTTATGCTGCCTCGCTGGAGGCCACCCGCATTGCCGAGCTGCCTACGCCGACACCAACGCATACGCCAATCCCCACACCTACGGATACACCTACCCCAACACCGACGGCAACACCCTTGCCAACGCCCACGCCTCTGCCAACGGCAACACCCTTACCGACACCAACGCATACGCCGACCCCCACACCGACGGATACACCCACGCCTCCGCCGACGGCAACACCCTTACCGACACCCACGCATACGCCAATCCCCACACCGACGGATACACCTACACCAACGCCGACGGCAACACCCTTGCCAACGCCCACGCCTCTACCAACGGCAACACCTTTGCCGACACCGACTCCTACGCAAACACCGACGCCGTCGGCACAAGTGACGACGTCAGGGTTACATCCTTCTGATCCAAATACTACCTCGACGAGTTGGTATTACGAGGGGCCTGAGTGCCCAAACGGGTTCGACAACTGTACCGATACACCAAGGTTGGGGCGGCGTATCGCAATTGAACCATATGAAAGCACCATCGGACCTGACGGGACACTTCCAACTCTCGAGTTTTGGGAAGAGCCATCGGTGGAGGACTGTTTATCGTCTAGCTTCCTTGTCCTCAGAAGTGGTTCTCACTGGCTGAGTCTTTACGAAACCAGGGTAAGCATACAGGTAGGTGAGGACCCAGAAACTAGCTTCGTCGTGCAAAACGACGGCACTTTACGTCTACTAAGAGTTCACCTCGGTGATGTTGGCCGCAAGCTCGTTAGCTCCATCGGAGAAGCCGACGCTCGCGGTGTGCCGTTTACCCTGAAAGCAGAGGGAGACTATGGTCCTATGGTGGCGCGTTTTGATGTTTCCGGATTCCAATCAAATTACCAGCGCTTTTGTCCATAAAGCAAAGGAGTGTCCGTGAACGACCAGCAGTTAGAGGAGAACCTTCGGCGAATCGGGAAGGAATGTTTCGTCACGTTCTTTGGAGAGTTGTGCGATTTTGAGTTATTAGACGAGACTGTGGCCAGGTATATCGAAGAGGATTGGGGTCGTGACTATGATGCCGCCCTGACGTGGCGAGTAAAACCCGCACGGAGAATCATTAGAGCAGGGCAGTCCAGAAACGCCTTGCTTATCTGTTCTAAAAGTAGAAAATTGCCACGCCATATCAGGGATAAGGCCGCCATATTGGCAGACAATCTTGCCCCGTCCCCGCCTCCTCATCCATACTAGCCCGCAAATCCCAAACCGCGGGAGGCAGCAATGACGAGTGGCGCAACAGAAATCGAGGCTGAAGTAAAGGCCGCCGTTGCTGAATTCGCCGCTGGCCTTGAAGGGAAGCGGCCGGAGCCGTGGGTGGTCGAGATGGCCGCCCGTATCGTAAGCGAGGCGTTGGCCAAGGCTGTGAAGCACGATATATCGTTTGATGAGGAGGAGTGCGCACTCTCCTTCGACTTGGAGTTACCCGATGGCCATTTGATTCTCGCGGAACTGTGGTCTGACGGCAGCATTGACGCCAGCGTCTACGACAGTGAGAAACAGCGGGTCAAAAGGATGCCCAAGGCTACGGAAACGGATGTAACCGGTTGGTTCCGGCTGTAAGGCTGATACAATGAACGAAGGCGCCGGGCGTTCACCGTCTTGGTTTTTTCCGACGGCTCGGCGTCCATCAGTGTAAGCGCGTTGCTGGCGGTGATTATCAACATCTCGCCATCCCTGGCCGGGGTTTGGGGCCTCGGGTTTCTCTACGAACTCAGCAACAAAGAGGATGGGGTGATAATAGTAGCATCGGTGCTGCTGTTCCCTTCCACTCTGGCAGTCTATGGAGTGTCACAAATGATTTTCGCAGCTAAAGAAGCCGTCGAAAGGCGGGCAATGGCGAAGGGAAGGAAGGCTGAACGTAAACTTATCCAGCATGAGTTGGAAGAGCTGGAAAAGAGCGGCGTAGAAATCCCACCCGAGATTGTTAAAATCATTGACAGGGAACCAGGTCCGCGCACTTAGAACGTCCTAAATCCCCTGCCTTGCCCCACCGCCGTCCCCTCCCCCATACTACGCCGCACCATCCAACCCTGCGGGAGGCAGTAATGAGCAATGTCGTTCTCGTCGTTGATATGCTCAGGGGGTTCCTGGAGCCTGGCTACAACCTGTACCACGAGGACTCCCGCCGCATCATTCCCAATGTTCACGAGTTGGTCTCCAGGGAGATAGCGGCGGGGTCGGAGATACTGTTCCTGGCCGACAACCACGACCCTGATGACCTGGAGTTCAACATCTTCCCGGCCCACTGCGTCATCGGCACCGAGGAGACCGAGGTGATCCCGGAGCTTTCGGAGTTTGTTCCGGGCCGGGTGGTGGTGCCCAAGAAACGGTACAGCGGGTTTTTCAACACCGATCTGGCCGAGCGCCTGTCGGCCCTGCAACCGGAAAAGCTGATGGTCTGCGGCGTCGCCACCAACGTCTGCGTCATGCACACGGTGTCCGACGCGCGCAACCGGGACTACGAGGTGGAGGTCTACTCCGACTGCGTGTCGGGGCCCGACACCGACGCCCATCGCTGGGCCCTGTCCCACTGCCAGCGGGTGCTGGGCGCGAAGGTGATTTAGGGCGACGGAATATACCAGGGCAACCACAAGGATTGCCCTACAGGTCCCGACATTAAACCAATGTAGAGGCGTCCCTTGTGGGCGCCCTATCCGCGAACCATTCCTTTTCTCCACCACCATGAGTCCGCCCCCGGTTGCCACATCCATCCCCGGCGCGTATCATCGCCGTAATTTCCCTCTGGCAATACCAGGCCCGCACATCCGTTTTGGGGGACGCCATGCTTTTTCGCACTTACCGGTACTCCAAGTGGGACGGAACCCAAAACATCTTCGACATCGACGCCGACGAGTTGATGGACCTCCTGTCGGACGACATCCTCAATCGCGGCGACATCATGCAGGCCCTCCGCGACCTGTTCCGCCAGGGAATGCAGAACCGCGACGGGGAACAGATGCCCGGCCTGCGCCAGTTGATGGAGCAGCTCAAGGACCGCCGCCGCCAGCAGATGCAGCAGCACAACATGGACTCCGTCCTCGATGACCTGAAGGAACGGCTGCAGGACATTATCGATACGGAGCGGCAGGGCATTCAGAACCGCCTGGATGACGCACAGCAGCAGGTGGAGCAGGCATCCGGGGATGAGCGGGAGCAACAGGAGGCGCTGAACAATCTGCTGAAACAGCGGGCAGACCGCAACCTAGAGAAGCTCGACGACCTTCCCGAAGGCGTTGGCAGCCAGTTGCGGGAGTTGATGGACTACGACTTCATGGACCCCGAGGCGCAGCAGAAGTTCCAGGAACTGCTGGACATGCTGAAGAGCCAGATGGCCCAGAACATCTCCCAGCAAATGCAGCAGCAGATTCAGAACATGACGCCGGAGGACATGGAAGCCACCCGCGAGTTCATGCGCGACCTCAACCAGATGATGCGCGACAAGCTGTCGGGCCGGGAACCGGACTTCGACGGATTCATGGACAAGTGGGGCCAGATGTTCGGCCCCAACCCTCCCCAGAGCTTCGAAGAATTGATGGAAATGCTGCAACAGCAGCTCGCCCAGATGCAGTCGATGCTTGACAGCATGTCACCCGAGGCCCGCCAGGAGATGGAAGACGCGCTGGCCCAGGCCTTCGACGCCGAGACGCAGCGGGAAATGGCCCAGTTCGCCGCGATGATGGAACAGCTGATGCCCATGGACGACCTGCGCCGACAGTACCCGTTCCTGGGCGATGACAGCCTGACCATGGAGCAGGCGATGCAGATGATGCGCGACCTGCAGCAGCTGGACCAGTTGGAGGCCGCGCTCCAGGAGGCCATCCGCACCGGAGACCTCTCCGACATCGACCCGGAGAAACTGGCGGAGCTGCTGGGTGACGACGCGCGGCGCGTGTGGGACGAGCTGGAAAACCTGCGCAAGCTGCTGGAGGACGCGGGCTACATCACCGGCGGCGACAAGACCGAGCTGACCGCTCGCGGAATCCGCCGCATCGGCCAGAAGGCCCTGAAAGAGGTCTTCACCCACCTGAAGAAAGACCGCATCGGCGGGCACCTGATGGACACCCGCGGCGCAAACGGCGACCTGTTGGGCGAGACCAAGACCTACGAGTTTGGCGATCCGTTCCTCGTCGATCTCCAGACGACGGTAAAGAATGCCGTCCTTCGGGGGGGACCGCAGGTGCCGGTGCAGATCGGGCCCCAGGACTTCGAGGTCCACCGCACCGAGCACATGACCAAGGCCGCCACTGTGGTGCTGCTGGACCAGAGCCGGTCCATGGGCCTGTTCAACAACTGGCAGGCGGCCAAGAAAGTTACCGTCGCGCTCATGGCGCTGATTCGCTCACAGTTCCCGAGAGACTCCCTCTACATCGTCGGTTTCTCGGACTACGCCCGGGAGATCAAGGAGGAGGAACTGGCCAATTGCAGCTGGAACGCCTGGGTTTCGGGGACGAACCTGCACCACGCGCTGATGCTCTCCCGCAAGCTGCTGTCCCGGGAGAAGGGCGGCACACGCCAGATACTGGTAATCACTGACGGCGAGCCGACCGCCCACCTGGAGGGAGACCGGTCGTATTTCAGCTACCCGCCCAGCTACAGAACGGAGATGGAGACCCTCCGGGAGGTCCGCCGCTGCACCCAGGAAGACATCCTGATCAACACCTTCATGCTGGAAAATAACTACCAGTTGGTGAACTTCGTCGACCGGATGACGCGGATCAACCGGGGCCGCGCCTTCTACACCAGCGCATCCAACCTCAGCGAGTTCGTGCTGGTGGACTACCTGAACAACCGCCGGAAGAGGGTAGCTTCCTGAAAGGGCAAAGTATGACAACCAAGAAAAAGCTCAGGCCGCAAATCGAGGACTACGCCCATCTTGAACCGCTGCCAGACCCTCCCAAAGAGCCGGACATGCAGCAACGCCTGAGCACCATGGCGATCGACAAGATACTGGGTCTGCACTTCGCCCACCGGGATGACGTGCTGATTTGCGGCGACGGCTACCTGCGGCGTGAGGCAGCCAACAACGCCGAGCAGTTGGCCCCCGATTGCGTGGTGACTTTCGGCGTCAACCCCGAGGGCATCGTGGCCCGCAACGGGTACGTGATAAGCGAGGTGGGCAAGCCGCCCGACTTAGTGCTGGAGGTGGCCTCGCGCACGACTGGCCGCCGGGACTACACTGTCAGGCGGGAAGGCTACGCTGGCTACGGAGTGCAGGAATACTGGCGCTTCGACCGCTCCGGGGGGCGCTACCACGACGCGCCGCTGGCAGGCGACGTACTGACGAGCGAAAGCTATGAGCCGCTCCCCATACACCGCGAACCCAACGGCCTGCTGTGGGGGTACAGCGAAGTGCTGGACCTGGAAGTATGCTGGGAGCAGGGCGAACCGAGATTCCGCGACCCCTACACCAAGGAATTCCTGCCCACGCCGGAGGAGGAACGCGCCAGACGAGAGGCTGCCGAGGCTCGCGCTGCGGCTGCAGAGTTTGAGGCGGCGCAACTCCGGGAGCAACTGCGGCGGCTGACGGAATAATGAGGGGGTAACTTTGAAAAGACCCTTCAGCCGTGGATAAGTGGGTTTTAAGAGGACCTGATCTGTAGTAGACTGAAGAGCACAACGTAAAATACTCTTGCCTGCGGAGCGCTCCGCAGCAGGGCAGTCAGACTTTTAAGGCAGTCCCGTGAGGCTGGCAAAGTTGGACGTCCCGGAATTTTCCCGGCGTGATTGGGTCGCCGGGCCGGTTTACGCCCCTTGCCAGTCTTGAGGCAAGGGGTTTTCGCTATTCTCACGGGTTTATGCGCAGGCGGGCAGCCGGGATTCCCACGCATGGGAAGAAACTGACGGGAGAATTATCATGCCCGAAGAGGGCCTCGCCGGAATGGCGGAACGACAAGTCATGAATCGGGAAGGCATGGGTCGCGCCCTGTCCCGCATCGCCCACGAGATCCTGGAGCGCAATCGCGGGGCCAGCGACCTCCTGCTGGTGGGCATCCAGCGGCGGGGAGTGCCCTTGGCCCAGCGGTTGTCGGCCCGCATTGCGGAGTTTGAGGACACGTCGGTGCCGGTTGGCTCGCTGGATATCAACCTTTACCGGGACGATCTCCGCGAGCGCAAGCGGCCCAGGGTCCGGGTGCACCGCACCGACCTGCCCGTGAGCATCCAGGGGCAGAGGGTAGTGCTGGTCGATGACGTGCTGTACACAGGGCGCACGATACGCGCCGCGCTGGACGCGCTCACCGACTACGGCAGGGCCACCCAGGTGCAACTGGCCGTGATGATCGACAGGGGCCACCGGGAACTGCCCATCCGCGCCGATTACGTTGGCCGCAACATTCCCACCGCTCGAAGCGAGATTGTCGCAGTACGCCTCGACGAAATCGATGAAAGTGAAGAGATAGTCATTCTGCGACCTGAAGACGGAATCAGGGATGATCCCGAACCGATGCCACAGGAGGCGGAGGCCATTGCCGCTTCCCGGCAATAGCGCCAACCTCCCAGAGCTGGATTGCCCGGTCACGCTTTATGACACTGCAAGAAGCGATAAACGAGGGACTGGACGCTCGGGTCATACCAGCGGATGACCTGCCAACGCGCCGTCACATTCTCGACCTGGACGATTACTCCCGTGAGGAACTCGAGACGACCTTGGCGTCGACTCACGGCATGGCCGAGGTTCTGGCCCGGGACATCAAGAAGGTGCCAGCGCTCCGCGGCAAGGTGATCGTCACTTTGTTCTACGAAGCCAGCACTCGTACAAGGGTGTCCTTCGAGGAGGCAGGCAAGATCCTCAGCGCCGACGTCATCAACATGAGCGCCTCCGGCAGCAGCGCCGATAAGGGAGAGTCGCTGCTAAATACCGGCTTGACGCTGCAGGCCATGGGAGTCGACACGCTGGTGGTTAGGCATCCCCACTCGGGGGCGCCCAACTTCCTCGCCCGCAACCTCGAACGAGTCAGCATCGTAAATGCCGGCGACGGCCTGCATGCCCATCCTACCCAAGCGCTGCTCGACCTGTACACGGTGCAGTCCCGGCTGGGAAGAGTGGAGGGTCTGAAAGTCGTCATAGTTGGCGACGTGCTGCACAGCCGGGTGGCCCGGTCAGGAATTTGGGGCTTTGCCAAGATGGGCGCCCACGTGGTCCTGTCAGGCCCGCGAACGCTGATGCCCCTGGATTTCATCAACGGTCCTTCAGCTGCCGATGTAGTGGGACTGGCATCGAAAGTGGAATTCGAGCCCGACCTTGACCGGGCAGTGACCGGCGCGGACGTAGTCATGGCCCTGCGCCTTCAATCGGAACGGCAGCGAGGTGGCTTCCTGCCCAGCATCCGCGAATACATACGGCGCTGGCAGGTCAACGATGCGCGACTCTCGAAAGCCAAACCGGACGTTCTGGTGATGCACCCGGGGCCGATGAACGAGGGTATCGAGATAAGCTCAGGACTGGCCCACGGCAGCCGTTCCGCCATCGAGGAGCAGGTAACTGCCGGTGTGGCGGTTCGCATGGCGGTGTTGTACCAGTTGAACGCCGGGGGCGGAGAATGATGGCAGCAGCGAGTTCACCGTCCATACTCATCAGGCGAGCACGGTTGATTGACGCCGTGCGGCAGCTCGATCTCATCGGCGACATTCTGGTGGACGACGGACAGATAGTTGCTTCCGGTACCGTAATTGCTCGTGGGCCCGACGGGTACATCGAAGTGGATGGAACCGGACTGGTGGCCTGCCCCGGCTTCATTGACCTGCATGCCCACCTGCGGGAACCCGGCTTCGAATACAAGGAGACCATCTCGACCGGCGCTCTGGCCGCAGCGCGGGGCGGATTTACAACCGTTTGCTGCATGCCGAACACCGACCCGCCCATTGACTCGGAGCCCATGGTCGAGTTCGTATTGCGCCGGGCGCGAGAGGCCGGCCTGGTCCGTATACTGCCCATCGGTTGCATCAGCCGGGAACGCAGGGGAAGGGAACTGGCGGACTTCGAGGAGATGGCTGCTGCAGGAGCGGTGGGATTCAGCGACGATGGCGATCCCGTCCAGGACGCCAACCTGATGCGGATGGCCCTCGCGTACGGGGCAGACCTCGGTCAGCCAGTCACCAACCATTGCCAGGACTTGCACCTGAGCGGCGACGGAATGATGGCGGAGGGGGCAATTGCCACGCGACTGGGCCTGCCCGGCATACCGCCTGCGGCCGAGGACGCGATGATCGCTCGGGACATTGCGCTGGCAGGCTCCACGGGCGGCAAGCTGCACGTGGCCCACGTCAGCACTGCCGGCAGTGTCCCACTGGTCAGGCGCGCCAAGGAGTTGGGACTGAACGTCACCGCCGAGGTCTGCCCTCATCACCTGACCGTCACCGACGAGTGGGCCCTTGGGACGAAAGGGAGCGGCGCCGGCCCCAGTGAATGGGCCTACGATACTGCGACCAAGGTGTACCCGCCCCTGCGCCACCAGGTCGATGTCGAGGCCATGGTCGCTGGCCTGGCGGACGGCACCATAGACTGCATCGCCACAGACCACGCTCCCCACGACGTGGCCAGCAAACAGGTTACCTACCAGGACGCTGCCTTCGGCATTAGTGTGCTGGAAACTGCCCTCGGGTCGGTCATGCAACTCTCCCACAGCGGGCGAGTTCCCTTGCCTGTGTTGATTGAACGTCTGACAGCAGGGCCAGCCAGGGTGCTGGGCTCGCAGTACCTCCCCTTTGCTTCCTTGTCCCCCGGCACCCCTGCCGACCTGGTCCTGTTCGATCCGGATCAGGAATGGACTGTTGATCCGGCAGAGTTTGCTTCGAAGGGCCGGAACACTCCGCTGGATGGAACGATACTCAAGGGCCGAGTTGTAGCAACCATTGCTGGCGGGAAATTAGTCCACAGGTCGGGGGAACTTCGACTTCTGGAGAACCTTGATTCCTAGTTCATTGGCAGACCGGTCGCGCAGCCCATTTCCGTGGGTCACTGGCGTGACTCGCCCGGATAAATGCGGGCGGCTGTGTTTTCAAATCCATTGTCCATTCCTGGGGGTGCGCTAAATTGCCCACCGCGTTTCTCGTACTTGAAGACGGATCCGTCCACCGGGGCCAGAGTTTTGGCGCCGGCGTTCCCACCGTTGGCGAAGTTGTTTTCAATACCACGATGACTGGCTATCAGGAAGTATTGACCGACCCTTCGTATTCGGGACAGATGGTCACACTCACGTACCCACTGATCGGAAATTATGGAATCAACGACCAGGACTACGAGTCTCGACAAATCCAGGTAAGCGCCCTGATAGTGCGGCAGCATTGTGATCAGCCCAGCCACGGGTCCAGCGACAGGACCATCCACGAATTCCTGGAAAGACAGGGGATTCCCGGAATCAGCGGCGTGGATACCAGGGCCATCACCCGTCGGCTCCGCTCCAGCGGCGTAATGCTCGGCGCTATCGCCGAGGACCCGGAAACTGCCAGGACACTCCTTGAGACCGCTCCCAATTACGACGAGCTCGACCATGTACGTAACGTAATGACCGATTCGGGGTACGGTTGGGGCGAAAAGTACCAAAACGGCGAGGAAAGTCCCTACCGAGTGCTGGTAACGGACTGTGGGCTTAAATACAATATTTTGCGTGAACTCACCCGGCGGGGCTGTGATGTAAGGGTGGTGCCCGCCGACACGCCGGCGGAGCAACTGCTTTCACTGAACCCTTCCGGAGTGCTTCTTTCGCCAGGGCCCGGCGACCCGCAGATCGTGGATTACGTGGTCGACAACGCCCGGCGAATTCTCGGCAGAGTCCCCGTAATGGGCATTTGCCTCGGCCACCAGGTTGTGGCTCGGGCTCTGGGCGCGGAAACCTTCAAGCTCAAGTTCGGGCACCGGGGCGGCAATCACCCGGTGCGCGATTTGACCGACGGAAAAGTGTACATAACGGCGCAGAACCACGGATACGCGGTGCTGGCCGATTCTCTGCCCCCCGGCTTGGAGGTATCCCATATCAATCTCAATGATGATACGGTGGAGGGCTTGACCCACCGGGAACTGCCGGTTTTCACCATTCAGTATCACTCCGAGGCATCACCGGGACCACGGGAAAACGACTATCTGTTCGACCGGTTCCTGAAACTGATGGATGATTTCAAACCATAGACTCACATGCCCTTGAAAGGGCATCGAAGGAGGTTAAAGCCAGGTACCCGGCGCACGAAAGACTGCCGTCGCATGCGTCGGATGCCTCCCCTGAACAGCTTTCAGAAGCAACCTTCCGGAGGAATTATTTTCATGTCTTCTTTTTCAATGGTCTTGCTGGAAGGGGGGGTGGATGTGGAAGTGGATGTGGATTTCGCGGACATGACCACCATCTTTGACGAGGAGGTTCCAAGGTACGTCTGTGGAGAGTATGGATATGCCGTAGCTCCAGGAAGGGGTCAAATAGGCGGGCAATGGATATTCATGGTCAACGCCTTTTCTCTCCTCCAGCCTCGCAGCCAAGAAAATTCGATCCCCCTCGGCCGCATGGAGGTCGAGGTGAACCGATACCAAAACGTAACAATCAGTATCCCGCCGAGGGTTGAGCAAACGGTGCCCGGCCCCGACGCCGCCGACTGGGACGGCAAACTGTTCGGCGCCTTCGTATTTCAGTTGCTCAATTCGCTGTACGACCGGGGCCTTATCGACCTGCCCGGCGTACTTCCCAAGATCTGACGGCATTGCCGTTGGGTGGTTCCCCTGGCCCAGAGCAAAGCCCGGCTTGTTAATTTAACAGCCGGGCTTAAAATATATTGTCAACCAAGACAAAAAACGGCACGCCTTCAACCAGTGATCCGAAGAGCCGTGGCCGAAATCAGGGAGGCCCCATTACGGATAAGCCGCGAAAAGTTCTGGTAATTGGCTCAGGTCCCATAGTGATTGGACAGGCAGCAGAGTTTGACTATGCCGGCACTCAGGCGTGCAAGGCCCTGCGCGAGGAGGGAGTCGAGACCGTGCTGGTCAACTCCAATCCTGCGACCATAATGACGGATGAGGGCATCGCAGACCAGGTGTACATCGAGCCTCTGACGGTTGAGGTATTGGAGAGGATCATCGACCGCGAGCGGCCCGACGGACTCCTGCCGACCCTGGGCGGACAAACCGGGCTGAACATGGCCGTTGACCTGGCGGACGCCGGGGTGTTGGACCGCTACAACGTGCGCCTGCTGGGGACGCCCCTGGAGACCATCCGCCGGGCTGAGGACCGTGAGTTCTTTCGCGCATTCCTGCACGAAATTGGGGAACCGGAGCCCGAAAACGTAACAGTATCATCGATGGAGGAGGCGCGCGAGGTCGCCTCTCGCATGGGCCTCCCGCTGGTTATCCGACCGGCCTACACTTTGGGCGGCAGTGGCGGCGGCATCGCCACCACTGAGGAGGAATTCGAGGCCATTACCCAGGGAGGGTTGTCGGCAAGCCCCATTTCCCAGATCCTGTTGGAGCGGTCGCTGGTCGGCTGGAAGGAGCTGGAGTACGAGGTACTTCGCGATGGGGCCGACAACTGCATAACCATCTGCAACATGGAAAACTTGGACCCCATGGGCGTGCATACGGGCGACAGCATCGTGGTGGCCCCCAGCCAGACACTCACCGACAAAGAGTACCAGATGCTGCGCACCGCATCGCTGAAGATCATTCGCGGTCTGGGCATCGAGGGGGGCTGCAACGTCCAGTTTGCGCTGCCTCCGCACCCCAGGGTTTCCCAAGCCCTCGGCATGACGTGGGAGCCGGATGCACCCTACTACGTCATTGAGGTCAACCCCAGGGTCAGCAGGAGTTCGGCGCTGGCCAGCAAGGCCACGGGATACCCGATTGCCAGGGTATCGGCCAAGATTGCGGTCGGAAAACGACTGGACGAGATCGAAAACGCCGTAACGGGGCAGACCAAAGCCGCCTTCGAGCCTGCGCTGGATTACTGCGTCGTCAAGATACCCCGCTGGCCCTTTGACAAATTCCCTCACGGTGACCGGCGCACCACGACGCAGATGAAGGCCACCGGCGAAGCTATGGCCATCGACCGCTCCTTCGAGGCCGCCCTGCAAAAGGGCGCCAGATCCCTCGAATTGGGCGGGCGCTCCCTGCTGTGGGAGGATAGGGGATGGCGAAACGGAACGGCAACTGCCGATGACGAATTGCCCCTCGGCCCGAACGACATGCGACTCTGGGGGATCATGGCGGCGCTGAGGCGCGGCTACACAGTGGACCGTCTGGTTGGACTCACCTATTTCGACCCCTGGTTCCTCGTGGCCTTGGAGCGCATCGTCAAGATGGAGCGGCGTCTCCTTTCAGAAAAGCTGACGCCCGACCTGCTGCGGGAATCCAAAATGCTTGGATTCTCAGACGCCCAGATCGGCACCCTGGCGGATATGCTCCCGGAGCAGGTGCGAAATCAAAGGCAACAATGGGGCCTGCGCCCGGTCTACAAGATGGTGGACACCTGCGCGGCAGAATTCGAGGCGGTTACTCCCTACTATTACAGCACTTACGACCAGGAAAACGAGGCTGAGCCGCTGGAAGGCGACAAGACGCTTGTCATTGGCAGCGGCCCCATTCGCATCGGCCAGGGCATCGAGTTCGACTACTGTAGCGTCCACGCCGCCTGGGCCCTTTCCGAGTCCGGCGTGCGCAGCATCATGGTAAACTCCAATCCCGAGACCGTTTCCACCGATTTCGACTCCAGTGACCGGCTGTATTTCGAGCCTCTGGACGAGGAATCCGTCCGAGACATAATCGACAACGAGACGGGAGACCCGGACGACGCCAACAGCCGCCCTCCGTCGTCGCTGGTGCAGTTCGGAGGACAGACGGCCATCGACCTTTCCCAGGCCCTGTCCACCGCCGGAATGCCGATCCTAGGATCCAGCGCTGAAGCCATCGACATCGCGTCTGATCGCCAGAAATTTGAGGACTTTCTGTCCCGGCTGGGCATCCCCCAGCCCCCGGGGGCGGCTGTCAGCACCGTCAGCGAGGCCCTCCAGGTGGCCCAGACCATTGGCTACCCGGCCGTGGTGCGCCCTAGCTACGTGCTGGGCGGCCGTGCCATGGAAATCGTGCAGAACGCCACCGAGTTGATCCACTACCTCACTGCCGCTACAGAGATGTCGCCCGACAGGCCGGTGTTGATTGACCGCTACATGGAGGGCAAGGAGTGTGAGGTTGACGCCATCTGCGACGGAGAAGGCGTGCTCATTCCTGGACTCATGGAGCACGTCGAGCGCGCCGGAGTTCACAGCGGCGATTCCATGGCCATCTACCCGGGCCTCAATTTGACCGAGGACGAAGTCGATACCATCGTTGACTACACCACTCGCATTGGCCTCGCCCTGGGCGTACGCGGTGTGATGAACGTGCAGTTCGTAATTCATGGAGGCGCCGCCTATCGCAGCCCCCAGGTACCGTCCACCGAGAGCGCCGGCACTACGGTTTATGTGCTGGAGGTCAATCCCCGGGGCAGCCGCACCATTCCCTTCATCTCCAAGGTCACCGGCATCCCGGTGGCCAGGCTGGCGACCAGGATCATGCTGGGCCACACCCTGGCCGAAGAGGGTTATCCCTCCGGTCTGTGGCCGAGGCAGGGACTGGTGGGGGTGAAGGCCCCGGTGTTTTCCATGGGCAAGCTGGTTGGAGTGGACTGGCATCTTGGGCCGGAAATGAAGTCTACGGGCGAGGTCATGGGCATCGACCACGACTTCTCGGCGGCCCTCACCAAGGCCCTGCTTGCGGCCCGGCTCAACCTGCGCGAGGGAGTCGGCGTGCTCCTCAGCATCGCTGACCAGCACAAGGCGGAGGCGGTCTCCTTGATCCAGGGCCTCAACCGTGCAGGGTGCCCGCTCTACGCGACCGAGGGAACAGCCGCCATGATCTCGGCCATGGGACTCCCCGTGACTATGACAACCAAGAAGCTGAGCGAGGGACATCCCAACGTGGTGGACGTAATCGACGACGGCAGCGTGGGCGCGGTGATCAACACTCTCTCAGGCGCCAGCGACGCACTCCGGGACGGATTCTACATTCGCCGGGCTGCGGTCGAACGTCAGATCCCCTGCTTTACCTCGCTGGACACCGCGCGTGCTGCCGTGGAGAGCTTGCTGACCGGCAACTCGGCCTACGCCATTGGCACCACCAGCGACTACCTGCACGGCTGACAGTGGGGCAAGGAACGGCCGTAACTGAACCGGCAACCGGAGCAAGAGAGGAGACTATGAAATTCAAAGTGGTGCTATACGAGACTGAAGAGGGATTTGCGGTATTCGCCCCTTCACTGCCCGGTTGCGTGTCTCAGGGCGATACCAGAGAGGAGGCATTGGAAGACATTCAATTTGGGATTCGAGAGTTTCTGGAAGCAATCTGGGAGGAAACCAAGCAGGAAATAGCCAAAGATCTGGCGGAACATGAAGATTTGTCCGTCACACTGGCAGAAGTTGAGGTGGACATAGCGGGAGTAGAGGAGGGCGTTCCTTCAGAGGCAAACGTGTAGCGGATGCCTAGAAATTGCCGGTGTTAGCCATCAGAGAGCCTCAAATGCCTTTGAAAAGGCCGGATTCCGTATCATCCGTCAAGGCCGCCACATTACGATGAGCGATGGGGCTAGGCAAGTTTATCTGCCACGACAGAATCCAATAAATGCCTTCACTATGGGAAAGATAGTCAGAGAGGCCGGTCTCACCGTGGAGCAGTTCCGCGTATTACTGTGATCTATCGGCCCAGCCAGCGGGACCTAGCGGCTGTAGCGTTCCCCGCTACCAGTCCATCTCCATCCCCACGCCGCGTTCCTTGGCCGAATCGTAGGCCAGCTTGGCCGCGGCGACGTCGGCGACACCCGTTCCCATCAGCTTGGCATACACAATCTGCCCGTCGTTGTCCCTTCCCGAAATCGCGCCACAAACTGCGTGTCGCAACTCCGAAAGCTGGCTCCAGTTCAGAAGTCCCTTGTCAACGGCGGCAGAGATGTCGCCAGCCTCAATGGAGACCTGGTCCAATGAGTCGACGAACAACTTGTCCGCTCGCCTCAGTGTCTCTTCGTCGACTTCGCTGACGCGCCACGTCGTCGGTCCGGCGCCAATCACAGTTGCGCCTTCCTCGAGCCAAGCGCCCTGTACGACCGGCTCGGCCGTGGCGGCTATCCCAATGACGAGGTCGCAGCCCCGAACGGCGTCTTCATTGGAGTCGGCGGCCTTCACCGAAACTCCCATTGTGTCGGACATTCGCGCGGCAAAATCGGCGCGACGCTCTGCATTGCGGCTGAACGCTTTGACGCCGGCAATTTCCCGCACGCCCGCAACCGCTTGCAGCTGGGTTGGCGCCTGTCCTCCGGTGCCAATGATGCCAACCTGCAGAGGCCCCTTGCGGGAGAGGTGCTTGACAGCGACGCCTGTGGTTGCGCCGGTGCGGAGTTGGCCCAGCCGGTTTGCCTGCGTGTACAGCAGGAGTTTCCCTGTCTCCGCATCATAGAGGCTCACCTGGAAGGAGTAGGAGCCTCGGACCACAGTGTAGGTCTTGACGCCTAAGACGCCCTCGTAGAACAGCCCGCCACCCATCACGGAGAGCATCCCCGTTTCCGCGATGATCTTCCTCCGGCCCAGGTTGTAGGCTTCGCCGTGGCCGTACCGGGTCTGCATGGTCTCGACCGCCCCCAACATTTCATCCATCGAGACGCACTGGGCAACGTCTTCATCGCGAAGGAACAGCGCCATGACCAACGACCTCCCTCTATGGGGCTTCAAGAGCTGCAGAATGGGCCCTGCGGGAAACCTGGCAGGGGTATGCCCTGAACTCAGATAATGAATGGCCCACCGGTAAATTGCCGGGCGGAACCTCTCAAACTGAACTCCGACTCAACCGGACTTGAGAGAATTGAGTCAAAATCCCGGAAAAATCGGGAACGGCCGACGCCATAACGCCTATTTGAAGTAGTCCCGGTTCTTGGCGATGAACTGGCGTTGGTCGCTGGGAACTCTAAACTCGTCGAATATCGCGTTAACCGGGCACACCGACTCACAATAGGCGCAGTCAATGCAGGCTATTGGGTCGATGTAATACTGTTCAGCGCCGTCGTCGGTCTGGATGCAGTCGACGGGGCATACTTCTACGCAGGTCGCGTCCTTTACGCCGATGCAGGGCTCAGTAATCACGAATGGCATATCGTCAACCTGAAGGCGCTGCCCGCCCTGTCGTTGTCTTTAGTCCCAGCAAATTCGGTTAAGGGCCAACAGAAATTCGTCAACAGTCAGCACGCATTATTCTTGTTTTTGCTAACATATTTTGTCAAGGGATACTGTATGATATATTTTATCGAAAGTGTAGCGGGGATTCTGAGGACAAATTCATGGAATTGCGAGAACTGATTAGCTTTTACCACGTGGCCAGGCTCCGCAGCGTATCCAAGGCTGCCCGGACCCTGGAACTGGGACAGCCAACGGTAACCACCCACCTTCGGAAATTGGAGAGCGAATTCGGTATCACTCTCTTTGATCGAATCAAACGTCCCATCCAGTTGACCTCCGAGGGCATAACCCTTCTTGAGCTGGTTACTCCGGTGGTAACCTCCATCGAAGTGCTGAAACGGCAGATGGACTATGCCGACCGCCGGGGGTCTTTTATCGTGGGCGCCTACCCTGATCTGATAGCACATCACCTTCCCAAGGGTATCCAAGCCTTTCGGGAAGAGTATCCCGACATACGCATCAGGTTGATGGCGCGGGCCTATGATCCGCTGATACAACTCGTGCGCTCCGGTGAAATTGACCTCGCGTTCTGTTCGCCTCCTCCGCCCGACGACACGGCCCTGGAGTTTCAGGAACTGTTCGAATACAACGCCGTCCTGATGACCCCACTTGGCCATCCTTTGATTGGACGCAAGAACATCACCCTGGAGGAGGTGGTGGCGGCTCCGCTGATCCTGCCGGGACAGGAGAGTTTCCTGCGCCAGAGGGTCGACCAGGCCATGAAATCCCGGGGGCTCGTGGGAGACGTGGTGCTGTCGCTGGACAACATGGAATCCATCAAGCGCTACGTTGAAATCGGCATGGGGCTGGCGGTCGCCGTGGACTTTACCGTGCGTCCGGAGGACCACGACCACGTAGGGATCGTACGGCTGGACCACCTCTTTCCGGGATCGGTCATCGGAATCTGCACCCTGAAGGGCAAGTTCATGGGGCAGGGAGTACGAAACTTCAGGCAGATGATGTCTGATTACATGAGCGGCTACCATGCCGAGTTGTGGGAGACGCCGCTGCCGGTAATAAGCCGGCAGACCCCGCCGATAATTGACGACGCCTAGACACCGCCGCTGGCGACAACGCTGCGGATACTTCGCGCCAGCTGGGCCCGCGGTATCATCACGTAGCGGCCGCAATTGCGGCACACCAGCCCGATGTCGGCGCCCAGACGCGTGACCGTCCACAGGTACCCGCCACATGGGTGCTGCTTTTTCAGCCGCACCACATCGCCTAGCTTCAGTTCGAGGGCCATCCTTTCCCATCCTCGTCAAGCACGGCGTTGATGGAATTTCGCAGAGTCGATGCAGCTTGCCTGGCGGCCTCCGCGAAATCCGTGCCCTGCGAGGCATAGATAATGCCCCGGGAGGAATTGACGAGCGCCAACCGTCCCGACCGGTCGACACCCGCCTTGACCGCTGACTCCAGCTCTCCTCCCTGGGCTCCAACACCGGGTATCAGGAGAGGCATGGACGGGCACATCTGCCGTACCGTTGCCAGTTGGTCCGGGACGGTTGCCCCAACGACAAGCCCCACGTTGCCCTTGACGTTCCATTCAGCGCAGGACCGGGCCACCGACAGGTACAGAGGCATTTCTTCGCCTTCTGCTACGATGCTCAGGTCCTGGAAGTCGGCCGATCCCGGATTTGACCCCCGGCACCAGACGAAAACACCACGGGATTCATCATCCAGAAATGGCTCGACAGTGTCCCCGCCGCCCCAAGCGTTAACGGTCACAGCATCGAACCCCCAGACTTCAAACATGGCCTTGGCGTAAGCTCTTGCGGACGGCCCGATGTCGCCCCGCTTGGCGTCGCCGATAATCACGGAATGCCCCGCGACCTTCCGTATGTAGGCGATGGTGCGCTCCAGGGCATCGAACCCCGACGGCCCCAGCGCTTCGTAAAAGGCCAGGTTTGGCTTGAATGCACAAGCGACCGCAGCCGTTGCATCGACGATGGCACGGTTGAACTCAAACACATCCCGGACGGGCATCAGTGCCGGGTCGGGGTCCAGGCCAACGCACACCAGGCTGCGGGTGGCATCACTCGCATTGCGAATCTTGTCTGTGAAGCTACTCATGCGTTCGACAATTCCGTTGTCCAGTTGGGTGTCCATTGTTACCATTGCCGTGGCGGAGCGCAAGAGTGTCCCGAGAGTGAGTGCAGATGCATTTGGGCGAGGACCTAGTCAGGGCGAAGTTCGTTCGCAGGGTGAACCGCTTTCTTGCCTTGGTCAACCTCGACGGGCAGGAGACCGGCGTCCACGTGGCAAACTCCGGCCGGTTGAGGGAGCTGTTCATTCCGGGGGCCGAAGTCTGGCTCAAACCCGCTGCGGCGCCCAACCGAAAGACCGCCTACGACCTGGCGCTAGTGAGGGCAGACGGGGAGTTGGTGTCTGCCGACGCCAGGCTGCCCAACTCGCTGGTAGCGGAAGCGGTGGCCGCCGGGTCGCTGGATTGGCTGGAAGGGCCGGTGGCAATAACGAGAGAGTCCACCTTTGGCGAGAGCCGCTTTGACCTGCTGCTGGAGAACGAGGCAGGGCGCAGATATATCGAGGTCAAGTCCTGCACTCTGGTGGAGAACGGAGTGGGTCTGTTTCCAGACTCGCCGACGACGCGAGGAGCAAAGCATTTGAAGACCCTGGCGGAGGCAGTAGCCGCTGGCCACAGCGCCAGCGTGATTTTCGTGGCGCAACGGTCCGACGCGCACGCATTCGCCACGAACGATGTTGCAGACCCAGATCTCGCCGCTGCCTTTCAGGACGCGGTTGGCATGGGGGTGGAGGCTTATGCTTACAGTTGCCGCGTTACGCGCCAGGAAGTGGCGCTGGACCGGCAATTGCCCATCGTCCCTTTCGCCTCGATTGGCGCGATAACAGGGCGCATTCAATGAACGGGTCTGTGGAACGCTCCGAGTTGGCCGGCTTGCTGAACGAGGTCTACAACCGGCTCCTGGACCACTATGGACCGCAGGGCTGGTGGCCCGCCGAAAGCCCGTTCGAGGTCATCGCGGGAGCCATCCTGACACAGTCGACTGCGTGGGTAAACGTCGAAAAAGCGCTGGCATCGATGAAGAGCAAAGGGTGCTGGTCGTTCGAAGCGATTGCCGCATTGCCGACTGACAAACTTGCCGAGGTCATCAGGTCCTCCGGTTATTTCAACGCCAAGGCGCGCAAGCTCCAGGCCTTTTCGAGGCACATACTCGAGAACTACGACGGCGACCTGGATGAATTGTTCGCCAAGGAGGTGGCGGACCTCAGAGTCGAGCTGCTCTCGATACACGGCATTGGCGAAGAAACTGCGGACGACATCATCGTCTATGCCGCCGGAAAGCCATCCTTTGTGATGGACAGTTACACCCGGCGCATCGTCGACCGGATGGGTCTGACACCCGATGGCAGAAAACCGGGCTACCGCTCCTACCAGGCCCTGTTCCAGGAAAACCTGCCTGGCGATACCGCGCTGTTCAACGAGTATCACGCCCTCCTGGACCACCACGCCAAGATGAGCTGCACGAAGCGCGAACCTCGGTGCCCGGAATGTTGCCTGGCGGATCTGTGTCCCACCGGCCAAGAGTCAGGCCGGGACGACGCAAATTGACGGCCTCTCAGTGCCGAACTATGATTCCGGCATCTGAAACGGGCAGCAACAAACATTACCCACCACACTTTACTCGCTAGGAGATTCAAGATGCAGGTAGTCAGAATCTATACCGGAGACGACGGTGAGTCGCACTTCGAGGAGCTTGACCTTCCATTCCAGGCGGTCGCCCACGCCGAAAGAACCGCAGCGCAGAATGCTTCCAGCGTCACTTTCAGCCGCACCCAGCCGGGCAATTTCATTGACTGGCATCCCGCGCCGCGCCGTCAGTACGTCATTACCCTGGACGGACAGGCGGAAATCGGCCTAGGCGATGGCACGAAGCGCATCTTCAATCCCGGCGACGTGCTGCTGGCCGACGATCTGACCGGCCGCGGCCACACCACCGCAGTCCACGGGGACAAGCCCCGCGTCTCGGTCGCCATCCCCATCGTCGACTAGACGACTAATGGACAGGGCAACCACAAGGGTTGCCCCTACCATTACGAAACGACAGCATAGGGGCGTCCCTTGTGGGCGCCCTTGTTGCCCATAACCCCAGCGCAGTCTTGTTTACCATCAGTACAAAGATTTCGGACGACTAGCGAGGAACTTCTACTCTCCCTAGGGAGCGGCGCCATGCCCTTTGCTCGCATTGACGACACCCTGGAAATGTACTTTGAGGATGACGACTACACCGATCCGTGGCGTCGCCCTGAAACCGTTGTGCTGCACCACGGCAACGCCAAGAATGCCCGGCTGTGGTATGCCTGGGTACCGCTGCTGGCCCGGCAATACCGGGTGGTGCGGCTGGAGGCGCGTGGGTTCGGGCGCTCGACGGTGCCGACCGAGGGCTACAACTGGTCGCTTAGCGGCTTCGCCGCCGACCTGCGGGGGTTGCTGGACCACCTGGGGCTGGAGCGGGTGCATCTCATAGGGGAGACGGTGGGCGGGACCATCTCGCTGCAGTTCGCCTCTGAGTATCCGGAGCGGCTGCTGTCAGTCACTACCTGCACCTCGCCGTACAAGTTCGTCGGCAATCCAACATATCTCGACTCCTACAATCTCGTGCGGGACGAGGGAGTGGAGGCCTGGGTCCGCAAGACTTCCGAGCGTCGCCTGGAGACCGGGGAATCGGACGCGGCGCACCAGGAGTGGTACATCGGCCAGATGGCGCAGACGCAGGGCAGGGTGGTGATGGAAACCCTGGCCTACCTGTCGCAGCAGGACCTGACCGACACCCTCCAGGAGATACAGACTCCGGCACTGGTGCTGGCCTCGGAACAGAACGCCCGGGATAACTCTGACCGCACGACCGGAATGGCCTCCCTGCTTCCCAACGGGCGCCTGCGGATCATTCCAGGCACCAGCGGCTACGTGCAGCACTCGGCCCCAGAGCTTTGCGTGCAAGCATGGCGGGAGTTCGTTGGGTCTTTGTAGAGGTTTTTGACACAGAGTAAGCGCAGAGAACGCAGAGATTATTCAGGACCCCTGATTTATCTGCGCCCTCTGCGTAATTCTCCGTGTCCTCTGTGTTGAAAAGCCCCTAAAACAAGGAGCGGGACTGCCCGCCGTCGACGTTGAGGCAGGTGCCGGTGATCAGATCGGCGCGGTCGGAGGCCAGGAAGGCCACTGTCTCACCGATAGGCTCGGGCCAGCCGAACTTGCCGGCGGGCAGGTTGCGGGCGATGAACTCGTCCACCACTTCGGGCGGGTTGTTCTGCTGGAAACGGTCCCAGGTGCTGCCCGGAAAATCGATGGAGCCGGGGGCGATGCAGTTGACCAGCACGTTCTCCGGCGCAAGGTTAAGGGCCAGGTGCTTGGAGAAGGCGATCAGTCCAGCCTTCCCCGTCATGTAGTCCACGGAACCGCCGTATTCCCTCCCGTAGATCGACGAGATGCTGATTATGCGGCCCCATTTCTGCGCTCTCATGTGAGGCAGTACCAGGTATGCCAGCTCTACGGCGCTCAGCAGGTTGAACTCCAGACCGTCCCGGAAACGTTCCATGCCGGTTTCCACGAAGTCGTTGGTGCCCCGCCTTCCACCGGCGTTGTTGACGAGGATGTCGACTTCGCCCAAGGCCGATCTGGTCTCATCGTGGAACCTGCCCCGGTCGTCCTGACTGGTGACGTCGGCCTGGACGGCGATAACCTCGACGCCGGCTCCCGCCAGGCCAGCGCGCGCCTCCTCAAGTTGCTCCGTGCCACGGGCGCAGATGGCGACCTTGCATCCCTCGCGTCCCAGGGCGCTGGCGGCCTGCAACCCCAGACCGTGGCTGCCCCCCGTGACCATTGCGACTCTACCTTGCAGTCCGAGATCCATGACTCACTCCTTCATGCCGATGAACATATCTGCGGGGATTATAGTGCCGTGCTGTGGGTCTTGCACGGCGACAATTGTCTGAATCAGGATTATCAAGATTAAGGAGCATCCTGAAAATCTTATAATCCCGTGAATCCTGATTCAGACAATCCCTTATAATCGAACCGCCTCATACCCCACCGGGAGGATACTGCGATGCTGGCCCTTGAGGGAATTAAAGTCCTGGATTTCTGCCGCAACGCGCCAGGGATGTTTGCCACTATGATCCTCGCGGACCTGGGTGCCGACGTGCTGATGGTCGAACGGCCCATGGACGAGACTCGTGCCGCTTACGAGCAGATCGTCGCAGGCATCGAAAGCCCCGAGGACGAGCGCCGACACGCCTCCTTCAACGCCCTGCAGCGCAACAAGCGCAGCCTGGCCCTCAACCTCAAGGCCACCGAGTCGCAGGAAGTGTTTCGCAGGCTGGCCGCCGACGCCGACGTGGTGGTCGAAGGGTTTCGGCCCGGCGTCGTGGACCGGCTTGGGGTGGGATACCAGCAGGTCAGGGAGATCAATTCCCGCGCCATCTATTGCTCGGTCTCCGGCTACGGCCAGACGGGCCCATACTCGCAGATGGCCGGACACGACATAAACTACATTTCCTTCGCCGGCGCCTTGGGACTCATCGGCGACTCACCCGACGGCAAGCCGGTAATTCCGCTCAACCTCATCGCCGACTACGCCGGCGGCGGACTGTGCGGAGCGGTGGGTATCCTGGCCGCGCTGATGGCCCGCGAGAAGACCGGACAGGGCCAGTATGTCGACATCGCCATGACCGAGGGGGTGCTGTACATGCTCTGCGGCGCCATCGCCGACGCATTGTCACAGGGGTACAAGGCCACTCGCGGGAGCAACCGGCTGAACGGCGGGTCCCCCTACTACAACGTCTACCGAACCGCCGACGGCAAGTATTTCTCCATCGCCGCCATAGAACCCTGGTTCTGGGAGAACCTTTGCCGCTCCATAGGACGGGACGACCTGGTCCCATACCAGAGCGCCGGGGAGGAAAAACGAGCCGAGATCGCCGCAACGCTGGAGGGCGTGTTCCTGACCAAGACACGAGACGAGTGGTTCGAGGTCCTCAAGGACGCAAACATCTCCGTTGGCAAGGTCTACGACCTGGAGGAGGTCCTGAGCGACCCCCAAGCGGTGGAGCGCGGCATGGTTGTCGAGCTGGAGGCTCCCGGAGTCCCTGCGGGCAGGGTGACGCAGCCGGGCATTCCGTTCCACCTCTCGGAGACCCCCGGAAAGGTGAGGCACCCCGGCAGCGTAACCGGGCAACACACGGCGGAGGTGCTGGCCGAACTGGGATATACACCCATCCAGATAGACGGTCTGCTGGCCCGGGGAGTCGTGGCAGTGTAGCATCTCCGTGCTATACTTGTTGGCTGTGCCGGCCCTGCCCGGTATCCCATTTCGCTCGAGACAGGCAGATGATCAAGCGTTTTTCCGTTCTCTACGTGGGTCAGATCGACCTTGAAGATGTGGGCGCAAACGGGCGCGACCCCGACGGGCGCCGCTATTCCAACAGGCAGCTGGTGCAGTCCTTCGACCACGCCATGGCGCTGGCAAAGCAGATGGACGAGTCCGGGTTCCACTGCCTGTGGGCTGCGGAACACCACTTCCAGCGGGAGGGATACGAGTGCATCCCCAACCTGACGCTGCTGGGAGTTCACCTGGCTGCCCACACCAAGAACCTGAAGTTCGGCGCGGCATTTAACATCGTTCCCATGTGGCACCCGCTGCGGCTGGCTGAGGACTTCGCCATGGGCGATGTGCTCACCGGCGGCAGGCTGGTGTTCGGCATCGGCCGTGGCTACCAGACCCGCGAGGTCGAGACGTTCGGAGCGCCCCTCCTGGACCAGGATGCCAATCGCGAGCTGTTCGAGGAGCAGGTCGAAATAATCCTGAAGGCCTTTAACGAGGAATCTTTCAGCCATCACGGCAAGTACTACCAGATTCCTCCCGAGGTGCCCTATCGTGGCTACCCATTGAAGGATGTAACACTGGTGCCCCGTCCGCTGAATCTGCCGGTGGATATCTGGCAACCTGTGACCAGCGGTCGAACCATTGATTTCATTGCCAGGAAGGGTATCAAGGGAATGACCGCCCTGACCGGCGAGAGGATCGTCGAACAGTTCTTCGGGGCCTACCGGGACGCCGCCACCGAGGCGGGCCGGGAGCTGGAGCTGGGACAGGACCTGGCCCTGGGGTTCGGCTTTTACCTTGACGACTCGGTCGAGAAGGCAGTGGAGCGAGTGCGGCCCTTCCACGACGAGCGTTACAAGTGGTTCGCGCCCTTCGGCCTGGTGCGCTACACCGACGAGCAGGGACGCATGTGGGGCACTCCCGGCGCTCCGGCGCGCACACCGACGGTGGAGGACGGAGTGCAGCAGAAGGCGTGGATCTGCGGGCCTCCCGACGTGTTTATCGGCACCCTCCTGGAACTGGAGGACAAGTACCCGGGACTGGAGGACATCGTGCTGCAGTGGCCGGAGGGGATGCCCTGGCACGAACTGAGCAGGCAGCTGGAAATCTTTTCGCGCGAAGTCATGCCTGCCTTTGCTAGTCGGAATTAGCGTGAAGAGTGGACCCGCTGCGGTACCGGCAAGCATTGAGCGCAGACTGTACGATGCTTGTTCTGCTGTTGTGCCGGGGCGCTGAGGTTTAGCCGTTGGCAGACCCAGAACACGTCAGCCTCGCAAGATCAGGACCAACCGCAATCGCCAGATGGCGGGAACTCACCTTCCGCAGCCCCAACGACCGGGTGCCAACCTTTGACCTGGGTTACCGCCTTGAGGACCGGGCGGCCAGCGAGACCTTCACGCCGGAGTTCATCTACGGGCGCCCGTCCCTGGACCTCTCGGGCTCCTTCCTCAGCGGCATCAAGCTGCCCAGCGCCGACCTGCGGCACGACGACCTGAGCGGCGCTGACCTGACCGGGGTCGATCTCCGGATGGCCGACCTGTCCGGCGCCCTGTTGACCGGAGCGCACCTGTTTCGCGCCAACATGCCGCGCGTCACTCTTTCAGGAAGCCAGATGACCGGTTCTTCGCTGTGCCGCGCCAGGCTGACCAACGCGATACTGAGTAATGCGGTTTTGAAGGGCGCTGACCTGTCCTATGCCGACCTTTCGTATGCCGACCTGGAGGGCGCGGACCTCAGCGGCGCCGATCTGACCGCCACGAACTTTTCCTGGGCGACCCTGACCGGCGCTAATCTCCGGGGCGCGACGCTTACCGCCACGTCGCTGATGATGGCAAACCTGACAGGCGCGGACCTGCGGGGCGCAAGAATCACCAAGGCGGATTTCGAAAGCTCGATTCTGCACCGGGCTGTAGCCGGTGGGTCTCTCTTCGCCAATTGCGACCTTCGCTCGGTCATTGGCCTGGAATCCATGCTTCACGGAGCGCCGAGCAGCATTACGCTGGACACGCTCGCCCGATCAGGCGGCAGAATACCCCGCCTCTTCCTGCAGGGGGCTGGTGTAGCCGAGCCCCTGATTACCGCTCAGGACATTCTTACCAAACAGCCCAGGACATTCCCCACACTGCTGCTGATCGGTTCCCTGTCAGATTCCGAGCTTTCCGAGCGGCTCTGCCGAAACCTTTCTCAGGCTCATATCCCGGCCTGGGCACTTTACCCGGACGACGAGAATGCGTTGAACACCGGCGAATCGTCGCTGGATCATACCGTGTATTACGACAGGCTTGCGCTGCTTTGCACCGACGCAGGGTTGGAGAACCCGCTGACCAGCCGGTTCTTCTCAGAACTGGTACGATCTGCAAAGCAGGGAGGACAGGCCAGTCTGATCGCGCTGGGGGCTGGCGAAGCGTTCTACCAGCGTCAGGACCGTCTCGCCAACGGACTCCGCGAGAGTCTCACCATCGACATGCGCGGCTGGGAGGATGCTGGCACGCTGGAGAGCGCAGTGGCGCACCTGGTCCGAGAGCTGTCGGCGCCGGTCTTTTAGCCGCAGGAACCTCAGTTACTCGAGGGCAGCGTCCTGGCCCAGCATAAGGCATGCCTCGCCCCATTGATTGTTGTCAGCGAGGTTCCAATCGCCGGGCGAGTCCGCGGGCCTGAGCCGCACGCCTTCATCGCCGCCGTAGACCAGCAGCACCACACCTTCGCCCGAGTCCTCTGCCATGGCGGCCAGCGCCTGGCACGGCGATCCTGCGTCCCAGCCCGTAACATCGCACCAGACGTCCCGGCCCATGCGGTCGGGCGCAATCACCCGCGACACCGGGCGAGGGTCTTCGAGCAGATCGAACATGCGGTGCAGGTCAAGGGGACTGTTGTCTCCGGCAATGACTTCGACTTCAATGAGCATGCGAACTGGCTTTCTCCGGCAGGAAATTGGCGCAGGGATGGTTTCCCAGGGCCTCTCAATTGTTCTGAATTCCGCTGGCCCTGAGCCTGTCGAAGGGCAGTCCGTTCGTGGTTCGACAAGCTCACCATGAACGGACTGATCCCCTGGACATCGAAAACTGAAAGACACGGAACGGTTTCCGGCGTTTGTTGACACCCCCAGACCGCGTCCATATCATACCCAGCAACTCGGTGTGCGCAACTGCATGTATCTTGCGCACCGCCGGATCCGTCGAAATCAGAACTGCGGGGGTGAACCTTGGCCCTGGGAATACGAACCTACCGTCCACTGGTTACCGGAGCCAATCACATGGTGTCCAGCGGACATTACCTGGCCACGGCCGCTGGTTTCCGCATCCTGGAGCAGGGTGGAAACGCCACGGATGCCGGGGTCGCCGCCGGCATCGCCATCAACGTGACCCTGCCGCAGTGGACGGGCTTTGGCGGCGTCGCCCCCATCATCATCCACGACGCGGCCAGCGGCGAAACGCGGTCAATCAGCGGTCTGGGGCGCTGGCCCAAGGCTGCCAGCATCGACTATTTTGTGAAGAACTGTGACAGCCAGCTTCCTCCGGGAGTTCTGAGGACGGTCACGCCGTCGGCGGCGGATGCGTGGATCACGGCGCTCAGGCTCTACGGCACCATGTCGTTCGAGCAGGTCGTTACGCCGGCGCTGGAGCTGGCTGATGGAGGGTTCCCGATTCCGGCGACCCTGCAATCGGCGCTGGCCAACGCCGGGGACTCGCTGATCGGGGACTCTGACGGCGATGGACGTTGGCCGTCCACGGCGGCGGTGTTCTTCCCGGGCGGAGGCCGCCCCGACGTCGGTGACATTCTCGTCCAGAAAGACCTTGCCCGCACCTTCCGCCGCCTGATCGATGTCGAGCGCGACCATGCCGGGCAGGGCAGGGAAGCCGCGCTCCAGGCCGCCCGTGATTTCTTCTACAGGGGCGAAATCGCCGAGGAGATAGTAAGGTTCGTTCAGAGTGAGGGCGGTTTTCTCACCATGGAGGACATGGCAGGGTTCAGCGTGGGCGTCGACGTTCCTCCGTCCATCGACTACAAGGGGATCCAGGTCTACGCCTGCGGCCCCTGGTGCCAGGGACCGGTCAACCTCCAGGCGTTGCAGATCCTTGAAGGGTTCGACCTCAGGGGGATGGGCCACAACTCGGCGGACTATGCGCACACGGTCATCGAGGCCCTGAAACTGGCCTTCAGTGACCGCGAGGCGTACGTCGGGGACCCCGATTTCGTGGATGTCCCGATGGACGGGCTGCTGTCCAAGTCGTACGCGGAAGAGCGCCGGGGCGCTATCGACCCGTCCCGCGCCTTTTCCGAGATGCCGCTGTCCGGCGACCCCTGGCCGCACCAGGGTATGCCAGCGCGCAATGGCCATCCCGCCCGTCCGGACCTGGTGGCGGGTGGACTGCCTGCTGACACCAGCTATGCCTGCGTGGTGGACCGCTGGGGCAATGCCTTCTCGGCAACGCCCAGCGACTCATTCGGCACCTCGCCCATCATTCCGGGACTGGGATTCATCGCCTCGTCTCGAGGCTCCCAGACCTGGCTGGACCCCGACCACCCCAGCGGCCTGCAACCGGGCAAGCGCCCCCGCCTCACGCCAAACCCGGCCCTGGCCATGCGGGATGGCAAGCCGCTGCTGCCCTTCGGCACGCCGGGCGGCGACGTTCAGCCTCAGTCCATGGTCCAGATGTTCCTGAACGTGATGGAGTTCGGGATGGACGTCCAGCAGGCGGTCGAGGCTCCCCGGTTTTCGACCTGGAGCTTCCCCAACTCATTCTGGCCCCACGCCTACCACCCGGGCCTCGTCGGCGTAGAGGGGCGGATGGACAAGAACGTGGTCGCCGAGCTGTCCAGCCGAGGCCACCGGGTGGAAGTGTGGGACGACTTCACGCCCCGTATGGGGTGCCTCTGCGGCGTAAAGGTGGACCGGGAGCGCGGGGGCCTCAGCGGTGGCGCTGACCCCAGGCGTGACGGCTACGCCATGGGGCGGTAGCCCAAATTCCCTCCCCCAGCGGGGGAGGGTTAGGGTGGGGGAGAAATCCCTGGAGTCGCGGCGGTTGTGGTGAACCGACTGTAAGGGCGCACAGCTGTGCGCCCTTACAGTTTTGAATCGCTTGGCCGCGATTGTACGTTACCGCGACTACTCCGCCGTGCGGCCACCGTCAATTACCAGCTCTGAGCCGGTCATGAAGGATGCCTCATCCGAGGACAGGAACAGAACCCCGTATGCAACGTCCTCTGCGGTTCCAAGGCGGCCGATGGGCGTGCGATTGATGCGGTCTTCGCGGTAGGCGGGATCGGACAACAGCGGAGCAGTCATATCGGTCTGAATGGTGCCGGGATGCACCGAGTTGCAGCGAATGCCGTCCCGGGCGTACTGGATGGCCGTGGACTTGGTGAGCAGGCGGACTGCGCCCTTGGAGGCGGTGTAGGCGGAGGACATCAGGTTTCCGACCAGTCCTGCCACCGACGAAATATTGACGATGGAGCCGGAACCGTTTTCTCTCATAGCGGGAATGGCCACCTTGGTGCCGAGGAAGACGCCCTTGGCGTTAATATCCATCACCTGGTCCCACTCTTCCTCGGAAGTATCCGCGACGTTGTGCGTGCGGTAGATGCCAGCGTTGTTGACCAGGATGTCCAGCTTGCCGAAGCGGTCTACGGCGGTGCTGACCGCTGACTGCCACGACTCCTCGCTGGTGACGTCGAGATGGACAAAGACGCACTCGCCGCCTGACTCGTTGATCTCGGCCTCGGTGCGGCGGCCCTCTTCGTCCAGCACGTCTCCGATGACGACCTTGGCCCCTTCCTGAACAAACAGCTTCGCTTCCACGGCGCCCATCCCGCGGGCGCCACCACTGATGAGTGCTACCTTATTTTCCAGTCGCATGCGCTTGCCTCCTGATTCCGGTTTGGTTCCGGCGTTGCCACGATTGTAGTTGCTGGCTGTCTCCCGTCAAGGCTGAATCGGATGTCCTCGTTGAAAGGCTGCCATGAGGCATATAGAATGCCATAGCGCTGTGGCTCCGGCTGGATTGTGTGATGTTGCGCCACCTGAATGCCGTCCTGAGAGGAATGCTCTTTGCGCTGCTGCTGGCGTCAGCGTGCGGCGCCGAGACGGCCCAGGATTTCGAGGTGCAACTGTTCGACGGCAGCCGGATGCGGTTGTCGGAGGAGTATGCCGACAATGTTGTGATGGTCAACTTCTGGTATCCCAGCTGCCCTCCCTGCCGTGAGGAAATGCCGGAATTACAGGAAGCGTGGGAAGAACTGGAGGGGGAGGACGTGCGTTTCCTGGGGCTGTTCGTGCCCCGTGGGTTCGATAACGAAAGCGCCGCCCGCGAGTTCGTTAGCGAGCTGGGACTGACATTCGACTTCGCCACTGACCACCGCGAGACCATAGCCTCCGCCTACGGAATAGAGTTCTATCCGACTACCTGGTTCATTGATCGCGGCGGCCGTGTCGCCGAAACCCACTCAGGCGCTCTTGATTTGGAACGAATCTTGGAAATCGTACGGGGGCTGCAATAAATCCTTTCATCCTAACTTACGTCATTCCCGCGAAAGAACGTCACCCCGTACTTGATACGGGGCGGGAATCCAGAGGTTCCTGCAATCCCGCTAATTCCCTGCGGAAAAGGGGCACTGGATTCCCGCTTTCGCGGGAATAACGGATAATTTGGCAGGAACGACGGTCATGGGAGCCTATGGGCGTCTTAGACTGGATACTGGTGGTCATCAGGTGGGGGCATGCCGTGTCCGCCGTGGCCTGGGTTGGCGGCGGCATCTTCTACCTGATGGTGTTGCGTCCTGCCGTCCGGCGGTCACAGGGACTGCCCTCTGAGACGGGAACTGCCATCAGGGACGAGTTTCGCGGCCTCGTAGCAACGGCCATCGCCGTCCTGCTGCTGACGGGAGTGATCCTGTCAGTTGCCCGCCTGACCGGCGAGGGGGCCACGGTCCCTTACGCGATTGTCCTCGGCGTAAAGATTGCGCTGGCGCTGTTCATGTTCTACGTGGTGCGCATCGTGAGGCGGGGGGATTACAACCCGCCGGACGATCAGCAGACGGGTATCCTTCGCAGGGCCGTCCGGAGGGCCACCAGCCCGATGGCGCTGCTGGTAATCGGTGTCGTGATCATCGGCCTGTCCGACGTGCTGGACGGGCTGTTCGAAAATGCGCTGGTGTCCTGAATCAGCCGCCGAACGAAAATGAGGGTGATGACTTGAAGCGAGACCTGATGGAAATCCTGGCCTGCCCCGTCTGCAAGGGCGAATTGCAGCTGAAAATCGACGCGGAGGAGGGCGATGAGGTGGTAACGGGCTCGCTGTACTGTGCCGTCTGCAACGAGTCCTATCCTATCGAGGATACGATTCCCAACCTGCTGCCGCCCGACCTGCGGCGGCAATTGGCGTAGGGATTCTCAAGTAGGGGCGCACGGCTGTGCGCCCCTACGGTGCAGGTAGCGTTTGGAGAAATGAACGGTGCCCTAGCCCTCGCCGGTCAGGACCTGTACGACGAGCGGCGCCAAGCCTTCGGCGCGGGCGCGCAGGGCCTCGCGGCTGAGGTTCTCGATGGGGTGCTCGGTGTAGATGGTCGGGTAGTCGGGCGCGCCCCACATGCGGGCCATGCCGGTGGCCGTCGGGATGAACCGGTCGGTGCAGATGGTGGCAGAGGGGATGCCGGCGTTCTCAACGTGAATTCCGTCGTGCACACTGCACGCGCTGCAGGACCCTCAATCACCTATCGCGACGACCACGGAGTCGCACTCCTCCACCAGCTCCTTGAGAGCCTCCGGGTCGGCAGGACGGGAGGCGCTGGGCTTGCGGTGCCACTTGACACTGGCGATCTCGTAGCGGGTCCGCAGGATCTCCGCCAGCTCTTCCAGCAGGACGTCGGCGTTGCGCTTGCTGTCGTCGATCAGCCCCAGGCGAGTGCCCGCGAGGCTGGCCAGTCGCGGCGCGCCGTTGAACGGCGCAATCACTGGCTGAGTCACCGGGTTAACCAGGACATGCTCGTTGGTGGTAGTCATGACAACTCCTTTGTGCCATTGCGACTTGGTGTCTTTGCGTTAAGAAATCACCTTGGTTACGGCGGTGCTGCCCACCTTGGGGCCCCAGCTCGGTATCACCGAGGACATGTTGGACTCCTCGCCACCGGCGAAGAGCAGCAGGATATCGGACGGGTCGGGAATGAGGGACACGGGCGTCGATTCATCGCCCGGCTCAACGTCTCCGGCGAGGACCTGAGCCTGCTTCAGCTCCGCCACGGAGCGATGGGCCCGTTGGAAGATAAAATCGCGGACCTGGTCCTTGGTCCAGTCCTGCCACAATCCCGAGTTGCCCGCAATGGTGACCACAATCTCGCCCTGGCGCACACCGGCACCGGTCTCACCCACGGAGCCGGAGGTGGACATATTGGTGCCCAGTGAGGATGCCGCATCGGCGATGGCCAGCAGGATCGGCTCAGGGCGGCCCACGGAGCGCACCTGGCGGGGAGACTCGCCAGCGAACACCGTTACGGTGCTCTGACCGGCCTGGAAGCCGCGCTCGACGTGCAGAGGCGTCCAGTGGGTCTCAGTCTCGGCCTCGGCGATGCAAAAGGTATACTTGCCGGGATGGCCGATGACGCTGCGGTCGAACACGCCCGGAATGGCGGCGCAGGCGTTCATCAGGATGAGGCGAACGGCCCGGCCGATGGTGGCGTTGGCGCGGTTGCCCGGCCCGAACAGGTTGTTGCGGGCGTTGATGTTCAGCTCCCGCGTTATGGGGCCGTTGATGATGGTCAGAATGCCGGAGCCGCCCATGCTGGAGGACGGGCCGACGAGGTTGAACACCGGGTCCAGCATGGCCTCGGTGGCCGTCAGGACCACTGGCATATACTCCGGCAGACACCCGGCCATCACCGCGTTGGCCGCCACCTTGCCGACGGTGATCTCGCGCCGCCGCTCGGGCAGCTCCCCGACTACCTCGCTTGCCGGGCGGCCGGTGCGTTCGATGAACTCCGCCACCCGCGCCTCCGTAGGCGGCACGACAGGCAGGCCGTCGGTCCAGCCCAACTCGTAGCAACGCTCGATGGCCTCCAGCGCGCTGTCCCACTGGACGGTTGTAGTTTCGCCGATTTCACTCAATGGTCGCTTGCTCCTGTATTAGAGAGTCGATGTAGGGAACCAAATTATCCAGCTTGGGTTCGAACACCCGCCTCAATTCGAGTAGGTTTTCGACCATCCATTCCCGAATTTCTGTAAGCGTGTCGGTATCGCCTTCTATGCTGCCAGGACGAACAAGGGCTATCCGGCAGGCTTTTCGCCCTTCAACCGCTGACCACTCAAGGGTTTTGCCAAGAGCGAGCTCAATTTCCTCTTTGTCTTCGAAAAGGCGATCGAACAATCTCTTGTTCCACTTATAGTCGCTACTCTCAACATTAACTTCTACTTTAGCTTGTTTCTGCCTAATGAACGCGGCTGCATATTTTACC
Source organism: Dehalococcoidia bacterium (assembly GCA_965203005.1). Classification (GTDB taxonomy): domain Bacteria; phylum Chloroflexota; class Dehalococcoidia; order Lucifugimonadales; family UBA3495; genus VXOI01. The sequence goes on from CBDBBS010000002.1 coordinate 1,320,598, forward strand.
TGCGTCCTGGAACCTGCACTAAAAGAGTACCAATTTTGGGGCTGTCCAACCTTTGCCTTCGTGAATTTATGCTCCTCGCGAAGTATATCTATCAGGTCTTGAAAGAAAGATCTGTAGCGTTCTCCTTGTTGTGTACTGGAGACTAATCTATTGCCTGTCTTTGTGATGGTCGCTTTCTGCCAATCGTTGGGAGTGGAAACTAATTTGAAATGCGGTGCATACGGGGATTCCCCAATCTGAAATAGCTCTAATACAACTCCGAAAAACTGGGTGTCTTCTCCGGTGCGCTGATTGAGCCAGTCCAACGCCTGCCGGTGTTCGTCCCGGAACTCCCTAGTCAGCCAGACTATCACGTTGGCGTCATAACCGGCGGCATAGGTGAGCAACTTGCCTAAGTGGTCGTGATTGGTCGTCTCTAGCTGGTTCTCAATGATCACCGGTCGGTTCTGGTTCAGGTCAATTGCCAGCACATCCAGCGAATAGCTGCCTACCGCCGCTTCGGTTTCCTGCCATTCCAGGTCCATGCCCAGCGCTTCGCCAAGCTCGGCGATGTTCTCCGCCAGCCACGGCGTGAAGTCGCGAGCCTCGTTGGGCCAGGCTTCGCGCAGGTCGACACGCTCGATTTTGGCGAGGTTGGGGGTGGTCATGGCTGCCTCGATTAGTCCGCAGTTGTCGGCGGGGTTGCAGACGCGGGCGGATAGAACACAGCGGCGCCATCTGGGTCGTGGCGGTGGAAATACAGAGCTTCCAGAATCCTCTGGTTGTCAGCCTTGGCTTCGTCGCGCGACCTCTGAATTTCCTCTCGAAGCTCCTGCCTGGTCCTTTGATTCTCCTCGCGATTCACGTCCCGAATCGCCTGCATTTCTCTCCGGTGCGCCCGAAACTCCGATAGTATCCAGAAGAACGCTACGGCTAGTAATGCCGCCAACGACGAGAAGGCTGTAACGAAGACTTCCATCGTTACCATCAATCACCACCTATGGGCCTGTAGGGGCGCACGGCTGTGCGCCCCTACGAGCGGGACTCAATGCGCCCTGCACCCGCCTACACCCGGCGGTACTTGGAGAGGGAGCGGAGCTCGCGGGGCGGGTTCATGTGCTGGCCGCGGATGGTGTAGGAGACCTCGGCCACGTAGATGTCGCCGTGGGAGTCGACGGCGATGCCGTGGGGGGCGATGAACTGCCCGCCGCCTTCGCCCTCATTCTTGTCCCCGAACATGCAGACGCGGTTGCCGTCCAGGTCGTAGATGCTGACGCGGTGGCCCAGGCCGGGAGCGTCGTCAACGCCGCCCATGCCGTTCAGCTCGCCGACGTAGATGTGCTCGCCCCACAGCACCATAGAGTCGGGGCGGTGGATGTTGCTCCACATGGTGATGAAGTTGCCTTCGGGATCGAAAATCTGGATACGGTGGCACTCCCGGTCCACCACGTAGACCCGCTCGTTGCTGTCGAAGGCGATGTTGTGGGGCCGAATGAACTGGCCTGCGTCGATGCCCGGCTCGCCCCAGGAGAACTTGTACTCGAGCTCGCTCGTGTACACGTGGACGCGGGAGTTGCCGTAGCCATCGGAAACGTAGATGTCGCCGTTAGCGGTGTTCGTGGCGGCGGAGGTGGGCCGGTTGAACGGCTCTCCGCTCCAGCGCGGGGCCGGATTGTTGCGCTCACCCAACTCCCAGACCTTCTCGCCGTTGGCGCTGAACTTCTGGATGGTGTGGATGCCGTCGTCGGCGGCCAGCAGCGAGTCGTCGTGGCCGATGTAGAGGCCGTGGGTGCGGTTGTCGCTGAACAGGCCCTCGCCGAAGGAGCGCATGTAGTTGCCGTCGCGGTCGAAGACCATGATCGGGTTCTTGCCGCGAGTCAGCACGAAGACGTTGTCGTTGGAGTCGCAGGCGACGCCGGGGCATTCCTGGAAATTGGTGCCGTCGGGGAGCTTGGCCCAGTCCTCGACGAATTCGTATCGAAAGTCACCCTCGCCGTAAACTTCTGGCATGGTCGAACACCTTCCAATTGTAGATTTTGGCTATCCTAACATGGATGAACAGGATATACAGGATGGGAACAATAATGTATATCCGGTGCATCAGTGCCGGTTCAGTAGGAGGCGGTCTCGTCGTTCTCAAATAATCCAAAGGGATTGCCCTCGGTATCCTGGCAGATGGCGACGAAGCCGACCCCTGGAATCGGTATCTTTGGCTGGAGCACCGTGCCACCCCCTTCCTGGATCCGGGGCAGGTACTGATCGATGGACTCAACGTCCACGTAATTCATGCCCCTCATGCCGTGAGGTGGACGCCGCGTGATTGCGCCGTTGATGCCAGGACCCTCGGCGCCTGTCGTCACCAGGCGATAGTCCATCTGTGGCGGGCCGTCCCACTTTGCGATCTCCCAGCCGAACAGGTCGGCATAGAACTTGTGGGCACGGTCCACGTCGTCGGCGTAAATTTCGAAATGCACGATTCTTGGCATTTTGGCTTCACCTCATTTCACAATAGGGGCAACCACAAGGGTTGCCCCTACAGAACCGGCGTGTTGCCAGGGTAGGGGCAACCCTCGTGGTTGTCCTGCCTCGTTACCGCAATAATCTTACCGGATGGAGTCGCGGCCCTCGCCCTTGAGGTAGTCGGCGGTGCGCAGAGCCAGCGCCTGGATGGTGGAGGTGGGGTTGATGCAGGCGCTGGTGGTGAAGATGCTGCCGTCGATGATGAACAGGTTGGGCACGTCGTGGCAGCGGCCCCAGCGGTCGACCACCGAGGCGCTCGGGTCGGAGCCCATGCGGGCCGTCCCCAGCAGGTGCCAGCCAGCGTTGCGGCGCAGGCGGGAGGTCATGATCTGCCTGGCGCCAGCGGCCTCCATCACCTCTTTCGCCCGCTCCACGCCGTGGTCGAGCATGCGGTTGGTGTTCTCGCTGACGGTGTACTCCACCTTGACCGCAGGGATGCCGTTGCTGTCGGTTTCGTCGGGGTCGAGGGTAACCAGGTTGTGCTCCTCGGGAAGGTCTTCAGTCATGATGGTGATGCCGACGGTGTGGCCGAACCGCTCGTCGAAGGCCTGGTGATGCCGCTCGCCCCAAGGGATGCGCTCGCCCAGCAGGCCGCCGAGGGCCGTGGGCAGCGGCGAACCGCCGAGGGCCAGAATTTGCAGGTCGTAGCCCCGCACGAAGCCCCGGCTGGTATCGGTCTCGTAGAATTCCTGGCTCAGCATGGTGCTGCCACGAGGGAAGCCATCCTCGGTGCCCAGCCACTGGTCGAACACCCCGACGACCACTCCTGCCGGGTGGTGCATGAGGCATTTGCCGACCAGGCCGCTGCTGTTGGCCAGGCCGTCGGGAAACAGCGGCGAGGTGGAGTTGAGCAGCAGGCGCGGCGTGCCGATGCCGTTGCAGGCCATCACGACGGACTTGGCCTTTTGTTCGACCAGATTGCCGTCGGCGTCGTAGTACAGCGCGCCGATGGCCTTTCCGGTGCTGTCGACCAGGATCTCGCGGACACGGGCCCGGGTGATCAGCCGGGCGCCCAGCTCCAGGGCCTTGGGCCAGTAGGTGAGGTCGGTGCTGGCCAGCGACCGCAGGTATCCGCCGGAGTCCGGCTCGCGCCCGTCGTATTCCACCGAGGGAATGGCAGTGTCGGAGGCCCACCAGTGCCAGCCCAGCTTATCAAAGCCCTTGGCCAGGACCTCGCCGCCGGGGCGGATGGACAGTGGCGGACAGGGCCGCTCGGGCTTGGGCGGGTAAGCCGGGTCGCCTCGCAGTCCCGACACGCCCATAATCCGGTCGTTCAGGTCGAAGTAGGGCTCCAGTTCGTCGTAGGTGAGCGGCCAGTCGTCGGCCACGCCGTCGAGAGTCCGCACGCGAAAGTCGGACGGATGGAAACGCGGGTAGTGCGAGCCGTAGTGGACCGTGCTTCCGCCCACGGCACTGTACATGTACGGAGCGATGGGCGACGCTTCGCTGTTGACTGGATAGTCCTCGGGCAGACGCCGCACGCTGGGGTCGGGGTGGAAGTCCGTCTGCCAGTGTAGCTGGCTGTCCGGGTGGGTTGCCGGGAACGCCTCGCGGTCCAGCCAGTCGCCCTGCTCGAGGCAGAGGACGTCGATGCCCGCTTCGGCAAGGCTCCAGACCATTGCGGCACCGGAGGCACCGGCGCCGATTACCAGTACGTCGGGTATGTCTTCATGATTGACCATAATACCCTCGCAATGAGAATGAACATGGATGTACAGGATTAACAGGATAAATGGGTTCTAAGCCATGAGACCATCCTGTATATCCTGTCCATCCAAGTTTGAGTCTACTCGCGCTCGAACACTGCGGCGACGCCCTGACCGCCGCCGACGCACATGGTCTCGAGGCCGAACTGGGCGTTGCGGCGCTCCATCTCGTGCAGCAGGGTGGTCAGGATGCGGGCGCCGGTAGCCGCGATGGGGTGGCCCAGCGAGATGCCGGAACCGTTGACGTTCAGGTTGTCCTCGTGGGGCAGCTTCCACTCGCGGAGCACGGCCAGTACCTGGGCAGCAAAAGCCTCGTTGAGCTCGATGAGGTCCATGTCGTCAAGGGAAAGGCCAATCTTGGACATAACCTTGTTGACCGCTGGCACCGGGCCGATGCCCATGGTGGCCGGGTGGCAGCCGGTTACGGCCCATCCACGCAGGAAGGCCATGGGTGTGAGGCCCAGTTCCTCCAGCTTGTCCTCGCCGACCACCAGGCACACCGAGGCGGCGTCGTTCTGGCTGCTTGCGTTGCCCGCAGAGACCGTGCCGTCGCGCATCACCGGGCGCAGGCGGGCCAGCGTCTCCATGTTCGTGTCGGCGCGAGGGCCTTCGTCCTTCTCGAAGGGCACGGGATCACCGCGACGCTGCGGCACCGGGACCCCCACGATCTCACGGTCAAATCGGCCTTCGCTCTGGGCAGCGACGGCCCGCTGGTGACTGCGCAGGGCGTACTCGTCCTGCTCGGTGCGGGCAATTTCGTACTCGCGGGCCAGGTTCTCGGCGGTCTCGACCATCCCGCCGGGGATGGGGCCGAAGCGTTCGTCGGGGGAGATGGTAACGCGGGCACGGGCCAGCCGGTCGTGGAAAGTGACCGAGCCGTAGCGAGCGCCCCAGCGGGACTCGTTGGTGTAGAACTCTGCGCCGCTCATGCTCTCTACGCCGCCAGCGATGACCACGTCGGCGTTCTCGGTCTGCACCAGCATGCTGGCGTTCAGGATGGCCTGAAGGCCCGAGGAGCAACGGCGGTCCAGCTGGTAGCCAGGGACCTCTATGGGCAGGCCGGCTTTGAGTCCTGCCAAACGGCCGATGGCGGGGTTCTCGCCGCTGGGGTAGCCGTGGCCAAGAATGACATCATCGACCTTTGCGGGGTCCACTCCAGAGCGGTCGAGGGTTTCCTTGATAACCGTGCTGGCCAGATCGGCGGCTGAGACGTCCCGCAGGGTGCCGCCGAAGTTCCCGACGGCGGTGCGGACGGGTGAAACAATGGCAACGCGACGCATGATTCGCTCCTGAATTTCACGAATAAAGGGTGCCGGAATTTGCGGTTATGATAACCCGCATCCGGCACACTGTCGATTGCGACGGAGGGGCAACCCTTGTGGTTGCCCTGGTGTCAAAGAAACAAACACCGTGCGTGCGAAAACGAGGGCAACCACCAGGGTTGCCCCTACAATTCCGTCAGACCTATTCGCCCCCGCCCCAACCCTCCCTCGTCAAGGGAGAGGGAGCAAGAGGGAACCCTGCTACCCGCTCACGCCCTCGATGAGCTGCAGGTATTTGTAGCCGGAGCCGGTGTTGAACAGCACCGTGGTCTCGTCGCGGCGCAGGAATCCCTCGTCGATGAGGCGCTTGTAGCCCACCAGAGTGGCAGCGCCCTCCGGGCAGGCGAAGATACCCTCGGCCGTGGCCAACTCGTACATGGCAGAGACCATGTCGGCGTCGGAGACGGCGAGGGCCGTTCCGCCCGTCTCTCTAATGGCCTGGAGCATCAGGTAATCGGCGAAGGGACCGGGCACACGCAGACCGTCGGCAACGGTGGCGGCGTTTTGCCACGGCTCAGCTGTTTCCTTGCCCTCGTTGAAGGCCCGGACGATGGGCTGGCATCCCTCGGCCTGGACGGCGATGAACTTGGGCAGGTCGCCCTCGATCCAGCCCAGTTCCAGTAGTTCGTGAAAGCCCTTGTGCATGCCGATGATGCCCGTCCCGCCGCCTGCGGGGTAGATGATGGCGTCGGGCATGCGCCAGCCGAACTGCATGGCCAGCTCAAGGCCCATGGATTTCTTGCCCTCGGCGCGGTACGGCTCCTTGAGCGTCGAGAGATCGAACAGTCCCTGCTCCTGGGCCACGGCAACGGCTATGCGGCCTGCGTCGCCGATCAGGCCGTCTACGAGGTTGAGATCGGAACCGGCGACCAGGCACTCCTTCTTGTTGGAGTCGGGAGCGTCCTGCGGCATGAACACCCTGGCGGTCAGCCCGGCGCGGGCGCAGTAGGCGGCGGCGGCTCCGGCGGCATTGCCCGCAGAGGGCATGGTGAACCCGGCAGCTCCCAGCTCGAGGCCCTTGGAGATGGCGGCGGCGATGCCCCGGGCCTTGAACGTGCCGGTGGGGTTCAGGCCCTCCTCTTTGACGAAAAGGTTGGCAACGCCGAGCTTTTCGCCCAGGTTCTTCACCTCGATCAAGGGAGTGCCACCCTCGCCGAGGGACACGATGTTACCGGGGTCATCGACGGGAAGCAGTTCAGCGAACCGCCACATGTTGGGCGTCCTCGCGGACAAACGGTCGCGGTCGACCTCGGCACGGATACGGTCGAGGTTGTACCGGGCGTAGAGCACCTTCCCGCAGCACGGGCTGACTCCGGAGAGCCGGTTAGCAGGGTACTCGGCGCCGCAGATGGTGCATTCCAGATGAGACAGATAGCTGGTCATAACGGGCTGCCTCCCTGTGATTCCGGCTGGATCAGTCGCGGACATTTAACCACAGGTGTGGCCTGATATTACATAGCAGGATTCAGCGCTGTTGCGGGCTGGCAATTGAGACGCATAAAATGCGGCATAATTACTATTCGAAGGATACCTACCGATTTGACGGCAATTCAGGAAAAATCGGGCAACAGCCCAGCCGCTCTCCTGGCTCGTCTACAGAGAGGGGAGTTGCTTATCTCAGACGGCGCCACGGGCACGTTCCTGCAGCAGCACGGCCTGGAGCCGGGCGGGTGCCCCGAGGAGTTCAACGCCAGCCGTCCCGAAGTGGTGCGGGAGATGGCCCGCCAGTATTTTGAGGCAGGGTCAGACATGGTGCTAACCAATTCATTCGGCGGCACGGTGTTCATGCAGAAAAAGTACGGCTACGGCGAGCGGGTTTCCGAGTTCAATCGCCTGGCCGCCGAACACGTTCGCAGCCAGGCCCCTGAGGGCAGGTTCGTGGTCGGCTCCATCGGGCCGACAGGGGAATTCCTGGAGCCGCTGGGACCTGTGTCCGAAACGGAGATGTACGACGCTTTCTCGGTTCAGGTTAAGGCGCTGGAGGCCGGCGGCGCAGACGCAGTGGTGGTCGAGACCATGACGGCAGTGGAGGAGGGGGCGCTGGCAGTCCGGGCGGCCCGCGAGAATACCGGCCTCGTGGTCATGGCGACGATGGTCTTCGACAAAGGTCCTCGCGGCTTCTTCACAATGATGGGTATCACGCCGGAGGCCGCAGTTCACGCCATGGAGGACGCCGGGGCCCACGTTGTCGGCTCCAACTGCGGCAACGGCATCGACAACATGGTGGACATCGCCCGGAGAATGAGAGAGGAAACGGATGGTTTCCTGCTGATCCATTCCAACGCCGGGATTCCGGCCATGCAGGGCGGGCAGATCGTCTATCCCGAATCGCCGGAGTACATGGCGGAGCGGTTCAGGGAAATGGCAGACCTGGGCGTGAACATCCTCGGAGGCTGCTGTGGCACCGGGCCGGAGCACATCCGCGCCCTGGTAGCGGCGGTCGGACGATAGGGGGCGCAATGGCCACAACTACCGGAAAGCTGCGACCGGCGGAAGTCATCGAGCGCTACGGGCAATGCCTTGAGTTGGTGCCCCTGGACCGGCGCTTCCACGACATCAGCGTCGGGCTGTACGTCAAGGACGATGTCTGCACCATCTGGACATTCAGTCGGCGTGAAGGCGTGGAGGACCGAATCCGCGAGATTCGAGACCAGATGATCGCTCTGGGCGGCATGGAGCCAGTGGGAGATTCGGACAACCAGGTCCGCTTTCCCTGTGGCCACCTGCACCAGCGCACTCTGCGTTTCGTGATGTCGCAGGCGGTGGGAAAGGCGCCGGACTACGCCCCGCCGCAAGGGGAGCTGTCGATCCAGGACTCCAAGTCCGCGCTGACCATCCGGGCTGTGCTGGCCAACGGCGAGGTTGATGGCCGCTCGGTATACGACGTGTCGCTGGATGGCGAGGCGCGCAACGCGGCGATGCGACTGCGGATGGTGCTGGCCGGCTTCACCCGGTACGGCGAGATGGAGCAGGTAGGCGAGTCAGGCGTCGCCTTCGCCTGCGGGATGCCCCACGATGCCCTGATGCGCGTGCTGCTGCCATACTCCCGAAACATCTCCAGCGTCGAGACCATGATGGCCGCCGAGGCCATGCGCGGCCAGATGACTACGGGGACGCTGGGCTTCTCGCAGACGTAAGCGCTACCCCAAGAGTCCCCTCCCTCTTGAGGGAGAGGGTTAGGGTGGGCGTGAAAGGTATGGGGTTTACACTGACTATAGAGACGGAGCAGGAAGTGGATGGCCGTTGGATTGCCGAGATGCCGGAGATTCCCGGGGCTTTAGTTTATGGTTCCAGCACTGATGAGGCCATAGCTAAAGTCCAGGCCCTAACCCTGCGCGTGATGGCTGAACGTCTGGAACATGGCGATACAATGTAGGGTGAAAATGCTTCCGGGGAACGGGATTGGTCAATGGGTACAGAACAAACCATCCAGGGAAGCCGGCAAGGGGCGGAAGTTCCGCCGCTCTTTGACGGGACGAACGTGCCCCTCGAGGAACTGCACGCATACCTGCGCGAGGACTGGAATGTCTACGGCTTTCTGCACAAATTTCCCGCCGTGTCTATGGAGCAGGCGCTGTCGGAACTGGAGCGGGACGCCCGGGAAAGGACCAAGCGCATCATCGAAAAGAATGAGGACTTCGCAGGCGGCACCCTGGTTTTCGAAAGGACCGACGTGCCAGTCAGGCGCATGTTCGATTATCTGGCCAATCTGAAAAGTCTGAAAGATTTCCACTGGGATTTTCCTACTGCTCTTCTTGAAGATACTCATGATGCAGTATTGACGGCGGGAAGGATTCTGGAATTAGACGCTTACCGCTACAAGGAAAACGGTGTAGTTCACAGCCACCGTGGGAGAGTTAGCGGATCCCCGGTCTTTGTCGGAACCCGGCTGCCCGTGATTTTTATGTTTGAACATCTGGCAAAAGGAAAGACATTGAAGGACTTCCGCTTCAGCTATTCATCAGCAGACCCAGCGCAATTGGTGAATACGGTAGGGGTAGCAGCTGACGCATTGGAGCGGGAATTCCATGCGGCTGTATCTTGATGAATCAGTCCCAGAGGAGCTTCGCTTTTTCATACAAGACCACGCTGTCAGGACCGCTCGCCTCATGGGATGGAAAGGCTGGCTGGACGGGGACTTTCTCCCGTTAGCCCAGTCCGAATTTGACGCTATGTTGACTTGCGATAGGAGCATTACCAACCAGCAGAACCTCCCCCGTTTTGACATCCGTATAATCATCCTACGTGGCCAAAGCAACGCGATCGAGCATCTCCTGCCCCTGTTGCCGGAAGCTCTGCAAGCATTGGACGAACCCGAAAGAGGCCAGGTGGTCCAGATATACCCACCGTAAGGAGGCGCAGCCATGGCATTTGTTGAGACGATGACGCCGCGGGAACGCACCATGGCGGCGTTGAATCGTGAGCCTGTTGACCGGACGCCGGTGGCCAATCCGACCAACGTGGCGACCGTGGAGCTGATGGACCTGGTGGACGCTCCGTTTCCTCAGGCATGCCAGGACCCCGAGCTGGCGGCGCGGCTTGCGGCCACAGGGTACACAGAGCTGGGCTTTGACTCGATAATGCCGTATTTCAGCATCATCCAGGAATCGTCGGCGCTGGGCTGCGAGATGCAGTGGGAGGACAAGGACAACTGGCCGACTGTCAGGATGTACCGCCCCATCTGGAAAACGGCGGACGACGTGCACATTCCTCCGGGCATCCTGGAACACAGAGACACGCTTGCCATCACTGGCGCCATCCGCCATCTTAAGGCGGAGTTCGGCAACGAGGTGGCCATCATCGGCAAGACGATGGGGCCCTGGACGCTGGGCTACCACGTCTTCGGCGTCGAGCCGTTTCTGCTGGGCACAGTGGACAACCCCCGCGAGACCATGCGGGCCATGCACAAGCTGAAGGAGCTGTCGGTGCTGTTCGGCGAGGCGCAGATCGATGCCGGAGCCGACGCACTCACCTTCCCCGACCATGCCACCGGGGACCTGGTCAGCGGCGACTATTACCGGCGGTTCCTGCAGGACATCCACGCCGAAATGGCGGAGCGACTCAGAGTGCCTCTGATCCTGCACATTTGCGGCAGGACCATCGACCGGATGCCCTACATCGCTCAGACCGGCATGGCATCATTCCACTTTGACTCCAAGAACGACCCGCACGAGGCCATGGCCGCTGTTGATGGCGGGATCGGGCTGGTGGGCAACATCAACAACCCGGAGACGCTCTACGCCCGCGGACCGGAGCAGGTGCGGCAGGAGGTGTACCGCTGCCTCGACGCCGGGGTGCAGATGATCTCCCCGGAGTGCGCCGTGCCGCTGGCCACCAAGATCGAGAACCTTATGGCCATCCCGCAGGCGGTCAAGGACTGGACAAGTCAGAATCAGGATTTTCAGGGCTAAAAGATGAGCAGGATTTGGTTTTCTTATCCCGAAAATCCTAGAATCCGGTTAGTCCTGATTCAGACAAAGGGAGGTTAAGCCCTATGCCCGTCGTTCACGAGGGACTGGAATCGGAACTGGTACACGTCGAGAATCCCGATGAGCAGCGCCACATTCGTGCCCTCTGGGATGAGGCCGACCCGATGATGCAGGAGATTTCCTACCAGCTCATCATAGGCCAGAATCTTGAGGTGGACCGGCTGACTCAGGAGGCGCTGGAGGGCGGGTTTGACGCCAACACCATCATGGACGACGGGCTGATCGCGGGCATGGCCATAGTGGGCGTCAAGTTCCGGGATAACATAATCTTTGTGCCCGAGGTACTGGTGGCGGCGCGGGCTATGAAGGCGGGCATGGCGCATATCGAGCCGATACTGTCGGCCTCTGGCATCGAGCCCATCGGCACCGTGGTAATGGGCACGGTGAAGGGCGACCTGCACGACATCGGCAAGAATCTCTGCATCATGATGCTGCGCGGAGCCGGTTTCGTGGTACACGACCTCGGCGTGGACACACAACCGGACGAGTTCATCGACGAGGTGGCGGACAAAGGGGCGGACATCCTGGGAATGTCGGCGCTGCTTACCACCACCATGCCCAACATGGGCCGCACCATCGAGGCGTTCGAGGAGGCCGGATTGCGCGGCGAAGTGAGGATCATGGTCGGCGGCGCGCCCCTCTCGCAGGAGTTCGCGGATGACATGGGCGCCGACGGCTATGGCAAGGACGCCATCGCCTGCGTGGACCTGGCCAAGGAGTTTGTCGCGCAGCCGGGCGTCGCGACTGCGGTGGTTGCGGACTGACGCATGTCTGATGAGCGGCCCAAGGTTGATCCAGAGCGCTACCGCCGGAGCGTGGAGCGCCTTACGGAAATATTCCGAGGCATTTCCGACATGGTGAACGTGGTATCCACCTACCGCTGCCCCTACAAGAATGCCCAGGACCGCTGCACGGCCCGGTTCGGCTGCCGCAACCAGGACCGCTCCGTCCCTGAAGGCGAGCTCTACCCCTGTACCGGCGACGACAACCTCGACTACCGTTCGGCGTGGGAAACGGACGGGAGTAGCTGAGAACCTCTATTCGCTGTGATTTCACCCTCACCCCAACCCTCTCCCTCAAGAGAGAGGGAAAATCACTTGGCCTACAGCAGTCACCCTCCTACACCGGCACTGTCTGCTCATTTGCTACAATGCCCCCATGCCAGTGATATTGAATGGACAAGAAATCCAGGCCCACCGGGGTAAGTCGCTCTTCGACTATGCGGACCACCTGCGTGTGCGCGTGCCCACGTCCTGCGGCAGGGGAGGCTCCTGCCACGAGTGCATCGTAGAAGTACGTAGTGGGATGGAGGGACTGTTCCCCAACTCCCGAGACGAGTATTTCCTTTCCGGTAACTTCCGGCTTGCCTGCCAGGCAATCGTCGCCGATCCATCCGAGACCATAGAGTTCAGCGTCCTGCGCCGCCAGCCGCGTATCCTCACGGAGGGAATACGGCGGGAGATCGAACTGGACCCGTATGTCCGGCGCGACGGAGATGAAGTTATCATCGGCGGCCAGCCGGTTGACACTTACCGGGGCCGGATACTCGGGGTGGCCGCCGACATCGGGACCACGACGGTGGCAATAAACCTGGCCGATCTGGAGTCCGGCGAGATCATCGCTACGTCCTCATTTGAAAACCCCCAGAAATTCGGGGGCAGCGATGTCATGAACCGGATTTCCTACGACACAGGGAGAAACCGTGGTGAGTTAAGGCTCGCAATAATCTCGGCGATCAATTTCGAAATCGGCGAAATGATCCGGCAACTGAATGTCCAACGCCGCCAGATCTATAGCGCCGTTCTGGTGGGCAACACCACCATGCGGGATATCGCCTTCGGCATCAACGTTCAGTCGGTGGGAGTCAAACCCTACAAGTCTTCCATCGAGCTGGAATGCGAGGCGGGCGAGCGACCGGGCACTGCCCTGCAGTCCAGCGCACAGGCCGTGGGGCTGCGGATATTCCCGAAGGCCCACGTGTACGGGGGGCCGCTCATAGCGAGCCACGTCGGCGCCGACGTGGCTGCCGGTCTCCTTGCCATCGGCATGGACGAGCAGGAGGAGCCGGTGATGCTGGTGGACATCGGCACCAACACGGAGGTCGTCATCGGCAACCGGCACGCCATGGTCGCCGCGTCGTGCCCGGCTGGCCCTGCCTTCGAGGGAGGGCAGGTGACCCACGGCATGGCGGGTTACGACGGCGCGGTGGAATCCGTCCACATTCGCGATGGCCGCCCGGAGGTGTCCACCATTGGCGGGGCAGAAGTGCAGGGGATATGCGGTTCAGGGCTCGTGGACTTGCTGCACGAGCTTCGCGCCGGGGGGTTGATGAACGACCTCGGGGCATTCGAAGACGGGGCCAGAGAGTACGTATTTGCGCCGGACAAGGGGATGGGTCTCTCCCGCGCGGACATCAGCGCTCTGGCGCAGGCGAAATCGGCCAACTATTGCGGGCAATTCATCACGCTGAGGCGGTACGGACGGGCAGTGGAGGACATATCGCGGCTCTACCTTGCCGGAGGTTTCGCCAACTACCTGGACATTTCCAATGCAATGTCAATCGGATTTGTTGCCAATTTCCCGGAGGGACGCGTCACCCGGGCCGGCAACGCCGCGCTGGAGGGCGCAACGATGATGCTCCTGTCCCAGGACTCGCGCCAGCGGGCCGAGGACCTTGTACGGCGCATCGAGCACATTGAACTGGAGACCACCCCGGACTTCTTCGAGATATTCGTGGAGGGCTGCATGTTCAAGCCAATGCCTCGCGATGTAGTCGCCCAGAGTGGGGAATAACGCAACCGCTGTCCTCAGGAGTTGACCATGTCCTGGAAGGTGCTCATCACCGACTACGTGTGGCCCAGCACTGACCCTGAAAGAGCCGTGCTCGAGGCCGGTGGGGCGGAAGTCGTCGTGGCTCCGGACAGCAATGAAGAGACCCTTGCAGGTCTTGCCCGCGACGCGGATGCCATAATGACCTGCTTCGCGCAGGTCACCGAGAACGTCGTCCGTGCCGCTGAGCGATGCAAGGTCATCGGCCGCTTCGGGGTCGGGGTGGACAACATTGCTGTCTCTACGGCCACCGAACTGGGAATCGCCGTTACCTATGTGCCCGACTACTGCGTCGACGAGGTGTCCGACCACGTGATGGCGCTCCTGCATGCCTGGAACCGCCGGATCGTGCTGTTCGACCGTTCGGTCAAGGAGCGCGGGTGGGGCAGCCAGCCACTCACCATGCGCATGATGCGGCTGCGGGGCAAAACCATCGGGATCGTGGGGTTCGGCCGGATCGGGCAAGCCGTAGCCGCTAAGGCGCGCGCGTTCGGGATGAATGTTCTGGCCTCAGACCCGTTTATCGATTCTTCAGCCGTTGAGTCCTTCGGCGGCTCACTTGTGGAATTGGACCAACTGCTGGGCGAGTCCGATTTCGTTTCCCTGCACACCCCTCTCTCCGACGAGACCCGGAACATGATTGGCCGGGACCAACTGGCGGCAATGAGGCAGGAGGCGTTCCTGATTAATGCGGCTCGTGGCCCCCTGATTGACGAGGAGGCGCTTTACAATGCGCTGGCTAATGGCGTTATCGCCGGCGCCGGACTCGACGTGATGGTTGATAATGTTCCCTCGCAAGAGCATCCATTGCTGGTGCTGGAAAACGTCATCATTACTCCTCACGTCGCCTTTTTCTCCCAGGAGTCAACGCTGGAGTTGGAACAGAGGGCAGCAGCCGAAGTAGTAAAGGTGATGCATGGCGAAATGCCGGACAACCTGGTTAATTCGGTAGTGTTGCAGCATCCCAATCCCAGGCACGCTCTGACAAGGTGAGATGGCTCTAATCGACTTGTTACGATTTACTGACGCGTGAGCAAGTGGCTGAACAATCCGTCATTCCCGCTTTCGCGGGAATCCATACCCTTTTGCGGAAAGGACGGTATCTGCAACTGGACGCACTGGATTCCGGCTTTCGCGGGAATGTCGGTTCGAGGGCGCCAGAGTTTAGTTGTCAATTCACGCATCAGTAATTGCGGAGACTGTTTCAATCCCCAATAGAATTGCATCGCCGGGGATTTACTTTATAATCTACCCCGTGCAATTTCACGATCGGTCAATCGTGTCCTGCACTACATCCATATTAGTTCAATCGATGAGGCTGACATGCCCAGAATCAATTACAGGGACGCAATTTCCCAGGCAATTGCTTACGTCAACGCTCTTCCCGACCTGGAGGAACTGAGTGAGAGCGCCATCAAGCAGGGAATAGTACTGAGAGTGCTGAGTGCCGCCGGGTGGGATACTTTCGATCTTTCGGAAGTCCAGCCGGACTACCGCAGCGGCAACACGACAATAGACTTCGCGTTGATGTCGCCCGCCTCCGCTCGCGGTAGAACCGCAGCTACTCCCCTGGTCTTCGTCGAGGTGAAACTGCCCGGTGAAAACCTCGAAAGCGACCGTTTTGAGCGCCAGCTAATCAATCACTGTTCCAGAAACGGCGTATCGCTGGGAGTATTGACGAATGGGCTGAAGTGGCTGCTCCTGTACACCAGTCCTGACAGGGAGAACAGGGAAAGCCAGTATTGCGAGACAGATCTGTCCGGAGATCCTGACGCAGCCGCCGAGGACCTCAACCGCTACCTCACAAAGGACCGGGTAGCCAGCGGCCAGGCGGCGCGTTCCGCGGAAAGGACACTGCAGGAACGCAATCAGAACGTTGTTGTGCGCCAGGCCATACTGGATGGTTGGCGCCAGGTGGTGCGAGGGCTCGACGAAGGACTGGTCGAGCTGGTGGCCACGGCTTCGGAGCAACGGGCAGGGGAGAGGCCCGAAAACAGGTTCGTGCGCCGGGTGCTGATGGAGCACCGTTCCGAGTTGCTGCCGTTCTCGGAGGACGACGCCGCTGAAAGCAGGCCGGGCGGAGGGTCGCGCCGCAGACCGGCCTCGTTTACATTCGAATCGGAGTCCCAGACCGCATCTTCCTGGCCCGACCTGCTGATAGGGGTGTGCGAGGTAATGCGACAGCGCCATCCCGGAGACTTCGAAAAGATTCTTGACATAAGAGGGCGGTCTCTGCCCTACTTTTCCAGGAATGAGGACGAAGTCCACCACCCTCGTCAAATTGGCGATTCCGGGATCTATGCTTCTTGCCAGGGCGCGGGTGTGCTTATCGAGGGCCGGGCCAAGAGAGTGGTGGAGTTCTTCGGCTACCCGAGCGAGTCGTTGACCATACAGACTCGATAAGTGACGAGTCTTGTTTGTAACCTTGGGGCTTGTCCGGCCGGAAGGGGAGGGCGGTCAGCAGTTTTTGCTTGCCGCCGTTTCGCCGCCGGGATAGAATGGAAAGGAGTCGTTTCCCGTGGGGGTGTAGCTCAGTGGGAGAGCACCTGCTTTGCAAGCAGGGGGTCAGGGGTTCGACCCCCCTCACCTCCACCACTACGGTGACAGGAACTTCCGCAAGCCTCGTACCGTGATGCCCCCAATTCGGGTATCATGTGGACTGATGCGATGTCTCAGCAATTCCGCAGAACTTGATTGCCTTGAGATAACTTCTCGGAATTCGTTCTCGCTTTGGAAATCATCTCAAAACTGTCCTTGGCTCCAATTCGCCATTCCCGCTCTCGCGGGATCAACTGGGTCGAGTCTCTATTCCGGCCAATGACTCAGGGGATTCTGGTTTTGAGTTAATTTCTAAACAGTGACCATGAAGGAATAGAGAATCTAAGAGGGTGTTTAACAGGCCCTTTCCACTTAGCAGGAAAGGGCTGCGGGTCGCGTCCATCCATTCCTGAAAAATACAGAAGGATGCCCTCACCCTAACCCTCTCCCTTCGGGAGAGGGAACTTATTAAAGACCCTCTTAAGTGTGCATATTTAAATGTCAACAACTGTCCTGTTGGCACGGCTATTCTTTTTCCGATGATTCGAATTTGCCTACATCCCACCCTATTTTGACGGATTTCAGGTCAAATTTCAGTCGGCTGGGCCCAGGCTGCATTACCCGCGACCGCTCAGCCACTGCTGTCAGTTCACGCTTCCAACCAGAGATGCCCTGGAGCCGCAGAGCGTCGACAATAATCTCCGCTCTTCGGATTTCACACGGCAGGTCAATAACATTCGCGGCGATCCGGCTCCCGGAGGCCGGGCGTTGGCCCCTATTGACGGCGGGAGGGGAAACGCGCCGCCAGGATGTCCTGCATCAGGCGCGCCGCCACTTGCACCGTCAGCTCCGAATTGTCATAGGGCGGGGCGACCTCCACAATGTCGAAGGCGACAAGGTTCGATTTTTCCAGTAAGGCCAACAGGCAATCCCGGGCCTCCTGGTAAAACAACCCGCCAGTCTCGGGAGTTCCCGTACCGGGCGCCTGGGTGGGATCGAGAACGTCGACGTCGAAGGTGATGTACAGGTTTTCGGCCCTGGGAATGAGGTCGGCCACCGCTCTGGGACCCAGTTCCCTGAAGCGCGAGTGGCTGATGATCAGGCTGCCGTCCCTGATGGCCTCCTCGTAGGGAATGCGCCTCGCCGAACGAATTCCCACCGACGTAATGTGCCTCACGAAGTCCATCTCCCGGCACCGGCGTATCGGGCTGGCGTGGGTATACAGCGCGTCCTGCACGTCATGGGTGTAGTCGAGGTGGGCGTCGAAATGGACGATGTTCAGCGGCGCGAATTTCGACAACCCACGGACCACCGGGAATGTAATGGCATGGTCGCCCCCTACGGCCACCGGAAGGGCTTCTCGACCCACGACCTGCTCAACGGCTCGCGTGATGCGGTCAAAGTTCCCTGCCACCTCAGAGGGGACGATGGGGACGTTGCCGCAATCGGCCATTACGACGCCGCGCAGCAGTTCGTCTCCGGCATCGATGTCGAAGAAACCGTCGGCCTTGCCCTGCGCCCCGTACGGGTCGGAGTAGGAGTAGGCACGGGGCGCGTCACGGAGTGCATCCGGCCCGAACCGCGCTCCCGGCCGGCCCAGGGTCCCCTGGTCGAATGGTATCCCTATGAAGGCGATATCAGCCTCAAGTTCCTCAACATTCTCGCAGAGCGGGGCGTTGAAGAACGACCTTGGCCTGGCGCGCAAATTTGGCCAGGGCTCTTGTGGCTGGGCCGGCGGTGGCGGCACAGAGGTCATTGGTGTCCTCCGTCTGGGTTTTTGGCTTTTGCAGGTAATCCTCCGCTACTGGGCCGTGGTGCCGCCGTCGATGACAAGTTCAGCGCCAGTGACGAAGGAGGACTCGTCAGAGGCGAGATAGACTATGCCGTAGGCGATGTCGTCCGCGTTGCCAAGCCGGCCGATGGGAATGCGGTCCAGCGACCATTCCCGGCGTCCCTCTTCGCCGGAGTAGCCGGGATCGGTCAGCGGCGTCCAGCAGTATCCGGGATGCACCGAATTCACGCGGATGTTTTCCGGGGCGTACTGGATGGCGGCGGACTTGGTGAACAGGCGGCTGGCTCCCTTTGCCGCGTGGTAGGCGGTTGAGGTGGGGCTGCCAACGATCCCATAGATGGACGAGACGTTGATGATGGAGCCGCCTCCGGCCTTTCGCATCTCGGGGATAGCGAGCTTCGTGCCCAAGAACACTCCCTTGGCGTGAACATCCATCTGGCCGTCCCAATCGCCGACGCTTGTCTCCTCAACAGTCAGGCGGGCGCCCGTGCCAGCGTTGTTTACCAGCACGTCCAGCTTGCCGTAGCGAGCCACCGTCTCGGCGATGACCTCCTGCCACCGCTGCTCGTCGGTAACGTCATGTTCCATAAAGAACACATCGCCACCGTTCTCCCTGATCTGGGCGGCGGTAGCCTCGCCCATATCGACCTTGATGTCTGTCAGCACGACCTTGGCGCCTTCGTTGGCGAACATCCGGGCTGCCGAGCCGCCGAAACCCATCAGCTGGCCCTCGACTCCCGCTGCCGCTCCGGTAATAATGGCCACCTTGTTTTCAAGTCGCATGTTTCAACTCCTGACTCTGAATTATGGCTATGATAAATGAAGAACCGGCCCATTACCCATCCAGTAACCTGACCGCCAGCTCCCTCGCTTCTTCGAGATCCGCGACGTAGTGATCCTCGGGAACGTTGTCCAGGCAGTTCAGCGAGCGCAGAGTGGAAGCCGCAGCTCCTTGCAGGCCCATGATGATGCAGGGAATTCCCTCCTCCTTTTCCAGGTCGAGGAGTTGCTCAATGACCAACGCGGCGCTGTCGTCCATGTACACGGTTTCAGCGAAGTTCCAGATCAGGACCTCGTTGTCGCGGAGGTCGGCCCTCACAGTGTTTACCAGACGGTTCGAAGATGCAACGGTGAATGTTCCCCGGAGGGAAATGAGACCCACCCGCGCCGAGAACTCGTCCTCCCCATCGACCTGGCGCAGAAAAGTCCGGTCCAGCAAAGGCGTGGATACGACACTGTCCATTTCCAGCCGCTCGAACTGCCGTGCACTGGCGATCCCTGCGGCAATGAGGCCGATGGCCACGGCTGTGACCAGGTCCAGAAACACCTTAAGGGCCATGGTAATCAGCATCACGAGGAGGTGTTCCCGTTGCACGCGGTGGGCCCGGGTAATGAAGCGCCAGTCTATGATGTCCCAGCCGACTTTGACCAGTATACCCGCCAGCACGGCAAGGGGAACCGACTCAACGTACCTGCCAAGTCCAAGAGCAAAGGCCATGAGTATCGCTGCAACCAGGACTCCGGCCAAGGCTGTCCGGCCCCCGGCGCGGAAGTTCACCAGCGTGCTCAGGGTATTGCCGGCGCCCGGGAGTCCCCCGATGAAACCGGCCGCGGTATTGGCGATGCCCTGACCTACCAGTTCCCTGTTCGGATTATGGCTTGACCTGGTCAGGGAGTCCGCGATGAGCGAGGTAAGCAAGCTGTCGATGGAGCCAAGCAACGCGATAGTCAAGGCCGGCTCTGCAGCACTTATCAGGAATCCGGGAGACAGGTCCGGAAGAGCCAGATCGGGGAACCCTATGGGCACCTCGCCTACTGACGGCGTGCCGGTCAGCCAAAGTATGCCCAGCACCATTCCGGCTGCCAGGGCCGCCAGGGTGGAGGGCAGCCACTTCGCCAGCCTTGCCGGCCAGAAAACCGCCACGGCCAGGGTAACGGCGGCGATGATCAAGGCCTTATAGTTCATCCCCACGATGGCGTCCGGAATGGCCCGGATCGCCCCCATGGGTCCGCCTTCCGCCGAATCCGCCCCCACGAAAGGAAGAATCTGTATCAGTATGATGATCAACCCAATGCCCGACATGAACCCGGAGATTACCGAGTGGGGCGTAAAGGCGACCAACCGGCCAATCCGCAATGCGCCGATCAGGACTTGTATCACGCCGGCCACGACGACAATGGTCAAAGCGTTGCCTAGATCATCGGCATGAACCGTTACGATGGCCGCCATCGCCACGGACATCGGGCCGGTGGGCCCGGAGATTTGCGACCTCGTTCCCCCGAACACGGCAGCGAAGAAACCCACTGCGATGGCCCCGTAGATCCCTGCCAAGGCTCCCAGCCCCGACGCCACGCCGAAGGCCAAGGCTACCGGCAACCCGACCACCGCAGCCGTTATGCCGCCAAAGACATCGCCGCGAAAGGTACGGAAGTCGTAGCTTATATGAGGAAATCGCAACCCAGGAATCCCTTAAGACCCGGCTGCCTTGCTTACACCCTGTAGCTTTGCCCGTATCGCTCGCTGTGGGCAAACTCCGATATCGGCTTTCGCAGTTTTGTCTTGGCAGCGGCCTCGTTCGTGGGGTATCCAAAGGCCACCACGGTGACGAGGTCCTTGTCCTCCGGTATGCCGAGCAGTTCCTTGACCTTGTCGTTCTCCTCGCCGCGAACCCCAGCCGTACACCCGCCGACGCCCTGCGACCAGGCAACGAGCTCCATCTGTTGCAGCGACCGGCCAGCATCGAACTCAGGCCGCCCTCCGCGGTCCATGACCACGGCCACCGCCAGCGGCGCGCCGCCGATGAACCCGCCAGAGGAGGCGATGCTGCCGATCTGCGCCAGGGTATCCCGGCTCTGGATGACGATGAAGTTCCAGGGCTGGCGATTGCGGGCGCTGGGCGCCCAGCGGGCCGCCTGCAGCATCAGGCGAATCACCCTCTCCGGAACGGGGTCCGGCTTGAATTCCCGTACCGTCAGTCTCGACCTAACGCACTGGTATACGTCCATGCAGGTTCCTCCGTACCATTTAGGTGAATCGTCGAGAGTATTATAGTCGCACGAGCGCAAACGTGGGCAAGAAAGTCATGTCTTTATGAGGATACCCCAACGAAGACAGTTGCCAGGAAGAAACAGGGCCGGAGGTTTAGGAGTCTAGTTGTTCAATCCGCCCGTCAGACAGCTATAATCGCGCCTAGCCAAACAAGGGGAGAAATGCGATGCCTAGAGTGGCCCTGGACTTGAACAACCCGGCCGACAGGGCGCAGGTGAAGGGGCAGTGGCGCGTGGCGCCCGGGTTGGTCCCTGGCGAGCCCAACGAGGGCCTGACGGCCCAGTTGCTGGCCACGCCTGCCCGCCTGGCGGACTACGACGACTCGGAATGGGAGGCGTGCGACAACATCCGCCAAAGCCTGTCCGTGGGGTTCACCTTCGCCTGGTACCGCATCAGGGTGGAATTGCCGGAGTCGGTGAACGGCATGCCCGTGGCTGGGGCACGGCTCTGGTTCGAGACCAACGTCGACAACTACGGCGAAGTCTGGGTCAACGGCGAAATCGACCGTAGCACCGGCACGATTCCCGGCCTCAACGCCCCGCAACGGGTGGAGCTGGCAACCACAGCCGAACCGGGAGCGACCTACATCATAGCGGTACTGGCTGCCAACGGCCCACTGGCCGAGCCGCGCGGCGGTATCTTCCTCCGCTACGCCTACCTGTCCTTCGAGGTTACCGACAACTGAAGGGCAAACGCCCTCACCCTAACCCTCTCCCTCTGGGAGAGGGAACTTGTGACATACGTTAGAGGGAACTCCAGGAGGTCTCATGGCCCAAAGAAAAGGCACGGCGCTACTTGTGGTCTACGTCGATGTGGACATCGAGAATGATGCCGAATTCAACCGCTGGTACAACGAGGAGCACATCCCGGAGCGTCTGAGCGCCCCTGGCTTCCTTAACGGCGCGCGCTACGAGGCGCTCAAGGGCGGGCCGCGCTACCTGGCTGTCTACGAGTTGGAATCGGTAGAAGCGCTGCACACTCCCGAATACTTGCACATGAGCAACAACCCGACGCCCTGGACCCAGCGAATGGGGCCTGGCACGATAGGGCGCGGCTATGTCAGAAACGTGTACACCCAGATCTACCCCGAGGGCGGCGACGATCCCGATACTCTGGGCCGGGGCATGGCTCCTGCGCTCCAGATCGGCCGGATGGACGTTCCTGGGGAACTGGAGGCCAAGTACAACGACTACTACGACAATGTTCGCACGCCGGGCAACCTCCAGATTCCGGGCTGCCTGCATGTCCGGCGCTATCACGCAGTGGAAGGCTGGCCGAAGTACCTGACCATGTACGAGTTCGAGCACGAGATGGTGCCGGAGACCCTGGCGTGGGAAAAACAGCGCGGCCAGGACACCATGAACCAGTACATCGGCGGCACCTACGGCCACGCACCGGGATCGCCCGGCGTCTACCGCCGCGTCTTCCCGCCCCGCGCGTTCTAGGATTCAAGCGAGCAGTACTCTCACTGACTATTTCCATCTCCCCAGGGGAGAGAGTTAGGGTGAGGGCGCCCCATCGGTCCGAGGATCGTGAAACCTGTCAGCCCACTTACTGAGGAGGCACCCCATGTTCCTGATGCGATTTACCGAGCGCGCCTACGTGGACTACACGGAAGAGGACGTGCGGAACAGTCCCAACAATGCCGTGCGGCTCACCTTCTCCAACAGCCACTTCGACCCGCAGCGCGGTTCCCATCTGTACAACATGTACCTGGACGAGTACGAATACTCGGAGGAGGCAGGATTCGACGGCCTGATGCTGAACGAGCATCACAACACCCCCACCTGTCTCGGCGCAACCATGAACCTGGAGGCGGCGATTCTGGCCCGCACCACGAAGAAGCCCAAAATCGTGCTGCTGGGGAACCCCCTGCCAATCTTCGACAACCCCATACGCCTGGCCGAAGAACTGGCCGAAATCGACATGATCTCCGGCGGACGGCTGGTGTCCGGGTTCGTGCGTGGCACCGGAGTGGAGAGCCTGGCCACCAACACCAACCCGCTGCACAACCGTGAGCGGTTCGAGGAGGCCCACGACCTCGTCATCAAGACCTGGACCGAGCCCGGCCCCTGGCGTTGGGAGGGCAAGCACTACCACTTCAGGGTGGTCAATCCCTTCCAGGTGCCCATGCAGAAGCCCCATCCTCCCGTCTGGATCCCCGGCACCGGCAGCCCGGAGACGCTCGTTTGGTGCGCCGAGCACCACTACCCGTACATCTTCCTGGAAACCGACGTGCAGTCCACCCAGGACATGAAGGAAATCTATGCCGAGAACGCCCGCCAGGTGGGGTACGAGCCGGGGCCGGAGCACCTGGGCTACCTGGTGCGCATCCACGTGCAGGACACCGACGAGAAGGCTTACGAGGTCGGCAAGGGTTACATGGTGGGCAATATCGGAGTCGGGCGCATCCCGCTGCCCCGCGACTACCAGTCGCCGGTGGGCTACGCCAGCGCGAGCCAGGACCCGCGCTACCTACGGATCCGCGAGCAGATACGGTCCGACCCCTTCCGCGTCGGCGGGCTGGACACGGCGGCCTATGACTCGATCATCGACTCCAAGCGCTGGATCATTGGCAGCCCCGAAACCGTCATAAGGCAGTTGCGCGAGGTGCTGTCGGTGATGCGGCCCGGCATCCTCTCGATATGGACCAACGACGGCTCCATCAGTCACGAGGACACCATGCGCTGCCTTGAGCTGATGGGTCAGGAGGTGCTTCCCGCCCTGCGGGAGATCGGCGAAGAGTTGGAACTGACCGACCCGTTCCAGAAGACGCCGTAACCAGACATAAACAGCGGGAAACCGAGTACAAATGGCGGTAAACATAATCAAAGGCGGCCGGACATCAGAGAATAATGTAGGGGCGGGTTCGAAACCCGCCCCGTTCGTTCAGGAATCCCTTGATTGTTCCCTCTCCCTTAGGGAGAGGGAATTTGTCATACACCCTGTTAGTAGCCGATGGCCTCCAATATGCGGCCCGGCGTCATTGGCAGGTCCGTCAGGCGCTTGCCGGTGGCATGGGCTATGGCATTCGCCACTGCGGCTAGCGGGGGCACCAACGGTACCTCCCCGGTACCGCGCACGCCGTAGGGGTGGCCGGGGTTTGGCACCTCCACGACAACCGTGTCGATCATTGGCAGGTCGAGGCTGGTTGGCATGCGGTAATCGAGGAAGCTGGAATTCAGCATCCTGCCTTGGTCGTTGACGAAGTATTCCTCGTTCAGCGCCCACCCGATTCCCTGCACCACTCCGCCCTGTATCTGGCCCTCCACGTAGCTGGGGTGGATGGCCCGCCCCGCGTCCTGGAGCGCAGTGTAGCGCAGGATCTCGACCTTGCCGGTGTCCGGATCGACCTCGACGTCGACTATGTGCAAGCCAAAGGCGTTGCCCACGCCGCCGGGGTTCACGGTGGCCCGGCCCACGATAGGTCCGCCTGTGCCGTTCAGGCGGGGCGCCAGGGCCTGAAAGGTCATGCTCAGCTCCGGGTCCTGGCGGTGGGAGAGAACGCCCTTGTCGTACTGGACGTCGTCCGGAGAAACGTCCCAGATGCGCGCGGCCCGCTCGATCATCTGCCGCTTGATGTCCTGTGCGGCGTCGTGGCAGGCCGTACCCATCTTGAAGGTGACGCCGCTGCCGCCAGCCCCGGAGCTGTAGCCGATGGAGTCAGTGTCCACCACCGAGGGTTTGACCGTCTCCACCGGGATGCCCAGCACCTCGGCCACCTGCATGGCCATTGCCGCGCGGGACCCGCCGATGTCCGGCGATCCCTCGACCAGGCTGACGGTGCCGTCGGGGTTCACGCTGGCCACGGCGCTGGCAGGCCCCGAGCTGTTGAACCACGCGCCGGCGGCGATGCCTCGGCCCCGGTTGGGGCCGGTCAGCGGCTCAGCCAGGTGCGGGTGTTCCAGGGCAGCCTGCAGCGTTTCCACGAAACCAATCTTGCGGAACACCGGGCCGGTTGGCTGGCGGCTCCCCTCCTTGGCTGCGTTTCGCAGCCGGAACTCAACGGGGTCCATTCCGATCTGGTCGCAGATTTCGTCGATGACCGACTCGGCGGCGAAGGCGGCCGTGGGCGATCCGGGAGCGCGATAGGCCGCCGCCTTCTGGGTGTTGACCACCACGTCGATGCCCTCGATGAAGCTGTTGGGCACCTCGTATGGCGCCAGCATAGTGCGGCAGCCCGAAGGCACCGGCGAGCCGGGAAACGCCCCGGCCTCGTAGACCAGCGTGCAGTCGGCGGCCACCAACTTGCCGTCGCGGGTAGCCCCCAGCTTTACCCGGATCTTGCTGGCTGAAGTCGGGCCTGTACCCTCAAAGACCTCAGCGCGGGTCATGGCAATCTTTACCGGCTGCCCGCACTTGCGCGATAGAGCGGCGACCACCGGTTCCAGGTAGCAGCCACCCTGGCCCTTGCCTCCGAATCCGCCACCGATCTCCATGGGAATGATCTTCAACCGGGACACGCTGACGCCGAGTATGGCCGCCGTGTGGTCGCGCAGGGCGAAGTGGCCCTGGCTGCTGGCCCAGATGGTAACGCTGCCATCGGTGCTCCACTGGGCAGTGGCCGAGTGCGGCTCGATGTAGCCCTGGTGAACCGGACGAGTATGGAACTCGCGCTCAACGACAACGTCAGCCTTGGCAAATCCAGCATCGGGGTCGCCGAGCCGGAACTCGAACCGGTTGGACACGTTGCTGGGCCTGGCGTTGGCGTCGCCCCAGCCGCCCTGCCTCATGCCGGGATTGGACAGCGTTACCAGCCGCTCGTGCAGGATCGGCGCGTCGTCTCGCATGGCGTCGTCGGCGTTCAACACCGGCGGCAGCACCTCGTAATCAACGTCGATTGCCGCAAGGGCCTCCTCGGCGGCTCCTGCTGATGTTGCCGCCACAGCGGCGATGGCATGGCCGACGTAGAGCGCCTTCTCGCGCGCCATAACGTTGCGGCTGTAGAAGCCGTAATTAACCGTAGCGCCCTCTTCCTGGTCGGCGATCTCGGCCGATACCTCGGGGAAGTCCGCCGAGGTCACGACGGCCTTCACGCCCGGTATGGCCAGGGCGCGGGTGGCGTCGATGCCGCGGATGACGGCGTGAGCATGGGGGCTGCGCAGCACCTTGCCCACCAGCCAGCCCGGCGGGTGAATGTCGGCGGCGTACCGTGCCCGGCCGGTGACCTTGTCGGGACCGTCGTGGCGGATCGGCCGCGTGCCAATGACGTCAAACGTCTCATCAACGGGCGGCGTTGCGACTTGTTCAGTTGCCATAATCAACTCCTGGACCCCATTTAGTTTATTTACATAATCTGTAATCTTTGTCTGCCCAGCACCATCTGTCGCAAGATATGACGGCACCTGGCGCACTCAGCTAGAGAGGATAGAGGATAAAACCCCTCAGACCCGTGTTGTTGACCCGGAAAAGGTGGCCGCCGCGAGTGGTGACGTACAGCGTGTCCAGCGCCGGGCCGCCAAAGGCGCAGTTGGTGGGCCAGTCGGCAGGAACAGGGTGCGTCTCGATGATCCGTCCAGAAGGAGCGAAAACGTGGATCAGCGGTCCGGGGCCAGCCTGACGCCAGCCGCCGGCGGCTATGATGTTGCCATCCACGTCCAGGCACATGCCGTCGAGACCGCGGTGGACGCCTCGAAAGTCGCGGCCGAACTCGTGCAGCACCATCGGTTCGCCGAGGGTGTCGTCGGACTGGAGCGGATAGGCCCGCAGGTCGCGGGTTCCCTCGTAGTCGCTCTGGACCACATACAGAGTCCGTTCGTCCAGGGAGAACAGGATTCCGTTGGGCGCCCAAGTGTCAAAGGTCATCCGGCGCAGCGTCCACCCACCCTCGGCGTCTGGGTCGGGGTCCAGGCGCAGCACAGACGCATGCTCCAGTTCCCGCTCCTCCGGCGGGATCTGGCCCGCCGGGTCGGTGAACCAGATGCGACCCTTGCGGTCGATGGCCAGGTCGTTGGGGCGGTTGTGGCGCTTACCGTCAAGCAGGCTGGGCAGCCGGATGCTGCTGCCGTCGGCGTTGAATCGCCTGATGCACCTGCCGCCTCCCGAGCAGCCGTAGAGATTGCCCTGCGCGTCAAAGTTCAGCCCGTTGGTGTTCTCTGTGTCCGTGGCCCACTCGGCGCACTCGCCGGTATGGTGGTCGTAGCGCATGATCCGGCTGCTGGGTATGTCGGTAAACAGCAATGCCTGACCGTCCCATACCGGTCCCTCCGTCGTGCCGCCGTACGGCCCAGCCACCAGTTCAAATTCCCAAGCCATATCGTCCTCCGATGCTCTTTTTCCGCAGGGGAAGGGTCAGGGTGAATGTGTGCCGAGTGAACTCAGAAAACCCACGCTATTGGACAAACCGTGCACCGACGCTGCCCATGCGTGAGTAGGTGGCGGTGACAGAGTCCCCAGGCTTTAGCTCAGCCGGGGTAACCATGGACCCCGAAATGATGGTCTCGCCGGCTCGCAGGTAGTCGCCAAACTCGGCCAGCTTGTTGGCCAGCCACACCACGGGATTGATGGGATTTCCCATCACCTCGAACCCGGTGCCGGAGCCGTGAAGCTGCCCGTTCAGCTCTACGGTTACCCCCTCGTACTGCAAGTCCAGACCGTCCAGCGGGCAGAGGCGCGACCCCACGACCAGCCCGCCGTGCAGCGCGTTGTGGATGATCACGTCGGTGGCGCTGACACCCTCGCCCTGAACCTTAAGGTCCACCAGTTCCAGCGACGGCATCACGCCCGCAGTGGCGCGCATCACGTCCACGGGCGTCACACCGGGGCCGCGCAGGTCCTCGCCCAACACGAAGGCCACTTCAGCCTCGATGTGAGGCGAGGTCAGGTTTCCGATGGTCACGTCGGCGTTGTTCTCGTATACGCAGGTGCTGAGGATGTGTCCGTAGCAGGGCTCGTGCACGCCCAGGTGGTCGCGCGAAGCCTTGGTGGTCAGCGCAACCTTGTGGCCGGAGATGGTCTCGGCAGGCTGCAACGTACAAAGAAAATGGTACTGGGTGTTGTACGCCTCTCCCTCCGCCAGGCTCGAGCCGCCCACAGGAGATGCGGCCACTCCGGTGCGAAAGCTGCGCTGCACCGACTGGAGTGCGGGAAGGGCACTTTCGTGAAAGGGTGGAGGACTGCCGTTGAAGACCAGATCAGCAGTTGTCAGTCTCATCTCAATCTCATGGAATAAATTTGCAGCATGACGCATTGCGCAGCCTGCCAGGGGCCATTCTACACCCCTGCAACTCTCGGTCGTGCCGGTTCGTCAAGTTGCGCCGCTAAAGTATAATCACGATGGAATCAAAGAGTCGGAATTGAACTTGCGGCATTCTCCGTTCAACGCATTACGAAATTGACGAGGCAGATCATGGTTGATAACGCTGGCGTCAAAGGCACTCCAAGCGGAGTGGATACAAACAGCGCCATCGGCGACATGCTGGACCGCCAAGTGGAGCGATTCGCTGAGAGAGACGCGCTGGTGAACTTCGAGACCGGAGAGAGGTTCACCTACTCCGGGTTCCTCGACGAGGTGGAGCGGGTCGCCCGGGGCCTGATGGCCCTGGGAATCGGGCAGGGACAGCACGTTGGCATCTGGTCCACCAACTACTCGGAATGGGTGCTGACGCAATTCGCCACAGCCAAGATCGGCGCGGTGATGGTGAACGTCAACCCGGCCTATCGTACCCACGAGCTGGCCTACGTCCTGGAGCAGTCCGAGGCGAACGCGCTGATTTTCATCGGCAGGTTCCGCAACTCCGACTACACTGCCATGGTCAACGAGGTCGTGCCCGAGCTCAAGGACTGCAATCCCGGCGAGCTGAGCAGTTCGCAATTCCCCTATCTGCGCCACGTGATTTTCATTCCGCCGCACAGCGAACCGGGCACCGATACGCCTCCCGGAATGTGGTCATGGTCAGACATGGTGGACCGCCACGCCGAAGTCTCCAGGGAGCAGATGTTGGCGCGGCAGGCGGAATGCCATCCCGACGATCCGGTGAACATCCAGTACACCTCCGGGACCACCGGCAACCCCAAGGGAGCCATGCTGACGCACCACAACCTCGTGGCCAACGGCGTTTACGTCGGCGACTGCATCGAGCTGACGGAGAACGATCGCTTGTGCATTCCCGTGCCCTTCTACCACTGCTTCGGCTGCGTCATGGGCAACCTGGGCTGCATCACCCATGGGTCGGCCATCGTCATACCCGCCGAGCACTTCGACCCGCTCAAGACCCTGCAGGCGCTGGACAAGGAGCGGTGCACCGCCCTCTACGGCGTGCCGACCATGTTCATCGCCCAGCTCGACCACCCGGAATTCGACAATTTTGACCTGTCTTCCCTGCGGACAGGGATCATGGCCGGCTCGCCTTGTCCCATTGAGGTGATGCGGCAGGTCATCGACAGGATGGGCGCTCACCAGATGACCATCGCTTACGGCCAGACCGAGCACTCCCCGGTCATCACCCAGACTCTGACCTCCGACTCAATCGAGCGCCGGGTGTCCACCGTGGGCAAGGTGCTGCCGGGCGTGGAAGCCAGGGTGGTCGACCCGGAGACAGGACAGGAGGTCGGCCCCGGCGTACAGGGCGAATTGCAGGCCCGCAGCTCCATGGTGATGCGAGGCTACTACAACATGCCGGAGGCAACGAATTCGGCCATCGACGAGGAAGGATGGCTCCATACTGGAGACCTGGCTGAGGTGGACGAGGACGGCTACTACAAGATTACCGGCCGTCTCAAGGATATGATCATCCGTGGCGGCGAGAACGTCTACCCTCGGGAAATCGAGGAGTTCCTGTACACCCACCCCAAGGTTTCGGACGTCCAGGTGATCGGCGTTCCGGACGAACGCTTCGGCGAAGAGGTGATGGCGTGGGTGATGCTGCGGCCGGGGGAATCGGCGGACCCGGAGGAGATCCGTGAGTTCTGCCGGGGCCGGATTGCTCACTTCAAGGTTCCGCGATACGTGAAGGTCACCGAGGAATTCCCGATGACTGTCACCGGCAAGATCCAGAAGTTCCGGATGCGGGAAATGGCCGTCGAGGAGCTGGGACTGGAGGTCGCCAGCCGGATCGAGACCGCCTAGTCGGGCGAATTAAACGCCGAGTTCGCCGAGAGCGCAGAGGTTTTCAGGATGAATCCCACAAATTACTCGGCGTCCTCTGCGCTCTCGGCGTTTAATCAATGCCTAGTTGGTGCGCCCCACTACGCCCTGTACCAGCCAGTCCACTCCTTGCAGGTACTCGTCGGTGGCCGTTTCGCCCTCGGCAATGCGTATTTCGCCATCCTGGTCGTAGATTGGGCCGGTGAATGGCTGGACGCTGCCATCGCGCAGGCCCTCAACGGCGTCCAGCACCAGTTGCCTGGTCGACTCGTCGACGCCGCTACCGAACTGAGCCAACTTGGCCCAACCGGCGTCGATCCCGGCCAGGGTGGCCGAACTCCGGTAGACGCCCGTCCGTATCTCATGGACTATCTGCGCCATTATGGGGCCCCAGTTCCAGGTGGCGCCGGTAATCCAGTAGTTGGGGGCGGCGGCGCTGGCGTCGTAATGGAATCCGGTTACCCAGACGCCCTCCCGTTCCGCTGCCTCGACCACGGTCTTAGTACAGTCCTGCTGCAGTGAGAGCACATCGACGCCAGCATCGGTCATGGTGTTGACTGCGGTCACCTGCTTGGCCGGATCACACCAGTCGCTGGTGAACACCACAGTGGTCTCCACGTCTGGGTTTACGGACTGCGCCCCCAGGTGCCAGGCGTTGATGTTCAGCATGCTCGACGGTATGGGAAAGGCGGCGATGAAACCCAGCTTGTTGCTCTGAGTGGCCTTTCCGGCGGCACGCCCCGCTGCGTACTGCAACTGCCAGATGTTGGCGAAGAAGGAGCCGTAGTTTTCGAAGATCTCCAGGTCGCCGAGGTGCAGGAACATAATCTCCGGGTGTTTGTCGATAATCGCCTTGGTCGGGTCGGAGTAGCCGAAGCTGGTCGGGATGACGATGGTCGCGCCCTGCTCTATCATCTGCTCCGCTACGGACTGCACGTCGACGGTCTCGGGAATGTTCTCGGCCCGCAAGACCTCAACATCGTCGAAGACCTGTTCGAGGTAGTCCGCTCCCGCAGCTGCCGCCTGGTTCCAGCCCAAGTCCTGCTGGGATCCTACGAAGATGATGCCGACCTTCAGCTTCTCTCCCTCTGCGAGCGGCTGGGCGGCAACGGCGAACTCGCCAGTCGGTCGGAAGTCGCTGGCGGCGCGTCCATCCTCGAAAACCTGGATGAAAAGCTCGGGCGAGCCACCACCCAGTTGCTCGACAGACGGAAGGGCGAGTGAGGACGAAGCGGCTGTGGCGGGAGATTCTGTGACTGTTTCGGCGACGGTCGTCGCCGTGGGGGGTTCGGCGGTAGGGGTATGCGACTCGCCGCAGGCCAGCAGCGCGATGACAAGGACGGCTATGGCTGCCATCAGGACTGCTGGATGGAGATGGCGTAACTTGAAAAACAGCCCTGACAGCACGGCAATGGTTCCTCGATCAGTCTAGTCCGCAGTTACCTCAGCGTACCACTCAGCGGTCTCCTGCCCAGGCTCCGGCAATACCTGGCCGCCTTCCATGGCCCACGAGGCCGGACCCTCTCCCAGACGGCCGCTAGTCTGCTCGCGAGGCACACCGGTATGCCTTACGAAGGCGTTTATCAAGTCTTCCAGCAGCTTGTCCTTCACTTCCTGCGGCCGACCGGCGCGGTTATATGCGTCGAGGTAGAAGCGGGTGGGAAATTCCGAAGAACCCTCGGGCTGCTCGTCAAACATGACGTGGACGAAATGGCGCGGGGCAAGGGTAGAGCCGCAATGAATGTCGGTAACGTCCACAGCGATTTTTTCGCGCTGCTCGAAGGGGACGGAGTCGGTGGGAACCTTGAATCGATAAATGGGCATTAGTCTACTCCTGCTTCCTTGTGCCCGAATTTAGTCCCTGTGGGGTCGATGGCTGGCATCCGCAGCGCCTACCACCAACTCGGCGGTGGTCTGTCCTGTGACCTCAATCCACATATCCTGGACCGCTGTCATGAACTCGACGCGCTTCTCTTGGGTAAAGCCGTCGGGGATCACACTTCTGACGGAAGAAGAGGTGGAAATCTCACCGCCGCGAAATCCGAATCCGTATGGAATCACCTCGTAACCGACGGAGATATCGTCGGGTGGAACGCCCAGAATAGCCGCGCCAATCTGGACCAGTCGTTGGTTAATGATCTCTCGCTGTTCCTCGGGAATGACGCCTTCCTGGATGGTGCAGTTGAATGCAATCACGACTCTCTCCCAAGTACCTCGTCGCCCTATAACTTACAGTAGCCCCGCCGCGATTGCAACGTGGGCGGGTGTTTAGAGGGTGCGTGACTAATTCCCTCTCCCTCCGGGAGAGGGTTAGGGTGAGGGCGTACCCCGTACTTATAGAAACAGAGACCCATCGGGGATCCATCAAATCAGAAAGCTAAGTGGACATGTCGCACACTTTCTTAAGAAGGCGGCGACCGTCAGGTTCTCAGAATGGTCTTCAGCCCTTCGGGCATCGCCCGGTCCGCCGCTCCGGTCCAGACCGCCAGCACCCCCAGGGTGAGAAGGTAGGGGAGCATATCCAGCAGGAAGGGCGATACGGGCACTCCCAGGGCCTGCAGTTGCAATTGCAGGCCCACGGCTCCGCCGAACAGGAGCGCGCCCACCATTCCCCGCAATGGCGACCACAGGCCGAAGATGACCAGCGCGACCGCGATGAAACCCCTCCCGGCGGTCATGCCCTCCGACCAGGTGTGAGTCAGGCCCACGGAAAGCTGCGTTCCGCCTACACCCGCGAGGGCGCCGCCCAGCACAATTGCGAC
Source organism: Dehalococcoidia bacterium (assembly GCA_965203005.1). Taxonomy (GTDB): domain Bacteria; phylum Chloroflexota; class Dehalococcoidia; order Lucifugimonadales; family UBA3495; genus VXOI01. Next base: position 1,353,669 of record CBDBBS010000002.1, read on the forward strand.
CAATTGCAGTACCGCCGGGTTGCGTCCTGCGGCAAAGGCCACTGCCGCGCTCTCTCCCACCGCCCGCAGGCTGAGTCCCCAGCGGGTGTATTGCAACACGAACCAGAGAAGCGGGCCGATCCCGTAGGCAATGTAGGCAAGAATGTCCTGCCGGAACAGGGCTTCTCCCAGCACCGGGATCCCAGCAAGACCGGGGATGGCGATGGGATTCAGCCCGTGGATGATGTCGTCTACGTAGCTCCGGCCCACGTAGGCCGTTACTCCACCGGCGAAGAGGGTCAATGCCAGTCCTGTCGCGAGCTGGTTTGTGTCCCGGTAGATGACGAGACCGGCCTGAATTGAAGCGGCCAGCGCTCCTGCCGCCATGCCAGCCAGAATCCCAACGGCTGCCGAGCCTGTCTCAGCGGTCGCAACGAACCCGAAGCAGGCTCCCATCAGCATGCAGCCTTCCATGCCCAGGTTGATGCGCCCGGCGCGCTCCGTGATCAGCTCTCCATAGACGGCGTAGAGCACCGAAATTCCGGGGCCTACCGCTCCCGTCAGCGTCCCGCTGATCACCAGCCAGAGCGTGCTCACAGCGCCCGCCTCTCGACCCGGCGCATTCCCAGCACGAAGAACAGGGCAAGACCTATGAGAACCAGCCCGGCCGCCGAGGGCAACCCCACCGTGAGTTGCAGCACGTCTCCCGCCTCCAGGAACACCGCAATCAGGAAGCAGGCAGCAACGACCGGCACGGGATTGTGTCCGGCGAGCCAGCTGGCCAGCAGCCCCAGGTAGCCGAGATTGTTGGAAATTCCCGGACGCAGATCGTGGTGGATTCCCGACACCTCCACCATTCCGGCCAGTCCCGCCAGCGCTCCCCCGGCTACCATGGCGGCAATGGCGTATCGGTCTACCGCGATGCCCCGCCGTCTTGCCGCCTCGGGATTGCCTCCCACGGCACGCATCTTGAACCCCCAGATCGTGTGGTTCAGGATGACATAAGTGACCCCCAGAGCAATCACCGGAGCCAGAAATCCCCAGTGAAATCTCGACCCGGCAATTGAGGGGAAAATGGCGGCCAGATCGAAGGGCGTAGTGTACGGGTATCCCAGACCTTCCGGGTTCTTCCAGGGGCCAAAGACAAAGATGTCGATCAGAAGGATGGCAAGATAGTTGGCAAGGAGCGTCGAGATGACCTCGTTCACGCCCCTCCAACGCCTGAGCAATGCAGCTATCGCCGCCCACGCACCACCTCCCGCGCATCCGGCCAGGGCCATCACCGGGAGCATCAGCCAGATCTGACCGACGGGGAAAAAGAGCGCTACCCCTGTGGCGGTCAGAGCGCCAACAAATAACTGCCCCTCACCGCCAACGTTCACCAGCCCGACGCGAGTCGGCACGGCTGTCGCCAGGGCTGTCAGCAGCAGGGGTATCATGGTGACCCCAACCTCGCTGAGACCAAGGGGACTGCCCAGCACTCCGTCCCAGCCTTCGGAGAACGCCGCGAGCGGGTCTGTCCCTGTGGCAGCCAGGAACACCGCAAAGATAGCCAGGGCCAGCAGAATTCCGAGCGTGGACCGGATGGCCGGTTCGCCGCCGGAGAACGGCCCGCTGCGCCAAAGCTGATGAATCCTGCCCAGGAGGCCCTCGGTTACGCCCGCCCCGGTATTCATGCCTCGGACGGTATGGCCGTGTGGCCGGTCATCAGCAGGCCAATCTCCCGCGTGGAAGCGTCGGTCGCATCGAACTCCCCCACGATCCGGCCGCGGTACATCACCAGCAGGCGGTGGCTCAGGGTCAGGAGTTCGTCTAGATCCTCTGACACCAGCACCACAGCGGCCCCCGACTCAGCTTTTCGTAGCAGCAGCCCCCGAGTGGACTCCGCGCTCATTACGTCGAGGCCGCGTGTCGGGTAATAGGCTAGGAGCACGCTCGCTCCCCTGCCAAGCTCCCCCGCCAGCATTACCCGCTGAACGTTGCCTCCAGAAAGGTGCCTGACCTGCGCGTTTGAATCTGCCATTGAGAGGGGAAATGCTTGGCGCACCTGATCCGCGCCATCGGCAATGTCGCTCCGTCCCAGCCAGAGTCTCTGGTCGCGTCCCCGAGCCAGGCCGGACAGCACCAGGTTCTCGTCCACCCGCATGCCCGCAACCATCGCGTCGGCCAACGGGTCCTCGCAAATGATCGACACGCCCCTAGCCAGCGCCTCGGCGGGGCCGTGTCCAACCAGTGGCTTGCCGTGAAGCAATATCTCCCCTGCGGCCAATGGATGCAGGCCAAGGACGGCCTCACCCAGCAGGCGCTGGCCGTTTCCAGCAACGCCCGCGACGCCGAGTATCTCCCCTTGCCGGACCTGGAAACTTACCTGGTCAAGTTTCCTGTCGCCGGATTCGCCGGCCGTGCTGATGCCGCGAAACTCCAGCAAGAAGTCGCCTACAGGCCGTGAACCGGGACTGGGGCGAACATCCGTTGCCGATCCCGCGCCCACCATCGCCTCGACGAGACTCTCAGCATCGAACTGTTCGCGGGGCGCGCTGACTTCAACCCTGCCTTGCCTCAGAACCGTCACCCGGTCGGCGACCGCGAGGGCCTCCCTGACCTTGTGAGTTATGAAGATAATCGAGTATCCATTCCCCTTGAGGGCGTCAAACACCTGAAACAACCCTTCGACCTCGTGAGGAGCAAGCACGCTGGTGGGTTCGTCGAATATGAGTAGCCGAGCCTCGGCCAGGAGGAGCTTGATAAGCTCAACCCGCTGCCGCTCACCAAGGGAAAGCTCATCGACCCGGCGGTGTGGGTCGATTTCCAGGCCGTAGGTCTCGGCAAACTGTTCAATCTGGCGGACCAGGGACTTGCGCCGGAGCAGGGGTCCCTGGCTGGGCAGGAACAGGGCCACGTTCTCTACCACCGAAAGGGCCGGAATGAGCGAGAAGTCCTGGAACACCATTCCGATTCCAAGACGCCGGCCATCGGAGGGGGATGACAGACTGACCGGCTGCCCGCCCACTGAAACAGTGCCGGAATCGGGAGCGTGGTAGCCGTAGATCACCTTCATCAAGGTGCTCTTCCCCGATCCGTTTTCCCCCAGAACGGCGTGAATCTCGCCCCTCCCGACCCGCAGGTCGATGTCGTCATTGGCGATCACGCTGGGAAAGGACTTGGTGATCCCTAGCAACTCCAGGATTGGAGGGACGTCATTTGCGGAAGCGCCCTGGGTGTCCGGCCTCAAGTTCACGGTGATTTCTCAGTCCCGAAAGGTCATCTGACGACAACAATTCATAGGGGCGCACGAATGTACGCCCCCAAGTTGGCGGATTAGTACCATCTCAAGTCTTCTCAGCCCACGGCGATGGCCCGCACTTCCAGGGCCTTGTCGGGGAGCGGATGGTTGCTCCAGGTCGCGCCGTCATCGCTGGTGCGGAAGACCTGCCCGTCCCGGGCGGCGCAGGCGATGTTCGACGGCGCCCGTGGGTCCACCGAAACGGACATCATGGTGGAGTTGGCGGTAATGCCGCGATCGACGCGCTCAAATGTCTTGAACAGGTCCCGGCTGCGGTACAGCGCGCCCGTGTTGCTGCGGGCCGCCGCGCCGATGGAGACGTAGAGCATGTTGGGGTCGTGCGGAGCCGCCTTCAGGTCGCGGGTGTAGGTGACCTCGGAGAACTGCCCGAAGTCCACTGGCAGCCACTCCGACCCGCGGTCAGGGCCGATGAAAGGCCCCTGCCGCGTCGTGATGAAGACCACGTGCGGCAATGCTGCGGCGCACTGTATGCCGTGCAGGTCCAGGGTGTCCTCGCTGGGAGCCAGGCTGCCCGTGATCTCCTCCCAGGTATCGCCGCCGTCGGAGCTGCGAATTACTCCAGCCACCTCCAGAGCGGCGTACATCTCGTCCGGGAAGTTCGGGTCGGCGGTCATCGCTATGACCCGGGTGGGGAATGACATCGACACTTCGTTGGAACCCATGGTGGCGGCGTCCAGCCTCTTCCAGGACTCGCCGCTATCTATGCTGCGGAAGATTTCGCCCGGCGCAGTCCCGAGGTACATGACCGACGGATCTCCGGGGCGGAACATGAAACTCCAAACCGGCGGCGCCACCCTTGGGTAGTCCATCCTCTCCCACGTATCCCCACGGTTGAGGCTGCGGTAGGGGCCATCCTGGGTCCCGGCGAACACGATCTCCGGGTTCTGAGGATGAATGGCAATCCCGCATACCGATGGCGATTCAGGCAGTCCGGTGGTCAACTCTTCCCACTGCTCCGACTCCGGCGACAGCCTGTAGAGTCCACTGGTCTCCGCTCCGGCGTAGATGTGAGTCATAACTTCCTCCGACGAGATGCGGCTAAAGGAATATTGCCAAGTTCAGGCGGGGACTTCCTCCAACTCGAACCGGTAGTCCTCAATTACGGGGTTTGACAGGAGATCGCGGCACATGCGGTCCACTGCGGCTTTTACTGCTCCGTGCTCAGTGCCGTTTACCCGCAGCTCCAGGTACTTGCCGATGCGGGCGTCCTCGGCCTCCGCGTGTCCCATGCGTCGCAGGGCGGCCAGCACTGTCTGTCCGGCCGGGTCGCTGACAGCCGGTTTGAGCGTCACGTATATCTTTGCCAGGTACGTCATCGTTCAGCCACCGGGCATGCTTTCCTGCGATCCCCGGCAAGAGATCGCTCCCTCGGGGCCAAGCGTGCCCACGTAATGCTCGAAGAACCGCAGAATCCTTTCCTGGTCCACTCCCGCCATAATATCGAGCACTCCCCATGTGGAAAGCGCCACCCGGCCTTCCGCTATTTTCCCGTAAGGGCGCACCACCGTGAAATGGTCCCGCCAGATTTCGGGCAGGGCCTCGTAGACGCCCACCAGGGCGTCGAAATCGCCCTGTGACGTCAGATTGTAACTCACAACGATATTGGAGTGCTCCATGTTGTGCACCACCAGTTCGTCCGGGACCGGCTGAATGTAGAAACCACAGCGGACCGGGGTGCTCCAGTGGTCCCCGGACGTTGGGGGAACCGAATTGTAGGTGACGAAATCGTCGTTCGGATCCTCGTTCAGGTCAACGTGCATTGGAGAGGGCATCAGGGGCTGCTTTTCCCCCACACCTTCGACATAGGCTCCGGCGCTTCCCAGCATCGGTACCTGTGGAGCGCTCCTCGTTACCGTCGGAGAGGGCTGCGTAGGAGGCGCCGGGCTGGCCACGCCACTACCCCCGCCGGGCGGAGATGGAGTCTCCACGTCTCCACTTCCGGTTTCGTCCTTCGGCGATGGATCCGGAGCCGGGGTATCCAGAGCATTGCCGCCTTCCGGCGTTGACTCGGGCGCAGGAGTAGCAGGCGGGGTGTCTTCCACCACGGGACGCCCGCCGGAACACGCGATAAGCAGCAGGACGATCGTGGCCAGCAAGCCAGAGATGACGCAATGCGAACCGGATATCGACATTCTCTGCAACTGCAAGAGTGCACGCAGGAATCAGGCCGCTAGGTGCCGGGCATGCTGGTCTGGGCACCCCGGCAGGAGACCGGTCCCTCGGGGCCCAGCCTGCCGACATAATGCTCGTAGAAGCGTTGAATGCGGTCCCTGTCGATGCCGTCCATCACGTCCAGCACTCCCCACGCCGACAGGCCGATTTGGCCCGGCGCGATTTCATCGTAGGGCCTTACCACCGTAAAGTGATTGCGCCAGCTTTCGTCCAGGTCGTTGTAAACCTCTTTCAGCGCTTCTACGTCCGCCTGGTTGGGCAGGTTGTAGCTGATAACGATGTTCGAATGTTCCAGGTTGTGGACAACGCGTTCGTCGGGGATCGCGCCTTCGTAGAACCCACAGCTCTGCGCCGCGCTCCAGTGGTCTCCCGAGGTCGGCGGGAAAGTGTTGTAGACCACGTCGTCATCGGCCTCATCGCCTGTGAGATCGACATGGTTCTTGGTCCGCATTATCTCCTGCTTAACGCCAACCCCGTCTACGTGGGCTTCGGCGGTACCCAGGGTGACCTCTCCCGGCCCTCCAATACTGGGCAGAATCGCCGTGATGGCGAAGCTTCCAATCACCAGCACCGCGATGACTACGGAAACAACCAGGATGAACTTGTTGCTTCCCCGGCGCTGGGTCGTGCGCGGAATTTCCAGGTTCCGGGGCCGCCGGTTACGGCGATGTCTCGACTCGGGCAAGGGTTTCTCCGTGTGCTGGTGAGCAGATGCAGATACCGGCGGCTAAAGGCTCTCGCCCGTAAGCCGCACGTACGCCTCACGGTAGCGCTCGGTGGTCCTAGCGGTTACGTCTTCAGGCAGGTCGGGAGCAGGGGGTTCGTGATCCCAGCCCTGTTCATCGAGCCAGTCGCGCACAAATTGCTTGTCGAAATTCGGCTGCGACCGGCCCGGGCTGTAGCCCTCCGCATCCCAGAAGCGGCTGGAGTCAGGGGTCAGCAACTCGTCGATCAGTATCAGCTGCCCGTCAAGTGTGCCGAACTCCATCTTGGTGTCCGCCAGGATGATGCCCTTCCCGCGAGCATATTCCTCGGCAAAGGCGTAGACGGCCTTGCTGGTCTCTTCGAGCTTGGCCGCCATTTCGGCGCCGACCATGTCGATGACCTGCTGGCGCGACATGTTTTCGTCGTGGCCTTCCTCAGCCTTGGTGGTGGGGGTGAAAAGAGGCTCCGGGAAGGGCTGGCCTTCCACCATTCCCGCCGGCATCTCCATGCCTTGGACTGTTCCCTGGCGCCGGTACTCCGACCACGCCGACCCGGTGATGTAGCCCCGGACGATACACTCGATGTCTATGCGCTCGGCCCGCTTGACCACCATGGCCTGCTGCGCCACCTCGGCGGGAACGGGGTCGGCAAGCCCCGATCCGTTTCCGCCTGCCAGGTATGCGGCGGCCTCGGGCGAATCGGCCAGGCAGATCAGGTGGTTGGGAACTATGTGACCGGTCTTGCCAAACCAGAAGGCGGAGATCCGGTTCAGCACCAGCCCCTTGTCGGGGATGCCGGTGGGCAGCACGACGTCGAAGGCCGATATGCGGTCGGTGGCCACCATGAGCAGACGGCCTCCGCCCAGGTCATAGGTGTCGCGAACCTTACCCCGGTGCGTACGGCCGGGCAACGGAGTCTCTATGATCATTCCAATCCCTCGTTCTGAGTCACTGAATATCTGTCGGCGTGGCGAAAAGCAGGGAGGCCATCAGTCCGCAGTGGCCGGCTCGGGAACGCGCTCGTTCGCCGTGGCAGCGGGGAGCAGCCCCAGCCGCCGGAAGGTATCGTCAACATATCGCGTGTAGTAGCCGTAGTCGAACAGCTCCTCCAGTTCCTCCGGAGACAAGTACGCCGCTACCGTCGCGTCAGATCTGAGCAAATCACGGAAGTCACGACCCTCGTCCCAGCTGCGCGAGGCATTGCTCTGGACGATCTTGTACGCCTCCTCGCGTGGCAGCCCCTTTTCCACCAGTTCCAGCAGGGTCCTCTGGCTGAAAACAAGGCCGAAGCTGCTTTCGATATTGGCAAACATCCTGTCGGGGAACACCCGCAGTCCCTCGATGATCCGTGTGAAGATGCTCAGGATGTAGTCCAGGGCAAGGCAGGAGTCCGGCAGAATGATTCTCTCGGCGGAGGAATGACTGATATCCCGCTCGCCCCAGAGCGCAACATTCTCCAGCGCCGTCATAGAGTTGCCCCGTATGAGCCGGGCCAGGCCGCAGATGCGTTCGGCGAGCTCAGGGTTCCGCTTGTGAGGCATCGACGATGATCCGGTCTGACCGCTGCCGAAGGGTTCCTCCAGCTCATGTATCTCGGTGCGCTGCAGGGAGCGGATTTCGGTGGCGAATTTTTCGAGAGACGCGGCTATGAGGGCCAGCGTCGTCATGAAATGGGCATAGCGGTCGCGCTGGATCACCTGGTTGGAAATTCCCGCTACCTTCAGCCCAAGCCGCGAGCAGACCCGCTCCTCGACCGAGGGTGGCACGGTGGCATGGGTTCCGACAGCGCCGGATATCTTGCCAACCCGGACGGTCTCGACGGCGGCTTCGAGGCGTTCCCGCTGCCGGTTCATTTCGTCCCACCACAGCGCCAGCTTTAGGCCCATGGTCATGGGTTCGGCGTGCACCCCGTGGGTCCTGCCCATCATCAGGGTGTCCTTGTGTTCCAGCGCCTGACCGGCGAGGGCGACAATCGCCTTGTCGACTTCTTCCAGCAGGAGCCCGCCCGCCTCGACCAGTTGCAGGTCGAGGCCCGTATCCAGCATGTCGCTGGAGGTCAGTCCCAGGTGGAGCCAACGCCCTTCAGCTCCCAGGGTGCCGGTGATCGAGGAGATGAAGGCCGTCACATCGTGGCGGGTGGTCTGGAAGATCTCGTCCATTCGCTGCGCGTCGTACTTGGCTGTGCGCAGGAGGGCCATGTCTTCAGGAGGAATCACACCCTCTTCACACCAAGCCTCGCAGACGGCCAGTTCGACGGCCAGCCATTTTTCGTACTTGTTGTCGTCGGACCACACCCGCTTCATGGCGGGACGGGAATATCGGTCTATCACAGCCTTGGCCCCGTGAATGGATGTTGTGGTGTCAGAGGGAATCCGATCCGTTCAGGTACAAGCGACGAGTTGCCAGCAGGATCGCGCTGAAGTCACTGAACTGCTGGTACTCAATGCCCTGTTCGTCGCAGAAGCGCGCCAGCGTACGGTGGGCAAAGACCATATCAGCCCTTTGCGATGCCTCCTGATCGGAAGCGCCATCGCCGGCGAAAATGACGAAGTGCCCCTGTTGCTGGAACTGTTCGACCACCAGAGCTTTGGAGTTCCCATGGGCTTCCATTCCAGGGTAGGCGTGGTTGTAGTGGTAGAAGATCTGCCCCCGGTCGAAGCTGGTATCAACCGCGTAGATCGGTACGTCTCTGTAGCCGTCGCGTTCGAGCAGGGCGGAAATATAGAAGTCCAAGCCCTGGCTCACCACCGCAAGGGGAATCCCGTGTTCGCGGCAGAACTTATACAACTCGCCAAAGAACGGCCGCAAGGTCGCCCGTTCCCGGACATAGTGCTGCATGGCAGAACGGTCGGCGCGGATATTCCTGAAGGTTATCTCCTGATATTCCTTCAGGTTCATCTGGCCATCGCGGAACTGCTGACGAACTTCGGTCCAGGTGGGATCCCCAAAGCGATTCAGCAACAACTCGGCCACATTCTGCTCCGCAGCCGTGTCGTCGAAGTCCGTCAGGATTGCCGGGCGCACCTTACCTCTCGCGGAGTGAGCGCCGGTAGTCGTCATACGCTTGCCTGATTTCCGGGTGCTGCAGACCAAGTATCTGTGCGGCGAAAAAAGCTGCGTTGCGCGCGCCCCATGCTCCCACCGCCATTGCCGCCACGGGGATGCCCGGCGGCATCTGGGCCGTGGACAGCAGGGCGTCAATGCCCTTCAGTTCGCTGGAAGCCAGCGGAATTCCGATCACGGGCAATGTTGACCAGGCCGCAAGGGCGCCGCCCAATGCCGCGGACCCCCCAGCAGCGGCAATGAGCACCTGAATTCCCCGGTCCCTGGCCTCCTGGGCGTATTCCGCAACTCGCTCCGGGGTACGGTGAGCGGACATAACACGGACTTCGTAGTCTATGCCCAGTTGTTCCAGCGTCTTGACTGCCTCGTTCACCACAGGCTCGTCTGACGCGCTTCCCATAACTACACCTACGAGCGGCATGCCAGCCTCCCGTACGAAACCTTGGTCATCTCTGATTCACCCTCAACTCGTTTCCGATTTCAACTACTGTGGCTGCCAACCTCCGTCATGCCACCACGACGAAAGCACCACCCGCCATGATAACACCTGGAAACCGTCACGGGGATACCCTCCATCAAATAAGCAGGGCATTTTCTCCCATTTCATGGTGAGCTTGTCGAACCATCGGCTGCCGGAACCGGCATCCTTCGACAAGCTCAGGATGATCGACAACCTCAGGATGATGTGAGGCCAGACAATTCCGGGAATTCCCAATCGCCCCGCCTGATGGGCATTAAATCTCCAATTGTTCCCGGAAAGCATTGAGCAGAGCCCGTTCCAATGCATCCGGGTCCTGCCTTATCGGCACCCCGTTTACCAGCAGCGTCAGGCCATCGTCGAGCATCACGAGCTCAACCAGCACCTCCAGCTCTTCGCCCTCGTCCCAGGTCAGGGCTGTGCTGATGACGTCGGCCATGTCATCCTCGCCCTCGAATCGGTCATCGTCCTCGGTCTCCCACTCGACAGTAGTCTCGACCTGCCCCAGGCCATCCAGGAGCACCTCGTTCATCTCGGTGACCAGGGCCGTGATCTGCATGGACTCCTGGCGGGCCAGCAACTCCTCCCGCTCCGCAGCGACCTGGCGATCGAAGGCCTGCAGGCGCTCCAGCCGCGAGGCGCGAGCCGTGGACATTTCTTCCTTCAGTTGCAGCAGTGAATCACGCCAGGGCATTGTCCAGCTCCAAATTCTTCAGGTGTCTCCGCCGGTCCCGGGGCCTGGTCGATAGGTAGGCGAGGATGTCCACCTCGATAAAATCGCGTAATCTCACTCGCGCGCGCACCGCTGCTAGGGCTTCCATCAGGTCCAGGTAGCGGATGCCCACGGGGCCCCTGCTCATGGTGTCCGGGAATGCGCCAAGCCGCTTCAGCATTCGTTCCGCGTTGCTGTTCCAGACGGCCAGCAGCGCCGGATTCCGCAAGCAAAGCAGCCAGGAAACGAACTCCCTGCCCGCTCCAGGCATGCTGTACGCGCCGTCATTCGAGGCGCACTCGTCGAACCGGCCTTCGAGCTTGATAGTATCATACAGCAGGAAGTCGAGGCTGTCCCTCAAATCCTCGATGGGAGCGCCGGCGAATGCAGCAGCTTGACGCCCGCCCGAGGCGCGGTACATCCGCAGGGCCTGCTTCGGTTCCAGGGAAGGCAGGACATCCTGCTCCAGCCAGTCCGCAAACTCGGCGGCACGTCCCCACCTGCGCTTGCGATACGGGACGTCGGCCTCGGACTCAATGGCCTCTTCGTATAGCTGGCGGAGGTCGGCATAGGTGACATGGACTGTCGGGGACCGTGTGCTCACGCGCTGACTCCCGCGCCCACTGCGGCTATGTCGGTTCGCCACACCACGCCGTCGAATGTGATGCCGTTCAGGCGAGCGTAGGCGGCCTGGCGGGCCTCGTTCAGGTCAATGCCACCGCCGACCACGGTCAACACCCGGCCACCGGAGGTTACAGGCTGTCCGTCAGGGCCGACAGAGACGCCGGCGGTGAAGACCATGGCATCCCTGGCGCCGTACTCGTCCAGGCCCGAAATGGCGTGGCCGGTCGGATAATGGTCGGGATAACCGCCCGAGGCCATCACGACTCCTACGTAGCGCCGGTCCTCCCACGCTACGGATGCCGGATCAAGGCGGCCCTCGGCGCAGGCCAGCATGGCTGGCAGCGGGTCGGAGGCCAGGCGAGGCATCAGCACCTGCGTCTCCGGGTCGCCAAACCGGCAGTTGAACTCCAGTATCTTTGGCCCGTCGGACGTAAGCATCAGTCCCGCATAGAGAACCCCACGGTAAGGGGCGCCGCGTGCGGCCATCTCCGAGATGACCGGGAGCATTACGGTCCGTTCAACTTCCTCGCTTAGTTCGGCAGTCCAGAACTCTGGAGGAGAATAGCTGCCCATGCCGCCGGTGTTGGGCCCATTGTCTCCATCCTCGAGACGCTTGTAATCGCAAGCGGCGACAAGGGGTGAGATGCGCTCGCCATCGCAAAGGGCGAACACGCTGACTTCTCGGCCCTCCAGCCGCTCCTCAAGCAGCACCGTGGAACCGGCGACGCCGAAGGCTCCGCCGGAAATGCTGGCACGGACAGCCTCAGCGGCCTGGACCTCGTCGTCGCAGACCACCACACCCTTGCCAGCCGCAAGCCCGTCGGCCTTGACCACGCGGGGGCCTGGGTTGCGGCGAAGGAACTCCAAAGCCTCGGATTCCTCTGTGAACACTGCAAAGTCCGGCCCAGGCGCACTGGCGGCGCTGATGATTTCGCGGGCAAAGCTCTTGCTTGATTCCAGTCGCGCCGCCTCGCGGGATGGGCCGAATACGGGGGTGCCAACGCCGACAAGGGCATCAGCGAGGCCCGCAGCCAGAGGAGCCTCCGGGCCCACCACGACCAGGTCTGCGGCTACTTCTCTCGCCGCGCCGACCAGCGCTTCGACGCTGGACCCCACATCGAGGTTGGTGGCGATGCGGGCCGTCCCGTAGTTGCCCGGGGCGACCCACAGGCGGGTCAGCGACGGACTTCGCGCGATGCGCCAGGCAAGGGCATGCTCCCGGCCACCGCTGCCTACGAGGAGTACTTTCAATGGGACGCCCTCACCCTAACCCTCTCCCTGAGGGAGAGGGGATTGCTCATTACCTCCACTGCTGCGATTACTCCCACTCGATAGTCCCCGGCGGCTTGCTGGTGATGTCGTAAACCACGCGGTTGACGCCCGGCACCTCATTGACGATGCGGTTGGAGATGCGGGCCAGCACCTCGTAGGGCAGCCGCACCCAGTCGGCGGTCATGGCATCCTCGCTGGTCACGCAGCGGATGGCGCAGACATAGCCGTAGGTGCGGAAGTCGCCCTGCACCCCTACCGTGCGGCTGTCGCTGAGCACGGCGAAGCTCTGCCAGACCCGGTTGTACAGGTCGGCGCCCTTGATCTCGTCAATGACGATCCAATCGCAGGCGCGGAGCATGTCCAGTTTTTCCTGAGTCACCTCGCCAATGATTCGGATGGCCAGACCCGGCCCCGGGAAGGGTTGGCGGTAGACCATGTCAGGAGGCAGCCCCATCTCGAGGCCCACGTCGCGCACTTCGTCCTTGAACAGGTAGCGCAGCGGCTCCACCAGTTGCAGCTTCATGTTCTCTGGCAGGCCGCCCACATTGTGGTGAGTCTTGATTCGGGCCGACAGCCCCGGCCCTCCTTGTCCGTTACTTGGCGCCTCGCTCTCGATGACGTCGGGGTACAGCGTGCCCTGGGCCAGGAAGTCCACCTCGCCGAGTCCTGACGCAGCCTCCTCGAACACCCTGATGAACTCTTCGCCGATGGCTTTGCGCTTTACCTCCGGGTCGGTAACGCCGGACAGACGGCTGACGAAGCGTTCCGACGCGTCAACGTACTCCAAGTTCAGCCCCATGCCTCGCTTGAAGGTCGCCTGGACCCGCTCCGCCTCCTCCAGCCGCAGCAGGCCGTTATTGACGAAGATACAGGTGAGCTGTTCCCCGATGGCCTCGTGCAACAACGCCGCCGTCACCGCCGAGTCAACGCCGCCCGACAGCGCGCAGATGACCCGTCCGTCGCTCACCTGCTCGCGGATGCGGGCAATGGCGTCGGACGCGACGTTGCCCGGCGTCCACGACCCTTCGCACTCGCAGATGCGGAACAGGAAATTCTCCAGGATGTCCAGCCCAAGCGGAGTGTGGTTCACCTCGGGGTGGAACTGCAATCCGAACAGGTTATCGCCGTTGCCAATGGCGGCCACGGGTGAGTTCTCGGTGAAGGCCAGGCTGGAAAATCCGTGGGGAAGCTCCTCAACCCGGTCGCCGTGGCTCATCCAGACCTGGAGGGACGGCGGCAGGTCGTGAAACAGAGGCGGCCGCCCGCCGGGCAGGCCCCAGCCCGCCGAGGGGCTGTCCTGATGCAGGGTGGCGTGGCCGAACTCCTGCACCGTCCCCTTCGCTACGGTTCCGCCCAGCTGGTGCACCAGAGCCTGCATGCCGTAGCAAATGCCCAGCACCGGCAGCCTGCGCTCGAACACCCAGTCGGGGATCAGCGGCGCGCCGTCCTCGTATACGCTTGCGGGGCCGCCGGAGAGGATGATGCCTCTGGGGTTGATCCGCTCAATCTTCTCCCAGGGATCGGAGGGGTTGGCGATCTCCGAGTACACCTTCAACTCCCGGACACGGCGGGCGATGAGGTGGCTGTACTGGGAGCCGAAGTCGATGACGGCGATGCCTTCGTTGACCTGTCTGCTAGAGCCCGACGCCTCCGCCTCAATGCCCTGGGCGATCTCCAGGTACGCGGACACCTCCAGGTCATCGCTGGCGGCAACCCTTCGGCCTAGCGGCAGCTTGGACGTAGTCGTGGCGGGCCTCCTTCAGCGGGAGAATCAGCCTTCAGAATACAGCTTCCGTCGACATTCTGCACCCAAAAAGACAGGCAACAGGGTTGGATGTTGGTAGGCAGTATACCCAAGACCACAGGCCACATACCAGATGTTGTGGCACTCGCTTTTGATGCAAGATTTGCATAGCAGGAGATTGATAGCAAATGGACCCGCGGGCCGGCACCATAATTCCTGCCCAAGTGAGGGATTATCAGCGTAATCGGTGCGGGCAAGGCTGTGGGTTCCCTGTAGGGGTGAGTTTCAAGCCCGCGCTTACCCCAGGTCCGGGCAAAGATAGACTATCTGAACACGTTCTTGGAGTGCTGTCGATACGGCCCAGGGTCTTTTAATTGTAGATAAGTGCGTAGGGAGTGGTGAATAATGGGCTACAGGAAAGGGAGTGTGGAGGATGGTTGTGCGTGAGGAGAGTGTTGGGGATTGGGGTCCGGGACTGCTGGAGGCCCTGAGTGAAATCGAGGACCCCAGGAAACCGAAGGGGATGCGCCATCCCTTGCCGGCGGTGCTGGCCCTGTCGGTATGCGCCATGCTCAGCGGGGCTAGGAGTCTCTACGCCATCGCCCAGTGGGGACGTGAGCACCCCCAGTTCGCCCAGTCTTTGGGGTTCAGCCGGGAGCGGACGCCGTGCGTGGCCACCCTGCATCACGTATTCCGGCGCTTGGACGTTGACGCTTTCGAGTCGGCCCTGGGGCGCTGGGCCCAGGAATGCCTGGGCGAGGGTGAGGCCACCATAGCCATAGACGGCAAGGCGCTGCGTGGGATACACGGCGGTGAATTGCCCGGGGTCAGGCTGGTGGCGGCCTATGCTGGTGAGAGTGGCCTGGTACTGGGACAAACGGGGGGTCAGGGGTGACCGCAAGGAGAGTGAACTGGGGATGGCCTCGGACCTGCTGGGCCAACTGGAACTGAGGGGAAAGGTGGTCACCGGCGACGCCCTGTACTGCCAGCGGGAGTTGAGCCTGAGAGTACAGGAGCAGGGCGGAGACTATTTCTGGACGCTGAAGGACAACCAGCCTGGGATGAAAGAGGCGGTTAGCCTGCTCTTTGAGCATCCGCCTTGGGGCGAGAGCTTTACCTACGCCTGCCAGGAGGGCCGTCGCGGAGACCGGTGGGAAAAGCGGCGGCTGTGGGCGTCGGCAGCGCTGAACGAATACCTGGACTGGCCCGGGCTGGGACAGGTCTGCTGTGTGGAGCGCACCCGGAGGCGCAAGGGCAAGGAGACAGTGGAGTGGGCCTATGCCATCACCAGCCTGCCGCCGGAGCGGGCGGACGCTGCCCGGTTGCTGGAGATATGGCGTGGGCACTGGGGGATTGAGAACCGGCTGCACTGGGTGAGGGATGTGGTCTTTGGGGAGGACCAAAGCCTGGTGAGAACGGAGTCGGCGCCGCAACTGCTGGCGGCGCTGCGGAACCTGGTGATAGGGATGCTGCGGCTTGGCGGAGTGAAAAACATATCGGCAGCGATTCGCCATTACGGCTGGAAACCACGGGAGACACTCACCCTAATCGGCCTACCCGCCTACAATTAAAAGACCCTGGATACGGCCTCCTCTCATTGACCATCACGCACCACCGTGGTAGCTTGACCGGCAGAGACATTTCACCGGCGGGCTGACAATGAGCGCACAGCAGGCCACCATCGACCCCGGGACTACGCTGCCATGGGACACCACCATCGGCGAGGTCCTTGATCGCGTCACCGACGCTGACCCGGACAGGACCTTCGTCGAGATCGGCGGCGCGTCCTACTCCTACCGCGAGGTACGCGACGGCGTTCTGCGCACGGCCTCCATGTTCCGCGGGATGGGCGTCGGGCACGGCGACCGGGTCTGCCTGTTCATGCCCAACGCCATCGAGTACCTGTACTGCTGGTTCGGCCTGTCCGAGCTGGGCGCCATCAGCGTGCCCATCAACACCGCCTATCGCCGCGACGAGACGGCCTACATCCTGAACAACGCCGAGGCCGTGGCGCTGATCACCGACCCGTCGCTGGCCGAGGTGGCCGGGGCCGCCGCCGACCTGGCCCCCAGCATCCGCCACCGCATCCTGCGGGGCGACGAGTCAACGTTATCTCCCTCCCCCTCGACAGGGGAGGGCCGGGGTGGGGGTGAAAAGGCAGCGTGGACCTCGTTTAGCGAGGCCTTCGACCGGGCTGAGCCGCTGGCCGACCGGCCCGAGGTCTCGCCCGACGACGTGTCCATGCTGGTCTACACTTCAGGAACCACCGGCAACCCCAAGGGCGTGATGGTCACGCACCGCATGTACGCCGCCGCCGGGCAGGGCTTCCGGCAGTGGACCCAGGCGACCTCCGACGACCGTTTCTTCACCTGCCTGCCCTTCTACCACGCCAACATCCAGTACTACTCGACCATGGGAGCGCTGGCCTCCGGGGCCACGCTGGTCATCGTCGACCGCTTCAGCGCCTCCCGGTTCTGGGGACAGGTGCGCGAGGCCAGGGCCACAGTGGTCAACTTCATCGGCATGATGATGCCGGTGCTGGCCAAGAATGAGCCACAGCCCGACGACGCCGACAACACCGTGCGGCTGTTCTACGGCTCGCCGTCCTTCCCGCCGGAGTTCCTCGAGGAGTTCCAAGAGCGCTTTGCCACCGATATCATCGTGGGCTTCGGCATGACCGAGACCTGCTACGGCACCATCGAGGCCATCCGCGAGGACCGGCGCTCCGGCTCCTCGGGACGTGCCCGCCAGCACCCCGACACGCGCTTCGAGAACACCATCCGCATCGCCGACGCCGAGACCGGCGTGCATGTCGGCCCCAACACCGTCGGCGAGATCACCATCAGGAACCCGGCGGTAATGCCCGGCTACTGGCGCAACGAGGAGCAGAACCGCGAGACCCTGCGCGATGGCTGGCTGTACACCGGCGATCTGGGCTGGCTGGACGACGACGGCTTCCTGTATTTCGTCGATAGAAAGAAGGACATCATCCGCCGCCGTGGGGAGAACATCTCCTCCCAGGAGGTGGAGAACGTCATCAAGGCCAACCCCAACGTCCTCGATTGCGCCGTTGTGGCCGTGCCCTCGGAGCTTGGTGAGGACGAGGTCAAGGCCTACGTCACCCCACGCGAGGGCGCCACGGTCGACCCGGAGCAGGTGGTCTACTGGTGCGCCGAACACTTGGCATACTTCAAGGTGCCCCGCTACTGGGAGGTGCGCGACGAGCTGCCCCGCACGCCCAGCTTGCGCGTCCGCAAGGACGTGCTGCGTCAGGAGCGCGAGGACCTCATCGAGGGCTGCTTCGACACCGAGGCCGCCGGCATCCGCCTGCGCTGATCATAAGCACCCCATACCCCAATTCCCTCTCCCTCCGGGAGAGGGTTAGGGTGAGGGCGTAACCCCCTTAGATTCCCCTCTCCCTTGAGGGAGAGGGTCAGAGTGAGGGTGAAAATGTCAGAACCGAAATACTGGCTGTTCAAGTCCGAGCCGTCCGCCTACTCTTTCGAAGACCTTATCAGCGAAGAAAACAGCACAGCAGAGTGGGACGGCGTGCGCAACTACCAGGCCCGCAACTTCATGCGCGACGACATGAAGGTCGGCGACCGGGTGCTCTTCTACCACAGTAGCGCCAAGCCCACGGCAGTGGTCGGCACAGCCCGCATTGTCCGGGAGGCCTACCCAGACGCCACGGCCTGGGACCCCAACGACAAGCACTACGACCCCAAGAGCAGCCCTGGCGAGACCGTGTGGACGGTAGTGGAGATCCAGGCCGAGGAGCGGCTGCCCAACCCGGTGACGCTACAGGCCGTCAAGGCCAACCCCAAGCTGAAGGACATGCTGCTCATACGAAAGGGCCAGCGTCTGTCCATCCAGCCCGTCACCAAGGAAGAGTTCGAAGAAATCATCGCCATGGGGCAAGCCTAAAATTCTCTCTCCCCCTGGGAGAGGGCCAGGGTGAGGGATTCCTAGTCTAATCCCCTCCCCCTGAGGGGGAGGGTCAGGGTGGGGGCGATAACTTTCGCATGAGGAATTTCAGGTGCAGACATGCCCAACAGCGACATCAGTGCGGCCCGCAGCTTCCACGACGCCACCAAGCTCAGCTACATCAGCCTGGCCACCAAGCCGCCCCTCTACAAGTCCTATCCAGACCTGCCCACCGTGGCGCTGTCGGCCGACATGCCCTCGCCGGAGGCGCCCACGCTGCCCGCAGTTGCCGGGGCGATGCCGCAGGGTGCAGGGCCACTTGACCTGACTGCTCTGGCCCAACTGCTGCACTACTCCGCTGGCCTTATCCGCCGCAGCACCCTGCGAACGGCCGGCGAGGTCCACTACCGCGCCGCTGCGTCAGCCGGGGCGCTGTATCCCATCGAACTGTATGTTGTCTGCGGCGACCTGCCGGAACTGCCCGCCGGCGTCTACCACTACGGCCCGGCGACCAACTCGCTGGCCCTGCTGAGGTCCGGCGACTTCCGGGGCAATCTCGCCGCTGCCACCGGAGACCACAAAGCCGTCGCCAACGCCCCAGCCACCATCGTCTGCAGTTGCGTGTTCTGGCGCAGCGCCTGGAAGTACCGGGAGCGCGGCTACCGCTACTGCTATTGGGATAATGGCACGATTTTGGCCAACATGTCTGCCACCGCCAACGCTCTGGGATATCCCGCCGAAATCGTCGCCGGGTTCGTGGATGCCGAGGTTGATGCGCTGCTTGGGCTGGAATCGAGCAGCGAGGCTTCGTTCTGCCTGGTGCCTGTAGGAATCGGGGCCGTCACACCCTCGGCTGTCAGCCCGTTGGGCACGGTGGATAGCGGTGTCCTGGGCGTGGAGCGCCGCACGGAGTACCCGGAGACCCACACCCTGCATACCGGCTCAGTACTGTCTGGTGCAGTGGAAGTGGCGGAGTGGCGAAATTCTGGCACAGCCTCTCGGTCCAACCGAGATGCCTCTGAATGGCCTGAGTCCGCGCCTCTCGGCGCCACCATCGCCCACCGGGGGTCGACGCGCCGCTTCGCCCGCGAGGACATGCCTGCGGGTCGGCTGGAAGCTCTGCTGGCCGCCTCCACCTCGCCAATAAATGCTGACTACGGCGGCACGCTGATCGACACCTACCTGATAGTAAACGCCGCCGAGGGAATCACACCCGGAACCTACTACTACTCGCCGTCTGCGGCGAGGCTGGAACAACTGGCCGAAGGCGAGTTCCGCGAAGAGGCGGGGCATCTCTGCTTCGAGCAGGCCCTGGGCGCCGACGCGAGCGCTGTGGCCTACTTCATGGCCGACCTCGACGCCATCCTGTCGCGCTTTGGCAGCCGGGGCTACCGCATCGCCCAGCTCGAGGCGGGAATCGTCGGCGGGCGGATGTATCTGGCCAGCCACGCCCTGGGCCTGGGGGCGACGGGTATGACCTTCTTCGACGACGCGGTTACCGCCTTTTTCTCGCCCCACGCGGCGGGCAAGGGCCTGATGTTCCTGGTGGGCCTGGGCCTGACCCACGAGCGCAACCAGGTGCACCCCTTCCGCTCCCGCATCGGCATCCTCAAGGACTCGCTGGCCCGTGGCGCGGGAGCCCAGGGCCGTTCCGTACCGGACTGGCTGTACGCATAGGGTTGAGACAAAAGGGCGCTCACAAAGGACTCCCCTACTGGACAGCGCTGACTTGGTAGGGGCAAACCTTGTGGTTGCCCCGCTTAAGCTACAGTGACGAGGACTGTTAACGCCCCGCTAAAGACAGTCCCTCCCGTAGCGGCTAACCGATAGCCCGGCGGCGGATGTGCTGCAACGCCATCTGCATGTGCCACTCCATCGCGCCCAGGCCGACCACGCGCACGCCAACGTCGAAGTACCGCTTGGCGGAGTCAGCCATGGCGTCGAAGTCCGGCGAGTCCAGGCCCATGTTGTACATGATGGACGCGCCGTGCCTCTCTCCGGTCTTGACGGCGTTTTCCAGCAGTCGCATCACCTTGGGGTCGTCGTACTTGAACGGCACTCCCAGGATCTTGGTGATGTCTCCGGCGGCCAGCCATACCAGCCTGATCCCATCGATGGCCAGTATTTCGTCGAGGTCCCGAAGGCCACCCTCGCTCTCGACCGTCGGGACCACCAGCGTTCCCTCGCGGGTCTTCTCGTTGAACTCCGGGAACTCCTCAGCCGTGTTGAAACGGCGCAGGTGGATCAGACGGTGCCAGTCGTCCCGCAGGCCCATCAGTTCCTGCACCTCCTCCTTGGAGCCGACTGAAACGGTGACGGCGGTGGCTCCCAGCGCCAGGGCGCGAGCGGCGTCGGAGACGGTGCGGCGGTCGGCGCCGGTGGCCCAGGGGAATGCCTGCACCCGGATCAGCGGCGAGATTCCGGTGCCCCGCGCGGCACGGATCAGGTGGGCGATGTTGTCCCAGTCGTGCGCGGTGAACATCATGTCTGCCATAAAGGCGTCCATGCCCGCTACCCCGGCCACCTCCACCATGTTCGGATGGCTGAACACGTAGGCGCACAGAGATGGCAGCCCGTTGTCCAGGTTATACAGCAGCCGGTCGGATTCAGGAGAGGGAAACAGCACGACGCACCTCTGAGGCCCTTCGGCGGATTGGTTTTGAGGAAATGCGGGGCAAGTGTAGCCGAAATCACCAATGCGCTCAAAGGCCATCGGCCTGATAACATTATCCTGAGCGGTGGAACTGTCGCCAAATCCCAATGCGAACGGAGGTTTTTCTTGCTTGATTTCAGCCGATACGAATGGCTCAGCTTTGACTGTTACGGGACGCTCGTCGATTGGGAGACCGGCATCACAGACGCAGTAGCGGCAGTATTTGCCCGCCACGGCGTTCGCAGGAGCAAAGAGGAAATCCTGGCCCTCTTCGCCGACGCGGAACCGAAAGTACAGACCTCCTGCGAGTTCCTCAACTACCGAAGGGTCCTTCGAGACGTGATGCAGATCATGGCCTGGGAGGTGAGCATTCGCCTGCGGCCGGAGGAGGCGGACGCCCTCCCCAACTCGCTGCCTCGATGGCCGATATTTCCGGACGCCCCCGACGCGCTGAGAAAACTTCAGACCCGCTACAGGCTGGCGGTCATTTCCAACGTTGACGGAGACCTATTCAACCAGTCGGAGGAGGCCCTGGGCGTCAAATTCAGCGCGGTGATCACCTCGCAGCAGGCGGGAAGCTACAAGCCTGACCTGAATCCCTTTCACGAGGCACAGACGCGCATGGGGATCGAGCGTGACCGCTGGCTGCACGTCGGGGAGAGCCTCTACCACGACATTGGCCCCGCCAATCAGCTGGGCATTGACAGCGTGTGGGTCAAGCGGCCCGATCGCGGCGGCGGCACGCGACCGACCGACGCCGTGCCGTCGCTTACGGTTTCGGATCTCGCCGCGCTGGCAGAGGCTGCTTGAGTGTTGCTGTAGCTCCGGGCACTCTGGAGGACACCGTGGGGCCACGTGGCAGGGCCTGTACTATAATCGGTGCGCAAACTCCGGCCGCAGTGCGTCGTTCGAATCCTGCGGCTACAGAGGTGAAATATGGAGACCGTGGGATTCATAGGACTCGGCAACATGGGTGGCGGGATGGCCGGCAACATCCAGAAGGCCGGCTACCCGATGGTAGTCTACGACCTGCGCGAGGAAGCCACCCGTCCCTTCCTGGAGGCCGGAGCGCGGCTGGGCAGTTCGCCCGCCGACGTGGCGGAACGGTGCGAGGTGACGCTGACGTCGCTACCTGGCCCGCGTGAAGTGGAGCTGGTCGCCACCAGCCCGGAGGGAATACTGGAGGGCATCAGGCCGGGCTCGATTTACATCGACCTATCCACCAGTCGGCCCACGCTCATCCGCGAGCTGGAGGTCAAGTTTCGCGCCAAGGGCGTTCACGTCCTCGACGCCCCGGTCAGCGGAGGCAAGAGCGGCGCCCAGTCCCGCAACCTGGCGGTGATGGTCGGCGGAGAGCGCGAAATATTCGACCGGGTCAAGCCCCTGCTGGACGCATTCGGGGACAAGGTGTTCTACGCAGGAGAGATCGGCGCCGGTTCGGTAGCCAAGCTGGTGCATAACATGATCGGCCACGGTGTCCGGCAGGCTATCGCGGAGGGCTTGACTCTGGGCGTCAAGGCGGGCGTGGACCCCGAGCCGCTGTGGGAGTGCGTCCGCCGTGGTTCGCTGGGACGAATGAACGTCCTCCACGAGGGTGTCGTGCGCACCTTGTTCCGGGGCGAGTACAACCCGCCCAGCTTCGCGCTGGAGCTGGCTCGGAAGGACATCGGTCTGGCCACCGATCTGGGCCGTGAGTTCAATGTGCCCATGCCCGTGGCCAACCTGGCCGAGCAGATCGCCATCGAGGCCATGAATCGAGGCTGGGGCGGCATGGACAGCTCTGTCACCATCCGCTTGCAGGAGGAACAGGCTGACGTGGAAGTCCGGGCGCCCCACGTCGACCCGGCCCGCGCCGCCCGCTTCATCACCACCCATCCCGACGCGGAGTAACCAGCGACCAGGTGCAGCCAATTCCTGAAAGTTCCCTCTTCCTTCGGGAGAGGGTTAGGGTGAGGACGTCCCCGCTGACTAATAACACCGACCGCTAATCGTAGGGGCGGGTTTGAAACCCGCCCCTACGGACTGTGACCTGATTGAAGGCGAACGCCACTCATTCGCCTTACCTCGGCTCACATGTCGATCGCTACCGCAGGTGGTCCAGCATCGCCAGGGGCGTGGTGGCCAGCAAGCCGGCGTCCACCGGCATGACGATGCCGGAGACCCACCGGGATTCGTCGCTGGCTAGGAATACCGCCGCCCAGGCGATGTCCCAGGCATCGCCCTCCGTGCCCAACGGCCCCGCGCGACGGCGCAGGTCTCGAAACTCGTCGGCCATGCTGCCCGCAACCATCGGCGTATAGATGTGTCCGGGGGCGATGCAGTTCACACGGATATTGTCGCGCCCGTGGGTTACAGCCATGGTGGATGTCAGGCCAATTATGCCCGACTTCGACGCGGCGTAGGGTACCGCTGCGCCGCCACTGCCCGCCCTGATGCCGGCGATGGACGAAACGTTGATGATCGATCCGCCGCCGGTCTCGATCATGCGCGGGATGGCATGCTTGCTGGTCAGCACCATGGATTTCAGGTTGACGTTCAGCACCTGGTCCCAATGGTCTTCATCCACGTCCACCACAGTTCCACGGCCCAGGATGCCCACGTTGTTGAACAGAATGTGAAGGCCGCCGTACCGCTCTACGGCCGCGTCGGCCATGGCGCTGCAGTCGTCGGAGCTCGTGACATCCGCCTGAAACACCGATGCCTCGCCACCCTCTTCGCGGATGGCAGAGAGGGTTTCCTCAGCCTGCATAAGAGAGCGGTCGACCAGCAAGACCTTTGCGCCTTCCCGGGCGAACAGAATTGCGGTGGCCTTCCCGGTGCCCACACCCGGGCCACTGGAACCGGCGCCGGTGACGATGGCTACCTTGCCTTCAAGCCTGAATCGAGGTCTCTGCATTGGGCCTCCCTTTGATCAGTGATGGATGCAAAAATTACGCTTTACGAGGTGCGTAATGCTATGCGACGTATATAAGAATTGTTGTAATTCAAACCAGGTCCACAATACAGCAACGCGCCGCCTGCTCCAGTGCAAAGGCGGCGCGAAGATGCCGGATAAACTCTCGGTCAGGGACTAGTTGGCCAGCCTGGCCCTTCCGTTCTCAGGCGCGTGTACCTGCTCCCCTTCGGCTTCGTCCAGATGGCCGTATGCCAGGCGAAGGGCAACGTCTCCGGAAGTGTTCCAGACCTGCCGCAGGTCGTCGTCGATCAGTTCGATGACCGCAGGTCGGACGCCTGAATTCTGCCCTATGTCCGGGTAGAGCTTCCAGGACTCCTTCCTGATAGCGTCCATCCGCGCTTTGCGACTGCCATTCTCGCCCCGCCGCTCCTCAAAGTGCCATGAGTACCAGGCGTTCACCATGTCGCGGAAAATCGCCAGGTCAGAGAGCGACGCGCCAACGGTGGACATCTGCACTTCGAACCTGTGATTGTTGTTGGGATGTCCCTCAACCGCAGCGAACCTGCGGCCACCGCCGAGACCCCTCAGCACCGAGTCGTGCAGTGAGGAGGCTGTGATGCCGACCCCCGCAGCCGAGTCAACATGGCCAAGCCGGTACTCGCCAACCCGCCACATCTTCTCCTCCATGGCCGCCGCGCCCATCCGCATTTCCACCAGCAATTCGCCCAGTTCTTCACCGGACCTGGTGCTCGTGGAAATCAGGGAGATAAACCCGTCCTCAATGGCCACCGTGTCCTTGATTTTGACGGCAGTGGCTTCCGCGAGGAGGTTTTCCAGTTCGAGTATGTCCACGCGGTCGGACCCGTAAACCGGCTTCCCGCCCAGGGTCTGGTGAACCGACTGGCAGATTTCCATCAGTTCCATGTTGCTGAGTTGGAACCGATTGAGTATGCGAGTGGCGATTTCCTGGGCCTGCACGCCCGAAACCAGGTTCTTGACCGTCGGGTCCTCGTTGTCAAAAGTCCAATACTCAGGGTCGGTTACTTCCCGAAACAGGCGTCCCCCACCCACGGATTCGCGGCGCAACTGGTTCACCGTGTCGGTCCACGAGGCCGAGTAATCTCCAATCTCCTCCAGGAGGTGAGCAATTACTTCCCCGGCCCGGTTCAGGCACAGCGTTTCCAGCCATTCATCCGTTTCGAGCTGCCAGTTGGTTATCCGCCTGCGCCGCTCTTTTTGGTTGACGTCCAGTTCGGCGTGGGCTGGCTCGGACACCACCGGCATGTCCCTCTGCACTACCCGGTCGGCCAGCGGGGCCCACCGCCGCACTGGAGGGTCTTGCTCGGGAGACAAGATCAAATTCTGCAGGAACATTGCCTGCAGCCGGTAAGAAATACCGGAGATTAGTTCATTGCGCTTGACGTCGGCCAGCGTACTAGCCCTGGCCAGCTCAGTCCTGACGTCGCTGTTGGCTTCTACGGCCATCCGGTCGCTGATGTTGCCATCCGGCCTCAGTCGTTCGAATATCGACGCGAGCGCCCGTTCCACGTCGGCCAGGATTTCATGGAAGGACCCAAGCACCTGGTTGTAAGCCTCTCTGGCCGCGCCGGACCCTCCCTGGCGACCGGAGTGTAGGAAAGAGAGCGGGTCCACCGGAGCCGGCAGGACCTTGCTCATCTCTCTAAAGGACGGCCTGTTTCGGCGAATTTTGAATCGCGCCATCTTACCCTCCTTTACAGCCTGCTACGCCACTGATTTTGTAGATACTGCTTTGCAGTCTGCGTGAAAAACCCGTCAAGCAATCCAATTTCCCGGGAACTTATAGACCCGAAACGCGCGTCCTCCTGATTGTTCGCCTCCCTCATGGTTTCATGGAAGCGTGCCCACCAGTCCTGACCGGTTCCCCAGGCATCGGCCACCAAGTCCTCCAGGACTCGGGCCACGTGATTCCTCTGGACTGGCAGCGAATCTTTCGGCGAGCGATGCAAGAGGCACACATCGAAGTGCGGGCCTATTGCTTCAATTCGTTTGTCAGGGTAGACGGTGATAGTAAAGGAATCGCCTCCTGTATGCTCGGCGCGCCCAACCTGGACCCCGGTGATGGAACGCAGGAATTGCAGGATTGCGTAAGCATTGCGAAGCTGCAGCGGATACGTGGTTTCCGGGTCTCGCGACATTCCCCGTTGCGGCAGAAGCAGGTGAAGCACCACGCTGAAGTTGTAAGCCGTGCCCCGAACTTCCGACAGAGCCGCCAGCAGCACAGGGAGGGCCCCCACGGTTCCTCCTCCGAGGAAGGCCACTATGTGGATTCGCAGATAGGTGATCCCCTCGTAGTAGGGGCAGATCTGTTCAATCGTGGAATCCAGGTGCCCCCGGATGTCGCTGTAATTGAACCGGCCGGCCACGCCGGCATTGGCCAGAGTCCCCAAAGCGCCCTCGCGGGAGAGGCTGAGATATTTCAGCTCCGGCACGCACTCCGTGATCCAGGGACGCATGTCCCTGAGGTTGGAAAAGTGCGGCAGCACGAGGGGAATAAACCTGGCGGCACGGGATATTTCGCCCCGTGTTGCCTCCCGTGTATCCATATATAGGAAGGCTAGGTTCTTGCGGTCCTCAAAGCTCCAGTTCTCTGAGGTAGCCTCCAGTTTTCTTACTATCTGGCAGCTGGTAGAACCCAGCCCTATGACCATGGAAGGCGAAACGACGCGCTGAACATTCCTGTTGGCGTTCAAGCGCATCATTCCTGCGTCAGTTGAAAGTGTTACCATTGTTATTCCTCAGGCGCAGAATGCGGCCATCGTTGAACAGCTTTAGGATATGGTAAATAAATTGTATTTGTCAAACGACATAACGTAGAAAAATGTGGGCATGTATGCCCCGGAGACCTATGAAAAAGATGTGAGTAATCTACAGGTTTCCTGGATACCCATTCCCCGGATTCCCTCGCTACTTCGGGGGATTTCAGGGGATTGCGAGCATCAGTATCACCTAGATGGATACCCAAGAGAGAGCTTACTTCAGTAATCCCTTTGCCCAGCCACAAGGATTGTAGTTGGCCTGCTGCCGTACCTGTGGCAGCAGGCCAGACTGCATTACAGTGACCCGTCTATGGAGATGTCCAGCAGGCCCGGCTTTCCACTCTCGAACATTCTGCGGGCCACCGGCCCGATCTGGGCCGGATCGGTGATCTTGGCGCTGTCCACCCCCATCGCCTGGGCCATGGCCGACAGGTCGAGAGGGTTGGTGAAGTCCATCCCTCTGTACTCGCTGACCCGCTCGTCGTCGTTCAGCATCCTCTTGAGGTAGATGTCCATGTTCACCTTGAGGATGCGATAGGCCCGGTTGTTGCAGATGGCATAGACCACTGGAATATTGTAGGTGGCCGCTGTCCACAGGGCCTGCACCGTGTACATCGAGGCCCCGTCGCCAACCACCGCCAGCACCGGCCGGTCGGGCTTGGCCAGCTTGAGACCCAGCGCTCCGGGCATGGCCCAGCCCAAGGCCCCGCCCTGGATACCGAAAAACGTTCCGGGCTCATCGAAGTCGAATTCCTGCATCATTGCGGGCCGTGAAGTAACCGCCTCGTCGGCCACGATGGTGCCAGGGGGAGCCGCAGCGGCCAGCTCGTGCATCATGCGCTCTACCGCGATGGGGTTGTTGTCCCAGCGTTGCCGCAGGCGCTCCTGGTATTCCTCCCGGGCCCTGCGGCGGCGTTCGCCCAACTCGGCCATCCGGGTGGCTCCTGCCTCCCTGGCAGGGCCTGACATATCCTGGCCCAGGGCGTCGGCCAGTTCTGCCAGTCCGGTGGCGGGGTCCGAATACACTCCGACTTCGGTGGGATAATTCTTCTCAACCTCGCTGGTGGCGCTGTCCAGATGCACCAGCTTTGTGGTGGGGTCCAGCAGCGGCGTATCAACATACAGGAATTGCGAGAAAATGTTGGCGCCCACGGCCAATGCCACGTCCGCTCCCGAAAGCAGCCGCCGAGTCGCCGGGCTGCTGGTATTCAGCATGCCGGACCACAGTGGATGGCTGGTGGGGAAGTTCACCTCCGAGAAAGACGCAGCGAACACCCTGGCGCCCAGCCGCTCGGCAACCTGCACCATCTGTTCGACGCCGCCGGACTGGGCGATGCGGTCGCCGATGATGATGACCGGATTCTCCGCCTGGGAAAGGAGCCTGGAAGCCTGCTCCAACGCATCGCGGTCAGGCCGGATTCTGTGGTACCCGTGGCTCGATCCTATGATGTCCACGTCAGACTGCACATCCATCGTGTCCCATGGGAACGACAGGAAAGTGGGGCCGGTGGGCGGAGTCTTCGCTTCGTTGAAGGCCCGTCTGACCGCCCCGGGAATGTCAGCCGCGTGGTGTATCTCGTGGCTCCACTTGGTGTACTGACGGGTCATCTGAACCAGATCGCCCGACAGCGTCGGTTCGCTGAGCAGCATGCGGGTATCGGAGTTTCCGGCGCTCAGCACCACGGGAGTCCCGCCGCGGTAGGCGTTGTACAGCGCGCTGATGCCGTTGGCCAGTCCACCGGCGATGTGGATGTTGGCGAAGGTGGGGCGGCCCGTGGCCCTGGCGTACCCGTCAGCCATGCCGACAGCGGTGCCCTCCTGCAGGGCCTGGATGTACTTCACCTCCGGAAAGTCCTGCAGTGCGTCCATCATTGGAGTCTCGCTGGTGCCGGGATTGCCGAAGATGTACTCCACTCCTTCAGCCTTGAGCATCCGTACCAGGGCATCCTTGCCGGTCATCATGGGCATCGCGCCACCTGCCTTGATTCGATTTCCGTGGTTCCCCCTCAACCGCACGGGGAGAGTGTCAATGGTTGGCTGCTATTGGTAAATCATCCATTCCAGCAGATTGTCGTCCGGGTCGCGAGCGTAGAGGCTGAGCGACGGCACGGCTCCAAAGCCCCTGCCGCCCTTGCGTGGCACAGGCCCCAGGATCACCTCCACTCCGGCGGCCGCCAGCCAATCCTGGCAATCTTCCACCGTCCCGTCCCATACGAAGCAGATGTCGGCGCTGCCCGGCATTGCGGATGGCCCGCGCAGACCTGCGACGTATCCCTCGGGGTGCACATTGATTTTCGAGTCGCCCACCTGGATGGAGAATATGTTGGCGGTTCCGGCACGCCATTCAGCTTCATCGTTGATGGTGAAGCCGAGCCGCTTGTAGAACTCGATCAGGCGCTCGGCATTGGCCGTAGGCATGGCAATGTGGTCGATGGAGACGGTGGGCATTGGGACTCCTCCGGAGAAGGTGTGGGCGTCCCAATGATATAGAGGGCATGGGGGTCTGGCAAGAAGGGCGCTCTTGTTCAGACAACGTCGCGATACGCCCGGTGCCAGTCGCTGGAGAACACTCCGTCGGGGTCGTATTTGCTCTTGAGGTCCAGAAAGCGGCCGAACTGCGGATAGCAATGAGCCAATTGTTCCCGGGTCGCGAAGCGGTTGTAGGTCAGGAAATAGCTGCCTCCCATTTCCGTGGCCAGGTCAATCAGACACCGCAGATCGTCAGCGACTTTGGCGATGCCACGCCCGGAATGCTCAAAGTGGAGGTTGAACACAATGCATGCGTAAGACTGCTTGGCCCAGTTGAGAAAAGTCCCATCGTCCTGCTCGATCAACCTTACAGTCCCATAGATGACATTGGCCTTGCGCCGCACCAGTTCGTCTGCCGCACTCTGCATGAAGTCGGGCAGCCGGCCCAGCGGAACATATACCTCTGTGATGGTCTCGCTGCACTTGGCCCCTCTGTACAGCAAGCGGTCCAGTTCATGGTGATAGCCGTCGATGTACATGCTCAACTGGAAGACGTCGCTGTCGTATGTTTGTCCGTCGGTGCGCCGGTAAAACCCGGCATACTCCTCAAACGCCCGACTCTTGTCTGAGTGAGAGAGGCGCAACAGTCTCAGCCAGTCCTCCCTCGTCAAGAGCAGACGCGGGGGCTCAACCAGGGCGGTCTCCTCAGTTGGAACAGGCCGGTAGCATGACAGCACCCCGCGCCGCAGGAAGTGGGCAGAAGATTCGTCCGTCACATACTGGAAGTCGCCGTAGGTGAAGCCGTCTGCAATCCGATTGGCAAAGAGGTCTGGCAGAAGGTCAATGTCGGTTACCTCCACCGTCCGACGAAGGTGATGAGCCGGCATCAGTCGCAGCGTGGCCGAGTAGATCACGCCGAACAGCCCATAGCCCCCGATTGCGAGGCTGAACAGCTCCTGGTTTTCCGTCCGGCTGCAATGCACAAAATTTCCCTGTGCATCCACCAACTCCAGTGACTCCACGTCTTGCACGATGGGAGCATAGGACAGTCCACGGCCGTGGCCATTGGCAGCCAGCGCCCCGCCGATGCTGAGCCGGTCTGCGCCGGTCTGCTTCTGGACGATGCTCCACCGCCGTTTCTGGTTGACCTGCATTTCCCGCAGGCCACCTACCAGCGAATCCCACAAAATCCCGGCTTCCACGGAAACCAGGCCAGCGCCGGAATCCAGCGAGATGATCCGGTCCAGGCCAGAGGTGTCCAGGGCCACTCCACCGGACAGGAACTGCTGGCCGCCCATGGAGTGGCATCCACCCATTACGCTGAGACTGTCGGCAGCCTCGGCGACGGAAGTAACGGCTCTTTGCAGCCCTTCCAGGGTTTCCGGCCTCTCGACTCTAGCGACCCGTGTGGCGTTCAGCTGGGAATGGATGTCATTGAGGGTGATGGCGTTCTCCCGTGTCATGATTTCTATTCCTTGCTGCCGCTCTGAACGTCCACCCGAGGTCGCCTGCGCTCCCACACTGACAGAGACTCTTGAGGTGTCCTCTGTAAGAGGGCGTCTACAAAGTCCCTTCTCCCTCCGGGAGAGGGTTAGGGTGAGGGCGTCCCTCTGTATTTTCAGGAATGGATGGATGCGGCCCGCAGCCCGTTCCTCGTAATTGGAATGGGCCTATTAGACACTGTATAAGATACGCCCGGCTCCCGGTTTCGTATCCAGGGCGGGGTGTTCGCGATCCTTGCGTTCGGGAATTGACGTTGGCCCGCCCAAACTAAACCCCCTCTCCAGCAGGAGAGGAGGTTCGATGGTTACAGACCACTTGCGGAGACAGGCCCGGGTCTCTATGGCCTGACCGTGAAACGGTAACTTACCGTGGAAATTGGTGGCCGATGCGGAACAGCGAACGAGAGCGCCTTAGGATCAACTCTTTGGCTACTGTGATACCGAGATGCAGGCAACAGCCTGGGCCACGCTGAGGATGCCCCTTGGTAGCTCAGCCTCGTCGACCACGACGCAGGTGACGCTGTCGCCCTCCGCAGCCAAGCCCAGCATCCCACACAACTCGCCAGCTGCCGGGAGCCCGGGGCCGGCGAACCCGCTCAGTTTGAACCCGTCGCCTGCTTCGGTCACAGTCACCACCGCGAAAGTTCCGTCGGAGCGGACAAGAGGTGTCTGCACATCAATATGGTCATCGGGATGGACAGTGACCTCGAACATTGCCGGTATTCCCGCCGAAACAGCAAGCCTCACTGCTCCCGCTGTGCCCGCCAGCGCATCGGCCCTTCGTTCCGTGGCCAGGGCTGTGGCATGGTCCCGCCTTATCCATTCCAGCGTGTTCCGGTGTCCCCGTTCCGCCTCCTGCCAGGTGTCGTACCTTTGCGAATATTGGGGGAGCGGGTCGAAAGTTGCGACTTCGTATGCTGATGTCCCAAAGGGCTTGTATCCCCTGTTTTCCGGCATTATTGAGAAGGTGGTCCGGACCATCACGCTTTCGACCGTATCCTGACCCACTATTGCCAGTTTCGTAACGTCATGCTGCAGGCGCCAGATGCCGTACTGAGCGGCGGTCACTTCGACGGCAACCAAGTCATCGTCGATGATCCGGTATACGACGTCCCCCTCTTCCTCCTGGGGCAACTCCAGACGTTTAACAAAGTCCCGGAAGCGGTTCAGCATGCTTGGTCAACCTCTCGTTTGCCACGGTAATCGAAATGCCCTTTGGCTGAGATGGCAACTGTCTGGGATCCTTTTGGCACAGTATGGAGACTCGATGCCTGTGGAGCATTATCAAATTTTCAATATCTTACCAGTCATCAGCACATTCGGCACATTCGGGATACGCTCTGGAATTCGCGGTATTCTCAACGTGTGTTGGTAATGCCGAACGGTCGTCCGTAGGGGCGCACGGCCGTGCGCCTTTACGCCATCAGTTGAGAACGTTTTCCCGTCCGAAACCCCAGGGCGCACAGCCGTGCGCCCCTACACAAACAGACCAGACTTGGAATACCAACGCACGTTGAGAGTACCGAGTTCCCGGTATGCCAGAGGCGAAATGAGCGCGTTACGGGTAGTCGACAAAAGGACGAGGCCCACCTTGAATCGCTACTGTGGTAGTCTATTGGCGACACTCTCTGGCGACACCCAAGGGAGGCCACCTTGTTCGATATTTTCTTGCGAAACGGACGAATAATCGACGGCACGGGACAGACCTGGTTTCGTGGAGGCGTCGGAATCACCGGCGACTCCGTCAGCGTCGTCCGCTCCGGCGAGGCCGACGTTGAGGCCGGCAGGATCATCGACGTCGGCGGCAGCGTGATCTGCCCGGGTTTCATCGACATGCACTCTCACTCAGACCTGGTGCTGCTCTCCAACCCGCGACACGAGATCAAGCTCCGCCAGGGCGTCACCACCGAGCTTATGGGAATGGATGGCCTGTCCTACGCCCCATCGTCTCCTGAAAAACTGGAACAGCTCCTCTATTACCTGGCGGCCGTCAACGGGATGCCTCCCGAGGGCGTTCGCTGGGGTTCGGTGCGAGAGTATCTCGACCTGTTCGACAACCGGGTGGCCTGTAACGTCGCGTTCATGGCCCCCCACGCCGCTATACGCGTCGAGGCCATGGGCTGGGACGACCGGCTGCCCACGGAACCGGAGCTGGCCCACATGCGCCGGCTCGCCCGCGAGGCCATGCAGGACGGCGCCTTTGGCTTCGCCACCGGCCTCACCTATCCGCCCGGCGCCTACAGCGACACAAACGAGCTGGTGGCGGTCTCGGAGGCCATCGCAGACCTGGGCGGCATGTACATGACTCACGCCCGCTACTCACTGGGCGACCGGCTGCTGGATCCCTTCCGGGAGGCCATCGAAATTGGCCGCCGCGCCGGGGTGCCTGTCCACATCTCCCATTACCACAACCCGGTCGACGGCATGGGCGAGCGGATGGTCGGCCTGGTCGACGAGGGACGAGACTCCGGCGTGGATGTCACCTTCGACCAGTACCCCTACGCCGCTGCCTCCACGGTCCTGCATTCCCTGCTTCCCTACTGGGTGCACGCCGGCGGTCCGGGCGCGCTGATGGAGCGCATCAAGCAGCCAGCGATCCGCGACGAGATCGGAGACGCCGTGGAGCCAATGTGGGGCCTGACCCTGGATCATTACATCTTCAGCAACGTTCCCGGCAACAAGGAATGGGAGGGCCGCTCCCTGGGCGACCTGGCGCGCTACCAGGGCAAGCGCATGGTCGACGCCATCTGCGACCTCCTGATCGAGGAGAACCTGGAGGTGGCCTTCGTGGCCCGCACCGGCAACCCGGACAACATCCGCACAATTGTGCGCCACCCGGCGCAGATGGTCGGCTCCGACGGCATCATGACCGGCGACATGCCCAACCCCCGCACATACGGCACCTTCCCCTATGTCCTCGGACAGTTCGCCCGCGACGAGGGCCTGTTCCGCCTGGAGGACGCGGTGCGAAAGATGACCTCGGCCCCGGCCCAGCGCCTCGGCCTTCAGGATCGCGGCATCCTGCGCGACGGCATGAAGGCTGACATCGTGGTCTTCGACCCCGACACCATCAGGGCCAACGCCACCTTCGAGGAGCCGAAGCAGTACCCGGACGGCATCTCCCACGTCTTGGTCAACGGCACACTGGTGGTGGATAATGGCACCCACACCGGCGCCCTCCCAGGCCGCGCCCTGCGCTCGCAATAAGAGCGCGTTATCCTTGATTGAGAGGTCAATATGAAACCGGACGAAAGCATCAGGGTTCATATAAGGGAATGCGAGGGGCATTTTGTAGCATCGTGCCTGGAGCTTGCGATAGTTACCCAGGGATGCACGCTGGACGAGACGGTCGCCAATGTGAAGGAAGCAGTCTGCCTGTTTCTTGACGACGAGGACCCCGAATACATAGGAGTCGTACGCTACCCACGAATTCTGTTGACTATGGAAATGGAAACCGCCAGTGCCTAGACTGAGGCGAATGTCATTCCGTGAGGTGGTTTCGATTTTTCGACGGTATGGATTCGATACAGTTTAACAAGAGGGCAGCCACGTAAAGTTGAGAAGGTATTCAGAGGCTGGAGAAGAGCAAAAATTGATGGTGCCCAGACATCGTCAAATTGATACCGGAACATTACGAGGTATTTACCGTCAAGCAATCAAGTAGATCCCCGAGCGACAGCTCAGACGCGACTTCTACATCGACTAGACCCGGAGGCACCATGGATTTTGAACCGCGTTACACTCCCGAACAGGAAGAGTTCCGCCGCGAGGTCAGCGCCTGGCTGAAGGAACACGTCCCCACCGGCGTCGAGCACCCAGCCGATCCGGCCGACCTGACGTGGGACCAGTACCAGCTCCGCCGCGAGCTGGGCCGCAAGCTGGGAGATAAGGGCTGGCTCTGGCCCACCGCGCCTGCCGAATATGGCGGGGGCGGACTCGACGTCGACAGCGCCGTGGTCATCGAGGAGGAGATCGACTCTTTCGGCCTGACTCTGCCGCCCTACTACGACTCCGGCGGACGCCTCGGCGGCAACTCCATCCTGGTCTGGGGCACCGAGGAACAGAAGCAGACCTTCCTCCCACCAATCTTCACCGGCCGCGTCCGCACCTGGCAGTTGCTCTCCGAGCCCGAGGCCGGCTCCGACCTGGCCAACGTGAAGACCCAGGCCATCCGCGACGGCGACGAGTACGTGCTCAACGGCCAGAAGATATTCGTCGGCAGCGACCACGGCTGCGACTACATGTGGACCATCACGGTCACCGACCCCGAGGCCAAGCGTCACGAGAACCTCGGCTGGTTCATGGTGCCCACCCATCTGCCCGGCATCACCATCCAGCCCATGGACCTGTTGATTTCCGGCGGCGAGTCGGGCGCAGGCTCCGGGGTGAAGCAGACGGTCTACTTCGACAACGTCCGCGTGCCTGCCTTCAACCTTGTCGGCGGCGAGAACCAAGGCTGGAAGGTCGCCACCACCCACCTGGAGCTGGAACACGGCACCGGCGGGCGCATCGGCCGCAACTGGCTCGTAGACCGGCTGTTCGATCACTGCCGCACCACCGAGCGGCGCGGCGAGCCTATGACCAGCGACCCCGACGTTCGCGACCGCCTCATCGACGTCTATGTAGAGGCCGAGATCGTGCGCCTTCTCAACCTGCGCAACTACTGGATGCGGCACAGCGGCGCCCACATCACCTACGAGGGCCCGCAGGCCTCTTACATGCGCAAGACCTCCGGTCTCCGCATGGCGCAGGCCATGCTTGACATCCTCGGCCCGGCCGGCCTGACCCACGACAAGGAACTCGGCGCTGCCGACGGCCACATGGAGGCCCACAGCCGGGCTGGCATAGTCGCCATCCACCCTGGCGGCACCACCGACATCCAGAAGGTCATCATGGCCCGCCGCATCGGCATCGGCCGCGAGGTCCGGGAGCGCGCCGGCGCCCTGGGCTAAGTTAAACACAGAGCACATGGAGAGCACAGAGGAGAGGAGGTAAGACATATTCTCAGCGTCCTCTGTGGCCTCTGTGTTGAATTTTCTTCGTATAGTTAAGGAGACGTATGGACCTCTCCCTCACCCCTGAACAGGAAATGCTGAAGGCGGCTGCCAGCCGCTTTGTGTCCCAGGAATACCCCAAGGAGACGCTGCTGCAGATCGCGTCCCCTGACGAGACCACGCCCCTCGAGCCGTGGGGCCGTCTGGCCTCCACCGGATGGCTGGGCATCCTGATCCCCGATCAGTACGGCGGCGAGGGCGGCTCGTTCACCGACACGGGCGTGCTCTTCGAGGAACTGGGACGCGGCCCCGTGCCCGGCCCGCACCTGACATCGGCGGTATTGTCGGCCCTTACGATCCTGGAAGGCGGCACCGAGGAGCAGAAGCGCGACTGGCTGCCCCGCATCGCCAGCGGCGAAATGCGCCTGGTTCCCGCCATTACCGAGCGCGACTACGGCTGGGATGAGCGCGACGTGCGCCTCACCGCCCGAGTCGACGGCGACAGCCTGCGCCTCAATGGCTCCAAGGCTTACGTGTTCGACGGCGAGAGCGCCAGCCACTATCTGGTCGCCGTCCGCT
Source organism: Dehalococcoidia bacterium (assembly GCA_965203005.1). Taxonomy (GTDB): domain Bacteria; phylum Chloroflexota; class Dehalococcoidia; order Lucifugimonadales; family UBA3495; genus VXOI01. Next base: position 1,389,536 of record CBDBBS010000002.1, read on the forward strand.
CCGAGGAGTCCGAGGACGTCGGCCTCGTTGTCGTCCCAGCCAATGCCCATGGCGTCCGTTCCCGTGGACTGCCGGGCTTCGCCTGGAACCTGGCCGAGGTGCGCTTCGACAACGTATCCGCCGACTCGACCAACGTTCTGGGCAACGCCATCGCAGGCGGCTGGGCCGCGTGGCAGCGCGCCGTCGCCAAGGCCATCCCGGTCATCGGCGCCTACCAGGTGGGCGGCTGCCAGGCCGTCTACGAGGTCTCCGTCGACTACAGCCGCACCCGCATCCAGTTCGGCACCCCCATCGGCCGCTTCCAGCGCGTGCAGGACCAGGTCATCGCCCTGGTCAACCACCTGGACGCCGCCCGCTGGACCACCTACGAGGCCCTCTGGAAGCTGGACGTGGGCCGCGACGCCGCCAGCAGCATCTCCTTGTGCAAGGCGGTGGCCAGCGAGGGTTACTACGAGGCCTGCAACTACGCCCACGAGGTGCATGCCGGCGTCGGCAGCATGACCGAGTACGGCCTCACCCTGCACACCGCCGCCTCCCGCACCCTCTACCACTTCCTCGGCGACCCCAAGCAGCACAAGCGCGAGCTCGCGGCGGCGCTGGGGTTGTAGCCCAGGCCCAGAAAGCCTGGGGCATAGTATAATCAGGGCATACCTCAAGCGAGTTGCTGCCATGAAAATGCAAAATACGGGCGACCCGAAGACTGACGCGCTAATCGACAAGCACAAGCTGGAATTGCAGAGAATGGAGGCTGAGGCATTGGAGGTCGCCGAGCGTCTTGAGGAAGGAGTTAAGAAGACTGCCGCCGACTATCGCCGCCTGCGGGAGATGAGAGAGCCTCAGGATGCCTAGTTGCTCGCTATAGGCAGCACAAGCGCAAACTTGCGGCTTCGCTTGGGCCGCAACGCTCCTTGTTGCAGGCCAAGACGCACTAGGTCCCGTTCATGATGAGCCTGTCGAACCACTGACAGGGCCTTTCACACTCTCCCTTGAACCATCCGGTGGGAGAACACGACCAGTATCGTCTGTGCCCCAAGTTAGCCCAATCCCACCATAGCACCCATAGTATCCCAAGCTTGGACATATGCTTGAGCGGCATCATTCAATGTTGGCATCACATTGGAGCCGCCTCCCACTACCAAGCCGTATGCTACCAGGCCAACAATCGCCGCCAAGTGCAGTGTTAGCGCATATCGCAGTGCCGAGGCTGTGATGGCCCTGGACAGCCCATACAGTTTGCCTTCCGCCCCCCGAGAACTCCTTCGATTCTGGGCCCTCCTGGATTGAGTTGCAGGTCGTGCGCCTGCCACAGACTGGTGGACAGCTTCTGCGGCACGCTGCTGTGAAGTCGTTCGGGGCTTCGTTCGGCCCACACCTGGCCGGGTTGGCTTGCTAGCACCCCTCCGGTCTTGGGAGGTGCGGGTGCGCTCGCGGCTTTCTGCAACGCGACGGTCGTACTCTGCGACTCGACGCTCCTCTTCCTTGGAGGCCTCAGCTCGCCGCCGTTCTTCATTGCATCGGTAGCAGGTGCATGCGGGAGGATGGTGACCGCCGCGTCTGTCTCCCTTCCATTCACCGTAATTCTGGATCTTTAGCGGCAATTGATAACTCCCTGTGTCGTCTAGTCGTATCCGGCTGGCCTCGGTATGTCGTGAAATATCGAATAATCGGAGATAATTTCTACGTCGCCATTTATTTCGCCCCACAATACCACAGTGTAGACACCGGGGCCGTGCTTTCCCAGCACACTAGCCAGGTTAGCGCTTATGCTAAATTCGCTGCTGCCAACTTTCCAACTGGAAGCAGTAATCGCTTGCATAACTGCAGGCCTCTCTCCCATTGATTGGCTCGCTCGGTCTGCCTGGCCCTTGTGTTGATTGGCCTCTTCTGGGGATCCAGGCGCAGGTGCATCGGACGGTACGTCGTATGGGTCGGGACATACGGTATACGAGGTGGGTAGAGAATCATTTGGATATGACCACCCTGCCATTAGGGGTTCTCGCAAGTAAGCAACGGGGCGACCTCCGCTATAACAGTTCGTTCGCGACAACTGACCTTCCGTCAGGGGATGGGGAGGCGGGTCAAAGAATATCGAGACATGTGCAAAATTCCCAATTCCGAACCGGGCACCGTTCTTCATCCTCCCCTCAAGAACCAGATTGCCACTATCAAGAGCAGGCAGTTCCTCGTATTCTACGTAATCGCCTTCGAAATGTTGATAGGCATTAAGGTTGAACCTGTTCCAGGCTAAGCCGATGTTCACTTTCCTGTGACTCCTCTCTAGGATGTTGCGGCGGTGACCAGGGCTGCCCATCCAGATCCTCATAGCCTTCCTGATCTCGGTCTCAATTCCAGACAGCGCCGCGTATCCATCCTTTGAGCTAATGCAGTAGCTTATCCCGATGCCGTTCTCGCCGTTTGATTGATATCCACCAGCCAGGCTATACCGCATATAGGGCTTCAGCCCGTCTCTCCCCCAGTGAGACGAGTAACAGCCTATCAGCGAATCTTCGGCGTGCAGCTGTGCTGCATTGTTGCCCCCTAAAGTCACCTCCGGAACACCAGCCTTCTTCCGCTCCAGATTAATCAACTCGAGCATGAATAGTTTTTCGTCGATGCGCCGAAGGTGAGGAACGGGATTGGGTGTCGGGGTCGGGGTAGCCGTCGGCATTGGCGTTGGGGTCGGTGTTGGCGTCGGCGTCGGCGTCGGCGATGGGGTCGGTGTTGGCGTCGGCCCTACCGTGGCGGTGGGAACCACTGTGTTCGTGGGTTCAGGCATTGGCGTTAGTGTTGGTGTCGGCGTCGGCCCTGCCGTGGCGGTGGGAACCACCGTGTTTGTGGGCTCAGGCATTGTGACAGATTTTGATGGAGCCGTGGGTACTAAGGTGGATTGATTTTCCCCAGCTCGGTTGACGGGCACATCAGTGGCAGCGGGAGGAATTGTATTATCTGACCCAACAAGATTGCCAGCTGTCGGCGGAACCGGGGTGGGTGCCGATTCTTTTAGAGTTACATTCTGAGAGGGAGATTGATCTTGAATGCTCGAATTGGCAGGCGCAATCACAGCCGTGTACGCCTGATACCCGGGCCAGGCAAAAATGGCGACTACAGCTAGGAACACAAGGAATTTGCTGCGGGAACCCAGATCACCCCTAGCCAAACAGGACCCCCTTTAGCTCGTTAATGGGAAAAATCCGACAAACAAATTGGCGAATTCCCCACTACATTCATAGGCCGACTATGAGCCTCTGACGATATCGGTGACGCCAACGCGTCCATTTACTCTCTCATAGGCGCATGCACTAGACCCTTTTCCGACCTAACGACTGTAGTAGCAAGCGTTACCTACAGACCATATTAACAGTCCTTTATAACCAGCGTATTTCAAGCATACCTGAACACACCAAGGTTCCAGGGACGCACCACCTACATTCAAGGATCAGCGAATTCCCTGAATCAAACAAATCACAGTTCAGACAGCCCCGGCTTGCAACCCTACCGCCCACTACATAGAATGCGGGCACCCGGCGCGAGTCTGCGTTGCATGGTAATTGCGAAGGAACGGTGCCTGATTGGTCTCCCGAACGCTGCCGCCCGGCCTGGTGTACCACCCGGCTGACATAACCGCCTACGACGTCACTGTCAGCGGCTACAACGGCGACACGGTGCCCGCCTACGTGGCCCGGCCGTCGGAGGGCGGCCCACACCCGGGGCTGCTGCTGGTGCACGGCATTCACGGCTACGAGGAGCACATGAAGGACATGGCCCGCCGCTACGCCGCGCTGGGCTACGCCGCCATCGTGCCCGCCCTCTACAGCCGCGACGGGTTCCTGACCGTGGTGGAGCACTCCGACATGGACCGGGCCCGCGACGCCCTGAACGCCCGGCCCAACGCCCAGACCATCGGCGACTTGCAGGGCGGCCTCGATTTCCTGCGCGCCAGCCCTCGGGTCAATGACCGTATCGGCGTCGTCGGCTTCTGCTCTGGCGGGCGGCTGGGGCTGGTCTTTGCCAGCAGCGGCGTCAGCGTCGACGTGTTCGTAAACTTCTACTCCAACGGCCTGTTCCAGCCCACCGAGGTCAACCCCATACCGCCCGGCGAGTTGGCCGCCGATCTCGGCTGTCCCATGCTGGCCCTGTTCGGCGACGACGACACCAACCCGTCGCCCGGCGACGTGGCCCGTTTGCGGGAGATGCTGGAGCGGTCCGGCAAGACCTTCGAGTTCGTCAGCTACCCCCGCGCCGGGCACGCCTTCATGTCTGACACCCGCGTCTCGTACCGCCCCGAGGCTGCCCACATGGCCTGGGGCCGCTGCCTCGAATGGCTGTCCCGCTACCTGAAACCTTGACCCAACCTGAACCCGGAGGAGACGAGCCAATGAAGAACGGCTACCGCGTCATCGATATCGACACCCACGTGAACCCCAGCCTCGACACTTTGGTCAAGTACGTCGACCCGTCCTTCCGGCCCCGGCTGGACGAGCTGAAGCCCTACATCCGCACCGTGGGCGACTACAACGCCCTCAGCATCGCCTCCATCCCCTTCGACCGCTTCCCCGGCGAGGCCCCCAGCGGCGATGACCAGGCCGCCGTCGCGGGTGGTCGGGGCGCGCTGGAGGGACGCGTGACCCGGAACTCGGGACACCACCGCGTCGACCCGCAGAAGGGCGTCAGCGACGAAAACGCCGCTGGCCGCCTCGCCGACATGGACCTGGAGGGCCGCGACGTCGACGTCATCATCCCCGGCACCTGGGCCAACGGCCTGACCGGCATCGAGGACGTTTCCCTGGCCGAGGGGCTGTATTCCGCCTACCACCGTTATATGCGGGAGTACTGCAGCGCCGACCCGGAGCGGCTGCGCAGCATCATCCTCGCCCCCGCCGCCGACATCGAGTGGTCCATCAACGAGATCAAGGCTGTGTCGAAGGAGCGCTGGGCCGTCGCCGTGGCCATCATCCTGCCCGAGGGCATGCCCATCGACCACCCGGCCAACGACCGGCTGTTCGAGGTGCTGAACGAGGAGCACCTGCCCATCCTGCACCACAGCTTCACCTTCGAGCCGCCCTACTTCCCCGGATACCGCGACATGTGGGGCAACATCGCCGTGGCCCGCACCGCCGCCCACCCCTGGGGCGCGGCGCGGCTGCTGTCCTACCTGATCGTGGGTAGGATCTTCGACCGCTTCCCCAACATCAACGCCGGCGCCGCCGAAGTGGGACACGGCTGGCTGCCGCACTGGCTGATACGGCTCGAGGAGATGTGCAATTACGTCTCCGGCACCACGCCCCAGACCGACTATAAGCCCATAGAATACGCCCAGATGGGCCGCTTCCGCTGCGGCGCCGAGCCTTTCGAGGGCGCAGCCATGACCAAGGCCTGCATCGACCTGCTGGGCACCGAGGCGCTGATGCACCAGTCCGACTACCCCCACGGCGAGGCCCACTTCCCCGACACCGCCGAGATGGTCATCAATTGGCCCTTCTGGCAGGACCTCGGCGACGAAGCCCTGCGCAAGCACATGTCCGGCAACGCCGAGGCCTTCCTCCGCCTCTCCTGACTGTCCGATAGTTCATGGTGAGCCTGTCGAACCACGAACGAATCGGGTAATCCCCTCCCCCTTGATGGGGGAGGTTGGGGGTGTCCTCCCAAAAACACACGTAGGGGCGGGTTTGAAACCCGCCCCTACCGGAAACATGTCGCATCGTCGGATCAACGCATCGCCGCAACGAAAGGGGCCGACTTTGACGGAACTTCAAGGTCAGCAAAACCAGTGGCCGGATAGTGCTGCCGCAGCCGTGTCGGCCATCTCCAGTTTTATGGCAGCCATCAACGCAGGGGATACCGACGCGGCGCACGAGCTGCTGCACCTGCCGCACATCCGCATTTCCGGCGGCGGAGTGGCCATCTGGCACGACCGGGAGGAGTTGGAGGCCACGTACATGCGGGACTTCTACGCCCGCGCCGGGGACGACTGGCACCACACCGTGCTGGATTCCGCCGAGGTGCTGCACAGCTCGGAGCACAAGGTCCACGTGCTGATACAGTTCACTCGCTTCGCCACCGACGGCAGGGCAATCGCCACCTACCGCTCGCTGTGGATAATGACCCACGTCAACGGACGCTGGGGCGCCCAGGCCCGCTCAAGCTTCGCTCCGTAGTCCACCAGCCTTCGCCAGAAGCACCGGATGGCTGTCCCGCACGGCTGACTGTCCCCGCCAAAAATTCCCTCTCCCTCCGGGAAAGGGTTAGGGTGAGGGCGTCCCCTATTGCCAAAAGAATGGGCGGGCACAAGGCCCGCCCCTATATACGCCGCTTCGCCGGATATGGCGAGTATCTGTGATGAGTTCCGTCAGTCCCCCGTTACGCGCAGGCGTCGCGGACGGCCTGCGAGATCTCGGCCAGCCGGGCGTTGTTCTTGTCGGCGCCTCGGAAACCGTTGGTGATGAAGCCCACTGCCAGCCCGGTGTCCAGATCGGCCCAGCCAATGGACGTGCCAGCCCCGCCGTGCCCGAAGGTGTGCATCGGGTTGCCTGAGGGCTTGCCCATCCGCTCGTCGTTCAGCGCGAACCCCAGGGCCCTCTGGGCGAACAGCTCCAGCGACCGGTCGATGCCCTCAGCCTGCATGACGATACCCTCGGCCACCGTCTCCGGGCGCAGCACCATGGCCCCGTCAAGGGTGCCCTTCCGCTCCATCGCCGCGTAGAACCGCGCCAGGTCGCCGGCGGTGGCGATGCCATTTGCGCCGGGACAGATGACCTGATGCACCTCGGGGCGGTCGAAGGTGACTGCGTAGCCGTTGGTGTCGGCGTCCTGCTCCATCAGGTGGATGCGCGACACCCGGCCTTCCAGATCGGCGGGCAGGCCGACATAGGTATCCTCCATCTGCAACGGGCGGGCCAGGTCCTCGGCGATGAAGCGGTCGAAGGTGCGGCCGTCGATGCGGCGCACCAGCTCGGCGATCACCCAGCCATAGTTGATCGGGTGGTAGGACAGCGTGGACCCCGGCTCGAACTTCGGCGTGGCCCGCTCCATGGCGGCGCAGACCTTGCCCCAGTCGGCCCAGTCGGTCCAGGGCAGGTCGGCGGGCGTGTCAGGGAAGCCGCCCTGGTGGCTCAGCAGGTGCCGGATCGTAACGGACTGCTTGCCGTTCTGCCCGAACTCCGGCCAGAACTTGGCCACGGGATCGTCCCAGCTCAGCCTGCTCCGCTCCTTGAGCATGTAGATGCAGGCACCAGCCAGCGGCTTGGTCGACGAGAACAACACGAACATGGTCTTGTCATCGACGCGGCGGCCCGTGTTCTGATCGGCTACGCCGCCGTGGATGTCCAGCACCAGGCTGCCGTAGCGGTACACGGCCAGTCCGGCGCCGGGGTGCAGTCCCTCTGATATCTGCCGGTTGAATATGTGCTTTACATTTTCGAGGCCCGCAGGGTTCATTGATACGGTTTCGGGCGTGGTCAGCGTAGCCATAAGTCTCCCTCTCCCGTTGGATGGTTAGGTTACATGTTCCCTTGGTTGGGTGAGTCTGGGGACGCTTGGACGGTGTGAGAAATAACAAAGTGCCCCGAAGTATGGGGATGAGTCGCGGTCTCTCGCTCGCCTTACGAGCAGGGAGACGCCCTCACCCTCTCCCTCTCCCGGAGGGAGAGGGGGCTGGTCACACATGTGCTCAGCGTCCACGCCACACGGGCGCGCGCTTTTCGGCGAAGGCGCGCACGCCCTCCTGGGCGTCCTCGGTGGCCAGCACTTCGTCGCGCTTCACCTGCGCGTAGGCCACTCGCTCTTCCAGCCCCATCTCCGCGCCCTTGATGGAGGCTTCCTTGATGGCTGCCAGAGCCAGCGGCGCGTTGGCGGTGATCTTGCGGGCCATCTCCTCAGCCCTGGGCATCACCTCCTCCGGCTCCACGACGTAGTTGACCAGCATCAGGTCCAGCGCTCGCTGCGCGTCGACGAACTCGCCGGTGAACAGGAACTCAAAGGCCACGTTGCGGGGCACCACCTGCGACAGCAGCGCCGGGCCGCTGACTGACGAGATTCCGCGCTTGGCCTGGGGCCAGCCGAACCGTGCCTCGGAGGAAGCGATGCGAATGTCGCTGCCCAGCGCGATACCGCAACCCTGAGCCAGGCAGACTCCGTTGATGGCCGAGATGATGGGCTTCCATATCTTGGACTGTTCGACATAAAGGTCGCCGGTGCTCGGCCCTTCGTTGGCGCGGGCATTGGCCATGGCCACCAGGTCGTGGCCCGTCGAGAAGGCCCGCCCGCTCCCGGTCACGATGGCGCAGCGCACCTCGTTGTTGTTTCGCACGTCCTGAAAGGCGTCCCACAGCAGTTCCCGCATCTCCGGGTTGATGGCGTTCAGCTTCTCCGGGCGATTCAGGGTGATGTAGGCGATGCCTTCACTGATCTCGTAGATGACCTCTTTTTCAGTCAATTGGGGCCTCCGTGATTTGGTCTAGCAACGGTTCACCCCCACCCTTACACTCCCCCTGAGGGGCAGGGTAAGGGTGGTTATATTATCCTTGAGCCGGTTGGCTTGGTGCCGATGACGCCATCGGATTCCAGCGTGTCAATCTCCTCGCCGGTCAGTCCCAGCAGGCCGCCGAAGATCTCCCGGTTGTGCTGGCCTAGGGTGGGTGAAGGCCAGCGCACCTCTCCCGGTGTACGCGACATCTTCCACGGGATGCCCGGGTACTGCTTGGGGCCAACTTGGGGATGGTCCACGTTGACGAACGTTCCGCGCTCGGCGTAGTGCTTGTCCTCCAGCAGGTCGGGGCCGCGCAGCACCTGCCCCGCCGGCACGCCCGCCGCCTGGAGTCGCTCGGCCAGGGCGAATGCGTCCTGGTCGCCGGTCCACCCGGCGATGATAGCGTCCAGCTCGTCCTGGTGCGCCATGCGGGCCTCGGGGGTGGCAAAGCGCACGTCATCGGCTAGGGGAGCGGCATCCATCGCTGAGACCAGCCGCTGCCACTCGTCGTCGTTGGTGGCGGCGATGGTGATCCAGCGGTCCTCACTGGCACAGGGGTAGGTGTTGCAAGGCGCGTACCACCGCGAGCGGTTGCCAATGCGCTCCGGCTCCTCTCCGGTCATCTGGTAGGCCAGCAGTTCCGGCCCCATGAACGCCACCGCCGATTCCTGCTGTGATACGTCAATGTACATTCCCTTGCCGGTGCGGCGGCGACGGCGCAGGGCGGCCAGCAACACCCCGGCGGCGTGGGAGCCAGTGATGGGGTCGCCGTGGTTGATACCCGACTTCATCGGCCCGTCGCCGGGATAGCCGGTCAGGTGGGCCATCCCTGACAGCTGCTCCTGGCCTATGCCGTAGCCAAGGTAGCCCTTCCACGGCCCGGTGTTGCCGAAGGCTGGCATCGAGACGTAGATCAGGTCCGGCCGGTGCTTGCGCAGCGCCTCGTAGTCGTAGCCCAGCCGCTCCAGGCTGCCCTGCCGGAAGTTCTCGATCAGCACATCGCTGATGGAAACCATCCGCTCGAAGGCGCGGCGGCCCTCATCGCCGGTCAACTCGAGAGTGATGCCGTACTTGGACATGTGCAGGCAATTGAACCAGCCGTTCCGGTTCCAGGGCTCCTCGCCCGGTTCGCTGTCGGGGTAGGATGCGATGCCCCGTGCCGGGTTCACCGGGCCGCGATGGGAGTCATAAACACTGAGTGACTCCATCTTTATGACCTCTGCCCCGAGGTCGGCCATCAACTTGGTGCAGTAAGGACCGGCCCAGATGCGGGACAGGTCCAGCACGCGGTAGTTCCTCAGCGGCTGTTGGTTCGAGGAGGGCATTGCAGCTATTCCCCGGTGCCGTTTCCGCGCTGGTATATGACACCCTCGGCGTCAAGTTTCTCAAGCACTGCGGCGTCGATGGACAGCCAGTCCGTCAGGACCGACCGAGTGTGTTCTCCGAACAGCGGGGCGCGCCGGAACACCCAGGCGTCAGCGTCCTCCTCGCAGGTGATGGGAGCACCCGGGTAGGTGAGGTTTCCAGCAGCAGGGTGATCAATGTTCACAAAATAGCCGCGGGCCACCAGCTGCTCCATCTCGAGAATGTCCTTCATCGTGGCGACGAAGCTGAACCCCAGCCCGCTTTCCTGCCCCGCTTTGAAAATTTCCACCTTGTCGTGCTCGATGAGCCAGGGCAGCATCAGGGCGTCAACTTCGTCGGCGAACTCCTGACGCCCTCGCCTCGATCCGTACCGGGGATCGGCCAGCTCCTCCCGCTCCATAATGCGAGCGACTTCCGGCCATCTGTGATCAGGCCCGGCGATGATTCCCACGTGCCCGTCCTGGCAGGGATAGATACCCCAGGCGGCCCTTCCGTAGCCACGGTTCCCGACGCGGGTGTACTCCTGGCCGGAATAGCTGTACTGCATCAGGGCGTTTTCCAGGATGTTGGTGGCGTACTCGGCGATGGAAACGTCGATCTCCTGTCCCTCGCCGGTCTCCTCGGCGAACATCAGGGCGGCCATCGTTGCGGCAAATGCATTCTGCCCGGCGCCCAGCTGGGCCAGCGGAGCGCCTTCCTTCAGCGGTTCCTGGTCCGGCTCCCCGGTGATGTTCATCAGCCCGCCCATGGCGTAGAGGTTTGCCTCAGCGGCGCGCCAGTCGCGGTACGGCCCCGTTTGGCCGAAGTTGCTGATGGACGTAATCACCAGCGCAGGGTTGGATCGCCTCAAGTCCGGGAAGCCAAGACCGAGACGGTCCATCGTCCCGGGCGCGAAATTCTCCACCAGGATATCTACTCTGTTGGCAAGGTCCAGCGCCACCTGCCGGCCCTCCCCGGTCTTGAGGTCCAGACCGACACTGCGCTTGCTGGCATTGAGGTAGAGGTGCCAGGCGCTGTCCTCGACGGGTTCGTCGGCGCCATGTTCGCGGAACATGTTCGGGCGCGAGGCGAACGGCCCCAGCCTTCGAACGGCGTCTCCGGCGGGCGGGCGCTCAACTTTCACCACGTCTGCGCCAAGACCGGCCATCAGCCTAGTGCAGTAGGGCCCTGAAATATGATGGGTCAGGTCGAGAACCCTGACCCCTTCCAGCAATCCGGACATGCGTGAGATTGTGGCATCGCCCATCGGCGATTGCAACTGCGGCAGTTCGGCCCGTCTTTGAGCCTGGCCTTTGTGGTATTCTGCTGGCACTTGAATTCTTGGAGAATGCTGCGTCATGGAACGCCCCATTTTTCAGCCGGCCGGCACACCGGTGGAGGAGCTGGACACCCCCGCGCTGGTGGTCGACCTGGACCTGATGGAGCGCAATATAGGGACCTACCACGGCTACTTCGCCGGAACTCCGGTTACGGTGCGCCCGGTGGTCACCAGTCATCTGTGTCCCCAGGTGGCCCGCCGCCAGCTGGCTGCTCCGGCCTCGCGGGGCATCGCCGCGACCACGCTGGGCGAGGCGGAGGTCTTCGCCGCTGCCGGTTTCGACGATATTCTAGTCGATACCCCGGTGGTAACGAAATCGAAGATCCGGCGACTGTGCGCGCTTGCGTCTCAGGTCGCCGTTACCGTAGCCGTAGACAATCCGGCCAACGTCGATCAGCTGTCGCAGGCAGCCGCAGAATCCGGCGTCCAGCTGAATGTGTTTGTGGAGATAGAGGCCGGGATGGGCCGCTGCGGGGTATCGCCCGATTCCGAGGCGGTGGCGCTGGCCCGCGCCGTGAGCGATGCCCAGGGCCTGAACTTTCGCGGCATAATGGCCACTGTCCCGGGACCCTCCAGCGACGATCCTGAATCCCACGCCAGCCAGACCCGGGAGCGTCTACAGGCAGCGGTTGGCGCCAGGGACCTGATGGAGAGCGCCGGACTGTCGGTACCGGAAGTCAGCGTGGGCGGGGCCCACTGCGATTCGGCGATTGGCAACCTCTCAGGCATCACCGAGGTGCGGGCCGGCCGCTATCCGCTGATGGACCTGCGTCTGCAGGCCCACCTCCCGGAGCTGTCGGTAGCGGCCATGGTGCTGGCTACCGTCATCAGCCACCCTGTGCCCGACTTGGCGGTGCTGGACTCGGGACACAAGGCCACCGGGCCGGACCAGGGGCGTCCCGTGCTTCAGGGCGTGGCGGGCGCCTTTGCGACCCGGTTCAGCGCCGAACACGGCATCGTGGATCTGGAAAGCGGCGCCGAGGGGGCACTTTCTCCGGGACAAAAAGCCCGTCTTGCCCCGTGGGAGGTGGCCGCCACGGTCAACCAGTATGATTACATCCGCGCCGTGCGGAACGGTAAGCTGGAGGGCTACTGGCCCCTCTCGGCCCGCGGCCGGTTCGCGTAGCTGAGCAAAGTGCCTCAAGGAATTCACCCTCACCTTAGCCCTCTCCCTCGAGGGACAGGGAATTGACTGGAGCGAGACCATGATCGACAGCCAGACACCTCTGCCCGGCACACCCATGGAGGATTTGGACACACCCTGCTTGGTGATCGACCTTGACGCCCTCGACCACAACATGGATGTCATCGCCGACTACTACCGCGACCGCCCCAGCAAGCTGCGCGGCCACGCCAAGAACCACAAGACCCCGGCCATCGCGCTGCGGCAGATTCGGCGTGGCGGCACCATCGGCGGCGTTTGCGCGGCCAAAGTCTCGGAGGCCGAGGTCATGGTGCATGGCGGCGTTCCCAGCGTTCTTATCACCAGCGAGGTGGCGGGCGACCTGAAGATACGCCGGTTGTGCTCACTGGCCGGACAGGCCGAGGTCATGGTGGCCTGCGACAGCACGGAAAACGCCCGTGCCCTGTCCAGGGAGGCCACGTCCCAGGGTGTCGATCTCGGCGTCGTCATCGAGATGGAGACCGGCATGCGCCGCTGCGGAGTGCAGGAAATCGAGCAGGGCGTGTCCCTGGCCCACGATATCGATTCGCTGCCGGGCATCAGTTTCCGGGGCATCATGAGCCACCAGGTAATTCCGGCAATGCCCGACCGCGAGGACCGGGTAATCGAGGGTAACCGGGTGATCAAGGCCGTCATCGACATGAAGGACGCCATCGTCGACTCGGGCCTTCCTGTCGAGATAGTGTCCACCGGCGAGACCTGGAGCTATGACGTGGCCGGAGAGATCAACGGTGTTACTGAGGTACAGGGCGGCAGCTACCTACTGATGGACGCACATTACGGATACATGTCCGATTTCAGCTACGCCGCCAAGGTGCTGACTACCATTATCAGCACTCCGAGGCCGGGAGTGGCCATCGGTGATGCCGGAGTGCGTGCCGTCAGCACACTGGCAGGGCTGCCCGAAGTAGACGGCCCGCCGGGCGTGGATGTGGAGTCAATGGACGGCGACCACGTTGTCTTCAGGCTGACCGACGGCGCTTCGCTGCAAATCGGCGACCAGGTCGCCCTCATATCCAGCCAGCAGGATGCCATGGTCAGCCGCTGGGACCGTTTCGTCGGCCTGCGCAACGGCAAAGTGGAAGCCGTCTGGGACATACAGGCCCGCGGCTGCCACAACTAGGAGGAAGCCGCATGGCAGTGATGGATGACGGGCTGTCAACAGTCATTCCAGCAATAGCCGGAATCCAGATCTCGTGATGGTTGACGACCTGCGGGCCTACCTCGACAAGGCGATGGGGCTGGGCGCAACGGAAATTCTGCCTCCCATGGCCATGGGTGTCGAGGACAGCAAGTTTTCCATCGCAGGCTTCATCGACCCCGAGGGCAACTACAACGGCCTCTTCCATAACGGCGAGGGCTTAACAAGCAGGAAGGCGGCGGGTGACTTCTTTGCCCTCACGCCGCCTCTTACGGGATATTCAACCGTTCGGTGACCCTAGGGCGTAGGGCCGAACTCCGTGGTCTTCATCAGGTAGGTGGTCTGCGAGGATAGAACGCCACGGACACGCGGGATGTATGCGCCGCCCCACTCGGGGTCAGCGGCGACGGCCGCCTTGGCTTCCTCCATGTGCTTAACGTTGTCGAAGGCCCAGATATGCACCACCTGGTTCAGGTCGCCCAGATCGCTGTAGAACCAGCCGGCCAGCTTGACGCCGTGCCGCTCACGAATGGGCAGCGCCAGCTCCTCCACCGCCGACATGTAGGTGGGAAGGCCGCCGGGGTTCAGGGTGTACTGCCGGAAGTCGAAGACCATGTCGTTCTTGCGCTGGTACTCGGGCGTCCCCTCCTCGGCGATGGGGCCCCTGACCGGGTAGGTGGGGGCAAAGGCGGGAGACATCATCAGCCAGGTCTTTTGCGATTCGACCAGCGGCTGGGCTCGGGGAACGTACTTGCCGCCCCAGTCCGGGTCGGCGTAGACCGCCGCCTTCTGCGACTGCAGGTGCTCCAGGTCCTGGTAGCCCCAGATATGCACCACCTGGTTCAGCGCCCCCACGTCACTCCAGTACCAGCCGGACAGGGCCACGTCGTGGTTCTGGCGAATGGGCAGGCCCACTTCCTTTACGCCAGCCCGGTAATCGGGCGTCGCGCCGGGCTTGAGGGTATACATCCTGAAATCGTAGATCATCTTCAGCCTCCGGTATGTTTCTTGATAAATTCTCCCGCCTGGGAGATGGCCTGCCGAGCCTCGGGCAATATGGGAGCAAAAATGTGCCAGACATGGATCATGTCATCCCAGACGTCCATCCGCACCTCGACGCCGGCCTCCCGGGCTACACCGGCGAGGCGCGTGGAGTCGTCCAGCAGCACCTCGGCATCCCCCACCTGGATTAGCAACGGCGGCAGCCCGCGCAGGTCGGCATACAGGGGCGCGGCCAGCGGCGCCCTCGGGTCTGCGCCACCCAAGTAGGTCTTGGCCGTTACCATCAGGTTTTCCTTACCGACCATAGGATCGGCTTCGGCCCTGGTTTCCATAGATTCGCCGAGGCCCTCCATATCGACCCACGGCGATACGCAGACCCCTGCGGCCGGAACGGGCAGCCCAAGGTAGCGTATCTGGACCAGGGCGGCCACCGTCAGGCCGCCGCCGGCAGAGTCTCCTCCCAACGCGACTCTCGCGGGATCGAAACCCTCGTGCAGCAACCAGCGATAGGCCGCTACCGAGTCCTCCACCGGCGCCGGAAACGGGTGTTCCGGGGCCAGGCGGTAGTCCAGCGCCAGCACCCTTGCGCCAGCGGCCTTGGACAGGTGCGCCATCATAGCCCGGTGGGTGCGGGGCGACCCGATTATGTAGCCGCCGCCGTGGAAGTAAAGGACCACCCTGCCGTCAGAGGCTCCCTCGGCCTCTACCCACTCGGCCGCCACTCCCCCGGCGTTCACCCGGCTGTACCGGGCAGGCACGTCAATATCAAATCCGTCGGTCATGCGCTCGAAGGAGCGGCGCCTGCCTTCCGTTGCGCCCTGGGTTTCGTCGACCTCTCTTGACGTCACCAACGCGATTACCTTATCGAGTTCCGCCGATTTGGCCATCTCTACGCCTCCAGCAATTTCTTGAGTGTGCGGGCGCTGCTGTGAGGGGCCGACAGCACCGGCACGGGTGAGACCTTCCGCAGGTGCTCCAGCGCGGTGGCAAAGGAAAACTGGCTTAGCAGCACCACATCGGTTTCCGTGGAAAGGCTCAGAGTTTCCTGCTCCAGCCGCTCCTCGAAGGCCTCATGTCCCTTCTCCCGCAGTACCTGGATCAGGTCAGTCGCCAGCCTCCTATTGACCTTGACATCCCTACGGGCCTCTCTTGCGGCCAGCTTCAGGTAATGCTCTGAGTCGGACATGGTGGCCTCGTTGGTGGCAATCACACCGACCCGAGGACCCGCCGCCACTGCCTCCGCCATCACTGGGCCATACGAGGAAACCAGGGGCACGTCGACCAGGTCGCGAGCGGAGTCTACCACCGGGGCATACACCGAGCAGGCCAGCCCGATGGCGTCGGCCCCGTGGTCCTGGCAGTAGCAGATCAGGCCGCTCATGCGCCGCCGCAGGCTGGGAGTGATGCAGCCGGGAAAGTCCACCAGCAGTCCCTCGTCCAGCAGGTTGATCACCTCGGCCTCGGGAAACTCCTCCATGAAGGCCAGTTTCACAGGCGGGATGGACTCGGCCAGGGCATGGATCATTACGACGCGCATTCAGGCACTCCGCTTGACTTAGTTCAGAATTCCGATCACTTCGCCATCAGCGTTCACGTCCATGTCCAGGGCGCGAGGACGGGTGGGCAGTCCCGGCAGCGTCTCGATACGACCGGCCAGGGCGTAGAGGAACCCTGCGCCCACAGAGGCCCGCAGATCGTTGATGGGGAAGGTGTATCCCTGCGGCCGGTTACGCAGGCTGGGATCGTGGGAGATGGACAGGTGGGTCTTGGCCATGCAGATCGGGAGATTTCCCCATCCCTGCGCCTCGAAGTATCTGAGTTGGTTCGTCGCCTGGGTCGACCACGTCACGTCTGCGGCGCCGTATATCTTCTGGGCCAACGCCAGCGCCTTTTCCTGCGCTGTGGCCTCCAGCGGGTAGGCGTAAGTGATGTCGCTGTGGCCCGTGGTGGCGTCCACCACGGCCTGGGCCAGCTCCTCGGCGCCCGCGCCGCCCTGGGCGTAGCCGTCGCACTCGACGGCGGCTGTGGCTCCGGCCTCCAGCGCGATGTCCCGCACCGCCGCCAGCTCCTCGGGACTGTCGCTGCCGAAACGGTTGATGGCAACAACGCAGGGCAGCCCGAAGCTGGTCACGATTCCAACATGATGGGCCAGGTTCGGCCCTCCCCGGATGACCCGGTCAACGTCCGGCTTTTCCAGGTCGCGGCGTGGCATCCTGCCGTGCCACTTGAGGGCACGGGCCGACGCCACCAGCACTGCGGCCCTGGGCAACAGGCCACTGGTCCGGGTCTTGATGTGCATGAACTTCTCGAAGCCGAGATCGGAGGCAAACCCCGCCTCGGTGATCACGTAGTCGGCGTAACCGAGGGCCAGCTTGTCGGCCAGGATGGAGCTGCACCCGTGGGCGATGTTTCCGAACGGCCCCGCGTGAACTATGGCTGGCTGGCCCTCCAATGTCTGCACCAGGTTGGGCATGACGGTCTGGTGCAGCAGCGTCATCAGCGCGCCCTGCACTCCCAGCTGGCCCACGGTCACCGGGTCTCCACCTCGTGTCGAGCCGACCACGATGCGGGAGACACGCTCCCGCAGGTCGTCCGGCCCGTCGGCCAGCGCAAGGATGGCCATTATTTCCGAGGCGGATACGATGTCGAACCTCGCCTCACGGAGCGGCCCGTAGCCGCTGCCGCCCACGCCCGCGATGACCTGCCGCAGGCCACGGTCGGAAGCGTCGGTCACCCTCGACCACTGGATGCCCGAGGGGTCGAAGTCCGGGATGGCGTTGCGGAACACCGCATTGTCCACCAGCGCAGCCAGCAGGTTGTGGGCTGAGGCGACGGCGTGCGCGTCGCCAGTGAAGTGAATGTTGATCTCGTCCTCCGGAACGATGCGGGCGTTTCCGCCGCCGGTGCCGCCGCCCTTGATGCCGAAAATCGGCCCCAGGGTCGGCTCGCGCAGGTTCACCGAGACCTTGTGGCCCAACCGGCCCATGCCCTGGGTCAAGCCGATGGCCGTGGTGGTCTTGCCCTCGCCCGCCGGCGTGGGCGTGATGCCGGTTACGACGACCAGCTTTCCCTGCCCGGCGCCAGCCGACTTGATGGCATCCAGGGAAACCTTGGCCTTGTAGTGGCCGTAGGGCAGCACGTGTTCCGGCTTGAAGCCCAGTGAGTCGGCTATCTTGCTGATGGTCTGCACAATTCGCTCTCCAACAATGTTCCGAGGTGCGAGAGGAATGACCCTTCAGAATACTGCTACAAGTTCCACTCGGCAGAATTTGGACCAGGCCAACATTCTGTTAGCAGTGCTGCCATCTGCTTGCTACGATCAAGAATCAAGTATTCGTCCCATCGAGTTTGGGACATCATCTCGGCGTTGAGCTTCAGCACGGCATGTTTCAAGAGTTCGTCTCGCTTCGACTCCCAAGGCGCATTGGACATCGCCGAGTTTAATTTCTGGTTGACGAGGGTTAGATTGCCAATTGTGTGCACCATACGGTTTCGGGTTTCTTTGCCTTCTACTTCATTGACGCCTTTTGGAAGCGGCCAATCCGTCGTGTTCCAACTCACCGGCATCAAGTGTTCTATTGTCAGGCCCTTTGGGACTTGCGTCTGTTCGGATTTCGACGAGTGTAGCATTTCCTCGATTCCTTCGAGTACAAATCGCAATCTTCCCCTAGTAAGCAGACGATAAATGGGAGACCACTCCAGCGAAGCGACCACAGCTTCGTTGGTGGGCCACTCCCTGGAATACGCTGTCTGGTCTGCCAGAAATCCAGCGACGATTTTGTCGGCATTGGCCGTGCCATTCTCTCGCAGCCGAACGGCGAGGTCCAAAGTCAACCGGTTGTAGTCCTTCGTGGTAAGGCGGCATACCATACGGCGGACGAGAAAACTCTCCAGTGCGCGGTATGCTCTAATTCGGGCGTCGCACGGAGCAGAAAGCAGTAGCAGCAACACAGGCGTAATGACGCCTGCCTGCATCACGTTCGTTCGGTAATAGAATTGCTCCTCCTCAGGAGTCCGAGGCCCGGTAACGAACCGCCTATACAGAGACAGGTCCTGTTTGATATCCGACATCGCTCCGTCGACGCCTCTTTCACTTGTGAAACCGCGGAAGACGTCGAAGACCTTTGACGGTCCAACATCCTCTCCTGTACTCATCGCAAGCCAGTAGTTCAGCAGCATATCTAATCGTGGTCTGCGAAGGCGTCCCTGAGTTACTTCGTTTCGCCACCAACCGTCGTCCAGTCCTCGCCATATTTGCTCTGGGTCCGTGCTGTCCTTCGGTGACTGAGAAAGGACAAAATTCTTGACAAGGTCAGACTGCTCCAGCGGTGTGCCGCGAGCGTTAAGCGTTTCAAATATGACATTTGGGTCGTCTTTCGAGCCAAGATCGATGACTACCATCTGAAGCATTCCGGTCACGGCAGTCTCCAGCGCGTCAATCCTGTCGCCTTCTGGGCCGGTAGAGTCTTCGAGCCATTTCTTCACTTGCTGTTGGAAGAACTCGTGAGCCTGCACGATTAAGGACTCTTCAAAGCCGTCGACAGGGAGCCCGTTATCCATGGCGTGTCTGAACGCATCCCGATCCATTCTTGTAGGCCACAGCTTGAACAGGTCGTTGCTATCTTCGTTGACTAAATCTTTGTCATTAGTAACGAGCTTGGCCAGGCGCGTGGCGACCGGCCGCAGTTCCTGCTCCTCGCAAATCTGTTGGATGGCGTCCAATAGGAGTTGGAGAGTAGTAACTCTTTGCTGGCCGTCTATGACCTCGCGTTGTTCGATGTCTTTGGCAGCCGTAGGAACTTGTTGCAGAACGACGGCGCCGAGAAAATGAGGGGCCGTATGCTGCTCAGCCTGTACCCGATTGTTGCCAGCCTGCTCCAGCTCCTCCAGGTAATTCTCAGCAACGTTTCTGACGTCATCCCAGAGCGGCTCCCACTGATCCTCTTGGGACCAGACGTAGGGACGCTGAAAGGCTGGAATCGTGTAGCGAACCTGCTTTTGGAAGAGGTCCTTGGGGTTAAGGATATCGGTGTGCATCTGGCCCTCGACTGCCATCGCTCAGGTTGAACGGATGGGAATTTTTGCCTAATTGGTGATTTGAAGCTCCGCTTCCAGGCGGGTGATGTCCCGTTCGCTGAGGTTGAAGTACTTGGCGTCCGGGTGATGGAACACCAGGGCCGAAACCGTTGACTCCGGGTCCATCATGTATCCCTCGGTCAGTTCCACGTCCAAGTGCCTGGAGACCTCAAGCAGGCGGAAGAGTGGCTCCTGGTCCTCCAGACGCGGGCAGGCCGGATAGCCGAAGGAGAAGCGCCGACCGCGGTACTGCGTACGGAACAAATCGTAGGGCGTAATGCCTGCCGGATCGCCAAAGCCCCACATCTGTCGCAGTTGCTGGTGCAGCAACTCGGCGAAACCCTCGGCGCTCTCGAGGGCCAGGGCTTGCAGGATGTGGGAGTCCAGGAACTTGCCTTCGGAAATCCACCGGGCCGCCAGGCCGCGAACGCCGGGGCCGATGGTCGTGACGAACATTCCGACGTAGTCCATGCCGTCCAGCCCGCCGGACGAATCTCCAGACACAGGAAGGGCATAGTCCGAAAGGCAGAGCCCTTCGCGCTGCGACTGGCGGCCGAAGTAGAACCGCTCCATCACCTGCGAGCCGTCGGGCGAATAGACCAGCAGCGACTGGCCGTCGGACCGGCAGGGGAAGAACTTGAAGACTGCGTTGGCGGAGATGTCGCTACGGGCCAGCACCAGGTCCTCGACCCGGCGGACCGAATCCCGCAGGTCAACGGCGGCCTGCTCCCCGGCCTCCAGGTCCTCGGCAAAGCGGCCCTTGTATCCCAGGTGGCGCACGTAGAGCATCTGGGGATTGATGTACCCGAAGATATCCTCAAGGTTGTAGTCGGTCAGAACGTGCAGGCGGAGGTCGGGAGGATTCGGAATCGGGAAATCGTGCCGCACCTGCGCCGGAGGCACGTCATCGCCGCCATCGTCCGACGCTCGACGACTGTCATCGTCCAGCATGGCCTCGGTCTCGGCATCAAGCTGCGACGCCAGGTGAGCGCGTTCGTCGGCCTCCTGGATGGTGTTGGCCAGGGCCAGGCCGGTCATGGCGTCCGGGGCGTAGGCCACCAGCCCGCCGTATTCCGGAGCGATGCGCAGGCGAGTAAAGCGGTTGGACAGCGCCGCCCCTCCCACCAGCACCGGCACAGATACACCATCCTGCCGGAAGTCGCGGACCGTTTCCACCATCATCTGCGCCGACTTCACCAGCAGGCCGGAAAGGCCGATAATATCCGGGTTGTGTTCCCGGTAGGCATCAATGAGGTCCTGTGGCGGCACCTTGATGCCCAGGTTGATCACCTCGTAGCCGTTGTTGGACAGGATGATCTCCACCAGGTTCTTGCCGATATCGTGGACGTCACCCTTGACGGTGGCCAGCACCACCCGGCCCTTTAGCGAACTCTCCGTCCGCTCCATGTGGGGCTCGAGTCTGCTGACGGAGAATTTCATCGACTCTGCGGACTGAAGCACCTCGGCAACAATCAGCTGGTTGGCGTTGAACTGCCGGCCCACTTCGGTCATGCCGTCCATCAACGGGCCGTTGATGATCTCCAGGGGCGTGCGGTCCTGCAGTGCCTCGTCCAAGTCCTCGGCCAGCCCTTCCTTGGTGCCCTCGATGATGGCGAGGGCCAGACGCTCGTCCAGAGGCAGACTGCGGCGCTCCTCGTTGGTTGCCGACGGGGCCTTCTCGCGGAAGTGGGCGGCGAAGGCGGCTACAGGGTCATCGCCTCGATACCAGATGAGGTCCTCGGCCAGCTTGCGCTCCTCCTCGGGAATGCTGGCGTAACGCATCATCAGCTCGGAGTTCACGATGGCCATGTCCAGCCCCGCCTGTACGCAGTGGTACAGGAACACTGAGTTCAGCACCTCGCGCCCGGCGGCGGGCAGACCGAAGGACACGTTGGAAATGCCAAGCACCGTCTTGCACCGGGGCAGCGCCTCCTTGATCAGACGCACGCCCTCCACGGTCTCGGCGCCTGACCCAACATAGTTGGCGTCGCCTGTGCCGCATGGGAAGACCAGCGGATCAAAGATCAGGTCCTCTTCCGGCACGCCGTATTTCTCGGTAAGGAGCTTGGCGGAGCGGAGGGCGACCTCCAGTTTGCGCTCGCGGGTGATAGCCTGGGCCTGTTCCTTGTCGTCATCGATGCAGCCAACGACCAGCGCCGCGCCGTAGCGACGGGCCAGGGGAACAACGGCCTGGAACCGCTCCTCTCCATCCTCCAGGTTCACCGAGTTGATGATGGCCTTGCCCTGCAACCGCTTGAGCGAAAGCTCGATGACCGCCGGATCGGTGGAGTCGATCATGATCGGCGTCTTGACCTTCTTGGTCACCAGGTCAAGAAACTCGGAAATGTCGGCTGCCTCGTCGCGGTCGGGGTCCTGCAAGCAGACGTCAAGGATGTGCGCGCCACTGCGGGCCTGCCTGCGGCCGATCTCAGCGGCCTCCTCGAACTTGCCCTCATTGATCAGGCGGCGGAAGCGGCGGCTGCCCAGCACGTTGGTGCGCTCACCGACCACGGCGGGGCGGAGTTGGTCGTCGACCAGCAGCGCGTCGATGCCGGAAACGCGGGTCTCGTGGGACTCGATGGGCCTGCGGGGCGCTTTGCCCTCCGCAGTCTCGCCCAGCAGGTGGATGTGGCCGTCGACCGTGCCGCAGCAACCGCCGATCAGGTTCACCCAACCCGCATCCACGAAGCGGCCCAGGGTCTGCGCCATGGCCTCCGGCGTCTCGTTGTATTTCCCGTCCTCGTCGGGCATGCCCGCGTTGGGAACACAGGACACCGGGAAACGGGAGATGGACGCCAGGGTGCGGATGTGGTCGGTCATGAACGCCGGGCCGGTGGCGCAGTTGATGCCGATCCACAGCAAGTCGCGGTGGGCCAGGGAGACGTACAGAGCCTCGACATCCTGCCCGGCCAGCAGGGTGCCCATAGGCTCGACGGTGCCCTGCACCGCCACCGGGACTTCGCGGCCCAACTCGGCGAAGGCGCGGTCGATTCCTTCTAGACCGGCCTTGATGTTCAGGGTGTCCTGCCCCGTCTCCAGCAGCAGAACGTCCGCGCCGCCCTCAATCAATCCGGCAGCCTGGATGTGATAGCTGTCCACCAGTTCTTCGAATGTCACGCCGCCAGTGACCGAGATGGTCTTGGTGGTAGGGCCCATGGAGCCCGCGACAAACCGGGGCTTTTCAGGGGTGGAGGCGCCGTCGGCCACTCTGCGCGCCAGCTCGGCAGCCACGCGGTTCAGGCGACGCGCCTCGTGGGCCAGGTCATATTCGGCGAGCACGACGGGGGTTGATCCGAAGGTGTTGGACTCGATGATGTCTGCGCCGGCGTCAAGGTGCCCCCGATGGATGGCCTCAATGACGTCCGGACGAGTCAGCACCAAGTGTTCGTTGCATCCCTCGTATTCGAGGCCCCCGAAATCATCGGGGCCGAGATCGAAGGACTGGATTGCCGTGCCCATCGCGCCATCGATAACGAGGATGCGCTCTCGAAGCGCGGATTTCAGGGCTGAGATACGTTCGTATGAATCCATAAGCAAGTCAACCATTCATTTGGGAGATTCCAGTTTCAACTTGGGCCTTTCACGCATTCGGTCCAGGGCTTCAAGTTTCCGCGCCAGACTCATGCGCTTCCGGCGGCGATGCCATTTCGCTTTCTCGCGGAACGCTGACTCCGCGTATGCTTTGGAGTCTGTCGGCAAGGGCATTTTGCTGGTCATCAAGCCTTTCCAACAGGGATTGCAGTTGGATTTCGTCAGCGTCTTCAATCAGGTAGCTAACCCGCAGCCGGTCCCGCTGGCGGTTGGCTGTGAGGTAAAGCAAGATCAGGTGCTCGGCTGTGGCAATCCTGGCCCGCGTATTGTTGATACGAACTTTGCGGGCCTGCTCCACCGCGTCCCGGTAGAGGGGCGTCACGGTGGATGGGAATAGCTGAACCGGAACGCCGCCCAACACTTGGTGCATCCCTTCCTGATTTTCCGCTTGCTCTGCGATTACGTTGTAGGCTTGCAGGTACTCCTCATCAGAATCCACCAGGATCACAACGGCAATATCCTCGGTGAAAATCGGCTCCATATAAGCAGTGGCGGCCACCGCGCCAATAATCGTGTAGTCCCGGATTATACGGCGGCGCTTGAAATCGTTGAGCGCCGACACCGCGTCTACGAAAGCCATTTGCCCTCATCCCAACCCTCTGTCCAAGTGAGGGGAGTGATGCCTACACCCCGAACCAGGAGTTGAGGGCGGGGCTGTTCAGTTCCAGCCAGCGTATGTTCAGCCGCATGCGCTCCAGGGCCTGGCGAATGGTGCGCTCGGCGGCGGGAGCGGGGTGGTTAGCGAAGAACTGCTCCACGTCCGCACGCTGCTCATCCGTGGTGAAGCTGTTGACGATGGACACCAGCCGCATCAGTCCGAATCCGCCTCCACCGTACCGCCGGTCGAACTCGGCCCAGTTGTTCTTGACGAACTCCCAGGCTGGCATCCGTCCCATTGGGTTGGCGGCAACACCGGCGACGACTGTGATGGTGTCCTGCGAGCGCACCCTGCTAGAGAGCGAGCCTTCCAGCGTGTCATTCAGCAGGGCCACGTCCTGGAATCGGGACATCGCAAGCAGCAATCGGATCTTCTCCTCCTGCATGCTGGTCCGCTCCTCCAGTTCCCAGAGCTGGTCGTAGGTGGTCCGGTCGCCGCCCTGGGCAGCCAGGGAAAACACAATGCCCCGCAGGTCCGGGTGCACCGTTTCAGCGTTTTCAAGGTATTGGCGGAACAGGTCTCCCGCGCGGGCCAGGGTTTCCTCGTCGTTGTAGCTACCTGACTGCCCCAGGACCGTGGAGCGCAACAGCGAGTCCAGGTGTCCGTCGGTGGGGCGCGGCGTCCACCCGGCGCGCCGGGCGGCAGGACCGAAAAGTTCCCGGCCGAATCGCTGGTAGGCGGGATGCACCGGCTCTCCGGCGATCAGCTGCTCTATGTCGCGAAGGTTGGAGGCCAGATCGCTCCACACGGAGGCGTCGGTCTCCCCGGCATAGGAGCCAGCCAGCTCCAGGAACCGGGTGATGGGCAGCAGACCGGCCCGCGACAGCGCGTAGGCGTCGTTCTGGATGCCAAGGCGGTCCGTCGCCGGAATCTGCTGCGCGCTGATGGCAGGGGCCAGACGCTCCCAGTCCTCGCTGGTGTAGTTGACCCGGTAAAACCCGGTCTGTCCGGCATTCACCTTGTACCAGTCGTTGGCCGGACTGGCAACGGGGAGTGTCACGACCGTCTCTTTGGCGTCCATCACCGTAGCGGCGGGGCCTGCTCCGGGAGAACTGATGCTCACGGGCACCTGCCAGACTTCGGGGTTAGGCTCCTCGTCTCCAAGCAGGCGGTCATAGACGAACCGCTCCTGGGACAGGGAAACCTGCACGTCGCTGGCGCTGCGGGCGGCCTCGACACGGAGCACCGGGTACCCGGTCTGCTTTACCCACGAGTCCATGATGTCGGTCACCGGCTGGCCCGATTCCTCTTCCAGCGCCGCCCAGAGGTCCTGGGTGCGGGCATTGCCATACTCGTTGGCCTTGAGATAGCGGTACAACCCTCCCTGGAAGGTCTCGGCCCCCAGGAAGTCTTCGAGCATTCGGAGCACCGCGCCGCCCTTGCTGTAGCTGATAGCGTCGAAGAGCTGGCTCACCTCCGCAGGGTTCTTGACTTCCTGCTCGATGGGGTGAGAGTTTTTCAAGCCGTCCAGGCTGAGGGCCCGGTTGGTGTCCATGTTCACGAACTGCGTCCACATCTCCCAATCGGGGAAGAGCCAGTCGACCGATTTGGTGCCCATCCACGAGGCGAAGCTCTCGTTGAGCCAGAGATCGTCCCACCATTCCATGGTCACCAGGTCGCCGAACCACATATGGGCCATCTCGTGGGCCACGACCTCAGCGACCCGCTGGCGGGTACCGGCCGACGAGTTTTCAGGGTCTACCAGCAGCGCCGTCTCCCGGTAGGTGATGCAGCCCCAGTTCTCCATGGCCCCGGCCGCGAAGTCGGGGACGGCGATGTGGTCCAGCTTGGGCAGCGGGTAGGGTATACCGAAATAGTCGTTGAAATAGCTCAACAGCTTGACCGAGGTATCGAGAGCAAATCCCGCCTGGTTTTCCTTGCCCCTCGTAGTCCAAACACCGATCCTGGTGCCGTCTGCGGCATCGGCCTCGATGGAGACCAGGTCGCCGACAACGAAGGCCAACAGGTAAGTCGACATAATCGGCGTTTCCCCGAACCGCACGGAACGCAGGCCCGGGCCCGGGCTGGACTCCTCGACGATTGGGGTGTTGGAAACTGCCTGTAGGGAGTCGTCGAACACCAGCGTTACGTCGAAGACCGCCTTCCTGGCCGGCTCGTCCCAGCACGGGAAGGCGCGGCGGGCGTCGGTGGGCTCGAATTGCGTGGTCGCCAGGTGCCGCGTCTGTCCCTCATTGTCCTGGTATTCCGAGCGGTAGAAGCCCACCAGCCGGTCGTTCAGAGTGCCGGTGAACCGCATTTCGAGTTGGGCGGGACCCTGGGACAGAGTCCTTCCGAAGTCAATGGTTACGGTCTCCGATCCCTCATCAAGCGCAATGGATTGTGCAGGCTGCGATGCGCCGTTTCTGCGAAAAGTGACGTCGCTGATTTCCAGTTCCGCAGCGTTCATCTCGATACGCGCGGTTGGCGTCACAATCTCGATGTCGACGGTCTGCTCGCCTTTGAAGGTAAAGTTCCCTAGGTCGGGCTGCAGCGTCATCCGGTACTTGACCGGCCTGACGTTGGCTGGGAGTACAACGGCGTCGGTGGAAAGCATGGGGCAATCCTCACGCGGAAAGTAGCTGACTGTGCGATGAGTCTGATTTTACCACGAATCGTGAGAGAGGCTGTCCTGAGCTGTGTTAATCTGTATCCGGCTCCCCCGCAATTCGGCCCGGAGGGCGCGCCTATGACCACCAAGGGCAGGAAGCCGGTCATGTCGCTGTACGACGGCATGGTGGAAGACCCGAGCATCGAGTATCCCGATACGGACGGCGAACCCATGGCCGAGGACGAAGAACAGCTCTTTTCCATGATCGACACTATTTCCACGCTGCAGGAGTGGTTCGCTGCCCGCGAGGACGTACACGTCGGCGGCGACCTGCTGTTCTACTACCGGATGAACGACAACGAGACCAGGGTCGCGCCCGATGTTTTCGTAACCTTCGGCTCAGACAAGGGCCGCCGTCGCCACTGGCGGGTCTGGACGGAAGGAAGGGCGCCCGATTTCGTGATGGAGATGGCCTCGGGCAGTACCTGGCGGCGCGACATGAGGCAAAAGCGCGATATCTACGCCCTTCTGGACGTTACTGAATACTGGCGCTTCGACCCTGGCCAGAGTTTCTTCACGCCGCCGTTGATGGGCGAGCGGCTGGTGGACGGCGAGTACACCCCGCTGCCGACGGCGAAGGACGAAGACGGTCTGCTGCGGGGCTACAGCGAGGTCCTGGGCCTGGACCTCTGCGTGCTGCCCGACGGAGACCTGCGCTTCTACGACCGGGTGACCGGGCGATGGCTGCGTACCCTCAGAGAGGAAAGCATGGAGCGCGAGGCGGAAGCAGCGGCCCGCCAAGCGGCCGAGGCGGCGCTTCGGCAAGAGACGGCAGCCCGGCAAGCGTTGGAGGAGGAAGTGCGAAGGCTGCGCCAGCAGTTGAATTCCGGGGGTTAATGGTATAATACTCGCCGATTTCGGCTCGCCCCATCCGTGCTCTGGCGCGCACGAATTAGGAGAGATTTGATGCCCCCGAAGACAATGTTCGAAAAGATATGGGATGCCCACGTGGTACACGAGGAGCCGGGTGAGCCGGCGATCATTTACATCGACCTCCACCTGGTCCATGAGGTCACCTCGCCCCAGGCTTTTGACGGGCTGCGAATGGCCGGCCGCAGGGTGCGCCGCACCGACCTTACCATTGCTACCGCCGACCACAACACTCCCACCTGGGACTTGTCGCTTCCTGTCACTGATGAGATTTCCAAGGCGCAACTGGACGCCCTCGACCGCAATTGCGAGGAGTTCGGCGTTACGCTGTACGATCGCTTCAGCGACCTCCAGGGCATCGTGCATATCATTGGTCCCGACCTGGGCTACACCCAGCCGGGCAAAACCGTGGTGTGCGGAGACAGCCACACCTCCACCCACGGCGCCCTGGGGGCCTTTGCCGTGGGCATCGGGACTTCGGAAGTGGAGCATGTGCTGGCCACGCAAACCCTGCGCCAGTTCAAGCCGCGAACCATGGAGGTGCGCGTTGACGGCCAGCTGCCGCCGGGGGTAACCGGAAAGGACGTCATCCTCGGTATTATCGGGCGCATCGGTGTGAACGGAGGCACCGGCCACGTCATCGAGTACACCGGAGAGGCAATCCGGTCCCTGTCAATGGACGGCCGCATGACCGTCTGCAACATGAGCATCGAGGCGGGGGCGCGGGCCGGCATGATCGCGCCCGACGAGACCACGTTCGAGTACGTGCGCGGAAGGCAGTTTGCGCCGCAGGGCGCTGACTTCGACGCAGCGGTGGAGCGCTGGAAGCAGTTGCCCACCGACCCGGGCGCCACCTACGACAAGACCGAGAT
This sequence comes from Dehalococcoidia bacterium, assembly GCA_965203005.1. Classification (GTDB taxonomy): domain Bacteria; phylum Chloroflexota; class Dehalococcoidia; order Lucifugimonadales; family UBA3495; genus VXOI01. The sequence goes on from CBDBBS010000002.1 coordinate 1,417,684, forward strand.
CTTTGACGCCGCCGCCTTCGAGCCGTTCGTGACCTGGGGGACCAACCCCGGGATGGTTGCCCCCATAAGCGGCCGGGTTCCTGACCCGTCCTCGTTCGACGATGCGGCGGAACAGGAGGCCGCCGCGCGAGCCCTGCAGTACATGGACCTGCTGCCCGGAACGCCGATGCAGGACATCAAGATCGACCGCATCTTCGTGGGCGCCTGCACCAACGCCCGCCTGGAAGACCTGCGGGCCGCCGCCGAGGTGGTGAGGGGCCGCAAGGTCCACCCCGACGTGTACGCGATGGTCGTCCCGGGGTCGGCCAAGATCAAGCGCGAGGCCGAGGAGGAGGGCCTGGACCGCATCTTCACCGAGGCAGGGCTGGACTGGCGTGTCGCCGGCTGCTCCATGTGCCTGGGAATGAACCCGGACATCCTGTCCCCCGGCCAGCGCTGTGCCGCGACATCCAACCGCAACTTCGAGGGGCGACAGGGCAAAGGTGGCCGCACCCACCTCGTCAGCCCTGCCATGGCCGCCGCCGCCGCCATTGCCGGGCACTTCGTGGACGTGCGGGACCTCTAGGTCAGGGGTCTGCCAATCGGAGTCGGCGCAAATCAACCGGGAGCCGTTATGACTCAGAGTCGAGCATCCGCGATCGTAGAGTCTTCGCCTGAACAGGAACAAGGCTCTAGGCTGCCTGTTCCCTTAGTCTTGGACTTCAGAGCCATCGAGATGACTGACGATCAGTTGGTCAGGTTTTGTGAAACCAACTCTGAACTTAGAATCGAGCTCACGGCGGAAAAGGAACTGATAATAATGCCTCCCGCTAGTATGACATCCGGCTGGCAAAACGGCGAAATGTTCGGGCAGCTGTACATTTGGTCGAAACAGGACGGCACAGGTCTCAGCTTCGACTCTTCATCGGGATGCACCCTTCCCAATGGCGCGATGCGGGCGGCGGATGCCTCGTGGATATTGCGAGAAAGGTGGGAAACGGTTCCAGACGACGACAGACTCCGTTTCTCGCACATCGCCCCCGATTTCGTTGCGGAATTGCGCTCCCCGTCGGATACGTTGCCAATGCTGCAGGCAAAGATGGCCGAATACATGGAGAACGGTGTGCGCCTCGGATGGCTCATTGACCCGTTTCTGCGGCAGGTCCACGTATATCGCCCTGGCCAGGCGGTTGAGATTCTGGACGACCCGGAAACCGTTTCCGGCGATCCAGTCCTGCCGGGATTCACGCTAAACCTGCTTGAGATCTGGTAACCACTGAAATCAGGAGGACACACATGGACCCTTTTGTCAGAGTGACCGGCGTGGTGGCGCCGCTGGACCGGGTGAACATCGACACCGACCAGATCATCCCTGCGGTATTCCTCAAGCGGATCGAGCGGTCGGGATTTGAGGACTGCCTGTTCTTCTCCTGGCGCTTCAACGAGGACGGTTCGCCAAAGGAGGACTTCGTCCTGAACCAGCCGCCGTACCGCGACGCCAGGGTGCTGGTGGCCGGCCATAACTTCGGTTGCGGTTCGTCCCGTGAACACGCTCCATGGGCCTTGCGGGACTACGGAATACGCTGCATCATCGCGCCCAGTTTTGCAGACATCTTTTACAACAACTGCTTCAAGAATGGCGTGCTTCCGCTTCGCATCTCCGAGGAGGACGTGCGGGTGATTATGGACAAGGCCACCGAGAAACCCGGAGTGAACCTGACCGTTGATCTTGAGGGACAACGGGTCTGGGACCAGGACGAGGAAATCTCGATTCCTTTCGATATAGACCAGGCACGCCGACACAACCTCCTCAATGGCCTGGATGACATCGGCCTCACGTTGCAGTTTGAGGAGCAGATCTCGGCGTACGAGTCGGTGCGCGGCCTGTAGCATCCGGCCGCGAGCATCAATGGCGGGGCATCTTGCGGAACGGACGGCCTCGCCATTTTGAGTTTGCCTGGCTGCGCGTCAAGGTCAGAAACAGGCCACGAATTGCCCAAGTTATTTTCGGAATGGGTGCCAACCGTTCACATTAAGCCTTGAACTTGACATAAATGACATGCTAGTATCGGTGAACCACGGAATTAACCTGTTAATCACCCCCTAGCTCCAGAGACGCCTATGACAACCCGACAGCACCCAGTTGAAGGAGGCGCTCAGGACGCCGCCGCAACCCAGGCCTCGGTGGACGATGCAACGCAGGGAAATCAGGGACGCTCCAATTCCGCCAGGAAAACCCGGCAGCGTTCGGTGTACCTTTTCCCCGCCTACGGTTTCACCACCGCGCTGGATATTGCCCGCCGGGTGGAGGAAAGTGGTGGCGGCAGCCTAACCGAGGAAACCCTGGCGATAAACCTGGGACTCTCCGCAAAAAGCAGCGGCTTCCGCCTGAAGAGCCTGGCCGCCCGTCAGTTCCAGCTGATCAGCAAGCAGGGCGACACTCTCTTCACCACCCCCGTGGCCAAGGCCATATTCAAGCCGACGAGCGGAGATGACGCCCAACGCGGCTTCCGTGAGGCGTTCCTGTCTATTCCCCTGTTTCAGGCAGTCGCGGAACGCTATCGCGGACAGCGCCTCCCGGACAGCCAGACCCTGCGCAACGTTCTGGAGCGGGAGTTCTACGTTGAGCACACCAGGGTGCAACAGGCAGAGAGAATGCTTCTGGACTCTGCCAGAGACGCTCACCTGCTCAAGCACACGAGCGACGGGACGTACCTGGCGGTTTCCGACGGAGGGTTAGGGTCCCTCGACGAATACGGTGCATCAGGGAGTGCTCCTTTCGACCTGCCGTATCCGCAAAACGGCGCCTACCATCAATCAGCGACGGCGCAACAATCGGCGACCGTTCCGGCCAATGTCCTCACTTTTACCATTGAAGAAATCGGCGATCTGGACAGCGACGAATTTGAATCCGTCTGGCATGCCCTCGGGATTCTGATTCGGGCCCGGAGGCGGCGCAGGGCTGACGTAAGTGCCGTGGATGATCCTGAGGAGATGGACGGCCTGTCATACCCGGCCAGTCTGCCATAGAGGGCGTGGCGAATTCCCTCTTGAGTATCGGCTTGCATGTGTTGCGCTAATAGCCGGAAAGTCGCGTCTCCCGTCAATACAGTGCATTAACCATCCGGGTGCGGATACCCCTCGGCCACCTGCCCCCGGAAATCCGTCTCGTAACGCAGCATCCGGCCTTGCCTCACCTGTTCGTCCAGGGACGGGCGCTGCACCGGACGCGGGTCATCCGGAGCATATCCGATGACACCCTGGCGCTCGAGATCGGTCACCTCATCCCCTGACATCCCCAGCAACTCCCCAAATACGTACTCGTTGTGCTCGCCCATGACCGGGGCAGCTCGAGGTGTCACGGCGGGCGTTTCAGAGAGTTTCCAAGGCCGGCCGGCATAAGGTAGAGGGGGCATGCCGGTGCTCGGGTGGTGCCTGACGACCTCGTAGAAACCCCGCTCTTTAAGGTGGGGGTTGAACAGGAGATCCTTGCTGTCCAGAACTGCGCCAGCCGGCACCCCCTCGGCCTGGAGGGCGTTCATAAGCTCTTGAGAGTCCCATCCAACCGTCTCAGCCTCCAGCAGCCGGTCGATCTCCTCCCGGTTCTCCCAGCGGGCCAGGGTCCCTGAAAGCCTGGGGTCTTCGGCCCATTCCGGCCGCCCAAGAACGCGGCACAGTCCCTGCCACTCGGAATCGTCCGCCACCGCTATCGTGACCCAGCGGTCCTCGCCACGGCACGGGTAGCACCCATGAGGCGCCATTACCGGGTCGGCGTTGCCAATACGTTCCGGGGCCCTGCCGTTTGCGGCGTAATCGAGGAGCACTTCGGGAATAGTAACTGCAGCAGTCTGGGCCTGGGAAACATCGATGAACTGACCTCTGCCGGTGCGGAGCCGGTTCATGAGGGCCGTCATCACCGCGAAAACAGTGTGCTCCCCGGCTGTGTAGTCAACATAAGGTATCTCGGCCATGACCGGCGGCCCTCCCGGGTAGCCTGTGGCGTAGGCCAGCCCCGATGCGCCCTCGGTAGCAGGCCCAGTGGCGCCGAAGTTGGCCCAGGGCCCCTCGAACCCGTACCCGGTGGAGGAGACCATGATGATATCGGGCCTGATGCGGCAGAGGTCCTCGAATTCCAGCCCGAAATTCCTGATAACCCGGGGCGTAAAGTTTTCCGCAAACACGTCGCTGACCGCTATGAGGCGGCGCAGGATGTCCAGGCCCTCGGGGCGTCCCAGGTCGAGGGTGATGCCCAGCTTGTTCCGGTTCTGCTCGTAGAAATTGGCCCCCCGATTCCAGAACTCGCCGTGTATCTCGTTCTGATAAACGGAGTCGCTGCGATAGCTCTCCAGCCGGCGCGTAGACTCCAGACGGATGACCTGCGCCCCCATATCGGCCAGCAGTTTCATGGCGAACGGTATGGCGATGAGCTGTCCCATCTCCACGATTCGCACGCCCTGCAACGGGCCGCCGGAAGTCACGTCTGTGTGAGGTTTGGAGGCCATCGGCTAAATGATCCCCTCTGAGCGCAGCTGCGCCTGTTGCTCTCTGTTGAGGCCCAGGCGGTCCTCGAATATCTGACCGTTGTGCTGGCCTATGAAGGGGGCAGGATACCCGGCCTGCCAGGGGGTTGACTCCATCCGGAACGGCGCGCCCGGCATCCTGACCTCCCCCATATCGGGATGCTCCACGTCGACGAAGAACCCCCGGTGAGCGAACTGGGGATCGTCAAAGACATCGGCCGGAGACTGGATAACGCCGAAAATAAATCTCCGCTCGTGGGACCCGTAGAACATTTCGTACTTGTTCTGGCGGATGAAGTACTCGTCAAGGATGCGCCCCAGCTCCTCGGCGTTGGCCAGCCTGGCGGAGGGCGTGCGGAAGCGGTCATCGTCCAGTTCAGGAAGGCCGAGGAACTCCACAAAGCTGTCCCAGTTCAGTCCGCCTCCCAGCCCCGGATTGGGCAGCAGATAGCCGTCGGCCGTGGCGCGCAGGCGTTGCAGGTCGCCGCTGTGGTTGGGCTGGCGCCGGCGTATGGCGCCGGTGTAGGTGTAGTTGTTCACTACGTCCCGCAACCCGGAGGCCACAGCCTCCTGTATGGAGACATCAACGTGCTGACCTTTGCCGGACTTTCGGCCTCCGGTCATTCTCTGGTGATAGACGGCCATCAAGGTCGCGGATGCCGCGTCCGTTCCCGCCTTGAACTGGGCCTGGTTGAATGCGTGTTTCAGCGGCTCGCGGTCGTAGGCGCCGAAGATGTACATGAGGCCGCCGAGGGCGTACTCCACGATGTCTGCCGCCTTGTAGTCCCGGTATGGGCCGGTCTGCCCAAAGTTGGAGATCGAGACCATCACCAAGTGGGGAGCGACCGCGCGCAGCGTCTCGTAGTCCAGGCCGAGGGAGGGCATCACTCGGGGGGAGTAGTTCTCCACCAAGACATCGGCGTCTTTAAGAAGCGACAGCAACATCTCCCGGCCCTCGGCGCTCTTGAGGTTGAGGGTGATGCTTCGCTTGCCTGTATTCAGGTAGGCAAAGGGCAGACTGCTGTCAGAGCCCGGTTCATCCCTGAAGAACGGGGCCATTCTTCGCCCCCGCTCACCACCGGGCGGCTCGATCTTCAGCACGTCAGCGCCGAATCCGGCCAGCAGCTTGGTGCAATAGGGGCCGGCGATGCAGTGAGTAAGGTCGATGACACTGACGCCTTCAAGGGCGGCATCCATAAGTCGAAGGTCTCTCCGTGGGAGAATGCTTGAATGAGGATTGAGGGTTACACGTCCCGGTAGAGAGATGCGTCGAGTCCCAGCTCGGTTCGTCCGACAATCTCAAGGCACCGGTCGAGATTGGGCGGCATCAGGGTGGACGTTCGCACGTCCCGGTACAGGCGCTCCAGGGGCATGCGCTTGTGAGCGCTGCGGCCACCGGCAATCTGGATGGCCTTGGACGTAGCGTCCAGCGAGGCCACGGTGGCCAGGTACTTGGCTCTGGCGGCCAGGAAGGCCCGCTGTCCGGGGCTGGCGTCCTGCCAAACCGAAGCTCCGTGGTGAAGCACCCGGCGCGCGCCCTCAATGGCCACAGCCATCTCCGCCACCGTGCGCTGCACCGCCAGACCCTCGGCGACGGGAGTCGGGTCCGGGGCGAAGGTCTGGGTCTGGGCAAATTCGCGGATGTATTCGAGGGCCGCCTGGGCAGCGCCCAGGTAAACGGCGGCAAAACCCAGCCCGAATCCCTGGGTAACTCCGGACCGGGGCGCATCGCCGGGCTTTCCCAGCGGAGCGTCGGGGCCAACGAAGCAGTTGTTCAACCGCATGGCCGGGCTGACGGTGGCCCGCATTCCCAGTGTATCCCAGTCCCCGATTTGCTCGATGCCCGGCGTCCCGTGCGGCAACAGGGCCAGCCACTGGGTCTCCAGTGGATCGCCGGCCCCAGAACTACAGTGAATCATATAGCGGTGAGCGCCGCCGGACATGGTGCAGAAATGCTTGGTGCCGTTGATTACGAATCCGCCGTCCTGGGGTGTGATGGTGGTCAGCCGCAACGCAGTCCCGCCGCGGGTTTCCGGTTCGCTGCCCCAGCTCCCGAACAGTTTGCCATCCTCGACGATTTCGCGGAAGTAAAAGGCCTTTTGCTCCTCGGTTGCCAGAGCGTCAATGAAGCGAGTGACGGTGGAGTGCATGTGTACCGTCATTCCGGTGTTGGTGCAGCCCGACGCCAGAAGCTCAATCGCCTGTATGTAGGTGAGCATGTCCAGCCCAAGGCCGCCGAACCGCTCCGGGATGCCCATTGCCAGCAGGCCCTCCCGCCACACGTCCCGCCAGCTTTCGACGGGATGTGTGGCTGTGGCGTCGTAGTGGGCCGCGCGAGGTACCAGGGACTCAGTGGCGAGGCGCTGGGCCACCTTGAGAACCTGCCGGGTTTCGACGGGATGTGTGAGACTTGGCGCTTTCTGGTCAACGGCCAATGCAGTGCAGCTCCGGGTCGATCACTTGATTGCGGGTGTTGTCCAGCCCTTAGCTGGGCGGCTCCCTACTCCCCAGGGTAGGTGAGACGCAGCAGGGTGTGGCGGCGGTTGGTGGTGTAGGGGCGGACCTGCTCCGGCCAGCGGCCCAACTCCACCGCCTCGCTCCACTCAGCCGAGGTGAGCACCTCCGGCGACTCGATCTCATAGACGGCGTGGAACCGGGGGCGTCCGTCCGGCGCCATGGTCCGCGTCTCGCCGCCGATCATCACCTGGAAAGGCTCAGCCTCGTACCGGGCGATCCGTCCCACTCCGGGAACTTTTCCGAGCTCCGGACAGTGCTCGATATTGTAGACCTCGTTGAACAGCGCCTCCTTAGAGGGGTCAACATCCATGCTGGCAACGAACAGGTATTTCGATCTGGCCATGGTCTTGCTCCTTGTTTCTATGGGAGTTGTGCAATTGGAGATTTCACCCCCACCCTAACCCTCCCCCTCAAGGGGGAGGGGATATTAGGGCATTACTCTCAACTACTCAAGTTCGGTGGACTAGAAGGGCCGGCGGTTGGCAGCCTCGGTCTCGACGCTGGTGATGAACTCCAGCAGCACGGCCCGCCCTTCCTGCTCGGTAACGCGGCGGGCGCGGGTGAAGGCTGCCGACACCTCGTTGGGGTCTTCGATGCGCTCGGCGTAGCCGCCCATGGCGCGTGCCATGTCGGCATAGTTGCCGCCCAGATCGCGCGTCCCGTAAAGCCGGTGCGAATCGGCCATCTGCCTGACCTCAGCGGCCATGGTGGAGTTGTTCAGCACCACTGTGATGATGGGGATGTTGGAGCGCACCGCAGTTTCGAAGTCCAGGCCCACCATGCCAAAGGCGGCGTCGCCCATGAAGTTGACGCAGACCTTTTCGGGCTGGGCCAGCTTGGCGCCAATGACCAGACCCAAGCCGGTGCCCAAGCCGTGAGACTTGCCCCAGCCAAGGTAGGTGCGCGGGCCGTTGGAGCGGTAGAAGGGCACGATCTGGTCCCGGGGGCTGCCGGAATCGTGGGTCACGATTGCCTCTTCCGGCGGGACGGTGTGCATGAAGTCCCAGATCACGCGGTAGGGGCTGATGGGTCGGGAGCCATCGGTGAGCTTGTGCTTCCATTCCTCAATGAAAGCGTCGCGTTCCTTCGCCACCTCGGCGGCCGTGTCGCTGTTCTGGCGGCTGTCTCCGACGATTTCGCGGCAGGCATCGATCATCTGCCGCAGCACCAGCTTGGCGTCGCCGACTATGGGATAGTCGACATTGTAGTCCTTGTTGATGTCGGAGGCATCGTTGGTGGAGTGGATCATGGTCTTGCCCGGCGGCATGGTCATCACCATGTTGTGCCGGGTGAAGCTGGTCCCGATGCCGAAGATTACGTCGGCCCGGCGCAGGAAATTCACCACCGTCGAGGATGACGTAAGCGCCGCCGAACCCAAGGCCAGCGGGTGCGTCTCGGAAAAGGCGCTCTTGCCCAGCAGCGTGGTGGTCACCGGAACCTGCAACAGTTCGGCCAGTTCCTGCAAGTCCTCGGAAGCCTTGGCATACATCACGCCCTGGCCGGCAATAATGACGGGATTGCTGGCCGCGCATAGGGCGCGCGCTGCGGCCGCCACGTCGCCTGGGTCTCCCTGGGATGCCGCGCCCCGGCTCGGGACGTAGTAGAAAGCCTCCTCGGAGACATCGTAGTCGCAGACGTCGGCGGGAATCTCCACCGCCACCGGACCGGGACGCCCCTGCCGCAGCGCGGCGAAGGCACGACGCATGACCTGGGAGGTACGTTCCGGCGTGTTGATCTGCTCTATGCTCTTGGTGATGGAGGCATAGCTCTGCAAGGAGCTGTATAGCGGAGCAACCCCCTGACGTTCCGTGGGATGGCCCAGGGGCAGCAACAGCATGGGCGTCGAGTCGGAGTAGGCCGTGGCGGCGCCGGAGTAGGCGTTCTCCGCGCCGGGGCCGTATTGCATGGCAAACACGCCCATCTTGTCGCCGTTGGTAACGCGGCTGTAGCCATCGGCGATGCCCAGCCCCACGCGCTCCTGGCGGCAGACGATGGGGCGGATTCCGGCCTCGGCGCAGGACTCGATCACCGGCGTGGTCGGGAAGCAGGGCAAGTATTCCACCCCTTCCCGCTTCAGAATTTCGGCAATGGCGTCAACAGTCTTCACCAACCACCTCCTGGGTGTGGGACTCACAAACTGCGTGAGAGTATAACATTGGATTATTCGACGGGGTTAGGCCGCACTCTGACGCCGTTCGTCCTGCCGTATAATGTCGTCATCCCGCTATCGTTGCAGCGAGGCCGATATGACCACCAAACCAGTGAATGCGCAGGCTGCGGCCCGCCGACTGCCGCCCCTGCCGAGCCCGCCGAAGTATGATATGGAACAGATAACGCACTTCATGCTGCCCGGAGACCTGACAGTTCTGGGCCTGCGTCTGGACGCACTGCGCCCCGGGTCGACCACTCTGGTGAGCGGTAACGGCTACCTGTGCCGCACACGCGACGATTTTCCCCGATGTCCATACCCTGATGTGATGGTCGCATTTGGCATTGACAAGGAGTTAACCGACATCGCCAACGGCTACGTCATTGACGAGGTGGGCAAGCCTCCGGACTTGGTGATGGAAATAGCGTCCCACCGCACCGGCCGGCGCGACTACATCGGAAAGCGGGAGATTTACGCCAACCTGGGCGTCCCCGAATACTGGCGTTTCGACCACACCGGTGGTGATTACCACGACGCGCCCCTGGCAGGCGATTTGCTGGTGGAAGGCTCCTATCAGCCGATGCAGTTGGTTACGGAAACCAATGGAGTGGTTTGGGGATACAGTGAGGCGCTGGGCCTCTCGCTGTGCTGGGTCGAGGGCCGCCTGCGTTTCTGGGACCGGCAGCATCGGCGTTATCTCCCCGACCAGCGGGAACTGGCTGGCGAACTAGCCGAAAGCCAAGCCCGCGTCCGCGAACTGGAAGAGGAACTGCACCGCCGCGACAACCCCTAGCTGCGGCAGAGCGAATTAGCTGGCTCACGCCAGTTTTTCAATGTCGTCCCACGACAGCACGTTGCGTTCTGGCAACCAGCCTTGCTGCTTCATGAACTTGACCTGCACGGTGTTCTCCAAGCTGGGCACTCTGTCTTTATGGCCAACTACGAAATGCACCACTTTTCTCTTGGCACCACAGAGTTCGGCCAGAATTTCCACCATTACGTGCTGGCGGATGAGCTGGTGCACAAGAAGGTCGTCACCGTCCGCCCCAAGGTTTGACTCGTCCTTGGCTTCTCCAACGAAAAGGCAATTGGGGGTTTCCAGAGCAACGTCTATTTCTGTGTTGCGGAGATTATTGAACAGACGAATCCGATTCTCATCAGAAACGCGGTAGCTGTCTCTCCTTAGCTGAAAGCCACCGAAGTTTTCAATACTTTCACGCAGACCTGAAAACAAGCGGTCATACCGGTCAGCCAAGTCTTTGCTGGAAGGAGCGCTATCGGAATGTGAATGGATATAGTCTCGCATTCCCTGCCAGTACAGCTCCAAGCGAACTTCATCATCCTGAGTGCCGTCGGGTTCTCCGAGTTTCTTGGCCAGTTCCAGTCGAGCAGTCCCATCATTGAAAAAGGGCGCAAAAGTCCGCGCGGTCTTCCAGTTCTCTGTCCTGTTTTCAATTCCCAAGATTCCCATAGCAACCTCTCTCAGTGTTGATTATTGCGGTTGGCTGTATCGCCCGGCGACTGATGGCAGTAGCCGTAGAACGAACAGCGGTATGGACTGTTGCAATGCGGGCCGGTTTTGATGTCCGGCGCATCCCGCTGTTGTAACACCCCCCGCATCCGGGCCAGTTCTCCCGGCGCCCTCTCCGCTATAAATGACCTGGCGGCATCCGTGACGTCCCGCAACGAGAACTGCCGCTCCAAGTCGGAGTATTTGCCCTGCCGCGCGTAGCCCCGGTTGAGGTGCATCAGGTATGCCTTCCCGACAGGGAACCCGGACCCCTCCACTACATACACTTGGATTGCCACGTCCGAAATATGTTCGGGCTTGACTCTGGCTGTGGATTTGACTTCAATCAAATCGAAGGCGCCCAGGCCGTTTCGCTTTAGAATGTCGACTCTTGTCCTGATGTTCTGAAAGGTAAAGCCAGCCTCGTATATGGCTGGAATTTCGGTTTGGTTCAACAGTGATTTGGTTGTCTCGACGGCCCGGTCATGCTCGAAGTGCGTTTCGTCAACCAGCGTGCCGCCAGGAAACCGCTGTCTCGCCACTTCGCCGACGGCGTGGCCCGCGTCGAAAATGGCCTGCTGCCTGGCATCGACCGGGTCTGCAAGATCGCGGTGGTACGTTTCCGGGTACAGCCGCTTCAAGCACTGCAGGCCGGACTGGAACCGTGACTTGGAGAGGCTTGGGGTCATTGGAACCGGGGCCGGGTCAGCTCGCGGCGTGCTGGGCGGCGATGCGGTCGGCCAGGGGGCGGAGGACGGCGTAGAGGAAGTCGTTGGCCGGCGTGGGAGTGCCGGTCTTGCGAGCCAGTCGGATGAGGGCACCGTTCAGCCCTTCCAGCTCCACGGGACGCCCCTCGGTAAAGTCCTTGGCCATGGAGGCGCGGCCCTGGGCAGGGAAGCGGTCGAGGGAGTTCATGGCCCACTCCAGCGAATCGTCCATTATGGGGGCGCCGGTGGCCCGGCCCACGGCCAGCGCCTCCTCGATGGCCTGCTGGATCAGGGCCCGGGTGGCCGGTATGTTCCGCATCTCCTCGTAGACGCAGTTGGCGGCGGAACAGACGGCGGCGGAACCTGCAATGTACGCGAACTTCTTCCAGAGCATCCCCACCATGTTCTCGTGAAGTTCGACTCGCCAGCCAGCGTCGAGGAACTCCCGGAGCAGCCGCTCGCCCCGTTCCGTGATGCCGACGGTCATTTCGCCGAACCCGGCAGTGCCAGGGCCGCCCTGGGTGACCACGCCCGGCTCCGAGATGCGGCCCTCCATGAACGCGGAGCCGATCATTACCGGCTCCTGGCCAACAACCTCCGCGATCTGTTCGCCGTTGTCTATGCCGTTCTGAAGGGTTAGCACGACGGTGTCAGACCCCACCATCGGGGGCAGCGATGCGATGGCAGCCGGGTTGTGGTGCATCTTGACGTTGAACAGCACCAGGTCTTGCACGCCAGCATCGGCAGCGTTCTCGACGCCGCGACCGGGAGCGTGAAAGTCGCCGTCGTTCTGCGAGACCACCCGCAGGCCGCCATTACGCCTGATGGCGTCAAGATGCTCCCCTCGCGCCACGAACGTGACGTCGTGCCCAGCCCGAGCCAGCAGCCCGCCGAAATATCCGCCAACGCCACCTGCGCCCACAATCGCCACTTTCATCGCCCTACTCCTTTTCTCCAACGTAGAGTACGCAGAGACAATACAGAGAGCGCAGAGGATTTTAGTCTATCTACACATTCTCTGCGTTCTCGGCGAGTCCTCTGCGCTCTCTGCGTTGAAATTTATTGTGCGACGGGGTAGCCGTATATCTCGCGGAGATCGCGCTTGAGGACCTTGCCCATAACGTTGCGCGGCAACTCATCGACGAAAACGACCGATCTGGGACGCTTGAAGCCAGCCATCCGTTCCCGGCAGTATTCGATGATGTCTTCTTCGGTGGCCGGGTCGCCCTCGCCGCTGCCGGCGGGAGCCCCGGCAAGGGCCCGCACGACAACAGCGCGGATTTCTTCGCCCCACTCCACGTCGGAAACCCCAATCACGGCGGCATCGTCAATCTGGGGGTGAGACATCAGGACTTGTTCCACTTCCTCCGGGGAGACCATCTCGCCGCCGCGCTTGATGAAGTCTTTCGATCTCCCAGCCAGGTAGATGTACCCGTCCTCGTCGGTGTATCCCAGGTCGCCGGTGTAGACCCACCCGGCCCTTAACGTCTCCTTGGTGGCCGCCTCCTCGTGCCAGTAGCCCGCCATCATCCGAGGGCCGCGAGCGACTATCTCGCCAGTCTCGCCCACAGCCGTGGGATGGCCGTCCTCGTCGACTATCCCCACCTCCACGTCCTCCAGCGGCTTGCCAATGGAGGTGAGCCGGCGCAGCTTGGTCTCGATCTCGTCCGGTGAGCCTTCCAGGATATGGTCCTCAGGGGGCAGCATGGTGATGGTTGAGGCGGTCTCGGTCTGCCCGAACGCGTTGATGAAGCTGACCCCGGGGAACCTTCCGATTGCCTGCCTGATTACCTCTATTGGCATGGGCGCCGCGCCGTAGGTGATCACATCGAGGGATGACAGATCGAACTCGTTGAATCGCGGGTGGTCCATCAGTTGCTTCAGCATGGTCGGGACCAGCATGGCCCGGTCTGCCCTGTACTCTTGAACCAGCTCCATCCACTGGTCGGCCTCAAACTGCCGCATGATCACCTGCGTGCGCCCGGCGTAAACCGCCGTCAGCGCCGCCTGCAGGCCAGCGATGTGGTAATAGGGCACGGTGACCAGATTGGTCTCCTCCAGGTCGGGATCGGCTGGCATCACCGTGGCCAGAATGTAGGAGGCAAAGCTGTCGTGCGTCAGCATCACTCCCTTGGGAGCGCTGGTGGTGCCGGAGGTGAACATAATGACCGTGGTGTCATTGTCGTCGGCCTCGGGGAAGAACAGCTGATCGGGCGACGCCGCCCGCAACAGATGTTCGTAGCTGGTCAGGCCGGTGCTGGTCCCCGCATCCATGATAATTACCCGGTCCTGGGGCATGCCGAACAGTTCCTCTTCACCCAGCAACTCCAGGTAGCGTTCTCCGATGAACAGGCAGGCCGGTTCGGCAATCCGCAGCATCTGGTGCAGCTCATCCGTCTTTGCCCGGAAGTTGATGGGCACATATACTGCGTCCAGTTGCGCCGCTGCGAAATAGAGCTCGATGCTGCGATGGCTGTTGACCTGCATGGTGGCTACACGGTCTCCGGGAGTCACGCCCATTTCCGCCAGCGCGTTCGCCAGCCGGTTCACGCGCTGCGAGACCTGGGCATAGGTGAACTCCCGGCCGTCGAACACCATTGCGGTGCGGTCCGGGACTATGGCTTCAGCTATGGTAAGTAATTCGGTAGTATTCATTTCTCTGCTTCGCCTTAGCCCTCCGCCTTAATAGGGGATTTGTATGCAATGAGAATCCACTAGGTGTCCTGCTCTACCCAGCCAGGTTCAATGCCGCCAGCCGGCTCTCCAGTTGCAGTCCTTCCGGGAGCGAAAGATCGCTGCCCTCGCGAAAGGCCCGTTTGAGAGCACTCGCCACAGCGGGATCGGCCTCAACCAGTTCCGATACGAGTTGCCAGGCCCCTGCCTGAAGTCTCTCCGGAGCACACAGCCGTGTCACAAGTCCCATTTCCAGTGCCTCCCGTGCAGTAAACCGTCTCCCGGTGAGCAGCAGGTCCAGAGCCTGCGACGCGCCTGCCTGCCGTGGCAGCGTCTGCGTTCCTCCGGCGGCGGGGATCATGCCCAGCTTGACTTCCGGCATGGCAAAAATCGTGTCCTCCGTGGCCATCCTGATATCGCACAGCAGAGCGATCTCCAGTCCCGACCCGATGCAGTAACCATGGACTGCGGCTACGACGGGTATTTCCAGATCGATCATCTGTCCCCAAACGTCCCGCAGCCAGCGCACCTGCCTGGCGATGACCAGCGACGGCGCTGTGCCGAACTCCGTCAGGTCCGCCCCGGCGCAGAATGCCCTGCCTTCCCCGGTAATCAGCAGAGCGCGCACGTCGGAGTCGTCGGCAACGGCCCGCAGCGCCTCGGAAAAATCGTCGCGCATCTGGACATTGTAGGCATTCAGCACGGCTGGCCGGTCAAGGGATATGTGGGCTATGGCGCCCTCCTTCTCATAGATGATGGTCTGGAAGGGCCGCATTCTCGCTAGACCACGCCCGTTGCGACAGGTTTGGCGGCCCGTTGGTACAGTTCGCTGAGTTCAATCTCGGTGTAACGCAGACCGATGTTCTCCAAATTATGGGCGTCGCTCACCTCGGTGATGATCAGGCCGTGTGTGGTGGCCTTGTCCTTCACCTGTGGCTTGCGGATATGCCAATTGTGAAGGTAGTTGTCGATCTCGATGGCGTGGATATCCTGTTCGATGATTATCTCGGGAGAATAGTAGCCCGGGTGGCAGTAGGTGCGGAACACTCCTCCTTCCAGGCCGTCCATCGGCGGCAGGAACAGCTCGGCAACCTGGTATTCGGCGAATGGGTTCTGTTCGGGGCGCACCTCGATTTCCCAGCCGGGTATGACCACGATCTCACCTGGGAAGTACTCCTCCACCAGTTCCCGGAACTCAAAGGACCAGTCCTTGTTGTGGTGGTCGGTGATGCCGATTCCGTCAATGCCCGCTGATTTCACCTGCCGAATCACCTTCTCCGCGATTTCCAGCGACGGCGGCTGGAAGTTGAACGCCTCCCATACGTGGGTATGGAGGTCCAGCTTGAGCTTCAAAGTTTTCTCCTTTGACAATTACTCTTGAGTTACGAGGCCGTGTCCTTGTGTGCGCGCCCTGAGAAAATCCTGGCGGTTTATTCCCACTCGGCGCTATCAAGTATTCTCAGTTCAGCAGTTCTTGTATTGAACTGCCTTGATTTGGGAGGTGGGAGGAGGGATTCATAATTTCTCATTCACCTCTGAAATCAGGCTTCCGGCGTTCCAGGAACGATGCGATGCCCTCTGCGCGGTCTCGTGTGCTCTGCAGGAGCACGTTCAGGTCGGCCTCCAGGCCCAGGGCGTGTGGCAGGGCCATATCGGCGCCCGACATAATCGTTTCCTTGGCATAGCGGGCCCCCAAGGGACTGCCAAGCATTATGGAATCAGCCAACTGGCGGACCTGTTGCAACACGGTCCCACTTGATTCCGCGACCCGGTTCACCAGCCCGATGGCAAGAGCCTGGCTGGCGGCCAGCTTCCGGCCTGTCAGCAGCATGTCCTGCGCCCAGGCGGGGCCGACCAGGCGCGGCAACCGCTGGGTCCCGCCATCGAACGGGAACATCCCCTCCGCAGGTGCCGAAAACCAGAGCCGAGCATCCGGGGCGGCCAGCCGCAGGTCGGCGGCAAGAGCCAACTCCAGGCCGTGGTCGGATGCATCCCCGTTCAGGGCCGCCAGCACCGGCACGGGTAGAGCCGCGATTGCCCGGGCTGCCTGCATCCCGCCGATCGCGGCGGCATCCGGGGGAATCTCCCGTCCGGTGGAGAAAACCGGGCCAGCGCCGGTCAATATTACCACCCGCAGTCTATCGTCGGCTGCCAGCAGCGCGCATGCCTCCCTCAATTCCGAAGCCATCTCCAGGTTGACCCGGTTGCCTGCCTCGGACCTGGCGAGGGTGATTACGGCCACATTGTCTTCAGCGGAGAGTTTCAGCGTAGAATAAGGAATGTAAGCCCTTCCAGACCGGCCAAATAGCTCCCTTGAATGAAAATAACACGAGCCTGAAACAGCCTGGCATCAGCCTTGATTTCAGGTTCAATAACCATTCTTGACAAGCCATTTTGCCTTGATTACCATAGATTAGCACTCTCGCGTCTAGAGTGCTAATCGCAGGTTGAAATTGCCGGGCCAAGACCAAATTCCCGGCATGAGAATAAGGAGGCCGCGGTGGCGAATTTCCAGCCATTGGGAGAGCGAGTGGTAGTGAAACCCATTGAGGGCGAGCAGACTACCAAGGGCGGTATTTTCCTGCCCGACACCGCCAAGGAAAAGCCCCAGGAAGGGGAAGTGGTCGCAGTTGGTCCGGGCCGCGTCAGCGATGACGGCACCCGCATCCAGATGGACGTTGCCAAGGGCGACCGGGTTATCTATTCCAAGTTTGCCGGCACCGAGTACAAGGACGGCGACGACGAGTATCTCATCCTGCGGGAGAGCGACATTCTGGCCAAGCTATCCTAGTCCTGGCGCAGGACTGCCTGCCCCGGCGCCTTTCGGGGCTTTTGTCCGGCCGGTAAATTCACCCCTGTAAGTATTAAGGAGGAATGGATGCCAGCCAAGAAGCTTACCTACTCGGAAGAGGCGCGCAAGTCTCTCCGCACCGGTATCGACATTCTTGCCGATTCGGTGAAGATTACCCTCGGCCCCAAGGGCCGCAACGTGGTGCTCGACAAGTCCTTCGGCCCGCCCCAGGTGTGCAGCGACGGCGTCACCATCGCCAAGGAAATCGAGCTCCCTGATTCCTTCGAGAACATGGGCGCCCAGCTCCTGAAGGAAGCCGCCACCAAGACCAACGACGCCGCAGGCGACGGTACCACCACCTCGGTCGTGCTGGCCCAGGCCATCATTACCGACGGCTTCAAGAACGTAACCGCCGGCTCCAACCCCATGGCCATCAAGCGCGGCATCGAGCGCGCCGTCGAGGCCGTGGTCGGTGAACTGCACGGCATGTCCCAGTCCGTGGAGACCCGCGAGCGCATCGGCCAGGTGGCCAGCCTCTCGGCCCACGAGGAAGCCATCGGCGAGACCATCGCCGAGGCCATGGAAAAGGTCGGCAAGGACGGCGTCATCACCGTCGAGGAGTCCAAGGGTCTGGCTGACGAGATCGAGTACGTGGAAGGGATGCAGGTCGACCGCGGCTACATCTCTCCCTACTTCATCACCAACCCTGACCGTATGGAGTCGGTCCTCGAGGACCCCACCATCATCATCACCGACAAGAAAATCTCCGCCGTGGCGGAACTGCTCCCCGCGCTGGAAAAGCTGTTGCAGGTCGGCCGGAAGAACGTCGTCATCGTCGCTGAGGACGTGGACGGCGAGGCGCTGGCCACCGTCGTGGTCAACAAGCTGCGCGGTACCCTCAATGCCCTGGCCGTCAAGGCCCCCGGCTTCGGCGACCGCCGCAAGGCCATGCTCGAGGACATCGCCATCCTTACCGGCGGAACCGTCATCAGCGAGGAAACCGGACGCAAGCTGGACGCCGCAACCATCGAGGACTTCGGTCAGGCACGCCGGGTCTCCGCCACCAAGGACGAGACGACCGTCGTCGAGGGTCGCGGTTCCGAGGAAGCCATCCAGGCCCGCATCACCCAAATCAAGGCCCAGATCGAAGACACCACCTCCGAGTTCGACCGCGAGAAGCTGCAGGAACGGATGGCCAAGCTGTCCGGCGGCGTCGCGGTGATCAAGGTTGGCGCAGCCACCGAGATCGAGCTCAAGGAGCGCAAGGCCCGCGTCGAGGACGCCCTGTCCGCCACCCGTTCCGCCGTCGAAGAGGGTATTGTCCCCGGAGGCGGCGTTGCCTTGGTACGCGCCCAGCGCGCCCTGGACGGCATCGGCGAACTGCCCCTCGACGAGCGTGTCGGCGTGGACATCATTCGCCGCTCCCTCGAACAGCCGCTGAAGCTCATCGTCGAGAACGCCGGTTTCGAGGGCGCTGTCGTCCTGAACCAGGTCAAGCAGCAGGCCGACGACTACGGCTATGACGCCGAGGTCGGTGAGTACGGCCCGATGCTGGAGAGGGGAATTGTCGACCCCGCCAAGGTCACCCGCTCCGCCCTCCAGAATGCGGCCAGCGTGGCGGCCATGGTGCTGACCACCGAGTCCATGATCTCCGAAATACCCCAGCCCGCTGCGGCCATGCCCGCCGGCATGCCCCCGGGCGGCGGAATGGACTTCTAGTCCCACCCGTTCATTCGGCCAACAAAGGGACCGTCCCGTTTTATGGCGGGGCGGTCTCTTTTTGACCAGCTCTTTCCGGCAGAGGGGTTACAACCCGCCCAAGGCGCGGTTCGTTGGTATAATGGGCTGTGGCAAGTCACGGACCCTGGCGCATTGGCAGGCAGCCCAGGAAATTATCCGGAGCAGAGCTATGCTTTGAGCAGCGATAGCGGCGGCTGGGATTGCAGCCGCAGGAATCACCGCCCTATGGGGAAAGGTGCGAAACAACACAGGAAATGGCGGGGACTCAGTGCAAGAAGCCGGTCAGACGGAACAAGCCGACAAGCCGGCCACAGCTCCTGCCTCGTGAGGACTACTTCCAGTGAGTAGCGCTTCCGGATCCAATCTGAACAAGGTCTATGACTCTGCGGCAAGCGCATTGGCTGGACTCGAAAGCGGGGCATCACTGTTCGTAGGCGGCTTCGCGGGACACCATGAGCCCGAGGCGCTGTTGAGCGCCGTCGTGGATTCTGGCGTGAAGGACCTGACCGTGATCTGCCCGGGCGGTGGACCAGCCTTCGGCCGCCTGGTCGAAGCGGGTCTGGTGAGAAAGCTGATCTCGCCCCTGCCCTTCAATCCACGCGAGGATGGCCCCGTAAAGCGCGCCTGGGAGTCCAGGCAGTTGGAACTGGAGGTTCAGCCCACCGGGGTCCTGGCTGAACGCATACGAGCCGGAGGGGCCGGACTTGGCGGAGTATTCCTGCCGACCGGAGCCGGAACGCGCTTCGCCGAAGGCCAAGAAATCCGGGTTATCGCTGGTCGCGAGCATATCTTCCACCCCGCCATCAGGGCGGACTTTGCCCTGGTGAAAGCAAGCGTGGCGGACACTCTCGGTAACCTGATCTATTCGGGAACGGGCCGCAACTGGAACCCGATCATGGCCATGTCGGCAAGGGTGACGGTCGCAGAGGTGGGCGAAATACGTGAGCCGGGCGGCATCGACCCCGAGGTGGTGATTACCCCCGCCATATTCGTTCAGCGGATCTTCCAGAGCCCGGCCTGAGAACCATCGGGGCCAACGTTCACTCCCATCCAAAACTTCCTAAAGAGGGTGTCTCAATGCCTGGCGACAGGCTGGACCCACAGAAAATGGCCCAGAGGGCCGCGCAGGAGATCAGGCCAGGAGAGACGGCTGCCATCAGTACCGGGCTGGCGGCCGAGATTTCACGGGCTGTTCCGCCTGGCAGCGGCGCATGGCTTCTCGCCGAGAGCGGCGCCATCGGGTACCGTCCGGCGACCAAATCAGCCGTGGTGGATGCCAGCGGCACCACTGCCGCGATTGTGCCGGGCGGTGTGGTCGTGGGCACCGTGGACGCGGCGGCTATGTTGTCCGGTGGACAGGTAGGGGTTGCGTTCGTAGAAGCGGCGCAGGTGAGCGCCGCCGGCGACTTCGTTCACTGGACTACGGCGGAATCGCTGAGCCTTGCGGCGCCAGGGTTCGCGGTAGATATGGCATCCGGCGCCCGCCGACTGGTAGCGCTCATGACCCACGCCCACGAAGGCGGCATATCGAGAATTCATCAAGAGTGCAGCCTGCCCGTGGACGGGGCCGGATGCGTGTCTCTGGTGATCACGGACATCGCCGTGATCGGGGTTACTGAATCAGCCTTGGAACTCTTGGAAGTGGCGCCCGGCTGGTCTTCCGACGATGTGGCCGCCATGACCGAGGCCCCCTTGGCGGTGTCCGCCAATCTCTGTGAAATGACTTTTGAGGTACCTGCCCTGCCGTGGCCCGGCAAGGTCTACGACAGCGCCGCCGAGGCAGTGGCAGACATCCCCGATGGCGCAGTGATAAACGTGGACGGCTTTGGCGGGCCGGGCGGGATGGCTCACTACCTGATGGTGGCGCTGCGCGACCACGGCGCAAAGGGCCTGACCATGATCAGCAACACCGCCGGGATCGCCCAAGTGGCCCGGTTCGGCGCTCCCGAGGGAGTGACACCCATAGATCACACCATCCTGGTGGAAAACGGCCAGATCGGACACGCTATTGCAACCTACCCGGTCTCTCCCTCAATCAACCGGCCCAGTGCCTTCGAGCGCGCCTTCCTGTCTGGCGAGTCAACCCTCGAAGTCTCGCCGCAGGGCACCTTGGCCGAGAGGTTGCGCTCCGGCGGGGCGGGCGTGGGCGCCTTCTATACTCCCACCGGCGTGGGCACCCTGCTCGGCGAGGGCAAGGAGTTACGGGAGATCAACGGCCGCTCCTACGTGCTGGAGCAGCGTATCCTGGCGGATTTCTGCATCATCCGGGGACACAAGGCCGACACGCTGGGAAATATGGTCTATAAGGGCACTTCCAGGAACTTCAACCCCGTGATGGCTACCGCCGCCCGTACCACCATCGTGGAGGTGGACGAAATCGTGGAGCCGGGGGAGCTGGACCCGGAGGCCATTGTCACCCCCGGCGTGTTCGTGGACCGCATCGTGAAACGCCCTGAGGGGTTCTCGCCCTATCTGTAACATGTATCGGGGCAAGGAAAATGACTGAAATCGACCTCGAATCTCTGGCCGAAAAAGAGAGGCTGCCCCGCGAGATCATTGCCATGCGGGTGGCCAAGGAACTGCCCGACGGGGGTTACGTGAACCTGGGCATTGGCATCCCCACGCTGGTGTCCAGCTTCCTGCCGGAGGGCAGGACGGTCTTCTACCACAGCGAGAGCGGCATTCTGAACTGCGGCCCGCTGGTGGAGGAGGGGGATGAAGACATAGACCTGATCAATGCAGGCGGCCAGTTCCTGGAACCCTTTGATGGCATGTCCTTCTTCGACTCGTCCCAGGCATTCGCCATGATCAGGGGCGGTCACGTCGATGTAACCGTCCTCGGCTCGCACCAGGTGTCGGCCAACGGCGACCTGGCCAACTGGATGCTGCCCCAGCGGGGCGTGGGCAACGTCGGCGGCGCCATGGACCTCGCCGCCGGCGCCAGCGGCGTCATCGTGGCCATGGAGCACACTGACCGGCAGAACAACCCCAAGATCGTGGAGGAATGCACTTTCCCTGTAACCGGCCAGGGCTGCGTCTACCTCATCGTCACTGACCTTGCGGTGATCGAGCGCACCGGGGATGGCCTTGTGCTGCGAGAGTTCGCTCCCGGCTGGACACCTGAAGAGGTCCAGGCCCTTACCGGGGCAAAGCTGATCATCGCCGACGAAGTCAAGGAGTTCGAACTGTAGGGCGGTGTCTTTCGCCTATCTCTTCTCCCTTTAAGGGGAGGGTTAGGATGAGGGTGGCATTTTCGCATCAGCAACTTGCCATCCTGCGAATCCCTTAATCCTCTGAATCCTGATTCAGACAATAGCCGAAATGCCCTGGCTCTACGGCATCTTGGCTATTTGCGATAATCGTTCTCCAGTCTCCTCTAATCGTCATTTCCGCGCAGGATGTCCTCGCAGGGGCGGGAATCAGCAGCCTCTCATCTGCCCGTTGCGCACGACGGCCACCTGCAATCTTGCCTCTGTGTTGCTCTACGGCTTACAGGAACAGCAAAAATCAACGGAATCTACCAATAACTGGCACACTGAGAAAAATCCGTCTAAAATCGATCCGCTTTTATGCCCGAACGGAATACAGGAGGATCGATTGTATTACTTGAAGAACATATCGCCGAGTGGGGTCTGCGGATTGTCCCTGTTGCTGCTGTTGGCAATGGTGCTGACAATGGTCGCGTGTGCCGACTCGTCCACGGAGCAGGCCGCTACCGCTGTCCCTGCGGCTACGGAGACACCCGCCCCCGCGCCATCGAATCCAACGGAGGCGCCTCAGGATACGCCTGCTCCGACCGAAGAACCGGGTGACACTCCAGTCCCAACCGAGGAGGCCGGTAACACACCCGCGCCCACTGATACCCCGGTTCCCACAGCCGTCCCAACTGCGGAACCTACGGCCACCTCGGAGCCTGTGGCAGAGACGTATCCACTGGAAATCATGGACATGATGGGCAGACCCGTAACGATTCCATCGAGTCCGGCACGAATCGTGAGCGTCAGCCCGACAGCTACGGAAATGCTGTACGCAGCCGGGGGGTCTGCCATCGCCCGGGACACCGGCTCGATCTTTCCCGCCGAGGTGCTGGACCTGCCGGAAATCGGCGGAGCATACCAGCCGAGCTTTGAGGCCATCGCCGCACAGCGGCCCGACCTGATTCTAATAGAGGCCCTGACTCAGGCCCGCTTCCTCGAGCCTCTGTCCCAATTCGGCGCTCCCGTGGTTGCCGTTCGAGCGACGTCCCTCGACGACATTACCTCTGGGATCGTGCTGCTCGGACAGATCGTGGAACAGAACGAGACGGCAGAACAGGCGGCACAGGAAGTCGCGGCACGGGTTGCAGCAGCGACCGAGGGACTCAGTGGCGGCAAGAGCGCATTGATCCTGATCTCAGACGCCGACAGAAACCTGTACGTTGCCAAGCCACAGTCATATCCCGGCGCCATAGCGTCCATGGTCAAGCTGTCGAATCCGGCAGCCGATCTGCCCGACAGCGGCACCTTCCCGGGATTCGCCGTTGTATCAGCCGAACAGCTGCTCACCCTCGACCCGGACTTCCTGTTCACAATTACACCAGCGCCGGAACCCGCGCCACGGTTGTCGGCCATGCTGCCGCGTATACCCGGATTCGCCAATCTGGGAGCCATCCGTAGCGGCCAGATGCACGAGATCGACCACGTCATCTTCCTGCGCAACCAGGGACCGCGCATCGCCGAAGCAGTCGAAGCCATGGCCGAAGTGGTGGGAGGCGCACCATAACCTGGAAGCCCGTTCTTGTTCTTGCGAGCCTCGCCGTCGCTCTCCTGGCCGGCAGCATCGCGGGAGTGGCGTTCGGAAGCGCGAACCTGGAGCTATCCACGGTATTCGGAGCCCTCTTTACCAGCGACGGAGACCCTACCGCCGAGGTGATAGTCCGCTCACACCGGCTACCAAGAGTCGCCGGGGCCCTGGTAGCGGGCGCATGCCTGGGGGCCGCAGGATCGCTGATACAGAGCGCCACCCGCAATCCCCTCGGCGACCCGCAGCTGTTCGGCCTCGGCGGCGGGGCTGCGATATTCCAGGCGCTGGCCATGGCGGGAATTGTCGGTCTGGGTCACTTTGGCGTGACCTCTCTATCCGTGGTCGCGGCCCTATTCGGAGCGCTTCTCATATTCCTGCTGGCGTCCCGTGAGAGCCTGACACCGGCGCGGCTTGCGCTGGTGGGCGTATCCATAGGCGCCCTGACCCTTGCCGTTGCCGCCGCAATCCTGACCCACGCGCGGGTGTTCAGTCTCCAGGCGTTGTCGCTGTTCAGCGGAAGTCTTGCCAACAGGAGTTGGGACGACGTAATGCCCACGCTGCCGTTCCTGGCCCTTGGAGTTCTGCTGGCAATCCTGGCAGCGGGGCGGCTGAATCTCCTGCTGCTCGGGGACCGGCTGGCCTGGCATCTCGGGGCCAGTCCTGCCATAACGCGACTGCTGGCCCTGGCCTCGGCCGGGGTTCTCGCTGGCGCCGGAGTAAGCCTTGCTGGCGTGGTCGGATTCGTGGGACTGCTCACCCCTCACGTCGTGAGGCTGCTGGCAGGCAACGACGCCCGGTCCGTTATGGCAGTCTCCGTCCCAATGGGGGCCTTGATAGTGCTCTACTCTGACCAGGTGTCCAGGCTGGCCCTGATGCCCTCAGAGATCCCGGTGGGCCTGGTAACCACGGTGCTAGGAGCGCCACTCATGATCTGGGTAGCCAGACGGCTCGTGTGAGCCTGACGCGGATTGCAGGGTATGAGCGCCAGCATCGATATGGACAATGTGTCTTTCTCATACGGGGATAAGACCGTCTTGAAGGAGGTAACGATCTCGGTCTCCTCAGGCGAGTTCGTCTGCCTCTTGGGTCCAAACGGGACTGGAAAGACTACTCTGGCTCAGCTGATTGCCGGGGAACTGTCTCCAACCGCAGGCCGGATTTCCCTGGCAGCGGACGATGCGTCGCGTGGGCAGACCGACGTGAGGCAGCGCATAGCATATCTGCCGCAGGACCTGCAGGACCCTCCCTTTGTAACCGTCAGGGAACTGGTGTCACTGGGGCGGTTCAGGCCGGGGCGCAGCTTAGGGTGGCGGGTCAGCGATGGCGACAAGCGGGCGGTACAGGAGTGCATCGACAAATGCTTCGCCGGTCCCTTCGCAGACCAGCCATTCGCCCAGCTGTCCGGCGGCGAGAAACAGCGGGTTTGGCTCGCCTATTGCCTGGCGCAGCAACGTGACTTCCTGCTGCTGGATGAATCCCTGCACAAGATGGATTACTCGAAGAGACAGTTGTTCTTCAGCATGCTTTCCGGGCTGGCCACTGAGGGCAAGGGAGTTATCCTCATCACCCACGACCTACAGATGGCAGAGCGGCACGGCCAGCGACTGATGGTGCTAGGCGATGGTGAACTGGTCTACGACGGACCGCCCGACCGGGTCGTCTATTCCCTCATGGAGGAGTAGCCTAGTCCGCACAGGTCAGTTTGGCTTTTCCACGAAGGCCTACTGCTCCCCGGAATATTCACGCAGGCACCTGGGTGTAGTGTCCAATTTTGGCTGGGATAAGCAGGGCAACCACAAGGGTTGCCCCTACGTCGCGGGACCTCGTGTTTGTAGGGGCTTCCCTTGTGGGCGCCCAGGGTCAAACAGAGACACTATCCATGCGGGCCAACCTTCACTGCCGTTTGACACCTGATTTCCCACGCTGATAGCATCTCCATAACCCCGCTCAGGAGGGAGTTTGTGGCTGGAATAGCGGCAACCGGAGCCTACGTACCGCGTTATCGCCTGGGCGCGTCCACTGACGGGTGGGGATCCCGGGCGGAACGGTCCGTGGCCAACTTCGACGAGGACAGCGTGACCATGGCAGTGGCCGCAGGACTGGATTGCCTCGCTGGCCGCAACCGCGAGGACATCGACGGTCTGCTGTTCGCCACCACCACACCGCCCTACGCCGAGAAGGGCTGCGCCTCCATCATCGCGACGGCCCTCGACCTGCGCCGAGACATCTTCACCGCCGACATAACCGACGTCCTGCGCGCCGGAACGACAGCACTGAAGCAGGCCCTCGACTCCGTAGCGGCTGGATCGGCCAGGCAGGTGCTGGTCATTGCCAGCGACAACCGGCAGGGCGCGCCCAAGGGCGAGGCCGAGCGCAACTCGGGCGACGGCGCTGCGGCGTTCATCGTGTCAAATGAAGGCGTCATCGCCGAACTCGAAGGCTCATACAGCATCTCCGAGAACATGATGGACGTGTGGCGGAGCGCTGGAGACCCGTTTCTCCGGTCCTGGGAGGACCGGTTCGCCATTGAAGAGGGCTTGGAGCGCATCCTCGGCGACGCCATTGCCGGGTTCATGGAACGGAAGGGGGTCGCCGCCAGGGACGTCGCCAGGCTGGCCCTCTACGCGCCGGATGGGCGCAGGCACGCCCAGCTTGCCCGGCAGTTGGGATTTTCTCCCGAGCAATTGCAGGATGCCATGTTTGGCCGCCTCGGCAACACGGGCGCCGCATTCGTCCCAATGCTCCTGGCCTCGGCTCTGGAGGATGCGGCGCCGGGCCAGCTGATCGTGGCTGCGTCCTACGGCGACGGCAGCGACGTTCTCGGATTCCGGACCACTTCGTTGGCAGGCAGCAGCCTATCAGGCAACGGCGTCAGCGGGTTCCTGAATTCCGGAAAGTCGCTGGACAGCTATGAGACCTACGCCCGCTGGCGGGACGTATGGGTTACCGACGCCGCGTCGCGCCGCCCGCAGGCCCAGTCTCCGTCGGTGTCGGCACTGTGGCGGGAGGGCGACCGCAATATCCGGTTCTACGGCGCCGTCTGCAACCAGTGCGGCTTCGTGCAGTACCCGCCGCAGCGAGTCTGCGTCAAGTGCCAGGCCCGCGATGACTTTACGCCCGTGCGCCTCAGCGACCATCAAGCGCGGGTGTTCACGTACTCCATGGATTACCTGGCGGGCACCACCGACACCCCGCTGGTTGTAACCGTGGTAGACTTCGATGGCGGGGGCCGCGCACTGTGCATGATGACCGACCGGGAACTGGACGAGGTCCATGTCGGAATGCCGGTTGAGATGAGCTTCCGCAAGCTCCGCGTCGTCAACGGCATTCACAACTACTACTGGAAGGCAGTGCCGCAGCGGGTGGCGGCAGACAAAGATGGATATTAGGAACAGGCGATGGCCGAGGAGTTTACCAGCACAGTAGCGACTTGGGCACCGATGATAGGGGTCTGGGAAACAGGAGAGGATTCCATAATTTATATCGGGCCGTCCAAGTTCGGCGTGTCATTCGCAACTGAGCCGGTACCCTACGGCATCATTTTGGGTGGAGCCAGATTCGACAGTGGCAGGGTGAGGACCACGATCAATCTATCCCCCGATGCGGAGGCCGGAAGAATCTTGCTTGGCTTCGACGCGCGCGATTCCAGATACGTAACTGCCGGTATCGGCGGCAATGGAGAGGCATACATAATCGAGGAATTCGACCCGGACCACGGAATCCGCCGATTAGCTGGTGCCGGAAGTATGGAAAACCTCGCGACGGACCATTTCTACCCGGTCGAAGTGCGGCTGGACGGTCAACGCGTGAGCCTGAGAGTGGATAACATCAAAGTGCTGGAGCATATCCTGCGAGAACCCTTGGGACGAGAGCAGGTCGGCTTATTCACCAAGGGAGTCAATCCAGTCAAGTTTGGCCCGGTTGAGATTTCCACGCAGTCGCTTTCTGCCTTTGTAGTAATCCAGTTTACCCCCAGTTCGATGCACTCTATGAGGAGGTCATTAAACCAGTTTGCGCCGAGTTGGGAATACAGGCCTACCGTGCTTCTGACATCTACCGTCCTGGCGTTATCATTCAAGACATCACACAGGGATTAGCTGGCTCAAACGTAATCATCTCCGACATTACCCCGCCCAATCCCAACGTCTTTTATGCAGTGGGTTATTCTCACGCCCTACAGAAGCCCACGATTCTTTTGGCAGATCGGAGAGAAACCGAATTGCCCTTTGACGTAAGCGGACACCGGGTAATTTTCTATGACGACACAATTCGAGGCAAGAGCAGCCTGGAAACCGACCTGCGGCAGCATCTGACCAACATATTCAGGCAATAAATCGCGTACCCCGGAGGGTTGTTATGAGTGGAATCAAGGATCGCGTGGCCATCATTGGTATGGGCTGCACCAAGTTCGGAGAGCGCTGGGACGCCAGTTCCGCCGACCTGATGGTGGAGGCGGCCTACGAGGCGTACGAAGACGCCGGTATCGAGGGAAAGGACATCCAGGCAGCGTGGCTGGGCACCGTGTCGTCATTCCGCACCGGCCAACCCCTGGCCGACGCGCTGAAGCTGGACTACATCCCCATCACCCGGGTGGAAAACGCCTGCGCCACCGCCACCGACGCCTTCCGCAACGCCTGCTACGCCGTGGCCGCAGGCGTCTACGACATCGTACTGGCTCTGGGCGTCGAAAAGCTGAAGGACTCCGGCTTTTCGGGCCTGGCAGTCCCCGAAGCGCCCGGCTCAGATGTCAACCCGCCGGTGCCACCGCCTTCGCAGTTCGCCCTGGCCGCCACGCGCTATTTCCACGAGTACGGCATACCCTTCGAGGAAGGCAAGCAGACGCTGGCGCAGATCGCGTCCAAGAACCACCACAACGGCACCATGAGCCCCAAGGCCCACTTCCAGCGGGAGGTGAGCGCCGAGCAGGTTGCCAACGCTCCGATGGTGGCCTGGCCGCTGGGGTTGTTCGACTGCTGCGGCGTCAGCGACGGAGCCGCCGCTGCCATCATCACCACGCCGGAGATCGCCCGCACCTTCCGCGACGACTACATCCTGGTGAAGGGGATCGGCCTGTCGGTGGGCGCCTTCGGGATCATGCGCAACGACTGGGACTTTACTCACTTTCCCGAGTCGGTCAGGGCCAGCCAGGCGGCATACCAGGAAGCAGGGGTGTCCGACCCGCGCCGCGAGATCGATCTCGCCATGGTCCACGACTGCTTCACCATCACCGAGCTTATCATCTACGAGGACCTGGGCTTCAGTCCGCGTGGGCGCGCCAGCGCTGACGTGGAGGCCGGCACCTTCACCCTGGAGGGCGAGCTGCCCGTCAACACCGATGGCGGGCTCAAGTGCTTCGGCCATCCCATCGGCGCGAGCGGCATCCGCATGATCTACGAGGTCTACAAGCAGCTCCAGGGCCGGGCCGGTGACCGCCAGCTTCAGAAGGCCGACCTCGGCCTCACCCACAACCTGGGTGGGCGCCCCGGCTCATTCACCTGCTCCGTGGCCCTGTTCGGCACCCGCGACTAGAGCAGCTTCAGCCCGTACCATGTAACGTCCAGACGAGGTAACGTCCAGACGAGCCGCTCCCTTCGGCAGGGAGCGGCTTCTTGTTCGGCCTGCCCTGCGATGCAAGGATAATGGGCACCTGATTGAATTCACATAATCTTAAATTGGGTTGAAATTTATCTTAGAGTATATTGATTTCTGGGATACCTTGCTGATATAAACGAGATTACATAACCGGGTATGGGGTGGGTTGTGGTAATAGCTGAGTCTTCGACGGTCGAAGCTGAATCTCCGCCGAAAGCGGACAAGCAGCAGCCGGCCGTGCTGATCAAGGGCAGGGGCACCGAGGTCGCGTTCAACCTCGACGAAAACGCCCCTCTTGAGGAAGTGGCCCGGGAACTGGACTCCCAGCTGGCCGGGCAGACAACGCTGTTTTCCAGGGGAGGAATCAGCGTTAACACAGGCAACCGCCACCTGGGCGCAGACGAAGAAGAGGAAATCCGGCGGATTTTCCGTGAGAAGTCTGGTCTGAAGATCGCCAGATTCGTCTCCGCGACCGGATCCTCAGCAGACGAGCAACTCGACAAAGACACATTGTTGCAGGTCTGGGAGGAACCGAAGCTCGCAGCCACCGAAAAACCTGCGGTCCGTCGAACGCGAAAGAACCCCACGCCCCTCAGCGAATTCTCATCCGCAGACTTGGCGCGAGCCCTGAGCGGCATGTCCTCACAGGGCCAGCGCACACGCGACCGGGCCCTGATTGTCAGGGGAACAATTCGCTCCGGAGAAACAGTGCAACACCTCGGCGATCTCGTGGTGCTGGGAGACGTGAATCCCGGCTCCGAAGTCCTGGCCGACGGGGACATTGTGGTGATGGGATCGCTGAAGGGCCTGCCCCACGCCGGGGCGTCCGGAGACAACAAGGCTGCCGTGATAGCACTGGAGATCGCCTGTCCTCGCCTTCGAATCGGGGGCGCAGAGGCAAACGCGCCAGCCTCCGATTCCGTGGCTGCGAGAAGGCGCAAGCAGGATAACACTGCGCCGCAACCCACGATAGCCTACATACGCCAGGGGAAAATCCACGTCTCGCCGTTCGCCGGGCGATTCGCCAGATACACGAAAGGGGTACCGTATGAAGGGTAGGACAATCGTCATTACCTCGGGCAAGGGCGGCGTGGGCAAGACCACCGCCACCGCCAATCTCGGATCGGCCCTCGCCATGCGCGGTCACAGCGTGGTGGTCATCGACACTGACATTGGCCTGCGAAATCTGGACGTCATAATGGGCTTGGAGAACCGGATCGTCTACGACCTGGTGAACGTCATCGAGGGCAGATGCCGGTTGCGCCAGGCGATGATCCAGGACAAGAACCGACTGGAACTCTACCTGATTCCGGCAGCGCAGACCCGGGAAAAGGACAGTATCACGCCGGAACAGCTCAAGGCTCTCTGCGCCGAACTGGAGAACGAGTTCGACTTCATTCTGATCGATTGTCCCGCTGGCATCGAGCAGGGATTCAAGAATGCGGTGGCGGCTGCCGGAGAGGCGATAATCGTCACCACCCCGGAGGTATCGGCCATTCGGGACGCCGACCGGGTCATCGGCCTACTCGAGGCGTCCGGGCTACACCGGCCCAAGCTGATCATCAACCGCATCTCAGTGGAGATGGTGAAACGCGGGGACATGATGGGCCAGGAGGATGTGGAATCGCTGCTGGCGGTGGAGGTCATCGGCCTGGTGCCAGCCGACGAGCGCACCGTGGCCGCTGCAAACCGGGGAATTCCGGCCGTGCATGACGGGCGATCAACAGCCGGAGCGGCGTTCACGAGAATTGCAGCCAGGATCGACGGAGAGGAGGTACCTCTCAAGGAACTGGATGCACGGCCCGGAATGTTCAACCGGCTTCGTGATATGGTCGGCATCAGGGGGAGGGCTTACTCGCATGCGTGAACTGTTGCGTTGGCTGTTGGGGCTGGCCGATAAGGGCAGCGAGAGTTCCAGCGAAGTCGCCCGGCAACGCATGCGCCTGGTGCTCATCCAAGACCGCATCGACCTGTCTCCTGATAAGATGGACCAGATGAAGCAGGAAATCTGGGAGGTGGTTTCCCGCTACATGGTGGTGGATGATGACTTCCTGGAGTTTGAAGTGCGCCGCCTCGACGAACTCGTAATGCTGGTATCACATATCGAGGTGAAGGACCTGAATGCCCTGGTGAGTGCGCGCACTGCGTAGCATTGGTTTGGTATGTCGCTGATTCTGACCAACTGCAATCTGATTGACAGTGTCACCGAGGGTGTACGGCCCAGTGCCACGGTAACTGTTGACCGCGGGCACATCGTTTCCGTGTCAACGAGCGAAGCCCCGATACCATCTGCCGACAGCCGTGGGGATGAAGTCATTGACCTTGCCGGGGCCTACCTGCTGCCGGGTCTGTGGGACGTGCACATTCACCCGGAGTACCCTAACCCTCCCGGTACCACAGTGCCACAACTGACCGCCTGGTTCGGCCAGAACCTGATGCGGGGCCTCACCGAGGCCGGAGTCACCTCCGTGCGGTGCGCCGGCGCGGGGCACTTCATGGACGTGGCCTGGAAGCGGGCGTTCGAGGACCCCGATGGCCCTGCAGGTCCCACCGTCTACGCCTGCGGCCACTTCCTCACCACCACCGGCGGCCACTTCCTCACCTCGGGCCATGCGCTGGAATGCGACGGGCCTTACGGGTTCGTGGAGGCCATTCGGGAACAGATCAAGAACGGCGTCGATCACATCAAGCTCAACCTCTCGGGCGGCATAATGGGCCCGTTCTGGGACCGGCACCTCGACTCCTTCCTTCTGCCCCAGGAGATAGAGGCTGCTTTCACCCTGTGCCACCAGCGCTCCATCCGGGTCATGGCCCACGCCACCAATCCGGTAGCAGTGAAGGCGGCCGTTCTCCTCGGCGCGCGCAGCGTCGAGCACGGATACGTGATGGACGAGGACTGCATCACAGGCTTTCTGGACAACGGAACCTGGTACGTCCCTACCCTGGGCATCACCCACCTGACCATGAGCCAGGCCGACAACGAGTGGGAGCGGGCTTACTGCGAGCGAAAGGCGCTGACGCCCGATCTGGTACGGCGCGCCGAAGCCGCCGTCGACCGCCACAGGGCATGGTTCCAGACGGCCCTGGAGGCAGGGGTCAAGATGGCGCTCGGCTCCGATGTCCTTCCCCTGCGCGACTCCGCGTTGCTGGAGTTGGGCCTGTGGGTCAAGGACGGCGCCACTCCCTGGCAGGCGCTGACTGCGGCCACACGCAACGCGGCGGAGCTGTGCGGCGTTGGCCCGGAGGTCGGGACCATCGAGCCGGGCAAGCGCGCCGATATGATTGTTGT
Source organism: Dehalococcoidia bacterium (assembly GCA_965203005.1). Classification (GTDB taxonomy): domain Bacteria; phylum Chloroflexota; class Dehalococcoidia; order Lucifugimonadales; family UBA3495; genus VXOI01. The sequence continues at coordinate 1,449,933 of CBDBBS010000002.1, forward strand.
GTCAGCAAACCCGCTGTCCGACATCCAGAACCTGCGCCGGCTGCAGATGGTTTTCAAGGACGGACGCCTGGTCGCCGACCACCGCCAGTAGTCTCAATTACCCTCTCGTCACGATTGCCACCCCTCTCACCACGGCTCTATACTTGCGCCACTGACCGGCGCGGGGCCGGAATCGCCACTAGAGGAGGCTGGCTATGCCCGGGAACAAGCTCACCATCGGCAACGTTGAAATCACATCCCTGTCCGACGGTCTGTTGGAGTTCGACCTCTGCAATTTCTTTCCTGCCATTCCCGAGGAGGACTGGCACGGCCATGAAGCCCATCTCAGTCCCAGCGGAGGCGTCCGGTTCAACCTGGCCTGCTACATCATCCGTTCCGAGGGTCAAACCATCGCTGTTGACACCGGCCTCGGCCCAAAGCCCACGCCCGAGACTCCGTGGGGAGAGTTGCTCAACGACTTCGCCGCCCACGGCATGAGTCCCGGAGACGTGGACATGGTTGTAATGACCCACGCTCACCGTGACCACATCGGCTGGAACGTGGTCTCCCAGGACGGAAAGTACGCCCCCACCTTCCCCAACGCCCGCTACTACGTCAGCGCCAGGGACTGGGAGGCGTGCCACGACCCGGAGCTGATCGAGGCCCGATTCCCCAACGCCCCGGACTGCGTCTGGCCCCTGGAGGACCTGGGCGTGCTGGAGTTGATGGAGGGAGAGCACGCGCTCACCGGCGAGTTGACCATGATCCCCACCCCGGGCCATACTCCGGGACACATGAGCATCAACATCTCATCCCAGGGCGAGAGCGGATTGGTGCTGGGGGACGTGCTGCACAACACGGTGCAGATCGAGAACACAGACTGGGTATCCCGAGCCGACATCGATCCGGACACCACGCGCGTCACCCGCCGAAACATGATGGAGCGCCTGGAGCGGGAAGGCATCCCCGTCGCCGCCGTCCACCTGGCCGCGCCGGGATTCGGACGCATCGTGCGCACCGAGGGACGCCGCTACTGGCAGGCCATCTAACCGGGCCGTAGGCTGCGTCGCCTATCCCCTCTCCATACGGGGGAGGGTTAGCGCGGGGCGTTCCCTTGATTTGGCAGGAACGACAGACGCTTTTGTCGCACATCATTCAAGGAGCGGATTTGTCATGGCCAAGAACGGCTTCAAGATAATCGACGCCGAGCTGCACGTGATGGAGCCTGTTGACCTCTGGGAGAAGTATATCGATCCCGAGTTCAAGGACCGGGCTCCCAGGAGGCTGAGCGAACGGCGCTGGGACATCCGCACCCTCGTGGAGGGCGATGTGATGGCCAGCATGACCGACTACAACTGGCCCGCCCGCAGCAACGAAGAAGAGGATACCCTGGCCGAGCGATACGCCGAGGAAATCGCCGCCAACTTCGATCCTGCCTCGCAGGTCAGAGCAATGGACCGGGAGGGCCTTGACCTGGCGGTGCTCTACCCCACGTCAGGGATGTACATCACGGCGCGCAACGGAATGGACCCCCGTTTCGCCGAGGCGGCCTGCCGGGCCTACAACAACTGGCTCTACGACTACATCCAGGAGGGCGACGCCAGCCGAATGTTCGGCGCCGCAGCCCTCTCGCCTCACGACGTGGAGACTGCGGTGCTCGAAGCCCGTCGCTGCGTCCGGGACCTGGGGTTCAGGGCGGTGTTCCTCCGTCCCAACATGTACAACGACCGCTCCTGGCACGACCCGCATTACGACCCATTGTGGGCCGAGATACAGGACCTTGACGTTCCCGTGGGCTTTCATGAGACCACCGGGTCCCGGATGCCCGCTGCCGGAGCCGACCGCTTCCCCGACGACCTGGGCATCGCCCACATTGCCACCCATTCGGTGGAGCAGATGATGTGCTGTATGGACATCATCATGGGCGGCGTCATGGAGCGATTCCCCAGGCTGCAATTCGCATTCTTGGAGGGCCAGTGCGGCTGGCTGCCCTTCTGGCTGGGCCGCATGGACGAGCATTACGAGTGGCGACACCCATACGGCGAGATGCAACACCTCAAGATGCTGCCGTCGGAGTATTTCAACCGCCAGGGATACGCCGCCGTCGAGTGCGAGGAATCCTTTGTGTCTCACGTGGTCGAGGCAGTGGGCAATGAGAGACTGCTCACCACCAGCGACTACCCCCACGGCGACGCGAAGTACCCGCACACCATGGACACGTTTATGGAGCTGCCGCTGTCCGATGAAAGCAAGCGGCGCATCCTGTGGGACAACCCTGCCCGCCTCTACAAGCTTTAGCGCGATACCGATGGCCAACAAGGAGGAGAGGCCGGGGGTAAATAATTCTCCCGGCCTTGCTGACATTCTCTAGAGATTTTCCCTTGCGGGGTGAGACCGTATGCGAATCGGGTTCATTGGGACCGGCAACATTGGAACGCCCATGGCCGGCAGCATTCTCAAGGCCGGCTATGAGCTGGTGGTACACGACATTCACGAGGAAAAGACCAGGGGGCTGGTTGACCAGGGCGCAGGCTGGGCGGAATCTCCGGCGGAAGTAGCTGCTCAGAGCGACATAATCTGCACCTGCCTGCCCGGACCGGCGGAGATGGAGCCGGTGACCCTCGGCCCGGGCGGCATCCTCGAGGGGGCGAAGCCAGGCTCCGTCTACATCGACCACACCACCAACTCTCCGCTCCTCGCCCGGCGGGTGCACGGCATATTCGCCGAGAAAGGCATCGCCATGCTCGACGCTCCCGTCAGCGGCGGTGTCGAGGGCGCCCGGGTGCGCGACCTCCTGGTCATGGTTGGAGGGGACGAAGAGACATTCCAACGGTGTCTGCCAGTTCTCGAAGCCATTGGCGAGCGGGTGATGCACACCGGGGACATCGGAGCCGGGTGCATCTGCAAGATCATGCACAACACCGCGACCTTCTGTGCCGACATCGCCATGACAGAGTGTTGGACCCTCGCCATCAAGTCCGGCGTCCCTGCCGATACCATCGTTGACGTATTCCGCAACGGCGCCATCGGAAGGATGAGCAACCTGTGGGGACGACTGCCCGACACTTTCTTCAGAGGAGACTTCGAGGCGCGGTTCGCTCTGAGGACGGCCCACAAGGACCTGCGCCTCGGTGAGGAACTGGCCGAAGCCTACGACGTGGCAATGCCGCTGGCCGAGATATGCCGCGACCTCTATGCACAGGCCATGGCACGCGGCTGGGAAGAAAACGACAGCTCGATTGTCCTGACCCTGCAGGAGGAACGAGCTGGCGTACAGGTGAGGCTGAGCGACAACGAGGGGTAGGCTGGACTAAAGACCGCCCGTGGTTGGACGTGCTGACCACGAGCGGTCTTTGTTTGGGCAAGCTGAGTGCATCGGAAGTGTCAGGACCGCAGTTCCGCCACCGCCTCCACTTCCACAAGGAAGTCCGGGTCGGCCAAGCCCGCCACCACCACCGTCGTGCTGGTGGGGCGCCCCTCTTCGGGAAGCAGGGTCATCCGCACCTCACGGATCTTGCCCAGGTTCTCGGAACCCACCACGTAGGTGGTGGTCTTGACGATGTCCTGTAGCGTGCCACCAGCGGCCTTCACAGCCGTTTCCAGGTTGGCCCACACCTGCCGGATCTGCGCCGCGGCATCATCTGGATGCACCGCCTTGCCATCCAGCCCGCGTGGCACCTGCCCGGCGATATAGACGGTGTTGCCAACCTTGACCACGTGGTTGTAGAGGTTGGCCGGGGGTGAGGCCAGTTCCGGCGGGTTGATGAATTCTCGTTCCATTTCGTAGCACCTCGTTCTGAGAGTGATGTCGCGCCATTGTTGACCGTCTGCGCTATGATAGCAACCTGTATCAGGTTGATTAATGTGAACAGCAGTCGCCTTATTTTGCTGCTTGGAATCCCCTTAGCAGCGAGCTTAGCTGTTTCGGGTTGCCAAGGAGAACCTGTCGACCCTCTCAATTCTGGAATCGTAACCAATGAACCCTTGATTGATGGATCGCGAGAAGCGAATCAGTCCGATCTGAGGCCATCGAGCGCCGAGGAATCCGCCGGAGGGGATAGTTACTCACAAACTGGCAGCACACCCTATCCTACGCCTTTGTCCCCGGAGGATCTGCCGGATGGCGTCTCGCCTGCCTTGGCGCAGGACGCTCAGTGGTACGCCGACCAGTACGGCGTTAGCCTGGAGGAGGCGATAAATCGGTTGATGCTGCAGGTCGAAATTGGAGAGCTGGGCACCGAGCTGGAATCCAAAGAGGCGGACACCCTGGCTGGAATTTGGATTCAGCATGAACCAGACTACCGCGTGGTGGTAGCATTCACGAGGGACGGAGAGGCCACCATCAGCAAGTATGTTCAGGACGGGCCGCTGGCGGAGATTATCGAGGTCAGAACGGCACAAGCGACCCTTCGGGATCTCCAAAAGGCACAGAAAGATGCAGGCAAACTTGTCCAAGGGCTGGGATTCAATATCGCTTCCGGTATCGACATCTTCGAAAACCGGGTTGAACTCTATGCAACTGACCGCGCCGTGCTTGAAGAAGCATTGCGTGAAGAAGGCAAAACGTTACCGAACCATGTCGTGATCATAGGCCCGTGAATCATCAGAAAGGCAGGGGGGCAATATGCAGGCGTTAGTTGGCGGCACACTGATCGACGGAAGAGGTGGCGAGCCCCTGTCCGATTCCGCGATCCTCGTTGGCGAGGATGGCCGCGTCGCGGCCGCAGGGCCACGGGCGGCAGTTACTATCCCTGAAGGGGCCGAGCAAATCAACGTAAGCGGCCATACGGTGCTGCCGGGCCTCATCGACTGCCACGAACACCTGGCGTCGTTCACCTACGACCTGATCAGCCGGTGGGGCATGGCCGAACCCCAGAGCACCAGGGCAGTCCGCATAGCCCGGGTGATCGAGGATACGCTCCAGTCCGGATACACCACGATACGCGACTGCGGCTGGCTTGATGCCGGATACAAGGGAGCCGTTGACGAGGGCCTCATCACGGGACCACGACTGCTGATCGCCGCAGGGCCCCTCGGTCCCACCCACAGCGTGCAGGACCGCCCCACCATGTCGGGCCACCGCAGATATGAGATGCCCGATCCCAACATCCCCTACGGCGTGGCCGACGGTGATGCTGAGATTCGGGCCGCGGTGCGAGAGAACGCCCGTGTCGGCGCCGACCTTATCAAGGTATTCCAGACCGGCTTCGGCCGCGCCACCCACCTGGGCACCGACGCCTGTTACGACCTTGAGGAACTGAAGACCCTGGTACGCGAGTCCCATGCCCAGGGCAAGATGGTAGCCTGCCACGCTGTCGGCGGGCCGGGGCTGCGAACGGCTGTCGAGGCGGGAGTGGACTCCATTGAGCACGGCTGTTATCTCGACCTGGACCACGACCTGCTCCGAATGATGGCCGACACCAACATAACACTCGTCCCCACGCTGACGGTGTTTGCGCACCACTCCGCAGAAGGCAACCCGGTTGCGCAGGTAGAGGCCAGGGAATTCCGTGAGCACCACATCGAGACGGTGCAGCAGGCCATGCGGCTTGGAGTGCGGGTGGTGGCGGGGACCGACGCGGGCGGCTGGTTCCACGGCAATAACTCCGTGGAACTGGACATGCTGGTCGACGCAGGCATGACCCCCATGCAGGCGATTGTCGCCGGTACAGGGGAGGCGGCCGCCTGTTGCGGGCTGGGCAGTGACCTGGGAACGCTGGAAGCGGGCAAGCTGGCGGACATCATCGTGGTCAATGGCGACCCTCTGCGCGACATAACCGTGCTACAGGAACGCGAGAGGGTGAAGCTCGTTATGAAAGAGGGGACGGTTTACCGCAACCTGATAACCCACTAGCGACCTGGGCAACAGCACGCTGTCTGCTCGGTCTTGAATATCCCTCTCCTTCCAGGGAGGGGTTATGGTGAGAACAGGCAGGGCAACCCTTATGGTTGCCCCTACCGACAAGCGCCTAATGTAGGGGCGTCCCTTGCTTGTGGACACCCTCCAGGACTATCCCTCCCAGCGGAAGCGGCTGTACAGGCCGTGCTTTCCCTGCTCCTCCCATGTGATCGCCTCGTCCCTGACGTTCTGGTTTGACCGTCCCAAAGTATGGACGTTGCCGTGGATCACATTTCGCAGGTTGGTGATGGTGGCGGTGCCCTGCCGGTCGGCCCCTGTGATGGCCTCAACCTCCAGCAGCACAACGTCGGAAGCGCGTACCGACCGGGACCGGGAGTCAATGGCGATCTCCAACGATATTCTTCGAACGACCGTAAGCTCTCCATTCTTGTAGAACTGACTCAGTATCTCCCATGGCCCACCGGCTTTGCCGCTGAATATCGCTCGTGTCGCTTCCGCTTGCTCCTCGCTCCCGGCAGCGTCCACGTACAGCACCGACGTCCAGTCGCCGTCCGACATGGTCGGCCCCGGGGAGTGAACGAAAATAACGGCTCCCAGTCCACGCAGGTCGACGCCGCCGTAACGGCCCTGCTCAAAGGACGCCGCCCAGATAGCAGTGCAAACGCCGTTGGTCGGGGGCTGGCGAAAGGAAATGTGGCAGGGACAGAGCAGGTTGCAGTTGCAGCCCTCAAACAGCTCGCCCTCAACCCACCAGGATTCACTCACGGGTCTCTACCCTCGTATTAAAAGTATTTCCAGACATAATTCAGGGGCGCACATCCCTCGACTTGCTCGGGAGTGCGCCCCTGCGGCTATGCTTCGACTGATCTGCAGCGGCTAGAACATTGTGCTGTCGGTTATTGCCTCACCGCTGACAATAGTCTTGAGCCGGTCGCGGAAGTCGAACAGCTTCTGGTCGTCTTCCGGCGTGGTGAGGTCGCCACGTCGGGTCTCCAGGTACTCGATGAGGTCCTCGAGGGCCGCGTTTTCGCGCGTGCCACTGGGGATCTTGAAGAACTCGGCATTGAAGGTGGGCAGCTCGCCAGGGCCGAAGTAACCCGTGGCGTACCTTCCCGTGCTCTCCCGGTGCAGGGTGTAGCCCTCCAGGTCATGAGTGCCCTTGCCAAGAACCTGGCCGGTCTGAGCGTAGTGCTCCATCACGTTCTTTGCGCCGTACTTGTTGATGGGGCAGACCTTCATGCAGATGGCGCAGCCCTCGTAGCGCGACATAACGGGACGGCAGCGCTTGTAGATCAGCTTGTTCTTCTCGACGCCGCGCCACCAGATCTTTTCCCGCATCAGCGCGCGGCCCGGGCAGCGGTTCACGCAGACCTGGCACACCTGGCAAAAGGCGTGGAAACCATAGTCGACTGGCTCGTCGTAGGATACCGGCGCGTCGGTAGTGATGATCTGCAACCGGCAACGTGCGCCGGCGTGCGGAGTCAGCAACTGGCCGTTGGCTCCCAGTTGGCCTAGGCCGGCGGCCACGAACATGGGGATGGTCGCCGCGCTGTGGTTACTGGGGCCGTGCACCTGCGCCCCGTAGCCCAGGGAGCGGATGTACTCGGCCATCTCCAGCCCCATGGGGGCCTGGATTTCATAGGTCCCGTAGTGGCCGTGCTCAGCGGCCATGCTGGGAGCAGACTGGGTCTCCTCGAAGTCCTGCTCCAGGGCGAGGCAGACGGCGTTGTGGAACTTGACGTGGCTCTTGCGGTCCTGGTAGATGTACCTCGGATCGTGCGCGGTGAACCCGACTTCCAAGTAACCCATTTCACGGGCCTTGGCGCGGATCAGTTCGGTGACATCCTCGCCAGTCGGGGTGCCGGTTGGCGGAAGTTCGCCCGAGCGGTTCATCAGCGGATAGTACTGTTCCATCACGGCCTGATGTTCGTGGTGGTACTGCTGCATCTCCTCGGTGCCCACCGTCGGCGCCCATTCGGTATCGGCGGCGTGCTCAACCTGCTGGCGCTGCAACGGGTATTCCCGGCTGTAAAAGTCGACGTCCTTGATGTTCATCGGGATGCCGGGAACCGTCTCCAGCTCCTCCGGCACGGGTATCTCGACAGGATCATCTCCCTGTCGGCGTCCGGGGCGCACCACCACGTGGCCAATTTTCAGCATCTCGGCTCTCCTCCAGTCCACATGCCCGCAACAGGCGTGGACCGCCTTGCCAATTTATGATATTCCCGGCGATTTTGCATCATGCTTACGCACAAAGTCAATTCGGATCTGACGATTGTAGACGGGCTGCGCCGATTGCCCTGCCGCTGCCGCCGGGCTTATCATGCAGTATCGATAACCCCGCAAACCCCGCAACTCCGTGAAGTGCAAGGTGTCTGACCGCTGGCCAGTGCCATCCACCTGAGACCTGCAACTGTGGCTGACGTAGGAGCGAAAAGCATGCCTGACTCAAAGGATGTTCCCATGAATGCCATCTTTTTGCTCGATTCACTCGTCTCTCCGGAACGAAGAGGCGCCATAGTCAGCCGGGTATTGAACGACTTCTCAAACCTGCCAGTTGCCGCGAGAAACACGCTCCGTGCGGCGGTGAATGACGAAGTCATGCCCACGTCGGGTGGCTTCCGCAAAGGGCAGGCGGGAAGGCTGCTGGGGAGCTCGGGTTCCCTGCTCCTGGAATCCGTCTCCCATACCGTAGTTTCCTCCAAAGCGCTGGCTGCCGCAGTGCTCCAGTCGTGGTCCGAGTCCCACTCCCAGTTGAAGGAGGCCGTAGAGCGGCACCTGACGGGGCGCGGGCTTACAACCCCGGGGCCGAACCTCCAGGAAAAGCTCTTTCGAGGCTACTGGCCGGTGGACCAATGGGAGGTCGAAAGGGAGGCGTTTTCCCAGACCTACGACGACGATTTTGATCCCGAAGACGTGGCCCTGATGATGTGCTACGTGTCGGGCAACTTTCCCAAGGCCGTCCACTCGGACACCAAGAGTGGCGCCTCAGCCTCTCTGAATGATGTGCTGTCGGCCTCTCTTTCGCGGCTGAGGGAGTTACCCGCGTCTGCTCCCGAATGGGAACGCCAGATACCCGACTTCATCGCATCGGTATCCCGGCTGGTGGAGGAAAAGGCTGCGCAACTGCGGTGGAGCGAGGAACTCGACGCAGCCATTCGTGAAACAAGGGAGACCTACGGGGAACTGCTGGAATTCTTCGAATGTGATACCCGTCTGTGGTCCGGGGCAAGGGTATCTCCCGAAGCCGACCCCTCGGCCGTTCTCAAACTGGCGGCAACACTAAAGACCCAGTTGGCCGAATACCTGCCGGCACACGAGCGCGCGCCCAGCATCAGCGAGGAGTTACAGCGCAGCAAGAGACGCGCGGAATTACAGCCGGCTATAATCGAGACGGTCCAAGCAATTGCCTCGCTGATGACCGCCGACGTAGATGTCTTGTCAGGGGAACCACTGCCTATTGAATCACCGTCAGCGGTAACGGACAGCCCCATCGCCGGGCAGCAGCCCGCAAAAGTGACCGGGCATTTGCGCCAGCGAAAACTTCCCGACTCCCAACCTACCCGGCCCAAACGTGAGCATGAACCGCCCGAAATGCCGCTGAAGCCTCCCCCGTCATCAGGCTCCGGTCAGGTACCCAGCACACCGGAAGGAAGCAAGGAACCATCAATCCATGTGGCCGAATTCGACGCCCTGAGAACGGAAAATGTCGGACTGCGGGACAACCAGCAGGCACTGCGCTCTGAGAACCAGGACCTCCGGGAAGAGGTAGAGGCCCTGAAGACGGAGCTGTTCAGCAGCCAGGAAAGAGAGGATTCCTGGCGGCTGGCCTACCGAACCGTAAAGGACGGCTCGATTGAGGAGGTGGGAGTGTCGCCGCCGGTGGTGGAAAGCGTGCTGGATGCCGTGGAGATCGCCAAGGGCCGGTTCCGCCAAGAGCTGCTGTTCGCTCCCAACTCTGAGTCCAGCATTGAGGACAATCCCTTCATCGACCCGCTGAGAGTATGGGAGGCCTTGGAGTGGCTGGGGACCACATATTACGCTTCCAGGATGGGCCGGCTCAGGGTCACGGATTTCGACCAGTCGGTCAAGGAAGCTTGCGGATGGTGGTATAAGGGCGACCAGGGCGAGACCACCGTTTCGCGGTACGAGAAGTCCTACACCACACGCGTTGACGGCAAGCGGTACACCCTGGTTGAACACATCGGCAAGGGAACGACTTTCGACGCTCGATACACCATCCGGATTGCGTTCGACTGGGACCGGGACAAGCGGCAAGTGATCGTTGGCTACATAGGCCGCCACCAGCAGACAGACGCCAGCTAGTTGCCCTGACCGCGCCCTTGCCAAAACGAGGGTCAGAGGAAGCCTTATGGTGGGCGGTGCAGGACTCGAACCTGCGACCCCCTGCGTGTAAAGCAGGTGCTCTAACCGTCTGAGCTAACCACCCTTCAGGATTACCATGATAGTCTCGCCCGCATCAATCGTAAAGTCTGCCAAGGTCCAGCATCAGTGATTGTGCTTCCATTATAATTCCCCGAACCGAACGGCTTGAATGACATAAACGGAGGTCCAGAGATGTCGCAAGAGAAGCGCCTGATCTATGTTGGAATGCATGACGGAGTGTGCTCCCTGAGCAGTGACGACGGTGGCGAAACCTGGCATCAGGGGCCGGTCACGCAGCTCCCGCACGCTGCGGCCCGCGTCTCCGTCAGCCCTGTCGATTCCCAGCGCGCCTGGCTGGCAGCTTACGAGGCGGGCGTGTACCGCACCGACGACGGCGGGGCTACGTGGTCCCACGTCGCTTCTTACCCTTCAGACTATGCCCACAGCGTACTGGCCGACCCTGAGTCTGCGGACGCGATTCTCGTCGGGAGCGAACCGGCCGCCCTGTTCCGCTCCAGCGACGCCGGAGCGTCATGGGAGGAATGCCAGAGCTTCCAGGATGTACCCGAGTCCACCAACTGGGGATTCCACGCACCCACCCGCGACTCCCACATCCGCGACCTGGTGGTGTCACCCGGCGATGCGGGCCTGCTGTACGCTGGCATCGAAGTCGGAGGCGTGGTGCGTTCCACCGATGGCGGCAACAGCTGGCAGCAGCTTCCGGGGCTGGACGACGACATTCACTGCCTGCACCTGGGTACCGACCATCAGCAGCGCGTCTACGTCGCCACGGCCAGCGCCCCGTACCGCAGCAGCAACGGCGGCGATGACTGGGAAAAGATCAACGACGGCCTCGACCGGCGCTACACCCTGCACATTGCAGCAGCGCCCGACGACGCCGACCAGGTGCTGGTGACGGTATCGGAGAACGCCCGCCGCAAAGCGCCACAGTTCTACCGCTCCGCCGACGGAGGGCAGAACTGGCAGCTGGTCGAGGGCCTGGGCGAAGGCGAAGAGGCCGAGTCCATGGTGGTGGCCTTCGAGTGGGACCCGTCCTCACCTGACGACGTCTACGCGGGCACCGACGGCGGCGAACTTTACCACAGCCCCGACCGGGGACAGACCTGGCAGCAACTCCCCGTTACCCTCCCGTCGGTGGCCGTCGGCGCGCTGGCGGTGGCGGGGTAGACATAAACCTATACTCAGCTCACGTGGCGATTGCAAAGCCTTTGTCTGAATCAGGATTATCAGGATGGAAGGATTCCCAGGATGGAACCTATCCTGAAAATCCTAAAGTCCGGTAAATCCTGATTCAGACAGTTATGCCGGGAGGCATTTTATGACCCTCAAGCGCCCCGATGCGGCACCGTCGAATGCCCCAGAATTTATCCGCCTGCCCGACACGCCGGAGCCGAAGGATATGACCACGGTCCGCGATTTCTATGCCGACTGCCACAACGGGGCCATCGCCGAGTACCTGGGCAGCGAGGAAACCACCCTAGTCATGGGCGACCGCTACCTGACCGTCCTGCCCTTCACCGATGAGGAGCAAGAGGGACATCGCTACCCCGACCTGATGATCGCCTTCGGCGTCGACCCGCAAACCTCCGACGCCCACAACGGCTACGTCATTTCCTACTGGAACAAGCCGCCGGACTTCGTGCTGGAAATCGTGTCGGCAGGCAGCGTCCGGGTTGACCACGTAGACAAGCGGCCGGACTACGCGGCGATGGGCATCCCGGAATACTGGCGGTTCGACGCTGGCGGGGGCGGCCGGAACAGGCCCCGGCTAGCTGGCGACCGGCTGGTTGACGGGCAGTACCAGCCGGTCGCCGTCGAGCAAGCGGCAGAAGACGTTTGGCGGGGGTACAGCGCGGTCTTGAACGTCAACCTGTGCTGGCGGGCCGGGGAGTTCCGCTGGCAGGATCCGGCCACCGGGGAATACCTGCGCACCAGGGACGAAATACGACGCGACGAAATAGAGGCCCAAGCCCGCGCCTCCGAGGCCCAAATCCGCGCTGCCGAGGCCGAGGAGCGAGCCGCGCGATTGGAGGCCGAACTCCAGCGCCTGCGTGGGGATTAGCCGCTCGACTTAACGGAGACTATTGCGTCAGCAACGGCCTTCAGGCTGTCTACTACTCCGTCGAGCATTGCCGAGTGCTCCACTCCTCTCTTGAGGGCTATCGGTACCCAGTAGGAATCCTGTAGGTCCAACTTGCCAGCCAGTTCGGTAGCAATGGGCTGGAAACTGTACTGCGAATTCACCCACAAAGGGGTATCCCCGGTCTCTTCGAAGCGCTCAATGTTGACGCCGAACCACACGACAGATCCCCGAAGTCTGACATACCTTCCGTAGCCGTAAGATCGCGGGGTTGCTCTTAAGTCCTTCCGATCCACCCATCCCTGCTCGATGCCTCTTTCGGTAGCCTCATCAATCAGCTGATTGAACTCGCGGATCCTATCCTCGGAATCCGCCCCAATTTTCTCCGCCTGTGTAATCGGCTGTATCGCTCCGATATATGCATATTTTGCAAGACTGCGAAGTTGCCGAATTTCGGTCTCGAAGTCGGATTCTCCTTCATCCCGGCTTCTGGCAGCCATACAATCCAGGAGACCGCCCCAACTCACGATCATCAAGTGCCGTTGCGAGTCTCCTACACGGACGCATTTGCGTTCCGAGTCGATTTCAGTTAATCCACTTGGCTTTTCTTTGACGCGGTCTCGCAGCTCCGGCCACAACCACTGAATTCTCTCTTCTGGCGCCAGGAACACTAGGACCGCGGGACCGTCGTCGGGAAGGCGGTCGAGATAGTCGTTAGGCTGCCTGGGCGAGAGTGCTGCCCGGAACTTCACTTCAACCAACACCCGCTCCTTGTCGTTTTTGTCGAAACCAACAAGATCAGGGCGAGTTCCATCTGCCTCGCTAACCTGCGATCTTACATGTGTGATCGGCTTTACTCCCCGCAGTCCCGACCGAACGACGTCATTCAAAGCTTCTCTGGAAGCTTTAGAGCGGTCGAAAATGTGCTTGAGGGCCTCCGTGGCGATGTCCTCGGTCTTTCCCGGGAATCTGGAAACTAGATTTGCTAGTAGAGTATCGCTATCAGCCATGATGACCCTCATTTTGCATCAGCTGCGCCGAGGCGGGTTTACCGGGTAGTCCTCCAGCTTGCCGGTGTCGCCCGGCTGGATGATGAAGTCGCGGCGGTCCTTGTAGAGGCGAGCGCGGTTGATGACATATTCGCCCTCGTCGTTGTAAGGGTCAATGTTGTTGTAATTGGTCATCAACCAGTATTTGTGCTCCCCGATAAACAGATAGGTATTGTTCATCCGAAAGAAGCGGCAGGCCACCCCCTCGCCATCGCGGAATCGGCCGCAGATTGCAGCCAGCAGATCGCGCTGGCTGTCCTTATCGGTTAGGACATATTCGTGAGGCCATGTTTCCCGGTAGGAGACAGCTTCGCGCCAAGGCGCGCGTTCGATGAATTCGATCAAGGTCGGCATATTCCCTATCGCCCCCGGAACACCGGCGCGCGCCTCTCGAGGAACGCCTGCCTGGCCTCCTGCGCGTCGTCGGAGCCGTTGAGGATGCCGCTGGCGTTGGAGGTCAGCACCATGGTGTTTTCCAGGCTGGTGTCCATTGCCGTGCGCATGATGCGCTTGCTGATCCACTGCACCATGGGCGGCGTGCGCATGATGCGGCCGCAGAGGTCGCGGGTGGTCTGCTCCAGCTCCTCGCTCGAAACCAGGTAGTTCAGCAGGCCCCAGTCGTAGGCCCGCTGTGCATCGAGGTGGCCAGTATAGGCGAACTCCAGCGCCCGGCCCAACCCGGCCATCTTGGGCAGGTAGTAGCTGCCGCCGTTTTCGATGATCTGCCCCAGTTGCTGGTATCCGATGAACCGCGTATTCTCGCAGCCGACGCGGATGTCGCAGTGCAGTGCCATGTCCATCCCGGAGCCCACGGCCGGCCCGTTGATCATGGCGATGGTGGGCTTGCGGATCAGCGAGATATCGCGGTGCAGGTGAGTGAACCCGTGGAAGAAGTGCTGCCTGGCCGCGTCCGGCCCTTCCTCGGCGCCCCGGTTGCCGATGAAGTTCTCTCCCATGACCGACGGGTCGTTGTCGCGGCGCATGTCGGCCCCTGAGCAGAAACCACGCCCCACGCCGGTCAGTACGATCACCCGCACGTTGGGGTCGTCGTCGCCCGCCCGCATGTATTCTCCGACCTTGGCGACCGTGGCACGCTCCTGCGAGTTGCCAATGAGCGCATTCATCCGCTCCGGACGGTTGAACTTAATCCAGAGAATCCCCGACTCTTCGGGCTCATAAAGAAGGTAGTCCACCAACTCCGGCCCGGTCCCGGCTCCGCCCATTTCCAAAGGACTCTCGCTTGCCATTATTTCGTCTCCTATACCAATGTCTGAATCAGGATTCACAGGATTTTAGGATTTGCAGGACGGTACTTATCAATCCCGAAAGACGTATGCGGTCGGAGATTTCACCCCCACCCTAACCCTCCCCTCAATGGGGAGGGAATATTGGACGGTATACTACTATCCCGAAAATCCTTTAATCCTGTAAATCCTGATTCAGACAATCATGGCCGGAAGCTGATGAGGTGCATCCCGGAGTCGATCATGATGGTTTCGCCGGTCACGTGGCCGGCGGCTTCCAACAGCCAGACCACCGTGTCACCCACACTCTCGGCCGTCGGGGCTTCCTGCAGCGGTACCTGCCGCTCGAAACTCTCGAACAGCCTCTGTGCGCCCTCCTCTCCCAGGCCATCGCCCCACCAACGTGTCGGAACCGGGCCCGGGCACACGGCGTTCACCCGTATCTCCGGCGCAAGGGAACGCGCCAGCCCCTTGGTCATCGTATTCAGCGCGGACTTGGAGGCCGCGTAGGCGATGGAGCTGCCGCCACCGGTGATAGCCGAAATCGAGGACACGTTTACGATGGAACCCGCGCCCTGCGCTCTGAACGTAGGAGTGACCGCTCTGATCATCTGGTAAGCGCCAACCACGTTCACCGCGTATATATTAAGGAAGTCCTCGCCTGACAGCGATTCCAGGTCGGACGCACTGGCAAACACCGACGACCCGGCGTTGTTGACCAGCCCGTCGATGCGGCCCCAGCGCTCCAGGGCCGTTGCGGCCATGCGCCGGCAGTCCGCATCGTCGGCGACGTTGCCTTGACATAACACGGCGTCGCTGCCCAAGTCCTTGCAGACCTGTGCCGTCTCCTTTGCCTCCGCCTCGCTCTTGGTGTAGTTGATCACCACCCTTGCCCCCTTGGAGGCGGCAGCGCGAGCCGTGGCTGCCCCCATGCCAGTAGCAGAGCCAGTGACTATGACTACAGAACCATCAAGCTTGACCATTGTTCCCTCGACGCCGTCCAGCATTCATCCGGGCACGACGATTATCAAGTAATATGGCATCATTCAGGGCATCGGCCCCGTTCGGCAGTATAGCACGGGCCAATGAAATATTCGGGAGGACACAATGCCAGCAACCATAGGCGCCGGGGATTTCAGGTACGAATACCAGCCGGAGTGGGCCAGGCTACTCAGCGGAATGTCGTTGTTGAGTCCCAGCGGAGTGGCGGTGGATTCCAACGACCGGGTTTACGTATTCCAGCGGCAGATGCAGGGTCCCTGCGTGGTGGTGTTCAACGCCAACGGCACGGTTCGAGGGGTTTGGCAGCGGAGGGACGGCGTGCCGGCCGACGCTCATCACATTCATATCGGCCCCGACGACACCGTATACCTGGTCGACCGTGATGCCCACCAGGTGCTGCTCTACGACGACGCCGGCAATCCGCTCCGGTCGCTGGGAAACAGGGACGAGGCCGCCATGCAGGCGCCGTTCAATCACCCGGCTGACGTCTGCGTGGCGCCTACGGGGGAGTTGTATGTCGCCGACGGGTACGGCAACTCCAGCGTCCACCGCTTCAGCTCTGAGGGAGATTACATAAGCAGTTTCGGGAGTCCGGGAAGCGGGCCAGGCCAGTTCCGGGTGCCACACAGCATTCGGGTCTCAAACGACGGTCGGGTCTACGTCGCTGACCGCGAGAATCACCGGGTGCAGGTGTTCACGGGCGAAGGGGAATTCATCTCGGAATGGACTGACTTCAAGTGCCCCATGGGGGTCCATATCGACGCCAACCAGGTGGTGTACGTTACCGACCAGGTACCGCGCATCAGCATGTACAGCTTGGATGGAGAGCTTCTGGCTCGCGGGCGCACCTTCGAGGGAGCCCATCAGGTCTACACCGATTCGCAGGGCAACATCTACGGGATTGACACCGCCAACCAGAGGCTGCAAAGGTTCGCGAAGCTGTGACGGTGATGCGTTAGAGGGTGTCTAATAAGTTCCCTCTCCCTCCGGGAGAGGGGTTACGGTGAGGGCGTCCCTCGCCTTCTGGGCAGGCCGAAGGATAGCGGCCCTGGTCGCTTTTTGCCGGTATGAACGCCCTTGTCATTCGCCCGCGAGGTTCGAGAAAATAGGCGATGTAGCAGCGGTTTCCTAATCAGCGAAGGAAACATGAGGGCAATAAGGGTGGCGCGCTTGGCGAGATTCGAACTCACGACCTCTGCCTCCGCAGGGCAGCGCTCTATCCTCTGAGCTACAAGCGCGCGATGGGTGCCGCTGGGCCGGGTTTCTGTTTGGTGCCGAGGGAGGGATTTGAACCCACACATCCGTAAGGACACTGCGCCCTGAACGCAGCGCGTCTGCCATTCCGCCACCTCGGCCCGGGGAGCCCGGGCCGCTGCCCGGTTCTCAGTGATCCCTTTCGACGTGGTGGGCGATGGAGGACTTGAACCTCCGACCTCCTCGGTGTGAACGAGGCGCTCTGACCAACTGAGCTAACCGCCCGCGCCCGGGACAATGATCAATTATAGGGAAGGCCCTGCCACTGGCGCAACCCTGCGTCCGCCGAATTCCGCCACGCATCGCCGCCTGCCACGGTTCCGCGCTGGTTCGCCGGATATGAGATGTTATGTCAAAAAGGCCAAAAATCGGGCCTGAACGAACATAACGTATCTTGTGCGAACCAACCTGTAACGGAATTCATGACCCGAAAATGGGCAACAAGGAGCCCAGTTGGAGACTACCGCCAGCTGCCGGCGTACTCCTCTGTCATCAGCAACGGCCCGTCCAGTTCCACCAGTTGGTTCTCGACCTCCGACAGCAGGTGGTCCAGGTTCCAGCCCTTCTCTGCCGACACCAGCACGCCGTCGGCAGCGTCACTTTCCCAACCGGAGCTCAGAGAAAGCTCGCGGACTTCCGCCAGTTCGCCATTCGGAGCCGACGAGTCGGTGAGCAGGTCCATCTTGTTTATGACAAGCAACCGTGGCCGGTCACCCAGACCCAACTCCTCAAGCGTCTGCTCCACCACCTCGGTCTGCTCCGGCGCCTTGGGGTGCGAAACGTCGATTACGTGCATCAGGACGTCGGCCCGGTCCAGCTCATCCAGCGTGGCACGGAATGCGGCGATCACGTTGGGCGAGAGCTTCTGGATGAACCCCACTGTATCGCTCAGCAGCAGCGGCGCTCCCGAGGGCAGACGTATGCGCCGGGTGACCGGGTCGAGGGTCGAAAACAGCTGGTTGGCGGCCAGGGATGCGTCACCTTCGGTTCCTGCGTTCACCAGGGCGTTGAACAGGGTGCTCTTGCCAGCGTTTGTGTAGCCCACCAGCGTGGCCATGGGAATGGCCGACTTCTTGCGACGGTCCATGTGCAGGGTGCGGCGGCGGCGCACACCATCCAGTTCCGACTTGATCTTCTGGAGCCGCCGGCGCACAAGCCGCCGGTCTGTTTCGATCTGCGTCTCGCCCGGACCGCGTGTGCCGATGCCTCCACCCAGCCGCTCCAGGTGTGACCACTGCCCCGCCAGCCGTGGGAGCAGGTATTCGTGCTGCGCCAGCTCCACTTGCAGCTTGCCCTCGTAAGTGGATGCGTGGCGACCGAACACGTCCAGGATCAGGGCGGTGCGGTCAATGATCTTGACCTCGGTCTGCTCACCGTTGCGGGTGAATTTTCTGGGGGAAATGACAGCTTCGAGGTTGCGTTGTTGCGTCGGGGTCAGCTCGTCGTCGAAAATAACGACGCTGGCTGATTTCTCCTCGATTAACTCCTGCAGTTCCTCCAGCTTCCCTTTGCCGATGTAGGTAGGGGTCAGGCGGTCGGCCCGCTGCTGAACCGTGCCCACCACCTCGCCGCCCGCCGATTCGGTGAGATGCCGCAATTCACCCAGGGTGTCGTCCAGCGTCCAGAGTTGGTCGCGACCCTTCACTTCGGCCGCCACCAGGATGGCCCGCTCCTGTTCCGGAGTTACGTCAACCACTCTGGCTGACCGGCCCTCTTTCTTATGGGCGTCCGCTGCCCCTCGACGCCTTCCGTTCCTTGCGATGGCCTAACCTCCCTGCGGGGCCGGAATCGTCCAGCCCTCGATGCGCTGGCAACCCTTCTCAACTTGCTCATCCGGAGTGGTCAGCGACAGCCGAATATAGCCCTCGCCGTATCGGCCGTAGCTGGAGCCGGGGGTGACCACCACGTCCAGGTCTTCCAGAAGCCGCTGCGCGAATTCGGCGGATGTGAAACCTGCCGGAACCTTGGCCCAGATGTAGAGACTGGCGCGAGGAACGTCGACCACCATACCCGCCGCCCGGCACGCCTGCACCACGCGGTCCCGGCGCCACTGATAGATCCTGACGTTATCGTCCACGCAGTCCTGGGGGCCGGTCAGCGCCTCCATGGCCATCTCCTGGACGGCCTGGGGCACACCTGAATCCAGGTTGGCCTTGATTTGGAACAGAGCTTTGATCATATCGGCATTGCCCACCGCCATGCCAATGCGCCATCCGGTCATGTTATAGGTCTTGGAAAGCGAGTGGAACTCGATGCCGATGTCCTTGGCGCCGTCCATCTGCATGTAGCTGACCGCCCGATAGCCGTCGTAGCCGACCTCGCTGTAGGCGGCATCGTGCAGCAGTGCTATGTCGTTCTCCCGGCAGAAGGCCATGGCGGAGGCGAAGTCTTCCTCCGTGGCCACCGCGCTGGTGGGATTGTTGGGGTAATTCAGCCACATTACCTTGGCGGCGCGAGCCACGTCGGCCGGAATGGCGTCCAGTTCCGGCAGCCACCCGTTCCGTTCGTAAAGCGGCATTATGTGGCTTTCGGCGCCAGCAAACATGGTACCCACGCCGTACACCGGGTAGGCCGGGTCCGGCACCAGGGCTATGTCGCCCGGATCGAGGAAGCAGAAGGCGGCGTGTCCGATCCCCTCCTTCGCACCGATCAGCGGCAAGACCTCGGTGTCCGGGTCCAGCTTCACGCCGAAGCGGTTGTCGTACCACTCGGCGATGGCCCGCCGCATTTCCGGAAGCCCGTCAGTCTCGGGGTAGCGGTGGTTGGGCGGGAACTGCGACGCCGTCAGCAAGCGGTCGATGATGGGCTGGGGTGTCGGTATGTCAGGGTCGCCGATGCCGAAAGTAACCACGTCGGCTCCGGCGGCCCGCTTGGCCGCAATGATGCGGGATATCTCCACAAAGGGATAAGGCGCCAATTTACCCAGACGTTCAGAAAATTGCATCTCTGCGGCCTCTGTTCCAAGTTTCCCAATTAGGTTCGAGCCTTATGCCCGATCAAAGTCCCGTCGCGAAATACCCAAGTCTCGAAGAATGGCCGAGATGGTTCCAGGTCTCAAGTCTTTAGCCCGCCAGTTTGGAATTGATGTGGTCCGTTCGTTCAGTGTGTTGA
This sequence comes from Dehalococcoidia bacterium, assembly GCA_965203005.1. Lineage (GTDB taxonomy): Bacteria > Chloroflexota > Dehalococcoidia > Lucifugimonadales > UBA3495 > VXOI01. Next base: position 1,469,919 of record CBDBBS010000002.1, read on the forward strand.
TCCACATTTCGTGAGACCCAATTCCCTGGCGATGAAACTTACAGCCCATGCGCTTTAGCTTCGTTGTCAATTCACGATGATTCACGCTGTCACTATGATTTCGCCGTGAATCACGGATCCTGCTGGCTCATATAGACGCAGTTCAAATTCCTCCGGCAGCGGTACTTCCCGATCCAAGTAAGAATCGACAAAGGTCTCCGCCATACTACGAACGTAGTCCAAAGCTTCTCCTACAGAATCCCCCCAAACCCGGCATCCAGGAAGCGCCGGGACTTCGGCCATATATTTGTACTCGGTTTCCTCAGATGGCTCGTAGAGGACTATCGGCAGTTTGTACAGCTTCATCGTTGTTACTCCTGTCCCAGCAGCGGCCCGAAGACGTCATCGACGGCAAGCGCGAACCCCGGCAGCGCCTCGGAGCGCAGCACATCTCCGAGGCCGAACGTGGCGACCGTTTCCACACCCTCAGCCGTGAGGCGCAGCACCCGAATGGTGCGAGTGGCGAAACTGGCCAGCCAGCACTCCGGCACCCCAATGCTCCGGTAGTCAGCCAGGCGCTCTTCAATGTCGCGCTGCGTGTTGCTGGGCGAAAGCACTTCGACCACCAGCAATGGCGGCGATTGAAGGTGCGGCAGACCTGCCAGATCGGCTGGCCGGGTGATTCCCGTCAGGGCCTCATTTACGACCAAAATATCCGGCTGGCGTACTCTAAGGGGGGTTCTGCTAATGACAACGTCGTAGGGCGCAGTCAATACAATGCCTAGTCCGTTTTCTCTCACAAACGGCTGGAGAGCAACGAGAATGACCTGGATCGCCCACGGGTGTTCGCCGAAAGGACTTGGCGGCATTACCAGCACCCCGTCAACTACTTCACATTTGCGCTTCGTTATCGGTAGTGCCTGCCACTCCTCGAACGTCAGCCGCTTGGTGTCTGCTGTAGTCATCAGACGGACCATTCCCCGGTGAATACCTCGGTGGCCGGGCCCTCCATCATCACCTCTCCCACGCCGTCCCACTGAATGTGCAACGTCCCTCCTGGCAGTGTTATGTCCACTTCGTCGCCACAATGCCCCGACAGCCTCGCCGCCACCGCGATGGCGCAGGCGCCGGTCCCGCAGGCCAGCGTCTCTCCGCTGCCTCGCTCCCACACCCGCGCGGTCAGCTTGCCTGGGGCCTCCACATTTACGATCTCAAAGTTCACCCGCCTTGGAAACATGGGATGGTGCTCAACCTTGGGCCCCACGGTGAGCAGCGGAAAATCGGCTACTGGCTCGTCGATGAAAGTTACGGCGTGAGGGTTCCCCATGGACACGAAGCTCAGCGGCAGGTCGTGGCCGTCCATCGCGAACGGGTAGCTGAGAACCGGCCCTTCGACAAGCTCAGGATGATCCGCTGGAAGGGAAACGGGCACCTCCGCGGGGGAAAGGATGGGCGCCCCCATTGCCACCTGGGCTCCGGTTATGCGCGACCCCTCGTACGTCGGCACTACAGTGCGAATGCCCGCCAGCGTCTCCACCATCAACCCATCGCTGGACGGCGCCGCGATGTCCCGCTCAATAGCGTACTTGGTGAAGCATCGAATCCCGTTGCCGCACATTTCGCCCTGGGAACCGTCGGCGTTGTACATCACCATCTTCAGGTCGGCCACATCCGAGTCGGCGATCAGGATCAGGCCGTCGCTTCCCACGCCGAAATGGCGGTCACTCATGCGGCGCGAAAGCTCCGGCCAGTCCCGCTCCTGATGCCGGGCGTCTATGTAGACATAGTCGTTTCCGGCCCCTTCCATTTTGGTGAATTGCATTGCTGTGGCTCTCCGTTTCGTGCCGAATTCCTTTACTGCAAATCGATGTGTGGTGGCGGTCATTGTATCACAGGGGGTTGAGATTCCAGGAAGGAAACGACCAGCGCCGCCGCCTTATCAGGCAGACCCGGTTCGCTTGCGTCAAGCCACTGGATGCGTGGGTCGGATGGCTTGAACCAGGTGTATTGCCGCCTCGCCAACCGGTGTGTTTGCGTCTTGGCGCGAGAGACGGCTTCCTGCAGCGACAAGTCGCCTGCGAGGAATCTGCCAAGCTCGCGATAGCCCGGGCTCGCCAGCGGTCCCTCTCCCATTTCATAGCCTGCGTCCACCAGCGCCTTGACCTCGCCCAAGAGGCCTTCGCGCATCATCCGGTCGACGCGCTCGTCTATACGACGGTACAGAAGGTCGCGGGGCATCGTGAGCCCCAGCACCAACGAGTTTCCCGCAGCAGCGCTCCTCGCGGACAGAAACTCCGACGGGAGCCGCCCCGTAACGTGGTAGATCTCCAGCGCGCGGATCACGCGCCGCACGTTGCGGGCATCCAGTGCCGCAGCCCGGGCCGGGTCGATGGAGGCAAGTTGACGGTGCAATTCATCAGCGCCAAACGCCTCGGCGTCACCTTCCAGTTTAATGCGAAATTGCGGATCAGGAGGTACCTGGGGGACTCGCTGCCCTTCCACCAGTCCCCAAACGTACTGGCCGGTCCCGCCGCATACGATGGGTAGACGTGACCGTTCCCTGATTTGCTGCAACGCTTTTCCGGCAAGGTCCAGAAATAGCGCAAGACCAAAGGACTCGCTGGGGTCGAGGATGTCAAAGAGGTGATGCGGGACCGAGGCCAGTTCTACTGCGGTAGGCTTGGCGGTGCCGATGGTCATGCCGCGATAGACCTGGCGGCTATCGGCGTTGATTACCTCGCCATCGAACTGCTGCGCCAGTGCCACTGCCAGCGCTGTCTTTCCCACGGCCGTGGGACCCACAACGCAGATGAGGGGGCAATCAGCGATGGAGCGATGGTTTCCGTCCATCAACAATGCTTCGAAGCGCTATCCCTTGGCTCCGGCAACGGCTGAGGCGATTTGCAGGAACTGGTCGGCCTGCAGGCTTGCGCCCCCCACAAGGGCGCCGTTGATGCTGGGCTGGCCGGCGAAGGTCTCTGCGTTTCCGGCGTTGACGCTGCCACCGTAAAGTACTGGCACGGTATCCCCGTCATCTCCGAACAGGTCGCGGAGAGCGTCCCGGATGGCGCCTCCCATGATTTCCTCGGCAATTTCGGGAGTGGCGGCCCGTCCCGTGCCAATGGCCCAGACTGGCTCGTAGGCGACGACCACTTCCATTATGTCGTTTACATCGGCCACGCCGGCCAGGACCTGGCCCTCCACCACGTCGGCCGCCATGCCCTCTTCACGCTGTGCCAGCGTCTCACCCACGCACACGATGGGTCGAAGGCCCGCCGCCAGGGCCGCATGCACCTTGCGGTTCACGGTCTCGTCGGTCTCTCCGAACAGTTGGCGCCGTTCCGAGTGCCCCAGGATCACGTAGTGGCACAGACTGCGCAACATCGCCGCAGACACCTCGCCGGTATAGGCGCCGGACGCTTCAAAATGCATGTTTTGGGCGCCGACATGAACTCCGCTGCCATTAACGGCCCGGCGAACTGCGGCAAGGGAAATGTAGGGAGGACAGAGAATCAATTCCACATTCCCTGCCTCAGCCACTCCCTCGGCTACTTCGGAAGCAAGCGTGGCGGCCTCTTCCAGTGTGGTGTTCATCTTCCAGTTTCCGGCAACAATGGAGCGGGGCATAGGCGTACACTGCCTCCCGAAGTCAGTAGGTGAGGAAAGTCTGCCCCTACCATAGCCGAAAGCGCAGAGTAAGGGCAGGCAATTCAGGGGCCGTATTTTGCCATCTTGCCTGCGTGGGACATGCCCAGCAGCATAATGTTGGTGGCTGGAATGCTCCCTATCGAGCCTTGGCGACACTCTCGTTCGTTGAAGGCAGGTATTCCCTCGCCCAGCGTCAAGCGCGAGTGAAGCATGAACGGCACGGGATGCCAGCTGTGCCCCGCCGTAATGGCCGGGGTAGCGTGGTCCCCGGCCACCATGAACACGTCAGGCTCCAGCTCGCGAATGGCGGGAATCAGCGGGTCCAGGTCTTCGAGCGTCTGTACCTTGGCATCGAAGTTCCCGTCCTCTCCGGCGGCGTCGGCGGGCTTGTAGTGGATGAAGAAGAAGTCGTGGGAATCGAAGTTCTCTCGCAGCGTTTCTACTTCGTCCGAGAAGTGCCGTCCCGTCGGGATCACCCGCATGCCCGCAACGGTGGCCAGGCCCCGGTACATAGGGTACGCGGCGATGGCGGCAGGGTTGAAACGGTAGACCTCCCCCATCTGAGGCAGGCTGGGCATCTGGGCAAAGCCGCGCAGCAGCAGCATATTGGCCCGTTCTTCCTCGGACATCAACTGCGCCGCCTGGGACACGAAATTGTTGACCAGATCGGCCGTACGCTCCGCTCCGGCGTTCAAGGGCCGGACGGGCAGAGCCGCCACTCCCTCCCGTTGCGGGTCGGTCTCGGTGACGGCTTCGGACAGCCCCTCGCCTCTCAGGCGCAGCACAAAGCGATAGTCCTGCACCGGGAACACGTCCACCTGAACACCCTCAATTTCGATGCGGTCCAGCCGCTCGCAAATGGGAGCGCTCAGTTCGGTGGGGATCCGTCCGGCCCGCCGGTCCACCAGCAGGCCCTCGGAGTCCACGGTACAGAAATTGCCCCGGGCCGCCACGTCGCCCGGCTGTAACTCGACGTCGATGCCGAGGGCCTCCAGCGCTCCCCGTCCGATCATGTGCTTGAGCGGGTCATAGCCGAACAGCGCCAGGTGCCCGGGGCCGCTCCCCGGCGCCACTCCGGGCAGAACGGGAGTGGTCACGCCGCAGGCGCTTACTTTCGCCAGCGCGTCCAGGTTCGGAATGTTTGCCGTCTCCAGCTCCGATTTGCCGGTGTCAGGGTGGGCCAGACCGCCCAGCCCGTCCACCACCAGCAGCACCATCTTGGACGGCGTGTTCATATAGCAGTCACGCAACTCGTCGATGTCAATCATATCGCCTCCGGGGATTCAGAAATCGTCGGGGTATTACGGAGACACCCCCACCCTAATCCTCCCCCTCAGGGGGAGGGAACAATCTCACGCATCCGGCAGCGCCGCAATGCCAGGCAGCTCGATCCCGCCGAGGAACTCCAGGGAGGCCCCGCCGCCGGTGGAAACGTGGGTCATCCGGTCCATCAGCCCGAGGGCCTCGACGGTTTCAGCGGTAGAACCGCCGCCCACCACGCTGGTCAATCCCGGCGCGCTGGCGATGGCTTCCGCGACCACCCGGGTGCCCTCGCTGAAGCGCGGCATCTCAAACACTCCCATAGGGCCATTCCAGATGACGGTGCGGCATTGCTGCAGATCGCTGGCGAACTGCCAAGCGGCAGATGGCGCGATGTCCATGATGTATCCGCCCTCCGGCACACCGTCCGCAGAATACACATTCACCTCTGCCGGATCAGCCGCGAACTCGCTGGCCACCACAACCTCGGCCGGCAGGTGCACCTTGATGCCCCTCTCATCTGCGGCATTCAGCATTTCGCGGGCAAATTCCAGGCGGTCCTCCTCCACCTGCGACGCACCCACCCCGTGGCCCTGGGCCTTCAGGAAGGTGACGCACATCCCGCCGCCGATGAATAGGTGGTCAAGCTTGTCCAACATGTTCTCCAGGAGCAGTATCTTGTCGCTGACCTTGGCACCGCCCATCAGGGCCGCCAAGGGTTTCTCAGGGGACTCGAGGGCTCGACCCATGGAGGACACTTCTTTTTCTACGAGAAAGCCCATTGCCGAAGGGAGGAACTCAGTGATTCCGACCGTCGAGGCGTGGGCACGGTGGGCCACGGCAAAGGCGTCCATCACGAAATTGTCGGCGAGGGCGGAAAGTCCCTGACAGAAAGCCGGATCGTTGCCCTCCTCCCCTGCATCGAAGCGCAGGTTCTCGAGCAGCACAACGTCGCCTGGCGCCATGGCGCTGATGGTGGCCTCAACCTCCGGTCCGGTTATTTCCGGGAGGCTCTTCACCGGGTGGTTAAGCAGGGCGGCCAAACGATCGCCCACCGGGGCCAACCTCAGCGCATCGTCCACCCTGCCTCCTGGACGTCCCAGGTGCGAGCAGAGGATGGTGCGGCAGCCGCGTTCGATGAGGTACTGGATAGTGGGCAAAGTCGCCCGGAGTCGCTGATCGTACCCGGCAATGGCCTCAATGCCCTGTTCGATGGGGACATTGAAGTCCACTCTCACCAGAACCCTTTTGGCGTTTACGTCAAGCTGAGACAGACTGCGTTTGGCCACCTGTGCAATTCCCCCTCGTCTAAATGCGATTGCGCCGGCATTGACAGCATCCAGCCGGGTTCACGGACCGCCGGAAAGAGCCCAATCCGCCAGCTCCCGGAGAGCGTCCATTCCCATATCAGAGATACCTGCGGACGTAGCGGCGGATAATCCCTCCTCCGCCAGCTGCCGCGCCCTCAGTTCGGCAGCGTGGCGGGACCCGGCCTCGTCCAGGATGGTCACCAGCCGGGCTGCATCCTCCGCTTCCAGCACTCGCTTCATATATATTGAGCCCACTTCACGCTTCGCGGCAACGCTGCCGTGCTCCAGGGCGTGAACGACCGGCAGGCTCTTTTTCCTCGCGATGATGTTACTGGCCGTCACAGCGTCGCCGCGCTCGCCCCAGAAGTCGTCGATATCGCGGGCAATCTGCCACGCCATACCCAGCTTGACGCCCAGGGCGTGTAGTGCCTGGCACTGGTTCTCATCGGCGCCCGCTGCCAGCGCTCCGGCCTCTGCGGCCGAGCCGGCGAGAGCGCCAGCTTTGCGTGAGACCATGTCGAGGAACGACGTGGAGGTCACCATCATCTGGTCCTGGAACTCCAGGTCCATGTATTGCCCTTCGCAAAGGAGCAGACAGGCCTGGTCCAGGGACCGGACAGCTTGCAGCACCCGGTCAGAGGGCAAGCCACGGGCGCCCAGCCGCATCATGGCGGTGCGACCCAGGGCGTGCAGGCCATCGCCGGCATTTATGGCTTGCGCCGGCCCCCATACCCACCAGATTCCTGGACGGTCAACGCTTTCGGCCCTACCCGCCTGGACCTCGCCATGGACCTGCGTGAAGTGGCGCACCAGTTCCACGGCGGCGGCGGCAGGCAGGGCAGCCTGAAAGTCGCCTCCCACTGCCTCGCAGGTGACCAGCGCTACGGCGCCCTGGAAGCGCAATGGAGTGCTGCCGTCTTCCGGCCTACCGTGCTGGTCGACCCAGCCCAGATGGTAGCGCAGCAGGTTGTAGAGAAAACCTTCGCGACCGTCGAACACACCACGCAGTTCGGCTTCCACGGCCTCCCTGTATGTTTCGTACTTCTTAATCATCACGGTCAATTCGCCGGGAGCTGAGAAGCGCCTCAATCTGATGGAAGGGGATAGCACCTTCTCTGATTAACCTCGGCTCATCACCTGACAGGTCCACGATTGTAGACGCCGTACCCGCAGGCGCAGGTCCGCAAGTGACCAGGAAATCCACGCGGTCTCCGACCTGTCCCCGCAACTCCGCAAGTGACTGGGGGTCGGCGGCACCGCTGATGTTGGCGCTGGTGCCAGTGACGGGACGCCCCAACCGTCGCGCCAGTTCCCTGGGCACCGGGTGGTCCGGCACCCGCACTGCCACAGTGGGATTTCCAGCGGTCAGACGGGGCGGGAGCGAATTGTTTCGCTTGACGATCAGGGTCATGGCGCCCGGCCAGAAGGCCCTCGCAACGGCTTCCAATTGATCGGGCACGCCGTCGGCCACCTGGGGCAACTGCTCCGGGCCTGACAGCAGGACAGGAAGGGCCAGGCCCTCCGGCCGCTCCTTGATGGCAAACACTCTCTCAATGGCATCCGCGTTGAACGCATCGGCGGCCAGGCCATAGAGGGTATCTGTGGGCACTGCTACCACTCCGCCGTCCTGCAGCACACGCAGGGCCTGCTCGATTTGACCGCGATCCGTTGCGAGCGCGTATTCTTGTCTGGCTTCAGTCAAGCTTGTGAGGCTTCAAGCACGGTCTAGTGTCGCTCTTGCGCCTGGAAGAGTATAGCAGACGAGGAGGAAAAACCGTGCGCTACTGCTCCGGTTGACTGACAAGCGCCAGCCAAGAGACCACCGTGTTGACACCATATAGGCGCCAGATTAACCTGAACCATCATGCCAGAATCAGTAGACCCGCGACGATTGAGAATCACCAACGACGACGGGACCGATGGCACTCTCATCGGCTTCCGCTGCAATGAGTGTGGCATCACCGTCTTTGGGCCAGCCACCTTCTGCCAGTCCTGTACCTCGTTCGAGGTGGAACCCGTCGATCTGGGCGGCTCGGGAACTCTGTACAGCTATACGATTGTGCGCATTCCGCCTGCCGGCTGGCCAGGAGATGTGCCCTACATCCTGGGCCAGGTCGAGCTGCCATCAGGACCACAGGTGCTGGCGGAGGTCATAGACTGCGACCAGTCGGACCTCAACATCGGCATGCCCGTTGAGCTTGCCATCCGGGCAGTTGCTCCTAACGAGGGTGGCGCCGAAAAGCTGGTCTATAAGTGGCGTCCGGCATCCCCATAAAGGGAGCATTTCATGTCCGACGAATTCGACCTATTGGACTTGTTGTTCGACTGGGGTGTAATCCAGTTGACCCGAGAAGAGTTTGAGGAATTCAGAGACGTGCAGATTCGGCGGAGATACGATTGGCCAGCCACGTTTAGTTGTAATGGCCGTGGAGAGGTATGGCCATTTGCTACGTACAGTCATACTTCTGAATCAGAGCGCGTTCAACTAAAAGGCGTATTTCCTGTTTTGGATCTGATAGTCGAAAGGCTCCTACTAGCAAAATCCGATGGCGGACGATTTCACATTAACGATCAGGGTGTATTTTTGGCACACTCGCGAGACCAAATAGCTGAATTCGAAATTCTGTAACAGCCTAGGGATATAGTTACTCGAATGAAGAGGGCAATTTAATGGCACAGCTTCGTCCCGGACGAGAAGTCGTGGTGGCCGGGGTCGGCCTGCATCCCTTCGGGCGCTTTCCTGGCAAGGACCTCAGTGACCTGGCCCTGGAGGCAGTCATTGAGTCCCTGAAGGACGCCGGAGTGCGGTGGAGGGACATCCCCATCGCCTACTTTGGCCACGTCTATTACCAGGGCATGTCCCTTGGCGAGACCACGCTGTCGAAGCTGGGCCTCACCGGTGTGCCCATCATCAACGTGGAGAACGCCTGCTCCAGCGGGTCCACAGCATTTTGGCAGGCTTACTGGGGCATCACCACCGGCATCTACGACATGGCCTTGGCCTTCGGCGCCGAGAAGGTGCCGCGCGGCCCGGTCACCGTTACTGCCGAGGATGCCCCGGAGAGGTACATCGGTGGCGATCACATGATGGCCGGGTACGCGTTGCGGGCCCGCCGCTACATGGAGGACAACGGCGCACCGGCGACGGCGCTGGCCCAGGTATCAGTGAAGGCGAGGCAGAACGCGTCGCTCAACCCCTATGCCCACCGCAAAGACATCTACTCGCTGGAGGAAGTTCTCCAGTCCCGGATGATTTCCGACCCGCTGACCCTCTACCAGTGCTGCCCCACCAGCGAGGGAGCGGCCGCAGCCGTCCTCTGCGCCCGCGAGTCCCTGGGTCAGTACGGCATCGACGAAGGCCGAGCGGTCTCCATTGCCGCAGCGGTGCTGACCTCTGGCGAGTACAACGGACGGGGCGCGGACCACTCCGCCTTCAGTCCCTACCGCACCGAGCCTGCCGCCCTGCAGGCTTATGAAATGAGCGGCCTTGGGCCGGAGGATGTCGACCTGTGCCAGGTGCACGACGCTGCCAGCATCGGGGAGTTGCAGCAGATCGAGTCGCTGCATCTCGTCCCCTTCGGCGAAGCCTGGCAGGCGACGGTCGAGAGCCGCACTGCCTTGACCGGCGATATTCCGACCAACACCGACGGCGGTTTGCTGGCCATGGGCCATCCCTTCGGCGCCTCGGGAATCCGCATGATCCACGAGACGGTTACGCAACTGCGCCAGGAGGCCGGTCCCCGGCAGGTTGCCCGGGCCCGGGTCGGGGTGGCGCAGTGCTCCGGCGCCGGGGACGTCACCACCGTTCATATCCTGAAGAAGTAAGGGTATTGACCACAGAGACCACGGAGATAGCCAGAAAATACTCTGTGCTTTCCGTGGCCTCTGTGGTTAATTCCCCCCGCTGGAACGATGCCTACTTACGTCATACTGGCCGCGATGAAGGGCAGGTTCGTGTCCGACTTCGGCAACACCTACGACAACTTCCAGATGATGGGTTACGTCACCCGGCCCCACGGCGAGACACCCTTCGATGCCGTTGCCGCCTTCTTCGACCAGCCCCCTTACCCCATACAGTGGCAGGATATCGAGTACCTCTGGGCTGAACTGCTGAGCGAGAACCCGGACAACGCCCACTACGGCGACTACGACCGCGTTTATGTCGAGTCCCTGCGGGAGCGCTGGGAAAGGGGTAAGGCCTGACTCTGGTCAGGTTAACTTTAGGATGGCTGTCATCGCGGCAAATCCAACGCTCATGCCGCCAACGCCCCATCTAATCAATCGCGTTTCAGCGGCCGCCACGTAGGCCTTGACGCCAGCGATTTCGGTTCTCACTTCAGCGATTTCAGTTCTCACGTCGGCAATTTCGGTTCTTACGTTGGCGACCTCAGTTCTTACGTTTGCTACGTCCTCTTTTGTGGCTACGTGCTCGTAGGCGCCTTCAAGACGACTGAGACGTGGCTCCAAGGTTTCAGGATTCGTAGTGACCATTTCTCTTGAGTCAGTCCGCTAAATCTCGTTTTCCCATGTTTATCCTATCAGATTGGGCTCAACCTGATAGGAGGTGCACTTTACAGCGCTGGTCCGTAGTCTGGCCGTAGCCTTACTTGGCAGCCTCCCGCAGCTTGCTGAAGTCCGCCTGGAATCCAGTGGCCAGCGCCCTCCGGTCCGTGCCGTGCAGCACGAACCTGGCTCCCTGCTCGATCCAGTAGGTCGACAGGTCGGGGGTCTGGTGGTGCACCAGCGTCGCGATTCCCCTGGCCTCAGACTTGTCGATGACTGCCTTGACCGTCTCCTTGTACTCCGGGCGGTCATATTGGTCCGGGTATCCCAGCGAGATGCTCATGTCGTTGGGCCCGACGAAAATGCCGTCAATCCCCGGCACGTCAAGAATCGCGTCCAGGTTGTTGACCGCCGCCACACTCTCGATGCCGATGATGGCGATGCTGTTCCTGTTGCGCTCTTCGAGATAAGCCCTGGTGGCATCGCTGACGTGTTCGCCGGACTCGACCACCCTTTCGACGGCCTCGCCCTTCAGCGGGCGCCACTTGGCAGCAGCCACCACCTCGCGCACCTGCTCCACTGTCTCGCAGTAGGGAGCCAGCACTCCCTGGGCACCTGCGTCCATGGCCATGGTCACGTAGTGGGAGTCGGGAATGGGTATGCGCACGATGGGGACAACCCCGCTGGTGTTGAACATAGTCAGGTAATCGCCCAGCTCCGCCCGGCTGCGGGGATTGTGTTCGGTGTCAATGACCGCGTAGTCGATGCCGACACCCGATAGCACCGGGATCCAGCGGGGGCTGTGTCCGTGGGTGATCATCGTGCCGAAGACTCGCCCGCCTTCCTTTAACACCTGCTTGAGCTCTGCGCCGTTCATCTTCGCCTCTCGGTTGTCGCCTCTCCCTTGACGGAGTAGGGCTAGGGTTGGAATGGGCCCTTGCTTACGCCCGGGCCCGCTGGTTGATGGTCAGGATGTTCTGGCAGAATTGGGCCGTCGCCATTATGTCCGGTATAACCACGTACTCGTTTACGGTGTGCATCTCGTTGGTGGCCATACCCACCACCACGCACTCCACGCCGTTCAGGCGCATGGCGTTAGCATCGGTGCCGCCGCCCGAAGGATGGATGTTGGGGTTCAGGGACATGTTCCGCAACTGGTTGGTGACCAGTTGCACGATGGCTTCGTTAGGATCGAGGAGGTACATCTGGAACATCATCTCGATCTCCTCGTTGATGGTGGCGTCCCGGTACTTCTCTCGCGCCCTGCGGAGCGTTTCTCTGACCTGCATCCGAAGCAGATCGATGGTCTCCGTGTTGTGGCTACGGAACTCTCCACCGAAGCTGGCATCGACCGGGACGGCGTTTCGCACGGTACCGCCGGTAATCAGGCCGACGTTGAAGGTCGTCTCCTCATCCAGGCGGCCCTGGGGCAGGTCGTTGATGATCTCGGTGGCGATCCGGATGGCAGACAGGCCCTTTTCCGGTTCGACACCGGCGTGGGCGCCCCGGCCCGTAATGTTAACGTCGAAACGCATGTAGGTAGGGCTGGCGCCGGTGATGGTATTGACCGGGCCGTTTCCATCGAAGACCACAGCATCGCGGCAGCGGATCATCGAGTAGTCCAGATTTGCGGCGCCGACCAGTCCGATTTCCTCGCCGCGGGTCAAGACCACCTGCACGGGACGGCGGGGACTGCCATCCTGTGCGACGCTCTCCAGTCCCTCCAGGATGGCGGCTACGCCAGCCTTGCAATCACCGCCGAGGATCGTGGTGCCATCGGACACGATCCGGTCGCCCTGAACCTCGGGCTTGATGCCGCGACCCGGCTCCACGGTGTCCATATGAGCGGAGACCATCAGAGGGTCGGCGCCCTCTTCCGAGGCGATCAGGTTGCCGTGAGCGTCCCGTTCAACGGTGAAACCGAGCGTCTCAAGACGCCCGGTCAGGTACCGGGCTACCTCCTCCTCTTCGTCCGAAGGACTGTCGATCTTGACCAACTCACAGAATGAGTTGACCAAGCGTTCCTGATCAATCATTTCTTGACCTCCGGCAGGTTCGAAAACGGGGCCGGGCTGACCGCCCCCTGCATTGGCGGGTATTATACATTAACCTGTAGAGCTTCCCCGCTGACGGGACGTCAAGCCCAATGCGGCGAGCGAGTCTGAAAGAGACGCATGTCAAGAGATAGAAACCAGGACAGTCCCGATATTCGGGTTGAGGCAGCGGCAAAAGCACTTCGGGAACTGACCGGGGAGATCATCGCGTGCCGCCGCTGCCCCCGTCTGGTGGAGCACCGGGAACGAATCGGGGAAACCAAGCGCGCCTCCTACAAAGACTGGGACTATTGGGCCAGGCCAGTTCCCAGCTTCGGCGATCCGGCAGCTCCGCTGATGGTCCTGGGCCTGGCGCCGGCGGCCCATGGAGGCAACCGGACCGGCCGAGTGTTCACCGGCGATGCGTCGGCCACGTTCCTAGTCAACGCCATGTACCAGGCCGGACTGGCCAACCAGCCGCTATCCGACAACAGGGAGGATGGTCTGGAATACACAGGGGCCTATGTGTGCGCAGCGGTGCGCTGCGTGCCGCCGGGGGATCGCCCCACCCCGGAGGAGCAAAGGACCTGCTTGCCCTACCTGGCGCGGGAGATGCACACGCTACCCAACTTGAAGGTGGTGCTTGCGCTGGGGCAGATAGCGTTCCAGGCCGCTCTAAGGGCGATGGAGGAACTGGGAGTGGAGCGGCCCAGGGCCAAGTTCGGCCATGGCGCCGTCTACAACCTCGATGCTGCGGCGCCGCTGCTGGTGGGCTGCTACCATCCCAGTCCCCGCAACACGAACACCGGCCGGCTGAACATGGAGCAACTTGTCGAAACGCTGAAAATGGCAAAAGCGTTAGCGGAGGAGAGACAGGGAGAGGAGGGGATTGGTAGGGCGTAGGGGATTCGAACCCCTGATCTCCGCCTTGAGAGGGCGGTGTCCTGGGCCGCTAGACGAACGCCCCACCATTGCAGTGGCAGAATCCCTGGCCCATAAGGACTCTGCACCTACAAATATAGCAAACGGCCTTGCGCCCTGTAAAGCGGGGAAGTTGCAGCGGAGGCCATTTGTCTGAATCAGGATTTGCAGGATGAAAGGATTTACAGGATTGAAATTACGTTAAGGAACTACATCAAAATCCTGATAGGAGTTACGCAGTTCAAATATTCCCTCCCCCTTGACGGGGAGGGTTAGGGTGGGGGTGAAATCGCCAACTGCGTAAGTCCTATCCTGATTCAGACTGGAATTTCGCAATCGTTCTGGCATGGGACGACGCTTTGGAGTTGACATGGAAATCGGAAAGTTCCCTGCCGAATTGCTGGGCCGACTGCTTGGATCCATCGGAATCGACGACCCGCGAGTGGTGCTGGGCCCCCGGGTTGGCGAGGATGCGGCGGCGCTGGACTTTGGCGACCGGCTGCTGGTAGCCAAGACCGATCCGGTCACCTTTGCCACCGACCGCGCCGGTTGGTATGCCGTACAGGTGTGCGCCAACGACGTCGCCTGCACTGGCGCGACGCCCCGGTGGTTCATGGCCGCCATACTGGCGCCGGAGTGGTTTTCGGAGGTCGACGCATCACAACTCTTCGAGGACCTGCTCAGCGCCTGCCGCGACCTCGATGTCACCCTGATCGGCGGCCACAGCGAGGTGACCCAAGGCATCCAACGTCCCATCGTCATGGGTACCATGCTCGGGGAGGTTGACCGGGACCGCCTGATCACCACCGGAGGAGCCCAGGAGGGCGACAGCATTGTCGTGACCAAGGGGCTGGCCATAGAAGGGACCGCTATCCTGGCCCGGGACTGCGCGGAGCGCCTGGCGAGCGCCGGGGTACCTTCCAGTGTGATCGAGAGCAGTGCAGCGCTGTTGCATTCACCGGGAATCAGTGTGCTTGCTGAGGCCCGCATTGCTAGTACACAAGATGCAGTACACGCAATGCACGACGTAACCGAAGGAGGGTTAATCACTGCATTGCACGAAATTTCTCAAGCGTCAGGATTGGGATTGGCTATTGAAGAGGGTAGTGTACCCGTATTGCCTGAGACAGAGATAACGTGCAATGCGCTGGAACTGGATCCCCTCGGGATCCTTGGCTCCGGGGCGTTGCTGATTGCGCTACCCGCTCCCAATGCGCCAGGCTTATTGCGTGAACTGGAGCGGGCTGGGGTTGATGCGTGGGAGATTGGCCAGATGCTACCCGCCGAAGAGGGCCGTATACTTTTTTCTCGCTCCGGAGACGAAGTTACACTTCCTGTTTTCCCGCGCGACGAGTTGGCACGATTCTTTGCACAACAATGACCGGGCTCTGACCATTTCCAGGGCAACCGGCGTGTCATTGCATTATGTTACATTCTATGCATCTTATGTTGTGTAAATCGTTGCATTGTTTTGCAAGCTGTGGAGGTCCCATTCTCTGCATTATGTAGAGTTACACTTGGATTTGCCGGTACACGTCAAGGGCCTCGGACAGTCGCTCTGCGGTGATATTGGCGCCAGTCACAGTGATGGAGACCTTCTTTCCCCTCAGCCGGTCAGCGTGCCTGATGGCCCCGGCCAGGGCGGTCGCCCCTGCCGGTTCGGCCAGCGTGTGAGCCTTCTCGACCAGCAGGCCAATGGCCAGGCGGATGTCGTCATCGCTTGCCAGCAAAAAGTCATCCAGCAGGTCGGCCATGATGCGCTGGGGAAGTTCGTAACCCGATTTGGTCGCAATCCCCTCGGCAAAGGTCTCCATGGGAGCGTCCACCAGCTCACCCTGCTTCCATGATAAATAGGCGGCCTGCGCCGCGTCAGACTGAACGGCGTATACCTGGATAGACGGGGCGACGGCCTTGGCGACTATGCAGGCCCCGGCGATGCCGGATCCTCCGCCCAGCGGAAGCATAAGCACATCTATATCAGGCTGTTCTTCGATGATTTCCAGTGAGGCGGTCCCAACGCCCGCTATAAGCAGCGGTTCGTTGACCGCGTGTACGTAGCGATAGCCCTCCTCGCGCGCCAGGCGTTCACAGTGTTCCCTGGCATCGTCGAAAGATTCACCATAGAAGATCAGTTCCGCTCCCAGGGAGCGCATCGCGGCAACCTTCACCGGGTTGGCGTTTTCCGGTAGCCCGATCAGGACCCTCACGCCGAACTCGCGGCCGGCGCTGGCGATGGACTGACCGTGATTCCCGGTGGAGGAGGTGATTATCCCTCGTTGTCTCTCATCGGGAGTCAGGTTTGCCAGCAGGTTGATTCCTCCCCGCGACTTGAAGGCGCCAAGAGGCAGATGTTCCTCGTGTTTTATGTACACTTCGGCGTCAAGAAACTCGCTGAGACCCATAGAAAACTGCAATGGCGTGGGCCGAAAGTAAGGAGCGATGGTCTTCCGGGCCCGGTACACATCCCGAATTGTAGGTGTCTGCATGGCCAACCTCTGCCGGTAATGAAACTGTGACTGAGCTTATGGGGGAGCAACCTGAGTGTCAATTGCCGTGTCCAGCACAATGGGTCTGCGTTCCTAAATGACATTGCTCCCGGCTGAGCCGAGATGGGACCCTCCATCGAGGCCGAATCTCGGCGCATCGGAAACCTTTAGTTTTCCGATGGACTGGCGCAGGAAATAGCGCAGGCTCGCAATCGGATACGGCGCAGGGCCTCTAAATGTTTCTTAAATGCGTTTAGGAAAAAATTTGGCTTACTCTTGACACCTTGCCCAGAGCGTGATACCTTATGGGCACTTTCCAGGGTGAGACAGTGCAGGCAACGATAGGAGGCGCACCGTGGCACGAAAGACAAAGCTGATGCTGCGTGTAGAAAAGCAACATGGTCGACCTCTCGAGGAATTGTTGCCCGAGAGGGTCAACGATGTCGGTCTTTCTGCTACCGCCGAGGAGTTGGGCGTCAGCAAGGCCACACTGGGGTACTGGCTGCTCAAGCTCGGTATAAGTGTAAGGCGGATTGCCGTCTCCCCCAACGAGGTTGTGGAGATCAGGAAGATCAGCTAGTCCGCATTCAGCCAAGTACCTGAAAAGGCCGTCCAGTTGGACGGCCTTTCATTCTTCTCAATTCCGTGCAGAAAACCCGGTCGGAACACTCCCGGCCTCTTCCTCACTATCCCTGGAATATGTCCTCGGGCAGGAAGGCGGAGACCGTTACATTTGGCAGATCAACCGCATTGCTGATCTTCAGATCGACCGCCACGCTGCAAATCACGTAGGCCTGCTCACGGCTCCATCCCCTTTCCTGGAGCAGCTCGATCATGTTGACCAGCGCATTTCGTGCTGCCAGAGTGAGGTCCTCACCTTCCTGAGTGCCGTCGTCTCTGATTGGCATGCCCATCGTGGCGATGAAATTGCGGGGCGCTGCCCATTCCGGCGGCAGGAAATATCCGGGATGCGCATATCGAGGCCAGCGTATCTTATGTCTTGCCGCCTCTCCCTTGTGCAACTGGAAACGCACCACCGCCGTGGCCCCCATCTCGATGGCTGTGATGCAGCACTCCGAGTCACCCTGGGCAAAGTGGGCGTCGCCGCACGAATAGAGCGCTCCGGGCACATTCACGGGAATCAGAAGCCTGGACCCCTTGGTCAGTTGCTTGGCATCGACATTCCCGCAGTTCTCTCGAGGAGGAATGGTGCGCAGGCCCTCGTTGGCAATGGCGCCTCCAGCAGGGATAGCATCCTCCGGGTCGGGCGGGGCGGCCGCGCCACCCCGGCGTACCAGGTCTGCCTCCCGTTGCGCCCAGGCTTCCATCTGCTCACGGGACGGGGCGATGCCGGCGGTGCCCATGAAAGAGCCATTAGGAATTGTCACTCCGGGCAACTGTTCTGAGGTGGCCCAGCCATCCTTGATATCCCAGTTGACGAAGTACGGCTCCTGGAACAGGTCGCGCAGGAAACCTGCCCCGGGACGGTTCCGCGTCCAGCCGTAGGGTTGGGGGATAATGTCGACGTATTCGATCTCCAACATATCCCCTGGCTCAGCTCCGGTTACGTAAACTGGTCCGGTGAGGGGATGAGAGACCTTGGTGTCAAAGTTGTCAAAGTCGGCCACAGTGACTGCGGGATGCATTTGACCGTCGGATGCGTCCCGTGTTTCGAGGAGGACCTCCTCGCCTGGGTCGGCCTCTAGAATGGGTGGGATGTCAGGATGCCAACGGTTGTGGCCCTTCTCCTGTTCCTCTTTCAACCGCTTGCTGCGATCAATCTCAACGCTTTTCATCAGCGAGCTCCTTTTGATTAAACGCCGAGTGCGCCGAGAAAGCAAAGAAAAAATCTCCGCGACCTCGGCGCACTCGGCGTTGAAATTAAGGCTAAAGCGTCCAGTCCTCGGGGGTCTCGGGCGTGGGCATGGGACGGATGGTGACTTCGACCAGCGCGGCCTGGCCGTTCTCGGTCGCAGCGATGGCGCGCCGGAAGGCGTCCTGCAATTCCGCCGGGTCCTCAACCCGCTCGGCATAAGCGCCGAGGCCTTGGGCGACCATCGAGAAATTGCCCCCCAGTTCCGCCATGGGCGGTGGGGCCGCGTTTTCGCGCGCCATGGCCATCAGCCCGCCTCCGGTGCCGCCGTTGTTCAGGACCACGGTGAGGGTCGGCAATCCCATGCGCACGGCGGTTTCCAGCTCCATGCCCACCATGCCGAAGGAGGCGTCCCCCAGCACATTGAAGACCAGGTGATCAGGGCGGCCCAGTTTCACGCCAATGGCTGCCGCCATTGACCAGCCCATGGCGGCCATGCCTCCCATGCCAATGTAGTTGCGCGGCCGGGTGGCAGGCCAGAAGGGCGAAACATAGCCGCGGCTTCCGCCCGCGTCGTGCAGCGCTATGGTCCGGTCGAGGTCGACGACCTTGAGCAATTCCTGCACAACCCGGTATCCATTGGTGGGTACTGACTCGTCGTTGAAAGTCGCCTCCCATTCACCCAGCCACTTGGCCCTGGCCTCACGTATCTCGGCCACGATCTCCTCGCGTCTCGCTGCGGAGGGCGGACCTCCCGGCCCCATCCGGTCACGAACGGCGTCGATCAGGCTGCGCAGGGCCAGCTTGGCGTCAGCCAGGATCGGCACGTCGGCCTGGTAGATCTTGTTGAGGTCGCCGGAGTCGGCGTTTATGTGAATCAGGCTGACGCCCTCGGGTATGGGCCGCCCGTCGGTGGCGTTGGGCAGCCGGAAGGAGTTGCCGACGGCCAGGACGGCGTCCGCCCGGCGGTTCACGATGTAGGAAGCGCCGGATGCGTACCTGCTCTTGGGGTACACGCCTCCACCGACGGACAGCGGATGGTTCTCCGGGAATGCGCCCTTGCCCACAAGAGTGCTGGCCACGGGCATGGCCATCAGCTCAGCCAACTCCAGCGCCTCGTCCCAGGCTTCGGCGGCCAGTACGCCTCCGCCCACGTTCATGACAGGGAACTGGGCGTTCAGCAGAATTTCGGCGGCGCGCTCGATGTCAGCGGCGTCCGGAGCGGCCCGGCGTCCCTGTCCGACTGGCTCGTAGTTCAGCACCTCATCAGGCGCCTCGGTCATCAGCACGTCCTGCGGCATTTCGAGGACCACCGGACCCGGCGACCCGGAGCGCAGGTTGGTGAAGGCGCGGCGCATGATCGCGGGGATGTCCTCCACGCGCGACATTGTGCCCTTCCATTTCACAAAGCTGTCGAAAATGCTTGAGGGAACCTCCTGCTGGATCTCGCGTCCCATGCTTCCCAGCGGGTGCTGTCCCATAAGCAACAGGACTGGAATATTGTCGGCATAGGCGCCAGCGATGCCGGTCAGCGTGTTGGTGGCTCCGGGACCGGTCCCGGTCAACGCCACACCAACCTGCCCGGTGGCGCGGGCATAGCCGTCCGCGATTTCCACGCCCATTCGTTCATGGCGGGCGGAAAACACCGTGATTTGCTGCGAGGCCCGCAGGGCAGGCCACAGCGGAGCCTCCCCTCCGCCGGCAAAGCCGGAGATGTACCGGACCCCTTCCTTCTCTAATGCGTGTATAACTGCGTCGCCGCCTCTCATTCCTGCTCTCCCGCTCTGGCGAATGTCCGTTGGCTGGTTCAACCGCAGAGCCGGACACCTGCTGGCCTCTGACCGGCCCAGAATGCGCCGATGATACGCCCGCCCCTGTTGTCGGTCAAGGACGAGACGTGGAGATGCCCAACCATCCTGCCTTCCTTGACCGGCTATTGGAGGGCGGATAACATCGCATCGCGGGTTTGGGGATTGTGAACCTCTCCTTCCCTTCCTTCTTATAATAAGGGAACTTTGCGAAGCGACGGTTGGAAAATCAGGAGGCAGCATGCCGACAGCCAGTGAGATGATTGTCCAGACCCTGGAGGAAGCCGGGGTAGAGTATGTATTTGGCATACCAGGTGGAGGCACGGGGCAGATTTTCCAACTGCTCTACGGGCGGGAAGACCGGATCAAGACCATCCTGGTGAGGCATGAGCAGGCCGCTGCCATCATGGCCGATGCGTACGGAAGGGCCACCGGGAAACCCGCAGTGGTCATGGGCCAGGGGCTGTTCATCGGCTCAAATGCCTCCTTCGGAATCATGGAGGCCATGCTCAGCAGCTCCCCCATGCTGGTGCTCACCGACACGTCAGACGGCGGGGCGGCGCAGCGTCCGGCCAACCAGTCGGGCGCCGGGGAATACGGCAGCATCGACCTGCCCAATATATTCAAGTCCATGAGCAAGTACACGGCGCTGGCCGCCAGCCCAAAGGAAGCGGTGCTCGCCACCCAGATGGCCATAAAGCACGCCGTCAGCGGACGGCCCGGTCCCTCGTCCGTCGTAATGCGGTCTGCGGCTATCGGAGGCGAAGTGGATGTCGAGTCGCCGCCATTCATTCACAACGCCGCCGGGTTCCTGAACACTGCCAAGCCCGAGAGCGCGCCGTCCGACGTGCAACGGGTGATCGATATCCTGTCGGGGTCGCGCCGTCCGGTACTGGTGGCAGGAAACGGGGTCCACGTCGCCAGGGCGCACGAGCAATTGCAGCAACTGGCCGAAATGTGGGGCATGCCAGTAGCCACCTCTTATAAGGGGAAGAGCGCCATCGCGGAGACGCATCCCCTGTCGGTGGGAATGGTCGGAACCTACGGGCAGGAAGTCGCGAACCGCGTCGTTGGAGACGCCGACACGGTCATAGTGGTGGGGGCCTTGCTGCGGTCGCAGGAAACCGTTCGCGAGCGGCCGGACATCTTCGATCCCAGGCGGCAGCGCGTGGTGCAGATCGACATAGACGAGCGCAACGCAGGCTGGAGCTTCCCGGTGGAGATCGGTCTCGTGGGCGACGCCGGCAGTATTCTCAACCAGTTGATCGCAGCTTCCGGCGAAGCGGCGCAGTCAAATCCGTCCCAGCGAAGTGAGTGGACGAACTCCATATCAACCCGCAAGTCGGCTATGTCATTTTACGAGGACCCGGAAATGCACCGGGACACTTCCCCGGTCACCCCACAAAGGCTGGTCTCGATCCTCAACGAGACTTCCGACCCATCCACGGTCTACGCTCTGGACGCCGGAAACAACCGCACATGGATGGCCCACCTGTACAAGGCGCAGCAGGCTGGCACCTTCTACTGCCCCGGCGGAACGGCGGGAATGGGCTGGGCGCTGCCTGCTGCAGTGGCTCTCAAGCTGGCCTACCCAGACAGGCCGGTCACGGCGGTAACGGGCGACGGCGGCTACATGATGACGGTTAACGCCCTTTCCACGGCGATGCAGTACGACCTGCCCATCACCTGCGTGGTGTTCAACGATAACGCGCTGGGGATGGTGCTGGACCACCAGCCACGCGGACAGGAAATCGCCTCCGAGTTCTACCCGACCGACAACGCGGCGATAGCCAGAGGCTTCGGCGCCTTTGGCATCCACGTCGAGGACTCTCGCGACCTGCCCGACGCTCTCCGCGAGGCGCAGGCGTCCGGGCTTCCGGCGGTGGTGGACGTTGCCATCGACCGCGAGCCCAGCCCCGACGACTGGCGCGCCGACGCCCGCCGCGCCGGCGAGACGTAGGAGGAGCCGACATGACCACAACCGGGACCAGACTAACTTACGAGGAATACCTCAAGACTCCGGAGAGCATGATTCGTTGTGACATCGTGGATGGAGAGGTGATAGTGGCTGGCCCAAGTGTTCAGCATCAGATCGTTTCGGGAAACATCAACGACCCGCTAAGGTCCTTTGTCCTGGGCAACCAGTTGGGCCGTGTGCTCTTCGCCCCCGTCGATGTCGTAGTGCAGCGTGCCCCCCTGCGTGTGCGGCAGCCGGACCTGTTATTCGTCAGTAACGAGCGTGTGAACATCCTGGGGGAGCGAATTGAGGGTGGCCCGGATCTGGTGGTGGAGATTATCTCGCCCAGCAATACCCGAGACGAAATCAATACCAGACTTGCGGACTATGCCAGCATCAATGTCCGCGAGTGCTGGTTGGTCTATCCTCAGATTCACGCTGCCGAGGTGTTGCGACTGGAGGCAGGCCAATGGCACCGGGCTTTCATACGCGGCACTGGCGAACGACTGGAATCGGAAGTACTTCCAGGACTGGAACTGGACATTGCTGATTTCTTTGAGGGCGCATAGATTTCAGGGTGTCCGGCAGAGGTCACGCAAAAGGAGAGTCAGGCAATGGCAGGACTACTTGAAGGCAGGATTTCCCTGGTCACGGGAGCTGGCTCTGGCATCGGACGGGCCACCTCTCTGGTGATGGCGAGGGAAGGGGCGACTGTTGTCGTTTCCGACATCAACGCCGACGGCGGCGAGGAGACTCTGAGCGCGGTCAAGGAAGCGGGCGGGGACGGCATGTTCGTTCACGCCGACGTTTCCAAGCCTGACGACGTTGCCGCGCTGGTTGGTCAGGTGGTTTCGGCCTACGGCAGGCTGGACTGCGCCTACAACAACGCAGGGATTGAGGGATACATGGCAGGACGCCTGCACGAGTACCCGGAGGATGTGTGGGACAGGCTGATTGACATCAATCTCAAAGGCGTTTGGCTCTGCCTGAAGCACCAGATACCCCAGATGATGCAGCAGGGAGGTGGCGCTATCGTCAACACCGCTTCGGGCGCCGGACTCGTCGGGTCTCGCCGAATGTCGGCCTACGTTGCCAGCAAGCACGCCGTCGTGGGCCTCACCAAGGCTGCGGCCCTTGAATACGCCCGGGACGGCATCAGGGTCAACGCCGTCTGCCCCGGCATCATCGACACGCCCATGGCGCGTCGCCTGATCGAAGGCCGCGACGCGGACTACGAAGCCACTATACCCGTGCGGCAGCCCATCGGCCGTCTGGGGACGCCCGAGGAGATGGCCGAGTCCGTTACCTGGCTCTGCTCCGATGCCGCATCGCTGGTGACGGGGCTTGCCATGGCCGTGGACGGCGGGTTCACCGCGCAGTAGGACCCATCGCAGCCGATCGGTTCAGTCCGTTGGACTGCCTGTGCGGGCAATGATAGTATAGGGCCGGTTCGCCTTTGAGCGCCGGCCCTTTTCTGTTTTGTGAGCGATCCGAAAATTCCCTCTTTGCGTGTGGAGTAAAATCCCATGCTGTTTGCCCGGAGGACGGTTTGCCCAACACATTGGAGATCCTGGACCTGCCAGATGCTGGACAATTACAGCTCTCATTGCTGGGCGACGACGGCAATCGCCTGAGCGCTACTCCGGTCACTTTTCCGTTCCCTGTCACGGAGGCCGAGCAGCAGGAGATCGCCTGGCTGCTGACTGGATACAGTTCCAACCCGTTCGGCGACTCGCGTTCTCGCGCCGAGGCGGTGGAAACGGGGCTTCGCGACCTGGGACGCCTGCTGCTGGAAACGGTTTTCCGGTCCAACCCGGAGGCTATGGAGATTTGGTCCAGGTTCAGCCATGAAGGCGCTGGTGCATTCAGGATTTCTATCGTTTCGTCGCGGCCTGCATTCCTAGCGCTTCCGTGGGAACTGCTCAACAACCCTGAAGCAGGCTACCTGGCGAATCGCGCCGAGGCATTGACCAGGCAATCGACCACTGCGGCTGACCTACCTTCGTTCTCCACCGCCGCATTGCCGGATACGCAGTTCAACGTGCTCATGTTATGTCCACCCAGCGGCCAGGGTATCGCCGCTGAGGCTCTCCAGGCTCTGGACTCTCTGGACGTTGAAGCTTCACTGGATTGCATTGTAGAGACCACGACAGATGCGCTTGAGTCCCACCTCGCGGACCGTGCGGGGCATTACCACGTCCTGCACCTGGATGGCTTGGTCGCTGGGAGCGACCAGGCACCGGGTGAGCGCATTTCATTCGAGAGGATAGGACAAGCGGCTTCGAGAGCTGGCTTTCCTGTTGTGCTGCTATTGGGATCCGACCCTCGCGATGCTCACGCAGCGGCTGCGGCGTTGCTGAACAACGGCGTGCCCGAGGTTGCCGTGCTGCCCGCGCCCTTGAGGGGAGCGGGGAGAAAGCTTTTCGTAGACGCATTCTACGGCGGGATCGCCAGCGGACAGGGCGCCGCTGTCGCCGTCGCTAGGGCGCGCGACGCCCTGATGCAGCACCCCCACCGCCCCTCAGCCGCAGGGCCTTTGGTCTCATGGGACTGGGTAGCCCCGGTGGTTTACCGGTCAGCCAGCTACGAGCCGGTGGCGATAAAGCCGGATGAACCGGAATCCGTCATACCGGGAATGATGCCCGCAACACCTGAACCCCCGCCGCGCCAGCTTCCGCGAGGAGGCCCGTATGGTATGATCGGCCGCCGCAGGGAAATCCTGGAATTGCAGGCTTCCCTGGCATCCAATCCCCTCGTTCTGCTGAATGGCCCCGTGGGAGTGGGGAAGTCCGAGGTCGCCTTGGGTCTCGCATCCTGGCTGGAAAAGAGCGGCGACCGTCCGGATGGCGCGTTCTATACCACGTTCGACGTGGGCGCCGGGCTGGATAAAGCCCTGCACGAAGTTGGGACCGCCTTGGCCGGGCTCGAGTTTGGCGACCTTCCCGCTGCCACCCGCCGCAACTGGCTGCTTGAGTACCTGCGAGGCCACCGGACCCTCCTGGTGTGGGACGGAGTCGAGAGTCTCGCCGGATTCCCATACGCCGGCACCGGGCTGCTTGAAAGCAGCGAACTGGCGGAACTGGACGATTTCCTGAGAGAACTATCAGCAGAGGGAGGGCAGACTTCCGTCCTGCTCGTCAGCCGCAGGGAGACCGAATCGTGGTTGACCGCTCCCCACGTCAGGCATCCACTGGCAGGACTTGCTCATCATGACCAGATCGAGTTCGCCACCAGATTGATGGAAGAGACGGGGCTCGACTCGGACCGGCTTGGGCCCGAATTCCTGGAATTGCTGGACCTCCTCGAGGGGCACCCATTGGCGCTGGAAATAGCGATTCCCCTTATCAAGGAAGTACCCGCGTCGGTGCTGCTCAGCGAACTGCGCCGGGAGTTGGAGGCCCATCAGGCCGGCCCCGGTGAAGAGGGCCGCCCGGCATACCTGACGGTGGTGATGGAAAACGCCTTCCAGCGCATGCCTCGGCGCAGCAGGACACACCTGCCCTTCCTGTCGCTCTTCCGGAACCGGGTGATGATGGACATCCTCACACACATCACGCAGGAAAACGCCTACCGGTCCGTGATGGGCGAACAGCTCGGGTGGGGCGCTTGCCGCACCCTGCTGCGGTCGGCCCGGAATTCCGGCTTCCTGGAACCCATTACGCCCAGCGTCTACCAGATCCACCCTTCCATGGGCTGGTTCTATGGCCGCGCCCTCTACCGGCAGCTTCCTCCTGCCCGCGTTGCGGCACTGGAGCAGGAATTCGTAAGAGTCTATGCCGACACCGCCGATTACTTTATGGAAACTCTCTACGAGAACCAGGAGGCGGGCACCAACGCCATCCTGGCCGAGGAGGGCAACCTGGCTCAGGCCCTGGGACTGGCACTGGAATCCCGGGAGTGGGACAACGCGCAGCTTCTCACCCAGCCGCTGGCCCAGGTCTACCGGATGCAGAAACGCTATCCGGAGTTGCGCCGTCTGCGCCGCCAGCTTCTGGAAGTGGCCGGGGCCACGGCAGACGAAGCCCAGGCCAACGGCGCCATCGGTCTATGGCTCTACCTGATGGGAACCGAGGCGTCGGAGTGCATCGAGACCAACGAGCTCTCTCGCGCCGACGCCTTGAACCGGCAGCTCCTGGACTACTTCCTGTCGCAGCCCAATGCGGAAAGCGACCCGCAGGCCGCCGCCGTATATCACCAGATAGGTGAAGTCGCGCTGAAGCGGTGGCAACTGGATGAGGCCGAAGAGTGGTACTCCAAGTCCCTGGCCATCATAGAGGACGGGGATGACCGCGCCACAGTCGCCGACGACTACTACGGCATGGGGCTGGTCCGCCAGTACCAGCGCCGGTATACCGAGGCGCGGGACTGGTTTTCGAAATCACTGGATATTCACCAGCGCCTTGAAGACGTGGAGGAGATGGTCAAGGACTACCGGTCCCTGGGATTGTGCGCCCAATTCCGGTTCGAGTACCAGGAGGCCGAGAGCTGGTACCATCGGGCTCGCGAAATCCTGGAGGAGGCACGCGATGAGGAGACTTCAGTCCTTATCTATCATGCTCTCGGCACCGTGACTCACTCCCAGTTCCTGTACGATGACGCCGAGAACTGGTACAAGCAAGCCCTGACCCTCAGCGACCGGATGGGCAACGAGGCGCAGATGGCAGTGGAGTTCCACTACCTGGGACTGCTGGAGCAGGGACGGCAGATGTTCCCCGAGGACGCGGAGCACTGGTTTACCCTGGCCCTTGAGAAGTACGAGAAGCTGGGAGACTGGCGCAGCGCCGGGGACGAATGCCGACAGCTGGGCGTCCTGTTCCACGAGCAGAAGAAACTGGAAGAGGCGGAGACTTGGTATCACCGGGCCCGCGAAATTTTCGAGGAAATCCAGGACATCAGCCGTACCGCCCGCACCTACGGACAGCTGGGCATGGCAGCAGAGGAGCGAGACGACCTGGAGGGCGCCATTGCCTGGGCGGCGCGTACCTACCAACTGGCCACAAGCCACAGCCTGCCAGTAATTGCTCAAGCCCGCGTCCATCTCGCCCGGCTTCGCGGCAAGCTTGGCGAGGATGCTTTCTCCGAATGGTGGCGCAACTTCAACGGGGAGGAACCTCCCGACGATCTCGACGCGGAGGAGGAGGTTATTTTGTAGCTGGATTCCCAAGTTGGGTCAATTCGGTTGCATTGTGAAACAATGGATAGTGGGTTGACGAACTGGGATGACGAGATTCACGTTCACGGACGGATCTATACCTTCTCACGGCATTGGCGGGATAAGCCGGAAGAACGCAAAGAGGCCAATAAAGAGGAAATCAGGGATGTTTTACTTGAACCGTCGCATCGAAGGCTGGACGGCCCAGACGAACGGTCTACTGGCGATACCTATATACTCGAGGGAAGTATCTGAGAGTCGTGGAAGACCGGCTGCCGGCCGGAGAGCACCAGGTACTCACGGCTTACCCTGATGATGAAGTAGACGCTGAATGGGAGATCCAATGAAGGAATGGCAAGTATCGTATCTCTCCAATGTCGTGGATTTGCGTACTACCGGGGAACGATCCAGCAGAGTCTTCACGACTTTGGGTGACAATCTGGCGATATATTGCGTAGAGGAAGAGGGGTGGTATCGTCCGGTCGAGTTCGAGTTGCTGGACGGCGCGGAGACACTGCTGCCCCACTTGTTGCCGGATGAGTTCGGGAACGCCTGGGATTGGGCGCCCACTCAATGGATGCCCCAAGTATCCTATGACCGGGAGCGCGATGTTCTGCGGTTGTTCAATGACCATACGCCGGTTACATCTCACGTCATTGCCGACAACCTGACCGTAGAATGTGATGCGGACGGTAGGCCCGTCGCCGCCGTGATTACCGGGGCCGCCGCGTTGCTGCTGCCCTTGATGTTGCCACTGTCCGAGGAAGTTACGCCGATAAATCAGGAGGTGAACCGATGAGCGTTGGAGTCTCTACACCATTACCGGCATACACCGTTGACCCGGCTTTCATGGCAAGAAAGGCTGAGGAACTTGGCTTTGAGTCACTGTGGTACGCAGAGCATCCTGCGGTACCAGTCCAAAGCGACAGTCCATTTCCCGCCACGGGTGGCGAGATCCCTTGGACGTATTCCCACTTTACTGACCCCTACATCGCCCTGGCCCGCGCGTCGGGAGCTACCAGCACCATCAAGCTCGGAACGGGCATCACCCTAGTGCCCGAGCGTAATCCCCTGCTCTTGGCCAAGGAGATCGCCAGCCTGGACCGTTTCAGCGGCGGCAGGTTCCTGTTCGGCATCGGGACCGGCTGGCTGCGCGAGGAGACCGAGATCTTCGGGGGTGATTTCGAGCATCGCTGGACGCAGACCCGCGAAGCCCTTGAGGTTATGAAGGAGCTCTGGACCAAGGACGAGGCAGAATACCACGGCAAGTATTACAATTTCCCGCCGGTCAAGTCCTACCCCAAACCGGCCCAGCAGCCGCACCCGCCCATCATCATCGGCGGCCTGGCGCGGAACGTGCTGCGCCGGATCGTCTCCCACGCCGACGGTTGGCTCCCCAACCGCATTACCCCGGCGGAGGTCGAAGATAGCCGCAGACGGCTCGACGCCATGGCCGAGGAGGTGGGCCGCGACCCCAAGTCCATCACCATCAGCGTCTACGGCCAGCCGGCCGACAATGATCTGGTCCAGTCGTACCTCAACGCCGGGGCCGACCGTGTTGTGGTGCGCCCTGATCACGTCGTAAATGAATATGAAATGGGCAAGCAGCTCGAACGAATGGCCGAGGCAGTGATCCGTTAATCTGGCATTTGTCTGAGTCTCAATTCACAGGATTGTAAGCTGTCCCCTCCCCCTTGAGAGGGAGGGTTAGGGTGGGGGTGAATTCTGAAACTGCGTAACTCCTATCCTGCAATTGCTCAAATCCTGGTAGTCCTGATTCAGACCAGAGAGAGTAATCAATGGACCGCACCACTGAGATGCTGAGCGCTTACACCTGCGACCTCACATACGAGGAATTGGGGCCTACCGTAGTCGAGCGGGTGAAAGCTACGCTCCTGGACACCATGGGATGCGCCATCGGTGGGTTTGATTCGGAGCCCGCCGATATAGCTCGGCGAATGGCCGAGGGTACCCACGGTCCGCTGAAGTCACGCATCTTGGGAACGGACGGACACTCGACGCCGGACCTGGCTGCGTTCGCCAATGGTGTCGCGGTGCGATATCTGGACTGCAACGATTCGTACTTTTCCCCCGGTGGCGGACATCCCAGCGACATGATCCCGGCGGTCCTCGCCATGGCGGGACCCCATCATAGCGACGGCCCGACAGTTATCACGGCTATCGCACTTGCCTACGAGGTGTTTTGTCGTTTGTCTGATGAGGTGGTAGCCAGCGATTTTGGCTGGGATCAAGGAATCTTCGGCGTTGTCGGCGCGGTGTGCGGCGCGGCCCGCGTGATGGGAATGGACAAAGAGCAGGTTGGCAACGCAATTTCCCTGGCTGTCACCCCTCACCTGCCCCTGGCTGTGACGCGCACAGGGGAACTATCCATGTGGAAGGGATGCGCCGCGGCCAGCGCATCCCGTTCGGCAGTTTTCGCGGCGCAACTGGCGGCGAGTGGCATGACCGGTCCCGGCGAACCCTTCGAAGGACGGCGCGGGTTATGGGAACAGGCGGTCGGCAGGCCGGTCAACATCCCTGATTTCCCCTTGGGCAACTCCAGGAAAGACGATGATCTTTTCAGGATTACTCGTACGATCTACAAGTCCTACCCGTCCCAGATACACACCCAGAACCCCATCGGTCTGGCCCTGCAACTCCGGGACAGGATGCCGGTGGACGACATTCAATCGATTCATATCCAGACCTACAGGGTGGCCGCCAGCACTGCATCAAGCGAGCCGGAAAAGTGGGACCCCAAGACGAGGGAAACCGCCGACCACAGCATCCCATGGCTGGTTGCCTCGGCCTTCCTGAACGGCCCGGTCGGACCCAGCAGCTTCACCGACGAACAGATCGCCAGCCCTGAGTTGCGGGACGTTATGTCGCGCATGACCCTGGTGGAGGAACCGGAGTTCACCGACCGCTACCCTGCCGAATACAACTGCCGGATAACCGTCAACTCACGGGATGGCGGAACCGACAGCGCCCACGCCTCGTGGCCCAGGGGACACCGCAGCAATCCGATGAGCGAGGCCGAGCTGGAGGCCAAATTCCGCAGCTTCGCAGGGCCTTCGCTCCCAGCCGCGCAGTGCACCCAGGCTGTAGAAACGCTCCGGAGGCTGGAGGAACTGCCTGACCTTGAGCCCTTGTTCAACAGCTTGACGATCCCTTAGAGTAATTACTGGTACTTTCTGACCTACTCGTCCCATCCGCACCGGAGGCTCACCCATGAACGACCCAGAGAGCAACGGACCGGGCGCGGATTTCTTTCGCCAGGAGTTCGCGAGGCTCGTCGCCCGTCCCGAGGAGGACCTGGACCTTGCCAGGGCTGCGCTACTGGTGGCGGGGGAGGAATTCCCCGACATCGACATTGCGGGATGCCTCGGCCTGCTCGAACAGTATGCCTCTTCATTCGAGAGTCGCGCACCCGAGGGCCTGACTACCGAGGCAAAGGCCCGGGAGTTGGGCCATTTTCTGTTTGACGTCCTAGAGTTCAAGGGCAATTCCACGAACTATTACAACACCGATAACAGCTATTTCAACCGGGTGCTGGAAAACAGGACCGGCATACCCATCACCCTGTCACTGCTGTTTATCGAAGTAGGGCGCAGGGTGGGAATCCGGCTGCATGGGGTGGGCATGCCAGGCCACTTCCTGGTGGGGCTGGACGGCACCGATGCCTTCTTCGATCCATTCAACGGCAGCGAATCCCTCTCCGTGGATGACTGTCGCAGGCTGGCTGAGACGCTGTTCGGTCCTCGCTTCACCTGGGACGACAGATACCTGACGCCCTGCACGAAGTACGAGTTCCTTTTCAGAATCCTGAACAACCTCAAGGTCGTATATGAACGGTCAGGGCCGGGGGAGAAGGCCCTGGCAGTGACGGAGCGAATGCTGCTGGTCAGGCCCGACGCGACCGATCTGTACAAGGACCTGGCGGCATTGCAGCAGCACTTGCAGCAATACAGAGCGGCCATCAGGAGCCTCGAGAACTACCTCGGGCACCGTCAAACCGCCCCCGACGCCGCAGAGGTGAGGTCTTGGATTGACTCCCTGAAATTGACCCTGAGCAGGTTGAATTGATCCAGCTTGGTCAAATCCGATTCCCCGAATCCAGCGTATATCGTGAGTAGCGAAGAACTGGAGGCCCAGCGTCCGCTCCGGAGTCAGAGCGCATCAGGCCAGCAGACCGATTACGGGCATGCCTCCGGTGCTGACGAACCGGATGATCGGGAACTGCTGCGGCGCATCGTTGCCCAGGACAAAGACGCGCTGGACACCCTGTACAGCCGCTACATAACAGCCGTTTATTCCATGGCTCTGCAAATGTTGAAGCAACCCCCGCTGGCCGAAGAAGTCACCCAGGATGTCTTCATGAACATCTGGCTAAAGGCCGGCAGTTTCAATGCGGACAGAGGCCAACCGCGTTCATGGATCATGAGCGTGGCTCATCACCGGGTGATCGACGTAATTCGTTCCCGTCGCCGCACTTACCAGATGACCGATCCCGAGGGTTACGATACGCTGGAGCGCCTGCCTTCAGGGGAGGCGACGGTGGAGAACCAGGTACAGCAGAACCTGGACAGGGAGCGGATCATGCGGGCCCTAACCGCCCTGCCCGAAAACCAGAAGCAAGTCATTTTGCTGGCCTATTTCGAGGGCTATTCTCAATCGGAAATGGCGGAATTGCTTTCCGAGCCCCTGGGAACAATCAAGACCAGGGTCAGACTGGCGATGCAGAAACTTCGTGCTTCACTAAAGGAAGATGACGACCAATAACAGGACAACCCAGCACCCCTTTGACCTGCTCGAGGCGTTCGCGCTGGACGCGCTGGAGCCGGAGGAGGAACTGGCCGTCGAAGCCCATCTCGAAGGGTGCCGCGTCTGCGCGACCCTGGTGGGCGACAGTCTGCGGGTGACGGCGGCTATTGCTGACTCGGTACCGGCGTCCTCGCCGTCTCCGGATCTGCGCCGGCGATTGCTGGATTCTGTTGATTCCGCTGGCACGGAGCGATATCAACCATCCCAAACATCGGTATCACCAAGGGTACAGGTATCCCAACGGCGTCCGCCCCGTAGCTGGTCAAGGGTATCCCGGGTGCTTTCCACGCGGTGGACAAGGGTCCTGGCGCCAGCGATAGCGGTGTTGGCCCTGGTGGCAATCGGCATCTCGACGGCCCTCAACCTTCAGATGTCGGACCAGATGGGCGCCGTCAAGTCGGAGAACACGGTCCTGCGTCGCCAGCTGGACCAGAGCATGGCTACCACAACCGCACTGGCAAGCGCCTCAAATACCGTGTCCCAGATGCAGGGGAACTTGCAGCGCTGGCAGGAAACCAGCTACGCCCTGGCCCAGCCGGGGAACCAGACCCTGGTGCTCAGCCCCGCTGACCCCGGCGTTGATTCGCGGGGCGTGTTGGTGCTTTCGGAGGACGGAAGAGAGGCGGTACTTATGGCCTCGGACCTGGAAGTTCCACGGCCTGATTCCGTTTACCACGTCTGGTTGACCCGCGGCGGCCAATGGTACTGGGCTGGCGAAATGGATGTAGACGAAAGAGGCTGGGGAACCATGCCCATGAAGTCCCGGGACTCATTACTGCAGTATGATTCGGTCCAGATCAGCCACGGGGCGGGAGCGGCTGCGGCCATGGCCTCCCCTGCGGGATCATCGGAGCGCGCCGAGGCCGCAGCCGGGATGGTGGGCGACCTAGTGCTGGTGGCTACTCTCCCCTGATTCAGCCCGGCGGGGTTGGAAGGCATGTCGCCGCGTGGGCACATCCTGCTTGGCCCGTTCCCCTCGTACTGCTATACTCGCGCTGATTTCCCCCGGGACGTTGGTGGCGCGGCTAATCCAATGCAGGCGCGACCTCAACCGCGACATCTGCGGGACACAGATGATCGAACACAAGCGCAAGATCACCGTCCCAGCTGCGGATACACCCGTGATTGTTCTGATCCATAGGCCAGACTGCCGCCTGTGAACGCTACGGTTCTGGTCCTCTACGACGCCAAGGGCCGCTCGATAGACGCCATGGCTCAGGCCGCAGCCAAGGGCGTGGAGGAAAGCGGGCTGGCGGTCCCGACCCGAATGACCATCGATCAGGCCACGCGGGAGGACCTGGTCGCTGCCGACGGACTGGTTCTCGGCTCTCCCAACTGGAGTGGCATCACCGGCTCGCTCAAGCAGTGGCTGGATGACCAGGGAGACCTATGGGAGGAACTGGTCCTGTCCGGGCGACCTGGTGCAGCCTTCACCTCGGGAACCGGCCGACACTCCGGCCTTGAAACCACGTTGCGCCAACTGGTCCACTGGATGCTGGCCTGTGGCATGGTGATTGTCGGACTGCCCTGGTCCGAGCGCATGCGGACGTCTGGCTCCTACTACGGCGCAACCGCCGCTGGCGGCGTGACGGACGACGACCTTGCCCAGGCACGAGCGCTGGGCCTGCGCCTCGCCCGGTTCGCCGCCCTCCTCAAGACCAGTTAGTCGCGTAGTTGCAGATGGCGAAACAGCGTCGGATGTTTCTCCTTTGCCAGCCGCAGGGCCTCCTGCATCGGCTCCCGGATAGACTCGTGCGCCAGCGCCGATGTTCTGAGCTTGAAGAGGTGATAGCACTCGCGCAGGTTTATCTTCGACAGCACCCTTCGATTGTGAGCATGGGTGACAGCATACTGCGCGACCGCTGGCGATACCTCGGCGTGAATCTTGTGGAAAATGCCCTCCGCAGCGTTGGTGGCCTCTGCCAAGAGAGTCTCCAGCCCCGCCTCCGCAATCACCGAGGGGACCCGCACTCCGTGCGCGACAGTCAACAGCTGTGGCAGGTATGTCTGCATCCGGTGCCGCCGGAATTCCCGGTACGCCCCATAGTCCAGCAGAATCTCGAAGGTATAGTCCACGACCTCCAGTTCCCGAGGCGGTGCATCGTGCGGTCCCAATCCTTCCAGGAAACTGGCGATGACATGGCAACGTTCTTCGGAAGTCATCGCGTGAGTCCGGTCCCAGGCCTCGGCGTAGCCCACGCCCGTGGAGCCATACAGTAACGCCGCAACCAGCTTGTCCTCGGCCTGCCCGTCCCAGTGGACCAGCCGCACCTCGGCCGACGGACAGCCTCCATGGCCTCCAGGAGTCAAGCTCTGCGCCAGTTCCTTTCGGCGTTCCGGCCGCTGCTCTAGGTACTCAACTACGTCGGCGTACTTGATGAGAGTAGGCGTGATGCTGCGCCCCTGTTCCCGCACGTCGGCGCCGATCTCCCGCTCCTCTATCAGTTCTGCGGACATCAGCTTGGATATCGCGTGTTCAAGCGTGCGGGCATTGGCAGTGACTCCAACGTTCGTCAGCGTGGAGGCAGGCAGAACCGAGCGGCAGCCATCCGTGGCAATCCGGCGCAGCCGCAGGTTATAGGCTGCTTCACTCTCGCGGCTCCGCTTGTGATGCGCGCCGCGCAGGTACTCCATGCAGCCGTCAATGAGTTGGTGGTAAATATCGAACAGGCGCTGGCAGGTGGCGACATACTCTCGACGAAGTGTCCCGTGGCCATCCAGCTCCGAAGGGACGTGGAAATACCCTGGCTCCATCACCTGGTAGCGCGACGACTTTTCGGTGTAGGAAGCCAGCCGGTTGTCCTCCAAGCCGTCGCACGCCAGCCGTGAGATGTTCTCCACCGCGAGGTGCACGACGGCGTGCTCTGCCACCGACGCGTGCCCGTAGCCCAGCACCCAGCGCTCATGGAAGTCGGCGGCGCTCTCCTCGCTGACCTGCCGGGCAATCTCATCGAACGGCTCAGGCCGCCGCGAGGTCATGGCAAATGCCACAGCAATCTGCTCCTCCGACAGGTCCCGATTGTCCAACGGGTACATCCGGCGGGGGTATAGAGGGGTCTCTAGATGCTGCGAGGCGGTGTCGGGCAGTCTGGTCATGCCAAAACAATTCCGGTCATAGTTACCATTATGTGAAATCAGTTCGACACTACAACAGTCCGCGAGCTAACGGCCCGATGGGCTTGATAGCGGCAACAACCGGGGCGGGAATGAGTCCCGCCCCCGTTGACGACTCCGGGAGAATATCTCCGCCTACACCAGCGCCCCGAACCCGTCGGGAATGGCGACCTCGACCAGGTGGGTCCTGCCGGAGGCGATGGCCTCCTCAAGAGCCGGACCGAGTTCCGCCACCGTGGATACGCGAGTGGCGCCAAAGCCGTAGGAGTCGAACAGCTTGGCGAAGTCCGGGTTGACCAGATCGGTGGCGAACAGACGATCTCCGAACCGGGCTTTCTGATAACCTTTCAGCACGCCCCAGGCGTTGTCGTTGAACATCAGGATTACGGGGTGAATGCCGTACTGCGCGGCGGTGGCCAGTTCCTGGAAATTGTACTGGAACCCACCGTCGCCGGTGATACAGACCACCGGGCTGTCGGGCTGGCCCACCTTTGCGCCCAGGCCTGCCGGGAAGGCAAACCCCAACCCGGCCCAGCCGTGGGGATGCATGTACTTTCGCGGGCCGTAGATGTCGAGGCATCGCGCGGCCCGGCTGGCGGGCACCGTCGGGTCCAGCGAGAACACGGTGTCGCGGGGCGCCGCCCCCCTGACAGCTTCAAACACCCTCAACTCGTTGCCCCATGTCTCCCGTAGAGTCCGGTGAATGTCCTTCCTAACCGAGGCGACCTCGTCAGCGTAGGACCGCCCCTTGCTGACGTCACGGTCGCCGATGGCATCCAGCCACTGCTGCACCACCGCCTGGGAGTTGGCTACTATGGGCACGGTGGCGTCGTAGTTCTTGCCAATGAAATCGCCGTCCAGCAGTACGTGCACCACCGTCTCGGGTAGCTTGAGCTGTACACCGGTGGTGGAGCGGTGGGGCATTATCGACCCGAGCACCACCACGGCGTCGCAGGTTGCGAGCCACTCCTGGACCGGGTTTACGCCCCAGATGCGGCCACCCAGCATGGTGCCAAGGGACAGCGGATGGTCCTCCGGGAATGCGCCCTTGGCGCCGTCGGAGGTAACCACCGGAGCGCCCAGAACTTCGGCCAGGCGCACGATTTCCTCAGTGCCGCCCAGCATCTGCACCTCTTCGCCCACGACAATTGCCGGTCGCTCGGCCTTGAGCAGCAACTGCAGCGCCTGCTCCACCAGCGCCGGGTCTCCCTGCGGTATGCCAGGATCCCGGGGGCCGATGATCTCGACGTCAGCGCTGTTCCCCAGAATGTCGGTGGGGAATTCCAGCTCGATGGGGCGGGGCCGCCGGTTTTGGAACCGCTGGAACGCTTCCATCAGGTTGTCCGGGATGGACTCGATTTCGCCGACCATGGCGTTCCAGTCGGTGACGGCCTCGAACATCCGCAACTGGTCCTTGACCTCGTGGGTGGTGTTGCGGCCCTTGCCGATAAAATCGCTTTCGACGTTGGTGGTCACCTGCAGCAACGGCGAGCCGGAGAAGTAGGCCTCCCCCATGGCGCCGATGGAGTCGGCCGCCCCGGGGCCGGTGCTGGTTATCAGCACGCCGGGCTTGCCGGTGGCGCGGGCGTACCCGTCGGCCATGAAACCCACGCCAAGCTCCAAGCGCCCCCCGATGAACCGCAGATTGTCCTGCTGGTCGAACAGAGCGTCGAACAGGTCCAGGTTATGTATGCTGATGATCCCGAAGACGGTGTCAACGCCCTGGGCCTTCAGGGACTCGGTTATTGTCTGGCCGCCGGTCAAGTTGGGCACGGCTTTGCTCCTCGAATGTGGCTTGAAAGAATCTAATGGGATACTTGTGCCTGGTGCTCAGGCCTTCCTGGGCATTTCCGCAAGGTCATATAGTGAGTTCGGCAGGAATCAAGCGGCCGTTCTTGGCATCGGCGGCCAGAGCGAAGGACTCCAGAGCTAAGGCTCCCAGCAGGATTTTTCGGCTGTCCGGGCCAAACACGACGTAGACAGCCTTGCGCTCTCCCTGCAATTCCATTTCCGCCAACGCGAGGGGAAGTTCCCGCCTGGAACCGTCGGCGAAGCTAAACACCTTCGTTTCCTCGCGCTCTATGCCCAGCTCGTCCAGGATGTGCGCGGGAATTACGGTAAATGACGCGCCAGTGTCAACCACCCCATTCAGCTCCCTGGACTGCGACCGGTTCCGGTTCCGAATCACGAAGTCCGCGCTGAAAGTTCCCACTTCGCCTCCGATGGTGGTTCCGGGCAGGATAATCCATTGTTCAGGTCTTTTACCTGTCTCAGTCATGCTGTTTCCGCACCCCCTACAGCAGCAGGCTGACGGGCTTCTCCAGCAGGCGCTTGATTTCCATCAGGAACTGCGCGGCCTCCGCTCCGTCCGCCACCCGGTGGTCGACGGACAGCGTTGCCTTCATGATTTCGGCGATGGCCAGTTGGCCATCACGCGCAACCGGCTGCTCCTTGACCGCGCCCACTGCCAGGATGGCTGCATGGGGCGGGAAAATGATGGCCGTGAAACTGTCTACGTCGAACATTCCCAGGTTGCTGACGCTGTAGGTTGTCCCGGCGTATTCCTCGGCCTGCAGGGTGCCGTTGTTGGCCCGGTCGATGAGGTCCCGGCTGGCGGCGGCGATCTGGGCCAGGGTCTTGTTTTCGCATTCCGGTATTCCCGGAACGATCAGCCCGGACTCCAGGGCAATGGCGATGCCCACGTTGATGGACGGGTTCATCTGCAAGTGGTCGCCCCGGAAGAACGAATTAAACTTGGGATGCTTGCCAATGGCCAGGGCCGATGCCTTGACGATCAGGTCGTTTACGCTGACGCGGCTGGACGACGGCAACTCGTCGTTTATGTCGCGCCGGAGAGCCATTGCCGCAGTCATGTCGATGTCCACTGCAACGTAGAAGTGCGGCGCCTCTCGCTTGCTGTCCGACGTTACCCTGGCAATGGCCTGGCGCATCCGCGACAGGTCTGCCCGCTCGGCCTCGGGTGCCGCCATAGGCTCCGATGTAGGGGCGGGCGCAGGTTCCGGAGCCGCCGGTGGCGCGGCAGCCCGGGCCGCGACCGCTGCGTTTATGTCTGCCTCGACAATTCTGCCGCCGGGCCCGGTTCCGGCGATTCCTTCCAGCTCTAGGCCGTTTTCGCGGGCGAGCCGGCGCGCCAGCGGTGAGGCCAGGACACGACCGGCCTCGGCCGCGGCTCGCGCTGCGTCGGCTGCAGCGAGCACGTCCGCCTCCACGATGCGGCCGCCGGGGCCCGTCCCGGTGATGCCTGCCAGGTCCACTCCCCGCTCCCGAGCCAGGCGGCGCGCGATGGGCGATGCGCGGACTTCCCCGGCGGGTGCAGAAGAGGCTGCAGCGGCAGGCGCCGGAGGGGCCGAGGGAGTCGCCGCAGGCTCGGCAGGGGCAGCCGCCGGGGCGGGCCCGGCAAGGTCATCGGGCAGCGCCTCGTCCGCGTCGCCGATAACGGCGATGAGTTCCCCGACCGGCACCGCCTCCCCCTCGCCAGCCACGATGCGCCGGAGCACACCGCCGGTGGTGGGCTTGAATTCGACCACTGCCTTGTCGGTCTCAATCTCGGCGATTACCTCGTTAGCCACCACGTCGTCGCCTTCCTGTTTGATCCAGCGAACGACGGTGCCCTCCCTCATATCGTAGCCCAATTGGGGCATCACTATGGACGTGGCCAAATCTGCCTCCCAATGCTCAAACCCGACAGCACAAGCGGTCGTTGAATGTAACGGAGTCTGGGCTAGATATTAAAGCAAGGGAAACCCACGGGCAACCGTGAATGGGTCCTCGCCGCAGTCAAGCAGACGGGGCGTCTTTAGAATTCGCCTAAGCAAAAGGGAGCGTCGGTTGACGCTCCCCGCAGGCATACGGATTGAGTGCCGCCCTTACATCATGCGCTGAATGATGCGGTCGGCCTGCTCATTGCTGAGCCCCAGCGGGCGCTTGGCCAGCGGCCCTTCCTTGGACAACACCGGCTCGGCCTCGATTAGGGAGACTGACTCCTTTTGGAAGAACAGGCCGGTGTAGATCGTTTCGCCCCACTCCATGGCCTTCTCGCAGGCAGTCTTCCAGTCGGACGGGTCGTGCTCCTCGTCCTCCAGCTTGACGATGCGGTCCTTGAAGAAATCGTGAGTGTTGTCGCGGTTGAAGGTCACGCAGGGACTGAAGGCGTCAATCAGCGCGAATCCCTTGTGCTCCACGCCCTTCTTGATCAGTTCTGTGAGGTGACGGACATCGCCGCTGTAGCCGCGGGCCACGAACGTCGCGCCGTTCATGATGGCAGAGGTGATGGGATTCACCGGGGCCTCAACGCTGCCGAAGGGGGTGCTCTTGGTGCTCATCCCATAGCTGCTGGTCGGCGAGACCTGGCCTGTGGTGAGACCGTAAATCTGGTTGTTCATCACGATGTAGGTGACATCGATGTTACGGCGTGCGGAATGGGCGAAGTGATTGCCGCCGATGCCATATCCGTCTCCGTCGCCGCCTGTGACGAACACCGTCAGGTCGTGGTTGGCCAGCTTGGCCCCGGTGGCCACCGCCAGGGCACGGCCGTGCAGGGTGTGCATGCCGTAGGAGTTGAAGTAGCCCGGCAGGTTCGACGAGCAGCCGATGCCGCTGACGGTCAATATCTCGTGGGGTTGCAGCCCCAGCTCGGCGCACGCCCGCTGCAGGGAGTTGAGGACGCCGAAATCGCCGCACCCGGGGCACCAGTCGGGATTGACCTGGCCTCTGAAATCCCTGGCCGTCAGCTGGATTTCCGTCCGGCCGCCTTCTACACCTACGGTTGCCATTGAATCACCTCTTTCGCCAAGACTAGCGGCCCATTCAGCCGCGGGTTGGTGGAGGTCTCCCGTGGGACGCCTGATCTGAACTAGACGATCACTTCCTGGTACGGAACGTAGCTGCTTACCCTTTCGGCCACCTGCTCCATCACGCCATCACTGATGTGGTGGGGCATGAACGGCTCGCCGTCGTACTTGCGGATGTGGCCGTGGGCGGCGAAACCTGTCTCGCTGCGCAGGTACCGGGCAAACTGCCCGGAGTAGTTGTTCTCAACGATTATGACCTTCTTCGCCTTGCTCAAGATGCTGAGGACGTGTTCCGAGTGGAACGGCAGAATCCACCTGATAGACAGCTGATTGGCGGTAACGCCTCTTTCAGCCAGTTGCTCCCTGGCTTCCTGAATGGCTCCGTGGGTTGATCCCCAGCCAACCAGTGTCACCTCCGCGTCCTCGGGACCCTCGATCTCCGGAGGAGCGATGAGTTCCAGAACTCCCTGCATCTTCCGGCCGCGCTTTTCGACCATCATGCGGCGCTTGTGGGGGTTGGTGAATTCGTCGCTTATCAGCGTGGAGTCCTCGTCGTGCTCATCCGTGGCCACCACGTGGACGTAGCCTTCGAGGCCGGGGATGGCGCGCGGAGATACGCCGCTGTCGGTGTTCTCGTAGCGCTTGTAGCCGTTGGGGGAAACCGGCTCGGTAATCAGCTGACCGCGTTCGATGACTGGATGCATGTCGATGGCATCGGGGTCGATGCTGTACCGGCCCTCCGAGATCAGCAGGTCGGAGATCAGGATAGCCGGACACTGGAACTTGTCGGTCAGGTTGAACAGCTCCGGCATGGTGTTGAAAGCGTCCAGGGCATTCTGGGGAGCGACTATCAGCCGTTCGTAATCACCCTGGCTGGCGCCCAGCACCTGCCACAGGTCTCCCTGCTCGGTCTTGGTCGGCACGCCCGTGGATGGTCCGGCGCGCTGCACGTTGATGTAGACCACCGGGATCTCCATCATGCCAGCAGCGCCGACGGCTTCGGTCATCAGCGCGAATCCACCGCCAGAGGTGGCGCACATGGACCTCACCCCGGTATGGGCCGCGCCAATCACCATGTTGGACACGCCAATCTCGTCCTCCACCTGCCGCACCATGATGCCCAGGTTTCGGGCGTTGGAGGCCATCCAGTGCAGGATGCCGGAAGCGGGACTCATGGGGTAGGCCGCGTAGAACTTCACGCCGGCGGCCGCGCCGCCCATGGCGATGGCTTCGTTGCCTGACCACACGGCCAGCGGTTTTCCGCCCTGGGGCAGAGGCTGGGTAAACGGGCGGAAGTTGGACTCGGCGTAGTCGAAGCCGGCCCTGGCCACCTCCACGTTCTGGTCCACAACCTGCTGTCCCTGACGGGCAAAGCGAAGCTCCAGGCTGTCCTGGAGCACCTGGAAATCCAGCCCCATCAGGGAGGAAACAGCGCCCATGGCAACGGTGTTCTGAATCAGCCGGTTGCGGCTGTTGGTCAACTCCCCGACCGGTATCGGGCAGAGCTCGCCGCCATTGGACTCGCCGGGCTTGATGCTGTCGCTGTTATACAGGACACGGCCGCCCGGCCCTATCAGCCGCTGGTGGCGGTCCATCGTGTCCTGGTTCAGGCAGAGCAGGAGGTCGAGTTTGTCGCCGTGGGTGAATATTTCCTCGTCGCAGATGCGCAGGGTTAGGAAGATATGCCCGCCGCGAATGATGGACTGGTAGGCGTTGTAAGTGCTGAGATGCAGCCCGCGACGGACGATGATGCGAGCGAAAATGTCGCCCGGCGTGGCAATGCCCTGGCCCGCCTCACCACCGATGCCCATTGCGAAATCATACGTGCCCAATGCCATCTAACCGCTCCTGCATACACGTCTCGCCAAACCGTTGACCTTGGCGGAACGTGACTTTCATTCGCTTTGAATCGGGTTACGGCCCAAGTATACCGCCGCTATCCGCCCCGTACAAACAATATTTCGATTTTCGAAGAAATACACGCAGATACTGGCGAATCAGGACCTGGGACAAGAAACTTTCGCCATCACCGTGATTCCTACATGTGCACCGCCCGGCCCTGTGCCGACAAGGCCGCCTCTTTCAGCATCTCGGAGAGCGACGGATGGGCATGCACAGTCCATCCAAGTTCCAGCGTGGTGCCCTCGAGCATCCTCGTCATGGACAACTCTCCCAGCAACTCGGTAACCTCCGGGCCAATCATGTGCCCACCCAAGAGTTCGCCGTACCGCGAGTCGACCACCAGCTTCACCATGCCTTCGGTCTCGCCCATGGCCAGCGCCTTTCCGTTGGCCAGAGCGTTGAACACGCCAACACTTACGTCGTACCCCTGCTCCCTGGCCTGGGCCTCGGTCAGGCCAAAGCTGGCAATCTGGGGATTGCAGTAGGTGGTGCGCGGCATGTGGACGTAATCCATTGGCTGGGGTTCCATTCCCATTATGTGCTCGACAGCCGTTACCGCCTGGGCCGACGCCACGTGAGCCAGAGGCATCTTGCCGGTAACGTCGCCTATGGCGTAGACGCCGGGCACATTGGTGGCCAGGAACTCGTCGACGACGATGCCGGTCCGGTCAACGGCCACGCCTGCGGAATCCAGGCCCAGCTCCTCCACGTTGGGCTGCACCCCCACCGCCACCAGCACCATCCCGGTTTCGATGGACTGGGTGGCTCCGCCCTGGTCCACTGAGACGGTGACGCCATCCCGCCGAGTCTGAACTCCTGTCACCGCCGCTCCGGTCATCACGTTGATGCCGTATGCCCTGAACGAGCGCTCCAGTTGGGCGCTGATGTCCTCGTCTTCGTTGGGCACCAGGCGCGGCAGGAGCTCCACCACAGTGACTTCCACGCCGTACATTGCATAGACGTAGGCGAACTCCACGCCGATGGCCCCGCCTCCGACGATGACCATGGACTGCGGAAGATCGGTGAGCACGATAGACTCGCGGCTGGTGATGATCCGATTGCCGTCCACGGGCAGGGACGGCAATGACCGGGGTCGCGCGCCGGTAGCGACGACGATATTCTTGGCCCCGACGACCGTGCCCTCCGGGTCAATGGCCACCCGGTTCGGGCCTGCCAGCCTTCCGGTACCCTCTATGTGGTCCACGTTGTTCTTGCGCAGGAGGAAACGGACGCCCCGCGTATTGCGATCTACGACGCGGCGGCTGCGGGACATGGCCGCGGAGTAGTCCGCGTGAAATCCGTCGAACTTCAGGCCGAACTCCTCGGAGCGCCGAACGTAGGAAACGATCTCGGCGTTCTTCAGCAGCGCCTTTGTCGGAATACACCCCCAGTTGAGGCAGGTCCCGCCCAGGGCCTCCCGTTCCACCACGGCCGCC
This sequence comes from Dehalococcoidia bacterium, assembly GCA_965203005.1. Taxonomy (GTDB): domain Bacteria; phylum Chloroflexota; class Dehalococcoidia; order Lucifugimonadales; family UBA3495; genus VXOI01. The sequence goes on from CBDBBS010000002.1 coordinate 1,512,876, forward strand.
TTCAGGCCCAACTGCCCGGCGCGTATCGCCGCAACGTATCCCCCCGGGCCTGAGCCGATTACCACCAGGTCGTAGCTAGATTCCATCCCACCCTCAGAAAAATCCGTCCGTCTTTGCGCACATCGGGTTTCCAATACAGCGACGAATTATAGCGGTGTCCCACGGGCAGGCACAATATAACGAAACGGGATTATGTCGTGTCGGGGCGGCCCCGGCGCGACCAGGACGGCCGCGAAGTTACTGTCTGAATCAGGATTTTCCGATTTCCAGGACGGTCCCCAATCCTGTTCATCCTTTAATCCTGATAATCCTGATTCAGACACACGTGCCAAATTTGTTTGTTGTCTAGGTTTCTGATAGTATGAATGCGGCCTCAAATACTTTCCTTTGCGAGAATTGATATGCGACTCGGGCCGCTGGGAATCTGGGAAATCCTGGCAATACTCGCGGTCATTCTGCTCATTTTCGGAGCCCGCAGACTGCCCGAGATCGGTTCATCGATGGGTAAGGGCATCCGTACCTTCAAGAGCGCTCTTATGGGAGAGGAAGAAAAGCAGCCACAGGAACCTCCGCCAGCAGCCAAGAGCGGTGACGAGCGCACTCCCTACTGAACAACGGGGAATTGGAACGAGTAAAGGGGCCGGTGGCGAACCGGCCCTTTTTCATTTGGAGGAATTGCACAGCTACCTCTGAACGATCGCTGTCTCGGTCTCCCGGCGGCTGCGTCCGGCCAGCCTGGCCAGCAGCACTCCCAGTTCGTACAGCACCAGGAGCGGGCCGGCCACCAGTGCCTGGTTCACGGGGTCGAAGGTGGGCGTGATGATGGCAGCGAGGATAAAGGCAATCACCACCCAGTACCTGCGGAACCGGGAGAGCCGCTGCGCCGAGACGATTCCCAATTGGGCCAGCATGAACATTATCAGCGGTGTCTCGAAGGCCACGCCCATCCAGAACAGCAACCGTACCATCAGGTTCACAAAGTTGCTGATGCGAATCAGGGGTGTCGCCACGTCGCTGAATCCCAGCAGGAACCTGAGGGCAGGCGGAGTTAGCACGTAGTAGGCGAAGGCGACTCCCGCCGCGAATGCCACGAGCGCGGCTGGCATGAACAGGAACAGGTAGCGCCGCTCCCTGCCCGTGAGGCCGGGCGCCACGAACATTACCACCTGGTACAGGATCACAGGCAGGGCCAGGACAAACCCGGCGACGAACGACACTTTCACCGCAGTGGTCAGAAGCTCGGTGACCTCTATGAACACCAGCTCCAGGCCCGAGCCGGTTTCCAGGTCGTATGCGGGACGTGACAGGAACTCGATGATCTGCCTGTAAAAGGCGAACGCCGCCACGCTGCCGGCCAGGACCGCCACCACGCAAATCAGGACACGCCGGCGCAACTCGCGCAGGTGTTCCGTGATGGAGAGTTCCCGGGCCATCACGGTCTGTCGGCAGGGGGTTCGACTTTGGGGGGCTGTTCCGGCGGCGTAGATTCCTCATCCGGCATTTCCGGACGTGACGGCACCCCCGGCGGGGGCTGCTGCGAGTGGGCCCGCTGCCGCTCCTCCACCGAGATGGCCTCAGTGACGTCGGAGAACCCGCGACGCAAATCGCCCAGTATTTTTCCGGTGCGGCGGGCCATTTCTATGGAGCGGCCAGGGCCAACCACAAGAAAGGCCACCAGCAAAATGACTAGAAGCTCCATGAAACCGATTCCCAGGAAATTCATGGAGCGCTCTCCCATTTGGTCCTGTCAAACGAGGGAAGGGAAGCCTCGGTGAGGCATCCCGGTCCGCACAGGGACGAATCGGCCCGTTGCCAGTCCTCCGGCCACGGGTAGCCCAGCTCGTCCAGCAACTGCAGCGCCAGGCAGGTTGGCAGGCCGATTATATTGTGATAGCAGCCCTTCCAACCCGAAGCTGGCCTCAGTTCCGTGTCCTGTACCGCATAGGCCCCGGCCTTGTCCTTCGGCACACCGGAGGCGATGCTGGCCTCGATATCCTCATCAGTGAATTCCCGCAGTGTGATCTGCGAGGTCATGCTGATGGTCTTCGCCTGCCCGGTGGCGGCGTTGACCACAGTGAGACCAGTGCTGACGTGATGCGTGGTCCCCCTCAGCCGGCGCAGCATGGCGCGGGCCTCGTCGTCATCCACTGGCTTCCCCAGGGACTCGCCCAGATGTACCACCGTGCTGTCCCCGCCGATTACAAACCCGGCATCGAGGGTGGCGGCCACCTTCAGCGCCTTGTCCCGCGACAGCCGCTCCACCATTTCCTGTGGTGTTTCCTCGGGCAATGGATCCTCGGGAACATCAGCGGGCTGCACCTCGAACGGTAGCCCCAGCGCCTCCAGCAATTCTCTTCGGCGCGGCGACGCCGAAGCCAGGACCAGTCGGTCGGTTGCGACAGGGCTGGTCCAACGCAACAGCGCCACGCATTCCACGTGGTGGGTTTGAGGGAACATGTCGATGGGAGCAACCTGTTCGACGGCGTATCCGCCGGTGGTCAGCGCCTTCAGGTCACGGGCCAGCGTCTCGGCGTCGCAGGAAACGTAGGCTACCCGCGACGGAGCCAGTTCCAGGAGACTGGTCAGCGCCTGAGGCTGGCAACCGGAGCGCGGCGGGTCCAGCACCACCACGTCCGGGCGCAGCGGCAAGTCCGAGAGCACATTCTCAGTTCGACCCAGCAGGAATTCGACGTTGGGGCACGGCGCAGCGTTTTCCCGCGCATCGGCCACGGCGGCTGAGGACTCTTCCACTGCCAGGACTCTTTTCACGAACGGAGAAAGAAGAACGGCGAAAGTACCGACTCCGGCGTAGGCATCCAGCAGAACGTCCTGATCAGACAATGCCAGCCCCTCGCGAACTACCTCGGCGGCCCGGGCCGCCTGCTCAACGTTTACCTGGAAGAAGGACGGTGACGACACGAAGAACCGATTCTCTCCAATCGTCTCCATGTAACGTTTCTGCCCAGTCGTCACCTTTATGTCAGGGTTGAACAGCCGGGGTTGGACCAGGTAGCTGTCCTTCGTCTCCGTTGTTTCGCCACCGGCGCGAATCGAAAGTTGTGTCGTCTCACCGCAACGGTCCTGCAATTCCTCCAGCACCTCGTTGACGGCGGGCCGCATGAGCATGCAGCTGTCTATGCGGACGAACTTGCGGCTCTCGCGGTTTACGAAGCCCAGTTCCCCCTGCTTGCTCACAGTCATCCGCGCGTGGTTGCGATAGCCGTAGCGATTGGGAGAGGGAAGTGTTTCCGCTACCGGCGCTTCGGGTTCGTCGAGGAAAAGGCCGCCGACCCGGGAAAGCGCATCGACCACTTTCTCACGCTTGGCCGCTAGCTGCGCACTGTAGTCGAGGTGCTGCCACTGGCAGCCGGTACATTCCCCGAAGTACGGGCAGGGCGGCTCGACGCGATCAGGCGATCGCTCCAGGACCTCGGCCACGATAGCGGACACGTACTTCCGGTGCACCCGCACCACCTCGGCCGAGACGCGCTCGCCGGGTATGCCGCCTAGCACGAAGACGAGCTCGCCGTCGTGGCGACCCATCGCCTCGCCGAGCCGTCCCCAGGACTCCAGGGTAACGTCGATGCGCTCGCCGGCGCGCACCCTGACCCTGTCTTCCGCGCCGGCCTGCGCCACGTTACGGACAAGCTGTTCAGTTGACTTCATACGGCCTAACACTATACAGCCATATCCGGCACTATTCCAACGGCGGCCTTTGGGTTTTGGAAGTACAAGCGCGATCTGCACGGAGTTACCGTCTCCGCTGACGGTATCCGGTTGACCAGCGTCACTGGCCGAATTAAACTTGATGAGAATCCATGTTTTCGCTGCGCGCGAGTCCCGGTCGCCGACGAAAGGCCGCGCGAGTTTATGACAGCGGAATACCTTTCCGGAGGATGAAGATGGCTGAACCCATTGAGGTCACCGACCAGAATTGGGACTCCGAGGTTCTCAAGTCAGACGTTCCTGTAATGGTCGACTTCTGGGCCGAGTGGTGTGGCCCGTGCAAAATGATCGCCCCCTCCGTCCACGACATGGCAGTGGAGTACGACGGCAAGCTCACCGTTGGGAAGCTGGACGTTGACAGCAGCCCCAACGTCGCCATGCAGTACGGTGTACGCAGCATTCCCGCCCTGATTTTCTTCAAGGACGGCCAGCCCGTCGACCAGATCGTTGGCGCAGTGCCCAAGGGCGCCCTGAAGAAGAAGATTGACGCCGTCCTGGGCAGCTAACCACCGCCGCCTCGTCAACTTAGGCCGACTGGAGAGCAGGCGCACCCCGCGAATTCGGTGGTGCGCCTTTCCTTTTGGTCAATGTCTGCCGATCCGGGTCGCCACCAAGCCAGCGTCGGCTTGGGCCGGAATCTCGTCATTCGTCGCTACACTTCGTACACCGTCTTGCCGCCGACAATGGTACGCTGGACCTGAATGTCCTTGATGCCGAACGGGTCGATCCGGGTGGGGTCTTCCCCCAACACCACGAAGTCGGCCAGCTTGCCCACCTCGATTGAGCCTTTCTGGTCCTCGTCGAAGGAGGCGTAGGCGCTGTGCATGGTGTAGATGCGCAGGGCCTCCTCCACCGACACTTTCTGGTTGGGACCCCACACGTTGCCCCGGCTGTCGGTGCGAGTGACGCAGCTCTGGATGCCCAGCAGCGGCTCGAAGGGGCCGGGCGGGTAGTCCGTGGCGCCGGTTCCCACCACTCCGTAGTCCAGGAATGACCGCTGGGCGAACATCCATTGCAGCCGTTCCTCGCCGTAGAAGGGCATCTTCTCCCCGTGGTGGTAGACGTAGGTGCAGAATGGCGTAGCGATGGTACCGAGCCGGTGCATCTTGGTGAGAATGTCCGGGTTCACCAAAGAGCAGTGCTCCACTCGGTGCCGTGGATTGGGACGGGGGTCGGCAATCTGCGCCTTCTCGTAGGCGTTCAGCACCATCTCGATGGCCAGGTCGCCGTTGGCGTGGATGCACACCTGGAACCCGGCCCGGTGCATCTCCATCACGTTCTCTTCGATCTCCTCGGCGCTCATTGCCAGGATGCCGTGGTCGCAGTCGCTGCCGACGTAAGGCTCTGACAGGTAGGCCGTGCGGGCGGCGATGGCCCCGTCGGCTACCATCTTGATGCCGCCGAGGCGAAGCGTGTCGTCGCCGAAGCCGGTCTTCAGCCCCGCCTCCTGTAGCGACCGGAAGTGGGGGTGGTACATCAGCGCGTACACCCGCATGGACAGGTCGCCGGCGTCCCTCCCCTCCTGGTAGGTGACGAACTCGTCCCGCACCACGCGAGCGTCGTGGACGCTGGTCAGCCCAACCTCGGTCAGCATGCGGCAGATGGTGCGCAGGCCCTCGCGCCGGATCTCCGGTGTGTCCGAGGGGATGAGGCCGAAGCGCACAGGCTCGATGGCCCGCTCGTAGACCACGCCGTTCAGTTCCCCGGTGTCCGGGTCCCGTTCCAGACGCCCGCCAAACGGGTCGGGAGTGTCCCGGTCGAACCCGGCCAGTTCCAGGGCCATGCTGTTCAGGTAATAGATGTGGCCCGCCCGGTGAGACACCATGATGGGGTGGAAGGTGCTTACCGCGTCCAGTTCCTCTCGGAATATGGAGCGGTTCTCTGCCGTCTTGGTGTCGTCGTACTTGAAGCCCTGGACCCACTGGCCCGGCGGCGTGGTTTCCGCCCGGTCCCGCAGCGCGGTCTGGATGGCGCTGATCGTTGGCAGGTCGCAGTCGGCGGCCATCACATGGCGGATGCCGCTGTTCAGCACGTGGATGTGTGCGTCGATGAACCCGGGCAGCACGGTGCTGCCGGTCAGATCAAGCACCCTGACGTTGGGGCCGATGAAAGTCTCGACGTCCTCGTTACTGCCCACGCCGATGATGCGGCCGTTGCTCATGGCCACCGCCTGGGCACGGGGGCGAGCCTGTCCTGAGCTCGTCGAAGGACGGTCCATGGTGATGACGTTGGCGTTCCTGATGACCGTATCGGCCTTGGTAGTGGAAGTTGACATGGCGTCACTCTCCGGAGAAATTCACCCCCACCCAAGCCTTCCTCCTGAGGGAGAGGGTGCACTGAGTAAGGGCTTGTCGGGTCTCAGATGTTCAGCTCCAGTATGTACAGCCCGCCCTGCAGGCGGTCGACGACGTAGACGATACCGTTCTCATCGACGTGTACGTCGTTGATGCCGTTGGCATCAGCGCCCTCCGGTATCTGTGGCACATAGTAGGCCACCTCCTGTGGCTGAAAGGGATTGGTGGTGTCGAACACCCGGATGCCACCGTTGAAGAATGTGGCGTAGACGAGGGTATCGGACTGCAGGGACAGTGGGCCGGGCCGGTTCTCGTGGATGTTATGCGCCCCATATCGGCCCGGACGGTTGAAGAAATCGTCGGTGTCCTGCATGGGCAGCGTGCTGATGATCACCGGGTTGCTCTCCAGCCGGTTGTCCATCAGCCACACCAGCTTGGGATAGTCGGCCCCGCCCAGCATGGTGGCCTCCTGGGTCACCACCAGCAGGTCGCGGCTAAACAGCGGCAGCACGGTGTGGGTGAATCCCGGGAATGGCGGGGCGTAGTTCAGCTGGGCCACCGGGGACGGGCGGGACACGTCAGAAATGTCCAGGGTGATGACACCTGAGTCCTTCCAGCCGCAGTAGGCTCGGTCGGGGCGGTTGGGGTAGACGTTGGTGTTGTGGACACTGTGGCCCACGTCGAACTGCGGGTGCCGCGCCGGGGGCGGCGCATCATCGCCCTCCTGGGTGCCAGGCACCCACCAGCGCCCGGCCTCGCGGGGGTTGGCAGGGTCCTTCACGTCCATGATCACGTAGAACTGGTCGTCCTTGGCGTCGGTGGGTCGCGAATCGGGTGTCCCGGTGGCCAGATGAGCGTAGTCGCCGTCGACCCACCACAGACAGTGGCACCCGCGAGATCCCGACCCTTGGGCGTCGTAGAAGGAGATGCGCTTCGGGTCCTCCGGATCGCTGATGTCGTATACGCCCATGCCGGTGCCGGGCTGGCCGTGCTCCCGCGACTGGTAGGCCACCAGCATTATGTCATCAAGGATGGACAGGGAGTTGGAGCGGAGGTGTCCGTAGTCCAGGTTGGTCTGGGCCACCACCCTCGGGTTGGACAGGTCTGTTACGTCGACGCTGGTGAAGTCCTTGGGCGCGCTCTCGTGGGCCAGGTAGAGAATGCGCCTCCCGCTGGCCGTCTGGTGTAGGTCGATCCCCTCGCCTATGTTGTTGTGACCGTTCAGGTCGACGTGGGCAATGAGCTTCATGTTTCTCATTTCGGCGCGCTGTGATGTCATGAAGCCTCCTCTGGCGCTGCCGGAGCGCAAAATTTAAGTTGGCATCGGCCGTTCTTGAGGACGCAAGTTTACCACCTTGTTTGATACTCATTGGCCGCTAAAATGGGGCAACCCATATTCGCTGACTACATCGGCGGTGTATCAGTAAGGGATTGCAGCAGCCCTCGCGAGCCATCAACCTTCCTTGAAATCCATCATCCGCAAGACGGAGGACACCATGGGCTGGTCAAATAATCATCCGAACGGCCTGATCCACTATGAGCCCCGGGATGCCTACCGGGGGTACACGCTGATCACCAACGTCAGCGGGCACGACTCGCGCCTGATAGACATGGAGGGGCGGGTCTGCCACGCCTGGCACTCTGACGAGGGAATCGGCTACGCCTACCTGCTGCCCAACGGCCACCTGCTGTTGCGCACCGGCCCTGCCGCCGAAGAAGTCTCGTTCCTCAGCCGCCCGGAGCGGGCGTTGCTGCCCATCGGCGGAAGGACGGTGGCGGGAGCGATACTGGAGCTGGACTGGGACGGCAACGTGGTCTGGGAATACCGTTACCCGCTGCTACACCACGATTTTGAGCGGCTGCCCAACGGCAATACCCTGGTGCTGACCTGGGAGATGATGCCCGATGAGCTGGCGCAGTTGGTGAAGGGTGGGAACGAGTCAGGGCACGTCGGCGACGGCATGCTGGGCGATACGGTGCGAGAGGTCACTCCTGACGGTGAGGTAGTCTACGAGTGGAACTCATGGGAGTACCTGGACGTCGAGGAGGACCGCATCTGCTTCCTCGAGGGCCGGGCCGAGTGGACCCACCAGAACACCCTCAACGTCACGCCCGAGGGCGACCTGGTGATCAGCTTCCGCCAGACCGACACCGTGGGCATCGTTGACCGGGCCAGCGGCAAGTTCCGCTGGAAGTGGGGACGGGGCAATATCTCCCACCAGCACAATCCGACCATGTTGCCCAACGGCCGGGTGCTCATATTCGACAACGGCCCTCACAAGAGCGGCTTCACCCATTCGCGGGTCATCGAGGTTGATCCCGAGACCAACGAGATTGCCTGGGAGTACCGGGGCGACCCTCCCATATCCTTCTACAGTTATCACATCAGCGGCTCCGAACGTCAGCCCAACGGCAACACGCTGATCTGCGAAGGCGCTCCGGGCCGCATCTTCGAGGTGACGCCGGGCAAGCAGATCGTGTGGGAGTACATCAACCCGTTCATGGCTCGCAGCGGCTACGGCGCTGGCGGCACCATCTCCGGCCTGGCCAACTCGGTGTTCCGCGCCCACCGGTACGGCTACGACCATCCTGCCCTGGCCGGGAGGGACCTCGACCCCGACCGGTACGCCAACCTGAACCGCCTGTACGCCTGATGCCGAAGCATGCTATTTGGCAGCTGGGCCGGGGCAACCACAAGGGTTGCCCCAGCTGGAGAATCGAAGACCCAGCCGGGCCGATACCAACATCGACACCCAAAGCACACGGTGTTAGGATGCCAGCAATCTGCGACGCTCCGATGGGACTGGAGGATGGACCCATGACCGGGAAAGCTCTGGACTACTCAACGCTGTTCAACCGCAGCCTGCCCGCTCCTCCAGCGCCGTTTGACGGGCACCCGAAGTACAACTTCATCGGCGGGCACAGCGACCCGGACATGGTCCCCATGGAGGGGTTCATCGAGTCTGCGGGCAGGGTGTTCCGTGGCGACCCTCGCAACATCTCGATGTACAACTTCGACGGCGGCCCCCAGGGCATCACGCCCCTCCGGCAGTTCCTGGTGGACAAGCTGGCGGCCCACCGAGGCATCAACACGACGGTCGACGAAATCCTGATCACATCGGGGTCCGGCCTGGCCATCGAGCTGATCAACGAGATCCTGCTGGAGGAGGGCGATACCGTCATCGTCGAGGCGTTCAGCTTCTCCGGCGCCCTGGGCAACATCCGGCGCCGCAAGGTCAACATGGTGGCCATCGACGTCGACCATGACGGCCTGCGGATGGACCAACTGGCCCAGGCCCTGGAGGACCTGCGGTCCCGTGGCGTGCGCCCCAAGTACATCTACACCATCCCAACACTGCAAAACCCCACTGGCACCGTGATGTCAATGGAGCGGCGTCTGCGGATGCTGGAGCTCAGCGAGGAGTACGGCGTCCCGATTTTCGAGGACGAATGTTACGCCGACCTCATCTTCGAGGGAGAGTACGAGAACGCCATACGGTCGCTGGACGACAGCAACCGGGTGCTGCACATCGGTTCGTTCTCCAAGACCCTCGGGCCCGGCACGCGCCTCGGTTACATCGTCGCCGAGTGGGAAGTGATGAGCCGACTGCTGTCCCGCAAGAACGACGCAGGGACAGGCGTCATCGACCAGATGATCGTTGCCGACTATTTCAATCACCACTACGAGGAGCACATCCTGAGTATGCGCTCCTCGCTCCAGCGCAAGTGCGATGTGCTGGCCAGCGCGCTGCGCGAGTCCTTCGGCCCGACGGTCGATTTCTACGTGCCGCGCGGCGGGATGTACCTGTGGGTCAAGCTGCCCGACGGCGTCGATTCCCGCCATTTGGCCGGGCCGGCGCTGCGTGAGGGGGTTGCGTTCAACCCAGGGCCCGACTGGTCGGCGGACCCTGACGCCGCAGCCAGCTACATCCGCCTGTGCTTCGCCCTCCCCTCTGAGAGCGAAATCTGGGAGGGCGTGGAAACGCTGGCCGAGGTCTTCCGCAGGGAGGGCGCCGTGCCCTGACCGAACAGGGCCCTCTAGTTCCCCCTCCCCCTCAATGGGGGAGGGTTAGGGTGGGGGTGAAAAGCTAGGGAAGAGGCACCGCCGAAGAAGCTGCCCACGGTCTTGAAACCGATACTTTGCAGCCCCTTAGCACGACCGGTAAATGGGCTGCTCAGCCGATCAGTTGGGCGTCCACACCATGGCTCCGATCTCGCTGAACTCCCTCCTCAGCTTCTGCCAGGAATCGCCGCAGTCGGCGCTGGTGTAGACCTCGCCCAGCAGGCTGGACGCCAGCACGAAATCGGGGTCGGCAGCGTGGGTAACGATGTTCCAGATGTTGGAGTTCGGCTCGTTCGGCAGAGGCCGCTCCTCCCACGTCTGCCCGCCATCCTGGGACCGCTGGATTGCGCCGGTGCTGCCGATGGCGGTGTCGCCGACCGCAGCGAAGAGCACGCTGGGGTCGCCGGGCCGGAAGGCGATGCCCCGGCTGTAGGGCAGGACGAATTTGTCAGTGGTCACTACCGACTGCCAGCTCTCGCCCACGTCCGTGGTGGAATAGATCTCGCGGGGCGTGCTGGCCAGGACCGTTCGCGTCTCGGCGGGACTGATGGCCATTCCGTGAATGTCGGGATGCACCCCTCCCTGCACGTGCGTCCATGAGTCGCCGCCGTCCAGGCTGCGATACACGCCGTCGACCTCTACCCCGGCCCAGACGGTGCGGTGGTCCTTCGGGTCAACCATCAGCATAGTCACCATCGGCGGGCCGATGTGGCACTCCTGGGCCATTTGCACCGAGAGCCTGCTCCAACTTTCGCCGCCGTCCTTCGAGCGGAACAGCGCCGCCGGCTTGATGCCAACGAAGATGGTGTCGGTATCCACCGGGTCAATGGCGATTGACCAGATTGGCATGCCGTCCATGGCCGACCACAATTTTTCCCAAGTGGCGCCACAGTCCTCGCTGCGGTAGATGCCGTGGTCCGAGCCAGCCAGGATTCGGTTGGGGTTATCGGGATAGACCGCCATCCCCCGGACCTGGCTGCCCAGCGGGAACGGGTCTCGGATCCTGTTCCAGTTGTCGCCGCCGTCGGGGCTGTGCCAGACGCCGCCCCCGAAACCAACCGCCCCTACGCAGATGCTGTAGTCCTTACCCATAACCTTCCCCTCCATTCGTCAAGGTATCGATTACCTATGTTCGTGATGTAACCATTTCCATCAGTATACGAAAAACTATTGCCGAAATCCATCACCAAAGAGCGTAGAGCAGTCATATAAATTCTAAATTTCGCCAATTGCTTGACAGTCCAGCCAATACCCTCAAGAATGACCTGACTGGTACAGCAGTTGAAAACAATTGCGGCACTCTTGAATAAGAGGCGTTGTAGTATGGCGGCCTCATCAAATGGGTTCTCTGAAAGTACAGTCCACGTTGGCGGAACCTCCGTAAACCTGCTCCGGGGAGGCGCCGGCCGCACCGTGCTGGTGCTGCACGAGGAGCTGGGACATCCTGGCTGGCTGAATTGGCATGGTGAACTGGCGTCCGACCACTCTTTGCTGCTGCCGGTTCACCCGGGTTTCGGCGCGTTGCCCCGGGCCGACTGGGTCAGCAGCGTCCGCGACCTGGCGGGTTTCTATTCCCGGATGCTGCGGCAGATGGCGTTGGGGCCGGTGGACGTGATCGGCTTCTCGCTGGGCGGCTGGATCGCGGCGGAGATGGCGGCGGCCGATGCCGGACAGTTCCGCACCATGACCCTGGTGGCGCCCGCTGGGGTGAGGCCGCCCGAGGGTGAAATCCTCGACCTTTTCATCGTTACGGCCAGGGCTTACCTGGACGCCAGCGTCCACGAAGCATCCGCCACCCCCGAGTTCGCCTCCCTGTACGGCGGCGAGGAAACTACGGACCAGTTCGAGGCCTGGGAGGATGCCCGGGCCGAGTCGGCCCGCCTCGCCTGGAAGCCATACATGCACAATCCGAGCCTGCCTCACCTGCTGGAGGGCGTGGAGGGACTGCCGACCCTGGTCGTCTGGGGACGGGATGACCGCATAATTCCGCTCTCAGCAGGGCAGGTCTACAATCACGCCATATCCGGTTCCGAGCTGATGGTGTTCGACAACTGCGGGCACCGGCCGGAAATTGAGCGATCTTCGGAATTTGTGGACCGCGTTCGCGGATTCCTGGCGCAACAGTAAGACTCAGGAGGCATCTCCATGCACATCATGATGTTCACCGAGCGCCCTTACTATGACGTCCCGGAAGACGAGATCATCAGGAACGCCAGCTATTTCGGCATTCCCAACGAGCACTTCGACCCGGAGACCGGCGGCCGACTGTACAACTCATACTTCGACGAGGCAGTGTACGCCGAGCAGATGGGATTCGACGGCGTCATGCTGAACGAGCACCACGGAACGCCCTTCTGCATGGGCGCCGTGATGAACATCGAGGCGGCAGTGCTGGCCCGGATCACCGAGCGGGTCAAGATCGTGCTGTTGGGCAATCCGCTGCCCGTGGCCGACCCGCTGCGCTTGGCAGAAGAACTGGCGATGATCGACATGATTTCCGGCGGGCGGCTGGTTCCCGGATGGGTGCGGGGCGCGGGCAGCGAATCGATCTACAACAACGCCAACCCGGCCTACAACCGCGAGCTCTTCAACGAGGCCCACGATTTCATAGTCAAGGCATGGACCGAGCCAGGACCCTTCCGGTTCGAGGGCAAGCATTACCACTACCGCTACGTGAACCCCTGGGTGCTCCCCGTGCAGAAACCCTACCCCCAGATGTGGATACCGGGCCTGGTGAGCCAGGAGACGGTAGTCTGGTGCGCCCGCCACAAGTATCCCTACCTGGCCCTGGCCACCTTCCTCGATCCGACACTGGAAATGGTCAAGCTGTACCGGGACATCGCCGCCGAGGAGGGGTACGAGTCCGGGCCGGAGAATTTCGGCTACCTCCAGCGCGTAGTTGTTGCCGAGACGGAGGAAAAGGCCCAGGAGTTGGGTCGCGCCTTCCTCTTTGGCGGCGGCATCAACGCCTTCGCCCGCCCAGAGTGGATGTTTCCACCGGGCTACAACTCAAAGGCGGCAACTCGCAGGCTGGCCCGCGTGTCGGTCAACCCGGACAGCGGCGAGGAGACGTTGGTGCTGAAGCCGACCAGCACGCCCGAGGAGCTGGAGGCCAGCCGCAATGACATCTACGGCCGGTTCCAAAGCGAGCAGGACAACCTGCAACTGATCTGCGGCACGCCCGACACGATTATCCCCAAGATACGCCACATCATGGAGACCATACGGCCCGGCATCTTCGCCATGTGGCACCACCACGGGCCGGTGAGCCACGAGGACCGCATGACCAGTATACGGCTACTGGGACAGGAGGTGCTGCCCGCCATGCGCAGCATCGCCGAGGAGCTGGACCTGCCCGGCCCGTACGAGAGGCTGCCCGGCTCCAGGCCGCTGGCGGCGCCGGTCTCGAGCTGAATAGCTCCGCCGGAAACACACAACAGGGCCGCTGGCTGCTGGTTCAAACAGCGTACGGGCGGCCCTTTCATGCCTACCCGGCGAGGAGCCATTCGCCAGGGTGATTCGTCAGGCGTGGCAGTGGCCGTTGACGTGATGTGACGGTGGAACGTCCAGCGCCGGGTTGCAGTCGAAGTAGCCCACGGGCATCAGCTTGAACACGGTATACATCACCGGCATGACAGGCCAGTCCTCGGGTCGCGGGATGTGGTGACTGCCGAAGTTGTACCAGACCACGATGTCGGTGTTCTCCGCGCTCCGGTCGGCTTGGGTCCACTTGGGCAGCCCGTCCCCACCGGGATGCTGGTTCGGGTAGGGCCCGGTCGGCGACATCTCGTCCGGGTGATAGGGCGTCAACTCATTCATTCGGCGACGCTTGCATCAGCCATCCGCTTGCGCCCGGATTAGCAGTACGGGCTCCCCGGACTGCCTCACCACACGTTCCGCCACGCTGCCTAGAACCATACGCGCCACGCCGGAGCGTCCGTGTGTGGTCATCACCAGCAGGGCGTCCTCGCTGGCCACGGAATAGTCTATGATGGCCGCTGCCGCAGGACCATGGAGCACACTCCAATTGACCTGTACCCCGTCCTGCTTCAGGCGCTCCCCCAGTTGCGCTAGGTAGTCCTCGGCTTCCTTTTCGACGATGGCTCGGTACTCCGCATAGCTGGGGGCTTGGCTGACCAGGCTGGCCGGGCCTAGTCTTGCGAGGCTGTTGTATTCCTCGACGGAGGGAATGGCCCGTACCAGCTCGACGGCCAGTCCCATCGCCTTTCCGAGGTGAGAGGCATGGCTCACGGCCTGCTCGGCCAGGGATGAGCCATCCACCGGCACCACGACCCGGCCGAATTCCCCTTCCATCGCGGCGTCTCTCCTGTCTCCCGGACGGATCATCAGCAAGGGGCTGGCAGTCCTGTGCAGTACCCGGTCCGCCACGCTTCCCGTCCACCAGCGGAAGGCTCCCGACCGGCCGTGGCTGGACATCGTGATCAGGGTGCCGGGCTCCCTGTCTGCCTCCTCGACAATGGCATCTCCCGGGTCCCCCTGGGGAATGATGATGTTTACATCCAGGCCCGACTCCACCAGACGGGTCCTGATCGGCTCGGCGTAGGCCCTGGCGTGCATCCCCCGGTGGTGTGCCGAGTGGATGTAGTACAACCTTTCGTTGAGGGACTGGGAAATACTCGGGTGCTCCGGCTCGATGGCGTGGAGCAACTTCAGCGGGATCGCGAGGTCCCCGGCGAGGCGCTTTGCCACCGGCAGGACCCGCTCTGAGAATTCGGAGCCGTCCAGTGGGACCAATATTCGCTCGTACATAGCTCACCTCCTCCGCTCAATATCTGCTCATTATCAGATAAATAGCATACCGTACAGGAGGACTCTGATGTCAAGGTACTCCCAACGTGTATGGTGTTGAGTCGCAAGATACCGCCACTGCCATGAACATAGGCCATTATCATACTCTTGCGCAGCCCAAAGGCCAGCGGACAGCGCCGGTCTCGAGCTGAACCGCTCCGACGGCGGAAAAACGCAACAGGGCCGCCAGCGGCTGCACATAGCAGCGTACCAGCGGCCCTACTTTGTCGGTCTGAGTGGATCCAAGTATCCGCCTCAAGACCCTGGCTCGCTTTAGTGGTGGCCTTTTAGTCTGTCTTATCACCCCCACCCTGACCCTCCCCCTGAGGGGGAGGGGAGTTCTGAATGGTTTTCTTTGGCCTGCGCACTCCGTCAGGCGTGGCAGTGGCCGTTGACGTGATGCGACGGTGGAACGTCCAGCGCCGGGTTGCGGTCGAAGAAGCCCACAGGCATCAACTTGAACCCGGTATACATCACCGGCATGACCGGCCAGTCCTCGGGTCGCGGGATGTGGTGACTCCCGAAATTGTACCAGACCACGATGTCGGTGTTCTCCACGTTGCGGTCAGCCTGGGTCCACTTGGGCAGCCCGTCGCCGCCGGGGTGCTGGTTCGGGTAGGGCCCGGTCGGCGACATCTCGTCGGGATGGTACGGCGTCACCCAAAGGTGCTTGCGAAAGAAACCGGCCCGCCTCGACACACTGGCCTCAGGATGGGCAAAGGGCAGTATTCCATCGCTGGGAATCAGCTTGTAGCTCACTGGCTGACCCAGATAGTTGTTCATCGACGGGTTGGAAATCAGCCAGTATCGTCCGGTGAGCGGATCTACGGTCCTTTGCGCCTCGGACTCGGTGGCCAGCAGCGTCCTCTCGGCGTAGAAGGCGTTGGACTGCGGATTGTCCGGCCCCAGCGGTTCGGCCCTCGTGTTGACCTCGTAGACCGAGTTGTTCGGGCCATCGACGGCCATGTCCAGCCGCATGCCGAAGAAGTGCTGGTGAATGTGCCCGCCCAGCTGCGGCGCAATCACCGTGCCGTACTTGGGGTTCTCGCCAGGCTCCAGGGCCATGTTGTTCACGATGCCGGTCAGCTTCACCTGGAACTCGATGTTGCCGTCCTGGTAGAAGTGCCAGAAGAAGCCGTACTCGTAGTTGCCGACGGTCGCGATCATGGAGATCACCAGGCGTCGGGAACGGCGCACTTCGGCCTGGCCAGTGCGCCAGTCGGTATGCTTCCAGAGGATGCCGAAATCCTCCTCGTGCAGGCAGACGGCGTTGGGAATCTGCACCGGTTCACCACGGCTGTTGTTCAGCACGGCGTCAAAGTAGTAGATCTGGCCCAGGCAGTCGCAACCCAGCGTAAGCGAGTTGGCCAGCGATCCGATGCCTGCCTCTCCGACGTCGAAGGCGTTCTTACGGTAGTTCTTCTCCTCGGGATCGCCGTAGGGCACTACCAGCTCAGACAGCGACGCGCGGTTGATGACGGGACGCTCGCGTCCCTGGTCCTGGTAGCTGATGCCGTGGAGCACGAGGCCCTCGCGCCGGGTATAGCCCACTCGGAAGCTCCACTTCTGCCAGGTCACCAGGTTCCCATCGACGCTGAAGCTCGGCCCCTCGGGCTGCACCACATCCAGCGGCTTCAGGTCGGTGCGGAACTCCTTGACGAATTCCTCAGCGTAGTTGCCGTCGTTAGGCGGCAGGGGCACCACGCCGTGGTCCTCCACCCGCAGCACTTTCATTTCGTTCAGGTCAACGACGGCTATGACGCCCTCTATGGGGCGTGCGTACCCGTTGTCGTTGGTGCTGGTCTTGAGCCAGCTGCGGGCAAAGGAGAGCCGGAGTCCCTCTTCCTCGGCGACACCATAGTTGCCAGCGGGCCAAGGGTCGACCATCACCAGACTGGTGTCGTCGATCCCTCGCTTGCGCAGGGCCGCCTGGAAATCCGGCGATGCCTTTACGGCGTTCTCGCAATCGAAGAACTCGTCCATCATCAGACGGGGCTGCACGCCAGGAACGTGAGTCCACGACTTCACTGCCGACTCGTCCAGCGACACCACCGCCTCGTAGGTGTTGCCGGTGTCGTTGTCCAGCAGGATGATGAACGCCTCCCGTCCGGGCGGCTCGTGTCCGTTGCGGCTGAGGACGCTATCCTTGGGCGGCTCCTTGAGCTCGACCGACTCGAACCTGACCCTCTCTCCCAGCGACTGACCGGCGCGCAGGATCGCTACGGCGGCTTCAATTTCCTGCGGGGTCAGCGGGTCGAGCGGGTGGGAAGCCTTGGCGGGGGCGGATTGCACATGGACGGACTGGCCTACAGTTGTCATTTGGGGCCTCCTTCCCTCAGGTATTGGCATGCGGGTAACGTCGGAAGGTGTACCGAGGTCTCAAGGAGCGGCTTGCTGCACAGTATAGTTTCGGCTGGCCCAATGAGAAAGCATCTTGGCAGAATGGCCCACGGCGCCGTCAGGGTGATTGTCTGAATCAGGATTCACCGGATTAAAGGATGAGCAGGATTGGGGGACATCCTGGGAATCCCAAAATCCTGATAATCCTGATTCAGACAGAATTGCGAGCCATAGCTCTTACGACTGCCGTGGCGCGGTATGATCGCGAACTTGACACAGCACCGATGGCCCACCAGAATCTTTCCCGAAATCGCAATTACCTCTCGCCGCCGTTTTCAGCGGAACGAGCGGCGCCAAACCGGAAGGTCAGCATTGAACTACGAAACCGTCATGCTTGAGAAAAAAGACCACGTGGCCCGAGTCACTCTCAACAGGCCGGAGCGGCTGAACGCCCTCAACCGGCAGATGTTTCGGGAGCTGAACTCGGCGTTGGACGACGTGGGCACTGACAGCGACATCTGGGCGGTGGTATTGACTGGCGCCGGCCGGGCATTCTGCGCCTCAGCGGACATCAAGGAGGAGCGGCAGGAAGGCGACCGGCTCCTGGGCTACATGGAACCCAACGAGATCTACCAGTTCATCCGCAGCGGGCCACAGGCCATCACCCTAAAGCTGCACCAGATGGACAAGCCCACAATCGCCATGGTCAACGGCCTGGCAATTGGCGACGGGTTCGACTTCGTGTTGGCCTGCGACATACGGGTCGGCTGTGAGCACTCGCGGTTCATGAACGCGTTCCTGCAGATGGGCCTGGTCTCTAACACCGGCGCGACCTGGCTCTACCCCCGCGCCCTTGGCGTCAACAAGGCCCTGGAGTTGCTCTTCACCGGCGACTGGCTGGAGTCGGAGGAGGCCCTGCAATTGGGCGTGCTCAACCGGCTGGTCCCATACGAGGAACTGGAAGCCGAGACCATGTCCCTGGCGGCGAAGATCGCCGGTAAGTCGCCAGTAGCCAACCGCCTGGTCAAGGGGATGGTCTTTCGCGGACTGGGCCAGTCCCTGGAGGAGCATCTTCCGGAGGCCGCTCACGCCGAGGTGCTTTCGCTGGCCAGCGAGGACCACCGCGAGGCACTGGCCGCCTTCCTCGAGAAACGGGAGCCTGAGTTCAAGGGGCGGTAGTTTTCTCACATCGACGCACAGTATGTACAGGAATGTTTACCTGATATGGCGGATTCCCTGTTTGAACAACTGAAGGCCACGGTGGGACAGGAGCTGGTATTACAGTCGCCGGACGAGATCGGGCGCGCCGCATTCCGGCAGTACGCCCTGGCCGTGGGCGACTTCAACCCGCTTTACTCCGACCGTGAGCATGCCGCCTCCAACGGGCTGCGAGACGTGATGGCGCCGCCAACGCTGATCTGCGATACCTGGCAGTACGTGGACAGCGACATGGACCAGCGTGGTGACCTGCTAGGTCGCGGCTCATTCGGCGAGTTGACCGGCCTCCGCGCGGGCAACGAGTACGAGTTCTTCCAGCCAGTGCATCCCGACGACGTGATCACCGCCCGGTGGCTGGTCAAGGACGTTTACGAGCGCAAGGGGCGTTCCGGCTCGATGATCTTCCAGGTGGTTGAGGCCACCTACCGGAACCAGCGAGGCGAGTTGCTGGCCCGAAACACCGAGACCCTGTTCTACCGGGAGGAGGAGCCGCAATGACCGGGGCCGGGAGCAACGGCCGGTTCTACGAGGATGTCTCGGTGGGCGAGGAACTCACGCCGCTGAGCAAGGACATCAACCTGCCTCACATGATGGCCTACGGCGCCGCTACCTGGGACTTCATTCGCGTCCACTATGACGCCGACTATGTCCGCGACCTCGGATTTCCCGGCCCGTTCGTCGACGGGCAGATGCTGGGGGCGTTCCTGGCCCAGCATGTACAGGACTGGGCGGGATCCGGAGCGTTCCTGCGCAAGCTGGCCTTCCGGAACAGGGCCATGGTCTTTCCGGGCGATTCCCTGGTCTGCGGCGGAGTAGTTACCGGGCTGCGGAGGGACGATGACACTGATCCCAGTTCCATCTCCCCCAGCGGGAGGGTCAAGGTGGGGGGATGGGCCGAGTGCGACCTCTGGATCGAGAACCAGCGCGGCGAGCGAGTGGTCGACAGGGCCAGCGCCGTGGTGTGTCTGCCGCTGCGAGACGGGTAGGGCCGGAATGGCGTTCCATAGAGAGCGAGGTCACTGATGCCCGCGAATTCACCGTCACCCCAACCCTCTCCCTCGAGGGAGAGGGAAAATGAAGGTTCATCGCCGTCAGCCCTTGCCGGTGTTCGGGTGGTGGAATTCACCGAAATGGCGTCAGCATCCTTCTGTGCCCGCCTGCTGGGAGACGCCGGCGCTGACGTGGTTAAGGTTGAGCCGCCCCTAGGTGACCGGTACCGGCATCACGGTCCCTTCCCTGACGGTCACTCCGACCCCAACTGGAGCGGGATGTTCCTGTACCTGAACGCCAACAAGCGCGGCGTGGTGCTCGACCTGGAACAACCCGCACAGAAATCTGTGTTCAACGAACTTGTCTCAAAGGCCGACATCATCATCGTGGGCGGGCAGAGCGCCGAGATTGAGCAGCAGGGCCTTCGCCGCGAGTTTCTGCAGCATCTAAATCCAAGGCTGATCGTCACCGCCATCACGCCCTTCGGCCTCACGGGGCCAAACAGCGCGCACCTGGGCGATGAGATCACGGCGGTTGCGGCCGGAGGGCTTTCCTTCGCCACTCCCGGGGTGCCCGACGGCGTGCAAGACCCGGCCAAGGAACCTCCTCTCACGGCCAACACGCCGCTGGCGGAACTGATGACGGGCGTCTTGGGGTCCACGGCATGCGTGGCCGCGTTGCTGTCCCGGCAGTTCAGCGGCCAGGGCTGCGAAATCGACCTCAGCCTGCAGGAAGGGGTGGCGGCGGTAATGCCCTACGAGCACGCCCACGCCGCTTATCACGAGCCAAAGAAACGTGAGCTTCTTGGTTTCGCCCTGATGCCCAACGTATACATGCCCTGCAAGGACGGCTACGTGGTGTTGATGGCGGTCCTGGACGGCCACTGGCGCAGCCTGATGGGGGCTGCCGGCAACCCCGACTGGGCTGAACTGGAAGTGTTCGGTACGGCCCGGGACCGCGCGCGGAACTGGGACGCCCTGGAACCCCTGCTGCTGGAATGGACCATGTCGCATACGGGCGAGGAGATTGCCCACCTGGCCCAGGAGCGCGGCGTTCCCTGCTTCCCGGCGTACAGCGTGGGGCAGATGATGGAGTCGCCCCACGTTACCGAGCGGGCCTTCCTCCGGGAGTTCACCAGCCCTGGCGGGCGGGAGTTCAAGCTGCCCGGATATCCCATCCGCATGGGGGCGACGCCCTGGCAGACGTTCCGGCCCGCGCCAAGGCTGGGGGAGCACACTGATGAGGTGTTGCAGGAATGGCTGGGTTGGTCGGAAGCCGAGGCGAATTCGCTTTTGGAAACGTTGGCGACTTAAACTGCCAGCCTCCTCCCTCTCCCTTGAGGGAGAGGCCCTTCGACAAGCTCAGGAGGAGTGAGGGTGAAAAGTGATGGTTGAGCAACCCTGCATCCGCGAGAGGATACGCAGACCATGACCCCGCTGCCACTGCAGGGTATCCGCGTGGCCGACTTTGGGCAGGTGATCGCCGCCCCAGTCACGGCCCAGATGCTGGGCTGGCTGGGAGCCGAGGTGGTTCTGGTCGAGACCGAGTCGCGCTTCACCACCCGCGTATGGCCTCCCTTCGGCGATGGGGAGTTCGGCATCAACAACAGCGGCGGCTTCAACCTGGTCAACAACAACAAGCTGAGCTGTTCCCTCGACCTGAGCAAGCCCGAGGCGCTGGAGGTGGCCCAGGGCTTGATCGCAGTGAGCGATGTCCTTGTCGAAAACTATGCCACCGGAGCCATGGAACGCCTAGGGCTGGGCTACGACGAGGTGAAGAAGCTGCGGCCCGACATCGTTTACATGTCCCTGGGCGCCTTCGGTCGCAGTGGCCCCTTCAAGGACCTTACAGGATTCCACAGCGTCATCAACCTGTTCAGCGGACTGGCGGCTGTCACGGGCTACCCAGGGACGCACCCGCGGATAATGGGAGGACTGATCCCCGACGCCTTCTCCGGCTGCTACGCCGCTCTCGCCATCCTGCAGGCGCTGTACCACCGCTCCCGTACCGGGGAAGGCCAGTTCATTGAAGTCTCCATGACCGAGGCGCTGAGCGGTATGATCCCCGAGGCGGTTATGGAATACTCCATCACAGGCCAGGAGCAGGAAAAGATGGGCAACCGCAA
Source organism: Dehalococcoidia bacterium (assembly GCA_965203005.1). Classification (GTDB taxonomy): domain Bacteria; phylum Chloroflexota; class Dehalococcoidia; order Lucifugimonadales; family UBA3495; genus VXOI01. The sequence continues at coordinate 1,534,441 of CBDBBS010000002.1, forward strand.
CGGTCGCCACGCGCCCCGCAACGTGTTCCGCTGCCTTGGCGAGGAGAAATGGGTGGCCATTTCGGTGGAAACCAACGAGCAGTTCAGGTCTCTTTGCCGGGCCTCCGGCAATGTCGGTTGGGCTGATGACCCCCGATTCGCTACCACGATGGCCCGCCTGGAAAACCAGGATGTGCTGGAAGCGCTGTTGACCGAATGGACCTCCGGCCTCAATGCGGCGGAGGTGGTGGCGACGCTGCAAGCGGCCGGCATACCGGCGGCGCCAGTGTTCGACTCCGCAGAGGTGATGGCGGACACCCACCTGCGGGAGCGCGGTTTCGTGGTTGAGGCGGAGCATCCTGTGGCGGGCACACGCCCCGTTCTGGCCCTTCCATGGGCCGCCGACGGAGGCAGAGGAGCCACACTACGCCCCGCGCCCAACTTCGGCGAGCACAACGAGTGGGTGCTGAAAGAGTTGCTGCAACTATCGGACGAAGACTATCAGCGGAGCAATGCATCAGGCGCCATCGGGTAAAAGGAATAGACAGGGCAACCACAAGGGTTGCCCCTACCATAAAGATCCCCCTCGTGTAGGGGCGTCCCTTGTGGCGCCCCCATCGTCAAAACATCGCGTTACTGGGCTACACAATTACAAGGGTTTGAATTACTAATAGGACTTACGCAGTTCAAATATCCCCTCCTCCTTGGTGGGGGAGGGTTAGGGTGGGGTGAAATCTCCAACTGCGTAACTCCCGACTAATACTCCCTCAAAGGCGAGGGAAAATAAAACGGAGTAGACATGCCCAGGAACATCGTCGAGGTTGACCCGCAGAAATTTCCGTGGCTGGACCTGAACAGATACACCTTCTGCCTCGGCGCCGAAAGTGGGGGGATTCTGTACCTGGCGGGACAGACTGCCAGTGAATATGATCCGGCAGCCGGGAGCGTGGTCTGCAAGGGTGACCTGCTGGCTCAGACACGGGTGATCTACGAGAAGCTGGGCGTGATACTGGCGGCGGCGGGGATGTCCTTCGACAACGTGGTGCAGACGGTCGACTACATCGACCCGTCCGCGTTGCCGCAGTATCGGGAGACGGGAGCCATCCGCCGCGAGTTCCTTGGCGGCACGCCGGTGGGCGCAACCGGCATCTGCGTGGAGCGCCTGCTGCGCCCCGACGCCCTGCTTGAGGTCAGCGCTGTGGCGGTGAGCGGCGAGAAACGCGCGGTAAATCCCGGCTACGACCGCTATGGAGCACTGACCTACGTGCCCGGCGTGATCGCCGGGGACACCCTGTGGACATCGGGCTTCGTCGGCAGCGAGGAACCGGCGGGCGGGTCGGCAAGAGGCTTGAACCCGGCAGGCCAGCCATCCTTTCCCCAGGACACCGGCGTCCAGATGGGCCTTACCTACGGCATCGTGGGCAGCGTCCTGGAGGCCGCCGGGGCAGTTCCCTCCGACGTCGTCAAGACGCTGGAGTACGTCTCGCCACAGGCCTGGTTGCAGTACGAGGACGGCTCAGCGAGAGCGCGCAGTGATTTCTTCAAGGGCACGTATCCCGCCAGCACAGGCATCACGGTGAACCGGCTGCTGCGGCCCGAGGGGCACGTTGAGGTGGAAGCAGTCGCCGTGCTTGGCGGCGCCCGCGAGGAAATCCAGGTGCCGGGATGGGAGGCCAGCTATGGCGAGGCCACCCTCGCGCCGGGGGTAAGGAAGGGACGTATGGTGCAACTTTCGGCGCAGGCGGGCGTCGATCACACAACCGCCAGCGGGGTTGCCCCGTTCGACATCGTAGCGCAGGCCGACCAAGCCTACGGCAACCTGGCGCGGGTGCTGGCCGAGGGCGGCTACTCCATGGGCGACGTGGTCAATACCATTGAGTGGGTGCCACCCAACGGACTGTCCAGCTACCGCCGGGTGGGCGAGGTGCGCCGCAAGTACTTCGGCGACAGCTTCCCCTCAGCCACCGGTGTCTCGATGCACCGCATCCGCCGTCCGGGCCCGAGCGACAGGCTTATCCCGGAATTGCTGTTCGAGGTTACGGCGGTGGCTATGGTATAGCCGCGCATCACGCCGGTGTCCTGGCACCTACGGGCCGCCCCATGGCTCCGATACGCCCATGAAGATGTGTGACAGATTCTCTCTCCTGTCGGGGGAGGGTCAGGGTGGGAGCGTTCCCAGGCAGGCTACCTGACCGTTGCCGCAATGGGCGCGCACTCGTCGCAGACCGTGAGATACGTTCCCGGGGCGATGCTTTTCCCCCGGTCTGCGGCTACGACGTTCCTGCAACCCATCATTTCACACTCCCGGGTATTCCCGCAGGGGACCTGCTCCAGATGCCTTTCCACAGCCTCAATGGCTGCCGCCACGCCGATCCTCTCCACCGGGAGCCGGAACAGGAGGGCCGGGTCATTCGTTACCTCTTCCTCCGAGACGGCATATACATGCCCGGTCTCATGGATGATGGCGACTCGCATCTCTCCTTCCGGGCTATCCCAGGTGCCGACGCAGGTTTCGGTCGGATCGGATATCTTCAGTTCCCTGATGAGATTTTCTATGGATGTGTGAATCCCTGCGCTCATTTGTCCACCTCCTCCAGTGCTTCCCTTTCGAGGGGATTTCCCCTTCACATGGGCCTTCTCCGTTCCATCACTGAATCTGACTCACTGACCCGTGTCATGAGTGCTGAAATATCAGTATTCATGTTCATGATTATAGCATGTCAAGATATAGTAATTCAATATATAGTATTAGTTCATGGCAATGCAGATCGGAGATGCGCATTGGTTCCGAGCCAAGGGGACTAGCGTTTGCTAGGGATGTCCAATCTTATGGTCCATTACAGCATCGGCCTACGGTGGAGGGCCGGGAACGCGGCCGCGCCGGGGAATAGCAAAATGATTTGAAGACGGTTAAAATCCTCTGCGTCCCAAATGCGGGAGTGGATGGGGCCCGGTGGCCCTTGCGGTCTTCAAAACTGCACAGCCGTTGTCAGCAAGCCTCCTATAGTCTCATTTAACTGCGAGTGTATATCTCTCGCGAGTCTCGATAATGCATTTCGCGGCACCTAGCCGCATTGAGCCGCAATGAGAGGAATGGCAAAAGAATGGCAAATTCGCTGACGACGAAGCTCTAGAAATTCGGACGGAAAGCCCAATTTGGCGGGATTTCTTGGTCAATCGAGTTGACGTGCGGGAGGCAATGGTCAGCAAGAGGTTGATGCGCAGGAAGCGTTGGGAACTATTTAAGCATCGAAGAGGGCGGTGAACTCCACAAGTCGAGGGACAGAATCGCCGGGTATGCCGATTTCAGTCGGCCAACAAGGTCAGATTGGCCATGATGGCGGCCAGATGCAATTGGAATTTGGTCTTGGCGCAGCCAAAGTACCCGGCGGTGCGCACCCCCAACTGCATGAGCCGCGCCAACGGGTGGTCGGCCATGATCTGAGACTGCCTATCCTGATCGTAACGCGAATTTTGCTGCAACGCCCGGGCTTCCTGCAACAAGCCCTCCTGGAGGGATGCAGCCGGACCGTTCGCCCGATGCCAGCGCTGGCGCGGTGCATTTTGGGCGCAACAGACAGGCCCCATATGTCGCACCGGAAGCCTTCCCGTTTGCAGGTGCGTCGGGTGAAGTTGGAATGGGTCGCTGGGTACCCTTAGGCGAGATACCTGTCCGGCCGGACAGCGCTACTGCCCGCCACCAGGTTGATAACGAAGTCCTCCTTGTGGAAATGTTCCCTGTTGGTATGGCCCGGCCCCCGGTGCCACCCGCCTCCGTCCTACGTCGGCAAAATTCCTGGCGGGTGCCGCTGTCTCCGCAAGCCGCGTCGCCCACGGGCTCAACCACTGGCGCTCCGGCGGTGTCCTCGCTCTGCTTCACCGGGTTCAACTCCCCGTGCTGTACCAGGCGATGACTAAAGGCACATCCACCACGGTGACCAGCGGGATATTGTTATCCACCACCACAGCCATGTGCCCATCATGTCCGCGATGGCTGCTCTTGTGGCTGCGGGGCATCTCTGGATCACGCACTACAACGACCCAGTCCTTGCTCACCCTGTCCTTCAGGCTCACTCCACCGTCGCCGCCGCAGTCTCCATCGCCATCGTCGCTCCTATGCGCATCACATCCTGGGGCAGCAATTGCCCCAGGAACTCCGCCTCATCAACTATGGCCGCCCCTCCAAATCTTCCGCGGATAGTCAGGTTTGGGCCTGCCGGGTCGGCTCCAACAGCAAGTTGGCGTCAGCCACGATCTACCAAAGCAGCGTTCACAGCACCGTCTCGTCTGATCACTCAATTGCCGCCTGCTCCTCGCGCTGGATCCAACCCGGGTCTTGTAACCGCGGGTCTCTGCCCTGCGCCGCGTCGGCACATCATCCAACACCGCCAGCGTCCGCATCAGCCTCACTATGTTGTCTGTCAGCAGATTGTAGGTGTCCTTCGCCGCACCCCCGTCCCGGGATGTAGGTCGCAGCCATCGCCACCCTCATCCTGCGCTCGCCCTTCAGGTAGCGCAAACTCCCGCGCCTGTCCCTGGATTTACCCGAAAACCTCCCTCATCTTATCGTGCAGGATCAGTTGGCCCTGGATCCCTGTACCGTCCTCTTGGCGAAAGGCCGGTCCTCGAACTCAATCTCCGATGCCACATTCCATCACAGGTCGAAGTCGGCCCGTGCCTTGGCCTCGGCGTCGCTCACCTTGTCGTGAGCATGCTATAGCAACTCCGTGGCCAGCAGGCCGGGCGGTACGCTGGTTCAGCCATCATCCAAGCAGTACAACTGGGCTAAATCAGCGTCGAGGAACAGTCTGCCCCCCAATGACGTCAACAAACCCTGAAATGTTTCCCGGACCACCGGGGTCCAGGTGAAAGTGATCCGCCTCCCGCAGGCCCTTCTGGACGGATTCCTCCTCCAGCATCGCTCCACCAAACGAATGGGACGGAGGATTACCAGGGCACCCGTCTGCCGGGTTTTCCATCCGAAGATCCGGCGGTTCCGGCTGCACCGGCCAGTTCGACCAATATGGCAGATTCCGCTTTGAGCGGCTTCGCTACCTCCGGCGTAAAGGGCTGCATAACGTCAAGTCGACGCCTACCTCACAAGAACAATGGCCCCTATGACGTGGTCGGTTTCTGCGGCGATGGTGCCACACTATAACTCGCCCGGAAATGGCGTTTTGCCACACCCTGAGTCGGGGAGAGGCTGCGGCTACTCAATCAGATCTGAATGACGATTAGCTTTGAGAGGCCGTTTTAACTTTTCGTACATGTTTTTTGTCTGGTGGCTTATTTGGAGTATTGGGGGGAAGAGTTACACCAAATAAATGGAGGCTACGTCGGGTTCCGTACAGTAGTCTTGTACTTTCCAGACTGCCATGCAGGGCGAAGAGGGGTTTGGAGATGAGACTCTTCTATAAGTCGCCATTAAGCACACCCAGTGCGACGCGTATCACCGCCACTTTACCGGTTTCTGGTCAAACGGGGCGACCATTCCCCCGGCATTGTTGACTCCTTCCCCATGAAGTTTTCGTGTAGCTGATGGAACGCCTGGCGTTATTCCTCAAGCAGATTTGCTGGCGATCGTTCTGGGCTGCAGCTGCCAGCGGATAAGGGACACACCAGGAGTTGGCAGCACGGCTAGCCTACGGCGGGACCCCCTGGACCCCGAGGCTCTTTTAACTTTTCTGGCGGTTGGTGGCCTTGCCCTCCCAGTTTGCCGGGGCTGTTGCGGATACTGCCCTAGCAGCGCCACATGGGCGCCCCGTAGCTACGGCGGTGGCGTCTTCCAAGCTGCCACTCTCGCAAAAGCGGTGATTGGCGTTGTCTCCTGCCATCCCTTTGGGGTGCCTGTTGTGCCCGCCTCGACCCGCACCAATCGACAATGGTTGTGGAAGACGGGACTAGCATTAACGCAGAGCGGTCGTGTGGTGTTGATATCGCATCAGGCGAGATCGGGCCCACTCGGTTACCGCAATTACAGGGGGGGCCAAAAGGCACGGGTGTTGACATGGCAGCGACGAGCGATTTCGAGCGAATTCTGGTTGCGCTGCGTGGCGGCGGCGACCGGCTCCTAGTCCTGGTGGAGGACGCCGCAGTTGACAGCGGGTGGCGAATAGTCACCGAGGCGCAACTGGTGGAGATTGGCCAGTCGTTGGAATCCAGCTCCCGGGAGGCTGGCAGTGTGCCGGGCAAGCTCAGTTACAACCTGTCTGAGACGGCGGAAGCGGTGGGGGTTTCGCAGCACAAGGTACAGGAGTGGCTGAAGCGGGCTGTTGACCCCCTTCCTCATATCAAAGACGGGAGGAGAATCATTGTTCCTGTGGACCTATTGATCGAGTGGCTCCGCGACGAGGCAGGCCGGCAAATGTCAAGACAAAGGTAAGTCAGCCCCATCCTCGTCCAGGAAGCTGCCAGAAATGTGGGCATCGGCAACCACTAATGGCCGAAACACCGATAACGCCGCCGCATCGTGGTGAATTAACCAGTTGCCGTAGGCGCCGACGCTCTGGGATTGAAGAGTTTGAGGTACCGACCCGGCCATGGACAACCCTGTCGGCAAAGAGGCGGCAATCGAAGGCTTCACTAATCCTGATGAGGAGGACATGATCATGGATCTTTGGAATGCCTGGCAATGGGTGGAATTTGTACGGAGTTTGAGCGTCAGGGCGAGGACCCGAGCTGGTTATGGCTTGGAAGAGGCAGAGTGGATGCTGGTACTGGCCATGCTTTGGACACTTCCGCACTGTACCATGGAGGAACTGGTTGAGCTTGGCTATCTCGGCAAGTCGAAACTCGAAGGATTGTTGTCGGCGGTAGCCGAGCGCGGCTGGGCTGGAAGCAAGGAGATGGGCCATGCCCTTAGCATAAGGCAGCGGTATTTTCTGTTGCCCAATGGCAAGAATTTGGTCATGCGGTACTGGGATGTGCCGGAGGAGTGGCAGGCAGGGGACGACACCCTCAAGCGACTGCACGACAGCCTTCCAATAGTGGAAGCGGCAAACGACCTGCTCCCCCGCCTGTGGCGAACGCAGGCGGTTCGAACCCCCGCAGTAGTGGCGGTGGGGCCCAAGGACGGACCACATCACGTGACCATTGACGCGCAGACGCAGCTATGTCGGCTCATCTGGGTCCGGGCGTACGGGAGATCGGTGCACGCGCTTGCCCAGTACCGGAGTGCCGACGGGTTCCGTTTTTGGATCGCCATCGTATGGCAGGGCTACGTCTGTAGTGCAGATGACAAGGTAGGGGGGCTGGCCGACTTTTACAACGGGTTTCGCACGGAACCCGGCGTCTGGTACGGTGAGCCTGCGAGGCCTGCCGGAGTCGTATACCTGGTTCCAGATCGCCTGTCGGGATTTCACGTGACAATGACCGTAGCCAACGGGATTCCAAAGGCGGTGGTAACTGCCCAGGGTGAGGTCGTGGAGCAGTTGACCCTCGAGTCGCCCGTGGGTATCTTCCATCCCCCATTGGAACAGCCGAACACAAGGCGGGTCGGTATTCCTTTCGCGGACTGGGTCAGGGAGCCTGAAAGGAGTGTGGCATACGGGGAAAAGCCGTACATGGAACTCAGGGAGATCGGGGTTAACCCCGGGATATCACCTACACGCTCGAGCGAGGTGATCGGTCTGCCCAGAAGTGAAACGAGGGAGATCATTGACAGATTGAAGGTCGACAGGCCAAATGCGCCTCGCTTGGTCAGGGAAACCAAGGTGGAGGTGGTGGAGGTGGAAACACCCGCGTTGTCGAAGCGGCGGTGGAAAGCTGAACTGGATATTGACACGAAGAAAGTTCTGCTCCCTCTTCGGCTTCCAACAGCGCTGGATTCCAGAGAGAAAATCGAATATGAGGTGGAGTTGGATGCCGACCGCGATAGGGTTGTCAACGAGGGCGATGTTGACGTGGTTGTGCGCAGGCAGGGAGAGGCAATTGCAGAACTAAAGGTTCCGGCGAGGAGTACCCGGTCCCATGTTTCCATGGACGTTGATGTTGGTGGATGGCCCACCACTATTACTTTGCCGTTTGCCCGAGAGGGCAAGAACAGGGACACCAACCTTTATCTCACCCCAGCCGGCGAAGTGGTTTTCGCTGGCATGGACCGGGATAACGTCGAGAGGATCCGGCGACGTTTCGGAGAGTACGGCACGGCAAGGGGGCGTATCAGGAAGGCGTCTCACGACAAAAATACCCATCGTTTGCAAGGAAAATTTTTGAAAAGGGGCGGCAACCGGCGGCGTACCGCGCCAGACCAGCGTTGGTTCGCGACATCAGGGCACAGGCTGTCAATTAATTTCCCAGATGAGACTCAGTTGGCCCCCGACCTCTGGCTGATTATTCCCATTGGCGACGGGACGGGTCTGCTGGTGGCCGTGGAATACGAGCAGACGGCGAAAAACCCCAAAAGGGTAGAGGTGAAACTCCAGCCGCATTTCGTGGCCCGGGGCCTGGATGCGCCCTTTCCATTGCTGGTGGCATGCACGGAAACAGCCCTACAGACCTTCCAAGCTCGGGGCGTGGGCCTATTCATGCTTGTAGCACCTTTACAGGACGCGCTGGAAGACCAATGGATGTTACCCAGCGAAATGCCCGAAACGGCGGCAATGAGAGCAGGTGCGCAATACCTGACCCGCCTGGAATGGCGCGGCGAGCTAGTGCAGCGTCTCGACCTGCAGCTCTAACCGAATCTTCGTGCCCTGGTTCTTGTGCCTGCGGCTTGACCGGCGTTCAATCAACAAGCTTGCAAGTGCTCCGCCAGGTGAGCAGGCCTGTTCTCTACGACGAGTCGCCCTTGAGTACATGACCACCACCCATTGACCTTCCATTGACCTGAGGAAGGGTGCCCAAGTGCGGTGAATGCATAGGAGGTATTCGCAGGTGGACTCTGTTGAGGCGCAAGTTTTCCAATACCCATTGAACAGGGAGTTTGGCAAGCCTGGACACCAAGCTGTTGATGGTGAACGCACCCTCCTTTGGAACCGGCGATGTGATTTGAGACATCATTGGCAACGACCAACGGGAATATTGATATTGGAAGGTCGAGGGGTGGTGTTCCCCGAGATTGTCAACGCCGACGGAGAATTGCGCGAAATCGTCGATGGTGATCTGGCCCACCAGGTTCTTGTCCTCCTTATCGCCGATTCAGGGTTGACTCACCCTGTTACTGCTCAACGATTCTGTCGGTATCCCAGCTGGCTGGCGACCCGGTCAGTCGGGGTAGTTGTCGTTCCCGTTTTCCGCGCCGGCGCCCAGCAGGTCACGCGAGCTGAAGAGGCCGGTGTGCCGTTTCTCCCGGAGCCGGTAGCTCTCGCCGCGGATATTCAGCACGTGGCTGTGGTGCAGCAGCCGGTCCAGGACGGCCGACGCGATGACCGTGTCGCCGAGGAGTTCGCCCAACTCGCCGAAGCCCTTGTTGGACGTCAGGATAATGCTGCCCAGTTCGTACCGGGTTGATAACTGGGTGAAGAAGGCGGTGGCCGCCTCCCGGTCATAGGGCCAGATGGCGAACTCGTCCACCACCAGCACTTTGGGAGCCAGGTAGACTCGCAGCCGCCGGTCCAGATTGTGCTCCGCCCTGGGCTTCCTGTGATCCTCAATCAGTTCGTAGGCCTTGACGAAGTAGACGCCGGGGCCGCGCTCGATGGCCTTCTTGGACAAGGCCACCGCCAGATGGGTCTTGCCCACGCCGGGCGGCCCCAAATTCAGGATGTTGGTCGCCTCGGCGACGAAGGCCAGGTTGGCCAGTTCCTTGACCCCCGGTTTCACGGGGGCGGGTTCTGGCGCTCGTCGATGGAGGGCTGGAAGGCGAAGTCGAATTGCTCCAGGGTACGCCGGAAGGGAAAGCGGGCCATCTTGGTCCTGGTGCTGAGGTAACGCTCCCCGCGGGCTTCCACCTAGGCGCCCAGAAGCTGCTCCAGCATCTCGGGATAGGTCAGTTGCTTGCTGGCGGCTGTGTCCAGCCTGTTGTCCAGGATCTCCACCGCCTGCTTGAGTCCCACGCTTTCCAGGTACTGGCGGGCCTGCTCCAGGGCGATCATGTCGCACCTCCCCCGGCGGCCAGCTCGTAGACGTCCAGGGAGCGCCGCTCCATCTCGCCCACGGGTATCTGCACCGCCATCGCCTCCCGCCGGGGCCGGTTGTCTCCTATGGGCAGCCCCGACCACTGGCCGGGAAGGATTAATCGCTGGCCCGGTTTCTGCGCCCTGGGATGCCCGGCGATGCGATCATCGCCGGTCCAGACCTCCACCGTCCCCTGGCGCTGGCCTACCTGTACGACACGGACCACCCACCTCCAGTGGACTCCGTAGCGGGACGCCTCCCAACTGACGAAGCCGTCCCGGACCACCTTGCGGTCCTCACGGAGATATGGCGCCAACGCGCCACGGGCTGGCAGCTTGCCCAGGCGCGGACGCTCCTCCATCAGCATCTCCCAGGGCACCCGGTGGGTGGTCCCGTGAATCCGCCGGTTAGCGACAACGTCGCACCACTCCAGTCCCTGGCGGTTGAGATCGGCGTCGCCGGTGAAGCGCATGCCGGGCCACATGTTGCCCTTGACGTACTTGACCCCGCTTTCTACCTTGCCCTTGGTCTGGGCCCGGTAGGGCTGGCACAGTCCTATTTCGAGCCCCACCCTCAGGGCGAAGTCCAGCATCCGCCGGTTCCAGATGGGCTGCTTGTCCTCGTCCCGGCCCAGGGTCACCACCTTGGCATAGTCGTAGAGGCAGCGCCGCGGCGTTCCGTCCAGGTATTCGAAGGCGTTGACGTGGCATTGGATGAACGCGGCGGTGTCCTCCCGGCTGGCCAGTTCCACGTAGCAGGCCCGGGACCAGCCCATGGTCATCACGAATACCCAGATGCGCTGCTTGCGGCCTTCCTGGTCCAGGTAGGCCAGACTGCCCCATCCACCTGGGCCAGCTCCCCGGGCGGCGTCTCGAGGCGCATGGTGGCGTCGGGCTGTCGGCGTCGCCGTCTGGGTGACACATAGGACTTCAGGATAGAATAACCGCAGTCATAGCCTTGGGCCTTCAACTCCCGGAGCAACACCACGCAGTTTTCCAGCCCCTCGTCTGGGCGACGGTCCACGTATTCCGTGTAGGGGTCCTCCTGAGGTTGTCGAAGGGTTGGATGCTCGTCGGGAGCGCGGCTTCGGCCGCAGGGACTCCGGGGAATTGAGGTACCGGCGAACGGTGTTTCTGGCGATGCCCAGGTCATCGGCGATCCCCCGGATGGACCGGCCCGCCCCTTTCATCTCGTAGATCTCTTTCACTAGTCCCACCTTCAGCAAAGTGTGAGCACCGCCACGATGACTTCGTGAATGATCCCCCTCATTCCGGTGGGTCAATTCCATGCCGGCGTTTTCGCCCATGTTCTCACCGGCGGTGACAAGATGAAGAGTTCGGGGAGTTTCCCGATACCTTGGGGAGGTCTGTTCACACAGTCGTCTTTCAATTCGCCCCCCGCGCCCCTGACCGAGACCAGGACCCATGGTGTCCCGTTGCTCCACACAAATGTCGCGTGAGCGGCGATGTTGTCACGGATGTGGTCAATCCATTCACGGGTGATGCCGTGGGCGCGGGATAGTGGTGAGGCTTCTGCCCGCCTCACCATCATCATTTAATCTGATCTGCCCTCTGCTCGCCCAGGCACCCCGGACCATTTAGGATCCCATCATGGTGAGTGGGCGTGGCCAGTGATTAAACCCTCCTTTCCTCACGTGTGCTGGTAGACGGAACTGTGATGGGCCCGTGGTGGTTGTTGAGTCAGCGTTACACGTGATGTTCTAATGCCGGTTTTCAGACAACCTTATCGACAGGTGACTGGTCGTCTTTGGCCAGGGAATTCTCCAGCGATACCCAGTGTTCCTTCGGGAGGCTGTCCACATTGGAACCGTACGCAAGCCGCAGATCGGCGTTGCTGGGTACGGTTCCACGATGGTCAATGAGAATTTCCTGGGCATGCCGGCTTCCAGAAGGCACCACCCAATCATGGCTAACACCAAATGATTGCGACTGCGATCGTGGAGTTTAGGTCTGGCTAGCCCATGAACTGCACGCCATATTCCAGCTGTATCCTGGATTTTTGCCGGGGGCACACGTTGCACACGGCCATGCAGAGCGTGATTTCCGAGGACATGCTGCAGAGATCTGCCGAGCGGAACCGGGGCATTGTCCAATGCCGGGCTACGATGCCGCCACGTCGTCGTGCTAATCTCCTTCATCGCAATTGGCAGCAGTTCGTTTCCTGACCTTTGCCAGTCGAACGAGTTGCCGACCCAGCCGGATACTTCATCCGGTGAAGAACAGATTCCGGCGGACAAGTGCACAACGGCAGGCTCCAAACAACTCCACGAATGTGTTGGCGTAAGTCATAAATCACGGTGAGACGCTGTCCCACAGGGAGGCCGCAAGGATAAAGACGCACTCTAACTTTTTCGATTATATATGGCAGTAAAAAAGCTAAAATGCCACGAATCCGACGCCAGTTGCAGTCCCTGTAGGGCTTGGAGGAGAACTTGGAGGTTCCAATGGCAGAAAATATCCCTAGTTTTATGGCTTTTTGGCCTGTATTTTCCTTTCGAAAAACGCGAATTTACGCATAGATGTGGCAGTATATTCAGCGACAATGCACATTTTGAGCGTCCTCGAAGACAGCCTGGGGGCTATTACCAATATTTTAACATTGCGCTTGGATGTGGCATAAATAGGACCACAGTTGTGACGGTCAATTCGGCCCGCTGTTGGCAGCCTGAAGTGGTCCAGTTCGGCACTGCATTGATTCATGGGCTTATTCCTCTGCCAGTGCGATTCAAGGATCGGTGGCCTTGGTGACGCCCTCGCTTGCATATTAGGGTTTTCGAATAGTCACCATCGTGATGGTGTGCAGGCCCTTCCCCTCCGGGCCGGTGTCTCCGGCGCTTCAGGCCGGTGAGACGTTGTGGGTGGTTCTAGCGGATTCGATGCGTTTAGGATTTTTGGGCCGCTGAGCGAAATGCTGAAGTAAAGAGCTTTCGATGCTCCGGGGCAAGGTTGACCGTTCCTTTGAAAACGGCACGTTGCCTTCCAAGCAATGATTTCGGCCAGAGTAGACAGGTAAGAGTTGTCGCCACTCTTAGAGGGTGTTTGAAAATTAAGGAGTGGGAGCCAGCCGGTTGAGCATAGTCTGGATGGAAGAGATGTGGATCATGCTTTCACTGCTTTCAACCAGGCGCTCATAGTCCTTGCTCAACCTGCGGTAGCGGTTTAACCAACCCAGGGTGCGTTCCACCACCCACCGCCGGGGCAATACCTGGAAGCCTTGTTGCTGGGAAGGCCTTGGTACCACCTCCAGCAGGGCGTCCAGCTTTTCCCTCACCCAGCGCACCAACCGGCCCTTGTAGGCTCCATCGGCCCAGATTAGCTTGATGCTTGACCTGGCTTCTTTCCCCAGCCGCTCCAGCAATAACCGGGCCCCGTCCCGGTCCTGGATGTTGGCAGCGTGGACCACCACTTCCAGCAGATTGCCCAGGGTGTCCACGATGATGTGCCGCTTGCGTCCCTTGACCCGCTTGCCGGCGTCATAACCTCGCAGGCCACCGGCCTCGGTGGTCTTGACGCTCTGGCTGTCGATGATGATAGCGCTGGGTTCGGCCGTCCGGCCCCGGCGTTCCCTTTCCAGCTTGCCCAAGGCTTGGTTGACCCGCCGCCAGGTTCCGTCATCCCGCCATTTGCTGTAGTAATAGTAGACGCTGTTGTGGTTGGGGTAGTCCTTGGGCAGGTTCTTCCACTGACAGCCAGTACGGTCCAAGTAAAAAATGGCATTGACCACCTGTCGCAGGTCCAACTCCGGCGGACGCCCAGGGCCTTCCCGTTCCGGGGAAAGCAGGGGCCGGATGATCTCCCATTGTTGGCCGTTCATATCGCTGGTGTACCGCTGCTCCCTGTGCAACAATGACAATCTCCTGTCTTGGTAGCTGGGGTTGCTTGAGCGCTTCCCCATACTACCAGACAGGATTTTTCAAACAGGCTCTTAGGCCCAAAGGCCGGAACGCAGAGTTTTGTCGATCCGGAAAGAGTTAGCAGGTTTCGGCGAAAACGGCAGTCTGCCTCTAAAGTCCAGGTATCAGCCATATCAGACGAGTGAGGGCTTTCGGCATTGTCGGGCGAAAGGGCCGGGATGCAGAGTTCTGTTGATTTTGAACGAACTGCTGATTTCGGCGAAAACGGCAGTCTGCCTCTAAAGTACAGGTACCAGCCATATCAGCCGGGTGAGGGCTTTCGGCATTGTCGGGCGAAAGGGCCGGGATGCAGAGTCCTGTTGATTTTGAACGAACTGCTGATTTCGGTGAAAACGGCGGTCTGCCCCTAAAGTCCAGGTATCAGCCATATCAGACGAGTGAGGGCTTTCGGCATTGTCGGGCGAAAGAGCCGGGATGCAGAGTCCTGTTGATTTTGAACAAACTGCTGATTTCGGTGAAAACGGCGGTCTGCCCCTAAAGTCCAGGTATCAGCCATATCAGACGGGTGAGGGCTTTCGGCATTGTCGGGCGAAAGGGCCGGGATGCAGAGTCCTGTTGATTTTGAACGAACTGCTGATTTCGGTGAAAACGGCAGGTTGCTCCATAATCCTGATTTCGGGTGTAAGGGTCCGGCGGGACTTTCCCCACTGTTGGGCAAAAAGCGGAGAAACAGAGCTTTCGATGTTTCGGTGCGAAGTTGGTCGTTTCGGAGCAAACGGTAGTCTATCCCCGGAGTCCAAGTTTCAGCCGGACCGGAGAGGTGAGGACTTTTGCCACCGGTGGGCGAAAAGGTCGGGTGCAGGGTTTTGTCGCTTCGGAGCGAGTTGAGTGGCTTCGACGAAGTCGGCGGATATTTTCACAGTTTAGGTTTCGGCCATATCGGGCCAGCCCGGCCTTTTGCCATTCCTGGACTAAGAGGCCGGGAAGCAAAGTTTTCGCAGATATCGGCGACACGGCTGGAACTGGAGGCCACCGCATTCGCGTCCTTTGTACGATGGGCGGGTTGCCAGGGTTCGGATGGACGCAAGGACGGTCAGACGGGATCTTCTGCGCCCCAGCAATCACGGCCCGAAGGACGGGGCCCCTGAAGAACTCGATGATGTTAATTGCTGCCGCCACCGCTGAAAGCTCCTTCAATTGGAGTGCCAATTAGGTCAAGCGCCCCCGACCTTTAGGGTATGTGTTCGCCGCATCACTGTAGCCAATTCTCTTCCCAGAATTGCGGCGTCGGTGCGGTCTGAATCGCTTAGCTGGACTTTGCGCATAATTTAGGAGAAATAGAAATACAGGGTAAGCTGACCTGAACCCACTTTCGACAGTAAGGCCAGACCATGCTCACCCTACCCAATTTCACAATAGCCGTTCTTATTCCCTTCGCAACGTTCTTCACCAACGAGACCTGGCAGAGAGCGCAGTTCCTGTTGGTGGGCGCGATCCTGACACCGGGTCAACGATCCGTGGCCCCGGCGCTTAGGGTCATGGGACATAGTGGCCACCTCGACTACGCTCGTTACGACGAGGTGCTCAACCGGACGGTGTAGTCCTCCGGTGCAGTTGCCCACATCCTGCTGGTGCTCCCTACTTCGGGGCGACGGCCCTTTGGTCTTCGGCATCGACGAAACCCTGGAACGGCGTCGTGATCCCAGGATCAGGGCGCGAGCCATCTACTGCGACCTGGTGCGTTCCAGCCGCCATCAACTGGTCAAAACCAGCGGGTTGCGCTGGATCTCCCTGATATGGTTGGGTCGGGTGGCGTGGGCCGGACGCCATTGGGCTTTGCCGGTGCTCACCGTGCTGGCGCCCTCGGCGCAGTACTACCGGCAGTAGGGACGCCAACACAAGAATCTCACCCACTGGGCACGGTAAAAGGTCATGCTGAGGCGTCGCTGACTGCCCCAGCGCCCCGGTTCTGATGGGGGACAACAGCTACGCCGTGCTGGATCTGCTCCAATGCTGCCAGTCCCTCCGCGGACCCGTCACCCTGTCACCAGACTGCGCTTGGACGCCGCACTGTACACACCAGAGCCAGCCCTTCGGCCGGGCCAGAATGGCCGGCCAGCCAAGAAAAGCCCCCGGCGGCCAACAATGAGGACCCTCCTTGATCATGCGAACGTAACTTGGGCCAACTCCGAGGTGCCTGGTACGACGGCACCACCCGCACGGTGAAACTCAGTTCTCAGACGGCGGTGTGGTACCGCTCCGGCAAGCCGCCCATCCTCATTCGCTGGGAGCTGACCGTATACCCCCAAGGCACCTTCTACCCTCGGGCCCTGCATTGCACCCACCCGGCAGCGGACTCGGCCCACGTCTTGGGATGGTTTTCCTGCGCTGGCAACTGGGTGGCACCTCTTCGGAGAGACGGACCACTTGGGCGTATAGACCCAACGCCAGTGGTCCGATGGGCCGTTGCCCGCACCACCCCGCACTGCCGGGACTCTTCTCCAAGACCACCTTGACCGCCTGCCGGTTCAGGTAGGCGTCATCGGCGAAGCGCATGCCGGGCCACGTGTTGCCCTTGACGAACTTGACGCCACTCTCGATCTTGCCCTTGGTCTGTGCCCGGTACAGCCGACAGTGCCTGACCTCTAAACCCGCCCGGAGGGTGAATTCCAGTATCTGCCGGTTCCAGACGGAATGCTTTTCTTCGTCCCACCTCAGGATCACCACCTTGGCTTTGTCATAGAGGCAGAGGCAGGGCATGCCGTACAGGTACTCGAAGCGTTCACGTGGCACTGGACGAAGGCGGCGGCGTCCGCTCTCCTTACCAATTCAATAGATCAAGGCCGGGACCAGCCCATGGTCATCACCAACACACAGGTGCGATGCTTGCGGCCATCCTGATCCAGATATGCCAGGCTGCCCAGTCAACCTGGGCCTGTTCGCCGGGCGCCGTCTCGAAGCGCCTGGTGGCATCGGCTGCCGGCGACGCCGCCTCGCGACACGTAGGATTTCAGGACCGAGTACCGTACCTGCCGTCATAGCCCAATCCCTTCAACTCCCGGTGCAACACCACACCGTTTTCCAGCCTCTCGTCTGGGCGACGGTCCACGTATTCCGTATACAAGTCCTCCTGAGCTTGTCGAAGGGTTGGATGCTCGTCGCAACCGGGCCCTGGGTCGCATGGACTCCGGTGGATTCAGATACCGGCGAACCGTGTTCCGGGCGATGCCCAGGTCCTCGGCTATCCCATGGATGGAACGGCCCGCCCGTTTTCTCATCGGCCTTGACATACCAGATGCACCCTTCAGCCGACCAGTTCTCCCCATATTTTGACCAAGTCGCTATCTTTCGAGTTGAAGAAAATCAGGTGGTCCTCTGCTCGAGTGGCGGCGGTATACAGCTGCCTTTGCTCTTCCCATAACGGGAGGGGGAAGAGTTGCGCGCCCTCCCCGTGCGGCATCAACCGCTCACCGGCCTCCACTACCCATACCGCCTCCCAATGGACTCCCTTTGCGTCCTGAATTGTGCTAAGGGTAATCCCCGATTGGTCCTGGTCTATTATCCCATCAATCGCGATGCTGTCCAGGAATCTCCTAAGGCATTCTTCCGTGGATTCGCCTTGGCGGCGACGAAATTCAATGCCGCAACCTCCCAATGAAATGAGATGATCGCCGGGGTCCAGTGTACGGAACTTTTCCTCCTTGAGGGACTTGACCGCTTGAATGAGTAATCCGATCACCACCGGGTCCTCAACACCTTCTTTCAGCCTTTGTTGGAGCACATCCACGCCATCTACGACCTTGCTCAGCGCTTGGCGAGACGGACTACGCTGAGTCAGTGTCCGGATGTGCCGACGGGCCGCCTCAATCAGGTCGCAGCCATGCTGTTTGCTTGCTTCCTCGATGGCCACCGCGTCGAATCTGTTGAACTCAATCCAACCCGTGGGAGTCCACAATGCGGCCGCTTCGGAAAGGGCCCCGAGGTCGTGAGGGTTGTAGATCAGGTTCAGTAACGAAATCACCCGAGTGGCGTGGTGTCCCTTTATCTCCCTCAGCCCGCCCAAGACAGAACAGGGGATTCCCGCTTGGTTCAGCGACTCCCTGCACTGGTCCATGGTGGTGGGCCACCTGAAGAGCAGTGCCAATTGCTGTGGGTCCTCTCCGCTTTCTTGGAAATTCCTGACCGACTCCAACAGGCCCTGGATAAGGTGGAGCCTGTCCTCGTAAACCCGCAACTGGGGCACATCACCCATCGCCCGATAGGTGCGGTGATTCTTGGCCTCCAGTCCCCCCAGTACCTGAATCTGGGTCATCTCGTCGAGGAATTCCGACAACCTCCTAGTCGATTTCTCCCCTCCGCGCGGATGGTGTATGGACGGTTGATCATATTCCTTCAGGAGCTCCATGAAGCTGCCGGAGTCAGTGCCCCGCCAAGTCCCGACACGCAGGTTTGGGTTGCAAACAATGGTGACTGTTTGGAAATAGACCTTCTCATTAAGGATGACATCCAGAGCCACAGGCGTCATCCCCTCAACCTCATCAACCAAAAGGTGGTCTCCATATGCCACCGCGTCTAGCCCACGATTTATCGTCAGGCGACGCGCTCTCGCTGCGGTTCGCATGATTTCGTCGAGATCCAGCAGACCCTGACGGCGTTTCTCCTCACGATAAAGCTCATTAAGCTTCAACCAAGCATCGTCCTGCGGTGGTTGAGGAGTCGCCCATCGCTCATCCCCGTGCACTGCGATTACGCCGACAATCCAGTCGTGAACCACATCATCGTTGTCATATCCCTCATCAAGATAGTTCGTGGTTGCCGCGTTACGACGATACCACTGCAGAAATTCGAGCAGTTCAACGCTTGATAGACCCCTCATATAGGAGTCCTGGGCAGCCAGTCTCGAAACCAACTGGAGCTGGTATCTGTGGGAGAGGATTGAGAAGTTCGGACTGATATCCAACAACCTGGCTCCCTCGTCTCTCAGGTATCGGATACAGTACTGGGTCATCGTCATCATTTGTGATTCCAGTAACCGCCGGGCATTTATAGCCAAAAGCCCTGCGGACCAGCGAAGAGATTCTGTGAATGCATCTACTTCCTCACGCTCTCCCTCTTGAACCCACTCCTCGAGGGTCTGCCTGATGGCATCGACGTTTCCAGGCGACTGGGTCAGGCAGACCACCTTTTCTGGTTGAATTCCTTCATGCATGAGGCGAAGTCCCCGGGAGCAGAGCACCCGGGTCAGGTCATTGCTGGAGGTTCCGATGATGAGGACGGAATCGGATCGATCCTCCACCGCAAGGAGTTGCTGTCCTGTCAAGGTGGGGAACGAGGGAGTTGGCCAACGATTCATGAATGCACCTCCTACATTGTCCTAACCGTCTGAATGTTCTTGGCGGAAGGCCTATACGGCGACTGTCCAGTCTGCCACTTCCGTCTCCTCGACCGCGAATGGTCGCGCCTGGCACTTCAGCAACCGATGTCCACGCCATGATACGAAAATTCGAAGTCAAGATTGTCTGTTCGAGCAGCTTTTGGCACCGGCGGCCCGGGTGGGTCTTGGCCTAAACGCTTGGCCAGTGAGGTCGAGGACTTGGTTGCAGGCCATGGGCCGCGCCACACCCTTCTGAATGGAAGGCCTCGACCAGTTCAGTGCCCTTTCGACAATAAAGGGTCCTCCATGTCCCTCCTGCTCAGAGAGCTGGCCACTTCGCATGTTCCTGCGCTGCAAGGGTAAACATCGGAAAACCACTGCTACTCCATTTGACCCAGTCGCTTGCAAATTGGCTAATGACAAGATCGGTGAGCAGGGGTGGATCGACCGTATATCGCCGACAACGATCCGGGGGCTGTCAATGTCGCCCGGAAATTGGGCCAGTGCGGCGGAGGACCTGCCAAATCTGTTCCGGAAATTCCCTCGCCGGGAGGAAGGAGGTTTTGGGGCGTCATTGCCGTCTCGGGTTTGTAGCTGGCCATCTGCAAGGGCATCGTGGAGGGAAATGGTGGCCGGATATGTGCTGAGAGCGACGGGCCGGACTTGGAATTAGTTCAGCCACCGCCCGCTTGAGCCAGTTGTTCTCAGTCTCCGGCTGCTTCAAGCGCCGCGCCTGGTCCACCCGTAAACCGCCATACTCGGCCCGCCATCGGTATAAAGTCTGCTCCGAGGCGCCGATGCGACGGGCGGCCTCAACAACAGTACTGCACGAGGCGATGATCACCTCCGCCTCCCTGAGTTTGTTGATTATTTCCTTGGCCGTGTGTTCTTCTTGGGCGTGTCGCATGCCCCGTTTTGTCCAGAATCCTAGGATCGATTCTGGATCGACTTGCGGGGGTCAGGTCAACTGTGCACAGGCCGCTATCGTGGGCCTCGGACCTGGAGACGATGCGCACGATGTCCGTTCAGGTAATGTTGCGGGGCCGAGTTCGGGTACAGGAGTCGTCTACTTCGCCGAGCAATGACCCGGCACACTGCTTTCAGTCAATGACGTTGACGTAGTTCTGGTTCTGGATGTTTACGTCGGTGGACAGGACCGCTACGTCGTCGTAGTGCCCCGTTGGGTTCATGTTGCCGTTTCTGATCGCTTCGGCCAGAACAAGCCAGTCCCGGGAATCGTTCCAACTCGGAATTCTCTGCCGGTGGCCGGTGATTTCCGGCCCGTTCAGTATGTTGATCAGCTGTGCGTCCACCGGCGGAGTGGCGTGGGCGTTCCCCACGATGTACTGAGTGGCTCCTTGGAATGTCGCCAGGTTCTGCCTCGCTGGGTTCTTGATGAAGGTCTCCCAGATTTCCAGGTAGGCCAGGGGCGCCAGGATGTACGTATCCGCCGGATTCGGATAATCCAGCAAGGCCCGGCATCTCGCCGAGATATTCCTTCCCCCTGTGACATAGAAAATGACGACGTTGGCGTCTATGACATAGACCATCCGCTATACCGGGTTGCCGTACAGGTCCGTTTCCGGAATGTGGAAGTCCTTCAGCATACCCTTCAGGCCGATGAAGCTGCCCGGCGGCGGGGTGAAATTGATTCCATTCTCGTAGAGGAGTTCCACGGGGGTGACGGCCGGTATTCTGTCCTCAGGGTCATCCACGATTTCGTATATGGACTCTTTGACGCGGGCATCACCCGCTACCACCGGACTGAAGGTCAAGTCGTGGTTTCCCGGCTGTTCGCTCATGGCCATGGCCATGGCCACCGCTTCGATGTTGAGGGTGCGGTCTTCATCTTCCTTGATGGCCGCTATGGGGTGCCGGGAACGGAGGGTCAGCTCTTTTTCCTTGGTCAGAGGCCAAGGCTCGACGAACGCGAAGGGGAACATGTCCACCCAGGATGATGCCGGGTTGCTCTGGTCCGCCAATGCGGTTGTCATGGCCTTTGGGGCCATGAGCGTACCGTTTTTCACCATGACGGCCAACTGGTCCCAGTCGGGACTCATGCCGGCTACGGCGTCTATGCTGGACTTGGAAAGGACGTATACTGTCCGGGGCATGGCGGCCTCTCCTCTGGCGGCGCGTTGCTGGTTAGCTCATTATATTCTCTGCGGCGCTGCTGCGCCTTAGGCTCTCCACTGTTATAGGCGGCGCAGGTAAGGTGGTCCTTGTGGGCGGATAATCACTGAGATTTGGCGGTGACAAACTGGACCGCCCGTCAGTCACCATTCACAGGGTCCTAGCCGACCCATGGGGGACGCTATGGATGTACAGGTGGACGCATATCTGCGGGTTCACCGGGCGGTGATGGTGTAGGGCATGAGCATCCGGGATGCCTCCCGGTCGTTTGGCCGGCGCCGGGACACGGTAAGCAAGATGCTGGTCTACTCAGTGCCGCCTGGATACCGGCGAAAGAGCCCACCGCGGCGCCCGAACCCTTCGGCAAGCTCAGGATGAGCCCAACACTGGCGTCATTGACCGCATCCTGAATGCTGATCGCCAGGTCCTCGGAAAACAGCGTCACACCGCCGAAAGCATCTTCGAGCGGGCCAGGGACGGATACGGCTTCGCAGGCAGGTACGCCATCTTCAAGGACTGCGTCAGGGAGCATTGCCGCCGTAACAAAGAGATGTTCTTCCCGTTGTCCCACCCACCGGGCCACACCCATCACGACTTCGATCAGGCCCTGGTGGTTGTCGCGGGTGGAGCAGAAGGCTCACTGCTGATAACCCGCTAAGTTGCGCCTTGGATGTTTTCCCGAACTATGTGAATTGAGTGCCAATCCCGCCCATGGAAGGAATCAAGTTGTGGTGTGGTAATCGCGATCCGCGATGGCCCCTGTTCCTCCGATATGCTCTTCGTAATAGCTATGGTTCTCTTGGCGCTGGGCTTATTTGCCGCTCCCCTGAGGGGCTACCTATAATGAACTATCGAATCACTTTAGGACGGCGGGTGTCGCGCTCGCTGGGGAAACCGTTTTGGCTTCCACGAAGCTAAATCCACGAGCATTGCGGAAACACCGCAGCAACGAAATAACCGAGGGCCCGCAAAGGGCGCCGGCTCGCGCCTACCTGCGGGCCATGGGCCTGACGGACCAAGACTTGGCAAAACCGTTCGTCGCCGTAGCCAGCCTGGCCAGCGAGGTCACTCCGTGCAACGTGCACCTGGACCGCTGGGCGGCTGCAGTCAAGGAGGGTATACGCGACGGCAACGGGACCCCGTTCCAATTTGGCACCATCACGGTCAGCGACGGGGTTTCCATGGGCACGGAGGGGATGAAGGCATCGCTGGTCAGCCGAGAAGTCATAGCTGACTCTATTGAAACCGTGGCGTTCGCACAACGCATGGACGGGTTGGTCACAGTGGGGGGATGCGACAAGAACATGCCCGGCTGCATGATGGCCATCGCCCGTCTGAACATACCCAGCGTGTTCCTCTATGGCGGCAGCATCCTGCCGGGCAAGTATAACGGGAACGACGTGAACATCCAGGACGTGTTTGAAGGGGTGGGCGCCTGGGCGGCGGGCCGGATAACCAGCGAACAATTGACGGAACTGGAATGCAGCGCCTGCCCCGGCGAGGGTTCCTGCGGCGGATTATTCACCGCCAATACCATGTCCACCGCTATCGAGGTAATGGGCCTGTCGCTGCCCGGCGACGCTTCCCTCACCGCCGTTGATCCCCGCAAAGCGGACGAAGCCCGCCGGACAGGCCTGGCGGTCATGAGAATGCTGGAGGAAGGAATACGCCCCAGGGACATTCTTACTCGTCAGGCCTTTGAGAACGCCATCACCGTAGTGGTTGCCATGGGCGGCTCCACCAACGCCGTGTTGCACCTGATGGCCATTGCCCGGGAAGCCGAGGTGGCCCTGACCCTGGAAGACTTTGACCGCATCAGCCGCAACACGCCGTACATCGCCGACATGAAGCCGAGTGGCCGGTACGTCATGGCCGACCTCAGCCGCTACGGCGGCGTAGCCCTCGTCGGCAAGCGCCTGCTGGACGCCGGTCTGCTGCACGGCGACGCCATGTCGGTCAATGGCAGGACCCTTGCGGAAAACATCAACGCAGCGCCCATCGTAGACGACCAGCCGGTGGTCTACACCACGGACGCCCCGCGCAGTCCCACCGGCGGGCTGGCCATATTGCGGGGCAACCTGGCCCCCGACGGAGCAGTCATCAAGGTGGCCGGGCATCAGGAAAAGGTGTATGAAGGGGCGGCCCGGGTCTTTGATCAGGAGGGACCTGCCTTCCATGCGATACAGCGCGGCGAAATCAAGCCCGGCGACATTGTTGTCATTCGCTACGAAGGGCCCAGGGGTGGGCCTGGCATGCGAGAGATGCTGGCGGTTACCAGCGCGCTTATCGGGCAGGGCCTGGGAGACTCGGTGGCGCTGGTTACCGACGGACGGTTCTCCGGGGCGTCCCATGGGCCCATGGTGGGCCACGTTGCTCCGGAAGCCATGGTCGGCGGCCCGATCGGTATGCTGCAAGAAGGCGACATTATCACACTGGATATCCCCAACCGCCGGCTGGACGCTCAGATCAGCGACGAAGAATTCACCGACCGAAGGGCCCAGTGGAGCCCTATGAAACCCAAGTACATCAACGGCGTGCTGGCCAAGTACGCCAAGCTCGTGTCTTCTGCGTCCAAGGGGGCGGTCACCCAGTAGCCACGCATCATGAAGGAACCGGGGCGTTCAATATGCCAGAGTATATTGCCGGGACGGCTTCCCAGGCCCGGCGGCGGGATTTCCCCGTATGAGTGAACGCATATCAACAGCATTGCAGCATTGCCATCCCAGTCTGCCTGCGTTAGCACCCTGAGCTAGGGCCGGTCTTGGGAAGGCACGTGGCAATTCCCTCATAGCTATCGAGCTTGGGGCCGACAGTTCTCTAGGTACCCTCGCCTGCTTCGGGGCGGTGGATGCCAGAGGCGGAGCACTCTTCCCTCAGCAGACCCTGTCCCAGAGGGCCTTGAGAGGGAGGGTTTCGCAACAAGCACACGAAACTCCTTATCACCCTGGGCAATCGATTTAAATCCTCAACGATATATGCCTCACGGTTGGGCTATTCCGGTTGTACGAAAACCCTTAAGTCGCTATCGAGCGTGTCCCGTGGCCTTGGTGGAGGCTCAAGCCTAGGCTGAAGAAAGCACGATTTGGGGCAAGACGCACCACTGTTAGTTTCTACCATCGGATTGTCGGATTGATTAATGCTCTTTATGCCCCATGGGTGAAGCGCGATTGCCCAGCCTTATCACCACCCACGCCCCGGTATCTCCAACGGCGCCTGTTACAATTCCGGTGAGTCCTGAATTACCGATAACGCGGTCGCGGGGCGCATAAGACGCACCGGGCCATGCACGCAACCCGTCGGCTATCAATGACTGCCAACGTCATGGGGGAGCCCCACAGGAGGTTGAGGAAGAATGTCGGAAAAGGCAACCAGCTACCGCTACTACCCCCTGCACCAGGACATCATCTGCGATGAAACCGCCATCGACGAACTGCCCAGGACGTTGGACGCCCTCGGTGGCAGTCGAGTGATGATTACCTGCGGCCCCACCATACTCCAGGCGTGCAACGTGGTGCCGAGAGTTCAGGAGGCGCTGGGCCATCGCTACGCCGGCACCTACTCGGGAGTGGCCCCTCACTCTCCGGTGGAGACCGTGGAGGCCGGGGTGGAAATGGCCAGGGAACTGCAGCCAGACGTCTTCGTCAGCGTCGGCGGCGGCAGCACCCACGACACCACCAAGGCCATGGCGACCCTGCTGGCCGAGGGCGGCGACATCCACGACTACGAGATTATTTTCGAGCCGCCCGACAGGATAACCGTGCCGCCGACCCCCTCGCCCAAGCTGCCGATACTGAGCGTGCCCACCACCATGGGCTGCGCCGAGTTCAGCCGCGGAGGGGGCGGCATCACCGACCATCACCTGGGGCGCAAGCTCATCCTCGCGGGCGAGGGCGTGACGCACCAAACGGTCATCATCGACGGGCAGGCCCTGGCCACAACCCCGCTGCGTATCCTGGTCTCCACGGCCATCGGACAGCTGCGCATCGCCATTGAGACCGTCTACTCCACCGGGCATAACCCCATCGGCGACGGGATGGCCCTGCACGCCATCCAGTTGCTTTTCGAGAACCTGCCCCGCTGCAAGGACGGGGACATCGACACTCTCCTGAACACCAAGACAGCCTGCGCCATGGCGTCCCTGGCATCCTTCGGGGGTCTCGGCTTGAACACCGCCACCTGCCACCACGTGGGAGGGCTGTACGGTGTGCCGCACGGAGAGGCCAATGCCATCCTGCTGCCTCACACCATGCGTTACAACTTGGATGCCAGCGCCGACCGCCAGCGCCTGATCGCCGAAACCATCGGCGTGGCGAAGAGTGGAATGACCGACGAAGAGGCCGGACTGGCTGCCGCCGACGCTGTGGACGCCCTCTGCCGGGAACTGGGCCTGCCCCGCACCCTGCGGGAGGTGGACGTCCCCGAAGACGGTCTGGAGTTCATCGCTGCGGCGACGCTGCACGACCGGAGCCTGAGCACTAACCCCAAGCCCATCACGGACGCCGGGCCGATAATGGAGGTGTTGAGGGCGGCGTTTTGAGGGATACGTGGCGATGTGGCTGGGTGCTATCCGAGGAGACAGGGAATCGTCGTATTCCGGCAATCGGGTTACACCGGTTGCTCGCCCGGTTCAAACCTGTGACATCGGTACCAAGGCCGCTCATCAACGGCCCCAGATTCCGGCGAAGGACAGGATATTGAGTACATCGGAACAGGAGCAGATTGAAGGGCGGGTGCGGGCGGCGCTGGACGAATTGGGCATCGTCGGCTGGGAGTGGCTCGAGATCGATCTCCGGTACGGCGACACCGCGGACTTCTGCCAACAGTAGGGGTATGACTTGCCCCATGCCGCCAATACCATCATCGTGGCCAGCAAACGGGGTCCCCGGCGGCGTACTGCGCCGGGATCGTGCGGGCCTGCGACCGGCTGGATGTGAACAGGCGGGTGCGCGGGCTGATGGGAGTGTCGCGGGAGTTCTTCGCCTCGCCGGAGGAGACTCCTGAGTTCACTGGGATATTGATCGGCGGGGTTAAGGCGGTAACGCTCCCGGCGGGGTTGCCGTTCTACGCCGATGCGCGCCTGTTGGGGATGGACTACATCATCCTTTGAGCGGGCAGCCGCTCGGGCAAGTTGAAAATGGCGTCCCAGGAGCTGGAGTTCATCGAGGGGTTGTCGGTTTCGGCGGAGTGACGGCGGCGGAGTCCGCGACCTGCGTCCCGTTCCGGATGACCCGGTTTCGCTGCAAGCCGGTATCTTCGTTGCAACCGCTCTCACTCCAACGAGGTTGCCACCCGCCGGAGGCGGACCGGCCACGCGGCGCCCGCAATGGAACCGGACGAACTGCTTGATCCTTTACGCCACCGGGGCACATGTCTCAAGGCCTTCCACCGAATGGCACAGCTGTGCTGTAGCCGTGGGAGTCCCGTAGCAGGGTTGTCATGCGCGAATCACGGCCGCCAGTTGACTCATCGGCCGTTCACCTTCAAGCCGGCAGCGTTGCATCTCAGGTAGGCCCATTACCTCCGGCGATCTTTCGTCTCTCCGGCGCGCCGGCAGTGAGTCCACATACTCCAGACCCGTGTCCAGACCGCCGGCCCACACCAGGTGAATTCCCATCGGCAGAGCGCGGTACATGTGCAGGCCATGCTTGACTCCGGGACGCTCGTCCCGTCCCGGCGTGTTCATCGCCTGCCTGCCATCCCCATGTAATGGCCCGCGTGGCGGCGGGTCACCATGACCCGGGGAGAGCGAATTCCCTTCAGCACGTTGCCTTTGCGGACGGCAGATCGCTTCGCGTGTCCTCGCGCATCATCTCTTGGGCGTGGGTGATGATTCCTTTCTCGAGGTCCTCGCTGACATTGCCTGCTGGTGGCGCGCCACGGTTATTCTCCATGCGGTCGAAGAGGACGTGGCGACCCTGGAGGCCCTTCTATAGACCTTTGGTTCAAGGCTTGCTCTGCTGACATTAGAAGTGCGGTCCCACGGGGTTTGTCGCTCGCCAGAGTCCCTGTTTCGCTGACTGTGCCACCTGTTGGGCCTCCCTGTGCAAGATGTTGTCGGCGGAGTCTCCGAAGTCGTAGTGGTGTGCGTTGCCGGTCATGACCATGGTCCAGTTGACGGGAAGTTCCCTGTCTTCGCCGATTACCACGAGGATCCGTTCGTACTTGTCGAGGCCCATGTTGCGGGCCTTTACCATCTTCCCGGTGGGTACGAGGCCCTGAAGCCGGGCGGTGGCCTGGGGGCCGTGGGGCTGGTCGGATTCGGGGGCGTCGATGCCCCATAAGCGGAGCCGCTGGTCCGGTTGTTCCGACGTATGGGCCAGGATGGTGTCGCCGTCGACGATCCGCTGGACCTGGAAGGTTATCTCCGGGGTGTTGGGCACCCAGTTTTCGGTGTGGCACTGGTCTATTTCGAGGAGCCGGGCGACGGGATGTTCCGGGTCGTTTCCCAGTCTTTCGGGCATGTATTGCTGGATGTGTGGGGGGAGGGTTGCGGGTTCTCCCTGGTCGAGGGCGTCGTGGGCGTAGTTGACGCAGGCGGACATGCCGTAATAGAGGGCTCCTATGGCGATGGTGGTTATGCCTGCGGCCTTGGCGAGCATCAATAGCATGGTGGCTCCAGTTTGCGGAGGGTTGGTGGCATAAAAAAGACCCGGCAGCTTGTGGGCTGCCGGGTATTGGGTGCTGAGTCAGGGGTACGCTTCCGCGGGAGACTGGGTTTTAACCGGTGGTCAGGTTGACCTGGCTATGCCTCGGGTTCCTGACCGGAGCGCCTGATCTGGTTCCTGAGGACCTCGATGGTTTCGTTTTGCCTTTGGATGGTTTTGTCTCGTTCAGGCCGTGTGGCGGCCTCGAGTTTCCTTATAAGGATACCTAGCATTGCAAGACCCCCAAAGAAGATGTGGAGGGTTACTGAAAACAGCAGGGCTGCGAAGAGTGTGCCGGCCAAGAGGCCACGAGTCATTTTAGCTCCATCGTCGATTATTGTGCTGAATTCTTCGCCCAATTGTATTTGCTTGGTCAACCAGATGGAGAAGATCACTGCCGCAGTCGGTGTGGCCAGGAGTATTCCTACGAAGAATATTGGCCTTGCGATTTTGGGCAGATGATAGGCTCCCTGGTTGTCTTGGATGTCCAGCCAGACGGTGCGACCCACTAGGTAGTCGACTGTGGCTATGAAGGAGGCTGTGAACCTCCTTGTGAGTCCGTCCCGGATTTCGGAACCGGTTCGGCAGGGGTGCCTCAGTGCTTGGTAAAGCGCCTTGGCGAGTCGTTTGATCTTGGGAATCATGGTCCGTCTCCGTTATCGAATTTGCTTGGACGTCGACAACGGCGCCTCCGGCGCAGTCGTCGTGTCCGGCTGCGCGGAAGCGTGGGGACCGTGTTGTAATGCCAGGGTAATTCCCTGAGTTCAGTACCCGGGTTGGGGCGCGGTTTTCCGCGCCCCGGGGTCAGCCCGGTTGGGCTAGTTGCCCAGTATCTTCAGGGCCAGCGTGTAGCTGGGTCCTTCGTCCTGGTCGGGGGGAAGCTGTACCTGGTTGCATTCGGGGGCCTGGAAGTCGGGCAGGAACCCGACGGCCTCCAGCCGCATGTTCAGGTAGGCCTTGGCGTCGGCGCGTATCCGGGTCACCTTGGTGCCGTCGGGGCGGCAGAGCCAATACCAGTTGCTGCCGTCCTTGGCGATCTTGAAGGCGGCCCCGGGCTTGACGCCCTTCTGGCGGGCTTCCCGGGGGGCTTCCATGGTGCGGACGATGGCGGTTGCCACCGAGGGTCCGCTGGCGTAGAAGCCCAGGTGTTCCTCCTGGGGCAGTTCGCTGAGAGCCATGACGGTTATGGGAGCGGGCAAGGGCCCTTTCTTGAACCGCCTGCGGCAGTTGAGTTCCAGTTGGAACCAGACGTTGGTGAAGTCTCCGTACTGGTACCCAGGGAGTGCCTGGGCCTTGTCGAAGGCCTCTTCGCGGCCTGGAGTTCCGTCTTGTGGGCCAGTTCGATTGCCTGGGCCCGGAGGCTGTCCAGAACGAAGTCCGGGGTATCGGGCTCCTGTCTGAGGGCCTCCTCCTCACTGATGCATTTGCGCCAGGCGGCGTTCCGCTTGGCGAAGGCTTCCCTGACGATGGCGGTCAGGAGCTCGTCGTGCTCCTGGGTGAGCCGGTCGAGGGGGCCGTTGGCACACAGCTGCCTGAGCTGGAGTTTGTTCTCGAGGTAATCGACGGCCTGGCCGGACCACTTGTGGTAGAGGCCGTGATGCTCGGGGCACTTGGTTGACACGGTGAGCTGGGCCCAGCGGTCTTCGGTAGTTTCCCGGTGTATCCGGGACATCTCTCCGGCGACGCGGTTCCAGACGCAAGGACACATGGCGTTGTTGCGGGCGGTCTGATAGACCTCCTTTCGCAGGTGCTCGAGGAGATTCTCAGGGATGCCGTTGCCGTCGATGACGTCTTCGGAGAGACAGAACAGATGCCTGTCGGGATCGAAGGCGCCGGCCATGTCGAGGTTGGCGGCATAGTTGGAGGCCATGCCGATGGCCCCGGCGTACTTGTTCCGTGCCATGAGGAATTTCAGGACGTCTGCGGGGTCCTTGATATTGCTGTTCCAGGCGTCCTTCGATTCGAAGGGTACGGGTGCTACGACAGAGGGCCGGAGGGGGTTGCCGTCCTTGTCCACGTCGTAGAGGCCCTCCCAGCGGTGGTGGCCTGTTTTCTGGTTCCATCCGTCGATGGCGCTGATGCGTTCCACGTCGGAGTCCAGGAGTTTCATCCAGGTGCCGCCGTCCACGGACATTGGGCGCCTTAGGGTGAGTGCTCCGTGGGTGTCTCCGTCCTGGAGCCAGGCCAGGGTCAACTTGTCCGAGTCGTTGTCCCAGGTATCCATGGCCCGGCCCTTGGCGTGGAAGTCGTTCTCGTTGGGTACGCCCATGACGGGCTTGCCGTGCCACCAGACCAGGGCGATGTACCCCGGGGGCGGCTCGGGGATGCCGGCGTAGAACCAGTGGGCCAGTGTTACTTCGCGGCCATGCACCATGAGCATTGGCAGGGTGGTGTTCTTGCCGCGCTTGGGCCGGAGCTTCTTGGAGCGCCAGGTGGCTGCCATCCTGCCAATGAGCCTCGACGTGGCGTGGGGGCTCACGAAGGGGCTGTGGTGGCTGGCGGCCAGGGAGATGTTGACCATCCGGTCGGAGTCGCTGCGGCTGCGGGCGCGGGCTAGGTGGACGTTTACGTCGTCGGGCTGGATTTCCCAGTAGAGGGTCTCGTTGTCCAGCTCGTCGATGTCCCACTTCATGTAGCCGTCCTGCCGGTTCCGTTCGCTCTCCATCAGCTCCCGGTGGTCCTTGCGGGCCTGCCGGTAGAAGCGTTTGTCGAGCAGCTTGGCCATTTCGAGCATCTTGGGAGCGGTCTCGTTCGGGTCGGTGAACGACGTGAACGTCTCGCCCTGCATGAGGTACTCGATCTGGCACATGCCGGTGTCGTCGTCGGACACGCGGATGGGGAGCATTTTGCCGAAGGTCCACTTGTTGGAGAGCACCTGGCGGCTGAGGGAGGCCTCGTCGAAGACGATGTCGGTTCCCTCGGGGCCGGGGTACAGGTGGTCGCGGTGGATCACGACGACGCCCTTGAAATAGTAGTCCTTGGTTACGACCTGGGCGTAGAAGGCGAATACCTTGCTGAGGCGTGTGGTGATGCCCCAGGCCTTCATCCATTTCTTGGCGAAGCTCATGGTGGCGGCGGCCATGCCGTCGCCTGCGCCGCCGGTATCGTGGATGGCCACGTTGGCCGTGAGGCCGTCGGCGATGTTGAGCTTGCCGTCTGAGGATGTCACGGGGTATGCGCCTGCTCCCTCGGAGATGCAGAAGGCACCGAAGCGTTTGGCGACCTTGTCGCCGTCCGCGGCGGGGTCGATGACCGTGCCGGTGGCGGAGTCCTGTTCCTCCATGGGGAGGCCGGTGTTGCCGACGAACCTGACGTCGCTCGGGAGAGCGCACATCAGGGTGATGGAGGAACGGATGGTGTAGTTGTAGATCTGGAGTCCGGCGGACGCGGGTGCGTTGGTCAATGGCGGCAACATCACGGGCCACTGGGGTATCGAAGGCCAGTCGGTCAATCCGCCCGCCTGGGACAATTTAGCGCCGCCATTCATATCCGCGCCGCATAATGCCGAAGCGGTCGGGTTTCCTGGTCTTGGTTTCCCTCGGCGAGTGGCCTGCCCAGTTCACGGTTATCGGAGGTGCTTTTCGGAGCGGCGTCCCGGAAGGCCTGGCTTATGGTGGGAGTTGAGTGATGGGTAACTCCCTGGCCCTCGCCGGTTGTCGGGGAAGCTTCGTCCCACCACGGGGGCCTGGCTGACGGCGGCGCGATTCTCTTCGCTATTGTTCAGCATCAATCTCGATGAAGCCAACTCCGAAAACGAACTCCCCATCCGCCAGTATTTCGTCTACATCGACTTCCCCGACCCTTGCCGGACTCGTGAAGTTGTCCGCGTGCCGCGCGATGTTGCCCAGCATGTCCTCCATGAAATTGGCCACCTGGTCGTAGTCGTCCACGGCGCGCTCCGCCCTGCGTTCACTGCTGAATACCACCACCAGGCCGGCCGTTATTTCTTCCCGTTGTGGGTCTGCGCCCGAGTACCCGGCGCCATAGCCGACGCAGCCGTCCACCCAGGCGTCACAGTCCTCAGCGGCGTCCCCTGTGGCCGCCAGTTTTATGGGCGAGGAGTCCAGGCTGGCAATGATGCGCGCCAGGTTTCCGTCCGGGTCGTCCTCCACGGAGCCCGATTCGCGGTCGATTATCTTGATCACGTCCCTGTTCATCTGCTCCGAGTCTGAAACTATGACCGCGCTATGTTTTTCGACGAGGACGTAGTAGTCGTCACCGTCCCATATGTCGTAGCCCTGATAAGAGTCATCCTGGAACCCTTGGTCATCCCAGTCGTCTTGGATGTCGCTGAAGGCCACATCGCCCTGTATCAGCAGCATTTCCTCATAGGTCCGGCTGTTGCCGGCCAGGATGTAGCTGTCCACCTGGCCGTAGGCTACCTCCTGCGTATCCAGGGCGTCGTCGATCCGCTGCTGCATGTCGTCGGCGAAGTCATCGTAATCACCGGGGAAGTTGTCCTCGTTGTTTCTGATGGCCGCCATGTCGATCATGACGAGGAGCTCGGTGTCGTCGGACAGCATCTTCAAAGCTGACTCGCTCCGGCCACCGCGATGGCGACCACGCCTGCCACAGGTCCACCGTTCAGGACACACTGTTTGTCGTTAATGGGAGGCACGTCGACGTTGGAATGGACCCGCGTTTCAGGGAATCGACGATGCCCGATGCCCTCGATTCTTCAAGTACCGCAAACTGTGATGCGCGTATTTGATGCATAAGGCCACCTTGGCTATTCTTCTCGGCGATGGCTCGGGCGGTGTTATCACCGTAGCGTGAAGAACTGGCGGAAGGTGTTTCTCAGGATGAACAAGTCCCCATCGTCGTGAATGATGCTTCCGTCGTCTGGGGAGTCAAGTTAGGTTACGGCCATTTCCTTCACTTTCTCACCTGCGGCCCCAGCGGCTCGGGGCATTGGCGTTCCGGCGTGCCCATCGCTCCCGTCTGACACCAGTGATCGCCAGTAACAGCCGCTCGCTGTCCCTGACCAACCCCTAGGAAAGCCTGGGAAACCAGCGCAGCCAGATCCGGGCCGCTTCGTGTTCCTAGTGTACCTTGACATGCAGACGCATCGCCCCCGCCCCGCCTTGGGGAAGGTGTCTGCGACAGTAATTCTGTGGCCCGGCTGAGGGTCAAGTTTCACGGGCACGTGGGTAGAGCGGATTCTTTTCTGAATTTTATATGCGGGTTCTCTGCCAAGTTCTTTGGCACACAACCGGTGAAGTTGTTGTGTCCAACCCACAATTCCCTGAGGTTAGGGAGGTTGCCCAGAAAAGCTGGTATCTCGCCGGTGAACTCGTTAGCGCGGAGATTCAACACTCTCAGATTCCTGAGGTTGGCAAGTGAGTCCGGCAATGGCCCGGTCATCTCGGCGTTGTTGACGGTTAGGACTCTCAAATGGGAGAGATTGCCCAGCGCTTCCGGTAGCTGAGCACCGTCACTATAAGCGATTCTCAGTACTCGCAGATGTGAAAGATCACCTAACAACGCTGGAATCTCTCTACCAAACCCTATCTCCAAGGCTGCAACATGTCCGTTGGTGTCAACATATACTCCGCCTATTTCTGGGAGCAAACTCGAACCTCGTCGAGTCAGAGCGTCAGCAAACCTTGGACTCGGGAGGTATGGATCCAGGGCAATCAAGGTTTCTACATCCTCTGGGTTGTCGGCCGGAGTACAATCCTCCAGATGTATTGATTCTCCCAAAACATACCTCCGCATATACTGCGAAACACAACCTTCCAGCGGGTTCCCCTGAAGAAACACCCTTACGGTGGCCAGGTAATCCAATTCCGGCGGCAACTCACCTGAGAGCTGGTTATTGCTGAGCCTCAACTCACTCAGCCTGGGGAGGTTGAGCAGCCACGGAGGTAATTCACCGGATAACAGGTTGTTGCTGAGGTACATCCAAGTCACTCCGGTTAGGCCGCGGAAGCTGGATGGAATCTCGCCGCTCAACTTGTTTCCGCTGAGGTTCAACAAGCTCAGGCTGGCAAGGTTGCCAAGTTCTCCCGGCAGTTCCCCACACAAGCGATTGTCGGCAAGGTTCAAGCTTTGCAGATTGGTCAGGTTGCCCAGTTCTACAGGAATTGCACCCTCCAGGTTCATACCACTGAAGTCAAGCTTCCGAAGATTGACAAGATTGCCCCATTCAGGGATCAGGTGATCCCCAAAGGAACTCTCCTCAATCAGACCAAACCGCTCCAATTTGGTGAGGTTGCCGAACTCGGGGGGCAATGTAACACTGGAATTGGACAGTATCAGAACTTCCAACTCGGTCAAGTTGCCCAACTCCGGCGGCAGTTCTCCTCTAACGCTAGTTAACGACAGCTCTGTGACTCGGCCTTGATCGTTAGTACTAACTCCATGCCACTGCATGAGAGGTCTGCGGGTCATCCATGTTTGGCTGGTCTCCCATCGCTCGCCATCAGTGGCATTGAATAGTGCCTCGAGTGCTGCCTTGTCAGTTTCCGCAGAGGTTTGAGCCGGAGGCATCTTTACTTGGGCCGCGGCCTTTGGCTCGAAGCAGGGGGGCCCCTCGGGCGTTGGAACGGTAGTGGGTGTCGGAGTCGCTGGCGGCTCTGTGGTTCTGGGCAGGGGAGTTTCTGTTGCTTTCTTGGTTGCGGATGGCTGAGGCATGGGGGATGTCAAAGCCGTTTCAGTGGGATCCTGTGCTCCTTGGGTGCGCGCGGGACTCCGCTGCCTGGTCTGCGACAACACGGGGGAGGTTGCTGTCGGGGCTGCACCGGGGGCGGCTTCTGTGTTCCTAGTCGCTTCGGTGGTGTTAGGCGGCGCTTCTTCCATGACTGATTCCGTCGCCGCCTCTTCTCCTCCACAGGCTAAGGCGGTTATCAGCGTGAGGGCCAGGACCAGTCCAGCCGCCCATCTCGCCATGTTTGCACGGATCCCTAGTGATGGTGGGCGCGGCTTATTGAGCGAGGGGCTGTTGGTGTTCAGCCCGGCGGTTCGAAGGATTGGGTTGGGGTTGTGGCGGAAGCCTGGGCCGGTTGCCATGCGAGGAACCTCCTTGCGGATCTGGCTTTGGCACTCGCGACAGAAACCATCACCGACATAGCCCGCAAGGAGGCACGAGGTGTGCCCTGCAGAATTGCTATGCCGGTGAGCCCTTCTCCAAGGGCTAAGATGATAGTTTCCGTCGCGAGGCCGATTCTACCACAGGGAAGTGGACTAGACAGCAGTATTCGTGGCCGGGGAGAAAACAGTCGGAAAGGTGGGGAGCGCAGTTGGGCGAGAATACGAAAAGGCCCGCCCTAGGAACAGGCGGGCCGGTGCGTCCTACTTATCGGAAGCATCTACCTGCTGCTGGTCGCAACAGGTTCTACAGTAGTGGTTCCCCTTGTCTAAGGGCTACTGGCTCGGAGTTATATGGCCGAGTCTTCTGCCCTCTCTTCGGGTTTGTCGCGAGTGCCTCCGGAACGGCAGACATCGCTAGGGATGACCCGATGGCGGCATGTCCGCCGCAATTCCGTCCACGCGGTTAGGAGTACCCTTACCGGGCGGCCTGTGTCCACCCTGAGGGTAGGAGTACTCGTGATCGGATGGCCTTTGGTCCACCCTGGGGAGTCCCTATGGATTACCTTCAGAGAGGGTCATGGCTACCGCGTTTCGATAATGATAGCACTGTCTTGGCCAGCGCTCAAGCGGGATCCGAGTCTCCCGCTAGGGGCGTCGGCAGGCGAATCGCCCAGGCACGGCAGGAAACTACGCCCGGGCTATGATTGGGCCTACTGGCCCTGAACGGTGATCAGCGGAGGGTCATCGCCCACGCTGCCGTTGACGATGGTGACGTAGATGTTGACGGTATCCACGTGTTGGAACGTCAGGGCGCCGGCGCGTCCTTTGATGGACTGGGGCTCCCCGGCCGGCGCTGGCGTCTTCACGTCGGTATCGCGGGTCAGGACCTCCACATCGCGCTGGATATATCCGCGGCTGAGCTGAGTCTGCAGCTGACTCTCCTTGGGGAGATGCACCAGCCGCTGGGCCAGGTCGGCCTGACCGAACAACAGCTTCACTTTGCGGCCGCCGACCTCGTCGAGAATGTCCTCATCCTCGTCCATGTCCGGGAACCAGG
Organism: Dehalococcoidia bacterium; assembly: GCA_965203005.1. Classification (GTDB taxonomy): domain Bacteria; phylum Chloroflexota; class Dehalococcoidia; order Lucifugimonadales; family UBA3495; genus VXOI01. The sequence goes on from CBDBBS010000002.1 coordinate 1,570,590, forward strand.
CCACGGCAATGACGTAAGTGTTGAGGTCCAGCTTCCGGTTGAGCTCCTCACGGACGGCCTTGGCGGCCTGCCAGACCCCTTCCAGGGGTTTGTAGATGGACGATCTGGCGCCGTCCGCCTGGTGCCGGATCCACTGGCGGCCTTCGACGGTGTACCGGTCCTCCAGGATGGTGACGGCGAAGCGCCCGACCTCCTCGAGGAAGGCGACGCAGTTGGGCGCGGGCTTGCCGTCGGCCACCTGGGGATGGAACAGGACCTGGCCGGCCAGGGGGCTGGCCTCGAACTGCTGGCAGGCCCTCATCTCGGCCTGGCTCAGGGGATTGTTGTTGTCGTTCCTTATGATTTCCATGGTGATTATCATCTCTTTCGGATTTTGGGTGGTTGATTGCGCCGGCGCCGCAGATATGAAACGGGCCGGCCCGGGGTCGATCCCGGGCCGGCCCGTCGCAGCGTCGCAGCGGGGTCTCGGCGAAGGTGGTTTGTATCCAGCCAGGGGTCTGCCCGCGCGGGTTCGCGGATGCAACCGGCCCGCCTGAATGGCGGCGGGCCGAAAGGGGCAGATTCCCCGGCCTGGTGCAGGCGGCCCTCTGGTCTTCCCATTGACGTCCGTATCAGTGTGCATGATATGGGTCACCTCCCCGTGTTGGATGTGCGCCGGATTTGCGGCGGACCCGACAGCAGTGGGGCGTTCGCCGGCGATGCGGCCCGGCCCACCCACACGTCGAGGCGCTCCAGGAATGGAGCAGCATGGGCTGGCCACGAGGACCTTTCCGTTTCGCGGGTTTGATCCGCAGGCCGGAACCTTTGCCGGGCCAGCGCCCCACGGTCCATCCTGTCCCAGCGGGGCAGGATTTCCCAGGCGTCTTCCAGGCGGGGATGCACCGGAGCGCTCGAGGTCAGCACCAGCAGACCCCTGGGCCGGGAGAAGGCGACATAGCGCTGGCGGGCGTCGTCGAAGTCCGCGATGCGGTCGGGCGGCTCGAAGGGAGGGCGCAGGCAGTAATGCCGGAGTTCACCGCCCACCGGGTCCACGCCGGAACTGCGGTAATCCAGGGATCCCACGATCACCACGTCCCATTCGCGCCCCTTGGCCTGGTGAATGGTGGTGACGGTGAGCGCCCGGCGGTTGCCGGCGGTCCGGTGGTCCCCGGAACCGGAAGGCCTGCGGTTCACGGGTATTCCCGCCCGCTCCAGGGCGTCGAGATGGCCGGCGGCCGCCGGTCCCCGGACCGAGTGCAGGAGCAACGCCACCTGGCCGTATTCGGCAATGACCTGCTCCTGCTTCAGAAACCTCATCAGCTCCACAAGCTGCGCCATCTCCTCCCCGGCATCGCCTCCCTCCACGCGGATGACCGCCGGGTAGTCCTGGTACAAGTGGGCGGCATGAGGCCTGATGGACTTGGGGTGCCGGAAGGGCCGGCCCTGGGGGTCGGGGTTGGACCAGTCGGCGGCGCCGGCCATCCACCGGTGGTAGAAATCCACGATGGCGGGGGGGCTGCGGTGGTTGACGTTGAGCTCCACGGTGTGACAGCCGGAGAAGTGTTCGGGGAACTGCAGCAGGTTCCGCACGCTGGCGCCGCGGAACCGGTAGATGCTTTGGTCATCGTCTCCCACCACGCAGATGTTGCCGTGATGGCGGCACAGGCGCAGGAGGATGCGCTCCTGGGCGCAGGAGGTGTCCTGGTACTCATCACAGATCAGGTACCTGATGCCGGCGGAGATGATGTCGGCGGTCGAGCCGTCCTCAAGGAGCTCGGCGGCCCACCGCTGCAGGTGATCGAAGTCGGCGCTGTCCTCCTCCTGGAGCAGGTCCCGGTACCGCTGGTAGGAACGGCCCAGGGCGGCGTGGAAGGGGTCTGCTGAAGCAATCAGTTCCTCGGGATCGATGAGCTCATCACAGAGCCTCGCGAAGAACTTGAGGCCGTGGCGGATCACCAGGCGCGGTTCGCGCCAGCGCCAGCCCGCCCGCTCCAGGGCATTCAGGTCCGGGCCGAAGACGTCATCGAAGCGGCTGCACAGCAGACGCCACTGCTCGTCCTCGTTCAGCACCGCGAAGTCCGCCCGGGGGTCGCCGCGACGGCCGTGGGAACGCAGGATGCGGCGGGACAGGCCGTGGATGGTGCCGGTGCGCACTTGGGAGAGGTCTCCCGGGCAACCGGCGGCGGTGGCCAGGGCGGTGAACCGCTGCCGCAGTTCCCGCGCCGCGGGCCGGGAGTAGGTGCACAGCACCAGCTCCTCCGGTCTGGCCAGCCCGCGGAGCAGGATGTTGGCTCCCCGCAGGGCCACCGCCAGGGTCTTGCCGGTGCCGGGTCCCGCGACGCCCATGGTGGGCCCCTGCGTATGGCCGATCAGCTCCAGCTGTCCCTGGTCCAGGCCCGGGTGCAGCCGCAGTATGGCGGGGGCCACGCCCGCCGTGTGGTTCATGTTCATGTTGCTTCTCGCATGGGTTGATCTGCCGGCCGGCTTGGGATGCCGAACCCGGTGCGCTTGACTCGTCCCGGCCGGAGCTTGACCGGACATGGGGAATCGGCATCACGGTTGGCCTCTCTGGCTCAGCTATTGGGGCCTCCTCGGGCCGGTGATGATTCCGCGCCGGAAACGCACTTCCCGGGCCCGGACCCGGATGAGCTCCAGCCCGGACGGCGCTGAGGGCTTGACCACTGGCCCGGCGGTCTTTGCTCCGGCGCCTCCGGCAGCTCGATCAGGCCGTCGGTTACGGCGCTGACCTCCCGTCGGATGCGGTCCATGGGGAGCGCGTCCGGCACTCCCCGGCCGCGTGCGACGGCGCCCAGGTCCGCCACAAGATCACCGGTGCGCCAGACCAGGTAGACTCCCTTGCGGCGGGCCAGCCCCTCGATGACCGGATCGGGCTCCATGTCGGCGAACGCCAGCACGGGGATGACGTAGGGGTTGTAGGGTGTTGCGGCAAGCTCCTCGATATCGTCGTGCAGGTCCAGGGCGGCCAGCCAGGCCTCATCCAAGGGAGACTTCTCGATGGGCACCAGTCCATTCCTGGTCATCAGGTGCCACTCGCCGCCGATGAGCAGGTATCGGCCTCCCTTCACCTGCAGGGCGAAGCGGCCCAGGCCGACGATCCACACGGCGAAGTCCAGCTCGATGCGCCCGTAGCCCCTGCGCCACTCGTAATAGACGAAGCCCTGGCGGTCGCTGCCGGCCAGGGCTTCGTAGATCCGCCGTTCCGCACGCCGCTTGAGCTTCTTGCGGCGGGTGGCGGGAAATGTTCTCGGGTACATTCGCATGGTCGGAGGCGCTCCTTTTCACAGTCTCTGCGAGACTGGATTACTTGAATGGACTTGGTCCTGGGCGAAGCTCATCAGTGCTGGTCGCGGCCATGGTTACCTTGGACCATTGCCTGAAGAATGAAACGGAAGCCGACGAGCTTACGGGGGTTTGTTGCTCGTTGGCGCCTTTCCGTGTTCCTCGAGAGATGCCACTGCTCCTGATGAGGAGCGGGGTCAATGCGTCAGGCGCCTGCGGCCGGCTGGATTGGTGCCGGAGGTCAGGGGACGCCCGCCGGGCTCTGTGCTCTGGCCGCTGGACTCGGCGGAGCCTGTTACGTCCATGAACCCGAAGGGCACGTCATCCTGGGTGACTTCGCCCCTGATTCAGTCCAAATGCTGCTTGGGCCTGGTGCTATGCCGGTGTCGCGCCCTTGGCGCGCACTCTTCCGGCCAGCAACTCGATGATCAACGAGCGCCGTTCCTCGACGCCAAGGGTTGCCAGGGCCGTTATGGCGCTGTCCTCCCGCTGCATGAGCCGGGCGACTTGCGATGGCAGGTACGTTGAACCCGGGCGTTCCATGGCCCTGTCCAAGTGTTCCTGGAGTATGGCGAAGGCGGCGCCGAAGTCATTCACCCCATCGGAGGCTTGGGTCCGGTAGTGCCGGAACCGGCAAGGTGTGCGCACCTGAACAGCCGCAGCAGCCACCCACGGTAACGCCCCCGGCACCGCCGGTAGCGGGGTTGAACCAGAGCAGGCCGGCCCGCCGTCGCCGCGTGGACCCGGAGATGGTTACCCGGGAGCCCGCCGAAGACGACCCGGAGGTGTACGGCGACGCCTGGCCCCTGGTGCAGGAGTGGCGCAAACTCAAGGACCGGCACCCGGTCCGGAGAAGCAGCCTGTCCTGGCTGGAGGACCAGGAGCGGTTGTTGACCTTGGACCTGGCCATGTTTGAAGAGCACGAGCTGACCGTGCCGCCGGCGCTGCAACCCGTGAAGAGCCTGGCCCGGCGGGACCACACCCGCTGGCGCTGGAAGGCGTTGTACCGCACCCAGGTGTCGATCAGGAAGCGCAAGCTGCTGCGCTGGCTCAGGCGGTTGCTCACCGTGGGCCTGTGGCGGAATTAGGCGGCCTGCCAGGCGCCGATGACGGAGCCGACGCTGGGACCTGATCCTGATGGGCAGAAGTTGGGGTACACCGGCGAGTCGCCAGCGAGCGCGGAGCGAGCGATCACCGTCGGGGCGGCCCAGGTGCTCGCTGAAACCGTTCCCTGATAGCGTGGGGAGGGCGATAATCAATGCAGTTTACGGTTTGTGCCAGTTTTCCCGCAGAAAGCTGGAGGGTCAGTCCCCGACCCGGACCGTTCGCCAGGGATTGAGCCTCGCTCTCCCCGCGACGGCCCTCAACCAGGGACAAGCGCCTGCCCGCTGCGTGACGCGGCACTCCCGGGGTCGAGCCCTGCTCCTCCGGCGTCCACGTCGATGCGGGACGTAACACCATGCTGGCGCAGGTCGTCGGCACTGCCAACATCGTCAAGGAGGTGTAGTACAGCAGCGACACGATTACCCAGGAACCGAACCCTTCGGTCCAAGTCTCCGAGCGCACAGGACACAGCGCTCACCCCTCAATCTGCGGCTGGAACGGGCATCGCCTCCGGCCGCTTCCTCACGTCTGCGGCGTAGCTGGTCTACCAGCGGTAACCAGGCCGCAGGTCCCACACGCTCCGGTTCGACTCCGACGATGGTGGACGGGACTCTTTCCCTGGCAACGCAGTTCACATCAGCATCGCAGCTGACGGCGTAACCGCTGGCCCGGCTGCGTTCCCTGCCCTGCCCTTCGCCTTTCCCTCACTGACCGGTTTGTCGCGCGCTTTCTCCTGGGCAAGTTGCGCCTCTCTCCACCACCCAGGCGGCTGCTCCATTCGCGTAGCCCGACCCTGGGTTTGGTGCGTCCTGCGCCGTCCCTCCAGCCAACGGGTATCTCCTCTTGCGTTGCCTGACCAAGGGCTCGGTGCGCGTCGCGGGGTATGGCGAGAGCCGCCTTCGGTTGCGGCGTCAAGAGTCTTGACCATCGCGGGGCCGTGGCCCGGCTCATCCAGCAGAAGCTGGAACAGGCGACCCACGGCGTCATTCCCCGGCGGCGCAATGGACGGGAAATGTCTGGGTCAAAGGGCAGCCTTTCGCGCCAGCTTCCAGCCACCTTGCCGAAGGCGGCCATTGGGCCAGCAATCACGTAGTCAACCGGCATTACGTCGGCGACAACTATGACAACCCCATCCAGGAGGTGATCAACTACAACAACATTCATCCTGACTTCCCGGCCATGACGGGCCGGTTGGAGCAACCGGCGAACCGGCAGTAACAACCCGACACCCACGGACAATCGAATAGGCATCAACGAGCGGAGTCGTCTCTCCCAACGGCGGAGAGGCGGCTCCGCTCTTCGTGTTTCGCCACCCGGCGAACACCCAAGCGGCTGAATGGACCGCACCCAGAGACCCGCATTTTGAACGAGAGAGCGGGGTCGGTCCATTCGGACCGGCCTCGCTTTCCGCCTTTCGGAGGAAGCGACATGACCACCACTGTGAACAGCTACAACACCGAAACTACCCACGACCTGGCGGCAACCCTCTATGGGCAAGGCGATGGCCAGGGGCACATCAGCACCCTAACGGCTCCCCCGGCTCAGGCCGACCTGGGGCACGGGTCAACCGCAGCGCACAACTGCAAGCCCGAGAGCGAACTCCGGGCCGCCGCCCGGCGCAAGGGCCTCACCCTCAAGGAACTGGCCGACCTGATGGGCGTGAACCACGGCTACCTGTCCTCCGTGGCCAACGGTCGTAGGCCCTGGTCTCCCATGATGCGGGAAAGGGCCACGGAGATACTGGGCGAGGTCCCCGGCCAGGGCGTGGTCTACCGCCAGGGCGGCCTGGTAGAGAGCGAAAGCACCTGCCTGCGGGAGCGGGCCCGGGAGCGGGGCCTGAGCATGAAGGCCCTGGCCGGACTGGTGGGCGTGTCCGCCGGCTACCTGTCCGAGGTGTCCCGGGGCCGGAGGCACATGAGCCCGGCGGTGCAGGCGCGGGTCGAGGCGGCGCTGGGCGCTCCGGTGGAGATCGCCCCCACCCAATGCGCCAACCGCCGGGACGGCGTGGTGCCAGGCGGGGAGAGCACCTACTTGCGGGAGCGGGCCCGGGAGCGGGGCATGAGCCTGCGACAGGTGGCGGAACGGACCGGGTTGAGCTACGGCCACGTGGTGATGGTGTCCCGGGGACAGCGCAACCTGAGTCCCGCCGCCCAGGCCCGCTTGGAGTCAGTCCTGGAGGCTCCCGTGAAGGTCGAGTCCGCCCAGAGTGCCGACGTGGACCCCAGCGTGCTGTGGGAACGCATGGACGCTCACGATATAAGCCAGAACGAGACGGCCCGGCGGGCCGGCATCAGCTCCGCCATGCTCTCCCTGATCATGAACGGCCAGCGCAAGCCCTCAGGGGACGTGCTCCGGCGGCTGCACCAGATCCTGTTCGCGCCGTCGCCAGCGGAACTGGTGGCGCCGGTGGAACTGAAGGTCATGGGTTGGAAGAAGGACGACCGCCAGGGCGTGGTGATCCAGGGCGCCGGAGGGCCGAGGAGCAACGGTAAGCCCGGCGACGGAACCATCCGCACCGGCGGGCGGGTGCCCTGAGGCGCAGAGGTGGAATTTGCCTACACCACCGGCTATGACAGCCGGGGGCGGGTGTCGGTGAACCATATCGTAGACGAGCGGGGCTGTTCCGCAATGCTGAAGCGGAGTGAACCGGAGGGCGATTAGCGCCGCCTCCCCATTCCAACAGCCTGCTCCCTGCTAAAGGAGACAGGAAGCTCAGCCGCAGTCAGCGGGCGGGCAGACTTGGGATACTCGCCGGACACGGTGGGCGCGGGCCGCCAGGACGCACGAACAAGGGTGGGCCGCTGATTTAGCGGTCCGCCTCGGACACGCCCGCAGGCTAGGCCTTTTGGTTTGTCCGAAGGCCGCCGGGCGGTGTAAAATGACAGCCACGAAAGCCGACCAACACGAGGGTTTTGACAGTGAACGCGCCAACCCGTCCTAAGGAAGAGATCGCCCGCTTGGGCCAGGAAATCTACCAGCGCGACGTCCTGCCCAAGGTCGAGGACGGTCACTTTGGAAAGTACGCCGCCATCGACGTGGACACCGGGGACTGGGCCATCGCCAACAGCGCGAAGGATGCGTTGGAGCGATTGCGGACGCAGCGCCCCGGCGCGGTTGACGTGTTGATGGAGCGCGTGGGATACCGGGCGCTGCGCAGCTTCGGTGCCGGGTCCCTGCGGAGGACCGGGTGATCCAAGGCGTGGTGAACGCCGCATATGAAGCGGTAGTATCCCTTACCTTGCAGAGTGCTGAAGGACGGACCCAGGAAATCGAGGCCGTGGTGGACACCGGCTACACCGGCTTCCTGACCCTGCCGCCGACTTTGGTGAACGAGTTGGGACTGCCTTTCGCTTACGTAGGCCGGGCATTCCTGGCCAACGACGACCAGGTGGAGTTCAACGTTCACAACGTTACGCTCCTGTGGGATGACGAGCCGCGGGAAATCGAAGCCGATGCGACGGGCAGCACTCCGCTGGTAGGAATGCTGTCGCTTGATGGGCACAGCTTGAACATTGAAGTGGAAAGCGGGGGCGAAGTAGTCATACAGGCTATGGCATAGCTGTGCGGGAGACCCGTACTCGAAGCATTCAAGCAAAGCAACCCAGTTGCGGCGGGTTCGGAAGGCCGAGGGTAATCCACCCCGTGCTCATCCTGGCACCCGCATGGACTGCAGCTTGGATGCTGATACGAGGTACTAGGATTGCGCTAAGCTCGGCATGGCTAGGCCAGCGGAACTTCGCGAGTTTCCACTATCTGACTCTAAAGGGCTTCCCTTTCCTCATGCCCCGCACTCGGCCCCACATGGCTGTTGCTCAACCGCCGGCACTGGCCCAGCCAGGCCAGCGTTCTTTCCACCACCCAGCGACGGGGCAGCAGCTCAAAGCTATGGCTGTCCTTGGGACGTGGCACGATCTCCAGAACCCAACCTAAGAGGTAGGCCACCCAGTCCGCCAATTGCCCCCGGTAGCCGCCGTCAGCCCAGATCAGCTCCAAGCGTGGAAATCGTCTCGGCAGTTTACTGATGACCAACTTGGCTCCGTCCCGGTCCTGGATGTTGGCCGGGTGGACCGCCACCGCCAGCAGCAATCCCATGGTATCTACGATGATATGCCGCCTCCTTCCGGAGACCCTCTTGCCCGCATCGTAGCCGCACGGCCACTTTTTCTGTAGCCAGGCCGAGGCCGCGAGGGCACCGGCCATGGCGAGAGCTTGGACTATGGCTGCCCCGCCGCCTGTCCCGAGTAACGCTCGCGACCCAGGAACCGGCGGACGACCGCGCCATTCTTCAGCTCGATCCGGGCCTGGTCGTTTTTCCGGCAGGCCCGGGAACGGGTGAACTGATTCCCCCGTTGAGCGCAGCACTCGGTAAGGGTGTCGTTGATGAACACCGCGTCGTTGTCCGAGCCGATGCCGAGCACAGGAAAGGGCAGCTGTCCTGCGGGCTTCCAGTCCCGCCACCGCCAGGGACTGCTCTCTGGCCAGCAGCGGCGCGGCCTCGGCCCAACCGACGCAGACGCGGTGGCCGCCAGGCCGGTCTCCAGGAAGCCCGGCGGGGGACGGTCCCAGTCAGCGAAGGTCCGCACGGGAATGCGGCGGCCCCGGTTCAGGCTGCGCCGGCTTGCCGCCGCGGCCCGGACGGGCTTGAGCAGCCGGTCCGGGGCGGCGGCGCTGGCGGCCAGGAGTCGTTCCCATACTTCGGGGTCCAGACCGAGATAGTCGTGGCGCTCCATGGACTCCGCCGGATGGGGCAACGCCACCTTCAGGCGCTTCCCGCAGATACGGCCGGAGGCTCCCTGGCCACCTCATCGCAGGTCCGGCGTCCTCCGGCCTCCGGCAACGGGCTTTCCCCCTCTCCCGATTGGCGAAGCGAGCTGATGCCGCGCTTGCGCTGATGGCCGGCGACCGCGATGAACTCGTCGAGGATCCGGGCCTTGTCCTTCCGGGAAACCGCTCGGCAGCGTTCTCCCGCGGCTGCCAGCAACTCCTTTTCAGCCATCCTGGACACGCCTCCCACCACGTGATCGCCTCCCTGAGTTTCGGCAGCATGGCAGTTGAGGCAATGCGGGCAATTCTTGGGAGCATTCTCTTCATCCTGTCAATCGTGCCAGCGACCAGATATATACGTGCAGATATATCCATATTGTTCCAACATACTGGTGTAATATAATTCTGTTGACACATCATAAAAAAAGTGTATACACTAGCGCTGGATTCGGCAGCGAAGCTAAGTCGAATCGTAGTGTCAACACCAACCCGTAAGGAGTAGCATTGTATGAGGAGTCGCTTGGGAGTCTTTTTCATGGCATCCATCCTGGGTGGGCTGCTGGCCTGCGCCGGGGAAGCCGAAACCGTAGAGGTTGAGGTCACCAGGGAAGTGGAGGTCACTCGAGTAGTAGAAGCTCAGGCAGCCACCGAAGGGCCGAACGTCCAGGAGTTGAAGGGTGAAGTAGTAGCCCACTACGCCAATGGCGTGCATGCTCTCTACACGAAGAGCCTCAACTCTGCAACTGCGATGGACAGGGCCATCGATATTTTCCTGTCCGATCCCACTCCGGCGACCCTGGAAGCAGCAAAACGCGCCTGGCTGGTAGCCAGGGACGATTACGGTCCCACCGAAGCATTCCGCTTCTACGGCGGCCCCATCGATAACGAAGAGGACGGACCCGAAGGGCTGATCAATGCCTGGCCAATGGACGAGGCTTACATTGACTACGTAGAGGATGATTCCGGCGCAGGCATTATTAACAACCCCGACGAGTTCCCGCAGATTACCGCGGAGCTTATCGAGTCCATGAACGAGGAAGGAGCCGAGGAGAACATCTCAACCGGCTGGCACGCTATTGAATTCCTGCTCTGGGGCCAGGACATGAATGAAATCGGCCCTGGCAGCCGTCCCGTCTCTGACTACACCTCTGCCGACAATGCCGGCCGTCGCGCCACCTACCTGGCCACCGCGTCCGATCTGCTGCTGGTTCACCTCCAGGGAATGGTGGACGCGTGGGCTCCAGGAGCCGACAACTACCGCGCGGAGTTTGTCAGCAAGGATGTTGACGAAGCCTTGAACAACATCATCACTGGCATCGGCGAGTTGTCCCGGGGCGAGTTGGCCGGCGAGCGAATGACGGTAGCCTACGAGGCCCGGTCCCAGGAAGACGAGCATTCCTGCTTCTCCGACAATACCGTGGCTGACATCATCGGTAACGCTCGCGGTATCCAGATGGTCTACACCGGCGACTACGGTTTGGTAACCGGTCCTGGTGTCATGGACCTGGTCGCCGCAGTCAATGAAGACCTGGCTACAAAGCTGAACGGCGAGATCGGGCGCAGTGTGGCCCTGGCGTCGGAAATTCCGAGCCCCTTTGACTTGCACCTTCGCGAGACCATTCCCAACAGTGATGCGGGTCGTGCATCCGTGCTGCGGACCATAGAATCACTGGAAGGCCAGACCGACAGCATCGTATCCGCAGCCGAACAGATCGACATCACCATCAGCGTTTCCTAGACTTTCCTCTATGCCAACCAGGCGCCAAACGACAAATGTGAACGAACGGGGCTGTCGCCTTGGGTCAAATGCCGGCTGCCGGGCGGGCGGCGTCGGTGACGATCCTGCTTAGGGGACGACCCATCCTCCTCCGGCGGCCGGGGCTTATGACTCTGGCCGCCACCTTGTTGGTGTTGACGGTAGTGCTGTTTGCGGCCTGTGCAGGGCCTGATCAAACTCCGGTGCCTACGCCTGTGCCCCTGGTTCTGGTCCCTGAATCCGGTGGAGCCACCACTGCCTTCACCACGACCCGCAATGCCTTTGGCCTTTCAGCCCGGAACCTGGATACCCTGGAGCGTCGCACCTTTGCCGTCGGCAACAGCTTTTTCCGCCAAAATTGGGTGACCGCACCAGCATCCACCGAGGCCAGGGACGGTCTCGGGCCAACCTTCAACGCCCTCTCGTGCTCCTCTTGCCACCTCCTTGACGGCCGGGGAAAGCCGCCTGACGGTCCAGACGATGGCGAGCGCGGGCTGCTGCTCCGTCTCAGCATTCCCGGCGCGGGTCCGCATGGAGCGCCCCTCCCTGAGCCGGTCTATGGAGGACAACTGCAGGACCGGTCCATTGTAGGCGTACCATTGGAAGGGGAATTCATCATTGTTTATCAGGAGGTACCGGGGGTTTACGAGGACGGGGAGTTGTACTCCCTTCGCCGCCCGACATACCAGATCCGCAACCTTGCCTTTGGTCAGATACACCCGGAAACGCTGGTCTCGCCCAGGGTGGCCCCGGCTATCGTCGGAATGGGGCTGCTTGAAGCAATCCCGGAGACGGATATTCTGTCAGCGGCTGACCCTGATGACGCTGATGGGGATGGGATATCCGGGCGCGTAAATATGGTATGGGATCAACGAAAGGGCGCCAGGTCCCTCGGTCGCTTTGGATGGAAGGCCAATGTTCCTACTGTGGAACAGCAGACGGCAGGAGCTTTCCTTGGGGACCTGGGCATAACCTCGGAGCTATTCCCCGAGGAGAACTGCACGGCTCCGCAGCGGGATTGCATGGCGGCCCCCAATGGAGGCAGCCCGGAGATTGGCGCGAAGCGTCTGGCAGACGTGGTTTTCTATACACAGACCCTGGCAGTACCGGCCATGCGCGACATCGGCGACCCCCAGGTACAGGAAGGGGCCCAGCTCTTTGTCCAAGCCGGTTGCGCCGTCTGCCACACGCCCCAACACACCACCGGGGTCCACGAAATTGAGGCAGTCAGTAACCAGACCATTTACCCCTACACCGACCTGCTGCTCCACGACATGGGGCCGGAACTGGCCGACGGACGCCCCGACTTCGAGGCCAATGGACAAGAGTGGCGCACGCCGCCGCTGTGGGGCATCGGCTTGGTCAAGACGGTGAGCGGCCATACCATGTTCCTGCACGATGGCCGCGCCCGCAATTTGACCGAGGCTATACTATGGCACGGTGGAGAGGGGTCCCGCTCCCGAGACGCTTTCAAGGCTCTCACCAAGGAGGAAAGAGAAGCCCTGATCCGGTTCTTGAATTCATTGTAGTGTCCAACCATTTTCCTTCACGATCCACCCACCTCGCCCACTGGGAATGTCAATGACCAAGTATTGCCTGAAGCCGGTTGCTTTCCTGGCTGCCTTGATGTTGTTCCTCGCCTTGGGCTGCGGCGCCAGCGCCACGCCTGTCCCCACGGACACGGAGGCTCCACCCGCGACACCTGCTCCCGTAGAAGCGACCCGAGCCGAAGTTCTGCATAGTCTCACCTCGCAGGTGATTCTGCCGGGCTATACCGCTGCTGCCGATGGCATGGCCCGGCTTAGCCGGTCCGTGGACGCCCTTTGTTCAGCCCCCGGCGATGCGGGTCTGGACGCGGCGCGAGATGCCTGGCGCGGAGCTCGCCAGGCATGGTTGCGCACAGAGTCTTACCGGTTCGGGCCGGCGATGGATCGCCGCTCGATGTCCATGGTGGATTGGTGGCCCATCGACGCCGAGAAGATCGACAGGAACCTTGCCGGTGAAGAAGAAATGACCGTTGAACGGGTCACCGAGTTCCTTCCAGCCACCCAGCGAGGTCTGGGTGTCGCCGAATACCTCCTGTTTGGGGAAGGGAGCGCTGGTCTGTCAGACGGTTCAGACCCAAAGCGCTGTGCCTACCTGCAAGCCGTGACCACGGTAATCAGCGACGAAGTGGCCGGGATACTGGCTGACTGGCAGGGCGAGGATGACTCCAGCGGTTATGCCGACTATTTCGATGGTACCGGCTCCTTAGCCCTCATTGATAGCGACGCGGAAGCTGAAGTAGTGCGCAGCCTGGTCTTCCAGGTACGCACCATCGCCAACATGCGCCTGGGAGCTGGTTTTGGGATAGACACAACTGCCGACGCCACCGCCATCCCGGAAGGGAATGCCAGTAACAGCCGGGAGGACCTGCTCAGCCAGCTCGACAGCATCGCATCGGTCTATCGCGGCGCTGAGGGCGGCTTGGGAGTGTCGGCCCGTGTAACCGCGGTGTCCCCTGAAACGGACGCGCGGATGCGGGAAGCGATCGAAGCGACCATCGCGGCCACCGGTAATCTCGAGGGCAGCATCGTCGAACTGCTGGAGGCCGACCCGGCCCAGGTGCGCGAGGTCTATGACAGGTTTAAGGAACTGCAACGGGTACTCAACACGGAGATAGTCAGCTTGCTCGGGGTTTCCGTGGGCTTTTCCGATACCGACGGCGACAGCTAGGGAGGCTTGGCGCCCTGATGCAGCAGCCAGGTCTTGGGCGCGAAACTGTGGTTGATCGCGGCGAGATCTGCTTCAGGGTCGACCAGCCTCGCACTCTCCCGGCCGTTCATGGCGACGAACACATCGGCGTGTACCATGACGCCGGGGTAGCCTCGGCCAGCGAAGGCTCGGGCGATGATATGCGCCGTCTCCAGGACCATATCCGGCTGACTGGCCATTCTTTCAACCTGTAGCGGCGTCAGGTAGTCCTCGGGCCACGCGCGCCAGCGTTGACCCGTAACCGGGTCGTGGACCCTGAATTCCACCATCCCCACTTTCTCGGTCAGCAGGACCCGCCAGGCGAATCGGTAACCCTCCTCGTTCCACCGCACATTTCCTGGGTAAGCGTAGTGCCGCAGCGGCAGCAGCAGTTGTATTGCCACGTAAACGGCAATGGCAACGACGGCGAAAGTAGCGACCCAGTTAAGGGAGTTGCCGTCGGTCAGGGAAAGCCGGAGTTCGTCATCGCAGGGGATCTGAGACGCTTCTCCCCGCAACCTCCCAATGAGGCGTCGGGGCCAGTCTGGCGGGAAGAAGAGCAGAGCTGCGCCCATCATTAGCCAAGGGAATACACCGATCTCGGGGAAGAGCAGATATGTCATCAGGTGGAACACTACCAGCCCAACGTACGCAACGGGGCGGGTGCGTTTCCACATCAGCCAGCCAACGATAGTGAGGTCGAAGAGCGCGCCTCCCCAGCTGAAGGCATAGGCGATCCAGGCCTCTCCCATCAAATGGCCGACCAGTGGTAGCCCGGTGTGGTCCTGCAGCCAGATTCGCAGCGGCTGGGCCTCCAGCATCCAGTCCGCATTCAGCTTGGCGACTGCGGCAAAAAAGTACACCGCAGCCAGTTGCCCTCGTAGCAGCCACAGCGCTCCCACAGGAACGGTGGCCCACAGCGTCCGTGATTTCAGCCACGCATCGACCGAAAGCGAGCGGTTGAGTGGGAGGAACACCATCAACAGGCTCACCAGTGCAGCAAAGTAGTAGTGGTTCAGATAGGCGGTCTTGTCCAGGAGTTCGACGTACGTGAACCCGAGAAAGAACAACAGGGCGCACAGCCGGTAACGGAAACCTGCCGCGATTCCGACTGCCGCTAAGCCCAGGACGGCAAAGTGGGCGTACATTCCCCAGCCCGGCCACGGTTTGACCCAGCCGAATCCTATGTAGGTGAAATAGTGGGCCGGTTCGATGTACAGTGCCTCAATCCAGCCATAGGCGAAGAACCGGGCGACGATGAGCACGCCCACGAGACCGAAAATTATGCGAAAGACCGCCAGTGATGTGGCGTCCACCTGTTGCCGGGCTACGGTTTGGATTTCCTCCCAAATTGAGGGAGCCTCCCCTGAAGCCCAAGGGAAAACCCTGCCTTGAGTCCCGAGATTTCTCGCGCTAGCTAGCCTCATAAAACAGAAGGACACCTGACCGGTGCGTCGTGAAGCGACACTTAGAGACGATTGCAAAACTCCCTCTCCCCTGAGGGAGAGGGTCGGGGTGAGGGTGAAATCACTGGAATGCAAAGCTGTCTGTTGCTGTTTACTTCCTCTAGATTCCTGCCTTCGCAGGAATGACGAGAGTTTTGCTATCGTCTCACACTTAGGGGAGACGAGCGAGCAGGGATTCGTGTGGATTATAATAACGGAGATCTCTCTTTCTCGTTTCCGGATGGCCAGGCGGATGAGATGAGTAGAATCGGGAATTGAGGGACTTTCCCCTGGACGGGCCGGCCTGCAGAAGGTGGTAGCATCGGCCCGTCCGGAGGCGGCCTCTCAGGGGCGTCCGACCCCACGGGGCGCCGGCACACTGGAGGAGGTAGTGATGGGCGACCCGATCGAGAGCAGTGAGGCCCCGGACCGCCGTCGGCCCGTCCAGCCTTAAAGGGGCGACCGGAGGGGGAAGCCCGACGGCAGGCGGTCCGGGGGATGCCCTTGGGCGTCCTACTGGGGATGGGCCAGGCGCGCCCCGATTTGATCGGAGCTCCCATCCCCTTGCTGGAGCCCGTGAAGGGGCAGGGGTTTTCAATCTCTTAAGCCGACTTCACCTCCGCGCCGAACCAGCGCACGAACCCCGAGGCGGGAGTCCGCCGCGAAACCGGGTGTTCGCCCGGCGGTCCCACCAGCAGCATCGCCGTCATCTGCCAGGAATCATCGGCGCCCAGCACTTTTGCCAGCCCCGGATGCCGTGTCGCCCCGCCTGTCTCCCAGGTTACCGCCAGCCCTTCGGCGGCGCCCGCCAGCGAGATGTTGTGGGCAGCTATGCAAACCGAGGCATAGTTTTCCTTGGTCGTCTCCTCGTCGGGACCGGGTACCGTGTACAGGTATATGACCACCGGCGGCTCAAGCACCTTCTGGCGGGCGGCATCGGCCCGGCGCTGGTCTCCGGAGCGCTCCAGTTGAAACTGGGCGGCCAGCTCCGCCGCCTTAACCCTTTGCGGGCTTCCCTGTTCCAGCACGAAGAATCTCCACGGCTCCGTCAGGCGATGGTTGGGCGCCCAAATGGCGGCGTCCAGCATCCTCTCAATGGCCATGCGGTCTACGGGCTGGTCGGAAAATTTCCACGCGCTTCGACGCCCGTAGATGGCGTGATAAACGCTCATGGATGTGGTGGCAGTTGCCATGCGACTCTAACTCCTGCAGGTGGCTAGTGATCATCCTCGGAAACGGGTCTCTCCTCGGGGTTGTCTTCACCGCCGGGCATCCCAAGATCATCAATCACATCCTGGAAAACACGCGGAATGGGAGTCTTGACGCCCGATTCGAGCTCCGCATAGTCATCAGGAGGATCCATGGCCTGCTCGTACCCGTGGACATCGTGCTTGTGGCCCTCGCTGGCGGCGTCTGCGGATGAAAACTCCCCGTCCATGAAAATGGGAATTCCTGTGTGGATGGCAGTGGCCAGTCCCGCTGCCGCGTCGACCTGGATGCTTCGCATCCCGTCTGCCGTTAACAGGCGGAGCACACCAACGACGTCATCGCCTTCCCCTATTCGCCTGATCACGATGTGGCTGATCTTGGCGTGCAAACCCTCTGCCACCTGCACCGCCATGTGGTGGAGGGGGCAATGGTCAGTGGCCAGACCTCGCATCTCCACCGCCAGGATTCTGGCCTGTTCCAGGGACAGATGGACTATGTATGCCGATCTTCCGTTGCGTAGGCGCAATAGTAGTTCGCCCCTCCATCCATCTTCACTCCGGCGGATAAGGTAGGGAAAAACTGGTGTCATGATCGCCCCCTTTACGTGATGCCCGGGTATCTGAAGCCTGCTTCGCCCTAATGGTCGGTCAAGACCGGGCTAATGGCCTGCTGAATCCTTACCTTGAACAATCTCTTGCTTCGAGAGGCTCTGCAGGAGGATCGCCGCCTGCCTCTTTGTTTCGACCCTCTGGGCTTCCTCCCGCCTCTCTTTTCTCTGAGCCCTTAACTTTCTCATCCGGGCGGCGGTTTTCCTGTTTTTGTCATTTTTCGCAGGAGCCATGGGATCACGCCTCCTGGTGGATTCAGATTCGTAACTGCTGAACCTGTGACTACCGGACTGTAGCTCCGTACTTGTTGACAAAGTGGCGCTCAACCCTTCCGGTGGAGAGCATGGTCCCAACGGCAATCAACCAGAGAAAGAAAGCCGTTCCAACTATGGGATGTAGGATCGTTGCGGAGTCAATCCAGATGAACTGCATCGCCACCCCGATAACCAGGGAGCCAGGAGCAATCCACCTGAGGGCACCGCCCACCTGCCATTGGTATCGCGCCGCCACGATAATCGCCAGCCCCGCTGCGACGAAGCCGATCTTTCCGGTAATCCAGCGCAATCCTGACAGGACTTCTACTGATTCTGCGGTCTCGCCAACAGCCACTCCGTTGACAACGCTGACCTCCGGTGCCGGATAAGCGGCGATAGCGATGGCGCACGCTCCCGATAGAACGGTGCAGACTCCGGACAGGGCAAACAGGCAGGGCACCAGCGGCGTGGCCCAGCGGTCGCGAATGATCCACGTTTGCAACAGGAACCAGGCGGCAATAAACAGCGCCACCCCCGAGATGAGACGCGCCGCCCCCGATACGCCAAACATCACCCGGTTCTCATCCACAGCGAGCAGGGATTCCAGCAGCGTGTCCTGGTCGGCGTCAGCGGCAACGCGAGTGAATACCATTACCGCTGTGGCTGCTGCGGTGACCAGCAGAAACGCTCCACCCAGCCGCGCGGAACGGTCGGGCCTCTGGTTCTCATTTGCAGCCCGTGGCGTAGAGGCGCTAAGCATATCGAAGCTCGCTCTGACGTTTGGGCAGGGGTGGAATTGAAGGACTGCTCATTGCCTCCAGAGCAGGAGTACCTGCCGCATCGTCAGCATTGGCATGGACAAGGTGCGTCTGAAGGATGTCGCCCCGGCCTACCCCTGCGTACTCAAATCCGAGATGGGCCATGCGCCGGGCGTCGAGGGCATTTCTGCCGTCGAACAGGAACCTTGGCGGACGCATTCGCGCGGCGACGGCTTCCCAATCCGCGCCAACGATCTCCGGCCATTCGGTGATCAGCGCCAGCGCCTGCGCTCCTTCTGCCGCCTCCTCAGGAGAGGAGACAAACTCGAGCCTTTTCGGAAAATCCTCACGCGCAAAAGCGCCTGTTTTCGGATCAAAGGCCCTGACCCTCGCTCCCGATTCAACCAGTTCGCGCACCAGGTCCAGGGATGCCGCCTCTCTGACATCATCGGTGCCTGGCTTGAAGGCGAGTCCCAGGACGCCGATTTTCAGTCCTCGCAGATTACTCCCGAACCTGGCATTCAACCTCTCGATGGGGAGACGGCGCTGCTGGTCGTTGACCCTGGCGACCTCTCCCAAGAGATTGGTGTCGATGCCGTGGAGGGCTGCCAGGTGCCTCAGCGCTTCGACGTCCTTCGGAAGGCAGGACCCGCCGTAGCCGACCCCTGCAAAAACCCTGGAACCCATTCTTCCGTCGAGGGCCAGTCCTTCGCTCACCGCGTCAATGGAGGCCCCCAGGGCGTCGCAAAGGGATGCCATTTCGTTGATGAAGGAAATTCGTGTGGCCAGAAAGGCGTTGCTGGCGTACTTGATCATCTCGGCGCTGGTGATGTCCGTGACCAGGAAGGGGGATTCGATCCCTGAGTACATCTCCATGACCGCATCGAGGGACTTGCCTGCGCGGGATTCGACCCCCAGGACGATGCGGTCGGGAAATTGCCAGTCGTGCAGCGCCCGGCCCTCCCGCAGAAATTCGGGATTGGCGACATATTCGATGTCCAACCCGTTCAGGTCCTGACGGAGCAGCTCCACGCCGCTACCAGGCGGAACCGTGCTCTTCATCACCAGCGCCAGGTTTCGGGGCCTCTGGCTTTTGACCCACGCCAGGGCGTCTCGCACCTGGCTCATATCCGCAGCGCCGTTCGCAGAAGCGGGCGTGCCAGCGGCGATCAAGGCAATGTCGCCCAGGCAGCCGGAAAAATCCGAAGTATGCAGAAGCCGCAGGTTGCCCCGGTCCACGGCAACGGTCAGGCACTCCTCAAGGCCAGGCTCGTAAAAGGGAATCCGCCCGTCCGTCAGCACCTTGACTCGACGTTCATCTACGTCCAGGCCAGTGACTTCGTGGCCCGCTGTGGCAAGCCCGCCGGCTGCCACTGCGCCAAGACGTCCCAGTCCGATGACCGTGATCTTCAATGCATTCCCCCCGGCAGGCGTGGTTTTTCCCTGCTCCCTGAGCGGATGTCAATATCGGGCGTTAGTACACATTCAATCTCGATGGCAATTTCAACACCATGAGAATTAAGTTTCTGGACATTGTGATTGACATGCATACTTGGCTATGTTATATGTCTGCACGATAACATTTCGGGATAATACACACGCTATTCGGAAAGTGCAAGCATTCTTTTATGAATTCTACGCCAACACAAGAACACAGGGCAGGTCAACAGATCGGGCAGTCGCTTGGCGCCTTTGCGGCACACAGAACGACTTCCATATCGGCTTTCAAGGTCGTGCTCTCTCTGGTTTTGCTGGGGTTGGCGCTGCTGCTGGTCGGATACCTGGCGGATTGGACTCAGCTGAAATTAGCGGTACGGCAATTAGGCGGTCAGCCTTGGCTGCTGGCCATCCTGGTCGTTGCGTATACCGGCGCATTTCTGCTGCGGGCCATCGCGTGGCGGGTGCTGTCATCGGGTCGTGCAGACATTTACCAGCTTTTCGTATCTATTCAGGCCGGACTTCTGATTAATCACTTGGCTCCGATAAAGCTGGGCGAAATCGCCCGTCCTGTGTTGGCAGTCAGGTACGGTATGCCGATGGCGGAAGCCGCCAGCACCACTGCCGTCGCGCGGTATCTGGACTTCGCGGCCCTGCTGGCGATCTCCGCTCTTGTCGGGGCAGTCGTCTCCCTGACGACGGGAGCGGAGCTCTGGCTGGAGGCACTGGCCCTGCCGGCCGGTGTGATCCTGGCATGCGGCGGCGCGCTGGTCGCGATGCGTCAATCCCGGGGATTCGGCGTATTCCCGAAGTTCTTGCGCACCAGGCTGGAGGTGCTTCAGCAGCAACTCCGGCAGGTGTCCGCCCGGCGTGTTGCGCATGCGGCGCTTTGGACGTTGCCGAGCTGGGGCCTGGAGGCCGCCGTCATCCTCGTCGCGGCCAAGGCCCTCGGGGTTGAACTCTCCATCCCTGCTGCTGTTGCCGTGACCGCCTTCACCATCCTGTTTCAGGTGTTCCACGTCACACCCGGGGGGATTGGGGTATATGAGGCGGTAATGACCGGCGCCCTCTATGCCCACGGCGTGCCGTGGGAGCAGGGTCTGGCCCTGGCTGTCACCACCCATGGCCTGAAGTTCGCCTACTCGTACACGGTGGCCCTGGCATTCACGCTGACAGCTCTCCCCAAGCTGCCCGAACTAAATCCGTTGGGCAGAATCCGCGGGGACGCCCACGGCTCCAAGGCCGCCTCCCGGTTTGAGGTGGTGGCGGCGCGCCTCTGGAACGTGTTGAACGAGGGAAAGCCTTTCACTCCTGTATTCGTGATGGGCCTCTTGGCTTTGCTCAGCATTCCCCACTTGACCGACGGCGCCTATTGGCCCAAGGCGGGAATAGCCATCGCTGTTCTGCTGCCCATGTTCCTGCTTTTCTACCGCTTCGATTTCCCGCTGAAATTGAGGGTGGTCCTGTGGCTGGCGCTGGGCGTGTTCCTTGGGATTTTCCGTTTCGTCGATCTGACGGCTCTGGCGCTGGTGCTAGGGCTGTACCTGACCTTCACCATCTTCCTGTGGGGGACGGTCTACTACCACCTGCGCATAGGGACGCCCTGGACCAACTTCACGCGGTTCTGGCGGCTGGTGCTGGAGAACCCCGACCCGACCAGCGGCAATTTCCTGGAACAGATACCCAAGACGCTCCTGCTGGTCCTGGCCTTCCTGCTGATGGTCGACCCTTCGACAGGCTCAGGGCTGGACCTGAATACCGTGATAGCGGTAGAGGGGTTTGTGCTGGGTCTGGGCGTTGTCGCTCTGCTGGTCCACCAGTGGTTCTTCACCTGGCCGCCAGCTCCGTCGCTGACGCCCACCCGCCTCGTCGCCCAGGAGGGACAACGCCGCTGCAAGCGTTTCATCGCCATAGTCATAGACGGCTGCCGGGCCGACCGTCTGCTGGAGGCCGACACGCCTTTCATCGACCGGATGCGTCGCCAGGGCGTGGACTACGTCGACACCTCCACCGTCTATCCCGCCCGCACCGTCACTGGATTCAGCTCCATGTTCACCGGCGCGCCTCCAAAGGCCCACGGGATGCGCAGCAACTTCGTGCCCAGCCTGGGGGTGAAGTGCGAGTCCATCTTCGACTCGCTGCGGGCATCGGGGATGACCGGAAAGCTGGTGGGCATCGCCCACCTGGTGGACGCCTTCGGAGACGACGTAGAGACGGTGACCGCCGTCACCCACAACGACGAGATAGATGACGCGCTGGTCGCCAGAGCCAAGGCCGTGATGGAACGCGACGAGCCGGACCTGCTAGCCCTGCAACTCCTCAGCGTCGACCAGACCGGCCACGCCCGGGGCAGCTACAACTCCGAGTACCTGGCCAAGATCGAAGCCACCGACCGAAAGATTGAGGAGTTCCTCGCCTGGTGCCAGGAGCGTGGCTACCTCGACGACGAAACGACGGTCCTGATCACCTCCGACCACGGGCAGGGTATTGGCATTGGCGGACACGGGCACATGAGTCCCGAGGAGAGATATGTGCCCTGCTTCATGTGGGGGGCCGGGGTGGACATTCGACAGGCTCATGGTGAGCTTTGCCGAACCATCGACGAGCCGCGCTCGGTCATGGACGTAGCGCCCACCATAGCCTACTTCCTAGGGGCGAAGCCACCGGCACAGTCGATGGGACAAGTCCTTGGTGTCGAGGGCCGAACGGAGAAATACAAGCCGCTGGCGGTCATTATTCCCGCCTACAACGAGGCGGAGAATCTCCCCAACACTCTGTCCCGAATGCCCAGGTCCAGTGTTCCGAACTTGCGCATCATCGTTGTTGACGATGGCTCATCCGACGGCAGCGCCGAGGTCGCCGGTCTCCACGGAGCGGACAAGGTGGTCAGCCATCCGGTCAACCGCGGATTGGGAGCGGCCCTGCGGACCGGACTACAGTCGGCCAGGGAAATGGACGCCCGGGCCGCCGTGTACATCGACGCAGACGGCGAGTACCCGCCGGAGCAGATTCCCGACCTGCTGAAACCGATAGAGGACGGGGAGGCCGACTACGTTCTCGGCTCCCGTTACCTCGGAACGCGCGAGCGTCAGCCGGTTCTACGGCTGATCGCCAACCTGGTCTTCACCGGCCTGCTGTGCCTGGCGTCCGGTCGCCGCATCACCGACGGGCAGACCGGGTTCCGGGCATTCTCACGCCGCGCCCTGGAGTGCGCCGAAATCATCCACGACTACAACTATGCCCAAGTGCTCACCCTTGACCTGCTGAAGAAAGGAATGCGTCTGCGGGAAGTCCCCATCAATTACCGCTTCCGCACCAAGGGCAGGTCGTTCATCAGCGCCAGGTATCTCTGGCGGGTCCCGGTGGGGATGCTGCGGGAGATGCTTACCTAAAAAATGCGGCCAAAAAATCAGAGGAGGAGACAGAGTGCTATACCCAACTAGACCAACCAGGCAATGGCGCCGGATGCTGCAATGGGCCATGTTGCCCGTGCTGATTCTGAGCCTGGCTCTGGCGGCGGCTTGCGGAGACGAAGATCCGACCGCCGCGCCCGGACCCTCAGGAGCGGATATTGCAGCGGCGCAGGAGACGGCTGAACAGGCAAGATCTGCCGCCGAGGCTGCGCAAGCAGCGGCTGATGCGGCCCAGGCGGCTGCCGATCAAGCTATGGCCAGGGCTCAAGAAGCCGAGGGTACGGGGTCGGAGGAAGCAGCAAGGGCAGCCGCAAATGAAGCCCAGGCAACGGCAGACCAGGCCAAGGCCACTGCTGAGGCTGCCCAGGCCGCAGCCGAAGCGGCCCAGGCGGCAGCTGAGGCAGCCCAGGAGGCCGCCGAGGAAGTTGCCCGGCGAGGTGAGGACCGTCCCTCTATCACCGTAATCGGAAGCGGGCAGGGCGGCACGGGAACGGGAACTGGGACCGGAACAGGCACTGGCACTGGCACGGGCACGGGTACCGGCACAGGGACCGCTACCGCCGCCATGACTGGTACGGGCACCGGCACTGGTACTGGAACCGGCACAGGCACGATGACTGGTACTGGAACGGGGACCGCCACCGGCACCATGACTGGCACGGGAACGGGGACCGGGACTGGCACAGGGACCGGTACGGGAACCGGCACCGCTACCGGCATGATGATGGCCGAATATGGAGACAGAGGTCTGACGATTCCCACGGGTCTCACTGCTGAGACCGAAGGCCCCACGGCATCCGACGGCTACTACACCGCCACGACCAACCGGGAAATCTATCAGAAAATCTCCACCGACTATCAGGAGATTGTCAAACTTACCAACGCAGTCAGGGAAGGCAAGGAACTGCCAGCA
Source organism: Dehalococcoidia bacterium (assembly GCA_965203005.1). GTDB lineage: Bacteria > Chloroflexota > Dehalococcoidia > Lucifugimonadales > UBA3495 > VXOI01. The sequence goes on from CBDBBS010000002.1 coordinate 1,594,263, forward strand.
GCCGAGATTTGGCTGGTGTACGAAGCAGGCCCCCATACCAGGCTCGGCTCTACCAGCCGAACGTTGCGCAACTTTGCCACCGGGTCTTCGCCGTCCACGTATTTCCCGGATTCGGCGGAGTTCTACGGGTCGGCGAAGTTCCTTGACTCCCCAATCCAGAATGCAATACGCGGTCGCGGCGAGGCCGAGAATTACACCGACGCCCAGAAGCGCCAGGCCATCAACAAGGGCGCGCTCAGGATCCTCTATCACTGGGCCAAGTTCTACATGATCATCGGCCAGGACCGTTCGAGCTCCCGGCTGATCGACGAGGCCTGGGCCGTCTATGTTGGCGAGGAAGTGAACGGCGCATACCCCAACTCGCTGGCTGCCGTGGCCCAGGCCCGGGAAGGAAATTTCGGAAAGCAAGGCGCCATTGACATCCCGTTGCGCCAGGCCATGGACCGGGCCCGGCAGGCGGCGGACGACATGGACGCGGATGCTCTCGAGACCGCGACCCAGGAAGTCTTCTCACGCTTTAACGCCATCTTCTACCTCAGCACCGTCCGGTACATCGGCCGTGTCTATGATGACGCCCAGGCCGGCAACCGCGACGCCCTGGGGACCCACCAGGTGGAGGCCCTGGCCTTCTACCAGTCCATCCAGCCAGACGTTGCCAAGGCGGATTCGGACGCCGACGAGACAATCATGGCCTACCTCACCGGCGAGCCGAGCTCGATCAACGCGGCAACGCGCAACGGGGCGCTGGCTGCTCTCAACAGCGTCGCCTCGGATCTCGGGCTAACGCAAGGCGACCTGGTGACGGAGTACACTGACGATACCGGCGACGGGGCCAGCGGCACACCGTCCCCCTACACCGGCGATCTTGACCTGTCATCGAGCATATTCATCCCGGTGGCCCAGGAATACGAGACCGAGAGTCCCACCAAGTCCGACGGGTACTACACTCCGACGACTCACCGGGAGATATACCAGAAGATTTCCTCGGACTACCAGGAAATTGCTGCACTGACCAACGTGATCAACGACGGCAAGCCTCTGCCTGCTGCGGACATCATGCTGATGTACGAGGTGGGCAAGCACACTCGCCTGGGCAACCAGAGCCGGACCCTGCGGAGCTTTGCCCGCGACCCGCGCCGGGCCACGGACTTCCCGCTCGCTGCGGAATTCTACGGGTCCTCCAGCTTCCTGGACTCGCCGGTCAGCAGCGCCATCAGCGGGCGCGGCGCGGCCTCGGAATACACCGACGCCCAGCGCCGCCAGGCCATCAACAAGGGCGTGCTCAGGATTCTCTACCACTGGGCCAAGTTCTATATGATCATAGGCCAGGAAAACATGCGATCTGGCTTGATCGACGAGGCTTGGGCCGTCTACGTTGGCATGGAAGTCGACGGCGAGTACCCCAATTCTCTGGCGGCACTGGCACGAGCGCGGGAAGCCAATTTCGGACGCGAAGGCGCCCTGGACATCCCGCTTCGGCAGGCCATGGACCGGGCACGCCAGGCGGCGGACGACGGCGACGCGGATGCAATGGCCAAGGCGACCAGGGACGTTTACTCGCGATTCAACGCCATCTTCTACCTGGCCACCGTCAGGTACATCGGCATCACGCAGCGGGATGTGGCGGATGGCAAGGACCATGGAACCCATCAGGTCGAAGCGCTGGCGTTCTACCAGTCCATTCAGCCGGCAGTCGCCAAGGCCAGCCCGGCTGCAAACGACACAATCGTTGCCTACCTGGAGGCTGACGCCAGCGAAATCACCGCTGACTCGCGCGATGCCGCGCTGGCAGCGCTAAACCAGGCTGCCGCAGCGCTCATGCTGACTCAGAACGATCTGGTTACCAGCTTTGAGTGACCTTACAATGCACCCAGCTAGGGGAACAGTAATGGCGACCATTTTTCGCTGGGCCTGCGGGCCGAAAGGCCGGCTGCCGAATGGCACCTGGTGGCGGGTCATGCTGGCGCTGGCAGCTCTGTCGGTAGCGCTGCCCGTAGCGCTGATCGGCTGCGGAGGGGACGATTCCTCGTCCCCTACCGCAGCGGCCACATCTCCTGGGGCAACTACCGCCACGCCTGCTTCTGCGGGCGAGACTCCTGCGCCCCAGCGCACGGAGGCAGCGACGTCCGCAGGCGAGACACCTGAACCCCAGCCCACCGAGGCTGGCGCCGGTACATCCACCACGCAGGAATCCCCCACGGAACCCCCCACCCAGATGGAGGAACCCGAGGAGGATAGGGACCGCACCCTCACAGTCTACTCGGGACGCTCCCAGTCCCTGGTGCATCCGTTGCTGGAAGCTTTTGGCGAGTGGTCCGGCGTTGATATACGGGTCAAGTACGCCGGCAGCGCGTCAACGGCGGCCACACTGTTGGAGGAAGGCGACAACACGCCGGCCGATGTGGTGTTCCTGCAAGACCCCGGTTCTCTCGGCAGCCTGGCAGCATCGGGAATGCTGGCCGATCTGCCACCGGCCACTCTCGACAAAGTGGACTCCCGGCTCAGAGACCCAAACGGCCGGTGGGTCGGCACCTCTGGCAGGGCCAGGACCATTATCTACAACACGGAATCCATCAACCCCGATACGGACCTTCCGCCCACCGTCCTGGACTTCACCAAGGAAGAGTGGAGGGGCCGCGTCGGGTGGGCGCCACGCAACGGCTCGTTCCAGGCATTCGTAACCGCCCTGAGACTGCAACTGGGCGAAGACACTGCTCGCCAGTGGCTGGAAGGCATGCGGGACAACGACGCCCAGGAGTATCCGAACAACGTATCCATCGTTCAGGCCGCCGCCAACGGGGAAGTGGACGTGGGCTTCGTCAACCACTATTACCTGGAGCGGTTCCTGGAGGAGTACGGCGAAGAGTTCGAAGCCCGCAACTTCTACATCGGCAACGGGGACCCCGGGGCTCTGGTACTGGTGGCGGGCGCGGGCATCCTGGAAGCGTCCGACAACAAGGACACCGCCGAGGAGTTCATTGATTTCCTCCTTTCCGAGCCGGCGCAACAATACTTCACGTCGGACGTCAAGGAATATCCCGTTGCCGCAGGTGTCGAGCCGGAGGGCGACCTGCCACCCATAGAATCACTGGACCCTCCGGATGTAGACTTGGGCAGCTTGAGTGACCTTCAGGGCACAATCAGCCTGCTGAGGGATGTGGGCGTTTTGCCGTGATCCGGTGGTTTGACAGGCTCACCGTGGCGTCCATCCGAACCGCCTGGAGCCGAATCAAGGAGAAGGAGCTGCTGCTGGCCGCCGCGGCTCTTTTCCTTTTGCTGTGCGTCGCCTACTCGTTTTCCGTGGACATCCGGGCCACGCGCGGAGCGTCCATCACGGGAGACGAGCCGTTCTACCTGCTGACCACCCAGAGCCTGCTGGCCGACGGCGACTTTGACCTGGCCAATCAGTACGAGGAGAGGTCATACCAGTCATTCTTCGATCACCCCAACGGCCTATGGCGTCAGTCCGAGCCCAAACCCGACCACGGCCAGTTGCTAAGCCCGCACAATCCAGGGCTGTCGTTCCTGGTGATTCCGGGGTTTGGCCTGGGCGGGCTGGCAGGCGCACAGGTCCAGCTCATGGCGCTGGGGGCCGCCACCATGGCCCTGGCCTTCGTGCTGGCGGACCGCCTGACCGGCCGCCGGGTGCTGAGCTGGGCCGTAACCGCCGGAGTGGGGCTGAGCGCTACCGCGTTCATTTACTCCACTGAGATATACCCTGAGTTCCCCGGAGCGCTGGCGCTGGTCCTGTCGCTGCTGGTGGTGACCCGCAGCAAGACCCTGAGAGTAACCGACGGGCTGCTGCTGGCCTTGCTGCTCACGATGATGTGCTGGCTGGGGATCAAGTACGCCTTCCTCGCCCTGCCCGTTTCGGCCTACTTCCTTTGGAAGTCGGACCGCGATGGGCGAATCGCCCTGCTTGCAACGGGTGCGGCCTCGGCCGGATTCTATGCCTGGTTCCACCTGCACCTGTTCGGCGGTCTCACACCCTACAGCGTCAACGTGGTCTACTCGGGATGGAGCACCTCAAACATCCTGGGCGGACACGTTGAGTGGGGGGAGAGATATTACCGGCTCTGGGGGCTGTTCATCGACCGCCACTTCGGCATCGGACGCTGGGCGCCAATTCTGCTGACAGCGGTTCCCGGCCTGGCGCTGCTGGCTATGGCCAGGCCCGCCTGCCGCCTGGTGCTGGGCCTGATAGTCATCCAGATGCTCATCGCCACCTTCGTCGCCATCACCATGATGGGGTGGTGGTTCCCGGGCCGCACCATGCTTACGGTGCTGCCCCTTTTTGTTGTGCCGATCGTTCTGGTTCTTGCCCGTTTGCCTTTGTGGGGCAGGATCTCAGTGGGAGTGCTGGGGGCGTTGAGTTTGGCAACAACGGCGGGCCTGGCCCAGGCCGGAAGAGCACAAGAGATCACCATCGCCGTCGACCCCTTCGACATGGCGTTCCCGGCGTTTCAGGGTCTGAGCGGGCTGTTCCCGCTGTACACCTGGTGGACAGTTGAGACGTGGTGGCTGACCTACTTTTGGTTGACTCTGGGCGGAATAGTCAGCGTGTCAATGGCATGGCCGGAAATCGTCGAATTCTGGCGGCGGTTGCGCTCATCAACCACCCTCGACAATCTGCGAGCCTATTTCCGTATCAACGTAATGGCGCCTGCCGTCGGGTTGTTCAAGTCGAGAGGGTGACGCTCCCCTGCTGCCGGTGAAGGCCGCTCAGGTCAACTCCCTCGCCCATTCCCGGTTCGCCATGTACCACTCGACGGTGCGGCGGATGCCCTCCCCGATGCCGACGGTGGGGGTCCAGCCCAGCACCTCCTTGGCCCGCCCAATGTCCGCCCACGTGATCATTGGGTCGGCAGCGTGTCGCTCCTGGTACTCGATTACTGCCCTCTTCCCCACTCCTTCTTCTATCAGGCGGACCACTTCGTTCAGCGCCACTGGGCTTCCGCCGCCAAGGTTGATCGTCTCGAAGCCGGTTATTCCCAACGCCGCAACCGTGCCCCGGACGATGTCGTCGACGTAGGTGAAGTCCCGTTGCTGTGTCCCGTCGCCGTACACTGTGATGGGATCGCCCTCTGCTATGGCCCGTATGAACCTGAAAACGCTCATGTCGGGGCGTCCTGCCGGGCCATAGACGGTGAAGTAGCGCAGCGCCACGGCGTCAATCCCGTGCAGATGGTGGTACGAATACAGCAGCGTCTCCGCTGCCTTCTTGGACGCTGCATAGGGCGAAAGCGGCCGACTGGAATCAGCGTCCTCGCTGACCGGCCCGCTGACCTCTGCCCCGTACACGCTGGACGTTGACGCCAGGATGAACTTTCCAACGCCGAACTCGCGGCACAGCTCCAGCAAATTCAGGGTGCCTAGGACATTGACCTCGTAGTATGCTCTCGGATTCTCCACACTGTTCCGAACTCCTGCCAGGGCCGCGAGACTTATGACGGCGGACACAGAGTCGGATTGCATGATTCGCTTGAAAATGCTTCGAAGCTCACTGGAGTCGGAAACGTCAGCGCGATGAAAGCTGAAGCCGGGGCGTTCAAGGAGGGAATCCAGCCGCCGTCCCTGTAGCTCCGAAGACCAGGAGTTGCCGAGAACGTCTACTCCGTACACCCTTTCGCCCTGGTGGAGGAGCAGCGAGGAAATCTTGTGTCCGATGAATCCGGCGCACCCCGTAAGGACAATGCTCAACTGCGCACATTCCTCCCGCCTGATTATGGGGCCTAGTGTGAATCACTAGGCCCTTACCCTTCAATTCCTCAGACAACACTGAATCAGGGCCGGTATATTTCTTCCACTGTTGGCGACAACGCTTCCCTCGGGAGGCGGTTGAATTCAGTTCCTTATTTTGCCAGTTACTCCCGAGACCCGAGGGGACTCGAACTATCTCCGGCGGCGCAGTCAGAGCCTCACTAAAGCATGGAAGCTCTCGCCTGAATCCATGATGACAGTGTTCCAACACAGGTCGTAGGGCAGCCTAGAACGGGTCATGCCATCTTTCGCACGAATTTGTCCCCCGTCTTTATCAATTGGACCACCTGAGTCAGCGACACCCGGCCCCGACTGCCGCACCTGAGCCGTAGGCCAGCTCCACCTTCGCTTCCCAGAGCATGCGACAGCCGTTCCGAACTATCTCGCTGCCAACCTATTTTTGCCACCCCAAGTTTATCAAACTGCACTCCTCATGTTCGGACCTCCCACCGAAAAGTTCGTAGTACAGCCCCTTTAGGCCCACCATCAGGTGCCTGGTGGCCCCGCGCGCTGCGGCGGCAACATCGTCATCCTGCAACACCCGGTGGGGCCACACCTGGAGGTGGGCGAAGTCCACGGCGTTGTGGCGAAGCAGGAGTTGGCGGTATCGTTGGCAACTGCGGCCCAGGGCGGCTATGAAGGACCTGTCGGAACCGGCGACAACGTCGACGTCGATCAGCTCGTCGCAGATGCGGTCGAAGTAGCGTGCCGCTTCGGTCACCGCGTATACCCCGTCCCGCCAGCCGCGTCTTGAGAGTATGTCACGGTCGGGACCGAATACGGCGCCGGACTCCTGGCGCAGCAGGAGGAGCTGCTCCTCCTCGTTCAGGACCCGGTAGTCCCGTCGCAGGCCGACCATGCCGGCGCGGGAATCCAGCAGCCGGCGGCACAGGCTGTGGATGGTGGTGACCTGAACCTCCTTGATATCGCCCGTGAACCCGCAGGCCAGCGCGGACGACTCGAACCGCCGCTGCAGCTGCCGTGCCGCGCCCCGGCCGAAGGTGCAGAGGGCCAGCTCACAGGGCAGAGTCTGGCCGTTGAGCAGGAGGTTGACCGCCCGGAGTTGGATAGTATGGGTCTTGCCCGACCCCGGGCCGGCGATGACCAGCATCGGACCCTCCGCGTGGCCGATGACCTGCATCTGGCTGGCGTCCGGCGGCGGTTTCAGGCGCATAATGGCGGGTGCGATATCCATGTCCATGGGTGTCCCCTGCGTGGTATTCCCGGACGGTGACATCAAAAACGGCCCCGGGTTTGCCTGTTTATTCTCCCGGTTCTCTGAGCCGGGTTTTGGACCGCCATGGCGGCCGGGTTTGCCATGCCGGTTCCGGGGCACCGGACGGATGTCCGTCCGGCGCCCGTGGTGAAGGGTATGCGGCTAGAGGCCGCGCATCACTGTCTGCCCTTCTATGTCCCGCTCCGGCGGGCCGAGCTGAATGACCAGGGTCTCCACGTGCTGGATGTTGATGGTGGCCGAGCCCAGCTTGAGCTCCCACCCCAGCGGACCCGGCAACGGGGGAGGTGTGGCGGCTTCGGCTACCGGAGTTTCCTCGTCGTCATCCCGCGAGCCCTCAGGGCCACGGAACTGGAGCTGGCGCACCTCGCGACATTCGTTTTCCGAATGACCGGGTTTTGGCGGGTGCTTGACCAGCGCCTCCCGGGCGATGCGCTCCAGGTCCTCCTGCAGGTGGTCCAGCCCCCAGATGATGTATACGTGATTCCTCCTGCGGGCCACCTCCTCTATACGGGCATCGCGCTGCATGTCCGGGAATATGGTCACCCCTACCACGAAATGGGTGTAGCCGGTTGCTTCCTGGATGGCGTGCTTCATCTCTATGCATCCGTCCTCGGTTGCCTCAAGAGGACACGGAGTCTTTTCCCAGATCCCGCCAGCTTTGAGGAGGGACCACTGGCCATCGTCGTCCATGCCGTATTGCCCTCCTTTCACCTGGATGGCGAACCGGGCCACGTAGTTTTCCCACACTGCATTGTCCAGTTGTCTGCCTCCCTCGCGGTAGCGGAACTCGTAAATGCCGTGGCCGTCCATCTTGCTGTTGCGCAGGGCGTTAAAGATCCTGGCTTCTGCCCCGCGCAACCTTTTGTCATTGAGCCGGTCTTCAGGGAATTCCGGCGGATTCATTTTGATTCCCATTTTGTCTCTTGCTCCTGTTGTAAATGAAGGGGCCGCACCCGGCGGTGCGGCCCACTGTCGCTGATGACTGAGGCTATTTCCTGCTGCGCCATCCCTGGGCGCGGTTCCGGCCCTTGGGGCCAGTTACATGGGCCTACTCCCTATGGGCTAATTTCCGCACGGTCGCTTGCGGGCGGCGCGGGGCGCCGCTATTCCGGGGATTCTGGCAGAGCGCAAGTCCTCTTCCAGAAGACCTCTCCATTACCCCACAACACTGCTTCGCCATCCTGCTGCCTCGCAGATTGCCTTACCGCAAGCTCGTTCACATCCACGGCATAACGGCGAATCCTCTTCCGCCACTCAATTTGCCGGCGATGGAACTCGCTGCCGCTGACTGCAAGAGCATCGCCGGGCTGGAGTGTTCCATGCCTGCACATAAGAGACTCTGCTGAAAAACAACCCACCCTGCACACGCCATTGGGCGGGGGCCGGGGCAGTGTGCCGGGACACCCTTCCAGTAAAACGCGATGCATTCCACCGTCAATTGCAGCGGGCGCAGCGTGGCCGCTGGCGAACCCGTGGCGCCTTTGCCGAACATTCGGGAGGCAGCCATCCAACCTCGTTGTCACTCTTCATTGCGCCGGAACCGGAAGAGCGCCCGCAAGTGACTTTTAAGGGAAATCCGCTTCGAGAGTGTCTGCACAATGAAGGAACCATCCACTGGGAAAGGAGGTATTCCCATGGCGAGTGATCCCTTGGGGCCGCACAAGATCAGCCCGCTGGCCCGGTTGTTTCCGCGCCACTCGGACGAAACCTGAGAGGCGCTGAAACAAGACATTGCGCTTCATAGGCTTACTGCCGGACGGTTGCTTGCGGGCGGCGCGGGGCACCGCTGTTCCGGGGATTCAGGGAGAAGCAACGGTTGCTCTTGGCAACCTCCTCTCCCTCCCCAACCGCAACCCCGCCGAATTCTTGGGGTGTCCCGGCTTGCTGCCTTTGCAGTAGTTCATTCAGGAGGCCACGGGGTTCCCGCCGTTTCGCAGGGGTCTCACTGGAGTGTCGGCCTTGCCAGCCGCGGCGCCGGAAAGGACTCCCGCTTGCAGTTTGTGCAAGGAGGGAGTTGGGCGCGCGGAGGGTAAATGTTTTCCCTCCTCCTACCTACCATTAAGGGTGGAAACCCATCCGAAGCCGGAGGGGATTATGACGTGTCCCAAGACCCTGTACGTAGTTAGTTCGCTGGTGAGGATTTTCCCCGATAAACCGGAGCCGGAATACGGCGCACTGAAGGAGAGCATCAGCAGGCTGGGATTGCTGGATCCCATCCTCATGTGGCGGGGAATGGTGGTGGACGGCTATCACCGCCTCCGGGCCTGCTTGGAATTGGGCCTCGAACCGAGGTTCGATGTCCTCTCTGCCGATGCGGACCCCATGGAAATCGTGGTGGACAGAATGGGCACCCAACGGCATCTGAACGAAACTGCCAGGGCCGCCGCGGTGCGGGCCTTGGGCAAGCCCAAGCCAGGCCGTCCGAAGGGGTCGAGAAAAAACCGCGCAAATTTGCGCAGTTTCCGGAGCCGCCGGTGGGCCTCCCAGAAGTTCCGGGTCAGCGAAAGGACCATCACCACCATGCTCAAAATCGCCGACCCGCAGAGCGGGGCCATCCCGGAAGTCCGTCGCGCCCTCGCCACGGGCCTCACTTCGGCCAACGACGGGATCAAGGCCTTGCAGGAAAGCCCGGAGGTGCAGCAGGAGGCCATGAAACTGATTTTCAGCGGCGGAGCAAGCAGGTTCGCGGGCGCAGTTTCGAGGATCAGGAACGATGCGGCCCAGGCTGAATTCCCGGCGTCTGAGGAAGTCCTCAAGGCCGCGGCCAGCGGCGGCATTGTTCTGCGCCACTCGACGCCGGCCGGGCTGAAGGATCTGGTGGAGGCGGGCACGGTGGACGCCATTGTCACCTTCCCGCCGTCCGGGGAGGGACATTACCACCGGATTGCGGACCTCCGGGAGTTTGCTGTCCATTCCCTCAAGGACACCGGGGCAGTATTCCTGCTGGCAAGCTCCGAAGACCTGCCGGAGTTCCTGAAGCATATGGGACGTGAGCCACTGCGCTGGGTCTGCGCCTTCCACTACAGCCACCCGGGCAACAACTACAAACCCAACTCCGTGCATAAAATCCCGCTCACCCAGAAGCTGCTGCTGATCTTCGGCAAACCCGGTTTCCGTCTGAACGCCGGTGCTGAGCCCATCACCGTGCATCCCCTCTCGGAGGACACCGGACGGGGATACCCCAATCCCCGGCTGGACGCCGGTATGGAGATGATAATCGGGAGGTTTACCCAACCACACCACACTGTGGCCGATCCGGTCATGGCGGGGAGGGATCAGTCCGCGTTGGCAGCACTGAAGCTGGGCCGGTCATTCATCGGGGCGTGGGAGGACCGGGCCTTTATCGATCGCCTTGGGGCCCGGCTGGGTCTCGTTTCTGGCGACAGCCTGACCTGAACCAAAACCGGGTGTTATGTACATCCGCCGGAAGTGGGGGCCGGGCCCGGAAGTCTCGCAGGGCGGTTCTGCCCTTGATTGCAGGACGTTCCGGCGCCGTCCCCGTTCCCTCGCTTCGACCGGCTGGCGTGGCAATGCAGCTTTTGTCCCGCTCCTGAACCGTTTCTATCAGGGTGATTCAGGATTCCCGGAGTGCATCACCGCAGCTCGAGGATTGCCGGTCTCGTGCAGCTTGCGGCAGTTGGACGCCTCGCCGGGCTTGTGCCGCAGCGGAACTGTGACGTTCCTGCGACTACTTGCAGCGATCGCCACACCATGTCTCTTGCGCCTTTCCTCCGGGGTGGTGTCGGCGGCGTTGATGATGAGGATGTCGGTGTCAACGAGTCGCATGTCTGTCGTAAGGATCTTCCCCGTTCAGGCTCCGGCCTGCACCGGTCCTCACGCCTTCCGCCCCGAACCTCGCCAGGATCCCGTTCACCTTTTTCACCCTGCGTTTCGCCCAGGCCTCACGGTCTTCGCCGTATCCGAGAATCTGCGGGAGGCAATCTTTCGGCAGGGCGGAAATAGATTGCCCGGCGGACATGGAGGCGCCCTCCCGAACGGCCTTGGTTCCGGCCATCCGGTGAGTATAATCGGCAAAGGTCAGGCTTATCACCTTCACGGCCAGCATCCCATCATTTGCGGAAGCGCGGGTCCTCGTTGGCATGGTACGGCGACCCCAGTACCTGTCGCCGTATTGGTGTCTGCCAAATGGTCGGGCATCGCCGCGACTCCTACTACCCGCGGAAGGAATTGTGGACGCGAAAACGGATAGAATACCTCTTGCAGCGTGAATTCTACCGGTTGTTCGCTGGTCGTGGGTCTGCGGGAGCCGCTCCACTTTCCTCCTGGGTCCCTGGCGTCAAATCATCGATGGCAGGTAATTCCACGGTTTGAAGGCAACAGTTGTTGGATTGGGTCATGTAGGCACTGTCGCCGCCGTCAGCTTGGCCGCCTCGGGCCATGAGGTGCTGGCGACGGACGTTGATCCGGTCAAGGCGGAAGCCTTCGCTGCGGGAGTGTACGCTGGTTACGAACCGGGCTTGGTAGACCGCCTCAGGTCTGTGCTTGGGATTGACAACATCCGGTTCAGGCACCGCGACGACGTGGATGAGGACCTGGGGGAAGTTGCTATCATCGCGGTCGGAACGCCACCGGGAGAGGGCTATGCCCCGGAACTTGGTCAGGTCCGGGCTGCCATTCGCTGGGTTAGGGAGAGGTGCGACGGCGACTCGGTGGTGGTCATGAAGAGCACGGTTCCGCCGGGTACGGGCAACAGCCTCATCGAGAACGAGTTGCACGGCACAGGGATCGGCTACGCGAGCAACCCTGATTTCCTCCGCGCGGGGCAGGCCCTCACCGACTGGGATTGCCCCAATCGCATCGTCTTCGGGACCGCCCCCGGCGACAGCCGTTCCCTTGATGCCGTGCGCCAACTTTACAGCAACATGGATGCCCAGGTGCTGTGTACCGACATCACCACGGCCGAGCTGATCAAGTACGCCAGCAACGCCTTCCTTGCCACACGCATTTCATTCATCAACGAGATGGCAGCCATCTGCGACCGGGTTGGGGCGTCCATCGACGACGTGAGCGAAGGTCTGGCTCTGGATACCAGGACAGGGGCCCGGATATTCGCCGGGGTCGGCTACGGAGGGCCCTGCCTGCCCGAGGACATCGGCGCCCTCGAGTATATCTCCAGACAGGTGGCCGACGACTCCGGTTTCCTTCGTTCCGTAATCTCCGTTAACGACCGACAGTGCCAGCTTCCGCTCCATGCCCTCCGCGACCGCTTTAACGGCGATCTGCACGGGTTGAGGGTGGCTATCCTTGGCCTGACATTCAAGCCAGGAACCGGCGACTTGACCGAGGCGCCTGCGTTAAAGCTCGCTCGCATCCTTGCCGAAGAAGGGGCGATACTGGCGGTCTATGATTCCGGCATCGGGAGCGGCGACTGCATACTCCTCCCTGATGGGGTGCGGGTCGCCACCGATGTAGTGAGCGCCACTTCCGGAACGCAAGCTGCCGTGGTCATGACCGAATGGAAAGAGATTGTCGAGGCCGACTGGCTCGCAGTCAGCCGCGGCATGGTCCCGCCAAAGTTCATCTTCGACGGCAGGAAAGCCCTCGTTCCAACGACTATGAGGGCGTCGGGTTTCGAGTACGTTGGCGTCGGGCGTGGCTCGATGTCGCATCGCGTTTTACGCGGCTAAAGGAAGGAATTACGTCCCTGACATTCGGAACGCGGCACCACCTCGATTACAATCAGGTTGCCGACCCACGATAGTTCAGCTGTCGGCGCGCCGGAAACCACGCTACCTTTGCAAGATCGACCCTCGGATCGATCTATCTGATAATGGGGACGCTTATCGTGCCATCCATTGCCGCTGTCGTTGCCACCCACAACAGGCCGGAACTCCTCCACGAGCGCGCCCTCGCCTCCATCGACGGGCAGACTCGTCCTCCCAATTACCTGATCGTCGTGGACGATTCGGATGAAGAATTCAGAAGCGCAAATGCTGAAGCAGTGGCCAGACTCAGCATTTTTGGCACCCGAAAGCTCTATTTGGAGAATCGCCGCACTCCCGGGGCGTCCGGGGCCTGGAATACTGCCGTCATTCACCTGCAAGGGATTGACCCTTCGGCCTTCGTGGCCTTCCTGGACGACGATGATTCCTAGGCTGAGACTTACCTGGAACGTTGCGAGCAAGCCGTTACGGAAGACGGTCTGGACATGGTGGCCGCCAGACTGGTCTTCCACCGATTTCAGAACACCGAGACCGCGATCTATCTTCCGCCGTCCAGCTTGGAAGTGGATGACCTGCTGGTGCGCAACCCTCACATCCAGGGCTCCAACCTGTTCGTCCGACTTCGCAAACTGCTGGAGGCCGGCGGGTTCGATGAGGCCCTTACCAGCACCACCGACAGGGATATCTGCATTCGGCTGGCGGACTTGGGCACGGTTCGATATGGCGGGTTGGAGGAAGGCCTCGTCCATCATTTCGCCGACGCTGACCGCCCCAGGCTGTCAACTCCCGGCAGCGACGCCAAACTCGCCGGACTGACGTACTTCTTCCGAAAGTATCGAGGCCGTATGTCCGATGAGCAGCAAGCGGCCTTCATCGACAGGAGCCAGAGGTTGTTCGACTGCGACCCCACCGGGCCCGTCATCCTCCCGGCTCCTGCCGCGCCTGTACTGTCTGTGCGCGAGGGCAACATTTCGGAGATTCCGTTGACCCTGGTGGCAGGCGCGATCACTTCTCCCGACACTGGACTGGTGGAGCGTCTGCTGAACTCCCTCCGCGATAAGGTTGGAGGTCGTAAAGGAGTTACCCTCAGGGTGGTACTGCTGGAAAACGGCGGTCATGAACCGGCTTCTAGGCAGAAGTTGCGGGACTTTGTGGATCGGGCAACTAATCAGGGTCTCGACGTAGTCATTAAGACCCTGGAGGAACAGGAAGCAGACGTTGAGGCAGGGGTCTTCGACGCCACGCCCGAGCAACTTTCCATCAGGAAGAGCATTGCCCTGAGCCGCACCATGCTCCAGCATTACCTGTTTATGGAGGCCAAGCCCCTGCCCGGAGCCGTGGTGTGGATTCTTGACGACGACGTGGTGCTGGAGCCCTGGCCTACGGCTCCGACGGCTCTCTGGAGTCCCAAGAGATCGATTTCGTGTCCGAAATCAGAAGGTTTAAGGATAGCGGGGCCAGCATCGTCCTGTGCGAGGTGACGGGAGACCCGCCCCTTCCGGCCGTGAGCTGTGTCAGGACCCAACTGGTCGACCTGTATCACAACCTGCACCGCCTAGCTGCCGAATCGCCTGAGTCGCCGTTTCCCGATCTCAGTGATGAGAACCGACTGGGGCGGCTGGAAAACCCGGGCTACTACTATGACCTCTCCGGCATTGGTACCAGCCACCTGGAACGGCCCCTCTGGTACGAATCGACAGGACAGAGCATAACCGCTGCCGAGGTATTCAGCGAGATGGTGGCTCGTCTCCCAGGGATTCTGAGCGGTGTGCAGGTGTGGGGAGTCATGAAGAGGGCACAGGCGATCGTATCAATTCACGGGCATCAGAAAGGGAAAGTGACCCCAGCAAACGATTGCCCCATCCTCTCTAACACCACAGGCACGGTTGGAGTGTGCACTGACCGAGAGAAAACGTCCATCCGGTACCGGAGTGTATGGAGCTCCGGTGATGGTGTCGTCCTCTCCCCAGCAGACGACGGAACCATCTGTTTTCAGCCCGCAACTGTAACTGGCGCTGGCGCTGACAGAATGGAATTCCCCGGCAGGTGGTGTTGCTTGGCCGGCTTTGTCGAATCCCCAACAAGCCACCGTTCCATCTCTTCTGACCCCACAAGTGTGGCGCCAGCCGGTGTTGACTTCTTCGAATTCTCCCAGCGGAGGAGTCGCCTGTCCGGATTCATTGGTTCCCCAGCAGGCTACGGAACCATTCTCCCGCACTCCGCAAGAGTGCCCTAGGGAGGTATCGACCGATTTGAATTTCCCGTCAGGAGCACTAGCCTGCCCAAATCGATTGCTTCCCCAGCAGGCAATAGTGTTGTCGTTTCGCATTCCACAAGAATGTTCTATGCTGGCCAGTACGTCCTTGAATCGGCCCTCAGGAGCAAATCCCTGCCCAAACTCGTTAGAATCCCAGCACGAAATGTCGCCGCTCTCTCGCACTCCACAGGTGTGGGTTAATCCGGCGCTTACTGCGGTGAATTTCCCCTCCGGTGGGCTGGCTTGGTCAAAGCCGTTTTCTCCCCAGCAGACTACGCTGCCGTTCCGCCTTAAGCCGCAGGCCAACTCTCTCGCGAGGCTGACCGAGTCGAACTCTCCCCCAGGTAGCGTCGCCTCACCGAAGTAATTGTTTCCCCAGCACTTAACTGAGCCGTCAACCTCCATTCCACAGGTATGGTAGGAGCTAGAGCCAGTACTGAGGGACATGAACTTACCAGCAGGAGCTGTGGTTTGGCCCTGTTCATTGGATCCCCAACAGTCAACGGTACCATCCCTCCTTAGTCCGCAAGTATGGAAAGCTCCAGCGCTGACTGCCATGAATGCACCGCCAGGCGGCGAAGCTTGACCAATTACCCTGTTACCAAGAATGTCTTCATTTGATCCCCAGCAATCAACGGTGCCATCTAGCCTTAGTCCGCAAGTATGCCAGGCTCCGGCACTAACCGACTCGAAATTTCCCTGGGGGGCGGTAGCTTGTCCAAGTACCCTGTCGCCATAAATGCTCTCGTTGGAGCCCCAACAGGCGACGGTGCGGTCGTACCTGATACCACAAGTATGCCAAGCTCCGGTACTGATCGAGGAGAACGGCCCAATCCCACTCGGCGGGGTGGCCTGGCCAAGGAGTCGTTGTTCATAAAGGTCTTGATTCGATCCCCAGCATGAAACACTGCCATCCCCTCTTATACCGCAAGCATGAATGGCACCGGTAGTGATCATTGCAAACACACCGTCAGGCGCCTCGGTCTCTCCCATAAGGTCTCTGCCCCAGCAAGCAACCGTGCTGCCGTGGCTTCGAATTCCACAGGCGAATTCGTCACTTGCGCTTATGGCCCGGAATTGGCCCGATGGTGGCAAGGATTCTCGATACGCATTTGATCCCCAACAGGTGATTGTCCCGTCTTCCCTCAGACCGCAGGTGAAGCCATTACCGGCACTGATGGCGGTGAGTTTGATGTCAGGCTCGGGGCCACTCCGCTGCACACTTGATGGGGTTGATGTTGGCGATGAAGTTTCTGTTGGTTCAGGTGTCGGAGAGGAATGTGGCGGTTCGTCCGCCTCCGACGTCGCTGTGGGGTCCGGTCCGGATGCGGATGCCGCGGTCTCCTGCGTGGCCGTCGGGTCAGGCTCGACTGCGCCGGTAACTTCGACTTTGGGCTCTGATGTGGGCGCCATGCTGTTGTTGGCGCAACCGGCGGCCAGCAGTAATGCCGCCAATGTGAGTACTGCCAGGACTATGGCTCTCGGATTTAATGGTGCCAACATTATCTGGGATACCTCAGAGGAATCTTGACTCGTTGGAGAATCGTATCACCTCGCAATTGCCTTACGGCCTTTTCCAGAGCCGTGATTTCTAACACCATCGTCCGAATGGAACGGAGGGAAATGGCATTAAAGGGATACTATTCCATAGAGCCCAACGGCAGGATACTTAGCCGAAATCCACCGAAGGGAAACGGGGTCGCGGTCATAGGAGGGATGAGGGCCCAGGGGCCGGGCTGGCGAGGCCCTGATGCCGCTGTAATGGACGATGTGGGGCGTGGATGCCGCGCCAAGGGGAGGTTGACGGCCCGTAGTAGCGGCGCTGGGCGCGATTTTCAGCGCAGATTGCCGGCGGAGGCCATCGGAAGAGGAGCCCAGCCTGGGCGCTGACCGGCCAGGCGTTGGGCACCATGGTGGACCGGTCAAAGTCCGAGGGCGGCGTCAGGAAGGGAGCGGCAGGGTGCGCAATCGGGCCAGGGCGGAGCTGAACTGGTTTTGCCAAGGCCAGCCCTGGGGGAGATGCAAGGTGAGGCGGCGTGCCTTGCGGGTGAGGCGTCCGGCCAGGGAGAAGAAGCGTCGCCGTAAGGTTTTGGTGGTTGCCACCGGCTCATCTCGGTTCCGCCAGCGCGCAACGCGTCGACATCGTCAATGCAGTCGCCACCGGCTAGCGCCGATGCCACCAACGTCAGCAGCTTGTCTCCTCAATTGGCCCGACCCGGCGCATTTCCCAGATCGAGATGGCGGTCCACCAGCCCGCCCAGTCCCAGATGATGGGCCAGGGTGACGGGCAAAAGTAGCCCAGCATTGGCCACCAGGCGGTGATCGTCGAAGGCGATATGGATGCGGTCGGGCTGCTCGCGTGGTAGCATCCGATGGGTGCTCCTTGTTTCGCGCTGGTTTCATGTGACAGAAACCATTATCCCCGAATCCGGGAGCACTTTCTTATCCCTTTACCGCACCGCCGCACTCATCCCTTCGGTGGATTGGGGCTTGGGCTCCACCCCCAAGCGGTCTGCGGGACTCATAAAAACTGAAACTAATGTGACGACTGCATTACTAATCTTTCATAACACCTACCAGTATAATGCTTGCCAGTAATGGGGTGAACATCCGGGCAATGCACACCGCGTGCTTGATACGTGCAGAACACGATCTATTGCCCGGTTCGCACTTACGACTGAAATCAGGATTCTTGCCATAGCAGCTCACGTACGCGACGCCGGTGACTTCCGCATCCCCAAGCTGATCACCGAACCACATCACGCTCGGTAGGCGGATCGACCTGAAGATGTGAGCTTTCGGAGATAACCGTGCCCTGGCTCATCGCCAACAGACTCACCCTTGCCGTCATCACGGTGCTGCTGGCCCTCATCGCAGTGATCGGCGTGAACGACGCCCGAGCAAACACGTGTCCAACACCGGGCAGACAGCGGAAGCAATCAGACTTAGATTTACTGGCAATTTCCTGCGCGCCCAGGAGTTCACCACCGGTTCCCAGGCTGGCGGATACCCCCTGGGCAGCGTCGGTCTCCGAGCCGGCGCCAATCTGAGCGCCACCCAACTGGCGGCCATCACTGCGACCATACGCACCAAGGGGGCCGGCGGCAACCCTGACACCGTGCGCTACACGCTGACCAGCCCCACCACGGCGGTCGCCGCCGACGGGGAGGCGATTTTCCGGGCGCCCGACGATGCCACGCTCCGGGCGAGCACGTCCTACTTCATCGTCTTCGACATATCCCGGAGAATAACGGACGCGGCCAGAAGGACAGCAGACGACGCGGAAGACAGCGGAGGCAGTTCCGGCTGGAGCATCGGCAACGAGTTCCGCGATTACAACAAAAGCACCAGTACATGGTCAACCAACACAACTGGTCAATTCATGATCGCGGTCTATCCGCCCCCCAGCGACCCCACCGACGCCATTGGTAATCCATCCATTACCGGCACGGCCCAGGTAGGACAGACAGTAACCGCTGGCATTGGCACCATAGTCGACCCCGATGGACTTCCAACCAACTTCCCCGCCAACTACACCTTCCAGTGGGTACGCGTATCGGGCGGCGCTGACTTGGACATACCCGGCGAAACATCAAGCACATACACTCTTGCCAGCGCAGACGTGGGCAAGAAGGTCAAGGTCAAGGTGAGCTTCACCGACGGCCTCGGCAACGTCAACGTCCCGCTCGAGAGCGTCGAGAGCGCCACCGTGATCGCCGCGCAGGAGGACTGCACCACCGATCGGGGCGGCTCCGATTGGTGCACGACGCTGACGGTTGGAGTTGGGAGTCCACAGGGCGGGTTCGAGTTCTTTGGGTATAACCCGGACAGTAGCCCCCCACACGGCGCGCTGGACGACACGATCATAGAGTACGGCGGGACCAACTTCACGGTCGAAAAGATTGAGCTCCAGGTGAACGGCGGTAATCCCTCCAATTCGCGGGTTGAGGTCGAGCTCGATGCCTTCGTGCCGCGGGGCACGGCGTTCGACCTGGGCGGGACGACCTTCACGACCGAGGAATCGTCTGAACAAAGCGTTGTGGGGCGTTATCGTTGGCCTCTCCCCACCGCCATGGCCTGGCTCGAGGGCCAGAAAGTCACGGTGAGTCTGCGCTCTCCGCTCGTGCTGCGCTCGGCCACGGTGGACGGGAGGACCTTGGTCCTGAACTACGACGAGACCCTGGACGACACCTCCGTGCCGGCGGCGAGCGCGTACGCAGTGAAGGTGGACGGCAACGACAGTACCGCCTCGAATGTGGCCATTGACGGCACCAGGGTGACGCTGGCACTGACGAGCACGGTGACCGAGGGCCAGACGGTGACGGTGAGCTATACGGTGCCGTCGTCCAACCCGGTGCAGGGCACCGCCGGGAACTACGCCGAGGCGCTGACCGACCAGGCGGTGACGAACCATACCGGCATTGTAAACCACCCCGCCACGGGCCGGCCGGAGATCGCCGGCACCGGCAGGCACCAGGTGGGCAGTGAGCTGCGAGCCATCACCGACGACATCGCCGACACCGACGGGTTGTTTCATGTCCAGTGGAGATATCGGTGGGTGCGCGTGGACGGCGACACGGAAGCCGAAATCCCCGGAGCGACCGAGAGCGCCTACCTGACGAGGGATTCGGACGTGGGCAAGCGGATCAAGGTGAGGGTCTCGTTCAGCGATGATCTCGGGTTCCTAGAAGTGAGACAAAGCGAACCCACGTCCGTATTCATTCCAGTGCTTCCCGATGTCACCACACTGCTCGACACCACCCTCACGGTCGCGGAGAACGATACGCTCAAGGGCTGCTTCGACTATGGCCCCTCCACCGAATCCTGCCGCTACCGACTCGGTGAAGATACCTTCACGAGCATCCATCCTGTTGCCGGCGGTCTCACGCTGACCATCTCGTCCCTGACTCTAAAGACCCTGCAAAGCTACGACCTGTTCCTGTACTTCAACAAGAAACTCAGGGAGTATGAGAGGGAGAACTTGGTGCTGTTGCTGAATGAACGGGTGTTTCGCTTCTCCCGCGCGTCCGACCGGACCCCGATATCTAACGCCGAGGTCTGGACCAAAATCCGCCAGCTGACGTGGAGCGAGGGACAGAAGGTCCGCCTACGGATCAAAGACACCTATGAGAACCGCCAGCCAACGGGCCGCCGTCGGTCTCCGGCGGGAACCGGGTCGGGGACACCCTGAGCGCAGGGGTCGGCACGATTGTCGACGCCGACGGGCTGCCCGACACCTTCTCCTGGCAGTGGATTCGGGTGGTTGACGGTGCCGAGACCGACATTGCGGGCGCGACGTCCGGCACCTACATGCTGACGGCCGAAGACTATGGCAAGAACGTCAAGGTCAGGGGAAGCTTCACCGACCGGCACAACAACGCGGAGGGGCCCCTCGTCTCGGATATCTTTCCCGAGGCCGGGGACTTCGTGCTGGCTGCGCCGTCGGGTGTGGCCCTCGACACGACGCTGAAGGTCGGGAATATCCCCAACGGGTACTTCTTTGGCTGCAGCGACGGCAGCCATCACTGCTACCGCAATCTCGGCCGGGCCTACTTCCAGTACCGGGGCCGGGAGCACCGGGTCCGAGCGCTGTATGACAATGACGGCTACAACCTGGACGAACTGGTACTCAGGGTCGAGTGGCCGGATGCCGCCCCACCGTGGGACGTCAGGCCGGATATCCTCTCACTGCCTGCGGACAACGGGATGGTTCTGGAGCTCGACGAGCGGCAGTTCGACATTGCCGACTCGGAGCGGTCCACCGGGAGCGTCAGGTACTGGACCGGGGACAGCCTCGATTGGGACGAATGCGACCAGGTACGGGTGCGGATATGCGACGGTCGCTGCCCGCGGGAGGTGACGGCGCATGACGCGCAGGCGACCGAGGGAGAGGACGCCTCACTCGACTTCACGGTGACGATGTATCCGCCGTCGGATTCGGCGGTGACGGTGCAGTATGCGACCTCGGACGTGACGGCGACGGTGGGCGATGACTACGAGGAGACCAGCGGGACGCTGATTTTTGCCGCCGGAGAGACCGAGAAGACGATTTCGGTTCGGATCTTCGACGACAGCAGAGAGCAGATGAGGCTGATGCTGGGCGGCGGTGGCGTGGCGTTCGGGACCATCTACAACGACGAGGCGGAAGCGGATGAGGAAGCGCTGACGGCGTCGTTTTCGGGGATGCCCGAGGCGCACGACGGCTCAACCGAGTTCAAGTTCCGGTTGAAGTTCAGCGAGGAGATAAAACAGGGAACCCAGGATGACCTCCGGAAAGCGTTGTCGTTATCTGGCGCCGACGTAAAGCAGGTGCAGCGAGTGGACGAACGCTATGACCTGTTCGAGTTCACGTTGGAACCAAAGGGCGACGAGGACGCTACCATCTCCCTGGGTCCGTCAGCCACCGATTGCACGGCGAACAACGCGATATGCACCAGCGACGACGAGCCACTTACGGGCACGAAACGGCAAGGGTTCCCGGTCCTGCTCCGGGCATCAGGGTGAGCGATGCGGAGGCCACCGAGGGCAGCGACGCATCTCTGGACTTCTTGGTGACTTTGACCAGGGCATACAGCAGAACGGCTACGGTGGACTACGCAACGTCGAACGGCACGGCGACCGCCGGCTTGGACTACACCGCGGTCAGCAGTAGAGTGGTCTTCCGGGCCGGAGAGACGTCAAAGACGATCTCGGTAGCCATCCGGAACGACGAAGTATCCGAGCCCGATGGCGAGACCGTCAAGCTCACCTTGAGCAACACGGCTCACGCCGAAATCATCGACGGCGACGCCGTGGGCACCATCAGGGATGGTGCCGTCACCGATACTGTCGAGACGTCCGAGGAATCGGATGAATTCACGGCGGAGTTCAAGCAGGTGCCGGCGAGCCATGACGGTGAAGGCCGGTTCACCGTGCGTGTGAAGTTCAGCGAGGAACTTGCAAACGGGTCGGGTCGGAAGTTGAGACGGGCGCTGTCGGTGTCGGGAGGCAGCTCGAAGTCAGTCCGCCGGGTGGGCGACGCCCGCGACCTCTATGTGGTCGCGTTCGAGCCAACCGGAGACAATAGCGTAACCATATCCCTGGGTCCTTCGGCCGTCGATTGCACGGCCAGGGACGCGATATGCACCGCTGATGACACTCCGCTCACGGGGACCATCAGCGCGACCATCGGCGGCCCATCGACGGAGGCGGCCAGGGCTAACCAGACTGCCACAGGGAGACCCATAATCACCGGGACGACGCAGGTGGGCGAGACTCTGACCGCGGTCACGACGGCCATATCAGACGCCGACGGTCTGACCGATGTGTCCTACAGCTACCAGTGGATCCGGAATAACGGGACCGACGACGCCGACATATCCGGAGCCACCAGCGGGATTTACACGCTGGTGGACGCCGATCAAAGTAAGACCATCAAGGTGGAGGTGAGCTTCACCGACGACGCGGGCCATAGCGAGGAGTTGACCAGCGCTGCTACCAGTACAGTGGCTGCTGGGAACAACAACGCGGCGAAAGGAGCGCCGACGATCAGCGGGACGGCCCAGGTGGGGCAAACGCTGACGGCGAGCACGACAGGGATTTCGGACGATGACGGGCTGACTAACGTTTCCTACAGCTACCAATGGCTAAGGAACAACGGGACCGACTACGCCGAAATATCTGGAGCTACCAGGAGCACATTCATCCCGGCGAGGGTCGACCAAGGCAAGACCCTCAAGGTGAGGGTGCCGTTCACCGACGATGCCGGCCACAGCGAGGAGTTGACCAGCGCCGCGACGGGTCCGGTTGCGGCCCGGCCAAACCGGGCTGCCAGCGGGAGTCCCACGATCACCGGGACGGCGCAGGTGGGCCAGACGCTGACCGCCAGCACATCTGCCATTGCCGACGATGACGGACTGGCAAAAGCCTCATACAGCTACCAGTGGATCAGGAACGACGGGACCGACGACTCGGACATATCCGGAGCCACCAGCGGGACTTACACACTGGTGGGCGCCGATCAGGGCAACACCATCAAGGTGAAGGTGAGCTTCACCGACGACGTCGGCAACGACGAGGAGTTGACCAGCGTTGCCACCAGTACAGTGGCTGCTGCGGACAACAACGCGGCGACGGGAGCGCCGACGATCAGCGGCACGGCTCAAGTTGGGCAGACGCTGACCGCGAGCACGTCCAGGATCAGTGATGACGACGGCTTGACCGATGCGTCGTACGAGTACCAGTGGATCCGCAACGACGGGACGAACGACTCGGAGATCAGCGCCGCGACTTCGTCGACCTACACCCTGGCTGATGGGGACGAAGGTAAGACGATCAAGGTCAAGGTGAGCTTCACGGACAACGCCGGCCACAGCGAGGAGTTGACCAGCGCCGCGACCGCCTCGGTGGCGGCCCGGCCCAACCGGGCGGCCACGGGAGCGCCGACCATCAGCGGCACGGCCAAGGTGGGTGAAACCCTCACGGCGGATACCTCTGGGATTGCGGACGCGGACGGTCTCGAGGACGTCTCGTACAGCTACCAGTGGATCCGCAACAATGGAGCGGACGACTCGGAGATCAGCGGTGCGACTTCGTCGACCTACACCCTGGCTGATGAGGACGAAGGGAAGACGATCAAGGTGAGGGTCAGCTTCACCGACGACGCTGGCAACGACGAGGAGTTGACCAGCGCCTCAACCGAGACCGTGGCCCCACCTCCGTTCACTGCGGAGTTCCTGGCAATCCCAACCAGTCACGACGGCTCAGCCAGGTTCACGTTTCGGCTGAAGTTCAGCGAGGAGATAAAACAGGGAACCAAGCGTAACCTGTGGAGAACGTTGACGCGAACGGGCGCCGACATGAAGGAGGTTCTGCGGGTGAACAACCGCCTCGACCTCTTCGAGTTCACGTTCGAGCCGACCGGCGACGAGGACGTGACCATGTCCCTGGGTCCGTCAACCACCGATTGCACGGCCAGGGACGCGATATGCACCGCTGACGACGAGCCGCTTACGGGCACCATCACGGCGACGATCAGCGGCCCGTCAGGCTAGGCTGGCGCGGCCAACGACGGAAAACGGGTGTCCCGGAGCCACACCGTTCGCCGGGAACGGTGTGGCCCCGTTTCAACTGGCCACTGCCCGGGTACGCGCAAAAGACCGGTCTCTCGGAGGTCAATCCCCCGATGCGACGGGGCGCCGGGATGCACGGGCATCGTTGTACAGATGGGGCAGCGTCCCGCCACTTCGGGGCGATACTCTCGCGTGTCCGAAGTCTCGAGCGCGGCGTGGCGAGTAAGGCCACCCGCGCCCGACGCAAATCCAGCGCCTCCAGGTGTCCGACAACTGTGGGGCCTGCTCCGGTGTCCAACATGGGGAAGTGGGTATATCGCCGCCCGCTAACCCCCAATCCACCGAAGGGAAACGGCGGCGGCGGTGAGACGAGGGATGAGGGACCAAGGATCGGGTTGGCGAGGCCCTGATGCCGTTGTAATGGACGATGCGAGGCTTGGATTCCACGCCAAGAGGATGTTGACGTGCTGTGGCAACGGCGCTGGGGTGATTTTCAGCGCGGACCGCCGGCGGCGACCGTCAGAGGCCCAGCCTGGGCGCCTTCCTTGGCCAGCCCGTAGGTCTCGCAGACGGTGGAGTCCAGGTCGATGGTCAGCGGATCATCGCCCGGTCCGGCCCCAGCAGCCCAGGCCCGAGCCAGCACCTCTCGACTCACCCGATCCAGTTGGCGCACGTGGCCCCACTGGAAACTCCGCAGAAAGGTCCCCAAGGTGGACGGCGCCTTGACCGCGCAGCCCAGCACCTGCCCCGTCCCGCCAGCGCGCAACGCGTCGGCATCGTCGATGCAGTCACCACCGGACAGCGCCGATGCCACCAGCGTCAGCACCTTGTCTCCCCCATTGGCTCGACCCGGCGCATCTCCCAGGTCAACGTGGCGATCCACCAACTTGCTCAGTCCCAGGTGGTGGGCCAGGGTGATGGGCAAAAGCAGCCCAGCATTGGTCACCAAGCGATGATCGTCGAAGGCGACATGGATGCGGTCGAGGCGCTCAGATGGTAGCATCCGATGGGTGCTCCTAGTTTCGGGTTGATTTTCTTTGACAAAAGCCATTATCCCCGAAGCCGAGAGCACTTTCTCATCCCCTGACTACGCCGATAAACTTATCCTTTCGGTGGATTGGGGTTAAGACGGATTTCGCCCCCGGCCTCCAGGGTCATGATCGCTCCCACCGGAAAGCCGCGGGAGATGCTGGCTAGCAGCCCCCGGATACGGTCGTCGTCCCATACCCAACCTCGCTGAAAGTGGGGCAACTGAATCTTCCCGCTCTCCGCGTCGTCCAGCAGTTCCTTCAGCGACACGGGGTTAGTCTTGAACATGGATGCCTCCGGTGAATCCGTCGTAAAGATCGCTGAGATTTTACCATCGTGGCTTGGGGTTTCGAGAGACGCCGGCAACCTAATGCCGCTCGATTAGAGGCAGCTGGCACTTTGCCTCGAGAATGGGCTTGTCCCGGCTGGAGATGACACCGGTAACGTGCCTGATTAAGCCATCTTTTGAAATTTCATAATCACGTGCGACCGTGAGATTAGGCACCCGCTGATATAATGTTGACGGTACGAAAATCGGCAAGGCTGGACTGGGAAAATCCTCCAAGAATCTTTCTCTCAGGTGAATTATGGCTGTTCTGAACATATTTGTGAGCTTTGAGTTCGACAAAGACCTCGATCTCAAGAATAACTTTTACGAACAGGCCAAGGAACTTACTCAGCATCGTGTTCGCAATTTTTCTCTCAACGAGGCATATCCAGATGACGCTTGGAAGGAAAAGGCAAGAAATGCCATCGCCCAGTGCGACGCCGTGGTTGTCCTGATAGGCGCGGATACCCATAACGCTCCTGGTGTCATAGTAGAAACGGATATGGCTCGTAGCCTTCATAAACCAATAATTCAAGTTCGACCGAAAGGCAGGCACTACCGAGGACTAACCCGCCTTGGAGAACCTATCACATGGAGATGGCGAACCATCAACGAAAAGCTGGAGGCCATATCCCCTAAGCACCGATGAACCTTCCTTTCGGCGGTCGTGAAAGGCAAACATGGAAGGACGAGAATCCTTGGACCACAATTCGTCGGCGGTCCAGAAACACCTCGAGATAAATCAAGGTGTGATTTCCCGTATGGCAGAAAACAGCCGCTCCTGCAAGATCTGGTGCGTCACGCTCGTGGCTGCAATCTTGGTGCTGGTGGCCCGCACTGGACAACCGCAGCATGCCCTTATTGCCCTTGCGCCCGTTGTACTGTTTTACGTGTTGGACGCCTACTACCTGTCGCTGGAACGTGGTTTCCGACGGTCGTATAGCAGCTTTATCCTCCAGCTTCGTGAGGGTCGGGTGACCTCATCTGACCTTTTCGCTGTGGCCCCCAGCGGTTCGATACCGCGCGGGACCATTTGGGCGATGTTCAAGTCTTTCTCGGTACCGCCCTTTTACGTGGTTGTACTGGGGATGGTGTTGCTGGCCAGGTTTCTAATTTTATAGCCTGAACAAGGTATTGCTGTCAGGAGGAGGATGTCATGCCTGACGAAATGCGAAATGTCTTTATCAGCCACATACACGCGGACGATGATGGTCTACCTCGACTGAAGAGCTTAGTGGCTCAACACGGAATGACTTGCCGAGATGGTTCAATCACAACCAGTAAGTTCAACAACGCAGCCAACGAAGAGTACATTAAGTACCAAATACTCGCCCCTCGGATCAAATGGGCCAGTGTACTTGTCGTATACATCTCTCCCGAGACCAAGGATAGCGATTGGGTAAATTGGGAGATCGAATACGCTGTAAAAGAGGGAAAGCGTATTGTGGGGGTATGGGCATGGGGCGAGAAGGGCTGCGAACTGCCGGAAGCCCTAGCAAAGCATGCAGATGCGGTCGTTGGTTGGAATGGGGAAAGCATAGCTGATGCCATCAGCGGCGCCTCCGACGATTCGTACAAGGACGATGGCTCGGAATGGGATTATCAAAACATCCGACGCTATTCTTGCCGCTAATTCCAATGCCTCCAAAACTCTACTCTTACATCGTAGCCAGAGACTACGGGTTTGCGCCAAATCCCTTTTATGACTTTTGCACTTTGGCAACATGCAAGCCTGATATCCGGCGTACAGCGCAGGTTGGGGACTGGGTAGTAGGTACTGGCCCCAAGACGAAGGGCAGAGCAAGGCACATCGTTTTTGCCATGCGAGTAACCGAGGTGATGTCATTCAACGCCTATTGGAATGACCCGCGGTTCATTAAGAAGCGGCCACACCTTCGCGGGTCGTGGAAGAGGAATTTCGGAGACAATATCTATTACTGGGATGCATGTGCAAATAACTGGAGTCAGATTGATTCCCACCACAGCTATGAATATGGCGTCCAGAATCCACACAACCTGGAAAAAGATACTGGCACCGATCGAGTGCTGATAAGTGATGACTATGTCTATTGGGGAGGTAGCGGTCCACTGGTCCCGATATTTCAAGGTGAGGACATATGCCACAGCACTCAAAAGCACAGATGCAAATTTCCCGAACAGGTTGTACAGGATTTTGTCGAATGGATTCGCAGCCTTGATGATGCCGGATATTGCGGCGATCCCCTTGAGTGGAAATAATGGGTGTCGTGATCAACCAGTCTGGTTCCGCAAAGCAACTGGGATTACCGTTCGCGGATAAACCACAGCCCCCGGTTTTCCGGAGTCTTTCCCCAGCCCAACCAACGGAGGTCTACGACACTTACTGGCGATTCGCTGCTGAGCGGCAGGAAGTATTCTTCCGGAAGCTGGAGGGCAGGGAACCTCCCTGGACCGATGACCCAGTAATCGCCCGGCACAAGTTCACCAACGCTTACCGGGCCGCGGACAGGGTGAGCCAATACCTCATTCGGCATATCATTTACGAGGGAGACCAATCTGTTCCTGAGGTTTTCTTCCGCACCATTCTGTTCAAGCTGTTCAACAAGATTGAGACTTGGGAACTGCTGAAGGCCAATCTGGGGGCGGTAACCTGGGAAGGTTACTCCTTCGACCGGCTTGACAGCCTGTTGTCCAAGGCGCTTGCATCCAAGACCCGCATCTATTCCGCAGCATACATCATGCCTTCGGGACGCAGCGCCTTTGGCTATCGGCGAAAGCATCAGAACCACCTCAGGCTCCTTGAACGGATGATGGAAGATGAAGTGCCCTACCGCATTGCGGACGCAGCTAACATGCGGGAAGCCTTTGAGATACTGCGGTCATATCCAATGATCGGCGACTTCCTGGCGTACCAGTTCGTAACTGACCTGAACTACAGCGAGATTTGCGACTTCTCGGAGATGGAGTTCGGAGTCCCAGGTCCAGGTGCGCGGGACGGCATCCACAAGTGCTTCAGCGACCTGGGTGGCCTGAGCGAACCAGACATCATCAGGCTGGTAACTGACCGACAAGAGTATGAGTTTGAGCGGCTGGGGTTGGTGTTTCGCTCATTGTGGGGGAGGAGACTACAACTGGTCGACTGCCAAAACCTCTTTTGCGAAGTGTCCAAGTACGCCCGGGTGAAGCATCCAGACGTCACGGGAGTCAATGACCGGAACCGGATCAAGCAGATGTATAGGCAGTCGGGCGGCGCGATTGAGTTTTGGTTCCCTCCAAAGTGGGGTATCAACAGCTTGGTGTCAAAGGCAGTTCAGCCATCGCAAAGTCCAGACGGGAGGGAATTGCTATGATTCTTGGGCATGATGAGATTCGTAATCGACTTGACAAGGGCGAGATTTTCAGAAAGGACACTTGGGATCCAGATTGCATAAAGGAGGCATCATACGCCCTTAGGATCACTCCCGATGGCTTGTTACTTGACGGTAAGTTCTACGATCCTTTTAGTAAGAACAAACAAAACTGGTTCCAGATGCTTGTGAGGAAAGTTGGTTGGACATCCATACAAAATCTAACGGAATCTCGAAGCTATATCCAAATTGATCCTGGAAAAATTGCCATTCTTTCAACGATGGAAGAGTTGAATATGCCTGCAGACCTTGTCGGTAAAATCGGGATTCGTCTGGATTACGCTCTTCTGGGATTGACTGGACTGATGGGCATCCAAGTGGATCCTTATTATGGCCACGACAAAGAGGGCGAACGATTGTTCATTCGCGTTGCCAACTTTGGTAACGATCCAATCAGGCTTTCCTCTGGAGACAAGGTTTTTACCTTTGAGTTGCACGAAGTAGCCGGGAAAGTTCCCAAAGAATCGAAACCAGACTCTTGGCCGCGCATAAAGCAAACGCTAAGGGGCCTTGACGATGCTAGTTGGTCATATGTCACTAGATTACAAAGTAATCTATCGGCAGAGACACAAAATGTGAAAGATTATTTTCAACCCTTGGTGATGTTTGGCGTTTTCTTAGTGGCGGTCTCAATTTTAGCGGCAGCGATTGCCGTTCTTCTTCAGACTCACGATCCAACCAAATTCGTCGGACTATCTTTACTGGCTACAGACGTGCGATCGTTGTTGCTGTGGGTCCTGCTGATTGGAATTGCGGGAACAGCGTGGGTTGGGATAGCGGCCGGCTGGCGATTCTTGCGACCTTATCAAGGCAATACGCCCCGAGCCAATCCTGGCTTGATTCGTAAGGTCTGGCGCAAACTATGGCACTATCTTTGGTAGATGCTTTACAAACAAAAGGAAGGCAAAGACCCCATTGCCATGCCAGTTCCCGAGTCATCCCACCAGTTCAATCGTCCCCTGCTCCAAATCGGCGTGGATTCGGCCTTTGCCCTCAGCCTTAACCTGGCGCCAGATGTCGAATCCAGTCATGATTGCCCGCTCCCACTCGCCTTCGGTGCGGGCGCTGACTTCCAAGTGTGAAGTCATGTCCTTAATGGTCCGCAGCAGATCGTAGTTGACGCCCTCAGCCCCTTCAAGGAAGTTCCGGCGCTCGGCGTAGCTGAACACCATCGCGGAGATACCCTCCTCGATGACGATTGCCCGGCCTCCGTCCTCAACTTCGTCGACCTTGGGGTCGCTCTTCCTCTTGCGCCGCATCAAGGCTCTCATGGTGGGAGACCAGCCGAGAACACTGGCATAGGACAGGTGGCAAATGTCGTGGAAGCGATAACCATCGTCCTCGTAACGGTTATCCGTTAGCGGATCGCCGTACTTTGCTCCATCAATGGTTGTAATCGCTATACCAGAATCTTCTCTGATGGAAATGTCCATCTGGCGAGGCAGACGCTCCGAAGGAGGAAATTCCTCATCGAACAGTCTTCTTTTCTCGCGGTCACGGCATACAGGCTGCCAGCGCCGACCCGTCTTGCTGAGGTTGAAATCCGCTACCTCCTCCAGGGTCAGGCCGTGCTTGGTCGCAACATTAGATAGGTACCAGAGCAGGTCGCCGAGTTCTTCCTTGACCCGTTCCGGAAACAGCCTGTACGACTCACCGTCCCTGAGCCACTTCTTGTGTTCGCCAAGCAGTTCCCCGACCTCTCCCGCCATCCCGAGAAGAGGAATCATGATGCTTCTAGGGTCGGTTTCGAGGCTCTCGTTTTCCGGCTGTTGGTCAGTCTGATTGGCAAGGCGCTGGTATTCGTTAAGTTCCATCGCCCCTACCTCCTGCCAATCTCTGCGTATTCTTGGGTCCCTCCACTCACGCACATCCGACACTTGGTGTAGCGAATCTTTCGCTAACACAATATACAGTATATGTCAATGAATATGTATCATTGCAGCGTACTGGTTCTATCCGCCCTTGCGCCTCTCCCTTCCATTCTACGCCATTACGAGGCCTCTGTGCCCAAATCCCCGGCGATCTCCTCCAGCTGCTCAAGGGCGGCGCGGAGGTCCTCCAGGATCTCGTCGGCGATGACGTCGGGCGGGGGGAGGGCGGCGGTGTCCTCCATGCTCTCGTCGCGGAGCCAGAAGATGTCCAGGTTGGCCTTGTCGCGCTTGGTCAGTTCGTCGTAGCTGAAGCGGCGGAAACGCTCCGACTCCTCGCGCTGCAGGTGGTTGTCGGGGTTGTAGCAGGCCACGAAATCGTCCAGGTCGGCGCGGGCCAGCGGGTTGGCCTTCAGCGTGAAGCGGCGGTTGGTGCGAAGGTCGTAGATCCACACGTCCCGCGTCCACGGCGCATCGCTGGCTGGCTTGCGGTCGAAGAACAGCACGTTGGCCTTGACGCCCTGGGCGTAGAAGATGCCCGTGGGCAGCCGCAGCAGCGTATGGACGTCGCACTCGGCCAGCAGGCGGCGGCGCACCGTCTCCCCGGCGCCGCCCTCGAACAGCACGTTATCCGGCACCACGATGGCCGCCCGCCCGGTGTTCTTCAGCAGCGTGCGGACGTGCTGCAGGAAGTTGAGTTGCTTGTTGCTGGTGGTGGCCCAGAAGTCGGGACGCTCCACCGTCAGCGTCTCCCGCTCCGTCTCTCCCTCGCTGTTGATGAAGGTGAGGGACGACTTGCGGCCGAAGGGCGGGTTGGTCAGCACCAGGTCGTAGTTGACGCCCGGGTGGGCTCGCAGGCTGTCGTCCACGGTGATGTTGGTCTCGTCCCCGCCGATGCCGTGCAGGTACAGGTTCATGGCGCAGAGCCGGGCCGCGCTGTCCACGATCTCCCAGCCGTGCAGGGCGTCCCGCTGCAGCCGCTCCCGCTGGTCCCGGTCCATGGACGGGTTGTGGCCGACGATGTAGTCGTGGGCTGCTAGCAGGAATCCGCCGGTGCCGCAGGCCGGGTCGCAGACGGTGTCGTCGGGGCCGGGACGCATGACGTCGACTATGGCCCGGATCAGCGGGCGCGGTGTGAAGTACTGCCCGGCGCCGGTCTTCACGTCCTGGGCGTTGCGCTCCAGCAGCGACTCGTAGGCGTCGCCCTTCACGTCGGCGCTGAGTTGCAGCCAGTCCTCGCTGTCGATCAGCTCCCGCACCAGCCGGGTCAGCATGGCCGGTTCCTGGATGCGGTTCTGGGCCTTGCGGAAGATGATACCCAGGGTGCCGGGCTGGCCGCCCAGCGTCTCCAGGGTGCGGCGGTAGTGGGACTCCAGCTCGCTGCCGTCGCGGGCCAGCAGGTCGGGCCAGCGGTAGCCCTCGGGGATGGGCGGCGGCTGGTAGTCCGGCAGCAGGGTGTAGGGCGGGCGGCTGCGCTCGTCCATCATCTTGAGGAAGATGAGGTAGGTGAGCTGCTCCAGGTAGTCGCCGTAGGACAGCCCGGCGTCGCGCAGGATGTTGCAGTAGTTCCACAGCTTCTGCCCGATGTCCACCGAGGTCGTCATGGGCGATTAGGTCCTTTTACAGTTCCCTCTCCCTCCGGGGGAGGGTTAGGGTGGGGGCGTCTGCCTGATGTATGCAAAGTTGCTGATTCGCGCGATTTCACCCTGACCCCAACCCTCTCCCTCAAGGGAGAGGGAGAATTAAAAGCGGTCGTCATGCCGTGGCCTGCTGAGTGTCGAAAATCAGCGCGCGGACATTGAACACGAACCCCGGCAGTTCGGACGCGCCGGTCAACTGCTCAGGGTCGTCCAGCGTGACGGGTTCGGCGCCGGGGCGGTAGATATGCGCCTGCCGCCGGAAGGGATCAATGAGCCAGCCCAGCCGCCCGCCGTTGGCGATATACTCTTCCATCTTGCGCCGGGCCGCCGACGGTCGGTCGTTGCGCGACATTACCTCCACCACAAAGTGGGGGCAGTAACGCAACGGGAAAGTCCTCCCTGAAGAGGAATAGTCGGCGAGTTGCTCCGGGGACAGCCAGGCCGCGTCGGGAGCGTAGCGGGCGCCGTTGGGCAGTTCGACGCCCAGCCGCGAGCCGTGAGCCTCGCCGCCGTGCTCTTTGACCCATACGTACAGTTCCCCGAACACAATCCCTTCTGATAGTGAACCCTCTTGGCTCTGCATAGGCGTAATCAGCAACCCTCCCTCGGCATCCAACTCCAGTTTGCCCATCGTGTCCTTGTTGACCCGGTTGAACTCGATCAGCCACTCGTTCAGCCGCTCGCCAACATAGCCAGCCTCGGCCAACGCCTCCAGCACCGGCCCGAACTCCAGGCGGATGGGCAGGGAAAGGGGGTCCCCGGCTAGATGGGCCTCATCGGGCGCCGTTGCCGGGCTATGCACATCAGGTTTGGCTACCATTTCGCTCACCGTCCTTGGCGGCCAGTATGCCACAAATCACCGGGTCGCCACTCCCTTGCCGCGCCCGGACTTGCCCTTGGCGGTCCGCGATGCGTCGGCCTCGGCCTCGCGCTCGACCCTGATGCGCTCCAGCAGCGCCGACGCCGGTTCGTCGCCGGGGTCCTGGGGCACCAGCTTGCCGGAGAAGGCCTGCTTGAGGATGCTCTGCCGCAGCCGCTCCGCCCGCGCCAGGCTGGCCTCCACCGTCGCCTCCGCCTGCCGGATCACCGACAGCCGCCGCTCCACCTCCGCCACGATGCGCCGCTGCTCGGCCAGCGGCGGGAGGGGGATGGGCATCGTGTGAATCAACGACAAGCTGACGTTGTTCTGGCCTGCCGATGATGCTGCATTCTGCTCGATAAAGGTTCTGCCTAACTGACTTGTCGCGTAAAAGTGAAACCACTTTGGAAGCACCTTGGTTTCAATCAACCGGAACCGAAGCAGGTACGAGGCGAACCCATGGTATGGCTCCAATTCCGAGTTGATTACTGCTGTCTTTCCGACGAGACGGACGCTGCCGTTTGTCCTGCACATGAGGACATCGCCCTTAGCAAGTGCCGTTTCGGAGTCAACAGGGACTGATTTTGTGGCGTACTTGACGTCTGTCAGGTCAATTTCACCGGCAACTATGTTGGGGATACGAAGTACCGGCAGCCCGGAGGCCTCGTAGCTGCACTTTACGGATGTTCCGTATTCACTCCGGGCAAATAGCTGTTCCACCGTCGCCCACGCCCACCCCTCCGGCAGCTCCGGCAGGACAGATGTGTCGGGGGCGGAGGGTTCCTTGTACTTGCCGCGCCGCTTCTCATGCGACTCCCAGCGGGCGCGGCGCTCGGCCAGGATGCGCTCCAGCAGGACGGCGGCGGGTTCGTAATCGCGGCCCCCGTCCTTCGGCAAGCTCAGGAGGGCCAGTTCCGCCTCGGTGGGGACCAGCCGGCCCTCGCAGGCGTCCTTGAGGACGCTGGCCCGGTAGCGCTTCAGGTTGGCCTGCGCCCGCCGCAGCGCCGCCACCGATGCATCCAGCCGCGTGAACTGCGTCTCGATCTCCGCCACAATGCGCCGCTGCTCGGCGAGGGGGGCTATCGGCAAAGGAATAGTCGCTGCGGCAGCACCCGACAGCTCCTTGAAGGTTGTTCCGCCGCCCAAGCCCTCAATGGTTTCCCTAGCGCTTGTCAGGTAGTGATAGACAAAGCTGGGGTCAATGCCCTCTGGCAGAACGAAACTTTTGAACCCTTGATTAGTTGTCACCGGTTGGGAAGCGATCGCCACATATCCGATGGGTGCTCTCGAACTGAACAACACAGTGTTTGCAGGCAAGAGACGGGCACTGGAACCCTTCAGTCCCTTCTCAGTGATGTTCCGGGTGCCGCGGGATATGTACTTGTCTTTATAGCCGGACAGGTCGGCTGGGGTAATCCAAGGGATGTCGCCGCCATCGAAGTTGTCGGGGTCGGAAGTCTTGGGTGTACCTCCTCCCACCACGTCGCAAATCTCCCCGACTGTTGTCTTCGCCCAGCCCGGAGGCTGAATTTCATTTGGCGCGTTCAGGCGATTATCCCTGCCTAGAGGTTTTTGATTCCACCCCGTATCCAGTTAAAGCAGACACCTGCAAACAAAGCTGGCAACATGCAACCGACCAGCAGATTGCGCAGCAAAATAGCTGGAAACATGATGAGCCAGAGTGCCTTTGAAACTGTCCACGCATCACCCAGCATGTTCTTTTCGTACCGCCCTGCCTGTGCCGGTTCTAGGTAAAACGACATGATGAATTCTTTGATCTTCAACTGAACTCCCTCCTTTCCGTATATCTATGGTTAGTATACCGTCCTGTCACCATCCTCGAAATGGGGCAAAAGGCGACGCGGTATCACCATCATCCACCAGTCTTGACGGCGGCCTGCTGCGGCGCATCGCGGGTTGGCACATCAACCTCGACTTCCACGGCGACGTTGCGTGGTTCGGGTATGGTCTCGCCGTGCTCGGCCATCAGTTCGACGTGGTGATTGGCGGCCTCCTGGATTAACTGGCAGGTTTCCTCGAAAGTGTCTGCGGCGGCGATGCAGCCGGGCAGGTCCGGCAGGTGTGCCGAGTAGCCGTTGCCAGTCTTGCCGATTATTGCCGCGTACTTCATTGGTAATCCCCTCAGTATCACCCGCTCGCCGTTAGGGGCTTGACGTGTTCCTCCAGCCAGACTTTCAGCTCGGCGAACCGGAAGCAGTTGGTATCGAACAACTGCATGAAGAAGGCATAGGCTTCATCATCGTCGCAGTCTATGAAGTGGCCGTTCAGCCCCAGGAATAATTCCGTAACAGCAAAGGACACCCGTTTATTGCCGTCTATGAACGGATGGTTCATAGCCAGACTTTCCATCAAAGCGGACGCTTCTTCGATAATGCCGTCGTAGTACCCCATTTGCGGACGGAAAAGGGCCGATTCCAACGCCCCCATATCCCGCAGGCCGTGGGAGCCTCCGAACCGCTCAATCTGGTCTTCGTGAATGTCCAGGATTTCCTGTATCGTTGGAAAATAGCTGCTCATTGGGCCAGCAACTCATAGAGGCGCCGGTGCCGCTCAACGCTGGACCGGTAGAGGGCCATGGCATTGGGGCGCACCCCTTCCTGTGTCTTGCTTTCGATGTATCCGGCCATGGCCTCTTCCAGGACGGCTTGAAACTGCCTTCCTTCCCTGCGGGCAATCTCCCGCATCCCGGCCAGCAATTCCGGGGCGGCCTGGCTGGAAAACTTCTGCCGTGCTGTAACCATCACTGATTCCTCCGGGAAGTGTCATTCAATTATTACGCAGCTAGGTAGGGTATTCAAGAAACATCTTGACGGAATGCCCTCACCCTAACCCTCTCCCAGGGGGAGAGTGAATTGGGGCTATCCTGCCAGCGCCAGGCTCAACTCCTCCAGCAGCGGTGTCAGACCGTCGCCGAAGAGGGCGTGTGCGCGGCCGATGCCGCCGCGCTGGTTGAAGGGGGCGTACTGGAGGTCGCCGAGTTCGATGCTGACGCTGCCTGCGATGTGGTCCTTGATGTCCTCCAGCCACTGGCGCTGCTCGCCGGTGAAGGTGCGTCCGGCGATTTCCTGCGCCGCCAGCCAGCCCCGGAACCGCTCCTCCACCTGCTCGGCGAAGGGCGCCAACTCGTCGTCGTGGCCGATGGCGTAACGCACCAGCGACACGATGTCGGCCAGCACCCGCTGGCTGGAGCCGCGCACTTGCGATCGGTCAAGCTGCCGGTAGGCGTCCCACAGCCGCGGCGGAGTCCACGAGCGGGGCGGGGATTGCAGTGCCTCGGCCAGCGCGCGGATATCGGAGTAGCCCAGCCGCTGCCGGTAGGGACGCTGGTACAGCACCTGCAACGCGGTGATCTCGTCGCGGTGCTCCTCGATGTACTCGCGGAAGGAGCGGGTGAGGTCGTTCGCCTCAGCGTCGGAGAACTCCGCGCGGATCAACGTGTCCTGGGATACGGTGTCGATGGTCTGCTCATAGGCGCGGTGTATATCTATCAGCCGCTGCCGCAGCTCGGGGTTGGCGGCGAAGGGCCTGGCTGCCGCCTCCAGGAGTTCTTTTTCGGCTGCGGCGACGGCCTCCTCCGGCGGGTCGTCCTGTCCCGTGGCCTCCCGCGCCGCGTCCACGGCGGCGTCGGGGTCAGTGGCGTTGAGCAGGTCCGACGTCAGTTTCTTGAGCGTCGCGCCTCCGGCCACGGACTCCACCGCCTGCCGGTCCTGGGGTGAGAGCCGACGGTCCAACCGGGCCAGTCGGCTGGCCAGCGAGGACAGGGTGTCAGGGTCCCGGTCGCCCATGGCCACTAGGTCCAGCAGCTTGCCGAAGGGCACCGACGGCTGGCGGTCCAGCGAATACGACTCGCCCAGTTCGCTCTCGGTGACGCCCACGGCGTCCACGATGACGAAGCGTTCCTTGCCGGTGGCGTCGGGCGTAACCTGGTTGAAGTCGGTCTGCGAGATAGTGCGGACGCCGCGCCCCTTCATCTGCTCGAAGAAGTTGCGGCTGCGCACGTTGCGCATGAAGAACACGATCTCGACCGGCTTGATGTCGGTGCCGGTGGCGATCATGTCTACGGTGACCACGATGCGCGGGTTGAAGCTGTTGCGGAACTGCGTTATCAGATCCTCGGGCTTGGCCCCGGTGGTGCGGTAGGTGATCTTCTGGCAGAAGTCGTTGCCGACGGCGAACTCCTCCCGCACGATGCGAACGATGTCGTCGGCGTGGCTGTCGTCCTTGGCGAAGATGATGGTCTTGGGCACATGCTGGCGCCCCGGGAATATCTCAGTGGTCACCCGGTCGCGGAAGGCCTGGATGACGGTGCGAATCTGGTCTTCCGCCACCACGTCGCGGTCAAGTTGGCCCGGCGTGTAGGGCAGCTCCTCCTCAAGCTCCTCCCACCGGACCTTGCGGGTGCGCCGGTCGCGCCGGTCCACCGTCATCCCCGCCTCGATGGTTGACCCCTCCCCGGTGATCCTGGTCTCGATGCGGTAGACGTTATAGCCCACGTTGATGCCGTCGGCGACCGCCTGCTGGTGGTTGTACTCCATGACGAGGTTTCGGTTGAAGAAGCCGATGGTCTGCCTTGAGGGCGTGGCGGTGAGGCCGATGAGGAAGGCGTCAAAGTACTCCAGCACCTGCCGCCACAGGTCGTAGATGGAGCGGTGGCACTCGTCGGTGACGATGAAATCGAACTCCTCGATGGGGAAGCTCCGGTTGTACTCCACCGTCTGCGGCGAGGGCCGGGCGGTCGCCACGTCGTAGCCGGACGCCTCCTCCAGTTCCGGGTCCAGTTCCTCGCCCCTCAGCATGGAATACACACGCTGGATGGTTGCGATGCAGACCTTGCTTACCGGGTCGATGCTGTTGGATTGCAGGAGCTGCACGTTGTATAGCTCGGTGAACTTCCGGCCGTCGCCCGGCACGGTGAACCCCTGGAACTCACGGTACGTCTGCCGTCCCAGGTTGCTGCGGTCCACGAGGAACAGCACCCGCCTTGCCCCGGCATGCTTGATGAGGCGGTAGACCTGGTTGCAGGCCATGAACGTCTTGCCGCTGCCGGTGGCCATCTGCACCAGCGAGCGTGGACGGGCCTCGGCCAGCGACTGCTCCAGGTTCCGGATGGCCTCAGTCTGCACGGGCCAGAGGCCGGAGTCGGCCAGAGGCGGCATGTTGGTCAGCTTGCGCCGAAGGCTGCGGCGAATCTGGTAACCGCCAGCGCCAGAGTCGGCGATTAGTCGCGGCCCATCCGTCGATGCTTGGCCTGGGGAGTCCTGCCCTCCCAGCCACTCTGCAAGCGTCTCCGGTGTATGGAAGGAAAAGACGTTGCGGCTGCGAGGTTGCGGATCCAGCCCGTTGGTGAACTGCGTCTCTGCTCCAGTGCTCTCGTACAGGAACGGTAGGGGGCGGATGTAGCAGGGCAGATTGTCCGGCAGCCCCGCTCCGTATTTCCCCGACTGCGCCTCCACTCCTGTTAGGGTGTGGCCCTCTGGCTTGGCCTCGACCACGCCCGCAGCCCTGGCGTCCACGTACAGCAGGTAATCGGCAGTGCCGTGGCCGGGCCGCAGGGGAAACTCCCGCACCGCCACGCCGCGGGCGGCATGGAGGTTCAGGGCAGCCAAGTCCTGCACCGCCCACCCTGCCAGCTCCAACAGCCGGTCGATGTTGGCCCTTGCGCGTTGTTCGGGAGTCGACATTGTCATATCCGTGTCAACTCTCCTCCCAAAGTCCTATCAGTGGTTAGGCGTATCTTTCCAGTCCGAAGAGGCCAAACAATTCTTTCCGGCCCAACCGGGACGACAGGTCCATAGAAACGTCGTCAACCAGCCTGTCGAACAGGTCCTGCTTCCTGGCGAGGATGGCGTCTATGCGCTCCTCCACGGTATCGGTGCATGAATACTTAATCACATTGACCTTTGCCGTTTGCCCCATCCTGTGGGTCCGGTCTTCGGCCTGGCGTTCCACCGCAGGGTTCCACCAGCGGTCCAGATGGAAGACGTACGATGCCTCCTGGAGGTTCAAACCCAGACCGCCGGCGCGGAGGGAAATTATCAGTGCTTGGTGCCTGCCATCACTCTTGAATCGCTCAATGATTGAGGTCCTTTCCTGGAGTGGTACATCTCCTGTGATTATCAACGGGTTGAATTCACCCAGATGGCTCGCCGCTGCTGCTACTCCAGATGTGTCGCTGGTGTATTGAGAAAAGACCAGGGCCTTGTGCCCCTGTCCAACCAGCAGCTCCAGTCTGTCCCTGATGTCGTCCAACTTGCTGGATTCGCCGTTCACCGGATCGGCGTTGCATATTTGCTTCAGCCGCGTGATCAGTTCCAACACGTGCTGAATGGTAATTTCCCTTCCTAGAGACCGCAGGTAAACGACCCCTTCCTGTTCGGCCTTGTCGTAGCTGGCCCTCTGTGTGGGGTGGAGTTCGATTGGCAACAAGGTAATCTGCTTCTCTGGCAGGTCCTCCAACACATCGGCCTTCCTGCGCCGTAGTTGAAGCTGGTGGTGGCGGCTGAACAGTTCGGGACCGGGTTGGTAACGCCTGGATTGTCCGTTTTGGTCGTGGTCCACGAACTCAAGGATTGAAGCCAGTTCCTCCTCGTGATTCTCTATGGGAGTTCCCGTGAGCGCCCAAGAGCGGACACGGTTCAGCCCCTTTAAGGACCTGCTGGTATCGTTGCGATTTTTGATCCGCTGGGCCTCGTCGGCCACGACTACGTCCCAGACCTTGCGCCTTACCTGGGCATGAACGTTGCCCTCAAAATCCGAGCGAATAGTCTCGTAGCTTACCAGAGTTACATCTGTATCCGCCTGCCACTGCCACCCCCTGTCAGATGCGGAGCCGCGAATGATAATCGCTGAGAGTTCCGGAGCCCATTTGCGGAGTTCTCCGCGCCACTGGTCCAGTAGGCTTGCGGGGGCCGTCACCAGCGCGTGGCGGATGTCGCCGCGGTGCCACAGGATTCGCAATGCCGCGATGATCTGTAGAGTTTTGCCGAGCCCCATATCATCGGCCAGCAAAAGTCGGTCGCTGCCGAGGAGGGCCCGCACGCCGTCCTCTTGAAAGGGCATCAGAGTGCCTGTCCACTCCGAGTCTTTTCCCAGCGGCGAGGCCGGACTGGGCGGTGAAAGTACTCTGAGGAGTCTCTGAGCCAGAGTTGGGCTGCGACTGGAATAGCCTGATATTTCCGACCTAGCGGAGCGTTCCAGCCGATCGCCTAGCGCGGCCAGATACAGGGACTCAAGCTCAACTGTCGTCGCCAATTCCGCGGAAGGGAGCGCGGGAACTGGCAGGAATCTCACCGGCTCGACGGAAAAGCCGTTTCGGGCGGGAGAGTTGGAGTTTCCCTGCAAAGCCACTGTCTTAACGCCCCACCCGGTAGGCTTCTTCGAGTCCGGCGGCTGCACGGTGAAACGGTTCCAATGGATCCGTCCGTTCGGCTAACCCTTTCAGCAGCCGTCGAGCAACTGTGCCCTCGCCGGGTGGAGGTGTGCCCCACACCAGAAACAGGGACGCGCCAAGCTGTTCGATCTCCTCCGACGCTCCTCTCCTCGGGGCTGGGTCGGTGGAAACACGGCATGCCGAGACATTGACACTGATTTCCTCGGAGAAAACCATGGGTGGAATCTCGTTTGCCAGCCCGAGGACGACATCAGGAACACGGTTTACGCACCGGAACAACTCTCGAATCAAGGACACTATGGCGACCCTGTGCGCTCGCCCATCCTCCCACAACACGGAATCAGCGAAGTCCACGCGGGTGAAAGAGAATTCAAGAGGCAAATGCCTGGACGAAGTCACGAACAAGGCAGCGCGAATTCCTTGCCCTTGTTCTTCATCCAAGAGTTTCAGGAATCCGATGACACCAGGCGTTTCGCTATCCCTGGCGCTATTGAGCGGGATTGGCATCGTAACTCACCGTGAACTGCTGAAGACGGCCGCCTATTCGTTTACGCCCTTGTCGTCTTTGGATTGGGTTTCGAGGTCGGAGTTCTCAACGTAGTGGTGCGTGAACTCTCTCCCTTCTGTATCTGGGCTGGAGTCCGGGTATAGCCTCAGTAAATCCCATTCGTTGATAGCCGACCGGATCCTGTACCGCATTCGTTGCTGATATCCGGCCGCGGCCTTGGTTTCCAGAGCAGGAGCGTCCCACCCATAAGCCCTGCTATATATGTATCGCAGGGCGTTCAGCGTGTCGTTCACGTCTGCTTCATCCGGGGTGCTTAACGGTGTGCATTCACGTTCAAGTAGCTTCATGGCGGTTTCAGCTCTCGCTGCTCCTTGGTCGTCGCCGCGGGCACGCAATCTCTGTCCTGCGTAATCGCGATCCTTCTTGCTGCTTGCTTCAGGAGATATGTTCGCTAGGGCATAGTCAGCAGTGACCGTTCCGACAACCACCAGACCGGGGTACGACTCTCCTGACGCCTGTCCAAGCCAGCGGGCCAATTCGGCATATGATCGGGCACGTTGCAGCAGACTGTACTGGCCGACCAGTTCGATTTCGTCGAGCAAGATTACCCAACCCTTGTAGCCTGCTCCCTTTATCAATTCAGTGGCAAACCGGAGCCGTTGCGGAGGCAGATCGGACACCTTGGGGGATCTGAACGAGTAATTCTGCAACTGGTTGATTTGCCGAAGGCCATTTTTGACATCGCTTACCTTGATTCTCTCTCCGGCCCAGAAGGACTCGATAGTGCGGTTCAACTCCAGGTCGTTGGATCGCTCATGCACCAGCAGGCTCGCCGGAAATATGGGGTGAATGCCGCTGGAAGCTGAATTGGCCCAGCTGAAGAGGTTGGAATACTCGTCGGAATCATAGTTGAGCTGGAGACCTACTTCCTCAATTAAGGTGCCAGTGCGATCCTGGATTCTTCCGTTGTCCATTGCCGACTTGAACACCTTGCCGAGGTCATAAAAGGGCGTCTCCTTGCTGATGGCCACTTTGCTGCACACGAATCCCTGCGAGAGAGACCGGTGCTCAAAGTGCGAGAGCAGATGCGATTTGCCAGTGCCGAAATCCCCCGAGACCAGCATCCCCATCGCACCTGCAGACGGTACAGTAGAATCGGACGCTCTTCTGAGTAAGTCCTGGAATTGCCTTTCTGCCTGGGGTTGAGTACAACCAAGCAATTGCACCGCCTCTCGATTGGGAACGCCATTTCGGAGGGCCTCCAGTGCCCGCCGGCAGGAGAGGACGGAGTGTCCGTTATTCAACTCAGTCATGTAAGCAGGTTCCTTGCTAGGATAGCCTGACCAGGGATGCCACCGGGTTCACGAGGTTACGATCCCTTACGTCGTCGATCACTCTGGTCATGAGGGCCTGGTAAATGCCAAATCCCCGATTCCTGGAACCAGCCTCTTCTTCCAGAAAATCGTTGGAGGTAACGACTACTAAGAGGGTCGCGGTGAGTCGGTCAGTAGTGTCCACGAATTCCCTGAGTAGTTCATAATGCTCCAGTACCATGGCCCTGGTGTAGTACCTCAAACCGTCTCTGGGGTTACGTGCCAACGTTACCCGGGAGTTGTCCAGCAGGATTATGGTGCCGGGATAACCCACGAGGTGGAGCCAGAACAGGGCCGATTCAAAGAAGTGACGGGCGGTGGTGCGGTTGATGGAAGTATAGATTGAAAACGGCCTTACGCTGCTGATCTTGGTGTTGCTGCCTGTGAGCCAGTCGATGATCGGCTGGCCGGCAAAAGATTCCCCTGGCCTGGTATCTTCCGCGAGACACAGCTGAGTCATGGCGACCCGAAAGTCCTTGGCCATAAGAGGCTCACGATACACCCGTTCCTGGATCTGCGGGCGCAGGTTGCTAAGCACAAACGGGTGCTCGAGGCGATTGACCTCGGCAATTGCCTCAAAGACGTTCTTGTCCTCCTTTGGATCGATGCCATCAACGACGTAGACTCTTTCCCGAGCAAGTTTCAGTACCATACGTCTGGCCGCCACGCGCCAATCTACGG
This sequence comes from Dehalococcoidia bacterium, assembly GCA_965203005.1. Lineage (GTDB taxonomy): Bacteria > Chloroflexota > Dehalococcoidia > Lucifugimonadales > UBA3495 > VXOI01. The sequence goes on from CBDBBS010000002.1 coordinate 1,637,334, forward strand.
ACGAAGCGAGACCATGGAACAAATCCTGTGGCATGTGGGCACGTCGGGAAGCTGCGTCGAGAGACACAAGCAGCAGTCCCTTCCTTACGCACAGATCCCTTACGGCCTCGTGCAGGTTACTCTTCAATTCGTCGGAGGCCACTGCGAACTTGACAGAGGCCCCCCCGTTCGGGACGAAAGTGGACATATACTCGGACTCCATCACTTCAAGCCAGTCATGGAGGGGGATTGTGTTCGCCATCAGCCGACCTCTGAAAACTGTATACCGTAATAGGTAACGGCTTGGCCATCGGGAGCCACGAAGGAAAATATCCCCCGAGTGCTGCGGGTCCCTGACGAGGCAGGGAAAGAAACATGAAGACCCCGACTAGTTGTCCTCGGCCCGTCCCGATCCAGAAGGTACAGATCACGAGTAAAGTCGGTCCGGTCGTATTCCCGGGCGCTGCCGGGCAGCGAGGTGAACAGCCGATATATCCGCTCCAGCTCCACAACCCTGCCCTGGCGTCCTGTTATCATTCGGCTTGAGCCTTCCTCCCTGGTTACCTCCACATAGACCTGGTACAGGGATTCCAGAAACTGGCTGGCCCGAAAGCGGGCGGGCTTCCTCTGGTTATCCAACAGGATCTCCGTTAAGCGCGAGGGGCGTATCGAGGAAACCTGCTTCCGGTCTATCCTTACCGCACGCTGCCCAGGGAGGACTCGTACAACGGACGGGTGTGCGATCATGCGTCCGTCGCGCTCGTAGATGTCAAGACCTTTCCCTGCAGCAACGGCGCGCAGTTCCTGACCGAAACTCTCGCTGAGATACTGCTGCTCCTCTTCGTCTCCAAAGGGCCAGGACTCCAAGGAGTTACCGACCTCTTGTCTCAGTGCGTTGAGAGCTCCGTTCATACCCTGTTGGGCCCGTTTCGCCGCAGCAATGTTGCCGTCTTTCGCTGCCTTCTCCAGGGCTCGCGCAAGTCTGGTCAATTCAGCAGCCGACTTGACGGTTGACGCCGCCGACTTCTCCATATCGTTGAAAGCTTGTTCGAAACTAATCATTGCCCATCCCATTTCTCGACTAAGACACTGGGAGCATTATACCAATTGACTTGGCCACTCCATTTACAGCCTCCCTCGGTGCCGACCCTGCTGCCTCGCCCTTCGAGACGATGCCGCCTTTCCTAACCGGTCCCCCGGGCTCACCTGCCGGTGAAACTCAATGGCGTCCTCCTCCCCCAGCGTCCTGAAATAGGTCTCGGGTATCTTCTTCCATCCGCCAACTATTTTCAGCACCTGCTCGGGCATTCCAGCCCTCAGGGCGTTGATAGCGTAAGAATGGCGGAAACGATGGGGATGCATGCCCTCTATGTTGGCTCGCTTGGCCAGACGCTTCAAGAGCTGGCATATACCGTTTGGCAGCAGGGCTTCGCCCTGCTCAGACACCCACAGTACCTTGGTGCTGGGCATCAGGGCTTCTCTTTCCTGTAGATAATCCCACAGCGCGGACGTGGTCGAGTCCCCAATCGGCATTCTTCGTTCCTTTCGTCCTTTGCCCATCACCAACAAAGTGCCGTTTGCAAGGTCTACGTCGGCAAGCTGTAACTTGGCGATCTCGCTCAGTCGGCCGGGAGTGTCGCAAAAGGCGTACAGGACTGCCCGGTCGCGGACCAGCCGAAATCTGTGGGCAGGAGTTCTGGCGAGAGTGGGATCAGCGAGCGTCAGCAGGTCCCGCATCTGGTCTTCGGTTACTATGGGAACCGTTTTCTCCTCCAAGCTGGGTGGCTCTATGTCGGAGAGGGGATTCTCGTCGACATGTTTACGTTCCACCAGCCAGTTGAAGAACCGGTTCAGGCGGCGGTACTGGGCATTGATGTGGCCCTTGGAGAGCTTCTTGGGTTCGGCGTAGGTCCGCTCGCCGAACCACCGAATGCGACCTTGGAGGTACGAGAGGTACTCTTCGATGTGCTCGGTAGCGATTTCCTGCACACCGGGCCAGCCATGCTCCTCGGCGTAGAGGGCGGCCATGGCAACGGTAGTTTCCAGACTGGCGAGGTATCCCTCGGAGTACCTGTTGGAGGCCTTCAGACTGCTGAGAAACCGCTTGCCGTATGCACGAAGATTGTGGTCAAAAACCTGCTTGACGGACATTCATCTAGTGGCACCTGAGAGAAAAAGCCGTCATTTTATATCTGCGTTTACCATAAGTGAGGTGGCTGGTGGGCCTGGATGGACTCGAACCATCGACCTCGGTCTTATCAGGACACTGGTTCGATGCAAATACGGCACAGGAAATTCTTGGTCAAGGTTTGCACCGTGCCGTAGGGAGAAACTGACGCTGTCCACATTGCCTGGGCACTGAGTTGTATTTAAACTTGATAGCAGGCTCAGTCCCGGTCGGGACGCTCCATCGGAGATTCCCGTCCCCCTCGATGGATGGGGGCTTGCGTCTCCTTTTTTGGAGTTCCCTTTTGCCTAATGGGTTGAGCAAGAGCACAAGACGCCTCTCATAGCGGGTGGGCCATGGCACGCGGAACAATTAGACAGCGCTCGAAGGTAAGGAAGGACTCCTGGACCGTACAGATTTACACCGGTGTCGATGCCAGGACAGGGAAAAAGCGTTATCACTCCGAAGCCGTGAAGGGGACCATGGCGTTGGCAGAGCGGCGACTGACCGAGTTGCTGCGCGAAGTGGATACCGGTACTTTTGTGGAACGTAGTCAACTTACCGTGGCGGAATATCTCGAGCAATGGCTCCAAGATATTGCGGCGTCGCGTGTTTCCAACCGCACGCTGGAGGGTTACAAGGGTAACCTAGATCGCTACATTGTGCCCAAGCTGGGGAAAATCCCACTGGAAAAACTTACCCCTCGTCATGTACAACAAATGGAAGCCCAGCTTCTGAAAGGCGGCCGCAGAAACGGAGGGCAACTTTCACCCCGCACCGTGCTCCAAGTCCACAGAGTCCTTTCCAAGGCTTTGAACGATGCAGTCAAGCTTGGAGTTGTGGTCAGGAACGTCGTCGATGCCGTTGAGCCTCCTCGTACGACCAAGTACGAGGCCCAGATTCTGGACTGGGAAGAAGTCCTTGCTTTCTTGGAGCAAATAACAGATCCGTTGCATCAGACCCTGGCTCTGTTGGCCATTCAGACTGGGTTGCGGAGGTCCGAGATGCTGGGACTCCGTTGGAGAGACCTTGATCTTTCCGCCGGCACTTTGTCCGTGCGTAGGGCACTAATCAAACTGGCATCCGGCGTGACGGAATTGAAAGTTCCCAAGAATGACCACGGACGAGTGGTTGACCTGCCCCCGGAGTCCGTGGAGGCTTTGAGAATTCACCGCGAGCGAAGTCCAGAGACGTCAGGGAATGGCAATTTCGTTTTTTGCCATTCCGACGGGTCTGAGTTGGACCCTGACCTGGTAACTCAAGCATTCGAGCGCATTGCAAAGAGATGTGGTCTACAGGGGTTGAGGCTCCACGACCTGCGCCACACTCACGCCTCACTGATGCTGTCTCAAGGAATCCATCCCAAGATAGTCTCCGAGCGGTTAGGGCATAGTTCCATCGGAATAACGATTGATTTATACTCCCATGTGTTACCAACAGTGCAGGGAGAGGCAGTGAGCCATTTTGGGGCTGAATGGAAGAAGAGGAATGGCAAAAGAATGGCAAATTCAGGAAAGATGGAGTAAAATCCCATAAATTCGTATCTGGGGAGTGGATGGGGCCCGGTGGCCCTTGCGGTCTTCAAAACCGTTATGCCTCGTTAGGAGCGGGGTAGGTGGGTTCGACTCCCTCGCACTCCCGCCAACTCATTCGAGAAAGTGCCGTGAAAACAGCGAATTCGTGGCTGATTTGCCCCCGAATCGCTGTTTTTGTGTCTAGCATGTACCACCTGAATATGGTATGCTACAGGAATGAAAAGTACGCATGAAAAGTACGCAGGAATGGCGCTATGGCAAATGTAAAACACTACCAGCTGACAGCGCAGAAGATAAAGGGGCTCACCGAGCCCGGGTCCTACACGGACGGCGAAACCCTCACCCTACGAGTCTCTGAGAATGGCAATAAGCGCTGGATCCAGCGGGTATCCATCAAGGGCAAACAGCACAACCTGGGCCTGGGCGGATACCCCGCGGTAGGATTGGCAGAAGCCCGCCGGAAAACCCAAAAGAACCTTAATGCCGTCAGAGAGGGACGGGACCCTCTCCAAGAAAAGAGGGACGCCATACAGGCAACCAAGAAAAAGAACACCACGCCCACATTCCGCGAGGTGGCCGCGGAAGAGATCGAGCGCAGAAGACCCACCTGGAAGGGGACAAAGTCCTTAAATCAGTGGACATGGTCTCTCACAAGGCATGCTTTCCCCATCATAGGAGATAAAAGGGTCGACCTTATTACCAAGGCCGACGTAACAGATATCCTGTCACCCATCTGGATCAAGAATGAGGAAACAGCAAGACGTGTCCGCCAGAGGATGGAGGCCATCCTGGACTTGGCCATCGCAAAAGGATGGGCAGAAGACAACCCCGCCAGCCCTCGCATCACCAAAACATTGCCCATGCAAACCCAGAAAGTCGAGAGCTTCAAAGCTCTACCATACGCCCAGATGCCCTCGGCAATAGAGATCATCCGCAACTCAACTGCAGACCTCCTCACGAAGCTAGGGCTGGAATTCAAGATACTCACCGCGGCCCGAACAGCAGAAGTGCGCTTCGCGGACTGGAGCGAATTCGACATCGAGGAAAAGCTGCGGACAATCACGGCCGAAGACATGAAAATGAGTCGAGACCATCGCATCCCCCTGACCGACCGAGCAATCACCATTCTCGGCGAGGCGCGTGAGCTCACCGGCGGGACAGGGCTGGTATTCCCAAACGAAAGGACAAGAAAGAAGGGCGCACCAAAGGCCCTCTCCGACGCCGCGTTCAGTAGAATGCTGGACCGCATAGGGGTGGACTCATCCCCTCACGGATTCCGTTCGAGCTTCAAGGACTGGGCGAGGGAGAAGCAGGTGGGATCAGACCTGCCCTCCGAATTCGCACTCTCCCACGTTGAGGGTAGCCAAGCCAAAAGGGCCTACGCCAGAACGGACCTCCTGGAAACCAGACGGGGACTGATGCAGAACTGGGCACACTTCTGCTCAACCGGGGAAACCCTTCCATTCCAATGGGAGGATGCCGAACTGCAAATGCTGAGCATCATGTCCTGAGCCAGATAAGGTCCCGAATCCGCTACACAAAAACAGGCAGAACAACAGCCGAACCAGAACCGACCGGGCCGAAATACACTAGAGGGCCGCGAACGTACTCCAAGCACAACAATTTTAGGTTATCAGCACAGGGCAAGGTAAATCCAATGGAAAGTACAGGCCACCAGATTTGCTGCCCCACCCGTGAGCTCGACACCAGTAATTACTGCCAAAGGCTGTCATGAAAATCCAAATGACCGAAAGCTTCCTGTACAACGACATCAAGCTGATCTTCTCAGCAAGGGACGAACAAGGCCAGAATTACATCGCGATATACTCAGGCGACCTGACTGAAGGTTTCGAGTACACGACGGTTCCAGTCAGCCGGGAATCCCTGGAAGCATTCTGTGAAAAGCGGATTGACCTGAGAGACCTCGTGACCGAGAGAGGCGAGGAGGAATGGTATGTGATGATGGCGCAGGGCAGCTATGGCAACGTCGAGATGCAAAGGCAGACAGGGCTGCTCACGGAAACCGACCGACTCCCTGAAGCGGGCTATCATCCCGCCGTCATGCCGGACGAGAGAATACCGGCACCATCCGTCAACTGAAACCAGAGATGCTCCATGGAACCCAGGAAGGGCCCGTCTGACTCCGGGCCCTTTTGCATTGCCAAAAACAAGTTTCTACTGGCAAGCCTTTATGACCAGGTTCTACATCATCGGAGAATAGACGCGGCCAACGCAGGTTATATGGCAAAAGAGTGGCAGATGGAGGGGCCGCCCCCGGAGGGAGCAATTCAAATAGATCCCAACCAAGAATAGCGCCGGCTACATTGATGACAGAAGGCCGTTGACGACACCGCCGACTCCACCCTTACACTGGAGGGAGGTTCCCCTTTCGCTCCAAGGCGTCGCGCAGGAGACCTCCCGGTGCCCCGACTCCGTGAACACCCCTATATCTGGGCCACCTGGCTCGCCAGGCTGCTCGCGGGAGAGGCCCACTGCCAGTGGGCCGGGTGGTTCCGCGCCCACCATCAAGACTGGGCCAAGCCGCGCTCAGACTTCGACAACACACGGTGGATGCTCGACCACACCGCACTCCTGAACAGGGAGCGGGAGAGCAGGGAATCCATGGGGTACACGGTCTACGTGGAAAACCAGAACTCCTTCCGGCTAAAAGGCCGGTACGCCACCCTCGCCGGAAAACCCGACCTGATCGCAGTCAAGAACGACGACGCAGTGATCATAGACGCCAAGACCGGCAGAGTCAGCCCTCACCACGCCGTGCAAGTCATGATCTACCAGTACGCAGCTCCGCTTGCCTTAGCCCAGTACCAGGGCATTGAGTTCAGCGGCCAAGTAGCGTACCCCGACTCCAACATCAGCATCCCGGCCTCTAGAACAGACAGCGAATTCGTACGCAACCTGGGAGCACTGATACGAAGGCTCGCCAACGACGCCCCGGCCCAGAGGGTGCCGAGTTTGGCCGAGTGCCGGTTCTGCGACATCACAAGCGCCGACTGCCCGGAACGGGTGGAAGAACAGCCGCAGCCGGAACCGGCCACAACCGACGACTTCTAGGTCTTCAAGCAGCCCACTACGGACTTCTACTTGACAACTACCATAGACGAAGCGACACCCGCCGGGAGGCAACCAAGATATGTCAACCACTACCCGCGCCAAGGCCGCCATCTACGTCAAGGAGACCCTCGGCTACCACCCCGAGGAAAACACCAAGGAACTCCAGCTCCGCCACTGCGAGGAGTTCTGCAAGGCCCACGACCTCGAGATCGCCGCCCGGTACCACGACGCACCGGGCATCAGGCACGATTTCGACTGGATGATGGGCGAAGCCACCCAGGACAACCCGCCCTTCGACTACATCGTCGTCTACAAGCTCCGGAATTTCTCATGGTCCCTTGACGAAACCGTGCTTTCCCGGGACAAACTCAGAGCCAGCGGAGTGACCCTCGTGTCCACGATGGAAAGCTCGTCCTGAAGGACCCACCCTACCGGCCAGCGGCTCCTCGCGCCGCCCACGGGCGACCTGAAACGTCAACAAAAACACTGCCTACGATGACCGGACCGCGACCTGACCCAGGCTGAACGTCCCAGTCCATCAACACCCCAACCGCTTGCGCATTCGAAAACAGCACACGGAGAACGAACACATGGCCTTCGACAAGGAAACCGCCGCCCGGCTGGAGTCCCTCTACCGGGAACACCTCGAGGAGGTATTCCATGGGAACATCACATTCGACCCAATCACCGTGGAACTAACCCAGAACATGTTCGACCAAGACGCCTTCCACGTAACCGTGGCGTACGACGGCGATAGCAGGCTCCTGGAACCCGCCAAGCTCAACCGAATCAGCTCCGTGATGGTCGACGAAGCCGCGGAACTGGGCATTGAAAACGTTCTCATCGAGTCCTACGTCGACAGCCGGGAATACGCTGGCCAAGTTGCCCGCGCCGATGAACCGCTGGACGAAATCAGCGGCAATCAATACTGGCACGGAATGCTCAACCTCGCCAGACGCTTCCTGAACACAGACAACCCGCCCAACGAGACCGAACTCAGTCTGGGCGTCGACACCTGCTACTTCGCCATGTACCACGCCCTCTGCCACAGCAACGCCGGTGCCCTGGCGGGAAGACCCCAGGCACAACGCCGGGATGACTGGTCCAAGGTCTACATGGCCATGGACGAGAACACCATCCCCGAACGGTTCCGGCAATACCGAGCCCAAGCCTCCGACGAGGTGCAAGACTTCGGCGCCACCTTCGCCATACTGCAGGAACACCGGGACCGGGCCATGGAGCGCCCACGCTCAACATTCTATCCGTCAGAAGTCGCCCGCCTCATCCAGCGGGCGGACAGCGCCATAGTGACCCTCGAAGCCCTCGGTCAGGAAGAACGTCGCTCACTAGCCATCAACTTGCTTGTCGGGAAAATGCGTAGCAAGAATTCCGCTAGGATTCCAACTGACTGATTGGCAAAGCAACCCAGGACACCCCGCCCTTCGGGTTCATCGTCATCTAAAAACTCAGGAATTTCTCCTGGTCGCTGGAGGAGACCATACTATGCCGGGACCGGCTCAGAGCAAACGGCGTGAGCTTGGTGTCAACCGCTGAACCCACTTGGTAATGCCCAGGCATAAGCCAACCCGCAACCATCAAGGCCATAAGACCCAGCGAAAGCCGACGTCAACATGGGAGCGGATAATAAAATTCATCATGGAGAGGGAGAAAGCCCCGCTGACGCGGTGGTGAGCCGACCGCCGGAACAAGCACTCCGACATCACCTTTGAAAACCCCGCAGGCGCGGCGGTGAGCCGTGGCTCATCACCAAGTCCCACTGGGCGTCAGGGGAAACCCCGCGGGCGCGGCGGTGAGCCGTCCGGGAGTTGGCACATTCAGCACGAGGACTGGGAAACCCCGCAGGCGCGGCGGTGAGCCGCTGGTGGAAGGCACTTTCGACCGCCCAGAAAAGGAAACCCCGCAGACGCGGCGGTGAGCCCTCGCTGGCGCTGGCCCAAGGCATCTGCCACAGGGAAACCCCGCAGGCGCGGCGGTGAGCCGAGAAGTCACTTGTGCCTCTCCCTCTCCCTTATGGAAACCCCGCAGGCGCGGCGGTGAGCCGTGCTCTATCTCGCGCCAGTACTTATTTCCCTTGGAAACTCCGCAGACGCGGCAGTGAGCCTTATAGCCGAGTTTTCCGGGACTTCACCGAATGGGAAGCCCCGCAGACGCGGTGGTGAGCCCTCAAGCGCGGCCGAAACCCGGCTCAACGAACGGAAAACCCCGCAGGCGTGGTGGTGTGCCCACTGCTGACCAACCTCTCTGCGAGAAGAGGGCGGAAGCCCCATCCTCACGGGAATATGTTAACGGCACCGAGAAATTGGGCCATCAACAATCAACATCAGAGTCTATTTACAAGGAGACTATAATGAGCATCCGAAATGGGGGAGCTCAGCCGAAAGTATAAAAAAGGGCCAAGCCGGAGATTGAAGAAGGGAAGGAGGCGTGAACCGGCAGGGAGCGCATCAAATGCGTTGCACCGAATGCAGCGGCGACACCAAGGTCCACCGGACGGTGAAAAGCCACGACTTCTTCATCGTTCGCACCAGGGAATGCCTACACTGCGCCCACAGAACCAAAACGGTGGAGATGTACTCGTTCATGCCCATGGCCCAAGCCGTAACCCAAGTGCAGAAAATAGCCAAATGCCAGAAGGCCCTCGACGGGCTCAACAAAGCATGGGCCTCGGCCATGAGCCACGCCTCGCGGTACAACCTGCTGAGAAGATAGGGTGAGAAGAGCTTTCCCAAGAAAGGTCGCCCAACTGGGCGGCCTTTTATTGTCTGACCGAACGTCACCCAAACCCGAAGGGTCAATTCCGCGCCATCCAGTCATGGCCCCTACCCTGTGGACAGTTAATATCAGAACTTCTTGGGCGTTGACACACTACAGCTGCAGACTGCTCAGCGCGAGTGGAAGGCCAAGCGCACACCGAAACGGCCACTACCAACGACTTTGAACGCCGATAAACCGCTCCTCCACCTACATAGAGCCTCGCCCCAGCATCCAACCCCTCAATAAGAACCCCCCAAAGGGCAAAAGCGCCTCCGAGTAACCGGACAATGTCCCTGAAAATCATTCGGAGGATGACCAGTATGACCCGCTACACGTCCACACCTTCCAAGAGAATCCGAACGATAGTCCAACTGCTCACGGTGGCCATGACCGCCACCTTGATCGTCTCTATCACCGCCTGCCAGGGAGAACAGACCCCACCCACGCACCGCCCTCAGAGCGAGGACCGCAGTCCAATACAGACCATGGAGGCGATGGCCGCGGAGATAGCGGCCCTACAGACGAAGGCCGCAGAGCCGACGGAAACCACCGTGGACGACGGGCGCAGGCCCACAAAGGAACCCTCTACAGCAGTTGCACCGGCAACCGCCACAGCAACGGAAACGCCAGAACCAACCGCCACGCTGCCGCCACCACCGAGGCACAGGCCGTCCGACAACATCTGCCACAGGAGCCCTGGCATCCAGAACGCCCTCATCAACACGCTTCAGATGAGCAGCTGCCGCATCATCACCATCGACGAGCTGTTCAGACTGGACTCGGAGTTCAGAACCACCTTCAACGAGAGCCCCAAGCAGGGCGACTTCGCCGGGATGACCAACCTCAGGCAACTCAATATCGAGGTGCAGATCCCGGAAGGAGAAACCGCCATCATCCCAGACCAGCTGTTCGACCGCATGGACAAGCTGGAGAAACTGACACTTAGCTTGAAGGGCAAGCTGACAATCGCCTCCCACGCTATCCACAACCTACCAAAACTGAAGTCCATCACCATCAACTCCTCAGGGAGCCTGACAATGGAAAAGGACTTCGCCTCTGAAGTCCCCCAACTCACTGAACTGCGCATCTCGACCGGACCGAACTCACACCTGAAGGAACATGCCATCAACAACCTCAACCGCATCACCGAACTCACAATCGAATGGAACGGTGGCAACAGCGACAGACCAAGCCGAAGCACTATGGGACAGTTCGGCTACCTCCCGAAGCTCAAGGCGTTGGGCATGCAATCATCATCGTCCAACAGACCAACTATCCAACCCCACACGTTTCAGAACCTGCCAGCACTCCTGCAACTTGGAGTAAGCGCCAGCCATTTCCGCATGGCCGACGACACTTTTTCCAAGAACCCTAAACTCAAGAGTATCTACATCTCAGGAACAACATCCGGACACAAGACCGCATTCAGCGAGCTACACAAACTGGAACACCTCCAACTGAGCTCGACAAACAGCGGCAAACAGCCCGAAGTAATCCTCTCCCCCAAATCGCCCCTCATGAAGGCGATCCTGAACGGGCAGGAATCACCAGACGGCTACATTGTTATACCGCCAGGCGGCGAGTAATGGCCGCCGCAACTCCACATCACCCACCGTCCACCCCGAATAGGAAATGAACATGAAAGGCCCACAAAACGCACCTCCCACGGATGCGCATTACCAGGCTGCCAAGTCTGCGCCAAACTGAGCTCAAGGAGAACCATCGGGATGGAATACCAAATAGAGCAACCCCAAACGAGGTTCTGCGCGAACTGCGGATATGAGAATCGCAAGCCGTGGTGGAAATGGGCTGCGGGACTGGCCATAACCATTGGAGTGCTAATAGCCGTACTCGCAACAACCGCGGGCGGTTGGATATTGTGGCTCCCGTTTGGACCTCTTGCAGAGATAACCGACATCGCAGCTCGAAAGCTGCGCCGGGAGGATTGGCTGAGAGGATACCGGCAGGGAGTGGAAGACGCTCAAAAGCACCTCACGGCCCCGGGCCAACGGTGACGAACCTCCATCTCAGAGAGATTCACAGGAGGGCTGTCGAGTGGGAATCGACTACCCATATCAGAAGTTCAAGTCAGCCAGACTAAGGGCAAACCTGGCAACGGCAGCGCTGGCAATCTCTGCGCTGATAATGATCCTATCCGTTGTCGAAGCCTACGCCGCCAACAGGCTCATCGACGCCGTGCTCGGCGGCGGAACAGTCCCCGAGGGAATACTAACAGCCTCCGACGAAATGCAGCAGCACTGGGGAAGGGCCTGGGCCACCATGAGAATCATCACGGCGATAACCTTCCTGACCTGGATATACAGAGCATCCCAGAACCTGCAAGCTTTGGGAAACGAAGCCCAGGAGCACAGCCCTAAAATGGCCGTAATCTGGTGGTTCGTACCCGTCGCCCACCTCGCCATGCCCTACAGGGTGATGAAAGAGATATGGGTCGGCAGCAACCCCCACCCTCGACGATGCGCAAATTTACGAATGTCCCGGTTAATAGGTCCGTGGTGGGCAGCGTGGATATGCAACGTGCTCGTGCTGAGTGCAGGTAGCGTGGCGACGCAGGACGACACTCTGGAGGCAATAAGAACCCTCAACACATTGAACATGACAAGCGATACGATCGGAGTCGTCGCGGCGGCATTGGCCATCATCATAGTTCGAGAGATCACCTCTAACCAAGAGAAGAGTTACAAGGTGAGGAGGGAACACCGCTAGATGCAACCGGAGACGTATCTTCGTTCAGAAGATCCCCGTTATTCCGCTGACTATCTCCGATGACTTGCCGCGTTGACTGCCATTATGGCGCCGTACATATCGAGGTCGAGGATTCCTGCTTTTGGACTCTTCATATATCTCCAGTTGACGAAGTCCTCCCGGTGGCGTGAAAAGAAACACCGCGGACCTATATCCTTGGCTTCCTTGCTCAGGAATATCATTTCTGCCCACGCTTCCTTGATTTTATCTTGCTCCTCCTTAGGCAAGAAATCATAGAGTTTTTCCAAGTCGTGTATTTCAAAGGCACGAGGTCGTGGTGGCTCAACACCGGCTTGTTGCAACGCGCCTTTCAGGGCGAGTTCCAAGGAAAAACTCAGCATGACGGTGGTGATGGAAATCATGCCGATACTTACTAATCGATCGTTTCGCCCCTCCGGAAGTTTATCCGGTATACCCTGTGTCCTGATTTCTTCCATAGCCCTTGCGATGCACATGGATAGGTCTCTCAGGTCGATGGCGCCGTCGGCAGTGGTTTTCAAATAGTAAGAATCGGTCATATCTCACTCGAACGGGCCAATTGGCCCTTGGTACTCTTGAGATGCACTGAACAAGTGGGGACTGACGTGGAATAGTATGGCTGGCAGCGCCGTTTTGGGTCAAGGGCGAGATGTAATGGACCAGCAGACTTCCTCTGACCTGGAGTAGCAGGGCAATAAGCGGAAGACCGTCCGGGAACCGTTTCTGGAACGCATGGCCGGTCTAATTCACTAGCAGAACCTAGAGGAACGGAGGAAGAAGCCGACCAGCAGACATACTGCACCCGAGTCAAATCTCCCTCCTCTGAAACGGGCAACCGGAACACCGACCGGCCAGACCAGCATGCCCGAACAACTCCCAAAGCAATGAATGCGAGCCCCAGCAGCCGCAAGGAGCTGGGGTTTTGCACGTCCACCTACCGAAGCTGAAACCAACTTCGGCGCAGGAAATCCGCAACGCCTCTGATCAGTCCCACACCCCAATCCCCCGCCCAAGACAACAGGATCCTGTCCCCGGACAGGCCCGAATGCAATTCCCCGTAACTCGAGACGCATCGCTCAGGGCCCATTTCCGCGCGAACGGATAAAGTCTCTTAACCCTCCGCACAGAATTGAATTGTGCCGGTGAACGGAGCCGGGGGATGAAACCCTCCGCAGCACGGCGTCGCCAGCGCAACTCCAAGACCGACTGGAAGCAGCAGAGGACAACGATGGGCACGAGCCAGAAGCCGCGCGCTGAGTAAGCAAGCCCAGCAAGGGTACGCAACGCTGGAACTTCACCTGCAAAGACCAAAACTCCCGCTGTAGAGGAGAGAGACGATGGAAGTAAGGAGCAATGTCGGCGACCAACTGAACCGGATGAACCGCAGGGTGGCAGCCGTCTACGGGATGACGGTCGTCTACATCCTATTCGCAAAGCTCATAACCGTCAGCATGGAGGACATGGCGATCCGGGCAATACTAACCGCCGGCGGGATACTGCTGCTGATCCGCGCCGTGCGCATCGACATAGCGTCTTGGGACGAGGCCGACAAAGTGCCAGACCAGCTAGATAAAACACCTAAGGCCAAAGAGTAACCTCACGCGACGGAACTTTACAGAGCAACCTCCAAGTGCGACAAGTCCAGAATAGAAACCAGAGAATACACATGGCAAGAATTCCTGCTCAAGCCGCAAAGCTTGCTCAGGCTCAAGCATCCTTCCGCCAGTACAGGCAAATGCCCCGGCGTCCGAAAAAGCGACTCAAGGGAAAATCGGCAACCGGGAAGGATTAGCCAGCGGCTCAAACTGGGGCGCCAGTTGAAAAAGAACCACCCGCGAGGCAAAACCCATGCGAACAGCCATCACCGTCCTACTCATAGCTCTGGCAACGGCCACAATAAGCTGCACCTCCAGCCAGCAGGCACCCACCCAAGACCTATTAGCCACCGTGGACGCCATGGTGGAGGCCACAAAAGAAACAGACAGGGCCGTGAGCGCCACCATACAGGCCACGCAGAAGGAACAGAGTACTCACTACCCAACCGCCACCACTTCGCCAACACCGGCACCCACGAAGGTGATGGCCACACTGGAAGAGAAAGAACCAGCAACGGCAGGCTCGCAAGCCACCCCAGAAATACCAACAGGGGATACCCCAACTTTGCCTGCTCTGAGGCAACCAACCTCCACCGTGCCTTACGTGCCTCCGACACTGGGGCCCCGCAGGGAAACTTCAACACCGACGTCAGTGCCAAGTCCGACGCCAACAGCGCCGCCACCGGCAACTGAACCGGGGGTACCCACGGAAACCCCACACCCCGAAGAAACCGCCGAAGATCCCCAGCCGGAGCCCACCGTCGAGAACCCCACCCGCGAACCTGAAACCGGCGGGATGTACGTCTACCGGGATCCCGATGGCGTATTCACCTTCAGTTACCCCGCCGACTGCGGGAGGATGACCGAGGGCACCGGGCCGGACGGCAGCCGTGTGGCCGGAAACGAGAATAACTGCCCCGGCAACGACGGCGAAATAGACGTTGAACTGGAGACTTCCGACCTCACGGAGGACGAAGAGGAACTGCCCTTCTCGCCGGAGTCGGCGGCGGAGCAGGTGGCCAATGCCCTCGCAGAGCTGACCCATGACTCTCACCGGGAAACTCTGACCACCCGTTCCGGAGACACCCTGGAAGTCGTCAGGAACGAACTGGAGGTCTGGGGCGACGAGAGGATAGTGGTGGTCACTGCCATCCACGTGAGCGCCAGATGGCAGGCCACCGACATCATCATGTCCTACTGGGCCAGCGGGGAGGAAGACCCTAACTGGGACAGAGTGCTGGAATCCCTCAAAACCTTCAGCACAGGCGTCAAGGCCCGAAACTGAACGGCAGCGGATGGTCCGGATAAGGGTAAAGTGCCGAATTCCACAGCCCGGTCAAACAATCGTCGTTGCGGCCTGCAGTCAGCCGCCGCGCACCGGGAAGCGGGCTGACTCAGCGTCGGCCATCCGCGCGCCGGCGGCCACGTCAACCCATCGCAGGACCATCACGCCGGCGACAATTAGGAGCATTATCGCCACCACGGCAACCCTGGTGTCCAGGATGCCGGTGACCAGGACATACAGCAGGGGGCCGATTACGGATGACGCCCGGCTCACAAACCCGAAGAAGGAGAAGAATTCACCGCTCCTCGTTACCGGAGAGATCTGGGCGAACAGGCTGCGGGCCAGCGCCTGGCTGCCCCCCAGCACCACTCCCAGGCCTACGCCGAGGACCAGCCATTGATACTGGGCGTGCAGTCCCAGGGGCCGCCAGACCCAGCGGCGGACGGCTTCGGGCCACCAGTCCATGGGGCCTTCGCCCAGGTTGGCGGGGTGATCCTTTCCCAAGGCGGTCTGCCCACCCAGGCTGCCGCCGGTTACCGACAGGCTGTATTCCGATCCACGGACACTGTCAAGCAGCTTTCCCGCCTGACCGGAAGCAAGGGTATCCCCGGCCGCAATATCGCCCACCTCCTCCCTCCAGAGATCCTCGGAGGGGGAGTCGCCCAAGTCCGGGGCATGAGTCAGCACGTAGGCCGCCGATCCGGGCTGATAGCTCAACCGGTAATCGAAGTCGCCACTATCGTCGGGCGCCAAGGGCACCACCGCCACACCCAGCAGTATGATGAGAATCCAAACCAGCAGAGCGACGGTGAGGGCGGCCTTGGTGGAAATGCGCTCTGCCAACCGGGCAAAGGCCATGGCGCCCCCGGCGGCCACGAACTGAATAACCAGGATGGTGGCCATGTTGAACGCCAGGGGAATCCCGATGGTGTCGGCGGCAAACGCCCCGGCGATCACCAGAACGGTCTGAATCCCGTCGTTGAACAGCAGGTAGGCCAGAATGTAGGTGACCAGGACCTTGAACCGGCGTATCTCACGGAGGGTGCGCCCCAGCTCGACGACCCCCAGGGAAAGGGCCCGCAGGGGAGACAGCCCTCCAACCACGCGCGGCAACCGCGGTTCCGGCACCACCCTAAGAGTCCAGAGCGCCCAGCCGAACCACCACAGGCCCACGGAGGCAATGGACAGCCGGGTTGCCAGGTCGGCGACGCCGGTGTCGCGGGTGGCCAGGATCAGGACGAGGTGGACCAGCAGCAGCAGCCCCCCGCCGACATAGCCGTAGGCGAACCCCCTGCTGCTGACGTCGTCAAGCAGTTCCCGGGGCGCGATGTGGGGGAGGAAGGAGTTGTAGAACACCAGGCAACCGGCAAAGCCGATGTTGGCCAGCACCAGCATGCCCAGCATCCAGGCCCACGGCTGGGCGGTGTAGGCCGAGAAGAACATCAACACCGTGAACAGGGACCCAACCACGGTATACACCCACAGCAGAGCTTTTTTTATGGGAACGCGGTCGGCGATGATGCCCAGGAGAGGACTCGAGAGGGCCACCAAAGCGGTGGAGACCACGATGCCCAGACTCCACATGGAACTTCCGGTGAACGACAGCCCCAGGAATGAGGCGGAGTCGCCCAGGGACTCCTGGAAGAGAAAGACGAAGTAGACCGGAAAAATGGCGGCGATGCCGCTGGTGGCGTAGGCGGAATTGGCCCAGTCGTAGATGCACCAGGCGCGAATCGCCTTCCTCTGTTGGACGGACAGGGATTTCAGGGTTGTCGTAACCACATATCCTCGATCCGGAAACGCCGGGAGTTGAGTTTGGCCGGGCCGTTTGCCTTGGCCTTGACATTGAGCTTCAAATTGGCTGCGCAGTCAAGGTTAACCTATCCGGGAAAGTCCCGGCGAGGGCCCACATTAGAGAACTTGTCCAAGACAGTCAGCAGTTGACCGAATCGTAGACCGCCAACACGGTCAGTAAACCGGGCGCCTCCCTCTTTTCGTCCTATAGCCCACCCAACGCCAAAAGGTCTTCCCAGCAATGACGGTCCGCCGACGGCAGTCCCCGGTGCTGTAAACTGTACCGACTTCATCGCCGACGGAGGCCGCCTGATGCAGCAACGACCATCTCCCATTGAGGCCATGCCGGAGAACTGGCGGACCGCGCTGGCCATCGCGGCCCACCCTGACGACCTGGAAAACGGGGCCTCCAGCGCCGTGGCCAAGTGGACGGACCAAGGCAAGCAGGTCGTCTACCTGATGGTGTCAAGGGGCGAAGCCGGCATAGACGCCATGCCCCCGTGGCAAACGGGCCCGTTGCGGGCCGAGGGGGAAATCCGCGCCGCCCGCGTGGTGGGCGTGGAAACGGTGGAGTTCCTGAACCATACCGACGGCGTCATCGAGCAGGGCCTGCCGCTGCGCCGCGACCTCAGCCGCGCCATACGCCGGCACCGGCCCGACGTGATCCTGACGCTCAATCACCATCCCAAGTTCCCCACGGGCAACCCGAACATGGCTGACCACCGCAACGTGGGGCTGTCGGTGTTCGACGCCGCCCGCGACGCAGGCAACAGGTGGGTGTTCCAGGAACTGCTGAACGAGGGGCTGGAACCCTGGAACGGTGTCCGGTACGTAGCGGTTTTCGGCTCCCCGGACCCCACTCACGGCATAGACGTAACCGGCTACCTGGACAAGGGACTGGATTCCTTGGAAGAACACAAGGCCTATCTGGAAGGCATCGGCCGCGACGCCGTCAACTATACCCGCAACCGCATCGCCAATCTGGCCTCTGCGGGAGGCAAGGCCCTTGGCTGCGAACACGCAGAGCTGGTCGAGCTGGTGCCGATCAACTAGTAGAGGACCAGTGTTGAATTGATGGATACAGGGACTTGGGCTTTATGCGGGCGTCCTCGGTGGTGAAGCACCAGTCCGCCCGGAGCCCGCAGCGATTGCGCTGGCTCTCTCAAGCCCAAGTCTCCTCTTTCAGTATGTCCTGAGAGGGAATCCGGCGGTTCAGGCACTGTCTCGCCAGCACTCCAAGCTCTATCTCCGCCATATTCAGCCAACTGCCGTGGTTGGGCGTGTAGTGGATTTCCAGCCGTTCCGCAATCCGCCTGGCCTCCGCAGGCTCGAATGCCTCGTACAGCGCTTATGGCCAGGGCGTAGGAGAAGCAGTCGCCGAAGTTCAGCCCTGCGGGGTGGTTGCCCTTGCCAACCTCCGCCAGCCCTGTCGTGCTGTCTCCGCCTGTTCGGTAGTGACAGGCTCCAGTCATCGGAGGAGACAGAGTATGAAATGACTGGACAGGATTACCTTCGATCCTTCCGTTATGGGCCCCAGCTTAACGTGAGCCTTCCACCTGCACCGTAACGATGTCCAGGCCGTGATATTTCCGGTGGCGCACCGAGGAGGCGTAGTGCCGCAGCAGGCGGAAGGATATTTCGCGTTCCTCCTGCATTTCGGACTGATGGTTCATATAGGCCAGCCTGTCCTCCAGGTTCTCGTCCGACAGCGACGCCAGGAACTCCAGTTCCACTGTCGTGGCGGAGGGCCGCGCCACGATGGTCAAACGCCGGGGGCCGTCGCCGGAGTTGTCCCCACCTTCTTGCAATAGACTGGACAGCGCTTCCTCGCCCACGAAGCGCAGCCGGTCGGCGGAAGCCTCGTCCCAACCGGCCCGGCCCGCAATCCGTTGCAGGAACTCGTCAATCCGGGGCAGGGCCGACATATCCAGCTCCGTCTCCAGGCGCAGGCGCCGGGTGCTGCTCAGCTCCAGGAACGCGGTCATCAGGATAGCGGCGACGGTGCCGCCAGCCAGTCCGTTGCCCAGCAGCGCCCCCCACACGCCGCCCACCAGCTCCGAGAAGACGTCCTGACTCTCCAGGCCCATCCCGACCGACAGGGACACCGCCACCACCAGCGCCTTCCGGTAATCAATGCCGTCCTGAAAGACCGTCCGCATACCCTCAACCAAAAGCAGTCCCATGACTATCATCACGAATATCCCGATGACCGGGTTGGGAATCGCCAGCAGGAAGGCGGACACCTTGGGCAGAAAGGCCAGCGCAATCAGTATGGCTCCCGTGGCGTAGCCGACGTTGCGGGCGGCGACCCCGGTGAAGCTGACGATGGAGACGGTGGCGCCTTCGTAGGCTCCCGCGGGCGGCGTGCCGGCGATTCCGCTCAACAGACTGCCCGCGCCGTTGGCGTTGACCGCGCCCTGAACCCGGCGGAAATCGGTGGCCCGCTCCCCGCGCCATGAGACCTGTTGCAGGGCGATGCCGCCGCCAATAGCCTTGATGGCGCTTACCAGAGACACCACCAGGAACATGGGCAGCAGCGCCCAGAACTCCACGCCGGGCGTCAGCTCTACTCCCGGCCAGCCGCCTGAGGGAACGCCGACCCAAGGCGCGTCAACGACGCCTTGAACGTCGTACATTCCCAGACCGGCGGCTAGCGCGCAGCCCGCCGCAATTCCGATGAAGGGCGACCACAGCCGCAGTCTCCCGGTGGCCCGCAGCCCCAGGACGGTGGTGACCGCCAGCGTCGCGCCCGCGGCCGCCACTCCCCCGGCCGCCGGGGAACCTTCGGGAACGTCGGCAACCCCCTCAAAGGCGATGGGTATGGTTATGGCCGCCACCAGAATCAATACGGTGCCGGAGACCGTCGGCGTTACGATCCGGCGCAGCAAGGGCAGCCAGGCCGCCAGCAGGAACTGGAACAGCGAGGAAACGATGATCAGGCTGGACAGCAGGGCCGGCCCACCCTGCGCCAAGGCGATCCGGCAGACCGCCAGGTAAACCGGCACCGTGCCGGTGAAGAACAGGTGCCCAGAGCCGAACCTCCCGATGACGCCCGACTGCACGGCGGTAAACGCACCGTTGATTATCAGGGCGGTGAAAATGGCCCAGGCCAGGTATCGCTCCCCATAAGCGTCGCCCAGAAGAGCAATGGACACCAGCAGCGGCGTCTGCACCAGAATGAACATGGCCCCCTGAAACCCCACGGCCAGGGACACCAACGGGGGACAAGGCTCGTCCGGCTCGTAGACAATGCTATCTCTGGCCACCATAGATACCCCCTGCTACACGTCCAGCATCAGGGTTTTGAAGGTGATTGGGGAAATCCACCGCGTTACCAACACGCCGGTATGTTAGCAGGCGCGATGAGGTGTTTCTGCGTCAAGGCCGTATGATAGCAAAGTCTTTCGATTCTTCGTCTGAACCGTGATTTCTCCGATTCCAGGATTGCGACGATTGGTAAATCACGCCAATCCAATCATCATATAAATCACAGTTCAGGCATTGGCTCCAGCAGGGCAATCGCGTTTTATGTCCTTTGCCCCTAGTGGTTCAACCAATTTGGATTGATGGCTACGTGCCTCCGTTCGCTCTGAGGCTGTCGAAGGTCCGTCCGTTCGTGGTTCGACAAGCTCACGATGAACGGACTCCCGGTTTGTCCATCAATTCAGAGCTGTTGCACCACTAGCCCCGGGGTTAACTTCATCCCCGCAACGTTGGGCGGAAACCACCACCTGTGTACGGGCCGCGTTCAATGAGATACACACCAGGTCGATGCTCCTGGCGGCGCCACCAAGCCCGATCCCGGAGTCGCTACCACAAAAGGAGCCCGCCTAATCGCGGACTGGCTGCTTTTCCTCATCAGGCGGACCATCGTCGGTGGCTTCCAGGGCCTCCGCCGCAACAGCAGGGCTATCCTCAGAAGAGTCAGCGACTTCGCCGCCATCCGCCCGCGAACGGTTGACCACCCGCCTCGCCTGATTGACGACGGTGGCCTTCAGATAGTTGTACACGGCGCTGACGCAAGGCTGGGAAATCCGCAGCACCAGTTCCTGGCTCGAAATGTAGACCCAATAGTAGAAGGCGATATCCTCCTCGGCGACGACGCGATCCAACAGGGAAACGGACTCCTGCAGGTCGAACCGCCCCAAGTTCACCAGAAAGATGCCCAGCAGGCCGTAGGGAAGGATTTTCGATATGTCCTTGGAGAGGTCTTCGTTGTAGTAGGCCGTCACCCGGACGGCGGTCAGCACGGCCATGCCGATCAAGAGCAGTTCCTGGGGCTCCTTGGTGTTGTAGAGGAAGGCCAGCATGATCACCAGCACCCAGAACCATACATAGGCGAGCAAGGGGAACACCAGGCCGTACATGGCCAGATAGGCCAGACAGTACAGCAGGATGAACAGAGGCCGTCCCGGCCTTCTCAGCCCGGACAGGTCGATTCCAAGGGCGTTCCGGACCGACATGGACCGGTGGAGGTTGAAAATGACAAACCCGAAAAACGCCACGCTGACAGCGAACAACGCCGCCGGCGCCAGGATTCCCGCCCCTCCCGAAAGGCTCAGTCCTTCCAGCCATTCCAGCAGCGTCATCGCTCAATCTCCCGACAGAATCATTCGCCAATAGTACAGTCGCGCTCTTGATGCCAACAGTGTCAGTCACCCTCGGCAATAAACATCGTCGTGCCCGAGCCTGATGATGTCGCCGCCGTCAACGCCAGCGGGAACCTGCAAACCGGAGGCAAACCACCCCGGCTCGCTCAATAAGCCAAGTCTTCTCTCGCCGCATCACGGCCGCCAGCATACTCCCTGAGCAGTCACCCGCCCCCAACTCCTGCCAAGGCCACCTCGCCGGTGGACCGACCCCGTCGATAACCTCTCCCACAGTACAAACCGTGCCGGCCGCTCCCGCCCGAAAGGGCAAAGCCTTTCAATTCCCCATCAATAGTATCGAGTTGTCAAACATAACCAAGACAACCGCCACGGGGACATAGGCAGCAGCAGGAGAAGCTCGCATGACCGAAGGCACCGGATACCGGGCGAACCACGCGACCGCCGACTACGAAGATGAACAGACCGAAAAAGCCCGATGGGCCATGGAACAGCTCCACGGCACCGTGAACGCCGCCGTCAGAGACGAGAACGACGCCCAAGAACTGCTCAGCTGCTTCAGGGACATCGTGGAAGCGGCCACTCACATGGCCGACACCCTCTACCAAGGAAACCCGGAAATGGGACCGCTCATGATCCAGGAACTGGACAGAATGGAGCAAATGCTGGCTCACAGGGCAGTCAGTGAAACCGCGACGCAGTCCGGAGATGACATACCCCACCACAGTACCGCCATGCTGGAAGAAATCAGGGGACACATGGAAAATGCCAGGCAAATCCTGGAGAAGATCACACCCCACGACCCGATGAAATGGCAGAACGGTGACCGGGGGAAGAAGGTCCTCACCTAAATGTTGGCCGGGGAAATTTGGGAGGCTGACCTAGCCACCAGTCGTCAGCATCAGCAGGAAAAACCGGAGCAGGCGCAACTCCTGAGGAAATCCAGCACCGCAGCTCAGGACACCGGGGGCGCAGAACGTCCAAAGCGATTCCTGTTGTCCCCGCGCACGACGGGAAAGCAGAAGCTGAACGGCCTCCAATCCAACTTGCGGCGTTCACCATGCCGCCAAGAAATACCACCCGGTCCAAGCGCCGACGCAGCACGCGCCGAAAGCGAAAGCGTTGCCGCAGTTGCGGGGCTATTCGCCTTCCACGTCCCCCATGGCCATCCGGTAACCCACCCTCGGCTCCGTGACAATGTACCTGGAGTCGGCGGCACCGTCGCTCAGATTGCGTCGCAGCCGCTTCACCACGTCCCGCATCAACCAGCCCTGGTCCAGCCGCTCCGAACCCCAGACCCGCTGGAGCAGCATGCCGTGGTTCAGCACACGGGGAGCATGGACGGCCAGCTCATAGAGCACCGCGTATTCCGCCGCCGTCAGTTCCACCGCCTCCCAATGGACGAGAGCAACTCCACTGGAGGACATGAGAAACCACCCCCTGACTGCTCCACACGCCAATCCCCCCAGACACCCTCGCCACCAGACAAGCCCTAAGATCCAGTCCCATCCATGCGCACCGTACGGCGACGTTTCCTGCGCGAACAGTCAAACCCTCTCAACCCGCCATCCATAGTATTGAAGCACCAAACACAGCGAGGTGAGAGGATGAATGCCTCTGCAATCCCACGTCCCTGGCCCAAGTGCCTCGTCAGACTGGCCGCAGCGGCAGTGATCGCACTGGCCCTGGCCATGACCGCCTGCCCGTTCACCACCTCCCCGGACCGGATCAACCCCACACCGGACTTCGACGGCCTCACCGCCGGCCAGATCTGGGAGGAATACCAGCGGTCGGACTACGCCCACGACCAGTACAAGGACCGCTGGGTCAGGGTGAAGCTGAAAGGAGTCCGCGGCGGCATCGACGCCATAGTCGGAAACAGCCTGTACCTGAGGACCCCGGGAAACCTGAGGGAAATGCAGTTCAAGTTCCGCTACGCGGAGGACGTGGCGCGGTACGACGTCGGAGACGAGCGCCACTGGGTCATCTGCCTGGTGGAAGGCACCAACATCCAGAGATCGAAGCTCAGCTTCACCTACTGCCGCGACGCCAGCGAAGCGCCCGGGATCCGCCGGCCAACGCCGACAGAACCCGGAGGGCCGCTTAACCCCACCCGCGGCCCGGTCGGCAACACCGGCACGGGCGGCGGCAATACCGGCCCAGGCCCGGGCGGCGGCAACACCGGCTCAGGCCCGGGCGGGACCACCAACCAATAGGGCGAACATCAAGGGTGGCGGGCATGCGGAACTCCCAAGACTGCCCGCCCATGGCGTAATCCCCCGGCCAACCCGGCGGACGTGCTGCCGCCGGACAGGCCCGGCTGCAATTCCCCGCCACACGGGAACATCACCCCGGCAACATTCCCGCGCCAACGGACAAAGTCTTCCAACCCCATCCATAGAATTGAATTGCCGGGGAATTGAATTGCCGGGGCAGACGAGGCAGCAGGATAGACCTCAACGCCCACCGTTTCCCCAGGCAACATCCCTGTCCCCCGGACTGCTGAAGAGATGAGTCATGGTCGACCACCAGTCAACCTGCGTCTGTCCCAAAGGAAGAAACCATCAGCAGAACACTGCTGGCAGCCACCCTGCTGACTACGGCGTTGACCCTGACCGCCGGACAGGCCGGAGCGGAGAAACAGAGAGAGGAGACAACCCTGCCCTCAAGGGCGGCCAGACCGCCGCCACCGTCATCAGCGTCCTCTACCGCAGTTGCGCCATCCCTGTGGCTTGGCACGTGCGCCGGGCCAACCGGAAAGGCTCCTGGGCCACCCCCACGGTGGAATTACTCAAGGAACCGGCCCCAGCCGTTCCCTAAGAAATGACTGTCATAGCGCTCTGCGACAGAGGCATATCCAGCCCCAAGCTGTGGAAGCAGATTCGCGCCCAGGGATGGCGTCCCTGTACGCGCTTCCGGAAGAACATCACTTTCTGTGCCGACGGCGGCAGAAGATTGCCCGCCCACAGAAAACCGTCAGCGTGATCCGCCACGGCATCGGCTGGCTCAGGCGCTTGTCCCTCAAGGGACGGCTCTGGAGCCGCGTCTGGCTGTTGCCTTAACCCTCGCCACAACCCAAGGACAACCTGGAGGTCACCCATCATGCGCCCTCGTAACTGCCATTACCTACCCCTGTCGGCCCCGCGAGTTTCAGACGCTGACCAGCGCGGGAGTCCCACTATGATGCGGGCCTCCTACATCCTGCTGGCCGCCGCGCTGGTGGCGCTCACGTTCCTCGTCACCCTCGACACGCCGTTGGCCCAGGCCCAGGCGACCGTCACGCCCGGGTCTTTCGATACGTCCTTCAGCTCTGACGGCAGAGCCACCACTTCGTTTAGTTCCGGAGCTGACAGTGGTCAAGCTGTAGCAATCCAGTCCGACGGCAAGCTGGTGGTGGCAGGGTACAGCAATGAGAGTAATTTTGCGGTAGCACGCTACAACACCGACGGGACGTTGGACACCTCCTTCGGCAACGACGGCAAGGCAACCACGAGCATCGGCTCTAATGCAAGCAAGGGCCTTGATGTGCAAGTGCAACCCGATGGGAAAATCGTGGTTGCGGGGCACAGTAACAACGGCACCAACGAAGATTTTGCCCTTGTGCGCTACAACGCTGATGGCACTCTGGACACATCTTTTGGTGCAATAGCCAGCGGACAAACCCGATCAGGGAAATTAACCACGGCGTTGGGAACGAAGGATGATGCAATAGAAGGTATTGTGTTGCAGCCCGACGGCAAGATTCTTGTTGCCGGTTGGAGTCACGATGGGAGTAGCAATGAACACGCCAACGACGTTGCGATTGTGCGCTATACCAGCAAGGGTGATCTGGACACAACCTTCGATGAAGATGGCAAGGTCGTTATTGATTTTAGCGTCGGTAATACTAACAAGAATGAACTGTTGTTGGACATAGACCTTTTGCCTGATAGCAAAATTGTGGCCGCAGGGAGTGTCAATGGGGATTTTCTCGCAATGAGGTTCAACAACAATGGCAATCTGGACACAACCTTCGGTACTGGAGGAAAAACCATCACTGATATTGGTGGATATGACGTAGCAAATAGTGTTGCAGTTCAATCCGATGGCAAGGTCATACTTGCTGGCAGAGGTCAGCAAAAATTCATCTTGGTGCGTTACACCGTAGATGGAACCTTGGATGACAGTTTCGGCTCCGACGGTATAGTGACCACTGATCTCAGTGTCGGTGATGACTTTGTGAATGATGTTGTAGTCCAACCTGATGGAAGAATTATTGCGACAGGGCACGTCGGCAACGATAATGTCACCCCTCCGTCATTTGGATTGGTGCGCTACAACGCGAACGGTTCATTGGATACCACATTCCGTGGTGACGGCTACTTCACTCACCAATTTGCGAATAGAGGATCATCGGCAGATAGCATCGCGTTACAACCGGACGGGAAAATAGTGGTATCCGGGTCTTTCGGAGAAGGTCATAATAATGATTTCGCGCTGGCCCGCTACAACAACGCTCCTGTTCCTGTGGACGTGCCAGATTCGGCCTTGTTCGTGAGCAATCACGGGCAGACCAAGGGCGGTTCCTTGGGCTCCAACGGAGCAGTCAATGCGCAGGGATTCACCACGGGCAGCAGTCCCAGTGGCTATGTCGTCACCTCGATCGAAGCGGTGATGAAAGCCGGTACGGGCGCTTACCGTGATCGTATCTGGGCAGAAATATGGACAGTTGCTGCCAACGGCAAGCCGGGCGAAAAGGTAGCATCCCTGGCGGTCCCCCATACGTCCGGTGGTGCCGTAGCATCTTTTGTGCCCCAAGATAATCCCAGTCAAGGGACCACCACGCTGGATTCGGAGACGGACTACTTCTTTCTCCTGTACACCACCAACAATTTCAATATAAAAATCGACCATGTGACGACCACCGACGACGACGCTGGAGCTGCCGAAGGTTGGAGCATCGCAGATAGCAGATACTGGAAAAACAGTCAGACCCCGGGTACATCCGCACCATGGACGGAAGTCACTGACAGTAAAATAATGAGGATGGCCATCAAGGGTTATGCCCTCATCAACCCTCCCGCACAGATACGGGACCTGGAAATATCTCCTGGTTCAACGACCGCGCAAGTAAAATGGGCACTGCCAATGGGAACCGTCTCTACGTACGACGTTCATTACACCTCGGCATTGGAAGGTTCCGTTGATAATAACGAACCGACATTGGGTAGCGATTCCACAACCTCATGGGTGGATTCGAACTATGCCACCCATAGTGATGGCGTGGAATACAATATATGGGTTGTCGAGGGCCTTACAACTGACACGACTTACCGGTTCCGTGCGAGAGCTAGGAATGCCTTGGGAGCGGGTTTATGGGCCTTCGGGAAGGGTACGCCCGCCGCTCTGAAGGTTCCTTCTGGGCTTACTGTTACACCCGGTAATGGGCGGCTCCGCTTGAATTGGGAGGAACAAAGCGGGGTTCTCGCCTACAAGGTTGAGTATACCAGTGATCCATCAACTGGATGGACACTCGCAGGTAATCCTACCAATCCAAGGTATACGATCACCGGCCCACGCAACCCCCTTGATAACGGTACAACATATCGGGTACGCGTTCGTGCTGAGAGAGGAAATGAAGAAGGCCCGTGGGGTTTCGTTGAAGGTACGCCGGATGAACTATTAGAACCGCCGGATGCCGAGGTATCCATATCGGTTTCCCCCGATGAAGTGCCGGAGGGTTCGCCCGTAACGGTGACGGTTACGTTGTCGAATGTCCTGGACGCGGACGTGGACATCCCCATAACCTACTGCTGCGGTACGGCAGAGCCGACCGACCACAGCCGCCTGACGAGCATCACGGTCCCGTCTGGCGAAACCGCAGTCGAGGCTCAGATCTCGACCGCCCAGGATGAAGACGGAGACGACGAAACCTTCAGCGTCGTCATTGGAGTATTGCCGGATACGTTGGCGGTGGGCGCTTCCAGCTGGGTGGAAGTTACCATCCGGGACAGCGACCGCGAGGTCTCGAGTGACGACACCCTAACCCTGACCACCAATGCAAACGAGCCCATCGCCGACAATGATGCGGCGCTCACGGCATCAAGCACGGTCGCCCAGGCATTTCGAACCGGCAGCAACACCAATGGCTACACTCTGAACAACGTCGAAGTGCA
Source organism: Dehalococcoidia bacterium (assembly GCA_965203005.1). GTDB lineage: Bacteria > Chloroflexota > Dehalococcoidia > Lucifugimonadales > UBA3495 > VXOI01. Next base: position 1,665,043 of record CBDBBS010000002.1, read on the forward strand.
GTTTGCGCATGACGTAGGGCAGCCTGCCCGCGACTCCATGAAGGCGCAGATCTGGTCAGACAATGGAGCACCCGACACGAAACTCTACGACCTGACCGTGCCGAGCACCATCACGGCGGGTGCTGTCTCATTTCCTGCGCCCGAGAGTACGGCCCTCTCTGCGAATACGACCTACTGGTTCGTGATCTGGGCCAACCCGATCACCAACGGCCTGAAGACCACCGTAAACGATGACCAGACCGGTGAAACCGACTGGACCATAGAGGATACTTTCCACAAGACCAGCGACAACCCGCCCACCGATTCCTCGACCTGGGACGCCGACTCGGATGGGCACTCCCTGTTGATGACCGTAGAGGGGAAGGAAACGCCGCTCTGGCAGGCCGCGCTCACGGTTCAGCACATAACTGAGGACACAGCAGGATGCGACCTCACTCAGACAATCCCCACAGTCAGGTGTTCCACGCCAGCGACCCTCACGGACGACGACTTTTCGTACGGCGGTGCGGAGTATGAGGTCTACGGGATCAGTCACAACAGCGGCGATGATTCTTTCACGTTCACGACCGGCAACAGAGACCCCAACAATCTCAGGGCTCTGACTTTGCGAGTGGGCGACCGATACCTTCCAATCGCAGATGCGACCATTTCCGGAACCTCAAACAGCGCAACCTGGAGTGGCGTCGCTTTGGGTTGGTCTCCCGGTGATGTGGTCTTGCTCACCCTGGTTGCACAATGCAACTGTACCGTATCCCTCTCCGCCTCCCCTCTCACTGTTGACGAGGGAGACTCGGTTACCATCACGGCCACACTGTCTTCGCCATCAACGAACGACGAGACCATTCCACTCGCCATCATCAACAGCACGGCAGAGCCCGACGACTACAGCATGCTTGAGAGCATCACCGTAAACGCGGGAGAGACCGCCGGCACGGGCGTAATCACCACGACTCATGATGCGGGCATCGACCACGAGAAATTCGCGGTAAAGTTGAGAATGTTGCCACAAGGAATCACGGAAGGAAGTCAGTCTTCGGTGGATATCACCATCAAGGACAACGATTTCAGGCTGGAGCCATCGAGCTTCACCGTAACGGAGGGAGATTCCGTACGCGTCCATGTGTTGAATTATCCGTCCTTCACGGCAGTCGAGTCCTCCGGCACGGCCAAGGTGGGAACCCACCTCAACCACCAACAGCCGGGTTATGTGGCGAACGCCGACTTCTTCATGGAGCCTGCCACCACCTATGAGAATTGCCCTACTGTGAGCACCTGTCGATACGACCATTGGGGACGCCCCTACGATGGCTGGCTCACCATAGACACGGTCATTGATGGGGTTCCTGAAGGTGACGAGGCCATCGTCCTCACCGGCTTCAACGTGCTGGATACCACCCAGAGGACGGACCCCATCACCATCACGCTCCGCGACCTTCCGCCGGCGAGGCTCATCCTAACTCCCACGAGCACGGTGCTTCGCAAGGGCGGCGACCCCGTGACCGTGTCCCTGTCGCTGGACCGGCCGTCGCCGGAAACCACCGCGATTCGGATCACCCCCTCGGGCACAGCCAGCATCCTGCCCTTGGGCGAACCTCACACCGGCTACGATTACCAGATGGTGCCAACCCAGATGAGAAGGGACCAGATGAGCAGGGACCAGCCCGAGGCCTACATCTGGATCGAAAAGGGGGAAACTCGGGGCCAGAGGGAGATAACGCTGACCGCGTTGAACGATGCGACCACCGGAGAAACCATCACCCTGACGGCAAGTTCCGGGGGGTACCCTCACCGATTCAGCCAAGGAGCAACAACCATTACCACTGGGTCACCCCAGCAGGGCGGCGGGGACTCCGGCTCCCAGGGCGACGACGGCGAACAGCGACAACAGCCCAATCAAGCGCCCTTGGTGGCCCAACCCATCGGCGACGCGACCATCATCAACGAGAGCGCAACCCATACGGCCTTGCTGTCCGGCGTGTTTATCGACGCTGACAACGACGTGCTGAATATAAGCGCAACGTCGTCGAATGCCGGAACTGCCACGGTGTCGGTGGCGACGGACCGGTCAACCCTGACGGTGACAGCCAAGAGCAGAGGTACGGCCACAGTCACGGTAACGGCCGACGACGGAAACGGCGGCACGGCGGACGACAGCTTCACCGTGAAGGTCAAAGCCGCGCCGGTGGTAACCCGGCCCCTAGGCGACGTATCCGGCATGGAAGCCGGGTCAACTCAGGACGTATCCCTGACCGGAGTGTTCAGCGACGCCGACGGCGACAGGCTGACCATCAGCGCCGCTTCCTCGGACGGAGCCATTGCCACGGTGTCGGCGGCGTCCGACGGATCCCAGCTGACGGTGACGGGAGTGTCCGAAGGCACAGCGGCCATCACGGTCACCGCCCAGGATAGCGACGGCAACCGGGTCAGCGACGCCTTCGGCGTGTCCGTGGTTGCCCAACAGCAGCAGGCCCCGCCCAACCAGGCCCCCACGGTCGCGGCAGCCATAGCCGACGCCATCATCGTCAACGAGAGCGGCAGCCGTCGGGTATCCCTGTCCGGGGTCTTCAACGACGCCGACAACGACATCCTGACCATCACCGCCGCATCCTCGGACGAAACGAAGGCCACCGTCTCCGTGGCGACGGACTACGCCGCGCTTACCGTAAATGCTCAAGCTCGTGGAACTGCCACCATCACGGTGACGGCCAACGACGGCAATGGCGGCTCTGTGGATGACGCCTTCACCGTGAGGGTGAAGGCCGCGCCCGGCGTGGCCTCGGCCATCGGCGACGTGAGCGGCCTGGAGGAAGGATCAACGCAGGAGGTATCCCTGTCCGGCGTCTTCAGCGATGCCGACGGCGACGCCCTGACCATCACCGCGTCCTCAGACGACGAGGCCATTGCCACGGTATCGGCGGCGGCGGACCACTCCGCGCTCACCGTTGCCGGGGTGGCCGAGGGCACGGCCACTATCACCGTCATCGCCCAGGACAGCGACGGCAACCGGGTGATGGACGACTTCGACGTGTCGGTCGTCGCCCCGCCGCCGGCAACTCCCAACGAGGCGCCCAAGGTGTCCTCGGGCATTGCCGACGTCACCATCGTCAACGAAAGCGGGACCAAGCAGGTCTCCCTATCGGGAGTGTTCAGCGACTCCGACAACGACACGCTGAGCGTAACCGCCGCGTCCTCCGACGAGGCCAAAGCCACGGTGTCGGTGGCATCCGACGGGGCAAGCCTGACGGTGAACGCGCAGAGCCGCGGCACGGCGACCATCACGGTCACGGCCAACGATGGCCGGGGCGGAACGGTTTCGGACGCCTTCACCGCAACAGTCAAGGCCGCGCCGGTGGTGACCTCGGCTATTAGCGACCTGAACCTAGAGGTGGCCGATACGCAGGAAGTATCCCTGTCCACCGTGTTCAGCGACGCCGACGGCGACGCCCTCAGTTTCGCCGCCGACACCTCGGACAGCGCCGTAGCGAACGCCTTCCCGTTCCAAGGCACGTTGACCATAGTAGGCCTGACCGACGGGTCGGCGACCATCACGGTCACGGCCCAAGACGCCGACGGCAACACGGTCAGCGATACGTTCGACGTAAAAGTGGTGGGGCCGCCCACGCCGGTATCCAACCTGAGCTGCGTCGCGCGAACCGACTGGGTGCTGTTCCAGTGGGACGCGCCGGAGTGGTCGGGCGCCGAGCTGTACGCCTACGACTACGACCTGACCCGGCCCGACGGTCTGAGGGGGCAGACCAGGCTCCAGGGCTACCCGGTGGTGCGCGAATGGGGCGAGTACCAGGTGGGCCAGAAGGCCAGCATCAGCGTCAAGGCGGTATACGAGCTGGCCGACGAAAGCGTCGTATACAGCGAAGCGGCGACGCTGACCTGCGCCGTCGGGGAGTAGCCGCTTGTATTGAAGAAAAAGTCCCTGGGTAAATTGAACCCAAAGATGCGGGCGTCCAGCTACGGTTGGACGCCCGCGTTTAAGTTGCACTAGACTTGACGACGCGGACAGACTGCGCTTACAGCAGCGCCTCTTAGCGTTCGGACGCGGCGGGCGGCCGGACAGGCCGCCGCCCAAGGACTGCTACCCCTGGAGGGAAAGGAACGATGTTCTGGATTCTATTTATCTTCGCCCTCCTTATGGCGGCCTGCGGCGGCGAAGGGAACCCCTTGGCCAATACGGAATGGCGGCTGGTCGCGCTGGGCAATGCTGACGCTCCCACCGAGGTGGTGGAGGGCAACCCCACCGCCGAGTTCACCACCGGCACGGATATGACCGGGTGGACAGGCTGCAATTCCTACGGAGCGAGGTACAGTGTGGGGGAGTCGCAGCTGCGCCTTGACAACTTGGGGTGGACGGAAGCGGGCTGCCCAACCCAGGCACTGTTCCAGCAGGAGCAACGGATGCAGGACCTGCTGGCGACGGTGGAGCGGTTCGAGGTCTCCGGGGACCAGCTCACGCTGCACAGCGAAGGCGGGCAGGTCCTGGTCTTCCAGCGGGTTGATGAAAGGAGGCAGTCCGGGTAGCGCTCCCGAAGCACTGACTTATTCACAGGGGCGTCCGGCTGTGGCTGGACGCCCGCATTTGGTTGCGCAGCGCGACCACGTAAACCGGCAAGGTCCCCGGAGGGCACCGACCCGCTGGACGGTCACACCCACTGGGATATTGAGCCGGAGTCAATTCTCCCTGCTCCGGAACGGGGCAACAGTACCCTGACCGAGCGGCCCCATAACATCCTGTCCCACGGACCCGAGCCCCGGCTTCAGACCGAAGCCGAGGTTTTGCACGCCCGCCTCCAGAAAGGATCTGACCAGCTCCGGCGGAGAACATCCGCAACTCCCCTGACCACCCCCACACCCCAACCCCCAGCGCAAGACGACAGCATCCTGTCCCCGGACAGGCCCGGCTGCAATCCCACGCGGCACGCGCACATCACCCCGCCAACTTTTTCTCGCCAACGGACAAGGTTTCTCAAACCCCCGTACAGAATTGAATTGTGCCGGTGAACGGCGTCAACGGCCTGACTCCAAGACCGGCTGGAATCACAGCCAAACCAACAGCTTGAGGATCAACCCGGCCATGCAAACCGCCGACGAGTCCGGGAGGCCGCGGCCCCCGCCAACAGCCAACCGCCCCGGTCCCAGCCGTCGCCACGGGCCGGAGCTATGGAGCGCGTCATGACCAGCGGCACGACCTGAGAAACGGGACCGCAACGACCCAAATACCCCAGTCCCGCCCTTGGAATCACGGGCAGAAAGCAGCAGGTGAATATAGAAAAGGAGACGCCAAGTCAATGAGTGAACTGACGAGACGAACCGCACTACCCTGGGTTGCGCTGGCAACCCTAATCGCCATCATCATGGCACTGGGCACGGCGATACCGGCCCAGGCCGACGCCCCGGATACCCCGGTAATCGAAACGGTCCAGACCTATCAGCAGGGGCAGACACGCACCGTAGTCACCTGGGAACTGAACCGCGAGAAGCGGGAATGGCGCCAGGTCGAGACGCAGGTGACCAGCTGCTCCGCTCCCCACCTCATCGTAACCTGGAGCGGAGTCGCCGGAGCGGACAGCTACACCGCCCAGTACCGGGACGCCGACAACGGCGGCGACTGGAAGAGACTCCTGGGACAGAAGAAGAAAGGCAACTCCGTCGTGGCGGGAACCCCGCCCATCAAGGTCAACGTCAAGTACGACATCCGGATCGCCGCCGTCAAGGACGGGACAACAGGAGGGTTCGCCACCGGCGAGACGAAGGTCGGCCCAGACACCGGAGCCCCCACCAACCTCACCGCCACCGCCAGCACCGAACGCGCCGACGCCGCCATCCTGTCGTGGACCAACGCCCCCGGCAACAGCCCCACCCAATTCGCCATCCAGCGGCGCGAGGGCGAGGGCCAATGGCAGAAGGCCAGCATCTACCGGCTAAGAGAAAACGAGGCGACCGCACCCATCTTCAACCTGAAGACCGACGTGGAACACCACTTCAGAGTGGCGCCCCAATCATCCTTCTGCACCTACAACAACTGGTCCAACACCGCCAGCATCACATTGGTGCGGAAGCCCCCCACACCCACCGCCACCGTGACGGCCGGACACCAAGGCAACACCCCGGTGGTCACCGTCACCGCCACCGCCAACCCCCGGACCGACAGCTACAAGCTCAGGCACCGCCAGACCGGGGCCACGAGCTATACCGAAACCACCCTGACCACCAGCGCGGCCACCGCGGGCCACGTCATCACGGGCCTGTCCGCCAGCACCGAGTACGAGGTGGGCCTGGCCGCCGTCAACCAGTACGGCGACAGCGGCTACGCAACCAGCACCGTCACCACCGGCGAGGTCATCGTCGTGCCGGAGGAGCCGGAGTTCAGCCTGACCGCCGGACACCGGAACGAGGAAACCGTAATCACGGCAACAGTATCGGCACACGACCAAGCCAACGCCAGCTACACGCTCAAGTTCCGCAAGAGTACCGAGGAGGACTGGTCAACGCCCGTCGCCGTCACCAAGACAGCGGCCGGGGCAGGCTACGTGATAGACGTTGAAGCGGACACCTCCTACGACGTGGCCATGGCCGGGGTCAACGGCAGCCGCACCAGCGCCTACGCCGAGGAGACCATACGCTCGGAACTCGAGTGGTTCGTGCCCTCCGCCCCGGCGTTCACCGCCGCCGCCAGGCACAAGGGCGCCCAGGCCGTGATCGCCGTCCAAGTCCCCAACGGCCAGCCGGGAGTCACCTCCTACACCCTGGAAGTGACCAAGCAGGTAGACGGCACCACCGCCGCCACACAATCGCTGACTCCGGCGCAAGCCACGGCCGGGTACGACCACGCCGTTGAACACAACGCCACCTACAGCGTCAGGATGTCCGCCACCGGCAGGAACGGCGACAGCGCCTTCTCGGCGGCAACGACGGTCACCGCGCCTCCGCCGCTGCCCAAGCAGCCGGAGTTCAGCGTCGCCGCCGGACACTCCAACAAGGAGACCGTCCTGACGGTAACAGTGACCAACGCCGATGAGCATACCTCCGAGTACCTCATCACCACCCAAGAGCCGGGAGACGACACCACCGCCGCCACTACCACGGAAACCAAGGCCGCAGCAACGGCGGGAGTGGAAGTCTCCGTGGAACCCGACACCCAGTACTCCGTGTCGGTCAAGGGACGAAACAGCGGAGGCACCGGAACCGCTGCCACCACCACCGTCCGCTCCCTGACGCCGTTCCCGGCCAAGCCCCAAGCCACGGTGACCGCCGGGTACGACGCCCAGAAGCGCAACATAATCACCGTAACCGTGACCTCACCGGATACCCACACCACCGGCTACACCGTCGCCCACCAAGAGACGGGAGCAGAGGGAACCCCCACCACGGCCACCGTGACCAAGGCCGCCGCCACAGCCGGGCACGTGATCCTGGTGGAGCCGTCAACCGGCTACACCATCACGGTGACGGGCAACAACTCCCACGGCGCAGGGAAGTCCTCCGAGTACACGGTCACCTCCCTAGTGGAGGTCAAGATTCCCGACCAGCCGGTGATCGCCGTAGCCCCGGCCTACGGCGCCAGCAATAAATCCGTGCTGCGGGTGAACGTGTCCAACCACGACGCCGACACCACCCGCTACGACTACACGCTGTCCATGACCGGCGTGGACGACGTGACCGGGACCGTCCAGAGCGACTCCGACGCCGCCACCTTCTCCTTCGACATACCAGCCGCATCGCCGGGAGTTTACTCCGTCAGCGTGAAGGCCTACATCGGCACCGAGGGCAGCGATACCGCCACCGCCTCAGCCACGGCATGGGCCAGCTACGTGGCGGGCGTGGTCCTGTCAAAGACATCGGTAACGCTCTCCGAGGGCAAGACCTACGAGGTCTACACGGTGTCCCTCAGCCAAGCACCGGCAGCCCAAGGGAAGGTGACCCTGGAGATCACCCCCGGGAACGACGGCGCGGCCCACGTGCTGAGCCAGCACATTGGGGAGTTCGACTCCGGCAACTGGAGCGCAGGTCAGGTCCTCTACACAGTACTGCCCAGCGCGCCGGAGAGCGCAGGTGAAATGGACTTCGTTCACCGGCTGCTGCTGGACGGCAAGGCCACCGGCAACACCGCCACCCTGAGCGTGACGGTATCCCAACCGTAGCGCAAAGGGTGCGCCAAGCAAACGGGCCACCCGCTCCGTTGAGAGCGGGTGGCCTCCAAAGTAGGCGATGGCCGCAAGTCCAAACCACGCATCGAAACCATCTTCGGCATCACGGCCACCGAAGCGGTGGTGGACAACCTGACCGCAGGCGTCTACCGCTTCCGGGTGGCGGCCTACAACAAACAGTGCAACTGCTGGGGCAAATGGCGGGCGATCCGGTACACCCACCAGCAAGCCGCTCCGGCAGACCGGAAACGCAGGAGCATAACGCGCGGGCGTTCAGCTTTGGTTGGACGCCCGCATTTGGTTGCGCCAGACTTGCCAACCACGAAAATGCAAAATACATCGCCGCTCATCCGATGGCCCTGTTTGACCCAGTACTAGGCGTTGACAGAGGCCTCACGGGGATTTACCATCCCCCCGTGTCTTCTGTCTGTGGTACTCCTTAGGACGCTCGCGGCACGGGGCGACCGACACGGCTTGGGTAACCGTGAAGGACGCCCAATTGCGGGCCGCAACTGGCTCCCTCTCGCTAACGACGAGGGGGAGTTTGGTTTTACAATCACTGGGCGGGACCGCACCGAGCAAAACCAGCCGCCGGAAAAGCGGCAGGAACAAACGAATGCCAAACCCGCTATACATCGCGATGGCGATAACGGCCGGAACCGTATGGTTCCGGCTTTTGCTTATTCGCAAGGGAACGGCAACGCCGCCAAGGGAAGGGCGCCACCTCGCAACGACGGCTGTCATTGGAATGCTGGCAGTACTGCCAGCGGCGACGCTGGAGAACGCAATCTACGCCAGCGCAGGACTCTCGCCCGGGAACGGCGACAGCCGGGGGCCTAAACGGCCGCATCCAAATGATCGGGGCCGAGTGGGCCGGGATTTTTAGTTTCGCAATAGTGTCATGCCCGGGGAGGAAGGACGATGTACCGGGAGTGGATCAGGAAGGAAGTCCTCGCCCGAAAAGAGTCCCGAAGAATGAGCTGGGCGGCGGTGGGCCAGGAGGCCGGTATATCGGGACAGACAGCCAGCATTGACACACGAACCGGACAACGTTCGCATGGCGACTTGGACGCGGCTCATGGATTGGGTACAGGATCCCAATACTCGTCCCAACGCCCCGGAGAACCTCAGAGCCTTCACCGGACTCAGGAGTTGAATGTCCGGACTGTGCTGGCAAGGCAGAACATTTAAGCCGCCGAAGGCCAGTCCTCGAACATGGCCAGGTGTCCATACCGACGGCACCACAGCGCCCACGGATACGCTGGTGAACCCACCGGCCACCAAACCCACTCCTGCATCTGCACGACACTGTGGACGTCAATTCCAACCTCTAAAGCCAGGGCGTCGACACACCCAGCACTGGCCGCTTCCGGGCCCGGACATGCAAATCCGGCCGCAAAATAAAGACGGGATCCGGAATTGGCAACGCCGCGCATCAGCCGCCGTCGGGCAGCCGGTACCAAGACCGCCCATAGTCGTCCTCATAACGCGTCCCCCACCAAGTTTCAATACGCCCGGACTTCACCAGTTCGCCCAGCGCCCGGTAGAAGGGATAACCTATGACCACAGGAACCTCCGGTTCCCTTCTAACCTCGCGGGCAATCTCAACTCCGCAACACTCGGCGACTCCCCGCTCCCTGAGCCGGCTCACCGCCGCCAGCACTCTCTCCTCGGCAACACCCATCCCGGACACTCCAATCATCCGGTAATAAGAACAGAGTTTAACGGCTCCGGCGAACGCCAAAACAGACCTGGACGAATCAATTGAGAGGATTCTTCATTTAGAGCAGACCCGCGCCCATATCCGGGGCTGGACATACACGACTAGCTGACAAGTCCAGCCCAAGGAGCCTGCTCAGAGTAATACCGAATCCACCGAAGGAGTGGGGAGCAAAGGTGCCCTGAAATCGTGGAAAGGCTCTCCCGCGTATCCGGGTCAGTCAGGACGCACCCATGGCCTTGGCGTCCTGGCAGGGCAGGCAGCCACCGCCGCAGATCCCCTGGTAGAGGCGATTCCCCTCGCCCAATTCTTCCAGGCCGACCGCCCGGAAAAGCCGGTACAATCCGAGGAGAGACTGTCCACAGCGCAGCCAGTCGGCAACCAAGAAGACTTCAGCGGGGTTCCGTTTGCTAATAGCGTATCTCTCTTCCGTTGGTGGGGTGCTTCCTCATTCCAGACGCTACAAGCAAACGGGACCTTCAGCGGGTGAGGATTGACCATGACCTCAGTGATCGACAAGCCGCGCATCCAGTGCCGGTTCCGAAACGGCGAGGGCTGGCAATGCCCTCTGGACGCCCTCGAAAACGAGGAATACTGCAGGTTCCACCTCCCCACATAGCGACTCGCCTCACAAATACGAAAGGGCGGCGGTGAGACCGCCGTCGCCCAGCACCAATGAGGGCGGACACTCAAGAACCTGTGATTAAAGGGACCCATAGAACTAAAATGCCCGCGCTCAACTCCGCAGGCGGGTCAGGTTCCCAACATCGGCGCTGCCGAGCGCCGGACCACGCCAATTGGCCCGAACCGGCTCGGAAGGAGGGGAGCGCCTCTTCAAAGCGGCTGTCCAGGCCCACCCGGACAATAAGCATTATCTTCAAGAACTCCTTGACCCCTCCCCAACCCAGCCGATCCCGGCCCTTCGGCACCCCGGAACCAGAACCCCGACAAGTCCAGTCGCAAGGACCGCCTAGAGCAGACGAACGGGGTCAATCCAAGAACACGTGTAGATTAACCGCCCCACTGGCGCGTCCATCCGCCCCTGAGCCAACCGGAGCAAACTGCGCAACATTCACCCAACCGCCAGAGTAGCGGGGACCGGATTTTGCACAGCATCAGGTACGTCGGTAAAATTCTCCCACTATGCCGAATTCGGGACCACGGAAAAGCATTTTCAGCCTTATGAAGCACCTTGCGGAAAACTAATGACCGAGCCATAAGAGAGCGATACAAAGGTCGTGATAAAATGCAAACCCGATGGGACCACAAGAGGTTAGGCGAGGGCAACCTCGAAAGAGGAATAGATTCAACTTTGCAGAGTGGCCAATGCTACAGGAAAAGCCATCCCAATCAGTTGCCCTTGGCGACAAGGAGGAAAAACCACCCGACGAGGTTGCCGTAGAGGATGACTACGAACGCATCCAGCTCAAGATGCACCCCAGTGTCTTTGCAGCTTTGGGAAAAGATCTTGTCACCAACGACGTCGTAGCCGTCATAGAACTCGTCAAGAACTCCTACGACGCGTTCGCTCGAAACGTCCATGTGACGTTTGGCTATGACGACGAGGACGGAAAGTACGTGGAAATCCTGGATGACGGCATCGGGATGAGCAGGGAGGTTGTAGAAAATGAATGGTGCCTAGTGGGGACACCGTTCAAGAAGACTAACTGGGTGGTCAAGAGGGACGAGAGAACACGGCGAGTCACCGGTAACAAGGGGTTAGGCCGACTTTCCGTGGCTCGACTCGGCAACCGGCTGACGATGTTAACGAAGACGTCGAATTCCCCGTGTCTTGAAATAAAAGTTGACTGGGCCAGAATATCGGAGGCCGAGGACCTCTCTCAGAGCTCCGTAGAGATAAGAGAAATTCTTGCAGACCCTACGTTCGCCGAATCGGGGACCCGCCTGCGGATACTTGACCTCACCGAGGAATGGGACGAGAACCGAACATCCGAGCTCCAAGACAATCTTAGTCGACTTCTTTCGCCGTTCGCCAAACCTGACGACTTCAACATATACCTATCCTCCTCCGGGAGCACGGAGGAGGTCAGGATTGAGCCTCCAAAGTTCCTGTCGGAACCCAAGTACAGCATCAAAGGTGAAGTGGACAAAAAGGGGAACCTGACGGCAATATACCGTTACTCGCCGATCCGAACGGACTCAGCCCCGAAAATGAGGGAAGTAAATGCCCCCTGGCCCCAGATTCATCAGTTCGCCAAGGCTAACTGGAGACTCTCTCACTCCGTGGAAAGGGCGAATTGCGGACCATTCTCCTTCGACATAAGAGCTTGGGACATAGATGCCCACGGATCCGAGGAAATCTCCCAGAAATATAAAGTGGCCAGAAACTCCGTGCGAAGAGCGATCCGGGGACACAAGGGGATCTCGGTGTACAGAGACGATGTCTTGGTATTGCCGAAATCCGAGAGAGGACTGGACTGGCTAGGACTAGACCTTAGACGGGTGAGCCAGATAGGGAGGAGGCTGAGTACCAGCCAGATTGTCGGATACGTCTCGATCTCGGCGGAAAAGAACCCGAACATCGAAGACACAAGCGACAGGGAGCGACTGTCCCTATCCCCCCAAGTGGAGGAATTCGAGGGAATCATAACCTTCGTTGTTCGAAGGTTGGAGAGATTCAGAAACGAAGACAGGCACCAAGACAACGGCGAAAGGCCGATGACCGATTTATTCGAGAACCTATCCGCCGACAAGCTGGTCAAGGACGCGACGGCACTGGCCAAGTCTGGTGCCGAAGCATCCGCGGTGGTTCCATTGATAAAGGAGTTCGACAAGTCCCTCAGTCAAGAACGGGAAACAATCAAAAGGAGATTCGCCTATTACAGTCAATTGGCAACGGTAGGGAGTATCGCGCAGATGCTGGTGCACGAGATCAGGAACCGTACGACGATCATCGGCAGATTCCTGACATTTGCACGAAATGAGTCCCGTCTCGTCAAAGAGCCAGACGGAGAGAAGTACCTTGGGCGCGCCGAAGAGGCGGTCGAAACCCTGGAAAGACTCGCGGACCGTTTTTCTCCCTTGGCCAATCGCAATTTTCGCAGAGGGAGACGACAATCCTCAATCGAGGCAGTCATATACGGCTGCCTTGACATTCTACGTGGTGAACTGGACACCAAGGGCATCAAAATCGTCATCCCTGAATCCGAAACTTTAGTGGACGTTGACCCCGCCGAACTACACACGATAATCACCAACCTCTTGACCAATTCGGTGTACTGGCTGAGCGCTGTACCGAAAGACGAGAGGAAACTGAAGTTCACTCTGGAACAATCTGAAGGCAGTGAACAGGTGACAGTATGGATCCACGATAGCGGACCAGGGATAAGCGAAGATGACCTCGAAAAGGTTTTCTGGCCGGGTGTCACCCGCAAACCGGAGGGAATAGGAATGGGCCTCACCTTAGCCTCTGAACTCGTAGGGGCTTACGGAGGGCAAATGCGAACCATGCACCCGGGAGAACTAGGAGGAGCATCCTTTGCATTCGACCTCCCGTGTGCTAAGCATCGCAGGGAGTCGGACCAGTGAAGATACTTTTCGTTGAAGACCGGCCAGAGACCATCGAACCAGCGGAGGAGTTGATCAAAAAGACTTTCCCCGATTGTGAAACGAAGATCTGCAACTTCGAAGAAGCCGACAGCCATCTACGTTCCTTCAGGCCACATCTAGTGATTCTAGACCTCATCAAAGATGAGGACGCGGTAGGAACGGAGGTCGAGGGATTGAATACCTACCAAGCCATCTGGGACAGTCATTTCTGCCCGGTCATAGTTTATTCGGCACGAAAGCAGGAATACGACGAAACCCAAGCACCCCATCCGCTCGTGATAAGCGAGCAGAAGGGCACCGGTAGCCAGAAGCGGGTGGTCAAAGCGATACGGACGTTAAGCCCTCACATCGAGGCCCTGAAACAGTCTGAGAACCTAGTAAGAGAGTGCCTTTCCAGTGCTATGAGGGACACTGCCCTCAGAGCTTCATCGACGCCGATATCACCCCAACGACTCGCTGACATTGTGACACGTTCTGGCCGCAGACGAGTTGCGGCAAGGATGGACGAACCGGTACCGGGTGAACTACGACTCGCCAGTTGGGAGATGTACCTATACCCTCCGGTATCGAACCAAAAGCTGTTGGGGGACATTCTTCGAAAGGTCGATGAAGACCACGACGCCCCCAGTTCGTTCAGGGTCGTGCTGACTCCTTCCTGCGACATGGTAGACGGTGGCAACCAGAAGCCACGAGTTGATAGGGTATTAGTCGCCAAGTGCTGCCCCATGAGCGATGTAATTGAGAAAATGGGGATGCAGGATGCCGCTGCTAAAAAGCTCAAAGGCGACCTGCCAAGGAGGATGCTGAATCAAGGATATTTTCAGGATTTCATACCGTTGCCTTTGTTGGACGGCGAAATTCCCGCCATGGCGGCCAACCTCAAGGATCTGAATCTCATTCCTATATCCGACATAGGGCCCGGGAGTCTATTCACGAGAGTGGCGTCGGTGGACAGCCCGTTCAGGGAACAGGTTGCATGGGCCTACCTACAGATAGCGGGCCGCCCCGGACTTCCCGAACGTGACACATCCGCCTGGGCGCAAGACATCATAGACGCGATAGGGAAATAGGCAGTGGCAGAGCCTAGAGAAATAGGAGGCGAAGCCCCCCACTTTATTGCCGTAGATTTCTACTGCGGAGCTGGTGGAACGACTCGAGGGTTGATCGACGCCGGAGGTTACGTCGTTGCTGGAATCGACAAGGACCCCCGGTGCAAGACCACTTATGAGATAAATAACAAGAACCTAACCCTGGATCACGCCTGGCCGAAATATCTCGAGTACGACATGTTTCCGAGTTCGGACATCTACCCGGAAGGCCAGAGGGAGGATGCCATCACCAGGGTGGAAGGTCTCCTGCCCAGAGTCCGACGGCTGGCACCAGAAGCACCCCTTCTATTCGCCATCTGTGCCCCCTGCCAGTCCTTCACCAAGTTCGTGCAGCGACACCTGCAGGAGGACAGAGAGAACGAGAGGGAACGAGACGAAACCCTATTGCAACAAACCTTGCCGTTCATAGAACGATTTCAACCGGAAATGATACTTTCAGAGAACGTGCCGGGGGCAAGGCAGGGAAAGTTCAAGGAGAATTGGCGTAGTTTTTGGAACGAGCTCCGTGATCTAGGATATGCCATCGGAGAAAGGACGGTCAGCTCGGAACGGTTCGGCGTAGCTCAGAAGCGGCGAAGGCTGATCGCGGTCGCAGTAAAATCCGACCGCAACGAAGTCATGCGTCTGGACAAACGCATACCGAGGGAGGACGCGGCAGCGCCCGCACAGACTGTCATGGAACGAATAGGAGATCTCCCCCACCTCCAAGCAGGCGAAGCGGATGAGGAATTTCACGTCAACCACCGTTGCAGGAATCTGTCCGACTTGAACAAGACACGATTGTTGGCTACCGAGCCGGGGGGTAACAACAGGGAACTCAATGAGGAAATTGCCCTGCCCTGCCACCAGCGACTGGACGAGGCAGGCGACAACGGGTTCAAGGACTCGTACACCAGGATGCAGGCGGATCATCCTTCTCCGACCATAACGACCAGGTTCATCAGCATCTCCAACGGGAGATTCGGGCACTATGACCCGGAACAGCCCCGCGGCCTGTCCATACTCGAGGGCGCCCTCCTGCAATCCTTCGAGCGGGAGTACAAGTTCCCCACGAATTCCATGGATGCGGCCGCGAGAATGATAGGTAACGCGGTGCCACCGAAGCTGGCAAGTTTCATGTCCAAGACCGCGACGGAGATATGGCGAGAACACGGAGCCAAAGCCGCGGATTAAGGAGACCAGCCATGGTCAACACGGCGATTCAGGGAGGTCTGGGCATAGGCGGAGACTCTGCCAAAACGGACTTGGGCATCCGCATTCTTTCGTCCGAAAGCGAAAGAGAAGTGGACGACATAGTCCACTCCACTCCGGAAATGATGGACGGAGCCAACTGGCACCCTCTCGACGACCGCGAGACCAACTTTAACGTGGTCAACAATCAGTCGTCCGTCGCCAGCAAGGCCCTCACCGAACTGCTCACCAACTCGTCGGACGCCGTGATAATGAAGGCCGCCAGCCTAGCGGGAATCGACCCCGAGGACCCGGACACCCCGCAGTCTCCCCAGGAGGCGGTGAAGATGCTGTTCCAAGAGGAATTGCCGGGTGCAAGACGAGCGGGACGGCTCAACGATATCGACAGCGACACGGACCTCCGCACCTTTGCCCGGAAGAACTTCATCATGGGAATCACGGGAGACAAGACGACTTGCTTCACCGTGATAGACAACGGAGAGGGCCAAGACCCGGAAAATTTCCGCTCGACCTTTCTGAGCCTCAGCCACAAGAACAAGTCGAGCATCCCCTACGCTCAAGGAAAGTACAACATGGGGTCATCGGGCGTGCTCATCTACTGCGGCAGAAGAAGATACAAACTGATTATGTCCAGGAGGCATACGAAAACAGGTCCGTGGGGATGGACCCTCGTGCGGGAAAAGCCGGACAATACCGGGCACCCGGTCTACGAATACTATGCGCCCGGAGACGAAATCCCGAGGCTGAAGAGCCAAGAAATAATCCTTCCTCTTTACAGGAAGAACGGTATCCCGGATGAAGAAGTCCGCCTGGAAACCGGAACTATCGTAAAGGTCTACGACTACAAGATCGACGGCAGGAACGATTTCATAGGAATACGCAACGGTATAGCCCAGAACATGGTGTCCACTACCATACCTCTTCGACTCATGGACTACCGCTATCCCAGGGAGAATCGAGGAGGTCGTGGTTCTTTCGTGGACGAACGAACAGCGTTGGGAATGGAGGCGGAACTCACTCGAAAAAGAACACCCAACAACGCCGATAACGACGAGGCGGACCCTGGGGAGAAGATCACCATTTCCACCATAATCGACCCGGAAATCGGTACGGTGGTGGTAGAAGCGGTCCTCTTCGATGAAATACCGGAATGTCTGAAGACTACTAGAGACAGGGTATTCCATCACGTAAACGGCCAGGTCCAATATAAACAAAAACGCGGTTACCTCTCTCAGAGCATCAGGCTGCCCGGCCTGATTGACAACGTGGCCATCATCGTCGACGCCAGCAACCTCAGCGAGAACGCTCATCATAAGATATGGAGCGCCAACCGCGAGAACATCGTGAACACGACCGAGGCCGACAAGTACAAGGAAATAGTGGAAACGGCCCTCAAGGAATCGCCCGACCTCAAGGAGTGGGAACAGAAGAAAGCCGCCGAGAAAATCAAAGAGGCCACAAGCAAGGCCCAAGCAGATACTTTCCAAAGACTTCTGGAAAGGGTACCGGAAATCAAGGATCTCCTGACACTCGGAGATGCCCTATCCATCCGAACCCAGAAGCCCAAGCCCAAGCCGCCGTATCAGGGTCTATTCACGCCCACCTACTTGGAACTCAACCCAAGATCCAGGGCCCAAGAGCCGATAGAAATCGAGGTCGGCGAACGAAGAGAAATTTCCTTCAAGACGGACGCCGCCAACGATTATTTAACGCGAGCCGATGCGCCCGGAAGAGCCCACGTCGCTCAGCTCCAACCCAAGAACCTGCCGGTAAGACTCTCCCACTACCTGAGGGACGGAGCCCTTTTGGCTAGGATCCAGACGACGGACGAAGGGGCGAGACCCGGAGATACGATAGAACTGGAAGCCAGGTTCGTGGATTCCAACCTTGCAAACGGTCAGCTGTCGGACACGGTCGACATCACCCTCGTCCAGCAAAGGGAAAAGAAGGAAAGAACCCTTAGAGACAGGAAGCCCCGAGAGCCGGCAGTCGCCCTGCCAGACTCAAGGTGGACGACTCAGGACGGCAGGGACGTGGGCAACGAACCGAGCGAGCCGTGGCCAGAGGGCTTTACTGCCAACGACGGGGGAGTGGTTCAGGCGTTGACCGCGGAACAATCTCTATATCTGGTTAACTACGACAACGCTACACTGCAAAAGGCGTTAAGGCAACAAAAGCCAGCGGTAAGGGAACAGACGGAGGTAATGCACCGCACGGGGATGGTTCTGACCATGCTGGCGATGAAAAAGCAGTTCGAGGCTCAATACGAAGCAGCCGACACCGAGACCCGGGACCTTCTCAAGGAACTCGAACCGGAGATCCATAGGCTGAACGCCCAAGCGGTCGCACTGATCATGCCTATCCTAGTAAAGACCCTCCCGGACCATTTCCGAATAAGGACGGAAGAGGAAGACTAAGATCCATGAGCGAAGTAATCATCGACACCGAGAATCTGGAAGTCCTGTTGAACGTAACGGAGGGATTCATTGCCGAGAACGGCATTGGAGCCGTAGACAGGTATGCTCCGTGGGAGAAGGTGGAGGAAGCGGTAAACAGAATTCGCAATTCCGTTCGCAACGCTAAGAGGATCTCCATTGCAGAGGGTAACGACTACCGAAAGCGGAGGCTAAATTTCTAAGGCGGGTAATGTCATGTCCGGAAACGAAGTAGACCCCAAGGTCATCCTAGGGGAGTACGCCGACGCGCTGATGGCAAACTTCCAAGCAACGACCAGAGAGGAGAAGGATCAAGCGAGCGACAACCTGATCGAGGCCTCGGGACGAATGGAAGAGCACGGGCAGCAAATAGCTCGGTTAATCTACGACCTGTTAGCGAAAAGCTCCCAATAGGAGGCAGCAAGAGGAACGATCACCGACTCACCTGTTCCGACGGACTACCACATCGGACTTACTGTAGGGTGTCCGAAACCGGAAACCGCTGTATCCGAGAATGAACAACTGGAGGCTCACAATCAATGAACGAGGCGACAGAATCACCCCGAGAGCTGATCGAGGCTTACGCCAAGGCGCTTCGGGACCTCTCTCAAGCATCCACTGAGGAAGAGATAAGCGACGCCACTATAGACATGAACGAAGTATGTCAGGAAATGGAAGAACGCAGCGCCGAGGTAGCAGAAGCGCTCCACGAATTGTTGGAGCCAGGCACTCAACGCTGCAACAGCAAGCAGAAGTAAGCACGGAGAACCGAGGGATCACTCCTCAACAAGCCTACTGACATCCAGTTCAAGGTCTTCTCGGGCACGCTTCAGTCGCAACAGCAAATTCTCGGTATCGGACTCCAAAGAACACCCCCAAATGACGGCCACGTACCACCCCATATTCTCCAACCTTGCGCGGTCGCGGACATCCCTAGCGACATTACCATCCAACTTCCGGTCCCAAAACTCCCGGTTCGAAGATGGCCGCTTCGACTTGGAACAGCCATGCTGGTGCCAGAAGCAACCATGAACGAACACGGCCAATCCATATCTAGGGAACACTAAATCAGGGGTACCCGGAAGAGAAGCAAGGTGCAAACGGTAGCGGAATCCATTGGACCACACCGCCCGACGCACGTACAACTCCGGGCGGGTATTCCGCCCCCGGATCCTGGACATCACCCGGGACCGTTCTTCGGGAGACAAAGGATCGGACATGTTCAGTCAATCCTCCAGCGACATCCGCCCCTGAGATACTATCACCCGGGCGGGGATGGAAAGCATCCCTGCGTTGCCCGGTTCAAGAAGTATCGCCGATCAGGAGAGCGTCCTGGGCGGGCAACAAGAAACCGCAAATTCGGGAAGCACGGAGCAGGCTCCAATCGACCCAGCCGCAACCATCCTACTCCAAAGACAGCTTGAGGCTCCATAGGCCCTTCTCGTGCCAAAAACCGTCGACTCCTTACACTGGAATGAGACCGGCGACAGTTCCATGTTACAATAGTTCTAATATCACTCCGTTATGGAGGGAGACCATCATGCCTGACAGGTGCCAAAGGTGCGGTAGGCTGTGGATGACCGTGATCCATCAGAGGTGCGGGCAGGATCTTTGCGACCCGTGTTGGGAACGGCATGCAACCCTCGGCTGTTCCAGACCCAGATTCAGGCCCACCAGATAGTCAATCGCACAACATAGCGCCCATCAACCCCTGCAGGGACAAGTTGGAGAGTATCAGGAACAAGGAGCGAGCTGAAATAGGCTCGCTTCTTGCTTCAGGGTCGATGGCCCGAAGCCGTAAAAGACTCGGAGAGGTCACGTACAATCTTCAGTTTGCACGTAGAGCCCTCGCAATGAGAGGTACAAAGATATGGGCACCCCGCCTCGCATCAGGATAGTTCCACCTGAGAGAATCTCTCCCCTCAGAAATTGGCAGGCGGAACTGGTTAAGCCATATCGCCTGCTGATGTCGAGACACAATGCGGTACTGGCGAACAGTCTCAGATTGGCTCTCTCCAGCTTCGAATCTCCTATTCAAAAATCCCTCGCCAACTATTCCTTCAGGCTCCAGGAAAGCATCAAGCCACTCCTGACGTCATTCATAAAACCCTTCCCGGCACTCACCAACCCCAATGCACGGGTGGCAGAAAAACTGGGGTGGGTCCTACATCACACGCTTCCCGCAACACTCCTGGATGAGACTCCTGAAGAGGAGTTGGACGAAGCCATTCTCACGTATTACACAGAGGAATGGGCCACTGTCCGAGAGACAATAGAACGAGACATACAAGGCTATCTGATTGGCGACGACTCGAAAG
The DNA here is from genome assembly GCA_965203005.1 of Dehalococcoidia bacterium. Taxonomy (GTDB): domain Bacteria; phylum Chloroflexota; class Dehalococcoidia; order Lucifugimonadales; family UBA3495; genus VXOI01. Next base: position 1,685,545 of record CBDBBS010000002.1, read on the forward strand.
AGACGATGAGACAGGCCCTGATAGGACATGAGACGGGCCTATGTCGCTTGGTACCCCGCGCCATGCTTCCTGAGATCGAGGCAGTATTACGAAACCAAATGAACGAGAATGTATCGGACAAGATCGACATTCGGTACCAGATTGACAGGTTGGGTCAATTCCCGGCTTCCTGGATGCGGGACCTAACATCGGGATTGAGCGGGTACAGATCTCTAAAGGATTTCCTTTACAAGCACATTGACACCGAGACGGACCGAAATGAAGTTGCCGCAAACTCCATCCCAAACCGCCACGCTGCTACACACGGGTTGGTGCACTATGCCACGGAAAAGACCAGCCTCAACTCCATCTTTCTCGCAGACTTCGTGTTCCACGTCATTTCTGAATTGAAGAAAGACAAGATCAAGGAGGCAGCGGGCATATTGAAGGACCGTGTTCTATCCGAACAGGCTAAACCACAAGGGCGGAGTTGAGGGATCTCGGGCTCCACCTGGTTCCGGGGGTGAACTCCCTGGTAGCGGAGGGACTGGCCCAGTCGAGAGCAACGACATAAGACCTGAAACAGGAAAGAAATCGCCGGAGGGGTCCAGGCAGTAGACCACAGGGTGTAAGGCACCCGGGAAGGAGCGCGGGGGAGGGAGATAAAGCCCGAATTTTCCCTAGAGAAGAAGTCATACGGCGTTCACTGCTCCCCGTCCGCCGCCCGGAGTCCGTCCAGGAAACTTGGCCCCGAAGACCGGAACGGGCGACCACTGGAGACTCCCGGTCTTGGTGCCGCGACCACGGCGTCACCAGCGACCACAACGGAACCGAAGGACCGGGCAATCACCCGCGTCAGGGAAACCAAAGGAGACCCGACGGAACTGACTCGGCCGAGTTGAACGGTCTCGGGTCGGGAAGTACACTGAAAATCACATGAGCACCGGGCATTAGCCTGGCGGAGAAGGCGATGAAAACCATCAGTGTCTCCGTTGACGACGAGACCCACCGGCTGGCGCGGATCCGGGCCGCCGAGACCGGTACCACCGTGTCCGCGATGATGCGGGAAAGGCTGCTGGAGACGCTGAGACGACCGGCAGAGCCGGGGTCGATCGAGACAGAGCCGGAGAGACGGGCGCGCCTGCTGGACGAGGTCCTCGAAAGATTTAAGAAAGAAGGCATCGGAGTGGACACCAGCCAGCTACTGACTCGGGAGAAACTGTACGACCGAAATGCGGCTCGATGACACCAACGTACTGATATACGCCGTGAGCAACCGGGAGGCCGACGCCGGGAAAAGAGCGAGGGCCGAGGCCACACTGAGGGAGCCAGACCTGGCAGTCTCCGCCCAGGTACTCCAGGAGTTTTACAGTCAAGCCACCGGGAGCCGGCGGGTTTGACCCAATAGCAGGGTATAGAGTTCCTGTGTCTGCTCAGGACGCTTCCGGACCAGGAAATCAGGGTGGAACTGTTCGACACTGCGACCGAGATCAGAGACAGGTTCGGGATCTCCTACTGAGACGCGGACATCTTGGCAGCGGCCAACACGCTGGGCTGCGATGGTGTGTATTCGGAAGACCTGAGCCAAGAGCAGGGCTAAGACAGGGTGAGGGTGATGAACCCGTTTTCGGGCGGGATTGGAGATCGCTGCCTTCATCGGAAGGACAACCTGAAACTGCCACGCCGTACCAGGAGGATCTGATGTCCGGCCAACTGTTCGCGCAATATTTTCTGGAAGAGGGAATAAAAACAACCACTGAGTGGGAGGAGTCTTCCCCGGCCACTGCCGAACTAGCTGAGCAACTATCAGAAATCTGGCACAACTTCAGCAAATACAACGAACCAAATGAGGCAACCACCGAACAGGACTTGATTATTCCTGTATTGCAATTACTAGGCTGGACCAATCACCTTCCTCAACAGGGGTCTGGACGCAACCAAGACATTCCAGACTTCCTGCTCTTCGGCGACGCAAGGGCTAAGGAGCAGGCCACGAGGAGGGCCAGTGCGGAGGAACGCTACCTCGACGCCCTCGTGGTACTGGAAAACAAACGGCTGGAGCTTCCGCTGGACAGGCGCGATGGAGGGGACAAAGTTCAAACCAGCACTCCTCACGGACAGATCCTCCGGTACTTGTCATCCGCAGATACAGCCTCTGATGGCAAAATCAGGTGGGGTATCCTCACAAACGGTTCAAAGTGGCGCCTCTATGACCGGAGCACAAGACCTCGGTCCACTGCCTACTTCGAGACCGACCTTCCGGCTTTACTGCAATCGGAAGACGACGTTCAGCTTTTCAGATTGCTCTTCGGATGTAAATCATTCTCTCCTCAAGGAGGGGAGACTTCTAGCTTCCTGGAAGGCGCTCTTGAGGAGAGTCGAAGGTATGAGGAAAAAGTAGCCCAGGATTTGTCCGCATTAGTCTTCGAGGAAGCATTCCCGAAATTGATTCAAGCACTGGTCGACTCCTCAACTGACAGTCTTGAAGAAGTCCGGGAGGCTGCGCTGATTTTCCTTTATCGGATGCTTTTTCTACTGTACGCCGAGGACAGAGGTCTACTGCCGGTCAATGACTCCCGCTATGAAGAATACGGACTGCGCAAGCCCGTGCGGGAGGACATAGCCCGTCGAATCCAAGACAACATACCTTTCTCCGGAAGCGCCTCCAGTTACTACGATCATCTGACGACGCTCTGTAGGATGGTTGATAAAGGCGATCCTGAAATAGGGATACCTCCCTACAATGGCGGTCTATTCTCCGCCGACTCCGCCCAGGTCCTGGGAAAAGTCAGGCTAAGCGATGCTGTCGTAGCACCCATCATCCACAATCTCAGCCACGTGAACGACAAATCCGGAGCCCACTACGTCAACTACCGGGACATGTCCGTCCAACAACTGGGGTCCATCTATGAGCGCCTACTGGAACGGGAGCCAGTGCGGGATAGCAACGGGAACGTAGTAATTATTCCCAACAGATTTGCCCGTAAAGACACGGGCAGCTACTTCACCCCACAGGAACTGGTGGACTTGATCGTAGACCAAACCCTGACACCGCTATTGACCGAGCGCATAGCTAAGTTCGAGGTCACAGGGAACGACCTCGAAGAAGACACGAGACCCGCTTCGGAACGTCTGTCGGAACTGATGAAATCTGATCCTGCGGAAGCCGTGCTTGACCTGAAGGTGCTGGACCCAGCCATGGGAAGCGGTCACTTTTTGGTTACCGCCGTAGACTTCCTGTCGGACCGAATCGCCGAATTGACTGAGAACACACCTGGTGTTCCACACTGGATTGACGGAAAGTACACGTCGCCTCTGGTTGAACGTATAGACGCCATAAGGAGGGACATTGTTCAGCGGGCAAGGGAATCCCATTGGAACCTTGACGAAGCCCAACTCACCGACCAGACCATCATCCGCAGGATGGTATTGAAGCGCTGCATATATGGCGTCGACAAGAACCCACTGACCGTTGAATTGGCAAAGGTGTCCCTATGGCTTCACAGTTTCACAGTGGGCGCTCCTCTTTCATTCCTGGACCACCACCTGCGCCACGGCGACGCATTGCTCGGACTCAGAGTGTCAGAAGCGATAGAAGAACTTAACCGCCTGGGAGCCCTATTCGCCAGCCCTGCCATCGCTGGAGCCGAGGCGGCAGCAGACAGCATGGAACTCATTGAGTCAAAATCCGACGCTGACATATCGGAAGTCCAAGAATCAGCATTCCTCTTCACACAAGTAGAGGACACCACTGCCGATCTGCGAAACATCATGGACACTCTGTGCGGGATGAAGTGGCTGACAGCAGGCATGAAGGCAAAAGAGAGGAAAAACCTGGATTTAACGATGAAGACCGTGCTCATGGAGGAGTCGCAGGAGAGCTATTCTCTACTCGCATACGGGCCAAATGAGGACCAAGGGAAACCAGAAGACAGCAGGAAGTCGTACTGGACACAGTTCGAGGACACTTGGCATCACGCCAGATCTACAGCAAACCGGGAGACATTTCTTCATTGGGAAGTATCCTTCCCTGGTGTATGGCAGAGTTGGACCGATGCCAACAGAAAGGGTGGGTTCGACGTCGTGATAGGCAACCCACCTTGGGACCAGATTGAACTTCCAGAAAAAGAGTGGTTCGCATTACGATTTCCGGAATTGGCACAGACGCAGAAATCAGCAGACAGAAAGAGGGCAATGCAGCAACTGCGGGACCGCGGGTCGCCCCTCATTAAAGACTTCGACGAGGCCAAAGAGGTTGCTGATAACCTAAGTCTCGTAATTCGTACATCGGGCCAGTACCCTCTGCTAGGCAGGGGGAGAATCAATCTGTATTCGCTGTTTGTAGAAAGGGCAACAACCCTATTAAAGCCAGATGGAGTCGTTGGATTATTGATCCCGTCCGGCATATATGGGGATAAGAATGCCGCACCATTCTTCAAAGCTATCTCGACAGCTGGGCGAATCGGTGCAATTTTCGACTTTGAGAACCGTAGAACGTACTTCAAGGAAGTACACGCCTCATTCAAATTCTGCGCCCTGATCTTCGGGGGCGAAGAGCGTGTCTTTCCAGAGGCCCAGTGTGCCTTCTTCCTCCGCAATCCAGAGGAGATCAACAGCCCTTCGAGATGTTTCTCCTTAACTGCCGCAGATTTCGAGCGTGTAAATCCGAACACGGGGACTGCTCCTATATTTCGAACCCAGAGGGACGCCGACATCACCAGAAGCATCTATGCAGCGCATCCGGTGATCTTTGATAGTTCGAAGAGCCAAGAGACTAATCCATGGCCTGTTTCCTTCAAGCAAGGACATTTCAACATGACCACCGACTCCTCTATTTTCCGAACGCAGGAACAACTGAAGGCAGGAGGCTTCTATTTCGTTGAAGGCAATACGTGGAGAAAAAATGAAGAGGTGTATGTACCTCTCTACGAGGGGAAGATGGTGCAGGCATTTGACCACAGAGCTGCCAGCATAACCACACGAGACGGAAACCTATTTCGACCTGGGCAGTCGGATAGAACCCTTGAGCAGGAACACAGAAACCCTGCCTTTGCTCCCAATCCTCGCTATTGGGTAAGTGAGCAAAGGGACTTGCCTCCCAAGGGCCCTCAATGGATGATTGCGTTCAAAGATGTTACAGCAACTACCAACGTGCGAACCATGATCGCAAGTATCATCCCTCGTGTAGGCTGTGGACACACCCTGCCGATACTTCTACCATCCGACGACAGCTTTTCTGCTGCAACTGCCGCTTGCTGCCTCGCCAATCTCAACAGCTTCGTCTTCGACTACGTCGCTCGACAGAAGGTCCCGGCCACACACTTGACTTGGTACATTGTGGAGCAACTGCCTGTCATAGACCTCAAGAATTACTCAAAGGAATTCGGTGGAAGAAGGGCGAACGAAATAGTAGAAGATCATGTTCTGAAACTCACATACAACGCCCACGATATGGCACCATTCGCCAAGGACATGGGCTACGAAAGCCCACCGTTCACCTGGAACGAGGAAGAAAGGTTGCACCTGCAGGCACGGCTGGACGCACTCTACTTCCTCCTTTACGGTATCTCCCACGAGGACGCTGACTATATCCTAAGCACCTTCCCCATTGTACAACGGGAGGATGAGGAGAAGTTTGGCACGTACCGTACGCGAAACCTCATTATGGGCTATATGAGCGCACTGGCAGCAGGTGACACAGAAACGAAGGTAGCCGGGTAGTTTGGTAACGGCCAAAGTGGAGCGAACAGTCATCCGCCACTCAGTCTCCGACGTAATCAGAATCCTAGAAAATGAACCAGTACGCCCGGACATAATTTTTAGTTGACAGCAACGCAGGCGATGAGCCGAGTCGGCATCGCTCACCTGTCCATCGAGCGGGCGATGAAGTTCGTGATAACCGAGGCCGACGGAGGTTTCGTGAAGAACCATGACTTTCCGCTGCGTCTCAAGGAGCTCCGAGAACACGAACCAGAGTCGGCTATGTACATAGAAAAAGGCTTCCATGATGCGGTGCGTCACTACCGCTACAACGCCAAGGCGTTCAACGTGAAGCACCTAAAGTCCCTGGCGAAGAGGAACAAGGCCAGAGCCAGAACAAAAAGAAACGCCCCCAAGACGGGGGCGTCGGCCCAGCAGCACTACCCGCTGGGGGAGTAATCCCAAGTTAAGCCAACTCCCCAGAAACGTCAATACAATCGCCTTATCCTGCATGAACCGCCGCGGTGGAACTAAACAGCGCCAAGCGCAGGTGAACATGCCCTTCGCCAACCTCCTGAAATCAGCCGCTGGCACCTGCCGGTACTGCGGCAACAAGGCCGGGGTCCTCGCCCGGGACCACCCCGAGTGCCGCCGGACCTTCGACGCCGGCTGGAAACGGATGGTCGAAATGGCCGTAGACGCCGCCAAGACACACCAGTTCAACGAGAACGCCCTCCGGGTCGCCATGGCCGAAATAGCCCGCGACTCCTACGGGAACGGCGCCACCGTCAACCAGGCCCTGGAAGAAGGCTGGAAAAGAGGCGTCGCCCACGCCATGGCCGACGGCATCATCACCCAGGCCGAGGAAGCCAAGCTACGGGAGTTCCGGGGCAGGCTCACCTTGGCAGACTCCGCAGCCGACAAAAAGGCAACAGCGCAACTGAACAGGGCATCGCGAGACCGGCTAATGCTCGACGCCCGGCTGGCCGCCATCGCCGTGGACGACCCCGAAACCCACCTCCGGGAACTGTCGGAATCACTCAGGCAGTCAACCCTCTACGGAGACGAGAAGCAGAACCTCTTGGAAAGAGCCTGGGAAGCAGCCGTCGAGAGCGCCCTAGAGGACGGACTCCTAACCCTGGACGAGGAGAACGCCCTCAACCGCTACATGGACCACTTCGGCCTGACGGCGGAACGGCTCGACCAGAACAGGGTCCTCACCCAGGTCGTCAAGTCCGCCGTACTCCGCGACATCACAGAGGGCATCGTCCCCGACCGCCAGAACATCAGCGGCCGGGTGCCCTTCAACCTGATGAAATCCGAGAAACTCGTCTGGATCATGAACGGCGTCGACTACCTCGAGGTCGTAACCCGCCGGGAGCGGAGAGGCAGTTCCCTCGGCCTCAGCACCCGGGTAGCCAGGGGCGTATACTACCAGCCCGGAACCTTCCGCAGCAGAAGCGTGGAGTGGAAGGAAACCGTCCACCAGGACACCGGCCTGATCGGGTTCACCACCAAGCACATATACTTCTCGGGACCGAAGAAGAAATTCAGGGTGCGGTACGACCGCATCGTGGACTTCGAGCCCTACGACGACGGGTTCGGACTGATGCGCGAGGCCCAGACCGCCAAGCCCCAGACCTTCAGGACCGGAGACGGGTGGTTCGCCTACAACCTGGCCGTGAACCTGGCGCAGGTGGAATAGTACACGAACAGACAACCGCACCTGTCCAATTGCCAACCCGAACTGTAATATGCTAACCACCCACCAAGAGAGACCCATCTTATGGCTTCAAGTTTCGAGATGTCTCAACTCCCCACATGGGCGCGGGAAGCGGTGGAAGCACTGCTGGCCGAGCGCCAGATCACCTTTGACGAGCTCGTCATCTATATGCTGTGCAGCCATATCCGCTCGCCTCAACAGCGTGCGGGCGCGGAGTTCACCGTCCCACACCAGATGGCCCCCAGCCTGACCGGCAACGACTTCATGGTCGTGCGGCGCTCACCCGCCGGCGTCGTGCTGACTCCATGCAATCCCATGCCATTCGAAGAAGCCCTGCTGGAATACCAAGAGAAGGTATCCCCAGAGGACCCAATGTTCAAGGAGTTGCTCATCTAGCGACGCTGCGCGTGGTGATGATACCAATGTCATCCCGTTCTAACCCACTCCCGGTCCCATAGCGGGAAGCAGGCTAAGGCGCTGGTTCACCGAAGGCGTGGTCCGCCCGGTTCTATTCCAATACCCCGGCGGCCCACGGAGGCGGCAGGACAGAATGCAGAGCCAGCAACGTCGCCGGCTGGAGCCGGTAGTCGAACTTGCCAACGAAGCCGTTCGGTTCCGCCAGCTTGATGGAAGGATTACACGATCCCGAGAGAGGAGACGGAACCATGACCGGCTGGAGCCCCTGTCCCGGGGTCGAAAGCATCCCGGGCAAGCACAGCGGAGACTGGCTGTTCAACGGAACCAGGATGCCGATGTATTCCCTCTTTGAGAACCTGGGGCTTCGCACCAAAAGTCCCGGATTAGACTGACTCTTGGTCCAACTGGCCATTCTGTTCCCAAAGTCCCTGCGCTGGTGCAAAGCCGTTGCCGACTCACGGCGCACCAGATGGTCGCTCATGCCCGCATAAAGGGCGAGGGTATCTCATACAACGGCTTGGCTAGAAGAAATCAAAAAGGCCCCGGCATTGCCAGTCGGGAGCTTTCGGGCCAGGTGAATAACAGACAAGAGAGGACTTACAATGCACGCCAACCCCTTGCTACAGACCGGCCTTGACCTCAGTGAAGAAATCTTGGATGCCTATATCGAGGTAGATATCGCTGACCTTAAAGAGGAATGGAACCAAGTTGCATTCTTCTACTTGCGCCGGGCTCGTCAGTCCTTAAGGGCCGTTAACATGCTCTTGCCCGATGGATTGGGCACCCCCTCAGTGGTTTTGGTGCGATACCTGTTCGAGCTCGCGGTGAGGCTTAGATACATGGATGCGACTCCCGAGGATAGGGTTCCCGACTTTCTGAGTCATAGTCAGCCGACTGATCCAGCAGACAGTGGCATCAACGACCAGATTCGTGATCAGATCGAGCACGGAAACTACGAAGATGCAATGAAAGCGATGATCCCCGGTCGACCATGGGGCAACCTGAAAGGGATGTGCGAGGAACTCGAACTGTTGGAGCACTACTGGACTGTGTACAGAGCGTCGTCCGAGCTCACTCATGGCGGAGGCCATGGGATGGCACAGGACCACTCGGTCGCACTTGGAGCAGTCCAAGTGTCCGATTGGAAAGCGCCGGGCATATTGTACACCGCGATCATCTACTACAAATGGGTTTTCAATGTCAACCTCAATTTGTTTCCTTCCCTAGCATCAAGATTTTCCTTGAACGCCGATTGGCAGGACCGTCTAGAGGCATTTCAAAACAGCGTTAAATCCATGCAATCGACAGCCTAGCTCACTCCTCCAGAAGAAACTTTTGGAACAGAACTCCGGCTTTTGAAACAAGCGGGACTTTTGGTGCAAAGCCGAGAACCTGGCAGGGGGAACTATCATCTACGGCTTCATAGAATGGTTCCACCCCGTGGACGAATCGGACGTGAAAGCAGTCCTGGGGTTCATGGCGCAGGACCTGCGGGCCAGGGTGCCTGATGCGAATAGTCTTCAATAAGGGAACACCCAGACCGCTGCGCCGCTGACTCTTCGTACATGGGGAAAGCATGAACCGGATGCTACGGATACCCAATCCATGGCCCAACGACGAGCGGCCATGAGGACACCAGGCCTGCCCAGAACCTGGGCCTCGAGTATTGCGGCCGTAACAGCGACAGTGATTTTCACTGCGCTCGTCCTTCTTGCGGGCTGCGGAGGGAGACAGACCATCCCCCCGACAGACTCGCCGACCGCACCCGGGCCGACCGCAACGGCAACAATGTCACCAACAAAGGCGCGGCCAACCGCGGAGGCGCCAACGGGGACGCCGGCCCAACTCCCCTCTGCTACGGGAGTATCCGCCCGGGAAACGTCCGCATCTCCAGGCCAAAGCATCTTCCAGGCCAACTGTTCCGTGTGCCATGGAACAGGCGGGGAGGGACAGCCCAACTGGCACATTAAGAAGCCCGACGGGGTACTGCCGGCACCGCCTCTGAACGGAGACGGACACACCTGGCACCACGGAGACGGCACCCTCTACACCTATGTCAGCAGGGGAGGAAAGTTCTTCGAGTCCCCGGACATTCCCAGCTTCAAGAGCGGGATGCCCGCGTTCGGGGAAGTACTCTCCCACAGCGAGATCATCGCCGTCCTGGAGTACGTCAAGAGCCTGTGGGGCGACAAAGTGGCGGAGGGACTGGGGCTGGAAAAGAGGAAGTCCCAGGCCGAGGTGAGCGAGACCGACCCGTACCCCGAGCGGTAGGGACAGCGGCACGAGAAACCTGCCGCTGGGAAACCCAACCGTGGAGTTTCCACCAAACACAGGTGGACTCAGAATCGGAACCCGCAGTACACCGCCCATCCTCCACGGCGACACGAAAACGTGACCTTTTGCGCACTGTCCTCACACCGGCCCAGCCGTAACCGGCGCTGACCCTGACAGTAATTCACACGGAAGACGTGCCCGACCCAGCGACGGGAGAACGGTCAAGCCGAATTGTCAGCGCCAGAAAATCAAGCCGGGCGGAAAGAGCACTCTATGAATAGAACTGAAATCGTACTTAGCAAAGAAGACCCAAACATGCTCCGCGAACTGGACCAAATGGAGGACGAGGACATCGACACCACTGACATACCAGAGGTGCTGGAAGTAAAAAACCCGCGACGGGGTGCCTACTGCGGCCTCCGCCCTCGCACCAAATCCTGAACTGACACAGTAACCAGCATCAGCCATCCCTCGGAGATGGGAATACCCCAGCCTCAAATGCCCGCTACTCCACGTGAGACTGCCTCACGGATACCTCCGCCCGGCGGACAAACGAGGGCTAATGAGGCCCCACAGGTCTACGCCCCGTGTTCAGCTTCTGCAGCGAAGACTGCGCCCGACGCCGAACCCCCTCGGATTCGTCGGAGGCCGCCGCCGTCAGAGGCCCGACCGCCCGGTTGTCATCCATTTCCCCAAGAGCAAAGGCAGCAGCCTCCCTCACGCTGTCCTGATCGTCCGCCAGTGCCGCAATCAGGGGTTCAACCGATTCCGGCCCGCCCAGCACGCTGAGGGACCAGGCAGCCCGGGCGCGCCTCCAAGGGACATCACTTCCCAGTTCCTCCAGCATCTCGGGACCGGTAACCGTGTCCCCCAGCCCCTTGAGGGCCATGGCGGCGTACCGGCACTCGTCTCCGGTGTCCACATCGAGCAACCCGCGCAGCCTCGGCATGGCCCGAACATATCCGGAATCTCCCAGGTCCCAAGCTATGGCGGGGCCCAGGGACATATAGCCCATCTCTGCGGCCTCAACGATCCCCTCCCACGCCTGGTCACCCCCCAAGCGCGCAAGGGCGTAACCCACCGACCGGGAACTCACACCCCGGGGGTCTCTGAACACAGAGAGCAACGCCGGCACCGCCTCCCGGTCATCCAGCCGGCCCAAGGCCCTGACGACCTCCAACCTCACCTTCCTGTCCCACTCGTCCAAGGCAGCGATAAGGGCCGGCACCGCCTGCTGATCCCCCATCTCCCCCAGAGCCTCGGCCGAAACTCTCCGTACCCAAGAGTCCGAATCCTTGAGAGCCGCGATGAACGCCGGCACCGCCTGGGAAACTTTCATCCCTTGCAGCACACTACAGGCGTCATACCTGACCCGGCGGTCTGCATCCTCCATCAGCTCGAGCAACATGGGCACCGACTCCGGCGCCTTCAGCCGCCCCAAGGCCAGCACCAACTGGGAGCGAACCCGGCCGCTGGACCAGTCAAGGGCGTCCAGGAGATGAGACTCCGACCCACTGTCGAATCTCCCCAGCGCCCTGGCGGCCTCCACCCTGACATCCTCATCATCGTCCCGCAGAGCTCCGGCCAGATCCGGCACGGAAGACATCAACGCCCGCAGCATTGCCTCCCTGGCGTCAACGCCCGCATCCTGCCATGACATGGAGGCAGCCATCCCCCACAATGCCTCCGCCGCTGCGGCGCGGACCACGGCCGAAGGGCCGGAAAGCGCTCCCGACAGGGCAGGCACAGCCCCTGGAATTCTCAGCAGCCCCAAGGAACGGGCGGCAGCCTCCCGGGTTTCCTCGTCATCGTCGCCCAAAGCGGCGGACAGACTATCCAGGGCCGCAGGATCCTTGATCTCCCCCAAGGCCCTGACCGCCTCCCGGCGCACCTGCGGGTCCGCCGACTCCAGGGCGTCCAGCAGAAAGGGAACGATCTGCTCCTCCGACTCGATGCCCAGCATCCGGGCAGCATACATTCGGACGGATCCGGAATTGCGCGACAGGTCAGGGAAGAAGTGGTGAATGTTCTGCGTGGTCATGGCCATCGCCTCCGATGCTGCAAGTGATCGTAGCACCTGAGGCGGTCCGTGAGCCACAGCCAAGTGTCAGCAAACGGCGCCCGGCAAGGTGGCGAGAATCGGCATTCCCACTGGGTTCCCGCGTAAGACGAGGAATGCGGGTCCGGCTCCGGAAAGAATAGAGGGGAGGAGAACAATTCAGCAGAGAGGACGTGCCGCCTCATGGCCCAACTGGGATGACCGGACAAAGACACCCCACCATGGGCACGGACTTGAGTCGGAAAGCGAAGACCGCGCCTTCCATCTCATTGCATCTTTACCTGCAGCCACGATTGATGTAGCATCCCAGACGCTGAGGTTACGTTACATAGGTCGCTCTGCGCCTGTTGGGACCAGCTTGTGGGTCACATGCCCCCTGCTTCCCAACATGGTGGCGTAGCCTCAGCAACTGCCCATCAAGTTGCAGGGGGCTCACAGATGCACTCTACTCGTACCCTCCATCTGTTTACCCGTTTCTCCATCCCCATTGCCGCGTTCCTCCTTTTAATCGCCGTCGTGATCCTGCTGGCCGCCGGCTGCGGCGGCGAGGAACCTGCTTCCTCAGGCAGTGATGCCACGCCCCAAGGCACTGCGGAATCCCGATCGCGGGAAAGCGGACCAGGGAGCGGTTCCGCCAGCACGAACACGCCGGAACCCACGGCGCAGCAACGTAGTGACACCGCCGGAGCGGAGACTCCGGACCCCGCCCGCAGAGGACAATCGGGAGGAACCCCCGGCCAGACCGAGCAGCCTGCGGCAACCACCACCGCAGGAGGTCAGTCGGGAGGAACCGCCGCTCAGACCGAAGAGCCTGCCACCACCGTCGCGCCTGAGGCCACGATGGCGCCCACGGCAACGCCAGCAAGCCCGGCGTGCTCCCAGCGGCAGCCAGCCCCCAACGTGATGCTCCCCGCGGCGCAGACCTCCCCGGAAACGGACAAGGAGACATTGATCGCCTTGTTCAATGCCACGGACGGCGAATCCTGGGATTCAAGCCGCACTTGGCTGGGTCGCGCCCCGGTAGGAGAGTGGGAGGGCGTATCCACCGATGACCAAGGCCGCGTCACTTCGCTGCACCTTACCGGCTTAAGGTTGACCGGGGAATTGCCCCCGGAACTGGGCAACCTGACTATGCTGCAAAGTCTGTATCTCGGCAGAAAGTATCTCGGCGACGCGTACGGCGAGAAGTATTTGAACGGGGAGATTCCCCCGGAGCTGGGCAATCTCGCCAACCTCCAACACCTGAGCATCGAAGGCCAATTGAGCGGGGTAATACCCCCGGAGCTGGGCAACCTCGCCAGCCTGCAACAGATGAACCTCCAGAGCAACCAGTTGTGCGGAGAGATACCCCCAGGGCTGGGCAACCTCAGCAACCTCAATTGGTTGTTCCTCAGCGGCAACCAGTTGAGCGGGGAGATTCCCGCAGAATTGGGCAACCTCAGTAACCTCAGGTCGTTGTTCCTGAACGAGAACCAGTTGAGCGGGCAGATACCCCCGGAACTGGGCAACCTCAGCAACCTCAATCGGTTGTCCCTAAGCGAGAACCAGTTGAGCGGGCAGATACCGCCGGAACTGGAGAACTTAATGCCTACACTGGAGGGGAGGTTCACCACCGTCTTGGACAGCTGGATGGTAGAGGGCACGGACATTGATCTGAGTCATAACCAGTTCAGTGGCTGCGTATCCGATTACGTCTCAGACTTCTATGGCGGATGGAATAGCGGTTTGCCAGTATGCACACCGCCTGATCACGCAGGCGACACGGAAACGCTGGTCGCTCTATACGACACCTGGGGCAGGCCTCACTTGGAAAACTGGCTGGGTCGTGAACCCCTCGCAAAATGGGAAGGGGTCTCGGTGGACGCCAGTGGCCGCGTCGTAGCCTTAACTGTGAATTCGAGAAGAGGAAGTCCGGTTCCGGAACTGGCCAACCTTGACAAACTGCGAGTGTTGCATTTCGATCAGGCACGAGAGGCGATACCGCGAGAACTGGGCAACCTGGGCGACCTGCAAGTGTTGGTCCTAAGTGGAGGTTGGGAGATTCCCCCGGAACTGGGCAACCTTGGGGACTTGCAAGTGTTGATCCTCAGCAGGTTTGAAGGGGAGATTCCTCCGGAGCTGGGCAACCTCGGCAGCCTGCAAATACTGGAACTCAGCGGGTCAGGGGAGATTCCCGCGGAATTGGGCAACCTCACCAACTTGCGAGCGTTGGGCTTCAGTGGCTACTTGAGCGGGGAGATACCTCAGGAACTGGGTAAACTTTCCAAACTAGAAGCGCTGAACATCCGAGACACCAATTGGAGCGGATGCGTACCAGCCAGCTTACGAGAGCAGGGTGTTTCTCTAAGCGGAGCAGACTTCTGCCCTCAGTAGAGTTTCAACAGCGTCGAGGCCAGGAAACGATAACCAAGGATGCACGGCGACGCTCTCCTGCGTTTGCGGTCAACAATCAAGGCGGCCTGAGCGAACCCCGGGCGCAGGCGCCAAGTAAACATGGCGGTGAGGGTGCCGGAGTACCCTTCGTGGCAGATGAGGGCGTTGGATTCCGCCGCGTTCCAGTTGGGGTAATGTCTGGGCCTAGGTCAGCTCACTGTGAGCCTCAATTCCCACGAAGGTGGAGCGAGCGGTGAACAGGACGGGATTGAGCGTGTAGCCTATGGCAGGCCGGCCATCGCCGCCGTAGAACCCTGGTAGAAACGAATTACCTCTCACCTGATCCTCCCCGGGCGACCGCCCGGAAGGGACGATACAATGCGAGGTAAGACTGTCCGCAGCGCAGCCAGTCGGCAGTCCAGAAGATTACAGAAGGGGAGGGGATTGACCGTGACTTCAGTGATCGACAAGCCGCGCATCCAGAATAGTTGACGCAGCAGCTCCAGTGTTCGGGCTGACTGACGAGGCCTGTCCAACTGGGTGCACGCCGCAGCCCAGGCCGCCGGCTTGGGCAGAGACTTCAACGGCCACAGTGGCCGCATTGGCATGGCCCGACGGATGGTGGCGGCGGGGACGCTAAACGCTGCGGTGCAGCGCAAGGGCCGGTGGAGGCACGGGGACATAGTGTCCCGCTACACGCGAGGCGAGGCGGCTGGCGAAGCACTGAAGTGGCTGGCCTGACCAACCCTGGACCGAACACGGACAAACCACTGAACGCCGCCATGTCCCATGAGAGAAAAATCAAGCTGAATGTTAGAGTATAATAAAATTGACATGGAGAAAGAGGGAAACCCCGCTGGCGCGGTGGTGAGCCCACCCGGTTGGATAGCAGGTTGGAGAAGCCTGACCAATCCCCGCTTACGCGGCGGTGAGCCCCAGCTTCGGCCAAAGGCTGGGGCTAAGTTTTTGAAACCACTGCCCGCCTCTGCGGCACTGACAGACTAAGGCCCAATTTTGGTCGGAGCATCAGCAAGTCTGCCTCGTCTCCGTCATCATATAATGACACCGGGCTGATGCTTCCGAAAACTTTGGCCCTCCGGCTGGGTCTGGTTGAGCAACATCTGGATCTGGGCAGTGCCCCTAGGCGAGTCAACACCGGCGACAAGCTGATGACCTTGGTGTCCTCTACCCTGGTCGGGGGCGACTGCATCGGCGACGCGACGCCATGTGTGCTGGCAGCACGACCAGCGTCATCGGCTGCGTGGTCAAGGCAGGTCGGCGAACGCCGCCCGGACAAATGTCCTGACCTTACGACATCCGTAACACGGACTAGCGGCGAAATAAAGTAAAACCCGCCGACACCGAGAAGCATGGCGAGGTGAACCAACGTCAGGCCGAAAAGGTACTTGTCCTTCTGACTCAAAAAGGTGGGGCTGTCGCAGGAGGCCGCTATGGACATGGGGTCACCTCACGGCAGAACCCAAGGTAAATCCCTCAGGGAAGAACGAAAGTCTCCTGAAAGAATTATCAGGGGGAGCCGGGAGACCTCTGCCTATTGAGCGTCTGCACAGCCAGCCGCATGGACTCCATCTGACGCGCGGAATCGTCGCCAGAGGACATGTGGCGGTACCAGACATTGCCGCGGGCAATATCCTGAGCCTGGGTATTGAAGCCGCCACCCATACGGGCACCGGATTGAGCGCCCTGCATGGCGCCAAGGCCGACGTGCCTGGCAGCGCCAGTGGCGAAACGGCCAGCGGTAGCCAGTCCGCCGAACACGCTACCAGCGACGGTGCCAGCAGCCACGCCCACAGGCCCACCAACCACCCCGGTCACACCGCCTGCGGCCGGAGCAGCACCGCCGGCAGCGCCGCCCACTCCACCGAGCCCGCCAGCACCGGGGCCAGGAGCCGCACCGGGCGCTCCAGGAGCGCCGCCACCGCCAGGGGCGCCGCCAGGCCCGCCAAGCGGGACGGAACCGATAATACCGCCGCCGGGACCGCGGGCGGCACCTACGGCCGCGCCGGCACCAGCGGTAACGGCCATCAAGGCAGCCGCGCCGCCCATGCGGGCGAGAGAACCGAAGGAGTCAAATACCCCCTCCCCGGCCGGGTTGACGAGCTTCGGAACGTAGTTCGCCATGCTCAGAACGAGCATCGCCAGAATCGAGGAAATTATGAAGACGCCGAAGGCACCATTGTTACCCTCAAGGTAGAAGTCGATCATGTTGGCGCCTAGGTAGACAACGATCAGTATGACCGCCTGCTGGAAGGCAGCACCCAAGAAAATGCTGATCCACTTCCTGGTCCAATGCTCGGTGCTGTCGCTGGCAAGGAACGCGAACGCTATGGGCGCCAAGGCAATGCAGATGGCAAGAAGGGCCAGCCGCATAAGCATTTTGAAAGCCAACATGCAGAACAAGTAAAGGATGATGACGAGAACCACGAGGACGACGAACCCGACGGCCAATACGATTAGAAGATTGCGAATGGCCTCACCAGGGCTCTGGACGTGAGCCTGGGAGCCCAGGAGGACGTCGAATACGCCGAAGAATCCTTCAGCAAGAACAAGGAAGGTGTTCTTAATCACACCCCACATATCCATACCGGTGGTCTGAGCGACAAAGCAAGTCAGATCGTGGGAGAGAATCAGCACCCACTTCGACAGATACAAACTGCCCAGCGCGAGGACCAGAGCGAGAATGTAGCGAGGTATGAGCTCACGGAAACCGATGGCCGGGCGGGGGTTCAACCACATGTCATAGGTCATGCGGAAACCCTGCCAAACGAGGAGCACGAAGAATATCGTGCCGGCGATCATCCATGAGAAGGACCACACCCGCTTCACGTATGGGTTGTCCCAAGTGAAGTGAGGAGGCGTGGCGGAGAAGATGTCGCCGCACACATCGGACGACGCCAGTCCCAAAAGGCCCAGACGGAACCCTTCACCGGGACCGGCCTCAGCAGGGGTGGGGACAAACTCGTCACACCCATACCAGTCGTGGACTTCGGGAGGGAGCGCATCAGCCCAGCAAGCAGCCCGATCACCGTTCACGGTGAAAGTATTGGACATATGGCGGCCCATAACCCACCGGTCTTGGTCCGGAGTGTCGAGATAGGGAATAATCCTGAAATCGTGCTGGAAGCCCGGAGCCACAGGCAACTGCGACAGCAACACATGGAACTCATTCAAGTCCGTCTGGACCTTGGGTGGACCCACGGCCCTTATCCCGCCATAGTCCTGGTGTCGGGGATAGAAATCACCTGCTCCAGGCAGACCCTTGTCAGGGTTGGCGCCCAGATCACCAAAGTAAAAGCCATCAACACGATGGTGGTTACGGAAAGGAACAGTGCTCCCGCGATTCAAGGGATCTGGACGGCTACCATACTCAGTGACAAGAGAAGGAAGAAGGAAGGGGCGCCAATACGCTCCCTGGGGACCGAATACCTTGGGATCAGGGCGGACGGCCACCATATAACCCCTGACGGACTCATACAAATTCTGACGCGCGGATGGCCAGGCAAAATCAAACTTCACGTGCACACGAGTCAATCCCTTGGAAAGCAAGGATGAAGTCTCGTCATCAAAAGCAGCGAACCCAACGGGCTCCGTGCTGCCACGAGGCAAATTGCTGGCGTCCAGGCCGTCCACGGAGCCAGCCCATTCAACAAGATAACGGGGAGGGGTGGTGCCCGGTCGGAGCTTGATGGGCCGACCAGGATGGACCCCAGTGAGGGTTTCAGGGTCGAAGAAGGTGAAATCAGACGGATTCAAAGAGTAAATCAGCGACATCTGCGGCATGTTAACGCAACTGCCGTCCGTCAAAAGGGCATCGGAAACCGACATGCACTGTACTTCGTCCGGTACCGACAGGCGTGTGCACAGCTCAATATGCTCACGCCGCGACTCACCGGAAGAACTGTGGACGAGAGCGCCATCGGCCCCAACACTATAAGACGCATCGGCCGCAGAACCGTCGGAAGTCAACTCATGCAGATGGGCCGCCCCGTCACAGACAAAGGCGGTGGCCTCCTCACCGAGCCGGACCGGACCCTCCCCCAACGTTGTGGTCAACGACGAATACCAAGTGGTAATAGCATCATAGATGCCCGCAATTGTCCTGGCGGTATCGGCAAAGAAGTCAACCACAGGATCTGAGAAGGACCATTGGGTCTCCGTGTGACCGGCCGTCCCCACGAAGAGACGGCAGATGACACGCCGGACGTAACGGCGGGGGATCTCCACAACGGAGTCTTGTATCTGAAGATCAGCCAACCGCTCCGGCTCAATTCCCCTCTTTGAAAGATGTGACTTGGCGGTGACACAGGCAATGTCATTAACATCGCGTGTCCCAGAACACTGAAACAGATATTCCTCGACCAGGTCGGCAAGGTCTTCATCATATTCGGGAGCATCGGCGTCAAGGAGATAGTCAACCGTGCCCTCATACGTGAAAGCAGAGAAGATATAGCTGAGGTCGTTGTAATAATCATTGGCCTCAACGGGAAGGCTCTCATAAAAAGTGACAACCATCAGATGAGCGTGATTGGGATTGAGATCGCCCATCGGCCACCGGGCCTCAACCGCTGCGCGAGACGGTTCAAAGGAAGGCAACCCCAAACGGCTGTCAGACAACTCGCCACCCTCGTTTACAACGCGCTGGGACTCACGCACGGTGAAACCGAACTCATCGAGCTTCCTAGCCCGACTGGCGTCATTCCAATCAGAAGCCGCAGCGGTGCCAGCCCGGACCGGGACGGCCCAATACTCCATGACGGAATCGTCCGACCGGTCATCGTAGCCCTTCTGAGCCATGTACTGGGCCATGAAATCCAAGCCAAGAGTGGGCTGAGCAGTGCCCGCAGAGATGGCGGCAGGAACGCCGGTGGATTCCATATGACTAAGGCCATTTACTGTGATGAACGGGTAGAAACCGGGGCCATCACTGACCTTAATTCTGTCGACATCGACGTGATCGGTAATCAGTGGCTCCTTGCTGCACAGAGCACTGTTCAAAGCAACGGGCCCCTCAAGGAAATCGCTGTCAGCATCTATGTCGCGAGGATCGAGAAAACCACAATCAATATCGGAGAAAAAGGAAAGATAGGGAATATGTGTGGTGGCGTAAGCGCTGTGCACGACGGCGTCACGCCCGATGGGAGTGTGCCAGAAGGCAGCAGCGCTGGATTCAACCTCAGCGAGGTCGCCAGGAAGTTGATAAAGATACCAGTTCATGTCCTGAAGATTTGCAGGCCAGCGAATGCGATCACTCTCGGCATAATCAGCCGAGGGGGTGGGAGCAACCTTGGCGGAGCCTGTAGGAAGATTGTCGTAGTAATCACTGGTAAGGCCGAAATCCCAGAAATCGCCATAGGGGGACACCAATGTCGGCTGGCGAAATCCGGAATGAGCATACTCGTAAACGGGAACATTGGTGCCTATATTTTCGACATCGGACGCGTCAGTGCCCAAGAAAGGCAACTGGCCAAGGAAGTAGGGATAACTCCAAGTTGAGAGACCGAAGGCTCGAATGGGAGCGAGATCCTCGCTATACCGTTCATAAAAATCGGCCTCGGTATCAGACCGGTATGAAGGATCCAACTCCAACTCAACAATGAGATTGTTATGACCGGTATCCGCCATCAGGACATCGCGGTACGCCGTCTCCGGTTTGTCAAAACGCGAGTCCAAGTAGCCGGTGAAGTTCTTACCATCCCTGGTCAAAAGGACCGGATTATTATCCTCATCATTCATCTCAAACTGAGTGTTAATGGGATCCGTATTGAACCGCTCAAAGTGGTTCTGATCCACCATGGACGAAACCACCTGACCGGTCACGGTGGAGGCATCCGACGTGAAGGTGACGGTGCACGGGTTGCCGCTGGGACAATTCAGATTGAGAACGCCTTTATTAGCAATCAGATCCTGCTGGGCAACTCCCGTGATCAATCGCGAACCGGATTCGGCGGACACGGTGTGGGTGCGAGCAGCCTCAGAATGAGACGCCACCACGTCGGAAGCCAAGGCAGCCTGATTGACATCGGACCCAGAGGGACCAGCGGACGCGTCCTCCCAAGAGGTTTTGAAATGCCTTATGCGGCGATCATGAGGATCTGCCACGACCCGGCGAGCCATGTATTCACGGGCATCCTCATAAGGCAACTTCGAATTTGAAGTCCCATTCAATAGACCATACAACCAGACGTAACGGTTATCAGGCTGCGGACGCAGGTTGTAAAAGCTATGGAGATCGTGCCGGTCAACAAAATAATTGAGATCAACCGACGACGGAAAGTCTGCAAAAGCACCGTCACGGTTACTACCAGCCACCCTCAGAGCCAGGGGCCGGGCCTGCTGGTCCACGGAAGTCCAGAAATCCCGGGGGTCAAGTATGAAATCCTTCTCACTGCCAAAGCCACCCTTGCCGCGGACTAGACCGAAATCCGGCCAAGCGACTTTATACCGTGGATCGACATCAGGCAAAGGGCCGCTGGCCCAGCACATCTGAGCGTTATGCTCGTAGCGGAGTCCCTCAAGTAACCTAACCGTTGGACTGCAACCGGGATCTTTAAGTCCAGCGAACAAATCGGTACAGGGCTGCGCTGCAGCGGGACCGGGCTGCGAAAACAGCAACAATGCCACCGGCACAAGAATTGCCAGGGTAATCAGACCGAAACGAAAGCGGGAGAGGGCAATCACCGGTCCCCTCCATGCAGACCGAGACGCCCAGCCACCACAGGGATCCCAAAGGGATCAAGAACTAGGTACGCAATAAATTCACCAAGCGGAGATTCCCTGGACACGAGACCAAGGCGCATGACGCTGGTGACAGCGTAGATCTCCGCGGTGCCCTCCACTATGCAGGGATTGGACTCACAGACCGCTTCAGGGGTCCAGTCGCGCCCAGACCCGCGGTAAAAGGTCAAACCCTCTCCAAGGTCAAACCACCTCTCAACCGGGGTGGGCGCGGGAATCCCGTCAGCGGCAAACCCGGGCTCGAGGGGCGGGTAGGAAATACGTTGCAACTCTTCCAACGCTAAGGTGGGTGAGGCAGGAACCGTGGGAGGAGTGGGCATCAGAATAGGGGCACTTTCAACCGCTACGCGGCTTCGTTCGTACGCCTCGTGAGTAAGGGCGTGCACAGGCACAGGGGTACCCACCAGCTCGACAGGAGCCGGAACCTGAACGTGGCTTACGTCGATGACGACGTCATCGGAGGAACCCATGAATATCAGGGGTACCGAGACGGCACCGTAAATCACGACAGCTATACCAATCACAACCAACCAGGGAATATCAGGTCGAAGGGCCGTCTGCAATGTAGAACGGCCGGATGACAACAGGATAACCAAGGCCGAGCGAGAACTCCTCCAGTCGCGTCAATGACTGAAAGAACTGGGACGCCAAAAGGCAAAAAACACCAGCCAAAATCAAGCCGCCCGGAAGGCGCGGGAAACGCAGCACTCAACGCAAAAGCCGGGGATGTTGGCCCGGCTCCATCGGACCGACCAGAGGCCGATGGCTCTCTATCAGTTCCTCCGGCACATCTCCGGCTGAAATGGCCACGAGCCACCTAACCCGGCGCGAGCACGGAACAACTCACCTCAAACCGAACACTCGTATTCGGTCATCACACCATCAACCCCCCGAAGCCAGGGGTCCATGGGAAAGTAATGCTCTTGGATGAGCTCACGGGTCTCAGGGGACAACTCCACCATGCTCAATACCAGCACCAGCGAGGAGGTCCTGAACGGCCCGAAGTTCAAGCGCGGCGGCGCGTATTTCCCCCATAGCGTCAAAGATAATCTCGGCGTACTCCCCAATCACAGGGTCCACATCGTCCCTAGGCTCAACGGGAGTCCAACTCAGACCGGAGAACTCAAGGTCAATCACCTCCTGCAACCGGAGGTAAACCCGAACCGCCACCCACAGGCGCGCGCCCAACTGGGCCATAAGACGACGCTCAGGGCCCCGGAGGAACGGCCCACGAGCCTCAATGCCCTCCAACAAGGGGGAGAACTCCCCAGGGGAAAGGACCTAGCGGCCACGGGTAAGCCGCGCTTGGGCGGTGGAAGCAATGTCGGGAGTCGGCGTAGGCTCAAGCGCCTCCTTCGTGGCGGAAACGCTCTCAACAATCTGTTCGTCAACCGACGGCCTGATCGGAATACGACTGGAGAAAAAGGTAATCGCAGGCGACAAGGGAACCAGCATGGCGGACAGATTCTGAAACATCAGCAACATCTACTTCACATCCCTCGCGGCCATCGTACAAACCCCTGAATCAGGCTCAGAGGAAGAAGGGAGAAGGTTCACTGGACTAACTTCGGCGGCGAAGTATACGGCGAGCGCGATGGAAACTGCCGAGCTCAAGGCGTGGATGCAATGCTAGGGACGCTGACGCTAAGCGTGGCTGCCATCAACATCATGCCAATACCCCCGCTTCGCGGATTCCACACGGTGTATACACGAAAAACGCGTGAGAAAGAGGAAAGAAATCGACCCTAAGCTGGAAAACGCGCCAGCAATGAGCGGAATCTCAATACCGGTCAGAGTCGCCGTATACCTGACCTCCTCGAAATCATCGGAGGCAAATGATGACGCTGACCACGATCGTCGAACGCAATTGCAATGTGCGCGACCGATTCAAACCAGCAGGGGAGATGGTAACCCTCTGCCACCACAGCACCCACCCGGAGATCATGGAAGCAACGGGAGAACTCTACCGGATACTGAACGAGTTCGACATACGTCTGGACATCGAGGAACTTCTCACCAGACCGGTCAATGAGGCGATCGAGTACTGCATGAGAACCACGGTGGGTGCCGACTACCCCATGCTGAACCAGACCGAACGGAACTATTGACCACGGGTTTTCTGAGACATTACAGCATCGCACCCTACAGGCGATGCTGGGGGAAACTCTAAATTCAGTCAAGACCCAGGAGCAGGGATAGGAGGTAAAGAAACCAAGGCGCCACTAAAGGCGAATCGTAATGCGAAGACCGCTGAAAACAGGCGGCAAATTATGGAAAGAGAGACGAACGAAATGAAAAAGCATACGCTGACAGCGTTGATCGCAGGGCTGATGGCCCTCATGCTGATGATCACAGCATGCGGCGGCGAGGAAGCCACCGGGGAACCTCAGACAGAAGATGACAACCAGCAGCAGCGGCAACAGCAACAGTCCCCACAGGCGACGGAACCACCGGCAGCCACGACGCCGGTCCAGCTAACGCGGGCAGCCACGGCGACGCCGACACCAGAGCCAACAGCAACCAGACCCTGGCCGACTCCAATCCTGACAAGAACGCCGGAAAGCACCGCCAGACCGGCGAATCCGACACCGACGGCAATGGCCCAGCCAACAGCCGTACCAACCACGGAAACCGAGAAGGAGACGGTAAACCGAGGAGAAACACTGCAGCTGCCGGTTTACGTGGGCGAGGAACCCCTGATCCACGTTTTCGTGGAAGAGGCGTGGCACCGGTTCGACATCGAGGATGGGTACAAAGTGCCAGTAAAGGGAATCACAAGCAGCGGCCGAACGGTGCGAATCAATGATCCCGAGAACTGGGATATTAGCTTCGAACTGTTCCAAGTGCCAGGGATAAATCTGGGATACACGCCGGAAACGGTCATCGTAGGAAACGATGGAACAATACAGGTGAAAGACGCAGCAGTTGAGGGCCGAGACGTAAGACTGGTAATGCGACATGGGGGCGGGAACGTCATAAGACTGCTCCAAGTCCATCCAACCCGGGAGATCAAGCGGATTGAATGGTTGGCGGAAGCAGATTACGAAGAATGCCGAATAACGGTAGGTAGCATGACATACGAAAGGAGAGCGCTCTTGGTCGCCACCACGGCAGGGGAAGCAACAGAGCAATCCAAGAAAACGCTGGAAAAGATGGGAATGCGACAAAACGCATGGGCTACCGGTACAAATGTCGAGGGGCTGGAAATGTCGTCCAGCATCGTGGAAATGCCCGAGGGCTACTGCCCGACCGACGAAGAATTAGACCACATGGTAAAGGAACTCAGAAGAGTGCCAGGCACCATTGAAACCTGGTTCATCAAAGAATGGGACGTGGAGTGGTGGGAAGAACACCACGGGTTGGAACTGCCATTGAACCGACCTTAAGTGGACGAGGTTGGAAAAAGAGACAACAGAGGTGTCGCCAGTACCCATAGGGGTTGGCTATCCCAAAAACAACGGGGGACCGAAGAAAACGGTCCCCGCTTGCTGACTCCTGTCAAGGGCGGTGCTCTCTTAGACCCTTCCAATACCACCATTTGATGACAGCAGGCACTTGTGAATCCGTCGCCTGTCGGGGATGATGAACTTAGGGCCAGGTTGGGATTGACCAACATTGCCGGTGACGACGCCGACGCAACCCGGGCCGCTGAATCCAGCCACCGCCGCCACAGGTCCGGAACTGTCCCAACGGTCCCAAGACGGCCCAGCCACTCGCTTGGGGTAAATCCCCGGGAGACTTCCGTCCATGAACACCGAGGAACTGGTCCAGGAACTTCGTAACCTGAACAACCCAGACCTACAGGTCTACATCCCCTGCCCCCACTGCTGCGGCAGCCAGGCGCAGACTTTGAACTGCTGGACGCCGAGTCAGTCGTGACCATGGAGAAGGACGGACGTCAGGTCGTACTCTTGGGAGACCCCGGACGGGGAGCCCTCAGCGAAAGGAGAGTGGATAACCGCCGCCGCGTCAGCCTCAAGGTGACTCAGGACGCCCCGGTTGTGACCCATGAATTGGGACCAAATACGTGGGAATAACTGGCAGGGAAACCTTCAGAGGAGTGACGGAGAGCCGGGACTCCGGCCACAGCCTGTTACGGCAATTAAGAAATCTCCGCCGGTCAGTCCTCGTCATCGAGGCTACGGATGGGAACGATACCCATTACATCATCGTCGAAACTCCCTTCCGGGCCTTTCGGGAAGATGTACTTCGACTGCAACGGAACTCAGAAATTGTCGCTGCAATCACAGGCTGCGCCGCCCGCTCTGTCATAGCCTGCGTCAAACGGGACTCCAGCCTGGACGGGCGGGAACTGCCACCTGACATCCACTGACATATGATCAACGAGACCGAGCTGGACCCTGAATGACACTTCATGGTAGCGGTGGTCCCGGACCCGAGTGACCTATGGCCAGCCCTTACGACTACCTACACAGCAACGCTGTCCGACGACGAAGCCACAAGAGCACCCCAACTCCTTACATTACATAAAGCTACAATATGTAGCTAGTTTGCCAAAACCGACCACAACCCCTAGAATACCCCGCAACCCACCATCGGAGGACCAAGCAATGGCAGTTACCGTTGTAGTTGGAGGCCAGTACGGTTCCGAAGGAAAGGGGAAAATCTGCGCGCACCTAGCAATCAAGGATGATGTGGACTACATGGTACGGTGCGGAGGACCCAATTCGGGACACACCGTCTATCTGTCCAATAAACGGTATGAACTCAAGCAAGTGCCTTCCGGTTTCGTCAACCCTCGCACCCGTCTCCTAATTGCGGCGGGGGCATTGGTCAACCCTGCAATCTTCTTGGAAGAGGTAAACCTCTGCGGCTTGGACTACAACCAAATCGGTATTGACGAAAACGCAGCAGTAATCGAAGCCACCGACATCGACACGGAAAGAAACCTAGACCTGCGTGACCGGCTTGGCTCAACCGGATCCGGCGTCGGCGCAGCAGTAAGCCGTCGAGTCCTGCGAGAACAAGGTTTTCGCCGAGCGAAAGACCACCCAGACCTCGCACCTTACACCACGTCCGTCCGAAGAGAATTGTCCTTCGCAGCAAAGGGGAACGCCAACATCGTCGTTGAAGGCACCCAGGGCTTCGGGTTGTCTCTCTACCATGCTGAAAAGTGGCCCTATCGCACCAGCAGAGATACAACTGCTCACAGCTTCCTGGGTGAGGTCGGATTCGGAATTCGAGAATTCGAAGTGATAATGGCGATCCGCACCTTTCCCATACGGGTCTCAGGCGATTCAGGACCTCTAAAATATGAGGTTTCCTGGGACGACGTCCAAGCATTCAGCGGGTATCCCCACCCCCTCGCAGAATACACCACCACCACGAAACGGTTGCGCCGGGTCGCCCGCTTCGACTGGGAAGTCATTCATGCTGCCATAGAGGCCAATGCCCCCTCACACATCGCACTCCACGGCGCGGACTACATCGGCTATGAGAATAGATCCCTTCAAAGCTTCGCCGACCTCACTACATCAGCCCGTGAATTCATACAGGAAGTCGAGGACCGAACTGGAATCCCAGTGAGCTTTATCGGCACCGGCCCAACAAACAGCGAAATAATTGACAGAAGGGAATGGGTTGGCCTCGGGAACCGAGAGCCTGTCGCGACCTCAGCAGGAGCCTAGAGTTCGAAAGGGGATACTCTCAAAGAGGGACCCGATGGTCGACGACGCGCTCAAAGTCCTAGAAGAAGATCCTTGGCCAAATGAGTGGCCCGGGGCGGTACTGCCTGCTGAAGCCATCGAAGCGTACTCAGATATAAAACTGATCCGAGAACCCTATCCCTTAATTGACCCGTTTGACCGAGAACTTCTACGCGCCGCCAGATACGAACTCCGGTTGGGCGATGAAGCGCATCTGGGCGGTGCTCCCCATCGTCTCGACGAGAATAACCGCTTTCTCGTCCTGAAGCCCCATCAGGTAGCTGTGGTCAAGACTCACGAGTACCTGAGGATCCCACGGTTCCTTATAGCCCGCTGGAATCTTCGTGTCAGAATGGTGTATGAAGGACTCCTGTGGGTAGGTGGCCCCCAAGTGGATCCCGGCTGGGCTGGCCATTTGTACTGCCCCATATACAACTTGGCAGAACGAGACATCTACCTGGAATATAAACAACCCATATTTACAATGGACTTCGTCCGGGTCCACCCGACCAAGGACAAGCCCTTTCATGCTCGCAGAAGAACCATCGACCAACACGACAGCAACCGGCTGAAGAGTGCTCCCTTTGAAGAACTGAGCCGCCTCCTCAACCTGGAGCCCCGCTTCTATGGAGCGCTCGGCTTAATGTTCGTGATTCTCACTCTGATAATCGCTATCGTAGGAGTCATCGTCGCCTCTCCAGTATTTGACAAAGTCGGCGAATTGGAAAACATTTGGTTACCCTGGATGATCACCCTATCAGCGGTAACATTCGCCTCGCTAGCACTGAATATCTTTATAATATGGCGGTTCCGGCCCCGCCCCATTTGGGGGCGATGGCGATGGCGGTTCCGACTCCCCTCCATTTCGGGCGTAATCCGCAAACTCCGGAGATGATGGATGCAAAACCGCTATGTAGGAGACTTGGGCGACTTCGGTAAATTCGGTCTCCTGCGAGCCCTCTGCGCCAACACGGATACGGGGAGCCCACGTCCCTTAACCCTTGGAGTAGTCTGGTACCTAGTGCCGGATGAAGGGCACAACAGCGACGGTAAGTTCACTCAGTTCCTTGACCCAACGGCTCAGAACCAGCAAAATTTCCGTTTCTGCGATCCCACTCTCTACGATGCGCTCCGAGACATCGTTGAATCAAACGCAAGGAGCGTCACCAGTGTCAGAAACGCCGGCGTGTTGCCCCCGGGTACCAAGTACCACGAAACGCCTCTGTCCTTCGCTGGGATCCACACACCCAAGGCAAAGATGAGAAGTCAACGGACCAGATTCAGAAGGAACTGGCTGACCGGGGCCCTCCAATCAACCGAAGGTTGCGACTTGGTTTTCCTAGACCCCGACAACGGATTCGAAGTCAAGGTAGCCCCGCACGAACCACGCGGTCCCAAATATGCCTTCTTTGATGAGCTGGTCCCCTTCGCAGAGAGGGGACAGAGCTTGATCGTCTATCACCACATTGGGCGCCGGGGTTCAGCTACAGACCAGATAAAAAGCAAGTTCAACCAGATCGAGGAACGATTAGGGCGCACTTCGTCGGCTCTTCTCTATCATCGGGGCAGCGCCCGGGCATTCTTCCTGATACCAGCGGACAAGCACAGAGACGCGATAGGATCGCTAGTGGACAAATTTCTCGACAGCCCGTGGCGAAGGCACTTCGAACTGGTCACACCAGCGTGAGTGGACAATCAGACCCCAGTCCCGCAGCACCGAATGAATGACACGCCTGAACGTGCCGCTAAGGTTGAAGAACCGCAGGGCACCAACACCCGACAAGTAGTCCTTGTCTCAGGGCCCATAGCATCCGGCAAGACCACCCTGTGCCGGTTGATGGCCCAGCGGTTCGGATTTTGCGTGCTAAGCACCCGTGAACTTCTAGCTCATGGTGCGCCAGATCGAGTTGAACTCCAAGCCGCGGGCGCCTCCCTAGACGAGTCAACCGGCGGCAGATGGGTCCTGGATGGACTCCTGCAAATGCAAGAAACGCGCCCTGACTCTGCACTGTTCGCGGTGGATGCGGTCAGGACTCTTGACCAAATCCGATGGATCAAATACGCCCTCGGGGAATCTGTCGTTCACGTCCATCTGACGGCAACCAGGGAAATTCTATCCAATAGGTACGAATTCAGGGCCGACCAGTACAGCTATGACGAAGTTGCGAGCGACCAGATTGAGCAGGGAGTAAGCTCCTTAGCGTTCGCGGCCAACCTCGTTGTTGACACCACCAACCAGAGTCCTGCGGAGCTGGTCGAACATTTTGCATCCTATTTGGGAATCGTTTCCTAACACGGCCTCATTCACAGGGCGGAACGCCTTCTTGTCTCCGCCATCTCATCTGTCACAGCGAACCAGCGCCCAAATTACACTTCGGCCTTCCATCCCATCCCCCAGCAGATGGAAAGCCCAGCCTTTCCTGTCAATGGCGCCGAGATCATGGACCACTGTGGCGGAGGAATCGTGTACTACTTGCCTGATTACTGGCGGCAGCAAATCAGGCAGAGTGGTGGGTCACAGGAGCAGGAAGAGAGGGAGTTGACGGTGTGGCCTATGCTCCTTCGGAATGGACAGGTGCTTGCGGGGAAGAGTTCTCCCTACTACTGTGCTTGAGGCGATAGCTCTCGCCGTTCACCTCCATGATGTGAACTTGGTGGGTCAAATCACCATCGGCGATTTCGCTCAAACCCTCGTCGGCGTTGACGCTCTCACCAGTAGTGTGCGTTTGCCAGGCAAAATCCGCCAAACCCAAGAAGGGAATTTGCAACTACTCTCCGGCCAACCAACACAGGCGGCATAAATACTATCCTAGCCAACGCTCAGTAGCCGCAGTCTCCCAGACAGAGTAGTCCGTGCCATCATCAAGAAAGGCACACCAAGCCCGGTTAACCAATGACACAGGAGTAGTTTCTGGACTTGGATAGGCGGTACTGTGAGAGACCTCCGAAGGGAGGTGCGCACGCGGCGCCGCCTCAGTTACGGCGTCTCGGAGCATATTGAGAACTGAGGACTCAAACGCCTCGTCGTAAAATCCATGGTAATCCTCAACGATACCCATCAGAGATGCCATGCGAGCCCATTCTCTGACGATGGCTCCCGATTGGCTGGACAACCCCATGGAAGACGCTTGCATGTGCAACAATTTGATCCTCAGCCAAGTCGGCGGGTGCCTGCTTCCGGCCAGAGCATCTGGAGGCAGATAAAAATCACCGGGACGAAGCTTGGCCAAGTATGAGGAAAACGCCCATAAGAATGATGGGCCACCTATGATCAGACCTACGGTGTCGCAGAACAGCTCTTGAGCCCAGTGATACCAGGTTCTTGTAACGGCCTGGCGTTGAGAATCCTGCCGTGCGGAGTATCTATCACTCCGGTAAGATGCGGGTGTCAGTATCCGGAATATATCACGCCGCAAGTCAAGGACCAGTTCGTCCAGCTCGTCCCTATGACAACGGTAAAGCAGGTGTCCGAACTCGTGGAAGTACAAGGGCTGATACAGCAACCCGGCTCCTTCTGCGGACGGGAAATAATAAATCGGGCAGAACTCGACCAATGGATGTATGGCGCAGTCGCCGCTTGCAACCGCCGCCGGATAATCTCTTGTCCTCGGATGAGCCTGGTGCAACCACGCCACAACCTTCAGTGACAAACGGTCTGACGACGAAGAGCGCAATATCGGTGTCGCCAAGAGACCACTGAGAAGATCGAAATAACCAACCACTTGCTCCGTGTTGCTTCGGACGTCTTCCAGGATGGCCTGCTGACCCAAGGACAGGTCTTGTAGGTTCCTTTCAATCTGCATCCGTAGCCGACTGCAAAGAGCCGATAACTGTCGGGCGTACGGCGTCAGTTCCTCCGGGAACCCGGCGGTTGCCACATCCCGTTGCAGGCCATTAAGCTCCCTGAGGATATGCTCATTGCGAACCCGGAGAATCGTGTACACCTAGGCTTCTCCAAAGACCTCAGCCGCATCCGCCCGGATATGCTGCTCCAACAGACCACGAAGATCGCGAAGGCACACCAAGAGCTTTCCCTGATCGGACGGTTCAGAGGATTCGATCAAGCGACAGATCTCATCCGGAGACACCCCGGACAAAGAAGTAGTTGCGGGCCGCTCCGTCTGTGCCGCCAAGAATCCCCGAGCTAGATCACCCAACCGGGGATCGGGCCCGTCAACCAACGCCTCGGAGGTCCTCCCGGAATCACGTATCATAGGGCTCAAGGTCCGCAGAAAACGAATCAGGTACTCCTGTGCCTCCTCGACGTCCGCGAGGCGAGTACTGTCATCTATACCGGCTGCCTCCAATTTACTGTGGATCGAAACGGTATTGATCGCCGACACCAAGTGAAAGGAGCGCTCGAAGTTTTGGGCACTGAGCCACTTATCGCTCATGATGGTTCCTCCTTAGTGCAGTGCCACCTAACGTATACCACGAACCTCTTGGGCCAAACGAGCCTTCAACTCATCATCCGTCCTCTTCAGAGTTAGCGGCAAGCGTTGGGCTATCCCTGGGCTGGACCAGTTCAGTTGTGCAGCCGAGAACACAGACAAAGCCGCATCATGCAGAGCCGCATCGGGACCTTGTCCAATTAGCATCACAGGATCCGACGTGCCTTGCGTCAAGGTCGAGGCACCGGTGGAACACAAGAGAAACGCACCCGGCCCCAATACCACACCGGTCCCTTCCAGCGGATTCGAGACATTGTTCCCGCGAACCTCCCACAACCTTAAGTTCTTCAAACTGCTCTTACGGAACTCGACGACATCCAGCCGAGATGCAACACTCAGGACACCATCCTGGCGGAGAACATCGGCAGCTCCCTCAATCCCCTGACACTCTGCCCCCACCAGCCGACCATCTCTTAGGACTAGCAGCGAATCCAACGGATCAGCAGCGCCCCGCATTGCAATGCCAAATAAATCCAGTATGGCATCCTTCAAAACGTGCGGGTTAATTGTCTCGTTCTTGGGATCGGCTTTGGGGTGAACTCTGGTGTAGATGCCAAAGTCCGGAAACTTCGCGGAATCACGACAAATCAACAATGAAACGGCAAAAAACCGCCGATCATACCCCACATCAATGGCTAACTGGGCCTCGAACGGACCAATTCCGTCTGTCCGATAGGGAACGGCATCCAGGAGCTGTAGCACTTCAAAGGCGTTGAAGGCGACGAAGTTGTCCCAACGGTTCCGTCCCGCATCCAATGTCTCGCGCTTCTTGCGCCGGTCCCAGGCACCATGACTCCAGTATCGGAACTGTTCCTTCAATGTCGAGTCCATGACCCTCTTGACCCGCCAGCCGGGCAAGTTGAACGCCGCCTCATAATAGGCCGCCGGCTCCCCGTCCAGCACAAACAGAACTATACCCTCGTTGTTCCCCTTGAGCCGAGCGTAGGCGTCCTCCGCAACGGCATATGGAACCAAGTTGCTGTTGAACTGCTTGTTGGTCCAACTGCCCAACGTTCGAGCCAAGTCGTTGCCAAGCTGGCTAGCAGCTTCGTCACATCCAGACGGATAGGCCACTTGGATTGTACGGGTCTCAGAAGGAGGAAACCGGAACACATTGCCAGCATCCATCAATGGCTTTCGACCACGGTAGTATTTGCGGAATTCAGGTACCTCCGGCCTCTCAGGCTCTGGCAAACTTTTGGAAGAACCGAACTGAACTGCCGGAGGCAGGAAGTATTTGATGCGATCAGGTGGGGGTGTCCAAAACTCAGGCAGCAACCCTGGCAAGCCAGGACCCAATGGCCGTTCCCCCAAAGACGTCCAGAATTCCTGGAGTAGGGGTCTCCTTTCCTCCGGCAACACTTTGTCGAACGACGACAAGCGCCCAGGGACGTTGTCGTTCATTACGCGTGGCCTGAGCAGCCGGGCCGCGACCGGCCGGGGTCTGTCCAATCCGCGGAAGGAAACTCTAGCTACCAGATCGTTCGCCGAAACGTCCAGCCGAGGATACTCGACGCGATAATATTCATAGAGTGAGCTGTACTCACGCCCGCGAACCACCAAACGCTCGGTTGTCGCACAGGTCAACCCCGGAGGAACATCCTCAAAGTAACAAACCGTTTTGTTGCGACCGTTATCATAGGCCAAAGTACCTTTCTGCCCCTGTTGCCTTCCAGAAATCGCCTTAAACCGCTGAGCACGCCTCGATCGCTCAGAAGCATCCAACCCAAGGTCAAAGAAGTGGTCCACGGTGAAGGCAGAAAAGAACGCGGTTCCAATGTCGGCGACTACTCCGATCCCGTCATCAGCCAAAGGGATGGCAGACAACTCGAAACGCCGGTAGGCAACTATGTCCTGCTCGTCTTTGAACGGCGACGGCTCATACCAGATCCGAGGACTTTGGAGAGACCAGAATTGGGAACGCCTCTCCACTTGGCTCTGGAGTGCCCGCTCGATGAGAGACGCAACAAGATCAGGGTGTTCCCGTGCGTAAAGGTCGGAATGTGGCTCACCCAGGTCTTCCACTTGAATTCTCCAGTCGGAATCCTTCAACTCGACTGGAGGAACTGGGCGCTTCGAGGCGACCAGCAAAACTCCGGCAGCCTCTGGATCGGGAACAGCTCCTACACCCGCTGAACGACGCAACCAGCTGCATGCCCGCTCCAAGAGGTCTGTCTCCAGATTCTGCCCCGTCGCAGCCATCCGGCGAACCGGTACATATAAATCAGAACCCGGCGATACCAGCTTGATATTAGTTTCCAACGCCAAGGCAAGCCCTCCCTTCATGACACACTTCAAGGAACGGACACGACGAGCATACCGCCGGCTGAGCACAAGGAGTAAAAGCATGCTCGTTACCATCTCGGCCATACCCATCCATTGCGGCCATCCTCTCAACGTCTTGCATTATGCGAACCCTACCACGCCTTATGGCAACCTCATCCAATTGATCGGCAACTAACGTGCCGGAAGCCAAATGGCTTTTGACTAGGTGGACCGCTTCTGGCTTTACACCGAAATCTCGGCACGCCCACAAAGCGTAGGCAGCTAACTGCAGGCTATCGTCGGCACTCGAAGCGTCCCCAAGCTTCCAATCCACCACAAAGACTGAGGAGCCATCACGAAAAGCCAAGTCAACCTGTCCCCTTACCTTGAACGGGAGGCCCGGAATCGAAATGCTCTTTTCGATAGAAACGTCGGAGTAAATGGCCGGCTCGCGAAACTGCGCGTAAGACGGAGACTCACAGAAGGTCTCAAAACCGGCTGTCATGCGGTCCCGGGCGGCCATGCAAAGGTCCTCGGCGTCTGGCTGCCCATAGTAAAACTCACTTAAGAGCACCGGAGAGTATGATCCAGTACCAAGGCTCAAACCTTGAGGATCATTAGCAGAATGGGATATGTCCCTATCGAATAAGCCAGCGATCCATCGAGCGAGGCCCGATGGTTCCACCGGGTCACCAGCCAGTGAATTACGCAGGAACTTGGCTACCCCAAGGTGTAACAGAGTTCCAGCACGTAAATGACGATTGGAAAGTCCCTTCAAAAAACGAACCTGTTCTCCCGCAGCTCCCAAGTGCGAACCCCGCTTTGAAGCGGCGTAATACTGATAAAAGTAGCGCCTGGGACATCGTTCGAAGGCATCGCGGCGGCTGTATGACCACGTGACACGAGCCAATTCCAGCTCCCTCTGTACGGGAGTCGGAGCGATGGGCAACATCAATTCTAACTGCATTTGCACGGCATCACCTCAGCGACTGTCCCGAAGTCTACTCAGTGCAGTGCGGATCTCTCCCCACTCGTCGTCCGACAGCGCCATAAGTTGAGCATCCTGAAGGAACCCTTGAGCACCCGCACTACTACCGATAGCCTCTTCTACATCGGAGGGTATCTTACCCACGCGGGCCAAGAATTCATCGCGCGAAGCAGATAACACCTCGGCAATCGACACCACTGCCTTCGCGGATGGCGGCGGAAGACGGTCATTTTCTAATTTGCTGATATAGCTGTAGTCCACGGAAATTCGGTTGGCAAGCTCACGCTGACTGATGCCAGCTTCCCTCCGTTTTCTGCGGAGAAATTGGCCAAAAGTCTCTGTCATGATCGGCCTCCATGGCAAATACCATAACAAAATGTGAGTTGTTAGTCAACTCAATTTTAGAATCAGCTACACCAAAAACCATTCGGAGTCCGAAGTACTCACATACGGAGAAATCCGGTACAGTCTGCCGTCGCCAGAATCGGCCGGTCAGCCGAGATATTCTGGTGAAGTACCAGCAAGTGGTGCGCAAGACGTCGTCCGCTATGATGCGGCTAACTCTACCGAGCGCAGGATGCTGGCAAAGCTTCGGAGTCGTTGGATTTCGGCAGGTGGCGACGGCGTTCCGCCCATTCGTCATCCTGATCGTCGACCCACCAGCGACGAAGAAGGCATCGTCCTGCTCGTGTTCAGGAAGAATCAGCGCCCCCGGCGGGCACGACACCCTCAAACTAACCTTTGGCGCAGTTGACTTCCCTGATAGCAGTCCGCGACTGTCCACGCTGACGCTGACGCCAGCGTCCTCGATTCGACGACCAAATGCCCGTACCAAGGTCGGCCTGTTCGCCTACAACTTGGCAACGAACCCGGAACCGATGGAATAGCAAATCCACCATTCCCGACGGGCACGACAGCGTTGGGACAACGGCGAAACGGCGAGCCATACCGGCTCGTCTATTTTTGTCTGTGGCACCTGGGAACGAAAGCTAGACGGCGGACCCGCCGACAGGCATGACCCCAGCAGACGGGAGGAATTTCCCCCCCTCACCTCACTACCACTTTGAGAGGACTGCACAAAAATGAGAGAAGAGATCTACCGGTTCCTTTCGCCGCCGGAGCGCGGGACTCCACGATACCGCGTCACGACCGCGGCCAAGGAGGTCTCCAACTGGCTGCTCATCACCCTGGGCATCCTGCTCATCGCCAAAGGATGCGGCGCATTCAACCCGCCCCCCGGTTCCGCAGGCGCCTACTTGATTCTGGCACTCTCAGTGGTCTTTTTCGCGCGATTCGCCAACAAGCCTACGGTGTGGCTCCTGAGGAAGCTGGTCGGAATCGGAAGAAAGGAAGAGCAGAGCACCTAGCCCCGAATGCCAGCAACAGCTGGGACACGACGGCCTAGCCCGTTCCAGCGGGCAGCAGCACCAGGCGACACAATGAGCGGAGTCTATAACCGGACGCCATGGGCTGACGGCGCGGGCAATGGTCTCTGAATTAAAACAAATTTTGCACAACGAACCGGAATTAAAAAATATTCGCCAGGCAAAGCCCGGCGGATCCGCCGACAGGCACGGCCGCAACAAGGGAAATTTCACTCCCTCATCCGACTACCACTTTGAGAGGACTGCACGAAAATGAGAGAAGCGATCTACCGGTTCCTATCCCCGCCGGAGCCCGGCACTCCAAGACACCGGGCCATTACCGCGGCCAAGGAAATATCCAAACTGCTGTTCATTACCCTGGGCATCCTAGTCATCGCCAGAGCCTGCGGGAACTTTGACGCAAGCCCTGGGTCCCCGGGCGGCTACGTGACACTAGCGCTATGGGCGGTAGTCTTCGCGAGATTCGCCGCCGAACCCGTGGTATGGCTCTTGAAAAAGGTGGTCGGAATCGGGAGAAACGAAGGCCAGGACAGCTAGTTGCGACAGCGCGACGCCTCAGCAACGACTGCGGCCGGGCCTATTGCAGCGAGGCGCAGAACCGGATGCAGCGAGCCAAAGCCATCACCAGATTTCGTTGGCTTTCACGGGATGCCGCCGTCCGCCTTTGCGACACTACCCCGTGCATCGCGGCCCAGGCCACCAAATCCGAGGCGCAAATCCAGGATGCACCCAATCGCCGAGAGGGGCATCCAGTGAAAGCAAGCGAACCCCTCGCCACACTCTTGCCGGTTCAGACTCCTCCAACGGAATTGCTGACAGCAGGCCGTTGATGGACCCCGAGACAGTCCGATGATCTGGAAGTTAAACCTTCCAGGAAACCGGAATGCAGAGGAGGCTCCTACGATGGCCCAGAGACGCTCCGCGGGCCCCACATACGGGCCACCACCCTGGCGAAGCTTCTTGCCGGCGAGAACTCCTGCGAATGGGCGGGCTGGTTCAAGGCCCACCACCAACACTGGGCCAAGCAGACCTCCGATTTCGACTCAGCCGCCTGGATGCTGGAGCACACGGCGCTGGTCAACCGGGAAAGGGAAGAAAGGGAGAGAACGGGCTACACGGTCACCACCGAGAACCAGAACCTGTTCAGGCTGAAAGGCAGCTCCGCCACCCTGGCGGGCAAGCCGGACCTCATAGCGCGGAAGGGCAACGACATCGTGGCCATCGACGCCAAGACCGGCAGGCCCAATGCACACGCGGCGGTCGGCCGCTGACTGGATCAGATGGAGCATCACCGGGAGAGTTATCCCCGCGCACGCGGCGGTCAGCCCCAGCGTCCTGAGATACGGAAGAGGTACGAGACGTTATCCCCGCGCACGCGGCGGTCAGCCCTTCGTTTACGAGCCAGATCTTGTTGACCTGATTCTATCCCCGCACACGCGGCGGTCTGCCCGACAACACCCTGGGAACTCCAGACTACCCCCGGAAACATGGGGGGAGACGACCGAGTGGGCCACAGGGCACGCGGGTCATAGTGGTCGCCAAAGAGTGGCCACATGGGACACTTTAGCGCCGCCCTTCATATCCACGGGAAGTGTCCAGAGACGTCGGTATCATAGAACCCTGCTAGGAAACAGGGGCACTCAGTCGAAAAGCCGGGCAGGCCGTTGCTGGCCTGCCCTTTTTCTCTTCAACACTGGCATCTCAAATGATGCGGCCTAGGCGACGACCACTCCCGAGCTTCAGAGCGAGAGTATCAGAGTGACGCCAGAAACGGCCCCGACAGGTAACAGCCCCAAGTGTTGCTATTTCGGCAGCACTGCCGGATGAAGCCACACGACCGCCAGAAATAATTGATGTTAAACAAGGGCATCCCAGACAAGGAAAACACGAATCGTTACGGGAGACCACATGGAATCGCAGGCCGCAATTGAACCGCAGCACCCGCCGGCAATCCAGAGATTCATTGACATGCTGACCGAAGACATCCAAACCAAGCGGAGTGAACTGACGCAACTCGAACCATTCTTGGAATACGTCAAGGAATATAGCGCTGTGAAACCGAGCCAAGCCGAGGAAGCTGCCAAGCAAGAAGCTCAAGAACGGCCAGGAGAGGCACGGCTCAGGGGACTGGCAGGACCGGTCTGCTCCCGACAGGCATTCGGAGACGAACGCTGCACGGTCCAAGGATGCCTACCGGGCAAATGTCTGCTCGGAAACTGCCCCCTTTCCCTGACAGAGATTCTAGCGATTGAGGGAAGAACCCCCCGCGAGCGTACTTACAGAATCCTCTGCGCCCTAGGGGAGAAACTGGAAGGTGCCCCGCTGGATAAAACCGAAGCAGCCCGATGGTTCCTAGCCGCAGGGCTGACCAACACTGAGCCCAGACACTTCCGAGTGACAATCAGGAGATTGCTGAACGCCTTCCCGGAGGCCTGGACCCGCACCGGGAAGGAACACCGGTACTCCATCGGAGCACCGCCCGCACAGACGGCAAATGCCCAGTCGCAATTCCCCAGCCAATCGCCGGAAGATGAGGAGACTCACCTACAGGAATAAGGACGCGATCTACCACCGCTCCACAGACATAGTTCCACCGGCCCGCCTTCCCACAGAATCGGGCGAGAAAGACAAACGGAAACAACTTCCAAACAGAGCTCCAGCAAAACCCCACCCCACCCGAGTAACCGTAAACAAGGTTAGGGAACACAGGCTAAGGCGTGGGGACACTTCTACGGATAGACCGAACTCCAACCGAGGTTGAGAACCATTAAAGGGAACAACTGCTAAAAATGTTCGTCACAGCACTTGACTTCGGAACAACTCCGGGGCACAATGAGGAATGAACTGTCCCTTGAAGCACGGACCTCGCCGTGAAAGAGAGAACACCATGACCACCGAGAGCAGCAGAATGGTGCCGGAGTACATAAGACAGACCCTGAGAGACCTTGAGCAGAGAGAGAACGCGGCAGCGCGGGAAGCGCAGGAGTTTCGACGCTTGCGTACGCAGATCCTTCGGATTTACAAACTCCCAGACGGAAATCGGGATCAAGATGCGGAGTCGGACTTGAGCGACTGTCCCCTTTCTGCTGCTGAAATGGTATCGAACACCGATCCCTACGTCACACTGTGTGCCATTGGTTATCGAGCGCCCGAGAACAAGGTCAACCAGACCCGCGCAGCTAGATGGATGTCCGCTGCGGGTCTGACACGCCGGGCACCAAAATCCTACAAAACGACGCTGGGCCGAATGATGGACAAACAGAAGGACCACTGGGAGTGGGTCGAGCCCGGAACTTATAAGTATATTGGCCCGCCAGTACCTGCCAATGGCGAGCACAACACCGCCCAAGAACAAACGGAGGACGAGACGACGGAACAGGCGACGATCATCGCCTGACGGAACACAACGCTCACCGCTTTTCATCTTCACTATGCAGGAACAGAGCCCAACCGTGCCGTCACGGAGAACAGAGACAACAGCCCATTGATTATGAGGAGAACGGAGCGTTAGAATATATGGGCTAATTTTATCGACGCCAAGCACAAGAATACAGGTTCAACCGGCAAACCGGCGAGGACAGGGAACAGGACTTCCACGCCAAAATCCTTACCGGCGGAGGCCTAAAGCCAACGGCCCGTCCGTTCCCCAGTTTATAGCAAAGAAAGGAGACCCGTTATGCCCACTAGCGGCACCCGCGACGGACCCGGCCAAAAAAAGAAGCCGCAGCCGATTTCACAGCCAGCTGCGGCCCCATACCAAACCGAGGAGGACCCTGCGGCGGTACATCTCTATGATAATGGAGAGAATTCCGCCGCGCAATGTACAGACCTAACCACAATCAGCAAGTCTAAGCGACAGACCCAAGATGTAACAACTGCAAACGACACCCCCGACGTCAACGAACGGTCAAATGGCAACGTGCCGGAAAACAGCGACCCCAAATACGGCAAGCACTCCCGGCGGCGGCGCCGACGCCGACGGATCCCAGCCGCTTCGCCAAAATCCAACCCCAACGGCGAGCCAACGGTGGCCAAGCCTATGCAGAGGCCCATGGTGGAACCCAAGGACCCTCTGCTGGGTATTCAAGAGGTTGTCCAGAAGGTGGGAATGAGCCGCAGCTCCATCTACGTCCAGATGCGCTTGGAGAACTTCCCTATCGCAATCAAGGTCAGCCAAAAATCAAACCGGTGGAAATCCAGCGAGATTGACGCATGGATTGAGTCCCGGCCCAGGGCGACGGGAGAGATAGGTAACTGGCGCCTCAAAAGGAGGAAATAGGAAAACTTCACAGAGGACGCAAGCGGAGGCTGCATATTCAGAGGACGGCAGCCTCCGCTTCTCAATTGGCCGGTGAATGACCAGGCAGGAATCGACGACCAACGTCGATGACACAGCCCAAAGGGATGTCAGGACCGCCGCAAATAGGACAAGAGAAAAAACTTTCGTAAAATAGAGACTACAGGGGCGGACACTCGAAAAGCACCGGAGTCCCACACAACACTGGCTAGTTAACCCAGCAGGAATTACGATGCGTAGACAAGGAACCATCGGGGTGGACGGCACTCAAAAGCAAGCCAGCCCCCCGAGTTTCAGAGGATGCCCAGACAGCCAATACGACCACTTGAGCGGCGGTAAGCAAAAGTACGCACAAAAGGACGCACGGGAGATAGGGTGCTGGGAATCCGTCAGATCCGTAGCTAAAATGAATACATTATGGCTCCCTCTTCTTCCGTCTAGACTCCCTCGCACTCCCGCCAGAATTCTGGCTAAGAGAGTACTGGTTCGGGCATTTCGAAGCTGATTCAGCCTTGAAATGCCTTGATTTCTATGCCAAAGACTCCATGCAATTCGCCCGCGTTCCCGGCGTGCCTGCCCCGTTGACCGCCACTCCCTGTGCCCATAGACTCCTAGCCATCTGAACACCGGCGAGTTTCAATCACGAGGGAATATGGCGATCAAGCTGCAAATTATGTCTCCTGCCGCAGCGCGGGTGGATTTCAAGGTGCCGCCCGCCCCGCGTCTTGACACCCTGAACGGCAAGACCATCGGCCTGTACAACAACGTTACCGGCGGAGCGGACGTGGCCGTCAACCGGGTTGCAGAGCACTTGGGCCGGCGCTTCCCGGACGTGAAGTTCGAGAGCTACGGCGGCAACCTGCGCCCAAACAGACCGGCCCTGAGCCGCGGGGTGCACATCGACGCGGACGAAGCGGCCACCATTGCCACGGAGGTGGACGCGATGGTCGGCGCGGCAGCGCATTGAGGCGGCTGCACGTCGTGGCTTGCCCACGACATGGTGGCCATGGAAAAGGCCGGCGTCCCGTCCGTCGGCATCGTGGCCCGCAGCTTCGCCCGGGCCTGGCGGGCATGCGTGGATGGCTGGGGACAGCCTGCTGCGGCTTTTGTGACCATCCCTCACGCCTGCACTGGCCAGCAGCCTGATTACATCCACAGGATGGTGGATGAGGAGATCGACAACATCGTCCTTGGACTGACTCGGATGTCCGCGTCAGCCGACCTTTCCGGCACGTCGAACGGACACAGCGAAACCGACCTGTTCACCGTCTCGCTGGACGATTCTCCCTGGGGCCTGGACTCCGTGAACCGCTTCATGGAGGAGCGCGACTGGAGCGATGGCCTGCCCATCGTTCCGCCCACCCCGGCCGCCGTGGAGGCCATGCTCAAGGGTACCCGGCGCGCGCCGCAGGACGTGGTGATGGTGATGGAACCCGGCTTCGGCCTCGCCACCGTTGAGAAGATTGCCATCAACGCCGTGATGGCCGGCTGCCAACCCGCTCAGTTCCCCATCCTGTTGGCTGCTCTGGACTGCATCGCCCAGCCGGAGATGAACCACCGGGATATGCAGGTGTCCGGCCACACCGAGGCGCCGCTGATCCTGGTCAATGGGCCGGCCGCCGCCAGGACGGGGATCAACTGGGGCACATCGGCCATGGGCCCCGGCGTCGTCAACAAGGCCAATACCGCCATCGGACGCGCCCTGCGGCTTTGCCTCATCAACGTCGGATACTGCAAGGCCGGGGCGGGCGACCCCAACTTCATCGGCCTGCCCACCAAGTTCGGAATGTGCATCGCCGAGAACGAAGAACTCAGCCCCTGGCAGCCCTATCACGTGGACCGGGGGTTCCGCCCCGACGAAAGCGCCGTGACCGTGGTAACAGTGACCGGACCCACTGACGTTCTGGACACCGCCTCCCGCAAACCCGAGGACACACTGAACAACATCGCCTCGATGATGTTCTACCGCCACGCCGGCGGAGGCAGCTGGATCAAGGGACCGCAATCGGCCCAGGTGGGCCACACCAGCCGCAGGGTCGAATACCAGGGTCCCTACCACCCGATCATGCTCAGCCCGTCGCGCGCAGTCATTCTGGCCGAGGCCGGCATGAGCAAGCGGGACACCCAGGAGTGGCTGCATGAGCACTGCCGCTCCTCGCTTCGCGACGCCATCGGCTCCGGGGTGCCAACCGACGCCGACGGCAGATGGGTCCACCATCCCGAGTTGCAGCAACTTGCGGACGATCCCGGCGCAACAATCCCGGCACTGGAGGACCCGGAACAGTACCTGCTGTTCGTAACCGGCGGCTCCACCCACTACGCCAACTTCTTCTACGGCACATACGGCATCGCAACAAGGCCGGTGGAAGACTTGCCATAGAGACAATCCCAATGGTTCCATCTCCGGTACAAAGATAGAACTATCAAAAACACTGCCCGCACCGCAGTCCGGTTTGACATCCATTTTTCTACGGATTAGACTTGCGGGCGTGTCAACTGTCAGCGCCAATGCGCTTGCCGCGCACCTCTTCCCGCGCATCCCCTGCGCCGGATTCACTTGAGCCTGGGACCACGGGGCCTGTACTGACGGGCGGTCCCCAGGGCTAATCAGACGCTAGCGCTCCGGTCCTAGCGGTCCTCTCCCAAGAC
This sequence comes from Dehalococcoidia bacterium, assembly GCA_965203005.1. Taxonomy (GTDB): domain Bacteria; phylum Chloroflexota; class Dehalococcoidia; order Lucifugimonadales; family UBA3495; genus VXOI01. Next base: position 1,728,527 of record CBDBBS010000002.1, read on the forward strand.
CCCCGGCAGTCACGTTCCAGGTATTCCGTCGGAGTACCCTGGCGCCCTGTTTTCCAGTGGCTTCAACTGCCTGCAACTTTCGCATGGGGTCTTGAATGAACATCTTTCGATTTTTTCCACTGTTCGCTATCGCCATAACACTGGCGTTGGTGCTCGGCATCGCTGCCTGCTCGGAGTCGCCGGACGATGACGCTCCGGTGCTGAAGGTCGGGGGCATCCCCGACCAGGATACCGCGCGGCTGGCCCGCCGCTACGAGTCCTTCTCAACCTACCTGTCTGACGCGCTGGGGGTGCCCGTGGAGTTCGTTCCCAGCGTGGACTACGCCGCAGTGGTCACCGCCTTCTCGCAGGACCAGCTGCAACTGGCGTTCTTTGGCGGATTGACTGGCGTGCAGGCCCGGCTACAAAAACCCGGCGCCCAGTCCATCGCCCAACGGGAAAACGACGCTGCTTTCCACTCCAAGTTCATCTCCAGCGCCGCCCTGGAACTGGGGTCTCTGGACGACCTTAAAACGCAGTCGGGAGACCTGAGCATCACCTTCGGCAGTCCCAACTCCACGTCCGGCCACCTGATGCCCAGGTACTTCCTCAAGCAGGCGGGGATCGATGCAGCAACCGACTTCCGCCAAGAACCCAACTTCTCCGGTTCCCACGATACTACCTGGCAACTGGTGGAGAGCGGGGCCTTCGATTTGGGGGCGCTAAATGAGGACGTCTGGGACCGGGCGGTGCGAGAGAACAAGGTGGACACCGGCAAGGTGAAAGAGTTTTACATCACTCCCGCCTATTTCGACTACAACTGGACGGTGCAGGGCGACCTGGACGAAATCTACGGTGAGGGCTTCACGGACAAAATCAGTCAGGCGCTTCTGGACTTGAATCTCCAGGATCACGGGGAAATCCTGGAACTGTTCAGCACCGATAAGTTCATTCCCACCAGCAACGACAACTACCAGGCCATCGAAGACGTAGCCAGGGAGTTGGAAATCATCAAATGAACACCGCCGTTCCGCAACAGCCGCTGGTCGCGGTAGACAGGGTCAGCAAGAGCTATTCGGATGCGCCCGCGCTTGCTCCGGTAAGCTTTTCCGTCCTGCCCGGGGAGAGAGTGGCGCTGGCCGGCCCTAGCGGCAGCGGCAAGACGACTCTGCTCTACCTGCTGGCGGGCATCCTGCAACCGGACACCGGCTCCCTGGCCATCGACGGGAATGACCTGGCGCGGGTGAAGCCTGGCCGCGAGCTGTCGATCCTGGTGGGGATCATCCACCAGCAATACGACCTGGTGCCCCACCTCCCGGTGCTGCACAACGTGCTGGCGGGACGGCTGGGACAATGGGGCCTGCTTCGCTCTGCCGCGTCGCTGGTCTGGCCCCAGGACCGTGGGCTGGCCGAGACCGCGCTGGAACGGATGGGCATCGGCGACAAGGCGTGGGAGCGAACGTCCCATCTGTCGGGCGGGGAGCAGCAGCGGGCGGCAATCGCCCGGCTAATGGTGCAGTCCCCCCTGGTGGTGCTGGCTGACGAGCCGGTGGCTTCTCTGGACCCGGCCATGGCTGAGGAGATGCTGCGCCTGCTGACGGGGCTGTCGGAAGACTGCGGACGGGCCCTTGTTGTCAGCCTGCACTCGCCGGAACTGATCCGTCGGTTCTGCACCCGGGTCATCGGGCTGAGGGCTGGGCAGTTGGTATTCGACCTCCCCGCCGAAGCAGTAACCGGCCCCACGATGGATGATCTCTACCGCCTGGAAGCGCCCTTCTCTGAAATGCCGGAAAGGGACGGAGCCGCCATGCCCGCGCCCGTCGGTCTGGCTAGTCAGAGCAGGCTCCCTCCTCCGGGGGCATTCCGCTGAGGTCCCTCCCGCCCCCTTATTTTCGCGGGCGAAAAGGGCTTTCGGGCCTGTTTGAAAGTCGGCTGCTGCTGACCGTAGCGCTGGTGGCGGCGCTGGGCTGGAGCCTGACCAACATCGACTGGGACTCTCCGTTGGTCCACTCCGGGGGAGGTACCTCCGCGCTAAGATTCCTTCTCGCGCTGTTCCCCCCCGACCTGACCCCTGAATTCCTGGCCATCGCGGTCAAGGCGAGTTGGTACACCATCGCCTACGCGGTTGCGTCCATAACGCTGGCAGTGGCCATCGGGCTGCCCTTGGGGGTGATCGCCTCGGGGACGGTGCTGCCGGAGACGTCGGCGTGGCGGCGGCCGTTGATTGTCGGCACGCGGGCTTTGCTGGCAGGAATGCGGTCGGTGCACGAACTGGTGTGGGCCGTTCTGCTGGTCGCCTCCGTTGGGCTGTCGCCGATGGCTGGCATCCTGGCGCTGGCCATCCCCTACGCTGGTATCCTGGGGCGGATCTACTCGGACCTGGTCCAGGATGTCCCCCAACCGCCGCTGCGGGCGCTGCGCGCCTCCGGTGCGCCGCCGCTGGCCGCCCTTATGTACGGGCAGCTCCAGATGGCCTTGCCGGATATGCTGAGTTACTCCTTTTACCGCCTTGAGTGCGGCATACGGTCCGCAGCCATCCTCAGCTTTGTTGGCATCCAGGGACTGGGATACCAGATCCAGCTTTCCATGCACGATCTGCTGTTCAGCCAGGTCTGGACGCTGCTGATATTTCTGGTCGGCATTATCGTGGTGGTGGACTTATGGAGCACCTATGTGCGGCGGAGCCTGGTGTCGTGAAAGGCGGGGCTTTCAAGTTGTCAGCACAGAGAGAACGACAGTGAACGTGCCGCGTGCTGGCTTCGGGAGGGACGGGCAGTGAGAACGCCGTACCGGGAACGGCGAGGGATGACGTTCGCTAGGGCATCGCTGTATGTGTTCCTACTGCTGGCCGCTGCTTCGTGGGCGTTCATTATTTTCGGGGACGCCGAGGGCTTCTCCGGCTTGTTTGCGGCGGGTTCGTGGGGCAACGGCGTCAGGTTCCTGGAATCGCTTTTTGGGGTGAACTCGGAGGCTAGTGCGGCCTACCTCCAGGCGGGTCGGTGGCTGGACGCGGGGAAGCTGGCGGCGGAAACGCTGGCAATGAGCCTCCTGGCCATCGGCATTGCCGGAGTGGGGGCATTTGCTACGCTCCTGATGGCCGCCCGGAACGTGAGCGACGGAACGCTGGGGGGGAGGCCGTCGAACATCGGGCGGGTGGCCTACCACCTGACCCGCGGCTCGTACACCTTCTCCCGGGGCGTGCCGGAGCTGGTGCTGGCAATGATCATCGTGTTCTTCCTGTCGCCGGGCATCCTGCCGGGAGCCGTCGCGCTGGGACTGCACAACTACGGGATCGTGGGGCGCTTGACAGCCGAGGTGGTGGAGAACCTGGACCCGGCTCCGGCCCGGGCTTTGCGGGCCAGCGGCGCGGGAGACATGCAGGTGCTGTTGTACGGCATCCTGCCCCTGGCCATACCCCAGTTCATCACCTACCTGCTGTACCGCTGGGAGGTGATAATCAGAACTACGGTTGTGGTGGGATTCGTCACCGCCGGCGGGCTGGGGCGGGAATTCACGCTCCGCCTGAGCTGGTTCCACTACACCGACGTGACGCTGCTTATCATCTGGTACCTCCTGCTGGTGGCCGGGGTCGACCTGCTGAGCGCCTTCCTGCGTCGAATGGCCAGGGCTGAGTAGACCGGGCCTCGCCCCGGTCTCACTCCACTATTGCCTTCTGAAGAACAAGGTGCTCAGAACACTGGCAACCGTTACCCCCAGACACAGGTATCCGATTCCTCCAAAGCCGGTGCTGGAAAGCAGGTACCCGGCCAGGGCCGCCCCGATCACTCCCCCTCCCATGTTGCTCAGCCCCATAAGCCCGACGCCTGTTGCGGTCGAGTTCCCGGAATGGTGAGTGCTGACTGCCACCAGGGACGGGAAAGTCATGCTCAACAGACCCGTGCCTACCGACGCAACTGCCACCGCCGCCCAGAATCCGAGATCGAACGCAAAAAACAGCAGCCCGCAGACACCTCCGGCCAGCGCCGTCAATGCCACCATTACGGGGTACGTCCTGATGTTTCCTACCATTGGCGCGACATAGCTCCCCGCTATTTGCGCTACTGCGGCAATTGCCAGTGGCACAGCCGAAAACTCCAGGCTGATGTCGTAGGTGTCGATCAGGAAAGCGGCATAGTAGCTGAAGAATCCCCAATAGGCGATGCGCACTGTCAGGTTAGCCGAAACCGCCACCTGGAAAAATCGCAGGGTCAACAGGTCCCGGAACCGGGAAAAGAATTCCAGGTTGCGTACCCGTTCCCTGCTGTCCCTGGGGAACCATATCCAGTTGCTCAACAGGCTGGCGGCCAGGATCAGTCCCGAAACAAGGAAAGCGAATCTCCACCCTCCCCAGCCGGCCAGCAAGGCCACAAACGCTGCGGCGCCCACGCTGAGAACCTGGAAGGACATGAAGAGGCCGACTGCTCTGGCCCGTCTCTCCGGAGGAACCACCTCAGAAATGGCTCCTACCCCGTTGGGAGGCAGCATACCTCCGCCCAAGCCGGTGAGCACTCTGAGAACGACGAGCGTCGCCAGATTGGGCGCAAAGGCGGACGCCGTAACTGAAGCAACCAGCACTGCCAGGCCCGCAAGGGCAATCGGTCGGCGGCCAAAGGAGTCGGACAGAGGACCGGCAGTTACCACGCAGACCGCCCATGCCGCGAAGGTGGCCGTGGCCAGCTGGCCTGCTACCGCGACGGAGATCTCCAGGTCCGTGGACATTTCCACCAGTAGAGGTGGGATGATGAGCGCGGCATTCTGGGCTGCCAGGACCGAAAATCCCGCCACGAGCACAAACCAGGTCTCGCTTAGGCGTCCCTGCCCCTTCGGTTCCGCGGCCGCCTGCAAATCGCCTACTCCTCGGCCAGCATTCTTGCTACCACGGCATCGAGTTGCTGACGGTTGATTGCGCCGGTCCAGGAATGAAAAACAACCCCGTCGGAGTCGATGAAAACAGTCGTGGGCATTGCCCGGATTCGATACTTCGAGACCACGCTGGCGTCGTCGGTGTAGCCCGCCGGGTAGGTGATGCCGAGAGCATCCAGCAGCTTGCCAGCATCCTTCGGCGATCCCAGCCCGGTGAACTGGCCTACGTCGATGCCCAGCATTTGCAGTTGGTCCCCTTGCTCTTCGAAGAAATCCTGAAGCTCCGGCATTTCGGACCAGCAGGGGCCACAGAAGCGGGCCCAGAAATTGAGCACTATGGGCTGGCCAGCAACTTCGGATAAGTTCAATTCGCTCTTCCCGAGGGATTCCTCCCCCTGGAACAACTTGAACCGAAAGTCCGGCGCGGAGGAGCCAACGAAGGCACGGGTCTGCCTGGTGGGGCGGGGTGAAGTGGGGGCCGACGCTGAGGCAGCCACACCACCCGGCGACGGTATCGCAGTCACGGTGGTGGCAGGAGCAGTGACAGACGGGGGCGGAGAGGACGGTGGAGCGGTGGTTGCGGATGAGGGGGAGGAACCGCACCCCGCTGCCAGCACGGAGGATATCAACAAGGCCAACAGCGCGCTACTGACAGCAAGGCACCGCAGGGGGCAACGCGAGCGAAGCGCGGAGAGTCTCATTCCGGTGATTCCCTCCGCGCTCCTCGATGTTTGCGATACCGAACTGGTGGCGGCGCCCTGTGGTTATTCCTTGATAATTGTACCGTCAGCTTCAATGGTGATGCCAACTATCGGCGCGATGGCTTCGTTGAATACACCCACAAAGGGAGCGTCAGCGCCGCCAACTCGATCTACCCAGTTGGGCACTACTTCCGTCAGCACCGCATTGTCGCTCAGGTCGCGCATTTCGGGGCCGAACTCAATGTATTCCAGGCCGGCGTCAATGTTCTTCTGCAGACCCAACTCGTTCTGGATAGCGCCAAGCCGCAGGGCTTCCAGCTCCAGCTTGACCGATTCTTCCTTCCAGATCTCCTGCAGGTCAGTGGGTATGGACTCCCAGATTTCCTTGTTCACCACGTTGTGGCTGGAAGGCCAGGAAGTGAGCGGGCCGTTGATGTAGCTGATGACCTCGTACCAGCGCTGGCTGTGACCAGCATCCCCGCCGGTTACCCCTGCTTCGAGAATGCCGCGCTCCAGGGCCGTGTACACCTCGGCGAAGGCCAGGAACTGCGGCTCGCCGCCCATGCCGCGGATCCAGTCAGAGATCGAGGTGCCGAAGGCCCGGGTCTTCATCCCGACCACGTCATCTGGCATGTTCAGGGGTTCCTTGGTGAACAGGAAGATGTCATCACCATTGTGCCAGTTGACGTTGATGGGATACCCGCCGGTGTCGTCGATCAGGAGCTGTTCGATGTCCGGCAGCATTTTCACGGTGGCGTCGAACTGCTGCGACCGTTCGGTATACAGGCCGAACAGGTATTGGATCTCCAGCTGCGGCAGGTCTCCCGCCACGTAGGGGCCAAGCACGTTGACCATGTCCAGCGTGCCGTCCCTCACCAGGTTCAGCGTGTCGGGTCCCGCCACGCCCAACTCGGGGAAGGAGGTGGACTCGATGATCAACTTCCCGTTGGTGCGTTCCTCCAGCCTGTCTACCAGGAAGGTGTCCACGATCTTGCAGAACACGATGGCCCGGTTCACGCAGGCGTTCTGGATGACGATGGGATCGCCGTCGTATTCCAGCGGAGTGGGGTCTGTGTACTTGGCCCTGTCGAGCAGGCTACGGTAATAATCCGACTCGTAAACGAACAGGTGCTTCTCCAGGGCGTCCAGGGGCACGTTGCCGTCCGCGTCACCTTCCTCGGGCGTTGGCGCAGGTCCGACCAGCATGCTGAGGTCGCCCACGAAGATGGCTCCGGGACCGTTGGCCAGCTCGGCAGCGATGGCCAGCAACTCCGGGCTGTAATCACCTTCCATCGCCTCAGGTTCTTCAGTCGCCTCTTCCTCCTCCATTGGCGCCTCGGTCGGGGCCACCGTGGGAGCCACTGTCGGCGCCACCGTCGGCGCCGCAACGGGGGCGGTTGTGGCCGTGGGATCAGGGGCCGCAGCCTCTCCGCAAGCCAGTAGCAGCAGGCCCAGCATCCCCAGAATGACCATCAGGACATATTTCCGCATTCCGTCGCTCCTTGGCTTCTAGATTCCCGCTCATTTGCAGGCTGCTGGCAATGTGCCTGGCCACATACCCCCAAATGAAAGCGCAATTATAGATATCGAATCGATTTCGGTCAAAGAAAATTATCAGTTTTACTGTCATAATTTCAGGAATCACTCAATTCTTGTTTCCTGAATTCGCAAAATGATGCGCGTGAATCGTAATAGAGATTTCCGTTCGAAATTATGCCGTCGCTGATTGCCGCCTCTTCTGCAAAAGAACGCTCCCGGACCTCAAGAGGTCCGGGAGCGCATGGAACGTTGACGGCGGCGGATGGCCTGTCTGGTGGATGGACCAGGTTACGGATAGCTCCACTGGAAGGCCGCATAGTGCCCGTTCCTTCCGGTGTTGTCCCAGGTCATGCCCTGGTCCGTGTACTCGCCCCTTACGCCCCGGGCGAGATACAGGTCGCGATTGACGCCATGGCCGGTGTTTGACAGGAGCATAGCGTCATCGCGGCCGGGAATCTGGATCGGCTCGACGCAGAAGTCCATAACGCCCGGAACCGTCACCGAGTGTACCTTTCCGTTCACCTGGAAATCGATTTCCACGTAATGTACGCCCCGGAAGTCCGTGGTCATGGCACGCCAGCGCTCGGCAGGACCACCCATGTCCCCAGACAAAATCTGCTCCATCGCCGCCCTTTGCGCGTCATCGGCCCTTGCGTCCACGTAGAACGACGACGTCCATCCGCCGGCTGCCATGGGCCCCGGCGTGAAGTTGACGGCAATGAAATTCAGCCCATCCAGCGCCACGCCATCGAGATCCCCTTCGACGATGTGGAACGCCAGGGCCACGTCGCAGTGTCCCTCAGTCGGTTCGATGTTGGTTCCCCTCACTATGCAGGGGCACAGGACTTCGCAGTTGCAGCTTTCGAAATACTCGCCCTTTAGGCGCCAGCTCTTGCCATTGGCCATATCCGTCCTCCCTCCGGGTTCAAGCCTCTTGCCTACCCGCCCGCTGGAAAGTGTTAGCCGGAATTGTAGGCGATTGGGGGCAGGCGATTCTAGTCATGACCACCGTGCAATATACTATGCGAACTGTAGGGGAATCCGCTCGTGTAAGCGCCGCCCGATGTTAACAATAATCGATTAGGAGTAAAGCCATGCGATTGGAAGGCAAGGTTGCATTGATCAGCGGAGGGGCCAGGGGCATGGGAGCAACGGAGGCCCGGATGTTTGCCCAGGAGGGAGCCAGGGTCGTTATCGGCGACGTGCTGGAAGAGGAGGGCCGACAGACCGAGGCGGCTATCAACGAAAGCGGCGGCGAGTGCGTCTTCGTGCGCCTGGACGTCACCGATGAATCGGCCTGGGAGTCCGCCGTTGCCGAGGCAGTGAGCCGGTTCGGAAAGCTCGACATCCTGGTCAACAACGCCGGAGTTGGCATCGTCAACCAGGTGGAAGATACCAGCGATGAAGAATGGGACCTGGTGATGGACATCAACGCCAAGGGGGTGTTCCTGGGAACCAAGGCGGCCATTCCGGCAATGAGGGATGCGAGCGGCGGCTCGATCGTCAACATATCGTCCATCGCGGGTATCGTGGGAGGACGCACCTCGTCCTACGCCGCCAGCAAGGGCGCGGTGCGTCTCCTCACCAAGTCCACGGCCATCCAGTACGCCAACGAGGGGATACGTTGCAACTCGGTGCATCCGGGAGTCATTGACACCCCGATGACGCAGCCCATAATGCTGAGCAGCGAGGAGGGCCGGCGGGAGCACGCGGCGCGACACCCCATGAACCGCATCGGGCAGCCCGAGGACATCGCCTATGGAGTCCTGTTTCTCGCCTCCGACGAGGCCTCGTTCATGACGGGCAGCGAGTTGGTGATCGACGGCGGCCTGACTGCGCAGTAACAGCCAATATTCGAAGCCCTCGCAGCATCACCCCCACCCTGCCCTCTCCCTGAGGGGGAGGGAGCACATTATAGGAGGACGAGCCATGACTACCGCCAGCCCAATCGATCCCAACCGTTTGCTCCTCACGGGCGAGAACCCTTATATCCGGCTCAGCGCCACCGACGACGGGCCGGTCACCAGCGACGCCAGCTTCTGGCGCATCCTATTCTCTCCGGGCGGCCCGGGACATGTGCTGTTCCTGCAGAGCGAGCTCACGAACGGCGAGCCCCGCATCTACACCGACAACATTCAGATGACCCGATGGTTGCAGGGAGAGATTCAGGGGCGGATCAACGCCACGTTCGGCAACCTGGAGATACCGGCGACCGAGGCGTCCTTCGGCAGTTCAGGCGACCTGCGTTCGTTCTGGACCGAGTCGGCGAGCGCGCATGGCGAGGAGATCGCCCTGACCTGGTACGACCTGGGCGAGCCGTTTATGAGCCACAGCTTTCCCGGCGCGAACCCGGAGCGGCCCCACGGGGTCGCCACGGTGCTGATCCCGGCCAACGGCGCCCGCATCACCCTGAACGGACGGCAGGCCTCGGGACGGCCCTGGCCCCGCCAGCGCGACGCGCGCACCCACAGCACCTGCGCGCTGGCCTTCTCGGAGTCGTGGACCCTGCCCTACTGATTAACAGTTCCCTCTCCCTACGGGTGAAGTCCAGGGTCGGGCGTGACCTGTATTTTGGCGGCCAGGCCGTCCGCAAGGGACGCCCCTACAACCCCATCACAATCCGGTAGGGGCAACCCTTGTGGTTGCCCCGGCTACCCGTCAACGCGACGACGATGGATTTGGAAACTATCTCAGAAGACGTGAGTTGCACATCGACGGGTTTGCCCTCTAACCTTTTCACCCCCACCCTAACCCTCCCCCTTGACGGGGGAGGGGACTATTGAGATAGTTTCTCAGCGCCCTTCTACGGCCAGATCATCCCAGCAGCTTACCGGAGAGGTTCTCGTACATGTCGTCGACCATTGCCTCGATGCCGTAGTCGGGCCGCCAGTCCCATTCCTGTCTCGCGGCTGTGTCGTCCAGTGAGTTAGGCCAGGAGTCCGCGATGTACTGGCGCAGTGGGTCAACGTCGAAGTCCATCCGGAAGCTCGGGACTCGACGACGAATGGCCTCGGCCAGTTCCGTGGGCTCAAAGCTCATGGAGTTAACGTTGTAGTCGGCGTGGTGCCTCAGGCGGCTGACGTCCGCCTCGGCCACCTCGATCAGCGCCTTGATGGCGTCCGGCACATACATCATGGGCAGATACGTGCCCGGCCTCAGGTAGCAGGTGTACCGCCCCTCCCGGATGGCGCCGTAGAAGGCGTCTACGGCATAGTCCGTCGTGCCGCCGCCCGGCTCCACCTTCCAGCTGACAACGCCAGGCAGGCGCACGCCGCGTACGTCAAGACCTACCCGCTCGTAGAAGTAGTTGCCCATCAGTTCCCCGAACACCTTGGATATCCCGTAGAGCGACGTAGGCCGCTGCAGCGTCTCGTTGGGAGTGTTGTCGTGCGGAGTGTCGATTCCGAACGCCGCGATGGAGCTGGGAATGATCACCCTCTCCAGTCCCGCATCGACAGCGGCCTCCAGAACGTTCAGCAGGCCGACGATGTTAACCCGGTGGGCCATGGGGCGATTGGCCTCGGCGGCGACCGAGAGCAGCGAGCCCAGGTGATAGAGGGAATCGATTCCAAAGTCGCGGATGGCCTGCTCCACGGAGTCCTGCCCGGTTACGTCAACCCGTGTGGACGGGCCGGAACCGGCGACCTCCTCGGTCAGCGGACTGCGGTGCCCTGCCGCCACCACGTTATCGTTGCCATACCGCTCCCGGAGGGCGGGAATCAACTCGGAACCAAGCTGTCCGGCTGCGCCGGTGACCAGTATCCTCTTCATTGGATTAGAATAGCGGCATCTCCACAGGAGGGGCAACAATGGCCAGCCAAGAAATTCTGCCAGATTTGAAGCGAGAAGCCTGGGTGTCCATCCCCACGGAAGAGGAGCACCGGGCCAGTCTGCCGCCGGGAGCGCGGGCCGGCAACTACGACTTCGGCTACCTGCCCGCCATGGGTCGCCTCCAGGCCCGGCACGGCGAAATCGCTCCGCTGTTCGGGGCGCTGTACCGCCAGGTTATGTTCGGACCCGGCGAGTTGGACCGACAGGAGCGGGAGATGGTCGCGGCCGTGGCGGCAGCGGCCCAGGACTGCCGCTATTGAACCGTGTCCCACGCAGAGTTTCTGCGTGCCGAGGACGGAGACCCGGCCATCGTAGAGGCGGTGACGCACCGGCGATGGCGGGAATTGCAGACACTGACGCCGCGCCAGCTGGCGCTCTGCACTGTGGCGGAGAAGCTGAGCGCCACGCCCACCCGGATGGTGGAGGCCGACTGGCAGCCTCTGAGAGACCTGGGATTCGATGACGTGGCGCTGCTGGAAGTCGGGCACATCGTGGGCATCTTCAACTACCTCACCCGCCTGGCAGACGGTTTCGGGCTGCAGCTGGACCGGCGCACCATCGAGGCCTCGGAGACTGGCGTTTCGCTGCGACAGATGGCGGAGCAGGCGGCGGACGATTAGAGCACAAATTCCCTCTCCCTCGAGGGTGAGGGTTAGGGTGAGGGTGAAACGTGATACAACTGACGGATGAAATGAAGCGCCTGGTCAACAACGCCCGGGAGGACGGGTTCCCGTGCATCATTGCCACCGCCTCGCCGGATGGAACGCCCAACGCAGGGTATATCGGCACGGTGCTGGCAGTGGACGACTCCACGCTCGTCTACCGGGACCGTACCCGTCGCATGCCCCTGGAGCATCTCGAAGAAAACCCAAAGGTCATCGTGCTGTTTCGCAACGCCGCCGCTGACGCGGGCTGGAAATTCCGCTGCACGGCCAGCGTGGAGCGGCAGGGCGAGACCTACTACGATATGACTCGCCGCCTGGCCGACGCAGGGCTGATCAACGACCCCGAGATGGTGGGCGCGGCCATAGTGTTGCTGCGGATCGACCAGGTGCTGACGCTGTTCGGCGAGGTGCTGCAGGAGCGCGAACCGGGGATGCGGTGGTAGGTACTTCAACGCCGAGAGCGCAGAGGCCACAGAGAATAAGGAGGACACTCAAACCTCTGTGCCCTCCGTGTTCTCCGTGTTTAATTCCCTGCTAGCCGGCGACTTTGACCTTGTCGAACTGGTCGGGGTTCAGGTTGAAGCTGCGGCCCAGCCGCTCCCAGCGGATGACCAGCCAGTGCAGTCCCGCGCCGGTGCGCCTTACTGTGGTGATCTCGCCGATGTCACCCACCTGTATCGTGTGGCCGGCGCCCTCCACCGGAGCGCCCATGCTCACGCGCACCGGCATCTCGGAGACGCACTCCACTTTGTTCCCAGCCTCAAACGCTTCGCAACTCATGGGGTTTCCTCCTCCATGCTCCGCCCGCGTCACGGGACGATTTCACCCTCACCCTGACCCTCTCCCTGGGGGGGAGGGAATATAACTCAGGCCAGGTTGGGAGCCACCTCCTCCATCATCAGTCGGAGGCTGTTGGCCTGATTCTCCAGCGGGATGAGGTTGCCGAAATTGATCTCGAACATGACCTGGTCGAGGCCCAATTCCTCTCCCAGCGAGTTCAGCTTCTCCGTGACTGCGTCGGGAGTGCCGTAGGCCACCTTGTCCCGCACCCAGTCGTCGTAGGTCATATTTCGCACCCGCTCGGCCTGAGCGCCCCAATCGCCCAGGGTTCCGAGCCGCCCGGCATAGCTGCCGACACGGTCGGAAAGGCGGTCCATTGAAAATAGCGCGCTCTCCTTCGGTTCCTCATGGGCCTTTTGAGCATCGTGAGACAGGTAGATGGGAATTCGCAGGCCCACCTTACCCTCACCCTCGTGGCCAGCTGACTTCCACGCCTCCCGGTATTCCCGGATGGACGGCTGCAATTCCTCCAGCGTGAAAACCCGTGACGGGTTGATCAGGATGTTGTAGCCCATCCGGCCCAGGATGGGAAAGCTCTCAGCGGAGGTCACGCCGACGCGAATGGGCGGATGCGGCTGCTGGAACGGCTTCGGACTCACCGACATCTCGGGAAGGTTGAAGTGTTCTCCCTCGAAAGAGAAGGAATCGGAGGTCCACGCCTTCAGAATGATCTCAATGCTCTCCTCGAACCGGCCCCTGCTCTCCTCAAAGGGCACCCCGAATCCCTCGTGAACGTTGGGGAAGGTGCCCCGGCCGATTCCGAACTCGACGCGACCGTCGCTGATCTGGTCGAGGGTCGCGATTTCCTCGGCGACGCGCACGGGGTTGGCCAGCGGCAGCAACAGCACTGCCGTGCCGATGCGGATGTTCTTCGTCCGGGCTGCAATGGCGCTCAGGATAGTTACGGGGCTGGCCAACACGCGGGCTGGGTTAAAGTGGTACTCGGCCATCCACACGGAATGCACACCCAAGTCCTCCGCCTGTTCGACCAGGGCGAAAGACTCCTTGAATGCCTCGTTCTCGTTGGATCCTTCCCTAATCGGGAACTCCAGGAACAATCCGAGTTCCATTGCAACCTCCGCGGCCTGGCCCTGCCCACGAATTTCCTGCGGGGCCGGAACATAGTGGGCTAGATTGTACAGTGATAGCCACCCCCGTCAAGCCTCGTCCCAGGCGAGGCAGGGGCCTCTAATTCTCCCTCTCCCTTGAGGGAGAGGGAACTTTTGAAGGACCCCGCTATGCCAGGTGCGGCGCAACTTGTTCCGTGAGCAGCCGGATGGTGTTCACCTGGCGTTCGTGGGGGATCTGGCAGCCGAAATTGACCTCATAGATGATCTCGGTCAGGCCCAGGTCTTCCTGCAACTCGCGGAAACGGTCCACCGCAGCCTCTGGGGTGCCGAAGACCACCTTGTCGCGGAGCCAGTCGTCGTAGTTCATCGACCTGATGCGATCAGCCTGGGCGATGCGGTCGTCGGTCACGCCGACGCCGTGGGCCGTGCTGGCGACGATTTCCCCGATGCGGACCATGGCCTCTTCGGTGCTGGGCCGGGGTTCCTCGTATGCCGCCTCCGCCGTTTCCGCCAGGTAGATCGGCACGCGGAGGCCGACCGCGCCCTTGCCTTCGTGCCCGGCGTCCTTGCGGGCCTTCTGGTAGTCGGCGATGTAGTCCTTCAACTCGGTCAGCGAGAAGACCCGGGAGGGATTGATCAGTATGGGATATCCCATACGGCCCACCATGGGGAAGGTCTCGGCGGACGTCACGCCCACGCTGATAGGCGGGTGGGGCTGCTGGTAGGGCTTGGGAACGACGGAGGAATTCTCAAACTTGTAGAAATCGCCTTCGTAGGAGAACTGGTCCTCCGACCAACCCTTGAGGATGATCTCCAGGCACTCGTCAAACCGCCCCCGGCTTTCACCGAAGTCCATTCCAAACCCCTCGTAAATGAACGAGAAAGTCGAGCGACCAATGCCGAAGTCCAGTCTTCCCTGGCTGATGTGGTCGAGGGTGGCGATCTCCTCTGCCAGACGGACAGGATTGGCGAGGGGCAGCACCTGCACGGCCAGGCCGATGCGAATGTGCTTGGTCCTTGCCGCTATGGCCGTGGCGACGGTGACCGGCGAGGACAGGACCGAGCGCTGGGGCAGGAAGTGGTACTCGGCCAGCCATACCCCATCTGTGCCCAACTGCTCTGCCTCATCGACCAGCTCGAATGACTCGGCGAACACCTCTCGCTGGCTCAAATCTCCGTGGCAGGGGAACTCGTGGAACAGTCCGAATTTCATCAGAGAGACCTCCTGGACTAAATTCCTCTGCGGTCTTTGATAGTGCCCTTTAGCCCTGCATAGGGGTGGCATGTTGATATGGATTCTGCTGTTCGTGCTTTCCCTATGTCACCTTGCATTTGCTTGGGGTCAATCCTCTACTTTGATCCCTGGAATGTTCCGGCAATCAGGGATCGGGATATCCGATGATGAATCATTCGCGGTCCTTCAGCTCGTGGGGGCGCAGGTAGCGGCGAATCCTGTCCTCCAGGCTGGCGCGCGGGCCAGTGTCAAAAGGCAATTCTCCTGCCTCGGCCCTCATCCTCCACGCATCCGCTTCGGCGGTTGCGTAGGCCCTGACCAGGATCCGGGGCCCAGCGATTTCCGGGTCTAGCTGGATTCTTTCGGCGTTCACGCCCTGGGACCAGCCTCGCCGGAAAATCGCCAGTTGAAAGGTGAGCGCATGGAGGCCCACTACCATATCCACGAGTCGATTGCGGTCATCCTCCGGCATTCCGGGCCAGCTGTACTGCGTGGCCCTTCGGGCCGCTTCCTGGACTACCGAGAGCTGGGTTTCGTCGTCGTCCTCCTGCTCCAGGCGCAGGTCAGCAATCGCTCTCTGCTGGCGTTCCAGTTTTTCAGTGTCCGTTTCGTTCTGATTCATCATTCATCCTGGACCAGACAGTGTCAGGAGTCGAATTAGCCCCAGCTAGACCCATTGTCCCAGAAGTGGACACGCCCGAATTCGATTGTGCATTGCTTGGCGATTTCAGCGGTGCGGTTGGATCACCACCTTCAACGAGTCGGTGGCGCTGGCTGTCAGCTTGAAGCCCAGCCCGGTCTCCTCGAGCGGGAGCCGGTGCGAGATCATTTCTCCGACCTGCACGCGGCCTGAACCGATGAGGTCGAGAGCGGTGGTCAGGTCGCCAGGAGCAGCGGCGTAGGTGGTGGTGAGCGTGGCTCCGTTGCGGAAGAATACGTCGTTGATGGATACCGGAACCTCGACTCCCGGCTCGGTGGGAGCGTAGAATAGCACCGTGCCGTCGCGGTCCACCGACTCCAGTGCCTGTAGCAGGGCGGGGCGGGCCCCGGTGGCGACAATCACCAGATCGGCTAGGCGTCCGTCGTTAACGTGGCGAAGCAGGTCGGGGGTGTATTCATCGGCGCGGAGAGTGACGTCGGCGCCGAAACGGCGGGCTGCCTCAAGGCGGAAGTCGGAAATATCGGTTGACACTATTCTGCCGGCCCCGACGGCGCGGGCAAGGTTTATGTGAAGCAGCCCCGCCAGGCCACTGCCCAGCACAAGCACGGACTGCCCGGCCTGGAGGTTGGCGCGACGCTGGCCCCGGTACACGCAGGCCAGCGGCTCGGCTAAGGACGCCTCGGGGAACGTCACGTTACGGGGTATGGGAATGGCCCCGCGGTCAACGTTGATCGCCGGAAGGCGCACGTACTCGCAGAACCCGCCGGGATCATAGTTGGTGGCGCGCAGGGTGTCGCAAACGGTATGGCTGCCGCTGAGACAGTAACGGCAGGCGTTGCAGGGAACATGGTGAGTAACGACCAGGCGGTCGTTCTCGCGGAACTTGGTTACGTCGCGACCGACCTGCACCACGGTCCCGGCAACCTCGTGTCCCAGCACCACCGGCGCGCGCTGGATGCGGTACCACTCCATGACGTCGCTTCCGCAAATGCCACTGGCGTCGATCCGGAGGAGCAACTCGTCGGGACCAATCTCGGGACGAGGCATTTCCTCAATGCGGACGTCGTTGTTGTTGTAATACATGGCTACGCGCATGTTCGCCTGCCTGCCTAATTTTGTCTGAATCAGGATTTTCAAGATTGAAGGATTAACAGGATAAACGTCCCCAATCCCGGTCATCTTTTAATCCGGTGAATCCCGATTCAGACTATTACTCCAATTGTCGAAATGCCTCGTCTCGGCATTGAAACCCGCCCTAGTCGGAAACACCCACCAGTTCCGCTGATTCGGCTCGAACGGCGTCAAAGATCTCTACGGCCTCCTCGACAGTGCCACCGCCGTGGACAATGTGCCGCAGGGAGCGAATCATCGGTACGGGATTGGGGCTCTGCCAGATGTTGCGGCCAAGGTTGATCCCGATGGCGCCATTCTGCATGCCGTCGTGAACAAATTCCAGGACCTCCCGCTCGGTGTCGGCCCTGGGGCCGCCGGCCATGACCACAGGCACGGGGCAGCCGTCCACCACGCGGTCAAAGCCGTCGTCGCACCAGTAGGTCTTGACCACCTTGGCGCCCATTTCGGCGCAGATGCGACAGGCCATGGCCAGGTAGCGCGAATCCCGCTGGTCCAGCTCGCGGCCCACGGCGGTGACCGCCATGACCGGTATGCCGTAGCGCTCCCCCTCGTCGACCAGCCTGCCGAGGTTGATGATGGACTGCTTCTGGTACTCGGAGCCGATGAACACGGAGATGCCAACGGCTGCGACATTCAACCTGATGGCGTCCTCCATAGACGTGGTCACGTCCTCGTCGGCGAGGTCGCCGGCGGTCATGCTGGTGCCGCCGGAAACGCGCAGGATCAGCGGCTTGGTGTTGGCGGGATCGACGACGGAGCGGACGACGCCCCGGGTGGCGAACAGCGCGTCGGCGTAGGGCATCAGCGGGGCGATGGTCTCGCCGGGCCGCTCCAGGTTGCGGGTCGGGCCCTGGAAATAGCCGTGGTCAACGGGAAGGAACATGCACTTCCCGTCTGATTGAACAAGCTGAGCCATGCGGTTAGCCATTCCCCAGTCCATGTGCTGCCTCCTGCGGCGCGAGTGCGGATTGCGCGTGGATTTTGGGGCCATTATCGCCTGTAGGGAATGGAGGGGCAAGGTAGGAACGAGACCCGAGAATTGAACGTGGAGATGGTCAGTGGTAAGATTAATTTGTTGCAACAACCTGGCACGGATCGGCTCTCTCCGGATGCCGGTGTCGGGCTACTATCTTCCCTGGCGTCAACCCGCCGGCTTCGCGCCGAGCGGCCACTCACGTCAGGTTACTATCTTCCCTGGCGTTAACCCGCCGGTTTCACGCCGAGCGGCCACTCACGTCAGGTTACGTACAAATGGGGCCGTTGCGTTACGGCCCCATTTTCATTGTTGAAGAGGAGCGATAATGCCGGAGAGGTCCGCGATATTTATTGACGGCGCCTACCTGTTCAATGTGCTACGGAATGAGTTCGAGGGCGTGCGAATTGACTTCGGTTTGCTTCCAGCAGAAATATCCAAGGGCACCAATCTGATCAGGACTTACTACTATTCCTCACTCCCCTACCAGAGCGACCCTCCCACAGCTCAAGAGCGAGCACTATACAACCGGCAACGGCAGTTCTTCTCCGCGCTCAGATTGCTCCCCAGATACACGGTCAAATTGGGACGGGTGGAAAGGCGCGGGACCAGGGATGACGGTTCTCCCCTGACGGAGCAAAAGCGGGTGGACATCCTGCTGGCGGTGGACCTGGTCAAACTGTCAGCCGACGGTCACATTCAGCAGGCGGTCCTTGTCGCCGGCGACAGCGACTTTATCCCCGCAATAGGAGCAGCGAAAAGCGACGGGGTGGTCGTAAAGCTGATTCACGGCGCAAACTGCCACCGGGAACTCTTGGAGGAAGTGGACGAGCACTACCGCATCGACCAGGCGCTGATTGACTCCGTACGGCTTCCGTCCCGCTGATTCCAAGGTATAATCGCGCCAACGTATCCCTTTGTGGACAGGAGGCATGCCATGGCAGAGATACTGGGACTTGGAGTAACGCATTCGCCATCGTTGATCAGTCCCGACGAGCTGAAGAACTACTCGCTGACCCGCGCGCTGCGGAACGACCGCATTCCGGCGGAGCAGAAGAACCCGGAGAACTGGCCCGAGGCCATGCGCAAGGAATGGGGCGACGACGACGGGTACTCGTCGGCGCTGTTCCAGCGGGAGAAGCTGGTGGCCGGATTCCGCAAGGTGCGCGCCGAGCTGGATGCCTTCAATCCCGACGTGGTGCTGGTCTGGGGCGACGACCAGTACGAGAACTTCAGGGAAGACATCATCCCCGCGTTCTGCGTAATGGCCCACCAGGAGTATGAGTGTCGGCCTTTTGCCATGAACAGCGGCGCGACCCGTCCCAACGTGTGGGGAGAGCCGGCCGAAAAGACCTTCAGGTACCAGGGGCACCCGTCGGCGCGGTACCTGGCCGGAGCGCTGATCGACGAGGGTTTCGACGTGGCCTACGCCTACAAGCCGCTGCACGAGCAGGGGCTGGGACACGCGTTCCTGAACACGCTGCTCTACCTGGACTACGACCGCATCGGGTTCGACTACCCGGTGATCCCCTTCGCCATCAACTGCTACGGCAGCCGGGTGATTCGCAACCGGGGCGGCGCCAGCCCGACGCTGGTGAACGGCCTCGAAGTGCCGCCTGACCCACCCGGCCCGTCGCCGAGGCGCTGCATGGAACTGGGAGCCGCTGCTGCCCGTGCGATGCAGGCCAGCCCCTGGCGGGTGGCGCTGATCGCGTCGTCAAGCTGGTCGCACGCGTTCCTCACCGAGAAGAACTGGTGGCTGTACTGCGACGTGGAGTCGGACAAGGCCAGGTTCGAGGAGTTCAAGGCCGGCGACTTCGAGGCGTGGCGCGGGCTGACCACGGCGCAGGTTGAGGACGCCGGGCAGCAGGAGATGCTCAACTGGATGTGCCTCGCCGGTGCCCTGTCGGAACTGGACCGCACGCCCGAGATCGTCGAGTTCCAGCAGACCTACGTCCACAACTCCAGCAAGTGCCTGGCGGTGGCAAGGGCGTAGGGGGCGTTTCCCCACTCCCCCTGAAGGGGAGGGTCAGGGTGGGGGTAAACGTAGCTTCCGCAAATGCCAGCCGGAGGCACTGCCCTAGCTCCGGCACAAAGGCGTCAGCAGCCCGATTAGTTCCGCCACGTTGTCCAGGTTGCGCCCGATGGGTTCGGGTCTCAGGAGCATCTTGCGCTTGTAGTAGTTGCGGTGCAGGTATTGTGCGGCGTTGCCGAGGTCGTGAATCCGGTCGTTTCTCGCCAGCGCCGACGCTTGTTCCAGCACGTGGTCAAACTCGTCGTGGCTTTCGTATCTGAACCCATAGGATGCGGCGACAGCCTTGACCATGTGCGCCGCCGCTCCCCAGCCCTTTTCCGACGCCTGATGCAGGTCGCCCTCGGCCAGAAACTCGCGTCCTCTCTGCAAGAAATACGCGGCCCGCGCCCGGTGGTCGGCCACTGCATCCCCGGTTTCCGGCGGCTCCGTCGCGGGAGAGGTCATAGCTGTCCCCTGTTGCTTGGATTGCCCAAAAGGTCTGTTCGAGCCATTATCGCCGGTTTCGACAGGGCAGACAACACAGGGCAGACAAGCGGACACGATTGGAAGGTGGCCTGCAAATCGGGCAAATGCAAGACCACTGCCAGGGTTGACACCGTACGACAGGTATGGATAATCTGATTGAGAACATTTATTCCATTACTCCATGATTCAACATCTTCTGAGATTTCCCATAGGCTCATTTTCCAAGAGTCGTTCAAGCACCGATGGCCAAACTTGCCGCACCAACGATCGTAATCCTGTTAGCCTTGACTATCGCATGCTCGCAAGGGACGGAAACCGCTCCCGATGTAGGAGCTACGGTCGATGCGGCGGTAGCAGCCACCGTTGAGGCCCAGAATGCGGTTCCACCTTCAACGCCTGCCCAAATGATCGATGCGACGCTGGCGGCCATCCTTGCGTCGGATGCGGACACCTTTGAGGCTCAGAGTCCGGTCCCGCCATCAACGCCTACCCAAACGATAGATGCGGCGCTAGGGGCCACCATTGCGGCGGCAGCGGCCACCTTTGAGGCGCAGAGTCTGAGGCGCAGAGTCCGGTTCCGCCACCGGAGCCTACCCAAACGGTCGATGCGTCACTAGCGGCCACTCTTGCAGCGGCAGCGGCCTCCTATGAGGCCCAGAGCGCGGTTGCACCATCGGCACCTACCCAAACTAATGTCGGTCAAACTATTCCGGCGCCGATGCCAATGACGGTGGCTGTCCCGACGCACACACATACACCCATGCCTACTCCGACGCCAGTGCCGACGGCCACGCCAACACCTTTCGACATCAAGAAGGCCAATTGCCAGCACGAGGACTTGCCGCAGGAGACTTTTGAGTTTATAGGCTCTGAAGGTCCCCATAGCTGGGAGCCATGGGGAGTTCGGGAGTGGTATCGCACCGAATGGTCCGACAGCGAATCCAGGATCCGATGCATTACTTTGGTATTCCATACTATTGAGGATGCACGCCGATCCCTCAATTACTCAACGGCGGTGCAAAGGCAATGGGGGGAGGCAGGATTATTGGAACATCATCAAGTTGTCGTTCCTGCCATCGGCGAAGATACACTTGCGATTGAAATCGAAGTTGGCCAAAAGATTGTGGTACAAGGTGAGGAAGTTCCATTAGAGGAGTATGTGGCAACCGTCGTCACGTTTCGATACGCGAACATTGTAGCAACTGTAGAATACGGTTGGGAAACAGGTTCAAACCCTCTCACTGTACGCTATATCGTTGATGCGTTCTTCAACTCAAGCCCGGACAGAACAGCTAAGATTGCCCGCCTAATCGAACAGAGACTCTTGGCGGAACTTGCTAGGGTTGACCGCTGATGGTGGGGCAGAAGATATTACTCCACCCGGGGAGTGCGGTCTTCGAGGGGATGCCAGAAGACGCGGCCCGTTTCCACCTGGCGCTCCACGTACTTGTCGTTCCGGACGCTGGCGACCGCCGGGATGGCGGCCTGCCCCGTGAACTCAGTCAGCAGTTCGGCGTTCCTTTCCGCCCGGTCGGTCTCGCGGTGGTCAGCGGTGAAGGAGATTTCAATGGCGACGTACTTCGTCGCTGTCCCGTCTCTGGTCTCGATAATCAAGTCGGCCCGGCGGAAACTGCGGAGTTGGTCGCGCCGCTCACGTAGGCTATCACTGTCGAGGGCGTCCCGCGCCAGTTGCGCCAGGTCATCCATCGAAAGAGTGCGCACGTATTCCAGACCCATGTCCTGGGCCATTCCCTGGGCATCCCGAACTGCCAGAAGGCGGGGGTATTCTCCCTTGAAACCGGAAAAGTCCCCTTCCAGGCGGTCCATCCGTTGAATCATTCGTTCGTTGATGGCGCTTTGCTGCTCCACGAAGCGCTGCATCCGCACTATGAATTCCTCGGTACGCCGCATAAAGGACTCAGTGCGCTCCACGAAAGTGTTGAAGCGGGCGGGGAGCTGCATAAGCTCTTCGCCCAGGAGTCGTGAGCGCACGGCTTCCCGCCATTGCGGATTTTCGTCCAAAGCGCGGAGAAAATCTTCCTCAGAGTTGATGATGGTCATTCGGAATCTCCTGCAGACGTCCATATTCTATAAGGTGCAGTGCTGCCCCGCAATTCGCTGATAGTCCCGCCTTTCTTTCCGCTCCAGGTTATCGTGTATACTGTGGCGCAATAGAAATCATTGCTGGGAGCGTGCGTAATGGCAACTACGACGAGCCGAACGCTAGGCAGCATTGTCGATCTTGACGGCGGCCAGATCAGCCGCGAGATCTTCATCAACGAGGACATCTACGCCCAGGAACAGGAGCAGGTGTTCTCCAAGGCCTGGCTCTTCGTGGGCCACGAGACCCAGGTCCCCAAGCCCGGTGACTACTTCGTGTCCAGCATGGGCGAGGAGTCGGTCATCCTGTGCCGGGACCGCGAGGGGGAGATTCACGTCTTCCTGAACTCCTGCACCCACCGTGGCATGAAGGTCTGCCGCTACGACGAGGGCAACACGCCGGTGTTCAGCTGCCCCTACCACGGCTGGAGCTTCGCCACCGACGGCAAGCTGGTGGGCGTGCCCTACTTCAAGGACGCCTACAAGGGCGCGCTGGACAAGTCGCAGTGGGGCCTCATCGAGGTGCCCCAGATGCACAACTACAAGGGAGGCATCTGGGCATCGTGGGACAAGAACGGCCCGTCGTTCCAGGAATACGTGGGCGACTTCACCCTTTACCTGGACCTGCTGATGGACAGCCGGGATGGCAGCGAAGGCGGGTCTGAAATCCTTGGCGGGGTCCAGAAGTGGACCATGCCCAATAACTGGAAGTTCGCCGCCGAGAATTTCGCCGGGGACGGCTACCACAATATCAGCCACCGCTCGGTCGACATGGTGGGCATCGGCCCCAGCGGCCTGGGCCGCCGCGATGACGCGGAGTACAAGGCGGGACGGCGCATCAACGTCTCAATGCCGCAGCGGGGTCACGCCGCCGTGGTGGAGTTGTTCCCGGACGACACGCCGCAGGTCGCCACCTATCAGAACAGGGCAGATGTCGGCGAGTACTTCCGGTATATGGAAGCGGAGCGGCGCCGCCGTCTTGACGGCAAGACCAACCTGCTGGGCGTGGTCGGGACGGTGTTTCCGAACATGTCATACCTGGCCCGGCAACCCCGCTCCATCGCCGTGTGGCATCCGCGAGGGCCAAACCTGACGGAGGCCTGGCGCTGGTTCCTGGTGGACAAGGACACTCCCGAGGAAGTCAAGGATGTCCTGCGCCACTACTACATCCGCTACTCCGGTCCGGGCGGAATGACCGAGCAGGACGACATGGAGAACTGGAACTACGCCCACAAGGCCAGCCGGGGCGCCATCGCGCGGCGCAAGCCCTACAACTACCAGATGGGTATCGGTCACTTCGCCGAAGACGTGGACCTGCCCGGCGTGCTCACCGAGGGTATCTGCGAGGAGAACGCGAGGGGCTTCTATTCCGGCTGGGTCGGGATGATGGACGCCAAGTAATTCACCACAGAGAACACGGAGAATTTCTAGGAGGAAGCATCATGGCGAATGTTACCCAATTGGGCTATATCGGTATCAGCGCAAGCAACATCGAGGAGTGGGAGCATTTTGGCACCGAGGTGCTGGGGCTACAGTCCAACGGCGTCGACGCCGATGGCGTGCTGACCATGCGGATGGACGAGTACAGCCACCGGTTCATCGTCAGCCCGACAGGCAAGGACGATGTTGAGTTCGTCGGCTTCCAGGTCACCGACCGGGAGGCCCTGGCGGAGATGGCGGAGCAGTTGCGTGAGGCCGGTATCGAGGTGTCCACTGGCACGCCGGACGAGGCCAGGGAGCGCAAGGTCGAGGGGCTGATCAAGTTCGAAGACCCTGACGGCACTCCCACCGAGGTCTACTACGGCCCGCCGGTGAGCTTCGACAACCCCTTCAACTCGCCGCGACCCATTTCCGGGTTCGTCACCGGCGAGCAGGGCCTGGGCCACGTGGTGTACCACGTTGACGATCTGGACCGGGCGGTGGCCTTCTACCGCGACGTGCTGGGCATGAAGATCAGCGACTACATCCGCAACCTGGTCTTCTTCCACTGCAACCCCCGCCATCACACACTGGCGTTGATCGAGGCGAAGGGCCGGGCCACCAAGAAGCTCAACCACTTCATGCTCCAGACCCAGGGCATGAACGACGTCGGCTCCACCTACGACCTGGTGCTCGACACCGAGGACATCAACATCACCCGCGGACTGGGCCGCCACACCAACGACCACATGACGTCTTTCTACATGAAGACGCCGTCCGGGTTCGACGTGGAGTACGGCTGGGGCGCCCGCACGGTGGACGACGCCACCTGGCAGGTGGTGCGCCACGAGAAGGGCAGCATCTGGGGACACCGGCCCGTGCCGCAGCCCGCTGCCGCCGATTAGGGCTAGCAGTATCAAACAGGGACCTCCATGGCTGATCTACCACCAATTCCGGATCCTGGATTCCAGAGCGCCGATGACCGCCGGACTATTGGACGGCGGTTCATCCTTCAGGCTCACAAATATTTGGAGGAGGGCGATCGCCTGCAGGCCGGAGAAAAGGCTTGGGGGGCGATCGCCCACAACCTCAAAGTCATCGGAGAACAGAGAGGTTGGAATCACTGGAACCATCAGCAACTGGAAAACATTGGCCGGCACATAGTCGTGGAGTTTGAAAGCGCGGAACTCGCAAATGCTATCTCGGAGGCTTTCCACAACGGCCACCGGAACTTCTACGAGAACCAACGGACTCTCGAAGAAATGAGAATTACGATTGAGGCTGCCGAGGGCGCTTTGCCCCTGCTGGAAACCCTGCAGCAAACTGATCCGCGCTCATTCACGATATCGTCAAATCAGCAATTGCGACGGTTGAGGGCACTTACAGGCAACGAACAGTTGCAAATCGGCGACACTTCGCCTGTGGGATTCTCATTGAAACACTCACCACATGGAGATGGCAGCACTTCGGAGTAATTGATGGACGTTGGATACATCGGCACCGGGACCATGGGAAACCCCATGGCCCGCTGCCTGCTGGACGCCGGGCACAACATAACGGTCTACGACGTACGCCGCGAGGCCGCCACCAACCTGTGCGAGCTGGGAGCCCACTGGGCCGACAGTCCCCGCGCTGTGGCAGAAGCCGCGCCGGTCGTGTTCACCTCGTTGCCGGGGCCGACGGAGGCCGAGCGCGTGGTGCTGGACCTTGACGCCGGCATTCTCGCCGGACTGCCGAGGGGAGGAGCATGGATCGACACCACCACCAACTCCCCGTCTCTGATCCGGCGGCTCGCGGGGGAGTGCCAACGGCGCGGCGTCGAGATGCTGGACTCCCCGGTCAGCGGCCGGCCGCCGGCGATGACCATGATGGTCGGCGGCGACCCGGAGGTCTTCGACAAGCACCGGCCCGTGCTGGAGTGCATGGGCCGTGACGTGTTCTATGTCGGGGAAACGGCGTCAGGGTGTATCGCAAAGCTGGTCACGCAGTACCTCGGCTACTGCGCCTTTATCGCCGGCGTTGAGGGCATGCTGATCGGGGCCAAAGCCGGAATCGACCTAGACGTACTGGCGAAGATCATTCCGGTCAGCGCCGGCTCCAGCGGCGTGCTTAACCGCTCGACCGACGTCATCCTGGACCGCAGCTTCGCGTCCAACGGCACGCTTGATATCGTGGCCAAGGACATCCACCTGGCCTGCGAGCTGGCTCGCGAGGTGCAGGCTCCCGCTGCCATCGGCGCAATCGCCGACGACATGTTCCAGCGGGCGCAGACCCAGGGAATGGGGCAGGACGGATACCCTGCCGTGGCCCGCATCCTCGAGCAACTGGCCAGCGCGGAATTGCACCCCAAGGGCTAGGGAGCAATTTTTTGGGGCTAACGTCCCGACGCCAACCGATGGTTCTAGACTATAGTCCACTGGATTCCCGCGTTCGCGGGAATGACGATTAAGGAACAGGGGAGGAGACGATGCAGAACGGCCATAGCAACGGGAACCGTTCGCTGGCAGGCATGGTGGACATGGCGGCCGGCACGGTGAGCCGCGAGATATTCGTCAACGAGGAAATCTACGCCCAGGAGCAGGAGTACCTGTTTGCCCGGGCGTGGCTCTTCGTGGGGCACGTTTCCCAGATTCCCAAACCCGGCGACTATTTCGTGTCCTGCATGGGCGAGGAGTCGGTAATCCTCTGCCGGGACCGGGAGGGCGAGGTGCATGTCTTCCTCAACTCATGCACTCACCGCGGCATGAAGGTCTGCCGGTACGACGAGGGCAACACCCCTGTGTTTAGCTGCCCCTATCACGGCTGGAGTTTCGCCACCGACGGCAAGCTGGTTGGCGTGCCATATTTCAAAGACGCGTACAAGGGCGCTCTGGACAAGTCGCAGTGGGGCCTTATCGAGGTGCCGAAGCTGTGTATCTACAAGGGCACCGTGTGGGCCAACTGGGACGAGCACGCTCCGTCCTTCGAGGAGTATCTGGGCGGCTACAAGACCTACCTGGACTTCCTGCTGGACACCTGGGACGGCGCCGGCGGCGAGACGGAGGTCTTCGGCGGCATCGAGAAGTGGGTGATACCCTGCAACTGGAAATTCCCCTCGGAGAACTTCATCGGTGACAGGTACCACAACATCAGCCACCGCTCCGTGGACCTGGTCGGCGTGGGCCCCAGCGGCAGCGGGCGGCGGGATACCCAGGAACGGGTCGGGGCCACCGCGCTCGATTTCTCCTTCCCCGAGCGCGGCCATGGCACCATCAGCTTCCTGCGGCCTGACGATGCGCCCATCGCCGCCTACCAGCACTCCAAGATCGTCTCAGACTATTTCGCCCACTGCGAAAACGAGCGGCGGAAGAACTACGGCAAGTGGTCCCGGTTCATTCCGGGACCCGGCACGGTGTTTCCCAACTTCTCCTACTTGCCCCGCCAGCCGCGCACCATTGCCGTGTGGCATCCGCGCACGCCGGAGAGCCATGAGGCGTGGCGCTGGTTCCTGGTGGACAAGAATGCGCCCGCCGAGGTCAAGGAGTTCCTGCGCAAGTATTACATCAGCTATTCCGGCCCTGCCGGCCTGACTGAACAGGACGACATGGAGAACTGGAACTATGCCCA
The DNA here is from genome assembly GCA_965203005.1 of Dehalococcoidia bacterium. Classification (GTDB taxonomy): domain Bacteria; phylum Chloroflexota; class Dehalococcoidia; order Lucifugimonadales; family UBA3495; genus VXOI01. Next base: position 1,755,642 of record CBDBBS010000002.1, read on the forward strand.
CAACGCCAGCCGTGGTTCCATCGCGCGGCGCTATCCGTACAACTACCAGATGGGGATGGGACATGAGGCGCCGCCCTTCGACACGGACGGGCTGGAGCTGCCGGGCCAGATCCGGAATGTGACTGTCGCCAAGGCGGCTGAGCAGAACCAGCGCGGTTTCTACACCCGCTGGGCCGAATTCCTGACCGCCCCCAGCTGGGACGAACTGACGACCTGGGGCAACGGACACTCCAACGGCGGCGGGTTCGACAAGCTCAGGACGGGCGGCGAGAACGGCGCATCCGTGCGCGTGGAGAGCCTGGCATGACGACGGTGGGGGCAAGCGTCGCCAAGGCGCTGCTGAAGCACGACGTGGAAGAGTTCCTGTACCACGAAGCGGAGCTGCTGGATGACCGCCGCTTCGCCGAATGGCTGGACCTGCTCACCGACGACATCCGGTATTGGATGCCCATGCGTCGCAACGTCAAGTTCGGAGAGCTGGACCGGGAGTTCACCCGCGAGGGCTACGACATCAACTGGTTCGACGAGGGCAAGGACACATTGGAACGCCGGGTGAACCAGATCCTGACCGGCGTGCACTGGGCCGAGGAGCCGCTGTCTCGAATCTGCCACATGGTGTCCAACGTGCAGATACTGGGGGCCACCCCCTCGGCGGAGGACGCGACCGAGGTGTCGCTCAAATGCCGGTTCCTGATCTACCGCAACCGGGTAGAGACGGAGACCGACTTCCTGATCGGCAAGCGCGAGGACGTGCTGCGCTGGGTGGCTGGTGGCTGGAAGATCGCGGAGCGCAAGGTGATCCTGGACCAGAACGTGCTGCTGGCCAAGAACCTGACGTTCTTCTTCTGATTGTCTGAACTGTGATTCATTTGATTGCGGGATTTCCCTGATTGAGGGGCGTACCTGGGGAGGGTGTCTTGGGATTGGGCAGCCACAAGGGTTGCCCCTACAATCCGGGTAAGGGTGGGCGCACGGCTGTGAGCCCCTACACCGGAGCTAGACCAAGGGTTATTGGCAGGAGACTGTCTAATGGCGGAAGTGATCAACCTGATTACCATCGTGGAGGGCGCCACGATCTCGACGATCCACGGGGCGACCGCCGAGGTGGTGAGCAACCCCAAGGATGGCGTGTGGGTGTTCGCCAAGTACCTGACCTCGCCAGAGGACCCGGACCTGGTGGGCACGGAGGACATGATTTTCGCGCAGGACATCGCCGAGGTGCTGGAGTAGTATCGATGAGTGCCGTGATCCAGCCCACGCGCGAGGAACTGCGGGAAGCATTCCAGGCGGGGTTTGACTCCATAGACGAGGGCGAGGGCTTCTATCCGGGGTTTCACGCCTTTCTCGAATACCACGGCTTCAAACTGCGGGAGGACATCCCCTGCACTTGCGTGGACCGGGGCGCCCACGGACACCAACCCGAATGTCGCTGGGTGAAATGACAGCCTGTCTGATGCCCGGAATTTCACCCCCACCCCAGCCCTCCCCCTGAGGGGGAGGGGGAATTGAAGGAGCGAGAGAGGAGTATGACTGAGCGGCTGGACGGCGGGGATGCGATTCTCGAGGCGCTGCGGAACCTGGACGTCGACTACATCATCTCGTCGCCGGGGTCGGAGTGGCCCTCGGTCTGGGAGGCGCTGGCGCGTCAGAAGGTGAACGAGCAGCCGGGGCCGGCGTACATCAACTGCTGGCACGAGACGCTGGCGGTGGCGATGGCCTCGGGGTACACCCGGATGACCGGGCGGATGCAGGCGGTGCTGCTGCACGCGGGCGTTGGGGTGATGCAGGGGTCGATGGGAATTCACGGAGCGTACCAGAGCGAGGTGCCGATGCTGGTCTGCTCCGGTGAGTCGTCCACCTACGGCGAGGTGGCGGAGATGGACCCGGGGCCTCAGTGGCTGCGCAACCTCAGCATCGTGGGCGGGCCGAATCGCCTTGTTGAGCCGTTCACCAAGTGGAGCAGCCGGATAACCAGCGCGGCCACGCTGTACGAGACGGTGGCCCGCGCCGGCGAACTGGCGCAGCGCACGCCGATGGGCCCCGCCTTCCTGAACGTCCCCATCGAGACGATGCTGGAGGAGTGGACTCCCAATCAAACTCTTAAGCGTCGCCACGGAGCGCCTGTAAGTCCTGCCGACCCGGCGACGGTAAACCATGTTGCCGAGTTGATCTGCCGCGCTGAGAACCCGGTGATCGTTGCCGATTCGGCGGGCCGTACGCCCGAGGGGTTCAAAGCACTGGTCTCGCTGGCGGAGTCGCGCGGCATTCCGGTATTCGAGGGCGAGGGGCCGACTTACAACAACTTTCCCAAGAGCCATCCGCTGCACCACGGCTACGACCTGAAACGCGAGATGGACCGGTTCGACCTGTTCCTGGTTATCGGGAACCGGGCGCCCTGGTACCCGCCCAGCGCCGGGCCATCGGCGACCGTGGTGGTCGTCGACGATTACCCAATCAAGGAGTACATGGTCCACCAGGACCTGCAGGCGGACATGTACCTGGAAGGATCGCTGCCGGTTACCCTCGCGGCGCTGGACGCCGCCGTGCGAGAACGCAGCGAAGGCGCTCCTCCCGCGCTGCCGCCGCATCAGAATCCGGTGTGGGAGAGGTACGGCGCGCTGGGCGCTGGTGCGGACACCGCGTCGCCCATTGACCCTGGATTCCTCTGCAACACGATTAGCGAGACACTGCCCTCGAACACAGTCTTCGTGGACGAGACAATACTGCACCGGGCGCAGATCCTGCGCCGCATCGCTTGGGACAACCCGCTGTCCTACATGCGGCCTGCGGGCGGCCTGGGCCAGGGGCTGGGCATCGCCCTCGGTGCCAAGCTCGCGACCCCGGAGCGGCCGGTAACGGCCCTGATCGGGGATGGCTCATTCCTGTACAACCCCATCACCCAGAGCCTCGGCGTGGCGCGGGAAAGCAACCTGCCCATACTGATCGTGGTGTTCAACAACGCCAGCTACGCTGCAATGAAGAGCCTGCACCATTCCTTCTATCCCGAGGGCACCGCAGTGCAAACGGGCATCTACCACGGCGTCGACATCCCCGGGCCGGACTATTCGGAGCTGGCCAAGCCCTTCGGCGGCCACGGCGAACGGGTGGAGGACCCGTCGCGGCTCAAGGGAGCGCTGCTGGAGGCCCAGGCGGCTGTGGACTCCGGACGCGTGGCCATCGTCGACGTGGTGCTGTCGGCCTAGCGTTCGCCCCTTCCTTTTCGAGTTTTGGCTGCTACCCTTACCATTCTCTTTGACGATAGAGGAGACTGAGAGTGGACGCCCTCACCCTAACCCTCTCCCGGAGGGAGAGGGGACTGGGCGTTAGCCTCATACGGCGAAACGGTCGGCGCGGAAAGGCTCCAGCGGTTCGGCGGCCCCGTCCAGCAGCCAGTTCACTACCAGCTCCGCAGTGCCGGGGCTGAGGATGATGCCGACGGCATCGTGGCCCGTGGCAACGGTCAAGCCTTCCGCGCCGGGGATGGGGCCGATGATAGGACGGCCGTCGGTCGTAGCGGGGCGTACTCCGGCCCGTCCGCCAACAAAGGCTGCGTCCAAAAGCATAGGGAAGGACAATACCGCGCCCGAAATCAGCGTTGAGACGCCCTCGGCGGTGACTGTCTCGTCGGTGCGGCCCTCTTCCCTCGTTGATGCCACCAGGATGTTGCCGTCGAGGCGCGGCACCACATAGACCGACGAATTCCGCACTGGCGTCTGAGGCATGAAACCGGGTCGCCGGAGCAGGATTCGCTGTCCCTTCACTCCCCGGACGGGAAGGTCGAGCGGCCCGCCGGGGGCCGACCATCGACCCGCTATGCCGCTGCCCGGTCCGGCGGCCAGCACCACCTGGCCCGCCGCAATGTCCCCGGCGGTAGTTTCGACGCCGGTGACGCGCTGGCCGTCGTGGGTAAGTGCTGTAACCTCCGTGCGCTCGTAAAGCCTCGCCCCCAGACGTCCGGCGGCATGGGCCAAGGCATCGCAGAATCGCTGGCCACGGATGCAGCCCTCCTCCGGGGAGAAGATGGCCGCCAGGGCCTCAGTGCTGCACAGTGGCTCCCGTTCTAAAATCTGCGCCCTATCCAGCCACTGCACGTCCATCCTGAGTTCTGACTGCCACCCGAGAAATCCCCTGAGTTCCCCAACCTCGTCCTCCGAAAACGCCAGTCGCAACACGCCACTCTGCTGAAACTCGGGATTGACGCCAGCCTCCTCCAACTCAGACGCCCACTGCGGAAACAGCTCCAGGCTGCGCATGCCAAGCCGGAACAGCGCCTGGTCCTCGGGGTCCAGGTGCCATAGCGGCCCAACCACACCGGCGGTCGCCCCGGAGGCTCCATTCCCGAATTCCCGCCTTTCGATCAGGGCGCAAGAGACGCCTCGGGCGGCCAACTGCCAGGCGATGGCGCATCCCATCACACCCCCGCCAACGATTGCCACGTCCACCGAATCCCTCATCGACAGCGCCTCACGATTGATTTGGGCGAGTGTAGAATCGTGGGCTGGGGCTGTCAACGAGGGATAGAGGAAACGCAGGACGATTGTAGAGTCCCCGTCTGAATCAGGATTTATAGGATTTGAGGATTTTCAGGATAGACGTACCCAATCCTGCTCATCCTTTAATCCGGTGAATCCTGATTCAGACAATGGCTTTGCAATCGTCCTGAAGGAAACGGGAATCGTTGCCAGTGTTCCGTCTGTCTGTTAGGCTTTCGAACCAGAGGGTGCCAGTCCGGGTTTAATTGGGCTTACGCATGCAGGAAAAACAACATAGAGCCGATCTGTTTGTGACGTGCGTCGTGGACCAGCTGTTCCCGGAGGTGGGGGTGAGCGTGGTGCGGGTGCTGCGGCGGCTTGGGGTCGACGTGGGCTTTCCGGAGGGGCAGACGTGCTGCGGGCAGGCGCTGTACAACTCGGGGTTCACGCGGGAAGCGCGGGAGATGGCGCTGAGAACGCTGGATGAGTTCCGCAACAGCAACTACGTGGTGGTGCCCTCGGGGTCGTGCTCGGCGATGATGAAAGTCTTTTACCTGGACTTGTTCGAAGATGAGCCGGAGATGCTGCAGAGGGCGGTGTCGCTGTCGCACCGGGTGTACGAATTCTCGGAGTTCCTGGTTAAGGTGCTCAAAGTAGAGGACCCCGGAGCGAAATACGCGGGAACGGCGACGTTTCACCTGGGCTGCCACCTGCTGAGGGAGATGGAGGTGCGCGAGGAGCCGCTGTCGCTTCTGGGTGCGGTGGAAGGGCTGGAGCTGCGGGAGCTGGGCAACGTTGAGACCTGCTGCGGTTTCGGCGGGAGCTTCTCGGTCAAGCTGCCGCACATCTCGGAGGGCATGCTGGCGGACAAAGTGGCCAGCGTTCGGGAGTCAGGGGCGGACACGCTGGTGTCGTGCGATATGAGTTGCCTGATGCACATCGGGGGAGCGCTGCGGCGGCAGGACCCGGACGTCAGGATAAGGCACATCGCGCAGGTACTGGACCCGGATGCGGATGGCTAGCGCGGCGGTTTGGGGAGGTACGCCCTCACCCTAACCCTCTCCCAGAGGGAGAGGGAATTGGCTCCTACCTTCTCAGGCAAGCGCGGGTAGATCGGTAAGGAAATATGCCGGAAGTAAAGACCAGTCAATTCTCGAGAGCGTCGGCTTCGGCGATGCTGGACCCGCAACTGCGGCGGGCGCTGGACCGCGTCGGCTCGGGATTTGACGTGGCGCGGCGCAACGCCATCGAGGAGGTCTCTTGGGAGGCTTGGGAGGAGTGGCGCGAGGAGGCCCGGCAGATCAAGATACACACCTTGGACCACCTCGACTACTACTTGGAGATGCTCCACGATAATGTCACCGCCGCCGGGGGGCAGGTGCACTTCGCCGCTGACGCCACAGAGGCTAACGCCATCGTCTCGCACCTGGCGCAGAGCCGGGGCGTCAGGGTAGCCACCAAGAGCAAGAGCATGGTGTCGGAGGAACTGGAGCTCAACCCGGTACTGGAATCGATCGGGGTGGACGTTTACGAGACGGACCTGGGCGAGTACATCATCCAGCTGGCGGGAGAGACGCCTTCGCACCTGGTGGCGCCGGCGCTGCACAAGTCCAAGGAGGACGTGGCCGAGCTGTTCTCCAGCAAGCTGGGCGTACCCTACGATGAGGACATCGTACGCATGGCCGCCACGGCGCGGCAGGTGCTGCGAGACAAGTTCATGCAGGCGGACCTGGGGATCAGCGGGGCGAACTTCGTGGTCGCCGAAACGGGCACGCTGGTTATCGTGACCAACGAGGGCAACGGGCGGCTATGCACCTCTGCGCCTCGAATCCACATAGGCATCACGGGAATGGAAAAGGTCATCCCGTCGATGCAAGACCTCGCTATATTCCTGCGACTGCTGCCACGCTCCGCCACGGGGCAGCGGATTTCCAGCTACGTCAGCATGATCACCGGGCCGCGCCGGGAGGACGACGAGGACGGCCCCGAGGAATTCCACCTGGTGCTGGTGGACAACGGCCGGTCGCGGATGCTGCGGGACCCCAAGCTGCGGGAGGCGCTGTATTGCATCCGCTGCGGAGCTTGCCTGAACATCTGCCCGGTGTACGCGAGGGTGGGCGGCCATGCCTACGGCTGGGTGTACCCAGGCCCCATCGGGGCGGTGGTCTCGCCGATGCTGACGGGGCTAAAAGAGTCGAAAATGCTGCCCCAAGCGTCCAGCCTGTGCGGCGCGTGCCGCGAGGCCTGCCCCATCAAGATCAACATCCCGCGCATGCTGCTGGAGCTGCGACACCGCACCGCCGAGAGCGAAGACCCCAAGGAGCGCGCGTCGTCACGCTCGGAGCGGTTCCTGGCAGGCGCCTACGCGCGGCTGATGCGCAGCCCGGGCCGGATGTCCTTTGGCGCAAGACTGGGCCGCATCGCGCAGAGACTGGTGCCGGGAATGTCCAGACGCGAAGGATGGATACGCCGGGCGCCATTGCCCCTGTTTTCCCGCTGGACCAGGGCAAGAGACTTGCCGCAGCTTCCTGCCAAGTCCTTCCGGGACATCTGGCGCGACGAACTGGGCCAGGATGGCAGCAGTGGCCGCCAGTAACCCTGACGGTATGCCCGGTCGCAGCAAGGCCGAGTTTTTGGCGTCGGTGCGAGATGCGCTGGGCCGCGCCGAGGGGCCTCCGGAACAGCGTTACCACCGGCTGGAGGAGGACCTGCCGCTCCTGGAGGCGCAGGCCGCCGAACTGGAAACCCGTCTGCGGGAGAAACGGCCTCAGTTGCTTGACCGTCTTGCCGACATGGCGGGCAAAGGTGGCTGGAATGTTCACCGTGTGTCGGGCGCTGAGGCCGCGCTGGGACAGGTGGACTCGATTATCGGCGAAGTCGGCGCCACCCGGGTAGTGCGCTCCGGCCAGTCTGTGTTTGAAGATGTTCCCGTGGATACCGCCCTGCAGTGGCGTGGCATCAACGTTGTTCCCGTGGTGCGAGGGGCCTCGGCCACCCGCCAAGAACTCCGGGAACAGATGCGCTATGCCGACATCGGTCTGACCGGCACGGATTACGCCCTGGCGGAAACCGGATCGCTGGTGATCCTGCCGCGCCGGGGCTTGTCGCGGCTGGTATCGTTGGTGCCGCCAGTGCATGTCGCGCTGGTACGGTCCGAGGAAGTACTGGAGAGTCTGCACGACCTGTTTCTACTGCGTCGCCTGGAGTTCAAGCAGCGTGGCGGCGAGATGGGCAGCTACCTGAATTTCATCACCGGCCCCAGCCGCACCGCCGACATCGAAATGACCATCGTGCAGGGTGTGCATGGCCCCAGGTCGGTTCACATGATCATTATCGAATAGCCGTCCGGTCCCTGCACGGTCGGGAAGCCGCAGAAAGAGGTTTCAAGTATGCCAATGAGAGTGGGCTTCGCCCAATTCCGGAAGCAGATGCTGGAGAGGGAACTGGAGAACATCCAGGAGATCCTCCCCATGCTGGGGGTGGAAAAGGTCATCCTGACCGGAGAGGTGGCAGCCGGCGAGTTCACCCCGGAGAGCCGGATCGAGTTGGTCGTGGTCCATGAAACGGACCGGCCGTTTGGACGCAGGTCCGACTTTTTTTCTTACCACCTGGGAAGCTCGGTGGAAATCGACACCCAGGTGTACACCCCCGCGGAATTTGAGGCCCTGAAGGACACCTTGCCGGCCTTGCGGCGAGCCTGTGCGGAAGGAAGGGAGATTTTCAATGCCTGATTACCTGTCCGAGGGCGCGCGCTGGCTGCGGCAAGCCGAAAGAGACCTGGATGACGCCCGTTTCCTGCGAGACAACGGACGGCACAACCTCGCCTGCTTCCAGGGACAGCAGGCAGCCGAGAAAGCGGTCAAGGCCTACCTCTACCACAGGAGGGTTGAGGACGTCTGGGGGCACTCGCTTCTGGACCTCTGCGAGGATGCCAAGCTCTTCGACATGATGTTCGACACGGTGAAGAGCGAGGCCCGGCAGCTGGACAAGTATCATTACATCACGCGCTATCCCGAGTTCCTGCCCAGCGGCACCAGCTTCGAAGCGTTCGACGAGGTGGACGCCGACCGCTCCATCGACCTGTCGAACCTTGTTATCGAATTCGTCAAGGAACGGATGGGTTGACGCAGTACTGCCTTACTCCCCCCGGAGCTGCCGCAATTCCTCCCGGAGTTGCCTGACCTCTTCCTCAGCGGACTCCGCGCGGTCGGCGGTCTCATTCTGGTCCAGCAGGAATTCCTGACGCGCGGGGTCAAAGAAGCGCAAACGGCCGCTGTCCCAGCACAGGTCCAGGCCCAGAAGCGGGCTGTGGCCCCGGATCACACCAGCGGAATCCGTCTGCATCTGCACGGGACGGAATTCCCCGTCAACCAGCAGGTCTCCCGCAATGGGCCTGTCGTGCAGCTGACCGCCGGTGTTATCGAAGCGCCAGTATTCCCCAACACCCAGGGATGCGTAAATGTCGCGTTTCCTGGTGTAGTCATTTCTGGCAGTGCTCTCGGACGCTACTTCCAGCACAAAGTCCGGAGGCTTACCAACTTCATCAATGACATACCCGTTGCGATGCTCAATCGCGCCTGGGTCCACACCGAAAGTCACGATGCAGTCCGGCACTGTCCAGTCAGTGCGGTCCCTGGTGTTGCGGCAAAGATAGCCGTATCCATTGACCAGCAGGTCAGAACGATGCCTGAAGTGCCGCTCAATAATGAACCTGGCATTGAATATGTAGCGAGATTCCTGCATGCCGTCCAGTTTCTTGGGGGGATCAGGCAGCGGCTTGATGTGCGCGTACCTATCCTTTTCAGAGGACCTCGCCTTTGATTTCGACGTCATCGCTGTCCTCTCACTTGGTTTGGGGACATTGTAACCGGGAAGGCTCCGGCAAGTCACTGCGTTTCACCCCTCAGAGACATAGCCCTTCCCGTGAGCAGGAGGCGCATGGTGCGCTCGGCGGCGGACTCCAATAGTTCGGCTGTGCGTGAGAGTGAAACGTCGAAGCTCATTGGCCGGTCGGAGATGCACACCACGGCAGCCAGGGAGTGGTCGTAGAGCTCCTCGTATCCCGGACCCAGGCCGCCCGCCAGCAGCACCGTCGGAACACCGTGGGCGCGGGCGTGGCGAGCCACGCCGACTGGGGCCTTGTTGAAGATCGTCGAGTGGTCGGCGCGTCCCTCTCCGGTAATGACCAGGTCGGCGCCCTCCAGCAGCGTGTCAAAGTCCAACACGTCGCACACCATGTCTATGCCCGACTGAAGGGTGGCTCCCGCGAAGGCCATCAAGCCGGCCCCAAGCCCACCGGCGGCGCCCGCGCCAGGCTGTTCCGACACGTCGCGCCCCAAGTCCCGGGCGACCACTCGGGCGTAGTTCGCCAGGGCGGCGTCCAGCTCCTGGACCATCTCCGGAGTCGCCCCCTTCTGAGGGCCAAAGATAGCGGAAGCGCCCTCGGGGCCGCACAATGGGTTGGTCACGTCGGTGGCGGCAATGATCGTCGCATCGCTCAGTGCGGGATGCAGGGCGTCGGACTCGACGCGATCCAGCCTTGCCAGCGCGCTCCCTCCCGCAGGCAATGGGTTCCCCTCCGTATCAAGGAACCTGGCCCCCAGTGCGGCGGCCATCCCTGCGCCACCGTCGTTGGTGGCGCTGCCTCCAAGTCCTACGATGATACGGTCGTATCCACGGTCGAGGGCCTCCCTGAGCATCTCTCCGGTGCCAGCCGTCGTCGTTACGCGAGGATTCCGTCGCCTCTGCGGCACCAGGGTGATTCCCGAGGCGAGGGCCATCTCGATGACTGCCGTCCGCCCGTCTCCCATCACTCCCCACTGGGCTTCCACGGGCTGGCCCAGCGGCCCGGTCACCGTGCTTGTGAACACCTGACCTCCGGTCCCGTCAACCAGGGCGTTGAGCGTGCCGTCCCCTCCGTCGGCCACCGGGGCCAGCACGGTTTCGGCATCCGGCAGAGCGGCTGACACCCCGCGGGCGATGGCTCGGGCGGCCTCAAGACCGGACAGTGTCGCTTTGAATCCCTGGGGGGCGACTATTATCTTCATCGGTGTCCCTCGGACCAGAAAGGGTCAGTCATCAGCAACTCTTTGCCCGCAAAATGGGCCTGGCCTGGGATGGCTATAGACTCTCACAGCGATCGTCATCTCTCCGGTGTTCCCGGACCCGGCTGCCAAAGACACAACTTTCCGCAGACGGAATCGCGTGCCATAGCCCTGGTACCGTTAGAGGTTCAACCGGAATGCGTTGGCCGATTATACATTGCCGGAGGAGTGCCCATATTGTGATATAGTGCTACCGACACGGTTGTCTCCAAGACCAGCGGCCCACGATCTGCACAAAGTTCGACTGGAGGGCCTATCCCTGGTTTGAGACAACGTTTCTATACCTGGCTACTCCAGGGGGCCAATTACGATCTCGGAGTCCATTTATGTCCACTGGTGGAACCCCCTCTCGAGACGAACTCAAGAGGCGAGCGGCCGAGGCCATAGACGCGCGTTCCGACGAACTGGTGTCGCTGGCCAAGGACATCCTGGCCAACCCCGAGCCGGGATTCCGCGAAACCCGGACAGCGCGCCTGGTCGCGGCAAAATTCGCCGAACTGGGAATGTCGGCGCGAGTCGGACTGGCCCTCACCGGGGTGCGCGCCGACCTGGTTGGCAGCAGCCCCGGTCCCGCCCTGGCGATCCTGGGCGAACTGGACTCGCTAATCGTCAACGAACACCCGCACGCCAATGGCGAAACTGGCGCGGCCCATGCCTGCGGCCACCATTGCCAGATCGGCATGCTGCTGGGCGCAGCCATAGGCCTGATGCAGCCCGGCGTTCTTTCGTCTCTCAGCGGCCGCCTGGCCTTCATGGCCGTCCCGGCAGAGGAATACATAGAGATCGAATATCGCGATTCGCTGCGGCGGCAGGGCAAGCTCGAATTCCTGGGCGGCAAGCCGGAGCTGGTGAAACTCGGCGAGTTTGACGACATCGATCTGGCCATGATGTGCCATACCACATCCAACCCCGATGAAAAGCTGCTCTGCATCAGTGGGGAAAACAACGGCACCATCGCCAAGAAAATCCAGTTCCTGGGTCGTGGTTCCCACGCCGGCGGAGCGCCCCATCTGGGTATCAACGCCTTAAACGCCGCCACCCTAGCCCTTTCGGCCATCCACTACAACCGCGAGACTTTCCGCGACGACGACAGCATTCGCGTCCATCCCATCATCACCAAGGGCGGCGAGGCGGTCAGCGCCGTGCCAGCCGACGTCCGGATGGAGACGTTCGTTCGAGGGCGCACCCTGGATGCCATCATGGACGCCAACACCAAGGTTGACCGCGCGTTGAAGGCCGGCGCGATGGCTGTGGGTGGCGACGTGGTGATCCAGACCATCCCGGGTTATCTGCCGCTGCGACAAAATGCGGCTATGAACGATGTCTTCAGGGCCAACGCTCACAGTCTGGTTGGCGAAGAAAACACCGGCCACATACAGCGCCGAAACGGCTCCACGGACATGGGCGACATCAGCCAGCTGATGCCGGCGATCCATCCCTACGTCGGAGGAGCCACGGGCATCGGCCACGGCGCTGACTACGTGGTGCATGACTATTCGCTGGCGGTCCTCACTGCCGCCAAGGCGCTGGCGAGCACCGCAATCGACCTGCTGGCCGACGGAGCACAGACCGGTAGCAACATCGTTTCCAATCACAGGCCAGAGATGACTCGGGCGAATTACCTGAAGTATATGCGCAGCCTGGCCAGGGAAGAAACCTTCAAGGGCGCTTGATTATGTTGACTGTTGAAGAGCTGAAGCGACTTGCCTGTGAGACCATCGAGAAGCGGAAAAAAGAAATCATAACGGTCGCTCAGCAGGCCCTCTCCCATCCCGAGGCGGGATTCCGGGAACACCGCACCGCCGGGCTGGTGGCGCAGAAGTTCAACGAGCTGCAGATCTCCCACCAGAGCGGTCTCGCGCTCACCGGACTCAAGGGCCGGGTGCACGGAGGCGCAGGCTCCGGGCCAAGGGTGGCGCTGATCGGCGAACTGGACTCGCTGGTGGTAACGGAACACCCTCACGCCGACCCGGAGACCGGCGCGGCGCATGCCTGCGGGCACCACTGCCAACTGGGAATGATGCTGGGCGCCACCATGGGCCTGCAGACTCCCGCAGTCCTGGAACGGCTCTCCGGAGAGATTGTGCCCTTCGCCGTCCCTGCCGAGGAGTTCATCGAAGTCGAGCAGAGGCTGGAACTGAGGGCACAGAAAAAGCTGGAGTTCCTCGGTGGAAAGCAGGAACTCATCCGCCTCGGCCACTTTGACGACGTCGATATCGCCATGATGTGCCACACCGCCAGCGATATGGGCGAGCGAAAGTTCGCCATCGGGGGTACGAGCAACGGGCACGTGGTCAAATACGTGCGCTTCCTGGGTCGCGGCGCCCACGCGGGCAGCATGCCACACATGGGCATCAATGCCCTCAACGCCGCGTCCTTCGCGCTACAGGCCATCAACGCCAACAGGGAGACCCACCGGGCCGAGGACACTGTGCGAATCCACGGCATCATCACCAAGGGCGGGGAAGCCGTCAACGCGGTTCCGGCCGAGGTCAAGCTGGAATGGCGGGTCCGGTCGTCAACCCCCCAGGTCGTGGTCAAGAACTCGCAGGCGGTGGACCGCTGCTTCAAGTCCGGCGCGCTGGCCGTCGGCGCTCAGGTGGAGATCACCACCATTCCAGGCTACATGCCAATGCGCAACGACTCGCGGCTCCAGGATGTGTTCCGCGCCAATGCCGCCACGGTCGTGGGGGAAAACAGGACACTGGTAATGCCAGCCAGTCGAAACCGCGGCGGGTCAACGGACATGGGCGACCTGTCGCAGCTGATGCCAGCCATCCATCCCTACACCGGAGGAGCCACAGGGCCGGGCCACAGCAAGACCTATCTCATCACAGACTACGACGTGGCGGTGATCAATCCGGCGAAGATAATGGCGATGTCAGTGATTGATCTGCTCTACGATGGCGCGAAGCAGGCCAAGGAGGTCAAGTCAGCGCACAAGGCGGCCATGTCCCGCAGCGCATACCTGCGCTTCCAGCGGGAGCAGGCAAAGTCGCTGCGGTTCGATGGAGCGTCCGTGTAAATTGGCTGGTTGAGCCTGGGCGTTCCTTGAAGGCGACATCAGGCTAATAGCGACAAAGGCAGGAGGGGAGCATCAGGTCTTGCTCCCCGCCTACTATTTCAGCAAATCATCCGTGAGTGGCGCCGAAAAAAGGGGTATGTGACTCTCCATTGCAGGCCCAAATTTCGACGGATGGCGCGACTTCCATCATTCTTGGTACACCGGGGACGCCCTCACCCTAACCCTCTCCCGGAGGGAGAGGGGATTAGTCGCACACCCTCCAAGTCACACTCCCATTGCCCACATCGCAGCTCCAGCAGTCAGCGGAATGGTCAAATTATCGTCGGGCGGGATTCCTGCCAGTTCCACTACGGCTGCAATCCCGGCGCCTGCCCACAAGCCCCAGTGGTACCCGACGGCCCCGGAGATGACCAGCACTGCGGCAACCGCCGAACCGGCGATGGCGAATGCCGCCGTGCCTCCCGGAGACTTGCCCGCAAGCCGCGGCCCCGGCAGACGCCTGCCCACCATGGCGGCCACCGGGTCTCCCAGAGACAGGTAGAACATCACCGGCACTCCCACGTCCCTGCCGAACAGCCAGAAAACGAGAGCCGCCGCAATCAGCATGTGGGTTGCGCCCGTGACCCGGGAAACCTCCTCGCCCTTGAGGAGAAGGGCCATCCAGCGCATGTAGACCCGGTTCAGCGGCCCGATGCCGAACCGCGAAAGTTCCAGAACGACCGATCCTGCGGCCAGCACGGCGAGGGCCAGCACGAACTCGAACTCAGGCGCGAAAATACCAGCCAGGGGGATGGATGACCCGGCAGTCAGGTGAAACAGCCGTCGCCAGATCCGTGGAGGCGCTTGCGGACCCTCCCGGCGGCGCCCGGCAAAGATCACCAGCTCTGCCAGTCTCTGCATGGGGCGCTTTCGTCCTTCGCCGTCCACCGGGGGGAGGGATTGGCCCAACGGGGAACCCCTGCACTGGGCGGAAAGAGGGGTGGATCAAGGGGCGGTTCAGCGCCTCCCGACCTCAGAAGCCGAAGGTAATCGAGTCGCCGGCCCTCCAGCGGACATCCCGGAATTCAGCGCCAATCGGGGCCTCGAAGATCAGGAACCCGTCCAGCCCATGCCCCTGCAGCAACTCGAAAGATCCCTGCAGGAAGGTGGTGGTGCGTTCGATGTAGTCGTACGTCACTTCCGAGTCCGCCACCCACAGCTCTGCCGGAAAGTCGGCAGCCTGGGAGTCGCCACACGTGTAGCTATACATCCCGGAACGGTCAACCGTGAATGAGAAAGACTGTCCGGGCGGCACCGCCACCCGTTCACCCGGCGATGTTCCCACCGGCCAGTTGTCGAAGGTGAGGTACTGTACTTCGTTGGCCTCACTCTGCCACCTCACCGCAGAGCCAGCATCAAGCAAAGTGCGCGGGCCGTCAAAGCACTCCCCCGCGTCCATCCTCACCAGCGCCTCGGACGCGCCGCGAAAGTCCCGCCACGCGGAATCACCAATCGAAAGGGGACGGTAGACGCTATTGGCAACGTCGCGTAGCTCGGCGCCAGTCCGGTCGACGTGGATGATGGCGCTGACGGCGGTGTGATTCTCCACCCTGGCGCGCACCAAGACCAGCTCCATGCCTTCGGCGGAGGGTGCGATGCTCCAATTCCGTTCCACTCCGGCCGGATCGCAGACCGGAGGGTTCGAGCCTGCCAGCACGTCACAGGTCGAATAACGGAGCTCCGGCGTACGCTCCACGCTGACCACGCTGAAGTGCAGCGTTCGTCCTTTCTTGTATTGCCCCAGGTTGGATGACTCAGATGCACAGCCGGTCAATCCAGCCGCCATCAGGCCGACGAGAAGCACGAGCAACAGAGCGAGGAGACGGGTTTTGGGAGTTGGAATAACCACGATGGTCCGCGTCTGACTAATGTGCGCTGGCAAAAGGGGAATCATCAGCCGGCGGTTGTGAGACTGGGCAGTTCCCGAAGCCTCTCCACCAGGCCAACCAGCACGTCGATAAGGTAGTCGACCTGTTCCCCGGTATTATCCTTGCCCAAGGTCAGGCGGAGGCTTCCCCTGGCGACCTCGGCAGACTGGCCCAGAGCCAGCAGCACGTGAGACGGCTCGAGGGATCCGGAACTGCATGCACTCCCGCTGGAAGCGGCGATGCCCGCCATATCCAGCCCGAGCAGGATGGGCTCTCCCTCGACGCCGGGGAAGGAAAAGTTGGCATTGTTGGGCAGCCTCCGTGTGGGATGGCCATTCAGACGGCTGCCCGGCACACGTTTCAGCACCTCGGCGACAATCCTGTCCCGCAACTCCGCACAGTGCCGGCCGGTATCCTCGCGCCTAGCGTTTGCCGCTTCGAGAGCCACGGACAGGCCGACTATGCCGGGTATATTCTCGGTGCCGGAACGGCGTTCCCGTTCCTGGCCTCCTCCCAGCAAGTAGGGCAGGAACGGCGCGCCCCGCCTGATGAACAGCACACCCGTGCCCTTCGGCCCGTGGAACTTGTGCCCCGAAAGACTCAGCAGGTCAACCCCCAGCCTCCTCACGTCGAGGTCCAGGTATCCCGCGGCCTGCACGGCATCGGTGTGGAACAGGATGGTGCGGGAGAGTTCCGCCGCCCGCTGCCTGATGACCTGCGCGATTTCGGGGATGGGGTTCACGACGCCGATCTCGTTGTTGGCGTACATGATGGACACCAGGGTAGTCTTGTCCGTAATCGCTCTATGCACCGCCTCCGGCTGCACCAGCCCGTCGGAGTCCACGGGTAGGTAAGTTACCTCGAATCCCTGGGACTCCAGGTGCTGAGCGGTGTGGAGCACCGCATGGTGCTCGACGCTGGAGGTGATGACGTGGTTGCCGGTCTCCTGGAGCGCCGTGGCCCCTCCCACGATGGCGGCATTGTCCGACTCCGTGCCGCCGCTGGTGAACACCACCTCGCGCGGGCGGCAGTTCAGCACACCGGCCACCCGTTCCCTGGCCTCATCCAGAGCGTACCTGGCCTCCTGCCCCACGGTGTGGATGCTGGAGGGGTTGCCGAACAGCTCTGTGAAGTACGGAGTCATGGCCCGCAGCACTTCGGGCGCCAGCGGCGTGGTTCCCGCGTGGTCCAGGTACACGATGCCATCAGGGGCGCGTTTCTGAGTCATTCTATCCAGCCATCACTCGGTTAATCCCCGAATGCCAGGGAGTGAATTCGCGCCGCCATTTTATCACAGAGGCCACCTGCCATTACGGTTGTGCCGTCTTGGGATAGCTGCTCGTAGCCACCGACAGCAGGAAGAAACCAATGACTGCGGCCCAGATGCCATCAATCCAGTTGTCCCAAAGGACGATGTAGAGGACGCCTCCCACCATCATCAGCAGACCAACGCCCTGACCGCACCGGGCCGCGACCCTGGTGGCCTTGAGGTGGCTGCCGGAGCCAGCCCATACGATGGCCCGCAGGACTCTTCCTCCATCGAGGGGGAAACCGGGGATCATGTTGAAAATGCCCACGGTCAGATTTCCCCAGGCCAGCAGGAATGCCACCATTTCCACCGATGAGGCGTTGCGGGTCGGCCAAAGCCAGTTCCCCGGACTCACCCACACCAGAATTGCTCCCGCTATCACGGCCAGGGCGATGCTGGTCAGCGGGCCCACCACAGATATCAGGAATTCCTCGGACGGGCGTCTGGGTTCACTGGCGAGGTGTGAGACGCCCCCGAAAATGAACAGCGTGATTCCCGTCACCGGAATTCCACGGCTCAGTGCGACAAGGCTGTGGGAAAGCTCGTGTGCCAGCACCGACAGGAAGAACAGCCCGACCGTTACTATCGCCACAATCCACTGCTGGTAAACCGGCCACCGCAGGGGCAGCGAGTCGAAACGATTGGCCAGCAGGACCGTCAGTAGCAGGAATATGACCAGCCAGGTCACGTTGATCTCGATGGGAATGCCGAAAATTCGGCACAGACGCAGAGACTTACCCATACTCAACACGCTCCCAGCCGATGGGATCCTGCCTCTAGCATAACAAATCCTGGCAGGAGTTACGCAGTCGGAGATTTCACCCCCACCCTAACCCTCCCCCATCAAGGGGGAGGGGATATTTGAACTGCGTAACTCCTATCCTGATTCAGACAAGATTGAGAATGAACGACTTAGCCTGAATAGGAGAGACGCCCCCAATCTCACCCCCCGAGGGGGAGGGAGCTCGTAGAGGGCCCCGGTTCAGCGGGGGTGTCGGAAGGCAACGGAGTAAGCCGCCAACTTGGCCACCAGGCGAGCGGCGGTATAGGTGCAGGCAGTCGGGCCCTCGGCGGGAGCCAGCTCGCAGACGTCGAAGCCCACGATGCGCCTGTTCTCCGCGACGCTGCGGAGCAAGGACGTCACCTGCCGCCAGGTCAGGCCTCCCGGCTCCGGCGTTCCGACGGCTGACATCAGCGACGGATCAAAAACGTCAAGATCGACGCTGACGTAAACGTCATCACCCAGCGCGGCCAGGATTTCATCCGCCGGGAACAGGCTGCCATCCGCAGGGCAGGGCCAGACCGGGACGTTGTTGTCCCGGATGAAGTCCCGCTCCTCCACCGAGAGGCTTCTCACCCCAGCCAGCGCCAGCGGACACTGGTCGTATACGCGGCGGGCGCCCGAGGCGTGGCCCCACTGTGTACCCTGGTACTCATCGCGCAGGTCGGCATGGGCGTCCAGGTACAGCACCGTCATCGAGGGAAATGCTTCAATGTGGGCCAGCACGCTTCCGGCCGTCAGCGAATGCTCTCCGCCGAGAACGCCGACGACTCGCCCCGGCGCCAAGCAGGTCGCAACGGCCTCCCGTATCCGCCGGGCCATTCGTTCCGGGCCACCCATGTGCGGCTCCAGCGATGGGAAAGTGTGAATCCCCAGCGCCGCCACGTCCAGGTCGAGCTCGGGATCATAGTCTTCCATCTGGGCTGACGCCGCTATCATGCCGGAGGGGCCGTCGCGCGCGCCGCCCCGGTAGGAGGTCGTGCTGTCGTAGGGGACGGGAATCAGGGCTACACTGGCCGTTTCCAGCGCAGACTGCTCAGGGGTCAGGGCCAGGAAGTTTGGGTAGAGCCAGTGGGTATCCAGCCCGGAATCCGTAGCGCCCCCGCCGTGAGGGACGTCCTGACCGGGCTCGGAAGGGGGAGTAATGTCAGCCACGCCTCAGACCGGAGGGGCCTGCTTCCAGCCCGCCTTCGAGAGCGGCGCGCTGCGCCTGCGACTCGGCCAGTCCCTGGCGTTCGTCCAGCCACTCAAGTCCCCTGTCGAGCAGCCACGTCTGAACATCGTCGAGTTCGAACAGCTTCCTCGCGTCCTCGAGGGCCCGGTCGTGGTCGAATGCCCGGCAGGAAAAGATGTCGATGTTGACGTAGTTCTTACGAGGGAAGGTGTGGATGCTGATGTGGCTCTCTGCGATGATGACAAAGCCCGAGACGCCTGAATCCTCCGGCTTGGGAGCATCGTATACCAGAACGCGGGGCTCGGTGATCCGGGTCATCTCCAGGGTGTCCGGGTAATCGGTCAAGAATTGGCGGACCAGTTCTTCGTCCCACATCTTGCTCGTATTCCCGCCAAATCCGTCAATTACCAGGTGCATCTCACCTCCAGTCACGGTCTTTGAAAGAAGACGCTATCAAATTGGTATGGTTGGCAAACGCAATTATATACAATATCATTTGTCGGATTCCAATACAAACCTCGCCGAATGCGTCAACCGCCTTTTCCCCGGACGGCGCAATCAGCAGGCTCGGGCAGGTAAACCGTGCTGCCTTCCATGATCGAGGCCACAAACGTCACTCACTACTATGGCCCTTACCCGGCAATCCAGGACGTCAGCTTCGACGTACGAAAGGGCGAAGTGCTGGGATTTCTCGGACCGAATGGCGCCGGGAAGACCACCACCATGCGCATCCTCACCGGGTTCCTGCCCCCCTCCAGCGGTTCAGTGACGCTCGGTGGCTACGACGTGGTGGAGAAATCGCTGGAAGTGCGCAAGAGGGTTGGCTACCTGCCGGAAACGGTGCCTCTGTACACTGACATGACGGTGACCAATTACCTGAAATACATGGGGACGCTTCGGGGAATGCCCGGCTCGCGGATACGCACCCGCATTGGCGACGTCATCGACGTCTGCCGCCTGGGCGATTATCGCAAGACGCAGATCGGCAAGCTCTCCAAGGGCTTCAGGCAGCGTGTTGGAATCGCGCAGGCCATCATTCACGAGCCCGAGGTGCTGGTGCTTGACGAGCCTACCATCGGAATCGACCCGATCCAGGTGGTGGAGACACGGAGCCTGATCCAAGAACTGGGCCGCGAGCAGACCGTGGTTCTTAGCAGCCACATTCTGCCGGAAGTGAGCATGATCTGCGAGCGGGTCCTGATAATCCATGAGGGCCGTATAGTTGCCGAGGATACGCCGCAGAACTTGGCCCAGGGCTTGCAGGGAGTGGAAAGGCTGGAGGTCGAAGTTGGCGGCCCCTCCGCCGACGTGCTCCCCGCTTTGCAGAAAATAGAAGGCATCATCAGCGTGAGCCACCGGAACCTGCAGGGCCGGCACGTCTACGTGATACAGGCACAGCACGGGCGGGACCTGAGAGACGATATTTCGCGGGAGGTGATCAGCAACGGGTGGAGCCTGCGCGGGATGCAGATGATGGGAATGTCCCTCGAGGAGATCTTCCTCCGCCTCACTACCCAGGAGGACCTGTAGCAATGCGGACCGTCCGGGCAGTGGCCTGGAAGGAAATCCAGATCTTCTTCCTGAGTCCCACCGCGTACATCGTTGGAATGATCTTCCTGTTCCTGACGGGTGTGCTCTTCGTTTGGGACCTGGGTGATCCATTTCCCGATGCATCCCTGCGGACCTTCTTCCTGGGACCGCCGGGATTCATCACGACCGGGGCCATACTGGTCCTGGTGCTTCTCGCGCCCGTTCTGACCATGCGCCTGATCGCGGAGGAGGCGAAGCTGGGCACCATAGAGTTGCTGCTCACCTCGCCCGTCAGGGACTGGGAGATAATCATCGGCAAGTACATTGCCAGCTTGGTCTTCTTCCTGGCCTTGCTGGCGATGTCCGGATTCTACGTGATACTGCTGTTCGTTTATGCCAGCCCCGACCCAGGCCCGATCTATGCGGGATACATCGGCCTGGTTCTGTACGGGGCGGCGGCGCTGGCCGTGGGAATGCTGACATCGACCTTTACCAATAACCAGATCGTGGCCGCGGTAGTCGCTATTGGAATCCTCCTGGCCCTGTTCTATGCCGATCAGGCCTTTGCCGCCGTGGGCGGCACAGCCGGGGACGTGCTGGCGGAGATCGGGATGACCACCCATTTCTACGACTTTGCCCGTGGCGTGATCGACACCAGGCACATCATCTACTTCATTAGCGTCATCGCGTTCTTCCTGTTCCTCTCGGTTCGTGCGCTCGAATCAAGGCGGTGGCGGTAGAATGGCCGGACGCCCTGCAGCAGACCCCGGAGACGAGGGCCCGCGCGACTGGCGCAGGCGCAGGCGGCGGAGGGCAGCAGCGCCCGAACCGTCCGGTGACCAGCCCGAGCCGGAACAGCCCGATACCAGCGACGTGGACGACATGGACGGGGAAGGTATCGAAGAAGAGCTTTCCCGTCCCCTGGCTAGCTTCCTGGACCCCGCAATAAATGCCATCGGGTTCCTCGGCGCTCCGCTGCTGATCGCGGGAATCATCGGGCTAGTCACCGGCATCGTCGTAACTGCCTTCGTCAGCTCGATGCGGCTGTACGGCATCATCGACATTATCATCGGCGCGGTACTGATCGGACTGGTGGGCGCGGTGTTCATCAGTTCGGTCATAGCAGCCTTCCTCAGCAGGACGGGACGTTACGGAATAAACACCCTCGTACTGCTGGTAGCTTTCACCGCCATCGTGGTTGTACTCAACCTGGTGTCCTTCGAGAATTCCCAAAGGATGGATGTAACCGCCACCAACCAGTTCAGCCTTTCCGAACGCACTCGGGACCTGCTGGAGGACTTGCAGCACGACATACGGGTAACGGCCTTCTACAAAGCGCTGGAGGACACCCCCGGCGCAGAGATAGCGGCCCGCAGGAACCGGGTAGTCGACACGCTGGACGAGTTCGACTCCCGGTCAGGGCGGTTTTCCTACCGCGTCGTGGACCCGGACCTGGAACCGGGCATAGTGGCCGCCTACTTCGGCGCCCGGCCCGTCGGGTTTGTCAGCGAGACCGTTGTGGTGGAAAACCTGGACACCGGAACCTTTGACTCGCTGCAACCCACCGACGCCGCCTTCAGCCAGCTGGAACAGGACCTAGTCACGGGCCTGTACGTGGTCAC
Source organism: Dehalococcoidia bacterium (assembly GCA_965203005.1). Lineage (GTDB taxonomy): Bacteria > Chloroflexota > Dehalococcoidia > Lucifugimonadales > UBA3495 > VXOI01. Next base: position 1,777,566 of record CBDBBS010000002.1, read on the forward strand.
TGGCCAGGAGCAGAAAACCGTTTACTTCCTGGCCGGGCACGGCGAGCGCAACATCGACAGCGGCTCGGGCGAGGGCTATGGCTTCCTGCGCCAAGTCCTGGAGCAGGAAAACTACCGGGTGAGGGCGCTGGTCTGGTCCGCCTTTTCCACCGATGTCCACGTACCGGACGACGCCGCGCTGGTGGTCGTCGCGGGGCCCACGTCGGACCTGCCCGAGGCCCACGCCATCGCTCTCGACCTGTACCTGCTGGGCCGCGACCTTTCCGGGGAGCGGCGACGGGAAAGCGGCAGGATGATTTTCCTTGCCGAACCGGACACTCCGGAAACGTGGCGCGAGTTCATGGTCCAGTGGGGAGTGCTGCTGAGCGAAGGCTACATACGCGACCTTGAGGCGTCGGTTCCCGAACTGCCACAGACGCTGGCGCTGAACGTGGATTTCAACACCCTGGTCAATTTCAACGTGCAGGTCCTGGGAAGCAACGAGTCGGTCATAAACACCGCCTTCGAGGCGGCCCTGGAAATCGTAGCGCCGCAAGGGCAGCAGCTCCAGAACGTGTTCATGCCCGACGCCACCGCGTTGGCGCCAGTGGACGACGGAGCGCGGCTGCCCCTGGCCATGGGCTTCACCTCTGCTAACAGCTACCTGATCGAAGACCCCAACCGCACCGATCCGGTCTTCGAGGGAGAGACTCCCGACCGGCGTGGCCCATTCATTCCGGCCATGTTGATGCGCTCGGCGTCAAAGGTGGGAATGCAGGTCCCGGTTGACGGGTTGGCGGATTCGGACATCTCGCTGATCCTGACGTACGGCGACGCCGACTTCGTGGCCAACAGCAGCGTGGGCAGGGGCGGCGGGCTGGACATGTTCGTCAATTCCACCAACTTCCTGGTGGGCGACTACTCCCTAGTATCCATCAGGCCCAAGGCAGGAGCCTTCCGGGAATTCAACCTCGACCGCAACGAGTATGACTTTGTGCGATTCTCGTCCTGGCTGTTCCTGCCCGGCATAATGGCCCTGGCGGCAGGACTGGTATGGTGGCTCAGGCGGTAGAGCAAGGAATTGTGGCCTGGCGGCATTGATCCATGAACGTTCGCCTGACAATACTGTTGGCCGTCCTCGCAGCGATGATCGCATCGACCTGGGCCATCATCGAGTTCACTGACCTGGTCTCCCGGGGCGAGCCGGAACAGGAAGAGCCGTGGCTGTTCAAAATTGATGAGACGGACATCGCGCACATAGAGGTGGTGTACCAGGACGAAGCCATCGAGTTCGCCCGGGAACCGGGCAGCCACCAGTGGAATATCGTCGGCGATCCCAGCTTCCCGGTCTTCCACGAACGCTGGGCCGGCACCACCCTGCTCCTCAGCGGGCCGCGCGTTGACCGGGGGCTGAAGCAGACCATCGACGACCCGGCGCAGTACGGCCTCGACCCGCCGGAGAGTATCGTGCGGGTGACGGACATCGCCGGCAATTCCTTTGAGTTCCACATGGGCAAGCCCACTCCCGATGGGAGAAACCAGTACGTGAGGCTGGTGGGCGATGAGGCGCTCTACACCGTGGCCTCAGTCTGGGCCGACGTGGTGAACCGCCTGGCCTACGACCCCCCCTATGGAAGACTCTACAAAGTGGAACTTCCGGAAGTTACCGTCATCGAGGTGAACGCCAACGACCGGACTGCGGTGTACTACCTCGACAACCAGGGTTGGTTCGTACACCAGGGACCTCCCCCGGTCGACGAGGAGCAGTCGGCGCCGGTGTCGGAGGAGTGGGCGATCTGGCTGGACACCCTCACGTCGCCGCGCGTTGACATGATAGTGGACCAGCGTTTGCGAGACGACGATACCGAACGGCTGGAGGAGTACGGCTTTTCCTCCCCCGACGTTCGCGTGGTCATCGCTCGCCGGGGCCAGGCGACGCTGGAGTTTCAGCTGGCCGAAGGCCCGCCCGGCGATGACAGCTACTATGCCAGGACCGTCAACGCTGTCGACGAGACCCTTTATTCGATCAAGAAGGACAGGCTCCAGGGAATCGAGGAACTGGCTTCCGATCCCCTTGTCCTGGCCGACTGGGAGCCGCCGGAAGAGACGGAGGAACCACAAGACGATTCGCCGGGCAATTGACGGTCGGAGCCGTTAGCTCTCGTCCGGGGCGCACATTTGCGCCCCTCCGTTTATGCCCGGCTGTCCCCTGCGCCGCTGAACACTGCCATTGCCGGAGGGCGGAATGAAAGCTGAAATCATGGGTATCGGCACCGAGCTACTCATGGGCGAACTGAACGACACCAACGCGGGCTGGATCGCCACCCGTCTCCCTCCATTGGGTATCACACTGCAATGGGTAACTTTGGTGGGCGACGACCTGGAGCAACTCACTCACGCTTTCCGGAAAGGACTGGAGCGCTCCGACATCATCTTCACCACCGGCGGCCTGGGGCCCACCCAGGACGACCTGACCCGCGAGGCAGTGGCGGCGGCCCTGGGTGAGACCCCCACGGTGCAGGAAAGCATGGTCGAGGAGCTGCGCCAGTATTTCCGCAACCGCGGCCAGGACATGCCGTCTCACAACGTCAAGCAGGCCTGGCTCATCCCGTCAGCGCAGTTCATCCCCAACCGCAACGGCACTGCGCCGGGCTGGTGGGCCGAACGCGACGGAAGGTCCATCGTCATCATGCCCGGCCCCCCGGTGGAGATGCAGGCCATCTTCCGGGAGCAGGTGGAGCCTCGCCTCAAGGAGCTTGTGACCGAAGAGGTCACCATAACCAGGAACGTCAAGACCATGGGGCTGGGCGAAGCGTCGGTGGACGAGATCATGTCGGAGTACTTTGGCCAGGAGAACCCCTACCTGGGCATATATTCTAAGGCCGACGGCATCCACCTGCGGGTGATTGCCCGCGCGGCGGATGAGCCGACCGCCCGGCGGATGATCGAGCCGGTTGAGCTGGCGGTCAGGGAGCGCCTCGGCGAGTACATTTGGGGCTACGACGACGAGACGCCGGAGCAGGCTGTGGCGCAAACCCTTCAGTCAAGGGGCAAGACCCTTGCGGTTATGGAATACTGCACCGGCGGCTTTCTGACCAACGCCATTACCGAGGCCAATGAGGCCCAGAAACACTTCCGGGGCGGCATCGTGGCCTTCGGCGCGGAGTCCATGGCAGCGTCGGGAGTGCCGCCGGCCCTGATGGACAACCACGGCCCGGTCAGCCAGGAGTCGGCGAACGCCATGGCCTCGGCCGCGCTGTTGCAGATGGGCGCGGACTACGGCATCGGGATCACCGGAGCGCCGGGCCCCGCCGAGCTTGACGGACGTCCCATGGGCCTGGCCTTCATCGCCATAGCTCGCGCCACCAGCGCCGGCCCCCAGGTCATCAAGGAACTGGAGGTGCGCGTGCCGCCGCGCCGCATCACCATCAAGCGCCGTATATCCAATCAGGCCCTCATCGAGCTGCGCAAGCTCGTTGACGCTGGGGAGTAGAGTCCGGGTGAGAGCATTCGCATTCGTGCTGTTCCTGTTGCCGGTCATCCTGCTGGGCGCTATTGCCTGTGGAAGCGAGGACGCCGAGCCCGCGACCGTGGCGCCGCCGACCCGGGCCGCGCAAGCCGAGGCCACCGCAGAGCCGGAGCCCACGACCAGCGAAGCAGCCGAAGCGCCCACGGAACCTGCACCCACCTTTGCGCCGACTGCTACGGCAGTCCCTCCAACCTCCAATCCTGGACCAGCGCCAACGGAGCCTGCACCGGAGGCAACAGAGGCCCCGGGCCAGATGTACGCACCGACCCCTGCGCCTACTGAGGCTCCGGTGCCAACCGTGGAGCCCGAGGAGGCCCCGTCAGATACCGGAGCAGGGCCAGGTTCGTTCCTGGTCGGCGAGGGTTCGCAGATCACCTTCACCGTGGAGGAGGAACTGAACCGGACTCCGGTCCGCTTTGACGCGGTAATTTCCGGCACGGGCTTGACCGGGTTTGCCAACCTGGACGGCAGTCCATCGGTGATCACCCTGGACCTGCATTCCCTGGAGAGCGACCAGAGCTTCCGCGACCGTTTCATCCGCGAGCGAATGTTACCGAACACCCCCGAGGCGACGGTGACGTTCGATCAACTGCCCGACCTGCCGCAGAGCTTCTTTGACGGCGAGGTTACCTCGGGCACGCTGGACGGGTCGCTTCAGATCGGCGAGACGACTACTCCCCTGACATTCGAGGTGGAGGCGCGGCACGATGGCAACGTCATCAACGTGCTGGGCAAGACTACGTTCACCTGGGATGAGCTGGGCCTGGGCAAGCCCGTATTCGGCCCGGTGGCCTACCTGGCCGACGAGGTCCGCGTGCAGGTGCTGATCGTCGCCCACAAGCAGTAGGGCGTGTTTCCGTGCGGAATGCTACTGTTATACTGGCATTCGCACCTCGGCCACTCCCCTGTTCACGGGCATAATTGAATGAAGCTAACCATCATTTGTTTGGTATCGGTCTCAATGCTATGGGCAATTGCCTGCACTGGAGGACAAACTGAGCCAACAATCCCTCCTGAAGTCGATGAACCCACACCTGACGTACAGGCTACAGTGGAGGCGGGGATCGCCGCAACGAGGGAGGCCGAAGCCGCGTTGGAGGCAACCATAGCAGCGAGGGTGGCGGCTACCAAGGCGGCCGAGCCAACGGCAACGCCTGTGCCTACTGCGACGCCCGTTCCCACCGCAACGCCACAACCGACGGCTACTGTGGCGCCCTCCGCAACGCCGGAACCCACCGCGACTCCCGCGCCTACACCAACGCCCACTAGCTACGACGAGAGGCTAGTCAAAGACTTCTTCGAGTGTCTGGAAAGCAACCTGGCCGTAGCGGGCGCCTTCACGTCCCAGTACGACGGTCCGTATAGCGAACAAATACACACGGTTCTGGACGCCACTGGAGATGTCACGTCGTTGATGCACGAATATGGCCTCTTTGAGAATGCGATGCTGGCGGCAATGGAGTCCAACCTGGCGGTTGGCCTCGCGGTAGGAGCGATAAACGTAGGCTGCTCACTCATCAGCATCGACGAGCCGCAGCAGACGCCGGAACCCACTCCCACGCAGCCCGCTGACTCCAGCAACTCGAAATGCCAGGAGCTTGCCCCGAAAATCATCGAACAGTCCCAGGACGAGGACCCGTCGGGCTATCCCATTCTGGAAATAACCGGCATTGAACAGATCTCAGACAACCTTCTGGGAATCGAATGCAAGGGTCTGGCACTCAGCCTGCTGAGCAGCGAAGGTGTGGAGTTCGCACTCGGCTGGACAAAATTCCACCAAACCCCACTTGGTGGCATTGGCTATGAGTGGCTAGAGCCCAATGATTACGAATGCGTGGACCTAGTTCCCATGGTCATCCAGAGTAGTTCAGGGCACGTTTTGGGAATCAGCGGCATCGCAGTAATGGAACGAACCGATGACCTATTGGTGTGCCGGGGAACGGTCAAAACCACCAAGCGAGAGGTGTGGATAGAGATCCGCGTGTGGTCAAGACGGGACGAGAGTATCCCTGGGTGGTCATGGGAGGTCCCTGGGAGTGAATAATCTATAGACATTGGCAGGCGCCTGCCTCAGTTCACCACCAGGTCTTGGCCCAGTTGCGTCAGGGTCTCGCAGCCTTCGGGGGTGGTGATGACCGTGTCGCCGACGGACATGGCTAGCACGTTGTCAGCGTCCAGCAGGATCATGTGCATGAAAATGACCATGTTGGGCTGGATGACCACGGGGTTGTCGCGGTAGATCATGGGCCAGTCCATCCACGTCGGCGGATAGAGGGCGCCCAGGCTGTAGCCGCAGGCGTTGAGCTTGTGGTCGCCGAATCCGGAGCTGTCCAGCGCGTCGGCGTGGGCCTGGAAGATGTCGCCGAAGGTGGCGCCGGGACGGCAGGCGTCCTTGCATGCCTGCAACGCCTCAGCGCAGGCGGCGTGCATGGCAACGTGGCGCGGGTCGGCCTCGCCTGTCAGGATGGTGCGCATCAGGGCCGAGTGGTAGTGGCGGTAGGCTCCGCCGAATTCCAGCTGGAGCTGGTCGTTGTCGCCGAGAGTGCTGTACCCGGTGAAGTTGCGGACATTCAGCGCCGTCTGCCCTGAGCCGATGATGAACCGCGTCGCCGTGTAGTCACCGCCTCCCTGGAAGACCGCCGAGGTCATAGCCGCCAGGATGTCCTGCTCCCGGGCACCGGCCTGTGCCGTGCGCTGGGCCGCCAGCCACGCCTCGTCGGCCAGGGCGGCGGCGCGGCGCACGTACTCGATCTCGGCGTCGCTCTTGACCAATCGCAGGCGGCTGACCAGGTCTGACTGGTCCTCCCACTGACACTTGCCCTCCATCGCGGCGCGCACGTACTCCCACCGCCTTCCCGTCAGGCAGTACGCCTCCAGCTCTACTCCCACCTTCTGGCCACGACAGCCCTGCTCCTCGAGGATGTCCCACAGGTCCTGCCCGGGGTTGACGCTGGCACGGTCCACCCAGATGCGGATATCCTCGATCACCGACGTCAGCCGCGCCTGGCGCAGGTCTGCCGACCGGGTCAGCAGGACCAACTGGCCATCCGCGCCCAAGTACAGGCACTGGAACTGGGAGTAGCCGGTGGTGTCGTAACCCGTGAGGTAGTACATGCTCTCCTGTCTGAAGATCAGGAGCGCGGCCAGGCCACTGGACTCCAGATCAGCCACCACCCGGTCGCGGCGGGACTTCAGTTCCTCTTCGGTGAAATGCAGCGCCATTTCGCACCCCCATCTCAATCGGCTATCAGTCAAGCAGGCGATGCAAGTATAATCGTCGGAAATCCGTACGCAAGAACACCGCCCGGCGCGGTCTGGAGGTCAGACATGGCTACCGTCAACACCGTTCTCGGGACCATCGACTCTTCCGAAATGGGATTCACGCTGCCCCACGAGCACCTCATCGACTCATCGGCCGGCATCCGCATCAGCTACGGTGAGCTGGAGCTGCGCGACCGGGCGTTTGACATGGCGCTGGAGGACTTTAGCAAGGCCAAGGCAGGCGGCGTGAACACCGTCATCGAGGTCTCGCCCATGGACCTGGGCCGCGACGTGGCGCTGATGAGACAGGTATCAGAGGCTACGGGCGTCAACTTCGTCTGCTGCACCGGCTGCTGGCTGGACATACCCCGCAGCTTCTGGTGGCGCGACAAGGACTTTATCGCCGACCTGTGGGTGCGGGAGGTCGAAGAGGGCATCGACGGAACAGACATCAAGGCCGGCATCATCAAGGTTGCCACCAGCGACCCGATCACCGAGCACGAGGAACTGATGCTGCGCGCCTCGGCCCGGACCCACCTGCGCACGGGCATCCCCATCACCACCCACACGCCGCCCATGTCGCGCATCGGCGAGCGGCAGGTGCAGATCCTGACCGAGGAAGGCGTCGAGCCGCAGAACATCTACATCGGCCACATCAACCAGACCCTGGACCCCGACTACCACCGCGAGTTGGCGCGCCTGGGCGTCTGGCTGGGCTGGGACATCAATAACGCCTTTGGCCGCCCGCACCTGCCGCCGTGGGAGCAGCGGGCCGAGTACCTGAAGAACCTGCTGGACGAGGGCATCGAGTCTAACATGATGCTTTCCCACGACTGGAACGTGGTGCTGTCCCGCATTGGCACCTCAGGCTTCCCCAGCCGCGACCAGAACCCCGACGGCTTCCTCTGGCTCAGCAACAAGTTCATCCCCCAGCTGATGGAGCTGGGAGTCCAGCAGGAAACAGTCGACCGCATGATGATCGAAAACCCGCGCCGCCACTTCGAAAGCGTGAAGCCGGGGGCGTAGCCGCTACGAAAGGGCGTCAATAGCCTGCTCGCGGTAGACAAACAAGGTGTCGTCAACAACGCCTAATTCCTCTCCAAGATACACACGAATCCAAGAGTGCAACAGGTCTTGGACGTCGTCGCTCAACATTAAAGGCGTGTGTTCCAGCAAGCCCTTGTGAACCGCTTGAATCCGGTCAAGGCGAACAAAGCCTTCTCGAATTCGGGCGCGATTGTATGCTGGCAGATAGAACAAGTGCCAGTATTCATACGCCTTAACTCGCTCTATAAATGCCTGACTATAACTTGATCTGGTTTCGTCTCTGCCAAGAGAATACACTGGGGCGACCAGAAAGCAATCATCCTGCCTTCGGGTTGAGTCCGCCCGTCCTGTTCCAGCCTTGGATATAAGGATGACGGGGCGCCTCTTAGCTCCCACAACGGCAGCTCGCTCATCAGAGCGAATCCCCAGCGTATGATTGGGATTTTCAGGGTTATCGAATTCGCCCTGCCGAATAGAGTCTATCCGGTACTCATAGTCGCTGCGAGCTTCATTATAGCTGCTTCTCAGCAAATAAGGCTGCCTTTCGCCAAAGAGAAACAGGGATGGCGCCCAAAAGAACTGCCCAATTCTGAATAGCTGATTCAGAATTGGGCCACGTTGCATTTGGGTGTAGTACTCATTAGCCGACAAGAGTTCAATCATGGCTGCCCTACTCTTCGTCCGGCCCTTTCACTTCGGTTCCCGGCTGGAACCTCAAAGGTCTTTCTTCTTCCTCCATCACTTTACATGCCTCGAAATACACTTCATCGTATCTAGGTTCAGTTACTTTCCGATCTCCCTGTTGCGCCTTCTTTCTTATCTCTCGCCTCTCCTCTAGTCTCCGGCGCATATCGCGTACATAGTCATCAGGGAATTGGAGCTTGACGGTCTTGGGCGCAATCGGCAACTCAATCTGAATCTTGGAGAAGTCCAGATATTCACCTCGTTTAGCGTTTTGCATCGGTTCCGTCTCAAAATACACGTAGTCCAGAATTGTCGCCAGCGGGTCAAGCGCCCATTGCTCAACAACCTTGTCAACGCACCGCTTGACCGAGGCATCGTAGCGGGAATTGAACATGTTTGCGATTTCCCTCCAATCGCCGGTTTTGCGGTAGCGATAGCCTGACACGCTACTATCGCCAACTTTCCCGCTGAACACATCTTCGTCAATGTCCACCCCCAATGACCGCACGTCCGCATCCAAATCCGCGGCAAAGGGTCCGTAGTGGTGAAACCGCCATTTGATCCCTGTGGCCTGCTTGCCATACTGTCGGCAATGTTCGACGTCAACCAGATAGACCAGCTTCGTCAAGGCTGTGCGCCCTACGGAGCCGCCCTGTTCGCTCACCTGATCAACGATGTAGCCAAGTAGAGGCTTCAAATCGAGCATAATCGGTCACCATTATCAGAGAGGCCCGCCCCTTATCTTGGAGCGGGCCTCTCGCCTGAATCAATGTGATCCTTTACCTTGGAGGTTACCGCCGGGCGAAGCGGCGGGCGGTCAGCTCGCGGTAGAGCATGGGGAGGCGCTCGGGGAGGGCCCAGATGTCGCCCAGGACCTCGTAGCCCATGTCGCCGCACATGCTCTTCAGGTAGTCGTGCCCCGCCTTGTCCACCGTGAGACAGAAGGGAGTGATGGACTTCTGGCGGGCCTCCACCAGCGCCATGTGGGTGTCGTGGACCGCGTATTCCTTCTCCACGCCCTCGCGGCTGTAGCCCCGGTCCTGGGGCCGACCGTCGCTGACCAGGAACATTATCTTGGTGTGCGCGTCCTGGTTTTCCAGCTTGGTGATGGCGTGGCGGATGGCCGCGCCCATGCGGGTGGCGTGCAGCGGCGTGATCTTGTCGATGCGCCGCTTGACCTTGTCGCCAAAGTTCTCGGTGATGTCCTTGATCACGTAGAACTCGACGTTCTCGCGGCCATAGCCGGAGAAACCGTAGATGCCGTAGGTGTCGCCGATGTTCTCAAGGGCCTGCACCAGCAGGGCGGTGCTCTCTTTCTCCAGGTCGATGATGCGCTTGTAGTTGCGGCGCACCAGCCCCTCGCGGCGGCGGCGCAGCCAGACCATGTACTCCACCGGATCGTCGGGCGCGTCGCGGTCGTCCACCATCTGGCGGCCCTCGTCGATGGCCTCGGCGGTGGAGGCGCTCATGTCCAGCAGGAACACCACGGCCACGTCGCGACGGTTGCGGTTGCGGTGCCAGTAGATCTTGTCGTCCGGCGGGATGTTCATCTTGAGGTCGACCCAGGCCTCGAGCGTTGCGTTGAGGTCCAGGTCTTCGCCGTCGATGAGCCGGTAGGTCTTGCGCATGCTCTCCGGCATAATCAGCTCGAACTGCCGCCGGATGTGGGCCGAAAGCGACGCGTAGTTCTTCAGGGAGTCCTGGTAGAAGTTTATGTCGCCTTCCTCGACGGTCTTCTCCTTGACGATGCACCAGCGGGGCTTGTAGTCGTTGGCCCGGAAGTCCCACTCGTCGTACAGGTACGTCTGGGGCTCGCGGGTCTCCAGCTCCCCGCCCGAATCGTCGTCGTGCATCAGCGGGCCATAGCCCTGGCCCGGCTGCGAGTTGGGCGGCGGAGCGCCAGCCTCTTTCATGATGTTCTGGGCGAAGGTGGTCATGGCGTCGGTGATGTCGCCCTGCTCGGCGTCCAGCTCAAGCTCGTCGCTGTCCTGCAGAAGCTGCTCCAGCATCTCCTGGGTCATGGGCTGGGCCTCGCCGTCCTGGTCGCCGCTGTCGGCTTGCAGGCGGGTGAGGAGTTGCACCATCTCAGGCTTGAAGTCGCCGCGATAGTCCACCGGCTCGGGGGACTCGTAGGACTCATCCCCCTCCTGGTTCTCGCCGCGCTGGTCCATGTCGGCCTGCAGGCGGTCGACCAGGTCTTGGTACTCCTCCTCGTTGAAGTCGCCAGGCTCCTCCAGGTCCTGCTCCTCCCAGTTCTCCTCGTCCTCGGTCTGGTTGGGCAGGCGCGAGATGATCTCGTAGGCGCGCAGGGTGGCCTCGGCGGTATCCTCCACGTTGGCCTCGATAGTGCGCAGGTTGTGCAGGATGCGGGAGAGCATCTCCACAACCTCTTCGTATCCTTCCGGTACGGGGAGACCAGTGAAACGCTCCAGGCTCATGTGAACGAGCAACTCGACCATCGCCTGCTGGAGCGGCATCTGCTCGATGGGTGGGCGGCCTTCCAGAGCATCCTGCTGGACGCGGGAAGCCGCCTGGCGAATGCCCGGGTACTCCACGTTTATGCGATAGTCCAGCCGGCCATCTTCCAGGACGGTGAACAGGTCGAATGCCAGCTTGCCATTCTCGAACATGGCCAGGAACCGGCCTATGTCGGTATAAGCGCGGACGGTACCGGCATTTTCCTGGGGCATCATGCCCGGGGGCATCACTTCGGTTGACCCGCCCGGGCCCACCTCCATGAAGGTGACCTCGACGTCGGCCTCGCCACCGGCCATTTCCCGGGCCATCTCGACCATGGCCTGACGGGCGGCCTGCTCTTCGGCGCGCTTGGCGTTGAGCTCCTCCTCCATGGGGTGGCGGCGGTCCTCGAACTGCGTAGCGGGCTTTTCAAAGTCGTACTCGAAGCTGCCGAATTCCAGGCGGCTGATCTGGTGGGTGGACACCACCTTGAACCAGGAGAAGTTGTCCTGCTTGTTGAAATACCGGTCAACCACCGGCGGCAGGAACACTTTGGAGCCGTCGGTAGATGCCGTGTCTTCATCCACCCAGCCTATGTTGCGGCGCACCAGTTCCTGAGTGTTCATGATCTCGACGCCCGCGCCGGACAATGCCCGGCAGTACAGGCGAATGATGCCCTTGACCCGGTCCAGCTCCAGGCTGGAGGAAAGGGTCTCCAGCATTTGCTCGGAAGTGTTGGACTCGATCTTGAAGAACGCGATGCCGCTCTCAGGGTTTTCCTGCAACAGCCGCATCCCATGCTGGTACCAGGTGTCCAGCTGGCTGACGGTGATGCGGGTCAGCACGCTGTCCAGGCTGCGCAGGAACGGGGGCACGGCCTCGGGGGCCACCGCCACCAGCTGGTCGCACAGGTCCAGGATGTAGCCCTGGTTGCCCTGCGGCACACGCCCCAGCGCCTGGGTGCCGTCGGCCAAGAACCGAGATGTGTCGCGCAAGCCCACCTTGGCCAGTCTTTCGCCCAGCTTGAGGAAGCGGCCGGTCTGGGCCTCGTCTACATGCTGCAAGGCGCGTGGCACCAGCTCCAGGCAGGTCTTGACCTCGCGCCAGCTGGTGTCGATCAAAGCGCGGGTCATGGCCAGGAAGGGCTCGCGCTCGCGGCCCATTCCGGGCAGCACATCCTTGCCCAGTGTCAGGCATTCGCTGGCCACGTCGTAGGACTTGTAAGACAGCGCCTCGACCAGGGAGGCGAAGACCTCGACGTCCCAGAATGGCAGGCTGCGCACCAGTTCCGGAGACACCTCGAAGAACTTGGCGGCCAGGGTGCTAGACTTCCACGTGCCTTTGTACAGGCTGCGGCCCAGGCCAGCCCATCGCGGGATGTACTGCGGCCTGAGGTTGGGCACGATGGCGACGCTGGACCTGAAGAAGGCCACCGCCAGGGTGGGCGAGTCCTGGGCCAGGTAGGTGCCGCACCGGGCCCACTGCATGAAGGACGGGAATGACAGGAAGCGGCAGACCTCGGGGCTGACCTTGTAGTACTCGATAGCCGCTTCCCAGGACCTGATAGTCTGGGTGCCGATGGACACGCCTTCCTTGGCCCAGAGCACGACCTCGTCAGGTCCAAAGGCGGAACCCACTGCGCCGACCGACTCCTGGTACGCCTCCAGAACTGCCGGAGGCATCTTGGCCAATTCCTGTTCTATCTCGGGTGTTGGAGCGCTGCTTGTCAATTCAGACCCTCGCTTTCCAGCCCGTCCTCCAAAAGTTGCAGGAATTGCTGGAGGATTCTTGCGGTAGCACCAAAGACCAGGTGCTTGCCGTAGGCGTAGGAGTGAACCGTGTTCGCCCCGTCCGCCTCCCAATGAGTCTCGACGCGCACGCTGGACGCATCCAGCAACGCGCTTACCGGGAATTCAACGATCTCGGCTATTTCGTCGGCGCTGGGCCGGAAGTTGTACGGATGCTCTATCGTTCCTGCGAACACGCTGACGCGAAACCGGGAGCGCGTCGCCACTTCATCCATTTCGCCAAGGACCAGAATGTCCTCGCGGCGGATGCCCATTTCCTCTTCCGTTTCCCGGAGCGCCGTGTCCAGGGAATCTCTGTCCTCGGGATCCGTTGCGCCGCCGGGAAAAGAAATCTCTCCCTTGTGGTGCTCGACATGCTGGGAACGCTTGTTCAGCAGGACCCAGTGATCCCCGTCCTTGGGATAAAGGAGCACCATAACAGACGCGGGCGTCAGACCATTCCCGGCCACCCTGCTGGTGGGCCGGTTGGCGAGCGCCCGCTTGATCAGTTCCGGAGGCGTCAGGGCTGCCTACTCTCCCGCTCCAGGATGCGATTCCTCATAGGCTTTACTCGAATATGGAGGATGTAACCTCTTCGAGACTTCGCTGCAGTTCAGGATCGTCGGTCAGTGTCCAGACGATTGCGACCTGGCAGGCCCGGCGAGCGGGGATGCCCTCGGACATCAGGCGGCCGGCGTAGATCAGGAGCCTGGTGCTGGCGCCCTCCTGCAGGCCGTGGTCCTCGAGATTCCGGATCTTCTCCCCCAGCTTGGCCAGGGCATCCGCCTGTTCCTCGGAGCAGCCAGCCTCGGCCTGGATGATCTCACGTTCGATTTCCCGGGGAGGGTAGTAGAACTCGATGGAAATGAACCTCTGCCTGGTGCTGTGCTTCAGGTCCTTCAGCGCGCTCTGGTAGCCGGGGTTGTAGGAGATGCAGAGCAGGAAACGGTCATCGGCCTCGATGATGGTGCCGGTCTTTTCCACCGGAAGAATGCGGCGGTGGTCAGTGAGAGGGTGAATCAGCACAGTGGTGTCCTTGCGCGCCTCGACCACCTCATCCAGGTACAGGATGGCGCCAGCCTTGACTGCGCGGGTCATCGGGCCGTCGATCCAACGGGTGCCCTCGGCGTCCAGCAGGTAGCGGCCCACCAGGTCGCTGGCGGTCAGGTCTTCATGACAAGCGATGGTTACCAACGGCACGCGGACCTCGCCCTCCCGGACCTCCTGGGCTGACAATCCAGCTGTCCCCGAAGTGGCTCCCGCGTCCTTTGCCTGTTCTCGAATCACAGTGAGAGGGCGGCCCAGTTTCCAGGCCATGTATTCAACGAACCGCGTCTTTCCGCAGCCGGTCGGGCCTTTGAGGAGCACCGGGATATGCTGCTGGTAAGCCGCGGCAAACAGCTCCATTTCGTCGCCCACGGCCCGATAGTACGGCTCCGCCCGAACCAGGAACTCCTCGATCGCGTACTCACTGTAATGTAGCTGTTCTTGCTCTACGGCTTCTACCATTGCGTCTGTTCAATCCTTTCTTTAACTCGGGTCGCCCACAACTCGTCGATCGCCTTTCGCATCGATTCGACGTCCTTTGAGTTGTCAATCACGAAGTCCGCGCGCTCCAGCCTTTCCTCCTGGCTCATTTGGGACGAGATGCGCCGCAGGGCTTCCTCTTCGCTCATTCCGTTCCGCAGGGCCAGACGATTCACGACCACTTCAACCGGCGAGTCAGTGACCCATACTTCCTGGACCAGTGAATCCCAGCCCGCCTCATACAGCAGCGCGGCCTCCACCACAACCGCATCGGCGCCATCTTCCCTGAAAGCGTCTATCTTCTCCTGCACCATGCCCGCCATGAGCGGGTGCATAATTCCGTTGAGACGCGCCAGTTGCTCCGGGTCGGCAAAGACTATGGCTCCCAGGGCGCGCCGGTCTATTTCATTGTCCGGGCCAAGTATGCCCTCGCCAAAGGCTTCAACCACCCGGCGCCACGCCTCGGCATGAGGCCGGTATGCCTCGTGTCCCACCGAGTCGGCGTCGATCAGTTCCGCGCCCAGTGACACCAGGTATCTGGCGGCCTCGCTCTTGCCCGTCCCGATGCCACCCGTCAAGCCGATAACCAACATGCTTCCCGGTTTCACCGCCTGCCAGCGCGCGTCAGCAAAAGCGACATGGCAAATCTCAACGCCGTACCTTCCGTACGGCGCCTATTCGCACTCGAGCGCATGCCGCACAACTGGATCATTCTAACAATACCCCTCCGATATGGTCAACTTGAACTGCCGGACCGCAGCGGCAGCGGGCGGACAACGCCCAACGGCCCTCCGATGCAGTCCTTCAGTCGGTGATTACTATTGGGCCCCGTTTGGATTCCCAAAGGTCCTGGAGTTCCCGGAACATCCTGGAGTACTCCTCAGTTCCGATGGGAGTGGTGGTCATTATCACCGCGTCCTCACGGTTATCCGAGTAGTAGCCCTTTCGGATTCCAACAGACTTAAAGCTGTACTTTTCGTAAAGGCGCTGGGCTATGAAGTTCGAGACCCTGGCTTCGAGGGTCATCACCCGCGACCCGTATTCCCTGGCCGCCCTCAGAGAGCCGATGAGCAGCAGTTCGCCAATGCCATTCCCGCGAAGGGTCTCCCGTACAGCTATTTCGGTGATGTGCGCCTCGTCTCCCTGGTACCAGACGCTCACGTATCCGGCAATCGCAGGATCGTTCTCCGGGGGCGGATCGACGTTGGCCGCGCCAAAGCCGAGCCTGCCGGCCAGCTTGGACAGCCACGACTGCTGTGCCTCATGGTCCTCGTCTTGGCCAGGCTCAGCCTGCGGGGCGTCGTCTGGCGGATGCAGGCAGGCCACCAAATAGCAGGCCCGCTTGTTGTTCAGGTCGCGCCTGAAAGGCGAACTTACCCAAGTGGAAGAGAAAGCCTCTTTCTCAATCTCCACGACTTCGGCAATGTCTTCTCTTTGCAGACGGCGGAGATAAATGGAAATGGGCTGCGGCAAACCGTCCAATTCCCAACAGATCGGCGGGAAGGATAATCACCCGCCACGATTGCGTGAATTGTAGCACAAGCCACCCCGCAGAGTGCGGCTGAAACCCGATTCAGAACAGGGACGCCTGGGTGGGATTCCCCGGCGAGTCTGCCCACACTCTCACGGTCCCGTACTGGCCGTCAAACCCGGGTTCGGCCACAACCTGCCCTGTGCGGGCCTTGAGGATTGCCTGGGCAACCTGCTCCCCCGCGACCATCTGAATGTCCCACGGTCCGGCTCGGACCAGCACCTCAAGCTCGTTTCCAAACTCGGCGCACAGTGTCCGGTACACATTCGCCACAGCCTTGCTGCGCCTGCCCACGCTCAAGGTCTCTGCCAGCAGTTCCTCCAGTGGCACCAGCCTCAGAAAGGGCGGACGCCCATCGGAAGAGTCGATGAAACCGTCTGGCCCCGGCGCTGCTTCTGCACCGCCGTCGCCTCCGGCAGTTGCAGACAGGGAGCGCACACGATGCAGCACCCCCAAGGTGAGGGGGCGGCCGCATACCGCGCAACGCCCGTCGGCCTGCGCAGCGGTTTCACCGGGCGACTGCCTCACCCCGCAATTGCGGTGACCGTCGTAGTGGTACTTACCCTCTTCGGGATAGAATTCCACGGTATAGGCAACGTCATTTTCTTCCACAGCCTGCTTGAGACCCTCATAGCCGGGCGCGCCCCGAAACACGGTGACCTCCCGGCCCAGGTTAGGCAGAGAGTGAGCATCGGAAAAGGACAGGATAGCCCGATTCCTCATATCGGGAACAGTCCAGTTCATGGCGGGATCGCTTGAAAGCCCGGTCTCCACGGCGCGTATCAACGGCGTCGCTTCGCCAAAGCATTCTTCGAGACTGTCGAAGCCCGATACGGATCCCAGAACGCCGTACCACGGAGTCCAAACATGGGCGGGGATCACCATCGCCCTGGGATCAATGTCCAGGGACATTGAAGTCAGTTCCACCGCCGACATCCCCACCGACGGCCGCCCGTCGCCCTCCAGCTTGACGCCCCGCCGCGATAGTTCCGCGCTGAAGCGTTTCACGCAGTCCAGCGACGACAGGAACAGCAGCAGATGGAGCCGACGGGGTCTGCCTCCCTGCCGGTAGACGCAGCTAATCTCCGTTCCCAAGACGAACTTGACGCCATCGTACTCAAAGGTCCCGACATCAACTGGGGTCAGGCCACCTTCCAGTTCGCCCAGCCAGGCCGGATGCGTGAAGTCGCCGGTAGCCAGCAGCCCGATGCCCTTGGTCCTCGCCATCGCCGCAAGATTTGCCAGCGTCAGGTTCTTGCTGCAGGCATAGGCATAGCGGGAGTGGATGTGAAGGTCTGCGACATACTCGCCAGCGCTGTTCATTGGGCAAGTCTAGCACACCACTCGAGCGGCAGCGGCAGAACTGGTGCAGATGGCAGGTCCCTTATATTGTTCCCTCTCCCCCCGGAGAGGGTTAGGGTGAGGGCGTTCCCTCTTTTGGCGTCTGGCTGGTGAAAGGCCAGATTTCACGCCCAACCTTCCAGGCGTCTGTTCTCCAGCAAGAATTAAGGGCCCTCTTTCGAGGACCCCGTTTCCAGCCTTGGAGCGTGGAATTCTCAGCTCTTGCGCAATCAACTGTCGCTGGGACAATCAGTTCGTCGCTGCAACGGGCTTTGAAATTCGCCCTGCCTCGCGTCCCAGTTTAGCGGGCGTGTCTCCGGCGCTTCCAGTAACGGTAGCCGCCGTACGCGGCGAGGGCCAAGGCTGCGGTACCCAGGGCGATGCTCCACTTCGTCTTGGTAGACATGGTTCAGACCTCCTTTGTGAACCTGTGCGCCCGGCTGAGTCGTTTGCCAACTTGCCGGACTGCTTTAGAGTGCAACGCTTCGTATGCATTATTTATATCATCATTCTACATAGTTGTCAAGCAGGTGAAAACAATCACAATATTGTTTATTCTATGATGAGATTCACCGTCTCTCATTCCAAGAGGAAATCAACGACTACACGACATCGGAGACCGGGCCGCCGATTTCCCGGCAATGCGCTTGACCGGCGACGAGGCCAGACTTATTCTTTACCGTGTACGAATTCGCAATTTGGCTGTCTCATAACCTTTCATTATTGGAGGAGAGAATCAAAAATGCCAGCCAAGCACATAATTAGCGATCAGGCCGCTCAGCAAGCCCTGCTGAATGGCATCTCCACGGTGTCAAACGCCGTTGGGCGGACGCTCGGACCCAAGGGCAGGAACGTCGCCGTGGAAAAGAAGTGGGGCGCTCCGGTCATCACCAACGACGGCGTAACCATCGCCAAGGAAGTGGAGCTGCCGGAATCCTTCGAGAATATGGGCGCCCAGCTCATCAAGGAAGCGGCCAGCAAGACCAACGACGTGGCCGGCGACGGCACCACCACCGCCACGGTCCTGGCTCACCACATCGTCCGGGACGGCATGAGGAATGTGGCCGCCGGCGCCGATCCCATGGCCATCAAGCGCGGCATCGACAAGTGCGTCGAGGCCCTGGTCAAGGAGTTGGCCGGCATATCCACTCCGGTGCAGGGGCGCGATCAGATGGCCCAGGTTGCGACCATTTCGGCCAACGACAGAGAGGTCGGCGACATGCTGGCCGACGTGCTGGAGCAGGTGGGCGCCGAGGGCGTGGTTACCATCGAGGAGGGCAAGGGCATAGAGTCGGAGACCGAATTCGTCGAGGGCATGAATTTCGATCGCGGCTACATCAGCCCCTACTTCGTCACCAACCCGGAGCGGATGGAGTCCATCATCGAGAATCCGCACATCCTGGTCACTGACAAGAAGATTTCCTCAGCGGCCGAGCTGGTGCCGGTGCTGGAAAGCGCCCTGCAAGTCACCCGCAACCTGGTAGTGATCGCTGAGGACGTGGAGAGCGAGGCCCTGGCGGTGCTGGTGGTCAACAAGCTGCGGGGCACGATCAACTGCCTGGCAGTGAAGGCTCCGGGCTTCGGCGACCGCCGCAAGGCCATGCTGGAGGACATCGCCATTCTGACCGGCGCAGAGGTCGTTTCCGAGGAGCGGGGACGCCGGCTGGACCAGGCCACCGTTGCCGACCTCGGTCAGGCCCGCCGCATCGAGACCACCAAGGACCGCACCACCATCGTGGGCGGCGCCGGTGAACCCGATATGATCAAGGGCCGCACGGAACAGATCCGCGTTCTCATCGAAGAGACCACTTCCGAGTACGACAAGGAAAAGCTGCAGGAGCGGCTGGCCAAGCTCTCCGGCGGGGTCGCCGTCGTCAAGGTGGGCGCACCCACAGAACCGGAACTGAAGAACCGCAAGGCCCGCGTGGAGGATGCCCTGTCGGCCACGCGAGCCGCCGTGGAGGAGGGAATCGTCCCCGGCGGAGGAGTGGCATACGTGCGGACCGTATCGGCCCTGGACAACGTGAGCCTCACCGGAGATGAGGCGGTGGGCCGCAACATCCTCAGGGGAGCGCTGCGGGAACCGGTGCGCATCATCGCACGCAACGCGGGTGCCGAGCCAGCGGTCGTCGTGGACGAAGTGAGCCGGAGCAGCGAGCGCAACTTCGGATTCGACGCTGCCAGCGGCGACTACGGAGACCTGGTGGCCCGGGGCATCATCGACCCAACCAAGGTATCACGGTCCGCCCTGGAGAATGCGGCCAGCGTGGCTGGCATGATCCTGACCACCTACTCCCTGATTACCGCGGAGGAGGAAGAGGAACACGACCACCACGGCCACCACCACTAGGGATCACAGCCTCCGGGCATCATCGAACCGGAGGCGAAAATTATTTCAGACACGACTGAGGTGATTTTGATGATAGCTTCGATGACGGTTACCATCTGGACCTGCGACAAGTGCGGTTACGAAAACGGTCCGATGCGGGACGTTTTCTGCGGCAACTGCGGCAACCGCCGACCGGGCTGGTAGTCCCGAGCCGTACCCCTGTCCATGGGACAACAGCAAGAACGGGCTGGAAAACCCAGCCCGTTTCTATTTTCCGGCACTTGCGCAGGGCCCGGTCAGGCGTAGCGCAGCAGGGCGTCCGCCACCTCCTGGGGCTTCTGCCAAACTCCCATGTGGCAGGCATCGATTTCCACCACCTCGTCGCTGTCGAGACGTTCCGCCGTGCGTCGTTGCGCCTGCGGAGACACCAGCCGGTCCTCGTTCAGCACGATGCAGGAAAGCGGCGAGGGCAAATCGCCCTCCAGCGACAGCCCCGAGTTGAGCAGCCGGGTGGGCAGCGGACCGAAGAAACCCAGAATCTGCACAATCTCCATCGTTTCCATGGTGTTGCACAGGTACCGGCCGATGAAAGAATGAGGAAATCGTACCTCTCTGCCCGAGAGCGAGCTGATTACAGACCGCAGCTTGAACCAACTTCCGATTCTTGCCGTGTAGCCGCTGATCAGGGGGCGCGATCCCTCAGGGATCATCCCTCCCACAATGGCCAGCCGCTTCGGAGGTGAGCTCAGCTGAGAAGCGGCCTGGAGGACGATGCCGGAGGAAACGCCGTGGCCCACCAGCACGAGGTCTCGCAACTGTTCCCTCTCGACCAGGTTGACGATGGAGTCGACACATTCCTCCACCCGCACGGCACCCGTATCTCCGGCAATGTCGGGGCCGTGTCCGGGCAGGTCGATAGTCACGACGCGGTCGGCGCGGCGCTGCTTGTAGAGCCTTGGCGGGTGCTCCACAGGCGCAGTCATCAGTCCCCAGACCTTGCCCCACGCCCATGATCCCTGCCCAGGGCCATGCACCAGCAGATAGTCGGTCATACTACCCTTTGCTCCGTATTGCCGCGCCCTTGCTCAGTGCCCGGTTGTTTCGTTAGTGAAATCATGCTTCCAGTCCCTGCAGACGTGCCAGTAGATCACTCTCCTCGTGCGCGGCAACGGTCCTGGGATCGAACAGAACCCTCTCGTCCTCGACCCGGGCGACAACGGGGGGCCGGCGCTCGCGCAATCGCTGCATAAGGCCCTCCGCTCCGCCGTCAGTCCCGGCAGCATCCAGCGCAAGAACCCACGTCGGCAACGTCTCGCCGGGCAGGCTGCCGCCGCCGATGGCAGACCGCGACTCGCATACGTCGTATGCCCCGCTCAGCGAGGAGCGCCAACGTTCGGCGCGCTGACGCAGGTCGTCCGGCGAGGCGGAGATCATGCGCCAGACCGGAACCTCGCTTTCCGCTTCGCCCTTCAGGTAGTGGACCAGCGTGGCCGTGAGGCTGGCCAGGCTCAGCTTGTCGATGCGCACCGCCCGGGCGAGGGGATGGCGGGCCAGCCGCGACACGAGATCACGCCTTCCCGCCACGATTCCTGCCTGCGGGCCGCCCAGGAGCTTGTCGCCGGAAAAGAACACAAGGCCCATTCCGGCTCGAACGCTCTCCTGGGGCATCGGCTCGTGGGCCAGGCCGTAGGTCTCGGTGGGGAGAAGACTGCCACTCCCGACGTCGTGCAGGACGGCCACACCCAGCCGGTCGCCCAGTTCCGCCAGTTCCTGCATCCCGACTTCGGCAGTAAAACCCTCGACCCGGAAGTTACTGGCGTGCACTTTCAGGTAAGCCGCTGTATCGGCGGTCGTGGCGTCCTCGTAGTCTCGCAGGTAAGTGCGGTTGGTGGTGCCGACGTCCACCAGCGTGGCCCCGCTCTGCCGCAACACGTCGGGCACTCGAAAGCCGCCGCCGATCTCCACCGCTTCGGCACGGGACACGATCACCTCGCGCCCTGCCGCCAGCGCCAGCAGCCCCAGCAGCACAGCCGATGCGTTGTTGTTCACCGCCAGGGCCGCCTCTGCGCCGGTCAATTGCCGCAGCAGAGATTCCAGCTGGGCCTGCCGGGAGCCACGCCGACCCGACTTCAGGTCAAACTCGAGGTTGGAGTATCCGTAGGCGGCCTCCTCGGCGGCTGCCATGGCGGCCCTGCTCAGCGGCGCGCGTCCCAGGTTGGTGTGAATCACCACCCCGGTCGCATTGATCACGCGGCGCGGCTCCGCGCGCACTACGTCGTCCACCCGCCGACAGACGAGGGCAGCCACCTCATCCAGGTCTGCCGCCGTCCCTCCCTTGCGTATGCGCTCGCGAGCCAGGTCCAGTTCGCTGCGCACCAACTCGACCACCCACTGGCGGCTGAATGACGACGCAATCTCCGCCACCTCGGTCGTGGCGAGAACGCTGTCGACGCTGGGAAGATTTCTGTATTGCATCGAGGTCCGCATGGGCAAATGTGCCGCCGCATATTCTAGCACGCCGACTGCGGAGACTCCGCATTGCCAGGATGCAACCCAGCGGGCGCAAATGAGTGTCCAAGAGGTGACAATCATCGCTACTGCATTATAGAATTGGCAATCATGCTGAATGTGTTTTCCGGCAACATCGGCCGGGTAGGCATATCCAAGGGCAAGATCGCCGTAATCGTCGTGATAGCGTTTCTGACGCTGACTTTCTTCGCCATTGGTTACTCTGCGCTGGAGCAGGTCGAGGGTAATGCCGCCTCGGTCCAGCGGACTGATTCGGGAGGGCAGGCCGACGAAAATATAGCGGTGTCGGCCTTCAAGTTCGTTTGACCCCTGCACTGAAACATCGCCGTTGGCGATGCAGGAAACGCGAGCAAAAGGCGCGAGATGGCTCGCGCCTTTGCGGTGCCCCAATTCTATCGATTCCGCAGAATTGATCTGTCGGAAAGGAGTTGACCAGATGATAGCAGGGGAGGCAGGCCTGCCCCCGGAACTGGAGGCTTTGAAACTTACCATCCGGCAGATCGTCAAGGACGAATGCTACCCATTGGAGACTGAGTACCTCGCCAACCCCACACAGGAGGGCATGGATGACGGCGCCCCCAGGGGTATCGCCGAGGCCCTTCAGGGTATCCTGGGCACCCTGTCGCCGGAGCAGTGGGGCCGGCTGAACCGGATTTCCAAGGACACCGGCATCTACACCTCCTTTGTCCCGGAGGAGTACGGCGGCGGCGGAATGGGCGCCCTGGGGCACGTGGTCCTGGACGAGGAGGTGCATAAGAGCATCGTTCAGTTGCCCACCTCTCCAGTCCCGATGATGATGATCGGCAATTGCACTCCGGAGCAGGAGCAGGAATACCTGGTCCCGTCGATCAACGGCGAGCTGCACTACGCCTTCGGCCAGACAGAGCCGGAAGCGGGTTCCGACCCCGGCGGAATGATGCAGACCCGCGCAGTGCTGGACGGAGACGACTGGGTGCTCAACGGCACCAAGACTTTCATTTCCGGGGGAGCCAGCGCCGACTACATCCTCGTTCAGGCGGTAACCGACCCCGAGTTGCGACAGCGGGGCGGCATAACCATGTTCATCGTGGACAATCCCAGCCCCGGCCTCTCCTTCGATCCCATCCGCATCTGGATCAATCCCCACAAGAACCAGCAGCACACCATCCATCTGAACAACGTGCGCGTCCCCCAGACCAAGGTGCTGGGTGAGGTGGGCCGCGGGTTTACGCTGGGCCAGAAGTGGCTGGTGCACCACGACCGGCTGCTGCGCGGCTCCATGGCCCTGGGTATCCTCAGCCGCGCCCTCGAGATGGCCGTAGAGTGGGCCAAGCAACGGGTTACTTACGGGAGGCCCATCGCCGACCGCCAGGCGATCCAGTGGATGCTGACCGACGTATACATTGACATCATGACCCTGCGCGCCGCCACCCGGGAGGCTGCGGCCCGCGCCGACGCGGGCGATGACGTGCGCGTGGAAGCTTCGATGATCAAATACTGCGCCGGGGAGTGGGGACACCGCAGCATCGACAAGATCATGCAGGTGTTCGGCGGCACCGGCGAAACCCTCGACCTGCCCATCGCCCACTGGTACCATCTGCTGCGCCACGCCCGCATCGGCGGAGGCACGTCGGAAATCCACAAGTTCGTGATGGCCCGCGCCCTGCTGGACGGACGCGTGAACTACCAGGGCTAGGCATTTCGGACCCTAGGAGAAATCACCGTGGCGAAGCTGACACGAATCGCTAATTTTCGCATGCTGTTCTTGCTGGCCTCTTTGGCGTTGCTGTTTACTACGGCCTGCTGGGCCGGCGCCGTCAGGGCCCCTTTCGACGAGGACGGGAGCTACCGGGCAACGGGCGACTCCGCCAGCGGCGGCTGGGCCCCTTACAGCGCGGGAAAGTCCGGTTACGGAGCTGGCCGGATAGGGCCATACGATGGGGCCCAGGGGGTCCACGTGGGGGCCACCGGGACGGCCAGCGGAGTGCCCGACCTCGCCATCGTCAACCTCGGTGTTGAGTCCATCGAGGACACCGCCTCCGAAGCGCGGTCCAAGGCCGCAGAGGCCATGGCCAGCGTTATGGCGGTGCTTATGGAGGCTGGAATCGAGGACCGTGATATCCAGACCCAGTACTTCAACATCAGCCCCCGCTACCAGAGCGTCCGGGTCACGGAATGCGGCGAGGAACAGGAAGGCGTCACACAGCTAGGCGGCGACGGCGAAAACTGCATCACACGATGGGAGCAGGAGCTGACCGGCTATTCGGTAAGCAACCAGGTATCGGTCAACGTTCGCGAGCTTGACCAGGCCGGAACAATTATCGACCAGGTCACGGCCGCAGCGGGAGACCTGGTCAGGGTTAACGGAGTCAGCTTCACCATCGAGGATATCGACCCCTTGCGGGAACAGGCCCGGAACGAGGCCATGGGCAAACTGCAAGAGAACGCGGAGGAACTTGCTGAACTGGCGGGGGTTGGGCTGGGACGGCTGGTACATCTGCAGGAGTCAACGGCGTACATCGAACCATTCCAGACCGTATTTGCCCGCAACCAATTTTTGGCGGCGGCGGAAGCTGACACGTCTATATCGGTGGGCGAACTGGACGTTTCCATTTCGGTCAGTGGTGTCTACCTGATCACCGAAATGGACGCGGAATAGCTTCCTGCGACCCGAAGGGGTGTCTAATTGAGTTCCCTCTCCCTCCGGGAGAGGGTCAGGGTGAGGGCGTCTCTCTGTATTTTCAGGAGTGGATGGATGCGGCGCGCAGCCTGTTCCTCGAAAATGGAATGGGCATATTGGACGCCCTCTAAGTGTGTCGTCAAATTCACTCGCTCATATGCGATTGCCCTGTGCTGGGGCGCGCTTGCCGAGGCGAGGCCCCATTGCTAGAATTCGGCCAGAGTCTTCCGGGTTTGGATTCTGAAAGAAATTGCCGATGGTACTTAGCGACCGCACGATCAAAGAGGAGTTGGAAAAGGGACGGATTGTCATTGACCCTCTCGACCCTGCCGACATTCAGCCCGCCAGTGTTGACCTTCGCCTCGACCGACAGATCCTCGTCTTTTCCAATTCCAGGCGTCCTCACATAGACGTCAGGATGGGCATGGATGACCTCACGGAAACCGTGCGGATCGACGACGAGATTCCGTTTATTCTACATCCCGGCGAATTCGTTCTCGGCAGCACTCTCGAACACATCGAGCTTCCCGATGACCTGGTGGCCCGGCTGGAGGGAAAGAGCAGCCTGGGACGCATCGGTCTGGTGATTCACTCAACGGCGGGATTCGTGGACCCGGGCTGGAAAGGGCACCTGACGCTGGAGCTGAGCAACCTGGCGAGACTGCCCATCACGCTCTACTATGGGATGAAGATAGGGCAGATCTCCTACCTGCGGCTCACCACCCCTGCCGACAGGCTGTATGGCTCCGAGGGCCTTGGCAGCAAGTACCAGGGCCAGACCGCTCCCACCGCCAGCCGTTTCTCGCAGGAATTCACCGGGACTCCGCCTGGAACCTCTTCACGCGCCCCAAGGGACGGCAGATAATAGAGGGCCTCGAAATGAGTTTCATGGCCCGGGCCGTCGAGTTGGCGCGGTCAGTGCTGGGGTCCACGAGCCCCAATCCGGCGGTCGGCGCAGTACTGGTCAAGGACGGGCATGTGGTCGGCGAGGGGGCAACCCGGCCACCGGGCCAGGCCCACGCAGAGGTCGTCGCCCTCCAGCAGGCCGGTGAGAGCGCCAGAGACGCAACGCTGTACGTCACGCTGGAGCCCTGCTGCCACTGGGGTCGCACTCCGCCCTGTACCCGCGCCGTCATCGAGGCCGGGGTCGCCGAGGTGGTGGTGGCGGCCTCCGATCCCAACCCCCTGGTGGCGGGGAACGGACTGACGGAACTTCGCAACGCGGGCATCTCTGTCTCTCGCATGAATGGCGACCCGCAATCCTGCCAGGATATCAGAGACCTCTATGAGGGATTCGCCAAGCACATCATCACGGGACTGCCCTTCGTTACGGTCAAATTCGCGATGAGCCTGGACGGCAAGATAGCAACGCACACTGGAGACTCCAAATGGGTTACAGGGCCACAGGCCCGGGCCCTGGTGCAGCAGATGCGCCGTGAGACTGACGCCGTAATGGTCGGAATCAAAACGGTGCTGGCCGACGACCCAGCGCTGACTGCCCGCGACAGCGCCGGAATTCCGCTGGCCCGGCAGCCCCTCCGCGTAGCGCTGGACAGCCATTGCCGCATGCCGGCGGAGTCGCAACTGCTCCACCAACCAGGGCAAACGCTGGTATACACCACCGCCGCCGCGCCCGCCGCAAACGTCCGGGGGTTGGAAAAGACCGGGGCCGAGGTGGTTAAGCTGACGGCCACTCCGCTCGGGCAGGTCTGCCCTTCGGAGGCGCTGTCAGACTTGGGGCGCCGCGGGGTAGTGAATCTGTTGGTGGAAGGCGGGGGTCTGACCCTGGGATCCCTGTTTGACAACGGGCTGGTGGACAAGGTCCACGCTTTCGTCGCCCCGGTCATCATCGGCGGCATCAACGCCGCGTCCCCCGTCGAAGGCACAGGGGCGGAGTCGATGGCCCAAGCCTTGCGTCTTGAGCGAGCCTCTAGCCGGCAGATTGGCCCCGACTGGATGATCACGGGCTACCCTCAAATGAGCAGTTGATAAGTAACCCCCACTGTTCCCTCTCCCTTGGGGGAGAGGGCTAGGGTGAGGGTGGAATGCGCAAAGCCAATACAGGTTGGAGCAGCGAGTTATGTTTACCGGGATAGTCGAGGAGGTCGGCGCAGTAGCCTCCATCAGCCATAACGGCATGGCCGTTCGCGCAGACACCGTGATGTCTGACCTGAAGCTGGGCGACAGCATTGCGGTGAACGGCGCCTGCCTGACGGCCGTCTCCATCGGGAACTCAGAATTCTCCGTCGACCTGTCGCCCGAGACTATGCGGCGCACTTCGCTGGGCGATCTGACTCCGGGCGGCGTCGTAAACCTGGAGCGGGCGCTCGCTGCCAGCGACCGGATGGGCGGGCACATCGTGCAGGGCCACGTGGACGGAACGGGCCGAGTCACCTCCACCAAGGAGGACGGCGACTCGGTGATTTACCGGGTCCGGGCCCCCGCCAGGCTGATGCCCTACATAGTGGAGAAGGGATTCATCGCAGTTGACGGTATAAGTTTGACCGTGGTAAAAGTAGGCACTTCCTCGTTCACCCTCGCTGTGATACCATACACACTCCATAATACTAACCTGCAAACAATATCCGTGGGCGCAAGGGTGAACCTCGAGGCCGACATACTGGCCAAATACGTGGAAAATCTGCTCAAAAGGTAATCCCGTGCGGCGCAACGCGAGGCTAGGAAAAGGACTGGAATATGCCCCTGTGTAGTCTGGAAGAGGCACTGGACGACCTGAAAGCGGGCAAACTGCTGATCGTAGTGGACGACGAGGACCGGGAGAACGAGGGCGACCTTGTGATGCCGGCGGAGACGGTGACCCCGGAGGCAATCAACTTCATTGTGAAGTATGCCCGGGGTCTGCTTTGTATGCCCATCATTGGCGAGCGTCTGGATGAACTCCAAATGCCGCTGATGATCAGCGAGAATACCGGCAGGAAGGACCAGACCGCTTTCACCATTTCCGTGGACTACAAGATCGGAACGACCACGGGCATTTCCGCCTTCGACCGCGCCGCCACCGTCCAGGCGATGATCGATCCATCAGCCTCGGGCGCCGACTTCACGCGGCCCGGGCACCTGTTCCCGTTGCGCTACCATCCCGGCGGGGTTCTTGCCCGCCCCGGCCACACCGAGGCCATCGTGGACCTGTGCAACCTCGCCGGAATGTACCCGGCCGGCATCGTCTGCGAGATGATGAATGAGGATGGGTCGATGTCGCGGCTGCCGGAACTGGAGGAGTTCGCCGAGTTACACGACCTGAAAATCCTCAGCATCGCACAGATCATAGCCCACAGGCGGCACAGCGAGCGCTTGATCGAGAGGGTCGCGGAAACGCGCCTTCCCACTCGATACGGCGAGTTCAAAGCCATCGGCTATCGCAGTTACTTCGACCAGGGCGAGCATATCGCCCTCACCATCGGAGATTGGCAGGCGGACGACGCCGTGCTGGTTCGCATCCACAGCGAGTGCCTTACCGGCGACGTTTTCGGCAGCATGCGCTGCGACTGCGGGGAGCAACTCGAGCTGGCCATGAAAACCCTGGCGGAAGAGGGAACCGGCGTGCTGCTGTATATGCGCCAGGAGGGCAGGGGCATCGGCCTGCATAACAAGATCAAGGCCTACTCGCTTCAGGACCACGGCCTGGATACCGTGGAGGCCAACAAGACGTTGGGGTTCGCTGCCGACCTGCGCCACTACGAGGCGGGGGCCCAGATCCTGGTGGACATTGGCGTCTCAAGGCTGAGGCTCCTCACCAATAACCCGGGAAAGGTGGTTGGTCTCTCGGGCTTCGGCCTGGACATTCAGGACAGGATTCCCCTGGAAGTGCCGGTCACCGACGAGAACCGCCGGTACCTCAACACCAAGAGGAGCCGGCTGGGCCACCTGCTGGGCAACTGCTAGGCGAAGCCTTTTCAATTCAGACAGGAAGGGGTGGCGGCAGATTTGTCGCCACCCTTTTTAGCTCACAGAATTGAGATGGTGGAAGTGAAACAAGGTGGAACTGGACGTAAGAGAATTCCTCCAACGATTTACACTTGGTGAGCTTGTCGGAAGGAGAATACTGGTCGGTCCAGATCAGCGGCTGGACGGCAAAAGCGTCAAGCCATTGATCGAGCTAATGCCAGCTCGAAATCACGGAACCACTCAATCGAATGCGACCTAGAGCACGTCCGGGGCATTTTCAACAACCAGAACAACTACATCAACCCTCATTTTCGGTCAGAGTCTGGCCTGGACTGACTTGACCCGAATTCACGACGCACATCACTAGTGACGAAGGGGCGCACGTTTGCGCGCCCCTCAACCATAAGGCAACCTCGGTCGACCACTCCTGACGGGTTAGTCTCCCTCCCCCAGCCGGTGCATCAGGTATGCCTCGATGAACGGGTCTATCTGGCCGGCCAACACGTTGTCCGGGTTGGTACTCTGCAGGTTGGTGCGATGGTCCTTTACCGACTTGTATGGGTGCAGCACGTAGCTGCGGATCTGGTGCCCCCACTCCGGATTGACCCGCTCCCCCCGGATCTTGGCCAGTTCCTCGGCCCGCTCGTCGTCCTGGCGCTTCAGCAGCCTGGCCCGCAGGATGCGCATGGCGTACTCGCGGTTCTGGTGCTGCGAGCGCTCCGTCTGGCAGGACACGACTATTCCGGTGGGAAGGTGCGTGAGCCGGACGGCGGAGGCAACCTTCTGCACGTTCTGTCCACCCGGCCCGCTAGAGCGGAACGTGTCCATCTTGATGTCTTCCGGCCTGATGTCGATGTCCGACTCGCTCTCTACCGCTGGCAGTATCTCTACGTTGGCGAATGAGGTATGCCGGAGATTATTGGGGTCGTAGGGCGAGAGCCGCACCAGGCGATGCACTCCCTGCTCGGCGCTCAGGTATCCGAAGGCGTGGTCCCCACCCACCTCGAGGATCCCGCTGCGCAGGCCCGCCTCGTCGCCGTAGGACAGGTCCATGACCTCCACCGGCCTCTTCCCGCCTTCGGCCCAGCCCACGTACATCTGCAGCAGCATCTCGGCCCAGTCGTGGGAGTCGGTGCCCCCGGCGCCGGAGTGGATGCTGACGATGGCGGCGCGTTCGTCGTAGGGGCCGGAGAGGGTGAGCTTCATTTCCTCGCGGGCCAGGTCGTCCGTAAGAGCTTCGGCGTCAGCTTCCAGCTGCTCCCCCAGAGAGGCATCACCTTCGTCGATCGCCAGGTCGGTGAGTTCAAGCAGGTCAGAGCTTCGCGATTCCATCTCCCGCCACGGGACTACGGCATCGCGCAGACGGCTTATCTGACGCATCTTGGCCTGGGCTTGCTGGTGGTCGTTCCAGAAGTCCGGATCGGCAGACTCCTTTTCCAGTTCTACTATTTGAAGTTCCTTGCCGGGGAGGTCAAAGACGCTCCACCACGGACGCCACCTTCTGGGCCAGTGCTGCCAGGTTCTGCCTCAGTTGTTCCATGGTGAATCTGTCTCCAATACCTGAGATTACTAGGTTAGCGAAATTTCCAGCCGGTCGGCCAGCCAGGCCGTGCGCGCCACGGCGTGAATGTGACCGCCGCCTTCGGCTGCTCCGTCATACAGGCGCAGGTCGCAGTTGGGCAACGCCTCGGCCAGTTCCTCGGCGAAGGCCACGGGGCAAAGGGAGCGGTCGAATCGTCCCGCGCTTAACAGGACCGGGCATTTGACGTTAGCAGCGTCACCGACCGGGTCCAGCAGCCCGAGGGTAGCCTCTACGTCCGCCCGCAGGTCGGGATGGGAACGCAGAAAGTCGTCAATCTCGCCCAACGGATAACCCGGCCCGGAATCAAGGGCCGTCGCATGGCCCAATGGCATTGGGGTATCCGCCGCCACGGCATTTACCCTCGAACGGCGGGAGGCGAGCGCTATGGCTTGGCTTCCGCCCAGACCGGCGCCCCACAGGGCCACCTTGCCGATTTCCGCCAAGTTCTGCGCCAGGAGCGCGTCCAGTCCTCGAAGCGCGTCGGCATAAGCGCCCAGAAGCGCCCACGACTCGCCGTTTGCGATGCCATCCGTTAGCAGGCCAGGGTAGCTCGCCCGGTAGCCAGCGTCGCTGTTGCGCTGGCCACGATGGGTGACGTTCAGTACCACAGCGTTATGGCGCAGGGAGGTGTAGATTATGTCGTGAACGCTGGCGTAGTCCGGCATGCGTATCAGCGCCGGGACCGGTCCGTCGGCATCCTTGGGGACGGAAAGCCAGGCATACAGCCTGTGACCGCCGGTGGTGTTGTAATGCACCTGGTAAACGTCCCACTCCGGCTGCGAGTAGAACGAGTCACGTTCAACTGACAGGTCCAGTGGGGTCTCCGCCAGCTGGGCCTCGGTCCTGTCCCAGAATCCTGAAGTCGTCATGATACAGCCCACTCGGCCTTCGAGGCGGCTATGCGCCGCTCCAACCATTCGGTCTCCTGCCTGGGATAGTCGTGGGCATTTCCATGGCCGGACTCGGGAAAGAGCCACAGTTCCCTTTCGCCGGCCAGCCGGTCGTATGCTGCGTAACTGGTCTCCGGTGGGCAGACCTCGTCCTCGAGGGCAATGCCTACCACCATGGGGCACTTGATGCGGCTGGCGAAATTCACGCCGTCGAAGTACCGCAGCGTTTCAAGCATCTGCTGCTCCCTGTCCGGGTAAGCGCGCAGGTAGCAGGAAAGCTCGTCGTACGGGTAAGACCGGAGCATCTGCCTTGACTCGGGGTAGGCGCAGAGGAATGGATATCCCGAAACGCCGCCCCTTATCTCGGAACGCAGGCCCGCCGTCGCCAGCGTCAGTCCGCCACCCTGGCTGCTGCCGCAGCAGAATATCCTCTGTGGATCGATTTCAGGACGGGAAAGCAGAAAATCGACTCCCCTTGAGCAATCAGAGATCACGCCGCGGTAGCTGTAGGTTTCGCGGCTTTCGATGCCGGCAGTCAGCAGCCCCGGGTAGCCGGGGTTGAATTCAGCCGAGCTGGGGAGCTTGCCCCGCACCGCCACCGACAGCACGGCAACGCCCTTGCGGCCCCAGTCCCGGCGCACCGCCGGCTCCGACTTGTAGCCGGGCAACACCAGTATCGACGGGAACGGCCCCTCGCCGGTGGTTGGCACGCTGTACCAGCCGAATATTTCCAGCCCGTCGAGGCTGCGGTAGGTCGCGTGGTAAACGGTGACGTCCTCGTTGCTGCGCATGGGGTCGTGCGTAACACCCGCCTCCAGCGGTTCATCGGCCAGCTGCGCAAGCACGCCGCCCCAGAACTGGTCAAAGTCGTGAGGACAGGTAACCGACGTTACAAAGGCTTCCAGATCAGCCTTGGTGGCCATACAAGCGCTCCCGCCAGTCGAGTTTGCCAAGTATTTACATTATATCGCGCCGCAAGGGAACCATGCGAAGCCGTTGGGCTATAATTGTAACGACACCGAAATTCGATTGCGCCGGCAGCCGCCAGCGCAGGATGGAAAGATGCTCGACCACGGCACCCTCGATTCCGCAGCAGACTCAGCCCATGCCCACCGGCATGCAATGCGGCACTCGGCGGCCCACGTAATGGCCGATGCGGTGCTCAAGCTGTTCCCCGAGGCCAAGATGGGCATCGGGCCGCCGACCCAGGACGGGTTCTACTACGATTTCGACGTCTCGCGCCCATTTACCCCCGAGGACCTGGAGAGCATCGAGTCGCTGATGCGGGAGGCCATCTCCGGCTCTTTCCCCTTCGAGCGCGAGGAACTGACCCGAAGAGATGCCGAGGAATTGTTCGCAGACCAGCCGTACAAGCTTGAGTTGATCGAGGGGCTAGACGACTCGGCGGTCATTTCCATCTACCGGCACAACGGGTTCGTCGACCTGTGCCAGGGTCCGCATGTTGGCAGCACAGCCGAGATACCGGCCATGAAGCTGCTCAGCGTGGCCGGCGCCTACTGGCGCGGCGACGAAAAGCGCCCCATGCTACAGCGCATCTACGGCACCGCATTCGACTCTCAGGACGAACTGGACGAGCACCTGGCGCGGCTGGAGGAGGCGGAACGACGGGACCACCGGACGCTGGGACGGCAGCTGGGCCTCTACACCATCCACGACGAAATCGGGCCGGGGCTGGTGGTCTGGCATCCCAAGGGCGGGCGCGTCCGTTCGCTGATCGAAGACTACTGGAAGGACATCCACTACCGGCGTGGCTACGACGTGGTGTACTCGCCCCACATTGGCCGCTCAACGCTGTGGCAGACCAGCGGCCACCTCGACTTTTATCGCGAGGGCATGTTTTCGGCGGTGGAAGTGGACGAGCAGGAGTATTTCCTGAAACCCATGAACTGTCCCTTCCACATCACCATCTACCGCTCGGCCCTGCGCAGCTACCGCGAGCTGCCCCTGCGCTTCGCCGAGCTGGGCACGGTATATCGCTACGAACGCAGTGGCGTGTTGCACGGCCTGATGCGGGTACGCGGTTTCACCCAGGACGACGCCCACATCTTCTGCCGACCGGAGCAGGTGGAGGATGAGGTCGGCGGGGTGCTGGAGTTGACCTTCGAGCTGATGGAAGCATTCGGGTTTTCCGATTACAGTATCGCCCTGTCCACGCGCCCGGAAAAGTACGTCGGCGACGAGGCGATGTGGGGGCACGCCACCAACTCGCTGCGGGGCGCGCTGGAGGCCCGCGGGCTGCCCTTCACCGTGGACGATGGCGGTGGCGCCTTCTACGGCCCCAAGATTGACATCAACATCACCGACGCGCTGGGCCGGGCCTGGCAGTGCACCACGGTGCAGTTCGACTTCAACCTGCCGGAGCGTTTCGACCTCACCTACCAGGACGACCAGGGTGGCCGCAGCCGTCCCTATATGGTACACCGGGCCATCCTCGGCTCCATGGAGCGGTTCCTGGGCGTGTTGATCGAGCACTACGGCGGCGCATTCCCCACCTGGCTTGCCCCGGTGCAGGCAACGGTCATCCCCATCGCCGACCGGCACGGGGAGTATGCGGAGAGCGTGTTGGGACAGCTGAGCAGCGCCGGATTCCGGGCCGAAGTCGATGGCCGCAACGAGCGCATGAATCAGAAGATCCGCACCGCCCAGTTGCAGAAGGTGCCCTATATGCTCGTAGTCGGCGACCGGGAGGCCGAGGCAGGCGCGGTGGCCGTCCGCAGCCGCGAGGGCGGCGACCTCGGCGCCATGCCGCTGGTAGAGTTCGTGGAGCTGCTGGGCAAGGAGAATCAACGATGAAGACGTACATTTTCCAAGTGACAATCGCGCAGGATGATGACGGACGCTGGGGAGCCGAAATTCCCTTGTTGCCAGGTTGCAATGCTTGGGGGTACACAAAAGATGAAACACTCGAGGCTCTTCGAGAGACCGCACTCGCCTTCATGGAAATTATGATAGAGGACGGGGACCCTATTCCCGATGCAGCATTGGCAGCATCCGACACACGTTCCAGAATCGACTCAGCCCTCCTCGATACGGTTGCCGTAACCCTGTGAGAGATACAGGCCGCCTAGTCCACCTGCTGCGAAACACTCCCGTGAGGGAGCTGATACGAGCGTTGGAAAGAGATGGGTTTTACCTCCGCCGTACAACGAGGAGAGGCGGGCACGTATATGTTCATGCCGACAAGAGACGTACTAGCATTCACTAGCATCGTGGAAGCGATACTCTCGTTAGGGAAACCCTTGCCAGCGTCCTTCGCGGCACAGAGTGGACTGAAGACGACCTTCGGCGGCTGGGGCTGCTTTAGACTCCGGACTCGCTGCTAACAAACACCACAGGCCGGCCTCTGCCGGTGAAGTTGAGGACTCATGCCCAATCGGTTGATCAACGAGACCAGCCCCTACCTGCTGCAGCACGCCCACAACCCGGTCGACTGGTACCCGTGGGGCGAGGAGGCGTTGTCCCGGGCGCGGGACGAAGACAGGCCCATCCTGCTCAGCATCGGCTACTCCGCCTGCCACTGGTGCCACGTGATGGAGCGCGAGTCCTTCGAGAACGACGCCATCGCTGAGTTGATGAACCAGCACTTCGTCAACATCAAGGTCGACCGCGAGGAGCGCCCCGACCTCGACGCCGTCTACATGGAGGCGGTACAGATGTTGACTGGCAGCGGCGGCTGGCCCATGACCGTCTTCCTGACGCCCGACGGCAAGCCGTTCTACGGAGGCACCTACTTTCCTCCCGTTGACCGGCACAACATGCCAGGGTTTCCCCGGCTGCTGGAGACCGTCGCCCAAGCCTACCGCAACAGTCACTCCGAGATCCAGCGGGTAACCGGCCAGCTGACCGAGCAGATGGGGCGCACCGGCAACATGCCCCGGGGCTCCGGCGCCCTCGACGAGTCCATCCTGCACAACGCCTACAACCAGCTGGCCACCAACTTCGACTACCAGAACGGCGGCGTGGGATCGGCGCCCAAGTTCCCCCAGGCCATGACTCTCGAGGTGATGCTGCGTTATCACGCCCACGGCCACAATGAACGGGCACTCTCCATGCTGGAGCTGACGCTGGAAAAGATGGCCCGAGGCGGCATCTACGACCAGGTGGGCGGCGGCTTCCACCGCTACTCCACCGACACGTTCTGGCTGGTGCCGCACTTCGAAAAGATGCTCTACGACAACGCGCTCCTGGCCCGGCTCTACCTGCACGCTTGGCTGGCCACCGGGCGATCGCTCTACCGCCGCATCACCGAGGAGACGCTGGACTACGTGCTGCGGGAAATGACGGGCGAGCATGGCGGTTTCTTCTCCGCCACCGATGCCGACAGCGAGGGCGAGGAGGGCAAGTTCTTCATCTGGTCGCCGGACGAGATCGAGGCTGTCCTGGGAGCGGAGGAAGCCGCGTTGTTCAATGGCTTCTTCGGCGTCACGCAGCGGGGCAATTTCGAGGGCAAGAACATCCTCAATATCACGGTCAAGGCAGCCGACTTCGCAGATCGCCAGGGCGTTCCCCTGGAGCGTCTGGTGGACGTTATCCAGCGGGGCAAGCAGGCACTCTTGCTGGAGAGGGAAAAGCGAGATCACCCCCTGCTGGACGACAAGGCCCTTGCCTCATGGAACGGCCTGATGCTGCGGGCCTTTGCCGAAGCCGGGGCGGCACTGGAGCGGCAGGACTACCTGGACGCAGCCGCCAGAAATGCGGAATTCCTGCTGACGGAGCTTCGTCCCAACGGTCAGCTGCTCCGAACTTACCGGGAGGGACAGGCCAAGCTGCCCGGTTTCCTCGAGGACTACTCATTCGTCGCTGACGGCCTCCTTGCTCTCTACGAGGCCACCTTCGAGCGCCGCTGGCTGGATGCCGCCGTCGAGCTGACCGATCAGATGGTCGAGCTGTTCTGGGACGAGGGGGCCGGGGCCTTCTATGACACCGGCCGGAACCACGAGGAGCTGGTAGTCCGTCCTCGCGATGTGTTCGACAACGCACAGCCCTGCGGCAGTTCCGTGGCCTCCGACCTTCTGCTGCGGCTGTCGGTGGTCACCGGCAATGAGGACTACGCCTCCAAAGCCGTCGCCCCGCTGCGCACACTGGCGGAACTGATGGGCCGGGCGCCCGCCGGTACCGGTCGCTGGCTGGCGGCGCTGGACTTCTACCTGTCCACACCCAAGGAGGTCGCTGTCATCGGGCCACCGGACGACCCTGCAACGGCAGAGTTGGTTAGGACGGTCAACGGCCGCTACCTGGCCAACCGGGTGATCGTCGGGGCCGATGGCGAGGGCGCTGCGGCGGCATCAGGGTTGCCCTTGTTGGCAGACCGCGGCATGGTCGATGGCAGACCCACGGCCTACGTATGCGAGAACTACGCCTGCCAACTGCCGGTTACCGATGCGGAGGCCCTGGCGGGGCAACTGGCGGGGTAAACATTCCCTCTCCCTCCGGGAGAGGGTTAGGGTGAGGGCGTACTCCCCTTCCTGTCCTAGTCCGCTGCCCCTGTGACTGGCCGGGCCGGCAGCAGGCCCGCCTCGGTCACCGTCTGCCGGTTGACCGTGTCAGGCAGCCGGTAGCGGTGCCAGAGCGTCATGCCCAGCAGGGCCAGCACGCCGGCCACCACCGGGGCCAGGCGAATGCCGAGGGGATCCTCTGTGGTGCCCCCCAGAAGTAGCATCCATCCCAATATCAGGGGAGGCAGCGCAAAAGTCACCTTTTCGAAGAAGTTCTGAGTGGCATAGAACATCGCCTCTCGTCGTTCGCCCGTAACTATTGCGTCGTAGTCGGCGATGTCTGCGGTCAACCCCTTGGGTAGCATGAATACCGCCGCCATTGGGAGGCCAGCGATGAACGACAGCACCAGCCCTTGAGTCACCAGACCCCCTACCGGAGCGAAACCCACCAATCCCAGCAACGGGAAAGCCGCGCCGCTGGCAATCAAACATCCGCCGTAAACCTTCCGCTTGCTCATATTGAGTCGGTTGAGCACCACCCAGAAAACCAGGCCACTTATTACCGCGCCTATGATCACCACCGTAGAGATGAGGCTGGCGATAGTCCCCTCCTCCTCGGCCTCAAGCAATTCCGAGGCGAAGAACGGCATCCATCCCAGCAAAATGCCGACGCCGGTGGTGAACATGACGAAGGTCGGCAGGTAGTACACAAACTGCGGGTTGCGCAGCGTCTCCTTCATTCCCTTGAAGAAGTCAACCTTGGCGGGAACGGTATCACGGGGCGCGTGCTTCCAGATGGCAGCTAGGGACAAGTAACGAAACACCAAGCCCACAATCGCCAGAATTACGCCCACTACCTGGAACCCGAAGGCGTCCACCAGGGCTCCGCTGCCAGCCAGACCCAGCCCGGCACCGAAAATGGCGAAAACAAATATCAACCCGACCAGGTTCATCCGGTCTTTCGCACCGCGTGTAACCTCGGGAACAAGGGCCTCAAGCGCCCCGCTGGACATGGTGGCGGCGGTGAAAAACAGTTCCAGCACTATCACGAAATAGATCGCGTTCCAGATGCTGGCCCCCTCCACTGGCAAGAACCAGACAAGGGCGGCGAAAAAGGCGTAAAAAGGTGTGCTGAACAGGATGAATGGTATACGTCTTCCCCACCGGCTCTGGGTGCGATCGCTCCACCATCCAATCAGCGGATCGGTGAAGGCGTCAATCAATCTTCCTGCACCAATTAGCGTTCCGGCAAACGCACTTGCGGGAATGTCGAACCAGACGAGTGATACAGCGGGCACACGGGCGATGCCTTCGCCGATAGGGGGGACGAGGAAAAAGAGCATCCAGGATTGCCGGAAGTACTGGATGGCCTGCAAACCGACGTGGTCCGAAGCCAGCAGCATCTTGTTCAGAAACGGCAGCCGTACGGGCGTATTCAGGTAACCTTCAGCCACGTATCAAGGCCTCCCCTGGACCAAATGCCTCAAGTCTGGTATCAGGGTACACTTTCTTCCGCCAACGATGCTACGGCAGTCCTGATTTCCAGGGTCGCCTCATCATGGTCCGCATCCCTGCTGAATCGCAGCGGCTTGCCGAACCTGACTTCGATGTATCCCCTGTGCGGACGGCTGCCGCCCTTGGACACCACTGAGTCCGTCCCCTTGAGGTACACCGGCACCACCGGAATGCCCAATCCGGTGGCCAGCACTCCAATGCCGGGCCTGAACGATCCGATCGTTCCGTCGTCGGACCGGATACCCTCCGGGAAGTACAACAGCGACCATCCGTTCCCGGTCAATTTTCCACAATAGGCCAGGCTGCTGCGAATTGATCCGGCTTGAGAGAAGAAAAATGCGTTGCTTATCAGAGTAGCGAAGAAGCTCTGAATTCTGCCCCGGTCTCTCATCACTTCCCGCGATGCCGCCGTTGCCAGCCGCAGCCTCCAGCGCCAGGGCAGGGCCAGGAGCACCGCAGGGTTGTCGGCCACGCTGAGATGGTTGGCCGCAAAGATCACGGGCCCCTCCAGGCCCCGCAGGTTCACCACTCCGAAAGAGCGGCGGCTGGAAAAAACCAGCATTACCGGCAGCAGGAGACCGGCGATCAGCATCGCCCTGAGGGCCACGATTGGGGCCTTGAACTGCCACTCACTCATCCTGGGCCTGTGGATGGTGGAATGAGCAAACAGCCATTTCTTGAATAATTCCAGCCGCGACGAATTGCCCACGGCTGCCTGGAACCTGACCAGATCTTGCACCCGTACCCCTCACCCATTTCGCGCATAAGTCTATAGCCTTAAAGTTGCCTGTTCAATCGAGCAGGGCCTTACAAAGGCTCGTTTTGACAAGATACGCAATTTGTGAAAAATTACGCAACCTGGGCCTCGCGGGTCTTCAGGGGTACCCCGCAAGGCTGATGGGATGTATAATTTCATCGATTTCGTGCCTCGCTTCAAGAGGCCCGCGCGGTCTTGCCACGGGCAAGTCCCTACGGCTATCACGAGCGCTCCAGGCGTGAAATGGACAGGCCAGCGCGAGTTCGTGTGATGCGCGCCGATAAGGACGGGCCTGAGTCCTGCCATCTCGCGGCAGATGACGCCTGCCGGTCAAACTGAATCCGCAAGGAGAGGAAAATGCCAGAAGCGGCCAAGATCATTTATACAAAGATTGATGAAGCCCCGGCTCTCGCCACTCATTCGTTGCTGCCGATTCTCCAGGCCTACACCAAGGGGTCCGGCATTGAACTGGAGACCTGGGATATCTCATTGACTGGCCGCATCATCGCCAATTTTCCCGACAGGCTGTCGGAAGAGCAGAGGATTCCCGACTATCTGACCATGCTAGGCGAACTGACGGACGACCCAGGGGCGAACATCATCAAGCTGCCCAATATCAGCGCCTCAATTCCACAGATGAAAGGGGCGATTGCTGAGCTGCAGAGCAAGGGATACAACATACCCGACTTCCCCGACAGTCCCTCGACCGACGAAGAACGGGACGCGCGCGCCCGTTTTGGCAGGGTGATAGGCAGCGCGGTGAACCCGGTGCTGCGGCAGGGTAACTCTGACCGCCGCTCGTCCAACTCGGTCAAGGAGCACGGCAAGCGCAATCCCCACCGGATGATGCAGGATTGGCCGGAAGTGTCCAAGACCCGTGTCGCTTTTATGGAAAGCGGGGACTTCTACGGCAGCGAACAGGCGCTGACCGTGAAAGAGTCAGGCAGTGCGGCCATCGAGTTCGTAGCCGCTGACGGGAGCGTGACGGCGCTCAAGTCCGGCATTCCGCTGCTGGCTGACGAAATCATCGACTGCGCCGCGATGAGCGCGACGGAGCTGCGCAATTTCTATGCGAGGGAAATCGAAAAGGCCAAGGCCGACAACATTCTCCTCTCGCTACACGTCAAGACGACCATGATGCGTGTGTCCGACCCCATAATTTTCGGACATCTCGTGTCGGTGTACTACGAGGACGTGTTCAAGAAGCACGGCGCCGCTTTGGCAGAGGTTGGCGTCGACCCCGATAACGGCGTGGCCGAGCTCCTCACCAAGATTCAGGACCTGCCCGAAGCCAAGCGCGCCGAAATCGAGGCCGACGTGCAGGAGGTTTACAGCCAGCGTCCCGAGCTCTACATGGTGAATTCCAACCGGGGCATCACCAACCTGCACGTGCCCAGCGACACAATCATCGACGCCAGCATGCCCGTAATCATTCGCGACGGCGGACGGGCGTGGGGTCCGGACAACGAGTTGCACGACACCATTGCGATGATCCCCGACCGTTCTTACTCCCGGCTGTACCAGGCGGTTATCGAGGACTGCCAGGAGCACGGGGCCTTCGATCCCTCCACCATCGGCAGCGTCGCCAATGTGGGCCTGATGGCCCAGGCGGCCGAGGAATACGGCTCTCACGACAAGACGTTCACCGCACCCGGCAGCGGAACCATCCGGGTGGTAGATGGCTCAGGCGCGGCCCTGATGGAGCAGAGCGTCGGGGAAGGCGACATTTTCCGCATGTGCCAGACCAAGGACGCCCCCATCAAGGACTGGGTCAGGCTCGGTGTCAACCGGGCCAGGCTGACCGGCACCCCAGCCATCTTCTGGCTGGACAAGAACCGGGCCCACGATGCCGAGCTGATCAAGAAGGTCGAGCAATACCTGCCTGAGCACGACACGAGCGGGCTGGACATTCGTGTAATGGCCCCGATAGACGCGATAAAGGCATCGATGGAGCGAAGCCGCGCCGGGCTGGACACCATCTCGGTCACCGGCAACGTGTTGCGCGACTACCTGACCGATCTGTTCCCCATCCTGGAGCTGGGCACCAGCGCCAAGATGCTGTCAGTGGTGCCCCTGCTCAAGGGCGGAGGAATGTTCGAGACTGGAGCCGGCGGCTCAGCTCCCAGGCACGTGCAGCAGTTCCTGGAGGAGGGACACCTGCGCTGGGACTCGCTGGGCGAGTTCTGCGCGCTGGTGGCGTCCTTCGAGCACTGCGCTCAGGTCTACAAGAACGACCGGGCGCAGCTGCTGGCCGACACGCTGGACGAGGCCATCGGAGAGCACCTGGAACAGCGCCGGGCGCCGTCGCGTCGGGTGAACGAGCTGGACACCCGGGGCAGCCACTTCTACCTGGCCCTGTACTGGGCGCAGGCGCTGGCCAAACAGGATAACGACGCCGAGCTGAAGGCCCGTTTCACCAAGGTGGCCCAGGAGATGGCTGACAACGAGGAGAGGATTCTCCAGGAACTCATCGACTGCCAAGGGCAGCCAATGGAAATCGGCGGCTACTACATCCCCGATGACAACATGGCCGCAAATGCAATGCGCCCCAGCGCCACGCTGAACGCCATCATCGACGCAATCTAGCAGGAGAGTTCCCTCTCCCTCCGGGGGAGAGTTAGAGCCTGCCCTGAGCTTGTCGAAGGGGTGGGGGAGTCTCCCCTGCTTATAGCGCAGGACATCGATCAACCGGCAATGGATCATACAGAGGGGAGTCCCAGTGATTCCCCTCTTTTGTCAAATTCGAGATAGCCAGCCTGCCTGGCAACACAATGTGGAGGAAGAGCCAGCCAATGCGAAACAAGGTAACCGTAGTCGGCGCGGGCAATGTCGGCGCTACGACCGCACAGCGGATACACCAACTGGGCTACGCCGACGTGGTGATGGTCGACGTGGTGGAGGACCTGCCACAGGGCAAATCGCTGGACATGCTGGAATCGGGACCGGTCATCGGCAGCGACGCTGTGATCACCGGCAGCAACGGCTATGAGGAGACGGCCAACTCCGACGTGGTGGTGATCACCGCCGGAATTGCCCGTCGTCCTGGGATGAGCCGCGACGATCTGCTGCTCACGAATATGCGCATCACCTCGTCCGTAACAGAGCAGGTGGTGAGGCACTCGCCCAACTGCATCATCATCCCGGTAACCAACCCCCTCGATGCCATGGTGCAGAACATCTACGAGTCCAGCGGCTTCCCTAGGGAACGGGTCTTCGGCATGGCGGGTGTGCTTGACACCGCCCGGTTCCGCACCTTCATCTCCCAGGAACTGAATGTTTCGGTGGAGGACGTGCAGGCCTATGTGCTGGGCGGCCACGGCGACGATATGGTGCCGCTGGTGCGCTTCACCACCGTCGGCGGGATCCCCATCAGCGAGCTGATGGCTGAGGAAAAGGTTGACCAGCTGGTGCGCCGCACGCGACAGGGCGGCGGCGAGATCGTCCAACTCCTGAAGGAAGGAAGCGCCTACTACGCTCCATCAGCGGCCATTACGCAAATGGTGGAGGCGGTGCTGCTGG
Source organism: Dehalococcoidia bacterium (assembly GCA_965203005.1). Lineage (GTDB taxonomy): Bacteria > Chloroflexota > Dehalococcoidia > Lucifugimonadales > UBA3495 > VXOI01. The sequence goes on from CBDBBS010000002.1 coordinate 1,819,851, forward strand.
ACAAGAAGCGTATCCTGCCGGCCTGCGCCTACCTGCAGGGCGAATACGGCATCAGCGGCCTGTGCGTAGGCGTGCCGGTAAAGCTGGGCGCCGGGGGCATGGAGCAGATCATCGAGATCCGCCTCACCCCCGAGGAGCAGGCGGCCCTCCAGAGTTCCGCAGCCAGCGTCCAGGAGCTGGTGGAGGTCATGAACCAGGCCAAGTCCGGGGCGTAGGTTCCAGCCAATACAGCTTCATCACAATGCAAGAGAACGACGCACCTGAAATCGGTCTAGTTTGCTGGTTGCGACTGGGCCGATTTCATTTATGTCAGGAGTATAATTGTTAGCAGGTCAACGGCTGATATTCAGTTGTTGCCAAGATTCACGCAACTAGCGTTAGTGGAGGCCCGCCATGCCCAATCGCACTCCTGAAGAACAACGCCTGCTGGAAAAGGCGGGCCGCTACCTGCCGGGCGGCAATACCGGCAACCTCCACTTCAACCCCGAACAGGACTTCCTGGTCGCCGGCGGCAAGGGATCCCACTGCTGGGATGTCAGCGGCAATGAGTACGTGGACTGGCTGATGGGCAGCGGGCCCATGCTGCTGGGCCATGCTCATCCCCACGTAGTGGAGGCTGTCATCAAGACCGTGGAGCAGGGCAGCACCTTCTTCGCCAACAATGACAAGGCCGTCATGCTGGCCGAGGCGCTGGTCGAGGCCGTCCCCTGCGCCGACAAGGTGCGCTTCACCACCAGCGGCACCGACGCCTGCTTCCAGGCCATGCGCATCGCCCGCGCCTACACCGGCAAGGAGAAGGTGCTTAAATTCGAGGGCGGCTACCACGGCAGCAGCGACTATGCTCTGATGAGCGTGACGCCCAGCGCCTCGCTTGAATTCCCGTTGTCAGAAGCCAACAGCGGCGGCATCCCGAAGGCCATCGCCGACCTGATGCTGATCGCTCCGTTCAACGATCTGGCCACCACCGAGACCATCATGCAGGCCCACCACGACGAGATTGCCGCGGTCATCGTGGAGCCGATGCAGCGCATCCTGGCGCCACAGCCGGGGTTCCTGCAGGGCCTCCGGGACTTGACCAACCGCTACAACATCCCGTTGATTTTCGACGAAGTGGTGACCAGTTTCCGGCTGGCCTACGGCGGAGCGCAGGAGTTCTACGGCGTTACGCCCGATCTCTGCTCTGTTGGCAAGATCATGGGTGGCGGCTATCCCCTTGCGGCGGTGCTGGGCCGGGAGGACATCATGTCAGTCTACGACCGGGGCGAGGTGGACAGCGACACCTTCGTCAGCCAGGTCGGCACGCTCAACGGCAACCCCGTGGCCTGCGCTGCCGGCCTGGCGACGCTGGAGGTGCTGCGCGACGACCCCGACGCCTACAGACGGGTCCATGGCGCGGGCGCCGCGCTCCGCAGCGCCATGATCGAGCTGTGCTCCGAGAACGGCATCCCCGTCCAGAGCTGCGGCGAGGATGCTGTGTTCGACTTCTGCTTCACCGACCGGCCGGTCAACAACTACCGGGACATGCTATCAGGGAACGGCGCAACTATGGCGCGACTGAACGCCGGGCTGCTGGAGCGCGGCGTACTCAAGGGCGGCCAGAAGTATTACCCGTCGGCGGTGCACACTGACGAGGATGTGGAGCGCACCATCGAGGCATATCGCCAGGTGGTGCCAACGCTGCGGGGATAGCTGGCAGAGGGTATCTGGCAAACGAGAAGAGGCTGGGTAGCATCCCAGCCTCATTCAGTTAACGCTTAACAGAGCGTCAGCGGTGATCCCTGAGTTAGTCTTGGAAGGGCTCGTTAATCAGCACCATCTCGGTCAGGACGGCGTGCTCGCAGCCAAGCGCGTTCCCCGCCTCCACAGCGTGGGCGGTCAGGAACTGGAAGGTCTTGGCGGTGGCCTCACCCCCTAGGTACTCCAGGTATGCTGCGTGCTGCCGCAGCGACTCCTGTCCTTGCTCCCAGTAGCCGGTAACGTCGATGCCGTGAGTCGGTACACTCGGCCCGAATGTGGCGACGAAACGAACGCCATTCCAGGGGTCAAGTCCCTCCTCCACCTGCTCCGGAAAGATCCAGCGGTTGCCAGCATCCCGCGCGGCGTCGAACACGGCGATGCCGACAGCTCGGTGGTCAGCCTGGTTCAGATGCCCGGTGGGGAATTGCAGGTGGTGGCTGAGAGTAACGATGATGTCGGGGCGGTACCGGCGGATCAGTCGGCTGATGTCCCGTCGAAGCGGAATGCCGTATTCGATGATGCCATCGGGGTGGTCCAGGAACTCAACCATATCCACACCGACCACGCGGGCGGCATCGACCTCTTCCTGGGATCGCAGTGGGCCCACCTCCGAAGGGTGCCGGTCGTTCATTCCCGCCTCGCCCCGGGAGGCCATGGCGTAGGTTATCGTCTTGCCCTGGTCGGTCCACTTGGCTATAGCGCTGGCCGCGCCGTATTCCATGTCGTCTGGGTGCGCCACCACCGCAAGGGCCGTCTGCCAGTCCTCGGGAAGTGCCGGGATGGAGTCATGCTGCATTGTCTTTCCTCGGATGAGGGTCTCGTTCCAGACCGGGTTCAGCGAATGCCAACAAGAGGGCCGCTGAACTCAGCGGCCCAATACGGCAGATCCCAATCCTCGCGGATGTCGAATTCTAGTGAGCGGTACCCGCGTGGGATAGCTGGGTCATGAGCGGACGGGTGTTTACGATGTGGCGCCGCAGGCCCAGTTCCTGGGGGCTGATGCCCATGGCGAGGCCGATGGCCTGGGGCATGTGCAGTATCGGCAGGCCGATGTCCCGCCCGGCCTGCGCGGCTGCCTTCGGCTGGAAGCTGTCCAAGTTCAGGTGGCACAGCGGGCAGGGGGTAATCATGGCATCGGCGCCCAGGTCCTTAGCCTCGCTGGTGTGCTTGCCCACCATGGCCAGCGAGTTCCGCTCGTTGATGGTCAAGATGGGGAAACCGCAACAGCGGGTCTTGCCGGAAAAGTCCACCACCGTGGCGCCCAATATCTCGATCAGGCGCTCCAGTGCGTCCTGGCGTTCCGGGTTGTCGGCGAACTCCAGCGCGTCAGTCGGGCGCACCAGGTAGCAGCCGTAGAACGGGGCCAGGCGAACGCCGTGCAGGGGGCGGGTGATCAGCTCCTCCAGCTTGTCCAGACCGTAGTCTTCGATCAGGATCCAGAGCAGGTGCTTGGGCCTGGCGTTGCCCTTATATTCCAGCCCCTCCTCGGCCAGGTAGCTGTTCACTCTGGCGCGGTACTCGGGGTCGCGCAGCCGGAAATTGGCCTGGCTCATCACGCCCTGGCAGGTGCTGCAAATGGTCATGATGGGCAAGTCCCAGTATTCGGCCATGGCGAAGGTGCGGGCGTTCAGGGTGTCGCCCAGCAGCTGGTTCTTCTCCTGAAGGACCCCTGCTCCGGTGCAGGATGCGCCCTGCATCTCCCATAGGTCAATGCCAAGCCGCTTGCAGATCAGAACTGCCGCAGGATAAAGCTCAGGACAACCACCCCGGGACACGCACCCGGGAAAGAAAGCGTACCTCAATTCCGGTCTCCGTTTAATCAGGAATGATCAGTCGTTGTTTGTGCCCTCACGCCACTCCACCCTAACCCTCTCCCTAAGGGAGAGGGAATTATTGGCGCATCCCCCGAGGGGGAGGGAACTATCGTCACCGTTCCGTCTCGTCGACCTGCTCGAAAATGCGCTTCACATTCTCGATGCCTTCAATCTTCTTGTGCATGATAGGAGGCATCTTGCCGTGGGTCAGCGCCTGGAACGCCACGGGGGCGTAGTTCAGCATGCCCTGGATGTTGGTCATTCCCAGCGACTTGGGGATGAGCTTCAGCTCGTCCAGCGTGCCCGTCTGCTCCACCGACTCTGAGAACGCTTCAGTGTGGCGCGCTCCATTAGTGTTGTGGAACCCGGCTGCGATGGCCTGGTCCCGCATGGCCATGATGCGCTCCATCGGGGCCACACCCTTGGGGCAGGCCTGGACGCACTCGAGGCAGCGGGTGCAGTCCCATATGCCAGAGGGGCCGTTCAAAGCCTCCAGGCGGTCTCTCGAAACGCCCTCGTCGTCGCCGTCTCGGGGGTCGGCGGTGAATCGGTAAGCCTTGGCCAGCGCCGCAGGTCCGAGGAAGGATGGATCGACTTCCAGGACCGTGCAGTCCGAAACGCAAGCGCCGCACATGATGCAGGCCGTCACGCCGGACAGATGCAGCATCGATTCGTTGGAAACGACGTACTCCTGCTCCGGTTCCGGCCCCTGGGGCTGAATGTAGGGATCAACGGCGTTTATCTTGTCCCAGAAGAGGTCGAAGTTGACTACCAGGTCCTTGATGACCGGCATGTTGCCCGCCGGTTCCACCTCGATGACATCGCCTTCCGTGAGAGCCACGGCGGCCTGCGTCTTGCAGGCCAGCCCGGCGTGCCCGTTGATGCGCATGGCGCAGGAGCCGCAGATGGAGCTGCGACACGAGCACCGCAGGCTCAGTGTGCCATCCAGGTCCTCGCGGATCTTGATCAGGGCATCCAGAACGGTGGCGTTGTCTTCGACTTCCAGCGAGTAGTCCTGCCAGAACGGCGTGGTGTCCTCGGCTTCAGGATCCTGGCGGAGCACCCTGATGGTGACGTTCATGGGCTGTTATCCTTTTCTCCTGTTGTCGCTCTCAGAGTACCGTCCCACCGTCGTTCCACCCCCACCCTAACCCTCCCCCTCGGGGGGAGGGGATTGTGTTGCCGACGTTAGTATTTTCTTTCCTCGGGCTCCCACTTGGTGATGCTGACCGGAGAGTAGGTGATCTCAGGACCCGTTTCTCCCTTGTGAACCACCAGGTGCTTCATCCAGTTCTCATCGTCGCGGTCGGGATAGTCGGTGCGGGCCTGGGCGCCCCGGCTGTCCTTGCGGTCCAGCGCGCTGACCACGATGCTCGGCGCAACGTCGAGCATGAAGCCGAGCTCCAGCGCGAACACGAGGTCAGTATTGAATATCTTGCCCTTGTTTTCCACTGGGACGGTCTTGAAACGCTCCTGAAGCTGCTCCAGGTCGCCCAGCGACTCCTCCATCCCCTCCTGGTTCCGGTAGACGGCCAGGTTACGGTTCATGGACTCGCCCATGCCCAGCCGGACGCTTGCGATGCGGTCGCCGTTCGTCGGCCGGTCGAGCAGTTCCTGGATTCGCCTCTCCTCGTTCCTTACCGCGTGCTCCACGTTGAACTCGACGTAGTCGACATCCCGCGATGCCATGGCAGCGTGGTTGCCGGAGCGCTCGCCGAAAACGATGGTGTCCAGCAGCGAGTTGGCGCCAAGCCTGTTGCCGCCGTGCACGCTGACGCAGGCACACTCGCCAGCCGCGTAGACGCCGGGCAGGTTAGTCAGCCCATCCACATCAGTCTTGATGCCGCCCATGATGTAGTGCATGCCGGGGCGGATGGGGATGGGTTCCTTGATCATGTCTACGCCCACCAGGTCGATCCCTATCTCGCGGATCTGGCTGAGCTTTTCCATGATCAGGGCTTCGCCCAGGTGCCGGCAGTCCAGCAGCACACACCCGTTGACGCCGTTGCCCGCGTTGATTTCCGTCTGCTCCGAGCGGGAAACCACGTCGCGGGAGGCAAGTTCCATCATGTTCGGAGCATACTTTTGCATGAAACGGTTGCCGTCTTTGTCCAGCAGGTAAGCGCCCTCGCCGCGTGCCGCCTCGGATATCAGCACCCCGCTGCCCGCCAGCGTGGTGGGGTGGTATTGCACCATCTCCATGTCCATCAGCTGGGCGCCGGCGTTGTAGGCCAGGGCCATTCCGTCGCCGGTCACGATCAGGGCGTTGGTGCTGGGCTCGAACACCCGGCCAAGCCCTCCGGTAGCGAAGATCACGGTCTTGGCCCGGATAGCGTAAACCTGGCCCGTCCGGATCTCCAGCGCCATCACTCCGCAGACCTGTCCGTCCTCGATCACAAGGGACGTGACGAACCATTCCTCGTAGCGGCGCACGCCCGACTTGATCAGCTGCTCGAACATCACGTGCAGCAGGGCCTGCCCGGTGAAATCGCCGACAAAGAAGGTGCGGGCCCGGCGCTGGCCGCCGAAAGCCCGGGTTCCCAGGTAGCCCTCGTCGTCGCGGTTAAAGGTGACGCCAAAGTGTTCCATGTCGATCAGGGCGCGGCCGGCTGAGCGGCACATCACTTCGATGGCGTCCTGGTCGCCGAGGAAGTCGCTTCCCTTGACCGTATCGTAGGCGTGGTCCTCCCAGTCGTCGCCACGGTCGGTCAGGGCCGCGTTGATCCCGCCCTGGGCTGCGTTGGAGTGGCTGCGGACGGGGTGGACTTTGCTGATAATCGCAGTATTGGCGCCGTTGGCCCGCGCTGCGATAGCTGCGCGCATACCGGCCAGCCCGGCACCGATTACGAGGACATCATGCTCCAGCATGTTGACCCAATTCCTCCAGTGTTACCTCGATAAGCCGCCGCATACTATACCACAAAAGGCGTTCGGCTGTGGGCAACGAACGCGTTCGGCCAGAGCCTTTTCGTTCTCCCTCTCCCTTGCGGGAGGAGGTTGGGGTGAGGAGGAAATTCTAGCCAAAGTCTTCTTTGGCAAGGGAGAGGAGGCCACGCCCACCATCAGGCCCCAGTTCGGCTCAAGAATAAGACCCGCCAGCAACGGCGGGTCTGCATAACAATGGTCCGAAAACTAACCCGCTGTGCTAAACGGCAGCCTCGGCGTGTTCCTCGGCGTGGTGTTCGTGGTCATCGCACTCGTGGGGGTCGTGGATGTGCTCGCCAGCGTGGTGCTCGTGGTCATCGCACTCGTGGATGTCATGCACATGGCCGGGCTCGTCGCCGTGATGCTCGTGATCGTCGCACTCGTGGATATTATGAATGTGCTCGCCAGCGTGATGTTCGTGATCGTCGCACTCGTGGGGGTCGTGGGCTGATCCTACCATTCCCGCCTCCTTCGATAAATCCTGCACCCGGGTGGAATTCAATGATACCATCCGTCTCTAGGGTGTCTCAAAAAGGCAGGGTTGTCAAGTCCATTTGACCGGATTTCCTATACTATTCAGGGGAATCCGTTTCTGGTTCTTTGTATCATTAAATTTGGTTCACAGTCTCATTTAAGGAGTGGCTGGGCCAGCAGCAGCGACGCAATGGTCTTTCCGTCGTGGATTTCGCCGGTGTGTATCATTGCTACAGCGTCATCGAAGGGGATGCGCACAACCTGGATGTTTTCGTCATCGTCAGCCGACAGCTTGGAAGGCGTGAGACCCGTGGCCAGGTAGGCATGCATCCGCTCCGTGGCCCAACCGGGCGCGACCCAGAAGCTGGCCAGGTGGCGCAGGCTGGATGCCGTGTAGCCCACCTCCTCCTGCAGTTCGCGAAGAACGGTGTCCTCCGATACCTCGCCGGCCTCCACGCCACCGGCCGGCGCCTCCAGCAACGACGACTCGGTGGGCTTTCGGTACTGGCGCACCAGCAGGACGTTGCCGTCGTCGTCGACTGGAATCATGCAGACGGCGTCGGAGTGTTCAGCCACCTCTCGTATGGTGCGTCGGCCGCTGGGCAGCTCCACCGTGTCAACACGGACGCTGAAAATTCTCCCCTCAAAGGGACGGGTGCTTTCGATAGTGTTCTCGAACTGGACAGCGTCTGAATGGGTATCGGTATCAGACAAAATCAGTATCTCCTACTGGCCCCGGATACTGAAGCCGAGGCGTCGAGTCAATGTGCCGAAGAAGTACGATGGAGGATTGGCCCTCAGGAAGCTGGCCTTGTACGGACTCTGGGAAAGGTCGACACGGTCGCCCGGCTGCAGATCGTAGTCTTCGTAGCCGTCAACGCTGAGCACAGCGCCTTGGTACCCCTCTAGTTGCAACGACACCTCCGCTCCCGACCGAAGAACCAGTGCTGCGGTGAGGCCCATGTGCGCCGCCACGGTCTTGAGCACCAGCGCTTCGGATTCGGGGTCCAGTATTGGGCCGCCCACGGCGAGGTTGTATCCCGTGCTGCCCGTGGCGGTGGACAGGATGAGCCCGTCGGCCCGGAAGGTTGAGACCTGGGCACCGTCGATGGTCCCGGCGATGGACACCACCCGGGATGCCGCCCCCCTGGCGACCACGAAGTCATTGAGGGCGTGGTAGGGGCCCTCCGTGATGGTGGAACCGCCCCGTGTAACCGTTGCCTGGAGCATGTTCCGCTCGTCGAGTCGATAGGCCCCGTCCAGGTATCCCGGAAGCCGGGGCATGGCCTCGTCTACAGTCAACTCGGTCATGAATCCCAGCCGACCCATATTGATGCCAACAATAGGAATGTTCGCGGGACCTGTGAATCTCACCGCCCGAAGGATCGTCCCGTCGCCGCCCACTGTGATAACCAGGTCAGTGACATCGGCCCGGGGCGCCAGGGATTCGAGATTCTCGGCGGGCGAATACCAGCTTCCCTCAGGCAGGTCCAGTTCGTGAAGAATGGCCATGCTGAGGTCCAGGGCCTCCGGAATGCGGTTGTTGTAGATTATGCCTACGTTCTTCATCGCTTCCTTTGCGGTGTTGATGCGAGAACCATTGCAACTGAACTTTGAAATCCCGCTAGGCGCCCTGCTGCACTCCGCTATCATCCCCTCTGCGTCCGCCCCCGAACACCGTCCTCAGCAAGCGCAGGATGGTTCCCACACCGGAGCCTGACGAGGAACCGCCGCCAGTGAGTCCAAGGGAGGAAAACCGGCTTACCGTCTCAGCAATATTCCCCACTGCGCTAGCCGCTTCGGCCACGTTCTTGGCCGCCTCCCGCGCCGATTGGACAGTCTCCGAAAGGTCTTCGCTCCCTTCCTTCAGGTTTTCTGAGACGACGGCCGCATTCCTGGCAGTCTGCGCCAGGTTTCTCGCAGTCTCCTCGGAGATTGCGGCCAGATCGCCGCTCACCTTTCGCAGGTTTCTCGAGGAAACTACTGCGTTTTCGACTGTCTCATGCAGGGGCCGGAACAGCCTGATGACCAGGACAATAGCGGTGATTCCAATCGCGGCTAGCACTCCGGCTGCGACGATGACGAAAATATCCCGAATTGCCGCGATAGCGCTGGATTCCATAGGGGCATTCCTCCGGCAAACCGCTCGGGCTTACGACGCTAAGTATGACTGCCGAATCATCGGTCTCCCCAAGGGTCTACGACCTCAATGCCGCAGTTCTCGAAGCCATACAAGTCTCTGGTAGCTACGGCTGCTCCATTAACGCGAGCGATGGCTGCGATCATGCAGTCCAGTTCTTTAATGGAACGGCCCATCATACGGCGAGCAGCGCGTATTTCGGCATAGATCGGCGCGTCATCACTCTTGAATGGGAGAATTCGACCGGCAAAGCACGTATCAATCACTCCTAGTACAGCAGCTTCCAACTGGGCGCGCCGACGGCCAGGGCACTACAATTCCACGCCGAACCGGAGTTCGGCCTCAGTAATGACAGTAATGTAGAGGTCGTCAGGGGACTGCCCCGCCACCCACCTGAGTACGCTCTGGTTGGGGCGAGGCTTGATCGATTCGGACACAACGTTTGTGTCAAGGATCTTCATTGGTATATTCCCATTCCTCTGCCCAACCGAACCACGGGCCATCGTCGGTGAAACCGCGCGCAGGAACTTCCAGCTCCACTCCGCCTGGCGGCTCGAACAAGGCGCGAATAGCCTCGGCCAGATTCTCCGGAGGAGGAGGAACGTATGGCTCCGCAGCAGAAAGAATCTCCCTAGCTTCCTCTTCCACAGTTCGCCCATTATTCTTGGCTCGGTCTCTCAGCCGCGTAAACAAACCGTCGTCTAGGCCGCTTATGGTGATGCTGTTCATTGGCACACCTCCACAGCGTTGTCCATCGATGATAACACGCGTGAACCCCTACGCTCGCACCGGGAATGTATCCCAAGCCCGGCCAGCCTAGACCCCGAGAGCGCTGACGGCTGCGCCGGCCGCCTCCAGCACAAACCCGGGCGCCACGCCCAGGAAGACGAGAACTGCCGCCGCCACACCCAGGGCGGCCCAGGGGGCCGGACTCCGGGACGGGGGCGCTCCCGGCGATACCGAGGCCTGCTGTAGGAACATGGTGCGTATGATGCGAATGTAGTAGTAGGCGGACACGGCGCTGTTGACCACTCCCACGATGGCCAGCCAGGCCAGACCGCTGTCGACAGCTGCGGTGAACACGTACAGCTTGGCGATGAAGATGCCAGTCGGCGGCACGCCGATCAGGGCGATCAGGGCCAGGGCCAGGGTGATGGCCAGCACCGGGGAGCGGCTGAACAGCCCGGCATAGTCGCTGATCCGGTCGCTGCCCACCCTCTCGCCGATGGCGGCAATGGCAAAGAACGCCGTCAGGTTGGCGGCGGTGTAGGCCACCAGGTAGAACAGCACGCTGTCCAGACCGATGGACGCAAACACCGGCACGTCCGGGAGGGCATTGGGCGATTGGACGCCGGCCGCAACTCCCACAAGCAGGTAGCCCGCGTGTGCGATGGTGCTGTAACCGAACAGCCGGCGGATGTTGCTCTGGGCAATGGCCACGGCGTTGCCGATGGTCATGGACGCGGCGGCAAGGGCGGCGATCAGCACCGCCCAGTCCAGCGATACGTCAAAGAACCCGGTGAACAGGACCCGGAACAGCACCGCGAATCCTGCCGCCTTGCTGGCAACCGAGAGGAACGCCACGACCGGCGTGGGCGCGCCCTCGTACACGTCAGGCACCCACATCTGGAAGGGGGCTGCCGAGATCTTGAATCCGAACCCCGCCACCAGCAGGACCAGTCCCACCAGCAGCGCGTAGTTGCCGAAGGCGATGTCCCCTCCGGCGTGGCCCACCGCGGCGGAAATGTCGCTCAGTTCCGTGCTCCCGGTGAACCCGAAGACCAGTGCCATCCCGTAGAGCAGGACGGCGGAGCTGATGGCTCCGATGATCAGGAATTTCATGCCCGCTTCGCTGGACCGCCCGCTCATCAGGAAGGCCGCAAGCGCGGCGATGGGGAGGCTGGTCAGTTCCAGCGCGACGTAGATGGTGATCAGCTCGGTGGCCGCAGCCAGCAGCATCATGCCGGTGGCCGAAAACAGCAGCAACCCGAAGTATTCGCCACGAAACCGGGGCATCAGCTTTACGTACTCGGTGGATGCCAGCACCACCAGCGCCGCAGACCCGGTCACCAGGAAGTTGAAGAACAGCGCAAACCGGTCGACCGAGAGGCTCCCCTCCAGGATACTCGCCTCGGCAGCGGAACCTTCCCGCACCAGGTTGGCGGCCAGCCCGAGGTCGTAGAACTGGTACAGGCTGAGCAGGAACGGCCCCGCCAGCAACAGGAACGCCAGGTAAGGCAACAACCCGCCCGCCCGGCGAGGCAGCGCCAGGTCGAAGAGGATGACAAGGATCGCTGCCCCGGCCATTGCCAGGTACGGCGAGATCACGTATACGTCGTGGGCATTCATTCTCGGCTAATCTCGGAGGGCCTGCGTGGCGCCCCCGCCAACAAGATCGTTGATGGCCCCGACCATGGGTTCCAGGGCCGTGTCAAACATGTCGGTCAGCAAGGCAGGATATACGCCGATTCCAATGATGCAAATGACCATCAGGGCCAGTGGCGCCGCCTCCACTAGCGAGGCGTCGGTGATATTGGCGAAGCGCTCGCGACGGTTGCCAAAGAAAGTGCGTTCCATCATCCAAAGAATGTACCCGGCCGCCAGCACTATGCCCAGGACAGCCAGGACCGTCGGCCAGTCATACGCCCGGTAGGCCCCGAGGAACACCAGCAACTCCGAGACGAATCCGCTCAGGCCCGGCAGGCCCAGCGAGGCCAGGCCCGCGATCAGCATGGCGGCGGCCACGAAGGGCATCCTGCCTGCCAGGCCGCCCAGATCCGGGATGTAGCGGGTGTGGGCCTTATCGTAGACCAACCCCACCGCGAGGAACAGCAGGCCCGTGATGGTGCCGTGGGTGAACAGTTGCATGGCCGCTCCGCTCAGGCCGGTGGACGTCAGGGTCCCGCCGGCCACTCCCACGGAGCCGATGCCCAGCATCACCAGCCCCATGTGGCTGACGCTGGAATAGGCGATCAGGCGTTTCAGATCGGTCTGGCGTATGGTGACCACCGCCCCGTAGAGCACGCTGATGACGCCCAGCGCCACCAGCACCCAGGCAAACTGCCACGACTGCTCCGGGAACAGGCCCACGTTCACTCTCAGCAGCCCGTAGCCGCCCATCTTCAGCAGCACACCGGCCAGCATTACGCTGGCGGCGGTGGGCGCATCGGTGTGCGCGTCCGGCAGCCACGTGTGCAGCGGCCAGGTGGGCAGCTTGACGGCGAAGCCCACGAAGAACAGCCAGAAGAGCCACGACAGCGGCAGTAGCGTAGCAGCGGACGCGAGCGCGCCGCCGGTTTCCGACAGCTCGATCAGGTTGAAGGTGCCGACGTCCGGGGTCAGGAACACCGCGACGATGGCCACCAGCATGAAGGCGCTGCCCAGGATGGTGAAGATAAGGAACTTCATCGCCGAGTATTCTTTGCGCCCGGTACCCCAGATGGAGATGAGCATGTACATCGGCACCAGCTCCAGTTCCCAGAACAGGAAGAACAACAGCAGGTCGAGGGCCGTGAACACGCCCATAACCGCAGTCTGGAGCAGCAGTAGCCAGAAGAAGTACTCCTTGACTCTCACCGAGATGTGCCACGACGCCAGCACCGCCGACAGTCCCAGCAACCCGGTCAGCGCTACCAGCGGGGCCGACAGCCCGTCCACCGCGAGGAGGTACGAGGCTTTGAGGCCGACGTCCGGTATCCATGCGAACTGGTCAACGAGCTGGAAACGCGCCGCGTCCTCGCCACGCTCGAACGCGACGAACACCAGCAGCGCCAGCACCAGGTCCGCGACGGCGATCGCCACCGCCGCGCCGCGTATGACCCGGTCTCCGCGCAGCAGCAACAGCAGCACCGCCCCAGCTGCGGGCAGGAAAACCGTTGCGGTCAGCAGTCCGTTGAACTCTGGGGACATTGGTATCAGCTACTCAAGAACTCGTCAGGATGCCAGCAGGAATCCAAGTATGATCAGCAGGGAACCCAGTGCAATGGCAGTGCCATAGGCCTGCACTTGCCCGGTCTGCAGCCGGGCCACCGCCGACCCGATGCTCCGGAAGAACCAGCCGACGAGGTCGACGATGCCATCGACCAGTCGGCGGTCCAGCCAGTTGGTGAGGGCGGCGAATACGCGGTAGAAGCTGCGCCGCACAATCAGGTTTTCGTACAGTACGTCCACGTAGTACTTCTGTGTCAACAGGGTATGCACCGGCCCCAGGATGCGCAGCGGCTCCCGGGCCGGGTCGCGCCGGAGCCCGTACACGGCCAGTCCGGCCAGCGCCCCGACTGCCGCAGCCGCTGTGGAGATCCCGGCCATCGGCCAGCTGAAGTCCGGCAGCTTGGCGTGTCCCTCTCCGCCCGTCGCAATGTGCAGCCCGTCGGCCACAAAGCCGGTGACCCAATGGACCGGCACTCCCAGGAAATTGATCCATTGCGGATTGATGATGTAGCCAATTACGACCGCGCCCAGCCCCAGCACGGCCATAGGAGCAACCATCACCAGCGGCGACTCGGCCAGGTGTACGCCGCCGTGGTGTCCGCCCTCGTCCTCGTGTTCGCCGTCGCCCGCAGGGGCATGGGCCTGCGCTGCCTGCTGCGGATGCAGGTCCGCGTTCTCCTGGTCAACCCCGCCCTTGAACTCGCCGTGGAAGGTCATCATCACCATGCGGACGGTGTAGAAGGCGGTGAAGACCACCCCCACGATGAGTCCTACGAAAGTAACGATGTTGATCCAGTCCACGAAGTGGACGTTGCCGTCGAAGGCGGCCAGCAGTATCTCGTCCTTGCTCCAGAACCCGGCCATCGGAATGATGCCGATGAGGCTCATCGACGCAACCAGCACAAGAATGTAGGTCGCGGGCATGTACTTTCGCAGCCCGCCCATGTACGTCATGTCGAAGGTGCCGCTGGCGTGGTTGACGCTGCCAGCGCCCAGGAACAGGAGCGCCTTGAACACTGCATGGGTCACCAGGTGGAATATCGCCGGCGCGTAGGCCCCCAGTCCCAGCGCGGCCATCATGTAGCCCAGCTGGCTCACCGTGGAATAGGCCATCACCCGCTTTATGTCGTTCATTACCAGGCCCATGGTGGCTGCCATCAATGCTGTAAACGCCCCGATGAGCGCCACCACCGCCATGGCCGAATCCGACTGCTGGAAGACCGGGAAGAACCGGGCCACCAGGAACACACCGGCCGCCACCATCGTCGCGGCATGAATCAGCGCGCTGACCGGCGTCGGACCCTCCATGGCGTCCGGCAGCCAGGCGTGCAGCGGGAACTGTCCCGACTTGCCCACCGCTCCGGCAAAGATACCCAAGGCCATCCAGGTCAGGGCCGCGCCCCCCAGCACAGCGGCGCCGGCCGCCACCGGCTGCGCCGCCTGCCAGATGTCGGGAATGTGGAAGGCGTTGAGCCCTGCGGCAGCGAAGTCGTCGGCCTTGAAGAACAGGTACAGGATGGCGATCAGGAAGCCGACGTCCCCGATCCGGGTGACGATGAACGCCTTCTTGGCCGCCGCCGCCGCCGAGGGACGGTCGTGCCAGAAGCCGATCAGCAGGTATGACGACACGCCGACCAGTTCCCAGAATGCGTAAAGCTGCACGATGTTGCTGGAGAGCGTCAGCCCCAGCATCGAGGCGGTGAACAGGGACATGTAGGCGAAATACCGCGCAAACCCGGGATCGCCATCCATGTACCCCACGGAGTAAATCTGGATCAGCAGGCTGACGGAGGTAACCACCACCAGCATCACCGCCGTCAACGGGTCCACCAGCAGGCCCATTTGAATGGTCGCCCCGCCGTAGGACAGCCAGTCCCAGCTCAGGAACACTGCCCCGTGATGCACAATGACGCCGCGCAGGGTGATGATGGCCAGCACCGTCGAGGCCGTCAGCGCCGCGATGGTGCTCAGGGCAGCCAGCAGCGGCCAGCGGTTCAGGAATGGCCGAATGACCAGGGCTATCAGTACAAACGAGCCCAGGGGAAGCAGGAAAATGGCCCAGACTAAGGCTTCGTTGACCATCTACAGTTTCCTCAGGATCTCCTCGGCCACGTGTTCACGACCCTTGGGAACGTAGATGTTGAACGCCACCCACTCGCTCCAGTCCAGCACGTCTCCCTCGGGGAGGATACGCGCAGGCAAGCCCTCGCCCTCGAGGACCTCTTTCCACATCTCCGCCAGCATCAGGTTCGACGCTTTTCTGAACTCTACCCACATACTGCCATCGCCCCCTCCCCCCTCCCGATTAACAGTTCCCTCTCCCTCTGGGGGAGGGTTAGGGTGGGGGGGTCAGGGCCTCTCCCTAATGCCTCAACTGCGAGGCCTCGGTTAGATCCACCGACTCGTTGGTGCGGTACATGGCGAACACAATGCCCAGCCCCAAGGCAATCTCCGCGGCAGCAACCGTTATGACGAACACAGCGAACACCTGCCCGGTCAGCGCGGTGGAGATACTCTCCTGAAGCCCAGCCGGGGCCAGGTACTTGGCCATGGCCACCAGCGTGACATTCACCGCGTTGAACATCAGCTCTATGGACATCAGCACGGCCAGCACGTTCTTGCGCGCCAGCGACCCGTAAAGGCCGATGCAGAACAGCACCGCCGCCACGATCATGAAGGCTTCGAAAGACATATCCGGCTAGTCCGCGTCCGAACCGGAAGCGCCGGGGCGGGATACATTGGGACCTGTCACAGGACGCACCAGGGCCAGGGCGCCGATCAAGGCTGCCAGGAGCAGCACCGACACAGCCTCGAAGGGAAGCACGTATTGGCCAATGAGCAGGTCGGCGAGACCCGCATCCTCCACGGCCTCCTGTGCCGCGGCGTCACTGACGCCGGCTCGCTCCAGGGACTCGGACGGGATGGTAGAGACTGCTCCGGTCTGCACCAGCTCGACGCTCTGCCGGTCCTCGTCGGGCAGGAAGCTCCACTGTGTATCAACAGCGACAACCACCAGCGCCGCCAGCAGCAGTGCGGATAGAACGCCCGCCGGTATCTGCAACCTGTTCGGCGGGTTGCCCTGCTGTACGTCGCGGGTGAGCATCACTGCGAATATGATCAGAACCGCAATCGCGCCCGCGTAGATCAGCACCTGCACCACTGCCAAGAACTCGGCGTTCAGCAAGACGAAGAAACCGCCAACGGCGATGAACACAGCCACCAGCAGGAGGGCGGCCCGGAACAGGTCCCGGATGAGCACTACTCCCAGCGCACACCCAACCGCCACCACGGAAAGCAGCCAGAATACTACGTCCTGGAACAGCATCTCAGGCTGCGTCCCCGGTGCTATCGTCAGTGGAGTCAGGCGCGGGACGGGTACCTATTCGCACACCGGCCTTCTCACGCTGGTGCCACTCCCACGACTCTCGGCCAACCTCCCTCCAGTCCAGCGGCGTACCGGCTCGCGGATCGTAGTCCTGCGACTCCAACTGGGGGCGGAAGAAGGTGCTGGGGTGCTTGTCAGCCTGCCTCAGTTCGTCGATGGTGATGACCATGTCCTTTCGCGAGTACTTCCCCTGCTCGAACCCGCTGCCCATGAACAGCGCGTCGTATGGACAAGCCTCGACGCACAGGCCGCAGAACATGCAGCGGTTGATGGAGATATCAAACACCTCGAGGCGATACTTGTCGCCCTGGGGCACCGCGGTCTCGCTGGGGCTGGTAACAATCTTGATAATTCCCAGGGGGCAGTACTTGGCGCAGGAGGCGCATCCCGTGCAGCGCTCCTCGTACCACACGAACTCCTCGCCACGGAAGCGTGGGTGCTGCGGCAGCCGTTCCTCGGGGTACTGGACGGTGAACGGTTTCTTGGTCAGGTTCTTGAGAGTAACCAGCAAACCCTTGGCCAATGCCAGTCCGTACATCTCTAATCGCCCTCCACGATAGTTACGCCCCGGGGCAGCGCCGGCGCCCGGTTGGGGACCACAGGCCGCACCTTTTCCCGCACCAGGTTGCCGAACAGGACAATGCACACCACCGTTATCGCCAGGTTGATGCCGGTCATTATCCCCAGATCGCCGCGTGTCAGCACGCCCTCGGCATCGCGCAGGAAGTAGACCTCCACGGCGGTGGCAAACAGGTTGATCAGGCTGGCCGGCAACAGGAATTTCCAGGCGAAGGCTAGCAGTTGGTCTATTCTTAGTCGCGGGAACGTCGCGCGCACCCAGATGAAAATCATCGCCACGGCAACTGTCTTGATCAGGAACCACAGCCACCCCAGCCAGTGAGCTACCGGGCCTTCCCAGCCGCCGAGGAACAGCGTGGTTATAACCGCCGAGGCGACCATCACGCCGCCGAACTCGGCCGCCTGGATCATGGCGAACTTGATGCCGCTGTACTCCGTGTGGTATCCGGCTATCAACTCCGACTCCGCCTCAGCCATGTCGAACGGGGTCCGGTTCAGCTCGGCGGTGGTCCCGGCAACGAACACGATGAAGGCCAGCGGTTGCACCACCAGGAAGGGCAGCGCTTGAGCCGACACCACGTCGGCCAGGGACATTGACCCCGCCACCATCACGACGCCCAGCAGCGACACCACCACCGGCACCTCGTAGCTGATGAGCACCGCAACCCCACGGGCCGCTCCAAACAGTGCGAAACGGTTGTTGGAGGACCATCCGGCCATGAAAATGGCAATTGAGGTAACCGATGTCACGGCCAGGATGTACAGCACCCCAACGTTCAGGTTGGCCAGCGCGGTGTTCTTGGCGAAGGGCACCACGGCCAGCGTCAGCACGACCGGGGCCACCATCATTATCGGCACGGCCAGGAAGACCAGCCGGTCGGCCGTTCCGGGCGTCAGGTCCTCCTTGAACAGCAGCTTTACCAGGTCGGCGATGGGCTGAAACAGCCCGAACGGCCCCCACCTGTTGGGGCCCAGGCGGTTCTGGAACTTGCCGATCAGCCGCCGCTCCATCCACGAGAAGCCCGCCGCTCCCAGCAGCACCGCGTTGGTGAGCACCAGAATGATGATGATCCCGGCCACGAAATACGACAGCCAGCACGGCAGCACGTGCCCCACGAGATTGTAGATCTCGCGGAACATCGGCGTGTGATAGAGGATGTTGTCCGGGCTAAGGACGCAACTCACCGGTCGACTTCACCCATGTTTATGTCAACACTGCCAAGGGTAACGATCATATCCGCCAGCTTCCAGCCCACCAAGAGGTGTTCCGTAACCGTCAGATTGAGCAGGGATGGAGAGCGTATCTTGCAGCGGTAGGGGCTGATCCCGCCGTCGCTGATCAGGTAGAAGGCCAACTCGCCCTTGGACGCCTCCACGCGCCCGTAAGCCTCGGCGCCCGGCTCCGGGCGCAGCACCAGCGGCACCTCCGCCCGTACCGGCCCCGGTTCAATCTGAGCGACGCACTGGCGGATGATTCTCAGGCTCTGCCGGATCTCCTGGACCCGCACCCAGAACCGAGCATAGTTGTCCCCGTCCGCCGATGTCGGTACATCGAACTCGACAAG
Organism: Dehalococcoidia bacterium; assembly: GCA_965203005.1. GTDB lineage: Bacteria > Chloroflexota > Dehalococcoidia > Lucifugimonadales > UBA3495 > VXOI01. The sequence continues at coordinate 1,838,400 of CBDBBS010000002.1, forward strand.
ATCGTAGGCATCGTAGGGCTCGACCTTGCGCCAGTCCCACTCCAGGCCGCTGGCCCGCAGCACCGGCCCGCTGGTCGAGCAGTTGATGGCCACGTCCAGGGGGAGCGGACTCACGCCGCGAGTCCGTACCATGACGATCTCGTTTTCCAGCAGCAGGTTTTCCAGTTCCTTGAATTCCTCCTCAAAGTCCTCTAGGAACTGGTCCAGCGCCGGCCAGAACTCCGGCGGCGCGTCGAAGTATACCCCGCCGGGCCGCATGTAGCTCACCGTGATGCGAGCGCCGCAAAGCATCTCGAAAAGGTCGAGAATTCGCTCCCGGGAGCGGAAGCAGTACATCAGCGGCGTGCCCAGGGCCCCCAGGTCCTGGATGATGAACCCAATCCCCATCAGGTGCGCCGCGATGCGTTGCAGTTCCGCCGACAGCGTGCGCAGGTACTTTCCCCGCATCGGCACTTCGGCGCCCAGCAGCCTTTCAACCGCCAGGCAGTAGGCTTGGTTGTTGATCATCGAGGATACATAGTCCAGCCGGTCGGTCAGGGTGACCACCTGGGTATAGTTGCGCTCCTCGGCCAGCTTTTCCGTGCCCCGGTGCAGGTAGCCGAAGATCGGCTCCACCTGCAATATTTCCTCGCCGTCGAAGGTCACGCGTAGCCGGAACACGCCGTGAGTGCTGGGGTGCTGCGGCCCGATGTTCACCGTCATCGGCTCGGTGCGGATGCCTCCTGAGCTGCCACCCCCGCCATGCTGAGCCTGTCGAAGCGTCATTCCAGGTAGTCCTTGCGCAGGGGATGTCCCTGGAATCCCTCCCAGAGCATGATTCGTTTCATGTTGGGATGGCCGTCGAACCGGATGCCCATCAGATCCCAGATCTCCCGTTCCTGGAAATCTGCGCCGCGCCACAGGCTGTACACCGACGGCGCCGACAGGTCGGCCCGGCCCGGCAGCCTCGACCTGAGTGTGGCCTTGTGTCCTTTGCGGAAGGACGTAAGGTGATAGACCAGCTCGAAGTGACCGATGTAGTCGATGGCGGAAATCGAGTTCAGGTACTGCATGTCGAACTCGCCGTCGCGGTTCAGGAACCCGGCAACATCGGAAATGGACGGCGTTTGCACCCACAGGGTATCGCCGGTCCACCGGTCCACGGAGCCCGGCACTGCCTCCTCAACTCTCTCCGCCAGCTCGGCGCCACCCAACTGCTTCAACCATCCTGAGCTTGTCGAAGGGGCCATCACTGCTCCCCGACCCTGTCGGGATTGTCAATCTCCGGCTCGGCCCGGTCCTGAGCCTGTCGAAGGATGGCCGCGCGGACCGAGCCGGGGGCGAAGTTGCGGTAGCGCTTGATCTTTTCGTGCAGCGCCATGATCCCGTAGAGCAGGGCATCGGGCCGTGGCGGGCAACCCGGCACGTAGACGTCCACCGGGATGATGTGGTCAACGCCGGGTACCACGCTGTATGACCCGTAGTAAGGGCCGCCGCTGGTGGCGCAGACGCCCATGGAAATGACCCACTTGGGCTCGGCCATCTGCTCGTAGATGCGGCGGATAGGCGGCGCCATCTTCCAGGTCACCGTCCCCGCGATAATCAGCAGATCGGCCTGCCGGGGCGACGCCCGGAAGGCTTCCATTCCGAACCGGGCGATGTCGAAGCGGCCCATGCTGCTGGCGATCATCTCGAAGGCGCAGCAGGCCAGGCCGAAGGTCACCGGCCACGTGGAGGACTTGCGGCCCCAGTTGACCAAAGCGTCAATGGAGGTGACCATCAGGTTGCCCTTGAGGTCGTCAGGGACCTCTATCAGCGGCTCGGCCAGGGGCTCCGGGGAATTGTCTTTCAATTCCTGTACGGTCCGGCCCTCGTTGCGGTCGAGGTCCCAGGTGCGCGACTGGAGCGACTCTCCCGGCTGCCATGGCTGCATCATTTGAGGCCGCCTAGCTCCATTCCAGATCGCGCTTGCGCCACGCATAGGCCCAGCCGACCAGGAGAATACCAACAAAGACCGCCATCTCGATCAGCGCGAACAGTTCCAGGCGCAGAAACTTGGTCGCCCAAGGGTACAGGAATATGACCTCAACGTCGAAAATGACGAAGAGGATGGCGAACATATAGTAGCGGAAGTTGAACAGGCTCCAGTGACCGCCGATGGCCTCCATGCCGCATTCGTAGGTCTCGGCCTTGACGTCGCTGGGCTTTCGCGGGCGGAGGCCGATTCGCGACGCTCCCCATGACATCAGCAACATGCTGGCCGGTACCGCCACGGCGACCACGCAAAAGATGGCGATTAGACCATACTGCCTGAAGTAGTCGTCTAAGAACATCGCCGAGATTATATCAGAAAGTGGACAATTGGCCGTACGGGAATCCGCCGGAAATCAAGGCATTCGCGTCCTGCCCGGAAGTTCCCTCCCCTTGTGGAGAATGACAGGAGAATGACAATGGAACTGGTATTCGCGCATTATGCGCTGGCGGGCGGGGCGCCGCGTCAACGGGCGCAAGCGCTTCAGCCCCTACGCTTCAGCTCCTCTTCGAGACGGTCGGCTCGGGCCTCGGCGGCTTCGGCTCGGGCCTCGGCAGCGTCAGCGCGGGCCTCGGCGTCATCGTATGTGCGAATGTAGCGTTGAGCTACCGGATCCCCCCACCGCAGTTGTCCGTACTCCCAGCAAACGTCCAGATTCAACGCCTCGCTGTAGCCTCGATAGCGGTCATCGTCTATCCGGTGAATGGCAACGGGAGCGTATACCCCGTCAACCAGCCGGTCGCCAGCCAGCCCGTCCGGGTAATAGTCCCCGCCCGTGGGGTCGAACCGCCAGTATTCCCGCACTCCGAAGTTGGCGTACCCCGTGCGTTTACCTTCGTAGTCATTCCGCTTGGTGTGCTCCGAGGCTATTTCCAGCACGAAGTCCGGGGGCTTGCCCTGTTCCTCTATGGAAAAGCCCTTGCTGGCGATGACGGCGGCCCGGTCTATGTTGAAGGCAATAAGCAGGTCCGGTATCAACAACCCACGCCTCCTCCGCGTAGTGCGTTGGCCGATAGGGACTTCGCCCAACACGATGGTGGATTCCGGTGAACCAAAGTGTCGGCGCAGGGCAGCCTGATGAGCCGGGTCGGCGAGATAAAGAGGGTTCTGCATATCGTACCTGGGCGGAAATACGGGGAATGTTGCAACCGGCGTGGCTCTGGAAGGCTGCGGACCGAGGGGCTTAGTGGCCATGGCGCGCCTCAAGGTGGGAAAGGTAAGATATGATGGTTGTGGACATTATACCCATCCGCGGGAGCATCAGGATACCGGACACCACGCGCCGGTAAATCCGGACAGGGCGGAGGAAGGCATTGACAAACGCGACTGGACCGTTGGCGGGACTGCGGGTGTTGGATCTATCGATGATCGTGGCGGGCGGGACCGCCAGCAGCCTCATGGCCGATTTCGGCGCGGAGGTGGTGAAGGTGGAGCGCCCCGGCGGCGGCGATCCCCTGCGCAACTGGGGCCCCTTCGCCAACGGCGTTTCACTGTGGTGGAAGGTCCACTCCCGCAACAAGAAATCCGTCACGCTGAACCTCGGCAATGCAGAGGGCCAGGCCATTCTTAGAGACCTTGCCGCCAGGGCCGACGCCCTGATCGAAGGATACCGTCCGGGCGTGATGGAGCGCTGGGGCCTCGGGCCGGACGAGTTGCTGTCCATCAACCCCGGCCTCGTCATGTTGCGCTACTCCGGGTTCGGCCAGACCGGGCCGTACAAGGACCGGCCCGGCTTCGGCACAATCGCCGAATGCATGAGCGGGTACGTGGGGATGACCGGGTTCCAGGACACCCCACCTGTACTGCCGCCCGTTCCTCTCGCCGACGAGGTGGCTGGCGTGTTCGGAGCCATGGCCGGCATGATGGCTCTCTACCACAGGGACGCGACCGGAAACGGCAAGGCCCGCCCTGAACCCAGTCGAAGGGGGCAGGTGGTGGATGTTTCCCTGTTCGAGCCACTGTTCCGCCTGTGCATTCCCCACGTAACCATGTACGACCTGCTGGGCATCAACCGCGAGCGAGTGGGCAACGACTTTCCCGACGCCGCGCCGCGCAGCCTCTATCGCACCGGAGACCAGCGCTGGCTCGGCCTCTCGGCCACGTCGCAGAGTACCTTCGAGGGCCTCGCCAAGGCCATGGGCATACCGGACCTGATTGACCGCCCCGCCTTCGCCGACAATGCCTCCCGAATTGAGAACCGCGACGAACTGAACGACGAGCTAAACGGATGGCTCGGAGAACGCACGCTTCAGGACACCCTGGATCAGCTCATCCCGGCCGGTGGCGTGGTCGGGCCAGTCTATGGCGCCGCCGACATAGTGGAGGACCCGCACTACCAGGCCCGCGAGGATATCATCGAGATCGACGACTCGGAGTTGGGCCACACCCGGATGCTTGGCGTTGTGCCCAAGTTCAGCGAGACCCCAGGCGCCGTGGAGCACGCCGGCCCCACCGTGGGGCAGCACAACGCCGCCATCTACGGTTCATGGCTGGGGTTGGACGACTCGACATTGACAGGACTCCATGAGCGCGGCGTGATATGAGCGGAACAGTTTCAGGGAAGGCCCCCACTCCTTCCACAGAATCAGGACAGGCTCTGACCATCCGCCGGACGGAGAGAGAACTCTTGGTCGCCACAGGCAACCCGGGGAAGCTCCGTGAGTACCAGGGGCTTCTTGAAGGCTCGCCGTTTCGGCTGTTATCTCTCAGGGACGTTGGAATTACCGAAGAGGTCGACGAGACCGGCGACACATTTGCCGAAAATGCTTGGCTCAAGGCGTCCGGCTACGCGAAGATGAGCGGCATGCTCACCCTGGCCGATGACTCGGGCCTGGAGGTGGACGCCCTTGGCGGCGACCCGGGCGTACGCTCCGCCCGCTATGGAGGTGACGCCTGCGCCAATGAAGCCGACCGCGTCGAGCTGCTGCTGCGCAACCTCGATGGTGTGCCGTGGGAGAAGCGCACCGCCCGCTTCCGTTGCGTGATCAACGTCGCCGCGCCGTCAGGGCCCGCTCACAGCGAACCGGAGCTGCTTGTGTCCGTAGTTGGGTCTGTGGCCGGAATGGTACAATACGAGCCAGCAGGCGACGACGGTTTCGGCTACGACCCCGTCGTGTATCTTCCCTCCTTCAAGCGAACCGTGGCCCAGTTGTCCCTGGAGGAAAAGAACCAGATCAGCCATCGGGGCTGTGCTGCCGGAAGGGCCATGGCTACCCTGTCCCGGCTGCCCGGCTTACCCTGAATCACACTCAGCGGTTAGTATTTTCGCCTATGTCCTTTAACGTATCCGATACTATGGGCAGGTCGATGCGGGACCTCCGAATCTCGGTCACCGACCGCTGCAATTTCCGCTGCCCATACTGCATGCCCGCCGAGATATTCGGAGAGGCTTACGAGTTCCTGCCCCGCGAAGAAATCCTCACCTTCGAGGAGATCGCCAGGCTCACCCGGCTGTTCTCGGAGTTTGGCGTTTCCAAAGCACGCATCACTGGGGGCGAACCCCTGCTCCGTACCGACCTGCCCGAGCTCATTTCCCAGGTAGCCGCCATCGAGGGTATCACCGACGTCACCCTGACCACCAACGGGTACCTGCTGGCCCAGCAGGCCCAAGGGCTGAAGGACGCCGGACTGCACCGCATCACCGTCAGCCTCGACAGCATCGACGACGATGTCTTCAAGCAGATGAACGGCCGAGGCTTCGGCGCGCGCCGCGTCTTGCACGCCATCGATCGCGCCGCCGAAGTCGGCCTTGCGCCCATCAAGATCAACGCGGTGGTGCAGCGGGGCGTCAACGATCACACCATCGTCGATCTGGCCCGGCACTTCAAAGGAACGGGCCACATCGTCCGCTACATTGAGTACATGGACGTCGGCAACCGCAACGGCTGGAAGCTGGACGAGGTGGTCTCCGCCGAGGAGATCATCGCCCGAATCGATGCTGAGATGCCACTGGAGCCAGCCGCCAGCAACTACTCCGGCGAAGTGGCCGAGCGGTACCTGTACCGGGACGGCAGCGGCGAGATCGGGGTCATCGCCTCGGTGACCCGCCCCTTCTGCGGGGCCTGCACCCGCCTGCGCCTTTCCACCGACGGGCAGATATTCACCTGCCTCTTCGCCACCCGCGGCGCCAGTCTCCGCGACCCCATGCGCGACGGCGCCAGCGACGACGAGCTGCGCGACCTCATCACCAGCATCTGGACGCGCCGCGCCGACCGCTACTCTGAGGAGCGCTTCGCCGCCACGCCGGACATGCCCCGCCCCGCCAAGGTCGAGATGTACCAGATCGGGGGGTAGTAGAATGAAGGCTGACTTACATCGTTGATTTTAGAAGACTTTCTAAGGGAGGCATGTCCGACTTACCGAGGCACAATTAAGTCACATTTACGACGAGCACCCTGATATGCTCGGTATGGAATGGGCCATAGCTGCAACCATTGCAGATCCAGTCACCACCCTGCCATCAATAAAAGACCCGGACTCTGTTACTGAATTCTACAGGTGGTTCCACGAGACTAGCAGAGGTGAGAAGTACGTGAGAGTCGTGGTGAAATATAGCGGGGGTGATGCATTCGTCCTTACGGCACATCTCACCAGGCGCATACCTAGACGAGGTGATTAATGAATCCCAAGCGAGTCAAAATCTGGTATGACCCTGAAGGTGACTTCCTGGAAGTGATGTGGGAGCGCAAGCCCGGCGAGTTTGTGGATACCGTGGACGGGCATGCCTACGTCAAGGTTGATGCCGATGACAATATATTGGGTTTTCAAATCATCTCGCCTACCAAAATGTCCAAGCCTTTGTGCGTAACCTTTGACATCGACGATCCCGACGTTGAGCAGTGCCAGTGCCGGAAAGCAGCGCAGAACCCAGAAACGTGACCATCCACACCGACGGCTCATGTATCCACAACCCCGGGCCCGGCGGGTACGCTGCGATCCTGGAGTACAGTGGACAGGAAAAAGAGCTGTCAGGAGGTTACAAACGCACAACCAACAATCGCATGGAACTGATGGCAGTAATTGCAGGGTTAGAAGCACTGAACCGGCGATGCTCTGTTACCGTCTACAGCGACTCTCGCTACGTCGTTGACGCCATAGAAAAGGGCTGGGCGAGGAAGTGGCAAGCCAACGGCTGGATGCGCAACAAGCGGGACCGCGCCGTTAATCCCGACCTGTGGGAACGTCTGCTATCGGCGCTGGAAAAGCACGATGTGGAGCTGAAGTGGGTGCGCGGCCACGCCGGTAACGCGGGCAACATCCGCGCTGACCGGCTGGCTGTCGCCGCAGCCAACGGCAAGGACCTGCCTCGCGATGAGGGATTCGAGAACTCACCCAGGGGACTGATATGATGAATTCGCAGGAACAGCAGGCATTCACCCACCTCGACGAGCAAGGCCGAGCCCGCATGGTCGACGTGGGCGAGAAAGAAGTCACCCACCGCGTTGCCGTCGCCCGCGGCCATGTCTCCGTGCAGCCCGAAACCGCCCGGCTCATCCGCGAGGGGCTGATGAAGAAGGGCGACGTGCTCACCGTCGCCCAGGTGGCCGGCATAATGGGGTCCAAGAAGACCTCGGAGCTCATTCCCCTGTGCCATCCCCTCCCCATCGACAAGGTGGACGTTGACCTGGAACTGGACGAAGAACACAGCCGCATCAACATCACCGCCACCGCCAGCACCACCGCCCGAACCGGCGTCGAAATGGAAGCCATGACCGCCGTATCGGTGGCCGCTCTCACCCTCTACGACATGTGCAAGTCAGTTGATCGCGGCATCCGCATCGAGGGCCTGCGCCTCGTCAGCAAGCGCGGTGGCCGCAGCGGCGACATCGTGCTGGATGACGAGGACTAGTTTCGTTCGAATGGCAGTGAGTTATTTGTATTGTAGGGTATTCAGCTATGGGTGAAGTAAGAGTGACCATCGAAGTCGGGGACGTGCGGGAAGAGAATTACGAACAGGTAGAGGTGCTGGTAGATACTGGCGCCACCTATTCGCAAATTCCAGGCTCTCTGTTGCGTCGTCTTGGCATACCAGTCCGCTGGGAGGCTGAGGTCAGGTTGGGAGATGGAAGCATTGTGACTGACCAGATAGGGCAGGCGTCGATCCGTTTGGGAGGCAAGACTTTCTTCACCCCTGTTACCTTCGGTCGCGAAGGCGAACCTAACTTGCTGGGTGTTGTCGCCCTCGAGACGGCACTTCTGGCCGTCGACCCTGTGGAGCAACGCCTGGTGCCAACGATAGGTTGGAAGGCTTAGGCACGACGCCGCTCCAATTCCCTCGCCATCAGCCGCAGGGCTGCCGCCGCGAAATGGATGTAGTCTTCCGCTGACAACTCCAGCGGACTGTACCTGTCCACTTGGTCCACATCGGTAGGGCCTGCCGGACCTGGGATGACCTCCAGCTCCAGCTCGCAGATATCCCCGTCAGGCAGCACCACCACGCAGCCCCAATCGTTCGGTGATTCCGGCGGCGGCTCCAGCTCAATGGCCTGTAGCGTCGACATCCCCATGAACGACGGAAACGGCTCCAGCCGGGCGGCCAAAGCAGCGACCGTCCCCCTCAGTTGCCCTGCTGATTGAGCCAGCAGGTCATCGAGCGTGCATTCGTCATCAGACATCCCGATCATTTTACGTCCCATCCGCGTGTGATTCCAACGCATTGACAGGAAAGCCGCAGACCTGTGGAATGGACGGCAATCCAAAATGGGGTTGAGGTTGCGACCTGCGATATGACTGGCAATCCCTCAATTGAGTCCAGCCGGGGCTGGTACGTAGTCGCCGGAGCATTTCTCATCCTGACCTTTGGTTTCGGGAGCGTCTATTCCTTCGGGACTTTCTTCGCCCCGCTGCAGGACTCCTTCGGCGCTTCCCGCGCTTCCGTTTCTGCGGCCTTCTCCCTGGCGGTCCTGACACTGTTCATCATTGGGCCGGTCACCGGAACGTTGGCGGACAGGCTGGGTCCGCGCGCCCTGGTTGCCGGGGGCACTGCCCTGGTGGGTCTCGGCCTCGTCGTTGCCAGCTTCGCCCAGGCCCTGTGGCAGGTCCAGACCGCCTTTGCCGTGTGCATCGGAGTCGGCGTCGGGATGTCTTACGTTCCGGCCGCCGGTGCGGTCCAGAAATGGTTCGCTCGCCGGCGCGGCCTCGCCTCCGGTATTGCCATCGCCGGAATCGGCGTTGGCACCCTGGTCGTGCCGCCCATCGGCGCGGCATTGATCGAGGCAATGGAATGGCGGCCAGCGTTCCTCGTCATCGGTCTGGCTGTCGCTGTCGCCGGAGGCGCGGCGGGGCTGCTGGTCAACAGCCCGGACCCGGACCGGGGGAGCAGGGCGGCCGAGAATCCCGGGCATCAGGGCATTGGCCTGGCGACCGCCGTCCGGTCTCGTCCATTCCTCCTGATGTTCACTGGCTTTCTGCTGGCCTCCCTGGGCATGTACACCCCTATCGCCCACCTCGTTCCCTACGCCGAAGACCGGGGAATATCACCGCAATCTGCCGCCCTGTTGCTGAGCTTGCTGGGTGTCGGCAGCGCCGTGGGACGGTTTGCCATCGGCGCAGCCGCCGACCGCATCGGAAGATGGCGTGGGCTGGGCCTGTCCTTCGGCGGAATCGGATTGAGCAGCCTGGTCTGGCTGGTTTCCGACGGAATGGCGGGACTTGGAGCCTTCGCTGTGCTGCTGGGACTGAGCTGGGGCGGGGCTGTGGCTCTCGCTCCCTCGGTGATGGCCGATTACTTCGGCACCCGCGCGGTCAGCGGCATCATCGGGGTACTCTACGCCGGGGTCGGTGTCGGGGCGCTGGTAGGGCCGGTGATTGCGGGGCTGGTCTTCGACCTTTGGGAAAGTTACACCGTGGCTATTGCTTACAGCGCAATCGCGCCCGTGCTGGGCGCAGCCTGTGTGCTGGCCTCCGAGTCTCCCGACAGTTGGCGGGTGCGGGTGTCCGGCATTCCGCGTCTGGGCGCCGAAGCGCCGCAAGTACGCGGAGCGGGCGATTGACACCGCCAAGGGGCCGAGAATAACATTGAATGACCGGGTTGCATCCTGGCGGCTGGCCGGATGGCCCCTCGGTGGCAACGTAGCTCAGCGGCAGAGCGGGCGCTTCATAAGCGCTAGGTCACTGGTTCGAATCCAGTCGTTGCCACCATTTTCTTTGCCCCGCATACGCGGCCCTGGCGCAGTCCGAAGGAAGTGGCCTAATCCGAGGCCAGCGAAGAGGCCACCCGCGATTCCGCCAGTATCACGGCAAGCCGGGACCTGAGTTCGTCCTCCGGCACGTAGCCATCCTGAAATTGCCATATCTCCATGGCAACATGGTCGAGAAGCTCGTTAGGGACCCCACAAAAGTGGAGCGTAACGTACTCTTGAACCGCAGGAAGATCCTCTGAACCGGCAATATATCTTGCCAATAGAGCCGATAATTCTCGATTCTCCACCAGCTTATCTCCCTTCCCAGCCTATGACTGTAGCCGTTCGATCATCTGACCAGGAGCGCCGGGAAATCTACCGAGTGCTGCATATCAGGGATAAGCTTATATCAGGTCAAGCTTACCTAACGGTAAGGTGGGAAGGCAAGAATCGACCGCGAGGCAACTTTCCCGCAGGCTCCCGCAGCCGGATTGTCGATATCCGGCTTGCGATTAACGACTACCTGATCTGCATGGCTCACAGGTATGTCGATGGGGTAGGACGAGAAATAACTGAGCCTGACCCAAAGCGGATCGAAATCGATGATCTGGCTCTGATTGAGGAGCGAATAAGAATATAGCCTCTCGGTCTTGCCTAATCCAGAGGCTCCACGAAAGCGAGGATGCGCTGTGGATTATCCACCATCATCATCCGGATATGCTCCTCCGAGACTCCGAGGCGACGCATCTCCGGCAGGAACTTCTCCATGATGAATGAGTAGCCTGTTCCTCCGTAGCTCTTCAACTGCATCTTGGTGCACACGTCTTGTGACAGCAGGATGCGGTCCGCATAGCCAGCATCTATCAACCTGGGTATCGCTTCGGCCACCATAGCCGTCCCGGCACTGGCCATGAACATCCGAAGGTCGTCCTCCGGCGGCGCAAACCGCAAAGGAACGCCCACCCGGCCCAGCAGGTCAAACTGGATGTAGACCCCGTGGCTCAGAAGCTCCAGCATCAGGTCATAGTCCGCGGCTATGAGGTCGCTGTGACCGAAGATCACGCGCGACATGTCAGTCCCCTCCTCGCCCAGTATGCCGACCACCTCCAGCCGCTCCCTGCCAACACCGCCTCGGTGGAATGAAATGGGAGCGCCGGTGATACGGCTGGCCCGCCCGGAGGCCCGGATGCTCTTGACCTCATTCTCCGTAATCGGGTTGCCCTCGATGCCCACCTCTCCAATGATGCCCGACCGGATGCCGGTGCCCCCGACACCGACCGTGACGTCCCTCACGATCTCGTCGGTCATGTCCTCCACCGTCCGCCGGTCCATGTCGGCTGGGTGGTAGAGCTTCTGGTACCAGCCTGCGCCCATCACCACGTGCAGGCCTGTGGCCTGGGACACCCGGGACATTGCCAGCGGGTCCCGCCGGATGCCAATGCTGGTGACCTCCACGATGGTGCCGCCGCCGTGATAGCGGAACTCCATGGCCTCGTCTATCGCCGTCTTTTCGTCCAGCAGGACCCAGTTGTCCCGGATCGGCTTGCGGTCCCGTGCCTGGTCCAACTTGTCAATGGTCAACTCCTGTTCCCACAGGCACCAGTCAGTTGCCGGAGTGTTGTCGTCTGGCTCAACGCCCTTATACAGCGCAATGAACAGGTGCTCGTGCATCAGCGTGGCGCCCAACTGGTCCGGGTCTATGGGGCCCAGAACAGTCATCACCTTACCGGCCAGGTTCGAAACATCTGTAGTCACGGTATCCTCCTCGCCGTCCTGTTTCGCCGTTTCCGCCATGATAGCAGCCAAAGGGCCCAGCCGAAGCTGACGAAAGCTCCTGATGGTCGCTGGGCTGGAACCTCAGAAGACGAAACCTGTTGCGCCAATGATCCCGTTGTGTCCGCCCTTTCAGTCTCTTGAAAGCGGGTGACCCTTTATTAGCACAGAGACAGAAACACAGCAGGGCTCCAAAAACTGCGCCGGGACTTGGCATCCGGCGAGTGGGACGCCCGCTACGGGCACCTGCGGGAACTCGCTGAGCTAGACCTGGGCTACCGCCTGTTGATTACCCGGTAGTCCCGGCAATAAGATCATAGAGCCGAGAACGCTGCAGTCAGTCCGACCGCTTCCTCGGCAGGATCGTGGTGCAAGTAAGAGCGCTTGACCTATACGGACACCACCGGACAGGGCGATTGCGTTTGGCGGGGAGAGGGCAGACATCTGCGCGAATCCGGGAATTTAACTGCCTTTGCAACCGGGACATCAGCGTGGGCCGAGACCCACTGCCACTGGATTCCCGCTTTCGCGGGAATGACGGTTGCAAAGTCATCATCTGAATCAGGGGTTTCAGGATAGATGTCCCTATTCCTGATCATCCTTTAATCCTGTGAATCCTGATTCAGACAAAATGGGAAACTCTGGCGACTCTGCAATCGCCCCGGCATCCGCGCGTCTCGCACTAGGCCTCCCTAAACCTCCGGCAGGCCGTACGCCCTGGCTGCCGTGTTGTGGAACAGATCGGCCTGCTCGGTGGGCGAGAAGTCGCGGGCCAGACGCTTGAACCCGTTCCAGCACACCACGTACGAACAGGACTGCTTGTCCACCGGGAAATTGCTCTCGAACATGCACCGGTCGGCCCCGAATTTCTCAATGCAGTAGAGGTAGTAGGGCGCTGCAGCCGTCGCGATTTCCCCTGAACCGGGCGGAAACGGCCGCTGGTGCCAGTCGAAACCGCTGATCGGATTCCCCAGACCTCCCACTTTGACCACCACGTTGGGACACTCCGCCACCGCATCGATGCCCGCCCGCCACTCCGGCATCAGCTCCTCGCGGCGTCCGGCGTACGGGCCGATGCCCAGCGGGCGCCCAACGTGGTTCAGGATGATTGTCAGGCCGGGGAACGCCCGCGCCATGTCCGCCACCTCGGGCAACTGCGGGTGATAGACGATGCAGTCGAAGGTCAGCCCCATTCGCTCCAGGCAGGCCAGACCCTTGCGGAACTCGGCATTTGCCAGCATGCCAGCCGAGTTGGCCCGGGCCGTGGTGATATCCGGGCTGGCGTCCCACGCGGCGGTGCAGCGTATGCCGCGAAAGCGTCCTTTTCCCGCTTCCGACAGCGCCTCCAGGACCGGTTCCACGCGGTCGCCCAGCATCAGGTCGGCATTGCCCACGATGGCGGCGGCCACAGCCGTTTCGTTGCCTTCCCCGTCATCCTGAGCTTGTCGAAGGACGTTGGCGGCGGCGATGCCCTCGACGAACTCGACCTCGCCCACCGACCGCAATTCCTCTGGCCCCTGCGTGCGGTACTCCGAGTGGCATTCAACGAAGACCGTCTGGTTTATCCGGTGACCGGATCGGGTGTCAGCCAGCAGGTCCTCCAGCAGGTATATGTCGCCCTCCCGCTTCCAGAAGTGATGATGCGGGTCAAGGATGGGCATGCCTGGCTCAATAGGGTCTTCCACGGTCAATTCCAACCACGATTCCCGCTGCGTCGTCATTGCCATTCTCCTGCGGCCCACATTTGTCCCCTCTCCCTCGGGGAGAGGGTTAGGGTGAGGGCGTAATCCGACTACAGGCTACCGGAATTCCTGCCAATGCTCAAACGCCGGAGGCCCGGACTATGTATAATTCCCGTGCCGCACGGAGCGGCATGCCAATACTGCTTTCGGAGGACGAATCATGGCCGAACCAACAATGGCCCAGGTCACGGCCGCCATGAGGGCGATGATCGACAAGGCGATGGAAACTCCCAACGAGCCGGTGGCGATGGCCATCGTCGACAGCGCCGGCAACCTGCTGGCCTACCTGACCATGGACAACCTGCGCATCTTCAGCCGCCGCCACGCTCTTCGCAAGGCCCACACCTCGGCCTTGATGGGCCTGGACTCCGGCGAGAACGCCCAGCGCCTGCACAGCCAGGGCCGGAATATCGCCGACCAGGGCGACCCCATGATGACCTACGGCCAGGGCGGCGTCGTGATCATGAAGGACGGCGTCATTCTCGGCGGCATCGGCGTCGGCGGCTATCCCAGCGGCCAGTCCGACGAGGACCTGTCCCGCATCGGCCTGGAGGCAATGAATCTCTAGCTTTCGCAACCGGGGTTTTCAACGCAGAGTACACAGGGAACATCGCAGAGGGCGCAGAGTTTCAGAAATAATCTCCGCGCTCTCGGCGATACCTCTGCCTTCCCTGCGCTATAAAGTTGCATAAGCAGAAGTACGCCCCTGCGTACCGGAGTTTTCGTCGGCGCGTCCGTCGCCGACCTCCCCCGGCCATAGGATCAGTTTGAGAACGATGGATATGCCAATCAAGAGACTTTACTTCGTCCGGTTCCCCTTTGTATTAGTTGCTATCCTGGCTGCTGTCCTGGCCCTGGCGGCCTGCGCCGATATCGAAGTCTCTACGTCGGAATGCGCGGACGGCGGCGAACTCTGGCACGAGTACCGGCTCTTCATGGGCCGAGGCTCAGGCGGCGCTGAGGTGGTCAGCGATGAAGACTGGGCGACCTTTCTGGCCGACACCATAACGCCCCGCTTCCCTGACGGCCTGTCTGTCATCGACGTAGCGGGCCAGGGCACCACTGCCGACGGGGCTCTCGAACGGGAACGCACCAAGATGCTGCTGGTACTGGTTCCGCCAACCGACGAAACAGCGCTCAATCGAATGAACGAAATTGGAGCCGAATACAAGCAGCGCTTCACCCAGGACGCGGTGCTGCGGGTGGTCGCCCCAGCCTGCGTCGCCTTCAAGTAGCTGGCCAAAGGCACCCGTCCCGAAAGTCCCCTCCTCTTTGGTGGGGGAGGGCCGGGCCTGTCCTGAGCCTGTCGAAGGAGTGGGAGTGAAATCCTGAAGCTTGGAGACTGACGCCAACGCCGGTCCTGAAACAATCCCTGAGGAGTATGCCCATGCGAATTGGAGTATTCGTCGGCGCTTCCGTCGCCGACATGATGACACTGGACGGGCTTCTGGCCCGCATCAAGCAGGCCGAGGATGACGGGTTCGACAGCTTCTGGATCCCCCACATATCGGCCCGCGGCTACGACGCGCTCACGGTGCTGGCCATGGCCGGAATGCAGACCAGCCGCATCGAGCTGGGCGTCGGCGTTGTGCCCACCTACCCTCGGCACCCAGCGGCCCTGGCGCAGCAGGCCCTGACCACCGCCACTGCCACCAACGGGCGCTTCATCCTCGGCATCGGCCCATCGCACCGCCCCGGCATGGAGGAAGGCTTCGGCATCCCCTACGACCGGCCTGCACTGCACACCCGCGAGTACCTGGAGGTGATGCGTCCGCTGCTGTACGAGGGCGCGGTCCAGTTCAACGGCGAGTTCTTCAACTGCAACCTGGAACTGGCATCGCTGGAGCGCCCGGCATGTCCCATCCTGGTCTCGGCGCTCGCGCCCCAGATGCTGCGACTCGCCGGACAGCTCGCCGACGGCACGGTCACCTGGATGGCCGGCCCCCGCACCATCGAGTCGCATATCACCCCTCGCATAAGCCGCGCCGCTGAGAACACCGGACGGGAAGCACCGAGGGTAACCGTCGGCCTCCCCACCGCCGTCACGGACGACGAGAACGCCGGGCGCCGGACGGCCGCCGAGTCCTACGCCCGCTACGGTGAGCTGGTCAACTACCGCCGTGTCCTGGACATTGAGGGCGTGGAAAGCCCCGCCGAAGTGGCAGTCATCGGCAACGAGAGCTCCATCCAGCGCCAGCTGGAGGCCTTCGCAGGAGGCGGCGCCACCGACTTCGTCGGCAACATCTTCGACGTCCCGGGCGAGCCAGAATCCGGCCAGCGCGCCTACGAAGCCCTCAAGTCCCTCGTCGGCAAGGTCTAGCGACGATCCGGACAAAATCGACTTTGGCGAAACTAGTCTGAATCAGGATTTACCGGATTTGAGGATTTTCAGGATTTACTCAATCCAGTGAATCCTTTAATCCTGATAATCCTGATTCAGACAATAGTGAGGAGGAGAACGACATGGCCCCGCGAATCAAGCACATCGCCCTGCACACCGAGGATCCCGTCGCCACCGCCGAGTGGTACAAGACCTGCTTCGGCTTGGACGAGTTGCGCCGCTCCCCCGACGGAGGCGCCGAGGGTGTCTGGCTCACCGACGGCTACATCTACTTCGCCATCCTGAAGATGGGAACGGAAGACGCGCCCAACCTGGGAGAAGGCCCCTCCACGGTCAAGGGCGTACACCACATCGGCTTCTATGTCGACGACCTCGACGAGGCCGTGGACACCGTGGTCGAGCACGGCGCCACCGAATGCCCCGGCAGCAGCCGCGCCAATCGCAAGTACAAGGGCCCCGACGGCCTGATGATCGACCTGCGGGTACGCGGCTGGGACGAGCAGATCCGGGCCCGCAGCACCCTCTACGAGCTGGTCGAGGCCCCGCCCCGCGAGCCCGCCGGAGCTTCTGCGGACGACTAAACTTTAGTCGCAACCTTCATCCAGGTCCCTCTCCCGGAGGGAGAGGGTTAGGCTTGTCCTGAGCCTGTCGAAGGAGCGAGGGCATACCCCGCTACAACAGATCCCGTTCGTGGTTCGGCAGGCTCACCATGAACGGGTTTTCCTATTGCCCGTTCCTAACGGCGCTGAATCCGCTGACGCCTATTTCCCCGTCCACTCCGGCTGGCGCTTCTCGGAGAAAGCCAGCGGGCCCTCCCGTGCATCCTCGGAGTTCAGCACCCGCTGACCCCACGCCGCGTTCAGCCGGTACGACTCCTCCAGCCCGTACCTCCGCCAGAACTGCGCCACTGCCTTGGTTCCCTGAACCGCCAGGGGCGCGTTGGCGCCGATCATCCCGGCGATCTCCACGGCCCTCGGCATCAGCGAGTCCGGCTCCAGCACCTCGTGGACGAACCCCAGCCGCTGCGCCTCATCGGCGCTCAACGTGTCGCCGGTCAGCATCAGGTACATGGCCTCGCCGAAGGGCATCAGCCGGGCCAGGTGGTTGATGGCGTAGTTGGCCATGATGCCGCGCTTGACCTCGAACAGACCAAAATACGCCTCCGTCGACGCGATGCGGATGTCGCAGTCGGCGGCCCGCTCCATCCCGGCGCCGATGGCCAGCCCGTTGACCGCCGCGATGAACGGCTTGGAGTTGCGCCCGAAGGGCTGGTTGCCACGGTAAGCCTCGATGCGCTCCTCCTCGGTCTGGCTGGCCCGGGTACTGCCGCCACCCTCGGCCATCTCCCGCAGGTCGGCCCCAGCGGAGAAGGCCCGGCCCGCTCCGGTCACGATGCCCACCCGCATCTCATCGTCGTGCGAGAAATCGGCCAGCGCCTCCCGCAACTCCTGACGCATCTGCGCTCCCTGGGCGTTCAGCCGGTCAGGACGGTCCATGGTGAACACTGCGTAGTGGTCTTCAGGGAATCGCTCGTATCGCAGGTCCGGCATCGCTCCACCTCAGCTCGCCAGCAATTCGCGCAGCGCCGCGTCCACGAACGCGGCGTCCGGCGGGTTGAGACCCGGACTGCCTGCCAGGTGGCCCCAGATGGACTCGATGGGCCGCAGCTCGGCGTTGGGCATCATCGACACTTCGATCTCGTTGTCCTCGGGCGGGAAGTACAGGTCGGTGCGCCCTGGCATCACGATGGCCTTGGCCGTGATGGACCCCAACGCCTTGGCGAAGTCGCCGTTGTACTTTTCGTTCAGGCTGATGTCGGCATTCTGCCAGGTCCGGAGCATGGCCAGAAAGTTGTTGGCGTCGGAGAACAGTCTCCGCCCCTCCCAAAAGGCGACCAGGTAGTCCTCCAGCGACGAGTACCCGATGTCCAGGTAGACCTCCTCCCGGTAGAAGGCCTGCGAAACCGCCCAGCCGGCGTAGACCCGGCCCATGGCCCGCAGCCCCTTGTACGGCGGCGAATCGTACCAGCCGTTGTTCCAGGCGTCGTCGGCGGTCAGCGCCGCCTTCACGCCCTCCAGGAACACGAAGTTGTGCCGCGAGGTGCGCGCCGACCCGCAGATGGGCGCGATGCGCTCCACCATATCGGGGTACAGCGCGCCCCACTGGTAGGTCTGCTGCGCCCCCATGGACCAGCCCACCACCATGGCGATGCGCTCAATGCCGAACAGTTCGGTCACCAGGCGGTGCTGGCTGCTGACGTTGTCGTACAGCGACACCCACGGGAACCGCGCCCGGTCGTAGGGCATGGGCGTGTTCGACGGCGACGACGACAGCCCGTTGCCCATCATGTTGGGCACGATGATGAAGTACTTCTCCGGGTCCAGCGCCTGCCCCGGCCCGATGATCGCCTCGTTGGCGTAGTGCTGCCCCCCGAAGAACGTGGGGAACACGATCACGTTGTCCTTCGCCGCGTTCAGCGTCCCGTAGGTCTTGTAGGCGATCCACGCGCCGCGCAGCGTCGCGCCGCCCTGCAGCCGCAGGTTGCCCAGGTCAAATATGTTGTAGTCGGTCATTTGATGAACCTCCAAGGCAGGATGAAATCGTTGACGTTTCAGAAGTGCTAGGGTATCCTAACATTGTTTTAATTGTAAGCAAACTGGAGATTTGTTGTAGTGTACATCAGATGGATCAACATTAGTTTGCCGCCTACAGAAGACATACTTTTGGACTGCGATAGGCAAGTTAATCTATTTGTTGGCCCGAACGCATCTGGAAAGAGTACCGTATTACGAGCAATAAATGGAATGACAACATGGGGGGAAAACGATAGTGTCGAGTATGAGGGAGTTCCATTCCCTATCTACGAGAAGATATTCAAGAATGGCTATATCCATAGCGGGGTGGATTACGAAACCCCATCAGGAGATTCGTACAATCCATCCTGCTTAAATGAGACCATATGGCATTCAGTTCCATTCTTGTATATTCCTCCGATCAGGGTAGGCTTGCCTATATTGAACCTATTCAATCCATTTATAGAATCTCCTTCTCGTTCCTATTTCGATAATCCGCTGAGGAATTTATTTGATACTAACTCCGGCATTTTCAATGGACGATTCATAGAACCGGCTATCGATTCGCTAAATGACAGATTAAATACGGCTAGAAGGCAACAACTACGAAGAGTCTTGGATCTTGGTAATTCATGCACTCTTCGAATCTGCTCCGAGGTAATCCGAGACGACTCCATACGCCCCTTCGTAGAGACTATTGACGATGGAATCAATCCACCTGAAACAGTAGTGCGCCGCAACTTAGGAATTGCAACCTGTGACAGAGGTGTAGAAGGACTATTGTATGCTGGAGTGCTAAGTTCGGGAACCCAGGGAACTCTCTTGTGGATTAGGGCATTGGCCCTCAAGATGGCGCACCACTATGACTGGGAAGAAGGCTGGGAAAAGAAACCCGCCATCCTCCTGATCGACGAAATTGAGAACCACCTGCACCCCACCTGGCAGCGCAGGGTAATTCCGGCGTTGCTGGAGCATTTTCCTGGCCTTCAGATTTTCGCCACCACCCACTCGCCCTTCGTCGTCGCCGGGCTGAAGGCCGGGCAGGTGCACCTGCTGAACCGAGACGCGAACGGCATCGTCACCGCCAGCACCAACACCGAGGACATCATCGGCTGGACCGCCGACGAAATCCTGCGCACCATGATGGGCGTGGATGAACCTACCGACCAGTTGACTGTTGACCGCGCCAACCGGCTGCGGGAGTTGCGGGAAAAGGACGCGCTGACAACCGAGGAACAGGACGAATTAAATACCCTACGTCGCCAAGTAAATCAGACATTCCTCAACAAAAGCAGTCCTCTGGAGGCTCAGCGGGAACGCTACTCGGAGTTGATGCAGCAGTTCCTGCTTTCTCGGCAATCCGATTTGTCCCAGGATGGAGGATAAATCGGATTGCGCTGGATTGACCGTGGGCCGGAACCCGCGGGAGTCGCCGGATACGCCCAGCAGTTCACTCAAGGCTGGATAGATTACTTCCAGAACCGGATTGGCGACCGACCTTCCGATTTTCTGTGGTCGGTATTTCGGCCCACTCTGGGAAGCCGGAGCAACAATATCTGCTGGTATTGTGAGCGGCAATGCGATGCTGAGACCGGCGGGCGAGCGCCCACGGTCGACCACTTCCAGCCCATCAGCCGTTTCCCGCAGTTGGCTTATGCGTGGTCTAATTGGGTTTTCAGTTGCCGACGATGCAACGAAGAATACAAGAAGGACAACTGGCCTCATTTGGGGTACGTCGACCCGGCCGCCGTAGAAATTGCGGAGCGTCCTGATCGATATTTTGACTATGATGTGGCCACCGGAGAGATTATTCCGAAGACTGGCCTGGCAAGAGACGCCCGCCAGAGGGCCCAGCAAACGATCAGAGACTTGGGACTGGACAAGCTGGATGTAATGTACGATCGCTTCGTCTTGATGAACATCTTTATAGAGGAACTCTTGTCGCTGGCGCCAATGGACCGGCGTGCCTACGCTGACAGCTTCACCCAACAGCCTAACGAGTTCGCCGGAATAGCGGGAATGGTCATTGAGCAATTGCGACAGGATGGACACATATAGCCAGTCTGCCCCACGATTTGACTACCATCCGGCCCCGCCGTAGACTGCCCTAGCCGCCAGCAAGAGCGGCCAGGAGGCAGCGACATGGCCAACGAGCCGGTAAACATCTTTGAGTACGAAGCCATCGCCCGCGAGAAGCTGGAAAAGGGACACTACGACTTCATCGCCGGCGCGGCCACTGACGAGATCACCCTCCGGCGCACTCGCGCCGTCCTCGACAGCATCCAGTTGCGCCCGAAGATGCTGACCGACATCAGCCAGCGCGACCTCAGTACCACCGTGCTGGGACAGCGCATCAGCTTCCCCGTCATGCTCGACCCGGCCGGCAACCACGAGGCGGCCCACCCCGACGCCGAGCTGGCCACCGCCCGCGCCGCCGGCAAGGCCGGCACCGTGATGGTCGTGAGTTCTCACGCCGCCCGCACTTTGGAGGACGTTGCCGGCGCCGCCTCCGGACCGCTGTGGTTCCAGCAGTACCTGTTCACGGACCGCGGCCTCACCCTGGAGATGGCCGCCCGCGCCGCCGAGGCCGGCTACACCGCCCTGTGCATCACCGTCGACGCCAAGATCAAGCCCAAGCGCGAGCGCAACATCCGCAACGACTATGTCGGGCATCCTTCGCCCAATTACGACAATGTCGAACTGCCCCAGACCTCGTGGCGATTCGCCGCCGACGCCCCCGCTGGCCCCATGGACATCCGCGACTCCGCCGCCACGTGGGCCGACGTAGACTGGCTGGCGGGCGCCCAGAGCCTGCCGCTCGTCATCAAGGGCGTCATGGTTGGCGAGGATGGGCGCCACGCCGCCGACAGCGGGGCCAAGGCGGTCATCGTCTCCAACCACGGAACCCGATACTTGGACACCACATTCACGACCATCGAGGTCCTGCCCGAGGTCGTCGAGGCCGCCAATGGCGACATCGAGGTCTACATGGACGGCGGAATCCGCCGGGGCACCGACATCGTCAAGGCCCTTGCCCTCGGCGCCCGCGCCGTGCTCATCGGTCGCCCGCTGTTCTGGGGCCTGGCCGTCAATGGCGAGGACGGCCTCACCTCCGTCCTTGAGATGCTCCGCGACGAGATGGACGCCACCATGGGCATGTGCGGCCGCCCCACCATCGCCGACATCGACCGAGACATCATCGGCACCGTCTCCCCGCTCCTCGGCATGTTCCCGCAGTCCTGGGACACCGTGCGGTACTGAGGGGGCAGAGACTCCCTCGCACAATGAGTGGTGAGGATGAGGCAGAGCAGCCACCGTGCACGTACAATAGAGAAAGTTGAGGAGGTGGCGTATGGCTAACCCGCAACACATCGAGTGGCTGCTCGAGGGCGTCGAGGCGTGGAACAAGCGTCGGGAGCGACACGGATTCACTCCAGACCTGGAACACGCCAGGATATACGACGCTTTTGCCGAACGAGGTGCCCTTGGAGATGATGGCAAAGTCCCGTTAAGAGGTATTTTCTTGCGGGATGCCAATCTCAAATCCGCCAATCTTTCCAACGTTGTTCTGTCCGATGCCTACCTATGGTGGGCTAACCTTGACGGCGCACATCTTGACTCCACGGTCCTTAAGGGCGCGCGTTTAGTCGGGGCCAGATTGGATCGGGCCAAGATTGTTGAGTCCAGTTTTGAGGACGCAGTGCTAACGGGAACACGTTTTGAGTACGCTGAACTACACAGGAGCAATCTGAAGAAAGCCAGACTTTCCAGTGCTTTTCTGCGACATACCACGCTAGATTGTGTAACTCTTGAAGGTGCTCAGCTGCAAAACGCCATCCTTGAAAGTGCATTCCTCCTTCAAGTCAATCTAAATAAAGCAGATTTGACGGGGGCAGTTTTATCGGACGCTAACCTAATCTGCGCAATAGCAGAGGAAACAAATTTCTCTGGGGCCAATCTCAAGGGCGCAAAGCTGAAGGATGCTAGGCTTGCGCGTTCGAACTTTTCGAGAGCAGACTTGAGGAATGCCAATTTAGATGGTGCAAACGTGGAAGGTGCATATTTAGTAACAGCGGACCTAATTGGCACTAGCTTGGCAGGTACTCATATTTGGAAAGCGGTCCTATTCTGCGAAGGGCTATCTTCAACACAGCATTCATTACGATAAATGAAGGTTAGGTCTATCGCAGAATTCCTGGAGAGAATTCAAGAACTCCAGGCTCAACATCTTGACGAGCTACTCTTCTTTCGGGGCGAAGCCTTCTCTGGATGGGAGCTACGGCCTTCGGTTACGCGCCAAGGGTTTCATGCTTTCGAGAGCCAGATGTTGAACGACCTTATCACAAGACGCCCCGATGAGTTTAGTGGCAAGGAATCAGCCATATCGCAATGGGTTCTGGCTCAGCACCACGGGCTAAAAACTCGCTTTCTGGATATCACAAGAAACCCATTGGTAGCCCTCTTTTATGCCTGCGAGAGCCACATACATCAAGAGGGTCTCTTGCACATTTTTGCGGTGCGTCCCGATCTGGTCGAGCCATTCAACAGCGATAGAGTCAGTATAGTCGCTAACTTTGCGAGACTGTCGCGACCGGAACAGGAAGTCCTTCTTTCTGAAACTCCAACTCGTTCCGATTACCAATATCTCGGCGCACTAACTCACTTGTATCAACTTGTGCGTCAAGAGAAACCATCTTTTGAACGACCGCTTGATGTCAGAGATTTGGTTCGTGTTTTCGTCATCGAACCTCAGCAGTCTACGGAACGCATTCGACAGCAATCAGGCGCATTTCTCGCATCCGCCTATCACCAAAGATTTGAGAGAGATAGCATTCTCGCCGTCAATGAGCGCATTCCGGTCTATGCCCATTACACACCGACCGTTTCTTGGAATAGAAAAAGAAGCATCTTACGCGAATTGCAGTTGTTTAACATCACCCGCGAGACCCTCTTTCCCAGCCTTGACGAATCCGCCAAAGCCATCACCGAGTCATACCTCCAGCGCATCGCAGAGGGCAACGCGACGACCACCGACACCGGCTAGCGTGTACAATACCCCCACCATCCACCACTCACAGGAGGCCAGACATGACCACCCTTGGCTCCGGCCACTACACCTACTCCGTCCAGGAGGACTGGGCCAAGCTGCCCGAGGGCGAGACCTTCGCCATGGTCTCGGCCATCGCCACCGACTCCCAGGACCGCGTTTACGCCTTCCAGCGCAAGGAGCCGCCCGTCCTCATCTTCGACCGCGACGGCAACCTGCAGGACTCGTGGGGCAACGGCTCCTTCCTCTTCGCCCACGGCTTCTACATTGAGGACGACGTGGTTTACGTCACCGACCGCGACGCCTCCACCTGCCTGGTCTACACGCTCGACGGCAAGCCTGTGCAGATGCTGGGCCGCCATGGCCGCCACTCAGACACGGGCTGCGAGGTCCCCGGCGACCTGGTGCCACGCGCCGCCGGGCCGTTCAACTACCCCGCCGAGCTGGTCCCGTCGCCCTCCGGCGAACTCTACGTCGCCGACGGGTACCGCAACTCCCGCGTTCACCGCTTCACCGCCGAGGGCGACCTGATCCAGTCCTGGGGGGAGCCGGGCAAATCCGAGGCCAACCACTTCCATCTGCCCCACAGCCTGATCATCGACGGCGACCGCATCATCGTCTGCGACCGTGAGAATCACCGCATCCAGCTCTTCACGCTAAACGGCGAGTTCATCGAGTTCTGGAACGACATCCAGCGCCCCATGGATATCTCCCGAGACCCCGAGGGCAACTTCCTGGTCAGCGAAGGCCAGGTTGACGGCAGCTCGGCCCGCATCAGCATCCTCGATCCCCAGGGTGGCCTGCTGGCCCGCTTCGACTGCCGCGGCTCCGGCCACGGCAGCTGGATCGACTCCCGGGGCGACATCTACCTCGCGGGCGTCCCCGACGCCATCGACAAGTACGTCCGCGAGGGCTAACGCAACCCGCGACACCGTTCATCCAAGCAACACGACGCCGTTCATCCCTAGCAACCCGACGCCGTTCATCCCTAGCAACCCGACGCCGTTCATCCTGAGCCTGTCGAAGGACGAACGGTGTCGACTCAAGCGCGCCATCCGTTCATCATCAGCCTGGCCGGCTCCGCAGATGAGCCAGCCCTGTCGAAGTTCGGAAGGTGAACCCAACCCGAACGGAGACAGCTATGGCAACGGAGAAAAGCCAGTCGGAACTGGACCTCGAGGCGGTCATGGCCACCATGGGAGACGACGAGTGGCACAACGTCCGTATCCTCGAGCACTACGCCGAGTCCCACATTTCCTACTCGCTCATTGGAGTAAAGAACGAGGACGGCAAGACCTATTACTATCAGGCTGAGACCGGCCGCTTCATCATGCTGAACATCTAGAAGCCCGGCAACCTCCCACAAAAACGTAGGGGCGCACAGCCGTGCGCCCCTACAAATGTTCTGCCTTACCTGCGGGTTGATCAGTCATCGGCCGAGGGCACATACATCGAATCGTCTTGATCATGGCGATGGCGGTACAAGGCATCGAAAAGCCTCTGGCTCTCAGCCTGTCGCTCTCTCCGTTCCTCTTGATACTCTGCCAGCCGTTCCCTGCGTTCCTCTTGATACTCCGCCTGCCGCGCTCTGCGTTCCTCTCGAAACTCTGCCCGAAGATCTTGGCCCAGTCTCTGAATTGCCGACAGCAGGTAGAAAAACGCCGCAACGAACACCGCCAAGAAAGCGGCCCCAACTCCAGCAAAGGCGGCTATTACTCCCCAGACTTCAGCACTCATTTCTCTCCGACACGGATCTCGCATAGTGGGGACCCTCAAACCAAAGTCTAAGAGGGTGTTTCCAAAGTCATTCACACAGGTGCCAGTCGCCGGAGCATGAGATGGGTCATCGCTATGTACACCCAGGACTCGGTGGTTTCAGGCAGGGCCTCGTAGTCCTTGCTCAACCTCCGACAACGGCCCAGCCAAGCCAGCGTTCTTTCCACCACCCAGCGCCGGGGCAACACCTCAAAGCTATGGCCGTCCTTGGGACGCGGCACGATCTCCAGAACCCAACCGAAGCAGGAGGCCACCCAGTCCGCCAATTGCCCCCGGTAGCCGCCGTCAGCCCAGATCAGCCGCAGACTGGGGAACCGTACGGCCAATTTGCTGAGAACCAGCCTGGCTCCGTCCCGGTCCTGGATGCTGGCGGCATGGACCACCACCGCCAGCAACAACCCCATGGTATCTACGACGATATGCCGCTTCCGGCCGGAGACCCTCTTGCCCGCATCGTAGCCGCGCGGCCCCCTTTTTCTGTGGTCTTCACGCTCTGGCTGTCGATGATGGCCGCCCCTTCGGCAAGCTCAGGAGGGAGCAGGATTTCTGCCCTCGGCTTCCCGGACCATGGGCCGCAGCGCCTCATGGATCCGTTCCCAGGTCCCGTCCACAGACCACCGGCGGAAGTATTTGTACAAGGTCTGCCAGGGCGGCAAATCGTGGGGCGCCATCCGCCAGGGGCAGCCGGCCCGCAGCACGTACAAGATGCCGTTGACCACCTCCCGCAGGTCCACGCTCTGCGGCCGTCCTCCCGGCTTGGCTGGCGGCAGCAAGGGAAATAGAATATCCCATTGTTCATCGGTCAGGTCGCTGGGGTATGGCTTGCGATTCATGCAGGCAGTTTAAGGCAAACCGCTATACTTTGGAAACACCCTCTGAGTCATTACCGCAGCACCTTCAACTTCACTCTGTCAGCAGTTTCGCGACGGAACTCAGTCCGCCGCTGCGCCCGCCCGCGCCTGCTGTCCGCCCGAGTCCGGCGCGGACGGCGGCCTGTAGGGACGGTGGAACGCGGCAATGATGGCTCCGATGGTCATTATCCCCACTACTGCCAGCGCCGAGACCTGGAACCCCTCGAGGTGCAGCCGCTGCGACTCCGCAGGCAGCATCAGCCCGATGGTCGCAGGCACGATCATCGCCACTATGAACGACGAAATCGTCGCGCCCGTCGCGTGCCCCATGTCCCGCGTCGTCTCCAGCATCCCGGAGGCGAACCCCCGGTTCTCCGTCGGCAACGTGCTCATTACCGTGGCGTTGTTCACAGTGTTGAATATGTTGGTGCCAACGGAGATGGGGAACAGCAGCAGGGGCAGCAACCAGATGGAGACCGTCCCCGCGAACAGCGCCAGCAGCACGAAGCCTGACGCGATGGACAGCATGCACGCAGTCCGCAGCAGCCGCGGGTTGAACTTGTCGTGGATGAACCCCGCGATGGCTGGCAGCCAGATGCCGAAGGACTGGTGCGGCAGCAGCACGTACGTAACGAATATAGGCGACTTGCCCAGTCCCTCCTCGATCATGATCGGCACCAGGATCATGGTGGCCATCATCGAGAGGTGGAACATCACGTTGGATATGATCGCCAGCGTGAAGTATTTCTGCTTGAAGTGCTGGAACTCAACAAAGGGGTGCGACACCCGCCGCTCCACGAAGATAAACACCACCAGCAGCGCGATGGTCAGTCCGTGCATCGGCAGGTGATACGTCAGCGCGTCCGGCGACGTGTATGACTCCTCGCCGCCGTGGATGTGGCTGCCCGACAGGATGAACACCGCCGAAACCGCCACCAGCAGGATCGCCCCCAGGTAGTCGATAGGGTTCTCCTTGTCAACGATCGCCTCGTCGTTCCGTCGCACCACGGGCATACACGACTTGATGACAATCAGGCCGATGGGCAGCATAGTCAGGAACACCAGCCGCCATCCGGCGAAGCTCTCCCAGTTGGCCCACTGCAGCAGGACCCCGAAGAAGGCCACGCCGATGAAGGTCCCCACGCGGGAGCCGGTGATGGGGAAAGCGTAGGCCCGGCCCCGCTCGCCGGGCGGGAAGGCAAAGGCCAGCATCGCGTTCCCGTTGCCGTGTATCAGTCCGGCGCCGAACCCCTGCAGCCCCCTCAGTATGGTCACCTGGGTCAGGTCCTGGGCCGCCACGATCCCCACCGCGCCCACGGTGATGATGATCGTGCCGATGAAGAAAACCCGTGGATGGCCGAACCGGTCGCCAAGCCTCGCGCCCAGGAACACCGTGCTGCCCAGGACCAGCAGGTTGGCGATGACGATCCAGGCCGCCTCGTCGACGCTGTACCCGAAGTCGCGCGCGATGCTCGGCAGAGCCAGGGTCACCGGCAGGCTGGAGAGCTGCACCAGTAACTGACCGCCGGTCATGGCGATCAGCACCTGGCGGCGCTCCACCGAGTTCACCACTTCCCTGTAATTGGAGATAAAACCGGGCATGCACTACCCCTGCGCCGGTCGATGCCAGCCCGCCTACTCTATCACCTCGGCTGATAGCGTGCCACCTTGGAGGGAGTGGTTGTAATCGTCGCCGTCTACAGCGTGCCGGCAGCCTCGCCAACAGGACAACATAGTGGGGGCGGGCTTGTCGCCCGTCCCCATTCAAGGCTGACACCGTCCGTCACTTCAGCTACCACCATCTGCGCATTAAGTGCCAACAAGCCTTTCTAATTCCCGACAGAAGCGGTTGAATGACTGTGACCGTTGACGAGCTAAGGACACATCGATAACGCTGGAAAAAGAAGCCTGGTCTCCTGTTTCCCTGTATCGTCTGTTCAGGACGTTTCTTTCTAACCAGACTTTCGGGTTTTGAATTGCCTCAATATTTCCTGGCACTTCAGCCCCTAAGGTTGCGCCAACGTGTTGGGCTATAGACTCGGCGCTGGCAACAAACCAGCTTTCATATTCCCAGTTTGCGATAACAACTGAGATCCGTCTGTCAGGGAATCGTTGAACGAGTCGCTCAAGCAATTCAGGACCTAGTAAGGCCGGACAACACTCATCGGCATCCAAAAGCACCAAAAGCCGGGAGCTTGGGCCACCTTCCCTTAAGACGATCTGAGCAGAGCGTTCCAGCTCACCTGACCGATTCACTAGAGATCCCCATGGAACTCTATACGGCTGCGCAATTCTTGGGTAAACGTCCCCAGTTCCGCTTGCAATGATGTTGGTTATCAATGGACGAATCGCTGCTTCCTCCCCGTGTCCTTCGACTATTGAGGCAATAGTAGGGGGCTCCATTAGGTCACCGACTGCCGAACATGTCTGGCTGTGAACCACCCCTGATTACCTCGGGGCGCAGCCTCTTCTGACGGAGTAGTTCTCCCGGCGTTGCCAAGCGGTCCCTGATAGCCTCTCGACTGCTCTCAATTACTGGACCGATCTGTGTAGTACCGGCTTCACTGTCAGCTGCCAGTATCACGTCGGTAGCGATGTCTTTTCGGTCCAAAAGGTCAGGGCTGTGTGTGGTCACCAAAACTTGCGTTAGATCCTTTCCGTCTTGTATCGCGTCCCATAGGATTCCTGCCGCAGCAGGATGGAGGGCGATTTCCGGTTCCTCGATTCCAATGAGGGAGGGGGAAGTTCCGTCCCCTTGCAACAAGGCAGTCAAAACCGCCAAGGCCCTCAATGTCCCGTCAGACATGTTAATTGCAGGGAACCTCCAAGGTGCCTTCTGCCCTGCAACCTGTTGGCGAAATTGAAGAGTTTCTAGGGTACCGATTGTAATACGATCTACGCCTTCTACTCCTGGAGTTATGTCCTTCAGATACTTCTGGATTTGTGTGTAGCTAGATTTGTTTCGCTTCTCTAACGATGCTATTACGCTGGCAAGATTCTCCCCAGTCGGCAGCAGCATATCTCCGGGGTCCGGCGGCTGCGGGTATCTCATAACGTCGGGCGAAAAACTATAGAAAGCCATATCAGTTAAAGCATCGTATATTGGCCTGAATTCATCGACATTACTGGCGCTTACCAGGAACAATCGATCCGGAGCAGGGCGAGGCAGTGGAACATTTAAGGTGCTCTCCTTAAGCGAGCCCTCTCTAACCTCGAACCGCGTAGGTGGGGCCATGGGGTTATGTGAGCCAACCTCGCACACCTCGTTACGAACAGAAAATCCACCATTACGCTCCGATGTCACTTCGAAACCGTACTGGCCCTGTGAAATACCGTCCCTCAAGGTGAAATGCAACTCAATAGAGAAGTTTGAGGGATGCCCTCCGGAGCGTCGGCGGACTTCGTTGATTCCCCCTCGTTCCCTCAGTGCATGGTCCAACGTCATATCGAGTGCTTGGCGTGTCAACGCCAGGGCATCCAGAAAATTGCTCTTGCCCGAACCATTGGGGCCTACCAAAACCGCCAATGGACCCAGTTGTACATCACACCGGCCAATACTCTTGTAATTACGGAGCTTAACTCGGTGTATGAAGGGAACGGCAGGCATCTCTATAAGCTCCTTGATTCGCGCGTCTGCTCTAACACTACCACGGGGCCTCAAATTTCTCACTTAAGCCCGTAGGAAACAACCAAACAGCCAGGCGTTTTGCTGCACGTCCTCCCGTCCGGCCTATATTTGCTCACATCAAGGATACCACCATACCTACGCGATGCCACCTAGCCATCTGGGACAGACTATGCCGGCCCCACCCCTACGCACCCCGCTGCGCTATAATGGACGCAACACCCCCGCACAGGAGCGCGCCGATGGTCAATGCGCCGGTCCGGCTGACCGAACTCTCCCACTGCGCCGGTTGAGCCGCCAAGCTCAGCCAGCAGGACCTCGTGAAGGTCCTAAGCAAGCTGCCCCAGGTGGAGCACCCCGACCT
Organism: Dehalococcoidia bacterium; assembly: GCA_965203005.1. Classification (GTDB taxonomy): domain Bacteria; phylum Chloroflexota; class Dehalococcoidia; order Lucifugimonadales; family UBA3495; genus VXOI01. Next base: position 1,868,623 of record CBDBBS010000002.1, read on the forward strand.
GCTGGTCGGCTCATCGACGGGCGACGACGCCGCCGTGTACCGCCTCGACGACAGGATTGGGCTGGTGCTGACGGTGGACTTCTTCACACCTATCACCGACGACCCCTACGAGTTCGGCTCGGTGGCCGCGGCCAACTCTCTCAGCGACGTCTACGCCATGGGCGGGCGTCCGCTGGTGGCCCTCAACGTGGTCGGCTTCCCTGCCGCCCTGGCCGGCGAGATGCTGGGCGACGTGCTGCGCGGCGGCTACGACAAGGCCGCCGAGGCCAACTGCCTAATCGTCGGCGGCCACACCGTCGATGACAACGAGCCGAAGTACGGCCTGTCGGTCGTCGGCCTGGTGGAACCCGGACGCCAGGTCTCCAACGCTGGCGCCCGGCCCGGCGACGTTCTGGTCCTGACCAAGCCACTGGGCACCGGCATTGTCACCACCGGCTGCAAGGCCGGCGTGGCGCCGCCCGGGTCGGTGGAGACAGCCGTTGAGACCATGGCCACGCTGAACCGCGCCGCGTCCGAGGCCATGATGGAGGTGGGCGTCAACGCCTGCACCGACGTCACCGGCTTCGGCCTGATGGGTCACCTGACCGGCATGCTGCGAGCCAGCGGAGTTGGCGCAGAGATCAGGGCGTCAGCGGCGCCGGTACTGCCCGGCGTGGAGGGGTTGCTGGCTCAGGGCGTCGCCCCCGGCGGCACCCACCGCAACGAGGCGGGAGTCGCGGCTTATGTCGAGTGGGACGAGTCGATTTCGGAAAATGAGCGCCTGGTCCTCTGCGACGCCCAGACCTCTGGCGGACTGCTGATCTCAGTACCGGAAGACCGTCTGCCGCAACTCCTGGGCGCGCTGGAGGCCCGGAGCGTCGAGACCCGGGCAATCGTGGGCCATATCCACAACGGCCCGGCAGGCATCGCCCGCGTGATTCCGTAGGGACTGGGCAGTACAGTGCTGGCTAAACTATTCCCCAATGTGAGGTGGGGCTTGAAGCGACCCGACCGAGTAAAGAAAGCGCCCGACCAGGGCTACGGCGAACGCGTGCCGCCCGGCCAGTTCGTCACCACCAAGTTCCCGGTGCTCACCTACGGCCCCGAGCCGAAGATAGACATCGACGCCTGGGAGTTCCGGGTATTCGGGCTGGTGGAAAGAGAGATCTCCCTGGACTGGAAGGCCTTCACCGAACTGCCCTGGCAGGTCCTCGAGGCCGACTTCCACTGTGTCACCCAGTGGAGCGCCCTGGACCAGACCTGGGAGGGTGTCGCCGTTTCCGACCTGCTGGAGCTTTCGGGTATCTCGCCGGAAAGCAAATTTCTGATGGCCCATTGCTTCGGCGACTACTCCACCAACTTGCCGCTCGACATTGCCCTGGACGAGGGATTCCTTGCCCACAAGCAGGGCGGGCAGCCGCTGGGCAAGAGCCACGGCTGGCCCCTGCGCCTGATCGTCCCCAGCCTCTACGGCTGGAAGAGCGCCAAGTGGGTCAACGGCATAGAACTGATGGCCGAGGACGCCCCCGGGTTCTGGGAGCAGCGCGGCTACCACAACAACGGCGACCCCTGGAAGGAGGAGCGCTTCTGGCCGGAGCTGATGCGTTAGTAATCGGAATTCTTTGCAATTATAGGTGGTGATAACGGAGGCGAAGAGGGCGCCCACTAGGGACGCCCCTACAGGGGCCCTTGTGGTTGCCCTGATTACCCCATAATGCAACGATGTCGGTTCACTGCTACGGCGTGCCTGATCCCCTCTCCCTCCGGGAGAGGGTTAGTGTGAGGGCGTTCCTTAACTCTTGCAAACCCGGTGGGAAGAGCGCTTCTAGCCCGTGTTGATTCATTGGCTCCCCATCCGATGTGCGCCGTTTCGCGGTCGGGGCGGCATAAGTTTCGTCTAGCGAACAAAAGGGGCGGCCGATTGGCCGCCCCCAACATGGACGCCGAATTACCGTGGCGGATTCAAGCCGCGTTTGGCAGCCGTTCCTTCCCTCTATTCCAGGCGGCGGCTGCGGATGCTGACGGGGCTGCCGTCCGTGAGACGCCCCTGACTTCCAGGTCTTTCATGAATCCGCACTGCAGGCAGCTGATGAAGGTACCGTACCCATCCTGGGCTACTGTCAGGTCTCCGAGGCACTTGGGGCAGGACTTCAAGTACACCATGGAACACCTCCTCTCCCTGTTCGGACCTCCGGCGGCTATTCCTGCCGCGGTTGGTCCCCTGGCTACTACGCTGGTCTGACTCATCCAGCCGGCGCAGTTCCCTCTAGTACGCCGGCGCCCCTTATTCGGATTCTTTACCTGTCTCGTTGCACAACCCTTGACACGCTACGTATCAAACCTTATCATATAAACCAGCACAGGTCAACAGGATGGCCGGGAGGAGAATATGACCCAACAGAGGCGAGTCCAAACACAACGCGCCGAGGACCTGAACGTCCCTCCAGCGGGAGAGACGGCATCCTCAGGCGCAGGCTCGTCTCAGGCACAGGATCAGAACAGCTCTGCAAACGGGCAGGAGATGGACCGCAACGCGGAAAGCGAGGCGGCCCTCCAGATGGAGGGTGTCTACATCATAAGCGTGGCAGCCCGCATCCTGGATATGCATCCCCAGACCCTTCGCAAGTACGAACGGCTGGGGCTGGTCCGCCCCGGCAGGACCCTGGGAATGCTGCGGCTGTACTCCACGGAGGACATACGCAAGCTTCGCCTGATTCGGCACCTGTCGGATGAAATGGGTCTGAACCTTGCTGGCGTTGAGTTCGTCCTGACCGCCGTTCAGAACCTCCTGACCATGCGGCAGAGGCTGACAGCCAGGCTGGGGCCCGAAGCGGGGGAGGCAGTTTCCGAGGAACTCGAACTGCTTTTCCGCAGCCTCAACCTGCCGTTTGACCATTAACTGAGCATTTTGTACCCGAATGAAGGAAAGAATTCACAGGAAACTTCCACAGGGAATAATTGATGACTGAAGAACACAACAGGAAACCCGCGGATGAGTCAGGACTTGGCGACCCGGACGCGGCGCCCAGCGAATGGGAGGCCGCCGGGGAGACGGTCGACTTCTCGCAGTTGCCGCTGGAACTGAAGGTCGCCGCGCTTGCCGAACGGCTGGAGGCCGCCGAAGCCGACGCCGAAAAATACCGGAACGAAGTCCAATACAAGGAGGCGGAGCTTCAGACCGAGAGAAGGCGCTTCGCCGAACAGAGGGCCGCCCTGGCAAAGTACCGGGACGAGGACCTGCTGGTTGACCTGCTTCCGGTAATCGAGGGCCTGGAACTGGCCCTGAACTCCGAGGTCAGCCCCCAGTGGGGGGACGGGGTCAAGCTGGCGGTACGGGAGGTGAAACGGCGGCTGGAGATGCGTGGGGTCAGCCTGATCGACAACGCGGTGGGGCACCCTTTCGATCCCAACGAGCACGAGGCCCTGGCATACCAGGAATCACCGGAGCACCCGCCTGATTACGTTGTGCAGCTGGTACGCCCCGGCTACCGGCTCCACGACCGTCTCCTGCGCGCGGCACAGGTAATCGTGTCAAGGGAGCCAATGGCAAAGTGAGGACTTACAGGCTACGGCCAACATATATCCGGTCAGGCACTTTCACCAGAAATTAAACAAACGATTTTGAAGGAGAGCAACAATGCCTAAAGTCTTGGGCATAGACCTGGGTACCACCAACTCGGTAGCCGCCGTAATTGAAGCGGGAGAACCGGGAGTTGTCGAAAACGCGGAGGGAGCTCGTCTCACCCCCTCAGTGGTTGCGCTGAACACGCGCACGGGCGAACGTTACGTCGGACAGGTGGCAAAGCGCCAGGCGGTAACCAATCCCGAGAACACCTTGTTCTCCGTTAAGCGGCTCATGGGCCGCAGGTATGACGACGCCGAGGTGCAGAACGCAGCGGCCAAGCTGCCCTACGAGGTTGTAAGGGCCGACAATGGTGACGCCCACGTGAAGATGGGCGATCAGGCTTACGCGCCCCCTCAGATCTCGTCGTTCGTGTTGGCCAAGATCAAGCAGGACGCGGAGGCAAAGCTGGGAGAGCGTATCACCCAGGCCGTGATCACCGTCCCTGCTTACTTCAACGACTCGCAGCGCCAGGCTACCAAGGACGCCGGCACCATCGCAGGGCTGGACGTGCTGCGCATCATCAACGAACCGACGGCCTCATCCCTGGCCTACGGCTTGGACAAGACCCGCTCAGACGCCAACATCGCCGTGTTCGACCTGGGTGGCGGCACCTTCGACATCACCATCCTTCAGATGGGCGATGGCGTTTTCGAGGTCAAATCCACCAATGGCGATACTTTCCTCGGCGGCGACGACTTCGACCAGGCCATCCTGGAATGGCTGATCACCGAGTTCCGCCGGGAAACCGGCATCGACCTGGCCAACGACCGCATGGCCCTGCAAAGGCTGCGGGACGCGGCTGAGCGAGCAAAGGTGGAGCTGTCCAGCGTCGTCGAAACGGAGATCAACCTGCCCTTCATCACCGCTGACGCCAGCGGTCCGCAGCACCTGGTCAAGTCCCTTACCCGGGGCCGATTCGAGCAGCTGGTCAGGAATCTGATCGACCGCACGGCTGGCCCCTGCCTGCAGGCTCTCGCCGACTCCGGTGTTTCCGCCAGCCAGATCGACGAGGTGATCATGGTAGGCGGCATGTCCCGGATGCCGGCGGTGCAGGAGAAGGTCAAGGAGATCTTCGGCAAGGAGCCCAACCGCAACGTGAACCCGGACGAAGCTGTGGCGCTGGGAGCCGCGATACAGGCAGGCGTTCTCGCCGGCGAGGTCGGTGACATTGTGCTCCTGGACGTCACCCCGCTGACTCTAGGGCTGGAGACACTTGGTGGCGTGATGACCACTCTGATTCCGAGGAACACGACCATCCCGACCAAGAAGAACGAGATGTTCACCACCGCCGCCGATGGCCAGCCGGCCGTGGACATCCACGTGCTGCAGGGCGAGCGGAGCATGGCGGGGGACAACAAGTCCATTGGCATGTTCAAGCTGGACGGCATTGTCCCCGCGCCCAGGGGCATCCCGCAGATCGAGGTAACCTTCGACATCGACGCCAACGGAATCCTGAGCGTGTCGGCCCAGGACAAGGGCACCGGGAAAGCACAGAGCATCGTCATCCAGTCCGGGTCGGGCATGGACAAGTCCGACATTGACCGGATGGTGGAAGAGGCCCGGCAGTACGAGGTGGATGACCAGAGGCGCCGTCAGGAGGTGGACACCCGCAACCAGGCGGACTCGATGGTATACCAGGCCGAAAAGCTGCTGAACGACAATGCCGACAAGGTTCCCCAGGAGCTCCGAGCCGAGGTGCAGACCAAGATCGACGCTCTGCGCACCGCGTCGGCGTCCGGCAATCTCGCTGAGATGCAGACGGGTATCAACGAACTTAACCAGGCCCTGCAAAGGCTCGGCGAAGTGGTGTACAGCCAGTCGGCGGCGCCGGGCCCGGGCGGTCCCGAGGGTCCGGCAGGCGGGCCGCCCGACGATGCGGGCACCGTGGAGGGCGAGTTCAGGGAGGTATAAGACGGTGCGTGACATATCCCCTCTCCCGGAGGGAGAGGGTTAGGGTGAGGACGTACCCCCAATTTTGCCGGAACGAACTCTCCCTAAACGAACTGCCAGGCACCAAAGGGCAATCGAATCCGGAAGCGAAAGACCAGCGTATGGGTTGAGAGGACCCTCATTCCCTCTTTCTTGGGAATGACAAGCCGGGTAACTTCCGGTGCGATTGCCCTGCAGGCGCCCACTCCAGCGATTACGCCGGAAGGCACGCTCTGCTATAATCAGCCTTTACACCAGTCATCGGCGAATAAATCAAACGCGCGCAATCATCTGGGCAACCCTTTGGTTGAGGGCGGACGGAGTTCAACAATGAACGCGCAACCAGAACATGCAGACAAAGAACTCTTGGGAACGGAAGGCGAATTCACGCCAGTCATAGGCTCGACCACCGTCAGCCAGTGGCGCGTGGATGGAGTGAACCGTGATCTGACTCCGCTTCAGTACCACTATCTCAGCCTGATGAAGCGTTTGATTATCCTGAAGGACAGTTACCACGCGGACCCGGATCACGAGGAATGGCTGATGACGGCCATCAATAAGTCCATATTCTCGACGCTGCGCGACAGCATTGAGGCCAATGTGGGCGACGAGGCCAAGGACCTGATCCATCCGCAGCAGCGCGTGGAGTAGTTCCCGGCCTTCCGGTCAGCCTTTTGCCAGCGAACCTGTATGGCCCTGACGGAGATAGCCCTCCCTGTTGGGAGGGCTATCGCTTTTTCGAGGTCCTCCTCTATCAGTAACCTACGCCGCACAAAGCCCAGGGCCTCCTAATTCTCCCTCTCCCTTGAGGGAGAGGGCTGGGGTGAGGGGGAAATCTTGGTTGCCATAGGACTTGAAAGCAACCGGGGAACGCCCCCACCCTAACCCTCCCCAGGAGGGAGAGGGAACTTTTGAAAGACCCTGGCACAAAGCCAGTTCGAAAGGTTACGGACGGAGGCGGTCAGGCTGGGGCGCCGTGGACAGGGAACACCTGCTCCTTCAGAGCGGCCACCGTCTCCCCGGCATGGCGCCGGATATCGAGCCGCAGGTTCGCAGGAACCTCGGGAGAGCCGCTGTCCCTTAAGTGGCCAATCCCGTGCTCCAGCGCGAATTCCCTGGGCAACGTATCGGGCCACTCCTCGCCCAGCATCACGCCATAAGCCAGGGTCCAGGCCCTAGCCACGGCCATCAGGTCGTAGCCGCCCCCGCCGGTCGCCAGCCAGGGCAACCCCAGGGCCGCGAACTCCCGGATTACCTCCACGAATCCCAGCGTGGTCAACTGCAAGTGAGTCAGCGGATCGGAATGGTAGCTGTCAATCCCAAGTTGCGTCACAAGGACGTCCGGAGCGAAAGCCCGAATCAGGGGAGGAACAACCTGCTTGAAAGCATCCAGATACACGTCGTCGCTAGTATAGGGAAACAGGGGAAGGTTGACCGAATACCCCCTGCCCTGGCCTTGACCCTGTTCCCCGACGAAGCCGGTCCCGGGAAACAGGTAGCGGCCCGACTCGTGGACTGAGATAGTCAGCACCCGGTCGTCGTCAAAGAACGCCTCTTGCACACCGTCGCCGTGATGGGCGTCAACATCGACGTAGACCACTCGCATGCCCTGGCGCAGAAAGTAATGCACGGCCAGGGCCGGGTCGTTGAACACGCAGAATCCCGAGGCATGCCCCGCCGCAGCGTGGTGCAGCCCGCCGGAGATGTTGAACGCAACGTCGACTGACCTATCGGCAATCATCTCGGCCGCCAGGAGCGTGGCCCCGGAACTCAGGGTTGCGGCCTCGTACATCCCTGCGTAATAGGGGTTGTCGCCCTGTAGGCTGAAGTTGAACCTGTGCGCCTCCTGCGTCCCCTCCCCCGCGCTCAGGCGTCGCACCGCCTCGATATACTGGGGCGTATGCAGCCAGCCGAGCTCATCCTCTGCGGCGGGACGCGGGCTGACCAGGACGGAGTTTTCGTGTTCGAAGGCCTCGTAACCCCTCAGCAGCTCGTAGGTGTAGCGCAATCTGACCGGGCGCATGGGGTGGTCGCTCCTCAACTCGTGGCGCGACATCATGTCGTCGTATATGAAGGCTGCGCGGGGCATGGCATCCCTCCTCGATCAGTCTGATATAGCTGGTGTCGCAAAACCAATGCAAAAGCCAAAAACCGGCGCTGCGGACGCAGGCCACGTCCATTGGCACCGCTAAGAACCCTTGGAGCAATCGCCCCACAACTCCCCGTGTTCAGAATACACCGGCTGCGCTCTTCGCGGGATAACCGGAGCCCCTTAACGCGAGGAACGCACTCAAGCCAGCAGTGATTTTTGTATTTTTCCAAAATTGGGCAAAAATTGCATCTCAGATATGGGCAATGGGAATGTGGGTGGGGTTATATTAGATACCGCAACGGGATGACCGTTAAGCATTATTTCCCGCCCTATGGGTGGTCAACGCGCCGGATCGCCAGGTTCGGCCCAACTTGCCCCGATAGCCAGAAATGGCGGGGCCTCAATAGAAGACATGGGGGTTAGCGTAACAAACGGCCAACGCCGTTTCAGCCCGGGGGCTCGCAATTCCAGGCTGCCTCAGACCGGGGGCCTCAGCCAACCAGCCCGTTGCCCATACGTTCAATCGCGCGTTCCCGGGAGCAGAACCAGGCAGGCCATTGGCTCATTTTTTCTCTTTATTTTGCCATTGGACTGCCCACTGGAATGCAGGGTGCGCCTTCCATAGAACATCTTAGTCTGAGGAGAGATTGCCATGCCCATCGAGTTCGACGAATCCATGCAACAGCGGCTCAAGCAGGCCGAGATGGCGGAGCGGGAGTTGACGCGCCTGCAGCCCCTCGCCGAGGAGGCTCCCGAGCTCCGGATCAAGCAGGAACGGGCCATGAAGTTCGAAGATAGCCTCCGCCGCCGCGATCAGTGCCTAGAGGAGGCCCATCAAATGGTCGCATCGGCCAGCACCAGGCAGGAGGAGATTCCGCAACTGCTGGATAACGCCTCCAGTGCCATCGCCGCGCTGTTCGCCGCCATGAAGGATGTCAAGAGCCGCCGCCGCCGGGCTGCCGAGGCGCTGGCCGTTGTCGACCGGGTCGACTACGACATCGAGCTGGAGGAAGTAGGCGAAGAACAGCGGCAGTACGACCGCGACCCGCGAGGCCTGGCCTATGCGCTCGCAGCCCGGCACGGGGAATCCCGGGTGCAGCACATGCTGGAGGAAATGGATCCCGGTTTCGACCTGCTCAGGAACTGCAACATGAGCGACGCCCTGCATCGTGACGTTTCGGACTTTGTGCTCGAACACGTCAACGCCAAGGAGAAGCCCGGAATCAAGCCGGCCACTTTCCTGAAGACCACCGTGGTACAGAGGGAACACGACATGGAAGTTGAGATGGCCACTGCCCAATAGGCTATGCCGGCCTGATCCGTTCAATTTTGAGGGCGCCAATCCAGGCGCCCTTTTTTGTATTCCTCGAGGCCGCCGTACGAAAACTGCTGGTCAAGCCCAGACAGGGCGGTGGCTCACTGGTCGTTGACCCCCACGTCACGCGGGTATAGACTCTCGCCAACTCCACAAGCCGGAGGCAGCCGTGGCCAACTTGGAACAGTACGCAGACAGTTACCAGAACATCCGGTTCGAGCGCCGAAACGGAATTCTGCAGATGACGTTCCATACCAACGGCGGACCATTGCAATGGGGCAGCGGACCCCACGAGGAATTCCCCCGGGCTTTTGCCGATGTGGGCAGCGACAGGGAGAACCGGGTAGTTATCCTGACCGGGACCGGCGACGCATTTTCCGGCCCGCAGGGCACCGCAGCGGGCGCGCCCAAGCGCACCCCGGAGCAATGGGACAGCACATACTGGGAGGGCAAGAAACTCCTGGGCAACCTGCTGGACATCGAAGTCCCAATGATCGCTGCGGTCAACGGCCCGGCACTCCGGCACTCGGAGATTCCCCTGCTTTGCGACATCGTGCTGGCGGCTGACACGGCCGCGTTCCAGGATTCCGGGCATTTCATGAGCAACCTGGTGCCCGGCGACGGCGTGCACATCGTTTACCCCATGCTGCTCGGAGCCAACCGGGGGCGATATTTCCTGCTCACCGGGCAGTCCATCGGAGCACAGGAGGCCCTCAACCTTGGCCTGGTCGGGGAGGTGATGCCGCAGGACGCCCTGGTGCCCCGCGCCTGGGAACTGGCGGAGCAACTGGCCGAAAAGTCCGACCTGGTCCTCCGCTACACGAGGGTCGCCACTACCCAGTACATCAAACGCTTGATGCAGGACCTCCTGGGGTACGGCCTGGCGCTTGAGGGGCTCGGTTCAGCCGATTCCCTGCTCCGGCAACGATAGGGCAGTCCCGGAGGCGAAGTCTGACCAAGGCCCTTTAATAGTTCCCTCTCCCTCCGGGAGAGGGTAAGGGTGAGGGCGTTCCCCTTCTGGAAGCTGATTTGCGAAAAACAGAACTGCCACCCTCCCTCTCAAGGGAAGGGAGAACTAGAGGACCTTGGAAGTCTGACAGTCCAGACTTGAAAAGCGAGAGTCATTCTGGCAATATGGGCTTATGCGAGTAGGGGCATTTGAATTAACGGAACCGGTTCCTGAGCTTAAGGATCCGCACGTCTTTGCCATGATTCGCCCTTGGGTGGACGTGGGAAGCGTGGGCACTTTGACCCTCAACCGGCTGGAGCGGTTCATGGGGTCCAAGGAACTCGGGCGGCTGCACCGTCCCGGGACCTTTTTCGACTTCACCCGCTACCGGCCCAATATGCGACTGGTAGACGGGGCCCGGCAGGTAAAGATCCCCAACAGCACCATCAGGTACGCCACCACGGAAAACGGCCCCGATTACCTGTTCTTCCACCTCCTGGAGCCGCATTCCAACGGCGAGGACTATACGGACTCCATTCTTGAGGTGGTCAAGTACTTCGGGGTGAAACGTTACTGCCGTGTTGGCGCGATGTATGACGCCGTGCCGCATACGCGGCCCCTGCTGGTCACAGGCTCGCTCGGCTCGGTTGAGCAGAAACGTTCGGTGCCCAATTTCAAGCTGCAGCAGAGCACGTACCAGGGGCCTACCACGATAATGAACCTCCTCTCCGAGGGCATCGAGAGGGAGGAAATAGAGACCATCAACTTTATGGTCCATCTTCCCCAGTACGTACAGTTGGAGGAGGACTACGCGGGCACATCCAGGATGATTGAGGTGCTGTCGTCGGTCTACGACAACATTCCTGCCGACCTGGCTCCGGTGCGTAGAGGCCAGCGCCAGTACCGGGAGCTGAACGCCTCGGTGGACCGCAACTCGGAACTGAAAACGCTCATCCAGCAGATGGAGCAGTACTACGACTCCCAGTTGACCGCAGAAGCGCAGGCAGCGTCGGAGGAGAGCAGCGCCCCCGCGCCAGCGTTGTCTCCCGAGATTGAGGCCTTCCTTAGCGAGCTCGGCGACCGGCTGGAAAGCGACTCGGAACAGGACGAATAGTCCGCCCCGGAAGATCATTCTGGCGCCTCGGAAAGAATGCAGACCGGCCACGCCTTGACCAGCGTGGCCGTTGCTTTTGCAGGGTCATTTGGAGCCCTCCCCCTCTTGACGGGGGGTTGGGCCTGCCCTGAGCTTGTCGAACGGGTGGGGTAAACTGGAGTGCCATGAAGTTTCTTGCGAAACGATTGATCAGTCTTAAGATAGTTACTGACAATATGGCGGAGGGGCAATGCATCTGAACGAATTCGTGACGGGCTGTCTGGAACAGCACTACAACGCCATGGTCCGTTCCGTCGATGGGTTGTCGGCGGATGAGCTCGCCTGGATGCCGACCCCTGAATGCTCATCCATAGGCTTCCTGGTCTGGCACTACGGCAGGACCCTGGACCGGTGGGTCCACTCGCGACTCCAGGACGTGCCCCAGCTGTGGGAACAGGGCTGGGCTGAGCGGCTGGGGCAGCAGGACATCAGCGCCGATGACACCGGATACGGGTATGGCCCCGAACAACTGGCAACATTCATGGTTCCCGAGGCCACGGCACTGCTCGACTATGCCTCCGCCACCCTGGCGGCAGCCAACGAGTACCTTGCCTCACTCGGCGACGCGGATTTTGACGGCACAGACGTGTTGAACCCAAGGGGCGGCACGATGACCCTGGCCAACATGTGCCAGCAACTCCTTTGGGAGTTCAACCAGCACGGCGGGCAGATCGCCTACTTGCGGGGCATGCAGCGTGGCCTGGAGGACCCGCGCTACAGCGGCGGCCTGCTGGAGGGACTGGCGGCCAGGAGATCTGAAAATGGCTGACGGCCAATTGCTTCTGATGGTGCAGATGACCTGCGCTCGTGAGCATCTGGACCAGTTCACCACCTGGTACAACAGCCACCTGCCCAACCTGTTGCGCATCCCTGGCTACCAGTGGGCGCAGCGATACGTAAATCTGGATGGCGGCAATCGTTTCACCGCCTTATACGGAATCCGCAGCGCCGACGACTTGGCGTCACTGCTACAGTTCGGCGGACCCGACCTGCACCCCATCGCGGCGTCCGAGTTCTCGGTTTTCAGCACTCTGGAGGGCATGAGCGACCATGTGGCCAACGTCTACGAGCAGGTCAGCGGGGCCCCGCTGCGAGACCCGCTGTTGCTGTCCGACCTGCCGCTCAGCATCGTAAGCGCAGACGTCGACCCGGCCCACGAGAATGAATGGGACCGGTGGTACACCGAGTCCCACCTGCCGGGCGTGGTGAACGTCCCCGGCTACGCCCGTGGCGCCCGGTTTCGCTGCCTTGATCACCCGGCCCTGGCCGGCTTCAACACAGGCCCCAGGTACCTGGCCCTGTATGAGTGCGAGAGCGAGGACATCCTGCCCTCTTTGGTTCCGGGCGACCGCATCCACCCCGAAGCGAAGGCGGAATTGGACCGCTGGCAGGCATACGGAGCGTTGCATGCCCGCAATTTCCAGTGGGGCTTCTATCGCCTGATTTCCAAGCATTTCAAGTGGACTGACGTGCTGTCGCAGTAGTTCCCCGCAACGCGAGCTACTGACAATCCAGGGCTTTTCGAAAGTTCCCTCTCCCTCCGGGGGAAGGTTAGAGCCTGTCCTGAGCTTGTCGAAGGAGTGGGGCGCACCCCAATTGTTGGCAAGCCCGCCGATGATCAGGACTGTTCCCTCGCCGCATCCCGGACCGTCATTCTCGCGAAAGCGGGAATCTATGGGTCAGTGCATCAGTCAGGTCAGCCCGCGCTTCGAGGCATTGGATTCCCGCTTTCGCGGGAATAACGGCAAATTTAGCCCGTTGACCTTGCGTCCTCCCGGACCAGTGGGAACCGGTGAATTTGCACCGTTTCGCGGGTGGTGATAGATTGAAGGCACTTCTGGACATCATTCGATTCTTAAAGTTGGACTGGACGTATGGCCTCAGATAGCAATGGCGGAAGGCGGGGCGTAATCTTTTCGGGAATGCGGCCCACAGGACTGCTGCACCTTGGCAACTACATCGGCGCTTTGCAGAACTGGGTCGCGCTCCAGGACGAATACGACTGTATATATTGCGCCGTGGACATCCACGCCCTGACCACCGTGGAATCGCGGGCGGACACCGATCAGATCCAGTCAAACATCGACGACATGATCCTCGACTGGCTGGCCGCCGGCATCGACCCGGAACGCAGCATCGTGTTCGTCCAGTCCCACGTGCCCGAGGTCATGACGCTGCACACGCTCCTGAGCATGGTCACTCCCCTGGGGTGGCTCATGCGCGTTCCCACTTTCAAGGAGAAGGTGCGGCAGATGGACGAGACCGAGGAGACCGTTAACTACGGCCTCGTTGGGTATCCTGTGCTCCAGACAGCCGACATCATCCTGTACAAGGCGGATACCGTTCCCGTAGGGCAGGACCAGATCCCCCACATTGAGCTCTCGCGCGAGATAGCCCGCCGGTTCAACAACACCTTCGGCGACACTTTCCCGGAACCACAGGTAAAGCTCACCGAGGCGCCCTTGCTGGTGGGCCTGGACGGACAGGCCAAGATGTCGAAGACGCTGGACAATCACCTAGACCTGGCCGCCGCCCCGGAGGACACGGCCAAGCGGGTGATGACGGCCTTCACCGACCCGCAGCGCACCACCCGGAACATTCCGGGGCGACCCGAGGTCTGCAACGTCTACTCGATGCACCACATGTTCAGCCCTCCGGCGACTGTTACCGCCGTCTACGACGAATGCACCACGGCTACCCGGGGGTGCGTCGACTGCAAGCGCCAGCTGGCCGGGAGCATCAACGAATTCCTGGAACCGATGCGCGAGCGCCGCAGGGAGTACGAGTCCCGGCCGGGTTATGTTCGCGAAATACTTGACGATGGCGGCAAGCGCGCCCGCGCCATCGCTGTCCAGACCATCGAAGAGGTCTATGAGAAGATGGGCCTCGTCAGGGACTGATGACCGGGCGTTAGACCAACCGGGCGATCGCTGTACAGGTTTCGGCCCAAGCCCGATACAGTCTCGGAAACATCCCCGGCAATTCTGAAAGAGGGATCATGAAGCAACTCGCAATCCTGGTACTCATTGGCCTGATGATCGTTGGAATCCTCGCCTGCGAAGGTGAGACCGCCGATCCTACAGATACGCCAGCGCCAACGGTCGCCCCAACCCAGTCGGCGGCAGCACCGACCGATACCCCAGCACCGGCGCCGACGGATACCCCTGCGCCGGAGCCTACAGCCACTTCTGTGCCAGAGCCCACTGACACACCCGCGCCGGAGCCTACGGCCACTCCGGAGCCGACAGCGACGGCTACTCCCGCACCTGAACCTACCGCCACATCGGAACCGGAGCCGACAGCTACTCCGGAGCCGGAGCCCACGGCCACCCCGGAACCCGCGCCGACGGCCACGCCCGAGCCCGAACCTACCGCCACACCGGAACCGGTGCCGACGGCTACTCAGGAGCCCACGGCCACCCCGGAACCGACGGCCACGTCCCAGCCCGAACCAACGGCAAAGCCGGATCTGCCCATAGCCGCCGATCTTGCGCCGCTGGGCGACAACCTGAGATTCGTTGCGTACTTGGACCGGGCCACCCAGAAATGGTACGTGTATGACGCCACCGGCGATTTCAAGCCGGAGGATCTCCCCCTTCTGCCAGGACAGGAACTGCCTGATGAGTCGGAAATTGGCGACCTGACCGAACTGTTGCCTAGAAATGTTTACAATTTCGTTGTGAGGCAAAACCAGACGGTCGAACTGAATGGAAACGAGCTTGTCTTCTACACGGGGAACAATCCTCTCGCGTGGCGCTAGCAGTCAACGAGCTATCACCGGGCTATCTGCAAGCCGCTTGATAGGCACGCTCAGCCGCAATTGACAAGTTTCATTGAACGAGGAAGTACAACGCGAATATGACGAGTCATCATTCGGGCATTCTCCCCAGCACCACCGACGGCCGGAGCGCCATGGATGTTGCCTTGGCGGCCACCGCAGCAGCCGGCGAGATCATTCGCGGCGGCTGGAACTCCGACAGGCAGATCACGTTCAAGGGGCGCGCAGACATCGTCACCGACATCGACGTGAACGCCGAAAACGCAGTGCTGGAAATCCTCACTGGCGCATTCCCAGACTTCGGGATACTGGCCGAGGAATCCAAGCCCGTGGCCGGTGAATCACCATATCGATGGGTCGTGGACCCGCTGGATGGCACCCGTAACTACGCCCAGAGCATCCCACACTTCTGTACCATCGTCGCTCTGGCCAAGGGCGACGAGGTCATCGCCGGGGTTGTCTACGATCCGGTGCGCGAGGAGACATTCACCGCAGCCAAGGGACAGGGAGCGTTCCTCAACGGCAGTCCGATTTCGGTCACCGAAACTACGGAGCTTGCCCGGTCGCTGCTCAGCTTCGATCTGGGCTACGTGGACGAGAAGGCGGGCCTGGCCATCGACCTGCTCCGTTCGCTGTGGCCCGGCATGTACAGTGTCCGGCTTATGGGTTCGGCGGGGCTGGGCGTCGCTTATGCCGCATCCGGACGGGTAGACCTTTTCTTCCACCATTCGCTGTCGCCCTGGGACATCGCGGCGGGGCTGGTCATTGCCCACGAGGCGGGCGGCAGGGTCGTGGACCGGCAGGGCAATGACGCCACCCTCTTCACCCCAAGCGTCATTTGCTCCAGCCCCGTCCTGATCGACGGGTTTCTCGCTGCCACCGACGGCCTGCCCTGGCGCACGGCAATCTGACTGCGGTCAGGGGAAAAACGCGACTGTACTGACGGAGACTGCGTGATTCACGATTACGATCTCATCGTCGTGGGCGGAGGAGTCGCTGGCTCGTCCTTGGCAGGCGGCATAGCGGCATCAGGATTCCGCACGCTGGTCCTGGAGGCCGAAGAAACCTTTCGCGACCGGGTGAGGGGAGAGGCGATCATGCCGTGGGGTGTGGCCGACGCCAGGCTGCTGGGCCTTGACGGTGCCTTGGAACAAGCGGCCGCCAATCCCCTGACATTCTGGGACTCCTACCAGGGCCCGGACCGGTCAGGACACCGCGACCTCACCCGCACGACCCGCGCCGGTGAGCCGGTGGTGGCCTGCTACCACCCGGCATTGCAGGGGGCGCTACTGGAACACGCCCAGAACTTGGGAGCGGATGTCTGGCGAGGGACCCGTGTGTCAGGGGTTTCGGTAAGGGAAGGCACGGCCCCGCCGTCGGTTTTGATCGAGAGGAACGGCACGCAAACGAGGCTTTCCTGTCGCCTGGTCGTTGGCGCCGACGGGCGGGGATCTCCCACCCGGGGATGGGCCGGGTTCCCGGTACATCGAGACCCCGAATGCAACCTGGTTTCAGGTGTCCTGATGGACAATGTGGCTCTCTCCGACGATGCCACCCACGCTTGGCTGGACACCGAGAAGGGCCACTTCATCCTGAATTTCCCGCAAGGAAGCGGACGCGCACGGGTGTATCTCTGCTACGCTGAGGGCAGCGCACGGCGCTACGGCGGACCCGGCGACATCCCTGCCGTGCTTGGGGAATGCATGGCCTCCGGCGTGCCCGGCGAGGTGTACGCAGACGCCATTCCCGCCGGGCCGTTGGCCACCTTCGAAGGCCGCACAACCTGGGCAGAGTCCGCCTACCTGAAGGGCGTGGCGCTGGTCGGGGATGCAGCCGCCAGCACCGATCCCACCTGGGGCCAGGGCCTTTCCATGTCGTTCCGGGACGCCCGCGTCCTGAAGGAGCTGCTGCTCTCCCACGACGACTGGGATTCAGCAGGGCGAGCCTACGCAGAGGCGAGGAACGAGTACTTCAGCGTGGTGCACTCAATGGAGAACTGGCAGACGCAACTGCTGATGGACACGGGACCGGACGCCGACAGAGTGCGGGGGCGCGCATTTCAGAGCTGGCGCGAAGACCGGACCAGGAACCCGGACACGTTCCTCAGCGGCCCCGGTGGTCCCCTTGGCGAAGCCGAACGGCGACGGTATTTCGGAGAGGACTAGGGTACTTTGGCCCGGTGGCGTTTCTTGTAGACTGGATCGTTTCTTTCGACTAAGCCGAATACGGGTTCTTGCGCCCTAGGGTCGAAAGACCCCATTATTAAGTCCTCTCGAAGAAGTTTGGACAGTACGGTAGCCAGCTCATCGTGGTCTAACTGCGTCAATGCGCGAAAATCTTCCATAGTACGCCAGCGGTGTTCTTTGAAGGACAGCGCCAGCAAGACCCTTTTTTCGTCGGTGCCAAAATCATCGGCGCGCTTGAACCAGTCCAGTTTACGGTTGATTGGCATTCATCAACCCTCCAAAATCTCCAGGACTCCTTCGATTTCAGACTCCTCACCAGGCCGTCGCCCTCGAGTAACGCCGCGGTGTGTTCCGTAGGGCCTCAAGCTTTGGACATACAGGCTCAACAACTCCGGTGTAAGCCTGTCCCGTAACAGTTCCAGCATCCGTAAATCCAGCGCCTCCCGGCTGCTGAAGGTCAGGAATGCCGGGTCGCGCCAGTACATCGCGACAAGCGCAGACAAAACCATTCCCAGCGAAACCAGAGCGAAGACGGCAGCTAAGGTGCCGCTTGTCCCCGCAAATGTAGCCAGAGTTCCAAGGGTCGTCTCCGCAAAGGCCAGGCACGCGCCTAGAAAAACCAAAGGTCGCGTGCCGCCGTCTCGCATGGGGCTATCTTATCAGAAACCTCAGCGCCTACCTCCTGCTGCCGCTGCCCTGGCTGCCAAGGATCACTCCCTCGGCCAGCAGGCTGGCGACCTCCTCCTGGGTGAAACCCCGTTCCAGCAGAACCTCGACCGAGTGCTCGCCGAGGGCGGGAGCCCGGCGGCGGATACTGCCGGGGGTGGAGGAGAGCTTCACGGGAACGCCGATGTTATGCAGGGTGCCAAGTTCAGGATCGTGCGTATCCACCAGCATCTCCCGCGCCAGGACCTGCGGATCACGATAGACCTGCTCCATGTTGTAGATCGGCCCGGCGACCACCCCGGCAGCGTCCAGCAGCTCCAGCCAGTCCTCGGTGTCCTGGGTGGAGAAGGTCTCCTCCAGCAGGGCCGCCAACTCATGCTCCCTGGCCTTGCGGTCCCACGGATTGCGGAACCGTTCGTCCTCCATCAGGTCCTCGCGCTGGATAGCGCGGCACAGCTGTTCCCATGTCGGCTGGGTGGCAGCGCCGAGGTTCAGGTAGCCATTCCTTGTCCGCAAGGCCTGGTAGGGAGCCGAAACGCGGTGAGCCGAACCTAGGGGCCCGGGGATTTCGCCGTCGGCGAAGTACACCGAGGACTCCCAGACGGTGTAGGCCACTCCGGCTTCCATAAGCGACGTGTCCACCATCTGCCCTTCTCCGGTTTTCAGGGCGTGTACGTAAGCCGCCATAATGCCGTTTGCGCCGTAGAGGCCCGCAGTCAGGTCGGTGATGGGCACGCCGACCTTGGCAGGCGGCGAATCGGGGTGGCCGGTGATGCTCATCAACCCGCTGACACCCTGGGCCACTAGGTCGAATCCACCTCGGTTGCGGGCTGGCCCGGTGCTGCCGAACCCGGAAATCGTGCAGTAGACGAGGCCGGGCTTGATTTCACGCAACGCGGCATAGTCCAGACCCATCCGTTCCATGACGCCGGGCCGGAAATTCTCAACCACCACGTCAGCGCCTTTCACCAACCGGCGAAAAACGTCGCGGCCCGCCTCACTCCTGAGGTCCAGTACCAGGCTGCGCTTGTTCCGGTTGACGGCGAGAAATCCGGCTGACCAGTCCCTGACGAACGGGGGACCCATGCGGCGATTGTCGTCGCCCCCGTTGGGCTTTTCGATCTTGATTACGTCGGCCCCCATATCGGCCAGTACCATGGTGCACATGGGTCCGGCCAGGATTTGGGTAAGGTCCAGTACGATCATTCCGGACAGGGGACCGTTGGTCTTAGCTGAGGTCATATTCTTCAGTCCTATCGGGTGCGCGTTCCCGCAGCGGGATTGAGCGCTGCTGGCTTAGTCGGCCATCGCCGGCTCCCCAAGTATAGCGGAGAGCGCGGCCCCTGCATCATCAGGCCGTTGCCCGCCCGTTGCATTCCTGCTTATCGTCCGCGCACACACCTATCATGCCGGGGTAGCTGCTGGTATATTGATGCTTCATGTACAGGCCATCCAATGGCCCGTCGACTGAAATCAGCACCCTCCCGGCGGCGGACGAAATTGATGGACAGCCCGATGGAGATACTTCAACTGGTCGCATCGGGAGTTATCGGGTATTTGCTCGGAGCCCTGCCCTTTGCCCAGTGGGTCGCCCGCTACATCAAGGGCGTTGACATTTTCAGCACCGGAACAACCCTAGCCGGCACAGCCAACGTATTCTGGAACGTGGGACGGCGCAGCGCGCTCCTTGTATTTATCGGCGATGTGGGCAAGGGCTCCGCTGCGGTGGCGGTCGCGTGGGGCTTGGGCATCGAGGCGCCCCTGACCCTGGTGGCTGCGGCGGCGGCCATCGTGGGCCATTGGGTATCGGTGTTCTCTTCCTTCCGGGGGGGAGACGCCATGACGCCCCTGATCGGCGTCAGTTTTGCCCTGGTGCCAATGCTCACCCTGCTGGCGGCCGTGGTTGGAGTGGCCACCGTCTTGCTGATGCGAAATCACTATCTGCGGTCTTCCTGGGGCATCTGCACCGGTTTCGGCCTGATGCTGGGCCTGAGCCTGGCCTACCGCGTCGAGGTGGAACTGGTAACCGGGCTGACCATCCTTGCCGTGCTGGTCCTCTTGCGGAGCATGATCGTACGGCGACGAATCAGTTCCACTGACCACGACGGGATCGTCGAGGACTTGGACGCCGAACCGGAACTGCCACAGGAAATGCCCGGCAGCAGTTAGCTCGCTGCATCGGGTAATCCGTCCCCGCCCCGGGTGTCCCGCATCTCCCTCACGCGCAAGGCCCAGCGCAGGTGCTCGTCCTGCGCGGCGTCCTCAGCCATCTCGGGAGACAGTGCCAGCAGGCTGTCCATGTGTCTCAGACAGGCCTCCAGGTCATCCAGCTGGGAGTACACCCGGGCTGCGTTGTAGTGAGCTGAGGCCAAGTTGGGATTCGCGGCAAGCGCCTCGTGGTAGGCATCCAGCGCCTCCTCGACATCCCCCTGCGCCTCCAGCACCGCGCCCCGGTTGCTGTGCGCCTCCGCGAAATCGGGGCGGACTGCCAGTGCCTGCTCGTAGTCGGCTACCGCAGACTCGTAGTCCCCCAGGGCGTCGTAGGCCAGACCTCGATTGTTGTAGGCTTCGGCATCCTCCGGGTCCAGCCGCAGGACTTCCGAATAATCCTCCAGGGCCTCCTGCAATCTTCCCAGGTAGTAGCGGGTGCGGGCCCGGTTGAACAGGGCGCGCGGGTCTTCGGGGTTCAGCTCCACAGCGCGGCTGTAACTGCCTATGGCCTCATCGTGCAGTCCCAGTTCGTCCAGCGACGCGCCCCGGTTCAGGTGAGCGTTGCCGATGTCAGGACGTACCTCGATTACCCGGTCAAACTGGGCCACGGCCTCCTGGTGGCGGCCTGCGCTGGCCAGCACGATGCCCCTGTTGTACATCGGCTGAACGTACCCCGGCGCCAGGTCGATGGCCCGGGCATAATCAGCCAGCGCCCTCTCGACATCTCCGAGATCATCGTGGGCGTTGCCCCTCTGATAATAGGCCTCGGCCAGTTGAGGAGACCGGACCAAGGCTTCCGTGAACTCGCGCACTGCGTCCTCCGGCCGCCGCAGCCGCAGATATGCCAGTCCCAGGTTAAAGCGCGCCTCTAAATTTCCAGGCTCCCATAGAAGCAAAGCCAGGTAGGCGTCGCTGGCGTCGTCGTGTCGGCCGAGGGCATAGCAGGCATTGCCGTAGACCAATGCCCGGCTGTCCTTCTCTTCGCTGGTCACGGCGTCGAGTGCAGTCTCCAGCAGCAAACGGGGTTCGCCGCTCAACCGCGAGCCACGGGGTCCAGGAGTTATTCGCCCGACGCCTACGGAAAACGTCTCCAGCAGCGTGGCGACGGTGTCAATGGCCGACTGGTCAGTAGATGAGTCCATGGGTAAAGGAATCCTGCAGGGAAATTGAGCAACCTCGACATCTCTCCTAGCATAACATCCTGGTGTCCGGTCTGCGATTGCGTACGCCTTACGCGATTCAAGGGAACATGGTATTCTTAATATGCGCTGGTATTGGATTTCCGCCACTGGCGCCAGCAGACCAAGGCCAGAGAATAGACCAGCATCTCCACCTTCTTGGTGTACCCTTTGGTCCGCCGCGCCAGCCGGTTCAGCTTCCCCCGCCACACCGAGTGCAGCCCTTCATTCCAGTTCACCGCTCCGCCCTTGCCTGCCACGTGCCGCTCCGGCGGAAGCCAGCCCGGATACACCCCGTAAGCGTCGCTGCGGTACAATCCAGCCTCCGGCAGTCTCTCATACAGCCGCAGGAAGGGGCCTTCACTGCGGTCCCCCACCTCGAAATCCGCCCAGCGACTGCCGTCGGCCTCCCTTACCACCGCCGTCCAAATCCAGCAGTCCTCTCGCTTGCTCCCATGCCTGGCTCCCCGGTAAGTCCACATCTCATCCCAAGCAATCACCGCCGCCGGCTGACGCCCGGCCAGGCCCTCTGTCCGGTGCCTGTTGCGCTCCCGCAGCCGGCTCAAGGCAATGCGCCCCCCTTTTTCACCCACCCCAGCACCGCCGGGGCGCTGTAGCCCAACACCCGGCCTATGGCGCTCAAACTGCTGCCCTCGGTGTACATGGCGACGGCCCGCTCCTTGACCGCCTGACTGGGACGGCGGTAGGCCCCGCCAGGCACGCAACGCCGCCCACAGTCGCCGCAACTGTAAGCCTGTCGCTCTGCCACATGACCGTCCTTGCGCATCCAGTTGGAACCGCAGTCAGGGCAGCGCACATCGTGGCGGTAAACCCGGCTTCTCGCCATCCCCCACCTCCGACTTTCAGGTTGAACCTGATTGTAAAAGCAACTTCCCCTTATGTTAAGAATACCGGGAACATTGCCTCGTTGAACAAAAGTGCCTGGCCGCGTACAATTCCCGAAAGTGGACGATTTGTCCCGGCCTCCAAAACCGCCACATGGCCATTGGCAGGGGTGCTACGTGACACAAGAAAGCCAGGTAATCCTCTACACTCATCCTGACTGCGCCTTCTCGGCCGCAGCCAAGATGGACTATCGCAAGCGCAAGGTGGCCTACGAAGACGTGGACCTGTCCAAGCAGGAGGACAGGATCCCCGAACTGCTTAATCTCACTAACGGCGAGCGTGTGACTCCGGTGATCGTTGATAACGGCACGGTAACCATAGGTTTCAAGGGCGGCACTTGAGAGTTCTAGCGATGGGCCAGTTGGCCCGGTTAGCTATTCCTATACCCCAGAACCTGCACCCCGGACGGGCATGGCGCAGGGCATGAAACCCTTCTGTGCGAAGTATCAAATTGATGACAGTTGCTCGTTGAATATCCATTAGAACAAATGTTAGTCTTGCCCTATTCCTAAAGGGAGGCAAGTGCCGGGTGATGAAAAAGGACAAGATAACCACAGACAGGAAGGCCGCGCTGGATATCGCCCTCAGCAGCATCGAAAAGGACCACGGCAGGGGCGCGGTTATGCGCCTGGGTGAGCTTAGCCAGTCGTTAACCACCGAATCCATCTCCACCGGCTCCCTGGCCGTGGATATCGCCCTGGGTACCGGAGGCATTCCACGCGGCCGGGTCACCGAGATATTCGGCGCTGAATCCGCCGGAAAGTCCACCCTGGCCATCCACCTGATGTCGGAGACCCAGAAGGCCGGCGGCGTCGCCGCCTACATCGACGTGGAACACGCCCTCGACCCGACCTACGCGGGCAATTGCGGGCTGGACCTGAACGAACTCCTCATTGCCCAGCCGGACAGCGCCGAGCAGGCCCTGGACATCACGGAGCAGCTGGTGCGGAGCGGCGCAATAGACGCCATCGTGGTGGACAGCGTCGCTGCCCTGGTCCCGCAGGCGGAAATCGAAGGAGACATGGGCGACACACACGTGGGACTACAGGCCAGGCTGATGTCCCAGGCCCTGCGCAAGCTCACGGGCACCATTCACAAGTCCAGGACCGCCGTCGTTTTCATCAACCAGTTGCGGGAAAAAGTGGGCGTCACCTACGGCAGCCCGGAGGTCACGCCCGGGGGCCGCGCCCTGAAATTCTACAGCTCGGTCCGCATTGACCTGCGCCGCGTCGAGTCCATCAAGCAGGGGGCGGAGGTCATCGGCAACCGGGTTCGGGCCCGCGTGGTCAAGAACAAGGTTGCCGCGCCTTTCCGGGTCGCCGAATTCGACATCATGTTCAACCAGGGCATCAGCAAGATGGGGGACCTGCTGGAAATCGGCGCCGCGAAAGGCATTGTAAAGAAGTCGGGCGCCTTCTACTCCTACGGTGAGACCCGCCTGGGACAGGGCAGGGAAAACGCCAAGGAGTTCCTGCAGCAACACCCCGAAATAGCGGCCTCGGTGGAGAAACGCATCCGGGCAGGCAGCGACCTGAGCGCTTCCTCCCCCGAGGCGGAACTCGAGGAGGACGACATCCTCGAGACTGGAAATGCTCCCTCCCGCAACGGCTCAGAACCTGCCTCCGGCGACTAAGAAAGCACAAGAGGCTGCCGGATGTTCCGGCAGCCCTCTTCATTTCGCGCTGTAAGGAAGAGAACCGTGCGCCGCCAAACATCCGCTGACCAGACCAGCCCCGCGTTTCAGGCCACCCATTCGTTCAGGACGGAGGCCGACCGGGCTCGCGGCGCGGCCCTGCGCCTGCTGTCGCTGAAGCCGCGTACAGTGTCGGAAATCCGGGAGCGCCTGGGTCGCCGCTTCGACAGCAACTCGGTAGAGCAGGTTGTTTCGCGTCTGCTGAGCGAGGGACTGCTGAACGACGCCGAATACGCCCAACAATGGCGCGACAGCCGCGAGAGACGAAAGCCCCGCAGTCCCCGCTTGATAGCCAGGGAACTCAATGCGCGAGGGATATCCGGCCACCTGATTGAGAACGCACTTGAGGGTTACGACTCAATGGATGCGGCCCGGCGCGCAGCCTCCCGTTATGCGGCGCGTCAGTCTGCCTCGGACCGCGTTACCTTCGACCGGAGAGTGGGGGCGTTCCTGGACCGAAGGGGGTTCGAACCGGATGTAATCAGAAAGGTCCTGCAGGAATTGAGGGAAGAATTGAATATAAGCGGCCCTCTTTTAGCCGAAACTGAGGCCGACTGAATTTCACACGCCCGTGGCCCGGGATCAGCGAAGCCGGGACGCTGCCGTGTAGACAGCAATGGCAAGGAAAAGCAGGCTGAACAGCACAGTGATGAAACTGCCGCTCAGTAAATACAAGAACCCTCCGGAGATCAAGTAAGCGACCACCATGGCGCTACCGGCGATCCAGGCAAGGGTCACACCCCGCTTGCGATTCACGGCTCTGCTGATCAGTTCGCCAATGGCATAGGCCACTGCCAGGCCAAAAATCGAGGATACCAGGGGAACTCCGCCGAATTGGGAATTCAGCCATAGCCACAGCAGTCCGCCCACCACGGCTACGGCCACAGCCACCCCGATGGCCCTCACGTGGTACAGCGGCTGCACGTCGTAGGTGGGCAGTCTTTCCGGGCGGCTGCACTCTTTGCACCGTATGCCCACCGGGACCTGTACCATGCACAGGGTACAGATGCTCTTGCCGCATTGACTGCAGAAAAGCCGAGTCTCGGTATCAGGATGCCAGTTGCAGTAACTGGCGTTGGCCTCCTGGCCCGCCCTTCGCGGTTCCGTGGCCATAGTCTGCTCCTGTTGGTGGATGGTCAGTTGGTCGCTTCGGGAATGCGTTCAACCCACTGATTGCGGTCATCAACGTCCCGGTCCCGTAGCAGGCGGTTGACGAATACTCTGCTTCGCGGCAGATCCCTGGGCAGCGGCCCCCAGTTGGAGGACAGGCGCTTCAGCAGCACCACGGTCAGGACACCCAAACAGAACCAAGCCAGGGTCGCTCCATCTGCCATTTTAAGCTCTGCGGGAATCACCAAAGCCAGTACCGGCAGGGAAATCAACGTGATCAACGCCCAGATTCCCGCCTCCTTGCTCAGGAGATAACCGCCGAAATACATCAACAACGCTATTCCAAGTATCAGGGGAGAAAACGCCAGTAGCGCGCCTGCTGCCACTCCAAGCCCCCTTCCCCCTTGCAGCCTGAGGAACGGAGACCAGTTATTTCCCGCGAGCACCAATAGTGGGACTCCTATCAGCAAAAGGGAATTCCAGTCCAGACCCACCACGAACACCGAGAAAAGGATGCTGCCGGTTCCCTTTACCAGCATGTCGGAAATGATCTGGGGAACGAACCATTTCTTGCCCACGTGCTGGATTACGTTGCCGCCGCCGACATTTCCGCTGCCGTACTGGCGGATGTCTATACCTCTCGCCAGCTTTCCCAGGATGAAGGCTGTCGGAACGGAGCCCAGGAGGTATGCGGCTACGTACAAGCCGACAATTTCCATCATTTGTTCGCGTCCTGGTTCCAGGCTCCCGAGTAGCGCATAGCGTCACCCAGCCCGTTTATCCCTGGCAGCCCACGCCGCAGCCTCAAGGCGTTCCACGGACTCCATCGGAGGACCGTTCTCCCCAGGCAGACACTCGTCGCTGTTTCCCAGGCCGTGGTAGTCGCTGCCGCCACAGGGGATGAGATCGTACTCCCGAGCGAGACGCGCCAGTTGCCTGATGGTGTCCTCGCGGTACTTGGCGTAGTGGACCTCCATGCCCGCCAGACCTGCGCCGGCGAGATTGGCAATTCCCGCCTCCATATCGTTCATATAGGCTGGATGAGCCAGTACGGCGACCCCGCCCGCAGACTGGATCATGCCCACGGCCTGGGCCGGGGTCAGCTTGACCCGCTCCACGTAGGCCAGCCCGTTGCGGCCCAGATATTCCGGGAAGGCATCCTTGGGTTCCTTGCAGTAACCGGCCTCCACCAGCGCCAGCGCGATGTGCGGGCGGCCAACGGCTCCGTCTCCTGCAAAATGCTGTACGCGCTCCCACTCCACGTGGATTCCCAGGTCACCCAGCTTCTCGACCATGGCCTTCGCCCGGCCCAGCCGTCCCTCGCGGAACCTGGAAAGTTCAGACTGGAGTTCCGCGTCACCGGGGTCGATAAAGTAGCCCAGAACGTGCACTTCGTCACCGGGAACGTCTGCGCTTAGCTCGATCCCAGGAATGATTCGCAGACCAGGAAAGTGCTTTGCCGCCTCCATTGCCTCGGCCAGGCCGTCAGTGGTGTCGTGATCGGAAACGGCGATCGTTCTGAGTCCCTGGCTGGCCGCCAACTGCACCAACTGGGTGGGCGTCAGCCGTCCGTCGGAGGCAAGGGTGTGGAGGTGCAGGTCTACTTCTGCGCTCATCGTTAGGCCGTCATCCTGTCGATGCGTTCCAGGTGAACGGAACGCCCGGTCTCTTCATCTACTTCCACCAGCACGGAGTTGAAGGCACAGGGACCCTTGGCAACCTCCAGCCGCTGAGGCATAGAGGTCAGGAACCGGTCCAGCACCGCCCTGGTGTCGCTGCCGATGACCGAATCGACCGGACCGGTCATGCCAACATCCGTAAGGTAGGCAGTACCCCCGGGCAGAATCCGGGCGTCGATAGTGCCGACGTGGGTGTGCGTGCCGAAAACCCCGCTAACCCGCCCGTCCAGGTACCAGCCCATCGCCTGCTTCTCGGAGGTGGCCTCGGCGTGAAAGTCAACCACGATAACCGGGGTCTGCTGCTCGCTGGCCAACTCGTCCAGCAGCCGGTCGGCGGTGCGGAAGGGACAGTCCAGCTGGGCCATGAACACGCGGCCCATCAGGTTCACCACGGCGACGCCCCTGCGGCGAATCACGCCCACGCCGGGCGCGCTGGGGTAATTGGCGGGACGCACCACCGGGAGTCCTTCTCCTCCAACATCGTCCAGATATGGAATGAATTCCTTCTTGTCCCAGATGTGATTTCCCGACGTGAGTACGTCCACTCCGGAGTCGAGCAACTCGGAGGCCGTATCCACGGTCAGGCCAAAGCCTCCGGCCGCGTTTTCGCCGTTGGCTATTACCAGGTCAATGTCTTTCTCGGCTCGTAGCGAAGGCAGGACCCGGCGCACGGCTTCGCGGCCCGGCTTTCCGATTACGTCGCCAATCATCAATATTCGCAACTGGTGTGTTTCCTATTTGAGGCTAATTCTGGACCAGGGTTGCGGAAAAAGGGACTCAGCAGCCGGGCAGATCCCGCTCCTGAGTCCCCACGTATTCCGTTGGCAAGGCCCTGCCCGCCGGGCGGAGCGGCGGGACGGCCTCGGGATTCATCTAGCGTTCAGCCAAGTGCTTTGGACCTTCCGTTTACCTTCTGCGCCGATGCTAGCGAGCGAACTCGACGCTGCGGGTTTCCCGGATAACGGTTACCTTGATCTGGCCGGGGAAGACAAGGTCCTCTTCCACTTTGCGGGCAATGTCCCGCGCCAGGGAAGCGGCCTTGATGTCATCCATATCTTCTGGTTTCACCATGACCCGCACCTCGCGGCCTGCCTGGATGGCAAAGGTGCGTTCCACTCCCTCGAAACCGGCAGCGACGTCCTCAAGGTCTCGCAGGCGCTTTACGTACTGCTCCAGCGACTCCTTGCGGGCGCCGGGACGCGCGGCGCTGATGGCATCGGCCGCGGCCACGAGGAACGACTCCACTGTTTCATGCTCGTCCCAGTGGTGCTCGAGTATGCCCCGGTACGAACTGTGGTTGATGCCGTGCCTCTTGGCGATCTCCGCGCCGATCTCGGCGTGCGGCCCCGAAACTTCGTGGGTGAGGGCCTTGCCGACATCGTGTAGCAGACCACCGACCTTTGCGACCTGCACATTGGCCCCCGATTCGGCGGCCAGCATTCCGGCCAGAAGACCTACCTCAATGGAGTGCTGCAGAACGTTTTCGCCGTAGCTGTAACGGTACTTCAGCTGGCCCAGCAGACGGACCAGTTCACGGTCCAGTCCACTGACTCCGACCTCAAAGGTGGCCTGCTCGCCGGCCTTCATGATCGTCTGTTCGATCTCGTTCTGGGCCCGGTTAACCATGTCTTCGATGCGGGCTGGCTGGATGCGCCCGTCGGAGACAAGTTTCTCCAAGGCCAGTCGCGCCACCTCCCGGCGTACGGGATCAAAGCACGACACAGTGACCGCCTCCGGGGTATCGTCGATGATTACATCAACTCCGGTAAGCGATTCAAGGGTCCTGATGTTGCGTCCTTCACGGCCGATGAGACGTCCCTTCATCTCATCGTTGGGCAGGGATACCACCGAAGTGGTGCTTTCGGATACCACGTCCGAGGCGAGCCGGTTAATGGCGACCGCAATGATCTTGCGGGCGCTTTCATCGGCCCGGTCCTTGTAGTCCCGCTCAAGCTCGTAGTAGCGGCGGGCCAGGTCGTGCTGAGCGTCTTCCTCGCCACGCCTCACAACGGCCTCGCGCGCCTCCTCGACACTCAGGCTGGCTATCCGTTCCAGTGTTTTGGTCTGCTCGGTTCGTAGCTCCTCTACTTCCTTTCGAGACTCCTCGATTTCTGATTCGCGGTCGACAAGTTCAACCTGCCGTTTGTCCTGCGCCTCGATCTTGCGTTCCAGTTGCTCTTCCCGCTGCATGTGCCTGTCTTCCAGGCGGGTGAGCTCCCGGCGTTGCTCCTTGATTTCCGCCTCGGCCTCGTTTCGGAGCTTCAGGGCCTCTTCCTGGGCCGCCAGAAGGATGATCCTGCTTTCCTCTTTGGCCTGAGCGGTAAGGTCTCCGGCAGTTTCGTTGGCCATCGCCAGCCGCGAGGCTTGAACCTTCTGCCGAATTCCCAGCCAAGTTGCTATCCCTAACCCTAGGGCCGCAAGGACGGCGAGAACAGCGATGATAACAGTAGTCATATCACGTTTCCCTTTCCGCCTGTTACGCCCAAATGGAGCAATACCTCTCTGGGTTGTTGGACTTTGCTCCTATTATGCATCGTAGCGAGCGCCCCCCGAAGTGTCAAGGACGGGCCCCGCGCATGCGTTACGAAATGCGTCTCTGCAATAGAGGGAACACGTCGGTGTTGAGAGCCTTGGGATACTCAATTACAATAGTGAGGACTGCGTCCGACGATCAGTCTATCCGCACCGAGTGATTGACAATGCCCGACCAGGACTACTACACGTTGCTGGGCGTCGCCCGCAACGCCAGTGAAGAGGACATACGCCGCGCCTTCCGCCGGAAGGCCATGGAATACCATCCCGACAGGAACAAGAACCCCGATGCCGAGGAGAAGTTCAAAGAGATAAACGAGGCATACCAGATCCTTTCGGATTCGAAAAAACGCGCACAATACGACCGTTTCGGGAAGGCGGGCGTGGGCGGCGGGGCACAGGGAGCCGGCAGCCCGTTTGATGGATTCGAGGGCTTCGGCGGGTTCGGCGACATCTTCGATTCTTTCTTCGGGGGAGCATCCACCCGGGTGGGCCGCCAGCCCCGTCGCGGGGGCGATCTCCAGCAACAGGTCACGCTTACTTTCGAGGAATCTGTGTTCGGGGCCAGCCGGGAGATCGAGATAAACCGGCTGGAAATGTGCCATCACTGTTCCGGGGCCTGCAACGAACCTGGCACCTCCGTGGACACTTGCACTGACTGCCGGGGCAGCGGACAGGTGCGCCGCTCGCAGCGCAGCGTCTTCGGCCAGTTCACCCAGGTCGCTCCCTGCCACTCATGCCGGGGACAGGGCCGCATCATCAACACCCCCTGTACCGTCTGTCGCGGGGCGGGCAGGGAACGCCGCAAGCGGAAGATCGAGGTCAAGATCCCCAGCGGTATCGACCATGGCATGCAGGTGCGCATCAACGGGGAAGGAGACGTGGGCAGCGACGGCGGTGGTTCCGGCAACCTGTATGTTGCTGTCGACGTCCAGGAGCACAACCTTTTCCAGCGCGACGGCACCGACATCGTTTACACCCTCCCCCTGAACGTGGCTGAGGCAGCCCTGGGCGTCGAGAAGTCCATCCCCACCGTCGACGGGTTCGACGAGGAACTGAAGTTGCCCCAGGGAACCCAGCCCGGCGCAGAGTTTCGGATCCGCAACAAAGGTGTGCCCCACCTGCATTCCAACCGGCGCGGCGATATGCGGGTGTATGCCGACGTGCGCATCCCCACCTCCCTCTCCGGGCGCCAGAAAGAGTTAATGGAAGAACTGGCCCTGTCGTTCAACGGAGGAGGAGCGCCCAAGACGCGAGGCAAGAAGAAGGCCAAAGGGTCCGGCAAGACGGCCAGAAATGGTGTCAGGGAGGAACAGCCGGAGGAACCTGAAGGTGAGGAAAAGGGCCTGTTCGACCGGATAAAGGACGCCTTCTGATCATAAGCAGGCAACCACTATCCATTATGGCCGGCGCCCTCCAAGCTGGCCATTAACTGCCATTAACTACGGAGTGCCCATGTCCTGGCAGGAACTCAGCATCTCTGTCCCTCATGAATTTGTGGAGCCGGTCTCCTATCTGTTCGGGCGGTACGGGCGCGGCCTCTCCACCGAGCCGGTGGGCGCCGGACGCGTGTTGCTGCGCACCTACCTGGAATCGGGGTCGAAGGAACGTCTGGCGCGCATCGACGTTGGCATCAGGCTGGTCAAATCAGTGGGGGAATTGGGTGATTTGGCCATCCGGGACCTCGATGACGACGAAGACTGGCAGAACAACTGGAAGGAGCAATACGCGGCGCTTGCCGTGGGAGAGCGGCTGATCGTCAAGCCTTCCTGGGTGGACCTGGAGCCGGAACAGGCTCAGGGAAGGGTCGTAATCGACCTGGACCCGGGGATCGCCTTCGGCACCGGCTATCACCCAACCACCTACACTTGCATGGAGGCCCTCGAAGAGTTGGTGGAGCCGGGAATGCGCGTCCTGGACCTCGGGGCCGGCTCCGGGATTCTGAGCATCACCGCCCTGATGCTGGATGCAGGATCGGCGGTCGCGCTGGATATTGACAGCCAGGCCGTCTCGGCGGCGCGCCAGAATTTCCGCCGACTGCGGCTGCAGGACCGCGTGTCCCTGGCCAAGGGGTCTGTTCCTCACCCCTCTGCCGGTGATGGAACCATTGACCTGGCCGTGGCCAACATATCAGCTCGCGGTGTCGCCGACAGGTCTCCCTTCCTGCTCAAAACGCTCAAGCCGGGGGCTATGCTGGTAGCCTCTGGCTTCCTGGCAACCCAGAGGCCGGAGGTGGATGACGCCCTTCTGGCCCTGGGATTCGAGCCGGAACTGGAGTGGCCCATGGATGAATGGCTGACACTGGGCTACCGGGCCCCTGCAAGCTGAATGACGATGGGTTTTGACTCCGCTACATCAGCATTTCCAGTTGCAAATGTCCATGCGGCGTCGTAACATTTTGCTGGGAATTCACCGTATTTCGTAACCTGTGATGTTATGGTGGTCTTCCTTATGAGGGAGCCACGCAGGAAGTCAGCGGTCTGGAGGCCGCATTTGCTGGAAAAGGTAGACCTACAGCGATATGAGATTACCGGCCGACTCGGGTCGGGCGCAGACTACGACGTCCGGGCCGCCATCGACCGGGAGACGGGCGCGGAAGTCGCGTTGAAGCGTCCCGTGCCTCAGGCCGTCAGCAGGAAACAGCACGGGGCCATAGAGGCGCGCACCGAGCGCTTGCTGGCCGCTTACGACGTGGCGGGCGACGCCGGGGGACTCCTGGCGCCGATCCTGGGATACACGGATGCTGCGGTTCACGACGAATTCTTCGGCGAGGAACTGGCTGAGCCATATTCCGTGTTCGTGCAGGCCAGGGCATCAGGCATCCCTCTGCTTGGCGACATGATGTCTCGGATCACCGGCGTTCCCATTGGAGCCGGCCAGAACCTGTTCGCCGTTTTCCCGCTGGTGCGCCCCACGGAGGGCCTGCGGGGCACCCCCGCCGACGGAGACAAGTACAGCGCCTTTCCGGTACACGAGCGGCTCATCGACCTCGAGCAGCATTACCTGAGTGCCGGTTTTATATTGATGGATCTGAGGCCCCAGAATGTTTTCTTCCGACCCGGGACAGGCGCAGTACAGGTAATTGACACGGGCGCGCTGGCAGGGGTCGACGACCCGGCACCCAGGGGCCGCCCTCCCTTGGACGTGAACGATGCGTGCCTTGAGTTGCTGAAGTTCTACACAACGCCCGAGGAGCCTCCGCTGGAGGCATCCGGCTACCGCGACGCTCACGGCGTTCGGCCCATCGTGAACGTTCAGCAAGAGCTGAATGAGATTGGCAGGGCTTTGCTGGGTGCCGGCGATGAGGTGGCATCCGCCGCCAATTCGATGCTGGAAAAAATCGGCGGGCGGTCGTATTCAGATTTCGAGCAGTTCCGGGTGGACCTGAGGGCGTACCTGGGGGCCGTGCAGGACCGGAACCTCGGTCTGCCAGATTTTGACGCCGCCGTGTCGTCGTGGAGGGAGGCCCTCGAGTGGCTGCGCGGCGACTACTGGACCCGGTTCAAGTTCGACGCAGACACTGAACTGGCTGCGTATGCCAGTTGAGTTTATGGTGATCTCGTCGAACCACATCAGGTAAACTAGCAGCCGTTTCAATTCCCAACATACGGAAAAACAGACTGCGGAGGGACTGAGGATAGCGCCATGGTTGCCAGCACCTTTTCAACGCTGCAGGACAATTCAGCTCACGGCGAGGACAATCTGCTGACCCGCGACCTTGGTAACGGGGAATTTCTGGACGTGGTCATGGACGGCGTGACCGGCCACGGCGGGGCCGAGGCCAGCCGCGAGTTGGCGGAGGCCCTGGAGCAGACTCCTACGAACAGCATCGATGCCATCGCCAACACCATTACCGAGGTAAACAGGGGATTTTTCGACGTCGGGGGTGGTCGTTTCCTGTTGACCACCGTTTCTGCCGCCCTCTACCGTGGCGGAAGACTCTACGTGACCGCCGCAGGCGACAGTCCCATCTTCCTCGTAACCCCTGATTCCCACGAACGCCTCTGCGGGCGTCTGGGAGGGTTCCTGCATGTGGGCGTGGCGCGTGCCGTCGGCGCGGCCGCCGAATTGGGACAGATGGTGCAGAAAGACGTTGCCATCGAGCCTGGGGTCAAACTCGTACTCGCTACCGATGGCGTGACGGACAACATGGATGTCGACGAGTTGGCCGATATCGTCCGGACCTCGTCCACCCCCGACGAGGCCACCGGCCGCATCGAGGAAATCATCGCCGGCCGCCTCGTAGAGGGGCGTGTTCCGGAAAGACTGGGAGTCAGGTTCCGCCGCGACGACCGGACGGCAATTGTCCGCTTCTTCGAGTAGCGAAGTTCGCTTCCGGTCGCTGGGGCAGTGGCCGCTTAACCCCGGATATTGAACAAGGCCAGTGAACGTCTCCACCGCTCAAACTTGAGGGCACAGGCTACTGATTGATACAATCGTGCAGCTTGCGTTGGCGCATTTGATTACACGGCGGGCGCCGACACAATTGAAGAGGGCCTCTTGGCCCCTGTATTCCCGCGCCGTCTTGGCGGGACATCAGCCGTCGCAAAGGAGCCACTAAGTGGGCAAAATCAACGTAGCCATCATCGGCGTAGGGAACTGCGCCTCATCCCTGGTACAGGGACTCCACAAGTACGTGGAGGTCCCCGCCGACGACGCGGTTTCCGGCGTTATGCACAATACCATCGGCGGCTATCGGATAGAGGATATTGAAGTTGTCGCTGCTTTCGACATAGACGAGAACAAGGTTGGCAAGGACCTCTCCGATGCCATCTTCACCGAACCGAACAACACACTGAAGTTCGCCGAAGTGCCGGCAACCGGCGTCAAGGTTGACCGTGGCATGACTCACGACGGCATCGGGCGGTATGTCTCGCATCTGGTCCGGAAGTCGCCTCACTCCACGTCCGACATCACCGGCATACTGCGCGACCGGGAAGTCGACGTGGTCATAAACTACCTGCCAGTGGGCAGCGAGCAGGCTACCAAGTGGTACGTCGAGCACATCCTCAATGCTCGCTGCGCTATGGTCAACTGCATCCCGGTGTTCCTGGCGCGTGAGGAATACTGGCGCAACAGGTTCGAGGAACGCGGCGTCCCCATCATCGGCGACGACATCAAGTCCCAGCTGGGAGCCACCATCACCCACCGCGTGCTGACCCGCCTGTTCGAGGACCGGGGAGTGACGCTGGACAACACTTACCAGCTGAATTTCGGCGGCAATACCGACTTTCTGAACATGCTGGAGCGGGAGCGCCTGACTTCGAAGAAGATTTCCAAGACCACATCCGTCACCTCCCAGCTCGACGAGGAAATCGATCCTGACAGCATACACGTCGGCCCCAGCGATCACGTGCCTTGGCTCAAGGACCGGAAGTGGTGCTACATCAGGATGGAGGGCCGGATATTCGGAGGCGCGCCCATCAGCCTGGAGGCCAAGCTGGAAGTCTGGGACAGCCCCAACTCGGCCGGCGTGGTAGTCGACGCCATCCGTTGCGCCAAGCTGGCGATGGACAGGGGCGAGGGCGGCGCCGTCGTCGGTCCCAGCGCCTATTTCATGAAGTCGCCGCCCATCCAGTACACTGATGACACAGCCCGGGACCTTACGGATTCCTTCATTTCCGGAGAAGGGAACGGACGGAGGGTTCCTCAGAAGGCGGAGGAATCCACTGGCCAGAGCTAAACGGGAATGCCCAGGACTCCGGTTTTAGGGCCGGGCTGGGAGGTGCGCCATTGAAGATTGCCCTGGTGTCGCCTTACGACTTCACCTGGCCCGGTGGCGTAACCATCCACGTGTCCCAGCTGGCCAGGGAGTTGGGCAAGTCAGGCCACGAGGTACAGGTGCTAGCGCCCCATTCGCCCTCTCGTGAATGTCAGGACCGCGACCTGCTCGTGCCCCTGGGACGTTCGGTCCCGCTGCCCAGCGGGGGGTCCATCGCCCGGGTGTCGCTGTCCTGGTGGCTGGCACGGAAGATCAGGGCCCTGCTGGAAAGGGAGCAGTACGACATCATCCACCTCCACGAGCCCATGGCGCCGATCCTCCCTCTCACGGTCCTGGAATATTCGAACACTGTCAACGTGGGCACCTTCCACGCCTGCCACAACCGGCACCATCTCTACCGGATGAGCCAGCCCCTCATCAAGAGATGGCACCAGAGGCTTCACGGGAACATCGCCGTCTCGCCGGCAGCGCGGCGCTATGTGCATTCCACCTTCCCAGGCAACTACGAGATCATCCCCAACGGAATAGACGTGGACCACTTTTCCCAGAAGGCGGACCCGTGGCCGCAATACCAGGACGGGAAGACCAACATCATCTTCGTGGGACGCCTCGAGAAGCGAAAGGGCCTGCGTTACCTGCTGGAGGCATACGGGCGGCTAAGGTGGGACATCCCCGACCTGCGGCTCATCGTAGTGGGGCCAGGAAACCCGGACAAAGACTCGTACCAGGTGCTCAGCTCGCAGAATCTACCTGAGGTGGAGTTCCTGGGCCGGGTACCCTACGATGACCTGCCCCGTTATTACGCATCGGCCGACATTTTCTGCTCTCCGGCCACGGGCGCCGAGAGTTTCGGCATCGTACTGCTGGAGGCCATGGCAGCCGGGAAACCCGTGGTGGCCTCGGACATCGAAGGGTACAGGGGAGTGCTGACCGACGGCGAGGACGGGCTGCTCTTCAGGAACAAGGACGTGGGATCGCTCGCCGCCGCGCTGGAAAGCCTGATTCGGGACCCGGAAATGCGCGCCAGGATGGGCAATCGGGGTCGTGAGACGGCTGAGAAGCACCGTTGGGAAGTGGTAGCCGGCCGGGTGGAACAGTACTACGAGGCCTGTATCCAGGAGGTCCATGGCGCGTCCGGGCTTGTTGCGACGGCTGGGCAGAGAACAGCTTAGGGGCGCTCTGCGCAGCTACTTTGAGGAGCCGGGCGCGCGGCTGTTCAGGACCGTCGGCTTTACCCCCAACGGAATCACGCTGCTCGGCTTTGCGGTTTGCGTCGTCTCGGCATGCCTGGTGGCTTACGAATGGCTGGTCTGGGGTGGGGTGGTGTTCCTCGCCGGTGGAATCCTGGACCTGTTCGACGGGGCCCTGGCGCGTCTGACCGGAAAGGCGACGGCGTTTGGCGCGCTCCTCGACTCGGTGTTTGACCGGCTGGGAGAGGCCGCGCTTTTCGTTGGCCTGGGGGTCTACATCCTAAGGGCTGATGTGTCCGAGGACTACCGGGCATATTTCCTCATCGCGCTGCTGCTGGCCCTTATCTTCTCCCAGGGCGTCAGCTATCTCCGGGCGCGGGGGGAAGGACTGGGCGTGTTCACCCGGGCCGGAGTGATGACCCGAACGGAGCGGGTGATCCTTCTGGGCGCAGCCCTGTTGCTGTCCTGGATTCCCTGGCTGTTGCTGGGCATCCTGATCGCCATTGCCGCTGTGTCCTGCTTCACCCTGTTCCAGCGCATGTTCACCATCCGCAGCATGCTGGACAAGGAGAGCTAGCGACTCTGCCAAGATACCAGGGACGCCCCCACCCTAACCTTCCCCAATAGGGAGAGGGAACTTAGGAAGGGATCTGACAGGGCGGCCCACAGGGTGGATAAGCCTACGCAGGCCGTGTAAACTGGCCCCATCCACCCCCGCAGAGGGCGAGAGATCCATGGCAACCGCGCAACAGGACCTGATTCCACCCCAGGAAAAACCCCGCCTGAAGCGGGAATTCCGCAAGCACCTGAAGGCCGACGTCCTGCTACGCCTGTACACGCAGCGCCCGTCGCCCATTGCGATTCCCGGCCGCGACTGCCGGTACTGCCCACAGGTGCAGCAGCTGATGGAGGAGCTGGCCTCCCTCTCGCCCAGGCTGAACTTGGAGACGGTGGAATTCCACCTCGACAGGGAAAAGGCCCAGGAGGACAGCATCCAGCGCATCCCTGCGGTGATGTTGGGAGCAGGCTCAGGTAAGTGGGTCAGGTACTACGGCCTGCCTCTCGGCTACCAGCTCCCGGTGCTGGTGGAGAGCGTGAAGGCGCTGTCCCGGGGCAGCACCCGTCTCTCCGTCAACTCCCGCAAGCAGCTTCGCCGGGTGGAAAAGCCGGTACACATACAGGTATTCGTTACGCCGGGCAGCGAGACCTCGGCAGGGATGGCCCTGCTGGCGCAATCCATGGCGGTGGAGAGCGCGAATGTTCACGCCGATGTGATCGAGGCAGAGGAATTCCCGGACCTGGCGCGCCGCTACGGAGTACGACAGGTGCCGCTTACCGTCATCAACGAGTTCACCACCTTGCCAGGGATGGTCAGCGAGAACGAACTGCTGGAAAAGGTGCTCCTGGTCGGTTTCGGAAGCCAGAACTATGACGCCTAGTAGTCAAACATCTTTGTAATGACGGGTTTCGGGCAACGCCATCTGCCCCGCGATAAGGGCGCCCACAAGGGGCGCCCCTACACGAGGGCGGCTTCTTGGTAGGGGCAACCCTAGTGGTTGCCCAGTCTACCCATCAATGCAACGATGTCGGTACGTTAGTCTGCGATGGGAATTCAGTAAATTACGGCAGGGAACGGCCCTGTCATGACTGTAGTAGGGCCAAATCCAATTCATACCAAATCGAGGAGAACTGATCGTGCCCAACGAACTCAGGGGCGACATGAACGGGCAGGGCCTGCGAGTAGGCATCGCGGTTGCCCGTTTCAACGAAGTGATCACCAAGCAGTTGCTGGACGGAGCGCTGGAAACGCTGGCCCGCTGTGGTGTACGCGACTCCGACGTCACCGTCGCGTGGGTACCCGGCTCGTTCGAGTTGCCGGTTGTGGCTCGCGCCTTCGCCAAGAGCGGCCGTTGCGATGCCGTGATATGCCTCGGGGCGGTTATACGCGGCGAGACCACGCACTACGACATGGTGGCCGGACAGGCTCAGGGCGGCACAGGCGCCGTCAGCATGGACACCGGCGTGCCCACCATCTTCGGCGTCCTGACCACGGAGAATCTCGAACAGGCCCTGAACCGCGCCGGCGGAAAGTCCGGCAATATCGGCACGAACGCAGCCCTGGCAGCGGTGGAAACCGCCTCCGTGCTGGCCGCAATCAACACCGCGTAATGTCCGCACTGCATTCCGTGCCTTGCGGGAGTATCGGGTGCTATCCAATGCCGTTCCTGCCTGGGGAGGCTAGAGGGAGGCAGATGAGGGCGGGCAGGCCGGTCAAATCAATCCGCAATCTCATCGGATGAGTTATGACGCAATTTGGAGTAACCATTCCCAACAACTGGGGCGTAGCAGACCCAAAAGAAGTCCTTAGCCTGGGGCCAGAAGCGGAACAGATGGGGTACGACTCCCTCTGGGTGATGGACCACCTGTTCAATACTGGCTACATCCGGGAAAGGCTTGAGGACCGCCCCTATTATCACCCCATGGCCATGCTGTCGTACATGTCGGCCACCACGAGCAGGGTTGCCCTCGGCACGTCGGTGCTGGTGCTGCCGTACCATAACCCGGTGGAACTGGCAAAGTACGCCGCTACGCTGGACCAAATGTCCGGTGGCCGGGTTGTCTTGGGTGTGGGCGCGGGAGCAATGACCGAGGAGTTCGAGGCGCTTGGCATTCCGATGCGGGAACGCGGATCGCTGACCAACGAGTCCATGGCCATCATGAAGGAACTCTGGACCAACAACAGCCCGGAATATCACAGCCGCCGCTGGGATTTTGGCGACCTGTACTTTTCTCCCAAGCCGGTGCAGCCATCCATCCCGATGTGGGTCGGCGGCTCCTCGCCAGGCGCCCTGCGCCGGACCGCACGGGCGGGCGACGGCTGGCACCCAACAGGACTCTCGCCCGAGGACTTCGCCATCGGCAAGGCTGAAGTGACCGCCATGGCGGAAGCAGCGGGGCGTGACCCTTCCGCCATTACCATGTCCACCCGAGTCGAGGTTGAGGTGCATGGCGGACCATCCAGCCAGCGCGCCGCCTCCCGCTCCCGGCTGCCAGGGGACGATCCGGGCGCAATGCGCGCGGGGATCGAGGCCTACCGCGAAGCCGGAGTTGAGCACATGGTGCTGGCCCTAAACTCCGGCGACATACCGGCGCTCAGGCGAATTATGTCAATCATCGCCGATGAGGTACTGTCAGCCTTCCGATAGCCGACCGGCTGCTTAGCGGCCCTTCTCCTGCTGCTTCAGGAATTCCTCCAGGGCCTGGCGGTCCTCCTCCAGCCTCTCCATTTGTTCCTGATTTGGCGTGACAGCGCCGTAGTGAGCCGCCTGGAACTCGTCCACTATCCGCGACACCGGGTCGGCGGGCAGAGTTCCGGACAGCTCGCGCTGGTGTTCCCTGGGCGTCGCCCACGAATCCCTCGGACGGCCGGCCCGGCGCGCCAACTCCAGCAGGGCATGGTAGTAGTCGCGCGGTGTCGAAAAAACGCGGGCGCGATTTCCGGAAGCTCGCCGCCTTCCCGGAAACAGGCTGCCCAACGCATCGCCCACGTCCTCCCCGGCGCGGCTGAGGCTGAACAGGGACTCGCGCACCTCCACCACTTCGCCGCCCCCGGCATGACGGCGCCGGTTACGGAAAAGCCAGTAGACCACCCCAACGGCTATGATGGCTCCGAAGGCGGCGGCAGCCCACTGCATTACTGTGTATAGCAGGCTTCTGTCGGAGCCCGATTCAATCTCACGCAAACTTTCGTGAAACGCGTCGATGCGCCGCTGGGCTTCCAGCATACCCTCGAAGTCGCCTCCGCCCATCAGCTGTGAGATCCAGTTCCCGAAGTTCACTAACGCTCCGGCGATCAATCCCAGCAGCATTATCACAGGCTCAAGGATCTTCAACCCAACGGCCCCTATCAGCCCTGCCACTGCCCTGCTCACATCGTCGAGTCCTCCCAGGCCGAGGCCGCTGATCAACAGCCCAAGGAGCAGAACAACCGCCACGCAGACAACAATCGGCCAGAACCACTGCCTGGGCAGTTCCCGGCCTTCGCCACCATCCGCCGAGAATCTGGCCAGCGCCATTCCGGTTAGACCCACGGCGAAGAAGCCAATCACGAAGAACCCGCTGACTATCCTGCCGTCCGTGGCGGCATCGATCAGCGCTGCTGCCAACAGGGTGATCATGCCGACCTGGAATGCTGGCCGGATCGAGTCGAGACTGGCCTCCTCGCGCGAGAGTTCCACGCCGCGCCACCAAGTGATCAGCATGAAAATCATGGACCCCGCGAAGAGGCCAACGCTGTCAGCCTCAGGCGGTATGAGCAGGCTGATTGGATGGAAGGCGAGTCCCGCGTTCCAGGCAACGAGCACCAGGAGGGAGGGCACGCCGGACACTATTCCAACCAAGCCGCGCAGCACTGGCGTGATCCGCAACCCCAGTATCCATAGCGACAGGCCGAATGCCCAGGCCAAGGCAACAATCACCAGCCAGAAGGGCAGCCGGAGATCATCCAGTCTTACCAGGCTGGAAACCGTCGCGAAAATCAGGAACAGGGTGCAGCTCTCCAGGTAGAGAGCCACCGCAACCACTGATCTGTTACGCCAGGCCGGTCTCATCTGGAATTGCGCCGCCTCCTGGACCCGGTACGGGCGGCGCTGCTCCCGCTTTCAACCAGGTCGCCAGCGGCCGGATCGTCTTGCCAGTCCGTAACATCTTCAGGCAGTTGGTCCAGAAGATGTCCGACGTTGGTGACAGGGGCATTCCCGATCTGCCCCGGCGCTTCACCGTCTCCGGCATATAGTACGCTGGTCCGGTAACCGCTTTCGGAGAAAGCAAGCAGTTGTTCCGGGATGGAGTCGGTCAAAGCTGCCGTTACAAAGATGACCGTGGCTCCGAGGGGCAGATTGTCCCGCTCGGCCCGAAACACATTGGGAAGCATCGACACAACGTAAGGAGCCGACATGGCCAGCGCCTCGAGGGTCATGGCCAACTGCTGCGACGACGCCCCCACGGGCACGCTCAACCACTTGCCCGAGTAGGAGGCAACGGCGTTTGAAATCAGGCCGTAGCTGTACCCACGCCGGTCTGCCAGGGCAACGGCCGACGCGGCAGTAGTAACGGCGCGTTCGAACAGGCGCCGGTTGGTCCCCAGCCAGACATAGTCGCTGGTCGAGCCATTGAGGGCTACGATGATATTCATCGAGACGGACGGATCGAAGATCCTTGTTTGCAATCTCCTGGCGCGGGCCGTGGCCTTCCAGTCGATGTGCTTGAGCGGGTCCTCAGGCTGGTAGTCCCTGGTGCCACGGGCGCGGCTGGTGTCGTGAAACAGCGGCAACCCGCCCCGGGAAGACCCGAACGGATGCTGAGGCGGCGTCGCCAGCTGCTCCAGGTCAATGACGCGGGGATACACCAGAACATCGTTCACGGCGCTGAGGCGCGTTTCCGTGGCGGAGAAACCGAAGATATCGCCGCTCCTCATGCGCACGGGCCCAATTCGATGGTAGCCGCGCCGGGCACACCGCATCTTGAAATTCCACGTGGCCCGCTGGTAGGGCAGGAGAGAAGCCGTGATGCTGTGATGGCGATTGGTCTCGAGACTTGCGCCGCGAATAACCGCCCCTTGCAGTTCCAGTCCCTCAGGAAAAGGGTCCTGGGCTTCCACCCATATCAGCGGCAGCGGCTTGTCGTTGGTCAGCGATACGGAATAGTCGATGCTGTCGCCAATGAAAGCGCGGCGGCGCCCAACCCTTCGCTCGTAGGAGACCTTCCGGAAGCAGTAGCGCTCCCACAGCCGTGCGGTCATCCAGACCACGGCAACCATAGAGCCAACTACCAGGAGCAGGCCGCTGCTGATCAGCAGCCCGACGAACACCAGAAGCCCGCTCACCACTGGCCACAGCTCGTGCCTCATATCGCCCCAAGGTCCTTGAATTTTCTCTCCCTTGAGGGAGAGGCCCTTCGACAAGCTCAGGAGGGGTGGGGGAAATCTGGGCCATTCAGCGAATTTGCCAAAATAGGAGGGACGCTCCTCGCTTTACTCTCCCCTGGAGAGGGAACTCCTGAACGGCCCTGCATATCGCCCGGCGCGGACTAGACTGGGACCTCCACCTGGGAAAGCAGTTCACGGACCACGTCCTCCTGGGTGCGCCCCCTCAGCCTGGCCTGGGATGTCAGTATGGTGCGGTGGGCCAGCGCGTACGGGGCCAGCACTTTCACGTCATCGGGAGTCACGTACTCCCGCCCCCTGATGGCGGCGAAGGCTTGGGAGCACCGGTACAAGCCAAGTGTCGCCCTGGGACTGACGCCCAGCTCCACGTCCTCATGCTCCCGGGTTGCCTGCGCCAGCCTGACAATGTAGCCGCTCAACACCGGGTCGACGTAGATTTCCCTGACCCTGGCCTGCGTTTCGGTGACAATACTTCCATCGACCACTGGCTCCAGGGAATCGATGGGATTTCCCTCATTGAAACGGGCCAGCATCCGCACTTCCTCGTCCTCATCCGGGTAACCCATTCGCAGGCGGAGCATGAACCTGTCGAGCTGGGCCTCGGGCAAGGGAAAGGTCCCCTCCAGCTCAATGGGGTTCTGCGTCGCCACCAGGAGAAATGGCTGGGGAAG
Source organism: Dehalococcoidia bacterium (assembly GCA_965203005.1). Taxonomy (GTDB): domain Bacteria; phylum Chloroflexota; class Dehalococcoidia; order Lucifugimonadales; family UBA3495; genus VXOI01. The sequence goes on from CBDBBS010000002.1 coordinate 1,911,131, forward strand.
AATGATGGTCCGGTCATCTACGGTCACCTGCCCTTCCGCCATGGCCTCGAGCAGTGCCGATTGGGTGCGAGGCGTGGCGCGGTTAATCTCGTCCGCCAGCACGACTTGCGCCAGGATGGGGCCGGGCCTGAACTCGAACTCACCCAGTTTCTGATTGTAAAAATGCACGCCCGTGATGTCTGAGGGCATGAGGTCCGGCGTACACTGTACGCGCCTGAAGCTACAGCGCAGGGACTCGGCGAGGCTGCGGGCCAGAGTGGTCTTTCCGATGCCGGGAACGTCTTCGACGAGGACGTGCCCGCCGCTCAAGACCGCAGCAAGCAACAGCTCAATCACCGGGCCCTTGCCGACCAGCACTCGCTCCATGCTGGCGCGAACCTTGGCGGCCATGGCTGCAACGTCCGACGCCGCTGCAACGGGACCAGCCGTAGGGGCGCACCGCTGTGCGCCCTTACCAACCGGGTCGGCGGATTCACCCTGCGTCATGGGTGAATTCCGCCATAGTTCCCTACTCCCTCCGCCTGCGCCGCCCGTACCGAGTCCAGGAGGGGGCGCCTTTCCCAAGGGCCAGGGTGGGGGCGCAATCCGCAGACCTTGCCTTCGGTTGGTACTCCGGGCATCAGGAATTCCCGGCGGCAGGGGCCGCGCCTTCACTGGTGACGTAGGCTTCTGCTTCCCTCAGGTCCTTGAACGAGTCAATACTGGTCCAATAGGACCTGGTGCGGAACGCCGCGATCCTCCCCGACTCGGCCATCTGGGGGAAGGTCTCCACCTCGTGGTCTCCCAATTCGGGGAATTCCGCAAATACCTCCCGGTCCATCACATACACGCCGCCGTTGATCCAGTGGGGCAATTCCACCTTTTCCCGGAACCCCACCACCCCTCCGGCGTCGTCCAGGTCCACGATCCCGTAGGGACTCACCATGGGAACGGCGAGCAGGGTAGCGCAGGGGCCGCTGCTCCGGGCAGACGAGGCGCGGTGAAAGTCGATCACCTCCGCCAGCGGCTGCCGGGTGATTATGTCTCCATTGGTCACGACAACCGGGTCGTCGTCCTCAGCGGCCAGCGGGAAGCCTTGCTTGATCGCACCGCCTCTGCCGAGGGGCGAGCTTTCAACACTGTAGGAAATGGTGACGCCATACCGGGAACCATCACCGAAATGGGAGCGGATGGACTCCCACCGGTATCCCACGAGAAACACAATGTTCTCTACCCCCGCATCCTTGAGCCAGTCAATCTGGTACTCCAGGATTGGCCTTCCGGCAACGGGGGCCATGGGCTTGGGCACTGTGTCGGTGAGGGGCCGCAGGCGCTCTCCCTTTCCCCCTGCCAGAACCAGCGCATACATACCAACAACCTCCCTCTCCCTCCGGGGGAGGGCTGGGGTGGGGGCGTCCCACCGTATCGACGGCTAATATACCCGTGAGCCGGATGAGGGTCAAACGCGCAGCGGCAGACGCCGATTTCATGCCTTCCCAAATGTATAATTTAATTGAATGGCGCTTCGCCGTCTCAAATAGTAGCGCAACGGCAAGTACCCGGCCCGCCGGAGTCGAGCGGCCACGCTGAGAAAAGGGAGGTCTGAACCAGGACATGGACTACGAAATTGTACACAAGCCATCTTACGCGCTGGCCGTAATCAGGATGAACCCAGGGGAACAGGTTCAGGCGGAAACCGGCGCCATGGTCAGCATGTCGGACACCATCAAGCTGGAAACAAGCACACGAGGCGGTATCTTCGGCGGCCTGCGACGGTCGGTCCTCGGAGGAGAGAGCTTCTTCGTCAACACCTTCACCGCCGAGCAGTCAGGAGAGGTGACTGTCGCGCCTTCGCTGCCGGGCGACATAGAGGTGATGGAACTGAGGGGCGAGACCATGATGGTCCAGTCGGGATCCTTCCTGGCGGCCACCATGAACATCGAGGTGGACTCCCAGTGGGGAGGGGCCCGCTCCTTCTTTTCCAAGGAGGGCCTATTCCTGCTGCGCTGCTCGGGGCGGGGCCTGCTGTTCGTCTCGTCCTACGGAGCGATTCACCGCATCGACCTGGGCCGTGGCGAAAAATACACGGTGGACAACGGCCACATGGTGGCCTTCGACGAAAGTGTCAGATACGAGGTGGGACGTTCCGGGGGTTGGAAGACCACCCTGTTGAGCGGAGAGGGACTGGTGTGCAAGCTGGAGGGTCCCGGCCGGTTCTTCATGCAGACCCGCAGCGAGGATGCTTTCCTGAGCTGGCTGGTTCCCAAGCTGCCAAACCGCTAGCGAAGGTATCAGGCTACGGGATAAAGGGGGCGGAAACCATGATGCTCGTCAGCCGGCCGGAAGCATCTCGGCAGCCGGCGGTGGCGGTCAATGAATCCTGACGCCTCCGCTCTCCACGCGGCACCGGAGAACTGCTTCCAGACAGTCAAAGCGTTTCCTGGCGTGCGCGGCTGCCTGGGTGACAAGCGAAGACTGGTCCGGCATAAGTATGCCGATGACAGTTCCGCTGTGGGCGACGTTCACGCCGAAACCACCTACCTCGGCTGAAAAGGCCAGCACGTCGTCCAGACAGGTGTTGAATGAGACCTCCTGGTTGGCGATGGCGCTGACAGTTGCTCCCTTGCCAATGAAGAGCGGGTTTCCCCGGATCAGCCCGGTCTCGATCAGGGACACTGCCTCGGACATCCTCGGTTCCTGCGACTTCAGGGCCTGATCTCTCGCAACGCGGTTGTACTCCAAGGTATCCACCACGCCGCCAAAATCCAGCACCAACACACGCATTGGAGGCGGCTCACCCAGGGGCCGCGCTATTCTTCCCTCGCGGTGGTCGAAGACCGAGATTCCGGGGAACATGACCCCGTCGCTAGGTTCCACTCCCAGGGAGATTCCGGCTATCCGGCCCGGTTCCAGGCGCTGGCCTGCGGCTGCGGCGGTGGCGGCAATGCTGGCGGCCACGTCGGCGGTGCTGCTGGCCATTCCCTTACCCCTAGGGAGGACGGAATCCAGGGATAGACGGACATCCGAGCCGGTCTCTCCAAGATACTCCAGCGTCGCGCGGACTGCCTGGGCGGCCTTTGGAGAGTCCGGCGGCGCCTCCACCTTCCCGGAGCCAGGCAACAGTTCCACCGTTGCGAAGCTCCGGATATCTATGGGGCAAGTCACCAGGCAGAGCACGCCATCAAGCATGCCCTGGGCCAGTTCGCCGCAGGTGCCCGGGGCTGACGCAATCCCCTTCCTCAACGTACCGGAGGGATTCATCGATTAGTTCCCTCTCCCTATATATTTCTCCCCCCCTCTGGGGGGGAATACGAGGGGGGGCTGGGGTGGGGACGCACCCCGAATTGCGGCGGGGTCCCAAGGCTGGTGAACGGGACCGCGCCAAGGGCCTTCAGGTCCATCGCCAGCCCAGCCACCATCAGGTAGGCCCGGTCGGCGCGAGCTGCGAACATCTGGTTGACTCGCCCCTGTACGTCCCGGAACGTTCGGCCCAGCGGCGAAGCGGGCACCACGCTCAGTCCCACTTCGTTGCTCACCACGATCCAAGTCGCCGGTGATTGCTCGTAGACCTCCAGCAGCTCACTGGCGGCAGCAAGGATTTCGCGTTCGGCGTTTGGGTCACCCTCCCTGGCGAGAAGCTGGTTGCTGATCCAGAGGGTGAGACAGTCCAGCAGGCACGTGCCATACTCCCGCCCCCCGTCATTCCCGCACAAGCAGGAGGCCAGCGCAGACGGAAGGGCCAGAGGCTCCTCCAGCGTGTCCCAGGTCGCGGGGCGCTGGCGGCGATGAGCGTCAATGCGGCGGCGCATTTCGTCATCGAGCACCTCGGCGGTGGCGACGTAGAGTACGCGCCCCCCTGAGCCTGCCGAAGGGTTGCGGGCCAACTGCTCGGCGAAGGCGCTCTTGCCGGAACGTGCGCCACCCAGAACGAATATGAGCTGTTTAGGCAATGTCATCCGTTCCAGCCCTGGAAGCCCCTTTCACCTGCAAAAAGGAAGGGAGGACGCTTGTCAGGGCCTCGGCCAGCCGCCGGTTATCGTCCATTGTCCTGACCCCGATCCTGATGTATTCCGGCAGGCCGAAGGAGGTACAGTCTCTCACACAAATGCGATGCTGCACGAGGAGCGCCTCCCTGACCTCGCGAGCGCGTCCCACGTTCAGCAGCAGGAAGTTCGCGGCGGCGGGAGGACATTCGATGCCAAGATCGCTGGCAACCTGCGTCAGATACTCCTTGCCCTCATCAACAACACTCCTGCCCTTCTCGACGTGCTCGCGATCAGCCAGGGCGGCGATTCCGGCGGCCTGGGCGGCGGCGTTGACGCTCCAGCTGTACTGAAATCTCCGGACCCGTCTCACTATGTCCCCGGTTGCCAGCAAGTACCCAAGCCGCAGGCCGGTGAGGGCGTAGTCCTTGGTCATCGAACGGAGCAGCACCACGTTCCCCAGCGACAGCAGAAAGGAGGAATCCCACCCTTCATTCACGAAAGGCAGGTAGGCTTCGTCCAGTACGAGCAAGCCAAACCCCTGCAATGCCTCGGCTACCCTGCGGACCTCGTCCTCGCCCAGGTAGACGCCGGTCGGATTGTTGGGATTGCAGAGGAATACGATGGCCGGCGAGTGGTCGGCAATGCAATCGAGGGCCCACGGAATGTCCCACCGGAATTTCTCCCCCCCAAGCTCAGACTGTCCGGCGCCCTGCGGGAAGAGCGAGACCGACTCCACACCCTCGGTGCGGCAAGCGGCCACATACTCGCCAAAGGTCGGCGCAAAAATCAGGGCGGCGCCGCCCCCGTTTTTCAACCCGGAAGGCCCAGGAGGCGGCGCTTTTGGACTGTCGGGCGCCAGAAAGGCCCGCGCCAACAAATGGATGAGTTCGGTGGAGCCATTGCCTGGAAGAACATACTCAGGGTCGATACCCAGGCTGTTGCCTATGGCGCGCCGCAGGTCAAGACAGTCCGGGTCGGGGTAGGCGGCCAGATTCACCTGCCGCGCTGCCTCCAGGGCGACGCGGGAAGGCCCAAGGGGGTTGATGCTGGCGCTGAAATCCGTGACATCTTCCGGGCGGAGGCCCAACGAGTCCAGCTCCCCGTAATTCAGGCCCCCGTGGACGGGCCGCTCGTGTTTGCTATGCAAGTTCACTCGAATTAACCGGCGAAAAGCCCGCGCAAGGCCAGTACTCCGACCGCCAGCGGCAACCCGACCACCCCAACCACGACGGCCACCCTGACCGACGCTCCGATATGGGACGGCCCGGGTTCATCAAGACCGTCGCCGATGCGGTAATGCCCCGCCTTTTCCAGCGCAACGCCCAGGATGCCAGCCATGGCCCCGATGGTCCAGCCGGCGTTGGGGCTGGCCGTCAAGCGCCGCCCGGACCAGAGCCAGCGCAGCCCCTGACTGCATTGCATCCGGCACAGTCCGCCAGCAATGACGATCAGCCCGGCGCTGAAGCGTGCCGGAGCCAGGTTCATCAAATCGTCCAGCCGGGCCGACGCCTTGCCAAGATATTCGTACTTTCCGCGATAGCCAATCATGCTGTCCAACGTGTTCACGGCCCGGTAGGCAAAGGCCCCGGGCAGACCCAGCAATGCGAAGGCGAGCCAGGGCCCGATGTAGCTGTCGGACGTATTTTCCGCCACCGACTCAATGGCCGCTGCCGATACGAGAGGCTGGTCCAGCGAATTCGCGTCGCGGCTGACAAGGCTGCGCAGACCGTGGCGCGCCTCCCCGAGGCTGCCCTCGTCCCCAGCGCCATCCGTGTCGGACTCAGGATATGGCGTCCTTTCCAACGAATCCCTCACGCTAATCGCAGCTTGGGCCAGACCCTTGACAGCAAAGGTCGTGCTCAGCAGCAACGTCGCCCCCAACAGGTATGGCGCCGGGCCCAGTTCCCGCAACCCGTTGGCTGCCACCCAGGCCGCTCCGCCGAACAGGGCAGGCACGGCCAGGGCCATCACTGCGCCCCAGACTAGCGCAAGCCGCTTCGACTCCGGAGACGGCCCGGCTTTCTCCAGCCACGAGACCATTTTGCCCATCCAGACCACTGGATGAACCGCACTCGGCAACTCCCGGAGCGCGAGATCCAGGACCAGCGCGAGAACCAGCGCTCCCGCGTCAAGATACCATTCACCGGGAAATAAGCGCCACTCCATCTCCGGCAGTCGTCATCCTCACCAAGACCATTCGTGGATTGGCCGCAGGAAGTTATTGGACAAGGCGTATACCAGTACGGCGGCCAATATCAGCACCGCCGCTTCCACTGTCTCGTTGACGGCCCCGTAAACGTCGCCGGTTACGCCGCCGAGCAGCCTCGATGCCCACGAGGCCAGCCCGACCGCCACGACAGTGGCAATGGCCAGCAGGGCCAGCCCTCCCGGCCCGGCCAGCGCAATGGTGGCGGCAACGGTCACCAATAGTCCACCCAGCAACTGCCAGCGAGCGCCCGACGGCTGGAAGGGCACCCCGATGCCCTGAGTCCTGGCATACGAAAAAAAATCCAGCACCAGGAGCATTCCCCATCGGGACAGGCAGGGAAACAGCAGCAGGATCCAGAAACGCACCGCTTCCCCGTTTGCACCCAGGGGCAGAGCCATGATAGCAGCAACCTTCAGCAGGAGCAGTCCTGCCGCGCCGACCACTGCAAAGGCGCCCACGTGGGAGTCCCGCAGAATCGCCAGCCGACGCTCCCGGTCGAATCCGCCCAGCAGGGCGTCGCAGCAGTCCATGAAGCCGTCGAGATGCAGCGCCCTGGTAAGAAAAGCCAGAGCTACGACCAGAATGGACGCGGAAAGCGCAGGGGGGAACTGACGGTACTCGCCGCCTGCATCCTGAGCTTGTCGAAGGAGGGGATAGCCCCACTGCATCAAGAGGTCCAGGCAGGCAAGGGTCAGTCCCAGCAACAGCCCGACGGCAGGAAACCACCCTCTTGCCGACGCGAGACCCCCGGCATCCCGGGGGGCGACCGGCAGGATCGTCAGGAATCCCAGGGCCGCCCTCATTCCAGGCAAGGGTCCGTTCACGCGCCAGCTTGCCCTGCAACTTGCCCTGAGCCTGTCGAAGGGTCCTCCGGCTCCCTGTCCGACACACCTGCCTCGGCAAATGTCGCCATTTCCGACAGGGTCGCCGCGGCGGCCTCGATGATCGGCATTGCCAGCGCCGCGCCCGTGCCCTCCCCGAGACGCATGCCCAGGTCGAACAACGGCTCCAGTTCCAGCGCGGCAAGGGCGGCGCGGTGGCCGCGCTCCGCAGAGACGTGGGAGCCGAGCATGAAGTCCCGGGACGAGGGACAAATTGCGCTGGCGACCAGGGCGGCGGCACTGGAAATGAACCCGTCCACTATCACGGGCCGTCGCATCATGGCAGCGCCGATTATTACCCCCGCGAGGACGCCGATCTCGAATCCACCCACCTTGGACAGTAGGTCAATGCCATCGGAGGGGTCTGGTGAATTTACTTCCAGTGCGGTGCGCACGACACCGGCCTTGTGCAGCAGCTCCTCGGGGTTGCGACCAGTACCCTCTCCGGTAGTCTCATGGGTATCCAATCCGGTAACCGCAGCTGTGATGGCGCTGGAGGCCGTAGTGTTACCGATACCCATATCGCCGGTGGCCAGCAGGTCCACGCCCGACTCAATCACCTCGATGGCCAGGTTTATGCCCGCCTCCAGGCACTGCGCCGCCTGCACGGGCGACATTGCCGGGCCCTGGCTGATGTCGCCCGTGCCCCTGTCGATCTTGAAAGACCGGAGTTCCGGGCTGTCAGGCAGGTCGGAAGCAACACCTGCGTCAACTATGATCTGCCGTATCCCCAGGTGGCGGCACATTACTGTGATGGCAGCGCCACCGGCCAGGAAATTCAGCACCATTTGCGCTGTGACTTCCTGTGGGTAAGCGGTCACTCCCTGGGCGACCACCCCGTGGTCTCCGGCGGCGATGATGACCGCTTTTTCGCCGACGGCCGGCCTCTCGGTGCCGAAGATTCCGGCTAGCTTTATTGACAAGTCCTCCAGGCGTCCAAGCGCGCCCGGCGGCTTGGTCAGGTTGCCCTGCCTGGCCTCGGCGCGGGCCATCGCGTCGGCATCCACGTTGCCGGTACGGTCGATAGCCTGAGCCAGTGTGATCCCATTGTTTGAAGACGGGCTTGACACCAAGGTGGCCCTCCCTGTGCCGACTCCGTCGAGCATCCTCGACAAAGTCGGGACGTTAGCAATTAAGTTCCCTCTCCCCCTGGGGGAGGGTTAGGCCCGACTCTGTCGCGGCTCTCGACAAAGTCGGAGGTGAGGGCGTCCCCCGTCACACCGAGGGCCCGATCAGCCAGACCTGCGGAGACCCCGTAGCAGGGTCGATCTGCACCGCCGTCTCGACGCCGAAAGCGTTCCTGAGGTTCTGCGGGGTCAGAACGTCGACTGGCGGGCCCTCCGCCGTGATGCGTCCGTCGTACAGGAGAGTCAAACGGTCGCAGTAGCGACTGGCCAGCGAGACGTCGTGGAGCGCTACGACCACGGCTACTCGCCTAGCGCCGCCCGTACCGGACCCAGGCGGCGGCGCCTTTCCGGAAGCCACCTCCTCCCTCAGCGTCTCCATAATCGAGAGGCGGTGCCGAAGGTCCAGGCTGGCCGATGGCTCGTCCAGCAGAATGACGCCGGCCTGCTGCGCCAGTGCCCGCGCCAGGATCACGCGCTGTCGTTCGCCGCCGGAGAGCCGGTCGAGCTGCCGGTCCTCGAACTGCGCCGTATCCGTACGGGCCATGGCGCTCAGCGCAATCTCCCGGTCCTGCCTGCCTTCGAGCTCGAAACGCCCCAGGTGCGCATACCGGCCCATCAGGACCGTCTCAATGGCAGTGAAGGGATGCGTGGCGTCGTGCTGCGGCATGAACGCGATGCGCCGGGCCCTCTGAGCTGAATTGAGTCCCTTCAGAGGTTCGTCCTCAATCCTTACCTCTCCCGATTCCGGGCGGAGCAACCCGGCGAGCACGCGGAGAAGCGTGCTCTTCCCCGCGCCGTTGGGGCCGATGAGGCCCGCGACTTCGCCGGCGCGAGCCTCGAAGGACACCGATTTCAGGATGGGATTGCCCCCGAGCCGGACAGATACGTCCCTTGCGGCCAGAACCACCCCCCCTTTCATCCCCCCCTCAGGGGGGGAATACAAGGGGGGGTCCGGGCGCCCGGCGTATTCGCGCTGTCGGCTGGCCACGGCGCTCATTCTCCCCGGTATGGCTCGAAATCGGCGAAAACTACGTCGGCAAAGAGGTCCGGGAAGAGAATTTCGGCGGTCGATTCGATACCGCGGACGTTCCAATGGGACAGGGTGATGTGCCTGGGGGCGTTGACAATGTGGATCTCGCCATTGGCTATCGCCGGGACGGCAGCCAGCACCGGATCGTTCAGCAGATCATCGCGAAGTGCCGTGGCGCCATCGCCGCCCTGGGGGATGATGATGAAGTCAGGGTTCATCGCCGCGATGGACTCGCTGCTGATCTTCTGGAACCCGTCGATGCCGTCGCGGGCCGCCGCGTTAACGCCGCCGGCGGACTCGATTATCCCGGTCCCGGTGGTACCGCCCCCGGCAACGCTGATCGAGTCTGACCAGCGGGAAATCGAAATCACGGCGGGCCTGCTTTCGTCGCCCGGCGGCGGAACCCTCTCGGCAATCAGGGCCAGCCTGCTCTCGATTTCAGCCGCCAACTCCAGGGCCCGTTCCTCCACGCCCAGCATGTAACCCAGCATCAGTATATTGGGCACGTTTCCCTCGGCGGAACTCTCCAAGGCGGGCCTCACAACCGGGACCCCGGCCTCCTTGACCAGTTCGACTATATCGGCGTCCGTGAACGCGGACACGATGAACAGGTCCGGCTCTGCGGCCAGGACGTTTTCGGCGCCCTTCTCGAAGACCGGGTACTCAGGAGCGATATTGGCCACGTTGGAGTATGCGGCGTTGCTGGCGAACTTGCCGAGGGCGGCGACGCGTTCCGGGGGCACTAGGGCGACTAACATCTCGTCGTGCCCCAGGGAATAGGTCAGGATGCGCTGGGGTGGCGCCTTCAGCGTAACTACTCCCTCGAGGGTCTCCACATCGCGCGGCCAGCCGAGGTTGGTGGGGTCGACGATGCCCGGCACCGCCGGGTAAGGCTCAGGCGTGGGTTCCGGCGCTTCCGTCGGTTCCGGGGCGCTTGTGGGTTGTGGAGCCGCCGTCGGAGCTGGCCGAGTGGCTGTTGGGCCGCCGGACGGCGCCTCGGTCGGAGCGACGGTAGGCTGCGGCGCAGGCGTTTCCTCCCCGGCTTTCAACGCGGGGGCCTGCGGCTCCGGCGTGTCCGCAGGGACCTGCGTCGCCGTGGGCGCAGGCACAGTGACCGGAGCCTGACCGGCGTCCTCTGCGCTGCCGCAGGCGACAGCCAGCAGCATGGCTATCGCGAATATGACCAGCGTGGCTGGAAAATACCTGGTAATGCCGTTGTTCCTCATATCAGTTTCAGTCCCCTGATTATCTCAGGCGGGTGTGTTCAGGTCGTTTCACGCTCCCGGGCCTGGTTCCGGGAGCGAGTTCCGCGCCGCCCCCGGCTTTCAACCCGGCTTTCAACCCGGCTTTCAACCCGGAAGGGTCAGGAGGCGGCGTATCTTCCGGGCCTACAGCATCGACGCCCGCGCCTTGTTGCGCGCCAGAAGCATCAGGAAGAACGGCGCGCCGACCAGGGCGGTGATGATGCCGACGCTCACCTCGGCGGGCGCAATGACCATGCGCGCCAGCGTGTCGGCAGCCAGCAGGAACACCGCTCCGCCCATGGCGCTCAGCGGCACCAGCACCCGGTTGTCAGCCCCAGTGATCAGGCGCAGGGCGTGGGGCACGATGAGGCCAACGAAGGCGATGGTCCCGGAAAAGGCCACTGCCGTTCCGGTGATGAGCGACGCGGCCGCCAGCAACGAATTTCTGGTCAAGCCGACGCGGACACCCAGGGACCGCGCCTCGTCCTCGCTGATCATCAGCAGGTTGAGGTCCCGGGACATGAAGACCGCGACTGCCATCCCGAACAGCACGAAGGGGAGCGAGAGGTGGACCTCTCCCCAGCGCGAGGCGTCAAGTCCACCGGCGAGCCAGAAGAGCATGTCCCTCTGCGCCTCCAGGTTCTCGGTGAACAGGATGATGGCGGAGATGATGGCGGCTATGAATGCCCCGATAGCCACCCCGGAGAGCAGCAGCGCGGACATGGAAAACCGTCCGCCGACGGAGGCCACGGCGTACACGAGGGCCAGGGTGCCGCCGGCGCCCGCAAAGGACATGGCGGGGAGGGCCAGGGCAAAGGCCGCCTGGGCGCCGGAGGAAATGGCGATGATCGCTCCCAGCGCGCCCCCTGCCGATACCCCGATGATGCCGGGATCGGCCATGGGGTTGCGGAAGAGGCCCTGCATCACCGCCCCGGCAACGCCCAGGGCAGAGCCAACGACCAGCGTCAGGGCAATTCGCGGCATGCGTACCGAGGCGACTATCGCCTGCTCGGTCTGGGGCGCGGAGGCCTCCCCGATACCGACCTGGCTCAGAAGGATATCGACGGTGTGCGACAGGGGAATGGTGTAGGGGCCCAGCGCGAGTGCAGTAACTACGAGGGCCAGCCCAAGCAGGAAAAGAGGGAGCGCTCCCGCTGCCAGTCTCATTAACACGGGAGACCAACCAAGGACGGAAGAACGGCTGAACCAGCTCAGGTAGACCCGCCCTATGTTCCAGCGCCGTACTCCCCTGAGCTCGCCCTGAGGCCGTCCTGAGCCTGTCGAAGGGGGCGTAGAGCGCTCTTCCTGTCCGGAGAGCAGGGCCCCGTCATTCCCGCGCAGGCGGGAATCCACAGGCGCCCCTCCCGAGCTTGCCGATGGATCAACAGTCTGCAAAATAAAATCCCCGTCGCTTTCGCCGCGACAGGGACTGCTCAAACCTGACGACCGGGCGCCTTCCTGGTTCCGGTCTGCATCTGAGCACTCCGAGGACGAAGAGCGACCGCTCAGATCAGCATCGGCAGGTCTCCTGGCTCCCGGATCAATGCCCATTCCGCGCCTTCCCATCCCTTCCCCTTTCGGCGGAAAGGGGCTTGCAGCAGGACAGTGGCTTGAGCGGGTGGCTCCCCGGTTACAGTGGCGCCTCCGCAGCGGATTCTAACCGCTTTCCCTTATGCGCCCGTCCCGGGTTGGAAACCCGGCAAGGCGCGCCGTGCTGAATGGCCGTAGTGTCGGCGGGATGATAGCAAGCGGATCAACGGGATGTCAAATTCGCCTTCAACGCCAGGGGTCTCTTGGTTGTCCCCTCTCCCTTGAGGGAGAGGGTTAGGGTGAGGGTGAAAATCTCCAACTGCGTAACTCCCTATCCTGATTCAGACAAGAGAATCTGGCAACTTTGCAACACCGGCCCGGCCATCGTAACTCCAAGCCGGGGCGATCAGGCAAAATTGGCCCGAAAACTAACCAGCATGTAATCAAAATGGAGTTAATCGTTTATCCCATGTAATCCGAATTTGTGTATAATGGCTGCCCACATTCCCGGCAACGAGACAAGCCGGACCTGGAGATTGCCGCCATGCTGCACCGTAAATCTACCCCCCCCCCCCCCCCGACCTAACCCCTTCCCAACGGGCGGGAGGCGGCGCCATGAGTAGGTCAAACCGCCTCGCCCTGCCCCTGCTGGCGCTGCTGGCCCTCTTGGCCGCCGCCCTGTTCTTCGCCGGGCCGCAACAGTTCGCCCAGGCCGACCACGGCCCCAATCCGCCCACGAATGTCCAGGTCAGGATGGATGGCAACAGGGTGGAGGGGCTGTTCGATACCGCGATAATTCTGTCCTGGGAAGAACCGCAGGACGCGCAAGTCAACATACCGGAAGATGAAAAGGTCAAGCTCTACGTTATCGAGATAACGTTCAATGACCAAAATGACTGGCGACGGACCACCAGAGGCGCGGACGCCCGCATTGGCGGCTTCCACGACCTTACTCCGAACACGGTGTACGACCTTCGGGTCTCTTCCTGCTTGGATCTGGACGCAGAGCACTGTAGCTCCACTGTCAGCCCCCCCGCCGTTAACGACATACGTACCCAGACTGCCCGGCCCTCGCCGCCGCGCAATCTCAGGGTAACGGGGGGCGAACTTGTCGGCCTCCCCGATAGCCAGGCGCGCCTGACCTGGGACGCCCCTTCCAGCGACGGCGGCCTGGACATCACCGGATATGCCGTCCAGCAAAAGGAGCGTAGCGCTGACGACTGGGGATCTGCCGTTTCGGTGACCGGGCTGCAACACGACGTGACCGGCCTGCATTCCGATCGGGAATACGATTTCCGCGTGGCCGCAATGAACTCAGAGTTTTCCGAGCACGACAGCGACGACTACAACTTGAGATGGGAATATGTCACCTTGGCCAGCAAGCCGCCGGCGCCCACGAACCTGGCCGCCCACGACGTAGGCGCCGACCGGGTCACCCTGTCCTGGGAGGCGTCCGCTGGCACAGATGACTATCCTATCACGGGTTACGTGTACCAGTATTCGGCGGACGGCGGCACTAGTTGGACCCATGCCGGCACGACGAGCCGCACCACTGCCTTGGTGCGCGGGCTGGAGCCCGAGACCTCTTACCAATTCCGGGTGAGCACCACCAACAGGGCTCGCCCAAGTTACTCTTCGACCATTGTCGAGGTGACCACGGAAGACGTGTCCGCCCACCTCGCCACCAGACCGTCGCCGCTGACGGAAGCCAACCTGAGCGGCGCCAGGTTGAACCTTGAACTGGGTGGCGCCAAGTGGCGACTTCCGCAGGCCCGGCACCGCTACCTGCTCGGCGACGATGGCCCTCCGGTCTGGATTGACCGGGTGCAGCGCGTCTCCGACACGCAGGTGACGGTCACCTTGGGCTACTGGAGTAACGACCCCAAGTACGACTTCGACGATAACCGCACGCTGACGCTGACGCTGCCCGCGGACCTGCACAACGCCGGCAAGGACCTCAGCGTGTCGGCGCCGGTGACCGCCACAATACTGCCGGGCCAGGTGACTGGTGTTACGGCCACGGGCGGGGCCAATTCCGTCACGGTGTCCTGGAACCGGGTCGCCGATGCCACCCACTACAAGGTGCAGTGGAAAGGGCCGGGCGAGGACTACGGCGCCAGCCGCCAGGGTGTGACCCGGGGAACCAAGGCCACCATCCCCGGCCTCGCGCCCAGCACGGCGTACACCGTGCGGGTCAGCGCGTTCAAGCACAAAGTCAACGACGACGGCCCTTGGTCGTCCGAAGCCAGCGCGACGACGACCGTCGCCAATCTCACCCTCGAGTCGTCCGGGATGGCGCTCACGCCGTCCCGGTTCTGCGAGTCCCACGGCGACACCGTGACGGCGACGGTGGTGTTCAGGAAGGCACTGACCGACCGGTACGCCTCCTTTTCCACGGTGTACGGCTCCACGGCCAACAGAGGCACGGACTACCGGGGCAGCATATCTGACGTCCCGCTGGTCAGCACCTTCAAGTTCTCCACCACGGAGGAGGAGACGGCGCGCCATGAATGGACCGGAACGGTGCCCATTGAAATAATCGACGACGACATCGCAGAAGGGGAGGAGACGGTGCGGGTGGCCTTCGCCGTGTCGCACCCGGACGACCGCCATGCCTGGGCCTGGGACGTGCCAGTCCTGGAGACCGTGCTAACCATCGTGGACGACGACGGCGACGGCGATACGCCGCCCGAATGCAGTGAGTCGCCGCAGACGTCCCCGAACCGGCGGGCCAGTGTCACGGTGACCACCGCCGAGCCGGTGGCCGTCGACGAGGGCGGCTCGGCAACCTACACGGTGGTCCTGGAGGGCCAGCCCACCGGCAACGTGGTCATCACGCCGGGCAGCGACAACGCCGACGTCACAACCCAGCCGGCCAGCCTCACCTTCACCCCGGACAACTGGGATGAGGCCCAGACCGTAACCGTCCGCGCCGCCCACGACGATGACGCGGCGAACGACAGCGCCACCGTCAGCCACACGGCCAGCGGCGCAGACGAGTACGCCGGGATCACCGTTGCGTCCGTGTCTGTCAGTGTCACCGACGATGACGAGGCTGGGGTAACGGTGACGCCGACCAGCCTCAACGTGCCGGAGGGCGGCACGGCCAGCTACACGGTGTCGCTGACCGCGCAGCCCCTGGATGAAGTGGGCATCTCCTTGGTCGCCAGCGGCGTCACGGTGCAGCCGACAGAGTTGACCTTCACGCCCGGCAACTGGAGTGCGCAGACCGTAACCGTCAGCGCCGCCGACGGCACGGCGGGCGACACGGCCTACATCACCCACAATCCCTGGACCTACTCCGGGTCGGGGTACGAGGTCGTCTCGGTTGACGACATAACCGTGACCATAACCAGCGGCGGCGGTAACACGCCCCCGCCGTCTCCACAACCCCCGCCGTCTCCACAGCCTCCGCCATCTCCACAGCCCGATCCGGGCCAACAGGAGGAGGAACCCGACGAATCCAGCAGCTCGTCGGACAGCGCCAACGACCTCACGCCCGAGGACTGGACACGGTAGCGGCCTCGCTCCCGACCCCGCACCAGCCAGGCCCCTGCCTCAGCGGCAGGGGCCTTTCGTCTGCGGCAGCGAGTTGGTGGGTTAATGGATTCCCTCTCCCTCCGGGAGAGGGAGATTAAACGGCCCTGGGGCAAGGGCCCAATTCTATTGACAGCCTAGTAGTATCAATTTACACTTGCCTCGCTCTGCAGTTCGGTTCTTGGCTGCGGGCGACCATTAAAAATCGAATTAGCCACCCGGTGATTTTCACTGCGCCGCCCATACCGGCCCCAGGAGACGGCGCATTTATGGGGCATATCAGGGCAAGGCGGTGCGAGTCCGCCACGGTTGCGCCACTGTGATCGAGTCCTCGAAATGAGACTCGCAAGTCAGAAAACCTGCCCGGGTGGAGGTGCTCTGCTTCTGCGCGCGACAGAGAGGCCCTAAGGCGATATCGCCTTGCCCAAAATGGGACCGTCCCCGGCAGCAGTGGCGCCGGGGATTTTCTTGTTTGCGGGGGCGCCCCGCAGGCCCTCCTCCTTGGACAGTTTTGACACAGTGAGGCTTATCCCATTCCAGACTCGGACGAAAATAGCGGCACCCGGATAACGTTCGTCGCCGTCGGACCCGGCAATCCTGACATGCTTACGCTGCAAGGACGCCAGGCGTTGCAGGACGCCGACCTCGTGCTGGGTTTCAACACCGTGCTGAACGTGGTGCGCCCAATGCTGGACCACGCCGAGGTCTGTCCCATGTCGTACCGGGACCAGGAACAGGTGCTGGAATACGCGGAGGAGCAGGTCAAGCAGGGCAGGAAGTGCGTGGTCTGCTGCTGGGGCGACCTGAACGTGTCAGCGAGGGAGCTTCTCGAGCGGGTTCGGCGACGGGCAGACCGGGTTGACCTGGTTCCCGGTATCAGTTCGGTCCAGGTGGCAATGGCCCGCACGGGGATTTTTCTCGAGGACTCGGTATTCCTCACTCTGCACAAGCGGGGGGTTCGACAAGGTCACCCTGAGCCTGTCGAAGGGGAACTGGAGGAACTGGCCCATTACGTCAACGAGGGCAGACGGCACGTGATCCTGCTGCCGCGTCCCTTTGACCTGATGCCGGCGGGCATCGCCAGCGGCCTCCTGGAACTGGGTGTCAGCGACAACGTCGATGTCCGGGTCTACCAGCGCCTGACCTACGATGACGAGCAGCGCTGGGAGGGAACCCTCGGCGAGTGCAGCAGGATCGCGGATGAGTTCAGCGACCTGTCCATCATGGTCTTTCTGAGCGGCAATACACCTGCGGATATGTGAGAAATTGTCTGAATCAGGATTCTCAGGATTAGGGGATTTTCATGATGACCGCTTGATTGTCCCGTTAATCTTTTCATCCTGAAAATCCTGATTCAGACAAAGAACGAATGACCATGCAACAGAAGTCGATCCTATTCATCACCACCGCCGATACGGACATCCTGACGGCCGACCGGGCAATGGCGTCGATGCCGCCAGGGTTCCCCCGTGTCGTCGGTCTCAACCCGTCTGCCTTGCGCGAGGATTCGGGCGAGGACACAGACATACTTTCCCTGGTTCGCGAAGCGGGTGTGGTGGTGCTGCGGCTGCTGGGCGGCAAGCGGGCCATGCCCGACAGCTTCGACGCGCTGGTACGGCAGTGCCGCAGCCAGGGCATTCCCCTGATCGCCTGTCCCGGCCACCAGGAATGGGACGATGACCTGATTACGGCCTGCACTGCCCCGGTGGCCGAGGTCGATACAGTCTTCTCCTACCTGATGCAGGGTGGCGTCCAGAATTTCCAGAACTTGTTCCTGTTCCTGAGCGACGCCTATTTCGGAACCGAACACGGCCACGAGGCGCCGGCTCCGCTTCCGTGGGAGGGCATCTACCATCCCGACTGCCCGGAAGGCACGGATGTCGAGACTTATGTCGCAGAGCACTTCCTCCCGAGCGAGTCGAGGGACGGGCGGCCGTCCATCGGCATCCTGTTCTACCGGGCGCACTGGATGAGCGGGAACCTGCTGCCCATCGACGCCCTCATCCGCAGCCTGGAGGCCAAGGGCGCCAACGTGTTGCCGGTATACGCCTTCAGCCTGAAACACAGCCCGGAGGGTGACGGCGTGGCCAACCGGGCGTTCACCGAGTACCTGGCGGCTCCCGATGGCACGCCCCGTGTCCACTGCATCGTCAACACCATGGGCATGTCCATGGGCGAGCTGAGCCAAGAGGGAGCTGCCGTTGCCAGCGGCTGGTCGGTGGACTACCTGGACAGCCTGAACGTGCCGATGGTGCAGGCGATCATCAGCACCGGCACCCAGGACGAATGGCTGGAGAGCGACCTGGGCCTTGGCCCCATTGACACCGCCATGAGCGTGGCGCTGCCCGAGTTCGACGGGCGGCTGATCTCGGTGCCTATCTCGTTCAAGGAGGAGGTATCCGCTGGCCCTGAGCCTGTCGAGGGACGGGGGCGGACTAACAGCGGACTTTCGGGCCGCCTGCAACGGTACGTGCCGAGGGATGACCGGGTGGAGCTGGTGGCCCGTCTGGCCATCAAGCAGGCCAACCTGGCCCTCAAGCCCAACTCGGAAAAGAAAATCGCTGTCATCCTCAGCAACTACCCGACCAAGGACGCCCGCATCGGCAACGCAGTGGGTTTGGATACCCCCAACTCGGCGGTCCTGGTGCTGAATGCGCTGAGGGACGCCGGTTACCGGGTTACGGACATCCCTGAGACCGGGGATGAACTGGTCCACCGCATCATCGAGCGGTGCAGCAACGACCGCGACTCCCTGACCGAAGAGCAGTTGCGACTGGCCGCCGGACACGTAACTGCCAGTCAGTACAACGATTGGTTTTCGACATTCCCCGATGATGTTGTGAAGGAGCTGTCCCGCGATTGGGGCGAGCCGCCCGGGCAAGTGTATCGCACCGAAACAGTTTCCTCTCCACCCCTCAGGGGGGGAATACAAGGGGGGGCGGGGCGTAACCCTGGTGTTCCAGCACTGGCCATCGCAGGCATCGACCTGGGCAACGTGTTCGTGGGCTTGCAGCCGCCGCGCGGATTCGGCGAAAACCCGATCGCCATCTACCACAGCCCCGACCTGGCTCCCACCCATCACTACATCGCCTACTATCGCTGGGTCCGCGACGTTTTCGGCGCCGACGCCATCCTGCACCTGGGCAAGCACGGCACGCTGGAGTGGCTGCCGGGCAAGGGCATCGGCCTGTCGCCGTCCTGCTACCCCGAAGTGGCCATGGATGACGTGCCGCTGTTCTACCCCTTCATTATCAACGACCCCGGCGAAGGGTCACAGGCCAAGCGTCGCGCCCATGCCACCATCGTCGACCACCTGATACCGTCCATGACCACCGCCGACAGCTACGGCGACATCGCCCGCATCGAGCAGCTGATGGACGAGCACTACCAGTGCCAGACACTGGATCCCTCCAAGCTGCCGCTGCTGGAGACCCAGATCTGGGAGATGGTGCAGCAGGCCGAGCTGCACCGGGACCTGGGCATCGACTCCCAGCCCGAGGACTTCGGCGAGTTCATCCTCGAAATCGACGGCTATCTCTGCGAGCTGAAGGACGCCCAGATCAAGGACGGCCTGCACATCCTCGGAGACACGCCCGAGGGCGAGCAGCTGGTCGGGCTGCTCTGCGCCCTGACCCGTCTGGACATCAGCGGCATCCCCAGCCTGCGCCGCTCCGTCGCTGAGGCGCTGGGATTCGATTATGGGAAGCTGATAGACAACTTGGGCGATCCGTTGTCTGAATCAGGATTTTCGGGATTAAAGGATTTTCAAGATAGAATCAGCACATCCTGCCAATCCTTTAATCCCGAAAATCCTGATTCAGACATAATCCGCACCAATGGAGACGTTCTGGAAGGGATCGAATTGCTGTGCCGACAGCTCTACCGCGAGATGCTGGAGGCAGGCTTCCGCTCAGGCGATGCGGCGCCAGTGGTCAAGAACGTGCTGCGGGTCCCTGATCCACAGACGGAGTCGGTGCTGGCGTACGTGGCGGAGACGGTGTACCCGGCCCTGATGCGGACGCCAGACGAGATCGGCAACCTGCTGCGGGGTCTGGATGGCCGGTACGTTCCGGCGGGGCCCAGCGGCGCGCCCACCCGTGGGATGGCCAACATCCTGCCCACCGGCCGCAATTTCTATTCCGTAGACCCGAAGACCATCCCCTCGCCCGCCGCGTGGGAGACCGGCAAGCAGCTGGCCCAATCCCTGCTGGACAAGTACCTCGAGGAAGAGGGCGCCTACCCGGAGATGGTTGGGCTGGTGGTCTGGGGCACGTCAGCCATGCGCACCCACGGCGACGACATTGCCCAGATTCTGCACCTGCTCGGCGTGCGCCCCAAGTGGCAGGCCGAGAGCCGCCGCGTGCAGGGGCTTGAGGTCATCCCGCTGGAGGAGCTGGGCAGGCCGCGCATCGACGTTACCGTGCGCATCAGCGGCTTCTTCCGCGATGCCTTCCCCAACCTGATCAACCTGCTGGACCAGGGAGTGGAAATGGTGGCCGCGCTGGATGAATCCCCGGCGGACAACTACATCGTCAAGCACCTCTCCGAGGACCTGTCGAGACCAGAGGAGCGCCCTCACCCTCCGGGAGAGGGAACCGATGCAGGGCGCAGGGCATCCTCGCTGTACCGCATATTCGGCAGCAAGCCGGGCACCTACGGGGCCGGAATCCTGCCGGTGCTGGACGAGCGAAACTGGGAGACGGTGCAGGACCTGGCCGAGGTCTACACCGCCTGGGGCGGCTACGCCTACACCCAGCAGGACCACGGCGTGAACGCTCGCCCGCAGTTCCGGCGCCGGTTCGGTCAGATTGTCGTCGCCGCCAAGAACCAGGACACCCGCGAGCACGACATATTCGACAGCGACGACTATATGCAGTACCACGGCGGCATGATCGCTACGGTGCGGGCCCTGAGCGGCCGCAGCCCCCGCCAGTTCTTCGGCGACAGCTCCGATCCGTCGCGGGCCAAGAACCGCGACCTGCAAGACGAGGCGCGGCGGGTGTTCCGCACCCGCGTGGTCAACCCCAAGTGGATCGACTCCATGAAGCGCCACGGCTACAAGGGCGCATTCGAGCTTGCCGCCACCGTGGACTACATGTTCGGCTACGACGCCACGGCGCAGGTCATCGAGGACTGGATGTACGAGGACGTGACCGAGAGCTACGTCCTGGACCCGGAAACACAGCGTTTTTTCAATCAATCGAACCCCTGGGCCCTCAAGGGCATCGTGGAGCGGCTGCTGGAGGCCATCGAGCGGGGCCTGTGGGAAGACCCGTCGCCGGAAATGCGCGAGAAACTGCAACAGCTATACCTTGAGCTTGAGGCCGACCTGGAAGCCCGCCAGGAAGGCGCTGTCGGCCTTCAATAGCTGGTATAGTACCATTGAGAACCTTTCCTCCTTCTCCCTTGAGGAAAAGGGTTAGGGTTAGGGTGAAATCCACGGCACCCGAGGAGTCTGACAATGGAAGTTGCGTTTGAACTCATAGAGGAGCTGACCAGCGATGAGTCCATGATGTGGGTCGTCGGCGGTGGCCCCGTGGTCAGCGAGAACAACTCAAAGGGCATCCAGAAACCGGAGCGCCATAACCAGTCGATCACAGTCGAGGCGGAAAACTGGCACTTTCACATCTCCCTCAACGACGTGGCGGCCATACAGTTCGTCGAGACCAAGACCCACGGGGAGCGGCTCAGCTACTACGTGCGGTTCTCCGGGCACAAGGAGGAGACGCTGCTGCGCAGTTACTTTCCCAACCCCTTTCTCGACGAGGACTACAAGCCGACGCCTCTCCAGCCCGACCGGCTCAAGGCGTTCACTGACATGTGCGACAGGTACGTAGGAAGAGACGGGATCGAATTCGTGCATTACATCCCAACCTAACCGTGCTGTCATTCCCGCGTTCGCGCGAATAGCGGACGCAGAAAATGGCTTCTGCAATCGTCTCGGATAAGACAGAGAATCAGTACCTGGAATTGTTCGAGACTCTGGGGATAGAAGCCAGGCAACTCGGCCGTGTACTGCGCTACGCGGGTCAGCCCAGGCGGGTGTACTTCAATCGTAATAGAAATGTAGGCATTTACTTCTCGGCCCATGCGGATGATGAGGCGTGGTATCCGAGTAACCTGTGGGAAAATATAGGCCGCTATCAAATCACGGGCGGCTGAACGTTGTTCCCAGGTCTGGAATGGCAACGGCGGCGTTTCGGAACCTGGTCGAGAATTGGAAAAGACACAGAAAATCCTGCCGTTTAGGTCAATTGGGAAAGCTAATGACAACCAGCCCGGAACAATCCTTAGACAGGCTCAGGACTAACGGAGGCGAGCCGCGCTTTCCCTTTACTGCCATCGTCGGGCAGACGGCGATGAAGCGGGCGCTGATCCTGAACGCCATCAACACCCGCATCGGCGGGGTGCTCATTCGCGGCAAGAAGGGCACGGCCAAGTCCACCGCCGTCCGGTCGCTGGCAGCGCTGCTGCCCGAGGTTGAGGTGGTCCGGGGCTGCCCCTACAGCTGCTACCCGGAGAACCGCCAGGGCCTGTGCCAGCGGTGCCACCCCCACTCTAGCCCTCCCCCTGAAGGGGAGGGAAATTTGACGGAGGACGCTCCGGCGGTAACTCGCCAGGTGCGCATCGTCGACCTGCCCGTGGGGGCGACCGAAGACCGGCTGGTAGGCTCCCTGGACATCGAGCAGGCCATCAGGAGCGGCAGCCGCAGCTTCGAGCCGGGCCTGATCGCCTCCACTCACCGGGGCATCCTGTACGTGGACGAGGTCAACCTGCTCAACGACCACCTGGTCGACGTACTGCTGGACGCCGCCGCCATGGGACGCAACTACGTGGAGCGCGAGGGCATCTCGGTCAGCCACGCCGCCGAGTTCATTCTCGTCGGCACCATGAACCCGGAGGAGGGTGACCTGCGCCCACAGCTCCTCGACCGCTTCGGCCTTGCAGTGGAGGTGGACAGCGCCTTCACTCCCGAGGAGCGCCGGGAGGTTGTAAAGCGTCGCATCGCCTACGAGTCGGACCCCTACGGCTTCATGGAACGCTGGCACGACACCGAGGCGGAGGAGCGGGAGCGCATCCTTCGCAGCCGCCAGTTGCTGGACCGGGTCGCCGTACCCGATGACATCCTCGAGCTGATCACCGACATCTGCGCCGAGTACCAAGTCGACGGTCTGCGGGCCGACATCGTGATGTACAAGACCGCCAGCACCATCGCCGCCTACGAGGGCCGCGAGCACGTATTGGCCGAGGACGTTCGGGAGGCGGCTGAGATGGCCCTGCTGCACCGCCAGCGCCGCCAGCCCTTCCAGCAGCCACACCTGGTCACCGAGCAGCTGGACTCCATGATCGACGAGTTCCAGAATCGCCCCCAGGGCCGGGAACCCCGGGACGACTCGCAGTCGGAAGAGCAGGACGACGGAGACCCTGACTCACCAGAGCCGGATTCCCCAGACGAGGAAGAGCAACCGCCGGAACCGCCCCCAGATTCCAACCCGGACTCCAACCCGGAATCCGGGCCGCAGGACCAATACTTCGAGGTAGGCAACCCCTTTTCCGTACGCTCCCTGCAGGTAAAGCCGCCCGACCACCGGGCCCGGCCCTCGGGCGGCCGTCGCGCCCGCACCGTCAGCGGAACGCCATCGGGCCGTTACGTAAGCGCTGCCGTGCCCCAGGAGAATGCTTCCGACCTAGCCCTCGACGCCACGCTCCGCGCCGCCGCTCCGCACCAGTCTGAGCGGCGTTCTCACCCTCAACCTAACCCTCTCCCTCCGGGAGAGGGAACAATCAGCCCAGGGGAGGGAACTGCTTATGCGCCCGCCTTCCTTATCGAGCCGTGGGACGTGCGGGAGAAGGTGCGCGAGACCAAGACCGGCAGCCTGATCCTGTTCGTCGTGGACGCCAGCGGGTCCATGGGCGCACAGCGGGGGATGGTCGCCGTCAAGGGCGCAATCCTGTCTCTGCTGCTGGACGCCTACCAGCGGCGCGACCGGGTGGGGCTGATCGCCTTTCGCGGCACCGGGGCACAGGTGCTGCTTCCTCCCACCTCCAGCGTGGACCTGGCTCACGCCATGCTGCAGGAAATGCCCACCGGAGGCCGCACGCCCCTCAGCCGGGGCCTGCTGCTGGCCATGGAGGTCATTGAGGCGGAAAAGCAGAAGGACCGGAACGTGCTCCCCTTGCTGGTGGTGCTGTCCGACGGGCGGGCCAACGTGGCCATGGGCAGCGACCCCGGCGGTTCGGACGGCGCGGTTCATCCTGAGCCTGTGGAAGGACGGGCTGGCCTGCCGCTGGCAGAAGCGAGAGCCATGGCAGCGGCCATCAGGGAGCAGAAGATTTCCGCCGTGGTGATCGATACGGAGACGGACTTTCTGCGGCTGGGGCTGGCCACCACCATCGCCGAGGAGATGGGCGCCCCGTGCCTGAAGCTGGAGGAGCTGCACGCCGACGGCCTGGCCGACGCGGTGCGGCTTCAGATGGCTACCTCGGAGACATCCCCGCTGACACCGCACGAGATACAGGGATTGCTGGAGCAGATCAAGCTGACCTGACGGCTGGTCCTGTCGCAGGCATGAACCGGAGCAGATCCCATTGGGGCTGTGGTCAAAGAACGCCGAGGGAATCCTATCCCGCGGCCGAGCTCATTTAACCGTTCAGGACGGCGATCCAGCCATCTGCCGTGAGAGGTGGTCTGTGAGCAGTTGCCGGTAGCTCTCCAGACCGGGAACGTCGGCGCCGGGAGTCTTGGCGCGATCATCCCAGGTCCTCACGCGCACTGCCGACGGGCCGTGGGCGGTGCTGGCAAATGATTCGGCCTCCTCCCCTGACATTGGCCCGCCCTGCAACCTCAGCGACTCCACGCTGACATCCGACAGCCGCGAGGCGTATTCGCTGTTGGTGGCCACCAGGTAGCGCTTGGCCTTGACGTGCCCGCCGACGGTCTCGGCCACGGCATCCGAAAACCCGAGTTGCCGGAGAACTTCGGCGCCGATAGCATCGTGCTGCACCACACCGACGCTGGTCACCTGGCGTTCCTCCACTGGCCAGATGTGGCCGATGTCGTGTAACAGGGCCGCGATGATCTCTTCTTCCGAACCTCCGGCAGTTCGGGCGAGGTGGGCGCACTGCAGTGCATGCTCCAGCTGCGAGACGCGTTCGCCGTGGTATTCCGTTTCCCCGGCGTATGCCAGCAACTGCAGGATTTCATCCACTGTGGAACGAGGATCCGTTTCCATTGGCTCACTCATCTCGACATCTCAGAAAAACTAGTCGACCAGGTTCCAGCTTCGGGTATTGGAGGAAGACCTACTGTCTCTGATGTCTGCCGCTATTGGAACAGGGAACCGAGGGCGATGGCTGCCCCGCCTGGGCTCGAACCAGGGATTCCAGCTCCAAAGGCTGGCGTGCTACCACTACACCACGGGGCAACGTGGGTCCCTGCAATCCATTGTGCTTGGCGCTGCTTCCTGCGTCAAGGACATTTTATGCCGCCGACAGGGGCTTTTTGAGTTCCCTCTCCCTCCGGGGGAGGGTTAGGCCCGACTCTGTCGCGGCTCTCGACAAAGTCGGAGGTGGGGGCGTCCCTCGTATATTGGGACAGTCACCGATGACGCGGTTTTCACCCTCACCCCAACCCTCTCCCTCGAGGGAGAGGGAGAATCAAAACACCCTGGGGGCAATCTGAGGGCCGGCCTTCCCCACAATCCGGCAGTGCTATAATCAAAGCCGAAGTTTGTGGACTCGTGGGAGGGTTGCGTGCGGATCGCGCTGTTGCACATCGCACCGGAGACCGGCGACATCGAGCACAACCGTAAGCTGATCGAGAGAGGAGTCGTTGCGGCTGCCGAGGCTGGGGCGCAGTGGGCCATAACGCCGGAACTGTGCGTGCCGGGCTACCTGTTCCTCAAGACCATCGGCACCGGCTGGATCAATCCGCAGCCGGACCTGTGGATGACCGGGTTCCAGGAATTCGTGAGGCGGCAGGGCATTACTGTGTTCCTCTCGCACCCGGAACTGGATCCGGCATCGGGAAGAATGTACAACACGGTGTTCGTCATCGGGCCGGACGGCGAAATCACTGGCCGCCACCGCAAGATCAAGGCGCTGGGAGGCGCAGAGGCTTGGTCAAGCCCCGGCTGGAAGATCAGCCCCCTGCCCTGCGATGGCGTCAAGACCGGCATCCTGGTCTGTGCCGACGCCTACAAGAACGACGTGGCCGAGGTGCTGGTCAGCAAGGGCGCGCAGGTGCTAGTGTCTCCGGTGTCGTGGGGGCCCGGCGGCTGCGGACCCGACGGCGAGTGGGAGGAGCGGTCGGCGCAGACCGGCCTGCCCATATTCGTCTGCAACCGGA
This sequence comes from Dehalococcoidia bacterium, assembly GCA_965203005.1. Taxonomy (GTDB): domain Bacteria; phylum Chloroflexota; class Dehalococcoidia; order Lucifugimonadales; family UBA3495; genus VXOI01. Next base: position 1,937,002 of record CBDBBS010000002.1, read on the forward strand.
CTGGCGTGGAGCCCCGGGAGCTGGACTACCGCGAGGCCGAGAGCGTGGTGGCCCAGCACGGACGCCGTCTGCTGGAGGCGACCTCTGAGCGGTCGGTAGTACTCACCTTCGACTGGGACATGGAGACGATGACGCTCCAGTCGCAGGATTTCGAGAGGACGTATTTGTAGCCGGGACGTTCAGTAAGGACCGTCATTCACAGCTCTAACCCGTCACCCCCACCCTAGCCCTCCCCCTGAGGGGGAGGGGACTGTGAAAGGTCAGCTAGGAATCGCCGTAGGATAAGCACTGCGGCGGTTTCGTCTATGGCCCCGCGATCTCTCGACGGTTGCAGGCCGGCATCCCGTAGCAGGCCCTCGGCCTCCTGGCTGGTGAAAGCCTCATCCACCTCGTGGACCGGCAGCGCCGTTTCGCGTCGCAGGGCACGGATGAAGCCCCGAACGTATCTTGTCTGGGGGGATTCCTCGCCTCCGGGACGCACCGGGACGCCAACCACTATGGCATCGGACTGCCGCCGGCGTGCCGCGTCGAGCACGGCACGTATGTCGGCGGTCAGGCGGGTACGGCTGATAACGCCGGCGGGCAGCGCGGTGCCGAACTCATCGACCCCGGAAGCCAGGCCGATGCGCCGCTCTCCAACGTCCAGGGCGAGTAGTCTCATGGGCATTCAAACACAGAGAGCACAGAGGGCACAGAGACACTAAACGAATCTCTGTGCCCTCTGTGGTTAGAATCTCCCGGTCTAGTATCAGGACAACGCCGCACGAACCAGGCCAGGCACGGCGGCCAGTGCTTCGTCCAGCTTCTCCGGCTGTCGGCCGCCGGCCTGGGCCATCTCGGGGCGCCCGCCGCCTCCGCCGCCCATCAGCTTGGCCGCGTCGCGGGCGATGCTGCCGGCATTGACGCCCCGCTCCACCAGATCGCCGGTGACCATGGTCACCAGGACCGGGCTGCCTTCGGAGAGTCCGCCCAGCGTCACCACGCAGCTGGAGAGCTTGTCGCGCAGGAAGTCGCCCATTTCGCGCATGCCATCGGCGTTGTGTGCCGAGGTGCGGCCGTAGACGACACGCACGCCGTCCACGTCGGCGACGCGCTGTAGCAGCGCCTCGGCCTCGGAACGGAGCAGCGAGCGCTCCAAGGAGGCGAGGCGACGGCGCAGGTCATCGGTCTCCTGCATGTAACTGTCCAGCCGCGCCTCCAGTTCGGCCACGGGCGTCTGCAAGCGGTTGGAGAGCGCGTCCAGCGTGGCCGACTGCTCCACGAACAGCGCCTCCGCTGCACGACCCGTCAGCGCTTCGACGCGGCGCATGCCCCCGCCGATGCTGGACTCGCCCAGCACCAGCAACGTGCCAACCTGCCCGGTGGCAGAGACGTGGGTGCCGCCACAGACCTCGAAGCTGAAGGGATCGTTCCCATCCTCGGCCATGCGCACCACTCGGACCACGTCGCCGTAGCGGTCCCCGAAGAAGGCCAGCGCCCCCTGCCGGACAGCGTCGGCGTAGGAGGTCTCCTGGGCCGACACCAGCAGGTTGGCCCGCACCTTCTCGTTGGCCAGTGACTGCACTGCCAGCAGTTCATCGCGGCTCATGCGTCCCACGTGGCTGAAGTCGAAGCGCAGCCGTTCCGGGGCCACCAGCGATCCTGCCTGCCGGACATGCGGCCCCAGCACCGCCCGCAGCGCGGCGTGCAGGATGTGGGTGCCGCTGTGGTTGCGCGAGGAGTCGAGGCGGCGCGCCGGGTCCACCGCCGCCTGCACCGGATCGCCGACAGCGATGTGGCCCTCCTCGACGACGCCCTTCTGCACGATCAGTCCCGCGACCGGCGACTGCGTGTCTTCCACCCGGAAGAGACCGCTGGGACTGCGAATGTAGCCCTGGTCGCCCAACTGCCCGCCGCCCTCGGCGTAGAAGGGGGTGCGGCTGATCACCACCTCCGCCTGCTGGCCCTGGGTGGCGTGGCCGGAAGATGCGCCGTCTACCAGCAGTGCGGCGACGACTGACTCCTGGGGTTCGACAAGCTCACCCTGAGCCAGTCGAAGGGAGTGGCCTGTGAACTCGGTGCGCCCGGCGCCGAGATTTTCGTAGGCGGTCAGCATTTCCATGTTGCCTTCGAACTGCTGGCCGGCCCGGGACTGCTCCCGCTGGCGCTCCATCTCGGCCTCGAAGCCATCGAGGTCAACGTCGAAGTTGTGCTCCCTGGCGATTTCGGCCGTCAGCTCAGGAGGGAAACCGTAGGTGTCGTAGAGGACGAAGGTTTCGCGCCCGGAAATAGTGCCCGTCCCAGAACCGTTACTGCGACCTGCGGCCTGGCTTGCGATCATGTCGAGAAGGATTTCGTTGCCACGTCCGAAGGCTTCTGCAAAACGCTCCTCCTCCAGGTTGACGACCCGCAGGATGAAGTCGCGGTTCAGCGAGAGTTCGCCGTAGACGGCCTGGAACCGGGGAATGACCTCCTGCACTACCTCGCCGAGGAAGGGGCCGGTCAGGCCAAGCCGCCGGCCGTAGCGGATGGCGCGGCGGATGACGCGGCGCAGCACATAACCCCGGCCCTCGTTTCCCGGCACCACGCCGTCGCCGATCAGGAACGCCGAGGCTCGCGCATGCTCGGCGATAACGCGGAGGGCGAAGTCGGTTTCCGTGTCTGCGCCGTACTGGCGGCCGGTAAGCTCGCATGCCTTTTCTATGATGGAGGTGAACAGGTCGGTCTCGTAGATATTGTTCTTGCCCTGCAGGATGACGGCAGCCCGCTCCAGCCCCATGCCGGTGTCCACGCTGGGCGCGGGCAGCTGCGTGCGATTGCGCTCCGGGTCCTGGTAGTACTGCATGAACACCAGGTTCCACAGCTCGACGAAACGCTCGCAGTCGCAGTTGGGGTGGCAGCCGTCCACGTCGCGGGCGGGGGCGCCATCGCGTTCCTCCCGTAGCTGCGCCGTGAGGACATCGACCACGACCATCCTGCCTCCGCTACAGCCCTTCTCCACGCCGCCGTCGTAGTGGATCTCCGAGCACGGGCCGGTGGGGCCCTCGGTGCCCGCCGGACCCCACCAGTTGTCCTTGTCGCCGTAGCGGTAGATTCGTTCGGGGGGGACGCCGACCTGGTCGTGCCAGATGTCGTATGCCTCGTCGTCGTCCAGGTGGATGGTGACGTAGAGACGGTCCGGGGAGAGGCCGAACAGCTCAGTAACGAGTTCCCAAGCAAAACCGACGGCGCCCTCTTTGAAGTAGTCGCCGATGCTGAAGTTGCCCAGCATCTCGAAGAAGGTCAGGTGCTTGTGGTCGCCAACCTCGTCAATGTCGGTGGTGCGGAAGCTCTTCTGGCTGCTGGTGAGCCGGCGCGAGGGCGGGGTCTGCTCGCCCATGAAAAACGGCTTGAACGGCACCATCCCGGCGCTGGTGAACAGCAGCGTCGGGTCTCCGGCAGGGATGAGCGAGGCCGAGGGCATGTGCTGGTGGCCCTTGCTCTCGAAGTACTGGATGAAAGAATCCCTGATCTGGTCGCCGTTCATGGGCCTAGTCTCTCACGTAGTTTGTGGGGGATAGAGTGGCTACGATTGTATTTGGGGGCGCAATACCAGTCAACGATTCGCCTGGCCCATGCCTGCGTGATTCTCTGGTCGTTGTCTGAACTGTGATTCGTGTGATTTTGGGATTTCGCTGATGGACCACAATCCTGATAATCCTCTAATCCCGTAAATCCTGGTTCAGACAAACAATCGACGGGCGCAGACGACTGACTGAGGGCATGTGGCCGCGCTTGCTCAGTGGTACTATATGATATTTTAAGGCAGTACAGACAACTCCCAATCATCCTCTGGGACACAACGATGGTGGAACTGCGCGACTACCAGCAGGACCTATTGGAGCAGGCGGAAACCGCCCTGCAACCCCCAGATGCGCGGGTCATGCTCCAGTTGCCAACCGGCGGCGGCAAAACCCACATTGCCGGGGCGCTGCTGTCCAGCTGGTTGCACGACGGACGCAAAGCAGTATGGCTCACGCACCGCAAGGAGTTGTCTGTCCAGACTCGACGGATGCTTACCGAGGCTGGTGTATCAGCATATAGGCTGGAATCTTGGGAACCAGGCAACGATGTGCAGTCCATTACCAACGGAGTGGTTATCCTGATGGTCCAGACCGTCAGCAGGCGCAATAACAAGAAGCAAATCTGGGGCGAATTCAATAGCCACGACCTGCTGGTAATTGATGAGGCGCATCATGCCCCTTCCCCCGGCTACAATCGGGCAATTCAACAGTGGCCTGGGCCAGTTATTGGCTTAACCGCTACCCCTTGGCGTCTTTCCAAGACAGAGAGGTTTGATCATCTTTTCAAGGAACTGCTCCACGGCCCTCAAGTCAGCCAACTTCAAGCCGACAAATGGTTGTGCCAAGCCCGCGTCCTTATACCCAAACCGGAGGAAATCATCCGTGCCGGCGCAATAGACCGTGGCGAATACACCGAGGCTGGAATCCAGCAGGCTAATCAGGACCGCCCCGACGTTATGACCGCGGGCGCGTTGCGCTTCTGGCAGTTACACGCCGCGAAACGCCAAACCATCGTCTACGCCATATCCCAGGACCACGCCCACAAACTGAAGGCAGTATTCCACGACGCAGGCATACCCGCCGCTGTGATGCTCAGCGACACGCCGCCGGACGAGCGAGCCAAGGCTATCGAGTCCTTTGGCAACGGAACCCTCCGCGCCTTGGTCAACGTGGCTGTCGCCACCGAGGGGTTTGACCTGCCCTACGCCTCGTGCGTGGTCATCACTCGTCCTACCATGAGCCTGGCGCTGTACCTGCAAATGGTGGGCCGCGGCCTGCGCCGCAAAGCCAACGGCGGCGACTGTCTTATCCTCGACCTGGCCGGCAATGCCGAAACTCACGGACTGCCGGAGGATGAACGGCAGTGGTCGCTGGAGCCTCGCGGAAGCAACCTTAGCGGCGACGCTCCGGTAATTCGTTGTGAGAATTGCGACGCCGTTTCCCCAGCTTCCAGCCACTCTTGCGTTTTCTGCGAAGCGCCCTTTGGCAAAGACTGTCCACGCTGCGGCGTGTGGCGGGCCTGGCAACGCTGGAGTTACGAAACCTGCTGCGGTCAGCAGCACGATCTGGTTTGTGACCTTTGCCACCTGGACGCCCACATACAGGCGCAACTGCCCGTTACCGACGAACTGCGGAGGTTGACCGAGATGGAGCCGGACCTGGAAGCCGCCCTGCGGCATCTGCTGGAAGAGGAGCGGCTGCGCGCCGGCGGTGCTGACGAGGAACGCAAGAGCGAGTTAAGCTCACTGATTTCTAACCGGGCGCCGGAGTTGGCTGACGATGACCTGCTGGATAAGGCGTTCAAGCAACATCTGTCCACGTTGCCGCCAGAGGAGCAGCCCCAACGAAACTGGCCGCAAATGGTTCAACTCTACAACGGTTGGAAAGACGCCCGTAGTCAGGAACTGGCGGGCTGGAAAGACGAACTGGACAAGCTGGAAGCCAAGGTTCCCAACGGACGGCTAATCTACAACAACGCCAGGGAGCGCGTGTTGCAGGCGCTGGAATCCGTAGCGCAGGATGCCGTACTTATTCCGCAATCGAGGCCAAACCGAAATCGCCGCGAAGACGGGAATCAATCTAACGTCGAAATTGCCGATCTCACCACGACAAATGTGAGCGGCTGGATGTCATTGGTTCAACTCGGCGAATGGGGGAATATCGACCCATCGAAAGGCGCGGACGTCAAGCCCAAGCGTTTCCGAGAACCCAATGGAATCGAGGTACCAATTAGAAGCTGGCCCGACCTCATTTTCCAAACTGCCGAATGGTTGGTAAACAAAGGTCTTATTGCCAAAGATGCCTGCCCAATCACAATTGGAAGTAGAGGCAACAGGTATTTGATTAACACAAGTCCTGTTAATGCCAAGGGGACAAAGTTTCACGGAGCGAAGAAGTTGTCCAACGGCCTGTACATAGAATGCAACCTTAGCGGAAAAGATACTGCCCGCCTGTGCGAACAACTGCTGACCGAATTCGGCCAGGACCCTGCGGAGTTCCACGTGCTGCTGGGGTGACCTTGCGATCCAACAGCGTCAACTGCGCGGCGCTGTCCCAGCCCGGCGCACTGGCCTTTGAACCGTGAATTCGTGATGCCTCCGGGGTGAGGTGTGCGGCCCCGCGCTCGAGAGGGGGCTAATGCGGAGATAGGGGACTGTGTTAATCCGGGCGCCAGTTTATAGACTGTAGACGCTTGAAGATTTCTTCGGGAGATTCCCCCGATTCTTCGCTTTGGCGCTGGGCCTCTCTCCACATAGCGGCGCCGATGGCCTGCATTTCCAGCTCCCGTTCCCGCTTCTTCGATTCGTAGCTCTTGAGTGCGTATAACGCTAATACCATAAGCAGCCACAGTCCTGTTTCCAGCGCCGCGAAGGACGCTGTGTAGAATAATATCCCGCCAGAGGCGAATCTTGCCGCAAACCCAAATTCCGCCTGCGAGTTCCACCACAGTCCCACGTCCGCGGCTTGGGACAACCAGAGCGTTACCAGCACCGAACCTATGGGAGTAGCCGCCATCTGGACGCGGAGCCAGTGCTTTCCCCACCACTCGATAAGGAACCGCATCCAACCCGTCACCGGCACCACCCATGAAGCCAATCGTATGCTGTCTCCCGTCCGAAAGCCAAAGGGTAGGAACTCACCCTGTGCCGGTCAAAGGAATATTCCAGCGTGCTCCTAATCTTAACACAGGCGGAAACATGGGTTCGGGATACGTGCGGGAAACGGCCCATTGGGAAGCTGTGGATTCCCGCTTCCTCGGCAATGGCCTGTAGCGTCGCGATAAGCGCAAGAGTTCGCGTAAAACGCAGCCCTTTTTGGCCAATTCCAGGCATCAACGATCTCAAACCGGCTATATCCGCTGCCAAGATTATCGCGATTCCGGTGACGCAGTCGGCTTGAATTCCCCGGTGTGCCCGCATAAAATTTAAGGTCCAACAGCAGAGTTGAAGCGTATACACAATCAGCCCGGTATCGTCGGACGAACCGAGGCGGAAACGGTCAGTGGACCGGCGGGTCAGGAGGCGCGATGGATTCCAGCATCATCGGCAAGATAGACAAGGCGAGGAAATACGCGGAGGAAAAGGAGCGGGTCTGCATCAACAGCTTTTCCGCGACTTTCCAGGGCAACCACAACAGCTACGACGTGACTTTCAACGCCGGGGTATGGAACTGCGATTGCCACTTCTTCGCCACCAGGGGCTTTTGCAGCCACATCATGGCGCTTCAGAGGATGCTGGACGACGTGCTGGCCAAGGTGTCAGCGCAACCCGAAACCGCTGAGGCAAGATAGCGCGATTCGCTCGATCTCGTTTCTCTTGAGGGCCGGGGACTTGTCTCCGGCCCTTCCCTTTTGCGCTGCGTTTGTCTGAATCAGGATTTGCAGGATTAGAGGATGAGCAGGGTTGGGGAACATCCTGAAAATCCCAAAATCCTGTGAATCCTGATTCAGACAAACTCCGTGCCCTCTCCGGTGAAAATTCGGGGCGAGCAGATTCCCGGCGGATTTGCATTGCGCATGGCGAAAATTGGCATCATATTATGTAACCTGACCAATCAGAACTTGTGAGGAAACTTCCGGATTGCAGCGGACCGTTGCAAGCATGGGCGAAATCAGACCGAAATCAGAGGTTGGAAGGGGGCAGCATGAAAGTAGTGGCAGTGTTATATCCGGGCGGAGCAGCTGCAGCCGAGACTCCTGAGCTGTTGGGGTGCGCCGAGAATGCCCTGGGACTGCGGGAGTGGCTCGAGGGCCAGGGCCACGAACTGGTAGCCACCACCGACGCGGGCGCCGGCTTGGACAGCCATCTGCCCACCGCCGACGTCCTGATCGCCACGCCGTTCTGGCCAGCCTACATCAGCCGGGAGCGCATCGAGGCTGCGCCGAACCTGAAGCTGCTGCTGACTGCCGGTGTCGGCTCCGACCATTTCGACCTCGCAGCAGCGGCGGAGCGGGGCATAACCGTGGCCGAGATCACCGGCAGCAACGTGGTCAGCGTCGCCGAGCACGTGGTGATGCAAATCCTGGCCCTGGTGCGGAACTATATCCCCGCCTACCAGGAAGTCGTGGACGGCGGGTGGGACATCGGCAAGGTGGCGGCTCCGTCCCACGACCTGGAGGACAAGCGGGTGGGCATCGTGGGCTTCGGGCGCATCGGCCAGCGGGTGGCGACCCGGCTAAAGCCCTTCGACGTGCAGATGCGTTACTTCGACTATCGGCGGCTGCCCCACGCCGAGGAGACAGTGCTGGGAGCGAGGTTCCAGGGCCTGAGGGCGCTGGTGGCGGAAAGCGACGTGGTCAGCATCAACATACCACTGACCCCGGACACCCAAGGCATGTTCGACCGGGAACTGCTCTACAGCATGAAGCGGGGCGCCTATCTCGTGAATACGGCCCGCGGCCGCATCGTGGACACTGACGCACTGGTGGAGGTCATGGAGTCCGGGCACCTGGCGGGCTACGCTGGCGACGTCTGGTACCCGCAGCCCGCGCCGGCTGACCATCCCTGGCGCAGTATGCCGCGACACGCCATGACGCCCCACGTCTCCGGCACGACCCTGGAGGCCCAGCGGCGCTACGCCAACGGCGTCCGGGAATGCCTCGAAGCCTTCATCGCTGGCCAGCCCATCGACAGCGACTACATCATCGTGGACGGCGGGCGGGTGGCCAGCCCCAGCTACAGTCCCGCATATAGGTAGGGAGCGTCAACCAACTATCATAATGAATGGGGGTTCTCCCTGCGTCTTCTCAATGCTGCCTTTTCACCCCCACCCTAACCCTCCCCCATCAAGGGGGAGGGAACAGGAAAGACCTTACGGCAACGCCTGGGTCAGTTGCGTCAGGACGGAGCGAGTGCTGTTGACCGTAAGCACCGGCAGCCCGACATCGCGGTTGCGCGATTGGGTGGCCACATACCGGCGGTCGGCCTCGGCGACGTCGCGGGTGATCAGCATGGCGTCGTAGGTGGACGAGCCCACCATGTCTATGGCCACGCCGTCGTTGGTGGTGCTGGTGACGATGTAGCCCGCTCCCTCCAGCACCCTGGTGAGCTGGTCAATGCCGGATGTGTCCCGGCCCAGTACGACCAGGCGTTTGTTGTTGCTCATTTCGGTCAACGTCCGCAGAATTACATTTGCCGACACAGGTTAGGGCGTGCCGGTCTGTTCGGCAAGCCAGTCAAGCCAGTATTCCAGAAATTCGGTGAGGAGCGGACGGCCTCATTATGTCTGAATCAGGATTCACAGGATTAAAGGATGAGCAGGATTGGAGTCCATCAGCGAAATCCTCCAGGTGCCATACGGCAAAGCAAATGAATCACAGTTCAGACAACGACCCTGGATAGACCTTGCACCCAGCTCCCGCCATTGCTGTGCCGTCGCCGCTGCGTATATTATGGCAGTCATTCTCACACTGTAACTGGAGAACCGTGGCGAGCCAGATGCACGATACTCTTCCTCACGACGAATACACCCGTTACGGCGGCCTGCGGATGCACGTTCGCAACTGGGGCGGCGAGGGCCGCCCGGTGGTGCTGCTGCACGGCCTAGCCTCGACCTGCCGCATCTGGGACTTCGTCGCTCCAATCCTGTCCAGGAACTTTTCGGTCATCGCCGTGGACCAGCGCGGGCACGGGGACAGCGGCAAGCCGGAGAGAGGCTACGATTTCGCCAGCGTTTCCGGGGACGTCGCGGCCCTGCTGGCCGGTCGCGGCCTCGGGTTTGAAAACCGGCGTCCGGTGCTGGTGGGGCACTCGTGGGGCGCCGACGTTGCCCTGGAGCTGGCCGTTGCCAGGCCGGAGCTGCTACAGGGCATAGTGTTCGTCGACGGCGGCACCATCGACGCCTCGGCCCGGTATGCCACGCTGGACGACGCGCTGGCGCAGATGGCGCCGCCGGACTTCCGGGGAACGACGCGGGAGCAATTCCTGGAGCGAGTGCGGTCGGGCGGCCAGTGGGCCACGCTGATCGACCAGCGGGGCCAAGCAGCCGAGGAAATTATTATGGGCAACTTCGAGACACTGGACGACGGGACCATCCGGGCCAAGCTGTCGCGCGACAACCACCTGCGCATCATCGAGGCGCTCTGGGAGCACCGTCCCAGGGATCTGTACGCGGACGTGACCTGCCCGGTGCTGATGATGCCGGCGCGCCAACGCGGTAACCCCGACGCCTACGAGCGCACTCTGGGCCGCTCGGAGTCCATCGCCGCTGCCGAGCGCCTGTTGCCGCGCAGCAAGACGGTATGGCTGGAGGACAGCATCCACGACGTTCCCGTTCAGCGGCCCGAACTGGTGGCCGAGACCATACGGGAGCACATCCAGTCGGGATTCTTTGATTGACCGGCAAAGGTTTCACCACAGAGATCACAGAGGCCACAGAGATCACAGAGGCCACAGAGAGAAATTCAGAATAATTCTCCGTGTTCTCTGTGCCCTCTGTGGTGATTAAGGTTGGGGAGTAAGCATGGCGACAGTGGACTACTCGGTACTGGACGACATTGGCATTTCCATGAATGCCTTCTACCCCCGGAAGAACTGGTCCCAGGCTCCACTTGGGGCAGTCGATCTCGCCATTGAGGTGGGCGAAAACATCTCCCTGTCCTCCCGCTTCTTCCCGGCAGCAAAGCCCGCGCCGACCATCCTGTTCTTCTACGGCAACGGCGAGACGGCCAACGATTACAACAACATTGCGCCGCTGTACATCCAGGCAGGGATAAATTTCTTCGTGTGTGACTATCGCGGCTACGGGCTGAGCGGTGGCTGGCCCTCGTTCACAACCATGCTTGCCGACTCGCACAAGGTGCTGGACTTTACGGCCAGGATTCTGGCCGAGGAGGAATTTACGGGGAAACTGTACGTGATGGGCCGGTCAATGGGGCGCCACTCGGCATTCGAGCTGGCCTCCAACCGGAGCGGGGAACTGGCCGGGGTGATCATCGAGAGCGGGCGGCCCATTCTCGGCAACTTCGTGTACACTCTCCCACCTCAGCAGGGCAAAGCCCTGGAGGACTCGTATTTCGCCAAGGTCAGCTCCATCAGCATCCCGTCCCTCGTGATCCACGGCGAGCAGGACGAGCTGGCGCCCGTGGAGCAGGCGGTCGAGATGCACCACGCCTTTCAGTCCACCGACAAGCGCCTGCTGACCATCCCTGGAGCAGGACACAACGACCTGCTGTATCGCGGGCTGAATGAGTATTTCGCCGCCATCAAGGAATTCACCGGCGCTTAGTAGCCATCTCGAAAGCCCCCTCTCCCTTGACGGGAGAGGGTTAGGATGGGGGCGATAGGGTAGTGAGGAGAGACGGGGCTGGGCGAATATCCGTTTTGAGAAAGTTTCTTAGGGGCTCAGAATATGCCTAGAGTAGTGCGGGCCGGGCTGATCCAGGCTGGCATCGGGCAGGACGCCCCGGAGGACATCTTTGCCCTCCGGCAGTTGATGCTCGAAAAGCACATCGCCCTGATCGAAGAGGCTGCTACGAAGGGTGTTGAGTTGCTGTGCCTGCAGGAGCTGTTCACCAGCCCCTACTTCCCAGCCGAGCAGAACGATCGCTGGCGCCAGTTGGCAGAGCGGGTGCCCGAAGGCCCGACAGTCCGGCTGATGCAGGAGCAGGCGAGAAAGCACGGCATGGTGATGGTCGTGCCGGTATTTGAAGAGGAGATCACTGGCCTGTTCTACAACACGGCCGCAGTCATCGACTCCGATGGGACCTACCTGGGCAAGTACCGCAAGAACCATCTCCCCCACGTCGCGCCGGGCTTCTGGGAGAAGTTCTATTTCCGGCCCGGCAACCTGGGCTACCCGGTATTCGATACGGCCTGCGGCACGGTGGGCGTCTACATCTGCTACGACCGCCACTTCCCCGAGGGAGCGCGGGCGCTGGGCCTGGCCGGGGCCGAAATCGTGTTCAACCCGTCGGCCACCGTCGCCGGGCTGTCCGAGTACCTCTGGCGGCTGGAGCAGCCAGCCCACGCCGCAGCCAACGGCTACTTCCTCGGCGCAATCAACCGGGTCGGAGTGGAGCAGCCGTGGGAGATCGGCGAGTTCTACGGCAGCAGCTACTTGTGCAACCCCAAGGGGCAGATCGTCGTCCAGGGTTCCCGCGACCGGGACGAGCTGATCGTCGCCGACCTGGACCTGGACGAGATCGCGGAAGTCCGCAACACCTGGCAGTTCTACCGCGACCGGCGTCCCGACACTTACGGAGAATTGACCGCGCCATGAGCGGAGTTCCTGACATCAGTCTCCCGCCCAACGTGGACCGCGACGAGGTGCTGGCGCGGCTCGACCGGGTGCTGGACCCGGAGCTGGATGAGTCGGTGCTCTCCCTGGGGTTCGTGGAGCGTGTCGCAGGCGACGTGGCGGGGAATGTTTCGGTCACGCTGAGGTTGCCGACCTATTGGTGCGCCGCCAACTTCTCCTACCTCATGGCCTCGGACGTTCGCAATGGTCTGCTGGCAGTGGAGGGCGTGAACTCCGTTACGGTCAGTCTCGGGCAGCACTTCGCTGGCGGCGAGGTGGAGCGCGGCGCAGGTCCCGGCATGTCCTTCGCGGAGGCGTTCCCCGAAGGCGGCCCGGATACCCTGGAGGAAACCCGGCAGATATTCCTAGTCAAGGGCTACTACAACCGGCAGGAACGTCTCTTGCAGGCCCTGAGACGAGTGGGCCTGGCTTTCGACAGAATCGCGGCGCTGAGGGTGGGGGACGTCCCTGCGGCAATCGATGAGCGCGCCGTGTCGCGTTACCTGGAGCGGCGCGGCGAGCTTGGCCTGGACTGCTCCGAGACGGCTCCTCTCATCGTGGATGTGAGAGGCGCGCCGGTTCCGGCAGACCAGCTGGAGGCGTACTACGTGCGCGCCCGCACCACCCGCCTGGCCATGGAGGCCAGCGGGTCGCTGTGCTCGGCAATGCTGGAGTCGAGAAACCGGAACTGGGCCAATTCGTAGAGGGTGTGTGACTTATGCATTTTGCGCCCAAAGGTGGCAAGTTGCCGGGGCATCCGTTATTCCTGTAACAACGGGGACGCCCTCACCCTAACCCTCTCCCAGAGGGAGAGGGAATTTGTAGCACACCCCATTAAACACCAGACCCGGAGAAATCGCGGACAGGAGGAGGTACGCGATGTACTCAGTGAACGGCGAAGACATTTTTGTGGTGGACGGCCACATGCATTTCTGGGACGCGGGACCGGATAACCACAAGAACGACTACGGAAACGCCTGGATCAAGTGCTTCTATGACTACCACTCGGCGCTATCACCGGCCGACTACGTCTGGGACTTCGACAAGTACTGCAACTACGGCGAGGAAGCGCTGGTCAACGACATGTTCATCGACGGTTACGTGGACGTGGCCATCCTGAACTCCACCTACCTGTACGAGTTCTTCAAGACCGGGTTCAACACCCACCAGAAGAACAACGTGGTCAAGCAGAAGTACCCGGAACGGTTCGTATTGTGCGGCTCCTACGACCCGCGCGAGGAGGAGGCCGGTCTGGACCGGTTCCGCGAGATGATGGCCGAGTACCCCATCGGGGGCCAGAAGCTCTACACCGCCGAGTGGCGCGGCGACTCGAAGGGCTGGAAGCTCAACGACCCCTGGTCGTACAAGTACCTCGAACTCGCTCAGGAGTTGGGCATAAAGAACGTCCATGTCCACAAGGGCCCCACCATCTACCCGCTGAGCCGCGATGCTTTCGACGTCAACGACGTGGACTACGCCGCCACGGATTTCCCGGGGCTGAACTTCATTGTCGAGCACGTGGGCCTGCCCCGGCTGGACGACTTCTGCTGGATCGCCACCCAGGAGCCCAACGTGTACGCCGGCACGTCGGTAGCCATGGCCTTCATCAATTCGCGGCCCAAGTACTTCGCCGAGATCATGGCCAACCTGCTCTTCTGGCTGGGCGAGGACCGTATCCTGTTTGGCAGCGACTACGCCATCTGGAGCCCCAGGTGGATCATCGACAAGTTCATGTCCTTCCAGTTCCCGCACGACATTCGCGAAGAGTTCGGAATGGACCTGACTCCGGAAATCAGGCGCAAGATCATGGGGGAGAATGCCGCCCGCCTGTATGGCATGGACATCGAAGCACAACGATCCAGGCTGGCCGGCGACGAAATCGCGGCCCGGCTGGCCCACCGGTAATCACCACCACCCTAATCTCCCACATCAAGGGGGAGGGAAATACGTGGAGCGTGAGCAAGCATGGCCATCACAATCGACGAGATGTTGGATAGCCTCGGCTTCGCAGGCGCCGAGTTGGTCAACGGCAACGCCAACCATGGCCCCATGGCCGCCGAAGCGCTTTTCGAGCTTGGGCGGGACGATGCAGTGGTCCCTTGGATCGACGGGTACCGGAGCCGTCTCGTATACAGGCCCGCGCCGTCAATTGCCATTCCCCCCGACGAGTGGCGGGAATTCCTCGGCGCGCGCGAACGGCTGGGCGACTGGGTCCAGTTCTTCGAGAACGAACTGGAAGAAGCTCCCTGGCAAGACGTGGTGCGTTTATGGGCGCCCCGGCTGGCGCCGGCAGTCATGGCGGCGGCCACCCACGGACTCATCCGCACCGGCCACGCCGTCCGCAGCCTCGCCAAGGAGGACACGCCGCAACGCAGGCAGGAACTGGCCCAGGGCCTGGGCTATTGGGCGGCACGATACTACGCCCTGCCTGGCACACCCTCGCCTGCAAACGCAGGACACACCCCGGCCAGCGCGCTAGGCCACGTGGAGCGTTTGCACGATGCCGACTTCGATGGCACCGGGCCGATAACCGAGCAGATAAAGGGCCTGGAGGACCATCCCGAATTTGCCCCCGCCATTGACCTCGCCGATGCTGACGGTGACCTGTCCCAATTCATATCGAACCTGACCGAGACATTTGCAGGCATCTACCTGGCCAGCCCGAAAAACCTGATCGCTTTCGTCCATACGGTCACCGGCCCCAGCGCGCTGAGGATGCTTGCTCCCTACCTGGAAGAGGCCGACGCCCGGCTGGCGGCGCGGTATGCCTGGCAGACCTGCGCCGCCGTCTACGCCTGGTATTCCACGGTGCCGCCCGAGGAGAACGCTGCGCTGGAAGTCCCTGCGGAAGACCGGGAGGAACTCATCGACCGGGCCGTGGCTGCCGGTGGCGCCCACTCAATCAAATTCACCGAGGCCTGCCTGAGAGAGTATTCCCTCAACCCCAACCCGGTCTACCTTGTGGCAGCCCGCGACGCAGCGGAGCGCGTCGGGCCGATCTGAGAGGTGGTGTGGCAAATTCCCTCTCCCTCCGGGAGAGGGTTAGGCCTGCCCTGAGCCTGTCGAAGGGGTGAGGGCGTACCCTGTACTTACAGTAACAGCTACCCCTCATGGACCCGCAAATCGGAAAGCGAAGCGAACTTGTCACACACTCTCTAAATCCGATCCCGTAATAGTAGCGTTATGTATACATGATAGAATCCGCGTGCTCTGGCACGGAGACCTCTGGATTCTGGTCAGGTGGATGATGGCCACTCACAGTTACCGGGCGCGACTGCACGAAGTAGACGAGACGCTGGACGCCATTGAAGAGTGTTTCCGGCACGGCTGGACCGACGGCCTGCCGGTGGTGCCGCCTACGCTGGAACGCGTCGAGGCAATGCTGGACTACGTGTCGCTGCCCCCGGATCAGGTGCTGGGCGAAGTGCCGGTCCGCCGCCGCGCGCTCACGGCGGAACACGCCGCGGCCAACGCCGTGATGGCCGGCTGCCTCCCTGAGTATTTTCCCGTGGTGCTGGCAACCATGGACGCGATGTTCCAGCATGACCCCAACTGCATCCACGAGGCCTCGGCAGCTACCAACTCTCCGGGCATCCTGATACTGGTTAATGGCCCCATCCGGCAGGAAATCAGCCTGAACTGCACTGGCAACCTGTTCAGCCCCGGCCACCGCGCTAACGCCACCATCGGACGCGCCATCCGCCTGATCCTCATCAATGTCTTCGAGCAGCGCCCCAACGTCCTGGACCGGGGCTGCATGGGATCGCTCACCAAGTTCGGCGTTTGTGTCGGCGAGGACGAGGAACACAGTCCCTGGGAGCCGTTCCACGTATCGCGAGGTTTCGACGCCGGGCAATCCACGGTGACCGTAGCCACGATCCAGGACCCGGAAATGCTGGGCAACCGCTATGGGGTTACCGCCGAAAGCCTGATGGATGCCACCGCCGACGCCATGGCGAGCCACGGGCTGGGCATCTACCTCAACGACGCCCCGTGGTTCTGGGTGGTTGGCCACTGGCACGCCGAAATGCTGGGCCGCCAGGGCTGGGACCGCCGGAGCATCCAGCAGTACGTCTACGAGAATTCGTGGCGCACGCGGGCGCAGATGAAGCGTCTGGGCGCAGTGAACGGCGCCGTTGAGCCCGGGGATGAGGATACCCGGGTCCCGGCAGCCCCTTCTCCCGAAAGCATCCTGATCTTCAAGGGCGGCGGCGACAGTGGCATCTACAGCGAGATCATGATGAACTACCACGGCCTTCCGGCTCTCACTGTTCCAATCCGCGATTCGTGGGAAAACTTTCGGGCGGAAGGGCAGTAGGAACCCCCAGTGCGACGATTTTTACCCCCACCCATTCAAAAAGCTCAGGGCAGCCTAACCCTCCTACCATTAAGAGGGAGGGGCTGAGGGTTCAGGCAAAGATGACACTCCGAAGGAGATGATGAAGTGACTGCGGCGACGGCCCCGGAACATTCAACCCGGAAGATACAGCTGGTGGACCCAACCGGCGCGGACCCCGGACCCAACCCGCTTACGCTGGCCGACCGGCCGGCCGACATACGCGGCAAGAGGCTGGCCCTGCTGGACAATTCCAAAGCCAACTCGGACATTATCCTGAGGTCCATCGGCGATCTACTCAATGACGAGTTCGAGTTCGCCGAAATCAGCTACTTCAAGAAGCACAGCTCCTCACTCCCGCCCAGGCCGGAGATCATCGAGGAACTGCACCGGCACGCCGACCTGATCATCACCGGAATCGGCGATTGAGGGGGCTGCTCGTCGGGCAGTTTGCACGACGGAATCTCTCTTGAGCGCATGGGCTTCCCTACGGCGACCATCATCACCCACGTGTTCGAGACTACGGCAAAGGCGTACACCCGGCTGATGGGCGTGCCGGGCTTCCCCTACCTTGTCTGCCCGCATCCCATCACCAACGTGGGCGCCGCTGGGCTGGACGAGCGGGTCAAGCTGCTCGCCCCACGGGTGGCGACCCTGTTGCGGGAAGGAGTAGTCTGAACCAGGATTTTCAGGATTAACGGATTTTCAGGATTGAAGTTCATCATCTTGGAAATCCTCAAATCCTGTGAATCCTGATTCAGACAAAGAAAACGGAGGACACCAAATGACGACCGAACGCGGAACACGCCTGAGCGACAAGGTGGCCGTCGTAACCGGAGCTGGCGCCACGGGCAGCGGCGACTTCGTCGGCATCGGCCAGGCCATCAGCATCCTGTTCGCCCGGCAGGGCGCGAAGGTACTGCTGGTGGACCGGGAGGAGCGCAACGCCGAGACCACCCTGGCAATGATCCGCGAAGAGGGCGGAGAGGCCTCCATATTTGCCGGCGACGTTACCAGCGACGAGGACATGCGGGATATGGCGGAGGCTGCAAGGTCACGCTACGGGAACATCAGCGTGCTGATCAACAACGTGGGCATCAGCGGCCCCGGTTCGGTCACCGACCTCGACGTGGATTTCTGGGACACGGTGATGGACGTCAACCTAAAGAGCGTAATGCTCTGCAGCAGGTACTCCATCCCCCAGATGATCGAGGCCGGCGGAGGTTCCATCGTCAACCTGTCATCCATCGTGGGCTTGCGCGCCGGCGGCGGGCGGCCCAGCCACCCCTACGCCGCGTCCAAGGGCGGCATCATCGGCCTCAGCAACTCAATGGCGGTGCATTACGGGCGGGACAACGTTCGCGTTAACTGCATCGCTCCCGGGCACGTCCACAGCCCCATGGTGGCCCGTCACGCCTCGGAGGAGATGCTGGAACTGCGCCGCAAGGCCGGCCCCCTCGGATTTGAGGGCACTCCCTGGGATGTGGCCTACGCGGCCCTGTTCCTGGCCTCCGACGAGGCCCGATGGGTCTCCGGTGTAACGCTGCCGGTGGACGCCGGCCTCCTGGCCGCCACGCCTCTTGCCATGTTCCCCTACATCCGCGACGAAGAGTAGCGGCGGGCCTTGTGCCCGCCCCAAACGCCACATCGCCCTCCAGTCGCTAGAGGAGCGCCAATGACATCCGACAGTGAGAGCCGGTTGAGCAACAAGGTCGCCGTCGTAACCGGCGCCGGCGCTACCGGCAGCGGCGATTTGGTCGGCGTCGGGCAAGCCATCTCCATCCTGTTCGCCCGCCAGGGCGCCAGGGTCGTGCTGGTGGACCGGGAACGAAGGAACGCCGAGGCGACACTGGCAATGATACGGGAGGAGGGCGGCGAGGCATCCGTGTTCGTGGGCGACGTGACCAGCGACGAAGACATGCGACAGATGGGCGAGGCCGCCAAGTCCCGCTACGGCAACGTGAACGTGCTGGTCAACAACGTGGCCATCATCGGGCCAGGGTCCGTAACGGACGTGGATGTGGATTTCTGGGACACGGTGCTGGACGTCAACCTCAAGAGCGTGATGCTCTGCAGCCGGTATGCCATCCCGCAGATGATCGAGGCGGGTGGGGGATCGGTGATTAACATCTCGTCCATAATCGCCTTCCGGGCCGGAGGCGGGCGTCCTACCCATCCTTACGCCGCTTCCAAGAGAGGCATGGTCGCCCTCAGTAACTCCATGGCCGTGCACTACGGGCGAGACAACGTCCGGGTGAACTGCATCGCACCGGGGCAGATACACACTCCCATGGCGTCCCGCGAGGTCACACCGGAGTTTGCAGACCTGCGCCGCCGGGCCGGGCCTCTGGGAATCGAGGGAACATCGTGGGACGTAGCCTACGCCGCCCTGTTTCTGGCCTCCGACGAGTCCCGCTGGGTCTCCGGGGTAACGCTGCCGGTGGACTCCGGGATTCTCGCCACCACGCCGTTGGCCATGTACCCCTACCTGCGGGACCCGGAGTAGAACATCGACGGAACCGGATATACAAAGAGCGCGGAGCCTGCATTTGCTCCGCGCTTTCTGCGCCCGGCTTGCGAACTTCCCTCGCAGGACTATCCCTGGTAGTAGGGGCCGCGCAGCACCTGGCCCGGCAACGCGCCAGTATGCTCCCCGTTCTCGAGCAGCACCTCTCCATTGACTATCACGTAATCTATGCCGGTTGCCGGCTGCTTCACGTGCATCTCACCGCCGGGGAACTCGTACATCGGCTCCCTGGGCTTCATGCCGATGGTGTCGGGATCGAAAATGGTGATGTCGGCGGCCTTGCCGGCCTGGATGAAGCCACGGTCGTGCAGGTCATGCATCAGCGCCGTTTTGCCGGTCATCCGGTAGACGGCGTCCTCCAGCGTCATTACCTGCTCTTCCCGCACCCAGTGGGCGAGCAGATAGGTGCTGTAGGTCGTCCGGTCGCCTTTGTCCGGGCGGGCGCCGCCATCGGTGGTGCCGATCACGGTGTACGGTGATCCCAGAATTTCCCGCTGGGAGGCTGGGTCGCTGTTGCGGTCGATTACCTGGAAGCTGGTTCGGAGGTCGTCGTCCAGCACGAGGTCCAGGAAGGCGTCCATGATCCCCTTGCCCTGTTCCTGTGCGATCTCCTCCACGCTCATCCCGCTGAATCGCCGGTTGCGCTCCTCGTGCGCCATGTAAACCTGCACCAGGTCCCAGCGGCGGTTGAAGCTCATGGTGCGGGTACCGCGATTCATGCGATAGCGGTGTGTGCCCTCAGTCTCCACGCCCTCGATGCTCAAGGCGCGGCGAATCTCCGGGTCTTGGAACGACCGTATCCGCTCATCCACCGGCAGGGCCATGACCGAGTCCCAGGTGGACATTCCCTGGAATACAGTGGTGGGGCTGATCATGTCCTCGTCTTCCAGGCCGCCCAGCCCGGCTCGCAGGTCAAAGATAGGGCCGGCGGTGGCAGAAAGGCAGGAGGCATAGGCCCTGGTCCCGGACCGGAAAGCGTCCTCCACCATCTGGAGGTGTTCTCTCCATTCGTCCGGCTTGCTGAGCTCCTGGGCCAGCAGGTTGTAGATGGCAGGGCGTCCGGTTCGGCGGGAGAGTTCCTGCGCGATTCCGGCCGGTTCGGTATAGCCACCTGCGGCGCCGCCACTGACCTGAAAAACGCCCGTGCCCAATTCGCCAAGCACATCGCCCAGAGCATAGCGTTCTTCGTCAGAGGCCACCGACGAGGGGACCTTCACGCCGAATATCTCCCCGCCCTGGTCGGCGAAGTTGCCGACACTGAAGCCCAGGGCTCCGGCCAGAATCCCCTTCCGGACCTCCGCCTGCATTGCCTCTATCTCATCGGGAGTGGCCTCCCGCTCCTGGGCAGCCTCTCCCATAATATAGCGGCGTACCCCGGAGTGGCCGACGAAAGCGCCGACGTTGATGCCCCGGCGGCGTCCGATGGCGTCCAGGTATTCCGGTATAGACTCCCAGGCAAAGTCAACACCGGCCCGCTGCGTCCGGATGGGGATGCCCTCCATCTTGTCGAACATTTCCAGATACCACTCTCCGTCCCCCGGGCGAACCGGGGCAATCACCGCGCCGCACTGGCCGACAATGATGGACGTGTTGCCGTTGAGGGAGGTCGAGTTGACGATAGGGTCCCACATGCACTGGGAGTCGAAATGAGTGTGATGGTCAATGAAGCCCGGAGCCACCACGCGGCCCTCCGCATCGATGACTCGAGCGGCGGAATCGGTGAACCGGCCTACCCCAACGATCTTGCCGTTACTCACGGCAACGTCGGCGCGAAACTCCGGTCCCCCTGACCCATCGACCACCCGGCCGTTCTTGATGAGCAGGTCGAATGCCATATCTCACCTTCCTTATCAGTCCGAATTCCAGGCTGAGTCGCCTTGGACTCTACGATATTAGGGTTATAACGTCAAATATAACACTGCCATTCATTTATAGTTATGGATGGCAATACGGCTTGCATTGTTCTAGAATCACCGACGCTACGAATATCGAAGGAGAATGGCAATGTCAACAGAACAGGCAACCAACCTGGCAGCAAGGCTAGAGGTGCTCGAAAACCGTGTCCGCGACCTCGAAGCCGCCGAGGAGATCCGGAATCTCAAGGCCGAGTACGCCGCTGCCTGCGACGACAACTATGACCCCGACCGCATCGCGGCGCTGTTCATCGAGGACGCTACGTGGGAGAGCCAAGGTTTGGGGAGGTTTGAGGGGCGCGAGGCGATCCGGGAGTTTTTCCGGGGCATCTCCAGTCATTTCGTGTTTGCCCTGCACTATGGGCTGAATCCCAGCATTGAGGTCACCGGCGACACAGCGCGAGCCCGGTGGTACCTGTTCATGCCCTGCACCATCGGCGAGAACAATCAGGCCATGTGGCGGGCGGGTATCGACGACGAGGAGTACGTGCGCGTCGACGGCAGGTGGATGTTCAAGAGCAAGAAATCCGCCCCCATATTCAACACCACCTACGAGCAGGGCTGGGCCGAGCAGCGTTTCGTCTAGGAATCCTGCTGCGTTGCCCGCGGCCAGCGCAGCAGCGTACCAGGCTTGTCCGGGTACACCAGTCCCGCAATGACGCCCAGACCGGTAAGCAGCGACAGGGCGATCAGTCCCGTCTGGATGGAACCGGTCAGTTGCGCTACAACGCCGACCAGCATTGGGCCCACGGCGAAACCCACGCCCATGAAGGTCAGGATCAGACCAATCAGCACCGCGACCTCGCGCGGGTGCACGCCGGGAAACTCGAAGGGCAGCACTTCGATCGCGGGCGTAGCCACCCACACCAGTCCCAGGCCGGTGATGAACGCCATCAGCAGGGGCGGCGCCTCGCTCAGTGTGATGGCCACCCCGAACACCGCGTTCAACAGCGCCGGCGCCACCAGCAGGGCCTTGCGGCTGCGCATCTTGGTCAGCAGCCAGCCTCCCAGGAATCCCCCAGGAATGAGTCCGTAGTACAGAAAACCCAACAGCGGCCCGCCCAGGGTCAGCGCCACATTGCGCTCCTCCACCCACAGGGTTGGCAGGAACGTCACCATCCCCGTCCAAGTGGCAGACAGGAACAGCATCACTACCGCGATCAGCCATCCTTGCGGGAACCGGCGGAGCGCCAGCCACGGCGATTGCTGTCCATCATCCTCCTCGGGTGCCGGTGGCGGCGGGGGAGCCTTTTCCTCGCGTGCCACTAGCACCCAGGCCAGGATCTGCGCCGAAAAAAACACGCCCAGCACTCCGTAGGCGATGCGCCAGCTTCCCAGGCCTTCGATCAGCAGCGGGCTGAGACTGACCGCCAAAGCAAGAATCACGCTGTGCTGCGAGAGTCCGAAGGACTGGATCAGCGCATACTGGTGCGGGGCGCACCACTGCCGGAGCAGCAGGGCCCGGGCAGGCGTGTTGACCGTATGGGAAAGGATGAAGCAGAAGCGCCCCAGCAGCAGCACCCAGAACCCCGGGGCCAGGGCCTGAACGAACAGGAACGGCGCGGCCAGAACCAACGACACCAGCGACAGCGGCACCGGGCGGAAACGTGAGAACCACGCGCCGAATGGCAGGGACAGGCCCGCAGCGGTAATCCACCACACGGCCTGCAATAGTCCGGCCTGTAGTGGAGTGATACCGAGGTCTTCCCGGATGAAGGGCAGGAACAGCCCGAAGGTATAGGAGACCAGGATGACGCTGCTCTGCTGGGCACGAAACAGCAGGATGACCGCCCAGCCTCTCGGCGGCGTCCTCTCCATCATCATTTTCGATTAAACGCGGAGTCCGCAGAGGAAGCGCAGAGTTCGCGGAGTTTTATTCATAGATTTCTCTGCGTCCTCTGTGGTTCTCTGCATCCTCTGCGTTTACGTCCCCTTACTCTTGGA
The DNA here is from genome assembly GCA_965203005.1 of Dehalococcoidia bacterium. Lineage (GTDB taxonomy): Bacteria > Chloroflexota > Dehalococcoidia > Lucifugimonadales > UBA3495 > VXOI01. Next base: position 1,960,000 of record CBDBBS010000002.1, read on the forward strand.
GGAAAGACTTGATGATGGCGTACGATTCGTCCGGCATCTCCTCCGGGATGTAGTGGCCGCAGGGCAGTGACTGGCCACGGACGTTGGTGGCGTACTCGTTCCAGACGGCCAGCACGTCCTGGGTGCGGCCCACGTAGCCCGTGGCGCTCCAAAGGGCGAACATGGGAACGGTCACCTTGTTGTCGAAGTCGGCGTCGTCGTGCACCAGGTCGATGCTGGCGCCAGCCCGGTAATCCTCGCAGGTGGCGTGGATGGTGCCAGGATCGCTGAAACAGCGGGCGTACTCGTCGACCACCTCCGGCGGGAAGGCGCTGGCCGCTTCGGGGTTGCGGCTGAAGGAGCGCCGCACGAAGTAGTCGGGGTCGGCGCCGATGACCCGCTCCGGGAAGTCGTAGGGCTGGATCAGGAAGAACCAGTGGTAGGTGTTGGTCGCCATCTCCTTGTTGACAATCTGGAACATCTTGTGCGTCGGGATGATGTCCAGCACCATGAGCCGCTCGATGCGCTCCTGGTGGTCCTTGGTCAGCCGGTGCGACACCCGGGCTCCCCGGTCGTGGCCCACCAGCCTGAACCTGTCGAAACCCAGGTGGGCCATCACGTCCACCTGGTCCTGGGCCATGGCCCGCTTGGAGTAGTTCAGATGCTCCGGGTCGCCCGGAACCTTGCTGCTGTCGCCGTAGCCCCGCAGGTCCGGCACCACTACGGTGAAGTCCTCTGCCAGGCGGGGGGCAATCTTGTGCCACATCATGTGCGACTGCGGATACCCATGGAGCAGCAACAGTGGAGGGCCGTTGCCCCCTTTGACCAGGTTAATGGTCGCGCCGCCGCTGGTGTCGATCTGCAGACTCTCAAATCCCTCGTAGAAAGCCATGATTCACTCCCTGGTTAGGTTTGCCGAGGGCGGAATTGCCCTCGCGCTCCTGCGTTATACTACCACCTAACGGCACCGGCATCCGAAATATCCGGCCCATCCAGTTTTGGCGGCCCGACATTAGATGACGTGATGGAGGAAGCTATGAGCGCCAACGGCAAGACCCTGGTGATTCGCAACGGCACCCTGATCGACGGTACTGGCGAACCGGCCTCGCAGAACGACGCGGTGGTTATAGACGGCAACCGCATCTCCAGCGTCGGCGCTCTCCCGCCCGGCCTGAACCTGGAGGACACAGGCAAGGTGGAGATCATCGACGCCGATGGCAAGTGGATAATGCCCGGCCTAATTGACGGACACTGCCACCTGTCCTTTGGCTTCCCATCGGTCTCGTCGCTCAAATATCCCAGCGGCCGAGGCACCATCAACCCTGGCTTCAGCACCCTGCGCGCCGCCCGAAATGCCCAGACGGTGCTGCGGTCCGGGGTGACCAGCATTTCCATCCCCGGTGGGACCTGGTTCATCGAGGTGGGAGTGCGGGAAGCCATCGAAGCCGGGATCGTGGAAGGCCCGCGCATCTTTACGGCCGGCCGATTCATCGTCACCTATGGCAGCATCGGAGACTACGAGCCGTCGTGGGTCGGGACCCCCGAGCATGTCCTTGGCGTGCTGGCCAACGACGTCAACGACATGATCACCGAGGTGCGCCGCCAGACCAAGCACGGCGTCGACTTCGTCAAGCTGGCCGATAGCGTGTGGGGCGACAACCAGACAATGTCGAAAGAGGAGATCGCCGCCGTGGTGGACGAGGCCCACCGCCGGAACGCGCGCGTGGCCATCCATTCCCGGGGCGCGGGATCGACCAAGGCGGCCGCCGAAGCAGGGGTGGACTGGATCATGCACGCGGACCTGGCCACCGAAGCGGAACTGTGGGCTGTCGCCGAGGCGGGGGTCCGGGTGATGCCGACCATGACCTTCCTGTTCGAGGCCATCAACATCGGCAAGGAGAAGGGCCGCAGCGACGAGGAAGTCGACATCATTCGCCGCAACGCCGAGAGCGCCTGCACGGTGCTGGAAATGGCCCGCAACTTTGGCGTCAAGGTGCTGGCGGGCACCGACAGCGGCAACTCGCCGGTGATGCCCTACGGCACGCTGCACGCCAACGAGGCCGAGGTGATGGTCAAGTACGGCGGCTACACACCCATGGAGGCCATCGTCGCCAGCACCCGCGACAACGCCTACGCTGTGGGCCTAGAGGGCGAGCTGGGCACCATCGAGGCGGGCAAGCTGGCCGACCTGCTGGTCCTGGACGCCGACCCGCTGGCCGACATCACCGTGCTGCAGGGCGGCAAGCACCTCGACACGGTGATCAAGGACGGCCGCCGCGTCAACCTCCACGCCGGCGAGGAGGAGCCGCTGCTGGATTTGTGCTAGGGTAATGGTCTATTCCTTCTTGGAGTTTTCCGGAAAGTGATGAGATGATCACCTCGCTCCGAATGGTCAATTTCAAAAACTTCGCCGACGAGACGCTGCGTGTTGGTCCCTTTACGGTAATCGTAGGGGCCAACGCCAGCGGCAAGAGCAACATCCGCGACGCCTTCCGATTCCTGCACGGAATCGGCCGGGGCTACTACTTGCCGGAGAACTTGGCTGGGATGTATGGACCGGGGGGGCAATTGCAGTGGGCGGGTATCCGCGGAGCAATGAACGAGATTATACGCTTCGGCCAGCAGGCGCTTTCTTTCGAAGTAGAGGCTAATCTTCAAGACAGGAATTTCCACTACTCGCTAGAGGTCGATTATGGATATTCTGAAGACAGTCCGTTTCTAGTGAAGGGCGAAGAACTCAAGGTAGACGATACGATACTCTTCACGTGTTATCGCGAGGGACAGAACCTCTTTGTGGAGATTAATGATCCGGATGATATCAAGTATCCAAGGAGGTCTGTTGCGCCTTTTCTGTCCGATGCGAGATCAACCCATTGGTCTCCTGGTGAAACTGCGCTCATAGAAGACCCGGCGGTCAATCTGAAAGATCGCCTCGCCAACATGCGTTTTCTGGAATTGATTCCGGGCCTAATGCGGGAGCCGGCTTTTCCTGGGGCTAAATTGGGCAACTCCGGCGAGAATCTTCCATCGGTGTTGGAGTCAATCTGCGTCGACAACACCCGCGGAAGAAACCTGATGTCCTGGCTTCAAGAACTTACCCCGATGGACGTCAAAGACTTCGACTTTCCCCGGGACCCCAGCGGTCGGGTGCATCTCCATATCGTAGAGCGCAACGGGCGCAAGGTATCGGCCTACAGCGCGTCCGACGGCACCCTGCGTTTCCTGGGCATCTTGGCCGCGCTGCTCGGCCCCAACGAAGGCGGCCTCTACTTCTTTGAGGAGATAGACAACGGCATCCACCCCAACCGACTGTGGTTGCTGCTGGACCTTATTGAGCAGCAAACCGCCGAGGGTAAGATCCAAGTCGTCACTACTACCCACTCGCCGGCCCTGCTGGCATGGATGAGCGACACGGCTTTCAAGAATACCTCCGTCGTTTACCGCGACGAATACTGGGCCGACAGCGTCATTCGCCCAATAATGGATCTGTACAACTTGCGGGAGTTACGTGAATCCCAGGGCTTGGAACGGCTTCTCACCAGCGGTTGGTTTGAAAATGCGATGAAGTTCTCCGAAGGGGACTCTGACTCCGACCACCTTGACGACGATGAGGATGACTGGGAGGAGGGAGTGCTCGAATGAACATATTGGTCATTCCCGAGGACTTCCGTAAGGACCAATACATTCTTAAACCGCTAATTTCCCGGCTCCTCAGGCGCCTCGGAGCGCCCAACCCGCAGGTTGTAGTCTGTCGAGATCCATTGCTCGGCGGCATTGACGAAGCCCTTAAAACCAACAAACTGACGGAAATTGTCAACGACCAACAGGGGATGACTGACATCTTCATACTGTGCGTTGACCGCGATGGTGCTGTGGGACGGCGGCAGAGGCTTGACCGGATTGAAGCCGAGTTCCAGGGTAGGTGCGTCTTCCTCGCCGAAAACGCTTGGGAAGAAGTCGAAACCTGGGCGCTGGCCGGATTGACTCTTCCCGGCGAATGGCGATGGGCGGACGTAAGGGCGGAAGTACAGATTAAGGAACGGTATTTCGAGCCACTGGCCGTCCGGCGCGGATTGGTTAGCGCTACCGAATACAGTCGACGTGGCCTGAATTCAGAAGAGTCTCGAAGGATTCGGCAGCTATTGGGCGAAGAAGCCTCCCGCCGAATTCGCTCAATTCGGCAAAAATGCCCCGAGGACTTTGACTCCCTTGCGCGGCGGTTGGCGGCGCTGATCTAGTTGGAACCAGCAAGGAGTGTCCCATGAAAATCACCGGCGTTAGCAGCGAAGTCTTCGAGTGGGAGCGGCCCGGCATCTGGAACGGCGGGCACTTCTACGGGCCGGGACGGCTGCACAAGGTGACCGTCACCACAGAAGAGGGCATCACCGGATACGGCTGGAACGGGGGGACTGCCGCCGAGCGGCCCATGGAATTCTTCCCCCTTTATGTCAACTATTTCCGCCCCCTGCTCATAGGCCGGGACCCGCTGGACACTCGCGGCATCGCCGTCGACCTGGGCGAGAAGCTGATCAAGATCCTGGGTCCTGGCGGCCTGAACACGCAGGCGCTGGCTGCCATCAATATCGCCTGCTGGGACATCAAGGGCAAGGCGCTGGGCCAGTCGGTGCACCAGCTGCTGGGCGGAGCGCAGGACCGCATACGCACCTACATCGCCGGAGGGTATTACGCCAAAGGCAAGGGGCTGGAGGAACTGAAGGACGAGGTGCGATTCAACGTCGAGGAGCTTCACGCCGGCGCGGTCAAGATCAAGATCGGAGATCCCAAGGTCGGTGTGGCGGGCGACATGGAACGGGTGGCCGCAGCCCGTGAGGCCATCGGAGGCAGCGCCTCGCTGCTGGTGGACGCCAACTGCGCCCTCGACCTGCCGACGGCCATGGAGTTCGCCCGCCTGCTTCCCGAGCACGACGTCTACTGGTTCGAGGAGCCGCTGCCCATACACGACTACGAGGGGCACAGGCGCCTGACGGAAATGTCCAGCGTCAAGATCGCCACCGGCGAGAACGGCTACCATCTGGCCCACTTCCGCACCCTCCTCGACCAAAATGGCGCCGACATCCTGAACGTCGACGCCACCATTTGCCCGGGCTACGACGTGGCCATGGACATCGCCGAGTTGGCGGCGGAACGGGGCGTCACCATCGCGCCCCACGGCTGCCAGGAACTGCAACTGCCGCTGGCCGCAGGGGTCCCGCACGGTGAGTTCCTGGAATACTACCCTTCGGCAGTCGATCCGCTCCGCGACGAGATGTTCGAGCCCAAGCTGAGGCCCGATCCCGACGGTTACGTCACCGTGCCTGACCGGCCGGGCATTGGCTTCGAGCTGAACATGGAGCTGCTCAACCACTACCGCGTTGGCTAGACCATAGTCCGGGCAACCCGGACCGGAATAGCACAGGTCGGGCAACGGAGTCAGGTGGCGGCGACGGTCCCGTTGCGGTGCTCCTTTACCCTTTCACCCAGGGCTTGGACCTGCCGCAGGGTTTCCTCAGGTCTTCCCGCCAGGTCAATCGAGACGACCTCTATGGCCTTCCCGGTGTTCCGGATATGATGCACGGCCGAGTCCGCCGGCCCTCGGCTGGCGTAAACCAGCAGGCCCGAGGGGAGATCCGCGGCAGCGCAGTAGGCGAGCATCCGGTAGATGTCTGCCTGCTGTGCGTCGAAAGCGCCAGCGCCGCCCGCCGGGAGCGCATACCTCGCCTCGCCAACAAACAGGCAGCGGCGCCCCCTCCACCAGGACAACCCAGGGTGGACCTGCAACAGTCCGCCCTCCTCCAGATGCAGGGCACGAGCGGTTGATGACCTGTCGGGCCACTCGGATTCGGAGAGTCGCAGAGTCTGGCGCAAAGCAGCGCGCAAGAAACTCTCAAACACCTGGTCCATATCCACCAGGAACGAGGCGCCCAGCTTGGCTCCTGGAGAAAACTCCGCCAGCGAGCTGCCGATAATCAGCCGGGCAAGTTCCACTGCTGGCCGGTATCGTTGGTTGAGTCGAGTGTAGTTCACCGATGGGACCATTCCAGGCTGGTAAGAGCCGAGGGAAACCGAGGTGAAGGCCGGACGAAGTGCCCCCAGGTCCCGGCGGGAATCGCGGGAACTGACTGGCATCTGCCACAGGAGTCCGATGGCGGTCTTCAGGAGACGGTTTTCCTCGATATCCTCGGTGAACTCGTCATATACGACCTCCACGGGAAGCGGGATGCCGAATCTCACCTTCACCTGGTCCGCCAGGCGAATCCGGCCCTGCAACGCCACCGATGATTCCTCTCGCGTGCGATAACCCTGGAGCAACCCCCGGCGTATGGCATGCTGGGTCAGGCGTACGAAGGCTGGAACGATCGCTTCAAGGATGTCGTCTTCGGGAGACAGTCGGAGCGGGGACGAACTCCAGTCGCCGGAGCTCAGGGAGTAGCCGACCATGAACATTACACGGTCGATGGGTATCCTGGGCCGGATAACAACGTTCAGCTCTCCGCAACGGAAAACCCCAATGTAATTGCCGGCGCGGAATTCCCACGCAGTACCCGGCGGCAATCCGGGAGCCGAGGCGGGGCGAACATCAACCCTGGCGCGGCGAAGGATTTCCAGCTGCCGGCTGTCCAGCAGGGTGTCTATTCTGGATGACTCTCCCTCACGGAGTTGGATTGTCCGCATCGCCTGCGGCAACCCCCTCCGCAATTGGGACCGGCTCCTCCGATGGAGTCGCTTCGCTGGACAGTCCGTCGCCGGGAGGCTCTGCCGGAATTTCCGCTTCGGTTGGAACCTCCGAGTCAGAGCTGCCATTCACACCGTAGGGCAACTCCGCCCTCAGGGCATCGAATTCGAACTCCGCCAGCCTGTCCTCGTTCCCGAAGAATTGCTCCTCGATGTACGGAATCACCGCCCGCTTCCAGATGCGGCGGACCCGAGACTCGTCCAACTCCCCGGAGTCGGCCATGAAGTAGCTAGGGCCCACGCCCAAATGACGGTCGCCGACCTTCTCATTGGCCAGGTCGACCAGGTCTGCCACCCACGACATCTCGGGATTGTGCCGCTGCAGCCATCTCCGCAACAGGCCCTCGACCGGCGGCTGGCTGGAGAAGAATGGCGTGAAGTAAAACCGCCTTCGCAGCGCCGCGTCCATCAGCGCGATAGACCGGTCGGCAGTGTTCATGGTGCAGATGAGCCACAGATTTTCCGGCAGCCGGAACCTGTATCCGGGACCGCTGTATTGGAGCTGCACTTCGTCGTTCCGGTATTCCAGGAGGTAATAGAGCTCACCAAAGACCTTGGAAACGTTGCCACGGTTCAGCTCGTCGATGACCAGGATGTAGGTGGACTCAGGATTCGCCGCCGCCTGTGCCGCGATACGGAGGAGTGGGCCGGGAACCAGCTCAAAGCCGGGTTGCCCTTCGTGAATCCTGGGACGGAATCCCTCCACGAAGTCCTCGTATGAATATGACGGGTGGAACTGGACAACCGCGAAGTCGCCTCCGTTTAGCTGGCAATGCCCGGCAATCCTCCGGGCCACATAGGTCTTTCCGGTTCCGGGAGGGCCGTAGAAAATCACCTGGCGCTTTTCCTGCAGGTCCGTGATGACCTCCGCCAATTCGTCCTCATCCCAAAGCAGTTCCCCCGCCAGTCCTGAGAGGCCCTCCCTCGACCATGGGTCAACAGCGGGTGCGGTATCGGGTACCGGGGCAGCTTGTTGCTCGGGTTCCGCCTGCCGTTGTGACGGAGGCGGCGGAGGCTGAACGGCATCGCCGTGCAGGTAGGCATCATACGAGAGCTTGAGACTGTCCGGCCACTCGTTGGCCGGGGGCCTGTCGGTGCCGTAAAGAATGACGCACCAGAGCAATGCCTGAGCGTCTAGGCGGTCACGGATCTGGAGGTTGCGGGCTTCGGAACGTCGCATGAATTCGTCCAGAAAGTTCAGCATGCGGCGGTACCGGCGGCCTCCGCTGTCACCCACCTCGTCCCTCTCCCGGCCGACCAGCTGATACGCCCTGTTCAGGTACTCGGCGCGGTAGGGCGGATTGCTGTCCGGGTCATCGGCCAGCAGGAATGCCGCAGCCAGTTGGCCAGCCGGCCCCACCGCGATACGCTCTTCGAATTGCCTGATTCTCTCCTCGGGCGTCAGTCGCCCCGAGGCCTCCCAGAACTGGCGCAGCACACCTCCAACCAGCGGCTTGTCCTTGTCCAGCAAGTTTCGGAACGCCGAATACACCCGCCAGTTGACCATGTGGTAGCCGGGAGAGCGAGGCCCCTTGAGTCCGGCATCCCAGTTAGGAAATCCGTCGAGCAGCATATCCCGCACGCTGGCCAGCGTGTGGGAAATCTCCATCTTGTAGTCCCGCTCGGCCTCCTGGAAGCGGTCCCACTGGTAGAACAACCTGGCCCACTCGATCAGGGCGTCCCATCGAGTGTCGCCAGGCGGATTCCCGAATATGTCCTGTGCTTCCGGATTTTGCATATCGGGCAACTCCCCTCTACCTAGTGTGCCATCCTGGATAGGGGAATTCCATGGCCTGCCTCGGTCTCGCGTCCCTAGCTGCGAAGATACGCGAAACTGCTCTCAAGATTGGCAAAGACATCCGGCTCGGGGGGAATCTCCATGATGGCCGGACCGGCGTAGCCCATGCCGGTGAGGATGTCCCGCATTTCCCGGCAGTCCAAGTCTCCGTCGTCCACAGTGGGCCAGGCATCGCCGTTGCGCATCTGCTTGAAATGCACAATCTTGAGCATATCAAGGGCAAGCGCGTTTAAGTCACCCAGGGGATCTGAGTCCGGAAACCGGCGAAGTTGGTTGGTCGGGTCCGGGCAGAGGCCAAGGTATTCCCGGTACTCCTCCGGCATCTTCTCCCGCACTGCCCGCACCAGCATGGCCATGCTGGCGATGGGTTGCCCAGAGTTTTCCATTGACAGGATGACACCCTGCCTGGCTGCCTCGGTGGCCAGCCCGGCGAGACCCCAGGCGGCTTCGGGTATGTCCGCCGGAGATTCCCAGGCGGCGTCAAAGGCCGACGGGTCAACGATGCGGAGGTGGGGGGTGTCCCTGCCCACCAGCCTGGCCCCCTCCAGCGCCGCTTGCCAGGCATCGCCCTGCGGGTCGGTCTCCCGTGTCAGGCAGGGCCATGCCATGGCGAGGTCGTAGGTCAGGCCCGGATGCGCCTCGACCACTGAGGCCAGCCCTTCCAGGGCTGGCCTCCAGTCATCGCCCTCGCCCGATTCGCATGCGCCCAAGCACGTTTGCCGCAGTTCGATGTGCCGGGTGCCCCTCGCTTCCGCCTGCGCTACCAGGTCCATCAGCGATTGCTCTTGCAGCTGGAGGCGCCACGAATTGGTGATTGCTCCGAAAATCATGGTTTCCTCCAACCCGAAGAATTGACCGATGGATGGCCTTCCTGGGTCATCCCAGCGCAATTATAACGGTTGTGGCTTCCTTTCTGGCTATTTTCTCGGTCCTGTCGCCAAACTCCGGATCTGGCGCCGGAGCTTGCTTGAGGTCTGCACCCTATCGCCATTGTGGACAGTGATTCGTGCCCGCGATAATATTCAGCGGTCGAAACGAACAATCCGAAACAATCAAAATCCCGATGTTGGCAGTTGACGACTTCCGACAGGGTCTTGAGTGGGGGCAAAGTGAGCGAAGATAACAATGATACTTTGAAAGTGCTGCCGGTCTGCGGCGCCGAGATTCCAGACTCAACATGGCAGGGACTGGCCATTGGCGGACTGGTCGAGCGGCCAAGGGAGTTCGACACCGCGGGCCTGGCACAACTGGCCCAGGGAGAAATCGTCGATGACTTTCGCTGCGTCAGCGGTTGGGTGGCGCCGGACCAGCGCTGGGAGGGGGTGCCGCTCCGTGATCTGCTGGAAGACGCGGCGCCGCTTCCCGGGGCGCAGTACGTGGGCTTCACCTCTGGAGGCTACACCGTGGGAATGACGGTTGCTGAGGCCCGCGAGGCCGGCATAATGGTCGCGCTGCGTCACAACGGAGCGCCCCTCACCATCGAGCACGGGGGACCGTGCCGCCTAGTCGTTCCCGGACAGGCCGGCCGCTGGAGCGTCAAGTGGCTGGAACGCATCGACCTGTTGGCTGACTCGCCCGAGGATACCGGGCACCACCAGCACTAGGCCGCTCCCTCGTGGCGGCGGAGCCGTAGGGGGCAGTCGGCAAGAGGCTGGCGCTAAACCAAGCCAACTCAGGTGACGGTCAATGAGGACAATCGATATTCACGCTCACATTTCACCAGAAGGGTTCATCAAGGCCTTCAGAGAGGGCGGCACCTGGCACGGGATGAACGCCGCCGACGCCCCTAACATGCTGTACAACCCGCGCACCACCTGGACGCCGGAAGAGCGCATAGCCGACATGAACTCCCTGGGCGTGGACGTGCATGTCCTGTCCACCAACGCATTCTTCTACAACTATGACTGGGACGCGGCAGCCACCACCGCTATGGCCCGGGAGTGCAACGACTACGTGGGCCAGCTAGTCAAGGACCACCCGGACCGATTCGCCGGCCTCGCGACACTGCCGATGCAGGATGTGACCTCTGCCGTCAACGAACTGGAACATGCAATGAACATCGGCCTCAAGGGGGCCATGATCGGCGACCACGTCAACGGGAAGACCTTCGATGATCCGGAGTTCATGCCCCTGTGGAAGTTGGGGGAGGCATCGGGAGCGCTGTTCCTGATCCACCAGGGTGGCGACACCATCGTGTCCCCCCGGAACAGTCGATACCATCTGCCCAACACCATCGGCAACCTGGCCGACCGGGCCGTTACCTTCGCATCCTTCGTCTACGGCGGCGTGATGGATGCCTGTCCCGATCTCCGCGTCTGCCTGTGCCACGGAGGCGGCTACACCTGCTACGGCATCGGACGCATGGACCGGGGCTGGCAGGTGCGCCGCGAGGCGCGGGTCAACATCAGCCAGCCGCCCAGCAAGTACCTGGACAAGTTCTACTACGACTGTGTCACTTTCAGCGAAGAGGCATTGCGCTACCTCATTGACTCCGTGGGCATCGAACGCGTGGTCTTCGGCACCGACTGGCCATTCGACATGGCCACGGACTGGCCAGTGTCGTGGATTCTGTCAATGAAGAGCCTGACCACGGAGGAGAAAGAGGCCATCCTGCACGGCAACCTCGAGCGGCTGCTGGGCATCTGATCCATAGGGAAAGAGCGGCACCGTTGCAGGGTCTTTTCAAGTTCGATGTCTGAACCGTGATTCGTCTGATTTCAGGATTTCGCTGATTTCACCCCCGCCCCATCCCTCCCCCTGAGGGGGAGGGGGAATCAAGGCCATCACGCCAATCAGACAAATCACAGTTCAGACAACAACTCCAGTGTCAGCCTGAGCCTGCCGGGACATAATTTGACGCGGTTCGTTCGAGGGTGTACTATCCCTCAAGCCTCAGCCGGTTGGCTGTGAAGCTGCTGGTGAGCCCGCGAATTGACGACAAGGAACTAACGCGCGGGGCCAATAGCAGCGGCAGTGGTAAGCACCCAGGTTCCTGATTCCCCCGTGGGACGCTGTAAGCGTCCGTCGTCCAGTAGCTATTCGCTAGCAGGCCCTGCTGGAGGTCGTGACTCCAGCAGGGCCTGTTGCGTTTGGGCGCACCGCCGAAGCGGAGACGCCCGCGGCCCGGTACAGGCCGTTGTCATTTTACCAACGGTTGCCGTGGGGTCAAATAGGTAGGGTCGGTTGCCTTCCGCAAGGCGAGTTTCTCAAAAGGAAAACTCGTTATGCATAGCTGGCTAGTTCGTCATGGCTGGATCGAGGATTTCAGTGGCAGCGGATTTTCCCGGGTTATGAGTTACACCGCGTTCATCATGATGCCCGGATGCCTGATTGCCGCCGTCGTCCACTGGATGCTTGACAGAAGCTGATCACAAGTCTCCACGATGAAGCTGCCGGATTATCGAGATAGCCGGCAGCTTTTCTTTTGCCCAAGACCCGGACGCCGCGCCAACGCGGCGGCAAAATCAGCTTGTTAATTTACCTGAATCAGGTAGGAGTTACGCAGTTCAAATATCCCCTCCCCTTGATGGGGAAGGGTTAGGGTGGGGGTGAAATCACGGCCATCTTTTCATCACATAAATCACAGTTCAGAAACTCCCCTACGTTGAGAGGGGTACGCCCTCACCCTAACCCTCTCCCGGAGGGAGAGGGGATAACGCAAGGAGGAGGGGAAATCAGAGCAATCCAATAATCAAATAAATCACAGTTCAGACATTGACCTGGCAGCCGTTCAGGCCGCTGCGCTCCTACGGTTGAACAGCCTACGCCGTTGCCTTATCCTAGCGACTTGTAAGGATTCGGTATCAATCTTCACGCTGAAGGTGCAGGAATGAAATACGATGTGATTGTTGTGGGGGCAGGATCGGCGGGATGCGCCATGGCGGCGCGGTTATCCGAGGACCCGGAACGGTCGGTGCTGCTGCTGGAAGCCGGGCCCGACTACCCAGATATCGAGCATTACCCGGAGGCCCTGAAGAACGGCTACCAGTCGGAGCTGGCCTCCATCCATGGCTCAGAGCACAACTGGTCCTTTGTCGGCAAGCCCACGCCGGAACGGCCCAACGACATGTACGCTCCCCGGGGCAAGGTGGTGGGCGGCACCAGCGCCATCAACGGCCAGGTCTTCCTGCGGGGTCTGCCCGAGGACTACGACTCCTGGGCCGCCGCCGGCAACGACGAGTGGGAGTACATCAAGCTTCTGCCCACCTTCCGGCGGATGGAGACCGACCTCGACATCCGCGACGACTTCCATGGCAACGACGGCCCCATGCGGGTGCGACGCCACAAAGAGGAAGCCTGGGAACCCCTGATGCACGCCTTCCATGCCGCCTGCGTAGCCGATGGGTTCCGTGCCGGCGAGGATATGAACAACCCCGAGTCCACCGGAGTGGCGCCGCTGCCCATGAACAACGTTGACGGCGTCCGCCTCAGCACCGCCCTGTCCTACATCAACCCCATCCGGCACCGCCTCAACCTGACAATCAAGCCCAACGCGCTCACCACCCGCGTGCTGTTTGAGGGCAATAAGGCCGTGGCCGTTGAGGCAGAGAGCGGCGGCGAGACCTTCATCGTCGAGGGCGAGCGCATCGTCCTGTCCGCCGGTTCCATCGCCTCGCCGCATATCCTGATGCACTCCGGCGTTGGCCCGAGGGCGCACCTGGAGGAAGTCGGCGTCCCTGTCGTTCACGACCTTCCCGGCGTCGGCCAGAACTACCGCGACCATCCTCAGGTGGGAATCGCCTTCAGCGCCCAGGACGGCTTCCCCATGAACTTCGAGGCCTCCAGGACGCAACTGGGGCTGCGCTACACTGCCACGGGTTCGGACCTGCGCAACGACATGGTACTGTTCCCCACCACCTTCTCAACTCCCATGGGGGACCTCACCGGCCCGGGCGAGGACTTTCGTATGTCCTGCATCCTGAACCTGGCCATGGGCCACGGACAGGTGACGCTCACCTCCCCGGACCCTCACGATCAGCCCCTACTGGAGTACCACTTCCTGGAGGATGATCGGGACACAGAGCGCTTGCGAGACGGGGTGCGCCTGATCGTCAGGCTCACCGAGAGCGATGCGTACAAGGACATCCTGAAGGAGCGGCTGTACCCCACGGACGAGGAGGTTGCCTCGGATGACCTTCTCGACGAGTGGCTGCACCAGAATGTGCGCACATCCCAGCACCTGGTTGGGACCTGCAAGATGGGCCCGGCGTCAGACCCGATGGCCGTCGTTGACCAGTACGGGCGGGTTCACGGTCTCCAGGGCCTGAACGTTGCCGACGCGTCAGTAATGCCCGACACTCCGCGGGCCAATACCAACGTCAGCACGATCATGATCGCGGAGAGAATCTCCGACTTCATCAAGGAGGGCAAGTAGCGCGCCGATAATTCCCTCCCTCTTCCGCCAGATCCCCTCTCCCTTGAGGGAGAGGGTTAGGGTGAGGGTGAAATCAGCGAGGGTGAATCCTAACGCGAGGAGAGAGCAAATGAAGTACGACGTTATCGTAATCGGCGCCGGTTCCGGGGGCTGCACGGTCGCGTCCCGCCTGGCCGAGGACTCCGGCCGCTCGGTCCTGCTGCTGGAAGCCGGGCCGGACTACCCGGACTACCACTACTACCCCGACGACCTGAAGTACGGCTACAAGCCCGACGCCTCGGCCCAGGGCGCGCCCCACAACTGGACGTGGTGGGCCCAGGGATCGCCCCAGCAGACCGACATGCTGCCAGCGCCCCGGGGCAAGGTCGTCGGCGGCACCAGCGCCATCAACGGCCAGGTGCTGCTGCGCGGCGTGCCCGAGGACTACGATGGGTGGGCCTCCGAAGGCAACGACGAGTGGAAGTACATTGACTGCCTGCCGTTCCTGCGCAAGATGGAGACGGACCTCGACATCACCGACGACTTCCACGGCAACGAGGGCCCCATACCCGTCCGCCGCTTCAAGAGGGAGGACTGGCTGCCCTTCCAGGAGGCCTTTGTGCAGGCGTCCCTTGCTGCCGGCTATCCCGAAGACTACGACATGAACGCCCCCGACTCGGGCGGCGTCGGCCCCATACCCATGAACAACCCCGAGGGCGTTCGGATGAGCACGGCCCTCACCTTCCTGAGCGCGGTGCGTCACAAGCTGAACCTCACGGTCAAGGCCAATGTCGTCGTGCGCCGCATTCTGTTTGAAGGCAAGAAGGCCGTCGGCGTCGAGGTGGAGAGCGGTGGTGAGGTCTTCCAGGTCGAGAGCGATCAGATCGTCCTCAGCGCGGGCGCAATGGCATCTCCGCAGATCCTGATGCTGTCGGGCGTGGGTCCGGCCAATCATCTGCGCGAAATGGGAATTCCCGTAGTCCACGAGCTGCCGGGCGTGGGCCAGAACCTCCGTGACCACCCCATTGTGGCCCTCATCTGCGACGTGCGTGAGGACCACCCCCAGGACCCATTGGCGCCGCGTACCCAGTGCGCCCTGCGGTACACCGCCACCGGCTCGCCGGACCGCAACGACATGCAGATCACTGCGTCGTCCTTCTCCACCCCCATCGGCGGCGCAGACCCCTTTGAGCCGGGCGGTGTGCGCATCCAGTGCATCCTAGAACTGGCCGACGGCAAAGGCGAGGTGAGACTCTCGGCCAACGACCCGCATGTGCAGCCCTCGCTGAACTACCACTACCTGGAGGAGGACCGCGACGTGGAGCGCCTCCGCGAGGCGGTGAAGATCAGCCTGAAGCTGCTTGAACACCCGTCCTTCTCCTCCATAGTGGACAAGGTCGTGCAGCCTTCGCCCGAGGACCTGGCGTCCGACGAGGCCCTTGACGACTACATGCGCCGCACCGTGTTCAACACGACACATGCCTCAGGAACGTGCAAGATGGGCCCGGCCAACGATCCCATGGCCGTGGTAGACCAGCACCTGAGCATCCACGGACTCGAGGGCATCAAGGTGGCCGACGCCTCCATAATGCCCAACGTCATCCGCGCCAACACCAACTGCACCACCATCATGATCGGCGAACGCTGCGCCGAGTGGATCCGCAACGGATAGTCGTCTGAGTCATCAGATTCCGGCAACTGAGGGGCCGCGTGCGAAAATGGACGCGGCCCTTGCCATTAGTACTACAGTAGCAGATTAGATAGGCGCCGTTTGTAGTGGCAGCGCCGGGCTCTGGCTTGGTGGCGGCGTCGCCACCAGGACCAGTACAGGACGAAGCTAGGCGGTTGGCTTTCGGCCCATACCAGGCGTGTCAGCAGCCGCCGAACCTCCGGCACTGTAATGGGAATCAGCTCTTCATCCAGACCGTAATTGCCCCCTTTTCTCCCTGTTCCAGTGCATGATGCCGGATTACCGTCAGACAGGCGTGGGCCAGCATGGCCAGGGTGATGTGCCGGTACCAGCCATCCCACCGCCTTACCTCGTACTGGTCAAGACCCACCTCTCCCTTGGCCTCCTCAAAACACTCCTCTATGGTCCAGCGCCTCCCGGCAACTCTCACCAGTTCCTCCAAGGCCGTTCCCGCCGGGCCATAACAGACGTAATAAGCCAGTTCCCCAGGGTTGGCAATGCTGCGCCGCACCAGCAGCCAGTGACCCTTGTCAGGCTCTCTCAGGGGCCGTATTTCCACGGCGGTCCAGTCGTAGACCCGAGGTCCCTTGGCCCCATCCCCGGCACTGATCCTGACCCATCCTGTTTCGTCAGCCTGCGAGGCCAGCCGGTCAGCCCGCACCTGCCTGGGCCCCTTCTCCGTCAGAGCCCACAGTTTTTCGTTGCGCTTGACGGCCAGCACGTGGGGAACATCCTGCCTCTCCAGCCACAGCCGCAACTTCCGGTCGTTGCCGTAGACCTCGTCCCCGGTGAACCAGGCGAAGGGGACACCCGATTCCAGTGCCCGCCCCAGCATCAGCCTTGCCAGTTGACCCTTGGTCCGGAATACCGTGTCCTCCGGCACCCCGGCCTCCCGCCGCCGCTCCCGGTCGTCCGCCCATACTTGGGGCAGGTACAACTCCCGGTCCAGCAATGCCCGGCCTTTGGCTGAGGCATAGGCCAGGAACACCCCAATCTGACAGTTCTCGATCCGCCCCGCCGTCCCGCTGTACTGACGCTGCACCCCGGCCGACTTGTCGCCCTTCTTGAGGAACCCCGTCTCGTCCACCACCACAACCGCGCCACCGTCGCCCAGATGCTCCACCACATAGTCCTTGAGATCGTCGCGCACCAGGTCCGCGTCCCACCGGTAGTTGTACAGCAGGCGCTGCACGCCGTCGGGAGTGGCGTCGCCCGCTTGCTCCGCCAACTGCCAGCCGTTCTTGCGCTCCACCGGGCTTAGCAGGCCCCGCAGATACGCCAGCGCCCGGCGGCGCGGCTCCGGCCTCCGGAACCGCCCGCCAATGCACTCATGGAGTCGCTCTATGCCCTCGGCCCAACGGGCCACCTCCGCTACCTCATCACTCCCAACTACCACCATGACACCTCATCCCACTTGACTGCCCCAATTCTACCTTTTCTAAATCTGCGACTGTAGTATTAGAAGGGGTTTTTCAAAGTCATTGCCCTGTCGGTAAATTCCCTCCCCCTTGACAGAACAATTGCAAAGTCCGTCGGCCCCAAGTTTGTCTGAATCAGGATTCACGGGATGAAAGGATTTACCGGATCGAAACCGCGTCAGGTAACGGCATCAAAATCCTGATAATCCTTGAATCCTGCAAATCCTGATTCAGACAATGGCTCTGCAATCGTCCTGATCTTTGGTTCAGCCTGCCGAGTAGCAGGTGAAGTGTGATATGTTCTGTCCATGAGCAATATGACAGAAATTGGACCACGACTGATCGTTGAGCGCCAGTCTCCCGACCTCAGGAATCGCCTCTGGCAGCTCATTGCTGAGGCCAAGGGTGACGATGTGCTGGCGCCAGTAACGGTAGTCGGCCCGTCAAGGTACGCGAATCTGAGTCTTCGGCACGAGCTGGGCCTGAGGGGATTCGCCAACGTCCGCTTCATCATCATGCCGGTTCTGTCGGAGATGCTGGGGGCCGCAACCCTTGCCCAGGCCGGACGCAGGCCGCTCACTACAGCCTTAGAGGGTGTGGCCGTCCGCGCCGCCCTCGCGGATGCGACCGGAGCGCTGGCGTCAGTAAGCGCCCATGCAGCCACGCTCGCCAGCGCACGCTCATCATTTCGCGAGTTGCGCAAGGAGCGGGCAGATGTGATTGACGCCCTGGAGCGGCAGGGCGGTGTGCGTTCCGAGGTGGTGAGGCTGTTTCGGCGGTTTCGCGAGGGTGTCGCCCATGCCTGGTACGACCAGGAAGATTTGGCGGAGGCCGCCACGCAGGCGGTACTCGAAGGCCGCACGGCCGGACTGGATGAGTTGGGTCTCGTCGTATTGTTCCTGCCCGTCGATGTATCCCCGGCAGAAACCAGGCTCATTGAGGCGTTGGCCGCCGCAGGCCGCTCCGCAGTCCTGCTGGGCGCCACGAGAGACCGGGTCGCTGACGCCCCGGCGCTGTCTCTGCAAGACGCCCTTGAGCCGCTTCCGTCCAATATCGCCCCTGTCGTGGTGGACACGAATGAACCGCCGCTTCCCCCCGGAGACGCCTCGCTGCACATCGCTCCCAGCTCCCACGAGGAGTTGCGTTGGGTTATCCGTCAGATTGTGGCGGAGGCGACGGCCAACGGGACGCCCTTCCACCGGATGGCGATTCTGTACCGGGCGGACAACCCTTACGCCTCGCTCGTCCCTGATGAACTCCGGCTGGCGGGCATACCAATGGCAGGGCCAGGCGTCGAAACCCTGGCGGACACCGCCCCGGGCCGGACGCTGCTGGGGCTTATGACCCTGGCAGAGGGGGAATTTCGCCGCGACGACGTCATGTCCTGGCTAACCGGATGCCCGGTCAGCCCCCCTGACGGCAGAACTCCCGGTTTCAATCCGAGCTACTGGGACACCCTGAGCCGCAAAGCGGGCATCGTGTGCGGACTTCAGCAGTGGCAGGACCGGCTGTCCCGGTATGCGCGGGACCTGGAGCGGAATGCCGAGCGGAGACATAGCAAGGGCGAAATCTCGGATGGCAGGGCCAGGCAGATGCGATACGAGGCCATTGCGGCGCGTAACGCGCTGGCCTTTATCAACGTACTGGCTGTCGATGTAACCCCGCCCCTGGCGCCGCCCCTACAGGCAACAAGCGGCGGCGCCCCTGCGCCGGGCAGCAACTGGGCCGCTTACTGCGACTGGTCGCGCCGCCTGCTGGACACCTATCTTTCCCGCGACCTCAGTGAATCGGACAGCCAGGCGGGGGATCGCATCAAGGAGTTTCTGGCGGGCCTGACGGCGGCAGACAGCATTGATCCTGTCACTGACCTGGATATATTCACCCGGACTCTCAGGGAAGCTCTCGCGGCGCCCATCGGCCAGCTTGGTCCCACCGGAAGCGGGGTGTTCGTGTCGAGATTCGGCACAGCGACGGGGATGAAGTTCGACGCCGTCTGGCTGGTCGGAATGATTGAGGGAGCGGTGCCTCCGGCGGTCAGGCCGGACCCGCTGCTCCCTGAAACGGGCTGGCAAGCCGCCGGTGGCGACTCTCGCGCCGCTCAGCGGGCCGCCAGGGAGAGGGGCGACTACCTGTCGGCGCTGGCATCCGCTCCCCGGCGCACGCTGTCATACCCGGTGGCTGACGGGAACTCTCAGCGTCAGGCGTATCCGTCCCGGTGGTTCCTGGAACAGGCATCAGCATTGGAGGGCCGCCAGATTTACTCCGGGGACCTCGCACAATTGAGCGACCGCCCCTGGCTGACCACAACGCCATCTTCAGAAATGGCCCTCGCCAACGTCCAGGACTCAGCCCTGGCTGATGAGCATGACTACGTGTTGCGCCGTCTCCTGCAGTGGAAAAGCAACGGACAGGGGGTGGGCGAGCACCCGCTGGCGCTTGTCGGCTCGGCGGGCAAAGCCGTCCGTCTTGAACGGCAGAGGGCAGGCCGCAGCCGTAACCAGGGGGGAAAATTCACCGAGTTCGACGGCAACCTGTCCGGGGTGACCGGCGCGGCCGGAGTACAACTGGCGCCCGGGAATTCGCCGGTGTCCGCCACCAGCCTCGAGGCATGGGCCACCTGCCCCTTCCGGTATTTTCTCGGGCATGTTCTCCGCTTAAGCGCGTTGGAGTCGCCCGAGGACGCCGCAACGATCAGCGCACTGGAGCGGGGATCGCTGATCCACGACATCCTGGAGGAGTTCGCCAAGGAGGTTATCGGCTCCGAAAGGCTGCCCGCGCCCGGCCAGCAGTGGAGTCCGGAACACCGGAATCTGCTGGACGAGATCACCAGGTCACACTTCGAGGACGCGGAGCAACGGGGAGTAATCGGCAGGCCCCTGCTGTGGGACCTTGCCAGGCAGGAAATACTGGACGACCTCGAAACCTTCCTTGAAGAGGACACGATTCTGCGCGCCGGCCACGGCACCGTCGCGTTGATGGCGGAGGCCGAATTCGGCGCTGGGGGCGATTCGCCGGTGGTGCAGGAACCGGAAACGGGGCTGTACTTCCGTGGCCGCATCGACCGCATCGACCTTGCCGACGATGGCAAGTCGGCGCTGGTAATCGACTACAAGACCGGCAGTCCTGGCCCATACAGGGCACTGGACGAGGATATCATCGATCGAGGCAAACGGCTCCAGCTGGGAGTCTATTCCCTGGCAGCCCGCCGACTCCTCCCGGATGTCACCAAAGTCGAGGCCGCCTACTGGTTCACGCGGACTGCGGCCAGGCCCCGATTCGCGCCTTCAAGCCACTTCGACATTGATGACAGCGAGAGCGGAGACCGCTTCCGCCACGGTGTTGCCAGCATCATCGAGGGCATAGGCTCTGGCCTGTTTCCGGCGCGGCCCGGCCCGTGGGTAAGCCATCCGGAGCGGCCCGGCCACGAGAACTGCCGGTACTGCGACTTCAACTCGCTCTGCCCCGCCAGGCGCGGCGATCTCTGGCAACGAAAAAAGTCCGACCCGTCCATTGCAGGGTATCTTTCGCTTTCCGGTGAGGACGAGGAGGAATAGATTTGGCTGACCTGACCACATCCTCGCCCGCAGCGGAATTTGTGCCCGCCGACTCGGACGCGCGCTCCACAATCGTTGAGAGGCTGGACCAGACGCTATTCGTCGAAGCCAGTGCGGGCACCGGAAAGACCACCAGCCTCGTGGATCGGGTCGTAAATCTCGTCGCCACTGGCACAACCACGCTCGACCGCATTGCCGCCATTACCTTCACCGAGCCAGCGGCCGCCGAACTCCGGGACCGGGTACGACAGCGACTGGAACAGGCAACGGACGACGAAGGCCGCGACGGAGCGGAACGGCGGCGCTGTCGGCAGGGCGCAGCCGACCTAGATCAGGCCGCCATCCGCACGCTCCACTCATTCGCCGCACAGTTGCTGCACGAACGGCCACTGGAGGCGGGACTGCCTCCGGGATTCGACACCACCGACGAAATTGCCGCCGGCATCAAGTTCAACGATGCATGGGGTTCCTGGCTGAATGACGAATTGGAAGGCAAATCGGCGTTGGCTGCGGACCTTGCCGCCGCGCTGACTCTGGGAATGACTACTGATGACATGCGAGAGGTGGCCCTGGAATTCCACCGGAATTACGCAGACCTGCGCGGCGTCAGTTTCGGGACACCTCCTTTTTCGCCACCGAAAGGGGCCTCCAGCGACGCCACCGCAACGTCAGCCGTGCCATTGTTGCTTGATTCGGCCCACGAGCTGGAACGGCTGTGCGATTTTGCGAGGCTCGGCAGCGATGATCCCCTGGTCACGCACGTCCACAGCAAGCTGCCATCGTTGCGCCGTCTGGCCGCCGCCGAGCCCGGCACGCCCACCCCCCTACGCTTGATCGCTAGGCTTCTTCCCCTTTCATACGGAAGGGGGAACCAGAGAAACTGGGACATTGACCCGATTTCCGGGGACAACGCCTGTGCTGCCCTCAAGTCGCTGCTGAAGGAACTGCACGACGCGGGCGTCACTGAGGTTGCGCAGGCCCGGCGTGCCTGCCTGCTTCCGATTCTCGACGCCCTGCGCGATTTTGCGCTGGGTTACGTTGAGCAACGCCGGGCCGAAGGACGGGCCGAGTTCCACGACCTGCTCATCTGGTCCCGCGACCTGCTCAGGGACAACCTCGAAGTACGCGACCATTTCCGCAACAGGTTTTCGCACGTTCTCATCGACGAGGCACAGGACACCGACCCCATCCAGACCGAGATCGCAATGTTCCTGGCTGAATCGGTCTCCAACGGAACGGCGCACGAATCCCGCCCCACCTCCTGGAATGAGATCGTGCCGGAGACCGGCAAGCTGTTCGTGGTGGGAGACCCGAAGCAGTCGATCTACCGCTTCCGCAGGGCCGACGTGGTCCAGATGGCGCAACTGCAGCGCCAGTTGGAACGATCGGGGGGATCCCTGATCTCCCTGGTGCAGAATTTCCGCTCCCAGGCTAACCTGGTGAACTGGGTCAACCATGTGTTTTCCTGCTGGATGGGCGAGGAAACGGACAGCAATGATGGCCTTTTTCAGCAGGCAAGATACGAGGAGATGCATGCCAGGTGGGAGGGCAATACCGGGAGTTCCGTCGCGCCCCAGGTCTGGGCTCTATCCAACGTGGCGGAGGAGTCGAAAATAGGCCCGGTCCGCGAACAGGAATCCAGAGACATCGCCGCCCTACTCCGGGAAATGGTCGCCGACCAGTGGCAGGTGCTGGATGAAGAGACCACCAGGCAACGCGGCGAGGAGACCTATCGCCCGGCCAGCTATTCCGATATCTGCATCCTCATGCCGCGCCGCACCGCCCTGCGGACTCTGGAGCGTGGCCTGGAGGCTGCCGACATACCCTACCGCCTCGAGAGCGCATCGCTGGTATTCGAGACGCAGGAAATCCGGGACCTGCTGAACTGCCTGAGAGCGATCGACAATCCGGCAGACCAGGTCGCCACGGTCGCGGCCCTGCGCTCGCCCGCATTCGGATGTAGCGACGTGGAACTGTTGCTGCACCACAGTGGCGGGGGCAGTTTCAATTGCCTTGCCGATTCCGGTGAACAACCGGCAGGGCCAGTAACGGATTCCCTGTCGGCGTTGCGTCGCTACCACGAAGCAAGGCATTCCGGCTCATCCGGAGCCTTGATAGACCGGTTCGTCAGGGAACGGATGCTGATGGAGGTTGCCATAGACCACCCGCGTACCCGCGAACAGTGGCGGCGCTACCGGTTCATGGTTGAGCGGGCCTGGCAGTTTGAGTCCGCCGGAGGCAGGTCGCTGCGAGAATACGTCCAGTGGGTGGACGACCAGATCAATGAACGGGCGCGGGTAACCGAAGCGGCCGTACCGGAGTCCGACGAAGACGCAGTGCGCGTCATGACGATTCACGCGGCCAAGGGGCTGGAGTTTCCCGTTGTCATACTCACGGGCATCAACTCCGGCTATGGCGGCAGGCCTGGCAGTGTGCTCTTTGACCGCCACAACGGCCGAATGGAAGTACGAATGGGCAGCCAGGAGAAAGGATTCGAGACCGCCGGTTTCACTGAACTGGCAGACTCGGAAAAACAGATGAGTGATGCCGAAGGCGTGAGGCTGATTTATGTCGCCACCACCCGCGCCCGCGACCACCTGGTACTCAGCCTGCGCCGGACCACCAGCAAAAGGGAGGCGAGTTCGGCAGCGGCGATAATGGGCGAATTCATGGAGGGCAATCCGGCGCTGTGGACAGAGGTTTCACCCCGTTACGACCGCCCTGTCGAACCGCTGGAAACGGAGGAAAATGAGGATCGACCCCAGGCCGCTGATTCGTTCGAACACTCGGTCGAGGCGCTGGAGTCGTGGAAGAACGATCGGGAGGCACTGCTTGACGAAATTGGCAGGCCGTCATCAATAGCCGCCACCTCTCTCGGAAGGACGAAGCAGGCCGACCCGGAGGACAAGCCGGAGCAGGAAAGCAGCGAGCCGTGGAAGCGAGGCCGCGCCGGCACCTCCGTGGGGCGGGCCGTCCATGCCGTGCTCCAGTCCATTGACCTGGCAACCGGGGTAGGGATCGCCGATCGCGCCAGGGCGCAGGCCGCCGCCGAGGGCGTACCGGGCCGTGAGGGGGAGATCGAGCGTTTATGTCAAGTCGCAGTCGAAAGCGATATCGTGAAGCGGGCGGTCGCGTCCAAACGGTTCTGGCGAGAAGTGCCGGTGGCGGTTGGCACGGGAAACGGCTCCCTGCACGGGTTCATTGACCTGCTCTTCGAGGAAGAGGAGGGTCTGGTCGTGGTCGACTACAAGACGGACTCCATCGCTGGCGAAGAGGCTCCCGATGCCGTTCAGCGATACCGGCTGCAGGGCGGCGCTTACGCCCACGCCCTTCAGGAACTGACCGGGAAGCCCGTGGCAGAAGTTGTCTTCCTGTATCTGCAACCCAGTCGCGAACAGCGACTACCCGACCTGGCGGAGGCTGTGCGGGAGGCCCGGGCGGAGGCGGAGGGACTGCTGGGCGCCGGTGCAGGTTATGGGAGGGTGTCCAATTGAGTTGCCAAACCTGCGGCAGCTTTATTTCCGTCATTCCGGCTAAAGCCGGAATGACAGGGCAGTTTCACGACACGCCCCGGAAACTAGCCCAAGAGTCCCCTCCCCCTGAAGGGGAGGGTTAGAGTGGGGGTGAAAGGGTGGTGCAGATTCACCCCGGTTGTATCCCGGAAACGCGCCTCTGGTCTTGGGATAGTCACTTCCTGGTGGCGCGGCCGCGAAGGGCTGCCAGCGCCAAGCCTATGCTCACTACGCCCACGGCGGCTATGGCGATTATACCGTCGCGCATGACTTGAGCATCCCAGCCTCCATAGATCATCGAGCGCAGAGCGGCCAGCAGGTAGGTCACCGGGTTGTAGTCGGCGGCAGTGGACATCCAGCCGGTCATGGCCTCCTGAGGGACGAACAGCGAGGTCATAAACAGGAAGGGGAAGAACAGCAAGAAGCTGATGTTCACCGCAGCAGCGTTGCCCGTCTTGAAGGCGATGGCGTAGGGAAATCCGGAGAATATCAGGCCCCACAGGCCAGCCAGTAGCATGAACGCCAGTATGCCCGGTACGCCGGTCTCGAATCCCACTCCCACGATAAAACCCATGATGATGACCGGAACGGTCAGCGCCACTATTAGGGCAAAGTCGGCCACCAGCAGGCCCAGCAGCAGCGCCAGACGGTTGACTGGGGTCATCACCAGCCGGTCGAAGTAGCCGCTCTGGATGTCGGCAACCACGGTGGTGGCGCGAGAGATGCCGGTGACGGCGAACAGCACGGCCACCGGCAATTGGAAAGCCCGGTAGTCCAACCCCGGGATGTTCTCGGCGAAGTCTTCCAGCGCTCCAACCGTCATAATGAACATGAAGACCGGTATAACCAGGGCGGGTATCGTCGTTTCCGGGTCCCGGCCCACCGAGCGCACCGCGCGCTCCGACACCGAAATAAGGTCGCGGATGAACCCCGCTTTCCTGCCCTGGATGGTCTGACCTGCCGTGGCCGCAGCCATTGAATCCTCCTGGTAGTTGAGGTTTGTCGGGGACATTTACTTAGTGAAGAGCATTATCCGGCAGTGGGTTGTCCCATCTCGCTGTCGGAAGATATTTGGGACGAGCCATCGCTCTGGAACCTGCTGCCGGTAACTTGCAGGAAAACGTCGTCCAAGGTTGGGGTACGCAGCGTAAGCTCCTGAACCGCTAGGGCCGATTCGTTCAATCGCAGCGCCACTGCACTGATGAGAGACGCTCCATTGGTAACACTAATGGTGATTTCGTTGCCATGAGTTTCGATGGCAGCAACCGACGGAATGGTCGACAGGGCCTCGATTGCCACCGCGGCATCTCCATCAATGCGCGCAACGATGAGGTCGGCTCCCCGTGCCCGCTTCAGTTCGCCCGGCGCGCCCTCGGCGGCCAATCTTCCCTGGTCAATGATTCCAATACGCTCCGCCAGGGCGTCTGCTTCCTCGAGATACTGGGTGGTCAGGAATATGGTCACGCCGAGGTTGGAATTAATGTCGCGCACTTCGTCCCATATCCGGGTTCGGCTGATGGGGTCGAGGCCCGTGGTCGGCTCGTCCAGGAACAGGACTTCAGGATAGTGAATCAGCGCGGCTGCCAGGTCGAGGCGCCGTTTCATCCCGCCGGAATAAGTGCCAATTAGCCGGTCCATGGCCTCGCCGATGTCCACCAGGCCGGAAAGCTCCTCGATGCGGCGGGTGGTTTCGCTTCTGCTCAGCCCGTACAGGCGACCCTGAAGCCGCAGCAGTTCCCGTCCGGTCTGCTTGTTGTCCAGAGCGGCATCCTGCAAGGCGACGCCGATGTGACTGCGGACCTGATCGGCTTCGCGCATAACGTCGTAGCCGGCCACCATGATGCGCCCGCCGGTGGGGGCTAGCAGGGTCACTAGCATTCGTATAACGGTGGTCTTGCCTGCGCCGTTGGGACCCAAGAAGCCGTAGATTTCGCCTTTGCTGACTGCCAGGTCAACGCCGTCAACGGCTCGAACCGCGCCAAAGTTGCGCATCAGACCGTGGGTTTCGATGGCAAGAGACGGGGAAGAGTGGTTGTTCATATCTCCGCGCCATAGTTGCAGAATGGGCCGGGATGAGGGACTTTCGTAACCCTCTATATTTGATGATAGCATAGCGGCTGCGGTTAATCGGCTGGCAAATGTCAGCAATTCCGGAACAAGTCTGTGGATGGCGGCGCGAGCGCGGCAGGCAGAGATGAAACGAAGAATTCACGAAATTCTGGGGGTTGGGGAGGGCGACGACTGGGTGAGCCAAACCGTTGACTGGCTGCTGTTGCTGTTGATTGTCAGCAACGTGGCAGCGCTGGTAATAGTCACGGACGACAACATCCACTCGTTATCGCCCGGCTTCTTCTATTACTTCGAACTGGTGTCTTTCAGCATCTTCGCCATTGAATACGCGCTCCGGCTGTGGAGTTGCACCGAGAATCCCCAATACGCACATCCGGTGACCGGAAGGCTCCGGTTTGCAATGCAACCGTTGATGATTGCGGACGCAGTGGCCGTAATCTCCTATTTCATACTGTTTGCGTTGCCGACCGGGATGGACCTTGGCGCCCTGCGGGCGCTGCGACTGGTGAGCCGCTTCGCTCGCCTGGGACGGTATTCGCCGGGATTACAGGCGCTTTCGGCAGCACTCTCGGCCAGGCGCAACGAGCTGCTCGGCGTGGTCTCGGTGTTGGCAGTCCTGCTGGTACTGGCATCATCGCTGATGTATTACATCGAGCAGTCCGCCCAGCCCGACAAGTTTTCCAGCATCCCGGCAACAATGTGGTGGAGTATCATAACCGTAACTACCGTCGGATATGGCGATGTCGCCCCGGTCACGCCCGGTGGGCAGCTGCTGGCGGGCATCATAGCGCTGCTGGGCATAGGCATCTTTGCCCTCCCGGCGGGCATTCTCGGCTCGGGGTTCATGGAACAGGTGAACCGGCGCAGAGCACCGCCCCAGACCAACTGTCCCCGCTGCGGCTTCTACCTGGGCGGCGGTCCCTCTCAGCCGCCTGAACTGTGATTTACGTGATTGCACTGATCGAGGGATAGGGGAAATCAGGGGAACCAGGGGTCAGATACTGACAGGAGGAAACGAACTTGACAGGCGATGCAGGACGCTTCCGCATCCTGGTAATCTGCACCGGGAACCGCGCCAGGTCCCACATGGCCCAAGGGTGGCTTCGCCACCTGGGCGGCCCCGCCGTTGAGGTGGAGAGCGCCGGCACCGACCCCAAAGGAGTGCATCCGTTGGCCATTCGCGCGATGGCCGAGGTAGGGGTGGATATCTCCGGCCACACCTCCGATCACGTGGACCGGTTTGTGGAGCAGGACTTTGACGTGGTGCTGACGGTTTGCGACTCGGCCCGCGAGAGTTGCCCCGTGTTTCCCGGGGCAGGGAGAGTGCTGCATCACTCCTTCCAGGACCCCGACCAGCCAGGACTCGACGAAGCCGATCTCTACGACCTCTTCAAACGCATTCGGGACGAAATCGGCGCATTCTCCCGTGAGCTGCTCGCGCAGGAACTCGGGAGCTGAGAGGGTGTGTGACAAATCCCCTCTCCCTTTGGGAGAGGGTTAGGGTGAGGGCGTACCTTGTACTTACAGAAACAGAGACACCTCGGGAATTCCACAAATCGGAAAGCTAATTTGATATGTCACACAGATTCTAAGAAACTATCTCACAACGCGGTAGGGCGTCCCTCGTGGCCGCCCACAAGGGACGCCCCTACACGGAGCAACCCATTCACCCCCACCCTAACCCTCCCCAATCAAGGGGGAGGGAACTCTTGAGACAGTTATTAGGCGGCCACGGCGGCAGATCCCGTCTTTAGACCGGGACTCACCTCGTTGGCGAACCGGGTCATCAGTCCGGCCAGCCGGGCTGGAACTTCGACGTTGGGGGAGTGCCCGATGCCATGAAAGACGTGCAGGTGGCGGTTTTCCTCCGGGAGGGCGAGGTATTCGGCAAGGATGTTGTCGACGCCCACGGTGTCGTCCAGGTCTCCGCCGACCACCATCGTCGGCACCCTTATCTCGCCCAGCCTCTGCCGCAACCGCAAAGCGCCCATTGACCGCCGTCCGCCGATGGCACGCTCGATGGGATTCCGTAGGATGATGCTCCGAACCTCATCGGCGAATTCCTCCGAGACGTGTGGCGCCTGAAAGCCCATGTCGCCCTGGGTCAGGCCTCCCTCCGCAAAGGATGCCCGCAGTGTCTCCTCCCAGTCGTCGGCCAGTTCCCTCCCGTTCAGTGGCGCCGAGTTCAGCAATACCAGTCCCCGCAGCATGTCCTGATGGGCCAGAGCGAACTGTGTGACCGTTGCGCCGCCCATCGAGTGGCCAACCAGTAGGAAATCACTCAACCCAAGGGCCGACACGGCATTATGGAGGTCGGCGGCGAAAGACTGAACGGTGTAGCCGTCCTCTGAATCGGCCCTGCCCGAATCGCCTGCGCCGCGGTTATTCAGGGCGATGATTCGGAAACGTGACCCTCCGTCCGTCCGTTCCCGTGCCAACTGTTCGATCGTGTAGCGCCACAGCAGCGCTGACGACGCATAGCCATGCACCAGCACAACGGTCTCAGGGCCGTCGCCTTCCTCGAAATATTGCAGCGATACCTCACCGGCCTGCACGAACCTGGACTCCATAATTGCCTCCTCAATCAGTAGTTCCTTCTCCCTCCGAGGGAGGGTTAGGGTGGGAGCGTCTCCCTATTCGCAATTCTCCCCGGTGTCTGGCAGGTATCCTAACACGAGGTTGAAGATTATTGGCCAGTTAGTTACGGGAAGGGCAGACGTGAAGGCTGTTCTCCATTCCCTGGCTTCCGACAGGCTGGCGGACAACGATCTTCCGGGCGGAGGGGCATTGTATCCGCCTCACCTTTGGGCCTAAACTAGGCCGGATGGCACCTGGTATCATCGCTCATTACATTGTCCCGGAGGGCGCATGTCTCAATTCTCCTTCCGTCTTCCCAACGCCGACTATCTTGGCTTTCCGGCTACCACCCAGGCGATAGTCGAAACGGCCTGCAAGGCAGAAGAGCTCGGATTTGATGCGCTCTTCGTCAATGACCACGTGATCGTCGACGACTCGCCCCGAAGCGAATTGTGGCGCAATGTGTACGACCCGCTGGTGGTCCTTTCCTACGTGGCAGCCCGCACATCGAGGATAAAGCTCGGAACGTCGGTCCTCATAATGCCCTACCGCAACCCGATAGTAACAGCCAAGACGCTGGCCACACTGGACCAGATGTCCGGTGGCCGAGTTATCGCGGGAGTCGGCTCCGGTTGGAATCAGGCCGAGTTCGACGCCCTGGGGCGCCCCTACCGCCAGCGCGGCAGCCGGACCGACGAATACCTTCAGATCTGGCAGGCGTGCTGGGCGCCGGGGATGACCAGTTTCCAGGGCAGGTACTACTCATTCGAGAACATGCACATCAACCCCAAGCCGTTGCAAAGACCACATCCGCCCATCTGGATCGGCGGCTCGGGAGCCGGATCGCTGCGCCGCGCCGCCCGGTTCGCGGAGGTCTGGCAGCCCACACCCACTGCTTTGGAAGACCTGAAAAGCAACCAGAAGTACCTGGCCGACGTTTCATCCCAACTGCAGAAAAAGCCGCCGCGCACCAGGATGAGCTTCCGCGTCAACTTCAGCAACATCACGGGCAGCTCCAGCAGCGGCGACCGTCCCACCGGGCAGGGCACGGCGGAGCAGGTGCTATCCGACATGAAGCGCTACCGCCAGGAAGCAGGGCTCGAGGAGTTCCAGATAAACTGCAATGGCTGCGGCAACCTGCAACAGTTGTTGGACTCCATGGACGTGCTGGTGGAGGAGGTAATTCCCAGGGTAGACGAGTAGGAAGCCATCCCCCAAATCCCCTCTCCCTCCGGGAGAGGGTTAGGGTGAGGGCGTACCCTGTACCTACAGAAACAGAGACCCCTCGGGGAGCCGCAAATCGGAAAGCGAATTGGATATGTCACACACCCCCTAATAGCCACTTTCGTGCCTCGGAGATTGATTTGAAAGGATTTCCCACAGACCGGAGGGAGAAACACCGCGTGCTGATGCAGGCGGTGGAGGACGTGCGCCCGACCCTCGAGGCCGCCGCCCCGGAGGGCGAGGAAACGGCCACCCTGCCCAAGGCTTCCGCGGACGCTTTGTATGAGTCGGGCCTGTTGCGTCTGAAGCTGCCCCACGCACTCGGCGGAGCTGAGGCCGACCTCGTAACGCAACTGGACGTGCTGGAAGCGGTCAGCGAAATCGATCCTTCCGCAGGGTGGTGCCTGATGATCGGCGCCGCGAGCCTCGGTGGCGTCGGCGCCTTCCTCGAGGACGACGCCATAGAGGAAATTTTCGCGGGCGGAACGCCTCCCCGGACTGCCGGGGTATTCGCCCCGTTCGGGACGGCGGTGCCCACGGACGGCGGGTACCTGCTCAGCGGGCGGTGGTCATTCGCCAGCGGCATCAGGCACTCCCAGTGGATTTCCGCAGGAGCGAGCGTGGCGACGGACCAACCTGGCTACCCGGCCCAGATCAGGGCGACCGTTCGCACATCCGACGTAAAGATTCACGACAACTGGCACGTCATGGGGTTGAGAGGGACTGGCAGTTGCGACTTTTCGGTGGAGAACCTGTTCGTGCCGACCAGTTTCGCCTACGACGTTTCGCTAACCGAACCGCTGCGGGGAGGCGGGCTTTACCGGCTGGGACGGCCGACCTTCGTTACAAACGAGCACTCGGCCTTTGCGCTCGGTGTGGCCCGGCGGGCGCTGGACGCCATCACCGAAGTAGGTCAATCCAAGACTCGCGGTTACGTTTCGGTCAATCCCCTCTCGAAACGGGCTGTTTTCCAACGGATGCTCAGCGAGTGCGATCTGAAACTGCGCGCGGCCCGGGCCCTGAACGTGGAAATCCTCGAGAGGGCCTGGCAGGTCGCCTGCTACGGACAGACTCCCGAACCTGCCCTGCAGGCCGAGATGCGCAGCCTCGCCACCTATTCCACGGACATAGCGCTGGACGTGGCGACACAGGCATTCCGGTTCGCCGGAGGGGCTGCGCTGTTCGATTCCAGCTTACTGCAACGGTGCCTGCGCGACCTCAATGCGGGCGCCCAGCACCAGATGGTCAGCGACGCCGCCTACGAAAACCACGGCCAGTTCATCCTCGGCCTGCCCGAGGCCAAAGCCATGGAGTAGCCTGAACCGTGATTCGTCTAGGCCGGGCCGAAAGGTCGGCACTGTCCTTCGACAAGATCGGGGGTACCCGGAGGGACCGTCCTGATTCCAGCCGGGCCTATCCTGCCCACCACCCAAATAAGCGGATCATAGTTCAGACATGCCTCCACCCCGAATATAATATCCGGCACAGGTCCGACATCAAATGCAGCGGGCGGGCGACAACTATGCGCCCCTGCCCGAAATTCAAGGCCCGAAATTCCAGCTCGAAATTCCAGGAGGAACGATGCGCTTCGGCCATTTCTTCTACCCCATGAGATTTGACGACTCGGACGACCAGCAGGCAATCCAGGACTGCCTGGACGAAGCGTTGCTGGCCGAGGAACTTGGCTACGACGCTATCTGGCTGGCCGAGCACTACTTCACGGGAGAATGCGTCTATGGCGACCCGCTAGTGTTCGCTGGCGCAGTTGCCGCGCAGACCAGGAGAATCGAGATCGGATTCGGCATCCTGGAACTGCCGCTGCACAACCCGGTGAGGGTGGCCATTCAGACGGCGCTGCTGGACAACCTGTGCCAGGGCCGCCTGATTGTGGGAACGGCCAAGGGTTCCAACTACAACGCCTACGAGTACATCGGCTTCGGGACCAATCCCGAGCTGGGCTGGCAACAGCTGGACGAGGCTGAGCAACTGCTGATCAAGGCGTGGACCACCGACAACCTGGAATTCAAGGGACAGTACTACGAGGTGTCGGTTCCCTCCATGCGGCCGCGTCCCTACCAGAAACCGCATCCCCGGCTGGTTCGGGCGTGTCTCAACACCGAATCCATCGCCGAGATGGCCCGCATCGGCCGCCCGGTCCTGCTCCGGGGGCGCTCGACAAACCACGTGGGCGACGGCATCAGCCTCTACCGCGAGACCATGGAGGAATCCGGCTTCGACGATGTGGCCATCGAGGCCAATCTCGACCAGATTTGGGTCTGGAGGGAAATTCACGTTGCCGAGACCGACGGGCAGGCCCTCGACGAGTACCTTCCCGCGTTCCACGAGGCCTACGTGACCATGGAGGGGTTCCGCAATAGGTACAACCCTCCGCAGTACACCATGGACCGCCAGACTGCTCCCATTCCCCGGGAAATGTATGGCAAGGAGCCTGACCCGGGCTCCAACGAACTGCTGGTTGGGAGTCCCGAGCGGGTGGCGGAGCAGCTGGGGCAACTGCGCAAGGCTGGCGTGCGGAACCTGATGCTCACCAACCGGGGCCTGATGCCGCCCGAAAGGACCGCCGAGTCAATGAGACTTTTCAGTGAGCGGGTGATGCCCCTGTTGCAGGGCTAACCACCAACAATTTAGAGTAATCTGGGCGTCCACAAGGGACGCCCCTACAGGACAGATCCCGAATAGCAGGGGCAACCCTTGTGGTTGCCCAGGATACCCACCAATACAAGGACGGTGGCCACCTCAGGCGCGGGCCATGATGCGCTGGGACAACTCCAGCAGTTGACTGTCGGTCCCCCACGGTCCCACCAGCGAGAACCCCAGCGGCAGACCGTCCAACGTGGCGAGGGGCAGGCTCACCTGGGGCAGCCCGGCCAGTCCGGCGATGCACAGCAGCATCATGGCCTGGGCGCGAATACGGTCCTCCAGCTCGTCCTGCGGCGTGTCGACCGGCGGCGCGACGCGCGGCGAGGTGGGGAGGCACAGCACGTCTCCATCCTCGAACAACCCCCTAACGCGCTGGACAATGGCGTTGCGTCGCGCGCGGGCCGCCTGTACCTGCTCATCGGTCACGCGGGAAGCCCATTCCATGCGCTCCCGGATGCCGGGGCCGAATTGTGGATTCGACTCCTGGACCCATTCACGGT
Source organism: Dehalococcoidia bacterium (assembly GCA_965203005.1). Lineage (GTDB taxonomy): Bacteria > Chloroflexota > Dehalococcoidia > Lucifugimonadales > UBA3495 > VXOI01. Next base: position 1,993,068 of record CBDBBS010000002.1, read on the forward strand.
GGTTGGACCAGATCTCCCAGGCCTGGATGACCCGGAAGGTCTGGAACCACTCCATCAACCCTTCGTCGCTGACCGTTACGTCTTCCCGGCTGCCGACGGTCTCGGTTGCCAGTTCCACCGCCGGCCACAGCGTATCGGCAACCTCGACATCGACCACCCCGAAAGCGTCGGAAGGGAAGAGAAGTCGCCGGGGCGGTCGCAGTGACTCCCCTGAGCCTGTTGAAGGGTCATCCAGCAGCACGCCGCCAACAGCGACAAAGACGTCGGGATTCCTGGCAAACCAGCCAGCGACATCGAAACTCCAGGTGAAAGGGGCCACACCCTCCAGGGACACCCTGCCGTGGCTGGGCCGGATGCCGAGAATGCCGCAGTAGCTGGCAGGGAGGCGTACCGAGCCGCCGCAGTCCGTGCCGAGGGTGAAGTCGACCACTCCGCCGGCAACGGCGGAGGCCGAACCGCTGGAGGAGCCTCCGGGTATGCGGCCCGGCGCTGCCGGGTTGACCGGCGTGCCGTAGTGGGCGTTCTGGCCGCTGAGGCTGTAGGTGAGTTCGTCGCTCAGCACCTTGCCGACCATGTCGGCCCCGGCGTCCAGCAATCTCCGCACCGCTGGCGCCGTGGCTTCCGCCGGGGGATGGGTGTTCAGCCAGGTTGGGCTGCCGAACCCCGTCCTGCTGCCAGCGATGTCAAAGACGTCCTTGGCCGCAAACGTGAGCCCGGCCAGAGGACCCCTGCCTGAACCCTCCAGCGCCGCATGGTTTTCCCGGCAAAAGGCGCCCAGAGGATCGTTCGGCGGGTTGTCGAAGGCGGCGCTATTCATCTGCCCTACTCATGGTGAGCCTGTCTAGCCATCCGGCGGATGCAAGATTGCCGGGGCGCGGGTGAACGTTTGTCTGCCCCTCTTGAAGCCCATGATGGGGCTCACCACCTCAGTCACGGCCTCTGCGCGGCTCTCGCAGTCCAGCACCACCAGGTCGGCGGGATTGCCGACCTCGATACCGTAGTCCGGCAGGCGCATGAGCCGCGCGGGGCGGGAGGTCACCATTTCAAAGCACTCATCGAGACCGTCCTGGTCTCCCACCTGGCAGATGTTGGCGTACAGGTTGGCCATGCGCACCAGCGAACAATCCCCGAAGGGTGTGAAGGGGTTGAGTACGTTGTTGGTGGACAGGGAGCCATTCACTCCATCGGCCAGGAGTCGATGCACGGGGGCCACGCCCCGCATCATCGAATGTTCCTGGTGCCGCCCCATCAGGTACAGGTCGGTAGCCGGAAGCACCGTTACCGCAACTCCGGCATCCGCCAGACGGCGCGATTTCTGTTGCAGCGATTCAGGGGAGAGGGCGGAGAGCTTCGTAACGTGGCCGATGGCGACCCGCCCGCCGTACCCGAAACGCTCGGTCAGTTCGCAGACGTAGTCAAGGTCGAGGGAGTCTGAATCGGGACCAAAGTCGAGGTGCATATCGATGTCAATGTCAAATTCGCGGGCGATCTCAAACACCCGGTCGATCTGCCCGTGGGGGTCGCTGTCGGTGTAGGGGGCGGCGCCAACGACACTGCCGCCCCTTCCAAGGGCCTCCACCATGAGCTCGTCGGTGCCGGGATTGTTCAGCAACCCTTCCTGGGGAAAGATGCAGATTTCGATGTCAATGGCCCAGCGGAACTCTTCAACAAGCGGCAGGATGCCTTCCAGGCTGCGAAGCCCTATGACCGGGTCGACCTCCAGGTGGGTCCGCATCCGCGTAGTGCCGTGGGCCACGCACTTTAGCAAGGCCCGCTTCGCCCGCTGGTAAACGTCGTCCGGGGTCCATTCCGCTTTGACCCGGGCCACCTCGCCGATTGCCTCGTTCAGCCCGCCCCTCCGCGATGTAAGGCGGTCGAGGATACAGGACTTGTCGAGGTGTATGTGAGTCTCGACGAACCCTGGAGACACCAACCGGCCGCCAGCGTCGATCACCACACCATCGGCCTGAAGGTCCTGCTGAATCGCAGCGATGCTTCCGCCGACAATTCCGATGTCGACCAGAGGGGCGGCGGGTTCGTCGTTCACCCTGGCGTTTCGCAGTATGGTGTCCATTGCGCCCCTTAATCCACCGGCGTCTCAGACTTGACCCTGGCTGTCAGCTCTCAATTCCCAGTTCGGCCTTCATGTCGGCCACCGCCTGGTTGCGGGACTTGCGCTGCCACTGAGGCCGGGCGTTGATGGGAACGTTTATGATCTCGGGATCAATCTTGAGGGCAACGAATACAGGTCCCGGCTGGGCCAGTATTTCCTCGATCTGGCTGGCGAAGTCCTCGAGATTATCGATGGAGTAGGTCTTCGGGTACCCACAGCCCTGCGCCACTACGTCGTAAGCCATCACGTCCGCGTTGGGTACGGGCTGGCCTCCGGTGGTGGCGTAGACGCCATTATCGAGCATGAAGTGGTACAGGTTCTCCGGCGCTTTCTCTGCAATGGTGGGCAGGGCGCCCATGCCCATCAGCACATCGCCCTCCGAGTCGAACAGCACCACGCGCTGCTCCGGCTGGGCCAGCGCGAGGCCGAGGGCGAAGGAGGCGTGGCCGCCCATTGCGGGGTCTCCCAGGGGAAGATCCCGGTTCGGTTGATCGCTCAATTCCACCCAGAACCTGCCGCCACGGCCCGGGATCACGATGGCATCGCCGCGATGCTCCTTGAACACCTGCAGCATCTCCGCAGTTTTCATCATGACGTTCACTTGTCCTTTTCTTCGCCCAGCGCCCCACCCTGACCCTCCCCCAGAGGGAGAGGGTGGTTCGACAGGCTCACCATAAGTCAAGGGGTTTTGGGGTGGTGGGCCTACCGGCTCACGTTGAATCCGTGATATTCGTCGCCGACCAGCACGGCCACCGGGCGCTTCTCCCGCGCGGCCTCGTTGAAGGCTATGGAAATCCGGTCGGCGTCCTCATCGGACTCGACCAGGTAGTAGTTTATGTTAAAGGCGTGGAGGAACCGCTCGGTGTAGAACGCAGCCGTGTCATTGATCACACCGTGGCGTGTCCACCCGCGATAACCGACCATCATCACCACCGGCGTGTTCATGCCGATGCCCCAGCCTCGCAGGGAATCGCCGGATTCCATCAGGCCGGTGTTCTGGATGAGAATGACCGGCTTCGCTCCCCCTGCGGCAAGCCCGGCTGCCGTCGAAAATGCGTGGCCCTCACGACTCACGGTCACGAGGTCCAGGGATGGCTCGTCGCGCATCAGGACGTACAGGAAATTGGTCTCGCTGTCAGGCAGCCAGACCACGTGGGTGATTCCGTTGTTCTTCAACTCCTCCAGCACTCTGGCCGGGCTGAGTTCTGCCATCTTGAATTCCTCCTGGTATCGGAACGTGCTCGCTGTGCACGCAGTTCACAGGTATACCCACAGTTGACCCCGCAGTCAACTGGAAGCCGCTGCCGTGCCGAGTTCGGTAAACAGTTCCCTCTCCCTCCGGGGGAGGGAGAATTACAGGGGTTCCGGTGTCATGGCATTGTCGCGGCTCGTTAAGGCCACACCGGCTCGTGGTAACCCAGCGGCACCGTGGGCCTGGTCCAGTGCGGCGCCGTTTCCGAAAGCTGGAGCGCGGGCGCAAGATGAGTCAGCCGACCGGCTGGCACATCGGTCTCGACGCACCAATTCCTGATTTCCTCGGGCGTAAATTCGCCGGGGACATCGCTAAGCTGAGATTCCGGCACCTCGCCACGGTCGACCAGCCAGCGTCCGGTCTGGGCGAGGGATGCCCTCACCAGCCAGCTGCCGCCCTCCCGCGCTCGCCGCGCCAGCGCGACCATTGCTCCGAAGGCCATCAGGTAGCCGGTCAGGTAGTCTATGGCAGACACCGGGTAGAACTGCGGTCCGAGTTCGGCCCCGGGGAACAGTTGTCCCTGGCGATGGGTAATGCCGCTGACGGTCTGGACCACGGTGTCGAAACCACGACGGTCGGCCCACGGGCCCACCCTACCGAAAGCGGACAGCGAGACGTAGACAATCCCCGGCCGCAGCTTGGCGAGGTCCTGCGGAGACAGGCCGCGCTGCGCCAGCGTACCGGGACGATAGCCCTGGGAGAACACATCGGCGTTACGCACCAGTTCTCGCAGAGTCTCCAACTGGCGCTCCTCCCTCATGTCGATGTGAGCGGAGAGCTTGCCGTGCCCGGTGTCCAGTTCCTGTGAGGGGCTGAATGGGAGATGCGGTCCGCTGATCTTCATCACGTCCGCGCCGTGCTCCGCCAGTGTGCGGGCGCAGGTCGGACCGGCCAGCACTCTCGTCAGGTCCAGCACCCTGATCCCGGCGAGCGGCCTGTCGCCGTCAGGTAACGGCTCGGGAGGGCTATCCCCGATCTTGTCGATTTCCAGCAACGGCAGAGAGGCCACTGCCGCCGACTGGGGGTGTTTCGCCCACTCATCCATGGAACGGACCATGCCACCGGCGCCCCTCGCGGCAATAATGGCCTCCTCAAGTTCCAGCGCATCCCACTCCGCGACGGCCCGGCGCACCGACTCCCGGTCCTCGGGGACACCCAGCACGCCCAGGGCGGCGGCGCGGTGGTTGGGGAAATTGCAATGCAGGTAGCTCCAGCGCCCGTTCCTGGCGGGATACACTCCCATCACCGGGGTGCGTTCGGCGGCGACAGGACCGCCGTCCATCTTCAGGTAGCGGCCGCTGCGCAGCGAGGCCGTTGCCCGCCGGACGTCGATGCCGACTTCCTGGCCGCGGCCGGTGCGGAGATTCCAGAGATCCGAGACGGCCAGCCCGACGGCGGCCAAGCTGGCAGCGGCGGTCTCTCCGATGCGAAAGGGTGTGGGCAGGACCGGATCAGCCTCGCCGGTGATTTTCACTCTGGCGGCGCTCTGTTGGTCCACTCCCACAGTCGAGAGAATTGTTTTCAGTGCTTGATTAGTCACCCGGACAAATGCTCCTGATTTGATGTCCCACCCCCGTCCTTCGATGAACTCAGGAGGCTCAGGGCAGTATACCGCAACTCACTGGATGCCAGCCGGGCTCGCGTAGTCTGAACTGTGAATTATGAGATTGGGATGATTACGCTGATTGGGGAGCCGGGGGAATCAGGGAAATCAGGCGAATCAGGGGAACCATAGTCCGTTTTCACGGCACGCTTCATGCGAGCCATTGGTACCTGCACAGTATTAGATATGATTCCATTTAGATTGGTGCTAACCACTCGCTATCCAGTGCGGAGCGGGAAAATTAGGGTACAGAGGGCAACATATCCTTCGATTCCTTCGGGCAAGTCACAGGATGGGACGTCTAGATCAGATATGGGCATCAACTTTCATCGCCAGCTTGTCGCGTGGAGTGTAAATATTCCTGGTATATACGGCTATTCTGATACAAAATGTGTCTATTCCTCTATGGACGGAGAGCAGAAAACTACGTCTCTGGTCGGAATTCTGGTGATGTTCTGTGTGACCAATTCCGTGAACCCGGTGGCGCGGTATGAGAGACTCGGCCCAAGGAGACGGTGGTACAGGTACTGGCGTTGCAGATGGAGCGGGTTGAACTCTCGCGTACCGTTCACGGTACCGTAGCCCAAACATTTGTATGCCCAACGCAGGAATCGAAACGTCAAGAGGGCTTGCCAATAGTTTCAGCGAGACCAACCGGGCCAACCAGAGCAATCAGGAGCTGATACAAAGTCTTGATGCAACGAACGTCCTGACATAGAATCTGCTCTAGAGAAATATAAGCACCCATTGTAGGTGGCTTATTGGTCAAATTCACCAAACTTGGTTCAATGGTTATGTCTCAAATCTCCTCTTTCACTGGAATTATATCCACACAGATATCACTAACTTAGGAACGACAAAGCTCGCCTGTCTCACTTGGCCAAAGGGTGTGTTGTTTTCAATAGCGCATGACAGTCTCACTAACGTGTAACGAGAGCATACGTGACGCTGGTCTTTGGGACAGAGGGCATAAACCTCGCCATCGCTGACGATGGGACAGGACTGCCGGCCGAATTCGACGAACGGGGAGAGGTAACAAATAGCATGCTGGACAGCGCGGCGCAGATGGGGGATCGCCTGCGGGTTTCCTCGGGTCTGTCTGACCTGGGCGCCACTGCCACTTGTTGGGTACCACACGTCCTCGAACTGGGAGGTCAAAAATTGCGTGATAATCATGTGGTGAGGGTTTTGCTCGTGGACGACCATCAGATCATGCTCGATGGTCTCCAGAAACTCATCGAAAGCTCGGGAGACTTCGAGATTGTAGGGCAAGCCCAAACCGGCGACCAAGCAGTATCCCTCGCAATTGAACACAAACCCGATGTTGTCGTAATGGACGTCCTCCTGACGGGCAGAGACGGGATAGACGCATGCCGGGAAATCAAGGAGACGGTCCCTGATACCAGGGTGTTGATGCTGACCGCCGCTACGGAAGAGGAAAGCGTCCTCAACGCGATTTCCGCTGGCGCCACCGGTTACCTCAGAAAATTATCCAACGCCCAGAAGTTGCTGGACACCATCAGGGACGTGTCGGAGGGCGAGTACCGAATGCCCCAGGAAGTGATGCGAAAGGTGTTCGCGGGAATACGCACCAGCCCGCAACTGGCAGACAAGTCCGCATTGGACCGCCTTACGGAACGCGAAAAGCAGATCCTCCAGCTGTTTGCCGGAGGCAGATCGTACACGGACATCGCCAGGCAAAGGGGAAACCAGACCGTCACTATCAGGAACGCCATCTACGGCATTCAGAACAAGATAGGGGTCAAGTCGAAGCAGGAAATGGTGTTATGGGCTCTGCGAAATGGCCTGCTCAACGATGATCCGAACGATGTCATTCCGTCATAGCCACAGGGGTAACGCAGCAGTCCGGCTTGGCCGGCGCAAACCGGCCAGAAGACTACCGCATTGCTCAGGATTGTGGCTGCCACGGTCAAAGCCCAGCCTGAGCACCTCTGAAAGGGTGTTCATTAAGTTCCCTCTCCCTCTGGGAGAGGGTTAGGGTGAGGGCGTCCCTGTGTATTTTCAGGAGTGGATGGACGCGGCCCGCAGCCTGTGCCCCGGTTCCCCGGTTCCCCGGTTGCCGCTATCATCTCGCAGACTCTGATTACCCATCGCAACCTAGCGCAGCAGTCTGTAGCCACGCTTCAACAAATCCAGCATTGCAGTGGCCGGGAATGCTTGTGAACTGCCGGTAGACCCTGCTATTTTTGGGTACAATTGCATCGTTTCAGGATTCTAAAATGCGAAGTTTGTATTTCTGCCTGTTTGCGAGCATCCTGCTTGCATTGATCGCGCTGACTGCTTGCACCCGGGAGGTGGTCAAGGAGGTTGTGGTCACTCCGGTGCCTGGACCGACCGAGACCGTCTCGCCTGCCACCAGCCAGACTCAGGAACCTCGGGAGGAGGAAGCTGAGGAAGTCTCCGCAGGGGAGCGCGTCTTCAAGATAGGCATAGCTGAAGACATGACCACCACCAACCACTGGGCCTATCTCGGTCCCGATGGAACGGTGTGGAACGGATATGTGCTCGGAGGGAGCAAGCCGACCTTGTACGGATACTCGGCACAGCGTTACGACTGGGTGCCTTCGCTGGCCGCCGACTTCCCGGAGCCGTTGACCGAGACCACGAAGGATGGCAGAACACTCTGGACGACCCAGTTGGCACTGAAAGAGGGCGTGAAGTGGAGTGACGGCAGCGAGGTGACTGCGGAGGATTTCGTGTTTACTGCTGCCACTGCCGTCGACCTGCAGTTGACGGGCAACTGGCCGTCAATCGTGGACCCGGAGTACTTTGATCACGCCGAGGCCGATGGCCCCTACTCACTCAGTATCTTTTTCAAGCAAAAGCCCGGACTGGCCCGATGGCAGTTTGGCCTGGCCTTCATGCCCATCTTTTCCAGGGCGTACTGGGGGCCGGTGGTCGAGACGGCCAGGCAGGCCGGAGACGTGACGGAGCAGCAGAAGGCGTTGTACGCCCATGTGCCTGACGGAGAGCCCAGCGGCGGCGGCTTCATTTTCAGTCAGTGGGAGCGGGGCGCTTTTGCCGAGAAGACCAGCAACCAGGATTACTACTTCTCCGGCTCCACCTTTGAGCAATTCCCTAATGGCGCATACGTGGCGTCCAAACCCGGAGTCTATGAATTCACCGCCTTTGGCGAGCCCGCTGGCGAGCCGGTCCTGGAGTACGTGGAGGGGCCGTATTCAGAAAGCACCATCTACTCGATCTATGGCAGCCAGGATGCCGCCGTACTGGCGCTCAAGAAAGGCGACATCGACTTCATGCTGAATCCTCTGGGACTCTCATCCGGACTGCAGGACCAGCTCAGGAGCGAAAGCGGCCTGACTACCATCGAGAACACGTCTGACGGAGTCCGTTACCTGGGGTTTAACTTCCGCAAGGAACCGATGGACAACAAGGCCTTCCGGCAGGCAGTGGCCACACTGATAGACAAGGAATTCCTGGTGGACACCGTGCTACAGGGAGTGGCCCTTCCGATTTACACCATGGTCCCCGAGGGCAACGGCGCCTGGTACAACCCGGAAGTTCCGCTCATCGGGAAGGGCCTGACCAGGGCGGAGAGAATCCAGACCGCCGTAGACCAGCTCAAAGAGGCGGGATTCTCGTGGGAGGTTGAGCCACTCCTGAGCGATGACGGCCAGTTCGTGGAGCAGCAGGGCGAGGGCCTGACCATGCCCGACGGCAGTCCGGTACCCGATATGGAGGTGCTGGCGCCCAGCGCAGGATACGACCCGCTACGGTCCACGTTCGCCATCTGGATTGAGCGGTGGTTGAATGAGGTTGGCATACCTTTGCGGGCCAATCTTACCGGGTTCAACGTGATAGTGGACCGAGTGTTCAACCAGCAGGATTTCGACATGTGGATCCTCGGCTGGGGCCTGAGCGCTTTCCCCGACTACCTGGAGGCGTTCTTTCACAGCCGGCACTCCGAACTCGAAGGGCATAACGCGGGCGGCTACAACAATCCGGAGTTTGACAGGCTGGCAGACCAGTTGCTGTCGGAGACCGACCTTGAGGCAGCCCGGCAGCAGGTGTTTGAAATGCAGGCCTTTCTCGCCGAGGACCTGCCCTACGTTGTGCTGTTCGACACTCCCATTATCGAGACATACCGCAGCGACAGGATTGAGTTTCCCTACACTGAACTGTGGGGGGGCCTCCAGAGTTCATCTGGCCTGCCCACCCTTGTTGAGTTCAAGTAAAAGTGCCAGACTGGACACTTGCAAGAGCAAGGCCGGAGCCATCCTAGCGGCTAGGCCGAGCTCGTATCATAAAGGCGAAGGCCGACCCGGCCGGCTATGCGGGCACGGGTCGGCTTGAGGCGGCCGCTGAGCCGAGACGCCAGCCATGACAGGTTACCTGATCCGGCGCGCAGGCCAGATGGCCCTGACGCTGTTCCTGATAATCACGCTGACCTTCTTTCTGGTGGAAGCGCAACCGGGAGACTACGCCTCCTTCTACGTCTTGAATCCCGACCTGCCGCCGGATGTCAAAGACAAGATAAGGGCGGCATTCGGTCTGGATAAACCGCTCTGGCAGCAATACCTGATCCACCTGAAGAACACGTTCACCGGAAATTTCGGCGTTTCCTTCGGACACTTTCCCCGTCCCGTCCTGGATGTATTGGGCGAGCGGCTGCCCCGCACACTGATGCTTTTCCTGACTTCCGCCACGGTCTCTTTCTACATCGGGTTCTTCTTGGGGAAGGCCATCGCCTGGCGGAGGGGAGGGCTGTTCGAGTATGCCGCGACTATTTCCGGGGCCACGCTGTTCACGGCATTCACTCCGGCCTTCGCCCTAATGATGATCTGGGTCTTTGCCTTCAAGCTTGGCTGGTTTCCCGTGGGGAAGTTCCTCGATCCCCTGGTGTGGCGGGGCACGGAGGTGAGCGCCAACTACGTTTTCGGAAATATGCTGCTGAGCGCCGCAGCCTATTTCGCCTTTGCCTTTCTCGTGATTCTCGTGATGAAGAGGCTGGGGCGCCGGATACCTCTGGTCTACGCAATTCCGGTACTGACGGCAGGGATTCTGGCCATTGTATTCGGCTGGGCTTTCTCCGGGATCGGTTTCCTGGCATTGGACATCATCAAGCACATGGTTCTGCCGGTAGCCACCCTGACACTGATTTCGTTCGCAGGCACCATGCTCCTCACCAGGAACAGCATGCTGGAGACGATAAGGGAGGACTACGTCATGGCGGCCAGAGCCAAAGGCCTGCCGGAAAAGCAGGTCCGGGACCACCACGCGGCCCGCAACGCCCTGCTTCCGGTGGTTACCAGCCTGGTCTACAGCCTGGTGTTCGCCATCGACGGCAGCGTCATAATCGAAGGCATCTTTTCCTGGCCCGGCACCGGCCTGACCCTGTTGCAGGCCGTGCGAAGCGAGGACCTTCCGCTGGTGATGGGATCAATGCTGTTCATCGGTCTGCTCTCATTGCTGGCCCACGCCATTGTGGATGTCCTCTACGTCTTGCTCGACCCCCGGATTCGATACCAATGATCTCCTCAAGGCAATCCGGAGATGTCCCTCCGACGAATGTGGGAGACGACTCGTCCCTCGACGTGCTCGGGAGGGGAAGGGCCGCCTTCCTGCTGAGCAGGCTGGCCCTGGCGGCCCGGTCATTCAGGCTGGGCTGGAACATCTTCGTGGAAAGCCGCCTGGGCGTAATATCGCTGTTGATCATCGGCCTCTTCGCTCTGATGGCATTTTCACATCCCATCCTGATGGCAACCATCTGGGACCCCGCCACCTACGACCCTGTCACGGGTTACGCCTTCGATCAGGTGGAGCAGCCCGCCCCGCCCAGCTGGAGCCATCCGCTGGGAACGGATCCCCTGGGGCGGGATGTACTGAGCCAGTTGCTTTACAGTACCAGATCAGAGTTCGTGCTCGGCATAACCGCTGCCCTTGTGACCGTGGGGATAGCCACCGTTGTGGGAGCCGTCTCCGCCTACTTTGGCGGACTGCTGGACGCCTTCTTCATGCGCCTGGCGGACCTGGTCATTGCCCTGCCATCCATCTCCCTGCTAATCGTCCTCAGCGCGCTGTTCAACCTGAACCTGTTCTACATCGCCCTGATCATTGGTGTGCTGGGTGGCTTCGGCGGCACCGCAATCATCCTCAAGTCCCAGGCCCTGACCGTCAAGGTCAAGCCCTTCATCGAGGCGGCTCGCGTTGCCGGTGGCGGGCATTTTCACATCATCTTCGCTCACATTGTGCCGCACCTTCTGCCGCTTTCGTTACTCTATATGATGTTCACAGTGACCAACGCCATATTCGCCGAGGCGGTGCTCTCCTTCCTGGGCCTGCTGGACCTGCGGATGAGCTGGGGGATTATGATCCATACGGCGAACACGGGCGGCTATCTGCTGGGCGGGACCAAGTACTGGTGGCTGGTACTCCCCGCCGGGGCTTCCATAACCCTGCTGTGCAGCGCCTTCTACCTGGCCGGCCGCGCCCTGGACGAGGTAGTGAATCCCCGGCTGAGGCGCCGCAGCGACTGATTGGCATGCAGCAAACTTCTCGACTTGAAGGTGGAATGCCGGACAACAGCGGCTTCCCAAGGCCGCCACAGAGCGGTACCGTGCCCGTGGCGGCCATGAACTCTGAAGCCGTCCTGGAGGTCAATGACCTTTCCATGACGTATCAGATTCGTCAGGGAGAGGTAAAGGCTGTTCAGGATGTCAGCTTTCGCCTAGACCGGGGACAGTCGCTGGGACTGGTCGGTGAATCGGGATGTGGCAAGTCGTCGATCGCCAACTGCCTAATGGGCCTGCTGCCCGACAACGCCCGGGTCTCCAATGGGCAGGTCATCCTGGGAGGCCAGGACTTGCTGGCCATGCCCGAAGAGGCGCTTCGTCTCTTCCGCTGGAACCGGATCGCCATGGTGTTCCAGGCCGCAATGAACGTGTTGGACCCGGTCTACCGGGTGGGCCACCAGATTGTGGAGGCCATCGAGGCCCACTCCCCCGACTTCGCGGAGGACGATGCCCGGCAAAAGGTCGCAGAGCTTTTCCGCAAGGTTGGCCTGGACCCCCGGCTGATGGACCGGTACCCCCACGAGTTCAGCGGAGGGATGCGCCAGCGGGCGGTCATAGCGATGGCCCTTTCCTGCGACCCGGACGTGATCATCGCGGACGAACCGACAACTGCGTTGGACGTCATCATGCAGGACCGGATACTGAGGGAACTGAAGGCCATCCAGACCGATACCGACCTGGCCGTGATTTACATCAGCCACGACATAGCCGTAATCGCGGAGGTAACCGACTCGGTGGCCGTGATGTATGCGGGCAGGCTGGTGGAACTTGGCAGCACCGCCGAGGTCCTCACCTCGCCGATGCATCACTACACAGCAGCCCTCACGTCCTCATTTCCCAGCCTGCTCGGCGATAAACGTCCGCTTACGGTTCTTGGCGGCGAGCCGCCGGACCTGCTCTCGCCTGACCCTGGTTGCCCATTCGCGCCCCGGTGCCCGGCAGCCACCGACATTTGCCGAGCCGAGCCGCCGCCCACGGTCGTTCGGCGTCCCTCGACAGACTCGGGACACAATGAGGGGGGCGGCCACTGGGCCACCTGCTGGCATCCCGCCAACCCGGCCTCCACCCTAACCGTTCGACAGGCTCACGGTGAGCTTGTCGAACCGGAGAGGGAACTGTGAGTGTTCCAGCGACCGGCCCCCAACCCAACCTTCTCCCAGAGGGAGAGGGAACTGCTGCGCCGCTGGTTGAGGTCTGCCGACTGACCAAGCGATTCGCGTTCACCAAGAACCTTTTTCGGAGGCCATCCAGCTTCATTCATGCCGTCGATGACGTCTCCTTCCAGTTGCCCCGAGGCGAGAGCCTGGGTGTGGTGGGAGAATCGGGTTGCGGCAAGACAACCGTCGGCAAGCTGCTGGTCAAACTGATCGAGCCTGATGACGGACGGATTCTGTTTCGCCTTTCGACAGGCTCAAGGGATGGTGGCGGTCTGGCCCCGGACGAGGCCGTCAACGAGGTGGATCCGTCGCTGCTGCGGGGTGCGGCGCTAAAGGATTTCCGTAGCAGGGCGCAGATGATCTTCCAGGACCCCTATGAATCAATGAACCCCCGTCGCACGATCTATGACATAGTTTCCGAGCCCCTGTCGGTGCAGGGGCGGGGCAGCGTCATGGACCGGGTAAACCGGGTCAGGGAGGTTCTGACTTCAGTAGGGCTGGCGCCCGCGTCCGATTTTCTGTTCCGCCATCCCCACGAGCTGTCGGGGGGACAGCGGCAGCGGGTGGCCATCGGCCGGGCGCTGGTGATTGGGCCGGAATTCGTGGTGGCCGACGAGCCGACGTCCATGCTGGATGTTTCGAGCCGTGCGGGAATCATGTTGCTGATGCAACAACTGGCACAGGACATGGAAATTTCCTACTTGCACATCACCCACGATCTAGCGGTTGCCAGGTACATGTGCGACCGCATAGCGGTGATGTATCTCGGCAAGATCGTGGAGGTGGGGGAGACCGAGGAACTGCTGCACCATCCGCTGCACCCCTATACCAAGGCCCTGCTCTCCGCTGTGCCTTTGCCAACCCCGGGACACCGCCGGCCTCCGCCGGACATTCACGGCGACCTGGCGTTGCCCATCGACCCGCCTCCGCGCTGCCGGTTCTACGACCGCTGCCCAATCGCGACAGACCAGTGTCGCGACAACCCGCACCCTCCCAGCGAGGAGAAGGCGCCCGACCACCTGGTAGCCTGCTACGAGGCGTAACGCGGCTTTAGAAGGCGTGTGGCATATCCGATTTAAGCCAAATTGAACGGGTTGAGAGGCATAGTTTACGCAAACGCAGGGGGACGCCCTCACCCTAACCCTCTCCCTCTGGGAGAGGGAACTGCGCATTTCACCGTGGGCTTCAGCAGGCGCCGGATTCGGTCGGCCGGGGAGCGGTTCTGGCTCGCCTTTCCTCGGGCAAGGAGGTCGGCTTCCTGGCTAGCAGGAACAGCACGCCGCTCATTACTCCGAAACCACCGATGATCAGAAACGAAACCGTGTAGCTCCTGGTAGCGTCGAACATGAACGCCGCGAAGAGAGGGGCGGCCAGCATGAGCATGTACATGGGCGCGCTGGAAATGCCGGTGATAGTAGCAAAGGCCTTTTCGCCGAAGTAGTCTCCCCGTATCGCGGTGGTCAGCGGATTTCTTCCACCGAAGCCCGCGCCGAAGGTTGCGGCAAACAGAAGGGCCGTAGGTATGCTATCGACCAGCACCGCCATCAGGAAGCCGCCCGCCTGGATAAAGCCGAAGAACGCTATGACCACGTTCTTGGGCAGCCTGTCCCCCGCGTAGCCGCCAATCAGCTGAAAGATGGCGGCCACACCCATGACCACGGAGAACATGTTGGCTGCCTGCTGCAACGACAGGCCCTGGTCCGTCAGCATGGGCACCAGATGCACAGTCAGAGTGGCGAAGAGAATGCTGGAGAAGGCGTGACCGAAGGTGATCAACCAGAATGAGAGCGTTCTTATCGCCTGTCGCCCGGTGAATTGCAGCTTGTCCGAGGAAGGCGCTCCCCTTGCGGCCCTGAACGATTCCCTTGTCACGGAGTCCGGCGGGTCGCCGTCAGGGCGCAGGCCGTATTCCTCCGGGCTGACCCGTACAAACTGTGACATCGGCCATGCAAATGCCAGGAACACCACGCCGATCCACTGGGCGGTGACATCCCAGCCGTGACTGCCCGGGGTTACCGCCCAGGCCAGGGCGGGTACCAGCAGCAACCCTCCCAATGGCGACCCCAGACCGGCGACCGCCATGGACACGCCACGCTTGCGCACGAACCAGCGGTTGACCACGGACATGAACGGCAGCCATGTGCCTGCCGCCGTACCCAGCATTATCATCCCGTATGACACATAGAATATGACGATGCTGTCGGTGCGGCTGAACAGGATGAAGCCCAAGCCGGTGATGATAAACCCGATCAGGACCATTCGCCGTGGTCCCAGACGGTCGATCATATACCCCATCAGAGGGCCGATTATGCTGCCCTCCAGCTGGGCCATGGAGAACGCGCCGGTCAGTTGGGCGCGACTCCAGCCGAAGTGGATCTCCAGGGCCTTGATCCACACTCCGACGCCGCTCCACACCGGCCCGCTGGACATGCCATTGGCGACCAGTGCGAGGCCGACGATGATCCAGCCGTAAAACAACGATTCCTTCCTTCAATGACCCTGAGAGGCTGTCAAATAAGTTCCCTCTCCCTCCGGGAGAAGGTTAGGGTGAGGGCGTCCCCATGTATTTTCTGGAGTGAGTGAATGCGGCCCGCAGCCTGTTCCTCGTAAACGGAATGGGCCTATTAGACACCCTCCGAAAGCCGGGGTGATGGGAATGGGCTAGATACCCAGGGACTGCGGCCACCGGGAATCGGTCATCAAACGGCAGGCAACAGACATTCCCTTCCTGTGCCTGCCTCGCGTTGCCATGCCTGATGCGTTCAGGTTGTTGAGCAATGGCTCGTGTGGAACATCATCAGGGTTGATACTGGTGCTGTCGCACGATATTCGTCTTGCGAGTCGTCAGATGGCGGGGACCAGCGAGGATGTTGGACTGGAGGCATGCGACAGAACTGGGCAAGCATAACAGATTCGCACAGGACGCCGGCGTCTGCCGGAAGCAACTCTTGACCGGAAAATACTAAAAGTGGGGTACAGGCAAGCGGCTGTCCTGTTTGACCGGGATGCAAAGTCCGCTTGTGCCTCGCTCCATCTGCGATTAGACTTCGCTCCAATGAGGTGGGATTATCAACGTAAATCGTCATCCGGCAAATTACCCTAACGACTAACCTTATGGAGACAGGCCATGTCCGATTACAGGATCATTTCGTCTGATAACCATGTCATGGAACCACCGGACCTGTGGACGAGCCGCATTGACGAAAGGTACCGGGACCGGGCCCCTCACACTGTAATGGAGGAGGACGGCGAATGGTGGTACTGCGACGGGATGAAGATTTCCACCGGGTTCGGGTTCGGCGGCGCCCAGACCGGAAGAAGGTTTGAATCGCCCGAGGAGCTGACCAGTGGGGACGTGTTCGAAAACGTACGGCCCGGTGGCTACATTCCCGAAGAGCAGATCAAGGACATGGACCAGGACGGCATCGACGTAAGCATTCTCTATCCGACACTTGGCCTCCAGTTGTTCAAGGTGCCGGACAGCGAGCTTCTGACCGCCGTCTTCGGGACCTACAACGACTGGCTGGGCGAGTTCTGCCGGGCCGCCCCGAAACGTCTCGCCGGAATCGCCATGATCAACGTGGACGACGTTGAGGTTGGGGTGGCCGAGCTGGAGCGGTGCCACAAGCTGGGATTCATTGGCGGCATGATCACCGTCTACCCGCCGGAAGACCGCCGCTACGACTCGCCCATCTATGATCCGCTCTGGGCCGCCGCGCAGGACCTGGGCATGCCCCTGGCGATGCATGCCGCGACCAACCGCTTCGGATCGGGGGAGGGCGACCGCGCCAGCACCAACCGTTTCTCCGTAACGGTGAACTTCGATCACTACGTGCGCATGTCGCTTACCGACATGATCTTCTGCGGCGTGTTCGAGCGCTACCCTCGGCTGCAGATGGGCGCGGTAGAGCACGAGGTGTCGTGGGCCGCCCACTTCCTGGACCGCATGGACTACAACTACACCCAGCGGGCCAGGGGCGTGAGCGGGTACAGGTTCAAGAACAATATGCTTCCCAGCGACTTCTTCCACCGCAATGTGTTCCTGGGGTTCCAGGAGGACGGTCTGGGGATCCAGCTGCGGGACATCATCGGCGTCGATACCCTGCAATGGGGGTCCGACTACCCGCACCAGGAGTCCACCTTTCCCAGAAGCCGGGAAATCCTGGAGGAAATCCTGGGTGAATGCACCCTCGAGGAGCGGGCCAAGATAGCCGGCGGGAACGCGGCTAGGGTCTACAACCTGAGCTGAGCCAAAGCGATGTGCGCATAATCCCCTCTCCCAAGGAGAGGGGACTTATTGGACACCCTCTGAGTCGCTGAAGCTCATACGGTGGCTAGTTGCTGAAGGCCGGGACGTCCCGGCCTTCTATCGTTCCAACCATCTCACGAAGGGAAATCCCAGGTGAAACAGGATGCCGCCCGGTAATTTGTGGCGTAAACTACGGTACCGATAAATCGTCCAGGCAGTCTTGCCGGAATTCCTGTTTTTGAGATTGTAATATGCTCCTGACGTGCATTCCGCCGACTGCCTGGGACCGAAATCCGCGCCGTCTGTGATGAGCGCCGGAGGTAACCTATGCGAATCGACGTCCACAGCCACCTGATCTACCTGCCCTACCTGGAATACCTTGCCGGGCGAAGTTCACTACCCCAGGGCGTCCTCCGGGGCGGCACCTACTTCGTCAGCTGCCGGGGCGGGTACCTGCACACTGCGCCGTCCGCCCACGCCGACGTCGATCAGAAGCTGCGGGCCATGGAAAACCTCGGCATTGGCATTTCGGTGCTTAGCCACGGCATGCCCGGCCCGGAGTTGCTGGGCAACCCGGAGGCCGACGCCTGGGCCTCGCGCATCAACGACCACCTCGCCGAGGTGATGCAGGCCCATCCCGGCAAGTTCAATGCGTTTGCCACCCTGGGCTGGTACAGCATCGAGGGCACCATCGCCGAGATCGACCGCTGTGTGAATCAGCTGGGTTTCAAGGGCGTCTATCTCTTTTCCAACATCAACCAGAAGACCGTGGACGTCAAGGAATTCTGGCCGGTCTACCAGCACATCGAAAGCCTGGGCGTGCCCATA
Organism: Dehalococcoidia bacterium; assembly: GCA_965203005.1. Taxonomy (GTDB): domain Bacteria; phylum Chloroflexota; class Dehalococcoidia; order Lucifugimonadales; family UBA3495; genus VXOI01. The sequence goes on from CBDBBS010000002.1 coordinate 2,010,824, forward strand.
AACATGCACCCAACGGCCCCCATCAACATGAACGGCACCGATCACCGGCCCCTCGTGCCCGGCATGGCCTTCATGTTCGATACCGCCCTGGCCACGGTGCGAATGGTGTTGAGCGGACTCTTCCAGGAGTACCCGGACCTGAAATTGATCGTCCCGCATACCGGCGGCTTCGTGCCGTTCATCCGGGGCCGCGTCGGACGGTTGATCGACGAGTGGACATCTCCTGATGACTGGATCGACTTGGAACAGTCCTCGCAGCACTACTTCGACAAGCTGTACGTGGACACGGTTTCCCACAGTCCGGAGGCCCTGGAATACTGCTACAGGATGTTCGGGGCGGAGCGGCTGCTCTACGGCACAGACCACCCCTTCGGCCCGCCGAACATCGAGATCTACAACGAGATGGTGGACGGTCTGGACTGCCCGGAATCAGACCGGGACCTGATCAACGAGGGCAACGCGCGCCGCCTGTTGAGCCTTGACTAGCAGACGGCCTCAGCAGTAGGCAGAGCAACCACAAGGGTTGCCCCTACCAAGAGGTCTCCTTCGTGTAGGGGCGTCCCTTGTAGACGCCCTCATCGCCGGAACCATCGCCCAATTTGCAACCCATCATCACAAAGATTTCGACCAACTGCGTAGCAGCCTGACGCATACTACGTCAGACGGAGGGGCCGTGAATATAGAAACCATTGCCGTTCACAGCGGTCGAAGTGTGGACCCGGCCACGGGAGCGGTCACTCCGCCCATCCATATGTCCACAACGTTCGAGCGGGAAGCCGACGGCACGTATCCGCAGGGATTCGTCTATGGCCGCGCTGGCAACCCCACCCGTGCCCTGCTGGAGGAGTGCGTCAGGGACCTGGAGGGAGGGCAGGCGGCCGCTGCCTTTTCATCGGGTGCCGCCGCCCTCATGGCGGTGTTCCAGTCGCTGTCCACCGGAGACCACGTGATCGCCCCGCAGGACCTCTACCATGGCACGGCGGCCCTGCTGCGGGATCGCCTGGCTCGGTGGGGGCTGCAAGCTTCGTTCGTGGACATGACGGACACTTACGCCGTTAGGGAGGCGATCACCCCCGCGACCAGGCTGATCCTGGTGGAAACACCGTCCAATCCCCTACTGAAGATCACCGACATCGCCCAGGTGGCACAACTGGCCCACGACAGCGGGATTCCCTGCGTCTGCGACAATACGTGGGCAACGCCGGTCCTGCAGCGCTGCCTCGAGTTGGAAGCGGACCTGGTGGTCCACTCGACAACCAAGTACCTGGGCGGGCACGGAGACGTGACGGGGGGAGTGGTTGTGAGTGGAACGGACAGCCCCATGTTCCAGGAGGTGCGCGCCATCCAGCGGGACGGAGGCGCCGTTCCCTCGCCCTTCGACTGCTGGCTGGTCCTTCGGGGAATTCGCACGCTGCCCTACCGGATGCGCGCGCACTCCGAGAGCGCCTTGCGAGTGGCGGCATTCCTCGATGAACACCCCGCAGTTGAGGAGGTGTTCTACCCAGGGCTTCCCGGACATCCTGGCCACGACATCGCCCGCCGCCAGATGAGCCTGTTCGGCGGCATGCTGTCCTTCAGGGTCCGCGGGGGAATGGAGGCGGCCTTTCGGGTAGCAGCCCGCACTGCTCTCTTCACGCGGGCCACCAGCCTGGGCAGCTACGAGAGCCTCATCGAACACCGGGCCTCCATCGAGGGGACTGCCAGCGCCACGCCGGATGACCTGCTACGGGTCTCCGTGGGACTGGAAAATGCCGACGACCTGATCGCCGACCTGGACCAGGCCTTGAGGAACTGAAGGGCAAGAGCCGGGAAACTACTCCGAGAGCGGGTCAATCGCCGGGCGGAATGATACAATCAGTTTCCCGGTCCATCCCATGCTACTAGCGTCCAACATCAGCAAAGCCTATTCTGAACGCACGTTGTTCAGCGGCTTGACCTTCTCCATGGCCGACGGAGACCGTATCGCTCTGATCGGAGCCAACGGATCGGGCAAGACCACTCTCCTGGACATCCTCGCCAGCGAAGCCCTGCCCGACGCCGGGTCGGTTACCCGGCAGCGCTTCGCCACCGTTGGCTACTTGAGGCAGGAACCCTCCGAGTTCTCAGGCAATTCCCTGTTGCAGGAAGTGCTGAACGCCAACCACGAGGCGATCACCCTGGCCGCCCGCATTGACGCCGCCAGGGAGGAGCTTTCCTCAACGACCAACCCGGAACAGCAGCAGGACTTGATGGACCTGCTCTCGCGCCTGGACGCCGAGCTTGAGGCGGCTGGCGGAGAGGACCGAGACCATGACGCGAAGGCGATTCTGCTGGGCCTGGGCTTCAAGGAGAGCGACTTCTCCCGCAGCATGGAGGAATTCAGCGGCGGTTGGGTGATGCGGGCAGAACTGGCTCGCATCCTGTTCCGGAAACCCGACCTCCTCCTGATGGACGAGCCAACCAATCACCTGGACCTCGAGGCTCATCTGTGGTTCGAAAAGTACCTCGCGTCGTTCAGGGGAGGAGTGGTAGTCACATCCCATGACCGGGCCTTCCTCAACCAGGTCGCCAACCGGGTGCTCGCCATCGAACCAGGCGAGGTCGTGCATCACCGGGGCAACTACGACGATTACCTGCTGGCCCGGGAGCGGGCGCTGGAGATCAAGCAGGCAGCCGCCGCGCGCCAGGAACGGGAGATAGCCCGGCAGATGCGGTTCATCGACCGGTTTCGCTCCAAGGCGACGAAGGCGACCCAGGTCCAGAGCCGGATCAAGCAGCTGCAAAGGATCCAGGTCATTGAACTGCCCCGCGCGACCAGGAAGGTCCGTTTTTCCTTCCCGGCGCCCCCACGCTGCGGGCTGGACGTCCTGACGCTGGCCAACGTCGGCAAGTCCTACGGCGACAACACAGTCTATCGCGGCCTGAACCTTACCCTGGAGCGTGGCGACCGCGTGGCCCTGGTTGGCCCCAACGGCGCCGGAAAGTCCACGCTGCTCAAAATCCTGGCCGGTGTCCTGCCCATCGACCGGGGCGAGCGCAGACTCGGATACAACGTGGTCCCCGCCTACTACGCGCAACACGTTCTGGACCAACTCAACCCGGACAACAATCCCCTGGAAGAGCTACGGGAGATCGCGCCATCAGAATCGGAACAGAACCTGCGCACCACCCTGGGCGGCTTCCTGTTCAGCGGCGACGAGATACTGAAGCAGATTTCCGTGCTTTCCGGTGGGGAAAAAGCACGGGTTGCGCTGGCCAAGCTGCTGTTGCAGCCCAGCAATTTTCTGCTGATGGACGAGCCCACCAACCACCTGGACATGGCGTCAAGAGAAATCCTGGCCGACGCCCTCGGCGATTACGGCGGCACCATCTGCCTGGTGACCCACGACCGTACGCTTATAAGGCAGGTGGCGAACAAGATCATCGAGATTGACGCGGGCCGGCCCGCTGTATTCCCCGGCGACTACGACAGCTACCTGCACTGGAAGCAGCAACAAGAGGCGACCAAGCCCCCTCCGGCCGGCGATAATGGCAGCAAACCTGACGACGCCGTCAAGCCAAGGAGCGGCCGGCGGCCCCGTCGCATCCTGACGGCTGAGGAGGAGGAACAGCGGGACCTGGGCCGACAGGCCCGCAAGCTGGCGGCAAGGATCGACGAGATCGGGACGGCCATCTCCGAGCGTGAATCCATCAGCGCAGAGCTGGAGGCCATGTTCGCCGACCCCGAGCGTTTCGACGACCTGTCGCAGATCGAGGCCACCAGCGAGCGCTACCGCATCCTCAAGGACGAGGAACAGTGCCTGTGGGACGAATGGGAACGCTTGTCGCTGGAAGCAGAGGATGTGGAACGCAGGCTGGTGGAACTGAAGGGAGACTGAAAACACTGAAGCCAGCGTCGCGATTCTGAGGGGTGTGTGACTAATCCCCTCCCCCTGAGGGGGAGGGAGAGGGGAAATGCCACATACCCTCCAATTGCCAGAGCTAAAATCCAGGCAACTCCAGGCAGTGGGGTGGTGAAATGAGCAGCCAGGTCAAGTTCAGCGTTCGCATACACCAGGGTGGTTACAGCTACGACACCCTGCGGCGCATCTGGCTGGACGCCGACAGGCTCGGGTACTACTCCGCCACCCTCTACGACCTCCTGAACGTGCCCACGCTGGAGTGCTGGACGACCCTCACGGCACTGGCGGCCCAGACCAGCCGCATCCGGCTCACGCCCCTGGTTCTGGCGAACACCTACCGCCACCCGGCAGTCTTCGCCAAGATGGCCTCCACCCTGGACGTTATCAGCAACGGCAGGGTTGAAATCGGCATCGGCGCGGGAGGCGGCAGAAGCGACCACGCGGCGTCGGGCCTGGACTTCCCTTCCACCTCCGTCCGGGTGAGCATGCTGGAAGAGTCCATCGAGCTGATGAAGAGACTGTGGACCGGGCAGGAGGTGAATTTCGAGGGGCGCTACTACACCCTGAACGGCGCAAGGAACGACCCAGGCCCCATCCAGAAACCCCATCCGCCGTTCCTGGTGGGCGGCCATGGCGAAAGGCACCTGTTTCGCGCGGTGGCCAGGCATGCGGACATCTGCAACGTAGGCTTCGAAATGGACCTGGCCGAACACCGGGCCAGCCTGGATTCCCTCGGCGAGCATTGCCGCGAAGTTGGCCGGGAGTTGTCGGAGATTGAGGTGAGCCACAACACCAGGGTGGTCATCGCGGAAAGCGAGGCAGAGTTCGACAAGCTGGTCGCAGACGGCGCGGCGGCGGCAAACGTGAGCGCGGCCGTGTACCGGGCATCGCTGTCACGGGCGGTCGCTGGGACGCCGGAGCAATGCGTTGAGAAAATCAAGGGCTACGCCGACAGTGGAATAACCTACTTCTTCCTGCTCTTCCCCGACCCCATTCCGACCGACAGGCTGGAACTGTTCGCCAGGGAAGTGCTGCCGCGGTTCGCTGACGCAAGGTCCTGACAGAGGGAAGCCGGTATGGCAGTTCGACAGCCCCTGATCTTCGTTGGGACATTTCCGCACCGTTACACGCTCGGGTCAACATCAGGGGTTAGCCAGTGTCCCGGCTACCTGTCCAGCAGATGCTGCATCGCCTGCGGGGTGGCCACGGCGGCCCGCTGCGTCAATTCCTCCGGCGTGAGGGTGACGATCGGGTGGTCGATTATGGCCAGTCCGTAGTCGGCGTCACCGCGCAGCCTGGCCATGGCGCGGGCCTGGCTGACGAATGGCTTTGTCGTCAGCACCGTGGAGGCAACGCCCAGCAATTCCATCTCCATTGCATCGTGCACACTGCACGACGTGCAGGAGCCTCATTCCGCCGTGGCGTGAATCATCACGTCGCAGCGGCTGGCCAGGTCCTCAAGGGCCGAGCGGTCAGCAGGCCACTGGTGGCCTCCCTTGTTGTATTCAACCACCCCCGCCAGGGAGTAGCGTTCGCCGATTATGCTGCCCATCATCCGCAGCAGTTCTTCGGAGTGGGGCTTGTTGTTTGAAAGCAGTCCGAGGGTCTTACCGTCAAGACTGGCCGGGCGAATGGCCCTGGCTGCGGGCGACATCTCCGCAGAGTCCTTGGGGTCGAGTGTGTAGATGGATGTCATGTGCGGTCCGCCTCCCTCCCTTTTCGCGGGCGAAATGGGCTATCAGGTCAGTTGGGTACGGCTATCTCCCTGGTCACCGAGCGACTGCTCCCCCACGACGTTATGAGGGCCATAAATTCCCCGGCGTCGCCGCCCGCAGGAACGACGGTTATTCTGTCGGGGCCCGCGACACAGCCCAGCAACCGTTCGCGATCGGCGTCCTGCGGAAGTTTGTCCATGCGCCGCCAATCGTCCCACTCTCCCGCCGTCCGCAAGGTCTTTTCGTGCATGAAATCGGCCACCTGCGCGCGACTCCATCCGGAGGCGGCTACGTAGGCCATCAATTCCTGGCTGATTACCAGCACGACTTCCGACAGGTTCGGCCCGAACCCCAGCATCGCGTGGGCAGCGGCGGTGAGGAACCCCTCAGGGTCCCGGTCACCGTGGGTCTCCAACTGCAACGGAGCATTGGCTGCCACCATCGTGACAACACTGGAACCAGGACGAAATCCCTTGGATTCGGCCAGCGACGGCCACGGACTCGTCTCCAAGTCCTCCGCGAAGCAGAAACTGAACTTGCCGGAGTGGCCGAAAGTGCTCTTGTCCATCTCCTGGGATACGGAGCCGTAGAAATTGCTCTTGACCAGATTGATTGCCCTGCCGATGGCAGCGTTGGCCCGGTTCCCGTTGCCGAACATGTTGACGCCGTGGTTCATGCCGATGCTGGAGGAGTAGGGTCCGCTGACGATCACGAGGTTGGCGATCCCGTTGGTTGATGTGCTGCTGGCGTGGAAGTTGTAAGAGCGGTCGCATACCGCAGACAGCACCGCCGCAACCACCGGAAAATGCTCGGGAAGGCACCCGGCCATCACCGCATTGACCGCGACCTTCCCGGCAGGAAATTGCTTGTGCCGGATGCCCTCGGTCCCCAGAATGTCGCCGGGTCTCAGTCCGCAGTAGTCCAGCATGGCCTGGACCCGTTCCGGAGTGGGGGGAACCACGGGCAACCCGTCAGTAAGGCCCTCTCGGTAATAGTGTTCCAGGGCCGCTTCCCAGTTGTCGAATTGCCATTGTTCGATCTGCATAACAGGCCCACTTTAAGCCACTAATGTGAACCAGCGCAATGGGTAGCAGCAGAACGTCTTACCTTCAGAACCCGCGCACGGTTAATCGTAACGGCGGCTTCCGCCTGCTTTCGATGCGATGGTAGCGTAGGTAGCTATCGAGGATTGCAGGTAACCGCTGTGACATCACGAAGGCTGGGTTGGCATTGAGCAGCGGATTGACGGTCAGGACATCCATCCATAGTGTGCCGACTCTGGACGCCACTATGGTGAATGTTGGCTCCCCGAGTAGGATTCGAACCTACGACCTAGCGGTTAACAGCCGCCCGCTCTACCGCTGAGCTATCGGGGATCACACTGGGCCGCGTCGCACGGCCCTCATTGCAGATATACATTGTACCACCGGCACCATCGCCGCTCAACCACTTCTCATTCTGGGTATTCTTAATATGCGCTGGTATTGGATTTCCGCCACTGGCGCCAGCAGACCAAGGCCAGAGAATAGACCAGCATCTCCACCTTCTTGGTGTACCCTTTGGTCCGCCGCGCCAGCCGGTTCAGCTTCCCCCGCCACACCGAGTGCAGCCCTTCATTCCAGTTCACCGCTCCGCCCTTGCCTGCCACGTGCCGCTCCGGCGGAAGCCAGCCCGGATACACCCCGTAAGCGTCGCTGCGGTACAATCCAGCCTCCGGCAGTCTCTCATACAGCCGCAGGAAGGGGCCTTCACTGCGGTCCCCCACCTCGAAATCCGCCCAGCGGCTGCCGTCGGCCTCCCTTACCACCGCCGTCCAAATCCAGCAGTCCTCTCGCTTGCTCCCATGCCTGGCTCCCCGGTAAGTCCACATCTCATCCCAAGCAATCACCGCCGCCGGCTGACGCCCGGCCAGGCCCTCTGTCCGGTGCCTGTTGCGCTCCCGCAGCCGGCTCAAGGCAATGCGCCCCCCTTTTTCACCCACCCCAGCACCGCCGGGGCGCTGTAGCCCAACACCCGGCCTATGGCGCTCAAACTGCTGCCCTCGGTGTACATGGCGACGGCCCGCTCCTTGACCGCCTGACTGGGACGGCGGTAGGCCCCGCCAGGCACGCAACGCCGCCCACAGTCGCCGCAACTGTAAGCCTGTCGCTCTGCCACATGACCGTCCTTGCGCATCCAGTTGGAACCGCAGTCAGGGCAGCGCACATCGTGGCGGTAAACCCGGCTTCTCGCCATCCCCCACCTCCGACTTTCAGGTTGAACCTGATTGTAAAAGCAACTTCCCCTTATGTTAAGAATACCTCATTCTGGGTATTCCCGGCGTGTGTTGGTATTCTAATTCAGGTCTGTTTGTGTAGGGGCGCACGGCCGTGCGCCCTGGGGTTGCGGATATGACACGTTCTAAACTGGTGGCGTAAGGGCGCACGGCTGTGCGCCCCTACAGGCGATCGTTCAAGCAATGCCAACACACGCCGGGAATACCTCATTCTGTTTGCTGCCGCCGTATTGGCCAATGTCAATGTGTGTCTGGCAAAACCTGCTGGAACAGTCTTGTCCGTGAACAATTGAGGGAAAATGCAAACCCTTTCCTCGGGCAATTTCGCCCCTGACCGACTGCCGGATCGCGTGGATTTGTCCTTCTTTCGCTATAGACGTAATTTGCTAATGGCTCTGTTGCTTAACTTGACAGCAATACTATCAAGTTATATCATAGAAGCGAATCGTGGTCGCCCTGCCAGCAGAGCAGGAATCCTGACTTTCCCAGTCTCATCGTAATCAGTTTGACACTATGAACTATTCATGCTTGGCGGTGCTGCCATGAGCAACTACTACGACATATTGGGCGTCGACAAGGACGCCACCGATAAGGATATCAAGCAGGCGTATCGTCGTCTGGCGCGGCAGTATCACCCCGACGTGAACAAGAACGATGCCGCGGCCGAGGAGAAATTCAAGGAAATAAACGAGGCATACAGCGTCCTCTCTGACGAGGATTCCCGGAAGAAATACGACCGTTATGGCGACAAGTGGAAGCAGGCCGACCAGTTCGACCAGGCGCGCACGTCTCCAGATGGAGGGGTGCACTGGACTTTTGTTGATGGAAGCGACTCGTTCTCGGGCTTTGGCGGCCGGGGAATGGAGGATCTTTTCGGAGGCTTCTTTGGAACCGGTGCCAGCCGCGCGCGATCGTGGCGGCCTCCGCCCGCTGAATACGACGCGGAAATATCTCTGGAGGAGGCCTTTCACGGCACTACCCGCACTCTGCGGGCCCAGGACGGCCGCAGCCTCGAGGTGAAGATTCCTGCCGGAGTGGACAACGGCTCCCGGGTGCATATTGCCCCCGAAGGCCCCCAGGGCACCGATTACTACCTGGTAGTTTCGGTGAGCGACCACCCCAGGTTCAGGCGGGATGGCCGGGACCTGTACGTGGACGTTGACCTCCAGGTGGACGACGCAGTCCTGGGAGGCGAGATCCGTGCGCCAACACTCACAGGACGAGTGGCATTGACCGTGCCGCCCAACACCCCGAATGAACGACGCTTCCGGCTTTCGGGTCAAGGCATGCCCTCGCTTTCGGGCAGGACGTCACGAGGCGACCTGTACGTCACCGTAAAGCTGCGTCTGCCCGAGACCCTGACTGAAGACGAGGTGGAGCTGTTCAGAAAGCTGCGTGAACTCAGAACGGACAGCGCAAAGGTCGATGGAGCACAAGTTATTTAGCGCGCGTCCATTCGGGAATCATCGAATCAGAAGCGAACACAAGGGAGTAAACAGATGGCTGAGGAAGGAAGACTGCACGAAGAACCCTGCTTCGTCATCAGCGTGGCAGCCCGCATTGTAGGAGTGCATGCCCAGACCCTGCGGCATTATGAGCGCCAGGGCCTGATCTGGCCCTCCCGCACCACGGGGCGCCAGCGCATGTACTCGATGGCGGACATAGAACGAATCCGTAGGGTGAGGACACTCACCGAGGACATGGGAGTCAATCTGGCGGGCGCGGAGGTAGCTCTCAAGCTGATGGAAAGGGTCGAGGAACTTGAGCATGAGGTGTCGGACCTCAAGGCGACCATTGCAAGCCAGAGGCAGAACCAGCGGCGCATGGGTGTCAAAGGAGCCTGACGCCAGGATTGGTCCCGCATTTCCAAACAGGAGGGATAAACATGGCTTCGCAGAACGACAATTTTACTAACCAAGCTCGCCAGGTCCTGCAGAACTCGCAGGAACTGGTCCGCAGCCTTCGCCACAACCAGCTCGACGTGGAGCACATTCTTCTCGCCCTCCTTGAACTGGAGGAAGGAGTGCCCTCGCGCATTCTCTCCGAGCTCGGCGTCCCCTCGGGCGACATCCGGTCATCCCTGCACCAGACCCTACAGTCCGCGCCCAAGTTGACCCATGAGGCCAACCAGATTTACCTGACGCCCCGGGCCCAGCGATTGCTGGAAACAGCCCGGGCCGAGGCGGCGCGCCTCAATGATGAGTTCGTTGGAGCAGAGCACCTGTTCGTCGCCGCCGTCATGGAACCCGAAGGCCCTGCGGCAGGGCTGCTCCGGGCACACAGCGTTGACCGGGAGCGGGTGTACCAGGCCCTGACGCAAGTGCGTGGCGGGCACCGGGTCAACGACCCGGATGCCGAGAGCCGCTACGGTTCGCTGGAGAAGTACAGCATCGACCTCACCGCAATGGCGCAGGAGGGTAAGCTGGACCCGGTCGTGGGCCGCGACCTGGAAATCAGGCAGGTGATGCAAACGCTGACACGCCGGCGCAAGAATAATCCGGTGATCATCGGCGAGGCGGGAGTGGGAAAGACTGCCATCGCAGAGGGACTGGCCCAGCGCATCGCAATTGGCGATGTCCCCGACTCACTGGAAAACCGGCGAGTGATGGCGCTGGACCTGCCGGCCATGGTCGCCGGGTCCAAGTTCCGTGGCGAGTTCGAGGAAAGGCTCAAGTCGGTCATAGATGAGGTCAAAGAGGCCGGCGGAGAAGTCATCCTGTTCCTCGATGAGCTTCACACGATGGTGGGCGCTGGCGGAAGCGAGGGCGGAGTGGATGCCAGCAACATGCTGAAGCCCGCCCTTTCCCGTGGCGAAATGCAGTGTATCGGCGCAACCACCCTCGATGAATACCGCAAGTACATCGAGAAGGACTCGGCTCTCGAACGCCGCTTTCAGCCCATATTCCTGGAGCAGCCCTCAGTTGAGGATACAGTGGAAATCCTGAAGGTGCTGCGCCCCAGGTACGAGGCCCATCACAAGGTGGACATAAGCGACGCTGCCCTGGTGGCGGCAGCAAAGCTCAGCGACCGCTACATCACGGGCAGGCAACTGCCTGACAAGGCCGTCGACTTCATCGACGAGGCGGCCAGCAAGCTGCGCATTGACGAACAGATCCTGCCTCCGGACCTCAAGGCCAGGGAGGAGCGGATACGCTACCTCTCGGACCAGGAGGTGGCGGCGGCAGAACGCTCCGACTACGAACGGGCAGCCGAATACCGCACCGAGCGACTGCGCCTGCAGCAGGAGTACGACGCCGAGCGGCAGGCCCAGGGCAGCGTCGAGGACTCCGACCGGGTTGTGGGCGAAATGGACATCGCCCAACTGGTGTCCGACTGGACCGGCATACCCGTCGGCCGCCTCATGGAGGGCGAGGCGGAGCGGATGGTCCACATGGAGGCAGACCTGCACCAGAGAGTCATCGGCCAGGATGAGGCTGTGGTTGCCGTGTCGGAGGCCCTCAGGCGTTCTCGCTCCGGCTTGAGCGACCCGCGACGGCCCATCGGCAGCTTTATCTTTCTCGGGCCTACCGGCGTGGGCAAGACGGAGCTGGCCAAGGCACTGGCGGAGTTCCTTTTCGATGACGAGGCCAACATGGTGCGCATCGACATGTCGGAATACATGGAGCGGCATGCCGTTTCCAGGCTGGTGGGCGCACCTCCGGGCTATGTCGGCTATGACGAGGGTGGCCAGTTGACCGAGGCGGTGAGGCGCCGACCCTACCGGGTGCTTCTATTCGACGAGATCGAAAAGGCCCACCCCGACGTATTCAATATTCTGCTCCAGATTCTGGAGGACGGACGGCTGACCGACGGACAGGGCCGCACCGTTGATTTCCGGAACACTGTCATTATAATGACCAGCAATCTCGGCACCGAGGGCATCAGGCGGCAGCCCTTTGGCTTCCGCTCCGGAAGCCAGGATGAGCAGAAGGAAATGCAGGAGCTTCGGAGTTCGGTGGATTCCGCTCTCAAGCGCGCTTTTCGGCCAGAGTTCCTGAACCGGATCGACGACACCATCATCTTTCACCCTCTGAACCAGGACCAGATCGTGCAGATCGTGGAATTGATGGTGCGCGACGTGCAGAACCGTATCGCAGAGAGGGAAATCACCTTCGAGCTCACCTCTGAGGCGGAACTCTGGCTGGCGCAAGAGGGCTTCGACCCCGTCTACGGGGCGCGTCCCCTGCGGCGGGCCATCCAGCGTCAGTTGGAGAATCCCCTGGCCAAGATGGTCCTGTCGGGCGAGGTGGAACCTGGATCTCACGTTCTCGTGGATTCAGGCCCCGATGGACTGGTCTTGACGTGCCAGGAACTGCCGTCCGAGGGAGAGAACAAGGCATCCGAACCGGCTCTGGTGTAAACTGGCGTGGCCCGGACCGTACACAGCTGCCGGGCCACAAAGGCATTTCAGGCTTGAGCAGATGACGATAGCGGCGTTAATGCAGCGGGCGCGAATTTCTGACCTCCGTGTGGACGGGATAAACGTCCGCTATGCCATCGCCGGTGAGGGGCCGCCCGTGGTCATGGTACATGGGCTGGCCACCTCTATGATCACCTGGTGCCGGAACATTGACGCCGTGACCCGGGCCGGATTCACTGCCGTGGCCATTGATCTGCCGGGCTATGGGGGATCGGAGGTGGCCGACCATCGCGGTTACTCTCCGGAGAGTGCCGCAGGCTTCCTGATAGACTTCGCTGACGAAATGGGCATCGACCGATTTTCCGTAGTGGGCAATTCCGCAGGCGGTCTCGTCGCGGGAGTCACGGCGCTGGATTTCCCGGATCGCGTGGAAAAAGTAGTATTGGTCGGATCGGCCGGATTGGGGAAGCGGGTTTCGTGGCCACTGCGGCTGATATCGATCCCGGTTGTTGGCGAACTGGTATACAAGCCTCAGATGGTCAGCAAAGATGCCTTGATCAAGCGGATCTTCTACCGCCCACCTGACTTTCTCGAGGAGATTATTCCTGAAATGGTGAGGGTCCGGTGCCTTCCGCACGGACCCCACGTCATGCTCCAGTCGGTGCGTTCCGGGCTGAACCTGCTGGGATTGAGACCGGAGAACCAGATCCTCAGCAGGCTGGGACAGTTGAATAACCGGCTCCTGGCTGTCTGGGGAGAGGAGGACCTTGTCATCCCGCCGATAAGTGTGCAGGATGTTCTCAGGGTGGCGCCTGCGAGCACGGTGCACGTAATGCCGGAGTGCGGGCACTGGCCGCACATGGAGAAGCCGGAGGAGTTCAACGCGATTCTCACCAGTTTCCTCGCCCGGCCCACCACGTCTCACCCGGCGTCGGCCGGCTCCCTTGCCGGTCAGGCCGCCCAAGGCTGTCGAATATAGTCCAGCCGATTGATGTCCCGCCGGATGGCCCGTCTGGTGGAACTGGCGCCGAAGCTCCTCATGTTCCCGGCGGCCTAGAATCCGTCGAACACTTGGCGTCGGTCACTCCCAGCCCCCATGCATGGGTGGTCAGGGTTTCCTCGTTTCTTGAGAGTCTCGCCTCTACCTGGCGGGGCCGCCTCGCGATCCTGGGCGCGGTGGTCATCGTCGCCGTCACTGCGTATCTGCTGCAGGACTACATCAGCTGGACCAAGTTCACCTACCCGGCTGTGGCCGGTTCGGTGCTGCTGGCCAGCGGCGGGCTGGTCGTTCCTGTGCCAGCCTTGGCCATCACCTGCACCACAGCCACCTTCCTCAATCCCGCCGCCGTGGCAGTCATCGCCGGACTGGCGGGAACTCTGGGGGAACTCACCGGCTATTTTCTCGGTTACAGCGGAAGCGGCGTTCTTGAGCGCCGCCGTTTTTATCACAGGGTTGAAAGCTGGATGCGGAAGCGGGGCTGGCTGATCCTCTTCGTCATTTCAGCAGTACCGAACCCGCTCTTCGATATTGCCGGCATCGCCGCAGGCGCTCTGCGCTATCCTCTGTGGCGCTACCTCGTTTTCGTGGGCATGGGGAAAATGGTCAAGTTCTTCATAATCGCCTATGCCTGCCACCTCAGCCTCCAGAATCTCAAGGGCGTATTCGGCGTTTGAGTTCCTGCAGTCCGCCGATGTCTGCAAGTTTATGGCAATCTGCTCTCCCTCCTGCCCGCAGTCCTGAATGGTCCCAAAAGGTGGCACCGAAGCATCACGCCCTGTATCCTTTAGGCCGTTGCAGATAACGGTTACCCGGTGCTATCCGGGCCATGGAGGTCCCATTGATTCGCGGACTTGACGGTAAATTCCCCAAAATTCACCCATCGGTTTTCGTAAGCGAGGCCGCCTACATAGTGGGCGACGTCACCATCGGTGAGGGATCCAGCGTGTGGCCCAACGCAACTATCCGCGCCGACTATGGCGACATTATCGTCGGGAAGAATTGCTCCCTACAGGACAACTGCGTCCTGCATACCGACGACCACCTGGAATTGGGCGACAACGTGCTGTTGACACACGGCGCAGTGATCCACGGCGGTAAGGTGGGCAGCAACGTCCTGATCGGGGTGAACGCCGTCCTGCTGGAGAACGCGGACGTTGGCGACTACGTATTCATCGGCGCGGGAGCCATTGTCCGGGGCCACGTGCCGGATCGCTCCCTTGTGATTGGAGTTCCGGGGCAAATACGCCCGCTGAGTCCAGCGCAGGAAGCCAGGCTGCAGGACCCCACCGCCAACTACGTTCGCAACGCAAAGCGATTCATCGACAATGGCCTTGGGCTGCAGATCCCGGCCTCCCACGACAACGCAGGGGGATAGCAATGACCGACGAATCGCAAATCATTCCCCTGCCTCTCGACGGCCTCAGGGTGCTGGACGTCACCCACATCGTGGCGGGACCATTCTGTTCAATGATCCTTGCCGATATGGGCGCCGAGGTAATCAAGATTGAGCGGCCGGGCGTGGGGGAGCGTGGCCGCAGCAATGGCCCGTTCATCGACGGCCCCGAGGGGCGGCGGGTCAGCTCCCGTTACCTGGGCTTGAACCGCAACAAGAAGAGCGTGTCCATCGACCTGCGGGACCCGCGCTGCAAGCAGGCCTTCGAGCGGATGGTCGTGGAGTCCGACATCCTACTGGACAACTGGGGGCCTGGCGCTTTGCGGCGTCTGGGTCTGGGCTACGATCACCTCTCGGAGTTGAATCCCCGGCTGATCTACGCCAGCCTCACAGGTTACGGCGACCCTGAAGGCCCGGCCCCCGGGCCGTATTCCCACTGGCCGGCCAACAACCCCTGCGTTCAGGGCATGGGCGGCTGGATGACGGTCACGGGGAGCCCGGACAGCGGGCCGCAGATGGTCGGCGACAACATTGGCGATTCCGTCCCCGGGGTCTGGACGGCCTTGGCGATCATGTTCGCGCTGGAAAGCCGTCATCGCACCGGGCGTGGCCAGTACCTCGACATGGCCATGTACGACTGCATGGTGGCGCACATGACCAGCACTATGCCCTTCTACCAGGCCACGGGGCAGGTGGCCGGACGGGAGCGGGGCAACATGCTCAGCGCCCAGCTCGCCCTCCGTGCCAGCGATGGCTACGTCGTACTGGCCGGGGCCGGGGGCGCCGAGAAATGGAAGGACCTCTGGCGGCTCATCGGGCGAGAGGACCTGATTGAAGACCCGCGCTATTTGGGAGAGGGAATCAGTGGCGAGTTCTACATGAGCAACTTCGTTCCCGCCATCGAAGAATGGACGAAGGTGCGGCCCAAGGCCGAGGTTACGCAGCGCCTGATCGAAATCGGCTACTCCATGGGCATGGTGCAGGACCAGTCAGACCTAGATTCCTGTCCCCACCTGAATGCGCGGGGAATGTTCATTGACGGCGGCAACGACATGG
Organism: Dehalococcoidia bacterium; assembly: GCA_965203005.1. Taxonomy (GTDB): domain Bacteria; phylum Chloroflexota; class Dehalococcoidia; order Lucifugimonadales; family UBA3495; genus VXOI01. Next base: position 2,026,504 of record CBDBBS010000002.1, read on the forward strand.
GCGGCCTTTTCCGCACCGTCAATACGCCGATCCACCTGGCGGGCACGCCGGGCACGCCCAACCGCCAGCCTCCGCTACTGGGCGAGCACAACAACGAGATTCTCTGCTCCCTGGGCGGCCTGTCCCCTGAAGCCCTGGCCGACCTGGCCACCGAGGGCAAGGTATAGAGCGAGGGGCGACCCTGTCGTGACGATGATTGACACAAGTCATCTGGATCACTGTATCGACGTGCTGGAAGCCGCTTTAGGCAGGCTTCTACAGCAGCCGCCGGAGGAAATTACCTACGACATTTATCGAGCCGCGTGCGTGAAGGAATTTGAACTGGTATTGGAACAGAGCGGAAAACTATGGCGAATGCGCCTGAGAGACTATTTCGCGTCCAACCTTGAGGCTGATCGTCTTGCGTTCAAAGATACTTTCCGCCACGCGGCTCGCCACGGCCTACTGTCCATTGAAAGTTGCGAACGATGGTTTGACTATCGCGACAACAGGAACAACACGGCTCACGATTACGGAGCGGGGTTCGCCGAAACCACTCTCCAACTCTTGCCGACGTTCATTGAGGATGCCAAGCATCTGGTCTCAGTGTTGGAAAGCAGCAATCTTGAGGACAGCAATGATTGAACGTCTGAATCTTTCCGAGAAGCACCGCCTGATGGTCGAGACATTGCTGCGAGAGCACGTCCCGGGCCTGGAGGTCTGGGCCTATGGCAGCAGGGTGAACGGACGCGGACACGCCGGCAGCGACCTGGACCTAGTCTTGCGAGGCAGCGAATCCGGCCAACTGGACGCGGTCAGGATGCGAGCGATAGGGGAAGCGTTTCGAGAATCCAACATACCGTTTCTGGTCGATGTACATGACTGGTCTGCATTGCCTGACACATTTCGTTCTGAAATAGAGCAGAATTACGTCGTATTGGTCGCGGGCCTCCAGTAATGCTCATCCCGCCAATGCGCATCGCGGTAATAGGCAGCATCGAAGGACGGCACGAAATCCTGAATGGTTACATTCAAGGCAAGGCCAACCTATAATTCAGGCAAACAAATTCTGTCAACGGAGTGAAGCCTTGGTCTTTCGAGCGCCCCGTGGAACCGCCGACCACCTGCCAGAGGAACAGAAATACTGGCGTTACATTGAGTCGAAAGCGGTGGAAATCGCTAACCGCTTCGGCTACGGCCGTATCGACACCCCTGCCTTCGAGGACTCCAATCTCTTCATCCGGTCCGTTGGGGAAGGCACGGACATCGTCGAAAAGGAGATGTACACCTTTGAGGACCGGGGAGGCGACAGCATCACGCTCCGCCCCGAGGGGACGGCGCCGGTGTGCCGGGCGTACCTGGAGCACGGGATGCACAACCTCCCGCAGCCGGTGCGCATGTATTATTTCTGCCCTGTCTTCCGGTACGAGCGGCCGCAGGCAGGCCGATTCCGCCAGCACCACCAGTTCGGCGTGGAAGCGCTGGGGGACGCAGACCCGTCCGTCGACGCCGAGATCATTGAGGTGGCCTGGGAACTGATGGGCAGCCTGGGACTTCGGGACGTCCAATTGATGGTGAACAGCATCGGCGACAGCAACTGCCGACCCGCGTACGTCGAGCGGCTGCGCGACTACTACGCCGGCCACCACGACCGGCTTTGCAATGACTGCAAGGACCGCCTGGAGCGCAACCCGCTGCGGCTGCTGGACTGCAAAGTGGAGACGTGCCGCGCGTTGGGGGACGAGGCGCCACAGTCCACCGATTATCTGTGCGACGAATGCCGCGAGCACTGGAACAAGCTCTCTACCTACCTGGACGCCATGGACTTGCCTTATACCGTGGACCACCGGCTGGTCCGGGGGCTTGACTACTACACCCGCACCGTATTCGAGATCCAGCCCCTGGACGTCGGCGGGCAGTCCACCATCGTTGGCGGCGGCCGCTACGACGGACTGATCACCGAACTCGGCGGCAGGGCAACTCCCGGCATCGGCTTTGCCACAGGCATCGAGCGACTGGCCCTGAACCTCAGGCGGGGCGATGTTCCGGTTCCCGATGAGCCGTCGCCCAGGTACCTGGTGGCGAACGTGGGCGAAAACGCCCGCACCGCCGCCCTGGAGCTGGCGGTCCGGCTGCGGCGCGCCGGGGTGGGCGCCATCCTCAGCAGCGGGTCCAGGGGATTGCGCGGCCAGATGCGCCAGGCAAACGCGCTCGAAATTCCCTATGCTTTGATCCTGGGCGACGACGAGATTTCCAGGGGTGAGGTCGTGGTTCGTGATATGGCCGGATCCACGCAGGAATCACGCCCTCTGGCCGAGTTCCTCCACGAAATTGCGGGAAACTGACCTCTCGTGCAAGATAGTTCTCCCTTGCGGTCGCCTTTAACCTAAGCGCACGGGGCGCTGCGCCGGGAACGCTCGCCTATCATGAACCTCTTTGGCATTTGGCAAAAATTGATGACAGAAGGCCGTTGACCATTCTCGCCTCATATTAGAACATATATGCGTTATATCCCAGCGGGCCATCCGCTGGCCGGGGCAATCCCGGAACCGCAATATTTCTAATTTTCGAGGTCAGCCATGAAGATCTTTTATCGGGGTTACATCATCAGCCAAGTGGAATCGCCCGAAGGGGGCTGCACGGTGGAGGGGAGGCGCCCGGAGCGTTCGCAGGTGGCATTCGAGAGGGATTCCCGCTCTGCGATGCGCTGGGTGGATCACGACGTCATCCGGCACAGGGTTGCGGAGGCCGGCTGGCGCTACTCAGATATCATTTCCGTATAATCCATCCTGGCGGAATGATGTTGCCAAGGCAGGACGTTGGGCAGTAGCGGGAGGAAGTGCAGAGGTGGGAATGTCGCCGGAAAGCAAGGGCCTCGATTTGATCGAGGCCCTTGGCCGTTTCAGCATGGTGAGTCTCAGCCATCCCGTTTCTCCGGAGATGCCTCACTGGCCTGGCGACCCTCGCATGGAATTCGAGGTCTGGTCCGAGCCATCGAAGGACGGATACTTCCTACGCCGGTTCGCGATGGGAGAGCACTCGGGGACACATCTGACGGCCCCTGCCAGCTATTTCGCCGAAGGCAGAACCGTTGACCGGTATACACCCGGCGAACTGGTGCGTCCGGCTGTCGTTATAGACGCCACGGATCAGTGCAGCCACGAACCCGACTATGCCCTCTCCTTGGCGGAGGTTTCGGCGTGGGAGAATATCAATGGTCGAATTCAACCCGGGCACCTGGTTCTCCTCAATACCGGGTGGCCGGAACGATGGCATGACCGCGTGGCTTACCTGGGAGAGGACCACTATGGCGGCCTGCACTTTCCCGGCTTTGGCTACGAAGCAGCCTCCTATCTGGTCGACGAACGAGGCGTGGGCGGCCTGGGCACGGACACCGCGGGCATCGAACCGGGAACGGACAGCGAGTTGTCCGTCAGCAAACTGGTTTTGGCAGAGCCCAGGATAGCGCTGGAAAACCTGGTCAACCTGGACCGCCTTCCGGCCACCGGAGCCGTAGTGGTGGTTGGTGTGCTCCGCCTGGTGGGTGGCAGCGGAAGTCCTGCCGCTGTGACTGCATTCATTCCGACCGAAACGAATTAGGGCGCACGTTTGTGCGCCCCTGTGAGAGGGTGTGTTACATATCCACTTCACTTACCGATTTGCGGGGTCGCCAAGGGGTTTCTGTTTCTGTAAGTGCAGGGTACGCCCTCACCCTAACCCTCTCCCAGAGGGAGAGGGAATTTGTCACACACCCTCTAACACCCGAGAGTCTAGCTTGCGCCTACAGGCTGGCGATACCTGCGGCAGAGCAGTCCTCGTCCTGCTGGCCGGTGCCGCCGCCAACGCCGACCGCGCCGTCGACCACACCGTCGCGAATAATCGGGAGGCCGCCCTGGCTGGGAATGCCGTGCCCGCCCTCGGCGGCAAGGATGCCTCTGATGATGGGAGAATCAGCCCTTTCCTGAAGTTCCGCGCTGGAGCGGCCGAAAGCGGCGCTGGCCACCGCCTTGCCCTGGGAGCCGTAGGAACCGGCCCAGATTGCGCCGTCCATGCGGTTGAAGGCCAAGAGCCGGCCCCCGGAGTCAACCACCGCGACGTTGATCCTGATCCCCATTTCCGTGGCAGCGGCTATCGCGCCCTCCACCACCTTGTTTGCCTCGGCCAATGTCAGTGCCATTACAGACCTCCTCTAGCCTTGTCATTCGAAATCACCGGGAACGACGCCATTGTAGCCGACAGTCCAGGCATAGCCAACCGCCGCGACCGCGAGAGTAAGCGGTGATATACTCTTACCGAATTTCGTAGCCTGTAAGGGTGGCTAACTGGAGTGCTGACCAAACGTATCATCCCCTGCCTTGACGTCGACGGCGGCCGCGTTGTCAAGGGCGTGAGCTTCGTTGAATTGCGCGACGCCGGCGACCCGGCCGAACTCGCGGCGGTCTACGACCGGGAAGGCGGAGACGAGCTGGTGTTTCTGGACATCACTGCCAGCTCCGACTCCCGGGACACCATGGTGGACGTGGTTCACAGGGTGTCCGAGGAGGTATTCATTCCCCTCACGGTCGGGGGCGGCATCCGCACCGTGGAGGATATCCGCCGGATGCTGAAGGCGGGCGCTGACAAGGTGTCATTGAACACCGCTGCCGTCGACAATCCGCTCCTGATCAGCCAGGGAGCGCAGCAGTTCGGAAACCAGTGCATCGTCGTCGCCATCGACGCCAAGCGCGTGGCAACCGAAACGGCTGACCCCCAGCGTCCCGCAGCGGCCGATGCTACCCTTGCGCTGGACGAAACGTCGAGGTGGGAGGTGTTCACTCGCGGCGGCAGAACTCCCACCGGAATAGACGCCGTCAAATGGGCGGCGAGGGCGGTGGAGCTGGGATCGGGAGAGATCCTGCTGACAAGCATGGACGAGGACGGCCAGAAGCGTGGCTACGACCTGGACCTGACCCGTGCCGTGTCCAGGGCCACTTCCGTTCCCGTCATAGCCAGCGGCGGAGCGGGCACCCTCGACCACCTCTATGATGCGCTGGAGCTGGGGGAGGCGGACGCGGTATTGGCCGCGAGCATTTTCCACTTCGGGGAATATTCCATCGGCGAGGCCAAGGACTACTTGAACGGCAGAGGCGTGCCAGTCAGGCCGCGAGCTATGTGATTCCGCCATTCGACGAGCTCATGGTGAGCCGGTCGAACCATTACCGCAAATTCGCAGTGCAGGTGGGCAGTGACAGAAATCAAGGCAGTCATTTTCGACATGTACCAGACGCTGGTGCAGGACCCTCGGGACCAGTGGCGCAGAAGCTTCAGCACCATTATTCAGGAACAACAGCTACCGATCACTGCCGAACAGCTCTGGGAGGGCTGGCATGAGTCGGAGGAGCGATTCCGCCTGCGACGCACCGATCCTTCACTCCCTTTCCAGACTTATTTCGACGCCTGGGCCGACGGATTCCGGTTAGCATTCCAGACCATGGGACTTTCAGGAGACGCAGAGGCCGCAACCAGTCGATTCTTCGCCGACCTGTCGCGGCGCGAGCCGTTCCCGGAAACGGAACAGGTGGTGAAACAGGTGCAGAAAGGCTATCGCACCGCCGTTCTTTCCAATGCGGACGACGGATTTCTCCTGCCCAACCTCCGGCTGCTGGACCTGGAATTCGAGACGGTGCTGTCATCGGAAATGGCTCGCAGCTACAAGCCCCAGCCGGAGTTGTTTACGGAGATGCTGGCGCGGCTGGCGCTCCGGGCCGGGGAAACCGTCTACATTGGCGACCGGCACTACGAGGACGTCCATGGGGCCCGCAGTGTTGGCATGCATGCCGTATGGATCAACCGGGGCGACCGGGGCCTGCGGGACGACCTGCCAGCTCCTGCCCACACGATCTCCAGCCTGGCTGAACTGCCGTCAACGATTGAGAAAATACACGCCAGTGCGCCATCTCCACTGTGATTCACCCAACGTTCAAGGACCGGACATACCAGATTTCAAGATCGGAAAAGTGTCGATATGAAGGTCAAGCTGAATGAACAGGGCCTGGTACCGGCCATCGCACAGGATGTCAACACCGGCAACGTGCTTATGCTGGGTTACATGAACCCGGGATCCATCAAGCGCACCGTCGAAGGAATCCAGGTCTGGTTCTACAGCCGCAGCCAGGAAGACCTCTGGCACAAGGGGGAGGTATCAGGCAACTACCTCAACCTGCGCGAGGCATGGCTGGATTGCGATGGGGACACCATCCTGCTCAAGGTCGACCCGGACGGACCCGCCTGCCACACAGGCAGCACGTCCTGCTTTTTCACGCCCATGGAAGGACTCCCGGACGAGTATGAGGACACTGACCGGGGACCCGGCGTGCTGGGCGAGTTGTACGCCCTGGTGCAGGACCGGCAGCGGGAGATGCCGGAGGGCAGCTATACGGTCAAGCTGCTGCAGGAAGGAGTGGGCCGCATAGCGCAGAAGGTGATAGAGGAAGCCGGCGAGACTGCCCTGGCAGCCGCGCAGGATGACATCGAGCACCTGCCGTCGGAAATCGCCGACCTCATGTACCATACCATGGTGCTGATGGCGGCATCCGGTGTCAAGCCGGAGCAGGTCTGGCAGGAACTCAGGGAACGCAGGCGCTAGAACCTGGGGCAGGTGCAGTGCAAGTTCCCTCTCCCTCCGGGAGAGGAACTTATTGGACACCCTCCCTAGAACACGGCAGGCAAGCGCTCGCCCGCCGCGAATACCTCGTAGTCGTTGCCTCGGTAAACGGTAGCGTTTCCGAACCCCGTCACTCTCCAGTTGTCCGGTCCTCCGACGACCCCGGTCCGGGCATCAATCCCCAGGTAAACTATTCCCTCCGGTGCGGACCATCGCAACTCCGCCGATACCTCGGCCGGGTTGCGGCGCTCGTGGTGAGGGAGGACGCAGATATTGGGGGCAATGCCCAGTCCTTCCACCCACCGGTCTCCGGTGTCGCCGCCGCCCGGTTCCGAATACAGCGGAGGCCGGCGCATCACCGATCCCATCACCATCGCGCCGGCCGATGACCCGCCCAGCACCAGGCCCCGGTCCAGTCCGTCCCTGAGCATCCAGAGCAGCGCGGACCCTTGCAGCGTGGCGAGCAAGTGATCGGGATTGCCGCCGGTGAAATACACCACGTCGGCATCCCGCGCCGGAGCGATCAACTTCAAGTCGTTGGCGTGCTGTCTTTCCAGCACCATCAGTTGGCTGGCGTTGCCCCCAAGCGCGGAGAAGTGGGTAACGCCGTCATTGGCGGCCTTCGCGGGTCCGGTAACGGCGGCGGTTGGAATGATGAGTACGCTGGCGGTGTCCTTCCCGGAGGCTCTCATCACCTCCCGGTCCATGTCCTCGCAACCGACCCGGAACTCATCGCCGCCAACCAATGCTATGGTACCTGCCATTGCTCTCCCCTACGTGATCCTGCATTTCCGTATTCCACTGGACTTCATACTACACCAGGAACCTGATGAACACCGCCGCCAGCCCCAGGAACAGGGCGAAGCCTATCACGTCGGTGAACGTAGTGACGAACACCGCGGCCGACACCGCCGGATCCATCCGAAGACGCCTCAGAAGTAGTGGCACCCCCGCCCCGGCTATCGAGGCTACCACCATGTTGCCCGTCATTGCCAGGGCAAGCACCAGCCCCAGGACCGGATTCCCCTTCCACAGCCATCCAATGCCCCCGATGATAACGCCCAGGACGATCCCGTGGATCAGGCCCAGGGTGATTTCCCGCCTCAGTAGCCTGAATCCCAGCTGCCGGGGCAGTTCGCCGGTGGCGAGGCTGCGCACCACCAGCGTTACGGTCTGGGTGCCACCGATTCCCCCCTGTCCGGCCACTATCGGCAGAAACGCCGCCAGCGCCACCACCTTGGCGATGGTTGATTCGAACATGCCAATCACTACGGCGGCGACGAAGACGGTAACCAGATTCAGGGCAAGCCAGGGAAAGCGGCTGCGCACGGAGTCGGTGAGGGGCCCTGTAATCCTCTCTTCACCGATGCTCGCCATGCGGAACATATCCTCGGTGGCATTCTCCTGTACCGCCTCAACGGCGTCCTCGGCGCGAATCAGGCCAGCCAGGCGGCCATCCTCCTCCACTACCGGCAGGTCGCTGACCTTGAAACGGCTGATCAACCGGAGCGCCAGCTCTTCGTCAGCCGAGGCCGACACCGCGGTCAGGTCGCGGTCCATTATGTCCGCCACCGTGGAATTGGGGCGCGCCAGGGCCAACCTCACTGGCTTGACCGTTCCGATGAGCACGCCATCCCCATCTATCACAGGCAGCGAGTTGACCTCCTCGGCTGCCTCGCCCATCAGCCGCAGCCGGTCCAGTGCGATGGGAACGGTTGTATTTTCACGAAATGCGGGAATCTCGGGATCTATGAGCCTGCCAGCCGTGCCGTCCTCGTAGCGCAGCAGCGTCTCCACTGGAACCGAGGCCGACATGGCGTCTATCGTTTCAAGCCTTCTTTCGCCCTCCAGCAGTTCCAGAACCTCGGCGGCAGCGCCGGGATCCGCCAGGTCAAGTACCTGTGCCAGTTCCTGGGGACTGTGGTTGCGCAGCATCCGGGCGGTCAGGCGGGGTTCCATGTGCTCAAGAAGCCCGGCAACGGTTTCAGTAGCCATTTCCCGCGCCAGATAGCGCCGCATGCCACCCCGAAGCTCGGTCATCACCTCGGCGCGGTCGAACGGATGCAACTGGAGGAACAGGTCCGCCACTGCCTCCGTCTGGTCGTCTTCCATCATCTGTTCGAGGAGACGGGCCCGCTCGAAGGCCGTCTGCCCCGGTTGCGTCTCCCCCTGCTCCACCTGGAGAATCTCAGAGGGAGCCTGCTCCTCCGGATCATTCAAGAGTTCCGACACATTACCCCTGCATTCGTCCAATTTCAGGTTCCGGGGCGCTACATCAATCGCGTCCGCTGGCTTCGCCAAAAAGTCCTTAATAAAAACTTTATACCCATTAGGCCGCGGATTGAACCGTCGCGCGGGCAAAATTTTCCAGTCAACGGATTCCCGCTTTTGCAGGAATGACGCTGGGGAGCGGTCGAATGATCAAGACGCGATTGCCCCGGACACAAACTCGGGGCCTTTTAGTTCTCCTTCTCCCTCCGGGGGAGGGGACATTTGAAATACCCTGGACGTGAACTCGGAACAACCGTAAAAGATGAGACTAATGTGATAGAATTGCTTTTTCCACGTGAAATAAGTCGCGTGCTTCTGCATTCCCTTCTGGCACGCGAATTCCCATCAACGCCAAGGCGCGCGAGGATACCAAGGTTATGTCGACAACCCCGGTGATCGAGAGCGTCCGACACCTTGTTGCTCAAGCCGTTGAGACCGCTCGAAATGACGGAGTCGTCCGGCTGGAAACCATGCCAGACATCCAGGTGGAGCACCCGGGAAACCCGGAACATGGGGACTTCGCCACCAACCTTCCCCTGAGGCTGGCGCGAGCCACCCGCATCAATCCCTTGGAGCTGGCCCAGGCGCTGGTAGCGCGGACTCCCGAAAGCGCATCCATCGACCAGGTGGAGGCTGCGGCCCCCGGGTTCATCAACTTTCGCCTCAAAGACGCCTGGCTCCAGCAGCAGGTGGACGTAGTCCGGAACGCCCAGGCAACCTTCGGCAATGTGGCCAGCGGCCAGGGCCGCAAGGTGATGGTGGAGTTCGTGAGCGTCAACCCCACCGGCCCCGTCCACGTGGGCCACACCCGGGGCGCAGTGCTGGGCAGCGCCCTAGCAAACGTGCTCGAGGCTGCGGGCTATCAGGTCACCAGGGAATACTACGTGAACGACGCCGGCAGCCAGATGGAGGCATTCTACCGTTCGGTGCTGGCCCGTTACCGCCAGCACTTCGGGCAACACGCGGAAATGCCCTCCAATGGCTACATGGGCGACTACATCCTGGACCTCGCAAAGGAAATCGCCGGATCGGAGGGCGACAGGTTCCTGGGACTGTCGGATGATGCCGCCACCCGCGAGATCGGCGATCTGGCCCGCGAGAAAATGGTCGATCTCATTCGCGAGGATCTGGGCAAAATCGGGGTGGAGTTCGACAACTGGTTCAGCGAACGCACTCTCTTTAACCCTTCGACAGGCTCAGGAAACAGCGAGTACGACGAGGCGTTGGGCCAGTTGAGAACGAAGGGCTACCTGTCGGAGCGGGAGGACGCCCTCTGGTTCAACTCGACTATGCTGGGCGACGAGAAAGACAATGTGGTGGTCCGCGCGACGGGTGAACCGACCTACTTTGCGTCGGACATCGCCTATCACCACAACAAGTTCATCGGTCGCAGCTATGACTCGGTTGTGAACATCTGGGGCGCGGATCACCAGGGGCACGTCCCCCGGGTCAAGGCCGCCGTCGAGGGGCTTGGAATTGACCCTGACCGCCTCACCATATTGATCGCCCAGATGGTCACTCTCAAGCGCGGAGACGAAGTTGTTCGGGCCTCGAAGCGCACCGGAGAGTTCGTGACGCTGCGGGAGTTGGCGGACGAAGTGGGCGGCGATGCCTGCCGGTTCTTCTTCCTGTCGCGCACTCCCTCTACCCAGATGGAGTTCGACCTGGAACTGGCGAAGAAAGAATCGTCGGAAAACCCGGTCTATTACGTCCAATATGCTCACGCGCGAAACGCCGGCATCCTGAATCTCGCTCGCGAGCGCAACATCGACTGGAGCAAGGGCGACGTTTCTCTGCTGGATCATCCCAGCGAGCTGGCCCTCATCCGGCACATGCTGCGGTTGCCGGAACTGGTGCAGCAGATGGCCCATAGCCTGGAGCCTCACCACCTGGCGCACTTCACCATGGAACTAGCAACCGCGTTCCACGGCTTCTACGAGAACTGTAGAGTGATTTCAGCCAATCCCGATGATGCGGACGTTACCCTGGCGCGCCTGAAGCTGGTGGAATCGGCGCAGATAGTTTTCCGCCGCTCCCTGGAGCTGATGGGCATGAACGCCCCCGAACGGATGTAACGCCGCACCCGATCAATATCCGAACGACCACATCGCCCCGACGGGACGGAACGAAACAGCGAGCTAGATGGATATCCTGATCCGCATAAACAAGATTGCCTGGCAGTTCCGCACACGGCTCACCCTGGCCTACGCGACTGTCGCCATATCCGTTGGATTCTCGCTTTTCATTCCTTTCTTGTTTGGCCGGGCCATCGATACGATGGTCTTGCACGACAAAGAGGCCCAGACTTTCAACTGGCTGGACCCGGCTACCTCCACCCTGGTGCTGCTGGCCCTGAGCCTTCTGGGGGCCAGTCTTTGCCGGGGCCTCTTCGACTTCGCCCGCACCTACACCACCGACTCCCTTTCGCAAAAGGTGTCGTACGTGCTGCGCAACCGTTTCTACGACAAGCTGCAGCACATGAGTTTTGCCTATCATGACCGGGAACACACCGGCGATTTGATGTCCAAGGCCACCGCGGACGTAGAGGCTATCCGTCGCTACGTGAACATGGGAATGATTCGCTCCATCGAGGCGGGCCTGCGAATCATCATCCTGCCAACGGTGCTCATATTCATCAACTGGGAACTCGCGCTGATCAGCCTCGCCTTTATTCCGTTCGTGATGGTGCGTTCCGTTGTCGTTATGGGCCGCCTCCGCGCCATGTGGACTCGAGTGCAGATAACCATGGGGGAGACGGTAACTGTCCTCCAGGAAAACCTGGTGGGCATGAACGTGGTGAAGGCCTTCGCTTCGGAAAATTTCGAGAAGCGGAAGTACGATCGCAAAGCCCTCCAACTCCGCGCCGAGTATTTCATGTCGGAACGGACCCAGGGCACAAACAGCGCCTGGATGTCGTTCTACTTCACCGTCGCCCTCGGCTTGATTCTGTGGTACGGCGGCTGGGAAGTCCTGAAGGGAGACTTGACCGTGGGACAAATGGCCACCTTCATGCTTTTCCTCAACCAGCTCACCTTCCCCGTAAGGATGGCCGGCTTCATAATCAACAGCTTTTCGAGAGCCATCTCCTCGGGGCGGCGACTGTTCGATGTGCTGGACGCACGTTCGCCGGTGTCGGAACGCGAAGGCGCCGTGGAGTTGGGCCGCGCCGAGGGTGTGGTGAGATTCGAGAACGTCACCTTCGGTTACGACCCTCGCACACCGGCCCTGCGCAACGTTGACATCACTGCCCGCAAGAACCAGGTTATAGCCATCCTGGGCGCGCCGGGCAGCGGCAAGAGCACCATTGTCAACCTTCTGCCCCGCTTCTACGAGGTTGACCAGGGGCGGGTTACCATTGATGGCAAGGACATCCGCGACTTCACACTGAAGTCCCTTCGGCACAACGTGGGGATCGTACAGCAGGACGTTTTCCTGTTCAGCGCCACCATTCGAGACAACATCGCCTACGGAGCCGGGGACGCAGAACACGAGGACGTCGTCAGGGCAGCCAAGGTTGCTCAACTCCACGACCACATCATGTCCCTTCCCGATGGTTACGACACCTGGGTAGGAGAGCGGGGCACAACCCTGTCGGGAGGCCAAAGGCAGAGACTGTCCATCGCTCGCAGCGTTCTCATTGACCCTCCGATACTGATCCTTGACGACTCCACTTCCAGCGTTGACGTAGAGACGGAACGCCTGATTCACCGGGCAATGGTGGCCGTCATGCAGGGCAGAACCACTTTCGTCATCGCTCACCGCCTCAGCACCGTGCAGAACGCCGACCACATCATCGTCCTGGACCGCGGCCGCATCGTTGAGCAGGGGTCCCACGAACAACTGGACTCGGTGGGCGGGATTTACCACGAGATCCTCGAACTGCAACTGCGGCCCCAGGAGGAAATGATGCTGGACGTTGCCCTTACTCCCGAGACCGCCGCAGGAAGAGCCTAGCATGCGAATGGGTGGCCCCGGCGGCGGATTCGGCGGCATGATGGGCGGGATGCGTGGCCTGAACGCGGCCGGAGACCGCGCTCCCACAGCAGACAACCTCAGCGACGAATCAATCGTCGGGGCCGCTTACGACCACAAGGTCGTGATGCGGCTGATGACCTACATCGCTCCTTACAAGCGAGACGCCATTCTTGCCATCCTCGCGGTGACGCTCTACACCGCGGCCAACGTCTGCATCCCCTACCTGCTTCAGCTGGGCATCGATAGCGCCGTCAAGAACGATGACCTGGAGTTGCTGCACTGGATTGGAGGAGCATTTTTCCTGGTGGCCTTGATACATTTCGGCTCCAACTACATGCAGTTCGTGTTCATGCCGAAAGTCGGCCAGGGGATCCTGTATTCGCTCCGCACCAAGATGTTCAACCACCTTCAGGAGATGTCACCGTCCTTCTATCACCGCACTCCGGTCGGAAGGATAATGTCGCGAAGCCAGAGCGACGTGCTGCAGTTGCAGGAAACATTCGAGCTTATCGTCCAGAGTTTCTCCGACCTGCTGAGCTTGGTCGGCATCATCACGATGATGCTGATCATCGACTGGCAACTGGCTCTTATCTGCTTGAGCATCGTACCTCCTCTGTTCTTCATCCTTGGTTACTGGCAGAAGTTCGCCAGGCATTCGTTTATGCGCATCCGCCGGGCCATAGCCATGGTCAACGGGGAATACAACCAGAACATCACCGGCGTCAGGGTGGTGCAGAGTCTCAACCGCCAGGACGCCAACATGGCCCACTTCGACGAGTTGAATACCGAGCACCTGAACGCCAACCTGGAGGCCAGCCGCTTCTCAGGCGCCCTGCAGCCAGTTGTCGAAATACTTATCGGAATAGCCATGGGATTCGGGGTGGTCCTGGCGGGCGGGCTGCTGGTGGGTGAAACCAGCCCGGAGATCGGCGTGCTGGTGGCCTTCGCTTTCTACATCCAGCGGTTCTTCGAACCAATCCGCCAATTGACCATGCAGTACAGCCAGCTCCAGCGCGCCATGGCCGCCGGAGTCCGAATATTCGAGGTGCTGGACCTGAAGCCAGAGGTCGAGGACGATCCCGAGGCTCCCGACCTGCCGGAAATTCAGGGCGAGATAGAGTTCCAGGACGTGCGCTTCCACTATGTACCCGGCGTGGACGTGCTGGAAGACATCAACCTCCACATCCGCCCGGGAGAAAATGTTGCTATCGTGGGGTCGACGGGCGCCGGAAAGAGCACCCTGGTCACACTCATCGCGCGGTTCGCCGACGTTACTCAGGGGCGCATCCTGGTCGATGGCCACGACATCCGGCACGTAACCCGGAGTTCGCTGGCCGGGCAGATGAGCATGGTGCTGCAGGAGCCATACCTGTTCTCCGGCACGGTGGCTGACAACATACGCTACAATCAGGAAGACGCGACCATACAGGAAGTGATGGACGCGGCTAGAACGGTAGGCGCCCACGACTTCATCATCGGGCTGGAAAACGGCTACGACACGGTTCTTGCCGAGCGGGGCGTCAACCTCAGCGTGGGGCAAAGACAGCTGCTCAGTTTCGCCCGCGCCATCATCGGCAATCCGCGAATCATCATACTGGACGAGGCCACGGCCAACATCGACACGCAGACGGAGCTGTTGATCCAGCGGGCGCTGCAGCGGGTTCTCCAGGGCCGCACCTCCATCGTGATCGCCCACCGGCTCTCCACGGTGCGAAACGCCGACAAGATAATCGTGCTGAACCGTGGCCGGCTGGTGGAAATGGGAACCCACGAAGAACTTCTGGCCGTGGAAGGCGTCTACGAACGTCTGTATGCGGTAAACTACGGGTTAATATCCGAGCCCGTTGCCGCGATCGACTCCAACGGCGAGGGCAGCGAGGCTCTGCCGGGCCGTGGCTTCGCCCCGGTGCCGGCTGACGACTGAGCGCCTCCGAACATCACGCCGAGGCGCAAGTTCTAGCGAGGTAAGTCGGGCGGAAATGTATACGCGAATTCTGGCGCCTCTCGACGGCTCAGTCCTCTCTGAGCAGGTAATACCATACGCAAGGGCCATCTCGGCACAGCTCTCTTTGCCCATGACCCTGCTTATGGCTATCGAACCGGAGCACCCAACTATCGGCCAGTCTCTGAACCCGGAACTGCATTCGCACGAAACGGAGGCCCACCGGGCTGCACATGCACAGAGTTACCTTTCTTCCGTGGCGGCGCGTCTGCGGGACGCCGGGATAACGGCAGGAACGGTGGTGCCACGCGGCGAACCAGCTCAGTCCGTAGTCGATGAGGCATCACAGGATGATGGGACCCTCATCGCCATGTCCAGCCACGGACGTTCCGGGTTCGCCCGGTGGTGGATGGGAAGCGTGGCTGACAAGGTCCTGCACATGGCCAACCATCCGCTGCTCCTTGTCCGCTCGCACCCCCAGCAAGGGGTTTCAGGGGAAAGGCCCCCGGAGCGGTTGATCGTGCCTCTTGACGGCTCCGACGAAGCGGAGGACGTCCTTCCGCACGTGGCCAATATGGCCTCTCGCATGAATATACCGGTCGACCTGGTACAGGTGACGATATCGGAGGCTGAGTATTACCAGGCCATGTCCATGGGGCTACGGATACTCCCGCCATCACTGCCGTCCTTCCGGTCTTTTTCCGACAGGGTGGAGGGAGAGGCCAATGATTACGTGTCGGATGTCAGGCACCGGTTGCAGCAGCAGGGCGTTGGCCAGGTCGAAGCGCGGCTGCTCCGGGGCGCGCCTGCGGACTGCATCGTTGACATGGCTTCCTCATACGCCAACAGCCTGGTGGCAATGACCACCCACGGCCGCTCCGGTGTAGGGCGAATGATACTGGGCAGCGTAGCAGAACGGGTGGTGCGCCAGTCAGGGGGGCCGGTGCTGCTGGTGCGCGCCTCCCACCGGGAGCACATTCCCCTGACCGCAGTTCCGGCCACTGCCTGATCCCGGCTCCGGCCACCGACTTCCTGTATTGGATAAGAGGGCGCCCGGTCTGACTTTCCGGGCGCCTTGATTCAGCGAAATTGGCGGCGATCCGATTCTACTTCCCTACAGGCCACCGCCAACGCCTATTGCAGGCTCTGCTGGTAACGCTCCATGGCCTGCTTGAAGATGGGGTACGGATGCGCCCCCGTGAACAGCAGGTTGCCCACCAGGAAAGTGGGAATTCCGTTGATCCCGTATTGCAACGCTTCCCGGTACTGGGCAATCACCATCTGCGAGTGTTCACCCTGCTCCAGGCTGCGGGCCATGTCGTCGCCGTCCAGTCCAACGCCCTTGCCTATCTCAACCAAGGTCTCGATCTGGCCGATATCCTTCCGGTCCTCCCAGAAGGCCTTGTAGGCGCAGTGGTGGAATTCCATGAACTTGCCGTGCTGCTGGGCATACTCCGTGGCCTCCAGGGAGTAGAGCGTGTTGGGGGTGTAGGGCGGCGGCTTCATTATGAGACCGGACTCCCTCGCCTGCCCGCGCAACGGCTCCGACAGCTCATCCTCGCTTTCGCCGGGTCTCTGAGGCCGTTCGGCGCCTTCCCTGGGCGTGTCGGGGCGCAGCAGGTAGGCGCGACCCTCCACCTCGATGTCAAACTCCTTGGCCAGCTTGTCGACCCGCTCCAGGCCGATGTAGCACCACGGTCAAATGTAGTCGTACCAGACGGCCACCCGCACTGGGGAGTGGTCAAGCTCTCCGTTGTGAGTTTCCTGTGCCATTCCGGCCCTCCTCAAGGTCGCTTGGGTCCGTTGAGTCCGCTGTGTTGATCAGACGAAATACCGGCCCTCCGACTCGAGGAGGCCAGCTATTTCGCCGAGGCTTGATATCTTGGGAGAGCCGTTGACCGGCTCGTGCCAGCCGCCCCGGTCCAGCAGCGCGGCGTGCATCCCCATAGCCCGCGCTCCCGCGACATCAGAACGCACCTGGTCACCGATATGGAGCACCTCGCCGGGGTCCACTCCGGCCCGTCGAAGAGCCTCCTCGAAAATGGGAGGGTGGGGCTTTTCCTTGCCGGCCAGAGTGGAATTCACGCAGAAATCGAGGTGATTTCCGATGCCTGCCCTTTCTACCAGGGGCGCCAGGTCACCGCGCAGGTTTGTGATGATGCCCAGCCCGTATGACCTGTCGCGCAGCGCAGTCAACGCGGGCAGAGTGTCTTCGAAAGGGGTGAACTCCTTGGGAACGGCTATGGCCAGCTCCCATATCTCGCGCGCCAATGTCCTGCTCACGGGAATCCCAGCAGTCTCCAGAATCAATTGCTCGTATTCCGAGAAAAATTCGAGACGCCGCTCCGGCGACCTGAGGGAGAGCGGCTCCTCCTCGTTCGCTCGATTAAACAGGATGTCCGCCTTGGCGTAGCCGCGCTTGATCGCCTCCGGGGATGCGGTCAGTCCCTTGGCGAAACACGCAGCCGTCTGGATTTCCTCCAGGGGCGGCCAGAACTTGACCAGGGTATTGTAGAAGTCGAACGTGATGACCTTGATCATTCAATTGACCAGATACGAAAATTAACCGCCCGGCGATACGCAAGTCTAACACGCAGCAGGTCCTGGCGCGACTTTCGCAGCGGTCGCTCGTCTGGAAACCAGCCGGGCTGGTGTGCATCGGAATGCTAGGCATTGGCAGCCAAGTACCAGGTAATTATTCTTGAGGCCAGTGGGTTGCCCATTACCTGATCAGGAAGGAACACGACACGAATGAAGCTCGCCGTTGGCGCCGACCACGCCGGACTGGACATGAAATCGCAGATCATCCCCTGGCTACAGCAAGCGGGACACGAGGTGGTGGACGTGGGGGCCCACACCCTTGACCCTGGCGATGACTTTCCCGACTTCGCTGCGGCGGTGGGGCAAACGCTGGGCGGCGGCGAGGCAGAACGGGGCGTGATGATCTGCGGCAGCGGCGTGGGAGCAACCATCGCCTCCAACAAGGTCAGCGGAGTGCGCGCCGCCCTTTGCCACGATACCTACACCGCCAGACAGGGAGTTGAGCACAACGACATGAACGTCCTTTGCCTGGGGGGCCGCGTGATCGGAATTGAGACAGCCAAGGAAGTGATTTCCGCTTTCGTGGGCGCCAGCTTTACCCCCGAGGAACGTTTCCTCCGCCGCATCGACAAGGTCGGCAAGATCGAGCAGGGTGGGGAACTCTAGCGCGACGCCGCAGAGTGGGTCCGTATCCCACTGCGGCGACTCAGGGCCTTTTCAAAGTAACGCCGTTCGCTGACTTCCACTCATCCTGAGCTTGTCGAAGGATGCCCCTGCAAGCCGCCGATGGTTCGACAGGCTCACCATGAGATGCAGGAAAACGACCTTTGAAAAGGCCCTGGTGGCGACTAGACCGGGTCTTCCACCAGAAGCCGGAGCGTTTCCTCCACCTCCCTGGGCGATTCCAGTTGGTGCAGGGCGACGGTGCCCTCGCGAGGTTCGCCGACAAACACGGCTATGCCGTCCATCGCCTGCACGACCCGGAAGCCGTCCTCGTCGGTCCTGTCGTCACCGAAGTACATGGGGAATGGCGAGTCTCCGCATTCCTCCCGGATCTTTTCGATGGCCCGGCCCTTGTCCCAGGAGATAGCGGGGCGCACCTCGGTGACCATTTTCCCCAAGGTCAGGCGAATGTCGCCGCCTGCGACGTGGGGCGAGGCAGCAGCCGCGACTTCTGACTCGATTTCTGCGGTCCGCCCTTCGGCCACGGCCCGGTAATGCACGGTCAGGGTCAGCCCCTTGTGCTCAACGATGACTCCGGGGACATCCCCCACTGCAACTGACAGACGATGGGAAACCTCGTCAAGGATGCCCCGGGCGGCAACGGCTCCCGGATGAACGAAGTCAATCCCCTGGCCGGAGATCTCCATCCCATGATTGCCGGCGTGTATCAGGCCGGGGATGTCCGCCAGGGTTGCCAAGTCCTCCAGGCTGCGGCCGCTGACGATCCCGGCAACGTAGCGCGGACTGGCAGCCAGTAAGCCCAGCAGCCGACGAACTTCGCCGGGCAGAACTGCGTCCTCGGGCCTTTTGACTATGGGCGTCAGGGTGCCGTCATAATCGAAAAGCAGCAACACCCTCTCGGCGCGACGAAGGCGAGCGGTCACAGATGGCCATATATTCAGGAGATGCGCCATCGGAGACGCCCTCACCCCAACCATCTCCCCTTGAGAGAGGAAGTTTCTCAGGCGCTGCGAATGGGACGACGGGTGCGGCGGCCCACCTGCATCATATCCACGACGGAACGGGCGGCCCACTTGTAGATGTTGTTTTCCTGCACCACGGCCCTCATATTGGCCATTCTCATCTGGCGGTCCAGCCGGGGCATTTCCACCGCCTGGCGAATGGACTCGCCGAACCTTTCCACGTCATACGGGTTCACGATGAGGGCGTCCGTCAGTTCCAGGGCCGCGCCGGTGAAAGGACTGAGGATCAGCACGCCGTCGTGGTCGAAGCGGCTCGCGACGTATTCCTTGGCCACCAGGTTCATGCCGTCGTGCAGGGAACTCACCACGCAGAACCTGGCAAGCCTGCGGAGAGCCATGAGCGTCAGATGCGGCAGGTCGGTGGGCATGTACATTATCGGCTGCCAGTCATCGGTGCCGAACCGGCCGTTCACATCGTCCAGCAGACGCTCGATCTGGTCCGCCAGCTCCTGGTAGGCAATGATGTTGGTGCGGCTCATCACCCCCGCCTGGACGAACACCACCTTGCCCAAGTACTGCGGGTTCTGTTCCAGGAAGCGGCCGATGGCGCGGATCCGGTGCGGGATGCCCTTGGTGTAATCGATGCGGTCTATTCCCAGGCCGACTATCTTATCCTCAAGGTCCCATTCGGCGGACAGGCGCTCCATCTCCGCTGTGACCTCTGCGCTCTGGGCGTCGGCCTCCAACTGGTGGAAGTCCACGCTTATGGGAACGGGCCGAACCAGGGTGGAGTCATCCCGGTGGTAGACCAGGCTATACTCATCATGCACGCGCGCGCCGAGGATCCGCCTGGAAGCCTCCATGAAGTTATCGCAGTGGTCGCCTATGTGGAAGCCGAGCATGTCGTTGCCCAGCAGTCCGTCAAGCAACTCTTCCTGCCAGGGGCAGATGCGGAAGATCTCGTAGTTGGGCCAGGGGATGTGCCAGAACTGGGCGCTGATGACGTCCGGGTCAACCTCGCGCAGGAAACGGGGCAGCAGGGCCAGGTGATAGTCCTGGATGAAGACGGCCGCCGGGGCCCCGTCGATCTCCTCGAGCACCTGGCGGGCAAAGGTGCGGTTGACCGCGGTATAGGTCTCCCAATCCGCTTGGTTGAAGGTGGGCTCGATGAATGCGTTGTGGCATAGAGGCCAGAGGCCGTCGTTGGAGACTCCGTAGTAGTAGCCGCGCTGCTCCTCGTCGTTGAGCCACACCAGCCGGAGGGTGTAGGAAGGGTCGTCAGGCGGGACCATGACGCTGTTTCGCTCGTCCACGGCCAGGTAATCGCCGGCGCCGCCGCCGTGGGCGATCCAGGTGCCGGCGCACTCCTGCATCAGTGGGTCGATGGCGGTGGTCACGCCCCCTGCGGGAGTGCTTACCCGCAGGTTCCCGTCAACCAGCTCGTGGACGTACGGCTGCCGGTTGGAGACCACCACGATCCGGTAGTCGCCCACCTCCCGGTTGACCAGGCGGCGCAACCGGTCTCTCGTCCAAACGGGTTCTCGCACTTCTGCCTCTACAGCCCAGTGGTCCCCTGCCGGGATTCATGCCTGGTTCGATTCTGGCACAGCGGTGGTTAAAGGTCAAACAGGACAGGGCTTCCCGCAGGACCGTCAACCCTCGCATGAATCCGCCACGGTGCAATTCGTCATTCCCGCTTTCGCGGGAATCCAGATTTTCCGGTCTTTAGCAGTACCGCAAAACATTTGGAAGTACCGTATTCCGTTATAGTTCACATTCAATAATATATTTTCTGTGATACACTCACATCGATTCCTGTGAACTAGAAGGGGTACAAAAATGAGATTCCGGTTGATGGCCGCGCTCTTCATCCTAGGGCTGGCGCTGGTGTTCCTGCTGGCTGCCTGCGGTTCGGACTCGCCCGAGTCCGGCGACGTTGACCGGGCGGAGGGCGAATCCACACAAATGGCGGAGCAGTCCACCGCCGAGCCGGGGGCCACGGAGTCCCGGGACGGCAGCGGAGGGGCAACGCGTGCGCCCGGCGGTGCCCCGTCCGAACCGGAGACCACGACAGAGGCCGGGAGCGGGCCGGAACCCACCCGGAGCGGCGTCCTCGGCCGCACCAGCGGACAGGCTGACGCCACTCCCATGCCCGAGGGCGATGCGGACATCGAAGGGCCCAAGCTGGAGTTCGCTTCCGTCAGTGCCGGGTACGCCCACACCTGTAAGGTGCTGCCCGATGGCTCCGTCCTTTGCTCAGGTAAGGACCACAATGGCGAGGCCACGCCGCCGGAGGGGGAGTTCGCCTCCATCAGCGCCGGGGGCGGCCATACCTGCGGGGTGCTTCGCGATGGTTCCGTCTTGTGCTGGGGATCTGATGAAGAAGGCCAGGCAACACCGCCGGAAGGGGAGTTCGCCAGCGTCAGCGCCGGTTACTCCCACGCTTGCGGAGTGCTGCGGGACGGATCCGTGGTGTGCTGGGGTCGCGGTGACTATGGCCAGGCTACGCCACCGGCAGAGAAGTTTGACTCCGTCAGCGCCGGGTGGTCACTGCACACTTGCGGGGTACTGCGGAATGGCTCCGTCATTTGCTGGGGCCGTGAAGGACTCACCCAGTACCCTCCGCCAGAAGGCGAGTTCACCTTCGTCAGCGCCGGAAGGGACCACAGCTGCGGGATACGGCGGGGCGGCTCTGTCCAGTGCTGGGGGGCCGATGACGAAGGTCAAGCCACGCCGCCGGAGGGTGAGTTCGCCACCGTCAGCGCCGGGGACGACCACACCTGCGGGGTACTGCGGGACGGCTCCGTCGCCTGCTGGGGCAATGACGAGCACGGCGAGGCCACGCCGCCGGACGGGCAGTTCGTCTCCGTCAGCGCCGGGGGCATTCACACCTGTGGTGAACTGCAAAACGGCACCGTCATTTGCTGGGGCTACGATAACCGTGGCCAAGTCACGATGCCTGAGGGGGAGTTCGTCTCGGTCAGTGCCGGGGAAGACCACACCTGCGGGGTGCGGAGGGACGGGTCTGTCCTGTGCTGGGGCAGAAATAGCAGAGGACAAGCTACGCCGCCGGAGGGAGAATTTACTTCGGTCAGCGTCGGCGATAGGCACACCTGCGGATTGCTGCGGGACGGCGCCGTCCTGTGCTGGGGCAATGATAACTACGGCGAGGCGACACCGCCGGACGGGGAGTTCGCCTCCGTCAGCGCCGGGTGGGACTACACCTGCGGGGTCCGGCGGGACGGCTCCGTCCTGTGCTGGGGCGATCCTCCGCATGTCGAAGGCACCCCTCTGGAAGAGGAGTTCGTCTCCGTCAGTGGCTGGGGCAGGGGTGGCCACGCCTGCGGGGTGCTGCGGGACGGCTCCGTCCTGTGCTGGGGTCGCGGCGACTATGGCCAGGCTACGCCACCAGCAGAGAAGTTTGACTCCGTCAGCGCCGGGGAATTTCACACCTGCGGGGTGCGGAGGGACGGCACCGTCACCTGCTGGGGCAACGACGAGGATGGCCAGGCCACGCCCCCTGAGGGGGAGTTCGCCTCCGTCAGCGCCGGGGACCTTCACACCTGCGGGGTGCTACGGGACGGCTCCGTCCTGTGCTGGGGCAATGACTGGTATGGCGAGACCACGCCACCGGAAGGGGAGTTCAAGTCCGTTAGCGCCGGGAGCTTCTACACCTGTGGAGTGCGGCGCGATGGCTCTCTCACCTGCTGGGGACAGCAGGCCCACGGGCTGACGCAGGCGGACTTTCCGGCGGCGGAGTGACGGGGCGCGCAACCGTGCGCCCCTGCGAGTAGAGGGCAGAAATGGGCAGGGCTGTGTGATGCGAGGAGTTCACCCCCACCCTGACCCTCTCCCTGAGGGGGAGGGGACAAGAGGTCATGGGGGAGAGGATGGTGTGCGGATGGCGGTGGGCTGCGGCGGGGTTGCGGGCGTGATACCATAGCGGCAAACTTGGCGGGGCAGTCCCGGCGGGCCGCCCTGCCGCCGAAACGAAATCGTCTGCCGAGACAGGAGGCCCCATGGCTCTGTTTGTTCGCCGCGACCTCACCGACAGCGTCCCCACCACCGAGGGCAATATGCACTTCGTCAAGAAGGGCGCTGGCTATCCCGTGGTGCTGCTGCACCCGCTGGGCACCTCGGTCTGGACCTGGGAATACGTGATGGACGCCCTCGCCCAGGACTACACGGTCTATGCTTTCGACATGCTGGGGCATGGCGGCTCGGACAAGCCGCAGCGCCACTTCAACCTGCCCGACTACGCCCACGCCCTCGACGAGGCCTGCCAGGTGCTGAACATCCACCGGGCGCACGTGGTGGGCAACTCGGTGGGCGCAGTGCTGGCCACGGAAACCGCCGCCAGCTTCCCCGACCGGGTGGACAAGCTGACGCTGGTGGGCGCGCCGGTCTGGAACGCCTTCACCGCCAAGGAGCGGCTGGCCGACACCATGGCGCAGTACGACGACGATGGCCTGCCCAAGCCGCGCACACTGCAGGACCTCAAGGATGCCACTACCTTCGCCGAGCCAACCGAGGAGTGGCTGGACAAGAACAACGACAGCCGCGCCAAGGCGGGGCCTTGGGTACGCAAGCTGATGGAGTCGCTGGCCTACTACGACATCATGTCCCGCCTGCCGCTGATCAAGGCGTCGTCGACCATGGTGCTCTACGGCGAGATCGACCGGCTGCGCGACGGCGAGGAACTGCTGCACAACAACATCGTCAACGCGCGAAAGGTCATCCTGCCCGGCATCGGCCACATCCCGCAGGTGGAGGACCCGGAGGCATTCCTGGGCGCCCTGACGCCATTCCTGGCGGAGTAGGCGGCTATGACTACCAGCGGAAGACATCCCCTGCGACTGATGGAAACGTGGCGCTCCATCTTCTACACGCCCATTTACGTTTCGGTGGCGGGCGGGTTCCTGGACAGAGAGGGCCTTGACGTTGAGTTCAGCACCTGCCCTCCCCAGTTTCCGCATCCCCTGAGCGCCTTGCATCACGGCGCAGCCGACATCGTGCAGAGCGGCATCATGCGCTCCATCATTGCTTCCGACTGGGGCGCGGAAACGGTGCCATTGCACTTTGCCAAGATCAACTCGAGGGACGGGTTTTTCATCCTGGGGCGCGGCCCTCACCCTAACCCTCTCCCAGAGGGAGAGGGAAATTATGGTTTCGATTGGGAGTCTCTGCGCGGGGCGAGGGTGATTCCCGTCGGGTTCTCGCCGATGCCCTGGGCCTCGTTCCAGTACGCCCTGCGCAGACACGGGCTCGAACCCTCTGACCTGGACCTGAGAACCGGGCTATCCCTGGGGGATGCAGTGGCCGCTTTCCGGGCCGGGGAGGCGGAGTATGTCCACGTCGCCGAGCCAGTGGCGCAGCAGCTCATCGCTGACGGCACCGGACACCTGCTCGCCGCGTTGGGGCCGGAGAACGGCCACCTGGCTTACAGCTCATTTGCCGCAACCCACAGATTCCTCGGGCAACGCCAGGAGACCGCCGAGCGCTTCACGCTGGGGTTCACCCGTGCCCTGCGGTGGCTGGCATCAACCGATCCGGCGGAGGTTGCCGGGGCAGTCGGCGAATTCTTTCCGGACACGGCGCAAGAGGTCCTGGCAGCATCAATCGCCAGGTACAAGGAACAGGAGCAGTGGCCGGAAAGCCCGGTACTGGCGCAGCCGGAGTTCGAGAGCCTGCACGATATTTTGCTGGCGGCAGGGATGTGCCGGGAACGCCAGCCCTACGACAAGATCGTAATCACAGGCATTGCCGAAAGAGCAGTCGCCGCAGCGTGAGCCTTCGGACCCGAAAGCGCAGCGGGTACTGGATCCGACCAATGCCGTCAGGGTCTTTCGTTTATTTGTCTGAATCAGGATTCACAGGATGAAAGGATGTACAGGATTGAGGCTGCGCTGGGGAATGACATTAACATCCTGATAATCCTCTAATCCTGTAAATCC
Source organism: Dehalococcoidia bacterium (assembly GCA_965203005.1). Taxonomy (GTDB): domain Bacteria; phylum Chloroflexota; class Dehalococcoidia; order Lucifugimonadales; family UBA3495; genus VXOI01. Next base: position 2,051,455 of record CBDBBS010000002.1, read on the forward strand.
TGATTCAGACAAATATCCTGACAATCGAGAGGCCCCCCTGGCCATACCGGGATTTCCGGATGTTGGCCCCGGCGGTATGTTGTAAAATATCTCTTTAGCGCTGCTCCGCCTGGGCCTTGAATTCAACGGGCAGGCCCTGAGACAAGCTGAGTAGGAGGCCGCCTTGGCCAAGATAACTGTTATCGGCACCGGCCTGATTGGCACGTCGCTGGCCCTGGCCCTGCGACAGTCTGACCTGCGCAACCTGGAGTTGGTAGGAACGGATTACGATAGTACCGCCCGCAATGGGGCCCAGAAGCGGGCCGCCTTCGACAAGGTTGAGGGCCGTCTGCAACCGTCGGTCGAGGGCGCTGACGTCGTGGTGCTTGCCACTCCGGTAATGGCCATGAAGGACCTGATGGAGACCATCGGCCCGGCCCTCACGGAAGGGGCGGTACTGACAGACGTTGGCAGCTCGAAGCGGACAGTGATCCAGTGGGCATCGGAGACCCTGCCGGACCATACCCAGTTCGTCGGCGGGCATCCGATGGCGGGGCGCGAGACGCCTGGGCCCGCGCACGCCACCGCCGAACTCTTTACCGGGAAGCCCTACTGCATCGTGCCCGACGCGAGGGCCAGGGAACAGGCCGTATCCACGGTCACCACTATGGCCGAGGCTATCGGAGCAAAGCCCTTCTTTATCAGCGCAGAGGAGCACGACAGCTTTGTCGCCGCCGTCAGTCACCTCCCATTCATGATGTCCGTCGCCCTCATGCAGACCGTATCCAAGAGCGCCAACTGGGATGATATAGCCCAGTTGGCGTCTTCAGGCTTCAGGGACCTGTCCCGCCTGGCTTCCGGGGATACCACAATGCATCGCGACATTTCCATCACCAACAACGAGCCGATAGTCAACTGGATCGACTCGTTCATCCGGGAACTCTACGAGATTCGCAACGTTTTGAAGGACGAATCAGGGCCTGATCCCGCTGCCGTGGAGGAAATCTTCGAGACCGCCCACGAGGAGCGTGCCCGCTGGCTGTCGGGTTCCATTACCCCGGGCAGCAGGGCCCAGCGCAGGGCGCCGGAGATACCCACTTTCACTGATTCCATGGGCCAGATGTTCATGGGGAGCAAGCTGATGGAGGCTCAGCGCCGGATGTTCAGGGGAGACAAGGACGGAGATAAGGAGAAACGCCGCCGCTAGAGGGGACGCCCCCACCCTAACCCTCCCCCGGAGGGAGAGAGGATTTGCCCAGACACCGCTACAAGGCGGCAACTGTCCCGCGTCGGCGGCCTATTCCAAGCCAGAGTACGAAATGCAACCTGCCTCAACTGTGCGAACAGTAACACGGCCGACAAGGCTCGGCGGAGAGTTGGCGGTCCCGGGCGACAAGTCAATCTCCCACCGCTCGCTGATTCTGAACGGGATGGCCTACGGGACGGCAAGGGTCACCGGGCTCTCCAACGGCGAGGACGTTATGTCCACCATGGCCTGCCTGAAGGCCATGGGCGTGGAGATTAAAGAAGGCGATTCTGCCGGAGAATACATAGTCCAGGGCCGCGGGCCGGTGCTGGAGGAACCCTCAGACATTCTCGATGCCGGAAACAGTGGAACGTCCATGCGCCTGCTCTCCGGTTTGTTGGCCGCACAACCGTTCCTCACGGTGATCACCGGGGATGGCTCCCTGCGCTCCCGCCCCATGCGCCGCATCGTGGAGCCGCTGCAGTTGATGGGCGCCCAGGTCATGGGGCGGCAGAATGGCTCCCTGGCGCCGCTGGCAATCCGGGGCGGCCCGCTCAATGGCATCGAGTACGATCTTCCCGTGGCCAGCGCCCAAGTCAAGTCGTGCATCATGCTGGGCGCGCTGTCGGCCAAGGGCGAGACCGTGATCCACCAGCCCGCTCTCTCGCGAGACCACACCGAGCGTATGGTCAGCGCCATGGGCGCATCCACCGAGGCGAACGGGCTGGCCCTGCACGTGAATCCTGGCTCCCTTGGTGCCGTGGACATTGCCGTCCCTGGCGACATCAGTTCCGCCGCATTCTGGATTGTGGCCGGGCTGTGCCATCCCGATTCCGCAGTGCTGGTAAAGGGAGTGGGCCTCAACCCCAGCCGCACTGGCATTATCGACGCACTGCAGGCCATGGGGGCCGGCAATAGTCTCCAGTTGCTCAACGAGCGTACCGAAGGCGGCGAGCCAGTGGCGGACGTGCTGGCAACCACGGCGGAGCTGCATGGCACCGAGATCGGCGGCGACATGATCCCCCGCATCCTTGACGAGGTGCCCATCTTGGCTGTGGCGGCCTGTTTCGCCAGCGGGGAAACTGTCATTCGAGACGCTCAAGAGCTGCGAGTCAAGGAGTCTGACCGCATCGCCACCACTGTCGAGGAACTGTCCCGCCTGGGAGCGGACATCGAGGCGCGCGACGACGGAATGGTTATCAGTGGGACTGGCCGCCTGAACGGCGCAGCCTGCCAGTCCCACGGCGACCACCGGCTGGCGATGTCCATGGCGGTCTGCGGTCTCCTGGCCGACGGGGAGGTCGAAGTTCACGGTTCCATGGACGCGGCGGTGTCGTATCCCAGTTTTTGGGAGGACCTGGGCGCGCTGGCGAATCCCTCGAAATTCCCTCTCCCTCCGGGGGAGGGCTAGGGTGAGGCCGTCCTCTTTGGCGTCGCTCATCCCCGAGGCCAGTCCCGCGCCGCCCCTGCTTATTGTGCTTTCAGGGCCATCAGGCGTGGGCAAGGACGCCGTCCTGTCCGAGTTGCGCAAGTACGACCGCCCCTGGCATTTCGCTGTGACCGCCACCACCAGGCCAATGCGGCCCGGCGAGCAGGACGGGGTGGACTACATTTTTCTCGACCCCGATACTTTCGCCAGGATGCGGGACCGGGACGAGTTCCTCGAGTGCGCCGAGGTGTATGGCCGGTGGTACGGAGTTCCCAGGAGCCAGGCCAGGGACGCGTTCCGGACAGGGAAGGACGTTTTCCTGAAAATAGACGTCCAGGGAGCGGCAACGATCCGGTGGATGGCGCCGGAGGCGCTGCTGATTTTCCTGATGCCGCCCTCCCTGGATGAGCTTCGGCAGCGGCTTGAGGGAAGGATGACCGAGTCCTCTACTGACCTGGAACGAAGGTTGCAGACTGCGCAGCAGGAGCTGGCCCAGGTCCACCACTTCGATTACCGGGTCATCAACCCCCACGGCCATCTGGAACAGGCCGCCGCCGACATCGACGCCATAGTGGCTGCCGAGAAGTGTCGCGTCACCCCGCGCATGGTGCAGTTGCTATAATGGACTCAGGTTCCCTCGAAGTTCCCTCTCCCGCTGGGGGAGGGCTAGGGTGAGGCGTCCCGCAGGAGAGACCCGCATGACCCAGCCGAAGAACACCCTTGAGTTGCGTCCCCGCCTGCCCGAATGGCTGAAGGTCCAGATGCCTGGCAGCCCGCGCTACATGCAGCTCAAGCAGTTGATGCGCAGCCAGGAACTGCACACCGTGTGCGAGGAGGCCCACTGCCCCAACATCGGCGAGTGCTGGAGCCGGGGCACTGCCACTTTCATGATCCTTGGCGACATCTGCACGCGCCGGTGCCATTACTGTGCGGTCACCACGGGCCGGCCGCTCGGCGTCGACCTTATGGAGCCGAAACGGTTGGCCGACACCGTCAGGGACATGAACCTGCGGTACTGCGTCATCACCTCGGTAAACCGGGATGATCTCCCTGACGGCGGCGCCTACATTTTCGCCGCTTGCATCAATCGCATCCGCGAGGTACTGCCGGAGTGCCGGGTCGAGGTCCTCATCCCCGACTTCGCTGGCAACCGGGACGCTTTGCAGCGTGTCATTGAGGCAGGACCGGCGGTGTTGAACCACAACATCGAGTCGACGGTGCGGATATTTCCACGAGTCCGGCCCAAGGGCAGCTACAACCTGTCCCTGGAACTGCTGTCCACAGCCAAGGAGATAGATCCGGCCACGGTTACCAAGTCCGGAATCATCGTGGGCATGGGCGAGACCAGCGATGAGGTGCTCGACACCATGCGCGACCTCAGGGGCGTGGACTGCGACCTGCTGACCATCGGCCAGTACCTGCGCCCGTCGGCCAAGCATATCGCCATAGACCGGTTCTACCACCCCGACGAGTTCGAGGAGCTGCGGGTCGCCGGCCTAGAGATGGGATTCAAGCACGTGGCCTCCGGCCCGCTGGTGCGCAGCTCGTACCACGCCGACGAGCAGCACGACGCGGCCTTCGTGCCATAGCTGGCCTGTCGGGACGGTTACACTGAGCGAGACTGGTTGTTCATTGAGGACCACATCGAGCGGCGACGCCAGTACGCAAGGCGTGTCATAGCCAACCCCACCGCACACGGCATGGACCTTAAACTCAGACATCCCGAAGTACGTGAGGAATGGATAGAGAGAGCAATTGTCCATCCTTACAGAACCGAAATCCAGTCTGATGGAAGAGTGCGCTATTGGGGTGCGATTCCCGAGGCCCGGAACTGGCTAAGGGTGGTTGTCGAGAACGACCAACTCCACACCGCAACTCTGGATGGAAGCAAGCGGAGAGACTGGGGGACGCCGACGTAATGGACAAAGCAAAAGACCCCAAATTGGTGATACGCTACTACGATGACACCGACACGCTGGTGCTGTGGAACGGAGTGCCCGCCCAAGAAGGCCGAATCGTTGCTGAGCACCTCACGTCAGAGTCTGACGCCAATGGCGATGTGACCGGCGTAGTCCTGGAGCACGCTGCTCAACTGTTACGCCCATACCTGTATCCCACCGGCGAATAATTGGAGGCCGACTCCATTCCAGGTACTATGGCCAGGCAGCCGCGAACCGGTTTTGACCGCTCTTCGTCTCGTGGTGAGGCGACCCACAATATCAACCTCTCCATGGTCAACGCGAACGTGTCGACTATGGACCCGGACCGGCCCCGGGCTGAGGCAGTCGCGATTTCCGGCAAGCGTATAGTTGCCGTTGGCAGCAATGCCGACATCCGCCGTCAGGCATCCGCCGCCACTCGCGTCATCGACTGCCAGGGAGGCACGCTGCTTCCCGGATTCAACGACGCCCACATTCACCTTCCCGGCCTGGCCCGACGATTGCAGGACCTCGACTGTTCCCCGCGCCAGACTGCCTCGGTTTCTGCGCTGCAATTGTTGATTCGGCGGCGGACCGAAAATCTCCCGTCAGGCGACTGGGTACGGGGTTTCGGCTACGATGATCTGCATTTCGCTGAAAGGCGACACCCAGACCGCCGAGACCTGGATACTGCCGCACCGCATCATCCCGTCTGGCTACAGCATCGCAGCGGCCACGCCTCCGCCCTGAACAGCATGGCGTTGGAGGCTGCGGCAATCCATCGCGAAACGCCCGATCCCCCGGGCGGCGTCATCGAGCGAGAGCCATCGACCGGTGAGCCGACTGGCGTCCTGCTCGACTGCGAATCGTACCTGCGCCAGCGCCTGGGAAGGATGCGAAGGACCGAGGATTTTGACGAAGGGATGCGAGCCGCTGACCGATTACTCGCCAGCTACGGCATCACATCGGTGCAGGACGCCGGAGCGGACAACGGGATTGAACGATGGGAAACCCTCCGGCGATTGCAGTCGGACGGGGCCTTGCCCTGCCGAATCACCATGTTCGCAGGAATCCGGCGGCTGGATGAGCTTGCCGACGCTGGCCTCGGTTACGGTTCAGGCAGTCTTCAGCTTAGGCTGGGCCACGCCAAGATCATGTTTACTCTGTCTTCGGGGAAGCTCCACCCATCACCGGCAGAACTGAGAGAGATGATCCTGCTTGCCCACGGAGTGGGATTTCCCGTTGCGATTCACTGCATAGAGGAAGATGCCATCGCAGTCGCGGCGGAGGTTCTGGCACCTCACCCTCACCCTGAGGGGGATGGGATATTGGTGACTGACCGCATTGAGCATTGCGCGGAGGGTACCCCGCATCTGATTGACGCGGTAAGGAAATCAGGGGCCACGGTAGTCACCAACCCCGGGTTCCTCTACCACAACGGCGCCTCATACCGTGAGAACGTAGTGGAGAGGGTGCTGCCTCACCTGTACCCATCGGGGGCGCTGCATCGGGCCGGGGTTGCCGTAGCATTCGGGTCTGACGCTCCGGTGATCGACCCTAACCCATGGCCGGCGATTTACAGCGCTGTCACCCGCCACGCATCCGACGGGAGGCCCCTGGCCGACGCTGACCCACAGGCGGTGAGCGTGGAGCAAGCGCTCAGGATGTATACCCTCGCAGCCGCGAAGGCGGAGGCCATGGAAGAGGAAAAGGGATCAATCATCCCCGGCAAGCTGGCCGACCTGGTGCTGGTGGACTCCGACCCCTTGAGCATGGATGCAGAAAAGCTGCCCGGCATCCGGACCGCTCTGACTGTCATTGGAGGGTCGGTGATCCGGCAAAACATTTAGGGGCGGATTAAAACCCGCCCCTCTGCATGCCATTGAACTTTTCGCTGAATCTAGTCAGCGGTCAGCTGGGTCAGGCGAGCGTATTCCGGGGTGTTGGTGTCGGCCTCCGCCCAGTATTCCTTGACGCTGGACAGGTTGCTCTGCGCCTCCTCGGTCTTGCCCTGCGCAGCCTGGGCGCGTGCCAGCCAGTAGAGCTCGCGCGGCGACTCGCGGCGGGACAGCCGTTCCCGGAGCATGTCGGTCGCCTTGTCGAACTCTTCGGCCCGCAGGTAAGCCTCCAGCAGGGTATCCTCGAACACCAGCCGCTGCGCGTGGCTGCCACCCACACGGGTGAGTTGCGGGTATACCGGCTCCATTAGCCGCACGGCCTCGGCGTAGTCGCCACTACCGAATGCGCCAATGCCCTTGATCAGCGGCAGCGTGGCCTCTCGAGCGGTGGCGTCGCCGTTGTCGGCCATTGCCTGCAGCCCGTCAACCAGCCTGCCGAAAGACTCGTCGTCGCCGGCGGCAGTGAAGGCCAGGGCAGCGTGAGCGTCGCGGAATGATGGGCCGGGACGGTCGGCAGCGGGCGCAGCCAACGCAACGAGTTCGCTCCACGGAGCCTGAGGGGAGACGTCTCCGTAGACCTTCATCCGCCAGACCAGCGAGGCGCTGTCGGCCAAAGCCGCGTACTTCAGGTCCTGCACCGACGGCCTGATGTCCCGGTCGTACCAGCCCAGCGCCTGGTTGTAGCGGCCCATGGCCAGTTCAAACAGCGCCTGGTGCCAGGATAGGTGCACGCGGTAGGTGGAACGGCGGTCGTAGTCCTCCAGCCAGCCGCCCAGGAAGGCAGCGCCCTCGTCGTCCTGGCTCATTTCGTAGAACACGTGAGCCACAGAGTGAGCGGCCACGCCGTTTTCGGGATTCAGGTCCAGCGAACGCTGTGCCAAATCCATCCCTTCTTCCATCTTGCCAACCTCGTGGTTGGCCCAAGAGTACTGGCCCATGAATGCCCAGTCCTCTCCATAGTGAGGCGCTGCTTCGCTCATCAGCCTGTAGAACCGGGGAGGATAGTCCGGCGCGCCGATTCCCACGCAGCCCTGGGTGTAGAGTCGCTGGGTCAGGCGCAACATCATGGCATCCCGGGGGAATTCTTTGACATGCTCGTGCACGGCGGCAGTGGCGGCGTGGTTCTCTCCTTTGACGAATTTGGACACCACGTCGATGAACCCGCGCTCGCGACTGCTCAACCCGGAGGAAAGCTTTACTGCCCTCTCGGCGTTGGCCCGCGCCTCAGGGACGTTAACGCGCAGAAAGTCCAAGAACGCCCGGGCGGCATAGGCAAGGGCGAATCCCTCGTCTTGCTCTGTAGCCAGACCAAAGGCCTCCTCAGCGCCGTAGTTCTGAGACAGGGCAAGGTCCAGGCCCTCGGCGTAGTGGCCTAGGGCAGTCTGGGAGTTGGTGGTGAGGGGAAGTCCGTAACGATCAGTAAAGTTGGCTTCAGTAGTCATAGCATCCTCCTGTTACCAGTCCAAATATTCTGCCATGTGATGCACGCTGAATCAATTGCCGTGATTATGTTTAAGAGCGAATGGGCGTGCCGCGTGGGTAATGCCGTCTGCTATACTTGCCCAAACTTTGAGACGAGGATATGCATCCATGGCTATTGAGAGGCAGGTCAACAGGATAACAATGCGGCAGATTAGCGGTTCGGCCCGCTCCAAGAAGGTTCGGGTGGACCTGGGCGATGAGTCCGAATTCGCCGACCTTCCCAAGCTGGTCAAGGTGGGGTCGGCAAACTACTTCCTGGTCAAGGGAAGCGAGGGATACCGCATGCTATCCACCCTCTGCCCCCACCAGGGCGGCGAGGTGGAGGACGTCGGCGAGGATGTATTTGTCTGTGACACCCACGGTTACGAGTACGAAAAGGGCGACGGCCGCTGCGTCAACAATCCTGAACTCAGGATGAAGGTGTTCCTGGTAACCCAGCAGGAGGGCCGCCTGGTCGCGCTCGTACCTGACGAATAGGGTATGGAGGAAACTTGGTACTATACTCAGGTTGCGAAAATCAAGCACCCTGAAGTAAAGGACGAGTGGGTACGCCGAGCTGTCGAGGGATCGGATCGTTCAGAGTCTCGGACAGTCAATGGCGAAAGAAGGAGGCTCCTGTACAAGTTTATCGAAGAAATTGATCGGTGGGTATTGGTAATTCTCACCGAAGACGGCAGGTTGCTTAACAGACACATCGACCGGCAAGCAATGCGAAGGTGGGGCAGACCATGAACGAGCCCACGTCAGGGTCAAACAAACTCAAGGTGTCTTACGATCCCGAAACCGATACCTTATCGCTCTGGAACGGCCTGCCCGCCTGCGAAGCCAGTGAAGTAGGCGAGGGTCTAACCGCGGACATAGACGCAGAAGGCGAGGTTGTGGGCATCACTCTGGACGGAGCGTCAAGATTGCTGACGCCCCACATCTGGGAAAGGTCAGCACCCAATCCATCCTGACAAACTAATGAATGCACAAGAGGAGGGGCGGCCGGTTTGGCCGCCCCTCGTTCTTCAGGCCCGATACTTACAGGCTACGCCACCTGATCATAGCTGCGGAGCAGCTTGCCCGGCAGGGCGCCGGTGCACTCGTTGTCCTGGAAGGTCACGGTGCCGTTGACCAGGATGTAGCGCATGCCCGTCGGCTTCTGGATCAGCCGCCGCTCGCCGCCGGGGAAGTCGGTGGCGAACTGGGGTTTATCGTACAGCAGGCCCAGCTCATCGTAGTTGTAGATCATGATGTCGGCGAAGTCGCCCACGCGCAGGGTGCCCCGGTTCTTCATGTCGGAGAACCATGCAGGCAGCGCGCTCATCTTGTAGTGCGCCTGCTCCAGGGACATCAGCCCCCGGTCCCGGACCCAGGAGCCCAGGAAGTAGACCGGCCAGACGCTGTTGACCAGGAAGCGGGTGTGAGCGCCGCCGTCGGAAACCGAGATGTGGACATAGGGGTTCTTCAACCTCTCCGCAGTGACGTCGTCTCCGCGGTTATTGGAGGGATGGGCGAATTCGGTCTCCAGGTCCTCGTCCAGCGCGATGTCCAGGAACGCGTCCAGCGGGTGCTTGCCCTCGGCCTCGGCGATATCGGCGATGCTGAGACCCTCGTACTGCAGGTTGCGCTCGTGGGCGACCTCCACCACCTGCAGCCTGCTCCAGTCGGTGCGGGGATGCGGCCGGTCGATGACGTCCTGCTTCATGCCTTCGCGCACGCCGTCCTCCGACAGCTTGGCGATGCGCTCCTCCTTGGTGCCAACCAGGGGCTGCACCCAGTGGGGCATGTAGTCGAACAGGTTGTACTCGGAGAGCTTGAACTCGGAAATGGTCGGCACTGGGCCCAACTGCGCCAGCACCGGCAAACCCTCGGCCTGCACCTGGTTCAGCCAGTCGTAGCCCTCGTCGTCGCCCAGCACCACGTGGAGCGGCCGGCCACTCATCCGAACCATCTCGGCCAGCATGTCGCGCTGCCCGGCGCGGTCGTCGGAGATGCCGATGGTCCAACCCAGATGCCCAACGCCGAACTGGGACAACACCTGGGACAGCGCCAGGAATTCCTCCTTGGACGCCACGTGGCTGGGAAGCCAGCTGCCGTCCTCGGGACGGTCCTCCAGGTTCTTGTCGGCGGAGATGCCGAAGGCGCCTGCCTTCATCGCGTCGTGGAGAATCTGCTTCATCTGGTTCAGCTCGGCCTCGGTCACCGAGGTGCGCTCACGGGCCGGGATCATTCCCAGCACGTAGCCGCGCAGTGGCGAGAACGGGACCAGGCAGCCCACGTTGACGCCCAGGCCCTGCCGGTCGAGGCTGTCCATGTACTCGGGGAAGGTCTCCCAGTCCCAGCGCATGCCCTGCCGCATGGACTCCAGCGGAATGGCCTCGATGCGATTCATCATACGCATGTTCAGGTCGCGGTCCTCGGGCTTGGTGGGGGCGAAGCCGAAGCCGCACTGGCCCACCGTCAGGGAGGTAACGCCAAACCAGCCCGATAGCGAGGCGTATGGGTCCCAGTTAAGCTGGGCGTCGTAGTGCGTGTGCAGATCTATGGCGCCGGGAGCCACGATGCACCCGCTGGCGTCAATTTCCTTGGCGCCGCCACTGTGGATGCGTCCGCTGATCATTGCCACGCGGCCGTCCTTGATGCCCATGTCGGCGCGAACTCGAGGAATTCCGGTGCCGTCGATTACGGTGCCGCCTCGAATCACAAGATCGAATTCAGGCATGCCAATCTCCTTCAAAGTGGATGGTGCTAAGGGCAACTGTGCAGGGGGTTCAAGGCAGTTTAGGCTCGCCGCATGCCCGTGTCAAACCATGCCATCCAGCGGCAGTGTCTTAGTTTGGCTGAGAAAGGCGGGGCAACCACAAGGGTTGCCCCTACATCAAGGAGCAGTCGCAGTAGGGGCGCCCCTTGTGGGCGCCCTGGGTCAAACCGGGGCCCTATCCATCCGGTCCGTTGCGTCACTATGGAAAACGAAGGGGCGCACGATCGTGCGCCCCTTGATTCACAATTCGCGGCGGGTGTGCTACCCCACCTGCTCGTAGCTGCGCAGCAGCTTGCCGGGCAGGGCGTTGGTGCACTCGTTTTCCTGGAACGTGACCGTGCCGTTGACCAGGATGTACCGGATGCCAGTCGGCATCTGGATCAGGCGCTTCTCACCGCCGGGGAAGTCGGTGGCGAACTGGGGCTTGTCAAAGAGCAGGCCGAGCTCGTCCATGTTGTAGATCATGATGTCAGCGAAGTCGCCCACTCGAAGGGTGCCGCGGTTCTTCATATCAGAGAACCACGCCGGGAGCGCGCTCATTTTCTGATGGGCCCGCTCCAGACTCATCAGGTTCTCTTCCCTGATCCAATGGGCCAGGAAGTAGACCGGCCAGATGCTGTTGACCAGGAACCGGGTGTGAGCGCCGCCGTCGGACACAGAGATATGGGCGTATTCGTTGGAGATGGCCTGCCCCATCTGGTCCATGGGCGTAGCGCCGGCGGGGTGGGCGAATTCGGTCTCCAGGTCTTCATCCAGCGCCAGGTCGAGGAACACATCCAGGCCGTCCTTGCCTTCGGCCTGGGCAATGTCAGCGATGCTCAGCCCCTCGTATTTCAGGTTGCGCTCGTGAGCGACCTCAACAACCTGCACCTGCTTCCAGTCGGTTCGGGGGTGAGGGCGCTCAATCACGTCCCGCTTCATGCCAACTCGCACACCGTCCTCGGACAGCTTGGCAACCCGCTCCTCCTTGGTGCCAACCAGCGGCTGCACCCAGCTGGGCATGTAGTCGAACAGGTTGTACTCAGACAGCTTGAACTCCGAGATCAGCGGCACGGCCAGTTCCTGGGAGACTACCGGCAGCCCCTCGTTGCGCATCTCATTCAGCCAGTTGTAGCTGTCGGGGTCGCTGCCCAGGGCCACATGCAGCGGGCGGCCACTCATCCGTACCATCTCGGCCAGCATGTCCCGCTGTCCGGCCTGGTCGTCGGAAATCCCGATGGTCCAACCAAGGTGACCCACACCGAACTGGGACAGCACCTGCGAAAGGGCCAGGAACTCCTCTTTCGAGGCGACGTGGCTGGGCAGCCAGCTGCCGTCCTCGGGGCGGTCCTCCAGGTTCTTGTCCGCCGAAAGGCCGAAGGCGCCAGCCTCCATGGCTTCGTGCAGGATCTGCTTCATCTGGTTCAGCTCGGCCTCGGTGACCGAGGTGCGCTCGCGCGCCGGGATCATGCCCAGCACGTAGCCGCGCAGGGGCGAGAAGGGCACCAAGCAGCCAACGTTGACCCCCAGGCCCTGGCGGTCCAGACTGTCCATGTATTCCGGGAAGGTCTCCCAGTCCCAGCGCATTCCCTGGCGCATGGACTCCAGCGGAATCGCCTCGATGCGGTTCATCATCCGCATGTTCAGGTCGCGGTCCTCCGGGCGGGTCGGCGCAAAGCCGAAGCCGCACTGGCCTACGGTCAGCGACGTCACTCCGAACTGGCCCGACAGCGAGGCGTATGGGTCCCAGTTGAGTTGGGCGTCGTAGTGGGTGTGCAAGTCCACCGCTCCGGGCGCCACGATGCAGCCACTGGCATCCAGTTCCTTGGCTCCGCCGCCGTGAATCCTCCCGCTGACCATGGCTACCCGACCGTCCTTGATGGCCAGGTCAGCCCGGACCCGTGGGATGCCGGTCCCATCCACTACAGTTCCGCCGCGTATTACGAGGTCGTATTCTGGCATTCCTTTTCCTCCACACTTTTCGTTACTTGTGTCTTATGCTGCGCCGAAGTTTACCACAGCTTTCTCACGGACATTTCGCGGAAGGCAGCTCTAAAGCGGCGGGCGGCCACGGCGGGGGCGGTGCAGCTCCTCCAGGGCCGCGCCGGCCCGTAGGACGGTGGCCTCTTCGTAGTGGCGCCCCACGATCTGCACGCCAATGGGCAGACCCTCATTGCTGGCGCCGAAGGGCACCGACAGCGCCGGCGATCCCGTGAGATCGAACGGCACGGTGCAGGTCAAGGCGTGCCGTGCAGGCGCGGTATCCCCGCCCACCTCGTGGCGCCGCGTGTCGTGGGGATGGGCAATGACGGGACCGGAGGGCAGGAGCAGAACATCGTAGTCCTGGAACAGCTTGATGCAGGCGGCCCGCAGCTGTTCGACCTGCTCCATGGCCTCAAGGTATTCGTCGTAGCTTGGTCCCGGAATCTGGAGGCGGCGCTGCATCGACAGGGCCAGCATGTCCTTGCGGCCCTCGATGATAGGGTCAAGGTAGACGTTGCCCTCAGCAGCGAATATGCGAGCCGAAATCTGCTGGCCGGGCCAATTCTCCCATCCCTCCAACCCAACCTCCTCGACAGCGCAACCAAGCTCCCCAAGGGCGGTCGCCGCAGATGCCACCGTGTCCTGCACCTGCCGGTCAACTGGGGCGAAAGGTCCTTCGGGGCACCACGCCACCCGCAACCCCGCCGGCGAGGCGAATTGCGACACATCCGGGACAGGCACCGGCAGGGCGTAATGGTCGACGCCATCGGGGCCGGCCATCAGCCCGAGAGCCAGCGCTGCGTCGCCCACGCTGCGCACTATGGGCCCGACGTGCATGAACCTCAGCAGGGTCTCGGGCCAGTGCCCGGTGAGGGGGATGCGCCCGTGGGTGGCCTTGAGTCCAACGATACCGCAGTAGTTGGACGGTTCGCGGATCGAGCCGCCAACGTCGCTGCCGATTCCCAGCGGCGACATGCCCGAGGCGACGGCAGCGGCCTCGCCACCGCTGGAGCCGCCGGGTGTGCGTCCGATCATCCAGGGGTTCTCCGTGCGCCCGTAGACCAGGTTATCGGTCTCCCACCACAGGGCGAACTCCGGCATATTGGACTTGGCGATGAATATGCCGCCAGCATCCTTGAGCCGCTTGACCACCGTGGCATCGGCCTCGGGCACGTGGCCCTCGAACAGCTTCGACCCACGGGTGGTAACAACGCCCTCAGTGTCCACGCAGTCCTTGACGGTGAAGGGAACGCCGTGAAGCGGGCCCCAGAACTCGCCGCGCGCTGCCGCAGCCTCGGCCTCGCGGGCCCGTTCCATCACGCCGTCGGGGAAGGCGATAAGCGCGTTCAGCCTGGGGTTGACTGCCTCGATCCGGTCCAGGTGGGCCTGCGCCACCTCCACCGGCGACAGTTCCCGGTCTCGGATGCGCCGGGCCAGGGTGGCGGCATCGGCGTAAATGATGCCTTCGGTCATGGCTGGCCTCCGGTGTTGGCTTCGATTACTGTTGTTGCGCCCGGCGTTTTCACCCTCACCCCTCCTGAGCTTGTCGAAGGGCCTCTCCCTCAAGGGAGAGGGAGAGTATCCGGGAGATGGGACTTTCTAGCTGCTTTCGCCTAGTGGATGGCGGCAGCGGGGGCGGCGGCGCGTTCGTTTACCAGCTTTCCCTCGTGGAATCGCGAGAGCCGGAAGGGCTTGATCAGGTCGGGTGTCTCTCCAGACGCAATCAGGGTAGCGATGTTCTTACCGGCCGCCGGCGCCGCCTTGAACCCCCAACTGCCCCAGCCGCAGGAGACGATGAACCCGTCCAGTCCATCCACGGTACCCATTATCGGAGCATAGTCGGGGGTCATATCGCAGAGCCCGGCCCACTGCCGCAGAACTTTCACTTTGGACAAGCAGGGGAACATCTCCAGGGCGTGCCCAGCCAACTGCTCCATAGGCAGCAGCGACGAACGCATGCTGTATGACGGGTATGGGTCAACCCCGCCGCCGATCACGACCTCGCCGCGGTCAGTCTGGTAGACATAGGCGTGCAGGTTGGCCGACGAAATCGTCTTGTCCAGGAACGGTTTCAGTGGCTCCGTGACCATGGCCTGCAGCGGGTGCGTGGTGATGGGCAGATCAACCCCAGCCAGGCGAGCCACCTCGCTGCTCCACCCGGCGGTGGCGCTCAGCACCACTTCGGCCTGGATGGTACGCCCCATCCTTGAGTCTCCGCCAGAGGGAGAGGGGGCTTTCACCTCCACGCCAGTAACCCGTCCGTTAGCCGTGTCGATGGCAGTTACCTCGGTGAACGGGTGGAGTTCTGCGCCGCCCCGGTCGGCGGCACGCCCGAATCCCCAGACGACGGCGTCGTGCCGGATGACGCCGCACGGCGGATGGTACAGGGCGCCGAGGATCGGGAACGGCAAACCCTCCCGGAGACTCATTGACGGGACCAGCTGCTTGATTTCCTGCGGCCCGACCATCCGGCTGTCCACGCCCAGGATGCGGTTGAACTCGGTGCGCATGCGGAGCGCATAGAGGGCGGCGTCGGTGTGGCCCAAGTCCAGGCGCCCCATCTGGTTGAACAGCATGTTGAAGTTCAGCTCTTTAGCCAGGCCCTCGTAGAGCTTGACGCTTTCGTCAAAGAACGGGATACCCTCGAGGGTCAGGTAGTTGGAGCGGATGATGGCCGTGGTACGGGCGCTGGCCCCGCCGCCAAGGTACCCCTTGTCAAGGACGGCGATGTCCTTGACGCCAAGCTTGGTCAGGTAGTAGGCAGAGGACAGCCCATGCACGCCGCCGCCGATGATGACGACGCGGTACCGGTCCCTGAGGGGCCGGGGCTGCCACATTCGGTTTTTCCGGAACAACTGAAACACTATTTCACCTTACGGATAGTCAACGCAGAGGACACAGAGTAGACGCAGAGTGCGCCGAGGTTTCAATAGTTGTGGACAATTCTGTTGACGCCCTTTTTCAGTACATCGACATTGAAATTGATGAGCAACCCCACCCGCAAGTTAGAAAGCCTCAAATATGTCAATAGTTGTGCCTTGTGTATGGGAGCGATCTGGTCAATTGACTTTATTTCTACTATTACCTGCCTTTCAACCAAGAGATCCACTCTGTACCCCGCCTCAAGTTCTATAGCCTTATACCTGACTGGCAGTCCTACCTGCCTCTGAACATTCAACCCTCTATCAGCCAGTTCATACTCCAGGCAAGATTCATAAACTGACTCCAGCAGTCCCGGTCCCAAGGCACGGTGCACATCCATCGACGCACCGACAATTCGACCAGTTATGTCGTCCAGGGCCTTTCTGTCAATCAAAATAGCTTAACTCTGCGTTCTCGGCGCAATCTCTGCGTACTCTGCGTTAAACTTGGGTCCTTAGCCCCAGGAGGGCTTGAGTGCCGACGGGGCCGCCGCCTAGTTCTCTGGCCGTCTCCACCAGCGCCTCCCACAGGTATTCCCCGAATTCCCGTCCGGCATAGAGCTGGTACATGGCGATACCAGCGACGTCGCGGCGGAGCAACAGGCCCTGCGCGTCGGCAAAGCGGGACTGCACGCAGGTGAGATCCCGCAGGGCCTCTGGCGCCGTGTTCACATCGGTGATGCGACTCATCAGTGCCTGGGTGGCCGGCCCTACGATGGCCACGCCGCAAAGCCCGGAGGTGACGTCGATTGCATAGGCGCATCCTTCGACGAGCCCGGGCTGGTTGTCGGCTTGCCGCATCGCTTCCACGGCGGAAGCTCCCACACCCGGCGGGGTCAGGACCAGGAACTCGTCGTCAGCCAGCCTGGCCGATAGCAGCTTGCCGCCCCTTTCCAGCGTTGAGTCTGCCTCGGCGACAGCGTTGATGCCCTGCTCACCGGCCACGGCTACCAGCGTGGCTACGACACTGGCCGCCTCCCTGCCGACTACCCTGACTTTGCCAATCGGACTGACATCGGAAACGCCGACCGTTTCCCGCAGCCACGCCGATTCCTGCCCGGCGTCGCCGTAATGCAGGGGCAGTTGCCAGCCATCGGCATCATCCATCACTGCCCCCATCTCCAACTGGGAGTGATACATGGCGGTGCGGCGCTCCGGGGCTGTGGTCATTAAGGCGTCAACTCCGCAGTCTCAGACCCTCGGGGTCGTAGACAGGCTCCAGTGTTACGCGGGCGGCCACGGGGCGGTCAGCAACCAGCACCTGGATGGTCTCACCCTCCACCGCCAGGTATGGGGGCACAAAGGCCAGGCCAAAGCCGCGGCCCAAGGTCGGGCTGAGACGCGCGCTGGTGACGCGGCCGACCGGCCTTGCGCCCGACAGCACGGGGGTGCCGTCCTCAGGAAAAGTTGGTCCGGGCATGACGAACCCCACAAGCTGTTGCTGCAAGCCGCGTTCGGCGGCGATGGCCAGTCCGCCACGGCCGATAAAGTCCGGCTTGTCAAAGCGAACGGCCCAGTCCGACCCCACGTCCATCGGAGTGGAAACAGCGTCGGTGTCTTGCCCCACGATGACATGTCCCCTTTCCAGCCGTAGGATACGCTGCGCCTCCAGCCCGAAGGGAGATATGCCGAACTCTTCGCCCGCATCCATAATCGAGCGCCACATGTGCTCGCCATACTCTGCCGGGAAGTGCACCTCCCATCCAGCCTCCCCGACGAAGCCGATGCGCAGCAGCAGGCAGGGCACGCCCGCCACCTCTCCCTGCGCTGAACGCATGTAGCGAAATGCTCGCGGCGAAAGGTTGATGTCAGTGAGCTTGGTCAACGTTTCGCGGGCCCTTGGGCCGGCGACGTTGACCGCTCCGAATGCAGAGGTTACGTTGACGACGTGGGCACAATTCCCGGCGCCGGCATTCCACCAGTTAAACCATTCCTCGATAATGTCGGCATTTCCTGATGTCGTGGTGACGAAGTACCGGTCCTCCGCCAGGCGGGCGACGGTGCCGTCGTCAAGAATGACTCCGTTGTCGGAGGTCATCAGCCCGTAGCGTATTCGGCCCACCGGCAGGTCCGAGAAGCGGTGGGTGTACAGGCGGTCAAGCAGCTGCCCCGAGTCGCCGCCCAAGACTTCCAGCTTG
This sequence comes from Dehalococcoidia bacterium, assembly GCA_965203005.1. Lineage (GTDB taxonomy): Bacteria > Chloroflexota > Dehalococcoidia > Lucifugimonadales > UBA3495 > VXOI01. Next base: position 2,069,175 of record CBDBBS010000002.1, read on the forward strand.
CCCAGAGTGCCGACGTCGATGATGCCGACCCACTCCCGCACTGCGACACATTCTTCGGCAGGCGAGCCGTAGCTGTGAGGACGGAGCCATGGCCCCGATTCGACCATCCTGGCACCCAGGTCGCGGTGGACGCGGTCCAGGGAGGTCCGCTTGAACGGCATCCGTTCCCGGCCCGCAAGAGCAGCTAAAGTGACCGGCTGGTAGGGCGGGCGAAAAGTCGTGTAGGTGTCGCCGGGGTTACTCCCCCACCCCAACCCTCCACCTGAGGGAGAGGGGGCTCTTGTGGCGGCGGCGCACATTCCAGCCAGCGCCCTGCCACACATCTTTCCCTGGCAGGGCCCCATGGTTACGGTGGTATAGCGCTTGAGAATCTGGACGTCTGCGAACCCTTCGTCGATTGCCAGGTCTATATCGTGCGCGGACACGTCCTCGCAGAAGCATACGTAGGTCCGTTCGCCTCCTCCGGAAGGTAGCCGGACCGTTGCTGCCAGGGGTTCGGCAGGTTCCCCTTCGACAGACTCAGGGTGAGCTTGTTGAATGGCCTCGGGTTCAGATGACGGAGCGGCAGCCGCCCGCTGGCCTGCCTCCCTACCCTGGCGGACAATTTCCGCCAACCCGGCGGCGCCGCCTGCCTGCCCGGTCAGGGTCACGCCGGTCTGAGAAGCGCCCATCTGGTGCAAGAGGGCATCCACCGGCTGCGCCTCCCCGGACATGCAGAGCAGGTCGCAGCGGATCCTGCGAGCAGACCCCCCGCTCGCGCTGTCCGCCGGAGCGACCACCGCCGCCCTGACCCGCCCGCGACCAACGGCCTTGATGACCTGGTGTCCCTGCAACACCGTGACGCCTCTGGCTCTCACCGCGTCTGCAGCTGCGCCGGGAGCTGCGCCTGAGGAGTCCAGCACGGCGGCCACCTGCACACCGGCATCAAGCAGTTCCAGCGCCGCTTCGTAGCCGGCCTCAGTCTCTGTCCCGATGACCGCCCGGCGTCCCGGTCGAATACCGTACAGCGCAATCAGACGGCGAGCGGCCGACGACAGCATGATCCCGGGAAGGTCGTTATTTTCGAATAGCAGCGGCGTTTCCTGCGACCCGGTAGCAAGCACAACCTGTTTGGCCCGCACCCGGACAACACCCTCGCCAGTCAGAACGGCCACCAGCCTGTCCTGGTACAGGCCAAAGACAGTCGCGTCGTTCAGGACTTCCACATTCGGCGAACGCGAGACCGCATCCGCTATTGCCCGGACGATCTCAACGGCTGGCCTGGACTCACCACCCGCCGGGTCGGGCACAATCTGGCCACTGTAGCGGAGATGCCCTCCCAAGGTCGGCTGATCGTCGATCAGCATAACTCCAGCGCCGCCGTCCGCAGCGGCCACGGCTGCCGCCATCCCGGCGGGTCCACCCCCGACTACGACCACATCCGCATGCCGGTTCACAGTGCTGAAATGGTCATGGTGCGTGGCATTGATATCGATGCTGCCCAGTCCCCCTACGCGCCGTATAAGTTGCCTCGCCAGCAGCCAAAGCGCCTTGGGCCGGTGCAGGGCTTTGTAGTAGAAACCGACCGGCATCAGCCAGTGCATCCGGTCGAGGATGGAGAGCAGGTCGAATCGCAGGGATGGCCAGGCGTTCTGGCTGTGTACTTGCAGGCCGGGCTCGATGGCCCGTGTGCAGGAGCGAACGTTAGGCTCGTCGCCAACCGTTACCAGGCAGTTGGGACAGTTGCCGGAGCAGCAGAGGAGCCCGCGTGGCCGGTGGTACTTGAAACTCCGACTGAATACACGCTGGCCACCGGCAAACAGCGCCGACGCTATCGTGTCTCCCTTGAAACCCCGAACGGACTGGCCGTCGAATTCGAAATCGACGACCTGAGAGCGGTCAATTTGCTCCCCGGGCCGGGTTTCCAGTCGGGAGTTGCGGAGGTCTTCCATATCGGGTGCATCCCAGCCGTGGGTGGGGTTTGGGGACGGTACGATCAGCCAGAAGTCGCGGGTGGTTGCTGGCCGGGCCAGAAGGTCAACTGAACGGAATTGCCAGTGGTGTCCCTGAGGGCCTGGAACCAGCGGCGGCAGCCGAACCTGTGGTTCCACCACTCCCTCTGAATGCCTGCGAGGTTAGGGCGCATGAAGAAGTAATTGCTCCACTCGTCCGCTCCGGCATCCGGTGGCGGACGGGAAACAATCTCTCCGCCGAACCGGAACTCGTTGACGCTGCGTTCCCCGCAGTTGGGGCAATTCAGAAGGAATGACATACCTGGTAGTGACCTCGCTGCTCCTAGATGGCCAACCAAAGTCGGCGCACAGACTGGCTCAACTGGTCCCAGTCAGAACTTGAAAGAAACCCCAATCGCCTCTCCACCATACGCTTCAGGAACGTCGCCAACTTGTGTGGCCTAATCAGGGAAGGGTAAAGTAGCCCGGCCTCGCGCCAATCGCGGACTTCGACATCGAACTGGTCTCGAAGAGCATGTCTGGTGACGCGGGCAATAATGATATCATCATCCCCAACATCCAATAGAACCACGGCGGGCCGCCTTGTAACGTTTTCGCCATCCGTATGCGGAAAGCTCAGGAGCACAACTTCGCCCGGATTGTAGCGTTCCAACATTCAGACTTTGTCGTACACCTCGTCGTCCTCGGAGTACCCCGCAAGAAATTGCTCTGTGACCATTCGATTCCACAGTTCGTCCTCGATGGAGTCTTCCTCATACTGATAATGGATAGAAGGAGCAGCGGCCTCTACATGCAGCACCGGGCGCTGCTCCAGATACATCCTCCTGATTTCACTGGAATCTATCCTGCTTTGACAAAGTCCTTCTTCTGTTAATGCCCAGAACCCTCGCTTCGGATTTTCTACAAGACCGCAGGTCTTAAGGACAGTCCTGGCCCAAGCAAGCCTGTACTCGAGCTCTGTTTGACTAGAGTTGCCATGAGTCTGGCAGACTAATTCCTCCGGCAATCGCAGCTGATCGATAACCGCTTGAGCAATGTCCTGTATGGAAGCCGCGCCACCCAGCGAACGCAGAGCTTTTACCGTTGGATCGCATAATTCATATTCTCTGGGAACCTTCATAACGGGATCCATTCCTTCTTGCTTGTGGCCGGGCTCACCCTAGAACAGGGTGAGATACCTCTCAATCTCCCAGGGCGACACTTGCCGGTGATACTCCCGCCATTCGGCCTCCTTCTGCTCCACGAACTCGTCGTAGATCACGCCCAGGGAGTCCCGAACCACCGAGTCTGCTTTCAGTTCCTCCAGCGACTCGGCCAGGGACTGGGGCAGCATGCGCACGCCGCGTCGGCGAATTTCTTCCAGGCCCAGATCGTACAGGTTGCCGAGGTGCGGCTCGCCCGGGTCCAGCTGGCGCCGGATGCCGTCCAGGCCAGCGGACAGGTAGGCGCCAAAGGCGAGGTAGGGGTTGCAGGCGGCTGACATGGTCCTGTCCTCAAGGTGCCCCGGGCCTGCCGTGCGGATCATCTGCGTACGGTTGTTGTCCCCGTATGACACGAAAGCAGGTGTCCACAGGAAGCCGGACGTGGACCCCATAAGCGCTGGACCGACCTGCAACCGCTTGTAGCAGTTCACGGTGGGCGACATCACGGAGCAGAGGGCCGGAGCGTGGGCGAAAACGCCCCCGATGAAGTTATAGGCCATCTGGGACAGCCCAAGCCCGCGCCGGTCATCATTGTCCAGGAACAGGTTTTCCCCGGTTTCCGAGTCCGCCAGGTGGTAGTGGATGTGGCCGCCGCTGCCGGTGCGGTCGGTGAACGGCTTGGCCATGTGGGTGGCGATGGCCCCGTGCCGCTGGGCGTACTGGCTGGTCATCATCTTGAAAAAGGTATAGCGGTCAGCGGTGGTGAGCGCATCAGAGTAATGGAAGTTGATCTCGTACTGACCGTTGGCGTCTTCGTGATCGGACTGGTATGCGTCCCAGCCTATGCTGCGCATTGCGTCCATCATGTCGCGCAGGTAGCCCATCACGTTGGCTATGCCCTTAAAGTCGTAGCAGGGCTTACGCAGGCTATCGATGTTGTTGGGGTCCCACACTTCAATGGACCCATCGTCTTTTCTGGTAACCAGAAAATGTTCAGGCTCTATACCCACGTTGAAGACGTATCCTTCCGAACGGGCGCGGGCCAACACAGACTTGAAATGCTGGCGCGGGCAGTAGGGATGAGGAACCCCGTCTACGAACAGGTCGCTGGCAAAGCGCGCCAGTCCGTCGTCCCACGGTACCCTGGTGTAGGAGTCGAGGTCGATGCGGGCCAGCATGTCGTGGGAGTGAGGCCCCTGACCCATGCCAGGGAGAGCGGCGCCGGCAAACCCTGCCCCCTCGTCCAAAACGTCCTCGAAGTGCTCGACCGGCACCATCTTGACCTTGGGTGACCCGTTAAGGTCTACGAACTGGGCCAACAGGAACCGGATGCCCTCTTCCTGCATTCTCTGTTCTATTTCATATCTGGTGGTCATCTGGAGCACTCCCAGGGTTGGATCTCGGATCCAGCGGCTCGGGACGAAGGTGATAAAGCTGGTCCGCGAAGTCCATGATCAGGTTTTTTCGCGCCACCACATTGGCCCATCGCGTAGGAATGCCATTTGCGCCGTAGTGTGCGCCAGCGATCTGGCCATACACCGCCGCCGTGGTGTCGGTGTCCTCGCCCAGGTTTACTGCCATGCAGGCCCCGTCAGCGAAGTTGTCCGTGTTGTGGAACGCCCACAGGGCTGCCTCAAGGCACTCTACCACGTAGCCGCTCCCCCTGATCTGAGGAGGATTGAAAATCCTGAAGGATCCAAAGGCGACCCTCTTGACCCCGTCCGCCAGGTCGGAGGACCGGGGGGGCGCCAGGACGTCCTCCTTCCCGCTGCCGCGCAGTGCCCTGGCAATTACGGCCGACATGTAGCGGCAGGCGCTCACAGCTTCCTCGGTTGCGTGAGTGGTCATCGAACTCTGACCGCCGAATTCGATGGCATCCTCTATGTTCAGGGCGAAGAACATGGGGACCGGGGCGAGACGCATGATCGAGCCGTTGCCAGCGGCATTCGATGACGTCAGTCCGGCGGGCGCGCCTGAGGACTCGAACGCCTCAAGGGCAGCCCTGGTTGTCAGGCCGATGTCGAAACAGACTCCCGTGCTGCTCAGGTGTCCATTGCGCCACCAGCGGACGTACCGCTGCAACTGGTCGACTGCGTCGAATCCGCGGCACTCGATCAAGCTCTCAGCCAGGCAGAGTGCCATGGAGGTGTCGTCGGTCCACTCGCCGGGCAACAGCTCGTGTGGCCCGCCCCCGAGCATCTCGGTCACAGGATCGAACGTTCCCGGGCGCATGAATTCCACCGGCGCGCCCAGGGCATCTCCCACGGCCAAGCCCAACAGGGCTCCCCTGTACCGGTCCAGTTCCTCATTTCGATTAAAGAACTGCATCTCTCACGGTTGGAACTGAGCACTACTCACCGAATACCTTGCTGGTACCAACCAGGGGCACCCGCGCCATGGCCGAGGCCTCGATGGTCAGAGCGGCCAGGTCCTCGGGTTCGAGGCTATGCACGTCACCTTTTCCCAGGGAACGGGTGAGGAGCGTCATTTCCATGGTCATCGAGTTGATGAAGTTGGCCACCCGTTCCGCGCCCTCATCCGGGTCCAGCCTGGACATCAATACCGGGTCCTGGGTGGCAATGCCGACCGGGCATTTCCCCGTCTGACAGAAGCGGCAATACCCGGCGGGAACTCCAACTTCCTCTTCGAAGTTGCTCTCGGGGATTTCCTTGTTGCAGTTAAGAGCGATCAGGGCGCCTATGCCGATGGCCACGGCATCGGCCCCCAGCGCCAGCGCCTTGGCCGCGTCCGCGCCACTTCGGATGCCACCCGACGCAATCAGGCTGACCTTGCCGTACAGTCCCAGTTCCCGCAGGGCCTCCCGCGCCATGACTATGGCAGGAACGGTTGGAATTCCGCTGTGCTCCAGCAACACCTCTGCGGACGCTCCGGTGCCGGCCATCATGCTGTCAATGACGATAGCATCCGCTCCGGCCTTGGCTGCCAGTTTCACGTCATCGTCCACCCGGCACGCGCCCAGCTTGACGTGAACAGGGACTCTCCAGTCCGTAGCCTCCCGCAACTGCTCGATCTTGATGGCCAGGTCGTCGGGACCCAACCAGTCGGGGTGTCGCGCCGGGCTGCGCTGGTCAATGCCCAGCGGCAGGTCACGCATTTCGGCGACATCGTCCTGCACCTTGACGCCCATCAGCATGCCGCCGGTGCCGGGCTTGGCGCCCTGGCCGACCACGATCTCAATGGCCTGGGCGTCAACCAGATGGTGCGGATTGAATCCGTACCGGCTGGGCAGGACCTGGTAAATCAGCTTGTCGGACGCCGCCCGCTCGCCCGGGAGCATGCCGCCGTCCCCGGTGCAACTCGCCGAACCCACCATCGCGGCAGCCTTGCCCAGAGCCACCTTGGCGTTGGCCGAAAGAGCGCCGTAGCTCATGCCGCTGATATACACCGGCGTTTCCAGCACCAGCGGATTCTCACAGTGGAGCCCGCCGATGACGGTGCGGGTATTGCACCGTTCCTTGTAGCCTTCCAGGGGGAATCTCGTCAGGCCAGTGGACAAGAACGTGAGGTCGTCAAAGTGAGTTACCTTCTGGAATGAAGAAAAGCCGCGAATACGGTAGCGGCCCAACTCAGCCTTGGCGTGGATGTCGTCGATGATCCAGGGAGACCAGATCTGGCTGCTGCCCATTACCATAGAAGAGTTACGCCCCCTGCACGATTGCCCGCCTTCCGCCTCCCTTTTCGCATGGGAAAAGGGTTTTGGGGATCTGGGCAACCACGAGGGTCGCCCCTGCACGTTGACCGCCCTGCGATGCTACAGTGCGGATTTTTCCAGCCGTTCCAGTGAATCGTAATTGTAGAATCGCTTGGCGGAAACCACCTTGGTAAAACTGCGCTTATCGGTTATTCCCCGCGCCTCCAGGGCCGTCAGCACATCGATCAGTTCGTCCTCGGTCATTTCCTCCACCTTGGCATCGGCGCCTAGGGACGCTATGTTCCCGGCTACGTATATAGTGCCTTCGTACATGGAATCGCCAAGAGCCTCTCCAGCGTCGCCACAAATAATGATGCGGCCTTTCTGCATCATGAAGCCGGTGAGGAAACCCGCATTTCCGCCGATGACCAGCGAGCCGCCCTTCATAGATATGCCAGCCCTGGCTCCGGCGTCTCCGCCTATGAAGAGTTCGCCCCCGCGCATCGTGGAACCGGCAGAGGCACCGGCGTCGCGGGTCACCGTAATCTTGCCGCTCATCATGTTGTCGCCGACCGCCCAGCCGGCATTGCCTTCGATCAACACCTCAGGGCCGTCGAGGAGGCTTGCAGCGTAATACCCCACACTACCGGCGAACCTGATAGTGCAGTCCTCAAAAATCCCGACCCCCAGATTGTGCCGGGCGTTGGGGTTGAGGACCGTAATCTCGCCCCCGCCCGGGTTGGAGGAAAGCCGGGCCAACTCTTTGAGCTGGACATTTATGGCCCTGGTTTCGAGGCCGGCAGCGTCTAGAGTAACCAGGTCATTACCTCGCTTTTCTGAGGCTCAACCCGGTCAATCTCCTCGCCTTCCATACCGGGAGGCAGAATTCCGCGCAGGGCCACCTCTTCGGATGCTATCGCGATGACGTCGTCAGTTTCCATGGTCACCAGCGGCTTGGCCGACCACTCGTCCTTGGCGTAGCCCAGACCATCCCTGGTGGCAACCAGATAGGTGAAGGTCCCGTCAAGGTCATCAAGGGAGGCGCGAAGGGCGCCGTCAAGTTGCTCCCCGTGGGCCAGCTTGTCAGCGAGGTAGACCGCGATCAACTCCGAATCGTTGCCCGTCTGGAAGTGGTGCCCCTGGTCCTCATACATTCGGCGCAGCTTGTGGTAGTTGGTCAGCTGGCCGTTATGCACCACCGACACGTCGGGGAACGGGTAGGCCCAGAAAGGGTGTGCGTGATTCACGTCAACCCGGCTTTCCGTTGCCATCCGAACGTGCCCGATTCCGTGGGTGCCGCGAATGGCCCCTATGTCGTGCCGCTGGTCCATGGCGACGGGTGTGCCCACGTCCTTGATGACTTCGGAGGTATGCCCGATGCTGTGGAGGGCCACTCCGGGAGTCTCCAGCAGGGCGGCAGCCAGTTCCGCCGCCTCCCCCTCGTAATTGACAACCAGCCTGAGGAACTGGCCGTTGTGATGGCTGGAGCACACGACCCCGCCGGTCCGCCGCACTGTTTCCTCAGCGCGACCGAGCACCTCGGCGGCCTCCCGCACGCTTCCGGTCCAGAGGCGTACCACAAGGTCGCCGTCGAGGTCCTCGCCGACTACGGTCACGCCGCTGGAATCCCGGCCGCGATGGGTCATTGGCTCCAGCATTCGAATCAGCTGTTCGCCCACGGGGGAGAGCCCGGAGGCAAAACCAGCGGACTTGTGAAGGATGCCGCTAACGCCGCACATATATCCGTCCGCGGTTAGATTTTCAGGTACGGAAAAGCAATAGGAGCAGGCCGCCTGACGATGGCGAAAGTGTAGCCAAGGGTTTGGGATTACGTCAAGCGCAGCGGGTCAGCCAGCGCAGAGATCGGCGCGGGCAAGCAACTCCTGGTGAGCGTCCGTCAGAATGCCGACATCCCGCTGCGCAGCGTATGGGCGGCCGCCTATCGACAGGGCGGTATAGACTCGGCCCCGAGGCTCGTTGACAATCTGCGGGTCGTTAAAGTCATCCTGGAGGGCCTGGTCATTGGTATACAGCAATCGCGCCCCGCTCACCCGGGCCAGCGCTAGTACATGGGCGTCGTTGGAACGGCAGATTCCCTGAGATTCGAGATTCGCGGTTTCGGCGTTTACTACGCTGTCCTCAATGTCCCTAACCCGGCCATTAAACCTTAACTGGTTATACGCTCGTAAAAAACTACGGTTTCGGCCATCGTCGGACAGCTCTCCTCTGAGTCTGCCGCCCAAGGCTAAAGTGCCTCCGTTGGGCTTAAGCAACCAGTCTAGAAAGAATGTTCCCGCCTCCGATTGAGCGTCGCCAAATACCTGGTCTCTGACGTTGGCGTCAACGATGGCGCACATCTATAAGCCAACGGAGCGACGGAGCTCGTCCATGAGGAACTGGCGGTAGCTGTCAGGCGGGCCTATTATGGTGCCGCGATCATCAATCTTTAGCGAGTAGATGGTCACGTCAAGGTCATTCGGCTCAAAGTACAAAATCGAAACGCCATCCGGCCCCAGGCTTGTCTTCTTGTCGCGGATGTCCATAAGCACGCGGTCGATGATGTAGTCGCTGTGCGTTTCCACCACCAACTGCCTCTCCGGGCCAGCGATGGAGCAGAACAGCGTTCCCAACGCAGCCTGCGCACTGGGGTGCAGGTGAACCTCCGGCTGCTGCAACAGGAACAGGGGGGCAGGCTCCGGGCTAAACAGCTCGGTGATGAGCGGCAGCGCCTGACTGACGCCATAGCCCACGTCAATCAGGTTTCGACTTCCTCCTCTTGATTTCTTGCCCCATTTTCCAATGTGCAATTGAAATGGGGCACCGAGGGTGTCTCCGAAAGAGTTGATTCCAATCTCGTCGAACAACCCAGACTGCCTGCCGAATTTTTCCAAGTTCGATTTGAGGGTCTTCCATTCCCCGGTATTCCGGCGGGACATATTCGCCAGATAGGTCGGTATGTACTCTCCCTCCGGGTCTGGCGTAGGCCGAATGGGGTCATAGGTTCGCCTTGGGTAGGAACGAACCGGCGCTCCGGCAAAGGGATAACGGCGCAAGCGGCCATGGTACATCAAATCGAACAAGTCATCGAGTTCACTGATAGCCTCAGATACAACTGCATCTTGCTCAGGGTGGTCGTCGTCAAAGTCGAAAAGCAAGAGGAACTGATTGAGTGTCGTTAGTGCCTCATCGTCCCGAACGAAGCGTCTTACTGAGCTTTCCCTTTCTATTTCATGTGTTCCCATTCTGACGGTAACTGTCTCGTCATCGTGAGAGAATGCCGTCGCCCAAGCACCTTCGCCAACGATGCCGCGCACTACCGGATAAGGAACCCCCTGTCTTTCCTTGAAGGTAGTCTGAAAAGAGACCTTTTTTGAGCCCTGTTCCTCTTCAGCATCTACCAATCTCGAATACTCAAACCCTGCCTCAAACGAGTTTGCGCCTTCACCATTACTCGCCCCCCCGCTGTGCGCGATGTCCTCAAAACTCCCCAAGTCATAAGGCGGCTCCCGGAAGTCCGGCACAACCTCCCGGAACGCCACATCCCAAAGGGCCCGCAGAAGGGCCAGGAACGACGTCTTACCCGTGCTGTTCTCGCCTACGAGAAGCGTCAGCGGCGCCATGCGAACCGTCTGCTCCTCTCGGAAGCAGCGGAAGTTCTTGACGGTTACGCTTTCCATTTCCATGCCACCTAAATGAGTCGGCTAACTTGGGGGCATCAGTTCAGCGAACCCGGCGGGGAGAATGCTACCGTCTGCGGTTGTACACGTACTCGGCAAGATCCTGCAGGGAGCGCCGCGCCTCACCCTTCGGCATCTCGGTCAGCTCATCGCAAGCCCGATTGCAGTAGTCCTGGACCACCTGTTCGCAGTCCCCGATGATGCTGGAATTGTGGATCATGTCCACGACGCGCTGAAGCTTGGCCGGGTTGTCGCGGTCACCGAAAAACTCGGATACAGGTCTATCGGACGGGTTGCGCTCCTCGAGCATGATGGTGGGCAACGTCAACACGCCGTGCAGCAGGTCTGAGCCCACCGGCTTGCCCAGGTCCGTCTCGTCTCCCTCGAAGTCCAGCAGGTCGTCTCCCACCTGGTAGGCCATGCCGATGTTGTAGCCGTATCTCCGCATGGCCTGGACCTCGTTCTCGGGGCCGCCGCCGAGCAGGGCCCCCGACTCGCCGGCGGTGCAGAAGAGGGAAGCGGTCTTGCGGTAGATGCGGTCGTTATAGTGCTCCCTGGCTTGTGAGGCATCAAAGGAGCCAAAATACTCGATTAGCTCGCCGCTGGCGAGGTCCATTATCGTTTCGGAAAACCGGCGCATGATGCGAATGTTGTCCGTATCGCAAACGAAGGTCGCCGATGTGGCAAAAACGTAATCGCCGAACAGGACCGCCACCTGGTTTCCCCACACGCTGCCAACGGTGGCCCGCCCCCGGCGGGTTGGAGAATCGTCCACGGTATCGTCATGGATCAGCGTAGCCAGGTGCAACAGTTCCACAGCGCCAGCCATGAGTACCAGCTTTTCCGGGTCGTGAGGATAGAAATGGCCTGCCAGCAGTGTAATAGCGGGCCGAACGCGCTTGCCGCCGGTTTCCGCAACGTAGTCGAGAAGGGGACGAAGGTGCCCGACTTCGGCGGGGGCAAGGCCGCGCAGTTTCTCGTCAACCTGGGACAGTTCGGCCTGAATCGGGGCGTAGATGGACGCTGTGCGCTCGTCGAGTCCGTAAAGCATGGGCCCGCCCGAGTCCCTAACTGGCCGAGACGCCCAGACGGGCCACTTCCTGATCTACCACCTCGGGCTCCAGCTTGGTGTAAAGCGGAGCGGGACGCTGCAACTCTCGCCCGCCCGGAACAGCGGCGATCACAGCGTCAAAGTCCCAGCTGCCGTCTTCCACCCGTCCCTCCTGGCCCAGAAATTCGTGCAGCCGCTGGGAACTGAACGGCATGAAGGGATGCAGCAACGTCTTCAGGCAGTTGATCACCGCGATGCAAACCCACAGACTGGTGGCCGCGGCCTGCCGGTCCTCCCGGATGGCCCGCCAGGGCGCTTGAGCGTCCAGGTACCGGTTCGTGTCCTGGGCGAGCGCAAAGATGCGGGAAATGGCGGCCTTGAAACGGCAGGCGTCCAGGCTAGCGTCCACATCGTCCATGGCTAGGCGCGCTGAGTCCAGCAGAGCCCTGTCGTCCTCATCCAGCTCTCCCGGCGCAGGCACACAGCCATCGAAGTTGCGGTAGGCGAAGGTCAGGACCCGGTTCACCAGGTTCCCATAGGTCGCCACCAGCTCATCATTGTTGCGGCGGACAAATTCGCCCCACGAGAAGTCCGAGTCTGCCGACTCCGGCATGTTGACCGACAGCAGGTAGCGCAGCGGGTCCGGATCGTAGCGTTCAAGGTAGTCCGGCACCCAGACGGCCCAGTTCTGGCTGGTGGAAAACTTCTGGTTTTCCAGGCTCAGGAATTCGTTGGCCGGCACGTCGTAAGGCAAGTTCAGACCGTTCCCATAGCCCATCAGCATGGCCGGCCAGATGATGCTGTGGAATGGAATGTTGTCTTTCCCGATAAAGTAGTAGGAGCGGCTGTTGGGATCCTTCCAGAAATCCTCCCAGCACTCCGGCTCTCCGTGGGTCCTTGCCCACTCGACGGCCGCCGAAAGATAGCCGATTACCGCCTCGAACCACACGTATATTTTCTTGGCCTCGTAGCCCTCAATCGGGATGGACACGCCCCAGTCCAGGTCGCGGGAAATGGCCCGGTCGTGCAGGCCGTCTTCCAGGAAACGGCGGGTGAAATTGAGCACGTTGGCGCGCCAGTGCGATTGCCTGTTCACCCATTCCAGCAATGGCTCCTGGAAAGCCGACAGGCGCAGGAAGAAGTGCTCCGACTCCCGAAATTCGGGAGTGTCGCCGCTCAGCGCGCAACGGGGTTCCACCAGGTCGCGGGGGTCCAGGGTGCGCCCGCAGGCGTCGCACTGGTCGCCGCGAGCACGGGTGTTGCCGCAGTGGGGGCAGGTACCTTCGACGTAGCGGTCGGGAAGAAAACGGACGCATACGGGGCAATAGGCCAGCAGCGTAGTGTCCGTGTAGATGTATCCCTTGTCCAGCAGCGTCTTGAAAATATCGTGAGTGACCGCCTCGTGATTCTCCGTGTTGGTATGGGTGAAAAGGTCAAAGGATATTCCCAGCTTTTCCCACGACTCCAGGAACAGCGCGTGATACCGGTCCACGACCTCTGCCGGGGTTATGCCTTCCTGGTCTGCCCTGATGGTGATGGGAGTCCCATGGGTGTCACTGCCGGATACCATCAGCACGCGGTTGCCCTTGAGCCGGTGATAGCGGGCAAAAATGTCGGCGGACAGGTAACAGCCAGCAACGTGACCGAGGTGCAACGGACCATTGGCGTAGGGCCATGCGACGGCGACGAGAATGCTCTCAGACACAGGGCTAATCCATAACGCGCGGTGGCGGCAAGTATGAAGAATCTGTGAGAACTGGGGTTTCGCAGAGGTTAATTTTAGCATACGGACGTGTCAGAATATATGCGCCGTGGCCCATTTCGGCCCTTGTGCAGGGACCACTCCGGAGAAGGGAAAGACCGATTCAATCTGGAGGGAGCATGGAAGGCATCAAGAAACTATCAGGAATGTACCTGATTGGTGTCGCCGTCGTAGTTGCGATATGGTTCATTATCAACACCTTCTTTGTTGACTCTTTCAGCGTTTCGGACGTCTGGTATGTGCTCGACATTCTGATGGTAATCGGGCTGGCCGTGGCCCTGGCGTACAATTTCGACCGCAAGCGAAGAGTGGATTCCCAACTTTCGGGTGACGGAATAACGCGCAGGTACCTCGAGGCCAATGTTGCCCTTTACCTGACGGCGGGAGTAACCATCCTCTTTCTGCACGGGTGGTTTTCCTTCCTCAAGGTGGGGCTTGAGACAGACAATCACCAGGCTTGGGTCATCTGGGCGGTCGTCGACACAATGCTGCCACTGGTGCTTGGCACGACGGGCTGCGCCATGCTCAAAGGCTCCCCGGAAAGCTGACGCGCCAAACCTAACAATGTCGAAGACAGTTTCCGGGGTACCGGCCAGGGCAGTTACACATGAATTTGCGATAGTCCTGTACCGGGGGCCGTAGTCTATTGACACGGTAGATATGGGAAATTATGATACCTGAGTGGTGCAGTCGATCTGTTGGGACGCAGGATTGTTGTACTAGGAGGAACAAATGCCATCGAAACCCAAAGGTAAAGGTAAAAAGGAACTGTCCGACGGAGAAAAATTCGCCGCGGTGCAAGCCGCGAAGAAGCGAGAAGAGGAAGAGAAGAAGAAATAGTCAAGCGTTGCCCCTCATACCGCAGGAATAGTTCTGTATAGGCGAGGGGCCAGCCCCTGATAATTCGGGGCCAACCGATACCTGACTAATCCGCGTTCTCTGCGTCTCGGCTGCACCACTATCCACTCTACACGGGACGATGCTCGCACAGCGGCCGACCAATGCCTCTGCGAGCGCGGCGCTTTCTGCCCCCGCGCTCCGGCGCAGCTCCACATCTCAATCGAAGGATATGACCTTCGGCAACGTCCGCCCACGGCTGCGACTCCAGCGCTGCTCACCCATGATCCGCAGCAGATTCCGGGCCTGGCAGGCTTTTCTTGACCCCGGAGTAGACGGTCCCGGCATTCTTACCCAGCATCCGGCCGATGGCCTCGATTCTGCTACGCTCGCCATACATGGCCACGGCCATGTTTTTCACCAGTTCAGGCTGGCGGGGATGCTCAGTATCAAGGGTGAAGTGGTAAAGGCATTATGATACCCGTAGCTCTGCCGGGAGCTGAGAGTGGTAAAATTACAACAAACTCGATGGAGCAGTGCGCAATGGGTTTCGTCCAAGTCAACGTTGGCTTATCCAACCCGTCGGAACCGGGCCGCTCTGAGGAAGTCCGTCTTCTGGTGGATACCGGGGCTACGCTCAGCGTCTTGCCACACGCCTTGCTGGACAGTCTGGGAATCCGGCGCACCGGCCAGCGGAGGCTGCGCGGCTTCGGGGGCGTCATTACCCGGGACACAGGAATGGTCATGATGACTCTGGACGGCGAGGTTGCCGGGGTTACAACAGTCTTTGGAGAGGACAGCGACCCCACCGTATTGGGCGTCACGGCCCTCGAATCCTTGGGGTTCAGTGTGGACCCTGTAAAGGGCGAGTTAACCCGCGTCGAAATGCTGATTTGATGCCGTTAAACGGGCAATTTGCTCGTTGACACTGGATTGGGACGCTGGTAAGATTTCCCATACGAATTCCGCGACGAGCGGGAGTAGTAACGATGGCCTGCGACAGAGAGCCGGCGGTTGGTGCGAGCCGGTGGCAGTAGCGCCGTGAACTCGCCCGGGAGCGGCCCGCCTGATGGTGCCGATAGCATCGGCACAGCAGGGCGCGGCGGGTGACACCGTTACAGAGTCTGAAAGCAGCTCTGGACCCAGCGATATTTCGCCGGGCGCCGGGGAAGAAGGGTGGTACCGCGGGCCCACACCCGTCCCTTCATGTTGGGATGGGTGTTTTTTTGTGCTCGTGTTCAACCCCAGTCTGTGAGACCCATCGGCAGCAGCCGACGATCTCCGAGCAGGACTTATGAAGTTAAGCGGCGCTGAAATTGTCTGCGAAAGCCTCCTCAAGGAGGGGGTCGACATAGTGTTCGGGCTGCCAGGCGGGGCCGTGCTGCCATTGTACGGAGCCATGGCCAGGTACCCGCAGTTGCGCCACGTGCTGGTGCGGCACGAGCAAGCCGCCGCCATGGCCGCAGACGGCTACGCCCGCGCCACAGGCCGCGTCGGCGTCTGCTCGGCCACCAGCGGCCCCGGAGCCACGAACCTCGTTACCGGCATCGCCACGGCCCAAATGGACTCCGTACCCATGGTGGCAATCACCGGACAGGTGCCCCGCGCCGCCATCGGCCGTGATGCCTTCCAGGAAACCGATGTTACCGGCATCACCCTGCCCATCACCAAGCACAACTTCCTGGTGATGGAAGTGGAAGACGTAGCTCCGGCCATCAAGGAGGCGTTCCACATCGCGCGCACGGGGCGTCCGGGACCGGTGCTGGTGGACATTCCCAAGGACGTCTTGCAGGACCTGAAGGCCGAATTCATCTGGCCGGACATGCCCAACCTGCCGGGCTATCGCCCTCCGGGCGAGGCCCCTGCGTCCCAGGTGGCGCGTGCCGCCCAGCTCATAAACGAAGCCAGACGCCCCGTGATCATGGCCGGACACGGCGTGCTCATTTCGCAGGCATACAGCGAGCTGATAGACCTGGCCGAGAAGGCGCAGATTCCCGTAATAACCACGCTGTTGGGCATCGGTTCCCTGCCCACTGACCACGTTCTCAACATGGGCATGCCGGGCATGCATGGCATGGCCTACAACAACCTGGCCATCGACCAGGCCGACCTGCTGATCGGCCTGGGTATGCGCTTCGACGACCGGGTCACCGGCCGACTGCGCGACTTCGCCCCCAACGCCAAGGTGGTACACGTCGACGTGGACGCCTCGGAACTGGACAAGAACGTCAAGGCCACCGTACCCGTAGTCGGCGACCTCAAGATGGTGCTGAACCAGTTGATTCCCCTGGTGGAGCCCAACGTTCATCTGGACTGGCACCGCCGGCTGGCGGAGCTGAAGGCGGAACATCCGTCCCTTCATATCAGGGAATCTGAGGAGTTGCTTCCCCAGTACGTGCTCAACCGCCTCTCAGAAGTTGCCGGAGGCGACTGCATCGTGGTCACAGGCGTCGGCCAGCACCAGATGTGGGCGGCCCAGCACTGCAAGTTCAGAGAACCCAACACTCTGATCACTTCCGGCGGGCTGGGGTCCATGGGCTACGAGGTCCCCGCCGCCCTGGGGGCGCGGATGGGCCGCCCCGACAAGACCGTTTGGTCCGTTGCCGGGGATGGCGGGTTCCAGATGACCATGTGCGATCTGGCCACGGCCGTCGAGAATAATGTCGACATCAAGTTCGCCATCCTCAACAACCAGAGCCTGGGCATGGTCAAGCAGATGCAGGACGTGTTCTACGACCGCGAGTACTACGCCGTGGAATACTCCGGCAACCCGGACTTCGTAAAGCTGGCCGCCGCTTATGGCATCGACGGGATGCGCGTAACCCGCAAGGACGAGGTGGACGACGCCGTGCGCCACGCCATGGAGGTCTCGGGCCCGGTCATCATCGACTTTGTCGTCAAGCCGGACGAGCAGGTTTACCCCTGGATCCCTGCCGGTGAATCGGTCCACGAGATGATCGAGGTCCAGCCGTCCCAGGGAGGGCCGTACTAGGATGGTCCAGTCATCCCAGCCGGAGCAGCACACCATCGTCGCCCTGGTGGAGGACAAGCCGGGGGTGCTGACCCGCATCTCCAGCATGTTCCGGCGCCGTGGCTTCAACATTGCCAGCCTCGCCGTAGGCCGCAGCGAAAAGAAGGGGCTGTCCCGAATGACCTTCGTGGTCAACGGGGATCTCCCCACAGTGCAACAGGTGACACGGCAATTGGACAAACTCGTCGACGTGATCCAGGTCTCCTACATCTCCACTCACCAGGTGGTGGCCAGGGAGCTGGCGCTCATGAAAGTGACCACCAGTCCCTCCACCCGCGGCGAGATAATGCAGTTTGCTGAGCTTTTCAGCGCGAACATCGTTGACGTCGGCTCGACCTACGTGGTTATCGAAATCACCGGCGGCGAGCAGAAAGTCAACGCCCTTGAGAACCTGCTCCATCCCTTCGGCATCACGGAAATGGTCCGCACCGGGCTGGTGGCCATGGTGCGGGGGCAGGAAAGCGGCATGGAAGCGGAGAACCTGGGCGTTCCAGTGAGCGTTATGCGCATGGACAGCGGGATCTGACAAAATTCCCATCCGCAAAATTCCCTCCCCTGCTGGGGAGGGTTAGGGCGGGGAAGAAAATTTCGAGATCGACGGAGCATTCAAATATGGTAAACGTCTATTACGACCAGGACGCCGACCTGGGGGTTCTCGAGGGAAAGACCATCGGCATCATCGGCTACGGCAGCCAGGGACATGCCCACGCGCTTAACCTGAAGGACAACGGCCAAAACGTGGTGGTAGGCCTGTATCCTGGCAGCAGATCTATCGCCGCCGCCGAAGGAGCCGGGCTCCGGGTGGCCGACGTGCCCGAGGTTGCCAAAGAGGCCGACGTGATCATGATGGTCATCCCGGACCATGTCCAGGGCCGTATCTACCGGGAGCAGATCGAGCCCAATCTCAAGCCGGGCAGCGCCTTCATGGTGGCTCACGGCTTCAGCATTCATTACCGTGAGATCGTGCTTCCCGACAACATGGACGTGATGATGGTTGCGCCCAAAGCTCCCGGCCACCGCATGCGGGAGCTGTTCGTCGAAGGCGTGGGCGTGCCCAGCCTGCTGGCGGTGCACCAGGACGCGTCAGGCAACGCCAAGCAGATCGGCCTGGCCTACGCCAAGGGCATCGGCTGCACCGGCGCAGGCGTGCTGGAGACCACCATCAAGGACGAGACAGAGAGCGACCTGTTCGGCGAGCAGAGCATCCTCTGCGGCGGCGTGACCGCCCTGGTCAACGCGGCGTTCGAGACGCTGGTCGAGGCCGGGTACCCGCAGGAGATCGCCTATTTCGAGTGCCTGCACGAGCTCAAGATGATCGTCGACCTGATGTACCAGGGCGGCCACAACTACATGCACTTCTCGGTCAGCGACACCGCCGAGTACGGCTCACTCAGCCGGCGCGACCGCATCATCGACGAGCACGTCCGCGAGAACATGCGCGCGGTGCTGAGAGAAATCCAGGACGGCACCTTCGCCCGTGAGTGGATCGCGGAGAACGACGAGGGCCGCCCCCGGTTCGTCCCCATGCGCGAGGCAGCACAGAATGCCCCCATCGAAGGCATCGGCAAGGAGCTTCGCGCCATGATGCCCTGGATGGACCCGAAGTAGGCAGCGAGGACGAAAAGGCATTGATTCGCCGCTTTGAATACGGTCACGGCCCTGTTTCTCCGCCGTTCACGCCTGTTGATGTGCCGCCGGAGCATAGCGGCGTTGGGCACCCAGCAGGAGGGTCAAGATGACTACCGGACGGCCATCGAAATCATTGCCAGCGGATGAGCAGGCTCGACCCAAGCCGCTGCCCGACCCGCCGCGCAATCGTGACATGCAACAGCACAAACACATAACCCGCGCCGACCAAGCCCTGGAAACCTGGTTCCATGGTCGCCGTGAGGGCGTGCTGGTCAACGGCAGTGGATACCTCTGCCGGGACCGGAGCGAGGTTACTACCTCGCCCTATCCGGACTGTGTCGTGGCTTTCGACGTGGACCCGGAGCGGATTACCGCGACCAACGGCTATGTCATCAATGAAGTGGGCAAGCCGCCGGAGTTCGTGCTGGAAGTGGCCTCCGAGAGTACCGGCCATCGGGACGAAGGCATCAAGCGAACTGCCTATGCCGTCCGGGGCGTCGGTGAATATTGGCGATTCGACCACACCGGAGGCAGCTATCACACTACCGCGCTGGCCGGCGACCGACTGGTGGACGGCAACTATGTCCCCATCACGATAAACCAGGAACCGGACGGGGTGATCTGGGGCTATAGCCCGGCGCTGGAGCTTTCCCTGTGCTGGGTAGACCATGAACTACGTTTCTACGACTCCGTAGAGGGCATATATCTGCCCATACAGACGGAATTGAAGGCCCAGCGCGACGCAGCCGAGGCCCGCGCCAAAGCCGTCGAAGACCAACGCGACGCCGCTCAGGCCCGGGCCGCCGAGGCCCAGCGGGAAGCCGAACGGCTCAGAGAACAACTCCGCCGCCTCGAACCGGAACCCTGAGCGGAGCACACCAAATCACAAGGAGCGAAAATCTATGCAACAGGAGACGTTGAGTGTAGTTCACCATCGCACGCTGGTCCTGGCCGGGCTGGGTGTGGTGGACTACGTGGCCCTGCCGTGCCTTTCTGAACGCCGCAGTTAAATCCTATCCCCTCTCCCCCTGGGAGAGGGTAAAGGTGAGGGCAAATCCCCGACAACTAAATTCAGAAAGGGAATTTGAGGTAAAGGAAGAAATGGCAAGCAACGAGAAGGTTCTGCTCCTGGACACTACCCTCCGCGACGGCGAACAGTCGGCTGGCATCGGCATGACCGGCGCCGAGAAGATGGAAATCGCCCGGCAGTTGCAGCGGATGAACGTGGACATCATCGAGGCCGGCTTCGCCGCCAGTTCCCCGGGCGACTTCGAGGCGGTGTCCAACATCGCCAGGGAAGTCAAGGGTCCCATCATCGCCTCGCTGGCCCGGGCCCATCCCAACGACGTGGACCAGGCCTGGAGGGCGGTTGAGCACTCGGAGCGGCCCCGAATCCACGTGTTCCTCTCCTCTTCGGAAATTCACCAGATGCACCAACTCCGGAAGAACCGGGAAGAGGTCATGGAGATGGCCGTGACCATGGTGGAGCGGGCCAAGGGCTACTGCCCCGACGTCGAGTTCTCGCCCATGGACGCCACCCGCACCAATCCGGAGTACCTGTACCAGATGCTGGCCGAAGTCATCCGGGCCGGCGCCACCACCATCAACATCGCCGACACCGTGGGCTACGCCATTCCGTCAGCCAACGGCTTCGCCCAGCTGCTGCGCGACATCCAGACCAACGTGCCAGGCATCGAGAACGTGACCCTCAGCGTCCACTGCCATAACGACCTGGGCCTGGCGGTGGCCAACAGCCTGACTGCCATCGAGACCGGGGCCAGGCAGGTCGAGGGTTGCATCAACGGCATCGGCGAGCGCGCTGGCAACGCATCGCTGGAAGAGATCATCATGGCCCTGGACACCCGGAAGGACCACTTCGGGGTGGACATCGGCATCGACACCACCCAGATCTACCCGTCCAGCCGCATGGTCAGCCGCATCTCCGGCATGGCCGTCCAGGCAAACAAGGCCGTGGTGGGCGAGAACGCCTTCCGCCACGCCTCGGGCATCCACCAGGACGGGGTGCTGAAGGACCGCTCCACCTACGAGGTGATGCAGCCAGAGCGCGTCGGCGTGCCCGGCAACAGCCTGGTACTGGGCAAGCTCAGCGGCCGCGCGGGCCTGCAGGCCCGGCTGGAGGCGCTCGGCTATAGCCTGACGCGTGAGGAAGTCTCCCGGGTGTTCGAGTCCTTCAAGGTTCTGGCGGACCGCAAGCGTGAGGTGACCGACCGCGACTTGGAAATCCTGATGGACGAGGAATCGCGAGAGACCGGCGAGCCCATCAGCTACTCCCTAGACCAGGTGCAGTTCAGCGGCGGCGACCACGGCATCGCCACGGCCACCGTGCGATTGATCGACCCGGAGGGCATCCCCACCACCGACGCCGCCACGGGCAACGGCCCGGTCAATGCCATCTGCAACGCCATCGACCGTGCCATCGGCGTCGTAAACAGGCTGGTGGACTTCAACGTCCAGGCAGCCACCGAGGGCCGTGACTCGCTGGGCACGGTGACCATCCGCATCGAGAAAGACGGCAAGACCTACACCGGCCGCGGCGCCGACACCGACATCGTGGTAGCCAGCGCCAAGGCGTACCTCAGCGCCGTCAACCGCCAGCTCGCCTCCGACGAGTCAGCCAACGTACCCGCGCTGGGTTCTACGCCTGACTAGGCAGCCCACTGTAGTCCAAGTCGCTCGAAAGGGGCGCACCGTTGTGCGCCCCTTGTAACTCGTGCAATGTTATGCTGCGGTGTTGTGAATAGATTCGCAATGTCCCGATGTGAGGACGGAGCAATAACGATGTCGATTGATCAGGAATCTCTTAAGGCGATCGCTGAAAAGGGCGAGAAAATCTACCTAGAGGCCATCAAGCCGCATATCGATCTTGAGCAGGAACGAGGGAATTTTGTCGTCATTGAGGTGGAAACCGGGGACTACGAGATAGACAGACGAGATGCCGTGGCTACACGTCGACTGCTGGACAGGCATCCTGAGGCGGTTACCTACGCAGTTAGAGTGGGCAGGCCAACAGCTTATCGTATGACTGGGATGAAAGTCGTCAGGCCAGACTGATGCTATCAGGGAGGATCAATAGTGACCTGGAGGCCTTGATCGAGATAAGTGTTGAAGACAGTCAAGGCAATTTCCACCTGATATGGTGTGTCCTGGATACAGGATTTACCGGTTTCCTGGCCCTTCCCGTTAGCATTATTCGTTTCTTGGAACTGGCACCACGTGGTAGCCGACAAACTACGTTACTTAGCGGGACCGTTTTGCACTTGCCGGTTTATCTGGCGGCCGTTGACTGGCAAGGAGAATCAGTCGAAGTATCGGTCTTGCAAACTGAACAGGAATCGCTGGTGGGCATGGCCCTCCTCGAAAACAGCACCCTTACCGTCCAGGTATGGGACGGCGGAACCGTAACAATCGAGCCAAGGTAGGAGCGCCGGCCGCCTACACCATCCTCATCTGGAACCCGGCATTGGACGGCGTGCCCTTGCCGTCCAGATGTACCGCAGGGTACCCCAAGGAGCGCAATTTGGCGGCAAATTCCGGGAAGCCATAGACCGTGTACACCCGGCTGGGATTCACAGCTTCCACGTAAGCCAGCAGGTCGTTGTAGTCGGCGTGGTCGCTGAACGGCAGGCTCGCGTCGGCGGGGCGGCGCCAGTGATGCCGGGCCTTGGACACCGCCCACCCGGTCAGCTCCATGGTTCGCTGGTTGCGATATCCCCTCAGTGCCTGCACACTCTTTCCCGGAGGAAAGAGCGCCACGGCGCCGTCGGGCCAGTGGCCGTCAAATGCAGTCACCTTGCCCGGAAACTCAATCCCCGCCTCCCGGTAGGCCTCAACCGCGCGGTAGATCCCGTCCTCCGCCACCACCTCAAATCCTTCGGACAGCAGGTGGTATAGCATTTCCTGCGCCTTGCCCAGCCGCCAGCCCAGAGCAACGGGCCGCTCGCCCCTGGACAGCCACGCTCGCAGCGTGCGGGTGGCGGTAGACAGCGTCTGCTCCTGGCTGGGAAAGACGTACTCCGGCCGACCATAAGTGCATTCGATGACCAGGGTGTCGGCCTGCACCGGCTCTGCCGGTTCGTTGGTCGGGCTGGAACGGGTCTTGATATCTCCGGTGTAGAGCAGCCGGTGCCCCGTATCCCTGGAGACGACCAGGGTCTGCGCCGACCCAAGACAGTGTCCCGCGGGGTGGAGGGTGATGGTGTGAGTCGGGGTTTCCAGGGGTTCCCCGTAGGGGAGTACCACAGGGTCGGCCTTCTTGAGGTAGTCACGGAGCAGCAGGAGGGTATTGGGGGTGACGATCGGGCGGCTGTGCCGTGAGGTGTGGTCGGAGTGAGCATGTGAAATGACGCTGCTCTCGCGCTTGCGGGTGGAATCCAGCCACAGGTCCAGTTCGGGGAGATAAATTCCCCGGTCAAAGACTACCTCCACACTGTCCCTCTACTTGACACTGCGTCCAACATTCTCCCGGCAGTATAGCACCGCATGTTGCTCCGATTCCGCTACGCGCACGATGCTGGCAGGTTGCCGGGGCATTCGTTACTCCTGCGGCAATGGGAGACGCCCTCACCCTAACCCTCTCCCAGAGGGAGAGGGAACTTATCGAACACCCTGTAAGGCGTCGACTGGCAATCAATGTATGGTACAGTCATACGCGCACCGGTCCGGCGATAGGTCATCCCTTTTGCGCCGGAAGGAACGCGGAGCTGGAATAAAAGGAGTCAATTGCTATGCCCAAGTTTCTCTTTCAGGCCAATTACACCGCCCAGGGCCTCCAAGGACTGCTCAAGGAGGGAGGCACCTCCCGGCGCCGGGTTTTTGAAGAACTGGCCCGCGAGCAGGGTGGAAGTCTGGAGTCATTCTATTACGCATTTGGCGGGGCCGACCTGTATCTGACCTTCGACTTCCCCGACACGGCAACTGCCGCTGCAGTCTCCATAGCCATTGGCGCCGGCGGGGCCCTGGACATTTCCACGGTTCAGCTGATCACACCCGAGGAAATCGACGAGGCTTGCGGCAAGACGGTGAGCTATCGTCTTCCCGGAGCGTAAGCCGGTTCCGGCCTGCGTTCGCGCACTGCCTTGGGGCTGCCGGGGAGCGGCAGGACTTTCTTTTGCTGTCGCCCAACTCCCCGGCGTGCCTCTGGCGCCACGGCAAGCCACAAGGGGTGAATGTGGAGTATAATCGGGCCTACGGCAGGGGGCATCCGGCCTGCCGTAATCCAAAGGAGTGTGGATATGCCTGCAGAAGTTGGCGATGTAGCCCCGGATTTCAAGCTGCCATCCCCCGACCACGGTGAAATAACCCTGGGCCAGTACCGGGGGGAAAAGACGGTGGTGCTTTCCTTCCACGTCTTTGACTTCACCTCTGGTTGAACCAGCCAGGCCACCCTCTTCCGGCAGGCTCACGGCCGGTTCGAGGAGAACAATGCCCAGGTTCTGGGCATAAGCTGCGATACGGTTCACTCTCACAAGGCGTGGAGCACGGCGATGGGCGGGCTGCCCTACCCCGAGCTTTCCGACTTCCACCCGAAGGGCGAGACCACCAAGTCCTACGACCTGTGGAATGAGGAGCGAGGAGCGGGCAACCGGGCAATAATCATCGTGGACAAGGATGGAGTAATCCGGTTCCGCGAGACTTACGTGCCCGGCCAGTTGCCCGATCCGAATGACATTATTGAAGAGGTTGCCAAGCTGAACTCTTAACCTCTTTCGTAACACGGTATATACCTGGCACAAAGGATTGGGGCGCACGTGGGTGCGCCCCAATTTGAGCTTCCAGAGTCGCAGCGCAGCTAGACTGAAGTAATGCTCTCCACTACGTACGTCAGCGTTCCTTTCGGCGTGGGCACCGCCACCTCCTCGCCTGTCCCAAGATCCAGCAGGGCCTGCCCAACGGGAGACTGGATCGATATTCGCCGCAGGCCGGTGTCCGCCTCCCGGGCGTCCACCAGTGTATAGTCCAGTGTCTCTCCGGAGTCCTTGTCCCTTACCGTGATGCGCGTGCCCACGGAGGAGCGCGTAATCTCGCCGCCGTTGGCCGAGCCGGACAGGATCTGCGCGTTGGCGATGGTGGACTCAAGCTGCCGTATCTGCGTTTCGATCCGCCCCTGCCTTTCCTTGGCGGCATCCAGCGGCGCATTTTCCCGGAAGTCCTTGTCGGCCATCGCCCTTCGTATTTCCTGGGTCACAGTCACCCTGTCGGCCTTGAGTTCCTCCAGCTGCTGAACTATACGATCGTAGCCTTCCTGGGAAAGGTACGTCCGCTCGTCATCGGCGGGCCGGGGAGCGGGACGCGCGGACGACCTGGCGGTTCCCCTCGTCTTGCTTCGGGGCGGGCGCAGATGCGTGGCCAGCTTCTTGTCGGTCCAGCCCTGGGTTTTCCAGTATTCCACAAAGGCTTTCACCGGCTGGAGGCGCTGCTGCGCTGAATCGGCCCCGCTCTGGCCTACCTCTTTGGCATACTGCTCCATGTCGTGGGGGGTGAACCTCCCCACCTCCCGGTCTCCACTCCATCTCAGGAACTTTCGCAATTCCTGGCTGCCTTCCCGGGCGTCCTTCTTGCCTTTTCTGTTGGGGTCGGTTTCGAACTGGCTGAGCGCCTGGGAAACTTTTGGAGTGGAGTGGGTTGGCATGGAGTTACCTCCGCCGGTAAGAATGTGGGCCGGCCAGTTAGTTGACAGCTTCCAATATCTTGGGGTTCAGGCCAGGGAAACGGGCCAAGTGCGCTTTACGCTCTTCCTTAAGCCTCTCTGCGTATTCCTGAATCTGCTGTGCGGTGTAGAAGTTGGAAAGGGCGTATTTGCTGATGTCTACGCCGTCGATTGAAACAGGGATCTCTGCACCGAACAGAGGGTCCTCTCCCCATTCCATTGAGTTGCGCAAAATGCCGCGAATCATTGCCGACATTTCAGGAATGGGAACTCGTGTGACTGGCTGCTTTACACTGGCTCGACCCTGGTCATCGCGTTCGAGGATCTCGCCAACCCCGCCGGTGTTCAGCAGGTAGCACTGCACCTTGCCTTCATTGTTCTTGACGAAGTCGTAGAACCAATTCCCTTCTTCAGCCTCCGAGCCGATCAGGAACGGGTTGGTCCCTACAACGCGAACCGACTCCCCTGCCCTGCGAGGGTCGCCGGCCGAGGTTTCGACGCTTTCGCCCAGCATGAAGGCGGCAGCCGCCTGCTCCGGGTTGAGCCGGGAAACAAATGGCAGTACCGTCATTCTGCGGGTGATGAAGGCGATGACCATTCCGTCGAGTTGGTCCAGGGAGGGCATGTTTATGTCGCTGCCCACATACTCGCCGAAGCTGGTCCGGGGAATGACGGCGCGACCGTTGCCGCCCAGCGACAGGTCGGCGTAGTCAATCTCGCCGTCGTGGGTCAGCATGACATTCTCAAACAGCGCCTCAGGGGAACGGAGGGCGTTGTAAATCAGGGCCTGGGTATCGGCTCTCATTCCCTCGGTCTTCAGGTAGAAGCCCCGCTCGGTTCCGAGAGCGCCACCATCCTTGCGTAGAGCGACGATATCGTCCTGCAGGATGTCCATCACCTCGCCCGGCGCGTCCATGCCGTGCCCGTGGCAGGCGTGAGTGGTCTTTCCTGTCCCGGAAAGACCAAAGAAGAGCATTCCATAGCGCCTCGACGCGCCATCCGGCTGTTGGGCCGTAACAACCTTTGAGCCGGCGTGCAGGCTGAGCATGCCTTCCTCTTTGGCATCCCACATGGCCATCCGGAGGAACCCCATTTTCACTTCCCCGACATAGTCGATGCCGAGGATGACGGTCAGGTTCTCCTCCGGGAACACCAGCACCTGGCTGTCGTTTTCCGGCCACTCGGGGATGCAGACCTCATAGAGGTCCGGCCCTGGCGAAGCCGGGTCGTAGTCGCGCAGGGTATGGCTCCAGAGGCAAGCCTGCCGGGCATTGTCCGGCCGCTGCAGCGACAGGAAAAGGTTGCACTTGGGGTTGAATTCTGAATTGTCGCCGATAGTCCGCTGCACCCGGATCATTGGAGCCCGAAGGAGATACTTGCGAACCTCCTCCAGCGTTTTGTCCTTGTTATCCCTGATTCGCTCCTGAGCAGGATTGAAATTCTTGGTGGCAACACGGTCACTCCCGAAAACCACGGCAATTCCGGCGCTGCGGTTGCGAACGTTTGAATAAAAGCTGCGTCCGCCAGTGTTGGTGATGCGGCCATGCTTAAAGGCCTCGTCGTCCAACTCGTCGATAGTTACAGTTCGGACATTCCCCTGCTCTGGCAGGGTCCTTACGAAATCCAGGAAACTCTCAGCCATACGTTTAGGTTCCTCGCTAGTTATCAGAGACGGATCGGCGCCGGAAGGGGCGCCTCGCTACCCTCTGTCAATGTGCCGTCTGCCCAGCATATCAAGAGGGCATTTGTGGCCGGAAATTAGGCTTTGCCATAGTATCAGTTCCTGTAATACATGGCAATTTGTGATCAGGGCAAAAACCCCTCTTTGTGGGCTCTTTGTGGGCCGCCACTAATACCCTCATAGCCAGCCGGACATGCCTGACAGGCCCGACTTGGGGTGTATACTTGCCAAGCAAATTCTCCAATGAATCAAGAAATACGGAAGTGACAGGAGAACTCAGAATGAAAGCCGTTCAGATTAACGATTTCGGCGGGCCGGAAGCGATGAAGTACCAGGACGTTTCCGACCCGGTTCCCGGCGAAGGCGAGGCGGTGGTCCGTATCCAGGCAGCGGGGGTCAACTACACCGACGTATACAGCCGGGCCGGCATCAATCCTGGTCCTCCTCTCCCTCGCACCATCGGCGTTGAAGGAGCGGGCGTAGTGGCGGCTGTGGGCAGTGGCGTATCTGGGGTAGCCGTGGGCGACGACGTCGTGTATTGCAGCGTCAACGGCTCCTACGCCGAGCAGGCGCTGGTGCCGGCGTGGCGGCTGATCAAGCGGCCCTCGGGCCTCGACGCCAAAGCCGGCGCCGCCGCCATGCTCCAAGGGATGACCGCCCACTACCTGTGTCACGCCACCTACCCGGTGCAGCCGGGCGACAGGGTGGTAGTCCACGCCGGCGCGGGAGGCATGGGACTCATCCTGACCCAGATGATAAAGATGCTGGGCGGGTACGTGTTCACCACGGTGTCCACGGAGGAAAAGGCAGAGATGTCCCGCCAGGCCGGGGCGGACCACGTGATCAACTACACCAAAGACGATTTCGCTGAAGTGGTCAAGGAGGCCACGAACGGCGAGGGTGTCAGAGTAGTCTACGACGGCGTGGGGAAGACCACCTTCGACCTCTCGGTAAGCAGCCTGGGCCGCCGGGGAGTGATGGCGCTCTACGGAGCTGCCAGCGGCAACCCCGATCCCGTGGACCCGCGAATATTCTCAGCCGGGTCCAAGTTCCTGACGAGGCCCGGTCTGGGCGATTACACCGTCGACCGCGCCGAACTGGAAAAGCGCGCCGGCGATGTGCTGGGCTGGGTGGCCTCCGGGCAGATAAAGTTGCACATTGGACACGAACTCCCGCTTTCAGACGCTCCTGAAGCCCATCGTCTGCTGGAAAGCCGGGCCACCACCGGCAAGCTGCTGCTGATCCCCTAGTCGTATCCAGCGCATCAGTGCGATCCCGGCTTTGCTCCCTGCGCCCTCCGTCTCGCACCATGTCCGCTCAGCGAGCCGGGGGCGCTCATCTCTTGACTAGCTCCTCGCCACAGGAAAGGGCAGCGGCCCATTCCTTCGTGTGAGAAAGGGTGGCGAATGATCGCGGTGCCTTCGGGCTCGGCGGTCGTGGCTGTATTTCCATTTGCCAGATGCCAACGTCGTGCCACTGTCCGTGTTTGTAGCCGATTCCCCGATTCACCCCAACGGCCTGAAATCCCATGGACTCGTGTAGCGCCACGCTGGCCGGGTTGGGCAGGGTTATGCGGCCCACTGCTGTGCAATAGCCTTGCAGGGCCAGGCAACGAAACAGGGACGTGTAAAGGGCGCGGCCAATGCCTCGGCGATGGAAAGCGGGGTGAACGTAGACGCTCACCTCGACCGACCAGATGTATGACTCGCGCGGGTTGAACTGAGTCGCGTAGGCATAACCAGCAATGACCCCATTGCTTTCGCAGACCAGCCATAGCCTTTGCTCCAGGCTGGCCCGAATGCGACCGCAGAATTCCTCGGTGACAGGAGGACGGGCCTCAAAGGAAATGGCCGTATCACGCACCACGGGGCAGTAGATTTCCAGCATCCCCTGTGCGTCGTCCTCCGTGGCCAATCTTATGCAAACACCCAACGCTTTCGCCCTCCTTTACGGGCCTTAATGAATGCCGGGGCCGGTACATCCAAGCGAATGACCATTCTGCCCGACCGGAATTCACTCCGCACTCCGGTGCGAGTGCGCGGAACCCCGTTCGTGGTTTCTTGCTATAATCAATTACAGTTTAGCGGCGGTCAGGAGGCTGAAATGGCTGAGGCAGTAATATCCAGGGATGAGGTATTCAACGCACTGCGCACCGTATACGACCCCGAGATCCCGGTCAACGTTGTCGATCTGGGTCTCATCTACGACGTGCAGGTGAACGAGTCCGACGTCTACGTGCAGATGACGTTGACCTTTCCCGGCTGCGGCATGGGTCCCTACATCGGCCAGCAGGCCGAGTGGGCCATCCAGGAGCTTGACGGGGTTGAGGAGGTGCAGATTGAACTGGTGTTCGATCCTCCCTGGTCCCCGGACCTGATAAGCGAAGAGGCCCGCAACCAGTTGGGCATTTAGGGCCCGGGCGATTCGCGCCAACCGCGCCAGGCTTTGGCGTGCCAGGTTTCTGGGAGGAAGGGCCTGCCGGGACTTCCTCCCCGATTTCTGATTTTGCCTGATTTTAGCTGAGCGGCCCAGCAGGGGCCGTCCATAGTCGAGGCGTACGATGACAACTCCCCAGCAGAACGCGCAGAACGCAAGGCTGGAACAGATCAAGCGCAGCTGGCAGCAGAAACGCCAGATCGGCGAGCGACTGGACAAGATCAAGACCAAGATCGGGGTCTACAGCGGCAAGGGCGGGGTGGGGAAAACAACCGTCGCCGTCAACCTGGCTGTGACCCTCGCCCAGGAGGGCGCCCGCGTTGGCATACTGGATGTTGACATCGACTGTCCCAATGTCACAAAGGTACTGGCCGCCACCTCCAGGCCCGACTACCAGGATGGGCAGATTGTGCCCGCCGAGGACTGGGGAGTCAAAGTCGTCTCGATGGCATATTTCCAGGAGAACCAGGAAGAGGCGATCATCTGGCGTGGCCCAATGATCCATAACGCCATCAACCAGTTCCTTCAGAGCACCGACTGGGGCGAGCTTGACTACCTCGTGGTGGACCTGCCCCCTGGCACCTCCGACTCTCCCCTCACTGTGATGCAAAGCCTCCCCATGGACGGGTTTGTTGTTGTCAGCACGCCACAGGACCTGGCGGTCCTGGATGCCAAGCGCTGCATCAACATGATCCGCAAGCTGAACCTGGACGTTGTGGGGGTTGTCGAGAATTACACGGGCGCTATTTTTGGCCAGGGTGGCGGTCGCGCCCTGGCCGAAGAGGTCGAGGCTCCCTATCTCGGCAGCATGGAACTCAGGCCGTCGTACCGGAACGGCGCAATGCCGACGGTGGTTGCAGACGAAGAGGTCAGGGAGGAATACTCGCAGATTGCATCCGAGTTGCGGCGCAGCCTGAAGGAGTTTGGCCGCGAGGCCGCTTAGATTCCGGGCAACCCGGAATCACCGCCTGGTCCAGAACCGGCTCCCTCACTTCCCTTATCAGCGACGAAAGGGCCCGCCACAATTATTATTCATCTGGCAGAACGTAAGCCTCGTGCGGCTCGGCGTTCGGCGTTCTTCGCCTGGGAATGCGTTCCCCGGCGGTGATGCTCATCAGCAACTCCACCTCGCGAGTCATCGCCTCCTGCGAATACGCGTTGGCCTCGCCCATCCTGCGGAACTTGGTGTACCGCCGCTTGAGCAGCTTTCCCTGAGACATCTTGCTGAGCCGGTTCAGTTCCTTCAGGATCCCGCCCTGCAATGCGGTTCCGGCAGCTCGCGGGTCTAGGTGTGCGCCGCCCTCGGGCTCGGCTATCACCCCGTCAGCGATACCCAGCTCCACGCAGTCGTGAGCAGTAAGCATCAGAGCGTCGGCAGCCTCGCGGTCCAGCACAGGTTCGTGAAAAGCGCCGGCGAGATTGTGGTTCATTGATATGGGGGAATAGACGGCGTACTGCTGCATCAGAATGCAGTCGGCCATCCCCAGCGCCAGGGCTCCTTCGCTGCCGCCCTCACCGATGATCACCGACACGATGGGGGTCGGGACGTCCAGCATGGCCGACAGGGTACGAGCAATGGCGTTGCCGATGCCCTGCTCCTCCGCCTCCAGGCCGGGGTCGGCGCCCTGTGTATCGACCAGCGTCAGGAGCGGCAACTCAAACCGGGACGCCAGCGCGATCACCCGCTGCGCCTTTCTGAGGCCATCGGGGTATACGTGGTAGCGCTCCCCCTCCACCAGCGCCCGGCGCTGATGGCCGATTACCGCAACGGGCAGCCCCGCCAGGTAGCCAACACCGGCGACAATGGAGCGGTCGTCGCTGTTCAGCCGGTCGCCCCTCAACTCGATGAAGGGATCGAGCATCTGCCGGAAATAGTTTGACGCGGGAGGGCGCTCCGCGTCGCGCACGGCGGAAAGGGCATCCCAGGGATCTACCTGCGTACAGGCGCCATCGGCCGCCTGTAGCAGATCAGTCGCCAATGCCTTGTCCTGCTTGCTCATTTCCAGCTTTTGGCCGCGCAAAATGCGAAGCAGCACAGACACCCGGGTCCTCAGAGCCTCCCGGTCGACGACGTTATCCAGCAGGCCATGCCCCACGTGGGCCTCGGCCGTGTGAGCGTCCAGCGGCAGTGGAATGTTTGACGCCTCCCGGAGCGTCCGGAGCGGAGAAAGACCAATCAGAGACTTTGGCTCCGCGAGAATCACGTCGGCCAGGTTGGCGAAACTAGCGTATGCCTGCCCGGTGGAAGGATTGGCCAATACGACGACGAAGGGAGAACCGTCATCTCGCAGCCGATTGGCGGCGGTAACGGTCTTAGCCATTTGCATCAGGGACAGGACGCCCTCCTGCACCCTCACGCCCCCTCCCGATACTACCGCGATCGCCGGAATTCCTCCCTTTGCTGCCGCCTCCAGGGCGGACGCGACCTTTTCTCCCACAACGCTGCCCATGGTTCCACCCATAAAGGTGAAATCGAGCACTATGAGCATCGCGTCTTCGCCGTCGATCTTGCAGCGGCCGGTTACGGCCGCCTCAGTCAGTCCGGTGCGATTCTGGTCCTGCGCCAGAAGTTCGCCGAAGCGTCCCCGGCGGTTGAATGAGATCGGCGCAACCGAGCTCAGGTACTTGTGCGTCTCCTTGAACGTGCCACGGTCGGCCAGCAGTTCAATGCGTTCCCGGGCGGTGATGGTGTAATGGAACCGGCAGAACGGACAGACGCGAAACGTCATATATGAGTGGGAATCGTTAATCGGTTCCTCGCAATACAGGCAGCGATCGTGGACCACAGACAATCTCGGCCTATCCGAGTCTTCGGAGCGCCCGAAAAAGTGGACCAGAAAGTTCGCCAGGTTCCGCAATTGAACCTCCCCTAATCCGGTAAGCCTGTAAAGTCAGCTCCACCCCGAACGTTTGGCCTTCGCCGTTGTCCGGCCATTTCAATAATACAGCCTGAATTACCAGTTACAATACTACTGTGTTTTCGCACGAGTTTTCCATTGCGAATGTGCCGGAAACACGTGACGTCGGCCAGGTTTCCGGCGGTATACAGTTTTCAATTGCGTTTGATGTCCCTTTCCCATACACTCACGGCGACGGTCGCCCTCTTGTCTGCAACGTTGTTATTCGTTTACGTCCGGGGCCACCACAAGCCTGAAAGGCGGGAGACATCCTATGAGTGTATCCGACGAAACCCTGCAAGCAATCATACGTGAGTACAACGGGTTCGAACTGTCGGCGAGCGAACTCGAACTGGTGCGGCCCGAGGTAAATTATTACCTGGAACAGTTGGCTATCCTTAACGACCTTGATCTTTCCGAGGTGCTGTCGGGACGGCTGCTGCGGATGCCCTCCGCCGACGAGTCAGCCGCGCGGAACGAAGGAGGCAAATGACATGCCCGGTAGCGACTTGCTGTCATCCACCATATCGGAACTGGCCCCTCGAATTCGTTCCGGCGAGGTTTCCCCGGTTGAGCTGACTGAAGCCGCCCTCGCCCGTGCCGAATCAATGCAGCAAACCCTCAACACGTTTATCACCCTGCTGCCGGAGCAGGCGATGAACCAGGCCAGGGAGGAGGAAGCTGCCATCGCCCGCGGCGAATACAAGGGGCCGCTCCAGGGCATACCCATTGGGCTGAAGGACAACCTGGCCACCGCCGGCATCAGGACCACACTGGGCACCAAGGTGCTCGCCGACTACGTGCCCGACGAGGACGCCGAGGTCGCCATAAGGTGCCGGGCCGCCGGGGCCATCATGCTCGGCAAGGAAAACATGGAAGAGTTCGCGGCCGGAGCCACCTCCAACAATCCCCACTTTGGCGCGGTGCGCAACCCGTGGGGTATCGAGCACGTGCCCGGCGGCTCCAGCGGAGGCGGCGGGGCCAATGTCGCAGCGGAGGTGACCTTCGCTTCCCTCGGCACCGACCTGGGCGGCTCCGTCCGGCTGCCCGGATCATTCTGCGGCGTGGTGGGCCTGAAACAGACCTTTGGCCGCGTCAGCCAGCGGGGACTGCTGGTTACCAGCTATAACGGCGACCACATCGGGCCCATGACCCGGTCGGTGGCCGACAGCGCCATCGTGCTGCAGGTCATTGCCGGTCACGATCCGCTGGACCCCAGCTCAGTTCCAGTGCCGGTGCCCGACTATCTGGCGGGTCTTGGAAAGGGGGTGCGCGGACTGCGCATGGGAGTGCCGTCGAATCACTACTTCGAAGACCTGGATCCCGAGGTGGAAGAAGCCACCAGGCGAGCCGTCGCTGCTCTCGAAGAACTGGGCGCTGTCTCCGTGCCAATCGAGCTGCCCATGATGAAATACATCGGAGCGGTACGAATGGCGGCAATGTCGGATGCCATAGTGACGCACGAGCAGTTCCTGCGCGCCAACCGCGAGGACTACGGGCCTGACGTCCTGTATCGCACTCTGGGCGGACAGTTCGTCCTGGGCCATCACTACTCCAAGGCAATGAAGGCGCAGCGACTGATCCAGGAAGACTACGCCCGCGTGCTCCAGGACGTGGATTTCATAGTCACTCCCACCACGCCCCTCTGCGCGCCGCGCATCGATGAGCCGTACGTGGAACACCTCGGTGAGTCGCACCGGGTCCGAGGACCAGGGTCGGGCCTTGTATCGCGCAACACAAGCCCTCTGAATTCCACGGGCCATCCGGCCGTCTCGGTGCCCTGCGGCCTGAACAGCGCCGGTCTCCCCATCGGCTTGCAGTTCATAGCGGCAGGATTCCGGGAAGACCTGCTGTTCCAGGTTGCCGAAGCCTACGAGGGCGTGTCCCCTTCGCGAGGACGACGGCCGCCGGTGCTGGAGGGATAGTCGCAGACTTGCGTGCGCGCCAGGGATTGCGGGTGGAATCCCTGGCGAGGTGCTAGAATTCGAGCGGTCCACCCTAAACCACAAACAGGAGTGCAACAATGCCGGCAAGCTGGGTTGACATCAACGTTGGTGACGGCACCACCATGGAAGGATATCTGACCCAACCGGAGGGCGATGGCAGCCACCCTGCCGTCGTCGTCATCCAGGAGATCTGGGGCGTAAACGCCCACATCCAGTCGGTGGCCGACCGCCTGCCGGAGCTTGGCTACGTGGGCTTGGCCCCAGCCATGTTCCATCGTTCGGGACGGATGATTACCGGGCTGCATACGGAATTCCCTCTGGCCATCGAGCGGATGCAGCAGTGCACCGACGCGGGAATCGTCGCCGACGCCACTGCCGCAGTGAACTACCTGAAGAGCCAGTCTTCCTGCAATGGAAAGATCGGAATCGTCGGGTTCTGCTTCGGCGGTCGCGTGGCATACCTGGCGGCCTGCACCATTTCCGACCTGTCGGCCTCGGTGGTGTTCTACGGCGGCAACATCGGAGTCGCGCTGGGCGACGGAGCCACGCCGCTGGAGCAGACCGGCAACATCAACTGCCCGGTACTGGGGTTGTTCGGCGAAGAGGACGCCAACCCGACTCCGGAATTCGTGAACGAGATAGACGCCGAGATGACCCGCCTCAGTAAAGCTCACGAATTCCACCAGTACGCGGGAGCGGGCCACGGCTTCCACTGCGAGGGGCGACCCGCAGGCTATCGCCCGGAGGCGGCCCAGGATGCCTGGGGCAAGGCAATGGCCTGGTTCGACCAGCACCTGAAGGGCTAAACAATCTTGCTGGGTGTCAAATAAGTTCCCTCTCCCTCTGGGAGAGGGTTAGGGTGAGGGCGTCCCTCTGTATTTTCAGGAGTGGATGTATGCGGCCCGCAGCCTGTTCGTCGTAAATGGAATTGGCTTATTAGACACCCTCTTTCTCTCGGCCAAACCAAGCGGGGCAGGGAATGATCCCTGCCCCGTTCCACTTCGGTGCCTGACGGCCCCTTAGTACTACAGTAGCAGATTAGATAGGCGCCGTTTGTAGTGGCAGCGCCGGGCTCTGGCTTGGTGGCGGCGTCGCCACCAGGACCAGTACAGGACGAAGCTAGGCGGTTGGCTTTCGGCCCATACCAGGCGTGTCAGCAGCCGCCGAACCTCCGGCACTGTAATGGGAATCAGCTCTTCATCCAGACCGTAATTGCCCCCTTTTCTCCCTGTTCCAGTGCATGATGCCGGATTACCGTCAGACAGGCGTGGGCCAGCATGGCCAGGGTGATGTGCCGGTACCAGCCATCCCACCGCCTTACCTCGTACTGGTCAAGACCCACCTCTCCCTTGGCCTCCTCAAAACACTCCTCTATGGTCCAGCGCCTCCCGGCAACTCTCACCAGTTCCTCCAAGGCCGTTCCCGCCGGGCCATAACAGACGTAATAAGCCAGTTCCCCAGGGTTGGCAATGCTGCGCCGCACCAGCAGCCAGTGACCCTTGTCAGGCTCTCTCAGGGGCCGTATTTCCACGGCGGTCCAGTCGTAGACCCGAGGTCCCTTGGCCCCATCCCCGGCACTGATCCTGACCCATCCTGTTTCGTCAGCCTGCGAGGCCAGCCGGTCAGCCCGCACCTGCCTGGGCCCCTTCTCCGTCAGAGCCCACAGTTTTTCGTTGCGCTTGACGGCCAGCACGTGGGGAACATCCTGCCTCTCCAGCCACAGCCGCAACTTCCGGTCGTTGCCGTAGACCTCGTCCCCGGTGAACCAGGCGAAGGGGACACCCGATTCCAGTGCCCGCCCCAGCATCAGCCTTGCCAGTTGACCCTTGGTCCGGAATACCGTGTCCTCCGGCACCCCGGCCTCCCGCCGCCGCTCCCGGTCGTCCGCCCATACTTGGGGCAGGTACAACTCCCGGTCCAGCAATGCCCGGCCTTTGGCTGAGGCATAGGCCAGGAACACCCCAATCTGACAGTTCTCGATCCGCCCCGCCGTCCCGCTGTACTGACGCTGCACCCCGGCCGACTTGTCGCCCTTCTTGAGGAACCCCGTCTCGTCCACCACCACAACCGCGCCACCGTCGCCCAGATGCTCCACCACATAGTCCTTGAGATCGTCGCGCACCAGGTCCGCGTCCCACCGGTAGTTGTACAGCAGGCGCTGCACGCCGTCGGGAGTGGCGTCGCCCGCTTGCTCCGCCAACTGCCAGCCGTTCTTGCGCTCCACCGGGCTTAGCAGGCCCCGCAGATACGCCAGCGCCCGGCGGCGCGGCTCCGGCCTCCGGAACCGCCCGCCAATGCACTCATGGAGTCGCTCTATGCCCTCGGCCCAACGGGCCACCTCCGCTACCTCATCACTCCCAACTACCACCATGACACCTCATCCCACTTGACTGCCCCAATTCTACCTTTTCTAAATCTGCGACTGTAGTATTAGAAGGGGTTTCCAAAAGCTCTTATCCTGTTGGAGAAGGCTGTCCGAAAGCAATCCCACGGCGGCGATATAATGTGCCCGGACACGGGAGACGCCCTCACCCTAACCCTCTCCCAGAGGGAGAGGGAACTTTGGAGACACCCTCTTAAAGCTACATCACGGAGCGTACCACGCCTCCGTCCACCAGTATTGTAGTTCCGGTCACGTAGGTGTTCTTGTCCGAGCACAGATAGGCCACGAAGTCGCCCAGTTCCTCGGGCCGCCCGAACCGGCCCACCGGAATGCGAGAGGCCCCTGCCTCCAGCACGGTCTCCAGGTCCTGCCCAGTATCCTCCGAACGGGTCTCGAACACGTGGCGCATCCTCTCCGTCATCAGGAAACCGGGGGCCACGTTATTCACCAGAACGTTATCCCTCCCCACTTCGTCGGCCAGGCTCTTGGCGTACGCCACCGCTCCCATGCGAGTGACGCCGGAGGTGACCAGGTTGTCGATGGGCTGGTACACGGTGGAGGCCAGGATGTTGCAGACGCGCCCCCACTTCTGTTGGCGCATGTGGGGCGTCGCCTCGCGGCCCATCCGGATGAAGAAATTGAGCGCCATGTCTATGGACTGGCTCCATGTCTCCTCGGGGGTGTCAGTAGCCCTGCCCGACGGAGGCCCTCCGGAGTTGGCCACCACGATGTCCAGCCGCCCGAAGTGGTCTACGGCGGACTGAACGAGGCGTTGTATATCGTCAAGCTGGGACAGATCTCCCGGCACGGCCAACACCTCGACCCCGGTCGCCGACCGAATCTCGGCGGCAGCCGACTCCAGTTCCTGGGCATTGCGGCTGCAGATAGCGAGGTTCGCCCCCTCCTG
Organism: Dehalococcoidia bacterium; assembly: GCA_965203005.1. Lineage (GTDB taxonomy): Bacteria > Chloroflexota > Dehalococcoidia > Lucifugimonadales > UBA3495 > VXOI01. Next base: position 2,106,825 of record CBDBBS010000002.1, read on the forward strand.
CGCCAGCGAGTCGGCGCAGGCCCTCCCAAGGCCCTTGCTGCCTCCTCCGATGACTGCGACTCTGCCGCTAACTCCGAGGTCCATCGTGCCCCCTCCTACCGCAAGCTGGGGCTATGCTATCAACGCGCGGTGGAGGTGGCAACCGGGGACGGTGGTGGCGTCGTCCTACGCCTGCTTCTTACCTTGCGGCTTTGTCCCACCGGCGGGAGACTACATCAACCAATAGAGACAAAATCGACCCAGAGCGCGGCGCCGTCGTCATCGGCCAGGGCCCAGTCCGCCACCCGGTGGCCCACGATCCAGGCGATGCCACGCTCGCAGACCAGGAGGGGGACGCTGTCGCGCTGGTCCCTGGGAATCTTTGCATCGGTGAAGAAGTCCTGTAGCTTCTTGGTCCCGGTCATGCCCGATGGCTGGAACCGGTCGCCCGGCCTGCGACTCCTGAGAGTTACCTCCTCACCCAGGACATCGCGTTTCAGACTTGCCGTGAATCGCTGGCCTTGGGGAGCCTCACTGTCCTGCAGTACGAGAGAGGTTCCCAGGCACATGGAAAGTCGCCAGCCATCTGCCTCGAATTCCACGGTCTCGCCGTGTTCCTGCGGGACACGGATCGAGTATTCCCTGGTCAGGTTGGGTACTCGACGTCTCTCATCCCGGCGGAAAACGCGAAGGACATTCGCCTCAATTCGGGCGCTGATTCCTCGCGGCAGGTCGAGGCTGCGCCCGCCTCGACGGTCCCGGACGAGACTGAGCAAGGCGTCCAGGTGGCTCTCGCCAAGAGATCGGGAGTCCCCGGCAGCGAGGGAATACGCCCGGCGTATTGCTCTTCGTTGCAGGGCCGAATGCAGCGCCGCCAGCTCCCCAGCATCCAGCAGCACGCCGGTCTCCTCCACCGTGGCAATGCCATCCCAGCGACTTTCCAGTTCGCCGTCCAGGAAATCCGAATCGTCGCCTGCGATGCGGGACAGGCGCAGCAGGGCGTCCCGAACGCGAGGGTTGTAGTCGCGGGCCAGGCGCGGCATCAGGTCCAACCGGACCCTGTTGCGGGTGAATCGCCAGAGGTAATTACCGGAGTCTTCGCGGTAAGTCTGTCCCAACTCGCGGCAGTAGGCCGCGGTGTCTGCCTTGCTGGCATCCAGCAGTGGCCGGAACAGAAGGAGGCCATTCCCATTCGTGGGCCAGGGCCAATGAGAGAACTCGGACATTCCCCTCAAGCCCTGCATTCCCGCTCCCCGCAGGATGTGCAGCAACACGGTCTCGGCCTGGTCGTCTGACGTGTGGCCCAGGGCGACCGCAGAGGCCCCCAATGTAGCGGCGACGGAGTGGAGGAACGAATAGCGCATCTCCCGGGCAGCCTGCTCGAAGGATGATACGCCACGGGAGCGCTGGTACGCGATTGGGTCCTCTTTGTCGATGCTGCACGACAGGCCCAACCTGTCGGCAAGCAACTGCACGAAAGCAGCATCGTGGTCAGCCTCTGCGCCGCGAAAATCGTGGTTGAGATGAGCAACGTGCAGGGACAAGTTGTGGGATGACTGCAATCGGTGCAGTGAGCGCAGCAGGGCCGTTGAGTCCGGCCCCCCGGAGCAGGCAACCACGATGGTTGCTCCAGTCCCGGACATTCCGGCGCGTCGCAGACTGGCGGCCACCAGCCGGTTGAAGCCGGACGCGGAGGTCATGCCCCTTGGTCAGCGGTTTTCGAGGGACAGATGGCTGTTGCAGTTGTAGGTGACAAGCCTGCGGCCGTTCTCGTCGCTGTCAAAGGTGCTGAGGGAGCCGAGCCCCAGAGACATGCGGTGGAAATTGTTAAGGGGAATGCCGAGTATGGCGCAAAATATGGTACGGATAGTGAAATTGTGGGAAACGACCACAACCCCAGGAGACCCCGAATGGGCCTTCTCGATTTCCTGAATTGCCCCCCAGGCCCTTTCCTGCAACTGGGACAGCGATTCGCCGTTCGGCATCTGCACTTCGGCAGGGTTGGCCCTCCAGGCGCTGTAAACGTCCGGCCAGTCGGCCCGCATCTCTGCGCCACTCACGCCCTCGAGATCGCCAAGGTTGAGCTCGCGTAGCGCCGGGTCGGTAACCACGGGCGCTCCGGTGAGCTTTCTTATTTCCTCAGCAACCTGTACCGTCCGGGTCAGCGAACTGGAATAGATGACCGAGTGCTCCCAGAGAAGGGCGGCCCGGGCGGAGTCGCGGGCTTGAGCAAGTCCGCGCTCGTTCAGGGAAACATCTGCAAATCCCTGGAACTTGCCCAGCTTGTTCCATTCGGTTTCCCCGTGCCTGAGCAGATAAATCCTCACCCTCGCTCCCCAGCGGCCTCGACAGCGGACCGCACCAACTTCAGTTCATCTATTCGAACGCCGTCCATGCCCTTGACTGTTATGGTCAGGTTCCCGTAATCAAAGCTGTCCTCAACCTCCGGGATTCTACCCAACTGGTCCAGAACAAAGCCGGCCATGGTCTGATAATCGCCCTCGGGTATGTCCAGTCCCAACTCGTCATTGATCTCGGAAATGCTGACGGCTGCATCCACGCGATAGCTGTCGGCTCCCAGCGGAGTTACCATTTCCTCCGGCGCAGGCCCCTCGTCCCCCACCTCTCCCACAATGACGCCCAGCAGTTGTTTGGTTGTGGCCAGGCCTGCTATGCCGCCAAACTCGTCAAAAGTCAGGACGACAGTGTGGCGGCCCTGTCGCATCTCGGCAAAAGTGTCGCTGACGCTCTTGGTCTCGGGAACGATGTAGGCATCGCGGAGCAGGGTGGTCACATCGTCGTCGGCGCCAATGCGACCGGAGCTCAGCTCAGTCAGGACGTCCTTTACAGAGAGGATGCCGACCACGTTTTCCTTGGAACTTTCATAGACCGGGAACCTGGTGTGGCTGTATTCGCGATAAATCTCAAGGAACTGGGAAAGCGTGGCGCCCTTCTCCAGCCAGACAATCTCGGGACGCGGCGTGGTTACTTCCTGCATCTGTCGGTCGCCAAACCGGAACACCTTTTCCAGGAGTTCCGCCTCCTCAGCCTCAACGGCCCCGGTCTGGGCGCCAGCCGCGATCAGGGTGCGGATCTCCTCGTCGCTCACAATGTGCATGGCGCCCCCTGAGATTCCGAGAGCGCGGCTGCACGTGGTGGTAATCCCCTGGACTATGGCAACCACGGGCGCAAGCAGGAATCCGACAAGCAACAGGGGACGGGAGGCGAGAAAGGAGACACTCTCAGACCGGTGCCAGGCTATTGTCTTCGGCAGCGATTCGCAGAAGAGGAGAAGGATCAGCGTAATGCCTATAGTTGACACAAGGGCTGACACCAGCGGGTTCCCGATCAATTCAACGACCAGCACGGTGGTCAGAGCGGCAGCGGCGGTGTTTACCAGGTTATTGCTCAGGAGGACCGTTGCCAGGAAGCGTTCCGGTTTCTGGATCAGGCGTGAGACCCGGGCTGCGCCCGTGCGCCTTGTCTGGACCAAGTGAAGCAGGCGCGCTTTCGGCAGAGCAATGAACGCCGTTTCAGAGGCTGAAAAGAAGGCTGAAAGAATCAGGAATATGGCAAGTAAGCCCCATCTCCATGAGTCTCCGGCGTCCATATTTTTGTGATACCTCCCCGATTTCGATGCTGCATGTCGACTGAGCTACAGACAGTACACGCGACATGTGCTGCGTCTGGATGATAGCATTGGCGTGCAGGGGTGTAAAGTTGAGCCTATTGTTGTGCCTATTGTACAGTTACTGAAATACTCCGCTCTTGCATTATGTAATACTGGATAATCATCCAGCCAAGCGCGCCTCAAGACTTTCGCATCACCAGTTGGACTTGGATAGCGCCATGAACATTCTGGGAATCGAGACATCGTGTGACGAAACTGCCGCCGGAGTGGTCCAGGACGGACGGACTCTGCGTTCCAACATTATTTCCTCGCAGGCCAACCTTCACTCCCGTTACGGAGGAGTGGTGCCCGAGTTGGCATCGAGGCAGCATGTACGCGACCTCACTCCGGTACTGGAACAGTCGGTAGCCTCATGCGGACTGGACCTCGATGGCATAGATGTTGTCGCAGTCACCTATGGCCCGGGCCTCGCCGGTTCGCTGATCACGGGACTTAATGCGGCCAAGGCCATCGCTTTCTCGTTGGACAAGCCCCTCATCGGGGTCAATCACCTGGAAGCCCACATTTACGCGGCGTGGCTGACGCCACACAACCCGGCGGAGGACCCCGGGTTTCCGCTGGCGTGCCTTGTGGCCTCCGGCGGGCATACGGACTTGCTGCTGATGGAGAGGCATGGCCACTACCGGCTGGTGGGCCGCACGCGGGACGATGCCGCCGGAGAAGCCTTCGACAAGGCGGCCCGCATCCTGGGCCTGGGATTCCCGGGAGGCCCCGAGATCCAGCGAGTCGCCAACGGAGCAGCTGGCGAGGTTAACCTTCCGCGTGCCTGGATGCGGGATACCCATGACTTCAGTTTCAGTGGCCTGAAAACAGCGCTGCTGCACATGGCCCAGGACAGGGGAGTCTATCTGGCCGAATCCGACTCGCCACCGGACGACGCCGCTACCGCCGGGATCGTTCGAGAACTGGCGTCGGCGTTCCAGGAATCCGTCGTTGACGTGGTTTCCACTAAGCTGGTCGAAATGGCCAGGAAGTACAAGGTCAAGGGCCTGGTGCTTGGCGGGGGAGTAACGGCAAACGCCCGGCTGCGGGAGGAGATAGTCGAGCGGTCTCCCATGCCGGTGATCATCCCGCCGCCGGTGCTATGCACGGACAACGGCGCAATGGTCGCCGCCTGCGCGTATTACCAGCACCAGCGTGGTGAACAATGGCCCATGGACCTGGACGTCGACCCTGGACTGCCGCTGGGCTGAGTATTACCATTCGGCCCATTTGTCCGCGACCGGGTTACGCTGGCGGCCGTCTTTCACCGTCGCCGTCGAGACCGCTACCGCCCGGTGCGTTTGCAGCCCCGCGCCAGCGCACGGAATGGGCCCTGTCAACGAAGTCGTAAACCTCGCCCAGGGCAAGCGAACTGCGGAATGGAAAGGCGATCTCCACTCCTGCGCCACGAAAGATAAGCGCGCCGGCGGGCCGCGTGAAGTAGTTGGAGGCCAGGACGAACAGCCCAGCCAGGACGATCACCAGCGCAATAAGAGGCGCCACGTCGATGTTCAGGACTGGCACGTTGGGGCCGCTGACCTGTCCCGCCAGCCAGTAGCCGACGATCAGGTAGAGGAACCCGCCACCCACCATTATCATCAGCCCTTGCAGGATAGCTCCCCAGTTCCTCTGCCCGGTGCGTACCGAGCACTGGGAGATTTCTGACGCCAGCGCCATATGCGTATCCCGGAATCCCTCGACCCCCCTGAAGGCGATGAGCCGATGGTTGGTGAGAATCAGGGCCTGACCTGATCTGGGGACTGCATCAACCAGCCCCTCGTCCGGCAGGAATACCAGCGAGATCTCCTCGTCCGGCGCCAACGGCACTTCCCGCAGGCGAGCGGCAACGGCTTCTTCGCCACCGTCGGAGACCTGTTCATCAGCCGGAGGCGGCGTTTCGTTTGAAAGCCCAGACTCTACCGCCAGGGACTCCAGTTGGCTGCTGCTGTCTATGGAATCAGGAACCGCGTCCCGGAAGACGGCGAGGTCATTCGCCTCAGGCCGCAGGTCGGGAATGGCGCCATCCAGCCACTGTGCGGACAGGAATTCCCCGGGAGCGGACGGAGGGGGAGGAGCAAGCGGCCCGCCAACTCCTCTGTAACTCTTCACGGGCGTCAGCGAGCCAATCCACTGGGAGGTCAGAAACTCGCCCGGAGCAGACGGTGGCGGAGGAACCGGTTGTGACGGCATCCTGGCTACTGCGGAAGTCTCAACGGCTCCGGCGTGGCCGCGAAACTGCTGGCCGTCGCCCTTGTCTTGTGTTTCTCTATCGTTGTTCATTTCAATCGTGTAGCAGAACTGCCACTCAAATACTAGCATACGAACCGGAGATACTGCCTGAACCGGAACGGCCTGACTTGCTAGAAGGCCTTTTCAAGGTCGCTTTCTGAACTGTGATTCATTTGACTGTGGGATTTCGCTGATGGACCTAAATCCTGCTCATCCTTTAATCCTGTAAATCCTGATTCAGACATGATGGAGCAGAGGGACTTTGAAACTGCCTGACACTCGATAAGGCTGTTGACACTGCATGGCTGCTGTGCTAACTTTTTGCAAAGACTGTGATGGAGACGAGTAGGTCAGGAATTCGTGCATAGCGAGCCTGGTACGGTGGAAGCAGGCGCATCGGAACTGATCGAAAATCCCTCCGGAGTCGCCGGCTGAAAGTCCTCTCCGAGGTTAGTAGGCAAGGCCGGGGTCGTCGCCCGTTAGCAGCGACGGGGCATGATGGTGCCTGCAAGAGAGGTCCCGATTACGTCGGGACAAATAGGGTGGTACCGCGGGAGTATTGAAGTCCCGTCCCTATGTTGGGGCGGGCCTTTTTTATTGCCGGCGGGCGGACCGCAGCAGCAAAGCGCCAGACAGACCCGGAAGCACCCTTCTCCGGCCGGGAAGGTTTATTATTGGAGGCGCTGCTTTGGTGAACAAAGAAAAAGTCAAGGGCGCGGAAATCGTCTGCCAGAGCCTCATCCGGGAGGGTGTCGAAGTGCTCTTCGGCCACCCGGGCGGGGCCATCTTGCCCTTCTACGACGCTCTCTGGGGCTACCCGCAACTTCGTCACATTCTGGTGCGCCACGAGCAGGCCGCGGCCCATGCCGCCGACGGATATTCCCGAGTGAGCGGCAAGGTGGGCGTTTGCGTGGCGACGTCGGGGCCCGGCGCCACGAACCTGGTAACTGGCATCATGGGCGCCAAGGCCGACTCCGTTCCTCTCATCGCCATCACGGGGCAGGTGGCGCGCACGGCCATCGGCTCCGAGGCTTTCCAGGAGTGCGATATCTGCTCCATCACGGCCACCTGCACCAAGAAGAGCTTCATGGTGATGTCGGCAAGCGACCTGGCGCCAACCATCAGGGAGGCATTCGCCATTGCCCAGGAGGGCAGGCCCGGGCCGGTGCTTGTCGACATTCCCAGGGACGTGCAACTGGACTTGGTAGACCCGGTATTCCCTGAGATTACGCCACTCAGGATGCCGGAACTCAGCGAAGAGACTCGTGCCAACCTGCAGTCCGCCGCAAGGCTGATCAACGAGGCGGAGCGGCCGCTGATCATCGCCGGGCATGGGGTGCTGGCATCAGGCGGGACGAAGGAGTTGCAGGCTCTGGCGGAATCGACTGGCATCCCGGTAATCACTACCCTTCTGGGGCTGAGCAGCTTCCCCAGCGGCCATCCCCTGAGCCTGGGAATGCTGGGGATGCACGGGATGTACTGGGCCAACATCGCCGTCGACCAGGCGGACCTGATCGTCGGAGTTGGTATGCGATTCGACGACCGGGTCACGGGGCGTGTGTCCACCTTCGCGCCACACGCTCGCGTCATCCACGTGGACATCGAACCCACGCAGATCGGCCGCAACGTGCCGGTAGAGGTGGCTCTGGCGGGCGATGCCAAGGCGGTGCTCCACGGGCTGAATCCCCTCGTCTCCCACACACCGAGGCCCGACTGGATGGAGCACATCAGCAAGCTGCGCCAGGACCACCCATCGCTGGCCATCCCGCCCTCGGACAGGTTGCAGACGCAGCACGTGATGGCGACCCTGAACGACGTGCTGCAGGAAGACCCCGGAGCCACCGTGGTTACGGGAGTGGGGCAACACCAGATGTGGGCGGCCCAGTTCCTGGCCTTCAACCAGGTCAATACATTCGTCTCTTCGGGTGGACAGGGCGCCATGGGGTTCGAGGTGCCGGCCGCTCTGGGCATCCAGGCGGGACGGCCAGGATCGACGGTATGGAGCATCGCAGGCGACGGCGGCTTCCAGATGACCCTGCAGGAACTGGTGACCGCAGTCGAGGAAAAACTGCCGGTCAAGTTTGCCCTGATCAACAATGGACACCTGGGCATGGTGCGCCAGTGGCAGGAGATGTACTTCGAGAATCACCTCAAGGCGGTGCCTGTTCCTGGACCTGACTACCTGAAGCTGGCCGAGGCCTACGGCGTCGGGGCGGTCAGGGTGTCGGAACAGGAGGACGTGCTGGCCGCCCTCCAGCAGGCCAAGGCACACGACGGACCTTTCCTCATCGAATTCGTCGTAGACGAGGCTGCCAACGTGTACCCGATGGTCCCGCCGGGTGGCTCACTGGCTGACACCATCGAGGACCCGGCCATAGTTGTCTGATTGAGTGTTGGGCTTTCTGCATCTGCTTTTCATTGGAGTCTGCTATGGAGAAGGTTTCGATCCAGGAAGCATCCCGCCGCCTGAATGTATCGCAGCGGGAGATACGTGAATACATTCGCCGGGGCAGCCTGAAGGCCGAGCGCGACCCGGAATCATCAACCGGGCGGTGGATGGTGGAGCTCCCGGGCGACGGGTGGGAGGACGACTTCAAGTCTTTCCTCAACGAAATGGCCGCAGGGCAAACTCCGTGGTGGTGGGCCTTCGAGCACAAGTCGGGCAAGGTCCACTACCTGCAGCAGGTGGGCATTGAGGAAATCATGCCCGACTTTCTTTGCGGCCTCAGGGGAGAGAACCTCTATCCTGCCTACGGCCACACGGCGGGCCAGCGTTGCCCCAACTGCCTCAATGCCGCCGTCGCCCAGAACCTGCCGCTGTGGGACGACTAATAAGCACGAATGATGGCATAGCGAGGCGACGGGCAGCGGTAAAATAGCCCCAGTACCCCGGTGGAGGACAACCCTATGAGCCCGGAAATGTACACCATTCTCGGCGTGGGCATCGGATTAATGGCGGTTGTTGTGGCGCTGTTCGCTGCTACCTGGCAGATGATGAATGCCCGATTTGACGCCGCAGCCAGCAACACCGACTCCAGATTCGCCGCCCTGTCAACTGACATGAATGCCAGATTCGAGGAATCAAATCAGCGGTACTTGCAGATGGTGGAGCAAAACCGGCAGATTATTGTCGAGGTATCCCAGCTGTCGCAGCGAGTGGCTCGGCTTGAAGGGCTGCTTCGAGTCCCACACGAAGCCGACGGTCATAGCGACGGCTAACCCCGAAGGCCCTCAGCCTCGAATCGAAACCTCGCAGACGCCGCAAGAATCGGGGCCGCCGGAATGGCAGCCCCGATTGCTATTGCAAGTGTTCGTTTCGACTTTACCCGCCGCCGCTCGCCATCGTGACGCCCGGCTCGGTCATACCCTCGGGGTTCAGCAGAGAGTCCAGTTCCTCGTCAGAGAGTTCGGTCTTTTCCTTGGCCAGTTCACGGATTGTGGTTCCCCTGGCCGCAGCCTCCTTGGCGATCGAAGCCGCCGCGTCGTACCCTATGGCTGGGGCCAGGGCAGTGCCCAGCATCAGCCCCTTCTCCACCATGTCGGGTCCGACAGTGGTTGCTTCAATACCCTCCACGCACTGGTCAGCGAAGTTGTTGGCCGACGCCGCCAGCAGAGAAATGGACTCAAGGATATTGTGGGCGGCGACGGGCATCATGGTGTTCAGCTCGAAGTAGCCGCCCTGTCCCGCGAGGGTAACCGCCGCATCGTTGCCGACCACCTGGGCGACGACCTGCACTACGGACTCCGCGATGACGGGGTTCACCTTGCCGGGCATGATCGAGCTTCCCGGCTGCACCTCGGGCAGGGTGATCTCACCGAGGCCGGCGCGGGGACCGGAAGCGATGAATCGTATGTCGTTGGCTATCTTGTGAAGGCTGACCGCCACCGTCTTCAGCTCCCCGCTGGCCTCAACCAAGGCGTCCAGCGATGACTGGGCCTGGAAGTGGTTGTCCGTCTCCCGTATCTCGACCCCAGCAGCCTCCGAGACGAAGGCGCAGGTGCGGGACGAGAACTCCGGGTGGGTGTTGACGCCGGTGCCAACCGCCGTGCCGCCCAGCGCCACCTCGGCCAGGGCCTCCTGCGCCCTCTGCATCCGCTGGATGCTGTACCTGGCCTGCCCGGCATAGCCGAGGAATTCCTGCCCCAGGCGCACGGGCGTGGCATCTTGCAGGTGGGTGCGGCCCGTCTTTACTACCGGCCAGAATTCCCCGGACTTCTTCTCAAGTTCGCTGGCCAGGTTCTCCAGCCCGGGAATTAGGTCTTCCTTGATCGCCAGCAGGGCAGCCAGGTGGATCGACGTGGGGATGACGTCGTTGGATGACTGTCCCATGTTGACGTGGTCGTTGGGATGTACCAGTCGCGAGCCCAGGTCGCCGCCCAGCAGTTGGCTGGCCCGGTTTGCGATCACCTCATTGGCGTTGGTGTTAGTGGAAGTGCCGGAGCCGGTTTGGAAAATGTCCAGTACGAAGTGCCGGTCCAATTGCCCGTCGATGACTTCCTGGGCGGCGGCGACGATGGCATTGCCTATGCGTTCGTCCAACTGGCCCAGCGACATGTTGCTGCGCGCCGCCGACTGCTTGATCAGTCCCAAGGCACGGATGAAGGTGCGGGGGAAGCGCAGGCCGCTGATGGGAAAGTTCAATACGGCTCGCATGGTCGAGGCACCATAAAGAGCGTCTGCGGGCACCTCCATTTCACCCATGGAATCGCGTTCGATTCTTACGTTGGGGCTCGCGGTCATGGTGGAGAATCCTCCAAGCAAATTTTGGCATAGGATACCACGAAGGCAGCCGCAACGAAGGAGCCGTTGCACAAGTCTGCTGGCAGCAGCTATGGCAAGGGACCGTAATTTTCGCCTCGGTTCTCGTTCAGGAACTATCCGAGGCCGTGATACAATGGCTGCAATTGCATCGCCGAGGAGTCGGAGACTTGGCTGCTGAGGTCCGCGTTCGATACGCCCCAAGCCCTACGGGACAACCCCACATTGGCAACATCCGCACCGCCCTTTTCAACTGGCTATTCGCCCGCCACCACGGCGGCAAATTCATCGTCCGCATAGAGGACACCGACCAGACGCGGTTGGTGGACGGGGCTGTTGAGGCCATCCTGGACGGCCTGCGCTGGCTGAACATAGACTGGGACGAAGGGCCGGAAGTTGACGGCCCGCACGCTCCTTACGAGCAGTCCAACCGGCTGGAAGTCTACCAGCGGCTATCAGAGCAACTCCTGGACCAGGGCAATGCATACTATTGCCACTGCAGCCGCGAGGCGTTGGAGCAGCTAAGAAAGACCAATCGCGAGTCCGGTTCGTACTCCGCAGAGGGATGCCGGTGCCGGACTATGGGCCGGGGCGGTGCAGTAGGCAACCCTGTAAGCGACGATGAGCGGGTCATCCGGTTCGCAATGCCGCAGTCCGGGATGACGCAGGTCTCTGACCTGATTCGCGGCGACGTGGAGTGGCGGAACGAACTCCAGGAGGACTTCGTCATCCTGAAGTCCGATGGATTTCCCACGTATCACCTGGCGGTGGTTGCCGACGATCACCTGATGGAAATCAGCCATGTGATGCGCGCCGAGGAATGGCTGCCCAGCACGCCGCGCCATCTGCAGCTGTACCAGGCCTTCGGATTCCAGCCCCCGGAATTCGCCCACCTGCCCATGATCACTGGCCCTGACCGTGCAAAGCTTTCGAAGCGCCACGGCGCCACGGCCATCGGGGAATACGAGTTGCAGGGTTACCTGCCCGAGGCGCTGCTGAACTTCATGGTGCTGCTGGGATGGTCGCTGGATGGCAGTACAGAAGTGGTGGCGCTGCAGGACATCATCGACAACTTCACCCTGGACCGCATCACCAAGTCCGCCGCCATCTTCGACCAGGACAAGCTACTCTGGATGAACGGGGTCTACATCCGGGATCTGCCCGCTAATGATCTTGCAGAAAGGATGGCCGCCTATATTCCCCGACAGTTGAATTCCGAGGAACACGAATACCTGTGCAACATCGCACCGCTGGTCCAGGAACGCCTCAAGCGACTGGACGAGTCCGACGATATGACCTCCTACCTCTTCGGCGATCTTGCCCCCGACTACGACGGCGCGATTCTCGTGCAGAAGGGCATGGATGCGGAAGGCACCTTGGCTGCCCTTCGCGCGACCATTGCATCCCTTGAAGCGGACACCGCTCCGAACGACTTTGGCCACGAAAAGCTGGAGGCGCTGCTGGGCGAACTGGGCGCGTCGTTGTCCCTGTCCCGCCGACAATTCTTTGGCCTGTTACGCACTGCCTCTACCGGGCGCACCGTATCGCCTCCCCTCTTCGAGACCATGGAGGTGATGGGGCGCGACCGCGTCCTCATGCGCCTTGGGCAGGCAGCGGAGAAGCTGGGCGCATCGGGATAATTGGGGCGCCGGCCATCTTACCCCCACCCTAACCCTTCCCCTGAGGGGGAGGGAAACTTTCCTTCGGAAGACCGATAATGACGCAGACGGCTGAAACCGACACCACCACCAGGCACGACTTCATACGCACCATCGTCGCCGAAGACAACCGGACCGGCAAGTTCGGCGGCAACGTTATCACCCGGTTCCCGCCTGAACCCAACGGGTATCTGCACATCGGGCACGCCAAGTCCGCCTGCCTCAATTTCGGCCTCGCCGCCGAGAACGGCGGACACTGCAATATGCGCTTCGATGACACCAACCCCACCCGCGAGGAGGTCGAGTACGTCAACTCCATACTCGAGGACGTTCGCTGGCTTGGCTGGGACTGGGGCGATAACCTGTTCTACGCCTCGGACTACTTTCCGCATCTGTATGAGATGGCCGTCGACCTGATACGGAAGGGCAAGGCCTACGTGGATGACCTGTCCTTCGACGAGATTCGTGAGTACCGGGGAACCTTGACCGAGCCCGGCCGGGAGAGTCCCTACCGAAACCGCCCCGTGGGTGAAAACCTCGACCTGTTCCAGCGGATGCGAAAAGGAGAATTCGACGAGGGCAGCCGGGTGCTTCGGGCCAAGGTCGACATGGCCTCGCCCAATCTCAATCTGCGCGATCCGGTGCTGTATCGCATCCTCAAGGCATCCCATCACCGGACCGGGGACGACTGGGTCATCTATCCCATGTACGACTTTGCCCACGGGCAATCCGACTCCATCGAGGGCGTCACACACTCCATCTGCACACTGGAGTTCGAGGGGCACCGCGCTCTTTACGACTGGTTCCTGGACGAGCTGGACATTTACCATCCGCAGCAGATTGAGTTCGCCCGGCTGAGCCTGACCTACACAGTGCTCAGCAAGAGGCGGCTGATCCAGTTGGTGGAGGGCGGCTATGTCAACGGATGGGACGACCCCCGGATGCCCACACTGTCGGGCCTGCGACGGCGGGGCTACACCCCCGAGGCCATCCGCGACTTCTGTGAACGCATAGGCGTCGCCAAGCGCGACACGTGGACCGACATCGCCCTGCTGGAGAACTGCCTCCGCGAGGACCTGAACCGCCGCGCTCCCCGTGTCATGGCAGTCCTGAACCCGGTCAAACTGGTTATCGAGAACTACCCCGAGGGCCAGGTCGAATTCGTCGAGTCAGAGAACAACCCGGAGGACGCCGGCGCAGGAAACCGCCAGTTGCCCTTTTCCCGCACGCTGTACATCGAGCGAGACGATTTCTCCGAGGACCCGCCACGCGGCTTCTACCGTCTTTCGCCCGGAAGGGAGGTGCGGCTAAAGGACGCGTATTACGTCACCTGCATCGGGGTAGTCAAAGACGAATCGACCGGCGAGATCGTTGAGATCCGCTGCACCTATGACCCCGAAACGAGAGGCGGCACCTCCTCGGACGGGCGTCGGGTGCGCGGCACGTCGCATTGGGTGTCGGCGGAGCACTGCCTGGACGCCGAGGTGCGCGTCTACGACCACTTGTTTCTGAAAGAGGACCCCAACGACCTGCCCGAGGGAGGCGAATTCACCGACAACCTGAACCCTGACTCCCTGCGGACCGTCACCGCCAAGGTGGAGCCGTCCCTCGCCGACGCCGAACCGGGCGAGCGTTTCCAGTTCCTGCGGCAGGGCTACTACTGCGTGGACCCTGACACGAGGCCGGGGATGCCAGTGTTCAACCGCACCGTGGCGCTACGAGACTCGTGGGCGCGGCAGCGGCGGGGGTAGGCTGCGACTTTTCCCACGTCAACTCTCAGGGTGGTCGATTTGTAGTTCCGTGTGCCGGGCCAGTACGTCGAAGTCTCTGTCGTTGTGCAGAATCGGAATTCCGGCGCGAATGGCGACTGCGGCGATGAGACAGTCGATCAGCTTGCGAACGGTCTCGCCTGCACTCCTGCACCGACGGTACAGTTCTAAGAGCCTGTTTACGATCTCTTCAGGATTAGCACCGCGAAGGCGAGAACCACCATTTGCAGACTGGTATTGAGCTCTCTCTCGCAGTTCTTCCAGAGGCGGCGGCACTTCTCCAGCCAGCCGAAAGACCGCTCCACCACCCATCGCTTCGGCAGCACCGCGAAAGTATGCAGTTCGTTGCGTTTGACCACTTCCACCGAGGCTCCCAACAGGTCCTGCACCGCCGCAGCAAAAGGCTCCCCGGTATAGGCCCCGTCGACCAGCACCTTCTGTACCCGGCTCAGGTCGTCCCGGCGGTGGCCAAACATGGCCAAAGCCCCGTCCCGGTCGCTAACGTCGGCGGTGCTCAGATGTATCGCATGGGGCAACCCCTGCGTGTCCACAGCGATGTGGCGCTTGATCCCGGACACCTTTTTGCCCGGGTCATAGCCCTTGTTCCCGGCGCTGTCGGTGTTCCTTACGCTCTGGGAGTCCACTATGCAAAAACTGGTCCGCTCTGTCCGACCATTGTTTTGCCGGGCCGCGCCAACCGATTTTTTTTAAGACCTGCTCCAGGATGGACTCTTTCCCTGGACCGGGGCGCTCACTCCATTGCCGGAAATACTTGTAGCAGGTGCGCCAGTCAGGGAAGTCCGCAGGGAGCATCCGCCACTGGCACCCGCTTTTCAGGAGGTAGAGCACCCCGCAGAAAACGCTGTACAAGTCCACGGTGCGGGGCTTGGTCCGTCGGCGGGCCGATTCCAACAGGGGAAGAATCCGGGCGAATTGCTCCCGGCTGATGTCGCTGGGATAGGAATGAGACATGATTGCACTGCCTGGGTAATAGTCTCAACTTAACATATCCCAGAGATCGTGAACAGGCTCTAAGGCACTGTCGTAGTCCGTCGGCATCGTTGTGATGACGGTAGCTCTTGCCAAGAGACGTTAAATATAACGCAAGTTGGACTCGTCTCTCGCGCCTGCAAGGATCTCCATCCTAATCGGGGCACAGATCGAGATGCCACCTCCCATCAAATCGTCAACACGATTGCATACTGGCGAACCTGTATCTCTGAGATACTCGATCCAAGCAGAAGATTCAACTAAAGTCTGAGGGGCCAGCCGGTCTGATAGCGTCAAGATCCCCCTCCCATCCAGTTCCCCTCATTGCAAGGGCCTCCTCGAGGGACATGGGTTCAATGTCCGATGGATTGAACGGCGAAGGTTCGGCGGCGACCTTGCGCAGGGCGAGGTTGATTGCCTCTTCCTTGCTGGCGAGTTGGTAGCGACGCATGATCTCGGCGCAGGCTTTTTCGTCTATGTCTATGCTGATACGAACCATGAATCCATCCTAACACTGCCATTTGCGTTTGAAAAACCCGTCGTGCCTCGGCTAATCTCCAGCAGATGATCCTGCCAGCTCGGACTGATAACGCACCGAGTATTTCTTTTCGTCGATTACAAAGGCTGACAGCGCTGCCGGAAACAACAGCGAACCGGCGATGGCGAAGGGCAGGAAATATGAGCCAGTGGCGTCGTAGAGTATTCCGGCCAGCAGGATGCTGGCGAATGACCCCACCTGGTGGCACATTAGCGATATTCCCGAAATCGTAGCCAGCGTCCTCAAGCCGTAAACGTCGGCAGTGAGAGAGGTAGTAACTGGAACGCTGGCGATCCATGATAAGCCTGCCAGGGTGGCGAACACCCACAGGCTCGCCAGGCCCGGCGAGCCGATCAGAGGCAGGACGATATCCCGCTCGACCGCAAACAGTCCTCCCAGCAGCAGCACGTAAGCCAGTCCCCGAATAAGGTAGACGCAGGCCAGCACGTTCTTGCGACCGTAGCGGTCTGCCAGCCAACTCCCGCCTATGCCACCCACCACACTCAACCCCATCAGACATCCGAAAATCACCCCGGCCATAGTGGGCGATACACCTATCTGCTCCTCGGCGAACGGTGGAAAGTGTACGGAGATGGCGCCTACGGAAAAGCCGCAAATGGTGAAAGACGCCGACAGGTTCCAGATGGGCGGAGTTCGAAACGACTCCCACCACTTCCAGACCTCGAACAGGCCCCGCTTCTGCGCCGGGGAAGAAACGTCAGGCGGCGGTTGCGGGTCGCCGTCAGGCTGCAACCCCATCACGCCCGGACTATTCTTCAAGAACACGAAGCCCAGCGGCAGCGACAGCACAGTGATAATCGCCCCCAGGGCAATCCACGACACCCTCCAGTTGGACACTTCCACCAGGTAGGCGCTAAAGGGAATGAGCGTAAGCCCGCCCAGTGCCCCTCCGGCCACCATCAGTCCCAGGACCGTCGTGCGACGCCGGAGGAACCAGCGAGCAAGCAGCGGCCCCAGGGTGCCTTCGGATGTGCCGCTCATTGCGGTTGACAGCACAAAGCTGAACAGGAACACCAGAAAAAGATAATG
This sequence comes from Dehalococcoidia bacterium, assembly GCA_965203005.1. GTDB lineage: Bacteria > Chloroflexota > Dehalococcoidia > Lucifugimonadales > UBA3495 > VXOI01. The sequence continues at coordinate 2,123,470 of CBDBBS010000002.1, forward strand.
GAATGTGAGGCTCAATGCCCCAGTCCCCAATCCCACTATCAAAAGACTGACGAGGATAACCTTGCGAGAGTCGAACCTGTCGAAAAGGTGTCCCAAGACAGGCTGGGTTATGCCGTTGACCAACACGCCAATGCCCGCGGCCACTGAAATGGTGGTGCGGTTCCAGTCGAAAGTCTCGCTCATTGGAATAACGAAGACCCCGAAGGAACTGCGCGCGCCCAAGGTTACCGCAGCGATGAACATGGCCGTGGCGGTAACATACCAGCCGTAGTAAATGCCATACCGGGGCACTGGCGCTTCGTTCATGCGCAATTGCCTGTGTCTGCGCTGGCCGACAGGAGTCGAACTGAGGTTAGCCGGGTCCACGCCCCGAGATCGTACTAATATCCTGCCACCGGACTACACTGGCTGGACCCAGATACCGCCGACGACCTTCTGGTATTCACCTTTACCGTACCGCTGCCCGACACTTTTGACGCAGGCAGCATCGCGGCTAGTCGCCTGCAGCCGCACCGGCAGTCGCAACGCCATGGTATCGCACGGAGTATTTCTTCTCGTTGATGGTGTACGACGCGATGGATGCCGGAACCAATGCTGCGGCGGCCAATGCGAAGGGCAGCAGGTAGGAGCCGGTCAGGTCATACAGCAGACCGCCAAGGATTATACTGACGAAAGCACCGATCTGGTGGCACAGGAAGGATATACCCGAGATAGTAGCCAGCGCCCGCAACCCGTAAACGTCGGCGGTTAGCGAAGCCGTGACCGGAACGCTGGCAATCCAGGAAAAGCCTGCGAGGACTGCGAATAACCACAGGCTGGGCAGCCCAGGCGACCCCAAGACAGGGAGGGTGATGCCCCGGTCCACTGCCACCAAGCCGCCGATCAGCACCAGGTAGGCAATGGCCCTGACGGCGTACACCGTCCCAAGCACGTTCTTGCGGCTGTAGCGATCGGCCAGCCATCCGCCTCCGATGCCGCCAATCACGTTCAGGCCCGTGAGAACGCCGAAGATCGTTGCCGCAAGGGTAGCCGAGATTCCCACGTGCTCCTGAGCATAGGGCACGAAGTGTACGGATATAAGGCCGACCGTAATACCGCAAACCGTAAAGGCAATGGACAGGTTCCAGATGGGAGGGGTGCGAAAAGACTTCCACCACTGGTCAACTTCAAACAGCCCCTGACGCCGTGTCGGAGCGTCGGCGGAGGAGGCACTCGGAGACTCCGTAGCTCCGTCCGGGAGCAGGCCCATTTCTCCCGGGTTATTCCGCAGAAACACGAACCCAAGAGGCACGGCCAGGCACGTTACAATAGCGCCCAAGGCAATCCAGGACACCCTCCAGTTGAACAGGTCGACCAGGTAACCGCTAAAGGGAATGAGCACCAGACCGCCTATTGACGTGCCTGCGGCTACCAGCCCCAGCACTGTTGTCCTCCGCTTGTTGAACCAGCGTGCCAGCAACGGCATCAGGGTGCCGATGGATGCGCCGCTCATGGCCGTGGACAGCACAAAGCCAAAGAGGAAGATCAGGAACAGGTAATGAAAGGTAAGGCTGAGTCCGGCGGTTGCCAGGCCCACCACCAGTAGGCTTATCAGAAGGACTCTACGCGAGTTGAACTTGTCAAACAGGTGGCCGAGAAACGGCTGCGTGGCTCCGTTGACCAGCCAGCCGATGGCTGCGGCAACGGAAATTTCGGTTCGGCTCCACTCGAAAGCTTCGCTCATGGGGAGCACGAAGACGCCGAATCCATTGCGCGCCCCGGTGGTCACCGCGGCGATGAACATGGCAGTGGCGACTACGTACCAGCCGTAATAGATGCCCTTTCTTTGGGAAGGCGCCGGATTGGGGTGGGTTACTGCCTGACCGTCTTGAGCCATCTTAATCCCTAGTGATCATACCAGCGGTAGACTTGGATCCTGTGGCGGCAGCTGTCCACCACCAGTATGTTCCCTTGGCCGTCCAGCTTGACCGCCGTCGGTCCCCAGAACAGTTTCTCAACGTTGGCAGATTCCTCGCGGTCCCTGCGCTCCGGCGGGTCGACCACGGGCGACAGGTCCGCCTCCAGCCTCAGAGATCCCTCCTCGGGGTTGGCCAGGAAATACTCGTCGGCCCACGTAGGCGTCTGCGATTCTCCTCGCAGGGTGGCCAGTACCTCGCCCTCCGCAGACAACACCCTCACCCGCTCGTTTCCCCAGTCGGCAACATATACGTTGCCATGCCCGCCCAGGCACAGTCCGGCCGGGTGGCTGATCTTTTCGGAATCCGGCACGATACGATCAGGGCCAGGAATTACGGCCAGGAATTCTCCGTCCGCAGTGAATTTCTGGATGCGGTGATTGCCCCAGTCGGAAACGTAGACGCTGCCGTCCCGGTCCAGCGCCACGCCCCAGGGAGTGTTGAACTGCCCCTCCCGGTCGCCGAACTCGCCCCAGGTCTCTATGAACTGACCATCAACGGTGAACTTCTGTATCCGGTGGTTGCCGCTGTCGGCGACCAGCAGGTTGTCGTCTCCGTCGCGCGCCAGATAAGACGGACGGTCCATCTGTCCGACGGACGACCCTGATTCACCCCACATGCCCAGCATCTCTCCTTCTGTGGAGAAGGTGGTGATGCGGTTCAGCGCCTCGTCGGCGACATAGACCCTATCCTGGCTATCGAGGACCAGCGAACTGGGCCACCAGAATTCACCGGGGCCGGTACCGCCGGTTCCGAACTCTCCAAGGAAATCCTCGTCGACCGTGCACATGGACACGCGCTTGTAGGGCAGCCGTATGGGCAACTCGGGACCGGCACGGTTCAGAACGTACATCACGCCCTGGGAATCCAGCGCCACGTCCACCGGGTTCTGGAACCCGCGGCCCTGGTTGGAGAGCGAGCCGACGGTGTGGCTATAGCGGATGGCTGCTGTGGTCGTCATTTCACGGAATCATCCTTTCATACTCGTCGTGGGGGCCAACCCAATACCACGTGATCGTGTCGCCATTTAACTCGCCCAAGACGCGATAGTTATCATCTACCCTGGCAGAGTAAAGGTTTCGGGTGCCCTGCACTCGTTTGAAATACAGGCTCCCATGCTGCGGATTGTTAACAAACAATTCATAGGCTCGTTGGACTTTGCGTTGTATCACAGGGTCAAGTTCCCTGAGAGCGTCCCGAAAACTACGGGTTATCAGCGAATCCATGACCTACTGACAGCTAGGATGTTCACGGTCATCTTCTTCGGTTAGCGCAAGAAATTCTTCCAGCGAAATTGTCCCTTCCTCTTTTGCTGACCTCCGGCCCTCCTCGACAATCCTATCAAGGACTTCGGGGTGCTCCTCAAACAGCTTGTCCCACCGCATGGAATCCTTGATGGACTCCAGCATGTCCCACACGGCGCCATTCTGGTCCGGTTCATCCAGGCCGATCAGCTTGCTGAAGGCCTCGGCCCACATTTCATCAGTGTCGATTTTCTTTTCGATGAACTTCAGGATTTCTTTCTTGACGTCCTGAGCGAGAAGCATGGGCAATCTCTCCGGGTCGTCCGGCTTAGGCCATCTGGAATTCGCGAGTGGAGACAATAAGCTGAAGGAGGTCGGCAACGCGCTGTTCGGCACAACCGGTCGAAATCTGCGAGTCGAACTGCAGGTCGCCCTTCTCGGAAACGAACGCCACCAGTTCGCTGCGAGTGGGTCCGGCTATCTCAACGCCACCGCAGAGGTCTAGACACGTGTCAACAAGTTCCTCCGGCGAATACTCTTTGCCCTCGTCCCGGAGCCGCCGAATGATTGCCTGCACTCCCGGCTGGGAGGGGTCTCCCATCAACTGAGCAGCCGAGTTCACCCGCTCCATCAGTGTTCCCGTGTCAACCCATTCCGTGCCGGTGTGCCAGCCCTCAACCGTCGGCGGGTTGAGGATTTCCTGGCCCATGAAATTGGCGTCAAGGGCCAGGTTGACGATGTTCCACTGCGGCGTCCGGTAGGCTCCCGCCAGCCGGGCCACGCCCGCTACCACTTCGGACGGGCTCTTCACCTTGGCGTGCCGCGCCTCTTCGGAACGGAAAAACTCTGAGTTGAAAATGGTCCGCATTGCCGAGCGCACATCACCGCCGGTGCGTCGCAGGTCCTCGGCGATGATCTGCATGGCCGCCTCATTGGGCTGGTCGGAGACGAAGAACCCGTACAGCTTGCCAGCCAGGAACCAACTGCTGGCCGGGTGCCCGCAGATTATGTCCAGAACATCCTCGCCGTTGAAGCGTCCGGTCTGGCCCAGGAAGGTCTTGGGGCTGTCGTCGTGGTCCTCGGGGCGGTACACGAACTGCCAGTCGAGACGGCCGTGCGGCCAGATGGAGTCCCTTGACGCACGCACGCTCATGTAATCCTGGTTGGCAATGGTCCAGCCGGTGAACGCCCGGGCCGCAGCCTTGACGTCGTCCTCGGAGTAGGTGCCAATGCCCATGGAGAAAAGTTCCAGCAGTTCGCGCCCGTAGTTCTCGTTGGGGGCATCCTTGTGGTTGTCCTTGTTGTCCAGCCAGAAAATCATGGCCGGATCACGGGACAGCTCGGACAGCAGGTTTCGGAATGTACCGAGCCCGTGGCGCCGAAAGGTGTTGGTCTGGTTGACCACGGCCTTGGCGTGATTGAGCTTCCCGTACGCGGTCGCAAACAGCCCATGCCAGAACAGGGCGATCTTCTCCTCCAGGGGCCTGGGAGAGTTGATCATCCGGTACAGCCAGTAGGACTGGGAGCTCTCGATGAGCATGAGGCTGTTCTGATCGACGTGATAGCGGCGAAAGAGCGCGTCATCCCAGGCGGGAGCCTCCTCGGGGTGCAACAGTCTCTCTACCTTCTGCTCGTAGCCGTCCTCAATATACGCTTCCAGTTCCTCAAACGTGGCTCCAAACCCGGCCCTCCGCATCAGGTGGGCCATCAGGGACAGTTCCTCACTGGCCTGTTCTCGCGAAACTGCACCTTGCAAAGTCATCGGATGCTCCTCCCATTTGCCGATATGGGTCACACGTGGCCTTCGGGGAAGGCCACGAAGTCGCTCGGTTAGCTCCGTTCAGGGCGCGTGTAGTATAGCACTGAACCAACAATGGCGGCTTTCTAAAAATGACCCGCCTTGCAATTGGGGTTAACCGGACTCTAACATAGTGCAGAATATCCCAAGAAACAGATTGGGGGTGGCCATCTTGCGTCAAAGCGCCGTTTCCTTCCAGACTGCCGGGCTGACCTTCGAGGGAGTGGTTGCCCAACCCGATGCGGATGGCGGACCCTGGCCGGGCGTCGTCATCTGCCATCCCCATCCCCTGCATGGCGGCTCGATGCACAACAACGTCGTGATGGCGCTGGCGCTGGGGCTTGCCGAGGAGGGGTTCGTAACCCTTCGGTTCAACTTTCGCGGAGTTGGCGAGAGCGAAGGAGAACACGGGCAGGGGGAAACCGAATACGAGGAAGTCCTGGGCGCGTTGGACTTGATCAAGGCGTGGCCTGACACCCACGGAAAGACGGGCCTGGTCGGCTATTCCTTCGGGTCCGGGGTGATCCTGCGGCACGAAACGCTGTACAAGGAGACGGACGCCGTGGCCCTGGTCTCGCCGGGCCTGCGCTATATCGATAGCAGCCCGCTCAAGTCGCACAAGCTGCCCGCGCTCATCGTGGCAGGCGACCGGGACAGGCTAGTGGACCAGGAACTGCTGACCGCCGAACTGAAGACTTTCGAGCGCGAGCCCAAGAGCAAGGTGTTTGAGGGAGTTGACCACTTCTGGTACGGCCAGGAAGCGCGATTGGTGCCCGAGGTGGTCGGGTTCTTCAAAGAGCAGCTGAAATAGATTCTCCATGCGCCGTTCCTCCGTCTCGATTATTGATCTGCTGTCCCTCGGGTATGGCGCATATTCTCATCCGAAACGTTTCTGCCATCCATGAACACCCGTCCCTTTAAGGACTGGTTCTCGGTCGCTGAGCCGGTTCCGGGTGCTGAAGCCCGAAAGCGCTCGCCCATCTACCGGGACTTCCTCCTCATACAGCTCGCGGTCTTCGTCTTCCTGGCAGACCAGTTTTCCAAATACCTGGTCAGGGAATTGCTGCCGCTGCACGAGTCCTTTCCCCGGGAAGGGTTCCTTAGAATCACGCATACCTTCAACACAGGCAGCATCTTTGGTCTGTTCCAGGGGCAGAATACGCCGCTGATCCTGGTCTCGTTCATCGGGGTGGCAGTCCTGATCCTCCTGTACCGCACGCAGCGGTTTCCCACGGGGCTGCTGCGGCTCAGTCTCGGCCTGCAACTGGGAGGCGCATTCGGCAACCTGGTCGACCGCGTTCGGCTGGGCCACGTAACCGACTGGGTCGACGTTGGGCCCTGGCCGATTTTCAACGTTGCGGACGCCTCCATAGTAACCGGACTGGTCATCCTGGCGTCGCTGTTCATAATGGCCGAGCGTTCGTCATCGGAACCGGCATCCGACAGCGCCTGGGGCGACAACTGCCCGGTCTGCGAAGGATACATGCGGACCCTGCCGCAAGGTGGCTGGAGATGCTCAACCTGCGGTGTGCGGGAGCGGGTGGTGTCCTCCACATACACTCAGCCGGGCGAGCGCAGTCAATGACCGCAACAGCTTCCGGTTCCAGCGACGTCAGGGTGCTGGAGCCTGGGGCCGCCGCTGCCGGGCACCGCCTGGACCAGTTCCTGGCGCAGGCGGATTTGGGCCTCACCAGAAGCAGGCTGCGGCAACTGATCTCCGAAGGCAACGTCCTGGTCAATAGCGCCGCAGTCAAGCCAGCCCACCGCCTGCGGCCGGGAGACCTGGTTTCCGTTTCTGTCCCGGCGCCGCGGCCATCGGGCGTGGTTGCCCAGGACATTCCCATTGCCGTGGTGTACCAGGACGCTGATCTGGTCGTTATCGACAAGCCGGCGGGCCTGTCGGTGCATCCTGGTCCGGGCCATCCCGACCGGACGCTGGTCAACGGACTGCTGGCGCTTTGTCCTGACATCCAGGGCATCGGCGGCGAAATCCGGCCCGGAATAGTGCATCGCCTGGACAAGGACACATCCGGGCTGATGATTGCCGCCAAGACACAGGACGCGCACAACCGGCTGTCGAAGCAAATCAAGGACCGCGAGGTTTCCAAAGGCTACCTGGCGCTGGTGGAGGGCATTCCATCGCCCGAGTCGGGAACGATAGACGTTCCCATAGGACGAGACCCGCGCCGCCGGACCAGGATGGCCGTGGTCCCGGAAGGCCGCGAGAGCCGTACCGGGTACCGGCTGATCGAGCGCGCCACTGCCCACGGCCTGCTGGAGCTGCAACTGCACACGGGCCGCACCCATCAGGCCCGCGTACACCTGGCTTGGCTGGGCCATCCGCTGCTGGGCGACGGCGTCTACGGACGGCGCAGCCCTCTGCTTCCCAGGCACTTTCTCCACGCGCATTACCTGGCATTCGCGCACCCGGTGTCGGGGGAGCCCATGGAGTTCCGGTCGCAACTCCCGGCTGACCTGCAAGCGGCGTTTGAGGCGGCGCGGCGCGGCGAAGGCTGACACTACCTCCCCGATGCGTGCTAGCGGCGCTGGATTTCCCGCGCGTGGGATTGAGCCTTGTTTCACGATGCCTAGCAACTATCTCTAAAGTCCCCTCCTCCTTGACGAAAAGGTCATACGGCTAGGCCGTTGCTGAGCGACTTATCTATTTTAAGATAGGATCTTGGCATATTGAATTACTATATCAATTATTGATAAAATATATTATCATTTCGTGTAAAGCGGAATCGGAGTATGGCAGAGAGGTGCCGGGGTGGAGGCCTCCCTTAGCAGCCGGTTCCCGCTCGCGGTAGGCGCAATCCTGCTGCTGCTGGCGTTGTTGATTGCGGCGTGCCAGCCGGTGGCGACCCCGGCTCCTTCCGCTCCCCCGTATACGCTACATCCTCCGCCAACAGCCACTCCCACACCGATGCTCACTCCGGAGCCGCTGCCGACGGAACGCCCGCCAGAGAATACCGTTCAGCCCGTTCACATAGTCTCCGGTGACTCCCACACGAGGACCAAGGACGGGGTTACCGTGCATACGACGGTGGACTATATCAGCGTCCCCCCGCCATCGGATATTCAGGAATTCGTGGACCGGGCGGACGTTATCGTCATCGGGAGAGTGGCCGGAATGGAAGGCCCGGTCGAAGAACTCGGCTACGGGTTCGACTTGAATTTGCTCAAATGGGAGATGGAAAACTCCATCCCGATATTCGGAATTGAAGTGAACTATTATGCCATTGAACTGGAAGAGATTTTGCTGGACGACGGCAACATTTCCGGGAATGCCTTGCTGAGCACTGATGCGATTTTCGACCCTATTGACCTGCAGACCGGAGACCGCCTGTTGTTTGCCTTGTGGCCTAATCCCGACTTCAAGAGCTATGGAGCATCGTTTCCTTGGGCCTTAATATTTCTTAATGGCGGTACTCCGCTCGATTACGACGGCAGAAACTTGCGTTATGAGGGCGTCACCGACGAGGCATCACTGGTAGACGCCATAAAGTCTGCGCTGCCGCACCGAGCCTCAATCCCTACGAGCCTGTGGGCAAATCCGGTTGGCGGCGGGGGACAGTGGGACGGGGCCGTGGGCCGACGCAGCGTAGGGGACGGACGTCACATGATGAGGGTCAACCGCCCGCCGCTGGACGCCCAAGACTTTGTAAACCGGGCCGACGCCATAGTCGTCGGCAGCATCTCGGAAATCGGAGACACGTTCATATTGGAACGGAAAGACCCCGACCCCGAAGTGCTGGAGAAACTGTCCGAGTACGATATTCGCACTCCGGGCCTGGCGGTGACAGACTACGCTATCGATGTGGAAAAAGTTCTGCTGGATGATGGCGAAATTTCCCCGGTGTCCTCATTCCGGCTGTTCGGTATTCACAATCAAAAGCGCCCCCAAGTGGGGGAGCGGTTCTTGTTCGCCTTGAATGTTGACGACGAACTTGGAAGTTACTGGATCTGTTGCGACTGGAACCTGATCATACTGGACGATGGCCCGCTGCGCCATTTTGATGACGGGGTATTGACCTTCGATGCAGTGAGCGACGAAGCGTCGCTGATTGACGCTCTGGAATCCTCCCTGACAACGCGAGTCAAGACAACTTGCCCGAAAGACTGGCCCAATCGGCCAGAGTTCGGGTCCATTGGCCGCGATTGCTGACGGAAGGGGCGGGAAATCCCGCCCCTGTCTTCACGGCCCGGGTATGGGCTAGCTCTCCCTATTTTCCCTCCTTGATCCAGTCAGCCACCTTCTCGGCAATCATGATGGTCGTGCCGTTGGTGTTGGCGCGAATGACGTCGGGCATCACCGATGCGTCCACCACCCGCAGTCCATCCAGGCCATGGACCTTGCAGTACTGGTCCACCACGGCCATCGGGTCGGAGGCGGGTCCCATCTTGCAGGTGCCGGCGATATGGTGCTGGGTGTAGGTGTTGCGGAGAATCCAGTTGTCCAGCGTTTCGTCAGACTCAAAGTCCGCGTCTGTTGGATTCAGCATCTCGGCAATGTGCTCGGTCATGGCCGGGTGCTCGGCGATGCGCACCGCAGTCCTGAGAGCCTCCCGCATTCGTTCCCGGTCATAGGGCGCAGAGAACAGCTGGTAGTCCAGGCGCGGCTGCTCGTGGGGGTCAGGGCTGGCAAGGGTGATCTCCCCGGCTGAGGTTGCGTTCTGCAGGCCGACGCTCAGACCCCAGTGAAACTCGTCGCCGTCGTAGGTGACACTCGCCGGGCGGTGCTCGCTGGTCATCAGGGTGGGCGTGATCTGGAAGTCGGCGCGGGTGGGCGATCCGGGCGTGCTGAATCGCAGGCCCACCTGGATGGTGGGAGTCTCCACGTCGGCAGGGTCGCCATACCCCCGGAACACCATGTAAGCCGCCGGGTGGTCGCAGAAATTCTTGCCCACACCAGGCAGGTCGTGGACGGAGGCGATGCCGTGCTGCGCCAGCTCGTCCTTAGGGCCGACGCCTGACAGCAGCAGGGCCTGGCAGGACCCGATGGTGCCGCCGCTGAGAATGATCTGGTCTCCTTCGACTGTGAATACCTCGCCGCCGCTCTCCGCCTGGATGCCGACGGCTTTCTTGCCTTCGAACAGGACTCGATGCACGGTGACGTTCCCGCGAACCGTGAGGTTCAGCCGGTGGCGCCCCTGCGAAAGGTAGGTAAGGGCAGTGCTCATCCTGACGCCGTCTATGTTGTTCAGCGGGCGGACGCCAATGCCGTTGGAGTCCGGGGAATTCTGGTCCGGGTCCTCCGGGAATCCGACGCCAACGCAGGCGTCGTAGAAGGCGGTAGAGACCGGGATCCATTCCTCCTTCTTGAACCTCCGAATTGGCAAAGGTCCCTCGTTGCCGTGAAAGTCGTCGCCGGGGTGGTCCCAGTCGTTTTCCATCTTGCGGAAATAAGGCAGGCACTTGGTGAATGCCCACTCGTCGTTGCCCCAGGAGGCCCAGTTATCGTAGTCCTCCGGGACACCCCGGAAGATGACCTGCCCATTGATGGCGCTGGAACCGCCGGTTGCTTTCCCTCTCGGAATGATCATGGGCTCAGCCTGCGTGGAGTTGGCGATGCCCCGAAAGTCCCAGCTGTGGGGGCCGTATGCAGAACGCCACACGTTGTAGCCGCGTTTCAGATCATCCGGCAGATGTTCAAACTCCGGGTAGTCCGGCCCGGCCTCCAGCAGGAGCACCGACTTGTCTGGGTCCTCGGACAGGCGCGTGGCCACAACGCAACCGGCCGAGCCGCCACCCACAACTATGTAGTCGTATTTCATTTTCCTATTCCTCCCGATTCAACAACCTATGAATGTCGTTCTCTGCCGTCCGGCGAAAATCGCCGCCTATTATAAGGGCTGGCGCAATCGGCCATTTTGTGTCCATTCTCGCAGCAACATGGCGAAGCGAGATGGCGTCAGCGAGGAGTACCGGACGGACGGAATCGACTGCCTTTGCAGGCCATGCTTTTGAGCCTTTCCAACTTGTCAATCAGACCAAATCTGTGCGGAACGTTGCTGCGTTATGTAAAGGGCATTTCTGTCCAGGCCCCAGCTAAAGCTACTTTTGTTGACAAACCCTTTCCAGTTCCCTAACGTAACCCAATCCGCACGGTCATGCTGATACCGGACCAATGCTGAGTGGACTATGCGTGTCGACCGCGAGGAGGTCTGAGATGGCTGCAACCTCCGAACACACCAGCGCAGAACTTGAGGCTCTGGGACTGGACAACGGGAGCGGTGGCGGTGAAGGCCCCATTATAAGGGTGGACTCCGTTTGGAAGGTTTTCGGCAAGAATCCGGAGAGGGCGCTAAATCCGGAGAACGCGGACAGAAGCAAGGCCGACCTGCAAACTGAACTGGGTGTTGTCATCGGACTGAACGACGTGTCGTTCGAGGTGCAGAAGGGCGAGACGTTCGTAATCATGGGGTTGTCGGGAAGCGGCAAATCGACCATGGTGCGGTGCCTGATTCGACTGATTGAGCCTACTGCCGGCAACATTGTCATTGACGGAAACGACATCACGGCCATGGATGACAAGGAACTGATGGTGTTTCGGCGGGACAAGGTTGCCATGGTCTTCCAGCACTACGGACTCATGCCGCATCGCAGCGTGCTGGATAACGCCGCCTGGGGGCTGGAGGTGCAGGGCGTCCCGGAGTCCGCGCGATATGAGCGCACCCGGGAGGTCCTCGATATGGTGGGCCTGGGGGGCTGGGAGACTGCCTATCCCCGACAGCTGTCCGGCGGGATGCAGCAGAGGGTGGGGCTGGCCAGGGCGCTGGTCGTCGATACGGACATACTGCTGATGGACGAGCCCTTCAGCGGCCTCGACCCGCTCATCCGGCGCCAGATGCAGGACGAGTTGCTGCGGCTCCAGGACGAGCTTCACAAGACCATCGTGTTCATCACTCACGACCTGAACGAGGCGCTCAAGCTGGGGAACCGCATCGCCATTATGCAGGACGGTCGCGTGGTACAGATCGGCTCCCCCGAAGACATCGTGCTCCGCCCCGAGGACCAGTACGTTGGCGATTTCACCCAGGACGTGCGCCTGGAGGGCGTGCTGACTGCCAGCAAGGTCATGGTGCCTCCAAAGGCCATTGTGCTGGGGCATCAGGGCCCCCGGGCAGCGCTTCATACCATCGGCGCCAGCGATGGCGACGCGGCCTGGATAGTCGACCGCGCGCAGCGCTACATTGGCATCCTCACCATTTCCAGGGCCAATGACGCGCTGAAGGCGGGGATCAACCGGCTGGACCTGGGCCTTGGCTACGTTGACCAGGGATACCAGACGGTCAGCCCCGATACAACCTTCGATGTGTTGATTCCGATGGCAATGGGCAGCGACTACCCCATCCCGGTCACTGATGGCGAAAGCAAGCTGGTGGGCGAGGTACACCGCAGCGCCCTGGCCGAGGCCCTTGCCGAAACCTCCTCCGCGGATCCCGACTATGAGGCAAACGCCGCCGCCAACGCAGCAATAGCCGCAGAGGCGGAGGACCGTGTCGCCCAGTCTTGACGCGATGGGTGCAATATGGCAGTCGATTTGAAAAAGGTAACCGGCTGGGTTACTGGAAACGGCGAAAAGACCGGCAGCAGTGAGGATAATCGCGGCAGAAGCAAGATCACCGCGATAATTGCTGTAATTGCCGCTGCGATTCTTGCGGCCCTCCTGATTCAGGGTTCCGAAATGGAATCCATGATCAAATATCCGGTCAATGTTGGTCCGGATGTCACCGGGGGGATAGATGCGGCAATTACCTGGGTGATCGTAAACCTCGGGTGGTTCTTCGATGCAGTAAGCGACTACTTGAAGATTGCCTTGGGGAAACTGCGTGATTTCCTGGTATGGATCCCCTGGCCTGTGATGGTTGTTTTGGTCTTCTTGACCGGATGGCGGGTGGCCTCTCTTGCTGTGGGGGTCGTCTCAGGCATCGGAATGGTTGCCATTGGTCTGGTTGGACTGTGGGAACCCGCGATGATCACCATCGCCATCATGATCGTGTCAGTAACCATCGCCGTGGGCATCGGAGTACCCATCGGGATAGCCGGCGCCAGGAGCAATACTGCGGACACTCTCATGCGACCGGTGCTGGACGCAATGCAGACGATGCCCAGCTTCGTCTACCTGGTGCCAGGCATCATGCTCTTCGGCTTGGGGAACGTTGCCGCGATCATGGCCACGGTCCTGTATGCCATCCCTCCTTGCATCCGGTTGACCAACCTGGGAATCAGGCAGGTCGACCCTGCGGTGGTGGAAGCCAGCCGTTCTTTCGGCCCCACTCCTTTCCAGCTACTGGTGAAAGTTCAGGTGCCCATGGCAATTCCAACCATTATGGCCGGAATCAATCAGACGGTGATGATGGCGCTGGCGATGGCTACTATCGCTGCAATGGTTGGGGCAGGAGGCCTGGGCATCGAGGTCCTGCGGTCGATGGGACAACTGGAGGAAGGAAAAGCCTTCGTCGCCGGTTGCGCAATTGTGGTCATGGCAATCATCATCGACCGAATCACGCAAGGCTACATTACCTCCAGGCAGAATTAGTTCCATCAGAAGTAACGGCAATGGCCGACAAGAGGGGCCTCACCGAGTGGGGCCCTTTTCTTTTGCCGCAATCGGCAGCCTCGATTGCAGGGCGTTGTTCCTGGTGGTTTCTTTTGAGTGGTTCCCTTTGAAGGTCAGCGGATTCAAGTATTACTGACTCGTGAATGAACCGGTAAACAAACCGTCATTCCGGCGAAAGCCGGAATCCAGAAATCGCCAGGCACAGAGAGCATAGCCCGAGGACATCATCTCTGGATTCCGGCTTTCGCCGGAATGACGGGTAACTGGCCCGGAGTGTTTACCAATCAATTCACCCATCAGTAATGAACGAATAACCGCCCTCGGTCACACCGCCGGACGCATTACCGCGAATGAGAAAGGGCCCCACGGCGTGGGGCCCTTGAATGGGTAAGCGTGGAAATCGCGGTCGCGACTATTCTGCCGCGAGGGCTGCTTCGACGTTCGCCACGATGTCTTCCGGCACCCAGTCCTTCCAAATATCGTTGTTCTTCAGGAACCATGCGCCGGTGGCCAGCCGGGCCTCCTCATCAGAGGTGAAGCTGTCCTTGTTTTCGGTGTACCATGTCTCGGCCGCGCCCTGCTGCGCCAAGGCCCATTCCCAATTCCTGAAGAAGGGGATCAGGTCTGACGCAATGGCGGCCGTTTCCGTATTCATCGCGACCAGGATCTCGGCGGTGGGGAACTCACAGCCAAGCTTGGGGTCGTTGTCGGGACACTCCGACGGGTCGGGCTGGTCCAGGATCCGCATATCCAGCGAGTCTGCCAGTTGGGTCGGACCCCAGTAGTAGAACAGAATAGGCTCTTCCTTGAGATAAGCTCCCTCGATGGCTGCATTCAGGGCGCCTGTCGTACCGGGGTCTCTGAGTTCGACTATGTCGCTGAGGCCATAGGCTACGATCTGGCCCTCATTGACTGCCCGGCACGCCCAGCCGGCCAGACAACCAACCAGAACAGCCTTCCCGCCGCTGTCGGCCTGGGCGAACATCGCCTGATAATCGGGGTTCTTGAGATCTTCAACAGAATCCAGTTCCGGGTTGGCGTCCTGCAAATAACCCGGAACTATAAAGGTGCTCTGCCAGTTGTCGGGCAGGCTCTTGCCGACCGAAATCACTTCACCCAGCTTGATCGCCTCGTTCCAGGCGTCGATCTGGTTGGGCAGCCAGATTTCCATCGTGATGTCGATATCGCCTCTCCTCAAACCCTGGAAGAGGGGCACCGTGTCGCCTTCGATTTCGCTAGTGGGATAGCCGTAGCCATGCTCCACGATGTAGCGGGCCACGCCGTTCTGCACCAGCGCGCTCTGCCAGCTGAGCCCGGCGAACACCAACTCCGGCCTTTCGCGTTCCGCCTCCACCTCGACGATCTTGGTAACCTCAACGGGAACCTCGACTTCTTCAGTTACCACGACTTCTTCAGTGACGATTTTTGTAACCTCAATCGTCTCGGTAATCGTCTCGGTTACGGTTACCTCTTCCGAAACGACCCTGGTAACCTCAACGGGAACCTCGACCTCCTCGGTAACGATCTTGGTGACTTCGACAATCTGTGGTTCAGCAGGTTCCGTCGTGGCTTCGCCGCCACAGGCGATGGCGGCAAAAACGACCGCCATGGACATGAGAACTATCCACGGGATCTTCCCGTACTTAACCAACAAAGCTAATACCTCCATAACGTGCAAAAAATGGCCCGGCCCCTGCCTGATTGGGTCCGGGCGAGTGGAACCTATTTTATAGCAGTGACTTGCAGACACTGTCAAACTTGGTACCCTGCCACCAATGTTAAAGTTGAATCGGCATGGCGCTGCGTCTATGATGGAATAGCTATGATTGGTCCGGCGAAAGAGCAACAGTCTCGCCTTGCGCGGTACAACGGCCAGAGCGTCCGTCTCCTGCGAGACGCGATGAACGAGGCCCGGCAGGCTCGCTGGCTGCGCACCGAGGAACTCCTCTGGGGCAGCGTTACGCTGGCGGTCAAGAGCGTGGCCCTCGTACGGGGAGACGAAGTCGACGACCGCAAGTCTGTGGAGGAATACGCCCAGGTCCTCGGTCAAGAGCACAACGACCGGCGGATCAGGGACGCCTTCAGCCGCCTCAGCACTTTTGCCGACGTAGCTGACAGAATGCGCGACTCCAGAGGTGGAGCGCAGCAACTGGTCTCGATCCTGGAAGACGTCGCCGCCGCCGTAGAGCGGTTGTGGGAAATGATCCCGGTGGATGAACCGCCGACCTCGAATCTGCCTGAATCGCCGGAGGTTGATGACGAGCCGGTGCCACCGCCGCGACGCCGCAATGCCCGCCGCCGACAAAGGCGAACTGACAGCGACGATGACGACTAGAGAAAACTCGCAGCGCACCGTCGCCATCCACACCCACGGCTGCAAGCTGAACCAGGCCGACAGCCAGGCACTGGGGCGCAGATTCCGCGACGCTGGCTACAGTCTGGTTGATCTGTCATCGAACCCGGACATCATCGTGCTCAATTCCTGCACCGTGACCTCCACCGCCGATGCGAAGGCCCGACAATTCCTGCGGGCAGCAAAGCGGCGGAATCCTGACGCCATGGTGGTCGCCACCGGCTGTTACGCTGAGCGCGCCCCGGGCGATCTGAATAAGCTGGAGGCAGTCTCGCTGGTATTCGGTAACTCCGCGAAGTCGGAACTGGTGGAGTCCGTCCAGAACGTTCTGGAAAAGGACACCATGTCATCGTCCGCTCCAGCCCCGGCGGTTCCCTCAAGTCGAGAATCCCTGCGCCTGGCCCGGGAACGCCCTGACGCAGGCCATCTCTCCCGTCCCTCTATGGGAGAGGCTACGGCCAGGGCGGGCCGCACCCGGGCCATGGTCAAGATCCAGGAGGGATGCGACCAGGTCTGCGCCTACTGCATTGTTCCCAGGGTCCGGGGACGGGAGAGGAGCATTCCCGCCGAAAAAATTGTCGCCGAGATAAACCGCCACACCGATGAGGGCTGCCGGGAGGTCTCGCTGACCGGGACTCAGCTGGGAACCTACGGATTTGACATTCCGGGACTTCACCTGGCGGGACTGCTGTGCCGCATTCTGTCGGAGACCCGGGTTGAACGGCTGCGGGTGTCGTCTTTGCAGGCCCATGAGATTACGGGACAACTCCTCGATATGTGGGGCGACACCCGACTGATGCGGCACTTCCACATCCCCCTCCAGAGCGGCAGCGATCGCATTCTGCGCCGGATGAGACGGCGGTACGTCACAGCGCAGTATCGCGCTGCCTTGGACATGGTGAGGGACAGGTATCCTGACGCTGGAGTCACAACCGACTTCATAGTCGGCTTTCCAGGAGAAAGCGGCGAGGACTTCAGTTGCAGCAGGGACTTTGCCGCTGATATGCGCTTCGCCGACATTCACGTATTCCCCTACTCGCCGAGGCCGGGAACGTCGGCCTTTCACTTTGGAGAGCAGGTCGCGGAGTCCGACAAGCGCGAACGAATGGCGGAGATGCTGGCCCTTTCCGCAGGGTGCCGGTTGCGGTTCAGGGAATCACAGCTCGGGAAGGTCCGGCCGGTCCTCTGGGAGCAGTCCTCCAGGTCAGGCTACTGGACCGGGTTGACGGACAACTACGTAAGGGTCAGGACCGCGAGCGAGCCACACCTTGGCAACCGGATCACCGGCGCGAGACTGACCGGAATTGAGGGCGACTGGGTGCTGGCTGAAGTCGTCTAGCCACAGCCGTCCGGCAGCGCCGGAAACCGAACCGGGTACTGAAGAACGAAACCGCCCCGTCCGTGCCGGACGGGGCGGCTCAAATTCCCGAGTTTCATCAGCTGTCCGGCAGCCGCCTACAGCCCGCCATCCCGCAGGAAACCCATCCCGCCCCGGCGCTCCAGGTAGCCGGACCGGATTTCGTTCCCGTGGGAAAATACAAGCAGCCACCCCTCCCGCTCGGCACGGAACAGCAACTCCTTCTTCTGCTCCAAGGTCACCTCCGGGGAATTATCGAAGGCAGAGATCGCCACCAGGTTCAGGTGGTGCGGCGTAGGCACGATATCGCCGAGAAAGACCACTCTCTCACCACCGTGGTTGAACATGACCATCTGGTGCCCCTTGGCGTGGCCGTCGGTCACGATCACGTTCAGGCCAGGGAGGATTTCCCTGTCGCCGTCCAGCAACTCCAGCTGCCCCCGGTCATCGATGGGGAGGAAATTGTCTCCCCGGTGCGAGTTGTTGGCCCGTTCGTTGGGATTGCAGGCCTCGTCCCAGCACTGATGCTGCACGTAGTACTTGGCTTTGGAAAACGTCGGCACCACGTTCCCGGCCCGGTCCAGCCGGGTGCAGCCTCCCGAATGGTCAAAATGGAGATGCGTGAGAATGACCGCGTCGATGTCCTTGGGTGCCAGGCCGACCGATTTCAGGCCCCGGAGCAACCTGCTGGGCACCAGGCCCAGGGTTTCCTTGTCGGCGTGCAGGTCCTTGGAACCGACCCCGGTGTCGACCAGGATGTTGTAGCCGCCGGTATGCAGCAACAGGCAGTTCAGCCCCAGGGTCATACGGTTCTTCCGGTCGGTTACAACGCTGTTTTCCCAGGCGACCTTCGGGACGGGACCGAACATGGACCCGCCGTCGACTTTCATTACTCCATCACTGATTATTTTCACGTCCGTTGACATTGCAAAACCACCCCAAACCCTTATCTACCTTGGTTTATCAAGGCTGTCGTTGCTAACCCGCCAAGGCCGAAGAGCAGTGTCGTGGGAATGCCAACAGCGCGTTTGACTCTCCGATTGCGGAGACGCTCTGGAATTAAAGAAATACTGCTTCGATGGTAAGGGTACCTGCACTCCCCTGAACTGCGGAGCCTAGCGGAAATCGTTGAAACGCCAGGGATTTACCCGCCGGTCAACTCTTCATTCAATACCTCCTCGCCTCGATTAGCCCATGGTGTCTGCCAGCCCGAGATGGACCGGCCTTCCGGGAGGAATGGAGACGCATCTTGGGACCCATTCCATCCCGGGATTGTCAAGCGGGTTGGCGGGGTAGTTTCCCCGAAATTCCCTCGGCTGATTTCGGTCAATAACATAAATGATTTCTTAAATTAAGTCAAAAATTGGTACCTGTCAACCCGAGGATTCAGGCTCTTTTGGTTCCTCCTTCAACTTTGGGGGAGGGTGCTAATTCTGTGTATCAGCAACTCAGCTTCCAAAGGAGGAACGCCCTCACCTTGTAGGGGCGCACAGCCGTGCGCCCCTACGGAGGGACAGGGAACTTTGGAGACACCCTCTTAGGGTCATTAGTCCAGTCAGAGGGTACCTGCTACAATGGGGCTGCCGCGACTGAAGCGCCTTCGGCACGGGAGCGGAAATCACAGAGGGGCAAGTAGAGGGTTAAATGACAGCGATCGACCTGCGCAGCGACACCGTTACGAAGCCAACCGACGAGATGCGCCGGGCCATGGCCGCCGCCGAAGTCGGCGACGACGTTTTCGGGGAAGACCCGTCGATCAACGAACTCCAGGACCGGGCAGCCGCCCTGCTGGGCAAGGAAGCTGGCTTGCTCACTTCCAGCGGCACGATGAGCAACCTCATTGCCACCCTGGCCTGGAGCAGCAAGGGCGACGAGATCATCATGGGCGACGAGGCCCACATGTTCTGGAACGAGAGCGCGGGCCAGGCGGCCTTTGGCGGGGTGCAGACGCGTCTGGTGCCCAACGACAGCCAGGGCCGGCTGAATCCCGACGATGTCGCCGCTGCCATCCGTCCTACCGGGAACCCGCACTTCCCTCGCACCAGCATGTTGTGCCTGGAGAACACCCACAACCGCTGCAGCGGCGCGGTGCTTACACCGGAGGACACCAAGTCGGTGGCCGACGTGGCCCATGCGGCCGGGGTGCCGGTGCACCTGGATGGCGCGCGCATCTTCAACGCCACCGTGGCGCTGGAGGTGCCACCGGCCGAGCTGGTGCGCGACGTGGACGATCTGAGCTTCTGCCTGTCGAAGTCGCTGAGCTGCCCGGTGGGGTCGGTGCTGGTGGGGTCGCAAGACTTCATCGACAACGCCAGGCGCTGGCGCAAGATGCTGGGCGGTGGCATGCGGCAGGCCGGGGTGCTGGCGGCAGCCGGGCTGGTGGCGCTGGACACCATGATCGACCGGCTGGCGGAGGACCATCAGCACGCGCGGCGGCTGGCCCACGGGTTGGCCAACATCGACGGGCTGAGCGTGGACCCGGAGAGCATCCAGACCAACATCGTCTACTTCGTGGTGGACGAGAAGCTGGGCACGGCGGCCGACCTGATCGCGGCACTGAAGCGCCACGGGGTGCTGGTCTCCTATCCGGGCAGGCAGTCCATCCGCATGGTGACTCATCGCCACATCAGCCCGGAGGACATCGAGGAGGCGCTCTCCCGCACCTCGGCAGCCGTCCGGGAGCTTCAGGCGGCGGCTTAGGGCAACGACGCGATAATGGCGGATTTTAGCTTGGACAAAGGGCGCACGGCCCTGCTCATCGCCGACTTCTACGAGGCGATGATGACCGCCATTCCCCACGCCGTCGACCGGGACGTGGTGGGAAGGACGGTGGCCCTGCAGCAGGCGGCGAGGGATGCGGGCCTCATGGTGTGCTATTGCGCCACTGTTTTCCGGCCCGGTTACCCGGAAATCGGAACCCGCAACAAGACCTTTGGCGCGCGCAAGGCGTCCGGCCAGCCAGCCGTGTTCGACCCGCTGGCCGTAATCCACCCGGCAGTGGCGCCCATTGAGGGCGAGGTGGTGGTCGGCAAGCACCGGGTCAACGCCCTGTACGGCACAGGGCTGGACGTGGCCATGAGAGCCAACGACGTCAACACCCTGATCATCCTTGGCTACGCCACCAGCGGGGTGGTGCTCTCCACGGTGCGGTATGCGTCGGACCTGGACTACAACCTGTATGTCGTCGAGGACTGCTGCTCCGACTCTGACCCGGAAGTCCATGACTTCCTGACCGAGCGGATTTTCCCGCGACAGGCCGAGGTGGTGCAGTCCGCTGACGTGATCGCAGCTCTGGCGGGCTGATGGGCAGTGACTGCCCCCACCCTAACCCTCCCCCGGAGGGAGAGGGGACTTATGCACCGTCGTGCCGTTGGCGGATACGCACGCGGTATGTTGCGTTCCTGGCCCTCGCCATCGCCATTGGCCATGTTATTTACGCTATCCTGAGAGACCACGTATTCCACGCTTCTCCGATTCTTGGCTGACCAGGAATTCAGGATAACCTGTACCAATGGACTTGCCTGCCCACAAATTCCTCGAAGAGCGGGGCATCGCGCACCGGCGCCTTGAGTTTCCACCGGAAACGGAAAAGGGAGCCGCCAGCGTAGCCCATGCTCTCGGTTTCTCCGAGGCCCAGGCCGTGAAAACCCTGATATTCGAAACGGCGGCAGGTGAGCGGGCGCTGGTTATGCTGGGAGGAGACAAGAACGCGGTCTCCGGGCGCCTGAAGCGGGCACTGGGATCACGCAACATCCGGCTGGCAGCCCCGGAGACGGTGGTGGAGGTTACCGGCTACGAGATTGGCTCCATTCCGCCGTTCCACTGGCAGCCGCCAGGGTTCCGCTCCATCATCGACGCCTGCCTGATGAACGAAGAGGAGCTGGGCGTCGGCGCGGGAGTTTGGGGACAGGAGATCATGATTTCGCCGCAGGACTTGCTTGCCGCCTGCGATGGCGAGGTGTTTGACCTGAGCGGGAATGTGGGGGCGGGTTAGCGGGAGTTCTGAGGCAATACCCGCACGGCGTCAATAACTAGCCGGGCTGAATCCAGAACCGTTCCGATAGACGGCCCATTGGGAAAACTAACTGGCCCCGTTTCATAGGTGAGCCGATTCCTAGCCCGTCTGATAAATCTCAACCTTCTGCCGTGGTTGCCGTCTACCTTGGTAAGGGCAAAAGCAACTTGTATGTGCATACCGGAGCTTTGCTCAACACTGATGTAACCTTTATCACTCAATTCGTTCCTGGCGGCGAGAAATGCCGCATAGTAAGCGCGATCTACCGATGAGCGTCGCGACGCCTCGTCGGAAGCCCCGGACAACTCGATAGCCAAGGCTAGGTATAACTCCGGCGCGACTGGCCCAAAACTACGGATTGCTCTCGAACTCAAAATCTAACAACTTAATGAACTGGTCTAATTCCTCTTCGTCGAGTTCTCGCTCAATGATTTCGGTGACGTTCAGGAATTCATCCCACAATCGTTCAGCCAAGGCCGGACTGGAATCAAACACCAGCACCAGAAGCAGGTATTCCCAGACTACTTCGGGGTCTTCGTAGTGCGTGACTTTGATGCTCCTCAGAGGCCACTTGCGTTCAGCCGCGAGGCTGTGGGCCAAATCCAGAGTCCGCGCCAGGAGAGGGCGCCCGGTCTTCCCGAGCAGCCGGTCGGCAACTTCCTGATTAGTTTCCCATACAACAGGGACTTGTGACGTTGCTTCAGCCATTCGACTACCCAAAAAACATAGATCGGAATTCACTTCCATTCGCCCCTATTATACCGCTATGGCGTTTCCCGTTCCCCCCACCAGCGGCGCAGGCGGTCGGCGATTCCCCGCTCGGCGCCCTCGGTGCCTGGGTGGTAGTAGCGACGGTCCCGCAGTTCCGGGGGCAGGTATTGCTGTGGCTCGAAGTGGCCTTCGTAGTCATGGGAGTACTTGTAGTCGCGGCCATAGCCCATCGCGCGCGTCAGGCCAGTTACGGCGTTCCGCAGGTGAAGCGGCACCGGACCATTGGGGAGTTGGCGGACGTCGGCCATGGCCTCGTTGAGCGCGGCATAGGCGGTGTTGCTCTTGGGGGCGGTGGCCAGGTATACGGTGGCCTCCGCCAGCGGGATGCGAGCCTCCGGCATGCCGATGAAATGCACCGCCTGCTGGGCCGCCACGGCCACCGGCAGGGCCTGCGGGTCGGCCAGGCCGATGTCCTCCGCCGCCAGGATGACCAGACGGCGCGCGATGAACAGAGGGTCTTCGCCCGATTCGATCATGCGGGCCAGCCAGTAAAGAGCGCCGTCGGGTGACGACCCGCGGACCGACTTGATAAAGGCTGAGATCGTGTCGTAGTGATTGTCGCCGGCCTTGTCGTATAGCGGCGAGCGCTGTTGCAGCGCGTCGGCAATGGTATCCAGGTCGATGAAGCGAGCGCCGTCATTGCCGGGTTCGGTGGCGTAGGCTGCGGTCTCCAGGGCATTGAGGGCGATGCGCGCGTCCCCGTTGGCAATGTTCACCACGTGGGCCATCGCGTCCTCTGCGACAGTTACTCCCATCTGCCCGAGGCCGCGTTCCTCGTCTTGAGCGGCCCGCCTGACGATGGCTTCAACCTCCTCCGGGCCGAGGCATTGCAGCGCAAATACGCGACTGCGAGACAGCAGCGGAGCGATCACTTCAAATGACGGGTTCTCGGTCGTGGCCCCGATGAGGGTGACCGTGCCGTCTTCCACGTGGGGCAGGATCACGTCCTGCTGCGCCTTGTTGAACCGGTGGATTTCGTCGACGAACAGAATGGTGGACTGACCATGCATTCCACGGCGCTCACGAGCCCCGGCGACGATCTTGCGCAGGTCGGCCACGCCGGAGGTCACTGCGCTGACTGGCTCGAAGGCGGCTTGAGTTGCGCTGGCCACCAGCCTGGCAAGAGTCGTCTTGCCGGTCCCTGGCGGCCCCCAGAGTATGAACGACGGCAGCCGCCCAGCCGCAATGGCCCGAAACAGCACCCTGTCACGACCGACGACTTGCTCCTGGCCGACGTATTCCTCGAACGTCCTCGGCCGCATCCTGTCCGCGAGAGGCGCATTGCGCTCCGCATCCAGACGTTGCTGACGGTCGAACATCGACTCGCTGCTACCTGCGCGTTGATTCGTCATAGCAAAAGTCGCAGGGTACGCCCTCACCCTAACTCTCTCCCAGAGGGAGAGGGAATCTCATTAGCCGAAGTGGGGCATAACCTCTTTGGCAAACAGGTTCATCGAGGATTTCACGTCCTCGTGAGGGATCATGCCTCCGGTGTTGAACCAGCAGATGAAACCGTCAGGGCCGTACATACCCTTGAACTTGTCCAGCTTCTCGGCAACCTGCTCCGGTGTGCCCACGGCAGCGTACTCGTCGAGAACCGTCTCATAGTCAAGGGCCTGAGCGCGGGCCGAGCCTCGCCCGGAGCCGCCGCGCAGGGTGCCCAGGTAGTTGTTGATGGTCTTCTCAAAGCCGCTCCGGGCTTTCGTCTCGTCCTCAGCGACGTTGACGTGCACGGTGACATTCACGTCGCGGCCTTCGGGGTCGTGGCCGTTGCTTTCCATCTCAGCCCGGTAGGTCTCCAGGCCGGTGAGCGCGCCTTGCGAGGTGACGATGGTGGGCGCAACCAGGACGTTGTGTCCCAGCTGACCCACGAGGTTGAACGTATCCGGGCTGTTGCAGGCAACAAACACCGGCGGATGGGGCTTCTGAACCGGCTTTGGCGACAGGTTGATTCCCTCTACCTGATGATACTTGCCATCAAAGCTGAAGTCGTCGCTGGCCCACATCCCCAGGACCATCTCCAAGCCTTCCGTGAATCTCTCGCGAGCCTCGTCATGGTCCACGCCGTAACCCTGGAAGTGCGAGGGGATGGCGCCGCGCCCGATTCCGAATATCGAACGCCCGCCGGACAGCACGTCAAGCGCCGCTGCCTCTTCAGCCAGCCGGATGGGCTGGTGCAGGGGCACCAGGTGGACGGCAGTGCCAATGCGGATACGGCTGGTGGTCTGCGCCATGGCTGCCCCGATGACGGTGGGCGCCGGCATTACGGAGAATCGCTGGTTGAAGTGGAGTTCGGCCAACCAGGCCGCGTCGAAACCCAGTTCGTCGGCCAGCTGTACCTGGGCGATGGTGTCCTGGTAGCGCTGCGCCGGAGACTGGTCCTCCGCGCAAGGCAACTGGTAGAAAACGCCGAATTTCATCGTTGGCCCCTCAATGCAGTGTGTGCCCCGATTTTACACCACTGCGCCGCCGGACACCGCGAGGGATGATAATATATCCTCAACTAAAGGCAGGACGACAGGAAGTAATGGAACCTTCAAGTCCCGAATCGGAGAGATACGCCGACCTCAGCCGGCAGTACATAGCGCGGGCGGACGATTATCTGCGGCTCGGCGACCGGGTGCAGGCATCTGAGAAGGGCTGGGGCGCGGTGGCCGAGGCGTTCAAGTCCATCGCCGAGGCTAGGGGCTGGAACCACAATAGCCAACGACTGCTGAACGATATCGCCTTTCAGCTATCCGAGGAGTGGCGCCGTCCTGACGTTCGGAGGCTGTTCAATGCGGCCAAAGACTTGCACATCAACTTCTACGAAGACAACAGGGGGCTCGATGACATAGCGGCCGGCGTCGGCGACGCCAAGACTTTGTTGCGTGAATTGGAAGTCCTGCGCCAACAACCACTCCAGCCCATCGCCTTGGACAGCCGGGAACGCCGTTTGCGCTGGCGGCGGCTGACGGGCGAACTGCTGGAACAGGGCGAGACGCCGGGGGAATCCGCTTGAACGATGCAATGAGAGGACACCGAAAGTGATGGCACCCTCAAGTTCCGAATCCGAGAGATACGCCGACCTCAGCCGTCAATACATGGAGCGGGCGGACGAATATCTGCGGCTGGGCGACAGGGTCCAGGCGTCGGAAAAGGGCTGGGGGGCAGTGGCCGAGGCCATCAAGTCCATCGCCGAGGAACGGGGCTGGAATCATTGGGGCCATCACCTGCTCAACGATGCGACGTTTCAGCTGTCAGAGGAGTGGAATCGCCCGGACGTGCTCTCAATGTATGACACCGTGGAGAAGCTGCATATCAACTTCTACGAAGATTCTATGGAGTTGGACGAAATAGAATCCAGAATAGGCGCGGCAAGGTCCCTCATGAGTGAACTGGAGACTCTGCGCGAGGTGCCTCAAAGACTCATGCCTATTCAGAATCGCGGGCAGAGGAACCGCTGGCGGCGGCTCACGGGAAAGCTGCTGGACTTGGGCGAGATGCCGAGGGAATCCGCTTGAACGATGCAATGAGAGGACGTTAGGAAAAAATGGAACTCTCCAATTCAGAATCGGAAAGATATGCGGAACTGAGCCGGCAGTACATAGCGCGGGCGGACGAATACCTGCGGCTGGGCGACCGTGTGCAGGCATCTGAGAAGGGCTGGGGCGCAGTGGCCGAGGCCATCAAGTCCATCGCGGCGCAGCGTGGGTGGAACCACAAGGGCCATAGCATCTTGAACGATGTGGCGTTTCAGCTTTCTAACGAATGGAACCGGCGGGACGTCAAACTAATCTTCGATGCGGTTGAGAAGCTTCATATCAACTTCTATGAAGATACTATGGAACTGGACGACGTCGCCGCCAGCATCAATGATGCAAAGACCCTGTTAAGGGCGTTGGAAACGCTGCGTACACTGGCTCCCGTATCGCTGACCATAGATACGAGAGAGCAGAGGAACCGCTGGCGGCGTCTGACGGGCGAACTGCTGGACCTGGGGGCGGACACAGGGGCAGCGGACTCACCGGGGTGAGCGAAGCCTCCGGGCGCGGTTTCCCGCCTGAATCACGCGGGCACCTGCTCGAAGGAGAACTCCGGGATACTCATCCGTTCTCGGGCGTGTTCGATGGTTATGGCGCACAGACGCCCCTCGCCGTCCAGATCCAGGAGGGTGTTCTCATCCAGATCCCTGGTCTCGTCCACTGCCGCCTGGTACAGCTCGATATACAGCGTGTCCGTACTCTCGAAATACTTGATCTTCATGGCTTGAACGACCGGTCAAAGAATGTGTTGTGTACAGTTTCCCGGTCTGGCAACACGACAACCCTCAAGTACCTTCCGTCCATCTCGGAAATCGCTCCCCATAGACGAATGCGCCCGTCGGCCTGAACTTTCTGCTGCGCCGGAGACCGCCCGAAACGGTCTCGCTTAGCCGGATTCCCCGGTTCCAACTTGTGCGAAACTTTGCAGCCGGTCGATAGTTTGGGCGATTGGGGTTTGTGCCTCGGCAAATAGCTGTTCCATGGATCGCGTTCCCGTTTGCCTGGATATTTGCGCGACTAGCTGAGCCATTACCATGACACCGATGTCATTCCGACTCAGGTTCCAACCGGCGGTTCGCAACCTCGCCACCTGTGACTCGGCGCGGTCAAAAGCTTGGGAAAGGACCGGGACCTCGCTGTCTCTCGTTCCGGCTGTTTCGGCCCTGTTCTTGCGACATACCATGATAATGTCAAAGTTGATGGGATTTTTTGCTTGATGCTTGGGAGCAGCTACGGACATTTCCGCTTTCACTGGGTGACATACCGTTATATGGAAACCCGCGTCCGTTATCGCATTCAGGACGCTCCGCCATCCTTCCCACCTGGAATGGTGATAAGTGAACAGCAGCAGCCCTTCATCCTTGAGCACCCGGCCAGATTCCCGGAAGACTCCCGTCAACCGCTCGGTGAAAGCATTAGCGTCTGAATTCTGGACTTCCGATTTCGAGCGTGTGGTGTTCGCCCTGTGGCTGGGAGCATTGTCGAGAATCACTTTCTGCCAAGCAAAAAAGAAGTCTGCCAACTGCGAATAATGCACGTTGTCGAAAAAGGGCGGATCTGTTACTACCAGGTCAACGCAACCGTCCGGCAGGTCGGTGGCCGACGAATCTCCACAGGATACATAAAGCTTGGAATTCCGGCAGAACAGGTCATAGGACTCACTGTTGGCGAGTCCGGTTAAGGGTTCGTTGATGCTGTACGTCTTTATGGACTTCTTGCCCGAATCATCGGGCGACAGGGCCAGCTCAAAGGGTTTCTGAGCGTATTGTACTGCCCGCAACAGCCTGCTTTGGAACAGCGTCGAAAATGCCCCCGAACTCTTGGGCGTCCCCCAAATGTTCGCTTCCAAGGGCGTGCGCTCGGGTTTCAGAATATGGTGATTGAACATATGCCTGACTGCGCCTGTTCCCTCGCCTTTGTACGAAGCGAACATATTGTTGAACTCAAGCATTCCTGAGAACAGGCAGAGAAAGGCGTCCTGGAGCGGAGCATCATCAATTTGCTTGATGCGGTTCGCCAGCGTGGAAACACATAGTAACTGGCGAGCGTTGAACATTTGGCTCCAAGTTTGGAAACCGTAGTTCAATACCTGATTCGTGTTGTATCCCGGTTCTATTTTCCCTTGCGGAATGCTGAAGGAGGTCCTTTCGAGATCAGCGACCGCTCTTTGGTACAGCTCTTGATCGTAGCCGTTTACAGGATGGTACTCTTTCTTCCTGTCGTGGGTAAGGACGAGTTTCGCGTACATACGATAGGCAGGAGGGGAACCGGTTTCCCTGATAGTTCGTCCGATGGCAAACTCGCAGAGGCACCGGGGGCATTTTGCCGTCTTGCCCTTTACGGGTCCGGCGGCCGCATCGAAGCAGTGGCCACACCCGGAACACTCCATCCGGCGGACTGAGCGGTGCTCCTGGGAAAGGGCTCCGCATTGAGGGCAGACGACCTGCACCGCGGGGTTGCGTCCGGGATAAGCGTGCTTGGCAAAGACGTAATCGGAGAACAGGTCAACGGGGACGTGACAGACCGGGCAGGGCGCTTGCATCACCCAGAAATAGTACAGAACCCGGCACAATGCGCCATTGGGCAGACAAGCGGTGTAGTAGCCGGAAATCGTGTCGGCTACATCCGATTCTATTTCTCGAAAAGTTCTTTCCAGTTCCGCTGAGTCCGGCAGAGTAAGGGCTGTGCGAACTTGCAAATACGAGACCGGATTGATGTCACGGCCAACGGCCTTGCCCCCTAACTTCAACGTTTCCCCGATGGTAGTGCCGCTGCCCATAAACGGGTCAAAGATGACGGCGTCCGGGAACCGGACGGGAGAATAGAACAGGTTAATTACGTCGGCGCCTTTCGGTGTCAAAGCGCCTAACAGGATTCCCCGGAAGACGGACCCCAAGCGCTGGGCCCACCACTTGTGAACGTGATAGATGGGGCGGTAGATTTCCTTACGCCAGCTTTCGCGCTCAGCGATCCGGCTGAGACGCTCGAAAGGGAAATTATCGTCTTCTATGGCGCGCGGCGTTGCCGTATCCGCTTGAGGCAGGTATTCCGTGACCGGCGATTGCGGAAGGGGTAGCTGCATCAATCAAACCGCCGATTTCATTGTTACCGTTGGCCCGTCCGTGCCAGCGGCGCGGTACGCGGTGAAGCGATGCTCCACGCCGTCCGACGGGTTGTCAACATACTGAGGAGCAATAGTGTTCTCCCGCAAGTCAGCATTGTATCCGACCAGCAGGCGGGCAGTCTCTACTCTCACCAACTCTCCGCACGATTCCAGTCTATCGTCTGCCTCGGCATCGCTGGGCAAGATGAGAGTGCGCTGACCCACAGTACCGTCCGTCAACGCGAAAGGCGTGGGAGCCACGTACATTTTCCGGTCCCTTATCATAACGTCGCCATAGCTTCCAAAACCGGTGACGTGCTTGTTCTCGTGGACATACTCGTGGTTCGCGTTCAGAAAGTCTCCGTGAAACAACACCAAGTCTATGCCCGGGTAGTGGTCGCCGTCGGGGTCTTTGGGATACCGTCCAAACACATAATAGACGGTTCTGCCATTGTGGAAGCCAGTAGGCATCTGGCTATTGGCGTCATAAGTGGCCTCACGTCCGGGGTAGGCCAAGCCCTTTATTTCGTATCCTACGGGACTATGCACCATTCGGAAATCGGGATAGGAATTGCGAGCGGGAGGATCGTAAGCCAGGCGTAATTCGTCCAGCCGGGCCTGAAACCAGTCCTGGAAATGGAATTCTTAGTCTGTCCGACTGGTGCGGCGGATAAGCTGGCCTCGGCGAACCGCCCGATCGCACTGGAGAAAGACATCTACAATTGGGCTGGGCATATCAGAGCCTCACGCAATCCACCATGCCTACAGCGGTATGTTGCCGTGCTTCTTGGGTGGCAGGTTGTCCGTCTTGGAGTGCAGCATATCGAGGGCGCGAATGATCTGCGGGCGCGTCTCCGCAGGGTCGATGACGTCGTCCAGGTACCCGCGGCCTGCCGCGATGTACGGCGTGGTGAAGCGGTCCTTGTAGTCGTCGATCAGTTCCTGGCGGGTCTGGTCTGGGTTTTCGGATTTTGAGATTTCGTCCCGGTAGATGATGTTGACCGCTCCGTCGGCTCCCATAACGGCGATTTCCGCCCCAGGCCAGGCCAGGTTGACGTCGGACCGCAGGTGCTTGCTGCTCATCACGATGTAGGCCCCGCCGTAGGCCTTGCGGGTAATCACCGACACCTTGGGCACCGTTGCCTCGGCGTAGGCGAAGATCAGCTTGGCCCCGTGGCGAATGATGCCGCCGTATTCCTGGGTCACGCCCGGCAGGAATCCCGGCACGTCCACGAATGTGACCAGCGGGATGTTGAAGCAGTCGCAGAACCGCACGAAACGCGCCGCCTTGACCGAGGCGTCTATGTCCAGGACTCCGGCCAGGTAGGCCGGCTGGTTGCCGACAATGCCCACGGGCTTGCCGTTCATCCGGGCGAAGCCGACCACAATGTTCGGGGCATAGTTCTGGTGGACCTCCATGAACTCCTCGTGGTCCACCACCTTGTAGATGACGTCACGCATGTCGTAGGGCCGCGAGGGGTCATCGGGCACCATATAGCGCAGGTCCGGCTCCCGGCGGTCGGCGGGGTCGTCTACCGGGTCGGAGGGAGGGTCGTCCATGTTGTTGCCCGGTAGATAGCTGAGCAGGTGACGCACCTCATTGATGCACTCCTCCTCCGTCTCGCAGACGAAGTGGGCCACCCCGCTGCGGGTGGCGTGGGTGGCCGCGCCTCCCAGCTCCTCGTGCCCCACCTCCTCGCCAGTTACTGCCTTGATGACGTCCGGGCCAGTGATATACATCTGCCCAATTTCCTTGACCATGAATATGAAGTCGGTGATGGCCGGCGAGTAGACCGCGCCACCGGCAGCCGGGCCGACGATAACCGTGATCTGTGGCACAACCCCGGAGTAAAGGGTATTGCGGAGGAAAATGTCGCCGTAGGCAGCGAGGCTGAGAGCGCCCTCCTGGATTCGCGCGCCTCCTGAGTCGTTCAGGCCGATGACGGGGCATCCGGCCTTGGCGGCCAGGTCCATGACCTTGCAGATCTTCTGGCTGACAGCCTCGGACAACGATCCGCCCATCACGGTGAAGTCCTGGGCAAAGGCGAAGACCTGCCGGCCCTCCACCTTGCCGTAGCCGGTGACCACCGCGTCGCCCAGCGGCTTGCGGTCTGCCAGTCCGAAGTCGGTGGTGCGGTGAGTGACGAATGGGTCAAGCTCGTGGAACGTGCCCTCGTCCATCAGGCGTTCCAGCCGCTCGCGGGCCGTGTACTTGCCCCGGCTGTGCTGCTGGTCGATGCGGTTCTGCCCGCCACCCAGCTTCGACGACTTGCGCATGGCCTCAAGGGTGTCCAACTGGCGGTCGATTTGCCTCTGCTCCGCGGTCACAGTTACACTCCTGACTGACGGGGTTCAAGGAACGCAATCCCCGGCCCCGTACCTGTCTGCATCCAGATCACATTGAAGCATTCTATCGCGCATCAACCCCATTCGCCATGTGGGATGCCGGAATTGAAACAGAGGGTAGACAGGGCAACCACAAGGGTTGCCCCTACCAAAAGACCCCCTTCGTGTAGGGGCTCCCCTTGTGGGCGCCCTCATCGCCAAAAACATCGCATTATCCGGAACCCACCATTACAAGGATTTTGAACTACTGGGTCGCGGTTTTGTATGCCAATTCGCCTCTCAGCAATGACCGGACTGACCGTAGCCGGGGGTGAACGGCTGGCGTGGGGGAAGCGCACCTACGTCATGGGGATCATCAACGTCACTCCCGATTCGTTCTCGGGGGATGGTGTTAGTGGGGACGCCTCAGCCGCTGCGGAGCAGGCCATCAGGTTCCAGGAGGAAGGAGCCGATCTCATCGACGTGGGGGCGGAGTCGACCCGCCCGGGACACCAGCCAGTCTCCGAGGCGGAAGAGATGGCCCGGCTGCTGCCAGCCCTGGAAGCAATTTCCGCCCGCGTTTCCATCCCTGTTAGCGTGGACACCTGGAAGTCGGGCGTGGCCAGGGCAGCCCTCGGCCACGGCGCCAGCATCATCAACGACGTGTGGGGATTGAAGGCCGACCCGCTGATGGCGGAAGTCGCCGCAGAATACGGGGCCGGCCTGATTGTCATGCACAACCAGAGCGGCCACAGCTACAACGACCTGATACCGGACATAGCCGCTGGCTTGTCCGAAAGTGTGGACATGGCCCTATCGGCCGGAGTGCCCAGAGAGAACCTCGTGATAGACCCGGGGTTCGGATTCGGCAAGACGGCGGACCACAATCTTGAGTTGCTCAAGAGTCTGCATCAACTGAAGGATCTGGGACTGCCTCTGCTGGTGGGTACCTCTCGCAAGTCCACCATCGGGCGTATTCTCGGCCTGCCGCCGGAACAGCGAGTGGAGGGAACGGCTGCGACGGTGGCGATTGCCATTGCAGGGGGTACCGACATAGTCCGCGTTCACGACGTGCGCGAGATGGTCCGCGTCTGCCGCATGACCGATGCCGTCGTCCGGGGCTGGCGGCCCGACGGGTGGGAGGCCGCAACGTGAGCGAGACGGTTGCATACCTCGGCCTGGGCACGAACCTGGAGGACCGGGAGGCCAATCTGGGAAAGGCCGTCGAATTGCTTTCGGCGGAGTCCGGTCTGCGCCTCCTGCGGTGTTCCCGGATATATGAAACGGAACCCTGGGGGGTTGCAGACCAGCCTGCCTTTTTGAATTCGGTAGCGGAGGTGGCGACCACACTCGGACCGGAAAGGCTGCTCGATGTCTGCAAAGCCGTCGAGGATCGAATGGGGCGGCGACCGGGAATCAGGTGGGGGCCCCGCCTGATCGACGTTGACATCCTCCTGTACGGGAACCTTGTCGTCCGATTGCCCCACCTGGAGATTCCTCATCCGAGGCTGCACCTCCGGGCATTCGCGCTGGTTCCGCTGGCGGAACTGGCTGCGACCGCCGTACATCCGGCGATGGCGAAAACCATAGGAGAACTGGCGGGCGCGGTCGAAGGGAGCCAGGGGGTAATCCCTCTCTAGTGGGCGGGTTAGCAGTCGCCGTCGCCGACTGCCAATTTCATGTTGACAATCGCATCCCGTTGGCGCATATTTTTAGGTGTTTATTTGCTGTCCAATGGCCGGTTTTGCCTGTCCAAAATCTACTGGCCTTTGGAATGTTTCATAGAGCGCTACATAGCTAATCGAGGAGCCAACTATGGCAGACAAGCAGCTGTCTTTTGAGGAAGAAGCAAGAGTAAGCCTGCTGAGCGGCGTGGAGCAGTTGCGCCGCGTGGTGGGCCTCACCCTGGGACCGAGCGGCCGCAACGTGATGCTGAGCCGCATGTTCGGGAACCCGGTCGTGTGCAGCGACGGGGTGACCATCGCCAAGGAAGTGGAACTACCTGACCCCTACGAGAACCTGGGCGCCCAACTTGTGAAGGAAGCGGCCTCCAAGACCAATGACGCGGTAGGCGACGGCACTACCACGTCGGTCGTCCTGGCGGAAGCCATGGTGCGCGAAGGCTTCAAGAACGTGGCCGCCGGGGCCAATGGCATGCAGCTGCGCACGGGCATTGAGGCCGCAGTGGATGCCGTAGTCGACGAGCTGCGCGCCATGTCCATCCCGGTGGAGAACCGGGAGCAGATCGCCCGCGTCGCCGCCCTCTCGGCCCACGAGGAGGCCATCGCCGAGCAGTTGGCCGATGCGCTGGAAAAGGTGGGCCGCGACGGCGTGGTCACCATTGAGGAGTCCAAGTCCCTGTCTGACGAGTTGGACTTCGTGGAGGGCGTGCGTGTTGACCGGGGCTACCTTTCTCCACACTTCGTAACTGACACCCAGCGCATGGAGGTGGCAATCGACCAGCCCCACTTCCTGCTCACGGACCAGAAGGTCAGCTCGCCCAACGACCTGATCGGGATCCTGGAAAAGATGGTGGGCTCCGGCAGGCGCACTTTGGTGCTGATCGCGGAGGACGTTGAGGGCGAGGCCCTGTCAACGCTGGTGGTGAACAAGGCCCGGGGCATCCTGGACTGCGTTGCCATCAAGGCGCCGGGATTCGGCGAGCGCCGCAAGGCCCTGCTCGAGGACATGGCCATCGTCACCGGCGGCACCGTCATCAGCGCCGACCGCGGCCTGAAGCTGGACGCCGCTGAGATCGAGCACCTGGGCACGGCGCGCCGCGTGGTGGCCAACAAGGACGAGGCCACCATCATCGAGGGACACGGGTCCGACCAGGCCGTGAAGGAGCGCCTGGACCAGTTGCGGGTGCAGATCGAGGAGACTACCTCGGACTACGACCGCGAGAAGCTGCAGGAGCGCATGGCCGCCCTGGTCGGCGGCGTTGCCGTGGTCAAGGTCGGCGGAGCCACGGAGCCGGAGGTCAGCGAACGCAAGTCCCGCACCGAGGACGCTCTCTCCGCCACTCGCGCCGCCATCGAGGAAGGCATCGTTCCCGGCGGCGGCGTGGCCCTGATCCGTGCCGGGCACGTGCTGGATGACGTTGTCGGATCTCTGGACGGCGATGAGGCGCTGGGCGCCCGGCTGGTCCGCGAGGCCCTGCGGGCGCCGCTGTCCCTGATCGCCGAGAACGCCGGTTACGACGCGCCGGTGGTGGTGAATGACGTGCGGTCCGGCGAGGGCGACTGGGGATTCAACGCTGAGATTGGGGAGTATACCCACTTGATCCAGGCCGGCATCATCGACCCGGTCAAGGTGACTCGCTCGGCCCTGGAGAACGCCGGCAGCATCGCAGGGATGATGCTTACCACTGAGACCATCATCACGGAGATCCCCGAGGAGAAGCCCCTGCCCGCCGACATGCAGGACTTCATGTACGACTAGGCTGCCATTTGCTTCCAGAAAACCATTACGGCCCGGACGGTTCTCCTGTCCGGGCCGTCTTTTTGCCCATAATATCTCGCCATTGTTGTTCCTACTACTCTGCAAGGGCCTGTAATCTTATGTCGAGTCTTGCGTGGCGTTGGCGTGATTTTGGAGGGGATGATGGCTGGAAGCGTGCTTAACCGAGAAACCATTGCGGCCATGGTTGATGGGCCACCCCGACTGATAGAGAACTACGTATCAATGGAACTACAGTTGCAGCCCAACGGTTTCGATCTATC
This sequence comes from Dehalococcoidia bacterium, assembly GCA_965203005.1. GTDB lineage: Bacteria > Chloroflexota > Dehalococcoidia > Lucifugimonadales > UBA3495 > VXOI01. Next base: position 2,158,203 of record CBDBBS010000002.1, read on the forward strand.
GCTGCATGAGGTATCCCGTCTGACAATGCCAGGCCAGATAGGTACAGACAATGCCGACCGCTTTCTGCCCGCCACCGAACCAATGGAATTCGACGCGGATGGATGGCTAACTCTACCGCCTGGCCCGCACTTGATAACGTTCAATGAGATAATCAACCTTCCTTTGAGTCTGATGGCGCTGGGGTACCCACGTTCCAGCCTGTTACGAAGTGGAGCTGCAATACATACCGCAGTATGGGATGCGGGTTTCAGCGGCAGCTCACAATCGCTATTAGTGGTCTATCACCCTCTTGGCTACCGATTGCAGCACAACGCCCGGCTGATGCAGTTGGTCTTTCAATACCTCGATAACCGCGCTACTGAAGGTTACCAAGGCCGGTTTTGGGGGGAAGAGGATTTCCCCCGGCCAACCGAAGGCCATCAGGGTCAGTTCTGGAGAGAGTCAGGATAGTCCTCGCCTTGTGTTAATCTGGGTCAGACGTCATCGCGTTATCATCAACACTCTATGACCGACCTCAAGGCCATAGTCACTGCCCAGGCCCACGCTTGCGGGTTCGACTTTGTCGGCGTCACCAGTGCCGATGACTTCATCTCCGACCGAGAGGCCGCGCTGGAACGCATCCGCGACGGCCACATGGACGGGTTGCCGTGGTACACCGAATCGCGGGTCATGAGGGGCACGAGCCCTTCGGAATTGCTGCCCGGTGCAAGGTCGATCATCTGCCTGGGCCTCAGCTACTGGAAGGATGATGACACGGCCCGTCCTTCGACAAGCTCAGGACCGACAAGCTCAGGACCGGAAAGCTCAGGGCGAGCGGACACGGAGGGCGAGAGGTCGTCGGGCCGCGTGGCGCGGTATGCCTGGGTCAAGGACTATCACCGGGTGATGAAGCGCAGGATGCGGGACCTGGTACGTTCCCTGGAACGCGAACTGTCTTCCGAGGTCGCGGCCCGGTGGTACGTGGATGACGGCCCCATGCTGGACCGCGCAGCAGCAAACCGGGCTGGCATCGGCTGGTTCGGCAAGAACTCCAACATCCTGAACCCGTACTTAGGCTCGTGGGTGTTCCTCGGGCAAATCATCACCGACCTCGCCTTGAAACCCGATGCGCCGCTGAAAAAATCCTGCGGCAGTTGCGCCCGCTGCATCGACGACTGCCCCACCGGAGCAATAGTAGCTCCCTATGTGGTTGACAATTCCCGCTGCATCTCCTACCTGACCATCGAGAATCGGGGGGCAATTCCGAGGGAAATGCGACCCTTGATGCAGGACTGGGTCTTCGGTTGCGACATCTGCCAGGACGTCTGCCCCGTCAACCGGAAGGCGCGGCCGGGAGGGTTCAACACCGAGAACACGGAGGCCACAGAGAATTTCACGGAAACTAACAGGAACTCTGTGCTCTCTGTGTCCTCTGTGGTCAATGGATTCACGGACTTGCTAGAGTTGCTGGAAATGTCGGAAGACGAGTTTCGCCAACGCTTCGCCGGCACCTCGATCATGCGCGCGAAACGGTCGGGAATGCAGCGGAACGCCTGCGTGGCGTTGGGCAACGCCGCCGACGGCTCAGCGGTACCTGTGCTGGCAAGGGCATTGGTGAGTGCCGAGCCCCTCGTGCGTGGGCACGCCGCGTGGGCCCTGGGCCGGATCGGAGGCGACGAGGCCATTGGCGTCCTGGCAAATGCCGCCAAGTCGGAGCCGGATCCCAGCGTCCTCGACGAGATCTCCGAAGCCCTGGCTGAATCAGCTGGAAGGTGAGCTGCGGCCGGTCGCAGGGGCGGCGGTACCGCGCTGCGGCTGGGACGACCGGGAGCCGGAGCGGCGCCGGCGCTGCTGTGCCCGCGAGGGGATGACCGGGGTGGGCTGGTAGTCCTTGCCGAAGTGCAGCTTCTTCATTTCCTCCTCTATGAGGAGAAAGTCGCTCTTCGGCAGCAGGTGCAGGTTCCCCTGGAAGGCTAAATGCCAGTCCTCGGGCGCCCACCGTTTCACATACTCCAACCTGGGCGCGATCAGGTTGGCGTTCATGAACAGCTCGTCCCGCAAGACGACGTCGGGGCTGGCGTTCACCCGGAAGGGAAATCCTGCCCTTCCCTCTTTTTCCCAGATGTCATCTTCGGCCTCATAGTAGTCCGATGTGGCCGTGGCAGTTCCCACGAAGCGGCGCAGGTGTGTCACGTACAGCAGAATGCGATCGCCTTCCGAGATTCGCTGTACCTTTCTCCTGTGCTGGGATTTCAGGCCCAGGACATCGAAACCACGCCCTTGAGTAATCCGAAAATTCCGCTCGTTGTTGGCAATCATCCAGAAGTTGCTTGGCATAGCCCCTCTGGGAGCAATTTGACCACGAAAGTCTTGGATTTGGATCAAAGAATCATTTTACCACGCAACCCGGAAGGGCATGACTTGCCAAACGCGCTTGAAATTGTCAGTCTCGCCGGTTCGCCGATACCACGGTGCGCAATCGCGTTCTTGTATAAACCGAGCCGCCCGTGCTAACCTGATGTATCCATCAACGATCAAGTTGCGGACTTTTCTTTACTTTCGGTCCGCACAGAGAGAGATTTCCGAGTATGCGCTGCCAGATTTGTTTGAAGTCAGGGATGAGCGGGAACAACGTCAGCCACTCCAATCGGCACACCAAGACGCGCTTCAAGGCGAACGTTCACAAGCAGACCATCGACCGCGACGGCACGCCGGTCACGGTCAAGATCTGCAGCCGTTGCCTTCGCTCCCTTCACAAGTCCCCCAAGGTCCGCAAAGCCTTCGCCGCGATCAAATAGCTCCGGCGCATCACCCTCCTCCGATTGGATACGGCCATAGCCATAGCTGTGGCCGTTCTTTCAGATTGAATCCGCGATGAAAGCTTTGAGGATGCGATGGAAGAAGGGACGCAGAAATTCATAGTGATTTTGGATCAGGAGGAGGATGGAGGGTTTTCGGTCCACTGCCCGGCAGTTCAATGCTCCAGCCAGGGAGATGACCGGACAGAGGCGCTGGAGATGATTGTGGACGCCATTCAGGGCATGCTTGAAGCCTACGAGGAATTTAAGGAAAGTAATCCGTCGCTGGTTCCGTTGCCAATGGCAGAGACGCCGGAGTTAATCTCCGACGAGGTGCGGGTGATTTTGGAATTTCGGGTGGAACGCTCGCTGCCCATGACGCTCGAACTCGCCGAAGTCGTCGTGCCAGCCCGGGTGGCGGTGTGATGTGCCGCCATTCCCAGTGGTTTCCGGACGTGAAGCCGTGAGAGCGCTCGAGCGGGCCGGATGGCGTTTCGCAAGACAACGGGGCAGCCATATAATTCTTACCAAGCCTGGTGAACGGCATAGTGTCAATATCCCGGATCACCGCGAAGTAAAGATAGGCACACTCTTGAAAGAACTCAGAAAAGCAGGTTTGACCCGCGACGAGTTCATTGAACTGCTCGACCACTAGAGCAGTCCGGCCAGGCACCCCCGCATACCAAGCATTGCTTCCGAGACCGATTCCCTGCCGTTGAAAATCGCGCTGCCCGCTACCAGGATTGTAGCCCCGGCCTTCACCGATTCTTGCGCCGTCCAGTCGGCCTTGACCCCTCCATCCACCTCGATATGGGCGGCCAGACCGTCCTTGTCGATAATCTTCCTCAGCCTGCGTATCTTGTTCACGCTCTCGGGAATGAATGACTGGCCAGCAAATCCCGGGTTCACCGACATTACCATCACGATGTCAAGAATGGAGAGCACCTCCTCGACCGCTGCAACCGGCGTGCCCGGGTTGATGGCAACTCCGACCTGATTGCCCTGTTCCTTAACGTTGGACACGGTGCGATGCAGGTGCTGGCAGGCTTCAGCGTGGACCAGGATCTGATCGGTCTCTGACTTCAGGAACGTGGCCATGAGAGCATCCGGCTCCCTGACCATCAGGTGAATGTTCAGGGGCAGGTGTGTGGCCCCGCGTATGGCGTCCACCACCACTTCGCCGAAGGAAATGTTGGGGACAAACACCCCGTCCATGACGTCCACGTGGATGAGATCGGCGCCGGCTTCGGTGGCAGCCTGCACCTGCTCCGCCAGCCTGCCAAAGTCAGCGGACAGCACCGATGGAGCGATCAGCACTCTAGATTCGCTATCACGCTGTCCCAATAGCTGTCTCCTCCAGGAGCCTTTCTGCTCGCGCCAGTGCCTCGGCCACCTTGTTGGGAGCTGTGCCTCCGGGAACGTCACGGGCCGCCGCAGAGGCCGCTGCGGTGATCTTGTACACATCGGTTTCGAACAGCGGTGAGTAATTGCGATATTCAGCAATCGGCAAATCCTGCAGGCCGATCCCCTGGTCATCGCAGCGGCGGCATAACTCCCGCATGATGCCGTGGGCCTCCCTGAATGGCACTCCCTTGCCAACGAGGTAGTCGGCCAGATCAGTGGCCAGCATGCCACTCTCCCCCGCCAACGACTCCACCCTGTCTGCGTTCAGAGTCAGTCCCGGAAGCATGGCCGCAAAGACTTCGACGGTAGCCTGAAGGGTATCCACCGTATCAAAGAACCCTTCCTTATCTTCCTGCAAGTCGCGGTTATAGGTCAATGGCAGGCCCTTGAGGGTGGTCAGCAACCCCATCAGGTCCCCGTAGACCCGGCCAGTCTTGCCCCTTGCCAGTTCCGCGAAGTCCGGGTTGCGCTTCTGGGGCATGATGCTGCTGCCAGTGGTGAATTCGTCGGCGAGGCGAACGAAGCCGAACTCGCCGCTCGACCACAGGATCAACTCCTCTGACATTCTTGAGAAGTGCATCATGCATAGCGCCGCCGCAGAAATGAACTCAACCACGAAATCACGGTCGGACACCGCGTCCATGCTGTTGGCGCTGATGGCTGAGAAGCCCAGCTCCCGGGCCAGGTATTCCCGGTCAGTCGGGTAGGGCACTCCCGCCAGCGCCCCGCTGCCCAGGGGCAGCACGTCCACCCGCTTGCGGCAGTCCTCCATCCGTCCGATGTCCCGCTGGAACATCTCGAAGTAGGCCAGCATGTGATGGGCAAAAAGGACTGGTTGGGCGCGCTGCAGGTGAGTGTAACCAGGCATCACCACGCCCTGGTAGCGCCGTGCCAGTTCCAGCAATGCCCGCTGCACGCCACGCAGACCGGCGGTGGCGTCAGCTATTACCTCGCGGGCGTACAGCCGCATATCCAGCGCGATCTGGTCGTTGCGGGAGCGTCCCGTGTGCAGCCGCCCCGCTGCCGGGCCGATGAGCTGGTGCAGGCGGCGCTCTATGTTCATGTGCAGGTCTTCGAGTGAAGCGTCCCAAGGGAAGTCGCCGCTCTCGATTTCCCGCTTGACCAGCTCCAGCCCATCAATGATTGCTGCGGAGTCCTCTTCGCCGATGATGCCCTGGCGGGCCAGCATCCGGGCGTGGGCCACCGATCCGGCGATATCCTGCCGGTAGAGGCGCCGGTCGTAATGGATGGAAACGGTGTAGGCTGAGAAATCCGTCATACGTCTGTTCACTATATCGCGGCGTCATTCAAGGCTCAAGGCCCGCTGTGGTATGCTGTCAGAACTCGCGCGGGGAGGAACAGCAAGACGCACCACCGGAGGCCGGTATGGTCACGCAAAAGCCCAACGCCAAACTCACCTATGAGGACTATGCCAAGACCCCCGATGATGAGCGGTGGGAGTTGATTGATGGCGAATTGATCAATTTGGAGGAAATTATGGCGCCATCGGCAAAAGAGGCTCATCAGAGGAACCAGATGATATTAGGTTCCCGAATGTTTTTCTTCACCGATGAGAAGGATTTGGGGAGGGTGTATTCCGACTTCGACGTGGTGTTGTCTGATACGGACACCGTGCGGCCCGACCTGCTGTTCGTGTCCAAGGAAAGGCTACACATCATCACCGCCGACAACGTGCAGGGAGCGCCCGACTTGGTGGTGGAAATTCGATCAGAATCGACGGCCCGCCGCGACTGGACCGTCAAACGCGAATTGTACGCCCACCACGGCGTCAAGGAATACTGGATCGTGGACTCCGACGCCACCACCGTGTCCGTGCTGTTGCTGGAAGATGGAAAATTGAACGTCGCCGGGGTATATGTCGTAGGGGACACGCTGACTTCGACCGTACTGGAGGGATTCAGCGTCGCACTGGCCGATATTTTCCAGGACTAATCAGACATATCACTGCCCCTGTAATTGGAGGCCAATCCATGACTCGACTGGCCCGCGAACGCTGTACCGCTTGTCGCCGGGATTCACCCAGCGTCACACCCGATGAGATCGCGGAGTTGCGCCCGCAAACCCCCGACTGGGAACTCATTGACGCTACAAGCGTACCCAAGCTCGACCGGGTCTTCCGGTTCCGCAATTTCGCCCAGGCGCTCGAATTTACCAACCGGGTGGGAGAGCTGGCCGAATCGGAGGGCCACCACCCTTGTCTGACCACCGAGTGGGGCAGTGTCCGCGTAACGTGGTGGACGCACAAGATCCGCAACCTGCATCGCAACGATTTCGTCATGGCGGCAAAGACCGACGAGATTTACGCCACTTTGCCGTTAGGCTAGCGGATAACGGCGGGTTTACTAATCCCTGCAATTACAACGCCAGGGGCACTATGGTTGACGCTCTCATAACCCGGTCCCTCGTCAGCAACGGGACGCCGTGAACGACGCTGGTGGCTGCGATGAGCTCGTCGGCCGGATCGCTTCTGAAGTCAAGCTGAGTAGAAGCACGGGCGACTGCCAGGTCGATGGGCCAAACGTGTAAGCGGCCAAGTAAATCCAGCACTTCCCCGTCATCAAAATCGAAGTTGATCCGGCCAAGTTGGACTAGTTTTGCCAACTCCCACAACACCGCCCCCGAGATTGACCACAAATCCCCGTCTAATAGCGTCTTTTCTTCATTCCTAAGCGTTCCGTTAGCGATGTAAATCACTATCTGGGTGTCCAGATTCAGCATCCCAGCGAATCCCTGTCGAAAAGATGTCCCCGTGAATCTTGATTTTGTCCTTAAGGCTGCCGTTTAGGACTTCCCATTTCCATTCGTCGGTTTGTAGTGCACCGAAGTCCTCCTCGTGCGGAATGACCTTGGCGATGGCTTTGCCGTTTTTGTGAACGACCAAGCCATCAGCGTCGAGGTTTGCCAGCAACTCCAGGCAGTGCTCTTGGAAATAGGCCACGCCGACGGATTTCATACGACCCTCCTTTACCCTGGATGGTATTATACGCCGAAACTTGCTCCCGGCCCCGACAAAGGCACTGGAGTCCTCCCTATGAGAGTTACACACCGGCTGGCATCAAATTCCCTGTCATCCATTCCCTCCGAGGCGGCCTGGGCCGAATCCATCGGCTATGACGCGATATCCAAGAACGAGACAGCCCACGATTCATTCATCCCGTTGACGCTGGCCGCTACGTCCACCACCAGGGCCATGCTGCAGACCAGCGTGGCCATCGCCTTCCCGCGGTCGCCGATGATCGCCGCCTATACGGCCCGCGACCTGCAGGACCTGTCCCGGGGCCGCTTCCGGTTGGGACTGGGAACACAGGTGAAGGGGCACATCGAACGGCGGTTTTCCACGGCGTGGGAATCGCCGGGGCCTCGCCTGCGGGAATACGTGCAGGCGCTGAAGGCCATCTGGTCGGCGTGGGAAACCGGCGAGCGCCTGAATTACCAGGGCAAGCATTACCAGTTTTCCCTGATGACACCGTTCTTCAGCCCAGGGCCTGGCGAATTTCCTTCCCCGCTGGTGTTTGCCGCCGCGGTCAATGCCTACAACTGCCAGGTTGCCGGTGAAGTAGCCGACGGGCTGATGTTGCACAGCCTCACCTCGCCTGAATACGTTCGTGACGTGGTCCGCCCGGCGCTGGCCCGCGGCGCCGAACGCGCCGGCCGGGACGCTGGCGGGATCACGGTGAGCGGCGGCGGGTTCCTTATCACCGGCCCAAACCGGGCATCCCTCCGGGCCGCCCAGGCGGAGGTGCGGCGCCGAATCGCCTTTTATGCCTCAACACGCACCTACCATACGGTGCTGGCGGCCCACGGATTTGAGGAAATCGGACAGAAGCTCCACGAGATGTCGCTGCGAGGCGAGTGGGCCGAAATGGGTGAGCTGGTAAGCGACGAGATGCTGCATGCATTCGCGGTTTCCGGTGAGTACGATGAGATTGCCGGTGAATTCGCCAGGCGGTACGGGGGGCTGGTCGACGAGGCCAGCTTTACGCTCTACTCGGAACAGCCTCTGGCCGAGTCCGAGCTGCGGCGGATAGTCCGAGATTTTCGGGAGTTGTGATTGACATGCCTGCCAATTCGAGCTTCGCCCACCTCGTTGGTTCAGTGCCCCTCACAGATTCGGAGACCGTCTTTCGCACGGTGGCTGGCGCCTTGGGTTCTCACCTGCGCCGAATCCCCGACGGGGAGACCGGCGAGCGTATCCGGTGGATCTGGTTCCAGCGCGAGATGCTGCTCAATCATCCCGATATGGAAATCGACGAAGAGGCCGGTCTTTTCGCCGTGTACCAGTGGGACGGCATCCTGTTGCGCGAATCGCCGTACGTCAGATTCAAGCCCTCCGTTGACCCGGACAAGGTGCGCTTTCCCACGGGCTACGCGGAAGCGGCCACTGCCTCCTATGCCACCTACTCACGCCTGCGAGACGAGGGAGTCATCGGGCCGGAGGTTCTCTTTCAAGTCTCCCTGCCCACGCCCATGGCGACAGGTTTCATGTACGTCAGCGACGCAGCGCGCGACGCTTATCTGCCCGCCTACGAGCGATCTCTGACTGAGGCGCTGGACGGTATCCTCGCCGCAGTGCCGCACGAGCAGCTTTCCATCCAGTGGGACGTGTGCCAGGAGGTGCTGCTCTTCGAGGACTACTTCTCGTACCGCCCTGACCATTACAAGGAACAGGTATTCGACGAGCTGGGCAGGCTGGGCGGGAAGGTGCCGGAGTCGGTGGATCTCGGGTTCCACCTCTGCTACGGGTCGCCCGCAGACGAGCACCTGGTGATGCCGCAGGACATGGGGATACTGGTTGAGATGAGCAACGGCCTTGCGTCGCGTCTACAGCGGCGGTTGGACTTTCTGCACCTGCCGGTGCCAAAAGACCGCACGGACCGCGAGTACTTCATTCCCTTACAGGGACTGGGCATTTCCGGTGACACCGGCGTCATACTCGGGCTCATCCACTACGATGATGGGGAGGGTGATGTCGCAAGGATTACGGCGGCACGGGAATTCCTGCCCGCCTTTGGCGTGGCCAGCGAGTGCGGCTGGGGGCGCACCAACCCCAACCGGGTACCGGGACTGCTGGAAAGCCACCGGCGGGCCGTGGAGCACCTTAACCAGATGGTCTAGCTCACGAATAGAGAAATCGCCACTCGGTGCTTCCAAGTCCAAACCGAATGCGGCGAAAGGCTTCCGTGTAAGGAACTCCTGTCTTCTCGCTATAGCGGGTGGCGTTGTTGCTGATGCGGGACAGCCGCTCGTCTGTCGTCGCCGGCGACATCTGGCTGGCATGCGCCTCCAGCGAGAGTGTCTTGGCTTCGAGGAAGTTGCCTATCTCGACAAACACGTCGGGTGACTCACTGCCCCACATGTAGGCCTGTTCCACCATGTGGGGTTCCAGTCCCTCCTCGGTAATCTGTTCGGGAAAGTGCAGGTAGCTCCAGGCGTAGGTGAACGCGGCATCCAGGGCTACCTGCCCACTCTTGCGGTGGTCCCTGTGCGTGTGGCTGGTGCTGCGGTACGGGTCGATGCACAGTATGGTGTCGGGCTTGTGGCGGCGGATCTCCCGCACCACCTGGCTGCGGAACAGTTCGGTGTCCTCCAGGCCCCCATCCGGATGGCGCAGGAACACCACCTCCTTTGCTCCGATGATCTCCGACGCGGCCAGCTGCTCCTCCTCTCGAATCGCGGCCAGCGTCTCCGGCGCGAGATCGCGCTCCTGGGTGCCCTTGTTTCCGTTGGTGCACATCACAACCACGGCCTGGGTGCCGAACTCGCTTACCCACTTGGCCAGCGCGCCGCCGCAGCCACCCTCGCAGTCATCAGGATGCGGCGTGACCGCCAGAACCACCCGGGGAGCCGTGGTGAGTATCTCAAAGTCCTCGCCATCGTTGGCGGCTGGGGGAACAGGGCCGGACATGCCGAATTGGGTATTCTGGAGCATAAAATGGTTCCTTCTTCCATTTGTTCTCAGCCGGAAAGGGTGGTGGACCGGCCGACCTCCGTGGCCGCGTAGCGACCGGAGCGACCGGGGATGCGCTCCAGCCACCCGAATTTTGACCTGGCAGCGTTGCGGATGGTCTGGGTGAAGTTGTTCGCGCGGCGCCATCCTATCAGGTCGAAGAGTTCACCGGCCTCGTCGGCGGTCACCCCCTCCAGGCCAAAGAATCGGTCGGCGGCCTCAGTGGCGACAACAACCCTCCGCATGTCGCCCGTCGGATTTATCGCCTCGCAAAAGGCGACAAAGTCCTGCCGGGCCTGTGGGGAGTAGCCACTCAAGTCCAGTGTATTGTCCCCGGATTCTCCGGGACTGGTCCCGTTCGCGCCGTTCCCGGAAGGCGCGTATCCAGGTGAGGAATTCGCCCCTCTTCCAGGGTGGCGGCCCAGACCGTTGGTCGAGTCCCTTGTTCCTTCGGCTCGAGGGGCCGAAGCGTAGCCGGGTACACTGCTACTTTTTTCCGCTACGCGCTCTACGTCAACCGTCGCGCCGAATTGGACCTCTCCGGCATGCCGACCGTCCATTTGCACGCTGCTCAAGACCTGGGCCAGCACCTCGTGTACTGGCTCAGTGCCGTCCGATTCAAGCGTGACCAAGACGCCGTTGGGCAGCGTAATGGACAATTTCAACATGCCTTTCCCATCGTCCCCAGCGTATCACACCTCGTTGCATGAGATATATGATACCCGTGGGGTAATAGTCAAGACATAATGCAATGTGTTACCAGTTTCCCCCAAACAATGCAATTCCAGACCTCTTGCGAGGCCCAGACTCGATGTCGCCGGGGATATGCGGTTGCGGGGCGCTCACATTGTGGACATCGCCGCTAGATGGTCTGCTTGAGGCGTATCGCCAGTGAACGCGTCATTCCGGGTACTGCAGCGATCTCGTCCACAGCGGCTTCTTTGATGCCCTTCAGGGAGCCGAAACGCCGCATCAGCATTCGCTTGCGTTTTGGGCCTATCCCGCTGACCAGGTCGATGGGCGATCCAAGGCTGCCCTTGCTGCGCAGGTTGCGGTGATAGGTGATGGCAAAGCGGTGCGCCTCGTCTCGAATCCTCTGCACCAGGTAAAGGGCCTGAGAGTCTCTTGGCAGTATGATCGGTTCGGGCGTATGGGGCACGAAGAGCCACTCGTTTTCCTTGGCAAGGGATGCCAGCGGGATATCCTCCAGGCCCAGCTCCAGCATGACCTCCAGGGCGGCAGAGAGTTGGCCCTTGCCCCCGTCGATCAGCACCAGGTCCGGGACAGCGGCCCAGCCGGTGTCGGCGGCAGCCTCTGGCTCTCCGCTGTCGGTGGCGCTCCTCGCGGCCGCAAGACGCTTGAAGCGCCGGCGCAGCACTTCGCGCATGCTCTCGAAGTCGTCCACGCCTTCAACGGTCTTTACCTTGAAGCGGCGGTACTGCGAACGCTTTGACTGGCCGTCCTCAAACACCACCATGCTGCCCACGGAGTTGCTGCCCTGGATGTGCGAAATGTCATAGCACTCCATGCGGCGCAGCGGCAGGGGCAGGGACAGCTCCTCCTCCAGTTCCGACATGGCCTGCTGGATTACGTCCAAGTTGTCCAGCCACTTGATTCGGTGCTGGGCCAGGCCCTGCCGGGCGTTATCGGCCACCGTTTCCACAAGCTGCTTGTGCAAGCCCCTCTGGGGCCAAACGAGCCTTACTGCTCCTCCTCGAAGGCCCCGCAGCCAGTCCGACACCACCTCCTCGTCCTCCACCGGGTGCTGGGTGACAATGCGAGGCGGGATGGTCTGGGCCGACCCGTAGAACTGCTTGATGAACTGCCCGATGACGACGGCGGGAGAATCGTCCTGGGCCCCTTCCATGAAAAAATGATCACGGCCTATGAGCTTGCCCTTTCGGATAAGGAACACCTCGACCCACGCCTCGGCGGAACCCTGGGCAACGGCAATCACGTCCATTCCGGCCTGCCACGTGGGGTTGCCGCCAGCAGCCGGGTTTGAATCAACCTTGATGCGCCGTTCCTCGGCCACTCTTTCCACGGCCTTGATCCGGTCGCGCAACACCGCTGCACGCTCGAACTCCAGGCGTTCCGCCGCCAGGGTCATGTTCTCCTCAAGGTCCCTGGTCACGGAGTCAGTATCTCCCTCCATGAACATGATGACCTGGTCGATGACCTTGGCGTAGTCCTCGCGGCTGGCGAAACCCGTGCACGGAGCCACGCACCGGTTGATGTAGTACTCCAGGCAGGGACGGGGATCGGTCCCGGTGATTTTCTTGGTACAGGAACGGTAGGGGAAGAGCCGCTTCACCAGGTCCATGGACTTCCGCACTGTGTTGGCGGTGGCAAAGGGCCCGAAATACCTTGCCCCGTCCTTGGCGACCCGGCGGGTGATGTAGACCCTTGGGAATTCCTCGTTCAGGTCGATCTTCAGGTAGGGATAGGTCTTATCATCCTTGAGGCGGGCATTGTAGCGAGGCTTGTAGCGCTTGATTAGCGTGTTTTCCAGGATGAGCGCATCGGCCTCCGAATCGGTTACGATGTATTCGAAGTCATGGACATGCCCCATCATGCGGCGCGTCTTGTTGGGTTGGTTGGACGGCGAGCCGAAGTAGGTCCGGAGCCGGTTACGCAGTACGCCGGCCTTTCCCACGTACAGCACTGTACCACGGGCGTCCTTCATTAGGTAGACGCCCGGGCGCTCCGGGGTGGCTTGCAGCCTTTGTTCAACCAGTGGCAGGGGCATCGTCAGCCTGCGCCAGCCCGATTATCAAAGAACGAACGAAAGCCCCACCAGCACTGCCACGGCCACTGTAGCCAGCACACCGATGCGGCGCAACTCGGTACCCACGTAATTGTAGGCCGCCGGGCGTTCTCCCCTGACGCGTGCCTGGGGACGGCGAGCCGGAGTGGTTGGCTGGGGTACTGAGGCGGCGACGGGAGCTGGATGTACGGGCTCTGCTACGGCAGTGCCGCCGGAGACAGCTCCTGCCGCCTCCATCGCCAGTGCGGCTCCTCCGCCATTCGAGGCCTGAGGAGAGGGACGGGGCGCCGTGGCCGGGATTCCGTTCGGGCCTCGCTGTCCCTTTTTTCTGCGTCGACTTAATTCACCTTGACGGGCAGCTGCCCGCTTGGCTTTTCCTGCCATGATACTGCACCTCCCGGGAGGTTGCGGGCGCCGGACTGTCGCGGCCATCGGCGACCCATCCAGCGTTTTTTTCTTTATATCAACATGTACTATATCAGCAATGAGGGGAAAAAGGCAGTGTGTGATCAGGCGCGAATGAGACCATTTGGGGCTGCCCAGGGGAGCCATGCGGGACAGCAGGAAGTCACCAAAAAGGGGACCCGTATGGCGGCGGGTCCCCTCGGACATATCGAGCCGACTGAACGATTACGCCCTAGGGTGACTCTTTTCGTATTCCTCCCGCATGTAGGGGTCGGTCAGGTGCGTATAGACCTGGGTAGTCGAGATGCTGGAGTGCCCAAGCAGTTCCTGGACGTGGCGCAAAGATGCGCCGTTCTGCAGCAGGTGGGTAGCAAAGCTGTGGCGTAGCGTATGAGGGGTGATGCTTGACTTGATTCCTGCGGCCTGGGCGTAGTTCTTGAGTACCGACCAGACCCACTGCCTGGTCAGGCGTTCTCCACGGTGGTTCACGAACAGGGCCTGCTCATCCTTTCGCTTGCCCAGGAGTATGGGCCGCGAGTTTCTCATGTAGTTTCTGAGTTCCTGCAGGGCCTTGGGGTAAAGATGCACCATCCGTTCCTTGGATCCTTTCCCCAGGCAACGAACATACGATTCCTCAGTGTTTACGTCGGCCATGTTCAGCGAGACCAGTTCTCCAACCCGCAGCCCGGTGGCATAGAGCAGTTCCATCATCACCGCATCGCGCTGCCCCTCGTTGGTGCCGGGCTTGTAGCCCTCATCCAACAGCATGCCGACCTCTTCCTCCGTGAGGTACTTCGGCAGGGACCTCCCGACCTTGGGAGTGCCCAGAGACTCCGTCGGATCTTCAGTTATCATGCCGTTCTCAGCCATGAAACCGAAGAAGGACTTGACCGAGGCAACCTTGCGGGCGGTGGTGGCGTTGCGATATCCCTTGCGTTCTCTCAGGTCTGTGATGTAGAGGTTGAGGGTATCGATATTGATGGAGGACCAGTCAAGGGTGCTGGATCCGTTTTCTCCAGCCCTGCCCACGCCATTCAGCTGCAGGAACTCCATAAACTGGGACAGATCATTGCGGTAGGCCGAGCAGGTGTTTTGGGAGAATCCCTTTTCCACAAGGAGATGCTGAAGAAAAGAAGACACAGTGCGATCCATAGTGCGTATCCTTTCGCCGTAGCGTAAAAACAGATGAACAAGTCATCAATGGGACGATGCCTGTTCAGTACTTGTCGTGATACTAGCATATCGATCGGCTCTCACTGCTATTGGATGAGAACCGGAATTTGACCAAATTTGAGTTCTGTCAACCGCCGCAGACGAGAAAACAAACGCCCCAGCCGGTGCCGGGGCGTTTCGTTCAAGAAGGGCGTCGCAGGGCCGCTCAGGTGGCCAGAAGTACAGTGCCGGTGGAGGACAGGGATCCTCCGGTGCCGTTGACAATGGCAGTCTTGGCCGCATCGCCGGACGAGCGCTTGCTCATCACCTGCCGCTCGCCGCACTCGCCTCGCAACTGCCTGACCGCCTCCACCAACAGGAATATGCCGTACATCCCTGGGTGGGTGTAGGATAACCCTCCGCCGCTGGTGTTGAGCGGGAAATCACCGCCGGGCGCAGTTCGCTGGTTGGCCACGAAATCCGCCGCCTCGCCTGGTCCACAGAATCCCAGCGACTCCAGCGTGACCATCACCGTGTAGGTAAACGAATCGTAAATCATCGCCAGGTCCAGGTCGCCGTGGGTCAGCCCTGCCCGCGCCATCGCACGTGGGCCCGACTCCCTCGCGGGGGTGATGGTGTAGGTAGGCATCTGGCTGATGATGTTGTGGTCGTGGGACTCGCCACCCCCCAGCACCCAGACCGGCTGCTTGCGGCAACTGGCGGCGCGTTCGGCGGTGGTCACTATCACGGCGGCGCCGCTGTCCGTGACCAGGCAGCAGTCCAGCAGGTGGAAGGGCCACGACACCCACCGGGAGTTGTGGTAGTCATCGAAGCTCATGGGCGTGTCGTGCATCTGGGCCACGGGATTCAGGTTGGCCCACTTGCGGGTCGCCACGGCGATCTCGGCCATTCCCTGGCGGGTCTTGTCCTCGCCGTATTCGTGCATGTACCGCGTGCATGCCATTGAGTAGTTGACGGGTGCGCCGATGATGCCGTAGGGGGCCTCGTACATGGCAGCGGGAAGGTTGCCATCGGCGGGAACGCGCACCCGTGTAGATCGACCCGCCTGGCCGTGGGTGATCAGAGCGGTCTCGCAGTATCCGGCCCGGATGGCAGCGACGGCGTGGGCCACGTGGATGACAAAGGAGGAGCCGCCGACATAGGTGCTGTCGGTGAACACCGGCTCGATGCCGAAGTACTCAGCGGTGGCGAGCGTGGAGAACCCTGCGGTCAGGACCCCGTCGATATCGCTCATCTGGAGGCCGGCATCTTCCAGGGCGTTGTACGCCGCCTCGGCGTGGTGCTGCAGCGAGGACTTCCCGGGCACGTTGCCCATGACGTCCGACTCGGCAACCCCCACAATCGCTATATCCCTTGACGCGGAACCGTTAGAAGTCACAGTAAAACCCCCGACCGACTCAGAAAGTTCGCGGTGAACCCGCCGCGCAGATACTACAACACGGTGGCCGCGCCCACAAGCAGCGATGCCGTATCCTAGTCCTGGAATTCAGGGGTGCTGGCGGTGCCGTGCCTCGGGTCAAAGAGTCTTCAAGAAAGTTCGTCCCCCGACAGTCGGCCCAACCTTTCCTCCAACTCACGAACTCTAGCCTCAGATCGCATACGGGCCTCACGCTCCATATCGGCCCTGGCGTCTGCACGGTCGGCCCTGTCTCTTTGGTCCTCGTAGGTCAGGATGGGCCGTTGTGTGGCTGGGTCAATCCATACCAGCAGTCCGTGGTCCCACCTGATGCTGAGGTTCAGGACCGGGCTGTATCCCTGCCACACTTCCGGCGCAACCTCGTCGATGGGCATCGGACGGTAAGCGTTTCCATCCAACCTATCCCCAGCCAGCCTTGCGCCGTGAGAGTCTCCGGTCTCATCGAAACGCCAGTATTCCGGGATGCCCAGCGCAGCGTAATCGTCCCGCTTGTCGCCGGTGTCCGTCTCGGCGGTGCTTGGCGACGCCACCTCCATAATGAAATCGGGGGGCTTGCCCTGCTCAGAGACGATGTAGCCGTTGCTGGCCCGGTAGTCCTCTGGACTGACATCGAAGGCAATGAGCAGGTCGGGCCTTCTGGCGCGGGCCTTGTTGAACTCCTCGGAGGCCACGATCCACTTGTCAGCGACGACCAGCGTGGTGTCCGGCTTGCCAAAGTGCATGAACAGGTGATGGTTATTGCCCCTCTCATATATGTGATCAAATGCGGTCACTTCGTCCGGTTCTCTCTCGGGCGGTTCGGGCAGCCTGAACCTGCCCCCTTTCTTGCCCGCTGCCTGGATGGTAGGCTTCGTAGTCATCTTGTACCTCACCTTCCGGTTCGGGAAACGCCATTACTCACTGCCGGACCGCCTCCGTGTGGGATTGATGTTACGGCTCCAGGTGAGTTCTGGTCAAACCTGCCTGTTCACCAGCGTTGGGGCGGCGGCCCATGCTGCCTGCGCAAACTCGGATACACTGGGGATAATCGTGATGGCATTGTCTCCCGGGGGCCTGGAGGCCAAGAGACTTGGTTTCCATCGAAGTTATCCGCATGCTCTGTGGTTAGATAATTCACTGGCGGGAGGAAAGTAATGGAATACATGACCGAAATGGTGGCCTTCACCAGCATGGCGGAAGGCACCCGCGAGGACTACGAACTGCTGGAGGGGCTGGAGGCGAAGTTCGCTGAGGGCACGGCCGACCGGGTGCTGGACCAGCTCCGCGCCCTGGCGGGATCACTGTCAGGCTACAAGGTGGACCGGCTGGAGCACTCCCTGCAAAGCGCCACGCGGGCCTACCGCGACGGGGCCAACGAGGAGATGGTTGTGGCCGCCCTGCTCCACGACATCGGCGACCTGCTCTCGCCCTACAATCACAGCGAGATGGCGGCGGCGGTCTTGCGCCCGTACGTGTCGGAGAAAACTTACTGGATCGTGCGCCACCACGGGCTGTTCCAGAGCTACTACTACGCCCATCACACCGGCGGCGACCGCAACGCCCGCGATGCCTACCGCGGCCACCCCTGGTACCAGGACACGGTGGACTTCTGCCACCGCTGGGACCAGTCGTCCTTTGATCCGGACTACGAGTCCTTGCCCCTGGAGTTCTTCGAGCCCATGGTGCGCCGCATCTTCGCCCGGGAGCCATTCAGCGCAGCAGGCGGAGAGAACTAGCCGCCTACCTCCTTGGCAGAGCGTCCTTCAGTTCTTCGCTTGTCTTCCAGGCGGGCTGCGGCGTTTCCCGCCCTTCGTGGGGAACGTACTCCGACGGTTCCACGAAGCGGTACTTGTGGACGTAGCGGGGACAGTTCTTGTAGACCTCGGTCACTTCAACCCGCACGATGAACTGTGCCTCCGCGTATTCGGCCAGCAGCGCGTCGCCGTCATCAATACGCGCAACGCCCTGCACCCGCAACCTCTGGCTGCCCTCGAAGTCCACGAACAGCAAGCCAACATTAGGGTTACGCAGCAGGTTGCCCATGGACTGGTATTTGCCGTTGCCGTCGTAGTTCGGAAAGGCCAGCGTCTCTTCGTCGATGACACGCACGAACCCCGGGTCGCCACCCTTGTAGGAGCAGGTGGGCAACCCCCGGTCGTCGCAGGTGGCGAGGAAAAACATCCGGGCCCCTTCGATGATCGCCCGTGCCTCGTCGCCGATAGTCTCGGTGACCCGCTCTTTCAATCGGTCAGCAAGCCTGCGGGTGTCGAAACGCTCCTGCAACTGGAGATTGCCATCGTGGTAGTCGTGAACTTTCACTTGCGCCACCTGCCTGAGAACGGGGCTATGCGCCCCTATGATTGAGGATTCCGGCTTCTCGCGCGGTGAATCCGGACGGCGGCCGACTCGATGGCCGACCCTCGCACCGGCGGGTTGGGCTTCTTTACCGTGACCGAGACAGCATCTACCGGAAACTCGGCGAGCACCTGCTTGGCGATGGCCTCGGCCGCCGACTCCAGCAGGTTTCGCGGCTCGCCCTCGATTACGGCGCGCACCGACCGGTATATGTGGGAGTAGCTGACCGTGTCCTCCAGTTTGTCAGAAGCGCCGGCGCGGCTCAGGTCCAGGTCAACAGTCAGGTCAACGACGTACCGCTGTCCCAGGACCCGTTCCTCCGGGTTCACTCCGTGATACCCATAGAACTGCATGCCTTGCAGTATGATCTGGTCGGACATTTCCAGCAGCGACTATGCGCCAGCCTGAGCGATGGAGTCGGCGAAGGCCAGCAAGTTCCGCGCCCGCTTGACCACTGGCACATCGACCATCCGGTCGTCCAGTGCCAGAGAGCCTCGTCCGGCGGCCTCTGCGGCTTCCCAGGCCTCAACGACGCGGCGGGCGTACTCTATCTCTTCGGCTGAGGGGCTGAAGGTCCCGTTGATGATCTCAAGCTGGGCGGGGTGGATGGCGAACTTGCCGGTGTAGCCCATCCGTCGCGCCCTCTGGGCATCGTCCCGCAGGGCATCGGGGTCGCGGAAACGTACGAAAGGCGCGTCCAGGCCACCCACTTCGGCGGCACGAGCCGCAACCGGGACCCAGGACCTGGGAACAGTTACTTCTTCGCCCATGTCGGTCCGCTCGATGCCCATGTCGTTGGTGAAGTCCTCGGCGCCGAAGGCGATGGCCGCCACACGCGGCGACGACTCGGCGACGGCCCGGGCATCCCAGACGGCCTTGGCCGTTTCGATCCAGGGAATGATGCGCAGGGTGCCGACCCCGATGCCAGCCGCAGCCTCCAGCGGAGTGAGGAGGCTGTCGACGGTGCGGACGTCCCGCACCGACTCAATCTTGCCCAGGCTTATGCCGTGAAGGGACGGAGAGACGACAGCCTCAAGTTCGGCCCGCGTCAGGCCAGTGTCCAGCGAGTTTACCCGCACCATGACCCGCTTGCCCTCGGCGCGCAGGGCAGGCACCCACTCGCGGGCCATGTCCCGTGCGGCGGCCTTCTCGCCGGGGGGCACCGAGTCCTCCAGGTCAACCATGATTATGTCAGCGTTGAAGGAGCGGGCCCGCTCCAGCATGTTTTCCCGGTTTCCGGGAACAAAGATAAGACTGCGGATAAGTTCCATCGGGTTAAGCTCACTTACAGGATGTAGGGCGGATGAATTTGGTCGTCAGGCACTTTCTCGATTTCGTGGGTTACCGGGTTAACTTTGAACCGGAGGTTCTGGAGCAACTCGTAGCCGAGCAGGGGAGTAGCAGCGGGTACCACAATCGCTCCAAATCTCTCCCCCATTAGCTCACCACGTACAAAATAGGTTGGCACTTCCACCCATCCTGTGGCGCTCATCAGTCTGACCGCGCCCTCGGTGTCGGCAAGACCCAGGGCGTCTATCTCCTCTTGCGGCAGTGCCAGGAAGGTTGAGCCAGTATCTACCATGAACTCGTACTCACGAGTCTCCTGTTCCCCAAAGACCCTTGCTTGAACCGTCGTAACGCCCATGACTCTTGTCCTTGGTCGTATGAATCCTGTCCAAAGGGCTACTCCATGTCGCCCCAGTTGTCGGCCCACTTGGCGTCGACCTTGAGGGTGACGTCCATGTCCATGGCGGCGGGCATTTCGTCGAAGACCAGGTCCCTGAGCGCATCCATTTCCTCTCGCGGAGTCTCGAAGACCAGCTCGTCGTGCACCTGCAACAGCATTCTGGTCTGCATTTCCTCAGCGTCGAGGCGGCGTTGCACCCGTACCATTGCCAGCTTCATTATGTCGGCAGCCGTGCCCTGGATGGGCATGTTGATGGCCATACGCTCAGCGCCGCCCCGGGTGTTGAAGTTGGAGCTGTTGATCTCGGGCAGATAGCGGCGGCGGCCCATCAGGGTCTCCACGTACTGGTCAGCCCGGGCTTGTCCCTTCACCCGCTCCAGGTACTCGCTTATTCCCGGATACTTGGCGAAGTAGGTGTCGATGAATTCCCTGCCCTGTTCGCGGCTGAAGCCCGTCTGCTGCATGATGCCGTGGGGTGAGAGGCCGTAGATGACGCCAAAGTTCAGCACCTTGGCGATGCGGCGCATGTCCGAGTCCACCTCGTTGATAGGCACCTCGAACATCAGAGAGGCGGTGGATGCGTGGATGTCCTCGCCGCGCCGGAAGGCGTCCAGCAGCCCCGGGTCCTGCGACATGTGGGCGAGCACGCGCAACTCGATCTGCGAGTAGTCTGCCGAGAACAACTGCCACTCGGGCGCGCCATCCGCCACGAAGGCACGGCGTACCTGGCGTCCCGCTTCGGTGCGTATGGGGATGTTTTGCAGGTTGGGGTCGCTGCTGGAGATACGTCCAGTGGCGGAACCGGTCTGGTTGTAACTGGTGTGTACCCGGCCCGTGCGGGGATTGACCATCTCCGGCAAGGCGTCGACGTAAGTAGACTTGAGCTTGGCCACCTGGCGGTACTCGAGAATCTGGTCCACCACCGGATGAATGCCCCGCAATCCCTCCAGGGTGTTGGCGTCGGTGGAGTAGTGGCCAGTCTTGGTGCGCTTGGTATGCGGCAGCCCCAGCTCCTTGAACAGCAGATCGCTGAGCTGGGCCGGCGAGTTCAGATTGACCTGGTGTCCCACCGATGCGTAAATGCCCGACTCGATCTCGCCCATTTGCCGGAACATGTCGGCGGACATTTCGTGCAGCACGCCCGCGTCCATCATGATGCCGTGCCGCTGCATCCTTACCAGCACGGGCAGCAGGGCCATCTCGGTATCGTCCATCAGGCCGCGAAGCTGCTGCCGCTCAAGCTGCGGCTCGAACACTTCGCGGAGCCGGAACGTTATGTCGGCATCGGCGGCCGCATAGTCGGAGGCGGCGGCGATGTCCACCTGGTCGAAAGTGACCTGTTTTCTTCCCCGGCCAATCAGGTCGGTGATGGGTGTCATCTCGTGGCCCAACTCGTTGAGCGACAGGTCCTTGAGGCCCAGCTGGTTGTAGCTTTTGCCCAGCACGTGGGCCGCGATCATGCTATCGAAGTCGACGTTCTCGAAGCGCACACCGTGGTTGGCCAGCACGGTCATGTCGTAGTTGGCATTGTGGGCGCACTTGGCAATGTCGGGTGACTCGAACAAAGGGCGCACGGCTGCCAGCACCGACTCCAGGGGCAACTGCGTGCCCTCGCGGTGGCCCACGGGCACGTACCAGGCCCGCCCGGGCGCGATGGCGAAGCTGAGGCCCACCAAGTCCGCCCGCATGGCATCCAGGTCGGTGGTCTCCGTGTCGAAGGTAAACGCGCCGGTCTCTTGGATCGCGGCGATCATAGACTCCAGTTGCCCGGCGCTCTGTGCCACGGTGTAGTCGGTGGCCACTTCCTCCCTTCCGGTATCGGCCTCGGCCACATCCGAACCGTCGGGGCTGGGGACCCGGGACACCACGCTGAAGAACTCCAGTTCCGTGAGCAGAGCAACCACATCGCGGCGGTCATAGTTCCAGAACCGGCACTGATCCAGGTCCAGTGAAACCGGCGCATCCCGGTCGATGGTCATGAGGCGCCGGTTTTCGAAGGCGCGTTCCCGATTCTCCTCCAGAGCCGTTTTGACACTAGGCGGTCTTATGCCGCCAAGGTTCTCGTAGATGCCTTCCAGGCTGCCGTACTCGCCGAGAAGCGTGGCAGCTCGTTTCTCTCCGACACGAGGCACGCCGGGAATGTTGTCGGAGGTGTCGCCCACTAATGCCTTGAAATCGGGCTGCTGCGCCGACGTGAGGCCCGAGTAACGCTCGGCCAGCTCACCCTCGTCGTAGACCTTGCGGTCCTGGATGCTGGAGGCGAGGTCTACACGGACCCTGGGCGAGATCAGCTGGAAGGTATCGCGGTCCCCGGTCAGAATTACCGAGTCGACGCCCGCCTCTTCCGCCTGCCGGGTGAGGGCGCCGATAACGTCGTCGGCCTCCCAGCCGTCCAGCTCGAACACGGGAACGCCGAAAGCGGCCATCAACTGCTTTACCCGGTCGAACTGGGGGCGCAGTTCCGGCGGCGTTGGCTCCCTCTGGGCCTTGTAGTCTTCGAACTGCTCGTGCCGGAACGTGGGCGCGGAGGTGTCGAAGGCGATGGCGCAGTAGGCGGGATTCCACTCTTGAAGGGCCCGCAGGAACACGTTGGTGAAGCCATAGACGCCGGTGGTGTCCTCACCCGTGGCGCTGCTAGTCAGGTTGCGCTGGGTGGAGATGGCCCGGAACGACCGGTGCACCATGGCGTGGCCGTCCATGATCATCAGGAGCGGCTGGCGTTCGGGGGCAAAGAGGGGCATGGACATGGTCATGGGGCACTTTTCTCCACTCACTGACGTTCGTTCAATGCAGCCTGCTTCCGTTCCACTGGCAGGCTTTGGCGGTGAGCTACGGTGGCCGCATTATACAGCAGGGGGTTGGTCTTTCGGTTCCCAGCACAATTGTCTGAACTGTGATTTCTCTGATAGGAGTTACGCAGTTCAAATATCCCCTCCACCTTGACGGGGGAGGGTTAGGGTGGGGGTGAAATCTCCTACTGCGTAACTCCTATTTGATTCTGGCATTCCCGGGATTGGGAAAATCATGGTAATCCATCAGTCCTAGGGACTACCGTCAAATTGCGTTGCCAAGCCTGCAACAGCGTTGTTTCCGTCATTCCGGCTTTCGCCGGAATCCAGGTGTTTCCGCAGCCAAATAACCCTTCGGTAGAGAGTGATTCTGGATTCCGGCTTTCGCCGGAATGACGAGATGATTTGACGACACTCCCTATGAATCACGGTTCAGACGGAGAACCAGGGGACAAGCTGTGCTGCTTTTTGTAAATGCAGGGTACGCCCTCACCCTAACCCTCTCCCTCTGGGAGAGGGAATTTGTGACACAGCCTCTTAACGCGCCGGGCGGCGCGGGTGGCGGAACACGTCGGCCAAGGGGATGGCGAGGCCGGGCAGCAGCGGCGTGGTCAGAGTGTCGTCGGCAGTCAGCACGGCCCGCTCGACGTACTTGCCGTCGCGCAGCTCCAGCAGTGTTGCCGTGTCTTGGCGAGGGTCGAAAATCCAGTATTCAGGCACGCCCGCCTCGGCATAAACCCGCCGCTTGCGCACCAGGTCGCGGCGGCGGTCTGAGGAAAGAATCTCCATCACGATGTCCGGCGGCCCCTCGACCATCCGGTCGGTTACGGTGGCCCGACCGCCCTGCAGGATGATCACCAGGTCGGGCGAGTAGAGGATGCGTGTCTCCAGCGACAGCGCGACGATGACATCGTGGAACACGTCCGCCGGTGGGTCGTCGAATCCGTTCAAGAATCCTTTGAAATGCCAAATCAGTTCGCCCTGCAAAAACTGGTGTCCTGTCCTGGGTCGCGGCATTATGTACAGCTCTCCCTCGTCGAGTTCCATCTTGCGCTTGTCGAACGTGTCCGGCAGCTCCATGAACTCTTCGACGGACAGCCGCGCCCCGGTGCGCGGTTTCAGCGTTGCCATGATTTACACCTCTTCCAATTCAGAGAGGATTTTCTCCAGCCGCGGGTTGAACACATCCCGGAACTTGGGCAGGGTTTCCAGCATCCAAGCGCGTATCTCGTCTAGCGCCAGAGGCGGGTCGTTTATCGACCCATCCCTCTTCAGCGATACAGAGAAATACCACCATGTGCTCCTCCGATCCCAATCCCATTCGCCAGCGAATTCATTCTCAATCTGTTCCCATTCCCCTTGTTCCCAATCTCCATCCAGAGCATCGAACACGCGATTGGTAAAGTCTCTTTTTCCAGGACCCCCTAGAAACCAGAGATATACCCAGGCCCCATCATCGTCAAAACCAGCGTGGTACGAAATCCAGTCTCGTAACCCAGAGGGGAACTCTTGGTCTCGGTCCGGCTTTGCCTCAGTCTCGTCCGTAAATCCCGCCTTGTTTAATTGGTCTACCAAAGGCTGAAAGAATTCTAGGTAAAGCTGGCTGTCCTCCAAACTCGGCCTTGACGGAATCACAGTCCTACCGATTCCGCCGGGCCAATTCGCAGGAACCGCCACTGGCCTGAAGTCCGCCGCTGGCTGGGAATCGCCAATCTGGATTGCATGGATTTCAACCGCAAAAAACCAGACCTTACCTGGCGCTAACGAATTGAGCCAGTCAATCGCCTTTTTGTGCTCTGGTCTGAAGTAAGAGGCTATCCAGATAACGTAGCCTACTCGGTTCTCTGCGGCGTATGTGAGCGACTGTCCGAGATGACTGTGGTCAGTAGGCTCAAGCTGGTTCTCTATGGCAACCAACTCGCCGTGGCTCCCCTCCTTCGCCAGTATGTCCAGCCAGAAATACCCGACGGGTGCCTCCTGTCTGACGGGCTCCAGGTTCAGGCCAACAGCATTCCCAAGTAGTGCCAAGTTGTCGGCTTGAAACAGCCAAGTGGTGAAATTATGCGCCTCATGAGGCCATATCTCGCGAATGTTTACCTCTTGGATTTCGCCCAAATCTTTCGTAGCCATATTCTCTCACTCCTCTCGCTGTGCTGTGTCACCCCTGCGGATGGCGTAGTCGCGGCGGTCGCGGAACAGCAGGGCACGGTTTAGAACGCTGGCGTAGGTCTCGGGGTCGATGTCCTCCACCTCGTCCATCACCCAGTACTTGTGCTTCCCCAGGAACAGGTACGGGCGGGTCTGGTGGAAGAAGTGGCCCTCGATGCCCTCTCTCCGCAGGACGCGGCGGCAGAACTCCGCCAGAAGTTCCTGCTGCGCGTCTTTCTGGATTACCACGTACTCGTGGGGCCACGTTTCCCGGTAGGTGACCGCCTCCCGCCACGGGGCGCGGGCGATCAGTTCCATGATGTGCCGGTCTGAATCCCCCATACGTTAGATGCCTCTCCGGTCGGAATCCACCTGTCTACACACAAGGATAACCGAACGGAGGGGTTCCGAGTATTACCGGCGCAAAATTCAGCGCAGCAACTTATGCCCGTGCTAAAATGCGTGCGTCATGCCCATTTACGAGTATCACTGCGGCGGCTGCAATTCCGTAACCTCCAGGCTGGTATACAGCTGGTCAGCAGACCGTGTCGTCGAGTGCCCCCAGTGCGGCGGCACCGACATGGAACGGCTGATGTCGGCCTTTTCGTTTCGCCCGTCGTGGGGCGACAGCCTGAACTGGGTGCCCAGCGGCGAGACCGCACGGGATGTCGACGAGAACAACCCAGCCAGCATCGACCAGTACATGGGGCGTCTCAAGCAGGAAATGGGAGGCCAGACCACGCCCGACTTTGATCGGATGCGGCGGGAGATAACGGAAGGCTGACGGTCCGAGATAGGCTACTCAATTGGCGTCATTCCCGCGAAAGAACGTCACCCCGTACTTGATACGGGGCGGGAATCTGTAGTTCACCGCAGCAAGAAAGTTCAATCAGGGCATAAACCACTGGATTTCCGCTTTCGCGGGAATGACGGTTTGGGGCCGGAAACGGGTCTTGAGATAGCTCGAAGTCGTGCCGGGAGATATTAAATTCGATGCCAACCTACGAATACAGGTGCCAGGACTGCGGGCGGGTGTCATCGTTCTTCGTCCGCTCCATCAGCAGCGAGGTTACAGCGGTCTGCACCCACTGCGGCAGCGGCGAAATGTACCGGCGAATGTCGTCCTTCGCCGTAGGAAAGACAGTCTCGTCGGTCCACGAGCAATTCGGTCCCGGTACTGAGTATCGCACGCCGGAGTACTATAGCGATCCTCGCAACATCGGCCGCAACGTGGAAGCCGCGTTTGAGAAGCACGGGGTTGCCATGCCTCAGTCGGTACGGGACAACATCGACGCCGCCCGCTCGGGCGAGACTCCCAAGGGGCTTGACCTGTGAGCGACACCGGGCACACCAGCTATTCCATGCTCCACCACCTGCTATCCGCGTTGGTCTCATCCCCACCGGCTTCCGGCGCCGGAGCCGGCAGGGGCCTCCTGGAACTCCTGCCGTCATTGCCCTCGCCGCTGGCATTGGATGAAGGCAGCGGCACCCCGCCAGGGACGGGTGAACAAACGCTCCAGGCCATTGCGACGGCTCAGCTTCTCCTCTCCCAATTGGATGCCAACGAGTCATCCAGCCCAATACCGTGGGAAATCGCCAGTCGTGTCCGGCATACCCTGGGCGAGCTGTCGGCAGAGGTGGGCGCAGCCGTCCGGCGGGAGAAGGCCGGCCTGGTGCGGGGCCTCTACGTCATCATCGACCCGCAGGTGACCGGCGGGAGAGAACCCTACGACATCGCCGTCGCCGCAATAAACGGTGGCGCGCGGATGCTACAGTTGCGAGACAAGCTGCGGGACAAGGGCGAGTCCCTTCCGCTTGCCCTGGCGCTGCAGGACCTGTGCCAGCGCAACGGCGCCCTGCTTATCATCAACGACCACGCGGACGTGGCGGCGGCTGTCGGTTCCGGCGGGCTGCACGTGGGCCAGACCGACCTGCCGGTAGCCCAGGCCCGCCAGATCCTGTCGCCCCAACAGGTGCTGGGACGCTCCAACCGGGAGTACGAGCAGCTTGAGGAGTCCAAGGCGATGGGCGCAGACCACGTGGCCTTCGGCGCCATCTACGCTACCACCAGCAAGGGTGTGGCGCGCAACCCCCAGGGTCCCGAGCGCGTGCGCGAGGCCAAGGCCATCGCGGGGGACACGCCGCTGGTGGCCATCGGCGGCATCAACCTGGACAACGTCGCCCCCGTGGTGGAGGCGGGAGCCGACGCCATCTGCGTTACCGCCGCCGTGGCAGCAGCGGCAGAACCGGAGGCGGCGGCAGCAGCAATGACCGCAGCCATAGAGGCCGCCGGAGGAAAGGTTTGATCCTGAGATAAATGTTCTCTCTCTCCATCCGTTTATAATTGCCGCCACAGAGCGGAGCGTGCTGCGTGGCGGCCATACACAGTGTGGGGGCGTAACCTTTGCCGTCAAAATACAGCGCCGACTTAACTGAAATCGGCAACCGCGCCATCGAGCTGCTCACCAGCCGCAACCGCGACCGCGAGGAGGGCCTTTCGGTTTCCAGGGAAGTGATCCGCTCCTCGGCCAACGCCATCCGAGCCGTGCACCGCTCCGACTTCGAGGAGGCCAAGCGGCTGATTGCTTCGGCCCGTGGGCGGCTGGCCGAGGCGGAGCACATCCGCACCGACAGTCCGCTGATATATAACGCCGGCTTCATGAACGACGCCCGCAAGGAGTTCACGGAAGCCAACGTTACCCTCGCTGTCATCTCCGGGCAGGATATACCGTCCGCCGAGACGCTGGGAGTCGATCCGTCCGCTTACCTCAACGGCATGGCCGAGGTCATCGGCGAGTTGCGCCGCTATATCCTCGATGCCCTGCGCCGCGATGATGTGGGGCGGTGCGAGGAACTCATGGAGGTCATGGACGAGATCTACGGCGTTCTCGTGACCGTGGACTTTCCCGAGGCGGTGACCGGCGGCCTGCGCCACACCACAGACGCCATGCGGGCCGTGCTGGAACGCACCCGTGGCGACCTGACCGTCGCCCTCCGCCAACGGGCGCTGGAGGCCCAACTGGCGGCCTGGCAGGAGAACCACAGTGCATGAAACCCCTGCATAATCCCCTCTCCCTCTGGGAGAGGGTCAGGGTGAGGGTGACATCGTCGAAGGCAAATCCCTCGCTCGTAGCCATAAACCGTCAAAGGGGGCATAAATGCTATCGAGTTCGGCAGCTACTGCGGAAGCCCTGGAGCGCTTTTACGAAAAACTGAAAGACATCGGCACGTCTCCCCTCTGGCTGGTGCAGGAGGAGGCGCTGGTTGCCGAGCCCAAGAGCAAGGCTCTGCCCTTCCTCTGGAGGTGGAGCGACCTGAAGCCCCAGGCACTGCGCGCTGGCGACCTGATCGGCACGGCCGATGCCGAGCGCCGGGTGCTGATGCTGTTGAATCCGGGACTGAACCGCATCGCCACCACCAACTCCATGTTCGCTGGCCTGCAGATCGTGATGCCGGGCGAAGCCGCCCGCGCCCACCGGCACACCCCGGCGGCGCTGCGTTTTATCATCGACAGCCAGGGCGGATCAACCACAGTCAACGGTGACCGTATCCCCATGTACCCCGGCGACCTGGTACTGACGCCCAACTGGACCTGGCACGATCACGCCAACGACACAGACGACCCGATTATCTGGCTGGACGGATTGGACATCCCGCTGGTCCACATGCTGGAAGCGGTCTACTACGAGCCGTACCCGGAGGACGTGCAGCCCGTCACCGAACCCACCGACTCGTCGCTGACCCGCTACGGCGCGGGCACGCTGCGCCCCACGTGGGAGACCAACAGCGCCGCGCACTCGCCCCTGATGCACTACCCGTGGCGACAAACGTGGGAAACGCTGCAGAGGCTGGCCCCGGAGGTGGACGGCAGTCCCTTCGACGGCGTCATCATGGAGTATACCAACCCCAACACCGGCGGCCCGGTGATGCCCACCATCGCCTGTCACATCCAGATGCTGCGGCCGGGGGAGGCAACGAAAGCACACCGTCACACCGCCGGCGCCATCTACCACGTGGTGCAGGGCAAGGGCCGCTCGGTGGTCAATGGCCAAGCAATCGAATGGGAGGACAAGGACGTCTTCTGCGTCCCCGGCTGGAACTATCACGAGCACGCCAACGCTTCCGACACCGAGCCCGCCGTGCTGTTCAGCTTCACCGAGGCGCCGGTGCTACAGGCGCTGAGCCTGCTCCGCGAGCAGGCCCACCCCAACGGGCGTCAATAGGGAAAGGACTTACGCTGTTCACTTATCCCCTCTCCCTTGAGGGAGAGGGTTAGGGTGAGGGTGAGAATCTCCAACTGCGTAACTCCTGATAGGGAATCACGTAGGTATGGGGAAAGTGAATGACAACAACAGCAGACGACCGGCTGAGTCGCGCCCGTGAGTTGGCCCAAGCTGCCCGCGATGAATTCGCCCGCGCCGAGGAGGCCCGGGGCCGCGAGGCAGTCATCGGTCTACAGAACGCCAGCGGCAAGGGCTGGCTGGCCGCGTTGGAAGCCGCTCAAGCCTACTTCCTATTGCGCGGCATCCCAGAGTCGGAGTTGCCCGCAACCGACCGGGGGTGGCGGTTCTTCGTCGGCAAGCACATGGAACCGGGCATGAGAAAGGAATACAGCAATATGCGGCAGACCTTCCACGTCGAGGGCTACTACGGAGGAGCTGTGGACTTCGACACGATGCTGATGCACCTGGACGAGCTCGACGAGTTCATTGAAACCGTCGTGGGATGGCCTGCTGTCTAACGTGAGTTTACCGAAATGAAGATCACCTTCCTGGGAACGGGCGCTGGCAACTCCTCGTTTCGAGCCCACACTGCGATGACGCTGGAGTGCCCCGACGGCACGAGGCTGCTCCTCGACGCCAGCTCGGGGAATTCGGCGCTCCGCCACGCAAATGCTGTGGGCATCAACCTGCGGGATTTCGACGACGTCCTGCTTTCCCACGACCACCCCGACCACATGTCCGGAATTGACTTTATCCAGTTCGACCGCGCAATTTTCAGTGAGGACATGTCCCCACTGCGTGTCCATGCCTCGTACGAGGCTCTGGAAGGGCTGAAACGCCACTCAATCACCACAAGGTTGAACATCAGGGACATTTCAGGCGACTTCGGCCGGAACTACGAGGGCCGTAAACTGCTGCAGTGGATGCCCACCGACCACGGACGGGTGATCGAACTGGGCCCGAGGACCACAGCCTGGCACTTTGAGGCCGACCACATCACCGGCGCCTCGGGCTGGCGCGTGGAGTGCGACGGCAAATCAGTGGTGTTCTCCGGAGACACAAGATACAGCCCCGCCGTGGTCAAGGCCGCTGAAGGCGCCGACCTGCTGATCCACGAGGCCTTTTGCGTGTCAGATTCCGTCCTGGCCAGCGCTGCCGGTCATTGCACCGGGGGAGAAGCCGGGCGGGTGGCCGCAGAGGCCAGAGTCGCGAGCCTGGCCCTGACTCACCTCACTGACGCCTACCACGCGGATCCACAGCCATTGGGAACCGAGGCTGCGGCACACTACGCGGGCCCCATTTCGCTGGCCCACGACCTGCAGCAGATCACCTTGGGATGAGCAGCCTGGAGATCACATTCCTTGGCACGGGCGCGGGCATGTCAACCACCCGCGCTCATACGGCGATCGCGTTGCGCTGCCCCGACGGCACCACGCTACTGCTGGACGGTAGCTCCGGCAACTCGGCGCTGCGCAATGGGGAGGCCGGCGGGTTCCGTGCCATCGACTACGACCACGTGCTGCTGTCCCACGATCACCAGGACCACATCTCGGGACTGATGTTCATCCAGGGGCGCCGCACCCACGAGTCGCCCGGCCAGGAATCGCCTCTGTCCATCTATGGCGGCTCGCTGGGTCTGGAGGGGCTGCGCAAATGCGCCATTGCCGGCAGGATTCCTGACGTGCGCGACAGCGCTGCATACAATCACGCCGGGAGGCAGGTACTCCGCTGGCAGGAGGTCCAGCCGGGCAACATGCTGGAGCTTGGACCGCAAACTGTGGCGTGGAACTTCCAAGTCGACCACATTCCCGGCTCCATTGGCTGGCGGATCGAGACGGGCGGGCTGACTGTTGTCTTTTCCGGCGACACCACCTACAGCCGCAGCCTAGTGGACGCCGCCCAGGGCGCAGACCTGCTGATCCATGAGGCTCTGACCACGGACGACAACCACGATAGGGCTGTGAGCCGCCTTCATTCCACCTCGGGAGACGCCGCCCGCGTCGCCGACCAGGCATCGGTGAAACAACTGATGCTCACTCACCTGGACAATGCCTTCCACGAGAACCAGGACCCCCTGCTTCAGGACGCCGCCCATATCTACACCGGCCCCGTAGGCGCGGCGCACGACCTGATGCAAATCACCGTCCCTTCCTCCTGACCCTCCATCCACCTCTCCGCGGGCCTGCCAGGAATTCTCCCGCAGCATTGTTTGTACTCCTTGTCAGGGAGCAAATTGCCCTGTCACTTAGAAATTTGATGACAGAAGCCACTGGCGCATTCCAGGCGTTAGAACTAAAGTTTCAGTCAGCCGAGTATCGGACAAACCTGCAACTCGACTGGCCGACAGACGAAGCGGTACAGCGAGACCAAGGAGGAAACTCTTGCTAGCTTGCACAAATTCATGCGCCATGGTCGGACTGGAAGGCTTCATCATTCGTGTGGAGGTGGACCTGTCTCCGGGTGTCCCGCGCTTCAATATGGTGGGACTGCCCGACACGGCAGTGCAGGAAGCCAAGGAGCGCGTTCGGGCTGCCCTGCGAAACAGCGGTTGCGAGTTCCCCATGCGCCGCATCACCGTCAACCTGGCTCCCGCCGACCTGAAAAAGGAGGGTCCGGCATACGACCTCCCGATTGCCATAGGCATCCTGCTCAGCTCAGGGCAGCTGGAATCGGTGCCGGGCGATGCCGTGTTCCTCGGCGAACTGTCCCTGGACGGCAGCCTGCGGCACACCAACGGCATCCTGACTATGGTGTCTGTGGCCCGCGACCAGGGCTATAAGGCTGCCTTCGTGCCAGCGGTTGATGCGGAGGAGGCGTCGCTGGTGGAGGACATTGCGGTATATCCCGTAACAACCATGGATTCCATATTGCGGCACCTCCGGGGAGAGATTCTACTGGAGCCCATGGACGGGGACGGGTGGGCCAACTGCACTGAGCTGACGGAGGCCGCCTACCAATTGGACCTGGCCCACATCAAAGGCCAGGAGCACGCCAAGCGGGCTCTCGAAGTGGCTGCGGCCGGATTCCACAACCTGCTTTTCAGCGGGCCGCCAGGCAGCGGCAAGACCTTGCTGGCACGTTGCCTGCCGTCCATCCTGCCTCGAATGGCGCCGCAGGAGGCGCTGGAGGTGACCAAGATTTACAGCGTGAACGGCTCTCTGCATACCGAGAACCCCCTGATGCTGCAACGGCCCTTCCGGTCTCCCCACTACACCATCTCCAACGCCGGGCTCGTGGGGGGAGGTCGCACCCTGCGCCCGGGAGAAATCACACTGAGCCATCGCGGCGTTCTGTTCCTCGACGAACTGCCGGAGTTCAACCACGCAGCCCTGGAGTCCCTGCGGCAGCCCCTGGAGGACAAGGTGGTCACCATCAGCAGGGTCTCGGGGTCGGTTACCTACCCGGCCAGTTTCATGATGGTGGCGGCGATGAACCCCTGCCCCTGCGGTTTCCACAACCACCCGGTAAAAGAGTGCACCTGCAGCCCGTCGACCGTTGCGCGATATCAGAAGCGAATCAGTGGGCCGCTGATGGACCGGGTCGACGTATTCGTCGAGGTCCCTCCGGTCGAGTACGACAAGCTCGTCCAGAACGCCGCAGGCGAAGATTCCACCGGCCCACGCCAGCGGGTCGAACAGGCGAGGGAGGTGCAGAGACAGCGATTTATCGATAACGGCTTTCTCTGCAACTCGGAAATGGGCCCCGCCGAAGTCTGGGAGCACTGCAAAATGGAGGACGCGGCAACAAGCCTCCTCCAGACCGCCGCTCAACGCTTGACCCTGTCCGCCAGGGCATTTCACCGCGTGCTGAAAGTATCCCGAACCATTGCAGACCTGGACGGCGCCGGCACCATCGGGGTGTCACACCTCGCCGAGGCCCTGCAATACCGTGCCCGCGCGGCCATCGGGTGACTGGAAACGAAAAGACTGGCTGTACGCAGAATGCGGTGGGCAGGTCGTCGCTTCAAGTGCCATAGACCCGCTTGCCACCTGGGGCAGCGGGACACTATCATAGGCCCATGGAAGAGAAGCAGGTCAGGTACCAGCTCGGGGCGCTTTCGAGCGTCGAGCCGGTCACGTTCGGGGAACCCGGTCGAAGAACCTTTAAGCTGGACCTCCAGTCCGGCTCGGCTGTCTGTTCACTATGGCTGGAAAAGGAACAGCTTTTCCAGCTCGGTGTTTACCTTCGCGACTACGTTGGGAGCCTGTCCGCAGACGAAAAAGGGCGTGCAAGCGAGCCCAAGGAACCGTCCTGGCAGGGTGGCGAGGAGTCCATCGATTTCAAGGCTGGACAGATGTTTCTCAGCCACGACAAGGAGAGCAACTCCTTTTACCTGCAGGCCCACGAGCGTGAAACAGAGGAGGAAAGGCCGGAAACGGAGGCCGAGTCGGTCAGCTTTTGGATCACCATGAACCAGGCCACCTCGCTGGCCGAGGAATCCCTGCGGATCTGCGCCGCGGGGAGGCCAACATGTTTTCTGTGCGGCCAGCCCATCAACCCCGACGGCCACATCTGCCCCAGGGCGAACGGCCACACCATCCTCGAGGCCGGTTAACGGTCAATCCCCGCCGCCGGATATCGCCGCTTGACCTCTGAAACCACAGTCCAGAATGTGCTGCGGCACGGCGAAATCCTGTCCTGCCAGTTGACGCGCCATGGCTCCAACTACACCTTCGTCGTCAATGTCGCCATGGACGGCGTGGAAGTCTATGGCATCTACAAACCCCGGGACGGCGAGGCTCCTCTCTGGGATTTTCCCAACGGGACCCTGTATAAGCGGGAATACGCCGCCTACCTCCTGAGCGACATCCTTGGGTGGAATGTGGTCCCGTTCACCATCATACGCGACGGCCCCTACGGGATCGGTTCTGTCCAAGAGTTCATCGAGCACGACCCCCGCGAGAATTACTACACCCTGGGCGGGGATTTCGCCGACCAGCTCCGCGTGGTCTGCTGCTTTGACCTTGTGGCCAACAGCACGGACCGGAAGCCCAATCACCTGATCACCGACCCAAGCGGCAAGCTCTGGAGCATCGATCACGGGCTGACCTTTCATTCCGACGTCAAGATCCGCACCGTCATCTGGGATTTCGGCGGAGAGCCGATCCCGGAAGCCCTTCTGAATTCGCTGAGAGAATTCCGTAACAGGCTGAACGGGCCACAGGGCAGCGCGCCCAAGCGGCTCCAGGAGTTGCTTGATCTGCTCACACCCTCCGAGGTCGAGTCCCTGAGGGGACGCCTTGAGTGGGTCTTGTCGGAGGGCACATACCCGGGACTACACCGGCCTCGGCGGAGACGCGGCGGCTAGGCCGACAACGAGGGGCAACAGGCAAGGAGACAGGGAATGGGTGTGGAATCCATTAGCGCCGTGACCCTGGCCGTGACTGACATGAATAGGTCAGTGGTGTTCTACCGCGACCAGGTGGGCCTCGATATGCTGTATGGCGGAGAGGGCGCCTCTTTCACCAGCTTCCGCGTGGGGGATGGCTACATCAATCTGATCCTGTCGGAAACCAGACCTGCCTGGTGGGGAAGGCTGATACTCTACGTGGACGACGTGGACACCCAGTACGAGAGGCTTACTGGCTTCGGACTGAGACCAACCAGAGAGCCGGCCGACGCCAGATGGGGCGAGCGTTACTTTCACATCGATGACCCGGACGGCCACGAACTGAGCTTTGCCCGCCCCCTGAATGCCTAGTGGTTCAACCCATCTGATTGATGACTACGTTTCCCGCTGGCCCTGAGCCAGTCGAAGGGCCGTCCGTCCGTGGTTCGACAAGCTCACCATGAACGGACTCCCAGTTTGCCCATCAATACAACAGTGACAGTCGCCTATACGTTGATCAGGAAATTGATCACGTCTCCGTCCTTGACCTGGTAGGTCTTTCCCTCCGAACGCAGCACGCCCTCTTTGCGGCCCTGGGCAACGCTGCCGCAACGGACCAGGTCGTCATAGTGGATGACCTCGGCGCGAATGAACCCGCGAATGAAGTCGGTGTGAATCGTTCCCGCCGCGTCCAGCGCCGGAATTCCGTCGGGCACGGGCCAGGCGCGTACCTCGTCATCCCCGACGGTGAGGAACGAAACCAGGCCGACCGTGTCGTAGCAGACCTGCTTGACGCGATCGACGGCCGATTCGCTGAGACCCAGGGCATCCCGGAACTCCTCAGCCTCATCCTCTGACATCAGCGACAGGTCTTCCTCCAGCCGGGAGCACATCCTGACCTCGCCCAGACCCTCCCTCATGCCTCCTGGCAAGTTCAGGGATTCCAAAGTTGGCCCGTCGTCCGACTCCCCGGTGTTCAGGGCGACGATGATCGGCTTGTCTGTGAGCAACTGGTAGTCGGAGATTGCCGACCGCTCCGAAGGGGTCAACTCCTGTTGGCGGACCCTGATTCCTGCCTCCAGCGCCTCACGGCACTTGCTGACCGCATCCGCCTGGGGAGCCAGGGCCGGGCGTTCCGCTGGCTTGGCCTTCCTGAGTGAGTCCCCCAGCCTGGCCTCCACTCGCTCCAGCGTCTCCAGGTCGGCAAGGGCCAGCTCGTTCAGCATCGCCTGAAGGTCGCGGCCAGGGTCTGCCATGCCCTGCAGGTCATCGTCAAAGGCCTTGACGACAAGCAGCAGGGCCCCGGCTCCCTGCAGGATGTTCCGGTGCCGGCCGGCCAGACCCTGGTTGCGGTTGGTCCGGTCGGCCGGTGGCAGGTCCCAGAACCTGATCTCGGCGTAGACTATCTTTCGTGGATGGTACATCTGCTCCAGCACCGGGAGCCTCTGGTCGATTACTTTCACCACTCCTACGTGCAGTGGACCGGCGCTTCCGCCTCCCGTGGCAGTCCCATGTCCCGAGGTCAGTGCGTTGAACGTTGTGGTCTTGCCGCTGAGGGGCAGTCCGATGATAGCGATGTCCATTCCGGGAAAATTCTCCTGAGCACATTGGAAATTTAGGTTCAGTAGGACTGGAACAGGCGGCCCCATTCCGTCTTGAGGGCGGCCTCGATGCGGCGGCGGCCCTTGGTCTTCAGCCAGTAACCGTTGTGGTACAGATTGGAGGCAAGGAAAGCCCATCCCACGATGGGGCTGCGCAGGAGCATGTTCTCCAGCGGCTTGAGCGGCCCCCAGTAGATTAGCTTCTGGCCGCGACTGGCGAAGGTGTTCTCCACGCCGGAGAAGTGCCAGTTCACTCCGCTGATGTCTTCGCCTCGCACGTCGATGTCGGCCACCTCACCGCAGCCCAGCCCACGCTCATGGGCTATGCGGATGAACGGAATGTCCATGGGGTTGAAGCCCATCATCTTCGCGGCCACCGCGTCGATGGCCACCTGATCGGAACTGGCCAGGATGCGGTCCTTGATATGCCAGCGCATGGCCCGTGGGCCGGGTCCGTCGCCGGCAAAGGTGCCGTCCATCACCGCAAACAGACCCGGATGGATCTCCTGCTGGATGGCCAGCAGGTCCACCAGCGTTTCGTGGATAACCGAGTGGGTCCAGTGCCGCTTGCGATGGAGCAGGCCGCCAAAGGCATTCTTCATCGCGCCGGTCATGGTCGTGAACACATGGGTCTTCATGGTTGGCAGTTGGACGATGTTGGTGCCCGGGAAAGTCTCGGGGATCTGGATACCCTCTGGGAATATGTCGTCCAGCGCCAGCATCTCGGCGCGGGGCTTGTAATCGATCCAGCGGTTGGGCGGGCTGTCCAGGTGGATGGACGGCAGGCCCACCTTGTCCTGGGCGGCCTTGTGCTTGTTGTTCTCCTCGCCCTCGTAGGAGTCCACGACCACGGTGCCATTGTGAGCTGCCACCAGGTCGGTATGGCCCATGGCCTTCAGAGCGTTGGCGACCCCCTCTATTTGCCAGGGGGTGGTCGAACATCCGGGGTACCAGTGTTGCCACGAGATATTCACCTTGAGCTGTGTGCGCACTCCGGTCGGCAACGCCTCGGCGGCGCCGGCCAGGCGCATAGCGCGGGCGATGTCGTCCAGCACGGTCTCCGGCGTCGTGGCGACCACGGCGACCACTGACGGGCCCGTACGTGCCTTGGGTAATACCAGCGATGGCTGTGTCTGCATCTAATCATCCTGAGGTTGTCGAAGGATTCCCAGCCGGGGAAGTTAATTCCCTCTCCCTCGGGGAGAGGGCTAGGGTGAGGGCGTAACCTCGTCACGTATTCAACCTATCCATTGATGAGCAGCACTGTGGCAGACACCGCCA
This sequence comes from Dehalococcoidia bacterium, assembly GCA_965203005.1. GTDB lineage: Bacteria > Chloroflexota > Dehalococcoidia > Lucifugimonadales > UBA3495 > VXOI01. The sequence goes on from CBDBBS010000002.1 coordinate 2,195,507, forward strand.
GCCATGCGACCACGGTCGCCAGCAGCGGCAGATCGCGCACCATCAGCTGCTCCGGGGCCTCTGCATCGCTGCTGTGGTTGAGCAGGTAAAGGTAGCGGAATAACCCAAGGGCAACCAGAGGCAGCGTGAACAGCATTGCATTGTTGTCGGGCAGGTTCTCCGCCTCAATTGTATATAAAGTATAGCTGAGCAGCGCCGCCGTTGCCGAGACTGTCAGCAGTTGCGTAATGAACGGTTGTGAATACCTCCCCAGCACTGGCCGTTGTCTACCAGCGTCCTCTCCCGCCAGCCTTACTTCGGCGTAACGGCGGCCCAGCACGATGAACAGCGCCCCTGCGCCGGTGGTGGCGTACAGCCAGGGCGACGGGTCGACGTCGATGGCCAGCGCTCCCGACACGGCGCGAATCACGTAGCCGCTGGCAACGGCGAACACGTCCAGCAGCACCAGGTTCTTCCCGCCCAGGCAGTAGGCGACATTTATGGTCAGATATATCGCGGAAACCAGAAGGAGCGACGGCCCCATGGCAACGAGACCGGCAGCCGCCAGGACAGCGATCAGCAGCACGGCTAACGGTACACGCACCTTGCCGGATGCTATGGGACGATGTCGTTTGCGGGGGTGTGCCCGGTCGGCGTCGCGGTCCATGAGGTCGTTGAAAACGTAAACCCCGCTAGACAAAGAACAGAAGCCCAGGAACACAACCGCAAGCCTTCCAAGAAGCGCAGGGACGTATTCCAGGTCGTCGGTGGCCCATGCGATGTCAATGGCAAAAAGAAACGGGAGGAAAATCAGGCCGTTCTTGACCCACTGCAGCGGGCGCAGCAGGCGGAATGCGTCGGCCATCTGCGCGACTATCGACTCGGGCGGACTGGCGTCTGGAGCGGAGTTGCGGCCGCCTTCGCCTTCTCCAGGGCCCTTAGCTCCGCATACCACGCTCCGAGGCCCGACATGCTACTGTAGTAAAAGGTCGCCACCACCACGCCGCCCCACAGCAGGAACGGATAGGCGAAGTCGCCGGCAACAGTTACTATGACCGCGGCTATGACGGTAACGGCCAGGACCAGGGCGCCCATCCATATCGCGTAGACCAGCGCCTTGCGCCCCGGCGAGCCGGGATAGTCCCTGGCTGCATTGATGCCGAAGTAACCGGCAATGAAGGGTCCGGCTGGAATTCCCACAAAATGCACCACCGGAATTACGGCAAGCAGCAGCACAATTGCCAGCCCTATAAACAGACCTTTTACCATTGGTCAGCACATTAACCTTGACATTAAAATTGCGGCGCTATTATATCCGAATCCTGTAAGCGCTCATGACGCAACCGGAGGCCCAATTGGCGAGCAATGAGGGAACCGACCTGCCCTTCGATGATGATTCGCCCTTCCTGAGATACGTCGGGGTGGAGATGGATCTGTCGGAAAACGGAACAGGTCGCGTGTCGCTCGCTGTCCAGCCCCATCACCTGCAGGCCGCCGGACAGGTGCATGGCGGCCTGATCGCCGTCCTTGCCGACACCGCAATGTTCCGCGCCGTTCGCTCCCTATTGAAACGGGGGCAGCGCACTACCACCATCGAGCTGAAGGTCAACTTCCTCGAAAATACCAACTCCGGCCTCCTGACTTCCACGGCGCGTGTCATCAGCTACGAGGACTCGCTGATGGTAGGAGAAATCGAGGTATCGGCAGACGATGGCCGGTTGATCGCCCAGGGACAGGGAACTTTCCTGGTGTTTGGCAGCGAGTGACGCTTTGGCCTCAATGGAGTCCGTATTTGTGCGGGATTTGTGGCGCCGCCAGCAGGCCCACTGTTTGGAATTGAGACCCTACTGGTGTATACTTCTTGCCCAACAGGCTCTGGAGGAGCGGCGAGATGAAGATCCCCATGCGGGTCGACTATGGGGTGCGGGCCCTCGTTGAACTGGCGCTCCACTATCAAGCTGCCCCCGTGCAGACCGCCGAGATCGCGGCAAAGCAGGGAATTCCGGAAGCCTACCTCGACCAGCTCATGGCCTCCCTGAACAAGTTTGGCTTCGTCTCAAGCCGGCGGGGCCCCCGGGGTGGCCACTCCCTCGCTCTCCCTCCTGACGAGATCAACCTCAGCATGGTGATGTCCAAGCTGGACGCCAACAGCTCCCCTCTTGATTGCCTGGTCAATCCCCTCGACTGCGTTCTGTCGGATTCCTGCGCCCAGCAGGAGGTATGGAAGTCGGTGGAGGAAGCGATCAGCGAAGTCCTGAGCAACATTACCCTTGCCGATCTCGCTGAGCGGCAGTTGACCCTGACCGCTGCCTGACGCAACCACGCCGCCGGTCTGCTCCGGCCCCCTAAGCCACTCAACCGCAAGAACACCGGCGCCGTTGCGCATTGACTATTTTCGTTTTACGTTTCCGTATGAACTATCCTGTTTCACAAGATGGTTACGAATTTCGCATTACATCCGATATAAAATTACAGTTCGCAAAAGCATTGTCTGTAGATTGACAGTACTACGGACAGATAATATGCTTGCGGGACAGCAACCCGTGTATCTCTTTCCCTTGGATTTCCCCTAATCGACCAGGAGGAGAAAGGTCAATGGCAACCTACGATATCATCATCAGAGGCGGCACCATCGTTGACGGGACAAGAGCGCCCCGCTACATCAGCGATATCGCCATCAAGGACGGTCGCATAGCGAAGATCGGCGGCCTCAACGGCGGCGACGCTGACCGCGAGATTGACGCCAAGGGCCTGATCGTGGCGCCAGGCTTCATCGACCTGCACACCCACTACGACGCCCAGATATTCTGGGACCCCTACTGCACGCTGTCCGGCTGGCACGGAGTCACTTCCGTGGCCCTGGGCAACTGCGGCTTCGGCTTCGCGCCGTCCCGCGAAGAAGACCGGGACCGCTCCATGCTCAGCATGACCCGCAACGAGGCCATCCCCTACGATGCCATGAAAGCGGGGATGCCATGGAACTGGATCACTTTCCCCGACTTCATTAACAGCCTCGAAAACACCCCCAAGGGCATCAACTGCCTTACCTACGTGCCGTTGACCCCGCTTTACGCCTGGGTCATGGGCTGGGACGAGGCCAAGACCCGCCGTCCCACCGAGGAAGAGTTGCAGGAAATGGTTCGGCTGATCCACGAGGCCATGGACCACGGCGCCTGTGGCTGGTCGGCGCAGGTCCTCGGCGAGACCTCGGTGCAGCGCGACTACGACGGCACCCCGATGATCACCGACCTGCTCTCCGAGCACGAGGTACTCACCTTTGCGCAGGTCCTCCGCGACCGCGACGAGGGCTTCATTGAGCTGGCCTACCAGGAAACCGGCGAAGATGGACGGCCCCTTGGCGAAGAGACGCGCAACTTCTTCGAGCAGGTGGCCGCGGTTTCGGGGCGCCCGGTACTGTACCAGGCCGTCGCTCCCAACGCCGTCCACCCGGAGCAGCACCGCGAGCGCATCCGCTGGCTGGAGAGTTGCGCCGAGCGTGGCCTGCGCGTCTACGGCCAGGGCGCTACCCGCCGTGGCGGCTTCGAGCTGACCTTCGAGGACTGGAACCTGTTTGACGACACTCCGATGTGGCGCGAGGTCACCCTGGGCGACAAGGCCACCCGCAAGGCCAAGATGTCCGACCCCGAGATGCGCCGCAAGCTGAAGGAGGAATGGGACTCTGGCACCCGCCCCACCTTGGTGGTTCAAGGTTCGGTGGGCAGCCTGCAAGTTTTGACCCGCAAGGTCAGGATTGACATCGGCGCTGAGTCCGACTTCACACGGATGCCGGCCAAGGTCAACGTCGCCGGTTCCGACTACTTCCTCGTCAACACCCGCGACGGATACAAGCTGCTCTCGGTGGTCTGTCCGCACCAGGGCGGCACCATCGGCGACGAGGGCGACGCCTTCGTCTGCGACACCCACGCCTACGAGTACGAGCACGACGGCGGACGCTGCATCACCAACCCCGAACTGCGAATGAAGTCCTTCGTGGTCAACGTCGTTGACGGGCGCATGATCGCGCTGGCTCCCGACGAAACCGAGGCCTCCAGCCCGCAGGCCGGTCTGACGGTGCAGCAGATTGCCGACGATCAGGGCAAGCACGTCATCGACGCGCTGCTGGACATGTGCGTCGAGGACGACCTGGCCACCGAGTTCTACGCCGACACCCAGGGCCGCGACCAGGCCCAGTACACCGCCGAGGTGCTGGACTCCAACCACATCGTGGCCGGCGTGTCCGACGGCGGCGCCCACGTCAAGTTCCTGACTGCGGGCATCTACCCGACGGACATGCTCACCTGGCTGGTCCGCGACGAGAAGGTCATCACGCTGGAGGACGCCCATTACAAGCTGTCCTTCCTGCCCGCCCACTTCGGCGGCTTCCAGGACCGTGGCGCTCTCCGGGAAGGCTCCCCGGCCGACGTGGTCATCTATGACCTGGACAGGCTGGAAGTTCTGCCTAGCGAGGTGGCGGAGGACCTGCCCGGCGGCGAGTGGCGCCGAATCCAGAAGGCCAAGGGCTATCGCTACACCATGGTCAACGGCGAGGTCACCTTCGAGGACGGCGAACCCACCGGCGCCTTCCCCGGCCGCCTGCTCCGCAACGGCCGCGGCTAGGCCCCGCGCCTGCTCCATTCGTTCGTCCTGAGCTTGTCGAAGGACGGTAACCACAAGAGCCCCCGGCGATTGCCGGGGGCTTCTTCATTGGTACCGCTGGCTTTACCCTGATGTCTTTTCGATCCGCGTTTACACAGAATCCAAACCAAGGACCCGTCAGACTTGGTACAAGTCAAATTGCATGGCATGGAGGTACAATCGATGCCGCAGTAGAATCACAGTGCTCTCCATTCTATTCTTGTCATTAAATCGGCTGGATCAAATGGTATTTGAAGACGACATCGGCTTTGAAAGGCGAATGAGGGTCCCGGTGGAACGGGTCTACCAGACATTCTTTCCCGGTTGCCAGGTTAGATACACAAGGGAACACGACGAGTTACGGCCATTCGATGATCACTTCGCGATAGACACCATCTTAGAGCTTCGAAATGGAGGAATTGTCACTGCCCAACAGAAGTGCCGCAGATACGGATACTTTCTTCAGTATCGGGACTTTACTCAGGAATATATGAACGCGGTTGGAAGCACTTATGAATCACGCGGGGAATGGTTCCATCTGGCCTCGCAGATATACTTTTACGGTTGGGCCAACCAGCAAGAGAACGAACTGGTTGCCTGGTTGCTCCTTGACGTGGTGAAGTACCGGGGACTGGTTGAGAAAAAGGGAGGGTTGGAAAAGATTGGCACCCTTCGCCACAACAGAGACCGCGGCAAGGCCAGCTTCTATGCCATACCGGTGGACATTCTGCGTCCGGCTTTCATTGCCAGCTGTGGCATTTAGCTGCTAAATCACAGGCCCTGCCGAGCCCCTCTGGGATGATTTTGGTGAAATCCTGGTAACGAAACCGTGGTTTGTCAGCTCCTTGGTTTGTATGATTGCGGAGTAGGATATGTGACGTGTTGGTGTGAGGTATGCCTACTCTCGACTTCAAAGGGAAGCAGTACGTCTATCGCCATCACCATGCGGTGCCCGTGCGCCCGTTGATTCCCGACACCCACCGGTCGGTGGGGCCGGTCAGCCGGGAGGGCAATCTGGTCATCCACGGCGACAACCTCCACGCCCTCAAGTCCCTCCTGCCGCAATATGAGGGCCGCATCAAATGCGTCTACATCGACCCTCCTTACAACACCGGCAACAACGGCTGGGTCTACAACGACAACGTAAACAGCCCGTTGCTACAGGACTGGCTCCAGGACCATAGCGGCGCCAGCGGCGAGGAGATGGCGCGCCACGACCGGTGGCTGTGCATGATGTGGCCCCGGCTCCACCTGCTCCGGGACCTGCTGTCGGACAGCGGCGTCATATTTGTATCCATCGACGCCATCGAGCACCACCACCTGCGCATGTTGATGGACGAAATATTCGGAGAGCACAATTTCATTGCCGACATAGCAGTGGTCTCAAACCTGTCGGGCAGCAGCGACCAGTTCGGGATAGCTGGCGCACACGAGTACTGCCTCGCTTACGCGAGGGACCGGAGCAGGGTTGAGCTCGGGCGCTTCCCCGTGGACGAGCAGGGGCTGGCTGCGTGGCGTCAGGACGAAAAGGGTTACTACAAGCCAGAATTGTTGCGGCGGGGCGCTCTGACTTATTCGCAGTCGCTGGACTATCCGATCTTCGTTGGCCCCGATGGCAGGCCGCAGGTCACCGGCGATGACCGGAAGCCCGCGACCGGCGGGCCGTTCACTGCCGTTTATCCGGAGATGAGGAACGGCAACGGGATCTGGCGGTGGAGCAAGCGCAGGATACGGGAGAATCCGTCTGACGTATTTGCCGAGCGCAGAAAAGACGGGAGTATCTCCATTTACTCCAAGCAGCGTCCCCTACTAGGTTCCTATCCAAGCGAAAAGCCCAAGTCGGTGTTCTACAAGACCGAATACAGCAGCCGGGCCGGCGGCCAGTCGTTGGCGGAGGTGCTGCCGGAGGTCGGCCGTTCTTTCCCTTATCCCAAGGCAGTGGCGCTGATCACCGACCTGCTGCGAATCGGCGCTCCCGGTCCCGACGACATAGTGCTGGACTCCTTCGCCGGTTCCGGCACCACGGCCCAGGCCGTGCTGACCTTGAACAACGAGGACGGCGGCAACCGCAGGTTCATTCTTGTTGAATGCGAGGACTACACCGACACGATAACCGCGGAACGAGTCCGCAGGGTCATCAACGGCGTGCCAGGGGCACGGGACAGGGACCTCAGGGAGGGACTCGGCGGCTCATTCACTTACTGCGCGCTGGGAGACCCGCTATCCGTCGATCAGGCATCAGACGATCTCACCAGCGCCGTCAAAGAGCTCGACAGGGTGGCCGTCAGTTCCTCCTGAGAGTGCCCGGCAGTCGGTCTTGCCTACCCTGCCAACTCTCAGAGGGTGTCTAATGGGCCCATTCCATTTACGAGGAACAGACTGCGGGCCGCGTTCATCCACTCCTGAACAATACAGAGGGACGCCCTCACCCTAACCCTCTCCCAGAGGGAGAGGGAACAATTAAGGGACCTTGTGAGGCCCAGCGTCCGTCTTGACAATTTCGGTCTGACGCCGCTAGACTCACAACACAAATGAGACCGCTGAAAAGCCCTATTGATTGCGCTTGCACCTGTCCCCTCACATAGGGGGCAGGAATTGACGTGAATAACCTGAAGCCTGCGCCCGCCCGTTGAGGGCTGCCCTCAGAGGGTATAAGCAGGCTTTTTCTTTGTACATCGAAGGATCAACAATCGCACGTACCCCAATGCGCGATACCAACGCCGCAACAGCCGGCGACCAGGAGGAGCCTTCACTATGGCAACACAGCCCCTTGCCCTGACTCCGGAACAGGTCAAACGCTACAGCCGCCACATCATCATGGGGGACGTGGGCTCCAAGGGCCAGCGCACTCTCATGCAGTCCTCGGCGCTGATAATCGGCGCCGGTGGACTGGGTTCGCCCAGCGCCATCTACCTTTCCCTCGCCGGTGTGGGCACTATCGGCATCGTCGACCTGGACGTGGTCGACCTTTCCAACCTGCAGCGGCAGGTGTTGCACCATACCGCAGACGTAGGCCGGCCCAAGGTGCAGTCGGCCCTCGACAACATCAAGTCCTACAACCCCGACGTAAACGTGGTCCTCCACGAGACCTGGCTGAACTCCGAGAACGCCATGGAAATCATCAGCCAGTACGACCTGGTGGTAAACGGCGCCGACAACTTCGCCACTCGCTACCTGGTCAACGATGCCTGCTATCTGCTGGGGAAGCCGCTGGTTGACGGCAGCATCCTGACCTTCGACGGCCAGGCCACTGTGTTCATCCCCGGCGAGGGTTGCTATCGCTGCCTGTTCCCTTCGCCGCCGCCGCCAGGAATGGTGCCCAACTGCGCCGAAGCCGGTGTGCTGGGGTCGATGACGGGTCTCGTCGGCAGCATCCAGGCCACCGAGGCGCTGAAATATTTCCTCGGCATTGGCCAGTCGCTGTCTTCCCGGCTCCTAATCGTCGACGCCCTGGACATGAGTTTCCGCGAGGTGCGCCTCAAGAGGAACCCCAAGTGCCCTCTCTGCGGCGACAACCCCACGGTTACCGAGCTGATCGACTACGAGGTCTTCTGCGGCGTGGCCGCTCCCCACGAGGAACCGGCGACGGTGGGCGCCCACTAGACCGGGGCACTGCTCCCAAACCAAATAAGCACTTCAACGCAGAGGACACAGAGAAAATCGCAGAGAGCACGGAGCCTTAGACAATCCCTTGCGTCCTCTGTGAAATCTCTGCGTTCTCTGCGTTGAATGCTTTGGAAACATGAACAAGGCATAGATGGTTGCGAAGCTGACATACAAGGGCATCCTGGACACCATTGGCAATACGCCCACGGTGGAGCTGCAGAATCTGAGCCCCAAGCCGGATGTGCGCATCTTCGCCAAGCTGGAGGGATCGAATCCGACGGGCAGCGTCAAAGACCGCATTGCCCTCAAGATGATCCAGCAGGCGGAGGCTGACGGGGAGCTGAGTCCTTCCCGTACCATACTGGAACCGACCAGCGGCAATACCGGCATTTCCCTGGCCATGATCGGCCGGATGAAGGGGTACCGGGTCGCCGTGGTGATGCCGGAGAATGTCAGTGTAGAGCGAGTGCAGCTGCTGGAGGCGTACGGAGCCGAAATTATCTCATCAGACGGCAGCCGGGGCACCAACGGCTCCATCGAGGTGGCGCAGGACCTCATCGAAAAGCATCCCCACGATTACGTGATGATGTACCAGTACGGCAACAGTGGCAATCCCGGGGCCCATTACGAGACCACTGGCCCCGAGATCATCGACGCCGTGCCGGACGTTGACATGTTCGTGGCCGGCCTGGGTACCGGCGGCACCCTGATGGGCGTCGCCAGGCGGCTCAAAGAGTTCAATTCGGCCATCAGGATCGTCGCTGTGGCGCCGGACCCGGATGACTTCATCTCCGGTCTGCGCAGCCTGGAGCATGGGTTCATCCCGCCGATACTGGATATCAGCCTCCTGGACTCTCGCATGCTGGTGGGCAGCTTCGAGGCTTTTCAGACCACGAAGAGGCTGCTTACCGAAGAGGGTATTTTCGCCGGAATATCCTCGGGATCGGTGGTCTACGGCGCAATCCGGCAGGCGGAACGCATGGAGCGCGGCTCCATAGTGTGCCTGCTGGCCGACGGAGGCTGGAAATACCTCAGCACTGCCCTCTGGACCCGGGATTACGACCTGTTGCAGGAGGAGTCCAAGGGCAAGATCTGGTGGTAGACTCGGTCAAACCGCGCTGATGGAAGCTCGTGCTATGCTAGAGTAATATGAACGAATGGCGCGAAAGACGGTGGGCTTCGCCGCCATGCGATAGCCGCCCCTTTCGGCATCTTTGCAGCAACGGCGCTGCTGGTAGCGCGGTCGGGTCAATGGAGCGGATGGGAGAGCCTGGAACTGGCAGCTGCCATGGTAGACTTGGGCGCCGTGCTCTATGCAATGGCCGCCGTGCTGGCAGAGAGAGGTGTTGATATGGTTTTCTGGGCACTTGAGCGAAAGAAGCAACGGGAGCAGGAAAACAAGGCCAACAATCAGGCCGAGTTGATAGCTGATCTGATGTCTGAAGGCATCCCTCAGACCAAGCAGGAACTGGCGCAATGGGCGCGGGAAAAGGGCATTCCCATCGACAAACTTCCGTCGTGCTAACACAAGCTTACGAGAAACGGCATAAACTGTCTGCTTTAGCCCGTCCTTTGAAACCTTAGGGCGGGCGATTCGTTTACACGGAAATCCGTGGAGGTAGCGACTTGCCAAACCGCCAAGGTTCCACACCCCAGGGAAAGGTGGTAATGGTGCAGGGCACAGCGTCCCACGTGGGCAAGAGCGTGCTGGTAACCGCCCTCTGCCGCATTTTCAGACAGGACGGATACCGGGTTGCGCCCTTCAAGGCGCAGAACATGTCCAACAACTCGTTCGTTACCCCGGACGGCGGAGAGCTGGGACGGGCTCAGGCGGTGCAAGCAGAGGCTTGCGGCGTGGAGCCACGGGTGGAAATGAATCCCATCCTGCTCAAGCCCGAAGCCAATCACCAGTCCCAGGTGGTGCTCCTGGGCAGGCCAGTGGCCAAGGCATCGGCCACTTACTTCGCTACTGCCAAGCCAATGCTCTGGCAGAACGTGGCCCAGTCCCTCGACACTCTCCGGTCCCAGTACGACGTCGTGGTTATCGAGGGCGCCGGCAGTCCTGCCGAGATCAACCTGAAGCAGAATGAGATCGTTAACATGCGGGTTGCCCTCCACTCCGGGGCTCCGGTGCTCCTGGCAGGCGACATCGATCGTGGGGGTGTCTTCGCCTCTCTGGTCGGCACCATGGAAATCCTCGACGCGCAGGAACGGGATGCCGTCAGCGCCTTTATCATCAATAAGTTTCGAGGAGACGTGTCACTGCTCGAGCCGGGTCTGGCCTGGCTGGAGGAAAGGACCGGCAAGCCCGTTCTTGGAGTGGTGCCCTACTACCGGGACATCGAGATCGCGGAGGAGGATTCGGTCTCGCTGGAGCGCCGCGAACAGATGAAGGCAATGACCGACTTTGTCCTCGACATCGCGGTGATGGGCCTGCCTCACATATCCAATTTCGACGATTTCGACCCGCTGGGGCGGGAGCCGGGGGTCAGGCTCCGCTACGTGGAGGGTCGGGACAGCCTGGGCGAACCCGACCTCATAATTCTGCCCGGCACCAAGACGACGATGGCTGACCTCGCCTGGCTACGAGAGCGGGGATTTGCAGCCGATATCCGGAGACAAGCTGAATGTGGGACCCCTGTGATCGGAATCTGCGGCGGCTACCAGATGATGGGGCGCCGGATTCTTGACCCGAATGGCGTTGAATCCCCTGACCGGGAGGCCGAGGGCCTGCATTTGCTTCCCGTGGATACCGTGTTCGCGCCAGTCAAGGAGACTCATCGAGTCAAGGGTTCGGTATCTGCTGGTTCCGGGCTGCTTTCCGGTTCTCAAGGGGCCGTCCTTGAAGGCTATGAGATTCACATGGGCTCATCCGTCCATGTGGGAAACGTAGCCCCTCCCTTCAGTATCACCAGGGCAGGACGGGATGGGCAGAGCGACGGCGCGCTGTCAGAGGACGGAAGAGTCCTGGGCACATATATTCACGGGCTTTTCAACAGCCACGCGCTGCGTCGGGCGGTATTGGAGCAGATCGCGGACTGGAAGGGAGTGGCGCTCCCGCCGCTGTCCGATACGGGTGGACAGTTGTCGCGGGATGCCGAATACGACAAGCTTGCAGAAACGGTCAGGAACAGCCTAGATATGGACCTTCTGTATCAAATCTCCGGGTTGAACACACCCGAAATCGACTGATTCCAGTCGTTGAGGGGACGGCGCATCACTGCCACCATCGCGCCGAAACGTGCTTAAGCAGGTTGCTGAAAGGAGGCGCCGATGCTATAATCCCAGCACATGGTTCCTCCTTTTTGTGAGCGGGTTCGCCCCGCTTTCTTGTTGATGGAGACTATCGGTCTGCGGCGAGAATAGGTGTGGGGGCCGAACTATGAAAAGCGATTTTATGGTAGCGCTCAAGCAGTTGGCAGCGGAGCGCCACTTACCCATGGAACAGGTTCTGGGGGCCATCGAGGTCGCCCTGGCTTCCGCTTTCAAGAAAGACAACCCGGCGTCCGGTCAGAATATCTCGGTCACCCTCAACCCCAACAACGGCGAGGTCAGTGTCTATGCGCTGAAAACCGTGGTTGAGGACGTTGAAGATGCCGAACGGGAAATCACGCTGACTGAGGCCAAGAGAATCCGGCGAGACGTGGCTATAGGCGACGAAGTCGCGGCTGCGGAACCCCTGCCCCACAACGCGAGCAGGATTGCCGCGCAGACCGCCAAGCAGGTGGTGTTGCAGAGGCTGCGAGAGGCGGAGCGCGAGCTGCTGTTCCAGGAGTTCGCGCAGCACGAAGGCGACATCATGTCGGGCATCGTCGAAACCTCGGACTCGGGCCGCGGCATTACGCTGGACCTCGGCAGGGCCCAGGCGATCCTGCCATACGAGGAGCAGGTCAGCTCCGAGCGCTACCGCAAGGGCCAGAGGGTGAAGGTGTTCATCCTGAGCGTTCGCAGCGCGCCGAAAGGTCCGGAAATCCTGGTTTCACGCAGCCACCGGAATATGCTGCGGCGACTGTTCGAAATCGAAGTTCCCGAGGTCCACAACGGGGTGGTGGAAATCAAGGCCATAGCCCGGGAGGCCGGTTTCCGCAGCAAGGTGGCGGTGAGCGCGACCCAGGCGGGCATAGATCCCGTGGGATCGTGCATCGGCATCCGTGGAAACCGCATCCAGAGCATCGTAAATGAACTGCAGGGCGAAAAGATTGATATCGTCCTGTGGGACCCCGATCCCCGCACCTTCATTGCCAACGCATTGAGTCCCTCGGAACCAGTACAGGTGGAACTTATAGACCCGGAACAAACGGCCGTAGTGGTCGTCCCGGACCGGCAGCTTTCCCTGGCCATAGGCAAGGAAGGACAAAACACCCGCCTCGCCGCCCGTCTCTCGGGTTGGCGCCTGGACATCAAGGGCATGACCGAGTGGGAGGAAATCCGGGAGGCCCGGATGCACGCTGCCGCTGAGGCAGCGGCGAGGGCGGCCGAGGAGGCCGCCGCCTTGGCGGCCGCTCAAGCCGAGACCGAAGCAGGCGCGGTTGAAGTCGAGGAGTCGGCAACGGCGCCGGAACCCGCCGTCGTTGCCGAAGCCGAGGCCATCATCGAAGAAATGTCTGAGGCGCTGGATGTCGCGGAACTCGCAGATGCTCCCGCAGAACAGCCAGCAATTGAGGTTATCGCCGACGATATCGACGAGGATGTCATTCTCGAGGAACTAATCCGGGAAGAAGAACTCCTCAAGCAGGATGAGGCAGAAAGGGAACCCGTTGAGGCTGTCGCGGAGGTTGGGCTCAGCGTTGACGATCTTGACTCGTTCACCCTGGACGATATGACTGTCACAGACGAGGAAGAGGACGAGGAACCTGAAGACGATGGTCTGAGCTTTGGGGACTTGCCGGTACTTACTCCGGACGCTGGCAAGATCCGGTTCGCGGAAGATATCGTCGAGGACATCCGTGGCGGCGGCCGTCGCGGTGGGGGAGGACGGAGCCGTCGCGGCGGAGGCGGAGGAGGTTCCCGCCGCCGTTAGCCCTCTCCTGGCCACACATTCGCGCCTTATGCCACGGGGAGGGACTGCAATTGCCCAGGAAGAGACACATCCCGGAAAGGACCTGCGTCGCCTGTGGCGACAAGAGGCCTAAGGCAGAACTGGTTAGAATAGCTCGTTCTCCTCAAGGCCCTGTGTCTGTTGATTTCGTGGGAAAGGCCCCTGGCCGGGGGGCGTATGTCTGCGGTTCCGGCTGCCTCGAGACCGCATTGGGCAGGGGTCGTCTCGCCCGTAGCCTGGGGCAACCTCTCTCCACCACCGACTTGGAAACTCTCCGGCTCGACCTTTCCGCTCACAGCGATCGGGGATAACCCGAAAGCACAAGGGTTGGTCCTGTCCAGCCGGCTTGGCAGGTGAACAGAAATATGACTACAACTACTGCAATAGATGAATCCGGGCGCAACCAAAGGCCGAGGAGGGAACGCGCCGAGCGCCGCAGCGGACAGAACCGTGCGTTGGTGCTGCCCTCCACGATGACGGTCCAGTATCTTGCAGAGGTTCTGGACCAGTCGCCAATTGACGTTATCAAGCAACTGATGCGCAACGGCATCATGGCGAATATGAACCAGGTAATCGACTATCAAGTCGCCACTCTAGTTACCTCAGCTTTCGGCATCAGAACCTCAATGGCGCCGGAACCAACGGCCGCCGCCACTCGTGAAACCTCCAGTTTGCAGGACGTCACTGGGGAAAACCTTGTTTCGAGGCCGCCGGTGGTTGTCGTCCTGGGCCACGTGGACCACGGCAAGACTTCCCTTCTGGACTACATCAAGAATTCCAGTGTGGCCGACCGGGAGGTGGGCGGCATCACCCAGCACATTGGCGCATACCAGGTTGAGGTTGACGGCAGCCCAATTACGTTCCTGGATACGCCTGGGCACGCCGCCTTTACGGCCATCCGGGCCCGCGGGGCAAGGGTCACCGACATTGCGGTGCTGGTAGTTGCTGCGGATGACGGGATAATGCCGCAGACCCTGGAGGCGATTAACCACGCCAAGGCCGCCGAGGTGCCTATCGTCGTCGCGATCAACAAGATGGACCTGCCCGGCGCGGACCCCGAGCGGGTGAAGCGGCAATTGAGCGAGAACGAGCTCCTGGTGGAGGATTGGGGCGGCGACGTCATCTCCGTTAATGTTTCCGCCCGCACCGGAGACGGCATAGACGATCTCCTGGTAAACCTCGAGGCGGTGGCGGAAATCTCGGAACTGAAGGCCAATCCCGACAAGCAGGCCTCCGGCGTGATCATCGAGGCCAAGCTGGACAGGAAGCGAGGCCCCAGCGCTACGGTGCTGGTCACCGACGGCAGCCTCGAGGTTGGAGACCACATAGTCGCAGGAACCGCCTCGGGACGCGTCCGGGCGATGATTGACGACAAGGGCAGGACCGTGCACAAGGTAACCCCAGGGACTCCTGCTGAAATCCTGGGTTTCGGTACCCTCCCCGAGGCCGGCGACCAGTTGAAGGCCGTGGCCAACGAACGCGAGGCAAGAGCGCTGACCGGAGGAAAGGAACGCGCGCCTGGTTCGCGTCCCCTGCAGACCCGAGCCCTCAGCCTTGAGGAAGTCGTCAGGCAGGTCGGCATTGACGAAATCAAGGAACTCAACCTTGTTCTAAAGGCCGACGTACAGGGCAGCCTGGAGGCAATTCGCCAGTCTCTGGAGCGGCTGGTCGACGAGGACGCCAAGGTAAGAGTGCTTCATACCGGAGTTGGCGCTGTGACGGAGTCCGACGTGCTGCTCGCTAGTGCGTCCGAAGCGGCCATCATCAGCTTCTCCGTCGGCTCCGAGCCCAGCGCAGAGCGACTGGCCGACCGGATGGGTGTGAGCATCCGGCACTACGAAATCATCTATCAGCTGATTGACGACATCGAAAACGCGCTGCACGGCATGCTGGAGCCCGTCTTCACCGAGGTCATCGTCGGCCGGGCCGAGATACGTGAACTCTTCGGCGGACGAAGGGGAACGCAGATCGCAGGCTGCCGCGTGACCGAGGGCCGCGTCGTCCGGAATGGCTCGGTTCGCGTGACACGGGAGGGCGAGAACGTAACTGAAACCACGATTTCCAGCCTGCGCCACTTCCGTGATGAGGTCAACGAGATGAACGCCGGCACCGAGTGCGGCATCATCCTGCAGGGCTTCAATGAAATCCAGGAGGGGGACATCCTGGAGGTGTTCAGGCAGGAACGGGCAAGACGGTAGCCTGGTCCTGAACGCGATTCAGTTCAGCGAAGCCAGGCCCGCGCGCGGAGGAGGCCGTTCCATCCCGTGATGGGAGGTAAAGGATGCCCCGGCGAATTGACCGCGTCAACGAGCTTTTGCGCTCCGAAATCAGCAACCTCCTGGCCCGTGAAATCAAGGACCCAAGGGTGGCCGGCGTCATCAGCATTACCGAGGTTGTGGCCTCCAGCGACCTTCGCAGCGCCCGGGTTTACGTCAGCGTCATGGGACGTGATTCTGATCGAAAGGCCGCCATGGACGGAATACGTTCCGCTGCGTCATTTCTTCGGCGTGAACTCCGGGAACGCATAAGCCTGCGGCATGCGCCGCACATGACCTTCGTGCTCGACGATTCCATCGAGGAAGGCGAACGGGTCCTTCGTCTGATCGACGGAGCCACTCCTGAACAGTACGCCGCAGAGTACCTGGAATCGCTGGATTCCAGGCGCCGTCCCGGATCAAACCGCAGGACTACGGATCGTTAGCTTTGCCCAAATCAGAGAGCAAAAAACAGCCGGCCGTGAACGGATTCCTCAATCTGTACAAGCCGGCTGGCATCACGTCCATGGAAGCCCTGCGCCGTGTCAAGCGGATCACCGGACAGCGGCAGAAGGTTGGGCACGGTGGAACGATGGACCCCCTGGCCAGGGGCGTGCTGCCAATATGCTTCGGTCAGGCGACCAGACTGATGGACTACGTCGTGGGCGGCAGCAAACGCTACGTGATGGACGTCAAGCTGGGAGAATCCACGACCACGTATGATGCTGAAGGCGAGATCACCTCACGAAGAAACCCCGATGGCATCACTGAGCAGCAGGTCCTGTCGGCGCTCGAAGGATTCATCGGTGTCGTGGACCAGGTGCCGCCGATGTACAGCGCCGTCAAGGTCGACGGACAACGCCTTTACAAACTGGCGCGGTCCGGCCTTGAGGTTGAACGCCAGCCCCGCAGCGTTGAAATACACAGCGTTCAGCTTACCCGCCTGAATCTGCCCGAGTTGACCCTGGATGTTGAATGCGGCAAGGGCGTGTACATGCGAACCCTGGCCCACGACCTGGGGGAAATTCTGGGCTGCGGCGCCCACGTAATCGACCTGGAAAGACAAAGCTGCGGGGGATTTTCGTCAGAGGACAGCGTTACCCTGGAAGCGCTGGAGGAGGCAGCACAGTCTCCGGCTGGCTGGCTTGAGCTCCTCCATCCTTTGGACTGGGTGCTCCGCAGCTTCCAGACCGTTACGGTGGGAGCGGCTGCAGAACGGTTTCTGCGAAACGGCCAACCAGTCAGTCTGGGTAACCCGAATATCAGCGCGGGCTACCTGGAACAGTTCAGGGCCTACAATTCCGCCGGCCAATTCCTGGCCTTGGTCCGGTTCGACAGAGCGTCAAATTCCTGGCGGCCGCTGAAGGTCTTCAATACCAATGAGGAATCGCCACTGGCCCCGGTTTCCGTCTAGCGTCTGTGAACCACCTTTCTGGTGCGTAGAGCCCATCCTGCCTGTGGCCACCCCATCCGCTGCCAACCTCGGCCCTGATGCCGGGCACAGCCTCGCTTCGCTGGCTATTATCGGCTTGACACACCAAACGCATTGTGGCCTGAGGTAGTGTTTTGATGCCGAAGGCCCCTGACGCCAACCTCCTCAGTCGTCGCCCATCCCCGGCGGGCATTTCCGCAGTCTCCTGGGGACGTTTTCATACCGGGCCCCATGGCTCCGGCGGGTTCCCGGAATCTCGGCTCCGGCGTCTCACCTGCTGGGCCATTGGCCCGGCGGCAGATATTCGTGGTCCAACACTGCCTCCCGTTTCGCTTCCACCAGCGAGTCCTCATCGGCGTTCCTGCCGTAGAACGGGACATTGCCATCGAGGTTGCGGATTCTGCCCCCGTCCAAAGGCAGTATCATCCAGTCGGCGGATATCCCGTAGCTCTTGGAGTCCGGGTTCCGTCCCAGGGTGAACAGGTACCGTGCGCTTAGCTCGGGCAACGACCTGCCCAGCGGGTTGGGCTCCATCCGCAGCCTAGGGTTGGCTTCTATGTTGCCGTCGTCCAGCGCACCTCTTCGATGCCGATGGTCCAGTAGGCCACCTGAATGGACGGCCATTCGGATTCCGGCAACTCCCCATAATCCACCGGGTCGAAGTCGTAGGGCCGCTCGACTGCCAGCTCGGATATCGCCGTACCGGTTCCTATCACGATAGCCTGACTCCGGTTCACGAGGTCCTGGACGCTCCGGGGCGGCAGGGTCTGGTTCTTGATCAGGCTCGTCTCCACGCTGATGACCGGTATGCTGCCATCATGGGCGTCCTCTGAAGGTTCGATAACCTCCTCCACCGCCCAATAACCTCCGGAGCAGGCGGGCGTTATCTTATCCAGGCCTCCATGCTCTTTGGCCTGACCGTAGGTGACGTTGAAGACGTTGACCTGTACCTCGTCCCCCACGCGGGCGACGACGTGCCCGGTTGCGTCCAGCACCTCGACCATCCCGTCCTCTACTCTTAGGTCGTAAGTCTCAGGCCAGAACAGAAGCATATCGTTGGGGACTTTGCCCTCAAGGATGTTTCTCATCACAAGGCACTTTCCATCGAGGGTGAGCTCCCCGGTGCGGGGCTTGACCACCTGGCCCATCTTTATCTCGTCGTCCCACTGTGGGAAGTAGACCGGGACGTCCGGTAGCACCTTGATGCCCCAGATATGAAATGCCTCGCCCGGACATTCTTTGTACTTGCTATCGGAGTACCCGCCGCCGCCAGCTATCTCATCTCCTACCTTGGCGATGACCTGGCCCGCGCCGTTGCGGACTTGCACCACGCCATCTTCCATGTGGGGCTCGAACCCTGCGGGCCAGACAACGGGATTATCACTGTATTGGCCTTTAATCCGAAGGCACGGGCCGTCCAGGACCAACTCTCCGGCGCCCTCCGCAGCCATAAAGGTCCTCTCGGCCACCATCGCAGTCTTTTGCCTGAGTAGCAAGACTTCCGGGTTTTGCAGTCTAAGTTCGGTGACCTCATTGTTGGGATAGAAAACGGTCACCACTCCCACGAAAGTACGCCCCGCCGGGCAATGTTCTGGAAGTCCGGCGACTAGTTCCGCGTACTCGCCCTCGGAGGCGGGTTCCGCTCGGATGACCCTCACGTGGTCCCCCACCTGCGCCGCAACCCGGCCTTGACCGTCAATCACCCGCACCGCCCCGGATTCCACATCGAGCGAGAACGAGCTGGGCCAGATGGCTAAGCGGGCTGGCCACGGGGCGTTGTTGGGGTTTGAGGGGACTTCAACAAGCAAGCAGCCTTCCTTCAGGACCAACTGTCCGCGAAGTAGTCCCCGCCCCTGTCGGTTCCCAGGGAGTAGTCATGCGTTGGGAAGGCCACCGATGTGAGACCGGCTTGTTCTACAGGCACTCGGCCGCCGCCGCATCCGACGAAGATGGTCACCATTAGGACGGCAGAAATGAGCAGAAGGCCAACTCGCCTGCGCCGAGTCTTTGACCAGAGTCGGCCCGAAGCGTCTGGAACTTTCTCTGATGCGATGTCTTTCATGCTGGTCCGGTACCGACGGGGCGATCCATATATCGTACTGGATGTGGCGGTTGTTGTTCAAGAGATTCTCCAGTATAGCTGCAACAGACAACTGGCTGAGTCATCTGGTCTATTGGGGTGCGTTAAGCCGATAATTGCCGCTTCGCTTGACAATCTACTGCCTAATGTGTAGTTTGTTGCCCACTTTATGTCAACTTAACAGCCTGAAGGACTAATGGGGACCTGAACCAGAACTATCCAGGTCCGACACTACAACTGCTTCGCGCAACAGCACACGTACCGGCGCCCAGACCGGATACTCCTCAAAACGCCACTTTGATACGGGGGTAAACAATGGAGGCATATTGCCTGAAATGCCGGGAAAAAAGGGAGATCAACAATCCCGAACAGGTAACACTGAAGAACGGTCGCCCGGCTACCAGAGGGGACTGTCCTATTTGTGGCACCAAAGTATTCAGGATAGGGAAGTCCTGATCATCGACCCGCCATCTTCAGGCCGACAATCGTCCAGGGATCTAGACGGGCAAAAGAGCGCCGAGTCCCAGTTTAGTCAATAATTCCCTCGGATTTTCCTCAAGCAGGGCGTGGACCTCATCTTCATCGAGGCCCGCGCCCTTTGCCACTTTCTGGCACAGCTCCGGTGTCAGCAAATCCTCCGGAGCGTGTGCGTCGGAATCCAGGATGAGGGTCGCCCCGGCCTCTCGGGCCACCCTGACGACATGCCCATTAGCCAGGCTGTGGCCCCTGCGGGCTGATACCTCCAGCCGCACTCCCCTTTCGGCGGCCAGCCTCGCCTCGTCAAGCGAAATCAGGCCGGGATGCGCGAGCACATCCACCCAAGGCGACCTGATGGCCGCCTCGTTCGTTCCCGGCTCCACAGGCTCGACCGGCGTTTCGCCATGCACTGCGACGAGTTTCGCTCCCATCTCCTTGGCCGTCCGCGCCACCAGATCAATGTCGTCCTTGGGAACGTGAGTAATCTCCACACCAGGCAGCGCCAGGATATCCCATCGTCTGCCGGCCAGATCGCAGTCCACCACCAGAGTTTTGATGACGTATTCCACATTGCCATAACCCACATGGTCGGTGAGCGCCATGGCCTTGTAGCCCCTGACGTATGCGCGGCGAATCAGCTCAACGGGAGAAAGTACTCCGTCGCTGAGAAAGGTGTGGGTGTGAAAATCGTACATCGTTCCTCCGGACCCGGATGCCAGGCAGACCTGTGGCGTTAAATTCCAACACCAAGTATAAGAACGCTACGCCACCGGGACAATACATTCCTGCCGTTCTGTTTGCTTCACCGAGCCCCGCTCATCGCGCCGGAGCGTCCGCTAGCCAGTCTCTATCCCGGACTGCTGTTGCCGCAGCCCGAGCCGTTACCGTGCTTCACGCTTGGTTCGAGGCCGCACAATAATTTCAGGGGCTTTTAGTTATCTCTCCCCCTGAGGAGGAAGGGTCGGGGTGGAGGTGAAATCATGCCGGCAAGCGGTGTGGCGCCCAGGGAGGGAACGCCCTCACCCTAACCCTCTCCCTGAGGGAGAGGGAACAACTAAAAGACCCTGCACAACAATTTTGCACTCATTGACTTGCACAATCGGCCTGCCTAGAATGCCTTATACCCCTGCGATTCGACACCGTTCGGATAGACCTGCCGCTCGCCCTCCAGCCAATTTCCGATATCTGCATCTCGCCTGAATAGTTTGCAAGACCCGCCGTCAAATTCCCTCGATCATTCCGGACCAACTGCCTGCGTCAGCTGCGGCAAAACGCTTCGAGCCGGAAGGTCCTTCGCCTTCCGCTCACGAAACGAGGCACTGGCCAGCGCTGCGGCCAAGTGCCTCCTGTGCGGTCCACGTCACGGCCCGATGTTGCGCCGTTCGGCTGTGGTCGCAGTCGTGGTGGGAACTATACTGACGTTCCTGAACCAGGGCGACACTTTGATCTCAGGCCAGTGGAACAACGCTCTTTACTGGAAGATCCCGCTGACCTACTGCGTGCCCTTCCTCGTGGCCACCTACGGGGCGCTTGCCGCAGCCAGGCGCTGACGGGCTCGGCGGCAAACCAGAGGCGTCTCCCCCACCACGATCAGCCGAACTTGCGCAGTACCGTGACCACCTTTCCCTTCACTTCCACGTTGTCGGCGGGGCAAAAGATGGGCTGCATGGTGCTATTGGCCGGCTGTAGCCTAACCCGGTCGCCCTCCAGGTAAAACTTCTTCAGCGTGGCCTCCTCCTCGTCTCTCAGCCAGGCCACGACCATTTCGCCATTGCTGGCGTCCTGCGCGGGCTTGATGACCACCACGTCCCCATCGTCTATGAGGGCATCGATCATGGACGTGCCCTTGACGGTCAGGGCAAAAAGCTTGCCGTGGCGGCGGGGAAGGTCCGGCGAGATCTCCACCGTATCGAATTCCTCGCTGGCAACAGCTCCTTCGGTAGAGAAGACCGGCAGAGGCTGTCCGGCCGCGATTGACCCGACGATCTGGACCCTGGGCGCACTGGAAACGGGTTCCCCATCCCTGTCCAGCAATTCAATGCCGCGAGCGACCTCTCTCCGGCGGTTGAGATAACCGGCGTCCTCCAACTGCCTCAGGTTGTAGTCGACCACCGAGGTGGAACTGATATCGCATGCCTGCTGAATGTCCCGCACTGTCGGAGGAATGCCGTTTTCGGAATAGAACTCGTGAATAAACTCAAGTATCCGGCGGCGGCGCTCCGGCATTTTTCTCCTGGCAACCATACTTCCCTCTTCCTTATACACACCTTATCTGACATAAAACCTTTGTTCTATCAGGAGGCTAACAAAGCTGCGGCCCAGTGTCAATCAGCCATTGTCATCAAACTGACGGCGCGCCACAAACGGAAACGCCGCCCGGATGGACCGGGCGGCGCTGGCGCCTGCGAGCCAATTACTACTCAGGCTTCGACTGCCTGCTCCAGCCGCGACAGCTTTGCCACCATTCGCGACTTGCGGCGCGCCGCGTTGTTCCTGTGGAGTATGCCCTTGCGCACCGCACGATCCAGTGTACTAATGGCAAGAGCAACAGCAGGCTGTGCAGCCTCGGCGTCCCCGGCATCCAGCGAACGATTGGCCCGGCCTATGATGGTGCGGGTTTCAGTCTTTGCGCTTCTGTTGCGCCGGGATCGCTTGACCTGCTGGCGACCTGTCTTCTTTGCGGGCAATGGAGGATCTCCTGTTATTGCGTATAGATACTTTCGATTTTCGCCAGTTTATTCCAACGGCATTGCACATTATAAATCAATCAGCCAGGAATGCAAAAACCTGAGGGGAATCTTTCCCCCTCAGGTTTGTCATGGCTGGGCGGCCCGGCTGTTGAAAAGCGGGAGGGAGGACGCTAGACGTCCAGATTCTTGACGCTCCGGGCGTAGGTCTGAATGAAGCTCTTGCGAGGCGCCACCACTTCGCCCATCAGCGTCGTGAACGCGTCCTCGGCGTCGGTATCGTCCTCGATGCTCACCATCAGCATGTGGCGGGTGTCCGGGTTCATGGTGGTTTCCCACAGCTGCTCCGGGTTCATTTCCCCCAGCCCCTTGTACCGCTGGATGGATGGGTTTCGCTGGCCGGTGTGCTTCGCCAGCATCTCGTCTTTCTGCTCCTCAGAGTAGGCGTACTCGATGCGCCGCCCGTTCTGTATGCGGTAGAGCGGAGGCTGGGCGATGTAGAGATAGCCGCTGTCTATGAGACCGCGCATCCTGCGGTAGATAAACGTAAGGATCAGGGTGCGGATGTGAGAACCGTCGACGTCGGCATCGGTCATGATGATGACCTTGTGATAACGCACCTTGGAGGGATCAAAGTCCTCGCCCTCCCCGGCGCCCACCGCCGCGACCATGGCCCGGATCTCCTCGTGGCCCAGGATCTTGTCGGGCTGCTGCAGGACCCTCTCGACGTTGAGAATCTTGCCCTTGAGCGGAAGGATGGCCTGGAAATGCCTGTCCCGGCCCATCTTGGCCGATCCGCCCGCCGACTCGCCCTCCACAATGTAGAGTTCCGACTTGGCCGGGTCCCGCTCGGCGCAGTCCGCCAGCTTGCCGGGAAGCGACGATCCGTCCAGCGCGTTCTTTCGGATGACGAGGTCCCGGGCGCGCTTGGCGGCCTCCCGCGCCTTCTGCGACGTGAGGCACTTGTCCACAACCCTGCGGCCCTCGGTCGGGTTTTCCTCCAGGTAGCGGGCAAGGCCCTCGCCCACTACAGATTCCACAATGCCCCGGACCTCGGGATTGCCCAGCTTGTGCTTGGTCTGGCCCTCGAACTGGGGGGCCGTCAGTTTCACGCTCACGGCCGCTGCCAATCCCTCGCGCACATCCTCGCCTATCAGGTTGGCCTGGTCGTCCTTGATCTGGCCCTGCTTCCGGGCAAAGTCGTTGATCACCCGTGTAAGGGCGGAACGGAACCCGGTCAGGTGGGTCCCGCCGTCGGGGGTCTTGATGCAGTTGGCGTAGGAGTGCACGGACTCCGCATAGCCGTCGTTGTACTGCACCGCCACCTCAACGGCAGTGTCATCGATGGTCTTTTCATAGTAGAAGGGAATGCCCTGCAGCACCCTGCGGTTCCGGTTGTCGTTCCGCACCAGGTTGGGGAGGCCGCCGTCAAAGAAGTAAGTGCGCTCAATATCTCCCTGACGCCTCTCCAGGTGCCAGTAACTGATGAAGCATATTTCCAGACCCTTGTTGAGGTAGGCTATGTCCTTGAAGTGCCGGGTGAGTTCATCGAAATCGTAGTCGATTTCATCGAAGATCTCAGGGTCCGGGCGGAACTTGATCGTAGTCCCGTGCTCCGCTGTCCGGGACTCCTTGACCAGTTCGGTAGTCGGGATTCCACGGACATACTCCTGGGAATACAGCGTTCCTTCGCGACTAACCTCGGCCCGCAGGTATTCGGAAAGTCCGTTCACCACGGACGCTCCGACGCCGTGAAGCCCTCCGGTTACCTTGTAGGCGCCGCCGCCGAACTTGCCGCCCGCGTGAAGCGTCGTCATCACGGTTTCTAGGGCGCTCTTGCCGGTGGTGGGGTGGACGTCGATGGGAATTCCCCGCCCGTTGTCCGAAATGATAATGAGGCCGTCTGCCGAGATGGTGAGCTCGACCCTGGTGCAATAGCCGGCCATGGCCTCGTCTACCGCATTGTCGAGAATCTCGATCATCAGGTGCTGCAGACCACTGAGCCCGGTGCTGCCGATGTACATGCCGGGACGGACTCGCACCGCCTCAAGGCCCTCGAGCACCTGGATGTCGGATGCGGTATAGTCAGGGCCGGAACCTGGGTCTGGAGTGGCGGAAATAGGCAGGGTTTGTTGCATTTGACTAATCACCAAGTCCTGAAAGAAGGCACCACAAGAAAGGACGCAATTAGAGTTGAAAACGTGGGCCTCAACGAATATAAATACATTATGTAGTATAGCACATTCGTATCCCAATTGCCTTGCTTCATGAACTTTCTTTGCGCGGTTTTGCCCACCGAAACAACCCTTCAACCAGAAAAATTGGCAGCAGAATGGGCAGGAATTCCACCCGCCCTTAATTCGCAGAAACCCGGGCAGTCAACCCACCACATTACTCCGGGAAAATCCGGCGGTAGACCCCGGGCGAACCGGCGTCATGGACCATGTGTGGCCGGACCTCGTTACTCCAGACCGGTGTCACAGCGGTTCGCCAGTTCTCCCAGCCCTCGCTCTCCGACACCTCCAGCGACTCCATTTCGTGAACCGTCGCATACTTCGGCGTGCCCATAACCGCCTCCCAGCGGCGGGCGCGAATGTAACCCGGAATTTCCAGGCAGAGCGGCAGGCGCTCGTTGTTGTAGGCATAGTTGAACTTTTCGTCCAGTTCATCGGGAACCGACATGCGGCCCACCAGCAACACCGGCGACATTCCGGCCTCGGCCGTCTCCGTCGGCACGTCGGCCGGGTGTACCCGGCGGTACAGGTTGCGAATGTACTCGGTGCCGATGACGCTGGGCGACATGCGCTTCGACCATTCCGTCGGCTCCCGCAGCCACTTCTGCCACCCTTCGGAGTACCAGGCCTCGTGGCTGGCCAGCTCGTAGACAGCCAGGTACTTCGGTCCGCCCTGCACCGCCTGATAGCGCGCCGCATTGAGAACGCCCGGGATGGAGAGCCGTTCCGGGATATGTTCGTCGTTGTACCAGCGGTTGTACTCGTCGTCGTGTTCCGGGGCTACGTCGCTGTATACCAGCAACAGCCCGTCGCCTTTCTTTGCCGCCATCATTAACTCCTTACAGTCCCCTCCCCCTCAGGAGAGTTCAACGCAATTCCCTCTCCCTCTGGGAGAGGGTTAGGGCGAGGGCGTATCCCCGTCACCAGAATAATACTGCCGCCCCGTCAAGAGGCTGTCTAAAGCAAGACCCATTGCCTGAAACATCGGTTCAGGCAGCGAGGACAAGGGGAACCAACCGCTGCCATCGAAAGCCTCCGGTTCCATCAGGAGCGGCTCCTGCTCGCCGATGTCGCCCAGGAATTCCACGTCCACGTAGTGCCGGCCGTAGGCGATGATGTTGCTGACGCAGAGGAACGTGAGCTCGCCTACATCGACGCCGAACTCCTCTCTGGCTTCCCTGCGGGCACAGTCCTCCAGCGCCTCGCCGTGCTCCAGGTGTCCTCCGGCCGAACCCCATGTGCCTCCGCCGAGGGCGCCCCGGCGTCTGGCCAGGAATACCTTGCCGTTCCGGACAAACACCACGCCAACGCCCACCCTGGGCCGGGGTTCAGACTCCACCATGCCGGCGAGTATAGCACGGGCATTTAACGCAATGGCGCAAGGACGCAAAGATGATGGCGCCGGTAATCAGATATAATCGCAGCGGCAAGCTGAGACCATTGTAGAGGAGAAAACGATGACGGAGTTACAGCGAGCGGCCGTTAGCAGTGACAAGGCCCCTCAGCCCCTGGGCGCCTATTCCGTTGGCATGTCGGTCAACGCAGGGCGGCTGTTGTACGTTGCCGGACAGGTTGGCGTTGATGTGTCCGGCAACCTGGTGGGGCCGGACGATGCGGCGGCGCAAACGCGGCAGGTGCTTCAGAACGTCGGCGCTGTCCTTGAGGCAGCCGGCGCCGGATTCAGCAACGTGGTGGAGTTCACCACCTATGTTGTGGGACGCAGTTCGGTGCAGGGCTTCATAGACGGGCGCAACCAGGTATTCCCGGACATCTTTCCCAACGGTGACTACCCGCCCAACACCCTGCTGGTAGTCGACGGCCTGGTACGGGAGGAATTCCTGGTGGAAATCAAGGCCGTCGCCGCCCTGCCATAGAGAAACAAAATCCCCTCTCCCTCCGGGAGAGGGTTAGGGTGAGGGCGTCACCTTGAACGCAATTGACATCGTTCTCGAAAAGCGCACTGCAGCACCGCAAGGGAGTCCGGTGGACTACGAGATCCCTGTCTCGGCCTACCCGTGTTCGTCGGGAAGGATTCTGGTAGTCTCCCCCGGTTCCGGCGAACTCAAGGACGGCCGGCACGATCGCTGGCGCAAGCTCGCCCTGCACCTCCAGGAAATCGGGCTTTGCGCGACAGTGACCTATAACGCGCCACGTCCCGACTTCCAGGTGCAGCTGGAGTGGGAGCCGTATTCCTACCAGGGCGCCAGCTGGAATCGGATCCTGATCGAGAGCGCGTGCCACGCCACCGAATGGGCGATAGCCCGCTCCGGGGAACTGTGCGGGTCAGACACGCCGGAAGTCTGCCTAACTGGCTTCTCCTCAGGGGGTTCCGCCGTGGGAGCGGTGGCGCATCTGTACCCCCAGATCGAGCAGTTGCTGCTGTTATCGACCTACGACAGCGTGGGAGACCCCTTCTACGAGGGCGTCTCCCTATTCAGGGGAGATATCTTCATGGGATATGGCGCCCAGGACCCGCCCGCCGGCATGCTGGCCTACCTGGTCAGCGTGGGACCGCTGGAAGCCCGGTCCATGGTGGGCCGCTCCGTGCCTGATTGCGACCACCGTTTCAGCGGCGCAGACAACAGCCGCGCCCTGGTCAAGGCGGTCTACTGGGCCCTGGGCCACGACGACACCTTCCCCGACCCGAAGGGCGCTCCCCAGCTATACGAGTGAAAGCCACCCAGCAGGAGTATCGGCCATGGCAGACCGGCAAAGGCTCATCGACACCCTCATCGAACTGATTCGGATTGACAGCCCCAGCGGCGAGGAAGACGCCATTGACCGGGAGGTCAGCGCCCGCCTCTCATCTCTGGGGCTGGCCGTGGAGCACGATTCGTACAACAACATCATTGCTCGGCTGGAAGGCATCGGCGAGCCGCTGCTGCTGTCGGCCCACCTGGATACCGTCGAGCCGGGACGGGGCATCAAGCCGCAGCTCGACGGCGATACCCTCCGCTCCGACGGCACCACTATCCTCGGCGGCGACTGCAAGGCCGGCGTCGCCATAGTGCTGGAGGCCCTCGCTTGCGTTGCGGAGTCCAACGGTCCGCACCGCCCGGTAGAGGTGGCCTTCAGCCGGCATGAGGAGGGCGGGCTGGTCGGCGTCCGACACATGGATTTCGGCCTGCTCACCGCCAAGACCGGCATCGTGTTCGACGGCGAGGGGCCGCCCAACCGCATCACGGTATCGGCGCCTTCGCAGAACGTGGTTACGGCGGAGATCGTCGGCCGGGCCGCCCACGCCGGGCTGGAGCCGGAGAACGGACTGTCGGCGCTGCTGGTCACTGCCGACATCCTGACCCGGCTGCCCCTGGGCCGCATAGACCCGGAGACCACCGCCAACATTGGCTGGATGGAGGGCGGCCTAAAGCGCAACATCGTCCCGGAGCGGGCCGCCCTAGACGGGGAGTTCCGCAGCCGCAGCAACGAGAAGCTGGACTGGCTGGAAGGACAGTTCCGAAAGGTCTTCAACGAGACGGCCTCGCGCTACCCGGACGCGACCGTTTCCCTCGATATCCGCAACACCTACCAGGCCTACCGAATCGGCCCGGAGAACCCGACACTGGCGACCATCGGCAACGCGTTGGACCAGCTCGGCCTCTCTCCTGTGATGGAGGCCTCCGGTGGAGGCTCGGACGCCAACGTGTTCATCCAGCGGGGAATCACCGCGCTCCCCGTTGGCATCGGCGTCCGGTCTTTCCACACCACCTGTGAGACGGCAGAGATCCCTGAGGTGTTGCAGGGCGCCGACATGTGCCGCGCGGCCATCATGGCCGTCAACAACCACTGAGAAACCGCCCTCAAAATCCCCTCCCCCTTGACGGGGGAGGGTTAGGGTGGGGGTGATGAGGTAGTGCAGAGAAGCCGCCGCGGAAGCCAGAGCTGGCCGCGGGATAGGTTCAAATGACAAAAGTAGTCATAGTAGTCTTCGACGGATTGCAACCCGCACAGGTTACACCCGAGCTGATGCCCAACCTGTCGCGCCTGGCGTCGGAAGGGGTGACTTGCTCCAACCATCACGCCGTCTTCCCGACTGTGACCCGAGCCAACGTCGCCAGCATCGTGACCGGCCACCTGCCCGGGGCCCACGGGTTGACCGCCAACACGCTGTTGATTCCCGAGTTTGACCCGCACAGGGCGTTTGGCGCGCTGGAGCCTACGCTTTCGGAGGTTGCGGCACGGCACCCGGTCCTGCTGCAGCCGACACTGGGCGACATCCTGCACGAGCAGAGTCTGGAATACATCGCCGTCGGCGCGGGCACATCGGGGAACGCCTACCTCCAGAACCCGAACGCCGAAACCGGAGGCGGCGCGACCATTCATCCCGACTTCACGCTCCCTCGGTCATTGAACGCGGAGATCATCGGGCGATTCGGCCAATGGCCCGACCGGAGAGGACCGTCAGCACCGAAAATGGCCCGCGTGGTTGATGTAGTTACACGGTACGTCCTCGAAGAGCGCCAGCCAGCCGTGGCCATGATGTGGCTTTCCGAGCCGGACGTGTCGCAACATTCCCACGGCGTGGGTTCGCCGGAAGCGTTGGACGCCATCCGGGAGGCCGACCGGCAGTTCGGCCGGCTCCTCGACTGGCTGGAACAGGAAGGAAGAGCCGCCGAAACGGACGTTATCGTTGCCTCCGACCACGGCTATTCCACTATAAGTGAGGTCATCGACGTAGAGGCCGAACTGCGGCGAGCCGGATTCCCCCGATTCCATCGGGGCGAACCGGGAGGCGTAGCCGTGGCTCCCAACGGGGGAGCGGTGTTGTTCTACGCCACCGACGGCATCCCTGGCACTTCCGAATCCCGATTCCATCGCGGATCCTCATCGCAGTCGGCAAGACTGGCCGAGTGGCTGATGGGTCAACCGTGGTGCGGCCCGCTGCTGGCGTCCGGCGCTGCGGGAGATATCGAGGGTAGTCTGCCAGCCAGCCTTGTGGGCCTGGACGGCCTGCGTGCGCCCGCCCTCACCATGTCCTTCGCCTGGAACTCCGAGGTCAACACCAGCGGGTATGCCGGCCACGCCTACTCCACCAGCCTTGGCCCGGGACAGGGTCAGCACGGCTCCATGAGCCCCCACGAAACGAGGAACGTGATGTTCGCCCGGGGTCCGTCGTTCAGGCAGTCCGCCGTCGTTGCAACACCCACCGGGAACGCGGACATCGCGCCCACCATCCTGCGCCTGCTGGGCCTGCCCGGCGGCGAGGCCATGGCCGGGCGGGTGCTGGCGGAGACGCTAAGGGGTGGCCCTGATGGGGTCGAATGGCGCACTGAGACACACACTGCGGAGCGTGAGACAACGGCCTGGCGCTTCAGCCAGACCATTCAAGTCTCCCGAGTGGGCCAGACGGCATACCTGGACCACGGCTCCAGCGATCTGCAGCCCGGTTGACGCTTCGTTGACAGGGCTACGATAATGGCAACGTGACAAACGGAGGCCGACCACGCCGAAACGACCGCCTTTTGAGCCGTATACTGGAAGGCACATCGGACGCAAACATTCGCTTTGACGAATTGAGGCGTTTACTCTCCCGTCTTGGATTTAGCGAAAGAATTCGCGGCAGCCATCATATCTACCGAAAGCACGATGTAGATGAGACGATTGCCCTACAGCCTCGGCAGGGCATGGCCAAGGATTACCAAGTGCGGCAGTTGAGGGCCATATTCTTCAAATATGGAGTTTGGGATTGGTTGACCTGAAATACGAAATAATTATCTATTGGAGCACACAGGACGGGCATTACATAGCAGAAGTGCCCGAACTGCCAGGTTGCATGGCAGACGGAGAAACCCTTGAAGACACCTTGTCAATGGCCAAGGAAGTAATGCAACTTTGGATTGACACCGCCAATGAAGACGGTTTGCCCATCCCGGAACCCAAGGGCCGCCGGTTAATGTTCGCGTAACAGACACGCAGGATGATAGAGCCTAGAATTCCAAAGGAGCAGCACCATGGCAACGGTTACACGCAAGCGTCAGTTGGGGCGGCAGGTCGCCATCGTAGGGGCTGGACTGTCCCAGTTCGGCGCATTCCCGGACAAGGACAGCCGCGACCTGTTCGTCGAGGCTTTCCAGGACATGATGGAGACCATGGACAAGCCCTTCGACATCGATGACATCGAGTGCGCCTACATCGGAAACTACTCGTCCGACCTGTTTGAGACGCAGGGCCACACGGCCCCTATCGTCGCCGACTGGCTGGGCATGACTCCCATCCCCATCACCCGCATCGAGAACGCCTGCGCCAGCTCCGGCAGCGCCCTGCGGGAGGGCGTCATGGCCATCGCCAGCGGCATGTACGACATCGTCCTCGTCGGCGGGATGGAGAAGATGACCAACCTTCCCACCGAGGGCGTGACCGATGTGCTGGCATCGGCAGCCGACGGGCTGTACGAGGTGCCTGCCGGCCTCACCTTCCCCGGCATATTCGGGGCCATCGCCAAGGCGCACATGGACCGTTATGAGACCAACTTGGACCACCTGCTCAAGGTTGGCATCAAGAATCACCAGAACGGCGCGCTAAACCCCAAGGCACAGTTCAATGTGACCATCCAGGACATGATGGAGCGCCGTAAGGCCCGCGCCGAACAGCGCGGCCAGCCCGTTCCAGACTGGCAGACCGAGCTCGACTTCCTCCACGACGAGCAGGCCAACCCGTGGATCGCCTGGCCTCTCAGGCTATATGATTGCGCGCCCATCACCGACGGCGCTTCCTGCATCCTGCTGGTATCCGCAGACATCGCCCACAACTTCACCGACCGGCCGGTATCGCTGGCAGGGTTCGGGCAGGCATCGGGCAAGCCGCTGCACGACGCCGACGAGCTTACCTCCCTGTCGGCGGCCAAGGAGGCTGCCCGCCAGGCATACGAGATGGCAGGCATCACCTCGGACGACGTGGACGTGGCCGAGGTCCACGATTGCTTCACCATCGCGGAGATCGTGGCCAGCGAGGATCTGGGCTTCTTCGCTCCGGGCGAGGGACCGCGCGCCGTTGACGAGGGCCGCACTGCCCTGGACGGCGACCAGCCCATCAACACCTCCGGCGGGCTCAAGTCCAAGGGACACCCGGTGGGGGCATCCGGCGTCGGACAGGTGGTGGAGATCTACCACCAGTTGCGCGGCGAGGCCGGCGAGCGCCAGGCAA
Source organism: Dehalococcoidia bacterium (assembly GCA_965203005.1). Classification (GTDB taxonomy): domain Bacteria; phylum Chloroflexota; class Dehalococcoidia; order Lucifugimonadales; family UBA3495; genus VXOI01. The sequence continues at coordinate 2,227,073 of CBDBBS010000002.1, forward strand.
AGAAGTCTAAGCTGGATGTGGGCCTGACGCACAACGTAGGCGGCACCGGCGGCACCTGCGTGGTCAACGTGCTGCGAATGGAGTAATGCAATGGCCAGCGAGTTCAATGCCGCCAACTATTACAAGAGGCTGCGTGAGGACGGCCAGCTGACCGGCATCCGATGCAATGTTTGCGGTTACATCTCGCCGGAGGCCCGGCCGATGTGTCCGGCTTGTCGCAGCTTTGACTTGTCCTGGCACGCTTTCAGCGGGAGGGCCACTCTCAGCACCTTCACCTGCATCTCGGTGGTGCCTGATTACTGGGGACAGAAGGGCTATGGCCGCAACAATCCCTATTGCACCGGCATCGTAACCCTTGAGGAGGGACCTCGCATCAGTGCCCGCATCACCGGCGTGGACGGCTCGAACCCGCAGTCCATCAGGACCGGAATGGAGCTGGCCCTGGATCTCGAGGACCTGGACCAGGAACGTCCCTCGCTGGCCTTTCGACCAGCATAGACTACATCCAATGAGTTCCCTCTCCCTCTCCTTCCGGGAGAGGAAGAGGGCGTACCCTTTCGAAGCGCGCGGAGTCTATATGCTTATTCTGGGAATTGTCCTGGCGGTTATTGCCGCCATTCTGGTCATCGCAGCCGCGGTTTTCTGGCTGTCGCGCCTCATGCGGCAGAAGGAAGTCGCGGACCTGAATCGTTACCTGCAAAGCGCGGAGTGCCAGTGGGAGAGGATGGGCAGCGCTGAAACCCAAAGTATCGAGGATGGAGTCTATTTCGTGAATCACGCTCCCGAGTCCCAAGGAATCGAGATGCGGGTGTACGAGTACGCGGAGCCCTCCGACGGTTCAGAGGGTGATGACGAGGGCGTATGCCTCTCTATCATCGACACCGATAATCGCAATGGAATGATCCTCAATGGATTCGCGCTGCACCTTGAGGCCATGCAGTTCGGCGACACGCTCTGGAACGACCACTTCCTCGGCGACACCGGCATCATGGAGCGAATGATCACCGAGAAGCGCGTGGCCTGGGACCAGATGCAGCAGGAAATAATCGTCGGCCACTACGCCCTGTTCATGTAGATCTCAGACTCCCTGATTGAACAGACTGAACGCCCGGCCGCTGTGGCCGGGCGTTTCGTTTCTGCAGCTGTTTTGCCTACGGATCCTAGTCGAGGCCGCGGGTGCCCACCCAGCCGACCTGGGAGACGTCGATCATTTCGCCGTTGGGTCCGGCGTACTTGGTCTCCACGTTCTGGTGGCGCGGGCCGGACTGGCCAGCGTGCAGGGCCTGGTTCACTGAGGTCATCTCGCTGGAGCCGTTGGCGGCCAGGCGGGCCTCGATTTCCTCAAGGCTCTCCACCTCAAATCCGATGTGATGAATGCCCTCCCAGTCCTTGCCGCGCTCGCCGGCCACGGCGTCGTTCTGGAAGTCCAAGATCGCCATGTTGACGTTGCCGTCACTGAGCATGAATCCCCTGGCGTTTTCGCCGTCCAGCGCGGCTACCTGGCGCAGACCGAAAACCTCGGAGTAGAATTTCGCGGTCTTTTCGGCATCGTTGGTGGCGATGGCGATGTGCTTGATCTGGGGCATCTCGCTTCCCCTCCAGTAGAATTTTGAGCTGCCGTTTGGTGCGACAAAGATACCACTTTTGAATCGACCCCGCCATATCCGCCGTTGCTGTGGCTGCATTGTGATCTCCCGAACCTGCGCTCCCGCTTTGGCGTGCTGCTATCTGGCCGTGTTAAAATGGCCCGGATTTATGCAATGTAGCTACGGGCAGTTATCCGGGAGGAGAAGCAATGACCGTCCCATACAGAATGAAGTTCGGCGTATTCATGGCCCCGTTCCACCGTGTGGGAGAGAACCCCACGCTGGCCCTGGAGCGGGACCTGGAACTGATCCAATGGCTGGACACCCTGGGGTTTGATGAGGCATACATAGGCGAGCACCACAGCGCGGGCTGGGAGACTATAGCGTCCCCCGAGGTGTTCATGGCCACGGCCGCCGAGCGCACCCGCAACATCAAGCTGGGGTCCGGGGTCGTCAGCCTTCCTTACCACCACCCGTACATGGTGGCCAACCGCTTCGTGCAGTTGGACCACCTCACCCGTGGGCGTGTCATCCTCGGTGTTGGCCCCGGCGCTCTGGCGTCCGACGCGCTGATGCTGGGCATCAGGCCGGAGAACCAGCGGGCAATGATGGACGAGTCCCTCGGCATCATCATGCGCCTGATGACCGAGACAGACCCCATCACCTACAAGAGCGACTGGTTCGAGCTCAACGAGGCTGTGATCCAGCTCCGCCCCTACCAGCATCCCCATGTCCCTGTGGCGGTGGCATCCGTTGAGTCTCCGGCGGGCGTAACGACTGCCGGCAAGCACGGCGCATCGGTGCTTTCCCTCAGCGTGCCCCGCGACACCATCCGCCGCACTTCGCTTATGGAGTTGTGGGACATCGCTGAGGAGACTGCCGCCGAGCACGGCAAGACCATGCACCGCGAAGACTGGGGCATCGTCATGGGCATGCACCTGGCAGACAGCAGGAAGCAGGCCTTCGAGGACATCCGCGAGGGCAGCGCCCGCGTGGTCACGGAATACTTCGGCCGCACGCTGGGCAACCCCGTGCCCGATGTTCCCCGCGACCAGATCGTGGACTTCATGGTCGAGCACAACCAGTGGATCGTCGGCACTCCCGATGACGCCATCGCGGGCATCGAGCGGCTGCAGGAGATCAGCGGCGGATTCGGCAAGTTCATGATTCGAGTGGAGGACTGGGCTCCCCGCGACAAGCTGCATCGCAGCTACGAGCTCCTGGCCCGTTACGTGATGCCCTACTTCCAGGGTTCGCTCATAGGCATCGAGACGTCTAACCAGTGGGCGGCGGAGCGTATCGAGGTGCTCCAGGCCAACCGGTACGCCGGCCTCAAGGCGGCAACTGATTCCTTCGACGCCAGCCGCTCCCGCAACTAGACCTTTCCGTTTAACGGTTCCAGGGCCGCTCCTGTCTGGGGCGGCCCTGCCTTCTTCGTTTGCCGCCCGGCCGAAATAATACAGGCCAAATACAAAGGCATTTCCTCCGAAATCGTACATTAACTTCCAGCACGCTCTGTATTTTCGTTAACATTATGTATTACACTGCGGGAAGCGGGCACAGTTACGTCATTTCATACGGCCCGCGAGAGACGAAAACGATGCGCAAGACCAAAATCATAGTCACTGTTGGTCCATCATCGAGCGATGAGGACACACTGAGCAGGCTCATCGCCGACGGCATGGACTGCGCCCGCCTGAACTTCTCGCACGGCACCCACGAGCAGCACGCCACCGTGATTGAACGCATCCGGCGGCTGGCCAGGGAACATGACCGCACGGTGGGCATCCTCCAGGACTTGGGGGGTATCAAGCTGCGCTTGGGGCAGTTGCCGGAGTCTCGCCAGCTCAACATTGGGGACGAGGTGGTCATCACTCCCGACACTGAATCCGCAACTCCGGGCGTGCTCCCCTTTCCACAACCGGGAGTGATCCGCAACCTGCAGGTCGGGCATTTCGTCTTCATTGCAGACGGGACGGTGCAACTCGAAGTCACCGAGGCCACGCCGGAACGCGCGTTTTGCCGCGTGCTGAGTTCAGGAGTCGTCTCTTCCTTCAAGGGTGTCAATCTACCCGGAGTGCCCATCGATCAGCCGGTATTTACGCGAAAGGACAGGGACGACCTGGTCTTTGGCGTGGAGCAGCAGGTCGACTGGGTTGCTGTCTCCTTCGTCAGGACTGCCGAGGACATTCACTATGCGCGCCGGTATCTGAATGCCGCTGGCAGCAAGGCCATGGTCATGGCCAAGCTGGAACGGGGCGAAGGGATCGATAACCTGGATGAAATCCTGCCAGAGGTCGATGCCGTAATGGTGGCTCGCGGCGACCTGGGGGTAGAAATCCCCATGGAACGGGTTCCCAGGGTGCAGCGCCTCATCGTTGACAAGGCCAACGCCGCAGGCAAGGGGGTGGTGATCGCCACCCAGATGCTCCGCAGCATGGTGATTGCGCCAACTCCCACCCGGGCCGAGATCTCGGATGTCAGCAACGCGGTGCTGGAGGGAACCGACGCTATACTCCTTTCCGACGAAACGGCCATGGGGCAGTACCCGGTAGAGGCGCTGCGAGTAGCGGTCTCCACCATCAACGAGGCGGAATCCGAGGACCAGTATCCCTACTTCAAGAACATGGACACCCGGGACCGCACGCAGGCCATCACGTCAGCGGCGGCCGGCCTGGTCCGGACCCTGGACTCCAAGCCAATCGTGCTTACCAGCACGGGCCGTGCTGCGCTGGAACTAGCCCGGTTCCGCCCAGCCAACGACATACTCGCTTTCTCCCACGACCCAACGGTGCTGCGCAAGCTGTGCCTGGGTTGGGGAATCCAGCCAACCGGGGTCATCCCGATACAGCCTGACGTTGCCGAACTGGTCTACCAGGTCCTGCAATCGGCCCTGGACCTGGGGGCGGTCACCGATCAGGACGTGGTAACCATAGTGCATGGGTTCCTTACCGGCGTGTCGGGCACGACCAACGCGGTACAGGTGCTGAGCATGCAGGAATACCTGGAAAACATCGGCAGGTCGCGTCCGGAGCAGGTTGTGGGCATGCGGCTGTAAGTGCGGGAGGCCTGCGCATCGCTGAGAAACTATCTCAAGAGTCCCCTCCCTCTTGACTGGGGAGGGTTAGGGTGGGGGTGAAAAGGTAGTGTGCCTATCCCGTTAATGAGCAATTCACCTGTTTTGAGATAGTCTCTTAGTCCCGAAAATAGCAACAGGGGCGCCCCAAACAGCGCCCCTGAATCTTTGCCGCCTTGCGGAATGTCGCAGTTCGCTAGGCCGTAATGGGCAGTGAATGGGGAAGATTGGTCTCGCCCATCAGGTACAAATCTATGGCGCGGGCGGTTTCCCGCCCCTCGGCGATGGCCCATACCACTAGAGATTGCCCCCGAGCAGTATCGCCGGCCGCGAACACGCCCGGCACGCTCGACATCCGGTCGGCCCCAAGGCTGACGTTGCCTCGTCCGTCGAGGTCGACCCCCAGCTGATTGATGAGACCTTCGTGCTGCGGATGGAGGAAGCCCATCGCCAGCAGGACCAGTTCCGTCTCGACCTCGAATTCGCTGCCCGGCACTTCGGTCATCGACGGGCGTCCGCCGTTGGGTGGCTGGCTCCATTCCACCCTGACCGCGTGCAGTCGCTGAACCTTTCCGTTGCTGCCCGAGAACGACTTGGTCAGTATGCCGTAATCCCTGACTCCGCCTTCCTCGTGCGCGGCCGAGGTGCGGAGGATCATGGGCCACTGCGGCCAGGGGTTATCGGTGGTCCTGTGGACCGGCGGCTCGGCCAGCAACTCAAACTGGTTGACCAGCTCTGCGCCCTGCCGGTGAGCAGTGCCCAGGCAGTCGGCGCCCGTGTCGCCGCCACCCAGAATCACCACCCTCTTACCTTCTGCGGAAATACGAGATTCTCCGTTCAGGTCCTCCCCGGAGTTCAGACGGTTCTGCTGGGTCAGGTAATCCATGGCGAAGTGCACGCCGTCCAGTTCACGGCCTGGCACCTCGAGATCCCTGGGCACCGTCGACCCGCAGGCCAGGCATACAGCGTCGAAGTCCCCGGTCAACTGTTCAGCCGAGATGTCCACGCCAACGTTCACGCCTGTCTCGAACGTGATGCCCTCCTCCGCCATTATGTCCAGTCTGCGGCGGAGCACTTCCTTGCTCAGCTTGAAGTCCGGGATACCGAGGGCCAGCAGGCCGCCGATATAGTCGGCCCGTTCGAATACCGTAACCCAGTGTCCGGCACGGTTGAGCTGCTGCGCCGCAGCCAGCCCGGCGGGACCGGAACCCACCACCGCAACCTTCTTTCCGGTGCGGACAGGCGGCGGCTCGGGGCGAATCCATCCACGCTCGTAGCCCCGCTCCGCGATTTCCTTTTCCACGTATTCAATGGTCACCGGGTCGGAGTTGATACTCAGCACACAGCTTGCCTCGCAGGGGGCGGGGCAAATGCGTCCGGTGAATTCCGGGAAGTTGTTGGTGGACAGGAGAGTGTGGAGCGCGTTCTCCCAGTCGCCCATGTAGACGTAGTGGTTGAACTCGGGTATCACATTCCCCAACGGGCACCCGGTATGGCAGAAAGGCACAGCGCAATCCATGCACCGTCCGCCCTGCTGCCTTGCGGTGGCTTCGGACCAGCGCGTATAGAGTTCCCGGTAATCGCGAACGCGGTCTCTGACCGGCCGTCGCTCCGGAGGCTGCCGGCCTGTTTCAATAAATCCGGATGGTTTACCCATGGGCTACTGCTTCCAGCTCTCGGTCCTCCAGGCCGCGCCTTCTGCGCTCTTCCAGAACCCGGCGGAAATCTCGAGGCATAATTTTCTTGAACTTGGGCAGGGCCGAATCCCAGTCGGCCAGTATCCGCCCGGCAGGACCACTGCCGGTGTGATTGAAGTGCTGCTCAACCAGTTCTTTCAGGGTGATAATGTCATCGCGGTTGGAGACCTCTTCGAGGTCGGCCATGCCGTCGTTGAATCGAATGTTGAAGTCGCCGTCCGCATCGTACACGAAGGCGATCCCGCCGCTCATGCCGGCAGCGAAGTTGCGGCCCGTCGAGCCAAGCACCACCACGACGCCCCCGGTCATATACTCGCAGCCGTGATCGCCCACCGATTCGACGACGGCGCGAACGCCGCTGTTCCGAACGCAGAAGCGCTCCCCGGCTACTCCGTTGATAAAAGCGTGGCCGCCGGTCGCCCCATACATGGCCACGTTGCCGATGATTATATTTTCCTCTGGCAAGAAGGTTGAATCAGGGTGAGGTTTAACGACGATCATGCCACCCGACATGCCCTTGCCCATGTAATCGTTGGTGTCTCCTTCGAGATGCAGGCTGACGCCGGGCGCGAGAAATGCCCCGAAGCTCTGGCCTGCCGAGCCGGTGAAATTGATGCGTATGGTGTCTGGCGGCAACCCGTCCTCGCCGTACGCCTTGGCGATGCGCCCACTGAGCATTGCGCCCACCGTGCGGTTGGAGTTGCTGATGGGAAGGTCCAGCTCCATGGGTACCTTCCGCGCCAGTGCAGGCTCGCACATCGAAATCAGTTCGTGGTCCAGGGCCCTTGCCAGCCCGTGGTCCTGTTCCTCTGAGCAGTACAGGGTGTCATCGGGTGAAATGGCGTCCTGGAAATGCAGCAAGCGGGAAAGGTCGATGCCCTGCGCCTTCCAGTGGTCAATGGCCGCCCGGGAGTCAAGCGCGTCCGCCCTGCCGATCATCTCGGCGACCGTGCGGAACCCCAGTTCAGCCATGATCTCCCGCATTTCCTCGGCAATGAGCATGAAGTAGTTGACCAAGTGCTCCGGCCGGCCGGCAAACCGGGAGCGAAGCTCCGGGTCCTGCGTAGCGATTCCCACGGAGCAAGTGTTTAGGTGGCACTTGCGGAGCATTATGCAACCGCTCACCACCAGCGCCGCAGTGGCGAAGCCGAACTCCTCTGCGCCAAGAAGGGCTGCGATGACCGCATCCCGCCCGGTCTTCAACTGTCCGTCGGTCTGTACCACGATTCGGCTGCGCAACCCGTTGGCCACCAGCACCTGCTGGGTCTCTGCGATTCCCAACTCCCACGGGAGGCCGGCATACTTGATGGACGACTCCGGAGACGCCCCTGTGCCGCCATCGTGGCCGCTGATGAGAACCACGTCACCGTGCCCTTTGGCCACGCCGGCCGCGACGGTACCGACTCCGACCTCGGCCACCAGCTTGACGTGAATCCGGGCGTCCGGGTTGATGTTCTTAAGATCGTGAATCAACTGCGCCAGGTCTTCGATGGAGTAGATGTCGTGGTGCGGCGGAGGAGAAATCAACTCCACGCCCGGCGTGGTGCGGCGCACCCATCCGATGTATTCATCGACCTTGTGGCCCGGCAACTGTCCGCCCTCTCCGGGCTTCGATCCCTGGGCCATCTTGATCTGCAGGTCGGTGGAGTTAATGAGGTAATTGGCGGTTACTCCGAACCGGCCGGAGGCCACCTGCTTGATGGCGCTGCTGCGGTTGTCGCCGTTGTCGTCCAGCTTATAGCGCCGAAAGTCCTCGCCGCCTTCGCCCGTGTTGCTGCGGGCCCCGATGCGGTTCATGGCTATGGCCATGGTCTCGTGAGCTTCGCGGCTGATGGAGCCAAGCGACGCGGCGCCGGTGGCAAATCGCTTCACGATCTCCGACGCAGGCTCGACCTCCTCGATGGGTACCGGAGCGCGGTCGCCCGCGAACTCCAGGAGTCCGCGCAGCGTGGCGATTCGCCGGCTCTGGTCGTTGACCAGCCGGGCGAACTTGGAGTACACATTCCAGTCATTCGTTCGGGCCGCGTGCTGAAGCATCGCGATGGTGTCCGGGTTCCACTGGTGGTGCTCGCCGCCGCGCCTCCACTGGTAGAAGCCGCCAAGAGGCAGCGGCTGGTTGGCTGGCACTTCGACGGTCCCGTAAGCTGCCGCGTGACGCTGCGCCGCCTCTCGCTCGATGGCATCGAGCCTGATGCCACCCACCCGGGACGGCGTCCACGTGAAGTACTCGTCTACCAGGTCCTGCTCAAGTCCCACGGCCTCGAATATCTGGGCGCCGCGATAACTCTGTACCGTCGAGATGCCCATCTTGGACATCACCTTGAGCACGCCCTTTTCGTTTGCCTTTATGAAGTTCTTGCGAGCATATTCCGGCCCGTGTCCGTTCAGGATGCCCGACTCACTCATGACCTGGACGGATTCCAGCGCCAGGTAGGGGTTGATTGCTCCGGCGCCGTAGCCTATCAGCAGGGCGAAGTGATGCACTTCGCGGGCCTCGCCGGTCTCCACGGCAAGGCCGGCTCTGGTCCGTGTTCCCTGTCGGATCAGGTGATGGTGTACGGCGCTCGTCGCCAGCAGGCTGGGAATCGGGGCGCGTCCCGGACCAACGCCACGGTCCGAAAGAACGATGATCGAGTAGCCGTCTTCCACGGCCTTCGTTGCCTTCGCGCGCAGTTCATCGAGCGCAACCTTGATCCCCGCCTCCGGGTCAAAAAGCGTAGAAAGGACTGTCGCTCGCAGGCCGGGCAGGTCGAGTCCCTTGATCCTGGCCATGTCTTCGTTGTCGATGATCGGCGAATGCAGCTTCAATTGCCGACAGTGAAGCGGGGTCTCCCCGAACAGGTTCTGCTCGCCGCCTATGAACGCCTGAAGCGAGGTGACCAGTTCCTCTCGTATGGCGTCGAGCGGAGGATTGGTGACCTGCGCGAACAACTGCTTGAAGTAGTTGAAGAGCAACTGATTCTCGTCTGACAGCACGGCCAGCGGTGCGTCATTGCCCATGGATCCCACGGCCTCGTAGCCGGACTCCGCCATGGGAGCGGTAAGCATTCGCAACTCTTCAACACTGTAGCCAAAGGCCCGCTGCTGGCGCACCAGGTCATCGTCCTCGATGTCTGGCTCGGGCTGGTCAACGGGCAGTTCGGAGATGTCCACCTTGTTATCGCGCAACCACTGTCCGTATGGCTGACGGTTCGCCAGGCCGTGCTTCAGTTCCTCATCGCCGATGATGCGCCCCTGTTCCAGGCTGACCAGGAACATGCGGCCCGGCTGCAGGCGGCCCTTGAACTTCACCTCGCCGGGCGGGACGTCCAGTACTCCGGTTTCCGAAGCCATCACCAGCTTGTCGCCGGTTGTGACCAGGTACCGGAAGGGCCGGAGACCATTGCGGTCAAGCAGGGCGCAGATGTTCCTGCCGTCGGACGAAACGATCATTGCAGGCCCGTCCCACGGTTCCATCAGAGCCGAGTGGTACTCGTAGAAGTCCTTTTTCTCCTGCGGCATGGTCTCATGCTGGTCCCAGGCCTCGGGGATCATCATGAGCATTGCGTGATCGAGCTCACGCCCGGTCATCAGGAGCAACTCAAGACCATTATCGAAACTGGCGGTGTCGCTGTCGCCCGGGTTCATAACCGGGGGGATCTTGGCCATGTCGTCCCCGAACAGCGGCGATTCAAACATGGCCTCCCGGGCGTGCATCCAGTTGAGATTGCCTCGGAGGGTGTTTATCTCACCATTGTGGGCCAGGTAGCGGTAAGGGTGGGCCAGCCGCCAGTGCCCCAGCGTGTTGGTGCTGAAACGGGAGTGGACCAGCGCAAAGGCGCTGACCATCTCTTCCTGTTGCAGGTCGAGATAGAAGCCCGAAATCTGATGGGCCATGAGCAGGCCCTTGTATACGATGGTATTGCACGAAAGACTGCATACGTAAAAGTAATCGGCTTCTTCCTCAGACAGGCCGCTGTCCTTCATCGAATGTTCGATGACCTTGCGAACAACATAGAGCTTGCGTTCAAGCCGTGCGGAATCCAGGCCGCTCTGCCCAGGGCCAACAAACACCTGGCAGATTCGGGGGCAGCGGCGCCGGGAGTCCCGGCCCAGCTTGCTGTAGTCCACTGGAACATCCCGCCACGCCAGAACTTCCAGCCCCTCATCCTCTATATGACGGGAGACTAGGTCGCGGGCTTTCTCAAAAGCCTCGGGCTGCGGGGGGAGGAAAACCATGCCGACGCCATACTCGCCGTCGGCCGGAAGCTGAAAGCCCAATCGTTGGCTTTCACTGCGGAAGAAACTGTGCGGCGTCTGAATCAGAAGCCCTGCGCCGTCCCCCGTCTCCGGGTCGCTGCCGGCAGCTCCGCGATGTCCCAGGTTGATGAGAACCTGGAGACCCTCCTCCACGATCTGGTGCGACTTACGCCCCTTGATGTCCGCAACCACCCCGACACCACAAGCGTCGTGTTCCTGTTCCGGGGAGTACAGGCCCTTTTGGGCCAATTCTTTCAGCGGATCCATTTGTATTCGATTCCTACAAGGAGTGGTGGGGCGTCAGCTGGTATTTTCAGCCTCAGGGGGTGAAGGCAGCATGCTCCGAGACCGCTGCTCCAACCGGGCGCGGCTCGATTTGTGTAATATATCACAATTATCCATCGATACAAGACCTTGTGGGTTGAGCATCAGGGCTATCGCATATGGATGCTGGCGAATTGGGAGAGAATGTTGATGAGGAAGTTGTCGTCCCAGCCGGCCCGTTTCAGTTTGCCCCGCATGGACCCCTTGCTGGGTTCCAGCCGGGCCAGGTTCAGGGCCAGTTTGCGCAGCAATGCCAGGTTCTCGGCACAGTGCCCTTTCCGGTTGCGGGCCTGGTCCTCGTTGCAGGTTACGTCCAACACCCAGTGCAACCGGTTCTCAATCCCCCAATGCCCCCGCACCAGGCCGTTGCACCGCTCCGGAGACCAATCTTGGCTCAACAGGTAGTAGCGGGTTTCCTGGCTGGTATCGCCGTCCTTCCAGCGGGTTGCTGTTACCTTGCCCACCGCCTGCAAACCAGGCCAGCCGTGCCGTTCTTGCAGCCAGGCTACGTCAGCGCTGACCGCCGCTATGCGGGTTTCAACGCGTCCATGTCCCTTGCTGACCTGGGTGGCCTGGGCTACCGGCGTGCCGGGGTCATCCAGAAACAACTGCACATCGTCCCGCAGCGTACCCTGATTGCCTTTCAGAGCCAGCGCGTAGTCCCCGCCCTGCTCCACCACCTGCTGAGAAACCTGCCGCTGGCAGTGCATGGCGTCGGCGGTAACCACCTTGCCTCCCAGGGCCAGCATTTCCAGCAGCTTGGGCACCGCCGTTATCTCGTTGGATTTGCCGTCAACGGCCACTTGCCCCAACACCAACCGCTGCTCCTCAGCCCAGGCACTGACCAAGTGCAGGGGTGAACGCCCCTCGGCCCGGTCGTAAGAGCGGCGCAGCGTCTTGCCGTCCAATGCCACCACACCCTGAATGCTCTCGGCAAACTGCCCCATGAACCCCAGGAACCACCCCTGGAAGCCCTCCGGGTCCAGCATCCCCAGCACCCGGGAAAAGGTGTCGTGGCTGGGAATGCCGTTTTCCAGTTTCAGGAAAGATTGCAGCAAGTCCCTCTTGGCATGGCCGAAGAGTTCCATGTCAGTGCAGGTCTGGCCCCCGCTGACCACGGTGCATAGCGCAATGACCAGGATGTCGTGGAGCGAATGACGCCGGGCATTGACCGCTCGCGGGTCATCTAGGCCAGCAAATACCTCGGCTAATTCGGTCATGGCATCCCCCCCTCCACCCCAGATTCAACAACATAATGCCCAACACCTCAAATTTTTATATGCGATAGCCCTGGGTTGAGCATCCAGTTCAACGCCCGATTACGTCCCAACAGCAACCCCGCCCGAAAAGCAATGCGGTATGCGCCAACCAGCCATGTTGCTCAAGCATGTACTGCAACGCCGTGCGAAGGCGCCCTGATTGCAGAAACAATACTCCCTATCACCAGCGATGATAGGGAGACTGAGGGCGACAGTTGGGGCGCCAACGCGGGCGCCCTGTAGTTCAATTCTGTGGCTGTGTCGAGCTTAACTCCGTGAAGAAGGACAAGAAATCCATAATCGCGGCCATCCCGGACTGGTCAACGCTGGACGTATAAGACAGCCTGTTGCCGTCCTGTCGTATGTCCGTGTCAGCAATCAGCGCCTGTATCCCTGGGGAACCAAACATCGACCCCACCATGGCCATCGTGCCCTCGTTGTACTCCTTTGCGGTGGCGGCCATTGATTCGTTCTCATAGAATTCCAGGGTCTGCACCTGCATCACACGGGCCTCGAATCTCACTGCCATCACCGTCAGCTGCGGAGCCAGCGCGCCTAGACCGAAGGCGGCCAGAGGGTTCCCACTGGCATCTCCGCTTTCCGAGGACGCATCGGGCAGTCCTTCCGGCGTCAACAGGATCATTCCGAAATCCCTGTTCCCCAGGCTGTCAAGAGCGCGCACAGCCTCTCCCGAAATCTGGGGTGCTGCGCCTGCCGCGACATCAAGCATCGCCTTGATCCCGTCCTGGGTGCCCAAAAGCAGAGTGTCCCGGTCGGCAAACGAGAATGCGAAACCCTCCGCCCCTTCGCCAGTGTCGACGTGGATTTGGTAGCCCCGATACCCGGTAGCCTCAAAGTCCACACGGGGCTCATCCTCGTTTGCTTGCTCCAGCATCGATACAAAGTCGTCCTGGTCTATGTCGTCTCCCCGAAACACTACACCCAGGTCCGGCAATTCTGATTCCAGGTCTTCCGCGCCGGACATAGCGATCTCGAATGCCTCCCCGAAGTCCATGTACATTTCCATGAACTCCAGAGAACGAAGCGAAATTCCGGTTTCCGCTTCGAACTCAATGAGGAATCCCGCCTCGCCACCGGCGCCCTCGAACAGCAGGCCGAGCAACGGCTCCATGACCGGAGACCTGAAGATGTCTGACGGCCTGGCATCAATCGCTATCGTAGCCCCCTGGGGGATGTACGACTCCCGGGCCGGAGCAGGCTGCGCTGTAGGAACGGGTGTCGCCGTCGGCGGCGAGATGGGCGTCGGGCTTGGCCTTGGGGTCGCCGTAGGTGGCGGAGCAAGGGTCGCCGTGGGTTCTGGCGCCGTGGGTTCTGGCGTGGGACTCGGGTCCGAGCCGCAGGCAATAGCCAGCAGGACTACCAAGGCGGCAGCTCCTGCAGAAACACAGTAGGACAGGAATCGGATACGACTCATCGGGAACTCCAGAACCAAGGGGGTTGAACCTTTCCCTAATCATATACGAGGGCGGCAGAACTGTCAGATTTGACGGCGCAATCAATACTGTGCCCGACGCCCGGAATGCGAGGCCATTGACCGCGATTGACCGGTGCACGGCGCGGCTCTATACTCGCCGATACTCACAATGGCTGAGGACCGGAAACAGGGTCGGGCTACGACCCGAGGCGTGGAGGAACAGCAGCTGGAACCCCTGGAAGTGGCGCAATTCATCGTAGACGAGGCCGCTGACAAACTGGCCGAGGATATCGTGCTTCTCGACCTGCGCGGCCTGGCGCCGTTTGCTGACTATTTTGTGATTATGTCGGCTGAATCGTCGCGTCAGATAGAGGCATTGGAAGAGGACCTCACCCAGGCGCTGAAGGAGTCCGGTGTGCCACGCCATAGAAGGGAGGGAACGCCGGCATCGGGTTGGGTCCTCCTGGATTTCAGCGACGTAATAATCCACATATTTTCGCCCGAGGAGCGCGAGTTCTACGACCTGGAGCGCCTGTGGGGGCGCGCACCCCAAGTTGTGCGGGTGTTGTAACCCCCTAAGTTCCCTCTCCCTCCGGGAGAGGGCGTCCCCTAACCCTCCACGATCCACCCGTCATTGCTTCTATTATAGGAAAGGATCTCTCCCGGCTGGAAGAACAAAGCAAGCTCACGCTCGGCCGACTCTGCGCTGTCTGAGCCGTGTATGAGATTCCGGCCGATGTCCACGCCCAAATCTCCACGGATGGTGCCCGGCCCCGCGACTGCCGGATTGGTCGGGCCCATGGTGCTGCGCACTATTTCCACGGCATTGTTGGCCTCCCAGGCCATGGCCACGACAGGCCCGGACGTGATGAAGCTGACCAGCCCCGGAAAGAACGGGCGGTCAACGTGTTCACCGTAATGGCGATGGGCCAAGTCCTCGTCCACCTGCAGAAGTTTCAGACCCACCAACTTCAGTCCCCTTTTTTCGAGCTTGCCTACAATTTCTCCGACCAGGCCCCGCTGCACGCCGTCCGGCTTTACCAGTACCAGAGTCTGTTCCATGCTTATATGTACCTTCCAGTCCTTTGATGTTTCCTTGGTGTTGCTGGTTCAGTTGCTGCCCGGGTGGGGTTCGTCCTTCATCAGACTCCAGACCAGCGCTACAACCCAGCCCACGAATGTCCACCCCAACAACAGATTCAATGCGAAAATGGCATTCTTGTTTCGCTTGTTCTTGTTGACGGCAATGAAGGATGGCACAAAGTACAGGGCCAGCGCCACGACCGCCAACGCCACTCTAATCATAGGACATTCCTCTTCGCGCACTTTTGCGCAGACACGATGCCTTTCCCGCTACAACTCACGTCTCTCCCGGCCCTCAGAGTGTGTTTCATAATCTCATTCCATGTTCCATGTTACATAGGGGTACGCCCTCACCCTAACCCTCTCCCAGAGGGAGAGGGAACTTATTAAACACCCTCTCAGTCCTCGACGGTCTTGGCCAGCTGAATTTCCACGCCCCGGCGCTCCATGTCCCAGAGGAACGGCGCCGGGTCCAGCGCCTCGGGGGCATGCAGGCCCGGCGCAGGCATCTCTCGTGTCAGGAGCAGGCGGGCGCCGATGGCCAGTGTCGCGGCCTCGTTTTCGATATCGCTCTCATCGGGGAACCTGTACGTCATGGTAAACCGCGTCTTCATTCCCCGGAGCATGCCCGCCACCTGTGCCTGCCTTACTCGCGCCTTGGGAGGCCCCCAGGTCCAGGGTGTCGTTCCGGTGCCATACCCACCCGAGAACCCAGCCCTTGATTGGGAGAATAGCGCAGCGGCAAATGCGGCGGGGCTCAGGGAACCCACAGGCGTCTCCACGGGTTCCTCGCTGGCCAGCCCGCAAGAAACCAGGTTTCGGACGATTTCCCAGACTCCGGCATCCTTGAAGCCCCGGTGGCTCGAGACGTGGGCCAGAGAGCCAAATCTGCCGGGCAAGGTGACAGGACCGATGCCGACAGTGCTACAGTAAACCTCTCCCAGTGGCGGAAAAGGGATCGCAGCACAGTCCGACATTGGGTCCAGTTGCAGCCAGTCACTGTCCTGCCACACCAGCGCCACCGAACCAAAGTCGGCCAGCCTTTCCCGCCACTGACGTTCATTCCGCAGACTCAGATCATCGACCAGGTAGAACCTTGCCTCGTCGATGCGCTCCAGCCTCTGCCCCAGATAGCTGGTGAGGGCGTTGGTCAGACCGGGCGACGCGCCCAGGCCAGGAACGGCTGCCACCGCCCGGAACCCCGCCAGCGCCTCCAGGTAATCCGAGTCGAATATGGCCTGAAGTGTTTCGGAATCAGTGCATGCATCCGCGTAGGAAACGCCGGATTCCAGGACGGTCCGCATCAGGGCAAGAGTCTCCGGCAGAGGTAGCCTGATGGTGTTGACCACTAGGTCAACGTCCTCCAAGACCTTTGACAGTGATCCATCGTCGCGATAGTCCAATCGGAGGTCAGCGGCCCGCTCCCCGCAGGTCTCAGCGACCGCAGCAGCCCGGCGCGCGTCCAGATCGGCAGTGATGACCTGCCGAAACGCCCGGTCCTGGCCAATGCGCCGCGCCACGGCAAGGCCCAGAGACCCGCATCCGAGAAGCAGGGTAGCGCCCTCATTCATGGCGCCTCAATGGCCTGAGAACTGGCTTCCCTCGCAAAGTTTATCCCGCCGGCAAGAGTCTATAAGGATGGACGGGCGTTCCAGCTATCGAGAGCCGGGTGCCCTCGCCCCGGAGGACTGTCGTTTCCTGTCCCGTCGTTTAGGTGCCCCAATGCTGGGCATTCGCAGGTAGTTCGGCTGGAGCAGATCCAGTTCGTCGTAACTGCCCTCTTCCAGCCTGTTCCAGGCCAGCGCGGCCAGGGATTCGGCCCTGGCGGACGCGGGAACCTGGCAGAGGATGGCCCGCTGACCCATTCGCTCCTTTACCATCTCTGCCCAAGGGGGCAGTCCCTCGCCGCAGAAAAGCACCGATTCCAGTCTGAGCGCTTCAATTTCGTCCAGCAGGTCATCGGGGCCCGAAATCCTGTCCTCTCGAAGGCGGTCGAGATCAGGGGAATTTGAGATGAGGGCCGACGCCGCCTCGCCGCGCCCCGCCTCCAGCAGCGCGCAGACAGTCTGGCCGGCACACCGGAACGGGTACGCCTCCAGTTCCAGGCTGCTCACCCCAAGGATCGGCAGCCGCGACGCCATGGCCATCCCCTTGGCAACGCTCAGGCCGGTGCGCAGCGCACTGAACCCGCCTGGCCCGAGCGCAACGGCAACGGCGTCGAGCGACCGAGGGGTCGCATCGCGGCTCTGCAGCACCTGGGCAACGGACGGCATCAGCTCTGCGGAGTGGTTGACCACCGACCGCCACGACCGGCTGGCAACGACATGGGTCCCGTCGAACAGCGCTACGGAGGCGCTCCTGGTGGTCGTATCTATGGCAAGCAACATCGGTGGGTTACTGTGCTCCTGCTCATTATGATGCCGATGTGGATTCCAGATGCGCAAGCAGTTGATCAAACTTCGGGGACTGGCAATCGAGGGCGATCTCGCGCCCCTGTTCGCCACTGCCGTAGTTGAACTCCAGCCAGAGCGCGTCACTGGGCAACAGGTCCTCGGCGCGCTCCGCCCATTCGATGACGCACACACCAGCGCCAAAGAGCTGCTCGTCCAGTCCGAGGTCCCATGCCTCCTCAGGGCTGCCAATGCGGTAGAGGTCGATGTGGTGCAGGGTCAGCCGCCCGGTGTGCCTAGTCATAAGGACGAAGGTGGGGCTTCTGACGTAGCCTTCCACACCCAGGCCGCGCGCCAGGCCTTGGGTGAAGCATGTCTTGCCGGCTCCCAGCGGCCCGCTGAGGAGGTACACGTCTCCCGCCCGGGCCCTTTCACCCACGGCAAAGCCCAGCCGCTGGGTTTCCTCGGGGCTGCTGGTACGCAATTCCAGGGAAGAGAGAGATTGGTCCTGCATAACGTCTTCTGGCAATGAATATGTAGGAGCTACCCGGCTGCGGGATCCTGAAGATGGTCCCAACCGCTTCCGGGCAGGGGCATCTCGTCTCCGGATTCGCCCACGAGAATTACCTTGCCTGCTTGCGAGTCCTCCTTGACGGGTTCGATGGAACCAATGACAGCGCCCCCCTCGCCAAGACCGGGAATCAGGGGATCCACGATCGATGCAGGGCCGGTGAACAAGAGCACATAGTCCTCACCGCCTCCCAGAGCCAGTTCGAGGCATCTGTCCGGGAACATCTGGCGCAAACTGGGATGCACCGGCACGTCAACGGCATGGATTGTGGCCGTGACCCCGGATGCTGCGCAGAGCTTGCTCAAGTCATCGGTCAAGCCGTCGCTCACATCCATCGCGGCGCCGATGCCCGCTTCCGACAACATCCGTCCCTGCGACACGGCAGGGCTGGGCCGGCGATGCGCCGACCGGAGATAGTCTGCCGCCTCTCCAGTAGCGCCGGGAGACTCAAGCATCAATTTCAGGCCGCCGCCGGAGCTGCCAACGAACCCGCTAACCGCCACCTTGTCGCCGGGGCGGGCGTTGGAGCGCAGCAGTGGATCACCCTGGGTGACTCCGGTCAGAGCGGTGGTGACGAACAGCACCGGAGACCCTACGATATCGCCCCCCACAATGGCCATTCCATATTCTTCACCGATTTCGAGCATGCCACGGTACATTTCTTCGATATCGCCGACGCTGGTCTCCCGTGGGAGGCCCAGCGTGATCAGAGCGTAGGTTGGCAACCCGCCCATCGACGCTATGTCGCTGATGTTCGCAGCGATGGCTTTCCAGCCCAGGTCGCGCCAAGGGGTGGTTTCCTGAGTGAAATGAATACCGTCCACCACCGTGTCGGTGGTGAACAACTCTCGCCCCTTGCCGCTTTGCCAGACCGCAGTGTCGTCGCCGGTATCCACCAGCAAGGGGAAACCACGCACGGCCTCGTTGCCTGCGCCCCTCTGGACGACCAGGCCGTTGAGCCGCTCTATGACGCCGAATTCACCGATATCCCTGACCAGCATTGCCTGATGATTATAGCCCACGCGGAGGCGAACAGCCGCATTCTGCGGTTATCGAAAGACCGTAACCAAACACTCTCAGCGGTTGACAATACACAGTTGTGCTAATTAGTATCCAGATAGCTTTCAGTTGCCCGGTTATTGTACGAAATTCGTAAATGATTTACTGCCTTTTCTATCGCAAGGACACACCAATTCTGATAGGTAGGATGAAACAGATGACCCACGTTAGACTGGTACAGATATTTGCTTTGGCATCAGTTCTGTTGCTGATAAGCGTGTTTGCCATAGCTTGCGGAGCTGCCGACGATCCGGACGAATCGGCAGCCGAACAACCGACGGCGGCAGCCCAGCCCACGGCAGCGCCCACAGCCATGGCCGAACAGGAGGCGACCGAGGCCCCCGAACCCACGGAGGCCATGATGTCCGGTTCCGGCGAGGATGAACCAACCGAGGAACCGACCCGCGTTCCGACACCCACTCCCGCTCCGACCCTTGAAGCGGTGTCCGACGAGGTCTTCGAGCTGAAATTCACCTCGCCGGTGTCTCCTCCTCCCTTCCTGCTCAGCGAAATTCAAAAGTGGTGGGCTGACGAGGTCGCGCGGCGCAGCAACGGGCGCATCGTCTGGACCGACTTCTACTGGTCAGGGGCGCTGACCAAGCCCGGCGAAACCCTGGAGGCAATCGAGGTTGGTCTTGCCGACGCCGGGGCCGTCATCTACCCCTACTATCCCGGCAAGCTGCCCCTGGGCAATTTCACGTATGCCGTGCCATTCGGTCCTGGCGACCCCGACGTCATTTTGGAAGCGACCATCAAGGTGTTTGACGACGTGCCCGGACTGAAACAGGAAGTAGAAAACTACAACCTGGTCTTCCTGATGCCCTCGGTTATCGACACCTACAACCTCACGTCCAAGGAACCCATCGTCAACTTTGAGGACTTCGACGGCATCAAGATAGCCTCAATCGGTTCCTATCACCCCAGGATCCTAGAGTCCGCGGGCGCTACCGCCATTGCGATGCCGGTGGGGGAGCGATACCAGGCCCTCCAGACCGGTGTCATCGAAGCAGAGTTCCTGCCTTGGGACATCTCGCATGCCTACAAGTACCACGACTTCAACAAGCACATAACCTGGGTGGACATGGGAGCAGCAATGCCGGTAGGTCTCGGAATCAACCGGGACGTATGGGACAGCCTTCCTGCCGACCTGCAGCAACTCATGATGGACGTGGCCGACGAGGCCGTCGATCTCAACGCCTCGCTGATCCTGGAACGGCGCAACATCGCCCTGGATGAATGGGAGGAACTGGGAATCACGCGGCACGATATGCCCGACGAGGAACGCGCGGAATGGGCCAACGCGCTGGAGGACATCCCAGGCAACTGGATCGGCGAAATGGAGGATAAGGGACTGCCCGGCCGCGATGTGATGATCGGATACATCGAGATCCTGGAGGAGTTGGGCCATACCTTCCCCAGGCAATGGGCGGCAGACTACAGGGACGGTAACTAGAGAAAGCGGGCAGGGCGGTTGCGGCGAATGTCGCTCCCGCCCTGTCGAACACCCACTGTGAGGGCAGTGATGGATTTTCGAGCGGTGGGCCAATATCTCAACAAGATCCAAGGCTGGGCGGTGAACGCCAGCGCCTTCGGCGCCGCCTCCATTGTCGTCATTCTTATGGCAATGGTGGTTGCGGATATCTTTGGCCGGAAGGTGCTGAACAAACCCGTGCCAATGTCCTACGAGGTCGGCGCGTTCATGCTGGTGTTCATCGTATTTTTGGGCCTGGCCTACAGCCAGCGGCAGAAGGCGCACATCAGGGTGGAAATCCTGACGCTCCGAATGCCCCCAAAGATCCGCGCTGCGATGGACCTGTTTGCCTACACTCTGGGCGTCGCGATTTACGGCCTGATCTTTTACGAGACATTCAAGTGGTCCTACCACTCCTTCGAGATCGGGGAATATGTCGCGGGACTGGTCAACATTCCCAAATGGCCTTCGCAGTTCGCCCTGGTCTTTGGGGCGTTGCTCATATCCCTGCAGTTCCTTTCCGACTGGATTTACCGGGCAGTTGATCTCTACGCACTGTTCCGTCGGCCAAGGGAGGCCGAGGAGCCCCAGGTTGAAGAGCTGGCGGGGGACCCGGCAGTGGAGCCAGCAATTTCGGACTAGGCGCCTGTCTCGCAACTCGGATTTGGGTAAAATCTTGCGCCGGGCTTATAAGGTCTAAATATGGACGATCTCTACTGGGGAGTAATCGGCTTCGTTGCCGTTTTGTCTCTGATGGTCCTCGGCGTACACGTCGGGCTTGCCTTGGCGGCCACCGGTTTCGTCGGCATGTTCCTCATGACAGGGAAAATTACCCTGGCTCTCGCCCTGTTTACCACCACCCCATATTCGACCACCAATGTCTACGCCTTCGCTATCCTGCCCCTGTTCATCATCATGGGGCTGTTCGCCATGCACGCCGGGCTGTCGGCAAGGGCCTTCGATGCCGCCTACAAATGGGTAGGACGGTTGCCCGGAGGGATGGCCATCGCCACCACCTGGGCCAATGCCATGTTCGCGGCGTGTACGGGCTCCAGCGTGGTGGCCTGTGCCGTATTCACCCGAATCAGCCTGCCAGAGATGTACCGCCGGCGCTACGACAAGGCCTTCGCCTGTGGGACCATCGCCGCAGCAGGGATGCTGGGGATGCTCATCCCGCCCAGCGCGCTGATGATCGTCTACGGTATCTTGACCGAGCAGTCCATTGGCAAGCTGCTTATCGCCGGCGTCGGACCGGGCGTCCTTCTCACGCTGATTTTTACCCTGGGCATAGTGGTAGTGGCCGCACGCTACCCTGAGCGCGCCCCGCGAGCCGACTACGCGCCACCCTTTATGGAGCGAGTCAAGTCCACTGTGGGTGTGGTGGGTATTGTGATTCTAGTGGTGGGAATCATCGCCGGTATGTACACCGGCATATTCACTCCCACCGAGGCCGGGGCTGCCGGAGCTGCTGGCGCCTTGGTGCTGGCCCTGCTGGCGCCCCTGATGGAGCGCTGGATTTTCCGGGCAGACACAGCGATGGCGGCTTCCAGCAACCCGCCTGCCGATCTGCCGGAGGAGAGAAGCGTCGCCAGCCCTCAGGGTCCCATTCCCCCTCCTGCCGCGGTCCAGCTGGAAAAGCCGGGGCTGACCTGGGAACGGTTCGGCCAGGCGATGAAAGAGGCGGCTCAGACCTCCGCGCTGGTCTTCTTCATCCTCATCGGCGCGATGATCTTTGCCCGGTTCCTGGTGCTCACCGGGCTGCCCGGAGAGTTCGTCGAGGTAGTACAGGAAGCCCAGATTCCCACGCTGCTGATCATGATCCTGTTCCTGATCATGTATGTGTTCCTGGGTATGTTCCAGGACTCCATTTCCATGATGTCAATCACCCTGCCCATCGTTGACCCGATCATCACGGGGCTGGGAATTGACCGCGTGTACTTCGCCATGCTGGTAATCATGTCCATCGAAATCGGGCTGATCACGCCTCCGGTCGGACTGAACGTCTACACGGTGCGGTCGGTGGCGGTTCAAATGCCAGAGGGAGAGGACCTCACCCTGGAGGAGATATTCAAAGGGATTCTGCCCTTCTTCTTCCTGTCAATTGTCGCGCTGATCATCCTGATTGCGGTGCCGCCTATCAGCACTTTCCTGCCCAACCAGATGTTCGGATAAGGACAGCGACAAGATATGCCCCTGTTGCCCCGTCGCCTCCGCCGGGCCAAGGCGGAACTGACAATTAAGGCAGAATGCGAAGCGCCGCCGGACGAAAAATCCGGCGGCGTTGTGCATGTCAGTGTTTTCCTGCTGCCCGTTGAATCGTTCACAATAAACAGGGGCTGGCTGGAGCTGTCGCTGATAACCACCCGTTTCTCAAGAACAGTCCTCGACGGCTACCTCGAACACAGCACGGAAAAACTGTTCCGCGTGGTCGAACTCTGCGGACGTTCCGAGGCGCGGCCCGGGGGTGAACTGGAATGGTCAGCGGTGGTTCACCTTTCCTTTGGCAGCCCCCGGGAGGGCAGACTCACAAGGTTGCAATGGAAGGTCCAAGCCCGGTTAGACGTGAAGGATTACCGCGAGATCCGCGCCACAACATACCTTTCGCCCCTTGGGACTGCCAGCCGCCAAGGGCCTGTCGTGGACGGGACAGGATTTCTGCCTCTCTAACCGGACGGGCTCAATCCGGTCCGGTTCCCGGCGGAATACGAAAGGCAACATTTCCGTCATCGTCGTGCCAGTGAGAAAGAAAGGCGTCGGTCAGCCGCTGGATGGCCGCCATCGTTTCCGAATGCTGGGCATCCATCTTGTCCGACAGCCTAGCCAAGCCGGAGTCAATCTTATCCGACAGCCGGGCTACGTCGGAATCTATCTTGTCCGACAGCCGACGGCTTTCTGACAGTGTCAGTTCTCTGTTCGCCGCCAGGCCCAAGTCTATCTTTTCCTCCAAGCCTTCCAGCTTTTCTTCCAATCTGCCCAGCCTGAAATAGACCACGGCGGCAAAGCCCACTATGGCAACGACGGTGGCCAAAGCAGAGGCGATTAGGGTAGCAGTCGGGGCGTCAATCACTGCAATTCCCCTGCGGTTTGGCAAATTTTAACACTGCGGCGGACAGCGTGAGTGCTGGCCCAAGGCCAGGAAGGCAGGGATGCCGAATTCTCGTAGCTCCAGCCAAACTATTACGCCGTTCGCTGATTCGTCTTTATTCAGCCTTGGGACCGGCGCTCATGACCACCTCGAAGGCCAGCAGGTCGGCGGCGGTGCCGACGGGCGCCGGGGCCCTGGATTCCTGGTTGGCCTGAGCGTGGCCGCGCTGGAAATCCTGGCTGTTGAACCAGTTCTGGAACGCCTCCTCGGACTCCCAGCGGGTGTAGACGAAGTACCTGGACTCGCCCTCCACTGGGCGGAGCAGCTCAAAGCCCTCGAAGCCCGGAGCGTTCTCCACGGCGGCGGCGCGGTGCGCAAACCTCTCCTCAAGCTCGTGGCCTCGCCCCTCCGGGACGGTGATCGCGTTGATTTTCACTACGCTCATGGTATTCCTCCTCGGCATTGATTTTGGGCCGGATTGGCGCCTCAGTTGCATCTCAGAAAACTGAAGAGCGATTTGCCGCAAGTATATCCCATTGGGGTCCGGTCCGGCCTTGCACGGCAAGATCGAGGGATTGGGGGCAATTGGCAGGGAAAATCGCAAATTCCGGGTATCAGGTGTTGACAAGGCTGAAACGTGCCACTATGATACTTGAGCTAGGCCGCGCTGGCGGTAACCACCGCCGGGCGGTCGTGTACCTTAACAACTGAATAGTGGAAGGAAGCTAGGTAAGTTCTGTTTAGAGAGTTTGATCCTGGCTCAGGGTGAACGCTGGCGGCGCGCTTAATGCATGCAAGTCGAACGTGCTTTCGGGCAAGTGGCAGACGGCTGAGTAACGCGTGAGTAACGTGCCCTCCGGTGGGGTATAGCCTCGGGAAACTGAGAGTAATCCCGCATACGATCCGGTGACCTTGGTTGCCGGATGAAAGCCTTCGGGCGCCGGAGGAGCGGCTCGCGTCCTATCAGGTAGTTGGTGGGGTAAAAGCCTACCAAGCCTATGACGGGTAGCTGGTCTTAGAGGACGATCAGCCAGAGGGGGACTGAGACACGGCCCCCACTCCTACGGGAGGCAGCAGCAGGGAATTTTGGGCAATGGGCGAAAGCCTGACCCAGCGACGTCGCGTGGGGGATGAAGGCCTTAGGGCTGTAAACCCCTTTTCCCGGGGAAGAGAAAGGACGGTACCCGGGGAATAAGCTCCGGCTAACTACGTGCCAGCAGCCGCGGTAATACGTAGGGAGCAAGCGTTACCCGGAATTACTGGGCGTAAAGAGCGCGTAGGCGGCTTGGTAAGTCTCTTGTGAAAGCTCCCGGCTCAACTGGGAGAGGTCAAGGGATACTACCTCGCTTGAGGGCGGTAGAGGAAAGCGGAATTCCCGGTGTAGCGGTGAAATGCGTAGATATCGGGAGGAACACCAGTGGCGAAGGCGGCTTTCTGGGCCGTGCCTGACGCTGAGGCGCGAGAGCGTGGGGAGCAAACTGGATTAGATACCCAGGTAGTCCACGCCCTAAACGATGAATGCTAGGTACAGCGGGTATCGACCCCTGCTGTGCCGAAGCTAACGCGATAAGCATTCCGCCTGGGGAGTACGGCCGCAAGGCTAAAACTCAAAGGAATTGACGGGGGCCCGCACAAGCGGTGGAGCGTGTGGTTTAATTCGATGCTAAGCGAAGAACCTTACCAGGGCTTGACATGTCGGTAGTAGAACCCCGAAAGGGGAACGATCCGGGGGTAACTCCGGGAGCCGTCACAGGTGCTGCATGGCTGTCGTCAGCTCGTGCCGTGAGGTGTTGGGTTAAGTCCCGCAACGAGCGCAACCCTTGTCGCTAGTTATCTTCTCTAGCGAGACAGCCTCCCACAAGGAGGAGGAAGGTGGGGATGACGTCAAGTCATCATGGCCCTTATGTCCTGGGCTACACACACGCTACAATGGCCGGTACAATGGGCTGCGAAATCGCGAGATGGAGCCAATCCCACCAAAGCCGGCCCCAGTTGGGATTGCAGGCTGAAACCCGCCTGCATGAACGCGGAATCGCTAGTAACCGCAGGTCAGCATACTGCGGTGAATACGTTCCCGGGCCTTGTACACACCGCCCGTCACGTCATGGAAGCCGAGAACGATTGAAGTCGCTGAGCTAACCCGCAAGGGAGGCAGGTGCCGAGGTCGGGCTTGGTGACTGGGACGAAGTCGTAACAAGGTAGCTGTACCGGAAGGTGCGGCTGGATCACCTCCTTTAAGGAGCACACGGTTCTGGCCGTTGTCCCGACTGCGTCGGGATGGGGCCGGGGCCCAACTCCCAGGTCGAGCGGTGGGTGTTCCTCTCCTGAAAGCCAGCGGCCAAAGGGTTTAGACCCGGAGGTCCTGCGATCGAGCGCCGATTGCGCTCCCAGGCTGATGGAGGGGTTCCCTGAGAAAGTCCACCGAATCCCCGATAATATCGGGGACCTGTTAACCACTCTTGAACATCACCAAATCTCCCTTCCACTATTCAGCGGTTAAGGCAGCAAAACAAAAGCCGGACTCGAAAGGGTCCGGCTTTTCATATAATGGACGCATCAGAGAGAACCGGCAGTGCTTGGCATAGTACCTACACCAACGGGAGGACCAATCCGCCTGACGGCGGAACGATGGGCCCATATTGTTGAGGATCATCCGGAATTAACCGGACAACACCTTGAGATCCTTCAGACAGTGAGAAACCCTGACAGAGTTGTTGCCGGAACTACCGGGGAACTATTAGCTCTGAAAGAACGCGAACCTGGAACATGGCTGGTGGTAGCCTACCGCGAGTTGAACGGTGATGGGTTCATAATCACCGCATTTCCAACCAGTAAGACGGCTTGGCTGTGGAGAAAAAGGCAAATATGGCCCTGATGAATCCAACTGAAAATCTAAGCGATTTCCTAAACTTGCTCCCCGCAGTGCGCCACTCTCCGAAGAGACGGTTACAGGCTTCCTACGACGAAGAAGGCGATGTGCTGTACGTCCACTTCGGACGGCAACCCAGGCCGGCCACCGACAGCGAACTAACCGAAGACGACATCATCGTGCGCTATGATGGCGACGAGATCATCGGCCTCACCATCCTGCACGCCAGCCAGCGGGGATAAGCGAAAGTGTCGCGAACCGAAGACCTATACGAAATCCTGCACCTCCACCCGTCAGCCCACCCAGACGTAATCCAGGCCGCCTACCGTCGCCTGGCGCTTCTGTACCACCCGGACAAGAACCCGGCTCCGGAAGCGGGCGAGATGATGGCGGCGGTCAACCGCGCCTACGCCGTGCTGAGCGACCCGGAGAAGCGGGCGGAATACGACCGGAGCCGAGCGGAGCAAAGTGGCACCCTGGCCAGTGGCCCACAAACTGGCCCTTCCACCTCAAGCGCATCGCAAGCATCACACTCCAGGACTAATGCGCCACGAAATCCCTCTGGGTACTTCTCCCTCGGCTTCACTAAGAGCCAGGTTGCCGACATCCACGGCCCGCCCCACAACGTCAGCATCGACCGGGCTATCAGGGAAGAAGTTTGGCACTACGGCAGCGACGACACCATCGAATTCGATCTGGACACCGGCAGGGTTCAGGGTTGGAGCAATATCCGAGGAAATCTGCAAATCCGCTTGATCCCTGGTCCTAACGTCACCACCTTGGATTTTTTCGCTTCGGGATCCCACAGGGATCAAGTAGCCCTTCTACAGGGAACACCGTCGGTCATAATAGCCCATCAGGAACTGAACCGTGAACTCTGGCTGTATCGAGGCACTAGCGAGCTTAACAGCGTCGAATTCGATTTCTCGACCGGCCGTGTAACAGACTGGGAGAACAACGATGGTTCACTAAAAACACGCCGTAGTGCCGGTAGTCCTACATCAAACGCAAGCAACCAGAGGACGTCCACAAGTAGGAGCTCAAGAACTAGCGGCACCGGCAATTGGACAATTATTAGAGGAGACGGTGTGACCGCCTTACGGACGGTTGACCCAGTTAATCCTGATTATTCTCTGACAGTGATGCTGGGAGAGTCTGGAGTCACTATTGTTGTGCATTGGAATACGAGAATATCACATGCCGATTCGGTCACCGTGAGCTATAGAATCGATAACGGCCCAATTTGGCAGCAAATGTGGTACGTCTCCAGCAGTCGCGATGCATCTATCGCGCCTCCCCAAGAAATAGATGAAACTATTCGAGAGCTATTTGACGCCAAAACATTCTTAGTCATGGTTGAGTCGCCTGCCGAAAATTCGATAATGGCCCTATTTGAAACTCGGGGATTCCGTGAAGCCATTACGCCCCTCTTGGACGAATGGAGCAGGAGGCGAAACCCGCCGTCCAGCAACAGCCGTCCCGGCACTGGCCGCCCACCGTCGAGCAGCAGCTATTCTAGCGGCCAGCCGACAGGCAATAGCCGACCCAGTTACTCACGGCCCAGCACTCCATCGCCTGATAATCGCTACGAGTCAGAGGATACTGGTGATGGCGGTTGTGGTGTAATCGCTGGATCGCTCATTGCTACCATTGTCGCCACTGGATTAGTGGCTCTGATTGGCGGTCTTTGTGTCCTTGCACTTGGATAACTGACAGTATCTGCTATCTCTTCTTGAGGGGAGTTCCAGAATGGGTGACTGTAGGCTGTGCGGTGAAAAGGCGGGCTTTCTCCGGAGACTCCATAGCAAGTGCGATTCGATTCATGAAAACGGATTGCAGGAAATGACGGATTTGGCTACCCGGGCTGTCATGGCGCCAAACACCAGAGAATCTCAACTGCGCGCTGATTTACTCCAGATAGCTCAGCGCTCATACGTCCATCCCGACAGCATTGACTCAGTTATAGGAGAAGCATGGCACCGCGCCGTGGGCGACAGCTTCTCAGACGGAATCCTGACTGCCGCCGAAGAGGCGCGGTTGCTCGAATTCCGAAGCAGATTTGCCATCGAAGGCGACGGGGTGAATAAGTCGTTGGCTGCCCTTGAGAAGGGCGCGAAAGACCGCGTGATGCTCGACGCCCGCCTCTTGGCGCTTGACACATCAAGCACCTATCACAATCTGGACGAACTCCAGAATTCGGTGAAGGCGCTGAGGCTGCCGCCGGAGGAAACCAAAGAACTGCTTATCCGGGCCTGGGAAGCTGCCGTAGAAGGTTCAATGGAGGACGGCATACTGACACAAGCCGAAGAAAATGCACTGTTCAGGTACATGGCCTACTTCAACTTTTCAAGAGACGATGTTGAGGACGCCCACAGAGACTTGGTGAGAGCCGCTGTAATCCGAGACTTGATGGAAGGAGAGATTACCTACCGCCTAAACGTAACTGATCATCCATTCAACCTCCAAAAGAGCGAAAAACTTGTTTGGGCCTTCGATGGAGTACAGTACATAGAGACAAAAACGAAACGCGAAAGGCGTGGGACTTCCCATGGCGTCAGCATCCGGGTAGCCAGAGGGCTATACTACCGGCCGTCCGCTTTCAAGAGCCGGATCCACGAATGGGATGAGAATGTCCATGTTGATACCGGCATTCTCGGCGTCACGCCCAAGCACCTCTATTTCAGTGGCCCAAGAAAGAGCTTCCGGGTGAGGTACGACAAAATCGTGGCCTACGACCCGTTCAGCGACGGTATAGGCTTCACTCAGGACGCCGCTAACGCCAAACCAAAGAAATTCGTCACCGGCGACGGCTGGTTTATCTACAACCTTGTAACTAACCTGTCAAATCTCTGAACGAACGCTGGCGACGAAATCATCGGCATCACCATCCTCCACGCCAGCCAACGGAGATAATGGAAGCAAGCGTAATGAGAGCCATTGTTCGAAACAGGTATGGTTCGGCTGACGTGCTGAGGCTTGAGGAGGTTCCAAAGCCGGTTCCCAAAGATGGCGAGGTTCTGGTGAAGGTTCAAGCGGCGTCGGTGAACCCGGCGGACTGGCGGGTTATGAGAGCGGATCCGGTCCTGATCCGGCTGATGGGCATGGGGTTGCTACGGCCCAAGCACAGCATACTGGGAGCCGATTTTGCCGGGAGGGTTGAAGCGACAGGCGCAAGTACCACGCAGTTTCAGCCGGGCGATGAGGTATTCGGGGAGCTATCACCACCCCAAGGTGGGTGGGGTGGTTTCGCAGAATACGTATGCGCTCGTGAGACCGCTGTGGCCCTCAAGCCGCCGGGGCTGACCTTCGAGCAGGGGGCAGCGGCGGCCTTGGCGGGATTGACGGCGCTCCAGGCGCTGCGCGGTCCGGGGCAGATTCAGCCGGGACAAAGAGTGTTGATTAACGGGGCGTCCGGCGGGGTGGGCACCTTTGCGGTGCAGATTGCCAAATCCTTCGGCGCAGAGGTGACCGGCGTTTGCAGCACGCGGAATCTTGAACTAGTGCGCTCGCTGGGGGCCGACCACGTTATTGATTACACGCAGGAAGACTGCACCCGGAGTGGGCAGCTCTATGACCTGATCATTGATGCGGCGGCATATCGTTCAGTTTCAGACTATAAGCGAATTCTAAGTCCCCACGGGATTTATGTTCTGGTTGGCGGTGCTCCGGCGCGATTGTTCCAGGCGTTGTTACTGGCCCCCTGGATTTCGATGACCGCAAAGAAGAAATTCTGCGCCTTGCAGTCTTCCTGGAGGACGAAAGCGAACGCCGATAGCTCGGCTTTGCTGAAAGAACTGCTGGAATCAGGGAAAGTTGTGCCCGTCATTGATCGGCGCTACACGCTGGAGCAAGTTCCTGAAGCCATCCGGTATCTGGAAACAGGGCGAGCCCGGGGCAAAGTGGTAATAACTATGGAGGATGACGTCTAACTTTCCAGAACCTTTCTTTCACAGCGGACAGACGAGAAGTCCCTGGTTTCACAGCATATAACAGAAGGCAGATATGGCCCTGATGAATCCGACCGAAAACCTAAACAATTTCCTAAGCCTGCTCCCGGCAGTGCGCCATTGCCCCAACGGCCGCTTGCAGGCGTCCTACGACGAAGAGGGCGACGTACTGTACGTCCACTTCGGGCGTCAACCCAGCCGGCCACCTACAGCGAACTAACCGACGACGACATCATAGTGCGCTATGATGGCGACGAAATCATCGGAATCACCATCCTCCACGCCAGCCAGCGGTGAAGGAGACAACCATGCCCGTAGACGCAACCAACATTGCCAAAGAATTCGCCATCACCGAGGAAGAACTGCAACGGAAGAGCCTGCGAGCTTTCCTGCTGGAACAGTTGCGCCAATTCGAGGCCGAGCGAAAGGCCCGGTGCGCCAAGTTCGGCGTGAATGACCTGTGGGAAATGGAAGCCCTGTTCGTAGAAGGGAAAGTGGAAGAGGAGGATATGCTGGAGGACTATCAAGAAGTCGATTACCTAACCGACCGCGTTGAACGGATCAAGGTTATGCTCAAAGGGATATGATGCCGGATCTTGAAGCGCTTGGCCGGTTGGCCATAGAAGAGTTCTTTGAGATCGTCGTGTCCGCATTCGTCATTAGACGTAAGCTGAGAGTCACACTCACGGATGGCTCTTACATCGACTTTTGGTGGTCCAGGCGCACACCCGGCCGTTTCGCCTATCATTGGGAGAGAGGCCATGTTGATGGGACTGTCTACCGGCATGACAACATACCGCATTTGCGGTGGCATACAGTGGCCTCTTTCCCCAAGCATTTTCACGCAGGCACCCAGCAGGCCGTTACCGAAAGCGATATGTCGGAAAACCCGGAGCAGGGACTTCGGCAGTTCCTCCGGTTTGCCGCCGGAATGATTGACTGAGAAATTTTCAGCGATACCCTGTCCCTAATCCCCCTCATCCACCTCCAGCTCTCGAACCTCCAGACCCTCCAGGCGCGCGTGCTCCAAGTGGTATCTGCCGTCAGCTCCATTCTGGTCCAGATAACCCTCGATAAGAAGGCGCGCTTCCGCAAGCGCCTCATCCACCGTCCGTCCCTGCGCTGTCATACAGGCGCCACTCGCTATCAGCCCGCAGGAAAAGTATGGCATCACCGCAGTGTAGCCACCATCCTCATCGGGAAAGACAACTACCGTTACCTTCTTGTTTTCCAAATCGGGATGCTCCTGAATCCGGGCAAAACACAGGGGCGGACCGTTTTTGTCCGCCCCTATTTGTTTTCGGCGCCGCACAGTTTAGCACAGCAAAGGGTGTCGGCAACCCCCAAATCATTAGCCAGCCGTCAAATTACTGAGCGGTCAGGCCACCGTCGATTACCATCTCGCTGCCTGTCATAAACGATGACTCGTCGGAGGCCAGGAACAGCACCCCGTAGGCAATGTCGTCCACCACGCCAATGCGTTTCAGTTTCAGAGGTTGATTTTTTCGGCCATTTCGCTCCCACATTTCACCCCCACCCTGACCCTCCCCTTCAAGGAGAAGGGGAACGTTGGGCCAGTTTCCTATTGGGCCGTCCAGCCTCCGTCTATGACCATCTCGCTGCCCGTCATGAATGACGACTCATCGGAGGCGAGGAAAAGCACCCCATTGGCGATGTCGTCAACCGTACCGATCCGCCGAATCGGCGTTGCGGCCGCTGCCTCGTCGCGAGCCCCCGGCACCGAAAGACGCAGCTCGGTCATAGCCGTCTCGATGAATCCGGGGTGGACCGAGTTGCATCTTATGCCTTCCGCGCCGTATTGAACGGCGGTGGACTTGGTGAGCAGCCTGACCGATCCCTTGGACGCTGCATAAGCTGCTGCTGCGCCGTTGGCCGGGGCAAGGCCGACCATGCCCGCTATGGAGGAGATGTTGATGATGGATCCCCCGCCAGCGGTCCGCATGGCTGGGATGGCGGCCCGGGTGCCGAGAAACACGCCTTTGCCGTTGACGTCCAGTATCCTGTCCCACAGCTCGGTCGAGGTGCCGTCGATCAGCGGAGCATCCAGCCCGCCGGTCTGTGCGCTGCCGATTCCGGCGTTGTTGACCAGTATGTCCAGCTTGCCGTATTCCGAGACCGCCCGTGAGACAGCGTTCTCCCACTGGTCCGGCTCGGTCACGTCGAGATGGACGTAGGTGGCCTGCCCGCCCAGTTCGCGGATTTCCGCCTCCAGCTTCAGGCCCTCGTCGTCCAGGATGTCGCCAATGACCACCGCCGCCCCTTCCCGCGCAAAGAGCCGGGCCTCTGCGGCGCCCTGGCCCCTGGAGCCTCCGCTGATCAGCGCCACCTTGCCTTCCAGTCGCATGTCATCCCTCCGCTTATATGCTGAAATTCAATCCAGGTAGTTACGATCTGCTCATTGGGCCGTCCAGCCCCCGTCGATGACCAGTTCGCTGCCGGTCATGAATGACGACTCATCGGAGGCCAGGAACAGCACCCCGTTGGCGATATCGTCCACTGTTCCTATCCGGTTTAACGGCGCCATGGCGGCAACCTGTTCACGGAATCCAGGCTGTGCCAGCGACACCTGTGTCATGGCCGTCTCGATGTATCCGGGGTGAACTGAGTTGCAGCGGATTCCTTCGTGACCATGCTGGACGGCGGTAGCCTTGGTCAACAGCCGTACCGACCCTTTCGAAGACGAGTACGCTGCTGAGGCCCCGCTGCCATGACCGGCTCCCACCAGTCCCGCCACGGAGGATATGTTGATGATGGACCCTCCGCCAGCGGCCCGCATGGCAGGGATGGCAGCACGAGTGCCAAGGAACACTCCCTTGCTGTTCACATCCATTATCTTGTCCCAGACCTCTGCAGACGTCGCATCGATCCTGGGAGCGCCCAGACCAGCGACGTCGATAGCGCCCACGCCCGCGTTGTTGACCAGCACATCCAGCTTGCCGTACTCGGTGACCGCTCGTGATACCGCGCTCTCCCATTGGTCCGGCTCGGTCACGTCGAGATGGACGAAGGTTGCCCTTTCACCCAGTTCACGGATTTCAGCTTCGAGCTTGAGGCCCTCCTCGTCCAGGATGTCGCCGATGACGACTGCCGCGCCCTCTCTGGCAAACAACCGGGCCTCCGTGGCGCCCTGGCCTCTGGCCCCGCCGCTGATCAGGGCCACTTTCCCTTCCAATCGCATTCCGGTCCTCCTATGGATCACCCCTCGAATCTTCAGACCTATGAAGCAGTCCAGCCTCCGTCGATAACCATTTCACTACCGGTCACAAAAGACGACTCATCGGACGCCAGGAACAGCACCCCGTTAGCGATATCCTCCGGCGTACCGAGCCGGTTCAGCGCCCCCTGTGTCAGACCCCATTCCCGTCCGCCGGGCTGGTCCAGGAAGGGCTGGGTCATGGGGGTTACGATAAATCCCGGATGCACCGAATTGCACCGTATGTTTTCCGGCCCGTACTGGACCGCCGTGGACTTTGTAAGCAGCCTGACTGCGCCCTTGGAGGCGGCGTAAGAGGCGGATCGTCCGCTGCCCGGGCCGATGGCGACCATGCCGGCAACCGAGGAGATGTTGATGATGGAACCGCCGCCCGCCGCCCGCATCGCGGGTATGGCGGCCCTGGTGCCCAGGAAAACCCCCTTGCCGTTCACGTCCAGGATGCGGTCCCACTGCGCCGTATCGGTTGCGTCTATCTTCGCCGAGACGGGGCTTCCTCCGCCCTCCATGCCTGTGATGCCCGCATTGTTGACCAGGATGTCCAGCTTCCCGTATTCGGAAACGGCCCGCGAAACGGCGCTCTCCCACTGGTCCACCTGGGTGACGTCGAGATGAACGTAGGTTGCCCGGCCACCCAGCTCTCGGATTTCAGCCTCGAGCTTGAAGCCCTCCTCATTGAGGATGTCTCCGATGACGACCGCCGCTCCCTCCCTGGCGAACAGCCTCGCCTCTGCGGCCCCCTGCCCCCGGGCCTCTCCGCTGACAATTGCCACCTTGCCTTCCAGTCGCATCGCTAGTCCTCCGCTGCTATCGGCGCAGGAGTTTCGTCCGCCTCTGCGTCTCTCGTAGAGTCCACTGGTTCCGGTCTATCGGGTAGTTCAACTTCTACTGTTCCTATGACCACATGCTCTGAGTAGGCGTGATCAAGGTTGAAATAATCCCAGTCGCCCGGTTCTTGCAGACTAATCTCTAGGCATTCCTTGGCCATTGCCAAAGCGTGCTCCACGTCTTCCCCCATGGTCGCCAGTTGTGGAATCGTCGGAATGACGACGGAATAACCTCCCTGCTCTTCATCGTGGAGCATAACGACAGTTACTTTCCTTTTGATCATCAGAGAACCTCCAATGCCCTACTGTGAAACTCGGCGGAAGTTAACCCCGCCTGTCTCAGGATTTCGCTCAAGGTCCCAGGAGGTACCTCTCGTCGCGACATAGAAACGGTTGTAGGATACCGCCCATCCGGCAGCCGAAGTGTTACGTGACTTCCCTTCCGTCGCACCCTGACAAACCCAAAAGATTCCAAAACGCGGACAACTTCTGCTGGTCGATATCGGCGGGGCATGCCGCCATTATACGCGGTACATCCTCAGCTATACTGCGAACCGCAGGCGATTGCGGTATCCTATCACGAACGAAGGCTGGCGAGGCCCTGTGTTTCAGCTTGCGCCAGCGAATTCTCGGAAGAAAGAGAGACTGATATGAGACTGGAAGGTAAGGTCGCCATGGTTACTGGCGGCGCCAACGGCATGGGCGCCGAGGAATGCAGGCTGTTTGCCCGGGAGGGCGCCAAGGTGGTCGTCGCGGACATCCGTGAGGAGGATGGCCGTCGTGTTGAGGCCGAGATAGCGGAGGCCGGCGGCGACGCCATGTTCGTCAACCTCAACGTTTCAGACGAGGACTCCTGGATCGCCGCCGTGGAGCAGGCGGTCGGGCGCTACGGCCAACTGGACATCCTCGTGAACAACGCGGGCATCAGCGGCAGCGGAGAGCGGGACTTCCGCAGCACCGACGCCTGGGACCGCCTGCTGGACATCAACGCCCGCGGCGTTTTTCTTGGCACCAAGCATGCGGTTGCCGAAATGCAGAAGACCGGTGGCGGCTCCATAGTCAACATCTCGTCCATTTCCGGCATTGTTGGGCAGGAGTCGGTCCATCCTGGCTACAACGCCTCCAAGGGCGCTGTCCGGCTTCTGACCAAGGCGACGGCTGTGCAGCACGCCAAGGACGGCATCCGCATCAACTCGGTGCATCCTGGCATGATGCCGCCCATGCTGACCTCCTTCCAGCGCGGCGACGCTCGGAGAGAAAGGCTGATCAATGACGTGCCGATGCAGAGAGAGGGCGAGACCATCGAGGTCGCCAACGCTGTCCTGTTCCTCGCCTCCGACGAGGCCTCCTACATCACTGGCGCCGAGCTGGTGGTCGACGGCGGCTTCACGGCGCGATAACGCAGGTCCTAGCAAAGATAACTAACGTAGGGGCGCACAGCCGTGCGCCCTGTCTCGCGCACTGAGAAATATACCGGGAATGTCCATAAGGGGCGCACGGTTGTGCGCCCCTACAGTCAACTTTTCCGGCGACGGAGGAAACCATGGGATTCCGGGTGCTTTACCACTTGAACACCGGCAACATCAAGGGCATAGCCGAAGAGGCGCGGTGGGCCGAACGCATCGGCTACGACGGCCTGTGCACCGAGGAGACGGGGCACGACCCGCTGTTCCCGCTGGTGCTGGCGGCCACAACGACCTCCCGGGTAACCCTGGAGCCCCGGGTCGCCATCGCCTTCCCGCGCTCGCCCATGGTATTGGCCTACGCCGCAATGGACCTCCAGAACCTCTCCGGCGGACGCTTCCGTCTGGGGCTGGGAACGCAGGTGAAGGGCCACATAGAGCGCCGCTTTTCGACGGAGTGGTCTTCGCCCGGACCTCGCATCCGGGAGTATGTCCAGTCGCTCCACGCCATCTGGGACGCGTGGCAGGACGGCACCCGTCTGTCTTACCACGGGGAGCACTACAACTTTTCGCTGATGACGCCCTTCTTCAGCCCCGGCCCGTCGGAGCTGCCCAGTCCGCCGGTATTCATCAGCGCGGTCAACGCCTATAACTGCCGCGTTGCCGGCGAGGTATGTGACGGAGTCTCCCTGCACCCGCTGACCTCTCCGGACTTCATCAACCAGAAGGTGCTACCGCCCATCGCCGACGGGGCGCGGCGTGCCGAGAGGGAGCCGCAAGCGGTAAATCTGAGCGGATCGGGCTTCATCATCACCGGCCCCAACAAGGCGGTCATCGAGGAGCGCAAATATCCCGTCCGGCGCCAGATCGCGTTCTATGCGTCCACCCGGACCTACTCGACGGTGCTAGAGACCCACGGCATTGAGGATGTGGGTGTCAGGCTCCATGAAATGTCTCTCAAAGGCCAGTGGGACGAAATGACTAACCTGATCACCGACGAAATCCTGGACAAGTTCGTTGTTGCCGAGGAATACGACGCAGTCGCGCCAGCCCTCAAGGAACGATACGACGGGCTGCTCCACGAGGTTGTGTTTGGCATGGATGTGAACGGCGCCGACGACGAGCAGCAACTCCGCAAAATAGTCGCTGGCCTCCAGGAGTAAGAAACTATCTCAAAAGTTCCCTCCCCCTTGACGGAGGAGGGTTAGGGTGGGGGTGAGAAGGTAGCGCGGACGAGCATCTGATGGAAGCTAGCAGCGTTTTCCAGATAGTTTCTGAGGCCACTCACTCAGCGCGGGTCGCCCAGGCCCCGGACTCCACGGCGGTCAGGAAGTCCAGCACCGTGCGGTTGAACAGCGCCGGCTCCTCAAGGTTGATTGTGTGGCCGCTCTGCGGGAAGAAGACCAGCCCGCTGGTGGCCACGCAGCGCTTGATGAACAGCATCGGCTCAATGCAGGGATCGTCCTCGTCGCCTGTCAGTAGCAGCGTCGGGACGGTCATGCGGCGCATTTCCTCTTCCAGTTGGAACACCGTTGGCCGTTTCAGCTGGATGCCCTGGGTGATCAGGGCAGAACCGAGAGCCGAATGGGACGCCAGCCCGGCGTAGAATTTCTCCCAGCCCACCGGGTCCTTGCGCTTGAACTGTACCCTGGTTGGGCTGTTGGCATACTCCTCGGCGAACTCCGCAATGCCCTCGGTCTTGAGCCGCTCCACGTTGTGCCGCCACGCCTCCAGATGCATCTCCCGGTCGGTGGAGCCGGTGCCGGTGGCTGCCACGACGAGGGCCCGCGACATCTCCGGGTGAGCTAGGCCGAAGCTGAGGGCGGTTGCGGCCCCCATAGAAAGCCCGGCAATGTAGGCTTGCCCGATGCTCAGATGCTCCAGCAACTGCCGCATGTCCGCCACAAGCCGGTCCTGGGAGTAGGCGTCGGGGTCCTCCGGCACTCCCGACGGCGGATAGCCACGGTGGCAGTAGGTGATCACCCGGTATCTCCGGGCGAAGAAGTTGACCTGCGGCTCCCAACTGGTGATGTCGCCGGCAAACTCGTGGGAGAACAGCAGTGGAAAGCCGCTCCCCACCTCCTGGTAATGGATGTTTACGTTGTCATCGGTCGCGAAGGTTGGCATGGCTGCTCCTTTAGAGGAAAATGGGGCCAGCGCCGGGAGGCCCCAATTTGCCCACTGGCCTCGACGGGGCTTGTTCAGTCTACCAGTCCCGGCAGATCCCGGTCTCCCAGGGCAACAGGTCCCACATCCTTGACCAACTGATTCTTGAGGAGTGAACGCAATGTTCAACAAAGTGCACCACGTTACCTTCGTCGTCGAAAGCATAGACGACATGGCCAGCTACATCGAGCGCAACTTTTCCATGACCCCTATGTCCACCGACGTGTTCGAGGACCGGGGCTTCAAGTCCATCCTGTACCGCATCGGAGAGACCTACGTCGACTTCTTCGAACCGCTGCGGGACGACACGCCCATGGCCCAGCAACTCAAGGCCACCGGCCCCGGCGTGATGCACGTGGCGTTCGGCGTCGACGGCATCGACCAGGTCTTTTCCGACCTGGTGTCCAAGGGCAACAAGATGCGCAGCGACACGCCCGCGCCCAGCCCATTCGGATACCGGAACCTGAACATCGATACTGAGAGTTCCCACGGCATCCTGTTCCAGCTGGCCGAGGGCGATGTATCTCACTAACGTGTTGACCGTCGCCGAACTCCGCTCCATTTCCGCCGCCCGGCTGGAGGACGCTGAAACGCTCTACAACGCTGGGCGGTATGACGGCGTAGCCTACATCTGCGGCTACGCCGTCGAGTTGGCGTTGAAAGCCCGGATATGCGAAACTCTAGATTGGGCCGGGTATCCTTCCACCAACCGGGAGTTTCGTGAGCTTCAGTCGTTTCGAACCCACAACTTGGGAATGTTGCTCCGCTTGAGCGGGCAGGAGAGTAGAATCCGGATGACAATGCCCACTGCTTGGATGAACGTGGCCAGGTGGAATCCTGAGTTACGATATATGATCCCGGGCAGCACCAGCGTGTCATCAGCATCCAATCTTCTAACGCAGATGAAGCTCATTGTCGGAATGATATGAACAACACAAAACAATTGGTCCGGAATCTCGCTTTGGTTGAGCGTGACCTTTCAGAACAATACGGAGGGTTTTCGCTGTTCGGAATGTGCCAGCGGGAAAACACTTTGGCGGATTTGTGGGACTTGATTATATCCGCCCCTTGGCTGACACCCAACGTAATCGCGTCCGACAACATTGTTTTCGACGCCCTGGAACGGCGTTTGACGAAGGACGAGTTGTTCTCATTGGACGCGGCGCCGATGTTTGACCCTGATGACCCGCGTATCCAAGAGATTCAGGATGAGCACGAAGTCGAGCACGGCCTAGTCGAACTCGGCTCCTGTCAACTGTTCGACATGGATATGGAACAAGTCTATCTCATCACCGCCAGACGCCGGGGCGCTCCGGTCAGCGTGGAGGTTGCTTAGTCATGGAATACAGCATTCTGGGCCGCACCGGCCTGCGCGTATCCCGGGCGGGCTTCGGCGGCGGAGGCATCGGGCAGGTCTGGGGCGCTACCACCGAGGCGGAAGCCATCAGTTCGGTGCACTGCGCGCTGGACCTCGGCATCACATTCTTTGACGTCGCCCCATCATACGGAGACGGTAAGGCTGAGGAGGCCCTGGGCAAGGCGCTGATCGGCCGGCGAGAGCCCACTGTCGTGGCGACCAAGGTCAGGCTGCGAGCCGACGAAATGGACGACGTGGCCGGCGCCGTGCAGCGCTCCGTGGAACGCAGCCTGAACCGCCTGAGGCGGGACCAAGTGGACGTGCTGCACGTGCACAACCGCTTTACCGAGCAGCGCGGGGAGGCCCCGGACTCCATCACCGGCGACGACGTGCTCGGCCCGGTGCTGGACGCCTACAGGGAGATGCAGCAGGCAGGCAAGACCAAGTTCATTGGGCTGTCTGCCATGGACCACCACGTTCCCACCATGCACCGGCTGATCAACAGCGGGGAATACGACACGGTCCTCGCCTATTACAACCTGCTCAACACTACTGCCCAGGAACCGAAGCCGCCGGGGGCGGAGGTCTTCGACAACGGCCAGATCATTCCCATGGCGAGGTCCAAGGGGATGGGAATCATTGGCATACGCTCCCACGCCGCCGGCGCCCTGACGCCCGCGCTTGACCGTCCGCCCAATCCCGGCGATGCGCTGATGGCGGCCGACCTGCGCAAGGCAGCGATGCTGGACTTCTTGCTGGAGGGGCCGATAGAAACCCTGTCGCAGGCGGCTATGGTTTTCAGCCTGATGAACCGGAGCATCGATACCACGGTACCGGGCGTCAAGAACGTGGCGGAGGCCGAGGAAACCGCCCGCTGCGCCGACCTGCCCCCAATCCCGGAGGCGCACCTGCAAAAGCTGCGGGAACTGTACGAACGGGACTTCCGTTAGCGGGAGACCTCTTCGGGGTGGGTCAGTCTACACTGTAGGGGCGGGTTTGAAACCCGCCCTTACATTTCACGCATCCGCACCTACACCAGTGGCCATACCTCGCTGGCAAACCGCTCCATCCGGCTCAGAATTTCCTCCACGTCCTCGGATTGCCTCAGGAAGTCCAGCACCAGCGACGAGACCCCCACCGCCTCGTATTCCCGGATGTCGGAGGCGATCTGCTCGGCGTTCCCGACGAATGGCAGACGGTCGCCCGCTTGTCCTGACCCTGTCGAAGGGCCGGCAGAGTCCGTAAGCTCGAACTGGAACGTGCGATAGACGGTCTCGATTTCCGACGGCTCGCGACCAAAACGGCGGGCGTAGGAAGCCAGGCGTTCCAGCCCTGTTGCTAACTGCTCCGGCGTGCCCATGGGAAATGAGGGGTTGGATCCCAGCGGGTTCCAGCCATCGGCCAGTTCGGCAGTCCGGCGCAGGGCAGGGCGGCTTTCCCCTCCTACCCAGATGGGAGGGTGCGGCTTCTGCACAGGCTTTGGCAGGAACTGAATGTTGTCGAAGCTGACATACTTCCCTTCGAAATGAGGGTCATCGCTGGTCCAGAGTTCCTTGAAGGCGCGGATGTACTCGTCGGTAACCGCTCCGCGTTCCTCAAAGGGCGGCAGGTCCAGCGCCTCGAATTCCTCGCGCATCCAGCCCACGCCGATACCCACCACCAGCCGCCCGCGCGACAGCACGTCCAGCGTGGCCAGCGCCTTGGCCGCCACCAGCGGGTTGCGATGGGGCACGATGAGGACGCCGGTCACCAGCCGGATCCTGGACGTCTGGCCTGCCACGAACGCCAGCAGCGTCAGCTGCTCCATCCAATCCCCCGTGGCGCCTCCGGGGAACTCGCCGCCCACCGAATAAGGATAGCGCGAGGCGACATTGTGTGGCAGGACGATGTGGTCTCCGGTGTACAGCGCGTCGTAGCCCAGCTCTTCGCCCGTTCGAGCCATGCGCCCCAGCGTTTCGGGCGTTGCCAATGGCCCTCGCGCGGGCAGCGTAAAGCCGTATTTCATTTCCTCGCTCCTGTAGTGGGCGCTATGGAACTATCTCAAGGCAGGTGAGCCGCATTCCGGGCGGACCTGCCACCCTGCGTTCTCACCCCCACCCTAACCCTCCCCCATCAAGGGGGAGGGAAGCTCTCAACTTTCTACTACACCAGCGGCCAGACTTGTGTGGCGAACCGCTCCATCCGGTCCAGCATTTCATCCAGATCCTCGGTCTGGCGTTGGAAGTCCAGCACCAATGCCGAAACGCCCATCTGCTCGTATTGACGCACGTCGTCCGCAATCTGCTCGGCGCTACCGATGAACGAAGGGCGGTCGCTGCCTGCAGCGGAGTCGGTCAGTTCAAACTGGTGCGTGCGGTAGATGGTCTCGATCTCCGACGGGTCGCGACCGAACCGGCGGGCGTAGGACGCCAAGCGCTCCAGCCCGGCGGCCAGCTGCTCCGGCGTACCCATGGGGAACGTGGGGTTGGAGCCCAGCGGGTACCAGCCATCGGCCAGTTCGGCAGTGCGTCGCAGCGCCGGGCGGCTCTCGCCTCCCACCCAAATGGGCGGATGAGGCTTCTGGACCGGCTTGGGCAGAAAATGAATATTGTCGAAACTGACGTACTTGCCCTCGAAGTGCGGGGCGTCGCTGGTCCATAGCTCCTTGTAGGCTCGAATGTACTCGTCGGTAACCGCGCCCCGCTCCTCGAAGGGCGGCAGGTTCAGGGCCTCGAACTCCTCGCGCATCCAGCCCACCCCTACACCCACCACCAGTCGCCCGCGGGAGAGCACGTCCAGGGTGGCCAGCGCCTTGGCCGCGATGAGCGGGTTGCGGTGCGGCACAATGATCACGCTGGTGACCAGGCGAACGGTCGACGTTATCCCGGCCAGGAACCCGAGCAACGTCAGCTGCTCCATGTACTCGCCCGACGCGGCGCCGGGAAAGTCCCCTCCCTCTGTATAAGGGTAGCGGGAAGCTATGTCCCGGGGCACCAGGATGTGGTCACCGGTGAACAGGGCGTCGTAGCCAAGTTCCTCTCCCTTCTGCGCAATCGCCTGGAAGTGTTCCGGCGTGGCCAGCAGCCCGCGCCCCGGCAGGGTAAAGCCGTATTTCATTTCTCAACTCCCATATCCTGCTGTTAGAGGGTGTGTGACATATCCACTTCGCTTTCCGATTAGCAGGGTCGCCGAGGGGTTTCTGCTTCTGTATGTGCAGGGTACGCCCTCACCCTAACCCTCTGCCAGAGGGAGAGGGGATTTGTCACACCCTCTAAAGCGCGAATCATGGGCCGCCTATCTACGATGTTCCAATCGGGACAGGAGCTACGCAGTTGGCGGTCTCACCCCCAACCTAACCCTCCCCCTAGCTTTGGGGAAAAACTCCCTTCCATCCCAAAATGCTGAAACCCGTCCCAAAACTGCTGTCTATCCCAGAAACAGAAGCTGTCCCAAAACTCTGACGGATGGGGTGTACAGGGGCTGAATCAAGGTTATCCGTCCGGTTCTCTGTGGGTCAACTCTCTGGGCGGGTTGCTGAGGAAATTGTAAGAGTCTGGTGGTCCGGTGGGACGGGGTAGTACAGGGTGGCGATGAGCGGCGCTGGGTGCTGGGTCGCAAAAGTGTGGGTGCGGTGGTGACTGCCCTGGAACTGTGGGGTGAGAAGTCATTTTCTCTACATTGATTGCTGCAACGAACTCGCGGGTCTGGCATCCAAAACGTCGTATATTCTGGCCGGCCCGGTATCAGCTCCGATTAGAAGCCACCTAATCGCGCGATTCACCCCGGTAATGCCTTTCAGCCTTCTCCCCGTACCCTACCTGGTTCTGTCCAAATAACGGGTCCACCTCAGCCTTTTCCCAAGTTTGATTCTTAAACCGGCGTCATGTAAGATTGCCAAAAGCCTTGGGCCGAGTGCGGCGCCGAGGCGTTGCATTTGGTAGGAGAGATGGCCATGCCGGAGGTCAAGGAGATCAACCTTGTGTGCATGTCCGGCCAGGGTTCGGTCCAGGCCGGGGAGGCGCTGGCCAAGTTGTACGTTCAGGAAGGAGCCTTCGTTGCCGTCAACGTTTACCCGGGCACCCGGGCCCGCAGCGCGCCTGTTATCAATTACGTCAAGGTTTCTGACGCGCCCGGGTTGGCCAGTTGCGCCAACTATCATCCGACGGAGGTCATAGTCTTTCAGGAGGAGTTGCTCCTTACCGCCAAGGAGAACTCCCACGAACTGGTGGCAGACGCCATCGGGCGGATGGACCAGGGCGTCCTGCTGGTGAATTCGCCCAAGCCGCCGGAGGAAATAGACCTTCCCTACGCCTTGCAGGGCGTGGTGGCGACGGTGGACGCCACCGGCATCGCCGGGCGGCTCCTGGGGCGCAATCCTCCCCCGGTTGGCCTGACGCTGCTGGGGGCTTACTCAAAGGTCACCGAAAACATCAACCTGGACGACCTTTTCGAGGTTATCCGGGAGACGTTCCCGGGCAATGTCGGCGAACGCAACGTGCAGGCCGTCCAGGAGGCATTCGAGCAGGTGCAGGTCAGCGGAGTCAGCTTCCAGGTAGACCGCCAGCCTGCCCACCTCCAGCGGGCAAACGTGGCGGACCTTCCTCAATACTACCGGTTCGACCGGTACGACGAGTTGCCCGGCTACCGGCGGGGAAGCCCCTTTGTGTGGCGGGATAAAATTCCCGTTTGCGAAGACGCCAAGTGCACTTGCACCAATAGCTGCATCAGCGAAATCGTGTGCCCTGATGGGACCGGCTTCATCGTCCGGCAGGGACTGGAGCACCAAGGCTACCGGATAGACCTGGACTTCTGCCGGGGCTGCGGC
Organism: Dehalococcoidia bacterium; assembly: GCA_965203005.1. Classification (GTDB taxonomy): domain Bacteria; phylum Chloroflexota; class Dehalococcoidia; order Lucifugimonadales; family UBA3495; genus VXOI01. The sequence continues at coordinate 2,270,953 of CBDBBS010000002.1, forward strand.
CTTTGCGCCCAGGTCTGCGTGGGATCCGCACTGGACATGGTGGACGAGGACCAGGTCAGGAAAATCAACCCCAACTTCCAATCTATTACTATTGAACCTCACATCGGCGAGGTGGCCTCCCGCCAACGCTTCAGAGAGACACCGGAAGCCGGGACCGGAAGCCGCGAGGAGTAACGTCTATGTCATCTCAATCCCGTGTCAGGCGGCTGGCTTTAACCGGCAACAAGGCGGCGGCCCAGGCGTTGATGCTGGCCCGCATTCAAGCGCTGTGCTACTTCCCGATCGGCCCCTCAGACGAGGTCGGCGAAGAGGTTTCCCGGTACATCCAGCGGGGAACGTTCGACGCCAAGCTGATTGAGATGGAGCACGAGCGCAGCGTGATGAACGCCCAGATCACCACCACTCAAGCGGGTGCGCGGGCCTCTTTTGCGACCAACTCCGAGGGCCTGTTGATAGCGGCCCAGCAATTGATTTTCGCCTCCTATGCCCGTATCCCCATCGTCGTGGTGGTGGCGCACCGGGCCCTGGAACCGCCGGCAGTGGTGCGGACTGACGACCAGGACACCATCATGTACCGGGATATTCACTGGATCCATTATCACTGCGAGAACGCCCAGGACGTTCTGGACACCGTTATCCAAGCCTACCGGGTCGGCGAACACCCCGACGTGTTGCTACCGACTTTCGTTACCTATGATGGCTGGGAAGTGTCCCATAACAGCTATCCCATCCAGTTGCCATCGCAGGAAGCGGTGGACAGCATCCTGCCTCCGCTGGTGCTGCCGCCGGAACTGGACTTCGTCAAGAACCTGGATTTCGCCGAATATTATTCCGGGACCCGGATGAGCGGATACGGCTACATTGACGTGGACCGGGAGTACATGGAGCGTCGGTACCAGTTGGACCACGCGCTGAACGTTACTGCCAAGGAAGTCATCCGGCAGACCCACAAGGAGTACGTTGAGAGCGTGGGCCGGGGCTACGGCGGGCTGATAGAGACCTACAACCTCGATGACGCCGATGTGGCCGTGGTCGCCATGGGTTCCCTGGCAGCCACATCCCGGTTCGCCGTTGACCGGCTGCGGGAGCAAGGCAAGGCAGTGGGACTGGCAAAAATACACACCTTCCGCCCCTTCCCGAGTGAAGATCTCATCAACGCGCTGAAGGACGTGAAGGCGGCGGTTGTTCTGGACCGCAACACCGTGGCCGCGGTGTACCACGACCTGCGCAGCGCCCTGTTCGGCCAGATAGACCCGCCAATGGTGCTTGGCAGGACGGTGGGACTGGGAGGCCGGGACGTCACCCACTACGATGTCATGTACATGGCGGAAGAGGGGCTGAAGGCGGCCCGCCAGGGGCATCCGGACCAGCAAGCGGCCTGGCATTTCGACGTAGTTGAAGATGAAAACATGCTGGAGCGGTTACTGCGGGGTTAGCACAGCAGGATTTGGCAAGCAAGTGGATGCTCGCCGTTGACCACTAGCGACTCGGGAAAGACTGGACAGGGGGAGAAAGTCATGCCCATTAAAATGGTGATGGAGACCGAGGAAAAACGGGTCCATATGAACATCACCGCCAACCAGTGTCCGGGGTGCCCGGAAAACCTGGCGACCCGGCTGGTCATGCAGACTGTGTTCGATCATCTCAAGGATGAAGCCCCTATAGTTTTCGGCCAGGGCTGCGGCATCGGCCGGGACTTCCTCCAGCGCAGCGGTCTGGGCACGCACGACAGCGGCATCGTCGGGATGCTTACGGCGATGGAAATTCGCGGCATCAGCAGACCCATCGTGGTCATCGACGGCGACGGGCAGGTGGACCTTGGCCTGGAGGACCTGGCCACGGCGTTCCAGCAAGGTTACAAGTACCTTCACGTGGTCTGCGACAACCAGGCCCACGCCGCCAGCGGCAGCCACGCCACCGGCAGCACCCATCCCCTGGCCCGCACCGGAGTGCGCCCTTCGGGTAAGCTGCGCCACCCCAAGCACTTCCCGCTTATGCTCATGTACAGCGGCGCCGAGTACGTGGCGACGGCCTCCACGTCCCATCCGCAGGATCTGGACCGGAAGATAAGGAACAGCCTCAGCCGTTTGCCCGCCTTCATCCAGGTTCTCACGCCCTGCAACCCGTCCTGGGGTTACGATGACGACAAAGGCGTAGAGGTGTCCCGTCTGGCTGTCAACTCCGGCATGTGGCCGTTGTACGAGTGGAAAGACGGTGATTTCCGGCGGCAGAGAATCCCCCGCAAGACCACTGTGAGTGAGTACGTGGCGTCGCAACGGCGGTACGCCCACCTGAATGAAGACGATATCCGGCTCATGGAAGAGTATGTTCAGGAGTTGGACGACATGCTTGGAAAGCTGGAGCGAGGATCAGCCGCATAATTTCTCCTGAGCTTGTCGAAGGACGGTAGAGGCCAACCGTATGTCAACCCGGAGCCAGCCCTGGCTGCAACACTACCCTGCCGGAATGCCCGCGAGGTTGTCCTTCCCTCAAGTCCCGTTGCACCGGCTTCTCCATCAATCAGCGGCGCGGTTCCCCAACCGCGCCGCTCTGGTTTACTACGACGGGGATGGTGAACGGGAACTTTCCCGGATGACCTATGAAGAACTCGATGCAGCGTCGGACCGTTTCGCGGCTGCGCTGACCGGGTTGGGAGTCTCCAAGGGTGACCGGGTCGCTTATTTCATGCAGAACTGCCCCGAGCTGGTGGTTGGATTCTACGGCATATTGAAGGCAGGCGCGGTGATCGTTCCCTGCAATCCCATGTACCGGGGGCAGGAACTGGCCTACCAACTCCAGGACTCCGGGGCCAGGGTCATACTTTGCGACGCAGACCTGTACCAGGTGGTTCAGGAAACGCTCCACGAGACGGCGCTGGAGTGGGTCATCGTGACCGGCTCTGCGCCCGAGGCTTTGACGCATTCAGCGGATACACTGTCAATGGAGGCGCTGGTTGAGGCCCAATCCTTGCCTGATGGCGGGTTGCACGGCCCCGATATTTCGCCGCGCCAGGACCTGGCCCTGCTGTGCTACACCGGCGGCACCACCGGCACGCCCAAGGGAGCCATGCTGAGCCACTACAACATGGTGGCCAACACCCTCCAGTTCCGGCGATGGTTCGGCTACGAGGAGGGCGCAGAAACGTTCATTGCCGTGCTGCCCCTCTTCCACATCGGCGGGATCGCCGGGGCGATGAACGTCCCGCTGGCTGCGGGCGCAACCATGGTAATGTTCAGGCGGTTTAACGCCAAGGGTGTGCTTCGGGCCATTCAGGACTACCGGGCCACACGCTTCCCCGGCGTGCCGACAATGTACCTGGCCGTCCTCAACCTGCCGGACGCTGCTGCTTACGACCTGTCCTCGCTGCGGCCCAGCCGCACCAGCGCCGCGCCCCTGCCGGCGGCAGTCAAGGAGGCCTTCGACAGGCTGGTGGGGCGCGAAGTCCTGATCGAAGGGTACGGATTGACCGAGACTTCGCCTCTTACCCATGCCAACCCGGTGCAGCGGGCGAAGGCAGGATCCATCGGCGTTCCCCTTCCCGGCACCGAGGCGCGGATCGTCGATGCTGACGACGGGTTGGATGTGTTGTCGGCGGGCGAAATTGGCGAGTTGATTTTGAACGGCCCGCAGGTGATGGCGGGCTATTGGAACAAGCCGGAGGAGACCGCCGGAGCGCTGCGGGACGGCTGGCTGTACACCGGAGACCTAGCCCGCATGGACGAGGACGGCTACTTCCACATAGTTGACCGCAAGAAAGACGTAATCAACGCGGCTGGCTTCAAGGTCTGGCCCAGGGAAGTCGAAGAGGCGCTCTACAATCACCCCCAGGTCCGCGGCGCGGCGGTTACGGGAGTACCCGACGACTATCGCGGCGAGACGGTCAAAGCAGTGGTAGTCCTCAGGGAGGACCACGGGCTTGGCCCCGACGACGCGGCCCGGCAGGAAATCATCGCCCATTGCCGCCGCGAGCTAGCAGCATACAAGGTGCCCCGAGTAGTGGAGCTGCGAGACCAACTGCCGGTGAGCGCGGCGGGCAAGGTGCTGCGGCGGCTAATCAGGGAGGAGTCGAGCCAGTGACGGTGTAGGCCGTCAGACGCATGGGTGGCACTGATGACATGTCTCAAATTTCCTTCTGCGCTTCGGTTCTCGTGCTGGCATTTGGCCGACTTACTAACCTAAGTTCGGGATAAGGGATGCCTCCCTAAAGAAAGTCCCGAAAACGGTCCATGACCGACGCACTCCGCCCATTCACAATCACTCCACCCCACCTGCCACATGCCATGCCAAGTTCACTGCCCCTTACTCTACCATCAAGATGCGATTGCCCTGAGATTCTCCGGCTCTTTGCAGCACCATAAGACATTTGTAAGTACCATCTTCCTTTATGGTTCACATTCAATGGCATATTCTTTATGATACACTCATATCGATTCCTGTGAACTATAAGGGGTATGAAAGTGAGCTTTCGGTTGATGGCCGCGCTCTTCATCCTGGCGTTAGCCCTGGTATTCCTGCTGGCTGCCTGCGGTTCGGACGCGCCCGAGTCCGGCGACGGCGACGACCGTCCACCCAGGGCCGAGGCCACGGCTGGGACGGAAGACGCAAGCCCCGAAGCCACACGCCGCGACGTCCTGGGCCGGACCGCTAGACAGGACGAGGAACCCACGGCGACACCCGAACCCACGCGCGGCGGCATCCTGGGCCGGACCAGCGGACAGTCTGACGCCACGCCTATGCCCGAGGGCGATGAGGACGGCGGGGGGCGCAAGCTGGAGTTCGACTCCGTCAGCGTCGGGGATAATTACACATGCGGGTTGCTGAAGGAGGGCTCTGTCCTGTGCTGGGGCTATAATAGAGATGGTCGGGCCACGCCGCCGGAGGGGGAGTTCGCCTCTGTCAGCGCTGGGGGCGGTCACGCCTGCGGGTTACGGCGGGACGGCTCCATCCTGTGCTGGGGCTATGGTAACGATGGCCGTACCGCGCCGCCGAAGGGGGATTTCGCCTCGGTCAGCGCCGGGAGATCCCACGCCTGTGGAGTGCTGCGGGGTGGCTCCGTCCTGTGCTGGGGCGAGGATTTTTCTGGCGAGACTACGCCTCCTGATGGGGAGTTCGCCTCGGTCAGCGCCGGGAAATGGCACACCTGCGGAGTGCTGCGTGACGGCTCCGTCCTGTGCTGGGGCGATGATCGCTCAGGTCAAGCCACGCCTCCCGATGGGGAGTTCACCTCCGTCAGCGCCGGTAGCAGCCACACCTGCGGAGTGCTGCGGGATGGTTCCGTCCTGTGCTGGGGCAAAGGCCAAGACGACCAGACCAAGCCACCGGAGGGGGAGTTCGTCTCCGTCAGCGCCGGGGAGGACATTTGTGGAGTGTTGCGGGACGGCTCCGTCCTCTGCAGTGGTTTGTCCACGCCGCTAGAGGGGGAGGGGGAGTTCGCCTCCGTCAGCACTCGGGGACCACACACCTGCGGGGTGCTGCGGGACGGCTCCGTCCTGTGCTGGGGCCGTGATGATCATGGCCAAGCCACGCCGCCGGAGGGGTAGTTCACCTCGATCAGCGCTGGGTACGGGCACACCTGCGGGGCGCTGCGCGACGGCTCCGTCCTGTGCTGGGGCGCTGATGAGGCTCGCCAAGCCACGCCGCCGGAGGGGGAGTTCGCCTCCGTCAGCACCGCGAGCAACCACACTTGCGGAGTGCTGCGGGACGGCTCCGTCCTGTGCTGGGGCTGGAATGACGGTGGCCAAGCCACGCCGCCGGAGGGAGAATTCGCCTCCGTGAGCGCCGGGGAGTATCACACCTGCGGGGTGCTCCGGGACGGCTCCGTCCTGTGCTGGGGCGAAGTTGTAATGGTAATACCCGCGGGGTGACGCAGGCGGACTTCCCGGCGACGGAGTGATGGGGGTGCCCTCACCCCTTCGACAAGCTCAGGGCAGGAATGGGCAGGGCTGTGTGATGCGGGGAGCTCACCCCCACCCCAGCCCTCCCCCTGAGGGGGAGGGAAATTCATAGCCAGCTGCGTAACTTCTATCGGGAATCGAAACGCGGTGTTACCTGATCCTGCCTCGCTAGAAGGCCCGGCGCAGCACCTCCAGGACTTGCGACGCCTCGGTGATCTGGATGGCGTTGGTGCGGCAGCCTCGGTCCTCCATCACCAATTCCGCGATCTCCGGCAGGTCCTCCTCGGGTATTTCCAGCTCCCGCAGGCGGTGGGGCATTCCCAACCCCAGGATGAATTCGTCCACTACTTGCGCGGCCAAGTCGGCGGCGGCCTCGTCGCTCATACCGGCGATGTCGTGGCCGGCAGCCCGGGCCAGCAGCGCCTGCTTGGCTGCGGACGCGGGCCGGTTGTACTCCATCACGTAGGGCTGGCTGACGCAGGACGTGTACCCATGACCGACCTGGTATTTAACGCCGACGATATGGCCTATGGCGTGGGACAGTCCCACGGCGAAATTGGGCGCGCCCATCATGGACATCCACGCCGCCACCAGGCACCGCAGGCGGGCCTCGGCGTCGCCGTCGGCCTGCCGTGAGCGAGGCAGCGAGTGGAAGAGCATCTCGGCCGCCGACAGCACGGGGGCGTCAATGGCAGGCTGGTTGCCCCGGCAATACAGGCGTTCGATGCAGTGATCGAGGGCCTTTACGCCGGTGGACAGCCAGAGCCAGTCCGGGGTGCCGGAGGTCATCTCGGGGTCGAGTACGATCAGATCGGCATAGAGCCTCGGGTGGCCCACCCTTATCTTGTGGCCCGCGCCGTCGTCCAGCACGTTCCCACCACCCATGTTGAACTCACCGGCAGACAGCGTGGTTGGAATGGAGACCTGAAAGGGCAAAGTCTTTCCGTCCAGGTCGGGGCGCATCATCATATCCTGCCGGTGACTCTGATCGCGCAGCTCCTCAACGGTTGTGATGCCCTCGGCCATCAGGACGGCGATCATTCGAGCGGCGTCGGAGATGGTGCTGCCGCCCACGCCAACCAGCGTGTCCGCCTCCAGCGATACGGCCAGGTTGGCCGCCTCCACGGCCGTTGCCAGCGGAGCCCGCTGCGTCAGGCCGGAATAAACGCCCACCGCAGCATCGCCCAGCGCCGCGTGTGCCTGGCGGACAGTGCCGGTCTGCTCGGCAACGGCGCGGCCGGAGAGCAACAGGGCGCGCTTGCCCCCGAGAGCCGCCACTTCCGAGCCGAGGGCCTCAGCCTTTCCCTGCCCGAAGATCACCCGCGTCGGAACGGTGGGATTGAACTCGCCATTCAGTGTGGCGTATGCGGTCATATCGGTCGCCTTCTGTCTAAATTCGCTGGGTGTCAGTGAGTCGGTTACATGTCCCCTCTCCCTTCGGGAGAGGGTTAGGGTGAGGGCGTACCCAGGGGCCCACATCCCCCATTAGTCGGCCAGTGGAATGATGATGGCGAAGCGCGGCTCGGTGCCCACCACCCGCGTGGAATGCCCGGTGCCGGTCAGGTCCTCGGCCAGCAGCACCGTGCCCGGCCCGTAGTGCTTGATGGTGCCGTCGGGAGTGCCCACCTCGATCTCGCCGGTCAACGTGATGCTGTACTGGCGGCGCGGCGCAGTGTGGAAGTCCAGGAAATAGCCCGGCTCGTAGACCCGGAATGTGATGCCGGGGGTGTTTATCGTGCCGGTGGACAGCCCGTGGGCCCCCTCCGTATCGACGAAGCTCTGCATCTCGAATTCCCGTTCCTCAACGACCGACTGCCCGTCGGGTCCGGTGTACACGTGGACGAAAGTTGCCATGGTTCCTCCAGTTTATGTCGTTCAAGCCGTGTGGCGGTTATGGTACAGGAATTGGTGGGGCCGTCAAGGAACTCAGCTTATGACGCTAGAGCGGCAGGTCAATGTAGACCAGCCCCTGGCCAACCAGCGCCGAAAGCGCCACCACCAGCCAGGGCGGCCACTTCCAGATGGCCAGGAGCGCCAGGGCGAGCAGGGCCAGCGCGAAATCCTCCGCCTGGTGGATGGCGCTTGTCCAGACGGGGTCGTACAGCGCGGCCAGCAGCAACCCCACCACCGCCGCGTTGATTCCACGAAGGGCGCCGCCAAAGCTGCTCCAGCTGCGCAGCCGGTCCCAGAAGGGCACCGCTCCGATTACCAGGAAAAAGGACGGCAGGAACATGGCAGCCAGCGCAAACAGCCCTCCAGCCCAGCCGGACGGGGCGTTCGCCACGTCCAGTGACGTTCCCAGGTACGCCGAGAAAGTGAACAGCGGGCCCGGCACCGCCTGGGCAGCGCCGTATCCGGCGATGAATTCCGAGCTCGTCACCCACCCCGGCGTAACCACCAGCTCCTTGAGCAGCGGCAGGACGACATGTCCTCCGCCGAACACCAGGGAACCGGCCCGGAAGAAGCTGTCGAACACCTGCAGGGTTTCGGAGAACGCGCCCGGGCCCACTGTCCTCTGAAGCACTGGCGCACCCACCAGGATGACACCCAGCGTCGCAAGGCACACCACTGCCAAAGCCCGGCTCACGCGGAACTGCTGCTCACGGCGATCATCGGACTGGCCGGACTGGAGGAAGGCCCAACCGATGGCCCCGGCGGCAGCGATCACCAGCAACTGCCCCCAGCTCGTGGGCCACGCCAGGACGCCCACCGTAGCCGCAATGGCGACCGCCGCCCTGGGACGGTCGGGACAGAGACTTCCGGCCATCCCCCACACTGCCAGGGCCACAACCGCCACGGCGGCAGCCTTCAGTCCGCCAAGCCATCCGGCGCTTTCCAGGTCGCCGAAATGGGCCACTCCGTAGGCGAACAGCATCAACAGTGCCGCTGATGGCGCAGTGAAGCCAAGCCAGGCGGCCAATCCTCCGGGCAGGCCGGCCCTCCTGATACCCAGCGCGATCCCGACCTGGCTGCTGGCCGGGCCGGGAAGGAACTGGCAGAGGGCGACCAGGTCGGCGTAGGCCGCCTCGTCCAGCCAGTCCCGGCGCGCCACGATATCTTCGCGGAAGTAACCCAGGTGCGCGACGGGGCCGCCGAACGAGGTCAGGCCCAGCCGCAGGAAAACCATGAATACTTCCAGCACGGCCAAGGGGCCGACAGCAGGGCGGGAGTCCTGCCGGGGATCAGCTGTCACGAAGGGCCCGCTCCACCCGGCGCCGCAAGCCGTGAATCCACTGCCGCACTAGCGTGTCGGAGCGGACAGCGATCACCGACCGCGCCATCATCCCGTACACCCAGCGGCGTCTGACCCTTGATGGCCGGTCAGGATCGAGCCACCGGTCGTTCAGCGCCAGCTTCTCCAGCGTGGCCAGGCCCAGCAGGACCGGCCAGAGAGCCGCCAGCCGCAACCTGGCGCAGGAGCGCGGCGTAGCCAGTATGTAGGCCTCGGCGGCCTCGAAATGTTCCAGGGCTGTGCGAATCCACGGAACCAGGACAGTCCTGGCTCTATCCGCATTTGCAGGTTCCAGCAGGTCTGGCGGCGCCAGCCCGGATGCGGCCAGCTCCTCCGACGGGAGGTAGCAGCGTCCAATGCGCAGGTCCTTCGGCACATCGCGGAGCACATTGGTCAGCTGAAGAGCCTTGCCGAACCGCACTCCCGCCGCGGCCATCTCCTCGGCGTTCCAACGCGCCAGCCTTGGCTCGTGGGCCACGGCCACGAGTGTCCAGAATTCACCGGCGCATCCGGCAACGAGGTAGGTGTAACAGTCCAATTGTTCCGGCGATTCCAGCGCGCCCACTTTCCCGGAGTCTTCCGGCGGAAAGGAGGTCAGGTCCAGTTCCATACCGCGTGTCAGGGTGACAACAACTTTGCTCACACGCTGCCGGTCGGCCTCCGGCAGTCCTTCCAGCAGCGAAAGGAGGGAATCGGCATGGCCCAGAAGTGTCCTCTCGCTCGCCGAAACACCATCCGAACGAGTGTCAAGTTCCTCGACGATATCCGAGATCGACGGTCCCGTCCCTCCTGATTCAACGAGGGAACGGAAGGCAAGCAGCTTTTCCAGTCGCCGCGACGGGGCCACGGCGCGGGTGTCGGCTATGGTGTCGGCGGCGCGGGCAAGAAGGTAAGCCACCGCGACGGGCTCTCGCATACCGCGCGGCAGAATCCTTATGCTGAGGTAAAAGGACCGGGAGACGCTCTTCAGGACACCGGTCAGCAGGCGATTGCTGTCTCCGGGACCGGGACGGGTCATTGGACCGCTGGGGGAAGGAGAGACCATCGAATCAATCTCCGCCTCCCTCACGCCGTTCCGTCCCTAGACCTCTGCCAGGTACGGGGAGGGAACCTGTTCCCGTGATACCCCGGCCACCGCCTCGCATACCAGTTCCTCCACCGGCAGGCCACGCTCGAGTCGCTCGACGGTCTCCAGCCTGGCCCTGGTCTCGGGATGGCGCGGCACGAACAGGGAACAGCAGTCCTGGTCCGGCTGGATGGAGATGGGAAATGTGCCGATGCTCCGCGCCATATCCACGATCTCTTCCTTGTTCAGCCCGATGAGGGGCCGCAGCACCGGCATGGTGGCCACGGCGTCGACCACCGCGATGTTTTCGAGGGTCTGCGAACTTACCTGGCCGCAACTCTCTCCGGTCACCAGCGCTTTCGCCCTGGACTCTTTGGCCAGCCGCTCGGTTATTCGCATCATGAATCGCCGGTACAGCAGCACCCGGTAGGATGGCGGCGTCTCCACGATGATGCGCTTCTGGATCTCTGCCAGCGGCGCGAGGACCAACTCCGAATGGCGCTGAAACCCGGCCAGATGATGCACCAGTTCGCTGGCCTTCTCGATGGACGACCGGTCCACCAGCGGGTAGCTGTGGAAGTGAACATAGGTGGCCGGGCAGCCCCGCTTCATCATGTGCCAGGCCGCCACCGGCGAATCGATGCCGCCGGACAGCATCACCGCCACGCGGCCGCTGGCGCCTACCGGCAGGCCGCCGTGGGCCTGTGTCTCTGCGAAATAGAGTAGTATCCCCCGGGCCTGGATGTCGAGGTAGACCGTCAGGTCGGGACCGGACAGGTCCACCCGCGCCCCGCTGAAGTCCTCCACGAATCGTCCCAGGTCCCGGTTCACCTCGGGAGACGTCATTGGAAACCGCTTGTCGGCGCGATTGGTCTCGATGCGGAATGACTTGAACTTGCGGCCCTCCAGCATTGCCGGCAGGGCCTCCTGGATCATGCCCAGGTCCTGGGGAAATTCGTGGGCCAGAAAGAACTTTGCCACGCCGAAGCAGTCTTTTACCCGGTCCCTGACCACTGGCCAGGCGCCCTCGTTCTCCAAAGTCAGTCCAATCACCATCCGGGCCTGCCAGACCTTGGAGACACCGGCTCCTTGCGTGGCCACCCGGAGGTTATCGGCAAGCCGCCGCATGAACCAGGGACGGTTCTTACCCTTCAGGGCCAACTCGTGGGTCTTGACTATGACGTGAGTTTTCACGAGGTCATTTTACACAACACGTTGATACGGCGCAGGGTATTTCAAAAGTTCCCTCTCCCTCCGGGGGAGGGTTAGGGTGGGGGCGTCCCTCGTATCTTGGCAAAGTCGTCAATGGCCCAGGTTTCCTCCTCACCCCTCCTGAGCTTGTCGAAGGGCCTCTCCCTCAAGGGAGAGGGAGAACCAAAAGACCCTCTCTCGTTGGAGAGAGGGCCAATTCAGGGGGACTCACAGTAACGGGGGCCGCCGTTACGCGAAAATGGATTCCTTGATGGCCTGCACATCGTGCCGCAACTCGCTGTCCTCGTTCATCTCTCCGTTGATCTTTCCAGCGCCGTGTATGACGGTGGAGTGGTCGCGACCGCCCAAGAGTCGGCCCACCTGCGTGGGAGGCAGCCCGATCTCGTGGATCAGGAGGTACATGGCCACCTGCCGGGGAATCGAGACCGTCCGCTTGCGGCTGCGGGCCAGAAGGTCATCGACCTTGATCTCAAAGTAGTCCGCCACCTCGGAAAGAATGCGTTGCGGGTCGATGGAGGCGCGGGACTGCTCGGGCGTGACGTCGTTGAGGATCCTCTCCGTCGTATCCAGTGTCAGATCGACGTTCATCAGCTGGGCATACGCCACCATGCGGTTCAGGCTGCCCTCCAGCTCCCGGACGTTGCGCTGCACCCGCTTGGCGATGAGTTCGATCACCGCATCATGCAGGCCCACGTGCATCTCGTCGGCCTTGGTGGCCAGAATGGCCATGCGGGTTTCGAGGTCCGGGGGCTGGATGTCGGCAATGAGGCCCCACTCGAAACGGGAGCGCAGCCGGTCCTCCATCAGCGGCAATTCACGCGGCGGCCGGTCGGACGAAACGACCACCTGGTGGCCTGAATTGTGTATGTCGTTGAACGTATGGAAAAAGCCCTCGTGCGTCTGTTCCTTGCCGCTTAGAAACTGCACGTCATCCACCAGAAGCATCTGCACCGAACGGTAACGCTTGCGGAAGTCATCGGTGGTCCGGCTCCGAATGGCCGCTATGAACTCGTTGGTGAACTGCTCGGAGGTTACGTACAGCACGGACATGCCGCGCATGACGCAGGTGCGTCCAATGGCCTGCAACAGGTGGGTCTTGCCCAGGCCCGCCCCGGAATACAGGAACAGCGGGTTGTAGGTCAGGCCGGGAGTCTCCGCAACCGCGTGAGCGGCGCTGAACGCCAGCCGATTGGACGAGCCGACCACGAAGGACTCGAAGGTATACCTCGGGTTCAGGGTCTTGAATTCAAACAGCGGTTGACTGGCCTCGGGGGTGACCCCTTGCGGCAGTTGAGCCCGTTCCACTGCGTAGGAAATGCCGCCGGAGCGCACCTGCAATTGCAGTTGCAGCGGATATCCTGCCACCTTTTCCAGTGTTCGCTGCAATGTGTGGAACATCCGCTTTTCCAGCCATTCCACTGTGAACGCGGTCGGTGCCTCTACGACAAATGCCTGCCCGTTTTCGGCAACTCCCTCGGTTGATTTCAGCCAAGTTTCGAACGTTGGCCTGGGTAGTTGCAGCTGAAGATCCCCCAGTACCGCCCTCCAGACCTCTTTAGCTGACCCACCTCTCCTTTCTGACTTCACTTCGATACTCCACCACGGCAGTATTGGAGCATTTGGCCTGTAAAAAAAGACAAAGAAATACCTCGGATGAAATACCGCTCTGGAAAAACTATGGCCCTGGCAGGCGCCAGAATACCTTCAGATGGTCCGGCGGCGATTCCTCACTCCTCCCTCTCCCTCCCGGATGTTCCTGGAACTCCGGGCCTCCCGTGAACCGCTGCGATTGCCTGCAAAACACTTTACATATTACTCACCTGAGAGCCGCGCCGGGCGCGACGCGGGCAAAGTAGCAACATACAGAGCGGCCTGTCAACGGGAATATCCCCCGAAATCTCGCCCGCTTCGAAGCTATTTCCTTCCAAGTTTTAGACTTCATAAAGGCCCGTATTTGAAGGCACTTCAGCACACATGTTACGTAAAGTTCACATCGTTACTTGCTTCAACGAAGGCGGCCGGTCGGACCAGGTGACCTGGACCAGTCGCCACACTTGCAAGGCCTTTTGGAATCCGCTGCTGGCCCGACCATCGAATCGCCACCGGGCCGTAGCGGCTCATCCCCCGGCAGGCACATCCCCTACTGGGAAAATGCCGGGCCGACCCTGAAATCTTTCTGGCGGCCTTCGGCAGCATTTGCGGCGCTGAAATGCCTTGGCTATAATTGCAGCCACCAGACCAGGGCCGGGAGGCCCTGCTTGTATTATTCCCGGAGATTACCGCCCTCTACTTTTTCCGCCGGGCAAGACAGGATGGTCTGCCGGCAGGGACACGGGAGACACAATGCCACCTCGCAAGCCTCGCGCCAGGGTCAATGCCAGGAACAACGGAGGCGCAGCCGTCGCGGAAACTTCAGCCGCCCTTCCCGGTGGCATTTCCGCAGAAGACCTGTCCGATTTCTACCGCCGCATGGTGCACTGCCGCACCATCGACGAACGCATCTGGGCCCTGAACCGGCAGGGCAAGGTTCCCATAGCCGCCTCCAGCCAGGGGCACGAAGCCGCGCAACTTGGCAGCCTCCTGGCCGCCGAAAAGGACGGCAACTGCTTTCTCTTTCCTTACTACCGGGACCTGGCCCTGAAGTTCGCCGCCGGATTGACCGCAGAGCAGGTCATGCGGTCGTTCATGGGCAAGGCGGGGGATCCTTACAGCAACGGGCGGCAGTTCCCGCTCCAGGGCGCCGACCTGCCCCGCAATATCATCCAGATTTCCAACGTGGTCGCGGCCGGCCTGACCCAGTCCGTCGGCTATGCCATGGCGTGCAAGATGCGCGGCGAGGAGACCGTCGCTCTGGTCTATTTCGGCGACGGCGCCTCCAGCCAGGGCGAGACTCACGAGGCCATGAACTTCGCCAGCGTCCACAAGTTGCCGGTGGTGTTCATCTGCGAGAACAATCGCTACGCCATCTCCGTGCCCCAGCGCAAGCAGATGGGCGTTGAGGAGATTGCCAGCCGCGCCGCAGGTTACGGCTTCCCTGGCTTCACCATCGACGGGATGGACTTCATTGCCTGTTACGAGGCCACCCGCGAGGCCATCACCCACGCCCGCAGCCAGGGACCGGTACTGCTGGAAATGCAGGTTGAGCGGTTTATGTCGCATACCACCGACGACGACGACCGGCGTTACCGGCCTGCCGACGAGGTGGAGCAGGCGAAACTACGGGACCCGCTGGTTACGCTGGGCCAACTGCTGCTGGAGCACGGGGTCCTGACCCAGCAGGAAATTGACGATGCCGCCGCCAGCGCGTTGGCGGCCGTTGACTCCGCCACCGATATCGCTGACGACGCCAGCCCCCCCGACGTATCCACGCTGCACCAGATGGTCTATTCCGGCTGACCCTCTTCAGTTCCCTCTCCCTTGACGGGGGAGGGTTAGGCCCGCCCTAAGCCTGTCGAAGGGGTGGGGGTGGAATGGAGAGAGGTAATCTCAAACAAGGAGCCATCAGTCCGTGGCCGTAAAGAGCGTTATCGAAGCAGTCCGGGAAGCCTTGCGCGAGGAGATGCAGCGCGATCCAACCGTTTTCGTGATGGGCGAAGACGTCGGCGTACGCGGCGGGGTGTTCCTCGCCACCCAGGGACTGGTCGAGGAGTTCGGAGAGGACCGCATAATCGATACGCCCCTGGCCGAGGCATCCATCGTGGGCATCGCGCTGGGAGCGGCGTTCCGGGGTCAGCGGGCCATTCCCGAAATCCAGTTCTCGGACTTTGTATGGCCATCCGTCAACCAGCTCATCGGCGAGGCGGCCCGCACATGCTACGGCACCAACGGAGCGGTGCAGGTGCCGATGACAGTGCGCATCCCTTATGGCGGCGGGATCCGCGGCGGCCTGTTCCATTCGCAGAACGTCGAGACTCACTTTTTCCACACGCCGGGCCTCAAGGTGGTAACGCCCTGCACGCCCTACGACGCCAAGGGCCTGCTCAAGAGCGCCATCCGCGACAACAACCCGGTGGTGTTCCTGGAGCACAAGAAGACCTACCGCCTGGTGCGCGGCGAGGTGCCGGAAGGCGAGTACACCCTGCCCATCGGTCAGGCAGACGTCAAGCGGCCCGGCAGCAACATCACTGTGGTCAGCTACGGCCTGACTTTGCACTACTGTCTCGAGGCGGCCAATGAGGTTAGCGCCGAAGGGATCGACGTTGAGGTTGTGGACCTGCGCACCCTTTCACCCCTGGACAAGGAAACGATCCTCTCCTCCGTGCGAAAGACCGGCAAGCTCCTGATAGCCCACGAGGACAACGTCACCGGCGGAATCGGGGCGGAAATCGCCGCCCTGGTTGCTGACGAGGCGTTCGAGTACCTGGACGGGCCGATAGTGCGAGTCTGTGGCCCGGATGTACCGACCATGCCTTTTGCGCAGACGCTGGAGGACGCCTATATCCCCGACACGGCAAAGATCACGGCCGCGCTGCGGCGGCTGTCGGCTTACTGACGCCCGGAAAATTAGAAAGTCAGCCGCTTGTCTTTGGCTTTTCGCCCAAGCCTATAGAATGATGAGCGGTCTCAAGAACGCCCTCACCCTAACCCTCTCCCGGAGGGAGAGGGAATTTTAGGGGCAAGTGGTGAGCAGTTGGCAATTACGGTAGAACTCCCTCACGTTGGCGAATCGGTGGTCGAGGGGACCATCGGCAAGTGGCTGAAACAGCCGGGCGATTCCGTCCGCCGCTATGAGCCGCTGGTTGAAGTGGTTACCGACAAAGTCACCATGGAAGTGCCGTCCCCGGTGGAGGGTGAACTCCTGCGGGTCTTGGCTGAGGAGGGGGAAACCCTGCCCATGGGCGCGCCCATCGCCGAGGTTGGAGAGCCGGGAGAGCCACCGTCTGCCAACGTTCCCGAATCGCCTGCGGCAGCGCAGCCTGCCCCGGCGCAAGCTGCCCCGGCGGCAACCGGCACCACGGGATACCTGCTCCGCGACGTAACGCCGGTCGGCCCCACAGGCGGCGCGGCGGTGGAGGCTGCGGAGCCCATGGTCGGGGTGGGGGCACAGCCAGCGGCAGCACTGCCACCCGCCGTTGCCGCCCCATCGCCAGCCGCGACACAAACGACGACTCCGGCGGCCCTCGCCCAAGCGCCCATGGCCGCTCCGGGAGACGGCGGGAGACCGCGCCTGTCGCCGGCGGTGCGCAGGCTCGCCCGCGAACATTCGGTAGACCTGGCACGTATCCAGGGAACCGGGCTGGGCGGTCGCATTACCCGCGACGATGTGCTGCGATACCTCGCCGAACCGCAACCCTCTCCGGCTCCAGCGCCGAGCGCTCCCGCTCCGGCAACCGTTGCCACTCCGGCGCCGCTGGTCGAGGCGGGGCCCGACGACGAACGTGTCCCCCTGACCCCGGTGCGGCGGATGATCGCAGAGGCGATGGTGCGCAGCGTTACCGAGATCCCGCACGCCTGGAGCACCAAGGAAGTCGATGTCACCGGCCTTGTTGCATTGCGGCAGGCGGTACGGGCCGACTTCGAGCGCCAGGAAGGCGTTCCCCTCACTTACATGCCTTTCGTCATACAGGCAGTGGTCGAGGCTCTTCGCAGGGTTCCCACAATGAACGCCACGTGGGGCGGCGATGCCATAATCCTCAAGCGCCGTATAAACCTGGGCTTGGCCGTCGCCGCGCCCAATGGCCTGATCGTCCCGGTAGTCCACAACGCCGACCGGCTCAACCTGACCGGGCTGGCCCATGCAGTCCACGGCATCACAGAGCGGGCCCGTACCAATCGCCTGGCGATAGAGGACGTGCAGGGCGGCACTTTCACCCTGAACAATACCGGCGCTCTCGGTGGCTCCCTGGTCTCCGGACCGATCATCAACCACCCGCAGGCCGGAATCATGACCACCGAGAGCATCGAGAAACGGGCCGTGGTCAGGAACGACGCCATCGCCATCCGCTCGATGATGAACATCTGCCTGTCCTTCGACCACCGCATCAACGACGGTGCGGAGGCCAGTGCGTTCCTCGATACGGTGAAGAGGCGTCTCGAATCCTTCGGCCCGGATTCCCCTGTCTACTAGCAGCTCCGGGCCGTACCAGATGCCGAGTCGGGGAATTTGCCGGTTCGCTTGGCTGGGCAGGGTCGAATATACCTGTGCCCGTACCCTCCAGGACACGCTGGTCCGCGAGATCCAGGACGGAGACTCCCCAAACGCATTGCTGCTCCTGGAGCATCCGCACGTCTTCACCCGCGGGCGCCTGAGCCGGGACGAACATTTGCTGACCCCGGACGCCGAGCTGGCCGCTGAGGGTGTGGCCGTCCACGAGACCGACCGCGGAGGCCAGATCACTTACCACGGTCCAGGCCAACTGGTCGTGTACCCCATCATTAACCTTCGCGAATGGAGCAGCGGGCCTCTCCAGTACGTCCGTACCCTCGAACAGGTCATCGTCGAGACGGTGTCCGACTTCGGCATCGAGGCTCACACGGAACAGGGACTTACGGGCGTATGGACCCAGGGGAGGAAAATTGCCGCGATAGGCGTCAAGATCAGCAGGGGCGTCGCATTTCACGGGCTTTCCATCAACGTCAACACCGACCTGTCCTGGTACCGCCACATCGTCCCGTGCGGGATCACTGACCGGCCTGTCACCTCGATGTCGGAGGAGTTGGCGGAAACGGTGGATCTCGAGGCGGTGCGTTACAGCCTGGTCTACCGGTTCGGCCGGGCGATGGGCCTGAGCATGGTAGACGCCACCGCCGAGCTGCTCTCCACCCTGACCACGAATGTCACACAGTAGCAAACGCTGTCTATTCGATATCGCCAATCCCGCTGGCCCTTAGCTTGTCGAAGGGCCGTCCGTCCGCGGTTCGACAAGCTCACCATGAACGGACTGGCAGTGCCACTATCGAAACCAAACCGCCCTGGATCAGCCTCCGCACTCTTTGACACCCTTGTTGGGGCGTTGCTACACTCGCCCAGATTTACGGCAACGGAGTTGGCGGTAACGGAGGGTGTCCCATGGCGGTCTCGCAGAGGATTCGGCAATACATGGCGGAGGGTGGCTGGATACGCCGGGTCTTCGAGGAAGGCTTGGCGCTGAAAGCCCAGATCGGCGCGGAGAACGTCTTCGACCTTTCGCTGGGCAACCCGGTGATTGAACCCCCAGCGGAGTTCAAGGACGAACTGCGGCGTCTCGCCTCAGAGCCTATGGCCGGAATGCACCGCTACATGCCGAACCCAGGCTACATGGAGACGCGGCAGGCAGTGGCAGGCTCGCTGTCCGAGGAGACGGGCCTGCCCTTCGAGGGCGGCGACATCGTGATGACTTGCGGGGCCGCAGCCGCCGCGAACGTGGTCCTGAAGACCATCCTCAATCCTGGCGAGGAGGTCATCATCCTCGCTCCCTACTTCTTCGAGTACCTGTACTACATCGACAATCACGACGGGGTGGCGGTGGTGGTCAACACCACCGACCAGTTCCGGCTCGACCTGCAAGCCATCGAGCAGGCGGTTACGCCACGCACCCGGGCTATCATAGTCAACTCGCCCAACAACCCCTCGGGCGTGGTGTATTCATCGGAAGAGATTGCCGGACTCGCCGAGCTGTTGACGCGAAAGCAATCGGAGCACGGCACCGAGATATTCCTGATCAGCGACGAGCCATACAAGCGCATCATATTCGACGGGATGGACTTTCCCCAGATCGTTCCCAGCTTCGACAACTCGATCATTGTAACGTCCCATGCCAAGGACCTCGCCCTCCCCGGAGAGCGCATTGGGTTCATCGCCATCAATCCCAACTATCAGGAAAAAGAGGAGCTGGCCGGGGGGTTCAGCTTCTGCAATCGCACCCTGGGATTCGTGAACGCTCCGGCGCTGATGCAACACGTGGTGCGGAACCTGCAGGGGGTGAGCATCGACCCCGACTATTACCAGCGCAAGCGCGACTTCATGCACACTGCCCTGATGGAGATGGGGTACGACACCGTGAAGCCAGAGGGCGCCTTCTACCTCTACCCGAAGGCGCCAATCGAGGACGACGTGGCATTCACCCGCGAATTGTTGCAGTCCAACGTGCTTGTCGTTCCCGGCCGGGGTTTCGGAACGCCGGGCTACTTCCGCATTTCATACTGCGTTGAGGACTGGGTGCTGGAGGGCGCAGTGGATGGGCTGGCCAAGGCGGTATCTTCGTAAACCAAAACCTCTTCAAACCATTCCCTCCCCCTGAGGGGGAGGGTTAGGGTGGGGGTGTAATCCCCAGCGCGGCAACTCCGCTCCGTAGTGCTACGCCCCCTGGGCAGCCAGCACCCTCTCCGGCGGCCGGGGCCTGGGAATGATCCAGTAACTGACCGCAGCCAGGCTGTAGATGCCCGCCAGCGGCACCAGCGCCCAGTAGTAGCTGCCTGTGGTCTGGTAGATAAACCCCATCCAGACTGGTGTGCTCATAGACATCATCTGGTCGGGTAGGTGCTGCCAGCCACGCAATGTCGCGTAGCTGCGGCGTCCGAAGAAGTCGCCCATAATGGCCCAGGCCAGAGGATTGGCAGTCTCCGAAGCAGCCAGCAACACCACGAAGAGAAAGACCTGCCACAATGCGCCGCTGTGATTCAACAGCATGACCAGGGAAATCGCTCCCCCGACCATCGCCACAGCGCTGAGTTTCTGCTTCGACCAGTTGTCTCCCAGCCAGCCCACGATGGGATTCATCACCAGCGAACTCAACGACAGCAGCCCAACCAGCAGGGCGGAAAGGCGAACACTGTCGTCTTCGGGACGTCCCGACCCCGTCAGGAACCATACGATTACCGGCGAGAGAAGAAACTGCATGCCGGAGTGTACGGTGTTGCGTAGTCCCACAGCCCATACCAACAACCAGAATGCAGGTGTCTTCATCGCCTCGCGGGCGGTGAAGTCAGGGTCTCCGGGCGGCGGACGGTAATGCTCAACCCGCACCGCCGCCGGCGGTGTTGGCGGCAACGATGGCGGTTCCGTGGCCGGCTTGGCTCCGTCTGGAAGCAACCCCTTTCCCTCCGGGGCGCGGTGGACGAAAAAGGCCAGAGGCAGCACCACCGACAGAATTCCGATCCCTGACACGAGCGCGGTTGTCCGCCAGCCTATTTCCAGCACCAGCAGGCCCACCGCCGGAGCTATCAAGATGCCTCCTATCGGGCTACCGACTCCGGCGACGGCCATGGCCAGCCCTCGCCGGCGGCGGAACCACTGATTTATGGCAGGCATCAGGGCATTGTTATACCCGGCGCGGAAGCCCAGGGAAAGCAGTCCGACGAAGACCAGCAGGAAGTAGACGTAGTTGGTGGTTAAACTGAGCAGGATGAATCCCAGCCCGGACGTCCCGCCGCCGAGCACCATGATGAAGCGGGGCCCGAACTTGTCGTTCAGCCACCCCATCAACGGGCCCTGCAGGCCGCCTTCCAGCCGCCCCAGCATTTCTGCGAGGGCAATTATGGCCTGGCCTACCCCAAGTTGCCTGCTCAAGGGGGTCACGTAGAAGGTGAATCCCCGGTTGAAAGTCCCGTGCTTGAGCGAATCCGCGGTGGCGGATATGGCCACGATCCACCAGCCGTAGAAAACCTTCTGCGGCAACTGGATCAGTCTCTTGGTCTGGGAGGCAATCAACTGGACGATGTCCTAAGTGCTCTTCGCTGGATTCTGCGACGGGCGATCTGGATGGCTCATTCTGGCACAAAAGAATCCGGCCCGGCTGCCATTCGCCGGGCCGGAATGGGGGTCTTAGTTGCCGGAGCTTACTCGTCCAGGTTGATCACGATGTTGTCCGGGCCTCGCGATAACACAGCCTCAGCAGGTTCATCGTAGGGATTGCCCTCGATGTGGTCAAAGTGGGCGGGCACGAAAATGAAGTCCCCAGGGCCGGCCTCCACGTATTCCTTGAACCCCTCGCCGAAGTACACGCGGATATGGCCTTTGAGCACGTAGGCTGCGGTCTCTGCCTCCCCGTGGTTGTGCGGAGGCCCCATGGTGTTGGGAACGCACTCCACATGGCCGAGCCAGATCTTCTCAGCCCCGGCGGTGTTGCTGTCAACGCCGGGCTTGCGAACCATTCCCGGGGTCTGCGCCGTCGACTCGGGAGCCGCGACCCCGTGAAGGACTTTCAATTCCCTGCCCGAGATTTTCGTGCTCATATTGCCTCCAAATCAGTTCCCGGTTCCTGGTGGGCAGTTCATCCTCCTCGACACTAGCCACTGCCCACTAGCCGCTCGCTATCATACCGCCCGCCCACAGCAGCAGCAAGCCACGGCCAGCAGAGCCTTCTCAAAGTCGCTTCCCGCCGGCTCATGGTGAGCCTGTCGAACCATCGGTGGCTTGAAGGGGCATCCTTCGACAAGCTCAGGATGAGTGGATATCTGCGAACAGAGTTACTTTGAAAAGGCCCTGCACGGCCAGGCAGTGGTTGGACGATGGCAAATTCCGGCGCTCAATTTTGTCTGAATCAGGATTTTCGGTATTGAAGGATGTACAGGATAGGACTTACGCAGTCGGAGATTTCACCCCCACCCTAACCCTCCCCCTGAGGGGGAGGGGATACTTGAACTGCGTAGCTCCTAACGGGATTGAAATTGCGTCAAGGGCAAGACATTAAAATCCTGATAATCCTCTAATCCTGAAAATCCTGATTCAGACAACAATCGAAGGGGTCTTGACCATCCGTCCCAGATGGCAAAAGACGGGGGGATTGGTTAACATTGCCAGCAGTGACCTGCACTGGATTCAAGGCTGCCTTCCTCTCGGAGTGTCCCGCCGGCCAGCGTTCGCTATCCAGGCGCCAATCGGGTCCCCAAGGGCATTAGTCATCCTTTCATCACGCCTCATACCCCGGCCCCGAACCCTGGACGCTTGGTTTCAATACCGGGACTACCGGCTTCTCTGGTTCGCCAATTTCTGCGCCAACACCGCTATGTGGGTGCAGCTCTTGACCGTGGGGTGGCAGGTCAAGGACCTGTCCGAGGGCCTACAATTCGGCGGCCTGCTCGTCGCCTCGGTCGGCGCCGTCAACACCCTGCCGTGGTTGCTCATGAACCCGCTCAGCGGCGCGCTCGGAGACCGTCTCGACCGGCGCAAGCTGGTGATGGTGATGCATGCCGTGGGGGCAGCCATTGCATTCGGCTTTGCCTTCCTGGCAGACAGCGAGTACATCCGTTTCTGGCACCCCTTCGCCTATGTCCTGGTATCCGGCGCCATCCTGGCCATCAACCAGCCGTTGCAACAGGTGCTGGTTGCCAACTGCGTGCCCAGGGAGATGTTCGGCAACGCCTACGCCCTGAACGTGATTACCATCACCGGGACCCGGATCTTCGGCCCCTTCGTGGGCGGCCTGCTCATCTTCTGGCTGGGGTACTTCTGGAACTTTGCGCTCGAAGGGGCCCTGTATCTGGGGGTTGTGCTGCTCCTCATCCCGGTCCGCCTGCGCTACGTCACCCCCGGCGCCTCCAGGGACGGCCAGCGTTTCTCCCCTCTCGCGGATTTTGTAGAGGCCATACTCCACCTGTGGCGGCGCCAGCGTGAGGTGCTGCAGTTGATGGTGTTGTCGATGATTCCAAACACCATCCTGCATCCCGTGTGGTTTCTGCTTCCCCTGTTCACCGTCCAGGTGCTCCACGCCGACGCAGACATGGGCGGCTACCTGCTGGCGGTGACCGGCGTGGGCGGGTTCATGTCCACCCTCATCATCGCCTCTTTCGGACTGCCATCCAGGAGGGGTTACCTGCTGCTGGCGGTGGCTGCACTGAGTTCCGCGACGACTATGGCGTTTGCATTCTCCTCGTGGCTGCCGGCGGCCTTCGTCTTCCTGGCCCTGATGTCCCTGTGGCAGTCCCACTACCGGACGGCCCAGGGCATCGTGGTGCTGACCATCGTGCCTGACGAGTTCCGCGCCAGGACTTTGAGCGTCCTGGCCTACGAGCGCGGGTTCCTTACGGCATCCAGCATCCTGGTCGGCATGCTTGCGGATGCCACCAGCGCCTCCATGGCCATCCTCTCCCTGGGCGCCCTGGGGCTGGGAATGACCCTGCTCTGCGCCGCAGTGCTGGGACGGGTGCGTTCACTGCCATGAAACTGGGCAACCTCCGGCAGCCGACATTCGGGAAGCAACGGGGGGAGGATGGTGTCGCCCCGTTGGCGCCATTTCCCGTACACATGAAAGGGGTCATTTGCTGAGGACGGGATTCCAGCCCGCAACCAGGACTTCGCCCTGAAACCTGTGCGGGGCTGAGAGTTGAATATAGTAGACTTCGCTCCGCTTGACTTCAGTCAGGTTACTGAATTCGGAATATGAAGGGTCGGGATCGTAGAAGAACCACTCCTGAGTGGGCCTGTCGAGATACCACACCCTCTGGAGGACCCCGGCGCCAACCAGTTCTGCGAACACCCTTGCCGGAGGGCCGCTGAGCGGAGGTAAACCAATCTCCACAACGTGGGTTACGACCACTCCCGATACCTCGACGCGCAGGGGCTGTAGGCCGAGTTCCACCAAGGGAACCCGGATCCGGGCTTCGAAAGAGCCGTCTCTGCTGGTGGAGACGCTCGGCACCAGCGCGACGGCCCGGCCCGCAATCTCAATCGGCCTCACCTGGGCGAATGGGGGGAAGTTCTCGCCGCGAACGGTCAGCGCCTCGCCGGAGGAGACCGGATCGGGCGAAGTTTCAATCGCGCCGGCGGGCGGAGAGTGGTCGGCTTCAGCCGTGAGCAGGGTTAAGGAGCCGTCCTCCGCCCGAACCTCCATAACTGCGGCCACCTTGTTCGTCCTCCCAATGGCCGCCGTAAGTGGCACGGGGAAGGAGAGCTCGAAGTTCCCCCTGGAGTCCGTCTGGCCAAGGCCAACGAATTCACCACCATTACCGTAGGACACTCGCACGACGCCATTGGCCGCGAAACCACTGCCGGTAGCCGTGACGCTGGTACCCCGTTGCCCCTGGGGCGATTCCAGTTCTATGGCTGGCTCGGGCACCATAAGTGTTCCGGTGGCCAGCCTTCCGTCAGTGCCCACCACTCTGACCTCATTTTCTCCGGTACGGGCCTCCATTGGCACCGTAACCGTCGCCGAGATATCTCCATTGTGCGACACCTCAAACTGCGCGGGGTCCTCCGCTACCGGCAAGCCGTTGATCGAAATGGCGCGAATGTCATTACCGTCGCTCTGATCGAAATCCGACCCGGTGATGGTCACTCTCTGGGCGCGCACCGCGGTGCTTGGACTGATAGTAACAGGCTGGGTGCCAATCTCCACCGTCCTCTCGACCAGGGCATTGGCCCCGTCCCTCAACCGCGCGATGACATTATTTCCGGTCGCCGAACCTCGGGAGGTTCCGGAGTCCAAGTCGACGCAGGCCGGCTTGTCCGGGATGGGGCCGTCGTCTTCCTGCCCATTCGCATAATAATGCTCCAGCGCCTCATGTCCGAACACGGCAACGGTCTGCTCCCCCGTCGGAACGCCCTGCGGCACTGCGACATCGAAGGAAACGATGCCATTGCTGTCGGCATAGTAGGCTTGGGGGTACTCGAAACAGTTTTGGTATTCGACCGGTGTGGCAGTGTAGGCGATCACGCCGCCAATCCGCACTCCCGCAACTTCCTGATGCTCGTCTTCCCAGTCTGATATGGTGACCTTGAGCGTTGCGCCGATGCTGACGGTGGCTGGCTCCAAGGATATTGAGCTTCTGATATCGAATACTACTGAGTCTATCGCGCCGTTGCTGTCCCTGGTCCATACCTTGTACTTTGCCTCGCCGGGATTGCCGCGGGCCTCCAAATCGACCGAGAACGAGCCCCTTGAAGTCTTCACTGATGCCAGCGTTTCCCCAGGATGGATCGTTTCATCGTCCCCTTCGAACACCGTAACGGTGCCCGGGGCATGGCCCCTGCCCTGAAGCCTGAACTGGCTGCCGCGTGGACCCTCCAGGGGCGAGACCGTGGTTGTTCTCCGTATCACTGCGATGATCTCGTCCGGTTCATAATGAGGTACAAAGGTAGATATCCTGATGACCCGTGTACCGGCGGCAAAAGGGTTCCTGATACTGGCCAGCTGGCTGATGCTGATGGTGAATTCGCCTGCAGTTACTATTTTGTCATCCGGTACGGTCAAAGTGACACGACCACCCAGCACCAGCACATCGGCAGGGTCAAAGGTGTCTTCCGACCGTATCTTGATGCGGGACGGTGTGATGGTGGTCGGCATGCCAAAGCTGGCATCATCCGAGGGGCCGGAGAAATCCAGGAGGATTTCCTCGTTACTGCCTATCTCCATATTGGCATAGGTATGCAACTCCATGCGTACCGTCGCCCCGGGCACGGTGGAACTTATCGGGTTATTGACCACGATGATGTTTCTGTCTTCAGACTCTACGGGCGCCATGCCTCCACTCGCGTCAACGAAGGTAATCGTGACGGGATACCCTTCCTCCACTTCATCGAATCCCCTGGGAGTCTCAGGGGTCAATATGCCGGTCCCCTGCTCTATCGTGATGATCAGGTGTTCGCCGGGGCCGTCGGCGATGCCCGTGAGATTATCGGGAAGCGTCAAAATGAGGGACTGTCCGCTAACCGTTGCTGACTGGACGGAAACGGCGGCGAAATCACCGCTGTCGGCAATCACTATGCGACCGTAAGGATGGCCGGTGGTTCCACCCATTCCATCGTTAGAGACCGTACTAAAGTTCGTATTGGTTAAGTCGAAGTCCAGAAGGGTGATCTCAATTTTGTCTCCAACATCAAGATAGCCAGTCGGTACAGGAGGGTAGACCCGAAACTCCAGTTCCCGGTCCCTGCCGCCATCCACCTCGAATAAGACCACGTGCGGGTCGTCGTGGCCGGACTCGACGCACGGAGTATTGTGGAAGTCCTGGTGCTGTTCGTCCTCCGGCGTATTCTCGTCGCAGGGGTCAGCCTCCACACCTGATGGCGCGAACACTCCAGCCGCCAGCAATGCGGCGAGCAGGCCGGCCGCCGCCAGCAGCGCGACCCAGAGGCCCCGCGAATCCCCCGGTATTCTCAACGAAAAATTCACCGCAACAGACCGCCAGCCGTATCCCTCGACGTCAATGTGTCCATTCCATATCAATGTTATCCGTATGCAACATGGCGCACAATCAAAAGACTAGCGGCGATTTCGCTTATTCTGCTGGAAACGGGCCTTGCCGAGAACGGGGCTTGGCAACGGCGGGAGGCTGTCAGGGTGCCCACCGGGACCACAGTACAGGCCCCGGGACGCGCTATTCATCAAGGCGCGTGGGCAGTTATCCACATACCCGGCAAGTTCTTCAAGGGTAATCCACATACAGAATCACGGAAAAGGGAACCGTTCACACCCAATTTGCGCAGCGCTGTCTGCCGTGGTTTACTAGCTGCCACATACATTGCCGACAACCTCGGCGGCGGAGGACGGACGTGAGCCTGACCAAGAGAATCGCGGAGTATATCTGCACCACGGGACTGGAGGACTTTCCGCCCGACGCCATTGACGCGGCCAAGGCCGCCATTACCGACTGCCTGGGCTGCGCCCTGGCCGGTTCCCGCGAGCCGCTGGCCGACGTGCTGTGCGACTATGTTACGGGACTGGGCGGCATACCCTCCGCCACCGTCATTGGCCGGGGCTTCAAGACCAGCTCGCTGGAAGCCGCCCTGGTCAACGGCGCCATGTCGCATGCCCTCGACTACGACGATGTGACCTACATCACCAAGACCCACCCCAGCGCGCACCTGATCCCGGGCGCGCTCCCTCTGGCGGAAGAGGTGGGCGCCGACGGACGCGAGCTGCTGCTAGGGTACCTGCTGGGGTTCGAGGTTGCCTGCGCCGTGGGCGACGCCATCTCGCCGGCCTACTTCGACGACCTGGGCTGGCACCCCACCGGACCGCTGGGCACGCTGGGCGCAGCCGCCACTGCGGCGCGCCTCCTTCGCCTGGACGCGGACCAGACGGCCATGGCCATCTCGCTGGCGGCGTCCCAGGCAGCCGGGTTGCGCCAGAACTTCGGCACCATGACCAAGCCGTACCACGCCGGAGCCGCCTGCCGCGCCGGAGTCAACGCGGCCAAGCTGGTGCAGGCAGGGTTCACGGCATCGGACGACGCGCTGGAGGGCCGCTTCGGCTTCATGCGCGCTTTCTCGGGCGGCAGTAACTATGATCCCGACAGGGCCGCATCGTCGCTGGGCAGCCGGTGCTTCATGGTGGAGTCGGGTATCGAAATCAAGAAATACCCCTGCTGCGGCAGCGCCCACCTCGCATTGGATGCCACCACCCAACTCCTGAGCCGTGAGACATTCGCCGCCAGCGACGTGGAACGCATCGACGTGCTGGTGGACTTCGATCCGCCCCGGTCGCTGATCCACTCCCGGCCCACCGGCGGCCTCGAAGGCAAGTTCAGCATGCAGTACTGCCTGGCCGCAGAGATCATTGATGGCAAGATCGGTCTGGCAACCTTCACCGACGAGCAGGTGATGCGAGCGGAGGCCCAGAACCTGATCCCCCGCATCGAGATGCGCCGCCACCCGGGATTCGAGGGGCAGACCAGTTGGACCGAGGCAAACCACCGCGTCGAGGTCCACCTCAGGAATGGCCGAGTGATTACGGAGCAGGCGGACAGGGCTACCACTGGCGCCCTGCGCGGCGTGACCCGCGACGACGTGCGCGTCAAGTTCCGGGACTGCGCCGCTGTTGCCCTCGATGAGGGAGACGCGGCGGAGGCCCTGGCAATGCTGGACAACCTCGAGGACGCCGGGCCTGCGGCGCGGCTGGCGCAGTTGCTGGGGGGCTAGAAGATACGGGGAACCGAAGGTTCTCAGGAGGATAGCTTCATCCCTCGAAACGGAAGAACCGGGGGCGCCCGATGGAGAATATATCCAACGAACCATCCGGTTCGTTTCGGAACACAATAGTGTACGAAGGAACATAAGCGATCTTGTATGATTCCATTCCGTCGCTTACTTCAAAAATTGTTTGGTAATCCACATCATTTTGTTCCAGGAGGGACGCCAGTTGCTCCAAGAGTTCAAGGACTTGTTGCAGGTCGGTAACGCTTTCGTAGAAATAGAATGCGTCGCCAAAAAAGTAGATCCTACTCTCGCTTTCCTGCAAGGCTAGTCCTTTATCCCGAACTTCGCCTTCACATCACTCCACTTCACTACCGTCATGGGGCCGCCTTCCCGTTTCGCCTTAATGCCTCGCAGCAGCGAGCGATAGGTTTCGACGAACTCGCGGTCGCTGACGTGGGCCGGCCGCTTGGTCGGCGGGATTTCAGCCAGGATTGCGTCTATGACTTCCTGCTCAGTCATCTCTGATTCCTTCCCAATGCAAGGGGTGTTTCAAGTTCAAATCCTACCATGCTTGCAAACCGGGAATCAGAGGCTATCCGGCTGCAAACCCGCCGGATAGCCCCGCGCTTGCCGCCGTCCTACTGTGCCGTAGTGCCTCCGTCGATCACCAGCTCGGAGCCGGTCATGAATGAGGACTCTTCGGATGCCAGGAAAAGGGCTCCATTGGCAATGTCGTCCGGTGTGCCGATGCGCTTGAGCACGGTGCGCTCGATGACCTCCTCGCGGGTCTCGTCGCTGGGCCAGACCTGATCGCCCATGGCCGTGTCGATCGGGCCGGGGTGGATGGAGTTGGCCCGGATGTTCTCTCCCCCATACTGCACCGCAGTGGACTTGGTAAACAGCCGGACCGCGCCCTTGGATGCGCTGTATGCGCTGCTGGTGCGGCTTCCCACGAGACCGGCGGTGGAGGAAATGTTGATGATGGAGCCGCCGCCCGCCTTCCGCATCTCGGGTATGGCCAGCTTGGTGCCCAGGAACACGCCCTTGGCATTTATGTCCAGGATCAAGTCCCACTGTTCGCCGGAGGTCTCCAGCACGTGGCCGCCCCGCCAGATGGCCGCGTTGTTGACCAGCACGTCCAGCTTGCCGTAGGCGGCCACGGTGGCCTCGACCGCCTGCTGCCAGTCCGCCTCGCTGGAAACGTCGAGGTGAATGTAGGTCGCGTCGCCGCCAAGCTCGTTGATCTCCGCCGCCACGGCCATGCCGTCGGGGTCCAGCACGTCAGCAATGACCACCTTTGCGCCCTCGCGGGCAAACATCCGCGCCTCGGCGGCGCCCTGGCCCCTGGCGCCGCCGGTGATCAGGGCAACCTTACCTTCCAGTCGCATAGCTTCCCCCCTCGTTTCTGTTCCGAAATTGGTGGCCGCAGTGTAGTGGCGGGCGACGGAGACGGTCAATTGATATGTCAGCGTTGCTGGGTAGCGGGTTTTGCGCTACCGTAGCTATCGCCACAGTCGTCCCAATGTACCCTTGCTCATTGCCCCGCAATGCGGACTGCGAGCTGTCTCTCGCGGGCATGGCTCAGCCGTGCCCCCTTGCAAGGTTCGCAGTTGGGTTGAGGCGACTGTGGCAGGTAGCCGATGCTCCAGAGCTGCAAGGGGGTTCCCCAAGTGCGTCCCTGTTCTACGCCCGTGCGTTGCGTCCGGATTATTCTCACGAATCTAGCGCTTTCTTTGGCCATCGCGCACGTGGCTTGTGCCAGTGAGACTGCGGCTACCTCCGCGCCCACTGAAACGCCAGTTCAGACCGACACCCCGGCGCAGATGGCGATGCCCACGCAAATGCCGCCCGACACTCAAACGCCAATCCTGACTCCTACTCCAATCCCAACCGCTACCCCCAGGCCAACGGCAACACCTGGACCAACATCTACACCTACGCCAACTCCTGCTCCGGCATTTGGCTCAAGGGGCAATCCAGTGCCTTTCAATCAAGTGGCCGTCTATCCAGACTGGAACATATCAGTGGTTTCTTTCAACCGAAACGCAACAAGTGTGATAGCCGCGGAGAGCCAGTTCAATAACTCGCCAGTACCTGGACACATATATGTCATGGCTCAGGTGCAGCTAACGTTCACCGGTGCTGGCATTGGATCAGCCTGGTTTGATTTAGACTTTTACACGATCGGCAACACCAATCTTTTTTATGATAGTCTTACCGGCTTGGTAATACCTGATCCTCTGAATGACCAGCCAGATGTTCTTCTAGGCGGAACAGTAGTCGGAAATGTGGAGTTCATAGTTCCCGCGAATGAAGTGAACTCGCTGCTGCTGGTTGCGACGGATGGAGGTTTGCGATTTGCAGACACGATCGGGTACTTCGCGTTGAGGTAGCAGGCCCGCTCTCAGATGATAGCGGGACGTCAACCTAAACTAGCCCCGTGCTACAATTCCACCATCGAAACACCCCCAGCCAAATGCGACGGTGAACGCCTATGACGACCAAATCGCCCTCGAACCGGCGCCCATACATCGAGCCGTTCACCGGACTTGACCCTGACGCCGCTCCCGACCCCGTGGAGCAGCTTCCTGACGCCATGTATCAAGAACCGATGCTCAATGAGTCGATTATAGTAGTCCGTTCCTATTTCAACCGGCAGGCTGTAGCCATGGTCTCCGGCGATACCCCGGTCTATTACCGCGACGAAACAGGGCAGCAGCGCTTGGTGATGCCTGATCTTTACGTGGCCCTGGGCGTGCAAGCGGCGTCAGTGCGCCGCCGCAACGGATACTTTATTGAACTGGTCGGCAAGCCACCGGACTTCGTGCTGGAAATCGCCTCCGAAAGCACTTACCCCAACGACCTGGGGGCCAAGCGCGACCTTTACGCTCGGCTGGGCGTCGGCGAGTACTGGCGGTTCGACGGCACCGGCGGCCAATATTATGGCGAGCCGCTGGCGGGCGAGCGCCTGGCGGACGGTGAATACCGGCGTCTGGAAATTCACCGCGGGCCGCGCGAGTTGGCCTGGGGGCACAGTCCCACTTTGGGGCTCGACTTATGCTGGTTCCCCGAGCGCCTGCGCTTCTATGACCCTATCGAGCGCGCCTACCTGTTGAATCTGGACGAATCAGAAGCGGAGAACCGGCGGTTGCGGGTAGAGTTGCACCGGCTGCGCGGAGAATAGGTAAACCCAACATTCCATGCCTCATCCTTCATACGAACGTTAATCCAACCAAGCCGGTGAATACCGTATGACGACCGTAAGCAACAAGCTGATGACCGCCCAGGAATTGCTGATGTTTCCCAAGGGCGACGGACGGCGGTTCGAGCTGATCCGGGGGGTGCTGATTGAGAAGATGCCGACAGGAGACCCTCACGGCGAATCGGTGGTCCTGTTCACTATGGCCATCGGCAATTACGCCAAATCTAACAGACACGGCGTTGTCCGCAGCGGCGACCCCGGGTACTGGCTGGATCGCGACCCTGACACTGTGCGCGCGCCCGACGTTGCGTGGTTCGCGCCGGGCCGGCTCCCCAGAGGCAGACGGGGATACCCGGAAATCGCACCCGATTTAGCGATAGAGGTCAAGTCTCCCAGTAACTCCTGGCCCGAAATCATCGCCAAAGCCCAGATGTGGCTCAGCTACGGTTCGAAAGAGGCGTGGGTGGGAGACCCGGAAACCGTCTCAGTCAGGATTTACCGGCCCAACGCCGCCCCGGTTGTGTTGGGCGCGGATGACGTGCTGGATGGCGGCGAGTTACTGCCCGGGTTTTCCGTCCCTGTCCGGGACTTGTTCCTCTGGGAGGAGTAAGCGCGGATTTGCCCCGTAGGGCGGCTATTCCGGCGGCGGCGCTGACCGGCTTCCAATCGTTGACAACGAGTAGGAAGCACTAATAATATACCGCTAACTCTGTATAGCCCTGTTCGCATGGGAACTGAGCGGCATGCAGGCATCAAAGGACCCAAATAACCAACCTTATCTAAGGGAGGAGAACCATGGGCGACCAGGACATCGCATTGATGGCTCACCTGATGCGCCGCGCCGGATTTGGCGCCACCAGGGAGGAGCTGGAGGCCAGGGCAGCCAAGGGCTACGAGGCCACCGTGGACGAGTTGCTCAACCCCGATGACCAGCCCGCGCTGGACCGCAATGAGATGATGCGGTATCACCCCTGGACCTGGCGGCCCGGCACCCTGCCCGGAATGGGCGCCGCCGAATGGCTGCATGACATGGTCAACACCAGGCGCCCGCTGGAAGAAAAGATGGCCCTCTTCTGGCACGGCATCTTTGCCACCGGCGTCTCCAAGGTCGACCACTACGACGACGTGATGGACATGATCGTCAAGTTCCGCGAGAAGGGCATGGGCGACTTCCGCGAACTGCTGGTCGAAATGGCCAAGGATCCGGCCATGATCTACTGGCTGGACAACTGCGAGAACCACGCTGACGCCGTGAACGAGAACTGGGGCCGCGAGCTCCTGGAGCTGTTCAGCATGGGCGTCGGCAACTACACCGAGGTAGACGTTCGGGAATGCTCCCGCGCCTTCACCGGCTGGACCATCGAGCCCAAGCTGCCGCGCGGACCCATCGGCCGCCACGACTGGTTCTTCGAGTACCGCCCCGAGGACCACGACGACACCGATAAGACCTTCCTGGGGAACACCGGCAACCTGAACGGCGAGGACATCGTTCGCATCATCAGCGAGCATCCCGCATGCGCCAACTTCATCGCCCGCCACCTGTACAACTTCTTCGTGGCTGACGAGGCCCAGGTTCCTGCCTGGTCGGTAACTCCGCCCAACGACCCCGAGGCCGTTGACGCGATTGCCAACGCCCTGCGCGAGAACAACTACGAGATGAGGGCGGCCCTGCGGCTGATCTTCAACTCCGACTTCTTCAAGAACGCCCGGTTCGCCCGGCTGAAGAACCCGACCGAGGTCGTGGTTGGTACGCTCCGCATGGTCGGAGGAGCCGAGTTCCCGGCCCCCGGCATCGGCGACCTGTCTCGGCAGCCCTGCTACATGGGCCAGGACCTGCTCAATCCGCCCAGCGTGGAAGGCTGGCACACCGGCGCCGAGTGGATCAACAGCGGCTCGCTGATGCGCCGTGTCAATTTCACCGCCGACCTGGTGGGCGACGTCTCCCGCCCCGGCATCCGGGACATGGTGAACCGCCTGCAGGCCAGCGGCGTCAGCTCCTCCGCCGATGTCGTTGACGGCTGCCTCGACCTGATGGGGCCGCTGGAAGTCACTGGCGAGAGCCGCGACGAGTTGATCGGCTTCGTCGGCGAGGCCGGAGATTTCTCCTGGGGCAGCGAGTCCGAGGTGGCCGAGTCCACTCGCCGCGTCTCCGAACTGCTCCAGCTCATCGTTTCGCTCCGCGAGTTCCAGTACGCCTAGACCAGAGTTGAAATACGGAGCGCGGCAACGGACTGCCGCGCTCCAGATAAGTCGGCACAAATCAGTAAGCCGCAATGACCAGCAGGAGGAAAGCCTGAAATGACCAGCACCAAGAAAGACCCGGTCCTGGTAGTTTTCCAGCTCACCGGGGCGAATGACTACCTGAACACCGTGATCCCCTACAGCAACCCGCTGTACCGGGACAACCGCCCGGCGGTGGGCGTGGCCGAAGACCGGATCATCAAGATTGATGACAAGGTTGGGTTCCACCCCGAGATGGCCCCGCTGAAGCACGTGTACGATCGTGGCGACATGGCCATCATCCACGGCATCGGCTATCCCAACTCCCCACGCTCCCACTTCCGCTCCATGGACATCTGGCACACCTGCGAGCCGGACAAGCTGGGAACCGAGGGCTGGCTGGGCCGCGCCACCCGTGACATCGACCCCGACAAGGAAAACGTTCTGACCACTGTAAGCTTCGGGCCGTCGCTGTTCCGCGCCCTGGCCCTGCCCGGCGTGCCGGTGGCAGTGGTTGACGACCTGGACAACTACGGCCTGCTGCCGAACATCGCCGGCGAGCAGCGCAACAAGGTTCTCGACCGCTTCGCCCGCATGTACTCGCCGGCCATCGGCACCGGCGCGGTCATGGACTACATGGGCCAGACCGGTCTGGACACCCTTGAGGGCGCCGACATTCTGAAGGAAGCCCCCAGGATGTACTCGTCCGATGTCGAGTACCCGGACACCTCCATTGCCAAGAAGCTCAAGGGCATCGCCCAGGTGCACATGGCCAACTTCGGCACCCGCATTTTCTACGTTGACCACGGCAGCTTCGACAGCCACTCCAACCAGATCGGCATGCACGACAAGCTGTGGTACGACGTTTCCCACGCCATGGACGCCTTCCTGGACGACCTGAAGGAGCACAACGCCGACGAGGAAGTCGTGGTGCTGATGTTCACCGAGTTCGGTCGCCGCACCCACGACAACGGCTCCGGCACCGACCACGGCGCAGGCGGAGCGGCCTTCATGTTCGGCACCGGCGTCAATGGCGGACAGTACAGCGAGTTCCCGTCCATGGAAGAGAAGGACCTGGAGCAGGGAGACGTGGTCCCCAACAACGACTTCCGCGGCCTGTACTCCACCGTCCTCGAGGACTGGATGGGTCTGGACGCCAAGCCACTGGTGGGCGGGCTGTTCGAAAAGCTGCCAATCATGGCCTAGTTCCGCTCATACCGGCAGGCAATCGAAAACAGGGGCGGGTGTTTCCACCCGCCCCTGCCTTAACCAATGACTACCCTGATGGGGGAGGATTTCGGGAATGCTTACTGAAACAGTGGCCGGCCGCACTTTCGACTACAGCCACAACGTGGGCCGTGGCGCGCAGACCGGCATGGGGTTCAACACTCCGGTGGCCATGACCATCGGGCCCAACGGCGTAGTGTATGTCGCGAACCGCGGCAGCGAGTCCATCAGCAACGTAGGCTGGAATCGCACCGGCGTCGGGCAGCGGATCTCCAGGGTGAACCTGGGCAGCACCTGGGGCGAGGAAGAGTACATCGGGGAGTTCAGCCGCTACGGCAACAACGATGGGCAGGTGATCTGGCCCGCCGGCATAGTATCGGACAGCGACGGCAACCTGTACGTTGCCGACGAGTGGCTCAACCGGATCTCGGTGTTCGATGCAGATGGCAACTACCAGCGCCATTTCTCCGTCGTGCAGGACGGCGACCCCGAAGTCAACGGCAGCTGCGGAATCGCCATTTCTGCAGACCAGGAACTGTTCGTTGCCGATGGCCGCAGCAACCGGGTGCGCAAGTTCACCACCGGCGGCACCTACCTGGGTTCCTTCGGGAACGAGGGTTCCGGCGAGGGCGAGTTCAACTCGCCGTGGGGCATAGCCATCGATAATGATGGCTACGTCTACGTTGCCGACTCCGGCAATCACCGGGTGCAAAAGCTGACCCAGGACGGCGAGTTCGTCGCCCAGTTCGGTCGCGCCGGCAACAAGCGCGGTGAGCTCCACTACCCGTCGGATGTTGCCGTCGACCCTGAGGGCGACGTGTACGTCTGCGACTGGAGCGAAAACCGCTGGGGCCGGGGTCGCGTCCATATCTTCGACGCGGACGGCAAGTTCCTGACCAGCCTGGTCGGCGACGCTCAGCAGTTGTCCCACTGGGCCCAGATGACGGTGGACGCCAACGCCGACTATGCGAAGCGCCGCCGCGAGGTCCGCACCACCGAGCCGGAATGGACCTTCGCGCAGCCCACTGCCGTCGAGTACGACACGGTGAACAACAGGATCATCGTCGCAGACACGCAGCGCAGCCGCATCCAGATCTACGACAAGTTGAGCCGCTACCTCATCCCGCAGCTCAACCTCTGATCTGTCGCGGCTTGACCTGACCTAAATAAAGAAGCCCGCCGGTTCGACCGGCGGGCTTCCTGCTTGTTCTGAATCGCGATTTAGACTGAACGGTTCAAATCAGGGCAACGGCCTTATGTGCTGTTCCAACCAGGGAACCAAGTTGGCAAGCCGGAACTCATCCTCGTCGAATAACTCCATGAAGAAGTCGTAGGCGTCAAAGTCGTCATCAACAGCTATGTAGTAGCCGTTCTGCTGCAAGAAAACCTCTCCCACGGTTGTGGCGACCCGCTTATTACCGTCAAGAAACGGCCGGTAGCTGTACAGATTTTCCATCAGAGCAGCAGCTTCGACGGCAATGCATTGGGGACTGTCTGTATCAGAAGGCTGAAGGGCCAATGATAGAGCGTGTTCGTCGCGGATTCCGGTCGTGCCTCCGAATCTCTTGACCAAGTAGTCTTGAATCTCAACGACAAAACTGATACTGGGAAACCAGCGCATCCCCGTCATTCAGATTTTTGCTCCCGCATCCTCTGATAGCGTCCCATGCGTTCAAAGATGGCTTCAAGATTGGCAGTTCCGTCCGGCCCGAGCGATTCGTGAAGACGATGCCTGAGGTACATGTCGACTGCATCCTCCAGCACTTCGTGGAATTCACGTTCTTCACGGTCTGCAATATCACGCAAACTGAACAGCATCCCCGAGTCAAGTTGAGTCGTAACTTCTTCCCGATTCACAGTTGCCATTTCCATCCTCCCTGTAGCATCATCATATCACGACGATCCGGAACGAACTTAACGAGGGTGGCAGCGCATGGAACCTGACCGCGAGCAGTTCTTTCTCAAGATGGCGGCGGAGCAACCGGACATCCTGTGCGCCGATGCACCCGACGAGATCCTAGAGGCTTGTGGCGTCGAGATTGAGCCAACGGACTTCCTTGAGCAGTACTTCGCCGCCGGCCACTCGGCCTGGCTGAACCAGAAGCACGGGCGTGCCATCAACAAGCCGCAGCTTCTCGTAAACCAGGCAATCCTCGTGCTGTATCGACGCGCCTGCCTGCTCTACACCGATCGCCTGACAGGACAGTTGAACCCGGACGCGGACAAGCCCTTCTTTTCCGACGAGGAACTCTACTGATCCTCCGCCCACTCCGCTCCGGGAAACCGTGTTCGATTACGCTTGCCTCCAGGCTGTAGAGAGCAGGGTGGCCGACAGTAGTACAATCTACCAACGCAACTTCCCTTTTGGAGGCCCAATGGACGGAAAGACCGCCATCGCAAACATACTGAAGCAGGAGGGAGTCGAGTTTGCCTTCTGCTTCCCGAACAATCCGCTGATCGACGCCATAGCCGCCGCAGGCATCCGCCCGGTGATTGCCCGCATGGAGCGAGGCGCGGTGAACATGGCTGACGCGTACAGCCGCGTCAACAATGGCAACAAGAACGGCGTCTGCATCGTACAGGCAGGCCCCGGTATCGAAAACGCCTTTCCAGGCGTGGCCCAGGCGTTCGCCGACAACGTGCCCATCCTGATGCTGCCGGGCCACGAGGGGTCGGGCCGCACCACCATGACCTCTGACTTCTCCGCCACCCGCAACTACGGAGGCGTCACCAAGTGGTCCGGGATGATCAACTCCCCGGAGAGGGTGCCCCAGATGCTGCGCCGCGCCTACACGCAGTTGCGCGCCGGCGCTCCCGGTCCCGTGGTGCTGGAAACACCGTCCGACGTTATGAACGGAGAAATCGACGAGTCGCAGTTCTTCTACGCCCCTATTTCCAAGCGCCGCACAGCTGCGGACCCGGCTGACGCCACCCGCGTCGCGAGACGCCTCATGGACGCAGCCCGTCCCGTCATCTACGCCGGGCAGGGTGTCCTGTACGCAGAGGCTACGCCGGAGTTAGTGGAGCTGGCCGAACTGCTGAACGCGCCCGTGATGACCACGACGCTGGGCAAGAGCGGCTTCCCGGAGAACCATCCCCTCTCGCTGGGCACGGGCGGCAACACCGGCACCCGGGCGGTGGGCGAGTTCCTGAGGCGCTCCGACCTGGTGTTCGGCATCGGCACCAGCTTCAACAAGACACTCGCGTCCGCCCCCGTGCCCGTGGGCAAGGCCGTCATCCAGTCCACCGTGGACGACCGCGACCTGAATGGCGAGTACGGCTTGGAGGACATGCTGCTCGGGGACGCCAAGCTGGTCCTCCAGCAACTGGTGGACGAGGTCAAAGGCGCGCTTGGCGAGAACGGGCGGCGTCCTTCGTCAGGCTCAGGCCCTTCGACAAGCTCAGGACAGTCGGAGACTGTCGCCGAAATCGCGGCCACCAAGGCGGAATGGCTGGCCGAGTGGATGCCGCGCCTCACCTCGGACGATATTCCCATCAGCCCCTACCGCGTCGTCTGGGAACTGAACAACG
The DNA here is from genome assembly GCA_965203005.1 of Dehalococcoidia bacterium. Taxonomy (GTDB): domain Bacteria; phylum Chloroflexota; class Dehalococcoidia; order Lucifugimonadales; family UBA3495; genus VXOI01. The sequence goes on from CBDBBS010000002.1 coordinate 2,309,311, forward strand.
GCCTGGACAAGGCCAACAGCATCGTCACCCACGACTCGGGCAACCCGCGCGATCAGATCGTGCCCTTCTACGAGGCCACCACGCCCCGCGGCTACCTGGGCTGGGGCAACTCCACGCAGCTGGGCGCGGGCCTGGGTTACGCCATGGGGGCCAAGCTGGCCGCGCCGGAAAAGACCGTGGTCAACCTCATGGGCGACACGGCCGTGGGCATGTGCGGCACCGACTTCGAGACCGCCAGCCGCAACCGGATCGGCACCATCACGGTGATCATCAACAACGGCGCCATGGGTGGCTATGAGAAGAACATCCCCATCGCCGTGGAGAAATACGGCTCCAAGTTCCTGACCGGGGATTACACCAAGATGGCCGACAGCCTGGGCTGCCACGCCGAAACCATCACCCAGCCCGGCGACGTCGCCCCCGCGCTGTCCCGCGCCCAGGACATCGCGTCAGGAGGCCAGCCGGTGGTGCTGGAAATCATCACCCGCGAAGAGCCGGTCTTCTCGCGGTATTATTAGGTAAGTCCCATTGGGGGAATGGCATGGACGACTATGTTCTCAGCAACTCCGGGGTTAAGGTTTGGAAAACCCCGGAGTCCCATCCATTGCTGAAGGACACCGACACGACCCACCCGGCCTTCCTGGACAAGTTAGCGGAGGTGTATTCCAAGGGAAGGGTTACAGGGCTACCAAGAATTTGTAGCGAAAACTCGGAGGATGCCAGGACTTGGCATTACTTCAGCCAATTGCTCCTAGACATTGCGGAACGGAACCAGATTTTGACAGGACTGTTCCTACAGGCGTTTCTTGAATCGTTCTCTGTCCCTAGATCGGATGATGTCTCAATCACCGACCTGGAATTCTGGCCCAAGCTTGAACCCCCGGCATCCAGAGCTCAACATTTCAGAGAAGGACCGTCTGAACCAGACTTGTTATTCAGGATGGCCGACAGCGCAGTCGTGCTTGTTGAAGCGAAATATCGTTCTGATGTTAGTGAAAGAACTAAATACGACAGCTCACGGGATCAGGTGATCCGGCTAATTGACGTTGGTTCATGGTACGCAAGGCAAAACGGCTACGCCTACAGCTACGTGATTGTGTTGCAATACGGCGACGCCAAATCCAATGAGAGGAAGTCACCAGGCGGTACGCGGGGAATCCCGAGGCTATTCAAGAGGCCCTGCCCTATCGAACTGATTTGACAGAAGCAGACTATCAGCGATTGTCCCACTCAGTTGCCTTTGTCCGTTGGCCGGACCCCATGGAAGGATTAGTATGACCCGCTCCATCACCGACCCGCCCGCAGCCAGCCGTGGCAGCCGCAAGTGGCTGCAGGTGCTGGTCAACTGCCGCCCGGAACTGCTGAACGACGCCATCGCGCAGCGGCTCCACGAGCTACCGGACGACATTGACTGGCGCTCCCCGATCTGGGAGGACCACTACGCCGAATACAGGGACCAGTCCTTCCTCGACCGGCTAGCCGCATCCATGTATTACCGCGCTCCAATGCGGGCGCAACAGGAGCTGTCGGACTTCTGGCCTCGCTTCGGTCCGCAGTGGGACGGTCTGGCCGTAACCGACCGGGGACAAGTCCTGCTGGTAGAGGCCAAGGCCCACATTCCCGAAATGGTGACTGCGCCATCGCAAGCCCGCGGCGAATCAGCCCTGCTGAAGATTCAGGAAAGTCTCGTCCGGGTCAAGAATTTTGTGAACTCGAAGGCTCCTGTGGACTGGTCAACCAGCTTCTACCAGTACGCCAACCGCCTGGCCCACCTGTACTGGATGCGAGAGGTCAACGGCCACGACGCTTACCTGGTCAACCTGTACTTCATCAACGACCGGGAGATGAACGGCCCCACGACCCAAGACGAATGGCAGGCCGCCATACGCCTGCAGGAGGTGTTCCTGGGTGTCAGGCAGGGGTCTCCTGCCGGATATGCGCTGGATCCCTGGGTCGGGGCCTATTCCATAGACGCATTCGTCGATATCAACGACATTTCCGTGCTTTATCCCCCGCCACTCTAAGCCGCATAGGAGCAACAACAATGGCAGAGAAGTTCAGTTACGAGGGTCTGTTCGCCGCCGGGGTACCGGAGGTGCCGCCGGGAAAGACCCGCCACGCCAAGTACGATTTCGCCGTCGCCTATCCTGACCCCGACACGCTGCCTCTGGAAGGGTTGGCCGATGCGGTGCGCAGCGTGCTGGCGCGAGAGGGGCGGGACCTGGCCTACTACACCGACCCCGCCGGATACCCTGAGCTTCGCCGGCTGGTGGCAGAGCGGCTGGCCCACAGCAGGGGCATGCAGGTCGACCCCGAAGGCGTTGTCCTGACCGGAGGCTCGGGCGAAGCCATCTCCATGGTGATACAGGCCCTCACCGACCCCGGAGACACGGTGCTCACCGAGGAGTTCCTATACCTGGGCACACTCCGTTCCCTGCGGCGCTACAAGGCCAACGTCGTGGGCGTTAAGTGCGATGAGGACGGCATCATCCCGGAGGACCTGGACGCCACCATTGCGCGGCTCAAGGCGGAAGGCCAAAAGGTCAAGTACCTCTATACCATACCCACGTTCCAGAACCCGCTGGGCTGGACCATGACCCTGGAGCGGCGCAAGAAGGTCCTGGAGGTCACCCGGCAGCACGGCGTGCCGGTGTTCGAGGACGACTGCTACATCGACCTCAGGTTCGAAGGAGAGGACGTGGCCTCGTTCCACTCGCTGGACGACACGGGGCAGGTCATCTACGTCGGCTCCTTCTCCAAGACCATCGCGCCGGGCATGCGCATGGGCTACCTCGTGGCGCCGCCGGAGGTGACCAGCCGGGCCTGGGCCTTCAAGATGGGCGGGGCCGTCAATCACTTCGCCGCCCTCACCATAGCCGAGTACATCAATCACGGCGACCTGGAGGGCCACGTGCGGGAGCAGAACGAGTCCCTGCGCATCAAGCGGGACGCCATGCTGGCATCGCTGGGCGAGAACTTCGGCGACGCAGCTACGTGGACCAAGCCGGAAGGCGGCCTCTACGTCTGGCTGACGCTGCCGGAGGGCGCCGACCTGGACTCGATCCAGGAGCAGGCGTTCCAGGAGGGCGTTGGCTACTACTCAGGGGTCTTATTCTCTCCGGAGGGAGGGGGCAAGAACTCCGCGCGCCTCTGCTTCGGATACCCGACGCCCGAGGAGAACTACGAGGGCGTTGCCGAACTGGCGCGCATCCTCGAGCGCCACGGGGTGATCAAGTAGGGAAAGGTGGAGGCCCAATATGCCTGTTGACCCCAAGGACTACACCTACCTGTGGACAGATCGCATCGTTAGCCACCCGGGAATCCTGGGTGGCAAACCCGTCATCAAAGGCACCCGCCTGTCGGTTGAGTTCGTAATGGATATGATGCGCCGACCGGGTGGCACAACTGAATATATGCTGGAAAATTACTCCGGCCTCATTACTAGGGAAGACCTCAAGGCTTGCCACGAATACGCCAAGACCGGTGCCGAACTTTCTCTCGTCGGATGGGAAAAACTTCAACAGCGAATGGATGAAGAGGAATGGTTGGAGGAAAAGCGTTGGCGAGACGCAGGATACCCTCTATGGGAAGAAAGTGCGCCTACTTGCTGACGTAAATATAGAAGCCGAGGCCGTTGCCCTACTGCGTTCAGTCGGTCATGATGTTCTCTGGGCAAAAGAAAGCAGTCCTGAGTCTCCAGACATAGACTTGTTGAGACAGGCCACACAGGAACAACGTACTCTGCTCACTTACGATGAAGACTTTGGTGAGTTGGTGCGCCGGTACAGAGAACCGACTCCATACGGGGTGATCAGGTTCCGCATTCACAATTCTGTTCCTGCGGAAACCACTGCAAAATTCATCTACGGCTCTGTGATTTCTTGGGAATCTTGGCCACCAGGTCTATGGACTATCCAAATACGCCACGGGGACAGTTGATAGCTTTGTGCCGACGACAACGTATATCCATACTGTCCTGCCCCAAGGCTAACTCTCCGGCTCCTCGGGATTTTCCAGGTCCAGCATGGCCAGCAGGCGGCCGTAGCCCAGGAACATGCCGGTGATCATTCCCAGCTCGAAGATTTCGGGATCGGTGAACTCCCGGCGCAGCTCCGCAAAGAAAGCGCCATCCGCGTTCTGATGGTCGATGGCCATCTTTTCAGCAAAGCGGACCGCCAACTTTTCCCGGTAGGGCAGGTCGGTGTCCTCAAAGTGGGCCAGCGACTCCACCATCTCCTCGGTCATTCCCTGCTGCACCGCCGGCACAGCGCGACCCAGCTTTCAAGTGGCGCACTCGTTCAGCTCCGCGATCTTCAGGCGCACCAACTCTTTGAGCCTGGCGTCCAGCAGGCCCTCCAGCTTCAGCGGGCCGTAGAAGGCCCAGAAAGCCTCGTAAGCTTCCGGAAGGTTGCCCGCTGCCTGGAAAATGCGTGGGTTCAGCTTGTGCTTCGCCGCCGCTTTGGCGATTCGCTGCATTCCCGGCGTCAGTTGCCCGGTGGGCACCAGCTTGATGCGGGCCATGTATACCTCCAATTTTGTGTCTCAGGTAAAGTTTTCCTATTACTACTCTACCAAGGATCTTGTATTTTCGATGTCCGTCGGATCAGGCCGTTCATGGTGAACTTGTCGAACCACGACTGGACGCCCCCCTTCAGGCTCAGTCCCAACGGAATTTAGAACAACCAAAATGCCCTGTCCACTCTATAGGTAATTGCAAAACCTCGACTCAGATGTTCTGTTTTCTCGATTAGTACAAATGTATTACGAATTGCGCCATCCGTCAAATCACCCATTATCCCTCCTTATCTGCTCCTAGCCTACCGCCCCTGCCAACTGATTGCAAAACCCGCTCCAGACCGCCCTCGGATACCTGCTTTTGTGCATTATTTGAGCATAATCAGGTACGAATACCGTCTATCTTATAACGATTTATAGCTGTTTTAAGTGCCTATTACGACTGGTGGCGTCGGAAATTGGCATAAAATTGGCCGACTATCGTCGTAAAACAGTATTGCCGTACCAGTGACACAGGGGTATACTTACGTCAATAGAAGTTATGGTAATCGCAATCAACCCCTAGTAGGCCAACACCTATCACACCAAAATAAGCGTCCCTCCGGTACAAAAGAGGAGATCGACTGACAATCTGACTCACAGGAGGTGTAACTGGCGTCCCAAAATAAGGATGAGGCCGCGACCTTTGGCGAGAACACGGCCTCTCCGCAATAAGGAGACGGCTTGAGATCAACCAACTCTAGCCATCATGTTGAGAAGTATACGCCACATGATGGTGTAAAGCAACCTGTAAAGTCGACGGACTACAGACAAAAGAACCTTTTCGATGACACAGTACCGTACACGATCCGGTTAGATGCACTAAAGGATACAACCCAAAATACCACTCGAGTTTCACGAGTTTTTACCCTACCAGTACGCAAGTTTATCCGGTCCCCCAAGTATTCCAAGCGGTCTAAGCATACCAACGGCGATTCTGTTCATAATGTAACGCCTAGACGGAGGCGGAAGAAAACACAGCAACGCAGAAAAGACGCTATCACCCTATCGGCAATCGTGGACATCCTCTACTCGATGGACCTGGACTCCGTTGCTAGGGCAATCAAGCCCTATTACACCACTGGACGCAGGGGTTACGACCTCAAAACACTCCTCGTAGTGCATTTAGCCCGGTATTTCATGGATACCGAGTACGTGGCACACTGGATTACCGACCTGATCGACAATCCCACGATGGCTTCTATCTGCCGGTTGCGTGGCAAGGTGCCCAGCGAATCGACCATGTGCCGCTTTAACAAAAAACTGACCACAGTTTTCAACGAGTACAACGAGTTTGCTGATCGCTTTGTCAGCGCGGTCAGGGATCACCTGCATCATCTCCACATCCAGGACCCGGATAACTACCCGCCCGTAGGGGCCGAAGTTGCGATTGATGCCTCGGCTATCAGGGCCTTCTCCAATCCAAACCAGAAAGCCAAGGACGGCGGTAAGACTGATAAGGATGCCACGTGGAGCAAGCGGCACAAGGCCAACAGCCCCGATGACATGGTGTGGTATTGGGGCTACAAAATGCATGCCATTGTCGACGCGAATTACGAGTTTCCCATCACCTGGAGTACCACGACCGCCAAACGCAACGATTTGCACCAACTCCGTCCTCTGTACGAAGACGCCAAGCAGACTTTCCCCTGGTACGCTCCGCAGTACCTCCTCGGAGACAAGGGTTACGACAGTGAGGCAATGCACAGGTATCTCAGGAAACAGGGCACAAACGGGATAATCCCTCCCCGCAAACCTACATCCAAGGACGGTCTCTACAACGGACTGTTCAACGCCGACGGGGATCCAACCTGTATGGGGCTGGTCGGGATGGAGTATATCCAGACCGACTCGGTTACAGGGAAACACCTGTACCGTTGCCGTGCGGAGGGTTGCGACCTCAAAACCAAAGGTATAAAGGGGTTGGTCCACTGCGATGATGAGCATTGGTTCGATCCGGACGACAATCCGAGGATTCTGGGGGCTATCCCGCGCAACACCGATACGTACAAGCGGCTATACCGCAAACGTTGGTCGGTGGAGCGAGACTTCTACATATTCAAAGAAAGCCGGTTGCTGGAGAAATACTATTACCGTGGGCTGGCAAAAGTCCAGACGCATGTGACGTCGATGGCGATCTCGTTCTTGGCGACGATGCTGGCTCACCTCCAGCGCGGGGACGTAGACCACATGGCGGCGATGCAGGTACGGGCGAAATAAAAACAGGCCGGGCAAACGCCCGGCCCCTGGCCCTCCGGTCTGGACCACTTTGGCAGGCAACGGTTATTTGGATTTAACGGAGGCGATTGTCGTGTCGCAATCAGCGCCTGTTTGATTGTCCGATCCGGGCAGGTCGGGCCAATGCCTGCACTCGAAGACCCATAGCTTCCGGTCTGCCAAGAAAGCTATGTGCCTGACTGTGTATTTGCCAGATGCACCATACCCCGGAATATCATGCACTTCGGCAAATAGCAGGGCCGGATAACCAGCGAAGTCTGTTTCTTCGACGCTGGTGATTTCGGAGTAGTCAGGTTGGTCTATCGCGTAGCCCTCCTCGTACCCTTCCAGCAAATCACGGGTCTGTTCTCTGGTGTAACCATCAGGGACTACTACCTCATGGCCGTACTGGATTTCCAGTTGGATGTCATAGGATTCTATGTCATCACCTGAGAAGGGCCTGCCTGCATAAAGAGCGGCAGTGTACCCTTCCCTCCGTTCTGCTTTGCTGGCGTCCACAACCCAATCAGTCGGTATTTCTGGTGAACTCGACGTTGCCCTGCTTGATTGTGTGGACACCCTCCTTGTCTGGCTCGGAGCCACAGGCAATGAGTATTGGTAAGGATGCGAAAAGCATCAGGATGATTAAGAATTTACGGTTAATGGTAGGCATAGGAGCCTCCTTGCTGGACTGGATAAGGTCGCTCGCCAAAGCCAACCATAGCCATCGACGCCGACAAGGAGGCACAGGGCTTCCTTGTCCAGCCCAAACCCGTCTGGGACGGGTGGCGATGATGGGAACCTGGTTGGCTTTGGCGTTTGTCAGCCTACTCCAGTTACAATTCGGCGTCAATCTGAGTTCTAGTCCACTTCCTTGTAAGCCATAGATGTTTTTGAGAAAATAATGCCCGCCCTCGCTACAGGGCGGGCATTTTATTTGGCGACCACCGGCAGACTTGACCAGCATCACCAAAGCCACTCAAGGCTTTTTGAGTGTATCTCGAACGTCTATTGAGTCAAGTCCTCCGGTGTAGTTGCCGGGGGGCTTATGGCCAAAAAGTGGCGCAGGCCGTATCGGCCTTGGAGTCGGCGGCTGATCCGCAAAATCACAACCGAGCTTCAGGCAAATCAGCGATGGTGGGTAGTCTTGTCTCAACAAATTATTGTTCAGTTAGACGACGGCACTGTGATACGTGCCAACAAATAATCGCCTCGGCCAATTGGCCGAGGCTTCACATTCAGGTTAATCTGATTGCAAAACGAATTTCGTTGTTTTTTGTTGATTCCGATGGGTTCTTCAAGGATTCTCAAAGCGGGAGGGCTACCCGTGGCAGTTTTGCAATTAGCTACACTCTACCTAACAGGTGCCAATGGATTATCATTTATGGTACAATATTTCTAATGCAACAGTGGAGGTGTACTCAAATGCCACTTTTTCATAGAGGGGAAACCCTGATCAGAGAGTCTTCAGCAAAAGAGACTGAGCGTTTCGACACAGACGGCAAGTTATCGCTGACCAATATGCGGTTGATATTCGAAAAGGAGGAAGGCTTGTTCAGCAAGAAGCGAAGGACACTGATTGAATTTGGTTTTGACTCAATCCACAACGTTGCCACAGAGGGATTGATGTTCAAGGCCCTATCAGTAGAAGTAGCATATTCCGATGCTCTCCAGTCTGGATTTACCATTGAGAAGTACAGTTTCCGCGTTGGAGACACTTCGGAATGGGAGAACGACCTCCTTGCTCTCATACAGGAAACTCGCTAGCAAGTCCGGAAATCAGTTTCGCTTAAACGGCCTCAAAAGCAACGGCCGTTTAAGCGAATTTGAGTTAGACAATACCGGTCTGCGACAAGTCTTCACGTCAAGTAAACGGATTTACACCACGGGGCGGTCGGCAACGGCGGGGTCAACCTTGCGGCGCTGGAACTGCCCGTCGCCAAGGGCGCCGTAGAAGTTGCCATCTTCAACGACGACCTTGCCGCGCAATATGGTCATCACGGGCCAGCCCTCTACGGCGGTGCCTTCCCAGATGCTGTAGTCGGAGATATGGAAGTCGTCCATGGTGAGGGTCTTCTTGATGCCTGGGTCGATCAGGCAGATGTCGGCATCGCTGCCCGGGGCCAGCACGCCCTTGCGCGGCCACAGGCCCATGATCCGGGCCGCGTTTGCCGAAGTAACGTCCACGAACCGCTGCAGAGTCATGCCCTGCTTGGACACGCCCTCGCTGTAGGTGATGCCCATGCGTGCCTCAGCCCCGTTGTGGCCGCCGGTTACGTCGGAGATGGTGCGGCCAGAAATCTTGGTCTCCCATGACGTGCAGTATTCGTCGGTGGCCATGGTCTGAAGCCCGCCGTTGATGATGCCACTCCAGAGCATCTGCCGGTCGGCCTCCGACTTCAACGAGGGATAGGTATGATACCGCATCCCGTTGTCTTCCTTGTAGTTTTCCTCGTTGAAACAACAGTAGTTGTGCAGCGTCTCGCCGTAGATGGGCCGGCCGTTGGAGCGAGCCGCCATGATGTTCTCCACACCCTGCCTGGCGCTGACGTGGACGAAGTAGATGGGCGAGCCAGTCCACTCGGCCACCCGCAGGGTACGGGTGAAAGACACGTCCTCCGACTCCGCGCTGTGCACCTCGGACATGTGGGACCAGTGGGTGCGCTCCTCCCTGGTCAGCTTCTGATACATGTGCTGCACCATGTCGTCGTCCTCGGCGTGTACTAGCAACATGGCGCTCAACCGCTGTATCTCGGTCATCAGGTCGTGCAGGTGTCCGGTGCCGACCATGCGAGGCTCGCCAGTGGTGGCCGGGGGTCGGATATTGGTGGTGAAAATCTTGACGGAGGCGAAGCCGTCCTCCACGAACTCGTGTAGAGAGCCGAGTATTTCCTGTGGGATCTGGCCGAGCAGCATGAGGTGGTGAGCATAGTCGGCGTAGGACTGTCCCCGCCACACGCCGGTGCGCTCGGCGATGGCCTGCGGAATATCGATACCGGGGTACTGGATGGCGAAGTCCAGAATGGTGGTTGTGCCTCCAAACAGGGCCGAGCGGGTGACCTCCGGCGGCGGGGCGGTGGTTAAATTGCCGTGGCCCATGATCGGCGCCGAAATGTGGGCATGGGGTTCGATACCGCCCGGTACTACTACCTTGCCGGTGGCATCAATGATCCGGCCTGCCTCGTCGCCCAAGGCTCCGGCAGCGGCAACCGCCGCGATTCTCTCGCCCTGCACCGCCACGTCCCAGTCGCCAACACCCATGGGAGTCACAACCTGTCCGCCGCGAATAATCAAGTCCAGCATAACAGCCCCCCCTGTCTCAATATGCGCGGCTTCTGCCGCCGTCCGGATTTTGATACAGCCTACCTTGCCGGTCGGCCATGGGCGGCAGTTTAGCACACAGAATCAGGCACAAGGCGAGGGGGCAACAGGACGCTCACCTGCCCGGCTGCCGGAGCTGCGGCTGTGGCGGACCTGTTAGTTCCCGGCTGCGGGCTGGGTCTGGGATCCCTGTTGCGCGGGCGGATCCGGTTTTGCGGGCTCCGTCTGCGCTTCGGGAGGGAGTTCCCGCTCCCAATCGGGGAGTTGGTGCTCCCGGGTTGTGGGCAACAATATAATGGAGAGCACTCCCACCGTGCTGAGCACCAGCGACAGACCCATCGTCGCGTCGAAATCCCCGGTCCAGTCCCGCAGCCAGCCTCCTACCAGCGAGCCTGCGGCCATTCCGATGCCCGCTCCCATCATCTGCCAGCCGTAGGTCGTCCCAATCGGGGCGCTGCCATAATACTGACGGTTGATTATCGGGAAAGCGCTCATCTCTCCGCCGAAGCCGATTCCGAACAGAACGGCAAAAAGGTAGAACTGCCAGGGCTCCACGGCAAAGAAAAGCAGCACGATGGGCAGGGTCTGGAGGGAGAAGCAGACGGCCATCACGCCCTTGCTGCCCAGGTGGTCTGCCAGCACGGGAACGGCAAAACGGGTAACGGTGCTGGTCACCGACATGGTCACGAAGGCGCCCGCCGCCAGTCCGGGCGCCACGCCCTCGGACTCTGCGATGGCGACCAGGTAGACCAGCACAATCGCGTGTCCGGCGCAGCCCCAGAAATGGATGCCGATGAGGTTCCAGAATGCCAGGGTGCGTTGCGCCTGCTTGAAAAATACGCGGGTGCGTATCCTTGCTATCTCTCCCCGCTGCACCTGCCTTACAGGCTCGTTCTCGGAAGCGCCCAGCGGCCTTAGCCCGATCTGCGCCGGCTCGTTGTAGAAGAGCCGCACCAGCCCCAGGATGGCCACTCCTCCGATGATGCCCGGCACCCAGAAAGCCGCCCTCAGGCCATCCAATCCGCCCCCGAATAGGGCAATCACCAGCAGCATTATCGGCACGGCCACCAGCGGGCCGATTCCCTGGGCCGATTGCAGAATGCCCATCCCAGTGCCGAGGTGCCTTCTGAACCACATGGTCACCGAGGCGGTCAGCGGCACCTGGAAGATTCCCATGGAGGCGCTGAGGACGATTCCGAAGAACAGGTAGAACTGCCACAGGTTCTGCATGAATCCGGTCAGAACCATTCCCGCAATGAACAGGACTGCGCCGATGGTCATCGCCACCCTGGCGCCGTAACGGTCGCCCAGCCATCCGGCGGAGGGGCCGAGCATCCCGGAAACGACCCACTGCAGGGCAAAGCCGAATCCGACGGCGCCGTAGCTCCAGCCGAAGGATTCAACCAGGCGCGGAATCAACACGCTGGACGAGGACCTGAACGAGGAGCTGAAAAGCCGCATCACGGCAGCAATGGCCACGATGGCCCAAGCGTAATGAACGCGATGGCCGGCCAGGATCAGATCACTGAGGCGGAACGAAAATTTCGGAGATGACGTCATTCTTCCTGAAGTCTCGATGGTAGGCGGACTGCCAGAATGCCGAGGCAATGCGAAGAGTCTGGCCTGGCAAACAATCGGGAATTATAGACCAAGCAGGCAATAGGCGTACTGAGGAGCAGAAACCCGGCCACGGCAGGCAGGGAAGCGGCAACTGACAAAATTGACGCGCCAGATTATGGTATCCAGACTTCACGGAATCGATAATAACTCTGGTTGCAGGCTCCGGCATCGCCAGTCCAAGGCTATTTCAATGGGAGGAGAGCCGCCCAGAGACACGTCAAACCCAATCGCCAAGTGGGAATCCGTCTTCACCCTCCGGGCGACTGACCGTCAACGGCTTGGCCGAGATGGAGAGTACGCCCTCACCCTGACCCTCCCCCGGAGGGAGAGGGAACCTTCAAAAGGCCCTGAAGCGGAAGCATGCGAGTTGACAAGATGGGCAACTGGGATATAATGACTAGTTACTGGTTTATGCCTCGAACTATGCCTTCATCCAATCAGCCCCGTTCTTGGCCTCTACCCCCGCTTGTCTTCGATTTTTGCCCCTCTGCGTCCTAGACGCCCGGTTGCCCTTCGCTGCTACTCTCGGTAAGGAGAAACGGAATGGCTTTACCCGCTGTTCGGAATGGTCATGCTCTTCAATCCCCGGATGTCCGGTCCTACGCTCAGATACCGCAGGTCCTGGAAGTCCCCAACCTGATTCAAAGCCAGATTCAGTCGTACGCGTGGTTTAACGAGGAGGGACTGGAGGACGTATTCCGCGAAGTTTCGCCGATATTGGACTACACCAGCAAGAAGTATGAGCTTCATTTCCAGGACCACGAGTTCCGTCCTCCCAAGTATTCGCCCCAGGAATGCAAAGAGAGGGAGATCACCTTCTCGCAGCCCCTGTACGTCAAGACCCGCCTGGTGATGAAGGAAACCGGCGAGATAAAGGAGCAGGAAATCTTCATGGGGGACTTCCCCATGATGACCGAAAACGGCACGTTCATCATCAACGGCGCCGAACGGGTGGTGGTCAGCCAGCTGGTCCGCTCTCCGGGAATCTATTTCGTGACCGAGCGCAGCCCCAGCAGCAACCGCAACCTGTGCATGGCCAAGCTCATCCCGTCCCGTGGCGCGTGGCTGGAATTCGAGACCAGCAACAAGGACGTCCTGTCCGTCAAGGTGGACCGCAAGCGCAAGGTGTCGGCCAGCACCTTCCTGCGAGCGTTGGGCGTCGCGTACGACGACCAGATCACCGCCCTGTTCGATGATGTGGATACGGACGAGACCCACCGCTACATGCAGGCAACGCTGCGCAGCGACCCGGCCGCCGACCCGGCGGGCGTGTCCTTCCGCGAGGAGGACCTTCTGTCGCTCTGGCATTGGCTGCACGAGGGTGAGGATTTCGACAAGGAGGCCGCCCAGCGTATCGCTGGCGCCCAGATCGAATTCTACCGGCGCCTGCGGCCCGGCGAGCCTCCCAGCCTCGAGAACTCTCGCAACCTGATCCACAATCTGTTCTTCGAGGAAAGAAGGTACGACCTCGGTCGCGTCGGTCGCTACAAGTTCAATCGCCGCCTGAGCCTTCCGGAACGGGAGGGCGACCCCAAGACCCTGACCCGCAAGGACATCATTGCGGTCATTCGCACGATGATCCTCATCAACCAGGGTGAGGGCCAGGTTGACGACATCGACCACCTGGGCAACCGGCGGGTGCGCGCCGTGGGCGAACTGGTCCAGAACCAGGTCCGCGTGGGCCTCTTGCGCATGGAGCGCATGGTCAAGGAAAAAATGACGCTGGTGGACCCGGAAACGGCCGCTCCCCAGGGCCTGGTCAACATCCGCCCCGTGGTGGCAGCCGTCCGCGAGTTCTTCGGCGGATCGCAGCTTTCCCAGTTTATGGACCAGACAAACCCTCTGGCCGAGCTCACGCACAAGCGGCGCCTGTCGGCCCTCGGCCCCGGAGGCCTTTCCAGGGAACGGGCGGGCTTCGACGTGCGCGACGTGCATTTCTCCCATTACGGCCGTATCTGTCCCATCGAGACTCCTGAGGGGCCGAACATCGGTCTGCTCAGCTCGCTGGCGTCCTATGCCCGGGTCAACGAGTTCGGCTTCATCGAGTCGCCCTACCGGGTCGTCTGCCGCGAGCTCCCCAAGGACTCCCCCGACCTGCGCGGCAGGACCGTAACCGAGGCGGTGGCCAATCCTGAAAACGGGCACGTCATCGTGAACCAGGGCGTGTCAATCGGCGCAAATCGCATTTCAGCGATCAAGCGGCTTCCGGAAGGGACAATGATCAAGGTGCGTCCCTTTGTTATGGAGGCCACGGCGGCCAATATGGAGGAGTCCATCGTCTGGCTCTCCGCCGACAAGGAGGAAGAATTCAGGATCGCCCAGGCAAACGCCAAGCTGGACAGTATGAACCAGTTCGTCGAGGACCGGATCGAGATTCGCGTGGGCGACCAGTACACCCAGGGATCCCCCAGCGAAGCGCACCTGATGGACGTTTCGCCCATGCAGATCATGAGCGTGTCTGCGGCCCTCATCCCGTTCCTGGAGCACGACGACGCCAACCGCGCCCTGATGGGATCAAACATGCAGCGCCAGGCCGTGCCCCTGCTCCGGCCCCAGTCTCCGACGGTCGGGACGGGCATCGAGGAGCGGGTCGCCCGCGACAGCGGCCAGCTGGTCACCTCCAGGGTGAACGGCGTCGTCACGTCGGTGAACGGACGGGAGATCGTTGTAACGGCCGTGGATGGCGTCGAGCACGCCCACCCGCTGATCAAGTTCTCCCGCACCAACCAGGGAACCTGCTTCGACCAGCGCCCCATTGCCACCCGTGGCGACGTGGTGCAGGTGGGCAGTGTGCTGGCCGACAGTTCCTCCACCGAGAACGGCGAGCTGGCCCTGGGGCAGAACGTGCTGGTGGCGTTCATGTCATGGGAGGGGTACAACTACGAGGACGCCATAATTGTCAGCGAACGACTGTACCGGGACGATTTCTTCACCTCGATTCACATCGAGCGACACGAAATGGAAGCCCGGGAGACCAAGCTGGGCCCCGAGGAAATCACCCGCGACATCCCCAACGTGGGCGAGGCCAGCCTGCGGGACTTGGACGAGCGCGGCATCATCCGTGTGGGCGCTGATGTGGCGCCGGGAGACATCCTGGTCGGCAAGGTCACGCCCAAGGGCGAAACCGAGCTAACCGCCGAGGAAAAGCTGCTCCGGGCCATTTTCGGTGAAAAGTCCCGCGACGTTAAGGATACGTCGCTGCGGGTACCCCACGGGGAACGCGGCAAGGTGATCGACGTCAAGGTGCTGAGCCGGGAGAACAAGGACGACCTGAATCCCGGCGTCAAGGAAGCCGTCCGTGTCTGGATCGCCCAGACCCGCAAGATATCCGTCGGGGACAAGATGGCGGGGCGCCACGGCAACAAGGGCGTCGTGGCCCGCATCCTCCCCGAAGAGGACATGCCATACATGGAGGACGGCACGCCCGTCGACATTATCCTGAACCCCATCGGGGTGCCCTCCCGGATGAATCTCGGACAGGTGCTCGAGACGCACCTGGGAATGGCCGCCGACCAGTTGGGATTCCAGGCCAAGACCCCGGTGTTCGACGGAGCAACCGACGAGGCCATCGAGGACTCATTCGCGAGGATCTGGTTCCGTCAGAAGGCCGCTGCCGACTACAACGGCAGCAGCAACGGAAACGGCCACCACAACGGCAACGGGAATGGCTCCCGGGCCGGCGAGCAGGAACAGGTCTTCCGGTGGCTGGAGGAGCGCGGCTGCGACCCCTACGACATATTTGACGAGTCAAAGATGGGCGTTGCCAGGGAAGCCTGCCTGCGCCTCTGGCTGGAGAACGAGGCCGGACGGGATACCACCGGCATGGACATCCACCAGATGCACCAGGAGGCCCTCAAGGTCCACCGCGAGCGGCTCATCGCCCCTCCGACCTTCGGCAAGTTCAAACTTTACGATGGCCGGACCGGCGAGGAATTCGACCAGTTGGTCACCGTTGGCAGTATCTACATCCTGAAGCTCATCCACTTGGTGGAGGACAAGATTCACGCCCGTTCCACCGGCCCGTACTCGATGATCACGCAGCAGCCCCTGGGCGGCAAGGCCCAGTTCGGCGGACAGCGGTTTGGCGAAATGGAGGTGTGGGCGCTGGAGGCTTACAGCGCCGCCTACAACCTGCAGGAGGTGCTCACGGTCAAGTCCGACGACGTGGCCGGGCGGGTCAAGACCTACGAGGCAGTCGTCAAGGGTGAGCCCATCGGACAGCCCGGCGTGCCTGAGTCATTCAACGTCCTGATGAAGGAGTTGCAGAGCCTGGGACTGCGGGTGCAGTTGCTCAGTGAGGATAACCGGCCAGTTTCCACCCAGGATATGGCTACTGAACTCGGGAGCGAATTCGGCGGAGCCATCGGCGGCGACACCGAGCTATTCCCTCTGGAGACGATTTAATAATGGTAAGAATGGCAGACAGGGCAGAAACCACGGCCACAGATTTCAATGCCATACGCATCTCCATAGCCTCTCCGGAGCAGATCCTCAGCTGGTCTCACGGCGAGGTCACCAAGCCGGAGACCATCAACTACCGGACTCTCCGCCCGGAGAAGGACGGCCTGTTCTGTGAACGGCTGTTCGGCCCCACCAAGGACTGGGAGTGCTTCTGCGGAAAGTACAAGCGCATTCGCTACCGGGGCGTGGTCTGCGACCGCTGCGGCGTGGAGGTAACCCGCGCCAAGGTGCGCCGGGAGCGCATGGGGCACATCCGCCTGGCTGCGCCCGTGGCCCACATCTGGTTCAGCAAGACCAACCCCAGCCGGCTGGGCTTGCTGCTCGACCTTTCGCCCCGCAACCTCGAGCGGGTGCTCTACTTCGCACAGCACATCGTTATCTCCGTGGATGATGAGAAGCGCCGCGAGACTGTGGAGGCGGAACAACTGAAGCACGAGCTGGAGGTCGAACGGCGACGCGCCAACGCTGCCGACGAACTTGAGGAACTGAATCGCCTGATCCTCAGCTACACCGGCGGCCAGGAGCCGGCGACCAAGGACCCCGCTACCGAGTTCGCCCCCGAGGGCGGCGAGCCGGTCGCCGAACTGCTGGAAATCCAGCGGCAGATCGATGCCATAAACAACCAGCTGGCCACCGAGGAATCCGAGCTGAACGCCCAGCTGAAGGTGACCCTGGACGAGTTGAACGACCTGCAGAAGATGAAGCTGCTGGCCGAGTCCCGCTACCGGGAACTCAAGGACAGGTACCCGGGAGTCTTCGAGGCGGGCATGGGCGCGGAAGCCATCCTGGCCATCCTGCGCGCCGTGAACCTTGAAGCCCTGCGAGACCAGCTGATCAATGACATGCAGTCCACCTCCGGGCAGCGCCGCCAGAAGGCGATCAAGCGTCTGCGCGTGGTGGAGGCATTCCGCCAGAGCGGCAACCGCAGCGACGGCAGCCAGGGAGACGGCACTCGGGTGGAGGACATGATCCTCACCGTGATGCCGGTGCTGCCTCCCGAACTGCGCCCAATGGTGCAACTGGACGGCGGCCGCTTCGCCACCAGCGACCTGAACGACCTGTATCGCCGGGTCATCAACAGGAACAACAGGCTCAAGAGGCTGATGACCCTGGGAGCTCCCGAGATCATCATTCGAAATGAGAAGCGGATGCTCCAGGAGGCGGTCGATGCCCTGATCGACAATGGCCGCCGGGGGCGCCCGATCCAGGGCAGCCACAACCACAAGCTGAAGAGCCTTTCGGACCTGCTTAGGGGCAAGCAGGGACGCTTCCGCCAGAACCTGCTGGGCAAGCGCGTTGACTACAGCGGGCGCTCCGTGATCGTGGTCGGCCCCGAGCTCAAGATGAACGAGTGCGGCCTGCCCAGACGAATGGCGCTGGAGCTCTTCAAGCCGTTCGTCATGCACCGCCTGGTGATGCTGGGCATCGCGCCCAACATCAAGAACGCCAAGCGTATGGTGGAACGGGCACGGGGCGAGGTCTGGGACATCCTGGAAGACGTCATCAAGAACCGCCCGGTGCTGCTCAACCGCGCTCCGACGCTGCACCGCCTGGGCATACAGGCGTTCATGCCGGTGCTCATCGACGGCCATGCCATCCAGATTCACCCCCTGGTGTGTTCCGCGTTCAACGCCGACTTCGACGGGGACCAGATGGCCGTGCACGTTCCGTTGTCCCGAATGGCCGTGCTCGAGGCCCAGGAGGCCATGCTCAGCACCCACAACATGCTGTCCCCCGCGTCCGGCGATCCCCTGGTCGCTCCAACGCTGGACATGGTGATGGGCTGCTACTACCTGACCGCCATGGCAGGAAAGGACACTCCGGAGAGCATCGACGACATCCAGGGAGCGGGCAGGAAGTTCGCTGACATATCCGAGGCGCGCGACGCTTACACCCAAATAAGACATGACGGCAAGCGGGAACTTGACCTGCGCGCCCCCATTTTCGTGCGGAGCATACGGGGCGGCGACAACCGGGGCGGCTATTATTCCACCACGCTGGGCCGTCTCGAGTTCAACGCCATACTGCCCGACAAGTTCGTTTTCGACGAAACCCTGCCGGAAGCTGTCCGCATCCAGAACAAGCTGATTGATCGCGGGGCCCTTAACGCACTCACCTCGAATCTCTACCGGCTGCTGACCAATGACGAGACTGCCGAGGTACTGGACGGGATCAAGGACCTGGGATTCCGGTTCGCAACGGCCTCCGGCATCACCATAGCCATCAACGACATTCAGGTGTCACCGGAAAAATCCCTGGTGATGGCCGACACCGAGGAGAGGGTCGACCAGTACAAGACTGAGTACGAAGTGGGCCTGATCTCCGAGGAGGAGCGGCACGCCAAGATCGTGGACGCCTGGAACCAGGCCTCTTTCGAGACCGCCGACCTGGTGGGCAGCGACCTTACCAACTACGGCGGCATCGGTGTCATGGCTCTCTCTGGCACCAAGGGCAACATCTCGCAGATCAACCAGATGGCCGGGATGCGCGGCCTGGTGCGCCGCGCCGGGTCTACCGACGTCATCGAACTGCCCGTCAAGTCCAACTTCCGCGAGGGCCTGACCGCGCTGGAATACTTCCTCAGCACCCACGGCGCACGCAAGGGCCTGACCGACACCGCGTTGAACACCGCCAGCAGCGGCTACCTTACCCGCCGGCTCATCGACGTGGCCCAGGAGGTGATCGTACAGGGCGATGACTGCGGCACCCTGGACGGCTGGGCGCCACAACGTCCTGCCCCTGGCAGCAACATCAGACTGGAGTACCGTGTCAGCGGCCGCCTGGCCGCCTCAACGCTGGCACACCCGGAAACGGGCGAAATCCTCGTCAACCGGAATGAGACAATCACCCCGGAAAAGGCCGAACAGTTGGTTAGCTCGGGCATCACGGAAATCCCGGTGCGCTCGCCCCTCACCTGCGAAAACTCGCGGGGTGTCTGCCGGATGTGCTACGGAGACCTGGCGGCCACCGACCAGCCCGTGCTGGAAGGCCAGGCCGTCGGCATTATCGCGGCCCAGAGCATCGGTGAGCCTGGCACTCAGCTCACCATGCGGGTCTTCCATACCGGCGGCGTCCGGCGGCGCAACAGCGAACTGGACGAGGCGGTGCTTGCCCGGGCCAGGGAACTGCAAGCGGTGCCCGTGGAAATCCGCGAACAACTGGCGCAGTTCCGCCGGGACATGCCCTTGGTGGGCAAGGTCTGGGAGGACAAGGAGGAACTCAGCCTCAACGTGTCCAGCGACCGGCAGACCATAGCAACCAGAATGACCGAGGCGCTGGGATACCTGGAGCAGACCAACGAGGCCCGTAATCAGCGCGGCCAGATCAACTGGATTCGCGACGACCTGAGCCGCCTGGGAGAGGTGAATTCGCTCTCACAGGCGCGGGACCTGGTCTCCCAGATCCGGCGGGATGTGGACATTCTCAACGCCGGAATCGATTCGCAGCTGGGGCCGTCCGGCCAGAGACGGGACCAGAGGCGGGACACCATGAACCGCCTGCGCGAAATGGCTGGCGAACTGCCCGGTCAGTTGGAGCTCATCCTTGGGAATGTGCGGCAGACTCCGTCCGCAGAACTAGAGGAAGCGGCCACTCGGGTTCGCGAATACGCTACCTCAGTCATTCCCGAGTTGCAGAAGGTCATTGACGAAATCACGCGGATGATCGAGGAAATCCCTGGCGCCGATGCCCGCCTCCAGGGCAGGCTGCTGCTGGTAATCGAGCGCATCCTCGACGAGTTGCGCCGCTCCAGCGACGCTGAGGAACTGGCCGAGGCCGTCAGCCGGGTAGTCGAGGCCGACAGCACCGACGAAGACCGTTTCCGCGTGGCTTACGAACTCAACCGGATTCTCGGCAGCTCCAACCGGCACAGCTACGACCTCCAGCGTGAGGCGGACGTGATCCGTCAGGACGTGGAGGCCCAGAACCTGGACATCACTGGCGGCCTGCCCCAGGTGGAGGAGATCTTTGAGGCCCGCGTTCCCAAGAACGCCGCCATTCTCTCCGACATTGACGGCGAGGTGGAACTGGAGACCGACGAGGAGAACAACGTCCTCAGGGTCGTCTTCCGGGAGGAGGTCCGCGAGGATTATCCGTTGCCTGACGGAGCCAGGATCCTGGTCGAAGATGGCGACATGGTGGAGGCTGGGCACATACTGGCCGAGGTGCCCGTGGTGGAGCAGTATGCTCTACCCGACGGCGCAGAGGTCCTGGTGGACCATGGCGAGGAAGTGACCGAGGGGATGGTGCTCGCCTCAGTGCCCGAGGCGGACGATCCGGGCGAAGCTCCCGCCGTGCCAACCGCTCTGGCGGCTGGCCGCGTCGAGCTGTCGGAAACCGGCCTGGCAGTGATCTCGGATGGCGGCGCAGTCGAGGCTACCGTGGGCGGCCGCATCGAGTTGTCTGAGGATTACGTCACTGTAATCTGGGAGGACGCGGAAATCAGGGAGCACGTCATCCCCACCTCCTCGTACCTGATGGTAAGGGACGGCGACAAGATCAACGCAGGGGACCCGCTGACCTCCGGGCCGCTGAATCCCCACGACATACTGCGCATCAGGGGCAAGGAAGCCCTCCAGTCCTTCATCGTTGACCAGGTGCAGGCGGTGTACCAGTCGCAGGGCGTCACCATTCACGACAAGCATATCGAGATCATCCTGCGACAAATGCTGCGCCGTGTGCAGGTTACCGAGCCGGGCGACACCGAGTTGATCCCCGGGGAGGTGGTGGACAAGTTCGCCTTCCAGGAGCAGGTCGCCAAGGTGCTGGCGGAAGGCGGCGAGCCCGCCACGGCGGAACAGGTGCTGCTGGGCGTCACTCGCGCGTCGCTGCGGACCGACAGCTTCCTGTCGGCAGCGTCCTTCCAGGAGACCACCCGGGTGCTGACTGAGGCGGCGGTAAAGGGCCAGCAGGACCAGCTGCTCGGCCTTAAGGAAAACGTCATCATCGGACGCTTGATCCCCGCACAGGTGGAGATACCCGGCATGGAGGAACTCCTCAGGCCCCAGCCGGCCTTGGACATGGGAGCCATGGCGCCCGGCGGCTGGCTGCGTGGTCCGGCCGTCACCGAAGGCGACGACTCAGAGGAGATCGACGTTCTGGGTTTGGAGGACGACTTTGACCGGCTGGCGCAGGCGGCCAGGGGTTACGCCTCCGAGGGGGACGACGATGATGAGCTGGAAGACTTTTTCGACGACGAGGAGGAAGAGGAGGAAGAGGTAGCCTCAACGGAGCCTGCCGCAGGTATTGCGGAGGCAATAACCGAGGAGCCACAGGAGTAAACAGAACATCACAGAACATCCGGGATGCCTCCGGCGAAGCGGTGCCGGGCCAACCTTGGCATCGCTCCGCCGCGCTCCTGTAATTGGCAGAACAACAGGACGAGGGGAAATGGATTGAACAATTCTCACGGATGCGATCAGCCGGACCTGTCAGTGGAGTTGGCTCCCCGCCACCCGAGGGGCCTGAAGCTGCGGAACCCGGTCATAATTGCCTCTGGCACCCTTGGCTATGACGGATACGGGCGAGGGGTCGCCGGCATCCATCCCCTGAACGAACTGGGAGCGGTGGTCCCAAAAACAGTGACCCGATGGCCCAGGGCAGGAAACCCGGAACCCCGCTGGTTTCCTGAGTCGTACCGGCAGGCATGGGAGGACGGGGACCAGCTATTTCTCAATTCAATCGGCCTGATTAATCCCGGAATCGAGACGGCCGTCAGGGAGTGGGCACCCGAGTGGGCCGCCTGGGATGCCACCATCTTTTTCAGTTTTGCAGCCGACAGCATTGGCGAATTCGGTGAAATGGCCGGGTACACGAGAGAGGCTGTGGGCCTGAGCGCCCTTGAGGTAAACCTCTCGTGTCCCAACGTCGAGAACGGGGCAATTTTCAGCTACAGCCCATCCCTCACCCACGACGCCATCGCAGCGGTGAAGTCGAACACCCACCTGCCGGTCCTGGCCAAGCTCTCTCCCAATGTTCCTGACATCACCGAGATCGCACGGGCAGCGGCAGGCGGTGGCGCGGACGCTGTGACCATAAGCAACACCTTGCCCGCCATGAGGATCGACCTGAAATCCCGTCGCCCTGTCCTGGGCAGCGTCACCGGAGGGCTCTCGGGCATGGGCCTCAGACCCGTGTCCCTGGCCCTGGTTTACCAGGTGGCGCAGACAGTCGATGTCCCAATCATAGGGGTGGGCGGCATCTTCGAGGCCGAGCATGCCATCGAGTACATAATGGCCGGCGCCACTGCCGTGCAGGTGGGCAGCGCCAACCTGGTCGGAATGGATGCCCCGTGGCGGATTCTGCAGGGATTGAAAGAACACGCAGCCGGGGAAAGTATCTCAAGCCTGGCAGAACTGAGAGGCGCGGCTCATCCTATCCCGGTCGGCGGTCGCTGATTTCCTCTCCGCCCGGTGAAATGTTAAATTAAGGGCGTGAAACCGCCCGTACTTTCCGGGTAGGGCGGAAACCCCGACCCGGAAATTTTCTTTTCAGGACATACGCCCATGGTTACTGTTCTTCAGAAAATACTAGGTGATCCCAACGACAAGGCGCTGAAGAAACTGGGCTCCGTCAAAGACGCGGTGAATCGCCTGGAACCTCAGTTCCAGCAACTCGGCGACGAGCAGTTGCGCGTCAAGACCGGCGAGTTCCGGGAACGACTGGCGGGCCGGGAGCGCCTGGATGACCTGCTTCCCGAAGCATTCGCAGCCGTGCGCGAGGCGGCCGTGCGCAAACTGGGCCAACGTCACTACGACGTCCAGATAATCGGCGGGGCGGCCCTGCACCAGGGCAAGATTGCCGAGATGAGGACCGGCGAGGGAAAGACCCTGGTGGCGACCCTCGCCGTCTACGCCAATGCGCTCACCGGTCGCGGGGTACACGTGGTGACAGTCAATGACTACCTGGCCCGCCGCGACCCAGTGTGGATGGGGCCCGTGTACGACGCCCTGGGCCTCACCGTCGGGTGCCTGCAACACGACGCGGCCTTCCTCTACGACCCGGAGGTCTCCGGGGGCAAGACACCATTCCTTCGGCCTGTGGCCAGGGAGGAGGCATATCGCGCCGACATCACCTACGGGACCAACAACGAGTTCGGGTTCGACTACTTGCGCGACAACATGTCCCTTTCCGCCGACAGGCGTGTCCAGCGGGAGCTGCACTACGCCATCGTCGACGAAGTGGACAACATCCTGATCGATGAGGCTCGCACTCCCCTGATCATCAGCGGCCCCGCCGAGGAACCGGTACAGCTTTACCAGAATTTTGCCAGGCTTGTTCCCCGACTCGACCCAGCCACGGACTACACCATCGACGACCGGTCCAAGTCGATTTCGCTGAGCCAGGACGGCATCGCCAAGATGGAGGACTGGACCAATACCTCCAACCTCTATGACCCGGATAACTTCCACCTCGTCCAGTACATGGAGAACGCCCTCAATGCCTACGTGATGAAGCAGAGGGACAAGGACTACGTGGTCCGCGACGGGGAAGTGGTGATCGTCGACGAGTTCACCGGCCGCCTGCAACCCGGTCGACGCTGGTCCGACGGACTGCACCAGGCCGTGGAGGCCAAGGAGGGCCTCAAAATCCAGCGGGAGAGCATCACCTACGCCACCATCACCCTGCAGAACTACTTCCGCATGTACGAGAAGCTGGCGGGAATGACCGGAACCGCAGCGACGGAAGCCGACGAGTTTTTCCGGATATATGGGCTGGAGGTCATTGAGGTCCCCACGAACCAGCCAATGCAGCGGCAGGACCTCTCAGACCTTGTTTACCAGACCGGCGACGGCAAATGGAAAGCGGTAACCGACAAGATCGTCGAGGTCCACGAATCGGAACAGCCCCTGCTAATCGGCACCACGTCCATCGAGGACTCGGAGTTTCTCAGCGAACGGCTGCGACGGCGTGGGGTGCGTCACCAGGTCCTTAACGCCAAGAACCACGAGGGGGAGGCAGGGATCATCGCCCAGGCCGGACGGCTCGGCGCAGTGACCGTATCCACCAACATGGCGGGCCGCGGCACCGATATCGTTCTCGGCGGAGCGGACACCGCCCGCGACGACTGGCAGGAGGAGCACGACCGCGTCGTGGATATGGGCGGGCTGTACGTCATCGGCACGGAGCACCACGACGCGCGCCGCATCGACAACCAGCTGCGGGGCCGCGCCGGCAGGCAGGGAGATCCGGGCAGCTCGCAGTTCTACGTCTCGCTGGAAGACGAGCTCATGCAACGTTTCGGGGGAGACCGGATCAAGACGGTCATGGGCTGGACCGGCCTGGAAGCGGACACGCCCATCGAGAACAAGCTGGTGACCAAGTCCATCAGCGGCGCGCAGGTCAAAGTTGAGGGCTATCACTTCGATATACGCAAGCACCTGCTTGAATTCGACGATGTGCTGAACAAGCAGCGGGAGGTGATTTACGCCGACCGCCACCGGGCCGTGGGCGACGCGGACCTGAGATCCGAGACGCTGGAGATGCTCCGCAACGAATATTCCCGGCTGGTTGTCCAGTATCTTCCTGGCCGCCATTCGGACGACTGGAACGCCGAGGGACTCCTGGACGAGCTGGGCCAGATAGGACCGGTGCCCGAGGAACTGGATGACGAAGACAAGGTATTCCAGCATAGCCTGGAACAGATAACGTCCATTCTGTCAGACCATGCTGAAAGGACATACGGGGAGCGCGAGGAAGCGGTGGGCGCGGAACAGATGCGGCTCACAGAACGGTTCCTGCTGCTCCGGGCCATCGACTCCCACTGGCTCCAGCACCTGACGGCCATGGAAAACTTGCGCACGGGTATCGGCCTTCACGCCTACGGCCAGCGCAATCCCCTGGTGATGTACCAGAGCGAAGGACAGAAAATGTTCCTGGACCTCCAGGGACGCATCCAGAGAGACGTGGTCCGCACCTTGTTCCACGTCGCCGTGGATACGAACCCGGTGGCCAACCAGCTGAACGGCGGCGCCAGCCCTCGCCGTAGCAGGTCAGGCGGAAGCCCAATGCGCGCCGTCTCCGGCTCCAACCGCAATGCCCAGCCGTCCGGGTCAGCCAAGATCGGACGCAACGCCGCCTGCCCGTGCGGCAGCGGGCGAAAGTACAAGCGCTGCTGCGGCAAGGCGGCGTGACAACGCGACAATTAGAGGGTGTTTCCAAAACGCTCGCCGGAACACCTTCATCCTGAGCTTGTCGAAGGATGGCAGGTTGCTAGACTATCAGGCGCCCGCCCAACCGCCCGTCCTTCGACAAGCTCAGGATGAGCGGTTGGGCTTTGGAAACAACCCTCTAAGGCAACATGGAACGGGCAGAAGCAGTCATGGCCAGAGTGCTCAAAATAGCCGCTCACGTGTTCCTGTTCCTCGTAGCCCTGGTGGTGTTTTACATCGGCCTGTTCATGGGACTACAGGTAAACCCGAACATGGGCACACTACTATGGCTCGTGTCAGCGGCAATCGTCGTCGCTAACATCCTCTGGATCGTGCGATCTGACCGCAAAAAGCCAACGAGGTGATGCGGACATACAGGGTGTGAGGCTGTCACATTAGTCCCCGGGAAATAGCGCCAAGTTGCTCCCGGTCATTCTTGCGAGAGCGGAGGAACGCCCTCACCCTAACCCTCTCCCAGAGGGAGAGGGGATGTGCCTAACCGGACAGAAGTAGCGAACACCGTCGTACAGGGAAATGCACAATAGCTGGCCGGGCCGGACTGCCACCCGGCTGGAACGGTCTATTGGCCTTGCGGAAGAAACGTGGGTTACGGGCAGTACCTGCCCATCACTCGGGGCTCACTCAACAATCCGAGAGGGACTTACCGCCGAATAGCCCCTTAAGCCAGCCGATGATCCCTCCCTGTTTCGGCGGCTCGGCCTGCGCGGGGCTGTCGTGCTCCATCGGCACTACGCCCTTGCCCGAGAGCACATGCTCAGGGTCACGGTCAAAGGCCACCCTGCAGCCAGGAGCACAGAAATAGTAGTGCGTCCCCTGGTACTCGCTCTGGCCTCCGGGCGGATTGGAGGTGTCAACCTCCATCAGGCACACCGGGTCAATTGCTGTGGCCATCCTTCTTTCCTTTTCAGGCAGCCGGGACTTCCAGTTTCGTCCCGCGCAGCCTGAGTGAATTGCTGATCACCGTAACCGAGCTGAATGCCATTGCCAGGGCGGCGAGCACCGGGTTCAAGAATCCCTGGGCGCCGAAGAAAAACTCCAGCGATGCCGGCACACCGCCAACGGACTGGAACACCGGGTACAAGGCCCCCGCTGCCACCGGTACCAGCAGAACGTTGTAGAAAAAGGCCCAGAACAGGTTCTGCCGGATGGTGCGGATCGTTTGACGGCTCAGGGAAATGGCGGCGGCAACGCTGCCTACGTCCCCGCGCATCAGTGTAATGTCTGCCGACTCTGCCGCAATGTCGGTGCCGCCGCCAATGGCCATTCCCACGTTGGCCTGCGCGAGGGCCGGCGAATCGTTGATTCCGTCTCCCACCATGGCCACAACGCGACCCTCGGCCTGCAGGTTGCGAACTATGGCAGCCTTGTCCTGAGGCAGCACCTCCGCCTCGACCCGATTGATGCCCAACTGCCTGGCAATGGTATAGGCCGTGGAGGCGTTGTCGCCGGTCAGCATTACGACGTCAAGCCCGAGATCTCTCAGGCGCGCCACGCCCTCCCGCGCCTCCGGCTTGGCGGCGTCGGCCATGGCGATGACACCCCTGGCCTCGCCGTCCGACGCCAGGAACATGGTGGTCATTCCCTGTTGGGCAATTGAATCGGCTCGACCAGACAGGCCGTCCAGGGCAATGCCGTTGCGCTCCATCAGCATCCGGTTACCCAGGAGGACGGTTGCCCCATCGAGCTGGGCTTCGATGCCCTGTCCGGGCACGTTATTCAATACCGAAATGGGCCGGAGGGTCAGCTCACGGCGCTGGGCTTCATCCAGTATTGCCTGGGCCAGCGGGTGCTCGGAACCCATTTCGGCTGAGGCGGCCAGCGCCAGCAGTTCACGCTCGTCTATTCCCTCGGGGATCAGCGCGGTCACGACGGGCCTTCCGGTGGTAAGGGTCCCAGTCTTGTCCAGCACCACAGTGTCCACGCGGTGCGCGGTTTCAAGGGCCTCCGCCTGCTTCACAAGCACACCCTGCTCCGCGCCCTTGCCGATTCCGACTATCAGGGCGGTGGGCGTTGCCAGCCCCAGCGCACACGGGCAGGCGATGATGAGCACGGCAACAAACACCAGGATGGCAAAGGTAACCGCCGGAGCCGGGCCGATCAGCAGCCACAGGACAAACGCCGCAACGGCTACCGCAACAACGCTGGGAACGAAGTAGGCCGAGACCCTGTCGGCCAGTTTCTGGATGGGCGCCCGCGAGGCCTGAGCGTCCTGTACCAGCCGGATGATCTGGGCTAGCGCGGTGTCTTCTCCCACCCGCGTTGCCCGGCAGAAGAGCGCGCCCTGCTGGTTGAGCGTGGCGCCGTAAACCCTGTCGCCGGGAGATTTCTCCACCGGCATGCTCTCGCCGGTCAACATCGATTCGTTGACAGCGGAGTGGCCGTCGGAAACCTCGGCATCGACAGGAATGAACTCGCCGGGCCGCACCAGCAGCAGGTCGCCAACGGCAACCTGCTCCACCGGGATTTCGTACTCCCCGTCCTCTCGCACGACCCTGGCGGTCGTGGGCCGGAGTTCAATGAGCCGCCTGATGGCCTCCGAGGTCTGTCCCCGCGCCCTCGCCTCCAGATACCGTCCCAGCAGCACGAGGGCAATAATGACGGCGGCGGTTTCGAAGAACACCTTGCCGTCAATGCCAGCATTGGCCAGGATAGAGGGCGCGGCAGATTCGAGCAGCACCACGGCGGCGCTGTAGCCATAGGCGGTGCCGGTGCCCAGCGCGATGAGGGTGTGCATGTTGGCCGAACCGTGCCGCAGTGCTGTCAGGCCCGACCGATAGAATGGAGCGCCAGCCCAGAAGAGCACGGGCGTGGCCAGCGCCCAGAGCAGGAACGGGTAAAAGGCGAGTTCCATCCAGCCCGCAACCCAGGGAAAGCCTTTGAAGGCCCCCAGAAACAGCAGGATGGCGCCGCTGGCAGCAACCACTAGCCGATTGCGCAGCGCTGCCGTCTCCCGGGCTTTCGAGAGGCGTTCCAGTTCGCGCTCGCGGTCGCCAGCCGACTCTACGCTGTAGCCTGCCTCCTCCACCGCCCGTCGCAGTTCGTTCAGGCCCGCGAGCTGGGGGGAGTACTGCACATTCGCCTTCTCGACACCCAGGTTGACGCTGGCGCTGGCGACCCCCGGAACACCGTTCAGAGCCCGCTCAACGTGATACACGCAAGCGGCGCAGGTCATCCCCCCGATGTTCAGCGACGTCGAGACAGTTTCAGGTTCTTTCAGCCCGGTGGCCATGATTGCCAGGCGGATGCTCGCCGGTCAGAAGGCGAGCCGCCTAAACACCCTCCAC
The DNA here is from genome assembly GCA_965203005.1 of Dehalococcoidia bacterium. GTDB lineage: Bacteria > Chloroflexota > Dehalococcoidia > Lucifugimonadales > UBA3495 > VXOI01. Next base: position 2,337,938 of record CBDBBS010000002.1, read on the forward strand.
AAAATACAGATCGCCGGTGGAGGCATTCTTGCGCATTTCTTTCAGCGGAGTGTACTCGGGGGAGTTGTACCACTCCTTGGCCTTTTCCACGCTGTCGAACTGCAACACGACGATGCGGTTTGGATTGTACTCCCCCTCGGCCTTCTCCGGCGTCCCGCCGCGCACCAGGTATGTGCCGCCGTACTGGGCGATGGTGTCCGGCACCAGCTTGCCATATTCGGCAAATGCCTCCGGATTGGTGATGGTGATGTTGCCGATCATGTATCCTGCCATTACGGCTGTCCTCCGGGAAATCGGAATAGTTCGTTCACGCATCAGCGTAGCACTGACAGGCCCGTCAATCAAACTGCGCGAGGCCCCGCCAACAGAGGTTGCCAACAGGATGGCAAAAAGAAGGGAACGGAAGGATTCCGCTCCCATAAGACCCTATCGTTCCTGCGACTACACGTAGCGCGGCTGCACGTCCTTTGGCAGCCCGAAGGCATGCTTGCCAACGAGTTCCAGCGCGTCGAAACCCCCGATGGGATGGATAGGACCGGCCCGCACGTCGCGGTAATGGCGCTCCAGGGGCAGCCGCTTGGCCAGGGCGGCCCCGCCGACCATGTCCACTGCCTTGTTGACCACATCCACTGCGGTTTTCATGCAGAAGTACTGCATTCCTGTCGCCTCAATCAGGGTGTCGTCGTCGCGGTTGTTAATGTCGATCAGCCTCTCGGCGACATTCTTCTGCCACGTGAAGGCCGCGTGCAAGGCGATGTCCATTTCGGCAGCCAGGAACTGGTGGCCGGGGTAGTAGCTCTCCGGGTGCTTGAACGGCAGATTGGTGCGCCCCTTGGTCATGTTGATGGCGAAGTCGCGGGCGGCCTTGGCTATGCCCAGGTAGACTGAACCGAAGGTGCCGCCGTGCCAGGCGTACAGGCCACGAGCATATTCATCCCAAACCCACAGGTCGTGTTTGAAAACGTGGTCCTCCTCGATGAAAACGTTTTCCAGCCGCCAACTGTGGCTCTGGCTGGCCCTCATTCCCATGGTGTCCCAGTCGTTGAGGCAGACAAGTCCCTCGGTGTCCGTGGGGATCACGAAAATCAGGCCGATTTCGCCGTCGTCCGGGTCGTCATATACCGCCGTGCAGCCGAACAGGTCGCCGATGGGACTGTTGGTGCCGAAGCCCTTTCGCCCGTTGATGTGGAACCCGCCATCCACCTTTGTCGCTTTCACCGTGGTGTAACCGATGCCGGAGATGCCCTTGAAGCTGTCCACCTGGGGGTCAGTGACTGCGCCGAATACGATCAGCTTCTCGTCAGCGACCTTGGTCAGCAACTCCTTGGGCCCATCGTCGCCGCGCAGGATGAGATCGTTCATGATGAAGGGCAGGCCGAAGTGCATGTTGATGGCCAGCGCCGTAGCCCCACAGCCCTGGGCCAGCCGGTTCTGGGCGATGCAAATGTCCAGCAGGTCTGCGCCGCCCCCATTGCAGTCCTCGGGGATCGGCATGGAGGAGTAGCCTGACTCCTTCATTTCCGCGTAATTCTCGAAGGGGAATACGCCTTCCCGGTCATATTCGCCGGACCGCTCCGCGAAGGCGTCGGCATGCTTTGCGGCCTGGTCGTACCATTTGCGTTGCGAGGGGGTGAGTTCCTGGACCATTAGCCTCCTCCCTGTCGCTGTCTGTGTGGGTAATTCGTAGGGAAATACCCTGCGGCGGTATTCTAGCGCAACGGCATGGGAGCGTCCAATCTCGACTGTCGCACCGCCAACCCCACGAGTAGCCGGAATTCAGAGACATTGATAGCTTCGCGCGGCCAAGTGGGTTCAGCAGGAAAAGAGGAAGCCAACTGTGGCTGAAATCAGGTGTCCAGCCACTCTCGCAGGTCGCGGCAGGCGCCTACCACGCGGGACCCGGTTACTCGCTCGATACAACCTGCCTCTGCCAGGGCGTTGACGATGGCCAGTCCCAGTCCGCCGCCGAGGTGAGGGCGCCGTTCAGTCCAGTCGATGCAGGAGAACGCGAGGGACTGGCCATTTCTTGCGAGAGGAACCGACACGCCATGCTCCGCGAGTGCCGCCGCACCGTCTGCTGTGGTCGCGTAGTGGATTCTGCTAGCCCCGGGTTGCAACGGCAGGCCCTCCAGCCAGTTTCGCGCCATCAGCTCGTCCATGAGTTCGACCCCAGCGACCCCGGCGAGGTGGCCGTAGCAAGTCCGAGCGCGACGCAGGGACGTGTCCCGCCGCACCTCCCGCAACGCCTGCGAGCTGGCGGGCCTGATGGGAAACAGCATCGAGGAGGTCATGGATACAACAGAGCCATCATTTACTTCTCGTGCGCTGGGGATCAGCGCTCAACCGCCCCCTATGGCTGGCAGAAAATGGACCTCGCTGTTTTCCTGCACCCGTTCCAGCAGGCCCAGCAGGCTAGTCTCGCCGTCCACCACCACCGCCAGGCCGGGCAGCAGGTCATCCTCCTCCATGTCCATGAGCAGGTCGCGTGTGCCGGGGTATTCTCGTTCCAGGTTATTGATCACCTGCCGAACAGTCGCTCCCGGCACAATAACCTGCTGACGGCCGCCGGTAAGGTTCTGAATTCGCGGCGGGACCCAAACTTCCGGCATCTCACTATCCTCTCAAGGCGTTTCCGGGGCTATGTCACCAAACCCCTTTGAACCCGTAGGGGCGCACAGCCGTGCGCCCCTACACGTTTGGCATTAACGCTTCCGGGTTAGTCCTGGCCGTTCTCGCTCCAGAGACCTTCCAACACCTTGTCCGGCGACATCGGAAGGGAGTTCAGCCGGACACCGATGGCGTCGTGGATGGCGTTGGAAAGGGCAGCCAGCGGCGGCACCAAGGGAACCTCGCCGACGCCCCTCAGGCCATAGGGATGGGCCGGGTTGGCCACCTCGACGATGACCGTATCGATCATCGGGAGGTCGAGGCTGATGGGCATCCGGTAGTCGAGGAAGCTGCTGTTGAGCATTCCGCCCTGGTCGTCGAAGCGGTACTCCTCGTTCAGCGCCCAGCCAATGCCCTGCACGACGCCGCCCTGTATCTGGCCCTCGACGTAGCTGGGATGGATGGCCTTGCCCGCGTCCTGAACGGCGGTGTAGCGCAGCACATCCACCTTGCCGGTATCCGTGTCAACCTCGACGTCCACCAGGTGTACGCCAATGGAGGGACCGGCGCCGGGCGGGTTCACGCCGGCCCGGCCCACGATGGGGCCGCCGGTACCGACCTGACGCGCGGCAATCTGCTTGAAGGTAAGGCGCAACTCGGAGTCGGACGTGTGCTGCAGGACACCGTCAACGTATTCCACGTTTTCCACGGGGACGTCCCAGATCCGGGCAGCGCGCTCCCGCATCTGGCGCTTCACATCCTGGCCAGCCTCATACGCGGCCCAGCCGGACTTGAAAGTGGCGCTGCTGCCGCCCGTGTTGGAGGTGAACCCTATGCTGTCGGTGTCTCCCACCTGGGGTTTGATGTCCTCCATCGGGACGCCCAGCACTTCGGCGATGTGCTGGGACACGGCAGCGCGGCTGCCGCCAATGTCCGGCGAACCCTCGGTCAGGCTGACGGAGCCGTCGGAGTTGACCACAGCCAGCGCGCTGGCCGGGCCGGTGTTGTTACCCCAAAAGCCGCTGGCGACGCCACGGCCGCGCTTGATGTGGCCGTTGGCGCCGTCAGTCTTCCCGTCGATGGGCGTGTTGTAGTGCGGGTGGTCCTTCAGGGCTTGCAGGGTCTCGATGTAGCCCACCTTGGGAGTCATTGGGCCAGTCACGCGGCGGACGCCCTCCTTGGAGCTGTTCAGGAGCCGGAATTCCAGCGGGTCCATTCCCAGCTTCTCGCACAGCTCGTCAATGGCGGTCTCCATCGCGAAGGCCGATGCCGGAGCGCCCGGCGCACGGTAGGCCGCAGACTTGGGCCGGTTGATGACCACGTCGTAGGCCACGAGGTGGGCGTTGGGAATATCGTACTGGGCCATCATGCACTGTGCGCCGGGCGAGACCGGCGAGCCTGGGAAGGCACCCGCTTCGTAGATAAGCGTCGACTCGGCGGCCACCAGTTTGCCATCACTGGTGGCTCCCAGCTTGACCTTGATCTTGGTGCCGGAAGTGGGGCCAGTGGCCTCGAAAACCTCCTTGCGCGACATCTGCACCTTGACCGGGTGGCCGCTCTTGCGGGAGAGCAGGGCCGCCACTGGCTCCACGTAGACCACGGTCTTGGCGCCGAAACCGCCGCCGATTTCCAGGGGGATGGCCTTGACGTCGGCGACAGGGATGCCCATGAACCGGGCGGTGTGGTCGCGCACGGTGAACTGCCCCTGGCTGCTGGACCAGATGGTCAGCTTCCCGTCAGCGCCCCACTGGGCGGTGCCGGCGTGGGGCTCGATGTAGCCCTGGTGCACCGGGACCGTCTCGGTTTCCTTCTCGACGATTATGTCGGCCTGCTTGAAGCCTTCCTCCACGTCGCCGAGGCGGAACTCGAACTGGTTGGCAATGTTGCTGCCTGCGCCGTCCTCTCCCTCGTCCAGCAGGCCGCCGGGACGCATCGCCGCGTTGGACAGGTTGGCCAGCCGCTCGTGGACGGCTGGCGCGTCGGGTTTCATGGCCTCGTCGGCGCTGAGCACAGGGGGCAGGACTTCGTAGTCCACCTTGATCAGAGCCAGGGCCTGCTCGGCTTCGTGGGCACTGGCAGCGGCTACGGCAGCCACGGCGTGGCCCTTGTAAAGCACCTTGCCCCGGGCCAGCACGTTCATGCTGAGGAACCCGAGGTTCTGGATGGCGCCTTCGGCCAGGTCCGCCAGGCGGCCGGAGGTCTCGGGCCAGTCGGCGGAGGTGACGACAGCGTGGACGCCGGGGTGGGCCTCGGCCGCGCTGGTGTCGATGGACCTGATTCTGGCGTGGGAATGGGGGCTGCGCAGTATCTTGCCGTACAGCAGGCCGGGCAGGTTCTGGTCGGCGCCGTAGCGCGCCCGCCCGGTCACTTTTTCCGCGCCGTCGGGGCGTATCGGACGCTTGCCGACGACGTTAAATTCCTCGGTTGACAGGACCATATTCGGCTTGTAATCCAGCATCTGCGTCTCCTGACAATAACGGTTGTAGAGCACCTGTGACTACGCGGATATAGTATCACAATGGGCCGCTGCAATTGGCGGGAGGAGAGGTCTCGACCCGGCTCCCCGGCTACATTCACATCAGACCGTGTTCGGCTGGGCCCAGGCCAATTCCAGGAGTGGGGAAACAAACCACGAGGTGCGCGAAATTTCGCGTCGAACTGCCTTTAGTAGACCACCGTTGTTGTATTGATGGACAATCCGGGAGTCCGTTCATGGTGAGCTTGTCGAACCACGGACGGCCCTTCGACAGGTTCAGGGTGAACGGTCGAAATAGCCATCGATCCCAATGGGTCGAACCACTAGGGGCTTTGAGGCAAACCCCTACGATTCAGCCAATTGCTCGGCCCGACGAATCAGGTCTTCCGTTTCGCGAATTAGCTGCGGTATATGGTCTTCGTCGATGAAGCCGTAGTAGCAGGCATTCACATGTAGGTACTGGGCCCTCTCGGAATATTTCCCGGGCAGTTCAAGGAATCCGTTGGCCCTGGACAGTCTACGGAAGCTGTTGGAGATATGGTTTGTTGTAGCAGTATCGCCGTTGTGTGCAAGTACCGCAGCCTCAGCGGCGGCGCGAGTCGCGTTCCATGCCTTGCCGCAGGCGTCGCGCACGTCGCCGGCCTCCAGCCGGTCAATGGCGGAGCGATATTGTTCCCATGCGTCCTCGAACCGTCCCTGGTAGGTGGACGCATCGGGGTTGGTGGCGGTCATATCGCCTCCTTCCAGATTCTTGTTCGTGGTCATTAGTGTATCAGCTTTGGGAGGTTCGGCTTTCTTGGGAGTCGTGGACCAGGTCTTTACGATTGTCAGCACAGTTGTCTGAATCAGGATTTGCGGGATTCGGGGATTCTCAGGATTTTGATGCTGTTCCCTGACGCTATTGCAATCCTGTACATCCTTTGATCCTGTAAATCCTGATTCAGACAGATAATCGAAAGGCTTTGAATGCCGACAGTCCAGCACTAGCCGCAAATCGGGCCTTACGATATACTGCCAGCGGAAATCGACGGATTCACGGCCACGCTATCCTGGTCAGCGTTCGCGCAGGGTGTGCGGGCAACATTCATGTGGAGAGAACGACTAGGATGCGTATACCGGTCCCCGTTTTCACCAGGAGGCGCATCGGCCGAACTATTGTGGCTCTCGCCGCCGTAGGACTAATCTTGCTTTCGACGGTAGCAAGCCACGGTTGCAGGGTTCAGGGCAGCAGTCCCGCAGAGGGCGGGGCGGCTGTCTCCTCCGAATAGGGCCGGGCTGATTCCACTTCGCCAAACAAGCCAACCAGCCTCCTTTTCCTGATGAAAGGGGCTTTCAAGTGGCTAGGGCCGATCAAATCCTCTTCAGCACGAGCCGCGTTATGGCTGCCGACAATAGCCTCTCTCCCCACGGCGGCGAACTCAAAATATCAGTGGCGCCCCCCGAAGAGGCCAGACATATCATAGTGGGCCTGCCGCAGTTGGCTGTCAACGAACAGATTGCGCGAGAGGCCATCAACCTGGCCTACGGCTCCTTTTCTCCCCTGGACGGCTTCATGGGCCGCCGTGACCTGGATTCGGTCGTCCACAAGATGCAGTTGGCCGACGGGATTGTCTGGAGCATCCCCATCATCCTGGACGTCTCCCCTCAAGATTGGGCGGCCACAGGAGCCGAAATCGGGAGCCGGGTCCTTCTGACCCATCAGGGCCAGCCGCTGGCGGTTCTGGACGTGGCAGAGGTATACGGCTACGACAAGGCCACGATGGCCGCGAATGTGTACGGCACAATGGACCCGGAGCACCCCGGTGTCGCCCGAACCATATCTCTGAACGATACCCTGGTGGCCGGAAAGATAACGCTGGTCAACGCTCCACGTATCAACCCGCCCTTCGACCGGTTCTGGAAAACGCCACAGCAGCTGCGGGCGCGGTTCGATGAGCTGGGTTGGGGGTCCGCAGTCGCCCACCAGACGCGCAACGTGCCCCATGCCGGGCATGAAATGATGATGAAGGGAGCCTACCTAGCGTCAGGGGCCGACGGTATCCTGGTGAGCGCGGTCATCGGCGAGAAGAAGCCGGGGGACTACATCGACGAGGCCATAGTGCTGACTCATGCCCTGTTGCGTGAGGAGGGGTTCTTCCTTCCCGAGATTCACGAGACCTCCACCCTGATGTGGGACATGCGTTATGCAGGTCCCCGGGAAGCGGTTTTCCACGCCCTCGTGCGCAAGAACCTGGGTTGCACTCACCACATGTTCGGGCGGGACCACGCCGGGGTCGGCAGCCACTACGGGCGCTACGCTGCGCACGAAATTTTTGACACACTTCCAGACCTTGGTATAAAGTCGGTGCTCACCCTTGAATGGTGGTATTGTCCCGTCTGCGAGAGCGTGGCCTATGAGGGCATCTGCGGCCACCCGGAACAGAAGCAGGACCTCGCGGGAACACTGATCCGCAGCATCATCAGCGGCGGCGCGGGACCGGCGGCCACCACGCTGAGGCCGCAGGTGCTGGAGGTCGTTCAAACCTGCGCAGAGAAATACGGAATGGGTTCGCCTTTTGTCACATCAGAATACCTGGAGAACAGGACTCCGGTGATCACGATGCCAGAAATGGAACCCTGCGCCTGTCAGGGGCACAATTCCGCCTGATACTTCGTCATTTGTTGCCCCCTCTACCAGACGCGAGGGGGTTTCGCTTTGCCGGCAGTACGTCCGACTGATCCGGCCAATAACTGGAATGGGGGTAAGCCATGCCGACCTTTGTTGACCCGAATGTCTGTAACGCCTGTGCCGGTGAGCACCTTGGGCCCCTCTGCGTTTACATCTGCCCCAACGACCTTATGGCCCTGGATACGGACGCCAACAAGGGGTTCAACCAGGAACCCGAAATGTGCTCGGAGTGCTACGCCTGCGTGAAGCTCTGTCCGCAGGAAGCCATCAACGTGCGCGGTTACGCCGACTTCGTGCCCCTTGGCGCCATCGTGCAGCCCCATCGCACCGATGACGGGCTGAGGTGGGAAGTTGTGTTCCGCGACGGCCGCAATTTCGAGTTCACCTACCCGTCCCGCTCGCGTCCCGCTGGCTCGGTGGTGCCCTACGATGGGTTCACCGAAGACCGCGTTGGCGACCTTGGAAACCAGAACCTGGCGGGCGATTCCAACTGGCTGGGCGTCGACAAGCTGCCTGTACCGGGCGCCAAATAGCGCATCTACGCTCCGCTCCCGTGTTCAGGCCACGGGACGGTTATCAGGCGCCGCGCACTGCGGCGGCATCCAGATCCAGCGAGGTGAAAGCCGTGGCTTTTGAGACCACCGAAACTGTGGATTGCGACATACTGATCATAGGCGGCGGCATGTCCGGCTGCGGAGCCGCCTTCGAAGCCAGGTACTGGGCAGGCAGCGACAAGCGAGTGGTGCTGGCCGAAAAGGCCGCCATCGAGCGCAGCGGCGCCACCGGCGAGGGCCTCTCCGCCATTAACTGTTACATGGGTCAGCGGTACGGCTGGAACACACCGGAGGACTTCGTCAATTACGTCGTCAACGACATGATGGGGCTGGCCCGTGAGGACCTGGTCTACGACGTGGGCCGGCATGTGGACAACTCCGTCCATCTGCTTGAGGAATGGGGCCTGCCCATCTGGAAACAGGAGAACGGCCAGTACGAGCGCATCGGCCGATGGCAAATACCCATTCACGGGGAATCGATCAAGCCCATCGCCGCAGAGCCGGCTCGTACCGCCCTCGGCCCGGAGAACATATACGAGCGCGTGGCCATCACCCACCTGCTCAAGGACGACAACGACCCCGACAAGATTGCTGGCGCGGCGGGCTTCTCGGTGCGCGACAACAAGTTCTACATTTTCCGCTCCCCGGTGGTCATCATCACCACCGGCGGCGCGTCCAACGTCTTTCGTCCCCGTTCCGTCAGCGAGGGGCTGGGCCGCACCTGGTACTCGGTGTTCGCCACCGGCTCGGCTTACGGCCTCATGATCCCCGCAGGCGTCGAGATGACCCAGATGGAGCACCGCTTCGTTCCGACCCGGTTCAAAGACGGGTACGGTCCGGTGGGCATGTGGTTCCAGTACTTCCACGCCAAGGTGCTCAACGCGCTGGGCGAGGACTACACGGAAACGCGCGCCGCCGAGCTGGACAAGTATGAGCCATACGGCTCGGCCATTCCGACGCCCACGCCGCTGCGCAATCACCAGATGTACCTGGACATCCGCGAGGGCCGTGGCCCGATGTACATGCGCACCGACCAGGCCATGCAGGCTCTCTCCGGCGGCGACCCGGAGAAAATGGAGCAGGTTCGCAACGAGGCATGGGAGGACTTCCTCGACATGACCATTTCCCAGGCGCTGACCTGGGCGGCCCAGAACATCGCCCCCGAGGAAACGCCCTCCGAGGTGGTGCTGGCCGAGCCCTACATCATGGGATCCCATTCCGGCGAGGCCGGGGCATGGGTCAGTGGCCCCGAGGACATCGCCAGCGACGACTATTTCTGGGGCTACAACCGCATGACTACCATTCGCGGCTTGTTCGCCGCCGGGGATGGCGTCGGCGCGGCCCCCCACAAGTTCTCATCCGGGTCGTTCACCGAAGGCCGCATTGCCGCCAAGGCCGCCGTAAACTTCCTGAACGACAACCCCGGACGTCCCAGCGTTTCGGCGGGGCAGGTCGACGGAATGAGGCAGACCATCCTTGGCCCGCTGTCCACCTTCGAACGGCACAGGGGCGCGACGACCGCCGAGGAGATCAATCCCAACTACCTGACCCCCAAGCAGGGACTGGTGCGCCTGCAGAAGATCATGGACGAATACGCGGCCGGCGCCTCGGCGTGGTACACCACCAACGGTCCCACCCTTCAGCGTGGCATCCAGCTCATCGAGATGCTGCGAGAGGACCTGGAGCATCTGGCGGCTCGCAACCCCCACGAACTGATGCGCTGCTGGGAGGTGCGGCATCGTGCCTGGGTCGGCGAGGCCCACCTGCGACACCTGCTGCACCGCGAAGAGACCCGCTGGCCGGGGTACTACTACCGCTCGGATTTCCCCGATCTGGACGACCAGAACTGGCGAAAGTTCGTCAACTCGCGGTATGACCGCGAAGCCAACTCCTGGCAGCTGATGACTCGCCCGTACCGCGACCTGATAACCGGGTAGACAAGCCCACACACCGGATACACAGAAAGGGGCGCCCGATGATGGGCGCCCCTTTCGCTTTGTTCAGTCGATCCTCGTCAGAGGGTGTGTGACTAATCCCCTCTCCCTCCGGGAGAGGGTTAGGGTGAGGGCGTTCTCTCGCTGGGCATCACACCGCTGACACGCATGATTTCACCCCCACCCGTCCTGAGCTTGTCGAAGGGCCTCCCTCTCAAGGGAGAGGGAGAATCAAAGGGCCATGTGAACACCCCATCCAGCCCTACGCATCGTCCTCCGTCCAGTAACGGTAGACGGCTTGACGGCGGGGCAGCAGGGGACGGCGGAGCAGCAACCTCCCTGCGGCAATCAGCAGCGCGCCGGCGACGAATCCTCCGACATGGGCGAAGAACGCGACGCTGACCGAGTTCGACAGGCCCAGCGAAGTCAGGCCCTGGAACAACTGCCACAGGAACCATGCTCCCAGCAGCCAGATCGCGGGCATCTCGATGATGGTGATTAGGATCATCACAATCAGCGCCCGTATGCGGTTATACGGGAAGGTCATCAGATACGCGCCCAGCACTCCGGAAACAGCGCCGCTGGCGCCGATCAGGGGCACCTGCGACTGCGTTTCGATGGCCAGGTGGGACAGTGTCGCCGCCACGCCCGTGGCCAGGTACAGCAGCAAGAAACGGACCGGTCCCAAGTGGTGCTCCATGCTGTTTCCAAACACCCAGAGGAACAGCATGTTGCCTGCCAGATGCAGGAAACCGCCGTGTATGAACATGCTGGAGAACAGCGTGGCCCACGTGGGAATGGGGGAGGCGATGTCGGTACCGTCAACGAGGAACTGGTAGTCCCGGCCCTCGCTCAGCTCCGAGGGGATGAACCCAAACTTGAGGAAGAAAACATTGATGTCAATGCTGCCGCCCCCGGACAATACCCCCAGACCCCCGGTCTGCAACTCATAGAGGAAGACAAGGCAGTTCAGCCCGATTAGGCCGACAGTTACAGGGGCAAGACCGCGATGGCGGGCGCCGGCATCAGAGAAGGGAAACACGTCCTATTACCCTCGATGCAGGGTCCGCCCCGGAGTGGCCGGCCGACAGATCCGTATCAGGTGGCAGCTGCGGCAGGAGAACCGGATACGACGTCTCTGGTAGCGCTGGCGATGATGTCCGCTGCCTCCTGCGGCATCAGGCGCCCCATGTTCAGCATCATGTGGTAGTGCGTGGGGTCGTTAGGGTTGTAGTTGAAGAATCGCCTGAAGTAATTCTCGTGAGCCCGCTCCAGCTCTGCGCCGTAATTCTCCGCCTCTTCGCGGGTATAGTTCTCACGCTGCATCAACGTCTGCACGCGCACTTCCAGCGGCGCTATCAGCCCGATGTGGAAGGTGTTGGGGCGTCCCTCGAGGATTGCGTTGGCGCCACGGCCGATGATCACGGCGTTCCCTGACTCGTAGATGTCATTCACAACCTTTTCGGTGGCCTCTAGGAATGTCTTGTCGTCAAGGGGCCTGTTGGCTGATGCGCCCTCTCCCATCATTTCCATGAACGTTTCCGGCGGAAGATTCTCGATTCCCCTGCCGAAGTAAGGCTCCCCGCTGACGCCCGACATCGCGGAACGCTCCAGCATGGTTTGCAGGAAGCGGCCCAGCCTGTCCCGAAACCGGTCCACTCGCTGCTCCTTGGCTATCAGCGCCCCGACCGGCGAGCCGACCAGCCGGGCTGCCTGGGTGAATACCAGGCGATCGTAAAAGTCGATCTCCAGGCTGCTTGCCACCATCTGGCCAACACTCACCGCGCCAGCGCCCAGGGGGCCGTTGATCGTTATGATTGCCATCACTGCTGCCTCCCAATGAAATTTGTGGCTGCGTATCGCCCTCCGCCGCGACTTAGCCCGGCGGACTACGGGTTGCTCTCCAGCAGCCGGGAGCGTCGGCGGCCATACTCGTCCGCCAGCAGGCCGAGAGCATAGGAATCAAACCACTGGTCGCCCCGCCGGTGGGCTTTCCTGAAGTGGCCCTCCATGACGAAGCCGATATGCTCCACCATGGTCAGCGCCGGCCTGTTGTATTCGGGAACATCCACCCAGATACGGTGCAGACCCATGTCATCAAAGGCGTGGTCCAGCAGGCTGACCATTGCCATGGTCCCGTAGTGGTGAGACCAGAGATCCTTTCGGCCAACGAGAATGAAAGCCTGGGCCTCCAGCAACGGCCACTCGATGACCAACTGGGCCTCGCCGATGTGCTCGCCGTCGCCCGAATAGACCGCAAACACCTTGCGATTTTCGTCGTTGAATACCCTCGCCCACTCCCTGCCGTCGCGCTCCAGTACCTTGGCAGGATCGTAACCGGCGTGCAGGGGAGTTCCCTCATCGTCCACGCCGTACCAGGACGTATTGACCTCATCGTCCTCGAGCCAGTCCATCAGCCGCTCCACGTCCTCCCGCGAGGGCTGCGCCAGAGACACTTGCGGAAACATACCTCACCCCCATGTTCACACGGTTGAGAAGGGGCCAAGGCCCCCTCAAGCTAAACTACTGCAAAAAGTTTGCATACATTATATCAAGTTCCATGCTTATACAAGGCCCGGAAGCTCCAGTTTCAATGTGTAGCCCCATTCCGGACCTCGCGGCTACGGCGAAAGAGCGGTAACCTTCGGCGAGGTTGTATACTCACCCGGACACGCATTCCATCTACATTCCACTAAACAGCGAGAGTGAACAGCTATGCGGGAAAATACTCTGAAGGCAACCCTCGACCAGGGCAAGGCGGTATTCGGCGTGATGATCACCTTTCCCTCGGCCCCGGTGGTGGAGATGCTGGGCTGTCTCGGATTCGACTGGGTGCTCATCGACAATGAGCACGGCTCAATCACCGTGGACAACTCCGAGGACCTCGTCCGGGCCGCAGAGCTCTCGGGTATAGCGCCCATCGTGCGGCCGGTGGCGAACAAGCCCGAAATCATCGCGCCGTTCCTCGACCGGGGAGCCTGGGGCGTCCAGGTGCCCCACGTCAACACTGCCGACGAGGCCAGGGCCGCCGTCGACGCGGCCAAGTATTACCCGGAGGGCCACAGGGGCATCTTCAGCCGGGGCAGGCCGGCGGGATACGGCTTCAGCGGCAGCACCGGAGAATATGTCGCCGAGGCCAATGGCAACACTCTGGTCTGCCTGATGCTGGAAGAGGTTGAAGCGATCGAAAACCTCGAGTCCATGGTGCAGGTGGCTGGGGTGGACGTCTTCTTCATCGGGTCCGGCGACCTTTCCCAGTCCATGGGAGTCCCGGGCCAGCAGACGCACCCGGAGGTGCAGGCGCTGATGGAGCGGGGTGTCGACGTGATCGTCAAGGCGGGCAAGGTGGCGGGGGTCAGCTGCCCGGATAACCTCGTACCCAAGTTCCTGGACCTGGGAGTCCAGTACTTCCACGGAAACGTGAACAGCCTGTTGCAGACCTCCAGCGTCGCCTACCTGGAGAACATGCGCGGGGCCGCCGTCAAAGCCGGGCTTTAGCGGAGCCGCCAAAACAAGAGGGGCGCCGTTATCGTGCGACGCCCCTTCTTGGCTTTCTGGAGGTGGTCCCGTTATGCCAACACCGGCGCCTTCCGCACCGAGTTTAACGCCTTCACCTAGCCCATCAGGATATAGTCTACTTCACGATCCGGTGTCTTAGCTGTTGATTCATCAGAGTCGCCTTATTCGAGAGCCAATCAAATACGCGCCGGAACAAAGGCAAATGCCAACACGGCTTACCATTAAGCCCCGGCTCCATTCCTCCCTGGGCCTATGGCCTAGGGTATGTGGACAAGTGGTGCAATTAAACAAAACTGCGCCCCGTTATCTCCCTGAAGTGCTCGTTTGTCATGTGGTCGATGTTTTCTATCTCGGTGATAGCAATGGTGCTGTTTCTTAAAAGGGACACCAGTTTCCTTGCCTTCTGGTATGCCCTTGCGTCATAGATAAGAGCTTGGTCTTTGAGGTTAAAAAGCAGCTCCTTTCTTTGTCCAGCAATCGAGGTTCCAGTTAACCATAACTCAAGTGAGCGAGCCCTAAGAGCTTGTCCATAGGACTCAGACATAGTTAACGCCGCCTGTTTTATTTTGCCGTATTCTCTACTAGGCGGTTTGACCCGCTTCAAATGCTCGTGAGCGACCTGCTGTGGAACCAAGTGGGCGGCAATCGCAACAGCCATATCTAGTTGCCACTGGTCAAGAAGTCCGCCTCGCCTTTCATCCATCAGGTTCCAGTAATTGGCGTCAGTCTTGTCGAGTCTTTCTGGTGCACCTGGAATCAGGGCTATCGGAACCAAAAGCTCCAGAAGCGAGCGCAGACTAGCATCGAATTCTTCCATATTGTCAGCCCATGAACGGTCGTCTAAGGCTATTAGTCCACACGCCGTAGCGCTAGACTCAGGCTATGACCTGTAGGCCCTGAGGACTTCGGTTCCGTGTAGATAAATGTTCACCAACTCCTCGGGCTCCTTATCGGTGTTTACAAGTATAAGTACCCTGATGCAACGGTCTAAGGCAGTTGGTACCATCACTTCGACAGCCCCAAGAAGAGCCGTGTTGTTCCACCCCAGGCGCCGAGCGGAGGCCGCCGGGAAAACCGCATTCAGATCGGGCGTCACCGTGAAGAACACCGACGCCACATCCCGCTCTACTATGTCATTCGCATCAATGAGGGCCTCCAGCAATTCCGTCGTTGCTTCGTGGATGGCTTCACTGTTGTTGTCTGCGGCTATCGTTGCTCCGCGAATGCCCCGGCAGGCGGTCATCAGCGTCCTCCTCTGGTATTTTGCGCGGCCGGGCTTCGTCCGGCCAGCGATGCGACAAATTCGCTGGATCTCTGCACCACTTCCTCCCTGGGCGACTCCAGCATAACCCGCACCAGGGCACTGCCGACCACTGCCGCCTCGGCGGTTTCACCCACCTGCGCCACGTGCTCAGGGGTGGAGACGCCAAAACCTATGGCCAAGGGCAACCCGGTGTGGGCGCGCACCCTTTGCACCAGCTCGATGCCCCGGTTGGAGACCTCGCTCCTCGCTCCGGTCACCCCGGTTACGCTGACGCAGTAGACGAACCCGCTGGCATTTCTGCAAGAATCCTCGATGCTCTGCTCAGTGCTGGTGGGCGCCAGGAGGGGAATCAGGGAAATGCCTCTGTCGCCGCACTCGCCAGCCAGGAAACCCGACTCCGCGCCGGGCAGGTCCACGGCTATCAGGCCGTCTACGCCCACCCGCTGGCATTCCTGCGCGTACCGCTTGACGCCGAAGGAGTAGATGGGGTTGTAATAGCCCATCAGGATCAATGGCGCGTCAGGAATCCGGTCCCGCAGAGACTCCACGGCATCGAGGCAGTCCTGCGTGGTGACGCCGTTCTGAAGCGCGAGAAAGCTGGACTGCTGGATAGTGGGACCCTCAGCGAGAGGATCGCTGAAGGGCACTCCAATCTCCACGGCGTCGGCTCCCGCCTCTACCAGCGCAGGCACCAACTCGAGGGTCGCATCCAAGTCCGGGAATCCGGCGGTCAGAAATACAACAAGTCCGGGACGCTGCCGTTCCCGGACGCTGGCGAACATTCGCTCAATGCGTTCTTTGCCCATAGGTCAGAGTTGCCTGATTTTTGAGTCTTTCTCTGCAGGGTCCGAAACAGAATGAATGTAACTTACCTTTCCGGCACTGTCCAGTCCCTTTTCGTAACTAGGCAGGCGGAATTCGATTCTGTCGCAGCGATTGGGTATGCCTCTACAGCCCAGCCCTTACGGCCAGCAGGGCGATGGCATTCTGCCCGGCGTGCGCCGCGATGCAGGGCCATAGCGAGCCCGTCTTGACGTTGAGCCATCCCAGGGCCAACCCGGTGAAGAAAATGGGGATAATCGTTCCTGAGTCCAGATGCAATGCGCTGAACACAAGGGCCGTCGAGACAATTGCCGGCCCGGCGCCGATGCGGCCCAGCAACCCCCGCAGCACGAATCCCCGAAACAGCACCTCCTCGCTTATTGGAGTCACCAAGGCCAGGGCCTGCAACGTCAGCAGAAATCCAATGCCGGGGAATATCGCCTCGGTCCTGATTTCCGGCGGTCGCAGGGCCTCGATTTCCAGGCTGTCGACGATCAGCCCGTACAGGAATGTCGCTACCATGCTGAAGCCCAGCGCAGCCAGCGTCAGCAGGGCCGACCAAGGCAGTGACACCGTGGGGCGGGCCAGCCGCAAAGCCTGCAAGGGGAAAGGCGATTGCCTGACCCCCATGAACCATACGAGCAGCGCAATGCCCGCCGCCAGCAGGTGGACAGCAATCCAGGTTTCCAGGGCAGTCTCGTATTTTGGGTAGAGCGGGCCAATGGCGCGGGCGACGAAAGCGGCCGCGAACAGGACGGCAACGAACAGGAACAGAGCTATGCCGATCTGTCCAACCGTCCATGGAACGACGTCGCGGGCCTCAGAACCCCTCCGTGGAGGAACGCCGTCAGCCATAACCTGGAGCGCCAGGCCACAGTACGGGCAACGGTCAGAACCTGTGGGGACAGGCAGTCCGCAGTTGGAGCAGTAATTGTTTCGGCTGGTCATAGGAGCACCGGGAAGTTGTCACAACATACGGGCAAACGGGCGGCCTCGCAAGGGTGCTACAATGAAACTGTGAGGTTGTCCAATCTGCCAAACGAGTTAGTGGAACGAGGTATCTGGTGGCAAGTCGCCGGTTTCACACTAGTCGCATTTGTCATTCTGGCAATACTGGCGGAATATGTCGGCTCTGATTTGGGGGCCTATAGATATCTTGAAATTGCGGCTACGAAACTATATTGGGCATTCGTAATTCCGCTAGGTGGCTTGTTTGAGGGAGCGCGCAGAATGTTTGAGAAGGCGTCTGAGATAAGAGCAGCTCAGAGAGAAAAAATGCGGATACGGTGGACTACGGAAGGCCGGAAAGAGGGTAGGAAAGAAGGCAGGCAGGAAGTAGCAGGCCGCCTGAATGAAGCCTACGAGCGCTTCGGGGTGGAGCAGAATGGTGTGATGGTGCTGCCGCGAACCTCGGAAGTGGAACAGTTCCTCTTCGGCGAATCCGAACAGAGTTCCTAACCCGGCACAGGAGGCCCCCGCAATGCCTGACGACGCGACTATGCCCCGCCAGTCGTTCGACGAAACCGCCGCAAGGCTAGGCATCACTGGTTCCGAGGCCCACATGGATGAGCTGTTCCGGCAGGTCCAGGGGGTTCTCGCCGGCGCTCGAACCCTGCTGTCGGTCGATGTGTCCAACGTGGAGCCCGACATGGCATTTGACCCTGCCGGGACACAGCAGCGGTGACCAGACCAGAGCCATCGCGATTATTGCAAGATATTAGGGCACGAAATTCGGGGAGGATATCCCGGTGAACGAACTGGAAATCTGCTACGCTAGCGCAGGCCAACTGGCCCCAATGATCAGATCGGGCGAGATTTCGCCCGTCGAAGTCATTGACGCCCACCTCTCGCGAATACGCGCCACGGAAACCTTCCTGAACTCGTTCATAACGGTCCTGGCCGACGAAGCCATGACGGCGGCGCGACAGGCCGAACGCGACGTACGCGCAGGGCGCTACAGAGGGCCGCTGCACGGCATTCCCGTCGGCCTGAAGGACCTGTTCAACACCGGAGGCGTCCGCACCACATCAGGTTCCCGGATCTACGACAATTACATCCCGGCCCAGGACTGCACCGTGGCAGCCAGATTCCGCGAGGCGGGCGCCATTCTGCTGGGCAAGCTGAACATGCACCAGTTTGCCTACGGGCCCACCGGCGAAAACCCCGATTACGGCCATATGCACAACCCCTGGGACCCGGAACGGGTCAGTGGCGGCTCCAGCGGCGGGTCGGGTTCGGCTGCGGCTGCCGGCCAGTGCACCATCACGACAGGCAGCGACACCGGGGGCTCAATCCGAATTCCAGCCGCCCTTTGTGGCATTGTCGGTCTGAAGCCGACCTTCGGACGGGTCAGCCGCCACGGTCTTACGCCCCTGGCTTGGTCAATGGACCACCCGGGCCCAATGGTCCGGACGGTGGAGGACGCCGCTATCACAATGAACGTCATCGCGGGACACGACCCCAACGACGTCGCCTCCGCCAACCTCCCTGTTCCCGACTACACCGCCGCTCTCACCGGGGAAATCAACGGGCTTCGCATCGGCGTGCCGCGCCAGTACATGGAAGCGCCGCTGGACCCGGAGGTTCGCCAGAGCGTCAACACGGCTCTGGAGCAGATGGAAACAATGGGCGCGGAGGTGATCGAGGTAGAGTTTCCCGAGTTCAACGACGCCGCTGCCATTTCCACTACCATGCTCATGGCAGAGGCCACAGCCTGCTTCCGGGACCTGCTGGCCAGCGATGGCAGCCGCATCTACGAGCCGGTGCGGTTGCGATTGGAGGCCGGGCTGTTCATCAGCGCCGCAGACTATCTGCGCGCACAGCAGGGCCGCGCCGTATTCGACCGTGCTGCCCGCAGGTTGCTGGAGGATGTCGATCTGCTGGCGGGCCCCACCGAGCCGGTCACCGCTCCACCAATCCTGCAGCAACAGGTACTGGCGGGCGAGCAGGAGATCGGCACGGTGGCTGCGCTGACCCAGTACACCCGGCCCTACAACATCACTGGCTTCCCCGCCATCTCCGTACCCTGTGGCTTCTCCTCCGAGGGAATGCCCATCGGCCTTCAGCTGGCCGGGCGGCCCTTCGACGAGGAAACGGTATTGCGCGCCGCCCACGCCTACGAGCAGCAGACGGAGTGGCACAGCAGACGCCCGCCGGTGTAGCCGCGCCACGCAGTGCAATAGAATCTCATTTCGACCCAGGGCGCCCACGAGGGGCGCCCCTACAACCATGACGGCGCGGCGATGTAGGGGCAACCCTTGTGGTTGCCCGCCCTCCCCAACCAACCCGAAATGCTACCGGCAGCCCGCACCCCAACACGACTCATTCCCCTATCGTGTAGAATAGTTTTGTACCAACTACCTCCGGCGTGTTGCCGCCGGAACGAGGCGACCGGCCTTGCCTGATATCACCACTGTTACCTTCGACCTCTGGCAGACTCTCCTGATCGACAACCGTGAGCTGGGGCTGACCCGCTCCAATGCGCGGCTCGAAGGGGTGCGCCGCATTCTGTCGGCCAGCGGAGAGGAGTTCGAGCCGGAGCACATCAGCGAGGCCTATTGGGACTGCTTTCGCCAGTGTGCCGCCATCCGCGAGGGTCTCAGGGACGTAAGTTTTCCGGAGCAGATTGCCATATTCATGGAAAGCATCAGCCCCGGCCTGGGCCAGCGCCTGAACGGGGAAGCGCTCTCCGAGATCACCCGGGTCTATGCCGACTCATTCCTCGATTATCCGCCTCCGGCCCATTCCGACGCGCTGGATGTGCTGGGGTGCGTCCGCGAAATGGGCCTGCGCATCGGGATGATCTCCAACACTGGCATGACCCCTGGCGCCACGTTCCGCACCTACCTGGCCAACACCGGAATGCTCGGATACTTCGACACCCTCACCTTTTCCGACGAGGTGAAAATGGCCAAACCGGCGAAGGAAATATTCCTGCTGACCCTGCGCCAGATGAATGCCAAGCCGGCGCAGGCCGTTCACGTGGGAGACAGCGTTCAAAACGACGTGGTCGGCGCAAAGCTGTCGGGGCTGAAGACCGTCTGGATCACCGGGTTCAGCGAGCGCGAGGACCCTACGGACCCTGCCACAGAGCCCGACGAAACGGTAGGCGGCCTGGCGGACGTTGTGCCTGCCATCAGGAGGCTGAGCGGCCTCTGACAATCACGGCGCCACTGGAATTTCCCGTTTCAATTCTCCCTGTCCTCCCTCCCTTTTCGCGGGGAAAGGGCTGTCAGGAGGCATGGGAACTGATTCGCCAGAGCGGAAGCGGCATCCATGCGGATGGAGAACCACAAGCTGGGCGACCGATATGAAGAAGGATTCACGGACCTCGCTGAGTTGTGCGAGCGCATCCTCTCGCAGAGGCGACTGATCCTTGTCAGCAACCGGGGGCCCGTTGAGCATCACATGGCAGACGGGCGAGCCGAGCCCCGGCGGGGCAGTGGCAGCGTTGTGACGTCATTCGCTCCATTGTCCCAGGCCTGCGATTTCACGTGGGTCGCTAGCGCCATGAGCGAGGGCGACCGGGCCATCTCCTCGGGAAAGGTGGCCGTTCCGTCCCCTCTTCCCGGTCAGAGGTTGAGCCTCCGGTACGTGACCACGCCCAGGCGCGCCTACCACAAGTATTACAACGTGATTTGCAACCCGCTGCTCTGGTTTCTGCAACACTACATGTGGAATCCCCCGCACAATCCGACCGTCGATGCCACTGTCCACGATGCCTGGGAAACCGGATACGTCGCGGTCAACGAGACATTCGCCAGGGCCGTCGTGGCCGAAGCGGGATGCCACGACTTGCCGCCGGTGATCCTGGGCCACGATTACCACCTGTACTTGCTGCCGGAATTCGTGCGCCGAGACCTGCCGGAAGCCATCATCCAGCACTACGTCCACGTGCCGTGGCCCACGCCGCTGTACTGGAACCTGATACCCCGGCACATCGTTCGCCGGATCTGTGAGTCCCTGTGCTCAGCCGATGTCGTGGGCTTTCAGACCTCGATGGACCGGAACTGCTTTCTGGACACGGTGGAGGAGTTCGTGCCGGAGTCCCGCGTCGACCGCCAGTCCTGCATGGTCGAACTGGATGGACAGACCTGTTACGCGAGGGTATACCCCGGCTCCATCAATGTCGCGGAGGTGCAACACATCGCGGAGGCCCCGCGCACTCTCGAATACGAGGCCAGGCTCAAGGGCGAAGCTGCCGAGGCCACAATCGTGCGGATAGACCGAGCCGAGCCCAACAAGAACATAGTGCGCGGGTTCCGTGCCTACGACCAACTGCTGACCAGCCACCCGGAGCTGAAGGGCCGGGTCAAGTTTCTTGCCTTTCTCGTCCCGTCGCGCACCCACCTGCGCCAGTACCAGCGCTACATGGATGAGGTGCAACAATCCATCCAGCAGGTCAACAAGAACCACGGCACTGGACGCTGGCAGCCCATAATTCCATACCTGGAAAACAATTACGCCCAGGCCATCGCTGGCATGAAGCTCTATGACGCTCTGCTGGTGAACACTCTGGTGGAAGGAATGAACCTGGTGGCGAAAGAGGGGCCGGTGGTGAACAAGCGCAATGGAGTACTGGTGTTGTCGCAGAGCAGCGGAGCCTACAGGCAACTGGCCGACGGCGTTCTCACTGTGGCCCCCACCGACATTGCGGGAACCTCCGATGCCCTTTACCGGGCGATTACAATGTCTGCTGAGGAACGGAAGCAGCGGGCTTCCACTCTGTACCGTTCCATCTGCCGCAACGACAACGAGGACTGGCTGAGACGGCAGATGGAGGACCTCGAAGCGTTGCTCTAGAAACTATCTCAACAGTCCCCTACCCCCTTGACGGGGGAGGGTTAGGGTGGGGGTGAGAACACGCGCTTCAGCTGTATGGTCCCCAGCAGGGAACGCCCTCTCCCTTTCCCGGAAGGAGAGGGAACAATCAAAGGACCTTGGGCTCATTGTGACAACTCGCGGCGGGATGAGGCGTAATTAAACTACCCTCGAGACGAGGGGACGAGAATCACCGATGGAACAGCTCTTTAACCCAGGCCCATTCGAGACCGGGTTTCCAGACCTGCAAGTCTGCATATTCCCTCACCTCAAGGATTTCATGGTCTTTGACTCCCGTCCGGGTGAGCCGCGAGTGCGGGTAATGGATGCCGACGACGTCCTCGGCGACGAGTTCTTCGGCGCTGTGGAGGCTGAATTTTCCCACGCTCTACGGCAAACGGGCGAATTCCCCTTTGCCCACCTCATGAATCTGACCATGCACTTCGAGGAGACCGTCCGCGAGGTGGCTATGTCGTTCATCCTCGACCGCCTGGGGGTACGGCTGCACGCGGAGCCCGGCACGGACATCAATCCCGACGACCTTCCGGGCGTGGTGGTCTACGTGATTTCCGGCAATGCCGCCGGCGCCCACGCGGAGGTAGTGCTGGGCGCCCTGCGTACGCTGCTTGAGGAAAAGGAGGACGGGGATTTCCTGTGGGAATGGGAGGCCAAACTGACCGATCTCATCAACCGTGAGTCGGAGATTGCACAGCGGCTGAGCCGCCAGGAACTTACCGAGGCGATCCGGGGCGACTCTCCAGACTACTTCACCCTCTGGGACAACCTCAACTGATGAGCATGACGGACCCAGTTCGAACTGCCGCCACAGACCCTGAGCTTATCGAAGGGGCGCCGCGTGGCGCATTGCATCAGGTCACACGCATCGGCCTGATTTCGGACACTCACTCCGCAGGGAGTGGCCGCGATCTCCCAGCCCCGGTCCTGGATGCTTTGGACGGCGTCGACCTCATCCTCCACTGCGGCGACCTCGAATGCCTCGGCGTCCTGGACTACCTGGAAACCATCGCGCCTGTACTGGCTGTGCGGGGCTACGAAGACCCGAGGGAGGCTGGCGACAGGCTGGCCGACGCCACCCGCGTGGTGGATGCCGGGGGTCTGGCCATCGGCATGATCCACGACATCCAGTGGCCGGGACCGAAAATAGCTACCTCCGGCGATGGGACGGAATTGGTGCTGGAAGAGGGGAGGGCAGCAGGGCTACTTGCCGCCAAGTTCGGTCGCCCAGTCGATGTTGTGCTGTTCGGCGACACCCACGAGGAACTGATCTGCCGCTGGGACGAGGCGCTGATAATCAACCCCGGCAGCCCCACCTACCCCGGCCGTCGCCACAGGCGAGGAACGCTGGGAACCGTGGGCATTCTGGAAATAGAAACGGGCGAAATAATCGCCCGCATCATTGATCTTGAGACTGGACAGACCTTGATGGCCTACGGGTGCCCTTCCGCCTGGCCGTAGGTAGCCTCCGGCAATTCGATGGGACCGGGGTACTTTTCCAGCAGCGACATGAAGAACTCGTGCCGGGGCGGGTTGGTGGCGTCGTTGTCGGACTTGCGCAGGTAGACCCGCATCGCCGGGTTGCCGTCGCCGTCCCGCATCCACAGCTGGTACGAGGGAAGCCCGCGGTCGTTGGTGGTGTGGATGAATTCGGCCTCCCGGATTTTCGACATGTCCAGGTGCATGTGCGTCCCGCCCGGCATCATCAGCGTAACCACCCGCCCGTCGGGAGTGAACCGCAGATCGTCGAAGTCCAGGTAGACCTCGGCCGAGGCGGCGGTGCTTTCCAGCATCACCACCACCTCATTGAACGCGCCGCCGTTCCTGCCGTCGCGGCATTCCTCGAGGATTGCCCGCAGGGTAACGTTCTCAGCAGCCATGCGGCTTACCTCCTAGTGTCTGAGTCAGGATAGGAATTACGCAGTTGGGGAGAAATCACATCCTGTCTATCCTGTCCATCCATGTCAGTTACCCCAGGTTGATCAGCGGAGAAACTTCCAGGAAAACCGGAGCGAACACCAGGGAAACCACGGCCATCAGCTTGAGCAGGATGTTCAGAGACGGGCCGGACGTATCCTTGAACGGGTCGCCAACCACGTCACCCTCGACCGCAGCCTTGTGGGCCTCGGAACCCTTGCCGCCGTAGTTGCCCAGCTCCACGTACTTCTTGGCGTTGTCCCAGGTGCCCCCTGCGGAGGCCATCATGATGGCCAGCATGAATCCCGAGGCCACGGAGCCGATGAGCAGGCCGCCCAGCGCCGCCTCGCCCAAGATGAAGCCGGTGGCAATGGGGGCGATGACCGCCATCACGCCCGGGATGATCATCTCCCGGAGAGCGCCACGGGTGCTTATGTCAACGCAGCGGGCGGAGTCCGGCGTGCCGGTGCCCTCCATCAGGCCGGGGATCTCGCGGAACTGCCGCCGCACCTCGTCCACGATGCCCTGCGCCGCCCGGCCCACGGCCTGCATGGTCAGGGCCGAGAATATGAAGGGCAGCATCGCCCCGATAACCAGCCCCACCAGGATTTCCGGCTGGAGCAGGTTGATGCCGATGTTGGCATCCACCAGCTTCCCGTCCTCACCGATATTGATCAGGCCAGCGCTCACCGAGTAGGCGGCCAGCAGGGCCAGCGCGGTCAGCGCCGCGGAGCCAATGGCGAACCCTTTGCCGGTTGCCGCCGTGGTGTTGCCCAGCGCGTCCAGGGCGTCGGTGCGTTCACGCACCTCGGGGTCCAGGTTGGCCTGCTCGGCGATTCCGCCCGCGTTGTCGGCCACCGGACCGTAGGCGTCCGTCGCCAGGGTGATGCCCAGGGTGGAGAGCAGCCCAACGCCGGCCAGGGCAACACCGTAGAATCCGGCGAACCAGTACGCCAGCAGGATAGCGATTGACACGCAGATGACAGGGATAAGGGTACTCAACATACCGCTGGCGATGCCCTGTATTATCACCGTGGCTGCGCCCGTTTCGGACGCGGCGGAAACCGTCTGTGTTGGCTTGTAGCTGTAGGAGGTAAAGTATTCCGTAGCCAGTCCGATGATCGTGCCAGCGACCAGTCCTGCCACCACGCAGCCGAACCACCACCAGTTATCCGTAAGCGTGATGGTAAGGATCGCCGCAAAGATCACCAGCAGGCCGCCAGCAGCGAATATGCCGTAGCGCAGCGACCAGAGCAGCTTGTCGAAGTTTGCCTGCTCGCCGCTCCGGACCACGAACGTGCCCAAGATCGCCGCCACGATTCCGGCGCCTGCCAGCAGCATCGGGAACACGGCCTGGGCGTCGGTGTAATCGAATTCGCTGGCGCCCCCTGTGGCAAACACCACGGCGGCCGCAGACAGCGCCACGGTTGAAATGATCGAACTGACATAGGACTCGAACAGGTCTGCGCCCATTCCGGCCACGTCGCCAACATTGTCGCCCACGTTGTCGGCGATGACGCCGGGGTTGCGGGGATCATCCTCGGGGATTCCCGCCTCCACCTTGCCCACCAGGTCGGAGCCGACGTCCGCCGCCTTGGTGAAGATGCCGCCGCCCACGCGGGCGAACAGCGCGATGGAGCTGGCGCCGAACCCGAAACCGGCAACGACGCTGATGTTCTGGAATATCAGATAGAGGATGGTGACGCCCAGCAGGCCGATGCCCACCACCGTAACACCCATCACGGTTCCGCTGGAGAATGCCACCCGCAGAGCCGGGTTCAGCCCCCGCATTCCGGCGGCGGCGGTCCGCACGTTGGCCCTTACCGCGACGTTCATGCCGATGAAACCGGCGGTGCCGGAGCAGATGGTGCCAACCAGGTAGGAGATGGCCGTCGCCGGGGCCGCCATACCGTGCTCGAATATCGTGTAGTCAAGAACGCCCAACACCACCGTCACCACCACGACGAAGGGCAGCAGCGACATGTACTCGCGGCGCAGGAATGCTCCCGCTCCCTCCCGGATGGAGTCGCCGATACTGCGCATGAGTTCGTTGCCGGCCTCCGCGCTGAGAACGCGCATGGCCGTGAAACCGGCAAAAATCAGGGCGAGCGCACCTGCGGCAAGGGCAACAATTAATGATTCCATTTCCTTGTAATCCTGCGGAGCGGGCTCGGAGGGTGATTTGAGGGAATGAGAAAGGGAATAATGGCGCGAGAAATTTATCACAAACCCGTGTGACCGTCAATCGAAATTCGTCGCAGCAGGGGGCCTTTTGGCCGTTCCCTCTCCCTCCGGGAGAGGGTTAGAGCCTGCCCTGAGCTTGTCGAAGGGGTGAGGGCGTTCCCCGATTGGAAGCTGAGTTGCTGAAACACAGAATTACCACCCTCCGTGTTAAGTGGGAAGGAGAACTAAAAGTCGCTCGTCCGATTGGAGGGGCGCCCATTGTTATACTATGCGTACCGTTAGAATGTACGGCACAACCGCAATGGGAGCGACGGACAAGATGCGCAGCAAAGAAGAGGTCCGGGAGGCGGTATGGACGGCGATGGAGGAAGCCCGCGCTGCTCACACCCGCAAACTTCACGACAGGATCCCGCATTTTCGTGGCTGCGAGGCCGCCGCCGACCGGGTCGGTGAACTCCAGGCATGGCAGGACGCTCGAGTCATCAAGGGCAACCCCGACAAGGCCCAGCGTCCCCTGCGCCAGAAGGCCCTGGAGGAGGGCAAGACGCTCTACATGGCGGTGCCGCGCTTGCGCCAGGAGCAATGCTTCGTGGAGCTAGATCCCTCAACCATGGGCGCCTCGCCCGCCGAGGCTTCCACCATCGCCGGAGCCTTCCGGTGGGGGCGCCCGGTGTACGTGGAGGAGATGCGGCCGGTGGACCTGGTCATATCCGGCTCGGTGGCCGTAAACAGTCTCGGGACCCGCGTCGGCAAGGGCGGCGGGTTTGCCGACCTGGAGTACGGCCTGGCCATCGCCGCCGGCATCGTCTCGCCTGAAACCCCCGTGGTCAGCACCGTTCACCCAATGCAGGTGCTGGACGAGGAACTGCCCTACACTCGGCACGACGTGTTCCTGGACTACGTTGTCACCCCGGAGGGAACGATCCGCTGCAGCGGGGAAGTGCCCCGTCCGACCGGCATCTACTGGGACGCCCTGCCCCCGGCCAAGATCCGCCAAATACCGTTGCTGAAGAGATTGCAGGAGCAGGCCGGCTGACAAACGAGTTTGGGGAGAATTGAGGGATGTGGAAAGTTGCCAACACGCTCCTGGTGAGCGGTATAGGCTCCCTTGTGCTGGGGTGCGTCATTGCCGGGCTTGCGGGCTTTATGATTACCAGGGAGGGCATCCGTGATTCCATTGCGCTCTCGATAGTTTGGAGCGTCGGGCTTTCCATGGCGGGCATTGTGCTGGGTGGGGGATTCCTGATGATCGTCACTGGATTGGCCATCATGTGGACAACAAAATGGGATAGCGCAGTTGTAGGAGAAGAGTGGGACGAATCAGAAGAAGTGGGGGATTACTGACTTTCGGAAACGGTTATGTCGGCAGTCCCTTCTCGTCGGTAGGGGCTGGACCGCTCCAGCCGAAGGGGCCTCAGCCGGAAGGGGCAGGCATTCCAATCGTCCTGAGCCTGGGAACGACCAGCCACAGCCCAACCACGATCAGCCAGATGAGGAAAGCAACACCGGTGATGCGATGCACCACGGTGGCTGCATCAACCCAGATGAACAGCATGGCCACGCCAAGGACCACATCTACCACCGCTGTAATCCGCAGCAGTCCGCCCATCTCCCATTGAACCGGACCCAGGGCCACCAGCGCCAGTCCTGCAAGCGTGAAGCCCAGCGACCCTGTGACCCATCGGACTCCAAACAGCCCTTCCTCGACAAAGTCCACGTCCGGCAACATCGGCAGGGTCTGCGCTTCCGGGTCCCCGGGTTGTGCCAATCTCGCCCAGCCCGACTCGCCGGATGCCAGCACGGTCACCGTCTGCGGTTCCGGGGCCAGCCCTGCCAGGGCTACGGCGGCCCCGCCGGACACTGCCGACGCCATTCCCGACGCGGCCAGCATGAAGGCGGCAAGCATCATCGCAACGGAATGATGTGTCCGCATCGCCCGCCACAACGGTATGCTCGCCACCATTAGGGTCAGCCCGCCTGCCAGCCTTGCCGCTCCGCCGATGCCGTAGGGTAGCGTGGCCGAGCCGATGGCGTGCAGCTTCTCCGACAACTCCAGACGCGCAATCTCAGCGGCTTCCAGGCTCATACGTTGAGCTATAGAGTCGGCAAAAGGAGTGGCGTCGGCGTCTGCCGCCAGACGCGCCGGGACGGAGATGGCCGTCGCCAGCGCGGTCAGCAGCAGGAAAATCCCTGCGGTGCGGTAATCGGGTATTGACATACGGAAGCAAGTTTCAGGGCGGGGTTGGGGACGCCCTAACCCTAACCCTCTCCCTCTGGGAGAGGGAATTTGATGCGGGAAAGCGCGCGTCAGATCAGCAGGTTGTAGCCGATGGGCAGGGCGGTGCGGCCAGTCAAGGCGTTGGCCAGGTCCGGGCCACGGCCTTCGGCGACGGCCACTCCCATGAGTACCTGCAGGGCCACCTGCACTCCGCTGTCAGGAGGCTTGGCCTCCACTCGCAGCGCGCGGGCGAAATCGCTGCCGTGGATGATCAGCTCCATAGTTCGGAGTTGCAGGTAGTCGATGAACCTCATCCCGCCCTGCGGCGTGGCCAGGATGAAGTCGTCGTCAAGGTCGTTCACCCGGTCCCGGGCCATGTTCAGAAAGCCACGCACCATCATGGTAGGGTTGTCCATGATCTCCAAGCCGGCCGAGCGGCCCAGCTCGGCCACGCGTTCGGGATTGGCGTTCTGCCTGACGTTCACGATCCACTGCGTTGTGGATTCGACATCCACCTGGGCACCAGGTTTCTCGGAGTAACCAACGACCGTGCTGATGGAGCGGTAGGTGTGCCCAGCCAGGTCTCTCAGGGTCCACTGGCCCAGCGCATGCTCCTCCCACCCGTCGGGGTCCACACCGTCCACCAGCCCCGCGAAGAACTCGGCCGATTCCAGGTACGCCCGTCTAATCTGTTCGCTGAAAGGACTTCGTGAACTCACCAGATCCTCCATGCGGATGATTTCACCCCCACCCCAACCCTCTCCCTGAGGGGGAGGGAGAGAGACCGGAAGGGGGACTATGGGTCACCGACGAGGTTCTCGACTTCCAGCGACTTCATCAGGCCGCTGATCTGGTCCCACGTATCGTCCTCGACGAAAATGCCCTCGCGGCGGCGGCGCTGCTCGGTGCGGTACTCGATCTCTCCCGGATACAGCACCTCGGTGAACCCGGCGGCGGGCGGTGAGTCCTTGATGAACTCGACGAACTCGCCCATGTCCTTCTTGAATTCGTCCAGGGGACGGAAGTGATCGAGGTTGAAGGCCGCGATAAAGCAGCCGTCGTTGTGGCGGCCCTCCGGGTCTATCCCAAAGCCAAGGCCCGTCAGCAGACCCGAAAACACCTCAACCATGAACGACAGCGCGTAGCCCTTGTGGCCCTGGTCGACGCCGACTGGCAGGATGGCCCCGCCAGAGAAGTAATCGTTGGGGTCGGTGGTCTGGTTGCCATCACGGTCCACGATCCATCCGGGCGGGATGGACTCGCGGCGGTTGCGGGCCAGGGCGATCTTCCCCAGCGCGACGGTGCTGGACGCCATGTCCATCAGCACGGGCCCCTCCAGGTCGCTGGGCATGCCGATGCAGATGGGGTTGGTGCCGAGCTTGCGCGCCCGGCCGCCGAAGGGCGCCACGTGCTTGGGAGCTGCGCCGGAGTCGGCGGTGATCAGGCCAATCATGCCTTCGGCGGCGGCCATGGTCGGGTAGTCGCCGAGGCGACCGATGTGGCTCTGGCTGTGTACGGTGATGGCGGCAACCCCGTGGGTGCGCGCCTTGTCGATGGCCATACGCATGGCCCGTTCCGTCACGACGAAGCCGAAGCCCCAGTTGCCGTTGATCACGGCAGTGCAAGGGGCCTCCCGCTCCACGACGAAAGGCGCTCCGGGCACGATGTGGCCCACGTCAATGCGCTCGGCGTAGGTGGGAATCTGGATCACGCCGTGAGAGTCGTGGCCGCACAGGTTGGCCTTGACCAGGTGCGTGGCCACCACCTCCGCCTCGGCATCCGGGGTCCCCTTGGCGCGATAAATGTGGTAGCCCACTTTCTGCAGGTATTCGGGCGAAAATACGGGCATTTCCTGACCTCTGCGGATAGGGTCTTGCAGTTCTGGCATCGGAGGGGAAAATCGCCATAAGTCTAGCCCCGCCCTACCGTAATGTCCAGAAACTATCTGTTTACGGCTTGCGACAACGCATTGGGAATCAGCAGACCGTCATTCCCGCGAAAGCGGGAATCCAGGGTCTCTGCGATTCATCCCGTCATTGTTTGCAAGGGACAACATGACTGCTACCGGCACTAACAGTTTGGCTGGAAGGCCACTGGATTCCTGCTTTCGCAGGAATGACGGGTTCTCACCCTGCGATGTCTTCTATGTGGATTAGTGCCGTAGCCTGGTACACGAGCCTGCCCGCCTTGACCTGATAGTTGGCTGTTTCTATAATTTCGTAGCAGGATAGTCACGGGCAAGGGACCTTTCCCCTTGCGCCCGGCCCAGGAACGTAGCCCCTTTGGTGCAGCCCACACCGCAGAACATTGAAGACCTGGCCGGCGCGGCCCTTGCCGAGCTCTCGGCTCTGGACAGCCTCGATGCCCTGGAGCAGTGGCGTATCTCCTATCTGGGGCGTCGCGGCAGTCTGACGACAGTGCTCCGGGGTCTCTCATCGCTGGACATCAACGAACGCCGCCGCATCGGCGCGCTGGCCAACCAGGCCAAGGAGTCCCTCGAGTCCGGGCTGGAAGCCCGCACGCGCGAGATCAGCGACGCCGCGCTGCTGCGGTCCTCCCGGGAGGACCGCCTCGACGTAACCCTTCCCGGTCGCCGTCCCTCCGAGGGCAGGCTACACCCCACCACCCAGATCGTACGGGAAATCTGCGCCGCCTTCGTGGGCATGGGTTTCAGCGTCGTAGAGGGTCCCGAGGTGGAGTGGGACCATTACAATTTCGAGATGCTGAATATCCCCAAGGGGCACCCGGCGCGGGACATGTGGAACACCCTCTGGGTAGACTACACCAACGAGGCTGGAGAGCAGCCAATGCTGCTTCGCACCCACACCTCGCCGATGCAGGCGCGAGTCATGGAGAACCAGCGGCCGCCAGTGCGCGTCGTCGTACCCGGCAAGTGCTACCGCT
Organism: Dehalococcoidia bacterium; assembly: GCA_965203005.1. Taxonomy (GTDB): domain Bacteria; phylum Chloroflexota; class Dehalococcoidia; order Lucifugimonadales; family UBA3495; genus VXOI01. The sequence goes on from CBDBBS010000002.1 coordinate 2,368,840, forward strand.
ACGAGGCCACCGACGCCACCCACGAGTGGCACTTCTACCAGGTAGAAGGGTTGGCGGTGGACGAGGGCATCACCTTTGCCAACCTGAAAGGGACACTCTACGAGTTTGCCCGCCGGTTGTTCGGCGAGGAGAGACAGATCCGCTTCCGCTGTGACTACTTTCCCTTCGTCGAGCCCGGCGTCGACATGTCCATCGACTGCTTCGCCTGCGACGGCGGGAGTGAGGGCTGCCGCATCTGCCGGGACAGTGGGTGGATCGAGATCATGGGCGCCGGTATGGTGCACCCCAGGGTGCTGGCTGGCGTCGGCTATGACCCAGACAAGTACACCGGCTTCGCCTTCGGCCTTGGGCCGGAGCGCATCGCCATGCTGAAATACGGAATAGACGACATCAGGCACTTTTATTCCAACGATCTTCGGTTTCTGCGCCAGTTTTAGGGGAAAGCGGTTTCAGGGGGAACTCATAGATGCTTGATGCGACAACGATTCAGGCCCTTGCGGCCTTTCTCGCTGTGATAGTGGCAGCAATAGGACTGCTGACCGGATTTATCTTCTGGCATATCCGCGACCTTAAAACTGAGGTACGCCGATTGGACGACAAGATAGACCGGAGCAATACCGAGTTCCGGGAAGGTTTGCGGCAGTTGGAGGAGCGGATGCTCCGCAGCAACCAGGAACTGCGTGAAGAGATGCTCCGCAGCAACCAGGAACTGCGCGAAGAGATACGCCGCGGTTTTGCCCAAGTCCTGACCGCCATGAACGGCCATACCCACGACGCGGATACCGGCGCCGCCACGTTCCGCGAAATGCCCGCCGCCGATGACGACTAAAGCCTTATAGGAATCCCGCGCCCAATGCAATCCCGAATTAACCGAGGCTCCACTTGAAAGTTCCCCTCAGTTGGCTCCGGCAATACGTGGACGTCGACATACCTCCGTCCGAATTGGCCCACCGGCTTACCATGGCCGGTGTGGAGGTGGGCGAGGTTGTAGAAACGGGCGGCTGGAGCGAGGTGTACGTAGGCAGCGTCACCAGCGTCCGGCAGCACCCCAACGCCGACCGGCTGCGGCTGTGCACCGTCACCACCGGCCCCGGACCCGACGGAAACGCGGAGGAAATGGAGGTGGTCTGCGGAGCGCCCAATGTGGCCGAGGGCCAGAAAATCTGCTTCGCCCGGATTGGCGCTTTCCTGTACAACGCCCACAGCGGCAAGCACGAAACGCTGGCGGCGGCGCGCATTCGGGGCGTAGAGTCGCAGGGCATGATCTGCTCCGAACTGGAGCTGGGCCTGGGAGACGACCACACCGGCATCATCGTCCTGCCTGATGACGCTCCGCTGGGCGAGCCGCTGTCGGACTACCTCGGCGACACTGTCCTGGACCTGGAACTCACGCCGAACCGCCTCGACTGTCTCTCCATGCTGGGAGTGGCCCACGAGGTGGCGGCCCTCACCGGCGGCTCGGTGACCGAGCCGGAGGTACGCTACGAGGAGACCGGCGCGCCCGCAGGTGAACGGGTCAGCATCTCCATAGCCGACCCGGACTTGTGCCACCGATATACGGCAACGGTGATTGACGGCGTGAGCATTGGGCCGTCACCCCAGTGGCTGCAGGACCGTCTGAACAGCGCGGGCCTGCGCCCCATCAGCAACGTGGTGGACGTCACCAACTTCGTGATGCTGGAATACAATCAGCCGTTGCACGCATTCGACCTCGATACGGTCAAGGACAAGACCGTAATCGTGCGCCGGGCACGCCTGGGCGAAAACCTGACCACTCTGGACGGCGTAGACCGCAACCTCACTACCGAGAACCTGGTCATCGCCGACTCCAGCGCCCCCATCGGTCTGGGCGGGGTTATCGGAGGCGCCAACAGCGAGATCGGCCCGCACACGCGCACCGTGCTGCTGGAATCGGCCAACTTCAACGCTGCCAACAACCGCGAGACAGCCATGTCTATGGGCCTGCGTACGGAGGCGACCCTCCGGTTCGAAAAGGGCCTGCGTCCGGAGTTGGCGCCCCTGGGCCTGTTGCGCGCCACGGCACTGATACAGGAGGTGGCTGGCGGCACGGTCGCTCCCGGCTTCATCGACGTGTACCCGAAGCCGCCGGACAGCCCTCCGACAGTGACGCTGACAACTCGCAGGTTGCGACAGTCCCTGGGAATGGACGTGGACCTTGAGCAAGCCCGGAGGGCGCTGGAGTCCCTAGGATTCGAGTGTACGGCGGCCTCTCATTCCGCTCATTCTGAGCCAGTCGAAGGACGAGCGGTGGAAGAGGCGCTGACGGTTAAGATTCCCTGGTGGCGGAACGACGTCAACATCGAGGACGACCTTGTCGAAGAGGTTGTGCGGATCATTGGCTACGACGCCGTCCCGACCGTGATGCTGTCCACGCCCATCCCCTACTACACCCCTACCCCGGCCATCGCGCTGCGGGACGAGATCAAGGACCTGCTGGCATCGGGAGGACTGCAAGAGGTCATCAATTACACGCTGGTGTCGGCTGAGTTGCTGGAACGGGTCCTGGAGCCGGGGCAGGCCGTTCCACCCATGCAGGTAGCCAACCCAATGAGTTCGACCCACGAGTTCCTCAGACCGACCCTACAGCCCGGCATTCTCGCCACCCTGGCCTCCAACCAGTCCAGTGGCGCCGGGCCTTTCCGGTTCTTCGAGGCCGGGCGCGTTTTCCTGCCTCGCAGCAGGGACCTGCCTGAAGAGGTGGAAATCATTGCCGCCGTGATGGCCGGGCAGCGCGCGGCCGACTCGTGGCTTGCCGGGGCCGACGGCGCTGCCTCCATGGACTTCTTCGATGCCAAGGGCGTGGTGGAGTGGCTGCTGGACGGGCTCGGCATCCAGTCCCACTGGGAACCGGGAGAGCACCCCGTCTACCAGCCGGGCCGGTGCGCCGTGGTCAAGTGCGGGAATGCAATCCTGGGATTCGTGGGAGAGATTCATCCGAACATCAGAGAGAGATTCGACCTGGACTCGGGTACAGTCGCGGGATTCGAGCTGTACCTGCAAGCCCTGCTGCGCGCCCTGCCGGAATCGGAACGCCGTTTCGACCCCCTGCCGCGATTCCCGGCAGCCACGCGGGACCTGGCCCTGGTTGTTCCCGCCGACCTGCCAGCGGGGCAGGTGACCTCGCTGATACTGCGAAACAGGCTGGTGCAGCGGGCGGAGCTGTTCGACATCTACTCTGGCGAAAACATTGCGCCCGGCGCCAAGTCCCTGGCCTTCCACGTTCACCTGCAAGCGCCGGATCGCACCCTGACCAACGAGGAGGTCACCCGCTCACTGGACGGCCTGCTGCGGACCCTGGAGCGGGAGGTAGGCGCCTCCCTGAGAAGCTAGATACCTGATTGAATGAACATCAACGGAGTCAGTTGCCTGCCCTGGGTGTTGGAGCGACACGCCAAGGCGGCTGCGCCTCAGCTCTCCTGTTCCCCGACTCCTGACTGAGGGAGGTCCATAATGACGACTCGTCACCGCCACCACGGTCATCACGAAGAAGCCCCTCATCACCACGGCCACAGCCACGCCGACGAGGACATGCTCAGCGTGGAGGAGGCCTATGAGCGGGTGATGGCCAGTTTTTCACCCCTCGAAGCCTCGGAGGTGCCAATCCTGGAAAGCCTCGGCCAAACCCTGGCCGTCGATGTCACCTCGCCCCTGGCGCTTCCACCGCTGGCCAACTCGGGAATGGACGGCTATGCCCTGCGCGGCGCTGATATCGTGGGCGCCTCGGCGGATGCGCCGCGCCGTCTGCCGGTAATCGGGATCGTGGCTGCCGGGCAACTGCCTGACCGGGCGGTGGAGGCCGGTACCGCCATGCGCATTATGACCGGCGCCCCGGTGCCGGACGGCGCCGACACGGTCGTTCCCTTTGAGGAAACCGACGAGGTGCAACGCAAGCGCGAAGGAAGGCCGTTGGACGAGGTGGCCATCTTATCCGAGATGCCCACAGGGGCCAACGTTCGCCCCGCCGGAGAGGATGTGCGCGAGGGGGAGCTGGTGCTGGAGGCTGGCACCGTCATCCGCGCCGCCGAGGTGGGCGTACTGGCATCGCTGGGGCTGGACCGGGTGCCGGTCAAGCGCCGCCCGATCGTCTCGGTGCTGGCGACGGGTGACGAACTGGAAACGGCGGGCACAACGCTGGCAGGAGGCAAGATTTACGACAGCAACAGCTACAGCGTTGCCGCGTCGGTGATCGCCTGCGGCGGCATCCCGCGACTGCTGGGCATCGCCCGGGACAACCTTGACGACCTGCACGCCAAGCTGGCCGCAACTGCCGGATCCGATCTGGTCATTACCTCGGCTGGCGTTTCCAAGGGGGACTACGACATCGTGAAGGACGTGCTGGAGCAGCGGGGGAAGATGAACTTCTGGTCGGTGCGGATGCGGCCGGCCAAGCCTCTGGCCTTCGGCCACCTGCGGGGCGAGGGCGGCAAGGATGTGCCGCTGCTGGGCCTGCCGGGCAATCCGGTCAGCGCCATGGTGGCGTTCGAGATGTTCGCTCGCCCTGCGATCCACGCCATGCTGGGCCGGACGGTACGTCCCCGTCCCACCGTGGATGGAGTGCTCACCGGCCCCATCCGCAATTACGATGGGCGCCGCGTGTATGCCCGAGTCGAGGTGGAGTTGCGGGACGGCGTATATTACGCCACACCGGCGGGGCCGCAGGGGTCGAACATTCTGACGTCGATGTCGCGGGCCAACGCCCTTGCCATCTGCCCCGAGGACCTGCCGGTCAAGGAGGCGGGCGAGCAGGTCCGAATCATCATGCTGGATTGGAACGAAGAGGTGGACCTATGACCATCCGGGTTGAAACGAGTGGGGGGCTGGATACCGGGGAATCTCCCGACGAAATGATGGCGGGAGTTGTGCGCTTTCAAGTCAGCCTGGCCCGGCTGGAGCAGTTGCACAGATCGGCAGTCCACCTGATCAGCGGCCGCCTGACACCGGATTGCCCGTCCTTTGGCAAGCAGATCCACGAAATGGACGCAGGCGAGTTGATCCGGGAAATCCAGGAGTTTCACGAGGACGCGGAAGATTTCATCGTGTACAACATGCCCATCAAGGAAATCGTCTTCCGTACCCTCCTGGCCCGGGGAAACCAGGCGATGCCCCTGTCTGACCTGCACCGCGAACTCACTGGCCGGTGGAGCAACGCCCTGAGGCCCATCTCAATTGAGGAATCCCTGTTGCGACGGGTGTTGGAAACGGACACCTACTACGGATTTGCCCAGGTGTAATCCATAGCGCCTGTACGCGAGGCAAAGCGAAACGCCAGGCACTTGGAAGTGTCTGGCGTTTTCCGTTTCCCTGCCGTGCGTTATGTGGTAAGGGCGCAGGCTACGCTGCGGCTGCCGCCAACTGCTCCCGCGCCGCCTCCACCAGCTGGTTGAAGGCTTCCGGGTCCCTGACGGCCATGTCAGCCAGTATCTTGCGGTCCAGTTCGATACCGGCCAGCTTCAGGCCATGAATAAACTGGCTGTAAGACATCCCCGCCGCCCGGCAGGCGGCCCCGATGCGCACGATCCAGAGGCTCCGGAACTCTCCCTTTCGCTCCCGGCGGTGCCGGTAAGCGTGGGACCACGCATGCATCACGGACTCTTTGGCCCATTTGTAGTTGCGATGGGAGGCGCCCTGGAATCCCTTGGCCGCCTTGAGTATTTTCTTGTGCCGGCGACGCTTGGTAACGCCGCGCTTTATTCTTGCCACTGCTTGGTCTCCGTATCGGGCGCCTGTCGGCTAGCCGTAGGGTATCAGCTTCTTCAGCCGCGGGACGTCGGCAGCAGCGACATCCATCTTGTCCGAGTACTTGCGTGTCACCTTGGTCGGCTTCTTGCGCCGCAGATGGCTGCTCATCCGCTTTCGGCGGAGCATCTTCCCGGAACCGGTGATATGGATTCGGGCTTTGGCGCCTTTGTGTGTCTTAAGTTTTGGCATCGGCCAGTTCTTCTACCTTATCCGCCTGGGTTTCTTCGGATGTGCCATTGCCGGACCTGTTCGGTTGAGTCCGGTCTTGATTCCGGGCAGACGACGCTCGCTGCGCCGCCCGTTCCTCTCCCTTCTGTACCGAAGGAATGAGCACCATTGACAGAGAGCGTCCCTCCATTGCCGGCGCCCGCTCCAGCCGCACCTCGTCCTTCAGTTCATCGGCCACACGGCGCAGGACCGAGAGGCCCAGTTGCTGGTGAGCAGCCTCACGGCCCCGGAACCGGACGGTCAGCTTGACCTTGGAGCCGTCATTGATGAACTCCCGTACCTTGCGCACCTTGGCGTCAAGGTCGTGGGTCCCGATGTTCGGCCGGAAGCGAACTTCCTTCTGTTCGGTGCTCTTCTGCCCTCTCTTGGACTCTTTTTCCTTCTTGGCGGAGAGATAAAGCAGCTTGCCGTAGTCCAGCAGCCGGCACACAGGGGGATCGGAATTGGGCGCAACCTCCACGAGATCGACCTCGGCGTCCCGCGCCATCTGTAGCGCGCGCCGAGTGTCCATCACCCCCAACTGGGAACCGTCGCCGCCGATGACCCGGACTTGAGGGGTGGTAATACGTTCATTGACCCTATACTGCCTGGCTATGCTGACCCACCTCCAATAGATTATGCCCCGTGGTCTCAGATGGGCATAGGCCAATCTATCACACGCCTAAACCCGCGTCAACGAAACGGTGCGGGCAACTCAGGGCCTTGGGGTTGTTCCCTCCCCATGAGGGAGAGGAGACTCTTCCCGAAAACCGAAGGAACCTGGCGGGCCGCAACGGACTTGCGGGCAGCCGACACCGGATCACTCGTCGTCCTGGCCCGAGTCTGAGCCGGAGTCCTCACCGAAGTCCAGTCCCTGGAGAAACTCCTCGATCTGCGGGGAAAGCGGCACGACGGATTCGCTGCCGGACTCCGCCTCCGTTTTTTCCCGGTCGTAACGCTCCTCCAGCCTGGACAGCAGCTTCGAGACCTCGGAGGTGTCATCCACGATGTTCTGCAACGACGAGTACTGCTGGACGCCACGCTCCCGGTCTTCCAGGCGGCTGGGCAGTCCGTAAATGCGACACAGGATACCGGTCAGGCGCGCAGTACCCGTGAAGTCCTCTTCCACCTGAAAATACTGAGGCAGGTGAACAACGAAGATGCGGGTGTCGATCCCCGCTGACTCGGCGTACTCGAAAATCTGATGCGTTATGGTCGTTGGCCCCTCGTAGTCGCTGGGCCGGACCTCCACCATCCTGTACTCGGCCTCGTTGGACTCATCTACGCTCCCGCCGGAGACCAGCAGCGGCCTGGTGTGGGGAACCATGTCGTACATGGCCCCGATCATCGAGTAACGCCTGACGCCCAGGACTTCCAGGACCTCGTTGATGGAATCGGTAAAATCCTCGCCGTAGGCGTGGGGTTCGAGCAGATGAATGGTGACCAGATCAGGGCCGTTCTCGCGAACTGCGACCTTGACCGTGGTAGTGGGGATTCTGTATTCCCGCTTGCCACGGCGGAACCGCGTCCTGGGCCGGTACCGGGTGAAATCATAGAAGCGCCCGGGACGCACCAGCCGCCCCACCTCTTTCGCCCCCAGGTGCCTCTCGATACGGCGCAGGCTCAAGGTGCCAACGCGCCCCACGTCAATCCACGGGCGGAGGACGGCCAGAGCGTGCGGGTCCTTCAGCTCCGGCAGCGGCTCGTCAAATTCGAAATCTCCAATTCTCATAACACTAGTTTGACAGCACCTCCCATGGTTGGCAAGGTCATCTCAGGTCATTCACAGGGCAATACACCATTCGAGGTCAACGGTGCAAGTCCGCTCCTCACGAAGCGCCTGGCCTCCGTGAAACAGGGCATCACCCCGGTCCGTCCACTGGACATCACGTCAACATTGGGATATACAATAGATATCCTTATTGGACAGCGAGGGCACTAATGGGGACACAATCACACATAGCCCAGTGGGGTTCCAGTTTGGCGGTCCGAATACCAAAGCCCCTGGCGGAGGAGTGGGGCGTCCACGCCGGGTCGGCAATCGAGATGACCACAGACGGTGACCGCCTGACGCTGACCAAGAGGGCATACGACTTGGATGAAATGCTCTCCCGGGTCACCACTGAGAATCTGCATTCTGAATGGGATACGGGCCCAGTCCAAGGCAAGGAAGCATGGTGAACGCTCCTTATGTTCCCAGCAGGGGCGACATCGTGTGGCTGAACTTCAACCCCCAGGCCGGGCACGAACAGGCAGGACGCCGACCAGCTCTAGTACTGAGTCCCAAGAGCTATAACGAAACGACGGGTCTGGCTTTGCTGTGTCCGGTTACTACAGCAGCGAAGGGCTACCCCTTCGAAGTGCTATTGCCGCCGGGTGGCGACATCACTGGCGCCGTGCTGTCAGACCACATCAAGAGTCTGGACTGGCGTGCCAGGCATGCAGACCTAGCAACCCGAACTACCCCGCGTGTAGTGGACCAGGTCCTGCAAATGATAGGCGTTCTCTTGCGATGAATGGGAATCAGACCCAGTAAAGTTAGAGGCTACTTCACAAAGCAGGAAAACGCCGCAGCCTCGGCGACTTCTCCCCAAGAGTATTCCACACTGGCTTTGGTTTAGTGCTGGCCCAGGAATTCCAGCACCAGCCCGTTCCAGACATCGGGCCGTTCCCAGAACCCGGCGTGTCCCACATCGGAAATGGAGACGAAACGGGAGGTGGGTATGTGGGCCGCCAGCATGCGCATCAGCACCGGCGGCGACAGCAGGTCGGCTTCCCCCGACAGCACCAGGGTGGGCACCCGCATGGTCTGGAGACGGGCGTAGGTGATTGGCTCCCGGAGCGGCTGCATCGGGACGGGGCCTTCCGGCCTGCTGGCCAGCTCGATCTCCAGCCAGCGGGCCGCGCCCTCGGGGTTGTTCCCACGGTAGGAGGGGCCCAGTTCCCGAAGCTCCACGGGCAGGTTCTGTATCTCGGGCGGGCGGAGCCGCTGCTGCACCTCCAGGTAGGCATCATCCTGCACACCGCCGATGGTGTTGGCCGCCACCAGGCTTCGCACGCGCTCCGGGTGGCTCAGCGCGTAGTCGATGGCTGGGATGCCTCCTGCCGCAGTCCCCACCAGGTGTACACAGTCCAGGCCCAGGGTCTCCAGCAGGGAGTGGAGGTCATCACCGGCAAAGCCGGGCTGGTGTTCAGGGTCCGTGGTCCGGGAACGCCCCCACGTCCGCCGGTCGTAGGAAACGCAACGATAACCCGCATTGGTGAACGCGGGCACCTGGCGCTCCCATGCCTCGCAGGTCCCGGAGGCGGCGTGGAGCAAGATTACTGGCGTCCCCTGGCCTCCCGTGTCCTCATACCACAGGTCCACTCCGGGCAGTGACAGATACGGCATATTCGTAAGGCCTCCTGTTTGATGGAACTAGGGGGCGAAGGTTGGGGCCATTTAGAGGATGTGTGACATATCCACTTCGCTGACCGATTTGCGGAACCCCCGAGGGGCCGGTGTTTCAGTAAGCACAGGGTACGCCCTCACCCTCACCCTCTCCCAGAGGGAGAGGGAATTTGTCACGCGACCACTTGGAAACTATCTCAAAACAGGTGAGTCGCTCAGTAATGGCCTAGCCGTCTGACCTTTTCACCCCCACCCCTTCGACAAGCTCAGGACAGGCCTAACCCTCCCTCGTCAAGGGGGATGGACTTCCGAGATAGTTTCCTATCCCTGCTTGAGCGACATGTCGACGTAGGCAAGTCCCTCCAAGGCCAGGCCGTAGCCGAGCATGTCCTGCATCTGCCGCTTGAGCTGCAGGGTCATTGCGACGCGGCTGTAGCGCAGGGTGAGGGGCGGCCGCTCGGCCAGCTGGCGGGCCAGTTCCCAGGCGCGGGGCAGCAGTTGTTCGCGCGGCAGCACCTCGGCAACCACGCCCAGGTCCCTGGCCTCCTGGGCCGACAGCGTCTGCCCGGTAAGGAGGAAGTACCTGCCCCGGTTCTGTCCCAGCAGCAGAGGCCAGATTACGTGCACACCGTCGCCCGGCACCACGCCGCGAGGAAAGTGCGGCCCATCCTGGAACGTGGCAGTCTCTGAGGCCAGCACGATATCCGACATCACGGGGATTTCGGCGTGGATGGTGGCTGGGCCGTTGACCGCGCCGATGACAGGCACCTCGATCTCCAACAGGTTTATCAGGAGACGCTTCCCCTCCCAGTAGGTCTTGTCCCAGTCCATGGGCATGCGGCGGGTAGCGCGGTTGGGTTCGAAATTGGCGCAGTAGTCATCGCCAGCGCCGGTGAGGATCACCACCTTGTTCTCAGGGTCAGCCCCGATGTCGGCGAAGGCGTAGCCAAGTTCGCGGTGGGAGGCCTCGCCCCACAGGAGGCTGCCATCACCCGAATGAAAGGTTACCTGCAGAATTCCGTCCTCCCGGTGCACCCTGACAGTCTCGTACTTGTTGGCATAGTCAGCCAGCTCAGTCATCATCGTCCTCCTTGAGCCTTGAATGTTGTCCCTGTCCGGGCAACTCAAGCCAAGCCCCACTTTACACCAACCATCTTGAGGAAATGGACCTGCGCCAGTTGGCAACATCAAAAGGGGCGCTGGTCAGGCGCCCCTTGGTTCCGCTGGTGCCAAACCTTACGGAATGGTCAGGAGGGAAGGGTCAGGAAATCCGGCTAGCGGACCGCCGCCGGCTGGTGTGCCTTGAGGAACTCGCGCACCTGTTCGACAGTCTTGGACTTGAGGTCAGGGTCCTCCTTCCAGGGGTACGGGGTCGCTTGGGCTTTAGGCGCCAGATCGATCATCGCCATGGCCGCCTCCAGCGAGTGCGCCGGAGTATCGTCGGGCATGACCAGCAGGGGCGTCTGGCAGGCGCGGGCGAAATCCCGCGACACGGAGTACATGAAATCCGGCTGGATGCGGTAAAGGTTGTGCAGGTACTGCTCGATGGTCTCCATCGAGATTTCCGGCCGTTGAGCGATCAGGTCGGGGCCCCAGGAATCCCGGCCCATGTCATACATCGCATCGGGCGTATTCGACGCATGGCCGACGGGCTGGCATAGCACCGCAGCCAGCACCCGCTCCGGCGCCCGGTCAATGAGTTTCATGGCGAAGGGTCCGCCGATGCAATAGCCTATGAACAGGAACTCCCCTACCCCCAGGTGGTCCATCAGTCCGAGCTGGTCGTCGGCGAAGGCCCCCCAGGGGTCTTCCACCTGCACAGGCCCGGTGGACTCGCCTCCAATGGCGTTCCGCTGGTCCATGGTGATGCAGCGAAAGTCATCCTTGAAGACATCCATGGCGTCGAACACCTGGTTGGGCCAATTCTCGACCTTGGAATTCAACCCGCCTCCCGGGGTCATCAGCAGGGGGAACCCGGACCCGACCTCCTCGTAACGGATAGTTACGTCGCCCTTGGTGAAATGCGGCATTTCAATTCCTCCTCAACTGCTGCGATAGCGATGCCTGACGCAATTGTAGCTTGGAAGGCCGGGGCGTCAATGCTGGCTCCGGCAGATGGCGCCGCGTTGCCGGACAGGAAACGAGGAAACGCATTCATTGATCCAATGCGGCTCCGGTTCAGATGGAATCGGGGACCGAAACGATAGCGTGCCCTCGATTCGAAACTGGTACCATGAGAGTTGTACCAATTTCCCTCCTTGTTTCTGAAATTCAATTACTCGTTCCGTGAATAGTTTCAACCGGACGCTGGAAAACTGATCCGAAAATAGCTAGGATATAGCTAGGATTTCAAGATTTACTTAGGATATTGCAATATAGGCCCGATTGTATTAACTTGGGGCAGTTATCGACGAATTTGGCAGACTATTCCAGGCGGTTTTCTGACAAGTTGACTTTCGGAGTCGCGGAAGAATATAACTAGTATTCGGGTATTTCACCACTGGTATATTTCCGGACGCCATCAGGGGCGATTTCGTCCGGTTTCCGACTCGATGATGGTCAAATTGATTGCTGCAAATTGACGTTCCAGCTCCTGCAAAAATCCAGAGTTGCTCCAGGGCCGTAGATTTAACATAGAGTTAACACCAGTAGTGGCAATGCTCGAAATGTTTGTTCCTAGGGAACGATTAGTTAAGGGCAACCGGTCAAGGCGCTATCCGGCTAACCGCTAAATTTGGGAAAGGCACGGAGCGCGGGGCATAGGCGCATTCCGCGACACCTGATGATACTGGTCCAGGAGGGTTGTAAGTTGTCTACACCCAGCCATATCAAGGTCATGATCGTGGACGACCACGCCATCATGAGAGAAGGCCTGAAAGATATCATGGACCGCGCCGGTGATTTCAAGGTCGTGGCCGAGGCTGGCGACGGAGCATCAGCGGTGGAATCAGCCGTCAGTACACGCCCGGACGTGGTCATTATGAATATCGACATGCCGCTCAAGGGCGGGATTGACGCCTGTCGCGAGATCAAGGAACTGTTGCCGGACACCAGGATACTGATGCTGACCGGCTCCACGGACGAGGACTCCGTCATCAAGTCCGTGGCGGCGGGCGCCACCGGCTACCTCCACAAGTACTGCAGCAGGGAGAGATTCCTGTCGACGCTCAGGGACGTCGCGGACGGCGAGTTTCGTGTGCCGGCCGAGACCATGCGCCGGGTTTTCTCCAATGTCCGTTACAAGTCATCCGAGGCTGAGAGCGCGGACGTCAGTGCGCTCACACCGCGCGAACAGGAAATACTCGCTCTTTTCGCCCAGGGAATGTCCTACGCGGAAATAGCGGAGGCGAAGGGCAACCGGCCCCTGACGGTCAGAAACTCCATCTACGCGATCCAGAACAAGCTGCGGGTCAAGACGAAGCAGGAGCTCGTGGTGCGGGCCGTCCGCAGCGGACTGCTGGACGGGTGAGCCGCTCCTCTGATAACTCAGGCTCACCTCCCTGGTCTCCCCCAGCAAGGGTGATGGAATGAAGCGCCCGGACTGGTGGCGTTTCACTGGCTTCCCCTTGCATTCACTCAACTCAGGCCTCGGCAACTCAGACCTGAATTGAGTCACCAGGTCGTTCGTTTTGGCCTGAGACTTTCCCTCCACAGAGTCTGCTTGCGATTGGTGGCAGTCGCCGTTTTTCGAGACGCGACTGCCCTTGGGCTGCTGTTGGGACCATCTACCGGCCTCACGTCCCAGGCCCTCCGTTCTGTCGCCTCTACCGTCCAATTGGCCCTGCCCCCAAGGTGTCTCTGGCTGGCTCGCGGGTTGATCGATCCAGAGGTGCCTTGAGTCCGCAGCCATTCAACCGGCAGGTCTTAACACAAGACTTCGCGCCCGAATTGGCCTCATTAACTGTCCTCTGAGGCGCCTACAGCTTGGGAGCTACGAAACGGCAACCAGACCACAGCCCGGTGATAATACCAGTCCACTAGTGGTTTTCAACCATAGCAGTCTTCCTATCATAGTCAACTGCATCTTTATTTGAATAATAATATACTGTACGCTGTTAGACATCATGGGTCGGTTACCCGGACAATATCCTTGGACTCTGCGCCTAATCACCCATTGATGAGCCAATAGGCAGACCCTTTGATTTTCGATTGTATCCTTATCGAAGAATCATGGGCCATCTATAGGTGCGAAATCCAGTAATTCTTCTGTGCGTGAAGTACCTGCCAATGAGTTATCGTTCAACAGAGTTCGACCCAATCCCGCCATCAGTTGATTTGTGGTGACGGTCCTTACGAAACTTGTGCATCTAACCGAGATAGCAAGCTGCAAGCACCTCCGCGCCCGGAAAGGTTGGTGATGCAGGATATGCAGGATGGACAAGCGGTAGGAGACGGGCTGTTTCCGCCACCCTGGTTCGGAAAGCTGCTTCTGGTTTCCCTGCTGGTTATGCTGAATATGCCAGCCATATTCACCGGCACCACTGGCATGGACCAGTACGGATTCTTTACCCTGGAACCGGTCAAGTCCCAGCCATGGCCGCTGGTGCTCTCGCTATTGGTCAGCACCCTCTCAGCCATTGCCGGATACGCGGTCTACCGGCTGCTGCGAAAAAAACAGACCTGGTATGCCGGCAACAGGTACGGCGCTTTCCATCGAAGCGCCCTCCTCTTCGGGGTGCCCATCGCAATCGCCTTCGCCCCCGAGTTCTTTCTTACCGGATACAACGATAAGCCCACGGTTCTGGCGCTGTTTGGCATTATGGCCACGGGCCTGTGCCTCACCGGAGCGCTTCACGACAGGGAGACCAGACTCGACCCCGATATGGCAAGAATCTGGTTCGTCGCCTGCATCGCCTTCATCCTGGTCTTCCTCACGCTTTGCGTGGCAGCCATGCTCGTCATGTACCTGGTAGAGCAGACGCCGTCCACCGGGAACTTCTTCTGGAAGTGGGACTTCTCCTGGAACGACCTGGGGTATCCGGCCGAGGAGTTCAGCCAGCGCCACCGCAACGGCATCCTGGCCTTCACACTGGCAGGCAGCTGTTACATGACCGTGGCCATCGGGGGTTCGCTCCTGGGCGCCATTCTGGCGAAGGCCAGGACAGCCCCCAAGATAGGACTCGCCCCGGGACCCGAGTACGACTCACCACAGCGGTCTGCAGCAACGGCGGAATTCGCCGGTGATGAGCAGGCCACCCCGCAGGACCCGCCGGAATTTATAGTTGCCCTCAACGGGGAGGAAACCCCCATAAGCCGGTCCCGGTACGAGAACCTTCTGGCAGACAAGGAACGCCTGTTGCCTGACGCCCGGCTCCTGGTGGACAAGGCATCGGGCACAGCCTTTGCCAGGACCGCCGGCCGGTGGAAGAAACTGTCCTTCCGGGGCAAGCGCAAGGGGCCCTTCCTGCTGCTGTGTGTTTACGCCCGTCATCCCGGCAGACGATTCACCACCGCCGAACTGGAATTCCTGCTGAAGCCGGACCTCCCTGACAGGGACGGATTCAACGTCAGCGACTTCTATGCACAGCTGCAGAAAAGGAATCCCTTGGTGCCGGTACAACGGGACGACGACGGAACGTACATACCGGAAGCCGCGACTGTCTGCTTTCTGGACCACTGGCCCTCAGCCGAGGCGGATGTCGAGCCGGATGGGGACTTGGAGCAGGAATTGCTGGCTGACCAGGCAGCGTGGTGACCGCTCTCACCCCCGGAATTACCACCCACCCGACCGTTTGTAGTAAAGTACCGGCAGGCGGATCGACCCTGGTCTTACCCTCGTGGCCTCCGGTTTCGACGCCGTGGGTTATCCATGGAAACATGAGAGACGGAACGCAGAGCGGCGGCCGGCAAAGCCGGCGCCCCAGGGTTGACTCGCTGCGAATCTACTCCAGGAACTGCACATGAACACTAACGGAAAGCCGGTTGCCGTAGTTATCGGGGCAACGTCCAAGTGGCAGTCCGATGGGCGCAACACCCATCTTGTCCACGGCGGAGACATTGATGACAGCGACCTCCCTGTCGGGGTGCGCTGGGGCGTGGGGGGAGCGATTTCCCTGAAGTTCGCCCGCGAGGGATTCTTTACGGTACTGACCACCCGTAATTCCGCCAACGCCGCGCCCCTTGAGGCGGCCATCCGGGAGAGGGGCGACGAGTGCATGATCGTCGAACTGGACCTGGCCCATAGGGACTCCATTGCCGATGCCTTCGCCCGGATACGGGAGGAGGCCGGCGACCCGCAGGTGGTGGTCTATAACGCCGGGTACCTCGAGGGCCGGGATCTGCCTCCGGAAATGGAGTTGCTGGAGCACATGCCCTACGAGTATTTCGAGACCGCCCAGCACATCTCCAGCAGCGGGCCTTTCCTGGTCGCCCAGGAGGTCCTGCCCTCCATGCGGGAGCGTGGCGAGGGCACCATCCTGATATCGAACAACAACTTTTCTCTGCGCGGCCGAAAGCGCTTCACCGGCCAGTCGCTCTACTACCCGCGGGTGCTGATGCGCGGGCTGGCCCAGGCTCTGACGGAGGAGTACTCCGAGCACGGAGTGCACGTGGCCAACGTGGTTATCGACGGAATGATCGACTCGCCCGGCACCCGGGCAACGCCTCGCGCGCAGCAAAATCCCGACCTGCTGATGAACCCGGAAAAGATCGCCGAGGCATTCTGGTACCTGCACACGCAGGACAAGTCCTGCTGGACCCACGAGCTTCAGCTCACGCCCCATCCGACGATGCCGAGCTTCTGAGGGGCGTATAGCAGATTCCCTCTCCCTCCGGGAGAGGGTTAGGGTGAGGGCGTACCCTGTACCTAGAGAAACAACGCCCCCTCGGAGATACTGCAAATCGGAAAGCGAAGTGAACTTGTCACACACCCTTTGAGGAATTTGGGAAGCCCGGCTACTGGTTCAACAAGATTGGATTGATGGATTTCGGACAACGCTATCTCTTCTGCGACAAGGGCGCCCACGAGGGGCGCCCCTACACGAGGGTGATTTCCTTGTAGGGGCAACCCTTGTGGTTACCCCGTCTACCCATCAATCCAACGGTGACAGTCCACTACATTGATCGAATAGAAAGGAGCAATTGCATGGATGTCGGAATTATGCTGGTCTGCTCCAGCTACGGCTGGGACGAAGGCACGGATGCGGAGATGTGGGACGAGGAACTGCGCCTCGTTGAAATCGCCGCCGACTCAGGATTCGACAGCGTCTGGTCGGCGGAGCACCACTTCAACGACTACTCTTTCGTGCCGGACAACATCCAGCTGATGACCCACATCGCGGCTAAGCATCCCAACATCGACGTTGGCACCGCCGCCGTGATCCTTCCCTGGCACAGACCGCTGCGGGTGGCGGAGAACGCCGCGGTGCTCGACATGCTGAGCGGCGGCCGCCTGCGCCTGGGTTTCGGGCGCGGTCTGGCCCGCCGGGAATTCGAGGCTTTCGGCATAAGCATGGACGAGTCGCGGGACCGCTTTGACGAGGCGGCCCCGATGATCGTAGAGGCTCTGAAAACGGGTTTCATTGAGGGCGACGGGCCTTACTACCCGCAGCCCCGGGTCGAGATCCGGCCCCGTCCGCAGCACTCCTTCGATGGCCGCATTTACGCCGTGGCCGCCAGCGACGAGAGCGTAATGTCGGCGGCCAAGCTCGGCGCGCACATCGTCATGTTCGCCGACCGTCCCTGGGAAATGCGGATGCCAGGCATCGAGCGGGGCCGGGCCCTGCACCGCGAGTTCCATGGCACGGAGCCGCCGCCCCTCATGCTCAGCGAGTTCGTAGTCTGCGGCACGGACATGGAACAGACCGAAGATGAGGCCCGCAAGTACCAGGGCAAGTTCGTGGAGAGCAACTTCTACCACTACGAGTTTCTCAGCGACCACTTTGCCAACGTGAAGGGCTACAACGCCTACCAGCAGAAGGCGGAGATCGCCCGTTCGGCAGGTCTTGAGGGAGCGATCGAGGGCTTCATGAAGGCGGCCAGTTGGGGAACTCCTGACAAGATCCTGCGCGGCCTGGAGGAACGCCGGGAACTGCTGGGCGAATTCGAGTGGAACGTCTCCTTCCGCTTTGGCGGCATCCCCTATGACATCGCGGAGAGGAGCCTCAAGCTTTTCGCCGAAGAGGTGCTGCCGGTCATCAAGTCCTGGTAGCTACCTTGCTCCGTGCCTTGGGGCGGTAAGAGTTGCCGCAGCGGAACACCGATTTCAAACACCCGGCCAGACCGGGAAACAACCGCTCTGGATGCAGCGCATGCCTCCAGGGCGGTTTATGTTCGATGTCGATTCCAAATGCGCGGCCTCGACCTGACCCTGGGTACTGACCCCTAGTGTACCGTTTGACTAGCTATCATTGGCTTGTGCGGCGCATCCCCAAGTGATTTACTGTCCGCAGGCGGCCTATATGGGCATTCGGTAGGTATAAAAAGTAGGTCTTCTCTGAAGGAGCTTTGTTATGGGTTGGCTTGACGGACAGGTTGCCCTTGTCACAGGGGGCGGGTCTGGCATTGGCCGCGCCATCGTGGAGCGGTACATAGAAGAGGGCGCGCGCGTAGGGGTGATGGACCGGTTTCCCGACCGGATAGAGCAACTGCAAGAGGACTTCGGCGAGTCTCTGGTGGGAATTCCCGGCGACGTGGCCCGATTGGACGACAACAAAGCGGCGGTTGCCGAGACGGTGCGTGCATTCGGGCGGCTGGACATTTATGCCGGCAACGCGGGGGTTTTCGACAGCAACCACACCATTGACGATATACCGGAGGAACTACTGAGCGACTCCTTCGACGAGTTGTTCGGAGTCAACGTCAAGGGCCTGCTATTGGGGACCAAGGCCGCGCTCCCTGAACTCAGGAAAACCCAGGGGTGCATTGTGTTCACCGCCTCGGTGGCCGGCATCAATTCCGGCGGAGGCGGGCCTATATATACCGCATCCAAGCACGCCGTGATGGGCCTTATCAGGCAACTGGCGACGGAACTGGCCCCGGAGGTCAGGGTCAATGGCGTAGCCCCCGGCGGGGTGATTACGGACCTGCGGGGGCTGAATGCCGCAGGGCTGGCGGACCACTCCCATTTCGCGGACCCGGGCACCGAGGAGAGGATGCGCACCAACAACCCACAGCAGAGGGCGCTGCAGCCTCGCGACATAGCCAACGCATTCCTGTTCCTGGCCTCTCGCGAAAACGCAGCGGGCATAACAGGATCGGTGCTCCCCGTTGACGCGGGATCCCTGCTGCGCTGGCGGCGCCCCGGCCGGTAGTAGCAGGGAGTCTTACAGGCAGTAGCTCGCGGCGACTGCCAAGTGTCAAACCGCTCCATTTTCGTCATTCCCATTAAAGCGGGAATACAGAATCGCTTGGTATTGCAGAAACGATGTGGTTATGGCAACGCCTAGATTCCTGCTTTCGCAGGAATGACGAGATAATTTGACGACGCTCCCTAGCGACAGCCTCGTGACGCCCGGGAAAAAAGGGGCTGCCTGGCAGGCAACCCCCTTTGCAAGCTATTTGTGGGTGTGGTGGCGGAGAGAGTGGGATTCGAACCCACGGTACAGTTGCCCGTACTCCGGTTTTCGAGACCGGCGCTTTCGTCCACTCAGCCATCTCTCCGTGAGCGGAACCGGGGAGGGTTTCCTGCTTTGAGTCCTTTCAGGTTTCAGGAAGGAATGAGGGTGAAGCCAGCTGGCGGTTAGAAACCTTCAATCCAGTGTATCGAAATCCGTATTTGGCGGCAAGAGCGCGTTTCTTTCCAGACAGGACCTTTCGATTGTCCCTTCTCCCTCCAGGAGAGGGAACTTATTAGACGGACTCTCAGTGCCAGTCGTGTGCGGCGGGCATGGACACCTGCGGGTCGATGGCTTGCAGGTCAGAGACCACCAGGCTGGTGGTGCCGTCCCACCGCGACACCACGCCACGGGCCAGGATGATCCGGCTCTGCAGCTGCCGTCGGCGACGGGCGAACACCGTCGGCCACAGGATCAGCTGCACATCTCCCTCCTCGTCCTCGATGGTCACGAACACCGTCCCTTCCTGGCCCTTGGGGTGCTGGCGGGCGATGGGCCAGCCAGCCACCAGCGCCTCCTCGCCCTCCTCCAGCCTGTACACTGCCGTGGTCGTCAGCACGTCAGGCGCCAGATCGGGACGCACGAACTCCATCAGGTGCCCCTGCGGGTAGATGCCCATCACCTCGTACTCCCCGGCCATCTTCTCGTAGGCAGTGAAGTCCGGCATGTCCGGGATTAAGCCTCTTGCCGACCCGCCCGCTGGCGCCTCGCCCTCCAGCAGCAGGGGCAGCGCCGCCTGGCCGTTGCGGCCCGGGCGCGTGGCCAGCCCGGCGTCCCACAGGGCGGCGCGGCGGTTGGGGATGACGCCGTCGAAGGCCCCGGCCTGTACCAGCGACAGCACCGCCTGGGGTTTGATCCCGGTGCGGCGCACCAGGTCGCCCGCTCCGGCATAGCGACCGCCCCGATCCCGTTCGGCCACGATCAGCTTTGCCGACTCCGGCCCAACGTCCTTGATGAACCGCAGGCCCACCAGCACCGAGCCGTCATCGGGGATGCAGGACTCTGCGCTCCGGTTGACGCAGGGGTTCAGGAAGGGTACCCCGAACCGGCGGGCGTCCTGCTTCAGGGTCTCCATGGGGTAGAAGCCCATGGGCTGGTTGTTGATCAGGCCGACGAAGAACTCCACCGGGTGGTAGCGCTTGAGCCACGCGGCCTGGTAGGCGGTGATGGCGAAGGCGTGGGAGTGCGACTCGGGGAACATATACTGCCCGTTCAGCTTGGCAAAGATCTTGTACGCTGCATCCTCGGGAACGCCGTTACGGCTGGCTCCCTCCCGGAACCGTTGCCAGATCCCGTCGATCAGGTGCGCATTGTTGGGGCGCGCAAAGGCCCGCCGCAGCTCGTCGGCCTGGGCAGCCGTGAATCCCGCCACGTCCATGACCAGCTGCACCACCTGCTCCTGCCAGACGATGATGCCGAAGCCCCGTTTCAGGGCGCGTTCCTCCGAGGGATGGTCGTAGTCCCACGGCGCGCCGTGGCGGTAGCGCTCCACGAACTGCGAGACGGCGCTGCCCTGCACCCCTACGCCGGGACGTATGAGGGCCACCTGGTAGGCCAGGTCCTGCAGGTCGCGGGAGTTGAGCCGCTGCCCCATCTTGAGCTGGGCTGGCGACTGGAGCAGGAAGACGCCCTTGGCCTGGCCACGGTTGATCAGGTCGTAGACCTCCGGGTCCTTGTGGTCGATGCGCGACAGGTCGGGACGGTGGCCCTCCCGCTCCTCGATCATGTCCAGCGCCTCCTCCAGCTGGTCCAGCACCGGCAGGGAGAGCAGGTCGATCTTGGCGAACCCGGCGTCAGCCACGCTGTCCTTGTTCCAGTCCATGATGTAGCGCCCCTCCATGGCCCCGGCGCGGATGGGCACCATCTCGGGGATGGGGGAACTGCTGAGGATCATGCCGCCCACGTGCTGCCCCAGCCCCTTCGGCGCGCCGATGAGCTGCGGCGCCAGCTCGATCAGGTCCCGCCAGCCCGGCGCGTTCACGCGCTCACGGAAAGCGGGTAGCTCCCCCATCTCGATGGCAAGCGATCCAGCGTCGCGCGACTGCAAATGGCTCGACAGCAGCGACAGCTCGTCGCGGGGCAGGCCCAGGGCCTTGCCCAGGTCCTGGATCACTCCCTTGAGCCGGTAGGTGGAGATGGCCCCGGTCAATACGGCGTACTCCGGCCCGAACCGCCGGTGTACTCGCTGGATAAGCTCGTCGCGCAGCTGGCGCGGGAAGTCCAGGTCGATGTCCGGCAGCAGGCTGGTGTCGTCGGAGATGAACCGCTCCAGGGTCAGGTCCCACTGCAGCGGGTCGACGTGGCTGATGCCGATGAGGTAACCCACCAGCAGGGCCACCGACGAGCCGCGCCCCCGTCCGGGCGGCCGCTGCTCCAGCGGCATCTCCGGCTGCGACAGGCCGCGCTCCTCCATGATCTGCTGCGCGATCTGCACGATCTCCCGGTACAGCAGAAGGAACCCCGACAGGTTGTGCAGCTCGATCAGCCGGAACTCCTCCCGCAAACGCTCCGCCACTTTTGCAAGGCCAGCACGGGGCACGCTGCCGCTCTGTGCTGGCAGTCCAAAACCTGCTAAACCGTACCGACGGGTGGCAGCCTCGTAGCACAGCTGCTGCAGGTAACTGTCCGGGGTGTAGCCCTGCGGAACGTCGGCGTCGGGCAGGGTGTAGCCCAGATCGGCGCTCAGGTCGAACTCGCACATCCCGGCGATGCGCCGCGTGTTGGCGATGGCCTCGGGGCAGTGGCTGAACAGATCCTCCATCTCCCCCGGCGGCTTCAGGCAGAGGTGATGGTTGGGCTGGATGTAACGCAGGGCCTGGTCGATGGTGGTGTTGTGGCTGGCGGCCACCAGCGCGTGCTGCAGCCGGTAGCGGTCGGGGATGTGGTAGTGGACGTCGTTAGTGGCCACCACTCCCACGCCCACCCGGTCGGCCAGCGCCGCCAGGTCGCGGTTGCGCCGCACGTCGCCCTGGAGGAAGTTCTGCTGCAACTCCACGTAAACCGAGTCGCTGCCGAACCAGTCCAGGTAGTCGTACAACAGTTGCTTCGCCTCGACGGCCTTGTTCCTTTCCAGCAGAGTGGCCAGCGGCCCGTTGCGCCCGCCGGTGAGCAGCGCCAGCCCGGCGGCGTGTTCGGCCAGCAGGCGCGGGTCGAGTCTTGGGTCCCCTTTTCTCCGCTGCGCTCTAACCGTTCCACTCCGCTGTCGCTCCGTTCCTCTTATGGCGGCGTTGGCCAGAGTGAACAGGCGCGACAGGTTGCCGTAGCCCTCCCGCGTCCTGGCCAGCAGGACCAGGCGGGTGCCGTCGGTCAGCGTCAGCTCGCCGCCAGTGATGGGCTTGAGGCCCAGGCCATTGGCCTGCCGCGCGAAGTCCAGCGCCCCGCACAGGTTGGTGTCGGTCAGAGCCAGGCAGCCGTAGCCATACTCCACGGCCTGGGCCAGCAGCTCGTGGGTGTGGGAAGCGCCCAGCCCGAAGGAGTGGAAGCTCTTGGCGTGGAGCTCGATGTACCCGTTGTACCCGTGGCATCCGTTATGCATGGAGAGTCCCGGCGCTAAGAGGGTATGTGACATATTCCCTCTCCCTCCGGGAGAGGGTTAGGGTGAGGGCGTTCCCTTGGTCACCTAAGAGCATCTGACAACAACCCGACCCGGTTCCTTATGTGGAAATTCGATATGTCATAAGTGTTATGCCGTCGGAGATTTTCACCCTCACCCTAACCCTCTCCCTCAAGGGAGAGGGGATTTGGTTTTGACAGGCTATTTTCATGGCAATTGCCGATGGCCTTGCCGAGGCCACGCATGAGGAATGAAAACGGGGGTACGCCCTCACCCTAACCCTCTCCCGGGGGGAGAGGGAACTGCATATTCCACTTTGGTTTCCATTTAATGCCCCTGCTGGTACCAGCAACCGTCGTGCTGGTCCCGGAACAGGGTGACCTGCCCCCCGTTCTCCCGCTCCACCCGGTAGTAGGTCCTGGTCAGCGGTTTGGGCAACCACCACAGGTCGAAGGTCCAGCAGTCCTCGATACGCGCCACCTGGTGCCAGCCGTCTTTCTTGGACCAGGTTCCCTGCCGGATGGCCTCGGGCAGCCCGTCCCGGTCTTCCCTAACCATCACGGGCTCAGGGGACAGCAGGGGGCGCAATTCCCCTCCCAGGGGGTCCAGCGGCGTCTGCACCGCCCGCATCTCCGGCGCCGGGTGCCAGGGCGCCACCTCCACCACCCGGTACAGGGCCGGACGCTTGACCGGCCCGGCGTTTCCGTCCTCCTCGCCTCCTGATCCCGCCGGATGGCAACCTGCGCCACAGAGCGACCCCGGTCTTGAACTGCCAGCACAGAGCGGCAGCGTGCCCCGTGCTGGCCTTGAGCGTGCCCCGTGGCGCCCTAAACCCTGCCGGGCCTGGAGACGCCGCTCCGCCTCCATGATCCGCCCCCGCCGGTCCTCCCGAACGTCGGGCAGCAGGCCGATCTGCGACCCCGATTCGCCGGTGAAGCCCGACAGCGTCAGCGCCATCCCGTCCACGGGCACCTCGGGCGGCTCGGCCTCCAGGCGGCTGCGCACGATGAAGGCCGCCCGCTCCCAGCGTCCCACGCTCTCCTGGAAATTGACCGTCCTCTCCCAGGGAGCGGAGCCGAAGACCGGGCACTCCAGCGACGCCCGCCCGGCGTACCGTCCCCGCATGACCGGCCGGGCGTAGGCGCGGCGCAGCAGCGTGTCCGACGCCACCAGCAGCATCTCCAGCGAGGTGGAGGAGAAGGGCAGCGAGGTCTCCTCGGTCACCGTTTCCTCGTACTCCAGCGGGACCAGGGCGCGGTGGTCGCGGCCGTTGGCCAGTTCCCAGACCCACTCGCCTTCCCGTCCGAACTGGTCCACCAGCCGGCCCACGTCCATGGCCGCCACCTGGCCCAGGGTGTGCAGCCCGAACCGGCGCAGGGCGGATATGGTATTCTCAGACACCGGCAGCAGGGCGATGGGACGCGGCGCCAGGAAGGCCGCTGCGTCCGGCGGCGCCTTGCCTGCCCTGAGAGGATCGCTGCTGCAAGCCGCCACCATGGCCGGGAACTTGCCCTCGCCGATGCCGGCCCGTGGCCCCAGGTGCTGGGGAACGGCGTTGAGCAGCGCGAGTACCAGCCGCTCCTCGCCGCCGTACATGGGTTCCAGCCCGTCCAGGGCCACGTTGGCGACGCCCAGCCCGGCGTCCTCCACCCGGTCGCTGATGCCCTGCAGAGCGGTCAGGACGTGCCGGAACACCCGGCGGTAGTGGGGTTCGTCGGCATCCAGCACGACGGCCTCGGCCCTTCCTTTTCGCGGGTGAAAAGGGCTTTCAGACTGGTACGACAGGGCCCGTTCCAGCGGCATCCCGGCCGCCGGTTCCAGTTGCCCCCATTGCCGAATGGCAACCGGAGGAGCGCCAGCCTGCCGCATGCTGGCCTTGAAGGCAGGAAAGTAGTCGACCACCACGGGCCGGGACCTGGTGCGGTCGGCAATGAGGACGGGCTGGTCACTGAGGTGGGGGTGCCGTTGCATCTCGGCCTTGGCTCGCAGGTGGGTGATGAGGACGCAGGCGACTTTCAAGGTGTCTCCGTGATAGTGAATCCGGGACTGTTTAAACTGCCACCACAGAGCGTCAGCGTGCTGCGTGGTGGCCTTGGACTGACTGCGCCGTTTCCCCGGCGCCGCTTTGGAGGAGGTTTAGCTTCGGGAAGTAGATGTTATAGAACATACGTTCATAGGTCAACAAGGCTTCGACAGCAATCTTCAAGGGCATTTCAAAGTGCTGCCAGCCTGAATTTTTGTCTGAATCAGGATTACCAGGATTTTGAGATTTTCAGGATGCTCCCAATCCTGCTCATCCTTTAATCCTGATTCAGACAATGCCTTTGCAGTCGACCTGTCACCCCCACCCTAACCCTCCCCCTTGATGGGGGAGGGGATTTCATAGCCAACTGCGTAACTCCTACCGGAATTTCGCTGATGTACCCCAATCCTGATCATCCTCTAATCCTGTAAATCCTGATTCTGACAAAGAGGTGCCCGATGACGAGCCTCGAAAGAGCACTCCAGGAAATCAAGTCCTACGTGGAGACCCGGATGCAGGAAGTCAACATGCCCGGGCTGGCCCTTGCCGTCACCGGACGGGAACGTCTGCTCGAGGTCGCGACGTTCGGGTACGCCGACATCGCCGCGCGCTCGCCCATACAGGAAAACACGATGTTCGAGGTCGGCTCCATCGGTAAATCGTTCACCAATATCGCCCTGATGCAACTGCACGACGAGGGCCGGCTGGACCTGCACGCGCCGGTCAGCCATTACCTGCCGTGGTTCGAAGTGCAGTCGGACTATGAGCCAATCACCAGCCACTATCTGATGTCCCACACCTCCGGGCTGGGTTCAGGGACCGACATCGGGACCCACGGGCTGTACGAAGCGTGGGCGCTGCGCGACAGCCGCACGGGGTCCGCGCCCGGCAGCCACTTCCGGTACTCGAACGTCGGTTACAAGCTCCTGGGATTCCTGCTGGAGGAACTGGACGGCCGTCCCTACCAGGAGTCCATCCAGGCGCGGGTGCTCGACCCCCTCGGCATGCGGCACTCTCATCCGGTCATCGGTTACGACACGCGGAAACTGGCCGCCGTGGGCTACCGCAGCTTCTACGACGACCGCCCGGAGCACGTGGCCCACAGCCTGGTACCGGCCGTGTGGACCGAGTACGGCGTGGGCGACGGCTGCCAGGCGTCCACCGCCGGGGATATGGCCACCTACCTGAGAATGTTCATGAACGGCGGGACCGGCCCGGATGGCCGGGTTGTTTCCGGGGAGAGCTTCCGGTTGATGACGCAGAAGGTGATTGCCACTCCGCAGTGGGGCGGCGCACACTACGGCTACGGCCTCATCATGGCCGACATCGACGGCCACTCGTACCTGGGCCACGGCGGCAGCACCACGGGATTCGTATCGGCCATGATCGCGGATGTCGACGAGGGAATCGGGGTGGTGGTCCTGATCAATGGGCTGGTGCAGTCTTTCGGCGCCGCAAACATGGCGTTGCACATGCTCGCATTGCTCAGGGCAGGGATTAACGGCCAGGAAATGCCGGCCCATCCCGAGGCGCCTGACTGGGGATCGGTCAGCAACGCCACAGAATACGAGGGCGCATACACTTCGGCCTCCACTGCAACGGATGAGCGTCTCGTCATAACGGCCGAAGGCGAAGGACTCTCGCTGCGATGGCGGAACGAGGATGTCGCGCTGGAGCGTTACGGGCAGGACAGCTTCTACGTGTCCCACCCCGAATTGGAACACTTCCTCCTGGAGTTCGGACGGGAAGGAGAGCAGGTTGTGGAAGCCTTCCACGGCCCCGGATGGTATGTGCGGGAGGACTACTCCGGTCCTCGCCATTTCGATTACCCTACCGAATGGGACAGCTTCTGCGGGCACTACCGGACCTACAATTTCGGACTGACCAACTTCCGCGTTGCGGTGCGGAAAGGCGCACTTTTGCTGCTATACCCGGGAGGCGGCCACGCGCCCCTGATTCCCATGGAAGGCGGACTGTTCAGGATAGGAGAGGATGCCTCCTCACCCGAGACCGTCCGGTTCGATGCGGTGGCGTCCGGCAGAGCATTGCGGGCGGTCTACTCCGGCTGCCCCTACTACCGGACATATACCCCGTGAACGGGCGACAAACCGGTAGTGCCAGTGACTCGGGTCAAATGCCCGGGGCTTTTGATTATTCCCTCTCCCCCCGGGAGAGGGTTAGGGTGAGGGCGTTTTCTCGCTGCGATGGCAGAACGACGATGCCGACGCGTTGCGTTCCGGCAGCACCGAACGGGTCTTGGGCTGTACCGTGAAAGCCCCGTCCACCCCCTCAACCAGGGCTTTCGGCTTCAATGGTGGGTAGCCGGAACACAATCACGTGATTGCGTTCACAATGTTGACAGCATGGAATTGACTAGCCCCAGAATCGTGTACCCCTTGAGGGAATGCCAAATCTGAGAAGGTCAACTATGCCAAAGCGACACATCTCCAAGATCCCGTTCGGAGTGATGCTGCTCCTGATCCTGCTGGTGGTAGGCCTGACTCTAACCGGAACGCAGCCAACTCCAAGGGATGGACAGGGCAATCCCATCAGCGATGCCACACTGCAAGACATGGGCAGCATTGCGGACACCGAGGGCATCTCCGTTCAGGCAGCGGTAGATCAATACGGATGGCACAATCCCTTCTCACAGGCGGTGGCGGACATACGTGTAGTTGCCGCGGACGATTTCTCCGGAGCCGCCATCACGGGGAGCGAACAGGCCTGGATCGCATTCGCTAACGACACCGTTCCCGAAGCAGCCACGAATGCCCTCGCCGAATTCAGGAACGACTACCCCAACATCACGATTGACTTTTATACCGAAACAAGCTTTACGAACAGGGAGATCAGTGCGGCCCTGATAGCAGCCTATTTCAAGGTGTACAACTCGACAGAGGTCCAGGATGCCACCGCATCGTTCAACTCCGCGACGCGCCAGATCGAAATCGTCGCCAATGTGGGTACCAACTCGCCAGACCCTGCGGCCATGGAAGAGCTGGTGCGGAAGGCGAAAGAGGGGGTGTCCGAATCAGGAGGCCCGGCTCTGCTCGATGTCATAGGGGTAACAGTTCAGGGAGTGAATCACGAACTGGGAGGCGATGATCACGACTAGGAGCACTATGGCGGCGAGGAGCTCCGGACCTCCACCCCGTGAACGATGTGTGAATCCGGCAGGAGTTATGCAGTTCAAATATCCAGGGCTATCGCATATGAAATTACAACCCCGTCACTCCTGCTTTCGCAGGAGTCCAGAGCATGCTGTCTGCCTGGTTTTCGCAACTAAACTGCCAATTTCGGCCACTGGATTCCCGCTTTCGCGGGAATGACGGCGCATAAACTGCCCAAATGCTATAGCCATGTATAGCCATGGCTGAGTGACGGTTCAGTCTTGGGGTTTTCCTGTCTTCACAACTCCTTAAAGGTTCGCCCGTATCCTGTTAAGGTTATTCCGGTGTAACCCGAAACGCACAGGCATCTCCATGCGAGGTTCCCTGGCGTGGTGAGAGCTGACCGATGAGCACGACCGACATCGACGCGATACTCAGCCGGGGGAACTCGCGCAGGCGCTGGCTCCTGTTGGCCGGGGCAGCGGCGGTCATTGCCGCCGTGGTGGTTGTCGTCGTGCTGCTGACGAGACCTGATGAGGAGGACGTGGTTTTCGAACCGGAACGCGTCGAGGCGGCAATGGGCCGTCTTACCTCTTTGGTGGACCTGTCAGGCTCCGCGCTATCCGAACGCAGCGCAACCCTGGGTTTCGAAGTGGGCGGAGTTGTGGCCTCGGTCGCAGTATCCGAAGGAAGTGAAGTCCGCGAGGGCGACTCGCTGGCCTCCCTGGACGATGCCGAAGCGCAGCGCCGGGTCCAGACGGCCGAGGTGCAACTGGAACTGGCGCAACTGCGCCTCGAGGACCTTCTGGCCGACCCTGAGCCAGCTGCCATCGCCTCCGCGAACCAGGCGATTGTATCGGCGAAATCGCAGGTGGTGAGCGCGGAGCAGGCCCTGGAACTCCTCTCTGAACCACCGAGCGCCAGCGATCTGAGAAGCGCGGAGCAGGCAGTAGCCACCGCGCTCCGGGACATCTCCAGCGCGGAACAGGCTCTGGAACTGCTGGCAGAGCCCCCCAGCGCTGCCGACCTGGCCAGCGCGGAGCAGGCCGTGGCCAGCGCCCTCAGGGACATCTCCAGCGCCGAACAGGCCCTTGCCCTCCTCTCCGAGCCGCCGAGCGCCAGCGACCTGAGAAGCGCAGAGCAGGCGGTGGCCACCGCGCTCCGGGACATCTCCAGCTCGGAACAGGCCCTGGATGACCTGACCGCCGGACCCACCGACGCCGAAATTTCGGCGTTCCGCTCAGCGGTAACGCAGGCACAGGTAACATTCGCGGACGCAACGAGAGTCGAGGAGGAATTGAACGATGTCCTCACCGATGCCTCCGACGAGTTTTGCGAGCGATACAGCGGGCTGATTCCGAGCGACGACGTGATCAGGTCAATCTGCGAGGCGGTCCTGCCTCTATCCGAGGCGCAGATGGAAGCGTTGGAGGAATCCTTTGAGGACAGGTCAGCAACCTACGAGAGCCTGGGCACGGCCTTGATCGACGCCAACCTGGCATTCGTCAGCGCGCACGCCGACCGGGATTCGGCGCTTTCCTCCCTGGCATCGGCGGAGGAGACGCTGGACGAACTGCTCACGCCCCCTTCAGCGGAAGACCTGTTCCAGGCACAGCAGGCAATAGACGCGGCGAGAGCCAGCCACGCATCGGCAGTGGCCAGGCTGGAGGACCTCCAGACGCTGGCCAGCGAGGAGGACGTGTTCCAGGCCGAGCAGGCCGTTGAAGCGGCCAAGGCCAGCCACACGGCGGCAGCGGCCAGGCTGGAGGACCTCCAGACACTGGCCAGCGAGGAGGACGTGTTCCAGGCCGAGCAGGCCGTTGAGGCAGCCAAAGCCAGCCACGCCGCCGCAGAGGCCAGGCTGGAGGAGCTGCGGGCCGCCACTGACGAAGGCGAATTCGAGCAGGCCCGCGCCGCGCTGGAGAGCGCCCAAGCCAGCCTCGCCAGCGCCCAGGCCCAGTACGACGAGCTGGTGGCAGGGCCTTCCGGGAACGCCATCGCCCAGCAGAGACAGGATGTGAGGCTTGCGGAAATCTCCCTGGAGGAGGCGCGCGCGGCCCTGGCCGATCTCACCGTGATCGCGCCCTTCGACGGCGTCGTGGAGGCTGTAAACATCCTCCCGGGAGACCGCATCGCTGCCGGATTTGACGCCTTTACGCTGTACACCTCGGACCGAATGCTGATCGAGCTCACTGTGACCGAGGAGGAACTGCTGGAGCTGGAGATCGGGCAGACCGGCACGGCATCATTCGATGCGATTGAAGGCACGGAATATCCCGTTCGCGTGGAGTCCATCAGACGGGTTCCCAATGCC
The DNA here is from genome assembly GCA_965203005.1 of Dehalococcoidia bacterium. Taxonomy (GTDB): domain Bacteria; phylum Chloroflexota; class Dehalococcoidia; order Lucifugimonadales; family UBA3495; genus VXOI01. Next base: position 2,398,752 of record CBDBBS010000002.1, read on the forward strand.
GAACAGGGAGTGGTGACTTACGATGTAGGGGCGCGCATTCTCACCGGGAATGACGGCGATGCGGTCCCTGCCACCCCACGAGGCAATGCACAGGCAGGGGGCGGAGGCGGTTTCGGTGGAGGTGGATTCGGCGGCGGAGCGGCCGGAGGTCCTTTTGCCGGCTTCCAACTGCCCGAAGGAGTTACAGCCCAGCAGGTGCGGCAGGCCATCCTCAGCGGGGAACCGCTGCCCGAGGGCGTGGTACTGCCCGAACAGGTGATGCAGATGATCGAGAACCTTCGCGCCTCCGGGCAACTAGCCCGCCTTGCCGGGGGCCAACAGGGCCAGCCCACGCAGCAGGACGAAGCTGAGGAGCAACCCTCCGGCTCCCCTGACCTGCTCTTGCCAGCGCCCGGTATGAGCGCCAGCGTCACCATTCTCACCAAAATTCGCGATCCGGCCGTGCTTGCCCCGGTGTCCGCAGTGCGCCAGCTCGACGGCCAATGGTTCGTAAGCGTTCAGGCGCCGCCGGAATCTGAGGGAGAGATTGAGGGTGAAACCAGATTCGAGAGAGTATACGTCGAAGTCGGTGAGTCTGACGGCAACCAAGTCGAAATTCTGAGCGGCATCGAGGCGGGCACAATCCTACTGGTCGGCGCAGACAATGCCGGTATTGCCTTCAGCGCCACGCTGCAGCAGCCCCAGGCCAATCCGGGATTCGGTGGCTTCGGTCCCGGCCCTTCGACAGGCTCAGGAGGCGGAGGCCGTCAGTGATCGTTCTCCAGAACGTGTCCCGCACTTACTCCATCGGCGGTACGGAGGTGCATGCCCTGGCCGGGGTTGACCTCCAGGTCGACAAGGGAGAATTCGTCGCGGTCATGGGACAGTCGGGATCGGGCAAAACGACAATGATGAACATCATCGGCCTGCTGGACCGGCCCACTGGCGGCCGGTATGTTTTCTCAGGCCATGACGTTTCCCAACTGCCGGAAAACACTCGCGCCCGACTGCGGGGGCAAGCCTTCGGGTTCGTGTTCCAGTCCTACAACCTGCTGCCGCGACTGACTGCGCTGGAGCAGGTGGAACTGCCACTCATCTACCAGGGCGTCCGGAACCGGCGTCGCCGCGCCGCCGAAGCGCTGCAACGGGTGGGCCTCCTGGACCGCATCTCTCATCAGCCGACGGAACTCTCGGGCGGCGAACAACAGCGAGTCACCATCGCCCGGTCGCTGGTTTCCAATCCGCTGGTATTGCTGGCCGACGAGCCCACCGGCGCGCTGGATACCGCAACGGGGCACGACCTGATGACACTGCTCCGGCGCCTGGTTGACGAGGCAGGTCTGACCATTGTCCTGGTGACCCACGAGCAGGAGGTCGCCAACTACGCCAGGCGCATTATCCGAATGCGCGACGGCCGGATCATCGAGGACAGTGGCGCCCTGCGGCGCACCGGCCAGGCTGCGGTACCGGGTTCCGGGTATCCCCGGAATGACGGAGGCAACAGGCGGTGAGCCTGCTCGATACCATCAGAATCGCGCTTCGCGCCATATTCGCCAACAGGCTGAGAAGCGCGCTGACCTCTCTTGGTCTCATCATCGGGGTCAGTTCCGTCATTGTCCTGATCGCTATCGGCCAGGGCACCCAGAAAGGTGTGACCGACCGGATCGAGGGGCTGGGCACCGGCCTGATATTCATCGAGTCCAGCGCCGCGGCGACAACGGCCCAGGGTGGCGGTTTCGCCGGGCTTTTGTCGTCCACGCTGGTACAGGGGGACGCCACGGCCATCGCCGCCAACGACATACCGGGTGTTACGTCCGTGGCCGCCCGCATGTCCGTCGACGCGCAGGCCATCGCGGGCGCCAACAACGTCGGGGCGGAAATCGTAATGACCTCCAGCGAGTACGCCGAGGTTCGCGACCTGGGGCTGCGCCACGGTTCTTTCCTGACACCCTTCCACGATGCGGAGAGGTCGCTGGTGGCCGTACTGGGGGCGCGTGTGGCGGACACGCTGTTCCCAGGCATTGATCCCGTGGGACAGGAGGTGCGTCTGTCCTTCGCCGGTGGGAGGATCACCCTGGGCTTCGCCGTCATCGGAGTGCTGGAGGAACAGGGAGGCTCCAGCGAGGCTGATGACCAGGTATTCCTGCCGATCAGCGCCACGGCGGGCCGCCTGCGCTTCCTCTACACGCCGTCCGGGGAGCTGCGGGTAACCCAGGTAGACGTGCAGACCGACACTGAGGCCGATGCACAGCGGGTCAAGGACGACATTTCCGAGTTGCTGCTTTTCCGGCACGACGTCACCGAACCGGATTTTGTGATCCAGAGCCAGGACGATCTGATCAGCGCCGCCACTGAGGTCAGCAACACCCTCTCCATCCTCCTCGGCAGCATTGCCGGCATATCGCTGGTCGTGGGGGGCATCGGCGTGATGAACATCATGCTGGTGTCGGTAACCGAGAGGACCCGGGAGATAGGCATCCGGCGCGCCGTCGGCGCAACCACTCGCGATATTGTGATGCAGTTCGTGGCCGAAGCGTTGATGCTCAGCATCTTCGGCGGTGTCGTGGGGATCGCCATTGGCGTCGGGGCATCCATTGCCATCAATGGCCGGGAACTGGGCGGCCAGGAGATGATCACGCTGATCCAGCCGTGGAGCATCGCGGCAGCCTTCCTCGTCGCCGCCGGCGTGGGCTTCGCCAGCGGAAGCTACCCGGCCTACCGGGCCACCGTCATAGACCCAGTGGCTGCCCTGCGCAACGAGTGAAGCTCTGGCGCGAGTGCCTCCACAGGCAAAATCCCCGCCCAGGCCGCTCAGAAGGTGTGCGACAAATTCCCTCTCCCTCCGGGAGAGGGGATATGTCACTTACCCTTTGAGATATTCCTCAAGCCGCCTCTACGGTGCGAGCTTGGGTCCCCGACGGTGTTAGAATACGGCGCAACTACTCAACCCGGAGTGGCAAACTATGGACGTTAATGACGCGGTAGCGCGTATTCTGAAGACGGAGGGCGTTGAGTGGGTCTCCTGCTTCCCTTCCAATAACCTGATCGAATCGGTAGCCAGCGAGGGCATTCGCACCATCATGTTCCGCCAGGAGCGCGGGGCGCTGATGGCTGCCGACGGCTACAGCCGGATGAACGACCGCAACAGGTTCGGCGTGGCCATCACCCAGGGCGGGCCCGGCTCGGAGAACTCCCACGGCGGCATCGCCCAAGCCTTCTCCGACAACATCCCCATCCTGTACCTGGCGGGCGGCCCGGCCCTAGGCCAGTACGCCGTCAGGCCCAACTTCTCCCCCGTGCGCTCCTACCAGTCGGTGTCCAAGCACGCCGAGGTCATCACCGCGCCGGGACAGGTGGCGGCAGTGATGCGCCGGGCCTTCCACCACCTGCGCAACGGACGGCCCGGGCCGGTGATCGTCGAGATCCCCGCCGACGTGGGCGGACAGGACGTGCCGGAGTCGGCGCTGGACTACCAGCCGCCCAAGCGCCTGCTGCAATCGCCGTCCCGAGGCGACGTGGCCGACGCGGCCCGCCTGCTGCTGAACGCCCGCAAGCCGGTCATCTGGTCGGGAATGGGCGTCCTGTTCGCATCGGCGACGAATGAATTGCGCGAGTTGGCCGAGCTGACCCAGATCCCGGTGTACACCACCATGCCCGGCAAGTCGTCTTTCGACGAACGGCACCCGCTGTCGCTGGGAGCGGGAAGCGCCGCCACATCCCTCCCTGCCCGCACGTGGATCCAGGAATCGGACGTGCTGTTCGCGGTGGGGTCCAGCATGACCCGCACCAGCTACGGCCAGCCCATCCCCGGCGGCAAGGTCATCATCCACAACGTCGAGAGCATCGAGGACATCAACAAGGACTTCTCGGTGGACGTCGGCCTGCCCGGCGACGCCAAGCTCACCTTGCAGGCGCTCATCGACGAGGTTAAGGCGCAGACCGGAGAGTCAGGACGGCAGCCCAACGGCGTCGCAGAGCAGATTGCAGAGGTGCGCAAGGGCTGGCTGGACCAATGGACGCCGCTACTGGAGACCGACGAGGCGCCCATCAATGCCTACCGGGTGATCAACGAGCTGGACCGTAATTTGGACCGGGAGAACAGCACCATCACCCACGACGCCGGTGCGCCGCGCGACATGATTCTGCCCTTCTACACGGCCACCACGCCCCACAGTTACATCGGCTGGGGCAAGTCCACCCATCTGGGCTACGGCATTCCGTTGATGATCGGAGCCAAGCTGGCCGAGCCGGACCGTTTCTGCCTGAATTTCATGGGCGACGGCGCCTTCGGCATGTCTGGCCTGGACATCGAGACCTCGGTGCGGGCGGGCGCGCCCATCACCACGGTGGTGCTGAACAACGGTGGCATGGCCACCTACCCCGGCGGCTACCCGGTGGCCAACGAGCTGTTCGGCCTTACCCGCATGGGCGGCAACTACGCCATGATCGCCGAGGGCATGGGCGCTGTGGGCATCACCGTGACCCAGCCGTCAGAGATTGCGCCGGCGCTGGTCAGAGCCCAGCAGCTGAACCGCGACGGGCGCACCGTGCTGCTGGACATCCACACCAACCTGGAGGGCCGCAAGTCCACCTACTGAGCCACTCAAAATCCCCTCCCCCTTGAGGGGGAGGGTCAGGGCGGGAGTGAAATTTTTCGCAAGAGAAACTGTGCTGGTAGCTGCGGACTCCCCCCTCACCCCAACCCTCTCCCTCTCTCTCGAGGGAGAATTGAAAGGAGACCAGAAATGACACTATCCGCAAACGCGCCGGTCGCCTCCGACCTGGTGCACCACATCGGCATCGCCGTCGCCAACCTGGACGAGAGCATCGAGTTCTACCGGGGCCTGTTTGGTTTCAAGCCCGGCCAGATCATCACTCGCGAGGACATCGGGGTGCGCGGCTGCTTTGTTCCCGTGGGCGAGACCAACCTGGAACTGCTGGAGGGCACCGGCCCCGACAGCCTGATCACCCGGCACATCGAGCAGCGGGGCGAGGGCCTGCACCACGTCTGCTTTGAGGTGGAGGAGATCGCTGACAAGCTGACGACCCTGGACGAGATGGGCATCAGCCTGATCGACAAGGTGCCGCGCACCGGCCTGATGGGCGGAGACATAGGCTTCCTGCACCCGTCCGCTGCCCGCGGGGTGCTGATAGAGCTGGCGCAGCACAGCCACTAACGGCCCGACATATTTGCGTTGATGGGAGGCCAGGGCAACCGTAAGAGCAACGGAACGCCCTCACCCTAACCCTCTCCCAGAGGGAGAGGGAACTGGCCGCACATGTCTTCAACTGCTGAACCCGCTCAGGACTTGGTGCCCACCGCGCAGTGGAATGGCGTCGAGATAAAGAAAGTGCCGTCCGCCTCCGCCTGCGCCACTGCCGCGCGCCACTCGGCAGCCTCGTCCGCGTTCAGGGTGGGCAGAATTCCCCCTTGCAGGAATTGCAGCCGCATCCTGTCCGAGAATGTGCTGATGAAAGGGAACATCTTCACGTCCCTCAGCCCCAACCGCGAAAAGCGCTGGTAGAGCGAGGCATCGTCGCAGCCCTGGGGATGGCCACGGTCCTCTACCCATGGAGGCGATTCGATCCTGGCCTTGAGCGCCGGACTGAGCGACAGGTTCACCCAACGGTTCATGTCGTGGGCGTGGCCCAGCACGGCAACCCTCCCGCCGGGCTTGGCGACCCGCACCAACTCAGGCAGCATCAGGTCGGCGTTCACTCGCTGGATCACCGTGCTGGAAAAGACGACGTCGAAGCTGTTGTCGCCAAAGGGCAACTGTTCAGCGCTCCCCTCGCGAAAGCTCACGGCCTCGTCTACACCCTCGCGCCTGGCGATTTCAGCGCCCTCTCGCAGAAAGAAAGTATTTACGTCCACTCCCATGACCGGGTTCCTGCCCGAGGTCTCCTTGGCCAGCCAACGGCACAGCACGCCGGTCCCGCAACCCACCTCGAGCACGCTCTCCCCGCCTTGCAGTTCCGTCTCGGCAATCAGGCGCCCCACTGCTGACAGGTAGCCCGGGGTGCGGCCACGTCCTTCCAGGCTGGCCACCATGCCCAGCGCCGGGCCGGACATCGAGATGACGCAATGCCCCTCGCTGAGCGCGGGAATGAGCGGGTCCCACTGGGACGGGGCGGCTCCAAGCGGCAGCAGGACCAGCGGCGGCCCGGAACCATGCGCCTTGTAGTAGACACCATCCAACTCACCCTCCTCGACGGATGGCGTCAACTTTTCCGGCACAGTCTCGGAGCCGGTCCTTTCCAGAAAGCTCAGCATTGGCGCAGCGATGTCGCCGCCCCGGTGCGTGGCCAGGTCGTTGTAGTTGTCAGGAAACGGGCAGTCAGGCAACGTGACAGTCGTGGCTTCGGGAAGGTTGGCCATGTTCCGGGATATGGTCTGGCTCGCGCCGCCGCTGTCCCCGTTAAACACCAGCAGCCTTTCCGACAGCGGCGCCAGTACCTGGGAGTCAAAGCCCAACGGGCAGACGAGGGTCAGGGATGCAACGGCCTCTGGGTGGCTGGATACCACCCCGTGCCAGTCGTTCAGGCCGCGCGAGGCAAAGTGGGCCCGCTCGATGCCAAGGCCCCGAAGCACGCCAAGAATGCTGTCCTCGACGGGAATTTCTGTCTCAGTAGTCATCATCCTCCAAGGCCATTGCGGCCATTCCCATTTGAGATGGCAAGGGTTGTCCCCTTACTGCCGCCTGTCAGCAATCGATACGGATGCCATGCTACCCAAGGCCGCCGCATTATGTCATTCCCCAGCTAAAGTGCCCTCCGTCTCAGGATCCAGCCTCTCCGGAGACTTGCGATTCAAAGCTGGCTATCCGGACTTGCGCGGTCGCTATTTCGCAGATGGACTCGTTTGCTATTTTGAGTTGCTCACCGCTACAATAGCCTGAATATGGGTAATGGGCCAATGGTCCCGTTTTCGATCTTTGGTTGCCCATTTGCCTCATATCGCCAAGGCGTCCAACTCATCCATTTGATCCTCTTTGTATAGGCGCCATGAACAGTTTTCACATCTGGACCATCGGCTGTCAGATGAACACGGCGGACTCCGAGCGCCTCGCGTCGGCTCTCGAGCAGATGGGGCTGGAGTCAGCCGAGGACGCCAAGGACGCGGATGTGGTGGTCCTGAATTCCTGCGTTGTCAGGCAGTCGGCCGAGGACAAGGTGGTAGGAAACCTCGGCGCAGTGTCGCGGCTGAAGAAACAGGACCCGGACCGCGTCATCGCGCTCATGGGCTGCATGGTAGGGCCGAAATCGGACCAGCTGGCGCGCCGCTTTCCCTACGTCGACGTGTTCATGCGCCCGCAGCAGTTCGAGCCGCTGCTGGACCTGCTGGGCGACCGGATGAGCCTGGACTGGGAGGGCTGCGTCGGCAACCTTGCGCCAACCCGGCCCGACGTGGCCTGCCACGTTCCCATCATCCATGGCTGCGACCTGATGTGCACCTTCTGCATCATCCCCTACCGCCGGGGACGGCAGGTCAGCAGGCCGGTGGACGAGGTGGCGCGGGAGGTGGAGCTGCTGGTAACCCGAGGCGTCCGGGAGGTCACGGTGCTGGGTCAGACGGTGGACGCCTACGGCCACGATCTACCCGGCGAGGGCGCCGGGCGGCCCGACCTGGCCACATTGCTGACACGCCTGAACGATATCGACGGCCTCGACCGCATAAGGTTCCTGACCTCCCACCCCAACTACATGAGCCGTCGCATCATCGAGTCCGTCGCCGAGTTGCCCAAGGTGTGCGAGCACATCAACCTTCCGGTGCAGGCCGGGGACGACGAAGTGCTTGCCCGGATGCGGCGCAACTACACCCGCTCGGAATACATGTCGCTGGTGCAGCAAATACGCGACACCGTGCCTGGAGCATCCCTCAGCACCGACATCATCGTCGGCTTCCCCGGCGAGACGGATGAGCAGTTCCAGCGCACCTACGACCTTGTGGAAGAGTTGCGGATGGACAAGGTGCATTGCGCCGCTTACTCCACCCGTCCGGGGACCATCGCGGACCGCACGATGCAGGACGACGTTCCGCACGAGGTCAAGGTCAGCCGGCGCCAACGGATAGACGCCCTGCAGGAGCAGATACTCACTGAAGTCAACGCAGACTTGATTGGCAGCGAGTTTGAAGTGCTGGTGGAAGCGCGAAAGAAAGGCAAGTGGCAAGGACGAACTCGCTCCAACAAGCTGGTATTCATCCCCATGCAAGATGGCGACGGCGACCGGACGGGTGAACTGGTGAACGTGCGGGTTGAGCGGGCCGGGGCGTGGTCGCTGCAGGGGCAACCGAAATAATCTGAATCAGGATTTTCGAGATTGAAGGATTATCGGGATTTATTGTTGCCTGTCCTGAAAATCTTAAAATCCGGTAAATCCTGATCCTGAAAGAAAGAGGGAATCTGAAGATGACAACCCGCCGTCGTCCTATCGTACCGATCACGGAGCTGGAGCATTCGGCCTTCTGCAAGACCGAGGACGAGCTGCCCGCCAAGCCGCTGGCAGAGGAACTTGCCGTCAACGTACGCTGGCAGCAGATTCCCACGGAGTACCTTCACTTTACCGCCGAAGAACTGGATGAACGCATACATGCGGCCCGCCGGAAGCTGGGAACCTCCGTAACGGTGCTGGGCCATCACTACCAGCGTGAGGAGGTCATAAAGTACGCCGACTTCCAGGGCGACTCGTTCCTCCTTTCCCAGCAGGCGGCCAGCCGCCCAGAGGCCGACTACATCATATTCTGCGGCGTGCATTTCATGGCAGAGACCGCCTGCGTGCTGGCCGGAGAGCACCAGAGGGTGATCCTGCCCAACATCACCGCTGGCTGCTCCATGGCCGACATGGCCCCGATGGACGACGTGGATGATGCCTGGGATGACCTGATGGAGGTCCTCGGCCCCGGCGAAATCGTCCCTGTTACCTACATGAATTCCATAGCCGGGATCAAGGCGCTGTGCGGACGGAACGGCGGCGCCGTCTGTACGTCGTCCAACGCAGAGGCGGTTCTGAGGTGGGCCTTCGAGCAGGGCAACCGGGTGTTTTTCCTCCCCGACCAGCACTTGGGCCGCAATACCGCGCTGAAGATGGGTGTGCCGCTGGACGAAATGGTGGTCTGGAACCCGTTTCGCAACATGGGCGGCAACACCCCGGAGCAGCTGCGGCGCGCCAAAATGGTGCTATGGCAGGGACACTGCTCGGTACACACCCGCTTTTCCGTCAAGCAGATAGAGATGGCCCGCCAGCGCTTCCCGGACGTCAACGTGCTGGTACACCCCGAGTGCGTGATGGAAACGGTGCAAGCCGCCGACCTGGTGGGCTCCACCGAGTTCATACGCAACCAGATCAACAACGCTCCCGCTGGAAGTGTCTGGGCGGTAGGGACGGAGATCAGCCTGGTCAACCGCCTGGCGATAAACAACCCCGACAAGACGGTCTTCTGCCTCGACCCGGTAACCTGCCCCTGCTCCACCATGTACCGCATTCATCCGGCGTACGTGCTGTGGGTGATGGAATCGCTGCTGGAGGGCCGGGTGATGAATGAGATCACCGTGCCCGACGACATCCGCCGCGACGCCCTGGTAGCCCTGGACCGGATGCTGTCGCTGCGGTAACACAAAATTCCCTCCCCTCGAGGGGGAGGGTTAGGGTGGGGGTGGAATTTTCGCAACGGCAACGGTTTTCGGTAGCGGACTGAATTGGCGGGAAATCTGATTTGCCATTGCCCCACGAACTGCGATTCACTAACTATTGCCATTCCAGCAGGAGAAAGCACCCCGAAGTCAGGGACGAATGGGTAGCATTCGTACTAGCAAAGCCAACTCATAGCAGCCTTGACCGAGGCCGGATGGTGTATTGGAGATATATCAAAGAAAGGGGGCGCTGGGCTTAAAGTCGTCGTTGACGGGGAAGAGGTTCTCAACGCCTATATCGACAGCAGAAACTACACCCGGCAGTGGGAGATCCCGGATGAAGACAGATGACCCGATGCATTACTCCCGCATACCATTGAGGATTGCCTACTGCCGTGATACCGACACGCTGGAAATTCACAATGGAGAAGGGGTCCATTCCAGCTACGTCGTGGCCGAGGGGCTAACAGCACATCTTGACGCAGATGGCGAAACGGCAGGTTTCACTCTGGAAAAGGCACGGGTATTGCTTCTGTCTCAGTTGAGCGAATATGATGCTGTGTCCACTAAACTCCGCTTGCGGCAGCAGCCAATTATAGTCTTGCAACATGGATTCCTTGAAAGCAAGCGTAAGACACAAGGACAAAACCCTCAAAGTATCCTCAACATAGGGTACTGCCAAGAGTACGATATATTGGATCTATGGAACGAGAAAGGCGCCAGTTTCGGATGGGATGTGGGCGCTCATCTTACGGCATTTTCTAGAGATGCAGACGGGCAGGAATTAAATGGCTTTACTCTTGAATGCGCTGCCCAAATGCTCCTGCCCTGCTTTCTGAAATAGCCCCATACCGGCCTCTCGGAGGTTAGCTCTTGCCCGAATTCCCGCCCGAAGTCTATAGCCTGATCGACGCGGCAATTGCCGAGGACCAGACCTTCAACGACCCGACCACCGCGGCGCTGGTGCCCGCCGAGATCCGCGGGGTCGGAATGTTGCGGGCCAAGGCCAACGGAGTGCTCGCGGGCGTCGATGTGGGGCTGGCCGTCTTCCGGCGCGTGGAGCCGGAGCTGGAACTCGAAGCATTGATGGCCGACGGCAGCGCTCTTGCTCCCGGCGATGAAATCGCGCGCGTCGCCGGGCCTGCGGGCGGCATCCTCCGGGCAGAGCGCATCGCCCTCAATTTCATGCAGCGCATGAGCGGCATCGCCAGCCTGACCAACCGCTACGTCAGGGCCATAGAAGGATCAAGCTCGCGCATCGTGGACACCCGCAAGACCGCTCCCGGGCACCGCTACCTGGACAAGTATGCAGTGCGCGCGGGAGGCGGCCACAACCACCGCTACAATCTCGCCGATGGAATCCTGATCAAGGACAACCACATCGAGGCCAACCGCTTCAGGGAAATGGGCCTGCGGCAGGTCATCGGACTGGCCCTGGAACGCGCGTCCCACACCATCCGGGTCGAGGTCGAAGTCGAGACGCTTGAGGGCGCGCGGGAGGCGCTGGACGCTGGCGCGCACATCATCATGCTGGACAACATGCCGGTGGACATGATGCGGGAGGCCATGGGGTTCATTGGCGACCGAGCCGTAGTGGAAGCGTCAGGCGGGATCAACTTCAACACCGTCCGCGACGTCGCCAGCACGGGAGTTCACCTTATCTCCATCGGCGAGCTCACCCACTCACCCCCGGCCCTGGACATCAGCCTCGACCTTGAATTCGAGTAACACGATGCCGTCATTCCCGCGAAAGCGGGAATCCAGAGACCTTATTGTTAGTCAAGAAACCATCAGACGGATAACCTTGGATTCCCGCTTTCGCGGGAATGACAGGGAGGATGTATTCATGGCCAACGCGAAAGACACCATATCAACATGCCTGGGACGCAACTGGTCAATGGTCGAGTCCGCCCTGGAAGGAATGGACGAGGAGACCCTAGCCCGAATTCCCGCCGCACAATGCAATTCCGCCGCGTGGATCCTGTGGCACATGAACCGGGTGATGGACACCTTTCTGAACAGCCGAGTAAGAAACACGCAGCAATTATGGGCGCAGGACGGATGGGCGGGCCGGTTCGGAATGGCCGATGACTCCGACGACCGGGGCGTTGGCTGGAGCGCCGACCAGGTGGCCGCATGGACTCCGCCATCCCGTGAGGCGCAACTAGGCTATTACCACGCCGTAAAGTCGTCGATCCAAGAGTACTTGGCCCAGGCCAGCGAGGATGAGTTATCCAGAGAGATCGTCTGGCCGCCGCTGGAGGAGCCCCGCCCCGTCGCCGCGTGCTTCGGTCAAGTGATGTGGGACTACCTGTCCCACGGCGGGCAGATCGCTTACCTGCGCGGACTGTTCCTCGGGATGGGCTGGCACCGGTAACGGCCCGCGCCCTGGCAGACGGGTCATCGGCTAGTGACGGGGGCGGTGCCTGTCGGCGCTGTCCAGCATGATGGTCACCGGACCGTCGTTCTGGGACCTGACCTGCATGTACGCCTGAAAACGCCCCGTGGCCACCGTCAGCCCGGTTTCCCTCAGCAGCGACACCGTGTGCCCGTACAGCCTCTCTGCCAGGTCAGGAGGCGCCGCGCGGGTGAAGTCAGGCCGGCGGCCACGTCGGGTGTCGGCGTAGAGCGTGAACTGGCTAACCACCAGGACCTCCCCTCCCACATCCGCCACAGAGCGGTTGAACCGGTTTGCATCATCGGCAAAGATGCGCAGGTTCACTATCTTGGGAACGAGGTATTCGGCGTCCGTTTCTTCATCATCGGCGGAAACGCCCAGCAGGACCAGCAATCCGGGGCCAATGCTTCCCACTGAACCGGCATCGATTTCAACAGATGCCTCCGTTACCCGTTGGACCAATGCTCTCATCTGGCTATGCGCTGCTCCTCAGCGGGGACGTAGGAAAAGCCGGCTGCCAATGCACGCCGGCTAGTTCAGGTTTCTGCCAGGGGGCAATTGCTTTAGCTGGAACCGGCGGTGCTGGCAGCCGGCGACGCGGATTCGCTGCCGGAGGAGCTGCTGCCGCTGTCAGACGAGGACGACTCGGCAGGCTTGCTGTCGCTGCTGGACTTTGAGGAATCGCTGCCGTTCTTGCCTGCGCCGTTCTCTACGGGGGGCTTGGGGCGCCCGTAGTCCGTGGTGTAGAAGCCACTTCCCTTGTAGATCACCGGAACGGCGTGATAGACCCGCTGACCTTCCCCCGAGCACTCCGGGCAATTTCCTTTGCCAGCCTCACTGAAGCTCTGACGCAGTTCAAAATAGTTATCACACTCGACGCAACGGTAATCGTATCGAGGCATCCGTCATCTCCTGGAAAGGACCACTCGAGTGCGCGGCTTGGTTTAGCACTCGAATACCGGCAACTGCTAAACGTCACTCGGTAAATTTATCAGCCGCCGCAATCACTGTCAACGCCGACCATTCGAAATAGCCTGTACCCACAAAGTCGTCAACACAGGGAGGCTCACTGAGCATATAACGAAAGTTTTCCGCTCAATTTTGATCACTTAAGGTGGATTTCGGTATTGACACACCAAAAAGTCGGAAATATGATGATTCGCCATGGCGAATGTCGCAAAGCCATGCTACAGGTCGCGGCGGGATATTCTGGTCTGGCAGGTTTAAGGGAGCATGTGACCATGGACGAACTCGACCGGAAGATTATAGCCCTGTTGCAGTTGGATGGCAGGGCGTCCAATGCCAAGATTGCCCGAGAGGTTGGAGTAAGCGAGGGCACGGTGAGAAGACGGCTGCGCCGCCTGATCAAGGATGACGTGGTGAAAGTAGTTGCCGTGCCCAACCTGGAAAAGCTGGGCTATGCTACCACCGCCCTGATAGGGCTGCAAACCGGGCCGGGAAAGTCTGATTCCGTGGCCGAGGCCATTGCGTCGCTGGACGAAGCGCATTACGTGGCAATCACCACCGGCGCCTTCGACGTGTTCATCTGGGCCGGACTGGAGTCGGCAGAGAACTTGGGCAACTTCCTCCGCACCAAGGTAGGAGTCGTCGACGGGGTGCAGCGTACGGAGACTTTCGTGAACCTGTCCATCAAGAAGCGGACATACGGACTGGTCCTCTAGCCATTGGTGGCTGAAGAAGCCTTTCGCATTTGTCATCGAACTTCCCAGGAAGAACTGCCGGGCGAATGGTCAATCGCGAGGCAGTTCTTATTGCAGACACAGCCCACCGTGCTATAATCAACCGGTAGAAGCCCGCCGAACTGTGGTGGGCATAGCCTCCAAATCTGTAAGAGAGCCGATCGCCATGACCTATATCATCGCCGAGCCCTGCGTTGGCCTGAAAGACTCCGCCTGCGTCGATGTTTGCCCGGTGGACTGCATCTACACCCGCGACGAAGACGACCAGTACTACATCAGCCCCGACGAGTGCATCGACTGCGCTGCTTGCGAGCCCGTTTGCCCCGTCACCGCGATTTTCGCCGAGGATTCGGTGCCAGCCGAGTGGCAGGACTACATTGCGAAGAACTATGACTACTTCAAGAACACAGACCCCGCCGAAATGAAGCGCAAGTAGGGCATCCCGCCAGTCAAGTCCGGGGCACAATAGAGAAAAGGGGCCTGTTCAGGTGCAGGCCCCTTTATTTGTTTGGCATTGCGGCAGATTCGCTGCCCCATTCAGCAAGGCTTATCCCAGGTCGTCCAGGCATGCCTCTATCGGCTTGCTGATGCAGGAAAAGATGGGCGTATCCAGCAGCGTGTAGGGGCGGGCCTTTGACTCGCGCAAGTCCATCACCAGATCCAGGAAGTTCGATGGGTCATCGGTCTCGAATCCCAAGACGAATTCCTGGTCGTCCAGCCCGAACGAGTAAGCCGTGCTGATCTTGACGTCAGGGTACTTGTGGCCGATGACGAAGTGCTCGTTCATCAGCTCCTGCCGCTCCTCCTTGGGAAGCTGGTACCAGTCGTGGGTCTTGACGAAGGGATAGACGAAAAGGTACTTGCGGCCCACGATTCTCATGGTCGATGAGGTGCCCTCCTGCCCTTCGTGCCGGTGGTTGACTACGTAAGGAGAGCGGCGGGTCATCGCCAGGTAGGAATAGGGGGTAGACAGGAACGGCGCCAACGCCGTGCGATTGATCTGTGCGGCCAGTTCGTTGATCGCCTCCAGGGTGGGGCTCACCATCCACAGCATCAGGTCGGCATCGCCCCGGGTGCCCACCAGGCTGTAGCTGGAGACCGATACCCTATCCGAAAACTCATCCAGCACGGCTGCGAATTCCTGTTTTCCCGCCCGGCGTTCCTCGCCGGAAATGGCGCGCCAGTGGGGATCCACCTTGAACAGGGAATACTTTACGAAATCGCGCCGGGACTGCTGTTCCTCGTGATGTGGCATAAGAGAAACGCCCTCACCCTAACCTTCTCCCAGAGGGAGAAGGGATTCATCATAGCCGGGAATTGCCGCGATATTAGCAACCCGGCGGCAGGGCTGGCAAATCGGCCCTGGTCTCACACACTAAATGAGCGTGATAAAATCGCAGCCATCGAATAATTGAGACTGGCCAGCACCTGTTCAGGGACAAACCCTGAGAGCTACTGGCCGCTGAAAGGGGTTTGAATTGCAGCTGAACGAACGCACTCAAATCAAGAACCACCCGGAGCGGGCCGTCCCGGAGGAGGCCGCAGAAATCTTGTCCAGCGGGATGGTCGCCCACGTCGGCTTCATCGAAGATGGGTTGCCTTATGTCATCCCGCTCACCTACCACTACGACAGCGCCAATCCGGACCGGATGTACCTGCACGGCTCAATCCGCAGCCGGGCCATGGAGGTCCTGGCCTCCGGCGCCCCCGTCTGCGTGACTGTCACCATGGCCGACGGGCTCGTCTACTCGCGCAAGGCTATGAACCACTCGATGAATTACCGCAGCGTGGTGCTTTTCGGCACCGCCCGCGAGATCACAGACCACGATGAGAAATTCGAGCTGTTTGACCAAATGGTGCAGCGCTATTTCCCTGAACGGTTGTTGGAGCGGGACTACAACCCTCCTCCCGCCAGCGACCTCGGCGTGACGTCCCTGGTGGAGGTGCAGATCGAGGAGTGGAACGCCAAGGCGCGCCGGGGCGGCCCCACAGGGCCGGATGACGACAAGCCAGACGCTCCGGGTTCGGCGGGTTACACGATTTTCCGGGAGTTCTGAACGGTTTCCGGCAACAAAATTCACTTCAGCGCCACGGATCCCAGGAACCTGACCAAGCAAAGAATTCTTGCTTTCGAGGGGACACGATATGGTGACACTGGGAGAGGGCCAATACCGCTACGAGGTCGACGAGGGGTGGGGCAAGCTCCCTGACGGCTGGTCT
The DNA here is from genome assembly GCA_965203005.1 of Dehalococcoidia bacterium. Lineage (GTDB taxonomy): Bacteria > Chloroflexota > Dehalococcoidia > Lucifugimonadales > UBA3495 > VXOI01. The sequence continues at coordinate 2,414,681 of CBDBBS010000002.1, forward strand.
TTCAGGGAGTGCGCCGCCGTGGGGTGCGACTCCAACGACAACGTCTACGTGTTCAACCGGGGTGAGCATCCTGTGATCGTATTCGACGGCGACGGCAACTTCCTGCGCTCGTGGGGCGAGGGCCTGTATCCCCGGGCCCATGGCGTCACCATGAGCCCGGATGACACCATCTTTCTGACCGACGATGGCGACCACACAGTCCGCAAATGCCAGCTAGACGGAACGGTCCTGTTCACCTTGGGCGTTCCCGGCAAGCCGGCCCCGTTCATGAGCGGCGACCCTTTCAACCGCTGCACCCACGTCGCCATTGACCCGCAGACCGCAGATTTCTACGTGTCGGACGGCTACGGCAACGCCCGGGTCCACAAGTACGACCCTGAGGGCAGGCTGCTCCTCTCGTGGGGCGAATCGGGCACCGGAGAGGGCCAGTTCAACATCGCCCACAACATCTGCACCGACAAGGACGGCTGGGTGTACGTGGCAGACCGGGAGAACCAGCGCATCCAGGTATTCGACAGGAACGGAAAGTTCGAGACGCAGTGGAAGAACATGGCTCGTCCCTGTGGGCTGTACATCGACCAGAACGGCGACCAGAAGGTCTACGTAGGCGAGCTAGGAGTGGCCATCGGTCCCAACTCGCAGGCCTTCGGCCTCGGCCCCCGCGTCGGCATACACGACGTGAATGGCAACTGCTGGCCCGCCTGGGCGACGCTCCGGAGGGCGAGGAGCCGGGGCGTTTCATAGCGCCACACGGCGTGTGCATCAACTCCAGGGGCGACATCTTTGTCGGCGAGGTGTCGTGGACCCACACTGGCAGCCACCTGAATCCTCCCCGCGAGATACGGTCGCTGCAGAAGCTCACCAAGCTGGGATAATGTACATGGCGCAACCACCAATCAACGAGCCTTCCGATACGGAGGCCATTGAAGACTACAAACAACAGGCCCGGGATTTCCTTGCCAAAGGCTGGGAATATCTGGCCGCAGGCGACCTCCATCAAGCGTCCGAAAAAGGGCGGGGCGCAGCCGCATGGATGACCAAAGCTGTGGCGGTCGCTCAGAACTGGCAGTATGACCAGCACGCGCATTTCAACGTTGTCCTGAACAATGCGCTGCTTATGACCGGCAATGACCGGCTGCTGGCCCTGCGTGGAATTGCCAACGAGTTGCACCGGAACTATTACACTCGCAAACAGTTTCTGAGCATCAGCATAATCAGGCGGGAGCTGAACGCTGCGGCCGAATTGCTGGACATACTTGAGCCTCTGACCGATCCCGCAAGTTAGCGGCCGATAGTTGTAGGAATTTATTGAGGTAGTGAATGGACATTCGCATGGGCAGCCTGGTGCGGGACGCCCGGGAGGCCACGGGAACGGCCATTATCATCGACGTGTTCCGGGCTTTCACCACTGCTGCCATAGCATTCGACCGGGGGGCCACCCAGATCACCCTGGTGGCCGAGGCGGAGGACGCCCTGGAACTGCACCGCAGCGGGGTCGGCGACCTCCTCATGGGTGAGGTGGACGGGAAACGGCCCGAGGGGTTCGACTTCGGCAACTCGCCGTTCGAGATATCCCAGGCCGATGTCGCCGACAAGAGCCTGGTGCAGTCGACCCGGGCCGGAACCGTGGGCGTCGCGGCGGCGGCGGACACTGCCCAGACCATCTACCTGGGATCGTTCGTGGTGGCGCAGGCCACGGTTGACGCGGTCCGCAACCAGCAGCCCGACGTCGTTTCCATCATTGCCATGGGAGACCAGGGGAGGGTGAGGTCAGACGAGGATGAACAATGCGGCATTTACCTGCGAAACATCATAGAGGGCCGCAAGCCCGAGTTCGATGCCGTCAAGTCACTGATTTCGACGGGAGGGGCTACGCAAAAGTTCTTCGATCCCCAGCAGCCGCAATATCACCCTGAGGATGTCGACCTGGCCCTCGAGATCGACCGCTACGCATTCGCCATGCGCATCACCCGTGAGGGCGGACTCCTCGTGGCGCGAAAGGAGCTGCCGGGTTAGCGGCCATCTCAAAAATCCCCTCCCCCTTGACGGGGGAGGGTTAGGCCCGACTCTGTCGCGGCTCTCGACAAAGTCGGAGGTGGGGGTGAAAAGGCAGGAAGGCATAATCGCCGGTGAGAGCATTCTGATTCCGGCGACTCTGCAAACAGCCACAGCCCCTAATCGGCCACAAAGCGGGCGGGCGTCAAGTGCTCAGCGCCTGCCACCTGGCTTGATCCCTCAGTAATCAGGTCGGCGGCCACCTGGCTCATTCCCACGCTCCAGAGTATTCCCTTGCGCCCTGCGCCACTGGCAAGGTACAGGTTATCCCAGCCGGGCAGCCGCCCCACGATGGGAATGCCGTCGGGCGTGACGGGGCGCAGGCACGCCGTGTGGTTGACGATCCGCGAGGAGCCGATGGAGGGCGCCATCTGGGCCAGGTCGTTGAGAATGCTGTCCCGCCCCCTGGAGTTGGGATGATCGTCAAATCCGGCGTTTTCCTCGGTCGAGCCGGCCCATACCAGCCCGTCCGGCTTTGAGTCGACGTAGTTGCCCTTATAGTTCAAGGCCACGTTGAACGGCGGCCCATCGTATCGAAATCGCAGGATCTGGCCCTTGAGTGGCTCCACCGGGACCGGGGCCCCGCACCAATCCGTGACCACCTGAGACCATGGACCCATGGCGACCACCACGGTGCCGGCCTCTATCCTGCCGCCGTCGTATGTTACTGCGACCGCGTGCCCGCCGCTGTGTTCGAGTCCGGTTGCCCGTTGAGCCACCAGCCTGGTGCCGTAGCGCTCCGCAGAACGGATGGCGGCCATGGTCAGATCGTAGGCATCGACGGCGCCCATGCCGGATATGTGAAGGCCGCCTATGCATTCTGGATTGACCTTGGGCTCCAGCCTCCTGACGGAATCCCGGTCCAGCCATCTGACACTGAATGCCGAAACCTGTCTCATCCAGGCTTCGTCGAGCTGTTCCCTTTCAGCATCGTCGTCATCGAAGGCCAGGTAAAGGCGGTCGCGGGAGCGGAATTGCGGATCGAGACCGGTGGCTCCCTGGAACTCGCGGGCAATGGACCTGTGCCGGGCCAGGCAGAAAAGGCTGAAGTCCAAGAGAGGCTCGGGGACTCCTATTCCGTGGAGAGGGTCCAGTCCACCGAAGGCCAGTCCTGAGGCGTGGCTGCCCAGTGTATCGGCCTCCATCATGGTGACGCTGAGCCCCCGCCGGCATAGCAGGTAGCTGGTCATGCTGCCCACGATGCCTGCCCCGATGACCACAACGTCTCTGGCGTCAGTACTCAACTTGCACTCTCCGTAGACAAATTACCGCGCATTTTCATTCTGCCGGGAGAACTGGCCCCTACACTCCCCTGAACCACGCCTCGAACTGGTCCAGATGGGCCGGGTCGCCTGATATTGCGAACTCGTTGGCTGCTATGGCCTCGCGACCAGTGATCCTGCCATAAATGAATAGCAGGAAAGCCGGCGCCTCGGCGCAAATCGTCCAGCGTTCGTCCGGAGTCTCGCGGCAGGACAGTACGTCAAAACTGTCGCCATTGATTCTCAGGGTAATGCTGGTGGCGTGCGGCGGCGCAATATCAAACTCATACACCACCGAAGTGTCCAGTTTCTCGCCGGGCCGGAAGCACATTCTCAGCCACTTGGTGGCAAAAGCCAGGACGGGGTCTATGCTGTCGGGATGCAGCGAGGGATTTGGCTCGAGTGCCTTGCGCATGTCCCAATCGTGGATGACCAGTTCCTGCAATCGTAGCTCGATGTACTCCCACGCGGGCATTTCGCCACGGCGCATGTGCCAGCAGAGAGTGTCCCAGCCGTCAGGGTTGAAAGTGTCCAGAACCTCGTACAGGCGGGCGTAGTGATCGTCGAAGGCATCCAGCAGACCGTCCCCAAAACTCTCGCGGCGCTGGACGTCCCCCCGTGCGTTGTTGGCCGACGCCGTGGTGCTGTCGACGGGAACGAATCCCTCTGGAGGTCCGGAATCCCCGGCCCTGCCGCGGGTCATGCTGTCGATCTGCCGCTGTGCGCCGCCGATGAGGTGACCCAGCACATCCTGAACCTGCCACTCGGAACAAGCGCTGGGCAGGGCCAATTGTTCCTGCGACAGCGTTTCGGAGTACTCCCTGATACTGGAAACCAGTGTCTTTACCAGTTCGTATTGGGTTTCAACGGTACTCATGCCATTCCTCTCTATTCAGTCGAGCTTTAGGTTAGGCCCGCTCTTCAAGCGGCGATAACTTTCCCTTACGGATTTTATGCTCTGCAATTCTGCAACCATGGGAGGAGACCGCCGGGCAAGGGGTGTCAGTGGCAGGGGGCGACGAATTCGGTGTAGAATCGGCGCAAACCCGTCCTGCAGGATTGTTTCGCCATGAAAATGTGCTTCTTCCACCTGATGCCCTACCAGGGACTGCCCAGCAACTTTGAACAAGATTACCACAGCGTGTGGGTCGATGTGCCCAATTCCCTGTTCGACCCACGCCAGGGCCACCGCCTTTACAACGACTACCTCGACGAACTGGAATTCGCCGAGGCCATGGGCTTCGACGGCATCTGCGTCAACGAGCACCACGCCAACGCCTACGGCCTGATGCCGTCGCCCAACCTGATGGCCTCGGCGATGGCCCGGGGGACCTCCAACGCCGCCATCGTGGTGCTGGGGAACAGCCTGGCCCTCTACAACCCTCCCATCCGTGTTGCAGAGGAGTTCGCCATGCTGGACGTCCTCAGCGGGGGGAGGCTCATCGCCGGATTCCCGCTGGGAACGGCCATGGACACCATCTTCGGCTACGGCCAGGTCCCCATCACGCTGCGGGACAAGTACCAGGAGGCCCACGACCTAGTGGTGAAAGCCTGGACGGAGCGCGAGCCTTTCTCCTTCAACGGCAAGTATAACCAGCAGCGTTACGTCAACATTTGGCCCCGGCCCGTTCAGCAGCCCCGGCCGCCCATCTGGGTGCCCGGCAGCGGGAGCCTGGAGACCTGGGACTGGACCATCCGCAACGATTATGTCTATTGCTACCTTTCCTACTCGGGATACAAGGTCGGCAAGACCGTCCTTGACGGATTCTGGGAGGAAATGGACCGCCAGGGCAAGGAGTTCAACCCCTACCACGCCGGCTTCCTGCAACTGGTGGCAGTCTCCGAGACCGACGGCCAGGCCGAGGAATACAAGGAGTCCATCGAGTATTTCTTCAAGAAGTGCCTGCACGTGCACTCCGGTTTCGGCAACCCGCCCGGCTACAGGTCAGTGCGCAGCAACAACTCCACAGTGGCCAACTCCACCACCCAGTCCCGGGAGGACCAGCTTAAAGAATTCACCTGGACGGACTACCTGGAGGCCGGCAACGTCATCGTAGGCGGGCCGGAGACAGTGCGGGAGCAACTGGCCCACGCCATCCGCGAGCTCAGGGTGGGCAATCTGATGCTGCTGCTCCAGTTCGGCGACATGCCCAAGGACCTGGCGATGAAGAACACCGAGCTCTTCGCCCGCGAGGTCATGCCCTACGTCCGTGACATCTGGTCGGAGTACGAGACCCGCTGGTGGCCCGAGGGAGTCTCCAACCCCAACGCCCCTGCGCCGGTCGCGGCGTAGGCTGTTGCCGAAACAATGGCAGTGAGACAGATCAAGTCCCGGTTATGATGGAGAAGGAGAAATCGTGCCAGGGGCAATGACCCTATGACAATTCCGGTTCCAATATTTGCCAGCCTGATTGCTGCTGCGGCTGCTATGTTCATCGCCGTGGTCGGTGCTTGGGGAAGCATCAACAGCAGGCTTGGGAAAGTGGAGTCGGAAATACGCGCCTCCCGGGAGCGCACAGACATGCAGTTTGCGGCGGCGGAGGAACGCGCCCTGGCGCGTGAGGCTGCGGCAGAGGAACGTGCCCTCGCTCGCCACGAGGCCGCGATGGCCGAAATACGGGCTGTAGAACAACGTTCCATCGCACGCCACGAGGCCGCGATAGCCGAAATACGGGCTGTAGAACAACGTTCCATCGCACGCCACGAGGCCGCGATAGCCGAAATACGCGCCGTGGAAGAGCGAGCCATAGCACGCCACAACGAGTTGCTGACCGAGATACGTTTGTGGCGGTCCCACGGCCACGATGCAGACGGAACTATATTCTTCCGGGTACCTGAATAAATGACATCTTCTAGCGAAATTTCCGCAAGTGACCCCCATCCTCGCCTGCGCGCCGACGTAGGCGGCGTCGAGATGGCGTATGTCGACACCGGGGCAGCGCAAGGCGGGTCGCAAGACTCCGTCGTATTCCTGCACGGCAACCCGACGTCGTCGTACCTGTGGCGCAACATCATTCCCCACGTATCCCTGGCGGCTCGCTGTCTGGCCCCGGACCTGATGGGCATGGGAGAGTCGGACGCAACCCCCGACGGGTCGTACCGGTTCTTCGACCACAGCAAGTATCTGGACGCCTGGTTCGATGCCGTTCTGCCCGATGGCCGCGTGGTCCTGGTGGTGCACGACTGGGGATCGGCCCTGGGTTTCCACTGGGCGCGCCGTCATCCCGAGCGAGTGGCAGGACTGGTGTACATGGAAGCTATCGTCCGTCCGGTCACCTGGGACGAATGGCCCGAGGCGGCGAGGCAGGTGTTCCAGGGTTTCCGCTCCGAGGCGGGCGAGAGCATGGTGCTGGAACGCAATATATTCGTGGAGCGCGTGCTCCCCGGCAGCACCGTCAATGGCATCAGCGATGAGGCCATGGAGGTCTACCGCCGCCGCTATACCAAGCCGGGCGAGTCGCGACGGCCAACATTGTCCTGGCCCCGCGAGATCCCCATTGAAGGTGAACCGCCGGACGTGGTGGCGATAGTCGAGGAATATGCCGAATGGCTGTCCCGAACCCCAACCCCAAAGCTGTTCGTCAACGCGGAGCCTGGCGCCATCCTGACCGGCCCGCAACGGGAGTTCTGCCACACCTTTTCGAACCAGAGCGAAGTTACTGTCCCCGGCATCCATTTCATCCAGGAAGATTCGCCCCACGAGATAGGGGCCGCCATCGCAGAGTGGTACGCCGGGCTGTGAATCGATTACACTGGTTCTCAGTAACTCTATTCCGGAGCAACGATGCCTGAAACCATCAACGTGGAAATCCGGCGCGGCGACTTTTGTGCAGAGGTAACGAAGGACGGCAAAGGGCCTCCGTTGCTTTACCTGCATGGCGCCGTTGGCCAGAAGGGATGGGCCCCATTCCTTGATCTGCTCGCCAGGCGTTTTACGGTCTACGCGCCGGTCATGCCCGGATACGGCTCAGCGACGGGCCTGGAGCACCTGGCGGATCTGGCAGACCTGACGCTATACAACCTCGAAGTCCTGCACGAGCTGGGCGTAACACGGGCTCACGTGGCCGGGCATTTTCTCGGTGGAATGATTGCCGCCGAGATGGCCGCCGCATCTCCGTCGTCCATCGACCGCCTCGTGCTGGTATCGCCGGCCGGTGTCTGGCGGGACGAGGAGCCGGTGGCCGACCTGCTGGCGCTGAACGCAAGCGAGCTGTCGGAGCGATTGACGGCTACCCCGGATGGCGCGGCATCGCTGGATGGACTCGCCGAGGAGCTGGCCCGCGACCGGATGCAGGACATCGCGGCCGCCGGCAAGTTCCTCTGGCCTCTGCCGGACAGGGGACTTAGCCGCCGCTCCTACCGCATCAAGGCCGCGACCCTGATCTTGTGGGGCGAGCAGGACCGCATCAATCCGCCCTCCTACGCCAAGGACTTCGGAGAGATGATCGCCCGGTCACAGACCGCAACGGTGGCCAATGCCGGGCACCTCGTGATGCTGGAGCAGCCCGAAGCCTTCGCAAACGCCGTAACTTCGTTCCTCAGTTGAGGAACTGGATTTTCAGCAGGCAACGGACGGTTCGTTGGCATCTGAACAGTTGACCATTCGCTTGGAAACGCTGCGGCGCTCCAAAATCGAGTTGAGGGCGGCAGTAACCCCGTCCTGCGAGGGCAGGGGCGTCGCGCGGGCGGTCGCCAACAGCGCTCCCGTTGCGGGCATGCTGACCGTGGCCGCGCCGCCGCCCGTGGAAATTCCCGTATGCCACTGACCTTGCGCATCGTGGCCTGCATCGCGGTCATCGCCCTGGCCGCTATCGGCCTGGCCTGTACCGCTGAACCTGATGAGCAAAAGGATCCCATTATCTTTAATGACCTGGGATGGGACAGTGCACTTTCTCAGAATCGCATCGCCCAATACATAGTGGAGATGGGCTACGAATACCCGACCGGCGTCGTCTCCGGCGCAACGGTGGACCTGTTCGAGGGGCTGCGCCGGGGAAACAGCGACGTGATGATGGAACTCTGGCTCCCCAACCACGCGGAGGCCTGGCAAGACGCCACTGAGGCCGGAGAGGTGGTTTCCTTGGGCGAGAGCCTTGGCAAACTCTCTCAATCAGCGTTCATGATCCCCTCCTACGTGCAGGAGGACAACCCGGAACTGGACAGCGTAGATGACCTGAAACAGGAACGGTTCAGGGCCATCTTCGCCGGATCCGATAGCGACGGCAGGGCAAGGCTGGTATCCTGCCCCGAAGGTTGGGCCTGCAATATTGTGAACGAGACTCAGGTGAATGCCTACGGCCTTTCCGGCGCTGTTCAAATCGTGGTTCCCGAATCGGAATCGGCATTGCACCAGGAATTATTCGATCGGTATGAAGACAACGAGCCTTGGCTCGGTTACCTGGACACTTCCATGGCCCCGTTCCTGAAACTGGACATGGTCCAGCTGGAAGAGCCGCCCTATACCGACTTGTGCTGGGCAACCACCAAGGCCTGCGGGTATGATGACACTACCCTGCTGATTGCCGCTCGCCCGGAATTGCTGATGCGCGCCCCCGAAGTGACCGCCATGCTGCGAAAATGGGACCTTAGCTCAGATCACTATAGGTCGCTGGTTGTATGGCGTCTTGACCAGGAGGAAACTCACGCCGCCGCCGCACTTTGGTGGCTGAAAGAGAACCATGCCGTGTGGAGCCAGTGGGTGAGCGAGGAAGCCGCCGAGGCAATCCGGGAGGCGCTCGACGGCGGAGAACTTCCCGCCGGATGGCCAACCGAGTAAGCCCGCGCACAGGGAAATCTCCGGACAACGGACTAGCCGATGCAGACAACCGACGTAACGAAGCTCACAGTCCTCGAAACGATCTTGAGTGATATGGGTTCGGTGGTGACCGCTTTTTCCGGCGGGGTGGACAGTACCCTGGTTGCCGTCGCCGCTCACCGGACCCTGGGAACGAACGCCCTGGCGGTGACTGCGGTGTCACCGGCTCTGGCGGCGAGGGAGCTGGAAATCGCCGGGCAGTTGGCGGAGCAGTTCGGCTTTGCCCATCGCGTCATCAGAACAAGTGAGATGGACCGCGAGGGCTATACCGAGAACTCTCCACGACGCTGCTACTTCTGCAAGACCGAGCTGTACACGCACCTGACCGCGCTGGCCTCGGCTGAGAATTTCGCGTGGGTGGCCAACGGCGCCAACACCGACGACCAGGGCGACTACCGTCCCGGAATGCAGGCGGCAACGGAGCACCGGGCGCGCAGCCCACTGCTGGAAGCCAGGCTGAACAAGGCCGATGTACGGGCCATCGCGCGGCACCTCGACATTCCGGTCTGGGACAAGCCAGCGCAGCCCTGCCTCTCGTCGCGCGTGCCCTACGGGACGCCGGTCACCATCGAAACGCTGTCAAAGATCGAGAGGGCCGAGGATTTTCTGCGTGGCCTGGGTATGCGTGAGTTCCGGGCCCGCCACCACGACAAGCTGTGCCGTGTGGAGGCATCCGAGGCGGATATGGACATCGCGTTCAGCCGCCGGGATGAGATCGTGGCCGGGCTGAAGAAAATCGGCTACCTGTGGGTCTCCCTGGACCTGGCGGCTCTCCGGTCGGGCAGCCTGAACGAGGTCTTGAAACCAACGTCTCACCCCCACCCTAACCCTCCCCCTTAGGGGGAGGGAACAGAATTTCCTTCCTCAAAGCTCCATGAAAATCGCCTACATCCAGCCCATTGGCGGCGCAAGCGGGGACATGCTGCTCGGCGCACTGGTCGACGCGGGCCTGTCTCTCGAACTGCTGCGCAGCGAACTTGCCAGGCTGCCGGTCGACGGGTATGACATCGAAGTCACCCAGGCTACTCGGTGCGAAGTTCGCGGTACCCACCTCAGGGTCAACCTGACGGACCGCACCCGCTATTCTCCAGCCACGCTTCTCAGGACAGCTGAGCTCAGCGACCTCGACGACGAGACAACGAATCGCGCTGCTGCCATTCTACGGTCCCTCTGGCGGGCGGAGGCCCGCGTACACGGGGAGACAGAGGAGGACCTGGAACTCGAGGAACTGGGCACCCTCGATACGCTGGTTGACGTGGTGGGCTTTTGCGTCGGGCTACAGGCGCTGGGCATCGACAGCGTGTACGCCGCGCCCCTGGTGCTGGGCGAGCCCTCGCCGCCCCGCCGTCCCGGAGGGTACTCCAATCCGGCGCCCGCCACGCTGGAACTGATCGCGGCGTCGGGTGCGCCGGTGACGCCTGACAGCCCGGTCCACGCAGGCGCTGGCGAGCTCACCACGCCAACCGGGGCTGCGATCATCACGTCGCTGGCCGAATTCCGGCGGCCGGCGTTCTCCATCCAGCAAATCGGAGTCGGCCTGGGGACAAAGGACCCGGACGGGTTTCCCAATGCAATAAGAGTGTGGCTGGGCGAGGCGGGAGAACGCCCTCACCCTAACCCTCTCCCTCTGGGAGAGGGGATTCAGGGTATCTTTCAGCCCGCCAGCGTGGTTCTGCTGGAAACCAACCTTGACGATGCGCCGGGGCTGGTGCTGGGGCACACGCAGGAGCGATTGTTCGCGCTCGGCGCGCTGGATGTCTGGCATACGCCGGTCCAGATGAAGAAGAACCGTCCTGGCGCGGTCCTGTCCGTGCTGGTACCTCCGCACCTGGAGCAGGCCGCCGTGGAACTGGTCCTGCGAGAGACCCCGACGCTGGGCATCCGTTCGCGGCTGGTCGACCGGTACGTCGCCGACCGCAAGAGCGTGCCGGTCAACACGGAGTTCGGCGCGGTGAGCGTGAAAGTGAAGTATCTCGAGGGAGACGCCGTGGCTGCCGCCCCCGAACCCGACGATTGCAGCCGCATAGCAGTCGAGACCGGCCTGCCATTCCAGGAGGTCTATCAGCGAGTTGCCGAGACGGCTCGACGGCAGTTGCTGGGCTGATCTCATGACCGCTGGCGAAAATCAGGGGAGAGACATTCGGGACCTGTTGGGACAGGTACGAGACGGTGAGCTGACCCCCGAGGCGGCCCTGGCGAAACTGCGCGATTTCCCTTATCAGGACCTCGGTTACGCCCGAATCGACCACCACCGCCCGCTCCGCACCGGATCGCCGGAGGTGGTGCTGGGCAAGGGAAAGACACCGGAACAGATCGCAGGAATCGTCACTGCCTTGCGTGGCAGGGGTCACCCGGTGCTGGTTACCAAGACGGACGTCAGCGCTTACGCCGCAGTCCTGGAGTCGGCGCCCGATGCGCGGTACTACGAACTACCCGGCGCGATTTTCCTGCCCTCTGCGGCGAAGGCCCCGGCACACCCGGGCACGCTGATTGTCACCGCTGGCACGGCCGACCTGCCGGTCGCCGAGGAGGCCAGGCTGACCGCCTGCCTGATGGGGCAGGAAGCAAAGGTCATAGCCGACGTGGGCGTCGCCGGACTGCACCGCCTCCTTGAGCGGCTGCCGGAGATCCAGGCCGCCAAAGTCATTATTGTCGTGGCGGGAATGGACGCCGCGCTGCCGGCAGTGGTCGCGGGGCTGGTTTCCGCGCCGGTCATCGCCGTTCCGACCAGCACGGGCTATGGGGCCAGTTTTGACGGGCTGGCTGCTCTGCTGTCAATGCTGAACAGTTGCGCCCCAGGGGTTGCCGTTGTGAATATCGATAACGGGTTCGGCGCCGGTTACCTGGCCGCGCAGATCAACCGGCCAGATCAGGCGGTTGAAGAGACGCCTTCCTGATGCGATCAGTGATCCGCTTTATCCGCACACCTTTCAAGTGGTTTAATCGCCGGTCAGGTTGCCTGATACTCGTAATGCTATTCGCCCTGGTTTTCGTGTTCTGGGGGATGACGTGCAGGCTAACATTGGTTATCTAGCGCGGCTACGCGGGAGCAGAAGAGGCCTCGGCAATCCGCCTCTCAGGTCAGATAGGAGTTACGCAGTTGGAGATTTCACCCCCACCCTAACCCTCCCCCATCCAGGGGGAGGGGACAATTCAATCGCGTAACTGCCGTCAGAATTCGACGGCGTTCTCGATGTGATTGATGGACAGCAGCCTGCCACTACGGTCCATGTTCAGGCAGACCAGGTCAATGCGCCATTGTGTGCCTGAACTGAATTCGCCGCCACGGCCAGCCCGCAGAAACTCCTCGGCGACCTCCGCCAGCCGCTCGGCCCTGGCTGGCGAGATGGATTCTTCGGCGATCCCGTAGGCTTTCCCCCGCCGCGCTTTGACCTCGACAAATACCAGCTGGTCTCCCTGTTCGGCCACAATGTCAATCTCGCCGGCCCTACAGCGAAAGTTGGTGGCCAGCATGACGTACCCTTTGCCTTCCAGGTGCAGGCACGCCTGGCGTTCGCCCCACTCTCCCAGTCGCCGGTTGCCGCTACTCACGGCTCCGCTTGCCGGGGGAGGCAAAGCCTGGCCTGCTTCAACGGAGCGAATGACCGGCGGTGGATGTCGCAGGGGCCGATCTCTTGCAGTCGCTCCAGGTGCTGCCGGGTGGCATATCCCTTATGCTGACCGAACCCATACCCAGGGAAGGCCGAATCGTATTCTGTCATTATGTGGTCGCGGACTACCTTGGCGACATTCGACGCGGCAGCGATGCTGTAGCTGAGGCTGTCTCCCTTGACCACGGTGTCGTAGGGATACGGACACCTGCTCACGTGGATGTAATCCAGCAGCAGGTGAGCGGGACTGTGTTTGAGGGATTCCACCGCCCGCATCATGGCCCGCAGCGACGCGACGCCGATCCCGATGGCGTCAATTTCCTCCGGTTCGATGGCAGTGAAGGCCCAATCGAGGGCATATTCCCGGACGGTTGAGAAAGCCAGTTCCCGACGGGCAGGTGAAAGCCGCTTGGAGTCGTCGAGCAGGCCCAGCCACTCCTCGTCGCCGCGCAGGTCCGGGGGCAGTATCACCGCAGCGGCCACCACCGGGCCGGCGATGGGTCCGCGCCCCGCCTCGTCGGCCCCGGCAACCGGGCTGGCTCCGCGACGCAGCAGAGCTTGCTCCAAGGAAAGATCAGGCAACTGACGGCCTGCTTGTGTTCAATCAATATCCTCTTCGGGAAGCGCGTCGGCATTGAAATGCGGTTGCAAGAGCCGTTTTGCTCCGCGCAGCATTACCCCCGTCACCGTTCTGCCATCGCCGTCGAAAAAAACGACGCAGCCAGGGAATAGGTCCATACCGCCCGGAGCAGGCTTGCCGTTACCCAGCCAAAGGGTATCAGATTCGTCATCGTAATCTATTTCGCAATTCAGGTCGGCTGGTTTCGAAAGTTTCTTGTTGTGTCGGGCGTCCAGCAAACGTCGCGACCTCCTTGCAGTTCGGTAAAGTGATCCCGGAATGCAGTGTACAATCTGCCTTGTGGATCGATTACAACCCTGAACCAAGCTCCCCATACGGCATCGGACACCCCCTCAATCTGCGTGTCACCTGACTCAAAATACCGGTAATACTCGTGAAATCTTCCAATGGCGTCGTCTTGCCCTTGGGTGTCGGTGGGATTAGCGACGGTCTCCAAGATTACTTCGGGAGTGAGCCCGAATTGGTTGAGGTGTTTGCTAGAACTGGTCCTACGCCAATATTTGCTCTTTGGCAAGCTCTCAAAAGCATCAGGCGGATGCGGATTCAAGGCCGCACACACTCAATTTCAACGCCGAATGACTTCCAGCTTCCGGCGGTTCGATTGTGCCGCCGCCCAGCAGTATGTCACCGTCGTAAAACACGGCGGCCTGGCCGGGCGTCACTGCGCGCTGGGGATCGCGGAAGCGGATGAGCGCCCCGCCGGACCGGGGGTGTAGCGTCGCAGCCGCCTCGTAGGACTTGTAGCGGATCTTGACCGTCACCGGGGTTCCGTCCGCAAGCGGCTGGCCACCAACGTAGTTGACGCCCGAAACCCACGTCTCGCTGGAGTAAAGGGCGCTTTCCGGCCCGACCACAACGCGGTTGGTGTCCGCGTCGAGCCGGACGACGTAACGGGGCTCCCCGGCAGTCTTCGGCAGTCCAAGGCCGCGCCGCTGCCCGACAGTAAAGTACTCAATGCCCTGGTGTGCGCCGACGACCGACCCGTCTAGTTCCACGACCTCGCCGGGGATGCCGGAGGTCCGCTGCCGCAGGAACTCGCGGTAGTCGCCCAGCGGGATGAAGCAGATGTCCTGGCTGTCAGGCTTGTCTGCGGTGATCAGCCCCGCGTCCAGCGCCAACCGGCGGATCTCATCCTTCCGGTAACCGCCCACCGGCATAAGTGTCCGGGACAACTGGCGCTGGGTCATGCCGAAGAGCACGTAGGACTGGTCCTTGGCGTGGTCGACGCCCTTCCGGAGCATAGCGCCCTGTCGTCCGCGCTCGATGCGGGCATAATGGCCGGTGGCAACGAATTGCGCACCGAGGACGTCGGCGCGGGCCATCAGCTGGCTGAACTTTATCTTGTCATTGCAGGCAATGCAGGGATGCGGCGTTCGCCCGCGTCGGTACTCGTCCACGAAGTAGCCCATCACCTGATCGTGAAATTCCCGCTCCATGTTGAGGACGTAATGTGGGATGCCCAGCTTGCGACACACGGACCGGGCGTCCTCCACGTCATCCAGCGTGCAACAGCCCTGGTGATCGTCGGGCAGTTCGGACTCATCGAGGTTGTACAGCTTCAGCGTAACGCCCACGACGTCCCATCCCTCGCGAACCAACAGCATGGCTGCGACGGAGGAGTCCACTCCACCGCTCATGGCGACCACTACCTTATTTGCGGACAAATTTGCGTTCATTTCGAATACCAGCCTTGAATCCAGCCTAGCACACCGCATCCGAACGGTACAACCACGGGCTATACCGGCTGGCCATGCCGGTGCGGAGGCAGGATCATCCGCCCGGGGCGCCGGGCAAGGACTGGCAGGCGACGCCATTGCCATCGCCGTCGAGACGGTGCGGGTCCTGCGACGGGCCACCTTCTGAAATGAAGAAACTCTGAGCCTCCTGCCATGTGTCAAAATCACCACAGTTGCGGTCCTGGAACTCGTCCTCAGCCGCTTGTGGCGTCGCTATGGGCGCAGGCTGCGCGTCCTGCCGATCACTCCGGGGTGCGCCCGGCAGGGACTCGCAGGGTACGCCGTCTCCATTGCGGTCCAGACGGTGACGGTCCGACTGAGGTCCTCCCTCTGCTTCAAAGAAAGCGTTCGCTTGCTGCCAGGTCTCGAAGTCTGAACAGTTCCGGTCCTGGAACTCGTCCTCAACCGCTTGTGGCGTCGCTGTGGGAGCAGGTCGCGAATCCTGCCGACTGGGGCCGGAATCACTACCGGGCGCGCCGGATAGAGACTCGCAAGCGGTGCCGTCGCTGTTTCGGTCAAGGCGATGCGGATCGATAGCGGGACCACCGCTGGCCAGGTAGAAGTTCTGAGCCTCCCACCACGACGAGAAATCTCCGCAGTTCCGGTCGGGTCCATTGGGGTCGAATGGGAGACCCACAAAGGCAGGCAATACCAGGGGCGACTCCGGAACGGGAGTCGGCGTCGGAGCGGCCTTCGTAGCGGGGACCGAAAGGGGAGTCGCCGGTGTCACGGACGGAGCTACGGGGGTGGGCTGAGGCGTCGGAACAGGGGTCGGTGGTCGTGCCGGGACAGGTGTGGGAGTCGGTGGTTGCGCCGGGAAGGGTGTGGGAGTCGGTGATTGCATCGGGAGAGGGGAGGCGGGGATGGCGGCTGCCGGTGCAGATGCTGGCTCACAATCGGCCTGGGTATATCCGACTGCGGAAGGCCCCGGATTTGGCGGCCCTGTGGCAACGCACTCCAAGTCCTCTTCTTCGAAAACGTTCTTACTCGAAGCAACCACAGCCGCCGGACCATCTTGGCTGTCGTGCGATTGCAGGACCGAGGGGCCTCCCGGCAGGGATTCGCAGGGCAGGCCATCGCCGTTTACGTCCAGCCTGTGGCGGTCGTCGCCGGGGCCGCCAGCGGCGAGGAAGAACGCCAGCGCTTCCTCGTATGTGTCAAAATCGCCGCAGTCCCGGTCGGGGCCAAAAGGATCGTACCGCAGGTCCGTCGGCAGCGACGGCGGCACTGTCGGCGTGGGTGGCGATGGTGGCGTGCCCTGCTCGGGCTGCAGCAGGACGGTCGTTTCGCAGGTGGACAGCATCTCGGAGAGTGCGACGTATTCGTCTTCCGTAACCGTCAGTCCCCACTCGTTCTTGATGCTCACCCAGTCGATAGCATACGTACACCAGTAGTCCTCCAGCGGCGGACGCCACTCCTCCGGCCCTTTGGACCCCTTGGAGCGGTTCGCCCCGCTGGTGGTTGCAATCAGGTGGTTCTCGTAGCCCATGTAGTTGGCATACTCGCGTTTGCGTTCCCGGCTCCATTGCCAGCCGCCGGAACGGTGAGCGTTCTCCAGCGGCACCATGTGATCGACATCCAGGTCGCCAGGGTCATCCACGGCTGTGCCTGTATACGGCCCTTCCCAGAGGCCGCTCTCCACACGGCACCGGTCCTCAGACTGGAAGGTGACGGCTACGCTGGACTCGTCAATCAAGACCTCCTGCCGAGCGTTCTGACAGTCTCCGTCCTCATCGGTCCAGTGTCGCCATGTGCCGCGGTCATACTCCGGCAGATCCGCCGAAACCTCGGATATCGACACCGGCAGCACCACTCCGGTAGCGGTCGGCGCGGCGGTGGAAGTGGGTGCAGTAGTAGCCGTGCCTCCGCCAACTGTAGGGGCGTCTGTCCCGGTTGCGGACGGGACGGTGCTGGTGGGCTGGACACGAGTAGGGGTGGAGGGAGAAAAGCTTTCACCACCTATGTCGCAGCCGGAAAGCAGTAATATGACAAACGGGACAATGAGCAGGGATAGCCCGATTCGGCTCAGGGGCGACCTGCCGGTTCTGGTCGAACTGCGAAACAGCGGATGCGTCGAAGTCCCATTGCCCCTTGGCGGTACTGATTCGTTCGCGTCTGATCTCAACCCCTCTCCCATAGACCTCGACGACCCGGCGTGTGGCTCAATTGTCTGAACTGTGATTTCTTTGATTCCGGGATTGCAGTGATTCGGAAAATCATGGTAATCCATAAATCCCATAAATCACAGTTCAGGCAAATAATGGTATTCCCGGCGTGTGTTGGTATTCTAATTCAGGTCTGTTTGTGTAGGGGCGCACGGCCGTGCGCCCTGGGGTTGCGGATATGACACGTTCTAAACTGGTGGCGCAAGGGCGCACGGCTGTGCGCCCCTACAGGAGATCGTTCAAGCAATGCCAACACACGCCGGGAATACCCAAATAATCGAAAAAAGCCGTGCCATGAGCGACCATCTCTTGAGCGGAACAACGGGTAGTCGTATGCTGTATGCCTTGGATTTCCTTTCCTGACAACGAGAAAAATGACACGAGAACCAGACTTCGACACGGGAGCATCCTACTGCGGGAACTGCGGTACTCCCGTCCAGGCAGGCGCAATAGCCTGTTCCAACTGCGGGCGCCCAATACCCGGCGCGGGACTGGCTCAGGGACCCGGCAGCCCCGTGCCCGCAGATTACATCCCCTATTGCCGCAGCTGTGGCGTGGTGGTCAATTGGGGCGAGGGCCACACCTGCAACCGCTGCGGCATAACGCCACTTTGCACGCTGCACTTCCGGGCCCAGGAAAGGCTGTGCTTCGACTGCGCTGATGCCCGCGCCCCATCCCGGACTGCCACCTCCCCGGCGGGCCTGCGTTGCGGAGCCTGTGGGGCTGCCGTTGCCCCAAATACGGATTTCTGTCCCAACTGCGGCCGGGCATTGGCCATGGTTCGCGCGGGAATGGAATACGTGGGATTCTGGAGCCGTGCGGCTGCATTTATAATCGACTGGATTGCCGCTTATCTGGTTGCAGTCCTGGTTGCGGTTGCCATTGGGTTCTCCATCAGCTCAGGGGAACTGGATGCGGAGGCCGGTGGGGATGTCTCGATTTCGCTCCAAAGCATCAACTACAGTTTCCTGCTGCTCTACTGGGGCATTTCTGTGGCCCACACCATGCTTCTAACGGCCTGGCGCGGCCAAACCCTCGGCAAGATAGTGATGGGCATACAGGTGGTGGACGCGAACGGCAATCTTCCTCCTTTACCCAGAATCCTGGCCCGGGAGTCGGTGAGGGCGGTGATACTCCTTGCGCTGATTCCACTGGGATTCATGTATCTGTGGGTCCTGATAGACGATCGCAGAAGAGGACCGCAGGATTACGTTGGCGCATCCTTCGTAGTGCGCAAGCGGCGCGGCTCGAATTCTCCCGGCGGCATAGTCTAGTTCGCAACCACAATTGCATCTGCTACACTGCCCCGCAGCAAGAGAAATCAGACGGCGTGCAGAGACGCGCCGGCGGAGGACGTTATGGCAGTTACCTTCGGCACTTCCGTACCCACGAGGGGACCCCTGGCCGGGCCGGACGAGTTGCGAGCACTGGCGCAGCGCGCCGACGACCTGGGATATGACCACATCTGGGTGAGCGACCATATCATCCTTCCGCGCGAGGTAAGCTCCTTCTATCCCTACGCCTCCGACGGCGTTCCGACATTCCTGCCGGACCAGCCCTACTTCGAGCCGCTGGCGGCCCTGAACTTCCTGGCAGGCTGCACCCAGAGAGTGCGCCTCGGCACTCACGTGCTCATCCTGCCCTACCGCAACCCGGTGCTTACCGCCAAGATGCTGTCCACGCTGGACGTGCTGTCCGGCGGGCGGGTGATCCTCGGCGCGGGCGTGGGCTGGATGGAGGAGGAGTTTGAGGCCATGGGCCTGGACACCTACGCCAAGCGCGGCGCGGTTACCGACGAGTATATCGAGCTTTACAAGGAACTCTGGACCAAGGACACTCCGTCGTTCGACGGTGAGTTCTACCAGATCTCAGGCAGCGGGTTCTCTCCCAAGCCAGTGCAGAAGCCGCATCCGCCCATCTGGATCGGCGGGCACACCGGGCCGGCCATCCGCCGCGCTGCCCGGTACGGCGACGGCTGGATGCCCATCGGACTGCGGCCACCGGCTATTCTCGAGCCGGAGGAGCTGTCGGGGCTGATCGCCAGGCTCCGCCGCCTCACGGTCCAGGCCGGACGGGACGAGAGCGCCGTCGACCTGACCTTCAGCACCGACGTAAGGTTCAACAACTCGGCCGACGGTTCCCGCCCGTGGATGAACGGGCGCCCGGAACTGATCGCCGCCGACCTGCGCCAGTACATGGACCTGGGCGTCTCCAACTTCATCATCGGCTTCCCTGCCGGAGACAGCGTGCCGTCGCTGCAGGAAAACATGGAGCAGTTCTCCCGCGAGGTGGTTCCGCTCATCCCACAAGACTAACCGGGAATTTTTAACGCCCAGTACGCCGAGAGCGCAGAGAAATAAAATGAAAACTCGGCGTACTCTGCGCTCTCGGCGTTTAATTCCACCTCAGGAGGCATGAACGATGTCAGTACGAACTGACCTCAGGGCCAGGATCAATTCGGGAGAGCAGATCGTTGCGCCGGGAGCCTACGATCCCATATCGGCGCGGCTGGTACAGTCGCTGGGATTCAATGCCGTGTACTGCGGCGGTTATATCTCCGGCGCGCACCTGGCCGTGACCGAACCGCTGATGACCATGACCGAACAGCTCTCGGTGGCCGAGAGGGTGGTCCGGGCCGTGCCGCTGCCGGTGATCTGCGACGCCGATGCTGGCTACGGTGAGCCGGTCCACGCAATGCACACGGTGCGGTCTTTTGAGAAAGCGGGCCTGGCGGGCATTCACATCGAGGACCAGTTCTTCCCCAAGCGAGCCTCGTACCACGCGGGGCTGGAGCACGTCATACCCATGGAGGAGTTCCTCCAGAAGATCGGCTACGCGCTCCGGGCCCGCACCGATCCGGATTTCCTGATCGTGGGCCGAACCGACGCCTTCACCGCCGTAGAAGGCGATATGGACGAGGCCATCCGCAGGGGCAACGCCCTCAAGGACCTGGGCGTGGACCTAGTGATGCCTCGTGGCGTCCGCAGCCGCGAGGACCTGGCCACCTTCCGCCGGGGCGTTCCCGACATACCGCTGATGATCATTGCGGGCACTGACGACATCACCGTGGAAGAGTACCGGGACCTGGGCTGCCAGTTCCTGATCTACGCCACGTCATCCATCATCGCGGCGGTGGACGGGATACGTCAGATCTACGAAAGCCTCCGCGATACGGGCCATATCGGCATCAACGCTCCACGGGTGGCCGAGATGCGCGCCGAGGTGGAGGCGCTGATCAGCCTGCCGGAGTACCAGCAGGTGGAGGCGGAGACCACGGAGCGGGAATTCCAGCAGCACCGCGGGCACTGACCCCGATAAGACTCATACCCCATAATAACCGGACAAGCGGCACAAATTGACCCCCGTTCGCGCTGACAAAGTTTGTTGGCGAACGGGGGTCAACTGCTGCTCAAGCCGTCTCGCGGATTCCATTCAGGCACTATTCTTGGGGGCGGAAGAACCTCCAGACCGGCTCTGAGAAACTGGGCAGGACATCGCCACCGTCGAATACGTCGAATTCCCCCAGCACCAGAGGGGCTTGACCGGGCAGGTAGACAGTCAGCGTGGTGCGGGCCGGGTCGGCCACCACCGCCATACGCGTCCCGTGAGACAGCCACATCAGGGCCCTGTCCGCCATCTCCCGGTAGGAATTGCTGGGCGACTTGACCTCAACGACAAGGTCGGGCGCCAAATCTGCGTAGCCGATGACCGGTACTGGAAGGCGGTCCAGCGAGACCCAGGCAACATCTGGGCCCCTAACCGTGTCGGGATCGTGTTCTAGAACAAAACCCGAGTCGCCAGCGCGCACTCGACCGCGGCCATTTTCGTAGGAGTAAGTGGTCAGAAGCCAGGCGATGTGCGCTACCAGCACTCCATGTTCGTCTCCTGGCGGAATATCTTCCGTCAACACTCCGCGAATTAGCTCCCGCTGCATACCATCATCCGGCAACAGCAGCAACTCCTCGGCGGTCATCAGCTTGGGCTTCGTGGCCATTACACCCCCACCCTTGCCCTCCCCCGGAGGGGGAGGGAATTTTGAGGTTGGATGGTTTGCGTGTTCATTATAGCGTTGTCGCGGCAGCGGACTGCTACACGTTGGTGGGTACGGTATCGCTGACGCCGTACTTGCGCTCCAGTTCGTAGATTTCGCCGAGGCCCAGCAGGGAGGCCACGTCCCAACGGGTGGCGAAGCGGCTGGGGTCGACGGCTCCGGTGGCCTTCAGCTCCTCGAAGGACTCCTTGACCTGCTGGTAGATGAGCCAGATGGTGCTGCCGCAGATGGTGATCTTGTAGCCCAGGTCGTTGAGGTCGTTGGTGTTCATCAGGTCGCCGTTGTACATCCGGGGAAGGTCGGCCATGTCCCGGGCGTAGTTTCGGATATCCTCCTCGCTCTTGATGCCGTCAACGAACACCACGTCGGCGCCCGCCTCCACGTAGGCCCGGCTGCGGCGGATGGTGTCCTCCCAGCCCGTAACGGCGTAGGCGTCGCATCGTGCGATGATGACAAAGTCCGGGTCGGTCCGGGCGTCGAGCGCGGCCCTTATCTTCTGCACGTGGTCTTCGACGGGTATGACCTGCTTGCCCTCGAAAAAGCCGCACTTTTTGGGGAAGACCTGGTCCTCGATGTGGATGGCGGCCACGCCGGCGGCCTCGTACTCCTGCACTGAGCGCATCACGTTCAGCGGGTTGCCGTAGCCGGAGTCGGAATCGCAGATCACCGGAATGTCCACCGCGTTGGCGATGTACTTGGCGTTGGCGACCATCTCGGTCATGGTCAGCAGGCCCACGTCGGGGAACCCGCGCTCGGCAGCGGTGCCGGCGCCGGTCATATATACCGCGCCGAACCCAACGGACTCCGCAATCTTGGCGTGCAGGGCGTTGAGGACGAAGGGCGCGACGACCATTTCGTCCGAGGCGAGCATCTGGCGCAGCTTGGTGGTGGCTTTCATTTCACGTTCTCCTATAAAGGGCGTTTTCTCTGGCTGAATGATAGCGCAGCTACGGGCAAGGCGCTAACCGCTTGTATCGACAATAAGCAAAGGGGTATGGGAAATAATGCGTTGCCGATTGACGTACATCATACATAAACCTTATCATCGGCAAAATGATTCTTGGGTATGGAGACAGGAGAACCGAAAGGTTTGCCAGTGGCCAATTCGTGGCCTCCTTCCAGGGCTTTGAAGAACAGGCGGCAACCAGACTCTCGATGTTGAACGCTGCGGTTACACTCAGTTCGCTCAGCAACTTCCGAGGCAACCGGCTCGAAACTCTCCGGGGAACTAGGTCAGGACAGTATTCGATTCGGATAAACCGGCAGTGGCGGATCTGCTTCTCCTGGCCTGATGGGCAAGAAGGTCCGTCTGACGTTGAAATTGTCGATTATCACTAGAGAGACCGGAGTTATATGTTCAGGCGAGCCGTACATCCGGGCACAATACTGAAAGGTGAACTGGACGAGTTAGGTGTGACTCCAACCGAGTTTTCCCGTCAAATCAACGTGCCGCCCAACCGGGTGAGCCAGATCATTGCTGGCAAACGATCTATAACAGGGGACACCGCTCTGCGCTTCGGGCACTGGTTCGGCGTGGAGCCTCAGTTCTGGATGAACCTCCAAGTGCAGTATGACCTCGCCAACGCCGAGCAGATAGTCGGGGATGAAATCAGCAAACTGCCAACTGCCGCCAACCTCTAGAAGGCGTCCCTAGCCCCCGCCGAACACGCGGCTGAGGAATCCCCTACGCTCTCCGCGTTCCTCTCTGCCCTGTTCCTTGACCAGATTCAGCATTTCGAACACCTAGGTCACCTCGGCGTAGAGCGAGTGACTGGCCAGGTGCTGCCACGACAAGTCGGAAGCCCAGCGTCCCTGGCTCCAGTCGTCGCCAGCGGCCTCCGAGGAGTAGCGCGTCAGTTGCAGCCGCCACGGCCGGGCCATCTCGGTCATATCCAGACCCGACGCAACTCCCCCGGCGAACTGCGCGGCGTCCGGCGCCATCTCCTCGGGGAAAGTCCCATATTCCAGCAGGGCGACACAGGGACGGAAATCCTGGGACGCATGCAGTCCAACGGAATGGCTCTGCGCGCTTGCCATGGACTTCCTCTGAAGTTCGAACAACGCTTCCGGCGCTTCGAACTGCAAAACCACGCTTCTGGTGCTGGTAACGGCCGTAAACCCGGAGCGGCGCAACATGTATGGCTTTTCCGCGCCGGTGTCGCGGGCAATGCCTTCCACCTGCGATGCCAGGATGGGCAGCCGGTCGTCCGGGCATGGGAAATAAGGGGTGAGAGGCATCCTCAGTGGTTGCATCTCGGCGGCCCACGAGGCGTACTGCCCGCAAACTATCTGCCGGGTCTGGTAGACCTTGGCCGTGAATGCCGGCTCCAACACCAGATCTATGCCGTAGCGGATGGACATTTCACCCTCACCCTAACCCTCTCCCTCTGGGAGAGGGAACTTTGGAGACACCCTCTGAGTGACCGGAAAAAATCGCTACGCGAGAATGGCGGCCAACTCGGGCAGGTTGGCGGTTTCCAAATCGGGCCGCTCGTCCGTAAAGGGAGCGTAGGGTATGTTGTGCCGGTCTATGTATGCGCCCCTCATTCCGGCGACCCGGGCGGCTCGAACATCCCAGGCGTGGGCGGCTACGTGCAGCACGTTCTCCACCTTCACAGAGAGCACTTCGGTGGCCTTTCGGTAGACCCGCTGATCCGGCTTGTAGCACCCGGCCTGCTCCACCGATATCGTGCGGTGTACGGGAATTTCGAGCGTGGCGACGATACGCTGCAGAACGGCCAGGTCTCCGTTGGAAAGCACCGACAGCGTGTATCGTTCCCGAAGCGCCGTCAGCGCCTCGGCCACGTCCGGGAACAGGGTCGGCGTAACCCGGTTGCCAAGGAGGTCCTCGATGTCATCCCTGCTGTGATCTATACCCACACGAGAGAAAAGCTGCGAGAGCGTGATGCGCCGCAACTGCTCGAACGGAGTACGCGGTCCTCCCAGAAACGTATCGACCATTCCCTCGTGGAGGTAGACCCACTCCCACGTCCGCACCAACTCGGCCGCATCCATGTCGAGGCCCCGGTCCTGCAGAAAACCGGCGAATGCGGGCGCAAACGTGGCCTCCAGGTCCAGCAGTGTGCCGTAGAGGTCGAAGGTAATAGCACGGGTGGAGCGCGGGTCGAAAGAGGACATGGTTGTCTCCGTCGGACGAGTCGACAATGGATTTGGGCGGCAGGATTATATCAGGAACCCGGATTTCGTCCCTCGGCGCAAAGGGGAAAGCCGCGAATCTGCCCTCAGCGGCCAAGCAGGGCCTTTTCAAAGTGACTCTGGTCGCTGACATCCACTCATCCTGAGCTTGTCGAAGGATGCCCTTTCAAGCCACCGATGGTTCGACAGGCTCACCATGAGGTGGCGGGAGACGACTTTGAAAAGGACCCTGGGTCAAGTGCCGTCAAGTGCCAAGGGTGTTGCAGGGGGAAAATCGGGTGCTATAATATTGTTTTACTGGCCCGGCCGAGGTGGTGGAATTGGTAGACACGCTGTCTTGAGGGGGCAGTGGGCGAGCGCCTGTGTGGGTTCAAATCCCGCCCTCGGCACCACTTAAAGGTCAGGCAGGCTGCCCTCCGGTTTAGGTGGCAACAGGCAGGCAAGGCGACGTAGCCAAGTGGTTAAGGCGGAGGTCTGCAAAACCTCTATCGGCGGTTCGAATCCGCCCGTCGCCTCCAAAATTTCTCCCCTCCATCCGCTCTGCTTTTCTCCCGCTCCGTGCTCCTCTAGTGTGCCGCCCGCCCTCTATCCCCCGAACTCCATAGCCCCCGTCTCCTGACGCCACAATAGCTATGCCTCCCCGCCGCGCCGCCCTGCCGTTTTGCAAACGCGGTTATGGATTCCATGCAGGGTCCGGCGGTTATGGCAATTCCGTCCTCCCCTCGGGAAAACCCACTGGCAGGACCTACCGGTACCAGCCCGTGCCGCGCCAGTACCCCCGGAGGTAGGCGATCTGGCCGCCGTGGGCGACGCTCTCCAGCACCAGCTGGCCTAACGCGGTGCCAAGCGTGTGTTCCTGGCGCAATGCCTGGGGAGGAAATACCACCCGGCGCTCCAGGTCTTCGCCGGACAGGGACGGCACGTATTCCCGGGTGATGGCCTTGGCGGCCTCGAAGTAGCCGACCTGCACGTCCTTGGCCGGGGGTACCCAGTTGGCCAGATCAGCGGTGCGGCCGAGGCCATCCACATTGTCCGACAGTCCGAATTTCTCGCACCAGCCGTCTGCGTACCACAGCTGTGGTTTGGACTGCAACCGGTGCATGATGAACAGGTCGGTGACCCGGCTGATGTGCCCGAAGATCCAGGAAACGGAGTTGCTATGCTCGTTTGGCAGCCGTGCCATGGTCTCGTAATCCAGATCGGCTATGGCGGCTTCCACCATCTCCCAGTTCCGTTCCAGCGAATACATGATCGAATCTGTGGCTGCCATTTCCGCTCCTGATCACCTCTGAATTGTGCCGGGACTGAGTATCCACCAGGGCAAAGGACGCCCCCACCCCGTCAGGTTCCCGGGCCCCATGTGGAGCCGTAGTCGAATCGGGCCGCCAGCTGCCCGGTGAAGGTGCTGGCGTCCTGCAGGGCCAAGTACACGGCGCAAGGGCCCACCTCGCTGGGGTCCACTCTCAGGTGCCAGTCCCGCTGCGTCCACGGGATCGCCGCCGACCCCTCGCTGCGCAGCGGCCCGGGGCTGAGTATGTTGACCGCGACGTTGTGTTCCCGGACCTCGTCGGCGAGGCAGAGGCTGAACATGTGGACGGCCGCCTTGCTGGCGCTGTACAACACGCCGCCGCCCTGGCTGGGGTCGGTGGCCATCCTGGAGCCCAGGTTGATGATGCTGCCACGCCGCTGCTCCATCATCACGGGGAGCACGGCCCGGCTGCAAAGGTAGGGCCCGCTCACGTTTATCCGCATGACCTGGTCCCAGCGGGTGGCGTCGATCTCCATGATCGACTCCCCCAGCACCATCTGGCCGGCGTTGTTGAACAGCGCATCGATTCTGCCGTAACGCTCCACAGCCTGCCGCACCATCTCGTTGACCTGCTCCTCATCGGTCACGTCACAGTCGATGGCCAGAACGTCTCCGCCGCCGTTCCTGATGTCGGAGGCCGTCTCCTCGAGGGTGCCCCCGAGGCCGGTTGGCGATTGGCTGCGGGCGCAAATGACGACGCTGGCCCCCTCTCGGGCATACTCCTTCGCAATGGCCCGCCCCAAGCCACGGCTGGCGCCGGTGACGATTGCGACCATTCCGTCCATCTGACCCATAATCGGCCTCCCTTTCAAGATTTGGGCGCCGCCCTGCGCTAGAGCGGGCCTTGTGGTCTCACGTGGCCTGGCCGCCGTCCATTTCGATGCATTGCCCCACGATGAATTCGGCATCCTTGCTGCAGAGCCACACGATCACGTTGCCTATCTCCTCCGGGGTGCCCGCCCGTCCGAGTGGGATCGTTTCCAGCCGGTCGTGCCACTCCTGGCTGCGGGGAAAGCCGTACAGCGCGTCGTTCCGGGCGGTATCGGTAGTGCCGGGCGAGACGGCGTTCACCCGGATGCCGTGGGGCGCAAGGGCGCGGCCTGCCTTGCGCGTGAACGTGTAGAGCGCGCCGCTGGCAGTGGCATAGGCGAGGTCCGCAGCGCGGGCGATCTTGGCCTCCACGGAAATCACGTTGACGACACTGCCTCCATCGCCCTGCTTGAGAAATTCCCTGACCACTGCCTGGGTGCAGAGAAAGGCCCCGGTGACCTTGATGTCCAGCACCCCGCGCCATGCGTCCTCGGTCAGGTCTTTGAGTTCCGCCCACGCGGCCAGCCTTGGGGCGCTGGCGTTGTTGACCAGAATGTCGACCTTGCCAAATCGCTGCACTGCCTGGTCCACCATGGACTGCACCTGTTCGCGGTTGGTGACGTCAGCAGCGAGGGCCAGCGATTCGCATCCCATCGCCGCGATCTCCCCGGCGACGCTGTCGACGTCCCGCCAGCCTGCGGCCTGCTCGTCCTGCGGGAAAGTGGCCCGGTCGCGCCCGGTGCCGGCCACCACCACGTTGGCGCCCTCCCGTGCCAGGGCCAGTGCTGCGGCCCGCCCGATGCCCCGCATGCGGCCCGCGCCGGTTACGATGGCGACCTGTCCTTTTAGCTTGTCCATTTCCCCCCGATGCGCCGGTTGGACTGTGGGTAGAGGCGCCAGTCAATCGTTGCAGCTGTCTTGAATGGTTGTACCACCCGCCGTGTCAGTCCGGCAAGCGGTCGCCCTGGAGCGCCCAGGACGATTGCAAAGATATTGTCTGAACTGTGATTCGTGTGATTTCGAGATTTCGCTGATGGACTCCAGTCCTGCTGATCCTTTAGAGGGTGTGTGACATATCCACTTCGCTTTCCGAATCGCAGGTTCGCCGATAGGTTTCCGTTTCTGCAACTACAGGGTACGCCCTCACCCTAAACCCTCTCCCAGAGGGAGAGGGAACATGTCCCACACCCTCTCAGACAGATAATCGGTAGACCCTGAACCAGCAAGCGGATTATTGACAGTCCCGGAGAAGGACTCTAGGCTAGCAGCAACTCCGAATCGCAGGCGCACCGGGGGTGAACTGATGCAGATCAAGGACCTGATCATCGACGACCGCCAGGGGGGAGTTTTTCGAGTACACCGCTCGTCAATGACCTCCACCGAGCTGTTCCAGAGGGAACGGGAGCACATTTTCGACCGCTGCTGGATTTACCTGGGCCATGAGTCGGAGGTGGAAAACCGGGGCGACTACCGGCGCCGCGTCATCGCTGGCCGGCCTCTTTTCTTTGCCCGGGGCCGGGATGGCCAGGTCCGGGTGTTCCTCAACACCTGCACCCACCGGGGCGCACTGATCTGCCGCCGCGACGAGGGGAGCGCCGAAGTCCTGCAGTGCTTCTACCACGCCTGGACTTTCAACACCAACGGGGAGCTGGTCGGCGTGCCCGCAGATGATGCCTACGGCCCCGGGTGGGACCGGGAGGAATTGGGACTGAAGCAACCGCCCAGGGTGGAGAGCTACCGGGGCTTTATCTTCGTGAGCTTCAACCCTTACGTTGAGGACCTGGTTTCCTACCTGGCCGATGCCAGGGAGTACCTTGACCTGATCGTTGACCAGGCCGAGGAGGGCATGCGTGTGGTGCCTGGCTCGAACAGGTACACTATGAAGGCCAACTGGAAGCTGCTGGTGGAGAACAGCCTCGACGGCTATCACCTGGTCCCGACGCACCAGACCTACCTCGACTACATCAGCAGTCTGGGTACCGATGACACCGGCGAGAGCATGGCGTCGCGCCTGCCGGGCCGGGCCCGGGCCCTGGGCAACGGCCACTGCGTCATCGAGACCGCGGCCCGCAACGGACGCCCCATCGCCCACTGGCACCCGCTCTACGGCGAAGAGGCCCGCGAGCCCATGGCGCAGGTCCGCCAGCGGCTGGTTGAGAAATACGGTGAAGAGCGCACCTATCGCATGGCCGATGTTTCCCGGAATCTGATCATCTATCCCAACCTGGTCATCAACGACATCATGGCCATCACCATCCGGTATTTCGAGCCGCTGGCCCCGGACCACATGGAAGTCACCGCCTGGCACCTCGTCCCCAAAGAGGAATCGGACGCGATGCTGGCCACCCGTCTCGACAGCTTCCTGACCTTCCTGGGCCCAGGCGGGTTCGCCACGCCGGACGACGTGGAGGCGCTGGAATCGTGCCAGAGCGGCTTTCGCGCCACCGAAAACGAGTGGTCCGACATCTCCAGGGGAATGCTGAATCCCAGCCCGCTTTCGACCGACGAGTTGCAGATGCGCGGCTTCTGGCGGCAGTGGCATGCCAACATGCAGGGCCTGACGCACACCGACGTGCAGGACGGTCCGGTACCGGATGCGGAACCGGCGATGGCAATGGCAACTGATGACTAAAAGGGTGTGTGACAAATTCCTTCTCCCTCCGGGAGAGGGTTAGGGCGGGGGTCACGAGGTAAGGAGGAGAGGCCGCCGGGCGCACCGCCGTCTCTCCGGGGAGCGTGCCATAGTACGCGAGGAGGCAAGAACGTGTCTGCTTTCGCCTTCAGCCAAATAACCGAAGTAATCGACCCACAGGGATTTCAGGAATACCGTCTGCGAGCCCTGGAAACCCTGGAGAGGTATGGCGGCAAGTTCTATGGGGGAGTGGTCACCGATCAAGTGGACGGGGAGTGGTCGCCCCAAGGAATGCCCTATGGCCTGGCGGCTTTCGAATTCCCTTCCATGGAGCGACTAAAGGCCTGGTACTATTCGCCGGAGTATCAGGAATTGGTTG
The DNA here is from genome assembly GCA_965203005.1 of Dehalococcoidia bacterium. Classification (GTDB taxonomy): domain Bacteria; phylum Chloroflexota; class Dehalococcoidia; order Lucifugimonadales; family UBA3495; genus VXOI01. The sequence continues at coordinate 2,444,302 of CBDBBS010000002.1, forward strand.
GGGCGCGGCACGCTACCTCCCGTGGGGCAATTGTCTTCGCAGAAGGCATTTAGTGTAGCCCTTCCGAAAGGACCGTATTTGCTTTCCATAGTGCACCGCCAGGCTGGACTGCAAGTTTCCTCCCCTGCTTCGTTGCGGGAGACGCTCCTGCGGAGGAATTTCGGACGGAGAGAGGGCGCATTTCCGATAAGTTCCAGGCGGGATCCCTGCAGCCTGGATAGCCCTCATCCTTGCCCTTGGCGAGGAGAAAGGAGACTGGGGGTAGGGAGAACATCATGACTACCGCTGACAAACCCACGCTGCGCGAGCAGGTGGAGGACTTCCTGTTCCGGGAAGCGGAACTCCTGGATGACTGGCGCCTGGACGACTGGGTGGGCCTGTTCACTGAGGATGCCCGGTACGTGGTCCCAACCACGGACCTGCCGGAGGGAGACCCTCAGCGCGACCTGGTGTTCATAGACGACGACATCACCCGCCTGAGGGCCAGGGCAGTGCGCCTGAACAGCCGCCACGCCCACCGGGAATACCCCTGGTCCCGAACGCGCCGGTTTGTGTCCAACGTGCGGGTCGAGGAGAACGGCAACGGCGAACTGTCGGTGACCTCAAACGTGCTGGTATACCGGTTCCGCAGCGGCGAGGGTGCGCCCTACGTCGGCAGCGTCAACTATGTCCTGCGGCGAAACGGCGAGGGATTCAAAATCGCCTACCGCCGGGCAGTGCTGGACTTGGAGGCGCTCTCCTGGCACGGCGCGGTCAGTATCATCTTCTAGCACTCTCGCCCTCTCGACATCCCTTCCCCCTGAGAGGGAGGGCCGGGGTGAGGGTGAAATCTCAGGCATCAGTAACTTTCCACACCGGGAGGAGACGCCCCCACCCTAACCCTCCCCCAGAGGGAGAGGGAAGAATTATCAGGAGAGGCACGCTCTTGAAACTCGAAGGCAAGACAGCATTGGTGACCGGCACCAGTCCCAACATCATGGGCGGCATCGCCGAGGAGCTGGCCCGCGAGGGCGCCAACCTGGTGTGCGTTGACATCCGCGAGGAATACGTGCAGAAATGCGCTGCCTCCATCGTCGCCGAGGGGCACGAAGCCATCGGTGTCACCTGCGACGTCACTGACGAGGAGCAGGTGCTGGCAGCGATCACGACGGCAACGGAGCGGTTCGGGGGCGTGGACATACTGGTCAACGGGGCCGCGCAGTTCAACTTCAAGGGCGTGCTAAACATGCCGCTCGACGAATGGCGCCGCCAGACCGACATCATCCTCACGGGCGCCTTCCTGTTCACCAAGCACGTTGCCCATCAGATGATCCAGCAGGAACGTCAGGGTAACGTCATCAATATTATTTCCACAGCGGGACACCAGGGCGAGCCCGGCAACGTGGGCTACGGCACAGCCAAGGCCGGGCTGCTCAATTTTACCCGGTCGGTGGCCATGGAACTGTCCCGGTACGGCATCCGTGTCAACAGCCTGACGCCCACCGCGACCGATTCTTCGGAAGCGCAGGAGCGGGCCGCCCGCTGGGGGGTGGAGTGGCCGAGACCCCGTCTGGGCGAGCGCGCGTCGGGACTGTTGCCCGATGCCAGAACGGGCGCGCCGCTGCTCAAGCTGCCGAAACCCACCCACTACGGCAAGGCCGCGGTTTTCCTGGCCTCCGACGATGCAGAAATGATCACGGGATTCGATCTGCGCGTGGACGCCGGCGCCGTCTCCAGGTACTGGATCTGGTCGCCGGGGGACGCATAGATGGCCTTGAAGTGTCCTTGCGATTGTCCTTACGGTGCCAGAACCATTGGCGTCTATCGTCAACCAGTTGATTGAAACGTGGGAGAGGCAAAGTGGGAACAGTAACGGTTGCCATTGGCGTGGGGGATCCTCAGAGGCAGCGGTTCGAGGAATTGGAAGTAGAGGTGGACACGGGATCGACCTTCACGGCTGTTCCTAAAGAGATGCTGGAACGTCTGGGAGTGCCAGTAACGCGTACAGTCCAGTCAGAATTAGCCGATGGAAGCCACGTTCCCGTGGATATCGGCGAGATGGCGATAAGATTGCAAGGGCAGGAATTCACGACACAGGTAATCTTTGCAAACCCTGGGGAGGCCAGCTTGCTGGGTGTAGTTACGCTGGAGCAGGCTCTCCTGGCAGTTGATCCCGTAGCCGGGCGTCTCATACCAACGGTCGTGCTGCGCCACTAACAAGCCTCTGGGTAAGGGGCCATGAATCGAACGCAATTCCATACCGCGTAGCCACTTCATAACGGGAGGACAGAATGGCAGAAATCCTCGGCGCGGGAGTTACCCACTACCCGCCTATGCTGGTTTCGGACGACGAAAAGGCGTTCCCCATCAACATCACCCTGGCGCGGGACGAGCGGGTCCCGGAGCACATGAAGAATCCGGCCAACTGGCCCGAGGCCATGCGGGTGGAGTACGGCGAGGACGAGGGCGTCGCCTCGGCGGTGGCTCACCGGGAACGCCTGGTCAGGAGCTTCCGCGTCGTGAACGACGAAATTCAGGCATTCGAGCCTGACTTCGTCGTGATCTTCGGTGACGATCAGTACGAAAATTTTAGGGAGACCATCATCCCTCCCTTCTGCATCCTGGCCTACGAGGAGTCGGAATCCACTCCGTTCCAGAAGGGATTCGCGGCAAGCAAGCGCAACGCCTGGAACGAGCCGCAGGACAAGGCGTTCCGCTACCGGGGGCACCCAGAGGCCGCCCGGTGGCTCACCACCCAGCTGATCGAGCAGGGCGTGGACATGGCTTATGCCTACAAGCCGCTGCACGACCCGGGATTGCCTCACTCCATCCTGAACACCCTCATGTTCCTGGACTACGACCGCAACGGCTTCGATATCCCGGTGGTGCCCTTCGCCGTCAACTGCTACGGGAGCAAGGTCATCAGCAACCGGGGCGGCATCCTGCCCCACAAGGAGAACGGGAAATTCCTGGAGCCGGACCCGCCCGGACCGTCCATCAAGCGTTGCATGCAGGTAGGGGCGGCCACGGCGCGGGCGCTCAAGCAAAGCCCCTGGCGCGTGGCGTTGGTGGCCTCATCCAGTTGGTCCCACGCCTTCCTGACGGAGAAGAACCACTTTCTCTGGCCGGACATCGATTCAGACCGGGCCATGTTCGAGGCCCTGCAGGCTGGCGACTACGACGCCTGGAAGGACGTGTCAACGCCACAGATAGAGGCGGCAGGCCAGCAGGAACTGCTGAACTGGGCCTGCCTGCTGGGGGCCATGGCCGAACTGGAACGCAAGCCGGAGGTCCTCGATTATGTCGAGACCTACGTCTTCAACTCCAATAAGTGCATGGCGGTATTCCGTCCCTAGCGGATGTCTATTGAATTCCCTCTCCCTCCGGGAGAGGGTTCGGCCTGTCCTGAGCCTGCCGAAGGGGTGAGGGCGTGCCCCTGCTTTATCGGGTATTGACTGGCCCCCAGTTGATATACTGGAGACGGGTTCCCCGTGAGGAGAAAACACGGCGGCTGAAATGCCGCGAGACATTCCCCACGGAGGACAAGTGCCGGGATGGCGGAATGGCAGACGCGGCGGACTTAAAATCCGCTACCTTAATCGGTGTGTGGGTTCGAACCCCTCTCCCGGCACCATAACGGGTCAAACACGCTCGCTAGCCAAAGCTCCTCAGCAGGCTGCCGAAGCCCGGTATTGGCTCCGTCCAGCCCAGCCGCGTCAGGGCCAGCCAGATGCTGGCCTGGTTGACCGTGATCACCGTCTTGCCCAGACGCTGCTCCAGTTCCTCTGCCGCATCCAGGGCCCGCCAGGCTGTTCCGGGAAGGAACACTGTGTCGGCGTCCTCGTGTGCCACGGTAGGCACGAAATCGATGATCATCTGCGGAGGGTCGGCGTCAATTTCCCGTGGGTTCATGGAGTCCTGCATCCACGGTTCACCATCGGCGCTCAATACCTCGAACCCCGCCTCCTCCATCAGGGGCTTCAGCCGGTTTCGCAGATGGTAGTTGCGATAGGGGCCGGCGATGCTGAGTTTGCGGCTGCCCATATGGCGCAGGGCCGCGATGCACGACGTTACGGCCGTGATCGACGGCACGCCACTGGCCTCCAGCATGATCTCCGCCATTCTCTGGTCGAAGGCCATGTAGCCCCTGTGCCACGTCCCCGACGTGCATGCGTAGACCAGCACGTCGGGCCCGATGTTTGACAGCGAACTGGCTCCCCTTGCCACGTCGTCATTCATCTTGTTCACGTCGAAGCCAAACAGCGCCCAATCGATTTCGTTGGCTTCGCCGCTGGACATGCTGAGGCGGTGTCCAGTGTCGACAGCAGGCTCCGGCTGGCTGCCCCACGCCCCGTTCCACATGCGCTCGAAATGGACGGTGATCTCGGGAGGGACCACCCGGTAAAAATCGGGCTCCACCACCGGATTGGTGGCGGGAACCAGCGCGCCAATTCTCTGCGTCTCGGTCAAATTTGCCATGTTCCTCCAGACCCCTGGCGTTTTCTTGATGCGTCCTTTGTCCGGACTGCCAGCGGAGAATCCGTACCAGACCTCCTGGCCGCTATTCTACAACGGACGGAGCACTGGGTTACTGTGGTTACGTCGAAAAATCATGGGCCAGTCCATCGCGCCGCGCCAGCAGAATGCCGTATTTTGTCTGAATCAGGATTCGCCGGATTAGAGGATGATCAGGATTGGGGTCCATCCTGGAAATCCCTGAATCATCCTGATAGGACTTACGCAGTTGTGGACTTCACCCCCACCCCAACCCTCCCCCATCAAGGGGGAGGGAACTCACCAAAGGGCGAGCCAACACACGCAAGGGCTGGACCGGATATATAATTCGGCGCCAGTTCAGTAACGGGGGTAAACGTTCTGGAAGACATGGTGGTCTGGCAACTGGCGGTAATCTTCGTCACCGCAGCTATCGGCCTGTCGCTGTCTGGCGCTGCGGGCTTCGGCGGTGGCGTGCTGATACTTCCGGTCCTAGTCTGGTTCTATGGACCCGAGGTCGCCGTGCCGGTGGTGGCAATATTCCAGATGTTCGGCACCATTTCCCGCGTGTGGATCAACCGGGAGTTCATGAACTGGAAGGTGGCGGCCTGGTTCGCTGCCGGTTCTACACCCTTTGCCATCTTGGGCAGCTTCCTGTTCATCAACGTGAACACCGACTTGCTCACCCGCATCATGGGTGGCGGAATGGTGGCTCTCGTGGTGCTGACGCAGTTGCCGTGGTCGAAGCGGATGCGAATGAGGCTCTGGGGATTCCTGCCGCTGGGGGCCAGCGCAGGGTTTCTGGCGTCGGTTTTCGGGATTCCCGGTCCTTTCGCGCCGGTGTTCTACCTGGCCTACGGGCTTAGCTCCCGGGAATACATCGCCACCTTCTCGCTGAACATGCTGCTGGTCCAGGCGCCGAAGCTGGCGATCTATGGCGGGGGCGGAGACCTCCTGACACCGCTGGTAGTCGGCCTCGGCCTGTCCCTGGGAGTTCTTGCAATTGCGGGGGCGTACTTCGGAGCGCAATTGCTCCGCAGAGTGCCGGACAAATATTACGCGACCGGAATCAACGCCATCGTAGCCGGATTCGGAGTCCTGTTCCTGGTTACCGGAGGATAGAGATCACAAAATTCTCACGTCTTCAGGGCATGAAATCCGCCCTAGACAACCCCTTCCTTTTCTCGTGCGAGGGGCCTTCGATGGTCAAAGCGAAGCGAATCTCGCTCCCCAGAGGGTGTGTTACATATCCACTTCGCTTTCCGGTTTGCGGGGTCGCCGAGGGGTTTCTGATTCTGCAAATGCAGAGTACGCCCTCACCCCAACCCTATCCCAGAGGGAGAGGGAATTTGTCACACACCCTAATCAGCAGGAGCCAGTGATCGTCCTGGTCTCAGTCATCTCCTTTACGCGAGAAAGCTGTGGTCCCGCTGTCGTCTGGGTGAAAAGCCCACCCATGCGATTTCTTAGCAGACGCTCGAAAAGGGCTCGCACCAAGCGGATGGCATAGACGGGACCAATATACATGCTGGGCACCATGGGCTCGATCTCCGAAACCATGGAGACTTGGGTGGAGACCTGGGTGCCGTCTGCCTCCGGCTCCCCGCTCCGCCCGTGAAAAGGGCTTAGAGGATGGAACTCGAAGCTGAACCTCTCAATGCTGTGCAGAAGCCCGTTGTAGCTGTTCCTGGTTTCCACAGCGAGCGCGACATAAGGCTCGTATACGGTAATGGTGGACACCTTGACCACCCTCAGGGGATTGTCGCTCATCCCGCCGCGAACGATCAGCGGTCCCCGCATGACTCCCGACTTCTCCCGCTGTAGCAGCGCCCCCGGGCCGGCCATACGTTCAGGCGGGGAGGTAACCCGGAAATCGACTTCGCCTGTCCAGTGGGCCAGGTGTGACAGGTCCGCCAGGTAGTCGAACACCTGCCGGGCCGGCACGTCAATGACGACGCTGTTGCGGGCTACCACGAACGGGCCGGCCATCGGTCGTACCTAGTCTTGGCTCACGTCGTCGCCGGAGTCCACCCGGAACCCAATGCCCAATTTGACTTGGTACCAGTTGGCGCTGGCGCCGTCGATGGTGCCGCGGATTTCCCGCACCTCGAACCAGTCCAGGTTGCGGATGGTCTGGGAGGCCCGGGCGATCGCTCCGTCGATGGCCTGCTGTACGCTCTCGCTGGACGACCCCACCAGCTCGACTATCTTGTAAGTGCTTCCTACCGGCATTTCCTACTCCAATCAGTGCCTGCGAGCAGTGGGTTTGGTTCTCTCGCAGCAACACCATATAATATTCGCCGCGCCCTGATACGGCAACCAAGGTATTCCCCTTCCGAGGGCAATCGCCCTCTCGGCTTTCCGGGGCTACCAGCTCCTGTCGAGGAAACTCACGTCTGAAAAAGCAGTCTGGTGGAGCATCCATGTTTTCCGATATTCATCACGTTAGCTATCTCGTCCCTGATCTCGATGCAGCCATCCAGACGTACGCCGAGGCGTTGGGCGCAGTGGTAACGGGCAGGGGACCGGTGCCTAACCTGGGTGAGGTGGTGTTTCTGAAGGTCGGCGACGTAGAGGTCGAGTTCATACAGCCCGAAGACCCAACGGCACTCGAAAGCAGCGGCGGCGCCTGGGTGGTACACCACATGGCCTACGCGGTGGAAGACCTTGACCGCGTGGTGACGGAACACCGGGCCCGAGGATTCCGGTTCCTGACTGACGAGCCATTCACCAACTTCATGGGCTACCGCCTGATCTACTTCGACCCTGCGGACACCGGAGGCTGCCGCGTGCACCTGACCGACGCTGCGACCCTGAGGTAGGGCTGACCCCTTTGATTCTTGTCGCCCCCATCGTGCGCGAGTGTGGCGACGACACTGAAACCATCGATAGACCGGCGCTGTGGTAAGATTCCCGTAAGATTTCCTCCGTATCATGACCTGTTGTGAGTCGCGAGGGTTGCCGGCGCCCTGCCGCAGAGCAGCCTGATTCGCGCTCACGGGCGAATAAGGAGTTGGACCGGAATGAAGGCACTGGAAGGCCTTAAGGTGCTGGACCTGACCCGGGCCCTGGCCGGCCCGTACTGCACGCTTATGCTTGGCGACCACGGGGCCGACGTCATCAAGATCGAGATCCCGGGCAGCGGCGACGATACCCGGCACTGGGGCCCCCCGTTCATCGAGGGCGAAAGCGCCTACTTCATGTCCATCAACCGCAACAAGCGCAGCTTGACCCTCAACTTCAAAGAGGACGAGGCCAAGGATATTTTCCTCAAGCTGTCCGAAGATGCCGATGTCATCGTCGAGAACTTCACGCCAGGAGTGATGGAGCGTTTCGGCCTGGGTTACGACGTGGTGAGTTCGCTCAATCCCCGCATCATCTTCGCCTCCATATCCGGCTTCGGTCAGGACGGCCCCTACCGTCGCCTGCCAGCCTACGACCAGATAATGCAGGGCGTTAGCGGGATGATGAGCCTTACCGGCGAACCCGACGGCGACCCGCAGAAGGTGGGCATCGCCATTTCCGACATTGGCGCCGGGATGTGGGCCGCCTTTGCCATCATGTCCGCCGTGCATCACCGGGCCCAACATGGCAAGGGACAGTACATCGACGTTTCCATGCTGGACGGACAGGTGGCATGGCTCACCTACCAGGCGGCCACATATTTCGCCAACGGCAAGCCACCGGCCCGGCTGGGCGCGGCCCATCCCAACCTCTGCCCCTATCAGGCGTTCATGTGCCAGGACGGCAAGTTCATCAACGTCGCGGTGGGCTCCGAGCGCATCTGGGAAAGGTTCTGCGAGGCCATGGCCCTGGAGGAACTGGGCAAGCCGGAATACGCCACCAACGGAGACCGGGTCAACAACCGTTCAGTGCTGGTGCCGTACTTGCAGCAGGTGTTCCTGACAAGGCCGGTGGCCGAGTGGGTGACAGACCTGCAAAAGGTAAGCGTCCCCAGCGGCCCCATCAACGACCTGGCCGATGTATTCGCCGACCCGCAGATCGAGGCCAGGGACATGCTGCAGGAGATGCAGCACCCCACAGCGGGCAAGATCAAGCAGACCGGCATCCCCATCAAGTTTTCGCTGACTCCCGGCGGCCTCGACATGCCCCCTCCCCTGCTGGGCGAGCACAACCGGGAAATCCTCGCCGGGATTGGGTACAGCGACAGCGAAGTCGAAGCCCTCAAGCAGCGGGACGTCATCTAGGCGCATAACGCCGTCCTCCGCCGGTCCGACCTGCCTCACTGAATGAAACACGATCACCTCTTTGGATAGGAAAGATGGATCTTGGACTGAGAGACAGGGTGGCAATCGTCGGTGGTTCCAGCCGTGGCATGGGCAGGGCCATAGCCCTAGCCTTTGCTCACGAGGGCGCCAATGTCACCATCTGCGCCAGGAAGGAAGCTGACCTGCGCCGTGCGGAAATCGAACTGGCCAGGGAGTCTTCCCAGCAGCATGTGCTGGCAATCCCCGCCGACCTGACCGTCGAGCCTGACATCAGGAGGGTGGTCCGCGATACCGTCAGCCGCTTTGGCCAGATAAACATCCTGGTCACCCACATGGCGACCCGCATAGAGGACGAGGCCGTGGACAGGGCCTCGGAGCTGGACGACGAAACGATCTCGTCGGCCCTCGACGAGAGCTTCCTCGGGGCCGTCCGTTTCGCCCGTGAGGCCGTACCCTACATGAAGCAACAGCGGTGGGGGCGGATCCTTAACCTGCTGCCCGAGTTTTCCATACACTCCATCCCGGTTGGAAAGGTTAAGAAGTCCGACGAGAGCGCTCTCAACACCTCCAACCGCATGGCCATCACAGGCTACGCCAAGAGCCTGGCCAACGAGCTCGCGCCTTTCAACATCACCGTCAACAATCTGGTCCACGGGCCTGTGGAGAGCGACACCCTGAAGGCCGTTCTCGAGGAGCGGGGCCGGGCCGAGGGACGCAGGCTGGACCAGATGGAAAAGGAGGCCGCCGAACTCGTGCCCATGCGGCGCTTGGGCAAACCCGAGGAGGTCGCCGACCTGGCGGTGTACCTTTGCTCCGAGCGCGCCTCGTATCTCACGGGATCAAACATCGTCCTGGACGGCGGGATGCGACAGGACATCCACTAACCGCTGCGTCTCGTTCACGGATCAATTCTGAGAACAAGCCGGCATTGACGACCCGGCCGATGGCATTGGAGTGACTACGGATGGGCAAGCTCCCCGCCGGCAGGGCGCATACAACGCCGCACAGGAGTTCATGGCCCAGGACGGGCTGCCAGCCTGGCCGGTGTATGACTACCGCAAGTCAAATCCAATTTTCCGGCAGGTAATACAGCCGTCGGGTCACGTTACCCGACCCTGCTACTTCTATCTTCCAGCCCAGGGAACGCCCCAGCTCCCCGGTCCAGCGAGAGGTCGTGCTGATGGGCTGTAGTAAGATATGATCACCTCATTGTTCAATGCAGCGTTGGTCAAATATGTCGACAAAATTGCCTGGAAAACAGTCTGGCGCCGCCTGGCTCAAAGAAACCCTGAACCGCATGGAGACTTTGCCATTCAATAAGGACAATTGGAGCGACGGGGCCAAGAAAACGGATCGTAAGGCGGTAGACCACCTGTTTGAAGTGCTTGCGCAGATTCTGCCTGACAACGCTCCTGCGCCCGCGATTGTGCCCACATGGCTGGGAGGAGCGCAGGCCGAATGGCATCGCAATGGTGTTAACTTGGAAATATCCGTCAACCCCGATAAACCCGTTGAGTATTACTTCAGCAACGGCGCGGGGGAATGGGAAGGATATGCCTGCGACGCCTTGGCGAAACTGAAGGAATACGCCAGGTCAATCGTCTAGCGCCTCTGGCAACAGGACATCAATGAGGGAAGGGCTGACGGATGATACCAGCATCGGCGACGACGATATTGTCCTGCGCCGAGTCTCCGAAAGAGCGTACATTTTTGACGAAAACTTGGGCAGGTTTCGCCCGTCCAGCCAAGCCTTTCTCCAAAATGGGCCTGATGGCCTAGTTTCCGTGTATTTGGAGTCCGAAACAACCCACAGCGCAGTAGCCTGCGAAGGGCCGGAACCCTACCTTGCTTTCATTAGCGCCGGTGAGTTGCGTGAACTGGGCCTTGGCATCGTTCGTGATCCTTCCTCTGGCGGGCCCGGTCATTGCGAGATCACCGGCAGGAAGACCAGAGGGATGCTGAACAGGATAGCCAGGCAAGCTCAATGGGTTCCGGGATACGCGCCGCCCGGCGATGTGTAGCGGACAATATCTGATGAGCCCGGTTGCCCCCGCGTCTCGTATGCACTTAGAATGGCGAACGACGCTTAGACTGAAACAAAAACAAGAAGGTATGTGATGGAATTTTCGCTGGCCTACGAGATGCAGCGTCCCGTTCTGGACGATCATGCCGTAATCGAGGAAACCCTGGAGCAGTGCATACTGGCCGATGAAATGGGGTTCGACGCCGTATGGTTCGTCGAGCACCACTTTCTTACCACGTTCTCCAGCTCGCCCTGCCCGGAGGTGATTTTCGGCGCCCTTTCGCGATTGACGAAGAATATCAGATTGGGGTTCGGCGTGGTCATACTGCCCTACCACCATCCTGTCCGGGTTGCCGAGAGGGTGGCGATGGTGGACCACCTTTCCAATGGGCGCGTTGAGTTCGGTACCGGACGATCCGCTCCCTACGAACAGCTGGGTATGGGCATCGACCCACGGGACACGCGGGAAATGTGGGAAGAGTCCCTCACCATGATCCCCAAGATCTGGGAGTCGGACTACTTCGAATGGGACGGCAAGTTCTGGAAGGTGCCGCCCCGGCAGGTGCTGCCCAAGCCTTACCAGAAGCCTCACCCTCCCATCTGGGTCGCCGCGCTGCAGCCCTCCACCTACCAGTTGGCGGCGCAGAAGGGCATCGGATCCATGGCCCTGGGCGTGAACGCGCCCTCGGTGCTGGAGCCGTCCATCAAGCAGTACAAGACAGCCATCAAGGAGTCAAACCCCGTTGGCGCCTACGTCAACAGCAAGTGGCTGTCCTCCTGCTTCGGGCTATGCGGCGAGGACGACGCAGCCACCAAGCAATTGTCGGCGGACTCTCTCAAGACATTCTTCGGCCCTGGCCGTCCCTACGTGCAGGACCAGAAGGACATCTATGCCCGCCTGCTGGAGCAGTGGGGCGGCGTTCCCGATCACCTGGCCCAGAACTTCTCCCGCTATGTTGACGTGCCCACCCAGGGCGGCAACGGCGGTTCAGCGCTGGACCTCTCCGGCGGCAGCGCCTTGGCCCAGAAGGTGTGGGAGGAATTCGATGCCGCCACCATGGCCGAGCGCGGCATCATCGTTGCCGGAGACCCCGAGTCCTGCATCAAGGCGGCTCGGCTGCACGAGGCAACTGGCGTCGACCAGCTCCAGTTCCTGATGGCCACGGAGACCGTTCCGCACGAGAAGGTTATGGAATCCATCGAGATGTTCGGCAAGTACATCATTCCCGAATTCAGGAAGTCCGAGCAGGGTACCGGGGAGAGTTCCCCTTCGGCGTGACCACTCGCTGAACAACGCACGCAGAGCAGGTGGAACTTGGGCCCCGACTTGTGTCGGGGCCTTTTCTTTCCGGACGACCGAGCCCAAGCCCTCGGCGTCGGCAGTGGGTTACAATATACAGGGCATAAACAGCGGGGGGAGCAGCCATGCCGTTCGGAATTGGTCGAAGCTCGGGCGTCGCCGTAGTAGAGATGCACGGGATAATCGGGAGCCAGATCCGCCCCGCCTCGTATGCCCGCATCTTCGAGACGGTCGCCAGAAGCAAGTCCTACCGGGCCCTCCTGCTGGACATCGACTCGCCCGGCGGATCGGCCTCGGCCTCGGAAACCCTGCACCGCAGCATCGAGCGGGTGGCCGAAGCCAAGCCCGTGGTGGCCTATGTCCGGGGTATCGGAGCCTCCGGCGGCTACTACCTGTGCTGTGCCGCCAGCCAGGTATTCACTCTCCCTACAGCCCTGGTCGGTTCGATTGGCGTCCTCTACCTGAGACCGGTCCTGGAACAACTGCTGGGCCGGGCAGGGGTGGAATTCTCCATATTCAAGGGCGGCAAGTACAAGGACATGACCGGCTTCTGGCGCAGCCCAACATCGGAGGAAGCGGAGAGACTCCAGGGGCTGATAGACGAGATTTACGACAACTTCGTGCAGGTTGTAGCCAAAGGGCGTTCCATGACCGAGGAGGCCGTCCGGGAACTCGCCACCGGGGAAGTCATGACCGGCCAGCGGGGCATCGAGGCCGGACTGGTGGACCGGATCGGGGACTACACCGACGCATTGCAGGCGGCCGCCGAAGCGGGCGGGACCCGTCCGCGCGCCCGCATCTTGCAGCCGCGCCGCAGTCTCTCGCAACGGCTGTTCGGGGGACGCGCTTCCGTAGAAGCGGAATCTTTGACCGAATTTGCGGCTGTTCTACAGCGGTTGATGGGTGGCGGAATTTATTACATGGACCCCTTGCACATGGCCAGCCTGCGAGGGGAAGGCTGACCAGAAGCAACTCCGGTTATCCCTTACTCTGGACCCGCTTCACCTCCTGCCAGAGGGCCTCTTTTTCGTCCAGTGGCAGGGATTCAAAGTCCACGCCCTTCCGTATCGCCAACTCCTCCATGCCCAGGTACCGCGACCGGAAGCGCGCGTTGGCCTGGCGCAAAACATCCTCGGCATGTACGTCCATCCAGCGGGCCAGGTTGACCAGCACGAAGAAAACGTCGCCCAGCTCGTGGGCCTTCTCTTCCTGGGTCCGCGCCAAACGCAACTCTTCGATTTCCTCGGTCAGCTTGTCCAGCACGCCGGTGATGTCGTCCCACTCGAAACCGGCCCGGGCCACTCGGTCCTGCATCAGCTGGGCCGCCGCCATCGCTGGCAGGCTCGCAGGTATGCCGTCGACGGGGGACTTGCGATTGCCCGAGGCCGCCCGCTCTTCAGCCTTTATGCGCTCCCAGTTCCGCTCGACCTCGCGGGCATCCGCAACGGTGGCATCCCCGAATACATGGGGGTGGCGCCGGATGAGCTTGCGGTTGATGCGCTCCACCACGTCGCCCATTTCGAAGTGCCCGGCCTCTCGGGCAATGTCGGCATGGAAGGCTATCTGCACCAGCAAATCACCCAGTTCCTCGGTGAGGACCGATGGGTCAGCTCCGTCGATGGCCTCCAGGACCTCGTGGGCCTCCTCCAACAGGGTCCGGCGCAGGGATTCGTGCGTCTGCTCGCGGTCCCAGGGGCAGCCGCCGGGAGCCCTGAGCCTCGCGACAATATCCACCAGTGTCTGGAATTCCGATATCTTGCCGTTCGATTCGTAATCAGTCATACACCGATTATAATCAGGGCCGACGATGTTTCAATCGCTGATACAGCCCGACAGTCCCCTCCAGCGGTTCGCTGCCGTCTTGAAAACCGGCTTGAAGACCGGGATGCGCTGGCTGCCCGCTTCTTTGTTCGTCGTGGCCGTGCCGGTATTCCTCATCACCGGCAGCCTGACGTGGGCCTTCAACAACATAGGGCTGTACGAGGACGGTTTCGAAAAGTACCGCATCTCCAGGGCCAGCGGAATCTCCGCCGCCGATCTGCGGCAGGTGGCGCTGGACCTGAGGGCGTATTTCAACTCGGGCCAGGAACCCCTGCGCGTGCTGACCCGCATATACGGCCAGGAGCGGGAACTGTTCAACGAAAAAGAGGTCCACCACATGCGGGACGTCAAGCGCCTGCTGTGGGGAGTGTACGGGGCTTTCGCAGTGTCGGCTGTGTGCCTGGCCGCCCTGATCGCCTTTGGGATTGCACGGGCGAGGCGTGGCTACATTCAGACACTCTCCCGCCGGGCGCTGTGGGGTGGCGCGCTGACTGTGGGGCTGCTGGCGCTCTTCGGAATCGTGGCGTCCGTGGGGTTTGACGCGCTGTTCCTGCTGTTCCACCGGGTCAGTTTTGCCAATGATTTCTGGCAGCTTGACCCCAGGACCGACTACCTGGTGCTGCTGTTCCCGCAAGGATTCTGGTTCGATGCCACCATGTGGGTGGCCCTGCGCGCCATAGCCGGCGGCCTCATACTGGCTGCGGCGGGCGGTGGCTACCTGGCGTGGCGCAGGTGGGGGAATCGCAGGACTTTTTGATTATTAGTCTGAATCAGGATAGGAGTTACGCAGTTGGCGATTCCACCCCCACAATTCCCTCCCCCTGAGGGGGAGGGAATTGTGGGCCTGCAAAGAAAACGGCGCGGAGCCAAAGGGAATGACCCGGCCCCGCGCCATTGGTGTACCTGTTCGCTTGCTCGCCCTGGGGCGTCCGGCCTAGTGGCCGCAGCCGCAGCCACCGCAGCTGTGGCTTGCGATTGGAGGAAGCGGGCCGGGGTTGAAGTCCGTTTCCTCCGTGGCGTAGCCAACCCGGGCGAATACCGAGATGGCGCGCCTGGCTGGCTGCTCGCAGTTGGGGCAGTCGGCGCCAGTGGCGCTCATCGGCTGGAGCTTTTCGAACTTGTAGCTGCACGTCGGGCAGTGGTATTCGTAGAGAGGCATATTCCGCTCCAAATGCGTCGTCTGTTGGGCCAAATTTAACCCAACACGGATACCACGGTCAAGCGGGATGGAATGGTGCGCAGGGCAATCGCAGAGTATTTGTCTGAATCAGGATTATCAGGATTTTGAGATTTTCAGGATATCCTCCAATCCCGATAATCCTTTAATCCGGTGAATCCTGATTCAGACAAAATAGGGATGACAGGCTTTTCAATCTCCCTTTACCCCGCAGGCCGCTCATCCATCCGTCAGCGTCAGAATCATATATAATCCGGGACTGTCTGCTTACGAAAATCGAAATCGATTGGCGCTCTTCCATTTCTGCCATTCGCCGGGGCGCAGGACTCCAGAGTGTTCGCAAATTGCTCTCGCGCATAAGATCCAACCCGTCCTACAAGTGGTGGGTGTTCGCCACCATCGCCATCGGCACCTTCGTGTCGGTGGTGGACACGGTATCGGTGCTCATAGCGCTGCCAGACATCGCAGCGCACTTCAATGCCGACCTGCCAACGGTACAGTGGGTTGTGGTGGGCAACGCCCTGGCTATCAGCGTTCTGATCCTGCCCATGGGCCGGCTGGGCGACATCGTTGGCCGCAAGTGGGTCTACATCGGCGGGCTGGCCATATTCGTGGCCGGGGCGGCGTTGGCGGGAATCGCCGTCAACCTGCCCTGGGTGATTACCGCCAAGGTTCTCCAGGGCGCTGGCTCTGCGATGATCCAGGGCAACGGCATGGCCACCGTCATCTCCGCCTTCAGCGGCGCGGAACGCGGCAAGGCGCTGGGCACTCACATGAGCGTGGTCGGAAGCGGGGCCATCGCCGGGCCTGCCGTGGGTGGACTACTGGTGGCGGCATTTGGCTGGCGTTCGGTCTTTTTCGTCAACGTCCCCATAGGCATCCTCACCATCCTGGCAACCATGTACGTCCTCCAGCAGCCCAGAGGCGCGAGCGCGGAAGCCGACCGCGCCAGGGGCAGCTTCGACTGGATCGGAGCGGGACTTTCAGGCCTGACTCTGCTGGTCTTCCTGCTGGTGGTGGGCAACGGACACCGACTCGGCTGGAGTTCCCCGGCGGTGTTGCTGGGCGCAGCGGCGACCGTGGCGGCCTTGGCCGGGTTCATCTGGTGGGAATTAAGGACTGCCTATCCGATGCTCGACCTGCGGCTGTTCAAGCGCAAGCTGGTGGCCATCGGCATTGGAGCCAGCTGGCTGTCTTTCCTGGGGAGCCAGGCAACCCGGTTCATGATGCCCTTCTACCTGCAGCGTCTGCTTGAGATGAGTCCCAGGGACGTAGGACTGGCGATGATACCCCCGGCGATCTGCATGGTGTTGCTGGGACCAGTCAGCGGGCGTCTCTCCGACCGGTTCGGATGGCGAGTGCTGACCATGTCGGGCCTGGGCATTTCAGCCGCTGGCGCATTTCTGCTGGCGACAAGACTGACTGAGTCATCTTCCGTGCTGTTCATCGTGCTCATGATGATGCTGCAAGCCTGTGGCATGGCCCTGTTCAACTCGCCTAACAACAGTTCGGTGCTGGGAGCGGTCGACCGCTCGCAATACGGAGTAGTGTCAAGCCTGACCCAGCTCGTGCGCAACTCAGCCAACGTGACCAGCATTGCTATCGCTACCACCATCGTCGTCGTGACCATGGCCAGCTACGGGGTGGAACCCAGCCTCGACGCCGTATCTCCTTCGGTGGCGGACGCATTCGTTGTCGGGCTGAAGTGGGCGTTCCTGGTGATGGGGATTATGCTGGTGGTGGGCGTCGGCCTGGTCGCGATTCGCGGAGAGCGCAAGCGTCCGGCGCGCAGTGCGCCAGCCGCTGCCGAGCCGGCCGAGACTCCCGCAGACTAGACGCGGCCGCGCAAGTTGGACAATGGAAGGGGCGGTTGCTACACTAAGCGCCAGCCCCGGCAAACAAAGAACAGGCGGAGGAGAAACCGTGGCAGACGTCAAGATCGAAGTGAGGGAAAACGGGCCCAACCGTGTAACCGGGCCGATTGAAATTGTCGACGTGAGCGGCACAAACTACACCATTCCCGAAGGGCGTTGGGTCAGCCTGTGCCGCTGCGGGTTGTCTTCGGAGAAGCCTTTCTGCGACGGCGCGCACCGCGACGGTGGCTTCCAGGCAGAATCACAGGCCCGCTAACACCAGGCCCTTCACACTGGATCGCAATGGGGGCGCTTGAAGGGGCGCCCCTGTCTCATTTCCCGAAACCTGTTTGGATGCCCTGAGGAAATATTGAACCAAGAGTCGCAGGAGTCCCTGGATAATCTTGAAATCAAGCCGCTGACGCCGGATCTGATGGACGCGATGGGAGTCGTCCTGAGGGGGAGCTGGGGTTCGACGTGCTGGTGCATGTATCCCCGGTGGACTGAGCCCCAGATGCGCGAAGAGGCCAAAGGAGGAGAACGGGGTCCGCGCCGCAGGGCAGCAATGACCGAACTCGCCGGGCGCACCATGGCTCCGGGCCTGATGGCCTTTCAGGGGGACCAGCCGGTCGGCTGGATAACCATTGCTCCCAGAGACGAACTGACCCGAGTTGCCCGTTCCCGGGCCACTCCGCCGGTAGACGACGAACCGGTTTGGGTAATCCCGTGCGTAACTGTGCGCAGGGCCCATCGCGGGCGCGGCATTGCGCTGGCATTGATTGAGGCGGCGGTGGCTTACGCGGGCCAGCAGGGCGCCCGTGCCGTGGAGGCCTACCCCAGGGCAGGCGGGGAGCGGACCGGGGACGACAACGCCTATTTCGGTACTGAGATAATGTTCAGTCGCGCCGGGTTCCGCGTGATCAGGGGTCCGCTGGAGGGCCGTCCCCGAAACTGGCTTCCCCGGCTCGCGATGCGTTTCAATATAGCGGCATCAGCCGGATAGCAAGCCATCCACCGGAGTGAGGCGAATCGGTCGTGGCTAGGAACCGCCGTCTCCGCTATGGCCATCAAAAACCGCCAATGGGGCCAGCAATTCCACCAATTCCGCTATGCTCTCGATATCACGCCGTATCACATCTGCGTCCAGAAACCTTTTACGCACGTAGTAATTCCCGTGCAAATCGTTGGGAATTCCGCGTAATTCTCTCAAGCGGTCGTTGCCTGTCTTCAGAAAGGCCTGATTGATTACCCAACTGAAATCTGAATGCCTATCGTAGGTCCACCCTTGAGCCTCGGCCACAGCCTTGGCCATGTGCGCCGCCGCGCCCCAACCCTTTTCCGAGGCCTGATGCAGGTCACCGGCAGCGAGATATTCCCGGCCTTTGTCCAAGAACTCGCGGGCCTGCGCCTTGAAATCCTCAATTGCTTCAAGTTCCGGCGTTGTCAAGAAACCCTCAGATAATCCGGTCGGCATTGTAGCATGTACAGGATTGCTACTGGCAGCTCCGGCGCATGGAGCGGATGCGGCGCACGCTTTCCAGCCGCTCCTCTGCCAGCCGGGCTGCGGCGGCGGCTGTGGATATCTCTTCCACCTGCGATGTCCTGATGACGCTACCCATGATCTCGTGTATCCGCTCGGTCTTTTCGCGAGCGCGATCGGGGCTGTAGCCAGCGCCGCCCATCTCCGCCTCGACATTTATTATGCCGCCAGCATTGACGATGTAGTCTGGAGCGTACAGGATGCCCCGGCGGTGCAGGTCCTCGCCGTCGTCCTCGGTCAGCAGCTGGTTGTTGGCGCCCCCTGCCACGACACGGCATTTCAGTTGCGGGATGGTCTGGGGGTTCAGGACGCCACCCAGCGCGCAGGGAGCGAGGATGTCACATTCAGCAGACAGTATGGAATCGGGCGTGGTCACCTCCAGACCCCAGTCCCGCGCGCGGTCAAGGGCATCGGCGAACACGTCGGTGACAACGACATGAGCGTCCTCTTCCATCAGATGCTCGCACAGGTGGCTGGCCACTTTGCCGAATCCCTGGACGGCCACGGTCTTCCCGCGCAGACCGCCATTGCCCCATACTTCCTCGGCGCAAGCCTTCATGCCCATGTACAGGCCAAGGCCGGTCATGATAGAGGTATCTCCGCTGCCGCCAAGGCTGACCGACAACCCGGTGACATGCCTGGTCTCCTGTCTCACGTACTCGAGGTCGCGCCCGGTTGTGCCCACGTCCGTGGTCGTGAGGTAGCGGCCACCCAGCGTGTCGACGAAGCGGCCGTAAGCCCGCATCAGGGCCTCGGTCTTGTGCTTGTGAGGATCGCCGATGATGACGCCTTTCCCGCCGCCAAAGTGAAGGCCAGCGGCCGCCGACTTGTAGGTCATCGCCTGGGAGAGCCGGAGAGCGTCAGTCAACGCCTCGGCTTCGCTCTCGTAGGGCCACATCCTAGTGCCGCCGCATGACGGTCCCAGGGTGGTGTCGTGGACCGCAATTATGGCTTTCAGTCCGGAACCGGGGTCGGAGAACATAGTGACCTGCTCGTGTCCTTCGGAACTCATGCGCTCAATAATGTCCATTTCCGTCACCCCTGTTACGTTTTCGATACATTAATTATATAACATTTCGTTTGAGAATACATTATATTTCAAGACTTTCTGAGGTTTTGGGCGGAACGACAGGCGTAGCAACGCAGGCAGGCGGGACACGTCGAACTAGCGTTCCTTTCCCCACATGGGGTGCCGGAAGGTCGGGCGCGGCAGGATGCGATCGATGGGGCGGTCCTCCGGTTGTTCAGGAGCGGAATCGGGTTCCGGTTCATCCATCGCTGGACGGTAGGCCCGCGCTGCGGCTCGTTGCGGCCCGATCTGGCTCAGGTGCCCGGCCAGGGCCTGTAGGCTGTTCATATTGTGTACCGGCAGGAAGTCGTCGACATAAGGCAGCGCGGCCTGCATCCCCTGGGTAAGCGGCTGGTAGCTGGCAGATCCCAATAGCGGGTTCAGCCAGATCAGCCGGTGGCAACTGCGCTGCAACCGGGAGGTCTCACGAGCCAGAAGCTCAGGCTCTCCCCGGTCCCATCCGTCGGAGATGATCATCACGATGGACTGGCCACGCAGCGTCCGGCGCAGCCACTGGTAGTTGAAGGTCTTGACCGCCTCTCCAATCCGGGTACCGCCAGCCCAATCGGGAACGGCACGGGACACTTCGGTGATGGCCTGGTCAATGCT
This sequence comes from Dehalococcoidia bacterium, assembly GCA_965203005.1. Classification (GTDB taxonomy): domain Bacteria; phylum Chloroflexota; class Dehalococcoidia; order Lucifugimonadales; family UBA3495; genus VXOI01. Next base: position 2,464,396 of record CBDBBS010000002.1, read on the forward strand.
GCGGTACCGCAGCTGCCGGGTGATGCGCGTGAGCCGCGTGGCAAACAGGAACGCCTCGATGGGCTGCCCCGATGCGATGGTGTGTATGAAGTGCAGCAGCATGCGGGTGTAGCGCTCCATGGAGCCGCTCACATCGCAGATCAGGGCCAGGGAGCGCGCCCGGACCTTGGGGCCACGTTCGGCCAGGTCCAGCATCTCGCCGCCGTACTGCAGGCTGCGCCTCAGGGACCGGCGCAGGTCGATGCCGCCGCCCTCGCCGGGGATCAATCGCCGGGTGCGCCGATGGCCCAGGTCCCAGCGCAGGGCTGCCATCATCCGGCGCGCCTCGGCTATCTCCTGCCCCGTGAACTGGGAGAAGTCCTTCTGTCGCAGGACTTCGCGGGCGCTGTAGGTCCGGGTCAGGTCGATCTGGGAGACGGATTCATCGTCGGGGTCCCCCTCGAGGGCCAGCGAGTCTTCCATCGTTTCGTCGCGCCCCGCCGATACCTGGGGCTTCCTGAAGCGCCGCTGCTCGCCCATGGAGCGCAGGTCCATGCCGCTGCGGGCGGTGTTGGGCTTTCTCCAGAAGACGTTGAACGCCTCATCGAAGACTGGCAGGTCCTGCCGACGGTGTACGAAGATGCTGCGGGCCGCCTGGTAGAACTCGCCACGACGCCCGATGTGGACGTGCTCCGTGGCCCGGACCATGTCAAGCACGTTGGCCGGGCCGGCGTCCAGGCCCACGCGGCGCAGCACCTCGGCGAAGCGCAGAAGGTTGGCCAGGATGTGTCCGCCGGGTTCCGCGCCGTCGCGGTTCAGTGCGTATAGGTTGGTGGTCATGGGTGGTTTATCATTGAGCTAAAAGAATTCACTTGTGGTAAATGCCTATCCTGGACATGTTATATTACTCTTGGAGCAATGAGTGAAAGGGAGAAACGAAAGCAAATGGGTTACCCGAAGATTGAAACTCAGGTTCGTGACCGCCCCAGGGGCAGCGTGAAGCACCCTTTTGTGGCGTGGTTGCTCGCTTCGGCACGGATACTGTTTTTTGCGTTCCGGCACATAGGTAAACCAATGCGAGTTGACTACCGGACAGGGGACGTTTGGCTGGACCGTGGATAGGGGATCATTACTGAATGGTCAATATGCACTTGCCACACTGGTCGTTGCTGTGCTTTGTTTTCTTTGTATTGCGTCAGCAGTAGGTTTGTCGATTTACTCCGGCTCGCTGGACAGCCCTTCCAAAGACGTCAGTTCCTCCATTGAAAATTCTTGGAGAGCCTCCTTTCTTTTCGGCGGAGCCTTGGCTGGACTATTGACAGGGCCCAAGCTTACAGGAAGCAGCAGATAATCACACCCGTGAGTGCCCTGTCCTCTCAAGCTTCTACCGCCGCCCACCGCGCCGTGGCCCGCGGTTGCGGGAGCGCTCCAGCATCGCGCGCACCGGCTCCCCGCGCACCTGCTCAATGTCGTCCTGGTACTTGAGCATCAGGCCCAGGGTGTCATCGATGACCTCCGGCTCCAACTCGCGTTGGTTCAGGGCCATCAGCGCGGAAGTCCAGTCGAGAGTTTCCGAGATGCCCGGGATCTTGTAAAGCTCCGTCTCCCGCAGTTCCTGGACGAATCCAGTCACCTGTTCCGCCAGTCGCCGGGGGGCGTCAGGCAAACGCGAGGAGATGATCTGCATCTCTTTCTGAAAGTCCGGGTAGTCGATCCAGTAATATAGACACCGGCGCTTCAGAGCGTCGTGCACCTCGCGCGTCCGGTTGGACGTTATTATCACCACCGGAGGGTGTTCCGCCTTGAACGCGCCCAACTCCGGAATGGTGATCTGGAAGTCCGCCAGCATCTCCAGCAGGAACCCTTCGAATTCCTCGTCGGCCCGGTCCAGCTCATCAATCAGCAGGACGGGCGCGCGCTCGTGTGCCGCGTCAATGGCCTGGAGCAGGGGCCGCTTGATAAGGAACCGGTCGGTAAAGAGCCCGGCCGTGGCGGTCTCCCGGTCGACGTCGCCGCTGGCCTCCAGCAGGCGAATCTCAAGCAGTTGTCGCGGGTGGTTCCACTCGTAGACCGCCTGGCTGATGTCCAGCCCCTCGTAGCACTGTAGCCGGATCAAAGGCGTCTCCAGGGCTGCGGACAGGGCGCGAGCGATCTCCGTCTTGCCCACACCGGCCTCGCCCTCCAGGAACAGGGGACGCTGGAGCCGAATGGCGAGGAATATTGGCACCGCCAGCGACCGGTCGGCGACATAGCCCTGGCCTCGCAGCAGTTCCTGTACGGCTTCGATGGAGTCGGGGGTGATGGCGGTCGAAGTCAATTGGATGCTCTCCGAATCAGGAGTATGCGTTCATTTTAGCCGATATAGCGCCAGGCTGTGGCCTGGGTGTTCATCCACCAGCCCGAGGCACAAAAATGGACTGAAAATACCTGCGCACCAGTCGGCGCAAATGGCCCCAATGGTCATCTATGGAATCTCGCTGTGCGGCAGTGAGCTGGCTGTAGGTGGCTCCGTATTGGGGAAAGCGCCAAACGCTGAACACCCAGAACTCCGGAAGGGGTCCAGCGGGCGGCTGCTCATCCAGGTAGCCGACGCCCCCGGAAAGCTCCCACGACGCCAGCACTCGCCCACGATCGGCCAGGGCCAGGGCCTCCACCCACGAGGCGCGTCGCTCCTCGCCGCTGAAAGGGCGCATCAGCTCCAGCAGCCGGGCGAGGCGTTCGTCGTTGTCGGCGGCAGGCCCGGCAAAACGATGGGTATATCGGCTCTCCCAGCGAGGGCCCAACGCCGGTATGACGAGACCACCATCGGAAGCCATGGCAAGCATGGAGGACGCGTCAGACCATTGCATCGCCTTGTCGCGGGCGATAGCTTCGTGGGTGTCGCCATCCTCGTCGGGGACAGCCGACAGACCGATCTCCCCTGGAGTAACCGGCGACAGGGGAAGGCCGTCCAGTATCCCGCGAAACTGTTCCTGCTTATCGCGATTGCCGGTCGCCAGCAGGATGGGAGTGGGGCGGCGTTGCGTCATCTAGTCTGAACTGTGATTAATTTGATTACAGGATGAAAATGATTTCTCATGGTCCGCTCACAATCAGCGAAATCCTCTAATCAGACGAATCACAGTTCAGACAATGCGGGCTACCGCCCTAGTGGCCGCTCCGTCGCCGCCCTTGAGCTTCAGTGGCAGGGCCCACAGCTCGAACTCCTCACCCACCAGCAGGTGCAGGTTGATGAGGTTCTCGATGAGCGGGATGCCTTGACCCAGCAGAAGGCGGTGCACCGGAAAGTCGTTGATGGTGGACAGCGGCGTCGGCGGGTGCTTGTCGATCGGAAAATCAACGGCCACGGCGTTGACGCCGTTGTCTGCCAGGTAGGCAGCGGTATCGGTGCCCAGGTAAGGGCCATGCCCGTAAAAGCGCGGGCCGCCGGACTCGTTCTCGGCCCATGCAGTGAACAACACGGCGATCTTGCCGGACAGGGCCTCCGGTTCGCCGCCGGCAGCCCGCACCTGTTCGATGCTCAGCGGCTCCAGGCCCCGAGCCACACTGCGCAAGTCCAGCAGAATGGCCGGCCCCATATACTTTTCCAGCGGCATCTCGTCCACCGTGGCGGCGCCGGGCACGAAGTGGTAAGGCGCGTCCACATGTGTGCCGATGTGGGTGGCCAGGCACAGCTTCTGGTTGGACCGGGCGTGGGTCTCGTGGGTCATCAGCGGAGAGGTCTCTACGCCCATCAGTCCTGGAATTTCGCTCACCCGCTCGCTGCCTAGGGTAAGTGTCAGGTCAATCAATCGCGCCATAGGGCAATGTTCCTCCGTCTAGTCGCCGGGACTGGGTGCAGGAACAGTTCCAGCTCCGGGCTGGGGACTCCCGGATTCGGAAGGCGGTCTGTACAGGTTCTCGGATCTTGCTGACTCCGGCAATGAGTCTTCCCAATCGGGAATAAGGACCCTCTTGGTCGATTCCAGCGTCAGGATTACCAGTGTCCCGACAATGCTGAACCCCATGGACAGCGCGAACACCGGCAGATAGGAACCGGTCAGCTCCCTGACCAGGCCGCCCAAGAGAGTGGCGATGGCATGGCCCATCATGGCTCCCATTATCTCGTAACCGTACAGCGTTGCCATGGGCCCGGTGCCAAAATACTGCCGGTTCACCACCAGGTATGCCGACATCTCACCGCCGAAACCGAGGCCGAACAGCACGCCGAACAGGTAGAACGTCCAGGCATCGCTGGCGAAGAAGAGCACGGCCACCGTAACGCCCTGCAGGAAAAGGGCAACGATCATGACCGGCTTGCCGCCCATCTTTTCCGAGAGAATGGGCACGATGAACCGGCCGACTATGCTGAAAATGGATATGCAGCTCAGGATCCACGCCGCCTCTGTCAGCCCGATTCCCTTCTCGGTGGCATAGGGAATGGCATAGATCAGGACGATGCCGTGGCCAGCGCACCCCAGGCCGTGGATGGTCGGGAGGTTCCAGAACGCCCTGGTGCGGCGCATATGCTGGCCAAACACCTTCAGGCGAAGCTTGAGCACTTCCTTCGACGGAACGATATCAGGAGGATCGTCTCCCCTTGTCCCGTATGCCTTTATGCCGACATCAGACGGCTTGGAGCGGAAGAAGACGCTGCTCAGGAGGATCAGTCCGCCTCCTACGAAGGCGATGGACCAGAAGGTCTCGCGCCAGCCGAAGGCCTCGAGCAGCGCCGCAACCGCAGGGGCCAGCAGAGCCGCTCCTATGCCTCCCGCAGCCTGCAGAAGTCCTGTGGCAAGTCCCAGCCTGCGCCGGAACCATCCCCCCACCGAGGCCTGGAGAGGAACGAAGGTGAATGCCTGAGTAATGGCAAGCAAAACGCCGAAGGCGATGAAAAACTGCCACACCTCGGTGACGATGCCCACCAGCAACATGCTTACCAGGTACAGGGCGCCGCAACCGAACATGATGGGCCGGGAACCGAAGCGGTCGCCCATCATACCGGCTATCGGGGAGGTAACGGAACCCACCAGGTAATAGAGGGCCAAGGCGGCGCCGATGGTGAAGATGTTCCAGCCGAACTGTCCCTCCTCGTCCTGCAACAGGGGCACCATGATGCCAGCGGACATGCTGATGGCCTGGCCGATGACCTGGACCACTACCAGGATCACGAGAATGGTCCAGGCGCGGTGAAAGCGGAAAGGGACTGCTGCAGCTATCTGTGCCATATCACCTTAACGGAGGGTCTTCGAATACTTGTGGACGAGGGATCAATGCAGAGGACAGGCTTTGAGGAAACCCTGCCCCCACCAGGAATCGGCAGCGCCTCCCGATGTCTCACCGATGGGAGCAGAGCCGAAGGCGGCCTGGGGTTGCTGGCCGCCCTCGGAGGTATTCCGGCTTGGGTCTTCCAGCGTGGTGCCGGCGAAGCCGAAGTTCAACTCCCGGCCCTCTTCACTGGCGGAAACGGCCCAAGCCCCGAAGAATATGATCAGCACCACCGTAAGAGTTACCACCACTCCGAAGACGAATGGCGCAGGCATGTTGCGTATGAGGGTCAGCTCCCGACCTCCACTTCGAAGGGGAAGACCATGTTGTTGCCGTAGCCCCGGCCATCCCACTTGTTGGGGAATTCCATCGGCTGGGTCTCACCCAGGTTGTTGGTGGCGCGGCACATGATTGTGTACTTGCCTTCACCGGGCGGCCGCCAGTAGTGCTCCCAGCGATTCCAGGAGTAGCCCGAACGCGGATGCACCACGTCCACAGGCACCCAGTTCTCGCCGCCGTCCTCGCTGAACTCTACCTTCTCGATCTGCTGCTCCCCGGACCAGGCGGCCCCGGCCAACTGGTAACCGGACGCCGGAATGATCTCTCCCGGTACCGGGTTGGTGATGATGGACTTGACCTTGAGCTTGGTGTAGTAGGTATAGGGAATGGGCGAGCCCGGCTCATTCTGGGTCATGTACCGCTCGGTCATATAGAAGCCCTCGAACTCGTGGTCCAGTACGTGTATGCCGACCAGCCACTTGACCGAGTTCATGCCATACCATCCCGACACCAGCAGGCGCAGCGGCCGGCCGTGCATGAGGGGCAGGGGCTCGCCGTTCATCTCATAGGCCAGCAGGGTGTCGGGGTGCATGGCCTTGGCTATTGGCAGACTGCGCTCGTACGTGACCTCGGCGGGGTCGCCAACGACTTCGTCGGGGCCGTGGTCGGCGCCCTCGAACATCACCTCTACGGCGTTATCCTTGACACCGGCCAGCTCCAGCACGTCGCGCAGTGACACGCCGGCCCACTCGGCGTTGCCCATGATTCCGTGGCCCTTGATCTGCTCCATCACGGAGCTGATGCGCAGGGCCTTGGTGTAGTATTCCGGCACCGGGCTGTTGCCGCAGCACTCGAAGGTCACCTGGAACCGCTTCTGGGGCAGGCTCTTCAGGTCGTCCAGGGACAGGGACAACTCCCGCTCCACCTGGCCGTCCACCTTGAGGCGGTAAGTGTCGACGTCGATCTCGGGGCAGTCCTTCCAGTGATTGCGGACGTAGAACAGGTCGTTGGGGACGATGTTCTCCTGCAGCGCGTTTGGCGGCGCGGCAAAGGTACGCAAACCAGCGTTGGTCGGGATGATCTGGGGTTCTGCGCGGGTTCCTATCTGCGGTAGGGCCATGCTGTCCTCCTAATTGTCTGCGGTTTGCGCATCTATTTCTGTTGCGGGTCTCCGGTAACCTGATCGATACCGGGAGGTGGCTCGTTGAAATCAACGCCAGCGGCTACGGCAGCTTCGCGGCGATGGTTCCAGTCCTCCCATCTTTGGCGCTCATCGGCGCGTGCCTCAGCACTAGCCTGAGCGCGCGCCTCTTCCACCGCGACTCTCACTGCCTTGTCCACGGCAGCCTTGATCTGCCGCTGGCGCCGCTTCTTCAGTTCGTCTTCCAACCAATCGGCGAACACGGTTATCGTCCCCCAGGTATCAGTAATGGCCAGGGCGATGGCTGCTGAGGCAATCGCCACCGGAGCCATTTCCTGCCATACGGAGAGTATTTTGTCCGGGATGCCGGTCAGCGATTCGTCGAGAACTACCTTCCGGATAAACCAGGCCGCTCCGATGATAATCTGGAGCGTGAACAGGCGAAAATACAGCCGCTTGTGCTTGACCCGTATGCTCCAGATGGACTCCCGGACATCATCGGCACGGTTTCCCGGCCCTTCCTCCGTACGTTCCGGTTCTTCCTCCTGCACTAACCAGTTTATTCCAGGAAGCTGGTCTGCGGTTCGTTAGTTGGGTAGGTGATCAGCAGCACCGCCGGCGTCCACAGGTGGTTGATGAGCTTGTGCGGCGTGCCCGGCGGAACCAAGAGCGTGGTGCCGGCGCGAACGGTGCGGACGTCGTCGTCGATGATCGCCTGGATTGCGCCCGACATCACCTGCATTGATGCGTCGGTGTTGTGAACGTGCATTCGACCCTCCCAGCCGGGATCGATCTGCACTTCCTTGATCGTGAGCGACTCGGCGCCCTGCGCGCTCGATACGAAGTAACGCTCGCTGAGGCGGTCAGCAGGTGCGGGCATCCTGATATCCGAGTGATCTATGTATGGCATATCGGCTCCAAGTGTCAGGGGCATTTTACCACTGCAGCCTGATCAACGCATTTCAGCGCAGTGTCATTCAATTCTCCCTTTCTTGAGGGAGAGGGCCGGCGCGGGGGTAGCCCATCGCTTTGGCAACAGCTATGAGACCGGGGACGCCCCCACCCTAACCCTCCCCCGGAGGGAGAGGGAATTCCGCTCTACTCCACAGTGACGGGGTATCCGACGATGGCGCTGAAATTCTTGCGCATGTTGTTGTAGCGCGGCTCCCGGGACTGCACCCGCCCGACCTCGTCGGTCGCCCGAGACATGATGGTATAGTCGCCAGGCCTGGCATCCCACTTGTAGGACCAACGCACCCACATGAAGCGGTCTCGGGGCTGTTCTATGTGGGCCACGTGCCACGTCTCTCCGTCGTCCACGCTGACCTCGACATTGTCGATGGCTCCTGCGCCGCTCCAGGCGTAGCCTCGAATCATGTGCTCGCCGGAGTTCACAACCTTGGTGTTGTCGTTGGGGCTGGTGACGATGGACTTCACGCCGATGGTAGTGATCAGCTCCTTATCGGGAGAGTCCTCGGAGTCGGCGTAGTAGTAGAACTGGTAGTGGTACCAGCAGTCGGGCATCTCCTCGGTCACTTCCAGACGGCGCAGCCACTTGACAGACCAGTTGCCGGACCAGCCCGGCACCAGCAGCCGCACCGGAGCACCGTGCAGATGCTCCAGCAACGCGCCGTTTTGCGCCCACGCCAGAATGGTGTCAGGGTGCAGCGCCTTCTGGACCGGCAGCCCCTTGTCGTAGTAGAAGGCTTCGGTACCTTCCGCTGCGGTCGGAGGGATGCCAATGTCCCAGCCCTCGGCGCGAATGTACAGCGATTTGTCGGTCAGTCCCGCCTCCTGCAGCACGGTGTACAGAGGAACTCCGGTCCACTCGCTGGCGCTGAGTATCATTGCCTCCGAGGTGCGAGAAGGACGGGGGCCCTCGCCCTTGAAGAACTCGAAGAAGGTGGCGTCGGAACCTGAGCACTCCATCACCGTGCGCACCGAGCGGCCAGGGAAGCGGCGCAGGTCATCGAAGGACAGTGTCAGCGGGTTCTTGACCTCGCCGTCGATGGTCAGCGTCCACTGGTCGGCGGGGATGATCGGCGGCACGTCAAAGTGCTGCACCGTGTAGTGCAGTGGAGTGGGGGTGATCAACCCCTCCAGGTCCATCACCGGAGTGCGGATGCGGACCGTGCGTCCCTCATCATCCAGCAGGGTGACGGGGTTGACCTCCTTGGACGGCCAGCCGTACCAGTCCCCGGTTAGTCCGGCGTTTGCTGCGTCGGACCCGATAGCCTCATCCATTCTCAGAAAATCGGGCACCGCCCCTTCTTCGCGGGTAGTCATCCAGAGCCTCCTGTTCTATTTTACGTTTGTGCTCTTATTTTCCGGGCCGAAAACCGCACCCCTTGTCCTGGGGCCTGTGGACGAATCGCGAGACGCGCCCACAGAGTCGTCATCCCTCACAGCGGAGGTCAGGAAGAGGGGCTGTCAGGGTGGTCGCCCCGCAGTATTTGGGCGCGTCGAAGCTCTATCGCGTCTTGTAACAGATCAGAGCCATATCGTTCCAGAATATCGATGTCTCTGCGTAGAATCGGGTCGGACACTTTGACCTTGCTCTCCGCCTGTCGCAACTCCGTCAAGTCGCTGCCACTAGCCTGACGGTTATTTCCCTTGTTGAACAACCACCAGAAAGCCAGCGCAAAGCCAACGATGACAACCAATCCAACAAGATACAGCATCGCTTCCAGCTCTTAGTCCTGCTTGTCCCATGCCAACGGACCCTAGCGGGTCTTGCGCCAAGCGTCGTAGTTTTCCTGCATGAAGCCCAAGTGTTCCGGGATATGGGCTTCGTACACAGCAAGCCAGTCGTCCAGCGTCATATCGCCGTTTTCAGGGTGGTAGCAGACGTTGGCCCAAGCGCTTTCCGGCAGCGTCTTAATGAGAGTATACGTCTGCTGGCGCAACAGGCGGAATAGCTCCAGGGACTGTTCCGTATCCTGCTGCGGGTAGCCGAGGGACGCGGCCCAACCGTTTTCGTCGTAGGCCATCAGCGGCTGCCCCGGCTCCGCAATGAAACGCCGACAGCGGATGTAGCTGTTAGCCTCGCTGTCGGCGATATGCACCAGATGCTCCCGGATGCTCCAACACCCATGCTCGTCCCGGAAGTCCCACATCTCCTTGGGAAATTGACGCACGCCAGCAATCAGGGCCTCATAAGCCCCGCCGTAGGATGCGATTTTGCTCTCTCTGTCTACGGGGGTCATTGCTTATTTCTTCCTTCCACGACGTGACACCAGTATTTCGGGCAGGGCCCTGCTCGGGACACCCGCACCCCCGTATCAAGTACGGGGCAGGCTCTAACCCTCTCCCAGAGGGAGAGGGGATTTGTGGGGTCTAGCTGGTGGCGTATTTGAATCCCAGCTCGGTCTCCCAGCGGAGGTAGTTCATCATTTCACCGTAGCTCCGGTCGACTCCGAGGTAGTTGATGTCGGCCGGGGGACGGACGATGCCTGTTAGGCCCTGTTCGACCGGAAGGCCAGCCTCGCGCCAGGCGTTCATACCGCCTTCAAGCACCGACACGTTGGCATAGCCCAACTCGCCGAGGGTCACTGCGGCCAGCGCTGAGTTGCGCCCGCTGCTGCAGGTCACGGTGATGGACGTGTTCTTGTCCGGCGCTATTTCGCCGATTTCAATCTCCAGCCAACTCCGGGAGAGCCACCTGGCACCCGGGGTATGTCCGCCGGAGAAGTCCTGGCTGGTGTCGACGAACAGCACCACGCCGGACGGGTTGTCGTGGAGTTCCTGGGCTGAAACCAGGTTCACGCTGCGGAAGGCATCGCCCAGCCCGGCCACCGGAGAACGCTCAATCCCGGTTGCCAGTTCGCGCTCCGAGGCGGCCCACGCCGGAGCGCCGCCGTCGACGGCGTACACTTCCCTGTGGCCCATCTGCCGGTAGAACGACCCGGTGACCGTGGCGCGGGCGCGTCCGTCGCAACAGAACACGATGGTGGAATTCTTGACCACGGCCAGGTCATCGGCCCGCTGCACCGCCTGTCCGCCAGGCCACCAGCGGAACCCCGGAATGTGCCCGTCGGTGAATTCCTGGTCAGTCCGCACGTCTACGAGATAGACGGCCTCGCTATCGCGACGGGCTATCAGTTCGGCCAGGTCATCGGGAGACAGGTAGCGAACGCCGTCTTCCTCGGCCAGGCGAGCCGCGTATGCGTCAGCGGCGGCGCGCCCCTCGTCGGAGACCTCCGGCAGTGCCACACGGTCAGCGCCGTTTTCCAGTTCGAATCCGGCCAGCAACCAGCCGGAGGTGCCGTTCTTCAGGCCCAGGGCATCGATGCCCATCCGCTGCAGAACGTGCGTGCCGGTGATGCTTCGGGTGCGGCCGGCGCAGTTGAGGATGACGGTGGTGTCATCGTCGATCTCGTTCAGCACGTCGGTGATTCGCAGGGCCAGCTCACCGCCGGGCATGCTGCGTCCGCCGGGGATGGCGAAGCGCTGGTATTCTTCCGGGGTGCGGGTGTCCAGGATCACCAGCTTGTCGCCACGTTCGATGCGCTCGTGCAGGTCTTCGGCGGAGATTTCGGGGACGTGGTGGACCACCTCCAGCTTCTCGCCAAAGTCCTTGCTGGGCACGTTGACGCCCCATTCGGTGGGATAGTCACGGGCGGACCAACGGTTCACTCCCCCGTCAAGGACGGAAACGTTGGTATAGCCCAGGCGCTCCAGCGTTGCCGCCGCCAGGGGGGCCCTGCGGCCATCGTCGTCGCAGACGACGACTTGCACGCCCTTGGCTGGCACCGAGTCCTCAATTATGAACTCGATCCGGCGGCGGGGAATTAGGCACGCGCCGGGTATGTGCGAGCTGTTGTACTCCCCGGACTCCCGGACGTCGATCAGGGCAAAGGGGGTGTCGCCATTGAGCAGGGAATCCAGTTCGGCGTCGGATATCAAATTGGCCATAGCTTTCGGCTCACAGATTACGGATGCCGTCATTATGCGAACGCCCACAAGGGGGTGTCAACCCGAAATGAGGGCTGTGCTATACTTCCAAAGTTATGGCAAGCGCAAACGACGAAATAGTTGAAATACCGCTGTTTCCGCTCAATCTGGTGCTGTTTCCGGGTATGCCGCTGCCGCTGCATATTTTCGAAGAGCGCTACAAGGCAATGATCGGCGACTGCATGCGCTACAACACGCCCTTCGGCGTTTCGCTGATCAGGGCAGGGCAGGAGGTGGGCGCGCCAGCCGACCCCCAATCCGTCGGCACGACCACCCGGGTGCTGCGCTCGCAGATGCTGGAACAGGGACGCCTGAACATCATGACCAAGGGAGAGCGCCGCTTCGAGATCGTCGAGATTACGCAGCAGGAGCCGCACGTTGCTGCGCTGGTCAGGCTGCTGGACGAGCCGGTTGGCGAGGGTTTCTCCGGCGTGTCACCGGAGCTTTCCGAGGAATTCACCAGGCTGATGCAGAACCTGATTTCTCTCAGCGGCGGGTACGCGTCACAGGTGGAAATCCCGGACGATCCGGTGGAGCTTTCCTACATGATTGCGGCCAATCTGGACGCTCCCATCCCCGTCAGACAGGAACTCCTCGAGGCGCCCACCGCCGCCGACCGGCTGACCCGGCTGGTACCGCTGCTCCGGCGCCGCAACCACGCCCTGCAGGAAGAACTGCAACGCCAGAACCCCTTCAAGGGCCCGAGGCTAAACTAGACCCACGGATTAGGCAGTTGGAGATGATTGTCTGAACTGTGATTCGTTTGATTTGGATGATTGCCCTGATTTTCTTGTTGCCAAATCATGGCAATCTCTGTAGACGGTGTTACTAAGGCCCAACCGCTCATCCTGAGCTTGTCGAAGGACGGGCGGTTGGGCGGGTGCCTGATAGTCTAACAACCTGCCATCCTTCGACAAGCTCAGGATGAAGGTAAGCTCAGGGTGAGGGTGTTCCGGCAAGCGTTTTGGAAACACCCTCTTAATAACAAGAATCACAGTTCAGATTATTCCTACGCGTTGAACAGTCGCAGCGCCCCCTGCTCCGGGATGTAGCCGCTGAACAGCTCCGGGTGGATCATTTCGGCCATTATCTCCAGACCCGTGACCAGCCGGGGGCCGGAGCGGCTGGTATAGGCGCCGGCGTCGACGACGTATACGCGGTCGTTGCGTACGGCCGGAAGGTCCTTCCAGCCATCCCGTTCCGCCAGTATCGGCACGTCCTCGAGGCCGCGTTTCACGTCGAACCCGCAGGGCATCATCACTATGACGTCCGGCTGGCGCTCCACCACTTCGTCCCATTCCAGCTTGAAGGTGCCGGTGTCCTTGTCGCCAAAGGTGTTGGTGCCTCCGGCCAGATCCACCATTTCGGGCACCCAGTGACCTCCGCACATCAGGGGGTCGGCCCATTCCACGTGCAGCACGCTGGGCCTGGTGTCGGCATCGGCGGCCTTGACCCTGACTGCCTCGATGCGCTCCTCCATGCCCTCGGCGATCTCGTCAGCCTTCTCCTCAGCGCCCGTGGCCCGGCCCACCGTGCGGATGTTCCGGATGACATCGCCCAGCAACTGGGGGTCGAGGGAAATGACCTCGGGCTGCCTGGCCAGGCTCATGCTCACCTCGGCGACCTGCCGAGAGGAGATGGCTCAAACCTCGCAGATGGCCTGGGTTATGAGGAGGTCGGGCTCAGCAGCCTTCAGCACCTCCTCGTCGATCTCGTAGATGCCCAGACCCTGCTCCAGGCGTTCGGAAATGACGCGGCTGATTTCCGCGCTGGTGGGTTGCTGCCCCTGGAATACGCTGCGCACCACCCATGGCTTGTTGCGAACATCGGGCGGGTAATCGCATTCGTGGGTAACGCCCTTGAGACTGTCCTCCAGGCCGAGCTGGTAAACAATCTCCGTGGCGCTGGGCAAAAACGAGCAGATGTTCATTACGAGTCTCCGGTTTTATTTCAACACAGAAACCACAGAGGGCACGGAGATTTTCCTGTATTTTCTAAATCCCTTTACCCTCTCCGTGTTCTCTGTGCGCTCTGTGTTTGTTTGACCTCTCTAGCGTTTCTTTTCAGAGTGGGAAGTCAGGCCAACGGTGGTATCAGCGGTCGCCACGGCGACCGAACCGTAGAGGGGTCAACGGCGCTTCCAGGTTTCCACCAGTTCGTGGGCCTGATCGTCATCCACTCCCCACATCGTAAAGTGGACACGTATGGCGTCGTACAGCGTGATGTCGCTGGGAGCCTTATCCGGGTCGCGATAGGACTCGATGTCCACTTCCATCCAGTCGAGCGCGATGTCCTCGGCGTTGGCTATGCGCTCAACCATGTTGACGGCGCATGCCGTGATGCCCGAGAAGAACAGCTCGCCCGCGCCGACCTCGTCGCCACCGGGGTCGTCGGCTACCCAGTGGTGATTGCGGGCATTGCAGATGGCACGGCCCAGGGTGCCTGTGCTGTAGCTCTTGGCCTTGTATGCCAGCGTCAGTTCTGCCATGTCTTCCCTCCTTCTGCCTTCTGTTTCTGTAAGTACAGGGTACGCCCTCACCCTAACGCTCTCCCAGAGGGAGAGGGAACCAGCGTCCTGTATGTTTGGGGTTCTCCCCCATCCTAACCCTTCTCCCAGAGGGGGGACTTTCGCAGGTGGTTGGCCTTGCGCGTTAATCTGCCACCCGGTAGGCGATGCACTCGACAATCTCGATGGCCAGCGGTTTCTGGGCGAGGCCAGTGGTGCCTATTACCGCGCGGCAGGGAGGGTTGGGAATGAACTCCCGGTAAATCTCGTTGAATTCGCTCCAAAGGTCCATGTTCGTGAGAAAGACGATCATCTTGACGACGCGCCCAAAGTCGGTGCGGGCGGCGGTGAGGATGGTCTCGACATGGCGGAAGCACGCCCGGTACTGTTCCTGGTAGGTTTCGCCAACCGGATGGCCCTCAAAGTCGGACGAAGTAGTTCCGCGACAGTGGACCTTGACGGCCCGCACCTTCAGCATCCTGGTCAGGTCTTCATCGAAATAGTCGGTGTACAGGCCGGTGCGATGAGATACGGCATCGGTAGCCTCGTGCCGGCCGTCCGCTATGATCAACTCCAGCAGCCTGTCGCGCTCCTCGAACGACAGCGCTTGCGCCTCCTCGATGCTCATGGCGTCGAGGTCGGAAAGGGTAGGAGCGAATTGTCGGGTCTGCGTCATCAGTCAGAGATCCTCGGGAATGCGCGGGACTTTTGCCCGGAGGCGGGAGCCCGCAAGATGGCCTATATTAGACCGCTGCGGCTGCGCGGCGCAACCTGAGCGCTGCCATTCCCGGGGGACTTCTAACTTTCCCTCCCCCTGAGGGGGAGGGTGGGGGTGAGATCATGCGCGGCAGCGATGTGTTGCCCAGCGAGAGAACGCCCTCAACCTCCGGGAGAGGGTTAGGGTGAGGGGGAGGGAACTTCAATAAGGCCCTGTTGCTAGTCCTCCAGGGTCAGGGCGGCCGTGAAGCGCCACCGCTCGTCGGTCAGGGAACTGGCCACCATGAATGCGCTCAGGTTCTCGACGAAGGGACGCACATCCTCCTCGTAGTAATCCAGGTCATCTTCATCCAGGCCATCGACCACCATCTCCACTATGCCAGCGATGTCGGCGTACAGCAGGAGATGCAAAGGAGAGGGGGCCAACTCCGCCAATTCCGAGTACTTGCCTGAGGAATTCAAAGAGCTTGCGCCGCCCTCGGCGACGTCTTGGAACGATTCCAGGCTATCGACGGTGCTGCCCAGGACCAGCCAGTCGTCGGTGATCACATACCCTGCCTCGTAGTAGTCCAGGAATTCCTCGTCAAATTGGTCCATGCTCAGGGTCACGGCGTCGTAGTCGCCAATCGAATCCCGGTCAATCTCGATGTCCTCGTCTTCCAGCCAGTCGGTGAGCGAATCCAGGGCATCCTCAATGCCCTCTGCGTCGTGCAGGCCAGCGACGAACAGAATCTCAAAGGCGCCCGCCACATCGTCGCCGGAGTCGGAGAACCGGACGTCGCTGGGCAGCAACGCCATGGACATCTCCCCCGTCAGGGACTCGATCACGTCTCGTTCCAGGTCAACACCAATCTCGTCTTCCATTTCAGCCAGAAATTCGTCCAGGTCCTCGGCTGCCCAGGGGTCTTCGTCCTCCAGCGTATCCCGAAATTCATCCCAGGCGTCCCGCAGGCCGGAATAGGACAGCAGGAGGAGCGTGTCCTCCGGCACTACCTCGGCGGACATCAGGTCGGTCTCGGAATCGGTGGAAAGGGAACTCGATGCCGCTTCCGAGACAACGTCGAAGCGCACACCCTTGTCGATGAACGACAGCGAAGCCGCTGCCCATTCGGGCGCGTTGTTCAACAGCCAGTCCTCGGCGGTAGCCTGCCCCAATTCATCAACGATATCCCCGGCCGCGTCCAGATGGTCCTCAACCTCCGCGTACACGAACATGACGCGGCCTTCGGGCAGGGCGTCCCTGGCGGCCATGAACTGTTCGTCATCCGCCAGGGAGCGCTCCGGCGGAGAGTCCATGTAGTCCAGCATGTCCTCGAGGGTGTCCTCGCTGTCCGCCAGCAGGAGGTAGTCGCCAGTCAAGCCGATGACCACGTCCTCATCATCGGATATCCAGGCATCGGCATCGCCTATTTCGTCCTCGTCGAAATCGGTGTACAGTTCGTCCTCAAGGTAGTCGCGGAGCTTCTCGACGAAGTCATAGGCCTCGTCCTGATCGCTGACCTGGGCCATCAGCACCCATTCGACCAGGTCCTCATCTTCGTCAATGTCGAGAATCGCAAAGGTTATATCAGTGCCCAGCCAGGAGGTCACGTCGTCAAGAGGGTGGATCCCGGTCTCATCCTCCACCTCCTCAAGCAACTCCTCTTCCTCATCGATAAAATCGTCAGTACGCAACAGGTCGCCGACTTCCCTGGCGTTGTCGATCTGGGTGATGCCGGGACGGAGGTTGACAGAAACGTAGACGATGGTACTGGATGGAAAGAACTCGGCGGTTGCCTCACCGGCCTGGCTCAATCCCCGAACGAACAGGAACAGCACGACCACTGCCACAATTACCGCAATCACCAACAAATAGACGGCGGCAGCGACCCATCGCAGCCAACTGCCAGGCCACAGTATTCTCAGAATTCCAGTCATGCTCCAGATCTCCCTGGCCCTGCCCTGGGCGTGATTCGCGCCACATTGTGAGCCGGGCCTCCGCCCTTCGCTTGATTCAATCAGCTAGAATTGAGGTTGGAAGCTCCCTGATCTCCCAGGGACCGGACGGGCGTTGTGAGGCGCAGGCGGCGATCAACGCGGCCTGCCTTCCTGGCCGTCCCGAAGCAGCCTATCCAGAGGAAACATCCGGGAATGGTGCGAATCAGCGGGTCAGTGTTTGAGGCAATGATAGCTTCATATCACTTCCGGCGCAATCAAATGGTCTGGGCATCAGATAGTCTTCCCACTGAGCGGCCCAATAATATACCGATACAAATCCCCTTCCACTGGAGGCATAAATGGTAACTATTCCGGAGTTGATGGAAAAGTATCAGGAGTTGGACAAGCAACTTCCTGCAAAGGGGGAGGAGGCAATCGAATCCGGTTGCCTGTTGACCTTCGAGTACGAATATCCGGGACGGGACACCGAGGTCGTTATCGACACTGACGAGTTCACCGCTGTCTGTCCCTGGACGGGGCTGCCCGACACGGGCGAACTGGTAATCAGCTACGTCCCATCCGATAGCTGCATCGAACTCAAGTCACTGAAGTTCTACCTGCTGTCCTACCGCGATGTGGGCATCGTGCAGGAACACGCCGCCAACCGCATCCTCAATGACCTGGTGGCCAGCTGTCGGCCCCGCCGGATGAAGATCAGGCTGGACTACAAGATCCGCGGCGGGCTGCACACCGTCGTGACCGTGGAACACCAGGACAAATAACTCCCGTCAGTCTCCCCTGAGCAGAGCGGTCAGTTCTCGGATGTCAAGCGATTCCTCCAGCCGGGAAACCGAGTCTGAGACGGCGCTTATGCCCTGCTCACCAAGGAAGTCAGCCGTGAGGAAGGCAAACTTGCTGGCCAGTTCGGCGGCGGGAGCCGGGTTTCGATGGTCTCCGTGGTGGGCCACCACCGATTCGCTCAGGGTCCTGCCGTCGTTGAGCGACACCGTCACCCGCGCCGCCGGGTAGTCATAGCGGCGCAGGTCCATCTCGGGGTCGGCGGACACGTCCACCTTCCGGGACAATGCCAGGGTCTCGTGGTCCGCCAGCTTGTCAGGATAGAACGCGGTGACATCGGTCGTCCGGTGCGTCACGGCTGCGGCCAGGGCGTAGGGCAGCGAAAACTTGGCGGCCAGCATGTTCGGCGGAGCCGGGTCGGTCATGATGGTGGCCAGCGGCGGGGCAACCACGTCTATTTTCGCTACGTCGCTGGCAACGAACTCCCCCCTCCGCAGGATATGCTGCATTCCGTCTAGGGCGTGGTGGTTGTAGAGGCAGCAGGCATGTAGCTTGAAGTAATTCTGCTGGATTCGCAGCGGGCCTTGCAGGTCGAGACCCTGCACCACGGCCTCCGAGTCGAACCCGCCGCCGAGAATCGAGCCGTAGATATCGCCGGGGCCGTCCTCAAGGCTGGTAAACCCGCACTCCACCAGGTTTGCGGCCATTATCCCCTGCATGGCGGACCGTCCCGGATATAGGTTGCGGACCGTGGCCCCCTCCAGGCAGGGAGTCCACGTGTTGGCAGGACTCATGGACGCAGCGATGCTAATTGCTTCGGATGTCTCCGTGAGTCCCAGTCCCATCAGCCTGGCAGCAGCGACGGCAGCCCCTATGGTGCCCCAGGTGCCATGAGAATGTACCTCGGGCTTGACAGTGGTCCCCGTTCCGATGCGGGATGTTACCTCGTAAGCCACAATGACACTCTCGAGAAATTCGCGGCCCGAGGCTCCAACCTGCTCGGCGACCGCCAATGCCGGCGGAATCACGTGGATGGCTGCGTGTCCCCCTCCCAGGCGATTGCCTTCGTCCATTTCCAGGGCAACGCCTGCCGTTCCGTTGGCGAGGGAGGCGAGCATTGGCCCCGCCTTTTGCGGATGGCCGATGATGGTGGCCTCACTCGTACCGCTCATGCGCACAGCCAGTTCCGCCAGCTTCCGGTTCTCCGGAAGCCTGCTGCCCGCCACCATCGCTCCAATGGTGTCCAGCACCACCGTGCGAGCCGCATCCCGGGCATCCGCGCCCAGGTCTTCCCAGCGCAAGCCGCACACGAATTCTGACAATCTATGAATGTATTCGGGATGCCTGGACATATCGCCTCCCTGCAACAGGACGAATGAACCGCAGCCTGACGGGTTGTCTAATGTACTACTTCACCAATTGTATTTGCTGGCCGACACCAGCATAATGGGGCGCGTTATGTCAGACAAGAGGCGACTCAAGCTCTCCTATATCGACAATCTGCGAGTGCCCATGGTCTTGGGAGAGAAAATCAGGATCGTGGTGGACAATACCTTGACGAAGATTCGCAGACTGCGCGGTTGTTGCGGCAACTACGGCCAGCCGGGATGTTGACTGCGTGAAGTGGGGTCGCCGGGCAGCGACCATCATCATGGCAGCCACCGCCACGGCGGGCATCATCACAAGCACGAATGACCGGGGTCCGCTGGCCGGAGCTTCAGGCTCTCAGGATGCGCCTGTCTGGGACGGAATCGCCAGGGATTCCGTCAGGAACCCGCCAGCCGAATTCCCTCCCACCAGTGCTTGCCATGCCCGCGCCGTTTGCGCCGCAGCCCCAGGCCGGTGAGGCGCATTCCGAAGGCTCTTTGCGATACCGGCTGCCGTCCCGAATCCCGGCACCAGCCGAGGAATCCCTCGTATAGCTCTCCGGCCAGCGTCCGGCGCTCCTCCCCGGTCTCGCACCGTTCGGCCACGAACTGGCTGACCATGTTGCCGACGGGTACGCCGTCAGCGGAGGCCACGCCACCGGACGAATGTCCGTTCTGCCCGTTCCGGGGAGTCTCCGGTTCCTGCTCTGCTGGCTGGGTGTGCCACTGTCCTGCCCTTTCGGCGAGAACGCTGTCCCAGCTGTCCTCTTCATCACTCTGCGACACGGGGACGCGAGGCGGCACGAAGGGAGGCGCGTCCGGGGCCAGCCTCCTGTCGGCCAGGTCGCCCGGGTATCCCTTGGGAGGAACGGCGGATGGAGGGTCTTCCACATCGGTCGTGAGCGCATCGGGCGCTCCAAGCACGCCCCCTGGTCCGGTCCGGCTGGGCGAGAGAACCCTGGGCAACGTTCGAGTTGCTCCGGACGCCGCCGCAGCATTGGCGCTGGAGGCGCAATACTCCAGCAGATTGAGATACCGCTCCAGGCCGCCGAAATCGTCCCAGCTGAGCACCCTCCCCTCCAGGGCAGAGGCGTTCAGGGTGAATCCAAGCCGACGAATGTGGAACACCCGGCGGTATGCCGGAGGGCATTCCCACACAGGTTCAAGAATTGAATGCTGCACCGCCCGCCCGATTAGCAACATCGCGGAACGGGCGGCCCGCAACTCCGGCCATTCTTCCTGGATGGGTTCCCCGGAGAACGCGTCTTCCAAGCTTCTCTGGGCCTGCAGCGCGGAAAGGGCAAAGGCCCCCCTCATCTGGTTGGCGGCCCCCCGGGTCAACTCGGTGGCCAACTCATGCCGGGTCTGAGGTTGAGCGCCCGCCCGATGGGTTGTAAGCGGGCCATCGTTTCCCGAACCCGCCAGGGCGCCCGGCGGGACCCGGCCGGCCCTCGCCCCGTTCCAAAGAGATACGGCGAAAGCCAGGTTTTCCTTTACCAGCCTGATTTCATCTCCTGGTCTCACACGCCACCACCCGGCACTGCCTCCAGGACACAGAGGCCGGAATTCAGATTGCAGTGAACGGCCCGTCCGGGCCGGTTCCGACGGAAATCTCCCTTGGTCGCCGGGCTACTCGTTAATGTTCATCACCACTTTGATGATGTTGTCCTGGCGCTGGTCATACATATCGTATGCCTTCTGCACATCCGAGAAGCCCATCTGGTGGGTCACCAACGGCGCGGGGTCGCACCAGCCCCGCTGGCGCAGGGCAACGATTTCCTGGATATGGCTGATGGGGTCGCCGCTGCGTGCGCCCGTCGTGGGGATGATGCGGGGCTGCTTGTCCATCAGCCAGTTGTGCTCCAGAGGAATGAATTCCTCTTCCTGGATACCGAAAATGATGCAAGTGCCGTTCTGGCGAACCAGACGGAAGCACATATTGAAGGTATCGGCGTAACCGGCGGCTTCCACCACCACGTCGGCCCCGGCCCCTCCGGTAATCTCGGCCACTGCCTCCTCCAGGTTTTCCCTGTCAGGATTCAGTTGGTGGGTGGAACCGAAGGTCTTGGACGCCTCCAGCCGGTAGTCCAGCAGGTCGACGGCGATTACGTTTCTTGCTCCGATACGGGAGGTTATCATCGTGAAGCTGAGGCCGATGCTGCCCTGGCCCATCACCACCACGTTCTTGCCCAGCAGGTTGGGCATCTGCTGGCAGGAGTAGAGCACCGTGCCCGAGGGCTGGCACATCACCCAGTCGTCCAGCGAGCCCTCATCGGGAAGCAGGATCATGCGGCCCGGGTTGGACACTATGTATTCCACCAGACCCGCAGATCCCGCGGGCGGGATGACGATGACCCGCTGCCCTTCATGGTAGGCATCGGTGCGGCTGTCCACTATGGTGCCCGCCAACTCGTGGCAGGGGTGCCCGATGGGAGCCGGATAGTACTCTTCAGGGTTGATGGCAAATCCGTGGCGTATGTCGCTGCCGCAAACGGAAACCCGCTCCAGCCTCACGAGGCACTCGCCGTCCTGGGCCGTAGGCGCCTCCGCCTCCAGGAGTTCGAATAGCTTGGGGCCGACAAGTCTGGCCGCTTTCATCCGTCTGATTCTCCCCAGTGAAAGTGCCGCCGCCGCTTGCACGGGCGGGTTGTAATCAAGGGTATCTTAACGGCAAGGGACGCCGTTGGGCAACATATTATGTCAGGTGAATGTGGCGTTATCCATCACTATCCCACGTAGCTGCCAGCAGCCGGTCCACGAGTTCGCGCACTATAAGGCGGTTGGTCTCAATTACCACGACGGTCATATTGTCGTTGTAAAAATTCAGGTGAAGGTCGTAGGCGACTTTAAACCCGCCGAGCCAAGAATCATCCCCGGTCTCGTCGGCCATACGGCGCATCGCAGCCTTCAGGTTAGCATACCTTCCATGCCGCCACCCCCGGCTGATGCAGAAGGCTTTTATGACGTGGGCCGTGGCGCCCCACAGTTTTTCCGATGCCTGAATGAGATCGCCCTCGGACAGATAGCGGTCAGCGGCAGCGATGAATCTACGGGAGATTCGGGTATGCTTTTCGACCAAGTTTTCCTGAATCTGCATTCTAGTCGGCTTCCACTCTCGCGGCGGCCAATAGCTTATCTACCAGCCTTCGGACTATTGGGCGGTCGGTGTCTACGTCGTCCTCTTCCAAACTGCCCACGAAAAGTTGGCCGTTATAGGCAATCGCGAAGCCCGTGCGCAGCGATTTGTCCCCAGTTTCCTTTTCCAGCAGCTCAATGGCATCCCTGAGGTGTTCGTATTCCTCGTGCTGCCAGCCGCGACGGACGCAGACGGCCTTGATTGCGTGGCTGGCCGCCTCCCACAGCTTTTCCGATGTCAACCCGATGTTACACCGGCCAAGCTCATAATCCGCTTCCTTCAACAGCCGATGGGCCGCCTCGGCGTGGTCATGGACTAGCGTTTCGGTTTCCTGCATAACGTCCGTTCCTATTTTTGTTGCCCTTATGATAGCAGTCGCGACACTCCGTCACGCCAACTTCACCCCACCTCGCGGTAACGAAAGCAACTGGTGGTGTGGTCATTGACCATTCCGGTAGCCTGCATGAACGCATAGCAGATGGTGGGCCCGACGAACCTGAAGCCCCGCCTCCGCAGGTCCTTGCTCATTGCCTCGGAGAGCGGAGTTGTGGCCGGTGCCTGGTCCATCGACGCCCAGGCGTTGCGGATGGGGGCGCCGTCCACGAATCCCCAGATGTAGGCGTCGAAGCTGCCGAACTCCCGCTGCGCCTCCAGGAAGGCGCGGGCATTGCCGATGGCGGCCGCCACCTTCTGGCGGTTGCGGATGATGCCGGGGTTGGCCAGTAGTTCGGCGACCTTTTCGTCGCCGTAGGCGGCGACCACGGCGGGATCGAACCCGTCGAAAGCCTCACGGTAGGACTCGCGCCGGTTGAGGATCAGCTCCCAGGAAAGCCCCGCCTGCGCCCCCTCCAGTATCAGAAACTCGAACAGCCGCCGGTCGTCGTGCAGCGGCGCGCCCCACTCCTCGTCGTGGTACTTGATGCCGAGGGGCGTGGTGGCCCAAGCGCAGCGGATGGGCATAGCTATGTACTTACCTTTGCGACTGGCTACTCGAAGATTTCGGACAACGGAAGGGAAAAGCCGGGCAACAGTTCCTCATCGGTAATCACGTCGCCCTCGTCGTAGGAAAGAACGGAGCCGTCGGCACAATGGATGACCACCTGGCGGCCCGACGGATATACCACCCAGACCCTTTGCGAACCGGAGGCCAGGTATTCGGCAACCTTGCGGGCCACCTCTGCGGCGGTGTCGGAGGGCGAGACTACCTCCACGGCGATGTCCGGGGCGCCGGTGGGGAAGCCGCTGCCTCGGCCTTCGACGCGAGGGTGAAACACGAACGACACATCGGGGCCGCGAACCGTGTCCGGGCCAGTGCGCAGGGTGTAGCCAGTCTCCACCCTGGCCCGACCGATACCGCGAGGGCGGGAATAGTTAGTGAACGCGGTACCTATGAAGACCGCAATCTCTCCATGCTCGTCGTTTGGTGGGGCCAATTCAATCACCTCACCGTCCACCAGTTCATAGCGCCCCTCGCTCCGGCAGCAGAAGAGGTAGAATTCCTCGGAGGTCAGCAGCGTTCTTTGCGTGGTCATTATCGTCCCTCCCCTCCAATGGCTAGTATACCCCTCAAGGATGTAGCGGGGTGGTGGCCCAGGCGCAGCGGGTGGGCATGGCTATGGCGTCCAGACGTTGAAATCGGAAAAGCTGGGCGAACCCTGGTGGTCAAGGAAGAAATCGCCCATTACGCTGATTCCTCCGTAGTCCAGATTGTGGGATAGATCGAGCCGGGCAATAAACTTCCCATTAACAAATAGCAACCCAATATCATCTATTGCGAAGAGGATCAAACGGTTGCTACTACGCAGACTCGCACTGGATTCCCACAGGAATCCATCAGCTACATCAGTGTACTCGTCATCGCTCACGTCGCGGGTCTTCTGAAACCAGTCTCCATCGCTGGTAATGCCGATTACCTCGAGTCGGCTCGATTGAGGAAATCGAATTATGAACCCGCAGTCCCAATCCCTACCTGACGGACCGCTGCACTCCGTTTGCGCAACGAGGTCCCTTGTCCAGACCCCGCTGTCGTGCTCTGCTACATAGCCAGGTTCCTTCTCCAACCTGCCGTTGGCAGGGCCATACCGTTTCAGCAAGGGGAAGATCCTGAATTCCTCGAAACGGGTAACGGCGCCCGCCACTTCGTTGCCAGTGAATGTCCCGGTAATGGCGGCGACGTCCCCCGCCATGGCAACATCGGACAAATCCAGCATGGTGATGAATTCACCGTTGACGAACAGAACACCGCGTGTTTCAAATACTGCGAGCCACAGCGTGTTGCCGCCGTCCGCGCCAGTATCGAAATTTCGTAGAGTCCCGTCCGCTATATCCCGGAATTCTGAGCTTATTCCCTGTCGCCAGGACGCATCCCATCTCCCCCGGCTGGTCACTACAACGCTGATGTATCGAGCGGATGCCCCGCTTCCGCTGTGGCGAATAATGAACCCGTAATCCCAAGAATTCGATGCTGCCGAGTAAGGGTTGACGAAGGTGGCCGACACTATGAAGTCGGTCATTGAAACGTCTGCGTACTCGGTCTTGATGAAGCCGTCCGACGGGTCATGCGGCAGTTCCCCGCTGATAGGGCCGAAACTGTCCGATGTCCCAGGCGCCGGCGTTGGCGTGGGCTGGGGCTGCCGGGTTGGCGTGGGCGTGGGGGCAGCGCGGGCGATCTTCAGCGAGGGTATTTGCTGCTGTACGGTCTCCTCCGATATGGCGAAACCCAGTCCTTGTGCGGTCCTGCCGGATTCTGCCTGATCGATCCGGAATGTGTTGATGCCGAGTATCTCCCCCGACAGAGAGAGCATCGGGCCGCCACTGTTGCCCGGGTTGATAGCCGCGTCGGTCTGGATCACCTCGCTCCTTAGGCTGGGGTCATACCGAATGGCGGAAACAATACCCCGGGTGGTTGTCGCCTCTCCGGCAAGGCCCAGCGCATAACCGATGACCACAACCTCGTCGCCGACGTCGAACCCGGAGGCGTCTCCGAAAGACAGCGTCCGGAAGCCGCCGCAGCAAATACTGACAACCGCCAGATCCCGAACCGGGTCAATACCCAGAACCCTGCCGTGGTAAGTCGCGGAGTCGTTGACCGTAACGCTCACCTCGGCAACGCCTTCGACCACGTGCTGGTTGGTGATGATATAGGCACTGCGTCCCTGGGTCTCGAAAATCGCCCCGGAGCCGACACTTGTGCTGCTCTCGATACGCACGACGGCGGGCCGGACTTGCTTGACCATCTCGCTCAGCACCGCCGCCGGGGATTTGGTGGGCATCGGTGTGGCCGTCGGGCGCCGCGTGGGAGTTGGCGTTGGGGTCGGCATCGGGGTTGCGGTAGCCGTTGGCGCCGGGGTTGGCGTAGCTGCAGGAACCAGCGTTGAAGTCGCGGTGGGCTCTGGAGTGTTAATGGGAGTAGGCGCAGCTGCGACCGTGGCGGCCATGCGCGCCTCTACTGTCGCGTCCAGATCGGGGGTTGGTGGCGGCATCGGTGTGGGCGTCGGCTCCGCCTCCCGCGTTGCAGAAATGCCTGCGGCAATAGTCGCGTTGATGTTGGGCAGCGGTGTGGGCGTCTCCGTCGGCAGCGCAGCAGAGACGACGGCCTCCACCGTCGCCTCCAGGTCGGGCGCGGGCGTTGCGGCAGGGTCTTCCCCGGAGCACGCCACGGTCGAAAGCAGCGCCAGGCACAGGGTTAGGGCAGCCAAGAATTTCATGGCCACAATTATACGCAATGGCGCAGAGACGCAATGAGATATTCTGATGACATTGCGTCATTGCGACTTTGCGGCCTTGCGTTTAGCCTTCCCAGCATGAATGAAACCGAAATAAGCCGCGAAGTAATCCACCGCACCCTCGGCGGCCCCAGGCGCAGAGGGTGGGCATAGCGTAGCTCCTTAGCTGCTAACGATAGGCAGATGCCCGCCTACGTGGCCGATGACGTACTGCGAGGATTGAGCTTCCCAGCAGAAGTGAATGCGTATGTAATGCTGTTTGTTGGCGGTTCCGCCACCGATTTTGATGTGTTCCTCCATTTTGTATCCACCGAAATAGCGACGAATGCCGGATTCATTCATAGTGGCTTCGGATTCGTTGGATGCGTAGTCGAAACCGCGTTCCTTCATCCAATCTTCAGGACTTGTGCCAATGCCGCCTCCGATGCGAGCGACGGCCAGTTCCTGTAATGACTTGAAAGCGTCATACACTCTGTTCGGGCACTGGTACGGGTAGCGCTCGGCGGAGTCAAAGGCCGAATTCAAGAATCGCAACCTGTCGAAGTGCTGCGCGGCAGACTCGATGGCCTCATAAACATTGCCAACTTCCTGCGGTTCGGGGTAATACCCGTGGACGATGAATTCATCAAGATTCCTGTCTCTGAGTAAAAACTCGAGGCTGCGAATTCTATGCTCCCGTTCCTTGATTTTGCTCTCCAAGTCTTCGATTTTCCTTCCCAAGTCTTCGTTGGAGAGTTCGTGGTCAAAAGCCCTCTTCTCCGCATCATCCCGTTGTTGAATCAATGTCGCCAGTTGATGATTCAGTGACTCGACGCCAGCGGGGCTTTCTCCCTGCACAGCATTTTCGCTTTCCTGGATGAAACCTCTGATGTCGGCCTGTTCTGCGGGACGCAGGTCCAGTTCCCGGCGTAATTCCGCCGCCACGTTCTCGGCAGCTTCGGCGCGGACATGTGCGTCTTGCAAAAGGGAGGTTATCGCTCTGGCATCATCTTCGCGTTCCTGCAATTCCCGGCGCAGTTCGGCGATAATCCGGTCGGAGTCTGTTGTGCCATCATCAACGCCCTCAAGCAACAGGCGCAGATTGGCTATGTCAGTGTCGCGGGCCGTCAGGCCTTCAGAGAGTTCGGCAACAAGATTGCTGCTTTCCTCGCTCCAGTTCAAGACCTCTTCAAGCTGGCCGCGCAACACACTCAGTTCACTCTCTCGTTCCTGCAAGTTCTCGTTTAGTCGCTCGATAGCTTGACGACTGGCCCCAAATTCCCTGGAAGTGTCTTCTAATTGCTGACGGAGCAACTCCATCTCAGAGTCGCTTTGTTGAATCTTGGCGCGGAGGCGGGCAATTTCCTGCTCGGATTCGGATTCTTTGCGTACCGCTTTGTCCAGCTCATTCCAAAGTGAGTCAACTTGGCTGTTTCGTTGAAGTAGCTGGCTGTGCAGTTGGACGACCTCGGACTGACCGGAGTCAGTCTGGCGGACTGCCGCTTCGAGCTGTTGACGCAGAGATTCGATCCTCTCGTCGCGTTCTGTCTGCTGGCGGTGTAGACGGGCGATTTCCGGCTCATACTCCGCCTCGCGGTGTATCGCCTGCTCCAACTGATCGCGAAGGGTGTCCAACTGCGAGTCCCGGTCAATAAGCTGCCGGTGCAGGTTGTGGAGTTCCTCTAGTCCGATTTCGGCGTCCCTTTCGCTTTCATACAATCGCCGGTTCAGTGACTCGATTTCGCTTTCGAGTTCGCCTATTTGCTGGCGTAATGGGCGGGCTAGTATTTCTGCTTCCCGCTCGGCCAAGCGCTTTTGTTGTAGCTGGAGGCGTACATTCTCAAATTCGCGGGTGGTAGCGGAATCAGCAAAATGTTGAGTGAACTCTTGAAGCCGCTCCCTTGCCGGTCTGCTCAGCAGTGCACGGGCATCATTCGGCATCCAGAACTGGTGTCGTGAACGAGAGTCATCAGTGCTGCAACCGGGTTGGTAGATGCGTACTGCGCCACCATAGCAAGCCAATTGAAAGCCGACGAGACTTCGGAGTTGGTCGGCGGTATCTCCGTCATAAGTAGCCACTTCAGCCAAACCAATCAGCCGGTTCTGTAACCAATTGGGGCTAAGGGACGTCTGCCTTCTCCAATTTTGAGACACGGCAATAATGGGCAAATGTCGCTGTGGGTTGAAAATACGATTATGGACGAAGTCTTTCGCCGCTTCTTTTGAAACTGTAGTTGGCTCCCATGACAGACGATCTCCCTCAATGTAACAGTCAAAAGTTCGAAGCAGTTCCCATATAAGCGATGGTGGACCAGCTAGCAGATTCGGCGGCGGGGTTTCATGGCCACCTTCTTGGAAACGAGAATGAACGTTGACCGCCACTTCCCTGCCTGTTGTGGACAGCTTGACGTCGAGACTCATTTGGAATTTAGGGGCGCTCGCATGAGGTAATTCCAACCGAAAGCGGCGGTAACCGATATCTCCGCTATCTTCAGAATCAATCGTAGGGCTGACGCCGTCGGGCTTGCCACGCATGCGCCCAAACCAGTCGTGGGCGAAGATACCGACTTGCTCCAGCAGTTCACGACCTTCCGTTCCCGGCCCCACTACTGTGAACGCAGTCAGATATTCATCAGCAAATTTCATGGTGACCATCGCCCTTAACTCCGCTGATTTCACAACCGCTGATACTGGCCTTATTATAAGACTAGCTACTGGATTCCCGCTGTGGCGGGAACGACGATAATCACAGGAGGCCAGTTTCAATGCCCAAGGAATATGACGTCATAGTGGTCGGCGCTGGCAATGCGGCCCTGTCCGCCGCCATCGCCGCCAGGGAGACCGCCGAGTCGGTGCTCGTCGTGGAAAAGGCTCCCGAGTATTTCCGGGGCGGCAACACCTACTTCACCGGCGGCATCATCCGGTTCGCCTTCGACGGCCTGGAGGACATCAAGACCGTCATCCCCGACATGTCTCCCACCGAGGAGGAGTCGGTGGAGGTCGGCAGCTACACCGAGAACCAGTTCTACGACGACATGATGCGCGTCACCCAGGGGCTTAGCGACCCCGATCTGGCGCAGATACTGGTGAGCCAGTCGCTGCCCACCATGCAGTGGATGCGCTCCAAGGGCGTCCGGTTCGTACTGTCCTACGGGCGCCAGGCCTTCCGCGACGAGGCCATCGGCAAGTACCGCTTCTGGGGCGGCCTTCTGGTGGAGGCCGTGGGCGCAGGCAAGGGCCTGTCTGACCAGCAGTTTGACGTCTGCAGAGCACAGGACATCGAGGTGCGCTACTCGACGCAGGCCAAGGAACTGCTGCAGGACCCCACGGGCCGCGTGAACGGAGTCCGCATGCTGGGGCCTGAGGGTGTGGAGGACGCCTACGCCAGCTCCGTGGTGCTGGCCGCCGGAGGCTTTGAGGCCAACGCCGAGATGCGCTGCCGCTACCTCGGCCCCGGCTGGGAGCTGGTCAAGGTGCGGGGCATTCCCTACAACACCGGCGACGGGATCCGCATGGCGCTGGAGGCCGGGGCCATGCCCCACGGCCACTGGAGCAGTTGCCACGCCGTGGCCTGGGACCTGAATGCGCCGGCCTACGGCGACCGCACCGTCACCGAGCTGTACCAGAAACACTCCTATCCCTTCGGCATCATCGTGAACCTGAACGGCGAGCGCTTCCTCGATGAGGGGTATGACTTCCGCAACTACACCTACGTCACCTACGGCCGGGCCCTGCTGACCCAGCCCCAGGGAGTGGCGTTCCAGATATTCGACGACAAGGTCAAGCACCTGCTCCGCGACGAGTACCATATCCCGCAGGTAACCATGGCCCAGGCCGACAGCATCGAGGAGCTGGCCCGGCGGCTGGACATCGACCCCGACGGTCTCGCTGCGGAAATCAAAAAGTACAACGCAGCGGTACAGACCGACATCCCCTACAACCCGACGGTCAAGGACGGGCGCCGCACCGTGGGACTAGACCCCGACAAGACCAACTGGGCCCAGCCCATCGACACGCCTCCCTACCTCGGATACGCGGTTACCTGCGGTATCTCCTTCACCTTCGGCGGAGTACGAATCGACAACCGGGGGCGCGTGCTGAACACCAGCCTGGAGCCAATCCCCGGTCTGTACGCCGCAGGCGAAATGGTCGGCGGAATCTTCTACCACAACTATCCCGGCGGCTCCGGCCTGGCTGCGGGCATGGTATTCGGACGTCTCGCCGGCAACAGCGCCGCCCACGACGCTGCCGCCCTGCGGGACTAGGAGGCCATCTCAATAGTTCCCTCCCCCTCGAGACGCCTGATGCAAATTACCGTCATCCCTGCGAAAGCAGGAATCCAGGGGTTCGTGAGGGAGGGAATACGCCTGGCTGATGGGAATGCCCTGGATTCCTGCTTTCGCAGGAATGACGTATACGTGCGCCGGAGGTTGGAAGCAATGAAAACATACAAGTATCTTGCAGAAATCGAACGCGGCCAGGAGGAGTGGCTTGTTCGCTGCCCGACCATGGAGCGTTACGGGGGCTATGCGGGGGGCGACACCAGGGAGGGAGCGTGGGACTACCTCCAGGAAATACTACAGGCGAATATCGAAACCATGCTGGAACTGGGTATGCCTGTTCCCGAGGAGCCGAAATATACGGTTTCTCCCGGGGAAAGCCTGACTTTCATAACCGTGCGGCCAAATTTGGAACCGGCGCCGAAGAAGGGCCATCCACCCAAAACCTATAAGTTTCAAGCGGTGATTGAACCCGACGAAGACGAATGGTTTGCCTGTTGTCCCTCCCTGGTAAGCCGTGGAGCAGCCACCGGCGGCCTGACCTGGGAGGAGGCATACATAAACATCCATCAAGTTCTGCAAATGACCCTTGAAAGCATGATTGAGCACGGGGAGCAAATTCCCGATGAGACATTGGAACCTTGCTCCAAGACCATCTCCGTTACCCTATGAGCCAGATCAATTTCTCGCGGATACGCTCGCTGACTGCTCGTCAAATTACTTCAGCGTTAGAAAGAGACGGATTTGAGTGGTTAAGCGGACCCGGAAGTCATCGGCAGTATTATCACCCGGATGGGCGAAGAGTAACCGTTGCCTACCACCATTCCGGCGCCACTTTCCCAGTGATAAGGCTTAGGGCAATGCTTCGTGACCAAGCCCGCTGGACCATGGACGACCTGCGACGGCTTGGCCTGATTTAGCCCACCCCTAGAACCAGTTGGCCTTGTCGACCACGTTTCTCAGGGGACGGCCTTCGTTGAAGCGCTTGCAGTTGTCGATGAACAGCTCGGTGCGCCGGTCGTCGAGGTACGGCCCGACCCCAGCGACGTGGGGTGTAATCAGGACGCCGGGTGTTGTCCAGAGCGGGTGTCCCTCTGGCAGCGGCTCGGTCTGGAACACGTCCAGCCCGGCACCGGCGATCTCCCCGGCCCGCAGCGCGTCCACCAGGTCGTCCAGGACAGTCGTGGCACCGCGCCCAATGTTGATGAAAAAGGCGGTCTCCTTCATCGCCTGAAACTTCTCCCGCGTGAACATGCCTTGAGTTTCCGGCGTCTCCGGCACGGTGACGAGAACGAAATCGGCCCGGGGCAACACGTCCAGCAGCGCCTCCGGGCGGTGCAGCTCGGCCAGCCCCGGAGACGGTTCCTCCAGGCGCGGGTCGACGCCCAGAACCGTCATGCCAAACTCGGAGCACAGCCGCGCGGTCTCGCCGCCGATTCCTCCCACGCCCACCACCACCGCCGTGGCCTCGGGCAGGTAGATGGTCTGGTACCCCTGGCGCCAGACGCCCTGCACCTGCTGCGGTATGTAGACCTGGAACCCGCGGGCGAAGGCCAGCAGGAAGGCCATGATATGGGCGCTGATGTGGTCGTTGTAGATTTCGCGCGTGTTGGTGACCACCACGTCGCTCGTGATCAACTCCCGCGTGTAATATCCCGCGCGTGGTCCGGCCTGGGGACAGGCCACCCACCTCAGCTTCCCGGCCCGTTCCAGCAGCTCCGGGACGATGTCGCCAAATGCGGCGTCGGCGTCGCCAATTACCTCCATGGCCTCCCCGACGGTGGGGCAGAGATGCACGTCGATATCGGGAATCTCCTGCCTGAGCAGCTCCGGCCAGTGTTCCTGGTAGTTGGGAGGGCAGATTACGATCTTGAAACCCATTCGATTCACCTTTTCCGTTGCTCCATATCCGGCCCCAGTGTAGATAGCTACCGGATACGGGGTCAATCGCACCGTGGTTTAGCCGTTGCTCGCGGGTGTATGATGATAAGCGGTTTCGTCCCCTACGTTGTCCTGCCACAGGGAGCGGTGCAGCCTTATGAACTCCAACATGCCCGCTAAGCGCCCCATCTTCTACGGCTGGTACGTCGTATTCGCGGCGGTGTTCATCGGGTTCGCCGCTGCCGGCGCCCGGAACGGATTCGGCGTATTCATCGGTCCCATGACCGAGGAATTCGGCTGGAACCGTCTCATCATCTCCACAGCATTTTCTGTGGGGGTCTTGCTCAACGGGGTCATTCAGCCCTTCATGGGACAGTTATTCGACCGTACGGGAGGACGGAATCTCGTCCTCTTCTCCGCCCTTGCCCTGGGCCTGATCACTATGTCCCTGGGCTTTACGATGCACATACTGTTCCTCATTTTCGTATTCGGCGTAATGGCCTCGCTGGCACAGGGCGGCCTGTCGCTGACCAACACCTCCGCGCTACTGTCTCGTTGGTTCCAGAGAAAGCGCGCCACCGTCATCGGGCTGAACTCCACGGCACTCTCCCTGGGCGGGCTGGTGATGGTGCCTTTCGCCTACTTCCTGATGACGGCCACTGATAGCTGGAGGATCGCGTGGGTCGGTCTGGGAGCAGTGGTCCTGATCACCTTGCCCGTGGGATGGATGTTCATCCGGGACAATCCGGCTCAGATGAACCTTCTGCCGGACGGAGATGAAGAGCCAGGGCAGCAGAGTTCAGGGAATCAGCGGGAGCGGGTACCCGGGCCACTGGAGGTCACTTCCTGGCGTGATTCGTTGCGCTCGTGGCCTTTCTGGCAGATGTCGGGAGCCTACTTCGTTTGCGGGGCGACGACCTTTATCCTCTCCGTGCATTTCATACCCTACGCCATGGACAGGGGCGCTTCGGGCGGCCAGGCGGCACTGATCTTCGCCGTAATGAACGGGCTCAATATCGTGGGCGCAACTGCGGCGGGCTACCTCTCCGACAGGGTCGGCGGCACCAAGAACTGGTTGACATTGGTCTACGTATCGCGGGGACTGGCGTATCTCCTGTTGCTGCTTACTCCCTTGATGGGTGTGATGGCCATTGGCGGAATTGCCGTCAACTGGAACATTCTCGGCCTTTGGATATTCGCTGGCATCGCCGGGTTCTCGTGGGTCGCCACGCTGCCACTGACGTCATCGCTCACCGCTGAAGTCTACGGTCTCAGGGCTCTGGGGACCATTTCGGGAATCAGTTTCCTGTTCCACCAGGTTGGTGGTTTTGTAAGCGTCACGCTGGCCGGGTGGCTGTACGACGTGACCGGTTCCTACACCTTGCCCTTCGCCATCATCGGGTCTTTGCTGGCGCTGGCGGCGCTTTCGGCCTTCAGCATACGCGAGAAGAAGTACTCGGCCCGGTACCAGCAGCCACGCACGGTCTGGGTTGTCGATGCCTAGCCTCACACAGATACTTGGCTCGATTCTGCTGCACCAGGGGGACGCTGCCGACCCGGAGCTGATTCACTGGCTCAAGGACCAGATGGATGAGATCATCGGCCTTGGCCCATGGGTGATGGTCGCCATGATGGGAGCCGTGGTCATCGCCATTCCGGTCGCCATTGGCATCTTGTATGTCTACCAGCAACGGAGACATGGCTCACGGCCCCTTCCCTAGCCGCGTTTTGGCTCCCGCCACCCGCTGGCGGCGCTCTTGTCACCGGGCACCAGATTCGGTAGACTAATTCCCGCTTCGGCAGTGATGGATCGCCCCCGCAATCTGTCGCTGCAACACGGGAAGAGTCAGCATCAGGCGACCCGGATACTAGGCTCCGGGAACGGGCCTTTCGGCATTTTCTTGAGGAGGGTGTTTTCAAACCGCCATGTTTGACAAAAACTCATTGGATGCTTTGTTCGACGAACTTCGAGACCAATACGAGCTTGAGCCGGATTGGGAGGAGATCCAGCGCGACGCTCACCTGGGCGTGGCACGGCTGGACGGCGGCGTCGAGATCGGCAGTATAGACCCCCGCGTGGCGGAGTTGGTGCTTCGCTACAACCCCGGCTAGTACGCCGCAACATTCCCCGGAACCGCTACCGTACGCAAGAAACGGCCCTCCCGGAGAGGGCCGTTTTCTCATGC
This sequence comes from Dehalococcoidia bacterium, assembly GCA_965203005.1. Taxonomy (GTDB): domain Bacteria; phylum Chloroflexota; class Dehalococcoidia; order Lucifugimonadales; family UBA3495; genus VXOI01. The sequence goes on from CBDBBS010000002.1 coordinate 2,498,487, forward strand.
TTTCAGGCTCACTCCCGAACCCGGCAGGGAAGTCTTTGCCCACTTTGGTATGATTGAATTGCTCTATGGATTCACCTGAGGAACAAGTCGCCGCCGCGCCTGCGGCCCACCTGCGTCTCCCATCCCTCCGGCTGGCGGGGGCGGTCGGCGTGACGGCTGCGGTGCTGGCCGTGCTCATGACCTGGGGCGGGGACTGGGGAAGCCCCCCTGCTCTGTCCTCCACCGGGCTGCATCCCACCTTCCGCTACGTCAACAGCGGCTGGATCTCCCCCGATGACTGGCAGGACATTGGGGCTTTCTCAAAGGAACTGCGCGCCTTCGTCATCGTCAATCAGGACGAACTGGACTCCTTCGAGGACGGCTACGTCAGCAAATTAAGCCGGGGCAACGCAACGACACTGGGCCGCATAGATTTCGACAGGTCGGTTCTACTGGCTGCCTATTATGTTTGGCGGCCGGTCAAGGGAGACCCCTTGTCCGTGACCGACGTCGTAATCAAGGGCGACCGCGCCACCGCCCTGCTGGCCCTGGATGAGAACGCGCAGGGGCGGGAATACGCCTACCTTTACGCGCCCATGGTCATGGTGGCCGTGGATCGCTCGCTGTTCCCCATGGACGAGGCGGTAGCGTTCACTTTCGAGTTGGCCGGCCATCCCTCCATAACGCTGAACGCCACGCCCAATTGAGCGTGGCGTTGCGGCGCCCGAGGTTTCCGCCCTCACCCTAACCCTCTCCCGGAGGGAGAGGGAACCTATTAGACACCCTCTCAGCAGTTGCCCATTTCGACCAGCTGGCCCTCCAGCCACGCCACTTGACCTGCCCGCACCGTGGCGTAGGTGTCCAGGCGCATTGCTCCGCGCTGCAAGTTGCCCACCGAGTCCATCCAGACGAAGTGCCCCTCCCTCTGGTCGAACACGGCGGCATCGCCGCACATCCCCGGAGCCAGCGAGCCGATGGTGTCCTGCAGGCCCAGCACGCTGGCCGGCGTGCTGGTGGAGGCGGCGATGGCATCATCCAGCCCCATGCCCATGGCGTGCATTTTGCTCACCAGGTCGTTCATCAGGTACACGTTGCGTTCGGGCGGGGGAACGTGGATGTCCGTGCTGATGGTATGGGGCGCGAGGCCCTGTTCCATCGCTTTACGCGTCACCTCCACGTCGCAATGAACGCTGGCGTGGGCCAGGTCCATTATGACGCCCCGGTCCACTGCGGCCCTGACCTCGGGGCGAATCTTGAGATTCCGGTCCAGCATGTGCTCCGGGTGGCCGTTGAACGCGTGGGTCGAAATGTCTCCGGGGCCGAGGAATTCCAGCACGTCGGGCAGGGGAATGGGAGTGCCGCTGACGTGCACCATCAGCCGGGTACCCGACTTGTCGGCCACGGCACGGGCGGCCCGCATGGCCTCGTGGGCGTTCCAGTAGGCGACGGCGTTTACATGCATGCGGACCTTGACGCCCAAGCAGAATCCGGGGTTCTGCTTGATGTGGGCGGCGGTCTCGTCGACATCGATCACCCGCATGTCGTGCAGCCCGCCCCCGAGCACCCGGTTGACCGCCAGACCCACGCCGCTAACGTGCAGGAACGCCAGCAGCCGTGTGCGGTGGGCGGGGAACACGTAGTCCCGCATGGCCTGGTAGTTCAGGAACCCGGCGCTGCCGGCGTCCACGCCGGTGGTGGTGCCGGATGAGAGGCATATCTCGTCAGGATTCACCGACGTGGGGTTGCCGCCGTGGTAGAAGTGCCCGTGCAGATCAATCAGTCCCGGCGTCACCAGCTTACCCGAAACGTCCACGGTCCTGGCGGCCTGGGAGGCGTCGATACGCTCGGAAACTTCGGCAACCATGCCGTCCCTGAAAGCAACGTCCCGGCGGTCGTTGATCCCCTGGGCCGGGTCCAGCAAGGTGCCACCGGCGAGCAACAGGTCGTAGTTAGTAGTGGTCATCGGTCACCCCTCGTTGACAATAAACTAAACGCAGAGGGCGCAGAGAACGCCGGGCTTTCCTTAACATTCTCTGCGCTCTCGGCGTGCCCGGCGTTTAACCTTGTCCACCGCCGTCAGGCCTGGGTTGCACCTGCAATACCTGCGGCTGGACGTATTCCATGCGCCGCATCCTGGGATAGACCTGCACCTTGGGGTTCTCCAGGTCCGAATCGGTGATCTGGTCGGACTCGTCCACAGGCAGGAAACTGTGGGACTCGATGGCCCGCTCCACCAGGCTGTCCACCAACTGCGGCGACCGCCCTTCGAGGCGCCCCAACTGGTAGGCCAGGGTCACGGCAAGCTGGCTGCGCGAAATCTGCTCGAACGCGTCGCGGGCGGTGAGGTCTTCCGGCATGCAGCCACACTGGTCCAGAAAGTCGTCCAGCACCTGGCCAATGATGTCGGACAGGCCGCCCAGCTCGATCTCGTTCATGAAGCCCGTCAGCTTGTCCGTCAGGTCCTCGACACCATCCGCCGGGAGAATCCCGTAATGCTGGTGCGCTTCGTGCCCTTCGACAAGCTCAGGGCCGTCGTGTTGACCGTTCCCAGGTGCATCCTCGTTTTCGGAGCGATTGTCTTCGGTCATGGGGACGCTCTCACCCTAACCCTCTCCCAGGGGGAGAGGGAACTTATAATGGCTAATCATCGTCCGGGTCAGGTTCTGCCGGAGCAGGGCGCCGGTCGGCGTAGACCGAACCGGGCAGGATGGCTGCGGAACGGCTGCGGCTGTCCGCGCCGGGACGCGACATGTTCAGCAACGATTCCTTGAGGCCGTTTATCGTTTCCTCGCCCGCTGAAAGCCCGATGACGAGGCCTGCCACGCCCGCGTTGCGCAGGGCTTCCAGCGTGTCGCCATCGGGTGCGCCGGAGACTTCGGCCAGGAGATGCTTGCCGACGCGGCCGCTGACCCGGGCCAGGCCCGCCAGGTCCTGAAGCGTCCAATCGGACGGCTCGCCGGGGAGAGATACCAGCACGGCGTCCACCGGCAGGGGATTGATGTCGCGCAGCTCCTCAGGCGATGAGCTTGTATCCACCGCCAGCACTCGCGCCGCGTCCTTCGACGTCACCGCTCCCAGGGCAGTGCCGGACAGGGAGAAAACCAGCAGGTCGGCACCCGCCTCCCGCCAGGCTTCCGCATCGGCGGAGGTCAGTCCGTCGGCGCGCACTCCCCAGTTGACGCCGGAGGCCGCCTCTCCTATCTCCCCCGCCTGGGCGGTAGCCGATGCGGATACGACGACCGCATCGGGACCCAGGGCTCCGGCAGCAGCAGCGCCGTCCTTTCCTCCATCAGCGGTTACCACCAGCGCCAGACCCGGCAACCTTGGCGGCCGGGTGGTGCCGAACCCCAGGCGAGGCGCCGCTCCCTCTCTGATTTCTTCAATCCGTTCCAGAAACTTGCTACTCATTCCCGCAATGTCCCCCTCCCTTTTCGCGGGCGAAAAGGGCTTTCAGGTCGATCATATAGACTGCGCAGCCCAAGCGGCGCGTCGCCTGATTATACTCCAAAGCTGGCCGCCGGGGAGAGGCTGCCACTTTTCAATGAGCGGGGCCTTTCGATTGTCAGCTTATTTGTCTGAATCAGGATTGACAGGATTGGAGGATTATCAGGATAGGAGTTATGCAGTTCAATTATTCCCTCCCCCTTGATGGGGGAGGGAAATTTCAAAAGACCCTGCTGTTTGCCCCTCTTTTCCACGGTGGCATATAATTTCACCCAAGATTGAACTGGCACAGTTCTGCGGGCTCGACCTCTCGCCTCGACGGCCGGTTCCACCCATACAATCGGAATATCAGACATGCTCCTGGCGTTAGACATCGGAAATACCATGGTGACCATCGGCGTTTTCGGGGATTCCGGCCTGGTCACCACCATGCGCGCAGCGACGGACTCCCGGCGTTCCGCTGACGAGTACGGACTGCTGCTTACCAGCCTGCTGCAACTGAACGGAGTGCAGCGGGATCAGATCACCGAAGTGTCGATGTGCAGCGTCGTCCCGCCACTGACCGGCGTGTTCGAGGAGGTGGCATCCAACTACTTTGGCGTATCTCCGTTGACTGTGACCGGGGCCCTCCGAACCGGGCTCCAGATCGCCTACGACAACCCTCGCGACGTGGGAGCGGACCGCATCGCTGACGCAGTGGCCGCCAAGAGCCTTTACGGCTACCCGACGATCATCGTGGATTTCGGCACCGCCACGGTGTTCGACGTCATTTCAGCCGAGGGAGTGTACCTGGGCGGGGCCATCGCGCCCGGGATCAGCGTGGCTGCCGAAGCCCTGTTCCTGAACACCTCCCAGCTCAGGCGGATTGAACTGGTCCCTCCGCCGTCTCCCATCGGGCAGAACACCACTGCGGCGCTCCAGGCGGGGCTGGTGCTGGGATACGCCGAACTGGTGAAGGGACTGGCGGGGCGCATCAAGCACGAACTGGGCGGTTTCGCCACCGTGGTGGCAACCGGAGGGCTGGCCAATGTTATCTCCCAGGAAACCGGGATATTCGACCACATCAACCCCAACCTGACACTCATCGGCCTGCAACAGATCCACGAACTGAACAAGAACCCTGACTAGGCAGACGGGGGTGCGGCGTGTTAAGCGGTAAGCGCGTGGTACTGGGAGTCACCGGCAGCATTGCCTGCTACAAGGCGCTGGACCTGGCCAGCAAGCTGACCCAGGCGGGCGCGCTGGTCGATACCATCATGAGCCACGGGGCGACGCAGTTCGTTACCCCTCTCGCTTTCCGCAGCCTGACACACCGCCCGGTGGTCACCGACGCTTTCGACGCGGAATCAGAGTACGCCGTTGAGCACGTAGAGCTGGCCAGGCAGGCCGACGTCATCGTGGTCGCGCCAGCCACAGTGCATACCATCGCCAAGCTGGCCATGGGGATGGCTGACGACCCGCTGACCACCACCGCAGTGGCCTCGAAGGCTCCGCTGATGGTTGCGCCGGCCATGGACGCCGACATGTTCGAGCACCCGGCCACCCGGGAGAACCTGGAGCGTCTGCGGCAGCGCGGCGCCGTCATCGCCGGGCCGGGACAGGGACGGCTGGCCTCCGGGCTGACCGGCTGGGGCCGTCTGCTGGAAACGCCGGAACTGCTGGGCTACATCGCCTACACCCTGGGCCGCAACGGCGATCTGAACGGGCGCACCATCGTGGTCAGCGCGGGCGGCACGGCCGAGCCCATCGACCCGGTGCGCGTCATCACCAACCACTCATCGGGCAAGATGGGCTATGCGGTCGCGGAGGCCGCCCGCGACCGTGGCGCAAACGTGGTGCTGGTGTCGGCCGCCAAGGGCTTGCCCGCCCCTCCGCTAGTCGATGTGGTTCCCGTCAGCACGGCGCAGCAGATGTGCGACGAGGTGCTGGCACGGACCGGCAACGCCGATGCGCTGATAATGGCCGCTGCGGTGGCGGATTACCGGCCCATATCCGCCGCCGACCAGAAGATCAAGAAGTCCGACGATGACCTGACAATCCCCCTCGCCAAAACCGTGGATATCCTGGCCACGGCGCGGGGCGACTTCGTGCGGGTCGGCTTCGCCGCCGAGAGCGAGAACCTGGTCGAGAACGCCCGCGCCAAGGTCGCCTCCAAGTCCCTCGACCTCATCGCCGCCAACGACATCACCAGCGAGGGCAGTGGCTTCGGCACCGACACCAACCGCGTAACCCTCATCGACCGCGACATGAACGTCGAGGAGTTGCCGATGCTGACCAAGTACGAGGTCGGTAACCGCATCCTGGACCGGATGGCCAGGCTGTTCCGTGATTAGGTCCTCTGCAATCTCAAAACATTAGTCAGAGCCAAGGTCGAAGAACGGAACAAGGTAAATATTCCTATACTGGGACCTACGGACTGCGGCATCATAGCTGTGGGCCAGAACGCCATCGGCATAGTAGCGGCGGGGCTGTGGAACTCGTTCGGCATCTCGGCGGTCAGCCTGTCAAACGCGATGGGGTTAGTCTCCATCGGCCCGATCAACTCCATGGGACTGGTGGCTATTGGCGGCGTGAACGCGATGGGACTGGTCGCCATAGGCGGAGTAAATGCCGTCGGCGCTATCGCGGGGTTCAACGCCACGGGCGTGATCGCCATCGGCGGCGGGAAAAGCAGCAGCGCGCTGCCGCTGTCGTAGTCTGGTTAGACGGTGCCTGACATATCCCCTCCCCCCCGGAGGGGGTTAGGGTAAGGGCGTCCCCCTATGTCTGGCGAGTACAGAAGGCTAGTCCCCGACGGCAGTCTCCGCTTCCTTCTCCCGGCGAGCTTGGGCAAGGTCATACTTGGCTTAGCGGCGCATCCAGAATTCGGCGTCACTCCACCCAATGTTCTCCAAGGCTATCGCCACTTTGGGGGTAATTCCGCACTTGCCGTCCATCAGACGAGCAATAATATTTCGACTCACTCCCAAACTATCCGCAAATTCGTCGACACTCCACCCTAATTCCGCCAAGCCGACATGGAGGCTTACCGATGGATGGGTGGGATTCTTAGCTGTCATAAGCCCCCTAGTGGTAGTCCTCAAGATCAATATCAACCGCTTCCCCACCGTCAAACCGGAAAGTGATTCGCCAGTTGGCGCTTACGCGAACGCTCCAAACGCCCCTGCGGTTGCCGGTCATCTGGTGCACCAGAAAGTCATGTCTCTCAACACTTCATCCTGAGCTTGTCGAAGGATGGGTCGTCGGGTAAGTTTGTCGGTATGGGATATTACGTCTACATACTTCTCTGTGCCGATGGATCATATTACACTGGCCTGACAGAAGACTTGGAAATACGGCTGGCTCAGCATCAGATGGGGGAATTGCCGGGGTACACCAAGAACAAAAGACCAGTTCAGTTAGTGTTCTGTGACGAATTCTCGTGTATGGACGATGCCATAGATAGAGAACGGCAGCTTAAAGGATGGTCTAGAGTTAAAAAGGAGGCATTGATTGCCAGAGACTGGCCAAAGTTGGTCGAGCTGTCTCGGTCTAGGAAGGGAAATCCCCCATAGTTCTAAAGCCTCCTGTAACCCAGTTCCGCCCTGTTCATCCTTCGACAAGCTCAGGATGAACAGGGCGGAACTACTTCATTACACGAAATGGAAGAGTCGAAGGCCCTACCCCGACAATGTCTCCTTAAAGCGGCGGATGGCCTCGATGTGCTGGTCCGGGCCCTTGAGGCCGGCGCGCATGGTGTTGACCGACAGGTGGGTGGCGCCCACGTTGGCCCAGTCCTCGGCCAGCTTGCCCCAGCTGTCCTGTGCGTCGGTGGCGATGCCGATACGGCCCTCGATGCCGATGTCGTCCGGGTTGCGCCCGGCGCTCACCGCGATCTGGCGCATCTCGGCGATACGCTCCGCGCCCTCGCCGTCTGGCTGGAACTGCGGGAACCAGCCGTCACCCATGCGCCCGATGCGCCGCACCACCTGGGGCGCCCCTCCGCCGAACCACACGGGGATGGACTTCGCGGGCCGCGGGTTGATACCGGCGTGGGTGATGTTGTGATATCGACCGTGGAAATCGACGACATCCTGGGTCCAGAGCATTCGCATGACCTCGATCTGCTCGGCGGAGCGGCGGCCGCGGTTGGTGAAGTCCTCGCTGAGGCCCTCGTACTCCACTTCGTTCCAGCCCACGCCAATGCCCAGGCGCAGGCGGCCGCCAGTCAGCACGTCTACCTCAGCGGCCTGCTTGGCCACCAGCGCGGTCTGCCTCTGGCCCAGGATCAAGACGCCGGTTACGAATTCCAGTTTCTGCGTGATGGCGCCAAGGTATCCGAAAAGCACGAAGGGTTCATGGAACATGTCCACCGAGCTGTAGGGGCGCTCCCATGATTCGCGCTTGCTGGCGTCGGCGCCCAACACGTGATCGAACACCAACAGGTGCTCGTAGCCCAGGTCCTCGGCGGCCTGGGCGAAGTCGCGTACCCCGGCGGGGTCAGCCCCGATCTCGGTCTGCGGAAAGATGGCTCCCAGTTGCATGTTTTCCTCCCTTTCGTCGGATATGGGATATGAATGACCCTTTAGGGCGCGGCGCCAGCGTCGCTGCTCTGCTGGCGGAGCCTTGCGTTTTCCTCCTGGAGGTCCGCCACGGCCTGCTGGAGAGTACGGATGAGTTCGTTCCGGGTGTCGTTCTGGTCTCTGCCGTTGCTCATGGCGGCCACAAACAACGCCATCAATTCCTGGTGACGGCGCTGCTCCTCCCGGCGGCGCTCCTCCTCTTGCGCGCGTTCCTCCCGGCGGCGCTCTTCTTCCTGGGCGCGCTCCTCCCGGCGGCGTTCCTCCTCCTGGGCACGCTCCTCGCGGCGGCGCTCCTCCTCGCGGCGGTGTTCCTCGCGTCGCTCCTCGATCATTTCCCGGTGGCGCCGCTCGGCATTGGACTCGTTGTCCAGCCGGTCCATGCGGCGCGCTCTGAGATCGAAATAGCTGGAAATCAATTGTGACACTCCCAGTACGGCGAGCATAATTGCAATGTATGCTCCCGCCTCCAAGTATTTTATCGCCGCCCACTCCATTCCAGTATGCGCATTATACTTCACGCGGCAGCCGGGGGAGTCGATGACAAGACATACTGAGTGGCTACAGCCTTGTGCTGAATTCGGCAACAGCTTATGCTAAATCAGCAATTCGGAGGCTGAAATGAATGACCTCGTTATCCAGACAGATGGGCTGACCAAGCGATACGGCCGCGTTATGGCGGTGGACGGATTGTCGCTGGAGGTGCCGAAGGGACGCATCTTTGGATTGCTGGGGCCCAACGGCTCGGGGAAGACCACCCTGATGAGCATGCTGCTGGGCCTGGTCCGGCCCACTGCCGGAGGATTCACCCTGTTTGGCAATTCCCCGGAAGGGGGCGGACTGGACAGGGAGTTACATCGAATCGGGGCGCTAATCGAGACGCCCACCTTCTATCCCTACCTTTCGGGGCGCAACAATCTGGCGTATTTCCAGGGCATTTCCGGTCGCGGCGACCCCAATGAGCTCGATTCCCTCCTGGAGCAGGTGGGTCTCGGCGGACGCGGCGTCGACAAGTTCCAGACCTACTCGCTGGGTATGAAACAGCGCCTGGGGCTGGCTTACACCCTGATTGGAAACCCTGAACTGCTCCTTCTGGACGAGCCAACCAACGGCATGGACCCGGCCGGCATGGCCGAGATCCGTGAGCTGATCCGCAGCCTCGGTGACGAAAACCGCACGGTGATACTTTCCAGCCACCTGCTCCACGAGGTGGAACAAGTCTGCGACAGCGTAGCCATCCTGTCCCATGGCAAACTCATTGCCCAGGGCGATGTGGCAGAGTTACTGCAGGAACGCGGGAGACCGCAGGTGCGCCTGCGAACTACTGACAACGGCAGGGCCAGGGAAATACTGAACGCACTGGCCTGGGTGGAAAGCGTCAGCACCGAAAACGGTTACCTGGTCGCCGGCGTGGAAGCTGAAAGGTCCTGGGAGATCACCGCAGCCCTGAGCCGGAACGAGGTATACATCGCCGAGATGGCTCCCTCCCAGATCTCCCTGGAACAGTACTTCCTGGACGTAACGGAAGGGGTGGCGTAATGGCGATGGCGATGCAGGTGGCCCTGCTGACCCGATGGGAGTGGTTCAAGCTGCGCCGACGCTGGGTGCCGTGGATACTGCTGGGCTTCGTGCTGGTGGTGAATCAGCTGATATTCTGGCTGGTCGCCACGCTCAGCGATGACATTTCTTACCAGTCAACGGCTGAGAACATAGCCAACGGCCTTGGATTTTCCGCATTCTTCGGCCCATTCATCGCCGTGATCCTGGCGGCCGTGGTGGTGGGCGGTGAATACGGCTGGGGCACGCTGCGCTCCGTGCTGACCAGGGGAACCGGCCGGTGGCAGTTGCTGACGTCTAAGGTTGCGGTGGTCGTATTGTTTACGGCGGCCCTGCTCATCATCCTTTGCATCACGGTGACCATCAGCGGCTTTATAGCCGAGGCGGCACTCACCCAACCTGAGACCACCGAGTCATACGGAGATATTTCGGCGCTCGACCTGCTGGCCCTCTTCGGGAGAATGCTCTACGCCTTCCTGCCCTACATCACCCTGGCGTTGTTCCTGGTGGTGCTGACCACCTCAAACGGGGTAGGGATCGCCCTTTCAATGGGCTATTACATCGCCGAGAACATTATCGTTGTCCCGATCATCGCCAATTTCAGCTGGTCGGACAATGTCTTTACTTACTTGCTGGGACCTAACGTGACCGCCTGGCAGAACGTACCACCCAACAACGATGGCAGCATCGCGACATTCGGCGGAATATCGGACATGGCCCACGGGTTCATCATCGTTACCATCTACGCCGCAGTGCTGGCGGGCGCTGCCGTGGCCCTCTTCCTGCGGCGGGACATTGCGGGAGCCAAGGGCGGGTAAAGGAGGATAACGTTATGGTTACCAAAGACCCACGAACAGCTACAAATCAGCCGTCTTCCGTCATGCCCGGCTGGCAACGCCCGGAGGAGGAAGTAGACGACCTGAGCATCGAGTACCCATCCTCGGACGGCGAGCCAATGTCTGAAAACCAGTGGCAATATACGGCGATGACCGACACCGTTTCCGGGCTGGCTAATCATTTCAACCGTCGGCCCGATGTTTTCGTCGCCGGCGACCTGCTGGTGTACTACCGGATGAACGACAACACCACGCGGGTCGCGCCAGACGTTTTCGTAGTGTTCGGAGCCTCCGGCAAGCATCTGCGGGATTCCTGGATAGTGTGGCGGGAGCGCGCGGCACCCGATTTCGTCCTGGAAGTGGCGTCGCCCAGCACCTGGCAGCGGGACGCAACCGAAAAGCGCGACATCTATGCCGCTATGGGAGTACCGGAGTACTGGCGCTTCGACCCAACGGGTGACTTCTTCACCCCCGGACTGATAGGCGAGAGGCTGATTGAAAGCGAGTACCATCTTATGCCCCTGGAAACGGACGCCGACGGCGTGCTATGGGGGCGCAGCGCCGTTCTAGGGCTGGACATCTGCGTGCTGCCGGGCCTGGAGCTGCGCCTGTACGACCCTGGAACTCAGCAATGGCTCCTCACCCACCGCGAGAGCGAGGAGGCGCGGCTGACGGCTGAGGCGGCGTTGCAAGAGTCCGCAGCCGCGTTGCAAGCATCCGAAACATCCCGACTTTCGCTGGAGGCTGAGAACGAAAGGCTGCGCGAACTGTTGCGCTCCACGCAGTCCGGCGAGTAATGAGCGGTCCGCCCCGGCTCTGTTATGTCCGAAGTGATTAACCTCCCGCGCCGTCGTCCTTTCTCGCCCAGAACACGCAATGGCGCATGGGCTTGTTGTCGTCAAAATAGATGAGGCCGCCCATCCTTCCGTCGTGCGTCTCCCCGATCAGGCGGAGTCCCTGGGCGGCCAGGGCTTCCAGCAATTCTTCCTCGTTGTACAGGACGAAGCTCCGGGCCACGCCCGCGGCGCCATAGGCTCCATCGACCGCTGTTCCAATGCCGCGCCCCGGTTTGAACATCAACTGCAACACGCCGCCGGGACGCAGCACCCGGGCGAACTCCGGCAGTACCCTGGCAAACACCACCTCCCGGGGAACGTGCTGGATGACGGCATTGCACAACACGACCTCGAAGCTGGCGTCGTCAAAAGGCAACGGTTCCCGGAGGTCGGCCACCATTAGGCGCTCTGCGAATTCCGGATGCAGTCTGCAGGCGGTCTCGACGTTCTCGGTCACCGCATCCAGGCCGAACATCTCGAACCCCAGTTTGGTAAGGTACGACATCTCAAGTGCGCCTGCGCCGCAACCGGCGTCCAGCCCCGGGCCTGGGGTCGCCAAGTCCGCGAGGCGAAGGTACAGGTCCTGGTCTTCGCGAAATTGCGGGTGCGAGCAGTTGGCAAAAACCTGCCGCAGCGCCGCGTACTCCGGCGCGCGCTCCCGGTAGAACTCCAGCGAGAACTGGCTGTAGTGAGGAGTGTCATTCGTCATGGCAAAGTTTTGGGGCGCACTGTAGTGCGCCCCTACGCAGTCCTGGCGTCGGTAAGCCGGTCTACTTGCCGTTGCCGCCGTTGCGGAAGGCCGGAATGACCTCTTTCCCGTAAAGCTCGATGGACTCCATCACCTTGTCGTGGGGGATGGTCTCGGTCTGCATGATCAACATGACCTGGTCGACCCCGATGTCCTCGTAGGTCTTGATGGTCTTGATGCAGCTCTCCGGGTTCCCGGCGATGATGACGCCCCGATCGGCGAGGGTGTTGGCGTCCAGCTGGGCCACGGCGGCACGTGCCGCGCCCGGTCCACTGTCCAGCGAGATGCCGGCCTCGGCGGCCTGAGCCTGGTGCTCCTCGTCCGACTGCCGCAGCCAGCGGCCAAAGTCGGCCTTCAGGTGCTCGGGCACGCCGCCCCACGCCTCCAGCAGTTCCTCGTAGGCGTTGATGCGGCCAGCGATGTAGGGCTTGTCGGGGCCGAAGAATGTCTTCATGGATTCGGCGCACAGCTCCTTGGCCGCCCGGTCATCCTTGGCGCAGAAGGAGTGAACGTTGTTGCCCCAGAAGTCGTTGATCTCGGCGCCCACCGGGTCGGCGTCCTTGATGGCGTCCCGGTACACCTTGACGTGTTCGGCCAGAACGTCCACGGCGTAGGAGGCCGACGACAGCACGCCGATGCCCTTCTGGGCAGCCAGCCGGAAGCTCTCCGTCTGGGTGCAGGCCAAGTACATCCTGGGATGCGGCTTCTGGTAGGGCTGCGGCAGCACCCGGCGGGGCGGCACGTTCCAGAAACCACCCTCCCACTCGAACTCCCCGGACGTCTGCCAGACCTGGGGGATCATCCTGATGGCCTCGTCCCAGCGGTCGCGGGTCTCGCGCGGGTCGATGCCCTGGCCCAGCTGCTCGTAGGCGTTGGAGCGCCCGGTACCAAACTCAACGCGCCCGCCGGTGAGCTGGTCCACCATCGCGGCCCTCTCGGCAATGCGGATGGGATGATGGTTGGGCAGGATGGATACGCCAAACCCGATGCGGATGTTCTTGGTGCGCTGCGACAGCGCGCCGAACATCACCTCGGGGCAGGGAGAGCCGGAGAAACCGTAGAGGAAGTGGTGCTCGACGAACCACAGGTTGTCAAACCCTACCTGGTCGGCCAGCTCGCACTGCTCCAGGGTCTCCTGGTACAGCGAATACCAGTCAATTTCGTCCGTATAGGGACGCTGCATTTCGTACAACAGTCCAAACTGCATGGGTATGCTCCTTTTCGTTTTGGGCCTTAGTCAAAGCTTTCACAAGTATACCTTATGTCCACATGAGCGGGTAGTTTGGCGGCAGACAGAGCCGGGCCTATACTGGAAGCATCATCTGGATCTTATGCGGGGAGAACATGACGCAAACGAAAGCGCAGCCCGACTGGCGCAGGCCACTGGAAACGCCCCTGGATTTCTCGCCGATGCCGGTGCCACTACGCTGGGCGGAAGAGGGGCAGGTAGTCCGCCTGAACAATTCGAGAATCTCGCTGGACATCATCCTTTCTTACTACAAGAGGGGCTACACCGCCGAGTTGATTGCCGATACATATCCGTGGCTGAACCTGTCCGACATCTACCTAGTCATCGCTTTTTACCTGCGGAACAAGGAGTCTGTAAGGGAGTATCTCCGTGAGAGTTACCGGCGGGCCGATCAAGGTTGGGCAAAATCGCTTGCTGATGGGTTTACATCCGAGGAATCATACCAGGCCTACCTCGAAAGCCGCGCAGACGACTGGTTTGATAAAGATTGCTAAGTTTACTTGCAGACGAGAACATTGATCCTGAGATCGTAGCCCAAGTCAGGCTGCATATCCCCGACGCAGACTTCCTCCATGTCGGGGATGTCAACCTCGATAGAACGCCAGACCCAGACATTCTCCAGTGGGCTGCGGAAAACGACAGGATTGTCGTTACGCACGACAAGAGCACCATGCGGCCTATCGCCGAAAGGCGGGTAATCAACGGGTTGCCGATGCCTGGATTATTTGTCCTGCATGATGATCTTTCTCCCGGCGCGAAAGTCCGTGGGGTAATCCGGTGGGTCAACGAATACGATATTGAAATTCATGGCCCTATCGTTTTCATCGAAGGCCAACGCCGCATCCGACGGTAGCCCCGCCTACACGAATATATCCAGCGGCAGGAACGCCGATACCACGAAGTTGGGCACGTCCACAACCTCGCTGACCTTCAGGTCAACGGCGACGCTACAGATGCAGTAGGCCTGCTCCCGGCTCCACCCCCGCTCCATGAGCAGGTGAATCATGTTCAGCAACGCCTGCCGTGACGCCAGTGTGCCGTTCTCCGACTCATTGCGTCCGTCGGCGATGCACATGCCGGTGGATGCCAGGAAGCGGCGGGGCGCGGCCATTTCGGGGCTGGTGAAATAGTCGTCGCGTTCGAAATAGGGGAAGTTGATGTCCCGGCTGGCGGCCTCTCCCTTGCGCACCCGGAAGCTGACGTGCAGGGTGCAGTCCATCTCAATGGCCGTGCCGCAGCACTCGGAGTCGCCCTGGGCGTAGTGAGCATCTCCGGCGGAGAAGAGCGCTCCCTCGGTGAACACTGGCAGCATCAGGCGGGTGCCCGCAGTCAGTTGCTTGATGTCCACGTTGCCGCCGTGCTCTCGGGGCGGGATGGTGCGCAGGCCCTCGGAGGCGAAGGGCTCCTGGGCTGGCACTGCGCCCTCGGGAGTGGGGCCGACCACCGCACCGCCTCGCCGCAGCAGTTCATCCTCCCGCAGCAGTATCTCCTGCCTCAGCGCGCGCGACGGGGCCACGCCGATGGTGCCCATGAACGAGGCCTCGGGCACTCGCACGCCGGGCAACTGCTCAGAGGTGGCAAACCCCTCGCGCATCTCCCAGTGGCAGATGAAGGGCTCGGTGTACAGGTCACGCAGGAAACCGAAACCGGGAAGAATGGTGGTGAACCCCCAGGCCGCCGGCTCGATGCTCAATACCTGGACCTCCAGGAGGTCGCCAGGCTCGGCCCCGTTGACGTATACCGGACCGGTCAGAGGGTGGACCAGGCCCAGATTAGTCGCCAACAAATCCGGCGCCTGGGTGTCGGGCGTAATCTGTCCATCGAAAGCATTGCGGGTCTGCATCACCACCTCCTCGCCCTCGTCGGCGCGCACCGCGGGCGGGATGTCGGGATGCCACCGGTTGTGCCCCTTGTCCGGCTCATCTCCGCACTGCTTTGTATAGTCCAGCAGAATCTCTTTCATGGGGGAGCCTCCTAAGTATTGGTTAAGGAGCATGAATCTGTCCTCGAATCCGGTAAATGATACTGTCTGCGTCCCTTAAATGATACTGGCTGTGTTGTTGTGCCCGCAGATTATATCTCGCAAGCCAGGGGTGAATTCAGTGGCAAGGAAGGGGAGCCATTGATATTCTGGACGTGATTGGGATGCGCGAAGCAGTTGGACAGGGATTCGTTGCAACTGCTGCATGTTTCAATTTGACTGACCTGCAATTGCTTTCGTCTGGTCACATCCACAAACGAAGCAAACTAGATGATTTTCCGGGGGGACACAAATGAAAATCATTCTCCTGACGAGCTTGCTGTTGTTGGGAGGCCTCATCGCCGCCTGCGGTTCGGACCCCGCGCCAACGAATACCCTGGCGCCCACGTCCACTCCGATGCCGACGGCTACGGCAGTTCCCACGCCGGCGCCAACCGCTCGGCCAACGGCCACTGCTCCGGCACCGGGTGAACCCACACCTAGGGCAACACATCCTCTGCAGGCAGTTGTCCAGCACGAAGAGGCGGAACACGAAGACGAGGGAGACGCGGTTCAGGGCGGCGTGCTGAGACTCCTCGGCAATGACCCGCCCACTCTGGACCCTCATCAAACCGGCGACGTCACTTCATCACGCTATGTGCTGGAGGTGTTCGGCGGCTTGTTGACCATTGACCCAAGCCTGCAAATCGTTCCGGACCTTGCCGAGGACTGGGCGATAGATGCTGACGGGATGGGCTACACCTTCAACCTCAACCCGGACGCAAGATTCCATGACGGACGGAGGGTAACAGCGGAAGATTTCAAGTATTCCATCGAACGCGCCGCCGACCCGGCCACCGAGGCACCCGGCGCGGACACCTACATCGGGGACATAGTTGGCGTTTCGGAAAAACTGAACGGGGAGGCTGGTTCAGTCTCGGGCGTCAGCGTCATAGACGACTCCACCATTCGATTGGAACTGGACGCGCCCAAACCTTACATCCTGCCCAAGCTCACCTACCCCGCGTCATTCGTCGTGGACCGGAGCAACGTGGAGACCGGAAGGGAGTGGATCAAGACCCCCAACGGTACCGGACCGTTCAAGCTGGTGGAATACGAGCCGGGCGTGCTCATGCGCCTTGAGCGCTTCGAGGACTACCACCTTGGACCCGCCAATATCGACGAGGTGGAATTCAACCTGGCCGGTGGTGACAGTCTGCTGATGTACGAAAACGATGAGATACATTG
Source organism: Dehalococcoidia bacterium (assembly GCA_965203005.1). Classification (GTDB taxonomy): domain Bacteria; phylum Chloroflexota; class Dehalococcoidia; order Lucifugimonadales; family UBA3495; genus VXOI01. The sequence continues at coordinate 2,514,903 of CBDBBS010000002.1, forward strand.
GGGCCGCGCTGGCCTCGCTCTCATCGAGGCGTTGCAAGACCCGAGCCATCCTTTGCGCGACGACCTGCACCTCGGGCCGCCGGATTTCGACGTCTTCTACTACGGGATGAATTCCGAACAACCTCCTTTCGACGACGTCAAAGTACGACAGGCACTGAACTACACCATCGACCGAGAAACCCTGGCAACCGTACTGTATAGCGGCGTTATTACCCCAACCAGCAAAATCCTTCCTCCGGGCTTCCCTGCCTACAACCCGGACCTGGAAGGGTATTCGTACGATCCCGAGAAAGCCAGGCAGTTGCTCGCTGAGTCCGAGTACGGCAGCGACACATCGGCGTACCCGCCCATTGTAATCACTCTGCCGGGATCTTTCGGCTCCTCGATCAGCCCGCTGCACGAGGCAATTCTGGCGACCTGGGAGGAGCAACTGGGTATCCAAATGGAGATCCAGCAGACTGAGTGGGCCACCTACCTGGAGGACCTCAGGGAGAGCAGGTTCCAGATATTCGGCGGTTCAGGCTGGGTTGCGGACTACCTCGACCCGGAAAATTTCCTGGACGTCCTATTCCACAGCGAAAGCGACAACAATCACACCGGGTTCAGCAGCGCCGAGCTGGATGGCATTCTGGAACGAGCCAGGGTGGAACAGGACCCGCAGGCGCGGGTTGCCCTGTACAACGAGGCCGAGCAGCTGATTATCGACCAAGCGCCCTGGGCGCCCCTGTTCCACTCCAACGGAGACAGCTACATCATCAAGCCTTACGTCAAGGGACTCCCGTTGACGCCGCTGGTCATCCCCAGGTTACGGTACGTCTACTTTACTGAGTGAGCGTCCGGGAAGAGGCACAAGGGGCGGGATTGATTCCCGCCCCTTGTGGTATCTTCCCCATCACCCGGCACGACACAGGCACGAACCAACGTTAATCCCGTCATCTGCGGCAAAGGGTCAGCAAGTGGAAGTCTACCTCGTCGATGGCACCTACGAACTGTTCCGCGCGTATTTCGCCATGCCCAAGCTGGAGTCTCCTGATGGGCGGCCAGTTGGGGCGGTCCACGGGATGGTCCAGAGTCTGCTGAGCCTGATGCGTGACAACCAGGTCACTCATATCGGCTGCGCCTTCGACAGCGTCATCAGGTCCTTTCGAAACGACATGTTCTCCGGCTACAAGACGGGCGAGGGCACACCGGAGGACCTGCTGGCCCAATTCCCCGTGGCGGAGAGGGCCGTTGCCGCGCTGGGCATCCGCGTCTGGCCGATGGTGGAATTCGAGGCCGACGACGCCATAGCAACCGCGGTGGCCCAACTGCGCGGTGATGCAACCATACAGCGAATCACAATCTGCTCCCCGGACAAGGACCTATCCCAACTGGTGGAGGGCGAACGTGTCGTATGCCTTGACCGGCGCAAGGGCGAGATCATGGACGAGGGCGGAGTGACTGCGAAACTCGGCGTACCTCCTGCATCCATCCCCGACCTGCTGGCTCTGACCGGGGATTCCGCCGACGGCATTCCGGGCCTTCCCCGATGGGGAGCCAAGTCGTCTGCTGCCGTCCTCGCAAGGTACGGCAGGCTGGAGGATATTCCCACCACGGGGCCGTGGGAGGCAACGGTGCGAGGAGCCTCAAGTCTTCAGGGCATCCTGGCTGAGGAGTTTGACAACGCTTTGCTCTACCGCGACCTGGCTACCCTCCGCCTCGACGCGCCAATCACCGCAAGCGTGCGCGATCTCCAGTGGGACGGAGTACGGCGGGATGAGTTCGAGTCGCTCTGTGCGGATCTCGGCTTCGGCCGGCTCGCCAGTGCGCCGCATAGGTGGGCGCCGGACTCCTAGCCCAGACCAGGCATCGCATATAATTTCGGCTATCAGCTTTCGGCAAGGATGGAAAGCGATGACTCAACAGAAGACCCTGATGACCGCCGACCAGTTTTTTGACTTCTGCGACCGGAACGACGGACGGTATGAACTGGTGGACGGAGAGGTGGTCGAATTGGCGCCAGCGCAGCGCAGACACGGCAGAACGGCAAGCAACATAACCACTGCATTTAACAACTACTGCCGACGCACCGGCGTAGGTTGGTCAGAGGTCGAGGTCGGCTATACAGTGCGTTTCGGGCCGGACACCGTGCGTGGCCCTGACGTGTCCCTGGTTCTCGGAGATGTACCGGACGACGAAGAGCAGAGAGGCTTTGTCCCAGGGGCGCCCGACATTGCCGTGGAAGTAGTATCTCCTTCCAATACGGCAGCGGAGATGGAGCGCAAAGTTGCCGAGTACTTGGCCGCCGGGTCGCAACGAGTGTGGGTGGTTCATCAAGCCACCCGCCGAGACCCTCGCCGGGTGATAGTACACCGCGCCAACGGCGCCGCCATCGCCTACGCCGGCGGCGACGTAATCACCGACGAGGAACTGCTGCCAGGCTTTTCGCTGCCGCTGTCCGAGATTTTCGAGTAGCCGTATTCGACCAACAGGGTGGGCAGGCCATGACTCAACAGAAGACACTGATGACCGCCGATGAGTTTTTTGACTTCTGCGACCGGAACGACGGACGGTATGAACTGGTGGACGGAGAGGTGGTCGAATTGGCGCCAGCGCAGCGCAGACACGGCAGAACGGCTCTTAACATCGGAGCGGCATTTCACAGCTACTGTCGGCTTACGAAAACTGGTTGGTCCGAGGTCGAAGTTGGATACACTGTACGGTCCGGCCCCGATACCGTCCGCGGCCCAGACGTATCTCTGGTTCTCGGAGATGTACCGGACGACGAGGAGCAGAGAGGCTTTGTCCCGGGGGCGCCGGACATCGCTGTTGAGGTCTTATCCCCCTCCAGCACAGCCGCGGAAATGGAGCGCAAAGTGGCGGAGTACCTGGCCGCCGGGTCGCAGCGGGTGTGGGTGGTTCATCAAGCCACCCGCCGAGACCCTCGCCGGGTGATAGTCCACCGCGCCGACGGCTCGACCACCACCTACGCCGGCGACGACGTGATAACCGACGAGGAACCGCTCCCCGGTTTTTCACTCCCTTTGTCCGACATATTCCCGTAGCAGGACCCTCGCATATTAGCTGCATCCACGCCCCGGCAGCGTAAACTGATGCTATAATGCCCGCAATCGCCGCCAACGGCGCCCGAGGCTGCCTGGCGGACCAAGCCGATGACAGGGAGACGACTATGCACATCGGATACTTCACAGAGCGCCCTTACCAGGACCCGGACTCCGGGTATTTCGGGGCCACTGGCAAGCCGATCATGGACTTGACCGTCAGCAATGAGATCTATGATCCACAGCTTGGCGCAGAGCTGTATAACCGCTACCTGGACGAGAAGCTGTATGCCGAGGAAATGGGCTTCGACGGGCTGATGCTGAACGAGCATCACGGCACGCCCTTCTGCATGGGCGGCGCCATGAACGTCGAGGCGTCGATCCTCGCCCGCATCACCAAGCGGGCCAAGATCGTGCTGCTGGGGAACATCATACCCATCTGGGACGACCCGCTATGGCTGGTGGAACAGCTCTCAATGATCGACATGATCTCCCGGGGCCGACTGGTATCCGGGTGGGTGCGCGGCACTGGCCGCGAGAGCGTGGCCCACAACGCTCCGCCGCCCTATAACTGGGAGCGTTTCCAGGAGGCCCACGAGTTCATCGTCAAGGCCTGGACCACTCCCGGCCCCTTCCGCTGGGAGGGCAAGCATTACCAGTTCCGCCACGTCAATCCGTGGGCGCGGCCCTACCAGAAGCCGCACCCGCAAGTCTGGCTGCCCGGCGTCATCAGCCGCGACTCGCTGATGTGGGCCGCCGAAAAGCGCATCCCCTACATCATGCTCTCCACCGAACTGGAACCCACCAAGTCGGCCTTCCAGCTCTACCATGACACCGCTGCCGAGCTGGGCTACCAGTCCGGCCCCCAGAACCTCGGGTACCTGTGGAAGGTGCACGTCGATGAGACCGAGGAACTGGCGGAGCAGGCGGGCCGCAAGTTCGTGCAGGGGCCGAGCAACCCGTTCCTGGCGGGCAACGAAGGCACCACCAACCCGGCGCTGGTCAACCTGCCCGGCCTGACATCCCGCCGCCGCGTACTGCCGACCCAGGGCAGCGCCACCGCCGCGCGCGGTGGACCCGCAGGCGTCCTTGGCCGCGCCTACGAGCAGCAGATCGCCGACTACACCATCATCTGCGGCACGCCCAAGACGGTAATTCCCAAGATCCGCCACGTGCTGGAATACCTGCGCCCCGGCAGCGTCTTCTTCTGGGACGGCGACGGCGCCATGACCCACGACGACGCCATGCGCAGCCTGCGGCTCATGGGCGAAGAGGTGATTCCGGCGGTCAAGGAGATCGCCAAGGAACTGGAACTGCCCAGCTCCTTCGAGGTCGACCCGGCCACCGGCAAGCCCTACCCGGAGGAAACGCCCGACATCGCTGCCACAGCCAGCGCCGAGGGTGGCCACAGCGCCGACTAGCACTGACGAGGACTCCGGTAAGACACCGGGGAACCAGCGGAAAGACCAGGGGCGGGTTTGAAACCCGCCCCTACGCGTTGATAACTAAAGACCTCTGCTTGGCAACTATCTCAAAAGTCCCCTCCCTCTCGACGGGGGAGGGTTAGGGTGGGGGTGAAATGGTAGTGCAACAAGCCCGTTGATGAGCAACTCACCTGTTTGAGATAGTGTCTTTAGAAGTCCCGCCAGCTCCCACCGTCAGGATGCTACTCGCGTGCCAGCCTTTCCGCCAGCTCGATGAATTCCGATCCTTCACGAATGTACTCCGGCACATCGTCCGTATACGCGCCCTCGTAGAACGCCTCGGCGTGCAGGTAGTGGACGATGTCTGAATACAAGGACCGAAGCCTCAACCACTCGCCTCCGCGTCTCCGGGCTAGGTTGCGCATGGCGACCTCTATCTTTGTCGAGCGGTGGGCCTCCTCCGCGTCCACCTCCAGCACCAGCGCCTTGGTGGCGTTGCGGGCCGCGCACCACGTCTTTTCAGCGGCGTCGCGCCAGTCCTCGGCCTCCAATCGCCGCAACGCCGACGCCTGCATGGCCCGGGCGCCCTGCATCAGCGCCTCTGCCTCTGCATTCTTGAGCGTCACTGGATATTCCTCTCACCGGAGTGCACTGAGCCTGGATTCGCAGTCCGGCCAGCCTGCTTGCGCTTGCGGTGTTCATTGGTTTCAATAGGAGCGATACACCACCCGTTCCCTTTCATCTCAGTATATCTCCAGGAGCCACACATGGCACAGCAACCCATCGCGGACGTAGCAGTCATCGGCGGAGGGCCGGCCGGCAGTGCGGCGGCGACCATGCTGGCTCGCCAGGGCTGGCGCGTGATGCTGCTGGAGCGCGAGCGCTTCCCCCGCGAGCATGTCGGCGAGTCTCTGCTGCCGGCGTCCATGCCCGTGCTGGAGGAGTTGGGGGCCATGGATGCGGTGCAGGCGGCGGGTTTTCTGCCCAAGTACGGCGCGACCATGGTCTGGGGCCGCGATCCGGAACCATGGAGCTGGCACTTCCGGGAGACCAGCGTCCAGTATCCCCACGCCTACCAGGTGTGGCGCCCCACCTTCGACCACATACTTCTGCAGAACGCCCTGGCCGCCGGGGTTGACGTTCGCGAGGGTTGCCGGGTCGGTGCCGTGGAATTCGGTGAAGAGAAATGTCACGCCAACCTGAGCTGCGTTTCGGATGCCATGGGGCATCAGACATTGTCCGCCCGGTTCGTTGTGGACGCCAGCGGGCAGGCGGCGCTGCTGGCCCAGCAGACTGGCACGCGCCGCTGGGACTCGTTCTTCCAGAACCTGGCGGTCTATGCCTACTTCGAGGGAGCGGAGGCCCTGCCCTCGCCTGACGAGAACAACATTTTCATCGAAGCATTCGAGCACGGCTGGTTCTGGACCATACCCCTGGGCCGGGCAGCGCCCGTCAAACCCGGTGGGGCGGGCTGGAGCAGCGTTGGCGCCGTGGTAGACAATCAGACAGGTCAGGAGGGCATCCAGCGGCTGGGCGCGAGAGACTTCCTGCTGGAGCAGCTTTCTCAGGCGCCCCACACTGAGGCAATGCTCCGCGACGCGCGCTGGGTTGCAGGGCCCAACGTGGTGCGCGACTGGTCGTATTCGTCAGAGTGGACGACGGGGCCAAATTTTGTGATGACCGGCGACTCTGCCTGCTTCGTAGACCCGCTGTTCTCCTCGGGCGTCCACCTGGCTCTCATGTCCGGCGTCATGGCTGCGGCCTACGCCACCACCGCCCTCAAAGCGGCTGAAGGCGGGGACGAGCAGCTGCGCGACCTTTCCAGAGAGGTGTACCAGGAACTGTACTACAAGGAATACAACCAGTTCCGGGAGATGGCCCGGCTGTTCTATGCCAGCAACCTCACCTCCGACTCGTACTTCTGGGAGGCGCGGCGCATCACCGGGGAGAGCGAGTACACGCCGCGCCAGAGCTTCATCCAGGCTGTCGCCGGTCAGCCGCCCCGGGGCTACGAGCGCGTGGTGCTCGACCGAGGGAAGGCGCCCGCTGACTTTGTCTCCAGCGTTCGCGCCGTCGAGGGCGAGCGGGCGGAGAGGGGCCAGCGCATCGCGGGCCTCCGTTCCGACCCCCAGCGCAACCAGGTCCTCAACGCCGTCCCGCAACTCGCCGACGGCGTCCGCGTGGCCCGCAGGCCCGTGCTGGGAGAGGGAGAGTTCTTGTGGGGCTACAACCTCAGCGCGGTGTCGCAGCCCGAGGGCATGCCCTGCAGCGAACTGGTGGCCGCCCTGGTGTCCATGGCCGATGGAAGGACCCCGGTGTCCGCATTGGTCGACCGGCTCGGTCCCGGACTGGACCAGCCCGCGCGTGCCCAGCTGGAGGCCGTGGTATCCCGCACGGTCGAAATCCTCTACATCGACGGCACCATACAGCATCTGTCACCTCCTTAAAGAGTATGAAACAGATCCCCTCTCCCTTCGGGAGAGGGTTAGGGTGAGGGCGTCCCTCTGTCGCTGTAATAGTAGGGAACAATAGCCCGACGCAGTACAGTACAGACGAAATTGATTTGACACACCCTCTTTAGAAAAGCCTACAGACTCGAAGACGCCCGATGGGTCGGCCGGAACCCGCGCAGACTTACGCAACACTCACCGATGCGTAGTAAGATAGCGCCTGCCAGGAATCAACTCCTTCAGGAGGAATTCTATGACCACCCGTCAGATTCCCACCGAGGAACAGGTTATCGAGTGGATCGATACTCTGAGCAACTGGGGACGCTGGGGCGACGATGATCAACTGGGCACCGTGAATCTGATCACGGACGCCAAGCGGGCCCAGGCCGCCGCGCTGGTCCGCGAGGGCATCAGCGTCACCTGCTCGCGTCTCATCGTGCCTGAAGGCGCAGCCGACGTTACTTCCATACCGCCGCTGCACTACATGCTTCGCGCCGGCGATAGCTGCCCTGACGAGGGGCCCGGCGGGACCTCCGATTTCATCGGTTTCTCCTTCCACGGCCTTACTATCACCCACCTGGACAGCCTCTGCCACCAGGTCTGGAACGGCAGGATGTACAATGGCCGCCCTGCCTCCGACGTCAATTCCGAGACGAAGGCCAACAGTCTCGACATCGACAAGGTCCAGAACGGCATCGTCACTCGCGGCGTGATGCTGGACATCGCCAAGGTCAAGGGCAAGGACTGGCTGGAGGCCGGCGAGTTCGTGTACACCGATGACCTGGAAGCCGCCGAGGAAGCCCAGGGCGTGCGCGTCGAGGAGGGCGACGCCCTAATAGTGCGATACGGTTGGTACAAGCGGCGCCAGGAGCTGGGACCGCCCGCGGCGGGACGTCCCGGGCTGCACGCGGAAACGCTGCCCTGGCTGAAAGAGCGAGGCGTGGCTCTCTTGGGCGGCGACGCCTCGGTGGACGCCGAGCCCAGCGGCTACCCGGGCGTCGGCTTGCCCATCCACAAGGTTGGCATCGTCGGCATGGGTCTCTGGCTGATCGACGCCGGCAACTGCGAGGAGTTGGCCGCCGTCTGCGAGCGCCTGGGCCGCTACGAGTTCATGTTCAACGTGGCTCCGCTGCGTTTCAAGAACGCCACCGGTTCGCCCGTAAACCCGCTGGCAATTTTCTAAATCGCCATTGGAGAAATCCCCTCTCCCTCCGGGAGAGGGTTAGGGTGAGGGCGTCCCCCTTTGCTCAGGAATGAAGGGTATCGCCGCTCCATACCCTTGAGAGTGCAAGGGACCTGATGAACACATCTTAAACCAGTGCAATCGAGGTAAGAAATGACCACGCAATCAAACACCCTTGAAGGCAGAATCGCCATCGTTACCGGGGCCGCCAGCCCCATCGGCATGGGCCGCTCCATCACCACCGGATTCGTGCGCGCCGGCGCCCGGGTGGCCATGCTCGACGTCAATGAGGACTGGCTGGAACAGTCAGCCAACGACTTGCGCGAGATCGGCGGCGATGACGCGGTGCTGCCCATCGTCGTTGACGTCACCAGCCCCGAGTCGGTGCAGAACGCGGTGCAGCGCACCATCAGCGAGATGGGCGGGCTGCACATCCTGGTGAACAACGCTGGCATCAACGCCCGCACCGGCGGGTTCGGGGCGGGTGAGGCGGGCAGCCAGAACCCTTATTGGAGCCTCCCTCCTGATGCCTGGCTACGGGTGATCGATGTCAACCTCAGCGGCCCGTTCCTGATGTCCCACGCCGTCGCTCCCCACATGATCGAGCAGGGCTTCGGTCGCATCATCGGCGTCACCACCAGCATGGACACCATGTGGCGCAAGGGCGGCGCGCCCTACGGCCCGTCCAAGGCGGGGCACGAGGCCCTGGTGGCCATCATGGCGCAGGACCTGGAAGGCACCGGCGTAACCGCCAACGTGCTGACCCCCGGCGGAGCCACCGCCACCAACATGGTCATTCCACCCGAGGGAGCCACCACCGACGCGCTGATTCAGCCCGAGGCCATGCAGTCGCCGTCGGTGTGGATCGCCTCCGACGACGCCAGCCACTGGAACGGCCGCCGCATCATCGCCTACTACTGGGATGACACGTTGCCCCTGGAGGAGCGCCTCGAGAAGTGCAGCGCCCCCGCCGCCTGGCCCCAACTCGGCCTGCAGGCCATCCACCCCGCCTGGTTCGGTAGGGGGTAGCGCCCAATCCCATGGGCTAAAATGGATTGGGGGTGATCTTGATGAGCGACTTTGTTCAGTCATCGCAGGACTTGCTGGACTCCGCCGACCGGGCTTTTGACGCTGGTGATGTCCGCGCGGGTTCCCGACTGATGTGGGAAGCAGCGCGGACGGCCATCGACGCCGTTGCCATCAAGCATGGCTGGCCCTGCGACAGTCTGGAGGAAATCAAGGAGGTCATCTACCGCCTGGACGGCGTTGACGAAAAAGGGAATTCCACTGGATTCCCTTGGTACTTTATGCACTTTGGTGTTGCCAACACATTCCGGGAACACGCTGAAACGTATGAGTGGGAATATCCCGAATTTCAGTGGGGAGATTCTGCCTTCAGGATGGGGCGCAAGTCGGTCAAGAAATTTGTCGATTCCCTGATGCGGTATGCTGAAACTGAACGTAGAGTTCAATGACTTACGAAGAGCATGTTGAGGCGACGAAGAATTATCTCCTTGCTGAGGAATTGCTAAGCCAATCGGGAATGGGAATGGCTGCCGCCGAGGTTGTATGGGGAGCAGCAGTCCAAGTGATTGACGCCATCAATCATCGATTAGGGGCAAGGCATCGCGGAAACAACCACGACAGAGACCAAATCATCGAGTATCTGGCAGACAAGTATAGGAATACCGATCTGTTTGCCGGATTTGATTCCGCAAAGACCTACCTGCACAATCATTTCTACACTGGCCGATTGAACAATGCGGAATTGTCTCGCCACCTGGAATCGGGCATAGACTTCGTGAACCGGATGCTCGAACTGGCGGAACGGGAGGGATCCGAGAATTGAACCGGCTCCATCGGTTCCAGAGACGCCGGGCAGTCCGCGAAGTCATTTGTCAGGAGGGGCTTTATGGCATGGATACGTGAAGAGGACCTGGACCTGTCTCCGGTAATCAGGATCATGTCTATCAGTCCAAAGGCTATGGAGGCGGTGCAGCGGCTGAACGCGTCCGTTACCTTCGGCTCGTCGGCCCTGACACGGGTACAGGAGGAGGCCATCGCGACGGTGGTGTCGGCCACCAACCACTGCCGCTATTGAACCATGGCCCACGGAGGGTTCCTCCGTGACCATTCCTCGGATGCGGAACTGGCCAGCCACGCGATGCACGACTACACGCAGGCCAGGCTGGACCCCCAGACCCGCGCCATGCTGGACTTCGCCGCCAAGCTCACTCGCGCGCCTGCCGAGATGAGCCAGGAGGACGTACAGCGGCTGCGTAACCACGGCCTCAGCGACGAGCAGATCCTGTCCACGGTGCTGATTACCTGCACCTTCAACTTCATGACTCGCCTGGCCGACAGCCTGGGCGTGGAGCCGCCGGAGGGACGCCAGGAATCGCACTCCGAGTGGATGAGCGAGGCGGCCAAGGCTCAGGACTGGCTGATGACGCCCCGGGCCTGACGGAGCCAATTCGTACGGGAAATCCAGAGGCCGCTGGCTCATGTCACCGGCGGCCTTAGAGGGTGTTTACTAGGCCCAGCCCATTTACGAGGAACAGGCTGCGGGCCGCATCCATTCATTGCTGATAATACAGAGGGACGCCCTCACCCTAACCCTCTCCCAGAGGGAGAGGGAACTAATTGAACACCCCTTAGTATGCTTGGCAGCGCCTCTTGGGGAGCATGCTAGTCCACCATCTTTACCGGCTGGCGGGTCACGTGGTGGCGGAAGAATCCTGGGGGAGTCGAGGCGCGTCGCCTCAGAACCCTGTGGTACAGGAACCACAGAACCGAAGTAAGAAATAGAGACATGGCTCCCTCCGTTCCGAGGGCGGCTACGCTGTCGGCGGCGGATTTCTCCGCCGCCTTTCGCAATTCGGTTACCTGCCCGCCTTGATGAACTCGGCGATGCGCTCGCCGATCATCATGGTCGTCACGTTGGTGTTGGCGCGGATGCAGTCGGGCATTATCGACGCATCGGCCACCCGCAGTCCCTCCAGGCCGTGCACCCTGCCGTACTGGCTGACAACGGCCATGGGGTCGTCGGACGAGCCCATCTTGGCCGTGCAGGATATGTGCTGCGAGGTGGTGACCTCACGGAACAGGTACCCGTCCAGCGCCTCGTCGCTGGCCAGTTCTTCGTCGGTGGGCTCGATGCGCTCCTGGATAATGTCCTTGAACGCATCGGTTTCGCCGATCTGGACGCAGAGGCGCACCGTCTCCCGCATCCGCTCCAGGTCGAACGGGTCCTCCAAGTAGCGGTAGTCGAGGAAGGGCTGCTGCGCCGGGTCCGCCGATTGCAACCGCACCTCGCCAGCGCCCGCCGCCAGCTGGATGCCGCTGGTCAGGCGGATGCCCACCGGCTCCATGCGGTCGCCGCCCCGGTTGATGCGCTCGGTGGCAAATGACTGCATCGACATTTTCATGTCGTTGCGCAGGTCTGACCCCTCAGCGGTGTAGCGCAGGGTGACCTGCATCCTCGGCGCCAGGCCATCCAGCGGCACCTCCGGCCTGGTCCGCCACGTGACCCAGATCAGGGGATGGTCGCGCATGTTCTGCCCCACGCCCGGCATGTCGGCCACCACAGGTATGCCGTGCTCCTGCAAGTGGGCCGCCGGGCCGATGCCCGAGAGCATCAGGATGTGGGGCGAGCCGATGGCGCCGGAGCTGAGGATGATCTCGTTGGCGTAGACGTTGAACACCTCACCGCCGCTTTCTACCTGTGCGCCAACGGCCTTGTTGCCTTCGAACAGGATCTTCTGCACGTGACAGTTGGCCCGGATCGTCAGGTTCAGGCGGTGCCGCCCCTGGTCCAGGTAGCCCAGGGCGGTGCTCATCCGCACGCCGCCGGGGTTGTTGAAGGGTGTGGGCCCCACGCCGGTGGAGTCAGGGTTATTGTGGTCGGGGCTGTCGGGAAACCCAAGGTCCCGGCAGGCCTGGTAGAAAGCGGCTTGGGCCGGGTGCCAGGTGTCGGGCTTGAAACGGTGGCACACGATGGGGCCGTCTGTCCCGTGAAAATCGTCGGAGAAATCGGTGTCGGTCTCCAGCTTGCGGAAGTAGGGCAGGCAATCGGTGTACTTCCATTCGTCGTTGCCCACCTCGGCCCACGAGTCGTAGTCCTCGGGCACGCCGCGCAGGAACACCTGCCCGTTGATGGCGCTGGACCCGCCGGTCACCTTGCCGCGCGGCACCAGCATCGGCGGCGCGGTCTCAGTGGCCTTGCCGATGAACTGCCAGTTGTGGTCGCTCACCATTATGTCGATCTCGGTGGAGTACCCGAACTTGACCTCTTCCGGCAGCCGATCAAAATCGGGATAGTCGGGTCCCGCCTCCAGCAGCAGCACCGACACGTTGGGGTCCTCGGTCAGCCGCGTCGCGATGATGGAGCCGGCCGACCCGGCGCCGATCACTATGTAGTCGTAATTCATCCTTCCCTCCCTTGTGAAGACGGACTAAACACAGAGCGCACAGAGACCACGGAGATTTTTCTTTTTTCTCTGTGTCCTCTGTGTTTAATTAACCACCAAATTAGATCAGAGCGTCGGGGGTTTGGATGCCCTCGAGGTCAGCGTCGGTGGCGGGGTTGTCGACGGTCATTCCCAGGTCGGTGGTCATGTAGTGATAGACCTGCTTCAGGTGGTGGGTACTGTGGCTGAGGACGATGTTCAGCAGTTCCAGCACCGTGACCTCTCCGCCGTAGTGGGCCGGCACCACGCGCTCGAAACCCTCGGTGTTGCCGCTGTCCAGGAAGGCTTTGATGTCATCCCGCACCTTAAGCCCGTACTCGGCCATCTGCGGAGCGGTGGTCACGCCCTTGAGCCGCTCGTCCTGGGCTTGCATGTCGTCCCAACTCATGCTGCCGACCTCGTGCGAAAGGTAGGCGATTTCCGGGAAAGCCATGATGTGGAGCACCGTATCCCGCAGGCTCCAGGGACGCCATGGAACGATGGTGTCCAGCTGTTCCTGGCTGAACTGGTTGTTGGCCCGGACCGTGGCGCTGAGGATCGCGTCGTACTTCTCGGCCAGCCATGTGGTCTTGCCGGAGAGGTCGAAGGAAACGTCCAGCTTGAGCGCCGGTATCAGTTTCCTGGGGTAGTAGCCGATGATGATCTCGGAGTCGTCGATGATGGTGACCGGCAGAGACTTGATCCCCCGGCTGCGCAGGTGCTCGACTGCGGCGGGCTCGCTCAGCAGGTCGTGATGTTCGTATTCAACGCCGTTGGACTTGAGGAACTCTTCCAGAGTCCGGCAACTGAATCAACCAGGCTGGGTATAGACCTGAACGTCCATGACCATACCAGTTTCCTCCGTGAGAAAATGCGAAAATGCTGCGGGTATCCTACCACGGAAGGGAGATTCCGGGCATTGCGTATTGAGTGATGGCCAGGGCAATCAAATATTGGTCCACCACAGAGAGCACAGAGGACACAGAGGTTTCGAGGGAGAGACCAAAACAAAAACTCCGTGATCTCTGTGTGCTCTGTGGTGAATACCCTGATTCAGACAAGAATAGTACCCCGGATATGCGATAATGCCCGCAGCAAAGAGCCGGAAGGACAGTTAATTGGAGGGTGAGATGGCTTCCTTTTGGGAAACAATACCTGTCGGCGACAGGGACATGCACGTCTATGCCAGCGTGCCCAGCGGCAGGGGCGGCGGGCCGTTCCCGGCGGTGATCGTGAGCCAGCACGGCGGCGGTGTAGACCAGTTCATCAGGGACATGTCGGACAAGCTGGCCGAGGCCGGGTTCGCTGCCGTCGCGCCCAACCTGTTTCACCGCTTTACCGAGGAACAACTGAATGAACGCACCTCCCGCATCTCGCACCTCAGCGACCCGGAGATAGTCGCTGACATCGGCGCAACCGTGGACTGGCTGCGGGCGCACCCGGCCATTCAAAGCGACAAGATCGGCATCACCGGCTTCTGCATGGGCGGCCGGGTTGCCTGGCTGGGCGCAGCCACCAACCAGCACATCAGAGCCTGCGTCCCGTACTACGGCGGCAACCTTTTCGTTACCTGGGGCGCGGGAGAGACCACCCCCTTCGAGCTGGCCTCGGGAATTCAGTGCCCTGTCCTTTTCCACTTCGGCGAGATCGACGAGAACCCGTCGCTGGCCGACCGCGACAAGCTGGACTCAGAGCTGACCCGCCTGGGTATCGACCACCGGTTTCACACCTACGAAGGGGCCGACCATGCTTTCATGGACTACACCGGCGCGCGACACCAGCAGGCGGCTTCCGACGCATCCTGGCCCCGAACTGTGGAGTTCTTCAACGCCCACCTCATGAGCTAATACAATCTTAGAATCATTGTCTGAATCAGGATTTTCAGGATTCAAAGATTTACAGGATGAAAATCCCACAATCCTGAAAATCCTTTAATCTTGTGAATCCTGATTCAGACGAAAATCTCACAAGGAGAAAGGCGAGAGTATGAAATACGACTACATCATCCTGGGCGCTGGGTCGGCCGGGTGCACGCTGGCCAGCCGGCTGTCGGAGGACTCATCCAAGAGCGTGCTGCTGCTGGAGGCCGGGCCGGACTACCCGGATTTCGAGACCTACCCCGACGACCTGAAGTTCGGCTACGACCAGACCGCCTCGGCCATCGACGCGCCGCACAACTGGTCATTCCAGGGCAACACCACTCCTCTGGCGGCCGAACCCATGCCCGTGCCACGCGGCCGGGTGGTCGGCGGCTCCAGCGCCATCAACGGACAGGTGCTGCTGCGGGGCGTGCCCGAGGACTACGACGCCTGGGCCGCCCTCGGCAACGACCAGTGGGGGTTCACCAGCGTCCTGCCCTACCTGCGGAAACTGGAAAGCGACATGGACTTCGGGGCCGACGACTTCCACAATGACGACGGCTTCATCCCGGTGCGCCGCTTCGCCAGAGAGACATGGCTCCCGGCCCAGCAGGCATTCTACAACGCCGCCAGGGCCGTCGGATTCCCCGACGACCCGGACATGAATCACCCGGAGTCGGGAGGCGTGGGGCCAATACCCATGAACAACCCCAACGGCGTGCGCATGAGCACCTCGCTGACCTTCCTCGGCGCGGCGAGGCATCGCCTGAACCTGACGGTCAAGGCCAACGTGACCGTGCACCGTGTCCTGTTCGACGGCAAGAGGGCCGTCGGCGCCGAGGTGGAGAGCGGCGGAGAGCGTTTTACCGTAGAGGGCGAGGAGATCATCCTCTGCTCCGGCGCCATCGCATCTCCGCAGATACTGATGCTGTCCGGTGTCGGCCCGCAGGCCACGTTGGAGAAGTTCGGCATCCCGGTGGTGCAGGACACCCCCGGCGTGGGCCAGAACCTGCGCGACCATCCCAACATTCGCGTGCCAATCGAGGTGAAGGAGGACTTCCCTCTGAACCCGCAGGACCCGCGCACCCAGGTCGCCCTGCGCTACACGGCCACCGGCTCAGAATTGCGCAACGACATCCAGATCATGGCGTCGTCCTTCTCGTCGCCCATCTCCGGCGACCCGCTGGAGGCCGAGGGCATCCGGTTCACCTGCATCCTGGAACTGGCCTACGGCAAGGGCCACCTGACCATCACATCCACCGACCCCAACGTGCAGCCGGAGCTGAACTACAACTACTTCGCCGACGACCCCCGCGACCTGGCCCGGATGCGCGAGGCGGTGCGCCTGTGCGTGGGATTCCTGGACCATCCCGACTACGCTGACATCGTCAAGGGCCTGCTGGAGCCGCTGCCCGCCGACCTCGAGTCCGACGAGGCGCTGGACAACTGGCTGATGCGCAACGTCACCACCTCGCAACACATCTCCGGCACCTGCAAGATGGGCCCGGACGACGACCCCATGGCCGTGGTAGACCAGCAGTGCCGGGTCAAGGGCCTGGAAAACCTGCGCGTCATCGACGCCTCGGTGATGCCCGACTGCATCCGCGCCAACACCAACTGCACCACCATCATGATCGCCGAGCGCATGTCCGACATCATCAAGGGCGCGTAGGGGCCGGTCTCAAAAGTTCCCTCCCCCTTGATGGGGGAGGGTTAGGGTGGGGGTGGAAAGGCAATCCGGCAACCCACTGTCGCATTCACCCCTCCTTTGATAAAGTGGAAAGGAGGGGTTTTTCTTTTGCGCGGCCCCCGGTCTCTTGAGGAGGTGGCACAAATGAGCTCGATTACATCCACCCTGCCCAGGAGGCAGCCTCCGGGACCTCGCGGCCTGCCGGTGTTCGGTTCTCTGCTGGAAATCCGGCACGACACCCACCTGGCCATCGACCGGCTGGCCAAGCGCTACGGCGACATCTGTCTTCTGCGATTCGGCAGCGTGCCAACGGTGGTCATCAGCGACGCCGACCTGCTGCACGATGCCTTCGGCAAGGCCGTGCTGGCAGACCGCTGGGCCAGCGAAATCATGAACACCCTCAGCAAGCAGAAGGACCTGGTGATGGCTCCCTACGGCGACCACTGGCGGCAGATGCAGCGCTTCGCCAACCGCGAACTGCTCAGCGCCCGCAACCTGAACACGGTGCGCGAGCGTCACATCGAGGGCGTGGTCAACGGCCTGGTGGAGCAGATGGGCTCAATGGGAGAGGCCGGCGAGCTGGTTTCGCCTCCGCTGATGACGGCGAGGAGCAATTCCACCCTGATGTTCCGCTCCATTTTCGGACGGGAGGACGATTCCTCCAGCGAGTTCCAGCAACAAAGGGCCGCACTGCTGGATTATGTCAACTGGATTTTCTCCACCGCCACCGCCACCAACCTGGCCGACTACATACCCTGGCTGAAGTTTCTGCCCAACAGCGCACTCAAGGAGGCGGTCAGGCAATCAGAAATCGGCACGGCCATCATCACGTCCCTGGTGGAGTCCGCCCGCAACCGCCCCGGCCTGGACCTGTCAGCCCCCACCTGCCTGGTGGAGGTAATGCTGGCCCAACAGGAGACCGGCGAAATCAGCGAGGACATGACCAAGGACCTGTGCATGGACCTGCTGATAGCCGGGACCGACACATCGGCGCAGACCGTCAACTGGTTCCTGCTGATCCTGGCCAACCGGCCCGGGATACAGGCCCAAGTGCACGAGGAACTGGACCGGGTGATAGGCCACCCTTCGACAAGCTCAGGGCAGGCTAACTCGCCCACCGTGGACGACCGCACTCGATTGCCATACCTGTTCGCCTGCCTGGCCGAGTCCATGCGGTACCGCACCATCGGCCCCTTCGGGCTGCCTCACAAGGCGTCGGAGGATGCCGAAGTCGGAGGCTATCTCATACCGGCGGGAACGCAGGTGCTGGGCAACATCTACTCCATCCACCACGATCCGCGCTACTGGGACTCGCCCGACGAGTTCATACCCGAGCGGTTCCTGCCTCAGGAGGACGGCTCCATGTCGGCGGCACTGACCGGCCCCGCCTATCTGCCCTTCGGCACCGGGCACCGCCGCTGCCCCGGCCGCCGCTTCGCCGAGACAACAGTGTGGCTGCACATCACCCGCATGCTCCACAAGCTGCGTTTCGAGACGCCCGACGACAGCCCGCTGTCAGAGGACGAGGTGTTCGGCCTGGCCATCTCCCCCAAGCCCTACTCGCTGAAGGCCACGCGGCGGTGGTAGGCGGCCTCGCCTTGGACAGTCCCCTCTCTCTCCGGGAGAGGGTTGGGGTGAGGACGTCTCCTGTTTGGTTCTAACCTTTAGAGGCCGGTCGTAGCGCCACGCCATACCCCGGCTGCGGTACCGAGACGGTCCCGCTCTGTCTCAGGCTGCGCAGCAGGCGGTCCTGTAGGTTTTCTGGCCGTATTGGCAGAAGCGGCAGAAGTACAGCAGCAGGTCGTCGGGACGCCACCTCTGCGAATTCCGTCGAGTCCCTCTCGAAACAGCCAGGGGACGAGGAACAGGGCTGTTACCGCATCCAGCCACCACCAGCCCAGCGTGGCGTTGGCCACCAGCCCGAGGAGCAGGGTCAGGGAGAGGACCGCACAGGCAAATGTCTCCTTTGCCTCGATGGCAAGGGACTGAAGATTGCCCTGGGCGGCGACCCGAAGTTTCCAGACGGCTATCAGCGGCATGAGGGTGACCGAGGCCACCGCGAGTCCGATGCCCACCAGGGATTCCTCCGCGCCGCTTCGTTGTGAAAGGGCCCACGACGACTGCAACACGATGGCCAACGACAGAGCGATGAACGTCCAGCCGATGAACCGGACTACCCGCTGCTCCACAGCCTCGGCATACTCTCCATCCTTGATGCCTACTCTCCAGAGCACCAGGGCGGCGGCCGCCACTTCGATGCAGCTGTCGGCCCCAAAAAAGACCAGGGCGAAGCTGTCGGCGACGATCCCGGACCAGACGGCAATTATGCCCTCTGCAACATTGTAGAAGATGGTAAACAGGAGCAGAAGTCTTGCGATATTGAGCATTGCCATGGATACTCCCTGCCCGGATGGAGAGGGTTTTAACACAAGAGGCTTTGCCAGTCCAGTTGTCCCGGGGGAGTCTGCCGGAGTTTATCAGGTACTCGCACCGGATTGGAGGGCGGGTGTAACGGCGCAGTGGTGAGGCACCGGTCCAGGAGGACGTGCGGCAAGTCTCCTCTCCTGGAGGGAGAGGGAATAACCGAACTGCGTAAGTCCTATGGGAAATCAAAAGAGGCCCGAGAATGCGATGTCCTTATTGCGGCAGTTCCAACACGCGAAAACGTTACCGTCGACATCGCCACCATAATCGTAGGTGCCGCAGTTGCGGCAGAACTTTCCGGGGACACTCATTTCCTAATGTCGGTCTTATATTGATTCTTTTGATGTTTGCAGCCGCCGTAGGATCAATATATTACCTCAAACCGAAGGAGCCTGTGGAATTGGAACCACTCCCCAAAATACCGGAGGGCGCGGTGGTTTTAGAATGGGAATCCCACCGTCTGATCAACGAAATGCGCACTGAGCGGGGAAGACGTCCGCTGAAATGGGATTCCAGTCTAGCAGAGATAGCCCGGGCGCACAGTAACGACATGATGGAAAACGATTTCTTCTCTCACGACAACCTGAAAGGGCAGGATCCTACGGACAGGGGAAGTATGGCAGGCTATCCCTGCCGAAAATTGCGCAGCATAGGGCTTGGCGAAAACATTTTGATGGGGCATTTTAGTCAGTCCACGAACCCTTTCATAATCGTGCGGGCTTGGTGGAATGGCCAGTCGGCGGATGACTTGAGACTCAGAGAACGAGCCAAGAAGCAAATTGACGAAGCAAGAGTGGCAGTGCAAAACTGGATGGGCAGTTCCGGTCACCGGGAAAACATACTTGACCAAGGCTATGACAAATCTGGCATCGGGGCTGCATTTCGAGATGAAACATATTACTTAACCCAAAATTTCTGCTAGCATTTTAATCCGACATTGGTAACGCAACTCCAGGAAGGACATTTCGAAGAGGTGCTCAATGCCGGCATTTGGGTTAGTCGTAAACGAAAGCAACGAAATACTAATGATCCAGCGTGGATACGGACGTGAGAAGGGCCAATGGAGCCTGCCGGGAGGACAGCGAGATAAAGGTGAGAGTCTCAAGAGGACCGCGGTGAGGGAAACCCTGGAAGAGACAGGCATTCGAATGAGCGCCGATGAGTTGTACTATAAGAGCGATCGACATGCTTTCGAGATATGGCGAGGCAGGGAACTCGGCGGGCGCTTGAATACCCAAAAAAGAGAATGCTTGGACGCCAAGTGGTTCCAGATTGATATGCTGCCCCACGATAACAACTTGGCCTTTGGGCCAGACAAGAGAGCCATCGGGAAATGGGCAGCGGAAAACTCGGGAAGCCGCAGGGTTTATTACCCCCGTTCACCAATGAGCCGCGCAGGATTCGTACTGCTAGTAGATCATAATGATCGGGTATTGCTCGTGCGACGTCAAAAAGGGACTAGGGCTGGCAAATGGAGTCTGCCCGGCGGTAAAGCTCGATCTAGTGAAAGACGCCGCGATGTCGCATGGCGCGAAACCAACCGGGCGACCGGATTATGTTTCGACCTGGAGTCCTTATATTTGAAGAACAGGCACCAAGCGCGAGTATGGCGTGGCTCACCACATATATCGACCAGAAAATCGATCAAAGGCCGGTGGTTTCCGGTAGATTCACTACCAGATGACGACTCCCTGGGGTTTGCCATTGATGTAAGGACGATTGAGAAATGGGCCGCAGAAAATCCGGGAAGCCGTCGAGTCAGCCATTCTTGACCATGCCAAGTTTCCAGCGCATTTGCGATCACCCCACCTGCTCCAGGGCGCGGCGGTCCAGCATCATCTTGACCGGGCTGATGGGCCGGAAGGTGCGGGAAATCCGCACGTCGCCCGCCAGGCTGCACAGGGTGTAAGCGTCGTAGGGTTCCATCCCCTTTTCGCGCACCAGGAAGTCAACCATACTGCGAACCGCGCCCTTCATCGCCGGGCCAAGTTCCTCACCGTAGTATAGCACAACGAAATAGTCCGGGGTGATGGCCCGGGGACTCTCGATCCCCATCCCTTTCTCGACGGTCACGCGGATGTGGCTGTCGGCGGCGCACTCGGCGCCGGTGCCGCCCACAGCGCCATCGCCCACCACGGCGTGGCAGTCGCCCATGGCCAGCAGGCCGCCCTCGACGAACACCGGCAGGTAGAGCGTGCTGCCCTCAACCAGCTCCTTGATGTCGATGTCCCCGCCGTAGGGACCGCTGTCGCTGGCTGTCAGCTGTGGATAGGTGGGCGTGGTGGCCACCAGACCCATGGACGGATTCAGGGGCAACCTGATCCCTGACGGCAGGACCACGTGCCCGTCCTCGATGGTCATGACCGTGGGGTAGGCCCGGTCAAACTCCTGCTCTAGGAACCCGCGGCCCGGCGAAACCATGTGCGCTGCGCCCTCCGAGGCCCGGGGTGTGACGCTGATAAAGTCCACGCGGAGCGCGTCCCCCGGCTCCGCGCCGTTGACGTAAATGGGGCCGATGGCCGGGCCCTTGAGCTGCTTCTCGTCAAGGGCCTTCGGATCGCGTATTCCCTCAAAGGCGTCCCACGTCTCGACGATCAGTTCCTCGCCGGAGTCGATGGTGATAGCTGGAGGATTGGCCGGATCGAGAACGTAAATCTTGTGGTCTCGGGTGAGCCGTTTCATTTTCGCCTCCTCCCTGCTTTGCCGAATGCTAATGCGCCTTGCCGTTCAACAGTTCCAGCCAGTAACTCACGCCGGCTTCGGGGTCCAATTCGACGACGCAGACCGCACCCTCCTCCGGCGCGCCGATGGGACCGTAGGGGCAGCCGGAGTATACGGCGGTGGTGTCTTCCCGGGACACATCGGCATGCCTGTCCCAGTGTCCCAGCGCCAGGTAATGGCACTCGGCGGATGCGACATCGTCAGGATAGATGGGCGACGAGCGCTGGTCCCGGTCGTTCTCGAAATGGAAGTGGCCGTGAGCCAAGGCCACCAGCCAGTGCCCCGGCGACGGAGCAGGCATCCCGTCAAGCGGACGGAAGCTGGGAGTATGCGACAGCATGGCCTTCCCCCACAGCTCCAGGCCCAGGTCGGGAAAGGTCAGCGTTTCTCCGCCCGGTTCACGGATCACGCTCAGGTTGACCGGCGCGTCCAGGAAGGGGCTGCGCCGGTACACCGACGTCTGGTGAGCCAGGTCATGGTTGCCGGGCAGCACAATGACCGGGGCATCGACCAGCGCCATCTGCGCCACGAACCATTCCACCACTTCATCCGAGACCCGTTCGTTGTCGAACACATCTCCCGCCAGCAGCAGGGCATCGCCGTCCACTCGTCTGACCGCATCCACCACCGACGCCAGCACCTCCTCCGCCCTCGGATGCCCGGCGGGATCACCGAGGTGCGTGTCGGACGTGTGTACCAGGCGGAGTTTGCGGGCTGACTTTGGCGGCTTTGTTTGACTCAATGTTGTGATCACCCCTACCATGGCTTGATTCAATAGGGCCGAGAGGTTGCATGGACATCACCCTGAATATTGATGACGAAATTGCAAGGAAAGTCCACAAAATCGCCGCAGACAAGAATACCACGCTGACCGCCATGGTGAACGACTATCTGGCGTCAGTGGCCAACGCCGACACTCCTGCCCTCGACGCCGCCGCCCGCAAGGAGGCCGCTGAAAAATTTCGTGCTCACGTAGCTTCGGTGGTCAACCGCGACGCCACCGAGCTTGACGAGGCGGCGCGCAAGGAAGCCGCCGACAAGCTCATGGAAACGCTTGACCAACTTAGCCGCCCTATGGGGCCTCGAAATTGGACCAGAGATGATCTCTACGATCGATTTGACCGCAAACGCGACTGACAGGTTCTTTATAGATGCCAATGTACTCGTATATTCGTCAGATACCAGCGAGCCGGCAAAGCGATCTCGGGCTAGGGAACTACTCGCAGGTCTCGTGAGAAACGGGAATGGGGTCTTGTCGGTTCAAGTGCTGGGGGAGTACTTTAGCATCGTTACCCGCCGTATCCGCAATCCTCTTTCCACTGAGGAGGCGGCTGCTGCCATCGACAGAATTGGCGTGATCCCGACGCTCGACATCGACATGGCCATGGTCCGGCGTGCTATCGCCACCCACAGCAGGTACGGGGTCAACTACTGGGATTCCCTGATCATCGCCGCCGCCGAGAGGGCGGGCTGCTCGGCCATCCTTTCCGAAGACTTCAACACTGGCCAGTTGTACCACAGCATACTCGCCGTCAACCCCTTTGCTGCCGAACCCGCGTAACCACACCTCTCCAGCCTCCCTCGGACCACCCTACGCGCCGATTACCCCCCGCTCGCGCAGGTCGGTTATCTGCCCGGCCGTGAACCCCTGCTCGGTCAGCACCTCGTCGTTGTGCTCACCCAAGAGGGGCGGCGGCCGTCGGATGGATGCCGGCGACTCGGTGAGCTTCAGCGGCGATCCGGGTGTCTTCAGCTCCGGAACGTTGGGATGCTCCATCTCGGCGATCATATTCCGGGCCAGAACCTGCGGGTTGGTCACCACCTGCGAGACCCGGTTGATCGGCCCGCAGGGAACGCCGGCCCCGTTGATCACCTTCACCCAATGCTCTGTGCTCTCGTGCTTGAACATCTCCATCAGGATGCTCACGCACTCCTCGCGATGGGCCACCCGGTCCGTGTTGGTCGTGAATCGCGGGTCCTCCAGCAGGTCCTCCCGCCCGATGGCCCGGCAAGTGCGCTCCCACAGGCCCTGGTTGGCGCATCCGAGGATGAAGTAGCCGTCGGATGAGGCGAAGCTCTGGTATGGCACCAGGCTGGGATGCCCCGATCCCATGCGTTCCGGGTCCTCACCTGTGCCCAAGTAGCGGGTGGCGTGGTAGCTGAGGGCGGCCACCTGCCCGTCCAGCAGGGCGGCCTCCACCCACTGGCCCTTGCCGGTCTGGTCGCGCTGCCTCAGCGCGGTCACCACCGTGCCGTAAGCCATCATTCCGGTGAACAGGTCCACTAGCGAGAAACCTACCCGCTGCGGCAGGCCATCCGGCTCGCCGGTAAGGTGCATCAGGCCACTGTACGCCTGGATTATCAGGTCATATCCCGGCATATTCGCCATGGGCCCGGTACGCCCGTATCCGGAAATGGAGCAGTAAACGATCCGGGGATTGATGGCGCTGATTTCGTCGTAACCCAAGCCCATGCGCTCAAGAGTTCCGGCCCGGAAACTCTCGATCATCACGTCAGCCTCGGCGGCCATCTTGCGGACCAGCTCGACGCCCTCCGGCTCCTTGAGGTTGACGGTGATACTGCGCTTGTTGCGGTTGAACGTGACGAACTGGGTGCTCTCACTGTTCCAGAACGGAGTCCAGTGGCGAATCTCGTCGCCCAGGGAAGGTTCCTCGATCTTCACCACGTCTGCGCCCATATCGCCCAGCAGCATGGTGCAGAAGGGGCCCGCCAGGGTCCGGGTCAAGTCAACTACCTTGATGTCATCCAGTGCGCCGGCCATGTCCCAATTCTCCGGTGCGATTCAGTTTGCGGTCAGTCTCACAACCCGCCGATTATAGCACGCAGCAACTGTGACTCCCGCTTGTTGACCACCGACCGCTGCGATGCTAGGTTGACCGCATTCTTTGAGCCGAAGGATGCGTGATGAATGCCAGTAGCGCGCCGGGGATCGTGGTGCTGGGGGGCATCAACATGGACCTGGTCACCTACTCCGATCAGTTCCCCAGCCCTGGACAGACCGTGGTAGGGCGCCGTTTCCTGACGTACGCCGGCGGCAAGGGCGCCAACCAGGCAGTCGCCGCCGCCAGGATGGGCGGCAGAACGCTGATGGTGGGCCAGGTGGGCGACGACATGTTCGGCCCGCAACTGCTCGACGGACTCAGGGAGGCGGGAGTTGATGTCTCGGGGGTCGCCGTAGCAGAGGGAGAAACCTCGGGTATCGCTACGATAGGCATCGACGGCTCGGCGCAGAACCGGATCGTCCAGGTGCTGGGCGCCAACTCCACCTGCGGCCCCGCTCAGGTTGCCGCCGTGGCCTCTGCCCTCGAGGACGCCCAGGTGCTCATGCTACAGTTGGAGGCGCCGGTCGAAGTGTCCCTGGCAGCAGCGAGGGAGGCGAAGTCCCGGGGAAAGACCGTGGTCCTGGATCCCGGTCCCGTCCGGCCTTTCCCTGAAGAACTCCTGCAACTGGCGGACGTCATCACCCCCAACGAGACCGAGGCGGAAGCGCTGGTGGGCTTTCCCGTGTACGCTCGCGAAGGCGGGGGTGTTGACAGTAGCCAACCCGCCGAGCGAGCCGCCGCGGAATTGCTGCGTCGCGGCGCAGGGGTCGCCATCATCAAGCTCGGCGCTCAGGGAGCAGTGTTCGCCACGGGCTGGCAAGGCGAGGGCAGTGTCAATCACGTGCGGTTCCTGGGCCGCCAGACCGCATTCCCGGTAGAGGCCGTGGACACCGTGGCCGCCGGTGATGCGTTCAACGGAGCGTTGGCGGTCGCCCTGGCCGAGGGAATGGAACTGAAGCGTGCAGTGCTCCTCGCCTGCGCCGCCGGGGCCCTGGCGGTCACCACAACGGGCGCACAGGACTCCATGCCTACCCGAGGAGCGGTACAGGAGTTCATGGCATCGGGTCATTCCGCGATACCTAACCAGTGACTATGCGCCGTCTCTTCCCCGACGACACCACCAGCTAACAGCTAGCCCGATAGCACCTGCCATAACCCATCCCACTGCAGCGAATCCGAAGACCCACCAGTACGCAACTGCGGCGATTCCGAGCACGATCCCCAGCACCGCCATTACCGTGAGCAACGCGGACAGGGCTGCTGACGCTGCCGCCAGAGCCTGCGCAGCCTTTCCCTGGCCGGTACGGGAAAGCGCCTGCCCCGCCGCCACCAGCCCCATGGCGACCACGGTCACCGCTGCCGTCGCCCTCCAGAAGGGGTTGGAGTCCGGCGTCCCCCAAAGGCCAATCACCATCAGGAACAGCGCCGTGGACGCTGCGCCGATGGCTGCCGGCCGGAACCACGGCCCCGGGCCTGACCGGGGCATTGCCGTGGCCCCAACCAGGGTCATAAAGAACCCGGCCACCAGCAGGGCCGTCAACAGCAGCTTGCCGCGCGTCTTGGTATACTCCAGCGTGCCGATGGCAAACGCCACGACGGCAATGGCCGCCAGAACTGCCAGGAAGCAGCCGGCGGCGTAAATTTGCGGGCGGCCGGTCCAGTCAGGCAGCCTCACGGCAATTCCTGTCTCCGTATCTTCGTCGGTCAGTCATACGGGAAATTATAGTTGCAGCCAGCCTGAGAGAGCGTGAGACACATCGCACAAGACAAAGACAGACCTTCCTGCCCTGTCGGCCGTCATTCCTGGGCGAACAGGGGACGTCCTCTCCCGAAGGGAGAAGGGATTTGTCGCACTCCCTCCGAGAGGTAATGAGCAACTTGACCACATCCGGCGACAAATTCTGCGCATCATGCGCCACTCCTCTGGAAATCCGCGATGTTTTTGGCCAGCAGCGTCCCGCATGCCCTAAATGCGGGCGCGTGGTGTTCTACGACCCGAAAGTGGCGGCAGTATGCCTGATAGAGCGCGAAGGCAGGGTGCTGATGATCCGGCGGGGCACCGACCTGGGCTACGGCCTCTGGAGCCTGCCCGGCGGTTTCGTCGACCGAGGCGAGGTGGTGGAGGCGGCGGCGGCGCGGGAGGCGTGGGAGGAAACCGGGCTTGAAGTGTCCGTTGACGCCTTGATCGGTCTGTTCTCCCTGCCCGGAGACCCGGTGATTGTAGCCGCCTACACTGCCCATGAGACCGGCGGCGCCCTGGCGCCGGGGCCCGAGGCGCTGGAAACGGACTTCTTTGCCCTCGACTCACTACCGGAACTTGCCTTCAGCCGGGACACCGAAATCCTGGCCCGCTGGCAGACAAAATTCTCTCCCCCTGAGGGGGAGGGTTAGGGAGGGGGTGACTCCCCTTGCTGTCCAAGCTGGCGCGTTCGGTCCTTGACCTGGTTTTTCCCATCCACTGCTCGGGATGCGGACGAGAGGGAGCCATCATCTGCGGCCAGTGCGCGGACGGGTTGGAGCGGCAGGCGCTTCCCTATTGCCGCATCTGCGCCGCAACAGGAGCGTATGGAGTTTGCCATTGGTGCCGCCGGTTTCCCCAGGGGTTCGATTCCCTCCGCTCTCCCTATCGTTTCATGGGACCAGTGCGGGACGCGATACACCGGCTCAAATACAAGGGCGAGCGAGCCTCTGCCGGGCCGCTGGCCGGACTGATGGCATCATACCTTGAATCGCGAAGCCCCTTCGTCTCCCTCCTTTCGCCGTCACCGATGGCGGTTGATGTGTTGGTTCCCACACCGTTGCACCCGCTGCGCCTCCGCAGCCGGGGCTACAACCAGTCGGCGTTGCTGGCACGTGAGATCGGCAAGCGCCTGAACCTGCCGGTACGCGAAGACCTGCTCGTGCGCGTTACAAACGCCCGTCCTCAAGTGGACACGCAGTCGGCGGAAGAGCGGCGCAACAACGTGGCCGACAATTTCCGGTGCCAAGCCGACGCCACTGGCCTGAGCGCGCTGCTGATCGACGACGTAGCTACCACCGGCAGCACGCTGTCGGAGTGCGCTCTAGCCCTGAGGCAGGCCGGGGCGAGCAGGGTCCATGCGCTGACCCTGGCGCGGGACGGGTAGAAACTATCTCAAAACAGGTAAGTTGCGCAGCAGCGGGCTTACCGAGCAACCTATTCACTCCCACCCTAACCCTCCTCGTCAAGAGGGAGGAGATTTTTGAGATAGTTACTTGGTACGGCCCTGTGCGAGGCTGCGATTGACAAGGCTGTGCGCGTCTGCTGAAATTGGCACATCACCAGGCAGAATGAAAAATATGGAGGAGAGCGTTATGGCAGGCAGAACAATGATCTACGTTGGCGCCGAAGATAACGGCCTGTACCGCAAGGAGGCCGGAGACACCCGCTGGGAAAAGCTGGCCAAGGGAATGCCCCCCTCTCCACAGGTACGCGAGATCGTAGTGCATCCCAACGATGCCAACACCATCTTCGTCGGCACGCAGCGCGGCATCTACCGCTCCAGCGACGGCGGCGACAGCTTCGAGCGCATGAACATGACCGAGGGCCGTATCGTCTGGTCCATCAAGTTCCATCCCCACGACCCCAACATCATGTTCCTCGGGACCGAGGGCGCCGAGGTGTTCAAGAGCACCGACGGCGGCGAGAACTGGAAGTACCTGTCCACGGTCGCCAACCCCGACGCTGTGCAGATGGCCTTCGCCACCCGCATCCTGGGCATCGGAATCGAGAGCGGCGACACCAACCAGATGTATGCGGCTCTGGAGGTCGGCGGCGCGGCCCACAGCTCCGACGGCGGCAGGACCTGGACCATCGTCAACAGCGTATTCGACGGGGACGTGGACCTGATGGACCTGCACGGCGTCACCGTTGGCACCAACGAGCAGGTGTTCATCTCCAACCGCACCGGCGTCTGGCGCACCCGCGACCGGGGAGCTACCTGGGACGACCTCCAGTTCGAGAACTTCTCCAACATCCGGTACTCCCGCGGCGTCGAGGTCGCGCCCAACGACCCCAGCACCCTGTACGCCTGCGTAGGCCTGAACTTCGGCAGCGAGGAGGGGGGCGTGCTGTGCTCCAATGACGCTGGCGAGAGCTGGAGCCGGTTCGACCAGGGCGTTCAGCCCGCCAGCACTACCTTCGGCATCGCCGTGAATGACCGCGACCCGCAGCAGGTGTACTTCTGCACCCGCAAGGGCGAGGTCTTCGGCACCCACGACGGCGGCGCCACCTGGCAGGGCCACGACCTCCCGGCCATGGCCGGCAGCGTCAAGGCCATCGCCTGCACCTCCGTCTGACCGCACCGGCTGCTCTTCCCACGGTAGCCCATCCGACTGCGTCGAAGACCCTCGACGCAGTCGAGGTTTAGAGCGGGGCGCAAAATTCCCTCTCCCTCCGGGAGAGGGTTAGGGTGAGGGCGTAACTCTATCGCATCAGGAATGATCTTGGCTTCTTCGAGCCGTGGTCAGCGGCTGACTTGACTTGCCACAGACCATTTTGAATGGGGGCGCAAAAGTGGTCACAACATCCGGATACGACATGGTTGCGGCAGCCAGGGCGTTGCGACCGCAAATAGTAGCGGCCCGCGACGAAATGGACCAGCACCGCCGTCTGCCTTCGTCGCTCGTGGAGGCAATGGACGGCGCGGGCCTGTTCCGCACTTACATGCCTAGCTCCCTGGGCGGTCCCGAGCTGGACCCCGTCTCCGCCTTCCGCATCGTGGAGGAGCTTGCTATGGCCGATGGTTCGGTGGGCTGGTGCGCTTTCATCGCCGGGTCGCTCAGCCTTTTCACGGGATGGCTTGAGACCCCTGTGGCCCGGGAGCTATTCGGGACTCCGCCAACCCTACGGGGCGCCGGTTCGTTCCGCCCCTTGGGAACCGCGAGGATCACCGACGGCGGCTATATCGTGACCGGCCAGTGGGACTTCGCCAGCGGCTGCCTCCACTCCAACTGGCTGGCTCTCAACTGCGTCGTCGCCGACGACAGTGGCCCCCGCATGAACGTCGGTGGCCCGCTGGACGGTACGCCGCAACTCCGAATGATGACGGTCCCCATCAAAGACGCCAGAGTCATCGACAACTGGTCCGTCATCGGTCTCCACGGCACTGGCAGCAACGACGTGGCTGTCACCGAGCTGTTCGTGCCGGACAACCGTACCTTCGCCCTCACCGACCAGCCATTCGACACGGCTCCGTTGTGCCAGTTCCGCTCGGCCATGGCTGTGACCTTTACTCCGTTGGCGGGACACACCCTGGGCATGGCCCGGGGAGCCATGAACGCCTTCCAGGAGTTGGCATGCGCCAGCGGCACGACAATGAACATGGCCCTTCTCCGCGACCGCCCTCAGGTGCAGGAGGTGGTGGGCCGCGCCGAGGCGATCATAAGCGGCGCAAGGGCCTACGTGCTGGATTCAGCAGGCGCAATGTGGGAGGCAATGCAGTCGGACGACGAGCGCCTTGGCGACAGGGTGCTGCAGACCAGGCTGGCTGTAACCCACGCCGTCCACGAGTCAGAGCGCGCCATAGACATGCTCTACCACGCCTCTGGCACCAACGCCCTGAGGAGCAGCCACCTCCTCGAGCGTTACTTCCGCGACGTGAACGCTGCCATGATGCACGCCGGTGGCCTGGTGGCCAACTTCGAACAGGGAGGCCGCGTGGCCCTCGGCCTGCCCGCCGGCGCCCCGGGGTGGTAACTCTTCAACCCCGGCCCAGGGCTTTGCCGCGACCGCTGAATCGACAGCATCCAGGAGACAGTCAATGAAGACTGATACCGTAGAATTCTGGGATGAAACCTGGGCCACCATGGAGCATACTTTCGCCGATCATGACGCTC
The DNA here is from genome assembly GCA_965203005.1 of Dehalococcoidia bacterium. Classification (GTDB taxonomy): domain Bacteria; phylum Chloroflexota; class Dehalococcoidia; order Lucifugimonadales; family UBA3495; genus VXOI01. The sequence goes on from CBDBBS010000002.1 coordinate 2,544,842, forward strand.
TGCTGGCGGAACACGCCGGGGAATTGCAGCCGGGCCGCGCGCTCGACCTGGGATGCGGATCGGGTGGAAACGCCGTATGGCTGGCCGAGCGCGGCTGGCAGGTGACAGCGGTTGACTTCTCTGCCGTAGCTATCGAGAAAGCGAAGCTGAGGGCCGCCGACCGGCGAGTTGAGGTGGAGTTCGTAGTCTCAGAAATTACTGAATACCAGCCGGATGGGCCATACGACCTGATTACCTCCTTCTACATACAGCTTTGGCCCAGGCAACGGGCGCAGATGCTGTCCGCGGCCGTGGAGGCCCTGAATCCTGGCGGCAGAATGCTCTTCGTAAGCCATGACCAATCGTCGCCACCCTCCGGTTGGAGCCGGGAAGACCTGGAGTCCCTGACGACTCCCGGCCAGGTAGTTGCCGAACTCCATGGTCAACTCCATGGTCTGAGGATAGAGCGGGCAGAGGTTGTGGACGAGATGGGCGCTCACGGAGAGAATGCGCCGCCCTCCGGGTTGTCGGAAGAGCATGGGAGCACTGAACACCGCCAACATTCCCACCAGGACGGCGAACACGACGGTCCGCTCCATGGAGCAACCACGGTGGTGGTAGGGGTGAAGGAGGAAGCGGTATCGTTCTCCAACTGACCCAGACGGAAATAGACCGGGCTAACCAAGCCGGGAACTGCGGCCAAGACACCGGCCGCCGGAGAGAAAGCCGCTATCGCCGGGGCATCCAGAGTTCCCTTCCTTTTACTCGGGTGTCCCTTTGCTACTTTACAGCCGCTCTGCGGCCGGACCCAAGTCTCCGGCCAAGCGAGGCAGGCGGAACTGCTACTCCGGTGTAGTCGAGCCGCTTGGTGGGGGCACCCGGAATATAATGCCGCCGTCCGGCGCATGGGAATGTGAGAGAAAGGCATCGGTGAGGCGACGGATCTCTCCCAGCACCTCCGCGTGCTGGGCATCGGAATGTTCCCGTGCTTCTCTGAACTGGCCCTCAGCCCATTCCCGCAACTCTTTGTATTGAGAATCAGAGCGCTCCCGCAACTCTCTGTACTGGGCATCGGAGCGTTCCCGCGCTTCTCTGAACTGGCCCTCAGCCCACTCCCGCAACTCTCTGTACTGGGCATCGGAGCGTTCCCTTGCCTGTCTGAACTGATCGTCAGAGCGTTCTAGCAATACTCTGAACTGGTCGTCGGAACGCTCCCGCGCCCATCCGAACTGGTCATCGGAGCGTTCCCGAGTGGCCTTGACTTCGCCTTCCACTCGGCCTTGACGAAGATAAACTGGGCCGACCAGACCCAACAGCGTAACCAGTGCAACTGCCGCCGAAGCTAATGCCGCTATCGTCGGGGCGTCCATTGATTCATCCCTTTGCCGACTTTCTCCCCTGAGTACATTATAGCCGTCCCTACGGCCGGACCCAGGTCTCCGACAAGGCGAGGCAGGCAGTGCTGCTCTGCTTTTCGCCTCGCATCTCCAGCGATACCTCGCCGTCAGCGTCCTCGCCGTTCACCGTGATGCGGCCGGAGCGCGCCGGTATGAAGCAGCTGTACACGCCGTGAGGGCGCCCAGGGGCGCTGCCCGCAGGGACGGTGAGCATGAACGGCTCGAGGAAGTTGTACCAGGTCAGCGTTATCTGCTCGTCGTCAGTCTCGATGGTTTCGGTCCAGAAGGTGTAGGTGTCTCCCTTCTTCGAAAACTCGGCGTCGATGACCTGTATCGACTGGTCGGAGAATTCCGGGAACAGCAGGCTCTCGATCTCCTCCTGCAGCCAGCGGGCAAGGGCGATGTTGTCGGCGTAGATCCTCACGCCGTCCACCAGGTCGCTCTTGATGAACAGCACGTGGCCTGCTCCGCCCGGAGAATAGAGGACTCTCCAGTGACTGGTCCTCGTCGTCTGCTCCTCTCCCTCTACCAGGCGAATGAACGAATTCTCGCCGGTCAGCCTGATGCTGTTGGGGTCGATTGGATTTGCCGACGTCATATCGTGGGCCTCCTCAATTTGTCAGTTCCACCGAGTCGATACTTGTCCACCTTATAGAAAACCCTGGGGAAGAATTCTCCCGTGAACCACTTTCCGCGCAGCCCCACCCTGGACACGTAAGCCGTGGAGCAGGCGCCAAGAAAGAAATTGATTCCCACCAGCAGCACGCCGGCCCACAGCACGTCCGTATACAACAGGAAGAGAGCCGAGCCGCCCAGCAGCAGCGTGATAATGAATCCGGCCACCATGCCCCTGTATCCCAGACGGCATAGTTTAGTCAGATACTCGAGTTCAGCCTCCGAATCGTCCTTCAGCCGGTCGGAGGCAAGACCCATGATCCGGTCAACGGCGCCCGGAACAATCCCCTCGTAGTGGATGATCACGTCATCGGAGGGCAGAGGTCCGAGGGTTGTATCAGCAGCCACCGAGACGCGGCGGGGAATGAACGGGACCTCGGACAGCTTCTCGAATTCCTCCTGCTCGAAGGTCGAAATGGAATCCCGGACGTACCGGTCGATAATCTGCTGGCTCCTGTCCGGGTCCTCCCTCTCGAAAAGAATGCGCCTGTTCTTGCGGCGAACCGCAAGAAACAGGGACCACCAGTCGAAAACCCGTACAAGTCCCTCGAAGAACGCCGCGGTCGGAGTGGCTCGGCTGCTGAAGATCAGGTTCATCGGACAACGTCTTCAATCTATCAGTGTTGAGGTTGGCAAGCCGCGTATATTGTAACCGGTAGCCGCCAAATGACAACGCCGCCGCGGTTTTTGCGGCGGCGTTCTTTGGAAAACAGGGGGGCGTGTTAGTCCTCTTTATACGGGAACCAGTCCTGCTTCCAGGGGAAATCCCCTTCGGCGGAGTCGAAGGCCGGCAGGCCCTGCTCGACCCTCTCGCGGTAGGGACTGGTGATGGGCTCGCGGTAGGGGTAGATGCCGCCCTCGTAGACCTCCGGGCCCTTCTTGAAGTGCCTGGCCTCCTCCAGCGTCTCGATGAACGGGGCGTTCATGTCGTAGAGCTGGTCCACCGTCTTGGGGCGGGGGCCGGCCTTGCTGACGTGGCCGTACAACTCGCGGCCAATGATGCGTTCGGCAGTCCAGACGGAGTCAATCAGCTTGTCGATGTTGACGCCGGTCTCGATGCCCATGTCCTCCATCATGTGCAGGAGGTCTTCGGTGGGGGCCATGCCCGTGGCGCGGCCATTACCGCAGTAGGGGCAGCCGCCGAACCCGCCGATGGTGCCGTCCAGCTCCAGCGTGTCGTCGGGGCCGAGGGTCCGCATGGCGGCATAGGCCGAGGCGATGGCCATGTTGCGGCCGTTGTGCAGGTGGAGGCGGAAGTGGTCGATTTCCGGCCAGCGTTCCTTCACCCGGTACAGGCTCTCCTCGACCTTGGCCGGAGTGCAGTGGCTCATGGGGTCGCCCATGGACACGCTGCGGACGTTGATGCCCACCTCGTCCCACATGGCGTGTTCCTTCTCCAGCAGGGTCATCAGGCTGTCAACCGGGAACTCGCCGAGGAAGTTGGACCCCCAACTGGCGTTGCAGCCGATGCCCGCTTCCCTGACGTTCAGTTCCTGGGCCTGGGCCACGCGCTGCGGCCAGGTTTCCATTTCCTGCATCTGCGAGCGGTTGGTGTTGCGGCGGGTGAAAACGTCGCACATGTGGGCGGAAAGCCTGGGGTAAGGATCGCGCTCGATGGTCAGCGGCGGCGAGTATTGCCGGGCGCGCTCCACGCCGCGCGCGTTCAGGGCCAGCGCGGTGTAGGTGACGCCGGGCTTCGGGGTGAAGCGGGTGACGATCTCGTCAATGCGCTCCATCTGGGGCGTCCACTTGGGGCTGACAAAGGAGCCGACGACGATGTTTCTCAGGCCGGTGTCGGAAAGCTGGTCGAGGAGCTCAATCTTGTCGTCAACTGATATGTTGGCGTCCTCGATCTGCATGCCTTCGCGCATGCCTTCCTCTTTGTAGACTACCTTAGGATAGCTCGGCATTTGGGCCTCCTGAATGGGCGGGTGTGTTATTTCCGGCAAAGCAGACAGGCAGCGCGCAGGCCGCCAATGTGCTGCGATTTTAGGGTTGTGGCTCACCGGCTGTCAATCTTGAGACAAAGTGCCCTGCCGGTCAGTTCTGGGGGCCGAAAACGTAATCGGTGCCGTCGATGTGGCAGTCCTGGCAGCCCCCTAGCATGCCCGCCCGGTCGTCGCTGCCGTCGGTGGTGTTCTTGAGCCAGAACCAGTCCCCGTTGTCCGGGTCGTAGCCCGCCTTCTTGTACATGACAGTGAGAGCCGCCAGGTCTCCGGCTGGTGTGTGGTTTTCCTTGACGATGATGGCCCCGTCGGGCATGTTCCCGCCCACGGCGTTGAACGCGGCATCATTCATGCGAATGGTCAGCAGCGCGCCGTGAGGATCCTCGCCAGGGTACTTTTCCGAGGAATCCGGCCAGAGCGACCAGTTTTCCTGGTAGTCAACCTCATCCAGGTAAGCAAGCAGGGATGACTCGCTGGTGTCGGGCAGTTCCGCCTCATCGGAACCCCCGCACGCCGCCAACACAAGCGCGATAGCCAGTATCGCCATCGCCGACACCCAGAACAGGCTCCGGGATGTAGTCATAAGGGCCTCCTCCTCAATCAAGCGACATAACGCTTTCAAATCAGTCTAGCACAGCCAAAGTCCAAGTCAGCCGGAGCCAGCGGGTCAATTCCGTCCAGGCGTGGGACAAGTCCCTCCCCCTCAGGGGGAGGGCTAGGCTTGCCCTGAGATTGTCGAAGGGCTGAAGGCGCCCCGCTCACTGCGTTGCCGGAAAGTCAGCCTGCGTCACCCCGCGTGCCTGATCACCCCAGCAGGCGACGGAGCCGTCGGCCCTCACCCCGCAGGCGTGGTCCCCCCCGGCGCTGACGGAGGCGAACTCCCCCTCCGGCGGCGTGGCCTCGCCAAAGCGGTCACCGCCCCAGCATATGACCGAACCATCGCGCAGCACCCCGCAGGTGTAGCCGCCCCCGGCGTTGACGGAAGCGAACTCCCCCTCCGGCGGCGTGGCCTCGCCAGAGCCGTCACTGCCCCAGCATATGACCGAACCGTCGCGCAGCACCCCGCAGGTGTGGCTTTCCCCGGCGCTGACGGAAGCGAACTCCCCCTCCGGCGGCGTGGCCTCGCCAGAGCCGTCATAGCCCCAGCACTGGACGGAGCCGTCCCGCAGCACCCCGCAGGTGTGCTGCTCCCCGGCGCTGACGGAGACGAACTCCCCATCCGGGGGCGTGGCCTCGCCAGAGCCGTCATAGCCCCAGCACAGTACCGAGCCGTCCCGCAGCACCCCGCAGGTGTACTGCTCCCCGGCACTGACGGAGGCGAACTCCCCTGCAGGCGGCGTGGCCTCGCCAAAGTAATTGTTGCCCCAGCACCGGACGGAGCCGTCCCGCAGCACCCCACAGGTGTGTTCCTCCCCGGCGCTGACGGAGGCGAACTCCCCCTCCGGCGCCATGGCCTGGCCAGAGCCGTCATAGCCCCAGCACCGGACGGAGCCCTCACGAAGTAACCCGCAGGTGTGGTCGCCCCACCCGGCGCTGACGGAGGCAAACTCCCCCTCCGGCGGCGTGGCCTCGCCATCGCCATCACTCCCCCAGCATAGTACAGAGCCGTCCCGCAGCAGCCCGCAGGTGTGGGTATGCCCGGCGCTGACGGCGGCGAACTCCCCATCCGGGGGCGTGGCCTGGCCGAACGAATCATAGCCCCAGCAAAGGACGGAGCCGCTCCGCAGCACCCCGCAGGTGTGGAAGTCTCCGGCGCTGACGGTCTCGAACTCCCCCTCCGGCGCCGTGGCCCGGCCATCATCATCATCATTGCCCCAGCATAGTACGGAGCCGCCCCGCAGCACCCCGCAGGTGTGGTTAAACCCAGCATCGACGGAGATAAACTCCCCCTCAGGGGGCGTGGCTTGGCCGAACTCGTTGCCATACTCATCAGTATTGGAACCCCAGCAGAGGACGGACCCGTCCCGAAGCACTCCGCAAGTGTGCTCCCCCCCGGCACTGACGGAGACGAACTCCCCCTCCGGGGGCGTGGCCTGGCCATCGTCGTCATCGCCCCAGCACCGGACGGAGCCCTCACGAAGTACCCCGCAGGTGTGGCCGCCCCCGGCGCTGACGGAGGCGAACTCTCCCTCCGGCGGCGTGGCCCGGCCATCTTGATCAATGCCCCAGCACCGGACGGAGCCGTCCCGCAACACTCCGCATGTGTGCCAGAACCCGGTACTGACCGAGGCGAACTCCCCCGCAGATGGTGTGGCTTGTCCAAAGTCATCACTTCCCCAGCATAGGACGGAACCGTCCCGCAGAACCCCGCAGGTGTAGGAATACCAGGCGCTTACGGAGGCGAATTCCAGCTTGCGGCCCCGGCTGTCCCCATTGCCCTCGGACATGGGCGTGGCGTCGGACTGCGCGCTGGTGCGGCCCAGGATGCTGGGGCGCGTCGGTTCCGGCCCGCTTTCGGCCTCTTCCGTGGTCTCCCGGCGCGTCGGTTCCTCGTCGGCGTCCCGGGACTCCGTGGCCTCCGGCTCGGCGGTGGACTGCTCCGCTCTCTGTGTGGTGTCGCCTTCCGCCCGGTCGCCGCTGTCGCCGGAATCCGGAGAGTCGGAGCCGCAGGCGGCCAGCAGGAACACCAGCGCCAACGCTAGGACGAAGAGCGCAGCCATCAACCGGAAACTCATCCTCATACCCCTTGTAGTTCACAGGAATCGATATGTAGGTATCATAGGGAATATGCCATCAAATGTGAACCATACCAGAGTAGTATCTCTGATTGCCGTATCGTACTGCCAATAAAGGGTTGAAATCTGGATTCCGGCTTTCGCCGGAATGACGAATGGCAGTGTGGCGGATACAGATGAGGGGCGATTGTCCTGCGAGGAGCCTCAGAGGGTGTTGCAAAGAAATCCCACGGCGGCGATATAATTGCCCGGATACGGGAGACGCCCTCACCCCTTCGACAAGCTCAGGGCAGGCCCAACCCTCTCCCTCCGGGAGAGGGGATAACGTCAAAGGGGAGAGGGGATAATCAGGGCAATCACCTAATCAAACGAATCACTGTTCAGACAACGCCCTCACCCCTTCGACAAGCTCAGGGCAGGCCCAACCCTCTCCCTCCGGGAGAGGGAACCTATTGGACACTCTCCGCCGCGCTGCGCCGGTTGACACCATCGGGAACCCTTTCCTATAATCCGCCGCAGTTGGGGCGCGATAATGGGAGAGCGTCCCGGCGATTAACAACCATATATGACTGGGCACGTAGGGGAGCTCGGTTGAGCCGGGCTGAGAGGGTGGCCGCATGCCACCGACCCTTGCGAACCTGACCTGGGTAATGCCAGCGTAGGGAATCGGCTTGAGGTAGTGTTAACACTGTGGGCCGCCAGCCACTTGCGCTGACGGCTTTTTCTTTTGTGCGAAATAATCTCCCACCGATTTCACATCCCCTTTGAATTAAAGCTAGGAGGAGCGCGATGGTCCAGACCGAATACACCAGCCAGTTCCAGGGCAAATCCAGTTTCCCGGCCAGCCAGAAGGCCTACAAAGAGGGATCCCAGCCGTCCATCCTGGTGCCCTTCCGGCAGGTGACCCTCACGCCTACCACGGGCCGCTTCGGTCAGGAGGACAATCCGCCGCTCAACATCTATGACACCAGCGGGCCCTACTCCGACCCCAGCGCTCATCTCGACCTCAGGCAGGGCCTCCCTGCGCTGCGACGGGAATGGATCATGGCCCGCGGCGACGTTGAGGAATACGAGGGCTATGGCGTGCCCCTGCGCGGCAAGAACGTGGCGCAGCCGTTCCCCGGCCTGACTCGAAAGCCGCTGCGGGGCAAGTCCGGAATGGCCCCGACGCAGATGCGCTACGCCCGTGAGGGTGTGGTCACTCCTGAAATGGAGTTCATCGGCATCCGCGAGGGCATTGACCCTGAATACGTCCGGGACGAGGTGGCCCGGGGACGCGCCATCATACCCTCCAACATCAACCACCCCGAGTCCGAGCCGATGATCATCGGCCGCAACTTCCTGGTCAAGGTCAACGCCAACATCGGCAACTCGGCCGTTACCTCCTCCATCGAGGAGGAAGTCGAAAAGATGCTCTGGGCCACCAAGTGGGGCGCAGATACGGTGATGGACCTGTCCACGGGGCGCGACATCCACACCACCCGCGAGTGGATCCTGCGCAACTCCCCCGTTCCCATCGGCACCGTGCCCATCTACCAGGCGCTGGAGAAGGTCGGCGACGACCCCGCCGAGTTGACCTGGGAACTGTATCGCGAGACGCTGATCGAGCAGGCCGAGCAGGGCGTCGACTATTTCACCATCCACGCCGGCGTGCGGCTCCAGTACGTGCCTCTCACCGCCAACCGCGTCACCGGCATCGTGTCGCGGGGCGGCTCGATCATGGCCGGCTGGTGCCTGGCCCACCACCAGGAGAACTTCCTCTACACCCATTTCGAGGAAATCTGCGAGATTCTGCGGGCTTACGACATCTCCTTCTCCCTCGGCGACGGCCTGCGCCCCGGCTCCATCGCCGACGCCAACGACGAGGCCCAGTTCGGCGAGTTGCAGACCCTGGGCGAGCTGACCAAGATCGCCTGGGAGCACGACGTTCAGGTGATGATCGAGGGCCCGGGCCACGTTCCGATGCACAAGATCAAGGAGAACATGGACAGGCAGTTGGAGGTGTGCCACGAGGCGCCCTTCTACACCCTCGGCCCGTTGGTCACCGACATCGCTCCGGCCTACGACCACATCACATCGGGCATCGGCGCGGCCATGATCGGAATGTACGGCACGGCCATGCTCTGCTACGTCACCCCCAAGGAGCACCTCGGCCTGCCCCACCGCGAGGACGTCAAGACCGGCGTCATCACCTACAAGATCGCCGCCCACGCCGCCGACGTCGCCAAGGGACACCCCATGGCGCAGCAGTGGGACGACGCGCTCTCCAAGGCCCGCTTCGAGTTCCGCTGGGAGGACCAGTTCAACCTGGCCCTCGACCCGGACACGGCCCGGGACTACCACGACGAGACGCTGCCGGCCCAGGGGGCCAAGGTTGCCCATTTCTGCTCCATGTGCGGCCCCAAGTTCTGCGCCATGAAAATCACCCAGGACGTCCGGGAGTTCGCCCGGGATCGCGGGGTGTCGGTCGAAACCGCCTTCGACACAGGCATGGAGGAAAAGTCCAAGGAGTTCCGCCAATCAGGAGGCAGGATCTACCAGAAAGCCTAGGTGCCGCAGGACTGCGCTGAACGAGACGACAGGGGCGATTTGCAAATCGCCCCTGTTTTGTTGATGATAATAACGGAGCAATAACGGAGGACTTTTAGATGGCGATCTACTTTCTCCTGGGCAGCTTGACCAGCGAGGGCCAGCGCATGCTGCACAGAAATCCCGACCTTGTGTCAGATACGGCGGCAACGCTTGAGGTCGAGGGCGCCAGGATCCTGGGCCAATACGCTGTCCTCGGGCACTACGACTTCATCACCATGGTGCTGGCCGACGAAAACGAGGCTGTGGCCCGGCTTTCCGCCGAGTTCGGAGCCCGCACCGGCCTGCACTTCGAGACACTGTCGGCGGTCGCCGTCGGCTTCCTGGCCGATCACGACCCATCCGGCGAAACGCCCGACCGCACTTCGGTGGAGCTTGGCGCCGGCAGCAACGGTGGCCACGGCAATGGTTGAGGTTAACGGTTCCCGGCTGAACGCAGCCCGCGCCCTGTTGCAGGCCGCCCGCGATGAATTCGCCCGCGCCGAAGAGGCGAAGGGCGGAGCGGCGGTCATCGGGCTGCGCAATTCCTGCGGCAAGGGCTGGCTGGCCGTGGTGGAAGCCATAAACGCCCATTTCCTGCACCAGGGAGTTCCAGAGGCGGAACTGCCGGACAAGGAGAGGGGGCGAAGGTTCTTCGTAAGCCGGTACATGAACCGGGAGATGCGAGGGAACTACAATACCCTGTGGAAGACTTTTCACGCCGACGGCTGCTACGAGGGAATCGTCGAATTCGACGAAATGCAGGAGCGATTCGAGGAGCTCGAGGAATTCATCGATGCTATCGAAGCGTCGGCAGGCCGGTGATAGCCCAAATCAATCCGAACGCGAACGGTTGCTATGACGACAACAAAGAGAAAGCTGCTGACCGCAGAAGACCTGCTTGAGCTGCACAGCGAGGGCATCAAGGGAGAGCTAATACGAGGAGTATTCTGCGAAACCGTGTCTACTGGAATTGAACATGGGGAAATAGCTGGTAATTTCATCATCGGCATTGGAACATTCGTGAAACCCAGGAAATTAGGGAGAGTGTTTGGTTCGGATTCCGGCATTCGATTGGAAAATGGCCCCGATACGGTAAGGGAACCTGACGTGGGTTTCATATCCGCTGAGCGGTTGCCCTTGGGAACAAGAGTTACCAGCTACTCGGAGGTAGTCCCCGATTTGGTCGTGGAAGTCATATCCCCCAGCAATTCTGTCCGCGAGATGTATGATCGGGCACACATGTGGCTGCGCCACGGCGTGGTCATCGTGTGGGTGGCCGACCCTGACACGCGGACTGTGGATGTGTACCGCCAGGAGGGACCTATAGTCACCCTTGGCGAGGACGACAACCTTGACGGCGCGCCGGTGCTGCCCGGGTTCACCCTGCCGGTTCGAGAGGTGTTTGAGTAGCCAGCTACCGCCGCGACTGAACCTGACGCCGACGTACGATCTGCATGAGCAACTTGCCTGCTTGGGCGAGTTTCCCATTTGTGCCTCTGCGCTATAATGAACGTTGCATTGTCTCAATTGAGAATTGAGGGCAATTCCCTGTTCCCAACCCTTGAACTGATGGTCGTTGCCTATGTTCAGCCCTGTTTCCAGCCGTGTCAGCTTCCCCGAACTGGATGCCCGCATCCTCGAGCACTGGAAGGAACGCGACGTATTCCGGCGCGCCGGCGCGGAACGGGAAGGCGCTCCCCGGTTCATGCTCTACGACGGGCCTCCCACCGCCAACGGCAGTCCCGGCATCCACCACGTCCTGGCTCGCATATTCAAGGACGTCATGTGCCGCTACAAGACCATGAAGGGCTACCAGGTGCTGCGCAAGGGCGGCTGGGACACCCACGGCCTGCCCGTGGAGCTGGCGGTAGAGCAGGAGCTTGGGCTGGCCAGCAAGCGCGACATCGAGGAGTACGGCATTGAGGAGTTCAACCGGAAATGCCGCGAGAGCGTCTTCCGCTACGTCCGCGAGTGGGAGGAGATGACCGACCGCATCGGCTTCTGGGTGGACATGGACGACCCCTACGTCACGTTGGAAAACGACTACATCGAGTCCGGCTGGTGGATCCTCAAGACCCTGTGGGACCGCGGCCTGCTGTACCAGGGCATGCGGGGCACTCCCCACTGCCCGCGCTGCGTCACCAGCCTCAGCTCCCACGAGCTGGCCCTGGGCTACCAGGAGGATACACCTGACCCATCGGTTTTTGTGAAATTCCGCGTCGAGTCAGCAGGATCGCGCTCGTCCATTCCCAGCGCGCTTAACGGAAGCGAGACGCCTTCGTACCTGCTGGCGTGGACCACCACACCCTGGACCCTGCCGGGCAACACCGCCCTGGCCGTTGATCCCGAGTCGGAGTATTCAGTGGTCGAGATCGAGGGCGACAGCGGCCCGGAGCGCCTGGCCCTGGCCACAGCCCTGCTTGAGGACAACATCCGCCAGGAGCACACGGTCGTCGGCACCCTGCCGGGCCGCGAATTGGTGGGACTTGGCTATGTGCCCCTGTATCCACCCAAGGAGTTTGGCTCAAGGGTAGGCAAGTTTGATTCTGCCGGATTGAGTTTTGTGGACACACCCGGACGAGAATTACCGTTGGTCACCCGAGTGGTCGCGGCCGATTTCGTTTCCATGGAGGACGGCACGGGCATCGTACACATCGCGCCGGCCTTCGGCGACGAGGACCTTGGCCTTGGCCGCGAGAAAGGTCTGAATTTCGTGCAGCCCGTCGATCTGCAGGGCATCATCACCGGCGACTACCCCTTCGCCGGGAAGTTCGTGAAGGACGCCGACCCTGAAATCATGGCCGATCTCAAGGAGCGGGGCCTCCTGCATCACCGGGATGTCTACCGCCACACCTACCCGTTCTGCTGGCGCTGCGACACCCCGCTGCTCTACTACGCCAAGAGTTCCTGGTACATCCGCACCTCCGCGCAAAAAGATGACTTGGTCGAAATCAACAGCCGCATCAACTGGTATCCCGATCACATCAAGGAAGGCCGCTTCGGAGAGTGGCTGCGCAACAACGTAGACTGGGCCATCTCCCGCGAACGGTACTGGGGCACGCCCATCCCCATCTGGCATTGCCGTCGTTGTAACAACCAGGTTTGCATCGGGGGCCGCGAGGAGTTGAAAGAGCGGTTGGGGCCGAATGCCAGCATCGTGGACGGGCTGGACCTGCACCGCCCCTACGTGGACGAGATCACATTCCCTTGCGACCAGTGCGACGGGACAATGTCGCGCATCCCTGAAGTCATGGACTGCTGGTTCGACTCAGGGGCCATGCCCTTCGCCCAGTCGCACTACCCCTTCGAGAACCCTGACATGGAACGGGATGGCTTGTTCCCCGCCGACTATATCTGCGAGGCCGTCGATCAGACCCGGGGCTGGTTCTACAGCCTCCACGCCCTGTCGACCCTGCTTAAAGGCGAGCCGTCTTACAAAAACGTCATCTGTCTCGGCCTGATCCTTGATGAGCGTGGCCGCAAGATGAGCAAGCGCGTCGGCAACGTAGTCGAGCCGCTGCCGCTGCTGGACGAGCACGGCGCTGACGCCCTGCGCTGGTACCTGTTCACCGCGTCCCAGCCTGGTGAGGCCCGCCGGTTCTCGTCCAGGCTGGTCAACCAAACGCTGCGGCAGGTGCTGCTGACCCTGTGGAACATCCACTCGTTCTTCACCGGATATGCGGCCATCGACAGGTTCGACCCGTCGCAGAAACCGGAGGGGTGGAAGCCCGAGAACGAGCTGGACCGCTGGGTGCTCTCCGAGCTGAACGAGCTGGTCGCCGAGGTCGACCGGTGCATGGAGAACTACGACCCGACCAACGCGGGCCGCCGCATCCAGGAGTTCGTTGACCGGCTGTCCAACTGGTACGTGCGCCGCAGCCGCCGCCGCTTCTGGCGGAGCGACGAAAGCGACGCCGACAAGCTGTCCGGCTACATCACCCTGCACACCTGCCTGGTCACCGTGGCCAAACTGATGGCGCCGCTGGCCCCCTTCGTGGCCGAGGAGATCTACCAGAACCTGGTCTGCTCCGTCGATCCCGACGCGCCCGACAGCGTTCACCTGGCCGATTTCCCGATAGCCGATGAGTCGCTGGTGGACGACGACCTGATGGAGGCTACCCGGCTGGCCATGCGCATTTCCAGCATGGGCCGCGCCGCCCGGTCCAAGTCCGGCCTGAAGGTGCGACAGCCCCTGGCATCTGCTGCCATCCGCACCCGCTCTCCGTCGGAGCACGCCTTTGTCTCCCAGGTGCGGCCGCAAATCATCGACGAGCTGAACATCAAGGACATCGAGCTTCTGGACGACGACTCGGACCTGTTCCGGCAGGCACAGGAGCAGGCAGGCGGTGAGGCGGAGGCCGTGGTGTCCGTGGGCCACTACACCGCGTCGCTGGAGGCGGGCTACCTGGTAGCGGTCAACGGAGAGATCACGCCGGAGCTGGCCGAGGAAGGGCTGGCCCGCGAGTTGGTGCACCGCATCCAGGGACTGCGCCGGGCCGCCAACTTCGAGGTCACTGACCACATCGAGACCTGGTACGACGGCCCGGATCAACTGGCCGGCGTCATGCGCGGCAGCTTCGCAACCTACATCAGCGAGGAAACGCTCAGTGACCTGGTGGCGGCTGGCCAGCCCCCCGAGGGTTCCAGGTCCGAGACCGCCAAGATCGATGGCCAGGAAATCACCCTTGCCGTCCGCCGTGTCTAGGCGACTGAGGTACAGCCCGGAGCGGAGGATGCCTCCCCCCGCGAAAGTCCCCTCCCCCTCAGGGGGAGGGTTAGGGTGGGGGTGATCCCTTGCCGGAACTGCCGGAAGTCGAAAGCGTGCGGCGCAGCTTGCTCCGCTCAGGTCTGGCCGGCCGGACCATCACGGGCGCCGACATCGGCTGGGCCAATACGGTAAAGCACCCGTCCGCAGACGAACTGGCCGCATCCGTCGCGGGCCGGACGGTGCAGGACGTAGGACGCCGCGCCAAGTACCTGCTGTTCCCCTTGACCGGCTCTTCGACAGGCCCAGGGCCTTCGGCAAGCTCAGGCCAGGCGACAATGCTCGTCGCCCACCTGGGAATGACCGGCAACCTGGTGGTGCAGCCCCGCAAGATCAAGCCGCACGCCATGACCCGCCACACCTTCACGCTGGACGATGGGCGGGAGCTGCGGTTCGTTGACGGACGCAAGTTCGGCAAGCTGTGGTTGGCAGATGACCTCGGAAAGATACTGCCGCCGCTGAGTCCCGAACCCCTGGAAGAGGAATTCACGACGGAGTGGCTGTCGGACGCCTTCGCCCGACGCAACGCCCCGGTCAAGGCGCTGCTGCTGGAGCAGTCCATTGCGGCGGGTGTAGGCAATATCTACGCCGACGAGGCGCTGTTCCTCTCCGGAATCCGCCCCGACCGTCCCGCATCGGAGCTCTCGGCGGACGAGGTGGTGCGGCTACGGCAGGGCATCATCGACTGCATCAACGCCGGGTTCGAGGTCTACGACCGGGTGCGGGAGCAACGCTGGCCCGAACCGCCGGAGCCAATGGGCACCTGGAGCCACCCCCGCGATGCCAACACCCCCTGCCCCAACTGCGGCGGCGAGATGCAGTCCACCCGCATCCGCGCCCGCGGCACCTGGTTCTGCGCCACCTGCCAGGTGTGAACGCCCGCGAACTGCTACCTTCCGAAAATATCGGAGTGAGTTCCTGTCCGCTCAAGGAATAGGACATCATCGTACTGACGCCACACCAACAGCCAGTTCGGCTCGATGTGGCACTCCCAGCGGCCTGTCCAACTACCAGTCAACCTGTGTAGTCGATGGCTCGGGTCCAAGTCCTGTCCCGCCAGCAACCGGTCTACAACTACCTGCATCTTTTCTATATCTCTACCGCGTCTATATCTCTACCGCGACGTCTCAAACGCCTGACGTCTCTTCGGAACTGCGTCGATACTTGGAGATCCATAGGCTAATCGAGAGTTGCCAGGAACTCACCGAAAGACGAATACTTGGGCAGTCTCTCTCTGTTCCGCCCTTCCTCCATCGCCGCGATGGTTTCGGCGTTGGGAATGTGAGGGGAGAACGGATCGCTGCATATACCGGTGACCCGTTCGTAAAACATCGTGATGGCCTCATCCACGGTCATTCCCCATTCCGAGAAACGGGTCTCGGCCTGCTTCTTCAACTCCGCGTCCACTTGGGCGCAGACCTTTACTGTCTCTGACAATGAGACACCTCCAGGGAATCCCTCTGTGATCTTCGTGTCCTCTGTGGTTAATCCAGCGCCGTGCCGTAGATGTGCGTCGGCACGACGATGATGGCAGAGCGACGGTCGGCGATCATAGCGGCGTCGTACTCGTCCCAGTTGGAGTGCTCCTCCCCAGCGGCGACGCGATAGACGTCGCGCAGCGTGAGGCGCAGTTCATCGGCGTCGGTATTGTTGGCCGACACGATGCGGGCCTGTCCCTCCAGCACCACGAACGGCCGCCACTCCTCGGCGGAGACCAGCAGCGTGCAGCTGGGGTTGCGGCGCAGCAGGTGCAGCTTGGCGCGTGTCTCGGTGACGGTGAAGGCCACGCCGTCCTGGTAGGCGCCGCAGGTGATGATGCTCATCTGCGCCGCCCCGTTTCGGCGGAAGGCGGTCAGCACTCCCCGGTGGTTATTGGCGCAGAACTCGCGCACGTTGTCTGGCAGCATTGCGTCCTCTCTATCCGATAGCGTTGCAATTCAGGTCGTCTGGCTATTGGAGTGGCGTTGAAGTCGAGGCTTCCACCCTCACCCCAACCCTCTCCCTCAAGGGAGAGGGAGTTATGGATGGACAGCCAGCTTTAGCGGAGTGTCAGAACTCGACCTCGTACATGTGGTACCTGGTGTTGTACATGTCCAGCGACTGGTACACCTGCTGGGCCCTGGTGTTTTCCTGCTCCACGTACAGTCGCAGGCCGCAGACGCCGCCCGCAGTCCGGGCCGCTCCCTCCACGTGGCGGTGCAGGGCGCTGTACACGCCTCGCCGCCGAAACTCAGGGCGCACGTAGACGCTCTGTATCCACCACCACAGCCCGTTGCGCCAGTCGCTCCACTCGTAGGTCACCATCAGCTGTCCGGCCGGGTGACCGTCAATTTCGGCGACGAGATAGAACCCCAGCGAGTTGTCGGCCAGAACCGCCGCCACGCCCGGACCCACCACCGTAGCGTCCAGCGCCATGCCCTCAGTCTCAAGAGCCATGGCTATATTGGACTCGGCGATGAAATCGGCGTCGGAGGCCACGGCCTGGCGTATTTGTACTGAGTCGGTCATAACCTCGGCGGTACGCGGGAGAATCGCTCACTATGGTTGCCTGGAAGGAATGCCTCGACCAACCTTGGCCCGGGTCGGAAACTCTACGAGTCCCGCCCCTCAAGTTCCGCCTCCAGCTGGCGGATGCGTTCCTCGGCGGCCAGGCGGGCCTGACGCTCCGCCGCGGCACGGGCTTCGGCAGCTTCCCGCTCGGCTTGGGCAGCTTCCCGGATGGATTCAGCGGCGTCGGCCCTGGCGGCTTCGGCCAACTGCGCCTCTCGCGCCAATATATAGCGGTCTATAGTTCTGCCCGTTGCCGGGTCCAAGACGTCAAAGCTTCCTGTTCCGTCCCAGTAGAAGTCCACGCCCAGCAGTTCGCTGTGGGCCTGCATTGAGCCGCCGGCGCCAACGACGGTCTCGTACTCCACGTATCGCCCATCGACCAGGCGGTCGCCGGCCAGGGGCGTACCGTACAGCTCACCGCCCGTCGCGTCGAACCGCCAGTACTCCGCTATGCCCAACTCCGCATACAGGTTACGCTTGAAGTCCAGATCGTTCTGCGCCGTGCTGGGAGACGCTACTTCCATCACCCAGTCAGGGGCCTTTCCGGTCTCCCACAACCAGAAGTTGGGCAGGTTGAGCCGGATGGCGGCAGCGTCCACCCCGAAGGCGATAAAAAAATCCGGGGATACCCGAGCGTTACCGTTCCGCTGGTCGTAGGAGACGAATACGATGCCGGACATGAACACGTCGTCGCGGTCTTCGTAGCGCTCCCGGAGGAGCTGTGATAGGCGGGTGATGGTCAGATCCTGGATCATTCCGTCCTCGGCCCGCTCCGGCTCTTCGTAGAAGATGTCGGGCAGGGTGCGATGAATCCAAGCGTTGGTCATGGTTCTGGCAGTAGTCATTCCCGCGCCTCCGGCGGCCTGTTTGCCCCATGGGGACCCGGCAGGCTGACAGCAATTGTAACAGGGCGGTGAAAACAGGGGCCATCAAGAGTGTTTGGAGTATAATCCAAGTGGTAGCAGGAACTCATCCTGCGGAGTGGGTCACGAGATGTTTGAGAACCTGACGGAACGGCTGACCGGCATCTTCAACCGGCTGTCCAGCAAGGGACGACTGACCGACAAGGACATCGACGAGGCCCTGTCGCTGGTGCGCCGGTCGCTGCTGGAGGCCGACGTCAACTTCCGCGTGGCCCGCGATTTCGTGGCCCGGGTCAAGGAGCGGGCCCAGGGCTCCGAGGTGCTGGAAAGCCTCACGCCGGGGCAGCAGGTCGTCAAGATCGTCCACGAGGAGTTGACCGAGCTCCTGGGTGGCGGGCCGGCAGGCACGGGCCCTTCGACAGGCTCAGGACGGGCGTCGGGGATTACGCTGTCCAGCCAGGCCGTTTCCCCGCTGATGCTGGTGGGCCTCCAGGGTTCCGGCAAGACCACCACGGCGGCCAAGCTGGCCCTGGAGCAGCGCAAGCAGGGCCATCGCTCGCTGCTCATCGCCGCGGACCTGCGCCGTCCTGCCGCCATCCAGCAGCTGGAGACGCTGGGCAGACAGCTGGAAATCCCCGTCTACTCCGAGGACCCGGGGGCTTCCAATGCCGTCCGGGTGGCGCGAAACGGGCTGGCCCGCGCCGCCGAGCTGGGCGTCAACTGGGCCATCGTCGACACCGGCGGCCGTCTGCAGATCGACGACGAGCTGATGGAGGAACTGGAGGATATCCGGGACGCGGTCAACCCCCACGAGACACTGCTGGTGGTCGACGCCATGACCGGGCAGGACGCGGTCAACACCGCCGAGGGCTTTCACCAGCGCGTGGGACTGACCGGGCTGATAATGAGCAAGATGGACGGCGACGCCCGAGGCGGCGCCGCGCTGTCCATCACCCGCGTTACCGGCGTGCCCATCAGGTACATGGGCGTCGGAGAGCGTCCCGACGGCCTGGAGGTGTTCCACGCCGACCGCCTGGCGTCGCGCATCCTGGCCATGGGCGACGTGCTGACACTCATCGAGCGGGCGCAGGAGGCCGTCGACGAGAAGAAGGCCAAGGAGATGGAGCGGAAGATCCGCCAGGCCAGCTTCGACCTCAACGACTTCCTGGATCAGCTCCAGAGCGTCAAGAAGATGGGATCCATGGACCAGTTGCTGGAAATGATCCCGGGTATGGGCAGCTCTACCAAGAAAATGATGGCCGGCGATCTCGACGAGACGAGGCTGAAGCGCATCGAGGCCATCATCCACTCCATGACCCCGGAGGAGCGCCAACGCCCGGACATCATTAACGGCAGCCGGCGCCGCCGCATATCGCGCGGCAGCGGAACCACCCCGCAGGATATCAACCAGTTGCTGAACCAGTTCAAGCAGACCCAAAAGCTGGTCCGCCAGATGTCCCGCTCCCGCAACCCGGCCAGCCTGATGAAAATGTTCAGCCGTTAGGGTTCCCCCTTACACCATCCCCGAGCGCATGGCGGCGAACAGGTAGGCTGTGGCGTAGCTGCGCCAGGGACGCCAGCGCTCGGCCAGATGCTCTACCTCGGCGTCGGAGACGGCCTCGCCGTCGCGAAGCAGCCGAGACACGCCGCGCCGCAGCGCCAGGTCTCCCAGCGGCAGCGCATCCGGGCGGGCCAGCCCACGCACCAGCGCCCACTGCGCCGTCCACCGGCCTATGCCCCGCATCTGTACCAAGCAGCTGACGAATTCATCGTCCGGCAGGAGGGTCAACTCGGCCCATTCCGGCTGCAATGCGGCCAATGCGATGCCGTGGATGTACTCAGACTTGCGCTGCGTCAATTTCAGCGTTCGCAATTCCTCTGGCGATGACGCCGCAATCGCCTCGGGTCGAGGAAACGCGAAGTAAGTAACCCCGCCGTACTCGGCCCTCTCTCCGAAACGCTCGATCATCAGCAACCGCATAGCCCTGGCAACACTGGCGGAAATCTGCTGACCCAGCACTGCCAGCACCAGCGACTCGAAAAGCGTCGCAGTCCGTGGCAGGTGCAGGCCCCTGAACCTTTCAGCCAGACCGGCCATGGGAGGATCGGACGCGGCGAGACTATAGAACGGTCCAAGGTCCTGGCCGGTGCCCAGCATCCACTCCAGCTGGGATGCAGCCAGCTCCGCATCAGAATCGCTCAGTGCATCGCCGCACAGCTCCACCAGTATTTCCGGGGCGTCCAGGCTGCCGGTCGAGCGCACCGATGCCAGTGTTAGCTTGCCGTTCAGGTCCAGGAGGCGCCGGTACACGCCGTCATCCATGCTGTCGGCGCCGCTCCGGGCCTGGAAGTAGGTGTGGTATCCGGCGGTCAGCTCAAAATCGAAGGGCGGCGTTGGATATAGGCGGAGGGTCATGGTCTGCATGAGTTCTCCCCCACCCTAACCCTCCCTCGCTGGGGGAGGGGATTTCAGGGGCGCAGAGCCCAGCACGGTGTAGCGGGCGCCCGACGGATGGAGCTCACTGCGCATAACGTCAATGGTATCGACCTGCCAGTCCATGGGTTGCGGCGGTGTGAGTCCCGATACCACTGCCCCGATGCGGGCAAGCTGGCTGTCGGAGACGCTGCGACGGGGGCGACCCAGCGTGATGTGCGGGCGGAAAGGCCGTTGCTCTGGAGGATAGCCCAGTGCGTTGATCGCGTCCTCCGCCGCCCCCTGCAGCGACGACAGAGCGTCCATGTCGCCGCCTACCCCGGCCCACAGCACTCTAGGCTTGCGCTGGTTCGGGAACATGCCAAGCCCTGTGAGTTTCAGTCCGAACCCTCGATTGGCGCAGGCCAACTCCCCGACACACTCCAGCAGCGGTGAGACTTTGGCCGATGGGATGTTGCCTAGGAACTTGAGCGTCAGGTGCATTCCCTCTGGCCTCGCCCACTGGATGCCGTTTGGAACCTCCTCGCGGATGCGTTCCACCGCGTCGACCAGAATCTCGCGGGCCTCGGCCGACAGGCCCACGGAGACAAAAACGCGCACGGTTCCCGTAGGAGTCGCCACTAATCGTCCTGCCCGGAATGCAGCGCCCTACGCAGCGTGGACCGGGCCGCCACCAGGTCGATGTAGGACTTTACGGCGCAGTCAAGGTCGCTGCCATCGGTGTAGACGGCAGGAGCGACGCTGTTAACCCTGCCCTCCCTGCGGTACTGCTCGGCCTGCTGATGTGCGCCGTTGGCATAGACTGCGATGGACAGACCGCCCAGGTCTTTGACCAGCCGAAAGCATGGCACGTCGGTCTCGCCGTCTCCGATGTAGATCATGTTCTGGAACGGGACCGGTCGCTCCTCGGGAGGCACGAATTGGTTGATGACCGAGCTATTCTCCCAGTCGTGGGCGCCCTTGTTGATCCGGAACAGGTACTGTGTCTTGGTGGTGAAATTGATGGCCACGGCAGGCCAAACGGCAAATCCCCTGTCGTCGTACAGGAATTTGGACGCATAGATGCGAGTGAACCTGTCAGCTATGGCCGTACCCTCAATGATCTCCGAGTTGCCGGACGAGATCACGTAGTGCTCCACGCCCACGCCTTTCTTCCGCCCATACTCGTCGATTCGGGCGAACCAGTTCTCCACGCCGGGGAAGAACTCGATCTCGTGGCTCTTGGCCACCAGGTCCTCCCTCCTCACCGGCCTGCCGGAGGCCCGGGCCTTTTCCAGCATCACGAACATGTAAGTGAGAATACCGTCGGCGTATTGATCCTGCGCCAGGGCATCGACCTCTTTCCAGAAGTCGGCGGCCGTCATCCCGATGTCGGGTATGAACTGGCGCTCCTGCATATTGCCAGGCGCCAAGGTGCCGTCGAAGTCGTAGATGAGGGCCAGCGGAACGGTCCGCGTGAGCATCAGTTGCTCCTGCAGGTGCGATGAGGGACTACATTATGTCAAAGTATTCCAGCCGATACTACCGCAGTTCAAGCAGCGACGCGGCAACCCTGTCATACCACGCCGCCAGGTCATCCAAAGAGTACCTGGCGTTGGCAGGGCTGGGATTCGGCACGACAAAGACGTTGCTAACGCCAATTTGGCGTGGCTGCATTCCCAGCTCGGGAGATGCCTTTTCGCTCTCGGCGTATTGCAGGTAGGCTTTGTAGGCCATCGACCCATGAAAGCAGACCAGTCCGGGCCCGCAGACCAGCAATCTCTGGCGCAGCGCTGGCGCCCATTGGCGGTAGTCGGCGGCCCGCAACGCATTGCCCTGCGGCGTGGGACGTTTCACGACATCGGTAAAGCCGATGCCGTGCTCGAGCAGCAGCGAGTCGTCGGCAGGGTTGCATTCCCGTCCCATCTCCGCAGGAAGCAACGCTGAACGATTGAAAGCTGGCCAGAAACGGTTGCGTGGGTTGGCAAAGTAGTGGCCCTCCCGGACCGAATACTCCGAGGGGTTCAGGCCGACGAATACCAGATTCAGACCTGGAGCCAGCAGGTCGGGCAAGGTGTGCAATGTTTCGGTACCGATGGTGTTGTTCATTGGAGGAATCACCCCCACCCCCGTATCAAGTACGGGGCAGGCTCTAGCCCTCCCCCTCAGGGGAGGGAATTATGCTACAGGCCCAACAACCGCGCGGCATTTTCTCCAAGAATCATCCGGCGGTCGTTCTCGGAAAGCGGCTGGCTGGACACCTCCGCCAATGGCCGCGACTGGGGCATCAGCGGGTAATCCGTAGCGAACAGGATGCGCTCCGCCCCTACCAGCGAAGCCACGGTTGAGTAGATGTTGGGACGGTAGAGGAATGGCGACGCCGCAGAGTCGAAATAGACGTTGGACAGCGCAGCGCCCACCTCGGGCATCAGCGAATAGAACGGCAGTCCCCCGCCCCAGTGGGCGCAGATGATCACGTTATCGGGAAAGTTCTGGATGAACTGCCAGACCTTATCCGGCGTGGTAGCGCCCTTGCCGGGGTACTTGTGTCCCACCGGCTCGGAGCAGTGGACCAATACCGGCAAAGATCGCTCGCGGGCCAGCTCCATCACCGGCGCCATTGCCACAGGGTCACAGATGTCCACGCCCTGCGTGTCGGGGTGCAGCTCGCCGATACCGCGCAACCCTGCATCCGCGCAACGCCGTGCTTCCGCTACAGCCGCATCACCCCACGCTGGGTTGACCGACGCGAATCCAGTCAGCCGCTCCGGGTTGGCGCGAACCGCCTTGATCAGATAGTCGTTTGCTTCGACTGCGACATCGAAGTCGCTCCAGCCCATGCCCATGACCACCGCGTGGTCAACGCCGTCACGGTCCATAGCCTTGAGCAGCCTGGGAGCGTCGGCGATGCGGGCGGAGGGACTGGCCAGGATTTCGGCGAAGGTGGCGTCGCAAGCCGCAAGTTCCTCGCGGCGCCCGGCGAAGGAGGGCGGCATGATGTGGCAGTGGGCGTCTACTATCATGGTTAACCGAGAGGCCGGGGTCTAGTTAGTGTCGCCAATGCGCTGGCCTTTTAGAAACCTTCTCAAAACAGGTGAGTTACTCATCAACGTGCTGGCTATACTACCTTTTCACCCCCACCCTAACCCTCCCCCGTCAAGGGAGAGGAGACTTTTGAGATAGTCCCTTAGTGGTCGCGGCCATTGTCGCTGAACTCGTTGTCGCTGTAGACAGCGGTCTCCCGGCCCTGGAACACGTGGACGACGAAGTTGTTCCGTATGATGCCCACGGCATCGGCGATATCCTCGTCCACGGCGTCCATGATTTCCTGTATCGCCTGCTGGGTCAGGCTCTCGTCAACAGCCAGCGAGACGTGCACCATCTCGGCGGTGAAATGGATGTCGACCCGCCCCACGGTGCGGTCAAACTCGACGATGTTGTAGGCCTCCGAATACGGAGTGCGCACTTCGCGCTCAAATGTGAAATCGGCCATAACAGGCTCACATAGACGGATTTTGCTCAGGGCCTAACTTGGCCGTTTCCCATTATGACCCACTTGTACGAGGTGAGTTCCCGAAGGCCCATGGGCCCGCGGGCGTGCATCTTCTGGGTGCTGATGCCCACCTCCGCGCCCAGGCCGAACTGCGCCCCGTCGGTGAACTGGGTGCTGGCGTTCACGTACACCGCCGCCGCGTCCACCTCGTCCAGGAAGCGCATCGCGGCGGAGTAGTCTTCGGTGATGATGGCCTCCGAGTGGCCCGAGCCGTAGGTCTCAATGTGTTCCAGCGCCTCGTCCATGGAGTCAACCACCTTGACGGCGGCGGTCAGGGACAGGAACTCGCGGCCCCAATCGTCCTCCTGGGCTGGCTGCACCTTGTCCCCCGAACTGGGTCCGAGGATGCTGAGCGCCCGGTTGTCGCAGTGCAACTCCACACCGGATGCGGCCAGACCGGCGGCGATGCGGGGCAGCCCGTCGCCAGCCACCGCCGAATGGACCAGCAGAGTGTCCAGAGCGTTGCAGATAGTGGGCCGGCGCACCTTGGCGTTCAGGGTCACGTTGGCCGCCATGTCCAGGTCGGCGGCGCGGTCAACATAGGTGTGGCAGACGCCGACGCCGCCTGTAACTGCCGGCATGGTCGCGTTCTCCCCAACGAAACGAACGAGTCCCTCGCCGCCTCGCGGCACGATCAGGTCGATGTACTGGTTCATCTTCAGCATGGTGTCCACCAGGTCACGGTCCGGGTTGTCCACGAACTGCACTGCGCCCTCCGGCGCTCCCGCATCGGACAACGCCCGGCGAATGAGCCGGACCAGCTCGGTGTTGGAACGCAGGGCCTCCTTGCCGCCACGGAGGATGCAGGCGTTGCCCGACTTGAAGCACAGGCCGAATATATCCACGGTGACGTTGGGGCGGCTCTCGTAGATGCTGGCGATGACCCCCAGCGGAATGCGGCGCCGACCCGCCACCAGGCCGTTGGGCAGCGTGGTCATCTCGATAGCCTCACCCACGGGATCGGGCAGGGAGGCCACCTTGCGCTGCTCCTCCGCCGTTCCGCGCAGCCGGTCCTGGGTCAGCAGCAGTCGGTCGATCATTGCCTCGCTGAGGCCGTTGGCGCGGGCCTCGGCGCAGTCCTCGGCGTTGGCCCGCAGCAGGGCCTCATTCTCGCCTTCGAGCAGCCCGGCAAGGTTGTGCAGCGTCTGGTTCTTGACGCCTGACGACAGCTTGGCAACCTGCCGAGCTGCGCTCCGGGCAGCCCGGCCGATACTCAGGAGGTCTTCTACAGTTCTGGTAGTCATGACGTTCTCGAATTGGTATTCAGATGGATAAATGCAACCCTCAGAGCGTTTCCCAATACTCTATACTGATGCCTGCCTTACGCAAGATGTCTCGTAGCAAAGCGCGACTAATGTCCCCACGATGAGGATTTGGGATACTCACCTTAATTTCACCATTCACCATGTGCTGATGCCTGCCCCCTGCATACGGACCATCAAATCCAATCTCCCTCAGATACGCTATCAGTCGCCTTCTGCTGATGGGGCCAAGGGCCGGCATCAGCTTGTTATTTCTTTAGCGTTGAGGTCAATGGATCCTACCACAGGAATTTCGTGGCCCAATTTAATGCCCAATAGAATCCAGTCTTCCAGAACCTCCTTCATTTCTAGGCGGCATTCCTCGGCGGTATCCGCATTGGCCCATGCTCCTTGGAAACCGGGAATCTCCGCAAAGTAAGTTCCGTCACAAAGCAGAGTGATAATTACATCTCTCATAGAGATCTCTATGTATTCTGCTAGTAATTCGTCAGACGGTTTCTCGTCTGGCGTCAGAATCACCGGTATTTCATAATCCGACATGTCCCTCTCCGTCGCAGTTTCAGTGTCCTACCAGTCTACAGCAGCACCAGGTTGTTGCGATGGACGACTTCCTCGCCGTAGTGGTAGCCGAGTGTTTCCTCAATCTTGCCGGAACGCAGCCCGCGAATACGTTCGATGTCCGCGGAGCCGTAGTTGGTGATGCCACAGGCGAAGGGGATCCCCTGGCCGTCGGCGATGTATACAGTGTCGCCCCTGGCAAAGCCGCCCTCCGTCCGCCTCACTCCGGCTGGGAGCAAGCTGCGATGCCGGTCCCGGACCGCTGCGGCAGCACCGTCATCCACTATGACCTGGCCCCGCTGCGAGATGCCGCTCAGCATCCATCGCTTGCGGGCCTCCAGCTTTTCCTCGGCGGGCTGGAAATAGGTACCGACAGCTTCCCCGGACGCAGCCCGAAGAGCCACGCCGTCTTCCCGCCCATGGGCCATCACCATTGGGATTCCCGAGGTGGTCACCAACCGGGCTGCCTCGAGCTTCGTGGGCATCCCGCCCCGCGCCCACGGTTGCCGGTGACGTCCCGCCATGGCCTCGATCTCCTGATCAATGCGCTCGACTCTCGGAATGAGGGTCGCGGTGGGATCAACTCGCGGGTCCGCCGTGTACAGGCCGTCGATGTCGGTGAGGATAAGCAGCAGGTCGGCGTCGACCAGGTTGGCAACCAGCGCGGACAGACGGTCATTGTCGCCGAAGACCGCGCCGATCTCGTCAACGGCCACCACGTCGTTCTCGTTGAGCAGCGGGACCACCCCCAGCTCCAGCAGCCCGTGAAGGGTGTTGCGGACGTTCAGGTAGGACTGGCGGTTGGACAGGTCGCCGATGGTGAGCAGCGCCTGGGCCACGGTAACACCGTGCCTGGCGAACTGTTCGTGGTAAATCTGCATCAGCCTGCCCTGGCCGACTGCGGCGGCCACCTGCCGCGAGCGGATGTCGCGGGAGACGGGGCCGTGCCGGCCCAAGGCCTCCCTGCCGGCAGCGATGGCCCCGGAGGTCACCAATAGTACCTCAGCCCCCTCCTCGCGCAGTTGGCAGATCTGCCGGACGATGCTGCCTAGCACAGTCATGTTCACCCCGGCCGTATCCGCTCCGCCACCCGAAAGGATGGCGGTGCCCGCCTTGATCACGATGCGCCGGTACAGGACCGGTTGGGGGTCTTCGGTCGCAAGAGCAGTCGTTGGCCGGGATGTGGTGGCGCGCTGGCTGGTTCGGCCCATGGAGAGGCATCCGTCCGGTTCAGGATAAGAGACAAGCGGGTATGATAGGTAAGTTGCGTCACAACCTAACGATTATAGCACCACAGCCGCCCTTGCCCGCAGGCCAATCCGCCCTCGCTTCTGTTATCATCGAAAGCATATCCCAGACCTCAATCCCGTTGCCGTGATTGACGCGAGGGCCGTTATGACGTCCAGAGACGCCCGTCCGGGCGAATCGTCCCTGCCACACCACGGGGCTTCGCCCGACGATCATGCCAGCCATCAGATCGACGACCAAGACGGCGAGCCGCCGCATGGCCCGATTGCTCCGATTCCATACAGATACACTCCGCCGGGCGCTCCCATTACCTACCTCAAGCTGCTGCCCGACGACTTCGTATGCCCTCTGCCGGAAAGACCGGAGGTGATGCTGCCGTCCCGCCCGATTGCTCCGATTCCGTATAGATACACCCCTCCGGGCGCTCCGTTCATTACCTACCTGAAGCTGCTGCCCGACGACTTCGTATGCCCTGGCCCCGAGTTTCTGCGAGATGACATGCTGCAAGCCGAACACGTCGCCGAGTTAGATCAAGTCTTGCGCTCTCATTTCTCGCCGCGGCCCGATACGGTAGTGGATTCCGGCGGCATCATTTTCTACGACCGGGACGATATGTCCCGCCACCAGGTCCGTCCTGACGTATACGTCGCTTTCGGCGTGGACGCCGAATCCCTCCGGGAGCGAGACGGCTACGTCATCCACGAGGCGGGGAAGCCTCCCGATTTCGCTCTGGAGGTAGCCTCCCGCACCACCCGCCGCCGGGACACCGGCATCAAGCGTATTCTGTACGCACAGATTGGCATCGGAGAATACTGGCGCTTCGACCCCAAGGGCGGCCGTTACTACGGCTACGAGTTGGCAGGCGAAACTCTGTCGGAGGGTGAGTACCGGCCCATTGAGCTAACTGTGGAGCGGGACGGTATGGTTTGGGGATACAGCCCGGCACTGGACCTGTGCCTGTGTGTCGCGGACAAGCGCCTGCTGTTCTACGACCGAAAGACCGACAGCTACCTTCGCAACTTCTCCGAGGAGCGGGCGGCCCGTCAGGCCGCCGAGGCCGAACTGGAACGGCTGCGGGAGGAGATCCGCCGTTTGAGAGGCACGTAAGCTGACCTCAAATGCCGAAAGGACTGCTGCCTGCGCCCTTGAATCGTGAAACTCCCTGGATTACGCTGGAATCAGAACGTCAATAGTTGAGGGCGAAAGACTTTCGGCGTAACTCTTCGGGAGGATTGGCCATGGCCTACGCTGCTACCAATTTTTCCTGCTCCAAGTGCCACAACACTCAGTATGAGACTGAGGAGATCCGCACGACCGGCAAGTATTCCCGATTCTTCGACATGCAGAACAAGAAATTCACCGCCGTCTCGTGTACTCAATGCGGCTATACTGAGATTTTCAAGGGTGACACGTCCAAGCTGGGCAACTTCCTTGACCTGCTGGCTGGCGGCTAAAATACCCACAGGCGACTGATCGTCCTGACCACTAGGACCCGCGGAACGATTCAACCGATTAAACAATTTTCGAGGACAGGCGCACCCCACAGGGGGTTGGTCTAGGAGCCAACCCCTTTATTGGCGTGTCCTGATTCTCTCCGTTCAAGGAACTTGCGCCGGTTGCGCCCGGCGCTCTCACCACTGAAAACAAGACGAATGAACTGGAAAGGTACATGTCATTAGCCGGTATCCTGACGCTCCTGGAGGGGCACCCGCAATTCCGCGAGAGCCTGGAGGCCGCATCCTCCGGGCAGGTGCCCGAGGTCACTGTCCGGCAGGGCGCGCGGGCGACGTTCATCGCATCGCTGGCCCGGCGGACGGACTCGCCGACCCTGGTGGTCACCCCACGCCCGGAGGATGCCCGCCGCCTGCACGACCAGCTGCTGAGTTGGCTGGGCGAGGATTCGCCGGTCCACCTGCTGCCGGAGCCCGAGGTCTTGCCTTTCGAGCGGCTGGCCGTGGACGGAAACACCAGCAACCAGCGTTTGGCCACCCTGGCGGCCCTCGCAGCGGCCCGGAGCCGAAACGACGAGGGTTCCAGCCAAGGCCACCCGTACAGGGGACAGGAAGGTGGCCGCATCCATACCCACTGCCAGGCCCCGGTGGTTGTCTGCTCCATTGGCTCCGCGCTGCTCTACACCGCTCCCCCCAGCCTGATGGCAGGGAGGGCGCCATCGCTGGAGCAACCAAGCGTTTGGCGCATCGGCGGCCGGGTCCGGCTGGACGCACTGCTCTCCCAGTGGGTGCAGTTGGGGTACCGCAACGAGCCCGTGGTGGATGTGCCGGGATCCTTCAGCCACCGGGGAGGCATCCTCGACATCTATCCGCCCGACTGTGAACTGCCGCTGCGCATCGAGCTCTTTGACGACGAGATCGACACCATTCGCCGCTTCGACCCCCTGACCCAGCGGTCGGTGGGGTCTGCCGAGGAGGTCCGCCTCATCCCGGCCCGAGAGCAGCTTCCCGAATTGGCCGGAGCGGATGTCCTGGCATCGCGCGCCGCCGGAATGGACCTGTCCAACTGCAACGAAGTGGTCCGGGAGCGCATCGAGGAGGAATTGCAGTCGCTTACCGGACTGGGAGGGCCGGAATTCAACCCAGAAACCATGTCCTTTTACAGCGGCCTGATCAACCGCACTCCCTTGCTGGACTACCTCGGGCCTGAAGCAACCATCGTGCTGGAACGGGGCGGGCGCGTGGAGGCCGAGGCTTCCGAGCTGGAGGAGCGGTTCGAGCGCATGCGGTCAGCCCGGGAGGAACGTGGCGAGCTTCCCAGGAACTTTCCATCACCCTGCATGAGCTGGGAGGAGTTCGCCGCCCTACTGGAAAATCACCGCGTGGTTGAACTACAGACCTGGGTCGGCGAGGAGGACGACCACATCTTCCTGCCCGCCACGCCCTACTACGGCCGGCTGGAGCAACTGGCCGCCGACATCAGGCGACGCAAGGGCGAGGCATCGGCGACCGTGGCGGTTACACAACACGCGCGGCGGGTCGCCGAAATCCTGGAGCAACATGACGTCAGCGCCACCGTCATGGATGCCCTGGACGACGCCCCTTCCCCAGGCGAAGTCTGCATACTGCCCGGGTCGCTGCGCAACGGCTGGGCGGTGGAGCTTCCGGCGAATCAGCCATCCGCTGCCAGGAACGGCAGAGCGAAGGCTAGGGGGCGGTCCCGCCCAGCAGTCACCCGGCTGGACCTGCTGACCGACGCGGAGCTTTTCGGCACGGTCAAGGAGCGGCGCCAGCGACGGCCACGCCGGGCCGAGCGGGGGCCGGACATCACCCTCGCCGATCTCGAACCGGGAGTGTTCGTGGTACACATCGATCACGGCGTGGCCCGGTTCGCCGGGACGACCCAGATGGGCGAAGGCGCCGACGAGAGGGAGTACCTGGTACTGGAATATGCCGATAACGACAAGCTGTATGTGCCCACCGACCATCTCAACCGGGTCAGCGCCTACGTGGGCGCCCAGGAACACGCCCCCTCGCTGACCCGCCTCGGCGCAGCCGACTGGGCACGTATCAAGCAGCGCGTCAAGGGCGCCGCGCGGGAGATGGCCCAGGAACTCATCCGCATAAACGCCGCCCGCGAAATCGCAGAGGGGCACGAATTCGCGCCGGACAACTCATGGCAGCGTGAGCTGGAGGACTCATTCCCTTATATCGAAACCCCGGACCAGGCCCAGGCCATCGACGACGTCAAGACCGATATGGAGCGCACCCGGCCCATGGACCGCCTCATCTGCGGCGACGTTGGCTACGGCAAGACCGAGGTGGCGTTGCGGGCAGCGTTCAAGACGGTCAGCGACGGGATGCAGGTGGGCATACTGGTGCCCACCACCGTGCTGGCCCAGCAGCACTACGCCACTTTCACCGAGCGGCTCAGCCCGTTCCCCGTGCGCGTCGAGGTACTCAGCCGCTTCCGCACCCCCAAGGAGCAGCAGCAGGTAGTGGAGGGGTTGCAAAAGGGCGAGGTCGAC
Organism: Dehalococcoidia bacterium; assembly: GCA_965203005.1. GTDB lineage: Bacteria > Chloroflexota > Dehalococcoidia > Lucifugimonadales > UBA3495 > VXOI01. The sequence goes on from CBDBBS010000002.1 coordinate 2,575,276, forward strand.
ATCGTCATCGGCACACACCGGCTGTTGCAGAAGGACGTGCGCTTCAAGAATCTGGGCCTGGCCGTCGTGGACGAGGAGCAGCGCTTTGGCGTGAGTCACAAGGAGCGCCTGAAGCAACTCCGCCGCCAAGTGGACGTGCTGACACTCAGCGCCACTCCCATCCCGCGCACGCTGAACATGGCCCTCTCGGGGCTGCGTGACCTGTCTTCGATACAGTCCGCGCCCGAGGCGCGCCTTCCCGTAAAGACCTTCGTCTCGGAGTATTCTGAGGACGTGGTCAAGGAGGCCATACTGCGCGAGATGGAGCGCGGCGGACAGGTCTTCTACCTGCACAACCGCGTCCGGACCATTCACCAGGCCGCCGATGACATCCGCAAGCTGGCGCCCCACGCCCGCGTCATCGTCGGCCATGGGCAAATGGCAGAGTCCGATCTCGAGGACGTTATGGTGGACTTCGCCAACGGCGAGGCCGACGTGCTGGTCTGCACCACCATCATCGAGTCCGGGCTGGACATGCCCAACGTCAACACCCTGATCGTGGAGCGTGCCGACCGCTTTGGCCTGGCCCAGCTATACCAGCTGCGGGGCCGGGTGGGCCGGGGACAACACCGGGCCTACGCCTACCTGCTGGCTCCCAGGGGGCGTCGCATCACCGAGGCCGCCGAGATGCGGCTGCAAGCGATCCTGGAGGCGTCCGACCTGGGCGCGGGATTCCGCATCGCCATGCGCGACCTGGAAATTCGCGGCGCAGGCAACATCCTCGGCGCAGACCAGAGCGGCCACATCCAGGAGGTGGGCCTGGACCTGTATACCCAGCTGCTGCAGGACGCCATCCGCGAGCTGGAGCGGGAGGGAGGACACTCCGGCTTGACCAGCCAGGATGCCTCCGGCGAGGAACCGGCGAGGATCGAACTGCCCCTGAATGCCGGAATCCCGGAAGACTACATAGAGCATCTGCCGACCAGGCTGTCGGTGTACCAGCGCCTGGCCCGGCTGACGGAGCGCAGAGAGCTGCCGGACATACGGGAGGAACTGCGCGACCGCTTCGGTCCCATCCCCGATGAGGTTGAGAACCTGCTCACCGTGTCGGAGGTGCGCGCAATCGCCGGGAACGCGGGCGCCGAGTCGGTAATCCGAGGCAGCGAGTCCATCGTAATAACAATGAGGAACCCGGTGGGAGGGGCCAAGGCGCCGCTGCAGCGCGCCCTCGGCCCGTCGGCGCAGGTCGGCAACTCCCAGATTCACATGGCGCTGCGCCCGCTGGGAGACCAGTGGCTGTCGCGTCTGACCCGGACCCTGGAGCGGCTGCTGGTGTTCACCGACAACATGCGACAACTGGCCACCGACGCAGCGGCGAACTGATAGTCACGTCAGACTGCGGGTCCTCAAAATCCGTAAACGAACCTGAAGGAAGTCCTGTTGTGAAAATGAAAGAAACGATGGTCAAGCCACCCGTTATCGCAGTTCTTCTCGCTCTCGGACTGTTGCTGTCGCTGTCGTTAGCTGTGGCCTGCGGAGGAGACGGCAGCGACGGCGGGGACGCGGAGAAGGCCGCCGACTTCCCCATCATCGTGTCGCAGGGGCAGGGTATCCTGGGCGGCGACAACGTGGCCATGGCCTCCCTGGTTGGAGAGCAACCGGTGGTGCTCAACTTCTGGGCGGCGGAATGCCCGCCCTGCCGGGCCGAGCTGCCCGAGTTCCAGGAATTCCACGAGGAATACGGCGACCGGCTGCTGGTCCTGGGCGTGGACCTCGGCCAGTTCACCAACCAGGGCACCCCCGAACAGGGCCGTGAACTGCTGGCGGAGCTCGACGTTCACATCGCTGCGGGCTATACCGAAGACTCGGAGATACTGCCGAAATACGGAGTCTTGGGACTGCCCACCACCGTTTTCATCAACGCCGACGGTTCCATCCATAACAAGTGGACCGGCGCTCTGAACAAGCAGACGCTCATCGAGAAGGCTGAGGAGATGCTGGGCAGTTAGGGCGTCTAGGGCCTGTTGGAAGTTCCCTCTCCCTCTGGGAGAGGGTTGGGGTGAGGGCGTACCCTGTTAGTTGGCAAAGCCGCTGATGATCAGGATTTCCCCTCACTCCTCCTGAGCTTGTCGAAGGGCCTCCCTCTCAAGGGGGAGAGGATTATCGAAAGGCTCTGGCCTTGAGGACCCCACTGTTGGCAACGAATGCCCTGTGATAAAATATTTCTATCGGGGTGTAGCGCAGTGGCTAGCGCGCTACGTTCGGGACGTAGAGGCCGGTGGTTCGAATCCACTCACCCCGACCAGACACACTCTCCGCCGCGAAGCAGTCTGCTAGTTCCTCACCCCGGATAACCTCGCCACGGTTCAGCCCATTTGGATTGATGGCTATTTCTCCCGTCCGTCCGTGGTTCGACAAGCTCACCATGAACGGACTCCCAGTTTGCCCATCAATAGAACAGGGACGGTCTTAGCCCCTCAGCAAGTAGCGCTGCACCTTTCCCGTTGCCGTCTTGGGCAGGTCCTCGACGAAGTTGACCCATCGCGGGTACTTGTAGCGGGCCAGGCCGCTCCGGCAGTGCTCCAGCAACTCGTCGGCCAGCGCGTCTGATGCGTCTCCAGCGTCTTTCAGCACCACGAACGCCTCGGGCTTGATCAGCTCGTCGGCGTCGGCGCGGCCCACGACCGCCGCCTCCAGCACGCGGGGATGCTCGATGAGCCGTCCCTCTATTTCCACCGGCGAGCACCAGATGCCTCCCACCTTGAGCATGTCGTCGCTGCGGCCGCAGTAGACGTAGTAGCCATCAGCATCCTGCAGGTAGGTATCGCCCGTGTTCAGCCAGCCGTCCTCCGTCATCGTCTCCGCAGTGCGTTCCGGGTTGTTCCAGTAGTGCGTGGCCGTGGAGTCCCCCCGGATGAACAGCCGCCCAGTCTCGCCGGGAGGCACCGGGTCCCCATATTCGTCCAATATTCTCGCCTCATAGCCGGGCACAACGCGCCCGCTAGTACCGGGCCGGTGGTCATCGGACGTGTTGGAGATGAAGATGTGCAGCGCCTCGGTAGAGCCAATGCCATCCAGGATCAGCGTCCCGGTGCGCTCTCGCCAGCGGCGGAAGATGTCCGCCGGCAGCGCCTCTCCCGCCGACACGCAGCAACGCAGCGACGAGAGGTCTCGTTGGCGTCCTTCGACAAGCTCAGGATGATCCACAAGCTCAGGATGATCCACAGGCTCAGGATGATCCACAGGCTCAGTATGATCGACAGGCCCAGTATGGTCGTCCAGCGACCGGAGCTGTGCGGCATACAGGGTGGGCACCCCGAAGAACAGCGTGGGCCGGTGCTCCTCGATGATGTCGAAGGTCATCTCGGGCGTGGGGCGTTGCCCGCTGAGCACCGCCGTCGCTCCGGCCCACAGCGGGAAGGTCATGGCGTTGCCCAGCCCGTAGGCGAAGAACAGCTTGGCCGCCGAGAAGCAGACGTCTTCCTCCGTGACGCCCAGGGTCTTTTCGGCATAGTGGACACAGGTGGTGACGATGTCCCGGTGGCGATGCACCGCTCCCTTGGGGCGGCCCGTAGAGCCCGATGAGTACAGCCAGAAGCACTCGGAGTCCGCCGAGGTCGCCGCTGGCTCCAGCACCGGCGACGCCTCCTCCAGCATGTCCGACACTGAGCTCGGTCCCTCGGTGCACAGGATGAAGTTGGGCTGGTGGCCGGACCTCGCCAGCGCGGGCGCAACCTCCTCCCGGTATTCCGGCGAGTACACCAGCCCGGCGCACCCCGAGTCCTCGATGATGTGCCGGTAGTCGTCGGCCCTCAGCAGGGTGTTCACGGGAACCGGCGCCAGCCCCGCCTTGATGGCCCCCCAGAAAAGGTAGAAGAACTCCGGGCAGTCCTTGACCACCATCAGCACCCGGCCCTCGGGTTCGCCGGACAGCGACTTCAGCAGGTTGCCGCAGCGGTTGACGCGCTCCGCCAGTTGGCCATAAGCGACCGTTTCACCCGTATCGGCAAATACGACAGCCGTCTTGCCGGCGCGCAGCTCGTCCAGGTGCCGGTCGATGAACGGCACCGCCACGTTGAAAACGTCCGGGTAGCGGATGCTGACGGGACTGACAGATGAGTCAACTTCGACAGTGTGCTGGTACATCGCTCCCTCCCGAAACTGGGCATCGCGGATCAGTTGAACCGCACGTACTCGAAGTCCCAGGGCTTGCCGTCGATGCCGCGCACCGGCGGGGCGATCCATCCCGCGATCTTGCCCGGCTCGATGACCCGGTGCATCAACGAGTCCACGTACGCCATGTCCTCGTCCGTTGGCAGCCATCGCGACACATTGGCCTGCCACTCCTCCTCGCCGATCACCCTGCCGTCCGGAGACACGCGCAGGCCAGCAGCATTGCCGATATGGCGGTTGAAGAGGCGGTGCGGCAGCTCCAGCCGGAAGTCCACGCCCATGGTTTCCAGCGCCCGGTTCCAGCGGTCGAGGCCGCGCTGGCAGTCCTTGATGTAGTCGTCGCGCAGACGCTCGTTCACTGCGCTGAGCGCTGACAATTCCTCGAGGACAATGCGCCCGTCGCGCACGGTATGCACTGGCCACAGGTCCTCGGTGAGCCGGTGGTCGTCATCCAGCCGCGACTCCAGGTAGCGGCCCTTGAGCCCGCCGGTAAAGTAGTTGGCGGCGTTGGTGGAGACCTCCTGCCCGAACAGGTCCACCGAGACGCTGTAGTGAAAGTTGACGTACTTCTGCACCGTCGGCAGGTCGATCACGCCCGCCGCGCGAAGCCGCTCCGGGTCATCGGTGCCCAGCTCGTTCATCACCTCGCCAGTGCGCTGCACCACCCGCATCACGCCGGTCTCCCCCACGAACATGTGGTGGGCCTCCTCGGTCAGCATGAACCGGCAGGTGCGCGACAGCGGATCGAAGCCCGACTCGGCCAGTGCCGCCAGTTGGTACTTGCCGTCGCGGTCGGTGAAGAAAGTGAACATCAGGTACGACAGCCAGTTGGGCGTGGCCTCGTTGAACGCTCCGAGGATACGCGGCCGGTCTGCGTCGCCGGAGTGCCGGTCCAGCATGGCCTCGGCCTCCTCGCGCCCGTCCCGCCCGAAGTAGGCGTGGAGCAGGTAGACCATGGCCCACAGGTGGCGGCCCTCTTCCACGTTGATCTGGAACAGGTTCCGCAGGTCGTACAGCGACGGGCAGGTCAGGCCCAGCCGGCGCTGCTGCTCCACTGATGCGGGCTCCGTGTCGCCCTGCGTCACGATTAGGCGTCGCAACGGGGCACGGTACTCGCCGGGCACCTCCTGCCACACCGGGTCGCCCTGATGGTCGCCGAACGAGATTACCCGGCCGGGGTCGGGCTTGGCCAGGAAGATTCCCCAGCGGTACTCGGGCATCTTGACGAATCCGAAGTTGGCCCAGCCGTCGGTCTCCACGCTTATGGCGGTGCGCAGGTAAACGTCGAAGTTGGTGGAGCCGTCTGGCCCCATCTCATGCCACCACTTCATGTAGTTGGGCTGCCACGACTCCAGCGCGCGTTGCAACCGGCGGTTGTCCGACAATCCCACGTTGTTGGGAATCCGGTCAGTGTAGTTGATGCTCATGGTCTTCCCCCTGATGGAGGTGGGGTGGCGGGGACCTGCGAACCTGTCAGATGTACAGCAGTTGGTTTCGCATTTCGTCGGCGGTAACCCTGTTCAGTATTGGTAGCAGGCGGCATGCAATCCTGTATGGCCCCCTGCGGACCGCAAGGATGATTCCTGCATGATAACGGCCTGCGGCTATGTATTGGCGATGCAATTCCTCGAAATCCCCGCGGTTGTGGCTAACGATTACCATGCCGCGGTTGGTTGCAAAAGCCAACTGCTCCGGGTCCGACCGACTCAACTGGCCCGCATCTCGCGCGGTTATCGCCCGGTATTCCCTATGCGCAAGCAGCTGGGCTACGAGAACATTTACGTCCTCGTCAAGATAAACTGCAATGAATAGATCACCGTTCAGAGATGCCTCACGCTGGGATGGATGAGTTCGGGCGGTATCCTGTTTTTCTTGATGTACTCGTTTATCTCTTCCCGATGGTCGCAGTAGTAGCTCAGGGCATCAAACACGGCGGCTAGGCTCAGGTGGGGCAATCCGACGGGGATCTCCTCCGGCGCATAACCCATCTGCCACGTTTCCACGATGGCGCGCACGGGGGTGCGGGTGCCTTTGATGATGGGCTCTTCGCCCAGTATCCCCTTTTTTCTGATGATGTAGCAGTGTTCCGTTGTAGTCACTCCCGATTCGTCCGGGGTGACGCCTGTTTCTTCGGCCATCGTATACATCTCCCCATGGTTTGTCGTGGTCCCTGCCTGGAGTTACGCCCGGCGGCGGTCGAACTCCGCCCGGGCGCCGGTGCCGTAGGCCTGCAGCGCGCCCTGGCTGCCCGAGGCATTGGGACGCTGGAAAATCCAGTTCTGCCACGCGCTGAGACGGCCGAAGATCTTGCTCTCCAGCGTCTCCGGCCCGCCGAAGCGCAGGTTGGCCTCCATGCCGGTCAGCGCGTCGGGTGAGAAGCTGGCCCGCTCCTCCAGCGCCAGCCGCACCTCGTCCTCCCAGTCGATGTCATCGGGAATGAACGTCACCAGCCCAAGATCGTGGGCGGACTCGGCGTCCAGGTCCCGGCCAATGTGCTCCTCCAGTTCGTCGATGGGCAGAAATCGCCCTTCCGCTCGGGTCAACCCATTTACCATGGGCAGCGGGCCAAAGTTCATGCCAGTAAGCCGGACGGTGGGCGGCTCCTCGCCGTCCTCCAGCGTGCCGTCCAGCATGTAGCAGCGGTCAGCGGCTAGGGCCAGTTCCAAAAGCGTTCCGGCGAAGCAGCTACTGGGTTCGACCAGGGCCACCAGCGAGCGAGAGCTGACGTCCAGCCGCTTCAAAGTGCGCTTCAGGTACAACGTTACCTCGCCGGCAAGCCAATCGTCGGCGCAGGACAAGAGCAAGTCGTCGTAGCCCTGCACCATCTCCTCATCGCCCGTGGCGCGGAAGACCCAAGTCCCGATATCGTCCTCGTTGGTGCGAAGGTGGAGGATGGCGTCGTCCAGCTCCCTAGCCAGCGCCAGCGGCCAGAAGCGGTCTCCCTCGGCGTGGATGCCCTCAGCGTCTTTCGGTGGAGGAGCCGATGGCCCACGTATCTCGAGGTAGGCAGCGCGGAGTTCGCGGTCGATATGCACGTTCACGTGCTCGTAGGAAACGCCGCTTTCGGCGAATTCCCTGACCAATGGAGTGAGGGAGATGCCCTCGCCATCCGCCGTGCGGTCGCTTGCGGCGGCGAAGGCAGCGGCCCGCTCTGCCACCACGTCGTCGAACAGGGAGCGGGGCGCGGTCTCGTCCACCAGCCGCCACTCCAGCGCCCGTTGCCCGCGCACTCCCTCCGACGTAGTGCAGAGGAAATCGGCGTAGTCGCGGCGCACCCGGCGCTTGTCCACCAGGCGTGTCAGGCCGCCCGTTCCGGGCAGCACGGCCAGCAACGGGAGTTCGGGCAGGGCGACGGTGCTTGATCCGTCATCGATCAGGATGATGTGGTCACAGGCCAGGGCCAGTTCGTACCCGCCGCCCGCAGCCGGGCCGTTGACCGCGCAGACGTAGCGCTGACCGGAGTGAGCGCTGGCGTCCTCTATGGCGTTGCGGGTCTCGTTGGTGAACTTGCAGAAGTTGACCTTCAGCGCGTGATCCGCCTGGGCCAGCATCCGTATGTTGGCGCCAGCGCAGAACACCCGGTCATGTCCTGAGGTAACCACGACGGCGCCCACCTCGGGGTGCTCGAAACGCAGACGCTGCACGGCATCGTACAGCTCGATATCCACGCCAAGATCGTATGAGTTAAGTTTCAGCTCGTATCCCGGATATAAGGGCGCGTCTTCCTGCACCAGCATGGTGAGCCGGGCGACCGCGCCTTCGACCTCCAGCCGCCAATGCCGGTACCGCTCCGGAGAGGTGGCGAAGTCGATGCGGTGAGTTTCCCCTGCTGATGCAACTATCCCTGTGTCTGCAACTGCCATTTCTTACCAAGCGTCTTTTGATTATCTATATCATTGTAGCAGAGGAGACCCTGGCAATCTCCATTCCGCTACACCCGCCGGTAGTCCGGCTCCCTGCCCTCGCGCACCGCTGCCAGTGCCTCCGGGTGGTCCGGCGACGCCATGGCGATGGCCTGGCGGCGCAGGTATTCGTCGAAGAACTGACCGTGGGTGTATTCCTGAAAGGCCGACAGCATCAGCTTGGTCTGCCGTGCGCCCTCTGAGCTGATGGCCAGGTAACGCTGGACCAGCGCCTCTACCTCGGCGTCGAAGTGCGCCGGATCGACCACGTAGTCCACCAGCCCAATGCGCAGCGCCTCGTTGCCGTCCACGTTCTCCCCTGACAGGGCCATGCGCTTGGCGCGGCCCAGTCCGATGTAGCGGGGCAGGCGGTAGGTTCCCAGGCCCGGGATGAAACCCTCCTTGGCCGCCGGCAGACCCAGTTGGGCGTCAGGCGTTGCGATGCGAATGTCGCAGGCCAGCGGCAGTTGCAGCCCGCCGCCCAGCGCGTAGCCCTGTATGGCGCAGAGCACCAGCTTGTCCGAGAGTTCCAGAAGCCGCAGCGCCCGGTCCCAGTGGTAGAAGTAGGCCTGGGGTGTCTCGCCGGCGGCCAGTTCCTTGAGGTCGATGCCGGCGCAGAAGGCCCTGCCAGCCCCTCGGATGATCACCGCGCGGGCCGTCGCGTCGTCGTGGATGGCCTGCGCCGCCCGGTGCAGTTCAAGGGTGCCCTGGTAGTCCACGGCGTTCAGGGCGTGAGGGCGGTTCAGGGTGAGGCGGATGAGGTCGCCGTCGTTCTCGTAGAGCATCGTTTCAAAGTTCATAATCAGATCCCCGACGGTTGTGGCGCTGTGGCAATGCGGAATACGCCCTCACCCTGACCCTCTCCCAGAGGGAGAGGGAGTTCATATTTGGCGGTTGTCCACAATTCGGACTGCCTTGCCCTCGCTGCGCGGCAGTTGCCGGGGCGGGACCACCTCGACGCTGCATCCGAGGCCGAGAGCGCTCAGCAACGCCGCCGACAATGTCCGGCCCACGATCAAGTAGACATCAGGGTCCCACAACAGATCTTCCGATGCTTCTACACGCACGGTCAGTTCGTCCATGCGTGATCCGCGACGGTCCAGGTGAAGTTCGTAGTGCGGCTCCAGCCCCTCGATCCGCAACAACTCCGCCTCTATCTGCGAGGGAAATACGTTGACCCCCCGGATGATGAGCATGTCGTCGGAACGCCCCACTGGTTTGCTCATCCGCGTCGTGGCGCGTCCGCAATAGCACCGTCCCCGCGTGAGTCGGGTCAGGTCGCCGGTGCGGTAGCGCAGCAGCGGCAACGCCTCCTTGGTAACACAGGTGAGGACCAGTTCCCCGGTCTCTCCGTCAGGCAGCGGTGTGCCGCTTTCCGGGTCGATGACCTCGGGTATGAAATGGTCCTCGGCTAAGTGCAGTCCCTGCTTGGCGGGGCATTCCATGGACACCGCCGGCCCCATCACCTCCGACAGTCCGTAGATATCGAGAGCGGTGATGTTCAGCCGCGCTTCGATCTCCATCCGCATCTCCTCCGACCAAGGCTCTGCGCCGAACACTCCAAGCCGCAGGTTGCGCACGTCCGCGCCAGCTTTCGCGGCCTGCTCGGCGATGAGCAGAGAATACGACGGAGTGCAGCACAGCACCGTGGCGCCGAAGTCCTGCAGGATATCCACCTGCCGGCGGGTGTTGCCCGCCGACACCGGCACCACCGTGGCGCCGAGACGTTCGCCGCCGTAGTGCAGGCCGAGGCCGCCGGTGAACAGACCATACCCGTAGGCAACGTGGAGCACGTCGTTCCGGTCAGCCCCGGCGATGCTCAAGGCCCGCGCCGCCAGCCCGGCCCACGCCGCAATGTCGTTGGCGGTGTATCCCACCACAGTCATCTTGCCCGTCGTGCCGCTGGAGGCGTGGAGCCGTACAACGTCACTCATCGGGACGGCGAACATACCGTAGGGGTAGCTGTCGCGCAGGTCCTGCTTTACCGTAAACGGCAGACGCCCCAGGTCATCCAGTGAGCGGATGTCTCCGGGGCCTGCGCCAATTGCTGCCAGCCGCTCCCGGTAGAGCGGCACGTTTACCGCCACGCGAGCCACGCAGTTGCGCAGCCGCTCCGTCTGCAGAGCGGCCATCTCGTCGCGGGATATGGTCTCCACGGCATCCCAGAACGCCATGCTCAACGCTCTTCTCTCAGCAGAGGTCAGGCCAGTATACTGCATCTCCATCAGTTAGAATGAAATTGCACCGCCCGGGGAGATCAAAACCCGGCGACAATAGCAGTCTCCCGGAGGCAGCCATGACCACGACCAAAACCGGACTCCCGCCCATGCGCCCGTTCACTCAAGAGGAATGCGACGCCTTGATATCGGCAGGAATCATTGCCGAGGAGGAGCAGGACGCCGTGCTGTCCAGCGCGCGTCTGTTCAACGTGGATGAGTATCTGGGGATGGTAAAGGCAGGTGTCCTTTACAAAGAAGACCGAGTCGAATTGATGGACGGGATGATAATCACTATGGCGCCAATTGGAAACTTTCACGTTTTCGGCACTGGCTGGCTTAACATGTTTCTTGTTCCCGCCCTGGTTGGCCGGGCGATGGTGCTGGTTCAGTGTCCCATCTACCTGAACGACCTCAGCGCCCCGGAGCCTGACTTTGCGGTGGTACGAACGCATACCGCGCCAACCCGCAGCTACCCGAACGACGTGTACTTTGTTATCGAGGTGGCCGACAGTTCCCTGCGATACGACAGCGGCCCCAAGCTGGCCCGCTACGCCGCCGCTGGCATCCCCGAGGTTTGGGTCGCCAACCTGCGGGTGCGCGAGGTGACCGTCTACGCCGACCCGTCCGGCTCGGAATACGCCAGCGTCAACGTCTACCGGCCCGGCGACAGCATCAGCCCCGGCGCTTTCCCTGACGTTGCGGTGGCGGTGGACGAGTTCATGCCGCCCGCCAGCCACGGGCGCGACGCGGAAACGTCCGTTTGACCGTCCCACTGCCCGAATCTTGTAATTGCCCGCGATTCACATTCCATCCCTGGAGAGCAGCCTTGCCTGTTTCATCCGCCAATTCGAGAGTCATCTACGACGCCCTCAAGGACGCCAACGTCAGCATCATTTCCGCCCTGCCCGAGACCTGGCTGGTGCACCTCGTCGGCATGGCCGACGATGATCCCGAGGTCACGCTGGTGCGGCTGAACAAGGAGGAGGAGGGCGTGGGCATCTCCGCCGGCGCCCACCTGGCTGGCAGGAAATCGGCCATGCTGATGCAGAACCACGGCCTGCTGACCTCCATCAACGGCATCGTGTCGCTGGCGCAGCTCTACCGCATACCGCTGCTGATGCTGATCAGCTACCGGGGCGAGATGGGGGAGCGCGACCCGTGGCAGACCGAGGGCGGGCTGGTCACCGAGCGGGTGCTGGATGCGCTGGGCATCATGTACCGCAAGATGGCCGACCCGGCGCTGGTGGCCCGCGACATCCGGCAGGCCCAGACGCTGTCGGAGAGCTCGCTGCGCCCCGTGGCCCTGCTGCTCACCCGCGAACTGATGTGGGAGGACTAGGCATGTTGCGGGAAGACGCGCTCCGGGCCATCTATCCCAAGCTGAAGGACCAGGTGGTCGTCACCATCATGGGCGCTGTGGCCGTTGAGCTGTACAACTGCGGGCACCGGCCCAACTTCTTCTACCTCGAGCACGGGATGGGCTTGGCGTCGTCCATGGGCCTTGGCATCGCACTGTCCCTCCCCGGCCAGCAGGTTACGGTGCTGGACGGCGACGCCTCGCTGCTGATGAACCTGGGCACGCTGAGCACCATGGCCCGGTACAGCCCGCCCAATCTGACCCACATCGTTTTCGACAACGAGAGCCTGCTCTCGGTGGGCGGGTTCCCCTCGGCCACCACCACGGGCACCGACCTGGCCGGCGTGGCCCGGGAGGCCGGGGTGCAGCACGTGGCCCGCGCCGATACCGTGGAGGCCCTGGAGGAGGCCTACGCCGCCGCCACGGAACGCCAGGGCCTGTCGGTAATCCACTCCAAGGTCGACGCCGTGGGCCCCGCCTCATTCGCCATGGACATCGGCCTGCTGGAAAACCGCTTCGAGTTCGCCCGCCACCTGCGCAGCCTGAGCTAGAGCACCCCCTTCGCCACAAATAAAGTCTTCGACGCAGGTCCCGTACTGGAGAATGCAGACAATGGTAGATTTCAAGTGGCGCTTCCCGGAAATGCCTCCCTCTCTGCCAAATCAGGCACCCATGGAGCGTGAGTTTTTCGTTGACGAACCTATCAACACGCGAATCGTGCGGGAGTCAATACAGAACTCTCTGGATGCAGGTTATGACAGAAGGCGACGACGCAATGGCAGTCCTTCTACTCCGGTGCGAGTACGCTTTTCCCTGGCCGGGATAGTTAACCCGTTGCTAGTAGAGCAAGCCAAACACTATTTCTCCGGGCTGGAGGAGCATCTTCGGGAAGCTGAAGGCCTTGACGGCGATATCCAACGTCGGCTCGGAAATGGTGGCTTGATAGACGACGGCGTCCCGTTTTTGGTCATAGAGGACGCTGGCACCATTGGACTGGCTGGTGATTGGCAGCAATACGACGACACAGACGCGGCTAGTGCGCGAGACAACCACTTTTACTGGTTCTTTCGCAACGTTGGTCGCTCGGCCAAAACCGGGACTGAGAACGGGTCTTGGGGGCTGGGCAAGTGGGTATTTCCGGATGCGTCCCACGCCAGTTGCTACATCGCAGTAACCCGTCGCCAGGATGACACCCTGCTAATTGGGCAAGCTGTTCTGTCCAAGCACAGTATCGACGGTCGTCGCTATGCCCCTTACGGCTACTTGTCGGAGGAAGGTGAAAACGGGCTGGCTCTTCCTCTTCGCTACTCTGAACGGGAACATCGGCCTTACATTGATCGGTGCGTCACGGACTTCGGCCTGAAGTTCCGAGAAGAGCCGGGCCTGTCGATAGCTGTACCATTCCCCAAGACTGAATTCGGAAGTGAAAGCGAGGGCATTAACTCTTGGCACCTGCTAACTGCCGTTGTTCACAACTATTTCTATCCGATCGTTGCCGGTTGGCTGCAGGTGGTGGTTGATGGAGGAGATGGATCACCTGAGGTAGAAGTGACTGCCGAAACTATTGATGAGGTAGTAAGCAGCCTAGGATTACATGACAACGGTGAGCGCAGCGAAGAGGGATACCGGCAATTGTTCGCCCTTTGTCGAGAAGCAATGGAGTTACCGGAACAAAGTTATACAAAGTTGTCGCATCCTCCCTCTAGCAGTAATACCAATAATGAGAATCGGGATATCGTCCGGTTGAGAAGTCGCTATGAAAACGGTGAGCTACTGGCGTTTGACATCGCCACCGATGTGCAGCGCAAGGGCGAGAGAGGCAACGAAAAGACGCGATTCAGAATTTACTTGCAACGGGATGACTCGCTGGATACCGGACACGATTTCTACGTGCGCGGCACCCTCTCGATAACCGAAATAGACCTCATCGGGAAACGCCGCGCCCGCTCTCTGCTGGTAGTTGACGAAAATGAACCCTTGGCCGCTATGCTGCGCGATTCCGAGCCGCCCAAACATACCGAATGGCGCCCGCAAACTGACCGTGTTACTAGAAATTGGGTGGCTGCTCGACGAAGGATTGAGGCAGTCCGGCGTAGCCCCAATAACATCTTAAGTCTGCTGGAAGCCCCTCCAGAAGGTCGGCAAAGGGACGTATTTGCTGACATTTTCCCATTGGACTCCGGATCAGGACAGGCTATTCCTACGAACAGAGGCACTGCACGCAGATCGACTCAGCGGGATCCTCGACCCAATCACATTCCTTCCTCTACTCCTGAATTCAGCGTATCTCGGTCCGCCTCCGGGTTTCGTGCTGTCGCGGTATCTGACTCCAAAGATCCGCTGCAGGCGGGCGACGTGGTACGCCTGCGTGTCGCTTATGAGGTATCGAGGGGAAACCCCCTAAACAGCTATCAAGAGCAGGATTTTAGGTTGCATGGCGATGGAGCTTTGCCGTTACGGGTGGACGGGGCAAACGTGGAGACTGCCGAAAACTATAATCAATTGGACCTGCACGTCGTGGATGGTCAGCGCTTTTCTGTAGCTGTTCAAGGCTTTGACCAACGCCGGGATCTGCACATACGCATCGAGAAAGTTTCGAACGATCTAGGAGAAACCGCGGAAAATGCCAACGACCCGTAGACTGAATTTCACTCAGCGGCGCAGCATAACTCAGCAGATGGTCACTATCGAACTCCACAAGCCAAGGAACGACTCGGAAGCAACGACCTTTTACGTTAGTTTGGACTTGTCGTCATTGGAGTTGCCACAAGATGCCTTGGTTCGAGTGGAAGCTCACCGGGGCCGATCGGCGATGCGATTTGACTGGGGCACGGTGGGCAATCCGGTGCCACCTGCTTCCCGATCCTTGGACCAAGTCCAGTTTCCGCCTCGTTTCCGGGTAATGGTGCTAGCTCCTGATGGCTCCGGCCGAATACTGGCTATGGGCGATAAACTGACGGCAATTTGGCAGGACGAACGCACCTCCTTGCTTGAGGTGGAGTTTACGGATTTAGGGATGGAGGTGTGGCGGCTGAAGTTCGATGAAAACGGTGGTAGCCCGGTTCTGGAGGTCAACAAGGACATAGAGAGTATAAGCTACGCAATTCGCCACGATGAGGCATTTCGCAGCCTAGTGTTACCCGAGGTACTGAGGTCGATACTAATTAGGGCTCTGATAATCGAACAAGAGAACCCGGATGATTATGAAGAGGGCAGCAACTGGCGCCCGTGGATGATTTGTGTCAAGGACTTCTTCCATGAGGATTATCCCCAAATGAGCGATGATGATATCGCTGACAGATTTGCCATCGAAGCATGGATCGACAGAGCTGTTACCGAGTTTACCGAAAAGAGATTCCGGGCGAAAACATTCTATGAAGGAGTGTTGCGGAAATAAGATGACCACCGGAATGCTATTGCCAGTTTGCGAAATGACTCCCGATGGCATACGCGAGGCTAGGGAATACCTGTCCATCCTTAGGGATGGCAAGAGGTTGCGCACTTGGGAAAGAGATTTGTACGGACTTCTGCGTGATCCTGAAAATGCAATCCAGGTATACCCTGAGGTATTAGTACAGAAACGTTCATTTGCCAACCGACGGGAAGCTGGCCAATATCTCCAACCCGTGTTGGAACCCTTAGGCGCTGGTCAAATTTCCGGCAACCGCGCATTGTGGTCCTGGCTTGGAATGTTTTATCTGGAGCAAGCCACAATTCGAGGACCAGCAGGTGATCTACAAGTGTCTATATCGGATCTCGCCTACGTACTGGATCCACAAGTTCAAGATGCCACCAATACGTCAGGGCATCGGCATCGTTTGATGGCAGCTTATGAGATATATGTCCGCCATGGCGAAAAAGCATGGTGTATGCTTGACCAACCGCTACACAGAATGGAACGTTTTACTCTACGCATATTCGGCGCACCAATTCTTTTCAATGCCGTTGGGGTTGTAGAGTTGGCGCACCTGCTTTATGCCGACCCAAATACTCGCCGTTACAAACCTGGGTTTGCAGGCACTGGTGACAGAGGTGGTTCACACAACCCCGGTAGCTTGCCTCGCCTTATTGACGTGCTGAATCAACTTTATATGACCTATGACGTGTATGGCATGACAGCGCAGCAGCTGATCGAGTTGCTGCCACCTGAGTTCGACTCTTGGAAACCTGTCTCTTCCGCAGCCAATTTCTAAAGCACCGCCTCGGCGACCTGCTCCAGCGCCTCCAGTGTGGAGCGCTCGTCGCGAGTGGTCAGCATGTGCACGATGTGGTCGGCCCCGGCGTCCAAGAAGCGGCGGTTCTGTTCCCGGTCGGGCGGCGCGTCCCACATGGTGATGTCCAGCTGCGACGGGTTGCGTCCCTTGGCCCGGAACAGGTCCTCGATGCGCCGCCGCGCCTCCGGCAGCCGCGACGGGTCATGGTACGCCGAGGTGGCGCGGGCCCGGGGCAGCCAGCCGTCGCCGTAGTCCGCCACCCGCTGCGCCGCCCGCGTCAGCTCGCCGCCGATCATCACCGGCGGGTGGGGCTTCTGCACCGGCTTGGGGTCGCAGATGATGGGCGGAAAGTCCACCCACCGGCCATGAAACTCCGACACCGGGCTGGTCCACAGCTCCTTCATCGCGTTGACGTACTCCCTGGTCTGGCGCCAGCGGCGGGGGAAGTCAGCGCCCAGCACCTCGGCTTCGCCCTGCAGCCAGCCGGCGCCGATGCCGAACACGAACCGCCCTCCCGATACCAGGTCCAGGGTGGCGACCTCCTTGGCCAGCCGGATGGGGTTGCGCTCCGGCACCAGGCAGATGCCCGTGCCCAGCCGGACAGATTTCGTGGCCGCCGCTGCCGCCGCAAGGAACACCAGCGGGTCGATTATCTGGTTGATCCGGCCATCGGCGTAGACGCTGGGCGCGCCCGAGGCAGCCCCCGCCGCGCCGACGCTGAAATCGGCGGGCACCACCCCGTGCTCCGGCGCCCACAGCGACCCGAATCCCAGCTCTTCGACCTTGCGCGCCAACCCCACGATGTCAAAGTCGTGCTGCGTCATCAGCATGCAAATACCAACGTTTGTCATGAATTCCCTCTATTTTTCTAACATGGATGGACAGGATTTACAGGATGCGATTCTCCGCTCAAATGAAAACCCAATCCTGTAAATCCTGTCTATCCATGTCAATTAAACTCCAACGCCCTCGCGCAACTCCCGCCACTCCACGCCCTCCTCGCGCAAACGCTCCTCCACCACCTCCCACGCCGCCGGGGCGTCGTCCATGCCGATGAACCGACGGCCCAGGCGCGCCGCCTCCAGCAGGGTGCCGCCGCTGCCGGCGTAGCAGTCCAGCACCGTGTCGCCCGGGTCCGACGACGCGCGGATGATGCGCTCCAGCATTGCGGCGTTCTTCTGCGTGGGATAGCTGGGTCGCTGCGGGTCTTTGTACACCCACACGTCCTGCGGCAGCTTGCCCGGAGAATCGTCGGCATAGATGATCTTGCGCGGGTTGCCCGTGCTGCTCCAGGCGATCAGGCCCTGAGCGTCCAACTCCTCCAGCCGCTCCGGCGGGTAGCGCCAGTGGCGTCCTGCCGGGGGCGGCATGCCCCGCCACGTCCCGCCCGTCGGCCCGTTGCGGGTGACCCCCGGCGCGTGCAGCGGGGTGGTGGCGTAGCGGCGTCCTTCATCGTCCACCAGCGGGTAGCGAGATACGGCGTCCTCGTCGGTCAGCGGCTCCTGTTGCGGATGCCACTTGATGCGGTCCGGCGACGCCGAATAGAACAGGATGGTGTCTTTGATATTGCCGTAGGAGTACCGGGCAAAGTTCTTGGGGTTGCACTTGATCCGCGTGATGCTGTTGCGGAAGTTGCGCGGGCCGACAACCTCGTCCATCAGGAGCCGGACGTGGTGTTCCATCTTCACGTCGATGTGGACGTAGATCGAGCCGTCCTCAGCCATCACTCGCCTGATGGCCTCCAGCCGCAGCCGCAATTGGCGCAGGTAGTCGTCGCCGCGCACCGTGTCTGCGTAGGCCAACTCCCCCGAGGCGCTGACCGTGTTGGCGCGGTCGGCATCAATCAGGAACTCGTTGTTGGTGGCGAATGGCGGGTCGATGTAGACCAGGTCAGCCCTGATTCCTCTGTCCGCAAGTAAGGCAAGACCCTCAAGATTGTCGCCGCGGTAAAACAGGTGCTCCATCCGAGCGTCCCCAAGACAACACCGATTTGACGCTAGACAGTATAACCGCTGCACGAAAAAAGCCCCCCTTCGCGCCTGTGAAGGAGGGCCTTTTCGCTGGTGCGTAGAATCTACGGAAAGAGTTGCTCGCCGGTCTCGGCGTCCGTGACGCTGATGGCGGCCATGGGGCACTGTTCGGCGGCTTCCAGGATCACCTCCTCGGTGTCGCCGTCCACGTCCGCCGGGATTGCCTGCCGGTCATCGTTCAAAGTGATGGCCTTGGTGGCGATGGAGATGCACATCTGGTTGCCAACGCACAGGTTGTGGTCGACCGAAATACTCAATTTCCTGGCCATGTCCTCCCCCGGAATTGCGGGATTAGGCTGCACCGCAGCCTCGCATTAACTGGCATGGCGCCGTCCGGCCAACCCGGACAAGGTTGCCGCATTCTAGCAGTGACCCATGTCACGGTCAACCGCGACGGACCGCTGCCGGGGCTTCTCAATCATTGGCGCCAATTGTCTGAATCAGGATTTACAGGATTGAAGGATTCGCAGGATTTTCTCGTTGTTCGCTGTATGGGATGCAGGGTTATCGCAAAGCGATTGTCTGAACTGTGATTCGTGTGATTTCGGGATTCCGCTGATTGACGCCTATCATGATAATCCTTTAATCCTGCAAATCCTGATTCGGACAAATTTCGGCCTGTTGGCAATTGGCGTGTAAAATGGCGCAATCCACCTGGGGGGTAGAATCTCCATGAAATATGACCACATCGTAGTCGGCGGCGGCACGGCAGGCTGCATCGTCGCCGCCCGTCTGTCCGAGGACCCGGAGCGCTCGGTGCTGCTGCTGGAGGCCGGCCCGGACTTTCCCGACTTTGCGCAGCTCCCCGATATGCTCAAGCTGGGCTGGGGCCAGGTGAACCTGGAGGCCCGCGCCGCCGGGTCGCCGTACAACTGGTCATTCACCGGCACTGCCACTCCCGAGCAGGCCGATCCCATGCCCGTGCCGCGAGGCAGGGTGATGGGCGGCTCCAGCGCCATCAACGGACAGACGTTCATTCGCGGCGCGCCCGAGGACTTTGACACCTGGGCGTCATGGGGCAACGAGGGCTGGTCTTACATTGATTGCCTGCCCTATTTCCGCAAGCTGGAGAACGACGCAGACTTTCATGACGATTTTCACGGCACCGACGGCCCGGTGCCCGTGCGGCATCACCATCGCGAGACCTGGCCCCCGTTGCAGGAGGCGTTTTTCCAAGCAGCTACGGCAGCCGGCTATCCCTTCCATCCCGACGTGAACCACCCGGAGGCCACGGGCGTCAGCCTCCGCGCCGAGAACAACATCGACGGCGTGCGCATGAGCATGGCGCTGGCCTACATCGACTCGGTGCGCCACCGCCTGAACCTGACCATCCGCGCCAACGTGCAGGCCAATCGCGTGGTGCTGGAACCTTCTCCTCTCCCCCCCTCTGGGGGGGAACTGCAAGGGGGGGCACCACGGGCGGTCGGCATCGAGGTCGAAAGCGGCGGCGAGACTTTCGTCGTCGAGGGAGGAGACATCATCCTGTGCGCCGGTGCGGTGGCCTCGCCGCAAATGCTGATGCTGTCCGGCCTTGGCCCCCGGGACCAGCTGGACCGGCTGGGCATCCAGGTGGTGGCCGACCTCCCTGGCGTGGGCCAGAACATGCGCGACCACCCCAACGTGACCGTGCGTTTCCAGGTCAAGGACGACGTTCCCGAGGATCCCATTGCCATGCGGGCCCTGAGGCTGCGCTACACCGCCACGGGGTCAGACACTCCCAACGACATGATCCTGTCGCCCGCCTCGCTGAACACGGTGGTGCGCGACAACAACCCGGCCCATACCGTCAATTGCGGGCTATACCTGGCCGCCGGAAAGGGGGAGCTATGGCTGACCTCCGCCGACCCCAATGCGGCCCCGGAGATGGACTACCACTACCTAGAGGAACCCTGGGACTTGGAGCGGCTGCGCGAGGCGGTCCGGCTGTGCATGAGCCTGCTGGAAGGGTCGGCCTATGCTCCCTACATCGAGCGGGTGCTGGCGCCGACCGCCGCCGACCTGGAATCGGATGAGACGCTGAACGGGTGGCTGAAGCGCAACGTCAGCACTTCCTACCACATCTCAGGCACCTGCAAGATGGGCGCCAGCGACGATCCCATGGCCGTGGTAGACCAGCAACTCCGCGTCCGTGGCGTCTCGGGCCTGCGCATCGCCGACGCGTCCATCATGCCCGACGTAGTCCGCGCCAATACCAACGTCACCACCATGATGATCGCCGAGCGCGTCGCCGACTTCATCAAGGCGGGGCACTGAACACGGCTACAACTTTCCTCCCTCCCCCTCAGGGGGAGGGCCAGGGTGGGGGTGAACCACGGTCGGAAGGTATTCCCTCTCCCTCCGGGAGAGGGTGAGGGTGAGGGCGTTCCCTATCCCTCGAACCCACATGTGGCTGACCGTCACATCTACCCTGTGCCCGTTCCTGGTTCGACAAGCTCACCATGAACGGACTGCACATCAAGATTCGAACCCATACAGCCGGGCGCAGTTGTCCCACAGGAACTTGCGCTTGGCCTCGCCGGACAACGGCAGCTCCAGGAAGCGGTCCACCGACTGCGGGTACTTGGAGTCGGCGTGGGGGTAGTCGGTGGAAAAGACGACGTTGTCCTCAAGCCCGTAGCGTGAGACGATCTCCGCCGGCTCCTCGTCGCACTCCACCGACAGGTAGCATTGGCGCCGGAAATACTCGCTGGGTTCCATCCGGAGGTCCGGGTGGTCGTAGGCGGCCGACATCTCGTAGTGCTCGTCCAGCCGCCACAGCAGCCACGGCGCCCAGGAGCAGTTGCCCTCCAGGAACGCCACGGTCAGCTCGGGAAACCGCTCCAGCACGCCGCCGCCCACGATGTCCACCGCCGCCAGCATCATCCCCATGGGGTGGGTGCAAGTGTGGTAGAGCATATGGGTGCCGAAGTTGTCGCCTGGCTGCGGCAGGTTTACCCGCCCTCCCTCGTGGAAGCTGAGGGGCACCCCGAGGCTCTGTATCTCCGCCCACAGCGGGTCGTAGTAGGGATCGTGCCAGTTGCGCCCGGCCACCGGGTTGGGGCGCAGGAACACGGTCTTGAACCCCAACTCCCTGACCGCGCGGCGGGCCTCGGCAACTGCGCCCTCAATGTCCTGCGGCGGTATCATCCCGGCCCCGTAGAGCCGTCCCGGACCGTCGCTGCAGAACTCGGCCAGCCAGTCGTTGTAGGCCCGCGAGATGGCGGTGGCCAGCGCGGGGTCAAGGTCGCTGTCGCCCAGCGTGAACAGACCCCGACTGGGGAACAGCACGGCAACGTCGATGCCCTCCTGGTCCATGGCCGCCACCTGCGAGGCGCTGTCCCATCCCTGCTGCTCGGAGTCGGCGTAGACGTCCTGCTGGCTGGTCATAAGGGGCTGGATGGCGTTGGCGTAGCTGCGGTTGGGCAGCGGGAACACGTGCTTGCCCACCTGCACGCCCAGGTCCCTGGGGTGGCGGTTGGTCCCGACCGGCGCGCGGTCCCGGAACGCAGGGTCGATGTAGCGCTGCCACAGGTCGGCAGGCTCCACGATATGCATGTCCGAGTCCATCACCCTGAAACCGTTCTTCGCCATTCCGTCCCTTTTCCTCCGCCTTGGTAACGCTGCCGGTAGAGATGATAGCAGATGCGGCTATTCATCTACGTTGCTATGATAGTATCAGATAAATCCCAACGGGTTCTGCCATACAGAAACACGAAAGGCATGGGAGTAAGTCCATGAGTACCGACTCAGGATCCGTTCAGCGGAATACGCCAAGGTGGGAGAGATTCAATGATCCCGAAATTTCCTCTCAGATGAAGCAGTTCGAGACTGACAGAATCTACATGAATGCCCACTCGGCCGACTGGCTGGAACAGTTCCCGGACATGTTTGTAGCCGTTTACAAGGAACGGCTGGTTGGCGCTGCGGCCACGGCAGACGAACTGGCAGAACAACTGAAACGAAAGGGCGTACCACCCGGAAGGTCATACTGGCGATTCCTTTCTGCCACCCAGATTGATTTGGTGGTGCCTGGGTGAGGTGGTTATCTTTGGATATTACGAAAATGACCAACCAAGAGTGCCCAGACCAAGGGTACGCGGGTACGTGAACTTTATCCGCATAGGCGTTCAGGGAGTGGTTGACTTCCTCGTGGATTCGGGGGCAGATAGCGTAATCATTCACGGCAACGATGCAAGAAACATTGGAATCCACCAACAGATGCTGCGCCAGCACAGCATAATGGAGTCAGTCGGCATAGGTGGGATACGGCGATATTTTTCTGAACAAGGTTCCATTTCGTTTGAGGACGACCAAGGATTGTTAATCAGGTGTTACTTGGACATTTCCATTGCCGAACCCCAAACCTCCACAACTCTCGAAAGAATCCCATCCCTACTGGGCCGCGATTTCCTGAACTTCTGTGACGTACGGCTGAACTACTCAACCGGCCTGGTTGCATTGGAGCCGGTGAACGTTAATGAGTACGGAGAGATTCCTCTTCTGTAATATTGGTGAAATCAACTATTCCCGGATGCGGCGCGCTCCGGGGCCTGCCCTCTGGCGGGATCTCCTGTCCGCCTATCCCTCGCTCACGTCGATGATCACGTTGCCGATGGCCCCGCCCTCGACGGCCCGGTGGGCCTGGACGGTCTGCTCCAGCGGGAAATGCGGGCCGACCAAGTGCGCCAGGGCGCCGGACTCCAGCCACGCCGTAATATCGGCGATGGCGGCCTCCTTGGCTGGCTCGGGCATGTCGTAGACCAGGACGTTGCGCACCACGGTGTTGCTGCGCCGGAATTGCAGCGGCACCGCTGGCTGCTGGCCCGTTCCGGCGGCGTAGATGGCCACCACGCCCGACGACTTCAGCACCTCGCTGGTCACCGGGAAGTTCCCGGCGAAATCCACCTCGACGATGTGATCGACGCCCTCACCGCCGGTAATGTCCATCACCCGCTCAATGACGTCCTCGGTACGGTAGTTGATGGTGTGGTCGGCGCCGGCAGCGGTGGCGATTTCGGCCTTGTAGTCGGAGCTGATGGTGCTGATCACCGTGGCTCCGGTCAGCTTGGCCTGCTGCACCGCGTAGTGGCCCACGGCTCCCGCGCCTCCGGGCACCAGCACCACCTTGCCGTCCAGAGGCCCGTCGGCGAACAGGCAGCGGTGGGCGGTCATGGCCGGGACGCCCAGGCAGGCTCCCTGGTCGAAGGCGATGGAATCGGGCATCCGGACCACGTGCCCCGACGGCTGCACCGTGTACTCCGCCGCCGAGCCGAAGGGACGCCCGAATTGAGACTCGAACAGCCACACCCGCTCGCCAACTCGGGACTCAGGTACGCCAGCCCCTACGCGATCAATGACTCCCGCGCCGTCCTGGTTCGGGATTACGCGGGGAAAAGCGATGCGGGCGGTGGCGCCTGCCCGGCGCTTCCAGTCCGACGGGTTGACCCCGGAGGAGACGACCCGCACTCGCACTTCGCCCGGCCCGGGTTCGGGGTCGGGCATATCGCCGAACTGCATGACCTCGGCGGGGCCGTTCTGTTCGTACCAGACTGCTTTCATCGTATATCCCCCAGACGTAAGGGCGCACAGCTGTGCGCCCCCGCATAAGTCTCGAATGGAATGGCGACCGGCAATGCTATGCGTTGCGGTTGGCGTAGTCGGACTTGGCGCGATCGATGGCAGCGGCCCGTCCGGCCTTGAGCAGGTCGCGGCGCTCGTAGGCCCACTGGTTGGAGCCGGCAGTGCTGGCCGTGGAGCCCTGGAACTCGGGCATCACGTAGCGGGCCATCAGTTCGTAGCTGTTCATGATGTGGTCCCGCTTGGCCCAGTCGATGGCCTGAACCATGAAACCGCCGAAGCCGCCGCTGCGCTCCTCAAGCTTTTTGATCCCCTCGATGCAGTCGTCCGGAGTGCCGATGATCCAAGCCCCCCGTTCGTCCATCACCTCGATGATGTCCTCCAGCGGCCCGTCCACGATGGCGTCGCGGCCCATGGTGTGCTCGAAGTATTCACGCTGGTAGCGGCCTGCGCCGAGGCGGGCCTGCTCCATGGCCTCTTCCTTGCTCTCGGCCAGGTGCACCGGCAGCACCAGCCGCCAGTCGTCGCGGTTCACGGTCTGGCCGTGCTCGGCGGCGGAGGTCTCGCAGATGTCCCACAGCGCGCCCAGGTCGGAGTCGGGGGCGCCCGGGTCGCGCGGCACGGTGATGGTCAGCACCGCCGCGCCGTACTTGCCTGCCAGCGCCACGCCCGACGGCGACTGCACCGACGCGACGGCGATGGGCATGTGCGGCTTGGTGTAGGGGCGCAATTGCAGCATGGCCTCCCGGAGGGTGAACCAGTCGCTCTCGTAGGTGATGGGCTCATCCTCGGTCATGAGGCGCAGCACCATGCCGAAGCCTTCATCCATGCGCTGCCGCTGCACCGTCGGCTCGATGCCCATCATGTAGGCGTCGCCGGGAAGCGCGCCGGGGCCCACGCCGAGCATCACGCGACCGCGGGTCATGTGGTCGAGCTGCACCATGCGGTTAGCCACGTTGAACGGGTGGTGGTATGGGATGCTGATGACGCCGGTGCCCAGCTTGATGTGCTTGGTGCGGTCGGCGGCGACGCCGATGAAGATCTCGGGCGAGGAGATTGTCTCCCAGCCGGCGCTGTGGTGCTCGCCGATCCATGCCTCGTCGAAGCCCAGGTAGTCCAGCCACTGCACCAGCTCCAGGTCCCGCTCCAGGGCCAGAGTGGGGTTCTCGCCCACCCGGTGGAAGGGCCCCATGAATATTCCAAAACTCATGCGTTCAGGCAAAGGCATAACGCTTAACTCTCCTCTCAACTCTGGTCCCTGCTGCCGCAATTATAGCCCCAAGGCCAAACTATGCCAACGAAGGAACCTCTGAAGCCAGTGTGGTGGTTGAATTTCATGACCCACAGAGACCATAATCCTTCCCCATGGAACTTTACGAAACCGACGTTTACCTGAATTGGCTGAACAACCTGCGGGACTTACAGGCAAGGGACAGAATCGTCAACAGGGTACAACGGTTGTTGTCGGGCAATCCGGGAGACGTGAGGCCGGCGGGTGCCGGTGTTTCGGAGATGCGCATCGACTATGGTCCGGGATACCGGGTCTACTACTGGCAACGAGGCGACATCTTGGTCGTTTTGCTTGCCGGAGGCGACAAGGACTCCCAAAGGCGGGACATACCCAGAGCAATCGAATTGTTGCGAGACGTACGCAATCAATTGGGAGTGTAGCGGCTATGGCTAATGTAAAGCTCAGGAAGTGGGACGTTGTCAATTATTTGGAAAATGACGAGCGCATCGTTGGCTACATGGAAGCAGTGCTTGAGGACGGGTTGCCCGAGCTCATCGCCGCCGCACTAGTGGACATTGCCCGTGCCAAGGGACTGTTCAACACCAACGGGGAAACGCCTCGCGGGGAGAGCTTGCTGGAAAAGGCGATAGAGGACTCCTACCGCCGCAACCCCGATGGCGCCTCGAAAGAGTGGATTCTCCGGCCTCCAGTCGCCGAAAGCGCGGACTAATAGCCTTTTTGTATTCTGTTCCCTCGCAATAAGCTACCCTCTCTCCGGCCTCGCCAGCCCCAGGTTGTCCCGCAGCGTGCCCGGCGCGTAGTCCCGACGGAACAGGCCCCGGCGCTGGAGCTCAGGCGCCACCAGCCGCACGAAGTCCTCGTAGGCCCCGGGCATGTGGGTAGCGGCCAGGACAAAGCCGTCGCACGACTCCGACAAGAACCACTCCTCCATCTGGTCCGCCACCCGTGCCGGGGCGCCGGTGAACACCGGAAACTCGCGCAGGGTACCCCGTCCTGACCACTCTATGAAGTCGTTCAGCGACGGATTGGGATTCCCGCTCAACCGGATCACCCGGTCAAGGAAACCTCGCAGCCCAGTCATCGACGCCATGGTATCGTCCGACAGCGGCTGATCAGGAGGGTGCTGGGCGAAATCGTAGTTGAACACCTCGGAGAGCAGCGCCAGTGAATCGACGGTATGGGCCAGCCCGTCGATGAACGCCAGCTTGTCCGCCGCCTCCTGCTCTGATTCGCCAACCACCACGTACACTGCCGGAGCCACCCGTACCGCGTCCGGGTCCCGGCCTGCCGCCGCAGCCCTGGCCCGCAGGTCGTCGCGGTAAGCCTTGCAGCCGTCGGGGGTAGGGAAAATCACGAACAGCAACTCGCCCCAGCGGGCGGCGAACTGTCGGCCCCGCTCGCTCTGCCCGGCCTGGATGATGACCGGGTGGCCCTGCGGCGGCCTAGGCACGGTCAGCGGCCCCCGCGAACTCAGGTACTGCCCCTGATAGTCTGCCCGCCGCACCTTTTGCGAATCCGCGAACTGCCCGGTATCCCGGTCGGCGATCACTGCGCCGTCCTGCCATGAGTCCCACAGGGCGACGGCAGCCTCCATGAACTCGTCGGCCAGGTCATACCGGTCATCGTGCTCCAGGTGCTCGGAGACGCCGAAGTTGTGGGCCTCCGAGTCGTTAAGCGACGTCACCACGTTCCAGGCCGCCCGGCCGGCAGTGAAGTGGTCGAGGGATGCGAACAGGCGCGCCACATGGAAGGGCGCATAGTAGGTGGTCGAGTAGGTGGCCCCCAGTCCCAGATGCGACGTGGCCAGGCCCATGGCGGTGATTATCGGCACAAGGTCCAGCTTGACCGCCCTCACCCCATGCTCCACGGCCTCGGCGTACGAGTCGCCGTACCGGCTGGGCATGGCGAGGCGGTCGTCGATGAACGCCATGTGGAATTTCCCTGCCTCCAGGGTCCTGGCGATGTCCTGGTAGTAATGCAGGTCGAGGAAGTTCGGCGCCGTCTCGGGATGCCGCCACGACCCTGTATAGTTGGAGCAGTTGGACGCCTGCATGAAGGCGACCAGCAGCATCTCCCGTCGGGATGGTTGTGTCATGTCAGCTCACTGGTGTCCGGTCAGATGGTCTCGGGAAATGACCTGATCTATGTGGAGAGATTCGCGGGCAGGGCGTCGGCGGCCCGGACCGGCCGGCGCGCATAGAGCACGATGACGCTGGCGGTTGCGGCAATTACGGCGTACACGATGAAAATGAGGGAATAGCTGCCTCTGAGGTCGAAGACCACACCCGCCAGCAGCGGGCCGGTGGACTGCCCGATCAGCACGCCGAGCTCCCCAACGCCACGGATTTTACCCAAAGACTCCCGGCCAAAGTAATCGGCGTATACCACGGTGGGTATTATGTTGCCTCCCGCGGCGACTGTGCCGATCAATACTGCTGCCGCGAACGCTCCCACAATGTTTGCCACGAGGAACAGCAGGAGCACGGAACCACTCAGCAGGGCCAGCATCACTGAATACATGACCCTGGCGGACACCCTCTCCATCATCCAGCCCCACCCGACGCTGCCGGCCGCCGATACGATCCAGCTGGCGGTCACCACTGCGGCGGCGTTGGTGAGGGTCAGGCCCTGGTCCCGCAGGTACGCGGCAATGTGAACGTTGATCCCGGCATGCACGAAGAAGGTGGCGAACCCCATGGCCACCAGAATCCAGAAGGCGGCAGTCCGGGCAGCCTCCCGCAGGGTCCAGGAGTCGTCCTCCGTTCCCGGCGGCAATACTCCCTCCCCCTGAGTGGGAGGGCCGGGGTGGGGGTGTACCTCATCGTCGCCGTCCGGACGCAAGCCCAGTTGCTCCGGACGCTCTGCCACCAGCAGCAGGTTCGGCAGCAGGGCCACTGCCAGGACTATCACCCCAACCGATATCCATGCAGCCGCTACTCCGTAGTTGTCGATGATCACAGCCGCCGACATGGTGAACACAACGCCACCAATGGCCCCGATCAGGTAGACGACGCCGATGGCCCGCCCTCGCATGCGGATGAACCACCGGGACGTCACCGTGCCTGCGCCGTTGGGGGCCGCAGTGTGGAACACCACCCTGCCGGCGGCGTAGGCGAGGTAGAAGGTGGCGGGAATGGTAGCCCAGGCCAGGGAGGTCATGGCCGCGCCCACCGTCAACACACCGGCCACCAGGACCGGGCGCGCCCCGAACCGGTCGATAGCCCATCCGATGGCCGGCGAGAGCGCCATGGACGCCAGTGCTCCCGCGCTCACCGCACCGGCGATCAGCGTCCGCGACCACCCCAGTTCCTGTGACATCGGATAGATGAAGACCGTAAGGGTTGTGATGGCCGGGGCCATCCGGGCGAAAACCGCAGTCCCGGAGGCGCCCACCACAATCCACCCGTAGTAGAAAGGCAGGATTCGCTGTATACGGGAGGCAAGGAGCATGTTTCAACGCAGCGTACAGACAAAATAACGCCGAGGACGCATGAATTCAGGCTGGCAGGATGCCCTCTGCGTTCTCGGCGTGTGCTCTGCGCCCTCTGCGTTGGTGAGGTGAGGGTTAAGCCAGGTTCTTGCCGAAGAAGGCCAGCACCTTCTCCCAGCCGTCATTCGCCGCCTCGACGCGGTAGCTGGGGCGGTCAACGGCGAAGAAGCCGTGGCCTGCATCGTCGTAGCGGTGGAACTCGTAGTTCTTGCCGTGACTCTTCAGGGCCTCCTCCAGTTCGTCGACGTCCGCAGGGGAGGGTCGCGGGTCGTCGTTGCCGAACAGCCCCAGCAGCGGGGAGTTCAGGCCCTCGGTGAAGTTCACCGGCCACTCGGGCATGGCGGGGGTGAGCTCGTCGTTGCCCTGGGTTACGCCACCGCCCCAGCAGTTCACCGCCGCGTCTACGCCCCTGAGAGTGCAGGCCGCCAGATAGGTCTGCCGCCCGCCGGAGCAGAATCCAATCAGTCCTACTTTGCCATTCACGTATGGCAGCCTGCGCAGATAGGACATGGCGCCCTTGACGTCGCCCATGGTGCGGACGTCGGGCATGCCGCCCTTTTCGCGTATACTGTTGCTGTTTTCCTGGGGCGTGGCCTTGCCCTCCCGGAAGTGAAGGTTCGGGGATATGGTCACGAACCCGTTATAGGCCAGCTTGCGCGCCATCTCCTTGGAGGCGTCGTCCCAGCCGGGCATGTGGTGAATCAGCACCACGCTCCCGTAGGGGCCTCCTCCCAGCGGGCGGGCCAGGTAGGCGTCGATCAGGTCGCCCTCGTGCCCATTCATCAGGACCGTTTCGGCCATCATTCCTTGATAACTCATCGCGTTGCAGCCTCCACAGACTTACGCTCTCGTGGCGTCGATTTGCCTTGGGGGATTGGGTTCAGAGGTTCAATCCGTCCGTAGCCTACTATCGCCGCAAACTCCCGTCAATCCACGCCTCCGGCGGCGGGTGTGCTAGACTAAATCCCCCGTTCCGCAAGAGGTGAAACGGGCGTCTACATTGACCTTTCCAGAGGAGCCGGACCATGCGTATCGGGCTGTTTGTGGGAGCGCTGGAGCTCATGCGGAACGTGGCGGAAAGGCTGGACCGCATCTCGGACGCCGAGGCCGACGGGTTCGACAGCTACTGGCTGCCCCAGCACTTCGGGGCGGACATGCTGACCATAATCGCCATGGCCGGCATGCAGACCCACCGCATAGAGCTGGGCACTGCGGTGGTACCCACCTATCCCCGCCATCCCGTTTCCCTGGCGCAGCAGGCGCTTACCGCGCAGGTGGCGACGGGGGGCCGCCTGACCCTGGGCATTGGCGTCTCCCACCGTTCAACCATCGAGGACTGGCTGGGGCTGTCATACACTCACCCGGCGAGGCATATTGAAGAATACCTGTCCGTCCTCCGCCCATTGCTCCACGAGAGCGGCGTTGACTTTCACGGGAGGGAATTCCAGGTGGCCGGGGAGTTGCAGATCCCGGATGCCGACATGGTGGTCTGCCCGGTAGTCATGGCGGCCCTGGGGCCTCGCATGCTGGAAATCGCTGGCCGCCTGGCCGATGGCACGGTGACCTGGATGACCGGGCCCAACACCCTCCGAGAGCACGTGGTGCCCCGCATCAGGGAGGCAGCTGCCTCTGCCGGCAACCCTCCGCCCCGCGTCTGCGTCGGCATGCCAATAGCGGTAACGGACCGCACCGAGCGGGCCCGCGCTCGCGCCGACCGGCTGTTCCAGCATTACGCCATTCTGCCCAGCTACCGGGCCATGCTTGAACGGGAAGGAGCGGAAAGCCCGGGCGACATCGCCATCGTCGGCGACGAAGCCGCTGTCGAACACCAGTTACGCCAGTTGGCCGAGATCGGCGCAACCGACTTTCTGGCCACCATATTCCCTGTTGACGGCTCTCAAACGTCCCAGACCCGCACGCGCGCCTTCCTGCAGAACCTGGTCGGCAAAATTTAGCACTTCCTGCCCGCTCCGCCTTCCCCTCTCTCTCCCAGGTCACCGACCGACAAGCACCGACTTGTGTTCACAAGTTTGTGATTGTTGGCACATTGTTGACCGCCCGCAAATGGCCTCACTAGAATGATAGTTATCTCATACTCGGATGAATAGAGGCCATCTCTGAGTAGTGGAAGGCAGTTTTCATTTCTGGAGTTAACCGATGTATCAACATGTTCTGGTGCCCCTGGACCGTTCCGCAGAGTCTGAGGGGATTCTCGACACGGTCCCCACGTTGGTCAACGATGACGGAAAGGCCACCCTGCTGACGGTCATACCGCCGGGGCGAACCCGGTCCATGGGCGAACTGGTGATTCTGGGCTCGCAACAGGAGGAGGAGGATCGCAGCCGGGCCCTGGCCTATCTCAATCGCGTCGCAAACCGACTCAGGGAATCCTCAGTGGACGCCGCCACCGCGGTGGTGGTCAACGACTCCGTGCCCGCCGCCATCGTGGCTTTCGCCAACAGGAACTCCGTTGACCTGATCTCAATGTTCACCCACGACCGGCGCGGCTTGGCGCGGCTGGTCAAGGGGAGCGTGGCCCGCGAGGTGGAGCGGCGCGCCGTGATGCCGGTCCGGGTGTTCCGGCCGGAGGACGTCGCGGTCCAGGCCGACCAGGTGGAGACGGAACAGGGCCATGAGTTCGACTTCGGCACCGTGGATATGTTCTCCCGGCTGTCGCGGGAGCAGATTTCCGCCGTCGTCGCCTTGGGCCGCACAGTTTCCGTGAAGGAAGGCGAAACCCTGGGCGCAGGGGGAGAGGCTGGCCAGAACCTGTTTGTCATCCAAGAAGGGGAGGCCCAGCTGACGGCCCAGGCTGACATAGGCCAGATCGCCGTAAGGATCGCAGGTCAGGGAGAGTCGTTCCCCAATGCCGTGCTGCTCGGTGAGGGCACCCTGATCACCGCAGGTTCGGCGCTGAGCGACATGACGCTGTTGCAGATTCCCCGCTCCGCGCTCCTTGACCTGTGCACCCAGGACGCTGCCATCGGCAGGGGCATCTATGCCGCGACAGCCCAGCTGTTCGCCAACCGCTACAGCCGGACCCTGAACGAGCTGGGTGTCAGTGTCGGCAGGGAAATTGAGATGGATAGCGGAGAGGGGGAGGACGGCGACGAGTAAAGGCTGACACAACCGGCGCCGACCCGGACAGGAACTGTTATTGACCGTCAAGCCTGCGGGGACTGGAGTTGCCCGCAGGCAGGCAGACATCTCTGCACAGCAGTTTGGAGGTGTGTAATGGTTACAATCCTGGAGCCCCAGATAGAGGTTTCGGTAGAACCAGTTCCGTTGCCCGAGGAGGTAAAGCCCAAGGCAGGCTACCTGGAATGGAGGTACACGATGCCCTTTGCCGGTGTCAGGTACTACTCCTTTCGGCCCAACCCGGTAGCCGGAAAGGAATCCTCGGCACCGGCGGAAACCGCGCCGGTGCGGCTGTCGGCACAGCTTATCGACGAACGGGTGATTCTGCTATAGAATCGCAATTCCCTGAAAGCTCTTTTCGCTGGGGAAAAGGGAGGGGCCGAACACCGGCTAAATTCTGTAAGGCGTGAAAGATGTACGTACAACTGGCTTGGGGAAGGGCGCGACCGGGCGCCTGGAATAATCTGCGGGACTTCTACGTGGAAAAGGTGATCCCCTTCACCATTGGGATGCCAGGCCTGCAGGAGCGGCAACTCTGGCGCGGCGCATCGGACCCCGATGAAATGGGGTTCTGGAGCGTGTGGTCATCCCTGCAGGAGCTGCGCAATTACGAGACCAGCGATGCGCGCAGGCAACTGGCCAACGAGGCGGAGGAGTTTTTCTTCCCGATGGCCTACCCCAGAGGGGAGACTTGGATAAAGCACTTTGAAATCGTGGAGTCCTCCGGGGACGGCGGCACGGCCGGGGCCTACCTGATGACGGCATGGGGCAAGCTGCGCCTGGGTTCCTGGGACCAATACGAAGACTACTACCGGGGCCAGGTCATTGATTCCACTGCCACCGTCGACGGACTACGAAAGCGAATGCTCCTCCGGAGCACCGAGGACCCCGACGAAGGCGTCAGCGTCAGCGTGTGGGACAGTGAGGAAGCCTTGCTGCGGTACGAGCGGAGCGAACTTCGACGGAACATGGCCCAGGAAGTGGAGAACCTGTACCGTGGCGAGTTCTGGGTCAAGCACTTCGAGGTGACCGACACCAACACTTAGGATTCTGACTCCCGGTTTCTGTCGCGCAATGGGGCGGGATTGACTCCCGCCCCTGCTTCGTTCAGATGAGTCCCAACCGACGGACGTCCTCTTCCGTCCACTGGGTATCGTGCAGCATCTTGCCCAATGTTCCGAGAGGGAAAGTATCGCTAGAGCGGTGGTAATGCACGGCTACTTGTCGACCATCTTCGTGCCGGTACAGCCCTCTGGAACTCCTGCCCCGGCGATAGGTGAATCCGTCTCGCTCCAACGCGCTGACTAATTCCCTTGCGGTAATATTCCGCAACAAGTGGACCAGAGGCGCCCGGGAAGTCAAGTGGCAACCACCACAGTTGGGTCGTTGATGCTTTCGGTTTTCTCACTGGGAATCGGGTCGCCACATTCAAGCATCTCTTCTACGCACAGTTCTGCTATATCTTGCAATACCTCTAGGGCTTCTTCTCGAGTGTACCCCCACGCAGCCGCGCCTGGCAGGGCGTCAATCCAAGAACTCCACCGCCCGTCCTCTTCCTCTTGAAGAATTGCCTTAAACATGTAAGTCGCCATGCTGCCGCCTCTCTGCCCTATATCCTTCGTTCACTCTAACCCGTTATGGCCTTGGTCGCAATGCCAACCAACGACTGCGGGGGCGTCACAGCAAAGGGGCGGGTAAACACTACCCGCCCCTCGTTAGTCGCCACGGACTGTCGGTTACATCCTGGCTCCGTAAATTGCATCCGGCAACCAGAGCGCGATTCCCGGGATGAACAGCACCAAGGCGGTGGTTATGGCCATACAACCCATGAAGGGGAGCACACCTATCCACACATCCGCAATAGTACTTTGTTGTAACACCTCGTTGGCGGCTTCGGCCTGCTCCCTGTCGATATCTAATCTTACGCCGTGGAGCACGTACAGGTTGATTCCCTCCGGCGGGCTGATCAACGCCGCTTCAACCAGCAGCACCATGATCACCCCGAACCAGACCAGGTCAACGCCGGCGCCCTCCAGCGTCGGCAGCAGAATGGGCACGGTGGTCACCATCATGGCGAAGCTTTCCATAAACGTGCCCAGCACCAGATAGAACACGACGAGCACCAGCACCAGCTGCCAGTCGACAAGGCCCAGGCTGGAGATCGCTTCCGCGATCTGCTGCGAGATGCCCAGCCGCGCAAAGGCAAAGGACATGGTGAACGCAGCGAGCACTATGAGGAAGATCATCCCGGTGGTGCGTACAGTTGATATGAAGGCGTCCTGCACTATCAGGAAGTTACGCCTGAATATCTGCCTCTGCAATGAGACATCGGGGAATCGCGCATCACGGAGTTCTTGCTGCGAAGCGTTAACCAGGAACGGGACCCAGCCAGTCCAGGGAACGATCACCACCTCGATCAGGAAGATGTTTTCGCCGACTATGCCTGCCAAGGGGATGGTCGGGTCGCCGAGGTCGAACCCCCTGAGGGCCCAGGCTATCTGCAGGATCAGGTGGAACAGGAGGGCCGCCACCAGCAAACCCAGCACCCACTTGACAGCGGTGGAAACGTTGATGAGGCCCAACGAACGCATCATGCCGCCAAACATTGGCAGGAGGATCTCTTCGGTATTCAGGATTCCAGCAAGCACAAACGCGCCGTACACACCGAACGCAGCCGCTTCCGACGGAGTGGCGATGCCACCGTAGATGGAGCCGATCACCACGATGATCAGCGCGACAATCGGGACGAGAGCAATGGAACCGATCAGGCGATTCACCCAGCCCTCTATGGTAAAGAAGCTGTCCCCCTGCTCCCTGGGGGCCAAACCGCGCCAAACAAGGGCCAGGGTAAGGATCATTATCATGAAGCTGGCGGTTAGCACCATCCCCGGCACGAAGCCCGCCATGTAGAGGCGACCTATGGATTCCTCCACCAACACGCCGTAAATAATCAGGCTGATGCTGGGAGGAATGAGTATCCCAAGAGTGCCGCCCGCGGCCAGGGAACCGATCACCATGCGCTCAGAGTAGCCGCGCGACCGGAAACTGGGCAAAGAGACCCGGCTGATGGTGGCGGAGGTTGCCACGCTGGAGCCGGAGCAGGCTGCGAATATGGCGCAGGAAACGATATTGGTGTGGATCAGCCCACCGGGGAGCCACCAGATCCAGCGGGTGATTCCGGCATACATCCGCTCACCCATGCCGCTCCGGTTCATAAGCTCACCCATCAGGATGAACAGCGGCACGGCAACCAGAATGAAGCTGGTGTTCCCCTCCCAGGACTTGTTCGCCATGATGTTCCACAGGGGAGCATCGGAGAAGAAATGCATCATGATCAGGGACAACGCTCCCAGCGCGGCGGCCACGTACATGCCCGCCAGGAAAAAGGCCCCCATCAATCCGAATGCAACGCCAATTGCCACAGCTTAACCTCTCACGCCCCCGGTTCTTCGTGACCCGGTAGGCCGGGTGGAATGGAACAGATGCGATAACTGCCCGCTAGTCGGCAGCACCCGCGGCCTCTTGCTGCATGAGCTCCAGGGCCTCGATCTCCTCGCCGCCCTGCAAGCGGTTGATGGTGGAAAGCAGTGATTCCGCCACCATCATGTACATCATCTGCAATGCTGTCACACAAAGCAGCGTAAAGCCAATGGACACCACGATCTTGGGTATGAAGAGGGGGGTCAGCGGGTAGTCGTTGGTAACAACACCCCGTTCGTAATTGTTCACCACGGTTTCCCACATCTTCCACATCGTGACCCAGCCCAGGAACAGCACCGCGGCCATGGCGATCCAGTCGGCAGTGGACCTGGTCTTCTGCCCCATGTACGGGAGCAGCACGTCAATACGCACGTGCGCTCCGGACCTCAGCGAGTAGGAAAAGGCCCAAGTCGCGGCCATAGCCAGAACGTACCCGCTCATCACGTCGGTACCCGGCGCCTGCACCCAGTCCAGCTTCCTCGCCACCACCTGGTAAGTGATGAAGAACCCCAGCATCAGGAGTTCCAGACCGCAGACGTATCCCAACGTAAAGTAGAGTTTGTCAAATATCGAACTGATGGTCCTAGAGAACAGCAGAGCATCCCGCGCGCCCAGCGTCCAGGCTGACAGTGGCAGCCACACGAAGAACGCGATGAACAACAGTGAGAATATCACTGTCATTTCTATGGGCACTCCTAACCCATTCTCCCGCACGGGGATAATGTCCAGGAGAAGCAAAAGCGCCACGAGGTACGCTAGCCAGCCTATGATCAGGGCCCACATCAGTCTTGGGATGGTTATCGCCATAATCGTGATCCTGCCACGTTGAAGAGTTTGGGTTGCCCGTGCCGGGTTCCGCGCACTCCAGGCCGCAAGGCCGACTGCCGGATGGCACCCGGAGGCGGCCTCCATATTTACGTTTGGCAATAATACACCAATTTTCGTTCCGCGCAATCCCCTTTGGCAGGAATTGGCGGCAAACCCGTCAAGGCGGCCCTCCTGTCCTCTGTCTCCAAGGCTGCCCTCCATCCCTGACTGTTGGGCAGGGCGTCTGGCTTGTCGAAAATTGTCTGTATTAGAGATCCTTGGCGCCCTTCGACAGACTCAGGGCAACCGCCGGTCCAGGGGCCAGTGTTTAGAGGCGATGGCCGGGGAAATGAAACGCCCACCCTCAGCATCGTGAGGGTGGGCGCAATGAATCAGCATTCCAGCTTCTTTCCAGATTCTACTGGGCGTGCGGACCCTTGGTGACCGTGGTCTCGGAAACACTGCCGTCGGCTTCGATCATCATGCCGACGTAGGGGCCGACGTGGTCGTTGAACATCTGGACCGCGTCTTCTCCTTCTTCAGGGTAGCCCAGGCGGCGCAGCCAGCCGGGAATGACGTTTTCCTTGACCGCGACGTTAAGGCTGTAATCGGCCAGTTCGGGGGTGAATTCCACCAGCTCCATTCCGGCGTCGATATTCTTCTGGACGCCGGTCACGTTCTGGATCGAGGTGAGCCGCAGCTGTTCCAGCTCCGACTTGGCTCCCTCTTCGATGAATATCTGTTGCAGGTCCTCGGGGATGCTGTCCCAGACATCGGCGTTGACGATGTTGTTGGTGGACAGCAGGCTCTTGAGAGGGCCGTTGAGGTAGTCGGTTACCTCGTACCACCGCTGGCCGTGGCCGGGGGTTGAGCCGGTGACGCCGGCGTCGAGGATGCCGCGCTCCAGGGCGGTGTAGACCTCGGCGAAGGCGAGGAACTGGGCATCGGCTCCCATGCCGTTGATCCAGTCTGAGAGGGCGGCGGCGTGGCTGCGGGTCTTCAGTCCTTCGAAGTCCTCGAGGGTGCGGAGGGGCTTCTTGCTGAAGAAGAACTGGTCGTTGCCGGAGTACCAGTTGTGGTTGACGACGATGCCGCCGCCGGTCTCGGAGGCGACCATTGCCTCGAGCTGGGGGTGCATATCGGTCAGGGAGTAGTACATGGTCTCCCAGTCGGGGTAGATGCCCCAGAGGGACTGGACCTCGATGGCGGGGAGGGCGCCGGCGACGTAGCCGGTATAGATGTTGGCCATGCCGAGGGTGCCGTCGGAGACCAGCTGGAGGGTATCGGGGCCGGCGAGGCCGAGTTCGGGGAAGGAGCTGACCTCGAGGGTTAGCTGGCCGTTGGTGCGTTCGGCGAGGTTGGGCGCCCAGTACTGCTCGATGATCTTGCAGGGGAGGAGGGCGCGGTTGATGCAGGCGTGCTGGACGGAGATGCTCTCGCCGCTGGAGGTGAGGGGGGTGGGATTTTCGAGGTTGGCGCGCTGGATGAGGGACCAGTAGTAGTCGCTCTCGTAGAGCCAGGTGTGGTCTTCGAGGGCGGTGAGGGGGACATTGCCGTCGGAGTCGCCGAGGTCGGAGTCGGGCTCGCCGCTGGGGGTGAGGGGGGCGGGGCCGACCATCTGGCTGATGTCGCCGACGTAGACAGCGCCGGGGCCGTTGGCATTGTCAGCGGCGTATTGCATGAGGGCATCGCTGACATCGCGCATCATCATTGATGGGTCTTCTTCCATAGCCTCCCCGGTAGGCTGCTCTTCCTGCATGGCCTCCTCGGTAGGCTGCTCTTCTTCCATAGCCTCCGGTTCGGTGGGAGCGACCGTCGGTTCGGGGGCAGTGGTGGCGGGCGCCTGGGTGGGTTCCGGTGTTGCCGCCTCTCCGCAGGCCGCCAGGGCGCCAACCAGCAGCAGGGAGAGAATCAAAAGGGTTGCTATGGTTAGCCTTCCGGGTGCCATTCGGCAAGTGGCCTTTCGGCCTGTAGGGATCATCCTGGGAAGTACCTCCTGTTTTTCGCCCTCTTGTGGGGCGTTATTCCTGTTATTCCCAGGGAACCGGCGGCGAAGGGGAGCCGGTTCCCAACGGGCGCGAAATTGAGTGGGGGGCGGGTTGGTTGAGAGGGGACGCCCTCACCTCCGACTCCGTCGAGAGCCGCGACAGAGTCGGGCCTAACCCTCTCCCAGAGGGAGAGGGAACTAATTGCCAGCCCGCGGGCCTTTGGTGATCTGACCCTGCGTTATCCCTCCGTTCTCGTCGATGCGCAGGCCGATGTAGGGCCCGGCGTGCTCATTGAAAATGCGGACGGCGTCCTGGTTACGCTCCGGGTAGCCCAGACGGTCCAGCCAGTCGGGGAGGACGTTCTGCGGAAGCACGACCCCAGCGATGTACCGGACGATGTCTTCGCTAAAGGGTATGGCCTGGATGCCCAGCCCCTGGTTGGCCTGCACCGACAGAACGTTGTGATACGGGGCTATCCGAAGGGCCTCCAGTTCCGCGACGGCGCCCTCCTCGATGATGATCTGCTGGAGGTCGGCCGGTATGCTGTCCCACAGGTCGCCGTTGATGACGTTGGTGGTGTAGCCGAACCCGATAACCGGACCGGCCATGTAGTCCGATATTTCGTGGTACCTGCCACTGACCGCCAGCAGCGCCCCGGTGGTGCCCACGTCAACCGTGCCGTTCTGGAGGGCGAGGTAGTCGGAGCCCGGGGGAATGAACACCGCCTCCGCTCCCAAACCTTCGATGATGCTGCTCAGGGCGGCGGAGTGAGTGCGTATTTTCTTGCCCTGGAAGTCCTCCACAGTTTGGAGGGGTTCCTTGCTGAAGAACCACTGGTCGGCTCCGGCGAACCAGTTGCGGTTGATCACCGCGCCGCCGGTTTCGTCCATGAGCATCCGTTCGATGTCGGGGATCATATCGGACAGCGCCAGGTAGGTGGATTCCCAGTCCGGCCCCATGCCCCATAGGGACTGAACCTCGATGGCGGGCAGTGCGCCGGCCACGTACCCTGTGTAAATGTTCGCCATGTCCAGGGTGCCGGACCCCACCTGTGTCAGGTTATCCTGGCCGGTGAGTCCCAATTCCGGCAGGGAGGTTACGGATAGCGTGACCTGACCGCCGGTGCGTGCAGCGATGCGCGGCGCCATGTATGCCTGCATAATCACGCAGGTGGGCAGGTTGCGGGAAAGGCATACGTGCTGAATCACGATGTCCTCGCCGGTCGACGTCGGCATCGTCGGGCTCAGCAGGTTGGCCTTTTCGATCAGCTCCCGGTAGTAGTCGCTGGTATAGATGAACTGATGGCCGGGAACGCCAAACTGCTCCAGCCCGAACAGCCCTACTTGGAATAGCTGCTGAAATTCGACCATCTGCGTTTCGCCAGGGGGCAGGAACACCAGGCCCTCGTGGACCGGCGGGCCGATGAGTTGGGCGTAAGTGGCCTGCTGAGTGGGATCGCCGACGAATATAGCGCCAGGACCGCCGGCCACGGACGCGGCGTACTCCGCCAGCATCTGCTCCTCGGTCACCGGGGGCGGCGTCGCCGTGGCGGCCTGCTCCGGGGTGGGCGTAGGCGGAATTGGCGTCGGCTCCGGCATGGCCGTGGCGATGGCGGCAGCCGGTGCGGCCGATGTCGGCACCGGCGTCGGCGTATCCTCCGGGCTTTCGGGAGCGGACGCCGTGGCAGTTGGCTCCGGCATGGCCGTGGGCTGTGGCGCGACCGTCGGTTCCGGCGCGGCGGCCGTCGCGGGAGTGGTGGCCGTGGGGTCCTCTCCTCCGCATGCAGCGAGCAACAGGAGAGCTGCGAAGACGGCGGCAATTGCCGCATACAGCCTGACCGCTGTTAAATCTTTCCCTATCAAATTCTTTGAGCCCAATCCATTCCTCCACATTGAACAAGATTTAGCGGGTGTCCAATGCGGCATTTTAAGGGGGTCATCGTTTTGAGTCAAAAGTACCAATACGCAAACGGCGCTGAGATTCGATATGTACTAACGGTTCCTGGTCAAGCTCTTGGAAACTGACTCAAGGCCAGGATCAGTCCCATAACGGCGCATTTGCACAACCTATTCACCTCCACCTCCGACTTTGTCGAGAGCCGCGACAGAGTCGGGCCTAACCCTCCCCCATAAAGGGGGAGGGGACTCTTGGCAGAGGTGCAGTTGCCACGGCGTCGCGCAGCGTAACTGCGCCGCGCAGCGGTCATCGCGCACCCTTGGCCTGGTCCGGCAGCCAGGTCACCAGTTCCGGGAAGGCCATGAGAATCCCGATCACGATGGCCATGCATACCATAAACGGCAAGACACCTATATAGACGTCGTTGATCGTCTCCACCTCCGTAACGCCCCTCACCTCTGCCGTTTCCTGGCGCGCCCCGTGTAGCACGTAGAGCGACAGTCCCTGCGGCGGGCTGATCTGGGCCGCCTCCAGCAGGATGATCATGATGATGCCGAACCACAACAGGTCAATGCCGGAGCGGAACAGCGTCTCAATCAGAATGGGCAGCGTGGTGGCCAGCATGGAATAGCTTTCCATGAACGTGCCCAGCAGCAGGTAGAAGACGATCAGGATCCCAACCAGCTCCATCTGGGTCAATTCCAGGCTCACCACCAGATCGGCCAGAGCGTGAGAGATTCGCAGGTAGGCAAAGGCGAACTGGAGCGTGAATGCCGCCAGCAATATGAACATGATCATGCAGGTGGTGCGCATGGTGGACATGAACACCTCCTGGATCATGGACATGTTTGCCTGCATAATTGCGTTGAACTGGGCGGACGACGGCATCCTCGCGTCGTGCAGGTCCTGCCGGGATACCTCGGAAAGTATGAACACCCAGCCCGTCAGCGGAAGGACCAATACTTCCAGCAGGAATATGGTTTCGGCGACGTCGGGGGTGACGAACAGGGACTGGTTGGGGAAGAACACGAGGTACACCGTCTGGGCGGCGAGATGGACGACGATCACACCGACGACTGTCCCCAGGATCAGCCGGACAACCTCGTATGCTCCGATAAGCCCGGTCATCCGCAGGGCGCCGGCGAAGACCGGCAGCCACAGGTTCTTGGAGTTATACAGGAAGGCCAGGACGAATGAGCCGTAAACGCCAATGGCGGCAGCTTCGCTGGGGGTGGCGATGCCGCCGTAGATGGAGCCGAGGACGGCGAGGACGAGGATGATGACGGGACCGACGGCGATGGAGCCGGAGATACGGTCTACCCAGCCCTGGCGGGAGAGGAAGGTTTCGCCTTCGGTTCTGGGGGCGACTCTGGGCCATACGATGGCGGCGAAGGCGATAAACATCATGAAGACGATGGCCATGATTGCGCCTGGGATGAAGCCAGCGAGGAAGAGGCGGCCGACGGAGGTGCCGGTGCTGAGGCCGTAGATGAGGAGTAGGACGCTTGGGGGAATCAGAATGCCCAGGGTGCCG
This sequence comes from Dehalococcoidia bacterium, assembly GCA_965203005.1. Lineage (GTDB taxonomy): Bacteria > Chloroflexota > Dehalococcoidia > Lucifugimonadales > UBA3495 > VXOI01. The sequence goes on from CBDBBS010000002.1 coordinate 2,616,291, forward strand.
CCTGCGGCTAGTGATCCGACAACCAGCCTCTCGTTGTATCCGCGAGTGTGGAAGGTGGGCAGGGCGACGCGGGAGATAGTGGCGGCGGTGGAGATGGAGGAGCCGGAGCAGGCGGCGAAGATGGCGCAGGAGACGATATTGGTGTGGAGGAGGCCTCCGGGTATGGGTGCGACCCAGCGGTCGAGGGCGCGGTACATGCGGTCGGCGATGCCGCTTCGGAGGACGAGTTCGCCCATGAGGATGAAGAGGGGGATGGCGACGAGGAGGAAGCGGTTGTAGGTCTCCCAGACGCGGTTGGACATTATGTTCCAGAGGGGCGCGTCGGAGTAGATCTCGGAGAGGAGGAGGGCGAGGGTACCGAGGGCGCCGGCGACGTAGAGACCGGCCATGAAAAAGACGGTCATGAGGATGAAAGCGACGGCAATCAGCAAGGTTGTACGATCCTTCGGCAGGCTGGGGACGTGGTTCGACAGGCTCACCATTGGCTCGGGGGTATGCCCTCACGCTGGCCCTCACCCTGTACGGGCGCACAGCCGTGCGCCCCTACGGGGGGAGGGGGGATTTTGGGGTGGTTGGACCCTTCGACAGGCTCAGGGGCCACGATGACGGGCTTGACAAGTTTCAACGCAGGGGTGGCAGGGCGGGCGCGGAGAAGGCAGAGCATTCCCTGTTGAACTCTGCGCCTCTGCGGAAGGGCCTCTGCGGCCTCTGCGTTGAAGGTAGGGTTCAGCGATGTATTAGGCTACTGTAGCATCAGGCGGGCGTGTTGAAAAGGGCGGGGGAGAAAACGTAACAGAAAGGCAACACAACGGGGGGTGGGAGTACGCCCTGCCCTTGTAGGGGCGCACTCCCGAGCTTGTCGAGGGACGGCGCCCCTACGGGGGGGAGGGGCTTTGGGGGGTCAGTATTGGACGCGGTAGACGCGGGCGGCTACGTCGTGGAACATATCGGCGCGCTCGGAGGGGGAGTACTGGGTGGTGAGGCGCTTGAAGGCGTTGTACATGACGGTGTAGGAGTAGGAGACCTTGTCGACGGGGAAGTTGCTCTCGAACATGCAGCGGTTGGGGCCGAACTGGTCGATGCAGTAGTCGATGATGGGCTTCATATCGGCGGCGAGCTGTTCGGAGCCGATGGGGGCGCTGCGGGCGTGCCAGCCGAAGCCGGTGCGGGGCATACCGATGCCACCGAGCTTGACGACGACGTTGGGGCAGGAGGCGGCGGCGGCGATGCCCTTGCGCCACTGCTCGAAGACCTGGTCGTCGCGGCCGGCGTAGGGGCCCTCGCGGAGGAGGCCGCCGATGTGGTTGAGGATGATGGTGAGGCCGGGGACGGCGCGGGCGAACTCAGCCAGCTCTTGCATCTGGGGGAAATACATCCATCCTTCGAGGGTCATACCCATACCGGCGAGGACGCGGGCGCCGGCGCGGAAGTTGTCGCTGCTCATCTGGCCTTCGGCCCTGTGGGCGGCGGTGTTCTCGACCTCGGGGTGCGGGTCCCAGGTGACAGAGTGACGGATGCCGCGGAAACGGTTGGGGCTGGCAGCCTGGAGGGCCTCCAGCACGGGGCGGACGTTCTCGCCGAGGTTCAGGTTGGCGTGGCCGACGATGGCGGCGGCGGCCTTGGTGGGGCCGTAGAGGCCGTTGTCGCTGGCGGCGGCCAGGCCCTGCACGAATTCCACCTCGCCGACGGGGCGCATTTCCTCGGGGCCGCCGGGACGGTACATCGACCTGGCCTCGACGAACACGGTGGAGCGGACGTTGTGGCCGCCGTTCACGTCGTCGGCCAGCTCGTGCAGCAGGTAGCGCTGGAACGGGATACGCTCCAGGCGGAAGTCCCAGAAGTGGTGATGGGGATCGCAGATGGGGATATCGGGCTCCAGCGCCTCTTCGGGCGTGAGAGCGAGCCAGTCATTGCCTCCGAACGGCATACAAGGGCCTCCATTTCAAAGCGCAAAGCGAGATTCAGATGGCCCGAATCATAGCATACAAATGCTTTTTGTCCGCTGCTGTCCCGTGGGATTTGCGCCTGAGTCCGGATGACGCTATGCTGGCACAAATCAGCGTCAGCGAGGGAAGAGAGATGGCAAGAATCGCGCGAGTTGGCCACGTGGTGCTGAACGTCAGGGACACGAGGGAGGCCATTGACTGGTACACCAACGCGCTGGGCATGGAGCTGATGAACCACGACCAGGGGATGGACATGGCGTTCCTGTCCTTCGGCGTGTCGGACCACGACATTGCGCTAATCAAGGCGCCCGAGGGCGTGGAGACGGGCAGCCCCGGGCTGTCGCATACGGCGTTGCAGCTCGAGGGGGGAGAGCCGGAGTTGCAGGAGATGTTCGGCCGTGTCAAGGATGCCGGATATCCCATCGATTTCACCGCCGACCACGGCCTGACCAAGAGCTTCTACTGCTTCGACCCCAGCGGCAACCGCATCGAGATCTTCTTCCAGCACCTGTTCGACGAGGAGGCGCGGGAGTTCATGCGCCAGACGGGCGCGGTGCTCGACCCTTACGAGCTTGAGGCGGCGCCTGCGGACTAGCGCCGCGCGGCTGGCCCCGATTCCATCGGGGCGAACGGACGCTGGGGCGCACACTGTCTTGAAAGACGGGGCGCCCCTACTCGTTTGGGCCGATTTCACGGTAAATCGTATGCGAAGGAGCACTCCCCATGACCAGCGTTCAGCGCAGCGAACTGCCCTTCCTGACTGTAGCCGAGTTGGGAAGGCTAATCCGGAGCGGGGAGGTCTCGCCGGTAGAGGCGACCGAAGCCTACCTGGAGCGAATCGACCGGATCGACGGCCTGTTGCATTCCTACATCACCGTCTGCCACGAGGAGGCCCGGCAGGCGGCGCGAGATGCGGAACGGGAAATCTCCTCAGGCCAGTACCGGGGCCCTCTGCACGGTATACCCGTGGCGGTGAAAGACCAGTTCGATACAGCCGGCATTCGCACCACCTACGGCTCGGCGCTGGAATGGGACCACGTGCCAAACGGGGACGCCGTCGTGGTGTCGAAGCTCAAGGCAGCCGGAGCGGTGCTGCTGGGCAAGCTGAACCTGTCGGAATTCGCGCTGGGAGAGAGCTTCCACCATCCGGGCGGCCAGCCACGCAATCCGTGGGACCTGTCGCGCAACCCCGGCATTTCCAGCAGCGGCTCGGCGGCGGCCACGGCCGGGTTCCTGTGCGCCAGCGCCCTGGCCGAGGACACGGGCGGCTCCACTCGCATACCTGCGGCCTGGAGCGGACTGACCGGCCTTCGCCCGACCTGGGGACTGGTGAGCCGTCGCGGGGTGGCGGGCGTGTCCTGGTCGATGGACACCGTTGGCCCCATCTCGCGTTCCGCCGAGGACTGCGCCCTGACCTTCCAGGCCATCGTGGGCCACGATGCTGAGGACCCGTACTCGTACAGCGGTACCGTCCCCGACTACGCGCATGAGATTCAGGGCGGCATCGATGGCCTGCGGGTGGGAGTGCTGCGGGAAAAGGTTGCCGAGGGAGGTCTCTCGCCCGAGGTGCGGCAGGTCATCGAGTCAGCCGTGGCCCAGTTGGGAGAACTGGGCGCAACGTCTCGGGATGTCTCGATCCCCCTAGTCGAGAACGCCGGGGCGGTCTCCAAGTGCATCACGGACATGGACGGCGCCGTGGTCCATTACGAGCGCCTCAAGACGCGAATCGGAGAATACGATCACAACACGCGCGTCAGGCTGCTGACGGCCATTCTCACACCGGCGCAGGCGTTGCAGAAGGCTCAGAAGGTGCGCACGCTCATACGCGAGGCGGTGCTGGAGGCGTTGGAAGAGGTGGACGTCATCGTTCTGCCCACGTCCCCGACCGGCGCGCCGCTGCTGCCCACCGAGGCGGGGATCAAGAGCCAGGAGGACGCCCGGAGCCGCATCTCGGGAGTGCGCAACTTCACCGGGGCCTTCAACGTGGCAAACCTGCCGGCGCTGTCCATCCCCTGCGGGTTCACCGGGGACGACCTGCCGCTGTCGCTGCAACTGGTGGGGAAGCCGATGTCCGATGGGCTGCTCATGCGGGTGGCCCACGCCTACCAGCAGGCAACCGACTGGCACACGCGCCGCCCGCCGTTGGGTTAGTGAAGAGAGGAGTTATTCAAACAGTTGTTCTATGTCTTGACTTCCGTGAATTACGCGAGCTACCTCTATAGGACTTCTGTCAGGAAAGTAGAGGATGATATAGCCGGTGCGTGGAACTACGTAACCACGCATTCCGGGCTCGTAAGGGCGCTCAACTCTCATATAGGGCTGAGCTGCTAATAGCTCGCAAATATCTCGGATTCGAGATATAAGTCTGATACCGACTTGTTCTCCGCCTCTTCTTCGAAAGTAGTTCCGAATTTGCGCCAAATCTGTGACGGCTGCGTCCAAGAGATAATAACTGCCCATTACGAGCTGCGGCCCTGCTTGCTCTCTGATTCCAGTTTCAGCGCTCGCCGCTTAATGTCCTCGATGAATTCATCCCGGTTTTCCCGTGAATACTCCTTGTAGCGTCCCTTGCGAAAGTCATCCTTGGCCTCTTCAACCATAGCTCGCACTTCCGGGGTATTGGTTATCTCCTCCACGTAATTATCATGGTCCTCCAGGTGATACATGGCGTTGGTCAGAACCACCTCTACCGATGGATAGGCGCCTGAGTCCACTTTCTGTTTGATGCGAGCCCAGAGCTCGTCACTGATCGCAATTCGCATAGCTCAACTCTCCTGTGCAACCGAAGCATAACCGCCTTCCTTTTGCCATGCAAAGCGTAGACTCCCCTTGCACCGCTGCATACCATGGCCCACAATCCCGCTTGGAATCGGGACGGAAGACTACCGGGGGGAGCCGACGAATATGGACAGCCTGATTGCCCGCGCGCTGGATACCGCAGCGGCGCGGGGAGCTTCGTACGCCGACGCGCGGTTGGTGGAGACGGCCCAGGAACGGTACTCGGTCAGGACGGGCGTGGTGGACGTGATCAGCAACGACGAATCGGTCGGCGTCGGCGTGCGCGTGGTCGTGGACGGCGCGTGGGGCTTCGCCTCTACCAACTATATGACTGCGGAGTCAATTGACCAGACAGCCGCGCTGGCCGTGGAGATCGCCAGGGCATCGGCCACATCCGGCGGGCCGCAGGTGGAGCTGGGACCGCCGGTCTCCAGCCGGGGCGTCTACACCACGCCGGTGGAGATCGATCCATTCAGAATCTCGCCCGAGGAAAAGCTGGCCCTGCTCCTGGACGCCGACCAGCGCATGGGGCGGGTTGAGGGCAACGGGTTTGAAATACGGGCGCGGACGGGCAACCTGATCTTCATCCGGGAGCGCAAGTCCTTCGCCAACAGCGAGGGGGCCGACCTGGAGCAGACCATCTACGAGGCCGGCGGCGGCATACAGGCGACCGCCGTGGGCAACGGCGAGGTGCAGCGACGCTCTTACCCGCAGTCCATGGGCCGCCAGCAAGGGTGCAGCGGCTGGGAATACGTGCGGGACTTCGATCTTGCCGGCAACGCCGAGCGGGTGGCCAGCGAGGCCGTGGCGCTGTTGACCGCCGACCGCTGTCCGTCCGACATCACCACCACTCTCATCATCGGTGGCTCGCAGGTGGGGCTGCAGATCCACGAGTCGTGCGGCCACGCCATCGAACTGGACCGCGTGCTGGGTTCGGAGGCGGCCTATGCCGGAACGTCGTTCCTGACCACCGACAAGCTGCACGACCTTCGCTACGGCTCCGAGCAGGTGAACATCACCGCCGACAGCATCCGGCTCCCCGGCCTCGGCTCCTTTGGATGGGACGACGAGGGTGTTCCGGCCCAATCGACTCCCGTCGTCGAGGCAGGCCGGTTCGTCGGCTACCTGATGTCCCGGGAGACAGCCGCAACCCTGGGCCTGCAATCCAATGGCACCATGCGCGCCTCGTCGTGGAACCGGCTGCCACTGATCCGCATGACCAACGTGAGCCTGGAACCGGGAGAGTGGGAACTGGAGGACCTGATCGCCGACACGGACGATGGCATCTACGTTGACATGAACCGCTCGTGGTCCATCGACGACCGGCGCTACAATTTCCAGTTCGGCACCGAGGTGGGATACGAGATAAAGAACGGAAAGCTCGGCAAGCTCCTTCGCAACTGCACCTACACCGGCATCACGCCGGAGTTCTGGAACTCCTGCGACGCCGTGTGCAACGCCAACCACTGGAACATGTGGGGTACGCCCAACTGCGGCAAGGGCCAGCCGGGCCAGCTGGGACATACCGGCCACGGCGCGGCTCCCGCCCGCTTCCGCAACGTGCGCGTGGGGGTGATGCGATGATCGGTGAGGATGCTGCCCTGCGCCTGCTGGAGCGGGCGTTGACTCTCTCGACTGCCCAGGAGACGGACATATACCTGAGCAGCCAGGACCTTGGGCTGACCCGGTTCGCCGCGAATGCCATCCACCAGAACGTCTCCCACAGCAATGTCACCTTGAACATTCGCGCCGTGGAAGGAAAGCGGGTAGGAAGGGCCACCACCAATGACACGTCGGACGAGGGTATACGGCGGGCCATGGAATCCGCCCGGCGCAACGCGATGCTGATGCCGGAAGATCCCGCCTTCCCGGGTCTCCCCGAGCCGCAGCCGGTCGAGAGGGTGACCAGTTGGGACGAGTCCGCCGCTGCCTGCTCGCCATTGACGCGGGCGCAGATGGTGCGCGAGGTCTGCCGACAGGGGGCCGCCGAGGGCCTGGACACCGCCGGGGCCTGCCGCACCGGGGTGCACGAAATCGCGGTGGTCAGCAGCCGGGGAGTCCGCGCCTACCACGCCGGGACGTTCGCGGGCCTGATCATCACCACCCGCAGCGACACCTCGGCTGGCTGGGCCAAGGGCGGCTCGTGGCGGCTGGATGAGATCGACTATCCCGCCCTGGCCAGCGAGGCGGTGGGCAAGGCGGTCAGGGGCAAAGACCCGCAGCCCATATCTCCGGGCGAATACACCGTGCTGTTGGACCACTACGCCGTCGATGACATCCTGGAAGCCTTGTCCCTCTACGGGATGGGGGCGCAGGCGGTGCAGGAGGGCCGCAGCTGGATGTGCGACCTGCAGGGGACGCGGGCCATGAGCGGTTCGGTGTCAATCTGGGACGACGGCAGGGCGCTCGACGGGTGGCCAATGCCCTTCGACGTCGAGGGGGTCCCGCGACGGCGGGTGGAACTGGTCGGTAGCGGAGTCATCGGCGAGCCCGTTCACAACACCTACACGGCAGCGCAGGACGGAGTCGCGTCCACCGGGCACCAGCAGTATTTTACCGGCCCGCCCATCGCGTCCAACCTGTTCATGCGCCCGGGGGAAAAGACCGTTGACGAACTGATCGCATCCACAGAACGGGGGCTGTACATTACCCGCTTCTTCTACACCCGCCTGTCGCACAACCGGGGCTGCGTGATGACCGGCATGACCCGCGACGGCACGTTCCTGATCGAGGACGGCGAACTGCGCCACCCGGTCAAGGACCTGCGATTCACCCAGTCGTACGTCGACGCGCTGAACGGAGTGGAGGGCGTGGGCAACGAGGCCAAGCTGGTGCTGAACGAGGTCGGTTTCGCTACCCGCGTTCCAGCCCTCAAGCTGGCCAGTTTCAACTTCACGGGAGTAACGGTGTAAGATAGAGATGGACCACATCTACACAGTAGTCCCGGCGGAGTATCCTAATGGAAGTGACCTTTGACATAGACGAAAGGGTCTTGGAGGTCTTGCAGTTAGAAGCCGCAAGCCGCGGAAAGACCGTGTCGGCCGTAGTGGAGTCTGCGCTGTCTATGGCCCTGCCACAAGGACCGCTCACCCGTCCCAAAACCAATTCATCCGAATCCGACCGTAAGGAACTGCCCCCCCTCCCAACTTGGAAAGCCGAATTGATGGTTGACGTTTCCAATCGCGATGAGCTTTACCGGGTATTGGACGACGACGTCAAATTCGGAACGCTCTACGGACTCAATCCCGAAGACGCATCAGGCGATGGGTAGTTACTTGCCAGCATTCGACACAAACGTGCTGGTTCACGCGGTAAGCGAAATGGCTGAAAACCATGTACCTTGCGCCCGGCTCGTTCAGGAAGCGCGCGTAGCAACTTCGCCATCATTCCTTACCTGGAACGTGTGCTACGAATTTTTGCGGGTAAGCACTCACCCTAACGTGCTTCGGCCACCGTTAACCGCGCAGGCCGCTCTGGGATTCATCACAGCACTCTTGAATTCACCAGGATTTCGCATTCTTGGCCCAACAGACCGTCACCTGGATATGCTGACACGTACATTGCAGGAATTTCCCTGGATACAGAGCAATCGTTTCTTCGACTTTCACACGGCTGTACTCTTGCGGGAAAACGGAATCAGCGAAATCTGCACTCTCGACAATGGCTTTACCAGTTTTCCCTTCCTTACAGTTATTGACCCACTGCGATGAAAGGGCCCTAACCCCCACTGGCCTCCACCTGGGCCAGGAACTGGAGCACCCGCCTGGCGTACTTCTCCGGCTCGTCGGCGTGGGGCTTGCACTCGCCCCACTGGCTGTTGGGCACCTGCCGGTGCGCCATCTCGGCCACGGACCGGGGATGCACGTCGTTGTAGCCGGGCATTATCATGGCGGGCACCCGGATGCTCCGCAGCATCTCCTTGGTGCTGCCCAGCGTGGGATACGGCCCGCCGAACAGGGCTTGCGCGGTGTCCCGCATCACCTGGATGAACTCCTCGGTGTCCATCGACTCCAGTTCCTTGCGGTACTCTGCGTCGCTCTGGGCGATCTCCGGGCTGAACGGAGCAAACCTGTCGTCGGCATCAAAGGCGTCGATCACTGCGCCTATGCCATCGGCCGCCGCAATCTCCATGCTCTTGAACAGCTTGCTGGTCAGGTAGCCGTCGCAGATGACGCCGCCGGCGATGTTCGACGGGAAGATGGCGCGCACCCGCTCGGGTCGGCGGTAGGCGCACCCGAAGGATATGGCAGCGCCGAAAGACCCGCCGCCCAGGATGCTCCGCTCGATGCCCAGGGAATCCATCAGGCCGAACACGTCGTCGCAGACCATGTCCCACGTCTGCACCACCATGGGGCTGCGCGACTGCCCGCCGAACCGCCGGTCATATACGATGACACGGTGCTCCTGCGACAGTGCCTCTACGACGTTTGCGTAGCTGCTGGCCACGCCCTGGAGGCCGCCCGGTGAGAGAATGATCGGCGGCCCACTACCTGATTCCTCGTAATAAAGTTCCGCGCCGTCCACTTTTGCTGTCGCCATGGTCGCGCCTCCTGTCTGCGTCATCCTGGTACGGTTGCTGCGGATTATAGGTTCGAGTCGTCCAGTCGGCAAAGGTTGACCTGCTTTGCCGACGCTACTACGATTCCCGGAACAGACAACCGGAAAGGACAGAACCATGGCCTCCCAGGAATATGACGCCCTGGTCCAGGATGCCGAACAGAAGGCACTGTGGTTCCTCCGGGCGTTCGAGGCCATCCAGAACGAGATGCGCATCGAGGGGCTGCATGCGTTCCAGCATCACCTGCGCGAGGTGATACAGGGCAGCCTCTCGGAATCGGCCAGCAGGTTGTCGCAGGTCGACCCGCCTGATGGCCGGCAACAGTTCCACGACGCGTTACTGGCCGGAATCCGGCACGTCAGCAACGCGGGGGAGTCGTTCCTCAGCGCCGACCAGAGGAACTATTCCCTGACGGCCATGGACATGCGGCGATCGCTGTGCCGGGGGTTGCAGGTACTCTACGGCATCCGGTCGCAGACTCCGGCGCTGGCGGAGTACTGGCTGCTCCCCGGCGCAGTCGAGCGGCAGGACGTGCTGGAGTCGCCATCTTCCCGCAGCGATGCTCCGGTCGGCGTGATGCACCGGCGCCCTTCGACAAGCTCAGGAGGTGCGCCGCTGGCCGACTACTCGCTGTATGTGCCAGAGGGCTATACCCCGGAGCGCCAGTGGCCTCTCGTCGTCTGCCTGCACGGGGCCCACGGGCGCGCTGACCACCACGTCTGGTCGTGGCTGCGACCGGCCAAGAGCCGGGGCTACATGGTGCTGGCCCCAAAGTCCCTGGACGTCACCTGGTCCATCCTGCAGCCCGATATTGACATCGGATCGGTGACCGGCATGTTGGAGGAGGTGTGCGCCGCGTACTCGGTTGACCGGAGCAGGGTGTACCTGACGGGCCTGTCGGACGGCGGGACGTTCACCTACCTGCTGGGACTGAGCCGCCCGGACCTGTTCGCCGGAATCGCGCCCGTCGCTGGCGACCTGCACGGGATGATGGACGGCATGCTGCGGCGCAAGCAGGGCATCGAGTTGCCCATCTACATCGTGCACGGCGCGCACGACCACATCTTCCCGGTGGCGACCATTCGGAGCGGGCACGAGTTGCTGACGCGGCTGGGCTACAACTCGCAATACGAGGAACTGCCAGACTGGGGACACTCGTACTGCTCCTTCGTCAACGAGCAACTGGTGATGCCGTGGTTCGAAGGGCTGGGCGAGACCGCCTCGGGCTGACCGTTCCTGGGCATGGACCACAATCAACACCGGACACAGGAGGCGACATGGCAGTCCTGAACATCGAGGGGGTTACCCACTGGTCGATCCCGGTCAACAACCTGAACGAGGCCGAGGCGTTCTACGGGGAGCTGCTGGGCCTCGAGGCCAAGGGCAGACTGGGCAACAACACCATGTCCTGCTTCAACGTGGGCGATCACAACATCCTGCTGTGCGAGCGCACCGACGCGGCCGATGCCAGTTCGCGGGACGACGGCGGGGCGCACCACTCGTTCACGGTGTCGCCGGAGACCTTCGAGGCGGCGTGCCGGGAGTTCGCCCAGCGTGACATCAGGATCGACCACCTGACCTACCGGGCGCGGGGATTCTTCACCGGACGCGAACTGTATTTCTTCGACCCCAGCGGCAACCGGCTCGAGCTACGGGACCCCACCTGGACGGAGGGGATGCCGGAGCCGCAGTTCGAGGAGCTGGCCGGCGGGTAGAGCCGGTCGGTGGTTGTTGCCGCGTCGCCCTCACCCCAACCCTCTCCCAGAGGGGGAGGGGACTGGTTGCAGGGGCCGCCCGTTCGTGGTTCGACAGGCTCACCATGAACGGACTCACACGGTCAGGCGCATTAGCTCTTCGGAGAAGACTATCTCGCCGTCGTAGATTTTGCTGACGTCGCCGATGCCCTTCTCCCAGGGGCCGTGAGCCGACAGGTGCGGGCCGATGTGGACCAGCACCAGCTTCTTGACCCCGGCGGCCTGGGCCAGCCGGGCCGCGCCGGTGGTGCCGCACTGCCCGCCGGCCTCGCCGTTGGCGTCCATCACCTCCTGGTCGTCCCAGCACATGCAGAGCATCATGTCGGCGTCGCGGGCCAGCTCGGCCACCGTGTCGCAGGGCTGCGTGTCGCCGGTGAAGATCACGCTGCCCTCGGACGAGTCCACGCGGTAGGCCAGGGAGTCCAGGTAGGGCTGCACGTGCTCGGCGGGGGCGGCGGTGACCTCCCAGTCGGGGCCGCTGAACACCTTGCCGGGCCCAACATCCCTGGCCGACACCGACGGGGCAGGCCGGGGCAGGGTGCCGCCGCGGTTGACGAACACCTGCTGGCTCAGCGGGTGGTTGACCCGGGCCTTCCAGTCGTGGGCGAACACGCCGTTCTCGCCGAGGATGCCTTCGGTGATCTTCTCGGTCAGGTCGGGACCGAAGACTTGCAGCTCGTTCTCCCGGCCAATGCTCTGGTCCCAGCGGCAGAGCAGGAAGCAGGGGTAGTCGATGTCGTGGTCGAAGTGGTGATGGGTGAAGAACAGGTAGTCGACCTGGGTGGGCCAGAGTCCCGCCTTGACCAGCTTGTGGGTGGTAGCCGGGCCGCAGTCGAACATCAGGAGCTGGTCGCCCAGCTTGAACACGTGGGAGCTGCCGAAGCGGGTGGGCGTGGGGGTGGGCGTGCCGGCGCCCAGCGTGTAAATCTCAGCCATAACTGACCTCGCTGTCCTGCTGGTTGCAGGGATGCCCCAGCATACCACCGTGCCGTTCGCAGAGGCGTCGTCTGAACTGTGATTCGTTTGATTTGGGGATGTCGCTGAGGAACCGGGCAGCCACAAGGGCTGCCCCTACGCAAGGGGGTAAGTCCCGCAATCACACAATCGTGCCGGGGACGGCAGGATGTCCCCACCGGGGGACTGTTTGGCCGATTTGATGACGGGCAACGGTTGCGCCGGGGTCAGCGTACGCCGTATGGTAACGTTAATAGCTCCGAAATGGTCGAAGGACGCCTCGGTGTAAGACCTTATTCCCGGGAATTGCAGATGTTAATGCCCAGCGAACTTGACACGTCCTTAGAACGGATTCCGGTTTCCCCAATTCCGGCGGTAAACGTGGCGACCGTCCCGCAGAGAAGTCCGCTGCGCTATCCTGGCGGCAAGACGTGGCTGGTTCCCCATGTGCGCGCCTGGCTCTCCGGGGTTGACCCGAAACCCAAAGTTCTGGTGGAACCATTCGCGGGAGGCGCCATAGTATCTCTTACGGCCGTGATGGAGGGATTGACCGAGCGGTGTGTCATGTCGGAGATCGACCCCGACGTTGCCGCTTTCTGGAAGGCGGCCCTGTGGCACAGCGACGAACTCATAGATCGGGTCCGCGCGTTCGTACCAACGCGCGAGAGCGTGGCTCAACTGGATTGCAAGGCATCTGGCAGTGTGGTAGAGCGCGGTTTCCGCACCCTGGTCCTCAATCGCACCAGGCGTGGCGGTATTCTGGCCAACGGCGCGTCGCTGGCGCGCGTTGGTGAGGCTGGGAAAGGGGTGAAATCCCGTTGGTACCCTGATACCATTTCACGCCGCTTAAAAGCAATTTCAGATTACGCCGACAGAATTGAGTTTCGGGAGACGGATGGTTTAGAGATTTTGCAAGAAAAGACCTGTGCGTCTGACTCACGGACTGTCGCTTTTATTGATCCTCCCTACACTGCGGCGGGAAAAAGTGCCGGGAAACGACTGTACAACCACAATCAATTGGACCATAAGGAACTCTTCACTCGCTTGGCCCAAACCGAGACGGACTTCTTGATGACATACGACCAATCCCACGAGATTATCGATCTGATTCGCAGCCACCGCTTTCAGGTCAAGCGAGTAAATATGAAAAACACCCACCACGACCAGATATGGGAATTGCTGATCACCCGCAGCCCGGTGTTCTGACGCAGTGAGCTAGCAAACTAAAGTATGCCCCGATACGGTATCGCTGAGTGGTTTGGAAGTCCCCTGGTCACACTCTCTCCTGAGGAGAGAGTGCATGTGGCTTCGAGTGCTTTGGGCCAAGAGAGACCGCTTCCCTGCCCTTTTAAGCCAGGCCAGCCTGCGTGTTCCAAGGCGGGAGGAGTCTGCTCCATCCAGCTTTACGATGAAAGTCCCAACGGACGCATAGGCGAATCGTTGGGCGTGCCAGTCATCACTTGCCCGGCCCGCTTTGAACAAGACCGCCTTCTAGTACGCTGGCTGGCCGAAATAGTCGGATTCTCCCCTGATGAGGCAAAGGTCGCCAGGGAAATCCCATTCATGCAGAGCATTACCACCGACAAACCGGCCGGAAAGATTGATTTGATAGTCGCCAGGACGGAAGGCGACCGTTTGGAATGGTATGGTCTGGAAATCCAGGCAGTATATTTCTCGGGTCCTGGAATGTCATCTCAATTCGACATTCTCACGAAAGACGATAATCCAGTTGCGCCGTACCCAAACGAAACCCGGCGTCCAGACTGGCGATCGTCAAGCGCCAAGCGCTTGATGCCACAACTCCAGGTAAAAGTCCCGACTGTCCGGCGTTGGAACTCGAAGCTGGCGGTCGCAGTTGACCAACCGTTCTTCGATTCCATCGGTGGACCAAGCGCAAATCCAACGCAAGACATAAATGATGGGGACATTATCTGGTTAGTGCCCAGATTATCTTGGGACGGTATTATAGGTCGCTTCCGTCTGAGTCGTGGACATTGGGAAGTGCTGACACTGGAAGACTCGAATGACAAGCTGCTTGCCGCGAGAACAATTGCCCGCGACAGCTTCGAGACTGCTCTCGCAGAGAGGCTTTCTTCGCTCGAATAGTGAAGTACACCCGTGATAGCGGGCTTTGGACAGGGTTGGCGTCGGTGGTATAATCGGCGGCGTTTAGGGCCTGGCGCGGGGCGCCGGGAGCTGATGCACTCGGGTATCGGGTTCGAGAGTCGTTCGTGGACCAGATCCGCCGCTACATAGCTTTCCTGCAGGAATACTCAGTCCCTCTCATCCTGGGCGTCATCGTCGGGCTGGTGTGGGCGAATATCCACTTCGACAGCTACTACAAGATCGTCGAGTTCGACTTCTGGAATTTCGGCAAGGGTCCCTTCCTGGACGACGGTGAGCATCACGACCTGAACGACTTCTACATCTTCGGCAAGCACATCACCGTCCACTTCCTGATCAACGAGATCTTCATGGTGTTCTTCTTCGGCATCGCGGCCAAGGAGATCACCGAATCGATCCTGCCCGGCGGCGCGCTGAACCCGCTGCCCAAGGCGATCAACCCGATCATGGGCACGCTGGGCGGAGTTTTCGGCCCGGTGGGGCTGTTCATACTACTGGCGGTCATCTTCTACGGCGGCACCGAAGACCTCGGTAGAATGATGTTCCCGGCCGAGGGCGTCCTCGGCGGTTGGGCCATACCTACCGCCACCGACATCGCGCTGGCCTGGCTGGTGGCCCGTGTGATCTTTGGCGCCCGGCACGCGGCGGTGAACTTCCTGCTGCTGCTGGCCGTGGCCGACGACGCCATCGGGCTGGTGATCATCGCCGTCTTCTACTCGGAAAACGTGCAGCCGATGTGGCTATTGCTCACGGCCGGTGGCATGGTCACGGCCTACCTGTTCCGGCGGGTGGGCATATCCTGGTGGCCGGTATACATCCTGATTGCTGGCGGCATGAGCTGGACGGGGCTGGTCAAGACAGGTGTCGAGCCAGCCCTCGCGCTGGTGTTCATCGTGCCATTCCTGCCCGCGCTTCATCCCACGCCCCACGAGCATGAGGCCCTGGAGGAGCACGGCGGGCACGAAGGCGAAGAGCTGGCAACGGCGCATGGGGCGGGCCTCCACGGCCACAATGTCGGGGTTCTGGACCAGTTCGAGCATCACCTCAAAATGCCGGTGGACTTCGGGCTGTTCTTTTTCGCCTGGGCCAATGCGGGGGTCGCCTTCGGGAACATCAACGCGGTGACGCTGATGATCCTGCTGTCGCTGATCGTGGGCAAGACCGTCGGCGTATCGGTGTTCTCGTTCGTCGTGTCCCGCTTCGGTTTCCCGCTGCCGGAGGGCATGGGCCTGCGGCACCTGATGGTGGCTGGCATGATCGCCGGGCTGGGGCTGACGGTGGCGCTGTTCGTGGCCAACAAGGCGTACTCCGGGACGGACTTCCTCGACCCAGGCAAAATGGGCGCGGTGTTCAGCATCGTGGTCGCAGCACTGGCCTTCATTTTCGCCCGTACCATCGGCATCCGCCGTGAGCAGGACTAGGAAAGTATCTGAATCCGGTAAATCCTGATTCAGACAAAGGACAAGAGAAGATGATAGGCGTACTGACTCACCACTGGGCCAAGGCGGACAAGATCGAGGAGGCCAAGACACTGCTGGACGGGAACGGGCTGGCCCAGAGCAAGGCGCCGGGGTTCGGCAGCCGACAGACCTTGATCTCGCTGAGCGACCCGACCAAGATATCGACGCTGGTGACGTGGGACAGCAACGAGATCTACGACGCGTGGCGGGCCAGCCCAGAGCGCGCCGTCGCCATGGCCGGCGCGGAGGAGTTGTGGGCCCAGCCGCCGCAGTCGGAGCGGTTCGACGTGGTGGGCTGACGGGGGAGAGCCGGCCGGTCCCTGGCGTACAATCTATAGCGGCCGGACCATCTCCGGCTGACATCCGAGAGCGGGAGAGGGTCGCATGAGCCGCAGGAGTTTCTGGGCCTGGGGACTGGAGCAGGACGAACCCACAGAGCAGCAGGTGCGCGAGGCGGCGGCCCGGCTGTCCCAGCGCTACGGAGTCGAGGTCGAGCCGGTGACGCCGCCCCGGGCCGATGACCTGCGGCTGCGCGCGCCCCGTATCAGCCCGCCGTCCTCCCTGGCGGCCATCTGCGCCACCGACGACCACGACCGGGCGGTGCATACATACGGCCGCAGCTTCCGCGACCGCATCCGGGCCTACAACCTCCAGTTCCCCAACCCGCCTGACATCGTGGCCCACCCGACCACCGAGGAGGAGGTCTCGGCGGTGCTGGACTGGTGCTCGTCCTCGGGGTACGCCGCCATACCCTACGGCGGGGGCAGCTCCACGGTGGCGGGCTTCGAGCCGCCGGACGGGTACGACGGCATCGTGACCATCGACCTTTCGGCGCTGGACCAGGTGCTGGAGGTGGACGAGGTATCGCGCTCAGCGCGGATCCAGGCGGGAGCGTACGGGCCGGGCCTGGAGGCCCAGCTGCGGCCCCACGGTTTCACGCTGCGGCACTACCCGCAAAGCTTCGAGTTCTCCTCGCTGGGTGGATGGATCGCCACCCGGTCCGGAGGCCACTACGCCACCAACCACACGCACATCGACGACTTCGTGGAGTCCGTGCGGATGTTGACTCCGGCGGGGGTGTGGGAGTCGCGACGGCTGCCCGGCAGTGGCGCCGGCCCCAGCCCGGACCGGATGGCCATCGGCAGCGAGGGCATACTGGGCATCATCACCGAGGCCTGGATGCGCATCCAGGCGCGGCCCCAGTACCGGGCGTCGGCGGGCGTGACGTTTCCCACCTTCATGGGCGGGTCGGAGGCCGCGCGCCGGGTGGTGCAGGCCAAGCTGTGGCCCGCCAATTGCCGCCTGCTCGACCCCGGCGAGGCCCAGGCCGCTGCCGGGATGGACGGCAGCCGCGCGCTGCTGATCCTAGGCTTCGAGTCCAACGAACTGCCGCAGGACGAGAACATCCGGCAGGCCGTGGCCATCGCGAGGGATGCCGGCGGGGCTATCGACGAGGCGGACATACGCATCTCGTCGTCCGGCACACGCGGCGATGAATCAGCGGGGGACACGGGACGGCAGGGCGCAGTGGGCGCGTGGCGCAACGCCTTCCTGGGCGCGCCCTACCAGCGCAACGTCACTACCGGACTGGGGCTGGTGGCCGAGACACTGGAGACGGCCATCACCTGGGACCGCTGGCCAGCCATGGACGAGATGGTGCGCGGGGCTTTGCAGGACACGCTGGACCGGGTCTGCGGCGGCGGGTCGGTGTCGTGCCGGTTCACCCACGTTTACCCGGACGGGCCAGCGCCCTACTACACCTGGGAAGGGATGGGGCGGCGTGGCGCGGAGTTGGAGATGTACGCCGAGATCAAGCAGGCGGCGTCGGACGCAATCATGGCTGCCGGGGGCACCATCACGCACCACCACGCGGTGGGGCGTCTGCACCGGCCGTGGTACGACCAGCAGCGCCCGGAGCCGTTCGCCGAGGCCCTGCGCGCCGCAAAGCGGGCCCTGGACCCCAACGGCGTGCTGAACCCGGGGCTGCTGGTGGATGTGTAGCCTGGTGAAAGTTCTGTTCCTGGATGAGTCCGGCGATCACAACCTCACGGTGATCGACGACAGTTATCCGGTGTTTGTGCTGGGCGGCGTGATAGTGGACCAGAAATATTCCGAGGGCCCACTAGTTGAGGCTTTTGATCAGTTCAAATTAAATCTGTTTAGGCGAACCGACATAGTGCTGCATACGGCAGACATTGTTAGGAACAGGAATGGGTATGAAAGGCTAGAGGATGCCCGGTTTCGTAAGAATTTCTATGAAAGAGTCAATTCTCTCGTAAGGGTACTAGACTATTCGGTAATAGCCTGTGCCATCCGCAAGGATTATCATTTCCGTCATTACGGAGCAGCCGCCATTGATCTCTACCGCATTAGCCTTCACAAGCTGGCAGAACTTTTCTGCGACGAGATCGGAGAGGCGAGAAACGGAGGGATGATTATCGCGGAAAGCCGCGAGCCAACACTTGACCAAGACTTGGAATATACTTGGTCAAGCCTGCGTCGCCGAGGGTATTCCCGGCGTGTGTTGGTATTCTAATTCAGGTCTGTTTGTGTAGGGGCGCACGGCCGTGCGCCCTGGGGTTGCGGATATGACACGTTCTAAACTGGTGGCGCAAGGGCGCACGGCTGTGCGCCCCTACAGGAGATCGTTCAAGCAATGCCAACACACGCCGAGAATACCGCGCCGAGGCTCAGGATATTCGAGCATAGAAAAGATCCGCAACCGGATTAGTTCATTGACTCTCTACTCTAAAAGGAGAAATATAGCGGGGCTACAGCTTGCGGACTTGGTGGTCTCTCCCATAGGGCGTCATATCCTCGGTAAGTCGGACAAGGACGACTGGCAGATTATCGAACAGAAACTACGCCGAGGTCCCCACGGGGAAATAGCAGACTATGGCCTAGTGCTGCTGCCAAAGTAAAAGGGCGGCTCCCGCTACGCAGTTACCGCCCCTTGTCTCTCCCTCTTGCACCTGAGAGGGGTGAGTAGCTCCCGCTACGCAGTGGCTAACTCACAAATAAATTCTACGGGGGAGTTGCCTACGTGTCAACTTCCCTTTTTGTAAACAATGATTTACGGATAAGGAAAGAACCATGCTACGAACCCGTTTTACCGACTTGCTTGGCCTGGATTACCCGGTTATGTCTGCGCCGATGAGCAACCACAGCGGCGGGCAGCTGGCGGCGGCGGTCTCGATGGCCGGGGGCCTCGGGACGTTTGGCGGCACCAACGACTTCGGTCCGGAGTGGCTGCGGGAGCAGATTTCCCATATCCGCAGCCGGACAGGGCGTCCCTTTGGTGTTGGCTTTATCACGCAGCTCATCGAATACAACACGGCGAACATCGAAATAGCCCTGGAAGAGAGGGCGCCTGTGTTCATTTTCTCCTTTGCTGATCCTGATCCGTGGGTTGCCCGGGCAAAGGAAGCCGGTGCGGTCACCGTCTGCCAGGTCCAGTCACCGGAGCTGGCGCGGCAGGCGGTGGATGCCGGCGCCGACGTTCTCCTGGCACAGGGCAACGAGGCAGGCGGCCACACCGGCGAGATCAACCTGCTGCCCCTGCTGGTCGGCCTGGCGAAACAATATCCCGACGTGCCGGTGCTGGCGGCGGGAGGCATCACCACGGGACGAGCCCTGGCCGGAGTGCTGGGCACGGGCGGCGAGGGAGCATCGCTGGGCACGGCAATGCTGGCGACGCCAGAAGCGGTGGAAGTGCCGGAGACATTCAAGGAGCGCGTGGTGCTCTCCGATGGGCAGGACACGGCCTTCACGCGGCTGTACGATCTGCTGGGGACGCGTCCGTGGCCGGAGGGCATCGCGGGTCGGGTCTACCGCAACCGCCTGGTGCGGGAGTGGGACGGACGGGATGCGGAGATCCTGGCGAACCGCGAGGAGCTGGCATCGGACGTGGCAGCGGCGCGTGCTGCCGGAGATACCGAGGCGTCCGCAGTCTACATGGGACAGGGAGCCGGGCACGTCAATTCCATTCGGCCAGCGGCTGAGGTGATCCGGGAGATCTGCGAGGAGGCGGAATCCATCATCCGGGGATTGCCGGACAAGTTTATCGGGTAGAGAGGGTGTTTGATAAGTTCCCTCTCCCTCCGGGAGAGGGTTAGGGTGAGGGCGTCCCTCTGTATTTTCAGGGTGGCTGGATACGGCCCGCAGGCTGTTCCGTAAATGGAACGGGCTTATTAGACACCCTCTGATAGGGTGTGTGAAATATCCATTTCGCTTTCTGATTGGGGGGCGCCGAGAGGCTGCTGTTTCTGTAAGGACAGGGTACGCCCTCACCCTAACCCTCTCCCGGAGGGAGAGGGAATTTGTCACACACCCTCTTATAGCGGGGCAGCCTTATTCGTCGCCCATGCCCTCCAGGGCCTCCCTGACCTCGCTCTGTAAGCTGCGGAATATCTCGCCTACCGTGCCACGAGCGTCCACGGTTGTGAAATGGTGCTGCTTGGCAAGGCCGCGAAACTCCTCGAGCAACGCCGTCTGGTAGCGGACAAAGTTGTCGTACAGGTCCGGCCCACGCAGGAAATCTTCTCCGGACTCCCAGTGGTCCAGCTGACGCACGGAAAGCACCCGTGGCAGAAGATTTTCCACGTCGACGTCAAGGTAAAGCACCTTGTCCGGGACGAGGGCAAACTCGAGGACATCGCTCAGCCACTGAGAGGGCACCCCGCGAACCCTGGCCCGGGCGATGATGGAGAATATGTAGCGGTCCACCAGGGCAACCATCCCGGTACGCAGGGCAGGCACGATGCTCCGCTCCATGCGGTCCCAGAAATCCGTGGCGTAGAGCAAGTTCAGGGTCAGCGCGTCCAGCGTGTTGCCGCGCATGGCGCGATCGATGCCTGACGCCGCAACCTCCGACCGTCGCAGCCCGGTAACGAGCACGGCATAGCCCTCCGCCTCCAGCCACTCTTGCAGCATGGCGATCTGGGTAGAGCGGCCTACGCTGTCGGTGCCCTCAATCACGATGAGGCGGCCGGGAACTGCCTCCTCTCCCATGCGGGACGGCGTATGTCCGTAGAAACTCAGCTTTCTCATATTGGCGCTCCGTAAAAGCTACTGTGGCGAAAACCGCGTTTCTACTCGGGGGACCTTTCCATGCGCAGGATGTCCTGCTCGGTCAACCTTCGAGGCGGGGGCTGGGTGATATAACGCCCGGACAGCCCGTTGTGGGCCAGGGCTTCGGGCACGCTCTGTCCGCCCGCCTCCAGCGCGTCCTCGATGAGCGGTTCAACGTACCGGCGTACCTGCTGCTGCTGCACCGCGATGGGCTGGGTGGCGTCAATGGTCATCAGACCGAATTCCTCCGTCAGCCCTTCGTACTCCTCCAAGAGCTTGCTCTGGAAGATGCGGAAGGACTCCTCCCGGTCGCTGGAGAATCCCATGTCCTGCCCGGCTTCATAGAACTTGAGCTGCTCCCGTCCCGCGCTGAGGCGTTCAATCGATACCTCCAGAGGCACCCGGAAATACAGCGCCAGGCTTGGCATCACGGCAAAGGAATAGATGCGCCGTATCCAGTCCCGGTCAACGCCACGGGTCGCGTCCCTGGCGAAAGCGGTGTACACGTAGCGGTCAGCCAGCACGGTGGCTCCCGCTCGCAGTGCCGGCAGGATCTGAGCGTGCACCCGGCTGGCGAAATCCGCAGCGTGGATCAGGCTGAAGGACATAGGAGTGAGCAACTCCCTGGTCTTGGCCTGCTTGGTGGTGCGCTTCACGATGGGCGACGAGTTCCACTCGGTGAAAACCGTTACCAGGTTGCGGCTCTTCAGCCACTTCTGCAAGAGGTCCAACTGTGTGCTCTTGCCCGAGCCGTCGATTCCCTCGACGATGATGAGCCTGCCGGGAAACTGGCCGTCGTCGGGGTGCTGGCCATAGCGTTCGCCCATCCGGTATGCGTAGTTGCTCTGCAGAGTGGCCATAATCTACTCCCTGGTTATCCGTTTCGTGAAATTGTGGTCCGAAATCAGGGCCTCTTCCGCCAAGGCCACTTGATTGCGGACGGTTTCAGGTCAAACACGCAACTGCTGACAGGGCGACAATTACGTTATGTAACCGGATTCGGGCGCTCCCAGCCAGACAGTCATTGGAATTGTAACAGTTGACGCAACTATTGCCAGTTTGTTGAGTGAAATAAGAGGCCATATCAATACAGGTAGGTGGCTCATCATCGGATTTGCGGTACTAGCCTTTCGCCCCCACCCTAACCTTCACCCATCAAGTGTGGAGGAACTCCGCGAAAGTCGAATGGCGATGTCGCCCCTCATCGCCGCGCAAAAGTGGCGCATAAAGAAATGGCTCTTGACCAGCCGCCCGCAGGGGGTTAGCGTCGCAGGAAACACGAACTCAGCCCCGCACAGGAGGAGAAATGGACAGAGCCAGAATCGCCGTGTTCTCGGGTCCCAGGTCCACCATCGCCAACTCGCCCACGCTGGTGACCGGCAACAAGGGCCGCCTCCCCGGGGAGCGCACCCTGCCCGGCCGCTACGAGCACCTGGTGCCGCAACAGCTGCATGAGCCGGTGGTAGTCAGAATCCGCAGGTATAGTGGCCACCCCATGGAGGAGGACTCCGCTGCCCTGTACCAGCAGGACGGCAGGGACTATTACGAGGTGGAGTTGCGTCCCGAGGACGGCCCCTACCCGCTGCCCTACGTGGCGCGACGGGCCAACGGATCGGAGCAGGGCCAGCCCTTCGAGGAAGCCGACCTGTTCGACCCCGAACTGAACTACGGGGGGCGGCAGTTCTTCTACCCCGACGCGTCCCGGCTGTTCGCGGAGATAGACCGCACCATTCCGGGACGGGACGAGTCGGGCGAGGGGAGCGTGCTTGACCGCAAGGCCGACTATGAATTCATCCGCGTCCTCCCTCCCGCAGGCTACACCCAGAAAGGCGAGAAATCGGGTGTTGACTACTTCCCGTACAGGCCACTGGCAATCCGTCGCTCGCCTCGCTACCGCGACCTGGCCAAGGCCACCAACACGGTGAACGCCGCCCTGAGCAGCGGCGAGTACGCCGGCGGCATCTGGCTGGAGGGCAGCCCCACGGTGGAGGAGACGCTCTACTGGCTGAGCCTGCTGATCGACACAGACCTGGCCATCGCCGGATGCGCCTCGCAGCGGACCCACGGGCAGCTGGCCAACGACGGCGACCGGAACATCGTCGACGCCGTGGACCTGATCCTCTCTGGCCTGGGATCGGGCATCGGCGCAGTGGGAGTGCAGGACGAGCGCATCTACGCCGCCCGGGAGTTCAAGAAAGCCGACGACCGTCCCGGCAACTACAAAGCCACCGGCGGCCACGGCGGTATCCTGGGCACCGTGGGGCCGCCGGTGACCATCTGGTACAAGCCGGCGTACTGCCACACGGCAAGCTCGGATGTGAACCTGTCCCGGCTACCGGAGGTGGTGGAGTTTCCGGAGTTCGCCGACGGTAGCGCACCGGTCCGCGTGGCGGTAAAGAACGAAGCAGGAGCGCTGCGCGAGGAGGCGATTCCCCGGGTCCACATCGTCAAGTACGGCGCCTACATGGACGAGGACGAGACGGCCAACCCGGACAATGAGGTGGACATCATAGCCCGTATCGACAAGGCTCTCCGGGAACAGGCCAGCAGCGACGCGACGTCGCCCCGGCTACACGGATTCGTGCTGGAGGGGTCATCGCCTTACGGCCTCGGCGGGATGGCGCAGCACAGGGCGCTGGAGGTGGCGGCATTTAGCGGGATGCCGGTGGCCCGAGTGGGACGCGCCGACCCCGGCGGACGGGTGCCCAGCGGCTGGGACGACGTGACCATCGCCGGCAGCAACCTGGACACCAACAAGGCGCGGCTGCTGCTGATGGCCGCGATGCTCAAGCTGGGGCGACTGCCCAAGGCCCGCGACCCGCGCAACCCCACCAGGGCCGAACGCGCCGCCACCGTGGCCGCCGTAGAGCGGTTCCAGGAGATATTTGAGCGGCACTGATGGTGTCTGAAAATTCCCTCTCCCTCCGGGAGAGGGTGAGGGCGTTCCCCCTTTGAACGCTGAGTCGCTGAAACACAGAATAGGAGCTTCGCAGTTGGCTACGAAATCCCCTCCCCCTCCGGGAGAGGGTCAGGGTGAGGGCGTTCCCCCTTTGTACCCTGAGTTGCTGAAACACAGAATAGGAGTTACCAGCCTCCCCTCAAGGGGAGGGGAGATCCACGCCCTCTAGCCGCTCTCGCGCTCCCAGAGTTGGTGGAAGTGGTTGAGGGGGCCGTGGCCCTGGCCGACGGAGAAGCTGGTGCGGATGGCCTCGGTCACGTAGTCCTTGGCCTGCTGCACCGCGACTGGCAGATCAAGGCCCTTGGCCAGCCCGGCGGCGATGGCCGATGCCAGCGAGCAGCCGGTGCCGTGGGTGTTGGGGGTGTCGAAACGCTCCGAGGTGAACAGCGTGAAATCGGCCCCATCGTACAGGACGTCGGTGGCCGGGCCATCGAGGTGGCCGCCCTTGACCACGGCGTTCTTCGCGCCCATCTCGTCGACCAGCATGCGGGCGGCATCTTTGAGATCATCGACCGTATTCATCTCCCGCTCGGTGAGCACTGCGGCCTCGCGGCTGTTGGGCGTCACCACCGTGGCCAGCGGCAGCAGCACGGTGCGCATGGCGTCGACGGCGTCGTCGCGCAGCAGGCGGAAACCAGTGCTGGCCACCATCACCGGGTCGATGACGGTGGGGGTGAGCGAGTGGCGCTGGATGCGCTCCGCCACGCAGCGGATGATCTCGCTGCTGGAGAGCATGCCGGTCTTCACGGCATCTGCGCCGATGTCGGTTACGATGGCGTCGATCTGCGCCTCGATCATCTCTGTGGGCGTCTCCAGCACGGCCTTCACGCCCAGGGTGTTCTGAGCCGTGATGGTGGTAATGGCGCAGGTGCCGAACACTCCCATGGCCCCAAAGGTCTTGAGGTCGGCCTGGATGCCCGCGCCACCCCCGGAGTCGGAACCCGCGATGGTCATGGCGCTCGGCACACGTCTGGTCGTCATCTGTAGCCGTCCTGCCCGGTCAAGAAATCTGAGCAAATCTTACCACGGGTCAATCGCCAGTGATGCCGGACAAATAACGGCAAGCGATTGGAGCGGCAGCCGTCGAGCTGCGAGATATAATGG
The DNA here is from genome assembly GCA_965203005.1 of Dehalococcoidia bacterium. GTDB lineage: Bacteria > Chloroflexota > Dehalococcoidia > Lucifugimonadales > UBA3495 > VXOI01. Next base: position 2,640,998 of record CBDBBS010000002.1, read on the forward strand.
GCAACCGAGATCGAATGGAATTACCGGGCGTTCCCGACAAGGAAAGGAGCGTACCAACATGCAGCCAAAGACCCAGGAGCTGGAGGCTACCTTCAACAAGCTGGCTGAGCAGTGGGTTAAAGAAACAGGCTTTTACTCCAACAGCGCATCCATCATTGGCCACCGGGCCTACCAGCAAATTGTGGAATTGGGAGAGGCCGCTCTGCCCCTTGTCTTCCGGGAACTGGAAAAGGGGCAAATGGCGGTACATTGGCCTCACGTCTTAAGCGCCATCACTGGGGCTGATCCGACGCCGCCGCCCAAGCGATTGCCTGCCCCCGGGTGGGTTGCGCTGGATATTAAAGCAATACACAAAGCCTGGCTTGACTGGGGACGGGATCAAGGGCATCAGTGGTAGCGGTATGCTCGAAAACTTGGAGGATATGTTCCCCAGCCTGTACGGCTCTGGTTTTCAAATCGCCAGCCCGGTATCTCTGGAATACAACTGCGTGGCTTGGGCCTTGGGAATTACTACCGAATGGTGGAGCCATGACAGGACTTGGCCGGATTCCGTTCCCCGCTCCCCTTCTATCCACGCCTTGACGCAGGTGTTCGAGCTTTTCGGGTACGTGATATGTGACAGCGCGGAAAGGGAACCGGGCTATGACAAAGTAGCGCTCTATGCCCTGGACAGCGTATGGCAGCACGCGGCAAGGCAGCTCCATGACGGACGGTGGACCAGCAAGCTGGGGCCATTCGAGGACATAAGCCACCAGTCGCCGGACGACCTGGCAGGTGTTATCTTCGGCGAAGTGAATTGCATCATGCGGCGGCCGTTGCGGCGGTAGGCGGCGGTTGCGCGAATGGGCCGGAGGTGCCATTATCAGCCGCAGGAACGCCCGCCAGGCAAAGTCTCCTGTCGGGCAATCAACCCCCTCCAAGATAGACAACACCGTTCAGGAGTAGTCATGAGCGATCTTTCCTACATGCCCGCCACGGAGCTTTCCCAGGCCATCAGGTCGGGCCAGATATCCTCGGTGGAGGTAACGCAGCACTTCCTTGACCGCATCGAGCGACTGGACTCGCGGCTGAACTCCTACCTGGCAGTGGTGCCCGACCAGGCCCTGGCCGACGCCCGTGCTGCCGACGATGCGGTAGCCCGCGGGTGGGCGTTGGGCCCCCTGCATGGCGTCCCCATCTCCATCAAAGACCTGGAGATGAGCAAAGGCATTCCCACCACCCTTGGCTCATACGTGTTCAGAGACCGGACGCCGGATATCGACTCGATCGTGGTGGAGCGGGTAAAGGCGGCTGGGGCCATCGTGCTGGGCAAGACCAACACGTCGGAGTTCGGCCAGTCAGGCACCATCGAGATCAAGATCAGCGAGCCATGCAGGACGCCGTGGAACACCAACCACACCGCCGGCGGCTCCAGCGGCGGTGCTGGCGCTGCACTGGCGGCGGGACTCTGCACCATCGCGACGGGCAGCGACGGCGGCGGCTCCATTCGCATTCCCGCGAGCTTCAACGGCGTGTTCGGCATCAAGCCAACACAGCACCGGGTGCCGCGCTACGGCGGCTATGGCCGACCCGCTGCCAACCACTTCTCGCAATCTGGGCCCATGAGCCGCACCGTGGCAGACACGGCCCTGTTGTTGCAGGTGCTGGCGGGGCCGGACAGCCGCGACCCCAACTCGATCAAGGAGACCCCTCCGGACTTCAGCGCGGGACTGGGCAGGGGTGTAGAGGGTATGCGGATCGCGTGGAGTCCCGACTTCGGATACGCCGGGGTACACCCGGAGGTGGCGGAGGCCACCGCCCGCGCCGCCAGGGTATTCGAGGAACTGGGGGCCATCGTCGAGGATGCGCCCCTGCAACTGGAGGACCCGTTCGACTCTTTCTATGACGTGTTCGCCACGGCGGCCTATACGTCCTACGGGCACCTGCTGGAGGAACACCGGGACGAGTTCACGCCGCCCGCCCTGAACTCCATCGAGCACGGTTCCCGCGTGGACGGCGCCCGGCTGTCGCGGGCCATCCTGCACGTGGACCGGCTGGGCAGGCAGCTGGAGGACTTCTTCGACGACTACGACCTGCTGCTCTCGCCGACGATGGCAACCCCGTCGCTGGAAATCGGGACCAGGCCGTCGGTGATCGGCGGAAAGGAGGTCAACCCCGAGTGGGGGTTCATACCCTTCACTTACCCGATAAATATGTCCGGGCAGACGGCGTCCAGCGTGCCGTGCGGGTTCTCCTCGGACGGGCTGCCCATCGGCCTGCACATCATCGGCCCGCGCCGGTCGGAGGTCAGGGTGCTACAGGCATCGGCGGCCTACGAACGCGCCCGCCCATGGGCCGACAAGATTCCGGCGGGTTTCGAGTAGGCGTAAGGGCTGAGGGCGCAGGGTTGACGGGGCAGCCCCGGGGTTGCCCTTACTTTCTTACGACTACCTTTTCACCCCCACCCTAGCCCTCCCCCATCAAGGGGGAGGGGACTTTGGGGCTAGTCGCTATGCCGTATTCGTGGGACCGGATAGCCGGGAATCATCCTGCGGCCTGCCGCTGTGCTGACTGCAGCCGGTCGAGACGGGGAGGCGCGGGATCATACAAGCCGCCGTCCCCGTCGTCATGCGAACAGGTGGGACACCGCTACGTCATAGACGTGGTTCAAAGCAGAGGGACCCTTGGCTGTTTCCATTGCGATTACAGCGAGGACATGGGGATCTGGCACCCCAAGTAGGGGCGTCCATTGATCCGGTAAATTCAGAGATCCCTGTTCGTCCTTCGACACGCTCAGGATGAACGGGTCTCTTGATGGCAGCCTATACCCGACTGTATACGGATCACATTGAGCAAGTAATGACTTGGGCCGATTGATTCCCGCCCCCACTATGCCGGGGATTCTGCGACTTTTGCGGGGAGGACAGTCTGGGAGTTTGCACTCGGTTCTGGGGCAGCTTGTCGTTTCGAGGATTTCGGAATAACGGCGAGTTCAATTGCGCGCCCTGATCGTTAAGTTACAATTCCCGGAATTCATTCCAATCCAGGTTCAATTGCCTGATTGCTGAGCGCAGGGTTCCGATTTTCAGGTCGCGGCTACCCCAGTCCGGCAGTACGGCATCCTTTTGCGTTTCGGGATTGAACCATCTTCTGTGAGAACCCCTGCCACGCCTGGGGATCTCCTAACATCCAAGCGCCTCCAACTTGCGCGCGGCATCCCGATATCTCACGGCACATAGACGATGGCTTCGACTGAAACCGGGCCGTTGGCGTCATCGACGTAGATGCTCGATGGCAACGGTCGCCCCCGATCTTCGTAAATCTCGGCCACTGCGGCAAAAGCGTCCTCCGCGTTTGCCAAGGCCTCGGCCAACGTATCGCCCTCGGTTACCAGTTCCGGCAGCAATGGAGAGGTAACGGTGTATCCCCCTTCGGGTTGCGGCTCCAAGACTAAAGGTATCTTCGCTATCATCTTTACCCTGCTCAACCACCTATTCAGGGATTCTCTACGGCAATTCACATCCTATCATCAACGACGATTCACCTAACAGGCGACGAGCTACGCGGCGAGCTTCTCGTGGAGGCGGGGCAGAACCTCGTCGGAGACGCGGCAGCACTCCTCCACGTGGGGGAAGCCGGAGAGTATTAACTCCTGGAAGCCAAGCTTCGCGTAGTCGCCGTTATTTGCCTCTTGCCGGCCCGCCCGCAAGGGCCGCGTTTTGCGCCTCCTCTCTCTGGTACCACATTATCATCACGATGCCGGCGGCCACTATGCTCATCATATCGCCCGGCACCCAGAGCATCAGCCCGCCCAGCTGCTGGTCGATATGCCACTCCAGCCCGTAGGGCTGCAAAACTTCTTCATAGGCTCTGTAAAGATGCTGACCCGGTTGGCTGGAGAATGTAATGGCCGCCCCCAGCAGCGTGTTGGGCAGAACGATGAGGCCGAGGTAGAGAACCCGCAGCCCATAGTGCAACCTGGAGCGATGGGGAGGCGGGTCGATCACTACCCACCAGAACAGGAACCCGGACGCGCTCATGGTCAGATGCATGAGGGCGTGTACCTCGTCGTTGCGCAAGGCAAGGTTGAAGGCGCCGGGGAACTGCCACAGGTAGAGGCTGCCCAGGAAGAAAAAGATGGTGAAAATCGGGTTGGTGAGCAGACGGTACAGTTGCCGGACGTAGTGGTTCCTAGCGGCAGGGCGGATAATCCCTTGCCTCGCCCAGGCCGGCATTCCCCGCAGCATGGGCGTAAGAGGGGCCCCCAGCAGGATGAACATGGGGGCCACCATCCGCAGGATGAAGTGCTGCGCCTGGTGGAAGGAAAGCAGGTGGTCGGAAATGGGGTCCAGCGGCGATTGCAGGGCAAAAAATACCAGAAACAGCCCAAAGAAAAAGGAGCCTTTCTGCCAGTTGTTGACGGGGTGGCTGGGCCGCTCCCAGTTGTACAGGCCATTTATGTAAACGTAGGCGGCCAGCAATACCAGGATCGTGGGCAGCGGATTGGTGTTCCACGCCGTCCAGGGTTCCTGTCCGGCGTCGATGCCCCCGTGCGCCAGGGCGGAAGGCGCGGCCCACATGGCCCCTACAATGACAGCGGCTGCGGTTATTGTCAGAATCAGGATTTTCAGGATTAAAGGATTTACCGGATTAGCTGGGGCAACCCGGCAATCCTTGAACCCCGTATATTCGGGATCAGGCATCAGAGAAATCCTGGAATTCCTCAAATCCGGCAAGTCCTGATTCAGACATTCAGGTCGGCCCGGGCAGCCTGCTTGCGCCGGTATTCCCTGCGAGCGGTCCACCAGACGTATGCGATACCAGCCAGGATCGCGCCGAACACCCCGAAGAACACCCAGGAACCCTGGGTCAGCCGGTTGACCGACGGCACCTCCAGCTCTGTCACCTCGATCAGGTCGGCGCCCAGCGACGATGAGACGTCTGCGCTGATGGCCCAGTGGCCGGTTGAATCCAGCTTGAGGTTGACGTTGTACTGGGAGGGGTCGGCAGGCGAGTTGGTAGCTATGGCCCAGCCGGGATTGCTCTCCTCCTGGTGGTCGGCGACCATCACCACACGCGCATCGGGTACCGGCTCGCCGGTCTCGGGGTCGGTAACGATCACCAGATACTGGGCCGAGCCCGCTCCCAAGTTGAGATTGGCGGGCACCACCACAATGTCGTGGTCGCCGACGTAATGGACCTCCTCATGATCCGGTTCCTGTGCAAGGGAAACCGGGGCCAACGCGTGCGTCAACAGCAAGGCCAGCAACACGGCCAGGATGGCCAGCGGGAGCGTGATGCGTAGATTTACGGCACTTGTCATTCGAGGACGCCGACGCAAAAAGGGCAGGATTCGCAGCGGGCGCGAGACCGTATGTGAATTGCTGCACAATCAAGTATAACGCGCCACGGCAGAGTACGCACGGCGCGTTAACGCAGGGCCTTTTCAAAGTTCCCTCTCCCTCCGGGGGAGGGTTAGGGTGGGGGCGTACCCCGGTACCTTTCAAGCCGCTGGCAGTTAGGGTTTCCCCCTCACCCCAACCCTATCCCTCAAGGGAGAGGGAGAACTAAAAGACCTTGGCGTTAGCGGTCTAGCGCTGAAAGCAGGTCGCGTCAACGGGCCGGTCTGGCCAAGGCCTCCAGGTGGCCCACGTGGTGCTGTTCAGTGCATTCGGCAGCCGAATGGCACAACTGAAAGGTCACGTGATGCAGGTTGTATCTCTCCGTGGCAATCAGTCGCAGCTGACGCTGCATCTCGTCCTCGTATCCCCTGAAGGCAGGATCCACGAGAATGTGCGCGGTCATCAGGTCAAAGTTGGAGGTGACCGTGAATACGTGGACGTCGTGGATCAGGGTCACTCCCGGCACATCCTCGAGTTCGGCGCACAGAGCGTACAGGTCAAGGTGTTCCGGCACACCGCCGAGCAGCACATTGACGGACCGCAAGACCAACCGCCAGGAGCTGACAACGATAAGCAGCGCGATGCCTATGGAAAGTATCGGGTCAATCAGCACCCAATCGGTCAGGATCACTACGACCCCGGAAATGACCACTCCAACTGATCCCATAAGGTCGGCCATCACGTGCTTGAAGGCGCCATCCACGTTGAGGCTGTGCTTCGAACCGGCGTGGAGGACAAAGGCGGCAACTATGTTTACGAGCAATCCGATCACACCGACGATGAGCATCAGCCCGCCTTCGATGTGGATTTCATGGTGGTTGACGAAACGCTCGACCGCCTCCCACACGATCCAGGCAGCGATAGCCCATAGGCTGAGGGCATTGAACGCCGCCGCCAGAACCTCGGTACGCTGGTAGCCGAATGTCCGCTCAATGGACTCGGGCCGGCCTGCGATCCAGACCGCCACCAGCGCCAGGGCTATGGACGCGGCGTCGGTGAGCATGTGCCCGGCATCGGCGAGGAGGGCCAGGCTGCCCGACATTATGCCGCCGATGACCTCAACGACCATGAACCCGCCGATCAGGACAAGGGCTATAACCAGGCTGCGACGGCTGGCCTCCCGCAGTTCGGCTGCATGATCGTGGGCATGCCCGTGATGGTCATGACCCGAATGATCGTCGTGATCATCATGGCCGCCGTGGTCATGGCCAGCGTGGTCATGCCCCTCGTGGGCATCGTGGTCGTGACCCTCGTGCGCGGCGTGGTCGTGGCCCTCGTGCGCGGCGTGGTCATGGCCAGCGTGAGCATCGTGGTCGTGGCCCTCGTGCGCGGCGTGGTCGTGGCCCTCGTGCGCGGCGTGGTCATGGCCAGCGTGAGCATCGTGGTCGTGGCCGGTGTGCCTGCCTTCGGCCTCAGTCATAGTCGTGAATCCGTATTGGATTTTGAGGTAGGCAATGCGTTGCCCGGATCAGCGTTCGAACCTGGACGTGGCTTCCAGGTGACCCAGATGATGATTCTCGAGGCACTGGGTTGCAGATTCCTCAAATTGAATGGTGAGATGACTGACTTGGTGTTTTTCGTAAACAATCCTGCGCATTTCGTTCAGCAGGTCTTCATTGTTGTTCGCATGCCCTGGCTCGAGGACCACGTGGGCGGTAAATGCATGATACCCCTCGGAAATGCTCCAGGCGTGAACGTCGTGAATCAAAGTGACTCCGGGCACCTCCTCGATGTCCGCGCAAAGGCTGTAGAGGTCCAGGTGTTCCGGAGTGCCCTCCATGATGGCGTAGAAAACCTTGAGAATCAGCCGCCACGAACTGGCGGCGATCAGAGCGGCTATGCCGATGGATACAACCGGGTCCACTACCGTCCAACCGTTGTACTGGACCAGAACGGCGGCCGCAACGACGCCGATGGAACCGAGGAAATCCGAGACCAGGTGCCAGAAAGCCTCATCCGCCTTGCGGCTTCCGCGGGAGCCAATTTTAAGCACCACACCGGCCAGTATGTTCACCACGGCGGCAATGATGCCGACTATCAGCATCAGCCCGCCGTTGATTTCCAGCTCAGCGCGATCCTGGAGGCGGCTGATGGACTCGAACAGCACCCATGCGGCAACTAGCCAGAGGGCCAGCGCGCCCAGCATCGAACCCACTACCTCAACCCGGTGGTACCCGAAAGTGCGTTCGATGGAAGCGGGGCGACTCTCTGCCCAGGCACTGAATACCGAAATCGTGATTGCCGAACCGGTGGCCAGCAGGAGTCCGGCGGCGGCCAGCAAGGCCAGGCTTCCCGATGCCCAACCGCCAATGATTTCGTAGACCATCAGGCCTACGGTGAGCATCAGCGCCACAAACATGCTGTTCCGGCCGGCGGTGCCTTCCGCCCGGTTGTCGCCGCCGGTTCCGTGTTCAAATACGGGCTGGGCCGCTGCCATGGGCGCTCTCCGTCCGGTATTACCCAGCGGTGGAGCCGGTGTTCAGGAGCTGGAACACCGGCTGGCTACAGCTGAAAGGTCTTCTTCCAGATGCCGGGCGATCCGGGTGCATGGGTCATGATGTCCCGCATCCGCCGGTTGTCAGGGTGGATTTCGCGCTGTCGCAGCCACTCTTCCGTCTGCGACACGTTCTCGTCCTCGAACTCGTAGACCGTGGCGTATGCCGGTGCTCCTCTCACCGCCTTCCAGCGGCGGCCCCGGATGCATCCTGGGACCCTCTCGTAGTTGGGAACATAGACGCCCGAGTACCACTCGTTCCATTCGGCGTCGTTCTCTTCGGGCACGTCCATCCGGCCGATCTGCAGGGCGGGCGCCATGTCGCTGTTGGCAATATCGTCGGAGAGCCCGGCGGGGTGGATCATTCCGTAGACGTTATTGATGACGTTGGTGCCGATGACACTGGGACTGACCCGCTTGCCCCATTCGGTTCGCGGGCGGTTCTTGAAGGCGTCGGTCTCGATTACGGCAGGGCTTTCCAGTTCGTAAACCGCCATGTGCTTAGGGCCGCTGCTGGTGGCCTCATAACGGGCCGCGTTCAAGATACCTGGCACGGACAGCAACTCAGCCAGGTGTTCCTCGTTGTACCATCGATTGAATTCGTCCTCCATTTCTGCCGGTACGTCAACCCAAACGATCATCAGTCCGGTGCCTTTCTTGGCCATGCCCCTCTCCTGGTGGTTCAATACCAATAATCTACTGGCGCTTCCGGGTTGGACTTCTGGGTTGGAATTGTAACGGCGCAAAGTGTATTTTGCATCATCCGCCGTGTCGTTACCAGACGATTTGCCGTCTCTCCAGGTCCTCGACCTCCTCGGGCGGCAGGCCCAGGATGCCGGAAAAGACCGCCAGGTTATGCTGCCCCAGGGTGGGAGTCCAACGGTCGACGGCTGCGGGCGTCTCAGAGAACCGCCAAGGAGGCGAAACGGCCCTCTGCTCTTCGCCGGTGTCCGGGTTGTAGACCATGGGGAATGCGCCCCGGGCCTGCAGATGGGCATCCTGCATCATTGCGTCGGGGGCCAGCGACGGATGGGCGGCCACGCCGTGGGCCTGCAGCATCCGCGTCACCTCTCCGGCTGAGTGCTGCGACGTCCACCCCTCGATGAGGGAGTCCAGCTCGTCGTGCCTGCGCCAGCGGCGGAAGGCGTCCCCAAATTCGTCGCCCATCGCCCAGGCGGGGGAACCGATGGCCTCAACTAAGCCACGCCACTCCGCCTCCGAGGTCACCGAAAGGCTCACCCATTCATCCTCGCCGCGACAGCGGTACACGCCCTGGGGAGCCGCCGACGGGTCCCGGTTGCCGTTGCGGCGGGGGTCGCGGGAGTTCATGGCGACGTCCAGCAGTTCCGGCCCGATGAACGATGTTGCCAGGTCCCGGACCGACACGTCGACATGCTGGCCCATGCCGGTGCGCTGGCGAGCCGACAGGGCGGCCACCGCCGCGAAAGCCGCCATCATTCCGCCGGTGTGGTCCATGGCATGGCGCAGTTCCACGGGCGGCCCGTCAGGATAGCCGGTCAGGTGGCCCAGGCCGCCCAGGGCGGCGAACATGGGCGCGTACCCGGCATAGTTGCTCTCAGGGCCGGTCTGGCCGTTGGATGACAGCGACACCAGGATGATGTCGGGGCGCACCTCCTTCATGGCCTCGTAGCCCAGACCCAGGCGCTGCATCACTCCGGGGCGGAAATTCTCGAGGGCAAGCTCGGATGCGCTGACCAGTTCCAGCGCCAGCTCCACCGCCCTTGGCTCCTTCAGGTTCAGGCACACCGACATCTTGTTGGCGTTGATCTGCTCAAAGCTGGAGGGAGGCTTGCCATACATGGCGTGGGGGCGGCGAGTGATGTCGAGACGCGCCGAGCTTTCGACCTTGATGACCTGCGCCCCCAGTTCCGCCAGCATCAGCCCGGCGAAGGGCCCGGCGGCATGCACCGAGAAGTCGGCGACGCGTATTCCGGCCAAGGGTCCGCTGGCGCCGCCGGTACTATTTTCGAGGGTGGAATTCATTGGCAGTCTCCGCAATGGGGCGTTATCGTGATGGGCGCAGCCAGACGTCAGCGCTGCATTTGGCGCATGCCTTCCGGCCTCGCGGCGCTGCTCTTCCCGGGGACTATGATCGCGGCCAAGGCGCCTGCTGCCAGACCGCAGAGGTGTCCCTCCCAGGACACGTAGTCGTTGGTGGGCACCACGCCGGACACTACCATCCAGCCAAACACCCCGGCAACCACCAGAGCCACAAGAACGGAAAGAATGTTGAAGTCGATGACGCCCCTGACCAGCAGATAACCGAAGAGGCCGAAGACCAGGCCGCTGGCCCCGACATGGATGGCCGGCCGGCCAATGACCCAGACACCCACGCCTCCAACCAGTATGATGACGAGGCAGACCCAGGGGAAGCGGTCGCCGGTGCGAATCACCGCCAGGGTGCCCAGCGCCAGCAGCGCCACAGCGTTGGACTGGACGTGCAGGTAACTGCCGTGCAGGAACGGGCTCAGGGGAATGCCAATCAGCCCCGCCGTGGTGCGCGGCTCCAGGCCATAGGCGTTCAGCGCATGGTCCATGCTGCCGTTGATGACCTCGAGAATCATTATCAGCGCAATGAACGCCATAAGTACATAGAGGCTAGTAGACACTGTTGCCACTACCCGGCCTTCCGCATTGCAGGTCCCCCATTTCAGGCGGCATCAGATAACCCCGGCTCTTGCCAGCGCGGTGAGCTCCGCCGGCGCATAACCCAGCTTGCCGAACACCTCGGCGTTGTGCTCACCGAGCAAAGGGGCGCGTCGTACGACGGGAGGGGTTTCGCCCATCCGCAGGGGCAGGCCAGCGTAGTCGTAATCGCCCGCCTCGGGATGGCCTATCTGTACGTAAAAGTCTCTTTCGCGCTGTTGCGGGCTGTCAAAGACCTCGGCGGGAGTCAGGTAAGGCGCAATGGGAATGCCGTGGGCCTGACCCTCGCGGTATAGCCATTGCCGCGTATGCTCAGAGGTCCACTGGCGGAGGTTCTCGTTGATGGATGGCCCATGTGTGGCCGGATCCCGGAACTTGTCGGCGCTGGCCCAGTCGGGACCTCCGAGCAGTCGCGCCAGCCCCTCCCATTGTCGTGGCTCCAGCGTCAATAGCTCCACGTAGCCGTCAGCGGCCGGCAATACGCCTCCCATGCGAAAGAAGCGTGAAAAGCGAGTTTCCACGAACCCCTCAGCCTCCAGCCGCTGTATGGGAAGGTATCCAATGGCCAGCTGAGCCTCCTGCAGGGAACTGTCCACGCTTTGTCCTGTTCCATTTGCCCACTGGACCAGCACGGCGCCGACGATTCCCACGGCGGCGGTCAGGCCGCCCTGGTACGACGCCATCATTGCCCCGGCGGCGATGGGGGCGCGATCCGGGAAGGTGTCCAGGGCCAGGCCGTTGGGCAGCAGGTTGCCCTCGCCGCCGGCATGGAACACGTTCACGTCGTGCGCAGCGTATTCCGAGTTGGGGCCGCTGGAGCCGAAGGAGGTGATCGCGGCCACTATCAGGGACGGGTTGAGTTCAGCGAGTGCCTCCTGCGTCAGCCCCCTCGATGCCGCCAGCGACGGCGGCGAGTCGTGGATGACGACGTCGGCGTGGGACGCCAGCTGCCGCAGCATCGCGCGGCCCTGGGGGTCGTCCACGTCCATCGTGACGCCGCGCTTGCCGGTGTTCAGGTAGAGGAACGTCCCGCTGCGTTCCGGGTGAGGATCATTGCCGGGGAAGGGGCCGCGCCGCCGCGACGGGTCGCCGGTCACCGGCGGCTCGATCTTGACCACGTCTGCGCCGAGGGCGGCCAGCAGCTTGCCGCAGTAGGGCACGGCCACGAGGCTGCCCAGCTCCAGCACGCGCAGGCCGGCCAGGGCTGTGGGTGAATTTGTCGCGTTGGCAGTCATAGAAAATATGGTGGGTGATTGACCTCGTCGTCCGGCACATCTTCGACTTGTTCGGACACGGGGTTCACTCGCAGCCTCATATTTTGCAGGCGTTCGTAACCGATCAATGGTATCGGCGCCGGAGCGACCATTGCTGTAAATCCGTTGCCCCTTGGCCGGTCAACTATCACCCTGCCGGTTATGGAGTAGGTGTCCAGCTCAACAACCCCCGTCGCAGTCAGGAATCGAGTCTGTCCGTCGGGCACCATGGGCAAACCGAGAGCCTCGATTTCCTCTATCGGCAAACCCATCAGGGCCGCGCCTGTATCTACGAAAAAGGAATATCTTCGAGTATCGGATGGACCGTAAATGATGGCGTCGACAAACGTTCTGCCCATTGTTCAATGTCCTCAGTTTAAATCATCCCAACGGAAGTTATTCCGATATATGAACTACTACTCGGGCAGGATGGGCGGCATCTGCTCGCTGCGGGCCACGTCGCGGAGGTTCAGGGCGTGGCCGTCGGTGAACCAGGGCAGGCGCGGGTCGCGGGACGGCAACATCACCGTGGCCTGGCCGGGGGCGGTGACCTCGCCGCGTTGGTTCTCGGCCCAGATTTCCAGGTCAACCAGCGGCGCGCCGCCGTGGACGTGCTTGCCGATGACGCGGCCCTCGGCCCAGATCTCGAGGTCGACCAGGGGCGCGCCGTCGTGGACGTGCTTGCCGATGACGCGGCCCTTGCACCATTGCGTATCGCCGTAGACGTTAAAGCGGCGGCACTCGACCCGCAGACGCTTCAGGAAGGCATCATCGCCCATCCAGTTGGTGACCAGCGTTCCCATCCACGAGACGCGCTGGGGGCCGTAGTCATAGGCCCCGGGGACGCCAACGGCTTCGGCAACAGAGTCGCGCAGGTGCCCGATGCCGGTGTATTCGATGCCGCCGCCGGCCTCGGGGTTCCGGAAGAAGTGATCGGGGTGCCGCAACGCCTCGCGCAGCAGCACGCCGTGAGCGCTGGACCGTCCGGTGCCCACCAGGAACGCCGAGACGTCCTGCAGCGAGAGAGGACCGCGCACCACGGGATCGAGCTCGTCGCCGATGTTGGTGTCCTCGTAGTAGCGTGGCTGGCTGCCCCGGGCCTTTTCGGCTAGCACCTGCTGGTCGATGGCCTCCAGTTCCTCGGGCGCGTACTCGTGCCGGCGGGGGACGCTGGCGTACTTGCCGCGCTCCCTCGAAGCGCGGCGCTGGTGGCGGGTACACCAGCCCACGACGCGAGCCACCAGCTCGTCGCGCTGGTTGGTGTAGATGGTCTCCACGAACTGGATCACCAGGGTCTCGGAGTAGCGGCTCTGGCGCTCCTGCACGTCCAGCACCCGCTCGACGCAGTTGACGGCGTCGCCGGGCCGGATGTTGCGGAAGTTCTCCCAGTCGTTGCCAGCGAAAAAGCCGTGGACACCCGGCAGGCCCCAGCGCGTGCGCCCGGACCAGTGGCGCATGTATGGGGCGCAGGGGTGGCCGATGATGGAGCCGTACTTGGAATAGGCGGCGTATTCCTGGTCGCGGAACATGGGGTTCGAGTCGCCGATCCCGTTTGCGAAATTCAACAGCGCCCCCAGCGAGGCGTCGCGGACAAAGTTCTCGGTGCGCATGCGGGTGCCGATCATTGCCTTGGCGCGGGCGATGGCCTCGGGCGAAATGCCGCCCTCGACCTCCGGCAAGGTTTCGACCACGCGCTCGCGTTCGTTCTGGCTGGTCACGTGCTTAACTCCTAATTGATTCAGACAATTGCTTCCAGGGACGGAATGCCCCCTTTTAGCGGCGGTACTCGTCGCCGCAGTCGCCAATGATGCGGTAGAGATCGCGGGACTGGGCCAGCACGGCCTCGATGGCCTCCAAGTCATCGGCGTCCAGGGCGATGTCGAACACGCGGGCGTTGTCAGCGATGTGCTCCGCCACGCCCAGGCGGGCGCCGACGATGACTCCGGCAACGGCGGGGCGGTCCAGCACGTAGCGCACGGCGACATTGGCAATGCTGGCATTGTGCCTGTCGGCGATGTTGCGCAGTGTGGAGAGCAGTTGCTGGAACAAGCCCCAGCCGCCCCAGGCGTCGATCATCTGCTTGTACTTGCCCAGGCTGGCCGTGTTCAACTGGGCACGAGATGGTTCGGGCTGTCCGAGATAGCGGTCGGTCAGCAGCCCGCCGCAGACTGTGCCGTAAGCCAGCAGCGAGCTGCCCTGCTCAGTGCAGAGTCCCGCCATGGCCACCTCGGGGCGGCGGTCGATGAGGGAGTACTGCACCTGGTTGGATACGACACGGATGCCATGCGCGGCGATGTCGCGCATCCGCTGCGTGTCGAAATTGGTCAGCGCAACCTCTCGTATGCGGCCCTCGTCCCGGAGGTCGGCCAGGTGGGAAAGGGCGTCGAGGTAGCGCTGGTCTCGGTAGTCCCACCAGTGGAACTGCAACAGGTCCAGACGGTCCACGCCCATGCGCTGGCGGGAGATGTCGATGTTGCCCTCGACGACCTGGCGGGGCATGGGCCCCGGGCGCGGCACCCACTTGGTGAATGCCTGGATGCCGGACAGGGCTTCCGGGCCGCGCTGCGAGGCGAGTTGACGGCGGAACTCACCGATGAAATCCTCGGCGGGGCCGTAGTGGTCGGCCAGGTCCCAGGTCGTGAACCTCGCGTCGACGTAGTCGAACATGCTCCGGATGGCGGCGCGTGGCTCGATGGCCCCGTGGGCGCCGGACACCTGCCACATGCCGTTCAGAATGCGGCAGATCTCCAGGCCGTCCGACAGGTTGTAGCGGCTGGATTCAGGTAGTGTCATTGCCACCTCGGGGTGATTATAGCCTAGCCGTGCGAGACGGGGCGCAATGCTGTGCTCCCCCTGCGGTGTGGGAGGTTACGCCCTCACCCCTTCGACAAGCTCAGGACAGGCGTAGCCCTCTCCCTTCGGGAGAGGGAACTGTTGGAGAACCCTCTACGATGGTGCGTCAAGATTGACAATGAATAGGGCCTTTGTTACCATCGGCTGAACCTGAGGCGCTCGGCGTCAGGCATTCTTTTTTGCCTTTTGCACCCCGCTTGATAGCCCCGTTTCAAGGCTGAAACCGGGGCCACGCCACAGAGGAGGAACCGAGGTCAGTGGCTTTCGTTAACGGTCTTAAATGCCGCGAGTGCGGACGGGAACAGCCCGCCAATCCTCTGAATGTTTGTGATTTCTGCTTCGGCCCGCTGGAAGTGGTCTACGATTACGCCACCATCTCCGAGGTGGTGAGCCGCGACCGCATCGAGTCCGGCCCCCTGAGCATCTGGCGCTACGCAGACCTGCTGCCGGCGGACGGAGATAACCCCGTTGACATAATGGCGGGCTACACGCCGCTGCTCAAGGCCGACAATCTCGGCAAGCGCCTGGGCTTGAACAACCTGTACATCAAGAATGACAGCGTGAACCCGTCGTTCTCTTTCAAGGACCGCGTGGTGTCGGTTGCTGCCACCAAGGCCCGTGAGTTCGGCTTCGAGACCATCTCCTGCGCCTCCACCGGCAATCTGGCCTGTAGCGTGGCAGCCCACGCCGCCCGCGCCGGGATGCGAGCCGTGGTGTTCATCCCCTCCGACCTGGAGCGAGGCAAGGTCGTCGGCGCCGCCATCTACGGCCCGACCCTGGTGGCGGTTGACGGCACCTACGACCAGGTCAACCGCTTGTGTAGCGAGCTGGCAGACAACGACGACTACAACTGGGCTTTCGTCAACATCAACATGCGGCCGTATTACGCCGAGGGCAGCAAGACGCTGGGCTACGAGGTGGCCGAGCAGCTGGGCTGGCGCCTGCCAGACCACGTGGTAGTCCCATCGGCTTCCGGCGCGATGTTCACCAAAATCTGGAAGGGGTTTAACGAGCTGGCCTGTCTGGGCCTGCTGGACGGCGTGGAGGCAAGCTCCTTCGGGGTCGACCAGAACACCGTGCATCACCCGGCGGTGACAACGCAGATGCACATGGCGCAGGCCGAGGGCTGCTCGCCGATTGTAAGCGCCTGGAGCGGCGACGAGGCCCGCATCACGCCGGTGCGCCCCGACAGCCTGGCCAAGTCGCTGGCCATCGGCAACCCTGCCGACGGCATCTACTCGCTGCGGGTTATCAACAACTCGGGAGGGTCGGCCTACGCCGTCCCGGAGAGCGAGATTGTGAGCGGCATCCGCTTGCTGGCCGAGACCGAGGGCATCTTCACCGAGACAGCGGGCGGCGTCACAGTCTCGGCCCTGGCGCACCTGGCGGAGACCGGGGCCATCGGAGCCGACGAGCTGGCGGTGGTCTACATCACCGGCAACGGCCTAAAGACCCAGGAGGCCGTCGAAGACGAGGTAGTCAACCCCCTGACCATCAAGCCCACGATTACGTCCTTTGAGGCGGCGCTGAACGGGTAAGCCGCCAATGATTGCTTAACGATGTTTGACGGCGAGAACTCCGGGCTTTCGGAGGAATCAAAATTCTGGAGGGCCATTGGGCGGCTGGAAGGGACTGTCACTGTACTGGTGGAGACTCGGCCTGCGCCGGATGGAGGCCAGCACGAGGACATTTCTGCAAGGCAGGACACCCAGCTGGCGCTCGAAACAGAGTATCGCGCCGAATTGTGCAAATTACTTCGGCGGCTGGACCAGCTATTCTATGGGACTTTGGGTGGCGGTGCGATACTTATGGCGTCCATAGTGGCTGTGCGGTACATATAAACCAAACTTTGAGTCAGGTTGAAGAAGGTTCATTTCGGGGCAATGGGTGGCTGCCCAAGCCCCAGCCCAAGTGATTGGCAGGAGCACCACTGATGAGCGTCGTTGTTCGTATACCCACCCCGCTGCGGCGGATGACAGGCGGAAAGGACAAGGTAGAGGTAGAGTCGGGCAACCTGTCCGCCATGGTAGAGGAGCTGGAGGGCAGCTACCCTGGCATGAAGGACCGGCTGATCGACGAAGAGGGCGAACTGCGCTATTTCGTCAACATCTACCTCAACGGCGAGGACGTCAGGTTCATGGACGGCCTGGATACCCAGACCAGTTCCGGTGACGAGGTGAGCATCGTTCCGGCGGTGGCGGGCGGCCGTTAGCTTCCCGCCCGTTTTCCCCAACAGAGAGAGCGCCGAACCGAGGCGCTCTTTGTCTCTGGGATCCCCTGCATACCGTTAGGACTTAACTATGCCGCAATCCGTGCCGATGGAGCCATTTGAACAGAGCGACAACGCCGTTGTCGATTTTGCGCGGCAGTCCAGGGAGTTCTTGGACAAAGGGCGAGAATATCTGGCAGCAGGGGATTTACACCAGGCTTCGGGAAAAGGCTGGGGCGCAGCTGCCTGGATGGCCAAGGCGGTAGCGGAGGCGCAAGGCTGGCAATACAAAAGACACGACGAGTTTTTCACCGTGATGCGCCAAGCCCAAGACGTGTCAGGCGATGACCGCCTGCGTAACCTGCGGCGCGCGGCTAACGAGCTTCACGGATACTACTATACTCGCAGGATCTTCCTGCGCTCTGACGATATTGGGCAGGGATTGGACGAGGTGGCGCTCCTGCTAGACATTTTGCAACCGCTAACCGAGTCGGATACGGGTGTGGCCGACGCCAGTTCCTCAGCCTAACCCCGCTCCTGCAGCCAGCGCAGCTTCTGCTCCTGCCGGGCCGCCTCATTGGTGGGCCGGTAGCGGGACAGGAAATCTCTCCTGAAACTTGCGAACCGGTCCTCCAGCATTGCCTCCCGTATACGCTCCATCAGCCGCAGCACGAACCGCAAGTTGTGCATTGACGCCAGCCGCAGCCCGAGGATTTCCCTGGCCCGGAACAGGTGGTGGACGTAAGCGGCAGAGTAGTTGGCGCAAACATAGCAGTCGCACTCCTCGTCCACAGGGCCCTGCTGCTCCGCGAAGCGCCGCTTGGTAACGTCGATGCGGCCGTCGGGAGTGAACATGGCCCCGTTGCGGGCCACACGGGTGGGCAGGGCACAGTCGAACATGTCTATGCCCCGCCAGACGCCCTCCACCAGGTCCTCCGGGGACCCGACGCCCATCAGGTAGCGCGGCTTGTCCTGGGGCAGGCCGGCTGCCACCTGCCCGGTGAAACCGTACAGCTGCTCCTTGTCCTCGCCCACGGCCAGCCCGCCAACGGCGTACCCGTCGAATGGAATTGCCGAGATGGCCTCGGTTGACTCATCCCGCATACCGGAAAAAGTGCCGCCCTGCACGATGCCGAACAGGGCCTGTCCGGGCCAGGCTCCGGAGTCGCGATGCACCCGGTGGCACTCCGCCGCCCAGCGGTGGGTGCGCTCCATGGCCCGGCGTACCTCTCTCTCCGTCGCGCCGTAGGCAATGCACTGGTCGAAGCACATGATGATGTCGGCGCCCAGGCCGACCTGGTTCAGGGTCGCCAGCTCAGGTGTGAAATTGTGCTCGCTGCCGTCCAAGTGAGAGCGGAATCGGATGCCCTCGTCGCTGGCCTTGCGCAACGAACCCATGCTGAAGGCCTGGAAACCGCCGCTGTCAGTCAGGATAGGGCCGGGCCAGCGCATGAACCCGTGCAGGCCACCCAGGGCGCTGACCGTCTGCACGCCGGGCCGCAAGTACAGATGGTAGGCGTTGCTCAGCACCACCTGGCCGCCGACCTCGGTCACCTCCTCGGGCGTCAGGCCCTTCACTGTGGCCTGGGTGGCGACCGGCATGAACAGCGGGGTTTCCGCCGGTCCGTGGGGCGTCTGAATCCGGCCGGCGCGGGCGGGCCCGTCGGCGTGCAGGAGTTGGAAAGAGAAAGCGGAGGCCGTCATTGCTGCTGTCCCGTGTGCTGGTTTTGCTTTATCATCCCCTAATCGCATTTCAGTATAGCCCAGTGGACCTATGAACGAGTTCTTGACCAGTCTCAGTAACGGGCAGCCAGCGGTGTGGGCGCTTTTCGTCTTTGGCGTGATGGCCGCAACCGCCCTGTTGCTGACTGCTTTCTGGAGCGGGGTTTTCCGGATTTCGGCCTGGTTCCAGCGCGGACGCCAACACGCAGACGGGGACGATGTACTTCCCTAACGCCGACGTCGTCATTCACCCGGCGCTGCTGGTGTTCCTTGGCGTGATCGTGGGAATGCTGGGAGGTTTCTTTGGAGTCGGCGGGGGCTTCCTCATCACCGGCGGCCTGCTGGTGTTCGGAGTGCCGCCCGTCTACGCCGTTGGCACCGGCCTCACCCTCGTGATGGGCACTTCCATCATCAACACCCTCAAGCACAGAAACCTGGGCAACGTCGATTTCAAGCTGGGCGCGCTGATGGTCACCGGCACCATTCCGGCCATATTCCTGGCGGAATGGGTGAATGCGACACTGGAAGCGGCAGGGATTGCCGGGCCGGTGATTCGCTACGTATACGTCGGATTCCTGGCCTCGCTGGGGCTTTTCATTCTCTACGATTTCTGGCGCACCTGGCTCAGACGGGGACGGCACAGCGGAGGGGGCGAGGTCATTACCACCGCCGCGCTCACGGAGCGGGTCCGTGCGCTGCGCATTCCGCCGCACCGGATTGGGATCCCGGGAGTGGGCGGCGTTTCCACCTACGTCACCCTGCCGGTTTCCGGAATCGAACGGATATCGGTCTTTGTGCCCGTGGGCATTGGGTTCAGCATCGGATTCATTGCGGGGCTGCTGGGCGCTGGCGGTGGGTTCATCCTGATGCCTGTGCTGATATTCGTGCTGGGAGTTCCCACCACCATCGCCATCGGCACCGACCTGTTCCAGATCATCATCACCGGGTCGGTGGGGTCGTTCGCCTACGCGCTGTCTGACCGCGTTGACCCGCTCATGGCGGTGCTGATGCTGGCGGCGGCGTCCATCGGGTCGCAGCTGGGCGCCAGCGCGACTCAGCGGGTGAACCCGTCGCGGATCCGGTTCCTGTACGGCCTGCTGATCATGACTGGAGCGGTGGCAGTGGCGCTGGAGGAGGTGTCGCAGGCTGTGCCGGGGGCATCAGTGCTGTCCGACGTCGCGTCGGTGGTGCTGCTCGGCAGCGGCGGGGGTATGTGCATCGTGCTGCTGGTGATGATGGCGCGGTCCCGGGAGCGCCGCAGCGGCGGCGGGGGGCACTGACCGGAGCGCACTATGTGCCCTCAGTCAGCGGCTGGAGCAGGTCCAGCAGGGTCTCCACATCGTTGAGATTTGCGCTGATGATTTCCGGCCGCAGGAACCGCTTGCGCGTGTAGAAATACCCGTGCATCGTATTCGCCACTGCAGTGAGGCCGCGCAATCGATCGTCGCCGATAGCGTCCTGCGCCTGGTACATGACTGTGAAGAATTCGTCGTGTTTGGTGTATTCCCAGCCGCGGGCCTCGGCCACCGCCTTGGCCATCCAGGCCGCGGCGCCCCATCCCTTTTCCGCAGCCTGGTGCCACTCACCGGCTGCCAGGTATTCACGGCCCTTGACCAGGAATTCGCGGGACTGTTGCCGGTAATCTGCCACGACAGCGTCGTCCTGGTCGTAGGGTTCCATCGGTACGGATTGGCTCATTTCTTTCTTATGCCCTTTCGGTCATCGGCTGCAGGATGTTCAGCAACGATTCGACCTGGTCCAGGTTCCTGGCGATTACGTCAGGTCGCAGGAATATCTTGCGAGTGTAATAGAATCCGTATAGCTCATTGGCGACGCGCCGCAGGTTTTCCAGCCTTGAATCGTCGGATAGGTCCTGGGCTTGGTACATGACGGTAAAGAACTCGTCGTGTCTACTGTACTTCCAGCCCTGCGCCTCGGCCACCGCCTTTGCCATCCAGGCGGCGGCGCCCCATCCCTTTTCCGCAGCCTGGTGCCACTCACCGGCTGCCAGGTATTCACGGCCCTTTACCAGGAATTCGCGGGACTGTTGCCGGTAATCTGCCACGACAGCGTCGTCCTGGTCGTAGGGTTCCATCGGCACGGATTGGCTCATCTTCACTCTTCCTTAGTCAGTCAGGTCCCGCACGGTGCGCTCGACGAGCTCCCATGGCACATCCTGGCGCACGACGGAACGGCCCACGTCCTCCAGCATCACCCAGCGGTTGGTGCCCGACTGAACCTTTTTGTCCAGCGACATGGCCGTCAGCACATCCTCGGCTGGCACGCCGGGCGCGCTGATAGGCAGGCTGAAGCGCTCCAGCAGCCGCTGCTGCCGGTCTACTATGGCGGGGGACATCAGGCCCATCTCGGCGGCCATCCTCGCCGCGCCCATCATTCCCACCGAAACGCCCTCACCGTGCAGGAAACGGCCGTACTCGGTCGACGCCTCCAGCGCGTGGCCGATGGTGTGGCCATAGTTGAGCAGGATGCGGATGCCCAGGGTCTCGCGTTCGTCCTGGCTGACCACGTCGGCCTTGATGGCCATGCTGCGGCGGATGATGTCGGCGGAGATCTCGGGGTCCACATCCATCAGCGCCTCGGCGTGCTCCTCGAACACGTCGACCAGCTCGGCGTCCAGGATGAAGCCGTGCTTGATGGCCTCGGCCCATCCTTCCGCCAGCTCCCGCTTGCCCAACGTGGACAGCGCAGAGGCGTCGGCGAACACGCCCTTCGGTTGGTAGAAGGCGCCGACCAGGTTCTTGGCGGCTGGCAGGTTGATGGCCACCTTGCCGCCGATGGACGCGTCGACCATGGCCGCCATGCTGGTGGGCACCTGCACGAAGGGCATGCCGCGCAGGTAGGTGGCGGCGACGAACCCGCCCAGATCGCCGGGCACTCCGCCGCCGACGCTGACGATGGCGTGGCCCCGTTCGGCCCGCCGCTCCGCCAGCCAGCCGTATATGGCCTGGGCCAACTCGAAGCTCTTGCTCGACTCGCCGGAGGGGATGATGAAACAGTGGGCCGGTATCCCCGCCGCCTGCAATGCCCGCTGCACCCGGCGCCCATAGGGGTTCATCACGTTGTCGTCGGTAATGATGTAGGCGGCGCCTCGAACACCTACGTCCACGAGCCGCTCGCCCAGGTCGTCGAGAATGTCCCACCCCGCGACAACAGGGTACGAGCCGCCGGAGTGGTGCACCGTGGCGGCCAGATTGGGGTCGGTAGCATTGGTGTCTGGCATGATGGTCGCTCCGTCTTTCGAGTCTCCGATAGGGATGTTACTGGAATTAGGGTATCCAGTACACCATCTCCATCGGCAAGCCATTAGCATCTTTGGGCGGGTTCGCAGGCAGTGTTCGCGTTTGACTAGGATCCAAAGAAATCCTATCTGCTGTGACCGCTGCCGCGAGCGCGTCAAGCACATCATCCACATCAACGTCTAACCCATCTTCAACAAAGTACTTTTCGACAATCATGGGCCAACTCGCCTCAACAATCTCCCTAGTCTGCGGGTACACTCGATTAAGTACGCCGATGCGCTCTCGTATTCCTCTGCTCTGATACTTCGGATAGCGCATTGACGTTGTGTCATTCAGCGCCCAAAACAATATTTCGGGGTGGACTTCCCTGACCTGTGGGGCGGCATTAGTAGAACGAGCTAATAAGACGCTGTCAACATCAAAGATTTGTCGCATTATTCCGAGCGTCTGGTCGCTAAGTGGTTCCCCGGTGATTCTTAACTGAACTTCCTTGGCGCCTTTTCTATCACGAGGGTGGTTTGCAAGGTGTTCAGTCGCAGCCCTCGTTGGAGCACGGAAGACGCTCCAATCCCGATAACCGGCAAGTAGCCCTTTTGCCTCAATGTCACCAGGCCGTTCTTCTGCTCCTTCTGGCAAGCCGATGGGAATGTCCACCAAAATTAGCTTAGCAGCCTTATAGTGGGTTAATAAGTCAGCAAATGCGGCAAACACCTCCAATTCGTACTCGCCGTCGCTGCTAAACCCCACACTGAACCAACCGGAACGGCACCAATCAACGCCAACGAATTCGCTCAGCGACATTCCTAATCTCCTTGGTTTCATTCAATCCCGCAAATCGCCGCGATATGCTTAGCCACCCCCTCAGGCATCAGCGCGTCGGTCTCGACGGTGTGGTGCGCCTGCGAGTAAGCCGACATCCGCTGCGACAGTAGCTCGGCGATGCGGGCCTCCGGGTCGTCCACTGCCAGCAGCGGGCGGATGGGGCCGCCGGCGTCCTCTTCCTGCACACGGCGCAGGATGGTGTCGGGGTTGGCCGACAGGAAGAACACACGGCCGCCGGCCAGCATCACGTCGCGATTTCGTTCACTGACGAATGAGCCGCCGCCTGACGCTATGACCTGCCGCTCCCCAGAGCACAGGTCGGCGATGACTTGGCTCTCCAGCTCGCGGAATGCCGGTTCACCATCCTCGCTAAAGATGCGGTGGATCGGCTTTCCGGCGCGCTCAACGATCACGTCGTCGGCGTCGATGAGCGTCCAGCCGGTCCGCTCTGCCAGCGCCCGGCCCACGCTGGTCTTGCCCGAGGCCATGAAACCCACGAGGATGACGTTGCGCGGCGGGGTCATATCACAGTTCCCCTCTCCCTTCGCGAGAGGGAGAGGGTGAGGGCGTAATGTGTCACTGCGCCCCGCTCAGTCTGGCAGGCGGGTCAGGTGCATCCGGGAGCCGAGGCTGGTGTCGGTGTCGAAGTACAGCACCTGCTGGCCGATGGAGTTGGTGGCGGGAGCGTCGGCGATGAATTGCAGGCCGCGATGCTGGCACTCGGGCATGCAGGTAGGGATGTCGCCCACCACGTAGCCGACGTGGTCCATCTCGTGCACGCCGTCGGGCATTATCGACGGGTCGAGAGGTTCAATCAGCTCCACCTGCACCTGGCCGAAGTTGACGAAAGCGTTGCGCCCGCCCCGCCGCGATGCGCCGCCGCCCACGTGGGTTCCGGAGAACCGCTGCACGTACCATTCGATGGCCGCGTCCAGGTCCTTGACCAGGTAACCGGCGTGGATGATGCGCTCCACCTCCAGCCCCGTGCCGGGAGCGTCGACAGCCGGAGATGCCAGCTGTGTCAGGTGTACGAATGCGCCGTTGGTAGTCTCCGTGTCCAGGTAGAAGACCTGGTGGCCGAATACGTTGACGAAGGGCTCATCGCTGCCGAAGGCGAAACCCCGGGCCCGCAACTCATCGGCTGCTTGCTCCATGTTCTCCACCACGTAGCCGACGTGATGCATGTCGAGGATCCGTCTGCCAACGCCGGACTTGTCCTCAGGCTCGATGATCTCGGCCTCGACTTGCCCGAAACGAACGTAGGCATTGCGTCCGCCGCTGGGCACGGCGTAGCTGGGCGAGAGCGGCCCGCCTCCGGCGTTGACCGCGCCGAAGGACCGCTCGAACCAGCCCACGGCGGCCTCGAGGTCGGAGGTCAGGTACCCAATGTGCTGTATCTTGTCGAACATGGCTTACTCCTCGCCTGAACTGTGATTTATTTGATTTTGGTGATGGCCATGATTCCTGAATCGAGAATCATGGCCATCAAATGAATCCCGGGAATCACAGTTCAGGCAATCTCTAGCAGCTGCTCGGGCGCGGGGGGGCCGGGGCGTAGCCGGAGGCGGTGCAGAACTCGACGCGGTTGCCGTCGGGGTCGTGGATGAACAGGAACGCCTGGCCGTCGTAGCGCACGCCCTCGCGCTCGATCTCGAAGCCGTTCTGCTCAAGGGTGGAGCGGGTGCCCTCGAAATCCTCCACCTCGAAGGCGTGGTGGATGCGGTCGGGCTTGGCCGGGGCCTCCTCGGTCTCGATCAGGTGCACCATGATACCGCTTTCCAGCTGCAGCCACGTGATCTCGGGGTTGTCCACCTGGCTCTCGATCTGCTTGATGCCCAGCAGGTTGTTGTAGAACTCCATGGCTACCGCGGTGTCCTTCGTCATGGTGGTAACGTGGTTGATCTTGTGGGTGGTAATCAGTCCGGGCATGGCCCCTCCTCTAGTCCGGGTGTGGTGTCTCAATTGCGCCCCACGATTATGCCATGGGCGCAGGGGGCGGGCCACACACACCCGTCACAGCTGGCTGCCCAGCACCACCAGCGCCACGCCGCCGACGGTGATGAGCGTGCCCAGCACCAGCCAGCGGTTGACGTTCTCCTGCGCTGACATGAACAGAGCCGCCAGTATCAGCGTGAACAGCGGGTTGGCCGACACTATGGGGGCGACGACCACCACCTCGGCCTGCTGCAACGCGAAGTAGGTGCAGTTCACCCCTGTTGCCGCCGCCAGGCCCGACAGCCCGCCGTAGACCAGGAACCTGGGCGAGCGCCGGGCCTCCGGAATCGCTGCCATCGCCGGTTTGAAAGCCACCGGCGCCACCAGCAGCATCCCGAACAGCAGGCTGATGGTGGACACCACCAGCGGCGAGGTGTAGTCGAGGGTCAGCGCCCTCACCACTACGTTGGTGGTGCCATAACAGCAGGCAGCGCCAAAGGCCAGCAGGTAACCTGCCAGGGCGGTGCGGCTGGTTGCGCCGCCAGCTCCGGCGGTCTCCATGATGTTCCGGCCCAGGGCGGTGGCCAGTCCCGCCACTACGACCACGGTCCCGATGGGCACGACCCAGTGGGGCCGCTCGCCGGTGATGGTGATGGCCAGGATGGAGGCGAATACCGCCGATGTCCCTACGATGGCCCCGGCCCGCGAGGCGCCGATCCGGCCCACGGCCAGGTAGGACAGGTTGCGGCCACCAAGGAAGTTGAATGCCCCCAGCATGACGCACCAGGCCAACACGATCAGGGGCATGGTGGCGAAATCGGAGAAGGCGAATATGCCGGCCAGGATCCCTGATGCGGCAAAGCTGAAGACCAGGGATACAAAGACCACTGGCATGGCCCCGACCGTGCCCATCCCGAGACGGGCGAAAATGGTGGCGCTGCCGAAGCCCATGATGGCGAGGAATGAAAGTGCGATGGCGGTCATGGAGCTACTATGGCCGCCGTCATATTCGCCCGGCCAGCGATACCAGGGCCACGCCGATTACTGCAAGAACGGTCCCACCCGCCAGCCGCAGGGTCACCCGTTCCAGCCGCGAGTAAAACATGTGGGCAATCACCACGGTCACCAGGGGAGCGATGGATACGATGGGAGTGACAATGACCACGTCGCCGTCGCGCAGGGCGAAGTACAGTGAGTTGACCCCTACTCCGGCGGCCAGCCCGGCCAGCGCCACGGACCTGAGGCTTCCCCAGCGGTCCTCCGTCGTCCTGATTTCCCCCACTGTACGCGGCGTTATCAGCGGCGCCAGTAGCGTTATGCCCAGCAGCAGGCTGATGGACGTCACCAGCAGGGGCGATTCCACCGTCTCGTTGGCCTTCTTGACGAAAATGTTGACCATACCGTAAGCAGTACCCGCAGAAAGGGCCACCAGGTAGCCGAACAGGTACCGCCGGTCGGCCCTCCAGCCTTGCAGCAGGGAGTCGCCGCTGCCCGCTATCAGTCCGATCACCACGGCCGCAGTGCCGATGACGATGAGAGTGGAGAGGGACTCCCCAAGAAAGACCACGGCCACGAGAGCGGCGACAGGCGCCTGGCCCGAAAAGAACAGGCTGGCCCGCGACGCTCCGATGATGCTGACCGACAGGTAGTTCTGGGGCCGTCCGCAGACGTGATGGACCAGCGCCACGGCCAGGATCCACAGAAATGCCGTCAGCGTCAGGTTGTCCAGGTCGTGGCGGGCAAAGACTACTGCCAACACCACGGCGAGCACGAAGCTGACCACCAGGGACATCCAGACGGCGGGGAGAAAGGAATACGACTGCAGTGCGGTGCGGGTGAAGATCGGGGCGCTTCCGAACCCGATGGCTGCCACCAGGGACAGGACAATTGCCGTCATGGTCAGCCCGCCTTGCAACGTGAGGGTTCCGCCTCTCCGTTGGTGGGGCGGCAGAGACGACAGAAAAGGCAATCATAGCTGTCCGCCCAGCGCCACTGCAATCACGCCGCCTACCGCCATCAGTGCACCGGCGACCAACCGCAGCGTGATCCGCTCCAGCCGGGCGATGAAGATGTGCGACAGCAGCAGCGTCCACAGCGGGAAGGTGGCCATGATGGGCGCCACCACCACTACGTCGCCTTTCTGCACAGCAAGGAACTGGGCAATCGACGGCACTGAACTGGACAGTCCGGAGAGCACGATAAAGCTCATCGATCTGCGGTCGAATGACCTGACGGCCGGATAGCGCGCGGCAGCCAGCGCAACGACAGGAACGACGATCAGCACTGCCGCCAGCATGCTGAGGCCGCTCACCACCAGCGGCGAGTCGTAGAGGACCACCGTCCTCTTGGCCAAGACATATCCCCCGCCCTGGCCAGCGCCCGCCGCCAGCGCGATCAGGCAACCCAGGAGGTAACTGCGGTCGGTACGCCATCCCTGCGTCAGTGAGTCTCCGCTGGCCAGCAGCAGCGCCACCAACACGGCAGCCGTTCCAATAGCGACCAGGGGACGCAGGGGTTCCCCGGTGAACGCTATGGCCAGGAAGGCGGCGAACGGCGCCTGCGTGGAGATGAACAGCGCGGTCCGGGAGGCGCCGATGGCGTTGATGGATATGTAGCCGAGCGAGCGGCCAATGGCGAAGTGCACCAGTCCGACCACCACGATCCAGGGCAGGACAGCCTGCGGTACCCGCCAGAGACCGGAAAATTCGAACAGCAGCGCCGCGAGCAGGACGCCCAGGAACCCCAACACCAGCGTGACTCCCACGGTGGTCACGGGATGGACCCGGGGCATGCCGGCGCGGCCCAAAATCGCAGTAGAGCTGAGGCCAATGGCCGCTAGTAGCGAGAGGGCGATGGCTATCAACGCTGAATCTCAATGTTTTCTGGTGGTCCCACGGCCCAATTGTAAGGGCACGAGTGGAAGCAGGAATATGCGTCATAGCTGTCCGCCCAGCGCCACGGTAATGACTCCGGCCACTGCGAATAGCGCTCCGATCACCATCCGCACCGTGATCCGCTCCAGCCGGGCAATGAATATGTGAGACAGCAGCAGTGTCCACAGCGGAAAGGTGGCTATGATAGGGGCCACGATCACCACGTCGCCGTGCTGCAACGCATAGAATTGGGCCGCTCCGGCCACGGCGGGGCCCATTCCGGAGAGCAGAATAAAACCCATGGACCTGCGGTCGAATGACCTCACGGCGGGATAACGCGCCACGGCCACCGACACTACAGGGAGAACAAACAGCATTGCGGCCAGCATGCTCAGGTTGGTCACCACCAGCGGGGAGTCATAAATCGCCAGGGTCTGCTTGGACAGCACAAATCCCACGCCCATTGCGGCGCCCGATAACAGCGCGATCAGGCAGCCGGCCAGGTACCTCCGGTCGGTCCGCCACCCGCGCGTAAGGGAATCGCCGCTGGCCAGCACCAGCGCCACCACCACGGCCACCGTGCCGACGGCCACCAGGGGGCTGAGGGACTCGCCGGTGAACACGATGGCCGTGAATGCAGCAATGGGTGACTGCGCCGAAACGAACAGGGAGGCGCGGGAGGCGCCGATGAGGTCGATGGATATGAAACCGGCGGAACGTCCGATGGCGTAATGCACGACCCCGAACGCCAGTACCCAGGGCAACACCGCCACGGGTACGCTGGCCAGCTCGGAGTATGCGACCGCCAGCACAACCAGCAGGGTCAGCAGGAATCCCACCACCAGGGACACCCCGGTGGCGTTGACGCGATGCACCCCCTGCATGCCCACGCGGCTCAACACTGCAGTGGTGGCCAGGCCGACGGCCGACAGCAGGGAGAGGACTACTGTCAGCACCGGTGGCCCTCGCTGCTGGCTGGCGGACGCACATGGGCACTGCACCGTCGCCGGGCTGTTGTTGAGTTTATGGTCACAACTGCCCGCCCAGCACCACCGCCACCACGCCGGCCACCGTCACGAATGTCCCCACCGTCAGGCGCAGCGTTATCTGCTCCAAACGAGCGATGAACAGGTGGGACAGCAGCAGCGTCCACAGCGGAAACGTGGCCAGGACGGGAGCTACAATCAGGACGTCGGCGCGTTGCACGGCAAAGATCTGTGCCACGATGGACACCGTGGTGCTCAAGCCAGAGAGGCCGACGAACCACATCGAACGCCAGTCGTATCTCCGTATCTCCGCGTTTCGTACTGCGATTATGCCGACCGCCGGCAGCACAATGACCGTGGCCGCCAGCATCCCCAGCGACGTGATGGCCAGCGGCGCCTCGTACACGTTCACAGCCTGCTTGGCCAAAACCGTGCTGGCGCCGGTGGCGGCCCCGGCCATCAGTCCGGACAGGCAGCCCAGGAGATACCGCCGGTCCGCCCGCCATCCCTGAGTGATCGAGTCGCCGCTGGCCAACAGCAGCCCCAGCATCACCGCCAGTGTGCCGACGGCTACCAGTGGCCCCAGCGTCTCTCCGGTGAACGCGATGGCGAAGAAGGCCGCAAATGGCACCTGGGTGGAGATGAACAGGGATACGCGAGATGCCCCGATGATGCTCAGGCTGGTATACGCGGACGTGCGGCCTACGCCGAATTGCACCACACCAAAGGCAACGATCCATGTCAGCGCGGCCCGGGGAACCTCGAACAGCCTGGAGGAGTCGATGATCAGGTCGACGATGGTAACGCCGACGAATCCCACCACCAAGGCCGTGCCGATCAGGGCAATGGGATGGACTCCCTGGAGGCTGGCGCGACCGGCAACTGCTCCACTGCCCAGGCTGGCGGCCGAAAAGAGGGAGAGGACGACGGCAAGCATCCAGGTGGCTAGGTCCGGTTTCCCTCTCCCCCCGGGAGAGGGTCAGGGTGAGGGCGTCCCCGCTCGACGCCATCAACGATCGACTGGAAGATCAACGCTCCGTCGGTGCCGCCCAGCAGCGCCTCGCAGCACCGCTCGGGGTGGGGCATCATGCCCAGCACGTTGCCCGCCTCGTTGATGATGCCCGCGATGTTGTTGGCCGAACCGTTGGGATTGGATTCGTCGGTGGCCTGGCCCGAATCGTCGCAGTAGCGGAACAGCACCCGTCCGTCGCGTTCCAGCCTTTCCAGCGTCTCGGCGTCGGCGTAGTAGTTGCCCTCGCCGTGGGAGATGGGCACCTGCAATATCTGTCCGGCAGCGCAGGTTGAGGAGAAACGGGTGTCGCTGCGCTCGACCCGCAGGTTGGTCCACTGGCAGCGGAACTCCAGCTGCCGGTTGGCCCGCAGCGCACCGGGCAGCAGCCCGGACTCGCACAGGACCTGGAAGCCGTTGCAGATGCCGATGACCGTGCCCCCTGCTTCCGCGAACTCCTGCACCGAGTCCATCACCGGGGAGAACCGCGCCATGGCGCCGGGGCGCAGGTAGTCGCCGTAGGAGAAGCCGCCGGGCAGGACTACGCAGTCCAGCCCCTCCAGCACTGTGTCCTTGTGCCAGACGTATTCCGCTTCTTGACCCAGGACATCGCTGACGGCGTGGTGGCAGTCGCCATCGCTCCAGGTACCGGGGAATTGGAGGATTCCGAATCGCATTTTTGTGCTTTCAGCCTTTGGTGCTTGTTCTCTCTCCCTCCGGGGGAGGGTTAGAGTGGGGGCGCCCTCCGGTTTCGAGAACGGCCGAGAATAGTCAGATTTTCACCCTCACCCTCACCCTCTCCCTCTCCCTCAAGGGAGAGGGGATTAAGGCGCCTAGCCGAGGGAGTCCAGTATCTCGCCGGTGAGGCGGTTGACCTCGGCGCCGTCGGCCTTTCCCCGCACCTGCGGCATCAGGCGGCCCATCACCTTGCCACGATCGCGGGGGCCGGTGGCTTCCACCTCTGCCACGATCTCGCGGATCATGGCGACGATCTCATCCTCGCTGAGCTGTGGGGGCAGGTATTCTTCCAGCACTGTCAGCTCGAAGGCTTCCTTGTCCGCCAGCTCGGCGCGTCCGCCATCGCGGAAGGCCTTGACGCTCTCACGGCGGTCGTTGACCTGCTTGGAGACGACCTGGATCATCGCCTCGTCGTCCAGCGTCTCTCGCCGTTCCTTTTCTACGGCCTGCACCGCGAACTTGAGGAACCGCAGGGCGTCAACCCGCTGCTGCGCGCGCTGGCGCATGGAGTCCTTGATGTCGTCTTCGAGCCTGTCTCTCAGCGTCATGATCGTCCCCCGCCGTCGGCAGGATGCAGTCTGTCCCGTTGCCGTCAATCCATTCTACCCCCTGCCGGGCCATGGCGCGAATACGTGGGTGCGCAGGTCCGGGATCCTTTAGTTCTCCCTCTCCCTTGAGGGAGAGGCCCTTCGACAAGCTCAGGAGGAGTGAGGGGGAAATCCTGATAACCGGCGGCTTTGCGAATATTCGGGGTACGCCCCCACCCTAACCCTCCCCCGGAGGGAGAGGGAACTTTTAGAAGACCCTGACGCATGGAGTGCCCGGCTTTCTGCATGCCGGGTAATTTGGTATACTTGGGATGCCGAGCCCCGAACAGGGGACGGCTTCGTTTTGCGCTTTGCGCTGGCTATTGTATAGCTGGCTATTTCGTTTTAGTGGAAAGGCGGTTTTAGGATGCCGGCATACGCCGTAATCGGAGGACAGTGGGGCGACGAGGGCAAGGGGAAAGTCATCGACTACCTTGCCGGGGAGGTGGATAGCGTCGTGCGCTTTGCCGGCGGCAATAACGCGGGCCATACGGTGGTCAACGACGAGGGTGTGTTCCAGCTCCACCTGGTCCCCTCCGGCATCTGCTGGCCTGCCGTTGACGGCATTATAGGCAACGGAGTGGTCGTTGACCCCGACGTGCTGACCGGCGAGATGGAGATGCTGCGAAAGCGGGGCATCGACACCAGCAAGCTGCACGTGAGCGAGAGGGCGCATGTCATCATGCCCTACCACGTGATGCTGGATGCCCTGGAGGAGAAGGCCCGGGGCGCCAGCGCCATCGGCACCACCGGACGGGGTATCGGCCCTGCCTACGTCGACAAGACGGGGCGCGCCGGCATCCGCGTTGGCGACCTGCTGGACTGGGACACCCTGGCTCCCAAGCTGAAGAGCGTCCTGGAACAGAAGAACGCAATCATCACCAAGATTCACGGCGCGGAACCCTTGGCTTACGAGGATGTAAAGGCCAAGTGTCGGCAATGGGCCGAGCAACTCCGGCCCTATGCCCACCCCACCGAGCAGATCGTGCAGGACCGGCTGGCTTCAGGAAAGCGGGTGCTCCTGGAGGGCGCGCAGGGAACACTGCTGGACCTGGACCACGGCTCCTACCCTTATGTCACCTCCTCCTCGCCGTCCATCGGCGGGGCCTGCACCGGCCTGGGGCTCAGTCCGCAGTCCATCGCTGGCGTGCTGGGAGTGTTCAAAGCCTACTCCACCCGGGTGGGCGGCGGGCCCATGCCCTCCGAGATAACGGACGAATTCGCCGAACGGATACGCGAGATCGCCCAGGAGTACGGCACCACCACCGGCCGGGCGCGGCGCATAGGCTGGTTCGACGGCGTTGCCGCCAAGTACAGCCAACTGGTCAACGGCTTCACCGGCGTGGTGCTGACCCGTCTCGACATCCTCGATGGCTTCGAGTCGGTCAAGATCTGCGTCGGGTACGAGGTGGACGGTGAACCCGTGGAGCGGTTCCCGGCCAACACGTCGCTGCTGGCCCGCTGCGAGCCGGTGTACGAGGAGTTGCCCGGCTGGAAAGAGCCTACTGCCAGCGCCACCAGGCTGTGCCAGTTGCCGGCTAACGCCGTCGCCTACATCCGCCGGATCGAAGAGCTGGTCGGCTGCCAGGTGCAGATCGTCTCCACCGGCCCCAGCCGGGCCGAGACCATCCAGGTCACCCCGATCTTCGCGTAGAGGAGAGGGACCGTTGACCTCCATTCCTACCACAGCTGATCTGTTGCGCCTGCTGCGTGAGGATCCCGACTTCCGAGACGAGGTCCGTCGGCTGGTGCTGTCCCAGGACCTTCTTGATATGCCGGAACGATTAGCTCGGTTCGAGGCATACGTGGAGCGGCAGTTCACGGAGATTCGCGGGGACATTGCCCGGCTTGACGAGGGTCAGGCCCAAATGCGGCAGGACATCACAGAGATGCGCGGGGACATCACAGAGATGCGCGGGGACATCACCGAAATGCGCGGGGACATCACCGAAATGCGAGGAGACATAGCCAAGAACACGAGCGACATTGGCGGATTGAGGGGAGCGGAGTACGAACGGCGCGTAGGGCGCGTATTCGCCAGCTACGCCAGTTTGGCATTTGGAGAGCGCAGCGGCCGCGCTCTGCGCCGCAACCGGCTGCTTTCGGGCGGCATCTCTGAGGTTAGCTCCGCTTTCCTGGACCTGATTGCGGATGCGCTTGATGCTGGTCTAATCACCAACAGCGAATGGAGGGACCTTCAGCAGGCCGACGCGGTCATGAGTGGGCAGCACGAGGGTAACACTGTCTATTTCGTTGGTGAATTCTCCATCACCATAAACAATTATGATATCGACCGCTCTATTGCCCGAGCTGCCACGTTGGGCAAGGCTACGGGGTCCGACGCGTGGCCGATGATAATAGGCGACACCATACCCGATCCGCAACGGGCCAGGGCTGAGGCCGAGGGAGTCGTCGTGCGGCAGGTCGCTGAAAAATGGGGACTGGGTGATGGTTAGCCTTGGCTCCTTCAAATTCAAAGGCCCCGCCGATCGGTGGGGCCTTTGAATTTTGCGGCCGTTTGACGATCCCGAAACTAGACCGGCAGGTCGATGGTGTACTGCGACATCACCTTGTCGATCTCGGCGGCGGCCTTGTCGGAGGCCGACACCAGCGGCAGGCGTGGGCTGCCGACGTTGAATCCGGCCTTGTTCACCCCGTACTTGACCGGGATGGGGTTGGACTCGACGAACAGCACCTTGAACATGGGCAGCATCCGGCGGTGCTCGGCGGCGGCAGCCTCCACGTCGCCCTCCAGCAGCAGGCCCATCATGTGCTTGATCTGGTTGCCGATGAGGTGCGAGGCAACGCTGACCACGCCGAATCCGCCCGTGGCCATGATGTAGTAGGTCTCGTTGTCGTTGCCGCTCCAGACCAGGAACCCAGGCTTGGCCCCGTCGATGATGCGGGTGATCTGGTCCATGTCGCTGCCGGCTTCCTTGATGCCGATGATCCTCTCCAGCTCGCTGAGCCTGATGGTTGTCTCGTGGCTCATGTTCAGGCTGGTGCGGCTGGTGACGTTGTACAGGATGGCGGGCAGGTTGGTGCTCTCGGAGATGGCCTTGAAGTGCTGGTATAGGCCCTCCTGCGGCGGTTTGTTGTAGTAGGGCACCACCAGCAACATGCCGTCGACGCCCATCTTCTCCGCTTCCTGACTGAGCTCGATGCTCTCGGCGGTGCTGTAGTTGCCGGTGCCGGCAATGACTGCGCCCCGGTCGCCGACGGCGTCCTTGACCTCGCCGAAAAGCCGCAGTTTCTCGTCGGTAGTCAGGGTGGGCGACTCGCCGGTAGTGCCTGAAACGATGACGGCGTCGCTGCCGGAGTCCAGAAGGGCGTTAGCAAGCCGCTTGGCCTGTTCGTAGTCAACGTTCCCTTCGGCGTCGAACGGTGTGACCATCGCTGTTATAAGCCTGCCTATTTCAACCATGGTTGCCCTCCAATAATTGCAAATGCGGAAAGTCTGTTTCTCTGTTTTGCGCCCATTATACGCGCGGTTGACATAGCCGCAACCCTGACGGGCGCAGGAGTTGCGTCGCCTTTACGAGGGAGTTGCAGTTTCAGGCGGCGAGAGCCACCGGGCCGAAGTTTTCCGGCTACGCGGAGGCTGAGGCCGCCTTCGGCTTCAGCCGCCCGCGCGCCACCAGTTCCTCGGCGATCTGGAGGCTGTTGAGGGCCGCGCCCTTGCGGAGGTTGTCGGAGACGATCCACATGGCCAGGCCGTTGGGGTTGGAGAGGTCCTGGCGTATGCGGCCCACGAACACATCGTCCTCGCCGGAGACGTCCCAAGGCATGGGGTAGGAGTTGCTGGCCGGGTCGTCCAGCACAGTGAGCCCCGGCATGCCTTTCAGCGCCTCGCGGGCCTCGCCGACGGACACCGGGCGGTCGAACTCGATATGCACCGCAGCGCTGTGGGAGACGAAGACAGGCACGCGGACGCAAGTGGCGGAGATGTGCAGCTCCGGTTCGTGGAGAATCTTCTGCGACTCCTGCCGCATCTTCTGTTCTTCGTAGGTATAGCCGGTGTCCATGAACCGGTCAATTTGCGGGATCAGGTTGTAGGCGATCTGGCCCGGCTCGCTGGCGGTGCTGCTGTGGTCCTTGTCGATCAGGCGGCCCGACTGCTCGCGCAGGTCGGCAACCAGAGATGCGCCCGCTCCTGAGACCGACTGGTAGGTGTCGGCGATAATCCGGCGAATGGGGCTGATCTCCCGCAGCGGGTGGGCCGCCATCACCAGCGGGGTGGTGGAACAGTTGGGTATGGAGATGATGCCCTCGTGCCACTCAACGTCGTCGCCATTAACCTCGGGAACCACCAGCGGGACGGCGGGTTCCATCCGGAAGGCTGAGCCGTCGTCGATGACCACGGCGCCAGCGGCCACAGCGTGGGGAGCCAGTTCCCGGCTGACGGCGGAGCTGGCGGATATGAACGCCACGTCCACCCCCTCGAATGAGTCCGCCGTGGCTTCCTCGACCACCAGTTCCTTGCCGCCCACGGCGATGCGCTTGCCGGCGGAGCGCTTGGACGCCATCAGCCGCAGGTGCGGCCCTACGCCTTTGACTGGCGCCTTTCGGCTGCTAAAGCCATAACGCTGCTCAACGATGCGCAGGAACTCTGCGCCCACGGCTCCGGTAGCGCCGACAACGGCAACGGTCAAGTCTTCCACGGGGATCTCTTCCTCCAGCGTCACGAATTACACAACTACTATATCAGACCGGCTGATTTCGATGCTGCTGCATTGGCGAAGACGGGGCCTAGGAGTTCGGCGGCATCGAACAGTTCCATGAGGACAGGGACGCCGTCCTTCTCAAAGAAGACCATGAGACCTTCAGCAATGTCTTGTCCTCCCGCTGGAGCAGGCCTGCCATTTCCCAGCGAAAGGGTATCGCCCTCGCTTTCGTAATAGATGTCTATGTTGTCCGACTTTAGAAATTTCTCGAAACTGGCCTGTTTCTTCGTGTCCCTATAGACGACTACTAGTGAGTCCGCTTGTCTCGTTTCAGGGTCAAGGAATTGCTTTACCGCTGCTTCGGCGGATTGTCCTTCTCGTTCGCTGTATATCACCTGCGAGGACCCAGACACCTTGCCGTCTGGAGGATCAAAAAAGGGCCCCAGCAATTCGGCAGCATCGAAAACCATGATGGCGGTAGGAGTCGTGCCGTCGTAATCGAAGAATGCGATGACTTGGTTCTTAACGATGTCGAATCCTCGAGGGGCCTGCTTGTCATTCGCCATCCACAGAACATCGTTTTCCGTGTCATAGCTTATTTCCAGATTTCGCCTTTGAAAATGCAGATCAGTCATGGTCTGCCCCTTTCCTGCATCGTCTGATCGTCTTGGAACGCTGTCCGCAGTGCTCCATCTCTATCCAGTACCACTCTAAACCAGATGTCGTCCTCTTCGAAGTACTTGTAGTATCCCGTCCTTCCCTTGAATTGTGGCTCGATGGGAAGAGTGGGACTGCGCAAGGTTTCAATAACTCTCTGAGGAGTAGCGGACCGATGCTTAATCTGAGACTTGAACAGCCAGTGATTAGTCTTCGGCAGCGCCTCGAATGCCTCCAGGATATCCGGGTCCATGGCTTACAGGCCCAGCACTTTCTCCAAGCCCACCACCAGACCGGGGCGGGCGTTGGCCTCGCGGATGCAGCGGACCACGCCGGGCATGTAGCAGTCGCGGCCCAGGGTGTCGTGGCGCAGCGTTACGGTCTGTCCGGCGGCGCCGAACACCACCTCGTGATGGGCGCTCCGACCCGGCAGGCGGACGCTGTGCACGGTGACGCCGTTCACGTTTCCGCCACGGGTTTCGGGCAGGTTCTCCTTCTCGGTGACGTTGCGCGAGAACTGCTTCTGCTCGGCCAGGCTGTTGGCCAGCGCCAGCGAGAAGCCGGAGGGGGCATCGATCTTCATCTCGTGGTGGGACTCGACGATGTCCACGTAATCGAAGAATGGCGCAGCCTGTTCCGCCAGCTTCTTCAGCACGACGGCGCCGAGGGCGAAGTTGGGCGCGACGATGATCCCCACGCCGTTGTCGTTGGCCAGCGCGTCGAGCTGCGCGTGATGGTCGGCGTTCAGGCCGCTGGCGCCGAGGACCATGTTCACCTTGCGGGCTGCGGCGGTGTGGGCCGCCTCCATGCAGGCGGTGGAGTGGGTGAAGTCGACCATCATGTCGGGCCGGGTATCGTCCAGGATTTGCGCCAGGTCGGTGGACAGCGGAACCTCGCCCGACGGGGTGGCCAGGACGCCGCCCCGGTCGGAACCGCACACGGCGCCCACCAACTCCATGTCGTTCTCGCGGCAGACGGCGGCGACGGTCTCGACGCCCATCTTCCCGGTTGCGCCATGTATCACGACTCGAATCGCAGCCATTTCTCCCTCCGTGCCGGGCGATTGTGTTCACGTGCGTGGAATCAACCCTGATTAAATATCGACCCTGATTAAAATGGAGGAGCGCGGGGTTGGCAAGTTCCCTGCGCTCCTGTTCCACTGGGGTGTGGCGTGAACTCTAGGTACGAGGGCCGCTGCCGCGGTTGCCGCCGTCGAAGCGGCGGTCCGGGCCACGTCCGCCGCCACCGGGGGGACGGCCGCCTCCGCCGCCGTTGCGGCGCGGGCCGCCGTTGCCGCCACGGCCACCGCCGTTGAATCCTCCGGGGCGTCCGCCGCCGGGGCCGCGACCGCCGCCGAAGCCGCCGGCGCGGGCGCCCTCGGGCCTCGGCGCGGGCGGGCTGTCGTCGCCGAACAGGGCGCGGCGGGAGAGGTTGACCCGGCCCTGTGAGTCGATCTCGTGGATCATCACCGTGATTTCCTGACCCTCGACCAGGTCCTCCTCCAGGTCGCCAAGGTCGCCATTGCGGATCAGGCCGTCGCGCCCCGGCACCAGCTCGATGAAGGCGCCGAAGTTAGTCAGCCGCACCACCTTTCCGGTGAAAATGTCGCCGATTGCCAGCTCACGGGTCAGGCTGTCGACCTTGGCGTGGGCCATCTCCAGCATAGTCTGGTCGACGCCTCCGATGGTCACCGTGCCGTCGTCCTGTACGTCGATGTTGGTGCCCGTCTCTTCCTGGATGCCGCGGATTACCCGGCCGCCGGGGCCGATGAGAGCGCCGATCTTGTCCGCGTTGATCTTCAGCCGGATCATCTTAGGGGCGTGGGGGCTCATCTGCCGCTTGGGCTCGGTGATGGCCTGGGCCATCTTGTCCATGATGTACAGCCGACCCACCCGGGCCTGCTCCAGCGCCTGCGCCAGGATCTCCTGGGTCAGGCCGGTCCACTTGATGTCCATCTGCAGGGCGTTAACGCCCGCGGCCGTCCCGGCGACCTTGAAGTCCATGTCGCCGAGGAAGTCCTCGATGCCCTGGATGTCGCTCAGGATAGCGTACTGTCCGTCCTCTCCGGTTACGAGGCCCATGGCGATGCCGGCCACTGGCGCCTTGAGGGGTATGCCGGCATCCATCAGCCCCAGGGAGGCGCCGCAGACGCTGCCCATCGAGGTGCTGCCGTTGGACGAGAGCACCTCGGAGACCACGCGGATGGCGTAGGGGAACTCGTCTTCGGAGGGCAGGGCGGGCAGGATCGCCCGCTCGGCCAGGGCGCCGTGCCCGATCTCGCGCCGTCCTGGCGACCCGACTCGGCGGGCCTCGCCGGTGGAGAATGACGGGAAGTTGTAGTGGTGCATGAATCGCTTGGTGTTATCCGGCCCCACGGTGTCGAGGGTCTGCTTCATGGACAGGGACCCGACGGTGACGGTGGAGAGCACCTGGGTCATGCCGCGCGTAAACAGGCCAGAGCCGTGGGTGCGGGGCAGGACGCCCACCTCGCACGAAATGGGGCGGATCTCCTCCAGAGCCCGGCCGTCGGGGCGTATGTGCTGCTCCAGGATTCGGCGGCGCACCTCGTCTCGCATCACGCTCTTGAACCCCTCCGACAGCGCCTTGTCGCCGAACTCCTCCTTCAGCTTATCGCTGACCTCGTCGCGGAGAGCGTTCTCTTGGGCCTCCAGGGCGACCTTGTCCGGGTTTTCGGACAGGACGTCGGCCAGACGCGTGCCCACAACCTCGCGGATGCCACTGTCCAGCTTCGCAGCCGCTTCCTTGTCGGTCTTGACCTCCAGCTTGGGCTGGCCAACCAGGGCTACCAGCTCCTCGATGAGGCTGATAATCTCGGCGTTGGCTTCCTGGGCGCGACGGATGGCTTCCAGGATGACCTCTTCCGACACTTCGTTGGCTCCCGCCTCCACCATGATGATGGCGTCGCGGGTGCCGCCGATGACCATGCTCAGTGTGCTGTCGTCGCTCTCTTCGTAAGTGGGGTTGATGATGTACTGGCCGTTTCGATAGGCGATGCGGCAGGCGCTGACAGGACCCTCAAAGGGGATCTGCGAAATGGCCAGGGCAGCCGACGCGCCGACCATGGCCAGAATTTCCGGGGGGTTCTCCTGGTCGGCGGAAAGCACGGTCAGGGTAATCTGCACGTCGTTGTGCAGTCCCTTGGGGAACAGCGGGCGAATGGAGCGGTCGGTGAGACGGGAGGCCAGGATGCCCTCCTGCCCAGGCCGGCCCTCGCGCCGGAAAAAGCTGCCGGGGATGCGGCCGGCGGCGTAGAGCCGCTCTTCGTAATCGACGGTCAGGGGCAAGAAGTCGATGTCCTCGGCGCGGGGCCGGTCGGACATCACGGCGGTGGCGAGGACGATGGACTCGCCGTAGCGGACGGTTACTGCGCCGTGGGCCTGGAAAGCGAGGCGGCCGGTTTCGAGGACCAGGGTTTCGCCGCCAATATCGCGGTGGACGACGGTAGGGGATGCAAGTTCTGTTGCCATAATATAGCGCACGACCTTACTCAAAAGTGAGTTAGTCGGGAAGACAGCAGGGGGCGGGACGTGGCTAGACGAAAAACAACCCCGACGCTGTCGGGGTTGTCGGCGACATCTCTACCGGCGCAGGCCGAGCCTGGCGATGAGTGTCTGGTAGCGGCTGACGTCTTCGTTGCTCAGGTAATTCAGCAGACGCCGACGTCTTGACACCATCATCTGCAGCCCGCGACGCGAGTGCACATCCTTGCGATGAGTGCGCAGGTGATCGGTCAGCCGCTTGATGTTCTCGGT
This sequence comes from Dehalococcoidia bacterium, assembly GCA_965203005.1. Taxonomy (GTDB): domain Bacteria; phylum Chloroflexota; class Dehalococcoidia; order Lucifugimonadales; family UBA3495; genus VXOI01. Next base: position 2,680,881 of record CBDBBS010000002.1, read on the forward strand.
GAGCATGGCCACCTGAACCTCGGCCGAGCCAGTGTCCTTGTCGTTGATGCGGTACTCGCGGATGATGTTTGTCTTTGTTTCGCCGTCTAGCATCGGGTGCGTCTTTTCTCTTGCTTCTTCTTAATCTAACTTCATCGTGAATTTTATCACGGACGCCGCCGGGTGGCAATGGCCGGGCGGGCCGGTGACAGACAGCTTTTGAATTGAACTCGACGGGGAATGGGATGACGAGCGCGTCTTGGCGGAAGGCACGTCGTTCTGGTAGAGTAAGTGCGGGAATGAGATAGACACTAGCAATAAAAAGTATCGCAGATTCAGATTACTACGGACGGGAAAGACTTCTGGAAACTGCGGGGAGACGGAGGCATGGCTAGGGAAAACCATCCCCGTAAGGTCGACCGCGCCAGCCAAGTGGTATTGCGTGTGTTGGAACGGGCCGGCCAGTTTACGCCCTCAACCAAGATGGTGAATCTGGTGTATCTGGTCGATTACACGTACTATCAGCATTACGGCGAAACCCTTAGCGGACTAGAATATCAAAGGGACCATCATGGCCCGAATGCCCTCGACCACGGGATAGTTGGTCGTGCTGACAGTTTGGCCAGCGATAAATTGCTGGAAAGAAAAGCCCGCCCAACCACTTACGGCGGGCCGACGTATCTTTACCGGCTTGCAGAGGCTGCGTCTCCTGTTCGGTTGTCCGATGCAGGGGAAATGGTTATCGACGACATCGTTGCCCAGTATGGGAAGCTCTCCGTCAAGGCAATCACAAAGGTCTCAAAAGGGACGGCTGCGTTTCAAAACGCAAATCAATATGGCCCACTGCCAATGGAGCAGAGCATCCCTGCAATGCGGTCGGAGAATGCTGACTGGAGTTCACATCTCTCGGAACTGGAGGAGCAGGGTACAGTTTCCCTGCAAGATCTCGCGGAGAGGTATGGACTCGGAAAATGCAAATAGGCCCCTCTGCGAGAAGATTTCTGGATGCGCAGACGAATTCCACGCGAAGCAAGCTAATCGACGATTTGGTCTGGCTGGACCACAACCCCCGGCTTACGCCAGACGACACAAGGAAAAGACCTTTCGATGCTCCTCCGGTGATCCTGCGTATTTTTCAGGACGATCGACATTGGATTATCTACTACATTCGGAACGATGGTCAGCTAGTGGTTGCCAACATAGGAGACCTTTCTGAAACTCCTGATGTACGCAGACCTGGCTGAAGCCTGAATTAGGCAACAGAGAACTGAACCAATCCACTCACTCTTCAGGTGACCGAAGTCTCCCTTGCCCACCCATCCGGCTGCCGTGCTATAATGGTGGCAGAGTCGGGGCGTGGCCCAGCCAGGTAGGGCACCTGCATGGGGTGTAGGGGGTCGCCAGTTCAAATCTGGCCGCCCCGACCAGCAACAGAACCGCAAGCATGACTTGACCGCCGAAACTCGGCGGTCTTTTTCTTGCCTGGCACCGTTCTTGCATCCCGAAGACGGATCTTGTTCAAAGAAAGACCCCGGCGGGTCCGGCTTGTTCGGTGCCGACAGGCCCGCCGGGGCCTCTTGGTGTCGATTGGAACGCGCCGTGTGGGCGCAGCGGTCTAGTGGCCGCCGCAGCCACCACCGCAGCCGCCTCCACCACAGCCACAGCCGCCGGCTCCGCAGCCGCAGCCCGAGCCACAACCGCCGGCCTGGGCGAACATCGGGTTGTTGATCACGAAGCCGACCTGCCCGCCGAAGTTCTCGACGTAGTCGATGGTGGCCTCTTCCAGGAACGGGGCGCTGTCCGAATCCATCAGGAACTTGACGCCTTCCAGGTTCAGTTCGGTGTCGTCGTTCTGGGTCTCGTTCTCGAGGGTCAGCATGTACTGCAGGCCGCCGGTCTGCGCCGGCATGGCGATGACCCGCAGGGCTCCCTGCTGCTCACCCTGTTCCTCCATGACTTCCTTCAGCTTTTCGATGGCGAGCGTCGTTACTTCCATAATTTCCTGTGCGCTCCTTTTCATTTGGACCAGGGCTCAGCTTTGCGGGGCACGTCCAACCGCCCCGGTTGCGGCCAGCGATTTGGGCTAACCCGTTAAAGCTAACACATCGCGGGCGTTTATGCCAGTGGATTTGAAGGTCCTTGTAGGAAAGCCAAGTCTGCGATGACCCGACCCAGAATCAGCCCACTAGTACTGGCGTTCGTTAGAAGCCTCCTCGTAGCCATAGGTCGTAGTGGACAGGATCAATTTGCGGGGCTCAGCCACCTGATAACGATTGTTTTTGTCGGCTAGTCGCTGTTGTATCAACTTGAGCGATTCCTGGGGAGTCCTTTCCGTATAGTGGACGCTTACTACTGCCTCGTTTGGAATCTTAATCAGGTTAATTGGTTGATTGTGGTCGTCCAGTTGACCCGTTCCGATGGTTGTGCTCAGTTCAACGATCAAGCGCCACTCCTTCTCGTATTCCCAATGATCACTCTTAAAGGACAAGAGCTTGGGCAGATTGGTTTCCGGAGAAACCAGTACTATCGGGCCCGAGACCGGAGCTGGTTTATTGCCGTAAGTAACTTGCCTTAGGGCTCCCCTTGGGCCCTTGAGTTGGTCAATTACCGACTTATTGTAGCCAATGACGAAACCAGAGCCGTCAGTTGTGTAGTGAGACCACATAAGTGGGTGGCGAGGTTGCGTTGTAAACGAAACGATACCGAACCGAGTTGAAACCTGCTTTGCGAACAGTTGCCGGGTAAACAGGCTCCCATATTCTGTCCGCGCTAATTGCACATCTTTTTCCGTAATTGGTTTGCTTTCGTTGATTGCGGTGAGCGTTTCTGCCAGTTGCCGGTTTTCCTCCACCTCATCGCGAAATACGTACATAGGCAGCACTGCACACTCAAAGGGGTCATTCAGAGCCGCCGGCTGAGTGGCGCGTAGAGTCCCGTCGCCCACCTCAGGAATGCAGGTGAGGGCTCTTTGTGCAGTAACGTATTTGTACAGTATGTTCAAGGTGTACCGTCATCAATTGCAAAGGCCTAAAGGCCCTTTCATCTTACAACAACGTACAGCGCGGGTTTTCTTGCGGGTTTTCTTGGAGGCATAGTTCGTATCAGGTGACGCGCGCCCGTTGACAGGCCCCATGACACCTGCGTAGGCTCGGATTCACGTTGATACGAGACCGGCCGCTCCTCCTTCGACAAGCTCAGGATGAAGGGAAAAAGGGCTCAGGATGAGCGGCCGGTACTGACAATCGAACGGCAAGGAACTTTGAAGGGACGCACCCTGCTGGGCGCGTCCCTTTTCCTTTGCGTCACGCCTGGCGGGGTCTGGAGGATGCGATGCAGGTTTACCCGGGAGTCGACTCGCCGGTGGTCAAGTGGCACGCGGCGGAGGTGGCGCCCTTCGACGGGCTCAGGGCAAGCGACAGGCTCAGGGGGAACGGGAGCGACGGGACCGGGGCCAGTGGAGATGCTGGACGGCCCTTGGACAAGCTCAGGGCCAGCGGAAGCGCCGCGCTGACCTTCGTGCTCTCCACCGACGAGGTGGACCGGCACGGCGACGTGGTGTCAGCGGACGGGTGGCGGCTGGAGGCGTACCTGCGCAACCCGGTGCTGCTCTGGGCCCACGACTACCGGCGCCCGGCCATAGGGCGGGCCGTCAGCGTCTGGACCGAGCCGCACCGCCTGCTGGCGAAGATGGAGTTCGCGCCCAGCGCCTTCGCCCAGGAGGTCGCCGCGCTCTATGCCTGCGGCTTCCAGTGGGGCGTGTCGGTCGGCTTTCGCCCCATCCGCTGGGAGGAGCGGCGCGACGCCCGCACCGGGGCGTTCCTGGGCCTGCGCTACCTGGAGCAGGAACTGCTGGAGGTGAGCGCCGTCCCCGTCCCGGCCAACCGGCAGGCGCTGCGGCGGGAGGCGGACGATGTGGGGCTGGGGGCGCTGCTGGAGGAACTGCGGGCGGCACGGCTGTGAACGCACGGGGGTTTTTGAACGCAGAGGGCGCCGAGAATGCGCAGAGGTCGCAGAGGGCAACCAAAGAATCCTCTGTGTTCTCTGCGGGTCATCTGCGTACTCTGCGTTGAAACAGGCGTCTAGGGCAAGAGTATTGAAGAGATTGGAGGCATGCATGACCACTGACAACGGGGCTTTTTCCACGGCTGGCCTGGAGCTGGTGAAGCGGGAGTTGGGCGGCATCCGCGAGTTCTACGAGTCGCGGATGAACTCGGAGATACCGCCGCTGCGCGAGGAGGTGGAGCGCATCGGCACGCAGCTGGCCAAGATGCAGGACGCGCGGCGGCAGGGCGAAAAGCTGGCCCTGCTCCAGCAGTACGGCGGCGGACAGCCGGGCGGCGAGCGGGCGCGGGTGCCCTTCGGCAAGTACGCTGGCATGGACCACCTGGACCTGGCCTGCGCCCGCAGCCTGCTGTCGGCGCAGCTGCGCGAGCCCTCGGGGGCCAGCCCTCGCATGCTGGAGGACTGGCAGTCCAACCTCAAGGCCGCCATGGATTCCACCACCGCCGGGTCGGGCGACGAGTTGGTGGACACCCAGGAAGCCCGCGCCCTGTGGGACGACGTGAACCTGGAAACGGCGGTCGCGCCGCTGTTCAACACCGTGCAGATGCCGTCCAACCCGTTCCAGATACCGTTGCAACTCGGCGCGGTCAACTGGTACCCGGGCACGGAGAACACCGCGGTAACCGGCAGCGCCCCGGCCACGGCGCGGCAGACGCTGACGGCCCACGAGCTGGTGGCCGAGGTGCCCTGGTCCTATGACCTGGACGAGGACGCGGTGATCGCCATGATGGACGAGCTGCGCCGCAGCCTGCTGCGCAACGCCCACGAGGTGATCGACGACGTGATCCTGAACGGCGACGCCACACTCCAGAACAACATCAACGCCGACGGAGCGACTATCGCGGCCAACACGCCGGGCGTTGGGCATTTCCTGGTGGGGTTCGACGGTCTGCTGCACCAGCCGCTGGTGGACCACGCGGCCATGGCCAACAACCACAATGCGGCGGTCAGCGCCGACATGTTCAACGAGATACGGGGCAAGCTGGGCAAGTACGGGGTGCGCCCGTCGGAACTGGCCTACATCACCGACGTCAACACCTTCATCAAGTCGCTGAGCATCGACAGCTTCCGCACGCTGGACAAGTTCGGCCCCAACGCCACCATCCTGACCGGCCAGCTGGGCGCGGTGGAGGGCATCCCGGTCATCGTGTCGGAGCAGATGCGGCTGGCCGACGCCGACGGCAAGGTAACCAGCGGCGGCAACGCCAACACCAAGGGCCGCCTGCTCATCGTGAACCGCTCCCAGTGGCGGGTGGGCTTCAAGCGCGAGCTGACCATCGAAACGGTGCGCGACGCCCAGAAGCGGCAGAACATCATGGTCGTCAGCTTCCGCATCGCCCTGCAGGAGCGCAGCGGGTCGCGGGCCACGGCAACCCACACGGCGCTGCAATACAACATCACCGGCGTGTAATTCAACGCAGAGGGCGCAGAGGGAACGCGGAGATCACAGAGTTTTCTTGATTATTCTCTGCGTCCTCTGCGCGGTCTCTGCGAACTCTGCGTTAAATCTCTCTTGAGGAGGCAAATCGTGATTCATCCCAAGGACGGGCGGGAAGGGCGGTTCTCCCGGCGCTGGGCGGTGGTGGCGGGCCTCGGCATCGTGGCGGTCTCCGGCATCGAGACCTACGCGCTGTCGCAGGGCATCGACGGCACGGCGCTCACCGCGTCGCTGGCCGCCATCGCCGGGCTGGGCGGCGCTGGCCTGGGGCGGATGCTGCGATGACCACCCGGCGCAACCGCAGGGTGCAGCCGCGTCCCCGGGTCTACGAGCCGGAGCTCCGCGCCCACGACACCAACACCGCCACCGCGCGGGAGCCGCTGGTCATTCCCAGCAAGGGCAAGCGGCTGCGCATACTGCGGGTCCGGGCATTGCAGGAGGTGGCCGATGGCCGCCGGTTGTACGAGGTCTATTTCGGAGAGGGCGAGACCATCGCCTCGGACCCCGCCAAGGCGGTGGACACGCTGGACATCCCCGAGCTGGGCGAGGACTCGACGCGCATCTTCCCCCGGGACGAGGGGCCGCGCGGCCTGCGCGACGAGCCGCTGAGCGGCCGGTGGGGCAGCACGCCGCCAGTGACCTCCCACAAGATAATCATCGAGTACACCGAGGAGAGCTAAAGATGTAGGGGCACACAGCCGTGCGCCCCTACACACCCGGCAATCCATCTTAGGGAGCGGAGCACCCATGACCACACGCACGCCCCACCGTGCGCCGTTGCGGCGCCGTCCCTTCGTCCTCAGAACGGCGGAGGTGACCGCCACCCGCAGCCGTCGCCGCCAGACGATCCTGACCCCGTCCAAGGGATACCGCATCCGCCTCATCCGCGTGAAGGTGGTGCAGCCCGAATCGGACGGACGGCACCTGTTTGAGCTGTTCTTCGGTACAGCGGGAAGCCTGGCCACCGACCCCTCCCGTGCCGTTGACATCCTTGGTGTGCCGGACAAAGGGACGGTCTCTTCCCGCGCCTACCTGCGGGAGCAGGGGCCACGCGGCCTGCGCGGCGAGCCGCTGAGCTTCCGCTGGCGGGGCAGACCGCCCTCCAACGGCCACAGGGTGATTATCGAGTACACCGAGGAAAGCTGAGGTTGGCGGGATCCTGGGGAGCCGTTGTGCCTGTACCCTTTCACCCCCACCCTAGCCCTCCCCCATCGAGGGGGAGGGGATTAGATTCCCTTTCATCCCCGCTCTGACCCTCCCCGATATAAAGGGAGGGGATTTTGTTAAGGAGAGATTATGGCCCGCGAAGCGTATCGCTCCCTTTACGGAGACCTGACCAAGTTGAAGGACGACAGCGTCCTGAAGGATCCCGCCGCTGGCAGCGACGACGATGACGAACTGTTCGAGTTGCTGCTGGCAGTGTCGGACTGGGTTGACCACTACTGCAACCGCCACTTCTACCCCCGCGCCGAGACGCTGCTGTTCGACGGTCCCGGCAGCGACCGGCTGCTGGTGCCCGACCTGATCGCCGTCACCGAACTGGCCCAGGCGGAAGGAAAGGGCCGGTCGTTCGGTAAAGTATGGGACCCCGACGACTACCGGCTACTCCCCCACAACGCCTCTCCCATGCGGCACTGGGGACATCCCCACGGCGCCATCAGGTCCAGCGGGAGCGGCGACGGATTCACGGCAGGGACAGCCAACTTCCGGGTCGCGGGCCTGTGGGGCTACCGCTGCTTCGTCGAGCCCTCCGGCGCGACCCTGGAGGAGGAACTGGCGGCCGGGGCGGCAACGGCCAAGGTCAGCGACGGCTCACAGTTGCGCACCGGGCAGACCGTGACGCTGGGAGACGCAGGCGACGGCAAGGGTCCGGCGTCAGCCGAGCAGGCGCTGATCACCGGCATCGACGGGAACGATCTCTCCCTCTCGCGAGGTCTGAACGGCACCAAGTCCGCCGCGCATGCATCAGGCACTGTCTTGAACGTATTGCGGTGGCCGGCCTCGGTGGAGCGGGCGGCGCTGATCCAGGCGGCGCGCATCTGGACCCGGGCCGCCGACTTCGAGCCGTTCTACGTGGATGCGGACGTTGACACCGACGTGCGCCTGATGCTGGAGCCGTACCGCAAGCCGTCGGGGACGTAGGCAGCCGCAGCCAGGTCCGCTAGAAGTTCCCTTTCTCTCCGGGGGAGGGTGAATTATAAGGCTAGGGCGCCCACAAGGGGCGCCCCTACGGAAAGGTTACCGGCTTGTAGGGGCAACCCTTGTGGTTGCCCTTGTCGCATTTGGTAAGCTAGCTCCCTAGCGGTACATGGGCTTGAAAAAGCTGTGCAGGAAGTTGCGGTTGTGGGCCCAGGAGTGGGAGCGGCGAAGCACGGGCACCGGGATGGCCTCGCCCCGCCGGTGAGTGATGCGGAAAGCCTCGTAGTTGCGCAGCTCCGGCGGGACGTCGGTGGTGAAAATGAGCTCGCACTCGTTGGCCTCCAGGAACAGCTTGAGCTGGTCGAAGCCCTTGATCTTGCGGTTGGGCGTCTGGTAGATGAAGAGTTCGGTTGCCCCGATCAACTCATCGAGGTGGTCGTTGCCGTTGCCCCGTCCGCCGCCCTGCCTCAGTTGATCGCGCCCGAATCCGTCCAGATTGCGCAAGCTCATATCTTTCGTCCCGTGCTCCGTATATTGCGGTGATCCCGGTGTGTGGGGACGCCCCCACCCCGACCCTCTCCCCGAGGGAGAGGGAATTACGGGGGGAGTACTGTCGGGCAGGCCATGGAATGGGGATCAGGGATAGAGGGCCCAGCCCTCCATGTCGGTCTGAGCCTTGAACACGTGCCCCTCGGCGGAGGTGACGTACAGAACGGAGCGGTCAGGGCCGCCGAAGCAGCAGTTGGTGGGCCGGATGCAGGGCACCGGATGGGTCTCGATGACCCGGCCCTTGGGGTCGAACACGTAGATCAGCGGACCGGGCCCCGAGGTGGGCCAGCCGGCGGTGGCCACGATGTTCCCCTCGCGGTCGAAGCACATGCCGTCGATGCCTCGCTGCGCCGTGCGTCCGTCGGTACCAAAGGCGTGCAGCATGTCGTAGGGGCCCAGCGATCCGTCGTCGTTTATGGGATAGGCGCGCAGCTCACGGTCTATGGAGGGGTCATCGCTGTTGCTCTCCGCAACGTACAGCGTCTTGCCGTCGATGGACACCAGGATGCCGTTGGGCATGGTGCTGTCGCTTTCGACCCGCGTAACGGTGTAGGAGCCGTCGGGCTGCGGATCGGCGCGCAGCACGCAGCGCCAGCCCGGCACCTCAACCTCGGTGGCATCGATGTTGCCAGCGTTCCATGGGTTGGTGAACCAGATGCGCCCCTGAGCGTCAACTGCGAGGTCATTGGGAGTGTTCAAGGGGTGCCCTTCAATGCGGTCGGCGACTACAGCGGTGCTTCCGTCGTCGTCGAACCGCACGATGGCCCGCCCGCCGGAGCAGCAGCCGAACAGTCTGCCATCGACGTCGTGGGCCAGACCGTTGGTGCGGTTGGTGCCCTCGCGCCAGACGGTGATCTCGTCGGTCTTGTGGTCAAGACGCATTATCCGGCTGGCCGGGATGTGGGTGAACAGCAACTGCTCGCCGTCCCAGACGGGCCCCTCAGTGACACCGCCCATGGGCTTGGTCAGGAGTTGAAACTTCCAGCTCATTCGAGTTCCTCGATTCGTGAATTAGTAGACGGGAAAAGAACCAGGGAAACGTTGCGATTTTAGCACACGGCGGGACGGAGGTACGTTCGCGGACACGCTAAGCGGCAGCCTTGCGCCGCCTTATCGCTCCCACCCTTACCCTCCCACATGGAGGTGGAGGGGACCTTTGAGATTCAATGCCTGCTATGGCGTTGGGCTGGGTGTCTGAGGCAGTTCCCCGTCATCCAGGCAGACCTTTTCCACCTGGCTCGCCCTCTTCTCCACGTCATCTGTGGACTGCCCTGTCATTACAGCAATCATTGCCAGGGGTCCTCCCCATTCGTCTATCGAGCATCGCAAATAGTCCGTATCCATAGACAGCAAGTTGGTCGCCTCGAGTTCCTCGTCGGTGAAGCAGTAGATGGGAATCATGACAAGGCCGAACAGTGCCTTGGTGTTGAAAATTTCCCAGGCATCATGGTCGTCCGGGTCCCTCTGGGGATGTTCGACCTGGACCAATGTTTCCAACATGCACTGCTGGGATGCCGGGGACAGTTTCGGGTAATACCTTTCGTATTCCGGGGTCAATTTCGGGAAACGTTCGTAGTTCTCGGGCCATACGTCGTATTGTTCAAAATAGCCCATCACGTAGATCAGGAACTTGCCGGCGTCGGACATGCAATTGAATTCCGGGAATTCTGACGGCCTTTGCTCGGGGTTGTCGTAAATATTGACGTATCCCACGAGTTTCCAGAACTGGTCATCGGTCCGTATGTGTGAGGGTACGCAGGCCAGGTCCTGCGCGGAAAATGAACGGAGAAACACCGTTTCGTGTTCAGCCGGTGGGGGAAGTGTCTGAGCCGGCGGAAGCGACGTTGCGGTCGGCGAGGGGGTTGGGCGTGGTGTAGGGGTGGGGGTTGGCATACGAGCTGGCGACGGAACGTCAGTGACAGTTGGCGCAGGCCGCGATTCCGCCGTTGATGCAGGCGTTTGCGGACTCAGTGTCGGAGGCTGGGTCGGCGGTTGAGCAGGCGATGAGCGGGTTGGCTGTATAGGTTGTGCGTCCTGGGGGCCGCATCCGGCGATGAGGATGACCAGGATCAGAAACAAAGAGGTGGATAACGCTTTCATGCCTGTCCTTGGCGTCTTTCTCGACTTGCCCGGGCCAGTGGACTTGTATTCTCGGCGTGTGTTGGTATTGCAGGAAAGTCCCGTCATTTCCGCGAAAGCGGGAATTGCCGATGGCCTTTGGGCCACGCAGAGTATGAGAATAGCCTGTGTTCACGGCAATGACGGTATCCCGCAACTCAACACTAGCACATGTTAGCAGTACCAGTAGACTTTACGGATTAACAAGAGGTCAAGACATCAGGTATGCTGTTCATGCAGAATATTCCCGGAGTTGTTCCGAATGCCCCGCCTGGCGCGCGAAATACTCGAAGCCGTGCTTTTGGCCCTTGTGGCGCTGCTGGTGCTGCAGGGCACCGTCCGCAACTTCAAGGTGGAAGGGTCCAGCATGTCTCCCACCCTCGAGGGTGGGCAGTATCTCGTTGTCGACCAGGTTTCCTACTTCAAACTGGACGTGGAGCGGTTGTCGAGGATCATCCCGTTCTGGGACGCGTCGGACGCCACCCCCCGGTTCGCCTTCGACCCTCCGACGCGGGGGGAGATCATAGTGTTCCACTACCCGGAGGACACGACCAAGGACTTCGTCAAGAGAGTGGTGGGATTGCCGGGCGAGACTGTCGAAGTACGTTCGGGGACTGTCTACGTCAACGGCGAGGAGCTGCGGGAGCCGTATCTCCGGCGTACGGACCGCTCAAGCGCCAGTGAGTTGGCGCTGGGCGAAAAGGAATACTACGTCATCGGGGACAACCGCAGGAACAGCAACGATTCACGGGCCTGGGGCATCGTGCCCGAGGAGAACATCGTCGGCAAGGTGTGGCTGGTCTACTGGCCCTGGGCGGACGTGCACATCGTGGACTCGCATTGAGTCTGCGACCGCAGGTGAGTCAAGTACCAGTTTTGTGAGACATGACTGGGGGAGGTCCTGAAAGAAAACGGGGACGGCGGCGTCCCCGTTTCGCATTCCTGTTTGGGACAGCCCGGCCTAGTCTTCAGGCGGAGCAACGTATATGTCATCGCCCTCCACCTGCACCTTGTACACCTTGACGGGGGCGTCGGCGGGCGGAGTCAGGGCCTCGCCGGTGGTGATATTGAACACCGCCCCATGGAGGGGACATTCCACCTCCTCGCCGCTCAGATCGCCCTCCGACAGCGAGGCGTAGGCGTGGGAACAAATGTCGTCGCAGGCGCGAATGACGCCGTCGACGTTGGCGAGCAGCACTGCGTCGCCGCTGAAGTCCACGGAAATCATCTCGCCGGGGCTGATTTCGCTAACCTGGGCCACTTTCACGAAGCCGTCATCGGCCATGGGTTTCGCATCTCCTCAGTAAAATTCTTCGGCGGGTATTATAGGCTAGCACTCCTGATGTTCGCCACCAGGGTCAGCATCGGGGCCAGGGCTATCGCATATGGATGCTGGCGAATTGGGAGAGAATGTTGATGAGGAAGTTGTCGTCCCAGCCGGCCCGTTTCAGTTTGCCCCGCATGGACCCCTTGCTGGGTTCCAGCCGGGCCAGGTTCAGGGCCAGTTTGCGCAGCAATGCCAGGTTCTCGGCACAGTGCCCTTTCCGGTTGCGGGCCTGGTCCTCGTTGCAGGTTACGTCCAACACCCAGTGCAACCGGTTCTCAATCCCCCAATGCCCCCGCACCAGGCCGTTGCACCGCTCCGGAGACCAATCTTGGCTCAACAGGTAGTAGCGGGTTTCCTGGCTGGTATCGCCGTCCTTCCAGCGGGTTGCTGTTACCTTGCCCACCGCCTGCAAACCAGGCCAGCCGTGCCGTTCTTGCAGCCAGGCTACGTCAGCGCTGACCGCCGCTATGCGGGTTTCAACGCGTCCATGTCCCTTGCTGACCTGGGTGGCCTGGGCTACCGGCGTGCCGGGGTCATCCAGAAACAACTGCACATCGTCCCGCAGCGTACCCTGATTGCCTTTCAGAGCCAGCGCGTAGTCCCCGCCCTGCTCCACCACCTGCTGAGAAACCTGCCGCTGGCAGTGCATGGCGTCGGCGGTAACCACCTTGCCTCCCAGGGCCAGCATTTCCAGCAGCTTGGGCACCGCCGTTATCTCGTTGGATTTGCCGTCAACGGCCACTTGCCCCAACACCAACCGCTGCTCCTCAGCCCAGGCACTGACCAAGTGCAGGGGTGAACGCCCCTCGGCCCGGTCGTAAGAGCGGCGCAGCGTCTTGCCGTCCAATGCCACCACACCCTGAATGCTCTCGGCAAACTGCCCCATGAACCCCAGGAACCACCCCTGGAAGCCCTCCGGGTCCAGCATCCCCAGCACCCGGGAAAAGGTGTCGTGGCTGGGAATGCCGTTTTCCAGTTTCAGGAAAGATTGCAGCAAGTCCCTCTTGGCATGGCCGAAGAGTTCCATGTCAGTGCAGGTCTGGCCCCCGCTGACCACGGTGCATAGCGCAATGACCAGGATGTCGTGGAGCGAATGACGCCGGGCATTGACCGCTCGCGGGTCATCTAGGCCAGCAAATACCTCGGCTAATTCGGTCATGGCATCCCCCCCTCCACCCCAGATTCAACAACATAATGCCCAACACCTCAAATTTTTATATGCGATAGCCCTGGCATCGGGGCGCTTTCTGCGGGAACCTGACTGCGGCTTGAATCTGCACCGGCGAAATGGTAGGCTATGGCGGATTAGTGCTGCTCAAATATGGAGGTGCAAATTCCTATGGGAGACCAGGCAATCACGCAGGATATTGCCCTTATGGCCCACCTGATGAGGAGGGCCGGATTCGGCGCCCGGTACGACGATCTGGTTGAGCGGGCGCAGAAGGGATATGAGGCGACCGTAGAGGAGTTGCTCAATCCCGACGACCATTCCAATGGCCTAGATCTGGACTTGGCGGAGCGGTGCTTCGTCGAGTGGTGTCACTTCACCCGCGCAGTGCCGGAGTATTTTGCCTGGAGGCTGATCAACTCCCGGGCGCAGCTCGAGGAGAAAATGGTCCTGTTCTGGCACAGCATTTTCTGCACCGCCGACAGCAAGGTGCAGAGCTACCCGACCCACTATGACCAGTTGGAAATGTTCCGCAAGTACGGAATGGGCAGCTTCCGCGACCTGCTGGTAGAGATTTCCAAAGACCCCGCCATGATTTTCTTCCTTGACAACTGCCTCAGCCACAAGGAGTCCATCAACGAGAACTACGGGCGTGAACTGCTCGAGTTGTTCTCCCTGGGCGTTGGCAAGGACGGCGAGTACAACTACACCGAGGACGACGTCAAGGAGTGCGCCCGGGCCTTCACTGGCTGGACCATCTCCAACCCCGTGCCCGGCCAGCCCTACGGCAGGTACGCGGCAAAGTTTGTCTACGTCCCCGAGGACCACGACGACGGCGAGAAGACCTTCCTCGGTGAGACCGGCCGCTTCAACGGCGAGGACATCATCGAAATCATCTGCAAGCAGCCCGCCGCCGCCCGGTTCATTTCCCGCCACCTGTACAGCTACTTCGTCGCGGACGAGCCCGGCGTGCCGTCGTGGATGGAGACGCCTCCGCAGGACCTGGAGACCATTCAGATGCTGGAGGAGGAGTACTACCGCTCTGGCTACAACATCAAGTCCATGCTGCGGGTGCTGCTTAACTCCGACGCCTTCAAGAACGCCCGCTTCCGCCGCATCAAGAGCCCGGTGGAAACGGTCATCGGCACACTGCGGATGGTGGGCGACTGGACCGAGCCGAAGCCCGGCTTCGAGTTCATCTTCGATGAGATGAAGTACATGGGCCAGGAGCTGCTTAACCCGCCTTCTGTGGAGGGCTGGCACACCGGCCGGGAGTGGATCGATGGCGGCACACTAGTGCATCGCATCAACTTCACCGCCGATTTCTTGGGCGACACCAAGTTCCCCGGCATCCAGGACATCGTCGGCAGGCTGGCCGACATCGGGCCGGCCATCACTCCCGCAGAGATGGTGGACGGCTGCCTGCAGTACCTCGGCCACTACGAACTGTCGGACGAGAGCCGCCGCATGCTGATGCAGCGTGCCGCCAAGGACGATGTTGTCCGCACCGACACCGCCGAGTTCCCCCAGGAAGTGGGAGAGATGCTACAGTTGATCGCCTCCACCAAGGAGTACCTGTACGCCTAACAGGGCAACGTAAATGGAAGGCGCGACCGCAACAATTGACCTGACTGGACTCGTCGCCGTAGGCGCGCTGGTGGTGGCAGTGATTGCCATGCTCAGCGGAATATGGTTCCGTCTGGGACAACTCAGCAACCGGGTTGATGAATTGGCCCGCCGGTTCGATCAGCACGTTGAAGAGAATGCCAATACGCGCGACGAGTTACGGCAGGAAATGCGCGAGTTGCGCGACGATTTACGACAGGAAATGCGTGAGATGCGCGAGGAAAACCGCCGGAACCACCAGCAGTTGCTGCAAGCCCTCGCGCACCACTCGCACGACCCTGATACAGGGTTCGCAATCTTTCGCATCCCTCCAGGTTCTGAAAACCCAGCGACTTAGCAAGACCGCTGGAGAGTTGCCAATAAAAGAGAGGAGAAGGCAGACACGATGACGACCAATAAGAAAGACCGGGTTCTGGTGGTCCTCCAGATGACGGGCGCATATGACGCCGTGAACACCGTCATTCCCTACAATGACCCCCATTACACCGACTATCGCCAGGCGGTGAGCGTTGACGCCGCCGATGTGCTCCACATCAACGACGAGGTCGGCTTCCATCCGTCGATGTATCCGATCAAGGGCCTTTACGACCAGGGCAAGGTTGCGGTAATCCAGGGAATCGGATACCCGGTCCCGAACCGCTCCCACTTCCGCTCCCTGGACATCTGGCACACCGCCGAGCCAGCCAAGATCATTACCGAAGGTTGGCTGGGCAAGGCCATCCGGGAGCTGGACCCCAACCGCGAGAACGTGCTCACAGCAGTGAACTTCGGTCGCGGCCTGCCCCGCGCCCTGGCCGCCCCCGGCGTTTCCGTCGCCTCGGTCGGCGAGTTGGAGAGCTACGGCGTCCTTACCGGCATCGACGGCGAGGACCAGCGCATGGAGGCACTGGATATCTTCTCCAAGATGTATTCGCCGCTGATCGGCACCGGCCCGGCCAACGACTACCTGTCCCAGACCGGTCTGGACGCGCTGAAGGGCGCCGACATCCTGAACACCGCGCCCGACAACTACAGCTCCAGCGTCGAGTACGGCGGCGGCTACTTCGCGCAGTGGTGCAAGAGTATCGCCCAGGTGCACCTGGCCGAATTCGGCACCCGCATCCTGTACACCGGCGTGAACCCGGGCACCTTCGACACCCACGCCAACCAGAACGCCTCCCTGTCCAAGCTGTGGGAGGATGTCACAACCGCCACCGTGGACCTGTACGAGGACCTGAAGGAGCACAACGCCGCCGAGGAAGTGGTCATCCTCATGTTCACCGAGTTCGGCCGCCGCGTGCAGGACAATGGCTCCGGCACCGACCACGGCTCCGGCAGCGTGGCCTTCGTCATGGGCGACGGCGTCAAGGGCGGCACCTATGGCACGTATCCGTCTCTGGAACCGTCCAAGCTGGACGAGGGCGACCTCCAGTGGAACAACGACTTCCGCTGCACCTACGCCGAGTTGCTGGACAAGTGGATGGGGCTGGACGACAGGGCCATCCTCGGGGCCAACTACGAACAGTTTGGTTTCATAAGATAGAGACGCTGGTTGCAAGGGCGGGTGCGAAACTCGCCCTTGCTGTATATCAGGATTCTGTTATTAGCTCTCCGTCATTCCCGCGCCCTTCGACAAGCTCAGGAGCGGGAATCCACATTCTCTAAGGAGGGACTAATGGTTACGGCCATTGCTCCAATTACCTTCCAGTACAGCCATACCATAGGCCGGCAGGAAGTTCGCAGCGGGAACGGCTTTTTCATGCCGGTGGCCATCACCCGCGACCCCCAGAACCGGCTCTACGTGCTGAGCCGTGGCTCTGAAACGCCCGCCTTCTTCCCCTGCAAGCGGGTGACCGTGTGCACGGTGGATGAGGAGTTCATCGAAGACTACGGACAGAAGGTCCATCCGGAAGACGCCGACCCCGCCACCACGCCCAACGGCAGCTTTATGTGGCCCAGTTCCGTCGCATTAGACAGCGAGGGCAACACCTACGTGACCGACGAGTGGCTGCAACGGGTATCCGTCTACAAGCCCGGCCAGGGCTGGACCGATATGTGGGGCACGGTCGGTTCCGCAGAGGGTGAGTTCAACAAGCCCTCCGGCCTCGCCTTCGACAAGGACGACAACCTATACCTCGTCGACAGCTACAACCACCGGGTGCAGGTGTTCACCAGGGACGGCAAGTTCCAGTTCGCCTGGGGCTCCGAGGGCAGCGGACTGGGACAGTTCCGCTATCCATGGGGCATCGAGATCGACCGGCACGGTGACGTCTATGTCGCTGACTGGCGCAACGACCGCATCCAGAAGTTCGCCCCTGACGGCGCCTTCCTGATGCAGTTCGGCTCCCACGGTTCGGGCGACGGCGAGTTCAACCGGCCCACCGGCGTGGCGGTAGACAAGGACGGCGTCATCTACGTCACCGACTACAAGAACGACCGGCTGCAGGTCTTTGACGCCGACGGCAACTTCGTCACCAAGCTGCTGGGAGAGGCGTCCCTGTCCAAGTGGGGCCTGGAGCGGGTGCTCATCGACCCCATCACCGTCAAGGGGCGGCAGGCTTCCAACAGCCTGTCGGAGCGCGAGGCAGCGTTCCAGGGCCCCATCGCTGTGGAGGTTGATGACGAGGGCCATGTCTTCGTCGTCGAGGTCGCCCGGGCGCGCCTCCAGGTGTTCCAGAAGCAGTCCTCCATTTACCAGGGTGGGCTGCTATAGGCTGACTTCCGGAAAACCGGCAGTTGCAGGCCCCGCCAGACCTGGCGGGGCCTTTCTCGTCACCTCAGAACCTGACGGCTGCAATTCCTTCCCCACCCGCGTCGCACAGTGGCGGAGGGGAACGTCTGGCGGGAGGTGTTACAATTGCCGGGCAATTTAGCGGAGGTTTCTGATGCCACCAAAACAGTATTCCAGTCCCCCGCCGACCACCATCGACACGGAAAAGACCTACACCGCCACCTTTGACACCAGCGCGGGCGCGATGACCGCGGAGCTCTTCGCCTCCGAAGCGCCGCTGACGGTGAACAATTTCGTCCACCTCGCCCGCGACGGATTCTACGAAGACGGCCAGTTCCACCGGGTGATCAGGGACTTCATGATCCAGGGCGGTTGCCCGCTGGGCACCGGCACCGGCGGCCCGGGCTACCGGTTCCAGGACGAGCCGGTCACCCGGAAGTATGTGCGGGGCACGCTGGCCATGGCCAACGCCGGGCCCAACACCAACGGCAGCCAGTTCTTCATCGTCCACGGCGCCGATGTGGGACTGCCGCCCAACTACACCATCTTCGGGAAGCTGACCGGCGGTGAGGACGTGCTGGATACGCTGGCCAACTCGCCGGTGAGCCGCAGCCGGAGTGGCGAGCCATCAGAGCCCACGGAGCGGCTGGTGATCAACAACATCACCATCGAAGAGTCGTAGGCCACGCCCTGCAAGGGAGTCACGCTCAAGGGCGGAGGGCGAGGTACCCTCCGCTTTTGCATTGGCCCGACTCGCTACGGAGTGGATGCCTCACTTTGGCGGAGGTCCGAAGGTTGAGGAGGATGAGCGCTCTGGAAAAGGTAAGCAGCCAGCAGGCTGAGTCCGGCCAGAACCACAATGGGAATAATGTAGGTACCCCACATGTCGATCATAAGGCCGGTAATTGGAGCGGTGAACAGAAGAAAAACAGTCGCGAAAATTCCTGAGAAACCTAGGATCTTGCCAAGGGAAGCCGTGCCGAAGTAGTCGGGAAATATCGCGATGGCCAGTACGCCACGACCGCCGTAACCAGCCCCGGCTACGAGGGAGAAGGCAATGAAAATCGTAAGGCTGTTGGCGAAAGCAAGTCCGATGATTCCAACTGCCTGTGCTAAGGCAAATAAGGCCAGAGTGCTCCGCTTGGACATCCGGTCTCCCAAGTAGCCGCCCACCGGATTGAATAGCATGCCTGCGCCGGTGTAGGCCGTAACCACCGATCCCGAGTTCACCAGAGAGAATCCCTTGTCAGACATCAACGACACCAGGAAAAACATCGTCGCCACGATGGCCATGGAGGCGAGGGCGTCCCCAAGTGTAATCCGCCAGAAGGCCGGAGCACGAGGAGTGCGTCCAATAGAAAAGCTGGCCGATTGCGCCGCAGGTGGAACGCCGTGGGGCAGGCGGCCCATATCCTCCGGCCGGTTGCGCAACAAGGCGAACACAGGAATGATTGTGATCAGGGTCAACCCGGCCAGCACGAGGACAACCAGCCGCCATCCCGTACCCCCATGATCCGGATCAGTGGTCCAGGCAATGGCCGGAACCAGTATCACCCCGCCGAGAGAGGGAGTTAGCAACAAAAAAGCGATGGCGGTGGCTCGGCGACGCACGAACCAGCTACTTATCATCACCACCAAGGGAATGGTGCCGCAGAGCGACTGACCCACTGCCATTACCAGGAATGCGATGTAAAGGACGAAGAGATTCGGTGTGAGGGCGAAAAGCACGGTCCCGCTGGACAGGATGCATAGTCCAGTTAGTACCGTTCGGCGGGGGCCGATACGATCGGTGATGTAGCCGAATAAAGGGCCAGCAAACCCGACCATGCGGGTGATCGTTAGTGTTACCGCGAGTGATGTCCGGCTCCAGCCGAAGGTCCTTTCCAGGGTTACGGCCCATACCGGCAAGGCATGAAAGAGCGGTACTGCGCCGATGACCATTACCAGACTAGCCAGTGCGACCAACCACCAGCCGTGGTAGACGCGGGGACGGCGTTGGCCTCCGAGTTGTTCCTCCGCAGCGGACAGCAGAATCTCCGAAACGGGTGGGTAGTGGTCGTGGCCAGTTTACACGCAAATGGGTGTCTGGCCTCCGCCCAACGCTCAACCCGGGCCAACCAGGGTCTTGGGGCGAAGCGGCGGCGCGCTACTTGATCGCGGGAACGGCCTGCACCGGCCGGGGACGTCCCGGGCGCGGGCGGCTTGCGGCCAGGAAGCACGCCGCGCCAACCAGGTTCAGCCCGGCCAGGATCAGGAACGCCATCTCGTAGTTGCCGTACCAGTCATACATCTGGCCGGCAAAGGGCGAGGCGATGAGCAGCAGCAGGTTCATCGGCACCGTGGAGAACCCGAGTATCTTGCCGAAGGACCCCGTCCCGAAATAGTCGGCCCTGATGGCCACAGTCAGCGGATTGCGCCCGCCGAACCCCATACCGAAAAGCACGGCGAACAGGTAGAACATCGGCAGCGTATCCGCAACCACCAGCACCAGCACTCCGCCTGCCTGCAGCGAGGTGAAGAAAGCCAATGCCACCCGCTTGGACATCCGGTCGCCGGCATACCCTCCCACCAGCTGAAAGCCCATGGCCAGCGCGAGGTAAACGGTAATCACCCAGCCCGAGTCCTGGCCGGTGTAACCCTTGTCCACCATCAGCAGGCCCAGGTGGGTCATGATGGCCAGGATGACCATGGAGGTGAACCCATGTCCGAAGGCGATCAGCCAGAACGCCGGAGTTCGCAACGCCTCGGCGGCGGTCAACTCCTGCTGCCTTGGCTGAGATTGGCCGGGGCCGGAATCCGTACCCGAAGGTCTCTGCGGCTCGCCATCGGGCAACTCTCCGTACTCCCTGGGATCGTTGCGAATGAGGCTGGCCAGGGGTAGCGCCAGGACGAGAATCGTGATGCCCACAACCAGCGCCGTGGTCTGCCATCCCGGGCGTCCCGTGGCGTCAGCGACCGCCCAGGCGATGCCGGGGATCAGCACCAGCGCACCGAACCGGCTGATCACGTTGGCCCACCCGATGGCAGAGGAGCGGCGGCGGGTGAACCACTTGTTCAGCATGGTCATCAGGGGAATCCAGCTGCCCAGGCCCTGGCCCACGGCCATCAGCACGTAGGCCACGTAGAACATCCAGAGGTTCTCGACGCGGGAGAAGAAGATCCACGCGCCGCCAAGCACCACCAGGCCGATGAGCACCATCCGGCGGGTGCCGACGCGGTCGACCAGATAGCCTTCCAGAGGGCCGATCAGGCCGCTCTCTACGCGGGTGAGGGTGAGGGCCAGACCCAGCTGGGCGCGGGTCCAGCCGAAGTGCAGCTCGAGGGCCACGGCCCATACGGCCATGGCGTGAAACAGGGGAACGGTGGCGATGACCATCACCAGCCCGGTGATAATCACCAGCCACCAGCCGTAGAAGATGCCCCGACCGCCCCGTCCTCCGGGTCCCCGCGATATTGCTGTGTTCAGGAGTCCGAAAATGCCGCAGTCTCTCTTGAATCAAAGATTGGAATTAAAACAAGAGTATAGCATCAATTAACGCAATAAAGTAGGGTGTGCTCGCAAGCTGTCTGTGGTCGTGCCAAAGTAACCAGGGCAACCACAAGGGTTGCCCCTACCGGGTTGGGACAGGCTGTAGGGGCGTCCCCTTGTGGGCGCCCTTACCGCCAGTGGCTACCACAGTATTGGCTACCCATCATTGCAACGATGACAGACCACGATTGGGTTGTCTCCATCCGTCGTCACTGACGAGAGGCCAGCTACGCCTGCTCAGCGGCATCGGACTCCTGCGCCTCCAGCCACAACTGGTAGGCGCGGTTCCTGGAAATCCCGAACCTGGCCGCAGCGGACTCTGCCGCCTCGCGGCCTCGAACGCCGCTCTTGCGCAGGTCCTGCAGGTGGGTCCTGATCTCCGCATCGCTGGCATGCGCCGCCTCGGCAGGGGAGTCCGTCGAGTCCGCCCCCGCCAGCAGCAGCACGAACTCGCCGCGTGGCGCCTCGAAATGCAAAAGGGCCTCTGCAGCGGTGCCCCGGAACATCTCCTCGTGCAGCTTGGTGAGCTCCCGGCACACCGCCATCGTCCGGTCGCCGAAGATGCTGTGGATGTCCTGCAGCGTTGCCCGCACGCGATGAGGGGCTTCGAACACGGCAATGGTGAACGGGAGAACAGCGGCCTCGCGGAGCTTATCGCGCCGTTCATTGCGTCGTCGCGGCAGAAATCCCAGGAACAGGAATGAATCGGCGGGCAGGCCCGAGACGGCCAGCGCCGTGGTGATCGCCGAAGGTCCTGGCACGGACTCCACCCTGATCCCGTTCGCTGCACAGGCGGCGACCAGTTCCCGCCCCGGATCGCTGATGGCAGGCATTCCCGCGTCCGACACCAGCGCGACGTCACCATCCTGCAGCTCCTGCAGCACCGGCCCCAGCCGCTCCCGCCAGTTGTGTTCATTGAAGCTGAGCAGCCTGGGATGGGCTTCCAGATGCGACAGCAGGCGCCGGGTCACACGGGTGTCCTCGGCCGCCACCAGCGCCACCGACCGCAGCACCCGGGCCGCCCGGGGCGACAGGTCTTCCAGGTTGCCGATGGGCGTGCCGACGACGTAGAGGGTGGCGGGCATACTCCGGGCCTTGTCGCGGCCCATAAACGACGAGGGCCGGATAAAAGAGACTATGAGCTTCCCAAGGCTGCTAGGCCATGACTTTCGATGTCTGCTTGGTCGAGAAACAGAACGCGGCCTGTGCGTTCCTCCATGAACAGGGCGAAGTTGGCTATGAAATCGCGGCCAAGAACGGACGGGGCGGGTTGACGCAATTCCAAGACGCGTAGCCAGAATTCTGTTGAGAAATCCTGAACTGATAGCGACACTCTTACCTGTCGGATCGCGCTTATTCCTCCAACTCCGGCACTCGTCCCGCCGTCGGGGAGAGTCGTCAGATCCAGTCCAATGCTTTCGGCCGCCGGGCGTGAAAGTGTTGTCCTGTCAGACCCCGTGTCTACAAGCAATTCAACAGTTCTCGTTCCGATGTGCGGGATATCGGGAAACTCAAAGTTGCAGGCGAGATATGGGCTGATTCTCCCTCCTAATTCCCTAAAGTATCCTCTAAGCATCGTGCATCCGAATGGCTGTTATGACGAGTTGCCATTCATCGGTGTCCGGGTCGTAAACATCCGTCATCAGAGTTTCTTCTTTACTCATGTGCTGCCAGAGCACCACATCTTGAGCGATTCCCTTTTCTTTAAGCTGGGCCATCAAATCAAAAACGTCTAGGGCGGCCCCAACTACCTTCTGGCCGAGAATTCCAATCCAGTGCTCAGGGTACTGCCTCATTAATTCCTGGCTGTTATTGTTGAAAAATTCTACATCCTTCAGATGCTTTGCATCCCTGCGCTTTTGCTCTTCAGTATAGGGAACACGCGTAAAATTCATGCCCATCCCTCGCACTCTAGCGGGATGCCGTCATTCTAGCCCCGGTTGCCAGTCCTGGTACATTGTTTGCAATGCCGTTTTGGGGGAGGTTGGCACACAGACCCCCTTGCCTGCCGTGAAAGGCTTGCCCGAATTCGTCAACATAAAGTAAGCTGGCCCCGGCCTGCATGATGTACGGGCTTTCGCGACTTTACGGAGCATATCGCATCTCCAGGAGGCAACATGGCCAGACTCACCGGAGGCCACCTGTTCATTCGATGCCTGAAACAGGAGGGCATCGAAAAGGTGTTCACCATCGTCGGCGACACCATCCTGCCGCTGGTGGATGCGGCCGAAGACGAGGGTATCGAGTTCATCGACGCGCGCCACGAGGGTGCGGCGCTGCACATGGCCGACGGCTACGCCCGCATCACCGGGCGTCCCGCGTGCGGTATCTTCACCGGCGGCCCCGGCTTTTCCAATGCCATCTCGGCCCTGCCGGCCATCTACACGTCGGAGAGCCCCGTAATCTTCGTGGCTGGCTGCGCCGAGCTCCCCGAGAAAGGGATGGCCGCCTTCCAGGAGATCGACCAGGTGAGCATGGCCGCGCCGGTTACCAAGGGGTCCTGGCTGATTCACGACAAGACGCGCATCCCCGAGTACGTGGCCACGGCCTTCCGCGCCGCCACCACAGGGCGGCCTGGGCCGGTGCACCTCACCCTGCCCATCGACTTGCAGGACGCCGAGATCAGCGAGGACGAACTGCCGCAGTACCTGCCCCAGGAGTACCGCCCCATGGGCCGCCCCCAGGGCGACCCGTCGCTGATAGAGGAGGCCGCAGCATTGCTGCGCGGAGCGCGGCGCCCGGTCATCATCGCCGGCAATCCGGCCCGCTACTCGGTGGCGCCGGAGCAGTTGCAGATGCTGGCCGAGACCTCCGGCATACCTGTGTTCACCGTCGAGCAGGCCCGGGGACTGCTGGATGACGAGCATCCTCTCTGCTTCGGCTATGCCGACGGCGCAATGAACCCGACGGCCCGGCGGTTCCGGGAGGCCGACGTGGCCCTGCTGCTGGGTAAGCGCCTGGACCACCGCTACCGTTACGGCGGGGTGTTTTCCGGCGACACCAGGCTGATCCAGGTAGACCCGTCGCCGGCGGAAATCGGCCGCAACCGTGGCGTTGCCGTGGGGATCCAGGGCGACCTCGGCGCGGTGGTTGAGCAGCTCACTGCAGCTATGTCATCCTCCGCCGGACCCGGAGAGTCCAAAACCGCCTGGGTGGACCAACTGCGCCAGGACCGCAACGCCTGGGACGAGGAGCTGCGCGGCAAGGCCACCGGCGAGGCGCCCATGCACCCGCTGGACGTCTACACCGGCCTGGAACAGCACCTGGACGACGACACCGTGGTCATCTTCGACGGCGGTGATTACGTCCAGTGGGGACGCGCCTACGTCAAGGCGAGAAAGCCCGGCCACTTCATGCGCCTTGGCCCGCTCTCGCACCTGGGAGCCGGCATCCCCTACGGCATGGCCGCCAAGCTGGCCAACCCGGATTCCAAGGTGCTGGTGTTCATCGGCGACGGCGCCTTCGGCTTCTACACCATGGAGTTCGACACCTGCATCCGGCACAATCTGAACATCACAACCGTGCTGGGCAACGATGCCACCTGGGGCATCGACAAGACCTTCCAGGTAGCCTACTTCGGGCGTGCCGTGGGAACAGACCTCAGGCACATCCGCTACGACAAGGTGGTGGAGGCCATTGGCGGCTACACCGAGCACGTGGAGGACCCTGCGGAGGTGGGCGCGGCTGTCGGGCGTGCCCTGGCCTCGGGGAGGCCATCCTTGGTCGATGTATCGGTACGCTCCGGCGCCAGCCCCCTGGCCTCGGCCATGATTGCGCGCAGGACCGGAGGCTGATCGCTGCGTAACGCCGAATATCGAAGCTGATAGGCCGCTGGTCATACAGGATTCGCCGCGATTTGTCGGCAACTCCTCATATCTGTACCGATGCTATTCTGTATGGCGTAATCGAATATCAAAATCCATCTGTCATAAGGCTTGACAATCTGTTTGAAGCGAAGGTATCGTTTCGCACAAGGCAAACCCCGCGTTGCCCGGTGTAAAATATTTTGGAGGGAAAGTATGCTAAAGATAGGCCATGAGGTCGTCCGGCCTGGCAAGTACCTCGGTGATGAATCCGTCACCATCCAGGTCCCCGAAGAGCTGGAAACCGTGCCCGGGATTCCTCTCACCAGCCGCGAAGTTGACTGGTACGCCAGGGAATATCCTCTGGAAACCATGAACATCACGGAGCGGGCCTCTCGTGACTGGGCCAACGCCATCCGCGACCAGCACGTTGAGATGCGTGAGATCCGCAAGGAGCACGACCGCCTGAACCAGCCGCTGATTCTGGCCGCCCGCCTGACCGGCGACCAGGAACCCGTCGCTGAGCCCACGGGCGAGGATGTAACCGAGGCCATCAAGAGCAAGGCTCGCGAGCTCGGGTACATCGAAGTCGGCATCACCGCCTATGACCACCGCTACACCTACCAGAGCAAGAAGGACTGGGTGAAGTTCCCCCACGCCATCTGCCTGGCCTACGAGCAGGACTTCGAGCCGACCCAGACCATCCCCAGCATCGACGCTGAGATCGTCCACTCCAGCACCTACCGCACCGAGGGCGCGGCCGGTCTGGAACTGGCCAAGTTCATCCAGGGTCTCGGCTACCGGGCGCAGGTCCACAGCCCCAACGACAACACCGGCCCCTACATCCCGATGTTCGTCGCTGCTGGTCTCGGCTCTCTGGGCGCCTGCGGCTACCTGCTGACCCCGCACGTCGGCTCCCGCTGCCGCCTGATGATCATCACCACCGACGCCAACGTCCAGCACGATTCGCCGGTGGACTACGGTATCCACGCCTTCTGTCAGGTCTGCCAGGTCTGCGTGAACCGCTGCCCGGGCCGCGCCCTGATGCGCGACAAGATCTGGTGGCGCGGTATCGAGAAGAACAAGCTCTACTTCAAGCGCTGCCGCCCCGTAATGGCCCGCTACCTGGGCTGCGGCATCTGCATGAAGGTCTGCCCCATCCAGAAGTACGGCATGGCCACCGTAATGGAACACTATGCCGCCACCGGACAGGTGCTGGGCAAGGGCACCCACGACCTCGAGGGCTACGAGATCGAGGGCAAGGGCTACTTCGGCCCCGGCGAGCTCCCCGTGTTCGAGCGCGAATTCTTCTCCTCCATGCCTCACGGCGACACGGAGCAGTTCGCATTCGACAACTTCCGGGAAAGGGCCATGGACAACGGCGGCGAGATCACCGACGAGATGATCGAAGAGCTCCGTGACCAGGTCGCCCGCGGCCTGCAGCAGTCCCGCGACAACATCGGCATGATGCAGGAAGAGGACTACATCTAGACCTCAACCCGTATCTCGCTGAAGCCAGCGGATTTCCAGGGGCCGGCGTTTGTCGGCCCCTTCTCTGTTGTGGCATTCCCTATTATGATTGCAGGCAGACCTTATACCCTCGCCCTGCGAGGACCACTATGACAATGAAACCTCAAGCCGCTGCAAAGGACGCGCTGGGTACTTTCCAGTTTCTGCCCGCGCCACCAGAAGAATTGACTGCCTACTACAAAGTCAACTGGCCTGGTTATCCCAGGTCCCTGGGTGCACATTTCGGCAAACCTGAGACCACTATCATCACCAGTGAAATTGCTGCTGCGCTAATCCCCTCCAGGACCTACGAAGGTGTGCGCTACCCCGATCTGCTGATAGCTTTCGATGCCGATCCAGTCGCCAATGAGGCCCGCTTGGGATTTCTGATCCCTGAACAGGGAAAGCCGCCGGACTTTGTGCTTGAAGTGGCTTCGGAAAGCACGGGGCGACGCGACGAGACGACCAAGCGAGGAGACTACGAAAGGATGGGCGTTATTGAATACTGGCGTTTCGACCCGTCGGGTGGACGCTTCCACCTGACCCACCTTGCGGGCGACAGGCTGGTGGGAGAGGAGTATCAGCCAATCACCATCAATCGTACGGACGACGAGCACTTCTGGGGCCACAGCATTGCCCTGAATCTCGACCTCTGCTGGGAACGCGGAGAACTGCGCTGGTACGACCCGGTGGCCCAGCGCTACTTGCCTACATTTGATGATGAGCGAGCGGCACGAATCACCGCCGAGGCCCAACGAGACGCTGCCGAGGCCCGCGTCCGTGAGTTGGAGGAGCGGTTGCGACGGGCACAGGAACCCGGACAAGCATAACCGGCCGCCGGCCCGGATGCTGTACCAGGCGACAGGATTGCCAAGCAAAGAGGGGAGGAATCGATTCCTCCCCTCTCATTGTGCCTTTCCCGGTTGATGATGCCTGGTTGATGCGCCAGCGTATTGGGACGGGTTCTACAGCTGGAAGTCCACCACCGGCACTCCGGCGCTGGCTGGTTGGTCCTGCTGCAGCGCCTCCGCCAGCTTGGCCAACTCGGCCTGATATGTGCTCTCGTCCCCGCCCCGTAAGTCGAAGATCACGTTCTCGGCGGCCATGTTGCGGGCAGCCCGGCCGCCGGGGCGCATCAGTCCATCGTCCGGGGCCACGAAGTACAGCAGCCACCGGTCTGCGGCCTGCTGCTTGTCCCTGGCGGCGGTGATGTCGTTGAGGATGGTCTCGTACTCGATGGCGCGGGAGGAGGCCACTACAATCAGCTTGTCGTAGTTTCTCAGCCAGCGCTCGATCTCCTCCTGGTCGGACGAGCTGAGACGCGATACGAGGGCATTGCCCCGCACCCGCTCTGAGAAAACCCAGGTGGTGATGCCCAGTTTCTCCAGGTCGGCGCTCAGCTTGCGGGCAAACTCCTCGTCATCGTCGCGGCAGGAAATGTAGAGCTCGCCGCGGGTCTGGCCTGCTGCCGCAATGGTCTCCTGGAGGGTGGCGATTGAACCGGGTACCCCCGCCCCGGACAGGAACACTCCCGGTAGCTGACCGCCGGAGCGGTAAACAGTGTCCACTCCGATGCTGCTGGGGGCGTCGTGGCGCACTCTCTCAAGGCCGATTACGTTTCTCAGGTCGCAGTCCTGGAACACGGTGTAGCCCAGCGCGGCGCCGCTGAGATCGGCGCCGTTCATGGTGCAGCCCCAGACCCTGGTCTGGAACATGTCGGCATCATTCAGCACGGCATCGGTGAGGTCCGAGCGGACCAGGTCCGCTCCTGAGAAATTGGCGCCGGTGAAGTTTGCGCCGATGAGCTTGGCGCCTATCAGGCTGCTGCGTTGCAGATTGGCGCCCGACAGGTTGGCGCCCGACAGGTTGGCATCCGACAGTACCGTGCGGTCAAGGTCGGCTCCGCTCAGGTCGGCCCCCCGAAGATCCGCGCCCCGCATATTTGATCCATTGAAGAGCGCGCCGCTGAGATTGGCCTCCCTGAGATCCGCGTGGTAAAGGTGGCTGGGGTTGAGGTAGCATCCGGACAGATTGGCCCTCCGCATCACGGCGCCCATGAGGTCCGAGTTGCGGAGGTCGGCCCCGCTGATATTCACCTGCGGGGCGCGAACGTAGCTCATATAAGCCGCGTTAAGGTCGAGCTGCTCGTTGGGGTTGGCCTCTTTCCAGCGGGCGACGTGGTCCCTGCCACGCCGTACCAGTTGAACATGCTCCATGTTGGCCATAGTCGCTGCTCCCGGACAACAACGAAGATCGTCAATGACTGATAAATTGGGCCGACGGGCAGGAATTCTTGAACGGCCACACGTCCCGCGGCGCGAACCGGATTTTAGCACACCAGTGGGGTCAGCGCCCCTCTCTCCGGGCTGTCGCTACGGGGTGAGCCAAAGGGACCGTCGATCAGGACGGGTTCTGAATGATAGCGCGGCGGTGGGTGCCCTCGCCGAGCTTGCGCTCCCCGTGGAATGCCTCCACCCGGAAGGTCAGCCGGTTGCGGTCCACCTCGGTCAATTCGGCGCTGGCGAAGACAGCGTCCCCGATGTCCGCAGGCGCCAGGTGGCGCACGTGTACCTCGAAGCCCACGGTCGTCTCTCCGGGCAGCAGGTGCGCCACCACGCTTTCCATCGACGCCTGTTCCATCAGCTGGATCATGGAGGGCGTGCTGTACTTGGGGACGTGAGGGGCCACGTTGGCCTCGCTGACCACGGTTTCCATGCGGCCCTGCAGTCCGGCCTTCAAACCTGGGCCTGGCATGATCTCTTGCCTCAATTCAGGAATTTGGAAAAGTCCATCGCATAACGATGTACTATGATAGCAGACTACAGCCATCAAAGGGGAGAAATTCGCTGCGAGCTCACCTGAAGGCTTTAGAGCGGAAGACTCTGAGAGGGTGTGTGACAAATTCCCTCTCCCTCCGTGAGAGGGTTAGGGTGAGGGCGCACCCTGCACTCACAGAAACAGAGACCCCTCGGGGATCCTGCAAATTGGAATGCGAATAGGAGATGTCACAAACCCTCTAGCGCGCGGGCTCGCTGGCGGCGGCAGGGTACAGCGCCATCTTGATGGCTCGCCACACGGGCCCCAGATACGATCTCGAGCCGCGGGCAGTATTCATGAGGTCGTCGACGGCAACCCAGCGGCACAGGTCGATGTCCTCGGACAGCTCAGGCACCAGGGGATCGCTGATCCTTCCCGCATAGTCCAGCAGGAACCAGTCGACCGTCTTGTTGACGGGGCCGTAGTCGTAATGCGAAATATAGCTGGAACGGCAGAGCTGGGCGCGAATGGAGAGCAGCCCCGTGCTTAGCCCTGTTTCCTCGGAGATTTCCCTCAAAGCACAGCATTCCGGCTGCTCATCGCCGTCCAGCTTGCCCTTGGGGAGGTCCCATAGATGATGCTTTCTGATTAACAAAGCATGGCCGCCGGACATCACCAAGCCTCCGGCGGCCCTCATAAGCGGCAGCTCATCTCTATTCATGTATGCGAATGCGCTCCAATATTGCCACCTGCTCCCGGTTCAGCCCGGTGAACAGCACTCCGTCTACCAGGAGATCCAGGAATTCCTGCTCATCCTCCGATTCAGCCTGGAGCGACGAGTGAATCAGCCCCCGGTCCTCGTATCCGAACTGTACCAGCACATAGTGAATGGCGTTCAGCAGGGCCTGATTTTTATTGTCTGAATCTATGATAACCCATGGAGCGTATTCCGTGGAGGTTACGGAGAACATCCGCTCCTTGAAATATGTGAGCAGTTGCCAGCGTTCCGCAGCCATCCGGTCGTTGACGGAGTATTTCCAATAGGTCAGGTCGCTGGTGCTGCGTAGCCTGAACCGCAGGTCCTGCGCCTCCTGGGATACGGACAAATATATCTTGATGAGAGTGATGCCCTCGTCCACCAGCGTCTTTTCCCATTCGTTGACCCGTCCCATGAAATAGTGATACTGCCGCATGGTGCAGTAACCCATGGCCGGCTGGATCATTGCCCTCGAATACCAGGACCGGTCAAAGACGACGATGTTGCCCTCCTCGGGCATCATCTTGTAGTGCCGGCCCAGCCAGTTGCGCATTGTCTGGGGCGAAGGGGTGCCCTGGGCCACTATCCTGGCTGACTTGGGGTTCAGATAGTGAGTGATGCCTGCGGAGGTCTTGCCTTTTCCCGCCGCATCCCGGCCTTCAAGGACGATCGCCAGCCGCTCCCCGTTCTCCGCTATCCGTTCCTGCAAAGACAGGAGGTGCAAGCGGAGGGCGCGCAGCTCGGCCCGGTAGGCGGGGTAAGACAGGTCGCGAAACTCCGCAACATCGTGAATTACGGGATCAACCAACGGCAGAGAGTCCACTGTCGCCTGCATAGTCCGAAACCGCAAATCGATTCGTGCTGGTTCGCTTGAAATCGCCGCAACCAGCAATAATGGTAAATATCGCCCCAAGGTAAGTCAACTTGAAACGAGTAGTGGCCAGGGACTCTCGGTCATTCCCTCTCCCTCCGGGAGAGGGCTAGGGTGGGGGCGTACTCTCCATATTGGCAAAGCCGTTGACGGTCAGGATTTCACCCTCACCCCAACCCTCTCCCTCAAGGGAGAGGGAGATTTCAAGGGCCCTGACCACCGCAGAGACACCCCGCCCGCCCTCCAGCTTGAACAGGTATTGGGATTGAAGTAACATCTGATTTCGAAAAGGGGATTCATGAGAAACAAAAGGGACTTCATCTCCGTCACCGATCTGTCTCCCGACGAGACCCGGTCGCTGATCCACCGGGCTGCTCTGGGCAAGTCCCGGCGGGGCCATGGGCCACTGGCGGGGAAATCGGTGGCGTTGCTGTTCGAAAAACCTTCCCTCCGTACCAAGGTCAGCTTTCAGGTCGCTGTGGAGCAACTGGGCGGCTACTCCCTGTACATGGGCGGCGAGGAGGTCGGCCTGGGCGTTCGGGAGCCGGTCTCCGACGTAGCGCGGGTGCTTTCAGGGTACGTGGACTGCATCGTTGCCCGGGTGTTTCGACACGAGGACCTGCAGGACCTGGCCCGGTATTCCTCGGTGCCGGTGATCAACGCGCTCTCCGACTGGGAGCACCCCTGCCAGACCATGGCTGACCTCCTGACCATCCACGAACACAAGGGCAAGCTCGACGGCCTGACCATGGCCTACATTGGCGACGGCAACAACGTGGCCCGCAGCCTTTGCCTGGCGCTGCCGGCGGTGGGCATGAATTTCGCCATCGCCGCGCCGGCGGGCTATGAACTGGACGGCGAATCGGTCGCGGCGGCCGGCAAGCGAGGCGACGGCGAGGTGCAAACCATGCGGTCTCCCGCAGACGCCGTGGCCCAGGCCGACGTGGTCTACACCGATGTCTGGGCCAGCATGGGCCAGGAGTCCGAAGCCGAGGAGCGGCGCAAGGAGTTCGCTGGCTATACCGTCGATCCCCCGCTAATGGCGCAGGCCAGGCCGGGTGCGCTGTTCATGCACGACATGCCAGCCCACTACGGCGAGGAGGTGTCCCCCGGAATGCTGGAGCACCCGCAGTCGGTGGCCTACCCGCAGGCCCACAACCGATTGCACGCGCAGAAAGCGGTGCTGGAATTCCTGCTGGCAGGGTGAGAAGACCTTCACCCCCACCCCAACCCTCTCCCTGAGGGGGAGGAAATTTTTGGCGGTCATGCAATGCCCCTCCCCATAATTGCCATAGTCGGACGCCCCAACGTGGGCAAGTCGTCGCTCTTCAACCGCATTGTCGGCTGGAGGCATGCCATCGTGTCCGACATTGCGGGCACCACCCGTGACCGCCTGATGGCCGACACCGACTGGGAGGGCCGCCGTTTCATCCTGCTGGACACCGGCGGGCTGGAGACGGACCCCGAGGGCACCATCCGGTCCAAGGTACAGGAGCAGGCCGAGATGGCCATGTCGGACGCCGACGTGATCATCCTCCTTACCGACGTGGCGGAGGGTGTGACGCCCTCTGACGCCATCGCCGCCAACCGCCTGCGGACCACGCGCAAGCCGGTGGTGCTGGCGGTGAACAAGGTCGACAACGATAACCGCGAGTTCAATACGCCAGAGTTCTACCAACTGGGCATGGGAGACCCGACTCCCATCAGCGCCTACCATAACTACGGCATTTACGATCTGATGGAGCGGGTGCTGTCCCACGTCCCCGGCCTCGACCCACGGGAGGACGATGAGGGAGAGGATGAATGGGAAGAACCGGATGAGGATGGTGACCTGCCCGCCCTCGACGAGTTGGACAACGTGCCGCCGCAGGCCGAACTGAACCTGGCCATTGTGGGGCGCACCAACGTGGGCAAGTCGGCCCTGATCAACGCCATCCTGGGGGAGGAGCGTTCCATAGTCAGCCCGGTGGCGGGCACGACGCGCGACGCCATAGACACTCAGTTCACCTACCGGGACCGCGAGGTGGTCGCGGTCGACACCGCTGGCATGCGGCGCCGGGGACAGGTGGAGCGCGGCATCGAGAAATACAGCGTCATCCGCGCCGTGGGCGCCGTTGACCGCAGCGACATCACGCTGATCGTGGTCGATGCCATGGAGATGGCCACGGCCCAGGATACCCACATCGCCGGGCTGGCGTGGGAGATGGGCCGGGGCGTGATCGTGGTGGTCAACAAGTGGGACCTGCGGGAGGACCAGGACCGGTACGCTCGCGCCGAGGCAGTGGCGATAGTGCGGGAGAGGCTGCACTTCATGTCCTACGTGCCCGTCTGCTTCACCTCGGCCCTGCTGGGGCGCGGCATAGGCGGCCTGATGGACACTTCTCTGGATCTCTGGGACGAGCGCCGCCGCATCGTCGCCAGCCGCGACTTGCAGTTCATGCTCGCCGACGCCATGTCCGAGCACGGCCCCCCGCTGGTGAAGCGCAACCGCGGCGTCAGGGCGCGCATCAACCGGGTGCGGCAGGTTGGCATAAACCCGCCCACCTTTCTGTTCACGGTCAACGACCCCCGGCTGATACACTACACCTACAAGCGGTATCTCGAGAACCGCATCCGTGACGCCTTCGGGTTTAGTCGTACCCATCTCAGGCTGGTCTTCCGCCGACAACGACAATGAAAGAACTTCCCCGCACGTTGCTGATCCAGGTCGCCGCCATCCCCGCGCTGGTCGTGGCCGCTGCCTTGGGCATTGCCTACCTTCCTGAGCAGTCTCCGGCGCTGCAATATGCCGCCGTTGTGGTTTTTTCCTACCTCGTGGGATCGCTCTCTTGGGGATACATGCTGCTGCAGTGGCGGTCAGGGGTGGACGTGCGGCAGTTCGGCAGCGGGCGCACCGGGATGTCCAACGTCCTCCGCACTGGCGGCGGCAAGGCCGCAGCGCTGGTGTTTGCCCTGGATGTCGCGAAGGGGCTGGTGGTGGTGATTGTGGCCCGGCAGGTGGCCGACACGCACGT
Source organism: Dehalococcoidia bacterium (assembly GCA_965203005.1). Lineage (GTDB taxonomy): Bacteria > Chloroflexota > Dehalococcoidia > Lucifugimonadales > UBA3495 > VXOI01. The sequence goes on from CBDBBS010000002.1 coordinate 2,714,237, forward strand.
GGCCGAGGTTGCGGCAGCGCTGGTGGCTCTGGTCGGGCACAACTGGCCGGTGTTCCTGGGTTTCCGGGGCGGACGGGGCATCCTCACGGCGCTGGGAGGGCTGTCCATGATGACACCGGTGCCGGCCGGCGTGGCAACCGCCACCTTCCTGGTCACCGCCCTGGGCAGCCGCTACATATCCCTGGGTTCCATCGTGGGTGTGCTGGCGGGCGCAGCGACCCTGGTGGGGCTGGCGCTGGCCGGATGGTACTCCAACACCTACATGTATTTCGCAGGCGGAGCTGCCGCCATGATCATCTGGCAGCACCGCGACAACATACAGCGGCTCATCAACGGCAGCGAGAGACGCATCGGCGCCCCGGCCGCGCCTGTGGAATAGCGCTCCTGTTTGGCGTCGGTACCTTTGGCTCTTGCGATCGAGGGGCATTTGGTTCTGTTATATCGTATAATCACCTAGAGGGAGAGGCAGACTGGCAGGGCAGGGTTGATAGCTCATTGGATAAGGGTGGGGTTGGAATGGTGGGGGCGGCACTGGCTTCGCTTCCAGATGGTGGCAACTCCCATAGGTTCATTGCTGATAACACTCTGGCTATCGCAAGCCGAAAACGTTGGGTGGTTTTGGAATACACAAACGGAATTTGAGGTGGCTGCGAGGTTCGCGTCAGGAGGCATTCTGTTCTACACAGCGTCCTTCGCAGCCTTGGAAACGGGGGTATGGGTATCTATGGTATTGGCACTGAAAGCGCTTCAAGACTACGACAGACGGAAAGAGCAACGCCGACGAGAACAACTCCGAAAGGCTGGGGCGGTGGCGCTGGAGGCTATAAATCGCAGCAAGGAAACGGGGGAGCCTGTAGAGGTTATCATCGAACGGTTGATTGACGAAAACTGGCAGCCTGATTAGCTGGAACCGTAAATCTTGACTACTACATAAGGCCCCTTCCTTTGCACGGCAGGGGCTTTGTCTTGCCCGTTCAGCTTGGAATTCCTTGCTCGTCCTGGAGTATCCTCCCTCCTTGCAACCAGAACATTAACGCGGGCCAAAACCCTCTGGATTCCCGCTTTCGCGGGAATGACAGTGCGTCGGCCCATTGTCAACACGCGTTAAGAATACCCGCCATTCATGCCTGAAAGCTCCGTACTCCGCGTGTTATCCTTTCCCCAGTTGTTTGATGCGGGTACTCTCTTGTCTGCGAAAGTGGCCGTAGTTGGCGCGACAACCTGGGGCACAACCCTCTCCGTGATCATGTCCCAAGAGGGGCGCGAGCTCACGCTGCTTGCCAGGAACCCGGACGAGCGAAATCAGCTCGCAATTGCCCGGGAAAACTCCCGTTTCCTGCCGGGCGTCAAGTTCCCGGATCGGCTGGAGGTTTCCTCAGACCCGGCGGAGGCGCTGCCAGGCGCCGCGATGGTGGTCATTGCCGTGCCCTCGGACCGGCTGCGGGAGAACGCCCGGCGCATTGCGGACCACGTTGCGCCCGGCGCGGTGGTCGTCAACGCCGCCAAGGGGCTGGAGCTTCCGTCGGCTCTGCGCATGAGCCAGGTGCTTGCCGAGGAGCTGCCCGCAGCCGTGCAGCCCGGCATCTGCTCCCTCTCGGGGCCTAACCTGGCCAAGGAGATACTGCAGGGCAAGCCGTCCACCACCGTGGTAGCCTCGGAGTCCCATGAGGCAGCGGAGCGGGCCCAGGCAGCCCTGCTTTCGTCCCGTTTCCGCGTCTACACCAGCGATGACGTGGCCGGAGTGGAACTCGGGGGCGCTTTGAAGAACATCGTCGCGCTTGGCGCCGGTATCTGCGATGGCCTGGAGTTTGGGGAAAACGCCAAGGCCGCCCTCATCACCCGGGGTCTGGCCGAAATCGCCCGCCTGGGGGTGGCCGCTGGGGCGCAGCCGCTGACGTTTGCCGGACTGGCCGGTGTCGGCGACGTGATCGCCACCTGCGCCAGCCGCCTTAGCCGCAACCGCTACGTGGGGGAGCAGCTGGCCTTGGGCCGCTCCTGGCCGGAAATCCGCGACTCAATGGACAACGTGGCCGAGGGTGTCAATGCCACTGGCGCAGCCCTCACGCTGGCCCACCGGCTGGACGTCGAGATGCCCATTGCCCAGACCACCTACCGCGTGCTGCACGAGGGCCTGTCACCTCGCGAGGCCGCCATCGAGCTGATGCAGCGACCTGTAGGCAGCGAGTGGTAGCAGGACTATCGCAGCCGGCCCAACTCCAGACCGGAAACGCGCTCCAGCAGCCAGGCCGCCGCTGACCGCCGGTGACATGGAGCGCCCTCCGGCTCAAAGCACAGCAGCGTGAGGTCTCCCATCACCGGCAAGCGCTCCAGGAACGCCCTGAATTCCGGGTCGCGCTCCCAGGAGCCGTCCAATTCCTCGCGGTAGCGCGCGTCGAGGGTGGCAAAGTCCAGGTCTCCGTCCCGGTACTCAGTCAGCAGACCGCGGGAGGGGTACAACGCCGGCAGCACCTCCCATTCGGTGCGGCGCCCCCTGGGATGGGCCCGCGAGATGCGGTAGCGGACTCCCACCCAATGGCGGGGCTGGTAGAAACTGGCGGTGTAGAGCATGGCTTGCCCTCGACCCTCCTATGCCCGTTTTCACGAAGGCAGCGCTTCAGGAATATCCCCTCTCCCGGGGGGAGAGGGTTAGGGTGAGGGCGTACCCTGGGCATCTTGAGGCGCGACCCTCCGCCGCCGCGCAAGGACGGGCCGCACGGCAAATATCGCCGCCCCGACGAGAATCACGCTGATGTAAGTGATGAACCGGTCGACCAGCACCAGGGCTGTGGCCGACTCCTTGGCCAGAGAGGCCAGGCGAACGGCAAGACCGGCAACGCCCGACTCCACGGCGCCGACGCCGCCCGGGGTGGGCACCAGCGACAGCAGCGAGTTGGCCAGGGTCAGGAACACTACCAGGGCCACGCTCAGGTCGAACCCCAGCGCCATGGCCACCAGGTACATCCGGCCCATCTCGGCCGCCCAGCCCAGGATTCCCAGGCTGGTGGTGTGGACCGGCTGGCGCCGGACAGTGGCTGCGCCGGCCAGGAAGCGCTCGAACCTGGAGGCCAGCCAGTCGGGTAGCCACCTGAGCAGCAACGCCCTCAGACGCAGCAGGGCCACCAGCAGAACGGCGAGTATGACGGCCAGCAGGCCCGCGATGCCCGTGACCAGCGCCCAGGGTGACCCGCCGCCAGCCTGGCCGACGAGGAACGGGGCCGCGATGACCAGCAGCAGCGCCACCAGTACCACGTCCAGCAGCCGCTCCGCCAGCAGGGTCCCGATGGCGCCGGAGAAGGCGGCGTCGTATTCCTCGCGGTACAGGTAGGCGCGATAGGCGTCGCCGAGGCGCAGCCAGCCGATGGAGTTGACGAACCAGCCGAGCAGCACGGCCCGGCTGCAGAACAGGATGCCGGGGACCGGCTCGCGTTCGCCCGAGATTTCGGCAGAGTTTTGCAGCAGCAGACGCCAGCGCGCCCCGCGAAAGAGAAAAGTCGTGTAATGGACTGCGAACGCTGCCACCAGTAGCCAGGGGTCGGCGGACCTGACCTGTCGCCACGTCACCTGCAGGTCTACGTCGAACCGGGTGACCAGGAACAGCAGGAACCCCCCGGCCACGAGAAAGGAGACCAGGGCGGGAATGGAAATGACCCTTCGTCGCAGGGCCTCGAACCTGAGATGACCTGCGGATTCCGGTTCGGTGCTGCTCTCCTCTCCGGCGGTCATCAGCAGCGGAACCCTGCGCCGCCGGTGGGCGGCGGTCCAGCCCGGTAAGGCCGGGCCATGGCTAACGCAGTTCCCGGGGCATGGTGAAGGAGACGTCCTCCTCGACACCGCTGAGCATGGTCACGTGTTCCGGCGCCAGGGCCTCGATCACGCTCTCGACCAGGACCTCGGGCGTTGACGCGCCGGAGGTAACGCCGACCTTGTCCTTGCCCTCCAGCCATTCCGGGTCGATTTCCTCTGGGCCGTTTATCAGGTAGGCCGGCACTCCCTGGGCGGCGGCAACCTCGCGCAGGCGGTTGCAGTTGGAGCTGTTCTGCGCGCCGATGACCAGCACAAGGTCCACGCTGCCGGCCATCTTGGTCACAGCTTCCTGCCGGTTAGTGGTGGCGTAGCAGATGTCGTTCCGCACCAGCGCCTGCGGAAATCTTTCCTTTATGGCGTCGATGGCATGGGCCGTATCGCGCACCGAGAGCGTGGTCTGGGTCAGCACCGCGATACCCTCGTCGTCGCCCCAGCTTGGCAACTCGGCGGGGGCGTTGTCGTCGACCAGGGTCATTTCAACCTGGCCCATGGTGCCCCGCACCTCCTGGTGTCCCCGGTGCCCCACTAGCAGGACGCGACGTCCCTCGCGGCTGTATTTCTTGGCCTCGTTGTGCACCCGGGTGACCAGTGGGCAGACGGCGTCGATGACACGCAGGTTGCGGGCCTTGGCCTTCTCGAAGTCCTCCGGTGGCGAGCCATGGGCCGAGAAAACCACCAGCGAACCCTCCGGGACCTCGTCGACCTCCTCCACGGTGATGGCGCCGCGCGACTCAAGGTCATTGACCACGTACGGGTTGTGGACGATCTGATGCTTGACGTAGACGGGCGGCCCGTAGCGCCGCAGGCATACGTCCACCACGTCGATGGCGCGGACCACGCCGGCGCAGAACCCCCGGGGCGAACTGAGCAGGACCTCCAAACCGTCCCTCCTGTGGCCGGACAACGCACCAGTGAGAGCGGAGCGGCCAGACTGCCGGAATATGATAGCACAGGGGCTACGGGTCAATAACCAGGGAGTAGCTGGTGCTTCGCCCGCCTTGGGCGCTGCGGGCGAGGATACCATGGTCAACCAGGGCGTTGATGTCGCGCAGGGCGGTGTCATGGGAGCACTTGGTCAGCCTTGCCCACTTGGTTGTGGTGAGATTCCCCTTAAAGTCGCCGAGAAGGAGGTTCAGAACTTTGCTCTGACGCTCGTTAAGGGGAATTCCGGCGATGCGAACCCAGAATCGACCCTTGGCGAGTGTTGCGTCGAGGGTGGCATCGGCACTCTCAATAGCGCGGCCCAGGCAGTCTACGAACCAGGACATCCAGGCCGTGATGTCCATTGTTTCCTTTTGAGTTCGCTCCAGAGTGTCGTAATAGGTCCTGCGCTCCTTTCGAATCTGGGCTGACATGCTGTAGAAGCGCTGTGAGCTGTCATCTGACCGCGCCAGAGCCATGTCCGCAATGGCCCGGGCGATACGTCCGTTACCGTCGTCGAAGGGGTGGATGGTGACAAACCATAGATGAGCCAATCCAGCCTTGAGGATTCCATCGGTGTCGGAAGGGTCGTTGAACCAGTTGAGAAACGCGCGCATGTCATGGGACACGCGGGACGCCGGCGGTGCTTCGAAGTGGACCTTCTGCCGCCCCATCGCTCCGGATACGACTCGCACAATGCCAGAGCGGTAGTTGCCAACGGTTATTCCGTAACTTCCGCTCCGCCCGGTGGGGAACAAAGCGGCTTGCCAGCCGAAAAGTCGTTCATCAGTGAGTTGCTGGCGAAAGTTCTGCGTCGCGTCCAGCATCAGTTCGACGATGCCTTCCACGTTACGGTCGGCGGAGGGAAGGCCACCGACTTCCAAGCCCAACCGCCAAGCTATGGACGAGCGGACATCCTCCATGTCCAGGAATTCACCCTCTATTTCGCTACTCTTGACAACATCGGAGGTGAGCGTGTCCAGCATCGCCTCCTGGCGGAGGTCAAAGCCAAGGGATTCCACTCGCCCCAGCAAGTGACCCTGGCGGAGGCGAACTCTCCCCAGCCTGTCGGTCAGTTCCTCGCTTCGCCACTCCATGTGAGGCCAGCTGGGTTGCTGGTGGAGATACAATGGCAGCATTATTGCACCGCGTGCGTAGATTAGGGGTGGTATTCTACGCATTATATGCGAAGATTATGTGCCCTATTCGCCGCACAGTGCAAGTCTCCGGCAAGAGGTGGCAGGTCTATTGTCCTGAAGAAATCCTGAGATTGCGCAGCGTATTCACCGCAAGTCATGCGTAGAATACGATTTTAATCTACGCAAGTCATGCGGCGAATACGGCCCTTATTCTCCGCACAGCCCGGATTTTGCCGCAGACCGGACTGCCCGGTTAGCCCAGAACCGAGCGGCCCTGTGCTATACTTCCCCGGCACTTGATACCTCCTCAGGTTGTCCTGCGTGGGGAAATTCCAGCAGGAAGCCGCCCACGCGATACTACAATCCCCGCTTTCCAGGAGGCTGCGCATGGTCAGCATTCACGACGAGATGGTTGTGTTTTCCGGAAATGCCCATCCGGAGCTGGCCCAGTCGGTCTGCGACTACCTGGGAATACCGGCTGGACAGGCCGAGGTGTTCAAGTTCGCCAACGACAACACCTTCGTCCGCATCCTGGAGAATATCCGCCAGCGCGACGTGTTTATCGTCCAGCCCACCTGCGCCCCGGTCAATGATCATCTCATGGAACTGCTGATCATGATCGACGCCTGCAAGCGGGCGTCGGCTGGGCGAATCACCGCCGTGATGCCCTACTACGGCTATGGCCGCACCGACAAGAAGGACCAGCCTCGGGTCCCCATCACGGCCCGGCTGGTGGCCGACCTGCTCACGGCTGCTGGCGCCGACCGGGTTCTGACGGTTGACCTGCACGCGGCGCAGGTGCAGGGATTCTTCAACATGCCGGTGGACGAGCTCACCGCAGTGCCCATCCTGACCCAGTACTTCGCCGACAAAGGCATAGATGACCTGGTGGTGGTGGCCGTGGACATCGGCATCAGCAAGAGGGCCCGCGATGTCGCAGAAAGACTGTCGGCGCCGCTGGCCATCATCGAAAAGCGACGTACCGACAACAGCGGGCAGAGCCAACTGATGAACGTCATCGGCGATGTTGAGGGTAAGGTCGCCCTAACTTTCGACGACGAAATCGACACCGGCGGCACGGTGGTTAACGCGGCGAAAGCCCTGCTGGACCACGGCGTCAGCGAGGTATACTGTTGCGCCTCCCACCCCGTGCTGTCACGCAACGCGCCGCAGACCATGGCCCAGAGCCCGTTCAAGGAAGTGGTGGTTACTGACACCATTCCCATCAGCGCCGAGAAGCGGAACGGCAAGTTCACGGTGCTGTCGGTGGCCCCCCTGCTGGGAGAGGCGATCATCCGCATCCACAAGGGGCAGTCGGTAGGCGAACTGTTCAACAATTAGGTCTATTTCAACGCAGAGAGCACAGAGGGCGCGCAGAGAACGCAGAGGTTATGTTGCCCATTCCCTAAATTCTCTGCGTTTTCTCTGTGTCCTCTGCGTTAAGAATAGGTCAATGGGAGTGAATGACGATGTACGACCTGCTGATCAAGGGCGGAACGGTGGTTGACCCGTCCCAGGGCATTCACGGCGTTAACGACGTGGCCATCGAGGACGGCAAGATCGCACGGATCGCCGCCGACATTGATGCCTCCGAGGCATCGCAGGTGGTGGAGGTCAGGGGCAAGATGGTCACGCCCGGCCTGATCGATCTGCACACCCACGTCTTCGCCGGAGTCAACGCCAACGGAGTGGAGCCCGACATCGGCGGCGTGCGCGCGGGCGTAACGACGATGGTGGACGCTGGCAGCTCGGGCTGCGACACCTTCGGCGGGTTCCCGCGCCACATCCTGCCCAACAGCGACACCGAAATCATCTGCCTGCTCCACATCTGCCGCACCGGGCTGGCCACCACGCCCGACATCTTCAGCCCGTCCAGCATTGACTTGGACAGCACCGTCGAGACCATCAACGAGAACCGCCACATCATCTCTGGCGTCAAGGCCCGGATGGTGTCGCCAGCGCTGGAGATCATGGGCATGGAGATGCCCCGCATGGCCAAGCGGGCCGCGAAGGAGGCCGGCGTGCGGCTGATGGTGCACATCGGGGACACCGAGAAGCGCTATGACGCCAACGTTATCAGGGAACTGCTGCCCATCCTCGAGGAGGGCGACATCGTCACCCACTACTTCACGGCCAACCCCGGCGGCGTGCTGGATGTAGACGGCAGGCTGGTGCCGGAGGCGAGAGAGGCCCACGAGCGCGGTGTCTGGCTGGACACGGCCCACGGCCGGATGAACTTCAGCTTCGATGTGGGTGAGCGGGTGATCGACCAAGGGGTGCTGCCCCACTGCATCAGCACCGACCTGACTGTGCCGGGCCGCGCCCGCACGGTGCACAGCATGACCGAGATGATGACCCGCTTTCTGGCCATGGGCTTCACCTTCGACCAGGTGGTGACCATGTGCACCGAGAACCCGGCCCGGGCAGTGGGGGTCGACGACCGCATCGGCACGCTGCACCCGGGCAAGCAGGCCGACCTGTCGGTCCTGGACATCCAGGACGGCGACTGGGTGGTCTACGACGTCCTTGGCGACTCCCGCAAGTCGGACAGGGCGGTGACGCCGGTGATGGCCGTCAAGAAGGGCCAGGTTTTCGAGGCCGCCTGGGGGCCAAGGCCATGGGGCTGGGAGCCGGACTCGGCGTAGGGGGAAGGTGCGATGGGAACCTTCTATGTGACCATTCAGGTCGCCGACCGGCTCAGAGAAAGGTACGTGAACATCGACGCTATGGTCGATACGGGCTCGACGTACACCTCACTGCCGGAGAGCCTGCTGGCCGATCTGGGAATCGAGCGGGAAGAAACCGACGTATTCGAGTTGGCGGACAATCGCCTGGTGGAGTACGACTTAGGAGACATTCGCCTGCGCCTGGAGGGTCGGGAGCATTATGTGCCTGTTGTCTTCGCACCTGATAATGCCGCACCCCTGGTTGGCGCGGTCACTCTGGAGATTCTACGGCTGGGCATAGATCCGGTTGCGGAAAGGCTGGTGCCGGTGACGGCGATGAGGAAGTAGAGTCTTTATTCCCTGCGACTCTGATTGGGGCGTTAGTCAGGCTTGACTAGCGCCCCAATTGGTTCATCGGCTCGTTCTGGACAGGTAGTCCAACATAGAAGGTGTCTGGACTACCACGGGAAACCGGGAGGGCCACTGAGTCCGGTGGTCAAGGTCCACAGCTTCCAAGAGGGACTGGCTGGAGTTCGGGGGCGCGAGCAGGTAAACATCCACGCCCCATTGCTGCACTTCTTTGACAAGGCCAGCAAACCCGCCGTCTCTTGAACAGATGATTAGAATCGTGCTCTCAGGATCGAGGCAACAATCGCCCCTGATGTGTTGAATAATGGCATCGTCCTGGTCGGCTTCGTCGATGCGCACCCGCCACTTGAGCTTCTTGAGTTCCGCTATGCCGACTACCTGGTCAGGGCTGGCAAAAGCCTTGTAGACCTCATCGCTAGTCGAAGGTGCTACCCGTTCCACCTCCTCCATGATGTAGCGGTCCATTTGCTGAATACTGAGGGCAGACACACCAAGGTTCTGGAAATCTAGAATAACCACCAGTCGTGTGCGGTCCGCTTCCACGTACTTCCTGAAAAAGCTCGGGCTCAGCCCTCTTTCTAGGGCGAATGAATAGATGGCAGCAAGGGAATTTGCGTCCGGTGTGGCCTTGCCTGTCTCCCATCGCGACAAGGTGTTGGGGGGGACACCAAGCATCAGTGCCATCTGGAACTGCGTCATTCCTAGCCTGTTCCTTATGTTCACAATGCCTTTGGGATCGAAGCGATAGCTTCCCTTATCCGTGGGCGCCATTAGTCTCACTCCTGCGTTTTCTGGTGTCTATACCATTCTGTAGTTATATCAACATAATAGTATAAAATCAATTCCTAATATCGGCGAAGTTTTTGCGAGTTGGAAAGCAGGTGCCAGACACGACGACGGATTGAGCTGTTATTTCGGTGATTGCCGCTTCTTCCCACGCAGCACACGCGCCACTGGCCGCAGCTTGGCGCGCAGGCTGAAGCGGCGGCGGACGTTGTTGGCGATCAGTGGCGCCAGGTGCTGGTTGCCAGCGACCAGCGGGGCCACCCAGGCGCGCAGCTCCTTCATCGTTGGCGTCTTTTCGTTCCACGACGGAACAAAGCTGTCGATGGGGTGCCACTGGCGTTCCCCCTTGAACTGCGTCATCACCGTGCCCCCGGCCTCCTGCACCGCCAGGGTCCCGGCGGCCATGTCCCACATCCTTGGCGCGCCGAATATGCCGTACTGCATCACGCCCCGTCCGACCATGGCCAGCTCGTAGGCGATGCTGCCGGTGGTGCGTAGCTCACCCTCCTTTCCTGCCAGCCCGCCCGCGAAACGGTTGGCAACCCCGAAGTAGCCCGGCAGGCCGATGAGGCGGTTTGGGACGGGCTGCTCCGTCTCCAGCACCTTGACGGGTTCACCATGCTCCTCGGGTCCTGCTGTCAGCGGCGAGACCCTGGCGCCGCCGCCCTTGCGGCAGTGCAGCACGAAGCCGCCGCCGTCGGCGGGCCACGGGATGTAGAGGGCCGCCGCCACTGGCCTGCCGCGATGGATCACGCCGATGGACGAGGCGAAGACCGGCAAGCCATTCAGGAAATTGGTGGTGCCGTCCAGGGGGTCCAGCACCCACAGGGTGTCGCGGGCCGGTTCCTCGGATTCCTGTTCTTCTTTGGTGGCTTCCTCGCCCAGGATGCCATGGCCGGGAAAGCGGCGCTCAATCTCGGCGGCCAGGTACGCCTGGGTCTGCTTGTCGGCGGCAGTGACCGGGTCCCGCTGCTTGTCGTCCTTGAACTCGACCTCGATACGGCGTCCAAAATGGCCGGCCAGGATATTCCCGGCACCGCGAGCGATGTCCACCGCGTGGCGTTCAATCTCGAGAATCTGCGCGTCGTCAAGGGACTGAGCCATCACCTCACCAACCATTTCACGGACGTCTTGCTTAGCTAAACCAGTGTGCCGCAAGAGTACCATCACTGCTTCAACTTGCGCCACGCTGCCAGGGCCTGCCGTCCGGTCAGTCGGCTGGTATAATCCGGCGGGGTTGAATTTCACCCTCACCCCAGCCCTCTCCCTCAAGGGAGAGGGGGAAGCAAGGGAAGCGCTGAGGGATTTGGTATGGACTTGGGGCTGAAGGACAAAGTCGCGATCATAGGCGGGGCCAGCAAGGGTCTGGGCCGGGCGTGCGCCCAGGTGCTGGCTGAGGAGGGTGCGAAGGTCGCCATCTGCAGCCGCACCGCCGCCGACCTGGAGCAGGCTGCCGACGAGATCCGGGAATCCACTGGCGCCGAGGTGCTGGCCTACCCCGCCGACCTGGACCGGCTGGAGAGCATCAACGGGCTGATCGCAGCGGCGCTGGAGCAGTTCGGCGGCATCGACATCCTGGTCAACAACTCCGGCGGGCCGCCCCTGGCGCGCTCCGCCACGGCCACCGAGGAGCAGTGGGAGACGGCAGTGCAGCGCTCTCTCATCTTTTTCGGACGGATGTGCCGCGAGGGCATCCCGCACCTGAAGCAGAGAGGCGGCGGGCGCATCATAAACATCCTGGCCAGCACGGTGTACAACCCCATCCCCAACCTGGCGCTTTCGGGCGCGACGCGGATGGGCGTGGTGGCCTACGCCAAAAGCTTGGCCGACGAGGTGGGACGCGACGGCATCCTGGTCAACAATGTGTGCCCCGGCTCTATCCTCAGCGAGCGCATGCTGTCCAACGTGACCTCTCGCGCCAACGAGCTGGGCATCACCGTGGACGAGGCGCTGGCCATGCGGGCCGCTGACACCGCCGTTGGCCGCGTTGGGGAGCCGGTAGAATTGGCCAACCTGGTGGCCTTCCTGGCCTCGGACCGATCCACCTACATCACCGGCACCACCATCCTGGTCGACGGCGGCCTGGTCCGCTCGGTGATGTAGGGGGAAGCCGCGGGAGACTCCCCTCTGGCCTTCCGGTTACGATAATAGGCTTGATAGTCTATGCCACCATGGTATAGACTACTAGTAATCCAGATTGCTGGAGTGGGTCAGCCGTAGGCTGGCGAAATAGTCAATCCGTAGGGTTTGGCGCAAGAGAGGAGGCAATCGCCTCCTTTTTTGTTTGGGTATTGCTATGGCAGCATGATTGCGCCTTCCCTATCTGATTTGGCCTGAACCGCCTCGTAGAAGCGTAGGGTTGTATGGCTGGGTTGGTTTGCCATGGACCTGCCGCTTGCCATTAACGCGCCGCGCATTGACGGGTAGGCGAACAGGTCAGCCAACTGAAGGCCGGTGATATTGTCACTTTTGTGCTTCAGCAGGGCTTGACTGTCCACTGTTCTTGGATTCACTTGATAACCAGCCGTGCAAATATCCTCAGTAATGAATTTGTGGAAATCCTCCATCAGTTCCGTATCAGCCTTTCCTCTTCTGGCCTCGATCATAACGTCCCCTGTCCCGCCTATCCGAGAAAGCCAGTCGACATATCCGAGACTTAAAGCATTTACGCAATAGCTGTAAGGGCGGTGGTCGGTAGTCGGTTGCAACTGCTGATATGCCAACTTGTCCAGAACGACAGAAATGGCCAAACTGACGTGGGTGTCAAAAAACCCCAGGACTCGTTCCTCCCAGCGAACAGCAAAACCCAGGTCTTGCAGAGTTCGAAATATCCCCCTCTTTTGGGTGATCTGCTGGCGCACCAGAATTACCGGGTAATCCGGGTCGTGCGGGAAGAATTCCTGCTTGAGGGCCTCAAACTCCCGGTGCGTTCGCGTGCGGTAGGTGTCGCTGGCTATCACCACTCCGGTCAGGCCAAGGTAGCGGGCGTCAGCGCTGCTCCACTTGGATGGATCCATCACGTGGTCGCCGGATTCGTCAACGTACATTCGGTAACGGGTTGAATGGGCCATACAGTCATAATACCCTATGACAAATACTCGACAGACAGTGGTGTCAATGTCAATGGCATTTCAACGCAGGCATGCGGAGGAGCCGACGGACGCGGCGGGTTATCTCGACCGGGGCAACCGCTACGGTCGCAACGGCGTGTACCACCGCGCCATCCAGGACTACACCACGGCCATCGAGCTACAGGCGGACATGGCCGAGGCCTGGTACAACCGGGGCTGCTCGTGGTACGAGGTGGGTGACTACGAAAAGTCCATCACCGACCTGACCCGCGCCATCGAACTGGCGCCGACCAATGGCATCTACTACGGACAGCGCGCGCTGGTCTACCACTTCAACGACCAGCCGGAACTGGCCGAGGCCGACCAGGAGATGTGCGACGAACTGCGGTTCGGCGAGGAGTCCGGTTAGGCCGTGCGCCGGTCTGCACGTTCTTGTACCCTGACGCCAGTCTGACGGACCGGCACATTACATTACAGGATTGGCGCAATCTCGCAGTTGCGAGCTGATTCCGGGTAACGCGCCACATACGGCCCCCGGTTCGTCCCCACTTGTTCAGGAGGTCCAGCAATGCAGTCCGCTGATCTCAACCTCACAACCACCGTAACCGGGCACCAGAGATTTCTGTTCATCAAGCTGCCCCAGAGTTCGACCCCCGAGGGTCTTGCCCATGCCATCGCACAACTGGGCGATGGCATGGAGAACATGCACTATGTCGAGGGACCGCCGTCCGCTGAAGCCTTCCGGCTCGGGCGATTCCAGATGCTCAGGGCAGAGCAGTCGATGAGCCGCGAGCAGGACATTTCCCACCCGGCGGTCACGGACGCGGACGCCTTGATACGGCTGGAAGGGGAGACGGCCGAGCCTCTCTTGCAGTACGAGGATGGTCTGAGGCCGCTGCTGGAAGACGCCGGAGGGAGCGTCGAGACGCTGTCGGGTGTGCAACGGCCCCGCAGCTATACCAGCCACGCCATGACCCAGTACGCCTACGCCCGTGCCCAGCAACCGGGGCCGGGAGCCGCGCATCCCCTGGGCGTGGTGACGCCCATGAACAAGAATGCCCGGTGGTGGAGCCTGGACTGGATGCACCGGGAAAGCTTTTTCCTGCCCCGGTATGACGCCAACGAAAACATGGTGGTGAAGGGCCACGCCCTGGCCGCGGACGCGGGGATATCCTGCATCACCCGGCGGCTGGTGCATGCTCCCGACGGCTACGGTCAGGATGGCAGCTATGACTTTGTGGGCTACTTCGAGTTCGCCGAGGCGGACGCCGCGACGTTCTCGGCGGTGATGGCGGCGCTCCGCGACACCGAGCAGAATCCCGAGTGGGCCTACATCAGCGAGGGCCCCGAGTGGTGGGGCCGCCGCGTCGGTGAGCCAACGAAGCTTTGGGGCATGCAATAGAGCCAGTCGCTGGCAGGAACGGCTTTACCTGCAACATCTATGGGGTGTCGTCAAACTATCCCGTCATTCCGGCGAAAGCCGGAATCCAGGAGGGTTAACCACAGAGGACACAGAGATCACGGAGGTTCTTGTCTCCAGCTGATGAAACCCCGTTCATGGTGAGCCTGTCGAACCACGAACGGGGTTGGGCGCTCATCCTTCGACAAGCTCAGGATGAGGCGCTCTAGCTCAGGATGAGGCGCTCTAGCGCAGGCTGGGGTACTCTAGCTCAGGCTGGGTACTGCGGAGGGGCGGTGTTTCCCTGCAGGCGTTTGGCGTTACTCCCAAACCTGCGCGGCTATGGAGATGGCGTTCAGCGCCGCCGGGTAGCCCGCATAGCCTCCCGTCTGGATCAGGACCTCCGTCATTTCCTCCTTGCTGAAGCCCACGTTGAGGCCGGCCTGCAGGAAGTTGCGGAGCTGGGCATCGGCGCGCAGGGCGGTCAGCGCGGCGGTGGTGCAGACGACTCTGGATTTCAGGTCCAGCCCTGGGCGGTGAAATATCTCTCCGAACCCGAACTGTAGGGTGAGCACCCGCATGTCCGGCGCAAGGTCCGCCAGCGCGCCGGTGTAGCCGCCCCGGTCCTGTGTTCCCATCAGCCGTTCCCGGAGCTCACGGCCCCGCGCTTCCATCTCCTCCAGGCTGACCTCGGGAACTTCTGTCTGCGGCGGCTCGATGCCCCGCTCCCGGAACGCCTCGTGCGCCACCTCCAGGGAGTTGACCGTCGACGGGAACCCGGCGTAGAGGTTGCAGTGGATCAGCGCCTCCTGTATCTCCTCGGCGCTCAGACCCAGGGTCAGCGCGCTGTGCACGTATGTCTCCAGCTGGGAGAGGCGCTGCAGGGACGACAGCACGGCCAGGGTTGCCAGCATTCGATAGCGGATGTCCAGGCCCGGCCTGGCCCATACCGACCCGAATATCGACTCTCCAGTAAAGTTCCTCAGGCCGGGGACGCTTGCCGTCGCCCGTGGCCTCCGGCTGGGATACGATCCGTGCTGCAAGCGCTCGCGTATCTCGTTGCCCTTGCGCCTGAGTTCCTCGCGACTGCTCATTGATGCCTCCAGTTTTTGGGTCAAATTCGCGGCCCAGTATACGCCATATCGCAAATGAGGGCCTCTTGCCTTGGCAGGTCTGAGGGCCCTTTAATTCCCCCTCTCCCTTGAGGGAGAGGGTTGGGGTGAGGGGGAAATCCTGGCTATCAGCCGCTATGAAAGCGACCGGGGAACGCCCCACCCTAACCCTCCCTCGGAAGGAGAGGGAACTATTACTGAATCCCGTCTACAACACCTGGAAATGGGCCTCGGTGGGAACGCAGTCTACGCCGTTGACGGGCACCACGTCCTGCGGGCAGGCGGAGAACGCGACCACGCAGTCCTCCTCGGCCAGCAGCGTGATGTGGTCTCCCGGCCCGCACACCGGCGGCTCGAAGCTTATCGAGCCGTCCGCGCCCACGGGAATGTTCATGAACAGGTTCCACGGGCTCGGCGTTTCCGGCGGCGTCATGCCCAGCTCCGCCATCGCGGCAGCCAGGTTGTCGGTACAGTTGTCGTGGTAGCCCTCGCAGCCCAGCAGCTCGTAGCGGTACCGGTCGCAGGCAGACATCAGGGTGTCGTGAATGCCGCCCGACGTATCCTCCACTACGGTCAAGATTGGCCGCCTGTGGTTGGTCACCATCGATTGACCTACGACGGGCATGATGCGCCCCAACGACGTTCGGCAGTGCTCCATCGACATGAACTCGGTGAGGTCGTCCTGCCGGAAAGCCCAGGTGTCCACGACCTGCTGCCCGTGGGTGTTGATCACCCTGACCCTCTGGCCCCCGGACACGAAAGCCGCCTTGCCCCGCCGGGCAGGAATTGTGATCAGCGATTCCGTAGTCATTTCGGCCTCCCAATCCTGTATATTATGTCAATCCATGTTCAAATCATATCAGCGACTGATTTATTGACATGGATGTACAGGATTGGACTCGTGAAATAGCGCCATCCGGTGATGAGCATGTAGAATGACTGCAACACAGGCGTCCGCGACCAGCTCTACGTCTCGCCCCAGAGGAGTGTAAACGTCATGACTGCCCCGACTGACGCAACCAAGGAGCAACTGGCCGACCGCTCCAACTCCGTCATCGACTCATCAAGGCAGGGTCTGTTCGAACTCTCGAAGGATGTGCATGCCCACCCGGAGCTGAACTACCAGGAATTCTACTCCTCAGACGCGCTGGCCGGGTTCCTCGAAAAGCACGACCTCACGGTCGAGAGGGGCGTTGGCGGCGTCGATACGGCCTTCCGGACGGTCATCCCCGGCGGCGCTGGCAACGGCCCGACCATCGCAGTCCTGGCAGAATACGACGCATTGCCCGAGATTGGACACGGCTGCGGTCACAACCTGATAGCCATGGCCGCCATGGGGGCGGCCCTGGGGCTGAAGGCCAACGCCCAGGACCTGCCCGGCACGGTGATGGTCATCGGGACCCCGGCGGAGGAGGGCGGCGGTGGCAAGATTCGGATGCTGGAGGCGGGCGTGTTCGAGGGCGTAGACGCTACCCTGTCGTCCCATCCCTTCTCCAACCGCACCATCATACCGGCAGCGGCACCCAAGGGAGAGAGCTGGAGCCTGGCCATGGTCGGCTACCGCTACATGTACCACGGCAAGGCGGCCCACGCCGCCGCCTACCCAGAGATGGGCATCAACGCATTGAACGCGGTCATCCATTTGTTCACCGGCATTGACGCCCTCCGCCAGCACCTGCGGGACGACGTGCGCATCCATGGAGTGATCACCGACGGCGGTACGGCGCCCAACGTGGTGCCGGAGTTTGCGGCGGCCAATTTCATGCTGCGTTCCAGGGATGGCCGATACCTGGCCGACGAGGTGGTGGGCAAGGTGAGAGCGGTGGCCGAGGGCGCTGCGGCCATGACTGGCTCGCGCCTCGAGGTCGAGGAGTTTTATCCCTTCTACGAGAACGTCCAGCCCAACGTGACGCTGGCGCAAACAATGGCGGCCAATGCCCAGGCGCTGGGCCTCAAGCTGGATGAGCCGATTCCGGGTCGCCCGGGCAGTGGCGCGTCCACTGACTTCGGCAACGTCAGCCAGGCCATGCCGGGCTACGAACTGCGGTACGCCGTCAGCGAGACGCCGGTGCCGTCGCACACCAGGCAGATGCAGGAAACGGCGGTCACTGATCTGGCCCTCTCCAACGCCCTACTTGTAGCCAAGGCGCTGAGCCTGACGGCCAGTGACCTGCTGCGCGACGCCACGCTGGTGGAGGCCGCCAAAGCGGAGTACGCCGAACGCAGGGGCTGACCTTTGACTTTCAAATATTCCCTCTCCCTCCGGGAGAGGGTTAGGGTGAGGGCGTCCAGTAATTGTCTGAATCAGGATTTCCAGGATTATAGGATTTTCAGGATACTCGTCCCAATCGTGAGCATCCTTGAATCCCAATAATCCTGATAGGAGTTACGCAGTTCAAATATCCCCTCCCCCTCAGGGGAGAGGGGATCCGGCAATGCATGTCCGTTCATGGTGAGCTTGTCGAACCACGAACGGACGGGGGCAGCGTAAAGGCCGCCCTCACCCCACTGCTGGCAGGACCTCCTCGGTGAAGCGGGTGAATTGCCGCGCCTGGTCCGGAGAGGCAAAACGCACGATGAAGTAGTCTGCGCCGCTTTCCTTGTACGCCTGTATCGTGTCGATGCACTTCTGGACAGGGCCGAAGACGCAAAGCAGGTTCTTGCTGATGACCTCGTAGGGAATGCTGTAGTATGACCGCATGTACTGGTCGCCTTCGGCGAGAGCGACGTCATCATCGTTCAGGTTGACGGACACGTACAGGCAGCGCCCTATGCTCGCCGGGTCGCGCCCGTACTCCCCGGCGTTCTGCTCAATCCTGTCCCAGCACTGGTCGAACAGCTCCACCGACGGCACGTTGGTGATCCACGCGTCGCCGTACTCGGCGACCCGCGACAGACCGCGTTTGACCCAGTTGCTGGAGATCCACAGGGGGATGGACGGCTGCACCGGCCTTGGCTCCAGCTCAACGTCCTCCAGGGGATAGTACTCGCCGTCGTTGCTGACAGGCGATCCGCTCCACAGCTCGCGCATGACCCGAATGCTCTCCTCCATCCGCGAGGCCCGCTCCATTATCGGGACGCCGACGGCAGCGTGCTCGGCGACGAACATCTGGTTGTTGCCCCGGCCAGCCCCTAGGCCCAGGATGGTCCGCCCGCCGGATATGTTGTCGATGGTGGCTGCGGCGTGAGCGAGGTGGACGGGATGGCGCAGGGCGTTGAGCAGGACTGCGGTGCCCACCTTGACCCGGCTGGTGCGGGCGGCGATGGCGGCCATGGCCGTGAGCGGCTCCAGGCGCGGCTTGGAGGTGATGCTGTCCCCCACCCATACCGAGTCATAGCCCGCGCGCTCGGCGGTCTCCGCCATCTGCCAGACCTGCTCTACCCTCGGGCCGTTGCCCCCGGCGTACACCAGCACGCCCCTCGTGGGCAGCAGGACTCCGAATCTGTCTCCAAGCGCCATGGCGTCCACCTCTCGTGGTCTTAGTAGGTGTGTAACAAGGTGCGTTCAGGCTGATTTGTGCGCCGGGCGACCACGAGGGTCGCCCCTACGAGACGGTCCCCTGTAGGGGCAACCCTTGTGGTTGCCCCGGTTGCCCATCAATGCAAAGACGCCGTGTCCCTAGTCCTCGACCTCGACGATCATTTCGATCTCTATCGGCATGCCGCCGGGCAGGGTGGCCATGCCCACGGCCGACCTGGCGTGGCGGCCCCGCTCGCCGTAGAGGTTGATCAGCAGGTCCGAGGCGCCGTTGGCCACGAGTGGCGTGTCGCCAAAGTCCGGCGTCGAGTTGACCATCGCCAGCAGCTTGACGATCCTGCTCACCTTGTCCAGGTCGCCGATGGCGCCCTTCAGGTTCGTCAGCAGGTTCAGCATCGTTTGCCGGGCGCAGTCGTAGCCCTGCTCGATGCTGACGTCGCCGCCCAGCTTGCCCGTGTGCAGCAGACCGCCGCTAGGCAGGCCCGGTCCGGTGCCCGAAAGGAACACCAGGTTCCCGGTGCGGACGAATGGGATGATGTTGCCTGCGCCCGGTGGCCGGGGCGGCGGCAGTTCATAGCCCAGTTCTTTCAGCTTGTTCTCAATTTCCGACATAGGGTAGCTCCTCCTTATACCGTTGCCTTTTGAGCCTCATTTGTCATCCTGCAACGCCGCCAATTGTAATCGGTTCACGAGATGTGGCAACCCGTGGGGCCGTTGCGGTGAGAGGCCCCCGCTCCATCGACAGGCTCAGGACAGGCGTAACCCTCCCCGGAGGGAGAGGGGAATTGTCAAACGCCTTCTACCTGCCCTCACGGATGAACTCGGCGACCCGCTCGGCCATCATGATGATGGTAGCGTTGGTGTTGGCCCGCACGATGTCGGGCATCGCCGCTGCGTCCACCACCCGCAGGCGCTCCAGGCCATGAACCCGGCAGTGCTGGTCCACCACGGCCAGCGGGTCTGACTGCGGCCCCATCTTGCACGTCACCGACGTGTGTCCGGCGATGCCCGCGTTCTGTTGCAGCCAGGCGTCCAGCGCGTCGTCGCTGGCCAGGTCCGCGTCGGTCGGCGACAGTCGTTCCGCCAGCAGGCCGTCGAATGCGGTGTTGTCGAAGATGCTGATTGTCCTCCGCACCCCATCCCGGTACCTGGAGAGGTCCCTGGGGTCGGTCAGAAACCGGAAATCGAGGTGCGGCTGCTCTTCCACGTGATGGGAGGTGAGCGTCAGCACTCCCTCGCTGTAGGGGTATTCCAGGCGGCAGCCGAACCGGATGTCGGGCGGTGTCGGGCTGGACGGGTAGGAGGTGGTCGGTTGCACCTGGACGTCGTTTCGCTGTGTGCCGTCGGCGCTGAACCGCAGGCCGACCTGGTTCCGTGGCATGTCCGGCGGCAGGTGATGATCGGCGTGGGATCGGAACACGATATTGACCGATGGGTGGTTCTTCATGCTGCGGCCCACGCCGGGCAGGTCCAGAACCGGGTCTATCCCAAGCAAACGCAACTCGCTGGCAGGCCCAACGCCCGAGAGCAACAGGAGCTGCGGGGAGTGGATGGCCCCAGCGCTCAGGATGATCTCGTTCCCCTTTACGACAAACACCTCATCGCCGCTCTGGACCTCCACCCCTACCGCCCGTGGCGAGCCTGTCGAACCAGCTTGTCCTGAGCTTGTCGAAGGATCGAACAGGATGCGGCGGGCAAGGACGTTGGCCCGAATGGTGAGGTTCAGGCGATGGCGGCTGGCGTCAAGGTAGGTGATGGCCGTGCTCATCCGCACGCCGCCAGGGTTATTGAGAGGCATCTGGCCGACACCGGTGGCGTCGGGGTGATTCATGTCGGGATCGTCCGGGAATCCCGCGTCGCGGCAGGCCTGGTGAAACGCCGCCTGCAAGGGCAGCCAGTCCTCGCGGGCATGCCGCCAGATGGGAATGGGGCCGTCGGAACCATGAAAGTCATCGCGGATGTCGGCGTCCAACTCCAGCCTGCGAAAGTAAGGGAGAGTTGACTGGAAGCCCCACTCGTCGTTGCCGGCGGCAACCCAGCCGTCGAAGTCCTCCGGTGTGCCGCGCAGCATTATCTGGTGGTTGATGGCGCTGCTGCCGCCGGTGACCTTGCCGCGAGCGACGTGAGCGGGGCGGGTCTGCTGCGGCGTCGACTGCCCGACCAGTGACCAGTTGTACGGCGCGCCCTCCACGGAAGCGGCTTGGAGCATGTCATACTTGAGCTGCTCCGGCAGTTGCTCCAGCGGGTAGTCCGGCCCTGCCTCCAGCAGCAGCACGGACCGCCCTGGGTCCTCGGAGAGCCGGTTGGCCAGGACGCATCCCGCCGAACCGGCCCCCACGATGATGATGTCATATTTCATGATACGTCCCCAGGCAGTGGGCAAAGTGGCAAATGCCCGTGATTTCACCCTCACCCCAACCCTCTCCCTCAAGCGAGAGGGAGATTTGAGAGGCCCTCCCCCTAACCCTCTCCCTACAACTCCGAGACGTTGTCCTGAGCCCGCGTTAGGTCTCGATGCGATACACCCGGACGGCGGTGTCGTGGAGCATGTCCGCCCGTTCCGAGGGGCTGTAAGCGGCTGACAGGCGCTTGAAGGCGTTGTACATCACGTTGTATGAGAAGGAGACCTTGTCGGGCGGGAAATTGCTCTCGAACATGCAGCGGTCGGGGCCGAACTGCTCGATGGCGTAGTTCATCCAGGGCGCCATGCCCTCGGCCAGCTCCTCTGACCCAATCGGTACGGCGCGGTACGGCCAGTCAAATCCCCAGCGGGGCATTCCCATGCCGCCCAGCTTGCAGGTCACGTTGGGACACTGGGCGACGGCTGCGATGCCCTCCCGCCAAGCGGGTATGATTTCGTCGTCCTTGCCAGCGTAGATGCCCGTGCGGCTGACGCCCCCGAGGTGGTTGAGGATGATGGACACCTCGGGCACGGCGCGGGCGAATTCCGCGACCTCGTTCAACTGCGGGAACGCCAGCATGATGTCCAGCACCAGCCCCCTGCTGGCCAGCACGCGGGCGCCGGCGCGGAAGGAGTCATTGGCCAAAATGCCGGGCGACTCGCGGTTGTCGATCTCCGGGTCGGGACTCCAGGTCACGTTGTGGCGGATGCCACGGAACCGGTTGGGGCTGGCCGCCTGCAGGGCGTCAAGCACACGGGCCACGCCGTCGCCCAGCTTGAGGTCGGCGGCCCCGATGATGGCCGCTGCGGCCCTTGCCTCGCCGTACACGCCGCTGGCGCTGGCGGCGGCCAGGCCCTGCACGAACTCCACCTCGCCAACGGGCTTCAGTTCCTCGGGGCCGGAGGCGCGGTACATGGAGCGGGCCTCCAGGAATACCGTGGAGCGCACGTTGTGGCCTGAGTCAAGATCGGCCATCAGCTCGTGCAGCAGGTACCGCTGATAGGGGATGCTGATCATACGCCGGTCCCAGAAGTGGTGATGCGGGTCGCAGAGGGGAATCTCCGGCTCGATGGGGTCTTCCTGCGTAAGGGCCAGCCAATCGTTACTTCCAAACGGCATACTGTTACCTCCCAGGTTCGGGATGGGCTGGCGCCATAATACCATTTGGCTGGCGGGGCGATGGCAAACCAATTGTCTGAATCAGACAACCCAGAGGGCGATTCACCACAGAGAGCACAGAGGACACGGAGAGCATCGCCAAATTCGTGGTTAATCGTGCATGGCTGCCTCGTAGGGATTCGTTTCTGGACAGGTGTATCATCAGACACCGTGAATGGTATATGGAACTGGGCTGCCTCTCTGCGCTTTGCCGACTTCCGACTGCTCTGGCTTTCCACCGTCCTTTACTCGCTGGCCACCGGGATGGAACAGGTCTCCGTTGGTTGGCTGATATTCGAGTTGACGGGGTCCGAGCTGATGGTGGGAGTGGGCGCCGCTGCCCGGATGGTGCCCTTTTTCCTTTTGGGACTCCTTTCCGGAGCCATCGCAGACCGTTGGGAGCGTCGCAGCCTCCTGCGTGTCGGCTCCGTGGGCGCGTCAGCCGTGGCCCTGGCAATGGGCCTGCTACTGCTTGGCGGGCTGGAGGACGTGTGGGTGGTCATAGCCCTGGTCGCGCTCCTGGGCAGCACGTTCGCCTTCATCCTGACCGTCCGGCAGACTTACACCTACGACATCGTGGGCCCGGAATACGCCCTGAACGGCCTCGCCCTTGGGGCCATGGCCATGCAGTTCGGCGGCATAGCCGGGTCGCTTGCCTCCGGGGCCGTCATCGAGGCAGTCGGACCGGGATGGCAGTTTGTGGCAGCGGCGGTCTGTTACCTTGCGTCGGCCCTGGCGACCATGGGCATCTCCAACCCCGGCCGTTCGCTGCGTCCCGTTGCGGTCTCGGTGCTGAGGAATCTCACGGGGTACATCAAGCTGCTGGGGAACTACCGGCTCCTCCTCATCCTGATGTTGCTGACAGCGGCGACGGAGGTCTTGGGGTTCACTCACATGACCCTGTTCCCGGTGTTCGCCAAAGAGGTGCTCATGGTTGGGCCGACCGGACTGGGCGTGATGACGGCGGGACGGCAGGCGGGGGGCCTGCTGGGACTGTGGCTGCTGGCGGCGCTGGGATCCGTCAGGAAGAAGGGTCTGATGATGTTTGCCACGGCCATCGGATTCGGCGGCGGGCTGATGGCGTTCTCCGCCACCGGCGACATCTACTCGTTCCTGGGGGTGTTGCTATTCGTCAACGCCTGCGCCATGGCGGTGGACACCCTGTACAAGACGCTGATGCAGGAAATCGTATCCGACGAGGAACGAGGACGGGCGATGGGGTCCTGGGTGCTGAGCATCGGGTTCGCGCCCGTTGGTCACGTGGGTGTTGGCGCGCTGGCCGGAGCAGTGGGCGCTCCGAGGGCCCTGCTGATCAACGGCGCCGCCCTGGCCGCCATCAGCGTCATCGCCGCCCTCGCCCTGCCACGCATCAGGCGGCTGGAGTGAGACTATCCAGCGTTCTCAGCCGGTGACCAGCGCCGCCGTAAGCGCCGCAATTACGCCAGCCCCCAAGGCGACCAGCGTATAGAACAACTTATCCACCCGGCCTGATAGCCGGTCCACGGTCAGATTAGTGGCGCCGATACGCTCGTTGGTTTCGTCAATCCGACTGTTCGTGTCGTCAATGCGCTTGTTCGTGTCCTCAATGCGCCTGTTCGTGTCTTCAATCCGCCTGTTCGTGTCTTCAATCCGCTGGTTGGTAGCGCGTCCCTCCGTTTCCAGACGGATGAGACTGTCGAGGATTTCACGCAACAGCGTCTCGCTTACGGTCACCATCGCCAATTCCTTTAACCGTAGGGCTCCTCTGACATTTTACCACGCGCCGCGCGTCAGCTCTGTCTAACTAGCGCCTTTGACAACGGGGGACGCCCTCACTCCTTCGACAGGCCCAGGACAGACCTAACCCTCTCCCAGAAGGAGAGGGGATTAGTCACACACTACCTAATACGTCAGCGCATTCTCCGCCCCTTCAGGCAGGTCCACGTCCAGGGCCTGCAGGGTGTGGGCCAGCGTGTGGTAGTAGCCGCTCACCACCAGCACGTCCACCACGCCGGCGTTGCCCACCAGCGCCCTCAGGGCCTCGAAGGTGGCGTCGGAGACCCGGTGCTGGCGCAGCAGCTCCAGCACAAACTGCACCACCGTCGCGTCGTCGGCGTCAAACCCCGCCGGGGCCCGGTACTCGTGGATGGCGGCGATGATCTCTTCCGACAGACCCGCCTGCCGGGCGCCCGCCTGGTTGACCGTCCACACGTATTGCCCGCACGCCTCGCGGGCGGCGGTCAGCACAGCCAGGGTCTTGATTCGCGGCGGCAGGGGCGTCTCGAACCGCGCGTAACCGCCCAGCCCGGCCATGGCACCGGCGGCCTGCGGGTTGTTCAGTATCGCTGCGTAGTTGCGGGCCACGCCGCCCCGGGAGGTCTCGATCTCGTCCCAGATGGCCTGCCCGGCGGCGTCCATATTATCTCGGGTTGCGTAGGGTACTCTCGTCATTTTCTTTCTCCTGACAGTTCCCTCTCCCGGAGGGAGAGGGTTAGGGTGAGGGCGTATCCCGATTTTGTCTGAATCAGGATTCCCAAGATTGAAGCCACTATCCTGAAAATCCTCTAATCTTGGGAATCCTGATTCAGACAAAGATGGGAATGCCCCAATAATACCGTAGGGGCGCACAGCTGTGCGCCCCTACCCGGGTCTTGCTGACGAATCTGCCTCTGTGGTTGATGCGAGGAATTCACCCTCGCCCTGACGCCCTCACCCTAACCCTCTCCCAGAGGGAGAGGGGAGTTTGCAGGGGGAGGGAACTTGGTTTGCTTAATCGGCGGCCTGGGCCAGCCCGGCGGGCTCGCCGTTCTTTTCCCAGAGGCTTTCCAGGATGGCGTCGGGAGACATGGGGAGCTTGGTCATCCTCACGCCCACCGCGTCGTAGATGGCGTTGGCGATGGCGGCCATGGGAGGCACAATCGGCACCTCGCCGACGCCGCGAACGCCGTAGGGATGGCCGGGGTTGGCGACCTCGACGATTACCGTTCCGATCATCGGCAGGTCGAGGCTGGTGGGCATCCGGTAGTCCAGGAAGGAGGAATTCTCCATACGGCCGTCCTGGCTGAACCGGTACTCCTCGTTGAGGGCCCAGCCGATGCCCTGCACGACGCCGCCCTGGATCTGGCCCTCCACGTAGCTGGGGTGAATGGCCTTGCCGACGTCCTGGATCGCGGTGAAATCGAGGATGGTGACCTTGCCGGTGTCCGGGTCCACTTCCACGTCCACGATGTGGGTGGCGAAAGCGCCGCCAGCGCCCCGAGGGTCAACGCTGACCTGTGCCGATATGGGACCGCCAGTGCGGTTCAGCTGCCCGGCCAGTTCCTTGAAGGTCATGCTCAGTTCCTGGTCGGAGGCGTGCTGGAACACGCCGTCCACCAGGTCCACGTCCGCGATGTCCACATCCCAGATGCTGGCGGCCCGCTCGATCATCTTCTGCTTGATTTCCTGGGCGCACTCGTATGCGGCCCAGCCAGTGGCGAAGGTGGTCCGGCTGCCGCCCGTCAGGAAGGTGTAGCCGACGGAGTCGGTGTCGCCGACGCTGGGGTCAACGTCCTCGGCGGGTATGCCCAGCACCTCAGCCGCCTGCATGGCGATGGAGGCCCGGGTGCCGCCGATGTCCGTTGAACCTTCCACCAGGGAGATGGTGCCGTCGGCCTGGACGCTGATGGCGGCGCTGGACTGTAGCCCGATGTTGAACCAGAAGCCCGAGGCCACGCCGCGTCCGCGATTGGCGCCCTCCAGCGGGCGCTGGTACTGCTCAGTCTCGCGGGCGGCCTCCAGTTGCTCGATATTCCCGATCACCGGGAATACCGGGCCGTCAACGCGGCGGGTACCCTCCTTGGAGGCGTTGCGCAGGCGGAACTCGATGGGGTCAATGCCCAGCTTCTCCGCCAGCTCGTCCACCACGGTCTCGCCAGCGAAAGCGGCTATGGGCGCGCCGGGCGCACGGTAGGCGGCCACCGGCGGCTTGTTGGCCACCACGTCGTAGCCGTCAACGCGGCAGTTCTCGATGTCGTAGCAGGCGAACATGCACTGCGCGCCGGCCGTCACGGGGGAACCGGGGAACGCGCCGGCGTCGAAGGCCAGCATCGCCTCGGCGGCTACTATCTTGCCGTCGTTGGTGGCGCCCATCTTGACGTGCATGTAGGAGCCGGAAGTGGGGCCGGTGGCCTCGAAGACCTCCGCGCGGGTCATGGCCGACTTGACCGGCGCGCCCGCCTTCTTCGAGAGCAGCGCGGTCAGAGGCTCGAGGTAGATGGGAATCTTTCCGCCAAAGCCGCCGCCGATCTCCATGGGGATGACCTTGACCTTGGAAACGGGCACGTCCAGCACCCCGGCCAGGGCGTCGCGGGTGGTGAATGCGCCCTGTGTGCTCACCCAGATGGTCAGTTCGCCGTTGGTGTTCCAGAAAGCCGCGCCGTTCTGAGGCTCGATGTAGCCCTGGTGAACGGTGGCGGTCGAATACTCTTTCTCCACAATCACGTCGGCTGCGGCAAACCCTGCGTCCAGGTCGCCCTGCTCGTAGCGGAAGTGAGTGGCGATGTTGCTGTGGGTGTCGGTGTCCTCGCCCAGTTCGTTGGTGGTCTGGTCGTCGTGCAGCAGTTCGGCGTCGTCGGCCATTGCCTGGCGCACCTCGGTGGCCGCCTTCAGCACTTCGTACTCCACCTCGATCAGGGCCAGCGCCTGCTCGGCTTCGTGGGCGCTCGTGGCGGCAACGGCGGCCACCGGGTGCCCCTTGTACAGCACCTTGTCTTTGGCCATCACCTTGCGGGCGGCGGCGCTGTCGGTGGGCACGTCCTGGCCCGTGATCACGGCGCGGACGCCACTGGCGGCCTCGGCCTTGCTGGTGTCGATTGACTTGATGCGGGCGTGGGCGTGGGGGCTGCGCAGCACCTTGGCGTAGAGCAAACCTGCCGAGTCGAAGTCTGCCCCATACTTGGCCCGGCCGGTTACCTTGTCGGTGCCGTCATGCCGCACCGGACGGGTTCCCACAACCTTGAATTCAGTGTTGGACAGGACGATGTTGGATGCCATTTGAATCCACCTCGCATGGAGTTTGGGAATTCGGTTGATGTGCGCCGGGCAGGGCCCGGGAGCCGGGCCCCGCAAAGTGACGGGATTGTACCACAACTTTAAGGCCGCCACGCTGCACGCTATCGCTCTGTGGCGGCGGTTTTGATGACGGGGTGTTAGAATAATCGCGGCCCTTTTCAATCCCCCTTTTTGTCGGGAGCGTGCGATGGATTTCAGTGAACTCAGGGAAGTTGAACTACGGGAAGCGTGGCCGGACGAGGTGGCCGATTTCACACCCTGGCTGGAGGACAACCTGCAGCGGCTGTCGAGAGTCATCGGCATGCCTCTTGAACCCGACCATAGCCAGGTGTCTGTCAACGGCTTCACTGCCGATGTCCTGGCCATATTTCCTGTCGACGACAGTCGCGTGGTGATTGAGAATCAGCTGGATAACACCGACCACGCTCACCTCGGCCAGATCCTGAGCAATATGGCCCGCCTGGAGGCGCAGACGGCCATCTGGGTGGCCCGGGACTTCCAGCCCGCCCACCTGTCCACCATCCGCTGGCTGAACATTAACACTCCAGGCGATTTTAATTTCTTTGCCGTGCGGGTACGCGCGGTCAGGATCGGTGATTTCCCGGCCCCCATCGCTCCGCTGTTTGAGGTTGTCGAGCAGCCCCACGACTGGGACCGCCGCATGCAGGCCATCAGCCGCGCCGCCCAGAACCCGCGCCGGGTCAACGACCGCCTCAGCCGCCTGCGCCGCAAGCGCAGCGATTTCTGGCGCGCCTACGCCGAACAGTACCCTGGCGAGGTGGATGTCGCCGAGGACCACTCCCACAGCAACATCTACCACACCGTGGGTGGAGCGCTGGTCTCCCAGTACGTCGCCGACGGCAGTGTGGGCATCTACCTGGTGGAGCAGAGCCGGAACTACGACCGGGAGGCGTCGCGGTTGATCTCGTCCTACATGGAGGGGCTGCAACTCAACCTGGGCGGCTCATCAGAGGACCTGACCATCGACACTAACAACCGCGACAACTGGCCCGACATGATCGACTGGCTGCACGGCAAGCTCGCCGACTACCGCCAGGTAATCGAGCGCTATTCCTCGGGCATAGTAGACGAAGTGCCCCGGTTTGAGACTGCGGAGGCCGATTTCGAATAGCTCGCGTATTGAGACTGTCTCAGATATTCCCTCTCCCTTGAGGGAAAGGGTTAGGGTTAGGGTGAGAGGGTAGTGTAGCTAGATCGCTGGGACAGTCATCGCCGTTTCGAGGGAGTTGCTCAATCCATCCAGCAAGGCACCCTCCCGTTTCCCCGCGAAAAGAGAATTCCAGGGAGTTAGCTATGCAGCCACTGTCCGGCATCCGAGTCCTCGCAGTCACCGTCTACCTGGCCGGGCCCTTCGCGTCCATGAGCCTAGCCCGCCTCGGCGCTGAGGTCATCAAGGTGGAGATACCGGGACGCGGCGACCCGGTGCGCGGCAACGGCCCCTTCGCTGGCCCCGAGGGCACCCACGCCCAGCGCAACTCCGACGACGACATCTCCACCCGTTTCCTGAAGCGCACCCAGGGCGTGAAGAGCATTACCCTGGACCTCAAGACCGGCCGGGGCAAGGAGCTGTTCCTCGAGCTGGCCAAAGAGAGCGACGTGGTGCTGGAAAACCTGGCGCCCGGTTCCCTGCGCCGCGCCGGTCTGGGCTACGAGGAAGTGGCCGCCGTCAACCCTGGCATCGTCTATGCCTCCATATCCGGCTACGGCCAGACCGGCGCCTATAAGGACAAGCCGGCCCACGACCCCCAGATCCAGGGCATGAGCGGCCTGATGGACATCAATGGCGAGGAGGGCCGCCCCCCGGTCAAGGTCGGTTTCTACATCGGCGACCTGGTCACTCCCATGTTCGCCTGCTACTCCATCCTCGCCGCCCTGCGGGAAAAGGACCGCACCGGCAAGGGACAATACCTCGACGTTTCCATGATGGACACGCTGGTGTCCCTGATGTTCATGGAAAACCTGGAGGAGAGCATCGACGCCGGCCTTCCCCTGCGCACCGGCAACATCAGCCGCAGCGGGCCGACTGGGTTGTACAGCGCCATCGGCGGCGACCTCTCCATCACGGTCACCAGCGACGAACAGTGGCGCCGCATGTGCAACGCCCTGGAGTGCCCGGAACTGCTGGACGACCCGCGCTTCGACAGCTACGTCAAGCGCACCGACAACGTGGAGGAGGCCAGGCAGGAAATCCAGGAACGCATTGGCCGGATGACCCTGGAGGAGGCCGAGCAATGCCTGGAAAGCCACGACGTTCCCTGCGCGCCCGTTCGCACTGCCGAGCAGGTGATGCGCGACCGGCATTTCTGGGACCGGGGCAGCCTGGTCCCCATGAACCACGGCGCGATGAACGAGCCGGTCGACGGAGCCGTGGCCGCCGGGTTCCCCGTCCGGTTCTCCGGCGGTGAACTGCCCCCGCTGCCCGGCGCTCCGACCCTGGGCATGCACAACGAAGAGGTGTTCCAGAAAATTCTCGGCCTCACAGACGCACAGGTCGCGGAACTCAAGGCTCGGGGCGTGGTGTAGGCTGGACTTTTAAACGCAGAGGACGCCGGGATTGCGCAGAGGACGCCGAGGATTTATTTCGTTTCTCTGCGCTCTCTGCGGGGCCTCTGTGCCCTCTGCGATAAAACCCTCATGGAGGAAACCCGGTGAGATTCAAGGCCAAGCCCATACGGACCGAGCTGTTCGTTCCGGGCAACAAAGAAGACTGGATGCGACGGGCGCCGCGCTTCAACGCCGACGCCTATATTCTCGACCTCGAGGACTCCGTGCCTGTCCCGGAGAAGCCCGCCGCCCGCGAATCGGTGGGCCGCATGGTGCAGGAACTGGGCGAGGCCGGCCAGACCATCGTGGTGCGGGTCAACCGCCTGGAGACCGGCCTGACCGGGGACGACCTGGAGGCCGTGGCCGGTCCGCACCTGTACTGTGTCCTGCTCCCCAAGGTTGAAGACCCCGAGGACGTGGTCGAGGTCGATGTCCTGCTGCGCCACATCGAGCGCAAGAAGGGACTGGAGGTCGGCAGGATATTCATCGACCCGGCCCTGGAGACCGCCTCCGGCATCCGGCAGTCGTGGGAGATCGCCAACGCATCGCCCCGTGTCGCCCACATGGGCGCCAGCGGAGGAAAGGGCGGCGACACCTCCCGCTCCATCGGGTTCCAGTGGACGCCCGAGGGCATGGAGACGCTGTTCCTGCGCTCCAAGGTGCTGGTGGACGTCCGCGCCGCCGGCATCCCCTACCCAATGAGCGGCGGCTGGATGGACATTCACGACCTGGACGGCCTGCGAAAATCGGCGCAGCAGGCCAAGCAGTTGGGCTATACCGGCATGCACCTGATCCACCCCTCTCACGTGCCGGTTGTGAACGAGGTGTTCACCCCCTCGCCGGAGGAGGTGGCCCACTACAAAGGGCTGATCGAGGCAATGGAGGCCACCCGTGCCCAAGGCGGCGCGGCAGTCACCTTCGGCGGCGACATGGTGGACATCGCCCACGAGGAAACGGCCCGATCCATGCTGGAAATCGCCCGCGAGATGGGGGTGCCGGGAGCGTGAGCAATACCCGTCATTCCAGCGAAAGCGGGAACCACTCCCGCTGGCTGCCCATGGAGGGCTGCGTCAACTTTCGCGACCTGGGCGGCTACCGCAACAGCAACGGCCAGACCGTCCGGTGGCGGCGTCTCTTCCGCAGCGACGCCCTGCAGGACATGACATCCGCAGACACGGCTCTGGCCGTCGATGACCTGAACATCTGGCTGGTGGTCGACCTTCGCAACACCAACGAGGCCGAGCGCGATGGCCGGGGCCCGCTGCGCGAGTCAGCCGCCGCGTACCGGCACTACCCGCTGCTGGACGCCAGGGGAGCAATCCCCCCTTTTGCCGGAGGAGACATTGCGGAGCGGCTCACGGCCACCTACCAGTGGCTGGTGCGTAACTCGGGAGCAGGGGTGGCGCAGGCCATCGGTTCCATCAGTGAGACTCTTGACGACGGGAAGGGGGTAGTCTTTCACTGTAGCGCCGGCAAGGACCGCACGGGACTGCTGGCCGCCATGATCCTAGAGGTGCTGGGTGTGGACCAGGAAAACATCAGCGCCGACTACATGCTGACCGGCGAAGCGGTCGAGGGAATCGTCCAGCGGATAAAGTCCATCGAGCAAGGTTCGTCGCCCACCGCCCAGACCCTGGCGCCCCAGCCGTCGGCGTTCCAGGCTTACCAGCAGACCCTGCGAGACGAGTACGGCGGCGCCGAGTCCTACCTCCGGAACCACGGGCTGACCAACGGAGCACTGGACTCCCTGCGCCGAAACCTGCTGGAGTAAGAAACCATCCCGGAAGTCCCCTCCCCCTGAGGGGGAGGGTTAGGGTGGGGGTGAATCCATAATCTCTGCGTTGAAAAATCTTTGGCAATAGGAGCGGCAAAATGGCGAACTACGTCCTGGTCCACGGCTCGGGTCATGGCGCATGGTGCTGGCAGAGGGTCGTTCCCCTGCTGGAGGAAAAGGGACACCACGTGGTGGCGGTCGACCTGCCCGGCAACGGCCACGACGACACGCCGCTGGGCGACGTGACGCTGGAGACCTACGCCGGGCACGTCTGCGGAGTGCTGGACTCCCTCGACGGACCGGCGGTGCTGGTGGGCCACAGCCTCGGCGGTCTTTCCATCAGCCGGGCTGCGGAACTCCGGCCTGACAAGGTGGCGGTCCTGGTCTATCTTGCTGCCGTGATGTTGCAGGACGGCGAAAGATTCATGGCTCCGGCGTCGGATGAGCCGGACGATGTGCGCCGCGTTCTGGAAACCCGGACTACCTGGAACATCGCCGATGACCTCTCCCACGTGGTCCACAAACCTGAGTTCTCGCCGGGGCGCTTCTACAACAACAGCGCCCAGGAAGATGTCGATTGGGCCTTGACCATGCTGGCGCCGCAGCCCGTTGGCCCACTGGTCAGCCCCATGCGCATCTCCGACGAAAACTACGGCCGGGTGCCCCGGGTCTACATCGCCTGCTCTATGGA
The DNA here is from genome assembly GCA_965203005.1 of Dehalococcoidia bacterium. GTDB lineage: Bacteria > Chloroflexota > Dehalococcoidia > Lucifugimonadales > UBA3495 > VXOI01. Next base: position 2,746,603 of record CBDBBS010000002.1, read on the forward strand.
CAACGCCGTGCTCCCGGAGAGAGGCCGCGAGATGTACACCGCTATGCCGTGCGCCGAAGTCATAGAAATGGACACAGACCACTCGCCGTTTCTGAACATGCCGGAGGAACTGGCGCAGCACCTGGACGGCGCGAGGCGACATGCCCGCGTGAGCCTGCCTGCATGACCTATGGCCTGCTGAACGGCCTGCGGGTCCTGGAGTTCGGCGAGTTCATCTCGGCGCCCTACTGCGGCAAGCTCCTAGCCGACATGGGCGCCGACGTGGTGAAGGTCGAGCGCGTCGGCACGGGCGACTGGGCCCGCGACTACGGGCCGTGGCCGGTGGTTGGACAGGCTGACCATGGACGGTCGTATCACCGGGAGCGCAGCGGCCTGTTCCTGTACCTGAACGCCGACAAGCGGGGCGTTACTCTCAACCTCGAAACACCCACGGGCCGCGAGTTGCTGGCTGGCATGGTCTCGCGCGCCGACGTGCTGGTGCACAACCTGCACCCCACCGAGATGGACCGGGTCGGCCTCGACTACGAATCGCTCATCCCCCACAACGCGGGCTTGGTGATGGCCTCGATCACGCCCTTTGGCCTGACCGGCCCCTATCGCAACTGGAAGGCTTACGACATCAACCTCGCTGCCGGTGGCGGCATCTGCGAGGGACTGGGCAGCCCTGACCGCGAGCCATTGACCTTCGGCACGCCGGAGGTGGGCTACTTCGCGGGCGCCGCCGCTGCCTCAGCCATCGTCATGGCCCTGCTGGCCCGCGACGAAGGTAGCTCTGGCCAGCACATCGACATCGCCGAGATCGAGTCCATGGCCGGGCTGTACAACGGCCCCGAGGCCCTGATGGCGGTCTACCAGTGGCGGGTCACCCGCCGCACCGGCCATCACGCGCTGGATTTCCCCTACCCCAACTGCATCCTGCGCTGCAAGGATGGGTTCATATTCGTCGGCTCCCCCGAGGGTCGCCAGTGGCGCCGTCTGCTGGAGCTGATGGGAACCCCGGAGTGGTCGCAGGAACCCCGGTTCCGCAACCGTACGGTGATGAACAACGAGTACGCCGACGAGGTGGACGGCTACGTCGAGGAGTGGTTGCTGCAGCACACCAAGGCCGAGCTGCTGGAGATGGCGCTGGAGCACCGGGTGCCGCTGGCGCCGGTGCGCGGCTTCGACGAGGTGCGCCACGACCCCAGCCTGGCCACCCTGTTCACCGAGGTCGAACGGCCCGACACCGGCCCAATCGCCATTCCCGGCCCGCCCTACGCTCTGGCAGGCGCAGAGGTCTCGCATCCGCGTCCCGCGCCGACGCTGGGCCAGCACAACAGCGAAATCTACGCCGGGGAGCTGGGCTACACCCCCGAGGAGGTGGTCCAGCTCTACCGCCTCGGTATCGTCTGACTAATTGTCTGAACTGTGATTCATTTGATTACCGGATTAGTATGATTTCCCAAGAGGGTGTCTAATAAGTTCCCTCTCCCTCTGGGAGAGGGTTAGGGTGAGGGCGTCCCTCCTGAGAAAACTTTCTCCAATAGCATCTGATTGCACACCCCAACAGAGTAGCTGTGATCACCTCGAACCTTCTGAGCAGAAAGATTTGTGTCCCATACACCACAAGCAAACGGAACCCCGTAGAGGATCGCAATGACTCTACAACCTGACGAACAACCCGGCCCCCTCCATGGCTACCGCGTCCTCGACTTCGGCTGGGTACTGGCTGGCGCCGTGCCAGGCATGATCCTGGCCGACATGGGCGCAGAGGTCATCAAGGTCGAAACGCGCCAGCGCATGGACTACATGCGCCTGGGCCGCCCCATCATCGGCGACGTGCCCGACCCGGAACAGAACCCCATGTTCCACAACGTCAACCGGGGCAAGCGCAGCATCACCCTGAACACCACCCGCCCCGAGGCCGTGGAACTGGCGCGGCGGCTGGCTGCCGAATGCGACGTAGTCATCGAGAATTTCTCGCCGGGCGTGATGCAAAGGCTTGGATTGGACTACGAAACTCTCAGCCGCGACAACCTCCGGCTGGTCATGGCCTCCATCACCTCCAACGGCCAGACGGGACCCCTGCGCGACCTGCGGGCCTACGCTCCGTCCATCGGCGCTATGTCGGGTCTGGACAGCACCATGGGCTACGAACCTGCCGAAGGCGCGACAGGTCGCCCGCTGGGACTGAAACACGCCTACGCCGATCTGTGCGGGGCGCTGCACGCCGTTTTCGCCATCGTTTCGGCGCTGCACGAGCGCAAGTCAACCGGCGTCGGGCGCTACATCGACGTTTCCATGCTGCGTGCCACCGTGGCGACCATGGGCGCGGGGCTGCTGGAGTACGAGCTGACCGGCCGCGTCTTGCAGCCAAAAGGCAACTACGATCCCGTGATGGCCCCCTACGGCAACTACCCATGCAGCGGCGACGATGAGTGGGTGTCCATCGCCGTGCGCACCGACGAGGAGTGGCGCGGCCTCGTTGACACCATGGGCGCCCCTGCCTGGACCGGGGAGCCGGAATTCGCCAGCCGTTACGCGCGACTGAACCACCGCCGGGAGCTGGATGAGCGTCTGTCGGAATGGACGCGAGAACGCTCGGCTTGGGAGACGACAGAGCTGTTGCAGTCCCACGGCGTGGCGGCCTTCCCCGTGCTGGACGCCGAGGGGCGGCTGTTCAACCCCCACTTCTGCGAGCGCGGGCTGTACTCGGACATCGAGCATCCGGCGCTGGGGTCGGAGCCCATATTCAACCTGATGTGGCAGATGACCCGCACGGCGCCGCGCATCCAGCGCCACGCCCCGCTGCTCGGCGAGCACAACAGCGAGGTCTTCTGCGGCCTGCTGGGCCTGGCAGAATCCGAGCTATCCCGCCTGGAAGAGGAGCAGGTAATCTGGTAGGAAGACTTGCACCATCGCAAAGCATTGTCTGAACCAGGAATTTCAGGATCGAGACCGAATCACCTTGTTAATCCTTCGATCCTGATAATCCTGATTCAGACAAAAGGCCCAACTACCCCACGGGCAACACCGGCTCCGTCCGGTTGGCGGGCAGCTCCACCTCGAAGGCGTTCAGGAAGAACGCGGTTTGGGAGTAGTGGCTCATGAGCGCCGTCAGCTCGACTAGGTGCTGCGTCCCGAACTGCTCCAGCGCGATCTGGAAAGTGGACGCCGAGACCCGGTGATTGGCGTAGAATTCGTTGCAGTAGTTGACGATGGCCCTCTCGTCGTCGGCCATGGCCGGCAGCGGCTTGCGTTCCCGGATGGCGTCTATGATGGCGTCGCTCACACCCGCCTCTCGCGCGTCGCCGGCGTGGGCGTTCCAGATGTAGGGGCAGTCGAAGTTGCGAGCCGTCGCCAGTATCGCCAATTCCCTGATGCGGTTAGAGAAGGTGCTCTCGTAGCGCAAGTATGACGTCAGTCCGGCACGGCGCTTGGCGAGCTCGGGACTGTTGACGATGATGGATATGGGACCGCCTGTAATCGTGCCCCCGGTGTCCTTGGTCAGCTCGTCGAAAGTTTCGCGGACTTCCTCGGGCACCATGTCTCGGGTGACGATGGGTACTCTGGCCATGATCTACCTCTTGAATCAATTTGATTTCGAGATTCTATCATTCTGAGAATCCTGCCCGGTAAATGCAGCAGCGCCCGCCAGGCCACCCCGCGTGTTCAGTGCAGAGTTGTCATTTTGCTGACATTCGTCCCTTGTCGGTCTTCTTTCCGGTTTCTACTATGGATTCAACGTCCATCGCAGGAGGCAGCCGCGGCCTGCCTGCCACCCCAACCGACCGGTCGACAGTTCACTGAATGCAGAACGAAGAACAACCCAACATTGAGATGATCCCTACGCCAGGCCCTCCATACGAGTGGGACGAAGACAAACGCCAGGAAACGCTCACGGTACGCGGACTCGACTTCGCCCAAGTGAGCCAGATAGACTGGGACACTGCCACCTACGACCGGGTTGTACGCGGAAGGGAAATCAGATATGCCTCGCTGGGAATGATCGGGGGCAGAGTGCACCATGTAGTCTGGACACTCAGAGGCGACAACACGAGAATCATAAGTTTCAGAAAAGCCAACAACAGGGAGATCGCCCGATATGAGCGGGAACAAGCCTAGATTTATCCGCAACACTCCCGAGGAAGAGGAGGAGATAGCCAGGCAGATCGCCGAAGACCCGGACACGTTCGAGTGGACCGATGAGAATTCGGCCAGAGCGATGACACTGGAGGAACTATCCCCCGAATCCGCCAAGTGGCACCGGGAACGTAAGGCCGCTTTCGACGCCGGACTCATCGAAAGGGTTACCATTGTCCTGGACCGGGAAACCATAGACTGGTTCAAGCATCAGACAGGCGAAGACGGCCCCATCGGCGGCACGAAGTGGATGATGCTGGTGGAGAAAACGCTACAGGAACATGCCCGGCAGGAAAACGCTACAATCATCCAAACGGATTGACCGATTCCAGCTAGGAGGCAGCGCCATGGCAGTACCGGAAAGCGTGGGCGTTCAGGAGGCCCAGGAATACTACGACACCGCCGACCGCATCCGCATCAAGCCCGGCTGGATGCAGGGCGAGGGGCAGCCCATGCCCGAGATCGAACCCTACCTGTGGCGCTGGTCGCAGGTGGAGCCTCTGGTGATGAAGAGCGGCGAGCTGGTCACCCCCGACCGCGACGTGGAGCGCCGCACCCTGCGCCTGGCCACACCGGGCATCGACCGGGGCACCACCCACACCATCACGGCGGCGTTGCAACTGCTGCTGCCCGGCGAGAACGCGCCGGCCCACCGGCATACGCCGACGGCCATCCGCTGGGTCCTCAAGGGCCAGGGCGCCTACACCACGGTCGAGGGCGACAAGTGCTACATGGAGCCGGGCGACCTGGTGCTCACCCCGTCGTGGACCTGGCACGACCACAACAACGAGGGCACCGAGCCGATGATCTGGCTGGACGGCCTGGATGTGCCCCTGGTGCGCTACCTCCGGGCCAATTTCTACGAGCCTTACCCCGAGGACCAGCAGCCCATCGTCGGCGTCGCCGAGTCGGAGCGCAAGTTCGCCTCTGGCGCTCTGCGTCCGGCGTGGGAGTCGCCCAACGCGCCCTACTCTCCGCTGTGGCACTACAAGTGGGACAGGACTTGGGAGGCTCTGCAGCGCCTGGCCGAGGTCGATGCCAGCCCCTTTGACGACGTTGCCATGGAGTTCAGCGACCCGGTGACCGGCGGTCCGGTGCTGCGCTCCATGACCTGCTGGGCCCAGCTGATTCGTCCCTGCATCCGCACACAGGCGCACCGGCAGACCAGCTGCGCCGTGTACCAGGTGTACAAGGGCGAGGGATACAGCGTCATCGACGGCCAGCGGTTCGACTGGACCGAGGGCGACTTCTTCGTCGTGCCGCCGTGGGCCTGGCACGAACACGCCAACGACTCCGGCAAAGGGGCCGTGCTGTTCTCCATCCAGGACATCCCGGTGATGAAAGACCTGGCCCTCTACCGCGAGGAACCCTACGCCGAGAACGCTGGCCACCAGCCGATTACCAGCCGCTTTACGGGCTAGAATCCCCGAGGCGACCGTCCTGTTGATTCCCTCCCCCTCGATGAGGAAGGGTCAGGGTGGAGTGAGCAAAGTCCCCTCCCCCTTGATGGGGGAGGGCTAGGGTGGGGGTGAAAACGCCGGTGGGAAGGAGTTAACGCAAGGGCAACCCCTGTGGTTGTCCCGTTCACCAGAACGTCCAACATTTGGTGAGAGGTTCTCAACCATCAAACATGTTGCAGGGGCGCACAGCCGTGCGCCCCTGTCTATTCCCCGACGTGGTTGGCATGCCACAGGCCGCTTTGCGACGAGATTTCACCCTCACCCCAACCCTCTCCCTCGAGGGAGAGGGGGCTGGATTGACGTAGACGCAGTAATCGCTGACTACGCAAACAGCGGCATGACCTTCTCGCCGAACAGCCGCAGGGACTTCTGCACCTTGTGAGTGTCCATCTCTCCGGTGTTCAGTTTAAGCATTAGGTTGCGGACGCCAATGTCGCGCAACTCGGCGACCTGATCGGCCACCTGCGACGGCGTGCCGACGATGAATGAGTGCTCGAAACTCTCGCCAGCCGGAACGGGGGCGTTGGGGTCTCGCGGGGGCAGCCCGCCGGGGTTGTACAGCTCCCGAGCGTGATTGAAGTGCGCCCGCTCCCGTCGAAACCCGGGCTCGGCGATCTCCAGCGCCTCGTCGCGGCTTTCCGCGACAAACAGGTCGCGTGAGGCCCAGCATTGGTCGAAGGCCGCCTCCGTCTGCTCCTCGGTAAACCCTGAGTCCAACATGGTGGCCTGGTAGCGCTCCAGCCGGGACTGCAACGTAGGTATCGCCTGGATGCCGATCATCACCGGGCGTCCGATTTCGGCCATCCTGATGGTCGAGTCCTCGCTGATGCAGGCGCGCACCAGGGGCGGATGAGGCTTCTGGTATGGCCTGGGCCGCAGCTCGGGGAACTCCACGTTCCAGTGCTCCCCGCGATGCTTCACGTCCTCGCCCGTCCACGCCTTCACCATGAGATTCTCCGCTTCGTCCAGCCGGGCCAGACCGTCCTCCATGGTGATTCCGAAGCCGATGTACTCGTAGTGGTTGTAAGCCGAGCCGCGCCCTGTCCCCACGATCAGCCGCCCGTGGCTGAGGTTGTCCAGCAACGACGTCTGCACCGCCAGCCGCACCGGGTGGTGGAAGGCCAGCTCGACGACGGCGAATCCGATCTTGAGGCTGGAGGTCCGGGCGGCAACCGCTGCGCCCAGGACCAGCGGGTCGGCGTGGGCCGCCGCTCCGTCAAAGTGGTGCTCGGTCAACCACACCGAGTGCATGCCCATCTGCTCGGCCAGCAGGATCTCGTCTAGCGTACTGTCGATGACCGCCGAATCGTTTTCGGCGTGGTGACTGACCGGGAATACAAAGGAACCGAAACGCATCTTTTCCTCACGAAAGGCGGGAGTGGAATAACCAGTGCGATTATAAACCAGCCTGTCCAACCAGGAGGCACCGATCCGTCGGTCTCTCTCCATCCCCGGTCTTTAACAAAACAGCGCCGGGCCTGTCCTCCGCCTACGGACGTATAATGCGGCAATGACAAGCAGGAGAGAACGGCATGACAGACGATGAATTCAACAAACTGGATCAGAACAAGCAAATCGCCAGAGCCGAGGCATTCTACCGAGAGCGGATTCGCCCCAAGGTATATCCGCAGAACAAGGGCCGTATGTTGGTCATCGATCTGGATAGCCTCGACTACGAGATTGCCGACCAGGACATAGTGGCCACGGAACGTTTGTGGAAGCGGCGGCCAGGCTGTCTGACCTTGGGAATAAGGATCGGCTATAAGGCCGCCTATCATTTCAGTGCCCGTTGGACGCCGGAAGAAGAATGCTGACCGGCACAGTCCGCAACCTACAAGCTTGGGTCTCTGTTGAAATCATGAACAGAAATGGTCAGCACCGCACGATAGAGGCCGTGCTGGATAGTGGATTTGACGGTCTCCTGAAATTGCCCATCACCACTATCGAGGAATTGGAACTGGCTCGGGCAGGATACCGCTCTGGGGAACTCGCCGATGGCTCTATAAAGCAGTTTATGAGCTACACCGCCACCGTTTTCTGGGACGGCCAATTCCGCTCCATCAACGTTATCGAGGCCGATAGCGAGCCTCTGTTGGGCATGGAACTACTCCTCGGCAGCCGCGTCACCTTTGATGTTCGCGAGGACGGCCTGGTCACCGTTGAGACCCTTCCTTGACAAGAAATTCCCCTTATCCCTCAAGAAAGAGGGGGATACAGGGCCTCGCGATTCGCGCTGCTTGCGCGTGCTGTTGACGCCCCACAGGCCCCGCCGTATCATCGCCGCAAATCTGGCGTAACCAAGGAGAATGGCTATGAAATACGACTACATCGTGGTGGGCGCAGGATCGGCCGGCTCCATCATGGCCTCACGCCTCAGCGAGGACCCGTCCGTGTCAGTGCTGCTGCTGGAGGCCGGCGGAGACTACCCCGACTTCGAACAACTTCCTGACGAGGTCAAGTTCGGCTACGCCACTGCCACCGACGTGATGACCAGCGACCACAACTGGCAATTCTGGGGCAAGCCCACCGACACCGCGCCGCCAATGATGGTGCCTCGCGGCAAGGTCACCGGCGGCTCCAGCGCCATCAACGGCCAGGTCTTCCTGCGCGGCGTGCCGCAGGACTACGACTCCTGGGCCGAGATGGGCAACGACGAGTGGAGCTTCGTCAAGCTGCTTCCCTTCCTGCGGCGCATCGAGACCGACACCGACTTTCCGGGTGATGACTTCCACAACTCCGATGGCCCGATCATCGCGCGGCGGTTCAAGCGGGAGGAGTTGCTCCCCGACCAGGCTGCCTTCTTCCGAGCCTGCCGGGACGAGGGGTTCGCCGAAGTCGCCGATCACAACCACCCGGAGGCTACCGGAGTCGGCCCCGTGCCCTTCAACAACCCCAACGGCATCCGCTGGAGCACGGCGCTGGGCTACCTCGACCCGGCCCGCCACCGCCTCAACCTTACCATCCGCGCCAACTGCGTGACCCGCCGGGTGGTGTTCGAGGGCAAGAAGGCCGTGGGCGTCGAGGTCGAGAGCGGAGGCGAGCGGTTCATCGCCGAGGGTGAGCAGATCATCCTGTCCTCCGGGGCCATCGGCTCGCCGCATATCCTGCTGCTGTCCGGCGTGGGCCCGGCCGACCACCTGAACGAGGTGGGCGTGCCCGTAGTGCATGATCTGCCCGGGGTGGGACAGAATCTGCGCGACCATCCCTCGGTGTACACCACCTTCCGCACCAGGCCCGACTACCCGCTGGACGGTTTCGCCCCCCGCGTGCAGATGACTCTGCGCTGGACTGCCGAGGGCTCCGACCTGCACAACGATATGATGGTTTTCATGCAGTCCTACGCCACCGAGCGCGTCGATCGCGGCGGCGAGCGGATGGACGCCCTGGGCATCCGAATGCTCACCGTGCTGGACCTGGAACTCAGCGCCGGCGAGCTCCGCCTCCAGTCCACCGATCCCGACGAGCAGCCCTTCCTGGACTACAACTACATGGAGGACCCGGAGGACCGCCGCCGCCTGCGTGACGCCGTCCGCCTCTGCGCCCGCCTCGGAAACCACGAGTCCTTCAGCGACATCATAGAGGAGCGCATCGAACCCACCGATGAGGAGCTGGCCACCGACGAGGCCCTGGACGTCTATATGATGCGCGAGGCCACCACCGGCCAGCACATCTCCTGCACCTGCAAGATGGGCCCCGCCAGCGATCCCATGGCCGTGGTCGACCAGTACGGTCGAGTGCATGGCATGGAGAACCTGCGGGTGGTCGACGCCTCCATCATGCCCAACTGCATCCGCGCCAACACCAACGTCACCACCATGACCATCGGCGAGCGGGTAGCCCAGTTCATCAAGGACGGACGATAAAGAAACCTACAGATCATTTGTAGAATACCGCCGCGGTTGACAGACGGTCAGATTCAGCCACACACTTTCTTGGTAGCGGATTGATATGAGGACGCAATGGGAATGGTGCAAATCGACATTGAGGTGGGACACAGGGACGGGGGCGAGATGATCCGGATTCCTGATGTGTTGGTCGATACAGGCAGCGCCCATACGACGTTGCCCGAGGCAACACTCAAGGAGCTTCACATCGCACCAATCAATCACGTAGGAATCGCTTTGCCCAACGGCCAAGAGGTTCAGTGGGGGGTGGGCGAGGCAAAGATTCGCATATCGGGCCGCAGCGAAGAATGGACCTGCCCTGTATATTTTTGCCCACAGGAGGAATACTTACTGGGTGCCACGACCTTGGAGATATTTGGCCTGATGGTGGACCCCATTGAACACGGCCTCATCCGGAAACAGGTTCGCGCCCGATCCATCTGACTTAGAAAGATTCACGGAAGCGACAAAATTAAGGCCCCGGCCAGATTGCCGGGGCCTTAATGTCTCGTTTGGCACCTTTAGGCTACAGCCCGATCAACTCGCGGGCATTCCCGCCGAGCATCTGGTCCTTGGCCGCGTCGGGCAGGGGCAGCGACTCGATGAACTTGGCGTCTTCCGCCATGTCGGCCAGCGGGAAGTCGGTGCCGAAGCACACCTTCTCCGCCCCGTGGCGGCTGACGATTCCCGCCAGCGTCTCGCTGCCCAGCTCCTTCAACGCCGGCGGCCACGTGGTGTCGATGAGGACGTTGTCGCGCCCGATCAGTTCCCGTTCCGCTTCGTCCAGCATGTAGAACCCGCCCAGGTGCAGCGCGATGAGCTTGAGCTTGGGGAACTGGCGCACGACGTTCATGATGCGGGCAGGCTCGGCCCACACCGTATCCCCTGGCTGCGTGTGCGCCCAGCGTCCCGAGTGGATTTCGACTACCATGTCGTCGCCCATCTCCTCGTAGAACGGGAACATGCGAGGATCATCGGGGTAGTAGCTGTTCACCATCGGGTGCAGCTTGAAACCCTTGATGCCCGCGTCCCGCATCCGTTGCACCTCGGCAGGCTTGTCTTCCAGGTCCGGGTGCATGGCCCCGAAGGGCACCAGCATGTCGTCCTGGATGCTGATGAGCCAGTCGTTGGCGCCCGGTAGGTGCTCCAGCCGCTCCACGACACCCAGCACCACCGACTTGTCGACGCCCGACGCCCGCATGTGCTCCTTGATGCCGTCTACGGTGTTGATCCCAACCGCCGGGTAGCCGAAGGTGTTGGTCATATTCTCCAGCACCGCCGGAGCGATGCGGTCAGGCCAGATATGAGTGTGAACGTCGATGCGCATGAAGCTACCTCTTTGTGGGGTCCAAGCCAGGCTAAATCTGTATCTAAAGGACCTTCCCACCCAACAAGCCGATAAGTGCGGAAAGCGAACTGAAGAACGCCTGCCATAGTTTTTCAATCGCGTCGCCGACAAGAGTGGGCTGCTCGATGGTGGACCCATCTGCCGCCTGGATTTGCAGCGCCGAATCAGCAATGACCGATAGTGTTATGGCCGCTGCCATCGTCGAGATCACCAACAACATGAGGAAAATGACAATCGCTACAAACAACCAGGAAAACGGTTTGGTATTGGGCTCAGCGACGATAAGGCCGAACCTCTCCGGAATCAAGGTTTACGACCCCACCAGTCAAGGGGTGCCTGAAGGCATGGAGCATTAGCCCTAACATCGCCTTGGGACGGGCTATTAGTGGATGACGTTTCTTGCCCCAAGGCTTTCGATAGGCAGCATATTGCCCTTGATGCTCACGAACTTCCGAAATCAGCATACTCTTCAACTGTGCCCTTGGAACTGAATTAAGTATAGCCGATTCCGGCAGCCGATTTACCGCCCAAAGCAGGACTGGAACCGTGGGTTGAACGCCGTCTGACTACTTCACAGCACACTCTCGGCCAGATTCTCGACGGCGGATATAGCTTCTTCGCCGGAAACGCTGCCGATTCCGACGACGGCCATGTCGGCGCCGGCCTCCTCCATGCGGTTGATGGCGTCCCTGTCAGAGACGCCGTATACGCAGATCTGGATGCTCTTGGGGTCCCTGCCCGCCGACTCGGCCAGCTCGTCCAGGGTGGCGCGGGCAGCTTGGACTTCCTCCGGCGAAACTCGAACAGGGAACCAGCCGTCGCCGTAGGCCACCACCCGCCGGAAGACGTTGCGCGCGTTGCCGCCGAGGAATACCGGCGGATGCGGCTTCTGGGCCGGCTTGGGGAAGACCTTGAGGGCCGGAAAATCGTAGTAGCGGCCGTGATGCTCGGCCTCGTCCTGCGTCCACAGCGCCTTCATGACCTCGATGGCCTCCCGGGTCTGCGTCCAGCGGTGGTCGAAGTCGCCGCCCATGATCTCCGTTTCCTCCCGCAGCCATCCGGCGCCGATGCCGAATATGAACCGTCCGCCGGAGTGGTAATCCAGGGCTGCTATCTGCTTGGCCTGCACCAGCGGGCTGTGCTCCGGCACCAGGCAGATGGAGGTGCCAAGCTTGATCCGCGAGGTCCTGGCCGACGCCATCGCCAGTCCGATGAACGGGTCGCCCATGTCCGCCATGAAGGGTGGAATCGACCCGTCGGGAGTGCCGCCGTACCGGGAGGTGGTCTCCACCGGGATGATGGGGTGCTCCGGCAGCCAGAAGGAGTCGAAGCCAACCTCCTCCGCCTTCTGCGCGAGTTCTGGCACGTTCGTGGAGTTGCTGTTGAGTACAGTGCTGACGCCGACTTTCATACCGGTCCCTCTTTTCATGATGTCTGAGTTGCCTGTCAGCCGTGATACTATCATAAGGGCGGTAGCAGCGGGTTAAGCTGCCATCTCCGAGGCGGCCTTTGACCTGACCATAAGCACAGCCCGGGAATTGTCTTTAGCATGAGCTTTGCAGAATCGCTCCAGACGTGCTTCAACAAGTACATTGATTTCAGCGGCCGCGCTTCGCGGTCGGAGTACTGGTGGTTCGCTCTCCTGGGCTTTGGCCTGTCTTTCATACCGGTCATAGGGTGGATCCTGCGACTGGTGATTCTTCTACCTTCTCTGGCGGTACAGGTGAGACGGCTGCACGACATGGACCGCTCTGCCTGGTGGCTTCTGCTGCTGGTGCCACCCATTACCATAATCGGCGTGATCATCCTGCTGATTATGTCCATCTTTCCCGGCACGCCTGGCCCCAATCGATACGGCCCAGACCCGGTGCTGCCCCGGCAGGACAGGGATGACTTCGACTATAGCCCGCACGGACACTCCTACGGCCATCAACCGTATGAGACAGACTATTCCACGCCCCCTCCGGGTGCCATTCGGCGGGGCCGGGACGGCGAGCCGCCCGTTCCACCCGAACCCACGGAGGCTGAGCGGCGTATCTACTGCACACAGTGCGGAACACCCATGCAGCCGGACGCCAGATTCTGCACATTTTGCGGCGCCAACGTATAACCTCCGCCTCCACGGTCGGGGGTGCCTAATAGCAGTCCACTGACAGGGTATTTGAAATGACTCCGATAGAAGCGGTCACCTCGGTCTTTAGAAATTACGCCAATTTCAACGGCAGGGCACAACGGTCGGAATTCTGGTGGTTCGTCCTGTTTTCTTTCATTTCCCAGGCCATATTGAACTTTGTTCCCGTCCTTGGTCCCATTTACGCACTGGCGCTGCTCCTGCCGTCCCTGGCTGTGACGGCCCGGCGGCTGCACGACACCAACCGGACAGCCTGGTGGATGCTGCTCTACCTTATACCGATTCTGGGGTTCATTGTACTGGCGATAGCCTTTATAGCCGTGCTTGGAGCCATCGCTCTCGATCCGTTGCAGGTGAGTGAACTGGAATGGGGAGTTCTGGCTATACTTTTCCTGGTCTGGATGCTCGTGAGCATTACGGCCTGGATAGTGCTCCTCGTCTTCCAGATCATGCCCGGTACCGTAGGACCCAATCGTTACGGCCCGGACCCTCTGCGGCAGGGGGGCGCCGCTCCCGGCTTTGAACCCGGATTCAACGCGGCCGGGCACCCCTACGATGCTTCGCCTCCCACTGCGAGTTTCGGCAGCTTCGACACTGGCGCCGCGCCTGCGCCGCACCCGGACTTGCCTCAGGCCGACCCGTCGCAACCCGCGTCACAGAGACAACGCCGGTACTGCACCCAGTGCGGAACACCCTTGCAGCCGGAGGCCCGATTCTGCACCTACTGCGGCACCGGCGTCTGACCCGGGCAAGTCGAACCGGACCAACCGCCTCAATCACACTCCACTTCCGGGTTTGAAAGCGGGGATTGCGGCATGAACCCGATGCAGGCGATCATTTCGGCCTTTCGCAACTATGGCAACCTCGATGGACGCGCCAGCCGCTCCGAGTACTGGTGGTTCTACCTGTTTTTCGTGGCGCTGCTGGTGGCCATCTTCGTCGCCAGCCTGGTCTGGAACCCGGCGCTGCTGGCGGTCTGGGTAGGATACCTGGTGGCGATGGCCCCACCCCTTTGGTCGGTGAGCGTCAGACGAATGCACGACATTGGCCGGTCGGGGCGCTGGGCCGTTTTTGGATTTCTGCCGCTGGCAGGCGGTCCGCGTTACACGCGGGTTCTCGCCAGGCCGGGCACCGTGGGCCCCAACCGATACGGCGCAGACCCGCTGCGCCCTGAGTTGGGCGGGTGGGAGACACGGCCCCTCCCGAGTTTATCGAGGGACGGTTCAAACCCGGCAGCCGGCAGAGAAGACGGGCCGGAGTGACCCTTCGACAGGCTCAGGGCAGGCCCGACAGGCTCAGGGCAGGCCCGACAGGCTCAGGGCAGGCCCGCTTGTGGTGAGCCTGTCGAACCATCGCAATTCCGGGCCTCCGGGTTTAAAATACGAGTCTATAATCCTGGCTTTGAAACCCGGCGGCCCGCCATTTCGAGATCTGCATAGTCGAGGTATTGCTTTGAAAATCGACCCCAACACGTTCGAGAATTTCTACCGCGTCCTCACCGGCGTGGTAGTGCCCAGGCCCATCGCGTTCGTTTCAACACAGTCAACAGACGGCATCAACAACCTGGCGCCCTATTCATTCTTCAACGCCTTTGCCTACGACCCTCCCACGGTGGTCTTCTCGTCATCGCGCCGGGTGCCTCACAAGAGCAAGGACACCTTGCGCAACGTAGAAGAGACGGGCGAGTTTGTGGTGAACATGGTAGTAGACGACATCGCCGAGGCGATGAACAGCACGGCTGCGGAATATCCCGAGGATGTGGATGAGTTCGAAGTTGCGGGCCTGACCGCCATACCGTCAGACCTGGTAAAGCCGCCGCGGGTGGCGGAGTCGCCTGTCAATATGGAATGCCGCCTGAACCAGGTTATCGAACTGGAGGGAGAATCGGGCAGCCACGGCCTGGTCATCGGCACCATCGTGCTCATGCATATCCGCGAGGATCTCATCAACGGGCACCGCATCAACCACCACCAGATGAAACCGACAGGGCGCCTTGCCGGCAGCATGTACTGCCATACCGCCGACACTTTCGAGCTGGTGCGCCCGGTGTACGACCCGGAGACGAGAGCCGTCGCGCAACGCTAGGGACGGCTGTTTCTCAGGAACAATGGGGCGTACTTCGGTGCGCCCCTCTTGTGTTTCGTAAGGTATGACGGGGTTAACCAGGCCAACGTCTCGCGAGACTGCCATCAGCCTCAAAAGCCCCGATGGATAGCGATAATAGAAAACCTGGGCAACCACAAGGGTTGCCCCTACATCGCGGCGACGTCATAAGTAGGGGCGCCCCTTGTGGGCGCCCCGGATCAAACTGAGAACTACCAAAAGGTGAAGTCAAGGTCAGCCGGATGGGAGAGAGTGGCGGGAGTGCGGCCGGAGTAATCGGGAGCAGGTCCAGGGAGAAGTGTCGTTTCAGTAGGGGCTTGGAGGGCGCTTGGAATCGTCCTCTTCGTTGCTGGTGGTTTCGAACTCCACGTCGGCCCCATAAGCCGGACGCCCCTCGCCCGAAAAGTCGGGATCCGGGGTTTCGGTGTAGCTCCCCGAAACGCTGGCGGCCTGCTCCACCCGGCCCGTGTAGAGCTCGGCATCCTCCTGTGGGGCCTCGGGTGTCTCATCGGTGTAGCTGCCCGAGGTGTCAGCGTCTGCCTCGGGTTCGCCGTAGAATTCAGCGTCGTCAGTTATCCCGGTTTCGGTTTCGGCTTCGTATTCAGAGGAGCGGTCATCGTATGTATCGAAGTCAGCGTCGTCCTCAGCGAACTCAGCATCAGTTTGCCGGTCCACCAGGGTACCCGTCGCGTAGGCAACGCCGCTCTGTTCGCCGTGATACTGGGCCAGCGCGTCCTCCAGGTGAGCGCGAAAGGCGCCGGGGTCGCGCATCATGAGCATCATGCGGCTGCCGGACATCATCCGAATGCGCAGCCGTTCCCCAAAGGGCAGGGCCAGCAACTCCACATGGGAGATTTCGGCGAAGGAGATATGCCGGGTCCGGGGCATTCCATACACGATGACCATGGAGTCGCGGTACAGCAGGAATTGGCGCGGCGTCGTCAGCCAGCTGTAGGCGGCCATTACTGCACCGAGAATGACGAGCAGGAAGCCGCCGGCCATGATGAATCCCAGCACAATGACCACCAGGGAAAAGATCAGCGTCAGGTTCCACTTGGTGGCGTGCTGGTC
This sequence comes from Dehalococcoidia bacterium, assembly GCA_965203005.1. Classification (GTDB taxonomy): domain Bacteria; phylum Chloroflexota; class Dehalococcoidia; order Lucifugimonadales; family UBA3495; genus VXOI01. The sequence goes on from CBDBBS010000002.1 coordinate 2,762,722, forward strand.
CCAATATATCGGGTTTTCGTGCTGCTGTGCCATGGCGGTATTTTAGCACACGGGAAATCGCCGCGCGCTACTCGCACAGGGGACTGCTACAATGTTTGGCATGCCACCCAAGATGGATCGGGAAGCGATGGATATGGCTGAGGAAAGTCGGCCCTACAAAAAGCAATACCCGCCCGAGTTACAGAGCGAAAGGCGCCGGGCACAAGAGATGGGCGACCGGCTGTATGAGCAGTACGGCAAGCCCTTGGAGGCGGAACATTGGGGAATGTACCTCGCTGTGCACCCCAACGGGCAATATGTGGTTGACGAAGACCGCGAAGCTGCGCATAACCGGGCTCTCAATGAATTAGGCAAAGGGTATTTTCTTTTCCAAGTTGGGCCGAAGGCCACCGTAAGATGGACAGGAATACGCAGGGTGGATCTGCATTCTAATGGTGATTAGCCCTCGGTTTCCTTACCTTCCAATTGAAGTTCATCTATATGGCAGAGTGCTTCAGGAAGGAGCCGCATTGATTGACACTGGATTTGACGGGGACATTAGCATTCCTGTTTCGGAATCTATTGGTGTGCCACCTGTAGGACGGGAAAGACTCATCCTCGCTACCGGGAGGGAGGAATATGCTTTCGTGTTCGAGGGCAGCGTCCGGCTGGGTAATTTTGATCCGTTACCTGCTAGAATCCTCGCAGCCGGCAACCAGTACGTCATCGGAATAGGCATCCTCCGCCGCTACGAGGTCATCCTGGACCACGGGCAGCGTGTCATCATCAACCCCTAGCGAACGTAAACGCTCTCCGCTTTTGACATTCCTCTACACCGCTGATATGTTTCAACGCGGCGTGCGGAGTGCCCATTTGGCCGGTGGCCTGCCGGAAGGAACCACACCGAGCTTGACCAGCAAACGCCCGCCCAGTATTGCGACAGGACAGTACCGTGAACGCAGACGCAACTCGCCCAGACAATTGGGCCCACCTGATAGTGCAGGCATTGAAGGACTACGATACGTCGCTCATTGCCTACGTACCTGACTCCTCCATACACCGCGTCACCCGGATTATCGACCAGGACCCGTTCTTCCACCTGGTATCGGCCACGCGCGAGGAGGAGGCCGTCGGTATCGCCGTCGGCTCCTATGCCGCCGGACGCAACGCCGCCGTGTTCATGCAGACCAGCGGCTTCGGCAACAGCATCAACGCCCTGGCCAGCCTGTGCATTCCGGCCCGGGCGCCCATTCCGTTCTTCATCAACATGCGCGGTGGCACCGGCGAGTTCAACATCTCTCAGGTGCCCATGGGCAGGACAACGGTGCCCATCCTCGACCTGTTCGGCATCGTGAGCTACACCGTCGAAGACGAGTACCGCATGGACAACCTGCTGGACGGCGCCATGAAATTGTGCTACGCCAATCGCCAGCCGGTGGCGGTATGCCTGACCCAGAGGCTGCACGGAGGTAAGTTTGCGTAGGTTCGACGCCATTGAACTAGTGCTCCGGCTGGCCGGAGACCGGCCCATCGTGGGCAACCTGGGCCCCACCTCTGACGAGCTCTGGCACGCGGGGCACCGGGACCGGAATTTCTATACCTACGGCAACATGGGGCTTGTCTCGTCCCTTGGCCTCGGGATGGCGCTGGCCACCGACGAGCAGATCATCGCTATGGACGGCGACGGCTCACTGCTCATGAACCTCGGCACCCTCGCGTCCATCGGCAGGGAGCGGCCCAAAAACCTGATTGTCCTGGTCTACGACAACGAGGCGTGGGGCCAGACCGGCCACCAAATGAGCCACACCGGCACCGGCACAAGCCTGGAGGCGGCGGCCCTGGCTTGCGGGATCAGCAGCACCACCACGGTCAGCGACTTGGAGGAGTTGGAGGGCGCCTTGGCCACCGCGCTGGAGACGGACGGCCCGCATTTCATCGTGGCCAAGATAGAGGAGGCCGGGTACCTGCCCGTCGCGCCCGTGGAGCCGGAGTTCACGCTGTACCGCTTCCGCAACACCTTCGTCCAGGGCCAGCAGCCCCAGCCGCCGCACTAGCGCCGGAGAATCTGGACCAGCCAGTCACCAAGCTGCAAAGGGCAGCCGGTAGGGGATGGCGGGTTCTAGAGGGGTGTGTGACATATCCCCTCTCCCGGAGGGAGAGGGTTATGGTGAGGGCGTACCCCCGGTTCTTGAAAGAGTAGCTGACAACAAAGCATCCCTGTTCTTTATGGGGAAATTCGATTTGTCACACACCCTCTTACACTTCAGTTCCAGAAACTGTCCCCTGCTTTGGGCTAGAATGGGGGCAAGTCGCAATTGGCGCCCGCGGAGTGCACCATGACCACTCGATCCACAACCGGCCACGCCGGAATTCCACCCGATGCCGTCGAAGTGGATGATCCAACCATCGTATATCCCTCATCGGACGGCGAGCCAATGGCCGAGAGCGACTGGCAGTACATACCCCTGACCGAGACCGTCTCCACGCTGCGTGTATGGTTTCAGGACCGCCCGGACGTCTACGTTGCTGGCGATATGCTGGTGTACTACCGCATGAACGACAACCGGACGAGTGTGGCGCCGGATGTCTACGCGGTGTTCGGGGTCTCAGGCAACCATCCCAGGGATTCCTGGATTGTCTGGCGTGAAGGCAAGGCGCCGGATTTCGTTTTGGAAATCGCCTCGCCCAGCACCTGGCAGCGGGATGTAACCGAAAAGCGCTCCATCTACGCCGATATGGGTGTTGCCGAATACTGGCGCTTTGACCCCACCGGCGAGTGCTTTACCCCGGCGCTGGCCGCTGAGCGACTGGAGGATGGGGAGTACACCTTGATGTCGCTGACTGAAGATAGCGAGGGCGCGCTCAGGTGTCACAGCGAGGTTCTGGGACTGGACATCTGCGTGCTGCCAGGCCTGGAGTTCCGTCTCTACGACCCGCAGAACGGCCAGTGGCTCCGGAACCACCGCGAGGAAGCGGCCGCCCGCCTGGCAGCAGAGGATGAGATTCGTGCCCTGCGGGAAAGGTTGCGGGAACTGGAATCTGAGGGCTAACAGATGCGCGGGCGTTGGGCCAGCGATGATCTTGCGTATGTCCCGGCCTTCCGGCCCGAAAGGCCGGCTGCCGGATGGCACCCGGAGGCTGAACCGCCGATAATCAAGACAAAAGCCCGGACCGTGTTAGTAGCGGTCCGGGCTTTCGCTTACCCGCAAACCTGACAGGATGGAGCGGGAAACAGGGAATAGGTTAATTCTTGACGTACTGGTCGAACCAGCCGAGGGTGCGCTGGAAGGCGTCGTAGGCTGCGTCCTCCCGGTAGTCGGGGCGCTCGTCGCAGTTGAAGCCGTGCCCGGCGCCGGAGTACATCTTGAAATCGTAGGTCACTCCCGCGGCTTTCAGGGCCTCCTCGATCTGGGCCACGTCCGCTGGCGTGGGGTTGGCGTCATCCTCCCCGAAATTGCCCATCACCGGAATAGAAATGCCGGATGTGCGCTCGACGGGAGAGGGGCCGTCGCCGAACGGCACCAGTATGCGGCCACCATAATACACGGAGGCGGCGCTGAGACCAGGGCAGCTGGTGGCGGCGAGGTAGGTGATTCGACCGCCGACGCAGTAGCCGACGATGCCAATCTTGCGGCCGCGGGTCCGCTGGTAGCGGTTCTGCAGGTAGTCGATGGTGACGTTAATGTCCTCGACAAGTTCCTCATCGTTCAGCGCGCCCATGTACTGCTGCACCTGGGGCATCTGGTCGTAGCCCAGCTTGGCGTTGGGGTGCTCGCGGTGGTAGAGGGACGGGGCAACGGCTACATAGCCATGGCGGGCGTACTGGTCGCAGATCTGCTCGATGTGGCGGGTCACGCCAAAGGCCTCCATCACGACGATGACGGCCGGGAAGTTGTTGCCTTCCGACGGGGCGGGATGGCTGACGTAGGTGGCCATATCCTGGCCTTGAGCTCCGCTCAGGGCATCCATCTCCCGCTCGCCGGCGAATCTGATGTTCTCCCAGAATGATGGCATTGAACTCCTCCTGTTCGCTGTCCGTAGATCAGGGCCTGCTGACTGCGGCGCAGCAGAAATCCCTCGCTGCAGACCGTATGGGCGGGGGGCCACGGTCCGAAGGGCTGCCGACGCTGTTTCCCAGGCCGATTGCGAAGGGATTTTAGCAGATATGCCACGGCGGGAATAGCTGACCACGCAGCGCCAGATTGGCCATCCGGCATCCTGGGCCTGGCCCCCATAAATGCCCTTACACGACTTTGCCCGCCTGGCCATCTGATCTGGGACTGCTAGGCCGGAAATACCATTGCCTTTCACCCTGGTTGCCAAGCACTACCGTACCATGCTAGTTTTCAGGATGCCGTTGAAATTGATGTCCTCTCTCTCGCACTGGCGGTCTGCCTGCCTGTGCGCCACCGGTCTGCTGGCATCGCCAGACCCAACGCCTGATGACGGGGCGTGAAGTTCTTGCTGCCTCCAGACACGGATTTACTCCCAACCGACGAAAACGCCCAGGGTCCTCGGGCTATACCACGGCGGGTAGCGGCGTTCGCCCGCGCTCACAAGATCCCGGTTGCCGTGCTGTCCGTCGTGGCCGTTATCGCTATAGTTGCAGTTGCGCTGTGGATGTTGGGGTTCGTGGGTGGCGGCAATGGCGTGCAGACAGCGGACTCCGAGGCAGAATCCACTCCTGGCGGGGGGACTGTAGCCTCATCCGCTGCTGCCACAGACCCTCCCGTTCCCGTTACGGCCTTGCCCGGAATCCCCCGGTGTGCCCGCGCTAGCGCAGATGGTCAGGAATCGGAACAATTGGATGCGCCTGACATTGAGAGGGCCGCGCTGCCCGGGGTGGTACAGGTATTGACGGACCAAAGACGAGGCTCCGGGTTCGTCGCCGACAGTGACGGAATTATAGTCACTGATTCCCAGGTCATCGTCGGCAGCTGGCTCATCAGGGTGAAGCTCTCCGACGGCACGACCCTGAACGGAGAGTTGTTCGGGATCGATGAGAAAATCGGTGTGGCTTACGTCGAAGTGGCTGCCGGTGGGGAACTGGAACCCATCGCCATGGGGGATTCCGATGAGGTCTGCGTGGGCGACGCGGCATTTGCCATTGGCTATCCCCATTCCGACGGCCCGACCCGAGAAGTGCCAGGGATTACCCAGGGCCTGATTTCCGCCAGCACCGGGAACGCCTTCAAGACCGATGCGCCGCTCGGTCCGGGGAGTGTCGGCGGGCCGCTGCTGAACACTTCCGGCCTGGTCGTCGGTATCAACTCCAGCGGCATAGAGGTGGCCCGCGACAGAGTCGTCTCCGCCTCGAATTTCGCCATCCCCATCAACGCAGTCAGGCAAAGGCTCGCCGACGGCCTGGACCGGGAAGACCTAACCACCACGGTGTTCCTGACGCCCAGGACACCCACCCCCCGGCCAGTCGGCACGATTCAGCCAACCCCGACCGTAGTTGCCGTCGCCCCCTCAACCGTGGCGCCCGCAGCTAGGCTTGCCCCAACTCCTACTCCGGCGCCAGCTCTCGTCCCCACGGCAACACCACAGCCGACGGCAACGCCGAGACCAGCGCCCACCCGCATGCCCAAGGCCACCCCAAGACTAGCTCCCACCCGCTTGCCCACGGCAACGCCGAGACCGGCTCCCACCCGCAGACCCACGGCCACTCCAAGACCCACGCCGACCCCGACTAGGCCACCCACCGCGACACCACGCCCTACACCGACGCCCGCCGGTCCGCAACTGGCTACCTACACCAACGACCAATACGGGTACACCATCGATTACCCCAGGGGTTGGCGGGTCGATCAGGACACGGGGTCAGTGGTAGTCCTTGTGTCAGGCGACGGGGGCGCGTTTCTGGAGATCCTGGCCGAAAGCATCTCATCAGACTGGTCGCTGGGACAGTTCATCGAGAACTACCGCCTCAGAACCACGCAAAGGGCGCCAACCTGGGTTGATTACAGAGAGACTTCCATCAGAGGGGAGTTCCGGGGAGCAATAAACTACATCCACCAGGAGTTTCGCCGCAAGGAAACTGCCAGCAGCTGCACGGAGAGCGGGGTCTCTCACCTGTACCGGTCCAGGTTCTTCCCGGTCAGGTTGAACGGATTTGTGGTCACCATGAGCATCTGCGAGGACAGCCTGAGACGATATGGACCGTTGAGGGAGGCGGTGCTGACCAGCTTCGAAGAATTCCAGACCAACTAGTACGCAACCCAACTTGAGATTGCTTGCGCAACAGCACAACAAATAAACCAAATGTACTGATACATTTGGCAACTCACAGGCTGATACAGGTGAAATTAGTCGCGATTTCAGTAGAAAGTATACAATGTAATTAGACTGCTACTTAATGGAGTCATGAATCTTGACACAAGATCGGACAGCTTTAACAGCAACGGAATTACCATATAATGCCCAAGGCGGGCCGGTCCATTCCCGGCAGAAGATGGCGAATCTCGAATTGCTGGCTGCTGCAATGAGGCGCGACTAAGACAAGGATTCCATCCGGATGAGCGAACTGTTCGGCAGACTCAGGAACCGTTGGGGGCTGCTCGTGTTGCTGGCAGCAGCCCTGTTGGGATTCCTTCTGCTGATCAACCTGCTAGGCACGCTGACGTCCTCGGGGCCGGAAGACCTCTTGGCGACCACTCCGTCGGAGGAACGGCACGTCTCCCTGCCCAATGGCGCCGGCTTCCTTGCCTTTGCCATCGGCGCTACGGGACTGATCCTGGGGGTCGTGGCCATCATTGGCACCGTCTCCCTGGCGCGCCGGGAGAACCCGGGACAACTGCGCCGCTACCTGATCGGCGGGTCAGTGGCGGCCTTTGCCCTCGCCGGGGTTGGCCTGTACCTGGCGTTCTCGGGAATTCTGAGCGAAGAAGTCGCCTACAGTGAGCACAAGGCGCTCCGGCCATACGTGGAGCCGAAGGGTCTGGCAGTCCTCGGGGCCTTTTTCCTCACCCTGGTCCTTATCGGGGCGTTCAAGCCCAAGCTCCTGCTCTTGCACCTCGTGATCTGGCTGGTGCTGGCCCTAATTTTCGGTTTCTTCACCTCGGACAGCCTGGCCGGGTTGAACCTGTTCGAAGAGGCGGAGGAGGCGGTTCTGGATGACGCCTATGCCGCCGAGGTCGAAAAATATCGAAAGCCGCCAGCGGCGCTGGAAGACATCGAGGCCGTGCATTGGGACTCGACATTTACGATGGGAGACGGCAACTCCGCCTTTGTTCGAGACTCGTCCCTGCTCATGCTGCCCGGTGCATCAGCGGAGCCCCGGCAGGGCGGCAGTCCCAGGCCGCTGTTCAACGTCTCCGGCGCCGAGCACACGTCCCGTCTGCGAAGCGCCACGGGCGACGTTTACAGTGACGGCGAGTGGTTGCAGCTGGACCCGATCTCGCTGGACTCGGACGCCTGGGACGACCTTCCCCGCGAAATCCTGGACATGATCGATCAGGGCATTCTGGACGAGGCCCTGATAGAGCAGGGTCTGGATGCCCTCGCCTCTTCCGGGCGTTCCATCCCGGACCTGCTGGCCCAGCCGTCGGCCACGCCGGACTCACTGGAAATCGACCACATCAAGGTAGAGCCGGCTGGGGGATTTGAGAGCCTGGAGCCGGGGACGCTCCCCATCGCGGCCAACCCTCTTGGGGTACGGGATGAGGGATCCTATAACCCATTCAGTCAGACGTTCCAGAGCGAGCAGCCCGTCTCCGAGTACGAGTGGCGGTCCATGGCCCTCGGATTTGAGCAGGAGTCACTGGCGCAGGCGGACGCGGCGGATGATCCGACGTACCTGCAACTCCCGGCGGACCTGCCTCCCAGGGTCCATGACCTGGCAGGAGAAATCACCCAGGGAATCGAGTCGCCCTACGAAAAAGCGCAGGCAATCGAGCATTTCCTGAAATCGGAATACACCTATCGCGAGACTCCGCCCGGCCAGGATGCGCCGCCGGTGCCCGAGGGCCGGGACCCGGTGGACTGGTTCCTGTTTGATGAGCGGGCTGGCAACTCAGCCTCTTTCAGTAGTGCATTCACGATCCTGTCCCGGGCGTCCGGTGTTCCGGCCCGGGTTGTTTCCGGGTGGGCCATAAGTCCCACCGGCGAGACGCAGACAGTACACAGCGACCAGGCCCACCAGTGGGCGGAGATCGCGCTTGAGGAATTCGGCTGGATTCCCTTCGACCCGACACCCGGCGGCGCGCCCGAGAGGGTGGACGAGAGAAATCCCCTCCCGGACGGCGCCAGTTCTGCCGGCCAGGAGGGCAACGGCGATACCGGCATCGGGCAGGGGGCACCGGGCGCAGGAATGGGGCCAGATGGTGATGCCGGCGCCCCTGCTGACACCGGGCAACTGGGCGAGATACGCGAGGAGACCGCCGTAGAGAATCTGGCCAACGCCCTCAACCCGGAGGTCAGGCAGCAGGCAGCCGAGGTGCTGGGAACCGGGTTGAATTCGGCTTACGCTGGCGGCAGCGACCGCGCCGTCGCGGCCTTGGCGCATGCAATGTTCAACGACCCGGAGGAAAGCGTCAGGGAAGCATCAACGGTGAGCATGACCTCCCTGGAATATGAGCAACTGGCCCAGTTATTGCAGGAACACCCCGACGCGCTGTTACGGAGCGCCGCCGCCAACTCCCTCGGGCGCAAGGGAGACTCTCGCGCCCTTTCTGCCCTGGCCGATTCGCTGGTGTACAACCCGGATTCCGAGGAGGACGTGAGGGAGTCGGCTGCCTCGGCCCTCGGCGATCTTCAGACGCCTGAGGCGGTGGAACCGCTGTCACAGGCCCTGGAATCCGATGGCTCCACCGAGGTGCGAGAGGCATCTGCGGCGGCTCTTGGCGACTTGGGAGAGGGGGCAGGAGCGGGGCCGCTGGAACAGGCCCTGGCAAGCGATGCTGAGGAGGATGTCAGGAAGGCTGCGGCAGACGCCCTGGGGGAATTGCGGGAGACCAGTTCCCTGCCCGCCCTGCTGGAAGGCGAGGCGAACGACCCTTCGCCGGTAGTGCGAAGCGCTAGCTCCGGCGCGATCGAGCGATTCAGCCAGCATGAAATCGAGCAAGCGCTGGAGGATTCCGGCAACCCCTCAGTCCGCGCTGCCGCAGCCCAGGTCCTCGGAGAACGGGGTAACTCCTCGGCGGCCGAAAACCTGATCGAAGCACTGAGCGACCCGAGCCCTGAAGTCCAAGAGGCGGCCCAGGAGGCTGTGAACAATCTCGGCCTCGTGACCTCGCTGGAGAGCGGCGCCGGTCTGCTTTCTCACGATGCCGGGACATCGATGATTCCGGGAACATCCTCCGCCCAGGCTGCCGAGTTGCCCCACGCGGCGGTCTTCGAAGTCACCGGCGCTGTCGGCGTCGACTTCCTGCGAGTTGCCGTCGGCGACAGCTACGTTGACGGGCAGTGGCATACCGACGGGCAGACCCGGCAACAGTACAGCGCGGGAGACCCGGTGCCGGACCTGGGGCCGGTCGCGCAGGCGACCGTCCAGCCATCCCGGACCCAGACCAGCAAGATTACCGTCAGCCCCACGGCAGGGGAGCAGTGGATACTCGAGGGACACGTGCCCATCTCCTCGCAGCCAGAGGACATCTCGATGGATGGAACCCTGTTCCTCGAAAGCGAGACGTTCTCCGGCAGCCGCAGAGTGGAATCGTACACCTGGACGGCCTCCGTCCCCGTTTACTCCCGCAGCCAGTTGGAGAGGGCGCGGGCATCGGCCATCTACCAGCACACGGCGTTGCCGCCAAGTGTTCCCGGCCGCGTTCGCAACCTCGCCATGAGGATCACCAGCGGTCAGGCCTCGCCGTACCGGAAAGCCAAGGCCATCGAGCAGTACCTGAGGGAAAACTACACCTACCGGCTGGCCGATCCGTCCGGCGGTGGTGTGCCACAGGGCCACGACCCGGTGAACTGGTTCCTGTTCGAAAGCCGCGAGGGCACCTGCGGCAATTTCAGCAGCGCCTTCGTGATCCTGGTCCGCGCGGTGGGACTGCCAGCCAGGGTGGTGTCTGGATGGTCAATCACTCCTACCGGAGATACTCAGACGGTGTATTCCGACCAGGCTCACCAGCGCGCCGAGGTCGCCTTCGAGGGAATGGGCTGGGTCTCCTTTGAACCCACGGCCAGCAGCGGCGCGCCAGCGCGGGCGCAGTCGGATACACAGGGCAGGTCGGGGTCCCAGCAACAGCGGGAGGAGATCCAGCAGCTCGTTGAGCAACTCTCCAGCGACGATCCCGGAACACGGCAGGCGGCGCAGGAGGCCCTGGAGGAGGCCGGAGCGGAGATCATAACGACTGAGAACGGCGGCACGGTGGTCACCAACGATGGCGAAGGTTTCGGATTGGGGGTCGGAACCACCACGGAGCAGGTGGAGCAACCGGGGAGCGGACCTGGCGGCGGCGGTCCCGAGGGCAGGGCGGTGCTCTTTGTTTCCGGCGCCGCGCATACCAATTATCTCCGCAGCGCCGTGGGCGACATTTACGAAAACGGCCAATGGCGGCAGCTGGACCGAGTATCTCTCGACTACGACGCCAACCAGAGCATATTGCACCTGGTCAGAAACGAGATCCCGACTGTGTCGAGGATGCTCGACGGAGTCGGCATTGCCGGGAACAGCGCAAACCTGGCGCAGCTGAGCAGCGGACAGACCACGCCCGGTCTCCTCACGGGGTTCGACGTGGACCCGCCGGTCACCTACACCGACCGAATCGTCATCGAGGCGGCCCCTGAGTTGGGTAACCTCCCGGCCGGTGTCGTTCCCACGTCGCAGTTCCTGGCCGAGGTGGACAGCGACGGGCAATTTCATCCCGTAAGCGGCACGTTCTCGCTGGACGTTGCGACGGAAAGCTTCAGTTGGGTCTCCCGCGTGCCTCAGTTCTCTCCGGCCCAGCTGGAATCGGCAGCGGTTGCCTCGGCTTCGATCTACACCCAGATCCCCGGAGACCTTCCCGACAGAATCCGTGAACGGGCCCTCCAGGTCACCAGCGGACACAGCTCTCCCTACGCCAAGGCCAGCGCCCTCGAATCGTACCTGAGCAGCAACTACACCTATCGGTTCGCCGACGGCTCCGGCAGGGAAGCGCCCCCGCCCGGCCGGGACCCGGTGGACTGGTTCCTCTTCGACCACCAAGAGGGGACCTGCGGCGTGTTCAGCACCGCGTTCGTGGTGATGGCCCGGTCCATCGGCATACCGGCCAGGGTCGCCTCCGGCTGGGCCATCGACGCCACGGGAGAACGGCAGGAGGTCCGGACCATCCAAGCCCACCAGTGGGCGGAGGTCGCCTTCGAGGGCCTGGGCTGGGTGCAGTTCGAACCCACCTCCTCGTTGGGACCACAGTCCCGCACCGAGTCCGCGATGGAATCGGGACGCGAGGAACCGGCCCCTTCGGCAGGCTCAGGAGAGCAGCAGGTAGAGGAGGACCAGGAATCTCCCCCCGTCGAGGAGCAGACCCGGCAGGATGAACCCGCAGACGAGACACAGCAGCAGGACGAATCCGGGGAGGATGACCAGTCAAATCAGGAAATCACGCAGCCCGTTCTCCAGGTAGATACCGAAACTCTGATTACGACCTGGGAGGAGAGAATCCGCCGCAGAACGCCGTTCACGCTGGGAGGGACCGTTCGCACCGTTGACGGGCGCCCCGTTTCCGGTGTACAGGTGGAGATTTTCGTAAACGAGACCAAGGAGCACGGCGGCATCCTGATCGGCGAGACCATCGCCCAGAATGGACGGTTCGAGGCTGAGGTAATCCTCCCGTCCTCTATGGAACGGGGCGGCTACCAGCTCCTCGCCCACGCCGTCGCCAACGACCAGTACGAGGAGTCCTGGAGCGACCCGGACATCACGGTCTACTCGGAAAGCGGCCTGCAGTTGACGGGCCCCAGCGAGATTCCCGTCGATACTCAGGCGCTGTTCCATGGAAAACTCCTGGACGACACCGGCGGCGGGGTTGCGGACATGGAGGTCCTGGTGCTGGTGGACGGTCGAGAGCAGCCCCCGCTATCCACCGCCCAGGGAGGAGAATTCGCATTTTCCCAGACCTTCTCGGAGGTCGGCCCCCATACCGTCGAGATCGGTTTCGAGGGCCGGGACTTTCTGCTGGGCAACACGGCGCGGCTGGAAGTCGCTGCCGTCATGCCTACGCGCCTGACCATCAACGTTCCCGGCGAGGCCAGCGTGGGAGAGGAGTTTACCATCCGGGGCTTCTTGCGAAATGGGCGCGGCGAGCCGCTGCCGCAGGCGGAATTGACTCTTGCCGTTGGCGACGGGCCGTCCTGGACAGCTACCACCGGCGAGAATGGCCAATTCACCACTGCCGGCGCAATCGACGCGGTGGGCCACTCGCTGGTGCGTGTCGAGTTCGCCGGGGACTATCCGGTGCTCCCCACAGACGAGTCCAGTTCCGTCACCGCCCGGCACCTGACCGATATATCGATCTCCGGCCCGTCCAGCGTCTTGCAAGGGAAGGAAGCAGTATTCGCCGGAAGGATCACGTCGGGCACCACGACGGAGACCGGTTCGCTGCCGGTGATCATCGAGGACGGAGACGGGAGGCGCATCGGCTCCGCGACAACGGAGGAGGACGGCTCGTTCGAATTCCGGTCTGCGGGATTTGATGAGGCGGGACCCCGAACGCTGGTCGCCAGATTCCGGGAGCAGGACGAGCTCACCTCCAGTTCCGCAGTGTTCGCCCTGGCCGTAGTTGCGCCCACCGTCCTCACCATTGAGGGGCCGACGCTGGTCGGCGTCCAGGACACCGTGGAGTTGAGCGGCATGCTGACGACGGCGGACGGTGAGCCGGTCCCCAGCGCCCGAATCTGGATAGGAGACCCGGGTTCGTTGCCGCTCCTGACCGGCCGCGACGGCACATTCACGCGGGAGGTGCCGCTGTTCGCGGAGCTTGGCGAGAACCAGACCGAGGCCACCAGGAACATCGCATTCGGATTCGAGGGCACCGACCGCCTGGCGCCCGCGCTGGGAAGCCACTCGGTCACCGTTGGACTGCCCTGGCTGTCCGTGGAGTCCACGGAGCCGGTGGCCCGTGGCAAAACGGCGACCTTGCGCGGCACGCTGCTGCTGGGCAGCCGCCCCATCCCGGACGCCCTGGTTACCACGCCCACCGGCGTCGAGGCCCTGACCAATTCCACCGGAGCTTTCGCTCTTCGCTACCCGGTGGCCCCGGATACGTCGCTGGGCAGGCAGGAGATTCCGGTGGCAGTCGATGCCTTCGCCTTGAACGCCAGCGTGCCCGTCGACGTCAAGTCTGCTGTAAGCCTGGTAGTCGTTCCCCTGGATGAGGTGCGCCCCGGCGCGGAGGCGCTGGTACAGGCGACCCTGCTGGACGACGAGGATCGAGGGATTACCGGCGCGCGGATTCTCAGCAGCCAGGGGAAGCAGGCCATAACCGACGACTCCGGAATGGCGCAGATGGTGGTGGAGGTGCCGGACGACCCGGATGCCCTCACGGCCCGCGTCACATTCACCTACGAGGGCGACGGCAACCACCTGCCACTGGACTACCGGGCTACCATTGCCATCACCCAGGGGAGTTTCAACTGGCTGCTGCTCGTGGGCCTGCCCGTCATCGTCATTGCGATACTGGTGTCTGGCTACATGGCCAGGAGACTGGGCCCGGCCCTCTTCTCCGGCGGCGGACGACCGGGTGATCGCGAGGGTGAGGTGGTTCGACCGGCTCACCATGACATCCTGAGCCTGTCGAAGGATGGCAGGGCCGATTCGGACGAAACGGAGGCGGAACCGCTGCCGGAACCGGAGCCAACCCGCCTGGAACTGTTGCTCGAACCGCCCGCGCCCGATCTGCCTGCGGTATGGGGTGAGGGCGAGGAGGTGACCTTGCTGGTGGCCCTGTCGGTCGAGGACGGCCCACGGTTGGCCGACTCGCGGGTGGAACTGGAGATCCCCAGCGGCGAGCGGGTAACGCTACAGACCGACGACGCGGGACGTTGCAGCTACACCTGGCAGGCGGACGCGCTGGGCGACCACGAATTTACGGTGGAGTTCAAGGAATCGGAGCTTTACCAGTCGTCGACAGCCTCCGTCCCGTTCAGGGTCGTCAACTTCCGTGAGGAGATAGTCCGGCTCTACAACAACTTCGCGGCATGGACAGGCGAGAGGATCGGAGGAACCGCTGGCCGGACTCCAAGGGAATTGGAGGCCCTGCTGTCGACATCGGGAGAACCCGTGGACTATCGTGCCGTGGACGAAATAATCTCCCGCTTCGAGGAGGCGGACTACAGCGAGCACGAAATCGGACGGCGGCGGTACGAGTCGATGTACCGGTCGTGGCACTCCGTGGTGGGGCCGTCCCTGGCAGAGGAATCCGCAACGGAAGAACCTGAGACGGGAGAACAGAATCGTGGATAACCGGGTTGGACGGGGGGCCGGATCGAGGGCGGGCGTGGTCCTGTCTGCATTGCTGTTCGTTGCAATCGCGGCGGCATCGTATCCGCTGCTGTCCTCCGGCGGCCTGGTGTACCGGACCTTCTCGCTGGACTTTGGACCGGTGGCCCTGTGGTTCGCCTTGGGGGCGGCGTTGCTGGTTCTCAGCAGGGTCGCAGCCTATGCCTGCATTGTTCTCGGGGAGCGGCCCGTCAGCCCATCCTGGGAAGTCGGCCTGGATGACGGCGGCGACGCCGTATTCGGGTCGGCAGATGACGAGGCCGGGGACGATGAACAACCGGCGGAGCCAGATCTACTGCCCCATCCACTCCTGCGCCCCGCCGCCATTGCCGAGGGAATCCTCCAGGGATTGGGCGGAGCGGCGCTGGTTGCCGCGTGCCTGCTGCTCATGGCTGGCATTCCCGGCGCGATAGCCGCTCGTCCCGACGCGCCGGACCTGGAAACGCTGGAAAAGTACCTGCAAGTATTCGGATCCCTGGTCAAGTGGGTCTTTGTGGCGGGTGTCTTTTTCGCGTTTACCAGGGTGGTTAAGGTGATGGCCCCTTCTTTTGCGCCGTCGCTGCCCTTCCCCTGGGGGGCGGCCACCACTCTGTCGATCGCCTACCTGCTGTTGTCCAGCGGCGGGCTGTTGCGGAACGCCTTCGAGTTCCCAGGCGGCCTGATCCTTGCCATCATCATCGCGGCCCTTGCCCTGCCCTACGCAGCCGGGATATTGCGGGGGGTAATTGCAACTGCCACCACAGAGCGAGGCACGAGCGTGCCCCGTGGTGGCCTTAAACAGCCGCTGCCCGACCGGGCCCTACTCTGGACGCGAGTCCTGCTGTTCCTGTGCGACATTAGCTGGATTGTGCTGGTGCTGGGCATAATGCTCGCCCTGCCCAGCCTGGTCGACAGGGTCCCGGCATTCCAGGAGGGTGAGACGCTGGCAGCCGTCGCTCCCTACCTGGACATCCTGGACACCCTGGCAATCTGGTCCATCATCCTGCTTTGCCCCTTCATCATCATCCGGGTCATAGCCGCCTTCCGCCCTGCGGTGGGAGAGGTCTTCGGATTCCCCATGGGCCGCATCATTCTCTTCGCCCTGGCGCTGGTCGGCTTTTCCGACGAGGGCGTTCCGGCCACGGCCTCCAACTTCCCCATCCCGCAACTCATGCCAGCCATGGCCGCCGCGCTGGTCATCTCCTACCTCTCTTTGGTCCTGCGCCGTGTCGCCCTGCTCGGCCTGCCGGAAAGGATCGCCGTTCCGGTTACCAACATTCCGCCGCTGGTCGGCGCACTCATGCCAGCCGTGAGCACTGCTCTGGTGGTGTGGGCCCTGCTGCAATTCTCCCCACTGATCAGCGCGCCGCTCCTGGACAACAACGCCACGGAAAGCCTGGGCGAGACATCCTTGCCCTATTTCGCCACGCTGTTCGATGTCAGGCTCACCCTGTCGGCCTTCGCCTTTGTCCTGGTGTTGTCCCTGCTCTTGCCGAATCCATTGTGGTCTCCGGCCAAATTGCGCATCCGGCCTCTGCTGACCGCGACCGGGTTCACGGCATCGGCCTGCCTCCTCTGGCTGTCGGTCGCGCCGCTTTCCGGCCAGGGTCATTTCTTCCCGCTCATAGGCGCTGTTGCCGGAGCCGGTCTCCTGACCCTGGCCCTGACACAGGCGGCGGCCTACCTGACCGATTTCTCCGATCCCTTAATCGCCAACACGGGCCGCTGGCTCGCCGAATCAAGGCCCAGGGGATTCGTCATGGGGGCCGCCTTCGCCTTCTACGGCATGCTGCTGCGGCCACTGATGTACGAGACGCTGTGGTTCGCGGCGGTGTACGAGTGGGTGGTGGTGCTGGCAATCGCGGTCTGGGCAATGTTCAAGATGCGGGGCAGCCTGCGTACCTTCGTGGAGGACACCGGGGCCGCCCCCGCCCGCTGGCCGGGCTGGCAGCGGCACGAGCAGCGCTTCGAGGACCATCCCGACCCCCGCCGGGAACTGGTAGCGAGGTGGCAACGCCGGTTCGTTGACTCGGGGGACTGGACCAGCCTCTGGACCTATTTCATGAGCCTGCTCTGCCACAGCAACGCGCCCCCGGAACGGGCCAGCGCCGTCATCCGCCCCCTGCGTGAGGCTGCCGCGCCCCGTTCCCTTTCAAAGAGGGGCGGCGGCAGAGGATTCCTGCGCCGGAGCGGCGACGCCGACACCAGGCGCACCCGGCTTCAAAGAGAACGGGAAGCGGGAATGGACCGCTCATTCCGCAGCGCTGAGCAGGCGCTAGCCAGTTCCACCAACCTTCCGCCCAACATAGACGCATCGGACTTGAGAGAGACCGCCGGGCCCTACATCGAAAACGGCGACGACCCTGAAACAATGGCCGCCAGGGTTATCTCGGCATACCGCCGCCGGGGAGCCGACACCAGCCGGGTGATTGCCCTGTGGTTTCCCATGGTGAACGTGGTCGAGCAGCCCCGCAGGTGGTTCGAGATGCCGTTCCCGTTCCTAACAGGGGGACGCAGGCGCACCAGGCTGCAAGCCCAGTCGCGCCGCAGGAGACTGGTGGAGGGAGCCATCTCGCACCTGTCCGGCGAGGGCAGCGTCACGTCGCTGAGCGTCGGGCTGGCGGCCCGGCGCGCTCCTCTAACCCAGATTTCCTACGGCTCCGGCCCTCCCGGTTCGTCGCCGCCGTCTCTTTCAAACCCGGACCCGCTGGACCCGACAAGGGCCGCCGCAGACGCCCCGGACGGGCAGGATGAGAACTCGAACCAGTCCCGTTTCATCCGCCACCAGATGCAGCGAGCAGCCGCGCAGGCGCCCGCCCCGCCGCCTTCGATAACGGGCAGTTCCGGGGCCGCCATAGATGCGGGCCAAGTGTTCGAACTCCTTGACGAGACCGCCACATCCTACTACGTGCGGACCTCCAACAACAGGGAGGGCTACGTCTCGAAATCGGCCCTGGAAAGACTACCCATTCTGCCAGGTGATGAGGTCAATATAGTCTGATGAATGAACGGCAATTGGAAGAGGTCAGGGAGGTCTGCGAGGGAATTATCGACCGCGTTGGGGACGTGTTCGTGGGCAACCGGCTTCTGCTGCGCAAGCTGCTGGCTGCGGCGCTGGCCAACGGCCACGTGCTCTTCGAGGACTACCCGGGATTGGGCAAGACGCTGCTGGCCAAAGTTTTTTCCAGGGCCATCGGCAGCGACACCAAGCGCGTGCAGTTCACTCCTGACCTGCTGCCGTCGGACATTCTCGGGGTGAACGTCTGGCGCCAGAATGAGGGCGAGTTCCAGCTGGTCAGGGGGCCGGTGTTCACCAACGTGCTGCTGGCCGACGAGATCAACCGCGCTCCTCCCAAGACCCAGGCCGCCTTGCTGGAGGCCATGGAGGAAAGGCAGGTCACCATCGACGGCGCCACCATGACGTTGACCGCTCCGTTCCTGGTCATTGCCACCCAGAATCCCATTGAACAGGAAGGTACTTATCCCTTGCCGGAGGCGCAGCTGGACCGCTTCCTCTTTAAGATGGGCACCGGCTACCCGGCCAACCAGCGGATGGAGAGCGACATCCTGCTGCGGCGAATCCAATGGCAGAAGGACGACCCCACGGAAGACCTGGAGCCAGCGGTGGATGTTGATGGATTCCTTGAGTTGCAAACGCTGGTGGAGACCGGGGTGTATGTCGATGACGTGATTGTAGACTACATCACACAACTGGTCAGGCTGACCCGGGAACATCCCCGCGTATCGGTCGGAGTCAGCCCTCGCGGCTCGCTGGCGCTGTTGCGCGTCTCACGCAGCATCGCGCTGATCCATGGCCGCGATTTCGTGGTCCCCGACGACGTCAAGATGGTGGTGCCGGACGTGCTGGCCCACCGGATCATCCTCAATATCGAGGACACGCTGGAGGGGGTCCGCACCGAATCAATCGTCGCCGAGATTGTGGACCAGGTGCCGCCGCCCACGGACCTGGCGGCGCGGAGGGCGTAGCTTGTTTCCTCACTCCCTTATGACATGGACGGGTCTGTCCCTGTTCCTTCTCGCCGTGGGGCTGGCCTTCGGGAACGCGCTGCTGCTGGCGGGCGCGGTCTTCCTGCTCCTGGCCGTGCTCATCATTGCGGCGCTGCAACCGCCGTCCGGCGTTAGTGTCGAACGGCGAATCTCGCGCGCCATCTGCTGGGCCGGAGACGCGGCCTGGGTGGAGCGAACGCTGACGGTGACCAACGGCCTGGGAGTCATTTTCGTTCACGATCAACTGCCTCCCGAGCTGGAGGTGGAGGAGGGCAACAATCTGAGGGTTGTCTGGAAGTGGCTGGGACCCCGCACAGTCGATCTCTCTTACCGGGTGCGCTTTCCCAAGCGGGGGGAACTATCCCTCGCGCCAACGGTGTGGGAGTCCCAGGCTCCTCTGGGCGTGCGCCGGATCGGTTCCACCCCGGCAGGGGGACGGCTGGCCATATCGGTAGTCCCGAGAATCCGGGGCATCACGCGCCTGAACGAGGTCCGGGTCACCACCAAGCAGACCCGGTACCAGGACGACCTGGCCCAGATAGGACTGTCCAACTCCGAGTTCCGCGAGCTGCGCCCCTATGCCCCCGGCGATCCCATCAAGCTGATCAACTGGAAAGCCAGTTCCAGGGCTTCCGGGTCTGGGGGTTACGGGAGCGGCAACCTGCCGCTGGTCAACGAGCTGGAGCCCGAGGGACGGAAGGCAGTCTGGATTTTCATGGATACCGCCAGGTACATGGATGTCGGCACGCCGCTGGACAATCCCATGGAAAACACCATTGAGGCTGCCGGAAGCCTTGCCCAGTTCTACCTGTCCCGGGGTTCCTCCGTAGGCGCCTATGCCTACAACAGCCACGGCGACGGGGGAGAGCTGCTGACACCCGACTCGGGACAGAAACAGTTCCTCCGGCTCACCCAGATGCTGGCCGGACTCAAGTCGGGGCCGCCACGCCACGACCTGCTACAGGCCATCGAGTGGTGCAAGGGATTCCTGCTGCGACTGCAGCCTGAGATATTCATCATCACCAGGCTGGACGTATTTTATCCCCGGCCGGGGGAGGGCAGAGAGCCGCTGGACCGGCTGATATCGGCCATACGGCGCTTGACCGCGCTGCGCAGCAGGGCCAGGCGCTCCGGGCTGGTCCGGGTGGTGCACGTCAGCCCCAAGGAGACAAATTCCAACACCGGCTCCCTGTTCGCTGACGTGGATATGTCCCAGTGGGAGAGCCGCTCGCTGGCCACCGACCTGCGCCGGTCCGGAGCGGGCGTGGTCCAATGGGACCCTGCCAGGGAGGACTTTATCGCAGCCCTGGTGCGGCACATGAATGTCTACCGCTGATTCCGGCTTCTGAGCTTGTCGAAGGGCGCCGGAATGACGGGAGAGATGGGATGAGATCCAACTGGTTCGGAATGCTGGCCGCTTTCGAGGCGGCCCTGGTGCTGCTACTGCTGCTGATAGCGGCCTGGCAGTTCTGGATGTGGGCGTCGCCCCCGGATATCCCCGCCGGTCCTGGGTCAGAAACGATGGCAGCCAAGATGCCCTCTTTCGGGCTATCCTCCCTGATGGCCGGCGTCCTATTCGGGGCGGCGGCGTACGGGGTGCTCCAGTTCTTCGGACAGAGCAGCCTGGCCCTGTGGCTGGTGGCGGCGCTGGTACTGCTCCCCCAGGGGCCGGGCATCTGGGCACACAACAAGCTGGGATGGGAGAAGTTCATGGGGATGGAAACCCCCGTGGGCGACGGCAACCCGCTGCTGGTGGCGGGCGGACTGTTCCTCATCAGCCTGCTTGGCCTGGTTGTGCTTCACCGCGTGATAGCGATGAGGAAGCTCGGCAGGCTCCTGGAAATGCGCCGTGTCGACGGAGCGGAGCGCGACGGCATCCTGAGGAGCGAGGGCCTCGTCCTGGGAGGCATCGTTGGCCTCTCCCTCCTGCTGTCGGTGCTGCTGGTAGTGGCGGGATCGGGGCTGAGCCGGGCCGAGTGGCTGACATCCGCGGTCCCCTGGACGGTAGTGACCATCGGCGGCGGAGCGAGCCTGCTGCTCATTGGATTCACGGCCCTGTACCTCCAGAGCCTGAGCGCGCAGGAGGAGCGGGAGGGGAGGCCAGAGGACTGACCTCGTCTCCCTGCTGTCGCCAGTCTCCGGCACATGCGGCAGGGCGGGAGCGGCCCTCACCTCAGCCCCTAAGTAACTATCTCAAAAGTCCCCTCCCCCTTGATGGGGGAGGGTCAGGGTGGGGGTGAAGTGGTAGTCTGGCAATCCCGGTGATGAGCATCTCACCAGTTTTGAGATAGTTTCTGAGAGGGTGTGTGACATATCCACTTTGCTTTCCGATTTGAAGGATCTCCAAGGGGTCTCTGTTTCCGTAAGTACAGGGTACGCCCCCACCCTAACCCTCCCCCGGAGGGAGAGGGAACTTTTGCGTGTTGAACGCCATCGCCCGTCCGCCATATAGTAGGGGCGGGTTTGAAACCCGCCCCTACTGCTGCGAGGTGAATGCTGCATGGCAGAGTCGGAAATCATCGTTATCGGCGGCGGAATTGCCGGGACATCGGCCGCCTATTTCCTGGCCAGCTACGGCCGGAGGGTCACCCTGCTGGAACGGGGCGAGATAGCGTCCGAGGCGTCGGGCGTGAACGCAGGCGGCATCGGCGCTTACGGCTGGGGACACGTGCCCAACCTCGAGTCCCACCTGACCATGGGCAGCCTCCAGATTTTTCGGGCGCTGCAACTGGACATGGGCTACGACATCGAGTTCAGGGCGTCCGGCGCACTCCAGGCGATACAGACCCCTGGACAGTATGAGCACTCCCGCGACAATGTCCTTTCCCTCAAGTCCCGGGGCTATGCCGTTGACCTGCTCTCGACCGCCGACGCCCGCGCCATTGAGCCGGAGCTGAACCCGGAACTGGCGGGCGCTGTGCATTTCCCCCTGCGGGCACAGGCCGATCCGGTCAAGGCCACCCGCGCCTTCGCCGACGCCGCCCGGCGCGAGGGCGCGGAGGTGCTGACCGGGCGGGAGGTCACTGCCATCACTCCCACGTCCCTGCCGAATGGCGCCCGGCAAGGCGGCGGCTACCGGGTCGAGTGCCACGGCGAGTCGCACACGGCCCGGCGGCTGGTGCTGGCGGCGGGCGCGTGGTGCGGCCCGCTGGGGCGCATGCTGGGCGTGCGGATACCGGTCATTCCGGTGCGCGGGCAGATGTGGGCGACCGAGCCTCTGGCTCCCAGGGTGTTTCACTCGATTTCAGGGGCCGAATCGCCCACCCACTGGAGCGCCGCGCCCGGCAACGACTCCGAAACGCCCCCGGAGCTGACGCACTTGGGGGGCCGGAGAGTCACCCGCCACCTCTACGGGAGGCAGACGCGGGACGGCGAGGTGATTTTCGGCGGCGACCGGGAGATGGCCGGTTATGACAAGTCGGTAGATGCCGCAGGGGTCGAGGTCAACTTCGGCCATGCCCGGGAGGTCCTGCCCTTCCTGGGTGGGCTGTCCATCAGCCGGACCTGGGCGGGCCTGATGCCCTTTTCGCTGGACGGACGGCCCATCATCGGGCAACTGCCGGGGATGGAGGACCTGTATGTGGTCAGCGGCCTGGCCTCGTCCGGCTTCGGGCGGGGGCCGATGGCTGGCAAGCTCATCGCGGACTACGTCCACACCGGACACCGGCCTTCCGTGCTGTCCGAGTCCGACCCGGCAAGGTTCTCACCCGCCTGATCCCTCGTCGCAGGTCAGACCCACAGCCAACACGAACACGCCCGGCGGCGCTTCGGCGGAATCGAGGCGAGGGGCACACAGGGGCTTTGCAGCTCGGCGGGCCTATTGTTCGGCGGCGACATCCGGCCGGGGGTCGGCGGCGTTAGTCACCAGGCGGTCGACGAAAGCCATCAGGCGGGCCATTTCTTCGTCGCTGACCCTGCTCATGACGTTGGCGTAATGCTCGTCAACCTGGCGTCTGAGGCCGGGCAGCATCGCCCGCGTCTGCTCCGTCACCTGCACCCGCACCACACGCTGGTCATCCCGCAGCCGCACCTTCTCCAACAGTTCGCGGTCGGTCAGGTCCGACACCATCCGGCGCAGTTGCTGGGTCTCCAGCGGCATCATCTGCTGGAGGGTCGCCAGGGGAACCAGGCCCTCCCGCTCGCAGATATCGAGCATGCAGAACTCGGAAGGGTTCAGGCCCCAGGGCTTGAGCCGCTCCAGGATGCCCCGGTATATGAGGGTGAGCAACCCGATCAGGCACTGCTGCATGTTGTTGATCTGCCGCTCCCACTCCCTGGCGCAGTCCTCGCTGTTCGCCGACTCTCCCGCCTGGGGCGACTCTCCATCGCCGTCGCCGTTGCCAGCCGGCGCGCCATCCCCTCCTGCCTCGACGATCATCTTTGACGAAATGGCCATGCACTCCGCCACCTCTTCCTTCTCGATGCCGCGCAGGAGGTTCAGGAAGTACCCATTCATGCTCTCCAGCAGCTCGGGGGCGAGGGTCAGGCCCTGGTCCGTCACCTCCACCCTGACCACCCGCCGGTCGTCGCTCATCCGGGTCTTGCGGACCAGCTTGCGGTCTTCCAGCCGGCTCAGGATGCGGCTGAGGCGCCCCCGCTCCACGGGCATGATCCGCCCGAGATCCCTGATGGTGATGGGGCCGTGGTGATAGCAGGCGACGAGAATCGAGTAGCTGCCGCTGTCGATGCCGTGCCCGGTCAACACCTGCCGCGGGGCATTGGCGAAAATCAGGCCCACGGCAACAAGGTCTCTCTGTAGCTTTTCCACCCGCGGGTCGGCGGGTTGTTCTTGCGGTTGCTCTGTCATGGCAAGACACTCGCCATTGCAGGATCACCGTCCCGTTTCCCGTTTTTCCCGTTACCTGGGAGCAGCATGCGGCGGGGATGCTGTCTGCCCTGGCTTACGCATCTATTTTATCTTACAGCAAAATGCGCCACGGGGGAAAACCGGGCCAGGAGCTTATCAAAGTCGCCGGAGTGTGTTGGCATTGCTTGAACGATCGCCTGTAGGGGCGCACAGCCGTGCGCCCTTGCGCCACCAGTTTAGAACGTGTCATATCCGCAACCCCAGGGCGCACGGCCGTGCGCCCCTACACAAACAGACCTGAATTAGAATACCAACACACGCCGGGAATACCCCAGGGCCTTATCAAAGTCGCCGGAGTGTTCCATTTTGTCAGAATCCTGATTCAGACAACTACTTTCCTATTCATACGTTCAGAATGGAGTCTCCGGATTCCGTCTCCGGAGCTCGCCGTAGGGGCGCACAGCCGTGCGCCCTTGCGTCATCAGTCGAGAATGTTTCCAGGTCCGCAACCCAGGGCGCACGGCCGTGCGCCCCTACGGGGGGGCGGGGCAGGGTGAGGGCGTCCAATAAATCCCCTCTCCCTCCGGGAGAGGGGACTCCATTACAGCCCCTCCGGTTACACAAAGTAATGCTGGCGTCGGCCAAATGGCGGTTCATGTTACAGAAAGTAAGACGGAATGAATTAGTTGACAAAAAATATAACATCAGTTGACAATTAAATTTTCCCCGGATAAAATCCGTCGCGCTGCCTTGGACGGAGGCCCTCTCCGGCAACGGGGGGGCGCCGGACTCGGCAGGCGCGTCTGCGGAGCGCCATAGCGCTGACGGCGGGGAGGGGGCTGCACTGTAGCCCCAAGGTGGGACAAGGCGCTTGGCGCCCCGTAAGCGGCGGCCATCACTGGGCGAGAGTGATGGCGGTCCAGGGGACGGCATCAACACGGTGTCACGAGGCGCTGGGCGCCTCAAAAAGCGACGGCCATCGCTGGGCGAGAGCGACGGCCGCCAAATGGACGAAAAACCAGGAAGGTGGAGCGTAACCAACTGCCTCGTTGCTCGTCCGTCGCCACGGCTTTTGCCATGGGCGACTGCATATTAGCAGATTCCGCCGTCGAGTGCCAACCCGCAGACGCGCTTAATTCTCGCCGTAGTAGGGGCGCACGGCTGTGCGCCCTGGGGTTGGAGACAGGCAAACGTTCTCAGCCCATGGCCCACGGGCGCACAGCCGTGCGCCCTGGGGTTGGAGACAGGCAAACGTTCTCAGCCCATGGCCCACGGGCGCACAGCCGTGCGCCCCTACACAAATGGCAGGACCGGGATACCAACGCTCAGGAGGAACACATGGGCAACCAGGGACCTGAAGGCGCATAGCGACGGCTCAATCAGGGACGCAGCAGTTTCAGCAGTGGCAGAGGAGAATAACGGTGATACTGAACATCAACGCCGACAATTCGGAGGGCCCTTGTACCTCGGAGGGCCCGTGTACAGGAGGACCCGTGTACAGGAGGACCCTCATCATTGGCCTGGCGCTCACCGCGCTGATGGTGGCGCTGGCCCTGGGAACGGCCCTGGGCGTGTCCTACGCGGCGGAACGGCAAGCCCCGGTGCCCCAGGGCATCGGCGGCAGCAGCCCCCCAAGCGGCAACCACAACCACGGCGGCGGCAGCGGCGGCAGCCAGCCCCCGCCGGAACCCATCGGCGAGATCGCCCCGCGCCCCAACCCCACGCCCACGCCCGGAACCGGCGGCCAGGATGACACCACCCGGGACCCGCAGCTCACCGAGCCCGGCCAAGGTGGAAACACCGGCGGCGGAGGTGGCGGGACCGGGACCGGCGGCCAGGGCGAGACCACCCAGGACCCGCAGTTCGCGGCCCAGGCGCAGGCGGCCCAGGCCCAGGCCCAGGCCCAGGCCGTTGAGGATATACGGATTAACCCCACCCTGGCCAGGACCCGGCATCCGGTTGGGGCCAGACACGCGCCGGGGTTCATCTTGACCTGGGCACCCGAAGGGAATGTCAGTTACTCACTCACTTATAAGGCGCAGCTATATCAATCAGCGGATAGCAACACTGTTACCAAATCAAGCGGCGAAGGCGATCAACCCGACGGAAGTTTTACCGAAGTCAAGCCGGTAAACTGTGGTGGCGGCCACCAATGCAAGCGTGACTTCTCCACCAACCTCGTCGATGGCGGCGAGATTCCGGAGGGGGCCTACGGCCTGCGAGTCCAGGTGAAAGTCAACCATGGAGATGCGGACTGGGGTGATGGTGCGCCGGTCAATGGTTATCTGCGATCCAACCGCAGCCCCAGGGACGGCGACCTCGCCCCCCTGGGCATCAACGCTGGAACCCCGGTGGAAATTTCCCTGAACGAGAAATTCAGCGACCCGGATGGCGACTCCCTGACCTATAGCACCACTTCCCAGCACTCGTCCATCGTCAGGTCCCGGATCGAGGACGACAAGCTCATCCTGGAGGGCGTCGCCGCTGGACAGTCGGTAGTGGACTATGACGCTTCCGACGGCTACGGCGGCTACCTCAAGAAAAGCTTCACTGTAACCGTCTCCAAGACGGTAACCCGCAACATCCTCGAGAACTCCCCGGCCGGCACGGCGGTGGGAAACCCGATTTCCGTGCCCTCCTTCCCCGAGAGCACGCTGAACATCACCCTGGACGGGGACGACAAGGACAAGTTCAGCTTCACCACCAACAACGATAAATTACAGCTTGCTGTCAAAAGTGGAGCGAACCTGGACTATGAGATCAAGCGCCCCTTGCGGCTGCAGTTGAAGTACACGGTGGACGGCTACGAGGCCACCGTCCACATAAAGGTCAACCTGATTGACGTGGAGCCCCCGGGCAAGCCTGCCGCGCCGACGCTGGCTTACGAGGGCACCGGCACCAGCGTGCGCCTGTCCTGGCAGGCCGCCACCGCGGACTTGACAACCCTGGCCCCCGTCACCGGCTACCAGGTGCGGACGCGCGAAAAGGATTCCGGCGGCGCGTGGGCCGAGCAGGACTTGGGGGCCGAGAAACGGGAAGCAACATTCAACGACACCAGCAGGCAGATAGTGACCTTCGAGGGACAGGTGCGAGCCAACAGCGTCGAGGGTTACGGCGAATGGTCCGACCTGGGCTTCGGGCCGCACCCGCCCGAGTTCGGCGACCCCCCGCTGCTGGAGGTGGACGAAACCGCCGCCGCCGGTACGGAGGCGGGGCCGGCCGTAACAGTCACCGATCCGGACACTGACGGCACAGGCCTGGACTTTGCCCTCCCTGGCGACAGCAACTTTGTCATTGTCGAAAAGACCGGCGTCAATGGCGAAGAGATCGGCGTGATTACCGTGGCCCAGGACGCCAGCCTGGACCACGACACCAACCCCGTCCACACGGTAACGGTGTCGGTCAACGACGGCTTCTTCACCGACACCCTGGAACTCCCCATCTACGTGACCAAGCGGGAGACCCGGTCAGTGGATGAACACTCCCCGGGCGAGACCATCGTAGGCGACCCGGTGGGAAGCGGCAGCGCCACCTATACCCTGTCCGGCGACAACAGCAGCCACTTCAACATCGCCGACAGCGGCCAGCTCAGCGTGGCCCAGGGCGCAACCCTGGACTACGAGACGCACCCGGAGTACGACCTGACGGTGGAGTACCCCTCCGGCGGCCACACGGCCCGCTTCTACGTCACCATAGACCTCCAGGACGTGGTGCCCAACGCGCCGGGGACGCCGGAGGCCGAGCGGAATCCGGCCAACCCGGAACGTTCCATCAAGGTTACCTGGACCGCCCCGGAGGACAACGGCGAGCCCATCACCGGCTACACCGTCCGGTACTGGATCGACTATGACTATGAAACGCAATCCTTCTCCGCCGGCAGTACCCAGGGCATCGTGACGGTCCCGAAGCCCGCCACCGCCTATAGGGTGCAGGTCAGGGCGGACGCCAGCGGCGAGGACAGTCCCTGGTCCGACCAAAGCAACGAGGTTACCACCAAGGGGCCGCCCAGGTTGGACGAAACGCCGGACGAGTTCGGGCGCGTCCACCGCGAGGTCTTTGAGAACTCGCCGCCGGGGACCGCCGTGGGAGAACCCCTGGCCTTCATTGACCCAGACGGCGAAACCCTGACCTTCAAAATCGCTGGCGTACTGACTACGGAAACCACCACGGTGGACAATACCCCGGAGGGCTGGTTCACCATCGACCCGGCCACCGGCCAGCTGGAGGTCGGCGCAGAGGCCGAGCTGGACTTCGAGACCTTGGGGGAGTATGGCAGGTACGGCGTACGGGTACATGTGTCCGACAACGACCCCGATGCAGACCCTGACCTTGAGACGCTGGTGATCATCACGATAGCCAACGAACCGAAGCTGCCAGCGCCGCCGGACCTGGAGGTGGAGGTCTCCTCGACCATGTCGCTGCGGGTAAGCTGGAGCGAGCCGGTCGGCCAGGGTCCGTCGCCGGTAACCGGCTACGACGTGCAGTACCGCCCCAGCACGGGCACGACGGAGTGGAGCAACCACCCATTCACTGGCACGGATCGGGAGACCACCATCCCGAACCTTACCCCGGGCACCAGCTACGAGGTCCGGGTACGGGCCAAGAGCGCCGAGGAGCCCGGGCATTGGACGGCCTTGGGCGGCACCACCAACACCGCGCCCGTCTTCGGCGACGCCCCGGCCCTCTCTGTGGCGGAGAACACCTGGGCCGGCGCCGCCGTCGGCAGCCCGGTGACCGCCAGCGACGCCGACACCAGCGACACCCTGACCTACTCGTTGAGCGGCGACGCCAACTTCGCCATCGACAGCGCCACCGGCCAGGTCAGCGTGGCCGCTGGCGCGAGCCTGGACTATGAAACCGCCACGTCCCACACGGTGACGGTGACCGTCAGCGACGGATACGGCGGCGAGGATACCCTGGAAGTGACCATCGCCGTAACCGACGTGGGACCCCCGGGCCAGCCGGCCGCGCCAACTCTGGCGCACATGGGCAGCGGCACAGCGGTGCGCCTGTTTTGGCAAGAGGCCGCCGCGGATTCGCTGGCCCCGGTCACCGGCTACCAGGTTTGGACGCGCCAGAAGGATTCCGGCGGCGCGTGGGCCGAGCAGGACTTGGGGGCCGAGAAACGGGAAGCAATATTCAACGACTCCAACGGGCAGAGAGAGACCTTCGAGGGGCAGGTGAGAGCCAACAGCGTCGAGGGTTACGGCCCCTGGTCCGGCCTGGGCTTCGGGCCGCACCCGCCGGAGTTCGGAGCCGCCCCGCTCCTGGAGGTGGACGAGAACGCTACCCCCGGCACCGTGGCCGGGCCAGCCGCAACGGTCACCGACCCGGACACTGCCAGCACCGGCCTGGGCTACGCCATCGCCGGGGGCGGCGGCAACTTTGCCATCCTCGGACAGACCGGCCAGGTTACCGTTGCCCAGGGGGCCAGCCTGGACCACGACGCCGACCCCATACCCACGGTAACGGTGTCCGTCAACGACAACTTCTTCACTCGCACCCTGGAAATTCCTGTCTACGTGACCAAGCGGGAGACCCGGTCGATAGTGGAAAACTCCCCGGCCGGGACCAGCGTGGGCGACCCGGTGAGAAGCGGCGACGTCACATATACCCTGTCCGGCGTCAACAGCGGCCACTTCATCATCGGCAACAACGGCCAGTTCATAGTGGCCCCGGGCGCGGCCCTGGACTACGAGACGCACCCGGAATACGACCTGAGGGTGGAGTTCCCCTCCGGCGGGAGGACGGCCCACTTCTTCGTCACCGTAACCCTGGTGAACGAGCCGCTGCTGCCGCCGCCGGGCGTGGAGGTGGCAACCTACTCGGCCACGTCGCTGCGGGTAAGGTGGACCGAGCCGGAGGGCCAGGGCCCGTCGCCGGTAACCGGCTACGACGTGCAGTACCGACCCGTCGTTTCCGGCTCGCAACCGGTGGACTGGACCGGCCAGGAATTCGACGGCTCGTATCGGGAAACCATCATCCCGAACCTGACCCCGGGCACCGACTACGAAGTCCGGGTACGCGCCAAGAGCGCCGAGGACCCCGGAGAATGGTCGCAGCTCGTCCCGGCCCGCACCCGCTCCAAGGATTCCACCGGGGCTCAAACCATGGAAGTCACCAGGACGGTAGCCGAGAACGCCGCGCCGGGCACCCGGCTGGGCGCCCCGGTGCAGGCCACGGACCCCCTGGGCCATGCCCTGACTTACGTCACCCTCTCCGGCAGCGGAATGTTCCGGGTTGACGAGGCCAGCGGCCAGATAACCGTAGCCCCGGGCGCGGACCTGGACTACGAGACCAGGACCAGCCACACGGTGCAAATTGAAGCCAGCCACGCGGAAGAGGTCCAAGGGACGCCGCACGTAATCATTGACGCCATCATCACGGTCAACGTCCAGGTCACCGACGTGAACGAGCCGCCCCTGCGCCCGACGGGGTTGACCATGATCCCCTCGGCCACCTCCATGCGGGTCACCTGGAACCCGGCCAACGCCAACGGCGGCCCGCCGGTGACCAATTACCAGGCCAGGTACTGGGTGGAGGGCATCAACCAAGGGATTAACCTGGGATACCTGGGCAACGTCACCGAGGTCGTTATTCCCGGCCTCAAGCCGGGAACCCACTACGGCTTCGCCATCCAGGCCATCAACGCCGAGGGCGGGAGCGTGAAGGAGGCCTACGCGTGGGCAACGACCTTGTCCGCGCCGCCACCCCCGCCTCCGCCTCCACCGCCGCCGCCGACGCCCGCGCCGACTCCGCAACCTACGCCGGAGCCGACACCGGAACCGACACCGGAACCGACGCCGCAACCCACGCCGGAGCCGACACCGGAACCCACGCCGGAACCGACGCCGCAACCCACGCCGGAGCCCACGCCAGAGCCGACACCGCAACCCACGCCGGAACCGACGCCCGCGCCTACACCTGCGCCGACGCCCGCGCCTACACCTGCGCCGACACCCGCGCCGACACCGGAGCCGACGCCGCAACCCACACCTGCGCCGACACCCGCGCCCGCGCCGGGTACTGATCCCACGCCCACGCCCACGCCGACGCCCAGGCCGGAACCAACCTCCTCAGAGGACACTGAGCCTGAGCCGACGCCGACGCCGGAACCGGCCAAACTGACCGCGAGCCGACAGGTGGCCGAGAACTCACCCGCCGGAACCCAGGTGGGGGAGCCGGTGCGGGTGGGGTATGACGGGGAGCGCGAGCTGGTCTACGACATAACGCCGGACAGCAACGAGTTCTTCATAGACTCGTATACCGGCCAGATCACCGTCGCCGGGGGCGCCGTCCTCGACCACGAGACCCAGGCGGAATACACCGAGGTCGTGAGGGCCCGCTACGAGAAGGAAGGTGAGCAGGTAATCTACGCCGTCATCACCGTGACCATCGAGGTCACCGACGTGGGGCCGCCCCAAGCGCCTACGGGCCTGACCCTGGAGGGCGAGTCCACGTCCTCGCTGCTGGCGGCGTGGGAGGAGGCCGACGCCAAAGGCGGGCCGGAAATCGCCGGGTACACTCTGCGCTACCGGGTCAAGGGCGCGGACGCCTGGACCCGCTACGGCGGGAACCTGTCCGAGACCCGGGTCAGCATCGTCCTGCTGGAGGCTGGCACGGAATACGAGGCGCAGGTCCTGGCCCGCAGCTCCGAGGGGGAGAGCGCCTGGTCGGAGACGGCGGAGGGCCGCACCCTGTCGCCGGAACCGGAGCCGACGCCGGAATCGACACCGCAACCCACGCCGCAAGCAACGCCGGTACCGCAGCCGGTACAGGAACAGCAGGGGCAAGAGACGGCAGCGGCCCCGGAGCAGCCTCAGACACTGGCCGCCGTCCAACAGGCCCCGGCGTCCGGGCCTGTAACAGCCCCGGCGCAACAGCAGCAACAGCCTGCGCCGTTGCCGGTACAGCAACAGCCTGCGCCGCAAACGACGCCGGAACCGACAGCGGAGCCGACTTCAGCCCCGCAACGGGAGCCGGTGTCCGAGCCGACGCCGGAACCGGCGAACTGGCCGGCCCTGAGGGTAGGGGACGCCGCCCCGGCGGAGCCGCTGACGCCTCCCGCCGGCGCCCAGGCCGATGGGGGTTGGTCCACCAACACCTGGGCGCTCAGCGGGCTGCTGGCCCTGATCGCGGCGCTGCTGCTGGCTGCCCTGGTACTGCACCTGTACCGCCGCCGCCGACAGTTGATGCGCTACTGGCGGTACTAGAATTGCCGCCCGGCTAACTCCACGCCACTGCACAGCCGCCGCCCCGCCGGACAAGCCGGGGCGGCGGCGCGCCTTCTCAGCTGCCGCGAGAGTGTGGGAGGACCTCCGGGCTGTGTCAGGGCGAATACCTGATATTGAATATCACTGATAGTCCGGGTGAACCGCGGCCACGTGGATTCTCACAGTCTCTCAGGCCACGATATAGTTCCCAAATTGATATTGCATATTGCTATAAAGTCATTCTATACTATATTATGGATATATTATATCGCTATATTAGAGGTGTGGACTACGGTCTCAGGGGACTCACGGCGCATGCCAGGCCGTACCAGGGAGCAATGCGATATTGAATATCATTCGATATGAGGCAGGAGCCAGGCCCGCACTGAACGTAACAACTGGCGGCCTGTTGGCCCTCCGCGCCGCGCTTGTCCGTCCTCCCGCCTCTCCTTTTGACACAACGGCCTGGGCTCACTATTGCGGCTAATGGTCAATTGCAGTTCGCCCCAGGGGCGCTGGCAGAAACCGGGCTGGCGCTCTTGAGAGTGAATCATCAGCGATTGACCGCAAAGGCCAAATTTTGCCGGATTCCGGCGTCAGGAGAGAGACACCATGAAGAACGCAATCGTTGGCTCATTCAACCGCCGCATACTCCTGGCCGTGGCCCTGCTGGCCGCGATACTGGCCCTGGTGGCCGGCCTGTCGCCCCCGCCCACTCAGGCCAACAGTGTCGTGTTCTATCTAAGATGCGACAATACCCACATTCCGGAGGGAGAAGGCTTCACGGCGCTACTGGTCAGGGTCGGGACATTCAACCGATCCATCTTCGGCGCCGCCTGGCATACCGACCCCGGTACGGCCGACGCCTCCGATTACGTACACCAGGATACCGGCATCATCTACGGTAGCCTGGCCGATTCCAAGGACAACGTCATTGGCCGGTATTTTCAGACCCGAGAGGACAGACTGTATGAGGGTAACGAGACCTTCACGGTACGCTTCTCTCCAACCAATAACGTGTATGACCGCAACGACCTCTATCGCGACGAGAAGTGTCCGATAACCATTGTTGACGACGAGGCGCTGCCCACGGCGCCCGCCAACCTGACCGCCACCGCCCTGAATGGCGAGACGGTCCGGCTACAGTGGAGCGCCCCCTCCAGCGGCGGCAAGATCAACGGCCAGAATATACCGGTCACGGGCTACGAGTACCGCCTGGCGAACCTCAACGGCCCCTGGGTGCCCGTCCCCGGCGGTAACGTCACCAGCCTGGAGAGACGGGGCCTGCTCCTCTACGCAGCCAGGCACGAGTACCAGGTCCGGGCCGTCAGCGAAGTTGGCGTCAGCGCCGCTTCCAATGCCGCTGGCGTCGGCCCGGTGGACGTCGTTCCCCGGCCACCGGCCAACCTGCGTGCCAAGGCCGTATACCCGGCCAGCGTGGAACTGACCTGGGATTCCAGCTCCGACGGCGGCTGGGTCAACGGGGCGCGGCAGCCCCTCCGCTACCAGTACCGCATCGAGAACATTCCCACTGGCTGGCGGGAAATCCCCGGCGAGGGGGTCACGTCTTACGTGGCGCCGGGCCTCAGCCTCGAGGATACGGCCTACACCTTCCAGATACGGGCCTTCAACGCCGTTGGCCATAGCTGGACCTCCGGCGATATTGTGCCGGTTGGGCCCGTGGCATTCTACCCCGCCCCGCCCACCAATCTGGCGGCGGAGGTTGTAGACCAGTTCACTGTGATTCTCTCCTGGAACGCCAGCGAGCATGGCGGCGTCGTCAACGGCGAGGAGCTGGCCCACACCTACCAGTACCGGACCAACGGCGGCGAACACTGGTGGGACATCCCCCATGGCGCAGTAACCTCCCACACCATCAACAGCGGCCTGTTCCTGGCGTCCAGCGCCTACAACCTGGAGGTGCGCGGCATCAATGAGTATGGGCCGGGTCCGGCATCCAACATCGTGGAACTGGGACGCGGGACCGCCAACACCCTGCCCGAACCGCCCGCCGGCCTGTCAGTCGAGGCCATAGACGCCAGCAGCGCCACGCTGTCCTGGACGGCCAGCGCCAACGGGGGCAGCCTGGACGGCGTGGCCCAAACGCCGCGCTACCAGTACCGCCAGGCAGTACGGCTGGAACACCACGCCTACCGGCCCCAGTACAGCGACTGGACGGACATCCCCTCCGGCGCCACGTCGCACATCGTGGCCGGGCTGGACTTGGCGGCCAACGCCTACCAGTTCCAGCTGCGGGCCGTGAACGGCCTCGGCCCCGGCGTCCCCACCGGCGACGCCGCGCTGTCCCGGCTGGCCAACACCAGGATCTACATGCTCGGCTTCATCTCCGGCCCGGCTGACGGCAGCTACTACCGGGAAGGAGAGGTGGTTGAAGCGGTGGTGGAGTTCCGGCAGGCGGTATCGGTGACCGGCGCTCCCCAACTGGTCCTGGGCTTCGACGATGGGGAGCGGGTGGCCGGTTTCGACCGCGGGCACGGCGCACGCCTGGTCTTTGCCTACACCGTGCAGGCCGGGGACTCAGCGCGGGACGGCATTGCCATCAACGACAACCCGCTGCGGCTGAACGGCGGCTCCATCATAGACGACGCCGGCAATCCGGCGGCGCTGGACTTCACTGGCTTCGGCCCCCTCTCCGGGGCCCGGGTGGACGCCTCGGGCAACGATGCTGACCTGGACACCGGGAACGCTTACACCGTCAGCGCCACCCCATAGCCTGGGCTGGGTTCAGGCTCCGCCCGGCAGGCTGCGAAATTCACGTCGTGTAACACAGGAGTTACGCAGTTCAGATAACCCTCCCCCTTGACGGGGGAGGGTTAGGGTGGGGGGATGTCTGAACTGTGATTCGAGTGATTATGTGATTGCCCCGATTATCCCTTCCCCCATTGTCCCCTCTCCCGGACTTTGCATCAAAAGTCCCACTTGCATCAGAAGTAGGCTGGTTGCATCAAAAGTCTTTGAATCGACCATACCTGGGCAGGGACAAGATTTCAAGCAGCACAGGGCAAAGAGAAAACCCCTGCGGATTGCAAGGGTTTTCTCATTAGGGTCGGTGGCGTAATGGAGGGGTTATCTGGTGTGGTTGCCGTTGGTAATTTGCTCCCTAAGTTGTCTGATTTCTTCGAGCCATTGCTGACGTTCTTGGCTTGCCTGCTGACGCTCTTGGCTCGCCCGTCGTTCAATTTCATCCGCCCGCTGAATAGCATCTCTCGCCCGCTGTTCAGCCGCTTCTCTAGCTCGTCGTTCTCTCGTAAGCATAACGTAACTCCAAATGCTTCCGAATCCTCCTGCTATGCCACCGTGGACAAACATCTTGTTCAACAAGTCAAGGTTGGTGTATGCGCCCCAACCTGACGAACGACACCCGGTGGTCATCTTGTCAGTACACGGTTCTGTGGTCTTACACCACACTATCCAAGTAATAGCAACCGCCACGATAGCAAGTAATAGAGGAAACCATGCCAGTTCCCAAATGTCCGCCAGAAAGCCCTGCTCACCTTCCTTTGCTTTCTCGTCCGAGTCAGGAGCCTTTGCGTTCTCCGTCTTTGTCATACCTGCTATCGCTTCACACCTGTATGATAGGAGTTTATCAGGTGTCGTGTCAATCTATGCCATCATAGCCTAGCCTGTCGTCTCAGCAAGACCAAAGAAATAGGCCGAAACTTTTGTGGTGGCTATCATTACGAAGTTCCGGCCTTTAGGAGAGAACATATTGAGCGATCTTTGGGATACCTCTCCCTCCGGGAAAGAGGACTTCCCAACTCGCCGCCGCAGACGAAAGGCCCCTGCCGTTAAGGCAGGGGCCTGGCTGGTGCGGGGTCGGGAGCGAGGCCGCTACCGTGTCCAGTCCTCGGGCGTGAGGTCATTGGCGCTGTCCGACGAGCTGCTGGATTCGTCGGGTTCCTCCTCCTGTTGGCCCGGATCGGGCTGTGGAGATGGCGGAGGCTGTGGAGACGGCGGGGGTTGTGGAGATGGCGGGGGCGTGTTACCGCCGCCGCTGGTTATGGTCACGGTTATGTCGTCAACCGAGACGACCTCGTACCCCGACCCGGAGTAGGTCCAGGGATTGTGGGTGATGTAGGCCGTGTCGCCCGCCGTGCCGTCGGCGGCGCTGACGGTTACGGTCTGCGCACTCCAGTTGCCGGGCGTGAAGGTCAACTCTGTCGGCTGCACCGTGACGCCGCTGGCGACCAAGGAGATGCCCACTTCATCCAGGGGCTGCGCGGTCAGCGACACCGTGTAGCTGGCCGTGCCGCCCTCCGGCACGTTGAGGCTGGTCGGCGTCACCGTCACCCCGGCGGTGTCGTCGTCGGTTACGGACACGGTAACGGAGTCAACGGCGATCCCGTCGTACTCGTCTGCGCCGCTGGCCGTGTGGCTGACGGTGGCGCTGTCGTTCGCCGCGTCATCGTCGTGGGCAGCGCGGACGGTTACGGTCTGGGCCTCATCCCAGTTGTCCGGGGTGAAGGTGAGGCTGGCCGGCTGCGTCGTTACGTCGGCGTTGTCGCTGCCCGGCGTGATGACCACGTTGTCCGTGGGCTCGCCCTCCAGGGCCACCGTGTAGGTTGCCGAACCGCCCTCGTCGACTGCCACCGGGTCGGCGGCGGTCACCGTGACGCTGGCCCTCCGGTTCGGGGACGTCGTCGGCGTCGAGGGCGCTCCGTAGAGGCTTCCCGTGGCTACTGCGGAAGGCGCTCCAGCTATGGAAGCCACTCCAGGTATGCGGTTGGACGTGTAGGCGGTCACCCGCACCTCGTAGGTCGTTCCATGGGTCAGATCCCAGATGCCGACATGAGTTTCCGTGGGAGTGGAAGGAGTGTTCTCTGGGAGATCATAGGCATAACTGAGGTTTGGATCGCCGATCCAACTTGACGCGCCCTCTTCGCGGTACTCTATCTTGTAGACAACACCTTGAATGGCGTCCCCCTCAACGTTTTGCGTAACCGTCGTCCAGAACACCTCCAATACCCCGTATACCGGTGTGGCATTGGTATAGCAACTGTCGTCTAAGCTGGGTTTTGGAATCCCGGGACAGCCCTCCTCTGTGCTCACTTTCAACTGTCCGGCGACCACTCCCGTCACATGTGCTGGAGGGTCCGTATAGCCATTGACCCAAACGTGGTTGGACGCCAATTCCCCACTTCCGCTGTGGCCGTCAGCGCCGACCTTGACGTACAAAGTTTCTTGTCCATCAAAATCAGCGCGGGTGAGGTATGACAAGGTGATGGTCACTTGGGTGTTATTGTGGCGGGACACTTCGGACACGGTTACACCGTGAAATCCGTCGCTGCCCTCGGCCGAGGCTTCTTCAATCTCAAAGTCGGTGCTGTCCAGTTGGTTTGCGTTGGAGCCTGCCGGCCTCCATGTCCTTCCACTTGGCAGGGTTAGCACAAGCTTGGCGCCGTTCAGGTTGTTCTCTGACAGGGGCCTATTGTCTTCGTGAACCGCGACGGAGAAACCGTGGGTGTCTGCGTCGGCGGGTGGTGGGGCGAGGAGCAAGGCGAGGGCGAAGGCGGCCGCGCCCAGCAGGGCCAGCAAGGGCAGGGCGAGCCGGAGGGCGCTGGGTTTCAGGGCGTGGCCGTGGGAGTAGCGCAGAGCTGTCATGGTGTCACACCTGCAATTATTTCTCTGATTGCCGGAGCTTTGGGCGCTTATTGTACAGCAATTCAGATTACATGAGGTCAACTATACAGTCAATTAAAATCACGTGCTAGTTAGTTTTATGGCCCATTTGGCATGTCTACCCCGGCCCGGAGTTACGATGGCCCGCCCGCTGTTGACCCGTTCAGGAATGACTGATATGTTGCCTCATATAGCATCTGTACCTGACTCGCCGAAGGAATGCGATATGAACCAAATGACGGTCAGGGGATTCGACGACGAACTCGACGCCGTCTTGCGCCGCCTGGCAAAGCAGGAGGGAATCTCCCTGAATCAGGCGGCGTTGCGGCTGCTCAGGAAGGGCGCTGGCCTGACGGACGAGTACAAGGGGAATCCCAAAGCCGTAGGTACCGGCCTGGACGATCTGTTCGGCGTATGGAGCCAAGACGAAGCAGACAGTTTCGACGCCGCCCTGGAGGTGTTTGGGACGGTGGACTGGTCACGCACCCTTTTGTCTGAATCAGGATAGGAGTTACGCAGTTGAACTATCCCCTCCCCCTTGATGGGGGAGGGTTAGGGTGGGGGTGAACTCTCCAACTGCGTAACTCCTATCCTGATTCAGACAACTACTTTGTCCCGGCTGCGCCGAGTCCTGATTCCATCGAGGATGCTCGACAGAGTCGGCAGACGCTCGATGCAATCGGCGCAATCGTCGTGCAGCTGGCCGGGCCAGCGTTGACCCGCAATGCCTCTTCACTCTCACCTCCGACTTTGTCGAGAGCCACGACAGAGTCGGGCCTAACCCTCTCCCTCAAGGGAGAGGGGATAACTGCCGGAGGGTGAGGGGTTAATCAGGCCAATCACATAATCACACGAATCACAGTTCAGACATCACCCCCACCTCCGACTTTGTCGAGAGCCGCGACAGAGTCGGTCCTAACCCTCCCCCTGAGGGGGAGGGGATTTCGTAGCTACTTGCGTAACTCCTGTCCTGATTCATCGTATCACCATCTGCATTACCATTACGTCACTTTATGTTTCATAATCTGTAACTTATTGTAACTTTACGCTTGTAACTAAACGCCGGATGCGGCATAATTGACCCCGCTGACGCCGATTTCTGTAGATATGGGAGCTGGGTCTAGGTCAGCCTGTCACCGTCGGAATGATGGGTAGATGGGGCAACCACAAGGGTTGCCCCTACAAGGAAAACAGCCTCATGTAGGGGCGTCCCTTGTGGGCGCCCTTGTCGCAGGAAAAATAGCAAGGGGCATCCTTCGACAAGCTCAGGATGAGTGGATGTCAGCGACAGGATGAGTGGATGTCAGCAGACGGGGCAACCACAAGGGTTGCTCCTACAATGGAAACAGCCTCGTGTAGGGGCGTCCCTTGTGGGCGCCCTTGCCGCAGGAAAATAGCAAGGGGCGCGGGGCTTTTTCTTCACCCTTCATTTTGATTGCGTCGGAGTTTTTGCTATGGGCTTCATCCTGAACCAGTGGCGGCGCATCGGCACGCGGCTCTATCTGGCCCTGGGCTTTGCGGTGCTCCTGACCCTGATCTCCAGCGCCGTCGGGGTCTATTACTTCGAGCAGAGCGGCGACCTGAACCACCGGGTGTCGTCGGAGTCCGTGCCAGTGCTGGAGGCGTCCTGGGCGGCGGCCCGCGAGGCCGACGGCCTGCGCCACCTGGGAACGGAACTGCTGGCCGGTTCCCAGCCCGCGCCGGGTAGCGCCGGTTCCGTGGACGGCGCGCTGACTCGCCTGGAAACGTCCCTGGAGCAGGTCAACGGCGTTCCGGCGTTGCAGCCCCAGGCGGAGGCGGTCCAGGACGCCGCCACTGGCCTGGCCGAGAATATCGACGCGCTGGCGGCCAACCGCGTTGCCGCCCGGGGCGCTGACAACGCCGCCGCTGCGCTGCAAGCCCGCCTGGACGCGCTGGACGTCTCCGAGGCGTCCCGCGACGCCGCCCGGCTGCTGGAGGACGCGCTGCGGGCCGGGAACCAGGCCGCCCTGGATGGCCTGTGGGACGAGTTCGCTGGCATGGTCACCACGGAAACCGACGCGGGTGTGGTGGCCCTGGGGGAGGGCAACGGCGTGTTTTTCGCCCGGGGGCAGCAGTTGGCGCTTCAGCAACAGGCCGCCGGGCTGTCCGCTGCATTCGACCAGTCCGGCGCGGCCCTGCAGGGCGCAGTAGCCGTGCTGCTGGACGGGGCGCGGCAGGAGTCGGAGGCGGTGCTGGAATCTTCGCTCCAGAGCTTCGACCAGGGCCGGGTGCTGCTGGCTATCATCAGCATCGCCAGCGTGGTGGCGGCGACGGTGGCCGCCTGGCTGTGGGTCGGCAACGGCCTGCTGCGCCGCCTCTCCCGCCTCTCGGAGCGGATGCGCGGCATGGCCGGCGGCGACCTGGAAACCCCCGTGCCGGAGGTGGGCCGCGACGAGATCGGGCAGTTGGCCGACGCCCTAGAGGTGTTCCGCAACCACGCCCTGGAGGTGCAGCGGCTCAACCTGGTGGAACAGCTCTACAACGAGCTGCAGCAGGCCAACGCCGAGCTGGTGCGAATGCAGGACCGCCTCGTCGCCCAGGAAAAGCTGGCCGCCCTGGGGCAGCTGGTGTCCGGCGTGGCCCACGAGATCAGCAACCCGCTGAACTTCGTCAAGAATTTCTCCGAGGGGGCAAACGAGCTGTACGCCGAGCTCACCGAGATGCTGGAGCGTTACCGCGACGCCATGGAGTCCGATGACGTTGACCTGCTGGACGACATCACCCAGGACATGACCGACAGCCTGAGCCGGGTGATGACCAACGGCGGGAGGGCGCTGGCCATCGTGGACCGGATGCGCGGCCTGGGCGTCGTGGGCGGCGACCCGGTTCCCACCGAGCTGAACCCGCTGCTGATGCAGGCGGTGGAACTGGGCTGCAACAGCTTTCACGAGAATTGGGACGACTTCCAGGTGGCCCCGGTCTTCGAGCTGGACGACTCCTACGGCCCGGTGCCCCTGGTGGGCCAGGACTTCTACGAGGCGGTGCTCAACCTGGTGGACAACGCCTGCTATGCCATGCGCCAGAAGCAGGACGCCGCAGGGCGGCTACGAACCGTCCCTCAAAGTCTCCACCAGCCAGGTCAACGGCATGGTCGAGGTCCGGGTGCGCGACAACGGCCCCGGCATCCCCGGCGACATTCTGCAGGGTATCTTCAACCCCTTCGTCACCACCCGGGAGGGCACGGCTGGCGCCGGGCTGGGGCTGACCATCGCCGCCGACGTGGCCCGCCGGGTCGGCGGCGACCTGACCGTTGACACCATCCCCGGCGAGTACGCCGAGTTCACCCTCTCCCTGCCCGTCGGCAGCGCCCCGGATTCGCCGGCCCCCGATGAGCCACAAGAGCCGGATGACGAGGAACCATAAGAGGCATTTTCAACGCAGAGAATATCAGGAAATCCCACTCCCTCTGCGCTCTCTGCGTTGAAAGGGGACTTTCCCCCGTCTATCAGCGCCGCCGCAGCACCAGGTAGGTGAACACGGCGATGACCACGCCGCCCACCACCACCAGGATGATGATCAGCGTGAGCCGCTGACGGGGGTCGGTCACCACGCCGGTCAGGGCATCCCGGGCGCGGGTGAAAGCGCCGGGGTCAACCGAGGTGTCGCCGGGTCGCTCCAGGCCGAGCGGCTGGGCCCCGGCGTCCGGCGGCTCCGTTGCCCCTTGCGCCGCAGCCGGGCCGGGCGTTTCCGTGCCGGTGGGCGAGGGTTCCGGCGTGGCCGTGGGCGTCGGCGTCGGCACGGGAGTGGCCGTCGGCGGCAGCGTGGCCGTGGGCGCAGCTGTCGGCGCGGCTGTGGGAGTAGGGGTAGGCGACGGCGTGGGCGTTGGGGTGGCCGTCGGGGTCGGCGTTGCAGTGGGAGTCAGCGTCGGTGTGGGCGTGGGCGTTGGAGTTGGAGTTGGAGTCGGCGTCGGCGTGGGTGTAGGCGTCGCCGTCGGGGTCGGAGTTGGCGTGTTTGTCGGCTCAGGCTCCGGCTCCGGCGTGGCCGTGGGCTCGGGCGTGGCCGTAGCCGTCGCGGTTGGCGTGGGAGTAGGCGTTGCAGTGGGAGTGGGAGTGGCCGTCGGCGTGGATGACGGCGTGGGGGTGGGCGTAGGTGTCGGCGAAGGCAACAGCAACGGCGACGGCGGGTCCGGATCGGGGGCCGGTACCGGCGTTGATGTGGGCCTCGGCGTCGGTGTTGGCGTGAAAGTAGGTGTTGGAGTCGGTGACGGCGTCGCCGTGGGTGTCGGGGATGGCGTCGGCGTATGCGTGGGCGTCGGGGATGGCGTAAGCGTAGGTGTGGGTGTCGGGGATGGCGTTGGTGTCAACGTGGGCGTCGGGGATGGCGTAAGCGTAGGCGTGGGTGTCGCTGTCGGCGTTGGCGTGAGTGTAGGTGTGGGCGTTGGCGTTAACGTGGGTGTGGGCGGGGGCCTGGGTGTCGACGTGGGCGGGGGCCTGAGTGTCGCCGTGGGTGGTGGCACGGGAGTAGCCGTGGGCACGGGAGTGGGCGAGGGCGTCGGTGTTGGCGCATTGGGCGTACCCGTAGCCTCCCCCGGGTCGCCGTTTAGATTGGGGTCAGGGTGAGTGGCAGTGACGCGAACTGTATACTCTTCGCCGCCGGTCAGTCCCATGATTGTGTAATTCGTAGTGCTGGTGGTGTCTTGACGGCTCTGGTCATAATCCTCGCCGCTGCCCTTCCACTCAACCAGGTAGCCATTAGCGCCCGGTACCGGGTCCCAGGATACCGTCAGCTCCCCGGTACCCGGCGTCACCTGCACATTCATCACTTGACCGAGCTGACCGAGCGTCACCGTTATGTTGAAGGACAGGGACACGGTGAGGCTTTCGGCGTCGGTGGCCGTGTAGGTATATTCCGTCTCCGTCTGCCGCTCTGTGGGCGTGCCGGACAGGGTTCGCGCGGCGGGGTCGAACGTCAGGCCGTCCGGCAGGCCGGGCGCCAGCGTATAGGTCAGATCGCCGTTGCCTCCGGTGGCCGCAGGCAGGGTCAGCGTGCCGATGTTTTCGTTCACCGTGTAATTCTGCGAGGCTACCATTGCGTCGCCGAAGGTTGGGGGCGGGTTGAGGGCGGTGATGGAGAATTTCAGATCCGCCGTATCGCTCTCCGGAAAGAATTCATCCGCCGTTGGCGCTTGCGGGTCGCATTGTACGAACCGATCTAAGTCGGAATCCGTTGCCGTAAGCGTGTATTCAGTCGGAGCCAGCAGCGTGACCGGGGTGCCGGTGACTTCCCGCGTATCAGGGTCGAACGTCAGGCCCTGCGGCAGGTCGGGCGTCAGCGTATAGGTCAGCGCGCCGTCGCCGCCGGTTGCGGCGGGCAGGGTCAGCGTCGTAATGGGTGTGCCAATCGTATACGTCTGGTCGGGTACCGACGCATCGCCGAACGACGGCTTCAAGTCGGTGACGTTATTAATTGTCACCGTAGCTTCCACTATGCGCTCCCCAATGTCGGTCTCTCTGCCTCCGGTAACCCAACTAGTGCCAATTAGATCCACGTCAGCCAACACTGGAAATGTTTCAGGGCCTTCCTCCTCGCCATCATATTGCGTAACAATATTGATAGTGTATTCCGTCCCACCCGCGGGCAAAGTTTCTCTGTATTTGAAAAGCCTATCTTCGTCTCGCTCTCGAAAATGCGGAATCTCGCAATAGTCCCGAGGTGGTCCTGCAAAGCCAGAACCCGAACCACGAGTAAATGCCTGGTAATACAGGACTGTTTCCTGGAGCAGCCCAGGGTAGAAGCTGACCACTACCTCGGCGGTCTCCCCCTCGTTCACTGTGGCGTCGGTAATCGTCATCACGCTGGGCCAGGGCGCGGCGGTCTGCTCGCCCAGAACTGTGGGCGTATCTCCACCCGGCACAATCACCCGCACGGTGTAGTCCGTGCCTCCGGTCAGTCCGG
The DNA here is from genome assembly GCA_965203005.1 of Dehalococcoidia bacterium. Lineage (GTDB taxonomy): Bacteria > Chloroflexota > Dehalococcoidia > Lucifugimonadales > UBA3495 > VXOI01. The sequence goes on from CBDBBS010000002.1 coordinate 2,805,689, forward strand.
TGATGGAGCGGGTGTAGGTTCCGGCCCCGGTATTGGGGTCGATATCGTTCTCAGTGAGCTGGCGGCTGCTGTGGTACTCTTGGCTGCCCGACTTCCACTGCACGTTGTAGCTGCTCGCGTGCAGCACGTCGGCCCAGGACACGACGAGTTTCTCGAGCCGGTCGGCTACCGAGCCGGTCTGCGGCCTGGACATCACCATCCCCAGCGGCGTGCCGGTAGCCTCGGCGGAGGGCGTTCCGTCGGGAGCAGTTTGCCGGGTGGCGGTCACCCGCACGGTGAATACAGTATTGCGGTCGTCGAATCCAAAGGCGATGGTGTCGGTGGCGGTTGCGCCGTCGGCGATGGCGTGTAGGCGGGTATCGTCGTATTCCTGGCTGGGGGCCTTCCACTGCACCTTGTAGCCGTCGGCGTCCGACACCGGGTCCCAGGACACGGCGAGTTGCCCGACGCTCGCCGTAACCTGCACGTTCATCACTTGGCCCGGAGGCGGCGTTTGCGCCACTGGCCTGGTTCCGGTGGTCAACGAATCCTCGCCGTCGTGGGCCGCCGCGCCGACCACCACCGCCAGGTCTGTGTCTTCAGTCAGATCGCCCGTGAACGCCAGGGTGAGGATGACCTGGTTGGCGTCTACCCGGTTTACACCGCCGTCCGCCACGCTCAGGCTATCGACCGTCGGCTCGAAGGTGAAGTCGCCCGGCGCGGGGGAATCGACGTACTGCGTGCCGGTAACGTCCACGGTAAGCATCGCGCCGTCGAGGGTGGCTTCGGTCAGCGGCGACGGGCTGGTGGCGGATATGACGGCCCCCGATGCGGTCACCGTAACCGTCCCCGTGGTCAACGAATCCTCGCCGGCGTGGGCCGCCGCGCCGACCACCACTGCCACGTCGGTGTCTGCAGCGATGTTGCCCGTGAACGCCAGGGTGAGGATGACCTGGGTGTCGCTGACCCGGTTCACCCCGTTGGCCGCCACGCTCAGGCCATCGACCGCCGGACTGAAGGTGAAGTCGCCCGGCGCCGGGGGATCGACGTACTGCGTGCCGGTAACCTCCACGGTAATCGTCGCGGCGTCGAGGGTGGCTTCGATCAGCGGCGACGGGCTGGTGGCGGAGATGCTGGCCGTGGCGGTAGGCGTTTGCGCCAGGGAAACGCCGAGGGCCGCCAGCGCCAGGGAGACGGCGACGGCGATGAGGATGACCGGCAGCAGCCGACCGGAATACAGATGCGATGTCACTCGCGTTCCTTATGGGAATCGCCCGGCGTCCGGGCGGTTTATGCGTCCGGGCGGCTGCCGGTCCGCGAACCGCGGGCGCGCGCTCCGCACGGCGAAGCGCCGTGTCCCGGCGTCCGCCGCCGTCGGCGTGATCAATGCGGCCAGTCCGGGTTGGGTGCGTCCGAAGGACAAACGAACACCTCCCGCAGATGGGCTGACTCGCGCGGTAGCGTATCACCGCATGCATTTCCACTCCGTCACCTATATGGAGAATTTGCATAACTTATTGTAACTATCAGGCTAATGAGGCATAATTGACCCCGCTGACTGATGTGTTCCTGAAGAGGTGACGAGTTGGACCGACCCGACGAGCGAGACCGGCGGATACGGGAGCTGGAGGAGCGCCTCTCCCGCCTGAGCCGGGCCAGCCTGCGCATCACCGAGGACCTGGATTTCAACACCGTGCTGCAGGGCGTGCTCGATTCCGCCCGTTCCCTGGCCAGCGCCCGCTACGGCGCGATAACTCTGGTCGACGCTTCCCTGGGTCTCCAGGACGTCTTCTTCTCCGGCGTCACCGAACAGGAGGCCCGGCAGTTCCAGGACATGCCGGGCGGGGAGCAGTTGCTGCAATACTTCGGCCAACTGCCCGGCGCGCTGCGGGTCGCTGACCTGAACGGCCACCTCCGGTCCCTGGGACTGCCGGAGCTGGGCCCGCCCACGGATTCAGGGGCAGGGATGTCCTTCCTGCTGGCGCCCATCACCAACCGGGGGGAGCGGGTGGGCTACATCCTCTTGGGGCAAAAGGAGGGCGGGCGGGAGTTCACCCGGGAGGACGAGGAGACGCTGGTGCTGTTCGCCGCCCAGGCGGCCATGGCCATCGCCAACGCCAGCAGGCACCGCGAGGAGCAGCGGGCCAGGGCCAACCTGGAGACCCTGATCGACACCTCCCCGGTGGGCGTGGTGGTCTTCGACGCCGTTACCGGCTTCCCCAAGTCCTTCAACCGGGAGGCCCGCAGGATCGTGGACCGCCTGCGCAACCCCGGCCAGTCGCCGGAGGACCTGCTCGCCGTGGTGACCTTCCGGCGGGCAGACGGGCGGGAGGTCTCGCTGCGGGAGTTCCCGCTGGCGCAGGCCCTCAGCGCGGGGGAGACGGTGCGGGCCGAGGAGGTGGTCATCAGCGTTCCCGACGGGCGCAGCGTGACCACCCTGATCAACGCCACGCCCATCCGGTCGGAGGAAGGGGAGGTCGAGTCCATGGTGGTCACCCTCCAGGACATGGCCGACGTGGAGGAGCTGGAGCGGCTGCGGGCCGAGTTCCTGGCCATGGTCAGCCACGAGCTGCGCGCGCCGCTGACCTCCATCAAAGGCTCCGCGTCCACGGTGCTGGACTCGCCCGCGGACCTGGACCCGGCGGTGGTGCGCCAGTTCTTCCGCATCATCGGGGACCAGGCCGACCACATGCACGCGCTGGTCGGCGACCTGCTGGACGTGGCCCGCATCGAGTCGGGCACGCTGCCGGTCAGCCCTGAACCGGCGGAGGTGGCCGTGCTGGTGGACCGGGCCAGGAACGCCTTCAGGAGCACGGGAGGCCGGAACAACCTGGCCATCGACGTCGAGCCGGACCTGCCCCTGGTGCTGGCCGACCGGCGGCGTATCGTGCAGGTCATCGGCAATCTCCTGTCCAACGCGGCCCGCCACTCGCCGGAGTCGTCGGTCATCAGGGTGAGCGCCGCGAAGGGAGACGTGGACGTAGCGTTCTCGGTAGCCGACGAGGGGCGGGGCATCCCTGCGGAGAGCCTGCCCCACCTGTTCCGCAAGTTCTCCAGGGTGCAGTCCGAGGAGCAGGGCGGAGACACGGGCCTGGGGCTGGCCATCTGCAAGGGTATCGTGGAGGCCCACGGAGGCCGCATCTGGGCCGAGAGCGACGGGCCGGGTCTGGGCGCGCGCTTCACCTTCACCCTGCCGGCGGTGGCGGAAGCGCGGCGCGGCGCGGCGGCCCCGCCCCAGCCCGTCCCGGCACGGTCCCGTGAGCGCGGGCCTAGGGACTCAGCGGAACGGGTGCGGGTACTGGCGGTGGACGATGACCCCAACGACCTCCGGTACGTGCGCGACACCTTGGCGCAGGCCGGTTACACGCCGGTGGTCACCGGAGACCCGGATGATGCGGTCCGCCTCATGGCGGAGGAGAAGCCCGGGCTGGTGCTGCTGGACCTGATGCTTCCCGGGATAGACGGACTGGAGCTGATGCAGGCTATCCTGGGCGTGGCCGACGTGCCAGTCATCTTCCTGTCCGCCTACGGGCGGGAGGATGTCGTCGCCAGGGCCTTTGAGATGGGGGCCGTCGACTACGTGGTCAAGCCCTTCTCTCCCACGGAACTGTCCGCGAGGATCAGGGCGGCCCTGCGCCGGCGTGCGCCCGCCGATCCGACGGAACCCTACGTGCTGGGCGACCTGACCATCGACTACGCCCAGCGCCAGGTTATGCTGGCCGGCCGCCGGTTGCAGCTGACCCCGACGGAGTACGGGATGCTGGCCGAGCTGTCGGCCAACGCTGGACAGGTATTGACCCACGAGCACCTGCTGGAACGGGTCTGGGGCGAGAGGGCCGGCGAGAACCTGCGGCCCATGCGCACCATGCTCAGCAAGCTCCGCCGCAAACTGGGCGACGACGCCAGCAACCCCACCTACATCTTCACCGAGCCCCGCGTCGGCTTCCGGATGCCCAAGGGCGGTCCGCCGGGGGCAGAGGAGATGTCTGAACTGTGATTCGTGTGATTATGTGATTGCCCTGATTATCCCCTCCCCCTTGATGGGGGAGGGTTAGGATGGGGGTGAACTCTCCAACTGCGTAACTCCTATAGAGTTGTAAACCTGGGCGGCGTTCCGAATTAGGTGCTGCAATCAAACGGCGCGAGGGTATGGATTCCCACCTTCGCGGGAATGACCAGGGAGCGCGCCGGAGAGGGTCCGCGCGACAACTGGCACGCTCCCGGCCCAACTGCGGCGGCAGTTACGGCCCCTGATTCAGTTCAATGGGCCGGGTCCGCCTCACCCCACTCTTTCGCCTGAGAAGTAGAAATCAATGATCTCAAATAAGGCAGTCAGTGAAATCTGGCGAGCGAAATAGTCATCGATGGCGACAAACAATTCTGCGAGTTCTATGATGCCGTTCCCGTTCGAGTCGTAGTTTGCCGGATTCCCGGCGCCGTCTGCGAATGCGACAATTTCCAGGGAGGTGGTGGCAGTGGTCCGGCCCACCCGGACCGAAACGGTGTGGATACCCGGTTCGAGCTGCGGCACCAGGACGGTGCTCTCGAAGTCCCCATCAGTGGATGTTTGAGGAGCCGGAACGGGCCGGACGTCGACCCCGCCGATCTCCATCACCGCGACGGTGGCTGAGGCGGGGAAGTTCCTGCCGGTGATGGTGATGTCTTCGCCGGACGATATGGTGTCCGAGCTCAGAGTCACCATGGCGGGCAGTGTGTCGCAGAAGGGTAGCCCAAGCTGGGCAAAGTCGTTGTTCTCCACATCCCGCAGACCGGCCGGCACACACCCAGTCAACTGATTGTCATTGAGTAACAGCCACTCCAGGTTACTCAGTCTGCCCAGCGAGGACGGTATTGTGCCAGTCAACCGATTGCGGTTGAGGGCCAGCTGCTCCAGGTTGCTCAGTCTGCCCAGCGAGGACGGTATCGCGCCGGTCAACTGATTGCCGTAGAGCAACAAATGCGTCAGATTGCTCAGGTTGCCCAGCGAGGACGGTATCGCGCCGGTCAACTGATTGCCGTAGAGCAACAAATGCGTCAGATTGCTCAGGTTGCCCAGCGAGGACGGTATCTCGCCGGTCAACTGATTGCCGTAGAGCAACAAATGCGTCAGATTGCTCAGGTTGCCCAGCGAGGACGGTATCTCGCCGGTCAACTGATTGCCGTCGAGGTACAGCCGCTCCAGGTTGCTCAGGCTGCCTAGCGAGGATGGTATCGCGCCGGTCAACTGATTATCGCTGAGCCACAACTGCCTCAGGTTGTTTAGGCTGCCCAGCGAGGACGGTATCTCCCCGGTCAACTGATTGCTGTCGAGGTGCAGCAACCTCAGGTTGCTCAGGCTGCCCAGCGAGGGCGGTATCGCGCCGGTAAGCTGGTTGTAGCTGAGCTGCAATTCCGTCAGGTTACTCAGGTCGCCCAGCTCGGCCGGTATCGCGCCGTTCAACTGATTGCCGTCGAGCAACAGCTTCTCCAAGTTGCTCAGGTCGCCCAGTGAGGATGGTATCGTGCCGGTCAACTGATTGCCGCGGAGGTTCAGATCCTCCAGGTTGCTCAGGTCGCCCAGCGAGGACGGTATCGCGCCGGTCAACTGATTGCCGCCGAGTCCCAAATCCCTCAGGTTGCTCAGGTTGCCCAGCGAGGACGGTATCGCGCCGGTCAACTGATTGCCGCCGAGTCCCAAATCCCTCAGGTTGCTCAGGTTGCCTAGCGAGGACGGTATCGGGCCAGTCAACTGATTGTCGTAGAGATTCAATTCCCTCAGGTTGCTCAGGTTGCCCAGTTCGGCGGGTATTTCCCCGGTCAACTGATTTCTGCTGAGCGCCAATGTTCTCAGGTTGGTCAGGTTGCCCAGTTCCGCCGGTATCTCGCCGGTCAACTGATTTCTGCTGAGCGCCAATGTTCTCAGGTTGGTCAGGTTGCCCAGTTCCGCCGGTATCTCGCCGGTCAACTGATTGTCCTGGAGGATCAAGCTGGTGACAGGGCCGCTGTAGATGCGATGCAGGCTCACACCGTGCCAAAACCACAGCGGCAAGTCGCTCAGCCAGAATGTGTTGTTAGTCCAGTTGTCTCCGCCGGTGGCGTTGTAGAAGGCAATCAGCGCCTCCCGGTCGGTGGAAGCGCTGGATTGGGCCTCGGCCACATCACTGGGGGCGCCGTGGGCCGCCACGGCAGTCACCGCCGCAGCAGCGCCGCGAGCGCCAGGGTCTTGATGTACCTCATGGGCATCTCCTGGTTCTGGCTGCTTCCGGATGATGGCCCTGGGACCTGCCGTCAAATCGAGTTACCGGACAAGCGACGGCCTTTCTCCACCATTCCGGCGCCCTTCGACAGGCTCAGGAGCCGGAATCAGCATCTGACACCATTCGAGAGTGGGCGTCGTACCCTTCTACTGACAAATAACCAGAAATTCTCGTTGAGCTTCGACAAAGCATTATGGCTAAAGTGTACCATAATGTACAGATTGACCAAGTGAAATTCGATGGTCGAAGATGTCTGTGCACACCTCTATAGAATGTTATACAACCCTATGTATGTTGCCAGGGAGGTACACATTGGGGCTGCTAGCAGAACTGGAGGAGAGTCGGAGGGGCTGACACAGTGATCTCGGAGTACTCGATCTTCCACGAGGCGCGGCCGCCAAGGACCTGCGGGCAGGGCCGGTAACGGCACAGGGAGCCAGGCAATAGAACGGGTGCTGGATGTTACCGAAGGAGGGAACTCCCAAGAGGGTGTCCAATAAGTTCCCTCTCCCAGAGGAAGAGGGTTAGGCCCGTCCTGAGCCTGCCGAGAGGCTCAGGGCGAACGTAAGAAACAGCCATCACTGCAATGCCGCCGGACTTCTTGCAGGACATCGAGGCAGCCGGGGCAACCGGCAGGGCTACGCGCTCGGCGATACCCTCCCTCCCTTATGTCTCTCCATTAATCCCTTCCTAATGGTGACCCAAGCGGTGACTTTGTGGCCGAAATAGTACTTCCCTACTCTGTGCTATTGTTCAGTAAGATAGTTGTTACCACCATTGTGGGACATGGTTTTTCCAAGCTCCAATCAGATCCGGGACGAAAGCTATGGTTGAATCAAACAGGACTGGCAATTATCCATTGGAACCGTCCGCTGCTTCCGGTTCCCGAAAGCCGGACGTTCCCCGGCCCCAGGAGCCAGTAGCCATCGTAGGCATGGCCTGCCGCTTCCCCGGCGGTGAGGGCCTTTCCGGTTTCTGGCGTCTGCTGGAGTCGGGCGGAAATGCAGTGACCGAGGGTTCGCACGGTTCCGGGGCGGGGCGCGTGAGCGAGCTCTTCCACGACTCTTCCCCTGAACTGTCCGCCTGCCGGTTTGGCGCTTACGTTGACGATATTGACCTGTTTGACCCGGCGTTCTTCCGTATTTCTCCGGTTGAGGCGCAACTGCTGGACCCGCAACAGCGGATGATGCTGGAGGTTAGCTGGCACGCGCTTGAAGACGCAGGGATGGACCCGGACCGGCTGAAAGGCAGCCGCACCGGGATGTACGCCGGAATAAGCCACATAGAATACCGGGGGCTGATCTACGAATCCACCGATCTCGCCGAACCTGCGGCCGGCCTCTATACCCTCACCGGCACTCCCCTGAACGCCGTCAGCGGACGGGTAGCCTACGTGCTGGGAATGAATGGGCCGGCATTTGCGATGGACGCCGCCTGCTCGTCGTCGCTGGTTGCTGTGCATCAGGCGGTGACCGGCTTGCGGCAGGGAGAGACGGACCTGGCCCTGGCGGGCGGCGTGTACGCGCTCATCGACCATCAGGCCTTCGAGCTTCGCGCCTCTGCCGGGATACTGTCGCCCGACGGCCAGTGCAAGACCTTCGACGCCTCGGCGGACGGCTATGCGCGGGGCGAGGGCTGCGGCGTGGTCGTGCTGAAACGGTTGAGCGAGGCCGAAGCGGACGGAGACCGCATCTGGGGCGTAATCCGCGGCTCGGCCGTCAACCATGCCGGCGCCGGAGTGGGACTCACGGTGCCCAATGGCGCGGCCCAGGAGCAGCTGATGGAGGCGGCCCTGTCGCGGGCTGGCGTCTCCCCCGCCGACGTGGACTACCTGGAAGCCCACGGCACGGGAACCGAGGTCGGCGACCCCATCGAGGTCAATGCCGCAGTGGCGGTATACGGCAGGGAACGGGAAGAGGAGCGCCCGCTGCTGATTGGTTCGGTGAAAACCAACATCGGCCACTTGGAACCGGCCTCGGGAATCGCCGGCCTCATCAAGGCAGTGCTGGCTAAGGATATGACCTTGGGCAATGTCCGCCCACGGCTGCGGTCCTTGCGCTGCTCGCTCGTGATCCGCAACAGATTCCGGGCCTGGCAGGCTTTTTTTGACCCACGAATAGACGGTCCCAGCCTTCATCCCCAGTATACGGCTGATGGCCTCGATACTGTTGCCCTCGGCATACATGGCCACCGCCATGTTCTTCACCCGCTCCGGCTGATGGGGATGCTCGGCATCAAGGGTGAAATGGTAAAGGCATTGCTAGCAGCGGTATCTCTGCTTTCCTCGTGATCTGCCGTACTTGGGAAGCCAGTTGGAACCACATCTGGGGCATTGCATCCCGTCCCGGTAAACCCTGGGCTGAGCCATCACCACACCTCACTGGAACACAACTCTCACTACCGCCACTATTCTAAACCCTACATCAACACACGTTGGGAATACCCTGAAATCGTTCATGGACGGCGTGGCCCTTTCGCCGCTGTCACTGGCCTTTGTAAGCAATGTCACCGGAAGACTGGTGGAAAGCGGTGAGGTTCTGGACAGCAGCTATTGGCGGAATCATGCCCGGCAGCCGGTGCAATTCGCCAGCGGGGTGCGGAATCTGGCGGAGCTGGGAGTAGACCTCCTGCTGGAAATTGGCCCCCACTCCGTGCTGGGGCCAATGGCGGCGACGGCCTGGCCCGGCCCGTCCGATGCCCCGGCAGCGCTGGCGAGCCTTATGCGTCCGCCCCGGGGCGCTGCCGAACCCGAGGCCGGATTCGCGGACGCCGTCGCCGGGGCCTACGAGGCCGGGCTGGACATTTCCTTTCCCGGGCTGTTCGCCGGGGAATCGCGCCGCAAGGTCTCCCTGCCGTCCTACCCGTTCCAGCGCACTCGATACTGGGTCGGGGGGCCGAAGCGCCGGCAGTCCGCTACGGGCCATCCGCTCTTGGGCGTCAGGCATGAATCTCCCCACGGCCAGGTGATGTTCGAGACTGAGATTTCTCCTTCAGACCCGGCCTGGCTGTCCGACCACCGGATGCACGGACGGGTTGTTGCGCCGGGCGCTCTGTATGCGGCCATGGCGGCGTTGGCGCAGCTATCGGAAGAGGGAGGGCCGTCGGCAGTCGATGATATGCAACTCCACAGCCCGCTGATTTTCCCGGAGGAAGGAGACGGCGCGGAAAACGTCCGTCAACTTCAGCTTGTGCTGGACCCGCCTGATAACGGGCAGCCGCGCCGCGTAGAGATATTCAGCAAGGGCGGCGAAGAGGGCTGGACTCTGCACGTTGAGGGCCGCGTATCTACGGGCGCAGGCGTCCCGGAATCTGCGGCGCGAGCGGATTTGGAAAACCTGAAAGCCGCGTTGCGCCAGGAGGACGTGGCAGCCGACTACCAGGCAAAGTCCGCGTCCGGGATTGAATTGGGCCCGGCCTTCCGGGGAGTGCAGGCTCTCTGGGCCGGAATCGGCGAGGCCGTGGGCGAGATAGCCCTGCCGCTCGACGTGGAACGGAACGGGATAGACATACATCCCCTTTTGCTCGATGGCTGTTTCCAGATTATGGTGGCGTCGCGCGATGAGTCCGTTCAGGGCCAAACCGCCTATATGCCCTTCGGATGGGAGCGAATGTGGCTGGCCGTGCCTCTGCCGGAGCGGATCGTGTGCCACGCCCGGCTGAGGGAAGACGCCGCAGAACGCCTGGCTGGCGCCGGAGCAGGCCAGCCGCCGGAAACCCTGACTGCCGACCTTTGGCTCTACGCCCCCGATGGAGCCGCCCTCGGCAGTCTGAGCGGGCTCGCGCTCAAGCGGGCGACCCGGGCCGCGCTGCTTTCGGCGGTGGAAGGTCTGAACGAGATCTTCTACCAGATTGTCTGGCGGGACCGGCCCCTGGACGATGGGGTGAAGTCTGCGGACTTTCTCACCGGCCCCTCCGGGATAGCCGCCCGCGCGGGCAGTTTCGCTGGCTTTCTTTCGTCCGAGGGAGTCGAACCCGACGGGAGAGAGGATTTCCTGAACGGCATGGAGCGGATGTCGCAGTCTTATGCTCTATCCGCGTTGCAGCGATTGGGATGGCGGCGCGAGGCGGGCGCGCCGGTAGACCCGGACGACCTGCGGAGCCGCTTGAAGATTGCTCCCAACCACCGGCGTCTGCTGGAGATGCTGTCCGGGGCGGGCGTGTTGTCAACCGGGCCGGACGGCGGCTACGTCGTGGCGGTTGGGGCGGAGGAATCATCGCCCGGCGAAGGGCTGGGAGACCCTGACGGGCTGGTGGCCCGGCTGCGCGAAAAACATCCGCAAGGCGCCATCGAGCTTGCTTTGCTGCAACGTTGCGGCTCTTCCCTCGCCGACGTGCTGCTGGGCCGCGCCGACCCGCTGGCGCTGCTTTTCGACGACAGCGAATTCAGCGCAGCGAACTTCTACCAGAGCGCCCCGGCATACAGGGCGGCCAACCGGATGCTGGGCAGCGCGGTGGCGGCAGCCGTGTCCGCTCTCCCCCAAGGCCGACGGCTCAGGGTGCTGGAGGTTGGCGCTGGCACCGGGTCGGCGACCGCTGAGATACTGCCCCTGCTTCCTGCCGGGCGGTTCGACTACACCTTCACCGATATATCGGCGGGCTTCTTTGCGGAAGCGGAGCGGCGCTTTGCAGAGTACGGCACGGCCATGGAGTACCGGGCGCTGAATATCGAAAACAGCCCGGCGGCGCAGGGCTTTGACCTTCACGGCTATGACTTGGTGATTGCGGCCAACGTTCTCCACGCAACCCAGGACCTGGGCGACACCCTCGCCCATTGCCGGGAACTGCTGGCCTCGTCCGGGCAACTGATCGCCCTGGAAATTCTGCGGGGCCGGGGCTGGCAGGACCTGACATTCGGGCTTCTGGATGGCTGGTGGCGGTTTGCCGACGACTACCGGACGGATCACGCGCTGGCCGGCCCCGATGTGTGGCGCAGTGCTCTGGCCGACGCCGGTTTCGTCGAAGTGGAAATTCTGGGAGCGAGTCATCAGGACCACGACCCGGAGCGCGGGGTGATTGTGGCGCAAGGCCCGGCAACGGTGACCGAGCCGCTGGGCGTCTGGGTTCTGGCGGCAGGCCGCGATAGTCTAGCCGCCAAACTCGCTGCGGAGCTGACGGCCAGGAACCAAACGGTCGTGCTTGCGGGCGACGCAGTTGCCGATGACGAAGATAGTCTCGGGGCAGTTAACGCCATCGTTGAGTCAAGTCAAAGGGAGTCGTGGCAGTCGTTGTTGCAAGACCTGCCCAAAGACGCGCCGCTGAAGGGCATTGTTCACCTCGCCGCGCTGGAAGGCCACGGAACGGGTGCAACGGCCAGTGAACTGGCGGAAGATGTTACCCGTGTAACGGGCAGCGCCCTGGCCCTCACTCAGGGCCTCATCGACGCCGACGTCACTCCAACTCAAGGGGTGTGGTTCGTCACGCGCGGGGCATGGGTTATGGAACAGGAGGCCGCCGGGGAGCTGTCCGGCGCAACGCTATGGGGTTTCGGGAAAGTGGTGGAGCGGGAAACGCCCGACCTGCTGCCGCGTATGATTGACCTCGACCCTGCGGAGCCGGACATCCTGCCCGGCTTGGTCAACGAGCTACTGCGCCCCGACTCTGAGAACCTGATCGCATTGCGAGCAGGCGGCCGACGGGTAGCTCGCCTAGCCCGGAGCGGACGGCAGACGCCGCTGGACGAGCTACAAATGAATCGGGTTCGGGATGACCGTACCTACCTGGTATCGGGCGGACTTGGCGGCATCGGGCGCGCCGTGGCCGGCTGGCTGGCCGACCAGGGCGCAGGCGCCATCGTGCTGAACGGACGCCGCCCCCCGGATTCCGAAACCGAGGAAGCCATAGCCACCCTGCGGCAAAGTGGCGCGACAGTGCAGGTGGAGTTGGCCGACGTCACCGACGAGGCGGCGGTACAGGAAATGCTGGCGCGTACTGACGCCGCGCTGCCGCCCCTCGGAGGCGTGATCCACAGCGTGGGAGCGTTGTCCGATGGCGCCCTGACCGGTCAGACTTGGGAGCGGTTCGAGCAGGTGATGTGGCCCAAGATACTGGGAGCATGGCGGCTGCACCGGGCCACTGAGAAGCGCGACCTGGACCTGTTCGTCCTGTTCTCCAGCCTTTCCGGCATACGGGGCAATCCGGGCCAGGGAAATCATGCCGCGGCCAACACTTTCCTGGACCAGTTGGCTGCGCACCGCCGCTCTCTGGGGCTGCCGGGCCAGGCGATCCAGTGGGGAGCCTGGACGGGCGTAGGCGAAGCGGAAGAACAGCGGGAGAGGATTGGAGATTCTCTGGCGGCGCAGGGCACTGGCTGGATGACGCCGCAGCAGGGCATCCGGGCCCTTGACCGGCTGGTGCGACAGGACACTGCCTCAGCCGCGGCGGCGATAGTAGACTGGCCGGTGTTCGCGGCCAGTCTGCCCCGTCCGATGCCGCTTATCGAAGAGTTGCTGCCCAAGTCCGCTGTCAGCAGCCCCGAAACTCCGTCCCCTTCAGGCAATCTGCTATCCCGGCTGCGGGATGCGTCGGCAGAGCAGCGCGAGGAGCTGTTGGTGTCGTTCCTGCAAGGGGAGTTACAGGCGGTGCTGCGGCTGCCGTCGGCGCCATCGCCGTCAGTCAGGTTCTTCGACTTGGGCATGGACTCGCTGATGGCGGTGGAGCTGCGCAACCGGCTGAACCGCGCTCTGTCCGGGCAGTACACCGCGCCCAACACCATCGTATTCGACTACCCGGACACGGCGAGCCTGGCCCGTCATCTGGCCGGGGAGCTGGGCGAGGCCAGCGGCGCGGCGGCCCAGCCGGAGCCGCGCGCCCCGCAACGCCGGGCGGCAACGCGGCAAGAGGACGACGGCATTGCCATCGTGGGAATGGCCTGCCGATTCCCCGGCGCAGCGGACCCGGCGGCCTTCTGGCGTCTGCTCTAAGCCGGAGAAACCGCCGTGACCGACGGACGCAACGGCTCCGGTTCCTGGAGCGGTTTCGTTGGCGACCCTGCGGCGAAGGATGTCTTGTACCGGCGCGGCGCTTTCGTCGAGGGACCGGACCAGTTCGATGCGGGATTCTTTCGGATGCAACCCATTGAGGCCCGAACCATCGACCCGCAACAGCGGATGCTGTTGGAGACATCCTGGCAGGCGCTGGAGGACGCGGGCATAGACCCGGGCAGTCTCAGAGGCAGCCGCGCCGGGGTGTATGTCGGCATCGGCGCAAGCGAATACCGGGACGTCACGGCCACCGGCGGCACCGGCGTCAGTTACCTCGGCACCGGCTCAGGCATGGCCGTCGGGCGGGTTGCCTACGAGCTGGGGCTGGAGGGCCGGCCATGCCGGTGGAGCTTGCCTGCGCCTCGTCGCTGGTAGCGGTGCATCAGGCGGCCGCAGGTTTGCGGCAAGGCGAGGTTGACCTGGCGCTGGCGGGAGGCGTGAACGCCGTGCTGTCTCCCGCCATCACCAGGGAGATGGCCGAGGTCGGGATGCTGTCCAAGTCAGGCCAGTGCCGGGCCTTCGACGCGGCGGCGACGGTTACGTGCGCGGCGAGGGCTGCGGCATTCTGGCGCTCAAGCGGCTCAGCGACGCCGAGGCCGATGGGGACCATATCTGGGGCGTAATCCGCGGTTCGGCGGTCAATCAGAACGGAGCCAGCGCCGGGCCGACCGCGCCCAACGGGCCAGCCCAGCATCGGGTGATCGAGGATGCCCTGTCGCGGGCTGGCGTCGCCCCGCAGGACGTGGACTATCTCGAAGCCCACGGAATCGGGTCCGCGCTGGGCGACCCCATTGAGGTGCAGGCAGCGGCGGCGGCGTACGGCCGGGGGCGCGCCCCGGATCGTCCGCTGCTCATCGGCTCGGTCAAGCCCAACATCGGCCACCTGGAATCGGCCACGGGCATCGCGGCTCTCATCAAGACGGTACTGGCAATGCGGCAGGGCGTGATTCCCGGGCAACTGCATTTCCGGGAGGCCAACCCGTACCTCGATTGGGAGCAGTTACCGGTGCAGGTGGTTTCGGCGGCTCAGAGGAGGAGAGTTCCTGGGTCAGACCTGGAACGATGATCCCCATCTGGCCCCCAGGCTTGACCAGCCGAGCGAAGTACTTCCTCAGGTACAGGTCGTCAGTCCCCCAGTAGTGGTAGGCATCCATGCTCACGATGGCGTCGGAGAACTCGTCGGCGAACGGAAGGCTGTGGGCCTCGGCGTGGACGGGAAAGACGCGGTCTTCCACATCAGCGTCGCGAATCCTTCCGGCGTTTTCGCTGGGCTTGATCCACAGGCCGGTTGCCCAAACCTGCACGTCGAACTCCTTCACCAGGAAGATTGAGCTGATGGCCCGACCGCAACCCATGTCAAGGACTCGCATTCCCGGTTCAAGCTGCATGACCTGGCTCAGAGACTCCGTCAACCAAAGGACGTTGGGTCCCATCAGGTTCTCGATTACCCAGCCGGGGTCGTATTTGGCAGAGCGAGGGAATTCTTCCAGCTTGAACGCCTCTGCCAGTTCTTCTTTCGTGCGTTTCAATTCGCCCTCCTACGCAAGGGATCAATCACCGTAGCGTGTCGAGAATCGTTCGGTAGCTGTGGTATCTGCTTTCGGGCACAGAGCCTGAAGCTCTCCCAGCTACAACGGCGCAGCCCGGCTCCTCGAGGTGGGCGCAGTCGGCGAATTGGCACTCGGGCGCGAGCGCCGATATCTCGGGAAAGAAACCGGCCAGCTCGGGCCGGCGCAGCCCGCGGAGGCCGAACTCGCGGATGCCCGGCGTGTCGACCACGAAGCCGCCCACCTCAAGCCCGTGCATCTCGGCCATGGTAGTGGTGTGGCGGCCCTCTCCCAGGCGCTTGGTCGAGGTGCTCACCTCCGAGGTGCGCAGGTCTAGACCAGGCTGCACCGCGGATATGAGCGATGACTTACCCGTCCCCGACATGCCGGTCAGCGCGGTGGTCTTGCCGCGAAGCACCTCCCGCAGGTCGTCGATCCCCTCCGTTGCCACCGCGCTGGTCCTGATGACACGGTGCCCCAGAGCGAGGTACGGCGCAATGGTCTTGTCGAGTTCAGTCTCGTCGTCGACGAGGTCGACCTTGTTGACACAGACGATGGGCACAAGGTCGCTGCGCTGGGCGGCGATGATGCACCGGTCGACCAGCTCCGGCCAGAAGAAGGGCTCGCGCCACGACGACACGATCAGGACCTGCTCCGCGTTCGCCACGATGACCTGGCTGCGCGGACCACCAGTCTCGGGCCGGACCAGCGTGGTGCGGCGTGGAAGCACCTCCTCGATGATCCCGCCGCCGGCGCCGTCGCCGGTCACCACCACTCGATCACCGGCGGCTACGGCGTTGGTGTAGGCCGACTCTTTCGCCGTCAGGCCGCTCCTGATGCGGCACTGGAGCCGTTCGCCGTCGCGTTCCACGACACAGAGCCCCCTGGCCACGGAGACCACCGTCGCCGGCGCGGCCTCGGCTTCGAGTTCGTGCGGTGCCGATGCTCTGGCGCCTCTGAAAGCGGCGTTTTCGATGGCCCGGCGGCGGTCGAGCTCATCGATTGGCATGATCCGCTCGCGCAGGCCCAGGTCGAGCTCGTCCCACTCGTCGACGGATGCGGCGTCCCAGTTCTTTCGGCGAGGCGGCTTGGGCTCCAGGTTTCGCCGCTGCCCCTTACGGGCCAACTTCAAACGCTGGCGACGCGCGCTTTTCTCGACTGCACGCTCGTAGTCCCTGACCGCCTTGTCCGAAGTCCGGTGGCTTTGCGGTTGTTGTTCATCAGAAGGCAAGGTCAATTCCTCCGATTCTATCGTGCATACAACGGGCTCCACCGTGCATATGACGGTCGCTACGTGATCACATAGCCCGCGCCGAACAAGCGAAGCCCGCGCCGTTGGGCAACGCGTTGTGAAGAGACGTTCTCCGAGTCCGTGCCGTAGAAGAGGACACGGTCGCTCAGCTCCGGACGCAAAGCCCACTCGGACACGGCCGCGGCGGCGAAGCCACGTCCTTGCCACTCGGGGACTGCAACTGTCCCCGATTCAGCCCCATCTGGGCTCAGCCTGACCGTCTGGGCCACGGAGGCAACCTCGCCATCGTGGAAGGCAAGGCACGATGGTTCGTCGAAGTCGGCCCGCCGCTGTGGCGTTTAACCGGCGCCTCCCGAGAGAGCAACGCGACGTAGTCGTCGAGGTGCACAGGTCTTGCGCCCGCATCGACCAACGGAGTATCGTCGGCGTCGAGTGCCTCGATCTCGTGCGCGGTATCCGTTCCGGCGTCGTGGCGAAATCGAAAGTCGTTGCCCGACTCACACCCCGCTATGACCGTGCGCGGTGCTTTTATGCAGTCCGGGGTATTCAAGCACTGGATACGACCGGACTCCGTCATCAGTAAGTTAGTTGTCATCTCGATTTCGAGCAGCTCGCGACTGTCGATGTTTGCCGGAAAGGCCATCTCTTCTCCGTACGATTTTCGGGACTCGGGAATAACAAAAGGGCCATGAACCTATAGCTCATGGCCCTTTGGGGATGCCGCCGGAACGGCTCTAAGTTGGGTTGGAGAAAAACCATGAGCGCGGCCTTGTTGCCGCGCTCATGGTTATCCGGCTAGGTTTGGATGCCCTACCGTGCAGGTATTACAGGCTCAGGCCTTCCGAAACGAGGCGAACAAGACAGGTATGGATGTCGATAGGACTTCTGCCATCTGTTCACCTCCTTCGCTTTGGTTCGACAGGTCTGTTTGCGGTCAGGGTCATTGTACTTGGAGGGGTGTATATTCGCAACTCGCCGCGACGTCCAAACGACGAACGAGTCCCTCTGGCGGAATTCGGCGACTCGACGTTCAGTCGACCTGCAACCGCACCCAGCGGGTGTGCGTAACGCCCTGGGACGTGCACCAGAAGTAGGTCATCAGGTCGCCATTGGCGAGAAGGACGCCACCGGCTCCCTTGCCTTGATCAGTCAGAATGTGCAGCGTTTCTTCCGCGACTGCCTGCATCCGTTCCGTCATATCGGCGTTCCATCCGCGGCTGGACGAGAAATCCTTGAGAAACTCGTTTATCCTGGGCAATGCCTCTGCGCTAAGTTCAGTTTGGATGCGCCGGCGGCCCGGACGGTAAATTCATTGACGATGGTGAGCACCACCACGGCAGCCCCGCCCGCAGTCAGTCCGTTCTGGAACATGGGCCCCCACAGCCCGCCTATGGGCAGAGTCACCAGCTCGAACTGGAAGCCCATGCCTATGGTGATGGAAACCCCGACGACCAGGCTTCTGCGAAAGTCCGGCGCGTCCCGGAGAATCAGCTTCATTCCCTCGATGAAGAGCGGCCCCATTACCACCAGCAGAAAGGTAGCCGTTACCGGGCCCGGGAGGCCCAGAAGCAGGCCCCACGATTTGGGGAAGAAAGCCACTACGAGGAGGATGACCCCCGTGAGCAGCCCGATGTTGCGAGAAGCGCATCCCGTTTGCTGCACGAATAGTGTGCCTCTTGGCGCTGCGGTAAGGGGCATCCCGCTGGCCAGCCCGGCCAGAAGGCTGCCGACGCCAGTGCAGGTCGCTCCGCCCTGGACCCTCCGGTAGTCCATGGCGCGGGCATTGCGCCACGACACCTGTTGTATCGAAAGCCCAATGGAGTTGGACTGCAATACCAATATCACGGAAACGAAGAGAAAGGCGGGCAGAAGGGACCAGAAGGCCAGGCCGAAATCGAATCCCAGACCGGGCCAGCCGCCCAGGGGCAATCCGGCGGGCGGGGCCTCCCTGGCTGGGCCGAAGTCGTATATGCCAAAGGCCCCGGCCGCTATCCAGCCTGCCCCGATGCCGATGAGCGGTGCCCAGACCCGCCACTGTCCCGTCCCCCGCAGCAGAAGCGCCATGATAACCCCAAAGGTGACTGCGAGACAAACCGGCCAGGCCGCCGCCGGCGCGCTTTCCGGCACATCGTCTATGTTTCCGAAGATCACGGCCACGATGGTAATGATCAGCAGAATTATGACGGTGCCGCCAACGGTCGGCGTAACGATTCGCCGCAAAAGTGACAAGCGCATCGAAACGGCTATCTGGAACAGGGCCGACACGACAACCAGGGCCGACAGCGTGGACGGGCCGCCTTCTTCCAGCGCAATGATGCAGAAGGGGATGGAGATGGAGGAAGGGTAGGTCACGACAATCAGCCCGGAGCCGATGGGGCCTACGCGCAGGGCCTGCAACATAACGGCCGCGCCGTTGACCGCCAGCATGGCAAACACGACCCACGCTATTTCCGAATCGCTGCCCCCGACGGCCCGCATCAGAATGATGGGGAACAGGACTATGGGAGTGACGCTGAGCAAGGCCGACTGGAGCCCAAGGCCCAGCGCAAGCAGCGGCGGGGGCGTTTCGTGAGGTTCGTACTGAGGAGAGAGAGACGCCGGCCTGGCGGTCATCTGTGCCTTCCGGGAGCGTAAAAGAGGCCCGTGCCGGGAGTTTCGGATATTCCCGTTTGGTTCCGTTTGCTTGTAACGTAAGCGTGAAGGAAACTACTAGTTGTCATACGCTACAAGTAAACAGAACTTCGAGAGACAGGTTTATGCCTCCCGCATTCAGGCAAGCTCAATGCTCACTGTACCACCACGTGCATTACCGTTACGTCACTTTATGCGCAATTTTCTATAACTTTGCGTAACTATCAGCCGAATACAGCATAATCGGCTTGGTTGCGTTTGCTAGTAGCGTAAACGTGAAAGAAGCTGCCAGTTGTCACACGCTACAAGCGAACGGAACCTTTGAGGGGTATGCCAAGTCAAGATTCAATCCGCTTCTCGACCCAGTAACGGCGGCAAGACCGCAACCAGCACCAACACGCCCGGCGGCACTTCGCCAGGGCAATTGGTCCAGCGAGGTTAGCGCGCTACCTGCACAGAGGCGGCACGACTGGCTGGGGAAAATCAAAGTGGCGGAGGGAGTGGGATTCGAAATTAACTATATTTATTGCTGCTAAGGGCAGGCCTAGGCCTATCTACCTCAGTTTTCCCACATTTTTTCCCACACGACTGCTGGGCTTTTATGGCATTTCCTGACGCCACTCGGGACGAACCCGGCACAACGATAATACCCCGGCGAACCACACCCTCTCAAGCGGTTCTCGTTACAGCGGACTCGGTCTGCCCTGCTTGATCACATCCAGCGCCGGTGGACTTGCGCCGCCCGTCTTTCGGTGGTGGACACTCATATGGCGTTACCGGAATCTACCTGCCGGCGCCGGTCCCCACGCCTTCCCTCTCTTTGCCTTGGTCCTTCCTTCGCCACTTTTACCCGGTGATTCACCACATCAAGCCAGGACCCAAACGGCGCCGCAACTTCCGCCCAAGAGGCGGGAGTCCTGCCACCCGGGCCTCTTCGCACCTTGAAGAAATTATGCCTGACCACCCATCCGTCCAGAAACCGCTGTCTCGATTCCGGGCTTCGAAAGATCCTCCGCTTCCGCATAGCCCGCAAGGGTTCCCGGAAAGGGCCTCCGGCACCAAGCAAGAGAATGTAATCAGGTTCCATTTCTTCAGGCCGGATGAACCTGCCGAACGGATACGGAAGTTGTTTGATGGCCTCCAGAATACCCGAATAGTCTTCCAGACCTCCGGCATCCTCCTCTATCCCAAAGGTGAAATTGAAGAGTTCTCCATCCAATTCGCCGATTGGTGGAATGGATTCAAGCATCATCTCCCTAACCGCAGCAGCATCAAACGAAACGGCGGCTCGAGCCGACAAGACGTAGGAGGTGCTCAAATCCCGCACGAGCCAGCAGCCGCCTTCGGCTGGACGAAGGGATGCGTATTCCACGCTTAACGGTCCATACACTTTTACGGTCAGCTTCCGGACCTCCTCGGCTGCCAGGGCGAGGTACTTCTCGATCCAGCGAAGGATGGTCGCCGCTGGAATTTTGGTGGGGGGCGTGAAGAACCGGCGCCCGACATCGGCGGCTATCTTCTCATATGACATGGCCTCAAGGCGCAGCTCGATGGCCTTGGCGATTACCTCAGCCGGAAAACGTTGACGAAACGCCTCCGGCCTGTCCATGAACTGGAGCCGGCACTCCGGGGACCGGCACCGGCGCTGTTGCCTGCCTTCCCTGAAGCCGTTTTTCACGACACAGGTACCGCCGCATCTGGGGCACTCCTTTTTGGGATTCCCGTCGCTCATCGTTCATCTCCCGGGATTTCCGTCTTTTGTATACTGAAAAACACAATAATTTAATTTCCTTAGAAATCCAACAAATGTCACTTTCACAGCTATGTCACTACGCAGCTACAGCAGATAAACACGCGACATGATGATGGTGCCGCTCGATTTTCGGGCATGGTCAAAGAAACTGTGTCACTCGTTGTGAAACAATGATCTCAAACTGTTTTTGGAGGTGTGTGATGTGCCACAAGCACTACAGCAGCCGCGTGGACCTCATGGAGGACGAGGACCGAATCATCAGGCTGCCTGAGGTGGAGAAAATAACGGGACTGAGCGGCAGCACTATATATCGGAAAATGGCCGTAAACACTTTCCCCTCCCAGCTAGAAATCGCGGATAGGGCCGTTGGGTGGTCGCTGCGGGAGGTCCGGCAGTGGTGCAAAAGCCGCCCGGCCAAATCCACCAGACGGGTGGTATCACGGTAACGTACGGAGGACCGCACTGGCGGCTAGCCAGCCGCCAGTGCGGTCCCCGCGGAGAGCCGGCCGATCTCAATGATTCCAGGAGCGGCCGGCAAGTTAATTCCTTTTGCGGGTCATACCATATGAGTTGGATCCACTCCAACCCGGCGAAAGGGAGAACCAGAACCTGCTGGCTTAATTCACCATCCGGGATTCCGCTCAAATCCTCTCCGGCGTTGGCAGCAATCGCGGCGTCCCATCCGCCTGTTATGCCGCAGGGAGATTGAGGTTAAGGAGGATATATGCCCACTCCACTCGAATGGGCCGCCATGGCTCCGTGGACATCAGTGAACGACCTGGCCGGCTTTGCGGGGGTGAACCGAAGTACCATCTCAAGGCAGCTAACGCATTGGGAGAAGGAGGGTCTCGTCGGAGTCAGGAATGACGGCCGGCTCCTGCGGCCCCGCAACCGCCTGCTCGTGAGCAGAAGCGGCTTGTCCGAGATCTTCCCGCAGCAACACAATCATCCCTTCGAGGGGGATTACCACGACCATTATACCTTGCATCCGGAGTGGGAAGACCACTCTCATCCTCACTATTACAACACATACGCCGGAGCGGAACTGCTCTGGTCCCGTCTCGAATTCATTGAAATCGCCTACCCTCTGGCCCCCATTGCGCTGATGGACGATGGCGCCGGATGGACTCTCGACGGCCGGCCGCGAAAGCTCCTCTCCTGGCGCTGGGTGAGGCATTCCCGGCTCGTGAATGCCGTGGCCACCTATGAAGACGGATACCGCCTGTTTTACTGCTGGGTCGGCCGGTCCGTCACGGTCCCAATGCTCCGGTGGCGCTACGAACACCGGTTTGACAACCCGGCCCTGGAAATGAGCTCGGAGGCTGAGGAAATGGAACGGCGGAGAAACCCAATGCTGGAAGAACCAGATCCCGATTTCGATCCGAGTCCACAGCCTTCGGGGTGGGTCATCATCACTCCAGACAAACGGGGGGCTGGGATCGCCGCAGAGGTGTTGCCCGAATATGGGTTTATGAGAAGCAACGCCTTCCTGTTCGCAATAGGGGTGGAGGGAGGACCTCGAATATATGCGGGGCGAGCCGAGCCCGCGCCGTGGGACGACTTGGGGGATAGGGCTGAGGACGTGGACATTGGAGTACCGGAGGATCTTTGCCACTAACCGGGACGTGGAGGCATTGCTCATGGTCAACAAGAGCAGGGGACTGGATCCCCCAGTGTCCACTGCCATGAGGAGACTCTCATATTTGCGTGGGGTGCTGGCGACCAGGATCTTTCACCTGGTGGAGGATTTCTCCGGGGTTACCGAACTTCAACTGGCAATATTCACAGGAGAGAACAACAGGAGGATCGAAGCGGCCCTTGCCCAACTGCTGATGGGCGGTCTCCTGATCCGGTGCCCTGTGTTCCGTCTGCCTGATGGCGAGCTGACGCCGGATAGCGAGGTCTGGAAAGGGCGCATCGCCGAGTTGCTCCCTGACCAGGCCGGCCAGGAGCCCGTTCCCGTTTTCCATATGCACTATCTGTCCGACGAGGGCACGATCATCGTGCAACACCGGGATCAGTCGTCCCTGGCCCGCATCCGAAGGAGGGTGCGGGAGGACATCCGCAAGGACCACGCCGGCGACCGCTCCCAACTGCTCCACACCCTGCAGCTCAATGACTGCGTCGCCGCTCTGACCGCGGCAGGATACGAAGTCTGCGCCGGATACCGGGCGTGTCTCTACCTGCCGGGAAACCGCCAACTGGTCCCGGACGCCTATATGGAGGTTCTCTGGGACGAGGGTGAGCATGTGGTCGAAGAGGTGCGGGGCAATCCCTGGGACCAGGCGTTCCGCGGACGGGTGCGAGAGCAGTTGCAGAAATATGTCCCCACTGCCCGGAGCCTGTCCGGGCTCCAGGTTACGTACGTATGCGAGAGCGAGCGTGTGCGCTCCATCGTGCTTGAGGAGGCGGCGAACGTACTCAGGGAGCACCAGGTCGACTTTCAAGCGGTGCCAGTCCTCGATACAGAGGTGCATGTTGGTCCGGCCCGTGAGGGCATGGCGGAAGTGTGGCGCCCGCTTTACAGGCTGCTCAACTGCTATATCGAATACGAACGGTCGGCCGTCGAACGCCCGAACGTACGCGAGAAGCTGATGCCGTTGGTGCGGGTGGCGCAGGCGGGACACCCGTGCGCCGTGATCTTCATCTGCGAGACCCAGGCGGCGGCAGAGAGATTTCAGGAGGAGCATCAAAGGCTTCAAAGAGCGCATCAGGTGTCCTTCACCCTGATCACGTCGACACATGAAAGGGTGACCAAACAGGCTCGAAGCGGCACCCCTTGGAGCATGAACGGGCAGCCGGTGCGCTTGGTCTAGCCCGGACCGCACGCTGGCATTCCCGTGCAGGGATTTTGCCTGCACGGGAATGCCAGGGGCAGTTTCGGGGCCTGAAACCCTGGTGCTCAAGGACATGCACGCCAATGCCCAGCTTTGGAAATCACGGTTTAGCCCGGCATTGCGTTGCATGATCCTTCGGTGGCGCCGTCAGGCCACGCGTAGAGGGGGCTACATATACGAGGAACCGGTCTCCGTAGCTGAGAGTGGCCTCCTAACGGGAAATTCCCGTGTCCCGTGTGCCGGGCAACAGGTGGAGGGGCAGACGGCTGACAGGGGGTGTATGGTGTTGTCACGCAGGTACATCGCGGGTGCCCCCCAGGTTGGACCTGGGTTCCGGACAGGGTTCGGGCAACAGACAGACCCGGTCCCAGCGGGGTCCCCTGAGCAGCAACCGCCGCATCTAGCCGATGCCGTGTCGGATTACGCTGACCTTCCGTTTCGGCTTTTGCTAACTGCCGTGATGCTGAGCCGACAGCGCCCAGGGCGGCGTCCGCAGATTGCCTGGGTCCTGGGAGTCCTCCTGCCCGGCATACCGGTCCACCGGCAGGGCGCCACGGCGCTGAGCCGTTGGGGGACCGAAGGCGATGTTCTTCCAGCAGCGCATACCGGGATGCCAGCCCCGGCTAGTATCCGCGTCCACAGCTTGGGATTGGAGATGCCCCGGTCGCGCAGCACGATAACGGTCATGTCGTGGGTAACCGCCGGGGCCGGTTCCTTGAGCAGTTCCACGGCATGGTCCATCCAGGAGCCGCGCCAGGTGGCGCGGTGGATGCGCCAGGACACGGGGATGGCGCAACTGCGGTAGAGGAGACCGATGAGGATGGCGGTGGTCTGGTCGTACTTGAGAGTGGAACCCGCCGTTTGCCAACATCACAGCAAAGATGCCTCTCCAACGGCGTGTTACTGACAGACCCGAGTTTCAACTCCGCAAGCAGGCCCGTTTCCCTACGCCGCCCCGGGCGCAAACGGGGAACCGGCTTGGACTCCTTGGATAAATTCATCCTGGAGAAACTACAGGCGGGAGGTGTTCCATGGGACAACAGCCAGTCTTCCTGGTCAGCCCCCTGGCCGGGATTTTCCCTCCGATGACGGAAGACGAATACGCCCGGCTGGAAGAGAGCATCAGGGAAATCGGGCTGATGGAGGAAATCACCCTGTGGCGGGGGACGGTCATAGATGGTTTCCACCGGCTCCAGGCCTGCCTGCAGCTGGGAATCGAGCCAAAGTTCTCCTCCCTGCCCGACGACGCCAACCCTCTGGCGCACGTGATCGGCAAGAACGACTCACGCCGGGCCCTGGCTCCCTGGCAGCGGCCGGTCGCGGCTTTCAGAGCTTCAGAATCGTCCCGGGTGGGACGCCCCCGCAGCGCCGAGGGAAATTGCGCAAATTTGCGCAATATCCTGACCCAGGACGAGGCTGCCGGACTCTTCCGGGTCAGCAGGCGGTCGGTGTCCGCAGCCGCAAAAGTATTGGGCCGGCGGAGTCCGGCGATACCCGAACTGCGGAGGGCTGTCCTCTCGGGGCGGATAACCGTGAGCGACGCGGCCGCCGCCGTGAAGGAACCGGACGAAGTGCAACGGATGGCAGTGGACCTGGCGCTGCGCCGCGAGGCAAGGACCGTCAGGCAGGCCGTGAACATGGCCAAAGAGGAGCTTGGCTTGCCGGAGGGCGCCGAATCAGCGGATTCCCTCCCTGTTGCCGCTACAGATGCGCCGCCGGTGTTTCATCAATCGAGGGTTGCGGACCTGCACGGATTCGTGGAGCCGGAGAGCCTGGACGCCATCGTGACTTTTCCGCCTGCCGATGCCGATTCACTGCTGAAGGACCTGGCCGACTTCGCCGCCCATTCCCTGAAGAGGACCGGTGGGATGTTCGTGCTGGCCGGCACGGATCGGTTGCCGGATTTCATTGAGCGTCTGCGGCATCCAGACCTGGCCTGGATTTGTGCCATTCATTACGTCCACAACGACCGGGCTACAGGTTCCAGGAGGAATCCACGGGGCGGCGCCCCCGGCCAAAAGCTGTTGCTGGTCTACGGCAAACCGGCGTTTCGCCTGAACGGCGGAGACGGCGTTATCTCCGCCCTTCCCAGCGATGAAGGGACCCAAGGAAACCGGCGCAGCCATCTTGACGTCGGGATGGCGCTGATTATTTCCCGGTTCACTCGTCCCGGCGACTTGGTGTGCGACCCGATGCTGCTGGGACGGAATGCCTCCGCTTTGGCTACGGTGAAACAGAGACGCCGCTTCGTCGGCGCGGATGATAACGCATCAAGGCTGGAAAACGTCGTCAAGCAAATGGAACGGGCGAGGGATGCCGGCTCCTTATCCTGGGAAGACTGATACGGTGTTTCCAAAATAGATGATTTCCAATACGATGGAAGCATGGAACAAAACCATACCCCGGCAGTCTGACCGATCCCCTAGTGGAAAATCCCGATCCCTGCTGTATCCAGCGTAGCCAAGGGCAGGCTCTGCTCCATGGACTCGCGGTAAGCGCTCAACGGCAGCCTGTACATGCTGCGCTCCGGGTGCTCCCAACGGATGTTGTTCCGTCACCTTCCGGGCGGCAAGAATACGTTCAAGAAGTTGACGAGCGGTGTTCCAAGGGCGGACACATAGGTGAATAGTAATGACCACGGCGCGGCAAAGACGGGACAAATCCAACGCTAAGACCGAACCGGCCAGCAGTAGCCCCTTCACGGGTTACGAAGCCGAGCTTTGGCGGATGGCCGATGCCCTGAGGGGCAGCATGGACGCCGCCGAGTACAAGCACGTGGTCCTGGGCCTCATCTTCCTCAAGTACATCTCCGACGCCTTCGAGGAAGCCTACGCCCAATTGGAAGCCGAGCGTGACCAGGGCGCAGACCCGGAGGACCCCGACGAGTACCGCGCCCAGAGCATCTTCTGGGTGCCGCCCGAGGCCCGCTGGTCGAAGCTACGAGCCCAGGCCCGCCAGGCCAGCATCGGCCGTGTGGTGGACGACGCCATGACCGCTATCGAGCGGGACAACCCGGCGCTCAGGGACGTGTTGCCCAAGGATTACGGCCGGGACGCCTTGGACAAGCAAAGGCTAGGCCAGGTGGTGGACCTGGTGAGCAACATCCAGGTCGGTGGGGTAGAAGCCCAGGCCACGGACGTGCTGGGACGGGTGTACGAGTATTTCCTGGAGCAGTTCGCCCTGGCCGAGGGACGCAAGGGCGGCGAGTTCTACACTCCGCGCCCGGTGGTGCGGCTGCTGGTGGAGATGCTGGAGCCGTACCAGGGCCGGGTCTATGACCCCTGCTGCGGTTCATCGGGTATGTTCGTGCAGTCGGTGGACTTCATTCGCGCCCACGCCACCGGCAACGGTAACGGCGGCCGAGCCAGGGGCGACATTTCCATCTACGGCCAGGAGTCCAACTACACCACCTGGCGGCTGGCCAAGATGAACCTGGCCATCCGGGGCATTGAGGGCCAGATTGCCTATGGCGACAGCTTCCACAACGACCGCCACCCCGACCTGCGGGCCGACTACATCCTGGCCAATCCGCCCTTCAATGTATCCGACTGGGGCGGCGACCGGTTGCGAGACGACAAGCGGTGGGAGTACGGCGTCCCGCCGGCGGGCAACGCCAACTTTGCCTGGGTACAGCACTTCCTCCACCACCTGGCTCCCCGGGGCATCGCCGGGTTCGTGTTGGCCAACGGGTCCATGTCGTCCAACAGCTCCGGCGAAGGCGAGATACGTAAGAACATCGTCGAGGCCGGGCTGGTGGACTGCATCATCGCCCTGCCAGGGCAGTTGTTCCGTTCCACCCAGATACCCGCATGCCTCTGGTTCCTGCGCCGGGGCCGGAGCGCCGGTGAAGCCTGCCCCGGCGAGACGCTGTTCATCGACGCGCGCAAGCTGGGCCACATGACCGACCGCACCCACCGGGACCTGTCCGCCGGCGACATATCCCGCATCGCTGATACCTACCGCGCCTGGCGTGGCGGCGGCAGCGCTGGCGAATATGCCGACGTTCCCAGCTTCTGCAAGAGTGCGACGCTGGAGGAAATCCGCAGGCACGGTCATGTCCTCACCCCTGGCCGCTACGTGGGCGCGGAACCGCAGCAGGACGACGGAGAACCTTTCCAGGAGAAGATGACCCGGCTCACGGCCCAGTGGAGGGAGCAGCAGGCTGAAGCCCAACGGCTGGACGAGGAAATTGCCGCCAACTTGGAACGGTTGGGATTCTAGGGACGGGAGCCCCTGATGGCGCTGGAGTTGTCCCCCCTGGAAAATGCCGTGGCCCAATTGGGGGAAGCTCTGACCCTGTACGACTCGGACATCGTGCGGCAATACCCGCAGACGCGGAACCATTTCAGGGCCGCCGCCATACAGGCTTTCGAGTTCACCTACGAACTCAGTATTGCCATGATTAAACGATACCTTAAGGAAGTTTCGGCCAATCCCGGTCAGATTGACCAACTGTCCTTCCGCAACTTGATGCGAAGGGCGTGGCAGCATGAGTTGTTGCTTTCAGAACCCGCCAATTGGGAAAACTATCGTACTGCCCGCGGCTCTACCAGCCATGCTTACAACGAAGAACTGGCCGCCAGGGTATTTCAGGGCATCCCGGAATTTCTGGACGAAGCCCGCTATCTTCTCAAGCAATTGCGGGAAAAGAATGAACTCCTCGACTAGCCCGGTGGACATCCGGCCCGACCACCTCGAAATCGTGCAGGACATCCTGCGGGATCATCTGCCCGCCGGGTTCCAGGTGTGGGTGTTCGGCAGCCGCGCCAAGTGGACGGCCACCGACGCTTCCGATCTGGACCTGGCGGTAGCCGGCCCATCAAAGCTGGAATTCCGGGTTATGGCCGGGCTGGAAGCCGCCTTCGAAGGATCGGACCTCCCCTATACCGTTGATGTGGTGGACCTGAATGCTGTGAGCAAGGAGTTCAAGAAGATCGTTGAGGCCCAGAGGGTACCGCTACCGCCAGCCGCCGCCTCAAGGAAGGCCAGCGACGAGTGGCGCAAAGTTGCACTGGGCGACGTGTGCGCCAAGATAGGTAGCGGAGCGACGCCACGGGGCGGGAAGGACGTTTACTTAGGAGAGGGTTCTTACACACTGATTCGCAGCCAGAACGTGTATAACGGCGGCTTTCATCGAGACGGCTTGGTGTTCATTAGCGAAAGTCATGCCGATGCGTTGCAAAACGTGGAAGTCCTTGAGGAGGATGTTCTTCTCAACATTACCGGCGACTCGGTGGCGAGGGTGTGCCAGGTTGCCCCGGATGTGCTGCCGGCCCGCGTCAACCAGCACGTCGCCATCATCAGGCCAGATTCGGACAGTCTGGACGCTGGCTATCTGCGTTACCATCTGTCGTCTCCCGAAATGCAGACCTTGCTCTTGTCCTGGGCGGGTTCCGGCGGAACTAGGAACGCGCTCACGAAAGCAATGATTGAGTCACTTGAGATTCCCGTCCCGCCTCTGCCAGAGCAGCGGCACATTGCTCAAATCCTGGGGACGCTGGACGACAAGATTGAGCTGAACCGGCGAATGAACCAGACCATGGAGGAAATGGCGCGGGCCATCTTCCAAGACTGGTTCGTGGACTTTGGCCCGGTTCGTGCCAAGCAGGAAGGCCGCGAACCTTACCTGCTGCCGGAACTGTGGGATTTGTTCCCCGACCGGCTGGTAGACACGGAGTTGGGGGAGATACCGGAGGGGTGGGGGGTGAAGGCGCTGGGGGATTGCATCGATGTGGCGAGGGGCTTGTCATATAAAGGGTCTGGGCTGTCCTCAGACGGTATGCCAATGCACAATCTGAACTCGATTTACGAGGGTGGCGGCTATAAGGGTGATGGAATCAAGTATTACAACGGCGACTTCCAAGACCGGCACGTTACGGAACCTGGAGATGTGATAGTTGCCAACACCGAGCAAGGGCATGACAGGTTGTTGATTGGCTTCGCTGCAATAGTGCCGAAACGCTTTGGAAACCGCGGGTTGTTCAGCCACCACATATACCGAGTACGTCCCGAGGTTTCTGCCGGTCTAACGCACGACTTTGTGTGCCACTTGCTGAATACCCAAGCCACTCACGGAGCTGTAAGCGGCTATGCGACTGGCACCACTGTCAATATGCTGCCAGTCGATGCTCTGAGGATTCCGCGAATAGTTGTGCCACCTACTCAACTTGTGGCGACATTCAGCGATACGGCTCAGGCAAAGCGCATGAGACAGGAGTTCTTGATCGAGGAATCCCGAGCCCTGGCCGCACAGCGGGATGCACTGCTGCCGCGGCTGGTGTCGGGGGAGTTGCGGGTGGGGGAGATTAGTTAGACAGGAGTAGCGACAGTGACTACCACCATTACCAACTGCCCAATCTGGGGCGAAGGGTATCAGGCAGAGGGCTACTACAAGCCCCAGAACCGAACGTTCTACGTGGACGACTCCCCACGCGTTGCTGGGGGATTCGTTGTTCCCGAGGCACTGGTTAATTCCGACGTGAAAAGGATGACGGAAGAACAAAAGGCGCGACTGACTACTTGGCTCATTGATCAACGGAATCAAGGAAGCGAACAGCCCACGATTACCAGCAACATTATTGAACACGTCAAAATCAAAAGCTCGTTGGGCGTTCATGAACGGGCTACCAGGCTCTTAAAGTTTATATCTGGGTTAGCAAATGCGATTGGTGAAACAGTCACCGTGCATGGAAATACACATAGCGCATATGCTTGGTCTGAGTCAACGACATGGGGAGAGATTGAATTTCTAATCCGATACCTGGAAAAGATCGGCTGGCTGGAAGGACATTATGTACCGGGTGGTATGTTTCGAGGCACCGTGACAGTAACCGGGCATAGTCAAATTGCGGAACAGGCAACGAATTTTGATTCTTCCCAATCGTTCATTGCTATGTGGTTTCACGATAGTATGGCTGAGGCTTTCGAGAAAGGCATCAAACCGGCCGTAGCGGAGGCGGGATATGAACCGCTCCGAATCGACCAGAAGGAACATATCAACAAGATTGATGACGAAATCATTGCCGAGATTAGGCGGTCAAGATTCTTGGTAGCAGACTTCACCCAAGGCTCTGACGGTGCAAGGGGCGGCGTTTACTACGAGGCGGGATTCGCCCACGGGCTTGGCATCCCGGTTATCTTCACCTGCCGCCAAGACGCCGTAGAGTCCCTGCACTTCGACACCAACCACTACAATCATATAGTCTGGGAGAATCCCGAAGACCTGCGCGAGAAGCTCCGAAACCGGATCCTCGCTGTCATCGGTATTCGGGACCACCCTAGTCAACTTTGAAGCTGCCGTCCAGGGCGGGTGTCGGGGGAATTGCGAGTGGGAGCGTAAACGGCATGACCTTGAGTAAGCAGGAATATGACGCCATCATCGCCGATGAAAGCAAACGAATCGAAGGCGATGTCACTTGGGAGTCCTCGCAGAACCCGAGGGCGAGGGAGTTTCGTATCGACATTGAATCCGATGAAGGATACCCCTTATTCTTGAAAGGTTGGTACAACCCTTATTCCGGTAAACTGTCCTACGCGATTATCCATAGGGGCGTGGGACGAATTTACGGACTGGACATGGGCGCGGAGCACATCAACCCCGACGGCAGCCCCGTGGGTGAGAAACACAAGAACTACTGGACGCCAAGCCGTAGGGACAAGTGGGCCTATGTGCCGGGGGATATTACCGAGCCGTGGAATCGTCCGGTAGCGGTGTGGGTGCAGTTCTGCACCGAGGCAAGGCTTGAACACCGGGGTATAATGCGCCCACCTAATGTTCAAGGCTCCATGCTGATATGACCATCAACGAACTTTGCGCCGCCATTGGGCAGTCGTTGCCCCCTTTGTTCGTTTGCTCGCCGGCTCCGCAGGAAGGGGTAAGGGTGCGCACCCCGATGCTGTATCCGGATGGCGGCGTGGTGGACGTGTTCGTATTGGAGCGGGGCGCCGGTTACACCATCACTGACTTCGGAGACGCGCTGGGTTGGCTTGGCTTGCAGTCGGTAAGTCGGCAACGCTCGCCCAAGCAACAAATGCTGATTCAGGACGTATGCCAGACCCTCCGCATTGATTTGATTCAAGGCCAACTGGCGCTGCGCCAAGTGATGAGGGACGAGCTGGCGGAATCGGTGTTGCGTGTCGCCCAAGGGGCGGTGCGAGTTTCCGACCTGTGGTTCACCTTTCGCAGCCAGTCATTTCAGAATACGGCCGATGAAGTGGACGAGTGGCTGCGCGAGAAACAAATACCCTTCGACCGTCAAGTGCAGAAGCAGGGCCGGTCGGCGCAAAACTGGACGATTGATTTTGAGACATATACGGACAACCGGACTTCGCTGGTCTTTCTGCTGAGCACCGGGTCCCGCGGCACTGTCCGCCGACTGGCCGAACACGTCCTGGCCGGATGCGTGGACCTGAGTCACCTCAAGGTCAATCAATCCGGGTTAACTTTTGTCTCCCTGTTTGACGATACGGAAGACGTCTGGCGCTCCGAGGACTTCAACTTGGTGGATGAACACTCCGAAATCGCCCGGTGGTCGCGCCCCGATGAGTTTGAGAGTCTGTTACGGGCGACATGACCACCCTCAACGAAGCCGACGTTGAGTCCGCCGCCCTCTCTTGGCTATCCGGCCTCGGCTGGCGAGTGGCCCGCGGCTCGGACATCGCCCCGGACACCCCTGGTGCGGAGCGGGCCGACTTCACCCAAGTTGTCTTGGAATGGCGGCTCCGAGACGCTCTCCTGAATCTCAACCCGAACCTTCCTGCGTCAGCGCTGGAAACTGGACTCCGCAGCCTCGTCAACCCCGAGGGGCCGACCGTAGAAGCCCGCAACCGCGCCTTCCACCGGATGCTGGTCAACGGCGTAACCGTCTCCGTCAGGAGACCGGACGGCACGGTTACTGGGGAACCCGCGCGAGTCGTTGACTTCGATAACCCGGACAACAACGACTGGCTGGCGGTCAGCCAGTTCACTGTGAGGGAGAACCGGGCTACCCGGAGGGCCGACATCGTGCTGTTCCTGAACGGCCTGCCTCTGGGCGTCATCGAGCTCAAGAATCCCGCCGACGAGAACGCCGACGTATGGGAGGCCTGGCGGCAGCTCCAGACCTACCAAGCCGAACTGCCCGCCCTGTTCTCGATGAACGAGGCCCTCATCGTCTCCGACGGCCTGACTGCCCGCATCGGCGCCCTCGGAGCAGGCCGCGAGTGGTTCAAGCCCTGGCGCACCATCACCGGCGAAACCCTGGCCGACCCCAGTCTGACCGAGCTGCAAGTCCTGCTGGAGGGCGCCTGCCAGCCCCGGCATTTCCTGGACTTGATCCGCGACTTCACCGTCTTCGACGACGACGGCAGCGGCAAGCTGGTCAAGAAGGTGGCGGGCTACCACCAGTTCCATGCTGTCAGGGTAGCCGTCGGCGAGACATTGAGGGCTTCCGAGTTGCAGGATGAAGCGCGACTGGCCGGAGAAGAAACAGCCCGCTATGAATCGGGACGCAGGCCGGGCGGCGCCCCCGGCGATCGCCGCATCGGCGTGGTCTGGCACACCCAGGGAGCAGGCAAGAGCCTGACCATGGCCTTCTACGCCGGTGTCATCGTCCGCGAGCCTGCTATGGAAAACCCCACCATAGTCGTCCTCACCGACCGCAACGACCTGGACGACCAGCTCTTCACCACCTTCTCCCGCTGCCAGGATTTGCTGCGCCAGCCATCGGCGCAGGCCGAAAGCCGGGCTGACCTGCGGCAGAAGCTCTTGGTGGCCTCCGGCGGCGTGGTCTTCACCACTATCCAGAAGTTCTACCCGGAGGAACGGGGCGACACCTACCCTGCGCTGTCGCAGCGGCGCAACATCGTGGTCATCGCCGACGAGGCCCACCGCAGCCAGTACGACTTCGTTGA
The DNA here is from genome assembly GCA_965203005.1 of Dehalococcoidia bacterium. Lineage (GTDB taxonomy): Bacteria > Chloroflexota > Dehalococcoidia > Lucifugimonadales > UBA3495 > VXOI01. The sequence continues at coordinate 2,838,795 of CBDBBS010000002.1, forward strand.
CGGTTTCGCCCGCCACATGAGGGACGCGCTGCCCAACGCATCCTTCGTAGGCTTCACCGGCACGCCCATCGAACTTGAGGACGCCAACACCCGGGCGGTGTTCGGAGACTACATCAGCATCTACGACATCCAGCGTTCCGTGGAGGACGGGGCCACGGTGCCCATCCACTACGAAAGCCGCCTAGCCAAGCTGGAGTTGGATGATGCCGAGCGGCCCGCCATTGATCCTGACTTCGAGGAGGCCACCGAGGGCGAGGAAATCGAGCGCAAGGAGCGGCTCAAGACCAAGTGGGCACAGTTGGAAGCCGTCGTAGGCACTCAGAACAGGCTCAGACAAGTAGCCCAAGACATCGTGGAACACTTCGAGCAGCGCCTGGAGGCTCTGGAAGGCAAGGCGATGGTGGTGTGCATGAGCCGCCGCATCTGTGTTGACCTGTACAACGACCTGGTGCGACTGCGCCCCGGCTGGCACGATGATGCCGACGATAAGGGCAACATCAAGGTGGTGATGACCGGCTCCGCTTCCGACCCGCCGGAATGGCAGCGGCACGTGAGGAACAAGACCCGGCGCGAGGCTCTGGCCAACCGCTTCCGCGACCCCGGGGACCCTTTCCGCGTTGTGCTGGTGCGAGATATGTGGCTGACCGGCTTTGATGCGCCCAGCCTGCACACCATGTACCTGGACAAGCCGATGCGGGGCCACGGGCTGATGCAGGCCATCGCCCGGGTTAACCGGGTCTTCAAGGACAAGCCCGGCGGTCTGGTGGTGGACTACCTGGGGCTGGCCAACGACCTGAGGCAGGCGCTGGCCACCTACACCGAGAGTGGCGGCGCCGGGCGGACGGCCATCGACAAGGAAGAGGCTGTAGCGATCATGCTGGAAAAGCACGAAGTCTGCTGCGCCTTGTTCCACGGCTTCGACTGGTTCCTATGGACTACGGGAACCCCGCAGGAGCGCCTGGGCCTGCTTCCTGCCGCGCAAGAACACATCCTAGCCCAGGAAAGCGGCAAGGACCGCTGCATGGCGGCGGTGCGGGAATTGTCTCAGGCCTTTGCCTTGGCCGTGCCTCACGCGGAAACTTTCCGAATCCGAGACGACGTGGGTTTCTTCCAGGCGGTGCGGGCAGCGTTGAGCAAACAGGCGGCGGGAGAAGCCCGCGCCGACGAGGACCTGAACTTGGCGGTTCGCCAGATAGTTTCCCGCGCGGTAGCATCGGAAGGGGTCATGGATATTTTCGCTGCTGCCGGGCTGGACAAGCCAGACATCTCAGTGCTGTCCGAAGAGTTCCTGGCCGAGGTGCAGGGGATGCCCCAGCGAAACCTGGCCGTGGAATTACTACAAAAGCTGCTCAGGGGCGAAGTGGCTGTCCGTAGGCGCACCAACGTAGTCCAGGCGCGCTCCTTCGCCGATATGTTGGAACAGACCCTACGTCGCTACCAGAACCGGGCCATCGAGGCGGCGCAAGTCGTCGAGGAATTAATCCAGTTGGCGCGAGAGATGAGAGAGGCCGCATCCCGCGGTGAAAAGCTCGGACTGACCAGTGACGAACTGGCCTTCTACGATGCCCTGGAGACCAACGACAGCGCGGTACAGGTGCTGGGCGATGAGACCCTCCGCACCATCGCCCGCGAGTTGGTCGAAACCGTGCGGCGCAACGTGACCATCGACTGGACGTTGCGGGAGAATGTTCGGGCGCAACTTCGGGTCCTGGTCCGGCGCATCCTCCGCAAGTACGGGTATCCGCCGGATAAGCAGGAAAAAGCTACCCAGACGGTATTGGAGCAGGCGGAGGCGTTATCCGAGGGTTGGGCTATCAACTGAGCAGTAGGCGAATCGTTTGTTGCAGCGGCCTGAAATTTGAGCGAGACGAAGTGCTTTCTCCCCATCCGTTGCAGATAAAACCCTGCTTGGTGGAGTTGGCTTGCGCCAAGATAAACAGGTATTCTAAACATGCGCTGGCATTTAGATTAAGTCCAGTTTCAGAAAGACCAAGGCTATGGAATCCCGCAGCATAGCGACGGTCTTGCTATACCCTTTGGTCTTCCTTTGCAGCCGGTCCCGCACCCGCGAATGACACACTGGCCTACTTTACCGCCGCCATTGACAGAACCCCCGATACATGACCAGCCAGCGCCTGACAGGTAATCCGAGCCTCGTGCAGTGGCTCGACAGCACCGACAACCACCATGAACTAGAAAAATTCTTTATAATGAATCGGAACTAAAAGACATTCATTGCGCAAAGCCCATTATCCAAGGCCATACAGATTCAAGTAGCGGCTCGAAAATGAAAACCCTCATCCGAACATTACTTATCTATCTGGGGCCGATTCTCATAGCTCTCGCTATCCACTTCATTATTGAAACAGGAATACACCCCCAGTTATTGGCACTCTTCCTTCTGGCCAGCCTCATAGCACTAGTTGCAGAAAGTGCCCTAGCAAACTTGGCTAAAGGCGAGGGCTTCACAGGTACACTCCGCAAAACCTGCCGCAAAGTAGTCCAAGACCAAAATGGACCACAACTACTCATTCTCTCGGTAAAATACGCAGCATTAACAACAGCAGGGCTAATCCTAACAGCCATTGTGGCGGGTCTCTCAAACTAAACCGCCACACCTTTCACAGCGTCCAGCAACTACTAGCCGCAACTGGCCCACACCAGGTTTGCTGAAGGACGCACGTCACGATCAAAAGAGACCGAGACCGCCTGATCTACGGGCTGTAGGTGAAGGCGGGAGGGACGCTGAGCCGCAATGGCCAGATGAGCTTGGTCTGAGCGGCGCGAGAGGACGGTCACCGCTGGGTGGCGCCTGCCCACGTGAGGCGGCTACGCCGCAAGTTGATCGAGAGGGCTGATAACCCCAACTACATCTTCAGTGAGCCCACGGACGGCTGTCGGTTGGGAGGAGCCGGAGATGATGAAACGGGAAAGGGAACTCAGTGACCGATTTCATCTTGGAGTGCCGTGGGCCCAACCTGCTTGGCGGCTCACACGCTTGGAGAAAAACCCCCGCAGACACAGCGAGGGGCTTGGATACTCACCCAAATTAGCCGGTGAACCGCTGAATACAGCGCCACCGTGAACCTGATAGGGAACGTTCTCGATCTTGTCAGGTCTGGTAGCGGAAACGCATAGGAGAGACTGAAAGTCAGTTGGGGACGACAAGGAAAAATCATCATCTCAAGCCTTGACACCGATCTGGTTATAACCTAGTCTGCTGTCTAGTCAGATAGTATTTCAATAGGTGCAGAATGAGCAAGAGATGGCCGGTTCAAGACGCTAAGGCGAAATTCAGCGAGATGCTTGATACCGCCCTCTCCGAAGGGCCTCAGATTGTGACCAAGCGCGGGGTGGAAACCGCCGTGCTGGTCCCTATCAAGCAGTGGCGGAGGCTGGAACAGATGACCAGGCCTGACTTGAAGGAGTTGCTCCTGACCACAGAAGCGCGGACTGATACCCTGGTACCGCCACGGGGACAGCATCGCCACCGTTCACCTGTGGCCATGGAATAGTTCCATGTACCTGCTGGATACCAACGTGGTCTCGGAACTCCGCCGACCCCGGCCCAATGTTGCTGTCCTCGAGTGGATCGCAGATGTGTCGGCGGAGCTACTTTTCATATCTGCCGTTACGGTGGGGGAGATACAGGCAGGGATTGAAATCACTCGCGACCAGGATCTTGCCAAGGCGGAGGAACTGGAAGTCTGGTTGGACAAAATTCAGGTATCCTACGCTGTATTGCCGATGGATGCGGCCACCTTCAGAGAGTGGGCTCGCCTCATGCACCGGAAGTCTGACACCATTGCCGAGGACGCCATGATCGCCGCGACGGCCATCGTTCACAGACTGACGGTGGTCACCCGGAACGTGCGAGACTTTGCACAGTTCGGGGTCGATTTGCAGAACCCTTTTGATCGGCCGTAGTCATCGAGCTGCACCAAGAAGCATCTGGCGTCGGCTGAGTAGCGTTGGTCTAAGTGGGATAAGGCTGGTGGTAAGTTGCTAGACGAACAGGAGATGGACGAGCAGGAACTAAAGCGGATCGTCCTGACATATCATCAAGAGAGCGTTTCAAGGAGGCTGACAGAGGTCGGCATTGAGAAAGACCGCGCCACCCACCTCGCAACATACAACAATGTGCTGCGGGATCTGGCTGACCCTTCCCCGGACGACTGGGCTCTCTTGCGGGCGGTGATGTTTCATATCGCCTTATCGGAAAGCTTGAATAGGGAACACAACCGGTGGCTGGGTGAGGAGATCTTCGCGAGCTTCAAGAGAGAGGCTGAACGCCGCCTTTACTACTTGACGCTGGATACGATACACGACCGCCCAGCCCCCCTGTTCGACCCGAAGGAAATGTTTCCCAATCACCATATGACGGCCAGGGAATCAACCTATTATTACAGCCGCGCCGCACTGGCTGTACTGGTGAGCAATAGCGATCCTGGGCAGGCAATCGAATTGTTTGAAGAACTTGATTCCATTTTTGCTCCCCGCATCCGTTTCTACCTGCCAGGAAGCGAGCACAGCTTGTATTTGGACCGGGAACTGGACCGGTTGCCGGTCCTTTACGAAAGAGTCGGACGATTTGAGGATGCGCTGACTTTTGCGTCCATCTCATTTGCTCATTTCGGGTGGAACGTCCACCCCGCCGATATTGCCATACGCAGGCTGGACGCTTGGCTGAACCAGCTCTCAGAGTCCTCGGGCATAGCAGAGGTGGAGCGCTGTCTCGACATGATCTACGAATGGATGGACGCAGCCAGCGAAGTCGATGATCAGGAACGGGACCACATTGGGGAATGCCCAACTGCGACGCGACAGTTCTGGGCTTGGTACTACGGCCAGGCCCTCGGCAGGCTTATGGCCGCTAGGCCACCCTTGCGGGCCTCGTTGCTTGGAGAGATCGAAGCCGGAGAATGGGAAAACTGTTGGCATGTCGCCGGAGTTCTGTTCGAGAGCCCTCCACACTCGTGGAGCGAGTACCGGCAACGGGCCTTGAAGTTCTACAATACCTCCGATATCGAATATCGCAAGGATGGCCCGATGCCTTGGGGAACCACCCTGCCGCCGCACCTGAGCGCCCAGAGCGATCTTTATTGGGCCATGCGAGTAGGATTCGCCGACGCTCATTCCACAAATGCCGCAGAGCGGAGAGTATCCTTGGCGGGCATAGCCGATTCTCTGGAACGGATTGAAACAATCACATCGAGCTCGGCCCAACACGCGTTGCGCACGGAGCGAAACACCGACGACCTTCTGGAAGTTGTTAAGAATAGAGTACCCCCCAACCATGAATACTGGTATGGGCTGTTGCAAGGAGAATTGCCTAGCCTGATGAGTAGATTGCCTCGGGCCACTGCCGACCATCTGGTTGATGCTTCGAGGCACAGATCCGCAAAGGAGTGGGACAATTGCAAGGTTGCTCTCTGCAAATCCGTGGAATCGCTGTTCGTCCGAATGCTCGTGCCGGCGATTCAAGCGCTTCCCGAATCAAGGGGACTGACACTGGCGCTTCCCAGGGGAAAGCGGTCAGCCCGGAAACGTTCCCCCGAGCAATGGGACGATATTCCAATGTCAGGATGGGTTCAAATTCTCAGGACATCCGCTGAAACGGACATAAACTCTCCGCTGCGGTCGGTACTTCCCCAAGCATTCCCGTCCGTTGACTTGGACGCCGTGGTCAATCTCAACGTTAAGCTGGAAACAATTGCCCAGCTGAGGGGCAGTTCGGCCCACGATTCCAGAATTGCTGATGACCGAAAAGCTGGTGACGCCGAAAACCTCTGGGACCTTGTGGTGGGCAGCAACGGCAGGGGATTCCTGGCCGAGTTCCACTCGGCATTGGGCTTAGCAGGCGTTGGCGAAGGGTCTGGGGACGCCGACAGGTCCTGCTAGAAAGTCTATATTGATCGTGAGGGGGGCTGAACGTGGTGCGGAGTCCTGGCGTGGCGAAGCGTCAGTTTACTCGCGCTGTGTTCCGGTTTCGCTGTATTGCCCTGACCCCCGAAAGCCGTTCGGTCCCGAATGATTTCTTGTCGGATGTGGTCCTGCACCATCCAAGCAATCCCAGCTTCCCTTCCGTCAACACCTCTGCAAGTTTCCACCAGTTCTTGGGATTGGCTTTAGTATGATCTCCAGTCACGACGTGGCTGTACGCTCGATGGCTTCGGAACCGCTCTCGTATCGTCTCACCACTGTGGACCTTCTCGATAACGAACCAAATGCCTCTTCGATCTGCCTGAAGGCGGATTCTGAGGCGAGTACCAACCAACCCTCACCAACTTCGTCCTCCAGCAAACCATCAGTGTGAAGCATCGGACGTCCGTCCATCCACCATATACTCTCCACCATGACACGACCTTGGTCATCTACCCACCGGAAGATTCCGTCCTCTGCAATTGACCAGCCCAACCTGATAGCTATGGCAGGGTTAAGTGCTAGCCAGTTACCTCCGGGTGAATCCACCCAATCGGCGGTATGTCTCAGCACCAATACGAAGCGCCCGGAGTATTCGAGCAACGAGGGATACTCGGAGATGTGCCTTCTCACCACCTCAACGAACATTGACCCAGGATTCTCTTCAAGTTGCCGCCGCATTAGGTTACCGGCATCCAACACGCTGTAACGAGTTTCAGTCATCGAACGCCGATGCTTACGAATGGTAAGGCTGGTTTTTTCGGCAACTACTATCCGCTGGTCATCAGGCATCCAATCTGTTGATGACAACGCGTCATCAACGTTCTGAACCCAATCCTCTGCCTTTTCGCCTGGGGCAGTCTCCATCGCTTTGCGGATTTGAACTGGCCTGCGAGCGGGTTGCTCCAACACCATTCTGGGATCGTACGTCCTCAGTTTCCTTTCCAACAGGTGATTCCCTCGTGGTGATATGTGCCCACCATCAACCAATTCAGAGACAGCGCGGAACATTGCCGACCTAGCGATGTAGGCACGCGGCCTGGTATATGGCAACTGTATTCCAACTGACACCAGATGAGATCCCATTCGACGTTCTGCTTCGTCTGACCACTCCGTTTCCCGGGGAGCGATTTGATGCATGATGTCAACGACGCGCCGGTGCAGGTTTCCGACCGGGACTCTTGCGACTTCAGAAATCAGTTTCAATTCCCGGTCGTAAGGCGCCACCGTGCTAAACAGTTCCTGATCAAGGGCGAGGTGGATGGAACTATAGATGGGTGGAACCGGACGCAATATCCGGCTCGTGGCAGGCTCCGGCCAACCACAATTTTTCATGATTGCTCGGCTCATCATTCTGGTTAGCCAACTGGCCGAGACCGTGAACCCGCACACCGTTTCGCGGAACTGGGACGCGGCACTCGGGTCGATGGAACTGACCGCCTCAATGAGAATTAGAACGTGTTCCCGCCGCTCATCTGATTGGTGGAGTGCTTTCGCCATCACATCCGATACATCGCTTGCATGGTTCAAGAGCAACTGCCCCAGGCATCGCTGCGCCGCCTGAGCTATCTCAACACAAGGATGCCCGAGCTGTGCGGCGATGAGTTCAACTATTGCCTTGTGCGGCGTATCGCCGAACACCTCTCCACTGAACACATCTGTGGCGGGATCAGACCAGGAGAACCCGAGCAGACTACTCGTGTGGTCTTCGACTTCAGTCCAGACATCACGCGCCGTCGCAGTAGGCTCCACCAAATCCAGGATGTCCGCGAGAACATCCTGGATTTCCGTTGTTAGACCCGCTGTCTCCTCCAAATCACGTGCCAAACTCTCATAGACCATAGCATTGACCCTTTCTTGGTCCAGACGGCCCAGTGTCCTGAAAACGTCAACCTTTATGCCGCTCCCCGCCCTGGGAAGCCAGTCGTATCCGCTCGACAACTCCAAGGACGCTTTTCCCATCTCCCAAGCCGAGCCCTCTTGTCCAAGTTCGGCTAACCGCCTGCCAACTTCGGCGATGATTCGATTGCCAGATCGTCTGTTTCTGAACAGTCCAGCCAACTCGACCAAGGCACCTTGGTCGGACTGGGTACTGATCATTTGGGTCACCAACGGGACCCAGTGGAAGAAGGACCTTTCGGTTTCTTTACCCAGTAACTCAGCGAGGTCAGAGACAGACTTGATCCTTTCCTGCACTTCTGGGTAATCCAATACTTCGCCATCATGCCTCAACGTCAACTGGTCCGACCTGTATTTCTGTTCTCTGTTATCTTCCACCTCTAGATCATTGGCGTCGATGTTGAAAACGCCGTTGGGGAGGCCAGTTTTATCTATGCCTGCCGCCAACCCCCTGAACCACGTTGGCCTCATTGACGGGGAGGCATCCCGATGCACCCTCGAAATGAGCCGGTGAATCTCAGCAATGGCCCGGTCCTCTTGTTCTGTGTCACCGAGCCGTTCCACCAGACTGTTCATCAGCTCTGCGTTGCCAAGGGTATCGAACGGCAACAGAAACTCACTGGTCGCCAGCAGAGCAGCCCGTGTTGGCGGATTGGGACCTTTCAACGCCTCCGCCAACAGCGAACCCATACCCTTCCAATAATTGACCGCCCATTGATCCGCAAACCATAGGAACAACTGTGTTGCCCTCGTCGGGCTCCAGTGAAAAGTCGTCGCAATCAGGCGCTCGGCGGCGGAGACTACGGTTTCCCTTTCGGCACTTTCGTGCAAGTCCCTGATTGCGCGCGCAAAGTGCGATATGCGCCCGCCCGCCTTATCCGGTTCTACTTCGTTGATCTTGTCCAGCCAGTCAATCCATTGGTTCATCTGGTAATCATTGCGATACCCGACCCCGAACCCCACTTCCACTGCTAGTCCTAGAAAATGTCGTGCTCGTTCACGGCTTCCTGCTTCGAGCCAGGCTTCCGCATGCTTCACGCACTCTTCGACGCGGTTGTCAACACCACTGGGGTCCGGTACCGAAACGTCCAATTCCCGAAGCGCTGAGGCTGCCCATTGTTTTGAACATCCCCTGTTCAAGAAACTCCGGATGATCGACCTCCGAACGTCGACTGGCCAATATTCTTGTAGACCGGGCTCGTTCCATTCCAGTTCAAACAAATCGTGCAGTCCCGATAGAGCTTGTTGCCCGTGCTCCGAAACCGCATCTATCAGTAGCTCATACACGGGAATTCTGAGTACGCGAAAAGTGTGCCCAGCACTCCAAGAGAACGTCTCCCGTAAAGGTCTGTAATGCAGTTGGAGCATGGGCTGAGCAACCAGTTTGACGCTTGAAGCATCATACTTTTGCCCGGTCCATGCCTTAGCCCAAATTTGGCCCACCGTGCAGACTGCTCGTTGCAGCAGGACTTCGCCTTCACCCTTGGGGTCATCGGATTCAGGAATAATGTCCGTAGGCGTCCGTCGATCACCCAAAAGATAGTCGAGCCTGCTCTTCAATAGCCGTGGTTCAAAAGGCCGGATGGTCTCCTCCGGGAAGGACAGACGCATCTGCGTATCAGGTTCAAGTAGGTCGTCCAGCAACTGTCTGGCCTGCCGGTCATCCCTCTTTACGAGAAACAACGCTTCCGCCAACGCCAGGCGTTCCGCTGGACCCAAGCAGTCGCGGTCAATCTCCAACATTCCGTCAAGATGTTCCCGGGCTCCGGTAACGTCCCCGGCTTTGTATCGGTTGCGAAAGGTGTGGACAAGGAGCCGGAATCTAGCCAATATCCCTCCTTCTCCAGTTGCATCAAGAGCGTCCAATAGGCGTTCCAATTCGGACCATCGCTCCTGACGCAACAACTCCAGCCCGGCATCTGAAAGCAGATCAGTTCTCAGCGAACGCTGCGATCCGCCTCTCGCCATTAGGCCCAAGTAATCATCCTCATACTGCAGGCCATTGATAATACCGACGATTTCATCCGCATTGTTGAACCACAAGGCCGCCATTAGCCAATCGTGTAGGCTACCGTAGGAGCCTCTTGCTCTGGCCAGCCCTGTTGCCATGGAACCGGTTAGCAACGCGATCGGCTCAGCAACACCGAATACTTGCTTTGCTTCGGCAGTCAGTCCCTGCTCCACCAGCAACGGAACTGCTCCAAGAGCAACGCTTGCATCTGCATGTACCCGGAGGCCGTACCGTATGTACTCTAAGGCTAGGTCGTATTGGCCCAGCCCTAGCAGTAGAGGAACCAAGCTCCCCTGGTCAAGATGTTCGGAGCGTTGACTCATCTCAGAACCAATCAAGCAAAGGCGGACCAGGGCCGCTGGGTCTTGCCGCGCGGCAACGGAATGGAAGGCTGCGTTGATGTCTCCCCTTATGGCTTCCAAAGGACGAAAAGCCATGAGTTGGCCGCGAAAATAGCCCTGGGTGGCCAATGCCAGAGCTTCATCGTGCTGGTGGGCCGCAACCCGATGGTGCAATTCCTCCCAGACCCATACGCCATGATCCGGTGACGAAGCTGCGCACCGGTCGGCAAGTTCCGCGTGGAAGTCCCTATCCCTACTCTCGTCGAAATTTCCTGGCGGGAACTCGGCGGTCTTATCAATGAGGAAGAGACGAAAACTGTTGTGGAAGAAATACCACCGGGTATTGTGTTCAATGCGAAAGTAGTGGGCGAACCGTTGACCTAAGCGATCTACAATATGATGGTCAGCCCAGGTTCTTACCCACGAAAGATCGATGCATCCTCGAATTCTGGCCAAGATCCCAAGGAGCCTTTGTAACTCCACGTCATCGCTGAACTGCTCCCAATAGCTGTGATAGGTTCCTTCAATATCTCCTTCATAAGGCGTGCCTCCCTGGAGTTCTAGTTCGAGGCTTTCCTCTCCTTCGCACAATTTCATCCTGTTTATGAGGTAATTCAGGTAAAGGGGATGGCCGTTGGACAGTTCGCAGACGCGATCCCTTTGCTCGGGCGTAACCGGCGTGGGTATTTCGGCAGCCGAAATTATCTCATGCACTTGCTGGAGACTGAGCGGATACATCTCAACCTTGCGGTCCTGACGCCTCACCTCTGCCTTGATACGTGCCGACAACGGAGCATCGGTCTGGCTGCCCAGCACGAAGTAGACCCCGTCCGGCACCTGGCCGGGGTGAGGTAAGTCAGCCAGCAAGGATCGTCCAGGATGTTGTTCCCGTTCGATATGGTCCAGTCCATCGACCAAAACGATGGTCTTGCAGCCCGTTTCTTTCCAGTCTTCGTGCAGGAGCTGGAGTTGCGCATGAAATCGGTCCAGCAGTTGGACGAGATCGAACCTGCTCAGACTGTGCCCGAAAGAAAAGCCGGCGTTTTCCAACTGGAGAACCACATCATGAAGAAAGTTGGTGGATTCTCCCCTTGTCGTGCTTGATCCGGCCGCGTCTGGGACATACGCGTAGTACCTAATTACCCGCGCGCCTACCCTTCTGAGATACTGGGTTAAGAGGGTCGATTTCCCCGAACCTGGAGCACCCAGCACAGCAATGTAGCCACCGGGCAACTTCTCTATCGCTCCGTTCAACGCTAGCGCCGTGTCCTTTATCTCTCTATACGTCCTTTCTACTACTGGGAATTGGTGAATATTTCGGTATGCGAACCTGTCCGTCCAATTTAACCGCTGCAAAAGTTGGGAGGCTGTAAGCTCTATGATGTGCTGAGGATCAGCAACCGTCGCAAACAACTCACTGGTGATGCAGTCGACGTCATCTTCGACGAATTCCTGGTCAAGGGATGACCCTCCTTGGAACAATTCTCGAGCTTCAAACCCGAACTCCAATGAACAATCCCTCACGAATTTCTCGAAGTCCGACGGAGACAGGCCGCTGGCCGAGCGCACTTCGTTCCAAGTGGTTTGCCATTCTAAAGGGATGTTTAGAGCCGTGTCAGACGCGGTCCCATGGGCAGGCTCCCAAGCCTGCCTAACAAAAGCAGCGAAGTGTTTGGGAGCGGGAGGAGGATCGCCTATTGGGAGTTTGGCAATCCCACTTGACGCAATCTGGTTTGTTACTAGATGAACGACGACGCGTGACTGTCCGTATCTTTGCTTGAGAATTAGCCATCCATTCGCCAGTTGCCGAATCAGAGATGGCGTGCTGGACTGTGGAACCGTCAGGTCCCGGAACGTGAACGGTCGAGCGTATCGGGCCGACTTCACCTGGTATGCATCAACCCGCCCTGGGCTGCCAATCAGGAGGTCATCCACTCCCCCAGCCTTCGGGTCCGCGACCCGGATCCATTGCAAACTGCCACCGAGCAGATCTCGCAGGATCAATGAGGCAGACGTAAAATACTGGGCGTGGTAGCCTCCAACGGCCCGTCGTTCACCTTCCCCGGGTGCGACAGTTGGCAAAGCGATTCCTCCGCAATCCTTACATACGGCGTCGGGTCGTACTCTCATTCATGATAAGAGGATAGTCCGGAGGTAGACTAAGGACAAGGGCTTCGCGGCGACCTCATCGGCGTACCTTTAGGCTCGTCTGGCACGATGAACGTCCGCGACGGCCGCTAAGACAGGACGGTTTTGACACGGGTGGAAGGGCAAGCCTCGGAAATTCTATGGCGCGGCGCACAAGGGCACCTTCAACCATTGCAGCAACATGCGACGCGACTATGGCGAGTTAGTGCATGACGGTTCCGCCAACACCTTCATCATGACGCTAGCGTCGCGGAACTACGCGGAAGGGGTGGCCGTTGACTCCAGAGACTTGGTTTAAGTATATCGTTATCCAATGGTCGAAAACGGTTGTTAACAGGCCCATATTGGTACAGCGGACCTTGGTGATGTCGCGGGATCGGCAGCTCTGTCATGCCAGAGTTTGCGCGAGCCAGAGGCGGTTTGGTGGGGCATATGGGCGTATAATGAAAAGGCGTGCGGCGCTTGTGGGTTCGGCTGTGGTATACACTGCTGCCTGCCTGCGGGCTTTGTTCTGACAAAGCCAGGGGAGCTGACGGTGCGGGAAGTTTCACTGAACGTACCAGACTGGCCGCTGGATTTCGGACAACGGAGGACTCCTCTGGCAGTGGCACGTTTCGAAACCTGGGCGTTGCCACCGCCCGTGGAACAAGCTCAGGGGCGCCCTGGCCCGGCCCGTGGCCGCAGGCTACAATAACAGGAGGATGAGGGAAATCCGCCGGATCGGTCGTGTAAGGACAAGGACAATTTGGAGGGTAGTAGGACTATGCACGAAATGGAACGGGAGGAGGACTGTTGCTGTCCGCCCTTCCCGGAGGACTTCGGCGAGCGGCTGGAACGGCTGATTGAGCTTGCGGGCCTGTCGCGAGAGGAGTTCGCCGAGCGCCTGGGCATCGAGTATGACCGCGTGGCCCAGTGGTTCGAAGGCGTGGAACTAACCGGCGGGGAGGTGTGGCACGTCGCCCGGCTGGCGTATTCGATCCCCGGTGGCATGGCGATCATAATTCCGGAGACGGCTGGGGACGCGGAGTAGCGATGTGTTCCGACGCTGGTCTCGTGCCCATTCGTCAGCAAGATGAGCCGATGGATCTGGTTCTAGTTAGGAACGCAAACCGGGTGATGACCACCGCCGCTCTGCTGGATGATGGAATTAAACTGAGCTTCGCCGATGGTTTCAGGGAGCTCATACCCTACGCCGATGCTCCCGAGGTCAAGACACGCGAAGGAATAACCGTCTTGGAGTTGCCCAACCATTACGAGATGGCGTTGCAAGTGGCAGGAGGAGAGAGTGTCGAAGTTTCCGGGGACTTCGCGCGGGACTAGTGCGATGCTTCCTTCTGGCTAAAGGTCGAGGCCATCGCTGCACTAGGAAGCAGAGCCTCGGGGAACGAGTAGGGAAGTCTCGGGAGTCCTCCAGGGTTGCCCCCGGGGGCACTGGTCGAGGCAGCGCTCGTATGAAGAATCACGCTGGTGAGGCTAGAGAACGGATAGCAGCCGAGCCGGTTCAATATCCTGAAATCGGTCGTAGACACGTTTGGGATTGACGCCCCAGAATTGTTAGTCGAGGCGGAGTTCTTGCCCCCGTAGCCAGTAAGTGGCGATAGAAAGATGGAAGCAAAGATCTGGCTGCAACCGGAAGAAATATAAAAGCGTCAGTTGAGGCGTACCTGACCGGGTTGCGCCGTATCCGGGCGATGGGTGGCGGCGCAGGCGAGTGGTCCTACTTTCGCCTTTGTCGAACTTGCTGAAGGCCGCGGGCGCCCCGCTGCGGCCCAAGGTCTATAGCGTCGGCCAGTTGGCGAAGGCGCTTTCGCTGGACTCCAACACACATGGGGGTTTAAGTCTGTATGGTTCACCTTCATCAATAGGGTTCCTTCCAACCCGACCTACACGTCCTCTGTGGCGGTCGGCAGAGAACGTCTCCGCGTCGCCTCGGACCCACATATAAATTGTCTCCGATCCCTCGCAAGTTGGTGTCGGTGTTGCCCCGGCGCTGCTCCAATCTGAGGGACTGTGCAGCTCACCGGAAAGGGAAGGCCATCGTACTGAGAAACTAGAGTGGCTACAATTACAGGCGTCAATCCTTATTCATACACTGGTTTGTTCGAGGCTGACGCCCTGTGGGGTTCTCCACTTGAGAGGATAGGTACATGAACATCGAATTGATAAAGGCCAATGCGCTAAGAGCCGTTGCACCCCTGAAGTCCGTATACACAAACCGTTATGGAGGTTCCCGAACGCGGGCTGACCGCAACCTTCCGCAATACTACCTAGTCTACTTCCTCCTGGTGGACTTGCTCGGATTTCGATGTCTGGGAAAGGGGGAAAAAATAGCCTGGTCTGTGCCTGTGGACTTTGAAGGGCAATTGTTCCACATTGAGCACCGTAAGATGGGGCTCGGAGTTTTCGCATCTGGTGGCTCCAACTCAGAAGTCGCAGCGACGGAAATTGTCCGCCTTGTTCGTGATGGGGTGCACGTTGCTGGACCGTATTTTGACTGGCGTGCGGAGAAGGCGGTCAAAGAGTCTAGGGTCAACGTTAGGAATAGATCCATCGAACTCTATGACCGGTTCAATTTTCTGTTAGATGAGTACAAATCTAAGTTAGTTGAAGCTGAGCAGGGGTCTCACAAGTCAGCAATTGTCGCGCAGGGGAGTGATCGATTTAGCTATCGCTTTCCAGATTACCGGCTCCTCAAAGAGGCAGACTGGTTGGCGCTGTCAGCGATTGAGAGTTTCTTTAGTTGGACCGAGCACTTGTTCATTTTGTTGGCCATCATGCAAGGGAAGTGCAAGTCTGGAGAGGCTGTAAAGGACCTTGCCAAATCGGAATGGAAAAGGAAATTTCAATCGGCGCTCGATATTTCCGACCCCGACCTGAAGCGCCACTACGACAACCTGAATGCTATTCGTGACCAAGTTAGGAACTTCGTTGCCCATGGCTCATTCGGCAAAAGAGGTGAAGCGTTCTCTTTCCATTCGGATGTTGGCGCCGTTCCTGTGCTATTGCCTCATCATGAGGGGCGGCATTCGTATCGGTTTCCTAGGGATAGTAGACGTTTAGCCGAGAAGGATGCTATCGACGGCATTGAGAGCTTCATCGCGTGCCTTAAGGCGGGTCCCCTGGCACCAGCGTGGACTTACCTCGACAGCGGGATGGACCTGGTGATGACTCGGGCTTCAAGTGGCTATTACAGTCTAGCTCTCGAGTCCATGGAGTCTATGAAAGAGTTGGTTGACATGGAAACCTATATTGCCGACGCATATGCGGACATGGACTGGTGGATGCTGCCATAACGGACGCGCCCAGCCTGTCATGCCATCCTCGCCCGCCCTTGACACTACACCTTGACACGAGATTAACACAATGTCATCGTTGTGTTATGATTCCAGAGTTCAATGAAAGCGGGCTGCTCCAGCCGGGAATCCACTGGCGTCTTGGGACGAATTTTTCGACCGATTCGCCATCACTGACTGGCGTCGGAGGTTAGCCGCCGGAATCAGAGCTGCGATGGAGAACTTGAAGAACGCGGGTTGCCCCATCGTCTACGTCAACGGGAGCTTCGTCACTGCCAAGGAAGTTCCCAACGACTTTGACGCCTGCTGGGAGGAGACCGGAGTGGACCCTACCGTTCTCGACCCGGTGCTCCTGACCTTCGACCCTGGCAGGGTTACCCAGAAGGCCAAATACCTGGGGGAGCTGTTCCCGGCATCTGCAATCGCGAGCGGAGACAGTTTCTCATTCCTGGAGTTCTTCCAGACGGACAAGGAAACAGGAAGCCCTAAAGGAATTATCTCCAAAGACCTGGGAGACTTGAGATGATCAAGAACGAGAGGCAATACAAGATTACCAGGGCGCAAGCTGTCCGGTTCTCGAACGCCCTTGAAAGTCTAAGGCAACGCCCCGACGCAGGTGACAGCTTGCATCCGCTCATCGCCAAAGCTCAGAAGGATGCGATAATCAGCCAACTCGAGGACCTGGAAAGCGAGTTGCGTGAGTATGAGTCTCTAAAGGCCGGAGAGTTCCAGTGGGATTCGCTCAGCATGGTCGCAGACCTCCCCTCAATCCTGATAAAGGCCCGGATCGCGCGAGGTTTGAGCCAGAAAGATTTGGCCGAAAGAATCGGACTAAAGGAGCAGCAGATACAGCGTTACGAGGCCACCGATTACGCCACTGCCAATCTGTCGCGAATCAGGGAAGTGGTAAATGCCGTTGGGGTGGGAATCAATGATTCAGCGTCAAAGTCGGACTTGCGGTGAGTGAAGATACGGATTTTCTGATGGACGGTTTTTTTGAGGGCCAGCAATAGCTATGACCACTTGGCACAACAAAACTGAGACAATCCGCGAAGAGGGTGTCAACGTCCACCTTGCCCAGCTACTCCGCAACCGGGGAATCTCGGCAAGAGCGGAGCGGCGCAGCCGGGAGGGAATACCGGACGTGCGGGCCGACTTGAGAAGCGGCGATATGGTCATCCTGGAGTGCAAATGGGAGGAAACGGTCAGCCTCCTCGAAAGCCAGTTAGACGAACGATTGACTGCTTTTCCCCAAGCTCTTGGTGTGGTGGGGGTTCTATATCCCGCCAGGCTCCGGCGGGAGGAGGACACACAAGCCAGCCTGGAAGCAGCGACCGACCTCCGTTGGTGGGTGCATGGTTCGCGCGGTAATCCACTGCCAGGGCCGCATGTTCGGACCGGCTCGATTGCCGAACTTGCCGATAATATGCGGACCCTTCCCCTGGAACTGGAAGGCGTCGACCGGGTGGCCGCAGCAGCCGACGCGGTTGGGTACGCCTTGGAACAGGCGGCGACCCTGGTTACAAAGCACGCCCGAATATCCCGCCGCATCGCCGACATCATCGCCAGCACCGATCAGGAAAAGGACCGGGCCGCCGCGTTGCGCATCGGGTGCCTGGTGCTTTTCAACGCCCTTGCCTTCCAGGACCGCCTGGCGGCGGCCAATGAAGACGTTCCGACCGTGAGCGAAACCCTCGGACAGGCCATTTCGGAGCTGCGCCAGGCGTGGCGGGACATCTGCGACAACATAGATTATGTGCCGGTGTTCGAGTTGGCTGCCGACATTCTGGGTGTTCTTGGCGACGGGCCGGAGGAAGTCCAGGGTCCGGTCCTCGGTCATCTTGTAAAGGCGATGGAAGATACCCGCCGGTTGGAAGGCCACGACTTGTCGGGAAGGTTGTTCCACACCCTGTTGACCGACGCCAAGTTCACCGGCGCCTATTACACGTCGGTCCCTGCGGCTACGCTGCTGTCCCGGCTGGTGTTTCACAACTGGCCGTCAGGGGTTGACTGGAGAGATCACGAGTTCCCGTCATCCCTGAGGGTGGCTGATCTGGCCTGCGGCACCGGAACACTGCTGAGGCGGTTGCTTCGGAAGCCGAACGCCTGCACATGGAGGCGGGCGGCCAGGACTCGCCCAGTTTGCACAAGGCTATGGTCGAACAGGCATTGCACGGGTACGACGTGCAGCTTTCCGCCGTTCACTTCGCGGCCACCAGCCTGGCGATGCTTAACCCGGACATCCAGTTCGACCGTATGAACCTGTACGTTATGCCTTTGGGATCGGAAGGTTCGAATATATCGCTGGGTTCGCTGGATTTTCTGGGAGTAAGCGAGGCAGCGGTCCAGTTTGCCCTGTCCACCGATAGCACGGGAGTGGCGACCAGGGGCGCCGAGAGAGTGTCCGGTGAGGGTTCCCGGGGTGCGGAAGAAGGGGTCACTGCCACGCTACCGGACCTGGACCTGGCGATTATGAATCCGCCGTTCACCCGCTCGGTGGGCGGCAACCTGCTGTTCGGTAGCCTGCCCCAAGCCGAAAGGCGCAAACTTCAAACCGAGCTATCGCGCCGCCTGAAATCGCGGCAGGCGTCCGCCACGGCAGGACTCGGAGCTGCCTTCGTTGCGGCGGCGGCCCCCAAGCTTCGTCCCGGCGAAGGCCGCTTGGCCTTGGTGCTTCCCGCCACGGTATGCACCGGGCCTTCCTGGGGGCAGACACGCTCCCTGATAGAGCGGGACTTCACCCTCGATATGGTGATTTCGTCCCACGACCCCCGGCGCTGGAACTTCTCGGACAGCACCGACCTGTCGGAGGCCCTGCTGGTGGCCACGCGCCGGCCGGAAGGTGAAGACCCGAAGGAACACCGCACCACCTTCGTCAATCTCTGGCAGAATCCGGAGGGGGTATTGGACGCTCACAGGGTGGCACAGGCCATTAACGCCGCGACACCGGCCAGGTTTGAGGGCAGCGGTACGGCTCTGCTGGAAGTTGACGGCCGTCACATGGGTGAGGTGTTGTCGGTCCCGGAATCGACTATTGCCGGAAGGAAGTGGCCCGGCGTACAGTTCGCGCGGTCTGATCTCATTCGCAGCGCGTTCAGGCTGCTGGATGACGGGGACTTGTGGGTTCCCGGACAGGGAGAAACCGCCAAAGTTTCGCTGTGTCGATTGGACCAACTCGGTCAAGTTGGTCCTGATCGCCGCAGGCTAGTTGATGGCTTTGACCGGACCAATTCCGTGACGGCTTATCCGATGGTCGAGGGACACGATACCGAGCAGCGTAAGAGAATTACTTGCTCTCCCGATTCCTACTTGTCGCCGTTGGCAACCCCAAGAGGTGGACAACGACCTGGCTATGGCGACCACCTATGGCAGCAGTCAAGCTGTCTCCTTGTCTCGGAAAGGCTTAGGCTTGACACTGCTCGGGTTGTGGCGATGCGAACAGAGACAAAAGTCTTGTCAAATGTATGGTGGCCCGTTAGCGTAGAGGACGAGGCAACCGAAAAAGCGATTGCAGTTTGGTTGAACTCTACACTCGGCCTGTTGACCATTCTAGCCCAACGGACCAGCACCGAGGGCGGTGGGTCGCCATAAAGAAAGCTGACCTGGAGGAGTTGCCCGTACTGGATATACGCCAACTGTCACCGGCGCAGCTTCACGAAATGTCGAAATTGTTCGATGAAATGGTGGAGGCCGAGTTTGAACGCCTACCCGAAATGGCCACTTGCCAATCCCGCCGCAACTTGGACGAGGGCTTGTCCCAAGTCTTGGAACTGCAGGACCTGGGGACACTCCGCACTTTGTTGGCCTCGGAGCCCGTAGTGTCTAACCAGAGACTCTAGGCTTGTATAAAATATCCGCAATGGACCCGGAGACCACACTCATGCCAGTACAGCAGGTGGGTGAAGACTGCAGGTTATTTCACCTCCGGTAAAAGAGGATCTTATGACGACTGAAAGAAGTGTAGCCGCCAACGGCCCGGGAACCGCAATCGCCTACTCCAACGGAACTGGCTCTGTTGAACTTCACCTGACAATCTCCGACCCGGATCTCTATGCGGAGTTATCCAAGCGAGAAGAGCCGGAGCGTTCCCAATTTGCAGTGGCAAGCATGAAGATCGGCGTTATCGCTTTCCGGCAGGCGCAGGGCCAGGTTGATGCCAATCAGATACGAGATGCAGGCGAGCGCGTCATCATGGATATGTGCAGCGCCCTTGAGAAGCATCAACATAGTGTTATCGAGCAAGTGGGTGGCAGCATCAAGGAGTATTTTGACCCTAACAGCGGATTGTTTACGCAGAGGGTTCGGGGACTCCTCGGGCAAAACGACGAAACTGGGGAGCTTGAACGAGTCATACGAGGTCAAATAGAAGGAGACGGTTCTCTCCTAGCCAAGACTTTGGCGGCCCACGTGGGCAGCGAAAGCCCTCTGATGCGCATCCTTGATCCTGAATCCACCGGCGGTCTCATTACCAAGTTGACCCAGTCAACTGAGGCCACATTGTCGGAACAGCGGGAAAAGATACTAGGCGAGTTTTCACTCGATAACGGTGAGAGTGCGCTCAATCGCTTGGTGTCGGAATTGAAAAGAAACCACGGGGATGTGGGAAAGGCGTTGGAAGAGCGCATCGATACAGTAGTGGGGGAATTCTCCCTCGATAAAGAGGACTCTGCCCTGTCACGGCTGATGAACCGGGTCGAGGGTGCTCAGCGGCAGATTAGCAGCCAGTTCTCCCTGGACGAGGAGGGTTCGGCGCTGGCCCGAATGCGAAGGGAACTTCTGGAGGTCTTTGAGAAGGAGCACAAGTCCAACTCCGAGTTCCAACTGGAAGTAATGAAGGCGCTGACCGAAATGACAGCCAGAAAACAGGAAGCTCAAAGGGGAACCCAACACGGTTTGGCCTTTGAGGACGCCGTTTTCAACTTCGTTAATGAGAGGCAACCGGAAGGGGACACTGCTACCAGGACCGGAAACACAACAGGGCGCATCAGAAATAACAAGAAAGGTGACTGCGTTATCAAGCTGGGTCCAGAGCGAGCCGCTCCAGGAGCGCAGATCGTCGTCGAGGCAAAGGAAGACCAGTCTTACACGCTTCAGAAGGCTCTCGCTGAAATCGAGGAAGCTAGAAAGAACCGAGACTCCAGCATTGGCGTGTTCGTTTTTTCAAGGCGCACCGCTCCCCAGGATATTCTCGAACCCCTCGCCCGGTACGGAGACGACGTAGTGGCTATTTGGGACGCCGAAGATCCCGCTACGGACCCCTACCTCGGGGCTGCCCTGTCAATTGCCAAGGCCCTTTGCGTAAGAGGCACCGCAGGAAATGACGGATTGGGAATTGATATTGAAGCGCTGGACAAGGCCGTTCGGGAAATAGAACGGCAAGCCGCTGGATTGGAAGAAATCACAAAATCGGCCGAGGCCATCGACGGCCACGTGAGCAGAATCCTGGACCGGGCGCGAATTATGAGGAACGGGCTCGACAGACAGGTCAACGTGCTGGACGAGAGGGTGGGTGGATTGAAAGAACTGCTCGATACTTTTGAATAGGATTCATGATGCGGAATAGGGCCGTAGTTTGGACCCTGCTTATTCGCGTTCCCGCTTTCAATCTCTTTCGTAACCCAGGCCGGGAAGGGGAAATTGACGCCAGAGCGCGCTGGGAAGCCTGCCCCAAGGAGAATTGACTGCTTTGACAGGGACAGCGGATTGACTGCGAAATTCGCATTTCCATTGGTGCAGGAAAGGACAGTACCGGTCAGCCCTTATCCATACTGCCGGTATTCCAGGTCTCTTTGTCCCGGTTAGGTAAGAATCGCGACAGCGCACGTGCGATTTTGGTTGCCATCGAAGGCTAAAAGGGCGATTATCGAATTGCTCTAGGGTTGCTAGATGCAGAATACGACAATACACAATCCAGATCTTTACATGGCTGACCTGCGTCAAATACTCTCGCAGGGTCGGAAACGCATTGGCATCTTGGTCGGGGCAGGTGCCCCAACTGCGCTTCGCGTAGATGACGAAAACCATTTAGTGGAGGATGGTGGCCACCCGCTGATACCTGACGTTGCCGGCTTGACGGCTGCTGTCGAAAGCGCATTGGATCAGGAAGACAAGGCAATCATTGAAGCCCTTAAACAGGAATTGACGGGACTCATCAATATTGAAACCATCCTGACGCAGGTTAGGAAGCTCGCCCAAGCAATTGGAAGCGCAACTGTCCATGGACTGGATTCAACCGGCTACGATGCTATAGCCCAACGCATCTGCGCAGAAATAGGAAAGTGCGTTAACGTCGGCCTTCCACAGGGTCCTAATCCATTTTCGGAGGTTGCTTCCTGGATTGCTGGTACAAGACGGGCACATTCCGTAGAGATATTCACGCCCAATTATGACCTATTGATTGAGGAAGCCTTGGAGAGAGCCCGGACTCCCTACTTCGACGGTTTCAGCGGTTCATATAGGCCATTTTTCGATGCCGCAAGCGTATCCACCGATGTGCTACCTCCACGCTGGACCCGCCTGTGGAAACTGCATGGTTCTCTAGGCTGGAGTGTTACTAACGATACGGTTGTCCGGACCGGGAGCAGGGAAGCTACCGAACTCATTTACCCGGACCACCTGAAATATGACCAGGTGACTAGGCAACCCTACTCCGCGCTATTTGAACGCCTGCGCTCGTTCCTAACCAGCCCGGATACCCTGTTGCTGTGTTCGGGGTTTTCCTTCCTCGATGCTCACATCTGCGCGGTATTCGACGAATCAATGGCGGCCAACTCTCATTCCGCCATCTTCGCCTTTCAGTACAAGAAACTTTGCGAAGAAGAAGCGGTCGCATCTATGGCCAGTTCTCGTCCCAATTTAAGTGTGTATGCACGCGATGGCGCAATCATCAACGGGGTTTCAGGCCGGTGGGAGCCTGGCCAACCTCCCAATGATGAGTGGGAGGCAATTCGGCAAACTTTCTGGAGTCCTTTGTCTGAGGCCAACAACGGAGAGTTCTTGCTGGGTGATTTTGCCAAGCTTTCTAGGTTCCTTGCGTTGACTCAAGTGCTTAGACTGGAGTCCTTTGCCGCCGAGTCAAGCGGCACGAGTGGTGACAATCAGGAAACGCCAGGCATACCGGAGGCATCCGATGCTTAGCCGCGACCCCACATATCTCGGTACGATTGCGGCAGTATCAGGGGCTGCACTGAACGTACATCTCGCCGAGTCGATAGCTTCTGGGCTATCCATAATTAATGGACAAACCTACAAAGTCGGTCAAGTAGGTAGTTTCGTTAGGGTCCCACAGGGTTACCAGGATCTGTTCGGGGTTGTCTCCGAAGTAGGGGCAAACGCCGTCCCCGAAAGCATGGGCGCGGTGAACGATACCGGTCGATGGATGAAGGTGGAATTGGTCGGCGAAGTTACCAGCGGAGTTTTCGAGCGAGGGGTCAGCCAGTATCCGAACATAGGGGATTCAGTCCACTTGGCGGTCGAAGAGCATCTTCGCAAACTCTACGACGTCCGTGGGCAGGGACATATCGTTATCGGGACCCTTGCCAGTGCTGAGAGTATTACAGCTAAGGTCGCTCTCAACGAATTGGTGACGCGGCATTCTGCGGTTTTGGGGTCAACTGGGTCCGGAAAATCTACGACAATTGCCAGCCTGTTGAGGGCTATAACAGCCCCAAGCCCGGGGGCTGAACATTACCCAAACGCACGCGTACTTTTGCTTGACATACACGGCGAGTATTCTGAGCCCTTATTTGACGTCGCCCAAGTGTTTAGCGTTGATCCCCGATATGGCGAAGAGAGATTGTTCATCCCGTATTGGGCACTTGACAGCGACGACCTGCTCGATTTCCTGACTGGAGGTTTGGAGGATAGTGGCGAGACAGCATTCACTGACAAAATATTCCAGCTTAAATTAGCGGCTCATGAGGCCCAAAATTTCCCAGGGATTGACTCCGGGTCGATAACTGTCGACACTCCCTCGCCTTTCAGCCTAAAACGACTGTGGTACGAGCTGATTGACTTTGAGATCACCACATTTGAGGGCCCAAACCGCGACCAACCGACTCTACTACAGAAAGGGGACCCGGAAACCCTGACACCGCCAACGTATAAACCTCATGCCATGGGTAACGTGGGACCGTTTCTAAACCAACAAGCGATTGGCATACGACGTCCTCTAAACTTAGTTCGATCTCGTTTGCTTGATCGTCGGTATAATTTCCTGCTGCGTCCTGGACCCTGGGAGCCTGACCTAGATGGCCTTTCAGAAAGGGACCTCGACGCGCTTTTGGCCGGATGGCTAGGTGGCAAAAAGCCCATAACGATCCTAAACTTGTCTGGAGTACCCAGCAGCGTACTCGAACGCCTGGTAGGTTCGATCCTCAAGATCGTATACGAAGCGTTGTTCTGGAGTCGTGAAAAAACGGAGGGCGGGATTCAACGTCCATTGTTGGTTGTTATGGAAGAAGCGCACAGGTACCTATCGGATAGATTGGAAGGGACGGCGTCTGAGGTAGCTCAAAGAATTGTGAAGGAAGGTAGGAAGTATGGTGTAGGGGCAATGATAGTTAGCCAGAGGCCCTCGGAAGTAAATGAGACCGTGCTGTCGCAGTGTGGTACGTTTTTTGCTCTTCGTCTATCGAACCCGTCCGACCGTTCCCGTGTGCAAGGAATGTCGCCGGACGGTCTAGTAGGTCTTCTCGATGTGCTGCCTATACTGCGTACCGGAGAAGCCATAATTACAGGAGAAGCAGCTAAACTCCCGATGCGCTGCCGTGTGACTCTGCCCGCCAAGGAGTATAGGCCAAGGAGTGAAGACCCGCCTGTCAGCGACAACTGGAGCAGGGCGAGACGGAGCGAAGGGTATGAACGAGTCGTGGCATCGTGGCGAGCACAAAGTCCGCTTGCGGTCGCCAATGACCTCAACGTAAATCGGACTCCGGTGGAAGACGACACTACTGAGATGTGAGGGAAAGCCAGATGAACAGGAATCAAGTGGCCTCGTCAAACGTAAGATCGATTGGCTACGACACCAGGACACAGACTCTGGAGGTGGAGTTCCACAGTGGCTGGGTATACCAGTACTACGGCGTTCCGAAACATCTACATCAGGAGATCATGAGTGCGTCATCGAAGGGACAGTTCCTCAACCAGTACATCAAGAATGCCTTTCCTTACTCGCGCGTAGGCTAATAAGTCTGCCCTTTGACTTTCGGGAGAGGAGACTTTAGGTGGTTCAGCATGAACTGCTGAATTTCCAGATGGCAGAGGGTGTAGAAGCTCGGCATAGTCAGGGAGACCCTTCAGAGGAAACCCGTTATCGTTAACCGGGTCAATATTTGCCGGTCGGACTTGACAGGCATCTGAGGACGGAGGGGTCAGAGAGTCCTCAGCCACATCTCAAAGATGGTTCCACCTACCTGCACTCCAGCCCACCCCAAGAGGCTTGGACTCATCGTATGGGCTCGGTGCAAGGGTCACAGAGTTCCCAGCCACATCTCGAAGACGGTTCGGCCTATCGTCAAAATAGGCCCACCTAATAGGGTTCGAACCGCGGTTAAGTCGGATCCGTTACCGCTCACCGCCAGTTGTGGGCGGAGGGCATGGGGACGCGGGGGTCTATGGCGCGCAGGTTCGAGACCACCAGGGTGGCGGCGCCGTCGCGGCGGGAGACTGTGCCACGGGCCAGGATGATGTCGCTCTGCAACCGGCGGCGGTGGCGCTGGAAGACCCGGGGCCACAGGATGAGCTGCACGTCGCCCTCCTCGTCCTCGATGGTGACGAACACCGTGCCCTTCTCCCCCTTGGGGTGCTGGCGGGCGATGGGCCAGCCGGCCACCAGCGCCCCCGCGCCCTCCTCCAGTCCGCATACCGCCGTGGTGGGCAGCACGTGGCGGCCCAGGCGGGGGCGAATGAACTCCATCAGGTGGCCCTGAGGGTAGATGTCCATGACCTCGTACTCTCCGGCCATCTTCTCGTAGGCGGTAAAGTCGGGCAGTTCCGGGGTGCCGCCCTCCAGCGTCAGGGGCAGCGCCGCCTGGCCGTTGCGCCCGGGGCGGGTGGCTAGGCCCGCGTCCCACAGGGCCGTCCGGCGGTTGGGAGTGGCGCCGTCGAAGGCCCCGGCCTTGACCAGCGACAACGCGGCCTGGGGTTTCAGTCCGGTGCGACGCACCAGGTCGTTGGCCCCGGCGTAGGGGCCGCCCCGCTGCCGCTCACTCACGATAAGCCGGGCCGACGCCTCGCCCACGTCGCGGATGAAGCGCAGCCCCAGCAGCACCGCTCCGTCCTCCGGGACGCACCGCTCCATGCTGCGGTTGACGCAGGGGTTGAGGAACGGCACCCCGAAGCGGCGGGCGTCCTGCTTCAGCGTTTCCACCGGGTAGAAGCCCATGGGCTGGTTGTTCATCAGCGAGACGAAAAACTCCACCGGGTGATAGCGCTTGAGCCAAGCGGCCTGGTAGGCGGTGACGGCGAAGGCGTGGGAGTGGGACTCCGGGAACATATACTGCCCGTTGAGCTTGGCGAAGATGCGACGGGCGGAGTCCCCCGGCACGCCCCGGCCTTGCGCCCCGTCCAGGAACCGCCGCCACAGGCCATAAATCAGGTGCGCGTTGTGGGGGCGGGCGAAGGCCCGGCGCAGTTCGTCGGCCTGGGCGGCGGTGAACCCGGCCACGTCCATCACCAGTTGCACCACCTGCTCCTGCCAGACGATGACGCCGCAGCCCCGCTCCAGGGCGCGGCGCTCCAGTGGGTGGTCGTAGTCCCAGGGGGCGCCGTGGCGGTAACGCTCCACGAACTGGGAGACGGCGCTGCCCTGGACGCCGACGCCGGGGCGGATCAACGCCACCTGATAGGCTAGGTCCCGCAGATTGCGGGACTGGAGCCACTGCCCCATCTTGAGCTGGGCCGGCGACTGGAGCAGGAACACGCCCTTGGCCTTGCCCTCGTTGATCAGGCCGTAGACCTGGGGGTCTTCCGGGTTAATGCGGGAGAGGTCGGGGCGATTTCCCTCGCGGGCTTCGATGAGGTCAAGGGCCTCCTCCAACTGGTCCAGCACCGGCAGGGAGAGCAGGTCTATCTTGGCGAAACCGGCGTCGGCCACGCTGTCCTTGTTCCAGTCCATGATGTAGCGGCCCTCCATGGCCCCGGCCCGTGTGGGCACCATCTCCGGGATGGGGGAGCTGCTGAGCACCAAACCGCCCACGTGCTGGCCCAGGCTGCGGGGCGCGCGCATGAGCTGGGGCGCCAGGTCCAGCAGGTCGCGCCAGCCGGGGGCCTCGGCCCGGTCGCGGAAGGCGGGCAGCTCCCGCATCTCGGCCTCCAGCGCGTCGGCGTCATGGGAATGCAGTTGCTTGGATAGCAAGGACAGCTCCTCCCGGGGCAGCCCCAGGGCCTTGCCCAGGTCCTGGATGACGCCCTTGACCTGGTAGGTGGAGACCGCCCCGGCGAGGACGGCGAACTCCGGCCCGAAGCGCTGATGCACCCTGCGGATGAGTTCGTCGCGAAGCTGGCGGGGGAAGTCCAGGTCAATGTCGGGCAGCAAGGTAGTGTCCTCGGAGATGAAACGCTCCAGGGTCAACCCCCAGCGGAGGGGGTCCACGTGGCTGATGCCGGTGAGGTAGCCCACCAACAGGGCCACCGACGAGCCTCGCCCCCGGCCCGGCGGGCGCTCTTCCAGGGGCGTTTCCGGGTGTATCAGTCCCTTCTCTTCCATGATCTGCTGGGCCAGCAGGACGATCTCGCGGTAGAGCAGCAGGAACCCGGCCAGGTTGTGCCGTTCTATCAGCCGGAACTCCTCGCGCAGCCGCTCTGCCACCTTGCGGGTGACCGAGCCGTAGCGCCGGACGGCGGCCTCGTAGCAGAGCTGTTGCAGGTAGCTGCCGGGAGTGTAGCCCTGGGGCACGTCGGCGTCGGGCAGCTTGTAGCCCAGGTCGGCGCTGAGGTCGAACCTACAGGTCTCGGCAACGCGCCGGGCGTTGGCGACGGCCTCGGGGCAGTGGCGGAAGAGCCGCTCCATGTCGGCGGGAGGTTTCAGGCAGAGGTGATGATTGGGGCGGATGTAGCGCAGGGCCTGGTCAATGGTGGTGTTGCGAGACGCGGCCACCAGCGCGTGTTGCAGGCGGCAGCGCTCCGGCGCGTGGTAGTGGACGTCGTTGGTGGCGATGACGGCCGCCCCGGCGTCGCTGGCCAGGGCGGCCAGTTCCCGGTTGCGCCGGGCGTCGCCCTCCAGGAAGTTGCGCTGCAACTCCACGTACACCGCATCGGGGCCGAAGCAATCCAGCCAGTGGCGCAGCAGCCCCAGGGCCTCGGGGCGGCGGCCCTCGGCCAGCAGCGCGGCCAGCGGCCCGTCGCGCCCGCCGGTGAGCAGCGTCAGCCCGGCGGCGTGCTGCGTCAGGTGCCGGGGGTCGAGGCGGGGATTGCGGCGGTCTGTGGTGTTGGCCAGGGTGAAGAGACGGGAGAGGTTGCCGTAGCCCTCCAGCGTCCGGGCCAGCAGGGTCAGCCGGGAGCCGCAGGCCAGGGTCAGCTCGCCGCCGGTGATGGGCCGCAGGCCCAGGGCGTTGGCCTGCCGGGCGAAGTCCAGCGCCCCGCAGAGGTTGGCGTCGGTCAGGGCCAGGGAATCATAACCATACTCCGCGGCCTGTGCCAGAAGCTCGTGGACGTGGGATGCGCCTAGGCCGAAGGAGTAGAAGCTCTTGGTGTGGAGTTCCACGTAGCCGCCAGACATGGAGGTTCCCGGCGCTAACGCCCCTGCCGGAACCAGCAGTTCTCATGCTGGTCCCGGAACAGGGTGACCTGTCCCCCGTCCTCCCGCTCCGCCCGGTAGTAGGTCCTGGTTATGGGATTGGGCAGCCACCACAGATCGAAAGTCCACGAATCCTCGATGCGGGCTATCCGTTGCCATTCCTCTCCCTGCCTGAGCATCTCAGGCAGGTGGCATTCGTCCTCCTGGACTTCGAGATGCTCCGGGGTCAGCAATGGGCGGATGCCGCCGCTCAGCGGATCCAGCGGCGTTTGCACCGCCCGCATTTCCGGCGCCGGATGCCAAGGCGCCACCTGGGCCACCCGGTACAGGGCCGGGCCGCCGCCCGTCCGCGCCTGCAACCGCCGCTCAACCTCCGTCAATCGTTCCCGGCGGCTGTCCCGGACATCAGGCAGCAGTCCCAACTGCGCCCCCGACTCGCCGGTGAAGCCCGACAGGGTCAGGGAGAGTCCGTCCACGGGGACGCCGGGCGGTTCCGCCTCCAGTCGGCTGCGGACGATGAACGAGGCCCTTTCCCACCGGCCCACGCCTTCCTGGAAATTAACCGTCTTCTCCCAGGGGGCGGTACCGAACACCGGGCACTCCAGGGCGGCCTGGCCTGCGTACCGGCCCCGCATGACCGGCCGGGCGTAGGCCCGCCGCAGCAAGGCATCCACGGCCACCAGCAGCAATTCCATGGACGTGGAGGAAAAGGGCAACGAGGTCTGCTCGGTCACCGTTTCCTGGAATTTGAGGGGAATCAGGGGCCGGTCGTCCCGGCCATTGGCGAGGTTCCAGGCCCATCGTCCCTCCGAGCCGAACTGGTCCACCAGCAGGTTCTGGTTCCTGGCGGCGACCTGCCCCAGGGTGTGCAGTCCGAATCGGCGCATGGCTGTTATTGAGGCGCTGGACACAGGAAGTAGACAAACGGGGCAAGGTGACAGGAAGGCCGCTGCGTCGGCTGGAACCTTGGTCGCGTCCAGCGGCCCGCTGCTGCGGGCGGCGACCAGCGCCGGGAATTTGCCGTCGCCGATGCCAACCCGGGGGATCAGATTCACGGGCAGAGCCTCCAGCAAGGCGTGGACCAGACACTCTTCCCCGCCGTACATGGTTTCCAGCCCGTCGAGGGCCACGTAGGCGATGCCCAGCCCGGCGTCCTCGACCCGGTCGCTGATTCCTTGCAACGCGCTGAGGACTTGCCGGAACACCCGGCGGTAGTGGGTTTCGTCGGCGTCCAGCATCACGGCCCCGCCCTGGTGTGCGAGAGCCTGCTCCAGCGGCATCCCGGCCGACACTGCCGCAGCCGCCGGGAAGTGGTCAACCACCACCGCCCCGGACCTGCCCCGACCGACAATCAGGGTGGCCTGGTCCTTGAGATGGGGCCGCCGCTGCATCTCGGCCTTGGCCCGCAGGTGGGTGATGAGCACGCAGGCCAACTTCAAAACGCCTCCCGGACAGGCCATACCACCACAGTTCCGGCGAGCCGGCGGGCGCGGATATATCGTTCGACGTTGGCATGAATCCACTTTGTCAGCCCGGAGCAAGGCGTCCCTTTCGATGAATGGCAATCCATAGGCGCCGGTTCGTCCTGGCATCCTCCGCTGCTGTTCGGTTATCGAGTGGAGAAGAGTGCTGTGGAATGATAGAGAACTAATGTTCGTAAGTCAATGCTCTGCCGAAAAGGTTCCGAACCTTCGCAAAGTCCATCTTGATCTGAGTCGTTGGTCCTGAGCTTGCCGAAGGGTGGAACCGCACCTGGGACAGTGCATCCCGTCCCGGTACACCCTTAGTTGTGCCATCACTACACCTCACAACACTACATAGACCACTACAGGCCCCTGTCCTGAGCCCTATACAAACACTCATTGAAAATAAGGGAATTTCCGTTTGTCAGCCATCTAATAGCTTGCTATGATAAGCGCGCTCCCCACGAGCATTTTACTCGTTACTCGCACGACTTTTGAGGAAGGACTTCCTGCCTCCTTGTGTCGTGTGGGTCTGGTAGCTCGTGGGGAGCGTCCAACCTCAATCACAAGGAGGCCCCATGCGGCTATTACCTCTACTCCCTCTGTTTCTGCTTCTCGCCCCGCGACGGCCCCTCCCACGCAGGCTCGTCTTTGACCAACCTTCAAAGACTCCCTGTGAGGCCGTAATGAGCGCGAAAACCTTCTTTCTGGCCCTCCTCCTCTTGATCCTCCCGATTCTCGCTTGCGCTGGCGGCGACAGTTCTTCCGGGACCAGTAGCGGCAGCGGCGCAACCAGCCGCGTCGGCGGCGACGACGAGGTGTTGAAGCTGCTCCCCGAGGACACTACCCGCATACAGGTGGCTGCGGCGGACGCTATTACCGGCGGCTCAGTGCCCGAGAGCATGACCGACCTGTTTGAGGGGACATGGAAAAACTACTCTTTGGGCGGCGAAGACGAAATCGTAACCGTTGACGACGTTGGCAAAGTCGTTTGGGCCATTTCCCCGGAAGGCGGAATCGTGATGCTGGGCGGCAGCCGGATAGATTTCGCCGCCATTAGTCAATGGCTGGCCGACGAAGAAACCAACATCGGAAAAACCTCATATCAAGGCCAAGAAATGTGGGGGAACGATGCTACTGCTATGGTTGTTATGCAGAGCGACGGGTACCTGATATTCGGAGACACCGATGCGGTCAAGGAGCTTCTGAAGGTCAAGGCGAGGGGCACCGGGTCTTTGGCGGACGATTCGGAAAACAGCCTGAAGAAGGCCTACGAGGACGCCGCCTCCGGCTGGTACGTCTCGGCGTCCAGCAATTGCGATGAATTATTCCCGGACCTGCGAAGCTGTGAAGCCTACTCCATCACCGGGAGCAGGGGAGAGGAGGACTATCTCGTCAACGTAACCTGGCGCTTCACATTCCGCAGCGAACAGCGGGCCGAATCCCAGGCGTTGGACATCGAAGACTGGATAGAAGACCGGAACTATGAATGGGACATCGAGGAAGTAAAGGCCGACGGCGTATCGGTCGAAGCCAAGTTGTCCGGGGACGAAGAGGACTTCAGGACGCGGTGGATAGGTACCGACAACATATACACTCCGCCCACCCTGCCCACGGCAGTGCCGGAACCCGAGTCGAGGAACGCAAACCAGTCAGGGTCTGCACCGACGGCGACAATGTCGCCGTCGGCTTCGGCGACGGAAGCGCCTGCGCCAACCGCCGCGCCGACGGAGGCCCCGTTCGAAGAAGAAGCTCTTTTGAAATACGAAGGCATTTGTACCAGCTCTATCCAAAGTGAAGGCGCCATCAGAAGCGAGTGGATTGAAAATTGCTTCTCGTATGGCAGTGGTCTCTATTACGCCTACTATTATGCCTTCCGCATAAATTTGCCAACTACCATAAGCATTGAGCTAACATCTGACGTATACGCACAGTTGCTATTGTTGCAAGGGCCGGTTGGGGCCTGGGACGTGTTGGAAAGTTACGCCAGCGGCAGTTCGGGGGTAATAGAATTCATCACCCATCTCCCCGCCGGAGAATACGTCATTGAGGTCGCGTCCGACTATCTTGTCAACTACGAGTTGAGCACTTACCTAGAAAACTCACCCCCTTCACCGACGAGCGCTCCGCAGCCGACCGCCGCGCCAGCGCCGACCGCCGCCCCCGAGTCCCAGAACCAGTCAACAACATTGAAAGAATACGCTGCCATGCCCGCCGGAGGCCCCGGCGCTGTCTACGTCGGCGACCTGGCGCAACTGGCGGGCCCTGCCCCCACTACGCCTGACTACGACTTGGCGGACCATGCGGGAATGGTTCCCCTGGACGCCCTCGAAAGACATCAATGGGTTTACGAGTCGGACTACTACCGATCGTTGATCGACAAGGCCAAACTGACCAACCCCACGCCGTTAAGCTACGACGGACAGGGAATTGCCATTCAGTTCGCCTGCATCAACCGCGCCCTGTTGCCCTGCATCCTCCTTGAACACTACTTGGCCCCCAACCTTGCGGCGCGCACCAACGGAAAGCTGACGCTGGAGGTCACCTCGTTCCCGGAACTCGGCGTTGCCGGGCCTGACAATCTGGATCTGATACGCAACGGCACTTTGTCTGCGATCACCATTTACAGCGGCCACGTGGCCGGCGATTTGCCCCAAATCGAGGTTCAGAATCTCTGGGGTATCTACTCCTCCCGCGAACAGGAGTTCGAGGCCACACAGGCCATCATCAAGGACATCGAGGAGCTGGTGCTGGCCGAGACCGGCGGCGTCATAATGAACCACAACTGGCACGCCGGCAACGACCAGTTCTTCTTCTGCCGCGAGAGGGTCAACACGCTGGACGGCTTTGCGGGCAAGAAGACCCGTAGCCACGGCGCCGCCCTGTCGGACTGGATCAACGGCATGGGCGCTGACGCCCAATGGGTCGCCTTTGCCGAGGTCTACACCGCCCTCGAGCGCGGCATCCTTGACTGCGGAGTGGCCGGGGCCAACGCCGCACACAGCCAGCGCTGGTACGAAGTTACCAGTTACATTGTTGGCCCGCTGCCCAGCTTCTCCACTAGCACAAACGTGATTAACCGCGATGTTTGGGGCAGCATCCCCTCTGACCTGCAGCAAATCATCATCGAAGAGGCGGCCAAGTCGGAGCTGGAGGCCCTGCGCCTCGCCGCCGTCCAGAACGAAATCGGACTTCAGAGGAACATTGATGCAGGCTTGGAGTTCATTGAATTCCCCCCTGAGATGAATGCCCACAGCTTTGAAGTGGCGATAAACGGCGTCATCCCCAATTGGGTAGACCGCGTGGGCGGCCCGGATACTCCCATCGTTGCCGATACCTTCAACAACAAAGTCGGCCCCATAGTCGGCCTGCACATCCAACCCAACGGCGAGGCGGTCAAGACCAACTAGCGCCCGCCCCCTGCTTGATCCCGACCCGCTGCCCACAAGTTTGCTCCCTTCTCCACACCCTGCCGGAACCGGGCGGCACAGTAGTCGGAGCGCCGGAAAAGAGAATAAGGAATTTGAGGTAAGGGGACCATGCAAGAGCAAATTTTTCTGCAAGAGAATGGGGTCACAGTAAGCCAAATACGCTTTGTCACCCCAATTCAGACATTCGCAATGCAGGGGATTACCTCTGTTGCCCGCAATGTGTCCTACCCATCCAAGAAATCGGCGGTAGGCTCGATGGTGTTCGGCGCCATAGTAGCGCTGATAGCTGCCATCATCCTTCTCTCCGGCTCCATCGTAAGCGGGGTAGTCGGGTTGCTAATTGGGTTGGTGGTCCTGGGTATGGGCATAGCCCGGTTTCGGGCCCTGATGAAGCCGGACTACCAAGTAGTCTTGAATGCTTCGACTACAGCCAGCGCCAGCACAACGGGTGGTGGAGGGCTGATAGGGGGCAGTCTCGCTGTTGGAGCCGCGACCACGAGGGGTTCGAGCCAAAACTTCGTGATAGCCCTGTCCAGCAAGGACGAGGAGTTCGTCCGACGCGTAATTGGCGCCCTGAACGAAGCTTTGGTAGCCCGAGGATAACGAAGTCCTTTGCAAATGCAACATGGCGCACCAAACGCGGCAGCCCCTTTATCGCTTCCCGTAAATACGGCCGCAAGCAGGATGAGACAGAAATATGGCAAAGCTGTTGCGGGTACTAGCGGGGCTATTGGTGGGAATAGTGGTCTTCGCCGGCCTCTTCTACTATCTGGTGGTGGTCAACGTCTCCCAGCGAGTTGAGGACCCTGAGGTCTACAACGCCGCCATCAGCGACGCCGGTGCCTACGACCGCATCTACGACGAAGTGCTGGTGGATGAGGCGATTGAGGAACAGGCGGGAAATCTGTTGGGCAATCTGGAGATCGAGGACAACGGCGAAGCGGTTGCAGTGCTCCGGGAAATCATACCTCCGGCCTATCTCAAAGAGCAGACCGAGGCCAACATTGACCGGTTCACCGGCTACCTTCGCCACGAAAGCGAGGACCTGGAGATTTACGTCGAGCTCGATGAGCCGCTGGGACGCATGGAGAACGCGATTCTGAACAAGGCGCACCAGGTCATTGACGAACTGGAACCCGACGTACGGCACAACCATTAGGCGGCGATCCGCCTCAGCGTGGAGGGATTTCCTACCAAAAAGAGTGAGGCCTGTTCACTGTTCTCCACCAAGCATAGCGACCACCACAACGTGATTGAGCTGCTCAGTACGGCGGAATAAGCCTTGGAGGAGTTAGCCTGGAACCCAAAGGAGCCGCGGCCCGTGGGCTTGGAGTCAGTCGTTACCGCCAGGGAACCTGAGGCCCTTCCGGGGGACGCCACCAACTACCTGGGAGGCGTGGCCGACGTGTTGCAGGCCAACCGCGTAAACGCGGACCTGGCTCACCTGGGAGACCTGACACAGGCGTCCCTATACCTCGACGACCGTCAGATTCGGGAGGTGCGGTACTCGGTGGAGGGCGGCGACCCTTCCGGCTACCGCGTCCGGGTCTGGCTGCTGTGAATCCGCGAAGCAAGGGGCTACCCTGGGCCCGTCGCCACCCGTCCGGCAGACACTTTCGACCCCTGGCTGGAGGGCGGCGTCCCGCACTAGCAGGAGGCCTGGCGGAGCTTGTGGGTGCGTCTAAAGAATGAACGCCACGGACAAGTCCGGTTCCGGCCGCGCCCGGCGGGCCCGGCGGGCCCGGATGGAACCTCTATGAGGAAGGCACGCTAAATGAAACTGAGGCGACCACCCACGCGTGGATTACCCGGAACCCTTGCATTCACGGCAACGGGAACTCTTGCGCTCTGGTAGCCGCCCGTCGGCCTTTGGCTTCAAGATGACGGTGTACCAGGTGCTGTCACCGTGACCACAGCCTCGTATTTGGCAATCAGATGGACGAATTCAGAGTCCGGCAGCCGGTTTCATGCCGATGGGCAATTGACAAGCAGACCGCCCGGGCACGGCAGGAAACCATGCCCGGGCTATGATTGGGCCTACTGGCCCTGAACGGTGATCAGCGAATGATCATCGCCCATGCCGTTGACGACGGTAACGTAGAGGTTGACGGTGTCCACCCGCTGGAAGGTCAAAGCGCCGGTCCGTTCGTTGACGGACTGGGGATCCCCGGCCGGTGCTGGCGTCTCCCCGGCCGGAGCGCGGCTCAGGGCCTGCACCTCGCGCTTGATATACTGTTGGCTGAGGTGGGTCTGCAATTCTTCGTCCCCGGGGAGATTCCCCAGCCGCTGGGCCAGCTCGGCCTGACCGAATAACATCCGCACCTTGCGGCCACTGGCCTGGTCAAGAATGTCCTCGTCCTCGTCCATGTCCGGGAACCAGGCCACGGCAATGACGTAGGTATTGATAGCCAGCTCCCGGTTGAGCTCCGTGCGGATGGACTTGGCGGCCTCCCAGGCCCGCTCCAGGGGATTGTCCATGGGCGACCTAGCGCCGTCCGCCTGGCCCCGGAACCACTGGCTCCCTTCGACGGTGTACCGGTCTTCCAGGATGGTGATGCCGAAGCGCCCGACCCTCTCGAAGAGGGCGAGGCAGTTCGGCGCGGGCTGGCCGGCGGCCACCTGGGGATGGAACAGGACCTGACCGGCCTGGGCGCTGGCCTCGAACTGCTGGCAGGCCTTCAACTCGGCCGGGCTCAGGGGATTGTTGCCGTTCTTCACGACTTTCATTGTTTCGATTACCTCTTTTGAGATTTTGGTGTAGCTGATTGGGCCGTTGCCGCAGATATGAAACGGGCCGGATCGGGATCTCTCCCGGTCCAGCCCGTCGCAGCAGGACCCTCGGCGAAGCCGGTTTGTTTCCGGCCGGAGGTCTCTGCCCCCGCGGGTTTGCGGATGCAACCGGCCCGCCTGAATGGCGGTGGGCCAAAGGGCATATCTGCCGGCCTGGGGCAGGCGGACCTCGGGGTTTGGCATTTACGCCCGCATCAGGGTGCATGGTGTTGTTCCCCTCCTTGTGCTGGATGTGTGCCGGATTTGCGGAGGGAAGTACGCGGTTCGCGCCAGCGGCATCCCGCTCGCTCCAGGTATTCAGGTCTGGGCTGAAGACGCCATCGAAGCGGCGGGACAGGAGGTGCCACTGCTCATCCCCGTTCGGCACCGCGAAAGTCCGTCCGGGGACCGCCGCGACGGCCGTGGAAAGGCAGGATGTGGCGGCACAGGCTGTGGATGGCGCCGGTACGCACCCGGGAGAGGTCTCCCGGGCAACCGGCAGCGGTGGCCAGGGCGATGAAAGACTGCTGTAGTTCCCGCGCCGAGGACGGGAGTAAACGCACAGTTCCATCTGCCCCTGGTCCAAGCCCGGGTACAGCCGCAATATGGAGGGCGCCACGCTCGCCGGGCCGTTCATGTTCATGATGGTTCTCGCATAAGTTGATTTGTAGACTGGCCCGGGATGTCGAACCCAGTGGGCTTGACTCGTCCCGGAAGGAATCTGCTGACTGGGCGGATAGCCGCCGGCGTTCCGGGCTTGACCGGCCGCGGGGAAATTACCATTATCGCAGGCGTCCATCGCAACGCTTTCGGAGCTCCTCAGGACCGATGATGATCCCTCGCCGGAAGCGCACCTCTCGGGCCCGAAGGTGGATGAGCTCCGGTCCGGACGGCTCCGTGGACTTGGTGACCGGCCTTGCGGTTTTTGCTCCGGCATCCTCCTCTCGCGCCTCACGCAGTTGGATCAGACCGTCGGTTACGGCGCTGACCTCCCGACGGATGCGATTCATGGAAAGCGCGTCTGACACTTCCCGGCCCTGCGCGACGGCGCTCAGGTCTGCCACAAGATCATCGGTGCGCCAGACCAAGTAGACTCCCTTGCGGCGGGCCAGCCCCTCGATCACCGGATCGGGCTCCATGTCGCTGAACGCCAAGACAGGAATGACGTACGGGTTGTAGGGTGTTGCGGCAAGCTCCTCGATATCGTCGTGCAGTTCCAGGGCGGCCAGCCAGGCCTCATCCAGAGGGGACGTCCCGATGGGCGCCAGGTCATTCCCGGTTTCCAGGTGCCACTCGCCGTCGATTAGGAGGTAGTGGCCGCCCTTCACCTGTAGGGCAAAGCGGCCCAGGTCAACGATCCACACGGCGAAGTCCAGCTCGATGCGCCCGTAGCCCCTGCGCCACTCGTAATAGACGAAGCCCTGGCAGTCGCTGCCGGCCAGGGCTTCGAAGATCCGCCGTTCCGCGCGCCGCTTTGGCATCCTGCGGCGGGTTCCAGGAAATTCTCTCGGGTACATACGCATGGCCGTAGGTACTCCTTTTCATATTTTCATATTCTCCACGAGACCGGGTTACCTGACTGGATTCGGTTCCGGGCACTCCGGCAATCCATCACTGCGAAGAACATCATGCGAGCAACACGGAATATCCCTGATGACCAGCCTCCAGGGCGCGGCCCGCAGCCGGGCATAGGTTTGCTTTGCACAAATCGAAACTGAAACAGTCCCGAGGTTCCCGCGCTGATGTTCCTGATCAGGCGCACCGGTACGCTATCTTCTTTCATCGTCTTCCGGCTGGAATGGAGCCGATGCCCCCTGCTCCCAGGCGCTCTCAAGGCCGGAGGCGATGGCGCTCCGCGCATTTTTCAGCAACTCGAGGCTGGTGAGGATGTACAGCAGGTCCAGCACCAGATCGCCGGCATCTATGCCGCTGCCGGGCTGGTCCTGATTGAGATGCCCGGCCCGCGCCAGGGCTGTCTGGAGAGCCGTCAGGGCCAAGCTGGTGGATTCGCTCTTAGAAGCGTCTGTCAGGCCGATTTGATTCATGGCCAGGCTGTATGCCTTCGCGATTTCGCCTTGGGCCGCCTCCAGCCCCTCGGAACTGGCTTCGAGAATGGCCAGGATATCCGTTTGCCACGATTCCATATCAGCACCTCCGGTGGAAGTTGGTTGAAGGGGAAAGGGGAAAAGAGATAAAAGAAAATCCAGCCCGGAATGGGGCTGGACCAATGAATCGCTATTTTCACGATTCAGGGGCTTTCCGGCCCCGGAGAACATGTTGTGCCACCTCCGGGATGGGAAAACAGCTATGCGGGAGGGTCTTGGGACTGGCTCATTTCGCTGGCGTACTCGTCCAGCAGTACCAGCAGCGCCCACCGGCGCAGCCGCCGCGCCCGCTCAACCTCTCCCTGGCCTTCGACGTAATCGGCCACGCGGAACAGCACGCCCGGCCTGCGTTCCTGCGGCACCCCATGGGCCCAGCTTTCTATGGGGTAGCCCTCTACGAAGGGCAGGTGGCTTCCAATCCGCCACCGGGTGTATTCCCGGCACCACTGCGCGACGCCGGCCAATAGCTCCGCAGCCGAGTCATGTTCCAGCATCTCACCCGCCGGGACGCCTTCGGCGATGCGCCGCCGGACCCAGGGGCGCAGGATCTCGTCCACCATTTGGACCTCGCGAGTATAGCTCTCGTTCCAGAGCCGCCGCTCCGTATTCCGCTTTCCCGTGAAGTAGTTCATGGAATCCATGACGCTCTTCCTCCATCTTGGTGTCTCCCCGCCCGCCAGGGCCGTCTGGGAAAGGGGGAAAGAGGAAAAGAAAAGAGCCACCCGGAATCGGGCGGCCTAGAGGATGCTTTCCATCACGGTGAATATAACCCCACCGGGAGCCGATAGTTGCGGCGAGACCGCCGTAGACTATTGGAAGTTCATCGGCGATTACGCCGCCGCTCTCGGCGTCCTCGGTGAATGCGTGGCGGCGGATGCAGAGAGACCCCGCTGCCGGGATGCGGCAGTCCGGCGCCAATGGACCTTAGAACAGTGAGAACCGTAGGCGCGGCGGCCAGGACCTGGCTACTGACGCAGACACGCTGTACTACATGCCGAAGAGAACGGAAGGCGGTAAATTCGACATCGGCGGGAACGGGGGCCGGATCAAGGTCAAGGCCGGGGCGTCTAGCTCCGGCGGCGGAGGACGGTCTCAGCTGGCCTTTCCCGAACCTGTGGATGTGGGCTGCTGCTGGCGCTGATACCGCTGCCGCCGCTAACACTGGCCCGGTCTGCGGTGCATGCGCCCTGGCCCCTTTCCGGTTTAGTCTCTCAGGTCGCTCTCCCGGCCTGCGACATAGTCAGCCCATTCCTGCATCAGCCCTATGCGCTGCACGAAGAAATCCGTTCTCTTGTAGGCCTTCTTGGTCTTGTTGCTCTCCTGGTGCGCCAGGGCGGCGTCGGCAGCCGGCGAATATCCGCTCAACTGTTCCTCGGCCCAGTCCGTGAAGGAACTTCGGAACCCATGTGGAACCGCTGGTATCTCCAGCCGTCTCATCATCATGTTGTAGGTCATATCGGAAGCCACGCCGCCACCAGGCCCGGAAGGAAATATCAGACCGTCCGGTCCGGATACCGGCCATGCTTCGTGCAGGATTTCCATAGCCCTGTCTGACAAAGGCACCCGGTGAGGCCGGCGGGCCTTCATTTTGATTGGGGAGATTTCCCAGGTGCGTCTGTCCCACTGGATTTCTCCCCAGTTGGAATTCCGTACCTGTCCGGAACGCGCCGCAGTCAGCACCAGGAACTCGAAGGCCAGCTTGCTCA
Source organism: Dehalococcoidia bacterium (assembly GCA_965203005.1). GTDB lineage: Bacteria > Chloroflexota > Dehalococcoidia > Lucifugimonadales > UBA3495 > VXOI01. Next base: position 2,878,619 of record CBDBBS010000002.1, read on the forward strand.
GCAGGTTGGAGGTGGACTCGCGCACCTTGGCTATGGCCCAGTGAACCTGGCTGTAATGCAGGGCCGGATGGTGATTGGGTTCCCTGTTCACCCGGGGCAGGACCTTGAGAAGGGCTTTTCCTGCCGGATTATCGAGGCGGTATCCATGGGTAACGACCCAGTCCATGATTGCTTGCACTCGCTGTCTGACCCTGCTGGCCGTCTCATGCTTGGAAGTCCAGATAGGCTCCAGCACCGCCAGCACGTCTGCTGCAGCAATCTCGTCGACCGCCATCTCACCGATGACCGGATGGGCGTAAGTTGCCAGTGTGCTTTCCCATTGGGCGGCGTGCTTCGGGTTGGTCCAACCGGGGCGGCACAGTTCGATGTAACGTGAAGCCGCGTCGTCGAATGTCGGGACCGCTGGAGCCGGATTGCGGGCGGCCACCTTAGCCTCCCGCTTCTCCACGAGGGGGTCCCGCCCTTCGGAGACGATGGCACGGTTGGAGGCAGCCATCGTTCGCGCCTGGGCCAGGCTGACGGTGGGATAGGATCCCAGCCCGATGTCCCGGCGCTTTTCTCTGATAACGATTCGCTGGACCCAAGACTTGGTGCCGGCGGGAGCGACATACAGGTAGAGGCCGTCGCCGTCGCCATATCTGCCGGGCTTGCTGATGGAATCGATCGTCTTTACGTAGAGCTTTCCCATCTTATCCCCATTCCCACATATTTTCCCACACGATGCGTGGGACTTGATGGCATTCTACGATGCCAACTGGGAAGGTTCAAGAGAGCAATATCACAGGTTCAGCCACGACTTTGGGACAAATGAGACTGTATGAGACTACCTGGGGAAAATCAAAGTGGCGGAGGGAGTGGGATTCGAACCCACGATACAGTCGCCTGCATAACGGTTTTCAAGACCGCCGCCATCGTCCACTCGGCCATCCCTCCGCAGGGTGCGGTCCCTCCGTATATTTTATCCTGCTGCGGCTCCCGGGCGAAAGGCCCGTCAAGTCAGGGCAGGACCAGTCCGGCAATTGGGCCGACAAGAGTATTGCCACGGCTCAGCGAATGTTTGCTATAATAGTACTCCCTACATAGCAGCAGGCGCCGCCCCCAGCGGTGCAGTGAGCGGAAGTGGCTCAGTGGTAGAGCACCTCCTTGCCAAGGAGGGGGTCGCGAGTTCGAATCTCGTCTTCCGCTCCATTTTTGTGTCCTGCTCCAAGCCCCTCTTGTAGCGGGCATTCCATTCGCCCCTGCACGTCAGGGCGGCCGCAGGGCCGTCTGGCCCCTTTAACTGCCCCTGTCTACCATTTATTGGAGAGGAAAAGTGACATGGCAAGACAACTGGCTACTCACTTGTTGACTGCCACCTTTGGGGCCGCTATCGCCCTTTTGTTGGTAGCCATCGGTGCTATATCCATCGGCGCCGTATCCGCCAACTCGGACCTCAGTCTGGGCTGTGTTGACAGCAACGGGAATGGCGTTATCGACATACCCGAACTGTTCGATGTCATCGACGCCTACTTTGATGGAACCTCAGTATCCGCGCCGGAGCCCGCCCCAGGCCCCGAAGATGGAACTAGCCGGTCAAAAGCCTGGCCGTATGGCCACAAGTTTCAAGCGGGCAATTTCGACATGCAAATTACAGCCGTCGACACCGACGCTTGGCCGGAAATTCAAGAAGAGAACCAGTTCAACGACCCGCCAGCGGAGGGGCACCGGTTCGTGATGTGGACCATGAATGTCCACAACGTCCGAGGCTCCAGTGAGAACTACCTGCGGATACGCGATTCCAGTTTCGCCCTAGTTGGCTCTAATAACGTGCAGTATTCTCCTTCGGGAGACAATGACTGCGGTGTCATACCAGACGATTTGGACGCACGGTTGTATCGCGGCGGCCAAACTACGGGCAACGTGTGTTTCTCTGTCCCAACTGACGAAACGGATCTCAAGTTCCGGTATAACACATATCACGAGGATGCTAACGGCGATTACTTCCCAGTCGAAGTCTGGTTCAAGGCATTACCAGACTGATTTACGGGCGACCGGCCGCACGAGTACCTCGTGGCAGTACAGGCTGTCGGCCATGTTGACCGCGCCGCAGGAGGGACAGATGGAACCCATCCGGCTGCGGCGCCACATGACAGGTTCCGCATTCTCCAGTGGTGGTGGGCATACCTTTCTCCTTGCTTTTGCTCGCGGGGTAATGCCTTGAACGCGGGCAAAAGAAAAAGCCCCTGCTGTGTTGGCCGGGGGCTTTGCGATATGGACAAGGGGGGCGGGCTAGGATTGAACCGGTTTCCAACCTTCCACTATTAACCGTGCGACAGCTTCCTCCCGACTCTCTCCGCTGGCTTGCCTCTGCCTCTCAGCTTCCGCTCCGAGAGCGATCAGGTATTCTTCGCGCTCCTTGCGTCTTTTTTCCCTATCGTTAAATTCGTCGATGAATTTTCCTGCTACCGCGAGTGCTAAAACCATTGCCATCACCCCTGTTTCCAGCATAGCGGCAAATGCTGTGTAGATTAGGACTGCTAAGGGAGCGAGTGTTGCCGCCGCCTTGAATTCGCTGGATGTGTCCCAAATATCGGTAAAGGATGCTCCTGACAAAAAGTAGGTAAGGACAACGCCGCCGATTGCAGTAGAAGCAAGGTGGATGCGCAACCAGTGTTTATCCCACCATCCCAGCCCATTGAAGACGTGTCTGCGCAACCATGACAGAAACCGTCCCAAAAGAATCATATTGAGACGGCCGCTTCCCCTACTCTAACCTTTCCCATCTTTCTTGATACTTTGACAGCCTTGCTATGACTTGATCGGATGTTATGCTATTCGCTGGAAAACCGTCAAGCGGAAACACAACGCGAAAGCTCTCAACGAAGCCATAGAGAACTTTGTCGTGGGTCTGATTAAGCAGGCTTTACTGCCAAGCGATCCTCGGCGGCTGGCGATTTCACCCTCACCCCAACCCTCTCCCTCAAGGGAGACGGAACTTTGAAATAGTGATCTGGCCCCGGTTCCGTTTGAAATTGCAGGATTGCCTCTAAGCCCTATGCCGTCGCGTAGACTTCGGCGGCTTCGGACGCAGTTTCTTCGGTAGCGCCGCCAACGCGCCCGGCGGCACAGGGCTTTCCAGCGTAGCCGCCTTTTTCGCCTTGGGCGTCCTGCCGACTTTCGGCGGCTGTATCTTCGGCAGTCTCGCTTTTGGGCGCGGTTGCTTGGGCAGCACGACCGGCGTGGTTCCGCCCCTCACCACGTCGGCCCATTCCTCAAACGGCGGCTTGACCTTCGCCTTGACGCCCGGCGGTTTCCCGTCCGCCGACTCGTGGTCGCGGAAGTGGTTGTACTGGATGGTCCAGCCGTCAAGGTAGTGTTGCGCCGTCTTTACGCTGTCCATCCCCCGCATCGTCTTGACCCGGCTGCGGTACGTGCCCTGCAACCGTTCGCTCAGGTTGTTGTTCAGGGTTGAGCGGATGCCCTGCGATTTGATGTGCAGGGTTTCGGGGAACACTTCCTTGATGGCCTTGACGTAGGAGCGCAGCTTGTCGGTCTTGATGGTGTTGGGCGGGCTGGCGGCGGCTTCCTTCGCCTTTTCCATCACGGCGCGGGCAGCCTTCAGGTCGCGGTTCCGCCCCAAGTGGGACGCCAGGATGTACCTGGTCTTTTCGTCCATGACGTTGAATATCCACATCTGCCAGCCGCCCACGTCCACCGCCAGCTCGTCGGCCACCCATTCATCCCCTACATGGGCCTTGTGGCCCTTCATCTGTTCCACGGCGTCGGCGGTGTACTTTTTCACCCAAGCGTAGATGGTCTGCTTCGACGGCTCGGGGATGTCATACATCTTTTCCATCGCCTCGGCGATCTGCTTGTACGACATGCCGGAGTAGAACATCCTGATTGCCGCCCCGATTTGGTCGGCGGCGATGTGGCGCCCGTTGGTCGCGCCGGTGTCGCGGAACTGCTTGCTGCAACTGCCGCACCGGTAGAGTTGCTTGCCCTTGCGAGTCCCGTTCTTCACCACGTCCTCGCCTTGACAGTAGGGGCAGGCAATGGTTATTTCCAGAGTCGCCATCGGAGCTACTCCACAAGGAAGGTTGGTGGTATTATCTTGGTATGCCAGAAGAAGAAGCAGTGCAGTTGGCTTTATATTTGATTGCGATGGCAAGCCTAACTATTGGTGTGATAATGCAAACTGTCCGATTGCAACGCACCCGAAAATTACTGCGCCAATTGCAATCGCAACAGAACCCCACCATTGAATCTCATCCCAAATCGCCGCCATCCACGCTACCCCCGTCACCATCAGCATAAGGCCAACAAAGTACAGCCAAGTCGCCAGCGAGTAGCCATCCACAGATTCAACCCGGCCCGGTTGAGTCGCCTTGAACGCTTCGAGGCTCCACCCTCGGAGCGTTTCCCTTTTGTGGCCGAGTCTATGGTACTATGAGGCATCCTGCAATTTCAAACGGAACCCTGGCCCCTGATTACACATTCAGCCCCTCCGGCGTTAAACTGGCACCCAAAGCCGCAGGAAGCTCAAGGAGGGCACCAATGAGATCACGAGGACGGGTCGCCATAGTCACAGGGGCGGGTTCGGGCGTTGGCCAGGCGTCGGCGCTGGCCCTGCTGCGCGACGGGTACTCGGTGGCGCTGGCCGGGCGAAGGATCAGCACGCTGGAGGCAACTCTTGAAGCGGCGGGCGCCGAATCCGAGGAACACCGGGCTCGCGCCATAGCGGTGGCCACCGACGTTGGCAGCCCGGCGTCAGTGGCCGAGCTGTTCGCCCGCACCCGCAACGCCTTTGGCGGACGGCTGGACGTGCTGTTCAACAACGCCGGCAGCTCCTCTCCTCCGGTGAACATGGAGGACCTGACCTTCGAGCAATGGATGACCGTGGTCAACGCCAACCTGACTGGCACATTTCTGTGCACGCAGGAGGCCATAAAGATCATGAAGGGCCAGGACCCCATGGGCGGGCGCATCATCAACAACGGCTCCATCTCCGCCTACGTGCCAAGGCCCAACAGCGCGCCCTACACCGCCACCAAGCATGGCGTGATGGGCCTGACCAAGGCCACGTCGCTGGACGGGCGCAAATACAACATTGCTTGCAGCCAGATCGACATCGGCAACGCGGCCACCGAAATGACCGCCCCCATGGAGCGCGGCATCCTGCAGCCCAACGGCGATGTCATACCCGAGGCCCGCTTCGATGTCGTCCACGTCGCCGAGCAGGTGTTGTACATTGCCAACCTGCCCCTCGACACCAACATCCAGTTCATGACCATCATGGCCACCAAGATGCCCTACATCGGGAGGGGGTGAGCGACTATGGCATTGATCGAGGCTGGCGATTTCAGGTTCGAGGTTGACCAAGGCTGGGGCCGTTTGCCCGACGGCATGAGCACGGGCGTCGTCACCGGCGTGGTGGTGGACTCCCAGGACCGGGTCTATCTCTGCCAGCAGCAGCAGGACCCGCCAGTGCTGGTGTTCGACCGGGACGGCAATTACCTGGACTCGTGGGGCGCCGGGTACGTCGTGGAACCGCACACCATGTACATCTCGCCCGACGACGTGATTTACCTGGCCGACCGGGGCGCCCACGTGGCAATGAAGCTGTCCGTCAGCGGCGATGTGCTGCTGGAGGTCGGCAACCGGGGGCAGCCCTCGGACACGGGCTGTTTCGAGGATGAAGGCATCGTCCTGCGTGCGGGCGGCCCGTTCAACCGTCCCACCCGGCTATCGCCATCGCCGTCCGGCGACCTCTACGCCTCCGACGGCTACCGCAACTGCCGCGTCCACCGTTTCGCCGCCGACGGGCAGCTCATCGCATCGTGGGGACGGCCCGGCGGCGACGGTCCCGGCGCCTTCTACTCGCCCCATTGCCTGTGGGTGAGCGGCGACGGGCTGGTCTACGTCTGCGACCGCAACAACAACCGAATCCAGGTGTTCGACCCCGAGGGTGAGTTCGTAACCCAATGGACCAACGTCCAGCTCCCCACCGACATTCACATCGGGCGCGACGGCCTTTTCTACCTGGCCGAGCGGGAGAGCGGCGACGCAGTGGAGAACCTGCTGACCGTCCGCGACGGCTCCGGCAGCGTACTGGCCAGCTGGATGACGCCGCGCAGCCACCAGGTCTGGCCCGATGCTCACGGCGACATCTACCTGGTCAGCGGCACCGCAACCGACGCCTCCCGCGGCCTGGCAACCAGGTACGTCAGGGTACGGTAACAATGCAAAAATCCCCTCTCCCTCCGGGAGAGGGTTAGGGTGAGGGCGTAAACCCCACATGATGAGTCCCCTCCCCCTTGATGGGTGAGGGTTAGGGTGGGGGTGAAATCCCCGCAGCAGTCAGGGCAACCGCAGCAGAACTTCTGCCAGTAATGAGCTCGCGTTAACGGGCAACCACAAGGGTTGCCCCTACTGCATGTAGGGGCGCACAGCCGTGCGCCCGTCCCTACCGACACACCGTCATTCCCGCGAATAGGCTCTGGTCAAGCGCGTGATTGCCAAGGCGTCAGCAGCTGTCACTAGCCTTGGGAAGCAGATGACCTTACAATTGGCTGTGGCTTTTCGCTTGGAATAAAGGCGGGTGGCGCCGTCCGGTTCGGAGGGCCATCCGCTGAATATCAATCCCCAGGAGGAAGAAATGGTTGAACAACTGGCCCGCCCCAAGGACCAGGTCGAGGTCTACTGGTTCTCCGAGCAACCCCAGGGCTACGTCAACGAGGCCCAGTTGGAGCAGTTCGATTCGGGACGCCTGGGATTCCCCAACACGTTCTTCGACCCGGACAAAGCCCACGTTCTGTACAACGAGTACCACGACCAGTACGCGCTGGCCGACGAGGTGGGGTTCGACGGCATCATGACCAACGAGCACCACGCCGCCTACTGGTGCGGCAAGCCTGCGGTCAACCTGGACGCCGCCGTTATCGCCAAAGTGACCCGGCAGGCCAAGATCGCCATCCTGGGCAACGTCATTGCCGTCAACGACCCCATCCGTATGGCCGAAGAGATCGCCATGCTGGACTGCTACTCCGGCGGCAGGATCATCTCCGGTTTCGTTCGCGGCGGCGCGGTGGAGACACTACAGGCGGGCATCGATCCCACGCAGAACCGGGAACGGTTCGAGGAGGCCCACGACCTGATCGTGAAGTGCTGGACTGAGCCCGGCCCCTTCCGCTACGAGGGCAAATACTACCAGTACCGGGCGGTCAATCCCTGGGTGCTGCCCATGCAGAAGCCACGTCCCGACATCTGGTTCCCCGGCACCGGAAGCCCCGAGAGCGTGGTCTGGGCGGCCAGCCACGGCCACCCGTACATGAACCTGGGCGCGGTCATGGAGACTACCGAGTGGCTCAAGAGCATCTACATCGACACCGCCCTGGAGGCCGGATTCCAGCCCGGCCCCGAGCATTTCGGCTACCTGCTCAAGGTCTTCGTCGCCGACTCGGACGAGAAGGCCGACGAGATAGGCCGCAATTTCGTGTGGACTGAGGGGCATCGCCAGCGCGGACCTCGTGAACATGTAGACCCGCCCGGCTACCAGTCCCGCCAGGCTCTCCAGATCAAGCGCAGCCGGCCCTCCGGCGCATTTGCTGGCAACGCGGGCGATCCTCAGTCCTATGATCTCCAGAAGGACCACCGCACCATCATCGTCGGCTCGCCCGACACGGTGATCGAGCAGCTGACCTGGGTGGTGGAGAAACTCAACCCCGGCTACCTGCTGATCTACGGCAACGAGGGCCCTATGCCTCACGAGGACTGCATGCGGTCCATCGAACTGCTGGGCAAGGAAGTCATCCCCGCCCTCAAGGAGATACAGCTACAGCCCTACGAGGCCGCCTAGCCGACTGGCCTTAACGAAATTCCCTATCCCTACGGGAGAGGGTCAGGGTGAGGGCGTCCCCCCGGCGGCTGACACCGGATCGCAATTGGTAGGGGCGGGTTTGAAACCCGCCCCTACGGTGTTGTTCCCGGTTTGGTAGGGGCAACCGTTGTGGTTGCCCCATTCATTTGGCGCGCGCCGTCAGCTGCGACAGCAGACGCCGCGACGAGTCGGCAATCTCAGCCACCGCCGCATCGAATGCTTCGGCGTTGGCGCGAGACGGCTGGCGGTAGCCGCTGATCTTGCGAACGAACTGTAGCGCCGCCGCCTCTATCTCGGCCTCGGTGGCGGGAGTTTCCAGGTTTCGCAGTGTCTTGATGCTGCGGCACATCAGCGGCCTCCCTGTTCTGCAGTCCTTGGGACGGGACGGTATTTGTCGCCCTCCTCGCGGGTGATGCGGCCCGAGGCCATAAGCCACATGCGCGCGATCTCCGGCCCCATGAACTTGAAGGCGCGGCGCAGCTCCTGGGCCAGCGGCGGGTACTCGTGGCCCTCCAGCTCCTCGTAGAACCATCGGCAGAACCCGCCGTGCTCGTCCCGGATGGCTTGCACCCGCCGGGCGTTCTCGATCACGCCCTCGATCTTGAGCCGGTTGCGTATGATGCCGCCGTCCTGCCGCAGCCGCTCCACGTCATCCGGCCCCATAGCCGCCACGGCGTCGATCTTCCAGCCAGCGAAGGCGCTGCGGAAGGCATCCCGCTTGTCGAGTATCATTTTCCAGGTCAAACCGGCCTGGAACACTTGCAGGCTCATCACCTCGAACAGCGCGTCGTCGTCGGTGGAACGGCGGCCCCAGATCTCGTTGACGTACCAATGCCGCAGCGGGTCGGGCGGCGCGTCCGGGTCGGGTATGGACTCGTGGGGCATATTTACTCCCAAGATTCTTCAACGCAGAGGGCGCGGAGAACGCGCAGAGGACTCTGCGCTCTCTGCGTATCCTCTGTGCCCTCTGCGTTTAGCCGATCCCTTAGCGGGGCACGATGGGCAGCGTGACGTGGGACGGGTGGGCCGCGTCGTGCAGTATGGTCTGGATGGCCGGCTTGAGCTCGGTGTCGGCCGCGATGACCCCGCCGGTGTTGGTGTTGCGGTCGAAGCGCGGGAAGTTGCTGCTGGAGATTTCCAGCCGGATCTGGTGCCCCGCCTTGAACACGTTGCTGGTGGCCCACAGGTCGATGGTGTAGCAGTAGGCCCGGCCCGGCTCAAGCAGCGACGGGCTGGACATGGACTCCCGGTAGCGGGCGCGAATGATGCCGTCGGTCAGGTTGCGGGCGCAGCCGTCCTCGCACACATCCACCAGTTTGGCCGTAAAGTCGGTGTCGGTGGCCGAGGTGGCCGCCCACAGCGTCACGGTGACCGGCCCGGTGACTTCCACGTCGTGGTCCAGCACCGGCGTGGAGTAGACCAGCACGTCGGGGCGCGCCTCGATCTCGTTCTGGTCGAAGGCGCCATTGGCGGCGAAATAGGGATTGCAGCAGAGCTGCCCGCCCCGAGTGGGCACCGGGTTGGCCGGGTTGTACAGGAACACGTCCGGCGACTCGTCCGACGGCGCATCGGGGCTGAGACTGCCATCGCCGTGCAGCGAGTTGGCGTTGCCGCCGCTGTGCAGGTAGTAGTTGGTATTCTGCGCCCGGGCCAGCGGCCACTCATTCTCGTCGCGCCAGACATCGTCGCCCATCACGAAGATCTTGACCGGCGGCTCGTCCAACAGCCCGGTGTCCTCACCCTTCAGCCACTGGCTGAACCAGCGCAGGTGTATCTCGTCGAGGCCCAGGGCCAGGGCGTCGGCGGCCACGCCAAAGTAGTGGCCGCCCGCCATGCTCCCGCCGCGTGAGCCGTGCTGCCACGGGCCGATGACCAGCTTCTGGCCTCGGCGGGCGTCCTCAGTGGCCCCGTGCTTCTGCATGCCAAGGAAGTTGCGGATCGTGCCGCCGAGGAAGATGTCGTACCAGCCGCCGATGTTCATGGCCGGCACGTTGATGTTGGAGTGCTGCTCCTCGATGCACAGCTTCTTCCAGTAGTCGTCGAACGTTGGGTGTTCCAGCCAGTCGAAATAGTAGTCGGCCAGCCCGCCGTTAAGGTGCGGGAAGTCCTTGAGCGGCAGGTGCTTGAACGACTCGGTCATCCCGTCCACGGCCTTGAGCAACTCTCCCTGCCGGGCCTGGGGGATGCTCTTTGCGCCGGAATGGGTCTTGAAGTTGGCCAGGGTGAGCTGGAGCAGCGTCCAGGACATGTTGAACCCCAGCTCGAATGCGCCGCCCTGGTAGGTCCAGCCGTCGTGGTAGTTGGACGCGGTGACGTTGGGCGCGATGGCCGCGAGGTGGGACGGGACACTGGTGGCCGCGAGCCACTGGGTCGCGCCGACGTAAGAAGCGCCGACCATGCCGATCTTGCCGTTGGACCAGGGCTGCGAGGCGGCCCACTCAACGGTATCATAGCCGTCGTTGATGTCGTCAGCGAAGCAGTAGAACTCGCCCCCAGAGGTGTAGCGTCCCCGGGTGTCCTGGATGATCAGCGCGAACCCTGCCTTGGCGGCCTTCATGGGGTCCATCATTTGGGACGCCAGGGCAGCGGTCTTGTCGTAAGGGGTGCGCTGCAGGATGGTCGGGAACGGGCCGGGGCCGTCGGGCCGGTAAACGTCGGCGTAGAGCGTTGTGCCGTCGCGCATCACGGCGGGCAGGTTGGTCTCCACCTTCAGCGAAACCGAGTCTGGCATGGCTCATCCTCCCTTGTCTTATTTCACTGCATTTGTCTGAATCAGGATTCACCGGATTCAAGGATTTTCAGGATTGATGTCCTCCATCTGGTAAATCCTTTAATCCTGATTCAGACTACTAGCTGAACTTGGGCATCACCCTTTCGGCGAACAGGTCCATCTGGCGATACAGGCCGTCGGCGTCGGGGGACAGGAAGCCTAGGTTGACGTGCTCGACGCCCGCCTCGATCTTCGCCTCCATCTCACGGGCGCAGTCGTCGGGGGTGCCCGCGACGCACAGGGCCCTGGCGATGTCCTCGGCGCTGCGGTCGGGCGTCACGTAGCGCTCGCCCACGTTGCGCACTGCCAGTTCCATGGCCTCGTCGCCGTTGACCGAGATGGCCGTTGGCTGGTTCAGGCCCCAATGGAACCCGTCCAGCTCCCGGCCTGCCTCCGCCGCGAACTGCCGCACCATATCGTTGCTCCACTTGATGCGGCGGTTGGTGAACAGGTAGGGATACCAGCCCTCGCCGTGCAGGGCGGCCCGGCGCATTGCTGCCTCGCTGCGCCCGGAGACCCAGATGGGCGGATACGGTTTCTGCAAGGGCTGGGGCAGCAACGTGACGTCGTCAAAGTCAAAAAATCGCCCGTGATGGGAAACATGCTCCTCGGTCCAGAGGCGTTTCATCACGTCCAGCATCTCGTCGGTGCGCCGCCCGCGCGTTCGGGTGGAGATGCCCAGCGCGTCGAACTCCACGTGCGTCCCGCGCTGGCCGCTGATGCCGATGCCAAAGTCCAGCCGTCCGCCCGACACCTGGTCGACGCTGGCCACCATCTTGGCCAGCATCACCGGGTGGTACAGCGGCACGATCACGATGCCGGTCATGACGCGTATGTACTCGGTGGCGCCAGCGGCGGCGGCCATGGCCGGCAGGTTCAGCACTGTAGGTCGCGGCGGGTTGCCGTCCATAATGTGCTCGCCCATGGTAATTCGCTGGAACCCCAGCTCCTCGGCGCGGCGGGCAAAGGCGGGCACGTCCCAGTAATCCTCCACGCTCAGGCTGCAACCGAAGGTGATCCTGCCGCTGCTCATGCCTTTGCTCCTGTGCCGTCCCAGAGTCATTCGATTCTTTGTCTGAACTGTGATTTATGGGATCGATTGATTGCCATGATTTTCCGAATCATGGTAATCCCGGAATCAAAGAAATCACAGTTCAGACAATTGCGCCCCAATTCTACCACCGCCAATGCGACTGCGATAAAATTCAGGCTGATGACAAGAGCTATGGAAGGCAAGACCTGCCTGGTGACCGGCGCCAGCGACGGCATCGGCTATGTCGCGGCCCGCGAGCTGGCGCTGAGGGGCGCGAGCGTGATCGCCGTGGGACGCAATGCCCCCAAGACCCACGGCGCGGTGATGCGCATCATCGACGAAACCAGGAACGACGCTGTCAGCTATTTCATCGCCGACCTGTCGTCGCAGAGTGACGTGCGGAGGCTGGCCAAGCAGGTCAGGGAGAGAACGTCAAGGCTGGACGTCCTGCTGAACAATGCGGGGGCCATCTTCCTGTCCCGGCAGACCAGCATCGACGGGCTGGAAATGACCTTTGCCCTGAACCACATGGGCTATTTCCTCCTCACCAACCAACTGCTGGACCTGCTGAGGGAATCGGCGCCGGCACGGATCATCAACGTCTCGTCCAGTTCCCACAGCTCGCCGGGCAGGTTCCGGCTGGAGGATCTGCCCAAGCCCGGCAGCAACCGGGGCTATCGTGCCTACGGCCGCTCCAAGCTCTGCAACATCCTGTTCACCTACGAGCTGTCCCGGCGGCTGGAGGGGACGGGAATCACGGTCAACGCCCTGCATCCCGGGCTGGTGCGCACCAACATCGCGCGGAACAACGGCGCGCTGGGCCGTGTCGTGAACTTTTTCATCGGCGCCCGTGGCATAGACGTGGTCCAGGGAGCAAAGACGCTGGTCTACCTGGCCGCGTCCAACGAGGTGGCGGAAATCACGGGAAAGTACTACGTGGACTGCCGCCCGGTGCCTTCCTCAAAGCTGAGCTACGACGCCAAGCTGGCCGAGGGCCTGTGGGAACTGAGCGAGCGCCTGACCGGAATGTCTGAACTACAAGGAGGCATACCTGCATGAAACGAGCGGTGGAGTTTTACAGCGAGGGATTCAAGCTGCAGGGCGACGTGTACACGCCCGATGACCTGGCCCCCGGAGAACAGCGGGCGGCGGTGTTGCTGTGCCACGGCTACACAGGCGTCAAGGACCTGTACCTGCCCGACAATGCCCGCGTGCTGAACGAGGCCGGCTACGTGGCCATGACCTTCGACTACAAGGGCTGGGGACAGAGCGAGGGCGTCTCGCCGCTGCGGCTGGCGCCCCACAGCCGCGTGTCCGACGTGCAGGCGGCCATGACCTTCCTCGGCGAGCAGCCGGAGGTCGACGAGGAACGCATCGGCATCTACGGCACCAGCTACGGCGGCGCAACGGTTGTCTGGACCGCAGCCATCGACCAGCGCGCCAAGTGCGTGGTCAGCGTGGTGGGCATCGGCAACGGCGCACGCTGGATGAGCCGCGTCCGCCGCATGGACGAGTGGTTCGACCTGCTGGACCGCTCCAAGGCCGACCGCATCCAGCGCGTTATGACAGGAAAGTCCGACATGGTGGAGCGCGGCGAGATACTGCTGCCCGACCGCCAGTCGGCAGCCCTGGCTGCGGCGCAGCGCGCCAACAACCCCAACGCCGTGATGACCATCCCGGTGGAGTACATCGATGACACGCTAGGCTTCAACCCCGAGTGGGTGGTGGACAAGATCGCGCCGCGCCCTGTGCTGTTCATCACCAGCGACCAGGACCGGCTGGTGCCGCCCGAGGAGTCGGAGCAACTGTACGCCAGGGCCGGGGAGCCGAAGAAGCTGGTCATGCTCAAGGGTGTGGGCCACTACGAGGTCTACGAGGAACCGGCGTTTTCCCAAGTGATGCACCACACCATGGCCTGGTACCAGCAGCACATGCCCGCCAGGTGTTAGACTGGGCCTTAAGAATCCCCTCTCCCTAGAGGGGGAGGGTTAGGGTGGGGGTGAAATCCTCAACCGTGTAACTCCTAATCGGAAAGGAGGTAGTAGAAATGTCAAACAAGGGATTCTCGCACATCGGCCTCTCCACCCACGATCTCGACGCAACTATGGACTTTTACGAGAACATCCTTGGCTTCAAAGTCGTGCGCTGCGACACCATCAAGATACGCCAGGGCGGCAACATCCGCCACGCGTTCATCGACGTCGGCCGGGACCAGCTGGTGGCCTTCATGGAGCCCAACAACGTCCCCGGGCTGCCCGATGATTTCGACACCGGCATCAACAGGGGCCTGGGCATCCCCGGCGTGTTCTACCACTTCGCCTTCGAGGCCGGCAACCTGCACGAGCTGAACGCCAAGCGCGAGGAACTGACCGGCAAGGGCGTTAAGGTCACGGACATCGTGGACCACGAGTGGGCCATGTCCATCTACTTTGAGGACCCCAACGGCATCTCGCTGGAGTACTGCTGCCTGACCCGCGATATCGGCACCCTGGACGACATCACTTTCCAGGAGCGCTTCGAGCGCTCCATCGAGGTGCGCAACGGCCAGCCCGTGTTCGTCCGGGACGTACAGCCCGATCCCCTCGAAGCCGTCCTCGCCGACGACTAGCCCGGCCCGATGCTGGAGACGCAAATGTAGGGGCGCCCCTTGTGGGCGCCCCGTTCTTGTGTCTGACGTATGCGGGCAACCACAAGGGTTGCCCCTACGGATGGCTCACTACGCCCCCACCACGCGAACACGGTGGTTGTTGCTGTCGGCGATGTAGACGTTGCCCGCTGCGTCGACGTCCGCTCCGTGAGGCCGGTCCATTGCTGCCTCAGCAGCGGGGCCGCCGTCGCCTTGTCCGCCCAGCCGCCCGCCAGCGATGGTTGTGACGATGCCCGTGGCCGCGTCTATGCGGCGGATGGCGTGGTTCTCGGTGTCCACCACTAGCAGGTTTCCGCCGTGGTCGCAGCGGATGGCCTTCGGCCCGCCCCACGTTGCCGCAAGAGCAGGCCCGCCATCGCCGACATAGCCGAACTCGCCCGTGCCTGCCAGCGTGGACATTATGCCGTTGGCGTCCACCTTGCGGATGCCGTTGCCCTCCCGCTCGGCGATGTAGGTGTTGCCGGAGCCGTCCATGCAGACAGCCCGCGCTCCCAGGATGCTGGCTTCCGTGGCGGGAAGGCCGTCGCCGCGCCGCTCCTTTGCGCCGTTGCCTGCGAAGGTGGTGATGATGCCCGATGCCAGGTCCAGGCGGCGAATGCGCTGGTCCTGCACGTCGGCGATCAGCAAGCCACCCCGGCCATCCAGGAAGCAGTCGTTGGGCTCGCGGAACTTGGCTTCGGTCGCCACCCTGCCGTCGCCGCCGTAGGCCGCCTCGCCGGTTCCCGCGACGGTGGTGATGATGCCGGTGGCGGCGTCGATCTTGCGTATGACGTAGTTCAGCCGGTCAACAACGTACACGTCGCCGTTGGCATCGACCTGTAGCGAGTAGGGCTGGTTGAAAGTGGCCTCGGTCGCCGGACCACCGTCGCCGGAATACCCCTCGGCGCCCGTGCCAGCGATGGTGGTGATTAGGCCCGTCGCAGAATCGACGCGACGGATGCAGTGGTTCATGGCCTCGGCGACATACAGGTTGCCCGCTGCGTCGAAGGCGCACATGAACGGCTCGCTCATCAGGGCGGCTGCCGCCGGCCCGCCATCCCCTGTGTACCCCCGCTCGCCGGTGCCTACGACGGTGGTGATGATTCCCGATTGAAAGGTCATGGTTCCTTGCGCTCCTCGTAGGAATAGTGGCCTTGATCAGTAACATTCAATAGGCGTTGTCCGATGATCATGTTTGCATACTTTCAATGAAAGCTCACGGGCCCGTGCTACCATGGGCCAGATACACCCTTACCAATTTCTCAAGGCGACTTGACACGGAGCAACAGGAGCAATACGGAGATGCCCGACGAATCCAGGGTGAACGAACTGATCGAAACGCGCACCAGCCTTATGGTAGCCACGGCCAAGCTGGTGGCGCATTATGTGGCTGCGGCAGTCCAAGCCGGGACCTCAGCCGAAAACATCAACTCGGTCCTTCTCGACATCGTCGAGAGCACCAGGGTCAGCGAAATCTACGTCACCGATGCCGATGGCAACATCGAGTTCGGGAGCCACCCCACGCTGAATTTCACATTCCCCACGGACCTGGAGGCGGGAACGCAGTCAGCGCCGTTCGCACGCCTGCTGGAGGGCACAGAGTCGGAGGGTACGGCGACGGTTGTGGTCCAGCAGCCGCAGCCCAGGGAATTAGACGGCCAGATGTTCCAGTACGTCGGAGTCTCCGGGATAGTCCGGCACCGCATAGTCCAGGTCGGCATCGCGGGCGAGGCGTAGGCGACCGCTTCCAGAACAGTGAGCCCTTCTCGTCCCGAACAGAATCGCAGGGCAACCGCCAATTCAGGCACCGGTCGGGGGACGAGTAGCTACTCGTCGGATCGAGAGGGCAATTGCCTCGTTAGTCGTCGCCAGCGATTTCGCTCGTCACGCGTCTGCGGAGCGAAATCGGGAGGAACCACACCTCTGATGCGCTCCAGCTCAGGGAGCAGCTTTTTCACGTCTTCGAGATAGGTAGACACGGTGTTGGAAGATAGCCAGTCCTCATAGAAATTTGTGTGCAGTGCCTGGGCGGTGCCAAACAACCTGATCAAATCAGGTCTGTTCTCTTCATGAGTAACCTGTTCGGCAACGTCTACTATCAGCGTATGGCTGCCGTGATTCCAGCCACGTTCTTGGGCAATGGCCTTCAGGGCCTGCGCCGCCGCTCCCCAGCCTTTCTCCGAGGCCTGGATGTTGTTTCCCAACCGCAGGTAGTTATCGGCCTCTGCGATGCACCATCGGCTGAGTTCGCCGTGCTTGTTCAGTTCCTGATTTTCCGTACTCATAGGTCGTTGTCCTGGGCTGACCCTCAGCTCCCGCTATTCGTTTCGCTATTGTACCAGTCGAGTATCTCGCTGCCGGTCATGAACACCACGCCCTCGAAGCGGCTGATGTAGTCGAAAATGGCGTCGTAGTACTTGATGCGATGCGCCGCGCCGGTGATGTACGGGTGCGTCGAAATGCACATCACCCGCGCGCTATCGGCCCCCTCGCGGTACAGCGTGTCGAACTGGTCCCTGGCCCGCTCGAACAGCTCCGGCGAACGGTGGTTCTGGATCAGGTAGATGGGGATGTCGTTGAGCTCCACGGTGTAGGGCAGGGCCACCATCCGGCCCGACTTGACGATCATCTCGTAAGGCTGGTCGTCGTTGCACCAGTCGGCGATGTACTCGATGCCCTCCTCGGCCAGCACGTCGGGCGTGTCGAATGTCTCGGCGAGTCCCGGGCCCATCCAGCCGCGCGGCGCCCTGCCGGTGGCCTCAGCGATGGTGTCGATGGTGCGGCGGATTACGGCCCGCTCGTCCGGCTCGCGGTTGATCACCCGCTGGATGAATCCATGGGCCAGCATTTCCCAGCCCGACTTCATGCACTCGTCCACCAGCGTCGGGTAGCTGAGGCACACCGAGGCGTTCAGGCTCACCGTCGCGCGGATGCCGTACTTGTCCAGCACCTGCTTGAACCGCCAGAACCCCACCCGCAGGCCGTAGTCGAACCAGCCGAAGTTGGGAATGTCCGGCAGGGTCGCGACTCCCTGGGGCGTGGGCAGCACGGTTCGGGCCATCGGCTCGTTGATGTCCCACTCCTCAACATTGATCACCGGCCACACGGCCACACGGGCGTTGTTGGGCAGCCTCAGCGGCGGGCGGTGGAAGATCGGCGAGTATTCTGCGCGGGGATTGGCCATGACTGCCTCCTGCGGCTGGAGTCTAGACTTTACTTACTCCGGCTATCTTCGATGGCCGGAATCCACCTCCCAACGGACACGACCGCCGGGTAGATCATACACCCGAAACCGCCAGTTCATGTGCGGACTGAGCATCGGGTACACCATGGTATAGGCCTCCTCCCGGTAGCCGTCCTCGACGATGGACAGGCCATCACTTGCAGCCGGGGCGAAACGCCGCCAGATCTGCCAGCCCGCCCCGGGGTCTTTCAGGAACAGGAAGGATGGCTGGGCGAAATCACTGTCATCCTGCGCCGGTATTTCGCCCAGCGTCATCGGGCGACAGATGCCGGAACGGCTGTCGAGGTCTGTCTCCAGCAGGCCAAAGTCATGCAGCGACCGTCCAGCGGCATCGCCGCCGCTGACCGGGTCCCACCGGGCGGTGATGTTCCCGTCGCTCAGCGGCTGCATGATCATTCGGACCGACTCCTCCCCGACCAGGGGATAGGTGCCGTTCCTGATGTCAACCACGCGAAAGCTAACGGCGATGTGGTCGTCGAAATTGCCGCCGCTGCCGCTGACCACGTGGCGCAACTCGGCGCAGGCACAGAAGTGGGCGTCGGGGAAATTGTTCGTCCCGAACACGTCCCGGCCGATCACAAAGCCGGCCAAGGCCTCGATCCCCCGCCGGGCACAGTCCTCCGTCGACAGCCCGCCGGGATCATCCGACCACCGGATTATCGTTTCGCCGGAGTCTTGAGTCATCGTAGGTACATCGCCAGTCTAGCCGAAGATTTCCTGCGGCAAGCAGATGGGATCGTCGATCAATTCCGGAGAGATGAGGTGGCCAGAGGGGGCAACCTGCAGCGAGGGAATAATGGGCGATTCTACGTTGCCCACCGGAGAGTGTCCAGCAAGGGATCAGGCAACGGGCGGATCTCCCATTCCGGTGGTTGAGTCCGGTGGCCGCTATGTTTGCTCGTGCCGCTAATCCCCGGTAGTTCCTGGACCAGCAGGGTCAGGCTGAGGAGCATAGCCGCCACGGTTGCGCAGCCTGCTCACAGTAGGCATCAGAGTAGTGTTCAGCTAAAATATGAACTGGACGGGAGGAAACGCCGCCATGTGTCCTTGGTGGATGACGGCATTCTTAAAGTTGCTCAAAGAACTCTTGTTACTTGTCTTGCTTGCGGCAGTACTTATAACAATGATAGGAGGGGTTCTCATCATAGCGATTCTAAACATTCCTGAGAACATCCTGGAATCGCGGGGAGTTTATGTGTACATCGGCATATTTATGATTGTATTAGCCCCGATACTAGCTCTAGCCCGCGTGATAGAGTGGTGGGTAAATCTGTATCGCAGGTTTAGTGATTTATTCGTATATGAGGAGCCATCATGACAGGTGGACACCCCAATAAGGTCAAAGTCCAAAAGCGGGTTGTTGCACTGTACTTGTTTGCCTATGGCCTGCCTGTGGCTGTCGGGTTCCTCGGGTTCGCGTTTGGATGGTGGGAGAGATTGGCCAGAGCAGTAGCAGGATAACTGCGCCGTATCATACCGGGGATACTTAGGTGCACCCTGTTTATTCGCCCCCGGGATACACCACCGCGTCGGGGGCGAAGGCGGCCCAGGCGAACCAGAAGTGGTTGCCGTGAACGATGGGGGTGAGGGACTGACCGGCCAGCGGCCCGGAGACGGCCTGTCCCAGCACGTTCCAGGTCGAGCCGG
This sequence comes from Dehalococcoidia bacterium, assembly GCA_965203005.1. Classification (GTDB taxonomy): domain Bacteria; phylum Chloroflexota; class Dehalococcoidia; order Lucifugimonadales; family UBA3495; genus VXOI01. The sequence continues at coordinate 2,897,797 of CBDBBS010000002.1, forward strand.
TCTGGTCGTCCGTGAACCCGTCGTCAGTGGCGCGGAACGTGAGGGTCTGCCCGTCCAGCACGGCGTCGAACACTCCGGTGGCCCCCACGTCCCGTGAATCGGCGATGCTTGACTGGTCCAGAGCTGATGCCGTGCCCGGCTGGAACAGCACCACGATGTCGCGCCCGTTCACCGAGTGGTTGACGGCAGGTTCCTGCTCCAGCGCCAGGTAGGGAAAGGCAAGCTGTTGCCCGTCCAGTTCAAGGGCTACCACGCGCTCCATGGGGAGCAGGCGGTCGTCCGGTCGGCCCTTGAACAGGAACGGAGACTGGTCGGCCCGGTCATAGCCGGAGTAGGGATTGCGCCCATAGCTGCGGGAGTATCCCGTATCTCGGGACAACACGTCCGAGTCGGGAAAGGCCGCTTTGAAGTCGGCCCACGAAACGATCTGGGCCGGAACGAAATCCAGCTGATAGCCAGCATAGGCCCCGACGATTCCCTCGCCGGTCAACTGCTGCCACCAACTCTCCGTCTGCCGGTCCCACATGACCAGGTCGCTGTGGCGCAGGTTGCCGGAGACGCCGAAGTCCAGCGTCTCATCGCCCACGCGCCGGTCGAAGACGACGGCCGAGTTGCACAGCGGGCAGAACGTGACCGACACCGGCACGCCACCAAGCGTATCGTTGGCGATCTCGTGCCAGGTCAGGATGGCCAGCGGGTAGGCGCGGGCCTCGTCATTGACCTCCAGCGCCACCACTGGCTGCACGTCCTCCAGCCATTTGTCGGCGTCGGCAATGCTCTCGAACTGCGGGTCGTCCAGCGGCGGTATGCCATCACGCGGTACGCCGCCCGACAGGAACTCGTCATACGGGACGGTGTGCAGGCTGAAGTCAGTCAGCCAGTTTCCTGTCCTGAAGCGCGCCGCGTCCAGGGCGTTCTGGTAGTCGGGGTCTGGCTCTACCATGGGGGCCGGGTCAGCGGCCACGCTTACGGCGGCGGCAGGAGCCGAGTCCGTGGCCGTGGGGGAAAGAGCGGCGGTGGCCGGCTCGGTCGCGGCAGTCGGTCCAGATGTTCCCTCTCCCTCCGGGAGAGGGCTAGGGTGAGGGCGTTCCCGGGTTGCAGCATCGGCAACAGGCGCGGCCGTTGGTCCCGCTGTCGCGTCCGCTGGCTCTGCGGATTGCTTGTCCGTCGGTGGCGGCGTATCGCCCCCGCCGCAGGCCAGGGCCACCAGACCGATCAAGGCCAGCAGCACGAGCAGAAGGGCGAGAGGCCGGCCTTTCCGGCTAAAGCAGGTTGCCGCGTCCAACTGTCAGCCAGTAGAAGACGATGTAGGCGCCCGCGATGACCATGAACGCCGAGGCGATGGGCTGGATGTACGGCAGGGCCCGGCGCATGACGCGCACCATGGCGCCCTTGAATATGGCCATGCCGAGGGTCATCACCATTATCACCAGCCCCATGCCGATCGCGTAAAGGAAGAAGTTGCCCACCACCTGGAGCAGCGAACTAGTCGCGCTGCCGATGCCCACCACCGCGATGAAGATGGGCAGCGTGCAGCTCAGGGACGCGGTGCCGTAGGACACGCCAAAGGTGAAAAAGCTGCGGATGCTGACGGTGTTGGGATTGCCCAGACGGTCGGCTGCCCGGGCAGCGATGCCGGTGTACAGCTTGCCGCCCGCCACCATCCAGGCGCCTGCGCCCACCAGGACCGCCCCGATGATCAGGCCGAGCCAAGGCAGCAGGTCGCTGATGAACGAGGCCGACAGCCCCACTGCGCCGCCAACAATGCCGAACAGGATGATGAAACCGGCGGAAACTGCGCCCCCAACGACCAGACCGCGCAGTATCGACGCCAACGGTCCGGGCCGCTCCTCTTCGTTCAGGTTGGAGCCGAGGTAGAGGCCCAAGTAGGCCGGGAGCATGGCGAACCCGCAGGGATTGACCGCCGAGGCCATCCCGGCGGCAAAGGCGAACAGCGCGGTGCCTCCGATAAGCCCGCCCAGGAATTCCTGCGAGTTCCCGGACAGCTTCCCCTCGACGAACAGGTTGATCGGATCGATCCCGCCGCCACTGCCGACAGCGAACGCGCCGCCGATGGCGATGGCCAGAGCGACTGCGGCTACGGTTGCGGTCACAACCCAGGTGCGCGCGGGTCCCTCTCTGAGTGATTCTATCGCTGCATTCATAGCTATCTATACGCCGCGATGTTCCGGTTGGATTTGCCTTTCGTCTGAATCAGGATTTCCAGGATTAAAGGATTATCAGGATGAACCGTTTCTTATCTTGGAAATCCTAAAATCCAGCAAATCCTGATAGGAGTTACTCAGTTGGAGAATTTCACCCTCACCCTAACCCTCTCCCTCAAGGGAGAGGGGATATCTGAACTGCGTGACTCCTATCCTGATTCAGACAAAGGGTTGAGGGTCGTATATGCCCTCAGGGGCCAAGCCAGCAAACTTATCGGGATGGAGCACCTCGGCCAGTCCCTCCAGCACGTCTACCACCCTGGGCCCGTGACGGCTGGGCACGCGCCCGTCGAACACGAAGGCCCGCTCGTTGCGGACTGCGGGCAAGTCCTCCCAGCCCGGCAGCACCGTCAGCTTGTCCCGGGCCTCCTGCCGCGACCTTTCCGGCCCGAAGGCGCAGGGCATTATCATCAGGTACTCGGGAGCGTACTCCCGCACTTCATCCCACGACAGTTCACGGGACGGTCCCCGGGGAATGGCGAGGCCCTCCTCGCCGCCCGCCATCTCGGAGATTTCCGGCAGCCACTGTCCGGTGTTTCGCAGCGGGTCCAGCCAGTCCAGGCACACCACGCGCGGGCGTCTGCCGTCCGGCCGGTCATCCTGAGCCTGTCGAGGGACGCCATCGGTGACGTGCCTGATCCGGGCCTCCAGCGAGCCGCGAAGCTCCTTTCCTCGCTCCGGCACTCCGGCGGCTTTGGCCAGATTGCTCACGTTCTGCAGGATGTCGTCAACGCCGCTGGGCCTGATGGTCAGGATCTCCGGCTGGTAGTCCAGCACCTTGGCCGCCGTCTCGAACACCGACCCGCTGGCGATGGCGCACACCTCGCACAGCTCCTGGGTGATGATCAGGTCGGGGCGCAGGTCGGCCAGCAGCTCCTCGTCGATCCAGTACATGGGGTTATTGTTGGCGCGGGCCTGCTGCACCAGCGCGTCGATCTGGCCGCTGTCCAGGTGCTTGATGTTGCGCGGGCTGTGGCTGACCACCGGCAGCGACGCCGCCTCGTCCGGGTAGTCGCAGGCGTAGGACACGCCCACCAGGTCATCGCCGAGACCAAGGGCATAGACCATTTCCGTGGCGCTGGGCAGCAACGAGCAGATGCGCATGTCGGTCACCTTAACAGAGGGTGAGACCAGTATAAGTCCGTGTACTGGCCCGGTACAGCATTCACGATTGCAAAGTCCGTGGTGCCACTTTCTGTCTGAATCAGGATTCACTGGATTAAAGGATTATCAGGATAGGGGAAACATCGTGGAAATCCCCGAATCCTGATAATCCTGATTGCTTTGCAGTCATTCTGCCAGCTATCCCGACTCCTCATCCGCCAACGAATCCCCGTGATACAATTTTCGGAGGAGCAGGAGCCTGGGGGTTGGCAGTGTCAGCCAAGATTCTGTCCGGCACCGATCTGTCCGCGGAGATTCGCGCCGAGGTTGCCGCTGGCGTCAGTGAGAGCCAGGAAAAGCACGGCGTCACGCCCGGACTGGCCGTGGTCCTCGTCGGCGACGATCCGGCCTCTGCGGTCTACGTCAACAACAAGCAGCGGGCCTGCGAACAGGCCGGGCTCCACAGTGTCTCAGCCCGGCTCCCTGGCACGGCCAGCGAGGACGAAGTCCTGGCCGCCGTCCACGCCTACAACGACGACCCGAGGGTGCATGGCATACTGGTGCAGTTGCCACTTCCTGACGTTATCGACCAGCACCGCATTATCGAGGCCATCGACCCTGACAAGGACGTCGACGGCATCCACCCCTACAACCTGGGCAAGCTGCTGCAGGGTCGCCCGGATTTCCCTCCCTGCACGCCCGCCGGCATCGTCGAGTTGCTAATGCGCAACGGCCACGACCCCGAGGGCGCCAGCGTGGTCATCTGCGGCCGCAGCGATATCGTCGGCAAGCCGCTGGCCTCGCTCCTGATGCAGCGGGGCCGGGGCGGCAACGCCACGGTCACCGTGTGCCACACACGCACCCGCGACCTGGCCGAGGTGACCCGCGGCGCTGACATCCTGGTGGCCGCCATTGGCCGCCCCGGGGCGATCACAGCCGATATGGTCAAGGATGGCGCAGTGGTGATTGACGTGGGAATCAACCGCGTGGACGACCCGTCGGCCAGGAGAGGCTACAGGCTCAAGGGCGACGTGGACTTTGAGCCGGTGTCCCGGAAAGCCTCGGCCATCACGCCCGTGCCCGGCGGTGTCGGGCCTATGACCATCGCCATGCTGCTGGTGAACACGCTCAGCGCCGCCCGCATCAGCATCCACGGCCGCTACCACCCCGGCTGACACCCGGAAGCAGACTGCACCCGTGCGTACCAGCGACTTCGACTACGAGCTGCCTCCTGAGCTTATCGCCCAGACCCCCGTCGAACCCCGCGACTCGTCCCGGCTGATGGCGCTCCACCGGGCCAGTGGGAGGACAGAACACCGCCAGTTCACTGACATCCTCGAGTATCTGCGCCCCGGCGACCTGATGGTTTTCAACCAGAGCCGTGTCATCCCGGCCCGGCTGTTCGGGACCCGTGACGATAACGGCGGCAAGGTGGAATTGCTCCTGCTGCGGCGCGAGGCCGACGGAGTATGGGAGGCACTGGCGCGTCCGGGCCGGCGGTTGCGCCCAGGCGCCACCGTAACAATCACGCCGCCCGGTGAGAATGGCCGTCTCCTTCTCCCCCAGGAACCGCTGACTGTGGAAATCCTGGAGTCGAGAGCGAACGGACTGAAGGCTGTGCGGCTGTCGTCGGAGGAATCCATCGACCGGATGGGACACGCGCCGCTGCCGCCATACATCCGCGAGAGGCTGATAGACCCGGAACGCTACCAGACGGTGTACGCCAGGGAACCCGGCAGCGCGGCGGCCCCTACGGCGGGGCTGCATTTCACCCCGGAGCTGCTGTCGAGCATTCGGGACGCCGGGGTTGAGACGGCCTTCGTGACCCTTCACGTGGGGCTGGACACCTTTCGCCCGGTGCAGGATGAGGACCCCACGGAGCATCGCATACACACCGAACGCTACTCCCTGGATGCCGTGACAGCCGACGCGCTGAACCGCGCTCAGGCCGATGGGCGGCGCATCATCGCAGTCGGCACCACCAGCGTCAGGGTGCTGGAGCAGGCTGCCGCCGATGCTGAACGTGCCGGACGTAGCTTACAAGAGGTGGAAGACGACGCCAGCATATACATCCTGCCGGGGCACCGGTTCCGCGCAGTAGACGCCATGATCACCAACTTTCACCTGCCCCGCTCGACACTGCTGATGCTGGTCTCGGCCTTCGCCCAGCACGGCGCCGACGAGGGGGCCTCCGGTCGCGAGATGATGCTGGCGGCATACGCCGAGGCGGTCCGGCTGCTGTACCGATTCTACAGCTTCGGCGATGCCATGCTGATCCTGTAGCCGCTCTTGGCGCGGCTCTGTTACAGTGAATCTTTAGAGGTCGGTCTACGGGGGACGGAAATGTCTGAGAAAAAGCATCGCGTCGAGGTTTTTTTTGACGAGGAGGAATTTGCCATCCTCGAAGATCTGGCAACCCGAATCGACTGGAGCATCGAAAGGCTGCTATACGAAACGGTATTCCGGGCGCACTTGAACGAGGAGGCGAAAAAACGCCACGAGGCTGCACGATGGCTGCGCTCTCGAGAACCTGTTGATTGGGGAGCAGATTGGGCGGAGCTAAAGGAGTGGATGGTGAAGGACCGGGCCTGGCAGACATTGAAATCCATGGGGCAAGACATAGAGCCTACTCAATGAAACTCATAGACGCGAATGTTGTCATCTATTCCGAAGGTGGTGAACATATCTACCGCGATGCCTGTGAGGAAATCGTGGACTCTGTTGACGCTTGGCCGGACGAGTACGCGATAGACACCGAGACACTGCAAGAAATCCTTCACGTCTATTCCAGCCGCGGAGAACCCGAAAAAGCGCTGGCTGTTGCCGAAAGACTGCTAAACCTCTTTTCCAACATCATCCCCATCACAGCCGCCGAGATAAGGGCCGCCGTGCGCGTGATGGCAACAACACCCAATCTCACCCCACGCGACGCCATTCACGCTTCCGTCGTATTCGAGCACGGGCTGGAAGGCATTGTCAGCGCCGACGGCGACTTTGACCGCATCCCCGGCTTGCGCCGCTTCGACCCCATCGCTCTGGCCGCAGAGTGAGCCTGCGAGTGGTTAGCCAACGCTCAGTTGGATGTCCCCCAGGCCCTCGAATGTGAAAGCGGCCTCGTCTCCGGGATTCAGGAACTTGGTGCTCACAATGCTGCCTGTCATCACCAGCATACCCGCCTTGAGTTCCTTGCCGCGCCCCGCCAGGGTGTTGGCCAGCCACGCCAGCGCGTCCAGCGGGTGGCCCAGCACGTCACGCCCGTAACCCTCCCCGGCAGGCTCGCCGTTGATGGTCATGGCGCCGCGCGAGTTCTCCAGGTCGAGACCTTGCCAGTCGGCCCGCTCATTCCCTAGCACCACACCGGCATTCCAGGCGTTGTCAGCCGCCACTCCCAGGAAATTCAGGTTGCTGTAATCGGCCCCGCGATCGTCCACCAGCTCGAAGGCCGGCATCAGCGCGCCCACTGCTCCCACCACGCCGTCGCGGCCGTAGGGCGCTCCGCTGGCCGGAATGTCTGCCGTCAGCCGCACCGCCACCTCGCACTCCGCGCCGACGCGAACGAAATCCGCCGCCTTCACCGCCGCCGGAGAGTGATGCACGCCGCTCTCGAACACTGCCCCTGCGGCGGGCGCATCGAACCCGACCATGCGCTGCATGACCGGAGTGGTCAGCGCGATCTTGTAGCCAACGATGGCCCCGCGCTGCGGCGCAAGCAGATGCTGAAACGCCTCCTGCATGTCGTAGGCCTCGTCGATGGTGGCCGGAGAGATATCGCCGGGCAGCGCCTCGTACTTCCGGCGCTCGCGGTGGGCCTCGAACAGGAATTGCGCCGCCCTCGCCGCTTTGTTCAATTGGGTCACAATTGCACCTCCACAGGGGAACCTCTTATCCCCCCGGAATCCCCTCTCCCTTTGGGAGAGGGTTAGGCCCGACTCTGTCGCGGCTCTCGACAAAGTCGGAGGTGAGGGCGTCCTCACAATTGCCGGATTATACAAGCTGCAGCAGCTGCAGGGTGTTCCCGTCCGGGTCGCGGAAGGTGGCGACCCAACCGCCCCAGCTCTCCTGCTCCGGATGCCGGATGAATTCCACGCCCGCTTCCGCCAGCCGCGCGGCGACCGCATGAATATCAGCCACCCCGAGGTGCGGCATGAACCGGTACTGGTCTTTCGAGTTCCCCGACACCCGGTCGTGGAGCCCGATGTTGAATCGTATCTCACCAAGCTCGAAGGCGATGAAATCAGGATGCCGGGAATGCAGGGGCAGTTGCAGCACGTCGTTGTAGAACGTGAACATTTTGTCCAGGTCGTCCGTCCAGAAAGTGACCCCAACTACCCCGGTTATCATTGCCCTATCCTCCCAAAGGAAAACCCGGCCAGTACATACCGCAGGCCGGGTCCAACATTGCGCTCGGAAACCGCGACTTGTCCCTTGACTATACCTCCGCCAGCTCTCCTCGACGCTTGGCGGCGGAGCACCGGGGGCACAGGCCATAGAAGTCCACCCTCTGCCAGCCCACCTCGAAATCAGAACTCTCGGTAATGCTGTTCCGCAGGCTCACGACCATATCGTGTACGTCGCTCGACGTATCGGCATCGATGACGTTCTCGCATTCGATGCAGACCAGGTTGACGTGGGGCTCCATGTTGGGTTCGTAACGGGACATGCGCTGGAAGGGAAGTTCCTGTATCAGCCCGCTCTTCTGGAGCACTCCCAAGGTCGAGTATATGGTCGCCAAGGTCATCGATGGAAAGTGGCCGCGCACCCGCTCGTAAATCTGCTGGACCGTGGGATGGTCCTGGGAGTTGAGCACCACCTCGGCAATGGCCAACCGCTGCGGGGTAACCCGGACGGCCCATTCCCGCATCCGTTCGACCAGCTCCTCTTGTGTCAACATAGACTGCTCCGGGGCAACCCCTTTCCCTCTCCCCAGGGGAGATGGCTTGCGCCAGGGCCACCGGGACAGGCGCCGGGACACCTGCCAGACAAGTTCCAAGTAGTCTCACAAATATAACGTAAATCAGCCTCTCCAGCAACTTACATCCACGCCGCCGTTATTGCGAAACCGTTCTCGGCGGCCTGCCCAGCAGCGCCACGCAGACACCGACAACGGCAACTCCAGCACCGATCAGGAATACGTCGCGGTAGGCCCTGAGGAATGCGACCGATTCGGCTCCCATCGTACCCGCCAACTGCGCGAGGTAATGGTCCTCGCGAAGGGCGAAGATGCCGCCCAGGATCACGATGGCGGTGATGGAGCCAAGAGCCTGGGTCAGGGCGAGCATGCCGCCGGCGGTGCCGAATCGTTCGGACGGGACGCTCTTCATCACCAGCGAGTAGCAGGCTGCCTGGACCAGTCCGTGTCCCGAACCCGCCAGTGACACCCAGAGGGTCACTACGGCCAGCGACGATTCGCCGTCCAGAAATGCCATCATCACAAGGCCCGCAGCGATTGCCAGCATGCCAACCACGCCCACGACTTGCGTGCCAATGCGGTCGCTGATCCATCCCCCAAAGAGAGACATCGCCACGCCACACACCGAGGAGACGGCCAGCATCGCTCCCAGGACCTCCGATCCGCGTCCGAGGGATTCGGCCACATAGAAGGGAAATATAAACCAGATCACAAATGCCGACAGGAAAACGAAAGCGGAGCAGGCGCCGGCAACGAGGAATCCCCGGTTGCGGAACATCCCCAACGGCAGCACCGGCCAGGCGGCGGTCCGCTCGATTCGCCAGAACAGAAAGAGGGCTGTCGGCGTCACAACCAGCAGCGCCAGGACCGGCCAGGCATCCCAACCGATGTCCCTCCCCAGCCGCGTACCGATGATCAAGGAGATTATTCCAATTGCCATGGCCACGGTTCCGCGGAGGTCAAAGGCCGGCCCCTGCTTGGAAAACGGGGGGTCTCGGTCAAGGAAGAGCCACGCTAGGACCAGGGCCGTCACCATGAACGGAATCCTCCCCAAGAAGGCCCACTCCCAGTCAAAGCCAAGCCAGCCGGACGCCACCAGCAATCCGGCGCCGATGGTGCCTCCAACCATGCCAAGGGCCTGGCTGCCAGTGGTGAACCCCATGCTCAGACCGCGACGGTGCGCAGGGAACAGGTTGGCAGCGATGGCCGGGGCCACCGCGTACATGCATGAGGTACCAATGCCGTGCAGCACCCGGAACCCAACCACCGAGGCAAGGTCGGGGGACAGGGCAATACAGAACATGGAGACCAGGTAGGCCATCCCGCCCCATAGATAGACACGCCGGAGCCCGAACCGGTCGGCAAAGCTGCCTGTCCCCATGACCAGGCTGGCCCTCACCCCCATGAACACCACCAGCGCCCACTGCACGCTCTGCAGGTCGGCGTCGAGGCCGGAGGCCAGCTCCGGCAGGGCCACGTTCACGGAAAAATCCAGGGCAGCCAGGAACATGGCCAGCCCTGAAGTGACTCCGACCAGCACGTCGCGCCACCGGCCGCCGTGTACGAGAGGGCCTGCCGAGACAGAGGTATCAGCGGCGGTCATGAGGATCACTCTTGCAGGTGGAGAGGCGACAGTGATCGTCGGATGTGCGCTTGCATGAATCCATCGCAATGGGATTCTACGCTATCGGGGAAAGGGAGGGACTACCGGAGGCGGACGGGGATCGCTGGGGATGAGCCTCCGTCCGAGGGTGGTAGAATGCGCCGGGCCGGAATAGCCTGTTGGTCCGTCCAGAAAAACCATACCCCGGGATCATCACCGCCTTCCTGCAGAAAGCGCGGGAGAGGACACCCCGGGGCTTACACGTGTATGTTATCAAAGGCAGGTATATTTTTCAATGGCTGAATCGGACATCTTCTCTGCACTAACGTCTGCAATTTCCGAGGACAGGTTTGCGCGCTATTACTCCACTAGCAGCCAAAGCGAATCCGAGGCCTACGTATCATACGCTTGGAACTTGGCTCTGTGTGAGAGTCTCTATCCAGCCTTAAATTGCCTTGAAGTTTCGCTGCGAAACAGTATACACAAGGCTGCTACTCAGGAATTTGGGGCTGCGAATTGGTTTGGACGATGCCTGCGCGGGCAAGAGATCGATGCCCTTAATCAGTTAGCCAACGATCTGAGAAATCGACACAGACCTACTGGTGCCAGCGACCTGGTATCCAATCTGACTCTTGGTTTCTGGCTGAGCCTGTTTAGAACAAGATATGAGCAAGTCCTCTGGCCAAAACTATTGGAGCCAGTCTTTCCTCACTGTCCTAGAGACCAGCGGACTCGTCAAATTGTTTATGTTCGGTTGGACCGCATCCGCCGTCTGCGTAACCGTGTCTTCCACCACGAACCCATCTGGCACCTGCCGGATTTGCCGCAGCAGCACCGGCTCATCCTTGAAACCATTGGCTGGATCAGCCCGGCGACGATGGCGATGACGCGACTGCTAGACAGGTTCGACAGCGTTTATACTATGGGCGCACAACACTATGCGACAGAACTCGAATCGATAGCGCATAACTGGAATACGTAGCGACTAGGCCAGGAGGGTAACGATGGTTGAGAGCACGGGAGGCATCGACGCACTGCTTCAGGAGGAGCGGAGCTTTCCGCCTCCTGCCGACTTCGCGGCTAATGCCAACATGTCGGACCCCGACATCTACGCGAAGGCCGCCGCCGACCCCGAGGGATTCTGGGCCGGGCTGGCTGAGGAGCTGGACTGGTTCCAGAAATGGGACACCGTGCTCGACTGGAGCGGCGCCCCCTTTGCCAAGTGGTTCATAGGCGGCCAGCTCAACGTCTCCTACAACTGCATCGACCGGCACGTCAAGAACGGGCGCCGCAACAAGGCCGCCATCGTCTGGGAGGGCGAGCCGGGCGACTGGAAGGTGTACACCTACGGCGACCTGCTGCGCGAGGTCTGCCAGTTCGCCAACGGACTGAAGAGCCTGGGCATCAAGAAGGGCGACCGGGTGACCATCTACCTGCCAATGACGCCCGAGCTGCCCATCGCCATGCTGGCCTGTGCCCGCATCGGAGCTCCGCACAGCGTGGTCTTCGGCGGGTTCAGCGCGGAGTCGCTGCGCGACCGCATCAACGACTCGGAATCAAAGCTGCTGATCACCGCCGATGGCGGCTACCGCCGTGGCGGCATCGTCCCTCTCAAGCAGAACGCCGACGACTCGCTGGACGGCGCGCCCACCGTTGAGAACGTAGTGGTGCTGCGCCGCACCGGTAGCGCCGACGACAAGATGGTGGACGGCCGCGACATCTGGTGGCACGACCTGATGGAGGGCCAGCCGATGACCTGCGAGCCGGAACCCATGGACAGCGAGGACATGCTGTTCCTGCTCTACACCAGCGGCACCACCGGTAAGCCCAAGGGCATTGTCCATACCTCCGCCGGGTACCTGCTCGGCGTGCAGGCGACTACCAAGTGGGTCTTCGACATCAAGGAGGACGACGTGTACTGGTGCACTGCCGACATCGGCTGGGTGACCGGGCACAGCTACATCGTCTACGGTCCGCTGGCCAACGGCGCAACGACCGTGATGTACGAGGGATCGCCCGACTACCCGGACCGCGACCGGTTCTGGGCCGTGGTGGCCAAGTACGGCGTCTCCATCCTATACACTGCCCCCACGGCCATCCGTACCTTCATGCGCTGGGGCGAGAGCTACCCGAACCGGCACGATATGTCGACCCTGCGGCTGATGGGCACAGTCGGCGAGCCGATCAACCCGGAGGCATGGGTCTGGTACTGGCAGCACATCGGCGGGGGCCGCTGCCCGGTGGTCGACACCTGGTGGCAGACCGAGACCGGCGCAATGATGATTGCCCCGCTGCCCGGCCTGACCACTCTCAAGCCCGGCTCGGCCACCAGGCCCTTCCCGGGCATCCAGGCCGAGATATTGGATGCTGACGGGAATCCCGTCGGCCTTGGCGGAGGCGGCTACCTGGTTGTCAAGCAGCCGTGGCCGTCCATGCTGCGCGGTGTCTACGGCGACCCGGAGCGGTTCATCGACACCTACTGGTCCCGCTACACGGATATACAGGAGGGGGGCATATACTTCACCGCCGATGGCGCCAGGCTGGATGAGGACGGCTACTTCTGGCTGCTGGGACGGGTGGACGACGTGATCAACGTTTCCGGCCACCGAATCGGCACCATGGAGGTGGAGAGCGCGCTGGTGGACAACCAGAAGGTCGCCGAGGCCGCCTGCATCGGCAAGGACCACGAGGTCAAGGGGCAGGCCGTTGTCGCCTTTGTAACGCTGAAGGACGGCGTGGACATCTCGGATGACGTCATCACGGAGCTGAAGGCCCACGTCGCCGGCAAGATCGGTGCCATGGCCCGCCCCGACGACATCCACTTCGCCGCCGAGTTGCCCAAGACCCGCAGCGGCAAGATCATGCGCCGCCTGCTGCGCGACGTGGCCGAGGGACGCGCCCTGGGCGACACCACCACGCTGGCAGACCCGGCGGTGGTAGACTCCCTGAAGGCGCAGTACGGGGACGAGGAGTAAGTGGGGTAGGGCGACCGATAGCAGGTAGAATGCAGGGGCGCGCAGCCGTGCGCCCTTGCAACAATCTGGCGGAAGCAAGCTCCGAGAAGGGAGAGCATGGGTTGTTACAAAGGCCAACAAAGCGGGTGTTGAGGAGAAAAGCCTTTAGTCACTGAGCAGAATGACAGACGAAATCGAGCAACTAAGGCGGGAGTTCGACGCCCTGCCCAAGACCGATCCGCATGGGATGGAACAACAAGCCCGGCATCCCGACATTCAGCCCGAATGGATAATGCGCATTATCAAAAACCCCTACGAAAGCTGGCTGGACCGAGGACAGACAATTCTGGCTGGCCGAGTGCCTGAATTTAACCGCTGGATCAAGGTTGTGTTCATCGGAAATCCTGAATTCGGCCTCTTCAATACTGCCTATGCCGACAGGCGTTTGGAAAGCTACTATGGAGGGAGACCGTGGCCAACAAGATAATCACCAGTCGAGGCAGGGTAATCTACCCCTTACCTAGGGCTAGAGTAACCTACACTCCATCGGCCCAAACTCTGTGCTTGGAGATTGGCGCGCGACAGGATGGCGAGGAAATCGCCGACGGTGTGACCATCTTCTATGGCGAAAACGATGCCGTTGTCGGCATAGACATTGACAGGGCGGAGGAACTGCTCAAGCCGTTCATAGACGCGGTGCTGGAACGCCGGGCCGCGGCTGGCGCGCCCTGAGCGACCCAAGAGATCAGCATTATTGCGGAGCGTCCACCCATGACAACTTCCCCCGCGCCTGACCCGGAGGCCGCCAAGAACCACGTTTTCCACTGTCATCAGTACATGGACAATGCGCTGGAGGCTCTGGAGAAGAACGAGCCGGGCAAGGCCGGAGAAATGCTGTGGGGCAGCATCACCCAGGCCGTCCACGCCGTGGATGCCTGGCGCGGCCCGGTCGTAATGAGACATCGTGGGTTGCTGAACTTTGCTAGAAACCTCGGCTCGGAGATTGACGACCAGAATTTTCCAAATAACTTCTTGTCAGCGAAGAGCCTCCACGACAATTTCTACCACCCTGATTTGGAGGTCGCGGATGTCGAGGTCGCTTTACCTGGCATCCAACGGGCCATTTCCCAAGTGCTGGCCCTGCTGCCCGACGAAGCTCGCAACGGAGCGGGTAGGGAGTAAGTTATGATGTATTTACCCGAACCAGCATTAGTAGACGGAATCTGCGTGTGTAGCGGGTTGGCGGATTGCGACCATCACGCCTGTTGCGGCGGCTGTCCCGACAACACGGACTACGGGTGCGGAGAATGCTGGAGCCGGGACTGCTACGAGCATAGCTTCAAGGACTTGGAGCCTTTCCTCTCCGGCATCGAGAAATTGCCAGCGGAAGAGCAAAAGCCCTACCTGCCTTTGCTGGAGAGATGGCGACAGGCGATATAAACCAGACAGAACCAAAACACTTCGTGAGGGAGTGCAGCTTATGGCAACTTATCGCAAGCATGAGGCCCAGGAGTGGGCGTGGGAGACACTGAAGGGGCAGTGGACCACGCTGATCACCCCCTTCACCCCGGACAACCGCTTTGACCGCGAGGGGATGCGCAGCAACATCCGCCACGTCCGCAGCCTCGGCACCGTGGGCGCCGGCTGCACCTGGGGCATGGGCGAGTTCTGGAGCCTGACCCACGAGGAGCGCGTGGATGTCATGGAGGCCGTGGCCGAGGAGGCCCAGTCCTCCAACGGCGCCGGGACCTGGCCCATCGGCGCCCACGTCACGCACAGTTCGGCGCCGGAGATGCTGTCGCTGGCCGCCCACGCCGAGCGCCTGGGCTACGACCTGCTCATCGTCGCGCCGCCGTACATGGTCACCAAGGTCGAGGACCAGGTGGTGGAGTACGTCCGGCTGCTGGCCGAGCACACCAACTTGGCCATCATGTTCTACAACTCGCCCCAGTTCGGCATCACCATGAGCGTCAACGGGCTGGAGCGGCTGTGCAGCCTGCCCAACGTGGTGGGCGTCAAGGAGGCCAGTTTCAATCAGCAGCTCTCCATCGAAGCGCATTTGACGCTGGGCCAGGACTCCATAATCAGCACCCCCGACGAGTGGATCTATTTCAAGGGCCAGGAGCTGGGCATCAACCAGCAGGTGATGTTCGCCAACACCTCCGACTGGCGCTTCGACGTGCCCGGCGCCAACAACTACGTGCGCTGGATCGAGCGGGCCTGCCAGGGCGACCTGGACGAGACCTTCTACGACGAACACCTGCGCCGCCTGAACGAGCTGTCTGACGCCTGGTGGACCCGGACCGTGGACAAGTACAACGGCGCGCTGCCCGTGTCGCTGGTGAAGTACTGGGGCGAGCTGATGGGTATGGCCGCTGGCAAGCCGCGTCTGCCCCTCCTGGACATGACTGCGGAGGAAAAGGCGCAGCTTAGGCAGGAACTGGAGCCGCTCAAGCCTCGTGTCCCGGAGCCCGTTCGCGCCGAGGCGCCGGAAAGGATCGCGCGGAGCGGCTCGGCCTACACCCCACGCCCGGTATACGCCAGGCCCACCGACCCTCAATCGCGCACGGCGTGGCTCACCGGCAACGACAACTTCGCCTCCGGCATGCTGCTGATGGTCAGCGTCCAGGACGTCGACGAGGCCCTGGAGGCCGAGCAGGGCGGCGCTGACGTGGTGGACGTCAAGAACCTGCAGGAGGCTATGGTCGGCTCGGGGCATCCCAGCACGGTGCGGCAAGTGCGGGGCATCATTCCTGTCGAGAAGCACGTCAGTGTCACCCTCGGTGTGGTCCCCAACCAGGCCGGTACGGTTGCCATGGCCGTCTATGCCGCAGGCATGATGGACGCCACATCGGTCAAGGTGGGCTTCCGGGTGGCCGACTACGACACCGCCGTCGAGGTGCTGCGGGAGTCCCGCCGCGCGCTGGACGGGTTCAACACCAAGCTGGTCGGCTCTCTGTTCGCCGACAACGAGTTGTACGAGGGCGGCCTCGACCCGCACCTGATGGTACCCCTGGCCAGGGATGGCGAGTGCGACGGTTTCCTTATCGACACGCTTACCAAGGACGGGCGCAACCTGTTCGATTTCATGCCCGAGCCGGTGCTGCGCCAGATCGTGCTGGAAGGAAAGCAGCTGGGCCTGAGCACCGCCCTTTCCGGCCACCTGAAGATCAGCGACCTTGACGAGCTGGCCCGCATCAACCCCGACATCGTTGGTGTTCGCGGGGCCGTTTGCGCATCAGGCGACCGGGGCCGCGCCGTGGCCTGGGAGGCAGTCGCCGAGTTCAAGCGGCAGCTGGACCTGCGCAAGAGCGGGGAAATCGCCGTCCACGAGGATGCGCCAACGGTTACCGCCACCAACGGCTGGGTCGTCATCGACGGGCGCGGCAAGAGCTGCGCCGGGGTCATCGCGGCGCTTACCCGCCAGATGGAGCAGGACCGGGAGTCGTTCGTGGAGGCGATCCTGGCCGACGCGCTGAACATCTACGACGTGACCCTCTGGGCCGAGCAGGCCGGCCACAGGCTGTTGACGCAACGCAAGGACCCCGACGGGGCGGTACGAGTGCTCATACAGCCGTCGTAGTGGGATCCTTGACCCCCAGAGCCATACTTCAAAGTTGGAGCAGGTTCGGTTAGAATAGCTGCACGGGTTAAGGGATTCTGTTAGTCTGCCGGGACGGTAATCACTCCGTCCCGGCAGGCATTTTTCGAGACCAATTAACATAAGGTGGTTGAATACAGCTTGGCGGCCATTTAGAATTACAAGCTGTTGGCCAACTTGAGACCCGCGTAAGCCGACGTCCACTCATGACTGAAAGGGAGGGCCTGTGGATTGACCGTTCTAGGTTGTCATGTCTTGCTGGAGCTCAGGGACTGCAATCCCATCCTGCTCAATGACCTCGATTACATACGTCAGGCGATGCTGACGGCCGCCGATGACGTAGGCGCCACAGTCGTCGGAGAATCATTTCACCGCTTCAGCCCCCAGGGCGTTACCGGCATTTTGGCTATCGCCGAGTCCCACATATCCATTCACACGTGGCCGGAACATGGCTATGCCGCAGCGGATATTTTCACCTGCGGAGCCAGTTTCTCGCCCGCAGATGCAGCTGGCCGTCTTGCCGACCAGCTGGAATGCAGGGACCCGGAGTTCAGGGAGATTGAAAGGGGACTGGTAGCTCAGCCTGTCTCGGGCTGAAATACCCCCTTCCCATGGAACTTACCGGTAATTGGTTCGCCGAAAGCGTTTCCCCGGATTTGGCCGTGATGCTGCGGCTCAAATCTGTGCTTTTTTCAGGATCAACCGCCTATCAGAAGGTGGAGGTCCTGGATTCCGATGCCTTTGGCCGAACCCTGGTCCTTGACGGAAAAACGCAGTCCACTGAAGCGGACGAGTTCATCTACCACGAGTCCCTGGTGCATCCCGCGATGCTGTTCCATCCCGGCCCCAGGTCAGTGTTCATTGGCGGAGGAGGCGAGGGGGGCACCCTCCGGGAAGTGCTGGCCCACCGCTCCGTGGAGCACGCTACGATGATTGACCTGGATCGCGAGGTCGTTGAGCTTTGTCGCGCCCACCTGCCGGACCACCACCAGGGCAGCTTCGATGACTCCAGGGTAACGCTGCGGCACGAGGACGCCCGCGCTTTCCTGCAATCGGGCGGCGAAGGCTACGACGTGATGATCCTGGACCTGGTCGATCCCCTGGAGGAGGGGACCGCCTACCTGCTGTACACCGACGAGTTCTACAGCATCGCCAAGTCTCGGCTCAACCCAGGCGGCATACTGGTAACCCAGTCGGGACCCGCAGGACTGCCCAACCACCAGGAATGCTTCACCACCATCTTCCACACACTGAGCCAGGTTTTCTCCCACGCGGCGGCTGCGCAGGTGCACGTGCCGGCCTTCCAGACGTTGTGGGGATTCACCATCGCTTCCGACACGCCCTTGACCCAGCGACCCGAGTCCGAAATAGACGCCGCTGTAGCAGAGCGCATTAGCAGGCAGCTGCGGCACTATGACGGAGAGACACACCGGGGCATGTTCGCCCTCCCCAAGTTTCTGCGCCAGGGCATCGAGGGAGAGACCCGCATAAACCGCGACGACCAGCCGGTGTTCATGATCTGACGGGCCTGCGAGACCGCATCACCGGATGGCCGTTGGCGTCAAGTCATCCATTTCTACCACCTGTTCCGCTGGCGCGTATCATAAGGTCCAATATCGTTGTGCAGTGGGAATGCTGGTAGACTGTCTGAATATTTCTGATTTGAACTTGATCGCGACCGAGAAACAATGACGCCAAGCGCCGTAACAGAACATGTGCAATTGGCCCAGGACTTCCTGGAACGAAGTAAGAATTACCTGGAGGAGGGGGACCTTCACCAGGCGTCTGAAAAGGGATGGGGAGCAGCAGCCCATATAATCAAGGCGGTGGCCGCAGCCAACGGTTGGGAATACGAACATCACGATCAGTTCTCAGGCGCTGTCATGAACGCCCGGCAGAGATACAGACAGCCGAGCTTGAGAGAAATGTCACGCGCTGCTGAGGCGCTCCACGTGAACTATTACAGACGCAAGGAACTGCTGAATCCTGACCTGATCAGGGAAGACATCAGTGACGTGGAGCAAATGGTGAATGTGTTGCTGCCTTTCCTGACCTGACCCCTACTGTGCAGCCGTCTCGCGAAACGGAAGTCAGGAGCGGCGAGCCAGCAATCCCCGACAAAGTCGACCCCGGTCGTGGAGAAAATCAGACCACGACCGGGGTCATATCTTGCAGCCACAAAGGCTGACTCAAAGAGCCAAATCTGGAGCTTATTGATGGTTACTCGTTCTCGCTCCAGGCTGCCTGCAATTCCTCCTCGTCGATTACGCCCTCATCGTCCCCGTCAGGATCGTCATCGCTCATTCCGGCATTTTCCGGGTCTTCCTCCACGTCGTTGCGCGACCGTGCTGGCAGGTGCGCAGCGTGATTGGGGAAGGAGGCGATGTGCTGCAGGCTGCGGTGCCGCGAGGTCTCGTGGATCATGATGCTGATCCCCTCGCTGCCGACGCCGATTATGGCCGCCTCGTAGGTGTTGCCGCCCTCGATCAACCTGGTGAGCCGATGCCCGAGACGCGGCTCCACCTGTCCCAGGTATTCGCCGTCGTCCGTGTAGACGCCAATCCCGTGGTGTTCAATGACCAGTTGGACCGGCGCGCCGGGAGAGATCACCGCCGGCGACAGGTTGCGGGGCGTGTGGCGCAGGGATGCCGAAGCCGACTTGCCGCTGTCGCCGATGAACAGCTGTGGCGCGCCTGCGGCCCGCCGGGCGTGCCTGGTGGTGGCCGAGGCGCTGGTGCGCATCTGGTCCAGGCGGGCCCGGTTCTTGCGCGCTATGTTGTTGTAGGGAGCTATCTGGCAGACACGGTCCAAGATGGTGTTGGCCTCGTCGTAACTGCCAAGCTCCATCAGGGCCTTGGTCAGCCGGTTCATGGCCTCCACGTCATCCGTGAACAGCTCGAGTATGGCCCGGTTGACCTCGGCGGCCCGCTCCCATTCCCCCTTCATCGCCAGGCCAACTGCCTCTCGATCCAGGTCCTTTCTGAATTTTGCCCCCCCGACGGAGGCAGTCGTTTCCGAGTTCATTTTCTCCTTCCATTCGCGCATCGCCCGATGCGGTAAACCGGGACCCTTTTGCCATCCTACCGAGACGGTCAATCCTCCCGGCCCCCGTGGCTGCTTGAATAACAAATACTGCGCTTCTACTGATACACCCGCCAATGAGACAAGGTCAAGCGAAAAATCAACCTGTGAATGCGGATTTTGTGAGCAATTTGCGTTCATTTGTGAGACGTACGAATTTCGGAATTTATCGACGCAAGGCTTCCCGGTGTCGCCACCTGATCCGCAACAAATCAAGAGTCATCGAAAATGCGTCACGTATTGGCCTCACCTTGCTGTGTTCCCGGTAATGCCAGTCAACTGCAATTTCGGCTATCGACAGCCCGAGACGGTGCGCGAGATGGAGGACCTCGACATCATAGGAAAAGCCGTTCATGGTGGAACGGCCAAACAGTTCCTCGGCTGCCCGGGCGCTGAAGCACTTGAATCCGCACTGGGTATCGGCGATTCCGGGCACAGCCAAACGGCGCGTCAGCGCGTTGAACACCCGCCCCATGAAGTGCCTGCGGCCCGGCTCCTGGTATCGCACCGCTCCGGGCGCCTCCCTGGAACCCACGGCCACTTCAACTCCACCGCTCTGTGGAGGAAGCAGCCGTTCAACCTGCGCGATGGGAACCGACAGGTCTGCGTCGCAAAGGAGACGGAATTCGCCGGTCGCGGCCAGCATACCGTTGCGCACTGCCCATCCCTTGCCGCCATGGGGCAGGGGGAGCACACGTACCCTCTCATCTTCCCCGGCGGCCTCACGCACCAGGCGGGCGGTCGTGTCGGTGCTGCCGTCGTCGGCAACCACGATTTCCCAGCCATATTCCTGCGAATCCGGCTTTGAATCCAGGTAGGCGATAACCTCCCTGATCGTCTGGGAAATGCGCAATTGCTCGTTGTAGGCCGGGATGACAACGGACAGTCGAGGACGCATGGAACGAGATTCAACGCAGAGGGCGCAGAGTACGCGGAGAGTACGCGGAGTTGTCCTTTTTGTTCGCCGCGTTCTCTGCGAAACCTCTGTGGACTCTGCGTTTAACCATTCGTATCAGGCGCGGTCCAGCTGAAATCCCTCGTGGAGCAGGCGCACGGCATCGCGGCCCTGTGCCTCATCGATTATACATGATATGCGAATTTCGGAGGTGGTGATCATATCGATGTTGATGCCGCCGTTGGCCAGCAGCCGGAACATCCGTGAGGCGTAACCCGGCGTGTTCTGCATTCCTGAGCCGACAATGCTGACAGCGGCCAGACCGTTGGCGCTGACCACGCCTGCGGCCCCCATCTGCGGCGCCACCGATTCGACGAGGCGCACGGCGGCCGGCAGGTCGGTGCGGCTGACGGTGAAGCTGATGTCCGTTGCACCCCCCCTTGCATCCCCCCCTAAGGGGGGGAGTTGGAGGGGGGGTGAATTCTGCACAATGGTATCCACGCTGATGCTGGCTTCCGCCAGCGGCTCAAACAGGGCGGCGGCCAGTCCCGGACGGTCGGGCACGCTCTGCACCGTGATCTTGGCGACGTTGGCGTTGTAGGCGACGCCGGTGACCTTGATTCGCTGTTCAGTTGCTTTGATCCTGTCTTCCATCTGACTCTCCCGGGGATTCAACGCCGAGAACGCAGAGTGTTCTTTGTTAATCTCTTCCATAATAATCTTGGCGGACTCGGCATTTAAACCGTCGTTGGAATGGATCAGCGTTCCAGGCGCGTCGCTGAAGCTTGAGGCGACGTATATCGGGACGCGGTATACACCGCCCAGCTCAATGGAGCGCGGATGCATCTTGGCCCCCAGGCTGGCCAGTTCCAGCATCTCCTCATAGCCCACCTCGTCCAGTTTGCGGGCGTCGGGCACGATACGGGGATCGGCGGTGTAGATGCCTTCGACATCCGTGTAGATCTCGCAGCGGTCGGCCCGTAGCGCTGCGGCGATGGCCACGGCGGTGGTATCCGACCCGCCGCGCCCGAGGGTGGTGATGTCGTCCTCCACCCCCGTGTTTGAAAGAGAAAGGCCCTGGAAACCGGCAACCACCACGACACGCCCCGCCTCCAGTTCCCGACGCATCCGTTCCGGCTCGATGCGGCTGATGCGGGCGCGGCCAAAGCTGGTGTCGGTGCGTATGCCTGCCTGCGGCCCGCTGAGGCTGATGGCCTCGTGGCCCTGCTCCCGGAGCGCCATGGTCAGCAGGGTTGACGAGACCAGTTCTCCCGTGGAGAGCAGCAGGTCCATTTCGCGGGCATGCGGTTCCGGGGATATGGTGTGGGCCAGCTCAATCAGCTCGTCGGTAGTGTCGCCCATCGCCGACACGACCACCACCACGCTCGCTCCAGAACGGCGAACCGCGCCGATGCGCTCGGCGACGTTGATGATCTTTTCGGCGTCGGCCACCGATGAGCCGCCGTATTTCTGGACTATCAAGGGCATAGAGGACTGTTTATGTCAAAAGGGTTTCTCAACGCAGACGCTCTGGTGGAAAGCTCCTGCGGAGGCGCAGAGATAGCGCAGAGGGCCTCTCATCACCCAAATTACCGGATAGACAGGGTGCGCTCCGGCAGGGAGTCGATTACGCTCCGGCTACCGGCCCCCTAAGTAGGGTCTCTCCGGGTGTATGAAGGGAACCAGTTTATTGCGGCGCGGGTCTACCATCAAATCTAGATTCTCCAGCGTACTTGCCCCCATGAGGTACTTGTCTTCCGCGCCAAAGATCACAGGACAGGGAAACTCTTTGTCCTGCCAAGCTATACGGGCCAGGCCCACCCCAAGCGATTCCTCATTGCCGTCGGCGAATTCAAAAGTTTGTTCCGCAAGCCGCCGCACTTGCAGTTGCGCCAATAGCGATGCAGGTAGCACAGTATGGTAAGCACCAGTGTCAACCAACGCCGATACTTCAACCAAGTCTCCACCGTCGAGGTGTCCGACTCCAATGGTCACTGTGAACAGGCCCATACTGACACTCTCTATCAGTTATCCGTCGCTTATGATACCAGATGGGCACCCAGCGCCGTCGGCTGGGTCACTTTCACTGTGCCCTCAACTGCCGCCTGCCGGGCGGCCTCGGCCATCTCGTAGGCCACGGTCATCTCGCGCCCCTGAGCCAAGGCCAGCACCGTGGAGCCACTCCCCGAGAGAAACGCCCCCAGGGCGCCGGCGTCGCGGGCGGCTTTCATCAGCAGTTTCATGGCCGGGAACAATGGCTGCCGGTAGGGCTGGTGCAGCCTGTCCTGGGTCGCCACGTCCAGGTACTCGGGGTGGTTGGTGGCCATGCCCGCCACCAGCAGGGCGACGCGGGACATATTGTGTACGGCGTCGGCCACTGGCAACTGCTGCGGTAAAACGGACCGCGCGTCCGCGGTGGCAATGCGCCGCTCGGGTATGAACAGGACGGCGTGAATGGCCGGGGGAACACTGACCGGAACAGTGTAGAGCGTGCTATGCCGACCTTGCCGAGCATGCTCTATGGGGTCGGCATCCTCGGTCACCACCAGCTGTAGTCCGCCCATCACGGCGGCCGCCACGTTGTCGGGGTGGCCCTCGATGGTTGCGGCCATCTCCAGCAGCTCGCGGTGGCTGAACTCGCCCCCGGCCAGCGCATTGGCCGCAGCAAGACCCCCGGCTATGGCGGCGGCGCTGCTGCCCAGCCCTCGGGCCAGGGGGATCTCGTTGGCGCAGGTCACCCTGACCGGGGGGAGTTCCCGGCCCAGTTCCCGGTACAGAAATTCCATCGAGCGGTAGACCAGGTTTTCCGGTCCGGCCTCCAGCTCTCCTTCGCCCTCGCCTAAAACGACGACCGACGATGCTGAACCGGCTGCCAGTGGCTCCACCTCGATGGTGTTCCAAATGTCCAGCGCCATGCCCAGGCAGTCGTAGCCGGGGCCGAGGTTGGCGGTGGTTGCGGGAGCGACCACGCGAATCGTATCGGTCGAGGAGGTCATCTGGCTCATGCGGCGGTTCCGCCGGGACGGGGTGGCAGCACTTCCCGGAAAACGTACCGGCCAACGTCCATATTCTCGCGGAAGCGGTCTGCCGCAATTCCTCCATCCAGTCCGGGGCCGCAGCCGATGATAGGAACCGTGGTCTCGTGGGCCGAGCCGTGGGAGCGAAGTCCCGTAGGCATGGCGACCTCGTCGGGATCCCCGAAGACCGTTGCCCGGTCAGCCAGCACGAAAATGTCGCCCACCCTGTCCGGCATCAGGTGAAAACGGATGGCGGCCTCCTCTCCGGGAAGCGCGTCCTCCACGCCATCCAGGTGGCGAAGGGCGTCTACGGCGGCGTTCAGGTCGGAGCGGTTTTCCAGGTGGACGTATATGCTGCCGCCCAGGTTGCTGTGATGCACCACGTAGCGGTCCTTGATGACCGGCACGGCCCGGGCCCCAATGCCGTAGCGGCCCAACTCGGCGGGTAGGTGCAGCATGCGGGTCTTGTCGGACATGCCGTGGTCGGCGGTCACCAGCATCCGGGCATCGGGGGCCTGTGACCTGACTGCGCCCAGGCCCTCGTCCAGCAGGGTAACGTGGCGCGCCGACTCGGACCGTTCGGGGCCGTAGGTGTGCATGGCGTAGTCGGTGGTGGTCAGGTACACCAGGTCGAAAGGCTCGCGCGACATGGCGTAGCGGCCCGCATCAAGCACCCAGCGATTGACCTCCAGCGAATAGATAGGCGGCGGCTCGCCCACGCCGCTTACCACCCAGCCCGGCGGCTGCTCCGAGGATATGCTGACGGTCGCCCCATCGCTGAGCAGGCGCCTCAGCTTATCCTTGGCGGTTACCAGCAGCGAGCGCAATCCGCAGGCCGAGGCGCGCTGGAACATGGTCTCCGCCCGTAGGAACTCGCCGGACTCCATGTAGAACTCTTCGCCCCGCTCCTTGTCCAGCAGGTAGTTGGAGGTGATCCCGTGCTGCTGCGGATAGCTTCCAGTGACCAGCGAGACATTGTTCACGTTGGTGACGCTGGGCGTCATCCCCTTGCCATCGACCCAGAAACCCTGCCGGGCCATGGCCAACAGGTTGGGCGCCAGGTTGGCCGCCAGGTATTCCGGGTCCAGCCCGTCAATCAGTACTACGATTGTGGGTATGTTCACGGCGTCAACCGTTTAGGGCAGATTAGACGCCAAAACCTCGGCGTCCCTTATGTATCCGGCAGTTTCTCTTATCATTTCCTCGAAATAGTCTCTCGGCTCACAG
Organism: Dehalococcoidia bacterium; assembly: GCA_965203005.1. GTDB lineage: Bacteria > Chloroflexota > Dehalococcoidia > Lucifugimonadales > UBA3495 > VXOI01. The sequence continues at coordinate 2,922,413 of CBDBBS010000002.1, forward strand.
TGGCCGTCGTAAAAGCAGTCGCCATGCAACTCGCTCACGCGGGCAATGTAACGAGTGTGCAATGACTTGAGAGCGTCGCTCTGCCTTCCCAATGCCCTGATGCCACTGGAGGTTTGAGTGGTCCTTTCCGGCTCCTCTCCAGTCCTCTCCAGAATCAGGGCGTCCGTGGCCCGCTTGGTGGCGCCCCACGCCTTGTCCGCTGCATTACGAATACGACCCTGTTCCAGCATTTCCAGGGCGTCCTCAAAAAGCACCCAGGCATCGGACATGATGTAGCGGCCTCGCTCAGTTGCTAGCATCTAAAGCGACTCCGGGGAAATCTTATGGCGTTAGTAATTCTAGCAGACCATCGGCGTGGACAAAGAAAACTCAGCCCAGGTGTTCCCTGGCAACCTTCAGGTAGTCCAGGGCCAGGCGGGGGAGCAGGAACTTCCGCAGCACGCTCTCGTGGGCTGCCGCGCCGATGTGGCTGGCAAGCTCATCGTCCCTGAACAACGCCACGATCCGCTCGGCGCATTCCTCGGGCGAGGAGACCAAGAACCCGCTTACGCCGTCCTCAATCTGCAAGCGTATCCCCCCGGCGTCGCCACCGATCATGGGCTTACCCTTCCACATCCCCTCGGTCACGGTGAGGCCGAAACCCTCCCGCGTGGACTTCTGCATCAGCACGGAGGATGCCACCTGGAAGGCGTTCACCAGCAGGTCGATGCTAACGGGCAGCCCGCTGGGGTCGTGGTATAGGTGAATGTCTGGGTCGCCTGCCGCGTGATCAACCACGCTGGCCAGCACCTCCGCGGCTTCGGGATCATCGGTGGCCTGCGACAGCCCCAGCAGGGCCAGTTGCAGCCCCGGGACCGACTGCCGGGCCATCCGGTAGGCGTCGATCACTCCCCACGGGTCCTTCCACAGGTCAAAGCGGGACACCTGGGTGATCAATGGGCGGGTCCGGTCTATGCCCATGGAAGAGACAATATCCCAGGCCTCGGTGGCGGTCAGCGGCTGGTTCTTGCCGGTGAGAGGGTCAATGGCCGGAGGGGCAATGTGCACCGGCGTGCCGTTCAGCATCGATCGCGGCACGTATTCCTCCATGGAAAAGATCAGGTCGTCGTAGTCGGAGTGCAGGGGCAGCAGCGACCCGAGGGCATTTTCATTGGGGCGGGTCAGATCAATGTGGCAAATCCAGAACCAGGCCAGCGCATCAGCCGAGCCGTTGTTCCGCAGCAGGCCGCCCAGGGGCAGCAGCTGCGGGTCGTGCAGGAACCACACGTCAGCCGCCACCGAGTCGCGGCTCATGGCTTTGGCCACCCGGCGGATGTTCTCGTGATATACCTCCAGTTCCTCCTCGGAGAGCGTACCGTCCGCGCCCTGCAGGAGGTTGTGAATCTTCTTCGTGACGAGGAAGAATCCGGGATCCGTGGGGTTGATCACGATCCGCTCCGTTTCAATGCCCAGCGCGTTGAACAGGGGGACCATGGACTGGAGCACCTCAGCCACTCCGCCCCCGGTCGCGGTGCTGTTGAGATGGGCCATCCGCAGGTGCCGCATCTCGGAGGCCAGGTTCAGCAACTCGTCGGCCTGTGCGGGGTACATGTATGGCAGGTAGTCGTCGAGGGAAACCGGCGGGTGGTCAAGCTTGAGGTACATCTACTCAGTCCTACTCCAAATTAAACGCCCCGAAGGCTGGCTCGATGGTCGCGCCTAGCCATCTGGGGCGCAGTCGCCCGGCTCACTAATATCATTTCACCCAAGGGGTGTTTGCCGCAAGTAGTTGCCGCCTTCTTTACAGGATATTTAGCCTCTCCTTCTCCCTTGAGGGTGAGGGTGAAATTGCGGGGATCATCAACCTTGCATCCATTGGGAGACGCCCCCGCCTCCGACTTGTCGAGAGCCGCGACAAAGTCGGGCCTAACCCTCCCCCGGAGGGAGAGGGAACTATTGACGGAGAAAGGAATGGCCTCTACTCCACCGTCACGGACTTGGCCAGGTTGCGTGGCTGGTCCACATCGCATCCCCGGAGCAGCGCGATGTGATATGAAAGCAGTTGCAAGGGCACGGTGGTGACCAGTGGCAGCAGCATCTCCGGCGCGTCCGGGATGAACAGAGGGTAGTCTACCTCTGACGCTCCGTCCTGATCGCCCTCGGTCAGCACGGCAACGACCACGCCGCCCCGGGCCTTAACCTCCTTGATGTTGCTCAGGGTCTTGTCGCGCAACCCGTCTTTGGGCGCCAGCACCACCGTGCACATGCCGGGATCGATCAGGGCGATAGGCCCGTGCTTCATTTCGCCAGCGGGATAACCTTCGGCGTGTATGTAGCTGATTTCCTTTAGCTTCAAAGCGCCCTCGGAGGCAATGGCTGCGTTGGGGCCGCGCCCGAGGAACAGGAAGTTATTGTAGTGCCCTACTTTCATCGCCAGTTCGCGATAAATGTCCGAGCCAGCCAGCACCTCTCCGATAAGGCCGGGGCCCCTGGCCAACTGGTCCACCAAGTTCCGGGCGGCTGGGGCATCCAAGCGGCCACGTATCTGGCCGAGATATGCAGCCAGCAATTGCAGGATGGTCAGAGAGGAGACGAAAGTCTTGGTGCTGGCGACGCCCACTTCGAGGCCGGCGTGCATGTAGAGCGCCCGGTGAGCGACCCTGGCGGCCTGGCTTTCCTCGGCGTTGCAGATGGTCACCAGCGTCGCGCCTTTGTCGCGGGCCAGGTGCATGGCAGCGATTGTGTCAGCCGTCTCGCCTGACTGGCCAATGGACACAACAAGGGTACGCGGGCCCACAATCGGATCGCGGTAGCGGAACTCCGAGGCGCTCTCGGCCTCCGCTGGTATGCCTGCCAGCCGCTCCATGTAGTGGCGGCCCACTTGCGCCGCATGCAGGCTGGTGCCGCAGCCGATGAGCACCACCCGGTCCAGCTGCCTGATGGCCGCCGGAGGCAGAGGGAAGTCCGGCAACTGTATCTGCCCGGCGGCGAAGTCGGCCCGGTCGCGCAGGGCCGCCGTCATCGCCTGGGGCTGGTCCATTATCTCCTTGAGCATGAAGTGCCGGTGCCCGCCTTTGTCCACCAGCACGTCGTCGCGGGATACATTGCGGGACTGCTTGACTATCGGGCGGCCTGACAGATCGCAGTAGCGAACTCCGTCCCGGCTTACCACCGCCATCTCGCCGCCTTCCAGGAACCCGACCTTCTGCGATCCCTGGCTGCGCTCCAGCACGGGCAGCAGCGCCGGCAGGTCACTGGCCACGATGCCCTGGCCCTGCCCTTGTTCGTCCACGTGGTGGGCCACCACGATACCGCCCGCATAACCCAGCCGCAGGGCGCAGATCGGCCCGTCCTCCCCTTGCAGGGTTGCCGTGATGGCCGACGAGCCCTGGATCATGCGGCCCATGCGCAGGAATGCCTCTTCGAAACTCAGGCCCAGCAACATTCCCTCTTCCACCAGGTGGGAAAGGGCCTCGGTGTCGGTCTCCGACTTGAAGACGTGCCCCGAGGCGGTAAGACGGCGCTTGAGTTCCAGGTAATTCTCCACGATGCCATTGTGTACCAGCGCCACCCGATGGCTGCAGTCGGTATGGGGATGGGCGTTGTCGTGGGAGGGAGCGCCGTGGGTGGCCCAGCGGGTGTGCCCCAGGCCCAGCGAGCCGCGGGGGGCGATGCCATTGATCGCCGCCGCCAGCCCGCTGACCTTGCCCACGGTCTTGCGCAGGTGGAGGGCGCCCGTGTCGTCAACAACAGCGATACCGGCGCTGTCATAACCCCGGTACTCCAGCCGTTTCAGGCCCTCGTAGATAATGGGCCAGGCTTCATCCTGGCCGACGTAAGCAACAATGCCGCACACGGCGTTCCTCGACTATTGATACGGATAATTAACGGGAGTCTATTCTTGGGCAACGCGCTCCCCGATAGCGTCGGAAACCGCTCTTGCCCCCGGATCTTTGTCTATGGGATTATAGAAGTGGTGCAACAGGATGTCCGATGCGTTTTCCAAAGTGAAGCTGCCGGCCAGCCCCCTGCGGTCAATATGGGCGGTGAGTTCCGGGGCCATTTGGTGGCTGCGCACGACCGACTCCCGGTTGCCGAAAGTCAGCGTGTCGGATTCGCGGCAATAGTCAACCAGCAACTCGGGGTATTTCTCGACCTCAGACATATCGCCCCGCTCCAGCACGGGCACCAGTATCCGGCAAGCGTCAAACCAGTAAATGCCGACACAGTGCTTTTCCTTCGCATCTGCGTCCAAATAGAACGTGTCCAAATGCGGTCTCAGCGTTACGTAATGGCCGCCTCCCTTTGATGGGCCCTTAGCCCATATTGACAGCAGATCTCCAACCGCCGAGAAATCGATGTCCAAATCGGTGGATCTCACCAAAGCCTCTCTCCTCTACCTCTTGTGTCCTTATACGCGGATAGTACTTGCGGCCCGTCGGGTTCTTCTGCAACAACTACCAGCAAGCGCCAATTGTCACCATCCGTTTCTACAATCAATTTCCAGTATACGGTACGATTCCCCTCTGGAGGCTGGATATAGTCCGGATCACTTAAAGCCGCGATGATGAGCTCATCGGTTGCCTCCACGTGTTCGCCCCCGGCCTTTTTCTCCCGAAAATGCCGGGTGAACAGGTAGAACCGGCCATTTGCCACTACCCCTGGTCTATCCTGCTCCTCCAATTCTCTAGACCTAACCCCGCGCCTCCAGTTGCCGGGCCAGGTTCCTGGCGAACTCCTCGATGGTCGACTGGGCCTTGCGCCGAATCACCGGCTGGCCCAACTCGCCCAGACGGCCCATAAATGTAGTATCGGTCTCGATATCCAGCTCCGTTTCGGTCGGGGATGACGATTTCAACTGGACAGTCATCTCGGTCTTGACGCCGCCGCCGAGCCGCCTGTCGCTGGCCTCCACCAGGTAGCGGGCGCGGCCCTGCTCGTGGTCCTGCTCTTCCACCTTGACGGTACCGGACAGCGTGATGCTCATCGGGCCGACCCTGGCCTTGAGCGTACCTCTGTAGCGCCCCTCTCCATTGGAAGCAACGTCCACGACGCCGGGAACGCACATAGCGGCGGTGGCAACATCGGTCAGGAAGTTCCAGGTCTCCTCCCTGCTGGCAGGGACCACGCAACTGTTTTCCAGCTTCACTGCGCCGCCACCTGTGGCCCGGATGCGAGGGCCTGCGCGAGCGCACGGCGCGTGAATACTCCCGCCATTTCCCGCTTGTAGTCGGACGAGCCTCGAAAATCGTCGAGAGGGTCCACGGCCTCTGGAACGGTCTCGGCGGCCGCTCGAATGACCTCGTCAGTCGGCTCCTGTCCCTTCAGCAGGTCTTCGGCGGCGTGAGCCCGGAGGGGCGTCGTGCCAGCGGCGCCCAGCACGACGCGGGCGTCCTGGCAGATGTTGCCATCGCCCATGTGCAGAACGGCGGCCACCGACACGGTAGCGTAGTCGTCGGCGGTTCGTGGCAGAAACTTCAGGTAGGACCCGCGGACGTTGGATGCCGGTACCGGAACGGTCAGCGACGTCAGCACCTCCCCGGGCCGGACGTCCGTCTCGTAGTAATCGATGAACAGGTCCTCCACGGGACAGACGCGCTGGCCGCTGCTGGAGGTCAGCTCCACAGTCGCCCCCAAGGCAATGAGGGTTGGCGGCGGGTCCTGGTTCGGGTCGCCGTTGACCAGCGCCCCTCCAACAGTTGCCATGCTGCGTATGCGCCTGGTAGCCACCCGGCTCACCGTCTCCGCAAGCATGGGGATACGTTCGCGCAGCAGGGCGTCGTCCTCAAGCTGCTTCAGGGTGCATAGAGACCCGATGCGCACTGCGCCGTCGATCTCGTTCATGGCACCCAGACCATCGGCTCCAGCCAGTTGCCGCAGGCCGATGACATGGCCCGGCTGGGCGAATCGCTGCTTCATCTGCAACACCAGGGCGGTGCCGCCGGCGATGAGACGCGCGTCGTCGCCGTGGCGCTCCAGCAAGTCCAGCACGGCTTCCAGCGAGGGAGGGCTATGGAATTCGAAATCGAGCACCGGCTAAGGATCACTGACCGGGGGGGAAATCGAACGGGCGGCGGCGGCCACCGAGTTGAGGATGCCATAGTAGCCGGTGCAGCGGCAGAGGTTTCCCATCATCCAGTCGCGGATCTCCGACTCGGTGGGCTGTGGGTTCGCGTCGAGCAGCGCCTTGGCGGCGACCACTTGCCCGGGCGTGCAGATGCCGCACTGGAACCCGCCGTGGTCGATGAAGGCTTGCTGCACCGGGTGCAACTTGCCGTCTGTGGCAACACCCTCGATGGTTGTGATCTCAGAGCCCTGTACCGCCACGGCCAGGGTGATGCACGAAGCAAACAATTCGCCGTCAACCAGCACCGTGCAAGCGCCGCAGACGCCGACTCCGCAACCTTCCTTGGAGCCGGTCAGCCCCAAGTCGTAACGCAGGAAGTCCAACAGCAGGCGGGAGTTGGGAGCGTCCGCCTCGCGTTCGACGCCGTTCACCTTCAGCTTTACCATCGCCGACACAATACCTTTATGTCGGCATAGCGTCAACCGGGAGACAGCGGCTGTTGCTATACTGGCCACCACAGGACCGGCAATAGCCGAAGACGAAACCAAATTCAGTCAGGAGCAAGACTAATGCAGGAAAGGAATGGCACCCCGATGGAATCGCGGGCAACTCAGCACATCGGCAGCACGGTACTGGTGGTGACAATGGAGGTCGATCCCGAGGACGAGGCGGAATTCAACAAGTGGTACAACGAACAGCATCTCCCGGAGCGGATGGAAATCCCCGGCTACGTCAGCGCCCGCCGGTTCAAGCTGGAGGAGGGCGAGGGAGCTCTCAAGTACCTGTGCATCTGGGAGCTGGAGGACGGCAGTCCTCTGCAGAGCCAGATGTACAAGGAGCAGCAGGCCGACCCCACGGCCCTGTACCTGCGGGTCAACAAGACCATCAAGGCGCGCACCCGGGGCCTGTACCGCCAGATCTTCCCCGAGACCGGCGCCTTTGATGACCATTCGGGCTTCCACCCTCGCCACCAGGAGGTCTCGGCGTAGGCGAAGGTGGCAACCGGAATCTGCCGTATAGGCGTTACGAATTGTATTACCCGAAGTAACGGCGTGTGATATGCTATTTCACCGTCGCGCCGGGGCTTACCTTCGACCCTGACGCCCTGTCGACTTGAACCCTGCTCCGGGCCGAGGCAGGCAGTTCTGGAGATGTAGCGGTAACTGATGGGATTCCTCTCCGACCTGGTGTCCATCATAACCAGCTGGGTTACCATCGCTGTGGTCATGATTGCTCTCGGCATAGCCGGAGGGCTGCTGATATTCGTATACGTTACCCCCGGCCAGCCCAAGATAGGCGTTATCGACATTCCCTACACCGTGATCACCGATGACAGCACCTTCGTCATCTCCGAATACCTCACCTACGCCCGCGAGGACGACTCCATAAAGGGCGTCGTGATCAAGATCACCAGCCCAGGCGGTGGAGCCGCTTCCAGTGAACGGCTCTACCGCGAGACCGAACGCCTGGCCCAAGAGAAGCCGGTGGTGCTGGTAATGAACTGGCTGGTCGCCAGCGGCGGTTACATGATGTCTATGGGCGCAACTCATTCCTACGCCCAGACCTCCTCACTGGTTGGAAACGTGGGCGTGGTCTCTTTCCAGGACCCGCTGGTGCCTCCGCTCGACCGGGAAAGCCTGTTGATCACTGGCCCCTATAAGGGCGCGGGTTTCTCCAGGGACCAGTGGTTTGAGAGCCTGGAGGACCTTAAGGAGGCTTTCGCTCAGGTCGTCGTCAGCGAGCGTGGAGACAGGTTGCGCATTTCCAAGGAGGAGCTGACGGAAGGTCGCCTCTACACAGGCGTCGATGCCGTCAGGCTGGGTCTGGTCGATGAACTGGGCGGCGACAGCGACGCCATGAAGAAGGCCGCCGAGCTGGCGGGCATTTCCAACTACGGCCTGGTTGACGTGAACCTGGAGGTCCTGAAGAAGTTTGTGAAGGAACTCAGGGATGTTTACGCGATATCCTCCGAGGAGAGCGTATCTGCGGATGCCCTTGCCTTGATTGATCCCGAATACGGTCTGAACGGCACATCTGCGGGCGGCGCATCAGCCGCAACCAACGCCAGCCTGGAACGAATGAATGCCCTGCGCGGCCTGGCTCTCTACGGCAGGTTGGGAACCGGCCAGGAGGACCCCCTGCCCGACTTCCCGCTGGAATTGAACCACCCCAACATCTATTACCTGTACATCGGCAATGCTCGTTAGACTAGCGCTCATTCTCCTGCTGCCCCTTTTCGGCGTGATTGCCTTTCTGGTGGCCTATTTCGTTTTCTACCAGAGCGGCGGATACCATGCTCCCCCGTCGGTGAACATTCCCTTGGAGCAAATTGACACCGTCTCGATCAAGCCCCGAGTTTCCAGCAGCCTGCCGCAAGGGGGGACGCGCCAGGGTCTCCTGGTAGTGGACGCCCAGCATGTCAATTCCTTCAGCGAAAGAGAGCTGGTCAACTTCGTTTCGAGAGTGGCCGATCGTGGATTCGATGTGGAATACCTGGGGAACTTCTCCCGCTCCTTTGACCCCACGCAGGCACAGTCCCGCTACCTGGAAATGGCGGAAAAGCTGCGCCGCGCTGACAGTTTCGCCGTAATTCTGCCCCGGATCGCCTACAGCGAAAGCGAAGCCGCGCTGGTGGAGCGGTTCGTAGAGAAGGGCGGCAGGCTGCTGCTAATCTCCGACCCGGGACGGCTAAGCAGCATCAACAGCCTGGCCAAGCAATTCGGGGTGGATTTTCAGACCGACTACCTTTACAACACCTCGGAAAACGATGCCAATTTCAAGCGCATCTTTATCAGGGATTTCCTGCCGGACCAGCTTACGGCCGGACTGGACACGGTCACGCTGGACTATGCTGGTTCCGTGCGGTCGTCAGGCGGCGGACTGGCCTTTGCCAGTCCCAGCACCGAATCATCGCTCCTGAGCACGGTGGAAAGACTCTCTCCCATGGCCTGGGGCAACAGCCGCAACGTGCTGGCGATAGCCGATTTCACCTTCCTGGTGCCCAACAACGACTCGCTGCTGGACAACGGGAGGCTGGTCTCGAACGTCGCTGACTTCGTCACTGAAACCGGCAGAGAGTTTCACCTCTCCGACTTTCCCGCCATGTTTCAACCCGCTGGATTTCAACCCGGAAGCAGCAGTTCTCAGGACGGAGTGGACATACTGCTGAGCAGTGCGGACCTGTTGAACACCGGCCTCCTTATCAAGACCGGGCTGGCCGAAAACGGAATTCTGTCCGAGATCGCTGCGGTGGACGACGTGAGCAGGGACACCATATTCCTTGGCCTCTATGAGGACGCGTCGCAGGTGAGTCAATATCTCCAGGTTGCCGGGGTCCGGGTGGACGACAACCTGGGAACCGATTTTGCCGGGGACCTGGCTCTGGAGAACACGACGATAACGATCCTCGACCCCGGGTTTCGAGACGGAGCCGGGGGCCGCGACATGCTGCTGGTCCTGGCGGACAGCCCGGCCACCCTGGAGGAGGCCGTAGGCCGATTGATCTCAGGAGAATTCAGAAGCGACCTGGTAAGCGATTCCATCGCCTTGCGCAGGTTTGAGGAAATGGACCAATAGAGACTATGAAGCCGTGCGTGTTTCAAGCCCGGATGCGGGGATTTGGGTTCCGTTTACTCTTGCCCATCCTTTTGCTGGCGATGGCGGCCGTGTTTCAAGCCGGGATCGCCTGTACCGGCGACAGTAACCAGACGCCGTCGCCCGCAGGGCTGCGGCCAACAATCCAGCCGGTGGAGCCGGCAACGCCCCTGAGCGCGGACGAACTGGCGGCAGTCCAGCAGTTCGAGGATGCCATGCAGGACATCGAGGCGGACTGGGACAGCTTCTACCAGGAGTTCGACGGCTGGCGGTCGGGGCTCACGTCCTGCCACCCCAACTCGGCCCGCGAGGCGCTGAGGGAATTCGCAGCGTCATTCGACGCGGTCGCAGAAGCCGCCAGGAACCTGCCGAGGACGCCCACCACAGGGGAATTAGCTGACTTGGTGATCGCCGCCACCGATGCGGAGGACGCAGCTCTCCGAAACCTGCGTGACCGCTGGCAGGGCGGAAATATCGCATTTTTCGAAGCGGTCGAGCAAAACAGGGCGGAATCGGGTGTTACGCATAACACGGTAGTGGACATGTCCCTGGCAATGCAGGAGGAATTGCGAGACGGACCTACTCTGGATGAGATCGACGAGATGGAGGCCTTTTCCGCATCATTCGATGCCGTTGCGGATGCCTGGGACGACTTACATGACGGTTACGCCGCGTTTGCCAGGCGTGAAAGCAGGATTGACGAGGAGGAGGTAGCTGCCGGGTACGAAAGGCTGCTGGAGGAACTGAGGGAGATTCTGGCTACCATCGATGGACTCACTGGCTCGGATATCAACGAAGACATGATCGAGCAGCTCCAGGACGCAGCCGAGGACGAGTTGGCGCTGCTGGAGTTCCTGTCAGAATTCCCCCCGGAATTCGGCGAGGCCGAAGAGGATGACTCCGAACAGGCAGAAACTCCCGAGCCTGTGGCCCGGACCGTGTCCGTACCGGCGCAGCTGCCTCCAGCAACGCCGGAGGCAACCCAGGACGACGGTGAAGGCGAAGGCGAGGGCGAGTCGCCTCAGACTGCCGAGCAACCCGAGCAACAGGCTACCCCGCAGCCTGCGCCCGCCAACGGGCCCAGCGTAGAGGTCACCGGGGAAGAAAGCGCGGAACAAGAGGATGAGATATCACCCCGCGAGGAGCTGGCCGCCACCATCAAGGGAACCGAGGCGACGTTGGAGGAACTGGAGCAGTCCATCACGGAATTCATCGAAGACGATTCCGCCCAGCAACTGGAGGACCTCCAGGCCTTCGACGAAGAACTGGCCGGATTCGTCGAAACCTGGAACCAGTTCTATGAGGTATTCGCTGAGTGGCGTTTCAGCGAGGGCGGCTGCGACCGCGTGGCAGTCTCGGAGGATCTGGCCCAGTTCAGCCGTCAGGCTGGTGGACTGGCAGCAGAGGTCAGAGATTTGCCGCAGTCCGGCCCGCTGGTTTCCGTGTACAGCCTGGTGGCTGAGGCGGCCGAACGGGAGGCGGGCGCATTCAGGACCCTGTCAAACTCCTGGACACCCTTCGCGGTCGATGTGTTCAAGGCCGTAGACGACGAAAGGGTGAATGCCGGCGCGCTCAGGCGTCAGGCCAGCATTGCGCTGGAAGAACTGCGAAACCGTCCGTAAGAGGGTGTGTGGCAAATTCCCTCTCCCTCTGGGAGAGGGTTAGGGTGAGGGCGCACCCTGTTTCCGTAGCGCGGGCCCGGGCGTCCAGCCGAATGACGCCTACCCGGCCACCATCATCTCATCCGTGTTGATCAACGGCGACAGCAGCCGTGGCCCATCAGGCGTCACCAGCACCATGTCCTGCAGGTGCCAGTACCCGATGTGAGGCTCCAGCGCCACGACCATCCCCTCTTCCAGCACGCGGTTGCTGGAGGGAACCATGTACGGTTCCTGCTGATGCCACCAGGCGCCGACGCCATGCCCTGCCAGAGACACATTCCCCTGGAACCCAGCGTCGTGGAACCTGTCATTGGCGAAGTGGTAGATGTCTGATGTCCGGGCGCCGGGAAGGCATTGCTCGATGGTCGCCCGGTAGATGTCCCGGGTAACCCGGTAAACGCTCCTCTGTTCGTCGGATGGTTGCCCCACGCACACGCTGCGAGACTGGTGTCCCGGGTATCCGTTCAGGTAGGAGACGTAGTCGTTGCGGATGATGTCGCCTGGCTCGAAGGCCACGTCGCTCTCACCACCGTAGGCGACGGTGTTGCGGCTGGAGTTCAGAATGCCATGGGCCCAGTTGGCCCCCCGCCGCAGGCAGCTCTCGATGATGCGGCTGTGCACCAGCCGCTCGGTGTCTCCCGGGCGCACGGAGGGCAGCGCCTCCAGGTAAGCCTCGTCCAATAGCATCGCCCCTGCCTCCAGGGCCGCGACCTCCTCGGGCGTCTTGATCCAGCGCACCCGGTCCATCATTTCGGTGCAGTCAACGACGCGCGCCTTGGGCAGCACATCATTAATTTCCTCCCACCGGTTGGCGCTGACATAGCTCTTCTCGAATCCGATGGTCTCTTCAGCCAGCCCCAGCCCCGTCAGCACGTCCGTGGCGCGCTGGTATGGTGACTCCGCATAGTCGTCGTAGACCTCCACGCGTTCCAGCCACGAGTCGCGCCGGGCCAGCGGGGCGGCGTAGGTGTTCAGCACCATTACCGGCTCGCCGTGGCGGGGCCACACCAGCAGCACCTCCCTCGGCGAATCGGGGAACTCCAGGTGGCGCGCCAGGGTTCCCGGGTAGGCGAAACCGGCCAGGTAGGTGAAGTTCTTGCCGGAGCGGGCGACGACCGCGGAGACACCCTCCTCGTCCATCAGCCGGTGCAGCCGTTCAACATTGGCGATGATCTTGCCGTGTGCGTTGGCCATCGTGTTCCTCCGAAACCCGGTGCCGGATAGCCATGAGTATAATGGCCAATGGATGAACATTGGCAAGCAGGGCAGTGGTAGAATGAACCAGATGGGAGCTTGGTTTGAGTGGGCGGGTCTTGGCATCGGCGCGGGAGGGCTGGTTGCCAGCATAGTGGGTGTGGTTTATGCGCTACTTGCGCGCCGGGCCGCCAAATCAGCGGAATCTGCCGCAAATGAGGCCAGAAATTCTGTCAGCCAGACCTTATGCTTGGTCAGCGCACAGAGAGCATTATCCATTATTGTACGCCTCAGAACTCTCCACCGGGAGCAAAGATGGGAAGCATCTGCCGAACTTTACCGGGAGCTTCGCACGCTGTTAAACGACGTTAGAGGGTTGGCTCCTAGAAATTTCCATCAACATCAATCGGAACTAAACATCGGCATGGGACAGCTCAGAGTAATTCAACCACTGGTACAAGACGCGGTCTCGGCAGGCCAAGACCCAGCGGAATTTCAGGCCCTCAGGGAAACTCTCGATTCAATAGAGACTACCCTTGAATCACTCGTAAGCAGCATGATTTCTCCTATCGCGGAGGAGAGAGAATCGGATGGCTGACATGAGTCAAGTCTTGGAAAAATTAGTTGAGCGAACTAAGCAAGACCGCGTGCCATGGAGTAAAGGTAATCTATCGGACACCTACCATGTTTCCGTCGGAAACCTAACCGTTATGATAATGGGAGGCAGAAGAGGATTAGGGGGGGCGATATATCTTACCGTCAATGACAATATGGGGGAGTCAGTAGGCCGTGTGTTTTACAGTCCAGAGGAACCGGAATTAAACTCCGAATTGGTAGCTCTGCTACAAGGAGCAAAAAGGATCGCAGACGACGACCCTAGGCTCGATGAGCTTCTCGACGCTCTAGACGCAGTTCCCCCAGTATCCCAATAGACTCTCGAATCGTCGGAACGGATCAATTAAGGTCGCACCAAGCGAAACAGAACATCGAAACCGGGCGCATCTTCGACGCCACACCCTTGGCGAATGACGCCAGGTCGAGGGAAACCTGTCGCACGCTGCCTTTATGAACCGGCTAGGCGAATTCCGGCATCGCCTTTTCGGCAAACAATTCCATCGACTTCAGCACCTTGTCCTGGGGCATCCCGCCGAACGAGAAATTGCAGCCGAAATAGCCAATGCCCGCGTCCTGCAGCGCGCTGATCTTGGCGATGATCTGGTCGGGGTTCCCAATGAACGCCCGGTGTTTGAACAGGTATTCGAAGGATGGGGGATACTCGGTCCGACTCTGCCGGAAGGTGTCAAGGCTGTCGTAGACCTCGCTCCCGCGCTGGTAGGTGCGGCGCCACTGGTTGACGTCCATGGTCCAGTTCAGGGCCGCCTCGCTGTCTCTCCGTGCCTGCTCCTCCGTTTCGGCCACATAAAAGTAGCGGAAGAACGGAATTCCGCCCATGTCCATTTCCTTTCCGGCCTTTCGGGAGTCTGTCACCAGCTGGTTGCACAGATCCAGGCCGTCGGTGGTGTCCAGCACTACGCCCATGATGCCGGAGTGCCCGCTGGCCGCCGCGAAGTCCTGCGTTTCCCGGCTTCGGGTGGCGGCTATGTACATGGGCGGATGCGGCTTTTGCACTGGGGTAGGCACCAGATTAGTCTCTTCGACCTGGAAGTACTCGCCCTCGTACGTGAAATTCCGGGTCGTCCACAGCCCCTCGATGATCCGAATTGACTCCTGGAACCGGGCCTGGCTCTCGTCGTGTTTCACGTTGTAGCCAGTGTACTCATAGCCTCCCTGTCCACGCCCGAATCCGGCATCCAGCCGCCCGCCGCTGAGCAGGTCGAGGGTCGCCGTGTCTTCCGCCAGCCTGACCGGATGGTGCAGCGGCGGTATTATCACCGCCGTCCCCAGCCTGAGCGTCGTGGTGCGCGCCGCGATGTTGGCCAGCAGCATCAGCGACGCCGACCCGATGCCGTAGCGCGTAAAGTGGTGCTCCGCCAGCCAGCCGCTGTCGAACCCCAGTTGCTCTCCTACGCAGAATTCCTCGGTGATGTTGTCGATCACCTGCCCTGGATCGGTATCCTCGGGCCATGGGACGTGAGAAAACAGTCCAAATTTCATCAGTTACACCCAGGTTGATGTTGATTCGCATGGAATGCCTGGGCCATTATTTCATGGCCTCCACTGCCCGTGCCACTTTCAGACGGCCGGAGCTCGTGCCAGGGAGCCGGTCGATGAACGAGAATATATCGGCGCTACAGGACTTCCGGGAAATCGCAACGCTTCCCGTGGTTGCCGCTCTGGCAGCGTTGGCGCTCACATGGCTGGTATGGTACTTTACAGGTACCCGATGCAGCGAGGAATTGGCGGCTGCCACTGGGTGCAGCACATCGTCTATCGCCGCATTCATCAACCCGGCGTTGCTCAAAGACATCTTGACCAACTCGGCCATCGCGGCCACCGGCGGCGGTGTATGGAGCTACGTAATGATAACCAGGGAAAGACGCGCCAGAGAGGCGGCAGAAAAGGCCCGGGAAGCAGCGGAACAAGCCCGGGATTCGGCGGAACACGCCCTGGCACAGGAACGCCAGAGAGCCGAGGAAAGGGTCGCGGAGGAACGCCGCAGGGCTGATGAAAGGGTCGCGGAGGAACGCCGCAGGGCTGATGAAAGGGTCGCGGAAGAGCGTAATCTGTTCTTTGCTGAGATAGAGCGCCTTACTCGCAGGCTCGATGACCGGCAGCAAGGGCCCTCGGAGTAAGCGATATGATAACCCGGGAGAGGCGCACCAGAGAGGCAGCGGAAAAGGCCTTGGCCGAAGAGCGCCGAATAAACGCAGAGGAGCTACTCAGGATTGCTGAAGAGCGCCGTGTAATCGCCGATTCTCGCTACCTGATGGCGGAAACACGCCGAGTCATAGCCGAATCACGTCGCACGGTAGCAGATGAGGAACGCGCCCGTCTCCTCGCCGAAATAGACCGACTGACCCGCCAGCTGGACGGTAAGGGCAATGCCCAGTCTGAGAACTAGACTGTTCATCTCCCGATTGTTTGTTCCCCGTGGTATGAGAGGCAAGTGCCTGCATTCGTAGTATACGGCGACAGTTTCCTGGTAAGGCAGCGCATTGCCGCCCTTGAAGCGGAGCACGGCGCAGATGCCGTGATGGAAGCCAACCGGCACCGTTTCCAGGGCAACCAGGTCTCACCCCAGGAGTTGCTGGGCGCCTGCCAGGCCATTCCGTTCCTGGACCCGCTGCGCCTGGTCGTTGTGGACGGACTTCTGGCCATTGCGGAGTCACGTTCAGGAGGAGGCAGGGGACGGCGCGGCTCCAACAATGCAGCGGACGCCTGGCAGGTACTGGGCGAGGCCATCCCGGGCATGCCCGGCACGACCCTCTTGCTACTGTCCGACGGGACGCTGAACGCCAACAATCCCCTGCTGCGAGCCATACGCCCGGCATGCAATGTCGAGGAGATGGCGGCTCCGAGAGGCGAACAGCTGGCCCGCTGGATCAAGGAAACCGCCGAGAACAAGGGGGCAGCCATCAGCCCGGCCGCCATCCGGTCCATGGCCGACCTGGTGGGCAGCGACCTCTGGACCCTGGACCAGGAACTGGAAAAGCTGTCGTTGTATGCCAGCGGAAGGGAGATCGGCGAGCAGGACGTGCGGCTGATGGTCTCCCAGATCCGGGAAGCCAGCATCTTTGAGGCAGTGGACGCGATGATCGACGGGCGGTCCCAGGTGGCGCTCCGCTTGCTGGCACAGCTGCGCGACGATGGCCGTGAGCCTCAGTACATCATTGCCATGGTGGAGCGGCAACTGCGGTTGCTTGCGCTGGCCCAAGACTCGATTGAGCGGCGCATCCCCCAGAACGAACTCAAGCGGGCGTTGGGCACCTCGTCTGATTTTGTGGTGCGCAAGACAATGGACCAGGCCCGGAGGCACTCCAGGCAGGACATCGCCTGGCGTTACGACCGTCTTCTGGAAGCCGATCTGTCCATCAAGCAGGGCCGCGTCGACCCTGACCTGGCCCTGGAACTGCTGGTCGGCGATTCAGCACCACGGCGTTAGCATCCTGGCAGAAACCGGGGCAAAGCCTCATCCCTCCGCGCGGCAACTCCCGTCTGGATTCGAGACGGCGCCAAGCTCAGCAATCCCTAGGCCCGCTGATATACGGACCTGGCCTAATGGCGCTACTCCTGCGGCGCCATCGGGTTGTAGCAGGCCACGTAATGCCCGTCCTCCGTTTCTGCCAGGGGAGGATGGTGATCATTGCGGCACTGGTTGGTTGCCTTGAAGCACCTTGGCAGGAATGGGCACTGCTCGCCCATGTTCACCAGGTCGGGCGGATTGCCCGGCACGGGCTGAATGGCCCGGCCCGCGTCGTCGAGCCGGGGCAGCGATTGCAGCAACGACCAGGTGTAAGGGTGCTGGGACCGGCGGAACAGGGGTATCACGTCGGCGTGCTCCACCATGCTCCCGCCATAGATCACACCCACCTTGTTGGCCATGGAGGCCACCACCCCCATGTCGTGGGTTATCAGCAGCACCGATGATCCCTGCTCCCTGACCAGCCGGCGCAGGCGCTCCAGGATCTCCGCCTGGAGCGTTACGTCCAGCCCCGAGGTCGGCTCGTCGGCGATCAGCAGCTTGGGCCGGAGCACCAGCGCAATGGCCATCATCACGCGCTGGCACATTCCGCCGCTAAGCGAAAAGGGGTACTGGCCCATCACCCTCTTGGGATCGGGCAGGCCCATCTCGTGGAGCATTTCCTGAGCCATGCGGTTGGCGTTGCGCAGCGATATGTCGCTGTGCTGCAGGATCACCTCCTCCAACTGCGATCCCACTGGCTCCACGGGGTTCAGGGCGGCCTGGGCATCCTGGAACACCATGGACACCTGGTGGCCACGAAGGCTGCGCACGTAGTCCTGACCAGCCCGCATCAGGTCAACGCCCTGGAAGTAAATCCGGCCTCCGAGGACCGAGGTATTGTGCGGCAGGAGTCCCATTATGGCGAGGGCCAGGGTGCTCTTGCCTGCGCCACTCTCGCCAACGACGCAGTACGTCTCTCCCTCCTGCTGGACCAGGTTCACCGAGTTCAAGGCCCGCACGGTCCCGGTCGGGCTGTGGAACTCTACTGACAGATCTTCTATTCTGAGCGCTTCGGCCATCTGGACGCTCCGTTAGGGCTGGCGCCTGCAAGCGTTTGCCGGGTTTTGGTCGGGCGTGACGAGGGGGTTCAGGAAACTTTCGCGCTGGCGCCCGTAGCGGCACGGGAGCTCGCCTGTCCCGGCGCGCTGCGCAGGTCCACGGGGTGATACTCGCCGGAACGCAGGAGCCTTATGAGATCGTCCAGGCACTCCACCCGTCCATGGAACTCGGTGGCCGCAGTCCCGATCTGCCCCGTGCGGTGGGCATCGCTGCCCCCCACCGAGGGCAACTTCAGGCAGGCGCACAGGTCCACGGAATACAGGTTCTGCACCGGAGAGCCCCTGCCGTTAAGGGCCTCGACCCCCTCGCACATGCCGAAGAACGGGTCGGCGGCGGCGCGCCGGAGCATCTCGGCCCGCGCCTCCGGCTCCCGACCGGGGCCCTCCAGGAACCGGCGGCGATAAGGGTGCGCCGCCACCAGGATGCCGCCAGCCCGGTCAGCGGAGGCCCGCAGGAATTCCGGCTTGTGCATCCCGAATTCATATCGGCGGAGTCCAAAGGCCAGCACGTGTCCGGCGTCGGTATTGATCTCGCTGCCGGGGAGCACCAGGAACTCGTGCCGGCGGGAAAGTTCATGCACCTGTTCATCCGACCAGAAAGCGTCGTGTTCCGTCAGGCAGATGCCGTCCAGACCAGCGGCCTTGGACCCCTCAATGAGTTCATCGACACTGAGGAAGCTGTCGTCGGACTTGGGGTAAGTGTGGGTGTGAAGGTCAATGAGCAAAGCGGCACTAAGGGGGCAGTAGAGGGATGCCCAATGATAGCACGGCAGTCCGAAATACGGAATCAGGCTCGGCGCTTTCGCCAGGACGATTGCAAAGTAAACGCGATCCCCCGGGACGCCTCATCCTGAGCTTGTCGAAGGATGGCAGTCCGGGCCTCTCAGGGTTCGACACGCTCATCATGAGATTGCTGCGCACGACTATGCAATCGTCCTGGCGCTTTCGCAGGGCCTTTCGATTGTTCCCTCTCCCTCCGGGAGAGGGTTAGGGTGAGGGCGTTCCCCTTTGGAAGCTGAGTTACTGAAACACAGAATTACCACCCTCCCCTTTCGGGGAGGGCAAGGGTGGGGTGGACGGGGCTGGTGCGGATTCCCGATAGGGATCACCGATTCAGGGGAAGGTTAGTCGTCCAACTCATCGGGATTGGTGGCTACCTCGCTGTCCTCCCGTTCGCCCTTCGACAGTCTCGGGGCCGTCCGTTCGTGGTTCGACAAGCTCACCATGAACGGGCCGACCCTTTCCCCACAAATCAAACAATGACGGTCTGCTAGGCAGGGATGAGATACCCCTCCTCCTCCAGCGTTTCCAGTATCTCTTCTGCCCGATTCTCTCCCACCTTGAGACGCCTCGCAAGCACAGAGGTGCTTAGGTTGGGGTTGCGAACGGCCAGATCGCGGGCCATGTCCATCTGCTGAACATCCACATTTCCCTCGCCGTCCTCATCCCCGCTGGACTCAAGGTTGATGGGCGGCACGGGCGGGCCTTCCTGCTCGGTCCAGAAGCGAACAAGTTCCTCCACTTCCTCGTCGTAAACGAGAGCGCCCTGCATTCGCTCGGGCTTGGGAGACTCCTTGTGCAGGATCAGAGCATCGCCCTTGCCCATCAGCTTTTCCGCGCCCACCGAGTCGAGGATGACCCGCGAGTCGACCTGCCCGGAGACGGCAAAGGCGCAGCGCGCCGGTATGTTGGCCTTCAGCAGCCCTGTCACCACGTTCACCGACGGGCGTTGCGTGGCCAGCAGCAGGTGGATGCCAGCGGCGCGGCCCAGCTGCGCCAGCCGCACCAGATTCTGCTCCACCTCGAACCCGGCCACCATCATCAGGTCGGCCAGCTCGTCCACTATCAGGACCAGGAAAGGCATTTTATCCTCGGACCGCTCGTTGTAGACCTCGATGTTCCGGACGCCTAGCTCCTCCATCTGCTTGTAGCGGCGGATCATTTCGCGGTTCAGGCCACGGAGGGACTCGGTGACCTCCTCAGCTTCCACGATCACCGGCTGGATCAGGTGGGGTATTCCGTTGAAAGGCGTCAGCTCCACTCTCTTGGGGTCCACCATCAGCAGGCGCAATTGGTCAGGGGTCTTGGTCATGAGGAAGGAGGCGATGATCGAGTTGATCTGGACGCTTTTGCCGCTGCCCGTGGCTCCGGCAATCAGCATGTGGGGCAGTGCCGCCAGGTCCAGCGCCACCGGCTCCCCTCCGGTATCCTGTCCCATGGCGATGGGAAGCCCGCCCTTGCTCATTAGCTTCTGGAACCTCGGGGTCTCCATCACGGCCCGGAGATGCACCTTGGTCGGAGTCGGCACCGGGACCTCCAGCCCCACCAATGCCTCTCCCGGTACTGGCGCTTCGATTCGCAGGAAAGGGGTCTTGAGCGCCAGCGCCAGGTCTTTTTCCCGCGTGAGGATGCTCTGCACCTTGACCCTGCTCCGCTCTCCGCCCTCGGAGCCGGAGCCGCGCTTGGCGACCCAACCCGGCGACAGGCCAAACTGCACCACCCGGGGTCCCGCCGTGATTCCTGTAACCTCAACCCGCACGCCGTGATCGGCCAACGCCTGCTCAACCTCCTTGGCCATTCCCTTGAATTCATCCTCCGATGCCCCCACTGGCTCGGGAGGGGCAAGCGTCTCCACGGGCGGCAGACGCCAGCCGGAACCGGCCTCGTCGCCATCCCCGGCTGCGGCGGGCGCAGGCATCCAGGGCGGGAGGCCGTCGTCGGGTCCGGCCTCCGGTTCTTTCTCAACCTCGGCTCTCCTCAAGTATCCGGTGGCCACGGCCGGAGGCGCCTCCTCGCGGATCGAACGGCCATCATCCCTCGAGCTGTCCTCTGCGTGATCGCCTCGCCGCTCGGCCCGCCTGGCCGCCATCGAAGCGCGGCCACGAGCCGCCCTGTCGCTCAGCCGTCCCAAGGCGTCCCCGGTTCCGCTGGCTGCCTTGCGCAGTCCCAGGTAGGCATACCCTGCGGCAAGTTGGAGCCAGCGCCAGAGATGCGACAAGCCATGGCTGTAAAGGGGACCAACGGAACGAGGATAAAACACCAGGGGGACCAGGGCAGTAATGGCCACCATCTTGACTAGGCCGACGGGCAACAGCGCAGGCCCGCCCAGGGCCATGCCCCAGCGGCCGGCGTAGGAGACCTCTTCCAACAGGCCGCGAGCGGGGCTGAAGTAGGACAGGCCGCAAAGGGACAGGGCAACTACGGCAGCGGCAACTCCCCAGATCCGCCAGTGGTAAACCAGCATGCGGGCCCGGTACCGCAGGGTGTAAAGCACGGAGGCCGCCCACAGTCCCACCGACGCCCAGCCATAGCCGAGGCCCTGCCATAGCCATTCTCGAGGATCATCGTAGAAGTAGAGGAATGCTCCACCGATCACTATTGCCGAAACCAGCACCATTCCGTCAAGGAACAGCCAGGGGCTGGCCCGGAACATTTCTCCGAAAGTGGGGGGCCCCGTTTCTGACCGAGTGGAGCGGGAATGGTCGGTATGCGTGGTGCTGACCATGGGGCGCCTCCTGTCGGGTTGCAGTCCGGCTCCCTTTTCGTCGGCGAAAAGGGATTTCGGATGGCAACCGAAGCGCACGGGGCAACACTCACAACCACACCCTCCGCCCTGGGCAGAGGGAACCGGGGACTATTCAGACCTCGGTCACCACGGGGATTATCATAGGCGATCTACGCGTTACGTTACCTATGAAGCTGCGGGCAGTTTCGCGCACTTTGCTCTTTATTTCATCTTCCGTGGGTGGAGGGCCGCCATTGAGAGACAACTCAGATACCAGGTGAGCGCCCAGTTCCTGGAAAAGAGTCTCGGTCTCTCCCTCCTCCATGAAGCCGCTGGCAACGGTCAGCGGGTCTCCGGCCGGGGCCCGGCTGGCGCGGTCCAGGGGTACCACGACTACTACCACGCCGTCCTTGGAGAGACTGCGCCGCTGCGTCAGCACCTTGCTCCTGGTGTCACGCCGGGAGATGCCGTCTACATATATCGGACCGGCCTTTATCCTCTCTTCGGTGGAAGCGCCCTCGGGACCGATTTCCAGCACGTCTCCGTCTTCCAGCACGAAGATGCCGTCCTTGCCGATTCCCATGTCCCAGGCCAGTTGGGCGTGGGCGTTCAGATGGCGGTACTCGCCATGCACCGGAACGAAGTAACGCGGCTTGACCAGGCTTAGCACCAGCTTCAATTCCTCCTGGCTGGCGTGCCCGTGGACGTGAACGGTGGCGATGCGGTCGTGGAGCACCCTGGCTCCCTGGCGGAGCAGATTGTCAATGGTGCGGCTCACGGGCAGCTCGTTGCCCGGAATTGGCGTCGCGCTGATGACCACGGTGTCGCCCGCCATGATGCTGACGTCGCGGTGTTCCTGGTTGGCGATGCGCACCAGCGCCGAGGTGGGTTCCCCCTGGCTTCCGGTGGTCATCAGCACCACCTGTTCCGGGGGCAAGTTCCGCGTCGCGTTCAAGGGCAGCAGGACACCCGGAGGCAACCGGAGGTAGCCCAACTCCGAGGCTACGTTCACGGTCCCGACCATGCTGCGCCCGACGATGCTCACCTTCCGCCCGTGCCTCACCGCAGCATCGACCACCTGCTGCACCCGCGAGACCAAGGAGGCGAAGGTCGCAACTAGGACGCGGCCAGGCGCTTCCCTGATGGCGCGGTCCAGGGCTTCCCCGACCAACCGCTCCGAGGGAGTGTAGCCGGGCACCTCCGCGTATGTGGAGTCCGAAAGGAGCAGCAGCACGCCCTCTTCGCCGTAGCTGGCCAGTGTCGTCAGATCGATGGTTCGACCGTCGACGGGTGTATGGTCGATCTTGAAATCGCCCGTATGAATCACTGTGCCCAGCGGAGTATGCAGGGCGATGCCCATGGCATCCGGGATGCTGTGGCACACCCGGAACCACCGCGCCGCGAAATGCTGCCCGAACTGGTAGGGAATGCCGGGATCGATGGGCCACAGACTTGAATCCTGGGTGAACTCACGGGTGGCGCGCCGTTCCTTCAGCTTGGCCGAGATCAGTCCGTGAGCCAGCCGGGGCGCAAATACCTGCGTGGGGATCTGCGGCAGGATCAACGGGAGCGCCCCAATGTGGTCCTCGTGGCCGTGAGTGATGAGAATGCCGCGGATCCGGTCGGCCCGTTCCACGAGGTATGAGACGTCGGGGATTATCAGGTCGACGCCCGGCATCCCCTCCTCGGGGAACTGAACGCCGCAGTCGATAATGATGATCTCATCGCCGTATTCGAGGGCCAGCATGTTCTTGCCGATTTCCCCCAGCCCTCCCAGGGGAATGACACGCAATTTTTCTGTTTCCATCTTTTAACCCGGAGGAGCGTTCATCCAGATAATTTAGCCTAAAACATTGAGAGTTGCTGCGGACCGTCGGCATCCCCCGCGCCCTCCCGGTCCACTTCGTCTTCCTGAGTAACTTCGTCTGCGGCTGGCATTTCAGCCACGGGCGAGGGGCTGACAGCCGCCCCGAAGAGGTCGATTTGCTCCGCGCGATTCGCTGGATCAGTGATGGCCTCGGGCAGATCCGGCTCGGGCTCCGGCGGTTGCGCGAGCGCATCGCCGATGGCCCGGAAGTCCTGCACCATGGTCGATCTGAGTTCAGGGCGCCGCAAGGCGGCAGCCGGGTGCATGACCGGGAATATCAGCCGCCCGTCCTTCTGGCGCAGGCGGCCCCGGGCCCGGGTAATGCTCTCCCCGGGAAAGAACCGTCCCAGCGAGAACCGCCCGAGGGTAATGATGATCTTGGGGTTGACCAGCTCGATCTGCCGGTCAAGGTATTTGGAGCAGGCAGAGATTTCAGCCGGTTGAGGGTCCCGGTTATCCGGGGGGCGGCATTTCACCATGTTCGCGATGAACACCTGGTCCCGGTTGGTGCCTATGGATGCCAGCAGACCTTCGAGAAGCTGCCCCGCCGGTCCGACAAACGGGCGGCCCTGCCGGTCCTCGTGAAACCCGGGACCCTCGCCGATGAACATCAGCTCTGCCGCCGGACTTCCCTCGCCCGGCACAGCATTTGTGCGTCCGCGATGCAGCGGACAGTCGGTGCAACTTCGGACGGCCCGTGCGACATCGTCAAGGTTATCCATCGCGCTCCGTCCCGGGACGACTGAGACCCGCGTCCCTCGACTTGCTCGGGAGCATCAGGTAGAGAGGGAAATCAACACACGCGGCAGTCAACCGGGCGCAAGTACCATCTCCGGAAGGAACGTCCGGAAAGAACGGCATCTCAAAGCCCGCCTTTCCCACCCTGAGCCTGTCGAAGGGCGCGGAAATCAGTCGTCATCAATGCCGCGGCCCTTCAGGTAGGCCACGGCGTCAGCTACGGTAGCAATGTTGCCTGCGTCCTCGTCGGGAATCTCCAGAGACATGTCCTCGGTGGAGAATTCCTCCTCAAAGGCCATGATCAATTCGACCAAATCAAGAGAATCGGCGTTAAGGTCGTCGACGAAGGATGATGTTTCCTCGACGTCGGCCTCGTCGGCTCCCAGTTTGTCTACGACAATGACCTTCACGCGCTCATATATTGTGGGCAAGACTCATCTCCCATCCGGCGAGGGTCCGGCGACGGCGAGATCCCCGGAATCCAGGCTCGCCATTACGGAGCCAAGAACTCCGTTTACGAACCTGGCCGAGCTGTCGCTTCCGAACACCTTGGCCAACTCCACCGCCTCGTCAATGGCCGCCTTGCGGGGAGTGGCCGGATTATGCAAAAGTTCAAATAGTGCGATGCGTAGAATGTTACGATCAACGATAGGTAGCTGGGGCACTGGCCAGGCAGGGGCAAAGCGGCCGATAAGGCCGTCAAGCCGCTGCCTGTGATCGCTCACGCCATGGCGAAGCCGGTCGGCAAACTCTATGACGGAGCGGTCTATGTCTTCATCTAACCAGTCATAGTCCGGGATGGCCCCCCGGGAACCGGGACTGTCCCACGACCGCCCCCTTACGTCCGCCGCGAAGAGAGACTGCAACGCGACTGACCGTGCGAAACGCCTGGGGTCACCCGAATGGACCATACAGACCAGTTCCCGCCTGTCTATTAACCCGGCAAGTTCCGGCGACTAGCCCGCAGCTGCGGCCAGCTTCCGGATGGATTCCGGGTCGGCCACCGCGGATACTTCCACCTCGCGGTCAATTCGCTTGATCAGTCCGGCAAGAACACCGCCGGCCCCAAACTCGACAAATCGGTCGACCCCGGAGTCTACCATGGCCACAACGGAGTCCTTCCACTGGACGCAACGGCAGAGCCCGCTGACCAATTCGTCCCGAATCTCATCGCTGCTGGTCAATGAACGGCAGTCGCAATTGGCGATGATGGGGATATTCGGCTCCCGGAGGGTCAGCCTTCCCAATTCGGCCGAGAGTCCGGCCTCCGCCTCAATCATCAAGGAAGAATGGAACGCGCCGCTGACCGGCAATGGCACTGCCTTCCTTGCGCCACGGGCGGTGGAGAGGTCGACCGCTTGAGCAACCGCCAGGCGGTCGCCGCTGATGACTATCTGGTTATCCGTGTTTATGTTTGCAAGCTCGACGCCGGTCTCGGCGCATATCTGGGCCAAGGCAATTTCGTCCAGGCCGAGAATCGCCGCCATGGACCCGGGGCGGTTGATGGAGGCCTGGTTCATCAGTTCGCCACGCAGGCGGACCAGACACACCGCGTCTGAAAAATCCAGGACCCCCGCAGCCACAAGGGCAGTGTACTCGCCCAGGCTGTGTCCGGCGACGGCCTTCGCCTCTATGGCCCCGGGGCCGGCGTATTCCGACCACGACCGCCAGGCGGCGATACTGACCGTCATGATGGCCGGTTGAGAGTTGACCGTGTTCTGCAACTCGCCAGCGGGACCCTCAAATATCATCCGCGACAGGGGGAACCCCAAGCTGTCGTCCGCTTCTTCAAAGGTCTCGCGGGCAACTCGGGAGTCCTCAAACAGGCCAAGCCCCATCCCCACTTTCTGCGAACCCTGCCCAGGGAACACGAAGGCCCATTTATTTTCTGAGTTAATCGTAGATGCCTCCAGGGAGAATAAGACAAAGGAGAAATAATTGAATGCTGAAATTCTAAGACATGAAGCATCGCGCACGCAACGAGATTCATCACCGGCTTTTTGCATTATGTCAAATATTTCAGCAAGTCCAACCCGATGCGCCTAACGGCTCTTTTGCGAACGATTCGCCGTCGCAGCCCGCCACCCGATGGTTGCCCTGACCTGCCTGCCAGTGCAACCGGCCTGCTGACTGCCGTGCCAACCCGGCGCCCGCGGCGGATTCCCGGGCTAGAACCCCTTGTTCGCTACCAGTCTCCCGCGGTAATACCCGCACTGGGGGCAAGCCGCGTGGGGAAGCTTGGCGCTGCGGCAGCGCGGGCAGATGGCTGCGTTTACCGGCCTCAGCTTGTAGGCGGTCAGTCGGCGTCCCCGCCGTGCCCGCGTCAATTTCTTCTTGGGTAATGCGCCCATTGGGTGGTGTCCTCCTCGGCCAGGCAAAGCGCCTGGCATCGCATATTGACCCTGTGAAGTCTGAAACTCCCGGACTGATAGTCTCTGGTTTACTGCCTGAAAATCGATACGGGTATCTGCCAGTGTGGCGGCCCTCGCTAACCGCCGTCTCGATTGAGCAGGTCGGCCAGGGCGCCCCAGCGCGGGTCCACCTGAGCCCGACCGCACTTGCACACATCCACGTTGAGGTCCACTCCGCACTCCGGGCAAATCCCCTTGCAGTCTTCACGGCACAGGACTTTCAGCGGTTCGCTGGTGAGAAGGTACTGACGCAACACATCACTCAGGTCCAGCATCTGGCTATAGTCGATGTGCAGCACTCCCTCCGCCAAATCAGGAGGGAACACCCTCCGGCCCGTGGACGGATCAACTGTGGGAAAGCACTCCTCCTCCAGGGCTATGACAGACTGGCGCGAGATGTCCGCGAGGCAACGGCCGCATTCGGCCTCGGTCTGGACCCGTATGGTGGCGCTCAGCAAAAGCCCCTGATGAGTGCGAAGCAGATGCACCCGCCCCGTGGCTCGGCGGTCATCCCCGTCACCGGGCACTGGATCGTCCAGTTCGAACCTCCTGGTGGAGCCTGTTGGTTCCATCAGGAGTTGCGACACATTATAGAGCATCTGGACCGCGTAATCCGAAAATCGTCATCAAAAATTATAGGATTCTGACACCCTGTTCTGTCAACAAGGTCGTCCGTCAGTGTAGAGCCTTTTTAGAGTAACGCAGTTCGCTGACATCCACTCATCCAGTACTGAGCTTGCCGAAGGGTTGCCGAAGGGTTGCCGGAGGATGCCCCTCCAAGCCACCGATGGTTTCGACATGGTGAGCCTGTCGAACCATCACCATGCGGTGGCGGGAAGCGGCTTTGAAAAGGCCCCGCCCGTCAGTGGTCATTATTAATGGCATCAGCACCGGGAGGGCATCGAATCTATCAGACCCGCCCGGCCATGTTGTCGGTGATGAAATCCACGATTTCACCCGTGGACGTGCCGGGGCCGAAGACCTCCACGATTCCCAGGTCCTTGAGGGGCTGGCGGTCCACCGCCGGGATTATGCCGCCAACCACGACCACTACATCATCCATGCCCTGGTCCTGCAGAAGACTCATAACCTCGGGCAGGATTTCGAGGTGGGCGCCGGAAAGAATGCTGAGGCCCAGGACGTCCACATCCTCCTGGGCGGCCGCTTGCACTATCATCTGGGGGCTCTGCCGGATGCCGGTGTAGATGACCTCCATGCCGGCGTCGCGGAGGGCGCGGGCGATGACCTTGGCGCCACGGTCGTGGCCGTCGAGGCCGGGCTTGGCTACCAGTACCCTTATCGGGCGTTCGTTATTCTGCATATCAAACTGTTCTGCGCTGTTCTTCTTGACTCCGCCGTAGATGGCCCGGCAGGTGTTATCCGCTGCGCAGCAGAACGGCTACCAGCGTCCCTATCACCCCGGCGCCCACACCAATGATGGCAAAGAACAGCCGGTCCATCCTGCGGTTGCTCTCGTCGATCCTGCGGTTCGTGCCTGCCAGGTCCGCACGAAATTCGGATTGCCCCTCTATCAGCCGGGCTACGTCCGACTGCAAGCGGCCTACGGCGAGCCACAAGGCGGCATTGGAATCCGGGGCCGGTTCAGGCGACGGGTTGGATGCCACGTAGTATGCTCCCTGTTGGGATTGGGACAGAACGCTGGTCCTGTGATTCGCCTCGATAGTCTCCCGGGCTGTTCTTCTTGACTCCGCCATAGATGGCCCGGTAGGTGTTATCCACTGCGCAGCAGAACGGCTACCAGGGTCCCTACTACCCCGGCGCCCACACCAATGATGGCATAGAACAGCCGGTCCATTCTCCGGTTCGACCCGTCTATTCTCCGGTTCGTCTCGTCTATCCTGCGATTCGTCTCCCGGTTCGTCTCGGTCAAATCGGCACGCAGTTCGGCTTGACCTTCAATCAGCCGGGCGACGTCCGACTGCAAGCGGCCTACGGCGAGCCACAGGGCGGCGCCGGATTCCGGAACGGGTTCAGGCGGCGGGTTGGATGCCATGTGGTAAGCTCCTGCTGGGATTGGGACACGCTTAGGAGTTACGCAGTTGGAGATTTCACCCCCACCCTAACCCTCCCCTCAAGGGGGGAGGGGATAGGCAGACTGCGTTAGTCCTAACATTCTATGCTTAGATAGCGTAATCCCTCAGCAACTGTCGCGCAATGAGCAGCCTCTGCACCTCCGATGTGCCCTCGTAAATGGTGGTGACCCTCGCGTCCCGCAGAATGCGCTCGACGCCCGCCTCCTGGAAGTAGCCAGACCCTCCATGAATCTGCAATGCCTTGTCGGCGACGCGGATGCACATCTCCGATGCCAGCAGCTTGGCGATCGAGGCTTCCTGCAGGAAGGGCTCTCCCGCATCCTTGAGGGTGGCTGCATTCATGGTGACCACCCGGGCGGCGTGTACCTCGGCTGCCATGTCGGCCAGCATGAACTGGATCGCCTGATGCTGCGCGATGGGCTGGCCGAAGGACTGGCGCTGCTGTGCGTAACGCAACGCGGCCTCGAGAGCCGACTGGCCGATGCCGGTGCTCTGGGCGGCGATGATGATCCGGCTGGAGGTCAGGATTTCCATGGCCTGGTTGAAACCGCGCCCCTCCTCACCCAGAAGGTTAGTCGAGGCCACTGGAGTGTCCTGGAAGACGATCTCGTCTGTCGTCGAGCTGCGCATCCCCAGCTTACCGTGCATAGGGTTGATGGTCAGCCCCGGCGAGCCCTTCTCGACGATGAAGGCGCTGACCCCCTTGTAGCCTTGAGTGCGGTCCTGTGTAGCGAACACCACGATGTCCTCGGCCACCGAGGCGTTGGTGATGAACATCTTGCTGCCGTTCAGGAACCAGGTGCCGTCCCGCTCCACGGCGGTGGTCTGGAGAGCGGCGGCGTCGGATCCGCCTCCGGGCTCGGTGAGGCCGAAAGCGGCCACGCCCCGTCCGTCGACCAGGGGCGGGAGGATGCGTTCCTTCTGTTCCTCGGTGCCAAAGCGGTCAATGGACGCGACCCCCAGCGCCAGGTGGGCCAGCCAACTGACGGAGGCTGAGGCGTCGCCCCGTGCCACCTCTTCGGCCGCGATGGACACCTGCCGGTAGCCGGCCGGGCCGCTGCCGCCGTACTTGACGTCCACGCCGAGACCAGTCAGGCCCAGCTCGGCGAAGCCGCGCCAGGCCTCCCACTGGAACTCGCCGCGTTCGTCGGACTCCTTGGCCTTGGGCGAGATCTCGCGGTCCACGAACTCGCGCAGGGTGGTCTGGAGCATCTGCTCCTCTTCATTCAGTATCAGGTCGGGCATGGTGTGTTACTCCTCATTGTGTTTTCGGGGCGGTCAGAAGAATGACGATTTGGCTTTTCGGTCTGCCTTATCAGCTCGAGATTCCTGCCCCAACTCTCTCCAAGCATTAGAGATAGCTTCCCATTCATCAGCGTCTCCGGCATTACCTTCAGCTTCCTCCAAACACCGGATGACGTTGACTGAATCCCGAAAATCCCATTTCCAGACTTCCGAGATATGAATCCAAACGGAGGAAATCTCATAAAAGGTAGCAAAAGCTTCAGCTCTCGCCATGGTATTAATGGCCCGTGTGTAGTTGCCGTGAGCTTCGTTCACAGTTGCCCGCGCATTGACAAGGAAATCCCTCTCTGAACCTTTCTGCTCTTCGCCCAGTTCGATAGACTTTTTATGGCAGTCCACAGCCTCTACAAAACAATCCATTTCCGTCCACGAATACGCAATTCTTTCCCATGCTCCTGAATCATTAGCGTGAGACTCAGTTTTGCCCAGACACTGCTGGGACCTGTCGATCTCGTCGAAATCCTGCCGCCAAGCGGTCGCTACAGCAAGCCAATCATCGACGCTCTGCGCCAGTACCTCAGCGCGGGCCATGCAGCGCAACGCCACGTCATGGCCGCCGGGCAACTGCGTCACGCTTCTTGCTACGAACACCCATTCCGTTGCGGTTTTCGCCGTGTTCTCCTGCATCGCCATGTCTCCCGCTAGATTGCAAGCAACGCCAGCACTTCTTCCTTCAACCGGCGGAACTCACCGGCCTTGATTGCGTCGGCTACCGCGGGTGTTGGCGATGCCATGTTGTACCGGGCGGCCAGGCTCAGCCGGTCCAGATGGCGGTAGTCCTCCCACGCGCCTACGTAGAGTTTAACGGATGCAATACGGCTGTCGTGGCTGCCCGGATGGATTCCTTGAGTAGCCAGGAACGCATCGGCGTAATGGAGCGCCGAGTAGAACAGCGCTATTATTTCCCAGTCGGGAAACCTGGTGGGCAATGCCGCAATGCCCTCGGCGAATCTCTCGTTGCTTTCCACTTGGGACAAGTGCTGATTCAGTGTAGGCATTATTGCCGCTTCCAGACAAGGTCGCCAAAACTGCGGATGTGTTCCTCACGGCCTTCGGATGGCAGTTCTTGGGCGTTGACCAGCCGGAAACGGTACGGTTGGGGATTTACCGAGTCCATCACCTTTCCTTCAGCCCGGTACACCCGGTAACAGGGAGCCGCGTCAAAGGGAGTTGCCGAGATTATGGCGTACAGTTCATCATCGCCCGACAGCCTAACCTCCACCACCTCCGGGATTTCCTGCACCAGTTCCAGGTATTTGCTCATTGCCTGGTAGTACACCAAGCCGGGGTTGTTCAGCTTGGATGTCTTCATGGCTCCCTCCGCGGGTCTTTCAGCCTCAGTGTGCCGCGCCCAGACCGAGTCTCCGTTGCTGCGATTGTGAGCCTCCCAGTTCTCTATGCCCGGAGCCTTGTTGTGGAGCAACCGAAAATCGAAAGGATAGTCCTCCATAGTCCGTATCGCATCACCTTGGGCGCCGAAAACACGATAGCGTGTTTCATCGTCATCACGGGGCGCCGAGATGATGGTACACAACGTGTCATCCTCCGACAGCCGCACCTCAACTACCTCCGGGATTTCCCGCGCCAGCTCCAGGTACTTGCTCAGGGCTTTGTAGTAGACCAAGCCGGGGTTGTTGAATTTGTGGAGCGGCATGGTTCTCTCCTTGGCGATTCACCCTCACCCTAACCCTCTCCCTCAAGGGAGAGGGAACTGCGGAATGCTCCCTCAGAACGCAGCCATTTCCTCCTGCTCCCCGAAAACGGTTCGCAGGACTCCGGAGATCTCGCCCAGGGTGCAGTGGGCCTCGACGCACTCCAGGATGGCGGGCACGGTGTTGGCGTCGGAGCGCGCCACGCCCTCCAGCCTTGACAGCGCCGCATGGGCCGCTCCTCCGTCCCGCCCACCGCGCAGCCGCTCCAGGCGGGCCAACTGCTGCCGGGCAGCTTCCTCGTCGACGCGCATCAGGCCCTCGACCGGCGGTTCCTCAGTGTTGTAGCGGTTTACGCCGACGATGACCCGGTCCCCGGACTCAACCTCCTGCCGGTGGCGGTATGCGGCATCGCCAATCTCGCGCATCTGGAAACCGTCCTCGATGGCAGCCACCGAGCCACCCAGGTCATCGATGCGGCGGATGTATTCCAGGGCCTGCTCTTCCAGGTCGTCGGTCAGGCTCTCCACGTACCACGAGCCGCCCAGCGGGTCTACAACGTCCGCCGTTCCGCTCTCATAGGCCAGAATCTGCTGGGTGCGCAGCGAGAGCTGTGCCGACTCTTCAGTCGGCAGGGCCAGCGCCTCGTCCCGGGAATTCACGTGGAGCGACTGGGTGCCTCCCAGGATGGCGGCCAGAGCCTGCACGGTGCAGCGAATGACGTTGTTGTCGGGCTGCTGGGCCGTGAGGGAAACGCCCGCCGTCTGGGTGTGGAAGCGCAGCATCATGGAGCGGGGGTCCTGTGCGCCGAACCTGTCGCGCATTATCCGGGCCCACATGCGGCGGGCCGCCCGGAACTTGGCGACCTCTTCGAACAGGTTATTCTGCGATACAAAGAAAAAGGACAGCCTGGGCGCGAAATCGTCCACCTTCAGCCCAGCGTCCAGCGCAGCCTGCACGTAAGCGATGGCGTTGGCGAAGGTGAAGGCCAACTCCTGCACCGCCGTGGCGCCCGCCTCACGCATGTGGTAGCCGGAAATGCTGATGGTGTTCCAGCGAGGCACGTTCTCGGCGCAGTACTTGAACACGTCCACCACCAGGCGCATGGACGGACGGGGCGGGTAGGCATAGGTGCCGCGGGCAATGTACTCCTTGAGAATGTCGTTCTGGATGGTGCCGCTGACCTGTTCGGGGGATACGCCCTGCCGTCCTGCGGCTGCGATGTAGAAGCAAAGGAGCAGCGAGGCGGTGGCGTTGATGGTCATCGACGTGCTGACCTTGTCCAATGGAATGCCGGCGAACAGGGTCTCCATGTCCTCGATGCTGCATATCGGCACACCGACCTTGCCCACTTCGCCCCTGGCCAGCGGGTGGTCTGAGTCGTAGCCGATCTGTGTGGGAAGGTCGAAGGCTACCGACAGGCCGGTCTGCCCCTGTTCCAGCAGGTAGCGGAAGCGCCGGTTGGTGTCCTCAGCGGTGGCGTAGCCGGAATACTGGCGCATGGTCCAGACGCGCCCCCGGTAGGCGCTGGCCTGAACGCCCCGGGTATAGGGGAACTCGCCGGGGAAGCCTACGTCCTCGCCGTAATCGTATCCTCTCGATGCCAGGTCCTCCGGAGAGTAGAGAGGGTCAATGGCCAGTCCGCTGTCGGTCTCGAAGCTCGCTCTGCGCTCCGGGTAGCGCGTCACTGCCGGCTGCAGGGTCTCTTGGAGCCACTGCTGTTTGTCCTTGCTGGGCATCTCGCTCTCCTTGAACAATCACAACGGTGAAAGCCAGTGTAACCCCAAGCTCATAGCGGCTCAAGAAGGTACGGGTAAGACGGGGGAGCGACGTGCGGGGGAGTGTCGTATAATGAATGGTGACCCGTTAGTACCAACTCGGCGCGATGGTTCAGAAATTTCGGAGGGTCAAAAGGCCCGTAGCGTTTGTGGGAGGAAGAAATCGTGGTTTTGGGAAATATCGGTCGAACTATCCGGGATTCGATTACGGGTACCATCAGTGGAGCCGGCGACGTCCTTGAGGGAACAGTCAACGCCACCCGCCTCGCCACCGTAACCGCATTGCAGGGATCGAGGGACATCATTGGAGGCGTACAGGGGCTGATGGTCGATGTCATCCAGGGCACCATTCAAGCCACCGGCGGCGTGGGGGCTGAGCTCGGCTCCACCGCCAAGGGCGCGGTCATCGGCGTCATACGGGGCGTCGGCGAGGTTTCGACCGTGACCGTGGGGGTTTGCAGCGACACCGTGCGGGCTGCCATCAAGGGCACCAGCGACGTGGGCGGAGACGTAGCCACCGTGGCCCGCAGCGCCGTGGAGGGCACCCTCGAGACCACCAAGAGCGTAGGACTCAGGGCTGAGGACGCTGCCTTCAGCGTCGCTCGCGGCGCAATCCAGGGGACCAGCGAAGTCGGCGGAGATGTCGGGGCCACGGCGAGAGATACGGCCAAGGGCGTGGTCACGGGCACGGCCGAAGTGGGAGGCAACGTCCTCCAGGCCGTTGAGGACAGCACCAGGGGCCTGATCCAAGGAGCGTCTGCCGTTGGGGGCGACGTGGGTTCGGTTACCCGCAACGCCGTGGAGGGCGCAGTGGAGGCCACCGGCGGCGTGACCGTGCGAATGCAGGATGCCGCTTTCAGCGCGGCCCGGGGCGCCATTCACGGATCGCGCGAGATCGGTGGCGACCTTGGCGCAACGGCCCGTGACTCCATCGACGGCGCGGTGGACGGCGCGAGCCAGATCGGCGGCAACGTTCTACAGGCCATCGAAGACACCGCGCGTGGCCTGGTCAAGGGCACGGCAGAGGTCGGCGGCGACGCGGCGGAGGTAGCCCTTAACGCGGTCGAGGAATCCATCGAAGCGGCCAAGCGGGTCGGCATCCGGGCCGAGGACGCCGCATCGGCGGCGGCCAACGGCGCTGTCAGCGCCGCCGGCTCCTTCGGCGAGGCCACGACGACCGCTGTCACCAATTCGGTCGGAGGAGTTGTCGGAGGCGTCAGCGTCGCTCTTCGGGCGCCGTTCCGCAGGGAACAGGACAACCAGGGCGGACAGTCCTGAAGTTCGCTGCTGCGACAGTTCCCCCTGCCGAGACTGCACCACCGGGTTTTTGAACAACTGATCAGATAAGTCAGGTTGATACCAGCCCACTTGAAGGGGGACTCGAAATCAGGGTCTCCCTTTTATTCTTTTATGCTGAGTCTTCCTCCCCCCCTGACACGAATCAGGCAACGGCTCTTTGCGGCGGGCCATCCGGCAGCGAGACAGCTTGTCCGGCAGGGTCATCGTGGTCTGCGCCTTGGAGCCAGGGTGCGATGGCTGAGGTCAAAGCTCGCCCCTTTGCCCGGCGTGGAACTGATGCGACGCACGTGGCGGGAGCTGGGCGATGACCATTCGATTGACCTGGCGGCTTCCATCGCCTACTACTCCATTCTTTCCCTCTTTCCCTTGGCCATTTGCCTGGTGAGCCTGTTCAGCTTCGTGATGGAGGCAGACATGGTCGAGGCGGAGGTCAACCAGTTCTTCCACACCTATCTCCCAGGGGCGGAGGGGATATTGGAAGCCAACGTGGAGGCCGTAAGCAACATCAGGGGCGTCCTGGGGATAGTGAGCCTTGTCGGATTACTGTGGTCGGCCAGCCTGCTCTTTGGCGCCATCACCAGGGCGGTCAACCGGGCATGGGACATCGAAAAGGACAGACCCTTCTACATAGACAAGCCGCGCCAGATCTTGATGGCGCTATGCGTGGCCCCATTATTCTTGTTGTCGCTCGCTCTGACCTCTGGTCTGCAATTTATCGCAAGCGAGGAAATTCCCATTCTGGGCAGACTGGCATTCCTGGAACACAACGGTATCAACGCCCTGGCGCGGCCAGTGCCTTTCTTTTTCACTTTTGTAATATTCATGTTCATATACAAGTTCACGCCTATGACCCGGACCTACTGGCGGTACATGTGGCCCGGAGCGCTGGTGGCGGCCCTGCTGTTCGAGGCGGCCAAGAGTTTTTTCATTTTCTACCTAGATCACTACGCTGCCTACGAAAGAATCTACGGCACGCTGGCCTCGGTGATAGCTCTCCTGGCCTGGGCCTACGTGTCCGGATTCATCGTGGTCATCGGTGCGGAAATTTCCTCTGAGTACTATCGCCTGCGAATCGGCGCTCCCAGGGGAATTCCCGTATATTTCATCAGCCGCGGCAGGCCCGCGCGGCGGCGGCGGTCCAGATAGATAGCAGGGGATCGATTTCATTCATTGCGGTCTCGGGTCGGCGGTCGATATACTCATTCCTCTATCCGGGCATGCTGGTCTATCGAGGCCAGCAGCCAGTCCAAGTCCCCATCGCTTACGGGTCTCCAAGACAACCCTGGATGGATTGAAATTGACCAGCCAACCTATCGCCCAGTCATACATCGGGCAGCCCATTCGCCGCCGGGAGGACGTCCGCTTCGTCACCGGAACCGGGCAGTACCTGGATGACATACGCCTGCCCGGAATGCTGCACGCGGCGATTCTGCGCAGCCCGCACTCGCACGCCCGCGTGCGTGGCATAGACGCATCGGCAGCGCTGGCTCTTGAGGGCGTCACGTCCGTGTTCACCCACGCCGACATGGCGGACCTGCTCAAGCCCATCCCCATGCGCGTCTTTCCCCTGCCCGGGCTGGACGAGTACCTGCAGCAGCCCCTCTCCGGTGACACGGTCCGCCACGCCGGAGAGGCCGTGGCCGTGGTGGTGGCTGAAAGCCGGTACATAGCGGAGGATGCCCTTGACCTGATCGAGGTCGATTACGAGCCGCTGCCCGCTGTCACTACCATCGACGCGGCCCTGGAGGACTCGACGCTGATCCACCCGGCCAACGGCACCAACCTCGCGGGCTCGGCGGACATCAACGTGGGCGACGTGGAGGCGGCCTTCCGCGACGCTGAGTACGTGCGCAGCGAGGAGTTTCGCACCAACCGCCACACCGCGAACCCGATGGAGACCCGTGGGCTGGTGGCCAGCTACGACAGCTCAGACGGCCACATGCGGGTCTGGGGGCCGACCAAGGTGTCCCACACCAACCGGGCCATCCTGGCCCGTCACCTCGAGATCGACGAGGAACGTATCCACTTCATCGAGCCCGACGTTGGCGGCGGCTTCGGAGTGCGCGGCGAGTTCTATGCCGAGGATTTCCTGGTGCCATTCGCCTCTTTCAAGCTGGGGCGGCCAGTCAAGTGGGTCGAGGACCGGGTGGAGCACCTGTCGGCGGCCAATCACTCCCGCGAGGTCAAGTGCCAGGTGGAGATCGCGGCCCGGAACGACGGGACGCTGCTCGGCCTGCGCGCCACCGTATACGGCGACATGGGGGCCTACGTTCGCACCCACGGCAGCGTTGTCCCGGCGCTGACCGCCGTGATGATGACCGGGCCGTATCGCATCCCCAATTTCCAGGCGTCGGTCAACTGCGTGATGACCAACAAGATGGGCGCCGGCACCTACCGGGCACCCGGGTTTTTCGAGGGAACGTTCATTCGCGAACGGCTGCTGGACATGGTGGCCCGCGACCTGGGGCTGGACCCGGCGGAGCTGCGGCGCCGCAACCTCATCTCAGCCAGCGAAATGCCGTACGACGCCGGCCCGACCCGGCTGGACGGGCGCAACACGGTCTACGACAGCGGCGACTATCCCAGCGCATTCAATCGCGCCCTGGAGCAGATTGGCTACAACGACCTCTCCTCGAGAGAGGGGCCGGACGAGCAGGGGCGGTACCACGGCGTCGGCATCGCATCGTATGTCGAACCCACCGGGTTCGGCCCCTTCGAGGGCGCCCGGGTACTGGTCACACCGGAGGGCAACGTGGAGGTCTACCTCGGTACCACAACCATGGGGCAGGGCCACGAGACGGTGATGGCCCAAATTTGCGCCGACTCCCTCAGCGTGCCCATGGAGGACGTTCGCATCTACCACGGCAGCACCGACTACATCCCGGCCAGCATCGGAACCTTCGGCAGCCGGGCCTCGGTGATGGCCGGCAGCGCCATCCACCTTTCGTGCCAGACGCTGAGGGCGCGGATCCTGTCCCTGGCCGCCAGCTACCTGGACACGCAGCCCGAGGCGCTGGACCTGCGGCACGGCGTGGTGGCCCCCTTATCCTCAAGGGACGGGGACGGCGGCCCGGACAGCCGGACACTCACGCTTCAGCAAGTGGCGGCGCTGGCCGAGTCGCAGCAGCGGTTCGACGACCCATCGGCAGGCTCAGGGGAAACGGCGCTGGACGCCACCGAGTACTTCCGCATCGAGGAGTGGACCTACTCCTACGGCAGCCACGCCGCCCACGTCGCCGTGGATCCCGAGACCGGCAAGCTCGAGGTGCTGCGCTACGTGGTGATCGAGGACGTGGGCCGCTGCATCAACCCCCTGACAATGCACGGCCAGTCGGTTGGCGGCGCGGCCCAGGGCATAGGCGGCGCATTGCTGGAGGAACTGGTCTACGACGAGAGCGGACAGCTCCTATCGGGGACGCTGATGGACTACCTGCTCCCCACCAGCACCGACGTTCCCGACATAGAGACCGTGATCACCGAGGAGGCTCCGTCGCCGCTGAACCCGCTGGGCGTCAAGGGGGCAGGCGAGGGCGCGATCCTGGCCACCGGGGCCGCCCTGGGCAACGCCGTGGCCCACGCCCTGGCCCCCTTCGGGGTGCATGTCAACAGCATGCCGCTCAGCCCCGGCAACATCCGCCGCTGGATAGCGGAGGCCGCCGCATCCCAGTGACTCAGTTCACCCTTGACTCGCCAGATTTGACCAGGAAGCGGCCACATCGCAAAGGCCGACGGAGATTCAGCATGAGTGCCCGCAACACCGCCGCAAAGAGCCCGCAGCACCGCGGACGGTTCCGTCTGCCTGACCCCCCGGAACGCGAACCGGACGAGAAAATGACATCTGCAGCACATCTTCACGAACCCGGCAATACCCATCACCTGGCCCAGCACTTCGGGAATCGGGAAACCACCCTGGTTACCGCCGAGCGGTATATCACGATGCTACCGGAACTCTTGCCCAGCGGTTCTCCCAGGCGATACCCCGATCTGTTGATCGCTTTTGGCATAGACCCGGTGGCCTACCGTGAGAGCAACGGTTACATCATCTCAGAGCAAGGCAAACCGCCCGACTTCGTTCTGGAAATTGCTTCCCGAAGCACTGGCCAGGAGGATACCGGCCCGAAACGCCGCGACTACGAGGCACTGGGCATCCCGGAATACTGGCGCTTTGACGAGACGGGAGAGTTCCATCTTACCCGGCTGGCCGGGGACCGGCTGGTGGATGGCCAGTACCATCCCATCGACATCGAGGAACTACTCGACGGCTCGCTGCAGGGCTTCAGCGCAGTGCTGAACCTGCACATCCGATGGGAGCAGGGCCAACTCCGATGGCACGACCCGGCCACGGGCAGGCACATCACCACATTTGACGACGAGCGTGCCCGCGCTGACAACGCCGAAGAGCGGGTCCGCGAACTTGAAGAAGAGTTGAGGCGGCTCCGCTCCACCTGACAATCCTGTTGCTGATTCGGGCATTAATCCAGCACGGCGATGGCCTCGATCTCCACGTCCAGGCCCGGTTCGGCCAGCTCGGTCGTCCCGATGAGAGAGTTTGCCGGGTACTTGCCCTCGAAATACTTCTCGAACAGCTCCGCCTGCTTCTCGGGCTGGCTGGTCCAGTCGGATATGCTGGTTACGAAGCAGGTGATCTTGGCGATGTCTCCCGGACTGCCTCCCTCCGCCTTGACAACCCCGACGACCCGCTTGAGAGTCTCTTCCAGTTGTTCCATCAATGGCTTGCCCTGGGCGTCGGAACCGCGGGCGGTGCATCCTGACACGAAAAGCAGGTTTCCGGCTCGCGTGCCACGGCTGTACGTGGGACCGGCTGGTGCAATGTCTGGGTAGTCTCGATGTTCAACGGCCATTTCACTTCTCCTCATCTTGATATTCGCCTTGTTTTGATTCCGGATAAATTCGCGCCTCGTATTGTTGGTTTGGAGCAATGCGTTGAGGGGCAATTGCCGCCGTTTGGGACCAGTCAAGAGTCGCCTGCTGGCCAAAACTGGGAGTTTTCTATTGGCGCACTTGATGTCCCGCAACCTATAATAGCTAACAGCGTCAATCCACTCGGTCATGATCGCAGTTAGCAGTCGATGACCCGGGCTCATAATGGGCGAGACTCACCTGGAAAGTCATCTCTTTGTCGACCTGGTAACTGTGGTCATCGCTGCCTTCATCGGCGGGGTCGCGGCCCGGGTGCTGCGCGCGCCACCCGTGGTGGGCTACCTTGCGATGGGCATGATCATCGGCCCCTACGTCGCCGGGCGCACCGGCGACGAGTGGCTGCACTTCGCCACAGTGGCCGACGTTCCGACGGTACACAAACTGGCGGAAATCGGCGTGGTATTGCTGGTGTTCGCCATCGGAATCGAGATTTCCTTCCGCGAGCTGATCAGCCTGGGCAAGGTGATCGTTGTTGGCGGAATCTTGCAGATCGCGGTTACCGCAGCGCTGCTCACCCCCATCGGTGTCTTCCTGGGATTCGACATGTCCACCGCGATCATCCTGGGTATGGTGGGGGCCCTCAGCAGCACGATGGTCGTGCTCAAGACCCTGACCGACCGGGGCGAAATTCACAGCCTGCACGGAAGGCTGCTCACGGGGTTCCTGCTGATGCAGGACCTCGTCTTCATACTGATGATAGCCATGCTGCCGGCCCTGGACGGCAGCGGAGGCGCAGTCAGCGTCCTCAAGGAGGCCGGCTGGGGCGTCCTGAAAACGGTAGTGGTAATCGGCGGCGTGGCTCTGCTGGGCATCAAGGTGATGCCCATGGTGATGAGCCGCATAACGCTGCTGGGATCCCGGGAAGTGTTCGTGCTGATGGTGGTGGCCCTGGTGTTCGCCATTTCCGGCCTGACCAACTTTGTGGGACTGTCGGCGGCACTGGGCGCGTTTGTCGCCGGACTGCTGTTGAGCGAGTCCGACATCGGCCACTGGGCGCTGGCTGAGGTGGCCCCGTTGCGGGACGTGTTTGCCGCCCTGTTCTTCGCGTCTCTCGGAATGCTGACCGACCCCGTATTCATAGTGGACAACTATGCCAGCGTTCTCGCGGTAATCGGGGCCGCAGTGGTGATCAAATTCATCGTTACCGGGCTGATTGTGCGCATCTCCGGCTACCTGCCCAGCACCGCCCTGCTGACGGGCGTGGGACTGGGCCAGATCGGCGAGTTCAGTTTCATCCTGGTGGCCGGTGCGCTGGCCCTCGGCGTAGTGGACCAGGAGTTCCACTCGCTGATCGTGGTTTCGGCGGTGCTGACCATGGCCGCCGGGCCGCCGGTGATATCCGGGGGGACACAGCTGGTGAACCTCCTGAGCCGGCGATTCCGCGTGCTCAGCCCCTACCGCATCGGCGACCCTCACTCGGAGGAACGCCCGAGGCAGACCTTCGGGCACGTCGTAATCTGCGGTCTGGGGCGGGTTGGTTCCCTGGTAGCGCAGGAGTTGCGCCAGCACGACGTGCCGTTCACTGTTGTCGATCTGGACCCCCGCACTTTGGACGAGTGGCGGAGCAACGGATACCACACGGTGCTCGGCTCGTCGGACCGCGAAGAGGTCCTGCGCGCGGCCCGGGTTCCCCAGGCCGGGCTGCTGGTGGTGACCACCGGCGATCCCATTTCGGTGGAAATGACCGTGCACAGGGCCCTGCAACTTCAGCCTGAGCTGGACATCGTCGCAAGAGTGCGGGCCCGTTCCGAGGGCGAGGACCTGCAGCGCATGGGAGTGCAAGAGGTGGTCTGGCCGGAGATGGAGGCGGGCCTGGAAATCGTGCGCCATTCCCTGGTTCGCTACCGCACCCCGGACTACGAGGTAGACAGGGTCATTTACCAGTTGCGGGAACGGCTCAGCTTTGTGGTCCCCGACAACACCCCCGTCGAACCCCGCCCCGGCGCCGATGGCAATGCTCCGGGAGCAGATGGCACCGGAGACAAGGGCAGCCAGGTTTCGACCAACGGTTCCGAATCCCGTTCCTCTGGAAACAACTCGAGGAGCACACGGCCGGGAGCCCGGCGCCTCCGGGACTGACCAGGCACAAGACACCGTTCCGGCTCAGGCACTCTCCTGCTTGAGAACCCGTCGTTCTCGCGAAACCGTGAATCCAGAGCGTCAGACCTCTATGCCGGAACTCTCCTATGTAACGCGGGGCTTTTGATTGTTCCCTCTCCCTCCAAGGAGAGGGAGAATTAGAAACCCCTTCGGTGTAACGGACGGGGTGTGGCGCCCTGACTGGTGTGCGGATATAATTATGTGTGCAGGCCCTTGGTGGGCCTATCGTTCGCGGGTGTAGCTCAATGGTAGAGCTCTAGCCTTCCAAGCTAGCTACGTGGGTTCGATTCCCATCACCCGCTCCATTCCGGGAAGTCCGCACGTCCATTGATGGCGGCGATGCAAGAAAGTTTGAAGGCCCTGCAATTGACGTGCAGGGCCTTCGCTATTCCGGTCGAACAAGCTGGATGACCTACCGGGTAGCGAGCAACTCGCGCGCGGCCTGCCTCACCGTCGGCGCATCCAGCACCGCCTCCAGCAGTCCCTCTTCGTTGGGCTGGAACGCATCGGGCTGGTGGAAGGTCTGCGCCAACTGCGCCAGCGTCTCCTCTCGCAAGCCGTCCGGAATCACCACCGGGTCGCCCTCATCGTCCAGCGCCAACCCGATTTCTGCGGTGATGATCTCACGCTCCACGTGGCCGCGCTGAATCTCCGATATCCTGCCCAGGTGCCTGCCAAGGTAACAGCCGCCGAACTGCATGATCTCGCTGTTGCTGCCCTCGAAGTCGCCGGTGTACTGGTACTTGGGTTCCAGATCCCACTCGGTCATGTAATCGCGGACCTCCTGGTCCTCGGAGTTGACGTTCTCCAGGTCGAAGACGAGGATGACGCGGTACATGAAGAACTCGGCAGGCTCCACCTTGATGAACATAGTCGTCCTCCCTGTGGGTACTCCGTGTTGAATGGAATAAACACTGCCTATGGCACAGCTCGTTCGATAGCTTCGGCCACCCAGGCATTCAGGCTCTTTCCCTCTGCTTTGGCAGCTGCAACAGCCGCGCGGTGCAGCTTTGAACTCACTTTCAAGGGGATGCGGCCGGAGAAAGGCTTATCTGGGTCCCGTCCTCTTTCGGCGCACACTGCCAGGTAGTCGTCTATCGAGAAATGGAACTCCCGCTCCAGTTGATCCACCGAAGTCCCCTCGAAAACGATTACGTCACGAGTGTCCACAACCTCACCGTGGAAAACCCCGGCCTCGTAATCGAACTGTACAGCGGCCCGATAACCCTTGTATTCCATCATGGCTCAATTCCTGCTCCCCTGAGAAATCTTCGCAAAGATTCAACTAGGCGCTTCCTCGCTTCTCTTTGTGGGTGCGGTCTGTGGATATGGGTTCCGACTCCGTTCAATTCAACGTATATCCGTGAACCGGAACGCTCTTCAATTCGCGCTCCACACGCTAACAGCAGTGATTCGATATCGGTCCACGAGATTCCCGCTCGTGTGGGGTGTTGAAAAATCGCCTCCAGAGTTCTGCGGTGTCTTCGTCTCAACAGCATCAGGGATTATTGGTTGTAGCCAAGCGAGACTCCTTTGTCCCCTACCGCCCGGCGGCGCGGAGCACGCGGTCTACGTGGTCCGGGCCCTGCGGCAGGGCGCCTGAATCGACGGCGCGCATGGCCTCGATGACTGCGTCGTTGAACGGCGTGGGTATGCCGACCTCGCGGCCCTTTTCCGCCACCAGTCCGTTCATGAAATCGATCTCGGAGCGGCGGCCCTTGTGTACGTCCTGGGCCATGGAGGCCAGCCAGTTGACGCGCCCGCCCCGGGCCGCCAGGAACCCGTCCAGCTCCTCGAACACGTCGCCCTTGTCGGCATCGGCCCAGGTCTGAGCGGGCAGGCCGTTGATGTCCACCACATTCAGGCCCATGGCCAGGCCCACCTGCGCCCCCTCCTTGCACAGCTGGATGCGAATCAGGCGGCAGCGCGGGTCCTCGGCCATCTGTTGCGAGCCCAGGCCGGAGGCCGCCGAGATGCCGTTTCCCATGGAGTTCTGGCAGAGCTTGGCCCAACGCTCGCCGAAGAGATTGGTGGAGGAGTAGGCGCCGTCAATGTTGTCCAGCAGGCCCGCCACCATCTCCGAGCGCCGGGACGGCACGCCGGTCAGCTCCGCGACCCGGAAAACATGGTGGCCGTG
Organism: Dehalococcoidia bacterium; assembly: GCA_965203005.1. Lineage (GTDB taxonomy): Bacteria > Chloroflexota > Dehalococcoidia > Lucifugimonadales > UBA3495 > VXOI01. Next base: position 2,965,894 of record CBDBBS010000002.1, read on the forward strand.
GTCGCGGCCCACCGCGCCGCCCCGCGTGACGTGCCCCGGTTCCCACAACGCCACCTCGATGTGGGAGGCGATGCACCCGACGGTGCGCTCTTCGCCGACGATTCCGGCAATAATCACGTCGTTCCAGCAGTTCTGCAGCGACACGAAGAACCCGTCGTCTTTGACGTACCGCTTGATGAAATGGGTGGCCCACTCGGTGTCGTAGGACTTTACGGAGACGAACACAAAATCAAAGGGTTCGACGATGCCCTGGGCGTCGGTCAGGTGCATGGCTTTGACCGGGACGGTGAAAGGCCCCTGGCTGCCGGTGACGTGCAGTCCGTCGGCGCGCATCTTCTCGACGTGTTCCGGCCACATGTCGACGAACGTGACGTCCTCGCCCTCGCGGGACAGAAAGGCGCCAACATAGCTGCCCAGCGCGCCAGCGCCCATGATGCCAATCCTGTCGCCCATGGCGTTCCTCCTTGTGGTGCTCCTAATCATAGAGGCTACGAAGTTGCGAGATTTCACCCCCACCCTAACCCTCCCCCTCAAGGGGGAGGGAATTATTGAGGATTCGGTTTGTCCAGCCTTACAATCGTCTGACTCCCGGCAGGGCTGCCATTCTCCGGTCCAGGGTCAGTGTTTCCGATACTGTCCGGGAGTAGTCCTCGGCAATAAGCCTGTCAATTAGTCCCACTCCACCTGTTTCCTGGAGCGCCCTCAGTACCGGTTGCCCGTTCAGGGGCGCAACAAGGCCGGATGTCAGTGCGCCGGTCAGGGCCACGCGCGCGTCGGCCTTCGACACACCGTAGTGGAATTGTACGGCGACATAGGCTTCGCCGATGACCTGGTTGGACGCGAACAGCTCCACGTGTTCCTGCTCGACCATTCTGGAAAGTTCCGCTTGGCACCTGCGGTATTCCGCTTCCGGCAGGGCGGTGATGAGCCTGACCAGCACCGACGTATCAATCCCGCAACGAAGAGTCATAGGCGCCATCCCTGAACTCGCGTATGTCGAAAGGCGGGGCGTCCGGCGGTATCAGGTCCTTAAGTATACCCAGCTTTGAATGGTCTATGCGCTTGGGCTTGAGTATGAACCCGTCCGGGCCTTCGGTTATTTCGAGACGGTCGCCAGGGCCGACGCCCATGGCCTCAAGGACGTGAGCGGGAAAGGTAACTTGGCGTTTCGAGGTGATTTTCACTATCATCGTGCGCTCCTTACCAACAGGCTAAGACTTGTAAGGAAAGGCGTCAAGCGGGACAGGAAAGCGCCAACATAGCTGCCCAGCGCTCCCGCGCCCATGATGCCGATCCTGTCGCCCACGGCGTTCCTGCTTTTCCGGGTGTAATAGCGTAAATTAGTACTAACCCGATTCAGGAATAGATGAATACATTTTTCCCCTCTCGTTCAACAACCGCAGCTGCTCCCCATCGTCTATGCGAGGTTGGGCGTGGAGGACGGAATCCGGGAGGTTCAAGGGAACCCTGCTCAGCTCCTTGGGCTCAATCTTGTATAGCCCTCCTCCGTACACGCGGCCACAGGCTATCATTGTCTCGGACGGGATTGAACTTAATGCTTCCCATAGCCTGCCGGCAATCTCCGGTTCATTCTTGATTTGCCTTACCAGGTCAGGCTTCGGATAAAGCATCCAGGTCAGGCTTCGGATAAAGCATAAGGTAGAGATTCGGAGCAGTTGCCTGCGAGTGGTTGCGAATGAACCGGAATGGTCCTGATGAATCGGAACGGATTCTGCCCATATAGGTGCACAGGAACGGGGCCGCCGGCCTATGCTCTTGCGAATACCAGGGTGAGCGATTCCGAGACAGATAACGCTCAGATACCCCTTCCACTTGGCCTTTTTCGAAATACGTGGCAAGCGAAGGATAATGTAGCCTAACCTGCGATTCGGGAAGGCTGCAATTCACCAAGAACAGCTTGCGCTCCAAGTCAGGATTTCCAAGATCATCTGCGTAAACCTCATTGATTGGCAGGTGTCGCGGCGGCGGAAGGATCGGCGTCAGAAATTCCGCAGGAATTTGATTTTCAGAGGCCTGTTCCGGGGTCAGCACAAAGAAACGATTGGAGCCTGTGGCCAACCCGCGCCTTATATCGAACAAATCGGCTATTGTCTCGCCAGCCGCTCCTTGAGACGAAACGTTAGGCGCATAGGAAAACATTCCGGTCCATTTGCCAGAACTGCGCAATTGGCTTGTCGGGATTGTCCGCCGCCAGTTCGGTTGCGAGGGCATACCGCCGTAGGAAATCTCTACTTCTTGGTCCGTCAAAGGGCGGCGCTTCTTGAACCAGACCACCGTGGAAGTAACCAAAGCGTCATCAAATTGGACGTCCATGGGGTCAAACCGATGGATTTTCTGCAAGGCTACGTCATTCAGCAGGTAATCTTTGACTGCGCGGCCATAGTTGACGTCCATGAACTCGCTCGGAATCAGCCACGCCGCCAACCCATCATCCGCCATCCATTCGTGGGCCAGGCACAAGAAGTAGCAGTGCAGTCCGGCAAGGCCACTGATCGAGACTCCGGTCTTCTCCTTCACTCGCTTCTGCAAATTCGCCTTTTTTTCACGCCCGATATGATGATGGCGCACGTACGGGGGATTGCAGACTATAAGGTTCGGCTTAAGACCTGCATCATTGGGCGGTTCAGCCAGGGTGAAATCCTTGATGTGCATTTTCAGGCGGCCGTCCGGCCACAATCTATCAGCTATTTCTTCAAAGCAATGCTCTATCTCGAAGCCTGTTCCATGCGCGATTCTCCCGCTAGGAACCGTCATTTCCAGGGCCGAGTAGAAAGCTCCGGTACCAAAGGCCGGGTCCATAAAGCGGACGGACTGGCCTCGGGGCAACAATGGGATTGAGCAACGCATAATGTCCCTGGCCAGTTCGGGGGGCGTGGCGTGCTGGCCCAGCTTGTTGCGGTATTCCGCGGTTCTGCTGGAGTCCAGTCCATCTTGGTAGTGGATCCGCGCCTTCTCTACGTCCTCTCGGGGTAATTCCTTCGACAGCGAAATGTCCTGCTTCCAAAGGTGGGGTTTATCGGCATTCACCGGTATTCAGTTAACCCACCACAAAACTGGTTCAGCTTTCACTTGATATTGAAAACCCGATTCAGACCCTCACCCCGCCAGCGTGGCCAGGCGGGCGCTGCTGATGTGGGAGAGCGCCCTGATTTCGGCCATCACGTGGGGCGGGACCGGATCATCCAGTCCGATGACCATCATGGCCTGCCCGCGCAACTGGATGCGGCCAACGCCCATAAAGCTGATGTTGATGTTGTGGCGCCCGGCGATGGTGCCCACGGCTCCAATAGATCCGGGCTGGTCGCGGTTGTCCACGAACAGCAGGTAGGGGGTGTTGGGGACAATGTCCATCCAGTAATCGTTGAACTTGACGATGTGGGTCTCGTTGCGCATGGATGTGGCGGCCAGGGTCAGGCTGCCGTTCGAGGGCCCGCTTCCCCGGGTGTGGAGGGTTGCAGAAATCAGGCTGGCGTACTCCCGGGACATCCGGTTGCTCTGCTCGGTAACGTTCCAGCCGCGCTCTCGCGCCAGGACGGGGGCGTTGATCAGGTTGACGTTCACGGTGCTGACCGGAGCCAGCAGGCCAGCGAGAACCGCCGCCTGGAGCATCCGGCAGTCGTGGTGAGCGATCTCGCCCTCGTAGCTGACGGTGATGCCGGTGATCTGCCCGTCGGACAGCACGCCCAGCAACTTGCCGACGGTGGATGCCGCCGGAACGAAGGGCGCGAGGACCTCGTGCACCTCTGGAGCGACGAAGGGGGCGTTGACCGTGTTGCGGGCCGGTTCGCCCTTGAGCACCGCCAGCACCTGCTCGGCCGCCTCGATAGCCACCTCGCGCTGCGCCTCCCGGGTTGATGCGCCCAGGTGCGGCGTGAGGATCACCCTGGGATGCTCCAGCAGAGGGCTGGGTTCCGGCGGCTCCTTGGCGAACACGTCCAGGGCCACGCCACCCAGCCGGCCCGACTCCAGCCCGGACAGCAGCGCGGCCTCGTCCACCAGTTCGCCGCGAGCCACGTTGATCACCCGGGCGCCGGGCTTGATGCTCTCCATCTGCCGGGCGCCCAGCATGCCCCGGGTGCCCTCGGTAAGCGGGGTGTGCAGGGTGACAAAATCGGACTCGGCCAGCAGGTCGTCGAGCGACAACAGCTCGACGCCTATGCGGCGCGCGTAGTCCGGGGCGACGAAGGGGTCGTAGCCAACCAGACGCATGCCGAAGGCCTGCGCGCGGCGGGCGACCTCGGTGCCGACCCGGCCCAGGCCGCAGATGCCGAGGGTCTTTTCACGTACCTCAACGCCCATGAAGGCGCTGCGGCGCCACTCGCCGGATTTCAGGGAGGCGTGGGCGCCGGGCACGTTGCGGGCCATGGCCAGCATCAGCGCCAGCGTGTGCTCGGCGGCGGCTACGGTGTTGCCAGTCGGGGCGTTGACCACCGCGATGCCTGCGCCCGTTGCAGCGTCCAGGTCGATATTGTCGACCCCGATGCCAGCGCGGGCAATGACCTGCAGGTCGGTTCCAGCCTCGATGACCTCGCGGTTTACCTTGGTCTCGCTGCGGACCACCAGGGCCTGGTAGCCTCCGACGGTCTCCAGCAGTTCGGCGGGCTTCATGCCGGTCTTTACGTCTACTTCAGCCCCTGTCTCCAGCAGGGAGACACCCTCAGGGCCAATGGGATCAGATACCAGAACTTTGGGCATAAAGGAGTACCTCACTCCCTTTTCGCTCGCGAAAAGGGCTTTCAGGGATGTGTACGGCGGGTTGAAATAGCCAAGCCGCTCGGCCCGGCCTTCCGCTGCGGATTGGTAGCTTCAATATAGCACACGATCCGTCGCAGGCGTGGCGCAGGCGTTCGCCGCCGCCCGCGTTCCTTGACCCTCAAAGGGCGCGCGGGTAGGATAGGTTGCGTCCCAAATACATCGTTTTCTCTTCGACTCTCCTGGGCCCACAAATAGCACTTACATGACCTGCAAGCCCACCAAATTCAGTGTCACCCTTCTACTGGCGGTGACGCTGATGGGGGGGTTGATGGCTTGTGGCAACGAAACACCGTCAGCCGCCGACGTGATGGATACTGCCCGGCCCAGTGTAGTGGAAATCCTCGGCGAATCGGGGACGGGAACGGGCTTCATTGTCAGCGAGGCCGGGCTGGTGGTCACTAATCGGCACGTGGTTGAGGGAGACGACAGGGTACTCATCCGGGTAGCTACAGGTGAGGTGTACCTGGGATTCGTAACCCGAACTCACCCCACCTTGGACTTGGCCTACATCGAAATCGAGGCCGACCGGGACTTCACCCCCCTCTCCATCGGCAACTCCGATGAAATTCGCGTTGGCTCGGACGTTATTGCTATTGGGTTCCCTCTGAGTTTTGAGCTGGGCCGGGACCCGACTATTACCACAGGCGTAATCTCGGCCAAGCGCGACTCTCCAGCCTTTCTGCAAACCGACGCTTCGCTGAATCCGGGAAACAGCGGCGGCCCGCTGCTGGACGAGTTCGGTAGGGTGATAGGGGTCAACACAGCCAGAATCGAGGAAGAGGACGGACGGACCATAATCGGCATCAGCTTCGCCATCCCCATCAATGAAGTGAAGAAAGACCTGGATCACCGTGCATTAGGTCAACTGTCGGCCGCTTCCACCGCCACCCCTGCGCCCACTACAAGGCCGACTGCCACCGTAATGCCGCGGCCCCAAGCCACACCGCAGCCCACGGCAACCAATACCTCCTCCCCCACCACTGCGCCAACGGCGCTGCCCACTGTGCCGCCAACAGCCACGCCCGTTCCTATGGAAACTCCACGTCCTGCGCCGAATCCCACCCCGACGATTCTGCCCACAGCTACGCCGACGCCAGTGCCACCGACAGCTACTCCAACACCTACGCCTACACCCATACCAATAAAATGTGCCGCACCCAAGCCCGAGCCAAGCCCCATATCCACGATAGCGCACGAAGGAAAAGAACCCGGGGAACTTCTATGGCATCATCCGCAGAGCCTTGGGTTGTGGGAGGGAGTCAGTGGGACGATGGTTGTTGATGGCATTGTCTACTTGCATGGATTATCTGCTGCCCTGGATGCCGTGACCGGAGAACTACGCTGGAGTAATCCAGGGTTTTCTCCAGTGCTGTCAGGCGATTCATTCTATGTGTGGACCTATGAAGGAGACTTGCAGGCGGTAGATGCCCGCACTGGCAAGGAACTCTGGACATACGACACCGGAAGCGCTGCCGGACATGCCTATCCTTTGACAGTCGCCGAAGGTGTAGTTTTCACCAGTTGGGATAAGGATCGGATGTATGCGATAGACGCCAAAACCGGGGAATTGCTGTGGCGGAGTTCACTTGTCGATGGTGGTGAAATTAGTTCCTCCGCCATAGATAACGGTGTAGTGATTTTGGGAGTTGATCTACCGGACCCGCGGTGGACGGGCGGATATGTGTATGGATTGGATGCCTCAACGGGAGAATTTTTGTGGCGCAAGGAAGGTGCCTCTCGAGGCATTTTCTCACCCTCTCACTGTTCAGGGGTAAGTTTTGGGACGCTGCGAGATAACGTATACACTCAGTATTTGTCCGCCATGCGCTCTTCAACAGGCTTGGAATTATGGAAGCATGAAGCCAGTCACGATCATCCGGTGTTTAACGGAGAGATAGTTTATAGTTTATATTCCAGAAGTGGAACATATAGTGATGGGACGTTCATGATTGCGGTAGACGTTTCGACAGGAGAGAAATTGTGGACATTAGCAATCACTGGTCCGGGCTATGGAGGGCCAACTGATGGTCTACCCATGCCGATGGCAATTGATATTGATGGTACAGTGTATGTCCTACATACTTCAGAAAACCGCATATACCAGTTGGATCCATTGACCGGGAAAGAACTGGCAAGCTATCAAGTCCTAGCCGGTGCTATAAGTCCACACTCAATTGGAGTCTCCGGAGGTGTAGCGTATCTGCCGACACAGGGCGGCTTATATGCGATTGACGTGTCCGGTGGTGAACTACTATGGCGGACGGAGCTCGATTCGGTGTTTTGGCCGCAGGTGGTTAATGGCATAGTGTACCTGACTTCTCCGCGAGGAGTTTACGCCGTGAAAGCCGAGCCGCCGCTCGCCGCCGCCCGCGTTCCTTGACCCCCACTGGGCGCGCGGGTAGGATTATGCTGCGGGCCTTGACTGAGGGTAGCCTACTTGTCCAGCAGAGAATACGACATAAGCGTATGGGAGAAACTGTGGCGACCAAAAGCGCATATTTGGCCTTGGAATTGGACGATGGGTTGCGTAAGCGGCTTCAACAGGCTGCCGAGCGGCACGGTCTGAGCGTTAAAGATTTCTGCCTTCAGGCCCTGGAAAAAGAGTTGGCGCTGGAAGAAGGGATCTCCGAGTCAGCGGACGTTTATGTTCAGCTTCTGGCGCTGACCCGCCGCCGTCGGCAGTTGGAAAGCAGGACAATTCGCAGAAAGCCCGATTCCACGGACTTCGTCAGAGAAGGGCGCGGACACGTGGACGCCATTGACTTGGTATCCGGGGACGAACTGGAAGAATACCGGGAGCGCGAATATGCCCGGCTGGCGGGAGAGATTCGTGCGCCGACAGAACAGGAAAAGGAAAATTCGCTAAAGGCCCTAGAGCAATTGGCAAGAACCAGAGAAAGACTGTTTCAGGGTCGCACTTTGCCAGGAAATTCAGCGGATTTGATTCGAGAGGCCAGAGAGGAGCGTTCAGAATATCTTGACCAGACCTTTGGCAGTAGTAGTTGACGCCAGCCTCGCAGTTAAGTGGTTAGTGCCCGAAGAGGACAGCACTCTAGCGCTCCGCCTTGCTAATTCCTGGGCCGTAGAGGGAATCCGAAGAGTAGCGCACAGGTGGTTTCCTGTGGAGGTCGCCAGCGCTCTCCACAAGCGGGTACTCCGGGGCGAACTCACGCCCAGTGGAGCAGCGGCCCTTATAGATGATTTGTCAGACTACGAAGTGATCCTGTACGACCGAACACCGGTACATTACCTTGCCTTTCGGATAGCAGCCGAACTTCAGCAGCGGTGGATATACGACTCCTTCTACTTGGCTCTCGCCACTGAACTCGACTGTCCACTTTGGACGGCAGACCGAAATTTCTTTCAAGCTGCGATGCAAAATTATCCCCGCATTCACTACATCACCGAAGCCGAATCTATCCCCACCAGTTAGGAGACGAATGCAATGTTCCTGATGCGGTTTACCGAGCGGGCCTACACCAACTACGCGGAGGCGGATGTCCGCAACAGCCCCAACGCGGCGGTGCGGCTCACCTTCTCCAACGCCAACTTCGACCCTGTCGTCGGCGCCCGGCAGTACAACGAGTACCTGGACGAGTACGAGTACTGCGAGGAGGTCGGGTTCGACGGGCTGATGCTCAACGAGCACCACAACACGCCCACCTGCCTCGGCGCCACCATGAACCTCGAGGCTGCCATCCTGGCCCGCAACACCAAGAAGCCCAAAATCGTGCTGCTGGGCAACCCCCTTCCCGTGTTCGACAATCCCCAGCGCCTGGCCGAGGAACTGGCCGAGATCGACATGATCTCCGGCGGGCGGCTGGTCTCCGGGTTCGTTCGCGGCACCGGCGTCGAGAGCCTGGCCGCCAACGTCAACCCGCTGTTCAACCGGGAGCGGTTCGAGGAGGCCCACGACCTCCTGATGAAAATCTGGACCACCCCCGGCCCCTTCCGCTGGGAGGGCAAGCATTATCACTTCCGGGTGGTCAACCCCTTCGAGCGGCCCCTGCAGCAGCCGCACCCGCCCGTCTGGATCCCCGGCCTGGGCAGCCCGGAGACGCTGGTCTGGGCCGCCGAGCGCCACTATCCCTACATCTACCTGGAAACCGACCCCCAGGGCACCCAGGACATGATGTCCATCTACACCGAGACGGCGCGCGAGAACGGCTACGAGCCCGGCCCGGAGCACTTCGGCTACCTGTGCCGCATCCACGTGCAGGACACCGACGAGAAGGCGTATGAGGCGGCCAAGGGCTTCCTGACCGGAAACGTGGGCGTGGGGCGCGTACCCATGCCCCGCGACTACATGATGCCGATAGGCTACAGCGGCAGCGTCAAGGACCCTCGCGTGGCCCGCTACCAAGGCCGCGTCCGCAAGGACCCGTTCCTCGGGCTGGGCCTGGAGACTGCCACCTACGACGAGATACTGGCGTCCAACCGCTGGATTGTCGGCAGCCCAGAGACCGTGGTGAGCAAGCTGCGCGACACGCTGGCCCAGTTGCGCCCCGGCATCCTCGGCGTGTGGACCAACGACGGCGACACGACCCACGCCGACACCATGAACTGCCTCAAGCTGATGGGCGAGGAGGTACTGCCCGCCCTCCGTGAGATCGGCGAGGAGCTGGAGCTCACCGACCCATTCCAGAAGGCCCCGTAAGGACGATCAAACGCAGAGAGCACAGAGGACACGCAGAGGACGCAGGGATAATTCCGAATAGAGCCTCTGCGTTCTCTGCGTTAGAATCTCTGCGTCCTCTGCGTTGAAATCAAATACAGGAGAACAATCATGCCCGCGTTCACCGAGGAAACCATTGATGTAGGCGGAGTCGAAGTCCACACCCTGAAAGGCGGCAGTGGCGAGCCTCTGCTGCTGCTGCACGGCGCAGGCGGCAACAGCGGCTGGCTGAAGTTTGTCGATGCGCTGGCCGAGCACTACACCGTCTACTACCCGTCGCATCCCGGATACGGCAAGTCGCCCCGCCCCGAGTGGCTGGAGAACATCCCGGACATGGCCGCGTTCTACACTTGGTACCTGGAAACCCTGGGCCTGGAACGGGTGCGTACCATCGGCTTCTCCATGGGCGGCTGGATCGCCGCCGAGCTGGTCGCCACCTGCAACAACGCCGTGGGCAAGCTCATGCTGGTGGGCGCGGCCGGCGTGAAACCCCGGGAGAGCGAGATCACCGACATTTTCATCATCAGCCCGGCGCAGGTGACCGAGTTGATGTTCCACGACCCCAGCCAGGCTCCCGAATACCAGCAGATCTACGGCCGCGAGCTGACTCCCGACGAGCAGCTGACCGCAGACCTGAACCGCGAGATGGCCGTCCGCCTCACCTGGAAGCCCTACATGCACGACCCGCGCCTGGCCGGTGGCCTGCTCAAGCGCGTCAAGGTGCCCACCCGCATGGTCTGGGGACGCCAGGACGGTATCGTCCCGGTCGAATGCGGCATCATCTACCAGGAGTGCATACCCGGCTCGGAGCTTGTGGTCATCGAAAACTGTGGCCACTCGCCCCAGGTGGAGAAGCCAGACGAGTTCGTCAAGACCGCGCTGGAGTTTCTGGCCTAGCCAATGACTCTCCCTGGCTCTGCCGGATTGTCCCCGTTTTTCGCCATGGTAGCGGCCTGCGTATTGCTGGCCGCTTTCCTGTTGGCGTGCAACGGGGACGCCGCTGGCTCAGCCACAGGCGAGAGACTGCTGCTCCTGGAAGCCGAGGCCCACTCCCTCGAGGAGTCGCTGGAGACCCTGCACGAGGAGAACGAGGCTGTGCTGCGCGAGGTCACCGCACTGAGGGACGAAAACGCCGCGCTGAAAGACGAACTGGCGGCCCTCCGTCAGGAGCAGCTCGGCTATGCTCAGGCCCAGCAAGAGGCGAATACGACGGAAGATAGCGGGTATGCCGATGCGGCCGTCGTGGCTGGGCAAGGGGAGAAGTTGGCCGCTCTGGAAGAAGTCCAGGTAGGCGCGGCGTTAACAATCGGCGACCTGGACTCGCGGATGCAGGAAATGGAGGCGGCAGCCTCCAGACTCGATCAAGTCCTGGCCGGCTTGGATGAGCGACTCCTCGCACTGGAATCGGCTATTTCAGAGATCGAATCGCTCTTGCTGCTGATGAATTCGCTGTCCAAGGACAAGGAGTTGCCCGAAAAGACCGGCGAATATACCGGCATCGAGGGGACGCTGAGGCAGGCGTTAGAGGGCGGTGGTCAAGCGCAAGTCATCAACTACGGGGCGGCATACGGCGGGGGACGATCCGCTGTGCTGGTGCTGCCCGACCCACTGCCGGAGGGAGAGATTCCCCTCATCGTCTCCCTCCACAGGTTTGGGGGCGACTCCTTCTCCCAGAGCCAGTATTTCCCCCTTCACAAGCAGGTGAACCGCGACGGGTTCGCGCTCCTGCTGCCCGACGGCGTCGAGAACTCCGAGGGCCAACGTTTGTGGAACCCGACCGACGGGTTTGGAAAGGCCGATCAGGACGACGTGAACGCCCTGACCGCCCTGGTTCAGGAAGCCAGCGAAGAATTTGACACGGGGCCAGTGTACTTCTTTGGCTACTCCAACGGCGGGTTTATGGCTTACTGGATGGCCTGCAAGGGACTGCCCGGCCTGCGCGCCGTCGCCAGCCTCGCAGGGACCAGTTATATGGACGACGCTGCTTGCGAAGGCGCGCCCCCTGTCTCCGTGCTGCACATCCATGGCGAGCAGGATCGAGTTGTGCGGTTCCATGGCTCCGAAGAATCAGAGTTGCCGGCCCTGACCCCCAACGAGCGCTACGCCGGGGCCAAGGAAATGTATTATCACTGGGGTGAGCGGGCCGGTTGCGATGCAAACTCGCAAGAGCATGGTGAAGACCTCGACCTGGACGCCGCCATAGAAGGCGCGGAAACATTCACCGTCCGCTTCACCAAAGGCTGCGTCGAGGGAGTATCTGTCGAGATGTGGTTCAGCGACGAAGGTGGACACACTCCCGCCTATGGCGACGCATTCCTCGGCGCTCTGCTAGACTGGCTACTGTCGCAGGACTGAGTTTCCTGCACGTTCCTGATTCAACCCTTGGAACATCCAGCCCCCACCCTGACCCTCTCCCAGCGGGAGAGGGAAAACTAGAGGAACGGAGTCCATGCCATGTCCTTTGAAGTCTTCTATTTCACCGAACTTCCATACCCGGCCTTCCCGGAGTCGGAGGCCGACAAGTTTCCGTCCATGCGGCTGACCTTTCCCAACACCTACTTCGACCCGCAGACGGCCCACGACCTGTTCAAGCGCTATCTGGACGAGTACCAGTACGCCGAAGAGGTGGGCTTCGACGGATTGATGATCAACGAGCACCACAACACGCCGTCATGCATGGACGTGGAGGTCAACATCACGGGCGGCATCCTGGCCCGCGTGACCAACCGCGCCAAGATCCTGATGCTGGGCAACATGCTCCCCACCTCTGACAACCCGGTGCGGCTGGCCGAGGAGATCGCCATGCTGGACGTCATATCCGGCGGGCGCATCATCTCCGGCTTCGTGCGCGGCATCGGCATCGAGACCTGGGCCAACAACACCAACCCGGTCTACAACCGGGAGCGCTTCGAAGAATGCCACGACCTGATCAAGAAGACCTGGACCACGCCCGGCCCCTTCCGCTGGGAGGGCAAGCACTACCACTACCGCGCCGTCAACCCCTGGATGCTGCCCATCCAGCAGCCCCACCCGCCCTGCTGGGTGCCCGGCACCGGCAGCCCCGAGACCGTCAAGTGGGCCGCCGAGAACCGCTACACCTACGCGGCGTTTCTGACCAGGATGGACCAGGCCCGCAACCTGTTCGCCAACTACCGCAAGCACGCCAACGAGGACGGCTGGGATCCCGACCCCGACAAGTTCGCGTTCATGATCTGCGCCCACGTCAACGACACCGACGAGAAGGCCCAGGAGGCGGGCAAGGCGTTCATGTGGCGCATGGGCCACCCGCTCAAGGGCCCCCGCGAGTACTGGGCGCCTCCCGGCTACTTCTCCGCTGCCGGCGCCGCCGCCAACACCCTGCGCCGCTCCCGGCCTCTGAACGAGATGACCTACCAGGAACTGCAGGACGAGTACCACCTGGTCGTCGGCAGTCCCGACACCGTGATCAAAAAGCTGCGCTACATCAAGGAGGAACTGGGCATCGGCGCCCTGCTGCTGGAAGCCCAGGGCGGCCCACTGTCCCACCAGGACACCATGCGGTCCCTCGAACTGTTCGGCAAGGAAGTGATTCCGGCGCTAAAGGACTAGGTCAGGTGAAGTTCCCTCTCCCTAAAGGGAGAGGGTGAAAATCTCCAACTGGGTAAGTCCATATAAGGAGATATGGACCATGCAGAAAACGTTACACATACGAACCACGGTACTGCCGGGGGGCAAGATAGAAATCGTGGACCAAGGGCTTTCAGAAGGGGAAACTGTGGAGGTTGTTATATCGCCGGTGTCGTCACCATCCGCTCGTTCGGCATGGCAGATTATCTCGGAAGGGCCGGAGCAACGTCTCTTCAAGACCGCAAAGGAAGTCGATGACTACATTGCAGAAGAACGGGCGTCGTGGGAGCGATGAGACTCCCGTCGCATGGGGCCGTATACCTTGATACTTCTGCCATCATCTACAGCGTGGAGTCCCAGGGCGGCCCGTTGTCGTACAAAGATACCAGGATCTCGCTAGAATTCTTTCGACAGGGAAGTGATCCTGATGCTGAAGGAGGGCTAGGCGTCAAAACCAAGCACAACCAGGCGCCCTGAGCTTGTCGAATTTTTGATTTGTAGGGAAGGGATTGCCGATGAATCTTGAAACTCAATTTCACGAAGCGATGATACAGCTCTACTATGACACTGCTAACGCGGGAATAGGCTACCGTCCTACGCTATTGCTTCAAGCAGTCTATAGAGATGGCGGGTTGCAAACGGCACAGCGATACCTACGAGACCCAGATGTTACTGACGGATATCGACGCTTATGGGAAGCTGGACGTTTAGACCTGACGGTTGAGTATTTAACTCTTCAGGAGCCATGGCGAGACCTGTTCACGCCGGAAGAATTGGATGTTTCAGAGAACCGGTTGCCTCCGGAATTACTGTAAAGATCGTTAAGTGGGTGATTTGTCCAAGTACATGGCGAACGGTCGTCATAGGAGCGAATGATGGACAAGCAGGACATACCTTTCCTGACCACAGCGGAGCTCTCGGACCTCATCCGCACGCGCGATGTGTCCCCGGTGGAGGCGGCCTCCACTTACCTTGACCGCATTGACGCCCTGAATTTCAAGTTCAATTCCTACCTCACAGTCTGCCGCAGTGAAGCGATGGCCGCCGCCGGGGAGGCGGAGCGGGCCATCGCTGCGGGCAATTACTTGGGCCCGATGCACGGCATTCCCGTCGCGGTCAAGGACCAGATCTGGACCAGGGGTATCAGGACCACTGTCGGCTCCCGGCTGATGGCCGATTTCTTTCCCGACGAGGACGCTACGGCCATTGCGAAGCTGAAGGAGGCCGGGGCCGTCATCCTTGGCAAGACCAATTTGAACGAATTCGCCCTCGGCGGGTCGCAGCGTTACGGCCTGAACCGCAATCCCTGGGACCTGGACCGGTTCGCCGGCGGTTCCAGCGGCGGTTCCGGGTCTGCCACCTCGGCGTTTCTGTGCGCCACGTCGCTGGGCGAAGACACCGGCGGCTCCATCCGGCGACCGGCCGCGTGGTGCGGCATCGTCGGCCTGCGGCCCAGCTGGGGACGGGTCAGCCGCTACGGCGTGCAGCCGGGTTCATGGTCCATGGACCAGGTCGGCCCCATTTCCCGCACGGTGGAGGACGCCGCCATCACCCTGGGGGCCATCGCGGGCCACGACCCCAAGGACCCGTATACATGGGACGTGCCGGTGCCCGATTACCGCGCGGCCCTGGGCGGCGACCTGTCCGGCATCCGCGTCGGCGCAATCACCGAACTGATCGAGAGCGAGATCACGGACCCCGAGGTCAGAGACGGCATCCGGGCCGCAGGCGCAATGCTGGGAGAGCTGGGCGCCACTGTCGAGGACGTGTCTCTCCCGCTCACCGTCCACGGCGGGACGCTGGCCGCCGCGCTGATCAACACCGAGGCCTCGTTCACCTACCGCGACTGGATACGCGAGCGGCTCCACGAGTTCGGACACGCCAACCAGGTCGGTCTGATCACCGGCAGCATTCTGCCAGCCCAGGCGTACCAGAAGGCCCAGAAGCTGCGGGAACTGACTCGCCGCGAGGTGCTCGGCGCGTTGGCAGACTACGACGTGCTGATCCTGCCTACGTCCAAGAGCTGCGCGCCGCTCGTTGGCCATGACGCCGCCATAGCGTCCAAGGAGTATGCCCGCAATCAGCCGCCGGTCATGACCCGCCCGTTCAACCTGGCCGGAGCGCCGGCAATCTCCGTCAACTGCGGCTTCAACTCCGAGGGGCTGCCCATCGGCTTGCAGATCGGCGGCCGCCCCTTTGAGGAATCAGCCATCCTGAAGGTGGCCCACGCCTACGAGCAGGCAACGCCCTGGCACACCACGCGCCCGCCGCATGCGTGAGGGTGTGAGCGCTCAATTCTCGCCCGTTATAAGTCTTTCGACTCCATCAAGGAAAACAGCAAAGCTGTGCGAGCGATTGTTCTCTCGTGAAAGATGTTGTGCCATCCGGCGGGCTCCGGACGATTTTTCAAATCTCGGAGCCAGTTTCTCCAAATCCAGAGAGGGCTTGGGGCGCGCATCTGGGTTTCGGTACATCGCTTGCCTGTTGATGTTGCGCAACCGTTCATCGTCAAAGGCGTCGGCCACGGCATCCGGCTCACCCAAATACCAAGCTTCCAGCTCTTGACAAACAATGCGTATTAGTGTGTCCTCTCGCCCACCCTGGAGACACAATTCCTGCAACCTTTGCTTCAAAGCAAGACAATCGCCTCCGTCATTGTCGCGCACAATTACGAAGCGGTCCCCTGGGACTCTCCAGCCGCGTAGCGTAGGGACGATGTTGCGATCCAGATGGGACTTGCCATTATGAGGGATACAGAGAAATTCCAGCTCAGGATACTGACGACGGAGAAATATATCCAAGAATATTTGCATTGAAAATTCTTCGACCAGAAAAATCACGCGACCCAAGAGAGACCTGCTCCATTGAACAAATTTCTCCGCCACAATGACCCTGGCATTTCGCCTTGGACAAGGCTACGCAGGTTCTCGCTTTGATTTGCCCTAACCGCAGTACTGAACCCGTCTCGTTTCACCAGCCAAAAAATTTCTTCCAGTTTAGCCCCGTTCAGAAAATCCGGAGAGTGAGTTGAAACAAACACCTGTCCGCCGCGCTTTGCGTAAGCCCGAAATTCTTCGGCCAATTCCTGCAAGAGCTCTGGGTAAAGCTGATTTTCGGGTTCCTCTATCGCCAACAGTGGATGGGGTTTAGGGTCGTAGAGCAATACGAGATATGCGAACATTTTTACAGTGCCATCTGATACATAACGGGCGATGAAAGGATCTTTGAAGCTACCATCTTGGAATCTGAGGACCAACCTTCCATCGTCTGTGGATTTTGCCTCTACGCTAGTAACGCCCGGAACTCTCCATCGCATCGCATTCAGTATGTCCTGAAATCTGCCAGGATGATATTCATATAGGTATTGGGCCACCAACGCCACATTGTCGCCGCGACTGGAGAGGTGCTCGGCGTAACCAGCCTCAGGACTGGGTCGGGCATCGGCGATGTGGAAATCGGAAATATACCAGTTCTCAATCAAATTGCGAAATTCCGACACGACACGAAACTCACGAAACTGGCCCAGCCCCTTTATGGCCAGAATGCTGGGATCATCCAAGGCGTAGTCGGCGCGCTCCTCTTTCGCATCCTCCTGGCCGTAGGCTGACTCGTTGGTAATTGCGGTACCCAAGCCTTTGCTAAAGTCCACGAACCGCCACGGCTGCCCTCGTTGCCCCCGTCGGTAACGCAACACCTCCCGCTCCACCACTGCTCTTCCCTGATCGGATCCTATTACCAGTTGGTACGTTACCAAGCGCCCGCCGCTTTCCCGAAATTTGATGGTCAGTTCAATTGGACCTGTGGTGTTTCGACTGACCAATTCCCGAAAGCCCCCGCGTCGTGCAACAGCAGCGGAGACGTTTTCTGTCAGTGCCTCTTTAAGAAACGAAAACACATCGAACAGAGTTGACTTGCCGCTACCGTTGGCTCCAACCACCACGGTCATGCGAGGCAGGTTGTTCAACGTCAGATGACGGAACAGCCGGTAATTCTTTATCTCAATCCCTTCTATTTGCATTGAGCGTACATCGCGCATAGGTTTGCCACCCTTCACAACCAGATTCATCAACCGTGGCTGTCAGAACCCGCAGGCCACGCCCAGCTCGGCGCAGATGTCTCGGATGGACTGGGACACCTCGGGGTGGAGCGGGATGCCCTCGTCGCGGCGGATGGCTTCCATCTCGGCCTCCGGCTGTCCCGCTACGATCACCCGGTCGTGTCCCGGCGCCGGCTTGGTGGCGTTCATCATGCGCACCCACTCGTCCATTTCCTGCTTGAAGTGGGCCACGTCGGTGAACGCGTCGACGCTGTAGGCGGCCACGTAGTGCCCAAAGTTGGGGCGGCCCGGCACCGCGCCGTACCCGAACCCGGTCAGCACCCCAGCCAGAATATCCACGACGCACGACAGCCCGTATCCCTTGTGGGAGCCACCCTCGCGGCTGCCACCCACAGGCAGCAGCCAGTAGCTGTCGGGGGCGGGCTTCTCTTCCATTATCGGCGTGCCGTCCATCTCGGCCAGCCAGCCGGCCGGAATGTCGGCTCCCAGCCGCTGGGCGATGCGTATCTTATTGACCGCCACGGAGCTGGTGGCCGCATCGAACACGAACGGGGCCTCCTCGCCCGTCGGCACGGCGATGGCGATGGGGTTGGTGCCCAAGCGCGGCTCGGCGCCGAAGGTGGGGAGCACCTGCGGCGGGCAGCTGGTCATGCACACGCCGATCATGTCGTGCTCCAGGGCCATCATGGAGTGGTAGGAGGCCATGCCCAGGTGCCGCGCGTTTCCGATGGTCACCATGCCTACGCCCACGTTCCGGGCCTTCTCGATGGCTATGTCCATCGCCTTCGGCGTGATGATTGTCCCCAATCCACGGTCGGAGTCCACCGTTGCGGTGGACGGGGTCTCACGGATGACGCGCCAGTCGGGGCGCGGGTTTATCGAGCCGTCCTGGTAGCCGCTGACGTAGCTGCGCAGCATGTTGGACACCCCGTGGGAGTCGACGCCCCGCAGGTCGGCCAGCACCAGCACGTCGGCGCCCAGCTCCGCGTCGTCGTCCGGTACGCCCAAGTGTCTGAATATGCCTGCCACGGTAGACTTCAGGTCGTCGCCCTGAACAAATTCCGCCTCATCGTGTCCTACCTTGAACTGCTCCAGCACGGCCAATCCCCCGTCTCTGATGGTATTTCAGGCAGTATAATTGTCTGAATCAAGATTAACAGAATTCTAGGATTTTCAGGATTATCCGGTCAATCGGGCTAATCCCGAAAATCCTGATTCAGACAATATACTGAGGAATGAAGATGAATGACAGAGAAGAGGCGCTGGATTTCCTGGCCAGGCTAGGGGCCCAGCCTGCGGTGGCCTACCACGAGTCCGGCGTCGCATCAGTGGTGCGGGAGATCCTCGACGGGATTGGAGTCGAATACAGCGCCGACCTGCCCGGCAACATCCTGGCCCGCCTGCCGGGCAGCAACCCGGACGTCCCGCCGCTGGCCATCGTGGCCCACATGGACCACCCCGGTTTCGAACTGGTGGACCGTCACGGAGACCATGGCGAGTTCGTGGCCGATGCCCTGGGTGGTATCCCGGCATCCAGCTTCGGTGCCGGAGTGCCGTTGCAGGTCATACTGCCGGGCGGAGTGCGGGCGGCCGCCGAAACCGCCGGGCCGCACGGAGAGGAATCGGAGCGGAGGGCTCTGGTCCGCCTGGCTGATGCCGGCATCGCTGCGGAACTGCCGTTGCCCGCCGCTGCCGTATTCGACCTGGTCGACTTTGAGCTGGATGGGGAATACATCCGCATGCGAGCGGTGGACGACCTGGCCGGGTGCGCCTCCGCGCTGTCGGCGATGGCCCGCCTTGTCCGCAGCGGACAGCAGCCGGAGGGGGACGTGTACGCGCTGTTCACCCGCGCCGAGGAGATCGGGCTGGTGGGGGCCAGGCTGGCGGCGGAAAACGGCCTGCTGCCCGCCACCACCCTTATCATCTCCGCCGAGTCCAGCCGCACCCTGCCGGGCGCGGAGCAGGGCCGGGGGCCGGTGATCCGGGTGGGCGACGCCGGTTCGACCTTCGACGCCGAGGCCGAGTCGGTGCTGGTCCGGGCCCGCGAGGCCCTGAATGATCGCGAGGGCGGATTCGCTGCGCAGCGGCAACTGATGAGCGGCGGGGTGTGCGAGGCCAGCGCGTTCTCGGCGTATGGGTACCGCACCACTGGCATTGCGTTCCCGCTGGGCAACTACCACAACGGCGCCCCCGAGGGCCGCATCGAGGCGGAGTACATCCACGTCGACGACTACCTGGGCGGGGTGGCCCTGATGGAGGAGGCGGCCCGCCGGGTGTCCGACCGGGCCAACACCGCCTTCCGGCGCCGCCTCCAGTCAGTTCCCGACGACATGAGGCTCAGACTGCTGGAAAGCACGGCCTGAGGGACATGCCACACTAATCCCCTCTCCCGGAGGGAGAGGGTTAGGGTGAGGGCGTCCCCCTGCTCGCAGCAAGACAACGGACGACCGCTGTGGACGGTTGACAGCCCTTCGTCCACCATTTCGATACTGTTGGATTACCAGCGTGGGAAAACAATCCCCTTTCCGCCGAAATGTCCCCTCCCCCTCGACGGGGGAGGGTTAGGGTGGGGGTGAAACGGTGGCGTAGGACGGCCACTGCGAAAGCGATTCGTCGAGCCCGCTAATTCAGGCCAAACACGGCAGCGGCGTTTTCGCCTACCAGCTTGGCCTGGTCCTCCCTGGAAAAGGTCTGTAGTTGCTGGTACAGCGTCGATTGTGCATCCAGTCCGATGGATCTTATGTGTGGGAAATCAGACCCCCACAGGATCCGGTCGGCCCCGACTACGGGAATGGCGAGTTCCGCCGCCGTGTCGTCGATGAAGCCGTGATACACGCGGGTCCTCATGTACTCGCTGGCTTTCTTTTCGAGCTTGGGCAGGTTCAGCCGAAAAGCGATGTCGTCTATCTGGTCCAGCCTGGCCATGAATCCCGGAATCCACGAAACCTCGAATTCACTGCAAAGCACCTTGAGGTTGGGGAAACGGTCCAGGATACCGCCATATATGAAATCGTTGGCCAGCACCGTCTGTATCTCCACGAACAGGTCGATCCATAAGCCGGGATTGGCCGCCGTTTCCTCCGGGGTCTGGCCGGTCCGGGCCAGGATCAGGGCGTCGAGGACCCTGCCGGTCAGGATGTGCAGGGTTATAGGCACTCCGGCCTCCTCGGCCGCCGCCCAGAACCTGTCGTACACCGGGTCCCGGTACGGCGGGCAGTCATCGGGGGCCTGGCAGTTGATCATGGGCCCCTTGAGTCCCCGGTTGAGGGTCCGCGTCAGTTCCTCCACAGCCCAGTCGATATCGTGCATGGGAATCACGCTGACGCCCACCAGCCGTTCCGGGGAATAAGAGGAAAATTCGGCCATCCAGTCGTTGAACACCTCGGAGCAGGCCTGGAGCACCGGCACGTCAGGGTTGCGCATCACGCCGAGCATGGTCGTTGGGTTCATCACCTCCGCGTCGATGCCGGCCTCCACCTGGAACTTGACGCGCACCTCGGGGTCGTAGCCGACTGCGCCCAGTCCTTTCTGCTGCGCCTCCAGGGCTGCGGCCTCCGTCTGGCCCGACAGTTCCGTCCGGACGCGCTGCACTGGCGAACCCTGGTACCCGGAGTAAAAGAACGTGCCCTTCTCGCCTTTGTACTCGTCCAGTTGGCGCGGGGTGCGGTCGCCAAACCTGGAACCCAGGGCGTTCCACCACAGGTCGCGCGGCTCCATGACATGAGAATCTGCCGAAATCAGCCTGTCGTAATGAAGAGTCGCCATTTTCTCGCCCTCCACTTCTGTTTTGCCTTTGCACGGGGAGTCCCTTTGCTTATGGCAGGTTAACGCGCTGGTCATGGGATGGTGCGACGAATTCGTGAAACTGCCAACCAAGTTTGAGCATATTGTTGCACAAATAAGGGCTTGGCAAGTCCCGATGCATCATCGGTTGGAGTATACCTTACGCGGTGGACATTGGCGCAAACCCGCCGACGGTCTCAGGCCCTGTGGTGAACCTTCCCCTGAGAGCTTCGGGGCAATGCAAAAGCCATGAGCGGGAGTCTCCAAAGTCCCCTCTCCCCCCGGGAGAGGGTTAGGGTGAGGGCGTCTCCCGTATCCGGGCAAAATTTATCGCCGTCGTGGGATTTCTTTCTGACAGCCTTCTCCAACAGGATAAGAGCCTTTGGAAACACCCTCTGAGGGGCAAGAACGAGCGCCCCTTGTTCGCGCGATTGGCATTACAATTGCTGCGCCCATAATGAAATCGAAATAGAGTCGGAAGGTGATGAAATGCGTCTGGAAGGAAAGGTTGTCCTGATTAGCGGTGGCGCCAGGGGAATGGGAGCCGTCGAGGCCCACATGTTTACCCGTGAAGGGGCGAAGGTCGTCATTGGCGACGTGCTGGAGGAGGAGGGCCGCCAGACCGAGGCTGCGGTGAATGAGGCAGGAGGCGAGTGCGCGTTCGTGCGGCTCGACGTGACCAGCGAGGACGACTGGACGCAGGCCGTCGCCACCGCGGTGTCCCGGTTCGGCAAGCTGGACGTACTGGTCAACAACGCCGGCATCTCGATCACCGGCGGCATCGAGGAATTCACGGTCGAGGACTGGGACCGCACTTTCGACATCAACGCCAAGGGCGTGTTCCTGGGCACCAAGGCCGCCATACCGGAGATGCAAAAGGCGGGAGGAGGTAGCATCATCAACATCTCGTCGGGAGCCGGCATAGCGCCCGCGCCCGGCACTTCAGGCGCTTACGCGGCCAGCAAGGGCGCAGTGCGCCTACTCACCAAGTCAACGGCCATCCAGTATGCCGGGGAGAATATCCGCTGCAACTCCGTTCACCCCGGACCCATCGAGACGCCCATGCTGCGCTCGGCCCGGGGCGCCGGGTCCCAGCTTGAAACCACCATCGAGCGGGTGCCGCTGGGCCGCATCGGCACTCCCGAGGAGATCGCCTACGGGGTGCTCTACCTGGCATCCGACGAGTCGTCCTTCGTAACCGGATCGGAGCTGGTGATCGACGGCGGCCGCACCGCGCAGTAGCCCCGGTCAGCGGAGGGACACAGAGGGCGGGCCGTACTACTGGGGCAGGTGTGGTGAGGTGGTCAAGCGGCACAACTGCCGTAGACGGCTCTCCCAACTACGAAAGCAAAGAAAAGTGCCGAGGGACAGACTCGAACTGTCGACACCGGCATTTTCAGTGCCGTGCTCTACCACCTGAGCTACCTCGGCGCGGACTTCCATTATCGAATCCGTCGCGTCCGGTGTCAAGGCGCGATTCACGTCTCGGCCTTCGAGCAGTGCTGCCCGTCTGGCCGACCTGCCTCACGAAGCCGACAGCCTCCTCACCGCGAGTTCCGGGAAATTCCGGTTCCACGTCGCTATGTTGAACACTCCGCAGTCTGTTACTATTGGGTGTATCCAGGACTCTGGTAATCCCAGCGGTAGATTACGCCTCAAGCTATCCGTCCGCCTCTGCAACTCTGACGTCGATAGCCTAGCCAGCCCTATCAACACCCAGTAGTAGATTGGCTTGTCTGCGCGCCCGGACGCCCATTCATTCAGAAAAGAGTCCCTGTACTTGTACTTGAGGTCTTCATCCAGATTACCTGACTGAATGCCTCCCATGAATTCCTGCCTGGCTTGCGCCGTAGCTTGTGGATGCTCCGGATCCTTGAATTCTATGAAGTAATAGCTATCTTCACGTTCGATAATGAAGTCCACCGTTTTCATGCAATGCTGCAACTCACGGTTCGAGTCATCGACTTTCCGTACATTCAAGGCGTTGTCTACTCGAATTTCCAGGTCCCTCTCCCGGAGAACATCAGTCATACCAGGCCCGCCATGGCTCGCTTGATCTCCCGGTCATAAACACTGTCGAACGCCTCCATTATGGCGTTCGGGTGGATTTCGAGAAATTTGCCAGTGGTGTGGCACGCAATCTCACCCGTTTCCTCCGAACGGTACAGCGAATGGAACGCTACCTTGTCGCCCTCCAGCGCCTGCAGGTCAAGCTCCTTGAGAATTACATAGTCGTGCGTTGCCAGGAAGATTTGCACCCCGATTCGCTGCAGCTCCAGCAGCACGTCGATCACCACTCCGTACAGCTTGGGGTTCAGGTTGGTCTCCGGCTCGTCCCAGAACAGCACCGCGCCCGGTTTCAGCGACCCGTTGCGGATCAGCAGCCAAAGCAACCCCAGCTTGCGGTGCCCCTCCGCCAGCAGCGTGAACTCTATCTCCCCGTCCTTGTCCGCAAGGAAAAACTCCTCTCCATGAACCGTAACCTTTCCGCCAAGTTCCCCCTCCAGCCGCTCAAGCACAGTTGCAGAAACGAACTCGGCAGGATTACGCAGGGGCGGGAGATAGGCCCTGTCAAGGATGTCTTGATAAGTCTCCTCAAAATGCACCTCGCGGGCGGCGTAAAGCGAACGGAAACCTGGCGCGTTCGCAAGCATATCTTTGGCCGGAATGTACACGTTTTGATTCGGAAAAGTATGCCAGTCCGACGTAATATCGACGGTCGGGAGATAGTTTTCTTCAACTTGTTTGGCCAAATTAACCCATATATCTCCATGGTCACTCTTAATTTCTATATTGCCCTCTTCTCGACCCATCCGAATTAGGCGGCGATATGAATACTTGGAGGGTAGAAAGACCCGAAGCAGTTTCCAACCCGGGTGCTCGCTCGATACGTATGAGCTGAACCTGCGCATCGCGTAGCACACCTTCATTAGGTGGGTCTTGCCTGTTCCGTTGGCGCCAATCAGGACGTTGATGCCCGGTGAAGGCTCCAGGTCCAGGCTCTCGAAGACCGTAAAGTTTTCCAGCTTGACTCTCGTGATAGCCATACGTGGATGCTCCCATCCGTTGACTGCGTTAACCCAGTATAACGCCGGAGGGCCGGCCCGAAATATCCTGGGCCGGCCCTCTCCCATCCTGTTAATCCTGTCTATCGATGTAGGTTAGGCCAGCGGCTTTTCCTCGGTGTCGAAGTGCGGCATGACCTCCTCGCCGAAGCGCTGCAGTTGCTCCAGCATCACCTCCAGCGGCGCCCCCATGCGGTTGCAGCCCACGTGCATGTGCTCAAGGCCGGGGTACCGCTCCTGGATGGCCATGATCTTTTCGGTGACCTGCTCGGCGGTGCCCACCAGCCAGGCCTGCTGCTCCACGATATCCTCCATCGTGGGCAGCCCGGCCCCACGCGCCCGTCGCGGGTCGCCCAAGGCTTCGATCTGCGATTCAGACAGCGCCCGGAAGAAACCCAGTGGGGCGAACATCTTCATGTCCTCTTCCAGGTACTTGCGGCCCTGCTCGATGGCGTCCTTTTCCGAGTCGGCGATGAACGTTGGCAGGCCGATGACCAGTCGGCCTCCGGGCTCCACGTTGTGGCCGTGGCGGTTGACCGTCTCGGTCCAGCGCATTACCACGTCATCGTTGGCGCCGCCAGTAACCGCGCCGCCGCCCATGATGCCCTGGATGTCGTGCTTGGCCATGAAGTCCATGGCCCGCTGGCTGCTGGAGACCATGGGCTGCCAGCACTCCACGGGCTGGTACTTGGGCCGGGGCACCAGCGTCAGCTCCTTCAGCGTGTAGCCCCGGTACGGCACCTCGGGAGGCAACTGGTAGTGCTTGCCCTGGTAGGAGAAGGAGTCCTCATGGAACGCCTTCATGATGATCTCGACCTGCTCCTCGAAGATCTCGCGGTTCATGTCGTTGTCCGAGTTGGTGCTGGGCACGCCGAAGGTATCCACCTCCCGCGAATGGTAGCCCCGGCCCACGCCGAATATGACCCGGCCATCGGTCAGGATGTCGGCGGTCGCGTAGTCCTCGGCCAGCCGCAGCGGGTGCCACATGGGGTTGATGTTGAAGCCGCAGCCGAACTTGAGCTGCTTGGTCATCCTGGCCAGGTGCACGAACAGCATGAGCAGGTTGGGGATGACCTCGTTGCCCTCGTGCTGGAAGTGGTGCTCCGCCCCCCAGAAACTGTGATACCCCAGCCGGTCCATCAGCTTTGCCATCTGCTCGCACCGGTCGAATATGGTGATGAGATGGTCGTTGTCGAACCGCCGGTCATTTACTGCGGTAGCCTCAAGACCCAGATCGCCCAGGTCCACGTGCCCCGCGTACAGGCTGCCAAAGTGCTTGATCATGATCCCCTCGCAGAATTCTAAAGTGCTTGGCTGAAATTGTATCCGCGTGGCTGGTGGGGTTGTCAAACCTTGGATTGATCCAGGCAGCGTTCGGAATCAGGTGGTTTACCTACATGGATGCACAGGATAGACAGGATTTTGGTTGGGGATACTGGATTCCCGCTGTCGCGGGAATGACGAGGATGTGGCCGGAATGACGGATTCACGGGCTGAAAGCCGCCTGAATTGGAGTGCTATGCCAGCCAGCGGTCCAGGACCTCATTGCCGACATGCCGCTCCAGCAGTGCGGCGTAGTGGCGGGCCTTGGCCAGGCTGTGGGCCGTGGAGGAGTCGATGAGGCGGTCCAGGGCGTCGGCGGTCTCGATGGTGGAAGTGGAGACCTGGAGGAGTGGAATGTCGCGCTCCAGCGCCTCGGCCCGGACGTAGTTGGTGGGCTCGCCCGGCCCGGTGAGGACGAGGCAGCGGGTCTCGGCGAGCATGCTGGCCAGCTGGATGTCGGGCCGCTGGGCGCGGGTGATTACGGCCTGGTTGGCGTAACGGCCGTAATAGGTTGGGCCGTTGTCCATGATGTTTCCGCCAATCAGGAAACGCTCGATGGGGGCGTCCGCGTTGACAGGGTCCTGTACCCAGGCCGCTTCCAGGTGCTCGGCAATCTGGGCCACCGTGGGAGCGATCATCACTCGGCTCTCCGGGATTAGGAAGGCGTCCACGTCCGCCGACGACTGGGCAGCGGATTCGGCCACGGCATCCTGACGGTACGGCGGCACGGCGTTGACTACCACGGCCAGGAGGCGATTGCCCCAGCGAACGGCCGTTGCATCGACCACCTGGGCCCAGTCCTCGTCAGGGGAGTAGGCGCGAATTTCCAGCACGGGGGCGTTCAGGGCAGCGGCAAGCTCCGTGGCAGGGGAGCCGTCGGCAGCCTCGACGACAACCGTGCCCGCCTCAGCATCCAGCAGCGCGATGGCCTGGACCGCGTTGTCAATACTATCGGTCAGCGCCCCAGGAGCCGGGCCAACGGCGATGTCCAGCCTCTCAGCCAGGACACCCGCAGCAAAGGCGTGGTCTCCATCGGCGCCCGCGCCAGTAGTGAACGGCTTGTAGTACGCAGCGGAGCGGCCCCCGCTGTGCAGACGGGCCAAGAGGCCAGCGGCGAGGCCAGTCTTGCCAGACCGCGCGGGGCCGGTTACGAGGATGGTGGGCATTTCAGACTACTCAACAACACTTTCCCGGCTAGACGCCGACATCCAAGAACTCGATGTTGTAGGGGTCGAAGCCCTTGGGGAAGGTGGTGGTATTGTCCCACTTGGCGAGGGTGAAGTCGGCGCGGTGGAGGCTGGCCTGGTCGAAATTTGCGCCGGTCATGTTGGCGGCGATCCACATCGAGTCCCGGATCATGGCGCGGGTGAAATCGGCCCCCGCCATGGTGCACCGGGAGAGGTCAGCGCCGTTCATGTTGGTGGAGACGAACAGTGCGCCGGTGAGGTCCGCGTTGCGCAGGTCAGCCTCGATCATGTTGGACTGGCTGAAATCAGTGTGATTCAGATTGGCCCCGATGAGAGAAACCCGGTTCATCCGGCAATACCGTACAACGGCGTCCTGCAGGTTGGCGCCCTTCAGATCGGCCCAGAACAGGTTGACGTTGGTGATGTTGGCGCCGCTGAGGTTGGCCCCGGACAGGGAGGCGCGCCCGAGATCCGCCTGCTCAAGATTCGCACCTGACAGGTCGGCTCCGGGCAGTCCTACCTGCGTCAGACGGGCGCCGGAGAGATTGGCCCCGGAGAGGTTGACTCTTTCAATCCGGGCACCCCGCAGGTCGAGACCGCTGAGATCGGCGCCGCTGAGGTCAAGCCCGGTGTCGGAGTTCTCAGCCCGCCAATGAGCAACTGCCTCAACGCCTTGTAGGGCGAGGGCGACGTGCTGCGGGTCAGGCATGGCTACGCCTCTTGCGGGGCGACACCCCCACCCCAACCCTCCCCCTGAGGGGGAGGGGATTTCTGCTGACCCTCTCCATTACCAGGGAGCGATTTCCGCTGCCGTCCCTCGCGGGCGCCGGGCTAGGCATCTTCGAGGTCGAAGAGCTTTTCGGCGATGGTCATTTTGAGCTCGTTGACCTTGCCGAGGTCAGGGAATCCGCCGTCGGTCTTGCGGTCGAAGATCACCTCGCCGTCGAGATACACCTCGAGGCGGCCCCGGTCGGACGGTGTCATCTTGATCGCGATATCACCAGGGGCGTCTGACTTGAAGAACTCCATCGCCAGCCACGTGGCGACTGGGAAGTAGCCTCAAGACACACAGTAAACGATTTCAGCTTCGACCTTGCCATGTTCAGTAACTGCCATTATTTCTTTCTCTCGCTTTGGTGTGGGATTCCATTGACACCAGTTTACCGGGTTTGTTTCCTTCCCTTGGGCTCTGCTCGAATGTGGCGGTGCGCGACGTCCGCTTACCGCGATTTCCCGCCCTGCTTAGTATGGCGGTTCAAGTAATGCGCTCAATCAGTGTTGCCAAGGCAGTAGCCGCCACCGTGGCGCCGATCATCAACCCCACCATCCAACGGACCAGCCGCGCATCAAGGCCCGCAATGTCAGCCCGCAGGTTAGCTATATCTTCTTTGGTTGCCAGGTGTTCCTGTCGAGCCTCAAGCCGTGCCAGGCGCTCTTCAGAGCTTGCTGCCATTACTCTGCCTTCCCCATACTGTTCCATTTAGACCGTGTGTTCAATGATAGCGGGATCCCAGTCAATCACTTGCGCGCTAAGATTATTCTGCCCGGCGCTACGGTGCTGCCGCCAAATCGATTGCGTCCTGGATATATGAGTCGGTGGCCCTTATGAGGGCCGCCATTTCGGCCTCCGGCTCGCAGTTGCCGTCGTAGAAACAGTTGACGTGCAAGAGCAACGACCTGGTGCTGTACTCACCCAGGAACCTCTCGAACTCAAGACCGTTGCTGCTCAAACCTAGCAATGCCCGGCGCGCCTGTCCCGCAGACTGCGGTTCGTGGCCGGTGCGGGCCAGCACCATGGCGTCGGTGGAGCGCTTGGTCGCGCCCCACGCCTTCTCCGCAGCGTTGCGCAACTTGCCCATGCCCAGCATTTCCAAGGCGTCGCCATAGAACACTTGCGCGTCGGCGAATAGTTCGGTTACCCGGTCCGTGGTGGTTGACATCGGTTCCTCCGTGAGATTTCACCAGAAGGAGCGGCGCTTACCTAATCACCGCCGTGCCGATGCCGACCGCCGTCCGGTCGCCGTTCTGGTTCTCGCACACCAGGTTGACGATGACGCGGGAGCCATCCTCGGATTCCTCCTGGCTGGCCACCTCGCCTGTCACCGTGACCGTATCGCCGCCCTTGACCGGCCGCAGAAACTTGAGGTTTACGGTGCCGGTGTGGTTGAACACCTCGGGTCCGAAGAAGCGCCGCAGGCTCTCGGAGGCGAAGGCCACCGACATGCGGCCAGAGGCGATGGGGTAAGTCGTTCCGAGGCGCTGTTGAGCCAACTCCGGGTTGTTGTGGATATTCTGCCGGTCCAGGATGCCGCAGTCCTCGAACTGGTTGATGGTCTCCTGGGTGACCCTCTTGGTGACCGAGGGAATCTGTTGCCCGAGTGCGATGCTGTCTATCCCTGCGGATGCCATTTCTTGCCCACCTCGTCGGGTTTCTTCATCTGGTAGGTACGGAGCTTTTCCAGCAACCGGCCGTCCTCGTCTACAGCAGTGGCCTCAATGACCATGTACGGCTTGTCGCGGCGCATGTACTTATCGGCGATGCGCCCGGTCACATGAATCCTCTTGCCGGGAATCGGCGGATTGAAGAACTCAACCTCGTTGCCGGCATTGACGCCACCGGTCTGATCATCGTAGACCATGGCAAAGGCAGTGGCGTCGTGCTTGACTGCGAGCGTTGGGAACACTGCGTCCGGGTCGTCAATGGAACGCCGGAAACTGTCCAGCATTTCCTGGGTCAGGGTGTATTCGTAGGATCCCAGTTCCTCCCCGATTTCAATCCTGTCGTAGTCAAATAATTTTACTTCCGAATCGGGCATCTCCCGCTCCTCTGCGACCAGCTGGCAAGCGCAGTCTGGGAATGGCTATACCATACTTTCTTTGCCCAAGGCAGTCAACGACAAGTCTCCGGCGCGCGGCCAGTAGCCTTGCCGATGCTATAATCCAGAGAGGCGCATGAGGCGCGATGCAATGGGCGAAACTCAGCGAATTTGATGGATGGACAGGTGACAGCGAGCGATGGATTTGTATTTCGACAGAGGCGACCGCGACAATCCCGCCGGGCATGCCCTCGTGTATTTCAAAGTAGACACCGAGCCGGACAAGGTGTACGCCAGCTACGTCGTTACCCTGCCCATCAAGTCTGACTTGACCAAGTTCCTGCCGCCCTTCCTGGCCACGCACCTGGGGTCGCTCCCGCTGAACGACCTTTCCTCTTTCGCCATGCCGCCAGTCCCGGAGCCGGTGGACGGGTTCGCCGAGTTGGATCGCCTCAGCCGCCAGCGGGGAGACGACCTGGTCTACGCGGGCAATATGTTCTCCTACGATCTGCCCCGGATGATGGAGTCCGTGACGGAGGCTGTGTCAAGCTACGCCGAGCTTTATGCCGCCTCGGGCAAGAGCGCCACCGTGGTAGGAGGCGAGGCGGCGGCCACCGAGGCCGAGGCCCTAACGTCCGCTGACGAACCGGAGGAGGAACTTGACGCGTCGTTCAACGTCAACGACGTACTGTTCAGCTTCATGAGCGAGAGCGACAAGCTGAGCGAACTGTCCCGCCTGCTGGGCCGCCTCCGCTTTGCCGTCGAAGGCGCTGACGGAGCCGCCGCAGCCGAAGTAGGCGAGGAGATTGCGGCCCTGGCACGGCACCTTCCCGAAGAATTCCAGGTGGCCAACCTGCTTGCCGTGGCCCAGGATACCTCGGAGCGCAGTTCCCAGCTGGCCAAGCTGTACCTGGACCGCTGCTTCCGTCTCTCCGCTGGCGAAACTGCCGAGGCCGCCGAGCTGGACACCGAGATCCGCCGCCTGCAGGGTGAATAAGAGGACAATCGAGTGGAAATAACCTTGATCTTGCTGGACATACCTCCTGGAGTCGTCGCCTTCGCCTCTGCCGTTCTTGCGGCATTGGTCTTGGTGATAGTGACCTTTGGAGTGTGGGTACTGCGGCTGCTGTTTTCCATTCAGGGCCGGCTAACGGCACTGGAAACCAAGCTGGCGCCTATGGAACCGGAAAAAGTTATGGAAACTAATGCCAGAATGGCAATCCTCTGGGAGCTATTTCGGGCCAGTGTACCGAATTTGGGAACATTGGAATCGCCGAGGAATCCAATGAAACAAGAACGGTGGGACGAGCTGACCTTCAAACTGCATAAGGATGAATTATCTGACAGCGAAGCCGAAGAGTTTCTTGCCGCCCTCCTGAAGCGTCAGGAACAAGCCAGGGAAGAAAAAGACGTACCCGCACTGGCCATTCTCGGCCCAGGCATCATCCTTACCAAGTGGCAGCTCAAGGAAAAGGAACTGCGGGAACAGAAATAGGTGCCACTCACCCGTCTGCGCCTGAGCAACTTCCGCAACCTGGTCGATGTGGACCTGGAAATACCGGCGGGCGTTTCGGTCTTCTACGGCGAGAACGCCCAGGGCAAAACGGCGCTGGTGGAAGCCGTATACACCCTCGCCATCGCCCGTTCCTTTCGAGCCGAAAACGAACGGGAAATCGTTAATTTCGGAGCTGCCGCCAAGGAAGACCTTGCCATCGTCGAGGGACAGGTTGAAGACGGGGAGGCCGGTTCACCGCGCCGGGTCATCGTGGGATACAGGGTTTCGGGATCGGATAGCCCAGGCGGCCCAGGCTACCGGATCAGCAAGGAGATTCGAGTCGACCGCGTGCGGCGCAGCGCGGGCGAACTGGTGGGACTGGTCCACGCGGTGCTGTTCACCGCCCTAGATATAGAACTGGTGCAGGGACCGCCATCGGGGCGTCGCCGTTTCTTAGACATTCTCATCTCTCAAGCCGACCCGCTGTACCTCAAGACCCTGCAGCGCTACCAGCAGGTAATGAGGCAGCGAAACCGTCTCCTGCGGATGAGGCGCGAGGGCCGCGCCACCCACGAAGAAATGGAATACTGGGACGGCGAGTTGGTCAAAGAGGGGGCCTGGCTCACCTGGCGGCGGCACGAGGTGATGGAGTTACTCACACCGTCCTGCGTTCGGCACCACAGAGATCTAATCGGCGATGGCGAGAATCTGGACCTGCGCTACCGGCCCAGCGTGCCCCTGGCCGAATGCAGCGACGGCACGGCAGACAACTACCGTGAACGGCTGGAACTTTTCTCTGCCCGAGAGGCCGCCACGGCTGCAACGGCAGCGGGGCCGCATCGAGATGACTTTGACATCATCGTCAATGGCCTGGACATGGGCGCCTATGCCTCTCGCGGCCAGGCGCGCACTCTGGCCTTGGCGCTGCGGCTGGGAGAGGCTGAAACCCTGTCTGCGGTGCGTGGCAGAGAACCGTTGCTATTGCTGGACGACGCGTTGTCGGAGATGGACGCCTCCCGCCGTCAACGGGTGCTGGAGAAGGCCAGCCACTACCCTCAAGTGCTGATCACGACGACCGACCCCGAGCAGGTCACGGGATACTTCGGGGCCAGCGCCTATTATTTCCGCGTGGGCGAAGGACAAGTGCTGCCGCTGGACGGAGTGCCCTGATATCGACCGCCTCCAGACCAGGAGAGGCGTTCGGACAGGAATCCGGGGAATTGCCAGGGCCTCACCCTAACCCTCTCCCTTCGGGTGAGGGTGAGGGCGTTCCCCCTTTGGAAGTAGGGGCGACCAGCCGGTCGCCCCTACTGAAACACAGAATTACCACTCCCCACTCAAGGAGGAGGGAGAACTAGAAGACCCTGGTGAAGTTGTAGCCCTACATTCCCCTTCGGGAAGGGCAGGTGGTAGTATTTTGGAATATCTGCATCCCTTTGGTGAGCCATGCCCGTAAACCAGGAAGTCCTTGACGAAATCGCCCTGACCCGGGCGGAATACGACCTGATCGTTGAGCGGCTGGGCCGCGAGCCCAATGCCGTCGAGCTTGGGATGTTCGGAGCGCTCTGGAGCGAGCATTGTGGCTACAAGCACTCCCGTCCGCTGCTGCGGATGTTCAGCCACACCTCCCCCGTGGTGCTTTCCGAGACGGGAGCGGAGAACGCCGGGGCTGTGGACATTGGCGACGGGCTGGCCGTGGTTTTCAAGGTGGAGTCCCACAACCACCCCTCGGCCGTGGAGCCGTTCCAGGGGGCTGCCACCGGCGTCGGCGGCATTGTGCGCGACATCCTAGCCATGGGCGCCCGCCCCGTCGCCCTGCTCAACTCTCTGCGCTTCGGCCCACTGGACGACCCCGAACACGGCGCTGTAAACCGCCACCTGTTCGGCGGCGTGGTGCGCGGGATCTCCTGGTACGGCAACTGCATTGGTGTGCCGGATGTTGGGGGAGAAATCTACTTCGACCCGTCCTATTCCCATAACCCACTGGTCAATGCCATGTGCGTGGGGCTCATCAGCAAGGACCGGCTGGCATCGGCGGCGGCAAGGGTTCCGGGCAGTGTCCTGCTGTTGGTGGGCGCAGACACTGGCCGCGACGGTATTCACGGCGCGTCTGGACTGGCATCCCGGACCTTCGAGGAGGAGGCTGAACTCCGGCCCACGGTTCAGGTGGGGAACCCGTTCCTGGAAAAAGTGCTGATCGAAGCCTGCCTCGAGGCGCTGGACACCGGGGCGGTGCTTGCCATCCAGGACCTTGGCGCAGCTGGCCTGACCAGCGCATCCATCGAGTCTGCGGCGAGGGCCGGGCGCGGCATACGCCTCGATCTGGCACAGGTGCACCGGCGCGAGACTGGCATGAATGCCTACGAGGTAATGCTGTCGGAGTCGCAGGAGCGGATGCTGCTGGTCACTTTGCCGGAAAGGGTGGGCGAGGTAAGAGAGGTCTTTGACCGATGGGACGTCGACTGCCGCGAGATCGGCAGCGTCATCGCCGAACCGGAGGCGCGGATATTCGATGCCTCGGAGCCAGTGGCGCATCTGCCCATCCAACCCCTCTCGGAGGCGCCGGCCTATCGCCTGGAGGGAAAGCCGTCGCCGGAGGATATGGCGCGCCGCGAGGCTTCGCTGTCGGATATGGCGCTCCCCGAATATGGGCCGTCACAGGTCCTCTTGCGGTTATTGGCCTCACCCAACATAGCCAGCCGCCGCTCGGTCTACCGCCAGTATGACCACCAGGTGCAGACCAACACCGTGACCGGCCCTGGCGCTGGCGACGCGGCGGTCCTGCGAGTCAAGGGAACCAACAGGGCCATCGCCGTCGCGGTTGACGGGAACGGACGGCACTGCTTCCTCGATCCGTACATCGGAGGACAGATTGCGGTAGCCGAGGTGTGCCGCAACGTCAGTTGCACCGGCGCACGGCCCCTGGCTCTCACCGACTGCCTGAATTTCGGGAATCCTCTGCGCCCCGACATCTACTATCAACTCGAGGAGTGCATCCGCGGCATGGCACTGGCCAGCGAGATATTGGACGCGCCAGTGGTCAGCGGCAACGTAAGCCTGTTCAACGAGACACAGGGCCAGGCCGTGCATCCGACGCCCGTGGTCGGCGCTCTCGGGCTGCTGGATGACGCCAGCAAGGCCGTGGGCGCGGGCTTTCCGTACGAGGGACTGTCCGTGATGCTGCTGGGGCCCGGATTGGGGTCAGCGTCGTCTCAGGACCTAGCGGGCAGCGAATACCTGAACTTGATTCATGGAGTGACCGCAGGACAACCCCGCATCGATCTCGACCTGGAGAGGCGGGTGCAAGAGACCTGCCGCGAGGGAATCAAACAGGGCCTGGCGCTGTCGGCCCACGATTGTTCCGACGGGGGCCTCGGGGTGGCATTGGCCGAGTGCTGCATTCTGGGCGGCGTGGGCTTTCGCGGCATTCTGGACGCCGCCGCCCGCTGGGACGCGGCTCTGTTCGGCGAGAAACAGTCCCGCATCGTCGTGACGGTGGAGCGGGACAAAGTGCCCTTGCTGGAGGATCTGGCCCGCTCGCACAGCGTACCGGTCCTTTCGCTGGGGCGCACTGGAGGCGACCATTTCGTCCTGCGCATCGGCGACGAGGCCACCAACGACGGCTCCAACGGCGGCCCGCCTGCCATTGACCTGCCGCTGGAACGCATCAGCAATGTCTGGAGCCATTCCCTGGAGGCTGTCAGTGGCTAGCGCGTCGCTGCGCGTACTCTATCTGACCCCATACTATCGCCCCTACCTGGGCGGCATTGAGCGCGCCATCGAGGAGCTTTCTCACCAGATCCAGCAGTCTCCGGACGTGGAGGAGGTGGGAGTGCTCACCACCAAGTACTCATTCCCCCGTGTGGCCCAGCCCGACTGGCCCGACCGTGAAACCCTGCCCGACGGAGTCCAGGTTTTTCGGCTTCCTGGTTTTCCCCGGTGGTCGCCGCCGTTGTATTCGGTGCCGCTGGTGTGGTTCTCCCCCCG
This sequence comes from Dehalococcoidia bacterium, assembly GCA_965203005.1. GTDB lineage: Bacteria > Chloroflexota > Dehalococcoidia > Lucifugimonadales > UBA3495 > VXOI01. Next base: position 3,000,664 of record CBDBBS010000002.1, read on the forward strand.
GCGTGTGAGACAGTACCTGAACGAGTTCAGGCCCAACGTCGTCCATTTCGTCGGCGACGGTTGGTTCTGGGGGCACTACTGGGCCCGAATTCTCGCCCCAAAATTCCCTCTCCCTTCGGGGGAGGGTCAGGGTGGGGGGCGTCCCCGGTTCGTGTTTACGCCGTCATTCCACACCCTGCCATTGGCGCGCTGGTGGCTGGCCCCTCTCAATGCCGCGCTATGCCGGTCGGTGGACGACATCGTGCCGCTGACCCGGCAGGAGGCCCGGGGTCTGCGGCGGGCATACCTGGCCCCAGGTCGGAAGACGAGTATCATCGGCTGGGGAGCTGCGCCGCCGGACCCGGCCATCCTGGAATCCGTCCGGCAAGAGGCGAGTCCAGCGGCGACCGGGGTAGATCCCCATCAGCGGTCTGGGTACTCCTTGGACGACGAAATTGACGCTACGCAGGCTCTGACCATTCTCTGCGTGGGCCGCCTGGGACGACACAAGGCGCAGCTCTGGCTCCTCGAGGTTTACCGGGAGGCCAGGGAGCGATTCAACAAGCCGGTGCGCCTGGTGCTGGTGGGCCGCGACGAGGGCGACGCCAGCGCCATCACCCAATACCTGCGTCAACACCACCTCGGCGGAGAGGTGTTGATCACCGGGGAGGTGTCGGACGAGGAACTGGCGCGGTGGTACGCCCGCGCCGACCTGTTTGTACTGTTCTCGCACTACGAAGCCTTTGGCCTGGTCTACTTTGAAGCCATGGCCTACGGAGCGCCGGTGCTGACCCACGACGTCGGTTCCAATCGCGAGTTGCTGCACCGGGGCGCCGTGGTAACGCCCCGTTTCGACCGGCAGGCCGCCATATCCAGCCTGGTGGAATTGGTCAACGATGACGACGCCCGGTTGCAGCTGGGGGAGGATGCGCGAGACTACGCCCTGGCCGAGTTCACCTGGCCAGCGGTGGCGCAAAAGTACCTCGAGCTGTACCGGGGAGGTAAGTAAGCATTTGTTCTTACACCAAGGGTCGGGTAAGAGCTGAATTGGCAGGGTAAGGCCGAGACGCTTATACTTTTAAGCAATCCCACTGTGAAATAATGAAACTATGAAGAAAATTACCGTGTCGGTCGATGAGGAAACCCACCGCTCTGCCAAGGAATGGGCCGCCAAACGAGGAATGTCAGTCTCCGCCTTGGTCCGGGAATATCTGAACGGCTTGGTCAGGGAAGAATCTAGTGCAGATGACTCGATAGGGTCGGGATCAGAGAAACCCGAGAAAACCCTGGATGAGGTAATCGAGGCCATATTTGCCAGAGGCGGCGGCATCAACCCTAGAGAGAACCTGACCCGCGAGGAATTATACGACCGCAATGCGTTTCGTTGATACTAACATTCCGCTTTACGCTGTCAGCCCACACCCCGAGGACATCTCAAAAAGGCGTGTATCGAGGGAATTGCTCGCACAGAATACGGGTCAGCTTGCTCTATCGGTGCAGGTGCTGGGCGAGTTCTATTTCCAAGTGACCCGTCCAAATCGTAGCGGCGCCCTCACCCACAACGAGACCGTGACAGTCATTGAAGATCTCAAGCGCCACCACGTCCAACCCCTCACCCTGGAGACTTTCGACCTCGCAATGCAGTACCGCGGGAGGTTCCATCTGTCCTACTGGGACTGCCTTATCCTGGCAGCAGCCAAGCAGAGTGGTTGCGAGGCAGTATTCTCCGAGGATATGAGTGCAGGCCAGGACTACGACGGCATCCGGGTAATCAATCCTTTTGAGGCAGTTGGTGGATCAATGCCGGTCTAAGGAACTCCCGGAGCCACCACCACGAATCTGAAATCCTTGGGAGGTCCCACATGACAAGCGCCATTACCCGCGAGCAACTGGAAGAGGGCGCGCGCCGCATTCTGCTCTCCAACCTGCGGGAGGGGGTTGCTGACTGGAACGGAAAGGAGTTCAGCTTCGTCTGCCCTTCCCTGACGGGATATCCATTCCAGTGGTTCTGGGACTCCTGTTTCCACGCGCTTGCGCTGCTGCATCTCGACCCGGAGCAGGCCAAGAAGGAAATGCGCTCGCTGATGAGCGGCGCGCAGCCCAGCGGTTTCATACCCCACATCACTTTCTGGGAGATGGAGAAACAGCCGGACTTCCTCAGCCGCAACATCGTCGGGATGACCAACCCTCACTACAGCGCCACCATACAGCCACCGATCATCGCCTACGCCGTGGCGCGGGTGTACCGGGTCACGGGCGACAGGGAATTCCTGGAGGAGGCGCTGCCCATCTTGACCCGCTACTACCGCTACCTGCGCGAGGCCCGCGACCCGGACAACGACGGCCTGATCGCTGTCATCCAGCCTGAGGAGGCCGGGACCGACTGTTCGCCCAAGTATGACGAGATCCTGGGCTTGGAGGAACTCTCGAACAGGGGCTTCATCACCGCGCTGCGCAAGGTGTACGATGCTTACGAGCCACTGCGCCACGACGACCACGCCGTGCTGGCCGCCGACATATTCCACGTCGAGGACGTGCTGGTCAACTCCATCTACTGCTTCTGCCTGCGGGCACTGGCCAGGCTGCATATCGAGGTGGCAGGAGAGGACTCGCCCGAGGCCGCCGAGTTCAACCGCGAGGCCGACCGGACGCTGAACGCCCTCGTGGAGAAGTGCTGGGATGAGGAGGCCGGCGCATTCTTCGACCTGTCGGGAGTGGACGAGAAGCCGTTGAAGACCGTGACCATCAGCTCGCTGATGCCGCTGATCATGGCCGACCTGCCCCGCCACCAGGTGGAGACGCTGGTGGAACGGTGGGTGCGTCCGCCGGAGCACTTCTGGACGCCATATCCCCTGCCCTCAGTGCCGGCGTCCGACCCCAAGTTCATGCCCGGCAACCCCGGCGGGTTCATCTGGCGCGGGCCGTCGTGGATGAACACCAACTATTTCCTGTCGCACTCGCTGCGGGGCCACGGCTATCCCGAGCTGAGCGAGCCGCTGGTGGAGAAGAGCAAGGAGTGCATCGCCAAGTCGGGCTTCCGCGAGTACTACCACCCCTACACCGCCGAGGGCTTGGGAGCGCGGGACTTTGGCTGGTCGACGCTGATCCTGGACTTTTAGCCCCATCCGGGAACGCTGACAACTCAAAGGGGGCGCATGTCGGTGCGCCCCCTGCGTTTGTCCCGGGCCTGGATGTCCCTTAGAGGGTGTCCAATACGGCCATTCCATTTACGAGGAACAGGCTGAGGCCGCTCCGTCCCCTCCTGAAAACACAGAGGGACTCCCTCACCCTAACCCTCTGGGAGAGGGAACTTACTAGACACCCTCTTAGCGGCCCAGCAGGCGGCTGGTGAAGGGGCGGCGTCGGCGGGTGCTGCGGGGCTGAGGCTCGTCGAAAACCTCATCGTCCGTGTCGTCCTCGACTGGCTGCGGCGTATCGTCGGCGACTGCGACAGGCTGCGGTTCAGGCTCAGGCTCTGGTTCGGCTTCACTGTTGCCGTTAACTGGGGCGATCTGTTCTTCCTCCACCGGCTGGGCCTCGTCCACAACCGGCTGCTCATCCTGAGCCTGGACTTCGGCTTCGATTTCCGTCGCGGCTGCCGGTCCCGGCGGTTCGGCGGGTGGAGTCGAGTTAGCGCCCGGACCGAGACGAGCAGTGAGTATGCGTTCGACGAGGTCATTGTCGCGAACCAAGTTGATGATGCGGCGCTGGCGCCGTTGCCCCTCAACCCGCCAGGCGATGATCGAGCGCTTGAAAACGCCGTTGTCGGACAGTCCGCGCAGGGCTTTGCTGACATAGTCCTTCGTCCCGACATCGGTCCAGTGCCGGGCGATCTGCGGATTGCCGGCCTCCAGTCCCTGCTCGAGGGCGCTGCATACCTCGTCAACGAGGTAGGTAAACGCCACGTGCCTTGTGCCCTGGCGGTGCTCCAGGTGATCGGCCATCACGATGAGGTCGGAGACGCGTTCAGGGTTCCGTCCATCGGCAGGATCGTCCGGTAGCGAGATCGATGCAACGACCTGCTGAACGGCGGCGGCCAACTCAACGTCGTTGCCAAAAACGTCATCCGGCTCCGCTGCGCTGGCATCGGACTCGGCCTCCGGCTGGGTGTCCTCCACCTCCTCCACAGGCTGGTCAGCAACAAACTCGGGCTCTGCGCCAGCCTCCTCGTCGGCATCGAACCAAGGCACAGCGACCTCGTTTTCGATAGTCTGGGCGGCTACGGGTTCTGCTGCCGTTGCTTCAGCGGGTTCGGGCATGTCGAAATCGGTTGCGGCGGTCTCCTCGAGGGAGTCAACAAAGGCCGGTACCACTGCCGCCGACTCGATCTCCTCGTCGGCATCGGTGGAATCCGCGTCGTCGTCAACCGCCTCGTCGTCACTATCCGTCGCTTCCAGGTCGCGCTGGCCGCCGTGCCGCCTGCGTCCACCCCGTCGCCGGCTGGACCTGGAGGCAACGCCGGCAGGGCTCTCCTCGGTGGTCCCCTCGGGGATGTCCTCGTCGGACAGGATAGCCCAGTCCACCAAGCCCGAATGCACCAGCTTGATGTTGCCGTCCTCGGCGGCGCGGGCCATCAGCTTCTTGAAGCCGGAAAAGCCCAGCTTCTTCTCGTCGAAGTTCGGGTAGCGGCGCATCATCCGCTGCTTGATGGCCGTGAGCAAGGGCTGTCCGCCGGCGGCGCGCTCGTCGCGTATGATCTCCTCGATGGCGGAGATCACCTCGGCCAGTTCGGGGACCTCGTTCTGCGCCTCCGAGGTCGAAGAGGAGCGGTTGGCGTGCTGCGGCAGTACGGCCGGCTGCGGGGCCAGCGGGTCCACGTCCTTGTCGTACAACAGCAGCGAGTCCACCTGGTCGGCCAGGCGGCGGGAGGTGCTCCACGAAACGCCGATGATCACCACCTGCTTGCCCATGGTGCGCAGCGCATTGACCACGTGCAGGAAGTCCGAGTCGCCCGACACCAGCACGAAGGTGCCGATGTTGGGGTAGGAGTGGGCGCATTCGATGCAGTCGGCGGTCATCTTGACGTCGACGCTGTTCTTGACGCGGTAGGTGCGCATGCCGTTGGCGGTGGACGCCTGGGTCGAGGGGATCCGCGTCGGAACAAAGACAGGCTCGATGCCTGCGGCGTATAGGGAGGGCGGGTCGTTGATGAACTGACTTGCGCCGCGAAGCTCGGGGGCGCGGGTCACCCAGTCGGCGTAGGCCTTGGCGACCACCACCCGGCCCTGGTTGGAAACCTCCTCTTTCAGCGAGGAGAGATTGGGGTTGCGGTTGCCTGCCGCGAGGCTGATCTTGAAGTTTTCCCAGTCGATAAACAGGGCGACGTCGCCGCCGCGAACGGTTGGTTCAACCATGCGTCTGATTCTTCCGGCCTGGCTGGCTCCGGCCTCCACTGGTCCGTCCAGTGGGCCGGGGATGAATTTCGGCAGTGCAATTGTTTCCAGAATGCACTGCGTTCAGTCTATGGGATTGGCGGAATTGGCGTCAAGGAATGCGCCGCCAGGGTTTCGGCGGGAATGGGGGCCTGCGTGCTAGAATGTGGAGACTGGCGACACTGCACCAAATTGAGTATCGGGAGGGATTCAGATGCAGGCTGCCTTTGCTTCCTTTGCCGTGCTAATTGTCCTGGCTTCCATAGTGTTTGTGATAGGACATCTATTGGGGTTAAGCAGCTTCGACCCGTTTAGGTATCAATATCTGCGGGGAGTCCTGCCGACGGCCTATGTCGTTGTCATTCTTGCGGCAGGCGTGATTGCGGCCAGCATCACGGCGTCCGTATTCAAGAAGTGATAGACTTATTTCGTGGTTCGTGGGGCAGATTTCTCGGCTGGGCCAGGCCATCGTTTTCCGACGCTGGCACCGCCAGCCTGGGCGCGGCGGCGATTTTCCTGGTGCGGGCCATTCCATCGTCCAACCCTGGCGAATGGGACCTCTGGATGATAATACCTGTTGCTTTCTTCGGACTAGGCGGCCTGATTCTGCGGCGCGGCGGCCAGCCTTGAAGTAGCAGCTTACGGAAGAGGCTCCAATGCGGAACGGAATCGTTTCCTTTATGTTTCTGGCAGTCTTCCTCTGAGTGCCTCTCACGAGGGCTATGGCAGGAGGGTGTCAGTGAGGTTGGCACAATAGCCAGTGCAAAATGCTCCAGCAACGCCAAGCCGCTGTGTCTCTATCGAAAGGGTGCGCCGCGTTGGAAACGCGACGCAACTTCAATGACTATTAAAGAAATCGGAGGCTTGTTACTTCTTTCTAGTCTTGCCAGCGTCTGAACGTTTTTTGCGCCAGGCACCACTCTTGGTGCGAGCCCGTGGTTGCGCACCACCCTTGCTCTTAACATGGGGAACTCGACCTGCACGCCTGTCTGCCATTCCAGCATCTCCTTGAGTTGATTATTCTGATGGCCGGATTGGGACAAATATTCTATCTCGTAGATACTTGTCAGAAACCAAATAATCCCTCAAACGGGTCAGCGTTCTTCCGCGTCCTGGTGGGCTTCTTCTTTGCTGTTGATTTGGCCGCTGTCTTCTTAGTCGCAGTTGTCTTTTTCGATGTACTGCTGCTCTTAGACGTGCTTTTTGCTACTCCCTGCTGTTTGAGCCGCTTCTGGAATTGTGCTTGAGTGCCATTCCCTTTTGTCGAGTTGCAGGCACCACATAGCAGTTGCAGATTCGAAGGCTTGTCGCTCCCACCTTTGGAAAAGGGTTTGATATGGTCAACTGTCATGTTCCGCATCGGGAATTTCACTTTGCAACCGTTGCACTTCCCTTTCTGCCTGTCGTAGAGGAATTCCTTGTCTTTCGTACTGAAAGATGGCCTTGCCCGTTGTGGCTCAAATCCCCCGAATAGCATCATGTCCCTCTATTCAGAATGTTCCACAGCAGTTGAGCTACGCGCAGATGAATGGAAACCGCTGGTTCTATGGTGAACCTGCTAATTTGATCCATTGATTGAGATCTCTTACTTGGGGTACGTTATGTTATCACTAGCTATTCCCTACAAGCAAACGACACATCTTCCTACCGCAAGAATGGTCTTTTTGCTGTGTCCGCTTGACAATCCACGCACGTATCCCCGATTGTAGCCCCAGCGTCGGGCGGCGTCGAGCGGCGCGATTTGAGTGTGAATCTAGCAGGAGAGTGTCCCCATGGCAGAGCGGGCTCCGAGGCTTGAGGGCAAGGTGGCGATCATCACGGGCGCCGGGTCCAGCGGCGAGGGCATCGGCAACGGCAAGGCGGCGGCCATCCTGATGGCCCGCGAGGGCGCCAGGGTGCTGCTGGTGGACCAAGTCGAGGACCGCGCCAAGGAAACGCTGGAGATCATCAAGTCGGAGGGCGGCGAAGCGTCGACGTTCCAGGGCGACATGACCAGCTTGGACGACTGTGAGCGAATGGCCCAGGCGGCTGTCGATCGCTACGGGCGCGTCGACATCCTGGACAACAACGTGGGCATCTCGCAGCGCGGCACGGTGGTGGAGGTCAGCGAGGCCGACTGGGACCGGGTGATGAACGTCAACCTCAAGACCATGGTGCTGGCGGCCAAGGCGGTGATCCCCCGGATGATCGAGAACGGCGGCGGCTCCATCATCAACATCTCGTCCATCGCCGGGCTGCGGGCCCACATGAGCACACCCTACACCGCGTCCAAGGCTGGAGTCATCGGCCTGACCATCTCCATGGCCGCCGACCACGCCCGCGACAACATCCGCGTCAACGCCATCGCGCCGGGTCTGGTGTACACGCCCATGGTTGCGCCGCGCATGGACGACGATCTGCGCCAGTACCGCCGCAACTCCGCCCCGATGCAGGTGGAGGGCACCGGCTGGGACATCGGCTACGCCGCGCTGTTCCTGGCCAGCGACGAGGCGCGGTGGATCACGGGCATCGTATTGCCGGTGGACGCCGGGCTTTGCGCCGTGCATCCGGGGACGTACTCGCCCATGAGCCAGCAGACGCGGTATTAGTCTGAACTATGATTTTCGTGATTCGATGATTATCAGGATTCAAGAGTTGACAGGATAAGGAGAATCATAGAAATCCTCTAATCAAATAAGTCACAGTTCAGACCAGGAGGGACGGCCATGCGTTTGGAAGGAAAGGTTGCCCTTATCAGCGGCGGCGCCCGGGGAATGGGCGCAGAGGAAGCGCTGCTGTTTGCCAGGGAGGGCGCACGGGTGGTCATCGGGGACGTGCTGGAGGAGGGGCGCGACATCGCGGCGCAGATCGGCGGCGGGCAGGCGATTTTCGTGCGGCTGGACGTTACCAGGGAGGCCGACTGGCAGCGCGCGGTGTCCATGGCCGAAGAGGTCTACAAGCGGCTGGACATCCTGGTGAACAACGCCGGGGTCAGCGCCGTGGGCGGCATCGAGGACACGACCGTCGAGGAGTGGGACCGGGTGATGGAGGTGAACGCCAAGGGCGTGTTCCTGGGCACCAAGCATGCGATTCCCGCCATGCAACGGTCGGGCGGCGGCTCCATCATCAACATCTCGTCGCAGTTGGGCATCGTGGCCATGAACGAGTCCAGCCCGCAGTACATCGCATCCAAGGGCGCGGTGCGGCTGCTGACAAAATCGACGGCGCTCCAGTATGCCGCCGACGGCATACGCTGCAACTCGGTGCATCCGGGGCCAATCGTGACGCCAATGACCCAGGGGCGCCGCTCGGACGGCGCGGTGCGCGAACTGATGGAGTCGCGGATACCTCTGGGCCGCTACGGCGAGGCCATCGACGTGGCCTACGGGGTGCTGTACCTGGCGTCGGACGAGGCCTCGTTCATGACCGGCAGCGAGTTGGTGATCGACGGCGGCTGGGTGGCGCAGTAAAGGGCAATAAGCGTCTCTATTCCTCCGGTTGCCGGGCGCCATTCTGATGCGGAGGAGGCGGTGGCGGCTCGTCGAAGGGTTCGCCCCGCTCCGCAGCGGCACGGCTCCGCTGATACCAGGCCCGCCACTCCGCATCAGTTCGCGCTGCGCCGACGGCTTCGCCGTGCTTTACTCCAAAAGTAAAGGCAAGTCTTTCGGGGTCGGCTATGCCCATGGCATCGCCAACTCTTTTGCGGACAGCTTTGGCCCGCGCTTTTTCGTCCAGCCGGTCCTGCCACCGGATTATGGGGTGTACGATGTATTTCATCCCCAGATAATACATCACCACACTGATTGCCCCCTAACAATCCGCATCCTGGCCATTGCGGTGCTGCGGCGGCGGTGGTGGCGGCTCTCCCCGCTCCTCGGCGTCCATGCGTAGCCGGTTCCACTCTAGCCACCGCTCGCGCTCCCGCTCTTCCCCGCGGCGCTCGTGCCACCTGATAATGGGGCGGACGATTAGGTTCATTCCCAAGTTGTACATCACCATAAGCGTTGACACTCCTTCCACCATTATCAGGCTGGACATTGCCACGCCCAGGCCATGGCTGCTGACGCCGCCCAGGGTCTCAAGAGCGACGAATTCCCATCCGCCTCCAGGATTTTCCATAGTTGCGTTTCTGAATATCTTCCAGAACAGCCATCCGCTCTGGACGGAGAACAACAACAGGTACAGCCGGATCAATGGGCGCGAAACGCTCCAGATGCTGTCTCGCTCCGCGCCGGTATCAAGGCTAACGCTGATGGCTCCTCTGAGGAACGCGCCCCAGCCTTTCGATTCGTCCTGTTCCGTTTGTTCCGCCATGAATTACTTGGGACTATGTGCGCTGCCGCATAGTGCCGCAAGCCTACGGCGTCAGCAGGATCTTGCCGGTGGTCTCGCGGCCCTCCATCTGGCGGTGGGCCTCCCGGGCCTCGGAGAGCGGGAGTTCGAGGCCGACGTAGAGCTTGACCTCGCCGGACTGTACCCAGTTCAGGACATCGTCGGCGCGCTGCAGCAGCTCGTCGCGGGTGGCAGTGTAGTCCCCCAGGCTGGGGCGTATGAGGGACAGCGACCCGCCACGCAGCACGCCGCTGTCGACTTGCCCGACGGGGCCGCCCGCCTGACCGTACAGTGCCATGACACCGCGACGTCCCAGGAGGCGCATGCCCTGGTCGAAGGTGGTGGCGCCCACGGCGTCCATTACCATCTTGAGGCCCTGTCCGTTAGCGTCCCTGCGGACCTCCTCCTCGAAATCCTGCTCGGTGTAGATGACGGTGTGGTCGGCGCCAGCGCCCCTGGCCAACTCGGCCTTCTCCTCGGTGGAGACGGTGGTGTGGACGTAGACTCCGATGTTCTTGAGCATCTGGATCAGCCACAGTCCCATGCCGCCCGCTCCGGCGTGCACCAGCACCCGGTCGCCCTCTCCCAGATGCGCGATACCGTAGACCAGGAAGTGGGCGGTCATGCCCTGCAGCATGGTGGCGGCGGCGGTGCCGAAATCCATGCCGTCGGGGATCTTGACCAGCAGCCAGGACGGGACGGAGTGATATTGGGAGTAAGTGCCTGTGTGCATGGCGTAGGCCACGCGGTCGCCGACGGCCACCTCGGTGACGCCCTCGCCTACGGCGGTGACCACGCCGGCTGCCTCGCGGCCCGGCGTCCAGGGAAAGGCGTCTGGCGGGTTGGTCCCCTTGCGGCTGGAAACGTCGGTGTAGTTGACGCCGACGGACTTGATCTCGACGACGGCCTGTCCGGGTGCGGGCGACGGCTCCGGCGCGTCCTCGTAGTTCAGGACCTCGGGGCCGCCGGTCTGGTAGATGCGAACGGTCTTCATGGCATGGCTCCTCAGGTTGTGGGGTTGTTTGAACTGTGATTTGTTTGATTCCTTGATTAGCTTGATTCTTTCAATTCCGTGCACACTGTAATCAGAGTAATCCCATAATCACAAAAATCACAGTTCAGACAGATGGCGGGTAGTGCTCCTTCCACCAGCGGGCGATGTCGAGGCGGCGGGCGAACCAGACGCCCTCTTTCTCCGAGGCGTATTTCAGGAACTGGTCCAGGGCTGAGGCGCGGCTGGGCTTGCCGATTATGCGGCAGTGCAGGCCAACGGACATCATCTTGGGATGGGTTGCGCCTTCCTCGTATAGCTGGTCGAAGGAGGCCTTGGCCACCTGGAAAAAGTGCTCCGGCGTCAGCAGGTCGCCGCGCCAGTACTTGTAGTCGTTGACCTCCAGCGAGTAGGGCACCACCAGCCAGGGGTTGCCGTGGACCTCCGTCCAGTAGGGGAGGTCGTCGTTGTAGGCGTTGCAGTCGTACTCGAAACCGCCCTCCTCGACCACCAGCTCGCGGGTGTTGACGCTGGGGCCATAGCGGGTGTACCAGCCGAGAGGCCGCTGGCCGCAGATGCGCTCGATGGTGTCGACGGCCTCGCCGATGGCCTGCCGCTCGGCGTCGCGGTCCATGCGGTAGTACTCCTCCCAGCGGTTGCCGTGGCCCATGACCTCGTGGCCGCGGCGGATGGCCTCCGGGCCGACCTCCGGGTTGCGTTCGAGGGCCAGGGCGCAGGCATAGAACGTGCTGGGCACGTTGTTGCGCTCGAGTATGTCCATGATGCGCCAGACGCCGACGCGGCTGCCGTACTCGAAAAAGGACTCGTTGGCCAGGTCGCGCTCGCCCGCGCCGAGGGGCGAGGGCGACTCGCCGGAGGTCTCGCCTGCCGGGTCGCCGTCGAGGGTGGAGTACTCGGACCCCTCCTCATAGTTGACGACCACCGAGACGGCGATGCGGGCGTCGTTGGGCCAGCGCACGGCGGGCGGGTTGGGGCCGTAGCCGACAAAGTCGCGTTGCTGCATGGGTGCCTCCTGAGGGTTAATGCGTTTCACGGATGGTCAAGGTGTACATTCTACCGGCAATGTTGTTAGGCTTGATTCAATCACAAATGGGCAATGAATCAAAGCGGCTTTCAAGGCAACCGAGCCGCCGCAGAGGATTTGTGAAATGAGCAGCAAACAGCCGGTGCACGAGTCGTTCTCATACTACGGCAAGAGGCCCACGATACCGCAGGAAGTCATCGAGAAGGTGGAGAGCTTCGTCAGGCAAGACCTGGAGGGCAGGTTCAAGGATGAGTTTGTCTTCGACCCGATAATCGCCAACCCGGAGCTGGACTGGTGGGGTGATGAGTTCCTGCACATTTACATCATATTCGACGGTGACCTAAAGAGGCTGGACGCCAAATGGACTATCGGGATAGAGCGCCGCTTGCTCGGTCATGTGCCGGAGGTTGAACTGCTCAACACCCCCGGTCATTCCTTCATCTCAAAATCCGAGTGGAAGAGCTTCTACAAGGAGCAAATCCCGTGAATCCCCGCGACCTGATAAGAATCGCCAGGCAACTGGCTTCCGGCGCGGTGGGCGGAAACCGGGGGCGGCCTCGCCAGGCCGAACTGCGCCGCGCCGTCAGCGCCGCGTACTACGCCCTGTTCCACGCGCTGGCCCATTGTTGCGCCAACCGTCTGGCCGGCTCAGGGAGAGCCGGAGCGTCATGGATACAGACCTACCGGGCGCTGGAGCACGGGCACGCCAGAAACCAATGCAATGACCAGTCTGCTATGAGCGTCTTTCCAGCAGGAATCCAGGACTTCGGGAAAATATTCGTCCTAATGCAGAGGCAACGCCAACAGGCCGACTATTCCGCAAGCGCCACTTTTGCCCGGGATAGGGTCATGCAACTCATTACGGAAACGGAGGTTGCTATTACCGCCCTCGAAAGCGCTCCCGGCACCGACCGCAGAGCCTTCGCTATCCATGTTTTACTGCGCCGTTACAGGGACTGATCGGGTATACCACACGGCGGATTCATCGCCGTTTGCAAACCTTACGGTGTTGTGCTTTAGTTAGGGGGTTGCCAGTAGCGCCATACCGCTGGCAGCTCGAATATGCAGATCACGTCCCCGCTTCGGGCGGGCGGCTGAGGAGTCGTAGCTATCATGGCCTTTGAGGTTATCTCCACCGACCAGGTGGACCGGGTTGCCATCGTCACCCTGAACCGGCCCGAGGTGCTGAACGCCCTCAGCCTCAATCTGTCGCGCGAGGTGGACGCGTTTCTCACCGAGGCGGAAGCCGACGACGGCATCGGCGCAGTGATCATTACCGGGGCCGGCGAGCGGGCCTTCTCCGCCGGAGCGGACATCCACGAGAACCGTGAGCTGACCGAGGCGCAGCGGGACGCAGCGGCGGCCGAGCGGGCCAAGTACACCTGGCACATGGCCACCTGCACCAAGCCGGTGATCGGCGCCATCAACGGACTGTGCTACGGCGGCGGCACCGTCATGGCCACCAGCATGGACTTTCTCATCGGCTGCGAGAAGAGCAGCTTCCGCTTCCTTGCGGTGAACTACGGGCAGCTCAACGCCACTTGGAGTCTGCCGACGCTGGTGGGCTGGGGCAAGGCCAAGGAGTTGCTGTACAGCGGGCGCGAGGTGTTCGCTGACGAGGCCTACCACATCGGCCTGCTCAACCACCTGGTGCCGTCGGAGAACCTGATGGAAAAGACCATCGAGGTGGCGGCGGGCATCGCCAAGAACCGGGCCGATGGCGTGAACAACATCAAGCAGTTGCTCATCGAGCACACCGGCAACTCGCTGGAGGAACAGTTCTGGACGGAGATCGAGGCGCGCCAGGGACGCTTCCGGGGCCTGACGGTGGAGGAGGGCTTCGCGGACTTCCTGGAGCGGAAGGGACGCAAGCCAGCAGTTTCCTGAGCAACATATACGAGTACAGACGCAGACAGGACCCCCGGGGGTGCACTCCGGGGGTCTTCCATTTCGAAACTATCCGGCAGTCCCCTACCTCTTGACGGGGGAGGGTTAGGGTGGGGGTGAAAATGCTGACCAAATGACTCATAAAGGAGGAAATACAGGAATTGAGTCTTTGTGTGTCGGCAGTCGGCAACTTGGACTGCGGCTAAGTGATGAGGACTACAACCAGATTCTTACGTTGCTCGAAGGGTAATGTCTTGTACGGGGTCTGTGGATACGATTTCTCGACCGAATAGGTTGCCTCTTGCTAGGACTTCACCCTCGCCCCAACCCTCTCCCTCAAGGGAGAGGGAGGGTGAGAAGAGACTTTGACATGGCGGCATTCGACCTCACAGGCAGGCTAAAGGTTCTCGGCGACCGGCCTGGCGTAACGGCAGTCCAGTTCGGGCTGCCGCTGCTGGCGTTCGCCGTCGTGCTGCTGGTTGCGACTCCTGAGGGCCTCACGGTCGAAGGGCAGCGGGCGCTGGCGGTGATGGCGCTGGCCGTTGGATTCTGGGCCACCGGGGCCCTGCCGCTGGCCGTTACGGGTGTCGCCGCCGTCATCCTGCTGACGCTGGTGGGCGCGGTGCCGGACGTCACAGCAGCGCTGTACGGGTTCTCCCAGCCGGTCCCCTACTTTCTCATCGGCATCCTGACCCTCGGCCTGGGCGTACAGCAATCGGGGCTGGCGAACAGGCTGGCGGGTTACCTGATCCGCCTGTCCCGGGGCAACCCTCGAGCGCTCTACGTCCAGATGCTGGTGGCCTTCGCCGCCCTGACTTTCGCCCTGCCCTCCGCCGGGACACGGGGCGCGATCCTGGTGCACGTTTACGAGCAGGTCATGGGGCGGTGGAACATTGAGCGCCAGCACCCCCTGAACAAAGGGGTCATGATGGCCATGGGGTCGCTCAACCGCCTGGGTTCCACGGCGCTGCTGGCCGGTGGAATCACGCCGGTGGTGGCGTCGGCGCTCATCGGTGACTTTTCCTGGACCGGCTGGTTCGTGCTTATGGCGTTACCATTCTGGGCGATTCTGGTGGTAGGAGGAATAGCCGTGTTTCTCCTCTACCGCTCGGGATTTGCCGGGATGCCGCAGAACGAGGATGGAGAGGGCGCTGCCAAAGGCCCTGGCCAGTTTACGCCTGTGGAAGTGAGGGCGGGACTGATCACGCTGGGAGTCGCGCTGCTCTGGTTTACCGACTTTGCCCATGGCCTGTCGCCTGCCGTCCCCGCGCTGATTGCCATGGTGGTCATCTTGCTGCCGGGAATCGGGCTACTATCGTGGCGCACATTCGAGCAGAACCTGGGCTGGAGCAATTTCTTCATCATCGCCACGTCGCTGTCGCTGTCGGGGGCGCTGGTCAGCAGCGGAGCGGCGGCGTGGTTCGCCAGCACGCTGGTGTCGGCGGTCGGCGGCATCGGGGACTCGCCCTGGCTGCTGCTCCTGGCGATGTCGGGAGCGGCGGCGGCGGTGCGTTTCGTGATGCCAAACATCGCCGGGTACCTGGCGTTCATCATCCCAGTGGCCATGTCCACTGGCGCGTCGCTGGGACTGAACCCCATGGTCTGCGGTCTGGCGGTGGTAATCGTGGGGGACTCAGTGGTGTACTACCCGGCAGCGGCGGCGGGGAGCGTGTTCATCTACCAGCGGGCGGACATCTCGGCCCCAGAGGTCCTGCGCGTCGGAATCATCATGACCCTGGTGGCCGTGGCGGTGCTCTTCGCCATCGCCGTCCCATTCTGGGGCGTCGTGGGCGAGGGATTGACCATTGCTGCCGGCGGGTAGCCAAAGCGATCGGAGAATAAAGACATGAGAGGCAGCGACATACCGGCAAGATATGGGGCCCTGTGGCCTGACGACCAGGTACCGCCGCTCTCGCGCCGCTCCGAACGGCCCGACGTTCACGCGCCCGACGGGTCGGAGATCAGGCTGCTGACCGATGCACGCCACGGGGCCGTCAAGAGCAGCGTGGTGGAAGTCACCCTCCCAGCCGGCCAGGTCTCGCGCCCGGTGTACCACCGCACCGTCGAGGAGACCTGGTACATCCTGGAGGGTCGCGGACAGGTGTGGCGCTGTCCGCCGGGGGCCGACGCCGCATCTGTGGCGCCACAGGACGTTTCTGCCGGAGACGCACTGGTGATCCCGACAGGATGGCGGTTCCAGTTCGCGGCCTCACCTGAGACCGAGCTGCGCTTCCTATGCCACACCACGCCGCCGTGGCCTGGCGAGGACGAGGCGGTCCCGGCGGAGGCGGGCGGCCTGGGAGAGCCGACGGTGTAGCTGCCTGACAATACCGGCGACCCCGGCTCCGCTCAGATAGACGAAGCCGGTGCTCCAACTGCCGCGCCCGCCTTTTTGTCCTCTTCCAAGGAGAGACTTCCTCTCGCTCCAATTCGGAGCGTCATTTGCCTCCTCCACCCACGATCTCTGTCGTTCCCTTGATCCTTACGTGGTATTTTCTATCATCAGTTGAGATATTGTATATCTCCATTGTCTACACTTCAATGAATCCGATGATGATTATTGTCCCGTAACATTATCAGACGGCCTTTTCCAGAGGCGAAAGGGGGGTGCTTACCATGGACTGGACTATTACCGACAACGACATTCTGCTCCGGGACTTCAGCGGCGTCGAGGGCCTGATCGAGCGGATGGACAAGGAACTGCGGGCGGGAGGAACACCCATTGAGGGATTCCGTTTCCTCAGCGACGCCACCGAGATGCTGGAATTCAGCCGCGAGATCGAGCGGGAGGTGGAGGACAGCCCTCAGGGCGCCGACCTGTATGCAGGGTTCCAGACGGCCGGGAAGATGGCCGGAGAGGGCAATCGCTATCAGCGGCTGGTCCAGGCGGGCGTAAAGCTCGCAGCCTTCGGGCAGTGTCCGCTGGAGGATGCGCCCGAAGGGCTGGAGGGAGTCTGGACGCAGGTGCAGCGCAACACCCGCGCCCTGGAAAACCAGTGGTTCCTGGTCTCGTCGCATCCCACGCCCATCGCCTTTATCGGCTGGGAAATCTCGCAGGACAAGCTCTTCGGGGTCGGAGGCATATCCAGTCCCGGAAAGCGGTTCCGAGGGTTCATCACCAACGACTGCAGGGTGGTCCACTCCATCATCGCACACCTGGAATCGGTGCGGGCCAAGGAGGCCAGGCGAGCGGACGGTGAGTGTGCCATTCGGAGAGTGCTGGCGGTCACCAGCCTGGACGACTCGCCCGAATACGCGGTGGTGCGGTCCTGCGCGGCGGGACTGGCAGCGGCCGATGGCGGCGAGGTGGTGCTGTTCGAGATCACGGCGGCGTCATACCTGGTCAGTCCCTATCCCGAGGAGAACCGCCGACAGTGGATCCGGACACTGGGGGAGCCGGAGTTGCGGCGGCTGGGCCGGTCGCCGGTGGCTAGGCAGATGGAGGCTATCAAGGCGCGGGGGGCAGGGGCGCAGGCGATTCTGCCCACGTCTCACGGGTTCAAACACCTGGCGGAGTGGGCCGAGAGGGAGGACGCTGACCTGATCCTGATACCCGTTTCGCTGGTCAACCCTGGCCTGTTCGAGCGACTGCGGGGCTACAGCCTGAAGACGCTGCTGGAGCACACAACCCGGCCAGTGGTGGTGGTGTACCCTGACGGGTCAACCTGGTGCGCCAACCCGGACAACCCAGCGGCTGCACCAAAGCGGTCGCCCATGGCGCTGGCGGCATAACGTCGCCGCCGGCGCCGCAATCCGACGCAGGAGGGCCGCCCCTTGGGAGGCTGCCTGCCAGCTCCCTCCTCATCCCTCGGGAGGGAGCTTTTGCTTGTTGTGAGAGGCTGGTTAGTCCGAAAGCGTTGTCGAAACGAAACCGAAATTGATATCAGCCAAACCCTTTAGGGTGCTCATCTGCGAACGCATCGAAACGCACCGGCAGCCGCAGAAGCTCCTCGCCCAGGATCAGGGCGCGCACGGCCTCCTTCCACTCCGGGGATTCAGTCTATCCAGCAGAAAATCGCCCACTATAAGCTTGAGAGGCTGGAGTCTTTAACGGTTCAATCATAAGCGCTGCAATTTCCATCATCGGGAAAAGGGCAACACGGAAATGAGCCAAGTTAATGATTTCCAATGTGATGTGGTTAAGCCGCCATCCCGGATCGATTTTCGGAGCAGTCAGATGCACCTGTATCCCGAATCTTGCCAAGGAACTTTTCCCCTCTATTCTGCCTGCCAGCGCTGCAGAAAGCTCCACTCGCTCTGCGGTTGCCCCAATCACAAACACGCCGGGGTCCATTACGAAAGGCTGATCAGGCCGCAAATCGAGTTGCTCTGCGTAGCTTGCTATCTGTCCTTGGACATTAGTCATTCTGGTTGGGTCAATGAAAATCGACGTGTCTATTTTCTCTGGACGAATCACCTGAATTGGGGGTGTAGGCGCATGTCGATTGAAGCTGACTTGACCAGCGTTTCGAACCCGTGAGGAGGATGTACGGTTAGATCACCTTTGTCCATCGCGTCAAATATGTCCTTGTCTGACAATAGCATTTCAGACTAGGCTACTTCCGTAGCAATCGTATTCATTATCTCCTCCGGGATGTACCAAATCGAGGTTCCCAAGGATGACGGCGGAAATACGACTACCCGTTCGTCTCCTCTGAATCCAACGAATTTGCCATAAACCCCTTTCGGGTGTCCGTCGGCCAACGGGGGCACGAAATTACTCGCTGGGATACAAGCCTCATATTCCGTGCCTCCCGATGCTACAGTTACAACATATTCCAAACCTAGAGGCATTTCTAAGGCTTTGTCTATCTTTAAGGCATATTCTTTCGGCTCGGAAACGAACACGATATTTACACTCTGACCCACTAGTCTCCTCCTCGCTGTGGCCGTTCCTGCTTTGAGTTATTTGGGTTTTGGCACAAACTGATGTGGGCGGTTCTTACCACGGATGGTTGTGCCTGTCAACTTCAATTCTCCCATTCCCTTCACCGTAACCTCATCTGTTGAACCCTAAGCTTTTTGTTTCTATCGACCCTTTCTTTACACTTTCAGAGTAACATAAGCCCTCCTGATGCTCGATCACCGTAGCGTCACCAATTCCCTCTAGAATGTTTGCCAAACCCTAACAGGTATAGATGCTGCCGTCTGACCCAAGCCCAGTATTTCTGCGAGCCTCGTGAATCTATCCTTCGGCAAAATCATAAGGTGTCCTTTGCAGAGCTTTAGGCGTACCTGAAAGTCTTACCTTTATTCCTGTCATCCACCCCACCCCGCCACCTCCCCTGACTTGGTATACTGTTGCCGGTTTTTGGCATCGGGAGGGATTGGCCTTGGAGTTCAAGATCGCAGTCATGGGCGGCGACGGCATCGGGCCGGAGGTGACGGACCAGGGCGTCCGCGCGCTGGAGGCCGTCGGCGCAGCCTTTGGGCACACGTTCACACTGTCCTACGGTGACATCGGCGGTATTTCCATCGACAAGCATGGCATCCCGTTCACCGACGAGGTGCGGGCCATGTCGGGCGACAACGACGCGGTGCTGTTCGGCGCAGTGGGCGGCCCCAAGTGGGACGACCCCAACGCCGCAGTGCGCCCCGAGCAGGGTCTGCTGGACATCCGCGCCCACATGGGCGTGTTCGCCAACATCCGGCCCGTCAAGGTCTACCCCTGGCTGGCCGACGCCAGTCCGCTGCGTCCCAGCGTCATCGAGGGCGTGGACATGGTGGTGGTGCGGGAGCTGACCGGCGGCCTGTACTACGCCGAGCCCCGGGGCCGGCGCCAGACGCCGGGCGGCATCATCGCCGAGGACACCATGCGCTACACCGAGGGCGAAATCGAGCGGGTGTTGCGCGTGGGGTTCGAGCTGGCCCGGGGACGCCGCAAGAAGCTGACCTCGGTGGACAAGGCCAATGTGCTGGAGTGCTCCCGGCTGTGGCGCACCGTGGCGACGCGGCTGGGCGAGGAGTACCCCGACGTTGAGCTGGAGCACGTGCTGGTTGACGCCTGCGCCATGCAGCTGATCCAGCGGCCCGCCTATTTCGACGTGATCGTCGCCGAGAACACCTTCGGCGACATCCTGACCGACGAGGCCTCGGTGCTGGCGGCGTCCATGGGACTGCTGCCATCAGCCAGCCTGGCGGGCGTGCCAGTGGAGGGCCAGCCGTCGGTGGGGATGTACGAGCCGATCCACGGCACCGCGCCGGACATCGCTGGCAGGGGCATCGCCAATCCCATCGGCTCCATCCTGAGCATGGCCATGATGCTGCGCTACTCCCTGGGCCTGACCGAGGAGGCCGCCGCCGTGGAGCGGGCCGTCGAGCAGACGCTGGAAAGCGGGCTGCGCACCGCCGACATCGCGGGTGGGGCCGGCTCCGTCGGCACGATTGAGATGGGCGACCGCATCGTGTCTGCCATCAGCGGCGAAGGATAGCCAAGACAAATCTCCTCTCCCTTGAGGGGGAGGGTTAGGGTGGGGGTGAAAGGGTAATGCGGAAAAGCCTGCCAATTTGCCCCAAACACTGTGCTGAGATAGTTTCCTAGCCCGTTTTAGACAGGACTAGTAATGGAACAAATTCCCCTGCCCGTTCTGTGGCTCATGCTCGCCGCTGCAGCCATCGTCATCCTGGGAGCCTCCAACTTCCTGGCCAAGTCGGCGGACGTTATCGCCTTCAAGACCGGCCTGGGCCGGGCCTTCATCGGCGTCGTTCTGCTGGCCACAGCGACATCGCTGCCAGAGTTGGGCGTCGGGGTCAGCTCCATCACCTTGGCGGACAACCCCGACCTGGCAGTGGGCGACGCCTTCGGCAGCAACCTGTTCAACCTGCTGATAATCGGCCTGCTGGACCTCTACTGGCGCAACGGGCCTATCCTGGGCAGCGTCAGCATCGCTGCCGTGCTGGTCGGGTCCCTGGGCGTACTGGTCATCGCCCTGGCCGCCACTGCCATGCTGATCCACGGAGAAACTACCGCCATGGATTCGTGGACCATCAGCCCGGCGAGCGGCGTCATCCTGGTGGTGTTTCTGTTTGCCATGTTCATGCTCTACAAGTTTGAGCAGAGGGAACAGGACGACGGAGACTATGCCGCATCAGGCGTGGCTGAGGAGGAGGACGAGGGGGAGCAGTACGCCAAGGAAAGCATGGCCAAGACGATGGTCATCTACGCCATATCCGCAGGGCTGATTATCGGCGCGGCCATCTGGCTTTCCATAGTCGCCGAAACTACAACCGAAAGGATGGGCTGGAATGCCAGCTTCTTCGGCACCCAGTTCCTTGCCTTCAGCACGTCATTGCCGGAACTGGCGGCGTCCTTTGCCGCCATACGCATCAACGCCCCCGAGCTGGCGATAACCGGCGTGCTGGGCAGCAACCTGTTCAACATGGGGTTCATCCTGTTCATGGATGACGTGGCCCTGGTTGGCGCGCCGTTGTGGTCTCCTTCCGCCATCTCTCCCATACACACACTGACGGCGGCGATAGCGATACTGATGACGGCCGTGGTGCTGGCCTCGGTGCTCAGACGGGGACGAGGGCGGCCCAACCGGTTCTTCACCTGGGAGGCACTGACGCTCATCGGCCTCTACGCTGCGGCCAGCGTGCTGGTGTTCGTACTTGGGGACACCGCGCATTAGCAGGGAGGCACGACCAGGGCAGGATGAAACATAGGAACGATCCCCGGAATCCCTCAATACGGTAAAATTGCGTAAGCGCCAATAGATCATCCGAGGATCCAAAGCAGAGCAAGATGTTAGCCACTGACGAGGTAAGGGAAATCTTCGCCGATGCCCACCTGATGTACGAAGCGGCCATTGATCGTTTGGCTGCTGATGATGTCCGGGATGCAGCGGAGAAAGCCTGGTGCGCCGCGAAACGCGCCACTGACGCCTTGATCTTGGCACGCACGGGTGAATTGCCCGAAACGACCGGAATGACGTCGACGGGTATACGCCTATTGGGTGAGTCCGACAGGGCATTTGAGAATCTGGTTGGCCGGTATTACACCCGAATCGGCCACCTGCACGGCGAATGCTTTTACGAGGGGAAACGCATTACCCGAGACACCGAGCGCCGTATCCGCGAGACCATCGACTACATCACCGACGCCGAGGCGCTGGCCTACGGAGACGGAGTGGTGGGATAACTAGACCTGGTAATGACCGAGTAGGTAAAAGAATTGTTTGCGCCGCAGACCGTGCATGACTAAGGCGCATAACAAATTAAGAAGCAGAACAGTCCGGGCAGGAATCAAACCTACGACTCCCAAGCGTTGCCGCGGGCTACTTGGGTGAGTTGTCACCACTCCACCGGACGATGATAACCAAATTATAGTCGAAATGGCGCCCTGAATCCGCAAGACCACTTGGAATCTATGCTCAAAACCGCATGTCGTTTATCGACGGCCTCTCAGCACTACCTTTTCACCCCCACCCTAACCCTCCCTCGTCAAGGGGGAGGGGACCTTTTGGATAGTTTCCTACTACATTACCGACGCCGAGGCGCTGGCGTTTCCCGGAGACGGAAGGTAAGCGCTAGACCACCGCGCCCTCGTAGCTGGCTATCTGCACGAACCCCTCCTCCTGGTCGGACCAGGCGAACAGCGCCGCCTCCACTACCTGACTCTCCGTTATCCCCACCACCAGCTGCTGCACCGGATACGCCGGGCCGTCGCCCCAAGGGCTGGTGGCCACCTCGCGGTCGGTGGGCGAGAAATAGGCATGGCCATTGGGGTGGGAGTGAAAGATGACCTTGGCGGGGGTGTCGCCGTCCAGGCTGCGGTTCAGGGACAACAGGTCGTCGCCGGTGATCACGTAGGCAGTCTCCGCTCCCCGTGCTGCCTGGGTCGGGTGGGTGCCCGAGTCCTGGGCGTTTTCGCAGCTACGGACGGCGTCAACCGCCGCGCTGTCGGCGGGGCCGGCCAGCCAGCCACAGCACTCGAACGGGAACGCCCTGCGGGCCTCGCGGTAGACTTCCGCAAGCACCTCGGCGGGTATGTCCAAGGGGGTCGGCGAGTCAGCCATGGCAGTTCTCCTTACGTGACAATCAGGGTCTTTCAGTTTTCGATGTCCGCCAGATCAGTCCGTTCATGGTGAGCTTGTCGAACCACGAACGGACGGCCCTTCGACAGGCTCAGGGCCAACGGAATTTAGAACAATCAAAAAGCCCTGACGTGACAATCGAACGCGGCTCGGCTAAGAATCCCGTCGTCAATTGTCGACATCGCCTCCCGTTCTCTGGCGCCGGGCGTATTCGTAGACGGCGGCCTCCTGCTCCGGCGTCTGGACGGAGCGGGGGCGCAGTCGCCTCACCTCGTCGATGGCCTCGGCCGGGGACGCGCCGCGCCTCACCAGGTAGCAGGCCAGCACTGTGCCGGTGCGTCCAATGCCAGCGTAGCAGCTCACAACGACAGGACGCTGGTTCTGCACGGCCTGCTCGTCGATGAACTTGATCATCCGGTCGATCTGCTCCTGGTCCGGGGGCGTGAAATCCCGTACCGGAACATACATGTCCACGATGTCAACGTAGCCGCCGGTGTCGGCGGGGATGGTGCGCTCCTCCATGCGGATTACCGCCCGTACGCCCTGCTGGTACAGGAAGAACAGGTCCTGCATGTTGACCGGGCCCTGGGAACCGGCCAGCTCGTTGTCCAGCACCCAGCCAAAGTTCATGTATCTGATTGCCATGCTTGTCCTTCCGGTCAGCTGATTACACCGCTGGAGGTTGAGCCGTTGGTTCCAGCAGCCGATTGATGTCCTCTGCCGCAAGCCCCTCAACTGCTACGATCTTGTCGCGGCTGGAGTGCCCGCGAATGATGCTCAGGCGCGATTTGGCCACGCCAAGCGCATCGGCCAGGAGTTTCAGCAGCGCCGCGTTGGCCCGCCCGCCATGGGGCGGCGCTGTAACGCTGACCCGCAGCGCTCCATCGCGGTAATCATTCACGCGATTGCGCGATGCCCGGGGCTGCACACGGACGTTTATGGTGCAGCTATCCGCTGCGTCGTTGCTATGCAAGAGACCCCTTACCAGCGCGAAGGGTGCCGAGTCGGGTATAGTATAAGGGAAATTCCACCCACCCTGAATGCCCTTTCCCACTGGAAAGGGCGTGGAGTCGCTTTGGATTACCAGAACGTCAAGCTATCGAAAGAGCAGGGAATCGCCACCATAATGCTCAACCGGCCCGATGCCATGAACGCGCTGGGCCGCGAGCTTTGCGCCGACCTGTCATCGGCGCTGAGTGATGTGGCCTCGGACGACTCGATCAAGGCGATGGTACTGCGGGGAGAGGGGCGCTGCTTCTGCGCCGGCGCCGACCTCAAGTATTTCCAGGACGCCTTTCAGAGTCCCGAGTCGTTGCGCGCCTACCTCACGGACATCAACGAGGTGATCTTCCAGGTTGAAGACATGCCGGTCCCGGTCATCGCGGTGGTGCACGGATTCGCCTTGGCCGGTGGGCTGGAGCTGATGATGGCCTGCGACATGGCGTTGGTAGCTGACGATGCCCGCATCGGGGACCAGCACGTCAACTTCGGCCTGATGCCCGGCGGCGGCTCGACCATTCGGCTGCCGCGTCTGGTGGGGCCCCAGAGGGCTATGGAACTGCTGACCACGGGCCGCTGGCTGAACGGCCCGGAGGCCGTCGAGTGGGGCCTGGCCCTGCGCTCTGCGCCGCTGGAGGAATTGGACGAGGAACTGGAAAAGCTGGTGACCCCGCTGCGAGGCAAGAGCCGCCCCGGCCTTGGCTGGATCAAGCAAGTGACGCACCAGGGCCGCGACCTCACGGTGCGGGACGGCTCGGCCGTCGAGCAGATGGCATTCGCGCAGTACGTCGCCACGTCCGGCCACCCAGCCGAGGGCGTGCAGGCATTCGTGGAGAAACGCACGCCCCAGTTCTGACCGATACCCAAAGTCCCCTCTCCTATAGAGAGAGGGTTAGGCATTGCCCTGAGCTTGTCGAAGGGGTGAGGGCGTTCCACTTTAACTAAAGTGCGGGTGGATGGGGGTGAAGAAAAAACACGGAGGAACATTTAACAGGTTTTGAAGATACGAAAAATGCTCCAGGAGGGGCGCACCATATCGTTCGAATTCTTTCCGCCGAGGAACGCCGAGGGCATTCCCGGCGTGCTGGACACGGTGGCTGAACTGACCGCCTATAGTCCGGACTTTGTTTCGGTAACTTACGGCGCGGGCGGCTCCACGCGGCAGTTCACCGAGGAGATCACCATCAGCGCCAAGGAGTCGGCAGGTGTCGAGGTGATGGCCCACCTGACCTGCGCCGGCCAGACGGTCGATGAACTGGACGGTGTCCTCGACCGGCTGGAGGATGCTGGCATCGAGAACGTCATCGCGCTGCGGGGCGACCCGCCGCGTGGAGAGCAGCAGTTCACCGTAACGGAGGGCGGCTTCAGTCACGCGTCCGAGTTGGTGAGCCACATCAAGGCCAACTACGATTTCGGCATAGCCGCCGCCTGTTATCCCGAGGGCCACACCGAGGCTGTGAGCCTCCAGCAGGACCTTGAGTACGCCAAGCTCAAGGTGGAAAACGGCGCTGAATTTCTGATAACGCAGCTCTTTTTCGACAACAACGACTATTTCGATTTTGCTGACCGGGCCGTGGCCGCAGGCATCGACGTGCCGGTGGTTCCGGGTATTCTCCCGGTGTTGAGCGGTCCGCAGATCCGGCGATTCACGTCGCTGTGCGGTTCAAAGATTCCGGCTGACCTGGATGCCGAGCTGGACCGCCTGGGCGAAGACGACGACAGCGTGCGCGAGCTGGGCATCGACTACGCGGCCCGGCAGGTGGAAGGTCTCTGGGAGGCGGGTGTTCCGGGCGTTCACTTCTACGTGCTTAACCGCAGCTACTCCGTCTCCAGGATTCTCGATCGCCTGGGCCTGCCGGGGCACGTGCCGGACTAGTCAAAGCGCCGGTTGGCGCATCCGGTCTGCCGCAAGGCGCAAGACAAGTGTGGGAGCTTTGCCACGAATGCTTTCCACGGGTGTCGACATCATCGAAATCAAGCGCATAGCAGCGGTGCTGGAGCGCTACGGCGACCGGTTCCTCAGCCGCATCTACACGCTTGGGGAACTGGAATACTGCCGGGGCCGTCCTTCCAAGCTGGCCTCGCGCTTTGCCGCCAAGGAAGCCACGATGAAGGCGCTGGGCACTGGCGTCAGGGGTGTCGGGTGGAAGGACATCGAGGTCGTCCGCGCCCCCAGCGGCGCGCCCAGCATCCAGCTGCACGGCCGGGCCATGGCCCGCGCCGAGCGGCTTGGCGTCGTCGAGATATCGGTCAGCATGTCCGACTCCCAGGAAAACGCCGTGGCGTTTGTAGTGACCCGGCGCGAGGAGCCTGAGTAGGCTCGTGAGCGTATAATGAGAGAGAGCCAATCCCAGGTTCCGGAAGCCCTCGTTAACCGCGGTGTTGGATGGCAGGCAGCAGGTTTCACGTTGACAGGCATTGCCTGCCTTGTAATCCTCAAATCCTTCGAGGGAAGCGATTTCTGGCTGTTCCAGTGGTTCGAGACTCTATCGGTTGACCTGTATTGGTCTACCATAGTCCCGTTGGCATTTCTGTTTGACTGGGTGAGGAAAATGTTTGAGAGTGCCAAAGCAATTCGAGAGGCACAGAAAGCAAAGATGGTACGGGATGCGCGTCGGAAGGAGCGCAAGCGCATACAAAAAGCACTGGAGAAGCAAGGAGTAACCCTTTCTCCCGAGGTCGTTGACGCTGTTTTCGGAAGCAAGACTGAAAACACTGGATAGCCGTCGCTGTGAAAGTCGTAACTGCGGCACAGATGGTCGCCATTGAGCAGGCTTCGGAGCGGGCGGGCGTCAGCACCGACACGCTGATGGAGAACGCGGGGCTGGCCGTTGCGCAGGCCGCCAGAGATGAGCTGGGCGGCGCGGCAGGCGCTCGCGTCGTCGTGCTGGTGGGGCCGGGCAACAACGGCGCCGACGGCCTGGTGGCGGCCAGGCGCCTGCGGCGATGGGGCGCGGAGGTGGTCTGCTGTCTTTTGACCCCGCGCCCGGAACGCGACCCCAAGCTTGACTCGGCACTGGAATACGGCGTCGAGACAGTCTCAAGCCCCGATATCGAAACGCTGCGACGGTTGGTGCGCCGGTCCCGTCTGGTCATTGACGCAGTCCTCGGCACGGGCCGGTCGCGGCCGCTGTCCGGCCCCGTGGGCGACGCGATGCTGCAACTGCGGCAGACCCGGGAATCCCCCGATGCTCCCAAATTGCTGGCTCTCGATCTGCCCACCGGGTTGAACCCCGACACCGGAGACGTGGACCCGGCGTGCCCGCAGTTCGATCTGACTCTGTCTCTTGGATATCCCAAGGCGGGACTGCTGCGCTTCCCCGGCGCGGAACGCACGGGGCAACTGCGAGTGCTGGACATCGGCGTGCCTCCGGGTCTGCCGGAAGAACAGTCGGTTGATGTGGAAATGCTCACCCCTGAGTGGGCGGCTTCCCGCTTGCCCCGGCGCGCTCTCGACTCACACAAGGGCACCTACGGCCATGCGCTGGTAGTTGCTGGCTCAAGGCACTACGTCGGCGCTGCATGGCTGGCATCGCAGGCATCGGTACGTACCGGGGCCGGCCTGACAACGCTGGCCAGCCCGGAGGGTGTCTACAGGACCGCCGCCGCCAAGGGCGCGGAGGCGATCCACCTGCCACTGCCTGAGGATGCAGACGGCCGCATCGACCCATCCGCCTCCGACGTCATATTGAACTCGGAGCGGCGCTTCTCTGCCATTTTGGCCGGGTGCGGCATGGGCTGGTCCGAGGGCACGACTGAGTTCCTCCGCCGACTGTTTTACACTGGCAGGTCAAAACTCAGCGGACTGCCGGTGCTGGTTGACGCCGACGGGCTGAACAACCTGTCCGGCATCGATGATTGGCACACCTGGATCACGTCACCCTTGGTGCTGACTCCTCATCCCGGCGAGATGTCCACACTCACGGGCATCCCGGTCAGCGTCATACAGGCCGACCGGATAGCGACGGCTCGCGAGTGGGCCGAGCGCTGGGGCGCAACGGTCGTCCTCAAGGGCGCTTACAGCGTAATGGCCGCCCCTGGCAAGCCAGTGCAGATCGCTCCCTTCGCCAACCCTGGGCTGGCCACAGGGGGGACCGGCGACGTACTGAGCGGCGTCATCGTTTCCTTGCTGGCGCAGGGTCTGTCGCCATACGAAGCCGCCGCCCTCGGGGTGTATCTGCACGCATCGGCGGCCGAAATCGTTACCAATCGCATCGGCCGCTCGGGGCTGGCCGCCTCCGACCTGCTGGAGGCCCTGCCACTGGCCTTGCGCGACCTGCGGCGTGCTACACTACGATAGCCATGGCTATTGATGTATTCATCAGGGCGATTGCCGACGAATCGGAGCCACTGTCCGACGCGCCTTTCCACGAGGCGTCTGACCCGTCGCCCTCCGAGGTGATTGATTTCGACCGATTCCTTTCCACCCTTGACGAGGAGGAGAGGCGGGTGGTGCTGACGACGATGGTGGAGCAGGCGGAGGAGAACCTGGAACTGGACTTCACCTCGATTTTCCGGCATTTCCTCAAGGACGAGGACGACCAACTGGCGCAGTTGGGCATCGAGGGTCTCTGGGAGCAGGAGGAACGCTGGCTGATCACCGAACTGGTGGGTCTGCTTCGCTCGGAACGGGGGGCGCAGGTGCGCGCAGCCTCCGCAGTGGCGCTGGGAAAGTTTCCCATCCTGGCATTGGAGGGCAAGATCCCCCCGCAGGAAGGCGCGCTGATATACAGAGTGTTGATGGACTTCCTGGAGGACGAAATCGAAGACCTCGAGGTGCGCCGCCGGTGCCTGGAGGCCTTGGCTCCCTACAACACCGAAGAAGTGCGGGACTACATCCGCTGGGCCTATGACGACGAGGACCAGGACCTGCGCTCCAGTTCCATCTATGCAATGGGCAGGACCGGCGAGTTGAGCTGGCTTCCCGTGCTGCTGCTGGAACTGGAGAGCTCCGACGCCGCCGTCCGGTACGAGACAGCCAACGCCTGCGGGGAACTGGCCGACCAGCAAGCCACTCCGCAACTCGTAGAACTGCTGGACGATGAGGACCCGGAGGTCAGGCTGGCGAGCATTGCGGCACTGGGAAAGATCGGCGGCGCCGAGGCTCGCCGGGCGCTGATCGACTGTGTCCAGGACGGGGATGCAGCAATGTCCGAAGCCGCTCACGCGGAACTGGAGAATCTGCAATTCCTTGACGACCCCATGCGCCTGCTGCCCGGCGATACGTAGGCCCTTTCATGGTGAGCCTGTCGAACCACCCGCCGCCGCTTTCCGAATCGCAGGCCCGGTTCCTTGCCGATGCCCGTGTCGCGCGGCTGGCTACCTCGGATCCCGAGGGTCAGCCGCAGGTCATCCCCGTATGCTTCGCCTTTAACGGCGAGATCATTTACATCGTGCTCGACCAGAAACCCAAATCCGTCGAGCTTACTCGCCTCCGCCGCGTCCGCAACATCCTCGCCAACCCGCAGGCCGCCCTGGTCGTCGACCATTACGAGGAGGAATGGGCACAGCTCCGCTACGTCCTTGTATCCTGCTCGGCAGAGATGCTCTCCGGGGACGAGGATGAGGCGGCGGCGGCGGTATCGCTGCTGCGAAACAAATACCCACAATATCGCCGGATGGACCTGGACGGCAACCCGGTGATCAAGCTCATCCCGAAGCGTTTCACCGCCTGGAGTTACAGCGGGGAGTAGGCGGCGCCCCCACCCGGCTCCCTTCGTGCGGCACGAGTCCTCGTTGCTTGACACCCCTTGGGGCGCTCCCTAGACTTGCCCACAACTTGGCGAATTGCTTGTCGGAGAGGCAGACAGATGGATGGAGTTACCGCTATAGCCAACATCCTGCGAATGGAGGGCGTGGAGTTTATCGGGTGCGTCCCGTACCAGCCCCTGCTGGAGGCCGCTGCCATCGCCGGCATTCGTCCCATCATTTTCCGGCAGGAAATCACGGGCGTCCACATGGTGGACGGATACTCCCGGGCCACCAACGGCAAGAAGATCGGCGTCTTCATGATGCAGAACGGTCCGGGCGCGGAGAACGGCTTCGGCGGCGTTGCCCAGGCTTTCTCGGAGTCGGTGCCCATCCTGTTGCTGCCCGCAGGGATGTCACGCGACAAGCGTGGCGTACACCCGAACTTCTATCCCACTCGCAGTTACGAGACCATCACCAAGTGGTCGGACGAGTTCAACATGGTGGAGCGCATTCCATCCATGATGCGCCGGGCGTTCACCAAGCTGCGCAGCGGCCGGCCTGGGCCGGTGCTGCTGGAAATTCCCGCCGACGTGGCCACCGCCGAGTTGCCCGAGGAACTGTTCGACTACGAATCGCCCCGCTCCGTGCTACAGCAGGCCGACCCGTCGGACGTGAGCCGCGCCGCCGCTGCCCTGCTGGCTGCCGAGCGGCCAGTGATCCAGGCGGGCCAGGGCGTGTTGTACGCCGAGGCCACCGACGAACTGGTCGAGCTGGCCGAATTCCTGCAAGCGCCGGTGATGACGACGCTGCCCGGCAAGAGCGCGTTCCCCGAAAACCACCCGCTGGCCCTGGGCGCGGGCGGCCCAGCCACGACGGCCATGGTCAACAAGTACCTGCACGGCGCTGACACGGTGTTCGGCGTGGGGGCCAGCCTGACCAAGACGTTCTTCGCCGTACCGATAGCCGACAACAAGACATTCGTCCACCTCACCAACGACGAGGACGCCATCGGGCGCGAGTACCGGACAAACTACCCGCTGCTGGGCGACGCCAAGCTGGTGCTGCGGCAACTGCTGAACGAGCTCAAGGAACGGGCCGGGTCGCCGAGACCCACGAATCACGCGCTCCAGGCGGACATCCGGTCGGTAAAAGAGGCGTGGCTGGCCCAGTGGATACCCAAGCTGACCTCCAGCGACAAGCCCATCAACCCCTACCGCGTGGTCTGGGACTTGCTGCACACCGTCGACCTCGAGAACACCATCGTCACCCATGAGTCCGGCAGCGCCCGGGAATACATGTCGCCGTTCTGGGAGGCCCGCAAGCCTCGCAGCTTCATAGGCTGGGGCAAGTCGACGCAACTGGGCTACAGCCTGGGCCTGGCCATGGGCGCCAAGATGGCCCAGCCCGACAAGCAGGTCATCAACGTGATGGGCGACCTGGCTTTCAGCACCGTTGGGCTGGACGTGGAGACCGCCGTCCGCTGCAACATCCCGATCCTGACGGTGATCAACAACAACTCCTATATGTCGATCTACGACAACAGCCGGTTCCCGGTGGCGATCCAGAAATACAACGTGAAGACCCTGGGCGGCCAGTTCGCGGAGGTGGCTTCGGCCATGGGGGCCTATGCAGAGAAGATCACTGAGCCGGAGGAGATCATCCCCGCCATCCAGCGCGGCCTGACCGCCACTGCGTCGGGAGAGCCGGCGGTGCTGGAGTTCATCACCTGCGACGAGGGTAATTTCTCCAAGTACTGAGACTCGACACATCAATAACAGTTCTGTGTAGGGGCGCACGATTGTGCGCCCCTACACATTTGCAACCTTAACGACACCCGGTTCACAGGATTCAGCGCGTTTTTTGATGACAGTTGCCACTTGCCGCTCCCTGCCTGCTTCGATTGAAATATCGGGGACGTACAGGGAAGCAGGAGCAGCGGTATGGCAACCTCCACTACTACGGAACCGCCGGTGAGCAGGAATGCGGCAGGGCCAACAGTCCGCGAGATGCCCAGCGAGGAGCGTCCACGCGAACGGCTGGCGGCGTATGGCCCGCGTCACCTGAGCAACACCGAGTTGATTGCGATTTTGCTGCGCACCGGCTCGGCGGGTGAGAACGTCATATCGCAGTCGTCACGCTTGCTTTCGAGGTTTGACGGCCTGCGCGGGATGGGGAAGGCCAGCTATGCGGAGCTGTGCGCCGAACGAGGGATCAGCGAGGCGAAAGCGTGCCAGATCATTGCCGCCCTGGAGCTGGGCCGCCGGTTCGTATCCCTGGCTCCTGAGGAACGGGCCACCATCAACTGCCCCGAGGACGTGGTCAACCTGCTGTCGGCCGAGATGGCGGCTCTGGAACAGGAACACCTGCGGATACTGCTGCTGAACACCCGCAACGAGGTGATGGGAATCGAGGAGATCTACATAGGCAACGTCAACAGCTCGGTGGTGCGGCCCGCCGAAGTCTTCCGGCCCGGAATCCGTGCCAACGCCACGTCGATACTCGCGGTCCATAACCACCCCTCCGGCGACCCCACACCCAGCGGCGCCGACGTGTCGATCACCCGGGACCTGGTGGAGGCCGGCAAGCTGCTGGGCATGGAGTTGCTGGACCATCTGGTCATTGGCAGCGGCCAGCGCTACGTCAGCATGAAAGAGGCGCGGCTGGGGTTTGCATAGGACGATGAATGGACTTGTACCTCAAAGCTAATGTTGTCTTGATGAGGCAGGATTGATGACCAAAGAGCGGACAAGTTGCCTTCGTGGGGGCGGGTAATGCCTCCGGCAAGTCGAGTGCCTCTCTTCCTGCTGGTATTTGCTTTTCTGTTTCTGTTCGCTCTGGTAGTAGTAATTGCTGAGGAATTCTCTGATGTAAAATGGGTTGGAATAGTAGTAAGAATAGCTGAGGGATTGGGACGGCTCACCTTCGTCTCCATAGCCATCACATTCATTCTGGTAGAGGGTATTCCCATGCTGGCTGCCTGGTACAAGAAAGAAATGGTCAAGGAGGCCGAGGAGAGAGGTCGCGAAGAGGAGCGGAAGGCGTGGCAGGCGTGGCGCGCTGAAGTTAAGGAGTGGGAGCGCAAGCGAACACAGGCGGAAAGGGCAGGCGAAGCGTTCGACGAACCACCCCCGCCGGCCCCCGATGGAGAACAGGACTCCGCAGTCTAGGGTTCCCGCATGCTCGCAGCCTGGTATAAGAAGCAGATGGCAATCAAAGCTCGTGAGGAGAGCTACGCGCTGGGCCTTCTATAAGGCCGAGCCGAAGAGCGAGGCGCCTGTCGGTTTTGGCGCAAATCAGTGGAATAGTGGGAGCAACGGCGGCTCGAGGCAGAAAGGGACGGAAGAACGTTTTCCGAACCACGGCCCCCACGACCTGACGAAGTGTACGAGTTGCCTATTCCGGTGAAAGAGAACAGGCGGTGATCATATCACCGCCTGTCGTTGCGCTTGGGCGTCTTAGCGCTAGTCGGCTTGCTGCTGGGCCAGCCAGCGCTCGTTGGCCTCGGCGAAAGCGCGCATGGCACCCTCGACGCTGTAGGGCATCTCCGGCGATGATTCGTCGGCCCACTCGCTGCGAGGCTTGGCGAAAAAGTCGCCGCCGTAGATGTGGATGGCTCCGGTGTACATCTGCCGGGGATTGTGTACCGCGTGAATGGCGTCCCGGCCCAAGTTGATGGCATCCTGCGACTGTAGTTCGCGGAATCCGGCCCGCTCCAGTCCCTGACCGTCGCTGTTGCGCCGGTAGAAAGTGTTGTCTTCCTGGCCGCCGTACAGTCCGATGACCGCCCAGAGCTGGTGGTCGTGGGGGTAAATGGCCATTCCCGGAGGCCAGATTACGTTGATGATTGTCAATTCGTCGGACCGGAGAAGGGTCTGGATTCCACCATCCTCCGGCGTCCCCAGGGCAGCCTCGATTTCGCCCGGCCTGGCAATGGCTTCGCTCAACAACTCCTTTACGGCCAGTTCGGGAGTGTGTTCGTCAAGCGCGCCGCGACAGGCGGCCACGAATTCATCTACGTCGAACATGATTCTTATCCCCTGATTCCTGATCAGATAATTTCGGCCAGTCGCTCCAACTGGTCCACATCGGAGACGCTGGGCAGGAACACGACCTCGTCCATGCCGATACTTTCCATGTCGCGAATGGTGTCCTTCACCGCCTCGGGGGAGGAAATGGCATTGCGGGCCATGGCCTCTGCCGTTTCGCCCAGGAACGAGTAGTAATGGCGAATGTAGCCGCCCACCTTGTCGGCCGCGTTGGGCCCCAACGCATAGGAGGCGACGCCGGCGAGTCTTGGCCGACCGGACCTTCCCTCCGATTCCCATGACTCAAGAGCGACCTGGTACAGCTCATCCACACCGTGAGGGTTGGACGCAGCGGCAATGAACCCATCGGCATAACGCCCGACGCGACGCACCGCTTGCGGTGTGCCCGCTCCTATGAGAATCTCGGGCCCGCCGGGCTGAACGACCGCGGGACCCACGGCGCCAAGCCCCTCGGAGACCACTTCGCCCTTCCAGATGCTCCTCATCGTAGCCAGCGTGCGGTTCATCTGGCGGCCCCGCTGGCTGTATTCAGCCGGAGCGGCCTGGTAATCGTCGGGGCGCCGCCCAACGCCGACGCCGAGGGTCAGGCGCCCGCCGGAGATCGCGTCGAGGCTCGCGGCCTGCTTGGCCAGAATTCCCGGGTTGTGCAGCGGGGCGAGCAGCACACAGGTCAGCAGACGGACCCTGCTGGTGGCTCCGGCAGCAGCAGACAGCACCACAAGCGGATCGTAGTTGTCGTAGACCAGCCGGTCGATTGTGCCCAGGCTGGAGAACGGGCCGCCGTCAGCCCTGCGGGCCCAGTCGAGGATGGTGTCTCCCCCGGTGCCCGGTATGTTCCCGGGCAGTCCGATGCCAACTTTCACTTCCTCACTCCCAAGGTGGCGATTACGAATCGAGCGTCCGATTGGCATTGGGATTCCAAGAGCTAGATGAATTCCAGCTTCTCGAAGTTGCCGCCCACTATGGGCTGGGCGTCCAGCCCCAGCCATTTCTCAGCCAGGGTGGTATACACGCTGCGGAAATCGACCTGGAAGTGCAGGTCACCATCCAGCAGGGCATCCTCCTGCAGGGACGGGTAGATTCCGTGCATGCCACCCTGCACCGCGTCGCCGATGACAAACGCCGCTCCGCCGGACCCGTGGTCGGTGCCAGAGCCGTTGTCCTTTACGCGGCGGCCGAACTCGGTGAAAACAAGCATGACCGCCTCACGGGAGGCGTCGTGTTCCCTCAGATCGGCGAACAGGTCATTGATGCCCTGCGCCAGCTCGCTCAGCAGCTGGGTCTGCACGGGCATCTGCCCGGAATGCGTGTCGTAACCCGCCTGGGCGGTGTAGAACACTCGCGTTCCCAGCCCCGCCAAGTGGGTCTTGGCAATGCTTCGGAGGTTCTGCGAAATCTGGGTCTCGGCGTATTCGACCGTCGAGGAATACCCGGCGGTCTCGGTTCTCAGAATGTCAGCGCCCTTGAGCGCATCCATGCCGGTCCGGCCCAGGTAATCCAGGGTAGGGCCGGTCCCGATGGCCGGGGAGTACATCCGGGCGAAGACATCCAGGGCGCGAGCGCGGCGCTCCTCATCGGTAATTCCGGTCAGGAACCCGTGATTTTCCAGGGAGCCGACCGATGCCACTGGCACACCGGCCAGAGCCATCGCGCGGGGCAAGCCCCGGCCGAAGTTCACGCCGGTTAGCACGTTCTCGGCCTGCGGGTCGAGGTCGCGGATGACCCGGCCCAGCCAGCCCTCCGTAGCGATCCGTTCCGGTTCGCAGGTGTGCCAGATGTCCATCGCGCGGAAATGCGAACGGTTAGGATTGGGGTAGCCGATGCCATTGATGACGGCCACCCGTCCGTCGTCGTAAAGCTCCTTCAGCGGAGCAAGGACCGGGTTGAAACCGTAGTGGGCGTCGATGGGCAGGACTTCCTCTTCGGCGACGCGAACAGTGGAACGGTTATCGGCGTACAGAGGGTCGCCATAGGGCACCACAGTGTTCATGTAGTCGTTGCCGCCGGTCAGCTGCACCACAATTAGTACCGGGTCGCGGTGTATGCTGGTCATTGTCGCCTCCCTGCAGGTCGTGGGTTCAAGTTCGTTGCGGCAATTGTATGCCGTCGTGGGGAATGATTCAAACTGCGCGGCAATAATTCAGGCCAATAGCAAAGGCCCCGTTGAATCGGGGCCCGTTTCAATTCGGAGAGTGGCAGGAGCGGCAGGATTCGAACCCGCGACCACTGGTTTTGGAGACCAGCGCTCTGGCCAGACTGAGCTACGCTCCTGCGTCACACTCGATTTTAGCGCAACATCAGTCGGTTTTCAACGTCCCAGAGGCAGACCCGGTTGGACGCGCTGGGCCTTGCTACTGGCCCGGGGAGCGCTCCTGCACCGGGTATTCGAAGTAAGCGGCGGTGACGAGGAAGTGCAGTTCGGAGGCGTATTCACCCACCTCCCTGAGTATCTCGACACGGTCGTCGCGATCCGGCCATTCGTTGTTGATCAAAGAGGACAGGCGGCCCGTCAGCCGCTGCACGGCGCGGCTGGAGTGCCGCCGGGGGCCCCTTCCGATAGTGTCAATCTCCGAGGTTGCCAGGTTCACCGACCGGCACAGCGACTCCGGCAGCTGGGGATCGCTAACGAGCAGGTCCAGCACCCGGTCGGGCACGACATCCGCCTTGTGGACGTGATGGTACACCTCAAGGGCATGGAATATGCGGAGGAGTGAAATCCAGTCCGCCTCTATTGCCTCTCCTTCCTCAACACCGCTGTTGTCTACCTGCGACAAGAGCAGCGAGGAAACCCCCTGCACCCGCTCCACGTACCGGCCCAACTGCAGGAAGCTCCAACCCTCATCGTGGTACATGGTTGACTCGGTGAGGCCGCCAAAGGTGATTATCTCTGACTCGGTCTCATCGTAGAACTGCGTCGGCTCCGAGCGCCAGACACTGGCCATGTCCTGCTGCTGCAAACGCTGAAACGAGGCGTTGAGACCGGTCCAGACCTCTGGACTTATGCAATGGCGGGTGTCCCGGGCATTTTCCCGCCCCTTGGAAAAGCAGCTGAATACCGAGTCGGGGTTGGAACGCTCAAAGGTGAGGTCGTCCGCCAGCGCAAAGGAGTCCGCCAACGCGAATTCCTCATCGCCGAATATCTCCACGCTCCCGCCGGGAGGCTCGCGATTCACGCTGGCATAGATGCGGTTCCAGCCGAAGTGAATTTCCCTGACGGGCCGGTCGATGAGGGCCTCGGACTGTAGGCGCAGCAGACGGCAAAGGTGGCCTGCGCGTTCCAGGTACCGGCCAATCCAGTACAGGCTCTGTGCGTGTCGGGAAAGCATGTAACGCTCCTGCCGGCTAACTGCATGGTGAGCCTGTCGAACCAGGCGAAAATCCGAATCCGGGATCAGGAACCCTGTGCCTGGCGTCCGGCATCCTCTTCGTCATCTTGAAGCACCCACACGTCCTTCCCTCCGCCGCCTTGGCTGGAGTTTACGACCAGGCTGCCCCGGCGCAGAGCCACGCGACAGAAGGCACCAGGCACCAGGCGTGTCTGGCGACCAGTGAGGATGAAGGGCCGCAGGTCAACGTGCCTCGGCTCGAACTCGCCGTCTATGAGGCACGGGGAGCGGGACAGGTCGAGCACCGGCTGGGCGATGAACCCTGCCGGATCGGCGCGCAGCACTTTGGCATAATCATCGCGTTCCTGCTGGGTGGCGTGGGGCCCGATGATCATGCCATAGCCGCCCGACTCTCCCACTCTCTTGACGACCAGGTTGGCCATGTTGTCCAGGGTGTATTCGAGGTCCTGCGGGCGCCGGCACAGGTAAGTTTCGACGTTCTTCAGCAGCGGTTCCTGCCCCAGGTAGTAACGAATCATGTCCGGCACGTAGGCGTAGACGCTCTTGTCGTCGGCCACGCCGGTGCCCGGTGCGTTGGCCAAGGTCACGTTGCCCAGCTGGGCGGCGTCGATCAGCCCCCGCACTCCAAGCAACGAGTCGGGGCGGAAGACCAGCGGGTCGAGGAAATCGTCGTCAAGCCGGCGGTAGATCACATCGACCTGGCGCAGCCCCTCGGTGGTCCGCATATAGACAATGCCGTTTCGTACCACGAGGTCTCGCCCCTCAACCAGTTCCGCATCGATCTCGCGGGCGAGGAACATGTGCTCGTAATAGGCGGAGTTGTATACGCCCGGCGAAAGGAGGGCGATGACCGGATCGCTCTTCCCGCCGGGGGCGAGTTCGCTGAGGGTCGTGCGCAGCAGAGCGCCGTACTGTTCCACCTCCTGGACCCTGGAGCTGCGATAGAGGCGCGGCAGGCTGGCCTTGGCAGACTTGCGGTTGGCGATCATGTAGGAGACGCCCGAGGGAACCCGCAGGTTGTCCTCCAGTACGTGAAAGCCGTCATTGGTGCGCACCACGTCGGTCCCGCAGACGGCCACCCAGGTGCCGTGGGGAGGAGAAAAGTCCTGCATTTCAGGCCGGTATTGAGGACAGCCCTTGACCATGTCACCAGGAATGACACCGTCGTCAATGATCCGCCCCTCGGCATACACGTCCTGGAGGAAGAAGTTGAGGGCCCGCACCCGCTGGGTCAGTCCCTCGGACAGCCCGTTCCAGTCTGCCGCGGTCATCACGCGGGGTATGGGGTCCACCGGGATGATCCGTTCCTCGGCCTCGGCATCGCCGTACACGGTGAAGGAGATGCTCTCGCGCGAAAAGGTGCGGTTGACCCGCCCCTGAACGCTGGCCAGTTCATCGCCGGACATCCGGGACAACGCGTCGAAAAGCGCCCGGGCGTGCTCCCGTGTACTGCCATCGGGCAGGAACATCTCGTCGTAGACTGCCGGATCCAATTGGTAACTGTCGAAGCTCACTGCTTCAGCTCAACTTACGGTGGACGAGCCACCTGAATTGCCGACTCTTCAATTCCAGTCGGTACATTTATATCACATCTGGCGAGGTGACCATCAGTCCTGTGCCCGTGCTGTTTCCTTTCAAGGGATATTTCAGACCACCCTCGCGCTATGTGGAAACTGTCGCTGCGTCGGTCTCGTCCGGCGCGGCCACCTCGCTTGTGTCCTGCACCACCTCCGACGGTGGGGTCCTGGGAATGGTGATGAGCATTTCCGTGTAATGGTCCGGTTCGGATTCGACCTGTATGGTGCCCCCGTGCTGGCGGATGATGTCGCTGGTTATGGCGAGGCCAAGGCCCGTACCCTGGTTGGTCGGTTTGGTGGTGAAGAAGGGATTGAATATCTTCTCGATTATGTCATGGGGAATGCCGGGGCCGTTATCCCTGATTCGTATCTCAACGTCGTCCTCCAGGCCCTTGGTGGACAGCCATACCGTGGGGCTGTATCCCTCGAACCCAATGCCCTCTTCGGCCAGCTTGCGGCGTTTCTCGTCGGTGGCCTGGCAAGCATTGCCGACGATGTTCAGGAAGGTGCGGCCGAGATCCTGTGGAATAGCCTCAACCCCGCCTATATCCTCATCGAGATTCTGTTCCAGGGTCAACTGGAATTCGGTGTCCGTAGCCCGGGCGCTGTGATAGGCCAGCATGGCGTGCTCAACAAGCAATGTGTTAAGTTCGATTGGCTGCCAGTTGCTGGAACCCCGGCCCATCAGCAGCATGTCGTTCACGATTCGGTTGGCCCGGTCGCCGTGGTGCCTGATGCGCTCCAGGTTTTCCACCAGGTCGTTGGAAATATCCGTAATCAGCCCCACATCCAGGTTATCTGTGCCTCCCTCTATTTCCTCGCGCATTTCCTGCAAGAGCTCCTCCGATAGCTCGGAGAAATTCTTGACGAAGTTGAGGGGGTTTCGAATCTCGTGAGCAACGCCGGCGGTCACCTCACCGAGGGCCGCCAGCTTTTCCCGCATCACGATCTGGTCCTGCGCCGTCTGGAGATCGTCAAGCACGCTCTCAAGCTCCGTGTTTTTTCCTTCCAGCTCGGAAAGCACAGTCTCGAGTTCCGTATTCTTGCCCTCCAGCTCGGTGTTCAATTCCTCAACCAGGTTCAGGCGGAGAGCCTCCTGGGAATTGTGCCGGAAAACCTCCAGCGCCGCCGCCATTTCGGCCACCTCGTCGTGGCCTATGACCTCGACCTCCTCGTCAAGCTGTCCGGCTGCCATGCGCCGCATTTTGGCCGAAAGCATGTTGATGCGGTGCAGCAGGACCCGGCCAACGAAGAGCCAGCTTATCAGCAAAGCAGTGATTACGCTGACAATGCTGATGGCCAACAGGAGGGTGCTGCCGGTGGCTATCGCCTGCGAGGACGAATCGGCGGCCTGCTCGGCGGACTCGGCGGCCGAGACCACCAGCTCATCGACCACTGTGGAAAGGCTGGAGGTCTGCTGGCGGCTCAGGTCGAGCAGCACAGCCTGCTCATCATTCAGCAGCAGCCTCGATCTGAGTACCAGGAAAACCCCGTCTCGGGACAGCCCCAATTGACGCAGCTGTTCGTACAGGGGGGCCAGTTGGGCCTCAAGCTCCTCATCGTTAAACGATTCCAGGTTTCGCTGGATAGAGGCAATGGAGGACTCGAATCTCTCCTCCTGCGCTTCCACCAGGGTGGGATCGAAGATGCTGAAAACCGAGGACAACTGCTGCAGGGCAATATTGGTGTCGGCCTGCAGTGACAGAAGGTGGCGGTAATTGACAAATTCCTCCTCAGAGAAGTGTATGGCATAAGCGTCCGCCAGTCCTCCCAACTCGGTCCTGCCGGTCATGATGTAGAACAGTTCATCGTCCACGGCGGGAATCAGGACTGACTCCAGTTCCGACCGCAAACCCACCATCTCCTCCAGCAGGTCATCAGACTTTTCGTTCAGGGAAAAGGCGACCTCCCTGGTCCCCCGAATGGTCTCGATATAGGTCTCCAGCGCCTCGGAATAAATCCTGACAGTGCGGGACCTCTGCCGGTCAACCTCCTCCAGATCGCCCAGGTGCACCTGGAAGTCATCCCTGGCGGCGGTAATCTGTTGCCAGACCTCATCCACCTCGGCAGGGGTGGCGGCGGTTGCCAGGCGAGGCGCGGCGGCGCCCAGGGTGGTGCTGTATTCTGCGACACCGAAGGCCACCTCCATGCCCGGAATGCTGTTCTCGTTCACCTCGGCCTGTGCCGCTCCGACACGGGCGAAGCTGAACCATCCGATGAGGCTGGCAGCCACGGTGAGAGCAACAGCCACGCCGAAGGCAGCAAACAGCTGGGTGGAGATCCGGAAACGGAGCGCCATCAGGCGTTTGAATAAGTCCATAGTCAGCATCCCGCGGAATTTGTCTGGGTTGCCTCAAGATTAGCGCAAAGGCGACAGTCAGCGGACAGTATCTCGCAAATCCTCGATTGGATGATACTTGCCATCGGCTCCAATTACCGTGAGAAACACGGTATCAGATCCCTGGTTGTCATCAGGGGGGCCCGAATAGCTCAATGGAAAGCCATCGATCTCGAAATCCCCGCCACCCAGAATGCTGTCCATGAAGCAGTCCCGGTTGACGTCCCGTCCGCAACGCTCCAGCCCCGCTATTGCCAACCGGCCGGCGAGGTATCCCTCCAGGGACACGAAACCCGGTTCGGCGGCAGGGTCGAATTCCGCAAGGGCGTTCAGGTACGAGGCGACAATGGGCAATGACTCGTCCTCGGGGAAGGGCACCACCTGGGTGACGAATACGCCTTCGCCGTCCGGCCCCAAGTGGCGGGCAAGGGCATTGGAACCAACGAAAGAAATGGTTATGAACTCGGCGCTCACCAGGCCCGTCTCCCGCGCCCACTGGATGAACGTGCCGATGGGCTCGTAGGCGCCCACCATGATGATTCCCTCCGGCTTGCCCTTGCTCAGGTCCAGCAGCGCCGTCTTTACAGCCGTGGTATTCCGAGGGTACAACCCGACCGAAACCGGCCTCATACCCCGCCGTTGGAGAGCCGCCAGCGCGCCGGTGTAACCGGCCCGCCCAAAGGAATCGTCCTGGTAGAGGACAGCGATCCGTTCTATTCCGAGGTCCTTGGTGAACCTTTCCACCATTTCCTCGGTCTCCTGGTTATATGAAGCGCGAAGGTTGATTATGTTGGACCAGTGCGAATCCCTGAGAAATTCTGCTCCGGTGAAGGGGGCGATAAAGGGGGTGTTCTCATCGGCGGCGACCGGAGTTGCGGATCGCGACGTGGGAGTGCCCACCTCTCCGATCAGGGCAAACACTCCATGACCCCTGATGAGCTCCCTGGTATTCGTGGCGGCAAGCTCCGGCTCGTAGGTGTCGTCCAGGTGGGTGAGCAACAACTGCCTTCCGTGAACGCCGCCATTGCGGTTGACCTCGGCGAAGGCCGCTTCGATGCCCAGGCGCATGTTGATGCCCAGTTCCCGGGCCGGGCCGCTAAAGGCGGCCGACTGGCCAAACAGCACGCTATCGTCGCTGATGCCGCTGTCGCCACCCGTGGGAGCCGGGCTGGTTGCGGTGGGCTGCTGCGTTGGAGATGCCGGAGGAGAATGGACGACCGTCGAAGTAGGCGAGGGGTCCGCGCTACAGGCGAGCACGGCGAGGACCAGTAGAAGTGCGGAGGCGCAGCACAAAAGGCGGGAGCGTTGCAGCAGAGCACCCTTGCGGGGAGTTCCCTTAAGCAGATACATCCACGGCGGTCTCCTGTTCGCTCTATTCACAAAAGGCTGTCCTCACCTGACTCGCAGAATCAAAGAAAACGCCCTCAGCAGGCGCTCCGGACAGCGCAAGACCAAAGACGTTTACGGCTCAGACCGACAGCATCCCTCCCAGGATCACTCCTTCTTCGTGACCATTTTAAGCAGGTTTCTGCCCTCGGCTCTCCGGTAGGAAAGATCGTCCATCATGGTGCGCACCAGATGTACTCCCAACCCTCCCACTGAACGCTCGTCAAGCAAGGCTTCGACGTCAGGCACTGCGGCGTCCTCCAGGGGGTTGAACGGGCGGCCGTCGTCAGAGACCTCGATGGTAAGCGAATCGTCCTCCGAAACAAGCGTGATCTCGATTTCCGGGGACCGGTCTACGCCCGCGCCACCATAGGAAAGGATATTAAGTCCCAATTCCTCCAGCACCAGGTTCACTTTGAATACCAGGCTGTCAGGCCACTCCTCGCGCAGGCCAAGCTCTTCCACTTTTCCCTGGATGTAAAGGAGGTTGTCGGCGTTGCTGGCTTCGGAGTCCGGCTCGATCTTCAGGTAAACAGTCTCGCTCAACGCTAGCCTCCAACCCTCTGGAGCACCAGGCAGGTGACGTCGTCGGACTGAGGCGTGTCTCCGGCAAAATCGCTGACCGCCTGCAGGATGGCCTCATTGGTGCCCCGAGCCGAAGTGGGAGGATTCTTGGTGAAAATCTCCCTGAGGCGGTCAACCCCGAATTCCTCTCCCTCGGA
The DNA here is from genome assembly GCA_965203005.1 of Dehalococcoidia bacterium. Lineage (GTDB taxonomy): Bacteria > Chloroflexota > Dehalococcoidia > Lucifugimonadales > UBA3495 > VXOI01. The sequence continues at coordinate 3,043,390 of CBDBBS010000002.1, forward strand.
ATTCATCGCCTCCGAAACACCGTCGGTATAAAGAATCAGCGAATCCCCCTGAGTGAGGGTGGTGTCAGATTCCTTATATTCGAGGTCAGGCATCACACCCAGCGCAATGCCTCCGGTCATGGGAAGCTCCTCCGACGAGCCGTCGGCATGCACCAGGAGGGGGTTGTTGTGGCCGCCGTTGGCGTATGTGACCAGGCCTGAATCCGGGTCGAACACTGCGTAGACAACGGTCACGAACATGAAGGCCTCGTTGTCCTCGGTCAGCAGGTCGTTGACCTCGGACAGCACCTCGCCCGGCGCGCCCCTGCCGATGGCCGCGCCCTTGAGCAAGGTCCGGCTGGACATCATGAACAGGGCCGCAGGAACGCCCTTGTCTGATACGTCCGCCACCGCCAGCCCCAGGCGTCCATTCTCCAGGATAACCACGTCGAAAAAGTCGCCGCCAACGTTCCGGGCCGGGGCCATGTTCCCGTAGACCTCGAACCCTTCGCCCTCGGGAAAGCTGGTCGGCAATATGCCCTGCTGAATCTTGCTGGCGACGTCCAGCTCGTTTTGCAGGGCCACCAGCTTGTCGCGGGACTGCAGCGCCTCCTTCCACTCGGCCATGTGAGTGAGGGTTCGCTCGATGGTGATCTGAAGGTCCTCAAAGTCCAGCGGTTTTGTAACGAAATCGAACGCCCCGCGATTCATTGCGGTGCGTATGTTTCGCATATCGCCGTACGCCGAGACTATTACGGAGCGGATGTTGGGATCCACTTTGGGGATCTGTTCCAACAGGGTGAGGCCGTCCATCTGAGGCATATTGATGTCCGAGACGACCATGTCTATGTCGCCATCGGACCTCAGGAGCTCCAGGGCCTCCACCCCATTGTGCGCGAACACAAACGCATACCTTCCGGCCCTGATATTCCGTCTCATCCTCTGCAGGATCAGCGGCTCAAGGTCGGGTTCGTCATCAACGACCAAGATCTTATAGGACTCCGTGGGCGCGTCCTGAGCCGATGCGACCATCTATTCCGCCCCTCTCCCTAGAATTCTTCCCTGCGTCCGCAGTAAGTTTGCGGGAAACCCCGCAGACGGAACAACTAGCCGCTAACCGCGCTCAGCGCAGTCTGCTGGTCATCGTGGATGTCGATAATCTGATCAAAGCCGCTGATGGTGAAGACGTCCCTGACCGACTGGGAAAGCGAGCACACGGCGAATTGCACGTTGGCAGTGCGCATGTCCTTGGCGGTCAACAGTATCACCCGCAGTCCCGCGCTGCTGATGTACGAAAGATCCTCAAAATCCAGGATCACTGCCTTGTCATCAGGTGAAATGACGTTCTTCAGCGCGTCCTGGAACTCGGTGGCGTTAGTGCCGTCGACCCGGCCGCCGGTCTTGGCTATCAGAGTTGCGCCATCCCTTGCTGCATTAACTTCCATGTTGTTTTCCCCCAACTGCTAGGTCTCGTGTGTCCCTTTTATCAATCAAGCAACTGGCATGCCTGCATCCAGGCGGCATGCCGTTTTACCCCGCCGTTTCGTGGAGGCCCTGCCTAGTATAATACAATACAACAATGCCTTGAACAGTACGGGAACGAATAAGCCACTACATTGCGCTCCTCCGTCCCGCCCGCGCCAGTCCACCGCAATGTGCAGGACGTGAAGCCTTCAGTGGACGGGCGATCCATTCCATGTATTCCGGAGGGTGCGGCGGCCCCGGAATCCACCGCGCGGCGTTCCCGAAACCCCACGGTAGAGTGCCGTCGCTTTGCCCCGGCGGCAACAGTTCGGGCCCGTATACCCTTGCCACAGAATGCTTTCGCCGGACAACTCAATGCCCCCTATGGCAGGTGAGGCACCACGCGGTCCATGAGCAGGCCCAGTGACTTCATCTGCAGATCGTAGGGAATGCGCCGCCCCAGGTTGTTCTCAAAGACTATATGGGAAAGGTGCAGTTCCTCAGTCAGTTGCAGCAATCGGTCCAGCACCGCCTCAGGCGTTCCATAAACCACCTTGTCGCGGAGCCAGTCATCGTAGTCCATGGCCAGGATTCGGTCCGACTCCGCCTGCCAGTTGCCAGTGGTCCCCTCTCTTGAGGCGCTGGCCGCCACCCTCAGGCCGAGGCTCTCCACCTGGGTGAGAGTGCTTTCCTTTGGCTCCTCGTAGGCTTGCTTGGCGGTTTCCGCCAGGTACACCGGGAGGCGAATACCCACATTGCCCTCCCCCGGGTGGCCCGCCTCTTTCCACGCCCTCTTGTAGGCCGCGATGTGCTCGGCCATGTCCGAAAGCGCAAAGACCCGCGACGGGTTGACGAAGATGGGGTATCCCATCCGCCCGATTATGGGGAAAGTTTCGGCAGAGGTTATACCCACCCTTATCGGCGGGTGGGGTTCCTGGTAGGGCTTGGGCCGGACGGCCAGGTCGTAGCACTTGTAGTGTTCTCCCTCAAAGGAAAACTGGTCGCTGCTCCAGGCCTTGAGGATTATCTCCAGGTATTCCTCGAACCTGCCCCTGCTCTCGGGGTAGGGAGAAAGGAACGCATCATGGTGCTCGGGGAATGTGCCCCGGCCAATTCCCAGGTCCAGCCTCCCCTGGCTGATGTGGTCCAGCGTGGCGATCTCCTCGGCGATACGGATGGGGTTGCCCAGCGGCAGCAGCAGCACCCCCAACCCAATGCGTATCGCCTGTGTCCGGCTGGCGATGGCCGTGGCCACCATCACGGGCGCGGACAGGACGCTGAAAGGTATGAAGTGGTACTCGGCAAGCCAGACCGACTCCACCCCCATGCGCTCCGCCTCTTCCGCCATCCTGAATCCATCCTGGAAGGCCTGCTGATCGGTCACATCATCGAGAGCGGGGAACTCGAGGAACAATCCGGTTTTCATGGCTCCTCCTGCGGGCCTGCCAGGGCCGGCAAAGGCACGCAACTGTACTACGAGGAATATGGCGGAATATAACAGAAGCCGGGCCAGCCGGGTGACCTTTGGGCCCAACGAGGCGCATGCCCTAGCAGACTATGATCAAGGAAGACGGGGCGTGTCACGCAAAGCGGACTCGACTGATGGAGAGGAGATGGTACCCCTGGAGGGACTCGAACCCCCGACGCGCAACTTAGGACGCTGCCGCTCTATCCTCTGAGCTACAGGGGCCAGTGAAAGCGGTCCCGCTGTATTGGTGGAGACAGGGGGGATCGAACCCCCAACCTCGGCATTGCGAACGCCGCGCTCTCCCAATTGAGCTATGTCCCCACGCCACGATAACCGGGCCGAAAGAATCGGCCAATGCAACTTCAATCGTAGGGGTGCCCGTCGCCGGCTGTCAAGTCGCGCAGACGGTGTTGAAGGGCTTTTCCAAAGTCACAACTGCGCCCCCTCCCGCAACTCAATCTCATGGTGAGCTTGTCGAACCATTGGCGAATTGAAGGGGCATCCTTCGACAGGCTCAGGATGAAAAGATGATAGCGAACGGCATTACTTTGAAAATACCTTGCGGGTTAACAGCGGGAACTGGACAAACGCGCGGGACAGCAGCGGGAATGACCGGGGGCGATGCTACAATTGGCGCGTTGGAGATCCGAGGCATCAAAACCGGACAAGAATCTGGAGGGCGAACATGGCAACGCTGGTCACTGGGGGTACCGGGTTCATGGGAGCCAATATCGTTCGGGAGCTGGCCCGCGCCGGGCATGATGTGGTCAGCTACGACATCGCTCCCGCCGACGATCTGGTGCGAAAGTTCGTGTCCGAGTGGGAGAGTAGCATCACTTTCGAGCATGGAGATGTTCGAGACCAGGCAGCGGTTTCCGCGCTGGCCGCTGCCCACAACATCGACAAGATAATCCATGCCGTTACCTACACCGTGAACCAGCACGCGCTGGAGGTGGAGCGAGGCCGCGACGTGGTGGGCATCAACATCGAAGGACTGGCCAATGTGCTGGAGCTGGCGCGAATAGCGGCGGTGCAGCGTTTCCTGTACGTGAGTTCCGGCGCCGCTTACGGCGTAGCGGCAGGCACCGACCAGACCTACAGCGAGAATATGCCGGTGTCGCCGGATTCCATGTACGGCATTACCAAGTACGCCGGCGAGCTGATCACGCGGCGCTACGGTCAGCTGCACGGATTCTCGACCGTGAGCGTCAGGTTGAGCACGCCGTACGGGCCGATGGAGCGGGTCACCGGACACCGCGCCGTGATGTCGGCGCTGTATCAGTGGACCGGACAGATAGCCCGTGGCGAACCCCTACAGGTGCAGACGGATTCCTTCGACCCGGAGGAGGGACGGGACTATACCTACTCCGTGGATACCGCGCGCGGCCTGCAAGCCATCCTGGATGCGCCGGAACTGCCGCACGACCTGTACAACCTGACTGCCGGCCCCTGGATCACCTACCGCGAAATTCTCACGACACTGGTCGAGCTGGCGCCCGGCAGCCCGGCCCCCGCCGGGCTAGAAGAGGGCGCCGTCGCCGAGGGGGCAGCGGCCAGGGCGCGGGCGTCGGTGCCCTCGCGGGGGCCGCTCTCGGGACACCGCCTGCGGCAGGACCTGGGCTGGCAGCCGGACTACGACCTGCGGAGCGCCCTCGTCGATTACCTGGAGTGGCGCAGGGAGTCAGGCTTCTCGGCGTGACCCCGAAGTTCCCTCTCCCTCCGGGAGAGGGTTAGGCCCGACTCTGTCGCGGCTCTCGACAGAGTCGGAGGCGAGGGCGTCCCCCTGCGGTATGACGCGACGTGATAACATTAATTCACCAAGTGTGCTATAGCGAGAATCAGTAATGACTACCCCGGTCAACTCCTTCCAGGACATACTCGATGCCCTGGAACAGAACCCCGAACTGAAAAACCAGCTCAGGACGCACATCCTCACGGAGGAGCTCCTGCAACTCCCTGCACAGTTCCTCCTGCTCAGAGAGGACTTCAGCTCGCTCAGAGAGGGCTTCAACTCGCTCGGAGAGGACTTCAGCTCGCTCAGAGAGGACTTCAGCTCGCTCAGAGAGGACTTCAGCTCGCTCAGAGAGGACTTCAGCTCGCTCAGGACGGACGTAGACGAACTTAAAACACGGATGAACCGGGTCGAGGGCCGCTTGGGCAACATTGAAGGCAATCTCTACGAGCAAAATGCCGTCCGTGCCGTCGTCCAGCTTGCCAGCCTGGAACTGGGAATCGAGGCCCCCAGGGTGGCCTACTCCAAGTTCGACACGGCACACCCCAACTTCAACCAGGCTCTTCAGGAGGCCCTGCAATCCGGCCTCATCTCGAGAGAGCAGTTCAGAGATCTGATACAGGCCGACCTCATCGTATATGGCCAAAACCGGCATCACGCGGTTGTGGAAATCTCGCTGGGTCTCAACGAAGACGACATTTCCCGCGCCCTCCGCCGGTCCGAAATCCTGCAAAAAGCCACAGGCGAACAGGTGACTCCAGTGATAGCTACCCCAAACCCGCATGCAGCGCTCATTCAGGAGGCGGAGGCAAGAAATACGCAAGTCCTGGAAATCCACGCCTAGCCGGCATATGTTGACGCCCGTCTGCGCAGGGCAGGAGTCGCCCTCACACCGGCCCTCTCCATGGGAAAGGCAGTGACTCCAGTGAATGGGGGTTGGAATGGAAATCGAGCCTTTTAGGATTGACGTCCAGCAACCCGTGCTTGACGATCTCGTGGCCCGGCTGGCCGATACCCGCTGGCCGGATGCGATTCCGGGCGCCGGATGGGACTACGGCACGGAGCCAGACTACCTGCGGGAACTGGCGCAGTACTGGCAGACGGAGTACGACTGGCGAGCGCAGGAACGGACGCTCAACGAATTCCGGCATTTCCGGGCGGATGTTGACGGCCTTGGCGTCCATTTCATTCACGAGCGGGGCAGGGGGCCGGACCCGTTTCCGCTGATCATCTCCCACGGCTGGCCCGGCTCCGTCGTGGAGATGCTGCGCATCATCCCCATGCTGACCGATCCGGCGGCCCACGGAGGCGATCCGGCGGACTCGTTCGACGTGGTGGCGCCGTCTTTGCCGGGCTACGGATTCTCGGACAAGCCGACCGGCCGGGGCATGAGCAACATCCGCATCGCCGGGATGTGGCACAAGCTGATGACCGAAGGGCTGGGCTACTCGCGATTCGGGGCGCAGGGCGGAGACTGGGGCGGGATGATCAGCTCGCGGTTGGGTTTTGACTTTCCCGAGTCCGTCGCCGGCGTGCATCTGAACCTGATGACCGGCGTCCCTGCTTTTCGCGGAGATCCCGACCCGCCGCTGTCCGACGCCGAGCAGGAGTTCCTGCGCCAGGCCCGCCGGTGGTTCGAGGACGAGGGCGGCTACTTCCACATCCAGCGCACCAAGCCGCAGACGCTGGGCTACGGCCTGAACGACTCGCCGGTGGGACTGGCGGCGTGGATCATCGAAAAGTTCCACACCTGGTCGGACTGCGCAGGAAACCCGGAGAACAGCTATACCCGCGATGAGCTGCTGACTAACATCATGCTCTACTGGGTGACGCAGAGCGGCCCGTCATCGGTGCGGCACTACTACGAGAACCGCGTCGACAACTGGCGTTTCCAGCCCGGCGAGCGGGTGGAGGCGCCCTGCGCCGTGGCCCTGTTCCCAGTCGAGATCAACCGGCCGCCGAGGGAGTGGGCCGAGCGCACCCACAACGTGCAGCGCTGGACCGAAATGCCCAGGGGCGGCCACTTCGCAGCCATGGAGCAACCCGAATTGCTGGCAGAGGACATCCGGGCGTTTTTCCGGGATGTCAGATAGCCACTGCAGCCCGCTGACGCTGATGTTGGGCAGCGCACTTGCCGTATAATGCAGTGCAGGGTCATTAGATTATCTGCGTGGGGTAGGATCTTACGTTCGCCCTGAGCTTGTCGCAGGGCCGTCCGTTCGTGGTTCGACAAGTTCACCATGAACGGACTGGAAAGGCTACCTTCGAACACCGAAAGACCCTGTAATGCAAAGGTCATCGCTTACAGGAGCCAGCAACAGATGGTATCTCCCTATCAGTTTCGTGTTGACCAGCGCGTCCAGATTCGCCGCAGGGGCGGAGGCAAGCATCGCCCTCCGCCGGAGAGCACTCGTGGCGCGCTGGGCGTGATCGCGCCGCAAATGACCGACGACTGGTCCGACACCAAAATTGCCCTGGAGCCGGGTATACCCAACGTCTATTACGTGACTCTGGACAGCGGCGCCACTGAACTCATTGCCGAGGACTGGCTGGAGAATGCCCCGGCCGATGCGCCGCCGCCTCCCGCCCCTCAATCCAATTTCCCCAACTGAAAAGAGGTGAGGCTATGGACTTTGGACTAGCAGGCAGGAAAGCATTTGTCGGAGGCGCCAGCCGCGGCATCGGCAAGGCCATCGCCCTGGAACTGGCGCGGGAGGGCTGCGACGTCGCTATCGCCTCGCGCACCATGGCGAACCTGGAGCAGGCAGCCGCGGAAATCGCCGAGGAGACCGGGCGAAACATCATCCCCATCGCCATGGACGCCACCAGCCGCGAGCAGGTGGACGCGGCAGTCAACGAGGCGGCCCAGCGGCTGGGCGGGCTGCACATCCTGGTCAACAGCGCCTCGCTGCCAGGCGGATCAGCGGATGCCACCGGCCCCATCGATACCGTCAACGACGACTCCCTCATCAGCGATTTCGACGTCAAGTACGTCGGCGCCCTTCGCTGCGCGCGGGCAGCCATCCCGCATATCAAGGAGCAGGGCTGGGGCCGCATCATCAACATCAGCGGCGGCAACGGAAGGACCGCCGGTAACCTGAGCGGCGGCGCCCGCAACGTGTCCATGGTCCACCTGACCAAGACCCTGGCCATGCAGCTGGGCCGGTTCGGCATCACGGTCAACTGCATCCACCCGGGCACCACCCGCACCGAGCGCACGCCGGGGCTGCTGGAGGCGCGGGCGGCCCAGCTGGGCGTCACGTCCGAAGAGGCAGAGGCCCATGACTTCGCCCCTGACTCGCCGCGCGGCAACCACATCTGCCGGATGGTGGACGCGTCGGAGATCGGGTACCTGACCTGCTATCTGGCGTCGGACAAAGCCTGGTCCGTAACCGGCGAAGTCATCGCGGCGGGCGGCGGCACCGGCGCCGCTGTGTATTACTAGGGTTCCCAAGGGACGAAGCAGTAACGATTCCCGGGGAATCGCCTTGGCTGGCGCAACCAGCTGAGGTCAAGAGGGCGGAAATGTCTGATTCGATAGAGGAATTGGGGCGATGGCGAACTCAAGGACTGTACGACATTGGCGTCGCGAGCCGATTGACGGGTGTTTCCGCAAATTCCATCAGGAAATGGCTGCGGGGATATCCCCGCAGCGTGGCCGACTTGAAACCGGATTGGGAGGACTTCTTCGGGAACTTGCGTTCCGAACACAACCGCCTTTCGTTTTTGGAATTCGTCGAGGTGCTGCTGGCTGGCAAGATCAGGGCAGGTAAAGGAGGCAGTTATCAGAAGGTGAGGGAGTATCACGAAAGCCTGGCCGCCGAATGGGGCACTCATTTCCCCTTTGCCCATGACAATCTTTTGGCACAGCAGGACCGTATGCCAGGACCTGCAATGAAAGTGCTAGGGCAATTGGACTACGAAGACGGCTTCGCTTCACGTTGGCTTCCCTTTGGGAAAGACGGTTCGCTGGCCTTGGACCCCCGACGAGCCGGGGGCCAACCGGCTATCAAGGGCCGACGACTGCGGGTAGTGGATATTAGTGACTATTTTGCGGGAGGGGACTCCGTAGACAGTCTGGCACGCGATTTCGATATTGAACCCATGGATGTCGAAGCAGCACTCCGGTTTGCATTGAGAATTTCCAGTTGATCTTGCTTTGCGAGGAAAGTATTAGCCCTCGGGTGCCGAATGCACTGAGACAGCAGGGGTATGATGTCCTATCGTTTCAAGACTTGGGATGGCTGGGCGAGGCTGACGTAAATTGGCTGCCAAAAGCCGGACTGTTGCAAGAGGTACTGGTACTTTCTCGCGATAGGATGATGCTACAGAAACGGGAGGAACTCGAAGCAATAAGAGACAATGGCTTAGGCATGGTCTTCTTGACCTCCGGTCAGCAACCTATGGAAAGCGTGATTCCGTTAGTGATATCGAGATGGGAGCAACTGGAGGAATTACACAACAACACTCCTCGCCCGTTCGTGAGGTTCCTCACAACTACTGGAAATCTGCGCGAGCGACTGCACGGCCAGGGTCTGTAATATCAGCGTGGGACACCCGCGAGCACAGTAGGAGATAGCGACCGACCATTATGAACACCGTCCAATTCATCTCGGACTGCCTGGCGCAAACGCATCTCAGGCTGATGGCGACCTGCGACGGCCTGACTGGGGAGCAGATGGCGTGGCGGCCCGGCCCGACATCCAACAACATCGGCTTCATCCTGTGGCACGTCTCTCGCAACGAGGACGGCCGAATCAGCCGCACCGCTGGCCGGCTGGGCGACTTTGAGCGCGACCTGTGGGTGTCGGGGGGATGGTTCGAACGGTTCGGCCAGCCGGAAACTGCGCCCGACCCCGGAGACCGGCTGGGGCTGCGCAGCCTGGCCATCCCTGGGCCGGACGTGCTGATATCCTACGCCCAGGCGGTGAACAGCCGAACGGTCCGTTTTCTGGAGACGCTGAGTGACTCGCAACTTGACGGTCCCATGGAATTCGGCGACCGGCTGGAGACGCTGGCGGATTCACTGCGCCACGTGATCGTGCACAAGAACAACCACCACGGCCAGATCGACTACCTCCGGGGCCTGCAGGAGGAGGACTGGGACCTGACGCCCGGAACCGGGAGGATACTACCTGGCCCTTCGACAAGCTCAGGATTGGGGTAATCTGCGGCAAGGGCATTGAGGGGAAAAATGACCACGACAACGCGCGCCATCGGCCAGTCCGTCGTTCGCGGCGAGGGGCCGGACAAGGTCACCGGCAAGTCGGTCTACGCCGCTGACGTCTCGCTGCCCGGAATGCTGTGGGGCAAGGTGCTGCGCTCGCCGTTCCCCCACGCCCGCATCGTCAGCATCGACACGGCGGAAGCAAGGGCCGTTCCGGGCGTCCACGCGGTCATCACCGCCGCCGACTTGCCTGATTCGCTGGTGGGCCGGCGGCTTCGGGACATGCCAGTGCTGGCCAGGGACGTGGTGCGTTTCGTCGGAGAAAAGGTGGTGGCGGTAGCGGCAGAAACGGAGGCGGCAGCCGAGGAGGCGCTGCTGCTCATCGACGTCGAATACGAGGAGTTGTCGGCCGTTTTCGACGCCCACGAGGCCATGGAGCCGGATGCGCCGACGCTGCATCCGGGGATGTCCGGTTACGAGGGCCTGCCGCAGCCAGAGTCGGACGTCAACAACGTGTTCGCCCACATCACCTGGGGCCAGGGCGACGTGGAGCAGGGGTTTGCCGAGGCCGACCTGGTTTTCGAGCATACCTTCAACGCCCAGCTGATGCATCAAGCCTACATCGAACCCCACGCCTGCGTCGTCAGCGCCGAACCCGCTCACCCTGAGCTTGTCGAAGGGCGCGGGGTGCACCTGTGGATCAACAACAAGGACCCCTACGCCCTGCGGGAGCAATTGGCCGCCGTGTGGGGCATGGACGAGGAACACATCGTAATGCACCCGTGCAGCATCGGCGGAGATTTCGGGGGCAAGGGCTCGTTCATGGACGCGCCACTGTGCTACTACCTGTCCCTGCACTCGGGTCGTCCGGTCAAAATGGTGATGGACTATATCCAGGAGCTGATGGCGGCGAACCCACGGCACCCGGCGACCATGACCATCAGGAGCGGCGTAAAGCGCGACGGCACCCTGGTAGCACGGCAGGCGCGGGTGGTGTTCGACAGCGGCGGCTACGGTGCCTTCAAGCCGACGGTCTACCTGCGCGGGGCGGATCACCTGTGCGGGGTGTACCGCATCCCCCACGCCCGCATCGACAGCTACATGGTCTACACCAACAACGTGCCCAAGGGCCACATGCGCAGCCCCGCCAAGCCGCAGGTGGTGTTCGCCGTGGAGGCCCACACCGACCTGATCGCCCGGGAGCTAGGCATGGACCCCTACGAGTTCCGGCAGAAGAACCTGCTGCGGAACGGCGACGCCTCGCCCGTCGGCCACGTCTGGCAGGACATCCGCGCCGAGGAGACGCTGCAAAAGGCTGCGGAAGCCGTGGGCTGGGATGTACCGCGCCCTCACCCTGACCCTCTCCCGGAGGGAGAGGGAGCTACCGGTGTGGGAGCGCTGACCGGCCGTGGGCTGGCGATTACGGACCTGTCGCAGGGCGTGGGCCGGTTCGCCGCCAGGATCAGCATGAACTCATCGGGGCGTCCCACCCTGCACATGGCTTTCTGGGACACCGGCACCGGCTCGCACACAGTGCTGCGGCAGATGGTGGCGCAGGAGCTTTCGGTACCTGTCGAGGAGGTGGACATCGAGTTGCTAGACACCTCGGAGATGCCGTTCAGCTCCGGCTCCGGCGGCACGCGGGTGACCTATACCGCCGGGCAGGCCGTGGTGGGCGCGGCCCGCGAGCTGAAACGCCAGCTCATCCGGGCCGCCGCGCCGTTGCTCGACTCGCCGGAGGAAGACGTTTCGCTCCAGAGCGGCCGGGTGGTGGTGGGCCCCTCACCGCTGCGGCCCGCCTACTACCGCACCATCAACATCGGCGAGGTGGTAGCCCACGTGGGCGACGGCACTCTGGTCGCCGAGTACGAGTTCGCCTCGGAGCCGCCGGACATCACATCGTTCTGCGCCCAGGCGGCCGAGGTGGAAGTAGACCCGGAGACCGGCGCGGTAACCATCAAGCGGCTGGTGTCAGCCCACGATGTGGGAGCGATCCTGAACCCCCTGATGCACCAGGGCCAGGTCGAGGGCGGAGTGATCCAGGGCCTCGGCTACGCGCTGATGGAGGAGCTGCAGACCGAGGATGGCCACATCTCTACCGTGAGCTTCGGAGACTATAAGATTCCCACCATCGCGGACATCCCGGAACTGGTGACCGTGCTGGTGGAGGGCAACAACGGTCCGGCCCCCTACCGCAGCAAGGGCATCGGCGAGAGCGCCAACATCCCCGTGGCGGGCGCCATCGCCAACGCCGTCGCCGATGCCATCGGCGCCCCGGTCCCCAGCCTGCCGCTCACCGCCGAGAAGGTACTGAGGGCGCTGCGGGGCGTATAATCGTATTCAGGAAGTGTCCGAGGAATCGCGACGCCCCCAAGCGAGGAGCGTTGAAAATGGCTGAACGACCAAAGGTCTGGGCAATACGCGCCGCAGAGAAATGGAGAGCGGAAAAGTTCGCTCGCCGATTCTGGAACGAGAGGGTCGCCGCGATAGACTATCTGGGTAACTGCGGGCCGGATCTACGGTGTTCCACCTTGGCGGAACTGAAAGACGCTCTTCGCGCAGCTGGGTATGAAAACAAGAGCAGGATTGGGAATGTAGCGAACCAGTTGTGGCGATTTGCCAACGAGATACGCAAAGACGACTGGATAATCGTTCCTCGCCCCAAACCCGGCGATATTATGATAGGGCTTTGCGCCAGCCCCTACGAATATGTCCGGGGCGGCTTGTACGATGAGGAATATCCGTACCTCATCAGGGTTGATTGGTTAAGGGAACTTTCTCGTGAATGCCTGTCCGAGGATTTGCAGCGTTCAGTCGAGGGCAGGAATGGGCAATCTCTGTTCTCGGTTGACGCTATACATATCCCGGAACTGGAATGCCTGTGCAAGATTGGCCTCGAATACAGAATGGTGCCCGTAAATCTGCCGGGATATTTGGTGCAGGGCGTCGATGAACTGGTAGGCGAGAGGGGCCGCTCTCACTTTATTGTCCAAGTTGTGCTGAAGGAGTTGGAAGAAACGGAGAAAATCAGAAAGAAAAAGGAAGAGTCCGGCGAGGAATTCCATCCATACTGGGAAACTTCCGCAATGGTCTACGCCTGGGTGAGGGCTTCACGCGACTTGGACAACGAGCGCTCCATGGAGATTTGGCGTGACCGATCATCTCCTTGATTCTACCGCACTCGTTGATTATTTTCGTCGGCGACGTGGAGCCGTTGAGTTCTTGAATAATCTGGAAGCCCAAGGGCACAGTTTGGCGGTGTGTGCCGTGGGGCTGGCTGAAGTTTACTCAGGGTTTAGCTCGCAAGAACGAATTGAAAATGAGCCTGTGCTGGACAGGTGGTTATACTTCGAGACGACCCCTGCTATTGCCAAAGAGGCCGGTAGGTATCGTTACGAGTTCGCACGGATAGGAACAACTCTCTCAGCCACCGATTCGCTCATCGCCGCCATTGCCATTGCTCACGACGCAACCCTGATTACCAACAACCTGCGCCACTTCCCGATGCCGGAAATTCAGCTGCTGCCCCATAATTAGGGAGGCACTTATGCTCGACTTGCTCATCACCAACGGAATGGTCATCGACGGGACTGGCAGCCCCGGGTTCTTTGCCGCCGTAGCCGTGGAGGGCGATCGCGTCAGCATCCATCGCGGCGACGTGTCGGGGCTGGAGGCGGCCCGGACCATCGACGCCACCGGCTACGTCGTCTGCCCTGGGTTCGTGGACCTGCATTCGCATGCCGGGCTGACCATCCTGGGAGAGCCGCACCACGATCCTAAGGTGCGGCAGGGAGTGACCACCGAGCTAGTGGGCATCGACGGCATATCCCACGCGCCATTCAAGACCCGCGAGGAGCTGGAGAGGTACATATGGCTGGACTCAGGGCTGAACGGCTACCCGCCTCTGCCCGCCGACTGGCTCACCGTGGCGCAACTGCTGGACAAGTATGACAACACCGTAGCCATAAACATGGCCTACATACTGGGCAACTCGCCGGTCCGCATCTGGAGCGTCGGCTGGAGTGACCGCCCGGCTACGCCTGCCGAGCTGGAGGACATGAAGGCCGTGACCCGGGAGGCCATGGAGGAGGGCGCCTGGGGCCTGTCGACGGGCCTGGACTACCCGCCCGGCTCCTACGCCTCCACCGAGGAGCTGGGCGCGCTGGCGGGCGTGGCGGCCCGTATGGGCGGCCATTACCACACTCACACCCGCGCCAGCCTGCGCTCGCAGGGGCTGATGGCCCCGTGGGAGGAGGCACTGCAGATCGGACGGCTGGGCGACTGCCCGGTGCACTTGACCCACTACCGGCAGGGAGCGTCGGGAGTGGGCAGCCACCTCGATTACCTTGGGTTGGTGGAGCGGGGCCGCGACGAGGGGATGGATGTAACCTTCGACTGCTATACCTACCCCTACTCCGGCACCACGGTCACCATCGGCCTGCCCCACTGGGCCAAGGACGGCGGCCCGGAACGGCTGATGGAGGCCCTGCGCGACCAGGATGACCGCCAGCGGATGAAGCGCGAGCTGTCCCGCGACCGGCTGGAGAACAACTGGCTGACCAACTTCACCCAGCCGCAGAACAAGCAGTACGACGGCCGGCTGATCACCGACATAGCCGAGATGCGCGGCCAGGACCCGGAGGATGCGCTGTTCGACCTGCTGCTGGAGGAAAACCTGGGCATTTCCACCGTGGGGCTGGGCACCAACGCCCAGACGCTGTATGCCTTCGTGTCCCACTCGGCGGGGATGATCGCCAGCGATGCCATCCTGTTCGGCGAGTATCCCAACCCGCGCACCTACGGCTGCTTCCCCATCGTCCTAGCCGAGTTCGTGCGGGCCGAGCAGCACCTCAAACTGCCCGAGGCCATCCGCAAGATGACGTCGTTTCCTGCCCAACGACTGGGCCTCCCTGACCGTGGCATCCTGCGCGATGGATTCAGGGCCGACATCGTCATCTTCAACCCCAACACCGTCAAGGCGCTGGCCACCAAGGAGGAACCCAAGCAGTATCCCGTGGGCATCGACTACGTGATCGTCAACGGCCAGGTCGTCATCGATAACGGCGAGAACACCGGCGCCCTGCCGGGCCGGGCTCTGCGCCGCGGGCGGGCCAGTACCTAGGCGCAGCGATGGTGGTGGAACTCTTGAGAGCGGCCAAGACTGGCATCCCGGGGCGTGTGTGGCTTTATGCGACTCTTGCAGCCCTGTTCCTGGCGCTCACTGCCGCGTGCGGTGGAGGCGGCGATTCCAGTGGAGCGACCGCCGGGAACGCGTCGGCGGAGGCGTTTGAGCGAGGGGGGGCCATTTTCAAGGCTCAATGCGCGATTTGCCACGGCGGAGTCGGCGAGGGGACGCAAACGGGTCCGGCGCTGGTTCACGCGATCTACAATCCCAACCACCATCCCGATTTCAGCTTCCACAACGCCGTTAACAACGGCGTTCCCCAGCATCACTGGGTGTTCGGCGACATGGCGCCGCGACCGGGCCTGTCCGAGGGCGATGTGAACAACATCATCTGCTACATACGCACGCTGCAGGTGAACGAGGGGATCTACGAGGGCGAGGTACCCTGCTGACGGCGACTAGGCGTCGAAAATCTCGCTCAGCGGCAGGGTGAACCCCGGCAACACGTCGCCGCCATCCAGCACGTCGTCGCCGGTGAGGGTCACCGATGGAGCGCCCGTGCGGTGGACGGAGAGAGTGCGTGTCCCCGGATAGACCTCCACTACTATCAGGACGCCGAGGTTTAGCCACAGCCGCGTTTTTTCGCTCACCTCTGTTTGAGTATCGTTTGGAGACACGATTTCCACCACCAACTCCGGCGCTACCTCCAGGTAGCCGTCGGAATCGTCATCCAGAGGCAGCCGCTCGGCTGACACAAAGTAAACGTCCGGCTCTCTAACAGAGTCGGGGTTGCGCTGAACCAGGACACCACCATCGGTTCCCCCGACCTGTCCTATACGGCGGGGCATCACAAAGTTGTTGAAGAGGGTTATCACTCTTCCGGCAATACGCGCGTGCCTCTTTCCTGCTGACACCTTCCTGTGCAACACTCCCTCGATAAGTTCGCCCTTCACGCCCTGACTGTGGAGCCGCAGCAGGTCCTCGGCGGTCAGCAGCTTGTTCTTTGCGGTAGTCATTGCATCCGTCCATTCAGAAAATCAGGCGTCGAAAATCTCGCTCAGCGGCAGGCTGAACCCCGGCAGCACGTCGCCGCCATCCAGCACGTCGCCGCCAGTGAGAGTTACCGAGGGGCACCGGGGCGGTGCACCATAACGGCCCGCTCCGACGGCCTCACTTCCAGCGCCATTGACACGCCAAGCTCGAGCCACATGGCGATCTTTTCCCTGACGCAGGTCTCGGAATCGCTGGGAGAGACGATTTCGACCACCAACTCAGGCACCACCTCCAGGTAGCCATCAGTGTCGTCATCCAGAGGCAACCGGTTGGCCGACACGAAATATACGTCCGGTTCGCGGACTGTATCGGGGTTCCGCTCTATGAATACGCCCCCATCGCTGCCTCCGACCTGTCCCAGTCGATTGCGCCTGACGTAGCGATCAAATTCACCACCTATTCTAATTGCGATGCGCGCATGGACTTTTCCTACAGACACGGTCTCGTGCAACACTCCCCGGATGAGCTCGCCCTTGACGCCCTGGCTGTTGAGCCGCAGCAGGTCTTCGGCGGTGAGCAGTTTGTTCTTGGCGGTAGCCATTTCGTTCACCCGGCTCTTGAATGACTTAAGCAGATTCTACTATATCTCGCCCAACGATCAGCTACTGCGAAAGCACCCTCAGCAGGCCGTCCAGCGCGGCGCAGTCGCGGCAGCCGTCGCGGGGTTCCGGCGGCGTGGGCGTCTCATGAATGCGGGCGGCCCGGCGGATGAGCGGCGGTATCAGCCGTTCCGGGTCCAGGTCGACCTCGACCAGCCTGGGCCGGAAACCTAGCGCAAACCCTTCGGCGTCAACCGGGCTGGTTGATGCGATGGCATCTTCTCCCGTGGCCGGTTCCATGTAGACCAGGGCAAGCCCGGACACCGGCGGGAAGTCCAGCCGCCGGGCAATCCAGGCGTAGGCGTTGAGCTGGGCGCGGTATACCCGGTGCTGGCTGCGGTTGTCGGGGTTGTAGCGGGAGGTTTTGTAATCGATGATGGCAATGTCGCCGTCGGTCAGCCGGAAAATGGCATCGGCCTCGCCTCGCAGCGTGGCCCCCGTTTTCTCGTCTGCGGCCTGGAATTTCGACCAGTGGGGCGGATCAAGGTGGCCGGTGACTTTGCCGATTACCGACATCCAGCCTGGCAGTTCGCCCTCTCGTTGCAAGTGGCTGATGATGACCTGCTTCGTGTAGCGGTCGATGCTGCTGAAAATGCCGGGAAATCCCTGCCAGGGCAGAGACCTGACGTGCATGCGAATCCAGGCGCAACGGGCGCAGAACCCGAAACCGGCGTAGCTGCCCAGCTCGGTGGCAGAGATGGCCAGCCCAGGCATTTACGCCCTCACCTCCGACTTTGTCGAGAGCCGCGACAGAGTCGGGCCTAACCCTCTCCCAGAGGGAGAGGGAACAAAAGAGGACTTTCCCGGAGGGAGAGAAACAACGGCGACCCCAGCGGCTAGTCCCCGTCGCCGTCGCCGGTCGCGCCGCCGGCCGTAGCGGGCTGGGCCGGGGCAGCAGGGTCAGCCGACACGCCGCCGGCGGCTAGTCCGGTGCGGGCCTCGGGCGGTAGGGCCTCCTCCCATTCCGGCAGCTGCAAGTGCCTGGTATTGGGGAGGAACACGATGGCCACCACCGCCAGGGTGCTGAGACCGAAGGACAGCCAGAGGGGCCAAACGTAAGCGCCGCTGATGTCGTACAGACGTCCGGCAACCACCGGGCCCAGGGCCATGCCAAAGCCGGCCCCCATCATCTGCCATCCGTAGGCCGTGCCTGTGGGCGCGTCGGCGTAATACTGGCGGTTGATGATGGGGAAGGCGGTCATCTCGCCGCCCATCCCGATGCCGAACAGCACGGCGAAGATCATGTAGAGCGCCACGCTGTCGCCCGCCACGAACAGGATCAGGATCGGGAATGTCTGGAGCGCAAAGCAGACTCCCATCACTCCCTTGCTGCCCACCAGGTCGGCTATCACCGGCGTAGCGAAGCGGGTTGCCGTGCTCACCAGGGTGAGTACCAGGTAAATCAGCGCCGCCATTCCGCCGGAAATGCCGTCCTCCTTGGCGATGGCGACGAGGAGGATCAGGATGACGTTGTGTCCGGCGCAGCCCAGACCGTGGATGAAGGCAAGGTTCCAGAACGCGCTGGTCCGCTGCACCTGCTTCAGGAAGACATCGGTGCGCAGCTTGGCGACCGCGTTGTTTTGCAGGCGGCGCACCGGCTCAGTGGCGGGCGCTCCATACTGGGTGATGCCCCGGTCCGCCGGCTCGTTGTAGAACCACTTGGTCAGGGTGAGGAGGATAATCCCGCCGACGATTCCGGGTATCCAGAAGGTGGCCTGCAACCCCCACCGTTCGAACATCAGGAACACGACACCGATGAGGAACGCCGTGGCCAGCCCCTGCAATCCCTGGAGGATGCCCATGGCCAGCCCGAGTCTTCTGCGGAACCAGAGGGTCACGCCCGAAACCAGCGTGACCTGGAAGGATGCCATGCCAGCCGCCAGCAGCAGCCCGAAGTACAGGAAATACTCCCACCAGCTGTTCATGATGCCGGTCATCAGCATGCCGAGCATGAACAGGACTCCGCCGCCCCACATGACACGGCGGACACCGTAGCGGTCGCCGAGCCAGCCGCAGACGGGACTCAACGCCGCCGACAGGAGCCACTGGATGGTGAATCCGGCGGTGATGATGGTGAGGCTCCACCCGAACAGATCCTGGAATTCCGGCACCAGTACCGCGACGGCGAACCGCATGCTGGAGCTGGTCATCCACATCACCGTGGCAACCGCGACAATGACCCAGGCGTAGTGGATGCGCTTGTCGCCAATGACCAGGCCCTCTGGCCGCATTCCAAGTCTGAACATCAAGAACAACTGCCGGGGAGAATGTCTGCAAGCTGCAACATTCTACCCCCGCCATCCCGTTTGTTTCAACGATGTTACGCGCCGCAGGCCCTCCCAAAAGTTCCCTCTCCCTCCGGGAGAGGGTTAGGCCCGACTCTGTCGCGGCTCTCGACAAAGTCGGAGGTGAGGGCGTCCCCAGTCGCTTTCAAAAAGTTCCCTCCCCCTTGATGGGGGAGGGTTAGGGTGGGGGCGAAAACCCAGAGGCACAGAACTCCCCGGGGCCTCCGCTTTCGTGTGCCAACAGGACGCCAGTGATAAACTGGGTTCTGTCAGAATCATCCACGAGGTCTGAAATGACCCCCAGACCCTTCCGCGAGAGCCCGGACCGGCAGGCTCAGCGTATCCGCAAGCACGTGGCCCAGGCCCGGGAATACTGGGACAAGGGCAAGGCGCACCTGAGCGAACCCGATATATGCCAAGCCGCCGAAAAGGGATGGGGAACCGTCGCCCAGCTGACCAAGGCCGTTGCCGCCCTGAAAGGATGGAATCACTACGACCACGTAGCCATCAGGGACTGCGTGTACCAGCTTGCCGAAGAAAACCCCAGTCAATCAGGGGACATACACCGCGGCTTCCGGGCGGCTGAGCACCTGCACGGACAGTTCTACGAGGTCTTTATGACCCTCCAGAGCGTCGAGTTTGCCTTGGAAGACGTGGTCCCCCTGCTCGAAATCCTGTGGGCCATGCTCCCCGGCGACTACACCGGCGGAGGAACATTCATCCAGGAAGACGCCGGGTAGGCGGGCGCCTAGGTCGCAGACGGGTGTGAAGTCCGGCGGCCTACGACGAGTCGTAGTTCGTCACCAGCTCGGAGTTGGTGATCGACGGCGGCAGCACCGCCCAGTAGCGCCGGCGTTACAGCGAAAGTGGGAATGCAGAGACCCCTCGCCTCCTGTCTGATCTGAATACAGGATTGGGCCACCTAATTCGGAATGCTGTCTGCTGACACTCGCTAGTTGAACCTCCCACGTTAATGTGTTACGAAAGACCCACAAAAAACGAGGTAGCCTTTAGCCAACGATAGACGGGACTCTAACAGAAAGGGCCGGATATGCTCACTTGTTCGCCGCCGCCAAGGGCAGCTGAATTCTTTGCTGGTATCGGATTAGTCCGGGAAGGACTAAAGGCCGAAGGCTTTGAAGTTGTGTTTTCCAACGACGTGGACCCAATTAAACGGTCGGTTTACGTAGCGAATCACGGAGTTGTGGGGTTCTCTCTGCGCGATGTCCGTGAGGTCACGGGGGATGATGTTCCCGACATAGAATTAGCGACAGCGTCCTTTCCTTGCACCGATGTGTCGTTGGCTGGGGCCAGAGCCGGTCTTGACGGCAAAGAATCCGGCCTCGTTAGGGAGTTTCAGCGGATTCTTGAGGAAATGGGGCCTCGAAAACCGCAGGTCGTTGTCCTGGAAAATGTGCCAGGATTAGCTACGTCTAACAACGGTCACGATCTACAAGCCACTATCGGGAATCTCAACAGCGTGGGTTATACCTGCGACATCTTGGTCTTAGATGCGCGTCGATTTGTTCCCCAGAGTAGGTCGAGGATATTTCTGGTCGGATGGCTAAGCGAACATTGCGGCCCTCAACTCTACCCCGTTTCGGAAATACGTCCCGCTTGGATATCTCGCTTTGCGGAACGGAATCCCAAATTGTCTCTCCAGTCGCTGAACTTCCCCCCTTTGCCGAACTGTGCTCAAACTATTTCAGACATAGTAGAAAATCTTCCGCCTGATAATCATGTTTGGTGGGACGAGGAACGTATGGGGAAATTTTACAACTCCCTATCCGCAATCCAATCCGAGCGTCTTGCTCGGCTAAAAGATTCGGACGAGCGGCGGTGGGCCACAGCTTACCGCAGGACTAGGGGAGGAAAAGCGATGTGGGAAATACGGGGAGACGAGATAAGCGGCTGTCTTAGGACAGGAAAAGGAGGGTCTAGCCGCCAAGCCATAGTGGAGGCAGGACAAGGGAATGCCAAGGTCCGCTGGATGACAGCCCGCGAGTATTGCAGGCTCCAGGGCGCGCCAGACTTGGACTTGGCCGGAATTACAGAGAATCAGGCTAGGTTTGCCCTTGGCGACGCCGTATGCGTTCCTGCGGTTTCTTGGTTGGCGCGGCATTGTCTGAAGCCGCTGGTGGTTACTTTGTCTAATGAGAAAAGCCAATGAATTCCCAGAGAGGGTGTGAAGAGTGACCAGCCCCAATGCCGACATTGAGCCGCCGGAAGAAGTGGTTGCGATACGTCATACCATTGACGAAGTGCTGAATTCGCTTGATAGCGACGGTAGACGAGTCGGAGATGCGAAGGCAGGGATTTACTGCTTCTATGACTACGACGGTGAACCCATTTATGTAGGACAAACCTACGAACGCCTCAGAGTCAGAATCAGGCGGCATCTCACTAATCAGAGAACTGATGCCGTGGCCATGAATGTCTTGGACCCTTTCGAGGTTGCTGAAATAGAAATGTGGCCGTTTTGGAACCTCCAGAATAAGCCATCAAATGACGCCGAAATCAAGAGTACGTTGAATTCAGCGGAATTCACTGTTTTCCAGAAGGTTTTAGAAGAGTCTATATTCGATGCTGTATTGAATGAAGCCCCTGTAATTCCGGCCACTGAAATAATGCTACCCTCATCTGTGAGAGGAAGAATAGTACCATCTCCGATATACGAAAGACGGAAACATCCGGACATTAGAATTGCAAGAAGGGCAATGACTTTAGCTAAGCTGGCCCAAGTAATCAGCGAACGCCAAGTAAGGTCTGGCCTGAGAAACACACTTTTGACCCAAGCCAGAAGACTAGAACATCTGGCGTCGAGACGCCTCGACGAAATCTCAGTATCTCCGAGTCAGGGTGAGATACCAGGTGGCTGACATTGTTTCCTCCGAAGTTTGCAGCCACATCATGGCGTGGGTCAAGAGCAAGAACACGCCGGGACAATTATTCTCGGCGGGCGAAATCCTATTATGAGCGCGGAGGCTATGACATGACAGATACGGTGGAAACCCCGCGAGACATACTCAAGAAATACGCTGATACACTGATTGCCAACTCTCAAGCATCCACTCAAGAAGAGCTTGACGAAGCCGCCGACGAGCTCATTTATGTCACGGGCGAGATGGAAGCGCGCGGGAAGGAGATGGCGCAACTCATCCACGAGCTGCTGAAGGAGGGCTGGAGCAGCTAGCTGGTAATTCCTGTGTACTCAACAAGGCGTATCAGCTCGAACAGCCCTCAAGTTCGCGAGCAGACTCTCGGTGCCAGTCTCGAGGCTGCACTCCCAAATCGTCACGACACTCCAGCCTAGTTCCTCCAATTGAATCCTGTGCCGGGCGTCCCGCTCCGCGTTGCCATCCAGCTTTCGGTCCCAATACTCCCGATTGGAGGCCGGTCGCCTGTCTCTGGCGCAACCGTGATGATGCCAAAAACACCCGTGAACGAAAACCGCCAAGTTGTATTTCGCTAGCACCATATCAGGCTTGCCAGGCAATTTCCTGACGTGCAGCCTGTAACGAAAGCCTTCGGCCCAGATTGCTCGCCTAACGTACAACTCCGGGCGCGTGTCCCGCCCGTGGACCCTAGACATCACACGGGAGCGATCTTTAGGGGAAATAGTGTCGGCCATGGCAATTCGATTTTAGCATGGCAATTGCGGGCCAAGGCGGACGCAGGCTGGCAGGCGGCGCGGCGGTGGGTCGAGGGGGGCTGCCGGGGGCATCGACCAGCTGGACGCCGCCTGCGAAATCCTCCTGGCCGACCGGGGGCATACCAGAATCGTGGTTACGTCGATGGCGGAGGAGGACGTGCAGGAAATCCTGCGCTCGCCCATGGTCCTGGTGGGCTCCGACGGAAACTCGCTGGCGCCCTACGGCATCACCGGCCAGGGCAAGCCGCACCCCCGCTTCTACGGCACCTTCGTCCGGGTCCTGGGGCACTACGTCCGCGACCTGGGGCTGCTGCCCCTGCACACTGCCGTCCACAAGATGACCGGCGGGTCGGCGGCGGCCCTGCGGCTGGCGGACCGGGGCCATCTTGTCGCCCGAGCGGGAGTGTCGCGTACATCCGTAGACAACTGGCTGGACGAAAAAACCCGGCCCAGTCCTGAAAACGTCGCCGCCCTGGCCCGGTAACTAACCTCAAGGGAGCGCGGCGGCGATGTCGCGGCCCTGGAGCGGTCTCTGAACCGTCAGATATCCCTAGCCGCCATGGCGGACCAGATGGCAGCCGGTATTGGCCGGGACAAGCTCATCGAGCTGACTACAAAGCTGGCCCACTACGCAAGAGACGATTGCGAAATTAAGAATACCACCGACAGGCCACTCGCTGGATACCTGGCCTCCTTGAGGCCGAGTGAAGCGAACCTGACGCAGATTCTGATTCTTGAACCCGCCGTCAGCCTAGCCCGGCTACGCCGACGTCTTTCAGCAGCACTGCGACAGGTTCGGGACAGAATGAGGACTGAACCCGAGCAGCAGAATCTTCTCACATAGCATCCGGCCTAGACCATAGAGAGTTGAAACGGACCAGAGCCCGATTTAGCTCCAGCGGACGAGTAGTATCCCGCCCGGCAGATGACCGCTCAAACGACGTGTAAGCAGCCCCGGTGAGGCCGTCTGATTCGGACAATTCAGGCACACGCCCGAAGCCTTGCCGGAATCGGCAATCCGTCTATAATCCTTCCCAACCGTAGGCAACAGAGGCCACTGCCGAGGCAGGAGGCGCAGCCCATGAAAAGAATGGAAATAGAAATCCGAGTACCCGACTGGGTAGCCGGACAACTCGCTGAAAAGACCGGGGAGCTCGGAATCGACGCCACCGAACTGGTGAGCTCCCTCATCACCCACAACATCGCCGCATACGAGCCACAGTCAGGACGCCACTTCCTGGTCCCAGCCGCAATGGCGCAGGAAATGGCAGGCGAACTCTTCATGGTCGTCGCCCGCCGC
The DNA here is from genome assembly GCA_965203005.1 of Dehalococcoidia bacterium. Lineage (GTDB taxonomy): Bacteria > Chloroflexota > Dehalococcoidia > Lucifugimonadales > UBA3495 > VXOI01. The sequence goes on from CBDBBS010000002.1 coordinate 3,067,214, forward strand.
AACGGACAAGTGGTCCTGGCGCCCACAAGAGAAATCTCTTTCACTGAGGCAGCAAAGCAGTTCGCGGCCAACGGCCTGACGGAGGAGCAAATCCTGGAGGTCATCAAGACCTGATGCCTCCAAGGGTGATATTCGACAACAGCGCCATCCTCAACGGAATGACCCCCGTCCCACAACGGGGGTCAATCATTTGGCATTGGATACAAACGAGGGCAGTCTAAGCAATCACCTCCGACTACCTCGTAATCGAATTGACCAGAAATCTGGCCGACCCAAGGTTTCGCCTCGACGCCGAGGCCCAAGCAACCATAGTCGCCGAATACCTGCAATATGCGGAGCTGTTCGAACAGGTGCCACCCTCGGGAGCTTCTTGCAGAGATCCCAAGGACATCCCCGTACTCGACCTTGCGATATGGCAGGAAGTCGACGTCATAGTCTCCACAGACCCGGACCTGCTGGTGCTCGACGGAGAATATACATTCCGCATCCTCAGGGCAGGCGGCCTCCACGCCATACTGGAGGCTTACCAAGCCGCGCAGGACGATCCATGACGGTCGCAGCACAGAAGGGAAAGCGCCCTGTTGGCAAGTGCAGACATCACCGGGCCAGTGTAACCTCCCACAGGCTAGCCGTCCCGGAGGCGGGGGCGATTGCGAACTCAAGCGGAGGACAATAGACACATCCACCCAAAGCCATCCCGGAGGATCAGAGAATCAGCATGAACAGGAACACCGGGGCCGCACCTGATCCCCACGCCGTGGCGATAGCAAGGGCCATGCAGGCCGAGGCCGACGGCCTGGTAATACTGTTCGGCTCCAGGGCCAAGGGGACCCATCAGGCGGCATCCGACCTGGACGTGCTCCTCATCGGCCACACGTGCGGCACACCGCAGAAGGCCGCACACGAATACATGGACAAACATCCTCCCAAGCTCCACGTCGAAGTGATGGAGATGAGCGAGGAACGGTTCGGCCGGGAAAGACTGGCCAACCAGTCGATAGCCAGCAAGGCATGCCGGCACGGAGTTTGGATGAAGGACGAACAACTGAGCTACGGCAACTCACGCCCGGAGGCCCACCCGGACGGTTACCCGGACCACTGGCCTGCGACCAGGGTGCATTTGGCCAACAGATGGGAACACATGCGCCATCTGGAAGAGCTCATAGCAGAGAGGTCCTGGAACGACAAGATGGTCGGCTTCACGGCCCAGCAGACCGTGGAGAACGCCCTGAAGGCGCTACTGTCCCTCCACCAGGACACCGCCGAGTTCCGCCACGACCTGCAGGCCATCTGGGGCCACTACCTGGCCCGCCACCACGACCCCCGGCGTGCGGAGCACCGGGCAGTACGGGATGCGGTGGAAGAGCTGATGGACCACACGTCCTATGAAAACCCCCAGAGGTCCGGGGTGAAGAACTCCTGGCTCGCGCTCTACGCCGCACAGTACCGCTACGGCCAGGAAACCCGCCGGATGCCCAAGTGGGAAAGGCAGGAGCTGCTGCTGAGAATCAAGGACACCTTCACGGCGGTCATGGCCCACGTGATCCGGGAGAGCGGCACCAGCGAGGACGATGTATTCTCCGGTGGCAAGCCCTGGGAGACATCCCGGTAGGGCCATACCCGGACAGGAAGGCACCTGAACAGACACGCCCTGAGGAGCAGGACATGACCACCGGGATGGAACACGTCGCCCTGGAGGTGGCGCTAACCGCTCTTCGGACCGCAATCGCCGACCCGGACACTCTCCTGGACCACGCCGAGGCGGAGGAGGCCTTCCGTGCAGGCTGGCCGCCTGAAGACAGCAGGAGGCCGATGAACGACGCCATGACCGCCGCAGGCTGCCAGGGCCAGGACCCCGCCCACTGGAAGGCCGTCATATCCCGCACCTGGAACGCAGCGGTGGAGAGCGTTGTGGCCCAACGGTTAGAGTCCGCCCGCCGCAGCTTCAGCGAGGGAGACCCGCTACAGGGCACCGACACGCTGACCGACGCCGTCAGGGCCACCTTCGGCCGGATCGCCGCCGCAAGGGACTGGCCTCACGCCGACAGCGAGGACCTCTACTGCATATCTGCAGCACTGGCCAGCGCCATCGATTGGCCCGGCACCATGGAGGACTTCCAGCGGGCGCTGGACGGATGCACCAAACAAGGAGAGGGCCTCGGCGCCGCCCTGGGCGCCAGCCTCGGCCTCCCGGAGAGCATCAAGTTCGGCATCTAATTGGAATACCCGGAACGTGCGGAGGACGACGGTTTCCTCTTCGCCACCGCCGCCATGGAGACGGCCAACCAGCTGGCCGGCCACCGGGACGGCCCCGCATGAACCAGGAAGAGCACCTCGACGCGGCCCGCCTCCTTCTGGCCCGGGCCGACAGCGAATTCCAACCCGGCGGCAACGGATAGATTGCCGCCGGGTTCTTGTGGGGCGCCTTCGCCCACTGCCTGGTCGCTGTCGCCCAGTCCGTCGGCTGCCCCACGACAGCCACGGCGCCTTCCATACAACCGCCCGGCACCTGGACGGCGCGCAGGGTGGCAACACCTGGCGCACCCGGTTCGGAGTAGCCGACCGCCTCCACCGGCATTTCTACCACGGAGAACTGCCTCCATCGGAACTCCGCACCCACATGGCCGAAACCAGGGCGGCCACCGCCACCCTCCTCGCAATGCAGGAACCACCCTGAACCGCCCGCCGCCATCCCGCCACGCCCCCGCATCCCCATAATCCCTTCCAGACCAACCGACGAGGAGCGCCACCCATGTCCGCAGAGTACCAGACCGGATACACCGCCGCCGTGATCCACCTCATGCGAGAGACCCTGGACGACCCCGCCACCGACGTAACGGAGCACGCCCGCCGCCACGCCGGGCATCCCAGGCGCCGAGGACGAGGACATCGACGACTACGAGGACGAGGAAGAAGCCCCCGCCGACCTGGACGAGGACTGAGCCCCCGCCTCCCGGCGGCCGAACCCGGCACACCAACCCCAGGAGGGCCACATGACCAGCGAATTTCAGCGCTCCGTGCTGCGCGTCAGCATCCGCGAGATGCGGCGGGCCCTGGAGGACCCGGAGACCGATGCCGGCGAGCACGCCGTCGGGGCGGCCCACATCGTCGGCTTCGATGACGACTCGCGCCTCGTCGCTGCCATGGAGCTGACCGGGCTGCCCATCTTCGGCACCCCGCCCCGGAGCCGGTCCCCGGGGAAATCCTGCGCCAGCCCACCACCATCATCCTGACCATCAGCGGCCATGCCACCACTGTGCTGACCATGCAGGACCCCGGCACCGGCGACGACGCGCCCCCAAGCTGTCCTCCGCAGACCAGGAGACGGTCAACCGCTACGCCGCCGCTGCCTGCTTCCAGCTGACCGGCATCGCCACCGGCGCCTTCCTCGACTACGCCCACCCGGACCGCAGCGCCGACACCGCCGAGATAGCCGACAGCGTATGGGAGGCGCTGGAGCACCTGCGCCCGGGCGCTCTACGACTGAGCCCCGGACGACCAGGAACCGGACGCGGCCGCCGCCGCGCTGGAGGACGCGTCAGCCGCCGCGCAAAGGGAGTTTGCGCTCCTTGCGCCGCCATATGGCCGCCCAGGGCCCCGGCCGACAGTCCTGACCGCCCCCACAGGGGACCAAAACCCATCACACGCCAGGAGATAGCCATGCTTACCGAGTTCCAAGAATCCGTGCTCCACGCCACCATCGCCGAGATGCGCCGCGCCCTGGACGACCCTGACACCGGCGCCGCCAAGCAGCTGGAGCTGCTCTCCGCTTTCATCGAGGCCGACCCCGATCTCGGCGTGTGGCGGCCGGTGCCGCTGGACTCCTGAGCAGCGGCACCTACCCTTGGCCCGGCCGCCGGCGCGCAACCGGGACTTGCGTACCAATTGGCACCCAAGCCCTCCGCCGGGCCCCGTAGGGCCGGACCGCCATCCCTTCCGGGGGGACTCACCCCCACCCCCAGGGACAAACGCTCCAAGGAGACACGCCATGCGCCAGCTGCTGATGCAGCTCATCGACCGCATCACCACACCCATCCAGGAACGACGCTCCATAGCCGCGGTGCACCACCTCGCCGTACAGGGCGTGGACCCGGCCCGTCTGGCGCTCACCTGGGAATACCAGGACGAGGCCCGGGGAGCCGAGCAGGACCCGGACCAGCCCGGTTGCCTCGTCGGGTACCCCCGCGCCAATCCAAATGTCGCCGTGGCCAGGATATATCCTCACAGGCACCGTACCGGCTACACCGCTGAGCTCACAGGCACGGAGTCCTCCCCTCTCCACAAAGGCAGGCCCCACCGCACCGTCGCCCTGGCCAAGCGGGCCGTGCTGCGAGCCCTGGTCCGCAACCACGAGCACAGGCTGGCCAAGGAGCGCCAGCAAAGCCTCCGGGCAGCCCGCCACGAGCGGTTCCGGGAGGACAACCAAGCAAACTCCTGACCCGGCAGGAAGATCCCGGGAATGACAGAGACCAACCGGCCCAGCCTCTCCGGTCGCGCCTCGCCCCTTCTCCTGTTCTTCTCCTGGTCTTCGCCTCCCGCGCCTGCAACGCCCAGCAACACCACGCCGCTCTCCCAGGAGCGCCGCCGCCTTCACTCCTCCCGAACCGACACGAGGTACCGACTTGCCCGCCGCAACCCAGTCCTCCTTCGACTCCCTGCCCACCGAGGACCCCGCCCCCTACATCGTCTGGGAAACGCCCACCGCCACCTGGAAGGCCAGGCCAACAACCGGACAGAGCACAGAGTACTGGGAGTTCTTCCAAGCAAGGGTCAAAGGCCACACCTTCCACGTCGGCCTGCTCCCGCCCGGCATCCTGGTCCAGAACCTCGAACCCCCGCCCAGCCGGTGGCAACACCCACAGTGGGAGATGGTAGCCGACTTGGACGGCCCCGGCCGGTCCCTGGAGTTCATGAGATCCCTTCCGCTCTGCAAGAACAAGGACGAGGCCCTGGCCCTGGCTGAGACCCACATACGGGCCTTCATCGAGGAGAGGCGCCGCGCCTACCGGTGGGCACCCCGCACGCACTGAGACGATTGCTAAACTACCGATCCGTGGGCCGGTATCTGTCACTGGTATCTGTCACTATAGTGACACCAGTCCATTTTCATTGAGGTCATCCTCCCATGAACCCGCAGGTTCCCACTCCGGCACTGCGGCACTCCGGCACTCCGGCCCCCCACTGTTACAATCCCCTAAGACCATAACCACGACACCCGGGAGAGACCCATGGCATCAAGCCAAGCAGAATTGACTACAGCCCCTGCTGAAGAACGAGGAATCGCAAAGCCGAGCTGGTGAAGCCGAAAGATCAGCTTCGTAGCTAAATGGTGGCCGGTCCTTTTCACAGGCATTGCCGCGACCGCCTTGGCCACCTTTCTCTACGTCGCCTCCGCTCTCGCATTCACCAAGTGGCAACTCGACTATGGTTTTGGCTTTGCTGACTTCGGACTGTTCATCAACCTCTTTCCCCCAGCCATAGTGTGGGCCGCGATGAAGTGGATAAGGTAAGCCGTCATGTCCACTGTCCAGCCAACTACACCCCCATACATTGGGACACCATATGCCTGACCATAGTCACCATCTCGACGGCAACCGCCGGAGCCACATTCGTACTCGCGTGCATTCCGTACCTGAATCGAGACAATGGTTCCTCATCGATCATTAAAGCGGCCTTCGCCTTCCTTGCCGGCTTGTCGGCGAAAGCCAGGTGCCGCTCAGGTGGGCAAGACGCCATTCAGCGGACGCCCTCTCCGCCACAGCAACAATCCCGCTCTCTTGCTTTAGTGGCCATCGGCGTGTTCCCGGACCGGTCTTGTCGTTTCCCTCGATGCCATCGGAGCCCAGGTCCTCACCGGCCTGGGCTCTTTTTTCGCCGCGGCCTTTCTTCTCCATGCTGCCCTCGTGTATAGCGTGGCTCCAACCTTTCGCTTCGCCACCGTCGTGGGGAGATACCCGCCTGACGGGGAGACAGTATACTGTGGGGAGCACGCTGCGGCGGCGTGGAAAATAGACAGAGGCGCCCAATGGCCACTGAAAGCCACATCAACTTGAACGACATCCGGTACCACGATGCGGCGGCGGAGATACTGTCGCGGCATGATGCCCTTCAGCCAGAGGCCAACATCACCAGCGCCGTGCGCGACTTCCTGATCAGAACCGGTTTGGCTCGCAGCGAGGAGATCGTCGAGGAAATTCCACCCTCAGATACTTCCCGACGGGCTGTCGACCTGACTGCTTTGGACACATTCATCGAGTTCAAGCAGCGCATAGGCACCACCTCTACCGGCGAACCGGACCCAAAGAATGTTCAGCAATTGGACGACTACCTGTCCGAATCGTCAGCCCGCGGCCGCGTCAGGATGGGCGTGCTCTCCGACGGCAAACGCTGGGTGCTCAGATGGCCGGGTGCGGGCCCAGTCCAGATGACACGGCCCTACGCATTTACGTTGGAGAGCCCGGACAAGTGGTTTGACCTTTACGAATGGCTGCGGGATACAGCGCTCATCTCCCTGGAGAATATCAGTCCGGACAGACAGAGCATCGCGGACCACTTCGGCCCCGACAGCCCCTCTTACCAGCGGGACATCGCGGCCTTGAGATCACTGTACCAGGAGAACGCGCAACTGGAGACCATCAGGGTCAAACGGCGCCTGTGGTATGACCTGTTGCGCACCGCTCTTGGCGAGGTCGCCTACACCACGGAGGGAATGAGCGCGGATGCGCAAGGGCGACTGGCTGCTGTCGGGGTTGGCGATGAGGAAATGGACGACCTGTTCGTCCGGCATACCTACCTCAGCGCCGTCATCGGTATGGTGGTACAGGCTTCCTTCGGAATCGATATCCGCAAGATCGCTGAGGTCGACCCACCCGACCTGTTGCAGGGACGGGAACTGTACCGGGCCACCGGACTCCAGGGTGTCCTGGAATCGGACTTCTTCGCGTGGCCCAACGAGGTGGGCGGAAACGCCCTGATGCGGACGCTGGCCCGCCGCATAGCGCGGTTCAACTGGGCTGATGCCCCGCCGGACACCGCCGCCAACCTGTATGAGACAGTCATTCCGGCCGATGAGCGCCGGCAACTGGGCGAGTATTACACGCCCGCCTGGCTGGCCCGCACCATGGTCAAGGAACTGGTGGACGACCCACTGAATCAACGAGTGCTGGACCCGGCATGCGGCTCCGGCACATTCCTGGCCGAGGCCGTTTCCCACTTCATCGAGGCTGCCGGAGAGGCCGGGTGGGAACCCAGAGAGGCGCTCAACCGCCTGCGCGACGCCGTGACCGGCATTGACGTTCACCCGGTGGCGGCGCACCTGGCGCGGGCTGCCTGGGTACTGGCGGCGCATCCGGCCATCAGCGCGGCCGCCGCCACGGGTTACGACGCATCCATGTCCATCCCCGTATACCTCGGCGACGCCCTGCAACTCCGGTTCCGCACCGGGGACTTGTTCGCCCGGAACGAGATCACTATTGAGACCAGGGACGCCGAAGGCACGGGACTGGTCTTTCCCGTCTCATTGGTGGAGCGGGCCGAGGATTTCGACGCGCTGATGGCGGACGTATCCGCATATATTGAGGAAGGCGGCGACCCACTGCTGGCGCTGGACGACAACCACATCAACGACCCAGATGAACGCAAGATAACCATCGAAACCATCCGGACCATGCAGCGGCTGCACAAAGAGGGGCGCGACCACATCTGGGCCTACTACACCCGCAACATGGTGCGGCCCGTGGTGCTGTCGCGGGCAAAGGTTGACGTGGTAATCGGCAATCCACCCTGGATCAACTACAACCAGACCGCCGACATCCTGCGCGATGAACTGGTGAATCTCAGCCGGAACCGTTACGGCATCTGGGCCGGAGGACGCTACGCCACCCACCAGGACGTGGCCAGCCTGTTCTTCGCCCGCAGCGTCGACCTCTATTTGAAGGACAATGGCGTCATCGGTTTCGTAATGCCCCACAGCGCCTTGCAGGCGGGCCAGCACGCCAAGTGGCGCACCGGGCGTTGGCGTGAGGCCAGCACACGTGAGGACCTGCAGGTAGATTTTGCCCACAAGCCAGCTTGGGATTTGGAGCGGCTGGAGCCAAACAACTTCTTCCCGATACCGGCGTCGGTGGCCTTCGCGCGCAAATGCCCGCTGGGCGCCACCGGCAAACCGCTGTCCGGCAAGCTTGAGCGGTGGCTGGGAAAATCTGGAGTAGAGAATCCATCGCGGGGCATCATAGAAATTGCCGAGACCGGAGAGGCCGGTGAGTCTCCTTATGGGAAACTATCTCGCAATGGAGCCACCATATTTCCACGAGTGTTGTTTTTCGTCAACGAAACGGAGAACACTGCCGTAGTTCAAGCGGCGCCAACAGTAACGGTCAAGCCCCGCCGGGGAAGTCTCGACAAGGCGCCCTGGAAAGACCTGGACTTAACCGTCATTACCGGACAGACCGTGGAGGAGGCCCACGTATTCGACGTGCACCTTGGCGAGACTGTCGTTCCCTACGCCACGCTGGATCCCCTGAAAGCAGTGCTGCCCATCGAAAGGAACGTATTTGAAATTCCTGCCGACGAGAATGGCACTGGCGGCATCCAGTTGGGCGGACTGGCAAGGCGAATGCGGGAAAGATGGCAAACTGTCAGCCATTTGTGGGAAACGAACAAGGCACTGGCCAACAACTTGAACCTGCTTGAGCGACTGGACTATGTAGGCAATCTCTCATCGCAGTTGGAGTGGCAGCAAGAACATGGGGACAGGCCCGTAAGGTTAATCTACACCAGTTCCGGTCAGCCGACGGCGGCTATCTTGGACGACAATTCTGCGCTCGTCGAGAATGTTCTCTTTTGGATTCCTTGCAAGGGGACCAATGAGGCCCATTATCTCCTCGCAATCATCAACAGTAAGTCTTTGTACAACTCCGTCGCCGAAATGATGCCGAAAGGGCTTTTCGGCCCTCGGCACTTGCACAAACACCTGTGGAAACTCCCCATACCGGAGTTTGACGCGACCGAGCGGTTGCACAACGACATCGCCAATGCCGGAGCGGCGGTAGCAGAGGCGGCTCAGGAAAGACTGAACGCACTGCGTGATCAGGAGGGCGACAAGTTCACGGTCGCCAAGGCTCGCAGCGCGTTGCGGACATGGCTGAGCAGTTCAGACGAGGGCCAAGCCGTCGAGAGCGCCGTCGGCAGGTTGCTGGCGGGCGGATAGGGACGACGCCTGTCCTGCGACCGGGTCATCGCGAATCCGCCCTTCAGGCCTGAAGAACTGGGGCCACGAGTTCGCCTCCGTAGACTCCAACCACCGCTTCGACCGCTACGGGGCCGTCCCGCCCAAGACCCGGGGCGACCTGGCCTTCCTGCTGCACTTGCTGGCGGTGACCAACGCCCAGGGACGGGCGGGGGTGGTGATGCCCCGAGGCGTCCTGTTCCGGGGCGCCGCCGCGACGAGGCCACGGCCCGCATGGACCCGATGCTGGCGGTCACTCTTGCCGGCATCGTGTCCATGCTTACCGGGGAGTTCCTTTTCCTGGTGTGGGAGGGCGTTTCCAAATTCCCTTCCCCCGGAGAGAGAGGGAACTTTTGGAAGACCTTGCTGGCCACCCCAGTCACCGTAGCGGCGCGGCTTGCTGCGGGGTACAATTCGGGCCACTCGCAAGCTGCAGGAGGGAAGGCGCCATGACCATGGATTCCGGCCTGTTGTTGGAAATGTACCGAAAGATGGTAACCATCCGGACCTTCGACGCCAGGGCCGTCGAGGAGTTCCACGAGGGCAACATCCCCGGCGTGGTCCACGCCTACATCGGCGAGGAGGCCGTCGCCGTGGGCGTCTGCTCCGCCCTTCGCACCACCGACCGCATTGCCAGCACTCACCGCGGCCACGGCCACACCATCGCAAAGGGCGCCGACATCAACCTGATGATGGCCGAACTGTTCGGGCGCAGCAACGGCTACTGCCACGGCAAGGGCGGCTCCATGCACATCGCCGACTTCAGCGTCGGGATGCTGGGCGCCAACGGCATCGTGGGCGCGGGAATGCCCATCGCCACCGGCGCGGCCCTGGCCGCCAAGCTGGAGGGCGGCGACGGCGTGGCGGTGGCCTTCTTCGGCGACGGCGCTTCCAACGAGGGGGCGTTCCACGGCTCGCTGAACCTGGCTTCCATCTGGAACCTGCCGGTCATCTACGTCTGCGAGAACAACCGCTGGGCCTCGGGCAACTCGGCGGCGGCCACCCTCTCGGTGGAAGACGTGTCGGTGCGGGCCGGAGGGTACAACATGCCCGGCGTGACGGTGGACGGCACCGACGTGCTGGCCGTGCATGAGGCGGCGCAGGCGGCCATCAGGCGGGCCAGGGAGGGCGGCGGCCCCACCCTGCTGGAATGCAAGACCTACCGCTGGCGCACCCACTCCGAGTCCCGGGGCAACCCGCCAGACCCGAGGCCGGACAGCGAGATCGATCTGAGCCAGTCCCACGACCCGGTGGCGACATTCATCGAACGCCTGGTGGAGCAGGGCGTGGCGACCAGGGAGCAGCTTGAGCGTGTCGACGAGGAAATCGCCGCCGCCGTCGAGTCGGCCATCGCCTTCGCCAAGTCCAGCCCCCTGCCCAACCCGGAGGACGCCCTCACGGACGTTTTCGCCCCGTGACCACTTCGCAGCAGGTATCGCCGAAGTCCCCCTTCCCTTAAGGGGGAGGAAACCCCAAAAGTCCCCTCCCCCTCAGGGTGAGGGTTAGGGTGGGGGTGAAGTCCCCAACAGCGCAACCCCTATCAGGAATTCGAACTACCCTCTCCCTCAAGGAGAGGACCAGGATAGGTGCAGACCATGCGGGAGATAACCTACGGCGAAGCGATCATGGAAGCGTTCCGGGAGGAAATGCGCCGGGACGAGAGGGTGTTCCATATCTGCGGCAACCTGGGGCCGCTGGCCGGTCTGGTATCCGAGTTCGGCATCGAGCGGCTGCGGGCCTCGCCCATCTCCGAGGAGGCATACGTCGGCGCGGGGCTCGGCGCGGCGGGCAGCGGCTTCCGGCCCATCATCAGCCCGGGCATGATGACCTTTGCCTTCACCGCCATGGACCAGATCGTGAACCAGATGGCCAAGATCCACTATATGTTCGGCGGCCAAGCGTCCTTCCCGCTGGTGTTTCGCGCCTCGACCGGCGGCGGACGCTCGGCGGCGGCGCAGCACTCGCAAAGCCCGCACCCCATGTTCATGAACCTGGCTGGCCTGAAGCTGGTCATGCCGTCCAATCCCTACGACGCCAAGGGCCTGATGAAGAGCGCCATCCGCGACAACAACCCGGTGGTGTTCTTCGAGGACCAGATTCTCGCAGCCCTCCCTGACCGGTACCCGGTGCCCGAGGAGGAATACGTCGTCCCCATCGGCGAGGCGGACGTGAAGCGGGAGGGGGCCGACGTTACGGTCGTCGCTATCTCGAAAATGGTGCCGGAGGCGTTGAAGGCAGCGGAGGAGTTGGCCGCGGAAGGCATTTCCCTGGAGGTGGTGGACCCGCGAACGCTGGTGCCGATGGACACCCCGGCCATCCGCCGCTCGGTGCGGAAGACGGGCCGGGTGGTGATAGTGGACGAAGCCTGCATCACCGGCAGCGCCGCAGCGGAGATCAGCGCCCAGATCACGGAGGACCTGGAGACCTTCCGGGCCTTGAAGTCGCCCCCCGTCCGCGTCTGCGCCCCGGACGTTCCGATACCCTACTCCCCGATCATGGAGCAGTATTGCCTCCCGGACAAGGACAACGTCATCGAAGGAGTGCGCCGGGCGCTACAGTAACGGCGACGGGGGAAGCGCCCCGCATATCCTCGCCCTTCACTTCCCTCAGGGGATGTCCATGCGGTTGAGCCGCCGGACGCCCAGCCCGCAGAACGCTGCGGTGACCAGCAGCGCTCCCGCCAGGGCCGCGGGAAGCCCGATTACCTGCCCGTCCAGCGGATCGAATGCCGTGGAATCCAGCCCGTGCATGACGGCCAGGGCGTAGCCCCGCACGCTGAGGTAGCCGACGCCGGTGATCAGAGAGCCGATGACCCCTTCCCAGAGCACCACATACAGAAGGGAAACCGCCAGCGCCCGGCCGGTCATCAGCCCCAGCCAGGTGAAGACCGCCGAGTAGGCGGCCACTCCCAGCAGCAGGCCCACGACTAGAGACAGCAGGGCCCGGATCTCGAAGCCGAACCCCAGGATGTAAGTCGCCACGCCGCTGGCTATGATCACCGGCCCGGCTATGGTGAAGACGGCCAGCAGCTTGGCCAGGACTATCCGCCAGCGGGCCAGCGGCATCAGGGCGAGGTTGGCCAGGGTGCCGTCCTCGAGCTCGTTGCCGAAGGCCGCGGTGGCCAGGGTCATGGTGGCCACGGGCATCACTCCGGCAACCAGCAGGGCATTCAGCAGCACGTTCACGAAACCGTCGCGCTCGATCCCCTCCTCGCCGGAGGTCCAGACCAGGACGATGGCCAGCCCCACGGGCAGTGCGCCCAGCAGCAGGATCAGGCCCAGACGCACCGGCCCGGTCAGTTGCCGCAGGGAGAGCCGGTACACATCCCGCATCAGCGGTCGACCACGTAGCCGAAGATGCTGTCCAGGGACTCGTCAAGCGGCTCCACCCGGTAGAGCCGCGCCGCGAGTTCCCGGGCCAGGCGCGGGATGGACTCCTGCAGCACGCCGACGTTGCGGCTCAGCACGACCAGATCGCCGTCCGGGCCCATGCTCACCGAGTCCACCTCCGACAACTGCACCAGGGCCGCGGCCAGGGGACGGGGAGCGTCGGTTACGATCCTGACGTGGTAGGCCCGCTCGTCCAGCTTCTCCCGGATGGCGCGAATGTCCCCGGTGGCGGCGAGCCGGCCGCCAACCATCAGCACGATGCTCTCGGCCAGTACCTCCACCTCCTCCAGGATGTGGGACGAAACCAGCACGGTGCGGCCCTGCTCGGCGAACCGGGTCATGGCCTCGTGGAACTGCAAGCGCTGCCGGGGGTCGGTGCCGCTCAGAGGCTCGTCCAGGATCAGCACCTCCGGGTCGTGCACCAGCGCCGCCGCCAGCCGGATCCGCTGGCGCATCCCGCGGGAGTAACCGCCGAGGCGGCGGGACTGGGCCTCGGCCATCCCGGATATCTCCAGAGCCCGGTCCACGGCGGGCGCAATGGGAGACAGTCCGCGCATCCTTGCCGTGGACTCGACAAACTCCCGCCCGGTGAGGAAGCCGTAGACCGCTTCCTTCTCGGTCATCACGCCGACGCGCCGGTATAGCTCCGGGTTGTTGCGCACCGGCTCCCCCAGCACCCTGACCGAGCCCTCCGAGCAGGCGGCCAGCCCGGTGATCATGTGCAGCAGCGTGGTCTTGCCCGCGCCGTTGGGTCCCAGCAGGCCGGTAATGCCGGGAAAGACCTGCAGGGAGATGTCGTTCACCGCAACCACGTCCCCGTACCACTTGGAGGCGTTGGCTACCTCTATAACTGCACCCTGCGCGTTCAAGCGGCCATCCTCTCGTAGCGGCGCCACAGCAGCGTCCCGAGTCCGCCGGTCAGGAGCGCGTACCACAGCACCGGAACGGCGAGGGGCAGATCGCCCGACGCGCCGTCAATTTCGTTTCCAAAGATGATGTCGTTGACGCGGGTTGGCGCCTCCCCCACGCTGACCAAGGACAGCCAGCCAGCGGCCCCGCCAGTGACCCATTCCTCGCAGTCGCCGGCATCGTCGGTGCCCCTGCACTCGGTCAGTACCCCCGAGACGGTGGCGCTGATCAGGAACAGGCCGATCAGGAAGGCGGCAGCGTAGGCTCGCCGGTTGGTGAACGCGGCCACCGCCAGCGGCGCGGTGGCCAGGAACACCGCCACCACCAGGCCCGCTCCCAGGATGCGGGGGATGTCCAGCCAGTTCTCGCGGAGATAATCGGCGGGGTCGGAGGCGGACAGCACCAGCCCCAGCCAGAGCACCAGTTGCCCCGAGTACACCAGCGCCAGGGTCACCGTCAGCAGCGCCAGCCAGCGGGCGGCGACATAGTCCGTGGCCGTGATGGGCCGCACCAGGTAGAGGTGTATGACCCCGTCGCGGCGGTCGGGGCAGAGTAGTTCCGGCCCGATGATGGCGGCAAACAGGAACAGGACGAGGGAGACCAGTCCGTAGTAGTCCTCGTGGGTGGGCAGAGCGTCGGCCACCGGCTCGAAAATGGAGACGATCACCGCCATGATCACGGCGGGCACCATCGCCGCTCCGAACATCAGGATGGCCAGCACCTTGGGCATCATTCCCCGTCCGATGCCCAGCGTGGTGCGCAACCCGTTGATATAGAGCGCCTGCCGGGCCCTGGCTCTACCCTCCCGGGGACCCTGGTAGCGCTGATAGCCAAGATCAAAAACCTCGGCTGCGGCCGGTCGGCCCCCGTCGCCGGTCATCTTTCCTCCCGGAAGATGTCGGCCAGTTGTCGGCGGCGCGGGCTCATCCGGCGCAGCCGAGCGCCGGCCTCGGCCACGGCGTCCCGTATGGCGTCGTACTGTTCCTCGGACTGCAACTCCACGGCCAGCGACGCTCCCTCCACCGAGGCGCTCACGCCCCTGGCCGCCAGGGCCGTTGCCACTTCCTCCCTCCTGTCGTTGAGGTCAAGGACGATGACCTGCGTATCGGTGGTGAAGCCAGCCACCGTGCCCTGCTCCGTCACCCTGCCGCCTTCCAGCACGATGATGCGGTCGCAGGTGCTCTCGACATCGTTCATCAGGTGAGAGGAGAGGATGATGCTGATGCCGAACTCCTGCCCGGTGCGTCGCACCAGTTGCAGCATCTCCTCGCGGCCGCTGGGGTCGAGGCCGGAGGTGGGTTCGTCCAGCAGCACCAGCACCGGATCATGCACCAGCGCCTGGCCCAGCTTGACCCGCTGCTTCATGCCCGTAGAGTACTGGCCCATGGGACGGTAGCGCTCCTCCTCCAGGCCAACGTGCCGCAGGATATCGGCGGCGCGGGTGCGCGCCTCAGCGGGCGGCAGGCCCGATACCTGCGCCATGTGCGTCAGAAACTCGGCGGCGCTGGCCGCTGGCGGGAGGCAGTCGTGTTCCGGCATGTAGCCCAGCCGCTCCCGCGCTTCGGGGGAGTCGTAGGGCCGCTGTCCCATGACCTCCACCGACCCCGAACTGGGCCGGATCAGTCCCAGGGACAGCTTGATGGCCGTGCTCTTTCCCGCGCCGTTGGGACCCAGCAGCCCGGTGATGCCGTCGGTCACCTGGAAATCCACGGCGTCCAGGGCCAGGACGGCCCCGTAGCTCTTGGTGAGCGATTTGGCATCAAGGAGAACAGTCATCAGCCACAACCTGCCGCCGTTGTTTCCGGCCCTTGTTGTTTCCGGCCCTTGTTAGGGCGCCCGCTTCGGTGTGGGTGGGCGGGCGCTGGCCCCGCGGGAAAGGTCCGCGTCAGCCCATGCCGGGTCAAGAAAATATCTCAAAAGTCCCCTTCTCCTCAGGGGGAGGGTTAGGGTGGGGGTGAAATGGTAGTGCCGAGGCATCTCAGGGTGCATCCCGGAAACGCGCCTTTAAATTTGAGATAGATTCTTGATCCACTGGCAATCCGTGGGAGTAGTAGAACATGCCATCCTCATCGTGGCCGCTCACCGAACTCGACCTCATCGAAAATCCCGAATACTGCCTGGATAGCTGAGAAAGAGCAGAAAAGATTCTGCCGGGGCCCCTGACTGCCTCAACAACCACCCGAGGGGGCACGAGTCATGACGCCCGCCCGCTGGCGTATACCCGAGCCGCACGATGACGGCTTGGACGATGATGGGAACATGATTCCCCTGCGCCCCCACAACACCTGCCAATAACGGCGTGCTCGTCCCGCTCGGTGTAACGGGGGCCGCTTTGAAAGTCTACCAGTGTGGCCCAGGTTATGTCGTCGTTTGGATGCTGTTTCGGCCCCTGTTTCTGTGCCCTGGCGATGTCCAGACCCCCGGGCAGCACCGCCTCGCAGATCATAGTCATACTTCCTTCGGCTGCATTGCCGTAGGGTTGGCGGCCAAGCTTCGACCTGGGCCAGTCCCGCGCATGTAGGCTAACGTTCTTGCATATTCGGTCCAGGCCGGAACGGGGACTTGCCGAGTGCCGTAGCCTGGACGGCCTCGGCGTTGCCCCAGGTGCTGTTGATCAGGTGTTCAGTGTCAACCACTTCTGCCGGATGATGTTGATTATTCTTGGCGGCGCATTGCCTGACCAAAATTGTTACCCGAACATCGTGAACTGTCCGCTCAGAGTTTTCTTGGATACGACGTCCCTTAAGCTCTTCCCGAGCTCGTTCTTGCTGCCAAAAATCAGGTGGTAGAGTGGCGTATTGTTCGAATTCGTAACGGGTCTGTCATCGGCGGTGAATTCGTAGCCGATCTTCCGCAGTTCGTCCTCATAGTGGTCCAGCAGAGTGCGAGTATCCGGAATTCCCTGCCCTTTGGTTACGAAGAACTCCCTGTGATCCGCGGGCAGATTCAGAAACGAGTCCAGTTCCGGGGACTCATAGCGCCAGTTTCTCTTCATGTACCCGATATTGAAATTTATCAGTATGTCCATCCGGCGGCCCCTGGTCAGTCTCCTGAGGGCCTCAAACGGGAAGTCCCAGGCCCAAGGGTCAAGGAATGCCAGCCCAAGCGACCGGTTCGGGTGTGGCAGTTCCCTGAGGACTTCAGCTACGGTTTCCTCTGCTTTGCCAGCATAGTAATGAAGCCGTTTCCCCGAACAATCGAGTCCGGCCACTCGCTTTCTCAAGACATCGATGGATGACTCGTCCGCGTCCGCGAAATAATAGCAGGTGAAGGGCGCCTCCACGGCGATCAACGGAGACCCTTCTGTTTCGGCATCCGAGTCCCTGATGGCGCACCTGCCCGGCCCATAGAACAAGTCCACGTAGTAGAGCCTTCCAGGCCACCTGTTCTTCATCGCCTGAGTAAAGATGCCTGTTATGTTTTTGAGGGCGAATTCCTTTTCCTTGGCGTGCCCGGCAACACTCAAAGCGAACAAGCCATCTGAGGCTTTCGTTAGTTCCTGTCCCCGGTTCCTGGCAGTCACTTTGATTTATGCTCCTTCCGTTACCTGTGTTCAGGCTGTCGACACGGGACAGGCATTTCCCGCCACAGCCTGCTCTCCTCACCGTCGCCAATGAGTGCCTCTGCTCCTCCGCGCTTGTTCCGGACGCCTCCGAGCTGCTTCAGGAAGAAAGCAACGCTGGAGTCCACGGATTGGTCGCGCAGGTCCCGCACCCAGTCAGGGTCCATCGGCCGGGCCCCCGGCCCGCTCTCGCCACCGGCGATTACCCAGTTCAGGACACCTTTCTCCAGCCACGGCCGGAGATCGATGCGTTCGAGCAGCGGCTCTGCGGATACGAAACGTACAGATGCCGGAAGGCGCTCCAGCACCGTGAGCCGCGGAGCGTATTTTTGGCTCTCCACCGATGTGCCAATCCATAGGCCAGATATTACCCGCTAAACACCTGAGTCAGTGTTAATGTCTCTCGCCTTGCCCGCAATCCTGCCGCACCTCCCCGCCAAGCTCTCCCGCCTACGCACACAGGCACCCCTGGGCTTGCCCGAGGGTGCCTTCAACTCGCTTTCGCGTCCGCCGTGTGTCTGTACTCATTCGCAGCGAACCGAAGGGAGGATTGGGCCGTCAATGGCGCCTTGCTCAAAGCACAGCGGAGTCCGGTTTCAAAATTCGTCGCGGATTGGCCTTGACCTTGTATCGCCATACAAGACAGAGGTGGGACGGGGCTTTGTTAGACTATGAGAGGATGTCTCCGGTCTGTCGCTGTCGTCCGGCCCTGCCAGCATCCAGGCGGCGGCGGTTCGGATGTCGCTGCTGCGCGTCAGGCGGCGGATTAAGGCATATTTGATTTAGCCGTATCTGTCGCTGAGATATTGATGCCTCATTTTCCGACCCGGGCCGCCAACACCAGAGCAACCACCATCAGAATCACACCAAGACTGAAGTGGAGTGTTGACGGAAACGTAATATTTGCCCAGGTTTCCGCCGAAAAGCAGTAACACGACTCAAATCCCGGCTTGCTTTCGGCAGTGCTGTAATTGCGGGCGAACATGGCGAATCCGTAAATGGCGTAAGCAAACCCGGCAACAGCCGCCAAACACAGCCCGAAACGTGTGCGTTTCCGTTCTCTCACCACTCTGACCATAAGCCTCCCTACAGTGTTGATGTCTGGCAACATTACAGGCACCGATGGCCGCCGTTGTCAAGATCATTAGTCGCCCACAAAATCCTCTGGGTCTGGGGTTGGTAAATTTTGCCAGTCAAAGTCGTATACCCTTTCGTTTTCCGCCTGGTAGCCGTCTTCTACGTCTTGGCGAGGGAAGTTGCTACCGGGTACACCGCTCATCATATTGACGGCCAGCACGTTTAGGAACGGCCATTCACGCCTGCCGCAGAGATCGTGGATTGTCCGCACCATTGAATCCCTACCCTGACAAAGCACCGTAAAGGGTACGTTCGTCGCACAGGCCAAACACTCATAAGTTATAGTTCCTCTACGAGCCGCAACCTCGACCAATGCCTCCCAGACGCGAACACACCGCTCACCGCGAGTAATCCTTGCTCTCTCCCTCCGATTGACCATCCTGCCTCTCCTTAATAACCGCACTCAAGATGCAAAAACTGTTGTTGACAGTCCCGGGCTTGCTCCTTTTTCCTTCCTGTGTCGGAGGCGCGGCATAGCCGGGAACATCGGAAGCCCG
The DNA here is from genome assembly GCA_965203005.1 of Dehalococcoidia bacterium. Lineage (GTDB taxonomy): Bacteria > Chloroflexota > Dehalococcoidia > Lucifugimonadales > UBA3495 > VXOI01. The sequence continues at coordinate 3,085,934 of CBDBBS010000002.1, forward strand.
CCTCCTTTCGGGAGCGCTCCAGAGCCGAGAACGCCGGACTGGGCCAAAGCGCTCCCGGACGCTTGTCCTGTATGGCGATACAGGGTTTCCGTCTCACCCAAATATTCCCGCATTCAGCGCGTAGACCAGGGCAGCCGCCGCCGCTCCGGCCAAGCCCATCAGGATCAGCCGGACAAGTGCGGCCTTCCCCGTCCCACCCCGGACGCTCCTCAGAGGCGAGCGTTCCCTCCTCCGCCTCCTGTCCTCGATGAACTTGATCCTTCTGTTGTATTCGGCAGAGCGTTGCCTGTCCTGCGCCGCTCTTTCCCGCCAGAGCCGAAGCTCGTTGCATTCGAAGCAGGTACAGGCGGGCGGGTGTCGGATTCTGCCCTCTTCCTCTCTGCGGTTCAACATTGCGTCTGCCCCTGCGCAAAGGATGAACGTGCTTCTATCTTGTCCGCACCACCTCCCGGTGGTATTCCCTCCCGTCCCAGGACAGCACAGCTTCGGCGCGTGATCTGGGCTCGCAGGTTTCTAAGATCACTCTGTACATATTTCTCAACTCCACAGACTTCCCGTCGCCACACTCCGTGCTCTCCCTCACATATCCGGCCTCGTCTTTACCCAGCACCCGCACAGCGTCGCCCTCGATGGTGAGCAGGACCTTTCTATCCCACGAGTATCTCTCTTCGATGGAATCCGTGTCCTCGCCTCGGATTTGGGCGTAGTAGTGCTGATGTTTGGCATCGCTATCGTGATGGATTCTGGCTATGTATGCGCGGTCAACGTCGTTTGAGTCGCAAGCGAGGAGGGCGAGCAACACCAAGACCAGAAAAGCCAAGTCCCTCATATCCCCACCGCCGCCGCACAGGCGCCGCACAGGGTCCCGTTTTCGATGGCGACGGCGATTTCAAACGTTTCGTTTTCCCATACCGCCCGCCTGATCCCGGCCACGCTTCGGCCACAGTAAGTAACGAATCTGCTGTAGTAGATGTGGACGCGCACAGTGAAACCTCCCTCGATTCTGGCTCCTTTCAATCCAAGCCTCGCATTTCGGCAAAGGAATGGCGGGCTTGCCGGGACGAAGGAGGTTTTAACTAAACGGATGCCACTGGTAAAATACCGGCGGCCTATCGGGCCGTGTGGGTGACCTCCGTCCGTCCCGGCGGAGCCCTCGCAAACGCAGCCGCCCCTGCTGTGCGAAGCAGGGGCGGTTTGCTTATCTCACGCCAATCGGCGGGGGTGTGCCTGGTTGGGGCAACGATTTATTCAACGGGAACCCCCTGCCGCAGCGAGGATGGGGAAGTCGCTAAGCTAACCCGGCCTCACGGATGAGCGATGCAGGGGGCAAGGGCTTCGCCCAGGCCCGGCGTACGGAAGCCGCTCATCCTGCACCGGAGGATTTTCCAGCAGGGTGGAGACTTTGGGTTAGCTTAGCTAGGCCATAGTACCACGGCACGGGGTGGGTGGGAATACGCTTACGGAACCGGGCGGGCGGCGCCCTTGAAACTCTGCCGGATTTTTCTTAGGGTGGAGGTAAGCATTGAGTCGGGAGGGCATTGATGGTGCAGCCAGCAACGGTCAAGGCACAGCCGGATCAGCCGGATCAGCCGGATCAGCCGGGACAACAGCCGCCAATTTCTCCCCTCGCCTGCGGCGACTACCTCGGCGCCTGGATTCACGGCGACGTGAGACAGCGGGCGAGGCTGATGATGGCTATCGAGGATGACGACGCCCTCAAACAGACCGACAAGGCGGCTACTCGCCTGATGGCGCTGTTGGATTTCTACGACGGCGACGTAAGGCCGCGCCCGCGCAATAGACGGAGGGTGACGCCTCCAACGTGGTCAAGGTTTGCGAAGTCTCGGGCCAGAGTCGGCTACGGCGCCGTCGATGGCTTGTTGACGCCTTCTCGTTCCCCTCGCTCCGGTAAAGGAAACAGCACCGGAGCAGGGGCGCTTATGGACACCATCCGATCCGAGACAGTCAACATCCAGCCGGACGGTAGCATCACCCTCGGGGATTCCGTACCGGCGAGTGGGGAGTCCGGTCCCGCTGGACTTCCTGCGTCGAGGTTTGCGCCAATTCCGGCCAAGAACACGTCAGCAAGGAACGGGAGGAGACCAACCGACAGGACCAATGCCAGGACCAGCCGGGAATTCATCGACCTGCCGGACTTTGAGGCCCGCATTTCAAGCGAGGAGGCCGCCGTGGCATTCGTGGAGTCCGTGCTTTGGCCGGACGGGCCGGTGTGTCCACGCTGCTATGGCGAGAAAGTCTACCGGACCAAGAGCGGCAACCCGATGAGCCACAGGTGTACGCCGTGTCGGAGGCATTTCAGTGTGCGCCTTGGCACGGTGATGGAGGACACCAATTTGCCCGTGGAGATGTGGCTCAAAGCCATTTTCTACCTGCTCACCTTCCGTAGGGGAGTTGCCAGCAGCCAAATGGCAAGGCTGCTTGGGACGACCCAAGCCTCGGCCTGGTATCTGGACCACCGTATTCGGGAGTCAATGAGACAAGAGGACCTGCTTTTGGACGAGGATGTGGTACAAATTGATGAAGCCTGGGTTGGGCCCATCGAAAAGTGGATGCACGGGGCGGACAAGGCGGCCAACAACGACGAGAGCTGGGCCGACCGCAAGGCTTTGATCTTCGGGGCCAGGGGACGGAACGGCAACGTGATCTGCTTTCCGGTGTGGGGCCGGGGCTACCAGGCGCTCATCGACGCAGTGAGGGAGGTTGTCGCCCCGGGGACGATGGTTTTCTCGGATGGCCACCGCGCTTACAGGTATCTGGAGAAGTTGGGGTATGGCCACGAGTGGGTCGATCATAGCGTCGGCGAGTATGTCCGGGACGAGGTAACGACCAATTCTATGGAATCCTTTTGGACTTTGCTCAAGCGCGGCTATCGGGGCGTTTATTACCGGATGAGTTGGAAGCACCTGTTTCGCTATTGCGATGAATACAGCTTCCGAATAAACGTCTGGGGCAACAACTTCCAACACATCGCCGAGGTGGTGAAGTTGATGGCGGGCAGGAAATTGACTTATGCGATGATCAAGGCTGACAATGGCCTACCAGCGCGGGCGAACTAAGACAGGCGCCACCGCCGGTAAATCCCACCAGTCTGCCCCTAGAAACGACGAAAGGCCAGCAACGGGGCTGGCCTTTCGTCGTGCCGAGAGAAGAGAGTACCGAACCAAGTATAGCACCATCCCGCGCTGGACAGTCTCCCGCCTAGCGCAGTCTCTTGATGACCGTGTTCCTATCCCGGTGTTCTAAGGCGACCATCCTCATTTCTGCTTTGCGCCGGATTCCCGGCGCCGCCTCTTCGTTCTCCTTATTCAGGCGATAGACCCGCACCGCCTCCACCAAATCCGGGCTCGGCTGGTCTCCACTTGACGGATTCTGCCCATCATCGTTAAAATCTAGATTGAATTCGTGGTCATCGTTGATGTCCATGATATTCTCCGGGGCCCTTGGCGACTGCTCGGAAGGTGTGCCGCCTTGGGCCTAATTTACGTGTGAATACTTTCTATCAAATTATGGTCGAATTCCATCGTGAAGTCAAATAACTCCTGCCGTAATCGCATTTTAAAGATTTCTATTCGAGGTCCGGGCTGCTAGTTGCTGGTCCTTCTGTTGCCGACATAGTTTTCGACGTAAACCTCTTTTTCTCCAGGGGTCATTAACAAGTTGCTATAGCCTGATATAAGGGGACGAGGCTCTGGCCCGTTGCGCATGAGCAGCAGCACCGAGGTAGATATCAGGCACAAGCACTTGTCGCATCTGGAAAATGGGCTACTGTAATACAGGGTCCAAACGTGCCCACATTTCTCGCTGTTTTTTAACCTATCCCGCAAGTGTCTTTCTTCTTTTTTGTCCTTCAGGAAAGCGTTCAGGTCGAAGTTAATGGTGATGCGAATCGCTATAACTGCAGCAACCAAGCCAAAAAACACGGTGAATATATATACGGCAGACTTCCACCAGGGCAGGAATATAGTCTCCACCACGGATGGTTCCATGACCCCTCGACTCCCCAGAAAAATTGATCCTAGTTGCGAGCGAAGCCCGGCTTCAATTGGGCCTTAAATTGACAACATTATGTGCCAGGCTGGGCGCAGAAGACACAAAGTCTGCCAGCGGTTAGTGTAATTATGGGCGCGGCAGATCGGCCTTGGAGAGAGGGTCAATAGACCATCGCCCTAATCGAGTCTATAACAGCACCGGCAATTTCGGCTTGCGCCCCTCGAAGTAGTCCTCGACGGTGTAAATCTGGATCACGGGGGACTCCATAAACAGCCCTGCGCCAACGGCGGCGTTGCGCATATTGACCGGCACTCTGTCCTCGAAGCAGGTGAATATTCCCATATCGGCCCCGACCTGCTGCCGGGCTCCGTTGAACGCCTGAACGTGTCCAGGGCCTGTCGAACCCCCCTTGACCTGAGACACGAAGTCAACGAACTGCCCCTTGCGTACCGGCAACCGCCCCCATCCGTCAATGCCCTTGTCGCCCCGCTGTTTCTTGTTCGGCTCCATCCCGTCTACCAGGGAGGCTGCCCACCGCTCGAAGCGGAATGGGTCGTTGGCAGCCATATACTGAGCGTCGTCTCGGGTTTTCGGCATCCCAATAAACTCGACCTCCGACCACAGGCTGTCGAAGTGGCCTCGGATGCGCTGCTCGATCACCTTGCAGGCGTTGACGCAGATGTCTATGCCGATCCAACGGCGGGCCAAGTTCTGCGCCGCGTGGATGGTGGTCCCACAGCCGCAGAACGGATCGAGCACGACGTCGCCCTCGTTGCTGCTCGCCTTGATGATTCGTTCAAGAAGGGCTACAGGCTTTTGAGTCGGGTAGCCTATCCGCTCGCGTGAAGCCGGTTGCAACATTGGTATCCGCCAAACATTGTCGACGGTTCTTTCAGTTCTCACCTGATATTGGAGATTGCCTTCACTATCGCGGGCGTTGACCATCCTCCCGTCGACTTTCTTCCGCACTAGCTGCCTGACTGGCTTGTCGCGCTTTTCACTGATTTGATTAAAGGTGAATGGTGTGCCAGTGTCTTTTGCGTAAAAGAAAATAGTGTCCGTGGCTGCAGCCCATAATTTCTTCCGGTAATCGTGCATCTTGTTGTAGTAGTACCAGTGAATTTCACTGCGGAAATTGCGCTGGTCAAACAGCCTGTCCATCACGGCCTTGAGGTAATGTCCCATGGTCGGATCGCAATGGAGGTAAATGCTCCCCGTCGGCTTGAGGACACGGCGGCACTCCAACAGGCGGTTGGCCATATAGGACAGATAGGCCATCTGCGGCCCTTCACCCAACATCATCCGTAGCCCTTCCATGAGACCGGCATAGCTTGGCTGGCTGGCCACCTCGTGAAAGTCCCCGATGGCCTCGTACCATTGCCAGGTATCATCAAAGGCAACCCATTGCGCCCCGCCGATGAAAGCGTTGTATAAGCGCTTGGAATTGAAGGGTGGGTCGAGGTAGACGAGGTCCACCGACTCGCTCGGAATGTCCTCCCTCATAACGTCCAGGCAATCCCCGAAGTACAGGCGATTGGCAGTCATAGGGTCCCCCGTTGGCCGGGTTCCAGGTTCGTTATCGGGGCACATATTAAGTTAAATCGGGCCGAACGGCAACAAGTCAGGCGGGTTCCAAGTACCCCATAACAATGGAAACGCCCGACTTCTCAGTCGGGCACCTTCCTTAGCGATCTGTGGATGGCTTGATCATACCTGCTCTGGACTTTTCCAACCTCTCGCGCAGTAGTGCCGCGAGCTGTCCAAGGAATGATGACGGGTAAACCGTAAACTCTCGACTGCCTCCTACCGCCGATGGGTGTCCTCTCTCCATGGAGAATCTGTTGGTTTCGAATGGCTTCGAACAGCTCTCTAAAGCAGTTCTATCTAGCCCTATTTTGCTCAACGCGCTTTTGGTATCTGCGCGCAGCCCGTCGAAGAAAAGAAGCAAGTTATGCGTGTGTTCAACCTTGTCCTGGGGGTTATCTATCGCCCAGAGAGATTTGATTGCTATCTCAAGGGCGTAGCTGCTGGTGACTGCCTGCGCGTTAATCAGAGCGGCCTCTTCGTCTTTTCCCCTTGCCTCCAATGAATCAACTCTGGCCTGCAGAGCATCCATTGAATAGCAGTAGGCCTCAATCTCGTTGGTAGCCTTGTCTGCATTCCAATGCTCGTTTCCGAATATCAATCTTTCGATGGGTATGCTGATTTGAGTCATAATTTTGCTAGATTAGCGGATTATCAAACCGCAGTGTTAATGGCTATTGCGCCTCCAAAGCGGGGTGGAACGACCATCACACGACGCTCCAGAGTATTGGGCGAATCCCCTGTGTGAATAGTAACCATTCAACACCTGCTGCTTTCATCATATTACGGAATTTCAGTCATTACAAGGCGTTGTACTTGGGCCAATCTCCGAAGAAAGTGGTCACGTCGGCGGCGCTGACGCCGACCTGATTCTCCGAGGCTGCCTCCTGGACATCAAGACCACGAGCCAGCCCCGAAAGGACTTGCCCCTAACCATCAGGCAGATCATGGGCTACGCCCTGCTGGATTGGGACGACGAATACGATATCACTGAGGTTGGCGTCTATCTCTCGCGGCAGGGCAAGCTGATGTCTTGAGAATTCGATGATCTCATAGCCAAGACAGCAAGTGATGCAGGGTCCTGGTATTGTATCAGTTTGAAATTTGAGGCCCGGTTGGTAGCCGCCGTCGGTATCCGAAGGGTTTTAGGAGAGTTTGTCAACAAGTTCGTTACAATATTTCAACGAATACTGAACGTCCTCCCAGCCTTTCTTCACCAGAATGCCGTCGTGGTAAACATCCCACGAGCTACCGTAGTCGTGTTGCCCTTCTTTGACTTCCAATGTTCCCCGCGATTCACCAAGTTCTAGCTTGTACACCAGCTTTCCGCTGTCGGTGATAGTCTGCCAGCCTCTTGCCATCACCCTTCTCCTTCAATTGTTTGTTCGGGTCCCAGTTTCTCTCGCTACCCCTCTTCCATGTGCCGACATTTTCTTCCAAAATGAAAACCAAGCCCCAACCTGTAACGGCGGGGCTTTTTGAATAGCGTGGTTACCTTGTGTGGATAGTCGGCCTTATCACTGGAATCGTGGGACGAACGATAGGAATTTGCGGCCTGACTTCCTTCATTGGAATCCTCCTCAAATTACCGAGAAGGAGTTGCCAACGGAGGGCGGAACGCATTACACTGCGTCGGTACACCGCCACCGAGAGCTTCCTTCTCGGGGGTATCTGAGGCCCTCCTGATTGCCGTCAGTTGGGCCTCTCTGTTTGTGACGCTACCACGGGTGGTATTTGAAGTCAACTTCCGATTGGCACGAATCAGCGCCACGTGGTGCTATTTTCATTCTAAGCAGCGGCGGTCAATCAGCCTGACCAGAGTCTCCAGTTCCTCCGCCAATCCCCGTATTTCATCGTGCCATCGCCTCGTCCCTTGATAATCCTGGTCGGTCGCCCGTAGTTCAAACCTAGTCAGATCCTTTTCCCAATCCCAAATGCGAGACTAGAGATCGTAGTCGTCGCAAAGGTAATCGAAATCCGTCTTGTACTCCCAATTGATGATGTAGGCAGCCGCCTCTACGGACTTCTCCATTTCCCTCGTGGGATCAGGCGTTGGAGTGGGAGGACGGGGCGTTGACGTGGGTCAAGGAGTAGCAGTCGGCCGAGGAGTGGATTCAGGAGTAGGGCAGTGGACACAGGGGCTTCAGAGTCGGCTGGAGCGGGGTTGGTGGCTAGGGAAATCCCGATAAGAAACTGCGGAATCATTGCCATATGCTGGCGATATTCTACGTTTGGTACAACTTCTGTCGTGCGCACCACAGCCTGAAGAACCCGTATTCCCGGAGTCCGGCGATGGTTGCTGGATTGGCGGAGAACGTGCAGGATATGGAGTGGCTAGTGGGACTGGTAGATGCCAACGCGCCTCCGCCGGGCCACGAGGGCCGTACAAAAAGAAGGCTCTAATTGATTAGGCCGGATGCTCCAGCTACGAATTAGAACTGACGTGCAATACATGGCAGAAAATTGCTGCCCGATTGGAGGTTTTGTTCTATAGACAGGTTCTGTTATAATGTACGAATCCCTCGTTTTTATTGAATTTCTCGCACTAAGGAATAGGTGCGGGAAATTTTGCAACTGGAGAAAAACATGGCCCAAGTCAAAATCTTCTTTTCAGCACGACCGACACCGACCAAAACCACTATCACAAAAATAATCGGTGAGGCCCAGTCAGGAAACGTGAACCCCGGAGAGAACACATGCGGTGCAATTACTCATTCCTTTGCGATTTTGCCCAAGACACAGGAGGAAAAATCGGCGCACTAGGTATCGGATGGGGTGAGATGAATGTCGCATCTGTTCCGGTCATACACCAGCAGATGGGATTCGTAGCTAGTCTGGAAGGGACAATTGCCGAGGCTGGCATGAAAAAAATCGAGCTGAGTCTCATTGACGCTGATGGTTCGGAAATTATCCCCAAACTAGAAGCTGATATGGAGTTCATTGTCAACGAACCTGCGCTCGAAGGCAGGCTGAACCTCATATTCATGCTCAATCAGATACAATTTCCGAAGTTCGGCCAATACGCCTTTCATCTAGTGGTGCAAGGGAATGAAATCGCTCAACAACGTTTCACGGTCGTTCCTATTCCAACTACCAATTGATTCCTCATCCCCTCTGCGCTCCGTGGCCCCGGTTCTGCCGGGGCCTTTAGTTTTGGAGGGAATTATGGAACCGGAGATCACACGTTGGGCCATCGTCCTGCTGGGGGCGATGAGCATTTCGGTGGGGCTGGGGACACGGTTCGCTAGGACGGCGGAGGCGAAGGACTGGTGCGCGGTGATAGCGTTCGTGGCGGCAGGGACGGGGTTGATCGTCAGCCAAACCGGATAATTTCAAACTGATACAATACCTGGGTCCTCGTTGGAAGCATTAGGGGCGGATTTCAATAGAGTTGGCCCTAATTAACAGTCCTCGCATACTGGTGTAGCCTCAACCCTGGCAGGTAAGACGCTAGACACAGGGAATTATCTCTCTCCACCTAACCCACGACCTTTCTCTATTGTGTAGGCTTCAGAGGCCATCTAGGCTCCGGGTACGTTGCCAACTAGGCAACCCATCCGAAAGTTGGAGCTACGCGATGGCCAACCTACCAACCCCGCAGCCACCGCCCGTCCTGATCGCCACCCTGTTCTCCGATATCGATCTGGCTGCGCTGCTCAGAGATGCCGAGCAGACCCGCGTGGTCTACTCCTACGACGGCGATCCACTCCAGCACCCCGCCGACCTCTCCGCCGTGCCTGAGTTCAACGCCCTGTGCGTGAGCCTGCCGGCCGGTCTGCTAGAGCAATATCAAAGGTTCGAGCTTGCGCTAAGATTCATCGAGGCCAGAAGGCCGTGGACGTTCACGCTGAGTAGTGGGGAGCCAATTTCGCAGGGGTTCGCGGAGCGGGTGGCAATAGAAACGGAAGGGATGGGGTATGAGGTGATGATGGGAGAAGGAGAAGAAATGGTGGGAGCAGCGAGCGGGGGCGGGTGCTACGCGGTAATGGGAGTGCGGCAGAAGTGAAGACTGGTTGTATTCGAGTGGCTACCCACAGCGTGTCCTGCCTCAACTGGCGCGGGTTCCCGAAGACTCCGGTATCCGGCGGGTAATATAAATACCCCTGACGGTCACTTGAATGTGAACCTGCGGGCTTTTGCGTATCCGTGGCGAGTGAGTTGGCAGGGAAGTGGGGCATGGGTTGGCCGGAACAAGGGCGGGTTAGTGCTGACTCAGGTGTTTAGCGGGTAATATCTGGCCTCAATCCATATGTTCGGCGGCCATCCCTCTGGAAAGCGCTGTTGGTGTTGCTCCCACCATGCGACCGCTCTTCCGGGCCGCTTGGTCAGAACCTGAAACACATGGCCACGCTGTGACGCGGCCTCGGCCATCACTGAGAACATTTGGAATATGAAGTCGAAGGGCACCTTGGAGTGGAACACGTCGGCCATGCTGTTCACGAAGACGAAACGGGGTTTCTTCCATGACAGCGGAGTCTGGAGTCGTTCGGGGAGTAAACGAACATTATCCGGGCTGGTCTCGTACCCTGGGACGCCCATCCCCCTGAGGCGTGGGTGAAGAGCGAACATATAGCAGTGGTCGCAGCCCGGCGATATCCGAGTGCAGCCGGTGACCGGGTTCCAGCTCTCGTCGGTCCATTCGATTGAGGAAGGCATGAGTCAACCTTAAAGGGCTCGATAGCGTCTCCGTATCACCAGCTCAGGACACGAGCGCCGGGAATCAGGGGGCCAACGTAGCCAGACTTTCCCATGCAGTATAGTTCAGTGGATTTCTCGCGCTTTTCGTTATACGGCCACGCCGCCTCTTGGAGCCGGACGGCCAGCAGGCTGCTCACCAAAGGGGCGTTCAGATCGCCAGCCCCAGTTGCGGACCGCGGGCCCTTTCCCGCTTGCCTTGGGCGCGGTCCTTAGCGTCATGGCGAAGATGACACCGTTGGCAGAGCGCCGCCAGGTTGAGCAGCCCGCAGGCCTCCGGCCGCTTGTCGTACACGTGGGCGGCGGTCAGAACCACGACCGCCCCGGTGTCTCTGCGGAGACTGTAGTTGTGGACCCCACACCACTCACAACGGTTCCGGGCCCTGTGGAATCGCACGAACATCGAGCGCGCCGCCCAGTCCTTCGGGTACCGGTTTTTCATCTCTTTACGTATTGGCATCTGCTCCTCCCTGCTCGTCAGCAGGGCGTTTCGGAATTCTTTGGACGATGGGGTGCCCATCATGTCTGTGCAAGAAGTGCCTCTGTTGAAAATCGCATGATGCACCTGGGCGGATTAAGGGCACCATGGCTTTTGGAGCCGTATCCGGCAGGGTTTTGGAAGCGTAACCTGGGACTGGCTGGCAATCTGCCAAGCTCCGTTAAGAGCCCGCAGTTTCCACCCATCATCTACTCGTCCACCTGCTGGATGGTCCAGCGGCTGACCTCCAGGCGCTTGGCCAGTTCTCGCTGGCTCACTCCCTTGGACCGCTCCTCCCTGACGTACTCCCGCTGCTGTTCGGTCAGGACCGGCCGCCGGCCGGGATAGCGGCCCTCGGTCCGCGCCTTGGCTTGGCCTGCAACGGAGCGCTCCCTGATTGAGTTTCGCCACCATTCGCTGAAGGCCAGCACCATCTGGAGCTGGAGCTTGCCGTTGGCCGTGGCCGTGTCGAAGTCCTCGGACAGGGAACGGAACTCCACTCCGGCGTGGTGCAGGCCCTCGATAACCTGCAGCCCGTAGGTAAGCCCTCTGGAGAGCCGGTCGATGTGGGTGACCACCAGGGTGTCGCCCGGGGCCACCAGGTCAAGGATCTCCAGGAGGCCGCCGCGGTCGTCCTTGGCCCCGCTGGCCTCCTCGGCGCGGATGTTGCCCATGGCGCAGCCGGCGCGGACCAGCTTTTCCACCTGCAGGTCCAGGTTCTTGTCCTCAGGCTCCCTGACCGAGACCCTGGCATAGCCGTACAGCGTCATCCATTATTCCCATGGCTGGAATACCCTAAGTATAGGTTTCTGCAGAGATTTTGCAGCCTGGTTTTCCAGCCATCCCTTCAACTACGGGGTGGAGTAATTTCCAGCCAGCCGGACTGTTGATGTCCAGCGAAAACGTCCTCGCTAACTGGCCAGCAGAAATGTCACATTCACCCCATGGAGAATGTGACTTTGACGCCCAGAGAACAATCGAGACTCCAGGTTCTGAACAGTCTGATGGCCGGACACATGACACTGGACCAGGCGGCGGCACTGATGGGATTGAGCCCACCACATACCAGGCGCATTCTGGCGGATTACCGGGAGAACGGAGCCGCCGCCCTGGCCCATGGCCTCCGGGGCCGCAAGCCCGCCAACGCCACTCCCGAGCCGGTCAGGAGCAGGGTGGTTCATCTGGCGGGAACGATATACCAGGGAGCCAACCATACTCATCTGGCGGAACTCCTCGGCGAACGAGAGGGCATCGACATCGGCAGGACCGCCCTGCGGCGCATCCTGGCCGACGCCGGTCTGAACAGTCCAAGACGAAGACGCCCGCCCAAGCACCGGGTACGCCGCCAGCGCATGCCCCGAGAGGGAATGCTGATCCAGTTGGACGGCAGTCATCACCGCTGGCTAGGCGAGGACGGGCCACAGTTCGCGCTGCTCTTCGCCGTTGACGATGCCACCGGCGCCGTGGTCAACGCTCTATTCTGCGATCAGGAGGACAGCCGCAGCTACTTCCTGCTGTTACAGGGCCTGATACAGCGCCGCGGCATTCCCCTGGCCCTCTACACCGACCGCCATCCTGTCTTCAAGCACCGCTCCGAATACCAGCCTGCCGGCACGGCCACCCAATTCGGCCGGGCCATGGATGAGCTGGGGACACAATTGATATTCGCCCTTTCTCCCCAGGCCAAGGGGCGTGTGGAGCGGACGGCCGGAACGTTCCAGGACCGGCTGATCACGGAACTCAGGCTGTCAGAGGCAACCACCATGGAGGAGGCAAAGGCCGTGTTGCAACAGTTCCTGCCCCGGTACAACCGGCGCTTCCGGGTCCCGCCCCAGTGCTCTGAGCCTGCATTCCGGCCGGTGGGACCGGAACTGAGCCTTGGACGAATCCTGTGCTTCAAGCACCGGAGGAGAGTGGCCCGGGACAACACCGTGAAGTTTCACCGGCACACCCTGCAAATATTGCCAGGCCGGCAACGCCCCAGCTACGCCGGAGCGGTGGTAGTGGTGCTGGAGGGGCTGGACGGCCGGCTGTCGCTGCAACATGAGGGCCGCATCATCGCCTCCCAGGATGCTCCACCCAGTCCGGGCGCGCTCCGGTCCGGCCTTGGGGATTCTCCGGTTGACACTGTCTCGTCCTCGCGTCTCAAGGACCAGAATGCGCCTCGGAACACGACTTCTGAGCCGCTGAGCGCTGAGATAGCCGCAGCAGTGAACGAAGGCCCTGCCATAGACGAAGATGACGTGGTTGAAATGACGGTATCCGCCTCGCCGGGGAAGCCGACCTTTCTCCAGAGGGAGAGGTGGAAGGCAGTCCAACAGGCCAAGAGGAGAGGCCTGTCCATTCGCGGTATGGCCAGGGAGTTGGGCATTCACAGGCACACAGTAAGGAGGTACATCGACGCCGAAAGTCCGCCCACAAGGCGGCAGCCGCGGCGCGCATCTGATACCCTCGCGGAGTAGGTATTGGACATTTCTGCTGAACAATTAGCCGGACATTTATCCTGGCCTTCGACAGCCGAATGTCAGTCGGTCAATCCGCCCACCTAGGATACTTTAGCTCCGCCCTTCATAGTCAAAGTCTCCCCCACCTGCGCAGTGCCGCTTATCGCTGGCGCTCCCGTAGCCGGGCTATTTGGCGTGCCGACAACCGTCTCGGTGGGCGCGCTTGTCAGCGTCTCATCGTTGCCGGCATCGTCAGTGAAACCCACCTTCACTTTGATGACCTTGCCGACGTCGCCATCGGTCGGCATGTATGTCGAGCTGGTCGCACCGGCGATGTCAGCGTCGTCGGCCAGCCACTGGTAGCTGTACGAAACGCCGGTCAGTCCGTCGCTGTCGGCGATGCCCGATACGTCCGCTGTCAGCGTCTCCCCCACCTGGGCGGTGCCGCTGATGGTCGGCGCTCCTGTGGCCGGGCTGTTCGGCCTGGCCGCAACCACCGCCGTGGCAGCGCTGGTTAGCGCCTCTTGATGGTTGGCGTCGTCGGTAAAGGACACCTGCACCTTGATGGTCTTGCTCACTTCGTCATCGGTCGGCATGTATGTTGAGCTGGTCGCACCGGCGATGTCAGCGTCGTCGGCCAGCCACTGGTAGCTGTAGGAAACGCCGGTCAGCCCGTCGCTGTCGGCAATGCCCGATACATCCGCCGTCAGTGTCTCCCCCACCTGCGCAGTGCCGCTGATGGTCGGCGCTCCCGTAGCCGGGCTGTTCGGCTTGGCGGCAACCGTCTCCGTGGCCGCGCTGGTCAGCGTCTCGCCGTTGTCGGCATCGTCGGTGAAACTCACCCTCACTTTGATGGTCGTGCCCTCGTCGGCGGTCACCAGGGTGTAGCTGGACCCCGTGGCGCCCAAGATGTCCGTGTCTAGATTCTCGTCATTGGCAATCCACTGGTAGCTGTAGGAAACTCCGGTCAGCCCGTCGCTGTCGGCGATGCCCGATACATCCGCCGTCAGTGTCTCCCCAACCTGGGCAGTGCCGCTTATCGTCGGCGCTCCCGTAGCCGGACTGTTCGGCTTGGCGGCAACCGCTGCCGTGGCCGCACTGGTCAGCACCTCGTCGTTGCCGGCATCGTCAGTGAAACTCACCTTCACTTTGATGGTCTTGCCCTCGTCGGCCTCCACCAGGGTGTAGGTCGACCCCGTGGCAGCTGGGATGTCCGAGTCCGAATTCCCGTCATTGGCAATCCACTGGTAGCTGTAGGAAACGTTGGTCAGTCCGTCAGCGTCGGCAATGCCCGATACATCCGCCGTCAGCGTCTCCCCCACCTGCGCAGTGCCGCTTATCGCGGGCGCTCCCGTGGCCGGGCTGTTCGGCTTGGCGGCAACCACCGCCGTGGCCGCGCTAATCAGCACCTCTTGATGATTGGCGTCGTCGGTAAAGGACACCCGCAACTTGATGGCCTTGCCCTCGTCGGCGGTCACCAGCGTGTAGCTGGACCCCGTGGCGCCCAAGATGTCCGTGTCTAGATTCTCGTCATTGGCAATCCACTGGTAGCTGTAGGAAACTCCGGTCAGCCCGTCGCTGTCGGCGATGCCCGATACATCCGCCGTCAGTGTCTCCCCAACCTGGGCAGTGCCGCTTATCGTCGGCGCTCCCGTAGCCGGACTGTTCGGCTTGGCGGCAACCGCTGCCGTGGCCGCACTGGTCAGCACCTCGTCGTTGCCGGCATCGTCAGTGAAACTCACCTTCACTTTGATGGTCTTGCCCTCGTCGGCCTCCACCAGGGTGTAGGTCGACCCCGTGGCAGCTGGGATGTCCGAGTCCGAATTCCCGTCATTGGCAATCCACTGGTAGCTGTAGGAAACGTTGGTCAGTCCGTCAGCGTCGGCAATGCCCGATACATCCGCCGTCAGCGTCTCCCCCACCTGCGCAGTGCCGCTTATCGCGGGCGCTCCCGTGGCCGGGCTGTTCGGCCTAGCGGCAACCACCGCCGTGGCAGAGCTGGTTAGCGCCTCTTGATGATTGGCGTCGTCGGTAAAGGACACCCGCAACTTGATGGCCTTGCCCTCGTCGGCGGCCACCAGGGTGTAGCTGGACCCCGTCGCGCCCGAGATGTCCGTGTCTAGATTCTCGTCATTGGCAATCCACTGGTAGCTGTAGGAAACTCCGGTCAGCCCGTCGCTGTCGGCAATGCCCGATACATCCGCCGTCAGCGTCTCCCCCACCTGCGCAGTGCCGCTTATCGCGGGCGCTCCCGTGGCCGGGCTGTTCGGCTTGGCGGCAACCACCGCCGTGGCAGCGCTGGTTAGCGCCTCTTGATGGTTGGCGTCGTCGGTAAAGGACACCCTCACTTTGATGGTCGTGCCCTCGTCGGCGGCCACCAGGGTGTAGCTGGACCCCGTGGCGCCCAAGATGTCCGTGTCTAGATTCTCGTCATTGGCAATCCACTGGTAGCTGTAGGAAACTCCGGTCAGCCCGTCGCTGTCGGCAATGCCCGATACATCCGCCGTCAGTGTCTCCCCCACCTGCGCAGTGCCGCTTATCGTCGGCGCTCCCGTAGCCGGGCTGTTGGTTATGAGTTGCTGGACAGCAGGGCTAACAGCCTCGGTCGCCGTACTGGTCAGTGATTCCTTGTTGCCCTTATCGTCAGTGAAGGAAACTCTCACCTTGATCGCCTTCCCCTCGTCGTCCGTAACCAGCGTGTAGGCAGATGATCTGGCGCCGACTATCGGCGCATCATTTGCCAGCCACTGGTAGGCGAAAACCGCAGTGGAGATGCCGTTCTTGTCCGCTATGGCGGCAGTGGTTGCCGTCAGCGTCTGTCCAACTTCCGGAGAGCCCGTTATGCCTGGGGCTCCAGTCGCAGGAGAATTGGCGGGCTTGGCATCACGCTCTTGCCCCGAAGAGACCAATACCGCGAAGCTCGTAAGCGACTCCCCGTTGCCGGCATCATCGGTGAAAGTGACTCTCACCTTGAGGGCCATGCCCTGGTCCTGGTCGGTAACGGTGTAGGTCTGGCCTGTCGCTCCAATTATTTCAGTGCCGGTTGCGGTTGCCAAATTGAGGCGGATCCACTGGTAGCTAAAGACGGCGCCCGTCATGCCGTCCTGGTCCTGGATACCGGACGTGGTCGCGTTGAGCGTCTGGCCGGTCTGCGGGAGGCCCTCTATTCCCGGTGTCCCCGAAGCTGGGCTGTTGGAGTTGAGGTTAAGGGTGCTCGGTCCAGGGATGGTCTGCTGGATCCGGGTGTCGAGGCGCCTTTCTCCGCTGCCGCAGGGGGCGCCCCGTGCGTCGCAGGCCCGATCTGCTGACAGCACAACCTTGACGGCACCATTAGAGGCTGGCTTCAAAAGAATCTCCCAGATAGTAGTGTCTCCATCCAGCCACCAGGCACTGGTTACCGTTCCTCCCTCCACGTCAAGTAGGTAGGCGTAATTGGGCCCCATGTTGACCCTAACCGGCTCGCTGAACTCGATTTGGAAAACGACCTCGCTTCCGGGACCACCGTGGGTTTCCGGCACCATCTTGAACTCGGCGGTCACCGGTTCCAGCAGCCCTGGGTCCGTCTCGTTCCTGGCCTCAGAGGGAGGCTCGCCAAACTCGCAGGACTTGGCGTAATTCCCCGCGGTGTCCTTGATGGCAAGTGCTCCAGAGGGCGGCGTGACGTAGCGGAATTCCACCTTGTCCGTGGCCCTGATGACCCGCTTTGCGGGCTCATCCAGGGTTAGTATCACCGACCTGCCGGATATGGATACACCGGTTATGTTTCTGGGTGCGCCGTTCACCAGCACCCAATAAGCCTCCTTGCTCGGGACTGAGCTGCTGTCCAGTGTCCGCTCGTAGGTGATCTCCAGTTGGTTGCCGTTCACCACGGTGTCGGTCACATAAAGCGACTCTCCCTGCGGCATGCCGAAGTGTTCGGCGGATGGCTCGCTGTCTCCTACCCCGTTAACTGCGATGACACGCAGGGTGTAGAGGGCGTAGTTGCTGAGCCCGGAGACCGTGTGGAGGACCTCAGAGCTTCCCCCGCTTGGAGGCTGTACGGTAGCCTCTTCGACGGCATTCGGGTTGCTCCAGCTCTCCGTCCCCGGCTTCCACTGTAGCCGGTAGTGTGTGATGTCCGAGTTGCCGTCCTTGAGGGGTTGCTTCCATATGGCGGTCACACTGCCATCCCCGGGAATGGCCCTCAGGTACCTGGGCGCCATGGGTGCAGTCACCGGCGGCTCGGGCCGTTCGCTCACCGGGTCCTCCACTATCATGATTTCGTAGGTGTTCCCATCGGTCCAGTCGGCGAAGAGGTTCTGCAGCTCCGGGTTATGCCAGATAAAGGTGCCCACGGACCCGTTCGAGTTCACGATATCGGTGAACGGCAAGGCAATGATGCCGACGTACAGGGTCCAGTCACGCCGGTGGTCCAGTACGACCCCATTCTTGACTTTGCCCTCCACCACCTCCATTACATTTGCCGAAAACGTGGCATATCCCGGAATCCTGCCAGGGGAAGTGGGACCGACATCGGGATGCGTGCCAGGGTTGGCGAACATGCTCCAGACCTGGTACTCCTTGCCCCGGAAGGTGAAGCGGTTATCGCTCAGGCTCGAGTAGCGGAGGTAGGGTTCCTGCTCGGCGTGGTATCCCAGGCCCAAGCCCAGCCGACCCCAGTCTTTCGACTCAGTGCTGGCGAATGCGACGTCGGCACACCATGCGACACTCTCGCAGTCCGGCGCCTCCGTGTGTGGGGTCTGGTCGTCATCCATGATGGAGACCACGGTCTCTTCGGGGGATCCCTTGGTCACACCATTGGGCAAGCTCGGACCAAGGCCCAGTTTGACCGACTCGTTGTCGTCGTCCACGTCGTCATCGGCGGCGCTGAAGTCAAACGTCTTCTCCGTGTCGCCGCTGTTGAAGACCACGTTGACCGGGACGCTGAAGTAGTCGGCGGACGAGGCCCCGCCCTGGTTGGTCTTGGTCAGAGGGAGGGTGACCGTCCGCTCCGGGTCGGCGCTTAACTTCACCTTCACAGTGATGTTGCTTCCCTCGCCCACCTCGTACGCCGCCTGCTCGAAACTCACAGCGACCGAGGGCACGTCGTCGTCCGTGATGGAGACGACCGTCTCGTCGGGGGATCCCTCGGTTACACCATTGGGCAGGCTCGAACCGAAGCCCAGCCTGACCGACTCGTCATCGTCGTCCACCGTGTCCTGGGTGGCCTGAAAATCAAACGTCTTTTCCGTGTCCCCGCTGTTAAACACGACGTTTTGGGGCATGGAGTAGTCGGCGGAACTGGCCCCGCCCTGGTTGGTCTTGGTTAGAGGGATAGTGACCGACCGCTCCGGGTTGGCCGAGAGCACCACCTTCACCGCGACCGTGTCTCCCTCAGCCACCGTGTATGTCGCCTGCTCGAATCTGCCTGTTATCGAGGGCACGTCGTCGTCGGCAATCGAGACGACCGCCTGAGAGGGAGCCGCGGAACTCACTCGAGCAGGAAGGGTCCCGAAGGTGAGTCTCACGGCCTCTCCGTCATCATCCACCGCGTCGTCGATGGCCTCGAAATTGAAGGTCTTCTCGGTGTCGCCGCTGTTGAATACGACACTACCAGGCACTCCCGAAAAGTCGGCGGCATCAGCCCCGTCCATAGTGGTGACCGTTATGGGCACCTCCACAGTCCTTTCCGGGTCGGCGCTCAGCTTCACCTTCACGCTGACCGTGCTGCCCTCCGCAACGGTGTAGGAGGACTGGCCAAAGCTCACCGTGATCGAAGGCAAATCGTCGTCGGTGATGGAGATCGTCGTCTCATTGGTCGCGCCCGCCGATACTGCGTCGGGCAGCGTGCCGAAGGTGAGCTTGACCGACTCTCCGTCGTCATCGAGTGTGTCCTGGGTGGCGGCGAAGTCAAACGTCTTCTCCGTTTCGCCGGTGAGGAATTCCACTTCGGTGGGCACGCCTGAGTAGTCTGAGTTCGATGCGCCGCCCTGATTGCTGGCAGTCAGCGGGATGGTGACGGTGCGTTGTGGGTCGACGTCGAGGCTCACCGTGACGGTAACGCTGTTCCCCTCGGCCGTAGTGTAGGCGGCCTGCCCGAAGCTGACGGTTACTTCGGTAGGGTCGCCGACGGGCTGCTGCTTGTTGTCGCCGGGGCCGCCGCCGTCGTTGTCGATGATGCTGATTACGGTCTCGGTGATGGCGCCTTCGGATACCGCATTCGGCAGCGTGCCGAAGCCGAGCTTTACCGACTCGTCGTTGCCGTCTTCCTCATCGTCGGTGATCATGACGTTGAAGGTCTTTGTGGTCTCTCCGCTGTCGAATACGACGTTGGCCGGCAAGTCGGAGTAGTCGTCGGCAGAGGCGTCGTCCTGGTGGGTGGCGGTGATGGGGATAGCCACTGTCCTTTCGGGGTCGGCGCTGAGGGTTACCGTGATGGATGCGCTTTCGCCTTCGATGACGGAGTGCGTGCCGGAACTGAAGCTGACGGTGACGCTGGGCATATCGGTGTCCGTGATGGAGATCACCGCTTGGGATGGCGCGGTGGAACTGACCCTGGCAGGAAGGGCCCCGAAGGTGAGTCTCACGCCTTCATCGTCGTCATTGTCGCTGTCGTCGGTGGCGCTGAATGTGAACGATTTCTCTGTCTCGCCGCTGTTGAAGGTGAGGTTTTCGGGTATGCCTGAGTAGTCGGCTGCGACCGCGCCATCCATGTTGGTGACCGTTATGGGCACCTCCACGGCCCTTTCCGGATCGGCTGAGAGGACCACCTTGATCGTTTCGCTGCTGCCCTCGCCAACGGTGTAGGACGACTCCTCGAAGCTAACCATGACCTGGGGTACGTCGTCGTCCGAAATGGAGACGACAGCTTCGCCGGGCGAACCCTTGGTTACACCAGCGGGGAGGCTCGAACCGAAGCCCAGCTTTACGCTTTCGCCGTCGTCGTTCACCGCGTCGTCGGTGGCTTCGAAGTCAAACGTCTTCTCTGTCTCGCCGCGGTTGAATTCGACGTTCGCCGGCACACTGGAGTAGTCGGAGGAACTCGCGCCGTCCTGTCCAGAATGGGTCAGGGGGATAGTGACCGTCCGCTCAGGATTGGCGCTCAGGACAACCTTGACAGTGACGGTGCTGCCCTCAGCAACCGTGTATGACGCCTGTTCAAAGCTGACTGTTACGGAGGGCACGTCGTCATCCGTTATTGAAACGACAGCCTGAGACGGGCCGGTGGAAGTTATCCTTGGGGGAAGGGTGCTGAAATTGAGCCTCACTTGCTCTCCATCGTCGTCCTCGGCATCGTCCGTTGCGGAGAAGGAGAAGGTCTGTTCGGTGTCGCCGCTGTCGAAAACGACGGTCTGTGGGGCAATCGTGTAGTCGCTCGAAGAAGCCCCGCCCATGTCTGTTGCGGAAATCGGGACTGCCACGGTCCGCTCCGGATCGGCGCTCAGCTTCACCTTTATGGCGACGCTGTTCCCTTCAGCAACGGTGTAGGAGGCCTGCTCGAAGCTGACCGTTACCGGGACATCATCATCGTCAGTGACGTTCACAGACACGTCGGCGATGGATATCCCGTCATACTTTGTGTCGGTGCTCGCGGCCGTGTGAGTGACCGTGCCGTCCTCGTCATCGTGGCCGTTGTCCTGCGACGCTGTGACCGTAACGGTCTTGGCCGTATCCCAGTTGGAAGGGGTGAAGGTCAGACTTGCGGGCTCGGCAGTCACGTCGGTGTTGGCCGGGTCGTTGACCGTGATGGTGACAGTGTGAGTGGGTTGACTGTCCAGCACGACCGTGTAGGTGTCCGAGTCCCCTTCATCTACTTCTAGGGATGTGTCGGAGATCGTCACTCCCGCAGTGTCGTCGTCACGTATGGTGGAAGTGCCGGTTGGGATCGGGATGCTGGCGTTCACCGCATCGGAAAGGGTGAGAGTGAACGTCTCGTTAGGCTCGTCCACGTCATCGTCTGAAATCGTTACGGTTACGTTTTTGGTGGTGTCTCCGGGTGAGAACGTGAGAGTCCCGCTGGTCGCGGTATAGTCGGCGCCCGAAGTAGCCGTCCTGTCCGAAGTCGCATAGTCCACCGTCACGGTCTGCAGGCTCGAGGGGTTGAGAGTCACCGTGAAGGTGAAACTCCCTGCATCCTCGTCATCCTCGCCGGAACTGACGCTGAGTTGGGGCTCGCTGCCGAGGGGGGCCCGCCAGTTCACGGTGACGCTGTCCGAGCCAGAAGTCACGCTGCCCAGGGTGGCAGTGGCCTCGTTGGTAACCTTTCCGGCGTCCACGTCGTCTTGGACGGTGGTATAGGAACCCGTGCAGGTCAGGAACATTCCGGGCGCAATCCCGCTCCCGGGAACCGACGGGCATGTGATGTCGCCCGAGGCTATCTTGTCGTCCTCGATCTCTAGGGTCCCTGACAGCGAGACAGTGCCTGTGTTGGTGGCCCTGTAGCTGTAGGAGATACTCTCACCGGTCCCATCGAACCCGTCGGCCACGGTCGTCTTCTCAAGCTCCAGGTCCTCCACCTGGTCCACCGGGGTTTGCCGGGTTACGGTCTTGTCTGCGACTCCATCCGAAGTGGCCGTGGCGGTGTTGGTGACTGAGCCCGCCTCCACGTCGGCTTGGACAATCGTGTATTCGGCCGTCGTGGTGCAGGTTGCGCCGACACGGAGGATGCCGCAGTCGATGCCGCTGGAGTGCACCAGGTTGTCCTTGATCCTGACGTTATCCAGTGGGACGTTCCCGGTGTTGTCCGCCACTGCCCTGTACGTCAGGGTATCGCCCAGGTTCACCTTGCCGTCGCCACCGGTGTCACTGTGCGTTGGGGGCTCCATCGTGAGTGTGAGGTCGAGGGACGGGACCTCGTCGTCGGTTACAGTTACGGCCACGCTGCCGGCGGCAACCCCGTCGTACTGGGTGTCGGCGGTCGAGCTGACAGTGTGGGTGATCGTCACCACCTCTTCGTCCACCGCGTCCGCGTCCTGTTCCGCCGTCACCCTCACTGTCTGCGCCGTGTTCCAGTTGCCGGTGGTGAACGTGAGGGTGGTCTTGTCCAGCGATAGGTCTGTATCGGCGATACCGCCGATGGTCACCGTAACGTTGCTGGCCGGTTCGGTGTCCAGGACGACGGTGTAGTCGTCGAAGTCCCCCTCTTCTATTTCGAGAGAGGCCTCCGAGACCGTCACCCCGGCAGTGTCGTCGTCTGACACCCTTACTGCGACGGAGTCGACGGCCATACCGTCGTAGTCGCTGTCGTCGCCGGAGGTCAACGTATGCGTGATGGTGACCTCCTCCTCATCCACGGCGTCGTCGTCCTCTCCGGCCGTTACGGTCACCGTCCGCACCACCTGCCAGTTGCCGGGCGTGAACGTTATCGAGTTCCTGTTTAAGGACACGTCCGTTCCGGTAACGCCGCCTATGGTCAAGGTCACGTTGCCCGCTGGCTCCGTGTTGAAGACGATGGTGTAGGTATCGGAGTCTCCCTCATCGATGTCAAGTGAGGGCTTGGAGATCGTTACCCCGGCGGTGTCGTCGTCAGTCACGGTTACGGCCACGTTGCCGACAGCAATACCGTCGTAGTCAGTGTCGCCAGTGGAGGCGACCGTGTGCGTGATGGTGACCTCATCTTCGTCCGCGGCGTCGTCGTCTTGTCCCGCCGTCACCCTTACTGTCTGCGCCGTGTTCCAGTTAACTGTAGTGAAGGTAAGCGTGGTCTTGTTCAGGGTTAGGTCGGTGCCCGTGATGCCCCCCATGGTCACGGTGACGTCGTCGGTCGGCTCGGTGTCCAGGACCACGGTGTAGGTGTCGGAGTCCCCCTCGTCGATTTCCAGAGAGGTCTCCGATATCGTCACTCCGGCGGTGTCGTCGTCGGTAATGGAGACTACCGCTTCGTCGGGTGAAGTGCTGGTTACGCCATCAGGCAGGCTCGACCCAAACCCCAACTTGACCGACTCGCCATCGTCGTCCACCGTGTCCGGGGTGGCCTCGAACGCAAAACTCTTTTCCGTTTCTCCGGCGCTGATGGTGATTTCCAGGGGCACGTTGGAGTAGTCGGCAGAGGTAGCTCCATCCTCCTCGGTCACCTGGATGGGGATGACCACTTGCCGCTCCGGATCGGCACTCAGTTTCACCTTGACGGTGACGCTGCCGCCCTCCGCTACCGTGTAGGAGCCCTGCTCGAAGCTGACCGTTACCTCGGGCACATCATCGTCTGTGATGGAGACGGTGGTCGCGCTAGGGGTCCCAGCCGAAACCTGCTCCGGCATGGTCCCGAAGCTAACTCTCACGCTCTCACCGTCGTCGTTTGCATCGTCAGCGGCAGCGTCGAAGTCAAAGGTCTTCTCCGTATCGCCGCTGTTGAAGACGACGTTAGCGGGCACACCCGAGTAGTCGGAGGAACTTGCGCCGTCCTGATTGACCTTGAGCAACGGAATGGTCACCGTCCGCTCCGGATCGGCTGAGAGCACCACCTTCACCGCGACCGACTCGCCCTCCGCCACCGTGTATGTCGCCTGCTCGAAGCTGACGTTGACACTGGGCACGTCGTCGTCGGTGATGGAGACCACCGCCTCGTCGGGAGAGGTGCTGGTTACACCATCAGGCAGGCTCGACCCAAACCCCAGTTTGACCGACTCGCCATCGTCGTCCTCCGTGTCGTCAGTGGCCTCGAACTCAAAGGTCTTCTCCGTGTCGCCAGAGTCGAAGGTGACGCTTGCTGGCACTCCCGAGAAGTCAACCGCATCAGCCCCGTCCATGTTCGTGGCTGTTATGGGGACCTCCACCGTCCGCTCCGGATCGGCGCTCAGTTTCACCTTGACTGTGACCGTGTCTCCCTCAGCAACCGTGTAGGAGCCCTGCTCGAAGCTGACCGTTACCTCGGGTACGTCGTCATCGATGATGGAGACCACCGTCTCGTCGGGAGATCCCTTGGTTACACTATCAGGGAGGGTCGAACCGAATCCCAGCTTGACCGACTCCCCGTCGTCATCCACCGTGTCCTGGATGGCCTCGAAGTCAAAGGTCTGCTCCGTGTCCCCTGAGTTGAATATAATGTTGGCGGGCACACCCGAGTAGTCGGAGTTACTAGCCTCGTCCTGGTTGGCCTGGGTCAGAGGAATGGTCACCGTCCGTTCGGGGTCGGCGCTCAGTTTCACCTTGACCGTGACGCTGCCGCCCTCCGCTACCGTGTAGGAGCCCTGCTCGAAGCTGACCGTTACCTCGGGTACGTCGTCGTCGGTAATGTTCACCGTGGCTTCGGAGGGCGTTCCGGCTGTCACCCGGTCTGGAAGGGTCCCGAAGCCGAGCTTGACCGACTCTCCATCGTCGTTGTCGGTGTCCTGGATTGTGGTGATAGTTACGGTCTTGTCCGTCTCCCCGCTGGCGAAGGTGACGTCAATAGGCACGCCGGAGTAATCTGCGTTGGTGGCGCCGTCCTGGGCGGTGGCGGTTACCGGTATCGTCACCGGCCGCTCCGGGTCCACGCTCAGGGTTACGGTGACATCCACGGCGTCGCCCTCGTTGACCTCGTAGGTGGACGACCCGAAGCTGACCTCCACCAGCGGATCATCGTCGTCCCTGACGGTCACAGCGACGTTGTCAGAGGAGGCCCCTGCGTACTTGGCGTCGGAACTGCTAAGGGAGTGGGAAATTTCCGCAGCCGGTTCGTCATCTCCATCTGGGTCCTCTATACCCGTGACATAAACGCGTTTCCAGCCCCAGCCTCTGGGCCCGAAGTTCAATGTTCCCGGGTTCACTGTAAACCCGGCATTTGCGGGGACGTCGACGGTCAGCACGACGTTCGAGGTTGGCTCTGAGGTGAGAGCGACGGAGTAGAATTCCTGCTCTCCTTCCCGGACGGTGAGGGATGTGTGGGAAACCCTGACTCCCGAGGTGTCGTCGTTGGCTATTGTCAGGTCGGCGGAAACTACGGTCAGATCGGGGTTATCCGACTCACCCCCGATGGTTACGGTCTCGTCCTCATCGTCGACGTCGTCGTCTGTGCCTATGATCCACAGGTCCGCCGTCCCGGAGGGCTGGCCCGCCTGAATGCTCAGGGGGCTGAACAAGTAGGCGGTGTAGGACTGGGACCTTTGCGTGTCACCCTTGATGTTCACGGTGAAGTTCACGTCGGACGTCAGCGTACTGTCCCCTTCCAGGGTCGCAGTGATCATGGGGAAGTGAGTGCCGGATCCTTCCGTTACCGTATCCGTGTCCAGGGACAGGATGACGGTGGTCGGCCTTGGATCGTTGTCCAGTATGGTGAGGCGTACTCCGTTGACAGGGAGGCCTGGGTCGGAGTTGAGCCCGCGGATGGCGATCTGTTCGTCCCCCTCGTATACGCTGTCTTCAACCGGGGTCAACGTCAGGTTGGCGGTGGCGGAGAACTCGCCGGCAGGGATGGTCAGCGTTGAGGAATCCCACGCCGCCGTATAGTCATCACTTACGGTGGCGGACACGTCCAGGACCGACATCGCTACCTCGGTGTCCACACTTCGGGTCCCGCCCCCCAGGAGGGTCGCCCGCACCGGTATTGTGGTCGCGCCGCTGCCCTCATTGATGGGTCCGGTTGTCGCCACAAGGAAAATGCCGGTGGGTTCCTGGTCATCGTCCTCGATAACCACATCGGCGGGGGTGGCCACGATGGTACCGGGGACGGTCCCGGTGATTTCCAGAGTCTCGTCGCCCTCAGCGATGTCGTCGTCCAGCACCTCCAGGGTCATGGTCGCAGTAGCCGA
Source organism: Dehalococcoidia bacterium (assembly GCA_965203005.1). Lineage (GTDB taxonomy): Bacteria > Chloroflexota > Dehalococcoidia > Lucifugimonadales > UBA3495 > VXOI01. Next base: position 3,111,850 of record CBDBBS010000002.1, read on the forward strand.
CATCTCTCCGGCGGGGATTGTCAGGGTGGCCGTGGCGGACTCGAAGTCCTCTCCCGCCGTAGCGGTGTCGTCCCCAAGCTCGAGACTCACGACCGTATCGACCACCCGGGAAGACACCCCGGACAGAGTGCCGGTCACGGTCAGCTGCACGGAGGATGCCGATTCTGCGACGGTGTCTGGGGCCACGGTCAGCATGACCTGCCCAGGCTCCACGTCGTTGTCTACGATCTTGACACCCTTCCCGGTCGAGCCTGCAAAGGCCGTGGACTTGGCCGACAGACGCGCGACCTCGTCGTCCTCTGAAAGGCTGTCGTCCACCGGGGTGAGAGTGATGACGGCGGTTACGCTGGACTCGCCGGCAGGGATTGTTACGTTGGAGGTCGTGGCCGTGTAGTCCACGCCTAGGGACGCGTTATTCTGGACGCCCGGACGGTCGATCATCTCCACGGTCACAGGGGTTTCGACGGTGAATTGGGCCGTTCCGTCCAGGGCCACAGTGACCGTGATGTCGGTCGCCCCCGCATCCTCGTCTACCTGTCTAGGAAGGAAGGAGGAGATGGTCAGCCCGGTGGGGGCGGTGTCGTTGTCGTCAATGGTCCCCTCGGCCTCAGTCACTCCCAAGGGGACCATCTCTGGTGGCGAGGAATTACCGATGGTGGCCTCTTCCAGCACGACCACGAAGGTTTCAGAGCCCTCGACCAAAGAGTCCTCGGTGGTCGCCAAGCTGAAAGTGGCCGACCTGTCGCCGGCAGGAATGGATACCGTACCGCTGGCGGCGGGGTAGTCCTCGTCCGGGACGGCCGTTTCGCCCGCGTCCAGGGCGTCTCCGGCCTCTTTTGTCGCCCATCCTGCCGACACGTCTTGGTCGGACGGAGTAGACAGGGTGATGGTGAAGGTGGCAGCGGCGCCTTCAGTCACGCTCGGAGCGTCTTCGATGGATACTGTCAGGCTGTCCTGGTCCAGGATTGTTGTCGTGGCGATATTGCCGGTCGCTGAAACGGAGCCCGCCCTTTGGTCGGTGGCGACGCTGAATATCTCTACCTTCAGTGTTTCGTCATCGTCGTCTATGCCGTCCGCCAGCACCGGGAAGGTGATGGTCCCCCTGGACTGGCCGGCGGGAATCTCCAGGACTCCGGCCTGGCCGCTGGCGTCTCCGGGCGGGAACGTGATCGCCCCTTTGGGCGGGGCATAGTCGTCCGTGACCGTGGCGGTGCCGGCAGTCTCGAATGGAACGCTCACATCGTCCGCAGGGACCCCGCCTGCCAGCGTCACGGTGAAGGGGGCGTCGTTGCCCTCGGCCACTGTCCCGGCATCGGGCGCGATGGAGGCGGTCAGGGTCTCGTTGTCCCTGATAGAAACCTCGAAGGCCGCGTCGGTGGACGATATGGCGACGAGCCGCGACTCACCGGCCACCAACTCGACGCTGAAGGTTTCCAGGGCGCTCTCAAAGAGGTTGTCGTCGACGATATCCACGTCGATGAACCCGGTGTTTACTCCGGGCTGGAATGTGAGTTTTCCGTCTGCGCCCTGGTAGTCCTCGCCCAGTGCCGCGGTGCCCGGGACCGTACGCCAGCCAACGGCCGGGTTCCTCTCGCTTGCCGTGGTGACCGGGTGGGACAGCTCAACGGTGAATCTCACGGGACCAACCTGGTCTTCGCTCACTACCGAGTAAACCCGGCTTACCGACGCGATCAAAGCCTGATCGTCGTCGACTATGGTGCCAACCCCTGTGTCGTCGGCCAGGCTGGTTAGAGTCGACCACCGCCGGGCGGAGTTGTACCTGTTGAGGTTCTGGGTAGGTGTGGCGAGCTGCGCCGTGAAGGTCTCGTTCCTCTCATGAATCGTGTCATTCAGGGTAACCACCGAGAAGATCTTGGCCTGCTCCCCCGCCGCGAAGGTCAGGGTCTCGGTACGGGCCACGAAGTCCTGTCCCAGGCTGGTGGCCGTCACGTTGCCGTGCGAGGTCGCTTCGCCGTCCACGGTGGCGACCTTCACGGTCACCTCCTGCGGCGCGGCCCCGTTGAGGCTCACGGTGAATTCCACCTGGCTATCGGCCTCGCCCGCGTGGGTGTCGTCTATCGAAAACGCCAGGTCGTTGTCATAGAGATACAGCGTCCTGTAGGGGACCCCCTGGTTTTGCGAGTCCGGCGGTCCGATATACGCAGGGGAGTAGCCCGTGCCCTCGAGTATCTTGAAGCTCAGGCTGCCGTCGGCCTCCACGGTGCTGTCGTCCACCGTGGCCATGGACAGCTCCACCTCGGCAACTCCCTGGGCGAATGTCACGGTCGCCGGCTGTGTGCCTGAGAGGAAGTCTCCCGCCTGCGTGATGTCCAGGTTGACCGTGATGGCCCTGTTCGCTAAGTCTCCCTCCGTCGCAACACTGAAGCACTTGCCTTGAATGGTGACGTAGCAAACGCGACCTCCCGACTCCTGTGGGACCAGGCGCTGGAGCGAGACCACGACATCGTCGCCCTCCTCGGTATGGAAAGTGGACAGGCTGAAGGCTATTCCGTAGTCAATGTCGTCGTCCCAGATGGTGCCCGTGCCGGTACCGTCCGCCAGCGTCAGCTCCGAGGGGTTGCTGAGCACCAGGTTGAAGGTCTCGTCGCCCTCGTCCAGCTGGTCGTCCAGCAGGGACACGCTGACGGTCTTCTCAGTCTCCCCGATGGCGAAATTAAGCGTCCCGCCGGCCGCGGTGAAGTCCGCGTCGCTGGTAGCGGCGGTTGTGGACCCGTCCTCCCCCGTGGCCCAGTCCACAGAGGCTGCCCGTTCGTTGTTGGCCTGGGACAGCGATACGGTGAACTCGATGGTCCCGTCTGCCTCCTCCGCCGAGGCGTCGGATACGGATACGCCAGGCAGTACGTAGTCGTTATCGTTTACCGCGGTGGTAACGGAGCGCACGTACCACGAGGAACCCTGGTACTCCTTTTGCCGGTAGCAGTGTTCGTCGTCGCAACCTCGGCTCCACATGTACTCCAGTTCCACGGTGATGGACCCGTCGGTCTCGTCCACACCGTCGTCGGTTGTCGGCACATTTAGCGTGGCGGTTGACTGGTCGGCGGCGAAGGTAACCGTCTGGGGAGCGGCGCCCGAGATGTATTCGCCCTCCTGGGTCACATTCACCGTCACCTCCAGGGGCCGCGTCATGGCGTCGGGCTTGCCCCCGTGGCGGTGCAGGGTGAAGGTTGCGGCGTCTCCCTCGTCGACGGAGGTTTGGTCCGCCTTGATGCGCACCCCCATGGTGTTGCTGTAGTACCGGTAGGTAATGCTCGACGGGGTCCCCACCTGGTACTGGGGGTAGTAGCCGCAGGCCGCCGGGTTGTCCGGGCAGTAGTAGGGTGCCAGCTCCAAGCTCCCGGATCGGCCCAGCGCTTTGGCGTAGCCCAAGTCCCCGATGCTGACGCCGGTTGCCTGGCCCGGCTCGAATCCATGTCCCTTGATCCAGGTCCTGGTCTCCGTCTCGTCCTGAAGCGGCGCGGGCCGGTGGCCGGTATAGGTGCGGTCGTAGTCCAGCGGCAGCCTGCCGGACGTGTCGCCGGTGCGGGTGAAGGGAAGAACTACCTGGTACCTTCCGTCGTAGAATTCGCTGGTTGTCGAGGACCCGGTCACCGTGGGTATGTCGTCGTCCTGGACCCAGACCAGGGCCGACGCGTTGTGCAGGGCGACGTAGTCGTCGTCCGCGTCGTTCAGGACCGTGGCGTGGTAGGTGCTGTTGCCGTAGTTCAGGCTGTCGTCGGTGGTCTGGCGGGTAATGGTCGCCGTCCGGGTCCCGGCCGGGAAGTCCACGGTGACCACCTCGGTGTCGAAGTGGATGTGGTTTTCAGGCGTGGTGATTCCCCGGGTGGGATCGTCCAGGTCCGCCTGGGTCACCCGATACCTGACCCGGTTCAGTTCGAGCCGGGCCTGCAGGGCGTTGTCAGTGGGCGTGCTGCGGGTGACCGTGAAGGACACCGGCTGTCCCTCGTTCACCCACGCCTGGTCTTTCGTGACGGACACCGAGGGCTTGACGCCGTCGTCGTCGTAGATGGTGAATGTGTGCGAATTGGGCCAGCCGGCCCGGTAATTCGTGCCGTCCTCCAGCGTTACCGTTAGCTTGCCGATGTCCTCGGCGGTGGTGTCGTCCTCGGTCGAGATCGTGACTGTGGCGGTCGCTTGCTGTAGACCGAAGCTGACGGTCTGGGGCAGGGCGCCGGTGGTGTAGTCTCCGGTCTCGGTCACCTCCAGGGTCACCGTCAGGGGGGTCCTGCCTGTCCTGGTCAACTCCAGGGTTATCGAATCTCCCTCGGCCACCCGCAGGGTGGGGGTGAGCAGTTTCACCGTTTCCAGGTTGGTCTCCCTGACGGTTACGGTATCGCTGCCGCCGGATGGGCGTGCCACCCAGTAGGTCCTGGGCTCGCCGATGGCCGGCGGGTCCAGCAGCGTGGCGGTGACGGTGTGGGAACCGGCCCTCAGGCCGTCGTTGGTTGTGGTGATGGTGTGCTCCACGGTGGCGTCGCCAGCGGGGAACACCACGGTGTCGCGGCGGTTGTCGGCTTGAGGGGCGGTCTTGGTGACCTGCAGCCACACGGTCAGTTCGTCGGCCGTGTTGCCAGTGCGGGTGAGGGTCAACACCACGTCGCTGCCTTCGTCAACGGCCTCCGCCTGGGCTTCCACCATGACCACCGATTCGTCGTCCTCGATGACCGCGTGGTGGACGAGTTGGAACACACCGTCCTGGAGGACGGCATTGACGGGGTTCGTCAGGACAACGTGGAAGCGGTCTCTGTATCCGGCGATGGAGTTCTGCAGGACTTCCACCGTGACAACGGCGCCGGTATCCCCCGGGGCGAAGGTGAGGGTCCCATTGCTGTGGATGATATTGAGGCCATCGCCGGTGAAGTGGTCGCGGGCCCCGTAGTCTACGGTCACGGTTTTGAGAGGGGGCACGGCGGCGAGCAGGTCCACCCAGATGTCGACGGTCCCGACGCCTTCACTGACCACGGTGCTGGTGTCGCGGAACCCCAGCACGGGCAGCGGGTCGGTGTTCCGGACGACGATGCTGGCTGATGAGTTGTCTGCGTCTATCTCGTAGGCGTCGTCCGACAGCAGTTCGACGGTGAACTCCGCATCGTCGTCGTAGCCGTCGTTTCTATGGGTCAGGTAGGCCCGGGTAATGGACGAAGACCCGGCGTGAATGGTGTGGGTCTGGTTTCCCAGGGTACTGTCGTACACTGAATTGCCCGTCTCGGTGTGGTCTACCTTGACCCGGAGGGGCTCGCCGGTATGCCCGTTGTGGGAAATCCGGTAGTAGAGCAGGTTCCCTTCGTCCACGCGAGGGGTGATGGCCTCAACGCTCACGATGTACGGGTCGTTGTCCAGGATGGCGCCGGTGACGGTGGCGGCGCCCGCCGGCACCCAGAACTCGGCTGGCCCAGGGCGCAGCGTTGCCTCGTAGTGGTGGTCCGGCCCCCGGAAGCTGTCGTCGGGCTGGCGGTATGTGAAATGCAAGAGGGACATGCCCGCGTCCATGCCGAACACGTGGTACTGCTGATCCCCCACCGGCCCGGCAATGATGGGGATTTCCAGGGGATTCTTGTCCTCTCCCGTGCGGGTAATCTCCAATACCAGGTCGTTGCCCTCCTCGACCTCCGCGTGGTTAAAGGCGATCGACACCTGCGGAGCCGTGTCGTTGTCCGCCACCTGCACGGTCAACGAGTTCGATCCCACTAAGTCGTAATGCGGCTCGTCAGCCACTGTGAACGTTATGGCATTATCGCGAATGTCTCGCCAGTCGTCGGGCGGCATGATGGCCACTTCCCTGGTAGTCTCTCCCGCCGCAAACACGATGCTCGAAGGGACCTCAACCGCCTCCGAAATGAAATTGCCCGCGAGGAACCCTCCGGGATCGTCCACCGACACACCCACGATCAGCTCGTTTGCGGTGTTGTGGCCCCGGGTCAGGGTGAACGTGGCGGTTTCCCCCTCCGCAATGCTGGTGTCGTCCACCGACAGAGCGATCGTGGGCCGGTCGTCGTCCAGTATTACCGCCGTTTTGGTTGACAGGAGTAGTGTTTCACCAGTGAGCACAGAGGGAATGAGCAGGCTGGCCATAAAGGTATCCCGGGGTTCATACACGGAATCGTCCCAGGTGGAGACGGTCAGCGTCTCGGTCTGGGTGACGTACTCCACGAACTGGTCTGTCATTGGGACGGCAGGGAACACCACATCGTGGACCTGGTCAGTGGAGTTGGTGCCGTCGGCCATGACCTGGTTGGGCTCCCAGGTGCGCACCTGGACCGGATACGACTCCAGGGGGTTCCCAAATTGGCGCTCCAGGGTAATGGTGAGGGCCTGTCCCTCAGGAACCTGTTTGGGCTGGACCGATTTGATCTTGACAAGCGTCCCTAACACCAGGTCAGGCCAGATGGTCTTCTTCCTATCGCCGCTCACCGTCCAGTACTGGGCCTCGTCGGCGGGACTGAGGGCGGTTCCACCGGCAGCGTCCTCTATCTGCTTTATCTCAGCGGAGTACTGCCACAGACTGTGGTCGACGAACCCGTTGTCCAGCACCTCGATTCGCCCGACCACCTGTCTCTGGTTTCCTGTCAGGGTCAGCGGGAACTCTTGGTAGCGATTTCCCGTTTCCGGATCTATGGGCCAGCTGGAGTGGCGAGGACTGTCCCAGCCCCGGTTGTGTTCCACCCTGATGACAAAGGTTGCGGTCGTGCCGGTGTCCGCGGCGCGTCGGCTGACCAGGAAATGAGCAGGGTGGGGCTCCTCCAGCTCGTGGCTCACTACGAAGCCGCGGTCGTCCTCATAGTAGAAAGTCCCCTCCGCCGGGCCGGGGGTACAGGTGCCGCCCACGTCACAGGTCCGGTAGGACTCGCCCTCTTCCCAGTGCTGACTGTCGGGGCTGATCCGACCCCACTGGAGGGTGAGTTCCTGGGCAGTGTCGTTATCGGTCACCGACAGGGTCGTGAAGGCGCCGCTGTTCCCGGACTGGCCCAGGTAGTAACCGGTTCCGGGCAGGACGCGGACATCGACCGAACCAGCGCTTCCCTGTTCCCGCTGGTCGTCAGGAAAAGTCAGGATCAGGGTCTGGGTGGTGGCATTGGCCGGGAAGGTCACCTCGGTGGGGAGGACGGGAGCCGGGTCCCAATGGTTGCTCCGAAGCCGGTCGTCAGGGTCGTCTATTCCGATGTTCACGATGAGGGGCTGCGCCGTGTCGCCCCCGGTCCGGGTGAAGGTGACGGTGGTACTCTCGCCCTCGGTGACGGAGGTGGGGTTGGCGGTTACGGAGACGTACGCACTGCCGCTCGGCGGGTCGTTGATCTCGACGTCAGCTCTGTCCGGCTGGCCTGTGGTGTAGCGGTCGGCGCCGTCCACCTGGCTGATGTTGGCAATTGCCGCAATCAACAGGTCCGTGCCGGCCTCGGCGACCCCGTCCACGTAGGGATAGACGGTGAATTCGGCGTGCCCCTTCCAGGCCTCGATGGTAACGTGGTGGTCTTGCGTGCTGGGGTTGCTCTGTTGCCCACTCCGGTTGGGTTCCCTGGTGCGGACCCGGATGGTTACGGGCTTGCTCATCGGACCGTCCACCCGGTAAAGGGTGTACACGACGGCTTCCCCCTCCGTCACGGTGAGAACGTCGCTTTCAATCGAAATTGTGCCGTTGCTGGGGCCGCCGTCGGTGGCGTCGATAGTCGTCTCGCGGAACCCCGACTTCACGGTCCAGTACTCCGCCTCCTCGCCGGATGTCATATCGCCGCCGCTGTAATGCCGGAGCGGCCTTATGGACGCCCAGTAGTCCCAGTTGGATTCGGATTGTCCATTGGCTGTGACCGTGAATTCCTCCTTCACCTCCAGGGCACTGCCCGTGAGCTCAAGCGGGTAGTCCTTGTACAGGCGGCCGGTGACGGTGTCCTCGGTCCAGTCCTCCAGCCTCCAGTCGTCGCCGCTGCGGTCGGTCTCGATCCGTACCGTGAAGGTTGCTGGATTGCCAGTGTTCGCGTCCTGTTGCCTGCGCTTGATGACGAAGGCCAGTTTGTCGCCTTCGGCAACATCGGCGTCGTTCACGCCGTCTTTGCCGAAGTTGAGTTCCAATTCCTGGGCGGCGTCGTTGTCGGTGACGGCCGTACTGGCCTCGGTCTCGAACCCCGTGTGTCCAAGGAGGTATGGGACAGTCTGCTGCATCCGGACCGGCTCAACCTCCAGCGTGATCGAGGCGTCCAATACATCCCGGTGGTCGTCCAAGGTCTGCAGGCTGACCGTGGCGGTGGACGAGTTTGCCCCGAACTCCACGCGGGTTGGCAGGGCGGGGGGTGGGTGCCAGTGGTTGCCCCGGGTGAAGCCGCTGGGATCATGGACACCGACCTTTACGGTCAGAGGGGAAACGGTATCGCCTGTGCGGATCAGCGAGAAAGATGCCGAGTCGCCCTCAGTTATGCTCGCTGAGTCGCTCGCGATGCTGACGCGGGGGATGGTGGACGGCGGGTCCAGTATGGTGAATTCGGCTTCAGCCTGGGCATCGAGCGAGTAGGAACCGCTGGTGCTGGGCACCAGTTTTGCCTTCAGGATGTGGCTGGCCTCAGCCGATTCATCAACACCATCAACGTAGGCAGCAACCTCGAAGATCCTGTAATTGGAAGCCCCGGCCGCGGGGAACGTGAACTGTAGAGTCCGAAGACTGGGGTTGTTTCCATTGCCGTCATCCAGGTTGGGTTCCCAGATCTCGACATCCACGGTCACATCTGACCCGGGCATTCCACTGGCCGTCCGGGTTATACGGAACCGGGCCTCGGCCCCTTCGTAGACCTTGGGAAGCCCGGAGTAGAGGGATTCGATCTTGAAAGAGGGCGTTTGGGTCTGTGCCTGCGCCGGGGACGTGAAAGCAGCAAGAATCAGCGCTGCCAACCCCAAGGCTGTCGCGGTAATGAGAATGAGAAAAGCGGCTGCCTTGGGGCAACGAATCAAAGCCAAGGCCTCCTACACCAGCAGGCGGTCTTCAGCCCCCATTCCCTATCCGCGATTGACCTGTTCATTGAGTAGCGCTTGCTCGTTTGAGCTAAGTCTCTTACTGGTTCGTTGCTACTCCAGTGCCGAATAGTTCGCCATGATCCTCGGCAAACAGAGGAGAAAACCGCCAATTACTCCTCGCTGACGTCCTCGCAGAACCTGGAGTCAAATTCGTGGGCGCGGTTGTGCGGGTCCTGCGTCAGCTTCAATCCCTTTTTCGGTCGATGTGAGGATTGCGAATCTTCTGTCGTTGAGCAGGCTCCGCCTCTGAATCAGCCCCATGTCCAAGGGTCTGGTGACCGACCGACTGATGCCCGACAGCGTTACCGGCAGCGTCTGGGCCAGTTGAGTGGTGGTCCATTCCTGATCCCACAGGCACAACCTGAGGAGGGCAAAATCGATGTGCGTCAGGCCCTGGGGAGGACGGTCTACGCCGTGCCTCCTGCTGCCGTGTTCACCAAGCCGACCACGCAGGCTTTGAGGTCCGCACGCATCCTCCAGATTTCTGTGTCGAAAGAATTCTTCGGCGAGTCAGTGGCGTCCATGCCGATCCACAATAGTTAGACCTATTGCCGCAGGAAGCAGGATACAGACCTCGTGTGAAGATGCCGTAAAGGTTACGTCAATTGAGCGTGAGGGTTTCCGTGAGGATTAAGCCGCAGGGTAAACGGGGACAATGAGGATGACATCAGGCAGGGCGAGTCAGGCGTGATAGCCGCCCAGATATTCGGCGCCGGACTTGGGGGTAGCCTGAAATTCCGGCGGAGCGTCGAGCCCTGCAGGCGGGATTCTAGGTCCGGGTCTTACTCTTCGGCTTGGATTAGCGAGATTTCTATGGCTCCGGGGCCGGCGTATACCCCCAAAGCCGGTCCCAAGCGGGCGATGTGAGGCTCAGCCCCCTCTGGCAATGGATCCTTCAGATCATCGGCAACCTCACGGGCAACATCGGGAGTGGTGCTGTAAGAAACGGCCAGGGACTCGACCGGCGCGAATCCCCGCGCCGCTTTTTCGGACTGAAAAGGGCTTTCGGGAAGGTTCTGACCCTTCCCTTCGGATGCACCGCCCCGTCCCGCATGATGATCATGGGCTTGATTTTCAGCGCAAAGGCCATCAGCGCCTGCGCCTTTCCGATTCGCCCGCCCTTCTGAAGATACTCGAGCGTCTCGAGCAGGCACATACATTGGGAGCGTTTCGCCGCGCTTCGCGCCACCGAAATGACCTTTTCCTGGGCAGCTCCCCGGCGGGCCGTTTCCGCGGCAGCCAATACGACCAGACCCAAGCCCATGGAGGCCTGGCGTGAGTCGATCACCTCAATCGGGCAACCCGAGGCCGATTCCGAAGCTCCCTGCAGGGCCGAGTTCCACGTGCCGCTGATCTCGGAGGAGATGTGGATGGATACGATTCCATCGGCGTCACGGCCCAGCTCGTCATACACTTCCTTGAAGCGGCCAGAGGACGCCTGTGACGTTGTCGGAAGCTCAGCGCTGTCGGAAAGCATCTCGTAGAACTCGTCAGGCGTGATCGTGACGCCGTCCTCGAAGGCGCGAGTGCCGACTTGGAAACTTTGCGTGACGATGGAAATGCCCAGATCACCGGCCGTAACTCCGTCGATACCGTAAGTGCTGTCGGTAACTATCCTGACGCTCATGACGCCTTCTCTAGGGCCTCTGGTCATTGGATGGCTTTGCCATGCGGTAACCGACGCCTGGTTCTGTGAATATATACGTCGGCCGCCCGGCATCGTCGCCCAGCTTTTGGCGCAGTTCCTTTATGTACGTACGCACAATCCGGGCGTCGCTGGAATAGAGCGGCCCCCAGACCCTTCTCAACAGCTGTTCGTGGCTCACCACGTGCCCTGCAGCGGCGGAGAGCTCGACGAGAACCTTGTACTCGGTGGCAGTCAGATGGACAGGACTGCCGGCGACTCTCACCTGTCGTTCGACGTAGTCGATGAAGAGGTCGCCACATAAGTAGGACACCACCGGTTCTTTCCATCCGGCAGCCGACTTCCTCCGCAGGGCCGCGCCTACTCTCGCCAGTAGCTCCGTCGATGTGAACGGCTTGGCTATGTAGTCGAACGCGCCAAATTCAAAGACGCGGCCGATGTATTGGTTCCATCCATGCCCGGCCACAAAGATTACTGGCACACCCGAGACTCTGCAGACGCGCACCAATGTCTCAAGGCCCTCGGACCATGGCAGCGCCGGCTCCAATAGAATTACGTGGGGCTTCTGCGTCTCTATGATGCCCTCGGCCTCGTCGAGGTTCCCCACCACCACGACGGAAAAATCAGCCTGTGAGAGGATGTCACGTACGTATCTGCGTGTCTCGGGATCTGCAACAAACCCCAGGACTCGCGCCTGCCCCTCGGGAGGGACGGGAGATGCTGGATACCGAGGCTCTTCCGGCCCTGCGACTGAGGCGGCTTCGTTGGCCACTGGTATCGTGAAGGTGAATCTGCTGCCGCGTCCCTCTTTTCCATCCCCGGCCGATAGACGACCCCCGTGCGCCTCAACAATACCCACGGAGATTGCGATGCCAATATCTTCTCCTCCGTTTCTATCCTCGGACAACCCATCAACCGCTCTGGCAACACTCCCCAGTTGGCGCGGCGAGCCGGGAGTTTCCCGGCCATGGCCTTTGTTGTCCACAGTGACCGCAACATACACGTCTCCCTGCGCTGCGGAAATCCTGACGGAGGATGAACTTGATGCGTACCTCGACACGCATGCGATTAGATGGCTGACAACCTGCATCATTCTCGACTCATCAGCCATCACCATGGGAAGATTCGGCTCATGTTCAAGCTCGACACCGTTGTCCCCCGGCCCCGCATGGACGTGCGCATCAATGGCCCGGCGTAGCAGGCCCGCCACGTCCGTAGGTTCCGGGGTGACGGACAGCGTCCCGAATTCAATCTGCGTCATGTCCACCAGGTTGTTAATCAGGCGACGAATATGGTCCGACTGCTCGTCGATCACTCTAAGGAACTGCCTGGTTTCGGAGGGATCCAACGGATAGCAGGAACTGAGCAAAGTGGACGTGGATCCCTTGATGGCGCTGAGCGGTGTCCGCAGCTCGTGGCTCACGTTGCGCAGGAACTCGGTTCGTTGCCGCTTCATCTCTTCCAAATGAGTTATGTCCTGAATCGTGGCGACTACCGCTACGATGTCGCCGCCCTCCTGGCGAATCGGCCTGGCGTTGACCAGGGCGGTGATTGCCGACCTCCCGTCCGGCGGGTATATGACCACCTCGTCGGCGAGGATGGTCTCACCGCGAGTCAAAGCCTTCACAGTGGGGAGATCTTCCATCGGAATGTCGCTCCCGTCTGTCCTGCGCAGTGGCAGGACCGTCAGAAGATCAGCAAGAGAACGGCCCGGCGGGCGAAGCTCGCCTACAAGCCGTCTCGTCTCGTCATTAGCCAAAACGAGGTCCCCTGTCCTGGCATCAAATACCACAACGCCGACGGGAGAGATGTTGACCAGCGCCTCTATATCAGCCCTGGCCCTGCGCTCCTCCTGGTACCTTCGTGCGTTGGAGATTGCCGCGCCCGCCTGAGATGCGACATGACCAGGATGTCTTGGTCTTCGTTCGTAAACTCCGCGCCACCCTCCTTTTCGGTGAGGTAGATGTTGCCGACGTACTCATCGCGATAGCGAATTGGCATTCCGAGAAAGGTCTTCATAGGTGGGTGGCTATCGGGGAATCCGATGGATCTGGGATGGCGGGAAATATCCGACAGCCTCAGCGGTTCTCGTATCTCGTTCATGTATCCGAGCAGTCCCAGACCTTGAGGCAGGGTACCAAGTTGCTCAATTTCCGTGGGAGAGAGTCCGGAGGTGATGAAGTCCTGTATGTCCCCTGACTGTTCGTAGGTCAGGAGGGCCCCATATTGGGCCCCGGTCAGGGAACGTGCGCCGCTAATGACTTTCTGTAGGACGACATCGAGATCGAGGCTCTCACTGACCAGACGACTGGCCTCGCCAAGCTCTGAGAGCCGCGTCCGGAGCGATTCAACCTCATGCAGCAGGTCGTCATTGTCTACGGGTCGCACCACGTTTCGACGCGGCAAAAGGCCAGTTGTTGCCGATCGGGACAGATTGTCACCTGGGTCCTCTTTAGTGGATGTGTTGGGGTTACCTGAGTTCAAAGCTCACATCCCACTGGCGCTGGCAGGCACTCGGTGTATTTAAGCTCGCGCCACGAGCGATCTCACGAGAGACACTTGCGGCCGCCAATTGAGCTGTGTTCGGTCCACCAGACTTCTTTTCGAAATCGGACAAGGTTGGCTCTATTGTATCGGACGTATGTAATCTAGGAGTGAAGACCTTGGTGTTTCTCGGCAAATTACTGTAAATCTGGTGTGAAGTTGGTAAAATCGCTCTGCTTGGTCTAATCAAATACCCGTATAGATAACGCAGGGTGGCGGATATGCCGGGCCTTGACTGGCCTAACGAGGTTCTAGCGTGAATCGAGAAGACGACCTGTTGCAAGAAATCCAGGCCCTGCGAGAACGGCTGTCCAGGCTGAGCGAGGCCAGCGTGCGCATCAATGAGAGCCTCGACTTCAATGTCGTCCTTCAGGAGGTCATTGATAATGCGCGGTTCCTCGCTGACGCCCGCTACGGAGTCATTTCGGCCATGGACGAGGCCGGCGGTTTGGATGCGCTCCTGACTTCCGGGACGACGGAGGAACAGCACCTCCAGCTCATTGAACTGCCGGGTGGGATGAAGATCTTCGACCACTTCAGCAGGATCCCCGGGCCTCTCCGACTGGACAACTATCGTGAGTATGCGGTGTCTGCCGGACTGAATGGCTGGCTGCCGATGACCGTATTTGCCGGCATGGCTGCGCCCATTAGGCACCGGGGCGAGCCAGTGGGAATCATATGGCTGGGCCATGCCCAGGAAGACAGGAAGTTCAGCGAAGAGGACGCCGAGACGCTGGTAATGTTCGCCTCGCAGGCGGCGATGGTCATCTCCAATGCCAGGAGGTACCGGGACGAGCGAAGGGCCAGAAACGACCTAGAGACCCTGATAAATACCTCGCCGGTGGGCGTTGCGGTCTTCAATGCGAGAACGGGGGCGCCGCTGTCGTTCAACAGGGAGGCGGTGAGAATCATTGAGGTTCTGCGGACGCCGGACAGTCCCCCGGAAGCCCTCTTGGAGACTCTTACGATCCGGCGCGCCGATGGGCGGGAAGTATCCCTGGAAGAGCTTTCGATGGCCGAGGCGCTGAGCGCCGCAGAGACGGTGCGGGCCGAGGAGGTGGTCTTCCAGGTGCCCGACGGGCGGAGCGTGACCGCCCTGATTAACGCCACACCGATTCGCTCAGACGAGGGCGATGTGGAGTCCGTAGTCGTGACGATGCAGGACATGACCTCTCTTGAGGAGGGTGAGCGGCTGCGAGCCGAGTTCCTGGCGACGGTGAGCCATGAGCTCCGCACGCCCCTGGCCACCGTGAGGGGCTCGGTATCCGCTCTCCTGGTAGAACCCTCAAACATGCATCCTGCGGAGACGCGCCAGTTCTACCGTATCATCCTGGAACAGACCGACCGGATGCGCCTTCTGATCGCAGACCTGCTGGACGTCGCCCGCATCGAGACGGGCACACTGCCGGTTTCCTCTGAGCCGACGGACCTGGCGGTCCTGATCGGCGAGGCCGGGAACGCATTCCGAATCGGCGGGCACAGGCACAACCTTCGCATCGAATCGCCGCCGGACCTGCCCTGGGTCATGGCGGACAGATCCCGCATAATGCAGGTGCTTGGCAACCTGCTGCTCAACGCGGCAAGGCACTCGCCGGAGTCGTCCAGCATCACGATAAGCGCCGCTCCGGGCGATTTGCAGGTCTCCGTGTCTGTGTCCGACGACGGAAGGGGGATTCCCGCAGAGAGCCTGCCACACCTGTTCAGGAAGTTCTCCCGGATCGAGGCGGAGGAGCAGGGAGGGGACACCGGTCTCGGACTCGCCGTCTGCAAGGGCATAGTGGAAGCGCACGGCGGCCGGATATGGGCCGAGAGCGATGGGCCGGGCCTGGGCGCAAGATTCACCTTCACGATTCCGACGGTCGATGAGGCGGGATTCGTCTCGCCGGTGCCGACGCCTCAGCAGGCCACCCGGTCCAACCGCAGGCCGGTGCGTGAACATACGCGTATCCTGGCCGTGGACGATGACGACCAGGCGCTCAGGTACATTCGCGACGCCCTGGTCAATTCGGGTTACGCCGTAATTGCCACCGGAAACCCGGACGACGTGCCCCGCCTGCTGGAGGAGGAAAAGCCCAATCTGGTCCTCCTCGATCTGATGCTGCCCGGAATCGATGGGGTCGATCTGATGAAGGACATGATGAGCATAGGAGACGTACCGGTAATCTTCGTGTCCGCCTACGGTCAGGACCAGCTCGTCGCCAGGGCCTTTGAGATGGGCGCCGACGACTATGTGGTCAAGCCTTTCTCGCCAACAGAGCTCGTGGCCCGTATCAGGGCAGTCCTGCGCAGACGCGCAACTCCCGAGCCGTCTATTCCCTATATCCTGGGAGACCTGACCATAGACTATGCGGAACGCCTTGTGACGCTGCGGGGGAATCCGGTGGATTTGACGGCCATCCAGTACCGGTTGCTCTGCGAGCTGTCGGTCAACGCGGGGCGCGTTCTGACCTACGAGCATCTGCTGAGGCGGGTGTGGGGATCGGATGGCGACGCCGACGTCCGGCCCATACGCACCGCCATAAGCTCCATTCGCCGCAAGCTGGGCGACGACGCCGACAACCCGGTCTATATCATCACCGAGCTGCGTGTTGGCTACAAGATACCCAGGGCGGACTCGCCTTGAGGAGGATCTCTCACCGGCAGAGATAGTTGACGTTAGACAGATAGTGTCTAGCCCCGTCTCAAGTCGCCTCTGTCCATTGAATTCCGTACTGTAGTCCGGGCTGCGGGACGACACAAGCGTGCAGTCCCACTCAGTCGACGCACCCCGGGTCAGGCAATTTCAGTGCGGGAGTTATTCCAGGCCCAAGGCCCTCATCACCGTTCCCTGAGAAACGTTCATGATCCAGGCAGTGCGGCGGGTCGACGGGTTCTCAGCATAGATCCGCTGGGCCTCCAAAACCCGCTACGGGTCGAAGGCCGATTGGTGCCCTACCTTCTTGCCCTCTGCCTTGGCCCGTTTGAGGCCGGTCCTGATGCGCTAGTTGATCGAGTCCGCCTGCTACGAGCATTGGGCCAGCATCATGCCGTAACATAAGTTCGCGCCGACGCTGCCGTCCCGGTTTCGCTGTTCTCCCTGATGGCGACGATCGAGATCCCTCTGTTGGTCAGGTCCACCTGCATGGCTATCCCATTGCTCGAAGTGGAAGCTGAAGCGGTCCTGCTCGGGAACGATGATGGTGTCGCCGGCTTGGACGCGCTCAAGGTGCTTTTCGTCACCGTCGGCTTTGTTGGCCCGGGCGTAGCCGTAGGTTACGGGGATCATCAAATCTACCTCGCAAAAGGCCCGTTATGTAGGAGAAACGTGGTTGCTACTCCCATCGGCACATTCAACTGTCGGAATTTCAGACGCTACCGCATTAGCATAGTTCGGCTGGGCCCGAAGTTGTCCGTTAAACTCATCCTGGGCCATCTTGACCTTGAAAGCAGGGCTGTGCTTCCTGCGCACTTGCGACATTTCCTGCTTCCTCTCGACCGCAACCGTTGTCCCCAGTTTAGGAGCGGGACTCTCACTTGGCTACCTGTCCGAATTTCCGGGTCCGCCTCACTCAGGGTATTCGTTCAAATGCAGCTCAGGTTGCCAAGTGTTCATGAAAGATGCCGATCAAGACTCTTGCCTCAGCTATACCGTCAATTACACAAAAGTGGATACGGTTCCTATGAGGCTCAATCTTGGAATGCCACTCGCAGTGATACACCTGCCCGTTGAATTCCACATCACGGAGCCGCATCATCCTGACTTCCAACAAGGGCTTTGGGGAATGGGACGAACTCTCGGCGACACCGTCATCGCGTCGGCGATCCTAGACCGGCTGCTGCACCACAGCCACGTACTCAACATCCGTGGCGAGAGCTACCGGCTCAGGGAGAAACGGCATGCCGGGCTCTTCAGCTCGCATCACCTGCTGGGGGCGGCAGCAGAGAACGGCAACGACAACCACCCGACTGGCTGGCCAACTGGGGTACTGACGGAATCGCTGAGCAACAGCGGGTGGGTCAACTTTACTCCGGCGATGCTAAAAACAAGCAAGAAGGAGGTGGGTCAACTCTAAATCGGCGACAGCGAGAACAAGAACCTGGTGGATCAGATCACCGTCGGCGATACCGGGTCAGAACTTCGTCGGCGTTGACACCCAGAACTGCGACCACCCCAACTGCCTCCGGCTCCCGGTCGTCGGGCAGGCGGTACACGATTACTCCGCCCCAGTTGTCCACAATCGCGACGCCCTTGACAGTGACCTGCCATTGTTCATCCAGTACTACACCCGCAAACCGTTTGCCCGCCTGATCAAGTATTCAGGGTCTAGATTTCCCAAGGAGCACCAGAACCGGCCCCCGGCCGTCAACGGATATTCCTGGTTCTCCTTGAGCATTCCCGACCGGATCACGGCACCGATTAATGCCAGGTATCCCGCTGGCACTGTCATAGGACCGCCCCCCGCTAATAGGAGTCCTGGGCCCGTCCGTCAGCCACGGCCTGACGCCGGTCTGTCAAATGCACCGGCCCGTCTCTTTCGATGTGCCCTTCGAATCGTAGGGGCCCACGGTTTGCCGTTTCCTGGAGATCCTGATATTTCAGGATAGCCGCTCCCCCACTGGCAACCAGAGCGGGGTCAAAGACCCGTACGAATAGAACCCCCCGACCGGCATACTTCCCATTTTTCCCCACGAAACGGAGTTTCTCCAGCGATTCCGCTCCCAAGTGAAATTGGGAAACCAGGTTGCTGCGAAGTGCGTCAGTCAACCTGCGGGGCTTCGAGCTTTTCCAGAACAGCAAATCCATGGTCCTCCATCCTGCTTTTGTGATTCCTGAATTTCTTCGGGCGTGAGCAAATCAGCAATTTGTCTCCAGTTCCGTAGATCTGCTCCTCAGAACGTCCAGCAAGTCCCCCACGGCCAGGTCCTTCAATACAGGTCCGGGGAAAGGCAGTTCCTGATTGACCTTGTAGGTATTGGCCCGGCCTTGCCGGGTCCGTTCTATGTAGCCAGCTTCGTCCAATTCGGCGACGATCCGCGACACGGCCCTTTCGGTAATGCCAAGATGAAGCGAGATCTCTCTCACGGTAATTGTCGGTCGCTGCGCCACGATGACCAGCACGGCGCCATGATTGGTGATAAACCCCCAAGATGGCATGTCCACCAATCCTACGAGACGGTTGTCGCCCTTTCTTATATGTGGTATATTTCAGGAAATTATTTTCAGGTAATATATATCATAAGTATATCACGCGGACTGGTGTTTAGGGGAAGTGATTTTTTCCGTGCTTGACATGAGACCTAGTTGATCCCCTCGGTCTTCCTTGGCCAGGGTAACCGGCTCCTTGTGGCTTGCGCCGCTGCCATGACGCCTGGCTTGCTGGGCATGTTGCTAATCGGTTGCATAATCGGGGAGTGGTGGTACCTGGCAGGCTACTTCTGGTACCTCCTGCCCGTTTCTTTCCTGCCTCAAGAACCAGCAGTTATTTATGCCGGCACTCGCTATCATGCCGGTCTCGTGGTCGCTCTATTCAGCCTCGCCACCCTGTCGGCGTCTCTCATCGACTACCTCTGCGTCAAGAAAGTCTTGGAGCTTCGCCATTTTGCGCCATTGAAACAGACTTCTTTCTACCTGGCCGCGGTTCGTTGCTTCTACTGGAACCCTTGGTGGACCCTGGCCCTCTTTGCGTTCGCGCCGCTTCCCCTCCTCCCCATCAGGGTACTGGCGCTGAGCTCCAATTACCCGCTCTTGCCATACGTCTCAGCAATTGTCGCAGGCCGGGCGCCCCGCTATTTTCTCCTGGCGATAGGTGGCGCCTGGTTAGCTATTCCCCTGATGTACTTGTTACTCATTGGGTTCTTTGTGGCGCTGATTCCGACTCTATTGGGAATGCTTTGGTCGCGTCGAAGTCCGGTACGGCCACTGACGAATGCTGCTTAAGATGACCCAGGGCGGGAGCGCCGGAGGGGCCGGTATGAGAAGCCTACCCAACTCTCTATGACAGTTGAGGGCTTTCCATGAGGGTCTCTTGCCGTCTCGAAGCTCCGGATTGCCGCACGGCCCGGCCCTGTCAGGTCCAGGGTGACGCTGCGGCGGCTCCGCGACTGCTGGCACCAGCGTCCACCCGTCTCCGCCGTGCCGGATGTTGGGGTAGGCGGTATCGTCCCGCTCCATGGACCAGATGGTCCCGTACGGGGCGCGGCAGTAGTGCCCGATGTGATAGTGGGTGTCCATGGGGACAATTGTATTCTGACGCCTGAATATTCACTGGAGCAGCCGCAGGTCCAGCAGGGGACTGTCTTCCTCACTTTCGTTTCACCCGGTAACTCCATGGCCGGATTAGCCGAAGAGGCACTGTTGGGTGGATGGAACCGATGACACCGGCAGCTTCGGCCGAGGATGTCTCTTGCGCCGCCCACTGCCGAGGGGATTGAGGGCCTAGGCCATGATGCCCGCCGTAAATGAGTTGCAGCAAGCGCCGGAGTCGGCAGCGCGGCCGCAATTCCTGCAACTTGAGTTGCTTATGGCCCGGCGCTCAAGCAAAGATCGGTCGAGATGGAGGCCACCTCCAATTGGCACTCTGGAACCTCGTCGGCCGACCGGACGGGTGCCGGCGACAGGTGCGCGAAAATGCGAAAATCCCGCCACTGGGAGAGTGTGGTACTTAAAGGGGCAGACGAGTTCGCAGGGAGGGCCCATGGCCAGAGCACTTTCCGACAAGACCTTCTTTGTCCTTCGGATGTTGTGGGGCCTGCCCTGGGCGTCGGCCGCAGATATCGCGACGCTCACGGGATGTAAGGTACAGACGGTTAGCACTATCTTGAATCGCAGGATGGAGAAGGGACGGCTGGAGAGGGAGAAGCTGGGGCGCGCACAAGAGGTTGCGCTGAGGTACGTCTTTACCAACGAGGGCGTCGAGGAGTGCCACAGGCTCTATGGGTGGGAGATATTCTGGTGGCATAGCGCCAACGGTGTGCTGGCCCTGGCCAGGCGGTTGGAGGTGGTAGAGATGTGCTACGCCTGCCTGCCGCGGCTGTGGCAGAGCAATATGGTCGTGGACGACCGCCGGTGTTGGGTATTTCGGGAGAGGCAGGAGATCAACGAACGCACCGGCCAGCCGAGGACCCGGGTTGAGATGCAAGACGCCGACTGGAGCAGAGGCCGCCTGATCAATTTCTGCTGGATGGACAAAGGCCCCTTCGAGGCCATTGCCAGCTATAACGACGGGCGTGGCAGCGGCGATGAATTGCATATCCCAATTCTCTGGCGAGGCAGCTTTCAGAAACCTGTGGACGTGGCCTCTGTAATGGAAAGTATGAAACGGGCGTACATCGAGGACGAGCGCCGCTGGAGGGTCGATTGGCGGCAGTGGCGTACCCGTGAATACTGCCCGGCAATGGTGGTGTTTTCCCCGGACCGAGTGAGTGGCGCACTGGCGCAGAGAAACTGGCTCTCGTTTTCCAGTGGCCAGCCGGTAAGAGCGGGCATAATCGCGGCGGACGGCCAGGTGATCCGCCGGGTGGGAACACCTACAGCGCTGTGGAAAGACTTCCATCCGCCTCGGCGCGGATTAGACGTTGCGGATCTCAAGGACGTCTCGAGGATGGTGAATCGCCTAAGGTCCGGCCCTTACGCTGCGGTCAACGGGGTGCGGTCCTGGCGCCTATTCCGGGCTATTGATGGCTCGCCTGGAGTGACCATCGAGCAGATAGCGGATTATGTGGCGGGGGACACCACGGTCGTCAGGATCCTGCGAAAACCGATGGTAGAGGAAAACGTCCTCACCGTGAGGGCCGGTGGCCATTACCTGGATGTGTCCGGCCGGGGCCTGCTTGCCTATTCCCAGAGGGTGACTCCGTCCAGGGTTTTGAAGAGATGGGGAATATATACCCGAAGAGGCGGGGAGTACCGCCGCAGGCAACGCCTGCACAACCAGGGGCAAGCCGAGGTGATCCGCTGTCTGCGGAAACATGGATTCCCGGCGTTTCCCGCCATGGGTGTGGTGATCGAGTGCCGGCACCGGGGACGCCTGATCAGGGTTCTCCCCGACGCATTCGTCATCCTGCCTCCGGGGGTCTTGACCGCCGTCGAGTTCGAACGGACCGCTGAGACGCCAAGGGCGCTGGAGAAAAAGGTCAGGAACTACGACCTCCTGGCGACTGCCGGCTAGCCGCTCCCCGTGCTCTTTGTCACCGAGGCGCCGGCGGCGGCCGAAACCCTGGCCGAGCTGCGATACCAGTATGTGCTGGCCAGCACCCTGGACGCGGTTCGCCAAGGTCTCCGTGGAGACGCCGTAAACGAGGGCGGATCGGCCCCCGGAAAGCCGGGCTGCTGGCGGGTCATGCACCCGGTCCGGGGTGTGGTCATCGATGATGCTCCGGTCGACCTGTGGACCCAGACCTATGCGCGGTATGAGGACAACCAGGAGTGGCGGCTGCCCCTCGACCGGCCGATTGGCAGGGCCAGAAGGTACATCACGATGAGCGGCAACAGGATTTACCTCGACTGACGGAATTGCCAGTGGAAAAAGCCACTTTCACACTTCTATTCAAAGCTGAAATGGGCCTCTCAGACGGCTAAAGGGGCCTGAAACGGCCAAAATATGGGCACCTTGATAGACCTATAAATAGGAACAGTCGTATTCTCCCCATAGAAATCCCTGTCATTTTCACACATTATCCGGCGGGATTCCGGTCGATTATGGATTGCCGGGACGGCATCTGGAAGGGTAAACAGAGCCTCCGGCGCGGCCTGACAGGACTCCGTTTATGAAGTGCATGGGATAGTGGACATGGGCGCCGCGCCAACTACCGAAGCAGACATGCGGGCGGGTCCCACAGGGCGCGGGCTCGGGACAAAAGCGGCGGGCAGCCTTGCACAAGTCAGGGTTGAGGGCTGCTAGGTGCCCGGGTCAACTCCGGTGTCTAGGCCGATAGAAATGGCGGTCTCGATTCCTCTCAGACCGTCCGAGGATGGCCGTCTCCCCCAAGAGTTCGCCCCATTCCCCGAAGCCCTTGTTGGATGTCAGGATGATGCTGCCCCATTCCCTTCGGCAGGCTCAGGACAGGCGTACCTGGCCGATACGAAGGTAAAGAAGGCGGTGGCCGCCTCCCGGTCGTAGGGCCAGATGCCGAACTCGTCCACCACCAGTACCTTGGGCGCCAGGCAGACCTGCAGACGCAGGTCCAGGTTGTGCTCCGCCCCGGCCTTCCTGAGGTCTCCCAGCAGCGCGCAGGCCCACAGGACGCGGGGGTTCACCTTCCCGAATTGCCAGGGGTGCCGACGTGGTGAGCGTCCCAGAGCCTGTCGATCTGCTCCCTGTTGGCGTCGGTCCTGACCTCGTACCTGGCCAGGCTCTCCTTCACTTCGATGCAGAGCATTATGGAGGTGACCGCCAACCCCAGCAGGATGCCCAGCATGAGCAGTCCTGCCTGGGCCGGGCGTTTCCCGGTGTTCTCCGCCATATCGGTGCGCCTCCTTCGGCTGTGCTTTTCGGGTCTCCCCTATAGCTGCAGGTTCTCCCGGTGGGAGAGCGGTTGCCGGTGGCCAGAGTGCGGCTGCAGTCACTCCTGCAGCGGCCGTCGCCGCCGCCCGTTTTCACGGGCCATACCCCCTGGCAGGTGCTGATGCCCAGCCTCGCGCTCCCCTGAAGAAAGACGCGCTGAGTCCACGGGAACCGGTTGCAGGCCCGCCAAGCCGACTGCCAGCTGACTTAAGACCCTCCGCTGCGATGCTCAACGGCAGAATTTCGCGGAGGCGATGCCATTACAACCGTCAGGGAACCGGCGCAGACCGGGTTCCCTGGCTCAAGGGGTGGGACGACCCCACGCCGGCCAGGGCGGGCCGCTCCAGCAGCGCCGATATCTCTGCAAGGGCAGTCCGTTCTGTCAGCGGCTGGCGAAAGTGCGGGCCGGCCGCCGCCTCGGCCAGCCGGGCGGTGTAGCGCTCCAGGTCCCAGAGCAGGGGGACCCGGTCCCGGCTAGCCAGGCGCTCCATGCGCCGGTCCCGCTTCGTGTCGGGGAACACCAGGGCCGGCGCCACTGGCACGCTGCGACCCAGACGCAGCCGCAGCGTCTCGCTGACCCTGAGGGCCTCCAAGCGTGCCTGGTCCAGTGGCGACTGAGTGCTCCCCGGTCCGGCCCTGGTGTCGAGGTACCAGTCCCCGTCCCGCAGGGAGTAGCGGCCGTATTTCACCGTCAGGCAGAAACGGCCCACGCCCGGCAGCCAGGTGACGAACACCGGCGCCGTGGAATTGTCCTCGGTGCGCCACTGGCGCAGGACGAACGCGGGCACGCCGTAGGCGCTCCCTCCGGCCAGGACGGCGGCCGTGGCCCGGTCCTCGCCGTTGTTTTCGTTCACGGACAGAAGAGGAATGTCTTGCGATGTCATTGTCTTTGCTCCTGGGCTCGGATTTGGTTATCTGATGAATTCGGGAAGAGAAATGCGCGGAGAAGACCATCTCTCCGAAACGTGCCGGTTAAGGCACTGCCCGGGAACCACGGTCCGGGACCGAACGGGGCGCCTGCCTGCAGCTGGCTCAGCGTGGCACATTCAACCTGATCACCAGCCTGTCCAGGCGCTCTATGTCGAAAACCCGCCGGGGAACAGCGGACGCCGGTCCGAACCGCTGGCGGGAGAGTGAGTCCCGTTCCATGCCGGGCCGGCGGTCGGTAGCGTCCCAGATGGACCGGAACCTGTCGCTGGGCGCCCCGCCAGTGGTGAGCACGGGAAGACGGCGCGCCCGGGTGAAGGCCACGTAGTGCTGGCGGGCCCGGTCGAACTCCCCGATGAGATGCTCGGACTCGCTGGAGTACACGCCGTATCCCGCCAGTGTGCGGCCAATGCGGTCCGTCTCGATATCGGGGCCGTCCAGCGATCCCACGATGACCACGTCCCACTCCCGGCCCTTGGCTTGGTGGATGGTGGTGACCAGCACCCCGTCGCCCGCGGAGACCCGGTCGTGGCCGGCGGGCTCGCATAGGACGGGTATGCCGACAAGCTCCAGCCCGTCCAAGTACGTGGTGCTGAACTGGTCCCTGACGCTGTGGAGCAGGGCGGCCTGGCCATAGTTGGAGATCACGCCGTTGTCCCTCAGAAACCGGAGCAGCTCCCCGAGCTGCGCCGCCTCGTCCCGGGGATCCTGTCCCAGGACTGAAACGACCGCGGGATACCCTGGGTGGGACTCCGGACAATTGGGCGCGGCGCTCTTGGTGTACCGGTAGGAGCGGCCATGGACCTCCCAAGGGGCGGCGGCCGCCATCCACCGGCCGGTCGCCGCGACGATTTCCCGGTGGGAGCGGTAGTTGGTGCTGAGCTCCACCGTGCTGCACCGGGGGTAACGGCGGGGGAACTCCAGCAGGTTGGCCACGCTGGCGCCACGGAACCGGTAGATCGACTGGTCGTCGCCGCCCAAGGCGATGTTGCCGTGGGCCTTGGCCAGCCTCTCGAGAATGCGCAGCTGGACCCGGGAGGTGTCCTGGAACTCGTCCACCATCAGGTGCCTGACGGCGCCGCCAACCGAGTCGGCGACGCCGTCGCCCTGCATCAAGCGGTGGGCCCACACCTGCAGGTGGGCAAAGTCCACGGCGTTCTCCGAGAGCAGCAGTTCCCGGTAGCGCAGCAGAGAGCGCCCCAGGGCGGCGGTGAACGGCCGGTCCGAACCGGCCAGTGCGCCGGCGTCGATCAGCTCGTCGCAGATGCGGTCGAAGTACCTGCCGGCCTCTGAGGCGGCGTGCAGGCCGTCCCGCCAGCCCCGGCCCGATAGGATGTCCCGGTCCGGGCTGAAGATGGAGTCGAATTCCCGGTACAGCAGCAGGTGCTGCTCCTACTCGTCCAGCAGTCTGTACCCGGGCCGCAGGCCCACCATCTCCGCGTGGGAACCGAGGACCCGGTGACACAGCCTGTGAATTGTGCTGGCGCCGGCCGGGGACAGGTCGCCCGATACTCCGCAGGCCCGGGCTGATGTGGTGAATCGCTCCTGCAGCTCTCTGGCGGCGCTCCGGCCGAAGGTGCAGAGCGCCAGTTCGCCGGGCTTGGCCTGTCCCGTGAGCAGCAGGTTGACGGCCCTGAGGGCCACACAGAGGGTCTTGCCCGAGCCGGGTCCGGCAATGACCAGCAGAGGGCCGTCCGTGTGGGCGATCACCCCGCGCTGCCGGGAGTCCAGCTCGGGGTACAGGCTGAGGATGGCGGGTGAGATTTCCATGGGTCTGTTTTCTTCTCCGGGGGGGCGGCCTTTCCGTCGGCGGCAGCCAGGGCGGAATGTCTTCGGTGGGTGCCCGGCCGCCGGCGCGGCGGGTCTGCAGGACGGACAGCCGGGGCTGGTGCTAAGTACCGGGCACCTGGGGGGCCTGTCCGGTCTCCGGGGGCAGCGGGTGGCCGATGATGGTCAGCCTTTCCACGTGATGGATGTTTATGGTCGCCGAGCCCAGGCTGAGCGGCATCTCGCCAGCGGACACCGGCGCCTCCTCCCCAGCAGCCTCGCCCTGGGAACCCTCCCTTGTACCCTCGAGCGAACGGCACTGGATCCGGTTCACCGCCTCCCACTCGTTCCTCGAGAACTCCGGCGAGGGCGGATAGAAGATTTCCTGGGACGCAATGCCCTCCAGATCCTGGGACAGGTTGTCCAGTCCCCAGATGATGTGCACGTGCTTGTGGTTCAGGGCGGCCCGCTCCATGTCCTCGTTGCGCGCCATGTCCAGGAACAGCAGCACCCCGACCACGAAGTTCTTGTATCTTGTGGCCGCGCGGATGGCGTTCCTCAGCTCCATGCTGGCGTCGGCGGTGGCCGACAGGGGGGAGGCCATCGACTCGCGCCGGCCGTCGGGCCTGATGGACCGCCTAGCGGGAGGGGACCTCCAGTGGATCATGGAGATCTCCCTACTGTTCCCATACCCGGCGGCGCACTCGGCGGAACCCCACCGGCGCAGATTAGGGAGACGGCGGCTGTGTTGGCATCGCTGCGTGCTGACTTGGCGTCGGCATCCCCGCTAAGACCACTCCGGTATGAATTCAAGTACTTGGCTCCCCTTCCACACCGGGCCGCCGGGCAACCCTGCCTCCCTCGGTCCTGAAGTCCGGGCAGGCCACTGATTCACCGACGGCTTCCCTTCCTGCGGCTGCGACGCTTGCTACGAGCAGCCGGAGGACGAGTTCGAGAGGTTTACGGAACTGCTAGATGACGTGGTGGCGGGGAGGTTCCGGGAGGGCATGCGCCGTCAACCGGGAGGGCATGGATGGAGCAGCCAGGGGGGCTGGCCAGGGGAACGCCGCAGATCCGGAGGGTCCCTGGTGTCCCGCAGCGAGGGCTGGGCGGCAATGCAATAGGGAAAGGGCGTTTCGGATTTGGAATCCGGTGAGGCGGGTGGCCTCGGAGGCTAATAGGATTCGCAGTTGGCGGTTCTCTCGCCGGGTGGTGTCGCCAGCAGGGGGTTGAAAGGGTCGATCTCGGCCGCGTAGATGTAGCGGACCAGGAGGATGCCGGGTAGGCAGGCGCCGCGACCAAATTCCCTCTTCCGGAGGGAGAGGGTTAGGCCCGACTCTGTCGCGGTTCTCGACAAAGCCGGAGGTGGGTGTGAAAACCCAGGGCGCCGGTCACTCCTCGTCCACGTCAATCTCCGTGATCCGGGCCAGCTCGTCAACGATGCGCACGGTCTCCACGCTGACGGTGCAGACTCGTTGCAGCAGGTCGATTACCCGCTCCTTGTGGCCGGCGAACTTGTAGGTGTTGAATTTATCCCGGATGGTGGGGTCGCGGGGCTTGCGTTCCTTGTACTGGTCCAGCACCCACTCCAGCGCCGACCGGCTCCCCAGCCGGTACTCCCACGCCTCCGCCGGCACCCCGTTCAGCGTGGTCTTGTCGTCCAGCGCAATGCTCCCCGATGCTTTGTTGGCCGTAAGCCTCACCTTTCCTGCCGGGACATCCTTGTCCACCCGCTCCAGGCCGAACGGTTCCACGGACTCAAAGCCGATGTGCAGGTCCAGCAGTTCCTGCCCCAGCCGGACCCACGCTGCAAAGTCTTCGTGGAGGGGCAGCCGGGGGAACTCCCGCCGCAGGTCAACCACGTACTTCTGCCGGTAGGCCGGGTCGTGCAGCGCGGCGTAGGTGTAGGCGAATATGTCCTCGGCAGTGATGGACTCGTCCTCGTAGCGCTCCCGGAACTGGCGCAGCCCCCACTCGGTGATGTTGCTCACCCGCTCACCATCCGCCGTATAGCGGTAGAGTGGGAGGCATTGGGTTTTTTCGAGAGCGTCAAAACCGAACAGCCTACTCATTGCCAGCGCATGAAAGGGTTTGGACGAGGCAATACCGGAGAAGCAGATAACTTTGTTCGGCTGCTTCAAATCCGGACCAAAGATTTCGTAGTGGTTTCGGGTTAGAACATCGTTCATTGTGAAGTCAGCAAAATGGTGCTTCACAATGAACGGACGATATAGCGATAGGATGCGATTAGCGTCGTTATAAACAATGCGGCGGCCGCGTTGGAACTCGTTACGCAGATCCCGGCTCCACTTGATAACCGATTCATAGGAGGAGTCGCCTTTTTCCAGAAGCTCGTTATAAGTGTCGGCAAAGAAAAGGGCCTTGTCTCGCAGGTTGCCAACATCAAAATCAAAGACCCAATCGTCTCGGTTGGATTTCACTGCGTTGGCGAAAAGACCAAATGTAGCCTGCTCATCATCAGAGACTGTTGCGAGGTTCCGTTTGAAATTGCAGGATTGCCTCTAAGCCCTATGCCGTCGCGTAGACTTCGGCGGCTTCGGACGCAGTTTCTTCGGTAGCGCCGCCAACGCGCCCGGCGGCACAGGGCTTTCCGGCGTGGTTCCGCCCCTCACCACATCTGCCCATTCCTCAAACGGCGGCTTGACCTTTGCCTTGACGCCCGGAGGTTTCCCGTCCGCCGATTCGTGGTCGCGGAAGTGGTTGTACTGTATGGTCCACCCGTCAAGGTAGTGTTGCGCCGTCTTTACGCTGTCCATCCCCCGCATCGTCTTGACCCGGCTGCGGTAGGTGCCCTGCAAACGCTCGCTCAAGTTGTTGTTCAGGGTTGAGCGGATGCCCTGCGATTTGATGTGCAGGGTTTCAGGGAACACTACCTTGACGGCCTTGACGTAGGAGCGCAGCTTGTCGGTCTTGATGGTGTTGGGCGGGCTGGCGGCGGCTTCCTTCGCCTTTTCCATCACGGCGCGGGCGGCTTTCAGGTCGCGGTTCCGCCCCAGGTGAGACGCCAGGATGTACCTGGTCTTTTCATCCATGACGTTGAAAATCCACATCTGCCAGCCGCCAACGTCCACCGCCAGCTCGTCGGCCACCCATTCATCCCCTACGTGGGCCTTGTGGCCCTTCATCTGCTCCACGGCGTCAGCGGTGTACTTCTTCACCCAAGCGTAGATCGTCTGCTTCGACGGCTCGGGGATGTCGTACATCTTCTCCATAGCTTCGGCTATCTGCTTGTAGCTCATCCCAGAGTAGAACATCCGAATCGCTGCGCCGATGTGGTCTGCGGCGATGTGGCGCCCGTTGGTCGCGCCGGTGTCGCGGAACTGTTTGCTGCAACTGCCGCATTTGTACAGCTGCTTGCCCTTGCGAGTGCCGTTCTTCACCACGTCCTCGCCTTGACAGTAGGGGCAGGCAATGGTTATTTCTAGCGTCGCCATCGGAGCTACCGCCTTATAATGATTTGTAGTATAATCCTAGTATGTCCACTGCCGAAGTCATAATGTGGCTGATAATGGCATTGGCGGTTGGCTTTTTCGTCTACATGCTCATAACGCAAAGGCTCCGTAAAAGAAGGCTCCTAGCCCAAAGAGACAGAGAAGAACAGACTCTTTGGAAATATCATTCCCCTTCCTCCAACCATTCCAAGCAAGTGCCACCCCTATCAGAAACACCAGTAGACCGGCAAGCATTAGCCATTCTTTCAGAGTCAACCCCAGAAGAGTCTCCATAGATTCAACCCAGCCCGGTTGAGTCGCCCCGAACGCTCCGAGACTCCACTCTCGGAGCGTTCCCTTTTGGGCTTCTATGGTACTATGGGGCATCCTGCAATTTCAAACGGAACCTGTTGCGAACTTAGTGTGGCGGTCAGCGAGGGGCATGAGACTATCAAAGTCAGGGTTAGATTGATTGAACCAATTGTTTTTTGCGTCAGGAACTATATCAGAAAACTCTAAGCCGGAAATACCGCTTGTCTTTAACTCTGATAACTTTCTATGTCCGAGCAACTTATCGTCAAAGGCATAGTAATAAACTTTGGCCGTTCGTTGGTGCCCTGAGTCCCGCACAAAATACCCAATGGCGACGCCGGTCATAATGGAGAAAACATTGCCTACACGACCATCTTTCCGCACGTCGCCACCCAAGTCTACTAGGTACAGGTCGCTGAATTCTTGAGAGACGACTTTCCGGAAACCGTCATCCTGCATCTTTTCAATATAAGCACGATTGGTGATGAAGGCGATGATGCCATCATCGGCGAGGCGGTCGGATGCCCAACGTAGGAAACGCTTGTACATATCATATTGGTGGGTCTTTTGGGCGGTGCCTTCCTTGACGTAGGTGTCGCGGATGCGGCGGTCTATATCAGCATACGAGCGGTTGGCTCCGCCGTCGCCCCACAGCGTGGCGCTGTCGTTGTAGGGCGGGTTGCCGATTATCACGCTGATGGGTTTCTGGTTCTGCTCCTGGACCCGGATCCAGTTTTCCTCGGACAGCCCGCCGAGGTTGAACGCGCCCTGGCGGGTGACTGCGCCTCCGGTTGCGCCCGCCTGCTGCCAGTCCATGTTGTCCAGCGTGTCCACGAAGCACAGGTTGGGGAACTCCAGGTACTTTCCGGTGCGTTCCCGGTAGCTGTACTCGATGTTCAGGTTGGCGATGTAATAGGGGAGGATGGCAACCTCGTTGGCGTGAATCTCGTTCAGGTACTTGTACTCCAGCCGGTCGGCGGGCAGGTAGTCGATCAGGCTGGTGACGAAGGTGCCCGTGCCCGTGGCCGGGTCGAGAATCTGCACGTTGTCGTCGGCCAGGCTGCGCCCGAAGTGCTTCTGCAGCAGGTGGTCCGCGCCCCGGATGATGAAGTCCACCACCTCGTTGGGGGTGTAGACCACTCCCAGGCGGTCGGCGGCCGCCGGGTTGTATGCCTTGTAGAAGTCCTCGTATATGGCCTTGAGGAACCTTTGCTTCTCCTCGTACTCGGCGATCTCGTCGGCGGCCCGGCCGATTGCGCCGTAGTAGGCCCGCAGACGGTCGACGGCCTGACGGCGGACGTCGCCGGTAAAGAAAGTGCGCTCCAAACCGGAGAGCTGGCGCGCGACGTTGTTCTCGCTGTGGAACTGCGTCTCGCCGAACACCCGCAGGAAAATGTCCTGGGTGAGGATGTGCTGCAACAGCATCTCCCGCACGTCGGCGTCCGTAACGCCGGGCCCGATGCTGCGATGGCACAGCTCGAGGAACTTGACCACCCCTTCCCGGTACGCCTCGTTGCCCTCCTCCGCATCGGCCACCGCCTGACGCAGATTCTCCAGCACCGAAGGCAGATCGGCCTTGAACTGTTGCTGGGCCTGCCGAAACTCCTCGATCTCCGGCAGTTCGTAATTCAGGAAGCTGTCAATGAGCCGGTGCAGCTTCTCGGAGTCGGTCATGTCGACGCGCATCGACTCTGCGCCGTTCTGGAAGAGCACGGCCACCCGCGAGTCCTCGAACAGTATGTTGTCCTTCGGGTAGCCCCGGTCGAACTTTCGCTGGATTTCGGCGTCGAGGTTGTCGTGGGAGTCCTTGGCCTCCCAGTGGCCCCGGGCCATTCGCAGGGCGTCCCGAATCGTGCCGTCGGGCTTGTTGCCCTTGGACGACGCCAGTTCCGGCACCAGAACCAGCTTTTCCCTGTGGGCGGCGCAGTAGGCGGCCAGGCAGTTCTGAAAGGCCGGGCGGATGTTCAGCTCGTTATCCGACCCGCCCAGCTCAATCAGCTCGGCCAGTTCGGAGTGGTAACGCTCTATGTGCGGATAGGAGGGCATGAGGGGACTATACCACGGGGCATCGGGGCATCGCCCGTTTGAATGGCTGCCGCCCTACTGGCTGGCAGGCGGCGCGGCGGTGGTTCGAGGGGGAGCTGATGGGGGCGGGATTGTTGCTGTGGCGGAGAGGGCGGGATTCGAACCCGCGAGAAGCTTGCGCCCCTACGCGATTTCCAGTCGCGCCCGTTCGTCCACTCCGGCACCTCTCCGCGCAGGGACGATACCATGAATTATAGGTTTGGCCGCACTCCGCCGCAAGTTCGCGCCGATACCGGTATTCCCAACGTGTGTTGGTATTCAAATTCAGGTCTGTTTGTGTAGGGGCGCACGGCCGTGCGCCCTGGGGTTGCGGATATGACACGTTCTAAACTGGTGGCGCAAGGGCGCACGGCTGTGCGCCCCTACAGGCGATCGTTCAAGCAATGCCAACACACGCCGGGAATACCCCGATACCGGCGCACACCTGCGGAGATGGCGTCCCCGGAAGGCGCGGCGTCAGCCAGTCCGGCCGGGCCTGGTTCCCCAGCCTTGCGAAAAGACGTCCGAAGGCCCGCAATTCAGGGCAGGGAGCGCCGGCAGAGCGCCTGCTGCCTATTTGGAAAGCTCGTCCAGCAGCAGCGGGCGCACGATCCGCTTGGCCTCCTCGATGTCCGATGCATAATGTTCCTCAGGCACATTATTGAGCAGACCCATAGAATGCATGGTGTCGTACACATCCCCCGTCATGCCTGCGATGATGATGGTCCTGGTGTGCCGGGCCATTGCGATTGAGACCAGCTCGCCGATGATCACCGCAGCCGAGTCATCGACGTATCGCGTACGGGACAAGTCGAAAATCGAGTATTGATGTCCCCTTATGTCGGGCCGGAGTACACGGCTCAGCTCCCTGGCTGATGCGACGGTCACGCGGTCAGGGAATACCACCAGTCCCGTATGCGCCTGGAATGGATCGGAACCAGGATCCCAGTCACCGGCCAGGACTGTCCGGTCCAGCAGCGGCACCGATACAAGATCGGCAGCTTCGAGCCTCTGAATGCTCCGGGATCCGGTCAGCATAGCCACCACCAGTCCCACCACAACAGCCGTAACCAGATCGGCGAACAGGACCAGCGCACAAGTCAGGAGCATCACGACCGCGTAGCTGCGGGAAATCCGGTGTATTCTCCGGAGAAACCGCCAGTCTATGACGCTCCAGGCGATGAGTATGACTATGGCTGCCAGCACAGCCAGCGGAATTCTCTCCGCGATGGGTCCCAGGAACAGGAGCACGGCCAGCAGCATGACCGAGCAGGTAACTCCTGCCACCGGCGACCGTCCTCCGCTGTAGGCATTTACGAAAGTCCCGGACGTGGTCGATCCGGCGAGGCCCCCGATGAAACCCGTAGCGATGTTTCCCACTCCCTGTCCCAGCATCTCGCGGGTTGGCCTGTGCTCCGATCCCGTTATGGCGTCTATTCTCACGGCGGTAATAAATGTAGAAATCGAGGCGAGGAGGGCCATAATGAATGCGGGCTGCAGCACATTGAGGAAGAAGTCTAGAGACAAGGCGGAAATCTGAATGGGAGGCAGTCCACTGGGAATCTCGCCAATGGTGGGAGCTTCCTTGAACAGAAATGCTCCGGCCACAATCCCCACCCCCAGAACAACGAACGACGCCGGAGACACTCGCGCCAGCGGCCCCCGCCAGGCCAGCGACAATGCTATGCAGATGGCTGTCAGGGCGACGGCGTCGATGTTGGCGTTGGCTGCGGCATCGGGCAATGCCCTCACGCTGTCTATCAGGTCGGCGCTGGCCGGATAGCTGCCCAGCGCTATGATCGCCTGGCTGACGATCAGCAGTATCCCGAAGGCGGTGAAGAAACCCGATGTCAGCGACGAGGGTATGTAGGCAGCATACCGGCCCAGGCCCAATAGGCCGAAAGCAATCTGAATCAGCCCCGCCAGTATTGCCGTGGTAGCCGCCTCGGCCAGGCTGTCGGCGTATTCCGCCACCACCACGGCCATGGCGATGGCCATGAGGATGTTGGGTCCGTAGATCATTCCCCGAGTGCCGCCGAACAGGGACGCGAAGATGCCAACGGCCACCGAGCCGTAGAGACCCGCGACGGCGCCCAGCCCCGACAACACCCCAAACCCCATGGTCACTGGGAGTACCACGCCGCTGGCAGCGGCGCCGGCCAGGACGTCAGTCCGAAGTTCCCGCAGGGTGTATGCCCCCCGCCGGGGCAACAGAGGGGTCAAATGCCGCATCAGGGGCATAGCCTAAAAATCCCCCCAAAACTTTATTGATGCAACGATGACAAACGCTGGATTCGATCAGAGTAATTGTACCTGAGTCCATTACAAGACAACCGGGGGCGTGAGTCTCAAGAGCGCGGCAGGGACTTGGCGGCAGGACGGACCCTTTCGCTCTGTTGCTGCGCCGCCGGCGCTTTCCTCCCCGGTTGCCTGGGACTGGAAGACCGTGGCTGCCGGGAGGTTGGGCGGGACGGCGGCTGTGGCTATAATGGGCTGATACCGTGCCGAAACCGTGAGGAGCGAAACGCGCTATGACCGCTACCGTGGCTGGGAACCTGATCGAGGCAGCAAGAGAATTCGTCCCGGCGATTGTGGCGAGCCGCGACCGGATGGACCTGGAGTGCCAGATTCCTCACGATCTGGCCATGGCGATGGCGGACAAGGGTCTGTTCGGGCTGTATGTGCCGAAGGAACTGGGCGGCCCTGAGACCGATCCCGTAACCGCCTTTCACGTAGTCGAGGAGATTGCGCAGGCCGACGGTTCGGCAGGGTGGTGCATCTTCAACGGCGCCGCCGTCTCGTCGGCAGTGGCCCGCCTCTCGCCGAAGGCCGTCCGGGAGATATTCGGCGACCCGCCAGTGGTGCTCGGCTCAGGCTCGGCCAGGGCGGGCGGGACCGCGAGGCTGGCCGACGGCGGCTACATGGTTTCCGGGCGGTGGAATTTTCTCAGCGGCATCGACCACTCCATCGCGCTCTTCGTGGCCTGCCGGGTGGTGGACAACAACGGCCCGGTGCTGAACGCCGATGGCAGCCAGGTCATGCGCACGGTGGTCGTCCGCGTGGACCAGGGCAAGGTCCTGAATACCTGGACGACCATGGGAATGCGGGGAACGGCCAGCCACGACGCCGAATATCACGAGGTGTTCGTACCCCACGAGCATTCCTACACCCGGGGCGACCCCGCCCACTACGAGGGGGCCCTTTACACTCCCCCGCAGTCCAACATCGTCTTCGGCTGGACGCTGTCGGCAGCCAACACGCTAGGGATGGCTCGTGGGGCCATGAACACCTTTGTCGACCTGGCCACCGACTCGGGCTCCACGGACTCCCCCACGCTGCTTCGGGACCGCCAGCACATCAAGGTCGTGGTAGGCGAGTGCGAGGCAATGATCGATAGCGCCCGCCACTACCTGCTGGACAACGTGACGGCTATGTGGGAGGAGCAGGTGAACGGCGGCCCGGACCTGGCGGAAAAGGCGATGCGCACCCGGCTGGCCATAACCCATGCCATCCGCCAGTCCATCGCCGTCGCGGACAAGCTTTTCAGCGCCGCTGGGACGAACTCGATCCATCGGTCCGTGGGCCTGGAACGCTACTTCCGCGACCTGCACGTCCACGGCCAGCACATCTCAGGGCTGCCGCTGAACTTCGAGTTCGGCGGAGCCATGCTCATGGGCGGAGCGCCACCCGTGTCGCTGTATACCTGAAGCAAGGGCATCGGTATACGAGATATATGGATTCCAATTTTATCCCTTCCATGTATAATTCCACTTGATTGAAGATAGATTGAGACTACGGAGGGAAGGCACATGGCATCTTTGCAGCAAGCGACTGCAACCGGCACGTCCCGGAACGGCAATGTCGAGGAATACGACGTACTGGTCATCGGCGCCGGTGTCACCGGCCTGTATTCCCTATACCGGTTCCGGGAACTGGGATTCACGGTCAAGTCCTTTGAGGACGCCTCCGGGGTGGGAGGGACCTGGTACTGGAACCGCTATCCGGGGGCCCGGTTCGACTCCGAGAGCTACACCTATGGCTACTCATTCTCGGACGAGCTGCTGGAGGAGTGGCACTGGAAGGAACTGTATTCCGGGCAGCCCGAGAACGAACGATACCTCAACTTCGTGGCTGACAAGTTCGACCTGCGCCGCCACATCCGCTTCAACTCCCGCGTGGCCTCCTGCGTATACGACGAGGAGGCGAACCGCTGGGAACTGACCATGGAGGACGGCCACAAGGCGCGGGGCCAGTTCGTGATCACCGCGGTGGGGCTCCTGTCGGCCCACTACGTGCCGGACTTCGAGGGCATCCACGACTTCAAGGGCCCATGGTGCCACACGGGCCGCTGGCCCAAGGAGGGCATGGACCTGGCCGGCAAGCGCGTCGGCGTGGTTGGCACCGGAGCGACCGCTGTGCAGCTCATCACGGAAATTGCCAAGGAGGTCGGCCATCTGACCGTCTTCCAGCGCACCGCCAACTACTGCGCCCCGCTGCGCAACCGCCCCATATCCGAGGAAGAGCAGGACGAGATCAGGAAACGCTATCCGGAAATCTTCGAGAAGTGCCAGGAGACCGCAGGCTCCTTCATGCACGAGTTCGACACCCGGTCTGCATTCAGCGTGTCGGACGAGGAACGCGTGCAGCAGTACGAGCGGCTCTGGGACGAGCCTGGCTTTGCCAAGTGGCTCAGCAACTTCTACGACGTGATGATGCCCGGACCGGCCAACGAGGACTACGCCGAATTCTTCCGCAACAAGATCCGCGAACGGGTCAAGGACCCCGTGGTGGCCGAGATGCTGGTGCCCAAGGACCACATGTTCGGCTCCAAGCGCCTGCCCTGCGAGAGCGGGTACTACGAGGTCTACAACCAGGACAACGTGCTGCTTGTGGACGTCAAGAAGGTTCCCATACAGCGAATCACACCCACCGGCATCCAGACCGCCGACGCCCATTACGATTTCGACGTCATCATCTACGCCACCGGCTATGACGCGGTTACGGGCTCGCTGAGCCGAATGCACATCGTTGGTGAAAACGGACTGACGCTGAAGGAAAAATTTGCCGCCGGCCCCCGCACTTTCATGGGGATCCAGAGTGTCGGATTCCCCAATATGTTCACCGTCAACGCAGCCTCAGTGGGTAACTTTGTGCGAGCGGCCGAACCGCTGGTGGAGTGGATCAGCGAATGCATATCCTACGTGCGCGACCACGGCTACCAGCGCATTCAGCCGACCCAGCAGTCAGAGGACGAGTGGACTCAGCACATGATCGAGGGTGGCGAGAAGATTCTTCGCACCCAGGCTGACAACTGGTTCGTAGGAGCGAACATCCCAGGCAAGGCCCGCTTCCTTCTGACGGCGCCGGACACGGCCCCGGTGATGCGGGCCAAGCGTGCTGAGGTGGCTGGCAGCGGCTACAAGGGCTTCAGCCTGGAATAGGCCACTAAGGCTGGACAGACCTCGCGGGTAACGTTTGAGGGGCGGAATTCATCCCGCCCCTCCGTTGTCGTCCAGGAAGAAAACGCTGGACTACTCTTCCGAATCTCCATTCAAGGAGATTCCCTTTTCCCTGGCTACGCGAGCGATCAATTCCTCAAGATCAGGGTTTCCCTGGGCTCGGCCAACCTCGAGAATCGCCGTCAATGCCTCTGAACGCCCCTCGTCACGTCCTTCAGCACGGCCCTCAGCACGGCCCTCGGCGCGTCCCTCGGCACGGCCCTCGGCCTGCGCCTGAGCTCGCCACTTCTCTCGCCATTTTCTTCGCTCATCCAAGGCCCAGAACACCACTCTGACACCTCGCTCTGCTAAAACTGCAACTGCCGCGTACACAACGGCTCCCAAGTCTACAAGGGAAGCCCACGAACCTAAGCCCTCGCGCGTCCCCCAGAGTTCGGGAGCAGAGACATAACCCAGCATAATTGTAACAATGATTATGCCGAATGGCGCCGCAATCGCGTGCCGGCGCAGCCAACGCCTCTCTTCACTATCCCACCATTGCGTCATCACCTCTATCCTATCATGTTCCCATTGCTCCCGTGGTTTTGGCACTCTTGGTCAACATCACTCAATCAGTATGCCTCCTGGGGAAAGCGGATATAAAATGGCCGGAACCTGATCTCCGGCCTGACACGTAGTAGCACCTCATTCCACATCTGAATTGACAGCCAATAACTGCCTGTTAAAGAAACTGCTGATCCCAGAATGTTGACCCGCCTGCTTTCCATACTTGACCTGGGCGAGCGCATTGCTCCCAGGACTCCTTTCTTTTATGGGTGGGTGATCCTGTTCACCGCCGGCAGCACGCAGGTGGTACGCAATGCTACCGCAAGCCTCACCATCGCCGTTTTCATTTTCCCGCTGTCTGAGGAACTGGGCTGGAGCCGCACCTTGATCGCCGGGGCTGCCAGCTTTGGCGGGCTGGCCGCCTCGGCGGTGTCGCCGGGGGTTGGGTGGCTGGTCGACCGCTACGGCGCCCGGCTGGTGCTGACGGCGAGCATTTTCATTCTTGGCCTGTCCAGCATTTCCCTCGCTTGGGCCACCGTCCCTGTTGCCTTCTACCTGGCCTACGGTGTCGGGCGTGTGATCTTTTCCAGCCCGATACAGATCGGCTCGTCGGTGGTGGTGTCTCGCTGGTTCGTGAGGATGCGTGGGCGCGCTTCTGGAATACTGTTCGGCTCTTACTCGGTGGGGCTGGTGCTCTTCCCGCTCATCGCCTCGGTGATCATCGGCGCCAGCGGGTGGCGCGAGGCGTGGATCGTGCTGGGAATCCTGGTGTGGGGCATCGCGCTCCTGCCTACCGCATTGCTGATCGTCCAGCAGCCTGAGGATGTGGGGTTGAGACCCGACGGCGATTCTCCGGCTGAAACCGGGGAGGGGAGCGTGTCCGGCGGCGTTGCCTTCGGCCCGGCCTCCACTCCCGCAGCGGAGGAGCCGGTCTGGACACTCCGGGAGGCCATGCGGACACCGGCGCTATGGATGTTCGCCACTGCCACCGGCATGGTTTTTCTGGTGCAGGCCGGCGTGAACACCCACCTGGCAGCCTACCTGAGAGACCAGGGGCTCAATGCTGCGTTCGCCGGTTTCGGCATCAGCCTCAACGCCGCCTTCCTGGGCTTGGGCAGCATCGCCTGGGGGTGGGCCACCGAGCGTTTCCCGGCCCGCTACGTTCTTGCGGCTGTGGCCGTAACCGTGGGGGTTTCGTCAGCTCTCTTCGTCATTGCCGATTCCAGGATCGAGATTCTGGTTTACGCAGTATTGTTCGGGTTCGGCGTGGGTGGCCTGCTGTCAGTCCCGCCAGTGGGCTATGCCGACTACTACGGTCGCCGGTCGCTGGGGGTGATCCGGGGAGTAACGGAGCCTCTCACAAGCTTCGGGCAGGCCATCGGCGCGGTGGTGTCAGGACTGATCTACGACTTTACGGACAGCTACCAGCTGGCGTTCGCTGCTTTTGCCGTCATGGGCGGGCTGGCCACGGTGCTGGTGCTGTTCGCCCGCCCGCCAAGGCGTCCTGCGCCACCACGCGAAGCGAACACTGCGGGCCAGGCGTAGCCGCCTGAGCCTTAGATGGCAAGCCCCAGGCAGCGGCAACACTGGCGCATCCGGCAGAGGTTGGCGCGGTCTCCGCTCCAGGCTCGATAAACGCCCGAAATTCCAGCGAATACGGAATTACGGTGCCTCCCAGCCTGGAGGAGACGACCAATAAGGTGTGTGACGAGTTCCCTCTCCCTCTGGGAGAGGGTTAGGGTGAGGGCGTACCCTGTACTAACAGAAACACTGGCCCCTCGTGGGTCCCGCATACCGGACAGCGAAGTGGATATGTCACACACTCTCCAAAGGCATAACATCGCCTGCCCTAGTGTTGCAGGTGCAGTGGCAGCCCTGTCATGCCTGCCCGCAGCGGTCCAAAAAGGCCAGGAATTCGGCCCCGTGACCGTCTTGACGATGGGCTGTCTTTAGTCTACGATTTTGCGGCTAACAATGAGGTCTCAATACGGGTAGAATGGGCTGTTGCCCTTCGCCGGACAAGAGAGGTCCGGTTCATCGGTTTCAAAATGGCGTGAGATTCCCGTTGTCTCAGGGCCAGAATACATTACCGATTCGTATCGGAGGAGGGATATGGCGATACACCGATTTTTCAGTCTGAAAGCCCTGTTGCCGCTGGCGCTGATCCTGGCGCTGGCCGTTATCGTGGCTTGCGGCGAAGCAGAGGAGGCGACGGAGGAAGCTCCCGCTGCGACAACGTCGGCGCCGGCGCCCACTGCCGCGCCACAGGCCCAGGCCACGACAGCCCCACCGACGGCGGCTGCGCCAGCCGACACACCCGTCCCAGGCGCTACCACCCGCCCGACCAACACCCCGGCGCCGACTGCGACGGCGGTGGTTGCCAGGCCAACCCCGACACCGGCCACCACCGGCACCTACGGCGGCACCGTGAATATGTCGGCCTATGCTGACAGCCGCGACTGGGACCCCAAGGGATCATCGTCGCTGTCCAGCATCCAGGCCGTCAGCCAGCTCTACAACCAGATCGTGCAGTACGACACCGTGGACACCAGCGCCATCGTCTGCGACCTGTGCGAGAGTTGGGAGGTCACTGACGGCGGGACTACGTTCACTTTCAAGATCCGCGACGACGTCCAGTGGCTGGACGGCATGCCCCTGACGGCAGCGGACGTTCACAACTCCATGCTGCGCTATGGGGACCTGGAATCGAAGATGGGCCGCTCCGGTCTCTGGCGTGGATACACCCTGGAGGCCAGCAACGGCGGCGTAAACCTGATCGACGACAGCACCGTGGAATTCAACCTCAAGTTCGCCTCGGGCGCCTTCATCAAGTTCCTCGCTGTCGACTACGTGAAGGTCCTGCCCAAGCACCTGCTGGACCAGGGCATTGACCTGAACTTGGCAGAGAATGTCATTGATCACCAGTCCGGTTCGGGCCCCTTCGTGCTGGATGAGTACCAGCGCGGCAGCTTCTACAAGGTGTCCAAGAACCCCAATTACTTCAAGGAAGGACGCCCCTTCTTCGACGGCATCGACCACACCATCATCGTCGATACCAGTGTGCTAATCGGCCAGATCAAGGGCGGCCAGATTGACATGTCCAACGGCGGTTTCACCAACTTGACACCGACTCAGGTATTCGATTTGGAGCGGGACACCGACGGCAAGTATCGAGCCTTCGCGGTGCAGCCCACGGCTGACTGGGGCCTGATGCTGAACGTCAAGAAGGCTCCGTTCAACGATCCCCGTGTCCGACAGGCCATCCAGTTGGCCATCGACTACCAGGAGTGGAACGACCTGGTCTTCGACAACACCTCCGGCGTGGGATGCCCGCTGATGGGCTTGGCCCACACCTTCGAGGAATGCGCTGCCTGGCCCGGCCTGCGTCCCAAGGATACCCCCGAGGGAGAGGCTGACATAGCAATGGCCAAGCAGCTCATGGCTGATGCCGGCTTAGCCGACGGCTTTGAGACCCGCATGGATGTGCGGCAGGTGGGCACCTATCCCGACCAGTGCAACGTGGTCAAGGACCAGTTGGAAGAGGCCCTGAACATCCGGGTTACCGAATTCCAGGTTTATCCCAGCGCCGCCGGTTACGATCTGTTCGCAACCTCACGGCCCGCTGACCAAGTGGGAGACTGGGAACTGGCCTGCCAGGGTGAAGGCCAGGTGGTGCTGGACGTGGACGGCATTATGGGCGGCGTGTACCTGAAGGGCGCCACCCGCAATTACACCGACTGGGAAAACGAACAGGTGAATGCCTGGCACGAACAGCAGAAGCAGGAGACCGACCCGGAGAGGCGCCGGGAAATCACCAAGGAACTGGAAACCTTCCTGTTCTCGCAAGAGGACAACCACTGGATCACTCTCGGTTGGGGCGTACTGCAGTGGGTGATCGGCGAGCAGATCAAGAACTTCCACGCTCCACAGACCGTGCAAACGCACTTCAAGCACGAGGACCTCTGGCTGGAACGCTAGACCGGCAACAGATCGCGGGGGCGGGTATTGAATCCGCCCCCGTGTGCCCTTCGTATAGGCTGCTACGGCAGCCTTGCCCATTCGGCCCTTATGGGACTGGGTAGATGAGACAGTACATAATCAAGCGAATCGGGCTCTTCATCCCGACGATAATTCTCATCACCATAATCGTGTTTGTGGTGATGCGTCTTATCCCGGGCGACGTGTGCGTTGCCATACTCAGTGACGGCGAGGCCACGTTCACGCAGGAAGAGCTCATCGACTGCCGCATTGAACTCGACCTGAACAAGCCGATGGTCAACCAGTACTTGGACTGGATTGGCGGCGTGTTGCAGGGAGATTTCGGGAATTCCTACTGGTTCAAGGCCCCGGTGATGGAGGAGCTGGCCGACCGGATTCCGGTTACCGTCGAGCTGACCATCATGGCCATGCTCATCTCGGTGGTCGTGGCCGTGCCCCTGGGGATTGTGTCGGCGCTGCGCCCGGAAAGCCCGATGGACTATGCGGCGCGTGTTTTCACCATGACCGGCATCGCCATGCCCACCTTCCTGATTGCCATCCTGCTGCTGCTGCTGCTGGTGCACGTGGGGGGGCTGGCGCCACTGAACTACGCGCACCTGTGGGATGACCCGCTCACCAACCTGCACCAGATGATCTGGCCGGCGCTGGCCCTGGGCTTCTACGAAATGGGATTCGTGGCCCGCGTGACCCGGTCCGCGATGATGGAAATCATCCGCGAGGACTACATGCGCACCGCCAGGTCCAAGGGCCTGAGCGAGAACACGGTGGTCTACGGCCACGGCCTGAAGAACGCCCTCCTGCCGGTTCTCACCACCTCCGGCTGGATTTTCGCCCGCCTGTTCGGCGGAACGGTGATTATCGAGACCATTTTCCTGGTTCCCGGCATGGGCCGGATT
Organism: Dehalococcoidia bacterium; assembly: GCA_965203005.1. GTDB lineage: Bacteria > Chloroflexota > Dehalococcoidia > Lucifugimonadales > UBA3495 > VXOI01. The sequence continues at coordinate 3,153,958 of CBDBBS010000002.1, forward strand.
CTCATTGAGTCCATCTTCCAGCGGGACTACACGATGATCCAGGCAGTGATTGTCATCGCCGCCTTGTTCATTGTGACCATCAATCTCTTGGTGGATCTGCTGTACGGCTGGCTGGACCCCCGCATCCGGTACGCTTAAAGAGGGGTTTCCAACGCAAGGACGCAACGCCGCAAAGAAGGGATTAGGTTATGGCCGTGTTTCGCACGGATGAAGTCCAGAATGCAGATTTGGAAATCGCATCCCTGGAACAGGCGAGTTCCGTATCAGGAAATTTTCTTGCATTTTTCTCTGCTACGGTTGCCGTCTTTATGGTCAGCTATGTCATCAGCCACTTTGGCACGGTATCGTGGCTGGACTTGGTCATTGGCTTTGTGGCAGCGATCAGCTTCCCGCTAATGCTGGCTATGGCCGTTATCCTGAAGCCGATCCGCTCGGCAATCGTCAGATTCTCGAGACGCAAGCCGCTGGCCGCAGTGGGCGCCATAATCATCATCCTGGCGGTGACCACCGACGTCTATGCAGATCTCCTCGCGCCCCACGATCCCGAGGGAGTGGGCGTCGCCAAGTGCGAGTCCGGTGGCGAGATCAGCAGGAAGTTCTGCGGGCCGGGGGCCGAGGGCGCCCCACTAGGCACGGACAACATCGGCCGCGACATCCTCAGCCGCCTGATTCACGGCGCGCGCATCTCCATGTACGTAGGGCTGATGACCGTCCTCATTGGAATCACCATCGGCACGGTCATCGGAATCGGCAGCGCCTACACCGGGGGGATCTCCGATATAGTGGTGCAAAGGCTTGTGGACGCCTTGATGGGGTTCCCGCCGATTATCCTGGCCCTGGGGCTAATGGCGGCCTTGGGCGCATCCATAAACAACGTGGTGATAGCGCTGGTGGTCATCCTGGTGCCCGGCGCAACCCGCGTCATCCGTTCCGAGGCCCTGCGCATCAAGGAGCTGGACTACATCCTTGCGTCTCGCGCCATCGGCGCCAACCCATTCCGAGTGATGCTGCGGCATATAATGCCCAACGTGGCGGCGACCTACATTGTGCTGATGACCATCACCCTGGGATTCGCCATCGTGGTGGAGGCTTCCCTGAGCTTTCTGGGCGTAGGCGTGCCTGAAGGCACCCCCACCTGGGGTGGCATGCTCAACATTGGGCGTAAGTACATGGAACAGCAGAGCTGGCTGGTCGTCTTCCCGGGCGTGGCAATCGCTCTGGTCGTGTTCGCCGTGAACTTCCTGGGCGACGGGCTGCGCGACGTGCTGGACCCGAGGCTCAGAGGACGATAGCCACACCGCCTGCCGTTAAACGCTTTCAGGGGGCGCAGGATTGCGCCCCCTCTGTTGTTCTCCGGTGCCATTGGTCAGAAACGCAAGACTATCCGTTGCCTGTTATGTGGCGAAGGAATACGTCACAGGGTTATACTCTTGGGCGAACGGCTACCGGTATCCGGGGCTTTAGTCAAATTTATGGAGGCTAAGAGCAATTTGAAGACGAAAGGAATTATTTTACTGGCGATATTGTCGTCAATGATGCTGCTGGTTCTTGCCTGCGGCTCCGAAACCGTGGAGGTGGAGGTCACCCGCATAGTCGAGGTGACCCCGGAAGGCGGCATGATGATGGAGGAGGAGCAGGAAAACCGCCTGCAGGCCGTGAAGGACCGGGGCACCCTCATCTGCGCCAGCCGCAATGACGTGCCGGGCTACGGTTTCCTCGACGCCAGCGGCAACAACGTCGGATTTGACATCGATCTGTGCCGCGCCGTTGCCACCGCCGTTCTCGGCGACCCCAACGCCTTCCAGATCCGCCTGATCACCGCCGCCGAGCGCGGACCGACGATACAGTCCGGCGAAGTCGACATGCTGGTGCGCACGGTGACCTGGACCACCTCCCGCGACGCCCAGTGGGGCAACTACGTCCAGACCATGTTCTACGACGGTCAGGGCTTCATGGTTCGCGGAGACCTCGGCGTGTCCAGCGCCCTCGAGTTGCAGGACGCCACAGTCTGTGTGACCCAGGGAACCACCACCGAGTTGAACCTTCAGGACTTCTCCAACCAGCACGGCCTGAATATCACGCCGCTGACCTTTGAGGATACCGACGCCGTGAGCGCGGCCTACCAGGGCGGGCAGTGCGACGCGTTCACCAACGACCGTTCTCAGCTGGCCGCCATCGGTTCGGGCTTCGACGACCCCGGCGCCCACACCATCCTGCCGGAGACCATCTCCGAGGAACCGCTGGGTCCGGTGGTCCCCCACGGTGACGACCAGTGGTTCGACGTGGTGAAGACCGTCATGGCCATCCTGATCTACGGTGAGGCCTACGATGTCAACCAGGGCAGCGTGCCCTCCACCGCCACCGGCAACACTCCCGTCGATCGCCTGCTGGGCATCGATGGCTCCTTCGGCCAGGAGAGCCTGGGCCTGAGCCTGACCGTCGCCCAAGATGTGCTCAACGCTGTCGGCAACTACGGCGACATCTACAACCGCAACCTTGGCCCCGACGGCATCAACCTGCCGCGGGAGAATGGACGCAACGCCCTTTGGGCCGACGCTCCGTGCCAGGACTGCCCCAAGGGCGGACAGATCTACGCAGCGCCGCTGCGCTAGTTTCCACCTCACGGCAATATAACGTCTGGCAGAATCGGGGCGGGTCAATGACTCGCCCCGATTCCTTTTTAGTACTACAGTCGCAGATTTAGAAAAGGTAGAATTGGGGCAGTCAAGTGGGATGAGGTGTCATGGTGGTAGTTGGGAGTGATGAGGTAGCGGAGGTGGCCCGTTGGGCCGAGGGCATAGAGCGACTCCATGAGTGCATTGGCGGGCGGTTCCGGAGGCCGGAGCCGCGCCGCCGGGCGCTGGCGTATCTGCGGGGCCTGCTAAGCCCGGTGGAGCGCAAGAACGGCTGGCAGTTGGCGGAGCAAGCGGGCGACGCCACTCCCGACGGCGTGCAGCGCCTGCTGTACAACTACCGGTGGGACGCGGACCTGGTGCGCGACGATCTCAAGGACTATGTGGTGGAGCATCTGGGCGACGGTGGCGCGGTTGTGGTGGTGGACGAGACGGGGTTCCTCAAGAAGGGCGACAAGTCGGCCGGGGTGCAGCGTCAGTACAGCGGGACGGCGGGGCGGATCGAGAACTGTCAGATTGGGGTGTTCCTGGCCTATGCCTCAGCCAAAGGCCGGGCATTGCTGGACCGGGAGTTGTACCTGCCCCAAGTATGGGCGGACGACCGGGAGCGGCGGCGGGAGGCCGGGGTGCCGGAGGACACGGTATTCCGGACCAAGGGTCAACTGGCAAGGCTGATGCTGGGGCGGGCACTGGAATCGGGTGTCCCCTTCGCCTGGTTCACCGGGGACGAGGTCTACGGCAACGACCGGAAGTTGCGGCTGTGGCTGGAGAGGCAGGATGTTCCCCACGTGCTGGCCGTCAAGCGCAACGAAAAACTGTGGGCTCTGACGGAGAAGGGGCCCAGGCAGGTGCGGGCTGACCGGCTGGCCTCGCAGGCTGACGAAACAGGATGGGTCAGGATCAGTGCCGGGGATGGGGCCAAGGGACCTCGGGTCTACGACTGGACCGCCGTGGAAATACGGCCCCTGAGAGAGCCTGACAAGGGTCACTGGCTGCTGGTGCGGCGCAGCATTGCCAACCCTGGGGAACTGGCTTATTACGTCTGTTATGGCCCGGCGGGAACGGCCTTGGAGGAACTGGTGAGAGTTGCCGGGAGGCGCTGGACCATAGAGGAGTGTTTTGAGGAGGCCAAGGGAGAGGTGGGTCTTGACCAGTACGAGGTAAGGCGGTGGGATGGCTGGTACCGGCACATCACCCTGGCCATGCTGGCCCACGCCTGTCTGACGGTAATCCGGCATCATGCACTGGAACAGGGAGAAAAGGGGGCAATTACGGTCTGGATGAAGAGCTGATTCCCATTACAGTGCCGGAGGTTCGGCGGCTGCTGACACGCCTGGTATGGGCCGAAAGCCAACCGCCTAGCTTCGTCCTGTACTGGTCCTGGTGGCGACGCCGCCACCAAGCCAGAGCCCGGCGCTGCCACTACAAACGGCGCCTATCTAATCTGCTACTGTAGTATTAGAGGGTGCTTCCAAAGGCTCTTATCCCGTCAGAGAAGGCTGTCCGAAAGAAATTCCACGGCGGCGATATAATTTGCCCGGCTACGGGAGACGCCCTCACCCTAACCCTCTCCCAGAGGGAGAGGGAACTTTGGAGACACCCTATTAGCCCCAGTCAAGACCTGTGCAACGCTGTCGGGTAGACTTGTACAATGCGCGTATCATTGTCATCACATATCCAGGAGTCCGGAATAATGATCCGCCCGTATCTGCTGTTGGTTCTGATGTGCATGATCCTGCTGGCTGCCACCATGGCCTGCGGCTCGGACGACGCCGCATCCTCCGGTGACACGGCCGGGGACGCCGGGGAGCAATTCTCCCGCCTCGAGCGCGTTCAGGAGAGGGGAACGCTGGTCTGCGCCACCGGCAACGACACTCCGGGGTTCGGATTTGTGGACGAAAACGGCAACAACGCCGGTTTTGACCTCGACCTGTGCCGCGCGGTCGCAGTTGCGGTTCTGGGAAACCCGGATGCGGTCGAGTTCAGAATCGTCGACGCGGCGGAGAGAGGGCCCATCCTGCAAGCGGGAGAGGTGGACATGCTGTCCACCGTAACCACGTGGACGTCGTCGCGGGACATCCAGTGGGGCAACTTCACCCAGACTATGTTCTATGACGGGCAGGGCTTCATGGCGCCGCGCAGCCTCGGGATAGACAGCGCGCTGGAACTCAGGGACGCCGACGTTTGCGTGACCCAGGGAACGACCACGGAACTGAACTTGCAGGACTTCTCGACGGAGGCGGCGCTGAACATTACGGCAGTCACATTCGAGGACTCGGAGGCGGCCCTCGAGTCTTACCGCAACGGGCAGTGCGACGCGTTTACCACGGACCGCTCCGCCCTCTCCTCGCTGCTGAGCACTTTCCCCAATCCCGAGGACCACGTGATCCTTCCCGACATCATATCCGAGGAACCCCTCGGGCCGGTCGTGCCACATGGCGACGAGCAGTGGTTCGATATCGCCAAGGCCGTTATGGCGATTCTCATCTACTCGGAGGCCTACGGCATCGGGATGGAGGACGTCCCCACCCAGGCCACCGGGGATGCCAAGGTTGACCGCCTGTTCGGCCTCGAAGGCTCCTTCGGGCAGGAGGGCCTGGGACTGAGTGCTACCGTGGCGCAGGACGTGATTCGCGGCGTGGGCAACTACGGCGAAATCTACGACCGCCACCTTGGGAAAGACGGCATCCAGTTGCCTCGCGAGGGCGGCCGCAACGCCCTCTGGGCCGGCGCCCCCTGCCAGGACTGCCCCAGGGGAGGCCAGATCTATGCCGCTCCTCTGAGATGACAGTCCCCGGAGCCAGGGGCTTTAGCAATTCCCTCCCCCTGAGGGGGAATGCCCTCACCCTAACCCTCTCCCAGAGGGAGAGGGAACAATTAGGAGACCCTGTCACGGGCGCTGATTGGCTTGTTGTGGCAGCTCATTCCGCTTAAAATCAGCGCCCGCGTGTGGTAGATTTGGAAACGGATTTTCGCTGTATCCCTGCCGGAGTTGTATGGCTCAGCTAAGGGGCCTTCTTACTTACCAGGGCGTTGAGGTCTGGCGGCACACCAGGGTCCTCCAGTGGGCACTGCAGATCGTCTCCGGCATCGTTGTCGTCGCGCTGGTGGCCTGGTTTTTCACCAACATCGCCACTGCCGTCCAGGACAGGGAGATTCCACACGGTTTCGGTTTCCTCGACCGTGCCTACCAGACACCAATAGGCCAGCACTTCCTGCCCTACGAGTCCTCGGATTCGTTCGGCTACGCCCTGTGGGTCGCCATTGTTAACACTATGGTCGTATCCGTGGTGGGAGTGATCCTAGCGACGATGCTGGGCATTTTCACAGGTGTATGCCGGCTTTCCGGCAACTGGCTGGTCTCCAAGCTGGCCACGGTATACATCGAGTTCTTCCGCAACGTGCCCCTGCTGGTGCAGCTGTTCTTCTGGTTCTACATCATCCTGGCCCTCCCACCGGTCAGAGAGGGGTACGTAATCGGCGGCGGCCTGTACATCAACAACGGCGGGTTTTCCATGCCCTTCCCGTCGCCCACCGGCACAGGCGCCGCAATACTCTGGCCCCTGCTGGCCCTGGCCGGTCTGGTGGCCGGCCGCGCCGTGTACCAGGTTCTCCTGTTGCGTGAGACCAACACCGGCCAGCGTTCCTATCCGTTGCTGGGCGGTCTGGCCTCCGCCGTGATCATCGGGGCCCTGAGCTGGATCATCATCAGCGTGGCCGCCGGAGACTCTCCATACGTGATCTCTTCGCCGCATCCCGAGGGCCGGTTCGGCCGCATCGCCGACGGGTTCACCGCGCCGGCCGGACTGGTGGTGCTGCTGGTCGGGCTGGTCACTTACACCGCGTCCTTTATAGCCGAAATCGTGAGGGCCGGCATACAGTCCGTCCGGCGCGGTCAGACCGAGGCCTCGCGCGCGCTGGGACTCACCCCCATGGAGACGCTGCGCTACGTCACTTTTCCGCAGGCTCTCAGGGTCATCATTCCGCCGCTTATTAGCCAGTTCCTGAACCTGACTAAGAACAGCAGCCTGGCGGGCGCCATCGGATACGCCGATCTGACCAACGTGGCCAAGACCATGACCCAGACCGCGCCGGCGGTGTCCATATTCCTGCTGATCATGGCGGCCTACCTCGCCATGAGCCTGACCTACTCGCTCATCGGCAACCTCTACAACCGCCGTATCAAGTTCACGGGGGGCTGACGGTGGCAGAAGCTACGCAGCCAACTACCGGCCAACGTTTGCCGCCTCCGCGCTCGGAAGTGGGCGCTATTGGCTGGGCGCGGCAGAATCTGTTCAGCACCTGGTACAACACCCTTCTGACCGTGGTTGCATCCGCGGTGACCATCCTAGTCCTGGTATTCGGGCTCCGCTGGGTAATCACCGGGGCCGACTGGACGGTAATCGGCGTGCTGGGCGGGCAGATGGCCATCGGGCAGTACAACACCGAGGCCTCCTGTCCCGGTCAGAACTGTTTCTGGAGGCCCCAGGCGGCCCTGATGCTGGCCACTGCCATGTTCGGCATGGCGTGGGCCCTGGCTGGCGGCGGCGTCGCCAAGCGCCTGGCCATCGGCGTGGTGGTAGTAATCACACTATTCGCTTTCCTGCCCTACAGCTTCGAGCGGATGGGCATGGACGTGCGGCTGCTGCTTGTGGCCAACATCCCCGCGATGCTGGCGGGCTGGGCGATTGCGAGGTTCACCGGCATGTCCGGGCGAGGCATCGTGATTTACGGCGTGGCGGCTTTCATCGTGACGCTGCTCCTGCTCCGGGGCATCCCCGCTGTTCCCGGCCTACAGACGGTATCGGTTATCCACTGGGGAGGCATCACTCTCAACCTGCTGCTGGCTGTGGTGGGCATCGTGCTCAGCCTGCCCATAGGCATCGCGCTGGCCCTGGGGCGGCGCAGCAACCTCCCGGTGGTCAAGCTGCTGTGCGTGGTGTTCATCGAGGTGTTCCGCGGCGTGCCGCTGATCACGCTGCTGTTCATGTCGCAGGTGCTGGTGCCGCTGGCCTTTCCCGAGGACTTCCATACCAGTTCGCTGCTGCGGGCCGGCATCGTCATCACGCTGTTCAGCTCGGCCTACATGGCGGAGAACATTCGCGGCGGCCTCCAGGCGCTGCATCCCGGCCAGGCCGAGGCGGCGCGGGCGCTGGGGCTGTCCGCCTGGGAGACCACGCTGCTCATATCGCTGCCGCAGGCCATACGCAACGTAATTCCGGCCATCGTCGGCCAGTTCATCTCCCTGTTCAAGGACACCAGCCTGGTCTACATCATCGGCATGCTGGACGTGGTGGAGATCAGCCGCGCTTTCATCCAGGGCAACGCCCAATACCTGGGCAACGCCAAGGAGGTGTTCATCTTCCTGGCGCTGGTTTTCTGGGTGTTCTGCTACACCATGTCCTACGTCAGCGGCAAGGTGGAGGAACACCTGGGCGTGGGAGGTAGCCCACAAGCTACCCTCGCCCGCTTGGGTATGGAGGGAACAGCGAGGCCATGAAGGAAAATATGACAGACGAAACAATAGCGGCCCACGACGGCCCGATGATCGTGGCGCGCGACGTGCACAAGTGGTTCGGTGACTTCCACGTGCTGCGGGGCGTTACCACATCGGTGGACCGCAGCGAAAAAGTGGTGGTGGTCGGCCCGTCGGGTTCCGGCAAGTCCACTTTCATCCGCACCATCAACCGCCTTGAGGAGCACCAGCGCGGCGACATCGTGGTGGACGGCGTGCCCATGACGCAGGACGTTCGCAACATCGACGCCATCCGCCGCGAGGTGGGCATGGTGTTTCAGCAGTTCAACCTGTTCCCGCACCTGTCCGTGCTGCAGAACATCACCCTCGCGCCCATGAAGGTGCGCAAGTGGAGGCGCAGCGAGGCCGAAGAGGTGGCGATGGAACTGCTGGTGCGGGTGGGAATCCCGGAGCAGGCCGAGAAGTACCCCGGAGAACTCTCAGGCGGTCAGCAGCAGCGAGTCGCCATCGCGCGGGCCCTAGCGATGCAGCCCAAGATCATGCTCTTCGACGAGCCGACATCCGCCCTTGACCCGGAGATGATCCGCGAGGTGCTGGACGTGATGCGGGAGCTGGCGGAGTCCGGCATGACCATGATCATCGTGACTCACGAGATCGGCTTCGCCACTGAGGTTGCGGACCGGATCATGATGTTCGACGAGGGCGTGATCATCGAGGACGCGCCGCCCTCGCAGTTCTTCAACAACCCGCAGCAGGAACGAACCCAAGCCTTCCTCAGCCAGATTCTTTCCTGATGCGGGGGATTGTCTGAATCAGGATTTTAAGATTATCAGGATGGACAATTCTCAATCCTGAGCATCCTTTAATCCGGCAAATCCTGATTCAGACAAAGAGGAATTAGAGGACGGTGCCGAGCAGGTCAAGGGCGGCCTGTGCGGCCCCGTGCTTGGTGGCATCGCGGTCGCCGTCGATGTGGACCTCGATGGCCGTGTCCTCCCCGTCCTTGACCGACAGTCCGACCCAGAACGTGCCGATAGGCAGTCCCGAGCGTCCGGCGGCGGGGCCGGTCACGCCGGTGGTGGATATGGCATAGTCGGTGCCGGTCAGTTCACGCACTCCTCGGGCCATGCCGACGGCCATTTCCCGGCTCACCGTGCCGTGGTTGGGCGCAACCTCGTCAGGCACATTCAGCACCGACTCCTTCAGGCCGCCGGTGTAGGCGATGACGCCGCCCGGAAAGTAACGAGAGCTACCGGGGACGGTTCCCAGCATGTAGCCGACCAGGCCGCAGGTGCATGCCTCTGCGACGGACACGGTCTTGCCCGCTTCGGTCAGTTTCGCCGCGATTTCTTCAACTTGCATGGGTTACTCCTCTTGACGTTGGGCTAGTTCTTGAGCGGCTCGAATGTAGTCGGCGGTGCCGTATATCAGGTCGGGTATGTCGTTGTTGTCGAACGCCCCGTAGTAGCAGGCGTCGTTGTGCAGGTATTGGGCGCGTTGGGCGTATCCGGCGGACAGGTGTGGGAAGCCGTACTGCTTGGCGAGAAACCGCAGGCCGGAGGATATGTTGATAGTGGTTGCGGTGTTGCCCCGGTGAGCCAGCACGGCGGCTTCCGAGGCCGCCCAAGTGGCGTTCCAAGCCTTGCCGCAAGCGTCGCGCACGTCACCAGCGTCGAGCCGCTCTAAGGCGGAGCGGTACTGTTGCCAAGCGTCGTCCAGCAACGCCTGCACCGAGACTTCGAGGGGGCCGACAGGTCTTGAGGTCATAAGGTTCACCTCTTTCCGAAGTCAGTCGGGACGCATGGCAGTGCCCCCCGAGATGCGCCAGCACATCAGCCTACACCTCCATCATCTTGTCCGGGGTCATCAGCTCCATGATCTCGATGCGATTGCCCTCGGTCAGCCGGTTGACCTCCTCCCTGATCGGGTCGGCCTCCCGGGGACGCTGCATGCCGTTACGATACGGCGACATCAGGGCCTCGTCGGTCCATTCCAGCACTACGGTGTCCGGCCCGGAGGGAGTGGTGTAGCCGTTGAAATAGACCCTGAACTCACCCCGGTGGCCCGTATCGTGATACAGCTGGGCCTGCTTCTGCACCAGGCTTGCCACCCTACGGGCCTCGCCTGGTTTGCAATTCCAGATCCGCCTCAGGAGGTACATCCGATTCTCTCAGAATTGATTTAGGAACAAGCTCAAATCCTGCAATTTCCCGGTAGCCGCCCTCTCCGCAATACCGTTTCACCCCCACCCTTACCCTCCCCCTAAGGGGGAGGGAACTTTGCGGCGGCCTACACGTCCAGCATCTTGTCCGGCGTCATGAGTTCCATGATTTCCAGGTGGTTGCCCTCGGTGATCTCCCGCACCTGGGCTCCTACTGCCAGAGCCGCCGGGGGCAGTTCGTGGCCGGCGCGCATGGTCGACATCAGGGCCTCGTCGGTCCACTCCAGCACCACCGTGTCAGGATTGGATGGTGTGGTCAGGCCGTTGAAATAGACCCGGAACTCGCTGCGCTGTCCCGCCTCACGGTAGATGGTCGCCTGTTTCTGTACCAGGCTGGCCACCCGCCGGGCCTCGCCGGGCTTGCACTTCCAGATTCTCCTGAGCAAATACATCCACTTAACTCCAATTCTCGAATTGTGGCGGCAAATCCGCAGGGCCGCCATGTCTCAGCAGCCCCAGCTCTTCCTGGACGTTACACGTCCAGCATCTTGTCGGGAGTCATCAGTTCCATGATCTCGAGGTGATTGCCCTCGGTGAGCGGGCCCACCTGAGCTCCGATATCCCTTACCGCCTGCGGCAGTTGGTTGCCCGCCCGCATCGTCGACCTGATCGCCTCGTCGGTCCACTCCAGGACCACCGTGTCAGTATTGGATGGGGTAGTCAGGCCATTGAAATATACGCGGCATTCGCTGCGCTGTCCCGCCTCCTGGAACGCTTCTGCCTGCTTCTGCACGAGGCTGGCGACCCTGCGGGCCTCACCGGGTTTGCACTTGAAAATGCGACGGAGCAAGTACATGTCATTTCCTCTCAACCAAATTGCCGTCGACTGTTCGCCGACGGCAATCATCATACCTGATTTTCGATGCGTGGGACTCCCCGTTAGTGCAGTTTATAGTTTTCGCAAGTTTGCCAGGTACTCCCGGTTGCCCGCGTCGCCGGTGATGGGCGAATCGATGGTGCCCAATAACTCCACGTCATCGCGGCCCTCGAGCCACTGCTCCACCCGGATGAGGATGTCCTCCCGCAGGTCGTCGCTCCTGATGACGCCACCCCGGCCCACCTCGCCACGCCGGGCCTCGAACTGCGGCTTGATCAGCGCGACGGCATGACCGGCAGCCGGCCTCTTGCCGTCCTGCCCGCCAGCAGACCGCAGATGGGTGAGAGGCTGGGGTAGCGCCAGCGTCAGCGAAATGAAAGACACATCGATCACCAGCAGGTCCACCGGTTCCGGCAGCTCAAAGGGGAGACGGGCGTTAACTTTCTCATAGCTGACGACGCGTTCGTCCTGTCGTAGGGTGTAGGCAAGCTGGCCATGCCCCACATCGACGGCATACACGCGGGACGCGCCACGCTGCAGCAGGCAGTCGGTGAATCCCCCAGTGGACGCTCCGACGTCAAGGGCCACTATTCCCGAAGGGTCTATGCCGAACTCATCCAGAGCGTGGGCCAGCTTGTACCCGCCGCGGCTCACGTAGGGCAGCCGTCCCTGCACCTCCACTTCCACGTCGTTGGCCAGGAGAGACCCGGCCTTGGCAACGCGGCCGGCCGGGGTGAAGACGACGCCCGCCATGATCAGCGCCTGCGCTCGCTCGCGGGATTCGGCCAGTCCGCGTTGCACGAGGAGGACATCGGCCCGGACTTTTCGTCTTGAACTGTGATTGGCTTGATTCATGTGATGGCTGTGATTATAGGGTAATCCTGTCCATCACATGAATCACAATGGGAGTTACGCAGTTGGAGATTTTCACCCTCACCCTATCCCTCTCCCTCAAGGGAGAGGGGATATCTGAACTGCGTAAGTCCCATCACGGTTCTGACTACCTGCCCACGAAGTTCGGGCGGCGCTTCTCGAGGAATGAGCGGTAGCCCTCCTGGTAGTCCTCGGTATCGAACTGCGTCAGCGGCAGGGCGTTCTCCTCGTCGGTCAGGTCGGCGAGGACGGGCTTGGCCTGGACCTGGCGCAAGGTAAGCTTGTTGACGGAGTGGGACAGCGGGGCCAGGGCGGCGATCTCGTTGGCCAGCTTGTAGGTGGCATCGTGCAGCTCTTCGGGAGGCACCACCTGGTTGACCAGCCCGATACGCAGGGCCTCCCCCGCGTCCAGCAGGCGGCCGGAGAGCAGGATGTACAGCGCGTTGCCCTTGCCCACCAAGTCCACCAGCCCGCGCATCTCACGGTGTCCGATGGTGATGCCGAGCCGGGCGACCGGGATGCCCAGGCGGCTGCCCTCGGCGGCAATGCGAAGGTCGGTGGCGACGGCCATCTCGCATCCCCCGCCAGCGGCGAAGCCCTGGATCATGGAGATTGTGGGCGTGCCCATCTCGGTCAGGGCCTCCAGCAGGCCGTTCACGGCGTCGTTGTAGCCCCTGCCCTTGACCGAGTCGGAGCGGTGCTTGTGGAAGTCGGCGATGTCTGCGCCGGCGGAGAATGCCTCGCCTCCCGCGCCGGCAATTACCACGCAGCGCACATCGCCGTCGGCGTCCAGCTGTCGCATCAGGGCCGCCAGTTCGTGCCACATGTCAAAGCTGATAGCGTTTCGCTGGGCAGGGCGATTCAGGGTGACGGTGGCTAGCGGAGGCTGTCGGTCCAAGAGTATGTAGTCGTTCAATGTGATGCATCCCTTGTATCTTAGCGGTGTTGACGGGTTCCTATACAACTGCGGGATCAGTCGTCGGCGGCTCTGGCATTTACATCCAGGGCTATTTCGTCCGGATTGATTCCGTATTTGGCCAGAATCGCCTCTACAAAGGGTTTAAGCACTGCTTCCGCGCGGTCGATTCGAATGGCGACCGCCGAAGTCGGTTCATCGTCGACGTCCTTGTCATAAAGGATAAGCACGCCTTTTGCCATTTCCTCGCTAACTTCACTCGACTGTCCATTCTGGATGAATAGCACTTGATATTCAGGTTCGTAGAGTACGTTTGCATGCGGCAAGGGCGGCAACTCAAAGTGTTTTGTCTTATGTTCCACGGCCGTCCTCCATAAATTGCTTCCAGTCTTCTGTCATTATAAGCGGTCAGAAACCTACCTGATTCCGGATCACCAACAAAAACCAACTTTATCCACTGGTTTGATTCCGGCACGCGGCCCACGATTACTGTTTGCCTCTCACCTGCCGGGTCGAGTTCCTCAAACTGGTGGTACGGTTCGGCAATGATCCTCATCACCCATTCGGGGAGGATATTATTGTGCCTTAGCAGTGCTTCGTCCCCGTGGCCAGGGACTTTCGGTAGCGCATCAAATGCGAGGCGCAACCTGGCTATTTCCTCAGGGCCGCTACTCAATCGGTAGCAACCGGCTCAAAGCGCGCATGATGATGTTGCGGGCCATGGGGAGCTTGTAGGCGTTCTGCGGCAGTGGCGTGGCGTCTGGCAGGGTCAACGCCAGGACGGTTGCAAAGTCTCCCTTTTCAACGTGCGCAAGAGACATACTATTACTACCGCGAAGAGCTTCATGGCGACTAATAAACGCAGAGGTTACACAGAGGACGCAGAGCCTAAAACACGATTCTCTGCGTCCTTTACCCGTTCTCTGTGTCCTCTGCGTTGGAATCCCCTCGTTAGAGCACGTGGAAGAGGCGCAGGTGTTCGCGCAGAACGTCGGCGGCGAAATCGTTTTCGACGTCTCGCCACACCGAGTGGATGTGATTTGCGCCGTCCTGCCGGTTGTCGAACTCCACCACGAAATTGCCGCCGTGGATTCGGTAGTAGTGTGGATCGTTCTTGGACACCGGTCCCGCCCACGCCAGGTGCAGGTGGTCCAGTCCCTCGTCGCGGATGGCGGCCAGCTTCTGCTCGGCCAGATCGGTGCGCACCTGGCCCACATACAGAGCGATCAGGTTCAGCAGCGTCTCCTTCTGGCCGCCGGTCATGTCGGCGGCTGCCAGCCCCTGGGGCCGGAAGGGGAACGATACCTTGGTGCTGTTGTAGGTCAGAATGTCCAGAGGCGCCTCGTCGTAGATGGTGGCTGTGGCCTGCTGGTCCGCGTTGAGGCTTTCCATCAGCTGGAACGCCAGGTCCTCGCGGTCGCCGAGGATACGCAGTCCCTGCTTGGGCCCCTTGCGCACCTCCGCCGGGTTGGCCCCGAAAAAGAACGGCGTAACGGAGATTACGTTATCGCCCCAGACGCTGAAGTGCAGCGATACGTGATGCCCCTCGCAGCGCCAGCCCCAGGGGTCCCCGGATCCAGGGTCGCCAAAGATCGTGAAGTAGTACAACTCCACGTCACGCACGAATGTGATCATGCCCATCTCTTTTTCCAGGGGGCCGAGCACGTCCTCGTGCTCAATGATCTGCCGGGCCTGCTCGTAAGAGCGGGGAGTCAGGCCCGAGGCCAGCAGGGCGAAGGCAAGCCCCCGCTGGTTGGCATCCATATCGCGCAACGAGAGGCCGTGGCGATTGATGGGAGGGTAGTACCAATACATCCGCTCGCCATCCATATACTCGAAGGTGGCCAGGGCTCTCTGCTCGGCGGTCAGGCTGTCGAGGAACCGGCGGGCGGCGGCGGCCATCTGAGCGGCGGCCTGCGTTCCCGATTGAATGGGCGCGCCATCGCTCTGGTCTTGCACAGTAGTCATGGGGGAAACCTCCTGGACAGGTGCGGATTCGGGCGTTTGATTGCGAGTTTATGGACGGCGCAGAGGGGCGTCAACCGTGGCGGCCCCGCAGACGGCGCACTTCCTCCTCGAGAGATCGGGCCCGGGCAGCCTCCGCGTCAGCGCGGGCTTCGGCGGCGACGCGGGATGCGCGCTCCTCCAGAAACGTGGTCAGGTACCGCCGATTTACAGGATCCCAGAAGCGCAACTGACCGTCCTCCCAGCACAGGTCCAGGCTGAGAACATCGCTATGCCCCCAGAAATGGCCCTCGCCGGTCTGGTGGATTGCGATTGGCTCGTATTCTCCGCCAGCCAGCCGGTCCCCGGCCAGGTGCGTGCTGTGGTAGTCGCCTCCCGTGTGGTCAAAGCGCCAGTACTCAGGGACGCGAAAACGGGCATAATCCCGGCGCTTTTCGCACTCGTCAATTTTCCCGGTGGACTCGGACGCTACCTCCAACACAAAGTCAGGTGGCTTGCCCTGCTCAGGGATGAGGTAGCCGTTGCGGGGAATGATCAGCTCCGGTCTGGCATTGAATGCTATCAGCAGGTCAGGATACCTGATGCCCTCACGGTTCTCGCTGGCGAACAACCCGGCCGCAATTTCGCTGAGGATAACGGTGGTTTCCTGATTGCCAAAATGGGCGGTGAGCGAACCGGGGTACCCCGGCAGATTGACGTTATGAAAGGCAGTCATCTCTTCCGGTGGCGCATCGGGGAACTTCACGATTTTCCCCGAAGCAGTTGATTGTCTTACTGGTTTAGTGGTCATATCGGGCCTCGCAGGCCGTTGGATGGATGCGAGCATTATAACCCGGAGCAGGACCGGGGCCTGAATCGCCTGCCGACGCCAATTCAGCCGCGTTCGGCGGTAGTGTGTAAGGGCCACAAAAAGGCGCAGCCGCCACAAAACCCGACATCGGCCAGTAGCGGACTGCGCCCCGTTTTCCCTGCTGTATCTCGGTTGGCGACTATTCGAACGTGCCCAGCAGTGACTCCTCCAGCTCCGTCAGGGTGGCGAATCCCTCAAACCGGTCCCGGACACGCCCGTCTGAGTCAAGCACAAAAGTCCAGGACTCGTTGAACCAGTGGGGCAGCCGGCTTATGCCCCATTCATCGACGACTGGGGAAATGCGGGCCTTGGTCAAGTCGCCCTGTATCTCGTCCGGATTGTCGTAGATTTCCACGTGAATGAAATTGGCTTTCCCGTCGTACTTGGCGCGCAGTTCCGAGACGGTGTCCACCTGCGGGCCACAGGTGGCGGTGGTGCAGAACGCGGGGGATGCGAACACCACCACAGTGGGCAGAGGGCCTTCCACCGCCTCGCGGACTGTCAACTGGTACAGTGACTCGTCGGGGCTGTAATCGGTGGTGACCAGCGCCAGGTCTCCGAACTCCGAGAGCGTCTTGTTTTCACTCAGAGGAGCTTCCGCCCCCAGCGCCGGTATGGGAGACTCCTCCAGCACCTCGAATTCCTGTACAGCCCAGCCGGTTGCGTCCACCCCTTCGGCGACGATGTCCAGGCGCCAGGTCCCGGCGCGGTCGAAGTCAACCTCGGACACGAAGGTGCCACGAGTGCCATAGGGCCACTCGTTGAACCGGGTGGCCACCTCTTCGCCCGGCTGGTTGTCCGGCACATACACGGGCGTGATCATCACGTTGGAGTCCTTGACCAGTCCTGTCTGGGTGGTGAGCAGGAAGGCCACGCGCTGCGGCCCGGTCTCCAGCACCGTGGTGGCCAGGATTACATTCAGCTCCTCTCCGTCTCTGGCCGGAGTGTAGGCGGTTTCCCGCGATTCGGACGGCTCGGTGGGTTCGGCGGTCACAGCAGGAGGCGGCGTTGGCTGATGCCCCTCAACCTCCGATTCCGGTTCCGCCGTGGGAGGACCGGAGGCCGTCGGTACCGCAGTCGCAGTGGGAGGCGGAGGCGCCGTCGCGGTGGGGTCGGCCTCGGAACCGCAGGCCAGCGCCAGGGACGCCAGCAGGATTCCTGCCAGCAGGACTGCCAGATTCACTCGCAGGAGTTTGCGCCCATAAGCCATCAGAATCCATCCTCATACACGCCGAAGGTGAAGGAAAAGAGACCGAAATCGTCGGACATCGACGAAAGCCTCAGTATCTGCGATGCCTCCCAGGTCGGGTGCTCGACAATCTTGTACAACTTGGGGGTGGTGACTTCGATGTACGATACCCCATCGTCGTCTATGATCACGTCGGCCCCCTTGTTCTCGTCCGTCAAGTAGTCGCCGTTGACGGTCACCCTGACCTGGTAGGGCTCTCCCGAATCCGAGGTCAGCACGGCATTCACCGACCGGGCAGAGTACTTCAGCGCCAGGTAGTGGTCGAAATGTTCCGTGTCCTCGGCGTGGCGGGCACTCTCCGGCCCAATGGCCCAGGGGCCGTGGAAGTAAATCAGATTGCGCTCCAGCGCTGCGGGCGCTTCGAACTCCCTTGGCACTCCGATTTCCTCTCCGGTATCGAAGGATGCCTTGGCTGCCTGCAGGTATTCGTCGACCTGACCAAACCCGCCCCGCCGCTGGGAGACGCTGAATTTCCATCCGGCGAACAACTCACGGGTAACGTCGGTCCCTCGCTGCATGAAGGTCTCGTCCCGGCCCTGGTCCTCCGGCAATGGCATTTCCAGGGATGCTGTCATGCCTGACTCGGCCAGCAGCTTGCGGATCATTTCCTCGGTCTCCGCGTACTTGCCTTCGCCGAAGTGGGTGTAGCGGATCACGCCCGTCTGGTCTATCAGGTATTTGGCCGGCCAGTACCGGTTGGAGTAGCTGCGCCAGACGCGAAAGTCGTTGTCCTGCACCACGGGCCAGGCCACACCCTCCTCAACGGTGGCGTCCACGACGTTCTGGTATATCTTCTCGAACTCGAACTCCGGGGTGTGGACGCCCACGATGACCAGTCCCTCATCGGAATACCGGTCGTGCCACTCGCGAAGGAATGGCAGGGTGCGAATGCAGTTGACGCAGGTGTAGGTCCAGAAGTCGATCAGCACCACGTTGCCCCTTAGACCATCCATGGTCAACGGGTCGCTGTTGACCCACTCCTGAGTTCCCTGGAACTCGGGGGCGCAATCGCCTATTGCCCCGCCGCGAGAGCCCTCGCACGGAGGTATGTCTGCCGCCGTCAGCCGGGGAGCTTGCTCCTCGGCGACAGCTTCGGTTGGCTGTTCCCCGGCGCTTTCCTCGGTCTGCGGCGGCTCTGCCGTAGCGGTGGGCGCCGGCGCCATTGTCGGCTCTGGCGGCTGGGTTGCCTCGGAGCCACAGGCAATCAGGACTGCCAGGGCCACTGCGGCCAGAATGAACGGGAGACGAACCATCAGAAACCATCCTCATAGGTGCCGAATGTAAAGGAAAACAGGCTGAAATCGTCGGAATTGGAGAACATCTGGATATACTGATTTTCCTGCCACTCCGGGTGCTCCACCAGGTAGTAGGCCCTGGCAGAGTCGACCATCAGGTACGAGACGCCATCCTCCCCGATCGTGATGTCCTGGCCCTTGTTCTCCTCGGTGAGATATTCGTTGTTGAGCTTGACCACAACCTTGTAGGGTTCTCCCGATTCAGAGGTCAGCACGGCGTTGACCGACCGCGATGAATAGGGCAGCAGGACAAAGTCCTGTTCTATATCATCTATCTCCCGGGCGTGGCGGACGTTCTCAGGCCCGACGGCCCACGGGCCCTGGAAGTAGATGCGATCAACGACAACCTCATTACCCTCGATCATGAAATCGGCTACCTCGGCAGTCTGGTCACCTCGCTGGTAGGACGCTTGCGCCGCCTCCAGGTACGTCTCGATCTGACCGATGTACAGGCCGCGCCCAGACTGGTAGTGGCTGTTCACGAAAGTCCACCCTGCGAACAGTTCCGGGGTTCGCTGCCTGGTCCTTTCCGAGGCGTAAGTCGAGTCTACCCGCTGGTCTTCAGGCAGCGGCTCGGCCAATGTATCCGCCTCCGCGCCGATCTCGGCCAGCAGATTGCGGATCTCTTCCTCGGTCTCGGCGTACTTGCCCTCTCCGAAGTGGCGGTACCTGATAACCCCGTCCTTGTCGATCAGGTACTTGGCTGGCCAGAAGCGGTTGTCGTAGCTGCCCCAGACCACGTAGTCGTTGTCCTGCACCACCGGCCAGGCCACGCCCATATCCACCGTTGCATCGACCACGTTGTCGTACAACTTTTCAAACTCGAACTCAGGTGTGTGCACACCCACGATCACCAGCCCCTCGTCGGCATAGCGCTCGTGCCACGTCTGGAGGAAAGGCAAAGTCCTGATGCAGTTGATACAGGAGTAAGTCCAGAAATCGATGAGGACTACCTTGCCCAGCTGGCTCTCCATGGTGAACGGACCGCTGTTGACCCACTCCTGCGTGCCTTCAAATTCGGGGGCGCAGTTGCCTACCTCGCCGCCGCGTTCGCCCTCACACGGCTCCTGCGGCGCGACGGGTGTGACGGGTGTGGCGGTCGGCTCCGGCTCCGGCGTCTCAGCAGGCTCGGTGGCTGCCGGGGTTGCCGTAGCCTCCGGCGCGGCAGTCGGTTCCGCTGTGGGTTCCGGGGCCTCGGTGGGTATCGCAGTAGCCGTAGGGTCCGGCGCGGGCGGTTCCTGGGTCGCCGTCGGCGGAACGGCGGTTGGCACATCCGTCGGGGCGGCGGCCGCTGGCGCTTCAGTGGGAGCGGGAGCCGATGTGGCGTCCGCCGCTGCGCTGGTGGCAGCTCCCGATGGAGTCGCGGGTACGGCGGTGGCCGGCTGCGCCGCGGGGGCTGCATCCTCCACGCCGCAAGCCGCCAACAGCGACAGGAAAATGACAATGGCAAAGACTGAGGCGAGGAGTCTCCACCCCGGAAACGAGATTCTACGCAGCATCAATTACGCGTTCCTTTCTGCCCGGGCAATTCGCTGGGGATAATACGGCGGCGGAGACGCGTTGGATTCGCCGGGCCGACTCGGGCCCGCGGGAGGGCAGGCCCGACCCGTCGGCCGCAGCGTACAGGACGGTCTCTAGCGGACGGCTCCGGGTATGGGAACGGAATTGAGCAGCCGGTCTATGACCTCGCGGGGTTGCATCCGGCGCATCCTGGCGGCTGGAGAGAGTATGATCCTGTGCCCGATGATGCCGTACGCCAGGGTCTGGATGTCATCGGGAATCACGTAGTCCCTGTTCTGCACCAGCGCGTATGCCCGCGCCATCCGGAACATTCCGAGAGAGGCCCTCGGAGATGCGCCCAGGGCCACGTCCTCATGGCCCCTCGTGGCCTCGGCTATTCCCACTATGTACTCGCGCACGGTCCCGTCGACATAGATTTCAGTGGCAGCGGCCTGGAGACGAATTACGTCATCCGGCGTTGCCACCGCCTCCAGCGACTCGATGGGGTGCACCCGCTCCTGGTGCTCGATAACCGCAAGTTCCTCGGCGAAGTCGGGGTAGCCAAGGCTGACCCGGACCAGAAAACGGTCCAGCTGGGCCTCCGGCAGTGGAAACGTGCCCTCGTATTCGATGGGGTTCTGCGTCGCCATTACGATGAACGGGTAGCCAAGGTAGTGAGTGATGCCGTCCACCGACACCTGCCACTCCTCCATGGCCTCGAGGAGGGCCGACTGGGTCTTGGGGGTGGCCCGGTTGATCTCGTCGGCCAGCACCACCTGGGCCATCACCGGTCCCGGACGGAACTCGAACTCCCGAGTGTTCTGGTTGTAGATGGAAACGCCGGTTATGTCGCTGGGCAGCAGGTCGGGGGTGAACTGGATCCTCTTGAACTGGCACCCCAGCGAAATGGCCAGGCTCTTGGCCAGCATGGTCTTCCCCACGCCGGGAACATCCTCAACCAGGATGTGGCCCTGGGCAATCAGGGCCGCCAGCGTCTGTTCAATGACCGCGGTCTTGCCTACTATGACGCGGGATACGTTGTCCACTATGGCCCGCGCCGTGGCGTGGGCGGAGTCTCTCTCTTCCACCGGGTACCTCTCCGGCATCATGTATTCCGGGTTTATTCCGGGTTGCGTTTGGCGATATGCGCGTCGCCAGGTACATGTTACTATCCGCTTGGCCAAACGAGTGTATCATAAGGCTCATTCGCAACAATTACACAGTTCCCGGACAAGAGAGACAAGAGGTACCGGTTCCGTCATGTTTTCGGTGAACAGGCGCACCCTGATCTTGCTGGTTCTCTTGGTGGTGCCGCTGTTTTACGCCATTGGCACCGGGTTTGATTTCCTGTACACGCTTCTCTACGTCATCCTGCTGCTGTTAGCGGTTGGCGCGTTGTGGGTATGGGTGAATCTGCAGGGCCTGGAGATAAGAGTCAGCAGGTCCGGCGACCGGGGACAGGTCGGCGGCTATCTCGAGGGGCGGATCACGGTCGTCAACCGCACCGTTATCCCCAAGTCGTGGCTCGAGGTGACCGAGCTGGTCAACGACGTACCCGAACCCGGCGGCCGGGGCCTGTCGCTGGACCGGCGCGAGACCCGGGGCTGGCGCATCGAGACTTACCTGGCGCGTCGCGGCCTGTTCGAGGGCGGGCACGTAAGGGTGACCAGCCAGGACCCGTTCGGCCTGTTCCGCATGGGCAAGGATTTCTCCGATCCCCACACCTACATCGTCTACCCCGCCGTGGAGCCGCTGCCCAACCTGGATTCACGATTTGCCAGCCTGCCATCCGACACACGCCTGACCCGGTTCTACGACCAGGTCACCACCGACGTGGCATCGCTCCGCACCTGGCGTCCGGGGGATGCGTATCGCCGCATACACTGGCCCTACACTGCCAGGATGAACTCGCCAATGGTAAAGGAGTTCGACATCGGCCAGGCCGCGCAGTTCTGGGTGCTTCTGGATCTGGAGCGGTCCTCCCAGCATTACGGCGAAGCCGTTCGGCCCCCGTCGAACCCGAACGGCGACGGGGACGAGAGTCACCGGCGTTTTCTTGCGGATAACACAGAGGAACTGGCGGTATCCCTCGCCGCCTCGCTGTCGCAGCGGCTCCTGGACCTCTCGCTGCCCGTGGGCATGGCTGTCAACGGGGATAATGGCCGCCTGCTGCGTCCCGACAACGGCTCGGACCATCTCAGCCGCCTTATGGAAACCCTTGCCGCCGCCCAGGCCGTTGAGGACGCCCGGCTGCCGGAGTTCCTACAGTCCATGCGCCCCCACCTCAACCATTTTCATTCGGTAACGGTGGTGACAGCGAACACAGACCCGGAATGGCTGCCCGCCCTGCTCGATTTGAAACGGGGCAACGTAACAACCTCGATTGTGATGATAGACCCGTCTTCATTCGGCAGCGCCAGGACAGTGGGCCAAGTCGTGGAAGCAGCGGCGGCCAATCTGGTTCCCGTATACGTGGCGCGGCAGGACGCCAGCCTGGACGATGCCCTGTCCCAGCCCATGAACCGCGAATCCGGGTTGGATTGGGCTGACGCAGGGGAGGCGCTGGACCTGGCGGGGGCGCCGGACACAGCAGACGCAGCCATGGCCGGAGATACGGCGACACACGAAACGGCGAACGCTGCAGAGCCCGGAGAGACGGAGACACACCAGACGGCAAACGTAACGGAGGCCGGACCGTGATCAGCGGCCAGGCGGCCAGGCGCGCCATTCCGTTCAACCTGGAGAACGAAGACCTGGCCGGAGCCGGAATCGGCCTGTTGCGGCGGCTCCGCCCCGCCGACGGTTGGCTGGCCCTGGTCCTGCTGGCCGCCAATCTGTGCGTTGTGGTCTTTGCGGTGGAGCGAGCCGATTGGGCTCCCACTCCCAGCCTGGTCGTAATCCTGCTCCTCGGAATGCTTACCGCATTCGTGTTCCACCGGCTGGCGGTCTACTGGTTCCTGGCGATCATTCCCGGCCTGATCCTGGGCGGCCTGACGGTCATTTGGCAGATTTCGGGATACACCTTTGATGGCGAGACCCTGGGCGGAGTCGGCGCACTCTGGAACCGCCTGACCCTGTGGCTGGAGGCCGCGCAAGAGCAGTCAATCAACATCGACAAGGTGCCCTTTGCCTTCGGCCTGGTCACAGCATCGTGGCTGACCGGATACCTTGGGGCATGGGTATTCCTGCGGCACCGCAATTTTTGGGGCGTTTTCGTGCTCGGCGGACTCGGGCTTTTCTCCAACCTTACCTTCCTGCCGCCCAATACAACGTTCCACCTCTCGCTCTACCTCTTCACGGCGCTGCTGCTGGTCGCGAGGGTGCAGGCCGTGCGCCGCCAGAGCCACTGGGACCGGCGCGGCATCAAATACGACGAGGGACTCAGATCCCTGAGCCTTTCCGACAGTTTCTTCTTAGCGCTCGCGGTCATAGTGATCGCCGTACTCCTGCCGACCGGGGGGGCATGGCGCACCGCGACACAGGCATACGAGGCGCTGCGCCAGCCACTGGTGACGCTGGAGGATGATTTCAACCGGCTGTTCGCCGGGCTACCGGCGCGGCGCGACATCGGATTCCGGGTCTGGGACGACGTCATGCCCTTCCAGGGCACCATCAGCCCGGCCCCCGATCACACCCTGCTGGTCGACTCTCCGATTCCGATGCACTGGAAGGCCCGCACCTACGACACATACACCGGACAGGGATGGATTTCCGAACACACCGAGTTCCAGGCCCTGGACCACACTCCCGCCTTCGCCAGGCACGCGCCTCCCGAGAACAGGCTGGCCGTAACTTATGCCATCACTCCGCTGTACTCGTCGGAGATCATGTTCGCAGGCCCCCGTGTGACGCAGGTGGACCAGGAAGTGGAGATTGAGACGGCTTCCGCCGCGATATACCAGGTGGACGTTTCTCTCGAGGATCCCCTGCCCTACCACCCGATTGCCCTCGCCGAGTCGGCCAGGGCAATCTCCGCCAGGGTAAATTCGAACTTGGCGGTCAGCGAGGCCGAGCTGACGGCGCTGCTGCCCCCGCATTTCCGCCTGAACGAGATCGAGCGCGACGGAGGGCGCATCACGTCAGTGACGGTGGAGGAAGCTCTGCCGGACCCTGCCGACGTTCTGGCAATTCGCCGCCCCGATGGCGTCTTTGCATCCCACAACCCCTACATCATCACGTCATCCGTTCCGGTGGCAGACCCGGAAAAGCTACAGCAGGCAGGCACCGACTACCCGGTACACATCCTGCACCGGTACACTCAGCTCCCGCCGGACCTGCCGGGCCGCGTCCGGGGACTGGCACACGAAATCACAGTGAAAGCGGAAACCCCCTACGAAAAAGCCGTCCTCGTCGAACGCAACTTGCAGCGCCTGCAATACAACCTGGAGATTGATCCGCCCCCCTTTGACGTCGATGGGGTGGACCACTTCCTTTTCGACCAGAAGCAGGGATACAGCGAATATTTCGCCTCCGCCATGGCAGTGCTGCTCCGTTCGGTGGGCGTTCCGGCGCGACTGGCAGTGGGTTACACCTCCGGAGAGGAAACCGAGGTCCCCGGAATCTACATTGTCAGGGACAGCAACAGCCACGGCTGGGTGGAGGTCTACTTCCCCGGCTACTCGTGGGTCCCCTTCGAGCCCACACCGGGACAGGCGCTGCCGGAGGTAATGATGCCTGCATCGGGGGACTCCCTTGAATCGGAGGGAGAATTTTTCGCAGAGTTCGACGTGGACTGCCTCGACGACATCGTCGAAGAATGCCTCGAATACGTAGAACCGTTCCTGGGGCCGGGATCCGACTCGGTGGGGCCAACAGACCAGGGCGGAACGCCCGGCTGGGTGTGGGTGCTGGTGATCCTGGCAGGCGTAACGGCCACCACCGGGGCCGCGTGGTGGGCATTCCGACGGTATATGTTCGCCTCCTACGAGCCCGAGGATGTGTATGCCCGGGTGCAGTCCCTGGCATCCGTGGGAGGGCTGGGAGGCGCCACTCCCAAGACGCCATACCAGTTCGGCGACAGGCTCAAGTCCCTGCTGCCGCTGCACCGGGAGCGACTGGACCTGATCGTGGAGACCTACGTCAGGGCGCGCTATGGAGGCCGCAGGCTCTCCTCTGAGCAAGCGAGGGAGCTGGCGGACGCCTGGCTGAATCTGCGTTTTCCGCTGCTGTTGGCATCGATCGGAAATCGAATATATCCGAGGATTGAAGCGTGAGCGAATACAGATACCACATCCAGGAGCTTCCGGCGGGCTGGATCGGCCTGGTCGGCAGCGAAAGAGGGCTGCGGCGGGCCTCGCTGAAGCCTACCCCGCAGGAGGTCCTGGACGACTTGGGGTCCGAGGCCGACGACGCGGAGCACGATGCCGAATTTTTCAGCGACACCCTGGCCCGCCTGGAAAGCTACAGCCACGGCGACCTGACGGCCCTGGACGATATCGAGCTGGACCTTGCGGACGCTCCGCCCTTTTTCCGCGCCGCATGGAGCGCGTGCCGCACCATCCCTCCCGGCGAAACGCGCAGCTATCGCTGGCTGGCCGCCGAGGCGGGAAACCCGCGTGCCGTCCGCGCCGCCGGTCAGGCCATGGCGCGCAACCGTTTCGTCCTCATCATCCCCTGCCATCGCGTCATTTCCAGCGACGGCGGTCTGGGCGGCTACGGCGGAGGCGGACTCGGGGTGAAGGCCAAATTGCTGCAAATGGAGCTGGAGCAGGCCGCGGAGCAGTGAGCGCTGAAGGGTACGCTTACCACAACCGACAACTGGAGGACAAGTACGGAGGGCGACCGTGGCAGAACCGGTAGAATATCCAGTCTGGCAATCTCCGCCGCCGGCAATCGTGGAATACAACCCTGAACATCAGATTCTCTTCATCTGGACGGGTGAGAAAAGCGCCGCTGGCGAGGAAATGGCCAAGGACATCACCGTCCACTACGACAAGGATGAGGACAACGAACGGTGCTCTGCGGTGGCGATTCATGTAGACAGCGCAGAGCACGTCCTCAAGCCCTTCGTTGACGCCATCCTGGCCAAGTACGGCGTGAAACGGGAGGAGGAACCGGATGTTGCCAAGGAAACGACGAAGGTGGACACCGTTCCAGGCAACTGAACGCAGCTTCAGGAGATAGTGATTTGACATCCAACGACATTCGCCGCCCCGAGGAAAAGTGGGCCAAAATCAACGGGCTGGATATGCGCTACCTGGACTGGGGCGGTGACGGCGAACCGTTGCTCGCTCTGCACGGCCTGGCCTCGTCCGCCAACTGGTACGACATAGTGGCCCAGCACCTGTGGCGCCGGTACCGCATCATCGCGCCCGACCAGCGGGGCCACGGCCAGACCACCCAGGCGCCCTCGGGCTATGACTGGCACACGCTGTCGGACGACCTGGCGGCGTTGCTGGACCATGTGAGCAACGAAATCCCCGGCTTCCGGGAGCCGGTCCCGGCCCTGGGCCATTCCTGGGGCGGGCATGTGGTCAGCAATCTTGCCTGCCACTACCCCGAGCGCGTGCGGCACATCGTGATGATCGACGGCGGGTTCCTGGATGGCAGGTTGTTCCCCGATCCCACGTGGGAGGCTTTCTCCGACCGGCTGCGCCCGCGAAATGTTACGGGGGACCGCCAGGAGTTCCTTGACCGCCTGAGGGAGCAGATGGCCGGGTTCTGGAACAGCGAGATAGAGCGCATCGTCCAGACCATGGTCTACGAGGACGAGGACGGGCAAATCCAGGACATCCTGCGCCCCGAAAACCAGGGGCAGGTCATCCGCGCCATGTGGGACGATCCATGCTCACACACGCTGGCGCAGGTGCAGTGCCCGGCGCTGATCATCGCCGCCGGTCCGCTGCCGGAACGCGCCAACAGCGACTTCGCCCAGCTGCGGCGCCGGATGGTCGGGGCCGCCGAGGCCGCTCTGACCGACGGCCGCGCTCACTGGATCCCCGAGACCGTCCACGACATCGGCTACCACAAGCCCGAGGAACTGGCGCGGGTAATCCTGGAGTTCCTGGACGAATAGGTTTTGGCTATAGTATCATAGATGATACTATAGCCAAGGATGATCGCCTTGCGAGGGATATAGAGAATCTGCGGAGGAACCCGAAAGGAGTCCGGTTTGGCGAGCTGGCCGTAATTTGCGATCGACACTTTGGATACCCTCGCCAGAGAGGATCAAGCCACCGGGTGTACAAGACGCCTTGGCCGGGCGACCCGCGAGTAAACATTCAGAACCGAAACGGTATGGCCAAGCCTTTTCAAGTGCGCCAGGTCATCAGGGCTCTTGAAAAATTGCGGGAGATGCAATGAATCCCGACCATTATTCCTATCGCGTCACTTGGTCTCCCGAAGACGAGGAGTTTGTGGGACTCTGCGCGGAGTTTCCGCTCCTGAGTTGGCTGGACCCAACTCCCGAAGAAGCCTTTTCAGGCATACGGCGCGTTGTCAGTGAGGTCATTGAAGATATGCTGCAAGATGGCGAGACTCCTCCCGAACCCATCGCGGATCGCCACTTCAGCGGTAAATTCATGGTGCGTGTTCCACCGGAGACCCATCGCGCCCTTGCCTTGCGGGCCGCAGAGGAGGGCGTCAGCCTGAACCGGCTGGTGAGCGCCCGCTTGGCCAGCCTGTAGATTTGCAGTTTGCTTGTTATGAGATAGTTCCTAAAAGGGCAAGGCAGGCAAGAGACCGAAACGGGAGGGATATCGATGGCAGATTGGTCGAAATGTTCCGCAGTCGAAAGCAATCCTCTCAAGAAGGGTGGAGCTTGGGTATTCGTTGGAACTCGTGTTCCTATAGCGACCCTCTTCAACCACCTGAAGGCAGGGGTTACCATTCACGAATTCGTCGAGTGGTTTCCCGGCGTTGAACTCTCCCAGGTTGAAGAGGTGCTCCAGTACGAGATTGAGTCTCTGGCCAGGCAAGTGAAGGTGTGAGAATACTATTCGACCACGACGTTCCGGCCCCCTTGAGACGTTACCTGTCCGGCCACCATGTTGACACTGCCGGGGAAAGGGGATGGGAGAGACTGGACAATGGAGATCTGCTTGACCAAGCTGAAAGCGACAATTACGATGTATTCATTACCGCAGACCAGAGCATCAGGCATCAGCAGAACCTGGCAAGGCGAGTGATAGCCGTACTTGTCTTGATGGACAACTTGTGGCCGAATGTACGGCAAAAGACCGCAGACGTCCAGGAAATCCTTGACCTGCTGCAACCAGGGGAATACCGCGAGTTGGAAATCTGAATCTCTGCTATCTTCCGCTTTTCCCGGTTGCTTGACCTCACTCACGTCACCGGCAACGGCGGCTGCCAGAACTTGCTGGTGTCGTTGACCGTGATCTCGTCCACCCACTTCACCCAGTCGTAGCCGCGCTTGTGCGGCTCCACCATCCGCGCCGGAAAGCCGTGGCCCGCCGATAGCGGGGCTCCGTCAACCCGGCTGGCCAGAAGGGAACGGCCTGCCTCCTCCATGGAGTAGCGGCGGAAGTAGCCGGTGCGCGAGCGGATGGTGATGCTCCCCGCGCCCGGCTTGGGCTGCGCCCGGGCCAGCAACTCGGCCAACGGAATCCCCTGCCACTCCCGCGTCGTGAACCAGCCGCCGGTGCAGTCGAGGGTTGCGGTCAACTGGCTGTCCCACCCCTTCAGCTCCTCGTAGTCCATCTCGTAGGGGTTGTCAACGTGGCCGTTCACCCGCAGCCGCCATTGCGAGGCTTCGATGTGCTGCGTGCGGTCGTCAAGCCACATGGTCACCGGAAAGTCAGGCCCGTCCTCAGGGTGCGATCCGGTGAACCGCCGGTCCGCCCCCGGGGCGCCGCTCACCAGCATCAGCCGCTCCGAAAGCTGCCACGCCGCCAGCCCGGCCACTGCCACTCCCGCGAACCGCAGGAAGTTCCGGCGCCCCGCTGCGTAGCGCGTCCGAAGGCTGATCTTGTGCCGGAGCGTGTGCCAGATCAGCAAAGGCAGCAGCATCCAGGCCAGGTTCAGGTGGATGGTGGTCCCGGAGAAACCCATGAAACTGTATGGGCCGATGTGGCTCCATGCCAGGCCCAGCCCCAGCACGGCCAGCAGCCCGACCAGCAGCAAGGTCGATCCCAGCATCATCCCAGGCGACCTGTTCCAGTTGCTGCGGGTCTTGAAGGAGCCGAGAATGTTACGCGACTTCCAGACGAACAGCACCAGAATGGCGAAACCGGCGATCCGGTGCAGGTGCATGGCCGCGATCCATTCCGGGTTGTTGTGGGTCAGCCCCAGGTACCCGGTCACCAGCTCGAACGAGAACAGCGCGATCAGCGCGATGTTGGCCCAGGGGAAACGCAAGGCGCCATCTCCCGACATCTTGTGAGAATTGCCGCTGGGGCAATTCTAACCGTCGTAGCACGATACGCCCCAGCAGCCTCCGGGGATTCATGGCGATGGTTGGGGGAGGAAGTGGGAGACGGCCCTGCCAAGAGGGTATGTGACAAATTCCCTTTCCCGGAGGGAGAGGGTTAGGGTGAGGGTGTACACGGCTCTGAATCATTAATTGCGATCAGACTCAAGATCCGGCAAATTGAGTCAAAAATCCCTGTATCTAGGGAATATTGAAGGGGGTTGCTTTCAGACGTTCTCCACTACGTTATGCAGAGTTATTACTCTCATCTCATAATCGACGTGGTAATAGACTGTGAGCAGAGGCTGTGTGTCTAGCGGTAAGGCCCTCAGTAACGTACCTGGAACAGCTGGCCCCCAGTCTGGGTGGTGTACGAGGACGTGGTCGAAGTTGAACCAGATGTCATCCCAACTTTCGAGGCTGCCTTGCAAGTGCTGTGCTACAAGATCAAAGGCCTCCGTGCTGCGAAGTTCGTACATCCACTACACCAGTAAGCCGGATTCCTCTGCTATACGATAGCCTGCTTCGACCTGTTCCGGAGTAAGGGGGTCTGCCGATATCCAAGCAAGCTGGTAGTCCATATCATCGTAGTTGTCCGTTACACTCCACGCCCACTCCTTGTGCGAGAATTCGCTTATTTGACGGGCGTTGAAATGCCAGAATTCGTCGACCACGTCTCTTACGATCTGTAGTTCGTTTTCAGAGAAAACCGACAGGTCAGCGTCCTCCCGGGCCACAAGTCGCTTTTGGACCCCGAAGAAATAAGGACGTTCCTCAACCGTAGCACGCCCGCTATCTTCAAGGGTGTTCTTTGCAGGAAGCCACTCTCGTGGAGCGGGTCCGGCAGGTAGGTGTTGGTAGGTTGCTCCCGTCACGGGTGCCCCCAGCAGCTTATAACCCCCGAAGTCAATGTAGAAAAGCAACTTGTTCAGCTTAGTAGAACCGAATCGCGGGTCGTCTTCGGAGAGTTTGGCGACGTGCAGGGCCAGTTCCTGAAATTTTTTGGCGTTGAACTCTATCTGCATTATGTCCCTAGCCTGTGTAGCAGTAATCTCCTCTGTTCAATCGTACCGGAAATTCGTGGAAAAAAGAATTCAATGAGAGGCGTTGATTATCAGGCAGTCTTTGGCGCTACGTCAATCACCAACTGTCATAAGGCAGAGGCAATTGGGGTTGCTGACCAAAGCCGGGCCAAGCACAGATCGGTCTCATTTGCATCAGCTGCCGAGCCATTCCTGGGGTGTAACCTCGACAGACGCTGGTTCTGCGACTCCAATTGATTCCTTTATTCCAAGCGTCAAAATGCCCTTAGTAGCACACGCGGTTCCGCAAGTGGCTCAAGATTCGGTAGAATGACTCATAAATTGGAATTTTGATTCAAAGTCGGGCGTACCTTGTACCTACAGAAACAACGACCCCTTGGGGGTCCCGCAAATCGGAAAACGAAATGGATGTGTCACTCACCCTCCAAGAGAGTGTCTAATATGCCCATTCCATTTGCGAGGAACAGGCTGGGGGCCGTATCCATCTACTCCTGAAAATACAGAAGGACGCCCTCGCCCTAACCCTCTCCCCCTGGGAGAGGGAACTTTGGAGACACCCTCTGAGTGGTCAAAGGACTCCCGGCTCGGTCAGACCACCTGGTAGGCCCAGATCTGGTGGAACACCTCCGGCTCGCCCTTGGGAAGAGGCTGGAAGGGATCGGTGGTCTCCGCCAGCTTCCACTTGCCTGCGTCAGTCAGTTTACGGAAATAGTCCTGGAAACCATCCTCCACCATATCCGTGCGCAGACTGAATACGATGTAACCACCCGGCTTGGTCACGCGGACAAGCTCGTCGAACGAGCTGACGGGGGCATGCCCCAGGGTGAAGACGCCGATGCTGATCACGGCATCGAACTGTCCTGTCTCGAAGCCGAGGGTCTCACCCAGGGTCATCTGGTGGAATGAGTTGTAGACATTCTTTTTCCGGGCCTCGTCCAGCATTCCCTGCGACAGGTCCATGGCCGCCATGTTGGTGAAACCGGCATCGGCCAGGCACTTGCCCGCCAGCCCGGTTCCCGCCCCGGCGTCCAGTACGGCGGCACCGGCAGGGACGAGACGCGCCAGGACGTCGGCGCCGTTCTGCGGTGCGTTCCAGGCGAATACATCATCCAGGTCCTGGTCGTATTCGGAGGCCCACTGGTCGTAGCGTTCCTCCAGTTCCTGGTTGCTGGTCGATTCGTATACCCACTGGACTCGCCTGTGGCTATCTTCCATCGTCATGATGGCCTCCATTCCAAATTCCCTCTCCCCGGTCCTTCGACAAGCTCAGGGGGGAGAGGGAATTTGCGTTCAGATTATCCGAATGTGGGGCGCCGGGTGGCTACTTTCGACAGATGTACAGTCCCCAGCCCAGCTCATTGTTCTCGACGGCCCGAGCAGTGCCCAGGTAAGCCTCGGTCAGCCACTCGTAGTGCTCGGCGTGCTCGCCGGTGTCCCCTTTGGGCGTTCGGTCAGCGAGACACAGGTAGCTCTGGCGCAGGTGGCTGGAGATGTCGTGTGCCTCAAGCACTTCAAAGCCCTGGGCCTTCAGCGCGTCCTGGTAGGACTCGAAGCTGAACTCGGTATCATAGAGCAACCGGTCGTAGACAAACCGCTGGGCCTCGGGGCTGACTTCCTGCGTCGGCTTGACCAGGTCGTCGAAGACGAATATCCCGCCCTTTTCCAGGACCCGGAATACCTCCTTCAGCACCGTGCGCTTGTCCGGCACGTGATAGATGACGGCCTGGCTCCAGACGCGGTCGAAGGAGCCGTCCGAAAACGGCAATTCAGTGGCCGATGCCTTCTCGAAAGCAAGCCGCTCACGCAGCCCGGGTTCCTGCCGCTCGCGGTCCGCGTTCGCGTTGTCGATGCGCACGCCGCTGAGGTCGATCCCGGTGACGCGGCAGCCGGTATGCCCGGCGAGCCAGATGGCAGTGGTGCCGTTGCCGCAGCCGAGGTCCAGCGCCCGGGCGTCTGGGCCGATGCTGCCCTTCTCGACCATGATGCGGTCGAGATTGGCGCAGCCCTTCAGGAAGTCGGTGCCGGTCGTCTCGTCGAAGTAGCCCCAGTGAACGCTGCCATCCTCATCCCAAATTGTGCGGTAGATGGCATCTTCGGCATCGTAGTAGGACTCTGTTTCCTGCTCAGTGAACCGGCTCGACATGCTTGATGCCCTCCAGGTACTCCACGAATCGGTTGTCCTGGTCGACCAGGATCATCTTCGGCTCAACCGGCGAGTCGGAGACCTCGAAGGACATGATGATCAGGCAGTGACCCTCGGCGGTAAGACGGGCGGCAGCGCCCTGCACGGCGATCTCGCCTCGACCGCGAACGCCTGGGATCACGTAGGTCTCGAAACGGCTGCCGTTGTCGACGTCGCAGACCAGGACCTTCTCAAACTCCCACATGTCCACCTTTTCCATCAGCGCCTCGTCGATGACGATGCTTCCGATGTAGTCGGGGTTGGCCTCGGTCACCCAGGCCCGGTGGATCTTTGAGCGTAGCATTTCACGCATGGTTTCCTCCTTGTTGGTTGCTGTTCCAGAAAACTGGCGGCGGCCATCCAAATTAGCCGCTGCGTTTCGTACAAATCTAAAATTGCGGAAAATCTGTTATGTGTTTTGTTGACAAATCCTTCAACTTGCCCTCATGTCCCCGAGATTCACCCCATACAGGCGCAAAATTTTGCGCAAACAATTCCGATGTCGGGATTTGGTGGTTTCTCAAGGCTGCCGCAGGCAAAACGATGTTCCGGATTGCGCGGCGAGGGCTGAAGCGAGGCAAGAGGGCTGGGGTGTGGCCCCGTTCGTTATCGATTGGGGTGAGGAGCTATGGTTCGCAGGGCAGGGCGTACAGCTGCCGGCTGCTGATTCGCGTCCGGTTCATACTCGCGTTCCGAACCGGAGGCCTCGTAGAGTAATAATACATCTTGATACCCATATTTTCGTATTTGGGCCCGGCAGGCCCCTGGTCAGCGCTTGCTGCGCTCTGCCAGGCAGCGCCAGACATCTAGTAGCTACGGAACGCCGTTCCAAGCAATTCGCGGGCAGTCTAGCATCGGCTTCGGGGGTGGTCAACTTTATACGGCAGACTGCACGCCGTATAAACGCGTCTATTGATGATATTTTGTAGACATTTCGTAATATATTGCGGTACTTGTGACTGCTTACTGCCTAATTTGAAATTGAATCGACGATACGCAACAAACGCAGCACGGCAATTGGCACTCTGACCTGCCTGCCCAGCTAAGGTTCGTGCAGTTCGCGGTCCCCGTTGGATGAGCGTCATGCGCGAATGGGGCGACGGCAGGCGCGGCGTCAAACGCCCAGGGGCATCTCCTGGGTTACCGCCACGGTGTCGGGGCCCAGCAGGTCCTCCAGCCTCTCCCGCAGAGGGTCGCAGTACCCGGTGCTCACGACGGGCAACTCCATCAGCACCCGCTTTCCCGCGGTGCGAATCTCCAGATTCACCTTGTCCCGTCCCGGATATTCAAGGATGACTCCGATCACTTCCCTCAGCAGCATAGCATCGTGCTGCGGGTCCTCCGACTCGGTCACCGCCAACTGCACCAGCCGGTTGCTGGACTCATACGCCGCAGCCGGTCTCTGGCCTTCGCCAACGGAGCTGTGACCGCTTCCGTTGCCGTTCGCGTAATCCCGCTGTGGATTGCCGTTACCGTTTCCATTTCTCTGCTGGCCATTGCCATTACTGTTGCCGTTCCTGTAATGGCCGCCGTTTCCGTTACCGTTCGGCTTCGCCGGAGCAGGCTTGCCGTTACCATTGCTGTTGGCTGGCAGCGCCGACGGCTGGTCTTGAACGAACTCCTCGGCGTCATCGCACGACAGTTCCAACTGCTCGCCCCGCAGCCGCACCCTGCCCTGAACGCGAATGGTGCGGCCTGGATGCCAGATTCCCTCGGTGCGTTGCAGCGCCTCGGGCCAGACAGTAACCTCCACCACTCCGCCCAGGAGCTCCAGGCCCACGATGATGAAGCGCTGGCCGTCACGGCGGGCGCGCTCAGTAACCGTGCTGACGATGCCCAGGACGTGGACCTGCTGGCCCTGCATCTCGTCGCTGAGCTGGTCCAGCGAGACGAATGACCCATTGGTGTTGGCGGCGGTCAAGGCCATCAGCGGATTGTGCGACAGGGCGACGCCGAGAAACTCCCGCTCCCAGGCCGCCTTCTCCTCGGGCGATGTGTCGTTGGAGCCCAGTATGATGCCGGGCTCGTCCATGGCTGCGCTGGCGGTCCCGGGGGTTGCAGCACCCGAACCCCCGCCGAAGAGGCTGCTCTGGCCGCTGTTCCGCATCTGCGCCTCGCGCTGGGCCGTGGCCACGATGCGGTCGAGAGCGTCGAGCATGGCGCCGCGCGGCGCGACTGAATCAAATGCGCCCGCCTTGACCATGCTTTCCATGGTACGGCGGTTGAGATTGGCTGTGCCGGAACGCCGACAGAAATCATCGACGGACCGGAACGGCCCATTCT
Source organism: Dehalococcoidia bacterium (assembly GCA_965203005.1). Lineage (GTDB taxonomy): Bacteria > Chloroflexota > Dehalococcoidia > Lucifugimonadales > UBA3495 > VXOI01. The sequence goes on from CBDBBS010000002.1 coordinate 3,188,628, forward strand.
CCTTGCGTTCCTCAACCAGCGGCCTGACCGCGCCCTCGCCCACCGTCTTGATGGCAGCGAGCCCGATGCGCAGGCCAGGATTGCCTTCGCCGTCACGGTCGATGGTGAAGAACTCTCCCGAACGGTTCACGTCGGGCAACCAGACCGGTATTCCCAGACGGAAGCACTCATTGATGGAGCTGATGGTCTTATCGGTGTTGTCGAGACGGGCGTTCAGCACCGCCGCCATGTATTCCACTGGATAATGGGCCTTGAAGTAGCCTGTCCAGTAGGAGATCAAGGCGTAGCTCACGCTATGGGCCTTGTTGAAGGCATACCCGGCAAAAGGCTCGATCAGGTTGAATATCTCCACCGCCAGCGGCTCGTCGAACCCCTTGGCGGTCGCCCCGGCAACGAAGTTGTCGCGTTCCTGGGCCATCAGCGACGCGATTTTCTTACCCATGGCCTTGCGAACTATGTCGGCTGCGCCCAGGGTGTAGCCGGCGAACTGCTGCAGTATGAGCAGCACCTGGTCCTGGTAGACGATGATGCCGTAGGTCTCGTCCAGCAGCTCCTTGAAACTGGGATGCGGGTAGGTGACCGCCACCCGCCCATGCTTGGCGTCGATGAACCGGTCGATGTTCTCCATAGGCCCCGGCCGGTACAGCGCGATCATGGCAGCGATGTCGCCGATGTTCGACGGTTTGAGTTTTTCGATGTACCGCTGCATACCAGCGCTTTCCAACTGGAACACGTCGGTCGTGTTGCCGGACGACAGCAACTCATACGTCTTGGCGTCGTCCAGCGGCAGGGTTTGGAGATCGATCTCGATGCCCCTGCTCTCGCGCACCACCTTGACCACCTGGTCAAGGATCGTGAGGCTGGTGAGGCCGAGGAAGTCCATCTTGAGCAGCCCCAGATGGGCTACCGGGTCCATGCTGAATTGGGTCATCAGCACGGGGCTGGACTCGTCTCCCTTGACCGGGCGTTGCAACGGCACCGTCTCGGTCAGCGGTTCGTCGGCAATCAGCACGCCTGCGGCGTGGGTGCCGACGTTGCGAACGATGCCCTCCAGGTCCCGCGAACGGTCCACCAGTTCCCTGACCGCCTCGTTGTTGTCGTATGACGACTGAAGCTCAGGGCTTACGCGCAGGGCGTCGTCAAGGTTCTGGGCCCGCTGCGGCAACATCTGCGCAATGCGGTCCACGTCGCCATAGCTCATTCCCAAGGCTCGACCCACATCACGCAGCGCGGCCCTGGCGCCCAGCGTGCCGAAGGTGATGATCTGGGCCACGTGGTCGTTGCCGTACTTGTCTATGACGTAGTGCAACACCTCGTCCCGCCGGTCGTCCTGGAAGTCCATGTCGATATCCGGCATTTCCTTGCGTTCCAAATTAAGGAAGCGCTCAAATACGAGCCGGTATTCCAGCGGGTCGACATCGGTAATGCCCAGACAGTAGAGAACGACGCTGGCGGCCGCGCTGCCCCGCACCCCGAACAGGATATTGCGTTCGCGAACGAACTTGATAATGTCCCACACGACCAAGAAATAGTTGGCGAACCGGGTGTAGCGGATGACTTCCAGCTCGTACCGCAGGCGCTCAATCGCCTCGGGGGAGGCGTTGGGGTAGCGACGCCGGAACCCCTCCTCGCAGACCTGGGCCAGGTAATCATCCGCGTCCATGCCACCGGGGGTCTCGTAACGGGGCAGGTGCGTCTGGCCGAACTCCAGCGAGACGTCGCACATGTCCGCGATCACGCCGGTGTTGGCCATCGCCTCGCCACGAATGTTCGCGGGGAGGTCCTTGAAAAGCTCCTCCATTTCATGGGGGCTCTTGATGTAATAGGAGTTGTCCTCCATCAACAGCCGCTTTTCGTCGCGGATGTTGGTGTTGGTCTGGATGCAGATGTAAATGTCCTGCAGGGGGGCCTGGTGCTGATGCACATAGTGGGAATCGTTGGTGGCCACCAGCGGCAGCCTGATTTCCTGGGCCATCCGGAGCAGGCCCTCGTTGATCCGGTCCAGGTTTTCGACGTTCTGGTGGCGCTGGATCTCGAGGAAATACCCGTCCCCAAACAGCTCCCGGTACCAGCCCGCCGCCTTGACGGCCCCGTCGTAGTTGCCGTCGGCCAGCAGCCGCGGCACCTCTGCCGAGGGGCACCCGGACAGGCACACCAGGCCCTGACCGTATTCCTCCAGCAGCCCCTTGTCGATGCGGGGGCGGTTGTAGAAACCCTCCACGTGCGACTTGGTAACCAGCTGCATGAGATTGCGGTACCCGGTGTTGTCCCGGGCCAGCAGCACCAGGTGCGCCGGGCTGCGCTCCGACGGGTTCTTCTCGTGCCGGCTGTTGTGGGCGACGTATACCTCGCACCCGATGATGGGTTTTATGCCAGCGTCGCGGCATGCGGAGTAAAAGTCGACCACCCCGTAGAAGGTCCCGTGGTCGGTGATGGCCAGCGCATCCATTCCCAGATCGCCGGTGCGTTCCACCAGCTCGGGGATGCGGCTGATGCCGTCGAGCATGCTGTATTCGGTATGGACGTGAAGATGAGTAAAAGGCAAGGGAATGAGTCCTCCAGATCTAGTGCCATTCCGGCGGGAAAGACCCCGTTGAAAAACAAGCCGGAACGGTCGGTGAGAGGTCCGGTATCCCGCCATGGAACGGGTCTCCTCAGCAGACTTTAGTCTACCTCAGACCCCATTGGCGGAAACCAGCGCGAACGCAATCCAGGATACGCAGAGCACTAAGGCCCTGACCACCCCTCAACCACCACATATTGGGCAGAGCCTCGGTACACGCCACAATATGACATAGATTTTGCGTCTCTGGCAAGGGGTGCTCAGGACGGATTTTGCGATGAAAAAAGCCGGGGGCCAGCCCAGTTTTCCTGGGAATCCGACCCCCGGCGCAGTGCCGGGAACACTAATGGAATTCAGCGACAGTGGCTGTCAGGGGCAACCGATGCTGTTTCGGCTACTCATCCTCCATGGATTCCATCTTGGCGGCCATGATGGCGCTGGCCGGCACCGGGTCTTGCCGGTTGATCAGGCGGGTGTCGCCCCAGGTTGCGGTCTCAACGTAGTTCTTGAAATCCTTGGTTTCGCCGCAGAGGCGGCACACACCGGGGCTGGTCGGGCCATCCGCCGCCTGAATCAGCCAGTGGTGCTGGCAGGTCAGGACGGCCTCGGGAACTTCTTGAACGGCTACATTCTCCGCTTGCTGTACCATCTCGCTCACTCTCTATCTGATCTTGTCTCTCGTTTACGAAATTCTATCATGGGTTAATCGTAATCGTCAATACTTTGGCTGAAATTAGTTGCCAAAATGGAAACGCTATGAACTGTTTTCGACTAAAAACCTCTGCGCCGCTCCGAATTGGCTCCAACAAGCATCTGGAAGGTTACGCACCCTGAATCTCGTTGACTTTTTGCTCCCAAAACTGATTAAATCGTTTGTCAATACCAAGTCTCTGGTAGCTACTTGATCGACACTGAAATGAAGGGGGTCAGTGATGGGCAGGAGGCTTCTCAAGGAACTGGAGCGTTCCTACGGCTTCGACGAAGTGGCCATCGTTCCGGGCCAGGTAACCATCAATCCTGAACTCACTTCCACCAAGATGACCATCGGTGACCTCGAATTCGAGATACCCATCATGGCTTCCGCCATGGACGGAGCCGTCTCCCCCCGGTTCGCCGCCAGGATGCACGAACTGGGCGGCTTGGCCGTGCTCAATGGCGAGGGCCTCTACTCCCGCTACGACGACCCCTATTCCGTCCTCGAGGACATCATTGCCACGCCACAGGGCGAGGTGACCGAATTCCTGCAGCAAGTCTACTCAGAGCCGGTCAAGGAGCACCTCCTGGCCGCACAGGTCCGGGAAATCAAGAACTCCGGCGCGGTGTGTGCAATATCCTTTACGCCCCAGAGCACCAAGCGGATGTCTCCCGTCGCTGTGGAGGCCGGGGCTGACATGGTCGTGGTGCAATCCACGGTGACCACGGCCAGGCACATGTCCAATAGCTACCGCGGCCTCATCTTTTCCGAACTGATCGACGCCATCAAGGTGCCAGTGATGGTCGGCAACTGCGTTACCTACGACGTCGCCCTGGAGTTGATGGAGACCGGGATCGACGGCGTCCTGGTGGGAGTCGGCCCCGGCGCGGCCTGCACGACCCGCGAGGTCGTTGGCGTCGGGGTGCCGCAGGTGTCCGCCACCCTGGAGTGCGCCGCAGCCCGCGAGGACTACTACAGGAAGACCGGCCGCTACGTCTCCGTGATAACCGACGGCGGAATCCGCACTGGAGGCGACATCTGCAAGTCCATCGTCAGCGGGGCCGACGGCGTGATGCTGGGCACCCCCTTCGCCCAGGCCGAGGAGGCCCCGGGGCGCGGCTACAACTGGGGCATGGCCAATCCTCACCCCGAGCTGCCCCGCGGCACCCGCGTCAAGGTCGGCACCAAGGGGTCCCTCAACCAGATACTCTACGGCCCCACCTCGGTAACCGACGGCACCCAGAACTTCGTCGGGGCCTTGCGCGTCGGCATGGGCATGTGCGGCGCATACTCTGTCCGCGACCTGCACCAGGCCGAGATGATCATCGCGCCAGCCATCAAGACCGAGGGCAAGTTCTTCCAGCTCGGCGGCTAGGGTCTATTATGTCCCCTGAATTTTACGCAATCATCGGGGTGGGTGTAGGCTTGGCAAGCCTCGGAGTCGGCTTGGCGGGCCTGATGCTGTATCTCGTCAGTCAAACCAATCGCCGAATCGACAGGCTGGAAACCCAGACCACCCAACGAATTGACACGCTGGAGACTCAGACCAACCAGCGATTCGACAGGTTGGAAGCCCATATAACGGAAGTGGAGTCCCGTATAACGCAGAGGATGGACCGTCTTGAGGACCGCTTCATTGAGAGCATCGATCAGGTGAGAGAGCAGGTACATTCTCTGGACAAACGGGTTAGCAAGCTGGAGTGGATGTTTGAGGCCGAGTTCGGAGGAGGGTCGAGGCCCTCTGAACTCTCCGAGGAATAGCGCAAGGAGAAAGCAATGACCACCGTAGAGCGAACGGTCGAAATCCTCGTCCCCGTCGCCGAGGACGTTCCCGAGGAGCAGGGCCTCAGCGCCTCTCTGTCCGGTCTGGAGGGCAAAGTCGTCGGACTGCTGGAGAACCGGAAGTACCATGCCGACACCTTCATGCAGGAACTGGAACAGACCCTGCTGAACGACTACGGCGTCAAGAAAGTCATCTACAACCGCAAGTCCACCTACAGCGCTGCCCACCCCGACGAAAAGCTGGAGGCGCTGCTCCGGGAGTGCGACGCCATCATCCACGCCATCGCCGATTGAGGCAGTTGCACGGCGTGGGGTCTCCACGACACAGTGGTAACCGAGTCCTCAGGCGTACCCTCTGTCAGCGTCATCACCAGCAGCTTCACCCGCGCGGCCAACCTCCGCGCCGCCTCCCTGGGCATGCCCGGCGTCCGCATCGTCGTCCTCCCCAGCCCCCTGGCCAGCCGTCCGGTAGAGGACGTAAGGCAGATGGCCCACGAATACGCCCCTGAGATCGTCGGCCTGCTGACGGGGGGTCAGGGTCTGGCCAGTAAAGACAGCGGCTCACCCGATAACGAGCGCCGCACCATAAGAGAGTTGATGGGAAGTATCCCCGACCTGACCGGCGGCCTCTCCACCGAGGAATACATGAGGAAGATTCGGGGTGATTTTCCAACCGAATAGGCGAATCCATCTCGATTCCTCGGTCTACATTGCCGCCCTGAATGGCGAGACAATTCCGGCGCATGGCGGAATTAGCCGGGTAGATCTGACTGAGTTGATTTTTGACGCCAGTGAAGCCGGTCTGATTACTATTTCTACCTCAACGGTTACGTTGGTGGAGGTGCGACGAGGAGTAGATTCATTATCAGCTTCAGATCAGTCACGAATCCGAGCGATTGATTCGCTGTTCAGCCAGAGTTTGACTCGCTTTGTCGACCTGGACCAGGATGTGGCGTTGTCGGCCCGCATGATAGCAAACCAGTATGGCGTCAGAACCATGGACGCGATTCAGGTGGCAAGCGCAGAAGCAGCGGGATGTGATGAGTTGTTCATTTGGGATAACCGAGTTGTCAGCAAGTTTTCGGCTGACCCCATGACTGGGTTGAGCGTTCGTGACCCTTATTGGGAGGGACAGAACTGAAAAGCCGGGAGAGCGTACTGGGAACTGATTGAATCGACCGGAGGGCCTGCTGACGGCTGACGGGGATAGGGCCAGGCCCCAATCCCCAAGGCGAATGTAGCGCGTCGACTAGTTGCGGGCCGGGAATGCATAGACTCACCTTTAATAAGATAAACCGCTAGCCGAAGGTGATCTGTAGGTGAGCGAATCCATGATGACCGAAACGTCCTCCGGAGAAGAGGCACTTCCATGACAACCACGACCAGCAGCAGGGCCGAGTCCGAGCGCACGGTCATACAGGAAATCTTCCGTAGTCTCGCAGAAAGGGAGAAAGAAGGAAGAAGCGTAACGGTAACATTCCAAGCGGTTCCCACAGAGAAGACTGGCGACGACACAGGATGGCTGGAATTCGTCGCCAGGGAAATGGCGTCCCTTCCATGGTACGAATCGAACCTCCCGGACGGCAGAACTCCACCCCAGCCCAGGGCGGCAGTGGGACTGATCAGCCTTCTGGCAACAGCTCTGGAAAGCGACACCATAGCCCCCAGCAGTGTCAACACGACCTGGCCGGGCGGAGTCGCTGTGGAATGGCACATCAGCGGCATCGACCTGGAAATTGCCTGCCAACCCGACGGAACCGTAGAATTCAGCTTTGAGGACCAGCTTGGAGAGGAATACGAGGGAACGGCCACGGAGGACATGGCGCAACTCAAGCAGTTCGTAAGCAGACTGCCGGGATGCCGAAAACGGACAGGATAGTTGGTGAACACCCCATCACAAGGCGGCCCGGTAGACGATAGCGAAACGGTCATGCGGAGAGTGGCTCATAACCGTCTAGGCCCTAACGAAATAGGCAAGCGAATATGTGCGGCGCTGAGTCATTCGTATGGAATGACCGGATTGTCATCCAGACTCGGCGCTGCTGCTAGACCGCACCCAGGAGCCAGCCATGACCACCCCCCAACTCCAGTCCCGCCGCGAGCATGTGCCCGCCGACTTTCCCGCCATGCAGGACTACTTCTGGGAGCAGGGCTGGACCGACGGGTTGCCCGTGGTCCCTCCCACCGAGGACGCCGTCCGCAACATGCTGTCGGCCATCGACGCCGACCCCCAGCACTCGCTGGGCGTGATGCAGCCGCGCAACTCCCGGGCGACGCTGGAAAAGCTGGCCATCAACGCCGTGATGGCTGGCTGCAAGCCCGAGCACTTCCCGGTGGTGGTCGCCGGCGTGAGGGCAGCAATGCGCGAGGGATTCAACCTCGCTGGCACTGCCGCGACCACGGGCGGCGCAAACCAGGTCATGATCGTCAACGGCCCCGTTGCCGGGCAGGTGGGCATCCAGGCCGACGCCGGTTGCCTGGGACCGGGATTCCGGGCCAACGCCGCCATCGGGCGCGCCCTGCGGCTCATCGTGCGCAACGTGGCCGGGCTGACTCCGGGGGACATGGACAAGGCCACCCTCAGCTCGCCAGGCCGCTACAGTTTCTGCTTCGCTGAGAACGAGGCCCGCAGTCCCTGGGAGCCGCTGCACGTGGAGCGGGGCTACACACCCGATGACAGCACGGTCACTGTGGCTGGCATCCTGGGCGTCTACCGGATCATGGAAAGCACCTCCGGTACCGGGTTCGGCGTCCTGGGCACCATCGTCGGCAACATGAGGACCGTGGGCATCGCCAACTACTACCAGCAGGCCACCGGAGGGCAGGTCATCCTGGTCCTCTGCCCCGAGCACGCCGCCGAGGTGGCAGCGTCAGGGCTCAGCAAGGCCGACGTCAAGGACTACGTGTTCCACAACGCGCGCATGCCCGTGGGCCAGCTCAAGGGCATCGCCCACTACGGCAACCGTACCTGGCCCAACTGGATCGACGAGTCCCGAGACGACGTGCTGGTGCCCATCGTGCGTTCGGCCAGCGACGTGGTGGTGCTGGTGGCCGGCGGCGACGGGCGGCACTCGGCCTGGATGGCCGGCTGGGGCGTGACGCTGGTCTCCACCGAGCGGGTCGAGTACGCGCTGCCGTAACGCGATAGACTATGGTCACTGCCGCAGTATCCTTAACCCATTGTCCGGAGAAACTGATGGGACACGTCTACGTTGACCTCCAGATTGAAAATCCCATCAACAGGGACTGGGAGACTCTTGAGGCAGTCATGGTCGATACCGGCTGCACCCACACGATGCTGCCCAGCGAATTCCTCAGAAACATAGGCATTGAGTCATTGATGACGATGCCGATTCAATACATCAACGATGAGGATGAACTGCCTGCCGGTCAGGCCAATCTTCGCCTGGGAGGGCAACCTCTTGCGCTCTCGTGTATGGTCATATTCGGCCCGCAAGACCGGTTCCTCATAGGTTCCACCACCTTGGAAAATTTCAACCTTATGGTGGACCCCGTCGGTAGAACCCTGGCCCAGCGCACCATTTGGGCCAGGCCATTCTGACAGGTTCGCCCTTGCCGTAGAAGCGGCAAGGGCATAATTGCGGTTAATCGCCAACCCCTCATTCCCGCGAAAGCGCCCTTTCCCCTTGACGCGATGACAGATGCGCGTTGAACTCTGCGATGCCCTGTGATAGCTTTCCTGAAAAGGAGGCAACGAATGACAGGCCCTTACTGTGTTGAGCTATGCGCTGGAGGCGGCGGCCAAGCGCTGGGGTTGGAACAAGCGGGATTTCAGCATACCGGGCTGTATGAAATCGACGCCAACGCCTGCGCCACCCTCCGGTGGAACCGCAGTGAATGGCAAGTGATTCAATGCGACATACGGAAACTCGATGGCTCCAGTTTCCTGGGAGTTGACTTGTTGGCCGGCGGTTTGCCCTGCCCTCCCTTTTCCGTGGCGGGAAAGCAGTTGGGATATGCTGACGAAAGAGACCTCTTTCCCGAAGCGTTAAGGCTTGTGGATGAATCCAGGCCACGTTGTGTAATGATCGAAAATGTTAGAGGGCTGCTGGATCCCCGATTCAACGGATACAGAGAGTCCATTTTGCTTCGGCTGAAACAATTAGGCTATCAGGCCAGTTGGCGGTTACTGGACGCTTGTGACTACGGAGTATCCCAATACCGCAAACGGGCAATTCTGGTGGCCATCGAAAAAAACCTGTCTCACAAGTTCCATTGGCCAGAGCCATTGGATATGCGCCCTCCTACCGTAGGTGAAATGCTCTACTGTGATATGGCTTCCCGTGGATGGCGGCGGGTTCAGGAGTGGAGCCTTGGGGCTAATGACCTAGCCCCCACAATTGTCGGCGGTTCACTGAAACATGGTGGGCCCGACCTAGGCCCGGTACGCGCCAGAAAAGCATGGGCAGTGCTAGGGGTTGACGGCAAGGGTGTCGCTGATGAGCCTCCAGATCCGGATTTCGCCCAGATGCCCCGGCTGACGGTTCCGATGGTCTCCAAGTTGCAGAGCTTCCCCGATACTTGGACTTTCGTTGGCAACAAGACACCGGCCTATAAGCAGGTTGGCAATGCTTTTCCTCCTCCCGTGGCGCGGGCGGTAGGACAGCAGATAATCTCGGCGCTGACCGCATTAAAGCCGGTTCAGGCAGGATCGTGGGCGGGGAACCAGTAATAACATCGGCTAGGACCGCGTTTCATCAAGCCCTTCTAAACGGTGTGTTAAGGGTTGACCATAATGGTATTCCTAGCAATGCTGACAAAGGCAGCAATATCAGCATCGCTATAGCTCAAGGCATAGTAAATCAACTGCGGCCAAACACCACCGAGCAACGGCTGTCGGGACAACGTGCCGGGGCGAGATTTGAGCAGGTTTGCGAGAATTTCATTTCCGGCACTTTCCTGCGTTTCCAGCACTTGCGACCCGGCAAATGGAGTGTTGGGCGTAGCGGAATAAACATCGAGCGGTTTGAGCAGTATCAGCACCTCAAAGAGCTGAGTGAATTGGCCAAGGAGAATCCTGCCCTGGCTTCTGCGCTGGGTAGTGATTACCTTATCAAACCCGACATCGTTATCGGACGAAACCCTGAAGCAGACGATTCAATTAACGAACCTTACGCTATCGTAGGCGAAACCTTTGCCTCGTACACTAACATCCGGGCAGCCAACAACAGTTTGCCGATTCTCCATGCCAGCATTTCCTGCAAATGGACCATCCGAAGCGACCGTGCTCAGAATGCCCGTTCGGAAGCCCTGAATCTGATCCGCAACCGGAAAGGACGTTTGCCTCATATCGCAGTCGTAACAGGAGAGCCACTGCCCAGCCGCATAGCTTCGATAGCCCTGGGTACAGGTGACATTGACTGCGTTTATCACTTCGCTCTGCCGGAACTAGTTGAAGCCCTCAACAATCTCGAATATCCCGACGCCCAAGAAATGGTCAAAATCATGATAGACGGACGGCGGCTGCGGGATATTGCAGATTTGCCGCTGGACTTGGCCGCCTAGCATGGCCGACAAAATTTCAGAAGAGCGGCGCAGTTACAACATGAGCCGCATCAAAAGCTCGAACACTTCGGTAGAGCTTACTGTTCGCCGTCTGATTCATGGTATGGGATACCGTTACCGGCTCCATGGCAAAGGATTGCCTGGTAAACCCGATATTGTTTTTAGCCCTCGCCGCAAGGTGATTTTCGTTCACGGCTGTTTCTGGCATCAGCATCCGTCCCCGGTTTGCCTAGACAGTCGAGTACCGAAGTCAAACTTGGGTTACTGGAAACCGAAACTGGAGAGAACGAAGCAAAGAGATGCCAACAACCAGAATTTGCTCATTGATATGGGTTGGGAATCCTTAATCATTTGGGAATGCGAACTCCGCGACATTCCTGCTCTACGTTCTCGCATACAGGGGTTCCTCTGCTAACCCATCCCGTTGGGATTTTCTGAAACGGGTATAATCGCCTTCAGCGTATCGGGAGGACGGGAGGGTCCCTCCAGTCCCCGGAGGTTCAGCATGACCAGCGCCAAAGCCCCCGCCGCCAAGCCCAAACCCCCGGGCTGGCTCCGATTCCCGGATCCGCCGGAGATTCCCGATGAAAGAATGACCGCCTTCGACCACCTGACCATCAACGGCAACGCCTACCTGCTGGCCCAGCACCTGGGCAACCCGGAGACCACTTTGGTGGCCGGGGACCACTACCTGAGCCTGCGCTTCACCCGCACGCTGGCCGGGGTGCGCTACCCCGACCTGCTGGTTGCCTTCGGGGTGGACCCGGCGGCCTACCGGGACACCAACGCCTATGTCATCGACGAGCAGGGCAAGCCGCCGGACTTCGTGCTGGAGATAGCGTCGCCCAGCACCCGGAGGGTTGACCAAGGGGCGAAGCGGGAAGAATACGCGGCCTTGGGCATCCCGGAGTACTGGCGTTTCGACCAGGCTTCCGGGCGCAACCGGGTGCGGCTGGCCGGGGACCGGCTGGAGGGGGACGAGTACCGGCCGATTGCCGTCGAAGAGCCGGAGGAGGGCGTCGTGCAGGGATACAGCAGCGTGCTGGACCTGCACCTTCGCTGGGAGCAGGGGCAACTGTCCTGGATCGACCCGGCAACGAACCGTCCCATCGCCACCCTGGCCAGCGAGCGCGCCCGCGCCGACAGCGAGCGCGCCGCCCGCCTGGCCGCCGAGGCCCGCGTCCAAGAACTGGAGGCTCGCCTGCACAGGCAGCAGCCCTGACCCGCAGCCGTCAAGCTCATCCGGCGCATCCATTTTGCGTTTGCGGTATCGCCGAGAGATTGCTGTTTCTGCAAGAGGGTGTTTACAAAGCCCAACCGTTCATCCTGTCCTGAGCTTGCCGAAGGGTTGTCGAAGGACGGACGGTTGGGGCAGCAGACAGTCGAAACCCATGTCATCCTTCGACAGGCTCAGGATGACGGGCTTCGGCAAGCACTTTGCAGACACCCTCTAATACTACAGTTGCAGATGTGATAGGCGCGTCTTGTAGTGGCATTGCCGGGCTCGGGCTTGGTGGCGGCGTCTCCACCACGACCAGGACAGGACGAAGCTAGGCGGTTGGCTTTCGGCCCATACCAGGCGTGTCAGCAACCGTCGCACCTCCGGGACAGTCACGGGAATCAGTTTTTCGCCGGGGCCGCAGTGGCCCCTTTTTCTCCTCCTTCCACCGCCTGATTCCTGATCACCGCCAGATAGGCGAGGGCCAGCATCGCCAGGGTGATGTGCCGGTACCAGCCATCCCACCGCCGCACCTCGTACTGGTCCAGGCCGACCTGCCCCTTGGCCTCCTCAAAACACTCCTCTATGGTCCAGCGCCTCCCGGCGACTCTCACCAGTTCCTCCAAGGCCGTTCCCGCCGGGCCATAACAGACGTAATAGGCCAGTTCCTCCGGGTTGGCAATGCTGCGCCGCGCCAGCAGCCAGCAGCCCTTGCCAGGCTCTCTCAGGGGCCGTATGTTCACCGCGGCCCAGTCGTAGACCCGGGGACCCTTGGCGCCATCGCCGGCGCTGCATCTGATCCAACCCGATTCCTCAACCCCACCCGCCAACCAGTCCGCCCTCACCTGCCTAGGCCCCTTCTCCGTCAAAGCCCACAGCTTCTCGCTGCGCTTGATAGCCAGCACGTGAGAGACACCCTCCCGCTCCAGCCAAAGCCGCAGGTTGCGGTCGCTGCCATAGACCTCGTCCCCGGTAAACCAGGTGAAGGGAACACCCGATTCCAGCGCCCGCCCCAGCATCAACTGGGCCAGTTGTCCCTTGGTCTGAAAACCGACACTCTCAGGCACCCCAGCCTCGCGCCTGCGTTCCCAGTCATCAGCCCACACCTGGGGCAGATACAACTCCCGGTCCAGCAGCGTTCTGCCATTGCCCGAGGCGTAGGCCAAAAATACGCCCACCTGAGAGTTCTCGATCCGCCCCGCCGTGCCGCTGTACTGGCGCTGCACCCCAGCCGATTTCTCCCCTTTCTTGAGAAATCCAGTCTCGTCCACCACCAGTACCGCATCTCCGTCGCCCAGATGCTCCACCACGTACTGCTTTAGATCATCCCGGACCAGGTCCGCGTCCCAGACGTAGCCCGACAGCAGGCGCTGCACCCCGTAGGGAGTAGCGTCACCCGCTTGCTCCGCCAATTGCCAGCCGTTCTTGCGTTCCACCGGGCTGAGCAGGCCCCGCAGATACGCCAGCGCCCGGCGGCGCGGCTCCGGCCTCCGGAACCGCCCGCCAATGCACTCATGGAGTCGCTCTATGCCCTCGGCCCAACGGGCCACCTCCGCTACCTCATCACTCCCAACTACCACCATGACACCTCATCCCACTTGACTGCCCCAATTCTACCTTTTCTAAATCTGCGACTGTAGTACTAAGAACAGGGTACGCCCTCACCCTAACCCTCTCCCGGAGGGAGAGGGGACTTATTAGACGGCCTCTGAGTCCGCTGCCGCTGGCGCAGCCGGGGATTTTTCGGGAACCCCGCCAGGGCTATCGCATATAAAAATTTGAGGTGTTGGGCATTATGTTGTTGAATCTGGGGTGGAGGGGGGGATGCCATGACCGAATTAGCCGAGGTATTTGCTGGCCTAGATGACCCGCGAGCGGTCAATGCCCGGCGTCATTCGCTCCACGACATCCTGGTCATTGCGCTATGCACCGTGGTCAGCGGGGGCCAGACCTGCACTGACATGGAACTCTTCGGCCATGCCAAGAGGGACTTGCTGCAATCTTTCCTGAAACTGGAAAACGGCATTCCCAGCCACGACACCTTTTCCCGGGTGCTGGGGATGCTGGACCCGGAGGGCTTCCAGGGGTGGTTCCTGGGGTTCATGGGGCAGTTTGCCGAGAGCATTCAGGGTGTGGTGGCATTGGACGGCAAGACGCTGCGCCGCTCTTACGACCGGGCCGAGGGGCGTTCACCCCTGCACTTGGTCAGTGCCTGGGCTGAGGAGCAGCGGTTGGTGTTGGGGCAAGTGGCCGTTGACGGCAAATCCAACGAGATAACGGCGGTGCCCAAGCTGCTGGAAATGCTGGCCCTGGGAGGCAAGGTGGTTACCGCCGACGCCATGCACTGCCAGCGGCAGGTTTCTCAGCAGGTGGTGGAGCAGGGCGGGGACTACGCGCTGGCTCTGAAAGGCAATCAGGGTACGCTGCGGGACGATGTGCAGTTGTTTCTGGATGACCCCGGCACGCCGGTAGCCCAGGCCACCCAGGTCAGCAAGGGACATGGACGCGTTGAAACCCGCATAGCGGCGGTCAGCGCTGACGTAGCCTGGCTGCAAGAACGGCACGGCTGGCCTGGTTTGCAGGCGGTGGGCAAGGTAACAGCAACCCGCTGGAAGGACGGCGATACCAGCCAGGAAACCCGCTACTACCTGTTGAGCCAAGATTGGTCTCCGGAGCGGTGCAACGGCCTGGTGCGGGGGCATTGGGGGATTGAGAACCGGTTGCACTGGGTGTTGGACGTAACCTGCAACGAGGACCAGGCCCGCAACCGGAAAGGGCACTGTGCCGAGAACCTGGCATTGCTGCGCAAACTGGCCCTGAACCTGGCCCGGCTGGAACCCAGCAAGGGGTCCATGCGGGGCAAACTGAAACGGGCCGGCTGGGACGACAACTTCCTCATCAACATTCTCTCCCAATTCGCCAGCATCCATATGCGATAGCCCTGGGAACCCCGCTCCAAACCCTTGCGCGATTGTGAAAAATAGTGCATACTATCGCCTCGAAAGCTTCCTGGTGGTTTGAGCGAGGCGGCCCCACCCGTTCCCATTCCGAACACGGTAGTGAAACGCCTCAGCGCCGACGATACTGCCTGGGCGACTGGGTGGGAAAATAGGTCACTGCCGGGAGGCTATTCCCAGAACACCTCCCTTGAAATCCTGGACCGGTGCGAGCTTGGCGCGGGACGCCTTTCAGCAGGGGAGCGCACTCCTTAAGCTGAACGCCCGGATTGTCCGGACTGTTCCTCCGCCCCTTCCTCCGGTTAGGACCGGCGGATTCCCGCCGTCCGCGTGCCTTTACACCCTGAGAGGGCGCCCAATATAATCGTCCTTTACGCTTGGGTGTAGCCGCGCGCATCAGCGGGTGTTTCGCCTTTCGGGGGAGAATCACCTATCAGCCTCCCCAAGGCCAGGAGCGGTATTATGGGCAGCAGATTCGAGAAGTTTTCGGAGCGGGCGCGACGGGTGTTGTCGCTGGCCCAGGAAGAGGCCCAGCGCTTCAACCACAACTATATCGGGACTGAGCACATACTCCTTGGCCTTGTCCGCGAGACGGAGGGTGTGGCGGCCCGGGTGCTGTCCAGCCTTTCCGTCGACCTATCCAAGGTCCGTTCCGCCGTCGAGTTCATCATCGGCCGCGGCGAAAAGCCCGCCCAGGGCGAGATCGGCCTGACCCCGCGCGCCAAGAAGGTGGTGGAGCTGGCGGTGGATGAAGCCCGCCGCATGAACCACACCTATATCGGCACCGAGCACCTGCTCATCGGCCTCCTGCGAGAGGGCGAGGGCGTGGCCGCCGGTGTGCTGGAAAGCTTGGGCGTCACCCTGGACAAGGTGCGCACCGAGACCCACCGCATCCTGAGCCACACCTCCGGCCAGGGGCAGCAGTCCGGCCGCACCAACACCAAGACGCCGACGCTGGACAACCTGGGCGTCGACCTGACCAACGCCGCCAGGTCAGACAAGCTGGACCCGGTGGTGGGCCGCGACCAGGAACTGCAGCGGGTGATCCAGATTCTCAGCCGCCGCACCAAGAACAACCCGGTGCTGGTTGGCGAGCCCGGTGTCGGCAAGACCGCCATCGTCGAGGCCATGGCCCAGATGATCGCCAGGGGGGACGTGCCCGACACGCTGCAGAACAAGCGCCTGGTCACCCTGGACATGGGTTCCCTCGTCGCTGGCACCAAGTACCGCGGCGAGTTTGAGGAACGCCTCAAGAAGGTCATTGAAGAAATCAAGAGTTCCGGCAACTGCGTGCTGTTCATCGACGAGATTCATACCCTCGTCGGCGCAGGAGCAGCCGAAGGCGCCGTAGACGCCTCCAACATCCTGAAGCCCTCCCTGGCCCGTGGCGAGTTGCAGTGTATCGGTGCCACGACCCTGGACGACTACCGCAAGTACGTCGAACGGGATCCGGCGCTTGAGCGCCGCCTCCAGCCCGTCCGGGTGGAGGAACCCTCAGCGGAAGAGACCGTTGACATCCTCATGGGAGTCAAGGACCGCTACGAGGACCACCACAACGTGGACTACACCGACGACGCCATCCGCAGCGCCGCCAACTTGGCCGCCCGCTTTATCTCCGACCGCTTCCTTCCTGACAAGGCCATCGACCTGATCGACGAGGCTGGCTCCCGCGTCAGGCTGCGGGGCAGCGTGACACCCACTTCGGTCACCGATGCCATGCAGGTGCTGGAAGCAGTCAGCCGCGAGAAGGATGAGGCCATCGCCGATCAGCGATACGAGGCGGCGGCCGAACTCCGAGACCGCGAGTTGCAGGAGCGCCAGAACCTCGATGAACTCCGCAGCGAGTGGCAGGAAGGCCGCGGCAGGGAGCGCACGGTGGTCACCGAGGATGACATCGCCGAGGTGGTCAGCATGTGGACCGGCGTGCCCGTCGCCAGGCTGGCCAAGGAAGAGACCGAGCGGCTGCTCCAGATGGAGAACGAGCTGCACAAGCGCATCATCGGCCAGGACGAGGCCATCGTTAACATAGCCAAGTCCGTGCGCCGCGCCCGCGCCGGGCTCAAGGACCCGCGACGCCCCATCGGCGTGTTCATGTTCCTGGGCCCCACCGGGGTCGGCAAGACGGAGCTGGTGCGCGCCCTGGCCGAGTTCATGTTCGGCCATGAAGACAACATGATCCGCCTGGACATGTCCGAGTTCCAGGAGCGGCACACGGTGGCCCGCCTCATCGGCGCACCTCCGGGATACGTGGGCTACGACGAGGGCGGACAGCTCACCGAGGGCGTGCGCCGCAAGAACTACTGCGCCGTCCTGCTGGACGAGATCGAGAAGGCCCATCCCGAGGTCTTCAACATCCTGCTCCAGATATTCGACGCCGGCCAGCTGACCGACGCGCGGGGCCGCAAGGTGGACTTCCGCAACTCGATCCTGGTTATGACCAGCAACCTCGGCTCTGACCTGATCAAACGCGAAACCTCCGTCGGCTTCGCCGTCAAGGCCGAGGGAGCCAGAACCGACCTGAGCGCATACGAGCGCATGAAGGACAAGGTGATGGAGGAGGTGCGCCGGTTCTTCAAGCCGGAGTTCCTCAACCGCATAGACTCTACGGTGGTGTTCCACCAGTTGGACCGGGCGGAAATCCTGTCCATCGTCGACCTGATGATGAACCAGGTAAGGCATGAGCTGGACGACAAGCAGATCGGGCTGGAGTTATCCGACGCTGCAAAGGAATACCTGGGCGAGAAGGGCTTCGACCCGGTGCTGGGCGCCAGGCCGCTGCGCCGCCTGATCCAGAACGAGGTGGAAGACCAGCTCTCCGAGGAGTTGCTGGCGGGCCGTCTGGGCGCTGGCGACGTGGCTTACATCGACCTGGAGGAAGGGCAGATTACGATCACGGCAAGGTCATCCGCCGACTTCGTGCTGGAGGAAGAGCCGGCGCCCGCCGACTAGACTCCGCACACCCATCACGGAACGCAAAGCACGGCCCCCGATAATCGGGGGCCTTTATTTTGGCAATCAGGAGACCCGACAGGAATACCACGGCAGCAAATTTGCTGACAGTTGCCTGCCGACAGACCGGCCTGCGCGACCCTATAATGCCAGCAGATGACTAACTGCGGGGAGGCCGCGGATATGGCCAAGGTGGCGGAACGGCGCCGGGCAGTGTACTACTGCGGCGAGTGCGGGCACGAAAGCGCCAGGTGGATGGGCTTCTGCCCGAGTCCGCACTGCGAGTCAGCACGGCCACTGTTGGAGCGCAGGATTCTCGCCGCCACAGGCTCGCCGAAGCAGCAGGGCAGCGGCTGGACCGGACCGGTCGGTGGAGAGGCGTTGGAGCTTGCCGAAGTTTCCGCCAGTTCCCAGCCTCGTATGGCATTTGCTTCCTCCGAAATGAACCGCGTCTTGGGCGGCGGAATTGTCCCTGGCTCCGTTTCCCTGCTAACGGGCGAGCCAGGGGTCGGAAAGTCCACACTGATGCTGCAACTGGCCTGCTCCCTGGCATCATCCCTCCCCCCGGGGACGGCAACGGCCCCTGGGCCAGTCCTCTATGTCACGGGGGAGGAATCCCCGGTTCAGGTAAAGATGCGCGCCGATCGCATGGGCATCGCTGGCCAGGGCATCATGCTGCTGCCGGAAACAGATGTCGACTCGATTCTGGAAAGGCTCGACGAACTCCAGCCGACACTGGTAATAGTCGACTCCATCCAGACCCTGCACTCCGACAGCGAATCCTCAAGCCCCGGCAGCGTTGGGCAGGTCCGCGAGGCCGGACTGCGTCTGACTCGCTGGGCCAAGGCCCATTCCAGGCCAGTGCTGTTTTCCGGCCACATGACCAAGGACGGGTCGCTGGCCGGCCCCCGCGTCCTGGAGCACATGGTGGACGTGGTGCTGCACCTGGAATCGCAGGAATCTGGAGGGTTCCGGGTGCTGCGCGCTGCCAAGAACCGGTTCGGTTCCACCGACGAGGTCGGGGTGTTCCTGATGGGCGAACGCGGACTGGATGATGTCGCCGACCCGTCGCGTTCCGTTCTGTCAAGCCGGAACGGGCCACAGCTAGGAGCCATATCCACTCCCGTGCTAGAAGGCACCCGTGCCCTGCTGCTGGAAGTGCAGGCGCTGACCAACTTTTCGCAGCTTCAGACCCCGCGCCGGGTCGCCAACGGCGTGGACCACAACCGCCTCCTGATGCTCACGGCAGTGGCGTCGCGGCGAACCGGACTGGAACTGGGCGGGCAGGACGTCATCGTCAGCGTTGCCGGCGGCTTCCGCGCCACCGAGCCGTCAGTCGACCTGGCCATCGTCCTGGCCATTGCCTCCTGTTACCGGAACGCGCCGTTGCCTCCGGCGGCGGCCTTCGGCGAGGTGGGTCTGAGCGCCGAGCTGCGAGCGGTACCCCAGGCACAACGTAGGGTCAACGAAGCGGCCCGCCTGGGCCTGAACCGCTGCATCCTCCCGGCTGCCAACGTTGCCGAGGTTAACGCGCCGACAGGCATGCGCCTCATCGGCGCCGAAACCGTTGGCCAGGCCGTCCGAGCGGCGCTTTCCCAACCTACCGAGGAGTTTGACAGGATGTTTGCGAGAAAAAGTTAGGTCCAGTCAGCGCAGCCAATACCCGGTAACTAGCCCGATCCATCCGGCTGCCGCCGCTGCGAACTCCGGGTTTTCTTTCCAGTCGGTGGTGAGCAGGACGTAGAAGCCGAACCCCAAGAGGCAGAAGGTGATAATGATCTGAACTACCATCCGAATGGATAGTTCGTCTCTTAGAGCCTTCCATAAACTACCTCTGCGGTCGGCGCTACTTTCCTCTGGCATCTCTAATTGCCCGACGTATCACGTCAATGGCAAAGTGAATCTGGCTCCCGAACACAGGGTATCTTTTGTCGTATTCTCTTCGTATGCTTGCCCAGCTTCCAGATTCCAAGTCGATTCGAGGTTCTTCCTGCTTGTTCTTTGAACTGTGTTTTTGGCCGTCATTAGTACTCTTCTCCGCTACCATCAGGCTCCCTCCAGCGCCGCCTCATGCTCGTGGGTGAACTCGTGGTCCTCGCAGGCCACCCAGCGGGAGCCGTCCTCGTAGACCTCTTTCTTCCAGATCGGCACGACTTCCTTAATGCGGTCGACGGCCTTGTGGCAGGCGTAGAACCCCTCCTTCCGGTGGGGTGATCCGACGGCCACCACCAGGCTGATCTCGCCGATGGCCACGGTGCCGGTGCGGTGTCCGATGGCGACGTCGTCCAGCCCGAACTCAGCCATCAGCTCCTGTCGCACTTCCTCCAGTTTCTTGACCGCCATTTCATCAAAGGACTCGTACTCCAGGGTCAGCACACCCTTGCCTTCGAAGTTGTCGCGGGTGGTGCCGAGGAAGGTAACCACCGCGCCGTTGGTGCTGCGACGCACGGCGGCCGTGAACTTTTCAGGGTCGAGAGGTTGGGGGGTCAACTCAATCATGATTCCCTCGCTAATGGTCTGGTCAGCCGCCGCTCACCGGCGGAATGAGGCAAACGTCATCACCGGCGTTCAGGACATCTTCAGTATCTGCATAGTCGGCGTTGACGGCAACGACGATCTTCACGTCCGGCGGGGCAAGACGCGGGTAACGGAGGCGCACAGCATCGGTCAGGTCCGCCACGGTGGCGCCGCTGGGCAGCTCAAGGGAGAACTCGCGCGTGCCTGCGCGCTCCCTGTAAAGGGCGAATAATCGAACAGTCAGTTCCATAGCCTGATTGTAACGCATCATGAAAAAAGAGGGGAGAGAAGTGAGAAAAGAGAGGGGGCAACTATCTGACTGCTCTGGTCCGTCGGCGCATAGTAGTGAGCATTCGGCTAACTTCGTCTATCAGTGAACGGAGGCTTTGGGTCTCCGACCTGGGGAAACCAATCCAAATCCTCGCAGAGTGTCAGCAGAGTCTCCGTTTCAGCCAATGACCCTTGAGCAATCGCCCAGAAATGCGCCTTTTCTTTGAGCGTCTCCCGAGTCCAACCCTCAGCGATATTGGCTGGAACCGATACCACTGCTCTCGTGATTTGCGATCGCATACCATAGGTTTCTTCGCGGGGCAGCCCAGAAGTTAGCCGATACACCTCCCGCGCCGCCGCCATAGCCTTTTGCCATACGACAGTTTCCCGATAATGAATTCCCACGTTGGACCGGGAATTTACAGGGTCGGCCATACTCACCCCTTTTTCATTTCTCACTCCTCTCCCCTCTTTTCTCTTAGTGCATTACCAGGCCGCCATCGACGTTGAACGACTGCCCGGTGATGTTGCGGGCGCCGGGGCCGGACAGGAACCGGGCCATGGCCGCTATATCGTCGGGCGTGTTGGCTCGGCCGATGGGAATGCGGGCGTCGCGGGCCTGTTCCAGCTCGGCGATGCTCATTCCTGAACTCTCTGCCCGCCCCTGCATGGTCTCGGCGGCCATTTCGGTCAGCGTGGAGCCGGGGCAGATGGCATTGACGTTGATGTCGTGCTGCCCCAGTTGATGCGCCGCGATCATGGTCATGGAAATCACCGCGCCCTTACTGGCTGCGTAAGCGGCGTTGGAGGTGCCCGAGTAGCCCTTGCCGGCGATGGAGGCGATGTTGACGATGCGGCCGCCATCGCCCTGGGCAATCATCTCGCGGGCCGCCCGCTGCATGCCAAAGAACACGCCCTTGGCGTTCACCCGGTGGATGCGGTCCCAGTCCTGCTCCTCCACGTCCATGATGTACAGGTAGCGGGTTACGCCCGCGTTGTTCACGATGACGTCGATGCGCCCGAAGGCGTCCTTGGCCTGCCTAATCATCCGGTCAATATCGGCCACGTCGCCCATATCGGCGTGGATGGCCAGGCTCTCCCGGCCCAGCTCCTTCACGGCAATGCTGGTCTCCTCCACGTTCTCGGCGTTGATGTCGGCCACGGCCACGTTGGCCCCGGCGTCGGCCAGCTGTAGCGAGATGGCCCGGCCCATGCCGCGCCCGGCGCCGGTCACCACTGCGATCTTGTCCTGAAGCTCCATAGGGCGCGCCCTCCCGTTGATGTTCTGAACCGAGGTATGCCCGCAGCGCATTTAATCTGCGGCCTTATCACCCGTTGGTGTTGTCTGTTCTTGCCTAGTCTCCTGTGAAAACCTCAGATTGGGCAGGCGTACACGGACGGCATTGTCCCAATCCACATAGTCGACGGAATCGTGCGTCTCCCAGAAACGGCGCTCTTCGTCTTCGCTGGCGAATTCTGGTATAGGCTTAAGTTTCTTGGGCATAACGAACCCGTTCTCTACGGCTCATATCTCTTGCCGACACGACCCGAATAGCAGTGCCGCTTTCTCGTATGGTAAAGGTAACGTGCAGCAACCGTCCATTTTCCGTATGTCCAAGGGCATTATAACGTTCTTCAAAATCACTGTGCCGGATGTCGTGATCAATCAATAGCGGCTCAGACACAAATATTTGCTCTGCCTCCTCCTGGCTGACACCGTGCCGCTCCTCGCTCTTTCTGGCGTTGCCGTCATCCCATTGGAATCCGATTACATCGTTAAGGTCAATTGTCGGTTCCATTTCTGTTCAAATTACAAGACTATACATGGGCCAACAACACCTGTTGGAGGGCGATCTTCGGCAGTATAGTCCATTGAAAATCCAACTGCCCGCCGCTACACTCGCCGCAACCCGGATGGACTAACACCAACGGAGGTGCATCATGGCAGCAGAAACGAGAGTCGATACCATCGTGCGCGGTGGGCAGGTCGTGACGTCGTCACAGGTCCTTGACGCCGCCGTGGCGATCCAGGGCGAGAAGATCGTGGCCGTGGCTCCCGAGCACCTGCTGCCGCCCGCAGACCGGGTCATCGACGCTGAGGGCAAGTTCGTGCTGCCCGGCCTCATCGACGCTCACGTGCATCTCGACGGCCACGACGATTACGCCCTGGGCGCGCGAGCGGCGGCCCACGCGGGGATGACCACCCTCATACCCTTCGGCAACTACACGCTGGAGGGCGACGAGACGCTGCCCCAGGCGGGCAACCGCATCCGCGAAGAGATCAACACCTCTGCCGTGGTGGATTTCGGGTTCCATTTCATCCTGCAGAACCGCCCGTCCATCCTGCGCTCCCTGCCCGAAGCCATGAACATGGGGTTCAAGTCGTTCAAGATGTTCATGACCTACAAGAAGCGCCCAGGCCGGATGTGCGACGACGACTACATCTGCGAGGCCATGGAGATGGTCGCCAAGGCCGGCGGCGTGTTGCAACTCCACTGCGAGAGCGGCAACATCATCGAGTACCTGGAGAACAAGCTCATCGCTGACGGCCACACCCACCCCGAGTTTTTCCCTGTGGCCTGCCCCGACTGGGCCGAGGAGGAAGCCATCAACCGGGCCATCGCCATGGCCGGCGCCACCCGCTGCCCCACCTACGTCGTCCACCTCAGCACCCATCTGGGCCTAGAGCGCATCAAGCAGGCGCAGGCCCTGGGCCAGCCCATCTATACCGAGACCTGCCCGCAGTACCTGCTGCTTTCCGACGCGGAGATGGCCAAGGTCGGCCCGCTGGCCAAGATCGGCCCGCCGCTGCGTGCCGAGGACGGCCCCGACCGTGACGCCCTGTGGGCCGGGCTGCAGCGGGGCCACATTTCCATCGTGGCCAGCGACCACTCCCCCCACCCCCAGGAACTCAAGAAGCCCGGGTGGGACAACATCTTCGTCACGCCGGATGGCGCGTCAGTGCCCTTCGGCTCGCCGGGCATCGAGACCCTTGCGCCGCTGATGTACAGCGAGGGTGTGGTCAAGCGCGGCATGCCCATCACCTGGCTGGCGCGGGTGATGGCCGAGAACCCGGCGCGAATATTCGGCCTCTACCCCCGCAAGGGCGTGATCCAGCCCGGCGCCGACGCCGACATCCTCATCCTCGACCCCGGCGTGGACCGGGTCATCACCGCTGGCGACCACCTGAGCAACGCCGGCTACTCCCTGTTCGAAGGCTGGGAGATCACGGGCCGCCCGTGGATGACCCTGCTGCGCGGCCAGATCCTGCTCAACGACGGCAAGCTGGAGCAGCAACCCGGCTACGGCCAGTTCATGGAGTGCGATGGCCCCATGACGCCGCTGGGCGGGCCGGTGAGCTGAGGGGAATCAGGTTCGCCAAGTTAGCGAGAGTTTATCTCTCTCGAAGCAATACGAGCGTCGCCAGTGGCCTGCGTACAGCAGGAGCCGTCGCCATAAGCTCTTCGGTGGCAGTCTCGGCAAACCCTATCAGGTTAATCACCTGCCGCCGGGAATACCTAGAGTGCGGGTCGTAGTCTGCCAATTGTCTCTGTTGCTGTAGGATAGCGAACGCTGTTGAAAACTGCTGCACCGCTGGTTCCATTAGTCCGCGGTCTCCTGCCATCCTTCCTCTTGCGGGGCCATGATCGAGGCTCCTGTAAGTTCTCGTCCAGGACTCCCGAGTTTGCGCGTCTGAAGACAGTCCAGCAACAATGTTAGCATTGCTTAGGCACAGAGCGTGGAACATTGCGTAATAGACCGTGCTGACTGCCCGTTTCAGCATGGCCTGTCTTGGCCTGCCTTGCCTCCGCTGAGTCCTGGTATCGCCCGCCAGAATCCTGGCTACATCAATGAGGTGGCGCCAATTCACGTCTGATCCTCATCCTCGTCCATATCCCAGGGCATCAGTTGCCTAAGCCGCAGTAATTCTGGGTATTCCTCCCTGGGGATGTAGGACTCGATCAGTACCTGCGGAAGACCCAAGGCCTCAAAATCCCTTGTCAACGAGGTCATCACAGTGAGAACGGTTTTCGGGTCAGGATGTTTCCCGTCGCCCTCGTAGACAATGTCGACTAGAAAGGTATCCCTGCCGTCACTGTCCCTGGTCGGTTCCAGCGCTATAGGCCCGAACCGCAACTGGCCCTGGAAATGTGCATCAAGCCGCTCACGGTACAGGGCCTCTACCTTTTCCGCCGTATCAGCTGAGAGCGCCATCCTTGTCCTCCCAATCGTCGAGTAACGACAACCCGCCATCCATTGTATTAGAACATGAAACTTTCGGGCTGATATTCGACGTCACCCCTGAGAGCAGCACGACCCTCACCCCTTGAAGTGCGGCATCACCTCATTGCTCATCAGGCGGAGGGAGTTGACGACGCGGTCGGCGGGGATCTGGCCCCCGTAGTTGACCTCCATCACCACGCCGGTCACGCCCAGCTCCTCCTGGTAGCGCTTGAAGGTGTCCACGATCTCGGTGGGAGTGCCGAAGACCACCCGCTCCTCCAGCACCTGCTCGTAGGGAGCGGCGGCAATGCGGCGCATGCGCTCGGCGATCTCCGGGTTGGCGGCGGTCTGGATCAGCTCGGTGACGGCGTACTGGATGGCCCCCAACGCGCTCACCCGCGGCTCCTCGTGGGCCTGCTCCGTGGTCTCGGCGCAGTAGACCGGCACGCGGATGGCGATGTCGGGCGTCCCCGTGAACCCGGATTCTGACAGCTTTTCCCGATAGGCGGCCAGTCGCTCTTTCAACGCCTCGCGGCCCGTGTTGGCGCTGATGAAAATGGGATGGCCCATGGATCCCACCAGCGGGAACGTGTCCTCCCCGGCCACGGCCACGCGCACCGGCGGGTATGGCTGCTGGTACGGCTTGGGCGTAACGGTCACGTCGTGGAACGTGTGGTACTCGCCCTCGTGGGTCAGGCTGTCCTCATTCCACGCCTTCATGATGATTTCCAGCGCCTCCAGGAAACGCTGGCGGCTCTCAGCGTAGGGCACGTTGTATCCCTGGTAGTACTTGGTGAGCCCACTGCGCCCGATGCCGAAATCGAAACGCCCCTTGCTAATGTGGTCCACTGTGGCCGCCTCCTCGGCGACCCGCAGCGGGTTGGTCAGCGGCAGCACCTGCACGGCCAGGCCGGTGCGGATGCGCTGCGTGCGGGCGGCGATGGCGCTGGCGATGACCATGGGCGAGGCCAGCACGGCTCTTTCCGGGCTGAAGTGGTGCTCGGCCAGCCACACGGTGTCGAACCCCATCTGCTCGGCCTCGGTGATCTGGGCGAAGGACTCATCGAACGCCTCCGCCTGCGAGGCGCCCTTGCGTACGTGGAAGTCGGTGAACATTCCGAAATTCATCGGTTAACTCCAGAGTGATACTGACTGAATCTAGGGCGTAGAAACAAGCGCGAGTTTATTCGCGCGTGGCAACGGGCGTCAAACCGGGCGGGCTGCCCGGCCAGGGTCATTGGGTTTGGTTTACTAGCGCACTGCCAGTCAACTCATGGTGAGCCCGTCGAACCACGACCGGACGGCCATCCAGCGGACGACGCCCTCACCCTTACCCTCCCCCGAAGGGAGAGGGAACTGTCGAAAGGTCCTGGCGAGGCAACCGGCGCCAGGGACTACAGCTCGGGGTGGTGCGTGTGCCAGTCGGTGGCCTGCTCGTAGGCATGGCCAGCACGCAGCACCGTCGTCTCTTCGAAAGGGCGCCCCGAGAGTTGCAGGCTTAGCGGCAGCCCATCGTCACTAAAACCGCAAGGCACGGAAAGGGAAGGCAGATTGGCCAGGCTGGGGACGGTGGTGAATAGCCACGGAGTGCGGCTCACGTCCTCTTTGCTGGTGATTGTGGGGTCCGGCTCCAGCGGCTGGGCCGGAACGCCCATGGTCGGCGACAGCAGCAGGTCGTACTCCCCGAGGGTTTCGAGCACCTGGGCCCTCAGGAGCGTTCGCAGCCGGATGGCCTTGTAGTAGTGAGTGGCCGGCATTATCGCGTTGACCAGGTAACCGATGCGATTGTCGTGGCCAATATCGCGGAGGCGCTCCCTGAGCAGGTCGCCATAGGTGGTCGGCGCCTCCACGCGGATGCCACCGTTGATGGCGCCGGCGTTGGCGGCCAGAGGGATCGACACCTCATCCACGCTGGCTCCCAGCTTCCTCAGCACGTCACCGGCGTCGATGACCGCCTTGCCCACGTCCGGCTCCACCGAGTCGGCGTAGAGCACCTCGCGCAGTATGCCGATGCGCAGTCCGTCGATGTCCCCAGTCAGCGCGGCACGGTAGTCGGGCGGCGTTTCCTGGCTGGTGAGCCGGTCGTTGGGGTCGTGCCCGGCAATGGCCTGCAACATAATGGCGCAGTCTTCCACCGTCCTGGCAAGTGGCCCGACGGTGTCCATGGAGCGCACCCCGGGCATCACGCCGTAGCGGCTAACCAGTCCCCACGTGGGGCGCAATCCGGCCAGCCCGCACCAAGCCGCCGGGCAGCGCACCGAGCCGCCGGTGTCCTCCCCCAAGGTGGCAGCGGCCATGAACGCGGCGGTTGCTCCTCCGCTGCCGCTGCTTGACCCGCCGCAGGAGCGCTCGCGGTCCCACGGGTTGCGCGGCGGGTCGAACTGGTGCGACAGAGCCGTGGTGGCGAACTCGGTCATGTTCAGCTTGCCAAGCAGCACGGCGCCGGCCTGCTTGAGTCGCGAGACCACGGTTGCATCGTATTCGGGAACGAATTCATCGAAGAGCGGAGTCCCGATGGTGGTCCGCACGCCCTCGGTGTACATCTGGTCTTTGACCGCCACGGGAATGCCATGCAGCGGCCCCCGGTAGTTGCCAGCCGCGATTTCCTCCTCGCAGTCCTGCGCCACCTGCCTGGCGATGTCTGCAGTTACGGTCAGGTAGGCCCGTATCTGGATGTTCACCGTGCCGATACGTTCCAGGTATGCCTCGGTCACATCCACTGGCGAGACATCGCGGATGCGGATACGTTCCCCCAACTCCGCTACGGTCAGGAAGGGAATCTCATTGCGTTCCATCAGTTGCTCTCCCGTATTCTGTGAGGGAATGATAGCTTCGGACACTTCGGGGAAGTGACTAGGCATCCCACGCTGCCCTGATTTCGGTTCTTATGGAGGGGACGGCAGCCCTACGAGCCAGCCTGGCTACTGCCGCCGTTCTGTTGCTCCGAGAGGCGTTCCGTGAGGCTCTCGATGGTGGCGAGGAATTGGCGGCGCTCCTCGGCGGCGCGTTCCCGTTCCTCGGCCGCGTTTGCCCGTTCCTCGGCCGCGCGTTCCCGCTCCTCGGCCAGCTGATGTTCAAGGGCTTCAATTACCTTGCGTTGCCTAGTAATCACTGCATAACTCCAAAGTCCTCCGCCGCCACCGGCTATGACGGCGTGGGTCACGATCTTGTTCAACGCATCCAGACTTATATAACCGGCAACTGCGGACGGGTTACAGCCAGTTACACGGGCCAACTCCTCTGAACAAGAGGCATGTGTAAAATACCAAACGACCCAGGTCCCGGCAATCGCCAAAGCGGCCAGTAGGATCGGAAGCCTGAGAATCTCGTAGACGTCGCGAAAGGTGGACGGCTCAGGGTTTGACGAAGTCTGCCTGTATGCCATCCTATCTTGCCCTAAAACGTTCAAATCGGCAAAGGACCCTCAAAAGGGTGCGGAATCGGAAACGGCTCTCATCTTGAATCGTCTACCGGGAATAGCCCCTCACCCTACGATTCCGTCGTCACGCAGCCCGTCGACCTCTGCCTCCGTGTATCCGAGCCACTCCAGAATTTCCCCGGTGTGCTCGCCCAGCGAAGGAGAGGGAGGAGCGTGAGACGGAGGGGTGCCGCTGAACCGGGTGTAGTGCCCGACCATCCTGACCTTGCCTTCCTGCGAGTGCTCGAACTCGTCCGACAGCCCGTTGGCCACCACCTGCGGGTCGTCGTACATCTCCTCGATGAAGCGAATGGGCCCGGCGGGAATATTCCGTTCCTCGAGGATTTCCAGCCATTTGGCGCTGGGCTCGCTGCGGAACAGTTCCTCGGCCTGCCGCTCCAGGTTCTGGCTGTACTCCCGCGACTCCGGCTTGGCCGGGTCCCAGTCTGGTGACAGCCCCTTGTCCGTCAGCCCCAGTGTCTCCAGCAGGCGCAGGCGCAGCGGCTGGCTGAGACACCCGACAGCAATGGGCGCGTCGGCTGTCATATACACCCGGTAGTAGATGTTTCCGTGGTGCTCGCGGCGGCGGCTGCCCGGCGAAAGGGCCACCAGGTCATCATAGGACGCACCCGCCTCGCGCTGCTCGTGGATGTCCCGCAGCGTCTTCTCCCGCATCTCGCGATCCAGCTTCTCCACGTGCAGAAAGCGGGCGCCCATGAGGTTCAGGGCCTGACCCAGCAGCGTGGTTTCGATTTTCTGGCCCACGCCGGTACGCTCACGGGCGTACAGGGCGGCGCTGACCGACCCTGCCATGGCGATGCCGGACGCCGTATCGATGAGGGGACTCGACCACACCCAGGACGGAACGTCGTCCACGGTCTTGGTCTCGGAGGCGATCATGCCGGTCATAGCCTGGATGATCATGTCGTAGCCCGGCCGGTGGGCGTCGGGCCCCTGCCGGCCGTAGGCAGTCAGCTCGCAGTAAACCAGACGGGGGTTGATCTCCGACAGCCTCTCGTAGTCCACGCCCAGCTTTTGCGCCACGTCGGGGCGGAAATTGACCAGCACCACGTCGATGTGCTTGACCAGGCGGGAGAGGATCTCCTGCGCCTCGGGCTTGGCGAGGTTCAGGGGGAGGCTGCGCTTGCCCCGGTTGTAGACCATGAAGGTGCGGCTTTCCGGCCTTGTGCTATCCGGCGGCGTGAACCGCTGCGTCAGGCGCCAAGGTTCGCCCCCGGGCGGCTCGATCTTGATGACGTCGGCGCCCATTTCCCCAAGAATACGTCCGGCCAGCGGCCCGGCGATGATCTGGGTAAAATCGGCCACCCTGATGCCTTCCAGCGGACCGGGCATGGTCAAAGACCTCCTGAACGATGTGCTTCTGCCATTGAAGAATTTGTACTGAGAGGCGTAGGGGCGCACGGCCGTGCGCCCCTACTTCACGGAATCCGTCACTCCCCCAGCAATTCCGCCAGTGCCGCGTTCACGTCGTCCGGGCGCTCGCAGTGAGGGAAGTGTCCGGCGCGCTCCAGCTTTATGTAGCGAGAGCCGGGCACGGCCTCGTGAATTTCCAGTTCATACTCGTCGGGCTGCATGGGGTCATCGACGCCGCGTACCAGAGTGAGGGGCGCCTTCAGCTTGTGGATGCGGTC
The DNA here is from genome assembly GCA_965203005.1 of Dehalococcoidia bacterium. Lineage (GTDB taxonomy): Bacteria > Chloroflexota > Dehalococcoidia > Lucifugimonadales > UBA3495 > VXOI01. The sequence continues at coordinate 3,218,399 of CBDBBS010000002.1, forward strand.
GCGGGCGTCAAAGCGGTCGATGGTGACCAGGTCGTTGTGCTGCGAGACCGGTCCCACCCGCTTGTGGAACTCCATCAGCTCGGTTTTCAGGTCCGGGTCATCCACGAACAGGAGCATGTGCTCCATGGCGTCCAGCCACTTTTGCATCGGCTCCCCGCCCTTTGCCGCGTTCAGGCGGAACTCGAGGCTGCCCGGCGCCCGCTCCTTGGGACGCATGGCCACGGTCATCAGCAGCAGTCCGGCCACCTCTTCTGGCCATGTCAGAGCATAGTCGAGGGCAACGCAGGCGCCGAGGGTAAACCCGGCCAGCACCAGTCCCGTGATGTGTCCCTGTTCGTGCAGCCAGTCCCGCAGCCAGTGCGTGTACCCGGCCACGTCCTCGAAGGACTCACCTTCCAGGTGGCCGGGCAGGTCCGGGGCCAGCGCGCCAGGGAAGCGCTCCAGCTGGTAGCGGTAGGAGGCGGAGCATCCCCCTGCGCCGGGGCCATGAATCAGGATCAGCTGCGACATGATGGACCTCCAAAATTATCAACGCAGAGAGAGCGGGGGCGCGCAGAGTGCGCAGAGTATAGATCGTTTTCCCTGTCTTTTCTGCGCACTCTGCGGTAGCTCTGTGTCCTCTGCGTTGAAACACTCTATTCAGATGATCGGCCAGGTTGAGGGGAATGAAAGCCCGGTGCGGGCCAGCATGCTCTCGCCCACGGCCTGCACCTCCTCGATCAGCGCCTGCTCGTCCACGAACAGCGGCGTGTGGTCCTCCACCACCACGCGGCCATCAACGACGACCGTGTGGACGCTGCGGCCATCGGCATTGTAGACCAGGCTGTTGACCGGGTTGAAGAGCGTGGCCCACTCCGCCCGCCGCGTGTCGTAGAGGGCCAGGTCTGCTTTCTTGCCCGGCTCGATGGAGCCGATTTCGTCACCCAGGCCAAGCGCATGCGCGCCGCTGATGGTCGCCAGCTCCAGCGCCGTCTCCGCAGTGATGGCTGTGGTGCTGCGGCGGGCGTCCTTGTACAGCACAGCGATGAGGTACATGGCCCGGTTGGTTTCGATGAGGTTGGAGTTGTTGCCGGCATCGGTGCCTATGCCCACGGTGATTCCGGCCTCCAGCATCTCCGGCAGCAGGCCCTCCGATGTCATTCCGTACCCGGACTTGACGGCAGCCGTCGGCACGGCCACCACCTTAGTGCCGGTGCGGGCCAGCGTCTCCACCTCGGACTGGTCCAGGCCCAGGCAGTGGGACATCACCACGTTTTCGCCCAACACGCCCAGGCTCTCGAGGTACTGGGTGGGGCGCATCCCCGTGTTCCGCAGGCATGACTCCACGTAGGAGGCGCTGTTGTTGAAGTGCAGAGTCAGCGATACGCCGTGTTCGTCGGCCAGCCGTTTCGATTCCTGCAACAGCCGGGGCGTCATGAAGTTCGGGCCGAAGGGCATGGCCCAGGCCCGCACCCGCCCGTCCAGAGCGCCGTCGTAGTCCCTGATGGCCCGGCCCATGATGTCGATGGCCTCGCCGGTCTCGTAGACCGGCAGGTTGGTGGGATTGGGCATGTCGGTGACGTGGGTGCCGACGATGATCCGGCAGCCGGACTGCTCGTAGGCCCGCAGTCCCGCGTCCAGGTACTTGGTGCTGCCCGGATCGATGAACGTGGTTGTGCCGTACTTGAGCAGCTCGGTTATACCCAGCAGCGAGGTCAGGTATTCCTCCTCGGCGGTCATCGCGCCTTGCAGACGGAACACGTTGGGCAGGTAATTGGAGCCCAGGCTGTCGGGGAAAATGCCGCGGGTGGCGTGGGCATAGCTGATGTGCATGTGCCCGTTGACCAGCCCCGGCGCAACCACCATCCCATCCGCGTTGATCACCCGGTCGGCGGAGACGTCAGCCAAATCAGCCGACTTGCCAACGCGAGCGATGCGGCTGCCTTCGATCAGTACCCCCCCATCACGGATGATGCGACGCTCCCCATCCATGGTGATCACGTAGCGGGCGCCCTCAATTTTCAGCGTAGCGTCCGGCATTTGCGCCTCCGAAGCGGAAGATTGAGGCCATATTCTACAAAAATTCCCTCTCCTCGAGGGGAGAGGGAATTGCCAATTCGCCATGCCGGAAGGAAGGTTACGGATTTAGGTATTTGTCGAGGTCTATACCTTCGGCCATCGCCCTCTCTCTAGCCGCAGCGAGCATAGCCTCCCGTTGAGCAATCTCTTGCTCGTATTTCTTTGCGGCCTCCTTGCGGCCCTCTTCGCGGCCCTCTGCACGTCCTTCGTTTCTGAACTTGTCTATTGCTTTCTTATGTTCTGACCAAGCCCAAAACACCATTCTTACAACTCCTTCACCGACCGCGACTATCAGGGCATAGGTTATGGTTGCCAGGTACGCCTTGCCGCCTGCCGAATTAAGAAAACGCACTGTTGCGGGTTGGCTTTCGTCGGTCGATTGGCCCAACCAGGCCAGCAACGCCGTTAATGCCGCGACACCGATGGGTGCGGTCAGTGCATGCAGCCTCAGCCATCGGCGTTCTCGATTTTCCTGTTCCTGCATTCAGATTCCATAATACCACAGCGGCCTGGCGACCTCTCAGATGCACAAAGGGGCGCACGGTTGTGCGCCCCTGCGACGGGTGCTTGCCAAAAATGGAAGGGACTTACAGGCTCTCGAGGAAGGAACTCACCACGGAGTTGAACTCGTCCGGCTTTTCCATCTGCGGGCTGTGGCCGCAGTTATCGATGACTGACAGGCGAGAGCCGGGGATGGAGGCGCGGTAGATCTCTCCGCACTCCAGCGGAAGGATGGCGTCATTGGCGCCCCAAATGATCTGGGTGCGGGCTTGCACCTTGGACAGGTAGTGCGGCAGGCTGGGATTGTGCAGGTAGGGCTTCCAGCCGAGACGGGAAAGCATCTCGCGGTTGGAGTGATCGACCGCGGCCTCCTCGGGAGTCAGTTCCCTGGCGATGCGGTCATAGTTCGGCACCTGGGACGGGTCGTGGAAGGCCAACTGCCGTCGGACGTCGCCGCCGACCATGAATACCTCGGCGATCTCCGAGTTCACCGGGCGTACCCCGGCCGGGTCTATCAGGATCACTCCCTTTATGTTGCCGCCACCCATGGCAGCCATTTCGGCGGCGGTCCATCCACCTATGGAATGACCGGCCAGAACGTAGTCCTTCAGTCCCAGTTCATCGGCAAGCTCAAGGACGAAGTGGGCGACATCAGTGACGGAGTAAACCCAACTGGGGCGAGGGGTACCAAAGAACCCGGGGAGGGAGGGCGCATAAACGGTGCGCCCATCCGCAAAGGGGCCACTGGTCGGGTCGAAGGTGCCGAAGCCCCCGCCGCCGTGAAGAAAAAGCAGGGAGGAGGTACCCGACCCACCCGAGAAGACCTCCACCGGCGTGCCGGATACCTGGACTGTTAGCTTGTTGCCCACTGCTGCCAGCGTCATTCAATAAACCTCGCTTTCATCGGGTTGGAACCGGCCCACTCCGCTGGGGCCTGTTGGCGCGTCTTGCCCGCGAGAGGGGCAGACAGAACCGTCAGCCCTCGTGAGGCCCGTCGATCAGGCTCAAATTCCAGGCACAAAATCATCCCGATTCTGGTACATGCAACGGGCATTGTCAAGCTGGCAGGGCCTTTTCACCAGGGCTATCGCATATAAAAATTTGAGGTGTTGGGCATTATGTTGTTGAATCTGGGGTGGAGGGGGGGATGCCATGACCGAATTAGCCGAGGTATTTGCTGGCCTAGATGACCCGCGAGCGGTCAATGCCCGGCGTCATTCGCTCCACGACATCCTGGTCATTGCGCTATGCACCGTGGTCAGCGGGGGCCAGACCTGCACTGACATGGAACTCTTCGGCCATGCCAAGAGGGACTTGCTGCAATCTTTCCTGAAACTGGAAAACGGCATTCCCAGCCACGACACCTTTTCCCGGGTGCTGGGGATGCTGGACCCGGAGGGCTTCCAGGGGTGGTTCCTGGGGTTCATGGGGCAGTTTGCCGAGAGCATTCAGGGTGTGGTGGCATTGGACGGCAAGACGCTGCGCCGCTCTTACGACCGGGCCGAGGGGCGTTCACCCCTGCACTTGGTCAGTGCCTGGGCTGAGGAGCAGCGGTTGGTGTTGGGGCAAGTGGCCGTTGACGGCAAATCCAACGAGATAACGGCGGTGCCCAAGCTGCTGGAAATGCTGGCCCTGGGAGGCAAGGTGGTTACCGCCGACGCCATGCACTGCCAGCGGCAGGTTTCTCAGCAGGTGGTGGAGCAGGGCGGGGACTACGCGCTGGCTCTGAAAGGCAATCAGGGTACGCTGCGGGACGATGTGCAGTTGTTTCTGGATGACCCCGGCACGCCGGTAGCCCAGGCCACCCAGGTCAGCAAGGGACATGGACGCGTTGAAACCCGCATAGCGGCGGTCAGCGCTGACGTAGCCTGGCTGCAAGAACGGCACGGCTGGCCTGGTTTGCAGGCGGTGGGCAAGGTAACAGCAACCCGCTGGAAGGACGGCGATACCAGCCAGGAAACCCGCTACTACCTGTTGAGCCAAGATTGGTCTCCGGAGCGGTGCAACGGCCTGGTGCGGGGGCATTGGGGGATTGAGAACCGGTTGCACTGGGTGTTGGACGTAACCTGCAACGAGGACCAGGCCCGCAACCGGAAAGGGCACTGTGCCGAGAACCTGGCATTGCTGCGCAAACTGGCCCTGAACCTGGCCCGGCTGGAACCCAGCAAGGGGTCCATGCGGGGCAAACTGAAACGGGCCGGCTGGGACGACAACTTCCTCATCAACATTCTCTCCCAATTCGCCAGCATCCATATGCGATAGCCCTGGCCTTTTCACAGGGCAATCGCATTTTAATGTGAGAGGACTCTGAGCAAGTAATCGTAGTCCCAGCCGGCCTTTTTCCGTTTGGCCTTGATGCCGACTTTGGCGCTCTCTTCCTGCTTGAGCAGGTTCAGGGCCAATCGCCGCAATATCGCCAGATTCTGGTCGGAGTGGCCGGTTCTGGCCCGGCTGTGGTCTTCGGCGAAGGCCACGTCCAGCACCCAATGCAGACTGTTCTCGATGCGCCAGTGGTGCCGCGTCGCCCGCAGCAACGCCTCCGCCTGTGCTGGGTAGCTGCAGATGTAGTATCGAGTGTCTTCTCCGGCCCCGCTGCTCCCCTCTCGCTCATAGCTGATCCGGGCCACGGCACCCAGACCGGCCCACTGTCCATGGGGGTCCGCGTAGGCCAGTTCTTCTGGGGCGGTAATCGCCCAGCACCGGCGGCGCTCCCTCCGGCCATGGCTCCGTTCCACCTGTTCCTCATAGGTGTGGGCCACCTGACTGAACCCCTCCCGTTCCCAGCAGGCGAACACGTCCTTGATGTTCCCGAGCAACTCCCCTTGGTTGGCCTTCACCGAAAGCAGGTAATCAGCCCCTCCAGCCACGATCTGCCCAGCGATATTCCTCTGGCAGCCCATGGCGTCGATGGTGACCAGACAGCCCTCCAATTCCAGCAGGCCCAGCAGTTCCGGGATGGCCGTAATCTCGTTGGAATGGGCCTCAGTCCGGACCTGCCCCAATACCATGCGGTTCTCCGTGGCCCAGGCGCTGACCAGGTGCAGGGCACCCCGTCCGTTGGCCCGGTCGTGGCAACCCCGCAGCGTCTTCCCATCAATGGCCACCACTTCCCCCTGGGCCAGTTGGCTCACCGATTGCACCCACTGGGTGAAGCAGGCAGCGAACCGCTCCGGGTCCAGCATTCCGAATACCCGCCCAAAGGTGTCGTGGGATGGTATGCCATTGGGCAGCTTCAGAAACCGCTCAAACCACTCCCGCTTGGCCTTTCCGAATTCCTCGATCTCCACCCAGTTGTCGGCCCCGCAGACCACTGCACACAGGGTGATAACTATGATGTCCAGAAGTTCATGGCGCTTGGCCCGGCCCCTCCTCGGATCCTCCAAATCTCTAAAGTGCTCCGCTATGGGAATCATCCCCCCGGCCAAATCCACCTCACCTCACCTCCACCCAACGCTGTCCCTTATCTTACCCCTCCTCCCGTCCACAACCCAAAATGCGATTGCCCTGGGCCTTTTCAAAGTCGCTTCCCGTCACTTCATGGTGAGCCTGTCGAACCATCGGTGGCTTGAAGGGGCATCCTTCGACAAGCTCAGGATGAGTGGATGTCAGCGAACAGAGTCACTTTGAGAAGGCCCCGGTCAAGCTGGCGCGAGGCTTGACACCTCTAGGGTCGCGCCATACCATGAGCTTAGTATTCTCCGTTCTTCGGCGGGGAATGTTTTTATGGGGATTAGTCTAGCGGTAGGACGCCTGACTCTGGATCAGGTAGCGGAGGTTCGAATCCTCCATCCCCAGCCATCATGTACTGTAGCCAGAACCGGCTCCCCGATTCTGACCACCTCGGATTCTCTTCTTCCAATTGGGCTGTCCTCTGGCATGGGCATCGCGTATCGGATGGTCGCTTGACCCGGGGCGACGGCGATCTCCTTAACGAAAGACCGGATGAAGGCTTTGGTTTCCGTAAGCTCGCTCTCCATAAGAAAGTCGCTCATCTCCCGGGCGTAGGCCGCAATCTTTGCATCCTCCAAACGCGCCGGACGGTTTGAAAGGGCTGCCCTGGCTTCCTCTGCGGCCACCTCCAACTTTTCCTGACGTTCCTGGTGTTCCCGTAAACGGGGGATGATGTCGTTGATTTCCAGGTCGGTCGTCTCGACGGCGTACCAGAGCCGGTCCATGCGCCTCCGGACCTCAAGCAACTCTTCCTCCATCGCCTCAAGCCGTTCTTTCTGTTCCTGAAACACCTCGTCCAACTCTTCATTGACGAGTTCCACCAGGGTCCTCATATTGCTGTCAGTAAGGACGTTTACCCTGATCTGGTCAATGATGGTACTCTCGAACCGCCTTGCACTGAGCCTGGGAGTATCACACGTTCCTTTTCCACGCTTCAGCAGCGAATGGCAAACTTAGTAGGCGTACTGCCCGCTCTTGGCCTCCTGGCCGATCAGCGCCTTGCCGCACTCGGCACACTTCGCAAGTCCACTGAGAAGGTACGGGCTGGCGGTTCTCTGCGGGTGCTGCTTGTCCGGGGCATTTGCCTGCATCACCCTGGCAACCCGGTCGTACTCTTCCCTGGAAACTATGGCCGGGAAAGCATTCTCGACCCGGATGGGTGGGAGTTTGTCCTTGGCGGTAACTCCCCAAACAAGAGTTCCAGTATACACCTCGTTGGTGAGGGTTCTGTAGATTGTGGTCTTGAGCCACTTCTTTCCCTTCGGGCTGGCGATGCCTTCCTGATTGAATATCTTCGCAATGTCCAGAGTGCTCTTGCCCTGACCGGCCAACAGGTACATCCGGCGGACTATCGCGTCTGCGGGTGGGTCAAGGGCGAGTTTGGGCCGCTTCTTGGGGCCATCGGCTATGTGCACCCTCTTGTAACCGTAGGGAGCGTGAGGGGTCACCCAAAACCCGCGAGAGGCAGCCTCTCGCGTGCCCCGCATAACCTCCTGGGCCAAATTCTCCGAGTAGAACTCGTCCACGCTCTCGATGATGGCTTCCATCAGCTTGCCAGTGGGGGAGTCGTCAGCGTGCTCGGTGATGGATACGACGCGGATTCCCCGCCGACGAAGCATGGACTTGAAGGCCACGGCGTGTTCCCGCTTGCGGGTGAACCGGCTGAATTTCCAGACAAGGATTTCATTGAATGGTGCGTTGGGCCTGCCGGCTTCGTCCAGCATCTTGCGGAACTCGGGGCGGTCGGCGACGCGGCCGCTCTCAGCCTCGTCTACGTATTCCCGGGCCACAATGTAGCCGTTTCTGTCGGCGTAGTCCCGCAAGGCCCGGAGCTGGGCAGACACTGAGAGGTCCACGTCCTGGCGGTCGCTGGAGACCCGGGCGTACAAAGCCGCCGGAGTGAGGGTTTGCGTTTGATTCATCGTGGTGTCCTCCAGTTCACTCTTCACGGTTCGGTTTTCTTGGCACGGTTGGCCGACAGAGGAATCCTGTTAACCGCCGACCAACTCGATGCGATTTCCATAGCGCCGGAAGTCAGCGACGTTGAACGTCAGCAGTCGGCGCTCTCCACGCGCCAGCATGGTTGCGACTATGTTGGCGTCGTGAATCTGCCGTCCTCCCACGGGGACCTCTCGGCACAGCGATAGCAGCCAGTCCGTTACTACGGGGCCGTCCTCAAGTATCTCGAAGCTGCTGGTCAGTCTGGCCACGTCTTCCAAGGCTTCCTCGCGGGTGATGGCCACCGGCCAGGTCTGCGGGCGGGTGACCACGGCCAGGTACTCGCGCATTATCTGGCGGCTGATCCTGAGCGGTTCCGGATCTCGAAAGGCGCGGTCCAGGCTGGCCCGAGCGGCGTCGTGGTGTGGCGCGCCTGGGACACGGGAGTTCACCAGCACATTGGTGTCAATGAACATGGGAGGCTAGACCTTATCCTCGTAGAGGTCTTCTCTCCTGAGGCTCAGGCCCTCAGGCCACACCGCTGTGGGATGGACGGGCCACGCCTCGTCGAGGGGAAGCCTGGGTACGGGCCTGGGGTCTGTTCGCCGGAACAGCAGCCTCTCGGCTTCCATGTCAACCTCCGCCGTCTCCCATCCGGCGACGCTCCAGGCCAGGGCGTGGCTGTGGCCGTTGCCGCCCCGCTGATTGCCCCACCAGGGACGGTGCAGCCGTGCGGACGGAGGCAGTTCGAACCCGATGACCGCTTCGATTTCGCCGAAGGATGTCCTCCATTCCTGTGCATGAAGACTAATGAGGTACTGGTACAGTCGCTGGTACTTTCCCCGGAGCACCATCTTCAGGTGCATGTCGTTTTGGTCTTGGGCCATATCGTGTCTCCTCCTCTGTGGTAACGGGCCGGAAGGCTGGGGGCAAGATATATTGTAGTGAGTTAGTGACTACACCGCAATCGCCCCGCCGGACGAAACGGGCCAGACCGGCACCCCGTGCAGGCGCGCCTCAGATAACGAAGGGAATCGGTGGGCGTTGCCCGTGACGCTACCAGAACCGCCACCAAGGTTCTCGCCGTTCCTGTGCCGCCTTCAACTCATCCACCAACTCGGCGTTTCGTTGCCGCTCCCATTCAATTTGTTCCTCCATGAACGCCACCTGCTCCTCCAGGACGCGTACCCGCTCCTGGGCCACGGCCAGCTCCGATTGCGGAGTTTCGATGGCGCTTGGCAGGTCGTCGTCCAGCATCACGTACACCCGGTGCCGCCGTCCGCGCGGCTCTCGTCTCGTGCGAATATCTCCCGAGGCGATCCGCCGGTCCAGGGTGGACAGGGATACCGCGAACTCCCGGCACGCCTCGGCCTTGGTCAAAATTCTCATGGTCATCCCCCTTGCGTTGCGCTGAATTGTCATGGCCCCTTTATGCGTCATCACGTGTCATTTCTGACGCGTCATACACGTCAGCGTCGTCGTGGCGGGGAATCCCGCGCCGTCCTTCACGGCTCCGGCTCGGCACGCCGGGGCACTGGTTTTGCAACAGAATGCCCCGCTTCCGGGCCTGGGGGGCCTGACAGGGTTGGTACCCTGGAAATCAGCTTTGTTCATAGCTCCCCTACAGGAAATGCCTGGAACGGGAAGGTACATTTTTGTAGCCCTCTCCCTGTTGATGTCCAGCGAAAACGTCCTCGCTAACTGGCCAGCAGAAATGTCACAGTCTCCCAATGGAGAATGTGACTTTGACGCCCAGAGAACAATCGAGACTCCAGGTTCTGAACAGTCTGATGGCCGGGCACATGACACTGGACCAGGCGGCGGCACTGATGGGATTGAGCCCGCCACATACCAGGCGCATTCTGGCGGATTACCGGGAGAACGGAGCCGCCGCCCTGGCCCATGGCCTCCGGGGCCGCAAGCCCGCCAACGCCACTCCCGAGCCGGTCAGGAGCAGGGTGGTTCATCTGGCGGGAACGATATACCAGGGAGCCAACCATACTCATCTGGCGGAACTCCTCGGCGAACGAGAGGGCATCGACATCGGCAGGACCGCCCTGCGGCGCATCCTGGTCAACGCCGGTCTGAACAGTCCAAGACGAAGACGCCCGCCCAAGCACCGGGTACGCCGCCAGCGCATGCCCCGAGAGGGAATGCTGATCCAGTTGGACGGCAGTCATCACCGCTGGCTAGGCGAGGACGGGCCACAGTTCGCGCTGCTCTTCGCCGTTGACGATGCCACCGGCGCCGTGGTCAACGCTCTATTCTGCGATCAGGAGGACAGCCGCAGCTACTTCCTGCTGTTACAGGGCCTGATACAGCGCCGCGGCATTCCCCTGGCCCTCTACACCGACCGCCATCCTGTCTTCAAGCACCGCTCCGAATACCAGCCTGCCGGCACGGCCACCCAATTCGGCCGGGCCATGGATGAGCTGGGGACACAATTGATATTCGCCCTTTCTCCCCAGGCCAAGGGGCGTGTGGAGCGGACGGCCGGAACGTTCCAGGACCGGCTGATCACGGAACTCAGGCTGTCAGGGGCAACCACCATGGAGGAGGCAAAGGCCGTGTTGCAACAGTTCCTGCCCCGGTACAACCGGCGCTTCCGGGTCCCGCCCCAGTGCTCTGAGCCTGCATTCCGGCCGGTGGGACCGGAACTGAGCCTTGGACGAATCCTGTGCTTCAAGCACCGGAGGAGAGTGGCCCGGGACAACACCGTGAAGTTTCACCGGCACACCCTGCAAATATTGCCAGGCCGGCAACGCCCCAGCTACGCCGGAGCGGTGGTAGTGGTGCTGGAGGGGCTGGACGGCCGGCTGTCGCTGCAACATGAGGGCCGCATCATCGCCTCCCAGGAGGCGCCGCCCAGCCCGGGCGCGCTCCGGTCCGGCCTTGGGGATTCTCCGGTTGACACTGTCTCGTCCTCGCGTCTCAAGAACCCGAATGCGCCTCGGAACACGACTTCTGAGCCGCTGAGCGCTGAGATAGCCGCAGCAATGAACGAAGGCCCTGCCATAGACGAAGATGACGTGGTTGAAATGACGGTATCCGCCTCGCCGAGGAAGCCGACCTTTCTCCAGAGGGAGAGGTGGAAGGCAGTCCAACAGGCCAAGAGGAGAGGCCTGTCCATTCGCGGTATGGCCAGGGAGTTGGGCATTCACAGGCACACAGTAAGGAGGTACATCGACGCCGAGAGTCCGCCCACAAGGCGGCAGCCGCGGCCTGCATCTGATACCATCGCGGAGTAGGTATTGGACATTTCTGCTGAACAATTAGCCGGACATTTATCCTGGCCTTCGACAAGCCATCCACCCCCCTTCTGCACTCCCGCCTGGCGCATTTTCACGACGCCCCTGGCCATAGAACAGACCAGCGGCGCTTTTGCCAAGCCTACTGTTCTCATGCCGGCACAAAACCCGCAGCGGCCCTATGCCACTGACTCCTCGGCCAGACACATCCCACGCTGGATGTCCTCCGCTCCCGCACCGCCCGCGAACCTGCGCGTTCCGCCTGGATGGGGCAACCGGCTCCTGAGCGCAGGCAAGCCCCCTCGAACACTGTGTAGCCCTCCTGTGCATTTCCGTACTTGACGCGACATATCCCGCTGGCCCGCGTACCTTTGCGGGCAGTCTCATCGGCTCCCGGTCCCTTGCATTTGCGGGGAGTGTGAGGGCATGGGGCGAGAGCTACGCGGCCACATTCGCGCACTCGGCGGCGGCCCGTGGCTCATGGCAGTACCCTTCGCGCAGCTCAGAACCTGTGGAGACCGCTGATCGTACGGCCGGGAAGCCGCTCCGGTGCGTCCCAACACACTTGCCGTATGCCTGACTGGGGCCGCCCGAAATGCGTTTTCACGGACACATTCCGCTAGTACGTTATGGAAAGCGGGAAATATAATTTCACTGAGGAAAAGGTCAAGGCACGCCCCGAGGAGCGATGACAGCATTGCTGCCCCCCTCTTTCTCCAGCCGCCAGTGGACAACCGTTACGACGGCTATCAGCCGTTACCTCGTGCAGCAATTGCTGCCGGCATCCCGCTTCGGTGCTGTCATCCAGCCAGCCCGGTGGCGCTAGATGCACGTTTTTCGCAAGCGTTTCAGCATCAGGGCGCCATTGCGATTGCTGCGTGGCCGACATGGCCCGACCCTGCGGGGTCTGCTCGTCGCCGCCCTGCTCGTCGCCATCGCCGCCCCCGCCCTGTACCTTGCCCTCCAGCCCGGCGGCGCGGAGGGGAGACCGACTGCGAGCAGCCATTGGCCGACGGTGTCACTGGGAACCGTTCCGTCTCGAGTCAACGAGGATGAGCGGCTCGTCATCCCCATTCTTATTGACACTGATCCGGTTGACAATAGGTGTTACGGTAACAATCGGGCCCAGACGCCTACTCCCATTCCCACCACGGAACCCCACCCCGATCGCTGCATAGAAGGCGGGATTGCAGTATTGGACCCCATTCGAGAAGGCGGTTTTCTGATCAAATTTGTATTTCGAAGAGACGAGAAGCGGAAGGACCTCTCGTATACGGTCCCCGACGATGAGTGTCATTCCAATAGTCGCCAGCTAAAAATATTCATCAACGAAGCGTTCGATACCTCCACCTATGGCTACAGGATAGATGGTTCCCGTAGACTCGCAACAGTCTCCGATAACGGAAAGCATATCGACACGCCTTGCATGTATGAAAATGGCAACGGAAACGGAGGAAACGGCGGTGGTGGCGCCCCGGCCACCGACACTCCCACACCAACGCCAACACCGACTCCGACAGGAACGGCCACTCCGACGCCGACGCCGACGCCGACGCCAACGCCCACAACGACACCGACACCCACTCCGACGCATACGCCGACACCAACGGCTACAACCACGGCCACGGCCACGCCCACACCCACACCCACAACGACACCGACTCCAACTCAGACTCCGACGCATACGCCGACACCCACTCCGACAGGAACGGCCACCCCTACACCAACTCCAACTGCGACGCATACGCCGACACCCACGGCGACGCCTACGCCTACGTCCCCACCACCTCCGCCTCCGCCGCCTCCGTCTACCAACACCCCGACGCCTACACCCACGCCCACTCCGACGGGAACAGCCACTCTTACACTAACGCCCACTCCGACGCCGACGGCAACCCTCACGCATACGCCCACGCCGGAGCCGGAGGACGAGGACACTCAGGATGACGATGAGACACTGACCCGCTCAGTGGACGGAACGGACGGGAGTGGCGCTCTCGGCGAGGCGGCGATCGCGACCGAGACACCGACGCCCACGCCCACTGCGACTGCTACGCCCACGCCGACTCACACCCCAACGCCGACGGCTACCGCCACTCCCACGCCGACAGCAACTCATACGCCGACACCCACGCCTACCCCGACGCCCACGGCCACGCCGACGCCGCTGCCGACAGCAACCCTGGCGCCGACGGCCACTCCCTCCCCAACACCGACGCCCACGCCTCTGCCAGCTCGCGCACTGGTATTGCTGCCAACGGCATCGATACCCACTCCGCCCAGCCTGGAGGAGCCGGGTCTGCCCGTCATCGGAGGCGCCCTGCCCAGGGCGCGAGATACGCTGAGCACCGTAGCCAACGTCGGCCGGGACCGCCTGACGCTGGTGATCATCATGCTGATCGTCCTGATTACGTCCGGCCTGGTGTTCCTCTACCTGATCTTCCGCCGACGCTAGGCCCCGCCGGCCCCGGATGCCGTGGAGCTTGGAGAGTGGGTTGCAAATGCATCAGACCCTCGCCGGGCTCGCTGCGGCGGAGTAATTCGGTCTGCACGAAGGGGGTACGCCCTCACCCTAACCTTCTCCCAGAGGGAGAGGGAATGATCGAATGATTCTGGGCCTTCCTTCGTGCGGAAGAGGGACCTCGGGAAAAGGTCTACCAGGCACCAAAAGGCGATTCGCCCGGCCAGAGTTGGAAACTATCTCAAGAGTTCCCTCTCCCTTGATGGGAGAGGGTTAGGGTAGGGGTGAACAGGTTGCCACGAAATCCTGTTGATGCGCATTCACCTGTACTGAGATAGTTTCCAACCGGGGTCAGGGCGAATCGTACTGTTGCCGTCCTGATGAGACGAAATCAGGAAACCGGGGCCGGGTCTTCCACGGCCTCGTCGCCTGAGGTACCCTCGGACGCTGCGCCGTCGTCGCCCTCGCCATCCGTCTCCTCCCCGACGGGCGCCATCACCGGAACGTGCATGGTGAACTCGGCGTACTCGCCGAAGACCGTGTCGACCACGAGGTCCCCGCCCATGCGGCGGGCCACGTCGGCAGCGATGGGGAGGCCAAGGCCAGCGCCCAGAGTCCCCTCCCGGGTCGTGAAGAAAGGATTGAATATCCGGTCCACCACGTCGTCCCCGATGCCCGGACCGTTGTCCTTCATCCGCACCTCGATCACGTCATCCACGACGTGGCTGGAGACGGTGAGAACCGGAGCGTACACCGGGTCGGGTTCTCTCTCCACAGCCCCGTCCTCATCCACTGCGGCCCGGGCCTGGTCCTGCTGTTTCTGGTGCATTGCATAGCAGGCATTGGACACGAGGTTGACCACTGCCTCGCCGAATTCCCGCTCCACCAGCATGGTCTCGCCAACGGCGGGGTCGAGGTCGAGGACCAGCTCGACGTTGAAATCCTCCCACTCCGTCATGAAAGTCTCGCAACCCTGCTGCGCCGCCTGTCTCAGGACGGGGTTCACCTCGGTGAGCACGGGGGTGCCGCTCTCGACGCTCAGGCTGCGCATTCGTTCGACGATGGCCAGCGCGCGCCCGCCGTTGTACGACACGCGGTTCAGGCTATCGGTTATCTCGCCGGTGAGATCGTCCAGCAGGCTTGCGTCATCGTCCGACATCCGGTCGCGATAGTTGTCCAGCATCTCCGCCAGTTCCTGGTAAAGGTCCAGCGAACCTTCCGAGAAGTTCTTGACGAAGTTGAGCGGGTTGCTGATCTCGTGGGCGACGCCAGACACCAGCTCGCCCAGAGCCGCGAGCTTTTCCTGCGCCACCAGACGGGCCTGCATGCGCTGCAACTCAGCATTGGCCTCCCGCAGCTCGCCGTAGAGCTGCTCGACCAGATTCAGCCGTTGCACTTCCAGGGCCTGCTGCCGGAAATGTTCCAGAGCGTCCGCCAGCTGGCCTATCTCGTCGCGGCCAATCTCGGGCACCGGGGTCTCGAGATCGCCGCCGGCCATGGTCCGCATCCGGCCGGACAGGGTCGAGAGGCGGCGAACGACCGCGTTCCCCACCCAGAACCAGGCAGCAATCGTGGCGGCTACGACGCTGACTATGCTGATTACGGCCAACAGCACGCGCCCTTCGTCGAAACTCTGGACTGCCTGTCCCAATGTTTCCGTGGAGTAGGTCTGTGTCTGTTCCAAGAGCGCCGACGTGGAGGTCTCAAGCGCGGCGCTGCTTGCCTCGAACAGCCCGATCAGGTCCGTTCTTTGACCGGCCAGGGCCAACTGCAACCGGCGCACCGTGAATACTCCCTCAGCGCCTCCTCCGACATCCACGACCGGCTGTTCCAGTCCGCTTGCCGTCAAGGTCCGGAATTCCTCCAGCATGCCCTCCAGTTCCGCGCTGTCCCTGGCTTGCAATGCCTGTTCGAGGAGACGCAAACCCTCCACTGATTCCGCGCTCTCGGGCGGGATGGCCGCCATTATTTCCTGCAAGCGAACGACCTGCGCATCCGCCGCCTGGGCGTCGGCCCTGTTTTCCGCCAGTGCGTCAATGACGCTGGCCAGGGCGAAGGAACCTTCGTTGGCCCGGGATGCGCCCTCGAACAGTTCGGGGACGCTGCCAACCAGGCTGAGAGAACCGTTCAACCTGTCCAGGGACTGTCCGACGGCCTCTTTTTGAATTTCAGGCGACGGCGCTCCTGTCCCGGAAACTGTCTCCAGGCCCAGGGTCTGTAGCCTTTCCACGTCTCGCGCCGCCTCCCACGCGGCCTCCAGCACAGGCACCGCCTGCTGCTCGGCCTCATAGTTCAGGTCGCCGCTGCGCTCGAAGTAGAAAACACCGACTCCACTGGACACCAGGGTCAGCAGGACCGCGAACGCCAGGGCCAGGTACAGCCGGGTCCCAATGCCGCGCCATCTATCCAAGAGGTAACGCACAGCGAAACGCGCTCCTTTCCCGCAATATCAGGGAGTGTCGTCAAATTAAGTTGCCGAACACGCGACGGGCTTTTTTCGTAATTCCGGCACCCCCTAGAGTCAACCGGATTGTCAGAGTCACATCATCCTGGCATCAGCGCTTGAGGTCCTGCTAGGCAATTTCCTCTCTCTGGACCAGGTGTACCAGCCAGCCGCCCAGGCTTGCCGGATGGATGAATCCGATCTGCGAGCGCCTCCCGCCCGGCCTTCCCACCTTGTCAATGAGGGTCAGCCCCCGCCGGTCCAGCCTGGAAAGCAGCCCGTTGATGTCCTTGACCTTGAACCCGGTGTGATGCAGACCGGGGCCGCGATTCTCTATGTAGCGGCTGATGGCCCCCTGGTCCTGGCGGGTGCTCCCCGCGTGGCCGTAGTCAACGATCCCCACGGAAGCGGCGTCAAGGTTCTGCAGAAACTCGAGCTCCAGGTCGCCCACGGTGATGAACGAGACCCGGAGTCCGCCGATGAATTCGGGTTGATGGTTGCGGTATACCACGCCGTACTTGTCCGAGGTGAAAGCCTCTGTCTTGGTCGAGATCTCCACGTCGGTCTGGGTACTCTCGATAGGCCATCCCATTTTGCGAGCGAACACCTCAACGGCCTCGGCGTTATCGGCGCTGGCCACCCCCAGGTGGTCAATTCGTTCGACGTCGCGGTCCTGTGATGACTCCACCGGCAGGGGCAAGGGGTCGGACAGGTAGACCAGGGTCCCGCAGGTGGCCGAGGGGTCCAGCAGCACACGGCGTACGCCGTCCAGTCCCGGCTCGGCATCCACGTCAACCGCCGGCAGGCCCAGTTCGTCCGCATCGAGCACCCGGCCAACCAGCCCCTCCACGGTCACGGCGATGTGATGCAGGCCGGTCTTCTCCGCCCCGCCGACAAAGGGGTCTCCCAGCTCAAACAGCGCCAAGGCCGTCTGCCCCACCGGAAAGACGGGCGCGCGCCGTCCGGTGTCGCCAATTTCGCAAGTGCCGCGAGGGAGGTCAAAGTCGCGTTCCAGGATCCCGGCCACGGTGGAAACATCCCGGACTACCACCCCGACGTAAGCCAACCCATTTCCAATCATCACTCGCCCCTCCGGTAAGGGATTTTCAGCGCGGAGTACGCCAAGCCCGCCGAGATTTTATCAAATGACTCTTGGCGTACCCTGCGCTCTCGGCGTTTAATTATACAGTTGGGGTCTTGACGCTCCATCAGGTGTATCATCGGTGAAATCCGAAAACGGGAGGGATGACATGCGAGTCATAAGAATCGCCGAGGTGGAAACCGTACCCATCGACACGGCCACGCCGGTGCCGGGCTGGACCGGAGGCGAGGTCCGGCGCACCCGCCAGCCGCTGATTCCCGAAGGGTCCAGCGAGAACTTCAGCAGCAGCGTCGTCAACTTCGAGCGAGGCGCGACAACCGGCTGGCACACCCACGAGAGCGACCAGATCCTGGTGGTCACCAGTGGAGTCGGCATCGTCGCCAATGAGAGCGAGGAGCGCGAGATCACGGTCGGCGACGTGGTGCACATTCGCAAGGGCGAAAACCACTGGCACGGTGCCCGGTCCGAGTCCTATATGAGCCACATCACCATAACGGCGGTATAGGGGGCGGGCATATCGCTGACCTAAAGGCCGACGGCAGTTGGGGCAAGGGAATGTCGGCGTCTGCAAACGACATCGGCATTCCCCCAAAATGCCGTAAGCTCCCCGTAACTGTCCTTTGGGTATTATGCTCGTAAGAATCCGGCGCAATGGTCTGTAGTGGAAGTAGAGTTCGCCTCAAATCAGCTTGAACGCTGCTCAGGTGACCAGAGGGAAGCGGTTAGAGAGTGGGGCCCACAGGTGGCCCGTAGATTCGTCGAACGAATTGAGATTTTGCGAGCCGCGCGGTCATTCGGCGACCTGTACAATGATCGCTCGCTTCGCCTCCACGCATTAGTGGGCAGGCGTCAAGGCCAATATGCCATAAACCTCACGAACAGATGGCGGCTCATCTTCGTTCCAGGCGAGACCGCCGGTCAATTGGTCATTACGGAGGTTACTCAGCATTATGACTGTTAAGACCGTGCATTTGTCTAATCTTGCCATTCCTCCTGGAGAACACTTGCAGGAGGAGACGGAGTACCGGGGGATCAGCGCGGAAGAACTGGCTGCCGCTCTTGAGATGACAGATCTTGCGGTGGCGGAGGTTTTTTGCGGAGATCGCCCCATTACCCCCACAACCGCCACAAATCTGGAGAGGCTTCTGGGCATTTCCGCTCAGTTCTGGCTGAACTTGGAGGCCCGCTACCGCCTGACCTTGGCTAACAACCTAGAGGTCTACGGCCATGCAAACCCCTTTGACGGGCCGGAGTCTGAATGGCCGGAGTTGCCTCCTGAGTTGCAACCCGAGGAACCAGAACCGGAAGTCCAGGCCGCTCTGCCGGAGTAGGAGGGGCAGGGCAATGAGCCGAACCTACCGGAGAGAACTGACCCAAGATACTGACAACCAGCGCTACGTCGTGAGAAGGTCACGAAACGAGTCGCTGGTACGCGATGGCCGCAATAGCATTTTCACCGCCGTACGCCGGGACAACAGATGCACCGGCTTGCGAGAACACAGGCAATTCCGCGCCCGCGCCCGCATCGAACTCAGGCTCGGAAACGACGAAGCCGTAGCGACGGGCAAGAAGCGCCGCTACGGTGACCGCTACGGCATCTACGAACTGTAGCGGTGAGCGGCGCCAGAGGGCGACCCTCACCCCAGCGCGTCGGCCAGCACCTCCGCCAGGTGGCGGGCGCGGCGTCCCGTGCCGTGCTCGATCTGCTGGCGGCAGGAAACGCCCATCACCGCCACCTCCCAGTCGGGGCCCTTGGCGTTGACCTGCGGGAACAGGGCCTGCTCGCCGATGGTCATGGAGATGTCGTAGTGCTCCTTTTCGTAGCCGAATGAGCCGGCCATGCCGCAGCAGCCCGCGTTGGTCAGCTCCACCCTGTAGCCCGGCGCAAGCCGCAGCGCGTTCAGCGACGATGCGGTGCCTGCCAGCGAGCGCTGGTGGCAGTGGGCATGGAACAGCACCTGCTTGGCAGTGTCCTTGAACTCGATGTCCAGCTTGCCATCCGCCTTGAGCTTGGCCAGGAACTCGTCAATCAGGAACGCCTGGCTGGCTACGGTGCGGGACTGCTCTCCGGGCGCCAGCTGAGGGTATTCGTCGCGCAGAGTCAGCAGGCAGCTTGGCTCGCAGCCTACGATGGGAACGCCGTTGCCCGCATAGGCGTGCAACAGGCTGACGTTGTGTTGGGCGTTGGCCTTGGCGGCATCCATCATGCCCTTGGAGATCATCGGCCGCCCGCAGCAGGGGGCGTCGGCCAACTCCACCTTGTAGCCTGCCGCTTCCAGCAGGGCCACCGCCGCTTTGCCGATCTCCGGGTAGTTGTAGTTCATGTAGGTGTCATTCAGCAGCACCGCCGTGCCGTTGGGAGCCTCACGGCGACCCGGTCGCGAGCGGAACCACTGGGGAAAGGTCTGGCGGGCGAACTTCGGCGCTCTCCTGTTGGGGTGAATGCCCAGCAGCGAACTCGACACCAACTTTCCCAGGGGGCTCGCCGCCATCCAGTTGGAGAGGGGAGCGAAGCGGCTGCCCATCTTGCTGTACTTTGCGATGTTGCCAAAAATCCGGTTGCGACGGGGCAGCCCGTTGGTCTTGTAGTAGTTGTCGAGAAATTCGTACTTGAGCTTGGCCATATCCACGCCGGACTCACACTCGGCGCGGCAGCCCTTGCACTCCAGGCACAGGTCGAGGGCGTCGTAGAGGCGCTGGCTGGTCATGGCGCCCTCGGGCAGCTTGCCGGACATGGCTGCCCGCAGCAGGTTGGCCCGCCCCCGGGTGGAGTGCTCCTCCTCCCGGGTGGCCATGAACGAGGGACACATGGTGCCGTCCAGCTTGCGGCAGGCGCCCATGCCGTTGCACATCTCCACCGCGCCAGCGAAGTTGCTGTCGATGGAAAAGTCCAGGCTGCTGGGCAGCGACTGTGCCCGGTAGTCGGGCCCGTAGCGCAGGTTCTCAGTCATTGGCGGGCAGTCGATGATCTTGCCGGGATTCATAATGCCGTCGGGGTCCCAGGTCGATTTCAGTTCCTGGAAGAGCTTATAGACCTCCGGTCCAAACATCTTCTCGGTCCAGACACCGCGCACGATGCCGTCGCCGTGCTCACCGCTGAGGACGCCGCCGAACTCCTTGGTGAGATCGCTGATCTCGTCAGCGATGGAGTACATCCGGTTGACGCCCTCCTGGTTCTTCAGGCTGACCACGGGGCGGATGTGCAGACAGCCGACGCTGGCGTGGCCGTAGTAGGCGGCCTCGGTGCCGTGGTTGCGGACAATCTCGTCGAACCGGCGCACGAACTCGCCCATGGTCTCCGGATCGACGGCGGTGTCCTCCACGAAGGGCAGGGGCTTGGCGTCGCCGTGCATGCTCATGAGCAGGCCCAGGCCGTTCTTGCGCACGTTCCAGACGTTGGCCTGTGCCGCGCGGTCCAGCAGGTTGACGCAGGCGTAGCCCATCCGCCGGCGCTCCAGGTCGTGCTTGAGTCCCTCCATCTTGGAGGTCAGCTCGTCTTCCGTCTCGCCGTAGAACTCGATGGCCAGGATGGCGCCGGGATCGCCTTCGATGATGGACATTGCATTTCCCAGCCCCAACGACTGGCGCGAGCGGTCGAGCACGTTCTTGTCCATGATCTCGATGGACGACGGGCCGTGGTTCAGGATCTCCTTGACCGCCTCGCTGGCCTGGAATATGTCGTGGAAGTGGGCCACTGACAGGGCGGTCATAGTGGGTCGTGGCACCAGGTTGACCTTGGCCTCGGTGGCGACGCACAGCGTACCCTCGGAGCCGACGACCATGCGCGTCAGGTTGAAGCCGTGGCTGTTGGCCGACCCGGCATAGGGCCCAACGGGCTCGGTCAGGAACTCGTCCAGGTTGTACCCGCTGACCCGCCGCATGATGCCGGGGTACTGGGCGCGAATGGCGGCGTCGTTGTCCTGGGAAAGTCTCCGGACGCCCCGGTAGATTTCCGACTCCAGCCCGGCGCCGCTCAGCTTGGCCTCCAATTCGGCGCTGTCCAGCGGGCGAAAATGGGTGGCGCTGGCGTCGGACAACAGGACGTCCAGCTCCAGGATGTGGTCGAGGGACTTGCCGTAGATCACCGAGTGGGCGCCGCAGGTGTTGTTGCCGATGCCGCCGCCAACGCAGGCGCGGCTGGAGGTGGTGGGATCGGGGGCGTACATCAGGCCGTAGGGCAGCAGTTCGCGGTTGAGCTGGTCCAGCACGATGCCCGGCTGGACCCGGGCCCAGCTCTGGTCGCGGTTCACCTCAACCACTTGGTTCATGTACTTGCTGAAGTCCATGACGATGGCGTGGTTCACGGTCTGGCCGGCCAGGCTGGTGCCGCCGGCGCGGGGCAGGACTGGCACGCCGTTTTCACGGGCCACCTCGATGGTCGCCTGAACGTCGGCGGCGCTGCGAGGGATGACCACTCCCACCGGCTCCATCTGGTAGATGCTGGCGTCGGTGCTGTACAGAACGCGGGAAAAGGGATCGAAGCGCACCTCTCCCGACACTCTCCGGCGCAGTTCCTGCTCCAGTTCGCGACGCTCTGACACCCGGATCCGGTTTGCGGTTGTGGCAGCCATGGCGCGCCTCCTCCGGGGATTGTTGCCGGGAAGGTTACTACCGTAATGGACGGTACACAACTGTTGCCAATGATGGATAGTTTGACCCAGAGCGCCCACAAGGGGCGCCCCTACAACCACACAGCGACTTGATGTAGGGGCAACCCTTGTGGTTGCCCTGCCGTTCTCAGCCAAACACAGACAGTACCTAACAGTGTTGTGCTAATCTAACGCCAAGCCACCATGGAGCAGAACGCCATGACTGCCGAGCGCGCCCCTGCCTCTGCGAAATTACCGAGGTACAACCTGGCGGATGACGATTTGAGTATCGTATACCCTGACTCGGATGGCGAACCCATGGCCGAAAACGACCACCAGCTCACCGCGATGATCGACGCCATTACGACGCTGCGGGCGTGGTTCGCCGACCGGGAGGACGTCTATCCCGGCGGCGATATGCTCATGTACTACAAGATGAACGACAATGAGACCCGCGTCGCTCCCGACGTGTTCGTGGTCTTCGGCGTCGAAAGCAGGCGCAAGCGCGATTCTTGGATCGTGTGGCGCGAGGGCAAGGCTCCCGACATCGTGATGGAGCTGGCGTCGGGCAGTACCTGGCGGCGGGACATGCGGGAGAAGCGGGACATATACGCCGAGATGGGAGTGACCGAGTACTGGCGGTTCGACCCAACCGGCAATTACTTCATCCCTCCGCTGATTGGCGAGCGATTGGGGGAGGGCGAGTACACGACCATAGAATTGAGGACCGGCAGCGAAGGGGTTCTACGAGGACACAGCACCGTGCTGGGCCTGGACGTCTGCGTACTGCCCGACGGCAACATGCGCTTCTACGACCCGGTCAGCCGTCGGTGGCTCCGAACTCACGCCGAGGAAGCTGCGGCCCGGCAGGCGTCTGAAGCGATGCTGCGGGAGTCCGAAGCGGCCAGGGAAATGGCGGAAAAGCAACTGCGGATGATGCGGGAGGAGTTGCTACGCTACGAGTCGGGAGATTCCGGTTAATCTGGGTGAGTTTCGTAATCCTGGAATCGAAGAGGCCGCCGGAACTTAAAACGGCGGCCTGACGGTTGCGTAGCTCTGATGCAGCCCGGCTACTCGGACGAGGCGGGCGCCTCCGCCGACCGGCTGCGGGAACCCGGCCTCAAAGGGGGCGCGGCGGCCCGCTGGGCAGCCTCCAGTTGCTTGCGCAGCTTGCGGCTCTCGTCCTCCAGGTCATCGATCCGGTCCTCCAGGCCAATGACCCGCTCAAACAGGCGGTCAATCTGGCCGCGCGATGGAAGGTGATACGCCCTGAGCATGGAGTCCATCTGGGGCTCAGAGGCGTTGGCCATGCGTTCCTGCCAGACCAGGGACTGCTCCATGTACCTGCCCACCAGGTTGGCGAACTGCTCGGTGCCCATCACCTCAGCAAAGGTTTTGGCCATGGCCTCCAGTTGTTCGGCCCACTGCTTCTGGGCGTTGAAGATCACCTCCGGTCCCGAGGCGCCCGCGGACATCGCCTGCCGGGTCTGCTCCGCCCAGGTGTTGTAGAACTGCTGCCACATCTGCTGGAGGTCGTTAAACGGGGCGAACGGCGGGAGCTGTCCCGGAGCGCCGAATCCGGGAATGTTGCTGAACCCCGGCATCTGACCGAACCCCGGTACTGACCCGCCCGGCGCGGCTCCAGTGAAAGGCGCCCAGAAGGGGTTGGAGGACATCCCGGCCGCGGCTTGCGACCAGGCCTCGGTGGATTTCTGGAACATTTCCCGCCAGGCTTCAAACAGGTTGGCTGAGTTTTCCTGCGTCGTCATGGCCAACTACTCCTTATCGCCGGATCGGGATGATACCCACTCGTCGATCTTGGGCCAGAGGGTCTGGTGGGCCTGCCTGCCCGAGAACACGGAAATATGGCCTCCAGGCAATTCAAGGTACTCCTTGTCTTCGCTGGAAACTTGGTCCATCAGGCTGCGGGCACACGGGGCGGGAACGATGAAGTCCTGATTAGCAGCCACGACCAGCAGCGGCTGGCTGATGCGGGCCAGGTCCACTTTGCGGCCGTTCAGGACGAGCTCGCCGCCCACCAGCCGGTTCTTGGCATATAGGTCATCCGAGAGCTGATGGAAAAAGCGGCCGGGCATGCCAATGAAATCATTGGCCCACCGGCTCATGGCCTTGTAGCCGTCCACGTACCCCGGTCGGTTGATGTTGGCCCACAGACCGGACAGGGCCTGCGCCTCCAGGGTCGGGCGCAGCATCTTGAATCCGGTGTTCATCAGGCTGGCGGGCAGGCCCCCGTAGCGCTGCACGATCAGCTCCGATGGAAAATGAGGGTCGTTCAGCCAGGTGCGGAACAGACCCCCCTCCTCGAAATCGATGGGCGCGACAACGGCGACGAAATTTCGCACCGGCGCGTCAGGGTTCAGGGCGAGGTAACACGAGCTGATGGTGCCGCCAAGGCAGAGGCCGTTCAGGGTGATGTCGTCGGCTCCGGAGGTCTCCATGGCCCGGTCGATGGCCCGGGGCAGGATTTTGAAAACCGCCTCCTCGAATCCCAGTTCCTTGTCTTCTTCGGCGATCTCGCCCCAGTCCAGCAGGTACACGTCATGCCCATGGTCGACCAGGTACTCGATCATGCTGGCGCCGGGCATCAGGTCCAGCACGTAGGGCCGACTGATTCCCAGCCACGGAACAATGAGGTACGGAGTCCGGTAGGCGACAGGGGTTTCTGACGAATGGTAGCGGAAGAGACGGGCCTTGCCCCGTTTCCAGATCACCTCGCGATGGGTGAGAGCCATCGGAGGGTCGGCCGGGTTCACAACGAACGAGTCCACCAATGCCTGGACTCGCTCCATGTTTTTCTGTGCTTCCTCTTGGAACCTGGAGGCAAATTCTGCCGAACTGACCACGAGAAACTCCTACCCCTGTTTGCCTTTAGCGTTCTGGGCGTTTACGGTTTCCACAGACCAGTTGAACACGGCCTCACCGTATTCGACGGCCCCCTTGGCAGCCTTCTGGCCGGACTCGATCACCCTGGCATTGCTCTCCATCAGGGCCTTGGTGGCCGCGCTTCGCCGCTGTTCAGAGTCAAGGATGTACTGCATCCACGCCTGGGCCAGGGACTCGTAGAAGGCCGTCTCGCCTTCTATCAGCTTGCTGACGGACTCCTTGACATCCGGGTTGAAAGCCTGGTTGAAAACCTGCGGACCAATTTCGGGCGCAGCGGCGCCGGGTTTGACAGCGAAGCCCTGGAACATCACGGGCAACACTGCCGCCAGGTTTTCGCTGCGCTTGCGTGCCTGGATGGCGCCCTGCTCCAGTACCTTGCCGTATTCCCTACGTTCCGCCTCCGCTGCATCAGCAAGCAGCTTGACGGTGTTGGTCGCTTGCGCGATGCCGGTGTCGAACGCACCCACGGCGCTCTCCACGGCCCGGTTGTATGCCTGTACCAAGTCGTCGGTTCCGTTGGTCGCCTTGTCTGCCATCTGTAGCTTCTCCTTTTCTGCCGGTTCTGATGGTTTCCCGCGAGTTCCCTGGCAAGTGAGAGGAGGCTCTACGCGCCTCCCCTACATAAGCTCTTAAGTCGCAGGCGGAGCCTCCGGCTCGGTGCTCCCGGATTCTTCGGAGGATGGAGGTTCCCCACGATCTTCCTCACCGTGGGGAGGGACCAGGCCGAAGACCTGGGAATAGAGGTCAAAGAATCCTGTGATCATTTTCTGGTAGCCAGACACCACGTCGGTCCAGCCGAGCAGCATCCGCTCCCCGGCCTCGGTGATGCTGTAGACCCTCCGGGCGGGGCCGCTGTTGCCCGTTTCCCACTCCGACGCCACGAACCCCTCTTTCTCCAGCCGGCGCAGTTCCCGGTACAGCGTGGCGTGATCCACATTCGTAAAGCCCATTTGGTTCAGCTGCTGCAAAATGAGGTAGCCGTGCAGGTTCCACTGCTTCAGCACCAGCAGCACCCACGGCGTCATGAAATTCTTGGGCAGCTTCCCGCCACCCGGAACGTTAAACTCTTCCATATATGTGCATTTTACACATATATGCCTGAAATGCAAGCGCACGATTCAAGCCCGCAGATTTTTATGACATTTGGCCATTGTTTAAGAAAAGAGCAGGGCTATACACTGGTATGGAGTCGCAGCGGAAAACCGAAGCCGACGCAATCCAAAACAAGAGGAGACGACAAACGATATGCCGGAGGTAACTTCACACGCACCTGGCGCGCCCTCATGGGCCGACTTGGCAACCAGCGACGAGGCGGGCGCTCTTTCCTTCTACGGCGCCCTGTTCGGCTGGGAGGATGACCCGCAGGAGATGGGGCCGGACGCCTACTACCACATGCAGAGGATGAACGGGCTGGAGACGGTTGCCCTCTATCAGCAGACCGAGGCGACCGGAGGAACGGACATCCCTCCTCATTGGAACGTCTACTTTACCGTCGAAAACGTCGACGACACCATGGCCTCGATTACGCAGAACGGCGGCACGGTGGTGTTCGGCCCGCAAGACGTGTTCGAAGCCGGGCGAATGGCCTTTTGCCAAGACCCGCAGGGGGCGTTCTTTGCCATCTGGCAGGCCAAGCAGCACATCGGGGCCCGCATCAAGCAGGAGGCCGGCGCCATGTTCTGGCACGAGCTGCTGACCACCGACCAGAGTGCGGCCCTCGAGTTCTATGTCGCGGCGCTGGGCGTTGAGCGCGGGCCGGTTATGGAACAAAACCAGTACCACATGCTCAACGCCGGCGGCACCGAGGTGGCCGGAGTAATGCAGATCACACCCGACATGGGCGAGTTCCCGCCGCACTGGTCAGTGTATTTCGGTGTGGAGAGCGCCGACGAGGCGGTGGCCAAGGCACAATCCCTCGGCGCGACGATCTTTGTCCCGCCGACCGACATAGTCCCCTTCGAGGGCCAGCCACCCATCGGGCGCTTCTCGGCCATGGCCGACCCGCAGGGCGCGGCCTTCAGCGTCTTCCAGCCCATGGGCGAGGCCCCTCAGCACTAGCCGCGCTGGCAAGATCCGCGATTGGCCATGCCCTGATGTTTGCGCGTGTTCCCTCATGGGGCAACCAGCCGTCGATGCGCGGGATTTCACCCCCACCCCAACCCTCCCCCTCAAGGGGGAGGGGGAGCTTAAGTGTCCTCTCCCGTCAGGGGGAGGGCATTTTTGTTTTCGGCGCGCTGAGGGTAAAATCAGCTAGTAACGCGAACCTAAGTCAAACCACCACGGGAGGCAGCATGACCAGCGCCGCCAATCTGAAGGAACTCCAGGATTCCGCCCTTGAGCACCTGTGGGTCTACCTCAGGGAACCCAGCGACATGGCCGAAAAGGGTGAGCCCACCGTCTTCGAGTCAGGCGAGGGAGTCAGGGTCACCGATGTGCAGGGCAATACCTACATAGACGCAATGTCCGGCCTGTGGCTCAAGAACATCGGCTACGGCCGCAAGGAGGTCGCCGACGCCGCCTACGAGCAGATGCTGAAGCTGACCTACATGCCCATGGGCACCACCACCGAGCCGACCATCCGGCTGGCCGAGAAGATCGCCGAGATCACCCCCGGCGACCTCTCGCGGTCCTTTTTCACCAGCGGCGGTTCCGAGTCGGTGGAAACGGCCATCAAGCTGAGCCGCGCTTATTTCAAGCGCGTGGGCGAGCCGGGCCGCATCAAGTTCATCAGCCGCCGGGACTCCTATCACGGCGCCACCGCCGGAGCCATGGCCCTGGGCGGCAATCATCTCTATCCGCGGGTCGACTACGAACCGCTCATGCCGGGAACCTACCACGCGCCGCAGCCCAATTTCTACCGCTGCGAGTTCGGAAGCGAGACGCCGGAGGAATGCGGCGAGCGGAGCGTTAAGGCCATCGAGGACATCATCAAGTTCCAGGGGCCCGAGACGGTGGCCGGCGTAATCGCCGAGCCTATTTCCAGTCCCATGGGCGCCGTGGTGCCTCCCGACAATTACTGGCCGCTGCTGCGGGAAGTGTGCGACAAGTATGGCGTGCTGCTCATTGCCGACGAGGTGATCACCGGGTTCGGACGCACCGGCAAGATGTTCGCCTCGGAGCACTGGGGCGTAACCCCGGACATAATGACGGTTGCCAAGGGAATCACCAGCGGCTACATCCCCATGGGAGGCGCCATCACTCGCGGAAACATCGCGGACGCCTTCGTGGGCAGCCAGCGGGTCTCATTCCGCCACGTCATCACCTTCGGCGGACATCCGGTGGCCTCGGCGGCGGCCCTGCGCAACATCCAGATCATGGAGGACGAGGACCTGCCCGGGAACTCGGCGCGCATGGGCGCCTACCTGCTGGACGGCCTGAAGGAGTTGCAGGAAAAGCACGAGATGATCGGCGACGTGCGCGGCCTGGGCCTGATGTGCGGCATGGAGTTGGTGCGCGACCGGGAGACCAAGGAGACCTACCCGGCGGAAGCCGACCTGGGGAACCGCCTGACCGCCGGATTCCAGGCCAACGGCCTGCACCTGCGAGGCAGCGACAACATGAACGTAATGCCGCCCCTCTGCGTCACCTCCAGCGAGATCGACGAGATCATCTCCAGCATGGACAAGGTCTTCACCGAAGTCGGCCGCGAACTGGCATAGCCTCCGAAATAGCTGTGACCAACAAGGCCCGCTCAATAATTGAGCGGGCCTTTCCCATCTATCCCCTCTGCCTCTGAGAGAGGGTCAGGGTGAGAGCGTTTCCCCGTAGCGAAAAGCTAGCGAGCAGCTATGGTGGGGACCTCATATCGGGCAATTTGCGAATCGTCCGTTACGAGCGTCAGTCCCTCGACCTGCGCCTGAGCGATCAGCATGCGGTCGAACGGATCGCGGTGGTGGAGCGGGAGTCGGCCCGCTAACGCAGCATGCCGGAAGGTCATGGAGAGTTCCCGAAAGCTGTATCTGACTACTGCACGCAGAACTACTTCAAGATCGTGGACCGGGAGGATTCCTCCGGAAGTGAGCTTGATAGCAATTTCCCAGATGTTAACCGCGCTAACATAGACTTCATTCGCAAGGTCGTTAATGGCGCCAAGAGTATTGGGCCGTAGGCGTCCTCCGCCCTCTGCCACCCACAACAGGCTATGCGTATCCAAAAGGAGTCGTTCTGTCATTTGCCTATCGTGATCAAGTTCACCGTGAATAAGGGCGTCAAGGAGCCGTCCTAGAGTTTAACTGGACTTTCCAAAAGGCAGGCCTAGTTGCTGTCCCTAAGCTCCTCATCGGTTTCACGGTGGATCAGAAATCCTTCAAACAAATGATCATCATTGGAATACTTGCCCTCAAAAGCGTCAATAATTTCTTGAGACGTTTCCGGGAGATCTGGAGCAACCCAGGAGGCGTTCTTATCCAGCCCTATACCCCGCGTTCCCTCTACCTTCACGATAGGGTCGCCATCCGGGTGGGGAATCAGCTTAAGATACGGCTTGCCCTTATGGGTAATGGTAATTCCCTCTCCGTCTTCCCAGGCTTTTCGGCCTAAGTAGTCGAGCAAGGCTGTGGCTCTGCGCAGTTCTATTTCCATGCTGTTGGCTCTCAAATGTCTGACTGTGGGATCCATTTTACATCGCCTTTACATAGACTCCATTATCCCGGCCAGCTTGCGGACGCGTCCCGGGTCGACCGGATTCGTTACGATGCCCTCCCGCTTCAGGCTCGTGCCCACAATGGCGCCGTCGGCGTGTTCCAGGATGCGGCATGCGTTGTGTTCGTTGATGCCGCTGCCCACCAGTACGAAACCGTCGGGCACTGCGCGGCGCACCATCGAAACGTCATGGCTGTTCGTCGGATGGCCAGTGGCTGGTCCGGAGACTATCAGGCCGTCGGCCAGCGCCCGCCGCGTGGTCTCCTGCGCCACCAGGCCTATGTCGCTCTGGCCCACGGGCGTGGCATGCTTCACCAGCACGTCCGCCAGGATTTGCACATCGGCGTTCAATGAACGGCGCCGGCGTGTGGTCTCGTGGGCTTCGCCCTCCACGATACCCTCGTCGGTGGCCATCACCCCGTAGTGGACATTGACACGGATGAAGTCGCAGCCCGTCGCCACCGCCACTGCCAGCGCCGAGATGGCGTCGTTGCGCAGCATGTTGATGCCGACGGGGACCGACACGGTCCCCCGCACGTGTTCTACCGCCAGGGTCATGGCTGCTACGGTTTCGGGGTCCACCCGTCCGGTGCGGAACGGAGCATCGCCAAAGTTTTCGACGATTAAGCCGTGGGCGCCGCCATCCTGCAGGACGCCGGCTTCCATCCTGGCCCGGTTCATGACGGATTTCAGGTTGCCGTTCCACCGGGCCGATCCGGGCAGCGGGAGCAAGTGGACCACGCCGATCAGTATCTTCCCCTCCCCAAACAATTCCCGCGCCATATATCAATCCGCCAATCTTAAATTACGCCAGTGACAAGTCTGGAAATGACTGCACCAAATCTGGCAGCAGTCAAGGGGGTCTCACAGGGGGCACAGTTAAAGATTACGCCCCCGAAGCAGCCGTTTCAACTGGATTATTGCCCGAAATTGATACGTCATGTCCAGCGATTGCTGGTAATACAGTCGGCCAGAATCCGATGCCCTTTGGGGGTGCGCCACTGCACATGGATGATAAAATTATGACCGACGCTTGGGCGGGAGGGATACCCACGAATGCCGCAGGATTTCATTCACGTCAAGGGCGCGCGCGAACACAATCTCAAGAACATCGAGATCACCGTGCCCCGCGACAAGCTGGTGGTCATCACCGGCGTTTCCGGCTCCGGCAAGAGCTCGCTGGCCTTCGACACCATCTACGCCGAGGGGCAGCGGCGCTACGTGGAGTCCTTGTCGGCCTACGCCCGGCAGTTCCTGGGACGGATGGACAAACCCGACGTCGACTACATTGAGGGCCTCTCACCGGCCATATCCATCGACCAGAAAGGCGTATCCCACAACCCGCGCTCCACCGTCGGCACCGTAACAGAGATTTATGACTACCTGCGCCTGCTGTTCGCGCGGGTCGGGGTGCCCCACTGTCCCAAGTGCGACACCCCGGTGGCCCGCCAGACCGTGTCCCAGATCGTCGACGCCATCATGTCGCTGGAAGAGGGCAGCCGCATCACGCTGCTGGCGCCCAAGATCCGACGCAAGAAGGGCGAGCACAAGGATGTCCTTGAGGCCGCCCGCCGGGCCGGGTTCGTACGTATCCGCGTCAACGGCGAAATCAGGATGCTCGACGAGACCGAAAGCCTGAATCTCAACAAGAACAAGTGGCACTACATCGAGCTGGTGGTGGACCGGATCATAGTCCGCCCGGAGACCGAGCTGGCGCGGGTGGCCGAGTCGGTGGAGACCTGCCTGCGCGAGGGCGAGGGCGTGGTGGAGGTGCTGCGGGAGTCCGCCGACGGTGGCGACAGCGAGACGCTGGTGTTCTCCGAGCAGTTCGCCTGCGCCAAGTGCAACGTCAGCCTGCCTGAGATCGAGCCGCGCACCTTCAGCTTCAACAGTCCCCACGGCGCATGCTCCGAGTGTACCGGCCTCGGCTACAAGCTGGCCGTCGACCCGGAACTTGTCATTCCCAACAAGAGTTTGTCGCTGTCCCAGGGCGCCATCACGCCGTGGGTTCGCGTCGGCACCTCCGGCGCGTGGTACATCAGCCTGATGGAGGCTGTGGCCGAGGCCAACGGGTTCTCCGCCAAGGTTCCGGTGCGGGAGATGGACCCGGAGCACGTTGACCTGATCCTCTACGGCAACGGCGCGCAGAAAGTAACCGTCAGCCACCGCACCCACCGGGGTCGCACCTACAGTTGGGACACCAATTTCGAGGGCGTGATCCCCAACCTGGAGCGGCGCTACCGCACCACCGAGTCGGACTACGCCCGCTCCCAGATCGAGCGGTACATGTCGGCGCGGCCCTGCCGCTCCTGCGGCGGCAAGCGGCTGCGCCCCGAGGCCCTGGCGGTCAGGGTCTGCGGCCTTGGCATCATGGATGTCTGCGCCAAGAACATCGGCGCTGCCGCCGAGTGGGTGGAGCAGATCGATCCCGACTCCGAGTACAACCAGAACGGCACCAGCCTCGTCGCTGCCGCCCTGGCCAATCACACGGAGACGAATGGCAAGGCCAGCGCCAACGGCCACCGGAACGGCTCAAAGAACGGTCGAAAGTCCCCGAAGAACGGCAAGGCCGCCGCTCCCCAGATGCTCTCCACCCGCGACAAGACCATCGCCAACCAGGTGCTCAAGGAAATCGACGGGCGGCTCAAGTTCCTCATCGGCATCGGGCTGGACTACGTCACCATGGACCGCACGGCGCAGACCCTGTCCGGCGGCGAGGCCCAGCGTGTCCGGCTGGCGACCCAGATCGGCTCCGGGTTGACCGGCGTGCTCTACGTCTGCGACGAGCCGACGGTGGGACTGCACCCCCACGACGACCAGCGGCTGATCAACACGCTGACCCGCTTGCGCGACATGGGCAACACGGTCCTCGTGGTGGAGCACGACGAGGCCATGATGCGCAACGCCGACTTCATCGCCGATCTCGGCCCCCGCGCCGGCGAGCACGGAGGGCAGGTCGTGGCCGTCGGCACCGTCGAGGAGATCGAGAATTCCGAGGAGTCTCTGACCGGCCAGTACCTAAGCGGGCGCAAGCAGGTGCCTTTCCCGCAAGAGCGGCGCGAGGGCAACGGCCTCTCGCTGACTGTGACCGGGGCGCGGGAGAACAACCTGCAGGGCATCGATGTGGAGTTCCCGCTGGGGCGGCTGGTGTGCATCACCGGCGTTTCGGGTTCGGGCAAGAGCAGCCTGGTCTACGAAATCCTGTACAAGAAACTGAACCAGCGCATCAACAATGGCCGCGACCTGCCCGGCAAGCACGACGACCTGCTGGGCGTCGAGGGCGTGGACAAGGTGGTCAAGATCGACCAGTCTCCCATCGGACGCACGCCGCGCAGCAACCCGGCGACCTACACCGGCGCGTTCACGCCCATCCGCGAGTTATTCGCCAACCTGCCCGAGTCTCGGGTGCGCGGCTACAAGCCCGGGCGCTTCTCGTTCAACGTCAAGGGCGGCCGATGCGAGGCCTGCCAGGGTGAGGGCTACAACCAGATCGAGATGCAGTTCCTCCCCGACGTGACTGTCCCCTGCGAGATCTGCCATGGCCTGCGCTACAACCGCGAAGCGCTGGAAGTCACGATGCGGGGCAAGCACATCGCCGACGTGCTTAACATGACGGTGGACACGGCCCTGGAATTCTTCCTGAATTTCCCGCGCATCCGGCCCAAGCTGGAGACGCTGCGGGACGTGGGGCTGGGCTATATCCGCCTGGGCCAACCCGCCACCACGCTGTCGGGCGGCGAGGCGCAGCGGGTCAAGCTGGCCACCGAGCTGTCCAAGCGGGCCACCGGCAAGACTGTCTACCTGCTGGACGAGCCGACCACCGGCCTGTCGTTCGAGGACTGCGCCGCCCTGCTGGGCGTGCTGCACCGGCTGGTGGACGCGGGGAACACGGTGATCCTGATCGAGCACAATATCGACGTGATGAAAAACGCCGACTGGCTGATCGACCTGGGCCCCGGAGCCGGCGACAAGGGCGGGGAGCTCATCGCCACTGGCACGCCCGAGCAGCTGGCCGAGCACCCGTCTAGCGTGACCGCGCCGTACCTCAAGGCCGCGCTGGAACAAACGCACGCGTTCGCCACCCAGCACCCGCAGGCGGAAACGGCCGAGGAGTTGGCCGGGGTCGTCTAACGCACGAACGGCTGCAATGGAGTGGACGAACTGGACGTGGGATCCCGATAAGAACCGGGAGAATCAACAGAAACATGGTATCGGCTTTGAGGCTGCGTTGCTGGTTTTCGCAGACCATAGAAGCGAAATTCGGGAAGACGATTATCCATACGAGCAACGGTGGCAGGCCATTGGATGGGCGGAAGGGAGGCTTGTAGTCGATTCATACTTGGCCGACCGACGACAGAGAACCGGGGCGAATTATCAGCGCTCGAAAGCCAACCCCATCCGAAAGACGGAGATATGAGGAAGGAAAGTGGTCAAACTGACTGAGGAGCAGAAAAGGCAATTGGAGGCCCTGGACAAAATACCCGACGATGAAATCGACTTGTCCGACATCCCGGAGATCACCGACTGGTCGGGGTTCAGGATGGGGCTTTTCTACCGCCCGATTTGGAAGGATTTCAGCCTGAAGTTGGACGAATACATCACCGACTGGTTTAAGGGCGGACTATCGGAAGGAGAAACGTTGAGCGAAGCGGTCAACAGGGCCCTCGGGTCCGAAATGTACCGCATCAAGTTCCCCTTGAGAGTACCGAAAGCTGAGGAACTTGTGCAGCGACTTAAAGAGTCGCCGGAGCTGGCGGACAAGCTGACCGGGTGGGAAGGGGATCAAATTGAGGCCATGTACAATATGACGGCAGAAGAGGTGGCCTTTTCCGACGTCCCGCTCAAGCCGGCAGGCTATTCCAAGATTAAGACGGGAACATTCCGCCGCCCGGCCATAAAGGACATAACCCTCAAGCTCGACGAAAACGTCGTTGATTGGTACGAATGGCTGGAAGAGGGGCAACCGCGGGATGAGATCCTAAGCAAGGCGCTGCTGAACCACATCAACAGATTCCAGTTGCATGACAAAGCAGTGCAGCTTGAGAAAGCTGTCAGGCAATCGGAATAGGAACAACGGTGGTGATCCAACTCCCTGGTGGGAGAACCGCGATATAGTTCTCACTCCCTCTCAAACCGGGAGGGAGTTTTCGTTGTTACAGCTTCAGCAGGCCCGTCAGCGTTTTCTGACCCCCCTGCGGGCCGACCAGCGCCAGCCGCAGCTGTTCCTGCTGGAACAGCCGGGTGGCAAGCTCGGAGATGTCAGCGGGGGTTACGGCGTGCAGGCGGCCTATGATCTCGTCCACGGTGCAAAGCTGGTCCTGCAACAACTCCTGCGATCCCATCCACGAGGCCACGGCCCGGCTGTCCTCCATGCGCAGCAGCAGGCGGCCGGTGGCGTACTCGCGGGCCTTGTTCAGCTCACGTTCCTCGGGATCCTGGCGCATGCCGTCCAGCTGGCGCATCACGGCCCGGATGGCATCGTTGGTCTTACGCGGCTCAACCCCGCAGTAGACCACCATTGACCCGCAGTCGCGGAAGTGATTGATGGAGCTGCTAACGTCATAGGCCAGTCCGTGTATCTCGCGCAGGTCCATGAACAGGCGGCTGCTCATTCCGTCGCCCAAGATCACGTTCAGCAGCGAGAGGGCGTACCGGTCGGGGTCGTTCAGCGAAAGTCCCGGCAGGGCCAGGCACAGGTGCGACTGGTCCGAGCGGCGCCGCTCAATCCGTACAAGAGGCCCTTGGACACCATTCTCGTGTACCGCCTCCCATTCCATCGGGGTCTGCGGTTGCCAGTTGTGGGTGGCGTCCTCCAGCAGATCGACCACCTCATCGTGAGTGATGTTGCCAGCCACCGCCACCACGGTGTTGGCCGGGTTGTACTGGCGCACCAGGTATTCGCGGATAGTCTGCTGGTCGATGGCGGCCACGGTGTCCGGCGTGCCGCCCACGTCACGCCCCATGGCCTGGTCGGGCCACAGCGCCTCGTCGATCAGCAGGTCGACACGGTAGGACGGGTTATCGTAGGTCATCCGCAGCTCTTCCTGGATGACCTCCCGCTCCTTTTCCACCTCCTCGGGGTCCAGCAGCGGGTTCATCAGCATATCCAGCAGCACGGCGAATGCAGTGCGGAAATGGGGCCGCGCCACCTTGCACCAGAACACCGTTACCTCACGGTCGGTGCTGGCGTTCATTATGCCGCCCACGCCCTCGATGGCCTCGCTGACCGACCCGGCGGTGGGCCATTTCTCGCTGCCCTTGAACGGCAGGTGCTCGATGAAGTGGGACACCCCGGCCAGTTCCGGGGGCTCATACCGCGATCCCGCTCCGACGAAGAAGGTGATGGAGACCGATTGGGTGTGCTCCATCCTGGAGGTTACAACGCGCAACTGGTTGCCGAGGACCGATCGCTGGAACATTCTCACTCCGGGGACTAAAGGTCTGGATATACTGACAATGATAACCTACGGCGACAACTCGGAGCACTCGCCCAATCGCAGGGCGATTCGGGAACGGAGGTCCCGGTCATTACCGCAGCCAGGGATGTCAGCCGTTTATTCCCCGCCGAAGATGTCCAGGATACGCAGCAGGATCAGGAAGATATTCAGGAACACCAGGTAAAGGCCCACGGCCCCGGCGATGGCAATCCGGCTGGCCGCCTGCTCGTCACCCAGCATGGCGGCTTCCTGGGCCAGCTCCTTGACCTGCATCGTCTCGTAGACCGTCAGGCCCAGGAATATGGGCAGCGCCACCAAGGTGATGATCCAGGAAAGCATGTTAGAGCCGAGGAATATGTTGACGATGATAGCAATGACCAAGCCGAAAAGACCGATCATCAGCATCGTGCCGAGGCCCGACAGGTCCCGCTTGGTGGTGTAGCCGATGACGCTCATCACCGAAAACATGCCGGTGGTCAGGGCGAAAGCCAGGACGATAGTGTTGCCGGTGTAAGCCCAGAAAATAGTGGAGATCACCACCCCCGTGAGGGCCGTGAAAACCAGGTATGCCCCTCCAGCCACCGCAGACGGGACACGGCTGGCCAGAAAGCTCAGGCCGAATAGTCCGAGGATCCAGACGCCCAGCACCACGAAGTAGCCGATCATCCCGAAGTTCTCGATGATACCTTCGAGGACTCCGGCCTGGTAGCTGAGCCAACCAACGGCGCCGGTGGTGATCACCCCCAGGGCGATCCAGCCGTAGAGCCGGGTCATGGCGCCGGTAAAAATGGCGTTGGCGGCTTCCTGCGAGTAGAACCCGCCCCGCGAGCCGTCGTAGTACAGGTTTGCCATTGGTGCCTCCGTTATTGGGAGGGATTTCGACCCCAACCAGCCAATCGCAAAAAACGCTGAGGAGTGTTTCATCCTCGGCTTCTCATTTTACCGAAAAAACAAAAGGCCGGAAGAGCATTTTCCTTCCGGCCTTACAGGAGTCCCAGCCGCACCAAGTCGTCAGCGGTCCATTTGGATTGACGCTCAATTATGCTACGGAGAGTCCTGACCTCGAACGTATCACCGAGCCTGGTAAATGCAACTGTAACCCGCCGCCCATCAGGGTGTACGAAACGCCGATGGCTGCCCCTTTGCCGAACTTGTCAGAATCCATCTGTCGTCAAGGCCCTAACGATCATCCTAGCTGTAAGGGACATCAGGCGTGAGTAATCAATCCTACTCACACGGTTACCATGACAGTCGGGCCCTCCGATATGGACATCTTGTCAGTCGCGGGTAATGGTGTACCTTCCTCCTCAAACTCTTCGATAATCATTTCCAAAACTTCTTGAATGTAAGCCAGTGCCTCCTCTCTTGTATATCCCCATGTTGAAGCACCAATTTCTTCCCAATCCGGAAAGAACACATGCCAGCCCTCACCGTCAGGCTCGAGTTCGACCTGAAATGTGTAGGACTTCACCGCAGACCTCCTACAAGATGCCGAGGAACCATATAATAATACTTACGGCTCGACGCGGATGTTGTCTCCGACCTTGATGGCGCCGCCGTTGATCACGGTGCAGAGCATGCCACGGCGGTGGTTCAGCTCGGCCTGCAGGCCCATGCGGATGGCGTCCATCTTGCCGCAGGGCTCGCACTCGCCGACGATCTCCATGGTCACCTCGTCTCCGATGAAGACCACGTTGCCCGCAACGGTCTGGGACAGGTCGAGTCCGGAGACGGTGATGTTCTCCTTGATCTGGCCCGGCGCCAGGCCGAACTCGCCGAGGGTCTCGTTGTCCATGATCAGGACCTGGCGCATGTTGCCCCTGCGGGCGCTGCGGTCGCCCTCCAGCCCCGTGCCGGAGATGGCCGTGGCCTCCTGCACCGGATCGGAGGGTGTTTCCTTGACGCGGGCAATGTGCAGATTGGTGATAGTTCCCTGCTGCATGGCGGCACTCCTTTTCGGGGGATTCAACCCCGCCCTAACCCTCCCCTGAAGGGGAGGGGATTTGCGCTGTGTTGTTTGAGTCTTGAGGCGTATGCTAACCTGAAATGCTGGATTGCCCAGCGGCGCATTCCTTCCTGTGGTTGGGATTATATGGGCTGTGGCGGCGACGCGCCACATTGTGGCTTCAAGGCGCGCGCCCGGTCCAGGAATCGAATAAACATAACTAACGGAGAGACGGCAGATGGCCTACGAGTACATCAAGACGGAAAACCGCGGCGGGGTGCTGGTGCTGACCATGCACGATCCGCCGACGCGCAACGCCCTGGGCCCCGAGATGGCAGCCGAAGTCCGGGCCGAGCTGGACCGGTTCGAGGACGACCCTGAGTGCCGCGTGCTGCTGATCACGGGCACCGAGCCCTCCTTCAGCTCCGGTGCCAACGTGCGCAACTTCAACCGCAGCATCGAGGATGCGGAGGCCGCAGGCGCCGAACCGGAACCCCTGCCCTGGGGCAGGATGGAGGCCCGTTTCGCCAATCGCGACGACCGCGTGGAGTACGCCGGGGGCGCTCCCCTGGTGCCGCTGCGCATTCACAAGCTGCAAAAGCCGTCCATCGCCGCCGTCAACGGACACGCCATGGGCGTCGGCATGGGGGTGGCGCTGGCCTGCGACATCCGCATCGCCGCCGAGGGCGCGATATTCTCCGAGGCCTTCTCCCGCATGGGCCTGATCCCCGGCGACGGCTCCTGCTGGCAACTGCCACGTCTCATTGGAATGAGCAACACGCTGCTGCTCCAGTACACCGGCGACCGCATCGACGGAAACGAGGCCTACCGGCTGGGCATCGCCAGCAAGGTGGTGCCCGACGACCAGCTGATGGAAGCGTCCATGGACCTGGCCACGCGGCTGGCCAATGGGCCGACCCAGTCCCACGCCCTGATCAAGTACCTGGTACACCGCAGCATGGACATGGACTTCGAGGATAGCCTGGACCTGGCCCATATCGCCCAGGCCCAGGCCCGCAAGACCGAGGACCACAAGGAGGCGGTGCAGGCCTTTCTCGAAAAGCGCCCGGCGGTGTTCAAAGGGCGCTGAGGACCGATGTCGTTGCATTGATGGGTAGACAGGGCAACCACAAGGGTTGCCCCTACCGAAAGGTGCCCATCATGTAGGGGCGTCCCTTGTGGGCGCCCTTATCGCCGGAACCATCGCTTTATCAGCGACCCCGCCAACGC
Organism: Dehalococcoidia bacterium; assembly: GCA_965203005.1. Classification (GTDB taxonomy): domain Bacteria; phylum Chloroflexota; class Dehalococcoidia; order Lucifugimonadales; family UBA3495; genus VXOI01. The sequence goes on from CBDBBS010000002.1 coordinate 3,257,346, forward strand.
CTTCATTCCCTCTCCCTTGAGGGAGAGGGCCAGGGTGAGGGTGAATTCCTTGCCTCCAGCTACCGGCCCGAAGCAACTCTGAATTCTTCCAAACAGAGGAGTAGGCCATGAGCACTACCAAGCAGCGCGCCGATGCTCCGGCCTCCCGTGACCTTCTGGCGGTGGCCGGGGAAATGTTGCCCGAGATTTCCGAGGCCGCCGACGCCATTGACGAGGCCCGCCGCGTCCCTGACTGGCTGGCGGACAAGCTCGCTGGTGCCGGTTTCTTCCACCTGCTGACCGGCCCGGAGTACGGCGGCCTTGGCGCCGATCCCGTTACCGCGGCCCGGGTCATCGAGACGCTGTCCACGGCCAGCCCCTCAGTGGGCTGGGTCACCATGATCCTCGCATCCTCCTCATTCTGGACGGTGCGCATGGTGCCCGAGGAGGTCCGCCGGGCGATGTTCGCCGAGGTCGCGCCCGGAGAGCTACAGCCCTCAGTCTTCGCTGGCACTCTGGTTCCCCACGGCAGGGCAGTCCTGGCCGACGGCGGCTGGCGGCTCAGCGGCCAGTGGCCTTTCGGCAGCGGCTGCCACCACGCCACCTGGCTGCCCTCGGCTGCGTGGATCTACGACGACAACGGCCCCATCACCGACGAGAACGGGGCACCACAGTGGCGGGTCTTCCACCTGCCAGCGTCGGATTGCGTCATCCTCGACACCTGGTACACCTCGGGTCTTCGGGGCACGGGCAGCACCGACTACACCATGGACGACGTGTTCGTAGCCGACAACTGGGTAAAGCGCCACTCCCTGCTGGAGCCCCCTGCCCTCCCCGACCGGCGCTACACCTACGCCGGGTTCAACGTGCCGTCGCTCTCGGCAGTGGCCCTGGGCGCGGCGCGCGGGGCAGTTGCATCGCTGACGGAGCTGTTCGGGGGCAAGGTGGACCGCCGCAACCAGCGTCCCGTGGCCGGGGCCTACGACAAGCAGGCCGACCTGGGCATCGCCACTGCCACCGTGGACTCGGCCCGGGCCTACCTCTACGACACCACCGCGCGGGCCTGGGAGCTGACCCTGGCCGGAGAGGAACTGCCCCGCGAGCTGCGGGCCGGAATGCGCCTGGCCTGCACGCACGCCGTTACGGCCTCGGTGCAGGCCGTGGACCGGGCCCACTCGGCGGCGGGCGCCAGCTCCATCTACTCGGCCTCGCCCATCGACCGGTACTTCCGGGACGTCCACAGCGTCGCAGCTCACGCCTTCGTGCGCCAGACCACCATGGCCGACGGCGGCCAACTGCTGCTGGGCCAGGAGCCGGCCTTCCGAGTGTTCTAGTCTGGGTGTTCTAGTCCGAACTGTGATTCGTCTGATTCAATCAAGGCAATCATCCCAATCACAGTTCAGACGGTACGGCGGGCGGTTTGGCGGGAAAGACGAAAGGGCCTGCCGAATTAGCGCCTCTCGGCACATCTTGGCCATCACATAAATCACACGAATCACAGGTCAGACTCGGAAATTCAGGAATTGAGGCAGATTGCCCCTTGACGAGGGCGACGGAGGTCTCTATACTTGTGGTTCGCAAGAGGAGAGGAATCCATATTGATGGTAACGAACGCCTGACATAGGCAAGCACCCTCAACAGGGATACCTGAACGGCGGTTCGGGGTGAGCCCGGACCGTTTTTTCTTGCCCGCACCTTAAAAAGAGAATACGCGACCTGAAAAAATCCTGCTAAATACTTCAGGTGTGTCCGGGCGTTTACCGTAACGTTCCGGGCGCAAAGATATCCAGGGCAGGGGCCCTGGAAGGTTTGAAGTTCCTTGCGTGGGTCAAGTTATTAAGGGCTTACGGTGGATGCCTTGGGACCAAGGGCCGATGAAGGGCGCGGCAAGGCTGCGTTAAGCCTCGGTGAGCCGTCTAGCGGGCATAGCCGGGGATACCCGAATGGGGAAACCTTGACCGGTGTTGAGTCGGTCAACCCCGACACTGTCGGGGAGGTAAGTGGGGGAACTGAAACATCTAAGTACCCCGAGGAAAATAAATCAACCGAGATTCCCCTAGTAGTGGCGAACGAACGGGGAACAGCCCAAACCGGTGCGACCTAACGGCATGAGGGCCTATGTCGCATGGGGGTTGTAGGAGTCGCCTGGGACCGCCTCATCAGGTCCGCAGGAGTTACAAATCCGTACTCTAGTCGAAGGCACCTGGGATGGACCGCCATAGAGGGTGAAAGCCCCGTAGGCGAAAGGGTACGGACTCTTGGCGAATTTCCTGAGTACCACGGGGCACGGGAAACCTTGTGGGAATCCGGGGGGACCACCCTCCAAGGCTAAATACCCTTGGTCACCGATAGCGTACCAGTACCGTGAGGGAAAGGTGAAAAGAACCCCTAGCGGGGAGTGAAATAGATCTGAAACCGTAAGCTTACAGAAGGTCGTAGTCCCGGCTCTGCCGGGATGGCGGCGTGCCTATTGAAGAATGATCCGGGGACTTAATGTATGGAGCGAGGTTAAGTAACTGTAGTTACGGAGCCGCAGCGAAAGCGAGTCTGAATAGGGCGATTAGTTCCATGTATTAGACCCGAAACCGGGTGAGCTACCCATGGCCAGGTTGAAGGTTCGATAACACGGACTGGAGGACCGAACTCGTGGCTAGTACAAAAGCTTGGGATGAGCTGTGGGTAGAGGTGAAATGCCAACCGAACCCGGATATAGCTGGTTCTCCCCGAAATGCATTTAGGTGCAGCCTCGGGTTAGGTGGACGGAGGTAGGGCACTGAATGGGCTAGGGGGCGTGAGCTTACCAAACCCAATCAAACCACCAATGCCGTTTATCCGATGCCCGGGAGTGAGACAGTCACAGATAAGTGCGATTGTCAAAAGGGAAACAGCCCAGACCACCGGCTAAGGCCCCCAAGCGCAGACTAAGTGGGAAAGGAAGTTGGGTTCCCCAGACAACCAGGAGGTTGGCTTAGAAGCAGCCACCCTTTAAAGAGTGCGTAATAGCTCACTGGTCGAGGGGTCCGGCGCCGAAAATGTAACGGGGCTTAAGTCTGCCGCCGAAGCCGTGGATGTTCAGGTTCTAAGGACAATGGGCCAGCCCGTGCCAGTCCGCTTCGGCGGACGAACTTGGGCGGTCTGGAGTCTTTGGATGACGCCTGGGCGTGGTAGGGGAGCGTTCCTCGGGCGACGAAGGTGAGTCGTGAGGCTTGCTGGAGCGCGGGGAAGTGAGAATCCCGGAATGAGTAGCGTAAATCAGGGTGAAAATCCCTGACGCCGAAAGCCCAAGGTTTCCTACGCAACGTTTATCGGCGTAGGGTTAGTCGGTCCTAAGCCGTAGGCAAGCGCCGAAGGCGATGGACAGCAGGTTAATATTCCTGCACCGCCATTTTTTCGCTTTAAAACCAAGGAGGGATGCAGGAGGCTAGGCAGGGCATGCCCATTGGACATGGTGTGTCCTTTTCCGTAGGCGAGCCGGGGCAGGCAAATCCACTCCGGCGCTAAGCTGAGGGTTGAGGAGATCGAACCTAAGGGTTACGAAATCCTGTTGACGCCATACTGACCAGAAAAGCTTCGTGGTTATGGAACTGTGGCGACCGTACCGCAAACCGCCACTGGTGGGCTGGGATAAAAGTCCCGAGGCGTTCGAGATAACCTCCGTTAAGGAACTAGACAAAAGAGCCCTGTAACTTTGGGAGAAAGGGCCCCCCGGGGGGTGAAGCCGCGAGCCGGTGGAGCGTTCTGGGGGCGCAGAGAAGAAGGCCGGGCGACTGTTTAACAAAAACACAGGTCTGTGCTAAGGGGAAACCCTACGTATACAGGCTGACGCCTGCCCAGTGCCGGAAGGTTAAGGGGAGCGGTGAGAGCTGCGAACTGAAGCCCCGGTGAACGGCGGCCGTAACTCTAACGGTCCTAAGGTAGCGAAGTCCCTTGTCGGGTAAGTTCCGACCCGCATGAATGGTTGAACGACTTGGCCATTGTCTCGACGGAGGGCTCGGTGAAATTACGGTGCCCGTGAAGACGCGGGCGACCTGCGGCAGGACAAAAAGACCCCGTGGAGCTTTACTGTAGCCTGGTATTGGGCTGGGAGCTGTCATGTGTAGGATAGGTGGGAGGCTGAGAAGCCCCGACGCCAGTCGGGGTGGAGCCATCGTTGAAATACCACCCTTGGCAGTTTTTGGTTCTAACCTGCATAGCGGGGACAATGCCTGGTGGGCAGTTTAACTGGGGCGGTTGCCTCCTAAAAGGTAACGGAGGCGCCCAAAGGTCCCCTCAGGACGGATGGAAATCGTCCACAGAACGCATTGGCATAAGGGGGCTTGACTGCAAGACCTACAAGTCGAGCAGGGACGAAAGTCGGGCAAAGTGATCCTACGGCACCGTGTGGAAGGGCCGTGGCTTATCGGATAAAAGCTACCCCGGGGATAACAGGCTTATCTCGCCCAAGAGTTCACATCGACGGCGAGGTTTGGCACCTCGATGTCGGCTCGTCCCATCCTGGGGCTGAAGGCGGTCCCAAGGGTCCGGCTGTTCGCCGGTTAAAGGGGTACGTGAGTTGGGTTCAGAACGTCGTGAGACAGTTCGGTCTCTATCCGCCGCGGGCGCAGGAGGCTTGAGGGAACCTCTTCCTAGTACGAGAGGACCGGAAGGGACAGACCTATGGTGTTCCGGTTGTTCCGCCAGGAGCAGCGCCGGGTAGCCATGTCTGGCATTGATAAGCGCTGAAGGCATCTAAGCGCGAAGCTACCCCCAAGATGAGGCCTCCCTCCCCTATTAAGTTAGGGGGTAAGACTGCAGAGAGACTATCTGCTTGATAGGCCGGATGTGTAAGGTTGGTAACAACTTCAGCAAACCGGTACTAACCAGTCGAGAGGCTTGACCCACGCAATGAGCTTCAAACCAACCCTGAATCAGGCAGGAACCGGAGCAAACTCAGGTCGTCGCATTCTCTACAACATCGCGGGGTGGAGCAGTGGCAGCTCGTCGGGCTCATAACCCGAAGGTCGTTGGTTCGAGTCCAACCCCCGCTACCAATATCGAAACTTAAAGGCCCCGGTGATACCACCGGGGCCTTTGATGTGCCGAGGCAAGAGTTGATAACCATTGATGAATTCTTGAACCGGATGCCCAGCCCCCAAGCCAGACAGGCCACTAAAAGGTTGATGGATGTAGCGAAAGAAAATGGCGGCTTAATCAAGACTTACAGGGCAGGTATCAGCATTCGCTATCAGACAAGGAGCCATGGGGAGGTTTCAGTTGCCTGGCTTTATCCTCCTGGCGTAAGGGGCTGGATGAAGACCCGCGACTTTTCTTTTGGCATTGGCCTCGATGGCTTTGATGGCTTGCCGGAGCAAATTGGTAATCTCTTGGTAGCGTGGAGCAGGTCAGCCGTAGCCGACATGAATTCTACCGACGTCTCCAACAATTGGGCCATTGCTCGGTCCATCACCCACGAAGAAGCTGCCGCCAACATTGATGTGCTGGCCGAGCGGCTGGCAAGCGTGCTGAGGGAGTTGGCCGCGCTGCCCGCCGAAGCCCAGGAGTGAATATGAGCGAGCAACTGCGCGACACCATAGCAGAGTACGTCGCGGGCAGGGTCTGCACCCGGCGGCTGATGCCCGACGCTTGGCGGGACGTCTTCGCCGAGGGTCTGGTTTACCTTGCCTTGAGCGGCAGCGCCCCCGAAGCCGGCTGGCGGATTGCCGGTGAGGATGATCCCTGGGACTTGGAAAACGACGACCATTGCCAGGTGCAGGTAAAGCAATCGGCGGCCTTGCCAGCCGGTTCCGATGGGAAGAATCCGGAAAAGCCGCAGACCATATCATTCGACATACACCCCGGGAAGAAGGGGCGCCAAACCCATATTTACGTGTTCGCCTGGCACCCGGAGACCGACCCGGATGTGGCCGACCACCGCGACGCCGGACAGTGGCGGTTCTGCGTAATGCCGGAGGACGAACTACCGGAACCGGTCTTTGAGCGAAGGACTCAGCGCATCTCCCTGAAAAAAGTGGAGAAACTTGCGGCAAACGTAAGATTAAAGACTCTCTCCTACGACCAACTGGCCCCGACCTTTAACCGCATCGCCCGGATACTGCTGGAACAGGATGAAAGAGACGGACGCCTCGCACATGAGGCGATGGAACGGATCCGGCGGGGCGAGGACCGTATAATATCTGCGGCCGAATTGAGCGCATCTCTTGGCCTGGACAGTTGAGTACACCACGGCGGTCGAGCGGCAAATGTCGCGCCTTGACCGGCAGATAGCCCGGCGCATTCGCAACTACATGCGGGATCGCGTCGCAACCCGTGATAACCCGCGGGAGATTGGCAAGGCGCTACATGGCCGTTGGAGCGGGCGCTGGCGTTACCGGGTCGGCGACTATCGCGTTATCTGCGATATTCAGGACGCTGCATTGATTGTCTTGGTAGTGGAAGTTGGAGGGCGGAGTGACATTTACTGCTGACCCACGCCCACATACCCCTACCGCCGCCCCCGCGTGATACGCCTCCGGCGTTGCAGTTGCGACCAGAACAGCGAGGCGATCACCAGCACGGCGGCCATGACGACGGCGCAAGCTGCAAATGGATCCGTGTCCGGTAGCCTCGACACGCGCAGCGTTTGGGGCATACCAATATTGACACTGATTTGATGGGATGCTTGCTTTGACCGAGCTTAATCTCCCGTATTTGCCGGTACTTTGCCCGATAGAAAGGGCCGTAGCTGCCCGGCTGCACGTTCCAAGGTAAACCCGACCGCCTCACCTTCCGCGTCGAGCTCGGCGGTCAGGGTGTCTGCCACCACTTGCGTCCTAGCTGGCTCCCTTCCGTTCCAAAGTCTCAGCGTGTCAGAATCAGGCCAGTAGTCTATCAGAAGCGGCACGTCCTCAAGGTAGCCCTGCTGTCCCACCTTCCGCCGTACCCTTTCTTTGTATGCGGCCTCATCGCCATATAAAACCGGCGCCAGTTTTCTTACCGCCCCTTGGATCGTAAAGGAAACTACTGAGTCATCAGAATCGTCGAAAAATGCCGTGAGACCTGCGGATACATCCTCTCCGCTATCCGTCAGCCGCTCGTTCCATAGCGTCAGGAAGTCCACATCCGCAAAATATTTGATATTCAGTTTCATTCCGGTGTCTAGCTCCTAGCTCTCAATAATCTGCTCAATTCTCTCCGGTCAAAATGGGCGGTAACTATAAAACCATCCGGGTTGACGATTACTTTGAGAACTCTCTGAACGGCAGGTATTTCTCCCCAACAGGCAGCGGACAGGACTCCGTTCTCATCCTGCAGCCGTCGCCTGTAGTGGTTTTCCAACGCCAATCCGATCCACTCCCGTTGCACGTCCTGGTGCCGCCCTCTGGTAATCTGAAATTCGGCATGTTCGGTCAGGTTCTGGCCGACGGTAGCCCGCCATCGCTCCAATGCGCGTTCAACGTACTCCCGTGCCTGAGAATCCGATTCTAACACTTCCGGTAAAACCTACCGCCGCCCCCGCGTGATCCGCCTGCGGCGTTGCAGCTGCGACCAGAACAGCGAGGCGATCACCAGCACGGCGGCTACAGCAACGATCACGAACATCAGGTTGAACCCGCCCTCCTCTCTGGCCCGCACGTTAAACGCGTGAGTGGCCGGCCCGGCGGGGCTGTCGATGTCCAGCGTCACCCGCCAGTCGCCCAGGGCGTCCAGCCACAGGTTGCCCTCGTACAGCGACAGGTCCTGCGGAGAACTTACCGCGTCCGTCTCACCGGGAGTGCCTGCGCCTGAAAGCGATACCCGCACGGTGGCATCCTCTACCGGCGATCTGTCGCCGTCTGCCTTCAGGATCCGGATGCTGACGTGCAGGGGACCGGCAATGGGATCGGCAGGAAGAATGCCAACGCGCAACTGGTAGGGGCCGGCTACCTCGTCAATCACCACCAGCCGCACCGATCCGTTGGCGGAGGCGGTACCCACAGCCAGAGCCGCCGTCAGCGCGCAGACTAGGATCAGGACAGGCAGCCTCCACTCCCACCCTGACCCTCTCCATGAGGGGGAGGGAATCGCGCCAAAGGGAAACATAAGACTCGGCGTTCTCTGCGCTCTCGGCGTTTAACTAGACCGGCGGCTGCCCGTTGTCGTGGCGCACGTCATTGATGATACTGCGCACCCAAGTCTCCAGCGCCGGATACTCCAGCTCAAACTCGCCGAGCAGTCGGCTGTTGTCCACGAGATAGTTGCCGGAGTCCTCTATCCCGCCGTCGGCGTCAAAGGAGATGTCGGCGTCGGGCAGGAAACCACGCACGATGTCGGCCAGGTCGCCGAGACTGACGGGGATGCCCCCGGTGTTGTAGACCGTGTGGTGAGGCGAGTCGGACAGGGTCACGCGAACGAAGGCCTCGGCCACGTCGTCCACGTGCACCGGCAGGCGCATGAAGCCGCTCTTGGGGAAGCTTACCGGCTCGCCCGATGCGGGGAGGGTGATGCACATCACGTGGTCTGTGGAGCCGCGCACCTTGTCGGGGCCTGTGACATTGGCAGGGCGGATGCCGGTGATATTCATCCCGTAGACGCTGTTGAACTGCTGGGCCTGGAACTCGTTGAACCGCTTGTGCATTGCATACTGGCTGGTGCCGTGCATCGCGTCGTCCTCGTTGACCAGCCGGTCGCCGAAGGCGCTCTGCTGCCCGCTGACGGCCACGGAGCTGGCGTAGACCACCCGGTCAACGCCGCAGACACGCGCCGCCTCGAAGCAGTTATCCATTCCCAGCACGTTGAGCTTCATGGTGAAGTGCGGCGTGTCGTCACCGCTGCCCAGCAGGTAGGCCAGGTTCATTATGCGGTCGGGCTTGGAGGCCAGCACCGCCTTGACCACGTCCTCGAACTCGGTAATGTCGCCGCGCATTACGGAAACCAGGTCGCCGAACTCCTCGTAGGACACGGCATTCGGGTTGATGTCCATCACCGCCACCCGCTCGCCTCTCTCGGCCAGCCTGCGCACGGCCCGCCTTCCGATGAATCCGGTCCCGCCCAATACCAGCGTGGTCATTGCTGCCTCCCATGGCCTCTGACTATCCAGCTAATGCGCCATCGATAATCGAGTTTGCCTGCGGGTTTGTCAAGCTGGGGCGGCTTTGTCTGAACTGTGATTTCTCTGATTCCGGGATTGCTTTGATTGGTAAATCATCCCAATCCAATAATCATATGAATCACAGGTGAGACAACCACTTTACCTCGCCACCACCATCTGACAGAATCCCATCGCAGTAAGACGACAGAGGACTTTCAATGTCAGAATCATCGCTCCAGGAAAAGGTGGCCATAGTCACGGGCGCCAGCCGGGGCATCGGCAAGGCCATGGCGCTGGCGTTGGCGCAGGCCGGAGCCTCGGTGGTGGTGGCCGCCCGCACGGCGGAACCCCGGGCCAACATCCCCGGCACCATCCACGACACCGTCGCCGAGATCGATGCGGCCGGCGGCCGTGCGCTGGCTGTCACATGCAACGTCCGCGAGGAGGAGAGCATCCGCGAGATGGTCAACGCCACTCTCGACGAGTTCGGGGCAGTGGACGTGCTGGTGAACAATGCGGGCATCGGCGGCTATGCGCCCTTCCTGCAGATGACCCTGCGGGAGTGGGACCTGAACATGGCCATCAACCTGCGCGCGCCTTTCATCGCCTGCCAGGCGTGCGTGCCGGTCATGATCGAGCAGGGGGGCGGAAGCATCATCAACGTGTCGTCCCACGCCGCCACCAACATCTTTTCGTCAACCCTGGGAGAGGACCACGATGCTGGCATTGCGCTGGTCGGGCAGGCCTACGGAACGGCCAAGGCTGGCCTGGAGCGGTTCACCTGGGGCTTGGCCGCCGAGCTGGGGCCGCACAACATCGCCGTCAACGCCCTCAAGCCCCTGCGTCCCGTGGCCACCGAGGGATTCCGGGTGCAGCGGCCCGACGCCGACTTTTCGACGTGGGCCACGCCGGAGGACATGGCCAAGGCTACCGTCTACCTGGCAGCCCAGGACGCCCACGGCCTGACCGGCGCAATTATCACCGCTGAGGAGCTGGTGCGGCGGCTGGGGTTGTGATGCCGTCACCAGCTCGCTGGCTTGGTGATGGTGCCGACGGAATCCTGTAACTGCGTCGGAAACTGGCAGTTGCGGAGGGTGCTGCGGCGTAACCTCCTGACAAAAGTGGCGGCGTCCGTGAGTTCCTTTGGTGTGTGCGCTTTTTGGTCCAAGTTGGGGTTTACGATGCCGACAGGGAGGCCCAAGTTGTCTCTCACCATCTCAATTGGCAGGGCTAGATCGGCATCATTTGAAACTACGATGGCTTGCTCGTATTCTTTTTCGAATCCATCCATCAAGAGGAAAGAGGCCAAGTTAACGTCGGTCCCTTTCTCTTCTGTATTCCATATTTCTACAGTGCGGGGGAGACCGGGTATAGGCATAACCAATGGTCTCGAAATTCGACGGGTGCGAAACTGCCCATAATGGACGGTAAGGACGGAGATAGTCTCCAAGGCCCGTATGTAAGTTGTCTGGTCAATTGGTGCTTGAGGGTCATTGGGCCTCTCCTCTACCAGAGAGGTAAAGTACCGAATGCGATTGACTTCTTGAGCAGGGGTCAGGGACTGGCAGAGAAGGAAGAGGTCAAGCCACTGATAGGCAGTCCCTCTTACTGCCCTGTAAGATAGATTGAACCCGTCGATGTAGAAGTTCGTTTTCACAGCTACTTAATCAAAAAACAGGGGCCGCCCAAAGGGACGGCCCCGACCCTACCATCGAAACGATAGGGGAAGTACATCTTTGACTATATATTGGGGTTGACAGAGAGTCAACCCTCGCAAGAGGGAGCGCCCATGGATTTCGCTTTTACCCCCGAGCAGCAGGCACTGAAGGACAGCGCACGGCAGCTGGCTGAGGAGCGTATTGCGCCCCTTGCCGAGGAGGCGGACGAGTCACCGACGGTGCATCGGGGGCTGATGGCCATCCTCGCCGAGTCCGAGTTGCTGCGCTACACCGTGCCGGAGGAGTACGGCGGATTCGGCATTCGGGTCATGAACCTGTGCATTATCCGCGAGGAACTGGCCCGGGTCTCGGCTCAGGCCGACACCAATTTCATCATGCAGGGGCTGGGCAGTTTCCCCATCACCCTCGGCGGCACCCAGGAGCAGAAGGCCCGCTACCTGCCGCCGGTGGCCCGGGGCGAGTCCATCGCTGCCTTCGCCCTGACCGAGCCCCACGCCGGCTCCGACGTCATCAGCATGAGCACTGAGGCTGTCCCCGACGGTGATGACTGGGTGCTGAACGGGCGCAAGAAATTCATCAGCCAGGCCGGCGACGCCACCACCTACACCGTGTTCGCCAAGACCGATCCGGGGCAGGGCAGCCGCAGCCTGTCGGCTTTCATCGTCGAGCGGGGAACTCCCGGCTTCGACGACTCCAAGCGGCTGGAACTGATGGCGGCCCATCCCATCGGCGAGCCAGCCTTCGAGGATTGCCGCATCCCCCAGGGCAACCTGATTGGTGAGCGCGGCCAGGGTCTCCGCCTCGCCCTGGGCACCCTCGACACCTTCCGCACCACCGTGGCGGCCGCTGCCATCGGCATGGGCCTGGCCGCCTATGAGGCCGCGCTGGACTACGCCAGGAATCGTCCGATGTTTGGGCAGCAGCTCAGCGACTTCCAGGCCACCCAGTTCAAGCTGGCCGACATGGCCGTGTCCCTCGACGCCGCACGGTTGCTGGCACACCGCGCCGCATGGCTCAAGGACTCGGGAAGGAAGACCATCATCAAGGAGGCCTCCTTCGCCAAGCTGTTCGCCACCGAGGCTGCTTCGCGCATCGTCAACGAGGCGGTGCAGGTCCACGGCGGCGCCGGGCTGGAGAAGGGAAACCGCGTGGAGCGCCTCTACCGCGAGGTCCGTGCGCTGACCATCTACGAGGGCACGTCCGAAATCCAGCGCCAGACCATCGCCCGCCAACTGCTGCGGGAGTAGCGGCAGGCGAGCCTGAATTCCGGCGCGGAGTAAGACACATGGACGAATCCAGGGGCGAGTACACGGTATGGGTAAGGCGCAGGTCGGGGTGCTTTGGCATTCCGGTATCGGGTATATGGCTCTTTTTCACCCTGATGTATTTCTTCACCGAATCGGATGCACTCCCGGTAGGGAAATGGGAGTTCGTCTGGCGCTTCCTCGCAGGACCTTTCAACTTCCTTTTCTGAAATAGAATTCCCTCTCCCTTGAGGGAGAGGGTCAGGGTGAGGGTGAAAACACCAACATGAAACTTACATATTTCGGGCACTGCGCCTTTCGCTGGGAGACGCCCGGCGGCGTAACCGTAATGGCCGATCCCTACCGCAACCAGGCCGGGCGCTACTGGTTCTCGCGGCTGTTCCCGGAGGTGCACTGCGACCTGGGGCTGATCAGCCACGCCCACTTCGATCACGACGCCGCCGAACGTTTGCCGGAAGCGGCCTCAGTGCTGCGCATGCCCGGCGAGTTCGTCTCAGGCGACGTGCAGATTCGCGGCATTGGCGACTTTCACTCCGGCCCGTCGCGCCTGGCCGACTTCCCCAACGTGATGTTCCGGCTGGAGGTGAACGGAGTGAGCTTCCTGCACATCGGCGACAACCGCGTCGAGTGGCCCCCGGAGGTAGCGCGGGCCGTGGGAGACATAGACGTGCTGATGGTTACGGTTGACGACTCCATTCACTTGCTTACCTACGACCAAGTGGACTCTCTGGTGCAGCGGCTGGAGCCGCGAGTGGTCGTACCGATGCACTACGCCATCCCCGGCATCACCTCAGGCGAATGCGAGCTGCTGCCGCCGGAACGCTGGCTGGACCGCCAATCGGCGGTGCGCCGGCTTGACTCCCACCACGCCGACTTTGCCGCCGGGAAACTGCCGGGCAGCACCGAGGTCTGGCTGTTCCAGCCTGCCCCCGAATCCCTGAACGCGCCGGAGACCGGCCCCTGAATTCCCTCTCCCTCCGGGAGAGGGTAAGGGTGAGGGCGTATCCCGTTCCTTGAGTTAGGATTGTCTGAATCAGGATTTACCGGATTAAAGGATTCGCAGGATGTGTTGGCATTGGGTTACAGGATACCGTCATTCCCGCGAAATCGGGAATCCAGGGAATCTTGGCCCACGCTGATGTTTCGGTTACAAGGGTGGATAGATTCCCGCTTTCGCGGGAATGACGGACCTTTCCGACTACTCGCCTTGCCGATACAGGCCGTGGGCCGTAGAATGCCCCAAAGCCAAAGGGAAATGGGAGAAATGAAATGGCAGCACTGAACCACCCCCTGGAAAACGTAAGAGTGATCGACCTGGGCCGCCACCAGGCCGGGCCCAGGTGTGCCCAGGTGCTGGCCCGCATGGGCGCCGAGGTCATCAAGATCGAACGGCTGGGAGGCGAGGAGACCCGCTACCACGGACCCTGGGTCAAAAAGCAGTCCTCCTACTGGGTGCAGTACAACTCGGGCAAGAAATCCCTCTCCATCGACCTGCGCAAGGAGGAGGGCAAGGAAGTACTCCGGGAACTGGTCAAGGTCTCGGACGTGGTGATCCAGAACTTCCGGCCCGGCACCATCGAGAAAATGGGATTTGGCTACGAGGCCCTCAAGGAGCTGAATCCCCGCATCATCATGGTCAACGTTTCCGCCTACGGGCAGTTCGGCCCCTACCGGGACAACATCGGCTACGACCCCATCGGCCAGACCATGTCGGGCATCACCATGGTGACCGGCGAGGAAGGGATGCCTCCCATCCGGACGGGAGTGCCCATCATCGACCGCATCACGGCGCTGCACGCGGCCATCGGCACCCTCGCGGCGCTGCACGAGCGTGAGACCTCGGGGGAGGGGCAGTCAATGGACGTCTGCCTGGCAGACACCGGCTACTCCATGACCGAAATACCCATCACCGCCTACCACGGGACCAAGATACCGCCCAAGCGCGGGGACACCACGGCGCCGCCCTCCGGCATCTACCCCTGCAAGGAGGGATGGGTGCTGATTTCGGCGGGAGACCAGCACCATTGGCACCGGGTGTGCAACGCGCTGGGGAAGCCCGAATGGCTGGAGGACCCGCGATTCAGCGCCAGGCACGAGCGCGCCGCCAACCGGGAGCTAGTGGACGCGGCGGTAAGGGAGACGCTGTCGGACAAGACGATGGAGCAGGCCATCGCGCATTTCACGGACTACGACGTGGTGGCTGCGCCAGTGAACACCATACCTATGGCGGCCGAGGACCCGCACCCGTGGGAGCGGCGGGCCATGGTGGAGGTGCCGGACTTCCTGGCTGGCGAGATAGCGGTGTCGGGGGACTACTGGCACTTCTCCCGCACGCCGGTGAACATCGGCACCACGCCGCAGGTCGGGGAGCACAACGAAGACGTGCTGTCGGGGATACTGGGCTACAGCGAGGAGCAGCTGGAGCAGTTCCGGCAGGACCGCGTAATCTCCGAGGAGCACTACTACGACGAGATACCCGGGTAGGGCAGCGACATCGTTGCACTAATGGGTAGGCAGGGCAACCAAAAGGGTTGCCCCTACAAAAAAGCATCCCTGCGTAGGGGCGTCCCTTGTGGACGCCCTTGGCTTTTCCCTCGCCAAACGAATATCAAAGCAGGGCAGCAGGCTGTTTGACCGGACTGGAGGGTTGTGCTAGTCTCTCATTCGCCAGAATCAATCGGGTTTCAGTTTCTTAGAGATTTTTATAGATTTTGAGGGTGTTGCCGAGTGGTCGAGCCAGGTCACGACAATGGCCACGGTCCGGCAGACGGAGATTGGCTCTCCCTGAGAGAGGCCCGCAGCCTGCTTGACGTCAGCGACACGACGCTGCGCCAGTGGGCCGACGATGGGCACCTGCGCGTTTACCGCACTCCGGGCGGGCATCGCCGGTTCCTGCGGGAGGACGTTGAGTCCCTGACCAGGGCACCCAGGTCCGCACAGGAAGCTGCGGGACGCGATTCGCGCGAGGCCCCGGCCCTGCGGCGCATCCGCCGTCGGCTCACCCAGGACAGGGTGACCCAGCAGCCTTGGTTCCAGGCGATAGCGGGCGGGTCGGCAAGAGGCTCGAACGGGGGACCGGAGGGCCACGACCGCATGCGCCTCTTCGGGCGCCGTCTCCTGTCGCTGTTGATGCAGCAACCGGGCCCCCGCCGCCAAAGGCTGGAACTGCTGGCCGAGGCACGGGTGCTGGGACAGGAATACGGCGCCGAGATGCTGGAGCGCAACGTTTCGCTTACCGACACCGTGGAGGCGTTCGTTTTCTTCCGCACTATGGTGCTGGACAGCGCGGACACTGGTTCCTGGTCAAGCATCCTGGAGACCTCAGACAGGGTGCTGGCCGGCGTCTGCTCGTCCTATCAGCGCGCTGCTGCTCCAAGCGGCTCCAACCACTCCACCGTCTCCGCAAGGGTGCGGAACCCTGGCAGATAGAGAGACACGACACAGCCGAACTTGCCCGCGACTCCGGTTTTCCGCTTTCGCCAGAACGTCAAAGTGAGCCGAGGAATAACTATGGATATGATTGATCGCAAGCTGCTCAACCTGATCCAGGGGCCTTTCCCCATGGTGGAGCAGCCCTACCTCGACCTGGCGGACCAGTTGGAGACCACCGAAGAGGATGTGCTGGCGCGGCTGACCGAGCTGAAGCGGCAGAACGTGCTGCGACAGATCAGCGCCATCTTCGACACCCGTCGGCTGGGCTACAAGACCACGCTGGTTGCCATGGCCTTCGAGCCGGAAAAGTTGCACCGCGCTGCCATGGAGATCAACCGGCACCCCGGCGTCAGCCACAACTACGCCCGTGAGGGTTCCTACTACAACCTATGGTTCACCTTGGCCGTCCCGCCGGAACACGATCTGGAGGCCACGGCCAACCACATGGGGCGCAAGACCGGGGCGCTGGAGTACCGCATCATGCCCACCATCCGCTTCTTCAAGATCGGCGTGAACTTCGACATGGTCAACCAGCGGGGCTCCTCCTACAACTACAGCCCCGACGGGTTCGACAAGGCCGAGGCCGACAGCTGGAACAAGCCGCAGCCGGTCACGGAGTGGGAGAAGGACGCCATTCGCGGAATGCAGGAGGACTTGCCGCTGGTCTCGCGGCCCTTCGATCCCATCGCCGAGGGGCTGGGCATCACCACGGCGGAACTGTTTGAGCTGGCGGTCAATTTCCAGGAACGCAGGATCATGCGCCGCTACAGCGCGGTGTTGCACCACCGTCGCTCCGGGTTCCGTTCCAACGCCATGATCGTCTGGAAGGTGCCGCCGGAACGTTCCGAGGAGGTGGGAATGATCATGGCCGGCCACAAGGCGGTCACCCACTGCTACGAGCGGCCCACCTTCCCCGACTGGCCCTACACCCATTTCACCATGGTCCACGCCACCACGCCGGAGGGCTGCGAGGAGTACAGCCGGGAGATCGCCGAGGCCACCGGCATCAGCGACCGCTTGGCCCTTTACAGCACCCGGGAGTACAAGAAGACGCGGGTGCGCTACTTCGTGCCGGACTACGACGAATATCTGGAGTCGGAATCTCCCGAAGCCATCGCCACAGCGGACTGATTTTTGACGCAAAGGCGCAAAGACGCAAAGGGTATGGAAAGAAAAATAACATTGCGTCTTTGCGCCTTTGCGTCCTTGCGTTGAAAAAACGGACGGTCGAATGACTGCTTACTATCCTGTCTACTTGAACCTGCGCGGCCGGCGCTGCGTCATCATCGGCGGCGGAACGGTGGCTGAGGGCAAGATCGCCCGGCTGCTGGACTCCGGGGCACGGATCTGCGTGGTCAGCCCCGACGCCACGCCAGGCATCCGGCAGTTCGTGGCGGACGGTTCCGTCCAGTGGGAGCAGCGCAAGTACCGCGACGGCGACCTCGAGGGAGCTTTCATCGCCATCGCCGCCACCAACGTCCGCGAGGTGAACCGGCGGATTTTCGAGGAGGCCAACCAACGGGGCGTTATGCTCAACGCTGTGGACGACCCGCCCAATTGCAGCTTCATCGCGCCGTCCATCGTGCAGCGCGGCCCGGTGACCCTTGCCATATCCACCGGCGGCGTGTCCCCGGCCCTGGCCCGAAAACTGCGGGAGTCGCTGCAATCCTCCGACGACCTGGCTTGGGCCGATCTGTCCAGCACCATGGCCGTGGCGCGTTCCCACCTCCGGGAGGTCGGGCTGCTTTCCACCATTGACCCCCAGCGCTGGCAGTGCTGTATCACTCCCGACTTGCTCGTATCGGCACAGGAGGGACAGGACGCCGAAGCAGTCGAGGCGCTGCTTTCCGGCCTGACCGGCGACGACGGCCGGGGGTTGTGCGCCGACATCACAGCCTGCGCCCCCAACGAATGCCGGGTGTACCAGTCTCGCCAGGAATCCCCTCCCCCTCCACAATCATTCCCTCCCCCTCAGGGGGAGGGTTAGGGTGGGGGTGAGGGCGTCCCCATGACTACCCACCGCCCGATCCGCGTCGGCAGCCGGGGCAGCCCCTTGGCGCTGATCCAGGACGAGGAGGCTCTCGCGCAGCTCAGGGCGCGCCATCCTGATCTGGAGTTCGAGGTCGTCGTGGTACGCACCAGCGGCGACGCCAACCAGACCGCCCCGCTGGCGGGCATGGGCCTCGGCGTGTTTGTCAGCCAGATCGAGGAGAGACTGCTTTCGGGCGACCTGGACATGGCCATCCACAGCCTCAAGGACCTGCCCACCAGATTGCCTGACGGCCTGACCCTGGGCGCGATCATGCAGCGCCGCGATCCGCGCGACGTGCTGGTGAACCGCTGGAACTGCCGCATGTCCGAGTTGCCCGAGGGCGCCCGCATCGGAACCAGCAGCCCCCGCCGCGCCGCGCAGTTGCGCCGCTACGCCCCAGGCGTTCGAGTGGTGCCCATCCGCGGCAACGTGGAGACCCGGCTGCGCAAGGCCGAGGGCGACGAAGCCGACGGCGCAGTGCTGGCATCGGCCGGCCTCGTTCGCCTTGGCATGGAAGACCGGGTATCCGACTACCTCTCGCCGCAACGGTTCGTGCCGCCGCCGGGGCAGGGGGCGCTGGCCGTGGAGGTGCGGGAGGACGACCGGCGGATGCTGGAAATCCTGGAGTGCATCGAACACCCAGCGACGCGGTTTGAGGTCACCGCCGAGCGGGCGTTCCTCGAGACCCTGGGCGGCGGGTGTTCGCTGCCCGTCGGAGCCTACGCCCGCACCATGGGCCACGAGCTGCTGATGACCGTCTACCTCAGCAACCCGGACGGCACCCGTACCTTTACCGCCAAGGTCGACGGCCTGAAGCACGACCCGAAACAACTGGCTGGCGACGCCTACCTGGCCGTCGCCGAGCGCGGCGGCGCAGATCTGCTCGAGGGCGCCCGCCAGCCGCAGGGTCCACCCGCCACGGAGAATCTGTGATGACGACCGCAGCCGTCAAGTACGACACGAGGGCATTGGCCGTCGGCCAAGCCGTGCTGCGCGAAACAGGAGCGCAGGATGTCATCCTCTTTGGCTCCCGCGCCAGAGGGGACTATCGCGAGGACTCCGACATAGACCTGCTCTTAATCCACCCCGCTTGGCAGGACGGTGATGTGAGAAAAAAGGCTCACATTGCTTGGGATATGGTCGAATCACTCTACGGAATCAGAATTCCCGTGGATGTAATCGGTTTCACGCCGAGGGAATTCCACCACGCACGGCACAGCATAAATAGCGTAGCAGCGATAGCGGCAGAGGAAGGCTTCACGATGGACGGCCAACCCGCTAGGAATATTTATCACAACGACGATGAGGACTACTCCAACGAATGGACCAATACTGCCAACCGCTGCTATCACGCCCGAGCTCACTTGCGTATGGTGCGCCGAATTGTCGAAGACGGAGAAATTTCTCTTATGGTAGGCCAGCAAGCGCATCAGGCCTTGGAACACGCAATGAAAGCCCTTATCTCAGCCGGAGGACGGCGCTACCCTCACCACCATGAACTACTCGGTCTGGAAATAGCAATGCGCCGGGCTGACCCGGCATTCACTCACCCGCTGGAGTCCCCTCTGAAGGCGCTCAACGATTACGGCGGAGGGTTGAAATATGATGCTCCTTACGCCCCATTGGGCGACCACAGCGAACTCTACCGTCAGGTTGAAAGTGACATATCACAGATATTCCAGCGCATAGCGGAACTCACTGGCCGAGACCCTTGGCAGGAACAGCCCTGAATGATTCCTGTGACCGGCAAGGTATACCTCATCGGCGCGGGGCCGGGAGACCCGGGGCTGTTGACCGTCAAGGGCCGCGAGGTCCTGGAACGGGCCGATGTCGTGGTCTACGACCGGCTGGCGCACCCGTCGCTGCTGGACCACGCCCCGCCGTCCGCCGAGCGTGTCTTTGCCGGCAAGGCGCGCGGGCAGCAGGAGCTGACGCAGGATGGCATCAACGCCCTGCTGGTGGAGTGCGCGCGGGCCGGAAAGCTGGTGGCCCGGCTGAAGGGCGGCGACCCCTTCGTTTTCGGGCGCGGAGGAGAGGAGGCGCTGGCGCTGGCCCGCGCTGGCATCCCGTTCGAGGTGGTGCCCGGCGTGTCCTCGGCCATCGCCGCCCCGGCTTACGCGGGCATACCCGTCACTCATCGCGGCGTGGCCACCGGGTTCACCGTCGTCAGCGGCAGCGAGGACCCGTCAAAGCCCGAATCGTCGGTGCGGTGGGAGGAGCTCGGCCGCTCGCTGGCCTCCTACGGCGGCACGCTGATGACCCTGATGGGCTGGGCCTCCATCGAGATGATACTGGCCGCGCTGCAGCGTGCCGGGCTGTCTGCCGACACGCCGGTGGCCCTGGTGCAGTGGGGCACCTGGAACCGACAGACAACGGTCACCGGAACGCTGGCGACGGCCGCCGGTATAGGCCGCGCCGCCGGACTGGCCGCGCCCGTCGTGGCGGTCATCGGCGAGGTGGTGAACCTGCGCAACGAGCTGGCATGGTTCGACAACCGTCCGCTGTTCGGCAAGCGCGTGCTGGTCACCCGCTCCCGCACCCAGGCGTCGCGGATGTGCCAGCTGCTGGAGGATGCCGGGGCCATCGCCGTTGAGCTTCCGGCCATAGCCATCGCCCCGCCGCAGAACTTAGCGCCGCTGGACAAGGCGGTGAGTCGATTGGCGTCCTACGGCTGGGTAATCTTCACCAGCGTCAATGCCGTCGATGCCCTGTTCGAGCGGCTGGACATTCAGGGCAAAGACGCCCGCGCCTTCGGGAGCGCCCGCGTGGGGGCCATCGGCCCGGCCACTGCCGCCGCGCTGGAACGCCGCGGCATTCGACCGGATTTCACGCCGTCCCGCTCCGTGTCCTCCGCCGCTCTTGAGGAGCTGGCTGCGTACGACTGGAATGGCGTCTCGGTGTTGCTGCCGGCCGCCGACATAGGCCGCGACGAGCTGGCCGAGGGGCTGTCGCGTCTCGGCGCAGACGTCGCGAGGGTGACTGCATACCGCACGATCACGCCGCCGGACGCCGCCCAGCGGACGCGGGATGCCTTTGCCGAAGGAATCGACATCGTTACTTTCACCAGCTCCTCCACAGTGCGCAACCTGCTGGGACTGCTGGAGGAGGGCGGACCTACTTTCTCTTCCCCCCCTGAGGGGGGGAATACAAGGGGGGGCGTCCTGTCCGGCAGCCTCATCGCCTGCATCGGCCCCGTAACCGCCGCCACCGCCCGCGAGCTGGGCTTGCGCGTGGACATCGAGGCTACAGAGCACACTGTTGACGGTCTCGCAGAGGCTCTGATCGACCATTTTTCAGACAAAGCGTTGGCAAGGGCAGCACCCTGATGTTGTTGATTTTCGGCGGCCTTCCCGCGGTTGGCAAGACGACAATTGCAACTGAACTGGCACGGGACACAGGGGCCGTCCATCTGCGCATAGATTCCATAGAGCAGGCGTTGCGAAACTCCGGAGTAGCAATTTCGGGTCCGGAGGGATATGTGGTCGCCTGCGCGATCGCCGGGGATAACCTGAGCCTGGGCCGTATTGTGATAGCCGATTGTGTGAACCCGATCGAAGCGACGCGAGCCGCGTGGAGGGAGGTCGCCAAGTCGGCTGGCAAGCGTTACATCGAGATCGAAATCGTATGTTCCGACCAAAATGAGCACCGCCGCAGGGTCGAGTATCGCAAACCGGACATCGCGGGCCATCAGTTGCCAACGTGGCAGCAGGTGTGCGCCCGCGAGTATGAGCCATGGCAGGCCGATATAGTCATGGACACGGCGGGACAAGACACTGAGGCCAGCGTTTCGACGCTACTACAACGGCTCGAGCCGTTTACCGCCAATGCGGCTACGGCACATGAATTTGGAGGATCAGCGCCATGACCGGCTACAACGCCTTTCCCGAGACCCGCCTGCGCAGGCTGCGCGGTAGTGCTCCCCTGCGCAACCTGGCGCGGGAGACCCGGCTCTCGCCGAAGGAGTTCATCTACCCAATGTTCGTGATGCACGGTCACGGGGTGCGCGAGCCTATCGAACCCATGCCGGGCTGCCACCAGGTGTCGCTGGACGTGATGTCGGAGGAGGTCGGCGAGGCCGCCGAGCTGGGCATCGGGGGTGTGCTGCTGTTCGGACTGCCCGCCGAGAAAGACCCGCTGGGCACTGAGGGCTATGATCCCGAGGGCATCGTGCAGGAGGCGGTGCGCGCCATCAAGCGCGACCACCCGGACATGCTGGTGTCCACCGACATCTGCATGTGCGAGTACACTGACCATGGCCACTGCGGCGTCATCGACAACGGACGGGTGGACAACGACCGGACGCTGGAACTCCTGGCCCGCACCGCGGTCACTCACGTACAGGCCGGGGCCGACCTGCCCGCCCCCTCGGCCATGATGGACGGCCAGGTCTGGGCCATCCGCCAGGCCCTGAACGCCGAGGGCTACGAGGACACGCCGATCATGGGCTACGCGGCCAAGTTCGCCTCGGGATTCTACGGCCCATTCCGGGTAGCCGCCGGGTCCAAGCCCCAGTTCGGCGACCGCAAGTCCTACCAGATGGACCCGGCCAACTCCCGCATGGCCATGCGCGAGATTGAGAGCGACATCGCCGAGGGAGCGGACATCGTGATGGTCAAGCCGGCCATGGCCTACATGGACGTGATCCGCGAGGCCCGCGAGCGTTACAACCACCCGCTGGCCGCCTACAACGTCAGCGGCGAGTACTCCATGGTCAAGGCCGCCGCGCAACAAGGCTGGATCGACGAGCGCCCGGTCACCACCGAGCTCCTGACCGGCATCAAGCGCGCCGGCGCAGACATCATCATCAGCTACTTCGCCAAGGACGTGGCCCGCTGGCTACAGGAGTAAAAATCGTCTCTTATAGAGCTGGAAAGGGTTATGGTGAGGGCGTCCCTTTTTCTCGAGTTAAGTAGAAACTCGATACGCCAGTAACCACTATGCAGCTCACCAAGTTGGAAACCTTGTTCGTTGAAGCTCAGCGGTTGATGCCCGGCGGCGTCAACTGCCCTGTGCGCTCCTTCCGCGTAGGCCATGATTTCTGCGGAATTGGTCATCGAGGTACAGCATGAAGAGGGTATACGCATACAAAGGCCAAGAGTTCGAAGTCACTCGCACGTCGCCAGACTCAGTGATAGTCAGCCGCGTATGCGAGCAACATGACCATCCAGACTTCATTATTGGCAAAATCGAGGGTGAAAGCGGATGGGGGGTTGGCCGGAAAGAGTCAGGTTACTCAATTGAAGGGACATTCGCGGAAGCAGTGGACCACTGTGTCGAAGTACTGTTCGATGAATGTGCTTCCATCACTCAAGTTGACCAATTCTTTATGGAACACACTCCCACATTGAAAGAGCGGCTGGATGCGTTGGCAGTTTTCCTTGATGATTTCGAGTCGCCCATTGAGTTCGGCTATTGGGAAAGTCCGGAAGGCAAATTGCCATATTTTGTCATGAGTCAAGGCGCAATGGATTTTGTTCGTACCTGCTACGAAATGGGGTGGGTAGAGCTACAGGACTGGCCTGAATGGATGGTCACTCCCGAAGCCGCTAAACTGCGTGACGATCCCTCCGCCCTGGAGCAGGCCACTTCAGAGCAACTGGGCAAGCTTCTTACTGTGGTAATACGACAAGACCGGTTTGTTGAGGGCGCTTTGGAGGGCGCGTTTGAGTCTGGCCTTCTGACCGGAATTGTGCGCCGGGCCTCCGTCCTGGCAATTGAGATGTCTTCGGGTGAGGAGGATGATTCAGATGAACTGCCGCTGCCCAGTGACTTTGAAGTTGACTCGTAGCAATTCGAGGAGCAGATAGCCTTTAGTTTACGCCACCATAAATCTGGTCAGGGAGGCGCTGGCGGAGGTGAGGTAGAAGTTACATTCCCTCTACTCTTAGGAGAGGGAGTTAGAGCGAGGGCTTCCCTTCCGTTCCCGGTATCGAACTCCACGGCCTCCCCCTCATTGACCTGGAACCAGTTTTCGGCTGGCTCCTCGTTCTCCGGTTCGGGTTCCGTTCGCTGCACCACCCGGACGCCCATTGCGGCCAGCATCGCGTCGATGCGCTCCAGGGAACCGTCGCCCGCCGGGGTCTCTCTCCGCAGCGCGAGCAGCTCGGAGGTCATCTTGAGGGCCAGCTGCACTCCCGACAGGTTCAGGCCCATATCGTCCACGAAATGCTTGATCAGCCGCAGCCTAGCCACGTCCTCGTCGGAGTAGGTGCGCAGCGCGCCCATGCGCAGCGGGACGACGAACCCCGCGCGCTCGTACTTGCGCAGCGTCTGCGGGTGCATGTCCAGCGTTTCCGCCACCACGCTGATCAGGTAGATTCCCGGCGCCTGTTGCATTGCCATTGTCAACCTCTGAGCCGGAACGCTTCCGGCTTATGCCTTTTATATTCCCATGGAAACTGTATGTCAACAGCATATAGGGGCATTTATATGCTAAAGTCAAGGCATGCAATATATTGAGCAGTATCTTGATACAATTCATATCAACTGATATAGTCTGTCTAGGCAAGACAAAGAGGTGAACGAAATGGCAGCTACCGAGATCAGGAACGAGAACACCGGAGTGATGGAGCGCGAGGTCCGGGACCTCAATGACAAGGTCACCCGGCAGGTGAACGAGATCCTCGACGAGGCCGGCAAGGACAAGGCCCCAAAGACCTACATGGCCTACCGGGTGCCCATGGCCGGAGTGCGCTACTACTTCTAGGACGCTCGACTGGCCCCTTCTCCCTTTGGGAGAGGGCTACGGTGAGGGTGGATTCAACAACAGGCACATTTATCCAAAACAGGAGGACTCGGCCATGATGCAGCGACGAACCCCGTTTAACGAGCTACGGCAAATGCAGGACAACATGGACCGGATGTGGCGCCGGTTCGGCGCCTTCAACCACGAGGACGGCAGTGGGATGGAGGCCTGGGCGGCCCCGCTGGACGTGGTAGCCGACGGCGACGATTTCGTCGTAAGGGCCTCCCTCCCCGGCGTGGCGCCCGAAAACATCCAGGTGTCCATCGAGGACAACGTGCTCACCATCAGGGGCGATACGGCTTCCCACTTCGAGAACACCGACGGGAACTACCTGATGCGCGAGCGCCGCAGCGGGTCCTTCCATCGCTCCCTGCGCCTGCCGGACACGGTGGACCAGAACAACGCGGAGCCCCGCTACGAGCATGGCGTGCTGACCATCACCCTCCCCAAGGCCGAGGCGAAGAAGGCCAAGCAGTTCGAGGTCAAGGTGGTGGAGGGCCCGGCGGCTATTGAGGGTAGCTAGGCCGGGTTACGGTTAACCACAGAGCGCACAGAGTCCACAGAGAATCAAGCAGGGGGCGGAAAGTCCGCCCCCTGTCGGCGTTTTCATAGGCGAGAGGAGACTCCCTCACCCTAACCCTCTCCCGAAGGGAGAGGGAATTCGGCGGTCTACGTGCCGTAGCGGGCAGCGGCCAGGGGATCGCTGTATTCCTGGCCCTTGGTGGCCCAGAAAGCGGCGGCGATGTCGTCGCAGGCGGCCACGAGGTTCTCGGCGTTCTCCATGCTGACGGTCTGCTTGCACTGTCCGGCCAGCTTGAGAGCGGCATTGAACTTGGACGCGATTTCGTTGGCGTCGGTGTTGGGCCAGGCATAGTCCGCCCAGAGGATGCGCAACTCCTCCTTGCACTTCTCGGCGTGCTCTTCCTTAACCTGCACGTAGCGGCTGAAGGTGTTTGCGAAAGCCTGGTGCGCAGACATCTCGGAGCCGGGCGCCGGGTGCTCCAGGTTCTGCATCCGCAGCACCATCTTCTGCACCGTCTGCGCGGCGATCTTGGCGGCGATAGGATCATAAATGCCACAGGGAATGTCGCAATGGGCCTTGGCTGCCACAGGCTTGAACCACCCGATTGGGTTGAACATCATGCCCCTCCATTTCGCAAAATCCGGGACCTATCGTCCCGTCAATATTCGGCCCCGGAGCAATCCCGAGCCGCAAGAAGGTTAAAGGAAATCGGTCATGGGCGCAACCCGTCGGCTCGGTTGCAGGCCCCTTTCCTTCAAACCGCCAGCGGTCTCGCGTCCCTAATCGTCATTCCCGCTGTCGCGGAACTCCCGAACGCTTTTGTTCATTGAGTCGACCGGTTCCCTGCTGACCCAGAAATGACGTGTAAACATTGAAAGGCCGCCGCTCCGGCTTCAGTCAGTCGTAATTGGGTTGTCTTGCTCTCGTCGGAATGCCGCATGGAACCCTGGAGTGAGCATTGCCCCGGGTCCTTGACGGTTTCCCCTGCGTCCTACAGGGCGACCCGGCCCCAGGCGTCAGGTTGACAGGTGCCCACCCGGTACTTAATATGTCGCGTATTCAACAGGGTTGGGCCAAGAAATTTACGAAATCCATTACAATATTGTGGGGGAATATGACCAAATTTTTGACCAGGCGCCCGAAACTATTAGTATATGTACTGTTGGCTTTGGCACTGGCAGGCTTGGCTGCTTGCGGTGGAACGGAGGAGCCAACGGCCACGACAGCCCCCACAGCCGCGCCAGGAGCCCCTACGGAAGCTGCGGCGCAGACGGGAGCATCGGCGCCGTCCGCCACGGCGACTGCGGTGCCGGCGCCCCAGGTGGCGACGGCTGTGGTGCCTACGCGAGGCGTTGTGGAGGCCACCTCGGGCGACAAGCCCTGGGCCAAGTTTATCGACCAGGGAAAGTTCGGCGGAGTCCTGCGCAATGCTGAGGCAGTGCTTCCCGATCACTGGGACCTGCACCAGTCTTGCTGTAATCCTGGACCTGCAGCATCACGCGACCTGTTCAACAACCTCCTTATCTACGACCCAACCGATCAGTTGACCATTGTCGGAGACCTGGCTAAGAGTTGGGAATGGTCAGACGATGGTTTGACGGTGACGTTCAGGCTATGGGAGAACGCCGTCTGGTCGGATGGCGCGCCAGTGACCTCTGACGACGTGGTGTTCAGCCTGAACCGTATGGTCGAGAAAGACGTGTCGCGCCCGCGGGTGAAGAACATCACTCCCTACTACGCTGGCTCGGTGGCGATTGACCCCACCACCGTGGCCGTGAGCACCAACTTCCCCACCCCTGCGGCCTTCATGCCCTTCCTGGCAGTGGACTTCATGTCCATACAGCCCAAGCACGTGCTGGAGGGACGGGAGAATGTGGAGGAATACTTCGACGATCCGGAAAACATTGTTGGTTCGGGCGCGTTCGTTTACGTCCCCGGCAGCCTCGAGATAGGCCAGAGATGGGAATTTGAGCGCAACCCCAATTACTTCAAGGATGGCCTGCCCTTCGTCGACGCCAAGCACACCTACGTGATCACCGACAAAGACCGCTTTATCACGGCCTTCATGACCGAACAGATTGACGTGGTACACCGTGGATCGCTGCTGCCGCTGACCGACATGGTCTCCTTCAAGACCGACTGGGAGGAGCGGGGGTTGGGGGTAGTTTATTCACCGGGCTTTACCCTGCAGGGCCTGACCAATATGAAGTGGACGGCCCCGCCCTTTGATGACCCCAAGGTGCGCCGTGCGGTGTTCCTGGCCATCGACCGCAAGGAACTGGCCGACATTGACAAGCTGGGGTTCGCCAAGATGGGCCAGCCCTTCTTTCCGGGCTCTCCTTGGGCATCCAGCGACGAAACGGTCGCCACGTGGCCCGGCTTCCGGTACGTCGACGAGAGCGGCGAGCTGTACCTGGGTGATCCCATCGGCGTCGACGGCCTGACCAAGCACCCCGATGACATCGCCGAGGCGAAGCGCCTCATGGAGGAGGCCGGCTTCCCGGACGGCTTCGATGCCAACTACCACACCTACACCGCCAACAAGAACGTTCCCGTGATATTGAAGCAACAGCTTTCCGACACACTGGGAATAGATCTGAATATCAACATCACCGACACCGCCGCCACCATCGCCGCGGAGCAGGAGGTGGACTTCAGCCACTTCGTCAGCGTTCACAACGGGCCGAACATTGTCGACCCCGACGACCTTTTGAGCGGCGTGTACCTGTCGGGAGCCCCCCGCAACCCGATTGACTTCGAAGACCCCAGGATCCGCGAGATCTTCGAGAAACAGAAGAGTGAGGCGGACCTAACCGCGAGGCAGGCCCTGATACGGGAGGCCGAAGCCATCATCCTCGAGGGCGAGCATCACATGATCCAGTATTACTGGTACGGGGACCCACGTTGGATCGTGCCCAACAGGGTGAAGAACTACGTACCCAGACAGACCGTCCAGTACGGAATGGGCGTCGAGCATCTCTGGATGGAAGAGTAATCGGGACTATTCTTCACGCCGGGCCCCACAGGCACACGCCGGAACGGGGCCCGGCGGCATTTGACGCCTAATTTTCCTGCAGCCGGGGCCGTACTCAACGGCCTTCGCTGGAGCAGGAGAGCGGATACAAGCTTATGTCTAGCTATATCCTCCAACGCCTGGCCCTGTTCATTCCCACGCTGATCCTTGCCTCTTTTCTGGCGTTCGCGATTATGCGGATTCTGCCGGGAGACCCGGCCATCGCTATGCTGGGCGGGGCCGAAGGCAGCTTCACCCAGGAGGACCTCGACGTCGTCAGGGAGCAGCTCGGCACCAACCGGCCCATCCACGTCCAGTACTTCACTTGGGTCGGAGACCTGTTCCAAGGTGACTTCAACGAGTCGTACTTCCTTCACGTTCCAGTAGCCGAGCTGATGAGGGACCGATTCCCCGTCAGCACACAACTGGCCGTCATGGCCCTGGTGCTGTCATACCTCGTCGCAATTCCCTTGGGCGTTCTGTCCGCCGTCAAGCAGGACACCATCATCGACCATGCCGCCAAGATATTTACCATCGCCGGAGTGGCCCTGCCCACTTTCTGGGTAGGCATCCTCATACTGTTCGTCCTTGGTTATTACTTCAACTGGGTGCCGCCTCTGAACTACGCTTCCTTCTTCGAGAACCCGGTCATCAACTTGCAGCAGATGATATTCCCGGCCATCGCCCTGGGATACTTCAACACGGCCTTTGCAGCGCGGCTGACTCGCTCCACTATGCTGGAAGTAATGCACGAAGATTACATCCGCACCGCGCGCTCCAAGGGGCTGAGGGAAATCGCGGTCATTGGCCGCCACGCAATCAAGAACGCCTTTCTGCCGGTAATCACTATCGTCGGCTTCCAGCTCGGGCGGCTCTTCGGAGGAGCGGTGGCCATCGAGGCCATCTTCGTGGTGCCAGGTGTCGGGCGTCTGCTGGTGGACAGCGTTCTAATTCGCGATTACCCGGTGGTGCAGGCATGCATCCTGATGATCGCCCTTGTCGTATTGGCGCTCAACTTGGCCGTTGACCTTCTCTATGGCTGGCTGAATCCAAGAATACGTTACGGCTAGACGGCAGAGCCGCGCCAGGATTCATTAAAGCGGGTGTTTCCATGCTAAGAGGGTTACCACAAGAGTCCGTTGAACCACAACGACCGTTGCATGTGCCATGGTATTCACGCATGTTATCGGGCGTGGTGGATTTTTCGCGCCGGAAGCCATTAGGCGCAATTGGCGGCGCCCTGCTGGTCATCCTGGTGGTAATTGCCCTGCTTGCTCCACTCATTTCACCCCACGACCCTTACGACATCAACGTTAATACCATTCTGTCCTCGCCCGATAGCGAGCACTGGCTGGGCGGCGACTCCCTGGGCCGGGACGTGCTCAGCCGCCTCTTCTATGGTGGGCGCATCTCGCTGTTCGTGGGCCTGGTCAGCATAGCCATTGGCATATCTCTGGGATCTTTCTTGGGCGCCGTCAGCGCCTACTTCGGCGGCAAAGTAGATCTGATCGTTCAGCGGTTCGTGGACGCTTTCATCGCCTTCCCGGGCATCATCCTCGGCCTGGCCATCATGGCGGTGCTGGGATCGTCGGTCTTCAACATCATCATCGCGCTGGTCTTGGTGCTGGCGCCCAGCGCCATCCGTACCGTGCGCTCCCAGGCCCTGGCCGTCAAGGAGATGGACTACGTGCTCGCTGCCCGGGCCCTCGGCGCCAACGACCTCCGCATCATTGTCCAGCACATCATCCCTAACTGCATGGCCATTTTCATAGTCCTCTTCACTCTGAACCTCGGATACGCCATTATCGTCGAAGCCACCCTGACCTTCCTGGGTGTGGGTGTGCCGCCCGACGTGCCGAGCTGGGGCGGAATGCTGGCGGAGGGAGGCATTGCCTATCTCAAAGACGCACCCTGGCTGGCAATTGCGCCCGGCATCGCGCTGTCCCTAGCCGTATTCGGAGTAAACCTGTTCGGCGATGCCATGCGCGACGTGCTGGATCCCCGGCTGCGAGGCACCTAGGGAGACAGCCCTCCAAACGCCCTCTGAACCCGCCCCGCCCTACGACCCCCTGAGCCTGTGCTACGAGAAGCGGCTGGGCGGGGTGGGCAGCTGAGTGTCGTCAGCAAACACCCGTGCCGGGACCGTTACTCATAAAAGCTCATCTGCGTCAGGTGGGGCAGTTGGGGGTCGACCTCCGACAGCTCCTCACTGGTCAGCTTGGTGTAGGGGAGGACCAGCTCCTGTACGCGGGCGGGCGAGCCGCCGAGGGTGACGCCCCGCCAATCCATAACGGGAACATTGGCGCTCCAGCCGAGCCGGGCTACCCCGGGGATGACTTCCCTGGCTTCCAGAAGCGCTACACAATCTCGCACCAGCCCGGGGTTGTTCTCCGGGTCCGGCACGGCGACGCCATTGGAACATTGGGCCACCAGTTCCGGGTCAAGGTCGCTGTGATGGTCAGGCAAGAATTCCTGGCAATACGGCAGATCAATATCTACATATATGTCAACAAGGATGCGCGGAAGGCACCCGGCCAGTTGATTGCCGTCCAGCGTCAAGAAGCGCAGGCTATGCAGATATCCGATTTCAGGCGGAATGTCGCCGGTCAATTGATTGTCGCTGAGTTGCAGGTCTATAAGGTTTGACAGTTGGCCTATCTCCGGCGGTATGCCGCCGGTCAGTTGATTGCCATAGAGACTCAGAAACTTCAGATTCTCCATCCCGGCGATTTCCGCCGGTATCTCGCCGGTCAACTGGTTTTCTGTCAGATTCAGTATTGCCAGATTCTCAAGCCTGCCCAATTCAGGCGGTATAACGCCCGTCAGCCGGTTCTCGCCGAGAATCAGCCGTTCCAGCTTCCCCAGTTGACCGAGTTCCGGTGGCATCGGACCGGTCAGCCGGTTGTAATCGAGAAACAAGTTCTTCAGCAAGGACAGTTGACCGAGTTCCGGTGGAATGCCTCCCGTCAACTCGTTGTTGTCCAACCGAAACGTCGTCAGGTTGGTCAACCGGCTGAATTCAGCCGGTATCTTCCCAGACAACCGGTTTTTGGCGAAAGCCAGGACTTCCAGATTCGCCAAGAGGCTTAGTTCCGGCAGTAATTCTCCCGTCAACTGGTTGCCGGAGATGTCCAGATACCGGAGATTGCCCAGCTCACTGAGCTCCGGCGGAATGGCGCCAGTCAACTGGTTGAAACCCAAATCCAGTTCCGCCAGGCTGCTGAGCTTGCCGAGTTCCGGTGGGATGCCGCCAGTAAACTGGTTGCTGCGAAGGCTCAACTTTCTAAGATTGGACAGTAGCCCCAATTCCGTCGGAATGCTCCCAGCCAGCCGGTGGTTGTTGGAAAGGTCCAGCGTCTCCAGCTTGGCGAGTCTATTGAGCGCCGGAGACCAACTGCCGGTTAAATCGTTGTTGGCAAGCTCCAGCAATTTTAGCTCTGTCAGATTGGCAAGCTCCGGCGGAATTTTGCCCTCTAGTCCGTTGACAGACAGGCTCAGGCCCGTGACCCGGCCCAGCCGACCATCTACGGTCACTCCGTCCCACTGGAAAATGGAGACATCGGCCTCCCAATTGAGGAAAGCGTCCGGTAGCGAGTCGGGCCGGCCGCTTCCGGTCAGGGCGTCCTTCACAAAGTGGAGCAGCGTGGAACAGTCATTGACCAGTCCCTCGTTCTCTTCCGGGTGCGGCACTGCAACGCCGTTGATACACGGCTCCGGGGATGTGGGCGTCGGGGTAGCCGTTGGCGCGGGTGTCGGCTGCAGCGTAGCCGTCTGGCAGAGCAACGCTTGTGTATTTTCATTTTCATCCGAACGGGCTACATCGCAGGGCGTATCGCCCTCACTGTTGGCTGCATTGACATCAGCGCCATGGTAGAGCAGAAAACTTGTGACCTCGGAACCCCATGAAGGCCCGTGTGAAGACGCCGCTTCATGCAGGGGTGTTTCGCCTTCATTGTTAGCTGCGTTGACATCAGCGCCGTGGTCGATCAACAAACTTGCGGTCGCAAGACTCCCTGAAGACGCTGCATTGTGCAGAGGTGTATCGCCGTCATCTTTAGTTGCTTTAGCATCGGCGCCATGGTCGAGCAGTAAACTTGCTATCTCGGAACTCAATGAATGCGCCGCATTGTGCAGAGGCGTATTTCCGTAGTCATCAGGCGCCTTTGCGTCAGCGCCATGGGCCAGCAGCAGTTCCACAGCGTCGGGATGATGGTGGTAAGCGGCAATATGCAGCGGCGTATCTCCGTCATTGTCTTCGGCGTTCACGTCGGCGCCGCTTTCCAGCAGCAACCTGATGACCCCGGAGTCGGCCCTATAATCGAAGCCGAGGTAACCGTCGGTCATGGCATAGAGCAGAGGAGTCCTTCCCCGGTCATCCCGGGCGGCCACGTCCGCCCCCCTCTCCAACAGCAGCCTGACAACTTCCGGGCCGGAGTGGCTGGCGGCCTCATGCAACGGCGTGCGGCCTTCCTCATCCCTGGCGGCCACGTCCGCGCCGCTGTCCAGCAACACCCTGAAGGCTTGAGGGTCAAGGGTGTCAACACGGGCTGCCAGATGCAGGACCGTTCTGCCGAACACGCCTCTGGCCGTCACGTCCGCTCCGTTATCCAGCAACATCTCGAATACTTGCGGGTCTGCGCTGAACAACGCTGCTGTGTGCAACAGGGTGTCGCCTTCGTCGCCCCTTGCCGTGGCATCGGCGCCGTGTTCCAGCAGGAGGGCGACAATCTCGGCCCCAGCGCCCGCCCACAGCGCATAAGCCATAACCGGCTCGTAGGGGTAGTCCTCGAACGATACCTCGACTTCCGCCCCGTGCTCCAGCAGCAGTTTGACGAGCCGCGGGTCGGGACAAAGGGAGGTCTCTAATCGGCATTTGTCTTCGGACCCTGATTCTATTATTGTTGCAAAGTAAACGAACAGAATCGGTTGCCCAAAATTGTCCTTAGCCGAGGCGCTTGCGCCGTGTTCCAGCAACAGCTCGATTATTTCTATGCTCTCCGTAGCTAGGTCGCGCCCGGCCTCGGAAGCCAACCTGATGATGTCCGGACGGGATGCGTGGGCGGCGAACCTCACGGCGGCTTCGTACAGGACGGGGGTGCCATGTGCATCCTTGGCATTGGCGTCCGCGCCTGATTCCAGAAGCTACCTGATGATCTCAGAGGTGCGGCCGTTTACCAGCGCGTAGGTCAGAATGGGCGTGCCTTCGGCATCCTTCGCCGCCGGGTCCGCTCCATAGTCCAGTAGCAGCCTGATGATTTCAGGCGGGGCATCCAGGTACACTGCCCAGAGCAGAGGGGTGTCCCCGGAACTGTGTCTCGCGTTCACGTCTGCGCCGCGCTCCAGCTCGGCCCGCACCTCTGCGACGCTGACGTCGCCTCCTTGCCAGAACTCATAGTTGCAGAGCTCGCCGCAAGGTCCGGGCGTCGGCTCAATCGCGGTTGGCGTTGGGGTAGACGTGGGTATCGGTGTGACTATAGCGGTTGGCCCAGGGGTAGACGTGGGCGTTGGCGAAGCTGTCGCGGTTAGCGTTTGGGATCTAGTGCGCGTCGCCGGTTCTGCGGCGCTCCTAGCCTCTGTGGTGGTCTCCCGCGAGCCTTCGACGGCGCGAGTTGCTTGAACACTCGCCTCCACCGTCGCTTCGGTGTCCGGCGTCGGTTCGGGCCGCTCCTCACGACAGGCTATGACCGCCAACAGGACGGCTGTCAGAACCATAGCGAGCGCGAGGCCCCTCATATCTTTCTCCGGTACAACGCGGGTGGAAAACTCGCGTCA
Source organism: Dehalococcoidia bacterium (assembly GCA_965203005.1). GTDB lineage: Bacteria > Chloroflexota > Dehalococcoidia > Lucifugimonadales > UBA3495 > VXOI01. Next base: position 3,290,832 of record CBDBBS010000002.1, read on the forward strand.
TTTTACTCGTAAGCAACGTGGGAATGTTTTACTTGCCTGGCAGGTATCGTCCAAATCAGGTGGTTCAGCCGGTGAAACCGGGACAACCACAAGGTTGCACCTACAATTTCAGCGGCCTGTGCCACGCATTACGGAACGCCACCGTATTCTCAGCATGTGTCGGTATTGGGTTTCAGGATCCGTCATTCCCCCTGGTTTCAAGAGACGGAGCGGGAATCCAGTGGGTCTTGTCCCATGCTGATGTTCCGTTGCGAGGTCGGATAGATTCCCGCTTTCGCGGGAATAACGGCCCTTTCCTGCAATACTGACACACTCCGAGAATACCAACGCCATCGCCGCCTTGTGCCTCATTATGTCGCAACCTATAATTGCGCGATATATTTCTGACAATATATGTGCGTCCAGGCGGCATTTCGTTCCTCTCAACAGGACCCAAACTACCCCGATGGAGATGACCCAGTGGCTACCACCAACGCAGCGCCAGCCGGAATCGGAAAGCCGGCAAAGACCAAGCACCGCAGCGCCGAGATCACCCACGACCTGCAGCGAGCGCCGGCCCGCGCCATGCTGATGGCTATGGGCATCACCCACGAGGATATGGAAAAGCCCTTCGTCGCCATCGCCAACCTGGCCAGCGACGTCACTCCCTGCAACGTCCATCTGGGCCGCTTCGCCCAAGCCGCCAAGGAGGGGGTTCGCGCCGGAGAGGGCGTCCCCTTCGAGTTCGGCACCATCACCGTCAGCGACGGCATCTCCATGGGCACCGAGGGCATGAAGACCTCCCTGGTCAGCCGCGAGGTAATCGCCGACTCCATCGAGCTGGTGACCTTCGGAGAGCGGATGGACGGCCTGATCACCATCGCCGGGTGCGACAAGAACATGCCCGGCTGCATGATGGCGCTGGCGCGTCTGAACGTGCCAGGCCTGTTCATGTACGGCGGCTCGATAATGCCCGGCCAGCACAACGGCCGGGACGTGAACATCCAGGACGTGTTCGAGGCCGTGGGCGGCTACGCCAAGGGCGACGTCACCTTCGACGAACTGCGCGACCTGGAGTGCCGCGCCTGCCCTGGCGAGGGGTCGTGCGCCGGCCTGTTCACCGCCAACACCATGGCAACCGCCATCGAGGTGATGGGGATGTCGCTGCCGGGCGACGCCTCGATTCCGGCCATCGACCCTCGCAAGCTGGGCGAGGCCCGCGACGTCGGGCGCGCCGTCACGCGGCTGCTGGAGGAGGACATCCGCCCCCGCGACATCATGACCAAGCAGGCGTTCGAGAACGCTATCACCGTCGGCGTGTCCATGGGCGGTTCCACCAACATCGTGCTGCACCTGCTGGCCATGGCCCGGGAGGCAGAGGTGCCGCTGACGCTCGAGGATTTCGAGCGCATCAGCGCCAGCACCCCGTACATCGCCGACATGAAGCCTGCGGGCCGCTACGTGATGGCCGACCTCTCGCGCTACGGCGGCATCGCCCTGGTGATGAAGCGTCTGCTGGCCGCCGGTCTGCTCCACGGCGACGCTCTGACTGTCACCGGCAAGACCGTGGCGGAAAACCTGTCCGGCGTCTCCGTGGTCGACGACCAGCCGATCATCACCGAGGTGGACACCCCGCGCAGCCCGACCGGTGGCCTGGCCATCCTGCGCGGCAACCTGGCGCCCGAGGGAGCGGTCATCAAGGTGGCTGGCCACCAGGAAAAGGTCTACCGCGGCCCGGCCCGCGTGTTCGACCAGGAGGGCGCCGCCTTCCAGGCCATACAGGCCGGCCAGGTCAAGTCCGGCGACATTGTCATAATTCGCTACGAAGGTCCTAAGGGCGGTCCGGGGATGCAGGAAATGCTGGCGGTAACCTCCGCCATCGTGGGCCAGGGACTGGGCGACGACGTGGCGCTGGTCACCGACGGCCGGTTCTCCGGGGCCAGCCACGGCCCGATGGTGGGGCACGTGGCTCCCGAGGCCGCTGTGGGCGGCCCCATCGCCCTGCTGCGCGAGGGGGACGAGATAGTACTGGACATCCCGGCCCGCCAGCTCAACGTCATGCTCACCGAGGAGGAGCTGACCGACCGGCGGGCCAGCTGGCAGCCGCTCCCGCCCAACTACACCACCGGCGCCCTGGCCAAGTATGCCAAGCTGGCGTCGTCAGCGTCGGAGGGCGCGGTAACGCGGTAGAATGAGCAGAAAGAGTGCAGGACAGGAGGAGGATAGTGACGCAGATAACCATTGACCTGCCCGACGAGTTGCTCAATTCGATTGACGAGCGATGCGGAAAGACGACGCCATCGGCCAGCCGAAGCGAGTTTATCCATCGCGTATTGCTGCAATACCTCCGAACCGAATCTGAAAGTAGCCTGGAAGAACAGTACATTCGAGGATACTTGGAGCATCCTGAAACCGAAGTGGAACTGGATGCTTGGGTGGAACAGGCATCTATGAGCGGGTTGCGAGAGTATTACAAGGACGAGCCTCCATGGCCCGATTCGAATGGATAGAGGGGATATCTGGTGGATAGACCTGGATCCCCCGATCGGAAGTCGCCCCGTAGTCCTGGTGTCCCGAGGGGGAGCTTACACAACTCGCCAACAAATCATAGTCGCCCCCGTGTCTACCAGGATCCGCGGAATTACAGCCGAAGTGCCCCTGGGGATTGAGGATGGCTTGCCCAGACCTTCAGCGGTCAACCTGGACACTCTGTACACAATAAACAAGTCCCGCTTGAGAACGCGGATTTCCAGTCTCAGCCGCGACAGAATGCAAGCAATTGATGATGCTTTGCGGTTCGCCCTGGGGCTGGACTTGTAGAACAGTTTCGCGACTCAGGAATAGATTTTCGGCGCAACCTAACCAAAACCACGTCAGGAGTGCATACCATGACAACGGATTATGGTTCAGAGGCCATCCGGCGGCACCGGGAGAGCCGCGGCAAAGTCAGCGTCCAGTCCAAGATGACGGTGGAAACGCTGGAGCAACTGTCCATCGCATACACTCCTGGCGTGGCGTCGGTGTGCATGGCCATCCACGCCGACCCCGCCGAGTCCTACAACCTCACCAACCGGGGCAACACTATCGCTGTAGTGACCGATGGCTCGGCGGTGCTGGGACTGGGCAACATCGGGGCCGAGGCCGCCATGCCCGTGATGGAGGGCAAGTCCATCCTGTTCAAGGGGTTGGGCGGGGTTGACGCCTACCCCATTTGCGTTGCATCGCAGGACCCGGAAGAGATTATCAGGACCGTTCGGGCCATCGCCCCCAGCCTGGGCGGCGTCAACCTCGAGGACATTGCCGCCCCCAAATGCTTCGACATCGAGGACGCGTTGCAGGACCTCGGCATCCCCGTGTTCCACGACGACCAGCACGGCACCGCCATCGCCGTGCTCGCCGCTGTAATCAACGGCCTTGCCGTGACAGGGCGCAAGATCGAGGACTCGGCCTTCGTGTTCGCCGGAGCCGGCGCTGGCGGCATCGCCTCCGCCAAGCTGCTGCTGGACTACGGCGCGACGAATATCATCCTGGTCGACAGCGTCGGCATTATCCACCGCGGCCGCACCGACCTTACTCCCATCAAGCAGTCCATGCTGGACACCACCAACCCGGAGAATCGCACCGGCGGCATCGGCGAGGCCCTGCGCGGCGCCGACGTGTTCATCGGCCTGGCGGTGGCCGACATGGTAACGCCGGAGATGGTGTCATCCATGGCCAAGGACGCGGTGGTCTTCGCCATGGCCAACCCCGTCCCCGAGATCATGCCGGACCTGGCCGCCGCCGCAGGCGCCGCAGTGGTGGGCACGGGCCGCAGCGACTTCCCCAACCAGATCAATAACAGCCTGGTCTTCCCCGGCGTTTTCCGGGGCGCCCTGGACGCCAAGGCATCCCGCATCACCACCAGCATGAAGCTGGCTGCCGGAGAGGCGCTGGCCGCCCTGATACCGGAGCCCACGCCCGAGCGCGTCATCCCGTGGTCTCTCGACCCCACCGTTCCCCAGGCGGTTGCCAAGGCCTGTGCCGACGCCTGGGCAGAGCACGGCGCGGCCGGTTAGCTTTCAGCCAAGCAAGTGGCAAATTGCGCCAAGCACCCCTCATCGCGCAGAACCACAAGGCGGGCCGGGCATCCTCGAGTCCCGGCCCGTGCTGCATATCTGAGACCTGCCGAGAGTCCGCGTATTTTTCAGAGCCAAATAGCCGGTACATGACAGGAGCCTCGCCATGTCCAACGAGCAAGTAAAGTTCAGCACATCGGGAGCCGTGGGCATCATCACCCTGAACAGCCCCGAGACCCGGAATGCCCTCACGCCGGAAATGATGGCAGCACTGGGCAAAGCTGTAGAGCAGTGCTCATCGCCCAACATACGCGCAGTGCTGCTGACCGGCGCGGGCGGCGCTTTCTGCGCCGGGGCCAACGTGCGGCAGCTGGTGGCGACGCTGGAGGAAACAGGCGTGGACGGAATCTCGCAGGCCATCCGCGAGCTTGCCGACGCTCTGCACGGACAGGTGGTGCTGCCCCTTCGCCGACTGCCCAAGCCGGTGGTCGCGGGAATCAACGGAGCGGCGGCGGGGGCGGGCTTCAGCCTGACCCTGGCCGCAGACCTGCGCGTCGCGGCCCAGAGCGCGCGGTTCCTGATGGCCTACGCCAACATCGGCGCCCCTGCCGACGGCGGCTCGACGTTTCTGCTGCCCCGGCTGCTGGGCACCGGGCGGGCCATGGAGCTGTACCTAGCCAGCCAGCCCATCGGCGCGCCGCGGGCGCTGGAGCTTGGACTGGTGTCTCAGGTCTGCCCGGATGAGGAGCTGGACCGCCACGCCCTGGAGACCGCCACCCGCCTGGCCGGAGGGCCGACGGTCGCATACGGGCGAGTCAAGGAGCTTTACAACCGCTCCTGGGGATCAACCATAGAGGACCAGCTGGACGCCGAGACGGAGGCCTTTGCCCAGACCTCCCGCACCCGCGATTTCCAGGAGGGCATCAAGGCCTTCGCCGACCGCCGCCAGCCCTGGTTCCAGGGGATTTAGGTAGGGGAAGGAAAACTGAGAGCATTGATCCTCCAGGTATGGAAGAGACCGATCACCAAAGGCGTGTTCTGGCGGCAGAGCGTATAATAGGCAACCCACATCCCTATTACCTGAACAGAGCCCAGCAAAAGCACCCGGAACCAACGCAAGAATGGATACTGAGAACACTAATTGCACCATACCGAATGGAAGATTTGGGAGACGGCAGGCAGTTATATTGGGGAGCAGTACTGGAAGTGGAAAACTGGCTGTTGGTAATAGTGCAGGATGGACAATTGTTCAATGCCTTCCTCAACCGTCAGAAACGTAGAGAATGGGGGCGGCCATCTTGAGACCAGACGATGAACTGATTGACGGGATGGACAAGTCCATCCAAAAGATACTGAACCTTCCAGACCTGGATATCTACTACGATGCGGACTCCGACACCCTGTCCTTATGGAATGGGTCGCCGGCCGGCTACGGCGAAATGGTCGCTAAGCACCTGACCGCTGAGTCTAACGCCGATGGCGAGGTAGTGGGGATTACTTTGGAACACGCGGCGAAGCTGCTGAGACCCTATTTGTTCCCGGAATCCGGGAACCTAACCACCAGAAGCACCAAGCAGAGGGCCAGTTAGAAGATCCCCCTACCGCAGGTGCGCCACTGTCACCCCGTCGCCGCCGGCGCCTTCGCCGTCCGTGGCCGCCTCCACCAGCGGGTGGTCAGCCAGGAACTCGCGGATGCCCCTGCGCAGCGCCCCGGTGCCCTTGCCATGGATGATTCGCAGCAATGACACCCCATCCAGCGCCGCGTCGTTCAGCGCCGTCTCCACCCGCGCCACGGCCTCGTCCACCCGCAGCCCGCGCAGGTCCATCTCCGGGTCGGGCAGCCGGGGCGCTGGCGGACGGTTCTCAGCCCGGTCCAGGTGGACGCCGTGCTGCGCTGCCGCCGGATGCCCCTCGGCCAGGCTCTGCAACTGGTACACCGGAATCCTGGCCCTCATGGTCCCCAGCAGCACCTCGACCCTCTGCGCCTGGGCAGAACCCGGCGCTCCGTCCGGAGGAGTGATCACTTCCACCGGCTGGCTGATGCCCCGCACATAGACCCGGTCGCCGCTTTGCAACCGTTCGTGCCAGGGGGTGCGCTTGACCTCGATGGGCTGCCAGTCCGAAGCGTCCAGCTCACGCTGCGCCTCACGCAGCTCCTCTCGATGGTCGCGCAGTTCCTCCTGAGGATCAGGGGAAACGGGCGCACCGCTGTGCGCCCCTACAGAAACATCTGCCGTGCGTGCTGCCAGGTCAAGCGACCGTTCGGCGCGTTGCAGCCGGTCCAACAAGTGGCTGGTGCGCAGTTGCAACTCGCGGCGGGCCTCCTCCACCAACTCGGTCTTGGTCGCCTCCACCGACCCAAGCTGTTCCTCCAGTTCCAGCCGCATCCTGACGGCGGCCAGACGGGCCGATTCGGCCTCCTCTTTCAGCTGCTCAACCGTGCGGCGTTCCTGCTGCAATTCCCGCAGCAGCGTCTCGGTAGCCTGCTCCACGGGCGATATGCCGGCGCTGGCATCGTCGATGATCTCCTGCGGCATCCCGAGGCGCGACGCGATGGTGAGGGCGTAGCTCCGCCCCGGCAGCCCGACCGTCAGCTGGTAGGTGGGGGCCAGCGTGGAAGGGTCCAGGTCGACGCTGGCGTTCTGCATGCCGGGGTGCTCCTGCACCGTGCGCGCCACGCCGCGCTGGTGGGTGGTGCCGACGAGGAACACGCCCATCCGCTGGAAGTGCCGCAGTATGGCGCTGGCCAGCGCCGCCCCCTCCTCGGGGTCGGTGCTGGTGCCCAACTCGTCCACAAGCACCAGCGAACGGCCCGTGGCGCGGCGCATGATGCCCAGCAGGTTGGTGATGTGTGAGCTGAAGGTGGATAGCGATTCGAGGATGCTCTGCTGATCTCCTATGTCGGCGTAGATGCCATCGAAACCCGGGAAGCGCGCCTCATCGGCGGGAACGTGCAGCCCGGCGTGGGCCATCATTGCCAGCAGCCCCACGGTCTTGAGCGCGACGGTCTTGCCCCCCGCGTTGGGTCCGGTGATCAGCAGCACGCCCTGCTGCGAGTCGAGGGAGAGGCTTATGGGAACGACCTCGCCCGTGAGCAGGGGATGCCGGGCGCGGCTGAGCCGCAGAAGACGTGGCTTGTGTTGCTCCTCTCCATCAATTGCATCTCTTTCTTGGCTGGATCCTCCCATAATTCCCTCTCCCCCCGGGAGAGGATTAGAGCTTGTCCCGAGCTTGTCGAGGGAGTGAGGGCGTTCCTCCACCTCCCCGATAACCGGAGGCATAGCCCGCAACGTGGAGGAGTAGCGGGCCTTAGCGATGTCCAGGTCTAGCCGCGCCACGATGTCCAGGGCCAGCAGCAGGTCCTCCGCCGTCTCGCCCACGCGGATGGAGAGCTGCCGCAGCACCCGCTCCACCTCTCGCTCCTCGGCCAGCCTCGCCTCCCGCCAGCGGTTGCCCATATCGACCGCTGCCATTGGCTCCACGAACACGGTTGCGCCACTGTCCGAGACATCGTGGACAATCCCGGGAACCCGGTAGCGCATTTCGGTCTTGATCAGCAGGACCATGCGCCCGTTGCGCTGGGTGATGAGCGGTTCCTGCACCACCTCAGCCCGCTGGAACCGGCGCAGGTTGCGCTCCATGATGTCGTTCAGCCGGTTCTGGGCCTGCCGCGACTCCGCCCGAAGCCTCCCCAGCAGCGGGCTGGCGTAGTCCAGCACTTCGCCAGCCGGGCTGATGGCAGCGCCGATTTCCCGGTCGAGATGCCCCAGATCCGGGATGTTGCTGGCTAGGCTGGACAGCAGGGGCAATGTCTCCCGGTCACTCAGTTCGTCGCGGTCAAAGCGGGCGGCCCGGGCAAAGGAGCGGACAGCGTACAGCTCTGCGCCACGCAACAGGCCCCCGAGGAGGGCGCGCTGGACCAGTTCGGTGATGTCCTGCTCCGGCCCGAACTCCAGCGACCCGCCGTCGTCGATGTAGCGCCGGGCTTCGGTGGTCTCCTGCTGGCGCGTCGCCACCTCCAGCAGGTCTTCCGACGGCTGGAGTTCGGCCACCCGTTGCCGCCCGAGCGCCGTCCGGGCGTAGCCCGAAAGCTGCCCCAGCACCTGATCGAACTCCAACAACCGCCCGGCAGAATCAAAACCGCCCAGAGCCATCCAACATCTCCATTCTGTGAAAGATAAACGCCGAGAGCGCAGAGGATACGCAGAGAACACAGAGTTTTCCTGATTCAAGCTAACCCTGCGTGATCTCGGCGTCCTCTGCGTTGAAATCAATGGTCCACACCCTGCTCTCCGTGAGCATCCCAGCGACCTGCGGGAGGGTATCACGTTTCGGATCGCGGATGTTCAGCCGCCTCTTGAGTGTGATTGGTTGCAGGGCAGCAAGCGCCGGGCAGTCCTTGAGCAGCCCGTTCAGCGTGAACCGCTCGCCGCCCAGTACCACGTGGTCCAGCCGCAAATCGGGTGACAAGAGCCGGGCCCGTACCTCCTCGCAGACCTTGTCGTACAACCGGCGAATCTGCCCGTCGCGCACCCTCGTGTACCGCAGCTGCGACGTTCCGCCCGCGTGGTGCTTGCCCTTGACGTACCGGGAGTCGGTCTTGGCCTCCACCAGTTCCCCGCCCCGGAATACGGCCACCGAGAACCGGCCAAGGCGCACCAGCACAACGCCGACGGTGTAGTCCCCGTCCAGGATTCGCCGCAGCAACTCGTCATCCCAGTCCATCGACAGGTAGGTCTCTTTTACGGGATAGGGTGGCGAAACCAGCAGCCCCTGGTCGCCGCAGCGCACTCCCACCAGACCGCAGCCATCCGCAAGCGCCGCGTCGCCGAGCGCCGCCAGGGGCCGGTCCCAGCCCGTTGCGGCCAGTGCCGACCGGTCGGCAGAATCTCCGGGCGCAAGGTACAGCGATGACGAGTCTTCGAACCTGGCATCCGCGGACAGCCGGTCCAGCAATCTCCGCAGACGCACGGCCGATATCCTTGCGCCAGCCAGCTTGTCCCTGTTGCCTGTCTGAGATGACATACGATTCGATTGTAGCATCGCCGCCTCTGCCGACGCCGGAAGGAATCTGAACTGTGATTTGTTTGATTAAGGGATTTCCCTGATTTCGCGGTCTTTGGCATACACTAGCAATCACGGCAATCATATAATCAACCGAATCACAGTTCAGACAGGACAGGGAGACGCCTTTGACCCCCGAAGAGAGAGAATCCATCCTGCAGCGTCGCGACGCGGCCCTGCAACGCCTCGACGAGGGCCACGAGATACTGCTTAAGTCGGTGGAGGGGCTACAGACCGAGGAAGCGTTCCTCGGCGCCCGCTGGTCGGTCCGCGACGTGCTGCTGCACCTCGACTCGGAACGCTACGTGGACGCGCTGGAAAAGATCGCCCTCGGCGAGATGGAGATGCTGCCGCCTTTCTCCAGCCGTGACGAGCATTTCCGCCGGGAACTGGAGCACCAGGAGACCACTCACCGGCGGTTTCGGGCACTGCTCACCGGCCTCACGCCGGAGCAGTTGGCCCGCCCGGCCACGCCGCCCAATCCGGCCAACTCATTCCCGGGACTGACCCTGCTGGAGCTTTTGGAGCGGTCCGCCGGGCACGAGGCCAGCCACGCCCGCCAGATCGACCTTACGCGCCAGTTCATCGCCGCCTTCCGGTCCGAGGAGCGCGCTCTGAACATCGTCGCGCTGGGCGACGGCGATTCGTCCCGCCTCTCAACAGAGGTACGGGACATGCTGAACATGGCCGACTACGTGGTGGCGGAGCCTGCGGCCCTCGACGCCATCGGCCACCTGGTGCGGGGAGTCAAGCTGGCCATGCACGACGGCAACCGCGAGGAACTGGTCAACCGCGCTGCCCGTGAGTCACGCGAGGGCCTGTGGGCCATCGTCTGCGTCATGGGCAGCGCCCACGACGACGACCCCACCGTGGCAGCCGCCCGCCGGTTCTCTGACGCCATCGCTGTTCACCGGCCCGTATCGTAAGGATTCTACGCCAAGTTCCCTCTCCCTCCGGGAGAGGGTTAGGGTGAGGGCGTTTCCCGGCAAGAAAGACAGACGGCGATTCAGACAAATAATCGAAGGACTTTGGTCAGCGATTTTATTCACCTTACCTCCCTGCCCAACGTGTAATACAATTCCCACCGACCCGGTTGTTTTCCGCGCACCCCCAGAGGGAGACTGACGCTATGGTCCTGACCAACCTTTCCTCGCTGGTCGATGCCGACAAGGGCCTGATCAGCCCCCGCATCTTCAGCGAGGAATCCATCTACCAGGAGGAGCTGGAGCAGATTTTTGCCCGCTGCTGGCTCTTCCTCTGCCACGAGACCCAGATTCCCAATCCCGGAGACTTTTTCACCACCTACATGGGCGAGGACCCGGTGCTGGTCACCCGCGACCGGCAGGGCAAGGTCAACGCCTTCCTGAACATCTGCCGCCACCGGGGCAACCGCCTCTGCCGCGCCGACGACGGAAACGCGGGCACGTTCATCTGCGCCTACCACGGGTGGGCCTTCGGCGCAGACGGCAAGCTGGCGGCGGTGCCCAACCTGCAGGACGCCTACTACAACGAGCTTGACCAGTCCAAGTGGGGCCTCATCCCCGTCGCCCAGTTGGACAGCTACAAGGGCCTGATCTTCGCCACATTCGACCCCGACGCCCCGCCGCTGCTGGACTACCTTGGTCCCATGGTCTGGTACCTGGACGCGTTTTTCGACCGGCGCGAGGGCGGCGCGGAGGTAATCGGCGGCATCCACAAGTGGGTAGTGCCCTGCAACTGGAAGTTCCCCGCCGAGAACTTCATCGGCGACACCTACCATTTTCTCTGGTCTCACATGTCATCCATACTTGCCGGATTCACCCCAAGGCCAACGACCCAGGCGGATGATTCGGGTACCGCCGTTTCAACTGGCAACGGCCACGGCATTTTCACCGTCGCCAGCGGCTCGACCAGACAGCCGGTGGAGGTTCTGAACGAATACGAGGCATGTGTCCGGGGTGAGGTGGAGTCCCGCCTGGGGGCCCGAGCTCAGGCGCTGAATCCCATAGTCGGCACGCTTTTCCCCAACTTCTCGATCCTCAAGGCCAGCACGCGCTGCTTCCGCGTCTGGCACCCCAAGGGGCCCGATCACGTCGAAATCTGGTCCTGGGTTTTCACCGACCGGGCCGCGCCGCCCGAGGTCAAGGAGGCCATTCGGCTGGTCGCGCTACGCGCCTTCAGTCCCGCCGGCACCCTGGAGCAGGACGACATGGACAACTGGCAGAACTGCACTCTCACTAGCCGAGGCGTGGTCGCCCGCCGCCAGATGCTCAACTACCAGATGGGTCTAGGCCACGATCACTACAGCGCGGAGAACGAGGGCCTGACCAGCGAATTCCGCTTCAGCGACAGCAATCAGCGCCAGTTCTACAAGCGTTGGAGCGAGATGATGGCCGCCCGCACTTGGGCCGACTTGTAGCCCGCGCCTCCTCTGCGCATTCTCGGCGATCTCTGCGCCCTCGGCGTTGAACCCACATGCACCTTATCTCGCCGCCTAGCCTGTAATAAAATCCATCGAAACCCCTGATAGATTCCACACACGAACTCGGAGGGAGAGAAGATTATGGTCCTGGCAGACGTCAACGCACTGGTCGACCTGGACAAGGGCCTGATCAGCCCACGCATCTTCAGCGAGGAGTCCATCTACCAGGAGGAGCTGGAGCAGATATTCGCTCGCTGCTGGCTCTTCCTCTGCCACGAAACGCAAATTCCCAACCCAGGCGACTTCTTCACCACCTACATGGGGGAGGACCTGGTGCTGGTCACCCGCGACCGTCAGGGCAAGATCAACGCCTTCCTGAACATCTGCCGCCACCGGGGCAACCGCCTCTGCCGCGCCGACGATGGCAACGCGGGCACCTTCATCTGCGCCTACCACGGCTGGGCATTCGGCGCCGACGGCAAGCTGGCCGCCGTGCCCAACCTCCAGGATGCCTACTACAATGAGCTGGACCAGTCAAAGTGGGGCCTGATTCCCGTGGCCCAGCTGGACAGCTACAAGGGCCTGGTATTCGCCACATTCGACCCGTCGGCGCCACCGCTGCTGGACTACCTTGGCCCCATGGCCTGGTACCTGGACACCCTCTTCGACCGGCGTGAGGGCGGGTCCGAAGTCCTCAGCGGCGTCCACAAATGGGTCGTCCCCTGCAACTGGAAATTCCCTGCCGAGAACTTCATCGGCGATGCCTATCACGTCCAGTGGTCTCACCAGTCTTCCATCCGCACTGGCTTCGGCGTCACCGCCGGCACTACTCCCGGCGGCGGCCCTGTCTCCCCTGGCAACGGCCACGGCATAATCGCTGTCGATGGCCATTACAACAGCGAGCCCGTGCAGATCATGAAGGACTACGAGGAGGAAACCCGGGCGGAGCTGGAGGCACGCCTTGGCCCTCGCACCCGGATGCTGAACCCGGTGGTGGGAACGGTATTCCCCAACTTCTCCATGATACGAACTACCTCCCACTCCTTTCGGGTCTGGCACCCCAAGGGTCCCCACAGCATCGAGATCTGGGCCTGGGCCTTCACCGACCGAGCCGCGCCGCCCGAGGTGAAGGAGGCCATCCGACAGCTCTCCATCCATGGCTTCAGCCCGTCGGGCACCTTCGAGCAGGACGACATGGACAATTGGCAGGAATGCACCCGGACCAGCCGGGGCGTGGTGGCCAGACGCCAGGTGCTCAACTACCAGATGGGCCTGGGCCACGAATCGTACAATAAGGACTACGAGGCCCTCACCAGCCAGTACCGCTTCAGCGACAGCAACCAGCGCCAGTTCTACAAGCGCTGGAGCGAAATGATGGCCGCACGCACTTGGGCGGAGTTGTCTGAACTGTGATTCGCGTGATTCACTTGATTACCATGATTATTGATTGGAGAATCAGGACAATCAGCAAAATCAAATAAATCACAGTTCAGACAGACGGCCAATCGAGGAGACAATCATGGTCCTGGCAGACGTCAACACGCTGGTCGACCTGGACAAGGGCCTGATCAGCCCACGCATCTTCAGCGAGGAGTCCATCTACCAGGAGGAGCTGGAGCAGATTTTTGCCCGCTGCTGGCTCTTCCTCTGCCACGAAACGCAAATTCCCAACCCAGGCGACTTCTTCACCACCTACATGGGCGAGGACCCGGTGCTGGTCACCCGAGACCGGCAGGGCAGGGTCAACGCCTTCCTGAACATCTGCCGCCACCGGGGCAACCGCCTCTGCCGCGCCGACGACGGAAACGCGGGCACGTTCATCTGCGCCTACCACGGCTGGGCCTTCGGCGCAGACGGCAAGCTGGCGGCCGTGCCCAACCTGCAGGACGCCTACTACAATGAACTGGACCAGTCCAGGTGGGGCCTCATCCCCGTGGCCCAGCTGGACAGCTACAAGGGCCTGGTATTCGCCACGTTCGACAAGGATGCCCCGCCGTTGCTGGAATACCTCGGCCCCATGGCCTGGTACCTCGACACCCTCTTTGACCGGCGCGAGGGCGGCTCCGAAGTACTCAGCGGCGTCCACAAGTGGGTCGTCCCCTGCAACTGGAAGTTTCCTGCCGAGAATTTCATCGGCGACGCCTATCACGTTCAGTGGTCCCACCTGGCCACGCTCCGCACCGGGTTCGGCATCACCCGCGGCACCGCCCCCGGCGGCGGCAACGTCTCCCCCGGCAACGGCCACGGCTTTATCGCCTATGGCGGCCACGACACCGCCGAGCCTGTGCAGATACTTGTGGACTACGAGGAGGACACCCGCGAGGAGTTTGAGGCGCGCCTCGGCCCCCGCGCCCGGATGCTGAACCCCATCGTGGGAACAGTGTTCCCCAACTTCTCGGTGATAAAGACCAACTCCCACTCTCTCCGCGTCTGGCACCCCAAGGGGCCGAACAGCATTGAGATCTGGGCCTGGGCCTTCACCGACAAGGCTGCTCCCCCCGAGGTGAAGGAGACCATCCGCAAGATAGCCGCCTACGGCTTCAGCCCGTCCGGCACCTTCGAGCAGGACGACATGGACAACTGGCAGAACTGCACCCTCACCAGCCGGGGCGTGGTGGCCCGCCGCCAGATGCTCAACTACCAGATGGGACTGGGCTACGAGTCGTACAATGAGGATTACGAGGCTCTCACGAGCCAGTACCGTTTCAGCGACAGCAACCAGCGCCAGTTCTACAAGCGCTGGAGCGAGCTCATGGCCGCCCGCACATGGGCAGAGGTTGTCTGAACTGTGATTCGTGTGATTACAGGATTGGCCTGATTACGTCCTGTCCCCGAGGGGAGGGTACGCTCTCCCCCTAACCCTCTCCCAGAGGGTGTCCAAAAATCCCCTCCCCCTTGACGGGGGAGGGTTAGGGTGGGGGTGAAATGGCAGCGTCGATATAACAGGGCCTTTTGATTGTTCTAAATTCCGTTGGCCCTGAGCCTATCGAAGGGCCGTCTGTTCGTGGTTCGACAAGCTCACCATGAACGGACTGATCCGGTGGACATCGAAAACCAAAGGACCCTGGTCGAGAAGCCCGCCCGTCTTATCATCCCGCTACTCATGTAATACAATCCATCAAACCCAATGATCCGAGTCTTAATGAGACCGGCCCGGCGCAGACCCGGAGGGAGGAGTTACACATGGTCCTGGCAGAAGTCAATAACCTGGTCGACCTGGACAAGGGCCTGATCAGCCCACGCATATTCAGCGAGGAATCCATCTACCAGGAGGAGCTGGAGCAGATTTTCGCCCGCTGCTGGCTCTTCCTCTGCCACGAGACCCAGATTCCCAATCCCGGAGACTTTTTCACCACCTACATGGGCGAGGACCCGGTGCTGGTCACACGAGACCGGCAGGGCAAGATCAACGCCTTCCTGAACATCTGCCGCCACCGGGGCAACCGCCTCTGCCGCGCTGACGATGGCAACGCGGGCACCTTCATCTGCGCCTATCACGGGTGGGCCTTTGGCGCCGACGGCAAGCTGGCCGCCGTGCCCAATTTGCAGGATGCCTACTACAACGAGCTTGACCAGTCCAAGTGGGGCCTCATCCCCGTCGCCCAGTTGGACAGCTACAAGGGGTTAATCTTCGCCACCTTCGATCCGTCGGCGCCACCGCTGTTGGACTACCTCGGCCCCATGGCCTGGTACCTGGACACGCTGTTCGACCGGCGCGAAGGCGGCACCGAGATTGTCGGCGGCGTCCACAAGTGGGTCGTGCCCTGCAACTGGAAGATGCCCGCCGAGAACTTCGCCGGCGACGCCTACCATGTGCAGTGGTCCCACCTTTCTCCCATCCGGACCGGCTTCAGCGTTGGCGTCACCGCCCAGCCCAAGATGAAGGGCGGTCCCGTGTCCATGGGCAACGGCCACAGCATGATCGCCGTTGGCGCCGACCAGACCGGGGCGCCACTGCAGATCATCAAGGACTACGAGGATGACACCCGCGAGGAACTGGAGGCCCGCCTGGGCCCCCGCGCAGCCATGCTGAACCCGGTGGTGGGCACCGTGTTCCCCAACTTCTCGCTGCTGCGGGGAAGCTCTCACTCATTCCGGGTCTGGCATCCCAAGGGGCCAAACAGCGTGGAGATCTGGTCGTGGGCCTTTACCGACAAGGCGGCCCCGCCGGAAATCAAGGAGGCCGTGCGCCGGACCGCCGTCTGGGGCTTCGGTCCATCCGGGACCTTCGAGCAGGACGACATGGACAACTGGCAGGAATGCACCCAGACCAGCCGGGGCGTGGTGGCCCGCCGCCAGATGCTCAACTACCAGATGGGCCTGGGCCACGAGTCTTACAACGAAGACTACGACGCTGTGATTGCCGATTTCCGCTACAGCGACAGCAACCAGCGCCGGTTCTACCAGCGCTGGAGCGACCTGATGGCCGCCCGCAGCTGGGCGGATGTGTAATGGCCTGAACTGTGATTCCCGTGATTCATTTGATTGCCATGATTCTCGAAGCAAGAATCATGGCAATCATCAGAATCATATAAATCCCGATTCAGACAAATGATCAGGCACAACAGGAGGTTCCCATGGCATTGGCGCCAATGGCCAGTCTGGTCGACACTGAGAACGGCGTAATCAACCCCAGCATCTTCTCCGACGAGGAAATCTACCAGCAGGAGCTGGAGCAGATCTTTGCCCGCTGCTGGCTCTTCCTCTGCCACGAGACGCAGATCCCCAACCCCGGCGACTTCCTGACCACCTACATGGGCGAGGACCCGGTGCTGGTGGTGCGGGACCGTTCCGGCAAGATCGGCGCGTTCCTGAACATCTGCCGCCACCGGGGCAACCGCCTCTGCCGCGCTGACAACGGCAACGCCGCCGCCTTCATCTGCGCCTACCACGGCTGGGCCTTCAGCAACGACGGCGCGCTCCAGGCCGTGCCCAACCTGCAGGACGCCTACTACAACGAGCTGGACCAGTCCAAGTGGGGCCTCATCCCGGTTGCCCAGCTGGACAGCTACAAGGGCCTGGTCTTCGCAACCTTTGACCGCGACGCGCCTGCGCTGCTGGACTACCTCGGCGACACCACCTGGTACCTCGACGTTTTCTTCGACCGGCGGGAGGGCGGCGTCGAAGTCATCGGCGGCATCCACAAGTGGACCATCCCGGCCAACTGGAAGATGCCCGCCGAGAATTTCTGCGGCGACGGCTATCACACCGGCTGGAGCCACCTGTCCGCCGTCAGCACCGGGTTCGGCGGCGACTTCCGCTCCCGGCCTTCCCGCGAGGGCGCCGTCGTTTCCCCCGGCAACGGCCACTGCATCGTCGGCCTGGGCCCCGACGATCCCTCGGACCCCGCTGTGCCGGAGATTCTGGCCTACGAGGACGAGATTCGCGACGAGGTCAACAAGCGTCTCGGCGAGCGCATACGCCTCATCCGCCCCCACGCTGGCACCATTTTCCCCAACATGTCCTTGTTGCGCAGCGTGGCCCGGACGTTCCGCGTCTGGCAGCCCAAGGGGCCGGGCAAGACCGAGATCCAGGCGGCGGTTTACGTCGATAAGGCCGCGCCGGAATCGGTCAAGGAGGCCTTCCGCGTAACCGCCATCCGCGCCTTCGGTCCCTCCGGGGCCTTCGAGCAGGACGACATGGACAACTGGGAAGGGTGCAGCATATCCGGCCGCGGCGTCGTCTCCCGCCGCCACCAGCTGAACATCTCCATGGGTCTCGGCCACGCCCGCTACGACGAGGATCTGCTCGGTGTGGCCAGCGACTACCGGCTCAGCGAGAACAACCACCGCGCCTTCTACGGACGCTGGAGCCAGCTCATGGACTCCCACGGCTGGCCCGACTAGCCGGTTGCAAAGAATTATTCCCTCTCCCTCCGGGAGAGGGTTAGGGTGAGGGCGTATTCTCTCTGGCCAGTATCTAATTGACACCCGGAGGCCGCAATGGTCGCGACAAGAATGGCCACCCTGGTAGATTCCGAGAACGGGGTAATCAATCCCAGCATCTTCAGCGATCAGGAAATCTACCAGCAGGAACTGGAGCAGATCTTTGCCCGCTGCTGGCTCTTCCTCTGCCACGAGACGCAGATTCCCAACCCGGGCGACTTCCTCACCACCTACATGGGCGAGGACCCGGTGCTGGTGGTGCGCGACCGCTCCGGCAAGATCGGGGCGTTCCTGAACATCTGCCGCCACCGGGGAAACCGGCTCTGCCGCGCCGACGACGGCAATGCCGCCGCGTTCATCTGCGCCTACCACGGCTGGGCTTTCGGCAACGACGGGGCGCTCCAGGCTGTGCCCAACCTCCAGGACGCCTACTACAACGAGCTGGACCAGTCCAAGTGGGGCCTCATCCCGGTGGCCCAACTCGACAGCTACAAGGGGCTGGTCTATGCCACCTTCGACCGCGACGCGCCGCCCCTGCTGGACTACCTCGGCAACGCCACCTGGTACCTCGACGTTTACTTTGACCGCCGCGAGGGGGGCGTCGAGTTCATTGGCGGCGTGCAGAAGTGGACCATCCCCGTCAACTGGAAGGTGCCGGCGGAGAATTTCGGCGGCGACGGCTATCACACCAGCTGGAGCCACCTGTCGGCGGTGACCAACGGGTTCGGCGGCAACTACCGCACACGGGCCACCGGCGGTTCCATCGTCTCGCCGGGCAACGGACACGGTGTCATCGGCCTGGACCCGTCCGTTCCCTCCGATCCGCCGGTGCCGGAGATTCTGGCCTACGAGGAGCAGATCAGGGACGAGGTGGTCAAGAGACTGGGCGACCGCATCAACCAGATAACCCCCAGCGCCGCCACCATCTTCCCCAATATGTCCATGCTGCGCAGCATCGCCCGCATCCACCGCACCTGGCAGCCCAAGGGTCCTGACAAGACCGAGGTCCGTTCCGCCGTGTTCGTGGACAAGGCCGCGCCGACCGAAATCAAGGACGCCTTCCGGCTCGCGGCAATCCGCTCCTTCGGCCCTTCGGGCTCCTTCGAGCAGGATGACATGGACAACTGGGAGGGCTGCAGCATGGCCGGGCGCGGCGTGGTCACGCGGCGTCACGAGCTCAACATGAGCATGGGATTGGGACACGCCCCATATAACGAGGACTTGCTGGGGTGGGCCAGCGAGCACCGCTACAGCGAGAGCAACCACCGCGCCTTCTACGGCCGCTGGGCCCAGCTCATGGACTCACGCGGCTGGCCGAAATAGCCGGCGCCGGGAGATCAGGGCGCACGGCTGTGCGCCCCTACATTGTCACCCCCACGCCATAAACAACGTAACCGGAGAGACCACTCATGCGCGACGACACCATCCGCGAGGTCGAACAGTTCCTTTACCGGGAGGCCAGGCTGCTGGACGCCCGCCGTTTTGACGACTGGCTGGACACGCTGACCGACGACGTCAAGTACTGGATGCCGCTGCGGTCGAACCGTTACCCGGCCTACAGCAAAGCGATATCCATCCTGGACGGCTCACGCTACGAGGAGGGAGAGCTGTCCCGCGAGGACGAGCTCGCGATTATGGACGAGGACAAGGACTCGCTGACCCGCCGCATCCGCCGCCTGGATTCCGGCATGGCATGGGCCGAGGACCCGCCGTCCCGCACCCGCCATTTCGTCTCCAACATCGAGGTGGAGCCGGGGCAGCGGGAGGCAGAGCTGCGCGTCTACTCCAACTTCATCATGTACCGCACCCGTGGCGAGACGGAGGAGGACTTCTACGTCGGCAGCCGCGAGGATGTCCTGCGCCGGGAGAACGGGCAGCTCAAGGTCGCCTACCGCAAGGTGGTCCTCGACCAGACCGTCCTCCTCGCCAAGAACGTCAGCAACTTCTTCTAAACCACGACGGCCAAATTCTGTCGTCCCAAATTTGTCTGAATCAGGATTCAGACAATTGCTTTGCAACGGTCCCGCCGCCCGGCGGAGACCAAATTGCCGCCGTACCCTGCATTTGCTACACTAGCCACGAACCGGCCCTACCTTGATGAATCCCACTTTTGCAGGA
Source organism: Dehalococcoidia bacterium (assembly GCA_965203005.1). GTDB lineage: Bacteria > Chloroflexota > Dehalococcoidia > Lucifugimonadales > UBA3495 > VXOI01. Next base: position 3,310,334 of record CBDBBS010000002.1, read on the forward strand.
GAAAGCCGCGATGATATACGAAGTCCGCACCTACACCCTCAAGCCCGGTAGCGTGCCCACCTTCGAGGAAAACTTCGCCCAGGCGCTGCCGCATCGGTTGCAGTACTCGCCCCTGGCCGCATTCTGGCACACGGAGATCGGTCCTCTGAACCAGGTGATACACGTATGGCCCTACGAGAGCCTGGACGAGCGCACCCGCATCCGCGCCGAGGCCGCCAACGACCCCAACTGGCCGCCCGCCAACGACCCTGACATGTACGTCAAGATGGAGTCGGAGATCTTTATCCCGGCGCCCTTCATGCGCCCGCTGGGCGGCGACCAGGAGCTGGGCAACGTCTACGAGATGCGCTCCTACACCTACAAGACCGGCTCCATGGGCGAGGTGCTCAAGCGCTGGGAGGCCGCAGTCCCTCATCGCGAGGAGTATTCACCGCTGGCCGCCGCCTGGCATACCGAGCTTGGCGGGCTGAACAAGTGGGTGCACATCTGGCCCTACAAGGACCTGGATGAGCGCAACCGCGTCCGTGAGGAGGCCATCAAGTCGCCGCACTGGCCGCCGCCCACCCGCGAGTTCCTCCTGGCCCAGGAGACCAAGATCATGGTGCCCGCCGCCTTCTCTCCTGCCCACTAACTAGGCCGCCCTTGCGATCAGGTTTGTTCGCCGCTCCCTCTCCCGCCAGGAGAGGGAGCATATTCTAATGGTGTATTCTATGATTGTCTGAATTAAAGTGCGCTAACTGCGGGCGGCTGATATGGAAACTGCTCTGCTGGCTATGGTGGCGGCGACGATGGCGATGATGGGGTTGCTATGGGTGGCGATGGTAGGGCTGTACCGGCAGATGGGCCGCCTGGAAACGATCCTGAGCTTCTTGGGCAGGCACACCTACGACAAAAGCACGGGGCGTCCCATCGCAGGTTTTCCTGAAGACTCGGATTAGTCGCCCCTTAGCCGCCCGGCTGGTTGCCGCCACGATACAATGCGGCGCCAGCGATCGCCCGGCGCGATTTCCGCGTCCTGATTCAGACAATGAGAGAACCCCATGCCCGACCTTGACCGGCAGCTGGAAGACTTGGTCACCGCCAACCGCATCCTCGCCCGCGAGGACGTGGTAGACGCATACGGCCACGTCAGCATCCGCCATCCGGACGATCCCGGCCGGTACTGGCTGTCGCGCTCCCGGGCGCCTGAGCTGGTGGAGAGAGGCGACCTGATGGAGTTCACGCTGGACAACCAGCCAGTGGACCAGCAGGGCCGCGAGATGTACTCAGAGCGGCCCATCCACGGCGGCGTGTACGAGTCGCGTCCTGACGCGATGGCGGTGGTGCATAACCATTCCCAGCCGGTGGTGCCCTTCGGCGTCACAGGGGTGCCCCTGCGGCCCATGTTCCACCTGGCGGCGCTTATCGGTGATGACATCCCGGTTTGGGACATCCGCAACAACTTTGGCGACACCAACCTGCTGGTCACCACCAACGAGCAGGGCCGCGACCTAGCGGCCACCCTTGGCCCGCGCCGTGTGGCGCTGATGCGCGGCCACGGCTGCGTGGTGGCCGGCGGGTCGCTGAAAGAGGCGGTGATGGCGTCCATCTACCTGCAAGTCAACGCCCGTCTGCTCCTGGAATCGCTGAAGCTCGGCGAGGTTGAATATCTGTCTCCGGGCGAGATCGCCATAATGGGCGAAGGGCAACTGGGGCTACGTACCATGGGCCGCGCCTGGGAATACTGGGCCACCCGCGCTGGCCGGCCTGTATGAACTGTGATTTATTTGATCATGGGATTACTCTGATTTTGGGGGCGCCATGGGCAACCACAAGGATTGCCCCTACAATATCCCCACCCAAATCCCGGCCATCATATAAATCAGACGAATCACAGCTCAGACGATGAACGCACTAATTTAGCCGACACTGAATGTTGCCCATAATCAGGGCAATCCCCTAATCAAATAAATCACAGTTCAGAAATGCTTCACGACGAACCGGAAATCCTCGAGGAAATCAGGGCCGCCAATCAGCGGTTCTACGACGCTTTCAACGAGCTCAGCATCGAGCGAATGGACGAGGTGTGGGAGACCTCCGACCGGGCTATGTGCGTCCACCCCGGCTGGACTCCCATCGTCGGCTGGGAGCATATTCGGGAGAGCTGGGTCCGGATTTTCGATAACGCCAATCTGATGCAGTTCAGCGTCCGCTACCTGAACGTGGTGGTCCAGGGGGAGTTCGGCTGCGTAACCTGCGTCGAGGGCATCACCAGCGTGGTGCAGGGCCGGGCCGCCAACTTCTCCACCTACGCCACCAACTTTTTCGCCCGCCATGACGACGGCTGGAAGATGATCGGCCATCACGCCTCCCCCGGCGGCTAGGCAACTATTTCAAAGCTGGCGACTGCATCCCAGGGGCTTTGAGTCCGTGCCTATTCACCCCCACCTCCGACTTTGTCGAGAGCCGCGACGGAGTCGGGCCTAACCCTCCCCCATCAAGAGGGATGGGATTTTCGAATTAGTCCCCGGCTCCTCTTGTTGCCTGATGATCCTGCGGCTGCTCCACCATTTCCGCGTCACGAAATCAGCGAAATCCTTGAATCACACAAACCACAGTTCAGACATTCTCGACGAATTTCGTATTTCCTCTCTCGAAAATGCCCCGCACACCAGTTTTCCTTGATACAATATATTCAAGTATCACATGTATCGAATCAGCGAGGGAGATAATCATGGCTGCCGGACCCGTCAGCCTCACCAGGACCGAGAAAAATCTCTGGAACGCCATCGTCTCCGAGGCGCTGGCCAACCTCAAGTACAACGCCTATGCCCAGCGGGCCATGCAGGAGGGCCACCCCGAGGTCGCCCAGATCTTCCAGGAGGTGGCGGGCGCGGAAACCGTCCACGGCATCAACCACCTGCGCGTATCCGGCGACATGGCCTCAACCGCCGAAAACCTGCGCGGCATCATCGAGGGCGAGGCCCTGGAGGCCGCCACCATCTACCCCATGATGATCCGGGAGGCGCTGGAAGAGGGCAACCAGGATGCCGCCGACTCCTTCACCCTGGCCATGGAACGTGAGCGCCGCCACCTGGAGGCATTTACCGAGGCCCTCAGCGGCCTGGAGGCCAAGCTCGCCGCCCGGAACGTCGGCGCAGGGCCGTCGGCCGTCCGCGAAATACCGGTAATGCCCCCCAGCGCATTCCCGGCGTCCTTTCCCGCCATGCCCGACGGTTCTGCGGAAGCCGCGGCCGCCGCCGGGCGGGCCTTCGACCGCGAAACCTATAGCACCGCCGCCGCCGAGATCGACCGGGAGCGTTGGCGCGTGTCCTGGATGGGACGGCTGCGCGAGCTGGTCTTCGGGGCGCAGGACGGCCTGCTCAGCACCGTCGCCCTGGTCACCAGCCTGGCCGTGGCAGTGGAGAGCCAGACCACCGTGGTCATCGCCGGGTTGGCCGGGGCCCTGCCCGGCATGCTGTCCATGGCCACCGGCGCCCTGCTGGGGTCCCGGGCCGAGCAGGACGTACAGAGGGCCGAGATCGAGCGCGAGGCCCGCGAGCTGGAGACCAACCCTGCCGAGGAGTTGGCCGAGTTGGTGGTGCTGTTCCAGCGCGACGGCATGTCCTTCCACGAGGCCCGGCAACTGGCAGACGAAATTTCACAAGACCGCGACCTGTGGCTGAAGACCCTTGTGGAAAAGGAGCTGGGCATCAGCGCCGAGGTTACGGCCAGCCCGGTCAAGGACGCCGTGGTCATGGGCCTGGCTTTCATCACCGGCGCTGCCATTCCACTGGTGCCGCACTTTTTCCTGACCGGGGGCACCGCCATTAGCGTCTCCGTTGGCGCAACGCTGGCGGGCCTGTTCGGCCTCGGCCTGCTCAAGGGCCGGCTGGTGCAGCGGTCGCCGCTGCTGCAGGGCCTGGAGATCCTGGGCATCGGCACTCTGTCCGCCGGCGTCGGCTACGCCCTCGGCGAGTTGATCCCCCGCCTGTTCGGGTAGGGGCGTTAGGTGTATGGTTCGGTGTCTGATTGACTGGCGGCCTTGGCGAATCTACGATGGACTAAATCAACTGCAAACCGAGGACCCTGATGGCGACTCCCGAATTGTTTGAGCATCCTCTGGCAGACGAGATCATGGCCTATCAGGAAATGCGGGCTGAGTTGGAGCGAGAGTTCTACGGTCGTTGGGTAATCATTCCCGAATCCCAAAAGACCGGCGGGGATTACGACTGTTATTCCAACGCGAAGGCGGCATCGAGAGGGTTGGGCCTGGATGTGTTGGCTTGCTTCATTCGGCAGGTTGGTGTCGACTCAGCCATCTTTCTGTCGCACGGGGAATAGCTGGCAGAAGTCGTAGTCCAATACAACATGTCCCCGAGGCTCCTGCGTATTGCAGGACCGGCCATCGAGGTATCGGTAAACGGAAGAGTCGGAGTGGCCCTCTTGGACACCGGAGCAAAGGTTGCGGGCCCCTCACTGCGTCAGATTCTGGCGCCGTATCGCTAGCGGTCAGCCCTCCCCGCGCAGGCGGCGCAGCTCTTCCTCCAGGCGCTGAATGGTCGCGGCCTGCTCATTCAGCTCGCTTTCGGCTGTGAGCCGCAGCGCCCGTTCGGCCCGTGCCTCGGCCTGCGCCCGCATCTTGGCGCTTTCCTGCTCCTCGAATTCCTCGACGAACTCCCCCAAGTCGTGGTCGTAGACCATCAGCCGCTTGTCCTTGACGGCCAGGCTGACCCCCAGGGCTGGGCTGAATCCCATAATGGAGCCTTCCGGTCCGGGGGTGATCTCCAGGGGCTGGTACGCTCCGTCCACCAACAATTCTCCTATCAGAGGAACGGCGTACAGCGGCCGCCGGTTAGGAGCGACTAATTCGGTGGGGTCATAGCGCCAGTATTCCGGCACTCCAATGCCAGCGTATATGTCCCGCTTTGTAGTCTCGTCGTTCCTGGCCGTCGACGGCGACGCCACCTCCAGCACGAAGTCCGGTGGCTTTCCCTGAACCCACGTCCGGTAAATCCCCCGGTCATATATGATTTCCGGGTCAATGCCCACGGCAAAGTAGTAGTCCGGCAACACCCGGACGTTCAGGTTGCCGGGGTCGTAGCAGACGATGGTATTGCTGCTGTCAAACAGGTGCTGCCCCGGATTGGCGGCTCGCGCGCGGCTGGACAGCACAGCCAGGAGGCCCCTTAAAATCGGCTCTTGAAGCATGGCGTCCGGCAACGGTTGCAGTTCAAACGGGTCGTACTCCAGACTCGCGTAATCTATCGGCTCGTCTTCCGTCTGTGGAGCGGGAACCTTGGGGTTGGTGGGCTTGGCAGTGGTCATAAACGGTCTCCCGCATCGCTCTGTCGGGTGGGCACGGCATAACAGGGTGTCAAGTTTATTGTAGCATTCTCCCTATCTATCGCCCCTCCGCGTGGTCGAGGTGGGCGCGGGCGGCGGCCAGGAAATCCGGCGGGTTGTCCCCCTGCACCAGGTGGCCGGCGTTGGCGATCGTCACTGTCGTGCAGTCCGCGAGTTCTTGCCCCATGCGCTGCAGCGTCTCGTCGGCGAAGACATCGCTGCGGTCGCCACGGGTCACCAGCGTGGGGCAGTCGATGCGGCGCCAGCACTCCCACAGCTGCTCCGGCGACCATGGGCCGTCCTGTCTCCCGCGCTCGCGAATCACCCGGTCATACTTCCAGGTCCACTTGCCGTCTGCGCCTTGACGAATGCTGTATTTCAGCGCGCCCAGCACCTGCTCCCTCGTCCTCCCGGTATATTCCTGTATGCGGTCGGCGAACTCGTCCAGGGTGTCCAGGTTATCCGGCAGTTTCTGGAATCGCTGGATCCGCTGCCGTCCCCGCGATACCGTCTCCGGGCCTGTGTCCACGATGGTCAGCGACTTGAGCACCCCCGGGTGCCGCGACGCCCACACGAAGCTGTTGCGCCCGCCCATGGAATGCCCCATCAGGTGGAATCCTGAGCCTGCCCCGAGCCTGTCGAGGGGGCCGCCGTCCAGACCCAGCGCAGGGACTATCGCATCCAGGTCCGCCACCATCGCGTCCAGCGAGTAGTCGCCGTCCGATGCCCAATCGCTGTCGCCGTGCCCCCGCTGGTCCAGGGCAATGACGTGGTAGTCCGGTGAAAGAGGCAGGCTGATGAAATCCCAGCTATGCGCCTGCTGCGAAACGCCGTGCAGCATCAGCACCGTCGGACTGGACGGGTCTCCCCATTCCAGGTAGTGGAAACGGAGACCCCTGGCGTCCACAAACCGGTCTTCCGGCTCGTTCTCATCCGCAAATAACACACCCATACGTCGCGCTGCCTCGTGCAGCGAGAGACCCAGAGAATGTGACGCCATTTCGGTCCTCCGTACCCGTTTCAACCCGGTTCAGCTTTGGAAAAATCAGCCCTTATGATAAACGCACTGTCAATTTATCATTCTCGACGGCAGGGTGCTTCCTGTCCCTTTTGTGGCCAGAGCCACCTACATCAAGCGTCCGCCAGACGCCTCTTGGACACTGCACCGGCTTCCCACGGCATTCCCTTTGGGCGGGCCGAGTGGTATCATTCGTGTTTGTCGAAACCCCTAGAGGAATGCGTTTAACAGCGAAGCGCCGTGTGGGCGCAGCGGAGTAGCAGATGACAACCAGCGCTGTGCGATTGGAACTTCAACCCAGGGAACTGATGGGCAAAAAGGTAGGCCGCCTGCGGCGTGCTGGCATCGTTCCCGTCCACCTGTACGGCCCTGCTATGGAGTCAAGGTCATTGCAGTGCGCCGGTCCGGTACTGATCAAGGCGCTGGCGGAGGCCGGCGCCAGTTCCCCTATCACCGTGACTATCGATGGCGAGTCCGGCAGCCACATGGCCTTCGCCCGGGAAATTCAGTGGGACCCCAGGCGCGACACAGTGTTGCATGTAGACCTGATGGCGGCAGACGTTTCCCGGCCTGTAACCGCGCAGGTCCCGGTCACGTTGACCGGTGAGGCTCCCGGCGCGGTGCGCAGCGGAGGATACGTCAGCCAGTTGTTGTTCGACGTGCAGGTGTCGGCCTTGCCTCTGGAAATGCCGGCCCAGATCGAAATGGACCTGGCCGGCTTGACCGACGAGAACAGCGTATTCAGGACCGGGGACATCGTTCTCCCGGAAGGAGTGGCCCTGCTCACCGACCCCGAGGAGATGGTGGCCCGCATCGAGGTGCCGCGAGGAGCAGTTGGAGCGGAGGCCGAGGACGGGGAACCGGAAGATGATACCGCCGGGGAGAGCACAGACGAAGGATCGGAATAGCCGCCGGTTCGTTTCTCCCTGCCAGTGAACGCAGATTTCTCCGTGAATCAGACAGGAGTGCGACGGGATGCATCTCGTATATATGGGACAAACGGGACTGACCGGAACCAGCGCCGTCGGCTCCTCTGACAGCCATGAATTGGTGGCTGGCCTGTTGCTGCATGAGACGCAGATTACTGCGCTGAACGGTGAATTCGACGCCCTGTGCCGCCGCCACTTCGGTACGTCGCTGGGCGAGGACGACACCCCGGCGATGATTCAGCCGGGAGAACTCTTCGAGGGCCTCGAACACTACGCTTCCTGGGAGGCTGACAGACGGTCCCAGCTGATCCAGGACTGTCTCGATATCCTGATCCGTCGTGAGACCCCGGTGCTCTCCGCCTTCCTGGACAGGCGGGCCCTGAACGATGCCCGCACCAGCGCCTCCTCACCTGCCGCGTTGCTGTGGAGCGAACCCATTGGTCCGGTAATGAGCCGGTTCCTCTTCGCCCTTAGCATGTTTCTCGACGAGATGAACATGGCGACCCTCGACCACGACCAGATAATGTCCGGCGCTTTCCCGGTTACCCAGTTTGCCATGATCGTGGCCCAGGACGGCAGCAACATAGAGCAGCGGATGATGTCCGACTTCTTTCGTTCTGAGGAGGGCGAGGACGCGACGGGACTGCACGAGAACGTCCACTACCTGAATGCCCGGTACTCGCCTGCAATGCAATTAGCCAACTTCTGCGCCTTCTTCACCCACCGGTGGTGCCAGAACCCCGACCATCCCAATCCGTACTTTGAGGTACTGCGCGACAACAAGGTCATACAGGTGCTGTACCCCGTAGCCTTGTGAGCAGCAACGCCTGGCCGTGTCGAAGAGCGAACAGGCATCGGCCCGGCGTTCTTTACATCCACAGCGCCCATTGCTAGAATCCACTCAGTTTCAGGAGGGTCGCGCCCCGGGCGGGCTCTCTTGTTCTTTTTCGTTTCCAGAGGAATTCGCCATGACTCAGCCCACATATCTGACCCGTGAGGGGCTGGAAAAGCTACAGGCCGAGCTGGCTCACCTGCGCACCGAAAAACGGCGGGAGGTGGCCGACCGCATTCAGCAGTCCCGCGAGCGGGGCGGAACCGTAAGCAACGCTGAATACGAGGAGGCCATCAACGAGCGGTCGTTCGTCGAGGGACGCATCCAGACGCTGGGCGAGATGATCGGAAACGCCGTAATCATCGACGAGGAGCGCGGAGAGAGCGACTCGGTATATGTGGGGTCCACGGTCACTGTGCGAAACCAGCAGGGCAAGGCAACCACCTACACCATCACGGGCAGCGCCGAGTCCGACCCTGCCCAGGGTAAAATCTCCAACGTCTCTCCCATAGGCAAGAGCCTGTTGGGCAGGAAAGTGGGCGAGGTCGCAGAGGTGAACGTCCCCTCGGGCAAGGTAGAGCTGGAAATCATCTCCATCGAATGACCTTTGGCAAACTCCCTCTCCCTCCGGGGGAGGGTTGGGGTGGGGGCGTTCCCAAATTCCGACATGCAAGATCCATTCGTAGCAAACCGTGCCGCCAAGCTGGAACGCCTCCGCGAAAGAGGCATAGACCCCTACCCTCCACGTTTCTTCCGCAGCTGCGACAACGCCACGGCCGCAGCAACATTCGCCGCCATCGAAGCCGGCCAAAAGCCGGAGTCAGCCGGAACTGGCCTGATGCTGGCGGGCCGCATCGTTGCCCTGCGGAACATGGGACGCTCCGCATTCCTGGACCTGCAGGATGAGTCGGGCTCCATTCAGGTCCTTTTCAGACGCAACAACCTTGGCGACGACTTTGAACTCCTGAGGGACCTGGACCTCGGCGACCACCTGGGGGTCGAAGGCAACCTGATCCGCACCCGCACTGGCGAGATCACCATCGACGCCACCAGCGCCACCATCATCGCCAAGGGCATGCGCCCCCTGCCCGAAAAGTACCACGGCCTCCGCGACACCGAGACCCGCTACCGGCAACGCTACCTCGACCTCATCGCCAACCGCGAGGTCATGGACGTCTTCCGCCTGCGCAGCAAGGTCATCAGCGGCATCCGCCGCTTCCTCGACGATCGCGGGTTCCTCGAGGTGGATACCCCGGTGCTGGTCCCCGTGGCGGCGGGCGCCCACGCCCGTCCATTCATCACGCACCACAACGCGCTGGACGAGCAGTTGTATCTGCGCATCGCCACCGAACTCTATCTCAAGCGGCTGATTGTGGGCGGCTTCGACAAGGTCTACGAGATCGGACGGGTGTTCCGCAATGAGGGCATTGACCAGGATCACAACCCCGAGTTCACCCTGCTGGAGAGCTACGAGGCCTACGCTGACTACAACCAGGTTATGGAGATGGTCGAGCAGATGATCTCCCGCCTCGCCATAGACGCCACGGGTTCGGCGAAGGTGACCGTCGGCGAACAGGTCATAGACTTCACGCCCCCTTGGCGTAGGGTGTCGTTCCGGGAGGAGCTGCAACGGCGGGGCGGCCTCGACCTTGACGACTTCCCCGAATCCGAAGAGGGCCTGGCCGAACTGCAACGCCGCGCCCGCGCCTTGGGCGTGGACACCGGCATACGCGAAAGCCGGGGCCGCATCATAGACAAGCTGCTGTCGGACTTGGTGGAGCCGCACCTGGTCCAGCCCACCTTCCTGCTGGACTACCCGGAGGAGATGGCCCCTCTGGCCAAAGGCAAGCCCGGCTCCCCAGGATACGTCGAGAAGTTCGAAGCCTTCGTCTGCGGCATGGAGATCGCCAACTCCTACACCGAGCTCAACGACCCGCAGGTGCAGCGGGAGCGGTTCGAAGGACAGGAGGAGATCCGCCGCCTGTACCAGGATGAGGAAGTGGACCGCCTCGATGAGGACTTCCTGACGGCCATCGAGTACGGCATGCCGCCCACGGGCGGCCTGGGAATTGGCATCGACCGGCTGGTGATGCTGCTGTCAGGCCAGCGCACCATCCGGGACGTGGTGCTGTTCCCGCAGATGCGCCAGGTGGGAGTCTAACTGTCGGCTGGTGATATATTCGAAATGACTACCAACAGCGAATCCACACAATCTGGTTTCTTGGAAAAACTGCGGGAGTACGCGTTCCTGTCAGACATTTTGAAAGAGGCTTGGTTCAAGCGACATCTAACTGTTGACGTACTGCGGGCGGAAGTAGATAGCGCCGGGTACGACTTGGCTCTTGAATGTGGAGGCACCTTAAGATATATCCAGCTTAAGAGTTCAAAGTCGGATGCAAAGACGAGCAGACAGACCGTAAACGCCAAGCTCTCTGACAAGCCGGGCGGGTGCATCATTTGGATTTTCCAAGATGGGCAAAGCGGCAATCAAGAATACAGATTTTTCGGCGGAAGTCCCACAGAAAAGCCAAACTTGGGAACAACACCCGGCAGGCATTCAAAGGCAAACGCCCAAGGATTCAAAGCTGAACGACCCAATACCAGAGTGATTTTGAAGAATCAATTCGCGGAAATGGACTCTATTGGCAAACTTTTCGATAAACTCTTTCCCGAATCGTAGCTCTTAATTCGTGGTCAGGGTTGCGGCCAGTTCCATCCGTTGCCACCCAAGGCCAGCACCCGCGTCACCAGCTCACGAATTTTAGGGCGATCTTGAGTCCACTCCCAATCTTCCATGAACAGGTGATAGAAGTCCCGGTGGTACTTCTCCGCAAGGCCGAATCGGTCGGCAATTTGTGTATCGCCCTGTTCCTGCGACAGTTGTTCTGCGGCCCGCTTCATCGCAGGGTGGCTGGTATGAGGCCAACCACGTTCTAGGCACACGGCCATTATGGCTTGGGCGGCTGCTCCCCACAGCTTTTCCGACGCCTGGATCTGGTCGCCGTCGGCATAGTGCCGGTCGGCCTTCTCCAGGAAATCCAGCGCCGTCTGCGCGTGCTCGTCCTGAGTCAGCATGCTATTTCCTGCCGGGGCTTGATATTGCCTTATAATATAATACCTCGCCGGTGCCACGGCACTTTTTGCGATACAACACCTGTCAGGGCCAGAACGAATGATAGCCATTGAGCAGATACGCCGCGAGCCCGAAGCCATACGCCGGGCCATGAAATCCCGAGGCGAACCCGACACGGTCGACCATATCCTGGAACTGGATGCCGCCTGGCGTCGCGACAGGACTGAGGCTGACGAGATACGCAACCGGCGCAACCAGGTGAACCGGGAGATTGGCCACGCCCGCTCCTCAGGCCAGCCGCCTTCCCCCGAGGTCATCGACGAGATGCGAACCCTCGGCCGCCGGGTGGACGAGCTGGAGGCCAGCGCCCAGGAGGCCGAGGAACAGGTGCGGCAGATGCTGCTCAACATTCCCAACCTGCCTCTCGACAATGTGCCCGTAGGGGCCGATTCCGATGCCAACCGCATCTACCGCGAAGAGGGCACACCCACCGAGTTGGGCTTTGAGGGACTTCCCCACTGGGAGTTGGCCGAGAGGCTGGGCATCATTGACTTCCAGCGGGGCGCAAAGCTTTCCGGAAGCCGCTTCTACACCACCATCGGCACCGGCGCCAGGCTGGAACGCGCCCTGATCGCATGGATGCTGGACCTGCACACCAGCGAACACGGCTACACCGAGCTGGCATTGCCGGCCGTGGTGCGGCGCGACGTCATGGAGGGTTCGGGCAACCTGCCCAAGTTCGCCGACAATCTCTACCACGACGAGGAGGATGACCTCTGGCTGATACCCACTGCCGAGGTCCCCATCACAAACCTGTACCGCGACGAGATCATCCCGCCGGGAGAGCTGCCGTTGCAATACGTCGCGCAGACCCCCTGCTTCCGGCGGGAGAGGGCGGCGGCAGGTCGCGACACCCGTGGCATCAAGCGGGTGCACCAGTTCAACAAGGTGGAAATGTATCAGTTTGTCGAGCCCGAATCTTCGGCTGACGCACTGGATCGGCTGCTGGGCCACGCCGAGGAAATCTGTCGCCGGCTGGGTTTCTCCTGGCGGGTGCTGGAACTCTGCACCGGCGATATGGGCTTCGCGGCAGCCAAGACCTACGACATCGAGGTCTGGGCCGCCGGTTGTGAGGAATGGCTGGAGGTCAGTTCCTGCTCCAACTGCACCGACTTCCAGGCCCGCCGCGCCAACATTCGCTACCGGCCCGAGCAGGGCGCCAGGCCGCGGTGGCCGCACACGCTGAACGGCTCGGGACTGGCCCTGCCTCGGGTGATGATCGCCATTATGGAAAACAACCAGCAGCCCGACGGCTCCATCGTCATACCGGAGGTACTGCGCCCCTACACCGGGTTCGACCGCATCGAGGCTCCGTAGACACCCACCCACCGGAGGGTATCCCAATGTCGGCAAAAGAACACGTCAAGACAGCCCAAAAGGCCCGCACTCTGCTGCTTGAGGCCTACGTGGAATTCCTCGACGGAGACGACGACCTGAAAGCCTGCGAAAAGCTGTGGCAATCCGCCGCCCACGCCATAACCGCCGCCGCCCAGCAGCGCGGCTGGGAATGCGGCGATGACTTGGAATCCCTGTCCGCCGCTATAGACCGGTTGTCGGAGGAAATGAAAGACTCGTCGTTGAGATCCAGCTATTCCTCCGTGGAAATGTTCCGCGATAACATTGAATACGGTTTCATGGAGGACTTTCAGATAAAGGGGAGTCGTCCCCGCGCCCGCCAGTTTATCGAGCGCATTCTATCATTGTCCGAGAATACGGACGGCGATGTGAGGGACTGAATCTATGCGGGCCGATGAACACGTTCAAACGGCCTGGGATTTCTTGGCCAAGTCTGATATGTATTTCGCCGACGGCGACCGATTGCAAGGCTCCGAAAAGCTGTGGGGCGCGGCCGCCCATGCCATCCTGGCAGTGTCCCGCGTAAAGAGATGGCAGCTTGGCAGTCACAGCCGACTGCGGGAAAACGCGGCGCGCTTGTCATATGAGTTAAGTGACTCAGAAATCTCCGACGACTTCCAAATCGCCGAAAAGTTTCACTCCAACTTCTATCATGGATACATGGAGGACTTTCGATTGGTCCGCGACCGTCCTTTCGTTCACCGTTTCGTCAACCGCGTGCTGGCGCTGCCTGACCTACGCGGTTTGAATCCGTAGCAACGGCTCAATCCCCTGCAACAAACAGTCATTAACGGCAAGGAGGCAACCCCATGGCAGGAATATGGCCCGGTGAAACCCAATGCGTGGCAATGCTGGGGTTCGACGTCGACGGTGTCTCATCCTGGCTGAACCGTGATCCCAATTTCAAGAATCACCCCAGCCTCATGTCCATGGCGGAGTACGGCCCCAGCGTGGCCACGCCTCGCATACTGAACCTGCTGGACGCCCACGAGATACCCGCCAGCTTCTACATTCCCGGCTACGTGGCCGAGACACACCCGCGGCTGGTCCGGGAGATTGCCGCACGCGGCCACGAGGTTGCCCACCACGGCTACATGCACGAGCCGCCTTCCACGCTGACCCGGGAGCAGGAGGACGAGGTGCTGCGCCGGGGCATCGACATTCTCAGCGACATCGCCGGGGAGCGGCCACTGGGCTATCGATCGCCCAGCTGGGAGCTGAGCGAGCACTCGCTGGACCTGCTGGCCTCTTACGGTTTCGTCTACGACAGCAGCCTGATGGGCGACGACGCTCCCTACGTCGAGACCGCGCCCCAGACAGGGCAGAAGCTGGTGGAGATACCCATTCACTGGCTGCTGGACGATGCGCCCAACTTCGTCTATGCGCCGGTGGCCAATCGCCTGGGCCCCATGCGCAACCCCGACGAGGTCTACGGCACCTGGGCGGCGGAGTTCGAGGGCCTCTACCGCTACGGCCGCGCTTTCGTCCTGACCATGCACCCCCAGTACATCGGCCGCCCCGGCCGCCTGCTGATGCTGGAAAAGCTGATCGAGTTCATCAAGAGCCACCGCAGCGTGGAGTTCATGCGCGCCATCGACGCGGCCAGGCTGTTCGCGCCGGAGGGGTGACGGGGTTAAGGCAGTTATTGCCCTTTTGCTGACAATCTGCAATAGCGTCTTTTCTTATTGCATTTTGTGTAATACGAAAACCTAAAGCGGATTTTTATTGCGTATTTGTAGAAAATACGCAATATTGTATCCGCTTGTTTTTACTTTACGAAAAAAGGCGCTGTCGAATGAACCGAGACAAGACTGGCGAATACGAAATCACTAACGTTGGGGGGGAGGTGATCCGGGCATTTATCCCTTCCCCGTTGCCTCCATCTCCACCTCTCGACCTAATGGGACTACAGGAATCCTTGGCCGCTGCTCACCTGGCCTTGGGGCGGTTAGATGCCTTATCTCATCTGCTCCCAGACGTAGGCTTATTCCTGTATTCCTATGTTCGCAAGGAAGCCGTTCTGTCATCTCAAATCGAGGGGACTCAATCATCTATCGCCGATTTGATGCTTTTCGAGGCTGAGAATATGCCGGGCGTTCCAGCTGAAGATGATGTGGTTGAGGTTTCCAACTACGTTAGAGCCATGGATCTCGGTCTGAAACGGTTGCGGAAGGACGATTTTCCGCTGTCCAACCGTCTGCTTCGGGAAATTCACGCCGAACTCCTTTCTCGCGGGCGAGGCAGCGACAAGCGGCCCGGAGAATTCAGGCAGTCGCAGGTATGGATCGGGGGCAATCGTCCGGGGAACGCTCATTTTGTCCCGCCGCCTACTCATGCCGTGCTAGACTGTATGTCGGGACTAGAACGGTTTCTTCACACTGAAGGCGACGGTATTCCGCCTCTGGTACGCGCGGGAATTAGCCATGTCCAGTTCGAGACCATCCACCCATTTCTAGACGGAAACGGTCGCATTGGGCGGTTGCTGATTACCTTTATGTTGCTCCACGCAGGAGTTATCAAGGAACCTCTGCTCTATCTGAGTCTCTACTTCAAGCGCAACCGGCAGATGTATTACGAACTGCTGGATGGCGTCCGCCTAACGGGAGATTGGGAAGCGTGGCTTCTTTCTCGAGGGTGTAGCGGACACCGCTGAAGGCGCCGTCTCTACCGCCCACCGGTTAATTCAACTGTTCAGCAATGACGAAGGTCGCATCCAGCAGGAAATACACGCTCCAGCATCAGCTTTGAGGGTCCATCAAGCCATTAAAGAGCATCCTATCGTAACGCTCCAATCAGTGCGCGAACGTACTGGCTTATCATTTCATGCAGCATCGTCCGGCATGACGAGACTGGAGCAGTTGGGTGTAGTCAGGGAATTGACCGGACAGCGTCGCAATCGCGTATACGCCTACCAGCGCTACATCGATATTCTCTCCGAAGGCACCGAGCCACTTTAGCCGACTCCTTGCCAACGTTGCTCTTCGCGTTTAGCATGGCGGCAACTCGCCGGAGGGTGTGCTATGGCCAAGGTTCACGATATGGGCGGACGGCCCAACGACGACCCCATCGACCAGGGCGAGCACGTGCTGATGGACTGGGAACGCCGCATCGACTCCATCCGTGGCGTCCTCGGCGACAAGGGATACCTCGGTGTGGACGAGTTGCGCCGCGCCATCGAGGGCCTGACCCCTGACCGCTACGAGGCGCTGAGCTATTATGAGCGCTGGACCGAGGCGGTGGAGGCCCTGCTCATCGAGAAAGGCGTGCTGACCGCTGCCGAACTCGACGACGTAATGTCCCGGCAAGAAAATTAGTCCCCTCTCCCTCCGGGAGAGGATCAGACCCGTCCTGAGCTTGTGGTGAACTCGTCGAACCACGAAGGAGTGAGGCGTCCCATGACTACGGCAGCACAAACCGCCTTCAGCAACGGCGACCTGGTTACAGTCCGCACCGGCAACCCGCCGACTCACTACCGTACGCCGGTCTACGTGCAGGGCAAGACCGGGACGGTGGTGGCCCTCTGCGGCATTTTCCCCGACCCTGAATCGCTGGCCCACGGCGGCGACGGGATGCCCTACAAACCCCTCTACCGAGTCGAATTTCCCCAGACGGATCTCTGGGAAGGCTACAACGGCCCATCAACCGACCGGCTGCAGGTGGACATCTACGAGCAATGGCTGGAGTATTGTCCATAAGAACCACTACGGAATGAGGACAATATGCAGTACCCCAGCGGGAGACAAGAGCCACCTCGCGGCAGGTCCGCCGGGCGGCTTGGATGTTTCCTAATGGCTTTTCTGCTGGTGCTGGCGATTGCGCTTCTGATAGGACTCACCGGCGATATAGTCGAATTCTTTTTTGGCACTTAGGATGAAGCGATGAGCGAAATAGACCACGGCGGCCACACTCACCCCGGCATGGACACCGAGGAACTCTCGTACCACGCCCGCCGCGTCCGCGCCATGGAGACGCTTCTGGCCGAGAAGGGAATCCTGACCATCGATGAGGTGCAGCGAAACGTAGACGCGGTGGAGTCGCGCTCGCCCGCCGACGGCGCCCGCGTGGTGGCCAAGGCATGGGCCAACCCGGAGTTCAAGGCCAAACTCCTTTCCGACCCGGACGCAACTCTGTCCGAGTTGGGCTACGAACTGCCCGATCCGACACCCAAGCTGGGGGTGGTGGAGAACACCGGCGATGTGCATCACCTCGTGGTATGCACCCTCTGCTCCTGCTACCCGCGCGCGCTGCTGGGCCGCCCGCCCGACTGGTACAAGAGCTTCGCCTACCGCTCCCGGGCCGTCATCGACCCTCGCGGCGTACTGCGGGAGTTTGGCACAGACGTCAGCGAGGACACCGAGGTAGTCGTGCTGGACAGCACTGCCGACCTGCGCTACCTGGTGCTGCCGGAACGGCCTGCCGGCACCGACGGCATGAGCGAGGAGGAGCTGGCCGCGCTGGTAACCCGCGACTCGATGATCGGCGTCTCTCGCGCCCTGGCCCCCGAGCCTGTCGCCGCTGACGACTAGCCCGGAGATCGGACCGACAACGATGGGGCAGGTCTTGAACCTGCCCCATCTGCTTGCCTGCATCTTTTCCCAGTCTGCCTTGAGGCGATCAGCTGCTGCTAATCAGTGTGAAAATTGCGGTCACCAGCGTGGCAATGACGCCCGCGCCAATGCCGAACAGCGTGAATATCACTTTATCCAGCCGGGAGTTAGTTTCCATTTGCCGCGTGTTGGTATCGGTAATGCGGGTATTGGTATCGGAAATGCGCGTGTTGGTATCGTCCAAGCGCTGGATTATTGCTGCTTGCCCGGCCTCCAATCGTCCCAAGCGCTCATATATTCCCGCTTGTCCGGCCTCCAGTCGTCCCAAACGCTCATCGGTGGTCATCGTAGTCATGCTGCGGCTCTCCCTGCCTCGGTTATACCTCGCCCTAGAGTAGGATTCTACTACCTGGCGGATTGATTACCAACACCGCCTAATCCAGCAGACCGTCGAGCAGCGCCTCTACCTGGGGAATGGCCGCGTCCTCGCCCATTCCGAGCCTGAGCGGGGTGACGGATACGTAGTTATTCCTGAGCGCGACGATGTCCGAGTCATCGGACTGTACCTGGTTGCCGGGGCGATTGCGAGCGATCCAATAGCGTTTTGAATCGCCATCTGCGCCATCAAGCCTGACCGATTCCCGGTAGGATAGGCCACCGAGCCTTGTTGCCCGGATCCCCTTCACCTGCTCAGGCGCCACGTTGGGGATGTTCAGGTTGAGGAACAGCGGCTCCCCCTCGAGTTCCGACAGGCGACGGCCCAGCCCCTCCAGCAGCCGGCCTGCCACCTCGTAGCGCGGCGAGGTCACTGACCCGACCGACACTGCAATGGTGGAACGGCCCCGGTTGTACCCCTGCACGGCTCCCCCAACCGTCCCGGACACCATCACGTCCCAACCGGTGTTGGAGCCGGAGTTGATGCCCGACACCACCAGGTCCACGCCGGTGGTCAGCGTCTCCAGCGCCAGTATGCAGCAGTCCCCTGGCGTGCCCTCGACCGAGTAGGCAGTTACCGGATGCAGCTTGTTCTCCCCCTCCCCCTGGGAGGTGGTTGGAGCTTGTCCTGAGCTTGTCGAAGGAGTGAGGGCGTCCTGGAACTCGGGCGCAGGAGTCCACGGGGTGACTTTCACCGGGGAATGCAGAGTGAGCGACGCGCCAACGCCGCTCTGCTGCTGATGCGGGGCTACGACGACCACCTCGCCGATCCGCCTGACAGCCCGCACCGCCGCCCACAGTCCGGCGGACTCAATTCCATCGTCATTGATTACCAGTATTTTCGTCAAAAGCCTCTTACTTTTCTCCTCTGGATTGGGGACATCCTGAATGTCAGGCAAACCACCCCAGCCACTTGTGCGCCATCAGGCCGCTGTAGATCAGGACTATGCCGACTCCGACGGCAAAGGAAAGCCATTGGTCAAACAAACGCTGCTCGGTATCGGCGAACAGGAGCACATAGTCCCCGTCTTCGGATACCCGCTCCAGTTTGTGCGCATCCCGCTCCCGGTCCAGGTCCATGGAATATATCATCAGGAAAATGATGACGGACGAGACCAGCATGGCGAACAAATCCAGCAGCATCCGTATCCAGCCGTCCGTTTCGCCGGGCTTGGTGAACATGGCCAGGAAGATTGTAACCCCGGCGAAGACCAGAAGAGCGAATATCTCGCCCAAAACCGGAGATACCTGCTTGGAGCGCACCAGCGAATCCAGTTCCGCCTCCGCCTCGGTGAGTCTCTGCCGGTCTGGCTCGTCCAAAGGGGTGGCCTCGGCAATGTGCTTTCTGGCCAGGAGATAATGCTCTTTCAGCGTGGCTTGCTTGTTTGATTCGTCAATTACCCGTAAGCACTCGCGGACGTTGCCATCGATAACACCCCTCTTGACCAGCGAGTCCAGCTTTCTCAATAGGTTGAACGTGCGGTTTTCTTCGTCGCTGGTGCGAGTGACCAGCCGCGCCACACGGAAAGCCAGTAGCAAGGTGAACACCGTTGCCGACAAGGCTACGGAGCCGAAATATCCGTCCCCGGACCAAGTCCAGCCTGAAATGCCAAGCCATTCAAAGAGATCAGCCCTGAAATACACGAGTGTTCCGCATCCCCCCAGCGCCAGGATCAGGGCCTCGAAGCTCCACCGGATTTCCGCCTCAAAATTGATGAGCAGATTGGCTACTATGATTGCCGTGGAGCCGAGAATCAAATAGTCCACCCGCGTAATCTGGGCTGCATCGGAGATAATGAGAAACAGCATGGCCAATATCGGAATGGCGTAACCCAAGGCATTGAAGCCAATGTCATCGTCGGCCAGGTTGGCTTTCCGCCACAGGATGCCGGCGGTGGTATTCACAACAAACCCGGCAATGAACGCCATCCCCACCGTACCGGCGTCGAAGGTCTCGCCCCGGCCCAAACCCACTATCAAGCCGACTACGGCTGCGCCCAGGCTGCTGAACAGGAAAGAAACGATGACGAAGAGAAGGGCTGGGTCGCTGCCCAGGCCCCTGAGACTGCCGGAAAGCTGGTTGCCCAGGTTTCTGCCCCAATCAATGCCAAAGGCTTTCAGGTTCCCCAAGGCCATGGCGCCGACGGTCAGGATGATTCCTATGACCAGTTCGGACAGTGCAATGTCGCCCAGCTCGCCCAGCTCTCCCGTATAGCTGAAGATTATGAACGCGAATCCGACGAAGCCGAGGCCGATAAGGAGGAATAAAGAGAGGGTGGCTTTGCCGTTCTGCTCTCGCTGGGAATTGCTCTGGAACAGCATCGCCGAAAGAATCAGGAAGAATACCGGCCAGGACTGGAACAGGATTGTGGTGACGGCGATGTCTATGAAATTGAGGGACCATGCGAACAGGGCGTACTCGCAGTTGCCCAGGATGCACAGCAGGATCCGCCAGTCAATCAGGTCGCCCGGAATCTTCCAATTTACCAGTGGAATCCGCAGTTCGTCCAAGCGCAGGTGCAGCCTTATCAGCGGAAACCGCCAGTCCACCGCTTTCGCCTCGGAAGTGGACAGGTGATACCTGAACCTGCCCCAGTTGTACCTGTGGAACCACAGAGGCCAGTAGAAGACGAGCAGCACCGCCACACAGCCGACCGCCACACCCGCCCGCCAGCCGGCCAGGAAGAAGAAGGGAAGTTCCTTGCCGCCGATTTCACCAATCAGGAAAGGTATCAGGGCATAGGAAACTACCGCGATGATTATGTAGCCTAGCGCAAGGCGATTATTCATTCCGGAGGCGGCGCTCCGCGAGGGGGCTGTTGGCTCGACGGAAATTCAAGCGATCTCAGGCGAAATGCTCCATCAAGTTCCGCCTGCGCCTCGGAAGCCGAATCGTTGACATAGCCATTCTCCCAATAACGCCAACGGAGCGGAGTGCCACCCCCATGCCGGGAGAGGTCTCCGCTCCGTTTCCTTTCGCTCGGAAAGTCTAGTGATGGGCCAGGCCCACGGCGTGGTAAAGCGCGTGCTTCAGCTCCACCGCGGCCATGCTCCGCCGGTAGTCCGCCGAGGCGTAAACGTCCCCCAGCAGGTCATCGCCCAGGTCGCCTGCCACGCTGGCAGTAGCCTCCGCGATGGAGTCGAGGGTAAGTTCCTGTCCTCTCAGCGCCGACTCCACTGCTGGCGACCGTGTCGGCCTGGGCGTCAGGCCACCTACAGCAACGCGAGCGCTCCTGCAGCGCGGCGCGTTTCCGTGCTGGTGGAAATGACCATGGTCGTGGTCGTGCCCGTGATCGTGCCCGTCTCCCTCCAGCGTCACCACCGCCGCCGCTCCCACCACGGCAAAGGACGTCGCGGGGTGCGCCATCTTGGCGTACTCGGCCACCTGGTTAGCCGCCAGCACCGGCACGCTGACGCTGGTCAACACCTCGTCTGGGCCCACTGCGGTCTCGAAGGGGCCGGTGAAGAAGTCGTCGGCCGCCACCGTGCGCGAACCCGACGGGCCCTGCAGGTCGAAGCTGGCGCCCAGAGCCGTCAGCACCGTGGGATAGTCCGAGGCCGGGTCGGCGTGAGAGACGTTGCCGCCGATAGTGCCCCGGTTGCGCACCGCCGGATCGCCGATGCCGCCTGCCGCCTCGGCAAGGATGCCGCAGTTGGCCTGCACCTCGGCTGAGGACGCAACCTCCTGGTGCGTCGTCAGCGCGCCTATGCGTATGTTGCCGCCCTCGACGCTGATTCCCCTCAGGCCGGCAATGCCACCGATGTCCACCACCCGCGAGGGGCGGGCCAGCCGCAGCTTCATCAGCGGGATGAGGCTGTGGCCACCGGCGATGAGCTTGGCGTCCGGGTCCCCTTGCAGAATCTGGATGGCCTCGGCCACCGATCCCGCCTTGCTGTATTCAAACTGCGCTGGATACATCGCTTATCTCCTGTACCCTTTCTTTTCAACGCAGAGTTCGCCGGGATTTACGCAGAGGCCGCAGAGGATCCAATCAGGTATTCCCGCGTTCTCTGCGTCCCCTCCGTGTTCTCTGCGTTGAATCTTCTTACGACTTGGCGTCTTGGATGGCCTGCCACACCCGTTCCGGGGTCAAGGGCATCTCCAGCCGGGTGACGCCCAGCGGGCGCAATGCGTCGATGACCGCGTTGTAGATGGTGACCGTCGAGGCGATGGTGCCGGTCTCGCCGATGCCCTTTACACCCAGCGGGTTGTGCGGCGAAGGCGTCTCCGATGCCAGCGTCTCGATGTCGGGGACCATGTGCGCCTTGGGCAGCGCGTAGTCCTGCATCGTGCCGGTGAGCAACTGCCCGTCGTCGCCGTAGACTGCGCCCTCCCAGAGCGCCTGTCCGGCGCCCTGCACCACGCCGCCGTGGACCTGCCCCTCGACGATCATCGGGTTGATCTGGGGGCCGCAGTCATCCACCGCCACATAGCGGCGGAGCACGATATGGCCGTTGTCGGTGTCGACGTCGACCACCGCAACGTGAGCGCCGAAGGGGTAGACGAAGTTGGGCGGGTCGTAGAACGCCGATGCCTCCAGCCCCGGTTCCATGCCTTCCGGCATATTCCAGGCCACGTTGGCCATCAGCGCGATCTCCTGGATCGACTTTGACTGGTCGGGTGCGCCACGGACGAAGAACTGACCGTCGGCGTACTCAATGTCAGCCTCTGCCGCCTCCAGCAGGTGCGCCGCCAGGGCCCGGGCCTTGTCCTTGATCTTGTTGAGGCCCAGCAACAGGGCGCCCGCGCCCACCGCCGTGGTTCGGCTGCCGTAGGTGCCCCAGCCCATGGGCGTGTTGTCGGTGTCGCCGTGGACGATTTCAACATCCTCCACCGGCACTCCCAGCGTGTCGGAAACGACCTGGGCGAAGGTGGTCTCCTCTCCCTGTCCGTGGGGCGAGACGCCGACGTAGGCGTTGACCTTGCCCGACGGGTGGAAGCGCACCACCGCGCTCTCCCAGAGGCCGCCGCCGAAGCCGACCGCGCCAGCCACCTGTGAGGGGCCAAGGCCGCAGATTTCGCAGTAGGTCGAAACGGCAATTCCCGTGTACTGCCCGTGCTCCCGGGAGTGGGCCTGTTCTTCGCGAAGCTCGGAATAGCCGACGTGGTCCAGGGCCATATCCAGCGCGCCGACGTAGTCGCCGCTGTCGTAGGTCAGGCCGGCACACACGTCGTGGCCGTTGTCGAACTTGGGAATCAGGTTGATGCGGCGCACCTCCGCCGGGTCCTTGCCCACCTCGGCGGCCACCAAATCCACCAGCCGCTCCAGCAGGAAGGTGGCCTCGGGACGGCCCGCCCCGCGGTAAGCGTCCACTGGCGTCGTGTTGGTGAACACACCGTAGATGTCGGCCCGCGTCGCCTCGAGTGCGTAGGGGCCGCTGTACATCAGCCCGTGCAGGATGGTCGGCACTCCCGGCGCGGCGGTGGACAGGTAGGCGCCCATGCCCGCGTGCACCACCGACCGGACGCCGGTGATCTTTCCGTCGCTGTTGGCCGCCATCTCCACCTGCTCGATGTGGTCGCGACCGTGGATGGTGGCCTGGAAGTTCTCCGACCTTGTTTCGGTCCACTTGACCGGGCGGCCCAGCCGCATGGCGCAGAAGGCCGTGATCATCTCGTCGGCATAGACCGGGATCTTGCTGCCGAACCCGCCGCCAACCTCTGTGGCGATGACCCGTATCTTGTGTTCCGGCACGCCGGTGATCAGCGAGCCGAGGAACCGGGCAATGTGCGGGTTCTGGCTGGTGCTCCAGATGGTCAGCTCGCCCATGGAACCCAGCCAGTTGGCCAGCGCGGAGCGCGGCTCCATGGCGTTGGGCACCAGCCGCTGCTGCACGATAGTGTCGCTGACGATGACATCTGCCGCCTCGAAGGCTGCATCGGGGTCGCCGCCGACGGCCACCCAGTGGAATGCCTGGTTGCTGGGGGCGTCCACGTGCAACTGCGGCGCGCCCTCCTCCATCGCTGCCACCGGGTTCACCACGGCAGGCAGCGGCTCGTAGCTGACGTTGATCAGTTCCAGCGCGTCCTCGGCCTGATAGCGTGTCTCCGCCACCACCACGGCCACGGCATCGCCCTGGTAGCGCACCACGTCCTTGGCGATGGCCGGGTGGGCCACCGGCTTAACGTCTGATTCCGGGGGAATCCACGCGCATGGGATAGGAGCCAGCGCGCCCTCGGTGTCGGCCCCGGTGTAGACTGCAATCACGCCAGGCGCACCGGACGCGGCGGAGGTGTCGATGCCCGTGATACGGGCGTGGGCGTGCGGGCTGCGCAGGATGGCCGCGTGGACCATGCCGGGCAGGGTCACGTCCTCGGTGTAGGTCGAGCCGCCGGTGATGAGGCGCGGGTCCTCGCGGCGTCGGATGCCTGAGCCAAATATCCTGGTAGTCATCGTCTAGCCTCCCTGCCCTGAGCCTGTCGAAGAGGCCTCGGCGGCCGCCAGGACCGCCTGGACGATGTTGTGGTAGCCGGTGCAGCGGCAGATGTTCCCCTCCAGCCCGTCGCGCACCTCCTGCGACGTCGGGTTGGGGTTGCGCTCCAGCAGCTCGACTGCGGTCATGATCATTCCGGCGGTGCAGAATCCGCACTGCAGGCCGTGCTTGTTCCAGAAAGCCTCCTGCACCGCGTGCAATTCGCCGTCCGCCGCCAGCCCCTCGATGGTGGTGATGTCTGCGCCGTCGGCCTGTACCGCGAGGGTGGTGCAGGACTTGGTGGTGACGCCGTTCATACGCACCACGCAGGAGCCGCACTGGCTGGTGTCGCAGCCGATCTTGGTACCGGTCAGCCCCAGGTTTTCCCGGAGGAAATGCACCAAAAGCAGGCGGGGCTCGACGTCCCCTTCCCGGGACTGTCCGTTGACAGTCATCTGAATTCGCAAAGCAGTACCCCCTGAGGTGTAGGGTTCTGTAGGTTCGGACGCCTGTGCCGAACGTGCCCGCAGTATAATGTTGGCCCGCACAACGGTCAACGCAAACGCCCTTGCGCCGGCAGCACCCGTGGGCCTATGATTTCTGTGCGCTTGGTGTTGTTGTTGGGACCTCAAAGGAATCTCCATACCTACTGTCTTGCGGGAAGGCCCGTATCGCCTGTTCTTCTACTCCGGCGATGGTTCCGAACCACCTCATGTACACGTAGAGCGCGAACACCGCGTTTGCAAGTTCTGGCTGGACCCTGTGAGAATGCAGACCAGCGGAGGCTTTAGCCGCACGGAAATTCGCCGTATTGCCAGGATCGTTGATGATTTTCAGGCTACATTGATCGAATCGTGGAATGATTATTTCAACTATTGACGTAAACGTCCCGGACGCTGAGACCGTATCAGTTTCCGATGACACCCTGACCGCCGAGTTATCGGACGGACGGGCAATCTCCGTGCCCGTGGCCTGGTATCCTAGACTGCTGCATGGATCGGCCACTGAGAGAAACAACTGGCGGCTGACTGGCAGCGGTCAAGGCATCCACTGGTCTGATTTGGACGAGGACATCAGCGTGGAGAGTCTCTTGGCGGGTCGCCCGTCAGGAGAGAGCCAGCGATCACTCAAGCGATGGCTGGAATCCCGGCAGGCAAGCCGCGACACAACTTGATTTTCAATGCGCCCCCAACGCCTGGTATTCTCGACTCAAGACAGGGATGGCAACGAGGTGCGGCTGACGGAGGGTCAATGGATCGGGCATGTACTGTTCTATCACCCGGATATGGAATCCCGCCTCGAGGAAATCCAGCGCGTGATTCGCAACCCAGAAATCGTAAGGCTTGGCGACAAGGGAGAGATTCGACTAGCGAGTTTGGGAGCAGTGGCCAGCAGGCCGGGCAGGTATCTGCGAGTTATCGTCGTCTATTCTGACGAAATTACAGGACGAAGGCTGGGAAGCGTTCGCACAGCGCATTTGAGCAAACTCCCGCCTAAAGGGGTGGATATAATATGATTGATACTCAAAACCTTACCGACGAGGAATTTGACCGACACCTGATCAAGGCCAATGCAGACTGGAAAGACCGGATTCGGCAGGAACCCGGACGCATCCTCTACGACTACGAATCCGACATCTTGCAGCTCAAATTCGGCAAACCCGGTTTCGCTATCCTACATTGCCTGGACGGCGACCCTGACGGATTCGAATGGGTGGTCGAGGACGATAGTCTCCACATAGTAGGAGTAGAGATATTTTACTTTCGCCAAGACTACGCGCGACGCTACCCCAAGTTGCAGGCGGCTTACGAGACCCTTTGCCGCGATTGGGGAGCCGGAGACTGGAAGATCAACATTCCCTCTCAAGCAGAAACCACAACCCCGTCTGCCGCGTCCGCATTCGCCGACATACTGCTTGAGTGCGCCCGTGACCCGGTTCCTGTCTCCTTTTCCGAAATTTAATCCTGTCAAGGTGACGCTTATGTTCCCCAAATCCGTGTTTCCTGACACCGCCGAAGTCAGCGCCGACGGCCACCTCGTCATCGGCGGCTGCACGGCCGAGGCCCTGGCCGAAGAGTATGGCACCCCGGTCTACGTCCTCGACGAGGCCACCATCCGCGCCCGTTGCCGCTCGTTCGTCAACGAGTTCCGCCAGCGCGCCCCCGGCGCAAAGGTCGCCTACGCATGCAAGGCGTTCATCAACCCGGCGCTGGCCCGCGTCCTCGCCGAGGAGGGCCTGGGATTCGACGTTGTCTCCGGCGGCGAGCTGGCCACCATTGCCAACTCCGGGTCCTCCCTCGAGGACGTGTACTTTCACGGCAACAACAAGACCCCGCAGGAACTGGAGGAGGCCATCGACCAGTCCATCGGCTGGGTGGTGGTCGACAGTTTCCACGAGCTTGAGCTGCTGGACCACCTGGCGGGTGAGGCGGGCAAGACCCAGGACATATTGCTGCGGGTGTCCCCCGGCATCGACCCGCACACCCACGTCTATACCACCACCGGCATCCTCGACTCCAAGTTTGGGTTCTCCATCCAGACGGGCCACGCCGCCCAGGCCGTCCGTCAGGCACTGGCCGCGAAAAACCTGAACCTGCGCGGGCTGCACTTCCACCTCGGCTCCCCGGTGTTCGAGCTGGAACCCTACGCCGTCGCCACCGATCTCGTCCTGCGTTTCGCCGCAGAGTTCCGCGAGGAGGGCTTGCAACTGCAACATTTCAGCCCCGGCGGCGGGTTCGCCGTGGCCTACACCCGCGACCAGCAGCCGCCCTCGGTGGCCGAGTACGCCGAGACCATCTGCTCCGCCATGACCGCCGCCTGCGAGGAGCTCAGCATGGAACCGCCCACCCTCGTCGTCGAGCCGGGCCGCTCCATCATCGGCCCCTCGGGAGTGGCCATCTACCGCGTCGGCGCCATCAAGAACATCCCCGGCGTCCGCAAGTACGTCAGCGTCGACGGCGGCATGGGCGACAACATCCGCCCCGCCCTGTACCAGGCGGAGTACGAGGTGGTGGTGGCGAACAAGGCCGACCGCGACCCCTCCGAGACGGTCACCATCGCCGGTAAGTACTGCGAGTCCGGCGACCTGCTGGCCTCCGACGTGATGCTCCCGGAAATCGAGTCCGGCGACCTGCTGGCCATACCCGTTTCCGGCGCCTACTGCCCGTCCATGGCCAGCAATTACAACCTCAACCCGCGCCCGCCCATGGTCCTGGCCGCCGACGGCAGCAGCCGTCTCATCCGCCGCCGCGAGAGCTACCAGGACCTCATGTACTGCGACGTAATTTGATTGACCACGGAGAGCACAGAGGCCACAGAGAATTTAGGGAAATTAGCAAGAAATCTCTGTGTCCTCTGTGGTTAATATAAGCCCATGCCGTGGAAGACCCTCGGCCAGGACCACCTCATCGCCCGCCTGCAGCCCGCGCTGGAGCAGGGGCGGGAATCCCACGCCTACCTCCTCACCGGCCCGCCTCACGTGGGGAAGCTGACCCTGGCCCTCGAAATCGCCCAGGCCGTCAACTGCCTTTCTTCATCCACTCCCCCCCTTGAGGGGGGGACTACAGGGGGGGCACCCTGCGGTGAATGCGCGCAGTGCCAGCGAGTCGCTGACCGTCTGCACGCCGACGTGCGGGTTGTTGACCTCGAATTCACCCGCACGGTGAGCGGGCGGGAGAACGCCACGGCCATCTCCATCGACGCCATCAGGGAGCTGGAGCGCAGCGTCAACCTGAACCCGTTCGAGGGTTCGCGGTCGGTCGTCATCATCGACGGCGCCAGCACGATGACGGTCGATGCGGCCAATGCTCTACTGAAAACGCTTGAGGAGCCGCCCCCCAGCGTGTTGTTCCTGCTGCTGACCGACGAGGAGGAGTCACTCCTTTCCACCATCCGCTCCCGCTGCCAGACCCTCCAACTGCTCCCCATGTCCAGGCAGCAGATGATGGAGCATCTTGCCGTTAATCATGGGGTCGCCGGGGAGGAGGCCGACCGGCTCTACCGCCTCTCGCGGGGCTGCCTCGGCTGGGCGTTGCAGGCGCTGGCCGAGCCGCAGTTGCTGGACCAGCGGCGGGCCGACCTGGAACGGATCAGAGAGACGGTAAGCGCGGGCCTCGACGCCAAGTTCGCCTACGCCAACGAGGTGGCCTCGCTGTTCGGCTCCAACCGTCCGGCGGCCCGCGAGCTGCTGTCGCTGTGGCTGCGCTGGTGGCGCGACCTGCTGCTGCTCAAGGAGGGAGCCAGCGACTACCTGCACAACGCCGACCAGGCCGACGCCCTCCGCTCCCACGCCGACTCGCTCACCACGGCGCAGATCGCCGCCTTCATACGCCGGTTGCTGGACACCCTCGTTGCCCTCGACGCCAACGCCAGCCCGCGCCTCGCTCTGGAAACGCTGATGCTCCACGTGGAGTGAGGCAACGATTAGTCCGGCTCCCAGTAATGGTCCGGGATAGGCTGCCAGTAGACACTGCCTTCCTGCACCGTGTCATCCAACTCGCGATCGTTTCGAACGCTGACGATGGCGGCGTGAGCCGGAAGTCCGGTGAACCTCGTCAAAAATTCCGCGTTCCTGAGAGCGCGGTCTGTATCCCGGTGGTCGGCGGTGTATGACGCCTCCACTGCGATGTAGTGTGTACTTCCCTCTAGCTCGGCCTCGATGACTACATCGGCGTAGACAAAGCTGATGAGTTCATTCTTAGCGATACCGGCGCTCACGTCCCCCTGGGACATACGCGCCAGTTCCGCACGCTCCAAATTTCTGACGTAAACCATACCCATGTTCATTGCAACAAGGGGAGCGAATTCAGCGGCTGAGGTGCGGGCAAGCCAACCACGGAGCTGGGCCGAATCGTGAGTAAGCCGGTTCAGGCGGGCATCCATCCTCGCGTTGAGCTCTTGTTGATCATCAACGAAGACCGACATCTTGGCAACAAAAGCCCGAGTTTCGGCGTTGAACCGTATCTGTTCTTCGATGAAACCATCAATTCTGGCGTTGAACCGCGTCTGCTCTTCTATGAAGGCGTCCATCCGTTGGACGAAGGCGTCGAACTTGGCTGGCAGTTGTATCAGTTCCTCGCCGAGAATCTGGGCGCGGACCGCCGCCCGCCACTCGGGGTTTTCCGAGAGGACGCGAAGGAAGTCCTCCTGGCTGTTGATGGTGGTCAAGGACGAACTCGCCTATTCCAGGTTCCAGGGGATGTAGGGCTTCCAGACCTCCAGGATTGTCCGGTTCTGCAGGATCAGGTACGGATTGGGATCGGGAGCGCGGGGCACGGTGCGAAGTTTCATCTTGGCCTCGGCCGGGGTGTGGCCAGCCTTGCGCAGGTTGCATCGGTTGCAGGCGGTCACCACGTTCTCCCACGTGTGGGCGCCGTTCTGCCGGCGGGGGATCACGTGATCGAGGGTCAGGTCCTGCGCCTTCTTGCCACAGTACTGGCAGGTAAACCTGTCGCGCAGAAACACCTCTTTCTTGGAGAGCTTGCGCGGCAGAAACGGACGCTTTACCAGGTACACCAGCCGGATGATCGCCGGCGCATCGATTTGCCCGCTGACGGTGTGCAGGCTGCCCTCGTGCTGCTCCAGCAGTTCCGCCTTGCCCTTGTCCACCATGACAATGGCGCGCCGGACGGAACAGACGTTGACCGGCACGTAGTTCAGGTTAAGCACCAGCACCGGCGCTCGAATCAGCACACGCGGGTCGGGCCGTTCCTCTTTCCCGTTGAGGGATGCGGCGGCGCCATTCACCGGGGTCATTTGAGCTTTCTCAACCACTGTGGCCAATAAACGAGCCTCCCGGTCTGACTGAAGGCAACGGTGCTGTTCCGGAGCGCCAGATTGTACGAGTGTTTCCCTGTTTACCCCTCAAGAACCTGAGTTAGCCAAATACATTATAGCGTAAAGGGCCGGACGCCCCGCCACCCCCGCCTTTCGTCAGCCCTAGCGGCGCCATTCCCGGGATATTTCGATGGAAGGCGAGTACTCATCGACCCAGCCAATGATCCCGTGAGCAAAGGAGGACTCCCCCATAGCACTTGCGATGTAGTCCACCGGAATCTGCTGGAGCGCTATCAAGATTACGGAAAGAAAAACGCAGCCATAAATCAGTCCTGCTGCGGCGCCCCCAATTCTGTTGAGCAGGGCCCCGGTTGGCGCTGCCGAAACCGCCGTGGACGCGGCCGTCATCACCAGGCTCATAAGGGCAGAGACCATTGCGCCAATCGCCTGCAACGCTGCGAAGACAACCAAGAAGACAATGGCCATCCTTGAATACTCTGCGCCAAGGAACTCCGGTAGAGCGAGGGCGGTCCCCTCGGAAACCATACCGGCCAGGCCCACACCGGCCAGCAGGAACAGAAACGGGAACATGATTCTGAGAAATCCGACGAACAGGCCAACGGTCAGCCCTCCGAGGCAGGCTACCAGCATTGTCATGTCCACCCAGTTCACGATTCCAGTCTAGCACGAGCATTTCGGAAGGGGTTTCCTAATTCGATCCTTTTCGTAATCAGGCGGCCGCTGTCCGTCGCCTCTCCAGCCAATGGCGGACTGATGCCAGCAGCAACAGGTACAGGCTACCAAACAGGAATCCGGCGATCACGTCGCTGGGCCAGTGCACGCCCAGATACACGCGGGAGAATCCTACGGCCAGGATGAGCAACGCCAGCGCGGCCTGCAAAGCCAGCCGCAGCACGGGCCGCCGGGCCAGGCAGGGCCACCGGACCAGCGGGACCATGAGCGCCCCGAAGAAAGCGGCGGCAAAGACGGCATGGCCGCTGGGAAAGGCAAATCCCGTCTCCATTACCAGCCACAGGTCCATATCGGGCCTGGGCCGCTCCACCAGCTCCTTGATTCCGAGATTCACCACAGGGGCGAGGGTGGACACGGCGAGAAAGACCGCATCGGCCCACCGCCTCATCGCCAGCCCGGCCGCCAGCGCCGCGAGAGGCACCCAGGGGACCGCAAGGCCCCAACCGGTCCCGCCCTGGCCAAGGGTGGAGACTGCAACAGCCAGGTCATCGAGCCAGCCGGTGCGGAGCTGCCTCAGCTCGCGCAGGGCCCATTCGTCCCCTGGAAAAGTCGCGGACACGCTGGCCAGTGCCAGAATCGCTGCTACCGCTGCCGCGATTGCCAGTACTGCCGAGTGAGTCCTAACCGCAGAGATCACTGGGTACACGAGGATCGTTCCTCTCATCAGTAGTAATGATAATCTCTGCGCGCTCCGTGCCCTCTGTGGCGAATGGCCGGTGTTATAATCGCCGGGCTATGATTCGTACCATCGCCGTGGACGGGCCGGCCGCATCGGGCAAGACAGTGGTGGGCCGCCGCCTGGCTGAATTCCTGGGTTACTGGTTCCTGGACACGGGGATCATGTACCGCGCCGTTACCTGGCTGGCTCTGGAGCGGGAGGTCTCTCCCGACGACGCTGAGGGCTTGGGCCGACTGGCCGGGGCGGTCCAGTTGCGCCCGGTATCAATGCAGGGCGAAGCGGTCGAGGTGGCGGGCACTCGTGTCGGTCCTGAACTGCGAGAAAACCGGGTAGACAATAACGTATCCAACGTGTCACGTCACCCGGCCGTTCGTGAGGCGCTGGTGGAACAGCAACGGAATTACGCCGATTCGGTTACGGGGCGTGAAAACGGTTCCATCCCAGACGGCAATGGCATTGTGATGATCGGACGAGACATCGGCACCGTAGTGCTGCCGGACGCGGAACTCAAGGTTTACCTGACCGCATCCGCCGGAGAGCGGGCCGCCCGGCGCTGTCTTGAGATGCAGGGAAAGGGGCAGGCCGCAGACCTCGCCAGCGTGCTCGCGGATATCGAGGCGCGAGACGCCATCGACTCCTCCCGCGACACCTCGCCCCTGCGCCCTGCCCCGGACGCCTGGCAACTGGATACCACCTGCCTGGAGATAGACGAGGTGGTAAGCGCCATTCTACAGCGGGTGAATTCCGGGCGATGAACGGCGAAAAGTCAACGACGCTGTACCGTCTGGGCCGTCCCCTGGCGCGGTTCTGCTTCAGCACCTTCGGGCGCATGGAGGTCACCGGCGAGGAGAACGTGCCCCCACGCGGGCCGGTTATCCTGGCATGCAACCACCTTGCCTTTACCGACCCGCCACTGCTGGTTGCAGCCATTCCGAGGCCACTGCATTTCCTGGGAAAGCGAGAGCTTTTCGGCAATCCCGTGGGGCGGTTTCTCATGCGCGGATTTCACGTATTCCCTTATGACCGCTCCACCGCCAGCACGGAGACCATGCGCACGCTGCTAGGGCTTCTGGAACAGGACCGCGCCGTAGCCCTGTTCCCGGAGGGAACGCGGAGCAAGAGCCACTCGCTGCAGGAGGCGCAACTTGGCATTGTCTACCTGGCGCTCAAGTCGCAGGCGCCCATCCTGCCGGTAGGGGTGACAGGCACCCAGAATCTCAGGGGCTGGCGAATGCCGTTTCCGCTGTGCCGGCTCACGGCCAGCGTGGGCCCGCCCTTTACCCTGCCAGTGCTGGAGGGCCGGCCGCCGCGCCCGGTGATGCAGGGATTGTTGCGGATGATCATGGAGCGGGTGGCCATGCAACTGCCACCGGAGTTTCGCGGGGTATACGACCCCACATTGAGTCCTGCTAGGGATACCCA
Organism: Dehalococcoidia bacterium; assembly: GCA_965203005.1. Lineage (GTDB taxonomy): Bacteria > Chloroflexota > Dehalococcoidia > Lucifugimonadales > UBA3495 > VXOI01. The sequence goes on from CBDBBS010000002.1 coordinate 3,342,952, forward strand.
CGAGGATCGAGGCGAGCAATGCAAGACGCATCCAAGTTCGGCATCTACCTGAATGACGCGGAAAAGAAGGTCGTGCGGATCAACTCTCCCTACTGGTTCCCCGAGGAACCCGATTGGGTCTTCGTCACGCCCGAGGTAAACGCCACGCTGCTCAGCATCCGGGAGCTGGCGAGGGAGCAGGGCCTCAGCGCTGACGCGGACGCAATCACCTGGGGCACCATCCCGATGCGGGAAGAGGACTGAGACTAGGCTACTTCGGTCTACGGCTGTCTCTATGCCTGTGATACAATTTTCAGACAGGCGCCGCGGTGTCAAGTGAGAAAAGGCAGCTATGACCGAGAACGCCAACGGCCAGCCGGACCGCATTGACGAAATAACGAACCTGCTCGTCGGCTTCATAGACGAAACCAGGCAGTTTATGGCCGAACAAAGGCAGTTCAACGCCGAACAAAGGCAGTTCAACGCCAAGATAACGGATGACATCAGCCGACTAAACCGAGAGGTGGGCCGACTGACCGATGACGTGGGCCAACTCAAAGGGTTCCACGTACGAGCAGTCGCCATGCAGCGAACCGGCAGCATTGCAAAACGTCTAGGTTTATCGGCGTTTCACATCCTTACGCACGAAGAAACAGGTATCCTAGCCAACAGGCTGAACAGGTTGCCGGATTTCGACGTAGAGGAAAATGAGAGGCTCAGCTTTGCCGCCGCCGATCTGATTATCGAGGCCCACGACGAGGGTAGAACCAAGCATTACATCGCCGCAGAAATCTCCTATACCGTCAACAGAGACGACGTCCGCCGGGCTGCCCGCAACGCCGGGTTTCTGCGGCTGCTGACCATGAGCAAATGCTACGCAGTAGTCATCGGCTGCGAGAAGACTCCCGACGTGGACAAAGCTATCGCCAACGGCGACATCTCCTGGCATCTCATCAGCAACCGGGCGATGGCCCCGGCTTAGGCGTGGCGCTTTTGTCTGGGGATTGCAGGAAGACAAAGTGCCTGCGGCCTTTTTTCGAAACGAGGGACGCGGATAGCCGGGCATAGCCCTCTCCGCGCCCCTTGCGTTGAGAACCTAGCGAGCTAACCCTTGAACGCCGGCATCACCTCTTCGGCGAAGATGCTGAGCTGGTCCTTGAAGACCTCAAGGGGCATGCCCATGACGGAGCCGATATTGACGCGCTCGACTCCGGGGTAGGTTTCCTCGGCCTTCTTCAGGGCCTCGACCGCGACCTCCGGGGTGCCGCAGATCCAGCCGCCGCCCTCGACCGCCTCCTCCAGCGTTGGCAGCTTGACGCCACCGCTGCGCCGGCCAGCGGCCACCGCGTCGATCTGGTCCTGGTCCAGCGCCATCAGGCCCAGCGGGGCGGCGAATTTCATTGCCTCCTCGAAATAGGGCTTGGCCGTTTCGATGGCCTTCTCCTTGGATTCGGCCAGGAACATCCGGAACCCCAGCGCCGCGTTCTCGCCCAACTGCGTCTCGCGGCCGAGGTCCAGCTGAGCCTGCTGGTACATGCGCATCCGCTCGCCCAGGGTTGGCTCAGGGGTGTTGGCCAGCAACGGCTTGATGCCAGTCCTGGCCATGAATTCCACGCCGCGCGGGTTCCCGCTGACCAGTGGCTGCCAGATCTCAACGGGCCGGTTCAGCGGTCGCGGCACCAGGGTCAGCTTTTCCAGCTCATAACCCCGGTACGGCACCCGGGCGGGTATCTGAAAGTGCTTCCCTTGGTGGGAGAAGGAGTCCTCGTTGAACGCCTTGATCATCACCTCGACCTGTTCCTCGAACAACTCTCGGTTGGCGTCGGAGTCGCGCATGGGGGCGCCGAAAGTCTCGACCTCGCGGGTGTGGTAGCCACGGCCCACGCCGAAGATGATGCGGCCCTTGGACAGGATGTCGGCCATGGCGAAGTCTTCCGCCAGCCGCAGCGGGTGCCACATGGGGGTGATGTTGAAGCCGCAGCCGTACTTGAGCCGCTCGGTCTGCGTTGCCAGGTACAGCCCCAGCATCAGCAGGTTGGGGATGCCCTCGTACCCTTCCGGCTGGAAGTGATGCTCGGCCATCCAGAACTCGTCGTAGCCGCTGGCCTCGAGGTGCTTGGCGATCTCCAAGGCCCAGTCGTAGGTCTCGGCCAGCTTCTCGTTGGTATACCAACGGTCGTTGGCCGGAGTCCCGTCGAACCCCAGGTTGTCGTCGACCACGTGTCCGGCATAGGAAGCGGAGAAGTTTTTGAACATAGCTGCTCTCTGAATTTAAGATTGTGAGTTTATACCGCAAATTTTGCGGCCAGCGAATACCCCATGAACGCACAGGTACTCCAGAGCATGGCCGCGGCTACAATCTCCAGAATCCACCTTTTCGGCGTCATGATTGGTTCATATTCTACCGAGTGGGTTTTGGTTTCCGATGTCATGGCCCTTACCTCTCGATACATTCGACACCCAGGGGCACATACTCTGACAACTGAGGGTCCTGCTCCCATACTATGACTGCTACTTTCTCGTCTCCAAGCAATGCGCGCGTTACCCAAAACGGCAGTTCGGCCTTGACATGGAATCGGTCTGGAGACACATCGTATCCGGGGGCTTCAACAAATATATGCGTATCGTCGTAAGAGTCAAGCCAGAACTTCAAATCATTCGGCAATATGACTGCTACTATTTCAAGCTCCTGCCGTTCGTTGTCGAATCTAAACAGACTGAATGCGGGCTGGATTTCACCGATATACTCGGTGCGAACGTTGTGTATTTGCGCATCGCCTCTGCTTTGTCCGCCCATTACCAGGAGATCACCGGCCAGGTGAGGTCTTTCAGTCCATTCGATCTTGTCTTGCGACTCGATCAACCGGCATTGACCCTCCAACCAGTTGGTAAGGATTTTATCGCCAGCCAAGTTGAAAACGCAAAATCCTCCGCCCAAAATTACTGCTCCCACTATCAGCGCTACAAGCCGAAGCGGGGGCTTGAATGAGTCCCTGTACGGGGAGCGGGGTTCCGCCAACGTCTACTCCCCCTTTAAGGCCACCACGCGGCACGCTTCGCTCTGTGGTGGCGGTTCAAACTCCCCCTATTCCCGCACCTGCGATGGCGCAGGGTTGTACAGCTCCAACCCGATGGTGGCCGGGAACACGCGGGCGATCTCCTCCACGCTCCACTTGCCATCCTTCTGGATGGTCTTGACGGGCTCCGGATGGTTCAGCAGGGTTATCAGCCCCTCGGTTACGTGGAAGACCTGGCCGTTGACGTGCTGGGCCTCGTCGGAGGCCAGCCAGGCGACCATCGGCGCAACATCTTCAGCCTGGCCGCGCATAGTGACGCTGGCGCCGGTGCTGATGCCCCGGGCGGCGCGCAGTTCGCGAGCCTCGTCGGGGATGCTGGTAATCATACGGGTGGCGGCGCTGGGCGATATGGCGTTGCAGGTCACACCATAACGGCCCATGTCGCGCGCGACCACACGGGTGAAGCCGGCGATGCCGTCCTTGGCGGCTCCGTAGTTGGCTTGGCCGGAGTTGCCGTACAGCCCGGAGGTGGAGCTGAAGGTGATGATGCGGCCGGAACGCTGCTGCCGGAAGAGCACGGAGGCATTCTTCACTACGGAGAAGGTGCCCTTCATGTGAACGGCGATAACGTCGTCCCACTCCTGCTCAGTCATGTTGAAGACCATCCGGTCGCGCAGGATGCCCGCGACGGTGACCACGATGTCCAGCTTTCCGAAACTGTCGAGGGCCGTCTGCACGATCTTTTCGCCCCCCTCCATGCTGGCGACGTTCTCGGTGCAGGCTACGGCCTGGCCGCCGTCCTCGCGGATTTCGGCCACGACGGAGTCAGCCACGGAAACGTCTTCACCGGACCCGTCCACGTTCACGCCCAGGTCGCAGACTACGACCCTGGCGCCTTCCTCCGCCATCAGGCGGGCAACGCCGCGCCCGATGCCGCGTCCTGCCCCGGTTACGATCGCCACCTTGTCTTGCAGCAGGTTTGCCATTGCTTTGCCTCTTTGTCCTTTAGCGGGGGAGTCCCGCCGGATTTCCATTTGATTTGCGGGGGAAACACCCCCCACCCTAGCCCTCCCCCTGAATGGGGAGGGAACCTTCAGGATGCGCGCTCCCAGAGCAGTACCACGGTCAGGTCCGCGCGGGACCCCTTGATGGGCAGCGTACTCAGCTGCAATCTGCCGTCCTCGCCGAAATCGTACCTGCGAATCTGCCTGTCGCCCACCCAATTGGGGAAGAAGCTCCCCTCGACGTCATGCACCATGAGCCTCTCGGCCTCATCGACGGAGTAGCTGCCGTAGTAGGCAACATAGCCCTCAAAGGCCGCCCGCACCTCATCGTCGCTGCCCTTCAGCAGGTTGCCAGTGGCGAAGGCAGGGCGTTCCCGCGCCATGATCTGCCCGGCGAAACGTCCGTTACCGTCATACATCAGCTGCCCGGCCGGATTCTCGCCGTAGGGGCGGGTGATGCGGCCATCGGTCCAGCGTCCCTCGCAAGCAATGAGCCGCCACGTTCCGGCAAATCGGTCCGTCGTTGTCAAGTTTCGCCGCCTTCCGCCCTCTTAGCTCAGTCGAGAACCGTAATTAGCGCGCCTACTCCCGTGCCAATGACTGCGGCGGTAAGAGCCGCTCCTATGGAGATGATGGAGATGAAAAAGAATCGGGACTCCTTGCGCGCTGCTTCTATCGTTTCCCGTGATTCCTGGCGGTTGGCTTGATTGATCTCCTGCATTTCTTTCCGGGTGGCCCGGTTGATCTCCTGCATTTCCTGGCGGGCGGCCCGGTTGATCTCCTGCATTTCCTGACGAGTGGCCCGGTCGATCTCCTGCATTTCTTTCCGGGTGGCCTCGTTGATTTCACGCGCTTCCTTTCGCGCCGCCTCCACTGCTTCCTGCATTTCTTTCCGGGTGGCCTGATTCATCTCCCGCGCTTCCTGGCGGGACTCCTCAACTACGACCAACACACGGTCGAGGCGAGACAGCACCTCAGCCAGCTGCCGGGCGTTAGCTTCCTCCAGCGCCTCGAGTCGGGTTATACGCTCTTCAGTCGTTACCGTTACCATTCGCGCTTATCACTCCTTCCTGCCCGTCGCGCTGTATTCCAGGCCGGAACCGGCTCCTACTCCCTCGGCGGCGTGGGCGGGGCAGGGTTGGTGATGCCCCTGGTAAGCACGTCCCGGGCCTGCGGAGCGAGGGTCTCCAGGTCCCAGTGTCCCGAGGGCTCGTAGATCGACCGCTGCGGGCGCGGCTGGGACATCAGGGAAACCGTGTCGCCGTAAACAAGGAACGTCTGGCCGTTCACGTTGGATGCGTAGTCGCTGGCCAGGTAGCAAATGAATGGCGCGATATGCGTGGGGTCCAGCTCGGTCAGTTGGTCCTCGCCGGGGATGGATGCGACGCCGCTGCGGGCCCGTATCTCGGCGGCGCTGTCCGGGATGTCGCCGATCATCCTGGTGTTGGCCCGGGGGGCGATGGCATTGACGGTCACTCCATACCGGCCCATATCCTTGGCCACCACCTTGGTGAAACCGGCGATGCCCGACTTGGCTGCGCCGTAGTTGGCCTGGCCGGAGTTGCCAATGAGGCCCGACTCGGAGCTGAATGTGATTACCCGGCCCGAACGCTGCTGCCGGAACAGAATGCAGGCGTGCTTCACCACCGTGAACGTGCCCTTGAGGTGGACGGCGATTACGTCGTCCCATTCCTGCTCGGTCATGTTGAAGATCATGCGGTCGCGGAGGATGCCCGCGCAGGTCACGACGATATCCAGCTTGCCGAAATTGTCCACGGCTGTCTGGATGATCCTCTCGCCTCCCTCCATGGTTGTCACCGACTCCATGCAGGGAACGGCCTCGCCTCCGGCGGCCTTGATCTCCTCGCACACCTGCGCGGCCACCGAATGGTCCTGGCCAGTGCCATCCACGTTGACGCCAGGGTCAACCACGACCACCTTGGCGCCTTCGGACGCCATCTCCATCGCGATGCCCCGGCCGATGCCGCGGCCCGAGCCGGTAACGATTGCCACCTTGTCCACCAGTGAATCTACCACTGCCTTACCCCTGGGAAATGAGAATTTTCAGTTCAAGTCCTTACGCTGGGACTCGCAATTTCAGCTCTTGGGCAGAGAGACGGTCGCCCGGCCGGGAGTGGTGCGCTGGCCTGCCTCGTTCTCCAGCCAGATCTCGCAATCGACCAGGTAGTGACCATCGTCCTCATACTTGCTGGTCACCACGCCTCGCGCCGATATGGGCCTGCCGGGTATGTCCATACCCCGGTACTGGCAGGACAGGCGGCGCAGGTTGCCTTGCGGCCCCATCCAGTCGGTGACCAAGCTGCCCAGGAACGCGTTTTTCAGCGCGCCGTGAATGATGATGTCCTCCAGCCCGGTGCCCTGAGCGAAATCCTTGTCGTAGTGGATCTGGTAATAGTCCCCGGAAGCACCGGCATACTTGACCAGCTGCTGGCTGGTGGGGTGCCTGACCACGGGGCCGATTTCCAGTCCCTCCGTAACGTCATCCCATACAATCTGCGCGGTCATCGTGAAACCTCCGGCGGATTTTGTCCGAATAAGGATTTCCAGGATTAACCAGATTAACAGGATAGGAGTCCGCTAATCCTGAGAATCCTTTAATACTGGAAATCCTGATTCAGAAAATAGCATTCTCAGTACCGAATGGATGTATTCGTCTGGGTGGCCACCACCTGTCCAAACTGGTTGGTGTAGGTGATGACGATCGTTTGAATCAGCATCAAACCTATGCTGCCGTTGCGTTCGTTGATGTCCTCGATCCGCGATACGGCGGTGATTACATCGCCCGGCCTCACGGGTTCGAAGTACTCCCAGTCGCTGCCTCCGTCAAGCACCCGCTCGAATGGAACGTCGAACGGAAGATCGGGACGCGCGGCCACCGCAGCCCGCAGGAACGTGGGCGGGGCGATCAGTCCTCCGAACCGGGACGCGCGGGCCGCAACCTCGTCCACGTACAGGGGATTGTCGTCGCCAATCGCCTCGGCGAACTTGATGATCGCGCCCTTTTCCACCTCGAGGCTCCGGGGTTCGCTCTCCTGTCCGATGGCTTGCTCGCGCATCTCCTCTGTCAAAAACGACGGTGCGGTGGACACGAAATACCCCCCTGAAATCCTGGCTAATGCTGAGAATTCTGCGTACCCGGGACTTGCAATCGGATACCGCAGAGGCCAGTTAACAGACTGTTAACAACCTGCGAGTCTATCGACGGGATTGAAGGGTGTCAAGGATGATATCTGCCCTGGTGCGGTCACTTTGCTGCCGGATTCTGGTCATCAACCGGCGTTCTGCCAACCGGAATTCTGCGTATAATACTCACGAATCGATAAACCCCTGCGGCAGCGCGACGATTTGAGATTGCAGGCAAAAGCACTCGCCCATCACCGCTGCGCCTGGCGCCGTTCGTGGTACGACAGGCTCGCCATGAACTGACTGGCAGCACGCACGCTACTCAGGAGCTGCCTACTCCCTGGCCCAGCTACCGTCGGCGGCCTACTGGTTCAGGCCGCGCTGCATGCCGCGCAGGTAGCTTGCCTGGCCCCCGTGCTGATTGACCTCCCAGACCAGCATTCGGAACATGGTCGCGAGGGGCATCTCGTTGCCCTGGCGGTTGGTCATCATGGTGCTGGCCAGCGATTCGTCGTCGTGCTCGCCAAGGAAGCCCAGGAGATTCTCGCGGGCGGCGGTAGCATAACCCACCAGCAGGTCCTTGTCCGGGCAGCGCCAGTTGGCCAGGTCTTCAGCCGAATAGCCGAATCCCACGTCCATGGCCTCGGGCCTGAATCCCAACCGCTCGGCCCACTCCCTCTCGTAGAGCTGTTCCCCCCGGCGCGCCAGGGTCTGCGTCCACATGTCCAGGGCGCGTCCGTAGTGCCACAGGATGAATCCTATCGAATGGCACTGGTCATTGGGCCGGTACTCGATCTCCTCCTGCGACAGCCCGTCGATGTAGCGCTCCAGCCATTCCCAGTTGGTCTCGAACGACTCCCTGATGAACTCCTGCAATGCCATCTCACTCACCTCGTTTGCGGGGCTTTCACGGGTATTCTATATCAGCGTAGACGGTAACATTTCGCAGGACTCCGGCAGCCGACGGAACGGGCTTGCCCCGCTCACTGGAACCCGCCGGGCTTTGAGATGATTGCCCTGCTGACATTTGCTTGTTTTCATGTATTCAACGTGATGCTAGTATCCAGGGAAGATGACTTTCTAAAGTGCTGCGCTTTAGCACAAGGTTGATTGATGTCCACTGCCGCTCTACATGCTAATGGGGCCAGAGACAGCTTATACCGACGCTTCGCTGACAGAATCTACGCCAATCCGTCGCTAAACCGAAAACTGGTTTCCTACCAGGGCAACAAGACAGTTCCAGGATTACGGTGGCTGAAGTACAAAGAGGGATTCTCAGCCGACTTGGTTCGGGGTCTTTTGGATGCCACTGGCGCCAAGAGTTTTCTTGACCCCTTTTCCGGCAGCGGCACCGCGCCTCTCACCGCTGGCAGCATGGGCATGGACGCCACGGGCATCGAAGTCATGCCCGTCGGGAATCTGCTGGCCCGTTCTATTTCCATTGCCTCAAATGGATTGCAGCGAGAGGAATTGTACGAGGCAGCGGACGGATTCCTGCAGGCACTGAAGGGTGACCAAGTTAATCCCAATATGGGGTTTCCTCATATCCCGATCACGAAACATGCCTTCCCAGAGGAAACCGAGACGGAGTTGGCGAAAGCGAGAGAGCATTTAAGTGGACTAACCGATAACCACTTGCGGACTATACTGACCCTTGCCTGTGTGAGTGTGCTGGAAGAGATCAGTTACACCCGTAAAGATGGACAATTTCTGCGCTGGGACCCTCAGTCCGGCCGGGATGTAAAGCCCAAACTGCACAAGCCAACACTTCCGAGTCTTTCGGATGCGTTTGGCCAGAGGGCTAAGGAAATCGCTTACGACCTTTCAGCGTTAAAGGCCCAATACGGCGGGACTGCCCCAGAATTCGTAGAAGGCTCCAGTCTTGATGAACTCCAAAACCTGCCTGACGAAAGATTTGACGCAGTAGTGACCTCTCCGCCCTATGCCAATCGGTATGACTATACCAGGACTTATGCCCTTGAATTGGCTTACATGGGATACGACGCGGAAAAGATAAAGGAACTGCGACAAACCCTGCTGTCGGCAACCGTCGAAAATAGATCGAAGCGTGAATCGTTGAAGTCCAGCTACGGCCGGGTGGACAGGGCCAACCTTGCCATCGACATGGCAGACCAGCAGCCAGCCTTGCAAGAGGCATTAAGTGCTCTACGGACGGAAGCTGACAACCTGAGCAATCGCAACGTCATAAACCTGGTGGAAAACTACTTCACGGAAATGGCCCTTATCGTCGTTGAACTCGCTCGGCTGGTTTCTCCAGGCGGCCACGTCTTCATGGTGAATGACAACGTGAGATACCACGGCGAGGAGATTCCGGTGGACTTAATACTCTCCGACTTCGCAGAACAATGCGGGTTCCGGTGTGACTCCATTTGGACGCTTAACAGAGGCAAGGGCAATTCCAGCCAGCAGATGGGCCGGTTTGGGAGACGGGAACTGCGAAAGTGCGTGTACCTCTGGAGGAAGCGGAATGGTTAGCCAAGATTCCCGGCTTGAGGAATCAAGGCAAAGGGCATTGGCAATTTCCGATGCAATCCGGCGGCGGCCAGATGAGAGTGTGCGCGAGAAAATCAGGGGATACACAGAGACTTTGGAGTTTTCCAGCCGCTTAGAGGACCTGGCCATCGCAGAAGAAGCCTGGGAACACATCGTACAGACACAGATTGACCCGAAGTTGGTATTTGCACACCCCGACCTTCTGCGAGCGCATCCTGAAACCTCTCTTCATTATCGAGGAATCGCCACATTGTCGCTCAAAAGGGTGCAGGCAATGGCAACAACAGTTAGCAAGTGGGAAGATGGCAGCCTGCGCCGCGCCCCGACTCTGGCAAGATGCACTTCCGTTGCCCGCGCTTACAACGCCGTTATTTCGGTTGTGGTCACTGGCACGGACGGCTGGGCCTTGGAAAATGGGTACAGGAACGTCTTGGCGACAATAGGCATTATTGAAGATGGCTCCTTAAGGAATCTTGTCGGACAGCAAGGCGAAGCTGCGGTCAAGGAAGGCATCATCAAATGGTTGAAGGACGCTGGTGCTGTTGCCCAACCGCGATTTGGGGGATCCACTACGACCTTTGGCGAAAATGGACGCCTCCGCATGGTTTTTGGCTCTGAACCGGACATCAAGTTCGAGAGCCTAAATAGTGAAGGCGAATGGGAAATCGTTTCCACCGTGGAGATAAAGAGTGGCACCGACCCCGCAGGCGCGCTAGAACGGCTGGGGGCAATTCAAAAGAGCTTTGACCAAACCCCGGTCCGGTCCCGGAATTTCGTGGTGCTCGGTATAGTAACTCAATCTATGAGGGCTCGCCTTAATGAATTAAACGTTGCCAAGGACTTCCTGCTTTACGACCTTGTAAACGACAGCACGGCTTGGGACGACTTCATTTCGGAGTTGTTCCACCATACCCTCCGCATAGTCTGACCTAATTCTCCTGCATATCGCCCGCCTGCCTGGCCGACGCCGACCCCAACCGCGTCCTGCTGGGCTTCGACGAGGAGATCTACGGGGGCGTGGTTCCGTTGCTGGTGGGCCGTGCATTCAAGGGCGAGGCCATCAAGCTGGTGGGTTATCCTATGGAGAACGGGATGCAGGTAGTCGGGCCACGATGGACAGAGGGGCGAATCCTGTCGATGGGTTCCTTGGAGTGGATAAGCAACGCTCCCGCGCTACCTGGGTTCGGCGGCGGGCCGATGCTGGACAGTAAGGGGCACGTGGTAGGCGTTACGGCTCGGAGAGGTCTTTACGATGGCTGGGGCGAGGGTGTCCCCATCAGCGCGGTGATTCGGGACTTGCGACGTAAAGGACTACTGGACTAGTCACACAGTCACTGTGCGATGGCATCACTCGCAAAGGGAAGGCCCCGCTATTCGGCGGGGCCTCTCTGTTAGGCAGTCAGGTCGTCCTCATCTAGCCACCCATACCGTTGAGCGAGCCGCACCCACAGCTGTTGAGTTTGCTGCGTATCCCTCCGTACTTCCTCCAGCAACTCGTTCTGATTCTCTTGAACGACACGAATTTCTTTCACTTCTGTTTGAATTTCTTCCAGCAAAGTCTGTTGGCGTTCCCCAATGGCAATCAGCAAATTAAGCATTGCGCCATGGTTATTCGCGGTCGCCTCCAATTCTGCCACCCGCTCTTCAATCGAAGGCATACTGATTCACCTCTTGACCGGGCTGCCACTGTTGGCGTATTACACCACGCCAATTTGCCTCTGGTCAAACACTCCCCACCCTGCGTGTCATGGGAGGAATAGTTGCCTATATGCTGCGAGCTAAAGACTACGCGGATGCAGTGCTGTGCCTTTCAGCCCTGCTCGCTCCGGCCTTTCGGGGGCCTTCCTTATGCTAAATCGGGGGCCTTCCTTATGCTAAAATCGATGCGAAGAACCCCCGTGGAGGCGCGGCTTGGAATTCGGATTCTATTTGCCCAACAGCGGCGAAGGGGCTCAGCCGGACGCGCTGGCAAGCATCGCCCGGTTGGGTGACCGGCTTGGATTCAACTGCATGGTAGCCCCGGACCACATCCTGATGCCCAGGCAAGTGGATTCGGTCTACCCGTACAGCGTCACCGGAAACATACTGGCGGGCGGGAACTCCGGAGCGGGCGAATGGCCGGAGCAGATAACGACCCTGGCCTTCCTGGCCGGGGTTACCGAGCGCATAAGGCTGGTTACCAGCGTCATGATCGTCCCCTACCGCAATCCGCTGCTCTGCGCCAAGATGCTGGCCACCCTGGACATGCTGTCCAAGGGCCGCCTCATCGTGGGCGCGGGTGTGGGCTGGATGGAGGAGGAATTCCAACTGCTGGATGCGCCCCCATTCGCCGAGCGGGGAGCGGCTACCGACGAGTACCTGCGCGCATTCATCGAGCTCTGGACCGTCGATAATCCGTCCTTCGACGGCAAGTACGTGCAGTTCTCGGACATCATCTTCCTTCCCAGGCCGGTGCAGCAGCCCCACCCGCCCATCTGGATCGGCGGGCAGAGCCGGGCCGCCCTGCGCCGCGCCGCCCGGCTGGGCAACGCCTGGCATCCCGTGGGTGCGATACCCGCCGCGCCGCTGGAGCCGGAGGAGCTTGCCGGTAACGTGGCCTACATGCGCCGCCACGCCGAACAGGCGGGGCGGGACCCGTCCGGGATACAGGTGACCATGAAGGCGCCGCTGTATGACGCATCCAGCGACAGCTCGGGCAGCCGCAGACGGTTCACCGGATCGACGGATGCGGTTTTGCAAGACATCCATACCTACGCCGAGGCAGGCGTGTCACAGCTCATTTTCGATTTCCGGAGTCCGCAACACGCCGAAACGGAGGAGCGAATGCAGAGATTCTCGGAGGACGTGATGGCGGCAGTGGCATAGAAAGTTTTCTGTTGGCGTGAGCGAAAAGGGAGAGGGGACGAGAAATGCCCACAGTAGGGTAGAATTCCTCTCCCTTGCATATTCCCCAGAAGGGAACAGGAGGAGCAGGACCTTGGAAACGTTGGACGACCGCTTTAATCGAGGAATGGAGATGCGGAAGCTGATGGCTGCGGGAAACCCGAGCCATTACAGTCTGCCGGGCATCGATCAGCTTGCGCCAGACCTCAAGCGGATAGTGGACGAGGCGCTATGGGGATCCGTCTGGACCAGGCCGGGGCTGGACATGGAACGACGCTGCATGTGCACCGTCGCAGCTTTGACCGCCCTAGGACAGATGCCGCTGCTGCGCCGCAACATCGAGCGCGCCCTTAACCTCGGTGTAACTCCCGACCAGGTAGTGGAAGTCGTTATCCAGATGACCTTCCTCGTCGGCATACCCTCGGTCGAGGGCGCCATGAAGCTCACCAAGGACATCTTCGAGGAACAGGGCATCGAATACACTCCAACACGGGCCTACAATACCGACCGGACCATAGAGGAATTGCACCAGTCTGGCATGCGGATATACGACGAGGAGATGGGAGAACCGGCCCTCTATCCGGTTGACGACCCTAACTCAGTGGAAAACGAACTGCAAAAATTTGTTGAGCAGTACCACTGGGGAGCGATTCATGCCCGTCCCGGCCTGGACCCCAAGACTCGCGCGCTCTGTAGCCTCTCGGCCATGACGGTGCAGGGCCAGTACGACCGGCAGATCCGGCGTCTCATCGAGGGGGCGCTGCACGTTGGCGCGACGCAGCAGGAGATTATGGAGGTCTTCTTCCAGCTGGTCTTCTACGGCAGTTACACCAACTCACGCACGGCCATGCGCGTGGCCCGCTCCGTGTTCATCGAAAAGGGTCTGACTCCCGCTCCCGCAGACTGACATCAGAGGGCACGAAGGAACGGACAGCACTCCAAACAGGGCAACAGGCGCGCTGTGCCCGGAGGAACGATGAAACTCAGCCTGGACGACGGAACGGAACTGTTCTACACCGTCGACGATTTCACCGATCCGTGGACGGAACCGGATACGGTTCTGATGCACCACGGGATGGCCAAGAACCACGGGATGTGGTTCGGGTGGGTGCCCACCATCGCGCGCCACTATCGCGTGATCCGCTTCGACATGCGGGGCATGGGCCGGTCGGACTGTCCCGAGCCCGGCTATCCCTGGTCGCTGGACAATTTCACCAACGATCTGGAGCAGGTCGTTGACGGGTTGGGACTGGACCGGTTCCACCTGATCGGGGAGACGGTGGGCGGTTCCATATCCATGAACTATTCCACCCGCCACCAGGAAAATCTGCTCTCGCTGACCGTCTGTACCTCACCCACCAGTTTCGACTCCCACCACCAGGAAAGCGCCTCCCTCATCGAACGGGAGGGCATCGAGGCCTGGGTGGACGACAGCATCGGACGCCGGCTGGATCCGGACCTCGTTCCGCCGGAATACATCCGATGGTACGCCGACCAGATGAAGGCCACCCCGGCCCACGTGGTGCAGGGATTCCAGGCCAACGCGGGCGGTGACCTGGGGCCGAAGCTCCGGGAAGTCCAGACGCCGGTGCTGGTGCTGGCAGCGGCCAGTCTGCGTGAGGAGGTGCTGGGGGATTTCCGGGGGGCCGCCGACCTGTTCCCCAACGGCAAGCGGGTGGTGTTCCCGGGCATCACGGGATTCGTGCAGCATATTCTCCCCACGGCCTGCGCCCGAGTCTGGCTGGACTGGGTGCGGTCGCTTTAGTCCAGTGATCTTCTGGGGCCGTCGGGGGCGCAGGTCCCGTCGCGGCCGCATGGCCGCGGTGCTGCTGGCCGGAATGTTGCTGCGGCGACGCCAGCGGCCCCTGGACTACAACCTCATATTCCTGCGGCTGCTATCGGGTCGGGACCCGGAAACAGGCGACTCATGGACCTGGCGCGACCCCGGATTTGCCAGGTTTCCCTGGGCCTTTGTGTTCCAGGCCGTACTGGCCACCGTGGTGATGCTGGCGATTCTGACCTTCGTGCAGTCCCTGTCGTCGGCGGCGATCGCCGCCGGCCTAGCCTCCAGCGTTGTGGGCATTTTCATCACCCCCTCCAACCAAACCGCGCGAATCCGGTCGGTCGTTGGAGGACACGGAGTGGCCCTGGCGCTGGGTTCACTCTTTTCCGTTATGCTTTTCCTGGGACCCGTTCAGGCATTCCTGATGGACGCCGAGGTCCTGCGTAACCTCAGCTATGCGGCGGCCGTCGGCGCTGCCATGCTGCTGATGGCCATCACCAACTCCGAACACCCTCCAGCGGCAGGCACCGCCCTCGGAATGGCCAGCCGAGAGTTCGACATCCTGATTTTCCTCAGCATCATCGGAGCCGTGGCCCTGCTGGCAGTGATGAAACTGGCCATACGCCCCTACCTCCGGGATTTGACGTGATATGGTGGACTGAGGAGATTCCTATGGATGCGAAATCATACCGGGAAAAAGTGGAAGTCACTGGTGTTGTAGCCCAAATAGACACGGAAAGCCGCACTTTCAACGTGCTGACGGACGACGGCCTGTGGGTTACGGCGCCCTACGACGACGAAACCAGGCACCGCGTCATCGAGGTGCTGAGGGACCCGGACGACCGGCTCATAAAGGTGACCGGCCTGGGCGAGTTCACTCCCGGCGGCACTCTCAAGCGGGTGGTCAAGGCCGAGAAAATCATCATCGCCGTCGCCCGCTGGGAGCGGGGAGAGGTGGACCCCGATGCACCCACTTTCAGCGAGCGGGCCGACGCGCTGATTGCCAGTTTCCCGGAAGAGTTCTGGGAAAATATACCCACCAATCTGGTCGAGCGGCACCTTGCCCACCACCACGGCCAATGTTGCCGGGATGAATGATGCCGCAGGCATTCGCCGATACGTCGTTCTGGCAGGGCCGGTATTTTCGGGATGACCAGTGGCATCAAGCGGCGCTGGCCGCCGAAAGGCGGTTGGGGCGTCCGCTCTACCTGTTCACCACCCAAGAAGTTCTTACCGAATTTCTGGACAGCGTTTCGGGGAACGTATATACGCGCCGGGTTGGAGTCCGAGTGGTGGAAGACATTTACCGGGACCCTGATATAACGATATTTCCGCAAAGCGCCGAATCTTTCGACAAAGGGTTCGAGTTATACCGCAACCGCATGGACAAAGGCTACAGCCTGGTGGATTGCATCTCAATGAACACCATGGACGAATATGGCATCACCCAAGTCCTGACCAGCGACCGCCATTTCGAGCAGGAAGGCCGCTACACGGCCCTGATGCGCCGATAGCAACTCTCATCCCAAGGAGCAGACGCCATGCCCGAAGCCCTCGCCCGCACCTACGCCCGGTTCGTGGCCGGACTGGACTATTCGCAGTTGCCAGCCGGAGTGGTCGACAAGCTGAAAGCCTCGTTGCTGCACGCCACCTTCGTCTCCCTGATCGGCGCGCAGACGGCTCACGGCAAGGCGGCCATCGAGCTGGTCAAGGAGGAGGAGGCCAGCACCAGCGGCGCGACGGTGCTGGCTGACGGTGCGCGGGCGACCCGCAGCGGGGCGGCCTTCGCCAACAGCAAGCTGATGCATGCTACCAATCAGACCGACTCCTACCGCATGCTCATACACCCAGGCCCCTGCATCATCCCGGCGGCGCTGGCCACTGCCGAGATATCGGGCGCCAGCGGACAGGAGCTGCTCACGGCAATGGCCGCAGGCTACGAGGTGGAGGCCCGTATCGCCGGCGATTTCATCCCCAGCACCCAGGCTCGCGGGTTCAGGTGCAGCCCGGTCTACGGCACCCTCGGCGCGGCGGTGGCTACGGCCAAGCTGCTGGGACTGGACGAGGACCAGACGGTCACCGCGCTGGCCCTCGCCTGTACCTTTGCCGGAGGCACCACCGAGGGGCCCCGGGTGAGCGGGCGCGAGATGCTGTACCACGAGCCCAACGCCACCCGCAGCGGCATCATGGCCGCCCTGCTGGCGCGGGAAAACCTGCGCGGCTCCGAGACCTGTCTCGAGGGTGATGCCGGTTTCTACAACGCCTTTGTCGGCAACAACCGGGGTGAGCTGCCCTATACGTTCTCGTCAAATCCCCCAGGCGATGGCGGCCCGGGAAGCACCGACCTCGCCGCAACGGTCGAGGCCCTGGGCGACCGTTGGGAGCTGATGCACGTCACTCCCAAGATCTATCCCACGGCGGGATACAACTGCCCGGTCATCGACCTGACCACCCGGATGCGGGCGTCCCACGACATTCCGCCGGAGAGCATCGAGTCCATCGCAGTCGAGATGAACTGGCTGGAGACCACCTATCCGTCGCCTGCCTTTCCGAACACGGACCGGCGCATGCCCGGCGTGGGCAGCACCCACTATTTCACGGCCTACACCTGGGTGCACGGCAGCTACCCGCCGCTGCGTCAGCGCCTCGACCCCGGCATCGACTCGGCGGATTTCGACCGGCAGGTGATGGACCTGCAGGAACGGGTAACTGTGGAGGGCCAACGGACTCGCGGCTCCTTCGCGCCACTAATCACCGTGCGCACCCATTCTGGCCATGAGATAAGCGACGAGTTCACTGGCGACGAGCTGAAATGGGACTTCGCCACCACTTCCGACCGCATCTCACAGCTCTTCCCGGCAATGGACTGGCCCAACGCCAAGCTGGACGGACTGGTATCGTCCGTTTCCGGCATAGACGACGCGTCGGATGCGTCGGGCGTAATCGCGTGCTGCGTACCCGGCTAGGGGGCTTCCAAAATTGACCCGTCCAACAGCAACCCCTAGACTGACAATAGCCAGACTCAGCGAGCTATCGATATGACGACGTCGCAGGCTAACGTCGGCTACATTGCAATACCCATAGACCATCCGTCTGACCCCAGGCCTGGCGACCTGTGCCGGGCGGGAACTGTAGTCGGCGTCATGGCGTACAATCCAGTTTACGAGGATATCAGGAGGCAACTGCAAGAGCATCCCACTTTGAACCTGCCCATAGACCCGTACACCGGACACTATGAATTCGGCGAAGGCCGAAAGCCGGTTTCCTTTCAGCCATCAGCCCACCAGACCAAGATTCGCAACCAGATGAACGAGACGGCACGGCAGGGAACCATCATTTACTATTTCGACAGGCCCGCAGGCCCGGCGGGGGAAGCGGCCAATGCCGTGATATGCGAATCGCCCGCCGCGCACGATGCCGTGGTCGGCATTCTGCTGGAACCGATACCTCCACTAACCACTGCCAAAGCGTCAGTTCTGATGCAGTACACCCCACGGGACTGGCACTGGCTTTCCTGCCCGGCGGTGGAGCGGACGCCGGGGCGGTGTGGCGGCGTCTGGGTGTTCAGAAAGACCCGGATACCCGTCCATCATCTATTCGACCACCTGAGCGAGGGTGGCTCAATAGACGAATTCGTCATCAACCTTCCGGGACTATCAAAGGATGACGTGCAGGCAGTCCTGAGACACGAGGCCGCAGACTTGTCCAAGTACGCCGGCCCGCCTGATGAGACATTCTTCCCTCTGGTAAATTCCTGACATCCGGTCATAGACAACAGCCGAGATTCACTTTAGCTTGTACTATGCCTGATGGCACTCTCGCTCCACAGGATAATTGTCGATGCTGAACCGCACTGAGCCGTTGCCCGGGATTGCCGACCAACAGCACGATGCCGCAGTCTCACTAAGAGCCGGGGCCGCAACCAGCGGAGGACTGACCGGACAAGATGAGGACGCCGTTCTTGCCTGCACGGATAACCTCGATTTCATGCGTTCATTGCCGGATGGCAAATTCAAGCTGATCGTTACGTCGCCGCCTTATAACTTGGGCAAGTCCTATGAGGAAAAACTAACGCTGGACGAATATCTATCTATGCAAGCACAAGTAATTGAGGAGTGCGTGAGGCTGGTGAATTCCCGCGGATCGATCTGCTGGCAAGTAGGCAATTATGTCGATAACGGTGAAATTATCCCTTTGGATTCGCTTCTGTATCCGTTGTTTGTAAAGCGTGGACTGAAACTGAGAAACAGGATTGTATGGCACTTTGGCCACGGACTGCATTGTTCCAAGAGGCTGTCGGGGCGGTATGAAACCATCAACTGGTGGACCAAAGGCGATGACTATACCTGGAATTTAGACCCTATCAGGGTTCCGCAAAAATATCCGAACAAAAAGCACTTCCGAGGTCCTAATGCCGGAAAGTTTTCCAGCAATCCGAAGGGAAAGAATCCCAGTGACGTTTGGGAATTCCCAAATGTCAAAAGCAACCATCCTGAGAAGACCATTCACCCTTCCCAGTTTCCGGTCGAGCTTGTCGAACGGTTGGTATTGTCTATGACAGACGAGGGAGACAGCGTATTCGACCCTTATATGGGTGTAGGCTCCACCATAATTGCCGCTCTCATGCATGGGCGCATAGGGTACGGTTGCGATGTCGTGGAAGAATATGTAGAAATCGCCCTTGAACGTGTTCAAAGCCTGCGGGATGGGACGCTTCGCACACGGCCCATGGGTCTGCCCATATACGATCCAGGCCTTCCCAAAGGGGGACACTGATGCACATCTCCGCTAGGTATTCCCACATGAACGGAGAGGAATATCTCATCGTACACCGGCGGGAAATTTGGCAGGAAGTCCAGGACATAATTGCCAGTGTAGATGCCGAAATGTGCAAGACAAAAGTATCTGCCGAGAGCAAGAAAAGAGGACAGTTGCTGTATTCTCCCAAGGATATGAACTTGGCATTCAAAAATGGTTTCAAGAACCAAGGATGGAGTGAGCGGCGCAATACTTTCTGGGTTACAGATGATGAGGCAACGCTGAGACGGGTTTACAGGGAATCCGCTGATGTCCAGAGGGAGGCGATACAAGAGGCTAATCGCGTACCTATAATGTCTTACAACCAAACCGATTTTGTAAAGGAACGTGTCGCTGTTGAAGTGCAATTCGGCAAGTACTCGTTTGTAGCTCACGACCTTTTTGTCAAGCATTTGAGCTTATACGTCTCGGACATCATAGATGTCGGAATAGAAATCCTCCCAATGAAAGCTCTCGAAGAAGAAATGTCATCTGGTGTGCCATACTACGAACGCGATTTGCTAAACGTAGTAAGGCAGGGGCGTGGAGTTCCGGCCGTGCCTCTGGTTCTGGTCGGCTTGATTCCTTGACCATCCCGGATCAATCAAATCAAACATCCTAACCCCCGAATTCAAGGAGCAACCAATGGATCTCGGACTGGAAGGCAAGATCGCCATAGTGACCGGGGGCAGCAAGGGCATTGGACGTTCCACGGCGTTGGCCTTGGCCCAGGAGGGGGTGGATGTCGCCATCTGCGCCCGCGGGGTGGAGGACCTCGAGGACGCTGCCGCTGACATCCGTGCCCGCACCGGCCGCCGCGTGGTGGCCGTGCGCGCCGACACGGGCGTGGCGGAGGACATCCAGAACCTGGTCGCCACCACCGTAGCCGAACTGGGCGGGGTGGACATACTGATCAACAACGCCGTGAACTCCACCGCCGCGCCGTTCATGGAACTGGCGGACGAGGACTGGTGGAACCATATCAACGTCAAAGTCATGGGCTACGTCCGCTGCGCCCGGGAGGTGATCCCGCATATGCGGGAACGCGGCGGCGGGCGCATCATCAACATAGGCGGCATGGCCGCCCGGTCCGCCAGCCGGCTGACCAACAGCAACGGCGTCACCAATGCCTCCGTGTCCAACATGGCCAAGAACCTTGCCGACCAGGTGGCGGGCGACGGCATACTGGTCAACTGCATCCACCCCGGCACCACCCGCACGCCGCGACAGACCATGCTCCTGGAACGGCGGGCCAGCGACGCGGGCATCACCATGGCGGAGGCCGAAGCCCGTGCCGTGGCTGATATTCCCATCGGCCGTATGGTTGAGCCGGAAGACATCGCCGACCTGATCCTGTTCCTGGTATCCAACCGCGCCGGCGCAATTACCGGGCAGACCATTGGCGTCGAGGGTGGCCAGGTTAGCGCCATCAACTACTAGACATTCAGCACAGAGATCGGAGAGAGCACGGAGGGAAGAAAGGAATCAAGGGAACTTATGAATAGAACTCTGTGGTCTCTGTGTACTCTGGGTTTAATCGTGCTGTTGGTCGCCTGCGGCGGTTCAGACGTCATCGTGCCGCCGACGGAGGAATTCGGCGGCCCTGAGTTCGCCGCCGTGGTGGTGAACACCGACCTCGCCGTGGGGCCCGAGCGTCTGGTCTTCGGCGTCGTTGGCCGCGACGGCGTACCCCTGAAAGCCGAGAGCGCCACTGTCCGCACCTACTTCGTAGACAAATTCCGGGATGATTCTGAAACCCCGGAAAGCCAACAAACCTCCAACGGTCAGAATGCCTCGGCCCTCCAGCAAGACCTAGCCCCCCCACAACTACGCCAGACCTTCACCGCCCGGTTCCAGGAGTGGCACTACGAAAAAGCTGGGGTATTGGTAGCGAATCCCGAATTCGATTCAGCTGGTTACTGGGAATTGGAGGCCGAACTGACCACAGCCGAAGGGCAGCAGGTCATCGCCAAGTCGGCATTCACTGTTAAAGATTCCAGCGCTACCCCGGCCGTTGGAGCAAGCGCTCCTGCTAGCGTTACTCTTACTGCATCCGATGTTCCGGACCTCTCCCATATCACTACGGCCTCTGAACCCGACCCCGCTCTGTATGCAATCTCAATACACGAAGCCTTACTGGAAAGAAAACCATTCGTGGTTAGTTTTTCCACACCAAGATATTGCTCGACCGGAACTTGTGGCCCGCAGGTGAAACAACTCGCTGACCTACTCTCCCAATATAGCGATACGGTCAACATCATTCACGTGGAAGTCTATCGGAACCCCCATCAGTTCGAAGACGGTCAACGTCCCAACAAGGACGATGCCGTGGATGCCGTGCGAGAATGGGGCCTGCCAACGGAGCCCTGGACGTTCGTGGTGGACTCCGACGGCATCATCCGGGCCAAATTCGAGGCTTACACGCCAGCCTCTGTCATCGAAGACGCCCTGCGGGAGGTGTTGAATTAAACGCCGAGAGCGCAGATACCACACAGAGACCACAGAGAATTACTTGACAAACAATTTACATCTCTGCGTCCTCTGCGCTATTCTCTGCGTCCTCTGCGTTTTTCTAGCGGCATGCAACGAGGAGCCGGGGGTGGTGCGCGGCGTGGTGGTGGAGGCCATCGACCGGAACCTGGCGGAGATAGAGACGCTCCGCCTCCGCGACCAGGACGGGCGCGTGTGGACGTTCACCACCGACGGGGACCTGGAAAAGAACGGAGCGCACCTGCGGCTGCACCAGGTCCTGGGTCAGACCATCGAGGTCATCTACGTGGAGCGAGAGGGTCGGCTCATCGCCACGGCGCTGCGGGACTGAGGGGGTGCGCCGGGTAGGTATCAGACCGGACGCGGCAACGATGTTTGACCGCCGCTCACTCTGTCCGTAACATCAGATACAGAACATCACGGCCAGGAAGCGACGCCATCCAACCCGGAGGCAATGCGCCAGATGACTACCAGACCCCCCACGCAGGAATCGGTTCGGATGGAAGCCCCGAAAAAAGAGCGGTTCAGGCTGCCCTACCCGCCCGAGAGGGATCCCGACGAAGTGACTGCTTTCGACCATATCTATGAACACGGCAACAACCGCTACCTGGCCCTCCACCTCGGGAACCTCGACACCACCCTGGTCGTCGCCGACAAGTGGATCGTGGCCTCTGAGGAGTTCAACAAGGCGCGGGCGCGCAGGCCCGACCTGCTCATTGCCTTCGACGTCAACCCCGAGGACTACCGGGCCAGCAACGGATACATCGTCTCGGAGCAGGGCAAGCCGCCGGATTTCATCATGGAGGTGGCGTCGCTGAGCACCGCCGAGGTGGACACCGGCGACAAGAGGGTTGACTACGCTGTCCTGGGCATCCCGGAATACTGGCGCTTCGATGAAACGGGCGATTTTCACGGCGCCAAGCTGGCCGGTGACAGGTTGGAGGGAGACGCCTACCAGCCGATGGCCATAGACGAGGTCGCGCCGGGCGTCCTGCAGGGATACAGCCCCGTGTTGAACCTGATTATCAGGTGGGACCACGGCCGGCTGGTATGGGTGGATCCGGCCACGGAAGCGCCCATCCTGACCTATGAGGACCAGGAAGCGAGAGCAGATGCGGAACGAGAGGCCCGCATCCAGGCCGAGGCCAGGGCTGACGCCGAACGAGAAGCCCGTATCCAGGCCGAGGCCAAGGCCGAGGAAATGGCAGAGGCGATACGTCGGCTTCGCCGGGAAGATTCTCCGTAAGACCGGGCGGCCAAGTCCGAAGACCAGCCATACGCCGCTATTCGCAAGGCGGTATCGCCGAGTCCTGAAACAGATCGCTACCGGAAGCGGAACACGCGCACGGCGATCAGCGCAGTGGCCAACGCCCAGGCGCCCAAGGCGGCCAGATGGGGCCACGTATCCCACAGCGGCGCGCTGTTGATGGCGACCTCACGCAGGGCGTCCAGCATGGGCGTAAGCGGGAGTACCATGGCGGCGTAGGGCAGCAGCCAGGGCAGGGATGCCGTGGAGAAAAAGGTACCGGCGAGGAACATCATCGGCAAGGCCACTGCGTTGCCCATCCCGGAGGCAGCCGCCGGGCTGCTGGCCCAGGCTGACAGGATGAACCCGATGTTCAGGAACACCACCGTCCCCAGGAGCACAATCAGCAGCACCCAGCCCAGGTTGCCGTGGACCTCGCCCCCAAACACGAACACACCCACTGCCAGGATGATCAGTGCCTGAACTATCGCCAGCAGCAGGTGGGCGATGATTTCACCGGCGAAGAACTTCCACACCGGAAGGGGCGTTGCCAGCAGGCGCTTCAGCACGGCCTGGTTGCGGTAGGTGCTGATGCGCACGGCGATGGAGATGATCGAGTTGGTCATGATCCCCAACCCCAGCAAGCCCAGCAGTACGGTGTCGAAATAGTCCACCTCCGGGGCATCGATGACTTCGGAGACCACCAGGTCCCGGGGCAACACCGGCTGGCCCGCCGAGCGCAGTTCGAAGACCAGGCTTTGTACCGCCCCTTCGACCAGCTGGTTTCGCTCAGGATTTCGGGTGGAGTAGACCAGGGTGACCTGCGCCGTGTCTCCCACAGGGGCCTGGGCAGCCGAATCGTCCACCCCCCGAGGAATTATCAGCAGATACCCTAAATCTCCGTCCCTGATCTCCTGCCGGGCTTGCTCCTGGGCATCGAAATCCGTTGGGGCCAAGTCTTCGAGGTCGAGCAGGTCGATTTCACCCAGCATTCCCTTGAGCCGCTCGGCGTTGGGCCCGCCGGAGTAGTCCAGCACCGCAAACCTGGTGGCGGTCACCCCTCTGAAATCAAACAGCCCGAAAACCACCACCAGCAGCAGAGGGAAAACCAGGGCCCAGAACAGGCCCTGCCGGTTCCGGGTCATCATTTTGACGTTGGCCAGGGTGATCGCCAGCAAGGGAGCCTCTTTGTCTGAACTGTGATTTTTGTGCTTAAGGGATATTCATGATAGGAGTTACGCAGTTCAAGCATTTCCCTCCCCCTTGACGGGGGAGGGTTAGGGTGGGGGTGAAATCGCCAACTGCGTAACTCCTATCATGAATTTCTAACTCAGGGTAATCTTCTAATCAGAAGAATCACAGTTCAAACAATTACATTCAACTCCGGGTCAACTCGATGAAAACGTCCTCCAGGGTCACCGGGGTGATTTCCAGGTGCTCCAGCGCCACGCCCGCCCGCGTCACCCGCTCGAGCAGTTCCCGGAGGGAGGCGGGAGACCCGTCGATGCGCAGAAGGTAGACGCTGCCGGTATCCCCGTCGGCGCTGCCCGGTGTTCTACCCGGTATGGCAGGGCCGGTCTGCCCGTTGATCTGCAGGGCCTCCAGTTGTTCCCCGTCGAGGGGTTCCCCGGTTTGCAGCTTGACGGCGTAGGATGCCTCGACGCGCCCGATCAGTTCGCGCGGCGGGCCGCTGTCCAGCATGCGGCCGTGGTTGATGATGGCAACGCGGTCGCAGTGCTCCTCGGCCTCCTCCATGTAGTGGGTGGTCACGATCACCGTCGCGCCGCCCTCCCGGACCAGACCCACCAGTTCCCACAGGTCGCGGCGGGAGACCGGGTCGAGGCCGGTGGTGGGTTCGTCGAGGATCACCAGCTCGGGATCGTTTACGAGGCTGGCGGCGAGGGCAAACCGTTGCTGCTCTCCTCCGGACAGCTGCCGTACCCGGCGACGGGCCTTGTCTCCGAGGCTCACCCTCTCGAGGAGGTCCTGCGGTGACAGGCGGCGGGGGTAGAAACTGCCCAGCAAGGAGAGGATCTCGCGCAGGGTGAGGTATTCGTAGTAGGAGGATGACTGCAACTGGACGCCCAACCGGGCTTTGACATCGCGGACCTGGGTCTGCACGTCAAGGCCCAGCACGCTGACCCTTCCTGAGTCGGCGGCTGTCAGGCCCTCCACTATCTCCAGCGTGGTAGTCTTGCCAGCCCCGTTGGGCCCCAGCAGCCCAAAAATCTCGCCACGGTCAACGGAGAACGAAAGGCCGTCTACGGCGACAACGTCACCGTAACGCTTGACCACATCTTCCACCACGAGGGCATGGGACATCTTGCGGCTTCACTCTACAGAATTTCCCGGACTGCAACCCGGTTGAAAGGGCAACTAAAAAGCTAGCACAAATTGTGCCCCCCTTGCAGAATGTGTGGTACTCATCACTGCGCGAGTTCCTGGCCGGCCGCAGACCAGCAGGGGAATGGAATTGCGCACCCACTCTCTCGTTTAGCCCAGGTAACGTCCAATGCCTTATATTGTCTGGCATCATTTGCCGCCTTGGGGAGAGCAATTTGCCAACCAGCGAACAAAAACTGAGCGGCGTGTCGGATGACGCGGTGGCCGCTGCCACGGGCCGGAACTGGGACGAGTGGATTGCGTTTCTGGACGGTCTCGGAGCTGCCGAAATGAACCACAAGGAGATCGTGGCCCTGACTGCCGGGCCCGGCGGACTGTCCAACGGCTGGTGGCAGCAGTCGGTGACTGTCGGCTACGAGCAGGCCAGGGGACTGCGGGTAGTTGGTCAGACCTCCGGCGCTGACTTTCAGATCGGCGTGCAGAAAACGCTGCCAGTGCCGTCAGACGTGGCATGGGCGCTGCTGTCGGAGAGACCCGGAAGGGACGCATGGCTGGGCAAGACCCCGTCGCTGGAGTTCCGCAAGGGGCAGAGATACCGGACGGAAGAGGGACGCGAGGGAGAGATTCGTTCGTGCGTTCCGGGGGAGCGGGTGCGCCTGACGTGGAGCCACCCCTCCCTGGCCCAGACATCCACGCTACAGATCTACCTGGCGGCTTCGGGGGACAAGACCTCGGTCCGGTTCCACCAGGAGCGTTTGTCCAGCCTGGAGGAGCGGAAGCTGATGCGAGGGCACTGGCGCAGGGTGCTGGAGGAGCTGGCTGGTCTCTTGTAAGTAAGGGAAAGACGCTTTTGAAAGTTCCCTCTCCCTCTGGGGGAGGGTTAGGGTGGGGGAGTCCCCTGTATGTTGACAAGGCCGCTAATAACAAAGATTTCACCCTCACCCCAACCCTCTCCCTCGAGGGAGAGGGAGAATTGAAACACCCCGCGAACTGATATCAGGGCCTTTTCAAAGTCGCTTCCCGCCACCTCATGGTGAGCCTGTCGAACCACCGGTGGCTTGATGGGCCATCCTTCGACAAGCTCAGGATGAGCGGATGTCAGCGAACAGAGCCACTTTGAAAGGACGGAAAGACCCTGCCACCCCGGTTGACAGGCAACTGGGGATGGGGCAACATGCGTGGAGGCGCCTCGGCGCCGCTTTACATTCGAATAACCCAATGCTGGGAGTGCCCCTCAAAGGGCTTGAACGAGGAAGCTGGTCAAAGTCCAGCGCTGTCCCGCAACGGTAGGTCACGGTAGCAGGAGCTGCCGCGACGAGTCCGGTCCACGGCTCCCGGCAATGTTTCGGCCTTCGAGGAAAGGCGCCGGCATGCCGTTTGTTGTTTGCGCTCTGCCCTCAGGGGCAGGGCTTTTTTGTTGTCCTCGGAAATTCACCCGGCGAAGGCCGAGTTCGACCAGGCAAGAGATGGAGTTGCAATGGAAGCCACCCTGCAGATCATTCGTGAACTGGCCACCCTCGGCGACCGCCTGATGTGGATCGTCGGGCCGGGCGACATGGTCAGCGAAAACTACTCGCGGGGCATACAGGAGCCGCAAGTCCACGGGAAATACGTTACGGTCAGGGCCCACAACTGGCTCTTCCACCTGGAACCGGAAATGGTAGAGGGCATTGAATTCGTCGAGACGCATGGCGACCTGGCGTCGTTTTACATCCGCTTTGCTGACCGCGAAGGGGAAACCCTGCTGCGCGCCTACCTGCCGCGCCCTCTCTCCGCCGGCGGCGATTCCGCCGGCTCCGGCGGGAACCCGGGATTCGAGGAACTGCGGGCGCGATTTGCGGGCTATGACGGCGTGGAATCGATGCGCAGGGAGGTGCGCTCCCTGGCCCGCGAGTGATCACTCCTGGTAAGGCGGCTCATAACTCAGTACGTAAGCTGATCGAAATTCATCCGGGATGCGGGGGCCGCGGGGGATTCCCCACATCCCTTTCCGCCCATTTCTGCGAGTGTGCGGGTCATCCGAGGTTCCTCCCCTCAACAGACCCGCCCTCGCAGTCCGTCCGTCTCTCTCGCCGCTATCCGGCCAACGCGGTTGCGGCCACCCTTCTCTGCTCCACGCTCGTCGACACCTGGGAGTGTCGTCAGATTGACCCGTCATTCCGGCCTTGCGCCGGAATCCAGGCAGTCTTAATGCGGCTTCGCGGCCAACTTGCGGCGGTTCTGGATTCCCGCTTTCGCGGGAATGACGGTCAGAGGCCGGATGCGAGTATTGAGTTAGTGTCTAATTCAGGCTGAGCTTGGAGACACGGTGACTGCCATCCAGGTTTAGTTTGCCTCGGTTGGTGCCGTCCAGCTTGAGGGAACCCAGGACGGAGTCCCAGACCCTGCGGGCCCGGTCCCCGTCTTCAGTCCAGAAATCGATGGTCAAGAGCGCGTAGGCGCCGGGACCCCGGGCCATGCAGATGCGGGAGTGGGCCGGCCGGTTCTCGGTGGGGTCAATGAAATCCACCTCCAGCCAGGCCGCCTCCAGGGTATCGCGCCGCAGCTCCTGGTAAGGGCCGCGATTGGTGATGTCGCGGGAATCGCCCGACAGCGCGGCATCCTCGATCAGAATCGGCAGGGGCAGGCCGCTCCAGTCGATGTTGGCGGCATAGATCAGGGAGACCTCGAGCCGTATGTCCGCATCCTCCTCCCTCTTCTTGTCGAAGAACCGGATGGAACCGCTCTCACCGGGGCTGATATGCCACTTGCGCGGCACCTCGAACTGCATGGCCCCGGCATCGGCGACGAAGACCTTGTTGCCCGGAGCCGCCGTCCACTGGTGATTCTCAGGCAGCTGCTGTTTTTGCTTTTTCCACTTCTTCTTGGCCATGGCTCAATATTCCCGGATCACTGTCTCAGTATTGGAGATATTTTACGTTTATCTGCGTTCGCTGGCGAGGGGTGAATCTACCTGAATTGCAGTCATGACACAAACCGATTCTCGTTGACAATCAGGTTCGCGGGATGATACGTTTTTCGTCGCCGTTTTCCCCAATATGCTGCTGGCATACGTGTCTGGCCTCCGGCCAGACACACGCCACCGGATGATTATGGGCCCTCTCTCCACCTCCCAGCCGATTCCAAACCGGGATCGTTGCGGCATTTCCTGTCATCCGGCATCCCCAGAATCATGGTTCCCCTGTAACTGCCACAGAAATCCACGACAATTTGTGTCTCTGGCCGTTACCGTTGGCGTGATGCGATGGCGGTAGCGGTCGGGGGCCGGTTCAGGTCCGGCAGCGTGGCCACGGAGGGCTGGTTCCAGGGACTCGCCTGGGCGGCGGCGATCTCCGTGTTCGCCATGCTCGTGCTGGGCGGCGTTGTCAGGGTCACGGAGTCCGGGCTGGGCTGCGGCGACGACTGGCCCCTCTGTTCGGGACAGTGGCTGCCGCCGCTGGAGTCGAAAGCCATCATCGAGTACGCCCATCGGGTGGCGGCGTCCTTCCTCGTCGGCCCGCTGGTGGCCGCCACCTTCATCGCCGCCTGGCTGCGGTATCGCCGGGAGCCCTGGATACTCTGGCCAGCCACGGCGGCCATCGTGCTGGTGATAGTGCAGGCGGGCATTGGCGGGGTCACCGTGGTTACCGAACTTTCGGCCCACGTGGTGCTGACGCACCTGGCCGTGGCGGAGCTGACCATGGCCTGCTGCGTCCTGGTGCTGATAATGTCGTACCGGGGCGGGATGCACCTCCCTCTTTTAACCCGTAGGCCGCAGTCGTGGGCCGTGGGCAAAGCCAGCCTGTTCCCGCCGCTGTCGCTGGTGGCGGCGGTGGCCCTGTTTCTGTTGCTGCTTTCCGGCTCATACTTGACCAATGAGGCCTCGGCCACCTGGGCCTGCCCCGCCTGGCCGCTGTGCACCAACGACTGGGGCGGGTTCTTCCCGGGAAACAAGCTGGCGATGATTCACATGGCTCACAGATGGGTGGCCCTGATTGTCGGTCTGGTGGTAATGTATGCCCTGCACCTCGGCTTCCGGGGGAGGACCCAGCCGCCCTTGATCCGGATGCTGTCCATGTCCGCCGTGGCCTTGTTCGTCGCGCAGACCCTTGTGGGAGCGGGCGTCATCTGGGCCGGGTTCGGCAAGGACGTGGAGCTGCGGGCGCTGCACCTGGCGCTGGCGTCCGGGGTCTGGGCACTGGCGGCGGCACTGGCGATCCTCAGTTACTCGAGGGAGCAGACCCCCCGGGTTTAAATTTAAACCAGGAGCGGCGCTGCCTCTCTGGCACCTGCCGAACCGGGATCAGGAGCAGGCGCCTTATCAAAGAAGCAGGCTCAGGAATATGGCTGAACAAGCAGGACATATAGAGGCCCTGGACACGCCGGGCCGGACGGAGGGGCAGGCCCCTGGCTTTGAATCCGGGGATGCGGCGGGCGAGACCGCTGCCGCCGTCTTCAAACCCGGAGGGCAGGGCGGACGAACCGGCCTTCTGCGCGCCCCGCTTCGAGTTCTGGCGGACTACCTGACCCTCACGAAGCCGCCAATCATCTCCCTGTTGCTGGTCACAGCCATCGGGGGCATGTTCCTGGCGGTCCGTTTTGAAACGGGGCACGCCGGCGGATCGGGCATTCCCGACTTGTGGACGCTGCTGCTGGTCTGCGTAGGGGGAGCGCTGGGCGCTGGAGGCGCCAACGCCATCAACCATTACATGGACCAGGACATCGACTCCCTGATGTCCCGCACCGCGTCCCGCCCCGTGCCCGGCCTGCGGGTGCGTCCCCTTGCCGCGCTGGCGTTTGGCATCGCGCTGAACGTCGCCGCATTCGCGGTCCTGGCCTACTGGGTGAACCTGCTGGCGGCCGTGCTCACGCTGGCCGCGACGCTGTTCTACGTGCTGGTCTATACCGGCTGGCTGAAGCGGAGCACGCCGCAGAACATCGTCATCGGCGGCGCTGCGGGCAGCATACCTCCCGTGGTTGGTTGGGTTGCGGTGACCGGCTCGTTCGATCTCCCGGCCCTGTACTTGTTCGCCATCATCTTTTTCTGGACCCCGCCTCACTTCTGGGCGCTCTCGCTATTGATACAGCGGGACTACGAGCGGGCGGGAGTGCCCATGCTGCCGGTGGTTGCCGGAGAGGAACGGACGGTGGGCAGCATTTTCGTCTATTCGCTGGTGCTGGTCGCGCTGACTCTCGTATTCGCCGCTACGGGCGCCGTTGGGTTGGTGTACCTGGCCGCAGCCGCAGTGCTCGGGGCAGTCTTCATCTGGGCCGCCTGGCGTCTTCGCCAACAGCCCCCGCTGGATCAGCCCAGGAGGCCCAAGGCGCGCAACCTGTACCTCTACTCGCTGCTATACCTCGCCCTGCTTTTCGGGGCGATGATGGCCGACGGCGTCTACCGCTGGTGGCTGTGAGTCTCTGGGCAGCACCAAATTAGGCCTATTTTGAACGGTAATAAAAGGCCCGGCAGTTGAACCGCCGGGCTTATGGTTGGCAACAGGGATTCGGGCCGTTAAGTTCTTTCGGTCTTTAATCGCGGGCAACCAACTCAATGATATGCGCCACTGGATCTAGCTGGCGTCTTGACTGCGGTCTCTTGAACCCAGCCTCGATTTCCGTGACCAGAAAGTTGCCTTCCCTATCTTTTTCGTATTCCCCAACCAATTTTCCGTCTACCCAAATGGTGCCCGAATACGGGCCACCGAACCGGAGCACAGCAACAGGCATTTCCCTTTCGCCGAGATAGGCCAAAATTCGGTCGCCTTGCACGACCAAATCCATCTCGGCCTCAACCCCTCGGAACTTATACCGCGCGCCGGTCGAACTCAATGCGTCTTCTAGGAGTTTGCCGGTTGTCGGCGGGGAAACATATGCAGACATTGCTCAATTCTCCTTTCCTCAGTGTTGTGGAACTGGCCTTCCGCCAGAGGCTTGGTTCGCGATGGAGCGGGCTATTTGCAAAACAGATTGGCGAAGCGCCCTGTATGCTGGCCCGTCCTCAGTGAAATCAGGATCAACAGTCTGATTAGCTCTGCGGCCATAAGACAGCGCCCAAGTCTTGCCAGGGTTGTCTTGGCTTGCAACGCCGATTACGAAGCCCTTGTTTGCTGATAGAAGGGACATACAAGGCACATCACTCGGTCCGTCGCCCAAGTAGACCATGTTTTGGAAAGGGACGGGCCTTTCGTCGGCGGTCATCACCTCATTGACCGAATAAGGCCGACTATCGGAAGCTGGAGCGGTTAGCCCCTTGTTGATTCGGTACAAGAATCGCGTCTTATCCGTGAACGAAATCGCGTTCTTGGGGTAAGCTATGACTCCCTCGGAATTGTATGAAAAGTCGCAGCCCCAGATACGATAAACTGATTCCTTTAACGAACTGGCCCGAAGAAGTTCCGCAATCCCTCCGGACACAACATAGGATTCGACTCGCACTCCAGCCGCTCTGAAATCGGGATCGTTCTCGACTTCCCCTTTTACCAGTTTGAAGCAATCCGGTACGCCTGGGAAAAACTCCAACTGCCCAGCGATCTCCGTAAACTTCTGCTGGGTCAATCCCTCAAGCGGGCCGCCAGGTTGCGCGAGTCTTATCATTTCATGCATATAGGCCAGTGAAGGATCCCAGCCCTCGCTAACCAGAGGTGCTGACTTGTTACGGAAGAACTCGTCGCTGTCAACGCCAAATACTCGAAGCAGTTGCCCGGTAGTGTCAGGCGCCAGAGTATCGTCGCAGTCCGCGACAATGGCTATGCTAGTCTGAACCAACGATGCCTCTTTCGTCTTATCGCCACTTTATCAGTCTACTGGAATTGCGGAGGGTTCGATTTGGTTAGATTGGCTCGGAGAATACAGGCGACCCCTTCGGGTGTCAAACATAGGCACGTAGGCAGACAATCCGACAGAAAAATTATAGAACATAATTTCTTATACTTCCATTATGGATGACTTCCGAGAATCGAGTCCATCACCGAGTGTCAGCGGAACGCCACTCCTTTTTAGGTTCCCCACAGCAAAGACGAGGCCGCGTGTCTTGCCAGCCCTGTACCTAACCCCGCTTACCACGCCTAATATCGGCCCCGTTTTCAATTGACACTAAGGGCGGCCTGTGATACTGTTTCGCGCGGTACGTGAAAAATTGCACATACTCCAGTTGGCGAGCGCCTCAGGTTAGATTTCAACCCGGAAAGGGAGTCCACCATTGGGGTCTCAGTCTCGCAAGGGGAACCAGGTCTAATACCTGCGGGAGAGGCCCCAGCGGAAACCATTCCCACGAGCCCTGAAATGTCCTCCGACGACCTCAAACCACCCGCTCTGCGCCGGTTCAGGCCCCGACGCTTGGTGATTTTTGGTTTATTGGCCGCCCTTTTCCTTCTGACAGCGGCCTGTAGCCAGGGATTCCAGTCGACTTGGGACCCGAAAGGGCCGGTTGCCGATAAGCAGCTCCAGCTCTTCAACGTCCTTCTCTGGACGATGGTAGCTGTTTTCGTCTTGGTGGAAGGCGCACTGCTCTACATTGTCATCCGGTACAGGCGCCGCCCCGGCCAGCCCCGGCCTCCCCAGATCCACGGCCACACGGCGCTGGAAGTCACGTGGACCATCATCCCCACTGCCCTGATTCTCGGATTGGGCATCTGGTCCGTATTCACCCTGTTCGAGCTGGACCAGCCTCCCACCGATCAGGGCGACATCCTGGAAGTTACCGTGGTGGGCCACCAGTGGTACTTCGAGTTCGAGTATCCCGACGCCGACGGCAACGGCAAACGAATCACCACGGCCAACGAGCTGAAAATACCCGTCGACCGGCCGGTCAACTTTACCCTGGAAAGCGACGACGTTCTGCACAGCTTCTGGGTTCCCAAGCTGGGCGGAAAGGTTGACGTGGTGCCAACACGCCAGAATACCCTGTGGCTCATGGCCGACTCGGACCTAATTGAGCAGCAGTTGCCGGCGACCTATTATGGCCAGTGCGCCGAGTTGTGCGGCATAGCCCACGCCCAGATGCGGTTCCGCGTGACCGTAATGAGCGAAGAGGACTACCAGGACTGGGTACGGGACTACAGCCCGCCCAGCGCGCTCACTCCGGTAAGCCAGCAGGGCCAGACTCTATTCGCCATCCACTGCTCGCTGTGCCACAGCGTTGACGGCCCGGAGCTGGAGTCGGTGGCGCAGGCGCGGCTGGACCAGTTCCTAACCGGAGCGGAGAACGCGGCGGTGCCCGGCCCCAACCTGACCGACCTCCGAACCCGCGAGACCCTGGCGGCGGGCATCACCGACCTTACGGTGGAAAACCTGCGGGCGTGGATCAAGAACCCTGAAGAGATCAAGCCGGGCAACTATATGTACTCCAACGCCCTGCTGTATGACGAGGGTGGCGACGCCAGCCTGACCGACACCGAAATCGACGCCATAATTGAGTATCTCCTGAACCTGCGTTAGACTCGAATTGCGCTAAACTTGAATGCGGGAGACGCCCCCACCCTAACCCTCCCCCGGAGGGAGAGGGAACTCGGTAATCTGGTTGCTGGAAGGGCAAGCGATGGCTGCAATAACTGAGGTACTGCCCCGCCCAACTTACGGCGCCACCGGCCTGTGGAGCTGGATAACAACAGTTGACCACAAGCGGATCGGCGTTTTGTATGGCGCCACCGCATTGGTGTTCATGCTGTTGTCCGGCATCGAGGCGGGCCTGATTCGCATGCAGCTGGCCACGCCCGACACCGACATTCTCGGGCCGAGCCGCTACAACCAGATGTTCACCATGCACGCCACGGTGATGATCTTCATGGTCATCATGCCGATGGGTGTCGCATTCTTCAATTTCGTCGTGCCCCTGGCCATCGGGGCCAGGGACGTGGCATTTCCCAGGCTGAATGCGCTGTCGTACTGGATATTCCTGTTCGGCTCCATCCTGATGCACTTCAGCTTCATTGTGAACCAGGTGCCTGACGCGGGCTGGTTCTCCTACGCCAACCTGACGGAGCAGCCCTTCAGCCAGAACATGGGCCTGGACTTCTGGGCCATCGGGCTGCTGATCCTGGGTACCTCCTCGGTGGCCGGCGGTCTGAACTTCGTGGTAACGATCATCAACCTGCGGGCTCCGGGAATGTCGCTGATGCGAATGCCGGTGTTCGTATGGATGACGTTGTTGACCTCCATCCTGCTGATCCTGGCCATGCCGGTCATCACCGTGGGCCTGATCGAACTGGTGATGGACCGCAACTTTGGCACCCACTTCTTCATCCCCAGCGAGGGCGGCGACCCCATCCTGTGGCAGCATTTGTTCTGGGTGTTCGGACATCCCGAGGTGTACATCCTGATCCTGCCGCCCATGGGCATCGTGTCGGAAATCCTGCCGACATTCTCCAAGAAGCCCCTGTTCGGCTACCCGTTCGTCATCTTCTCCGGCATCGTCATCGCCATCATGGGGTGGGCGGTGTGGAGCCACCACATGTTCACCGTGGGGCTGGGCCCCATCGCCAACTCGGTGTTCACCATCACGACGATGCTCATCGCGGTGCCCACCGGCGTCAAGATATTCAACTGGCTGGGGACTATGTGGAAGGGCAGCATCGAGTTCACTACTCCGATGCTGTACGCCCTGGGCTTCATCTTCCTGTTCATCATCGGCGGGCTGAGCGGGGTGTCCCACGCCGTATCTCCCTCGGACTTCCAGCAGCAGGACACCTACTACATCGTCGCCCACCTGCACTATGTGCTGTTCGGCGGCTCCATCATGGGCATCTTCGCCGGCATCTACTACTGGTGGCCCAAGCTGACCGGAAGGATGCTGAACGAAAAACTGGGCAAGCTGAACTTCTGGCTGATATTCATCGGCATGAACGTGACCTTCTTCCCCATGCACTTCGTGGGGATGAACGGAATGCCGCGCCGCATCTACACCTACTCCAGCGAATTCGGCTGGGGCGACCTGAACATGCTGGCCAGCGTCGGCTACCTGATACTGTTCGTCGGCTTCCTGGTGTTCCTGTACAACCTCTGGGAGAACCGCAACGCCCGGCGGGTCAGCCACGACCCATGGGACGCTCCCGGCGTCGAGTGGTCAATCGCCTCGCCGCCGCCGGCCTACAACTTTGCCGAGGTCCCGCGGATCAAGGGTCGCGACCACTACTGGATAGTCAAGGACGAGGCACGCGAGGCCGGCAACCCCATCACCGAACCGGAGGCTGCCGTCGACCCGAGCACGATTCACATGCCCAGCCCGTCGTATTGGCCGATCATCATCGCTGCCGGGGTGGG
Organism: Dehalococcoidia bacterium; assembly: GCA_965203005.1. GTDB lineage: Bacteria > Chloroflexota > Dehalococcoidia > Lucifugimonadales > UBA3495 > VXOI01. The sequence goes on from CBDBBS010000002.1 coordinate 3,378,388, forward strand.
CCTCATCGGAGGAGGACTGCTGTCGCACTACGGCGTTTCATTCTTGGGCGGACTGATCGCATTCATTGGCGTCATCGGCTGGGCGAACGAACCCCCGGCCGCCGAAGAACACTAGGATAGCCGGGCACAGCGCCTGCCGAACCGGGACCAGGAGCAGGCGCCCAACAAAGGAGCAGAGCTTGGCCCACGCACCGGAAACGGCCCATCACTCGGACCACGGCCACGGCGCCCACGGCGACGCCGGGCACGATGAGCATCCCGAACACATAGGCCACGACTACACCACCACCGGCCTCAACCACCGGAAGATGCTGATGTGGGTGTTCCTGGGGTCGGACTGCCTGTTCTTCGGTTCCCTGATAGCCACCTATATGGTCTACCGGGGGCAGAGCCTTACCGGGCCATACCCCATTGATATCATCGACATTCCGATCACGACCATCAGCACCTTCGTGCTGCTGTGTTCCAGTTTCGCAATGGTGCGGGCCCTGGCGGCGACCAACGAGAACAACCAGACAGGCATCAAGATCTGGCTGCTGGCCACCGCCATCCTGGGCGCCATATTCATCGGGTTCCAGGTCTACGAGTTCAACCTGTTCAAGAACGAAGGGCTGACCTTGGGCCAGAACCTGTTCGGTGCAACGTTCTTCACGCTCACCGGCTTCCACGGCGCGCACGTAACGCTGGGCATCATCTGGCTGCTGGCGCTGTTCGTCATCTCGTTCAAGGGACGTCTGCATCCGGGGACGGCGCTTGACGTCGAAATCTGCGGCTTGTACTGGCACTTTGTCGACATCGTCTGGATCGTAATCTTCACCCTGCTGTACCTGGTGGGCGGCTTTGACGCCGGGCCCGCCGTGGCCCATTAGCAAGGGCGAGTCCGATTCAAGACTGAGTACCCTTCAATAGCGGCTTCGCAATACCGGGAGACACTCCAGATGGCATCAGCTCACGAAACTGAACACGGCAGCGGCGGGCACCCGTCCCTCAAGCAGTACATCTTTATAGCGATACTGCTGTTCGCCATTACCATCGTTGAGTTCGTCATCATCATGGATTTCCCCGGTGAGGCGGAGAAGGTAATCAGCGACGCCCTTGGGGAACCGTCCACCACCATCCTGCTGTTCCTCCTGTCGGGCATCAAGTTCGCCATCGTCATCCTGTTCTACATGCACCTGAAGTTCGACAACAAGTTCTTCTTCTGGGTGTTCATTGCGGGGATGGTACTGGCAGTGATGGTGGGGCTGGCGCTGATCGGGCTGTTCACGGCCATCAAGGGCGGCGACCTCCGCGCTGATGACGCTCCCTACGTCCAGTGCGCCTTCGACCACGGACTCGGCGCTCACGGCGAGAATGTTTGCCCGACGCCGGTTCCCCAGCCGACTTCCACTCCGCACCCGGTAGTGCCGACCATTGTCTACACCGCGCCGGTGGTGGCCGCTCCTGCGGCAGCGGCGGTGGCCGACTTCTCCGGCCCGCCCGACGCCGCCCTGGGGGAGCAGTTGTACGTGCAATATGGCTGCAACGCCTGCCACACGACCGACGGGACCTCCCTGACCGGCCCAACCTGGCAGGGACTGTACGGCTCCCAGGAGGAACTGGCCGACGGTACGTCGGTGACCGTCGATGACGAGTACATCAAGGAGTCCATCCAGGACCCCAACGCCAAGATCACGGCAGGGTTCACCGCCGGACTGATGCCCACCACGCTGGGCGTCAAGGACGAGGAAATCCCGCACATCATCGAGTACATGAAGTCACTGCAGTAGGGTGAGGCCAGACTTGGCTTCACCCCTTGCCCTCCTCCTAGCGTCCCTGTCCCTCGCCCTTCTGCTGGCGTGCGGCGGGGGATCCGTCCAAACTTCGCCGCCCGTCAGTCCCTCAATGGCGACCGGGCCCGCCGATGAATCGTCCCCGGCGCCCTCGCCGGGACCAGCCACTCCCGTTCCCGGTCCAGCCGCCAGTTTGAACTTTTCTCCCAGTCCCGGAGTGACAGCGGACGCAGCGCTGGGCGAGGAGATTTTCCAGAGCTATGGCTGCAACGCCTGTCACTCCAACGACGGCACGCAGCTGGTGGGGCCGACCTGGCTGGGGCTCTACGGCACCGAGGAGGAGCTGGAGGACGGACCTGCGGCCTTAGTCGACGACGCGTACATTGTCGAGTCGATCAAGGACCCCAACGCCCGGATCACCAAGGGATACACCGCAGGGCTGATGCCCGCCAACCTGGGCGTGACAGACGACGAGATCCTGCACATCATCGAGTACATGAAAACGCTGCGGTAGGGGGATCTCTCCCGGAACATGGCCACGCCAGCCATGCCCTTCTGGGAGCGGGAAGCCATGCCTCGCGAGAGCTGTGCTGCACGTACCACAGGCAGGCGAGGAGCACCGGGACATCCAGGGACCTTCAAGCGCCATTGGTGAACGAAAGCAAAAGCCCCTGCCCAATAGACAGGGGCCATCATCAAGACACGGACAACGGTAGTCCGTCAGGTTTCCGAATCTGTCTGCGGTTGGCCGCCATTGGAAGGCGCAGTGAGTTCCAGAATACGGTCTATTAACCGTCGGCGTTCCTGGTCAAACTGTCGGCGCTCCTCGTCAGCCCGTTGCCGTTCTTCGTCGGCCCGGCGGCGTTCCTCATCAGCACGCCTTTCAGCCGCCTCTCTAGCCAGTCGTTCTCTACGCAACATGATGTAGAAAGAAATACCTCCGGCCCCACCGGCAATGGCCCCGTGGGTAAACATCTTGTTCACCAAGTTCAGGCTGAAACACTTCTCCAACCTGACGATATGGCACTCAGTGGGCCTGACAGACTTTGGATCGCCCGGTTCTGCCGTGAAGTACCAGACCATCCAGGTCGCCGTAACTGCCAGCAACGCGAGCAGAGCGGGAATCCTCGCTATGTCCCAAAGGTCGGCCAACAGGCTCGACTCTTCAATTGACGCGGCGTGTTCCTCTTGCAATTCCCGGTTGCCTTATCACCGCATTCAGCGTCCTTGCCGTCACAGTATAGACTCTGCAAAGGTACGGGTCTATCTGGTGATTGACAAATGCCGGAGAACGAGTGGAGGCCCGACGAGGGCAGGTAGCCGCGCCTAGGCAGGCGGGTACGCCTCCAGAAAGCCGTCGCGCAGAGGGGGGATGATGTCCTGCCCCAGCTTCTGGCCGGCTATGGCGAGACCCTGCTGGGCGAACTTGATGTCCCTGGCCTGGATGTCCCGGCGGCTGGCCTGGGCCATCTGTCCGGCGTACTGCGCCAGGAACCCGTCCATCTCCTCCCGGCTGTCGGCCATCCCGGCGAATATGCGGTACATGGGCAGGGTCCGGGCGAAGTTGTGGACCTCTTCGCGAGTGTACTCGGGATGGCGGTCCAGCAGCAGCGAAACGCCAAAATCGATGAGCGTACAGCCACCGTCGTCGGCCACTATCAGGTGCGACCGTCCCTGGGGGTCAGCCAGGGTGGCATCGTTGTAGTAGATGCCCGCACCGTGCAGGCGGCGGAGCATCCCGCCCAGCTGCTGGCCCACCACCCGCATTGTAGCCGCGTCCCTCCGCTCAGGGGGAAGGTCGGTAAAGAACAAGCCATCAGCGAACTGCTCGGCCAGGTAGCCTGGCAGCGACGGGAACTGCCGGGGACCGGCGCCCACCGAGGCAGCGATAGCGGCGATCTCGTCCTCGCGCGAGTTCTGGAACGGCTTTATGGCCAGTTGTTCATCGCCGGACTGGAGGATGCCCACAGGCCCGCGAGTGCGCCCGGCTGTCCGAAACGCCGGGATGGACCGCCCTTGCTCCCGCCATTCCAGCACGGTGGGGAAGAACGCATACTGCGCCAGCGCCATCACCCAGCGGTCCTGCGACACACGGATGAACAGGTCCGGCTGAAGGTCGCTCAGCTTCCAGAACGGTCTCATCCAGTCAGGCGGCATCGTGCCCAGCACCGCCATGAACTCCGCCGGCGGCGCTGGCGGAGGGGGAGCGATGGCTCTTTGAATCAGGGCCAATTCGTCGCTGGTGTACGGCAGCGCAGGGTTACTCATTGGAGCCATCCCCGGAGATGCTGCGTTTGCCATCAGGTCCTTGCGTGACATACCGGACACTTACGACGGCATTGAGGTTTATCTTGCCATAGACGTGGGGATACATCTCGCCGGAACGGGCGCTGATTTCCCACTGTAGGGGCGCACAGCCGTGCGCCCCTACGGTCAGCTTTTCCGTGTCGATGTCCAGCACAAGCAGGTCGCTCACCCCGGCGTAGAGGCGCTCGACCACCCGCAGTGTCTGTTCCTCGTCTCCGGAGCAGTGGATAAATCCCTCGTCGGCCAGGCTGGGCGCTTCGTACTCGCCAGCAGCCTGCGCCGCAGCCCACGCCTCGCGGCTGGTCAGGTGGTAGATGATGGCCATTCGGTTCTCCGCACGTTCCGGACTTGGTTCAGAACGCTATCGTTCTGGCTGGCGCCTGCCGAACCGGGATCAGGAGCAGGCGCCTAACAAATGATAGACCTTTCGCATGCGTTGTTCCACATATCGCTGGCGCAGCGTGTTACGATGGACGGGCAGCCCGCAATTCCATCGGGGCTCTGGAGGACAGCATGAAAGGCGAGATGCACGACGGCCCGGGTCTGAAATACCTGACGGTGCTTCCCGACGATTACAACCCTGAGAACTCCTACCCGCTGGTAATAATGCTGCACGGCTTCGGCGCCAACATGCAGGACCTGGCCGGCCTCGCGCCAGCCATCAACCCCTCCGGGTACGTCTACGCCTGCCCCAACGCCCCCATTCCGTTCAACCTCGGACTTGGCCACGCCGGATTCGGGTGGATGACCCCAAGGGGCGGCTCCACTCCCGAAGAGGTGGCCAATTCGGAGTCGCTGCTTTCGGAATTCTTTGACCGCGTGCTGGAACAGTTCAAGGTGGAGCCGGGCAACTGCCTGCTTCTCGGATTCTCCCAGGGCGGCGGAATGACCTACCGTTGCGGGCTGGGCCGTCCCGACATCTTCGCTGGCCTTGCCGCGTTGAGCTCGGTGCTGCCCGGCGCAGACGAGTTGGACCCCCGGTTACCGGCCGAGCGCACGCAGCCGATATTCGTGGCCCACGGCCGGTACGACCAGATGATCGCCGAGTCCACGGCCCACGCCGCCAAGAGCTACCTGGAGAATGCCGGATACTCTCCTGAGTTCCATGTGTACGACATGGGACACGAAATCAGCGGGGAGGTTATCCGCGACCTGGTGGGCTGGCTGAACAACGTCCTGCCGCCGCGAGGCGCTCCTTCCTCCTGACCCACATGAGCTGACGGGGCGCCGGCGCCCATGACCCCGGGGTTCCTGTGCAACTATCTCAAAAGTCCCCTAATCGTCCTCGCTCCAGGAAATGAACCGGTCGGGAGTGATGGTTATCAGGGTCATGCGCCCTTCAGCCAGCAATTCCCTCGCGTACTCGGGGCCGCGCTCCGGGCCGTCATACTTCACGCAGATTCGTTCCACCATCGTATCCATCCCGTCCACGCCGGTTGAGGCGGACCCCTCGACGGATACGAAGGCATAGGGCCGTCCGGGACTCGCCACGGAGACCGATACGGCTGGGTTGCGGCGAATGTTACGCACTTTTACCGCCCCGGCATCGGCCATGATCACCATCTTGTCCTGGTCCCACAGGTACCACACCGGCGCGACGTGAGGCGTCCCGGACGGTCGCAGCGTGACCAGGTGCGCCAGGTGTTGTTGGGACAGGAAATCGTCTATTCCACTTCTGCTCATTGAGGCCATGATTCCTCCTCCATTTTGCGTGCCGAGGCACGAACCCGTTCCCCCAGTTTGCTGCCATTATCATAGCGGAATTGTGCGGGAAAAACGCTCAGCCCGTATGCCGGTACCTCACCGGGGCGGGTACGGCTCTCCGTGGCAGGCAAAGTTGCTGAACCCTGCGATTTCACCCTCACCCCACCCCTCTCCCTCAAGGGAGAGGGAGTTATGGGCAAACGCTGACCCAGACCGCCGGGCGATTGGAAGAAGCAGCAATCAGAGTTACAATGCGCCTGAGCAGCAAAAGAAACGCCCATCCAAGGAGGATTACGATGGCCGAGACCATCCGCGAGGCATACATTCGGAGAAATCCCAAGTCTGCGGCTCTGTTTCCCCGTTTCCAGCAGCACTTCCCGTCAGGCGGCGCCGGCCACGACGGCTACGTCGCCGATCCCTTCCCCATCACCATCGAACGCGGCCAGGGGCCCCGCAAGTGGGACGTCGACGGCAACGAGTACATCGACTACGGCCTCGGCTCGGCCTCGCTGTTGCTGGGCCACTCGCACCCCGAGGTGGTGGATGCGCTGGTGCGGGCAGCGCCCCAGGGATCGCACTACGGGTCGCCGGTGGAGACGGTGCTGGAGTGGGGCGAACGGGTGTGCAACCTGATGCCCTGCGCCGACAAGGTGCGGTTCGTCGGCTCCGGCGCGGAGGCCACCTCGCTGGCCATGCGCGTCGCCCGGGCCTACACCGGCAAGGAAAAGATCGTCCGCTGGCAGTCCCACTACCACGGCTGGCACGACTATGTAATGCCTGGCAACCTGGCTCCCTTCGACGTGCCGTCGTCCACGGGCATCCCGCAGGGCACGGTGGACTCGGTGATCGTGCTGCCGCCGGACCTGGACGCCCTGGAGAACGCGCTACAGACGGACAGCAACATCGCCGGCGTGATCACCGAGGGTTCCGGCGCGTCCTACGGCACCGTGCCGCGGATTCCCGGATTCGTGGAGGGCGTACGCGAGCTGACGGAAAAGTACGGCGTGGTGATGATCCTCGACGAGGTGATCACCGGCTTCCGCTGGAGTCCCGGCGGGCTCCAGGAAGTATTGAACATCCGGCCCGACCTTTGCACCATGGCCAAGATCCTGACCGGCGGACTGCCGGGCGGCGCAGTGGCCGGGCGCGACGACGTGATGTCGGTGATGGAACAGACCGGCGACTCGCACCACGACCGTTTCCAGCGTGTGTACCACGGCGGCACATTCAACGCCAACCCGTACGTGGCCGCCACTGGCAATGCCGCCCTGCGCATCGTGGCCACCGGCGAGATGCAGGCCCAAGCCGACGCTATGGCCGCCCGCCTGAGGACGGGACTGCAGGAGGTGGTTGACCGCTACGAGGTGAACGCCGCCGTGTACGGCGAGTCCTCCACGTTCCACATCTACTTCGGCGGCACCTCGGTCGAGGGGCTGGACGCCAACGTGCTCAAGGGCGTTTCGTCGGAGATCCAGACCAACTTCCGCCAGGCGCTGCAGATCAGGGGCGTCGACCTGATGTCCCGCACCAGCGGCGTGCTGTCGGGCACACACACCGAGGCGGACATCGACCAGTCGGTGGAGGCCTTTGACGGCGCAATCAAGGCGTTGATGGACGAGGGGCTGATCACGCACAGGTAGCGATGCATGGAGCAAGCGCCGGCGCACCCGGCCCGTCTACCTGAGCAAGAAGGGGTCTCCGTTTTGGGGGACCCCCTTTTTGTCTGAATCAGGATTTACAGGATTAAAGGATTATCAGGATTTTAATGCCATTCCCGGACACAATTGCTATCCTGCACATCCTTTAATCCTGTAAATCCTGATTCAGAGGGTGTGTGACATATCCAATTCGCTTTCCGATTTGCGGGATCCCCGAGGAATCTCTGTTTCGGTAAATACAGAGTACGCCCCCACCCTAACCCTCCCCCGGAGGGAGAGGGACCTTCTGAAAGACACTGGCGGGTCTTGCAACCTCAGCGCATCAGGCGCGAGTCTAGCCTTATAATGGACGGTGATACTGAACCTCGGACGTGTCCTGCGCTTGATGATTCCGACCACACCTTTTCCGGCAGCCCGGTTGCAAGCAGCCTTCCGGTTCCTGGCCCCGCCAATACTCTTGGCGTTTCTACCCGTACTCCTCGCAATCCTGACCATGGCGTGCGGACCAGAGCCGACGGACACTCCTGCCGCCGCGCCACCAACGATGCCCCCTACGGCGACGGCAACTCCGTCCACTCCCACGCCGACGGCCATTCCTGACACCAGCACCCCGGAGCCATCGGCCACTCCCGCGCCGACCCCGACGGCAACGGCCATGCCCGTCGAGCCTCTGATCTCCCTGCCTGAGGACGAGGCTCCGCACGAGACGCCCATCGAGTGGTGGTATTTCAACGGATTTCTATGGGATTCCGGTGGCAACGAGTACAGCTTCCATTTCGTGACCTTCCAGTCCCCGACGATTGCCGCTGGAACACCCCACCTGATGCACGCAACGCTGGGCGACCATGCGCGGAGGCTGCACTTTGCCGGGGAGCGACCGACAATTGCGACCCTTGACCGCGATGCTCCCAGCGTGGACATCGACGCGAACGGGTGGGTCATGCGCGGCGACGGCGAGGGCTACGATCTGCGGTTCGACCTCGAGGGATACTCGGTGGAACTGAGCGCGGTCTCGACCCGGGACGTAGTGCTGCACGACTCGACGGGCCTGGTGGACATGGGAGAGGCCGGCGAGACCTACTACTACTCGCGGACCCGCATGGAGCTGGACGGGTGGCTGGGAGATTCGTCAGGTCGGCGGGCTGTGTCGGGTTCCGGCTGGATGGACCACCAGTGGGGCGACATCGCGCGGGTCGACGTCGGCTGGGACTGGGTCAACCTGCACCTCGACAACGGCTCCGACCTGATGGTGGCGGTGGTGTGGAGGCCGGTCGAGCCGCCGGCCCCGTGCGCCAGCGTGCCGTGTCCTGTTGCCGGGGAACGTGTGGCCGCGTACGCCACGTTCGTCGACCCGGACGGGTCGGTGACCCACATGCCCGGCGACGGAGTTGAACTGGCGGCAACCGGAGCCTGGACCAGTCTCGAAACGTCCATCCACTATCCCAGCGGCTGGCGGCTGCGGATCGAGCCGCTGGAAATGGACCTGGCCCTCGAGCCCGTGCTGCCGGACGCCGAGTTCGACGCCGGCGTCATCCTGCCGGTGGTGTACTGGGAGGGCGCGGTGACCGCATCCGGCCAAACCGGCGGCACGGCGACGAAGGGCCGAGGATTCGCGGAGTTGGTGGGGTACGACCCCGGCCAGTCCACGGCGGACATACCGGCACCGTGACGGCTAGTGGGCAAATGCTCATATAAATTTCGTTGAACAGTCTCTACAATGGATGCATGCATCGAGCTTCGAAATTGGCGACGCGACTCACGGCGTGGCCCAGGACCAATTAACATCCTTGACTTCAGAAACTGACACCCCGGAATTCCTGACGGCCACCAACCTGCGAAAGTCCTTCGGCGGGCTGAACGCGGTGGACGGCATTTCCTTCGGTATCAGGAAGCAGGAGATATTCGGGCTGCTGGGGCCCAACGGGGCCGGCAAGACCACCACCATCCGCATGCTCTCCACCGTACTGGCCCCCGACGAGGGCGACGTGACCATCGGCGGCCACTCGGTCGCGAGGGAGAGCGACGCCGTGCGCAAACTCGTTGGCGTCTGCCCGCAGGAGCTGGCCCTGTACCCGGAACTCTCGGCAACCGACAACCTGGTGTTCTTTGGCCGCATGGCCGGCATGAGCGGGCGCGAGGCCAAGACGGCGGCCGCCGAGCACCTGGAGTCTGTGGGCCTGACCGAGCGGGCCCGGGACAAGGTGGACAAGTTCTCAGGCGGTATGAAACGCCGCGTGAACCTGGCCGTCGCCCTGATGAGCCGTCCGCAACTGCTGTTCCTGGACGAGCCGACGGTGGGAATCGACCCCCAATCCCGCAGCCACATCTTCGACACGGTGGAGGGCCTGCGCGACGAGGGGATGACCGTGCTCTACACCACCCACTACATGGAGGAGGCCGACCGGCTCTGCGACCGGCTGGGGATCATGGACCACGGCCAGGTGATCCGCCTGGGCACGCCTGACGAGCTGAAGGCCGAGATCGGCGATCCCTCAGAGGTTTCCCTGGAGACCGTGTTCCTCGAACTGACTGGCCGCAGGCTGCGGGACTAGGGTGGCCTCCTTTGCTGCTGACCATCCCGATACTACAACGTCATTCCCGCGAAAGCGGGAATCCAGGGCCGCCCATTCTTGAATTCCGTGCTGTTGCCCGAACACCTGTGGATTCCCGCTTTCGCGGGAATGACGGGACAGGGGCTCGCTCCTAAGTTACCATGCTGCGCCCTGTCCACCTCGCGCTGTTTGAACTCAAGCTGTTCCTGAGCAACCGGGCCGAGCTGGCCTTCAGCATCGCCCTGCCCGTCCTGCTGTTTGCGCTGATGTACGGGGCGCTCAGCAGCGAGAGCGAGGTGTTCACCCCGGCCAGCGTGGTCGACCTGGACGGCGGCCCACACGCCCGGGAGCTGGTGGCGCGGCTGGACTCTCTTTCGTCGGTGGAGGTTGAGGAACGCACCGATGCCGACGCCAACGGCGCCCTGGACAGGTCGGCTATCCTGTTCGCCGTGGTCATTCCCGCCGGGTTCAGCGACGCAGTCGAGGCGGGGGAGACGGCGCAACTGGTGTTCCGGCAGCGTGGCAACGGCGGCGACACCGGGCAAATCGTGGCTGCCATCGTGCGGGGCATCGCCCGCGACATGACCACCGGTGCACGGGTGCGCGTCCAAACGCAGCGGGCGCTGGCGGACTCAACTGTCCCACAAGGACAAATCGAGGCGGAGGTTCAGGCGCAACTGGCCTCACTACGGGCCAATCCCCCCGTAACGGTGGAGGTACGCCGACCCTTCGACACGCTCAGGGAAGGCGATGATGGCGACGACCTGTTCTCTCGCCTCCTGCCGGGCTTGATCGTCATGTTCGTAATGTTCTCGGTGACGCTGGCGGCGCAGAACATGGTGGAGGACCGGCGCGCCGGCACGCTGGAGCGGCTGATGACCACCCGCCTGGGCGCCAACCAGTTGTTTATCGGAAAGCTGCTGTCCGGCGTGATGCGGGCCATGTTCCAGACGGTGGTCATGCTGTCGCTGGCATTCGTCGTGTTCCGGCCCGCTGGCCCCCTGGCCTACGTTGAGCTGCTGGCCTTCTCGCTGTTGGCGGCAGCAGCCTTTACCGGCGTGTCCCTGATCATCGGAGCGGTGGCGCGCACCCGCAACCAGGCCGCCTGGGCTGCGGTGTTCTTCACCCTGCTGATGGTGGTCTTCAGCGGCACCTTCTTCGAGATTACCGAGGGCAGCCTGATGCACTCCATATCCAGGGCCACCATCAACGCCTACGCCATAGAGGCGATGCAGAACATCATCGGCAAAGGACAGCACCTGGGACAGCAGTGGCTCGAGATAACGGTCATGGCAGGAGTTGCGGTCGTTGGCCTGACTTTGGCCCGGCTGCTGTTCCGCATAACGCCGGAGGGGCGGTAACTGTCTGAATTAAGATTATCGGGATTAAAGAATTTTCATGATTGGACGAATAGACCCATTGGCGTTGGGCGGGCTGCGACTGCACCCCCACCTTCCCCCTGAGGGGGAGGGCGTATTCAGGCAAAAGGCGATACCGTGAACACTATCGCCCGCCAGGCCCTGCTGCTTGCCTCCAAGGACACCCGGATATTCTTCCGGGACCGGGCGGCGCTGGCCTTCTCCTTCCTGCTGCCCTTCATCTTCGTCATCGGGTTCTCCCTGGCACTACGGGACGTGGGGCCGGAAGACGAGACCCTGCAATTCACCCTCACGACGCAGGAGACGGCAGGCATAAGCGTCCTGGCCATCGAATCCGTGGCCTCCGGCTCAGACGGACCCATCGTGGCCATGGAACATAGCGAAGCCTTGGAGGCCACGGACTCAGGCGGCATCGCCGGGTTCATCTCATTCCCTGCCGATTTCACGCAGCGCTACCTGGCAGGCGAAACATCTCCCATCGAGGTATACGTGGGGGACGCGCCCCCCGCCGAGCAGGCGGCGCTGCGGGGGTTTGCGCAGGAAATAGCGTCCCGGTTCTCCGAGGCCCGGGCCACTCTGTCCGCAGTGATCGCGCTGGGATCCCCCGAGCAGGCCGCGAGGGCCATGGAGCGGCTGCTGGCCGACGCCAGCGGCCCGGCCGTCGAACTACAGGTGGAGCAGGTGGGCGAAATCGCGCCTTTCAACGCCTCCAACTTCACCCTGCCGGGCTACCTGACGATGTTCGTCTTCTTCACTGCCGCCATGGGCGCCGAGGCCCTGGCCCGGGAACGCCAGACCCATACGCTGGAGCGGCTGATGGCCAACGGCGTGCGGCGGGAGTCGCTGATTGTAGGCAAGTTCCTGGCCGGCGCCCTCATAGGCGTGGTGCAGGTGGCGGTGCTGTGGATCGTGGGCGCGCTGGCGTTCAACATCGACCTGGGCGCGTCGCCGGCGGCGGTGGTCTTGATTTCGCTGCTGATGGTCGTAGCATCGGCGGCCTTCGGAGTGCTGCTGGCCAGCCTCGTCAACAACGTGCGAACGGCTTCCGCCGCCGGGGTGTTGACGTCGCTGGTGCTGGCGCCCATCGGCGGGTGCTGGTGGCCACTGTTCATCGCGCCTCAGTTCATGCAGTCGCTGGCGCGCCTGACGCCCCACGGGTGGACCAACGACGCGCTGAACCGCCTGATGCTGTTCGGAGCGGAGTTCACCGACGTGCTGCCGTCCATGCTGGCGCTGGTGGTCTTCGCGGCGGTGTTCCTGTCCCTCGCGCTGTGGCGCTTCCGGATGGCGCCGGGGGAGTAGGGCTTTGGTATGCTGTTAGTGGCTCCTTTTGATCGACGCGCGCCGCAGCACTGAGTCCAAATAGATGATGCCTGAATACGGAAGCCTCCGCAGTTCGCTGAAGAACCTGGAACTGCAAAACGATAATCGCAAGAATCTTCCGTCCGACCTGCCGCAGCTTATGCGTGAGGCGGTAGATGAGTCGGTAATCCAGCGGTTTGAGGTCTGCTACGATGTTCTGTGGAAGTCACTGAGACGCCATCTAATCGAAACAGAGGGGTTTCCCGATGTCGCGGCTTCGCCCCGTCCTGTATTCCGGCTGGCGGGGGAAACCGGCGTATTGGTGTCTCCCGTTGAGCGGTGGATGGAGTACGTTAACCTCCGTATCGGAACTGCCCATGACTACAGTAGCGAGAAAGCCGCTGCTGCACTGGAGCGGATGGACGATTTCATAGAGGATGCCATAAGTCTCTACCAGACAGTTGCAGGGGAACAATGGAAGTGACGACAGACATCATCTTGCCGCCGGAACAGTTGCAACTGGTGTTGAGCCTCACTCAGGCACACCTGCCCGGCGTCGAGGTGTGGGCCTATGGCTCCCGCGTACGAGGCAATTCACGCCGCTACTCCGATCTGGACTTGGTGGCCTTCGCGGCGCCCGGTCAGTCGTCGCAAGTCCATAACCTGCGAGAAGCCTTTGAGGAAAGCGACTTGCCGATTCGAGTAGACCTGTTCCTTTGGGACGAGTTGCCTGCCTCATTCCAAACCCAGATCAGTAAGGAGTACGCCGTCCTGCAAAGGGCAGGAGAGACCTCCGCGGCGGAAGCAGGCTAGGTTGTGTTCTTCGCGTCTGTCCTCAGCCGCTGAATGTTGCGGCGGCGAATTTCGTTGTTTATTATCGAAGCAGGTGATATTCAGCAGTCCCGCCATTGCTCGGCATCTGAGGACGAATAATGGACTCCGTGAACCTGCGCACTCCCCTGTATGACACCCACGTTGCCTTGGGGGCCCGCATGGTGCCCTTTGGCGGGTGGGATATGCCGGTGCAGTACCCGTCGGGCATAATTGCCGAGGCGCGGGCGGTTCGGACTGGCGCCGGGCTTTTCGACGTGTCCCACATGGGCCGGGTGTACATCTCCGGTCCCTCTGCAACCAAGTTCCTGGATACCGTGGTCACTGGGTCCGCGGCAACCCTCGAGATCGGACGGGCTCGCTACTGCATGATCTGCAACCAGCGCGGCGGAGTCATCGACGACACCATCTTCTACCGGCTTGCCGAGGACCGGTACCTGCTGATCCCCAACGCCGGAAACCGGCACCGGGTCCTGGACTGGTTCGGCCTGGTCATTGGGCAGCGATTCGGATGCCCTCACCCTAGCCCTCTCCCGGGGGGAGAGGGTATCTTTATAGACGACCAGACCATGCAGAGCTCGCTGCTGGCCTGCCAGGGGCCCGCCGCACTGGGCATGGCCAGGGAGCTGGCCGACAACGGCCTGGACGGGCTGCGGCCATTTGCTTGGACCAAGACCACGATGTGCGGCGCTGACGTGCTGGTGGGGCGGACCGGCTACACTGGCGAGGATGGAGTTGAGATCCTGGCCCCAGCCCCGGCAGCGCCAGCGGTGTGGAAGGCCCTGACTGACGCTGGCGCCGTCCCCTGCGGCCTGGGCGCCCGGGACGTGCTGCGCACCGAGGCGGGGCTACCCCTCCACGGCCACGAGCTGGACGAGGCCACCACTCCGGTGGAAGCGCAACTCGAACGGTTTGTGGATTTCAACAAGGACTTCATCGGCCGCGACGCGCTGGAGGAACAGCGTACCAACGGCACCAGGTTCACCCTGGTGGGCCTGCAGATTCCGGGACGCTCGGCCCCTCGCGCCACCTACGCGCTGTCCGTATTGGGCTTTCCGGCGGGCCAGGTGACCAGCGGCTGCTACTCGCCCACCCTTGACACCAGTCTGGGCATGGGCTACGTTTTTCCCGAATATTCCCGGCCGGGAACCGTCCTCGAAATGGACAAGCGGGGTCTCATCGAGGAGATCACCGTGACCACCCTTCCCCACTACCGCCGTCCCCGCCGAACAGCAAGAGCCAGGCGTCGCGACTAGCTGACATATCTCGCCTCGATCCCTGGCACAAGGAGCAATGAACCCCCATGAACCCCAACGACCGCAGTTACACCCGCGAGCACGAATGGATTGTCGTCGAGGATGCCGACGCCCGGCGTGCGCTGGTCGGCATCACCCATTTCGCCCAGGACCAGCTTGGTGACATCGTGTACTTCGAGCTGCCCAAGGTTGGCGATTCTGTCTCTCACCTTGGCAAGATGGGCGAGGTCGAATCGGTGAAAGCCGTATCGGACCTCTACTCCCCCGTCAGCGGCGAGGTTATCGAGGTCAACGCCGCCCTGGCCGACCGTCCGGAGTTGACCAACGAGGACCCGTTCGGCGAGGGCTGGCTGATACGGGTCACCATGAGCGACGTCTCGGAACTGGACACGCTGCTGTCCGCCGAGGAATACACCGCCTACGTTGCCGAGCAGCACTGATGGCTGCTGACGGAGCCGCCAACGGCAGCGGAAACGGCCACTTCCAGTCCCACTACATCCCCAACACTCCCGGCGAACAGGCCGGAATGCTGGCCTCTCTCGGGGTCTCGTCCATTGACGAGCTTTTCGCCGACATACCCGAGGAACACCGCAACCCCCCGCTCCGTTTGCCCGATCCGCTCCCTGAACTGGAGATCCAGCGGGAGCTGGGCGCGCTGGCCGGACGCAACCGGACGCTGGGCAGCGGCCCGTCGTTCCTGGGCGCAGGGTCCTACCACCATTTCATACCCTCCATCGTCAAGTCTCTGGTCACCCGCGGCGAGTTCATCACCGCCTATACGCCCTACCAGGCCGAGGCCAGCCAGGGCACGCTGCAAGTGATCTACGAGTTCCAGACCCTGATCTGCAACCTGTATGGCATGGAGGTGGCCAACGCCGGTATGTACGATGGCGCCACCAGCCTGGCCGAGGCCGCGCTGATGGCCTGCCGCGTCACACGCCGGGAGCGTATCGCCGTGCTGGACACCGTGTCCCCAGCCTACCGGGCGGTCATCGAGGCGTACTGCCGTCCCCAGAACCTGGAAGTTGTGACGGTAGGGGCGCCCCTTGTGGGCGCCCACGAGGGACGCCCCTACGAATTGAACGACACCACCGCATGCTTGGTCACCCAGTATCCGAATTTCTACGGCGGCATTGAGGACCTGGGGGCGCAGGTGGACGCGGCCCACAACGTCGGCGCGCTGGCGGTAGTGTCCTGCGACCCCATCGCCGTGGGAATGTTCCAGCCGCCGGGTCACTACGGAGCCGACATCGTCACCGGCGAGGGGCAACCTCTGGGGATTCCACCCAGCTACGGCGGGCCCTACGTGGGGCTGTTCGCCACCAAGCAGGAATACATCCGCCAGATGCCCAGCCGCCTGTCGGGCCGCACCGTAGACCGCAACGGCGAGACGGGCTACGTCCTTACGCTGCAAACCCGCGAGCAGCACATCCGGCGGGAGCGGGCCACGTCCAACATCTGCACCAACGAGGCGCTGTACGCCTTGGCCTCCACCATCTACCTGGCCGCGCTGGGCAAGTCGGGCCTGCGGCAAGTGGCCGAGCTGTGCTACCAGAAATCGCAGTACGCCGCGTCGCAGATCGCTGCGCTGCCCGGATACTCCGTCGCCAACGGCGAGCCTTTCTTCCGCGAGTTCGTGGCCCAGTGCCCGGAGCCGCCTTCCGAGATCAACCGGCGGCTGATGGAGCAGAACATCCTCGGCGGCCTGGACGTCAGCGACCGCTACCCCAACGGGATGCTGCTCTGCGTAACCGAGATGAACACCAGGGACGATCTAGATCAACTGACGGCGGCGCTGGGCACGATGTAGGGGCGTACAGCCGTGCGCCCGCGTCGCCGGGACGACCCGGCCAATGCCGCCGCCAGCCGCTTTTCCTGAACGATTCGCGAGGAACGCCATGACCAGCAAACTGAGCCAGGATGTGAGAGATGCCTTGACGCTGGGAAGGTTTCCGGACTTTCCTCCCAGGGACGATATGCAGAACTCCATTTACCTTGACAGGCCGGCGCATCAAGCGGCCCTGGAACACCATTTCGGCAACCCTGGCAATACCATCGTCCTTAGCGAAATACCGGTTCGTTGGGCTCCTAGCCAAGCGGCAGGACACCGCATCCCCGATCTGCTGGTGGCCTTCGGTGTGGACCGGGAACAAGCGGTGGCCCAAAACGGCTACTCCATCCGCAACCTGGGCAAGCCGCCCGATTTCGTGCTGGAAGTGGCGTCGGTAAGAACTGCCGACAATGATGTCGTCGGAAAGCGGGTGGACTACGCCAACTTCGGAATTCCCGAGTACTGGCGGTTCGACCCCACCGGGGGCCAGCGCCATGATGCTCACATTGCAGGCGACCGGCTGGTGGACGGTGAGTACCAACCCATTAGCATCGTCAAGGCGGACGACGACCGGTACTGGGGCCACAGCGACACCCTTAACCTGGACCTGTGCTGGGAACACGGCCAATTGCGCTGGTATGACCCGGCATCGCAGCGTTACATCGCCACCTACGACGACCAGGCCAACGCCCGGGCCGCCGCCGAGGCTCAACTCAGCGCGACTGAGGCTCAACTCAGCGCAGCCGAGGCGGAACTTGACAGCGAGCGTGAGGCCCGCCGCGCGGCTGAAGCCCGCATCCGGGAACTGGAGCAAGAGCTGACAGCCCCAGGCGAAGATCAATAGAGCGGATACTTTGGAATTGCCCCACCCATTCGGAGGCGGAGAAATGCGTCAAGGCGGAAACCGGGATACATCCAAACTGCTGATGGAGCGCAGCGTGCCGGGACGGGCCGGAGCGGTACTGCCGGAGTCGGACGTGCCGCCGCAGCCGCTGCCCGACGCGGCGTTGCTGCGCGACGATCTGCCGCTGCCCGAGCTTTCCGAGCCGGAGGTAGTGCAGTATTTCACCGGCCTCAGCCAGCGCAACTTCTCCATTGATACCCACTTCTACCCACTGGGCAGTTGTACCATGAAGTACAACCCCAAGATCAACGACGAGACTGCCTTCCTGCCCGGGTTCGCCGGCATCCACCCGTTGCAGCCTGCCGAGCAGTCGCAGGGAGCGCTGGAGCTGCTGCACCGGCTGCAGGGATTCCTCGGCGAGATCACCGGCCTCCCCGCCGTCAGCCTGGCCACGCTGGCCGGGGCCCACGGCGAGCTGGCCGGGATGCTGATGGTCAAAGCCCACCTGCACGCGCAGGGGCAGACCGGCCGCACCAAGGTGGCCATCCCTGACAGCGCCCACGGCACCAACCCGGCATCAGCGGCCATGGCCGGGTTCCAGGTGGTCGAGCTGGCGTCGGACAGCCAGGGCAACGTGGACCTGGAGGCCCTGCACGACGTGGCCGACGACAGCCTTGCCGGGGTGATGATAACGCTGCCCAGCACCCTCGGACTGTTCGACACCAACATCGTCGAGGTCTGCCGCATCGTCCACGAGGCGGGCGGGCTGGTCTACGGCGACGGCGCCAACATGAACGCGCTGCTGGGCCGGGTCAAGCTGGGCGACCTGGGCTTTGACGTCTGCCACCTGAACCTGCACAAGACCTTCAGCACGCCCCACGGCGGCGGCGGACCGGGCGCCGGGCCGGTGTGCGCCACAGAACGGCTGGCGCCGTACCTGGCGGCGCCGGTAGTGTCGGGATCAGAGGACGGCTACAGCCTGACCGAGCCGGAGCAGAGCATCGGAAAGCTGGCCGGGTTCCACGGGAATTTCGGCGTGCTGGTACGGGCCTACACCTACATCCGCACCTTGGGCGCGGCGGGCGTCCTCTCCATAAGCGGCAACGCCGTGCTGAACGCCAACTATATGATGAACGCGCTGCGCGATGTCTACCGCCTGCCCTATGACCGGACATGCATGCACGAGGCGGTGTTCGCGGCCGACTGGCAGAAGGCGCGCGGCGCCGGCGGGCTAGAGATCGCCAAGCGACTGCTGGATTACGGCTTTCACGCGCCGACGATGTATTTCCCGCTGATCGTCCCCGAGTGCCTGATGATCGAGCCCACGGAGTCGGAGACGCAGGAGACCATCGACGACTTTGTCGCCGCCCTCAAGCAGATCAACGCGGAGATCGACGAGGACCTGGACCTGGTGCGCAACGCGCCGCACACCACGCCGGTGGCGCGCCTCGACGAGGCCCAGGCAGCCCGCCGCCCCAACCTCCGGTGGACTGCGGGGGGTTAGGCAGACGCCAGTTCGGCGATACGGACAATGGCGCGGTCGAGGCTGGGCGAGTTGCGGCGGGCGGCTTCCGGGTTCCAGTGTAGTGCCACGAACTCGCTGATTGTCTCATTGTAACCTGGCCCCGTACGGTTCGTGCCAAGCACATTCCTCGGGGCAATCGCCTCCTTTAAGAGCCGCTTACGGCTACGGCTTGCCAATTGAACTAATGACCGCTTAGGATCATTAAGGCTTTCTGGGTTGCGAGAAACGGTACTTGTGGTAATTCCCAGCCATCCTGCTGTTCCCGCGCGGTCTGCCATTATCCACGATTCGATTTCCAGAACAGCAACCCGAATGAGCATCCTTGGCGAAATCGTAAGCCCACTGCTGTATTGGCCAACTAAAGCGGCCGGACAGCTCATTGGGCTGTCCAAATCTGCAAGGGCTAACACTGGTCCAACATACAACGCTCTTTGATTCAACCCTGGAATCCGGTTCTCAACGGATCCACCTGCGACGAATTCCTCAAAGATATGCGCTAGTGGCAGGTATTCGTAAACCAGTCGCCTAGCTACCGCCCTTGACAGAGTGTCCTCTACTGCTAGGGTAATCTGCATTGCTCTATGCAGTCAGCCCCAAGTGCATCGGGAGCTGGGTCGCTTGGTTTCGGAAGGGAGCGATTTCACCGGGTACAACGCCTGCTTTGAGAACTTCCCGAATGCGTGGGTCTGCTGCAAGGGGATTCACTATGGAGCCATCCTTGCCCGGAGTAATACAAAGTACTTCCCATCCATCAATCCCTTGGTCGCTAAGCAGATCTGGACTGTGCGTAGTCAGAATTACTTGCCGACGGTCATTGCGCCGCCGATGATCGGGTCTGCTCAACCTCCAAAACAGATCTGCGAGACGCAACACAATGTCCCTATTTAGACAAATTTCCGGTTCTTCCAACAACAGTGGGCCTCCCCGGTCCAACAGCGACCAGAAGAGCCCGATGAGTCTGAGAGTCCCGTCAGAAAGCTGATCCTCTCTCTGCGAGACATCGTGGGCGCGCCAGTTTTCAAAGCGAACTCTCAGATGGGGTTGCCCAGTCGTCGAGTCTCTCTCGAAAGTGATTTCCTGCAACTGAGGTACTATATGTGAAAGAGAAGCAGCAATTTTCTTAAGCCGACTTTGTCGAGTCTTGCTATTAGTACTAGCTATCTTTTCCAAGAAGCCTTGCCCAAATGGGTCATTTTCCAGCCGATTTCCGCCTATTTCGGCACCATGACGCACCAGTTGAGGTACGAGGTGCAAATAAGTAATTTCGTTGAAGAATTCAGCGACATCTCGGAACTGCCGGTTCGCATTGACTTGCTCAAGGGCTGTTTCGGTAAGAAGTTCAGAGTCCTCCTTATCTTCCGGTGTAGGGCGGCGCAACAGGACTTCGTCGTTATGCATGACAACTTCGTCTTGAACGAGGGTACGATGATTCCCTCGCTGCTCAACGGCAAAAACTAGTCGATATACCCACTCTACGGGTTCACCCGAATCGCGACTCAGGTGAACCTCAATACCAACACCGCCACCAGAGTGAACAGATAGGCTGCGTATCTGACGGAACCCGCCTCTCCTTCCTACTGCCGTTTGCAGGCCACCCCCCTCGCGCTTCGCGACATCGCGCAGGAAGCGGATGGCGTCGAGCAAGTTGGACTTGCCCGACGCATTAGGGCCGATGATGAAGGCGCGATCCTGCAAGGGCACGTCAACATCCGTGAAGTTGCGCCAGTTGGTCAGTTTCAGACGGGTGATAATCACGGCCCCCTCCGCTATGGCGGTTCATTGCCATCTATGCCAACAATGATACTATCCTCCCGCCTGGCGTTCCTCCTCGAGGAGGGCGTTGAGGAGGTCCTCGTCTACGCGGACCTCGACGCCGGCTCGCTCTTCCTGTAGCAGCATGGCGACGCGGGAGTCGCGGTGGCCCCAGCCTCGGTTGAGGGCCTCGGTCATCTCCTGCAGCGTCAGCTGAGCCAGCCGCATGGGGACGTCGTACTCGCGTCCCACGGACAGGGCTAGGTCAACGTCCTTGCGGGCCAGGCGCAGGGCAAAGTCCGGCGGGTCGAACTTGCCGGGCAGCAGGTGCTCGGCCAGGCCCTCGAAAGTGCCGCGTCGTCCCTGGGCGCCCTTGCGGACCGCCTGCCACAGCGCCAGGGGCTCTACGCCAGCCTTGACGCCCATGGTGAACACCTCTGCCAGGGCCGCCTGCACGACATAGCCGGTGCAGTTGTGCACCAGCTTGGCGATGGCGCCGCAGCCGATGGGGCCGACGTAATAGGCCTTGTCGCCGATGCTGTCCAGCACGGGTTTGCAGCGGTCGAAGACCTCCTTGTCGCCGCCGACCCAGATGGCCAGGTTGCGGGACGCCGCGCCCCGTGGTCCGCCGCTGACCGGCGCGTCCAGGACGTGGATGCCCCGGGCTGCCGCCTCCTCGTGGATGCGGCGAATGAGCGTGGGCGTGCTGGTGCTGAGGTCAAAGTAGACCTTGCCCTCGCTCATGCCCTCCAGGATGCCGTCCTCGCCCAGACCAACGGCTTCCACTTCCACGGGGCCGGGCAGCGAGGTGAATACGATCTCTGACGCCTCGGCCACCTCGCGGGGTGAGTCGGCCCAGTCCGCCCCAGCCTCCAGGTGCCGGGTGGCCGACTCGCGCCGGATGTCGTGGACGACCATCTCGTTGCCGCCCTGCAGACAGTTGTAGGCCATGCTGGCCCCCATAGTTCCCAGTCCGATGAATCCAACTTTCATGTCCTGCCTCCGCTGAAGTTTGGCCCATATCATATCGCAGCCGTTGTATCCGGGTCCCCGAGGACCGTAGTCCGCCGGGGAAGCCTTGGCTCTCGAACTCAAACCCGCTATCATATCGCAATCCTATATATCTCTAGAACCGTTGCTATGGGAAATTTGCTGCTGCTACAAACGGAATGCAGATTATTGTCATAATATTCGCACATAATTTGCTTGCATTATCAGTTAAATTGTGAATAATGTATTGCGTATACAATCAAGCAAGGATTAGATATGAACCTGCTATACAACACAGATTTTCAGAAATCCACCATCAGAGGGACGCTGGTTGTTGCGCCCACGGCGCTGGCGTTGATAGTCATGCTCCTATGGTTCGGCAGCATTCGTAACCCTGACCCCTTGTCAGCAGACAAAGCCGAACTATATTCGGCATGCCTGGAGGGATCATTTGCGCCCTGCGCAGACGCAACGTTGAGGATCAGGGCCTTTACTCCGGCCTCACCGGAAAACGATAACGACGCTTCGGGAGCCCAGCACGTCCTTAATGGAGGGATCAAGAGCGCCTCCGTCTCATCGAACACAGAATTCCCGGCAACAACGACGGACAAAGACATTGAGTGCACAATTTCCGGCGGATGGTCTTGTCTACCGGAAAGCAGCTCTTCGTTCGATACCCAACGCGCGGAAACAGGTGAGACCCTCGACGTTCAGTTCCCTGGCGCTGCATCCGGTGTCCTGGTGCCCCTGGAGCTGCGGACATACTAGGAGCGAGCAAATTTTCAAAATCCCCGCATAGCCGGGGCTACTCTCTGCAGCAGACAGCGGCTCCACGAAAACCGGCCAGAACCAGCCACGGACGGGCGCGAGACAAGGGTTTCGCGCCCGTCACTACTTGTGTAGCCTTGCACGCCCCTGTCCCGGTTTGAGTCGCCATTCTCCGTTCCTGCCTGGCTTCTCGCTACGCTTGCCGAATCACTCCAACGCATGCATTTGGCAGCGTTCACCCATCACTCACCAGGTGAAATGTGCGAAAATAACCAGGGTTTCGACTCCGGGATAGCGCCAGCGAGTGGGCCGATGGCTGGCCCGCGGCAACGCCGGAATCGCGGTATCCGATACATCACCAGCAAAGGCAGGATGTCATGGTCGAGCAAGCGGAACGCCTCTGGACATACGACGCAGTGGAGCCTGGCCAATATGGCGCGGAGACGGTGGTGGCAATAACCGCCGAAAATGTCGCCCGTTACGCAGAGGTGGCCCTCAACGACGACCCTCGCTACCGGGGGCCGGGGCCGACGCTGGCCATGCCAACGATGGTGCTCAGCTACGCCGTGCTGCTGCGGGAGGAGATCGCGGAAGCCAATGGCTTCGTCAACTTCGAGGAGTCACGAACGGCCCGAAAACAGACCCCGTTCGCTAAGTGCGAGATCCGCTGGCACCAGCCCGTGAGCGTCGGAGACGTCATCACTGGCACACGGGGAGTGCTGGAGAAGTACGAGCGGCGGGGCAGCCGGTTTGTCACATTCCACGTTGAGGGAATCAATCAGCACGGCATAAAGGCCGTCGAGTACGACTACACCTGCATCTTCGACTACGCCAAGGGGCAGCGCGAAGTGCCCGCCAGTTCAGGCGACCCCAACCCGCAACTTGCGGAGGCGAGGACCGGGCGTCCCCGGCTGCTGGATTTCGATTCAGCGGTGGAGGGGACGGCGCTGGCCGAGCTGAGCATCACCGAGAGCCAGGAGGTCATCAACCGGCGCGGTGCCTTCCGCCTGGCAGGACGGCCGCCCAGCGAGAGCAACATTCATACCGATGAGGAGTTCGCCCGGCAGAACATTTTCGGCAGCATTGTGAACTCGGGCCCTGCCACCATGTCCTACGTCGACCAGATGCTGCAGCTCTCGTTTCCGCCCGAGGCGTTCTACAACGGCGGCAGCCTGCTGATGCGGGCCATTACGCCCTTCCGCAGCGGCGATACTGTCACGTTCGGTGGCGAAGTGACGGGCCAGCGCCGCGAGGGCGACCGGGGAATCGTGGAGTGCCGGGTGAGAGGCACCAACCAGCGCGGCGACCTGGTCTGCCTGGCCGACGCCTCCCTGGGAGTGGGTTAGGCCCCGGTGGCGGGGATACTACCGGCGGATACGGGCAAGGTGACCTCGACGAACTCGCCCCAGGAGTCCGGTTCGGGCGTAATGGGTTGATCAGGCGCTACTCCACTCAAGCGAAAGCGGATGAGTTGGCGAAGTTCTTCCCGTACCTCCTCCAATGTGCCGCCGGAAGCCCAGCATCCCAAGATATCTGGGCAATAGGCGGCGTTATTGGTGGGCGAATTCTCGATAATCACGTTGTATTTTAGCAGCGGTCCGTTTTCCTTTGAACGGATTTCCAAGTCTTCGTGCCACACGGACGGTTCGATAACCTCTTCTCCGTCCTCCATCATAAATTCTATGTGGCCTTCCATTGCCTCGCGGATGTTCTGCCGAATTTCCTCCACCGTTCCGCCAGTGGATAAGCAAATGACAGGCAAGTTGGGAACGAATGCACAGTAGTTGCCGGGTGCCTTCTCGTAGAACACGAGGAAATTCATTCTATCTGCTCCCTTTCAGACCGGCTTGTTTCTGGATACTGTCCCAAGTCTTAGCTGCCAAATCATCACCTGGCTTTCCAGGAATTATCACCTTGCCCGGCTTGATGGGGTGCTTGAAGTTGCGATGGCTGCCTCTAGTGTACACGTAATACCACCCGTCATCCTCGACAATACGGATCGCCTCTCTCACTTTTGGCGGCACAGGCCTCGGCTCCCCACATTGTAATTCGACCGCAGAGTCAGGCGAGCTCTGCGGTCGATACACTCAAGCCCTAGTCCCTCGTAAAGCCGTAGACCCGTTCCGGCTCGACGAGGACGATCACGGCGTCCTGGTTGACCATGGCCTGGTCGTACTCCTCCCAGTCGGGGTGGTCGCCGTGGGCGCTGCAGGCGAGGTAGACCTCCCGCAGCTTGACGCGCATGGTCTCGGCGTCTGTGTCGTGATAGGACATCGTCGTCGCCGTGCCTTCCACGGATATGGCGCTCCGCCAGCCTTCGCTGACGGCAGTGACGGTGCAGCGGTTGTCGTTCTTGAGATTGCGTACCTTGACCGAGCTGCCGTAGACGATCACGTATGCCGCCTTGCCCTCATAGGCGCCGACAACCACGATGCTGACGTGGCCCGCCCCGTTGCGGCGGTAGGTGGTGATGATGCCGCGCTTGTTGTTTCTGTTCACGAAATTTTCGTAGTCCTGGAACTCCATCTCGACTCCTCCGAAAGTTGCCCCACTAAGTTTGACGTGATTGGTATAACATAGCCGGGGACATCCTGCATACCGTCAGACCCGCATATTGCAGAGCCAGAGGGCGTCTATGGAATACCGGGAGCTGGGCCGCACAGGTGAGATGATACCCGAGGTCGGTCTTGGGACGTGGAAGTACCGCGGAGGCCCGGAACCGCTGCGCCGTAGCATCGAGCTGGGAGCGAACCTCGTCGACACAGCCGAAATGTATCGAAACGAGGACGCTGTCGGCACGGCCATCCGGGGCATCCGGGACAAAGTGTTTCTGGCCACCAAGGTACTGGGCAGCAACCTGCGCTACGACCAGGTGTTGCGAGCCGCCGAAAAGAGCCTGAAACTGCTGAACGCTGACGTCATCGACCTGTACCAGATCCACTGGCCCAGCCACAGCGTCCCCATCGCCGAGACCATGCGGGCCATGGAGGAACTGGTGGACCGGGGAATGGTGCGCCACATCGGGGTCAGCAACTTTTCGGCCGCCCAGATGCAGGAAGCCCAGGCTGCGATGTCAAAGTACGCCATCGTCTGCAACCAGGTGCTGTACAACCTCAAGCGCAGGGGCATCGAGCGGGACCTGATCCCGTATTGCGAGGAGCAGGGCATCACCGTGATGGCGTACACGCCGCTGGCCGACGGCTCCCTGGCCGTCCGTCCCAGGATGCGGGCGGGCCGCAACTGGGAGGTCCTAGAGGGCGTGGCCCGAGAGGCCGACAAGACGCCGGCGCAGGTGGCGCTGAACTGGTGCCTGACGCGGTCGCCGGTGGTGGTGATTCCCAAGACCAACAGCTTGGCCCGCACGGAGGAAAACTGCGGCGCCTCCGGCTGGCAACTGACCCCGGCGCAGGTCCAGCGCCTGGAGGCAGCCTTTCCGCTGTGAGGGTATGCGCGGATATCCTCTGTACCAAAAACCTGTCTCAATGCAGAGAATTGCTCATCAACGGCCCAGCAGCGCCACCGTATCACCCCCACCCTAACCCTCCCCCATCAAGGGGGAGGGGACTTTTGGGTTGGTTGCAAAGGGGACAGCCGATGCCGCTCGACGTACCTAACGCTGCGCGGATTCCGACCTAGTGCGCAGCAGGGCGAAGGGAATGGCGGCCAGGGCTACTATGGCGGCGGCGCGGAAGAACGCCCGGAACACCGTCAGCCCCGCGTCGTTGATGCCCTCGGTGTACTGGGCGATGCGGGCGTTCAGCTCCTCCGTGGACTCCCCGGTCTGCGGGAGAGGCAGCTCCAGGCCGGAGGTCAGGACCTGGAAGTGCTCCACGCCCCAGGCCGACATGGCCGCCAGCCCCAGCGTCATGCCCATCATCCGCGCCACGGTGACCAGCGAGGCGGCCGTGGCCCGGTAGTCCTCGCCCACCGCCTGCAGGGCCCGGTGCAGGATGGGGGCGATCACCAGGCCGAAACCCACGCCAGCCAGCAACAGCTGCAGGGTGAGCTCCGGGTCGTCAACGCCGAGCTCCCAGCGGGAGCACATGAACAGGCCCGCTGCCACCATCAGCAGCCCCACGACCGTCAGTGCGCGACCCCCGGCCCACGGCAACATCCAGCCGCCTATCACCGACGCTATCGGTATCACGCCGGTCATCCGCAACAGCCAGAGGGCGCCGGTGAACGGGTCCTTGAGCATCACCGTGTCGGCGGTGAGCGGCACTGTGACCATCGCCAGGATCAGCGACACGCCCACCAGAGCCTGGGAGATGTTGGCCAGGATGAACTGCCACGAGCGCAGGAAGACGTGGGCCAGCAGCGGCTGCCACATCCGCCTTTCGACCAGCACCAGAACGCCGCCCAGGCCCAGTCCCGACGCAGCGAGGATGAACGGCCACGGTGTTTCAATGGTGAAAAAGTCCTTCCGCGACAGGCCCATGGCCAGCAGGAACAGCGCGGCGATGAGGAACGCGCCGCCGACATAGTCAACCTTCGCTCCGGGCGTGCGGTGGTTGGGGAGACGCATCAGGGCAACGAACACAATGGCGCTCTGGGGCACGTTCAGCCAGAATATCCAGCGCCAGCTGGACAGCTCGACAATGGCCCCGCCGTAGGCCGGCCCCAGCATGGAACCCGCCTCGGCAGCCCCCCCCACGACGCCCAGGGCCAGCGCCCGCTTTTCCGGCGGCACGAGGGTGGTGGCCAGCGCCATGCCCAGCGGCACCGTTGCGCCCCCGCCGATGGCCTGTATCACCCGGGCCCCGATCATGAACTCGAAGTTATGGGAAATGGCGACGAGGCTCGTGCCGATGCAGAACACGATCAGGGATGCCTGGTAGACCCGGGGATAGCCGTAGACGTCGCCAATCCGGCCAATCAACGGCATGGCCACGGTGTAGCCCAGCAGGTAGGCGGTGATGATCCAGGAAACGCGGTCCAGTTCGGTAATCGGGATCTTCAGGTCCAGCATCACGCTGGGCAGGGCAGTGACCACCACCGTCTGATCGAGGGCGGTGATAAAGGCCCCTGTGGCGGTGATGGCCAGGATCGCCCAGGTAGAGTGCTGTATGGAGGGTTCAGCCCGGTTGGCCTTGGAGTCGAGGGTCAAGAGGCACCCCGGTATGCTCCCAGGGCCTCGGGAGGAGGAGAGTTAGTCAGCAGAGTATCTCACAGTTCGGGTCGTTCTATGGTCACCGGCTGGTTGGCGCCCTCAAGACTGAGCTGGCGCTGAGCTTCCGCCACATCGGTCACCACCACCTGTCCCGTGATCACAGCGCGGCGCAGCATCCCCGTATCGCGCTCGGTCCACACTTCCAGCGCCACCGGAAAGCCAGTCCCTGCCGTGGGCACGAGGCCCTTCAGCACCTCAGAGGTGATGTCTCCGCCGATATGGTATACGTCCACGCCATCAATGTTCTCCTGGCCCAAGAGCCGGGGTAACTGGACCTCCTCCACTATGCCTGCCAGGGTTGCGCCGAAATCGGACAGATTGATGGGCAGCGCCGACGGGGCTATCTCCTCCCACTGGCCATTCACCAGGTTGGTCATGTAAGCCTGCTCACCCAGGCTGATCATCCCTATCTCCAGGTATGAACGCGGGAAAAGGAGTTCGCCTTCCACCGTGATATCGAACTCTCCCGGCACCACTGCCTTGCCATAGGCCCGGGTCATCAGCACTCCGGGCAGGAGGTTGGTTGAGCCGACCAGGTGCTCCAGGTCGAAAGTAACGGACTGGAGGGACATCAAGCTCTCCACTGTCCGCTGAAGCTCCTCTCTCGGGTCCACCGGCTTGGGTGTCGGCGTCGGCGTGGCTGTGGGCCCGGCCCCGGAGCATGCGGCTGACGCCAACAGCAGTACTGCCGGGATTAACGCCGCCGCCACAGAGCGCCAGCGTGTCCCGTAGCGGCCTTGAAGCACGTTTTTCGCGGCCCCAATCATCAGTTCCACGACCACACCGCCAGCTTGCCGGAGGCAATGCGCTCGGCATTCCCGGTGCTGACGTCAACGACGTAGACCTGGCCGCCGTGGGGGCCGCTGCCGTTGCGCCGCCCGGACTCGGCTCCGTCGGTGCCGGTCACTACCAGCGCCGACCCGTCGGGCGCCCAGAGGGAGTGCGAGTAGGCGTACTGGTCAAAGAAACTGAGCAACGCGAACATTTCACCCGTAGGGGTGAAACTGAACAAATGCCGCGCCTCCCCTGCTGGCCGTCCAGCCTCAACCGGGGAAACCGACAGCTCCATGGAACGGCTGAGAGGCTCGATGCCGATCCATGCTATCTGATCGCCCCGTGGAGACCAGAAGAAGGCCAAGAGCTGTTCCTCAACGAGGGTCGAGGCTTCTGACCCGTCAGCCGAAACCAGGCTCAGGCGGTCAAAGACGGGAACGTTGACCCGCAGCTGCTCCGCCACAGCCAGCGCCGAACCGTCGGGCGCCCAGGAGAATGCCGTAATACCATCAGACTCGACCAGCAGTTTCGGAGGCGGCCCATCGCCTTCGACTGATCCAAGGAACACTCCCCTGCGACCGCCGCCGATCCCGGCGAACGCCACCTGCGAACCTGTGGGAGACAGCGCCGGGGTACGGAAGGCTATGGCGTCCACAGCCACCCTGGTCTCCTCTCCCTCGGGCGTCGGTTCCTGGACCACTACCCGGTCCCCGCTATGGACTGCTAGCCTGCTGGAATCGGCGCCCCAGTGATAGTACAATGGAGCGCCCACCGCGACAGCGCCCGGTTCCTCATCCGAATCCAGGTCCCTCACGAACAGGGTCAGCCCCTCGGGAGTAGGGGCCAGAAAGCTCAGGCGCCGGTTATCGGGAGCCCAGTAAATGTAATGGGGAGCGCCATCGGCCACCGGCGCCTGCAATTCATTTTCATAAGCCGCAGCCATTCGCCCCGTGCCTACGCCAAACACCTGGACCGACAGACCCGGAGAATCCCCGCTGAAGGACACCCGGGAAGCCGCAATCCTGCTTCCGTCCGCCGACCACGTCGGCCAGCTATAGGAGTCACCCTGGGCCAGTGCCTGCGACAGAAGGCCCGCCCTGAAGTTTCCGGTCAACTTCTCCTCACCCGTAGAATCAGGGTTGATCAGAAGCAAGTCTCCGGAATTATCAATAAACGCGATCCGGTTTACCATCGGAATTACTCTTGCCACGGAGGGTGCTTGGTCAGGTTTCGACTGTTCCTCCATCTCCGGCTGCCCGCACCCGAACAGTCCTCCAATGGCCAACACGACTGCCATCGCTGTCATCAGGGGCGCAAGGCGCTTCATGGCAAGCTCCACTGCCGGAGACCAAGGTCCAGTACCAGCGCCGCTATGATACCAAACATTACATGTGGATAAGTCCATCAAGACCGTTGCTAATTCACTCATGCCATGTGAACTAACGCAATATGCCCGTGGGTTAACGGCCGGTCAAGAGTCGGCGGGTTTTGCGACGACCCACAATCACAGGGACTCAGCGAACGCTGCGAGACGGATCCTCCACCCGGAGAGCGCGCTTGTCCATGCTAAAATACAGCCCATCTGCAATCCTCCCTGCCCAGGCCGTATTGGGAATGCCGTTTCCCAAGTGAATCATAAGCCAATTATCCCGGTTATCAACGGCATGACTGTTATTCTTATATGATGAAATAAAATATCTAATTTGATCTGCCTTATAACCATAACAATCGTGGACACGCAACCTATTTGGGCTGTCCAGTAGAACCGGGCCTGCGATGATTGATACAGTTCGTTTGAATATCCGCGCTGGCAGTGGCGGGAATGGCTGCGCCAGTTTCCTCCGCGAGAAGTACCGTCCCAAGGGCGGCCCGAACGGAGGCGATGGCGGAGACGGCGGCAGCGCTTACCTGGTTGGCGATCCCTCATTTAACACGCTCCTCCATATCAAGTTCAATAGCACCATCTATTGTGAGTCAGGCGGGCATGGCAAGGGAAAGAATCGCAGGGGTCCCAACGGCAAGGACACCATCGTCCCGGTTCCCATCGGCACTGTTGTCTGGCGGCTGAACAGGGACGGCTCCCGCGATTTCCTGACGGACATCACCAGCGACAGTCCCTACCTCGTTGGCCGCGGCGGCCGCGGTGGCTGGGGCAACGCCCGCTTTGCTACGTCGACCAACCAGGAGCCGGTGCTCTCGGAGCGAGGCGAGAAAGGCGAGGCTGCGGTGCTGTTCCTTGAACTGAAGCTGCTGGCCGACGTGGGCCTTCTTGCCCGGCCCAATGCTGGCAAGTCCACCCTGATCTCGCGTTGTTCTGCGGCCAAGGCCAGGGTGGCCGATTATCCGTTCACTACGGTCGAGCCTGTCCTTGGCGTGGTTCGATCGGGACAGCGGGACTTTGTGATGATGGAGATTCCGGGCCTGCTGGAGGGTGCTCACAAAGGGGTGGGACTGGGGCACCAGTTTCTGCGCCATGCGGAACGGGCGCGCCTGTACGTTCACCTGGTGGACGGGCTTTCCGATGACCCCGGCGACGATTACCGGATGGTCCGGGACGAGTTGCTGCGTTTCAACCCCGAGCTGGGCGGCAAGCGGCAGATGATCGTGGTGAACAAGCTGGACGTCACTGAGGTCAGGGACCGCCGGGAGGACATGGCAGTGGCGCTCAAGTCCGCCTTGAGGGAAATGGGAGAGCCGTCCGGCGAGGTGCTGTTCATATCCGCCGCCACTGGCGAGGGCGTCGATGATCTGGTCAGCAGAATCTCCTCCATCCTCACGGAGTTGCCCAAAGACGAGGTCTCGGAACAAGGGACGTCCGTGGCGCGGGCAGCTCCCAGGCCGCGCCGCCTGCCTGAGTCGGTCCGGGTGGAGGATGGCGTTTACATCATCGAGTCGGAACGGCTGGAGAGGCTCAGCGCCCTGGCGGATACCCGGGACCAGCGGGTATTGCTGCAACTGTGGCGGGAGATGCGGCGCACCGGGATGGCCGAAAAGCTGATCGACGAGGGCATCGAGGTGGGTGATACCATCCGCATTGGCGAAGTGGAAGTCGAATGGTTCTGAGCCGGGTTGGACACTGGGTCGGACACCGGGTTGGCATATTGGGCGGAACCTTCGATCCGGTGCACTGTGGCCACTTGGAAATTGCCCGCCGCGCTCTTGAGGAGGCAGCGCTGGACCGGGTGATATTCATACCAGCGGGCAGTCCTCGCCTCAAGTCATCGGAGCCAACGGCCAGCCCGGAACACCGTCTGGCGATGCTGAACCTGGCTGTTGCTGGCGTTGCGGGATTCGAGGTGTCGGACATCGAGCTGGGCCGGTCGGGCCCCACCAAGACGGTTGAGACTCTGCAGCGCCTGCGTGGGGGGCTGGACGAGGAAGCGGAACTGGTATTCATACTTGGGCTGGACGTGCTGATGCGGTTCGACCAGTGGATTGAACCGGAGCGCGTGGTGGAGCAGGCCCGGTTGCTGGCGGTCAGCCGTCCGGGATATGGCGATTTCGACTGGGCCGATTTCTACGTCCGCAATCCCTATGCCCGCAGCCGGGTGGACTGCATCGAGTCCACAGCCATCGACATCAGCGCCAGCGAGCTGCGGCGCCGCTTGGCTTCGGGGGCGCCGGTGGCCGGGCTCCTGCCCGCCGCAGTGGAGGGCTACATACGGGAGAACGGGCTCTACGCCGCGTAGGAGACAAGCGCCGGTGGCAGGTATTCTCAACATGTGTTGGTAATGCCTGAACGTTCGTCTGTAGGGGCGCACAGCCGTGCGCCCTTGCGCCAGCAGTTGAGGAAAGTTTTCACGTCCGCAGTCCCAGGGCGCACGGCTGTGCGCCCCTACTTGGAATGCCAACGCACGTTGAGAATACCCGGTGGAAGGTGGGGTAGCGGGTATTCACAATATGTGGTATCATCCCCGGCAATATTCAGCGAAATGTCGTATGTGCTAGGGGAGGGTCTTCGGGCCCTCTCTCTTTGCAGGAGGAATTATGGCCAGTGTGATTGCCCAGGAGGTCGCGTCCCGGACCGTCGATAATCCCGTCCGTGTACTGCTGGAATCAGGGGCGCTGCGTTATGGGGAGTTCCTTCTGGCCTCGGGGAAAAAGTCGCAATACTACATCGATTCGAAGAAGCTGACCCTCTACCCGGAGGGCGCCCGGTTCGTCGGTACTGAACTGGTCAGGCTACTGGATGAAGAGGGCATCCGGTTTGTCGGCGGCGTTGCTTACGGAGCAATACCCATCGTCGCTCACGTTGCCCTGGTCAGCGACACGCGGTGGGGCGACCCGATACAGGCGTTTTACATCCGGAAAGATTCCAAGGAGCACGGCACGGGAGAGGACGTGGAGGGGCAGTTGCCGCCACTGGACGAGCCGGTGGCCATTCTCGAGGACGTTGTAACCAGCGGCGGGTCCCTGTTGAACGCCATCAGAAAGGCGGAGGCCAACGGCTACAACGTTACCCACGCCATCACCCTCGTCGACCGCGACGAGGGCGGGCGAGAGGCTGTGGAGGCCGCCGGTTACGAGTTTCTTTCGCTGTTCCGGGTGGTCCGCTCGGGAGAAAGCGTGGAAATTCGTTACGTGGGCCGTTAAGGTTGGCCCTCATCGTCGGGCGTCCATGCGCGGTAGCTGGCCGGGCCAGGCGAGTATCTTTCTATCCGACGTTATAAGCTGGTGTCCTTCCAGCGCAGTGGCGACAATGATGCGGTCTGCGGGATCGCCGTGCATGTCTGGTATAAGGCCAGCGTGGGCGGCGATCTCGCCGTTTACGGGAATCTCGATGTACCCTTGGCCCAGAAGTATGCGACGCCACCTATGAATATCGTCGGGAAATACTATTCTCCCTTTGTCCCGCAACATTGCCGTTTCCCAGAATGTGATTGCCGAAATTGCCAACTGGTTCGAGAACCAAGCCTGCTCAATAGTTTCTCTCGCCTGTGGGCCAAGTTGGGGGTCTCCCAGCCTGTGCCAGAGGGCAGCTTGCATGTCGAGCAGTATCAAGGCAAGTGTTCCCAACGCTTTGCCGTTTCGGCGTCCCAGTCCACGTCCAGAAAGGCGTCGTCCAAGTCGCCGATAATTTCGTACATTCCCCTGTCAAGGCCAAAGGGCGACATTGGCCTGTCATGGTGGGGTATCTTCTCTGCTGAGGTCTTGTAGGGCGCGAGCTTCGCTACGGGCTTGCCGTTCTTTGTTATGACGATTTCCTCGCCGCTCTCGGCCACTTCGTCCATCAGCTTCAGGCACTTGGCCTTGAATTCGGACGCTTTGATGGTCCGGGCGGTAGGCTGGGTTTCGCTG
This sequence comes from Dehalococcoidia bacterium, assembly GCA_965203005.1. GTDB lineage: Bacteria > Chloroflexota > Dehalococcoidia > Lucifugimonadales > UBA3495 > VXOI01. The sequence goes on from CBDBBS010000002.1 coordinate 3,412,101, forward strand.
TCGGTAGACATATCGCGCTCCTAGCTGAAATCCTGGCCGGGACCGAACAGCTTGGGCAGTTCCTCCACGGTGGCAGTGCCGGACTCCGGCGCTTGCAGTTCCAGCACCTGCCCTGGCGTGGCCGATGCGGTGCGGACGAAGCCCAGGCCCCGCAGCTCGCCACCCGACGTCCGGTAGACAGAGGTAACTGTGCCGGCTTGCCTGCCGTCCAAGTACAGCGGCGTCCCGGGCGTCGCGTTGCAGCCGTCGGAGAAACGGAGCACCGAGAGGTATTTCTGCACCCGCTCGTAGCTGTCGAGGCGGGCGATGACCTCCTGGCCGATGTAGCAGCCCTTGGTGAAATCAATGGCCCCGATCAGGCCGGCCTCCAGCGGGTTGTAGGGCTCTCCCATCTCGCTGCCGAAGGCCGGCGCGCCGCCGGAAACCCGCATCGCCTCCCACGCTTGGAAATCAACCTCAGCCGCTCCCGAAGCCCCCAGCGCAGCGACCACTGCCGGGACATCCGCAGAGGGGACTACCAGGAGGCAGCACGCCATTGAACCCAGCGGACGACTGATGCCGATGAGGTCCTTGCCGCCTATCGCCACCGTGGGCGCCGGGTACTGCAATCCGGGCAGACGCTCCGGGTCTCCCCCCTCCAGGCCCAGAACGGTTTCGCCGCCCGCGCCCGCCACGGCGATGATGGCGGTGGCTGCGGATACATCCTCGACCTCCAGGTCCTCCATGATCGTGTACTTGTCCAGCCACTCGATGACCGGCTGCTGCTGGCCGGGGCTGGTGATCAGGTAGACGGAGTCGCCGGCGTTTATGACGCTGAGCAGGTCAACGATGCGGCCGCGGTCGCTGGTCAGCACCGTGGGAGCCCAATGGCCAGGCTCAATGTGATCGACCTTGTTCGTGGAAAGCCGGTTCAGGAGGTCAAGGGCATCCTCGCCGGTGGCCTTGAGGCAGCCGTATCCGGTTTCCTGGCAGAAGAGCAGGTTGCTGTCCGCCTGCACGGTCAGCGTCGGGATAGTTGCGGATGATTCTTGCAGTGCCATGTGCCCTCCCGGGACCAGGTGGCGTAGGACTTAACGATTAAGCGCCGCCTTCGCAAGAGAAGACGGCGCTGTTATCTGGTGGCAACGGCAATTCCTGCCCAGCGGGTTTTGCCGGGCCGGAAGACGTTAGACGCTGAAGGAGGTGCCGCAGCCGCAGGCCTTCTTGGCGTTGGGGTTGTCGAAGGTGAACCCCTTTCCGTTCAGCCCGTCGGAAAAGTCGAGCTGCGTGCCGACCAGGTAGATGTAGCTCTTCTTGTCGACAATGACCTTCACGCCGTACTGCTCGACCACCTTATCGGTGTCGGTATATTCTCCGGAGATCTTCAGGTCATAGGTCAGGCCGGAGCAGCCGCCGCCCTTAACGGCGACGCGAACTCCGACGTTGTCGTCGGTTCCTTCCTTTTCGGCGAAATACCTGATCTTTTCGGCGGCCTTCTCGGTGATCTCGACCGTCAGTTCCACGCCGTCTCTGGTGATTGGCATATTACCCTCCGGGGCCGCGCGTCGTATATCAGCACAGCATCGCCGACCAATGGGGGCGATAAGTCAATTTTATGCAAACGCGCTGCGAGCGTCAAGGCGGATGACTTTACTATCCCTGAAAAATCCCGTGATACCCCTCGCCCGCCGGATGCCCCAGGCGCTCCAGCAACAAAGTGCAGATGGTCATGCCATTGGAAATTTTTACGTCCGTATTACCGAGGTGAAATATTTCCAAGGTGATTTGGTTGTGGAATCCGGGGTCAATTTTGGGGGCCGTAATGTGTACCCCTATCCCTAAGCGGGCCAGGCGGCTTCTGCCTTCAACCCTGCCGGAGAGGCGTTTGCTCAAACCGACTGTTTCCAGGGTCCGACCGATGATCAATGCGCCTGGCTTCAGGTTGTAGCCGTTGTTTAAGGATATGTTCATTGCCTCGGTATAGTTTTCGATGTAGCTGTTTACGTCCAACTCAGTCGGGTCGAGGGTGATTCCGGCGGTGCCTTGCTTCTGGACCCGAATCACCGAATCCAGTCTCAGGTCGATGGACGCGGGTTGCAAACCGCCATTGGGGACAGGAGGATCAATGGTCAGTTCACCGTTTTCGAGGGTCAACCGTATTTCATCGTCTGATAAAAGCATACCCGGGTTCTTCCCGAGACGTTCCCTTGTCGAAATTCCGAGTTAGTCGACCAAGATACTATTGAGATCGGATTCGTTGATTTCCCAGGTGGGCCTGCCGTCGTTGCTGGTGGGCAGATACAGTATGACCTTGTCGCCAATCTTTCCGGCATAAGCTGCCGGCACATAGCTCATGCCCTCACCTAAAGAGGCGGTGGGAACGAGGGCTTGGAAGCGCTTGCCATTAATGAACTTGATGATTTCCGTATCGTGGTCAAAGGCCGTTACCTGCGCTTCCCCTTCCTTTAGTTCGATCTTGAGGTGACCGGGCCGGTAGTACCACAAGTCTGGCCTGTTTCTAGTTTGCATTATGCTGCTCTCTCAGGCCCCGTGTTTCGTCCGGGCCATAATGGCTGTTGGTTGTGGTAGCGTAGCGTGCCGCAGATTATCGATGGCCTCTGCAACGCTGTAAAGGCCCAAGTGTCATGGCGGGCGTTACAACTCGATGTTCTCCGTCTCGGCGACGATTCCGATGTCCTTGTCGCCGCGCCCGCTGAGGCAGACGAGGATGATGCTGTCCTGGGACAGGCTGGGGGCCAGTTCAGCCGCGCCGTAGATTGCGTGGGCCGATTCCAGGGCGGGGATTATGCCCTCGGTGCGGCATAGCAGGTGGAAGCCCTCCAGGGCCTGGGGGTCTGTCACCTCGCGGTACTCGGCCCGGCCCGAGGCCTTGAGGTAGCTGTGCTCCGGTCCCACGCCCGGGTAGTCCAGCCCCGCCGAGATGCTGTGGGCCGGGTTGACCTGGCCGTGCTCGTCCTGCAGGAGGTAGCTCATGGAGCCGTGCAGCACACCGGGGCGCCCTGCGGTGAGGGTGGCCGAGTGCTCGCCGGACTCCAGTCCCCGGCCGCCGGCCTCCAGGCCAACCAGCCGTACACTTTCGTCGGACACGAAGGGGTAGAAGGTGCCTATTGCGTTGCTGCCGCCACCGACACAAGCCATCACGTAGTCGGGCAGCCGCCCCTCGGTCTGGAGGATCTGGGCCCGGGCCTCCCGTCCGATGACGCTCTGAAAGTCCCGCACCATCAGCGGGTATGGGTGTGGGCCGACCGCGCTGCCGATCAGGTAGTGAGTGGTTTCCACGTTGGTGACCCAGTCGCGAATGGCCTCGTTGATTGCGTCCTTCAGGGTCCTGGTGCCGGACTCGACGCTGATCACCTCGGCCTCCAGCAGGCGCATGCGGTAGACATTCAAGGACTGGCGCCGGATGTCCTCCTCTCCCATGTAAACGATGCATTGCAGTCCCAGCATGGCGCAGGCCGTGGCGGAGGCGACGCCGTGCTGGCCCGCGCCGGTCTCAGCGATGATGCGGCGCTTGCCCATGTGCTGGGCCAGGAGCGCCTGCCCGAGGGCGTTGTTGATCTTGTGAGCGCCGGTGTGGGCCAGGTCTTCCCGTTTCAGGTAAATGCGGGCCCCGCCGAGGCGCCGGGTGAGGTTCTCGGCGAAATACAGCGGTGTCGGGCGCCCGACGTAGGAATCGAGCAATGTGGCCAGGCGCCCCTGGAAATCCTCGTTGGCCTGCACGGCGCGGTAGGCATCCTCCAGTTCAGCCACCGCCGCCATCAGGGTTTCGGGGATGAACTTGCCACCGAAATCGCCAAAGTGCCCATGCTCGTCCGGAAATATCTGTCTTTGTCCAGATGCCATCCGTGTACCATCCATTCGATTTTCCCTCTCCCTCGAGGAAGAGGCCCTTCGACAAGCTCAGGAGGGGTGCGGGTGAATTCCCTTGGAACTTCGGCCATTCGCCAATCGGGGGGACGCCCTCACCCTAACCCTCTCCCAGAGGGAGAGGGGATTGTCTTGCCCTCACACCAGCCCGGTGAGGGCGGCGTCGGCGTCCCGGGCGTTGCTGATGAACCGCCGGATCTTGGCCCGGTCCTTTCTCCCGATGGTCTCCACGCCGGTGGAAACGTCCACGCCCCAGGGCCTGACTACGCTGATGACGCGGCCGACGTTGGCGGGAGTCAGGCCCCCGGCCAGGATGAATGAGCCGCCGCGATGGGCCATCGACGCGGCCACGTCCAGGTCGAAACGCTGGCCGGTACCGCCCTGGATGCCCTCCACCAGCCGGTCCAGGGTGACCAGGCAGCCGGCGTCGGCATACTCCCGCACCCTGGCGGCCAGTTGGGGCACGTCGTCCGGGGCCCGGTAGGATGCGGGCACATGGACGACCTTGATTACCTGGCATTCCATGGCCGCCGTGTATTCGACGTTTTCCTTGCCGCAGAGCTGAACGGCGTCGAGCTGGCAATCCGCAACGATCTCGTTGACCTCTTCCATAGGCTGGTCGGCGAACAGCCCCACTATGCTCGGAGAGGGACCGTCCAGTCCACGTACCGCGTCCACTATCTCCCTGGCCGCCTCCGGCGATATGCGCCGGTGGCGTTCCGGCACGAAGACCATGCCGATGAAGTCGGCCCCGGCGTCGGCAGCTACGCAGGCGTCCTCGGGTGTGCCGATACCGCAGATCTTGACCCGTATCATACTGCCTCTATTCCCTCTCCCTCTGGGAGAGGGTTAGGGTGAGGGCGTACTCTTTCATGCTGGCCGGAGAGTTCGCGCACCTTTTTGCCGATGTCGGGCGCAGTGACCAGGGCCTCTCCCACCAGCACGGCATCGACGTTGGCGCTAGCGAGCAGGTCCAGGTCGTCGCGGGTGAAAATGCCGCTCTCGCTGACTACCACCTTGCCCTTGGGTACCATCGGAGCCAGGCGCTGGGTGACCGCCAGGTCGGTGGTAAAGGTGTGCAGGTCGCGGTTGTTGATGCCGATGATTTCGGCCTTTGCTTCCAATGCTGTCTCCAATTCGTCCTCGTCGTGCACCTCCACCAGGCACTCCATCATCAGAGACTTCGCAATTCCCAGGAGTTTCCTCAACTGTGACGGGTCGAGGATGGCGACAATGAGCAGTATGCCGTCAGCCCCGGCGGCCCGGGCCTCGTGGACCTGGTAGGGGTCAAAGATAAAGTCCTTGCGGAGCACTGGTGCTCCCGGCGCCGCCCCGGACTGTTTGATGGCCGACAGGTGGGCCAACTCGCCCTGGAACCGGGGGTCGGTGAGGCAGGAGACCGCCGCCGCGCCATTGGTCACATAGGTGCTGGCCAGCCGCACCGGGTCAAAATCCGGCGACAACAGACCCCGGGACGGAGACGCCTTTTTGACCTCAGCTATCAGCCGGATTTCGGCGCCTCGCAGGGCTGCCGAGAGGCTAAGGGGGTGAGCCTGCGCCACAGCAGCCGACTCTACCTCGGCCAGCGGCACGGCCCGCATGGCCTCCGCAAGCTCCTCCCGCTTGGCCGCCACGATCTTGTCAAGAATGCTGGGCATGTCAGCCAACGCTCACCTCTATCAAACTGGCGTTCCGCTTTCAAGATATCTGTCTTTAATACTTGTCATGTCGTCGGCAAGTTGCTTGGCTTGCATTGAGCGCTGCGCAGTCAGCACTCTGTCTGCTATCAATAGTCCTATGCCGAACGCCAATGCTGCAGCGCAGATGGCAACGTAGAGCATTGTCACCCACTGAGGGAGATTTGAATTCACAAGAGGAGCAATTGACAGTCCTGCAGTGATTCCTATACCGAAAAATATTGAGTAGGCTACGGGCAATCGTCGTAAATCTGGCGAAAGGTTCCGTATGCGATTAACCAGCCCGTCCCAGTCGGAAACCGGAATTGCCAGACCCTCTTGGGTTGGAGGGTAATTGAGCCGCATATCCCATTGGATAGTTCGTTCGTGCTGATTTCTTTCTTGGCTCATTGATTTTCAGGCCGTTCCACCAACCCGGCAATTAGGGCGTTGAAGAACAGAGTGTGTCCACAGATGGAGCATGCGATGGTTAGAAATGGGATGACTGGTCCAGAGGCCGTCAAACGCCCCTCATCGAAAGAACGAACCTCCATAGCCTTGTCATTTCCGGACCAGTTGCTATTTCCGCAAATGGGGCAAATCCTGTCTCCCGTCCAATACCGATCCAGCCACTCGTTTGCTTTCTCGAGATCGACCGTGACGCCTTTATGTTTGATTGCTTCCGCCACTATTTAACCCTCTTCCCTTGCGTTCTCTAGTGCACTCTCATGTGCCGCCTTGGTGGGATCAATTCATTGTAATCCTTCGTTCGAAAAGTTGCTCAAGTTCCCGCGTTGCTCAGCTCTACCAGCGCCTCGAGGCGGTGGCGGGCGGCTCCGCTGTCGATGGCCTGGGCCGCCGCCTGGATTCCGTCGGGGATGCTGTCGGCTGCTCCTGCAGCCAGCAGTACCCCGGCGGTATTGAGCAACGCCGCGTCGCGGATGGGGCCGCCCTCGCCATCCAGCAGACGGCGCATGATGGCGGCGCTGGCTGGCGGGTCTCCGCCCTGCAAGTCGGAAATCGTCCAGCGGCCGAGCCCCACGCCGTCAGGACTGAATGTCCAGGTCTCTACTTTGCCGTCCCGAAGTTCCCAGACCGTGGTGTCGCCGTCCAGGGCGATCTCGTCCAGGCCGCCGCTGCCGTGGACCACGAGAGTGCGTTCCGAGCCCAGGACCCGCATGACATTGGCCATCCTCTCGCCCAGCTGCGGGAACGCCACGCCGATGAGCTGTCGCTGGGCGGCCGCCGGGTTGGTCAGCGGGCCCAGGATGTTGAACACGGTGCGTATGCCGATCTCCCGGCGCACCGGTCCGGCGTAGCGCATGGAGGGATGGAAGGCCTGGGCGAACATGAACCCGATGCCGCCCTCCGTGATGCACCGCTCCACCCCCTCGGGGGACAGCTCGATGCGGACGCCCAGGGCCTCGAGCACGTCGGCGGCGCCGCAGCTGCCCGAGGCAGCGCGGTTGCCGTGCTTGGCGATGCGGACGCCGGCGCCGGCTGCAACCAGGGCGGCGGCCGTGGAGATGTTGAAGGTGTTGGAGCCGTCGCCGCCGGTGCCCACCGAGTCCACCACCGTGCCCTCGACGCGCACCTTGAGGGAGAACTCGCGCATGACGGTGGCCATGCCGGCGATCTCCTCGGTGGACTCGCCCTTGAGCCGCAGCGCGGTCAGGAAAGACCCCAACTGAGCGGGAGTCGCCTCGCCCTGCATGATCTGCCGCATAACAACCGACGCTTGGTCCATACCCAGCGACCGGCCCGAAACGATGGCGTCAATTGCTTCTCTTATGTCCACGGTCTGTTGCTCCGTATGGTAAATGGCCAAGTTTGCTTGAATGTCACTTAAAGGAAATCAGACTCTCTGATTGTTTGGCTGCCACCCGTTACTGCCATGGTTCTTACTTCATCCCTGACGAGTCGGTATGTGACCAAGTGATTTCGCACAATCAATTGACGAATATCCCGTGAGCGAAAGCCCGGAACCCTTCGGCCCATTTCAGGGAACTCCGAAAGAAGCTCCACGGCGGCGTGTATCCTGTCTGTTGTGGCGGCTGCGAATGACCGGGAGAACCTGGAAGCATCAGTTCAATCCTGTGCAGGTCATCCAAGGCGTCTGGATTCCAGATTATTTCCGCCATTGGGCAATCCGTCGCTTAACTTCTTCATGAGAAATTCCCTTTCCTTCTTCGATTTGCCGGTCCCCCCTCTGGATTCTGTAAAGGAGATAGAGCAGGTCCATCGCTTCATCAATAGTTTCATCGGCTGTTGCCTCCTCCGGGAGCTCCTGCATCAACTGGATTATCTCGTCTTTGATGGTCATTGATGTTCCCTCCTTCACCGATTCCCCAAGTTACTGAAGCCACTGACGTATCCGCCGCTTGGCTTCTTCGTGGGGTATGCCTTCGCCCCTATCCGCTTGTTCCAGGCCGCGCTCGATTTTGGATGCCACATACAATTCGTACAGCACATCCTCAAAAGTCACATCGCTGGGCAGGTCTTCCGTGATTTCGTAAATCCGCTCTTTCGCCGTCATCACGCCTCCTGTTTTCCGTATGCCTCCACCTGGTCCAGGTAGTTCTGCAGCAGGGCCTTGCCGTCGGGGGTCATTTTGTGAGTTGCAGCTTTTCCGGATTGTGCGGCCGCACGCTCCCGTCAGATGATCGAATCGGTTACGACAGCGGCTGCCTATTTGTGCAACAACTGTGGAGTTTCAGGGCCAAACAACGAGATCGACCATAGGTGAGCACCGTCTGTTGGACGCAGTTTGGCCACTAACGCACGGCCCTCGTGCCACACCTGAGCGGTCAGAAAAACTTCGCTCCATGCTACGCTGATCCGTGCTCCGTCGTTCCATTCTGCGTCAGAGGCATCTGCCATGGTAGCAAGCCAGTCCTCGTAGGTCCGTACGTTGCGCTCCGCATCAGCCTCATCTCCGTAAACGAAGACCAAGCCAAAGAACAGGCCGTCGCTGTCGGTTCCCACGCCCGTTCCCAGGGCGTCGTATTTGTCAATGGCTTTTTCGGCGAACGGAAGCCATGCGTCGTATTGTTTCTGAGTGCACCAGTCTCCGCACGGGGGCGAAATTGATGCCTGGAAGTCCACCTCTCCCATCAGCACCCCTGAGTAATGATTCATGGCATCCATTAGCCTTGCTGCCAGTGCCAGGTCCTGATCGTCTGTCAATGAATCGGTCCGTCCCTGATGAGAATTTATCAGGGATTTCATGGCTTCTGTCTCCAAGGTGCGGAAGACGAACGAGTCCATCACCGCCACACGACTGGCCCCTCCGAGTTGGTCGTAAGCGGGAGGTTGGAAGCGTTTGTGGAGGTCTAAATCCGAGTCCTCGCCCCAGACGAAAAACGGGACACCCAGATGTTCCTCCAGGGTTGCCTCCTCACATTCGCTGCACTGGTTCAGGGCACGCTGGGTGGCGTCAGGGTCGAATCGCCCGGTAACAGCCTCGAAGGGTACTGGTGGGGGACCCGCGGCTATGCTCGTTTCCACGTGTCGAACATCGAAGCCCAGGTGCTTGCTGTTCTTGAGTTGCTCAACGGCATAAGGGGTAGTAAATCCACTTATCCAAGGCCCATTGGACATGCCTATGAAGTTGGTCCATTTGATGAATTCCAACAACTCCTCGTCAGTGCTATCTGCGTCGGGGTGCGGGACGCTGTGGGAATCACGGGCCAGCACATAATCGTTAATCACTACGAACTTTCGGCTATCGGGGGTAGCTGGAATCAGACTTAGAAGGGAATTGAAGGTCCCACTTTGCTCCGCTTGAGGAGTCGGCTGGGGGTCTGCGAGCGTGGGTCTCCCGGTCGGCACGCCTGGAGCGGTTGCCGCCGCCGTTGGATTGATTGTCGGTTCAGGAGTATCCAGTACTCCAGTTTGCAGGCTTTCTGTGGCTGGAGCCTCTGTAGCCTCCTCCCTCGGAGTGTTGTCAGGCTGAACGCCGTCTATATCCCAGGCTCCTTCACTGCAGCCAATGAGGAATAGAAGACCGATGGCAATCAACAGAGTCGCGAGCACGTTTGTTGCAACCAGCCGGTTGGAGCGACACTCCCCTTTTTCCGCGCTTGCTCCCATCACGCCTCCTGTTTGCCGTATGCCTCCACCTGGTCCAGGTAGTTCTGCAGCAGGGCCTTGCCGTCGGGGGTCATTATGGACTCGGGGTGGAACTGGATCCCCTCTACCGGGTGCTCCTTGTGGCGGACGCCCATGATCAGCCCGTTCTCGGAGTGGGCGGTCACCTCCAGCGAGTCCGGCACCGTCTCCGGGTAGACCACCAGCGAGTGGTAGCGGATGGCCTCGAACGGGTTGGGCAGACCGTTGAGAACTCCCTCGCCGTCGTGATGGATCATCGACGTCTTGCCGTGCCGTATCTCCCCGGCCCTGTCAACCCTGGCGCCGTAGACGTAGCCGATGCACTGGTGGCCAAGGCAGACGCCCAGCGTCGGGATGCGCGGCCCGAAGCGACGGATCACGTCGTTGGAGATTCCAGCCTCCATTGGCGTGCAGGGGCCGGGGGAGATCACGATGCCGTCCGGCGCCATCTCCTCAATCTCGTCCAGCGTGATCTTGTCGTTTCGGTGAGTGGCCACCTCTGCGCCCAGTTCCCGAAGATACTGGTACAGGTTGTAGGTGAAACTGTCGTAGTTGTCGATTAACAATATCATGTCAGGGTGTCTTGTCCTCCGGGTTGTCTGGTAAGCAAGGATTTCACCCCCACCCTAACCCTCCCCCTCGAAGGGGGGATTGGTTGTTGGAGGAGGAACGCGTTTCAGAAACCTGCCTCTGCCATGTCGATGGCCCGCATGAGGGCGCCCGACTTGTGGCGGGTCTCCTGGTACTCGTCCTCGGCGACACTGTCGGCGACGATGCCGCCGCCGGCCTGGACGTACATGGTGCCGTCCTTGTAGATGCCGGTACGCAGGACGAGGGCGGTATCCATATCGCCCGAGTAGCTGAAGTAGCCGACTGCGCCCCCGTAGGGGCCGCGCCTTTCGCCCTCGATCTCGGCGATGATTTCCATGGCCCGTATCTTGGGCGCGCCCGAGACCGTGCCGGCCGGGAAGCATGAGCGCAGGGCGTCGTAGGGGGTCAGGTCCTGGCGCAGGCGGCCCTCGACGTGGGAGACCAGGTGCATGACGTGGGAAAAGCGCTCGACCTCCATCATCTTGGTAACTTCCACGGTTCCAGGGTCGCTGACCCGGCCGATGTCATTGCGGCCCAGGTCCAGCAGCATGACGTGCTCGGCGCGCTGCTTCTCGCTGCCCTTCAGCTCCGCCTCGTTGGCGTCGTCCTCGCCGGGGGTGCGGCCGCGAGGGCGAGTGCCGGCGATGGGGTGGGTGGAGGCGACGCCGTCCTCAACTTTGACTACCGATTCGATGGCCGCGCCGACGATCTGGAACCCGTCCAGGTCCAGGTAGTACATGTAAGGCGACGGGTTGACGCTGCGCAGGGCGCGGTAAATCTGGAAGGGATGTGCGCCGGTCTGGCGCGAAAACCTCTGCGAGTTGACCACCTGGATTATGTCGCCGGCATAGACGTACTCGACGCATTTATCGATGGCGTCGGAGTAGCGGTCGGGGGTGAAATTGGACTCAACGGGGCTGGGCGGCACTGCGACGCCCTGCTGAAACTCCTCAGGGAGCGCGAGAGGGCGGGAAAGCAGGGCCACCATCTCTTCGATGCGGGCCACGGCGTCGGCGTAGGCCCGCTCCACCTCGACAGAGCCGGAACCGTCCAGCCGGGCATGGGAAACGACCTTGATGTCGTGGCGCAGGTGGTCGAATATCAGGATGGTCTCGCCGAACATGAACACCGACTCCGGCACCCCCTGGGGGTCCTCGGGCATCACGGGCACGCGCGGCTCAAAGTAGCGGATGGCGTCGTATGCCAGGTAGCCCACTGCGCCGCCGTGAAACCCCGGCAGCCCATCCACGGGGATGAGCTTGTGCCTCGACATCTCATCCTCAACCAGCGTCAGGGGGTCCACCTCGCCGTACTCCTGTCCAGGACCGGTGATCATCACCCTGTACGGATCTGTGCCGATGAAGCTGTAACGGCCCAGCCTTTCGCCGCCCTCCACGCTCTCCAGCAGATATGAGTAAGGGCCGCGAGCCACTTTCAGATATGCCGAGACCGGCGTTTCCAGGTCAGCGTGGATGGAACGGTATACGGGGACGATGTTGCCCTCCCGGGCCCGTGCTTTCACCTGCTCCAATGTCGGATAGTACATTTCGAACTCCAAATAAAAAGACCCGCCCATCAAGGGACGAGTCTGAATCGCGTTGCCACCCTTATTCTCCGTAGTTCGGCAAGCTCACTACTGGCTCATGGTGAGCCTGCCGAACCACCCGGAATCTCAACCGGCGGGGGGACTTGTTCCCAGCTTTGACTGGCGCTACGTCACACCAGCGTTGACTCGCGCTGCACCAGCTTTTGGTCGCGCTATGCTGCTGAAGGCAGTCCCATGCCGCGGGCCTTTAACGGTGCCCTGACCGGCTCAGCCTAGCCCGTCGCGCTCACAACTCTTCCCTCTCCCTCTGGGGGAGGATTAAGGTGGGGCGCGGGTTCGGCCTGCAGCTCCGGGGTCCATTCGCACTTCTGCCCTGGGCGCCGGCTTTCACCATACCCGGCTCGCTTGTTGCCCCGCTGGAAGCTTACTACTCCCCTTCACAGCCTTTGGTGATATTCGATTTTCTGCAAAAGAGCATAGGACAGCCAACAGAACGGTGTCAAGGGTTGCTCTGATGCTTTAGGAAACACCAGGGCTGTTCGATTGTCAGCGTATTTGTCTGAATCAGGATTTTGATGCCGTTACCTTACGCGGATTCAATCCTGTACATCCTTTCATCCTGTGAATCCTGATTCAGACAAGTAACCGGAGGCCCTTGTAGGTGACATGCCCCCGCTTGATTGGAATTGGGGTAGGGTCTATCATCGGGATGCATTAACGCCTACAATCATCTGTTGGGAATAGCCCCAAGGTTCCTCGGCGCGTCTTCGTTGCAATGCGGAAATGGTAGCAGAATTCTCTATCGGCAGGTCCTGTCTTGGTAAGTCCAACTAGCGCAAGCGCCTCTACAGGAAGCGGAATAGCCGCGTTCGGCGTTCCGCAATTCATCAACCGGCTGCAGCAGATTGTCGGGACTACGAACGTTGTCTACCACCCGGACGACCTGCTGGTGTTCGAGTATGACGGCTCCATAGACCGGGGGATGCCCAATGCCGTGGTGTTCCCGCTGAACACTCACGAGGTGAGCCGGACACTGGCGCTGTGCCACGAGGCTGGCGTGCCGGTGGTTGGCCGCGGCTCCGGGACCGGCCTCAGCGGCGGCGCGATCTCACACCCAGACGGGATCCAGATCGCGTTCACCAGGATGAATCGCATCCTGGAGGTGAACCGCGACAACCGCCATGCGGTCGTGGAGCCGGGGGTGATCAACCTGGACCTAGACACCCACGTGCGGCGGTACGGGATGCGGTATGCTCCTGACCCTTCCAGCCAGAGGGCCTGTAGTCTTGGCGGCAACATCGCCGAGAACGCGGGAGGCCCCCACTGCCTGGCCTACGGCACCACCACCAACCACGTCCTGGGCATGGAGGTGGTGCTCGAGGACGGTACCGTGCTCAGCCTTGGGAGCATGGCGCGAGAGACCCCGGGCTACGACCTGCGCGGCGTGTTCACTGGCTCCGAGGGAACCTTCGGCATCGCGACCCGGGTCATGGTGCGTCTGCTGCCTGTGCCGGAGGCGGTCAAGACCTATCTCGGCATTTTCCCCGATGTTGAGACGGCATGCACGGCAGTGTCTGCGGTGATTGGACACGGTATCGTGCCTGCCGCCCTGGAAATGATCGACGCCCTCAGCATCCAGGCCGTGCAGAACGTGTCGGACGCCGGATACCCCGATGACGCCGGAGCGGTGCTGCTGATAGAGCTGGAGGGACTGAACGAGGAGGTCGACGAGATCGGTCTGGAGGTCGAGGCGTCCTTGTGGGATACCGGAGCCACCCAGGTGCGGTTCGCTGCCGAGGCCGCGGAGCGCGAGCAGCTCTGGAAGGGACGCAAGGGCGCGCTGGGAGCATTGGGCAGCCTGGCGCCGAACTATTACCTGGTCGATGGCGTTGTCCCTCGGACCCAGCTGGCCCCGGTCCTGACCCAGGTGGCCGAGGTGGGCCGCAAGCACGGCGTACCCATCGCCAACGTCTTTCACGCCGGAGACGGCAACCTGCACCCCTGCCTGCTGTTCGATGAGCGGGAGCCGGGGGCCCTCGAACGGATTACGGTGGCGGGCGCTGAGGTGCTGGAGGTCTGCGTGGCTGCCGGCGGCACCCTGACCGGCGAGCACGGCGTTGGCCTCGAAAAGAAGGAACAGATGCCTCTGGTATACACGCCGGAGGACATGGACGTGATGCGCCGTGTTCGGGAGGCCTTTGCCCCTGCGAACAACATAAACCCCGGCAAGATTTTCCCCGACGGGCACCGTCATCACGTTGCCGCCCATCGCCCGGCCCCGGGCATGTACGCCTAGGGCGAGCCATCCGAAAACCCCATAGATTCCCACACCCTGAAAATGCGCCCGAGATAAGAGGACAGTCACGAAAGCCGACCACTACAAATCGCCCCCATTGGGAGTCACGATTGAGCGGGCCTATCGCGACAGAGTCAGGCCTTGGATTTCGCTGGGATACGGATTGCGCCTGCGTCGCATAGTGGCCTATTTGGGCGATGGAAAGTATGACGACAGGTTCGGCGATATGGTGCATGGAGCTTTGAGTCTGGGCAGCATCAGTGCGCAGGAGGCGGAGGGTCTCTGGAATTTCCATACCACGGTATTGAGAGGACAAATCCCTGGAAGTGACTCGGCGGCATTCGCGGTCGTTGACGTTGCTCTCATAATCAATGACTCTTATATCGACAGTGTGGCGGCTCGCGCAGCGATTCTGAGACGGATAGTCAGCGAGCCGGTCATAGCGGCAATAGCTGGCGCCTTCATTAGCGACGATTCTTTGCGGCAGTTTGCTGGGGAGCGCGAAGTAACTCTAATTCCCACCAGTATGGAAGATGCTAAACTGTATAGAAATTTCAGAGACGACGTGCTGGAAGAGTTATACGGCAACAAGATAAAGCTATAGCATAGCTCCTGAATAACCGGAGCTCGCTCTTGAGTCAGGGTACACCGGAACGTAGTGGCTGCCGGGAGTAATTCTCTCCGATGCCCTCCGGGCCCCCCGAAAGCAGGAATGAGCGCTGTCAACGACTCCATAGACGCTCCGGTGAAAGCCACAGGGGAGAAGGCAGTCAAGCGATCGTAGGTGCCACAATTGTTTCGGACAGGTACACTTGGCGTAAGCAGGAAAAGTTACGCTTATATAGTTTTGGGGAATAGGCGCACCTCTGTTGACTACTCCGTATGCCGATGAACTGAGCCAGATCGTCCCCAGGACGTCTCTCCCTCCGTCCAATGTCCACGCGGAGTATGCCATTGACGGGCACAGCCCCATGACGGTGGTGGTGCCCGAGGACCGGGATCAGGTGGCGAGTGTGATCCGCTGGGCAGCTGCGGGCGGCGTTACGGTTTTCCCCCGGGGCGGCGGCACCAAGATTGCCCTTGGCAACCCGCCCGATGCCGTGGGGCTGGTGCTGGACCTTTCGCGCGTCAGCAGGGTCATCGATTACCAGCCCGGAGACATGACAGCGACGGTGGAGGCTGGCATTACCATAGAGGAACTGCAACGCGAGTTGGCCGTTGCCGGGCAGTTCGTGCCCCTGGAGTCCCCGTTGCACGGACGCGCCACCGTGGGGGGCACCCTGGCTACCGCTCTTGCCGGCCCCATGGCTCACGCCTACGGGCCGCCCAGGGACTGGCTCATCGGCATCGGCGTGGTGGGCGCAGACGGTGTGGCCACGAAAGCCGGTGGCCGCGTTGTCAAGAACGTCACGGGTTATGACCTGAACAGGTTATATACCGGATCGCTGGGTACGCTGGGAGTAATAGTCGAGGCGTCGTTCAAGGTGTCGCCCCTGCAGCCAGAGGAATTTGCGCTGCTCTCTCCATTCGACAGTATGGATGACGCCGTGCGGGCAGGCTGGGATGCCTTGAATCTTCCCGCCGGACCGATGAGCTACCTGGCGTTGACCAGCGGCCTGGCCAGGCTCTTTCTGGCCGCCCACCCTGGGACCGCCGTGGGACAGGCGATGGGTGAACGAATGGGCGGCCTCGGCCTCTCGTTTCTGTCCGGCCGAACGGCAGCAGTACAGCGGCGGGTGGAAGACACCTCGGCCGCCCTGCTTAACGCCGGGGCCATCGACGCCGTGGCTGTCGGCGGGGATACTCCTCGATCTGCCAGGCAGTGGGTGCTTGACCTCGGATGGGAGCAGAGTACACATCCGGCGCTGGCGGTCCGGATGTCTGCGCCGCGAAGAATCATACCTGCCCTTGTCGATGCATGCCTGCGCATCGGCCTGCTGGAAACGCCGTCAGAGATCCTGGCTGACCCTGGTTTCGGGTCCGTACGGCTGCTGTTCTGGGGCGATTCGGACGAGCAGGGAATCAGGGAGGCCATTGGCGAGATACGGAGGGCAGCCAGTCAGCACGGCGCGTCCGTGATCATCGAGATCTGCCATCCCTCTGTCAAGGCAACCCTGGACGTGTGGGGAGAGGAGCCGGGGAGCATGAAAATCATGAGGCGCATCAAGGACCAGCTCGACCCGCAGTGCCTGCTGAATCGCGGTCGTTTCCTGGGTCGGCTCTGATGACACCCCCACAGCAGGAAAGCGCGGGAGCAGACCCGGCCCAGACGGCAGCCCCGTCCGCAGCAGAGGGCGGAGCGCAAGGCGGGTTGACGGCGCTGTTCGCTGGATTCTCCGGCGCTGATGCCCCCGCCGAAGCCGACATGTACCGGTGCGTGCATTGCGGGCTGTGCCTCAGCGCCTGTCCCACCTACGGGGTAACCGCGCTGGAAATGGAGTCCCCTCGCGGTCGTATCGCACTGATGAAAGCGGTCAACGAGGGCAGGGTGGACATCAGCGACCGCATCGTTTCGCACTGGGAGGCGTGCCTGAACTGTCGCGCCTGCGAGGCGGTGTGCCCCTCCGGCGTGCCCTACGGCCGGATGATGGAACGGACCCGGGCGCAGGTCCGTGCCAGGGGTAAACAGTCGGATGGGCTGAAGCGAATGACCCGGTGGTTCCTGCGAGGCATTCTGCCCCGTCCGGGTCTGATGCGGCTGGGAGCCAGTGTCCTGCGTCTATACCAACTCCTCGGGGCGCAGGCCACCGCTCGCCGCACCCGGCTGGTGCGCCTCCTGCCGCGCGGCCTCAGAGACATGGAGGCTAGGCTGCCAAGAATGAGCCGGCGATTCTTCGGACCTTCCCGTCGTTCCTACCGGCCAGCCAACGGTGAACCACGGCTCAAGGTGGCGCTGCTTTCGGGATGCGTCATGCCTCTGATGCAGGCCGAAACCATGCGGGCCACAGTCCGGGTGCTGACGCGCAACGGCTGCGAGGTCCTGGTCCCTCGCGGCCAGGGGTGCTGCGGAGCGCTGAACCTGCACGCCGGCGACCTGGAAACCGGACGGGCTATGGCGCGGCGCAATATCGACGCCTTCCTCTCCGCCGGAGTGGACCGGATCGTCACATGCTCCGCCGGTTGCGGCTCCAGCATGAAGGAATACCACGACCTGCTGAGGGACGACCCGGCGTATGCGGAAAAGGCCCGTCAGGCCAGCGAAATCACCCGCGACATCAACGAACTGCTGCTTGAGCTGCCCTTCCGGCGTCCTGTCATTCACCTGGAGCGCCGGGTGACCTATCAGGACCCCTGCCATCTGGCCCACGCGCAGCGCATTTCCGCAGCGCCGCGAAAGATACTGCAATCAATCGCAGGCGTGCAACTGGAGGAGATGGAAAACCCGGCCATGTGCTGCGGGGGAGCAGGGATTTACTCGGCGGTCCAGCCCCTCCTATCCGGCCGCATCCTCAGCCGCAAGGCAGAGGCGATTGCCGAGACGGAGGCGGACGAGGTCATCACCGCCAATCCCGGATGCATGCTGCAACTGGAGCAGGGGCTGGGAATCGCCGGTCACGGGATACCGGTGCGCCACGTGGTGGACATCCTCGATGAGGCTTACGGCCAGGAGGAGCCGGAAGCCGAAGGGACATCCAGGGGCTCCGGGCGCAGGACCCGGCGCCGCGAACCGGCCCGGCTACAGGTGGACTTGGACGAAGCCCAAGCCGGCCAGCAGGAACAGTACAGGCGGTCCAAGCCCCTCGGCCGCCTCCAAGGCCCCCGCCGCAGGTGATCGCAGGACCGGTAGAGAGTGTCGTTAAATCATCCAGTCATTCCTGCGAAAGCAGGAATTTTGTCTGAACCGTGATTTATTTGATTTGATTGACTTTGCTGATTTTGGGTCTGTTGGAATGCCAATGATTTCATAGCAGCCGGACAGCCCTCGATCCTGTCCATCATTTCATCAAAGGAATCACAGTTCAGACTGCCCCTCAACCACCCTGCGCCGAACGTTGCGTTAATCGCCGAAAGTGGCCAGGGCCCTCTGCGCCGCTGCGAGGCTGGCTCCGTAGGCGACCTCGTAGCCGCTGCCGTTCAGGATCCGCTCCAGAGCTGACAAGAGGGCCAGCACGTTGCGGTCCCGGGCAGAGTCGCCCATCAGGCCGATGCGCCACGCCTTGCCCCGGAACTCCCCAAGCCCACCGCCGATCTCGATTCCGTAGTCGTTCAGCAATGCGGCCCGTGTGGCGGCATCGTCGATGCCCTCGGGAATGCCCACGGTTGTCAGCGGATTGAGCCGGTAGTCCGGATCGGCGAGCAGCTCCAGCCCCAGGGCCTCCAGCCCGGCCCGCAGTCCGGCGGCCACCCGCGCGTGCCGGTCTATGCGGTTGTCGATCCCCTCCTCCATCATCATCCGCAGCGCCTCACGCAGCGCGTAGGTCATTGAGATGGGAGCTGTGTGGTGATAGGCGCGGTTTCGGCCCCAGTAGCTCTCCAGTTCCTGTAGATTGAAGTAGAAACTCTGGACCGGGGTCTCCCGTGTCCTGATCACCTGCATCGCGTCCTCGCTGAGGGTGATTGGCGCCAGGCCGGGAGGCGCGCCGAGGCATTTCTGGGTGCCGCTGTAGCAAACGTCGATGCCCCAATCGTCCACCTGCATGTCATGACCCCCGAGCGACGTGACCGCGTCGACGATGGACAGGGCTCCGTGGCGATGGATCACGTCGATTATCTCGGGCATGGGGGTCAGGACTCCGGTCGAAGTCTCGGCGTGAACCACGCCAACCGCCTTGACCCGCGGATGCCTGGCCAGTTCGTCGCTCAGGGCCTGGGGGTCGACCGGCTTGCCCCAGGGGGTGTCAACCTCGTAGACCCTGGCGCCGCATCGCTCAGCGATGTTGCCGAGGCGGACGCCGAAGTAGCCGTTGCGGCAGATCACAAAGGTGTCCCCGGGTTCCAGCATGTTGGCGCAGGCCGTTTCCATTGCGCCGGTCCCGGTCGCCGAGACGGGCATGGTCATGACGTTGCCGGTGTGGTACACCTCGCGCAGCATGTCTCCGATGTCGTTCATGACCTGGAAGAAATCAGGGTCCAGGTGCCCCATGACAGGGAGAGTCATGGCCTGCAGCACGCGGGGATGCACCGAGCTAGGGCCAGGCCCCAGCAGCAGACGGCTGCTGGGTTGCAGTTCGTTCAGGTACGAAGCGGTCACGTTTTCCTCCGCACATTAAGACGCCCGTCATCCATTTGCCACTGGAATGACGGGCGCCGCTTGCTCTTAGAGTTTCTGTTCCGAACGCCAGCTATCGCCAAAGTAACGGGGAAGGGTGAGCGGAATCGGGTCAGCGCGTAAGCCCAGTCAGCGGATGTAGCAGCTCCAGCAACTCCGCTGTTGTTTCCAAGTCCGCTCCTATGGCTTCGGAGTTCAGGTGCCTCTTGCGCTTGTAGTAGTTCAGGTGCAGCTCGTTGGCAACGCCCCGTATTTGCTGTATGCGAGGGTTGCCGGCCAACCGGCTTGCCTGGTACATCACCTCACTGAAATCCGCGTGAGTGCCATAATCCCAGCCTTGCGCAGAGGCAACGGCCTTGGCCATGTGTGAAGCGGCGCCCCAGCCCTTTTCCGATGCTTGGTGCAGGTTCCCGGCAGCCAGGAAATCCCGCGCCAGCCCCAGGAACTCGCGGGCCTGAGACTCGTAATCGGCTACCTCTTGGTGATCACCGCTGAGCGTGGTCATACCACTTTCTCCAATCCGGTGCGCCAGTAGTGTTAGACACTGCCGACTTACACGACCGCGGACGCCCCTCCGTCGAGGTTGACAGCGATGCCCGTCAGGAAACTGGCCCGTTCCGAGGCCAGGAAGGCGATGACGTCGCCAGCCTCTTCGGCTTCGCCGACCCGCCCCAGGGGCACTCGTCCGGTGGCCAACTGGTCGTAGAACGCATCAAGGGTAAGGTCGGGTTCGGATTGGACACGGACATCGTAGCGCCGCTGGTGCTGACCGGACTTGATCAGCCCGATGCAGACCGTCGAAACCAGGATGTTGTCGGTCGCCAGGTCCTTGGAAAGACCCTTGGTGATGGCGATACCGGCAGCGCGGGAGATGGATGTGGGCATGGACGCTGGGCCAGGGGTGCGCCCGCCGAGGTTGGTGACGTTGATGATGCGGCCGCCGCCGACCTTGCGCATCTCCGGAATGGATTCCTGGATGAGCCGGACCGCGCCCCAGACCTTGAGTTCGAAGTCGAACTCCCAGTCATCCTGGGACACGTCCTCGAAAGGCTTGGCCATTGACTGACCGGCATTGTTGACCAGAATGTCCACCCTCCCGAACTTGTCCAGGGTGGTCTGCACTATGCTCCTGGCTGAGTCAGGTTCCATCACGTCGGCCGATATGGGCAACACCTGACCCTCGGTGGCAGTCATGATTTCCTGGGCGGCCTGGTCCAGGACCTCGGGGCGCCGGGCCACGATGACCACCGCTGCCCCCTCCTTGGCCATGCTGAGGGCTGCCGCCTTGCCGATGCCATCGCTGCCGCCGGTGATGATGGCTACCTTATCCTGCAGACCCAAGTCCATACTGCGCCCTCCCGCGTGGCGTGATTCAAAAATCCGGGCACGATTATATCACAGCCCTCCGGCGGGCTCGGCTCGAATTGGCGGAAAAATCGTTGATAGATTTGATTGACTGATGCTACATTGAGGAGTATATTGCCATTGTGAATAGAAACATCTCTGTCGTTGCCTGTTGTTCTTGTCCGCCCACATAGGTGGGTGTAGCTTGCTGCGTAACTGACAGAACGCAACCGGACCTGATTGCCCGCCAACACGATATTTGTTGGCGGGTTTTTCTTTTGTGAAAAATTTAGCGAAATAGACGCGGAGGATAGCTTGAGCACGCAGACCCCTAGCCAGCAGCGCACCCAGGAGGAGATTCACAACGACAGCCTGGAATTGGCCCGGTCATCGCCGGCAATCATCCCGTTCATGGATGAAGAGGTTGTGCGGCTTGAGGAGGAATCAGAAAAGTTCACGTCCGGGGAACAGGACAACCTGCAATTTACTCCCTTCCGCCTCAGGCAGGGCGTCTATGGTCAGCGCCAGCCCGATGTGCAAATGATCCGCGTCAAGATCCCCGGAGGAATCCTGACCCCCGAGGCAATGGAGGGCCTCGGCGAGGTCGCCGACCATTACGCCCCTCTGGGCAAGGGCCACATTACCACCCGCGAGAACGTGCAGTTCCACCACATACCGCTGGCCCAGTGTCCCGATGTTCTCCGCCTGCTGGGCGGCGTTGGGCTGACGACCCGCGAAGCCTGCGGCAACACCGTCCGCAACGTGGTCGGGTCGCCCTACGCCGGGGTCGACCCTGACGAAGTCTTTGACCCCACGCCTTATCTCGCGGCCTACGTCCGGTTCGGCGTCAGGCACCCTCTCACGCAGAGCTTTCCCCGCAAGTTCAAGTCGGCCTTTACCGGCACCGACGCTCGCGACCACGTGTCGGCAGCCATCCAGGACCTGACATACGTATCCCAGATCCGCGTGGTAGACGGCGTGGAGCGGCGGGGGTTCAAGGTATTCTGCGGTGGCGGCACCTCGATCATGCCTCGCCTGGCCAAGCCCCTGTACGAGTTTGTTCCCGTCGAGGACTACCTGCGGGTGGCCTTGGCCATCTGGACGGTGTTCAACAACGCCGACATGCTGCGCAAGAACCGCATGATGGCCCGGCTCAAGGTGCTGATCGACCGCATCGGGCTCGACGAGTTCCGGAACATGGTTGACGCGGAACTGGAACAGATCGGGCCCATCGACCCGGCTCCGTACATGGAGGTCGATGAACTGCTGCGAGAGACTCCGCCGCCGGCCGTCACCGGCAATGGCGCCGACGCCTCTCCTGAATTTCGCCGGTGGCGCGAGACCAACGTGGAAGCGCAGCGGCAGGATGGCTACTACTCCGTGATGGTCAAGCCGGAGCGGGGCAACCTCGACGGCCCCCAGTTCCGGGCGCTGGCCGACATCATGCGCCGCTACACAGGCGGCCGCGCCCGGGCCACCCAGGAGCAGAACCTCTTGCTGCGGTTCATCCCCGAGGGTTCGTTACACGCAGTCTGGGAAGTTCTGGACAGCATCGGACTGGCCGAGCCAGACTCGAAGGCCATCACCAACGTGGTGTCCTGCCCCGGCACCGACAGCTGCAAGCTGGGTATCACCTCCTCCATGGGTCTGGCCAAGGCGCTGCGGGACGAGATGGACGAATGGGGCGGCGGCCTGCTTGACGACCAGGGGGTGAAAGACATTCGCATCAAGATGTCTGGCTGCCCCAACGGTTGCGGCCTGCACCACATCGCCAACATCGGGTTCCACGGCGCAGCCCTCAAGGGCCCCGACGGCAACCAGGTGCCGGCCTACGAGCTATTCCTGGGCGGCAACTACGGCGACAACCGGGTGGAGGACTCGCGGGTCGGCACCCGCATCCCCCGTGTCAAGGTGCCGGCAAAGGCCGCTCCCGGCGTGCTAAAGACCATCGTGACCTACTACAAGGACAACCGCGCCGACGAGACGGAAAAGTTCAACCAGTTCCTCGACCGCGTCGGGCTGGAGGAATTGACCGAGGTCGCCGTCGCCGCCGAGGAGTCGGCCAGGGAAGCCGCTCCCGGTTCGGACATGTACATCGACTGGGAACGATCCGACATCTACAAGCTGGAGCGCGGCGAGGGCGAGTGCGCCGTCTAACCCCAGCCAAAATCCCCTCCCCAGGCGGGTGAGCCGTCTGATCCCAGCCAGAAATCCCCTCCCCCTTGAGGGGGAGGGTTAGGGTGGGGGCGTCCCTCCTATCTTGCCAAAGTCGTTGATGGCCCAGATTTCCCCCTCACCCCCAAGGGAGAGGGAGAAGTTAAAGACCCTGTGGTTAGAAAATTATGCCTGCATCGTTAAACGGTCGCACCATAGCCTACGTCGAGGCGCGGATGCAGTCGCAGATGGGCGCGCTGGTGGAGCGGCACGGCGGGACGCCGCTGGCTGCCCCGGTGCTACAGGAGGTCTACAACACCGACACGCCCGAGGTATCGGCTCTGATCGATGACACGTGTGCCGGCAGGGTAGACGTGGCAGTGCTGCAGACGGGCGTTGGCACCCAGGCGCTCTTCGGGGCCGCCGAGGCGCTGGGATGCAAGGACGAACTGCTGGCAGCGCTGGAGCATGCGACGGTCATCGCGCGCAGCCCCAAGCCCGCGTCGGTGCTCCGCCGCAACAAGGTGCGTATCGACCTGATGCCGCCGGAGCCCTACACCACCGAGGACCTGATCAAGTCCATTGCAGGTATGGAGTTCGCCGGGCGCGAGGTGGCGGTGCAGGCTTACGGCGGTCCCAACAACCTGCTGAAACGCTCCCTCCAGGAGAGAGGCGCCAATGTCCGCGAGGTCGCGCTCTACAGGTGGGGTCTGCCGGACGACGTTTCTCCGGTTCTCGAGCTGATTCGCAGACTGGAACAGGGCCGGGTGGACGCGGTGGCCTTCACCAGCCAGCCGCAGGTGCCCAACCTCCTGGCCATAGCGCGACAGTCCAGCCTGGAAGACACACTGCGGCGGTGCCTTGGGTCGGAGTCGGTCGTTGTGGCCTCGGTTGGCCCGGTCTGCACCCGCCGCCTGCTGGAAAACGGCCTGCCCGTCGACGTGGAGCCGGAGCATCCGCACATGGGCAGCCTGGTTATGGCGCTGGCAGAGCATTTCCAGAGTGATCCCTGAAAGTGGTTGAAGCGAGTTAATTCCGGGCATTCAGCGGCGGCGGGAGTCGGAGGGCTCGTCGGGTTCTATGGGGCGTCCACGCCACATCTGCCGGGGCCGGTCTGTTCCCGAGCTTCCCTTTGGCGCCCGGTAGTAGATGACGTACCCTGCCACCACCAGTACAAGGCCAGCAACGAAAAAGTAGAGCCAGCTCATGACCGCCCCCAGCACGATCAGGACGATGCCCGAGATCAGGGCGTACTGGTACTTCAGGCCGAAGTGGCGGGCGGACTGTCCCCGCTGGGGCGCCGGGGAGCCGCGACGACGCTGAGGATCCCGACCTTTGCCCTGCTTCGGCTGTTCGTCCGGCGCCGCGCCGGTCTTTTCGAGAATCTCCTCGATTTCCTTTTCGTAACGCTGCCTGCTCATTGCTATCGCCGCCTGGACCGGATAGCTACCGGAAGTCGCCAAGTCCTGACGTAGATTTTACCCCAATACCGTCCCGATTGACCGAATAATACGCCCGGAAACGGGAAACTCCCTCGGTTGCCGAGGGAGTTTCAATAGTTCCCTCTCCCTCCGGGGGAGGGGTAGCGTCGAGGCGTACCCCCATTTTCATACGCGAACGTGGCCGAAAGTCCATAGGCGTTCCTGCGAAAGCGGGAATCCTGTGGCCCAATTCTGTCCCCAGCGCAGGAATCAGCGAAATCCCAAAATTCCAAGAATCACAGTTCAGACATATCACCCTACCCGAAGCGTCCGGAGATGTACGCCTCGGTCCTTTCGTCCTCCGGGTTGGTGAAAATTTTGCTGCTCTCGTCGAACTCCACCAGGAATCCGCCGATGTTGCGTTCGTCGCTGAGCATGAACGCGGTCTTGTGCGAGACGCGGGCCGCCTGCTGCATGTTGTGGGTGACAATGATGATGGAGTACTGCTCGCACAGCTCGTTCATCAGCTGCTCGATGGCCAGCGTGGCGATGGGGTCCAGGGCCGAGCACGGCTCGTCCATCAGGATCACGCTGGGCTCCACCGCCAGCGCCCGGGCAATGCACAGCCTCTGCTGCTGTCCGCCGGAGAGGGCCAGCGCGCTGTCTTTCAGCCTGTCTTTCACTTCGTCCCACAGGGCGGCGTCCACCAGCGAGCGCTCCACCAGCTCGTTCATGTTGCCCCGGAAGCCGTTGATGCG
The DNA here is from genome assembly GCA_965203005.1 of Dehalococcoidia bacterium. Taxonomy (GTDB): domain Bacteria; phylum Chloroflexota; class Dehalococcoidia; order Lucifugimonadales; family UBA3495; genus VXOI01. The sequence goes on from CBDBBS010000002.1 coordinate 3,437,073, forward strand.
CGGCCCGAAGGCCACGTTGTCGTAGATGGACTTGGGAAACGGATTGGGCCGCTGGAACACCATGCCGACCAGATAACGGATTTCGGTGGGGTCTACCTCCGGGTCGTAGATGTTCCGGCCCTCGAAAATCACGCGCCCGGTGACCGAGGCGGTGGGCACCAGGTCGTTCATGCGGTTGAAGCTGCGCAGCAGAGTGCTCTTGCCGCAGCCCGAGGGTCCGATAATGGCAGTGATCTGATGCTGGGGCACGTCCATGCTGACTTTGCTGACCGCCGGCTTGCCGCTGTAAAAGACGCTCAGGTCCTCGGCCTTGATGATTGTGTTGGTGCCCGTTTCTATGTCAACCCGTTGCACGGCACTAACCTTCCAGTCGATTTGAGAACTTGTTACGTAGGAAGACCGCCAGCCCGTTCATGAGCAGGAGCACCACCAGCAGCACTATGATGCCAGCGGCGGCGGCCTCGTGGAATCCCGCCTGGGGACGCGAGACCCAGTTGAATATCTGGATGGGCAAAACGGTGAACCGGCTCAGCGGCCCATCGGGCGCGAAGGGCACAAAGGTCAGGGCGCCCATGGCGATCAGGGGCGCGGTCTCGCCCACGGCCCTGCTGACGGCGAGGATGACGCCGGTCAAAATTCCGGGGAAGGCTTGCGGCAAGACCAGGTGCCGCACCACCTGCCACCGGGTCGCTCCCAGCCCGAAACCGCCCTCTCGCAGGGAGCTCGGCACCGCCCGAATAGCCTCGCTGGATGCCACGATGATGATGGGCAGCACCAGCAGGGCCAGCGTAAACCCGCCCGCCAGGACGCTGCGCCCCAACTCCATCACGCGCACGAAGATTTCCAGACCCAGTAGGCCGTAGACGATGGAGGGTACGCCAGCCAGGTTGGCGATGTTGATGCGGGCCATCTGCGCGAACTTGCTGCGCTGGGCGTATTCCTCAAGGTACACCGCCGCCGACACGCCTAGGACGAATGACACTATACCAGCGACGCCCACCACGTAGATGCTGCCCAGAAGCGCGGCGTGGATTCCCGCCTGCTCCGGGTGCCGCGACGGGAACGACGTGATAAAGCTCCAGTTCACGCGGTTGTATCCGTCGGAGCACAGCTGGAACAAGAGAACGCCAAGCATTCCCAGCGAAATGAGCACTGCCAGCAGGCACAGTCCGTAGAACGCGCGGCCCATCAGCACGCGTCGGCGCTTGATGCGGGCAAATTCGCTTTGCGACAGCAGAGCCACTATTCGTACTCCTCACGGAACCGGCGCACCACGTACTGGCTGAGCAGGTTCATCCCCAGCGTTATGGCAAAGAGCAGCAGCGCCACGGCGAAAATGGTCTTGTATTCCAGCGTGCCGGTGGGAGTATCCCCCAGGCTCACCTGGACGATGTAGGCCGTCATGGTCTCAATGGGCACGAAGGGGTTGAGCGTAAAGTTGGGCGTCTGCCCGGCGGCGATGGTCACGATCATGGTCTCGCCAATGGCGCGGGATATGGCGAGGATGAACGCTGACACAATGCCGGAGAGGGCCGCTGGGACGACGACCCGTGTCGATACTTCCAGCTTGGTCGCCCCCAGACCGTAGGCTGCCTCCCTCAGGGACCGGGGCACCGCCCGCATGGCGTCCTCGCTCAAGCTGGCCACCATCGGCAGGATCATGATGCCCATCACGATGGAGGCACTCATGGCATTGAAGACGAATATTTCCTCGGAGATGCTCTGCAGAATGGGTGTGACGAACAGCAGGGCAAAATAGCCGTACACCACCGTGGGGATGCCGGCCAGGATCTCCAGCACCGGCTTTACCACGCGCCTGATTTTCTCCGGCGCATATTCGCTGAGGAAAATGGCGCTGAGCAGGCCCAGTGGCAGCGCCACGAACATTGACAGGACTGCGGTCAGGAACGTGGCGCTGACCAGGGCTAGTACGCCGAAGTGCTTGGACTGGAAGAGGGGGGTCCAACGGGTGCCGGTGATGAACTCGATGAAGGAGACTTCGCCGAAGAACTGGAGAGCCTGGAAGAGAAGGACGAAAACGATGCCTACGGTGGTGAGAACGGACATCATGGTGCATAAGACCATGATGACCGTTATGACTCTTTCAGGCAGAACCTTGCGCCATCCGGCCCTCAGCGCCCGCCCCTCTTGCTGCGTTCTCATGCCTTCCAACGGATAGTCGCTAGCCACTGATCAACATGCTCCGGCGGGTCTTGAGTGGTGAAGGCGACACCAAAAAAGGGCAAAAAAAATCGCCCCCCGGAACCATGTCCGGCGAGCGGTCTAAAAGCACCTTATCGGCTTTCGTCTCATGACGGCCACGATTATATCTTCGCCTCAACCCTGAAGCAACCCGATTAACCGGCGATTTTCCGCGAGCGGAAGATTATCGCGACTCTGCTTCTTTGGCTGGGCGGACCAGTGCGCCCGCTCCTGCCTCTCCGCTGCCTTTGCGGAGAAACTGTATACTAACCTCAACAGCATCCCCTTCTTTTCCATGCTTGGTTACTAGTGGATTGGCACATCTGCATTGCTGGATACGCAGGGCAACCACAAGGGTTGCCTCTACGGGAGATCGGCTTCGTGTAGGCGCGCCCCTTGTGGGTGCCCTTATGGCTGATGAAACCCATCATTCCCAAGATTTTCGATTACTGGAGTCCAGGAGGCCGCCATTGAGCCAGCCGCTGTATCTGAGTGTCGTTGACCAGTCGCCGGTGCGGTCCGGGGCCACCGCCGGCGATGCCCTGCGGGAGACCATCGAGCTGGCCGCAGCCGTGGAGGAGATGGGCTACCATCGTTACTGGGTGGCCGAGCACCACAGCCTGCCCAACTTCGCTGGCACCAGCCCGGAGGTGCTCATCGGACACATCGCCGCCCGCACCAAGAAAATCCGGGTGGGCAGCGGTGGCGTCATGCTCTCTCACTACAGCGCGTTCAAGGTGGCCGAGAATTTCCGGATGCTGGACTCGCTGCACCCCGGCCGCATCGATCTCGGCATTGGACGGGCGCCGGGCAGCGACCAGATCACTGCGGCGGCTCTGTCGTTCCCCAACCACCCTCGCGAAATTCGCCACTTTCCCCGCCAGGTGGTGGACCTCCTGGGCTACCTGCGCGGCGACCTGGAAGACGGGCACATTTTCTCGCAGATCCAGGCCGGTCCGGAGCGGGAGCCGGTAACCGTGCCGGAGGTGTGGCTGCTGGGATCACGCTATGAGAGCGCCTACATGGCGGCCCAGCTGGGGCTGCCCTTCGCTTACGCCCATTTCTTCGGGATCGCAGTCGAGGAGGGACCGGCCATCTGCGCCAACTACCGGGAACACTTCAAGCCCTCCCAGTACCTCTCGGAACCCAAGATCAACGTCGGCGTCCACGTGATCTGCGCCGAGACCGAGGAGGAGGCGCAGCGGCTGGCCCAACCCCGCAACCTGGCCCGGCTGCAGAACATCACCGGACGGGCCAAGGGCATTCCCTCTCTCGAGGAGGCGCTGTCCTACCAGTACACGCCCGACGAATACCGTTTCGTGCAGCAGTACGCCCGTGTCTGCATCGACGGGGACCCGCAGCAGGTCAAGGAGGGTCTGGAAGACATCGCCGACATGTACCAGACCAACGACCTGAGCGTCGTAACCATCACCCACGACTACGCCGACCGACGGCGCAGCTACGAGCTGTTGGCAGAGGCGTGCGGCTACTTGGAGCAGAGCGGAGAAGAATAAGAAACCATCCCCATAGTCCCCTCCCCTTCAGAGGGAGGGGACTATGGGGATGAAAGGGTATTGCGGAAAAAACAGGAAACTCAACAGTCCCGTATTGAGACAGGTCTCCGGCGAACCGACCCTTACCCGCCCGGAGCCAGGGCCTCGATGGTGGCGCGGTGCGACTCCTTGTTGTCGCCGATGGCGAAGGGCGCCACGACCGGCGACTGTAGCCCGGCGGCCCGGCGCCGCTCCAGCGCGGCCCGGCAGTGCTCCGGGCTGCCCACAACGGCCACCTGGTCCTGCATTTCCCGGGTGATGGCCTCGGATGCCCGAGCCAGGTCTCCGGCTTGCAGCGCGTCGGCGGCCTCGGCCATCTCCTCTCCGAACCCGGTCTCCACGAAGAAGTTCCGGTAGTATGCGTTGCTTGCGTAGCGGGCCACCTGGCTGCGCAGCGATTCGCGGACCGCATCCTCATCCCCGCCGGCTGCAACGCGGACGTAACCGGCGATGTCGATTTCCGAGATGTCCCGTCCCGCCATGTGGGCGCCGCGGCTGATGTGTTCGATGGCCTGGGGCATGAAACTTTCGGCGGTCCAGTTCATCAGTACCCCGTCGGCCATCTCACCCGCCAGCTCCAGCATCTGCGGCCCCAGCGCCGCGACGTAAATCGGCACCCGCTCCCTCGGCGCGGCCGCTCCCAGGGACGCGTCGGCGATGTTGAAATGATAGCCCCTGCTGGACACCGTCTCCCCGGCCAGCAGCCTCCGCACGACGCGGATGGTCTGGCGGAGCCGCGCGATGGGCCTGCTGAAAGGAACGCCGTCACGGCCCTCGACGGTCGGCCGGTGACCGACCCCCAGGCCCAGGATGAAACGGTCGCCGGATACGGCGGCCATGCCGGCTGCGCCCATGGCCGTGTTCGTCGCAGTGCGGGCGTAGATGGGCAGGATGCCAGTGCCGAGGCGCACCCGCTCCGTCTTCATGGCGATGCTGGAGAGAGCCGTGAGCGAGTCGCGCCCGCCACCCTCAGGCACCCACACCGTCTCGTAGCCCAACGCCTCGGCCTGCATTCCCAGGTCCTGGTAGTCCTGCGGCGTCAGCGTGGGGTCGTTCTCGAATCGCACACCGTAACGGGCCATGGCTATTCGTTCCTTTATGGCAGCGTTGATGAAGATTGCCGCTATGGTAGCATAGACTTGTGTCCTGCGAGTTTTCCACAGTCGATTATGAGGGCGTCACGGTAAGGTGTTCGCACAGGGCTTGGAGTAGGCATATCACTGCCAGACACCCGGACATGGAAGGCCAGCAAGCGGCAGTAACAGCGACTCTAGCCGCCCCGGACCGTGTGTACCGGAGCAATGAATATCCAAACCGCAAGCTCCATTATCGCAGGAAAGTCCTGCTGCCCCCTTTACTCCGAGGATTTGCTGGCTGTAGTGGTTGATTATCGAACGGACAGGGGCGCATTTGCGCGCATAGTTACCGCCTATCGAAAATCGCCTGAGGAGGAAAGGGAAACGCTGATATGGTTGAGACCGGGCGAGATGCCATGATGGAGATTCCTGCCTTGAGGTGGCCTGAAATCAAACAGGCCAGGTTCCGGTATCTCGGAGATGACGGTTGCCATAAATCTGACCTGCTGACGGCGCTGTTTGTCGAGAATTGCCCGGCGGTGTACGCCGCTGTGGACGACAAGCTGGGTATTCGGTATGACCCGGAAACCGGCGAGGTGGCTGGGGTAGAAATCAGGGGTTTTGAGGATACCTTTCTATGCCAACAGCGCCCGGATCTAGCTACTGAATGGAAGGCTCTCAAGCCCGATGGACCGGATGGCATCCACGGCAGCGGCTGGCTGTCCTGCAAAGGAGCCATCCTCTTGGCCCGCTCCCTTCAGAGAATCGTCAAAGACGCGGCAACCGGCCCCGGCTGGGCTGCCCGGCAGGCAAAATCCCTGGCTGAATACCGGGAATATGCGGACTTTCTCCTGAATGGCGGCACGGCGGAACCCCCTTCCCTGAAGTGGCCCGAAATCCGGCGTGTTATGTATTGGTACACTGGAGAAGTGCGCGACGAAGAAGACGGAGAATTTAACCCGCTCTTTGTTGACAGCCTGATGGTGCTGTTCGTGGAGAACCGGGACGCCATAAACGCAGACGTGGGCGAACACGGGGATATGATGATCCGGTACGATTCCCAGACCGGCGACGTCATCGGACTGGAAATCGAGCTTTTCGAGTATCACTTCCTGAAACAGCACCCTGAGTTGGCCGACGGCTGGGCCGCTCTCAAGCCGGAGGGCGACGGCGGCTTTCACAAAGGCCCGTGGCTTACCGGCGATGTTGCCCTCGATTACGCTCGCCGCCTCAAGGATATGGCCCATCAAGGAACTCTGGTTCCTGGCTGGCCTGCCGTGGATCGAGGGGACATATTGCTATGGTCGAAGTTTGGCGTGCCAGCCTGAAAACGGAAGCGCTCCCCTAAACCCCCATCTGCGAGGCCAGATCGCGGAAGTCGGTGGCCACGATGTCGAACGACGGGTCGGGCGTCGGGTCCGGCTTGCGGTCCGGGCCAAACTCCATGGGTCTCGGCACAAACGCGGTCCTCAGTCCCTGCGCTCCGGCGGCCAGCAGGTCGTTCTGGTGCGCGGCCACCATCATCACCTCCTCCGGCCTGAGATCCAGCAGCTCCGCCCCCGTCAGGTATGTCTTGGGGTCGGGCTTATAGGCTTGGGCCAGCTCCGCCCCGAGGATCACGTCCCATGGCAGCCCGGCGTACTTGGCCATGTTGGTCATCAGCGCCACGTTGCCGTTGGACATCGTGCCGATGATGTACTTGGCCTTGAGACGGGTGAGTCCCGCCGGAGAGTCCGGCCAGGGATCGAGGTGGTGCCAGGCCAGTGTCAGCTCGTCGATGGTGTGCTCGCCGACGTCGCCGATGCCCATCTCGCCCAGCAGCTCCACCAGTCCCATGCGATGCAGCACGTCCAGCTTGGTCCAGGGCAGCTCGCCGGTGCGGACCTTGTTCATATAGGGCTGGTACTTGCCCCGCCAGCCGTCGGCGAAGGCTTCCCAGTCGGCCTCGATGCCCTGTGCCGCGCCAAAGGCCGCGCCGTGCTTTGCGATGGAGCTGCGCCAGTCCACCACGGTGCCGAATACGTCAAAGACCAGTGCCTTGACATCGTCCATTGCCAAATCTCCTCAGTGTTCTCTGTGTCCTCTGTGGTGAAACCTAGAATGATGCGCCGATTCCCAGCAGGATCTCCGCCAGCTCGCGCGGGTGGCTGACCATGGGATCGTGGCCCGAATCCAGGTGGTACATGCCCCACCCGGCCTCGCGGGCCCGGTCGGCCACGGGCTGGAACCCGGCCTCCTCGCCGCCGATGAAACTGCGCGGTATGTCGCGGGCCGCAGGGTTGCTGATGCGCACCGGCCCGGCCATGGCGGCGGCGGGCTGTGGCGTGACCTTGCCGAACATCCACTCCCGGTCGGCGTCGTCGGGGATGCCCCAGCGGCGGCCGATCTCCTCCGGCGAGGCCGGCGCTGCCAGGTACCCCTCTCCCCGGTCGATGTGGCCGCGCACCCAGGCGGCGAATTCTGCGCCTCGGACGGGTATGAGCTGGTCGGCCATGCATTCGCTGTCGGCAGGGATCACGCCGTTGACGTACACCAGGTGCTGGAGCCGCTCAGGGCAGACTTCGGCAACGCCGGTGATGACCATGCCCGCGTAGGCGTGCCCGACCAGGACCACGTCGTCCAGCGACTCGTACTCCAGCAGCCGGGTTATATCGCGGATGTGCAGGTCAAGGTTTACCTGCGCCGGGTCCAGCAGCTCGGTCAGGTGGGCCCGGTCGCCCAGCCCGCTGAGGGTGGGAGTGTAGACCGCCGCGCCTGTCCTGCGGAGCATAGGCGCGACCTTGTTCCAGCACCACCCGCCATGCCAGGCCCCATGCACCAGTACGAATGTCGCCACGCCAGCCCCCTGATCATTGACATGGATGGACGGGATATACAGGATTGCGATGTCATTTTAGCGTAGACTCAAATCCTGTACATCCTGTTGGCTTCCTTTTATTGTTCCCTCTCCCCCAGGGAGAGGGTTAGGGTGAGGGCGAAAATGAAACGCATTCTCATTGACACGGACCCCGGCATCGACGATGCGGCGGCGATCCTGATGGCGCTGGCCAGCCCGGAGCTGGAGGTCGTGGCCTTGACGACCATCTTCGGCAACTCGTCGGTGGAGGTCTGCACCGCCAACGCCCGCCGGGTGCTGGCGGCTGGCCGCAGCGACATCCCGGTATACATGGGCGCGGGCAAGCCGCTGCTTCGCCCTGCCAACGAGGGCTGGGCCTCCCACATCCACGGCGGCGACGGCCTGGGATGCATCGCTCCAACCACTCATGGTGAGCTTGTCGAACCACGGGCCAGGCATGCGCCGGACAAGCACGCGGCGCTGGTAATCATCGAGGCGGTGATGGCTGCGCCAGGCGAGATCACGGTGCTGGCCCTGGGGCGGATGACCAACCTGGCCATTGCCCTGTCGCTGGAGCCGGGGATCGCGGATTCGGTGCAGGAGGTCGTGGTCATGGGCGGCGCGGTGACCGTGCCGGGCAACGTGTCCGGGGTGGCGACGGCCAACCTGCACGAGGACCCCGAGGCCGCGTCCATTGTCTACCGCTCGGGCGCTCCCATCGTGCAGGTGGGGCTGGACGTCTGCAACCGGGTCACGGTCAGCCCCTCGCAGCTTGAGGCCATCGCCGGTGCTGGCTCAGCGGCGACACGGCTGCTGTCGGAGGCGACGGGCCACCTGCGGGAGGCGTACATCCGCACCAGACGAATCGGGCCGGACGACGGGGTGCGCTACAACGACATGCCCGCCATCGGCTATGCCATCGACCCCGGCCTGTTCACGGCGAGGCCAGCATACGTGGAGATCGAGACGCATAGCGAGCTGACCAAAGGCCAGACCGTCGCCGACTGGAACGCCACCGAGCCCAACGCCCGCATCTGCCTCGAGGTTGACGCCGAAGCGCTGACGGCGATGTTCACGGAGCGGTTGACGACTGGGTTCAAATAGCCTCAGTCAGACGGATTCTGATGGGGCCACAGATAAGGGGCGCACAACCGTGCGCCCCTTAGCGTTCCACTGAAACGATAGCCGGAAGCCGACTAGCCGCTTATGGCGGCGGCCTGCTGCTGCACCTCGTCGTAGTCCGGCTCGTTGAGGGGGGACTCGCCGACCCACTTGTAGCGGATTACGCCCTCGCCGTCGATGATGAACACGGCCCGCTGGGAGGCGACGTAGCCCTCGATGCCCGCCAGGTTGGGCAGCGCGACGTCGTAGGCGTTGACGGCGGTGCGGTTGAAGTCGCTGAGCAGCGTGAAATTCAGGTTGTTCTGATCGGCCCAGGCTTTCTGGGAGAAGGGAGTGTCCACGCTGATGCCGTAGACGACGGCGTTCACGGAGTTGAACGCGTCGGCGCGGTCGCGGAAGCTGCACATCTCGGTGGTGCAGACGCCGGTGAATGCGCCGGGAAAGAATGCCAGCACCACGGTCTGACCGCGATGGTCGGCCAGGTTGCGCACCTGCCGGTCGAAGTCATAGAGGCCGAGTTCCGGGGCAGGCTGTCCAACATCGGCTGCCATTGATTGTCCTCCAAAATGGATTGATTTCGGGGTAATCTTAACACACCAAACAGCTCATCCCGGGCAGAAGTGCGCTGTCCGACCTCCGTGCTAAACTGTGTTGTATAGCAGACTTGAAATTCCGAAGTGACCAAGCGGAAGTACAGTGGTGCCCGAACCAAACTCCCTGGCAAAGAGTCTGACAATGACCAGTCCAAAAGCCAAGGCAAGGGACTACCTGGCCGACCTCCCCGACGACTGGGAGGTGCCGGATCCTCCGCCCAAAGAGCCTGATATGCAGCAGGACATCTCGCTTTTCGAATTTCGCAGCATGCTTGAGGCACACCTCGGAGACACAGACAACGTCCTGATCGCCGGAGGTGGCTACTTGCGTAACGATCCCCGAGACGAGAGCGAGATATTCGCCCCCGACTGCGTGGTGGCCTTCGGTGTTGACCCACGGGCTATCGTCTCCCGCAACGGCTACGTCATACAGCACGCGGGCAAACCGCCGGACTTCGTGCTGGAGGTGGCGTCCCGCAGTACCGGGCGCCGGGACTATACCGTCAAGCGCGAGGGCTACGCTGGCTACGGAGTGCGTGAGTACTGGCGCTTCGACCAAACGGGCGGGCAATACCACGACGCCCCGCTGGCAGGCGATGTTCTGACCGGCGATGGATACACACCTCTCCCCGTCAACCACGAGCCTGATGGCCTGATCTGGGGTCGCAGCGAAATTCTGGGACTGGACTTGTGCTGGGATCAGGGAAATCTCCGGATTCGCGACCCGGAGTCTGGACAGTTCCTGCCGACCATATTGGAATTGCGGTCAGAACTTGACGCTACCCAAGAGCGGGCCGAATCAGCCGAGGCACGGGCAGCGGCCCTCGAAGAGGAACTGCGCCGACTGCGAGGGGATTAACCGTCCATTCGTTCCGCATTCGTTGCGGAACCCACCGACGCCGAGCCGCTGAACGACCTTGCAATCAAGGGCCTGTGTTCGCCCCTGTGCTACAATCGCGGGGCCGCCTGATATATCCCTCCCCTTCAGGGAGAGGGACAGGGTGGGGGTGACTTTTTATGTATTTCGACTCCCGACGCAGCACCGTTCTGGCCACCAACGGCATGGTGGCCACCAGCCAGCCGCTGGCGGCCATGGCCGGGCTGCAGGTACTGATGGAAGGCGGCAACGCCACCGACGCCGCCATCACCGCCGCCGCCGCGCTGAACGTTGTCGAGCCCAACTCCACCGGCGTGGGCGGCGACCTGTTCGCCCTGGTCTGGAACGAGAAAGAAAAATCGGTGCGGGCCATCAACGGCAGCGGCCGGGCCGCCGCCGCCTCCAACATCGAGGAGCTGACGTCGCAGGGCTACCGCTCCATGCCTGGCGCCGGTCCCTACTCGGTGTGCGTGCCGGGAACCGTCCACGGCTGGGAGACGCTGCGGGCCGAGTGCGGCAGCATGCCCCTGTCCCGACTGCTGGAGCCGGCCATCCGCTACGCCGAGGACGGCTTTCCCGTCTCCGAGGTGATAGCGTTCCAGTGGGAGAACAACCTGCCCAAGCTGCGGTCGTATCCGTCGGGCGAGGAGATGCTGGTCAACGGCAATGCCCCGAAAAAGGGCGACGTCATGCGTTTCCCCACGCTGGCGAAGACACTGCGGGCCATCGCCGAGGGCGGCTGCGAGGCGTTCTACCTCGGCCCCATCGCCGAGAAGATGGCATCCTTCGTCCAGGAGCACGGCGGCTGGCTCACCACCGACGACCTGGCGGCCCACACCTCCGACTGGGACGAGCCCATCACCACCGACTACCGGGGCGTCACCTGCTGGGAGTGCCCGCCCAACGGCCAGGGGATCGCCGCGCTGGAGGCGCTGAACATCGTCGAAGGGTTCGACATTGGCGCAATGGGCGCACAGTCACCCGACGCCTACCACCACCTGATCGAGGCCATGCGCCTTGCTTTCGCCGACGCCTACCGCTACGTTGCCGACCCCAGAGTGGTGGACGTGCCGACGGAGCAGCTGGTCTCCAAGGGGTACGCGGCCCAGCGCCGCGACCTGATCGACCCCCGCCGGGCCATGATGACCGCTCCCTATGGCCAGCCCATCCCCGGCGGCAACACGGTGTACGTCAGCGCCGTGGACGGGCAGGGCAACGCCTGCTCCCTGATCAACAGCATCTTCTCCGATTTCGGCTCCGGCATGGTCGCGCCGGGCACCGGCATAGTGCTGCACAACCGCGCCGGGCTGTTCTCGCTGGACCACGCCCATCCCAACGCTTTGGCGCCGGGCAAGCGGCCCTACCACACCATCATCCCCGGGCTGGCTACGAAGCACGGCGAGCTGCTCTACTGCTACGGCATGATGGGCGCGTTCATGCAGCCCCAGGGACATTTGCAGCTCATCAGCAACATGGTCGACCACGGCATGGACCCGCAGCAGGCCATCAACGCGCTGCGGTTCATGGTCGGCAACGATCAGGCGCTGCTGGAGGAGGGCATCAGCCCCGACACGGCCCGCGAGTTGCAACAGCGCGGCCACAAGCTGGGCCTGATGGCCGGGCGCTCGCGGGTGTCCATCGGTGGCGCGCAGGTGATCTCCCGCGACCACGAGACCGGCGTGCTGCAAGGCGGCACCGAACCCCGCAAGGACGGCGCGGTGGTGGGATATTAAACGCAGAGGACGCCGAGTATTCATTTGGCAATGGTCAGAAATCTCGGCGGTCTCTGCGAACTCGGCGTTGAACTAATTCTTGCAACGGAGAAGGACATGGCCGACGCGAACAGTGACCGCAGCTTCTACCGAAATTATTACCGGGAAATCGACGTGCTCCACGGACTACAGTCGACGCCCGAAGACCGCGACTGGCTGCTGACCACGCCCAAGGGCGACGTCAAGCAGTCGGACATCGTGCTGTACCTCGGCTGCAACGTGATGCGCACAACGCACCTGGTGCGCACGGTCATGGACGTGTTCAAGCTGCTGGACGTGCCGTTCACAGCCGTCGGCGGCGCGGCCTACTGCTGCGGCATCCAGCACCACCAGCGCGGGGACGAGGCGTCGGCCAAGTCCGTCGCGGCTACTACAGCGGCCAATTTCCGCAAGTTCGAGCCGGAGCAGGTCGTGATGTGGTGCCCGTCGTGCATCTTCTTCTACGACGACATCATGGACATGCGCGAGGACTTTTCCTTCCAGCACGTCACTGAGTACCTGGTGCAGAACCTGGACAAGCTGGACCTCCAGCCCCAGCCCGAGACCACGGTATCGCTGCACTACCACGCTGGCCGCCCGCAGTCCGACGCCGAGGCCCGGAGCGCCCTGACGCTGTTGCGCGCCCTGCCCGGCGTGACGGTCAAGGACATCGGAGGCGACGAGCGGTTCGGGCGCCACTGCACGCCGGCGGTGCGGCAGCAGATGGGCCCGGAGGCCTGGGACGAGATGAGCGCCCAGTGGGTGCAGAAGGCGGTGGACGCTGGCGCCGACACCTACGCCACGCTGTACCACGGCTGCCAGCGCCACATGTGCGGCTTGGAGGCCGACTACCCGGTGCGGGTGGAGCACTACCTGACGCTGGTGGGCCGGGCCCTGGGCATCGAGTACGAGGACCAGTACAAGAAGCACACGCTGTCGGGCAACCTCGACGCCATCATGGCCGAGACTGCCCCCTGCGCCGTCGCCAACAGCATCCCGCCGGAGGAAGCCCGCGAGGTCATCACCCGCGCCTTCCCGGCGCGATAGCGGGAGTCAGGGCCCGGTCAGGGAGGAGAGCGCGTCTTCGGGCGAAAGTACGATCAGGCCGTGGCGTACCTGGATGCTACAGGCGGCCAGGTCATCGCGCAGAGGGCCGTCCGTAGTCACTAGCGTAGCGCCTGACGCCACAGCGAGCCGCACAATGTAGGCGTCGTCTACGCTGCCCTGCGGAATATCTGATTCCTCGGGGAAAGGCGGTGCCGTCTCTCGGTAATCTAGCTTATCCGGCCTGGCTAGAGACTGTCCTAAGGTGCGCAGGATTGCCGAATCGAACCCTCGCCGTTGATGTGCTGGTGGATTCAACTGATGCTGGATTTTCTCGTAAAGAACAGAGTCGAATACGATTGGATGGCAAATCTCAAGGATTTGCTGCAATAGCTCAAGGCACGTCGTATCGCTTTCGCCACGAGCATTGGTTTCCAGTTGAGCGCAGATGAAGACGTTCTCGTCCAGGATGAACTGCTGGGTCATTGGGATCGCTTCAGTGCCTTTACTCTGCGGTCCAGGGTCTCAAGGTTATTGGCGTAGAAATCGGTAAGTCCGCCCTCCACCTGTCCATTCTCCGTTACCACGATTTCGTCGGCGAAGCACTCGCCTATCTCGTCCTTCCTGAAGGAGTAGATGGCCAGGTCATCCGCAGTCAGAGTTCCTTCGGCGACCAGCAACAGCAAGCGCTCCACCAAGTGCTCGCTGTGAGTAGTCATGATGATCTGCTTGCCTTCTTCCTTGGCGACGTCCGCCATCACCTCCGCCAAGTCCGCCTGCGCCTTGGGATGCAGGTGAATCTCGGGCTCCTCAACGAGGACCGTTGCGCCCTTGACTGCCTCTATAAGCTCGTGGACAAGCAGGATCAGTGCGTTGGCGCCAAATCCCTCTGAGACAAGGTTAACGACTCCAGAAGGTACAAGCGAATTGATCTCAACCGATTGTGGCGGAACTGTATCAACACGCATTCCAGTTCCGGTTACCTTTCGCAGCACATCGGAAATCCTTTCCTCTGTTGTACGGCTATATCCCAAATTGGATGCCAGCTGTTCTTCCAGTACACCCAGACCCTTCTGTATCGCAATGTGGTCGAAATATGTTTCTCTCATTGGATAGGCTGGCCTGACCAGTCCTCTACCGGAGGGAACAAACCTCAGTTTTTCAAGACAGTTTAATTTGGCTAAACCAGTCATCTGAGGTTCGTCGACAGTGAAATCAAGCGATGTAGCACCAGACTGTTCCATAAAATTGGGAAACAAGTCTGTGATTTCAGCGAAGCGTACGAACTCCCCTTGAGTTTTCATGCCCTCGCCATCCACCGACTGCTTGAGGAGCAGCAGCGCCTGCAGGATGCTGGACTTGCCCGTGCCGTTTGGGCCTATCAGCACCGTCAGCAGCTTGGGGTTGATGCTGACGTGGCGGAAGCACTTGAAATTCTCGAGGGTGATGTTCGTTATCATGGTGGCACACTCCGAACATCCATTGTAGCAGTCGGGCTTGAGGCGACGGGGTGAGGCAGTAGGGGTGACGCCCTCACCCTAACCCTCTCCCGGAGGAAGAGGGGATTTCCCCGGATTCAGGGCAAGCGGGCGGCGGAGAATTCAGCAACCGCCATCCGCGGCCAGCACGGGCTCGGCCGGGATGAGTGCGCCGCCGGTGAGCACCACGCCGTCGGCGCAGTAGGCCTCCACCCGGCCCTCGTTGAACTGCTCGGCGTACAGCCGAGTATAGACGCCTCAACGATCAAGCAGGTCCTCGTGGGTGCCGTACTCCTTGACCCGGCCCTCCTCGATCACGTAGATGACGTCGGCGGCCAGGATAGTTGACAGCCGGTGGGCGATAACCATGGTCGTGCGGCCCTGCACCAGCGGCATCAGCGCCGACTGCAACAGCCGCTCGCTGCGGGCGTCCAAGGCCGAGGTCGCCTCGTCTAGGATCAGGATGCGCGGCTCGTGCAGCAGGGTCCGCGCGATGGAGAGCCGCTGGCGTTCGCCGATGGAGAGACCGAACCCCCGCTCGCCCACCAGCGTGGCGTACCCGGCGGGCAGCTCCATGACGCGGTCGTGGATGTAGGCAGCCCTGGCGGCAGCCACTATTTCCTCTTGGGTGGCGTCGGGCTTGCCGTAGCGCAGGTTGTCCTCGATGCTGGTCTGGAGCAGGTAGGTTTCCTGGGTCACGAATCCCACGGCGGCGGACAGGTCGGCGAGCCGTATATCCCGGACGTCGGTGCCGTCGATGGACACCGATCCCTCGGTTACGTCGTACAGCCGGGGCACCAGGGCCGCGATGCTGGTCTTGCCGGCGCCGCTTGGCCCGACGAAAGCGGCCATCTGGCCGGGTTCGATGCGGAAGCTGATCCCGTCCAGCGCCCACTGCCTGCCCCCGGTTCCCTCCCCCTCAGAGTTAGGGTGAGTGCGGAACGACGGTGTCAATCTACCTCCTCCGGTACCCTGACTGCTCACCCGCACCGAGTCGAACAGCACCTCGCCCTCGACCTTGTCCCGCTCCAGCTGGCGGGCGTCCGGTGAGTCGGTGATTTCCTGGTCCAGGTCCAGGTAGCCGAAAATCCGCTCGAACAGCGCCACCGACGTCTGCAACTCCACCGACACCTGGAGCAGGCGTTCCACTGGCTGGTACATGCGCGCCTGAAGGGCTGTGAACGCGATGATGGTCCCGGCGGTGGCCACTCCGGTGTCCCCCACGAAAATCAGATATCCGGCGGCCAGGTAGACCAGGGCTGGCGACAGGGTGAGGAAGGCGGTGGCGGCGGTGTAGAAGCTCTGGGCGATCATCCGCTGCCTCACGGCGAACCGCGACAGCTCATCATTGTGGCGCCGGAAGTGGTGCAGCTCGTCGTGCTGGCGGCCGAACAGCTTGGCCAGCAGGATGCCCGGCAGCGACAGTGTCTCCTCGGTGACCGCAGTCACCTGCGCCATGGAACCTTGGGCGTTGGCCATCACCTCCCGGCGTTTCCGTCCCACCCAGCGCGTCAGCAGGAAGAAGACGGGCAGAACGGCCATGGCCACCACCGTGAATTCCCACGACAGGAACAGCATGGCCACCACCACGGCGATCAGGGCCACGACGCTGGACACGGAGTCGGCAAAAGTGCTGGTGACCACCGGCTCGATGCCGTTGATGTCGTTGGAGACGCGGGACTGCATCTCGCCGGTGCGCGTGCGGGCCAGGAAGTTCAGCGACATTCCTAGCAGGTGGTCGTAGACTGCCTCCTGCAGGTCGCCCGTCACGTCCTGTCCCACCCGGCTGGTCAGGTACGCCTGGACGATGCTGAGAACCGCGCCAACCACCACGATGGCCGCGATGAGCGCTGCCAGCAGCCACAGCAGCATCAGGTCCAGGCCGCCGTCGGTGGGAAACAGGGCGGAGTCGAAGACCTCCCTGACCAGCAGGGGATTGATCACTCCCAGCCCGGCGTTTACTACGATCAGCAGCCCCACCAGCGCGACGGGCAGCTTGTACGGCCCGAACAGACCGATGATGCGGCGCGCCAGCCCGTGGCTGGTGCGGTTATCGAGCTGCCGGTGATGGTGAGGGTCCCGTTGGGCCGCCATAGGTGATGCTCCGGGCACCTGGGAATCGCTGGGGGTACGTCAGTAAGAGGGTATATGGCAAATCCCCCCTCCCGGAGGGAGAGGGAATTTGGCACACACCCTTTAAGAGCGGTCTGCGTAGGCCGGTTCAGTGCCGAGCGGGGACACGCTGCCGTCGCTGTAAACCACGCCGTCCTGGAGCCGGGCCTCGATGCGCCCGCTGTCGTATTGCTCACGGTACAGCCGGGCGTACAGGCCCTCTTGGGACAGCAACTCCTCGTGGCTGCCACTCTCCACGATCTTCCCCTGGTCGACGACGTGTATCACGTCGGCGGACATTATTGTGGAGAGCCGGTGGGCGATGACCATGGTGGTGCGACCCCGCATCAACGGCTGCAACGCCGCCTGCACGTAGCGTTCGCTCTCCGTGTCCAGGGACGAGGTGGCCTCGTCCAGGATCAGGATCCTCGGCTGGTGCAGGATGACGCGGGCGATGGAAAGCCGCTGCCTCTCCCCGCCGGAGAGCCGGAAGCCCCGCTCGCCGACCACGGTGTTGTATCCATCAGGCAGTTCCATGATGCGGTCGTGGATGAAAGCGGCCTTGGCTGCGTCGACCACCTCGTAGCAGGTGGCGTCCGGGTGAGCGTAGAGCAGGTTCCGCTCCATGGTGGCGTGGAACAGGTAGCTTTCCTGGGTCACGTACCCGATGATTTCCGACAGGTCGGCCATCCGTATCTCGCGCACGTCTATCCCGTCGATGCGCACCGATCCCTCGGTGACGTCGTACAATCGCGGCACCAGCGATGCGATGGTCGTCTTGCCCGCCCCGCTGGGCCCGACGAAGGCGGCCATCTGCCCGGGCGGGATGCGGAAGCTCACGCCGTCCAGGGCCCACAGGCGGTCCTGCCCGCCGTCGGGGTCGGCCTCCTCCTCGCGACCGCCCGGCCCCTGCCGGTAGTTGACGCGCACGGAGTCGAAGGTGATCTCACCCGTGACCTCGCTCTTGCGCATCGGGCGCACGTTGGGAGAGTCGGTTATCTCCTGCTTCAGGTCCAGGTAGCCGAATATCCGCTCGAACAGGGCCAGCGACGACTGGATTTCCACCGATACCTGCAACAGCCTGCCCACCGGGAAGTACATGCGACTCTGCAGCGTGGTGAAAGCAATGATGGTTCCCGCCGTGACATAGGACGGCCCGCCTCCTGACAGCATGTACCCGGCCAGCAGGTAAATTGCGGCCGGGCTGAAGGACAGGAAGGCCATGACCAGCGAGAAGAACCCGTTGCCCATCATTTGCTGCCGCACTGTCAGGTCGGACAGCTCCTGGTTGTGGCGGCGGAAGTTTTCCGTCTCCTCGTACTGGCGTCCGAACAGCTTGGCCAGCATGATCCCGGAGATGGACAGCGTCTCCTGGGTGATGGCGGTCACCTCCGCCATAGACCTGGATGCCTGGGAGGTGACGGCCCGTCGTCTCCTCCCAACCCACTGTGCCATGAGGAAATAGAGCGGCACGGTAACGACGGCCACCAGGGTCAGCTGCCAGGACAGGATGACCATTGCAATGACGGAACTGGTGAGGGAGACGATGTTGAACAGGGTGTCGCTGGCGGTGGCGGTCACCACCTGCTGCACCCCGGTGACGTCGTTGGTAACCCGGGACTGGATCTCCCCAGTGCGGGTGCCAGTGAAAAACCGGAGCGGCATTCCCTGGAGGTGGGCGTACACGGCGTCGCGCAGGTCGCGCATCACGTACTGCCCGACCCTTTGGGTCATGTAGGTCTGCGCAACGCCCAGGATTCCATTGGCCGCCGCGATGATGGCCATGGCCCCGGCCAGCATCCAGAGCACCCGCATGTTCGGCCCGCCCTCTGGGAACAGCCCATTGTCGAACACGAACTTCACGAGGACGGGGTTGATCACGCCGAAGCCGGCGGTGGCTACGACCAGCATGACGACCAGCGCCACCTGGAACTTGTACGGCCTGAACAGCCGCAGTATGCGGGGCGCCAGCGGCCGGTCGGCGTCGGGCGCCGGGTCGACCGTGGGCGCTGCCCCGTTCGAGCGCTGAGGCTGATGTGATTGCTGGCTGGTCATTGCACAGTACCTGACGCTGGCGTACCAACTAATCCCAATATTTTATATCAACCATCAACAATCAGGAAAAAAAAGGTACTCTCAACGTACGTTGGTATTCTGAGTCACGTCTGTTTGTGTAGGGGCGCACAGCCGTGCGCCCTAGGGCTGCGGACGTGAAAACGTTCTCAGCTGGTGACGCAAGGGCGCACGGCTGTGCGCCCCTACAGACGAGGGTTCAGGGATTACCAACACACGTTGAGAATACCTCAAAACATGACCCGGACCCTCAGGGGGAGGGTCCGGCCTGTCCTGAGCTTGTCGAAGGAGTGGGGGTGGAATCCTAAAGGGCAGCCGCCTGTGATGGGGCATTACCAGTCCCGGATGACCGGCAGCACCTCCTTGCCGAACAGGCCGATGTTGGACATGGTGGCCTCGTGGTCCATCTTGGACTCCTGGCCGTACATGATCAGGTGGTCCATGCCCAGCCGCTTGTGGATGTACTCCAGCTTTTCCAGCACCTGGTCCGGCGTGCCGCACACGATATGGTAGTTCTCCTTGAGTTCCTCGTAGGTCTGGTTGGCCAGCGGCTTGATGGTGCGCCGGGCGGCGATGGAAGCGCTGGCCTGGGAGCGGTAGCCCACCGGGTTCATGTACTCCCGGGGCGCCCGGACGGTGGCTCCCATGCGCCAGACGAAGTGCTTCGCTTCCTCGTTGGCCTTTTCCTCCGTTTCGGCCACGTAGCAGCACAGCAGGTAGCCGAAATTGTCCGGCGTCGTCTCCCGGCCCTCCTCGGCGGCGGCCTGCCGGTACATGCCGAAAAGCTCCTCCGTCACGTCCACGTCGGTCAGGAACGCCACGTAGGTGTAGCCGTGGCGGCCGGCCCACTCGGCGGTCTCCGGGCTGGAGGTGCCGGGCACCCACACCGGCGGATGCGGCTTCTGGATGGGCACGATCCACGGGTTCACGGCGCGGAAGTTGTAGTGCTTGCCCTCCCAGCGGAAGGGGCCGGGCTCGCTCCACGTCTTGATCAGCAGGTCGTGGCATTCCTCGAACCGCTCCCGGTTCTCCACCGGGTTGACGTTGGTTGACATGGTCTCGACGCCGGTGCCGCGCACCATGCCGGAGATCACCCGCCCGCCGGAGATCACGTCAATCATGGCGATCTCCTCGGCCAGCCGCACCGGGTTCTCGTGGATGGGCAGGATGTTGCCCAGCAGCAGGATGCGGGCGTTCTGCGTAGTGCGGGCCAGCACGGCGGCGGTCAGGTTGCACGACGCGTTCATGCACGACGGCGTGCTGTGGTGCTCGTTGACCATGATGCCGTCGTAGCCCAGCTCGTCGACGTACTGGCACTCGTCAAAGTACCGCTTGAACAGCTGGTTGGCGGTGTTGGGGTCGAAATAGCTGTTGGGGAAAGTCAGCCGGATCGACGGGTACGTCTCAGCCACGTCGTCGGGATACTCGTGGTAGGGAAACTCGCTGAAGTAGTAGACCTTCATGGGGTTAGTCCTTCTCCGGTTTGCCGAATTCTGCTTCGTTTTCTAAGTCCGGGCGGGGGAACGGCTGGATCTGGCTCAAGGTCTGGGCTTCCTGCTGAGCGGCGTGGTACAAGTCCCAGGCCATTTGCAGGTTCATCCAGAACCCTACCGACATACCGATGTAGCGGGTAAGGCGCAGGGCGATGGCCGGCGTGACCGCCCGCCGCTCGTTGACGATTTCGTTCACCTGGCGGTAGGGCAGGCTGATGTCGCGGGCCAATTGGCGCTGTGATATACCCAGGGGCTTGAGGAATTCCTCCAGCAGCATCTCGCCCGGCGAGGTGGGCGGCCCGCCGTCGGGGATCATGCCGAGGTAGCCGAGTCTTTTGCCTGGGTCTTTGGTCTTTTCCGGGCTTTTTTGCGGGGAGCCGACGGCAATATCGATGTCCCCAACCCGGACATAGCCCCAAGGAACTCGGTCGATTTCTTCCTCAATGGGTTCCTCTGCGTCAGTCACGCCAATCGTGGTAGTCGACAATTTCCACTTCCTCCGCGTCGGCTCCTGTCCAGCGGAACACGATGCGCCATTGCTCGTTAATGCGGATGCTATGCCACATTCCCAGTCTGCCGTGCAGCCGTTCCAAGCGATTGCCTTGGGGATACCTCATTTCGCCCAACGCTCCTGCCGCGTAAAGCTGGTTCAGCTTACGCCGGGCTACGGGCCAAAGGTCCATTGGGCAAGTCCGCCTTGCAAGGACAGTATTGAGCTGACGAAAGATATCCTCGGTTCCCTGGTTGCCAAACCTGGTTATCACAGCAGACAGAATAGCACGGGCGGCTAATCCGCTGTATCACCCGAACCGCAGCTCCACGCTATCTGCCGAAATATTCAGGCCGTCCAAGAGAGTGCGGATGTGTCTGAGGAAGTCTTTTCCAGTATAGTCCAACTCCAAATACATTCCGCTGGATATTTTGCGAGGCTTAGCAAAGTCTCTCCCACTCTTGTGTCGAGGTGTGAGAGCTAATAGGTATCGTGAAGGCCCTACTGAAACCGGACAGTTTTGGTAAGTAAGCAATCCTTGTTCGCATAGCCATTCAGCGATTTCGATTAGAACTTGATTCCACCGACTAATCGCAATCGCAGGGCCTTGCTCAATCCTAATAGCATTGGGACGTGGGTCTCCGATTGATGGACTCACCCGACCAATTGGTTTCCACCCGTCCTCAGTTGGCGTCGTCTCAGTAGACTGGGGTTTTTCATCCGGCAGAGGGTTTGGGTCGATCGATACTGTTTCATCTGATCGATGGAAGGATAATACCGGCTCATTCGCCGCCACCGGCTGCCCGGACGCTAGGTTGGGCCGCCAGAGCAGCAGCAGTTTCAGTGCGGTCTCGTGCGGTGATGCGTCGCTGATTGAAACATCCAATACCAGCTTATCCGCCAATGGCACCGGTTCGAAAGTCCGGTAAAGTTGCCAGTGGCTCCCGTCGGTAACACCTGCATAGGCTATCCCCTGTTGTATGCAATACCCCACTGCCTGTTCCAGGTGATTCTCGACGATGGACCCCAACCGCTTGGCCTCTATTACTGCAACCGGCTGGTTCCCAACCCCTGCCAGAGCGTAGTCTGCCCAACCAACATCGACCCTGTACTCTGGAGTAACCAGCCCAGGGTCGGCCGTATCCCAGCCGAGCGCGGTCAGCAGCGGGTCGATAAGCGCGGCGCGCGTGCGAGTCTCGTTCTGACGCAGAACATTACCATGCGTAGCGATACGTCCCTTGATGGTTTCGATTGTGGAAACCAGTGGCTCCAATAGCATGACTTTCCCTAACTTTGCGAATCAGGCCAGCAGATCGTCTACCCTGAACAGAATGCCCGGCAGTTCTTGGATGGTCAGCGTGTCGCCTCGGCGGTAGACCTGCACGTCGGCGTAGCCGTCAGGCGTGGGCTGGCGGGAGACCTCGATTTCGTCGCTTTCGAGCATGAAAATCCACAGTTCAGGAATGCCACTCTCGGCGTAGCGCCGCGCCTTCTCGCCCCGGTCTCTTTGGAGGGAAGAGCCTGCTACCTCGACTACCAGAATAATTCCCTCTGAATCTGGAATGTTCACCACGTCCATCGATGCCTGAGGGGTCAACAGCGCGATATCCGGCTCTGGGCCAGAAAGGTCATTCAGGCGTATCGTGCCCTGAATGTTTACTTCCACGTTTTCCGGCACCGCGTGGATGAAAAGGCGCACCAGCCGGTTTACTCTGAGTTCGTGGGGTCTTCCAACTGGCGCCATTTCCAGAATCACTCCGTCAACGAGTTCCACCCTGTCTTCCTTGCCAAGTACGCCTATATCCACCATCTGCATGTATTCGTCCACAGTGAATTTGCGTGATGCCGCAGTCAAAGGCTTTGCCGTCGATTTCGACGGCAACAGGCCAGCCTCAGTCAGCACACGCTCCTGGCTCTCGCTGAACTTGTAGCGTCCCTTAACGTCACGCATTGCCTACCTGCCTTGCCGCATTTTAGCCCGTACCGACGCGCCCGCCGGATAAATTCTCTACCGTTCACTATATTGCGCCCTCACCCCAACCCTCTCCCGGAGGGAGAGGGGATCCGCCAGGCGCGACTGCAGCCTCTCCTACTCCTCCAGCGTCGTAATATCCCCCGGGTCGAGGCCCAGCTCCTGGGCCTTGAGCAGGCGGCGCATTATCTTGCCGCTGCGGGTCTTGGGCAGGGTGGGCGCGAAATCGATCTCGGCGGGGACGGCTATCGGCCCCAGCTCGTTGCGCACGTGCAGCTTGAGGGCGTTCACCATGTCCTCCGACGGATCGTTGCCGACGCGCAGGGTCACGAATCCCTTGATGCTCTCTCCGCGCAGCTCGTCGGGCTTGCCGATGACCGCCGCCTCCGCTACTGCCGGGTGCGAGACCAGCGCGCTCTCCACCTCGGCCGAGCCGATGCGGTGCCCGGCCACGTTCAGCACGTCGTCGGCGCGGCCCACCACCATGTAGTATCCGTCGGCGTCGCGCAGGGCTACGTCGCCGGTGAAGTACACGCCGGGGATGGTGTTCCAGTCGCGGGAGTAGCGGTCGGGATCGCCGAAAACGGTGCGGTAGAAGTGGGGGAACGGACGCTTGATCACCAGCAGGCCGCCCTTGTCCGGCTCGGTGATGGGCTGCCCCTCGCGGTCGACGATGTCCATCTCCGCGCCGGGCAGCGGTCGTCCCACCCGGCCCGGCTTGACCGGCATGGTGGCGGTGGTGCCCAGGCAGGGGCCGCCGGTTTCCGTCTGCCACCAGTTGTCGACGATGTGGCCCCACTCGCCGTTGCCGCAGATGTGCTCGTAGCTCCAGCGCAGCGCCTCGGGGTTCAGCGGCTCGCCGGCGCAGGTGAGGAACCGCAGTGACCGCAGGTTGTACTGCTGCGCGTATTCCTCGCCGTAACGCATCAGCATCCGCAGGGCCGTGGGAGCGGTGAAAAGCACGTTTACGCCGTACCTCTCGATGATCTGGTAGAACGTGCCGGGGTTCGGGTAGTCGATGGCCCCCTCGCGGAACACCGTGGTGGCTCCGGCCACCAGCGGGGCGTAGACGATGTAGCTGTGGCCCACGACCCAACCGATGTCCGACATGCACCAGAAAACGTCCTGGTCCTTGACGTCCCAGAAATTCTTGAAATGGTAGTAGGTGCCCACCATGTAGCCGCCGTGGACGTGCTGCACGCCCTTGGGGCGGCCCGTGGTGCCGCTGGTGTAGAGGATGTACAGTGGGTCCTCGGAGTCCATCTCCTCGGCCTCGCACTCGACGCTTCCCTGGGCCATCAGCGCGTCAAAGTCCACCTCGCGGGCTCCCAGCGACGAGGCTGTGTCAGCGGGACCCTTGCGACGCCAGAGGACCACTTTTTCCACCAGGTCCAAGTCCTCGACGGCCCGCTCGGTGATGCCAAGCAGGTCGACCTCGTTACCCCGGCGGTAGCCCACATCGGCGGTCACCACCACCTTGGCCTGCGCGTCCGTGATGCGGTCGCGCAGGGAGCCAGAGCTGAACCCGGCGTACACCACGCTGTGCACCGCCCCGATGCGGGCGCAGGCCAGCATGGCGATGGCGCCCTCCGGCGTCAGCGGCATGTAGATGACCACCCGGTCGCCCTTGCCCACGCCCAGGGAGCGCAGGCCGTTGGCGAAGCGGTTCACCAATTGCGCCAGGCGGCCGTAGGTGAAGACGCGCTCGGAGCCGTCCTCGCCCAGCCAGATGAAGGCGGCCTTGTTGCGGTTGCCGTTGACCAGGTGGCGGTCCAGCGCGTTCTGGGTGATGTTGCACTTGGCCCCCACGAACCAGCGGAATGTGGGGTAGTCCCACTGGAACACGGTGTCCCAGCGGCGCATCCACTCCAGCTCGGAGGCAACGTCCTCCCAGAACCCCTCCGGCGATGCCATGGAGTCCCGGTAGGCCCCGTCGTAGTCCTGCAGGAACGCCTGCCGCACCAGGGACTCCGGCGGCTGAATCTCCCCGGTCTCCTGAAGCAGGTGGTCAATCTGTCCTTGCTGTACCATGTTTACGGCTCCTTTACTGCCTGTTTTCTCTACCGATGATGGGGATGGAGAGTTTCCGGCAAATCTTACGGGCTACGTAATTTTTAATCTCAGTGTGTCTTGGCACATAGTCGAACTCGCCTGTTACCTCGTTAACCCAAATTGAGTGAGAGCGACCTTCACGCAGAAGACGGCATCCGTGGTCTCGAAGATGACGAATTAGATCGCCGGTTTTCATTGAACTACAATGACCTCTCGGACAGCTTCAGCCGGAACGCCCCGCAATCCGTCCTCCCGACGTATTTCAAAGTACAGCAGTATCGCTTCAGCCAGGTTCTCCAACGCATCCTCTCTGGTCTTACCCTGACCGTTGGCGGCGGAAATCTCCAGACAAAAGGCGATATGCCAATCTTCGTCTTGTGCGATGATTGCCGTGAATTCGTTGCGTACTACGGCTTCCGGCTTCTGGTAGAGAAACGTAACTTGAGTGTCATCCGGTGCCTGTTCTTTCCTGACCAACGTCATTTTTTGACCTCCTAAAGACGTTGCAACCGTAACGGAATTACTATTCACCAATATATGGGACCCATTGCATGGCGACAGTCTCCTGAACTGCGATGATCTCCTGGGTTGCGTCGGGCGGCAAGTCAAAAAGGATGTCGCGCATGGTTCTCTCCCGCTGGGCTGCCAACTCCGACTTTATCGCCTCGACCAGCTGCTCCCTCGCCTCGTCTATCGTCTTACCTTCCGCCCGCGCGCCGATGACCTCCACACAGTGAGCAAAATAGCGCGACTCATCCCCACTGTCGTCCAACTCGAAAATCGCGGTGAATTCGTTGCGCATCGCTGCTACCTCCTAGTGGCTGTCAACTCCAATGATACACAGAACTCAGGCCGGGCAAGCCTGCTGCAACAAAACGGCCCGCCCCGGTTACGGTCTGGGGCGGGCCGTGGGGCTCTCCCGCATTTTAGCTTTGGGGATTTGGAGGGGCAAGGAACGCAAACAACGCTGTCGGCATTCGTTGACCCTTTTCGTTCAGTTGGCCTAAAATCGTTTGGGACTTTTCATAATGGAACCGCAATCGCATTCCCTGCCATACAGGCGAGGAATGCAACGGAGGCTGCCATGGCCCAGGAAGGTTACACGCATCCGGAATACCTGGTTGAACCCGATTGGCTGGCGTCGCACAAGGACGACGCCAACGTGGTCGTCGTGGATTGCGACGTTGACCCCGCCTACAACCGGGCGCATATCCCCGGCTCGGTAGCGGTGCCCGACAATTTCGAAAAGGACCCGGATACCGGCCGCGTCCACCTGATGAATCCCGACCAGTTCAAGGCTATGTGCGAGCGCCTGGGCATCGGTGACGACACTCTGGTCGTCACCTACGACAACTCCCAGAGCCTCTATGCCGCACGGCTCTGGTGGGCCCTGAACACCTACGGCCACTCCAACGTCAAGGTGCTGAACGGTGGGTGGCGCGGTTGGGTCAACTCCGGGCAGAGCGTGGGACTGGAGCGCCCGGCACCGGCCCAGGGTGCGACCTTTACCCCTAATCGAGACGAGACCCTGCTGGTCATGGCGGACGAGCTCAAAGAGGCCTGTAGCCTGGACGACGCCGTCATCTGGGACGTGCGCAGCGACGGCGAGTGGGACGGGTCGGAAATGCGCGGCAACAAGCGGGCCGGTCATGTTCCCGGGGCCGTCCACCTGGAATGGTTCAACGTTATGGACCGCCAGACCCACCGCTTCAGGCCCGCCAACGAGATTCGACAGCTTCTGGCCGAGCACGGCATCACTGCCGACAAGAACGTATACACCTATTGACAGGGCGGCATCCGTGCGGCGCACGGCGTGTTCGTCATGCAGTTGATCGGTTTCAACCAGACCAAGAACTACGACGCCTCGATGGGAGAGTGGGCCAACCGCGACGATACTCCCCTGGAGCTTTAGCTTCCGGCTTTGACTTTCCGGGGCCAGGCTCCCACTACGGAAAAGCTGCCCGGGTATTCAGGGGCTGGGTGTGGGTGGAAGCCCGGCGTGGCCCGTTTTAGGAGACTGTCCAGATGGTTCGATGTACTCTGCTGGCCGTTATGGTTCTCGTTCTGGGCAGTTCCGTGGCCTGTGGCCTCTTCGGCGGGTCCGACGATGATGGACCGATTCGCATGGTCCCGGACGACGTGCTGGAATTGGTCGTCGTCGACGTTGCTGAGGCGGCCTTGAGCAGGACCGGTTTGCCAATGGACCTCGAGAGCGAGGTCTCAAATCTGGACGATTTCGGAGATGTACTCAAGCAGGCCTCGCTGGTGCTTCCCTCCGGCCAGGTAATGATCGCCAGCGGGGACTTTGATTTTGAGGACATTCGCGGCAGCCTGCGCGACCGGGGCTACTTCTCTTCCACCTATCGCAAGTACAGTTTCCTCGAATCACCGGATGGACGGGACTCCGCCGCGCTACTGGAGGAGGAAGGATTCTACGTGTGGGGGGACTCCGATGCGGTGATCGCTGTCTTGAGGGACAATAGCCGGGACCAGGGCCTGCTGAAGGACGATGACGAGGGTGAATTGAGGCAGGCGATGGAACTGGCCGGCGAAGGCGTGGTTATGACTGCCGGGGGGGCCTGCCGCCTGGAGAGTGACGTGGGTTGCCGGGCAGTGGCCTGGGCATTTTCCAGGGGTGAGGACCGGCGCACCGTGATAGAGGGATCAGCCGCTCTGTTGTTCCGCGACGCCTCCTCCGCTGCGGCCGCCGTGGCCTCGATAGAGAGGGCCATTGGAATGAACCAGCTTATACACCTTACGGATATCAGCACCGAGGAGGAAGTCCTCATGCTGCAGGTTGATGTCAATCGTGACGATTTCGCCCTGCTGGAGTTCCCAATCCTCTTGGGGCGTTAAAGGTGAGTGGTTGCTACAAAAGAGGCGTGAAATCGACCAGCCTCTGGCTATACGGATCCACTGCCAAGCGCACGGCTTCCAAAGCATGAGACCCCAAGAGTATGGGATCAGAGTCTATGGCAAATACTACGCTGGTAGTTGCCCTTCTGCCCAGAATTCGCACTCGAACCTCTCCAAGATCCCGCTCGACTCTCCGACCGTCGGCAAGCCGCAGTGGGACGCGCTCCTCGGCTAATATCCCAAGTTCCTTCAACAGACCCTGCGGGGCAGTCAGATAGCTTGCCCCAGTGTCAACTATCGCCTCAATGGTTCTGGAGGTGACACCGTCAGCTCCAATTAGCTCGACGGGATGGCTGAAGACAGTCACAGTTTGTCCTACCAGCGGAGTTCCGCGGGAGCTGTATATTGATTTCCCTTTAGCCGGTGATTCTCCAGCACGCCTGATGCCCGGCAGCCGTGCCCGTTCGGCGTTATGCGGGTACTTTTCCATAAATTTCAACCTTCACACGGCTGCCGTCCTGCCCCTCAGCCAGTGTACAGTCCACTATAGCGGCAGTGACACCACCTGGCGGGTCTGGGAGCTGCGGGTCACCGCCTCGGTGAACTCCATGTAGTGGAGTCCCACGTCGAAGGGGGTGCGGGTTATGCGCTCCTGATTAAGGCACATCGTGCTTGGCAACCCAGTCGTTCACGCGGGCAATGCAATATTCCAGGTCGTCCCGTATTTCATAGACCCAAAAACGCATGACATCCCATCCAAGTTCCATTAGGCGCTGGTTGCGTATCTGGTCCCTCCGACAAAGCTCGCCGTCCCAGTCCCGATGATACCTCTCCCCATCGACCTCAATGTCCAGCCTATGGTTCGTGCCCACAATCAGCGCAAAGTCGAGGTCGTACTGGTCTACGGTGTATTGGGGAATTGGCCGGTGTCCGGCCCGGTATAACGCTTTGTAGAAGTAGCGTTCCCAATCAGAAACTCGTTCTGGTCGAGAGACGATAGGGTATTCGGCCCCAAGTTCAAGCTTTGGCGACGTTTCCAACGGAGCGGTTGCTTGAGCTAAGTCGTCAACATAATTAACGAAACGTTCCAGATAGTCCACTCCAGAGGATGCTGCGGCGGATTTGTCGCCCACTATAATCAAAGTGGAACGGGCCCGGGTGATCGCAACGTTGAACAGATTACCGTTACCGCTAAGAAACCTCAGCGCGTTAGTGGTGATTCCCTGAGCGACTGCGGGAGAGAAGATCATAAGATCACGTTCGTCCCCCTGGAAGCGATGGACCGTGTCGATGAGGCAATCATTGGCGACAAGTTGCTGGGTAAGATTCCCATCTTTTGCGAGAATATCCCGGATCCGGTTTGCCTGAGCGCGGAAGGGACTGACCACGCCGATGCTTCCGCCATAGTCCTGTTGCAACAGCCGCCTCAGCTCATTGACTACCGCCTGCGCCTCATCGTTGTTGACTGCGCCTCCGGTTGACGGGCGTGACGCATGGCCTTTCACATTCAACCAGCGGATCGCCGGCTCGTCTCTCGAACCCATCCGGAGGCGTTTGTAATCGGTTGCGATACGTAACTTACCCTCGTAGAAGTGCTCATTGGAGAACCCGATGATGCCTGCGTGTGAGCGGTGATGGTCCCGTAGCGCCACAATATCTTCGCTATTGCATACACTGCTTGCCAAATCGAACAGGCTGTGAGCCGAATATGACCATGAAAGAAAGTTGTCCTCAAGACCATGTCCTGCCAGGAGTTGCTGGTCCTTGTCCGGCCTAAGCGCACTG
This sequence comes from Dehalococcoidia bacterium, assembly GCA_965203005.1. Taxonomy (GTDB): domain Bacteria; phylum Chloroflexota; class Dehalococcoidia; order Lucifugimonadales; family UBA3495; genus VXOI01. Next base: position 3,466,438 of record CBDBBS010000002.1, read on the forward strand.
ATGTGTCTGAGTTGCTGGGGGTCGCCGATGATGACGGCCCGTTTACTCCGGTACAGCAGGGGTAAAGCCGAAGCTATGTCGCATTGACTCGCCTCGTCTATTACCAGTAAATCGAAAGTCGCCGCTTCCAGGGGAAGGCGCCCGTGCGCTGACAAAGAGGTAACCGCCCAACAAGGCAGTACATCAGCGACTTTTGGAAAGAGTTCGTAGTGTCGGCGCATCAGACCGCGCTCGACCCGGCGGTTCTGTTGTTGGGCGCCTGTGATCAATTCCAATACTGCTGAGTAATCACCTATAGTCCGGCGGGCCTCAGCACTGAGCTTAGCTGGTTGGATTCGCAACCAGTCCTGCCATAAGGCAAGGGAATTGTCGGCAGCCTGTTCCGTCAACCGCATATGACGTCTGGTAATTTCTTCGAGAGAATCGGCCTCCCTGAAGTTCAGCCAGAGAGTCAAAATAGGCTTGGACTTGATCTATTGAGTCACAAAGGTCAAGAACCTGGTTCACGAATTCGTGCCATTGAGAGGGGTCCGAGGTCGTTGGCGGTTGGATAATGTCCTGCACGCGCAATTTGCTGGACGCAAGACGAACTTCCTGCATAGCGGCGGTGAGTTCGCGTTCTCGGGCGCCTCGAATGAGAGGCCAGCATAACTGGATTAGGAGTGACTGACTCCCCTTCTTGGCTCGCTCCAGTGATTTCCGCACTTCCAACGCCGCTGCCCGGACTCGTTCGGCTTCCTTGTCTGAGATGTTGCGTAATATATTCAGCCCATAATCTCCCAAGGTATTGCGAACCCTCTCCGTCCTTTGTTCCAAGTAGTCCGTTTGGTTGCGCAGAGAGACTATGCGCTCAAGTTTCTTACCCTGGCTTTCCATCTCAGCCAGCAGCGTATGGTGGATATCAAGATGTCTTTCGTAGCTGGCCTTGTCTTCCGCAGTCGTTTTTGCGCCTAACAAGGCAGGAAGGTAGCTCGCCAATGCACGGCGGTGTTCGTCGTTTCCCAGCCTCAATATAATGGGGCGGGGGCCAAAAGAGTTGGCTCTTTCTTCCACCACATCAACTGCCTTGTTGTTCTTGCTGGCGAACAACACTCGTTGTCGACTCCAGGCAGCGTTCATCAACAGGGCAGTCACCACTTGGGACTTGCCAGTGCCGGGCGGGCCGGTGATGACCGTCAATGGCCTGGTTAGTGACTGCTGAATAGCCGTACGTTGCTCAGAATTCAGAGGCAGCGATTCCAACAGGACGGAATCGGTTGGTTCTGTCTGGTCTGACACGCTTCCACCGATCCAAGAGCCAAGGGCCGTACCGACGTAGTCGGTATTAGGTAGTCTACTTAGGCTTTCCAACTCAGTTTCCAGGCCCTGCGTATATGGAGAACGTTCGATCGCACAGATGACGGCCCGGTTGTAGATGCCCTCGGTCGTTATTTCGGAAATTTCCGTATCACAGGACAAAGCGTCAACCTCAGGGGCCTCCCGCCAATCCCACTCCGGACGTACTGCGTGCAGGCGGCTAAATAACTCGTCCAGTTCAGGCGGCGCGCCTAATGCGTCGGCAAGACCAAGATCATGGGTTAGTTGGACAGCCTCCCGAATGAGGTCGCTTCCCCCGCTTATGGAGAATGTCCTCAAGCAGGCAAAGTTGACAGTGGGCAGTGGTTCAAATCCGAGCGTAGCGGGGTCTCGCGGGTTCCCGCGCAACATGAACAACATTACCGGGTCCACCATGTAGCCCGTCCAGCCGCTGCGGGCGCGCATATAGCGAACGCGGACAGGATAGCCGAGAACCAGGGTCTTGCGGTTCCGGTCTTGATTCAGACGCCGCAATAGCGGCTGGATTCCATTGAGATGCAGTCCTTCCTCCAGAGTCTCCTCGAGAGAGGATAGGCCGGGGTCAAAATAGTCCAATTGGCCGTATTTGCTGGCGGCGAAGAGGCTTACGCCGTTGTCAGCGTCGAAAGACAAGCAATCCAAGTAGTACCGGGATAGCCGGGCCAACGGGGTGTCGTTCCCCTCGTACCTCGAGGTCTCTGTCCGGTCGCTGTAAGCCGCTGCCTGCCGAAGAGTCCACCTGTATGAATTGTCTTGAACGACCTTTCCTCGCAACGAACCATGAAGGAGGGCGTTCACTGACCTTCGGTCCAGGCCGAGGGCCTGTGCAACCTCTCGAGCCTTGAGGTTTGGTCGTTCACCCAAGAGTCGGAGTATTTCCTCGGGTTGACTCACAGATAATCTCCATCGTCCGCTGTATGGCAGCTATTTCTGTTCGAAATGCCGTTGGCGGCGAGCTTGTTCAATCCCGGTCGAATACCTCTGATCCTCGCTGAATACGGACCAAGTTGTAGGCATCCAGTCCTAGGTTGCCATCAAATGTTCCCCGATCTCTAATTCCACTCGCCGCCCGTCCGCATACTCAAACAGATTGCATAGATTGCGCTGCTCCCACTATAGCGGCAGTGACACCACCTGGCGGGTCTGGGAGCTGCGGGTCACCGCCTCGGTGAACTCCATGTAGTGGAGGCCCACGTCGAAGGGGGTGCGGGTTATGCGCTCCTGGCCCCGTATGGCGTTGCAGAACTCCTCCTCCACGCGCCAGTAGGCCTGTCCCTCGGGCGGATTGGGGATTTCCTCCATGGCGCTGTCGCCGCGCTGCCCTCCGTAGACATTCAGCCCTGAATCGACGCGCAGGGTGCCCTGGCTGCCGTAGATCCACACCTCGTTGCCCCTGCCAAACCCGGTTACCGCGCTGAAGCGCATGTTAGCCTGCGCCCCGCTGGCCAGGTCGGCCAGTATGTCCACGTGGTCCGGAATGGTCACCGGCACCAGGCTGCCGTCCTCGTCCCGGCGCTGGCGGACGTTGACCTTGGTGTTGGCCATGACACGGGTTGCGGGGCCGACCCATCGAATCATCGCCTCGTACCAGATGCCCATGTTCAGGATGTTGTAGCCGCTCAGGTCTCGGTCATTGCGCCAGTGCATGGCCCCGCCGATATCCGCGAACCCGGGCGTGTATGACTGCACAGACACCGCCAGCACATCGCCGACGTATCCCTCGGCGATTTTCTGGCACAGCAGGTTGTCTACCTTGAAGGTAAGCGGCGAAGGGACAATCTGCGTGATCAGGCCGGGGTACGCCCTGGATGCGTCCAGCATCTCCCGCGCCTCGGCGGCGTTGGACGCCATCCGCGCCTCGGTGAGCACGTGCTTGCCAGCCTCCAGCGCCTCGATGGTCAGGGTACGGTGCATGTAGGGCCAGGTGCCGATGCAGACCGCGTTGATGGACTCGTCCTCCAGCAACTCCTGCCAGCTGTCGTACACCGTGGGGATGTTGAACTGGTCGGCCACCACCTGCCCGGATGCCCGCGAGCGGTTGGCCACCGCCGCGATCTCCACGCCCTCGACCTGGTGGAAGCCCGGGATGTGCCGGTCGCGGGTGTTGCGTCCCGCGCCAATCAGCCCGATTCGTATGCCTTCGTCTGCCATGATGTCCTCCGCATTCGCATATCTTGATGTTGCCGGAGTCTAGCGCGTGACCATAAGATCCACCAGGCACTCATTGTGCGGGTCAACCGCCAGCACCACTCCTTCCAGAGCGTACGATCCCATAAGGACGGGAGAACCCTCTTCTCCAAACAGTACTGTAGAGTAAGTCTCTCGTCCATCAATTCGAATTTTTACGTCGGCCACCTCGTCCCGGCCTACAGTTCCGTCGGCTAGTTGCGACTGGACATATCTAGTGGGCACGATTCCCAATTCCCGCAATATGCTGCCCGGAACCTGAGAGAAAGTGGCTCCGGTATCTACCATCGCATTCAATGTCTCAAACTTCGACCCGTCCACGGGACCGATTTCCATAGGCCAGTAGAAAGTTCCCATCTCGCTACCGATGTCCCTCGCGTTTTAGTCGGCCATTCCTGGATACCAGTTGTTCCGATACCGAATCCACCAGCAGCAGAAACCCCTGCAGAGTTCCCGCCCCGATAAGCGACTCGGCATCGTCGTCGCCGAATATAACCCGCTGAATATCCTCTTCACCATTGATGACGAGCATCGCTCTCCCAATGTCGCGTTCAATAACGCTTCCATCTGCCTGCTCGAATCCCCGTTGACCTATGGGGACTATACCCAACCGCTCCAACATGGTCCGTGGAAACAGCGAATAGGATGCTCCCGTATCCACCAGAGCATCAACGGTTTCCACCCGCTCCCCGTCGGAGCTTCTGACTCCGATTGGCCAAAAGAACTCTCCCATTGGCACCTCTCTGATTGTTCCAGCAAACTCCTACAGCGGCAGGGAGATGGCCTTCCCCGTCTGGGAGCTGCGGGTCACCGCCTCAGTGAACTCCATGTACTGCACGCCGATGTCGAACGGCGTGTGGGTGATCTGCTCCTCGCCGCGGATGGCGTTGATGAACTCCTCCTCAACGCGCCACTTGCCGCGATTTACGACCGGCAACTCGGAAAGCCCCTCGGCGCCGCGCTTTCCGCCGTATACCTTGTCGAACGGCGGCCCCTGCAGGCTGATGGTGCCCTCGTTGCCGAAGATCCAGAGCTCCATCCCTGTCTGCAGGCCCGTCACCGCGCTCCAGCTGAAATCGGCGGCCGCCCCGCAGCCCATCTCGCACAGCACGTTCACGTGGTCCGGCACAGTTACCGACCGCATCACGCCGTCATCGTCGCGGCGGCGGTTGGCGAACGTCCGGGTCATGGCCGACACCTTGGTGGCCGGGCCCACGTACCGCATGATCGTCTCGTACCAGATGCCCATGCCCAGTATGTTGTAGCCGCTCAGGTTGCGGTCCTGCCTCCAGTGCAGCGGAGCGTCGTAGTCGACGAACGTGTCGAAGCGGTTGGCGCGGGCGTGGTTGTCGCAGACCCGCAGCCGCACCGCGAGAATGTCGCCGACGTAGCCGTTGCCGATGAGGTCGATGACCGTGTTGTCCACCTGTAGCGTCTGGGGCGCTGGCACGATCTGGGTCACCAGGTCCGGGTGCAGCCGGCTGGCGTCCAGCATCTCGTGGGCCTCATCGGCGTTCATGGCCATGCGCGCTTCGGTCAGCACATGCTTGCCGGAGGCCAGGGACGCCAGCACCAGGTTGCGGTGCATGTAGGGCCAGGTTCCGATGCAGACGGCGTTGATGCTGTCGTCGTTCAGCAGGTCTGCCCAGTTGTCATAGACGGTGGGGATTTCAAACTCGCCGGCAATGCGCTCGCCGGACTCCCGGCTGCGGTTGGCCACGGCGACGATTTCCACGTCCCGCTGTTCGCGGAAGCCGGGGATGTGCCGGTCGCGGGTGTTGGCGCCGGCCCCGATCAGGCCGACGCGGATCAGTCCGTTCATCATCTGGCAGTCTCCTTCTTACTGCCGCCACAGGGCGCAGCGTGGCCCGTGGCGGCCTTGAACAGTGTGCGCCAATTCTATCACGGGGCGTTTCAACCACAGAGACCACGGAGATCACGGAGAGGCGGGGAGAAATCCCTTATAATCCTCCGTGTACTCTGTGTCCTCTGTGGTTGAAATGCTCCTGCTGCGCATCCTTTTTTCGCCCTTCCGCGCTTTCCTCGACCTGCTGTTTTCCTCCCCGGTGCGGGTGGAGGGGGACAGCATGACACCGACTCTGGAAGACCGGCAACTGGTGCTGGTGGTGCGGCCGGTATTCCCGTGGAACCGTCTCAGGCGCAGCGACGTGGTGGTCCTCATGCCTCCAGGCCCGACCCCCGGACTGCCCGACGATACGTGGTTCATCAAGCGGGTGGCGGGGATGCCCGACGAGGAGATCGTGCTTTCCGGAGGCCGGTTGTACGCCGATGACGTGCTGCTGGCGGAGCTGACTGGCCCCGACGCTCATCCTGAGCCTGTCGACGGGCCTGACCCTTCGGCTGGCTCAGGGGAAGGGCCGGCCAGCGAAGTCCGCCGCGAGTGGTGGAACGGCCCCGACGAGTATTTCGTCCTTGGCGACAACCCCAATGACAGCCGCGACAGCCGCGCCTTCGGCCCGGTGCCCGGCGAGCGCGTCATCGGGCGGGTCTGGCTGCGCATCTGGCCCTTCGCCTCGCTGGGTCCGGTGCGCTAGAGCGTTTAACTTCTGCCGCCAAATGCGCTATCATGCATGGTTGTGCCTTCCATCCACCCCGCGTGTGAGTGCTGCCAGTGACCGACTCCAGATTCCAGCCCGGAACCCTCGTCCGCGACAACCGCTCCAAACTGGGGAGGGTCGTGGGTGCTGCTGGAAACGTGGATGTTAATGGCGTTGAAGAACGACAGTTCACGGTCGAATTCTGGGGCGAGGAAGAACGGCGGCTGGAGCGCTGGCTGACTCCGGTCGATGAGGACTGCCCCGAGGTTCTGCTGCTGGACAGTCCCGATTCGTTGGCATCGTGGGCGGAGGAAGCGCCGCTCAAGCTCGTTGCTCTCGCCCTCGCGGTGGATGGGGGCAGCGGTCAGGTATCGGACATCCGCGCCAAGCTCGATGGCCGGGTCATCGAGGAAGGCCAATGGAAGAACTGGTGGAGCAAGCGTACCAAGGCCCTCGCCTCACTGCCGGAAAATTTCGGAGTTGCCAAAGCCAAGGGAGGCAACGAGTACAGACTACTGTACAGCGTGGACGATGTGCCCGCTGACTGGAAGCCTCCGGCCAAGCCCAAATCGGCGACTGCTGCCGATTGGAGGGAGTGGCTCCAGTCCGGCGCTCCCGCTCCGTCCCCCGGACGATTCCCCACCAAGCAGGTTGCCAATTCCTACGCCAAATGGTCGAGCAGGTGGTCCGACAAGACCATCAACGATGCCCTATTCGGTCTCATCTCTCGCACTGAAGAGATTGCGGTCCGCGGAGGCATGAACGCCCAGGCCGCCGAAGGCTGGCTGTCGACGATTGCGCAGGCCGCCATTCGATGGCGTGAATCTGGGCAGGGGGACACCGCAGGCTATGCGGCGGCCCGTGTGGGCGGCGTGATGGCACAGCTTGCGAAATTAGCGGGAGACCGAACACCCCAGGAGTTGCTGCTTCAGGCCGCCGCGCTGGATGGGAAGGTGGACGCTTGGCGCCGGGGATTCCTAGCCGGAATGTGGGACACTTTTGACGACGAAGATGCCCGTGATTTGTACATGAAATCCCACGGTGTATTGGGTCGCCAGGCCCGCGAAGACATGGCCAGGGCGGTCTTCCTTGCGGCGTTCGGGCCGAATTTCTCGGAACGGCAACACGCAGAGCTTGACCGCCTGCTCGACGCATTGCCGGAGGAGCAACGCTTGCAGCTACTGCGGGAGCTGATCGCCTCGGCAACTCCTGCGCAGCGGCCAGGAGTGGCGAACTACATCTCCAGCAGTCACCATGCATCCGGCCCGGAAAACCTGGAGCTGCGGATGGTGGCGGCCCTGACGCTTGCGGGCGAACAAAGCGATTTGGCGAAGAGGACCTCCAGGGAGGTGGCGGGCGTTTTCGGGAGTAGCACCACTGAGGCCGGCGGAATCGTTTCTACTGCGCGTGCAACAGTTAATGTGCAAAAGCGGCCCTCTACCGTGATCCTAGAGGGTGCAGTTGGAGCAATGCAAGAGGAGGTTGCCCGGAAAGACCGAGAGATCGAAGAGCTAAGGGAATCATACGAGGCGGAGCTGGAAAGCGAACGGCAAGCCAAGGCGCGCTTTCTCCTGCAGGCCCAGGAGTTGGGCGCAGAGGTAGACTCATTGCAGAACAGATTAAGGAGCGCGCGAGAAAATACGTCGCAAGCTCTCAATGGCCAGGACAGGTGAATCGATGGATGTCGTAGGGGTCGACTTTGGCACCACAAACGTGCGAATTTCAACGTGGGACGTTGATTCGTTGGGATTGCCTCAGACCAGAGAGATTGGAAGAGGATCCCCGGAAAATGCGGAAATGATGCCCGCGGTCGTCGCCTTGCAGCGGCAATCGGATGGCTCTGTTTCCGTCAAGGTCGGGGAGGAGGCTATCGAACTGCAAGGGCGGGAAGACACCGTTGTTGTCCACAATATAAAAAGATGGGCATTGTCCAGTGACCCGTATATGCGGTGGCAAATGGGGGTCAAGGGCACATCCTGGCCATCCTGGTGGAATCCCGAACTGAGGTGCGTCGAAGTATGGGGTGAGCGCTTTCCTGCAAGAGATCTTATCCATGCGATCCTGAAGGAAGCCGTTTCACGCGCTGAATTAGCTGACGAGTTCGAGTGGCGGGCAGGTTGCCCGGTGCACGCCGACCTCGACTACCGGTCCATGCTGAGTGACGTTATGACGGAACTGGCCGGGAAGGGGAGCCTGAATTGGGTGGCGGATGAACCCGTATTGTTTCTGACGTTGCTGTGGCGCATGGGAAATCTTGACGCAGGCTCATACCTTGTGTACGACCTGGGCGGTGGTTCATTCGACTGCGCCGTGGTGGAAGTTCTGGGTGACAGTGAAATGATCGTTTACGGCGCGGATGGGCATCCCTTGCTCGGCGGCGCCGACATCCTGCAGGATGCAGCCGCAAAAGTAGAGGCCCAGGGAACCTCCTCACCGGCTGATGCTATCGGGGAAGCCGCTGGTGACGACTACTATCGTGCGGCAATCAAGGAAGGCCGGTATATCGAGCGGTCCATGATGGCGATGCGCGACGCATACACCAGTTCCAAAGTAGTTTGGGGCCGCAGTTCCAACGACTATCCGTTCGGTGAAGCGATATTTGAGGACAGCGACACCGGAGAAACCCGTTTCATCTGGCAGCTGGGCTATCCGGACATGTCCATGGACTTGGACGCCATCATACTGTTCGGGGGCCCCACGCGTAATTCTGCATTCTACGAGAACTTGAGCCGGTGGTTTGGCGAATCCAAGGTCAAGCAGACCTCGGATTTTCTCAACGTTCGAAATTCTGAATTTGTCGCGCTCAGCATGGGAGCCTGTTACTTTTCCCAGCAGGAGGAATTGACAGAGAATTACTCGCACATGGTGCCGAGCCGCCTTCCCATAAATGTAACCCTTGAAAATCTGCAAACGGGTGAGAAGGCTGAGTATCGCCCGCACCAGCATTTCGGGGAAAAGGAACTCGGGCGGTTCGAGCCTTCGTACGATTTTTTCAATTCATACGTTTCCCAGGAACTGAAACAGGACCAGAACCTGCCAACCGAATACTTGCTCACGGTCACCAGGCAGGATGGACTTGTCCTGCAGGATTCTAACGGAAATGATTTGCAGCTGAAGTTTGACGGGTTCATGGAACCGAAGAAACTGCTGCAGGACCCAGGAAGTCGTCAGCCAGCCACCGGTCTGAGGTTGATCATCGACCGGATGGGCTACCTTTGGGTGGAAATGAAATCCGAGGGTGTGGGCCTGAACTGGTCAAAGACTTTCCGCTTCCCGGACATTGACCGAGGCCCCGACGATCTCCCTCCATCGCCGCCGTGGCAGACCGCCGCGCAGAAAGGCGCCTGGGCGAGAATTCAGGAAAAAACAAGTCAATTGGAGGACGCCATGCGGCACAGAATTCGGGAAACGATCAACCGCCCGGCGCACCTCGAAGTAAATTAGAAGGGGTCATTCGCCTAACGATACAGGGGCGGCACTACTGCCGCCCCTTTCCATTTGCGTCATCTGCGGGAGCCGGGCCCTGGCTACACCCGCCACATGTCTCCCGTCTGGAAGATGTAGTCGACCTGGTAGACCTCGTCGGCGGGCCAGCCGGCCATTTTCATCCAGTCCTCGAAGTGGGACTGCTCCACCGCCTCGCACTCGGTGAACAGCTTGCCCTGCGAAGTGTCAGCGTACACCTTGAGGATGGTGGTGCGGCGGTCCGGGCGCCACTTGCTGACGCCGCCGGTGTAGGCGCCCAGCTTTTCCCTGAGCTGTTCCTCGGTCAGTCCTTCGATGGTGTGCGCGGCTAGAAACCTGGCCATGCCGGTGTCTCCTCTTTTGCGGTTACTGTCTCGGGCGGAGTGTAAAGGGACACCCCCACCCTAACCATCTCCCTGAGGGGGAGGGGATCATTCTAGTCCTAGTCCTGGGGCGGCACGAACGGGTACGGGATGGGCGGGCCGTCGCGCAGCGGCAGGGCGACGGTAGCCGTGCCGGGCATGCTCTCGATGCCGTCCTGCGTCTTCATGCCGATCTCCAGATCGACCAGACCCATGCCGCCTTTTTCCTGCTTGCCGGTGATGCGTCCCCACATGATCAGCACGTCGCCGGGCACCAGCATGGCGCGGTGCTCGAACTGCGCCTTCCAGGGCCAGCCGTTGGGCAGGGTCCAGTCCTTCAGGTACTGCGGCACCACGCTCTGCTTCCACGACCCGTGCACCAGCAGGCTGGGGTTCTTGTCGTGGTTCAGGCCGAAGTCCAGATCGTAGTGGATCCGGTGGAAGTTCTCTATGGCCGCGCTCCACCGGAACAGGTGCGTGGGAGTGGGGGCGTAGATGTACTTGGGCAGCTCGTCGCCCACCTCCACGTCCTCGAAATAGGTCTGCTGCTTGTTGCGCAGCTGCTCCGCCGAGGGCTTCTCGTTGTGTTCGAGAATCTTTTCCGCTGACATCTGGAGCAGGTCTTCCAGGCTCGCGCTCATGATTTTTGCCTCTTTTCAGGTAATTGGCCCTATTGGTTCGTGTAGGGGCGCACAGCCGTGCGCCCGCTGTCATCGCATTTGCGCCGTTCCGGTTCCTGCGATCAAGGGCGCACGGCTGTGCGCCCCTACACGGCAACTGCGCTACCGTCGTATCGACGACTGCCGCGTGATGCAGAGCAGGTCGCCGTCCTGGTTGGTGTAGCGGGTCTCGACGGAGATGATCAGGAAGGCCCGCCCGTCGCGGCCGGAACGCTCGCGGATGTCCGAGTAGCGGTTCTGGAAGAAGACCTTGTCCCCGATGCTGGGGTACTTGTAGATCTCCAGCTCGTTGCCCGCGTTCAGCACCCTGACAAGATGCGTCGGTACCGGCGGCAGGGCGCCGGGCCGCTCCACGCTGCCGATGCCGTCGGACTCGGGATTCTCCTTGAAGGCGCGGGTGATGGGGTCCTCCTGCTCGGGACGGTGCCGCCCGACCATATAGCTGACCATGATGGGCGGCGCGATCACCCCGCCGAACTTGGTGCCCTCGGCGAATTCCCTGTCCCAGTACCGGGGATCGGGGTCCATCACCGCCTGGGTGAACCGTCGAAGGTACTCCTCGTCCACGAGGCCCCACGATTCAATCACCTCACCCTCCACGCCGATCATGGCGCGGACCTCCGGCGTGAGGACGGACTCGGTATCGTGCTGGGCCTCCCCGCTCAGACGGGATTGGGTCATGGCCGTCTCCTTTCTACGTTGACAAGGGGTTGCCAGGCGAATCTAACTGACGGCAAAAGCCTACCCCAGCCCCCTGATTTCGTCAACTTGACGGCGACCGTCGCAGATTCATTCCGGGATGTTGTTGGAGTTTCTGGCATCCGACATTTGCATGCCGCCGGCGAAGCCCACTATCCCGCCCGCACAGGCCTTGATCATCCAGTCAGCAGTTTCAATCAGTGTGTTCTGAGCCGGAGTAAGATCGTCAGCGGAAACCGGAGAGAGCCAGACAAGCACGCCTCCGCTCATGATGATCAACGCAAAAAGCGCCCCGAATATCCATCCGGTGTATGAGTTTGATCTCACGGGCCGGTTTCCCTGGCGGAACTGTCAACAGCACCCGGCGAAGTCGCCCTCCCCCTGTTCACGCTGATGCTGGAGCGGCGCCAATATGTACGCGCCAGCCCACCTAGACAAAACAGCAGCAACAGGAATCCAAAGGCCATCATCGACATTCCCAGTATGGGAGCAACCGTATCCATGTTGTTACCCCTTCCCGTTTGTCCGGCTTCGCTCTATCCCATTATCCGGTTGCCTCTGCGAACTGGTCAACAAGCCCATTCGCGCCATTCGCTGACAGTTTGCCCTTGCCAGACCCCATGACACTTGCCTACGATTTGGCAAACAAATGTTCGTATTACTGTCCCGGGATGGATGATTTCGCTCGTTCAGGCTGTAGAACAGCCCGTGATTGCGGGCCAGTAATCGGAGAAAGAGAAAGTTGAGTAGACCCGAATGCCGACGATGTCAATCGACAAGAGTGCTAATCCTGGACAAGAAACGAGAGGAGGACAACTACGTTTACCGGTGTCGCGATTGCGGCTTCCTGTTCAGCCCCCCGCTCCCGTCTGCAACATATCCCACGCCGCAGCCGCGCCACACTGCCATGGAGCCTGGCCGCGCCGGTGGCAGCCTGTAACAGGCCCTGCCGGGGACATCGATGCCCACCCGCTCGTCCTGAGCTTGTCGAAGGACATCCTGAGCCTGTCGAAGGACGAGCGCGAGAGCCAGAGCGATGCGGAAAAGCCCAAACGCAGCAGACGCGCGCCGCGAAAGGCTCCGGCTGCAGTGTCGGACAGCGATGGTCGCGCTCCGGCGGATTCCCTGCTCTCTCCCGTCGACTTTGCCCGCCAGGTCCTGGGCGTTCGCCTCTGGGAAAAGCAGGAGGAAGTGCTGACGGCCCTCACCCAGAACCGCCGGGTTGCGGTGAAGGCCGGCAACGGCCTGGGCAAGGGGTTCTGCGCCGCCGTGGCGGTGCTATGGTTCCTGTATGCCCACCAGGACCAGGCCATCGTCCTCAGCACCGCGCCAACCTTCCGGCAGGTGCGGCACATCGTGTGGCGCCAGATTCACCGCCTGTACCGTCCCGCCGCCGAAACGCTGGGCGGCAAGATGCTGGACACCCGGTGGGAGCTGTCGGATGAACGCTATGCCATGGGCCTGTCGGCTGACAGCGCCGACCAGTTCCAGGGCTTTCACAGCCCTAACATGTTCATCGTGGTGGACGAGGCGGAGGGCGTGAGCGACGAAATCTACGAGGCTGTAGAGTCGGTGATGACCTCCGCCGATCCGCTGCTCCTGCTCATCGGCAACCCGACGACCATGGAGGGAGCTTTCCGGCGAGCCTTCTACGAGGAGCGGGCGCTCTACCACAACATCACCATCTCCGCCCTGGAAAGCCCCAACGTGCAGGCGGCGCGGGTGGTGTTTCCCGGCCTGACCACCGCGACGTGGGTCAGGGAGCGGCGCGAGATCTGGGGAGAGGAGAACCCGGTATACCGCGCCCGCGTTCTGGGCGAGTTCCCCGAGCAGGGCGATGACACGCTGATCAGCCTGCGAGACATCGAGTCGGCGGTGGACCGCCTGCCGCCCGGCCCCGCAGCGGAGGGCGACGGCACTGAGCCGGTCATCCTGGCCGTCGACGTGGCCCGCTACGGCTCCGACCGCAGCGTGATCCTGCGGCGGCGGGGCGACCGCGTCGAAGACATCCAGGTGCTGCGCCAGATGGACACCATGCAACTGGCCGCCCGGGTGGCTGCGTCCATACGGGAACACGAGCCCGCCCAGCTTCACATCGACGAGGTCGGCGTCGGCGCGGGCGTCGTCGACCGGCTGCGGGAACTCGGCCACCGGGTGCGCGGCATCAACGTGGCCAACCGGGCCAGGCAGGAGAGGACCTACCTGAACCTGCGCGCTGAGGGCTACTGGACGCTGGCGGAGCGGTTCAGCTCGGGGCGCATCAGCATCCCCTCCGACAGCCAGCTGATCGGCGAACTGGCGGCCATGCGCTATGGCTACGACGGCCAGACGAACCGCCTGAGAATCGAGTCAAAGGACGACATGCGCAAGCGTGGCCTGCCCTCCCCCGACAAGGCGGACGCCCTCATGCTGGCCTTCCTGCCGCCGGCGGGCGCGCTGCGGCTGTGGACGTAGAGATGCCCCTTCTCCGGCGCGCCGACTCTCCCTCTCCCTTGAGGGAGAGGGTTGGGGTGAGGGTGGGATCTCCGCAACAGTCAAGGCGAGGCAGTACTGCCGCGAGTCCTTTCGATTGTCAGCGAATTTGTCTGAATCAGGATTTACAGGATTCGAGGATTACCAGGATTTAGATGTCGTTACCTGACGCGGCCTCAATCCTGTACATCCTTTCATCCTGTAAATCCTGATTCAGACAAATAGTCGAAAGGCCCTGGTACCGCCGCAAAATGGTAGGAAAACCAAAAAATGAGGTCACAGACATGATGCAGAAACTGGCTCTCCGCATGCCCTGGCGCAGGCAGCCACCCACCGCAACCATGGCCCCGGCAAGTCTGAAATCGGGAGGAGCGTCGTCCGTCGACGCAGACGCGTTCTCCGTGCTGGCGGGCGCGGGCGGAGGCTGGAACCGGACAGAGTATGGCGAATACTACGCCACATCCACGTCGGTCTACGCCGCCATCCGGATTCGCGCCGATGCCCTGAGCCGTCCGCCGGTGGTCGTGTACTCCCGGGGCGCTGACGGGCAGCGATTACTCGTGCCGCCCGGTCACCCGGCGGTGCGATTGCTGGAACAGGTAAACCGCTGGTACACCCGGTCGGACCTGTGGCGAGCCACCGAGATCTACCTGAACCTGTGGGGCTCGGCCTTCTGGATGCTGGACCGCGATGTCCACGGCAACCGCGAGCTCTGGCCGTTGCGCCCCGACCGCATGTCCGTGGTGCCCGACCGGGACGAGCACGTTCGCGGGTTCGTGTATCACGGGCGCAACCGGATGCTGGCGCTGACCCCGGAGGAGGTGGTCTGGTTCCGGTATTTCAATCCTCTTGAGGAGTATGCCGGGCTGTCCCCGGTGGCCCCGTCGCGTATGGCGGTGGACATGGGCCGGGACGGCCTGCGGTTCAACAGGAATTTCCTGCGCAATTCGGCGCAGCCCGACTTTGTCATCCTGGCCAACGAGCAACTGAACGACAGCGAGGTGGAGGACTTCTACCGCCGCTGGGAGGCGCGGTTCCGGGGGCCGGCCAACGCTCGCCGACCCGCCGTGGCCAGCTTCGTCCGCGACATCAAGACGCTGGGGCTGAGCCACCGGGAGATGGACTTCATCCAGGGGCTCCGCTGGAGCCTGGAGGAGGTCAGTCGCGCCTACGGCGTGCCCCGGCCCCTGCTCTCGGACCTGGAGCGGGCCACGTTCTCCAACGTCAACGCCGCCGAGCGTTTCTTCTGGCGCAACACCATGGTGCCGGAGATGACCTTCCTCGCCGAGCAGGTGACGCGAAAGCTGTTCCCGCTGCTGGGGCACGAGGGCCTGGAGCTGGAATTCGACCTCTCGTCCATCGAGGCCCTGGCCGAGGACGAGAACGCCCGCACGTCCCGTGAGTCGCAGCTGCTGGACCGGGGCGTGCTGACCATCAACGAGGTGCGCCGCTCCCGCGGCCTGCCCGACGTCCCCTGGGGCGACACCTGGGCCCGCGCGCGGGGGTAGGGGGCGGCCAATGCCACTGTGGTATCCTTGACCTGCTTGACGGAGGCGAGAAGTGGAAGAGCAGGAATTCGGCTACGGCCACATAAGGGTGAGATACCGCTCGCGGGAAGAGGCGATGGCGGAATATGAGGAACGTATCCGGCATTGCGAAGAGAAGTACGGAATGTCCTCCGTGGAAATGGAGAAGCTGTTTTCAACCGGGGATGACCAGTGGGACTCCGTGGAGATTCTCAAGTGGATGTCAGCCTATCACGCCTACCAATCCCGATTGCAGCCGGAGACCCCCACGGATGGCAAAATTTCGACAACTACCGGATTACCCACGAGCGGCGACTAGAACAACACTCCTTCCCCGACGCTTCCCGTCGGCACACACTGGACTTCGCCGCAGATGATCCCGATAAATTGGTGCTGCGTGGCCGGATGTACTGCCGCCGAAATGTGACCTTGGAAATTGAGAACGAATTTCATTACCGGCACGTTGGCCGCAGGCGAATACTCCAGGTTCGTTGCTATCGTTTTCTTTACGTTGGCTGGATACCCGGCTCTCACCTTATCCTCAAGTACCACAATCACCACGCCAACCCGGACGAATACGTACATCGCGTGTACGATCCCACATCGGGGCAGCAGGTCTTTAGCGAGGTCATCCACCGCCACCAGTTTCCGGTCTTCTCTGAGGTACTCGATGAACTGGAAATCATTACCCGCCCACTCACCGGCTAAAGCCCTGCACAAGCTGTACCTGGCTACGTCGCGCCTCGCAGGCGGGGGTCAAGCACGTCCCTGAGAGCGTCGCCCAGCAAGTTTACGCTGAACACGGCGATGCAGATGACCAGGCCGGGGAACAACAGCAGCCAGGGCGATACCTCGATGAAATTGTTTCCCGCCACCGCCAGCATCCCACCCCAGGTCGGGTCGTCCGGTGGAGCGCCCACACCGAGGAAGCTGAGGGCCGCCTCCACAACGACGGCGTATCCCAGGTTGGCGGTGGCAAAGACGATGTACGGCGCGGCGCAGTTGGGAGCGATGTGGCGCATGATGATGCGGACCGGACCGGCTCCGACGGCGGTGGCCGCCAGTACGTAGTCCGTCTCCCTGACGGCCATGGCCTGCGCCCGGATCACCCTGCCGGACCCGGTGATGAAAATTATCACCAGCGCCAGGATCACGTTAGAGATAGACGCGCCGAAGGCGGCCACGATCGCCAGGGCAAGAATGATCACCGGAATGGACATCAGGGTGTCCAGGAGGCGTTGGACCACCAGGTCGATGATGCCCCCGAAATAGGCGCTGGCCATCCCTATCAGCGCCCCGGCAGTGACTCCGACCAGCACGCTGATGATTGCAACACTCATGGATATTTGGGCGCCGTGCAACAGGCGGCTCAGGGTGTCGCGGCCGAGCTGGTCCGCGCCCAGCCAGAAGGTCTTGCCAAAATTCTCGCGGCAAGCGGACTCGGAGTTGCAGACCGTACCGGGGCCGGCGTATTTGAACTGCCCGTGGGGCGAGTAGGGGTCAAAGGGGGCAACCGCCGGCCCGATGGGTATCAGGAGTATCAGGACCAGGAAGATGAAGCCGCCTATGGCTCCCAGCCGCTTTCGCCTGTAGAACTCCCTGATGGCTTTGCCCGTTGCCCTGGCCGCATTGGCTACGGGATTCTGGCCCTCTTGCAGCGGCGTGTCTACCGTGCGCGGTTGTTCAGCCGGGCTAACCATACCTGATCCTCGGGTCAATCCAGGCCAGGGCCAGATCAACCATGAGGTTGACGGTCAACACTGTCACCGAGAACACCATGACCACTCCCTGCACCAGGTTGTAGTCCCGTTGCAGAATGCTCTCTATCAACAGCCTGCCCAGACCAGGGACAACAAAGATTTGTTCGATGATCACCGAACCGCCCAGCAGTATTGCCAGGGACCAGCCCGCAACGCCGAAAATGGGCAGGAGCGCGTTCTTCAGGGCGTGCCGGACCAGGACTACCCTTTCACGCAATCCCTTGGAATGGGCGGTGCGTATGTAGTCCTCGCGGAGCACTTCCAGCATCGCGGAACGGGTGACCCTTGCAGTGAAATTCATCTGGAAAATGGCGAGGGTGAGCGCGGGGAAGAATATCTGCTGGAGGTTTTCCCAGGGCGCCTCCCAGAGCTTGGCGTAGCCAAATGGAGGCAGCCAGTTGAAAACGCGGGCCAGGATGTAAATGGACACAATCCCGGTTACGAATATGGGCACGCTGATGCCGAAAATGGTGAATCCTCTGCCGATGTAGTCGAAGAGAGAGTCCTGGGTGATGGCGGAAACGATGCCCAGCGGCACGGCGAGGATGATGCTGATGATCATCGCGAGGATAGCTATTTCGAAAGTGATGGGGATCCTGGGGCTCAGCTCCTCCACAACCGGCCGCTGGTAGTAGAGGGCCAGGCCCAGGTCGCCCCTGAGCATCCCCCAGATCCAGTCAACATATTGCACGGGAAGGGGGCGGTCTATACCGAGGTCAGCCCGCTTCTCCGCCAGCTCCTCTTCGGTATAGCTGGCGTCGCCCCCCGCTGCCAGCAACTGTATCGCCGGGTCACCTGGGATAACCCGCATCAGCAGGAAGACCAGCACTGAGATGAGCACCAGGGTGGGGAAGTAGAGCAGAACCCTCTTTACTACGTATTGCCTCAACGATCTGCTCTCCTGCTGCGAGCTGCGCCGGTGAGATTAGCCGGACGAGGGAGGGAGAACCCCCTCCCCCGTCCAGTGGAGCCTTATCCTTGCTCTGGTCCAGAGGTCCTGGTGTTCAGCGGTGTTACTCCTCTATCCAGATGTGTTCAACAGTCGAGCCGACCGCGGTCTGGATGGTGTCGGGCACGACATAGCCGCCAGCGGCCGTCTTTATCTTGTTGTTGACCACGTTGTAGAAGGGCTTCCAGTAGAAGATTATGTTCCCGTGGCCGTCCCCGGTAAGCAGATAGTCCTCGATCTTTCTGAGAGTTTCCTTCCTTTTATCCCTGTCCAGTTCGGCGCTCTGCTGGTTGAACCACTCGACGTATTCCGGCGGGGGCTGCCAGCGGCTCCAGGCCCGGTCGGTGGGCATGAATTGGGCGTTCAGGAAGTCGTCCGGGTCCAGGATGTTGATGCCGTATCCCGAGCCGCCAAGGGTGTAATTCCCCGAGATGTGCTCCGGGTTGGTGGACGCCAGGTCCTTGATGACCAGCTCGATGTCCAGGCCCAGGTTCCGCTTCATCTGCTCCTTGAACAGGGCCATGAAGTCCGGGTAGCCAGCGGCGGTGAAGCTGGAGAGGGTGAGCTTGCCGATGGAGCTGGGCGGGTCGTAGCCCGCTTTCGCCATGAACTCCACCGCCAAGTCGATGTCTTCCTGCTTCGTCCGGGGGCAGCCTTCGCATCCGCCGAAGCCGGGGAACTGCTTCAGTTCCTCAGTGGTGTAGGAGTACCACTGGTCGGGGATGAACGGCGCTCCGACCGCGTTCTTTCCGGCCCCGAAGGTCTGCTGGAACTCCCAACGGTCGAGGGCGAGCCACAGCGCCTTGCGCAGGTCGGCATTGCTCCAGACTTCGTCGTTGGTGTTCATGATGATGTCGCCGAGGGTTGCCGTCTTGGTGTAGAAGGCCGTCAGGTTGGGCTCTTTCTCCAGTTCGGCCACGTCCTCAACGGAGATGTTCATCACGGTGGTGCTGGACATCATCAACCGCTCGGTCTTGAAGCCCGCGACGATGGTGCCTGCATCCACGATGGTATTGGACCTGTAGCCGTCCAGGTATGGCAGCCCCTCCTTGAAGTAGTTGGGGTTACGCTCGAACTCGTAGAAGCTGCCCCTCTGCCATTCCTTCACCATGAAGGGACCGCTGCCCATCACGTCCTCGAACCGCTCGAACCCCTGGTCCTTCTGCGCCTCGGGCAGGACGAGCATGAAATCCACGCCCATCAGCTGGAGCAGGGCTGCGGAGGCGTACTTGAGGTGGATGTCCACGGTAGTGGGGTCCACGACCTCGGCCCGGTCGATGTAGGGGCGCAGCAGGCCGGTCCTGGGTCTGGGTTCGCCCGGCTCGATCCAGCGGTTCACGCTGAAAGCGACGTCGGTGGCTGTGAGGGGAGTGCCATCCCACCAGGATGCGTTGTCGTGAATGACGAAGGTGTACTTGCTGCCGTCATCGGACAGCGTCCAGCTCCTGGCCAGGTCAGCCACCAACTCCGACGTATTGGTGGGGTCGAAGTACACCAGCTGGTTGTGCAACGGACTGCGGAACTGGGAGGACTGAAGGGTGCCCGCGGCGTGGACGTCGAACAGCTCCACGTCGCCGTAGTTCACCATGTTGATGACCCCTCCCTGCTTGCCCGATACCACCGCAAGCACGGGAGTGTCGGCCGCCGCCGCAGCCGGTTGCGGCGTGGCCGCTGCTCCGGCCTGGGTGGGTTCCGCTGCTTGAGTCGGCGCCGCGGCGGGGGCGCTGGTGGCAGTCGGCGCAGCGGTGGGATCCTCAGCGCCTCCGCAGGCCGCCAGAACCGCCAGCGCCAGGATTGCGGCTATCGACAGAATTACGGAGAAAGGCAATCTACCAAACATTTACCTGGCACCTCCGCCTTTCGATAACGCCGTCCCAGGATAGGAACGGCTTCAGGAAGTTTGGCCGATGCTACTCCATTACACATTGGCAGTCAATGATGCAAACGTGTTGGCGCCATGTCTATTCTCAATAGCAGAATATTGGACAATAATTTTACGAAAATAGTTCCTATTGGGGCAGACATAGATCAAACCAGCCACTCGTTGCGCCGGTGTTCGTCTGTCAACGGGATGCGCCGCTCGCGCCGTCTGCCCGGGTCTCCAATAGGGGCGACGCCTGCCGGGAGCGGGCAAATGGCTAGCCCCCTCCCCCTCAGAGGGAGGGCTGGGGTGGGGGTGAAATTCCGGCGCCAATCACCCTGACAGGCCCGGCTCCCTTCCCAGGCCCGCTGCCGTTTCCCGCCTCTCCCTAACGGTTCCTCAGGCGGGGGTCGAGAACGTCGCGCAGGGCGTCTCCCAGCATGTTGACCGAGAGCACCGCGATGCTGATGGCCGCTCCCGGCGCCAGGGCCAGCCACGGCGCGTTCTCCAGGTGTCGGCGCCCCTCCAGCGCCAGCATGCCTCCCCAGGTGGGCGTCGGCGGCGGCGTGCCCAGGCCGAGGTAGCTGAGCGCCGCCTCGATCACGATGGCGTTGCCCACCCAGATCGACGCGATCACGATGATGGGGGCCACCACGTTGGGCAGGATGTGGCGGAAGACGATCCGCGTGCCGCCGGCGCCGATGGACCGGGCCGCCTCGATGTAGACGTTTTCCTTGATGGCCAGCACCGTGCCCCGCACCACGCGGGACGTCCCCGGCGCAATCACGATGGCAATCACCAGGATGATGTTGAACAGCCCTGGCTCCAGCATCGTGATGACCGCCAGGGCCAGCACGATGGCCGGTATGGCCATCAGCGTATCGACCACCCGCTGCAACACCTGGTCTACCTTGCCGACGAAATAACCTGACACCAGGCCGACCAGCGCGCCGAACAGGGTGCCCAGCGCCACGGCTCCCAGTCCTACGATCAGGGAAATGCGCGCGCCGTATATGATGCGGCTCAGCACGTCCCGGCCCAGGGCGTCGGTACCCAGCGGGAAGGATGCCCCCGGCCCTTCCAGCCTGACCGGAAGGCCGTTTTCGTTGAGGTTGGACGCATAAGGGTCGTATGGGGAGACGACCGGGGCAAAGATGGCGGCCAGCACGATCAGCACGACGACAACCAGCCCTGCCGCGCCCATGGGCTTGGACCTTGCAAACCGCTTGAGGCCAACAGCCTGCCGCTTCAGGGCGTCATAGGCCGCCCCCGGGACACTCGCCGGGGAGGTGGAAAGCAGTCCGGGCTCCGTTTCTCTAGCCATATCGAATCCGGGGGTCGAACCACGCGTAGGAGATGTCAACCAGGAGATTCATGACCACCATGATTCCCCCGAAGAAGATGACGGCGCCCTGCACCAGCGTGTAGTCCCTGAATATCACTGCGTCAAGGGTCATGTTGCCCACGCCGGGCAGCAGGAAGATGGTCTCGATGATGACGGTGCCGCCGAGCAGAATGGAGAATTGCTGACCCAC
Source organism: Dehalococcoidia bacterium (assembly GCA_965203005.1). GTDB lineage: Bacteria > Chloroflexota > Dehalococcoidia > Lucifugimonadales > UBA3495 > VXOI01. Next base: position 3,487,827 of record CBDBBS010000002.1, read on the forward strand.
CAGTGTGATCACCGGGATGAATGAATTCTTCAGCGCATGGCCGACGATCACCCGCTGCTCCGACAGCCCCTTGGACCAGGCCGTGCGGATATAGTCCTCCCGGAGCACCTCCAGCATGGACGAGCGGGTCATCCGCATGATGATCGCGGAGAACCGGAACCCGATGATCAGGGCCGGGATGCCCAACTGCTGAAAGACTTTGACCGGGTCCACCCAGATTTCCTCGAAGCCGCGCGGCGGCAGCCAGTGGAACCAGAGGGACATAATCAGGATGGCCACCACGCCAGTCCAGAAATCCGGCAGCGAGAGGCCCAAGATGGAGAAAAACCGTCCTCCGTAATCGGCCGGGGTGTCCTGCCGTATGGCAGATATAACGCCGATGGGGATAGCGATCAGCAGGGCGATGATCAGGGACATTATGGCCAAGTGGAGAGTGAGCCATACCCGGTCGCCCAGCTCATCCTTGACCGGTCTGCCGCTCAGCAGGGAGTCTCCCAGATCGCCCCGGAACAGGTCCCCCATGGTCTCCCCGTACTGCACGAAGAAGGGCCGGTCGATCCCCAGTTCCTGCCGGGCCCGCTCGTACGACTCCCGGGTCATGGTGGCATCCTGCGCCAAGCGCATCATGACCACGTCGCCGGGGAACGCCCGGACCATCGAAAAGACCAGCAGGTGCACCAGCCAAAGCACCAAGATGGCCAGGAGCACCCTTTGCAGGACGTAATAGCGCATACGAGTCAGGGACCTGGATAGTCAGTTTAGCGTGATGTCAGGGTATGAAATCAACCCTTGCAATCCCGAAGCAGACCGCTCTTGGGCTTGCAAGGATACCGTGAACGCACGGGCCGACATCCCGCAAAGGGAACATCGGCCGTGCGTGTCGTCTTGAGCGGTGGCCGCCGCTACTCGGCGAACTTGTCGAACGACCGCTCAGGAGCGTCGCCGGTCAGCCAGGCAGACTTGACCTCGTAGGAGCAGTAGCCGGTGAACCAGCAGTAGGGGTTGTCGCCCGCGTGCAGGTAGGCCTGGGTCAGCCGGTAGTGCGGCGGAACGATGGTTGTCAGGCGGTAGACCTGGTCGGTCAGGTAGTCCCACAGCTCCCGCTGGATCTCCATCTGTCGCGCCTCGTCTGCGCCGAGCCATTCGTCCAGCAGAGCGTCGATGTGGTCGTCCTGGACGAACGGGCAGTTGACGCTGGAACTGGAATGGTAGGGCAGGTACAGCCAGTCATAGGCCGTGGGGCCCGAGCCGTAGGGGCTGAGGCCAATCAGGCTGTCATTGAACGGCTCGCCGCACTTGGTCTTGGACCACCAGGTCGCGTACTCGCTCTGCTTGATGGTCACGTCGAGGCCAATGGCCTCCCACATCTGCTCCAGCAGGACCGCCGTGTCGCCGAAGGTGAACCCGGACAGCTCGCCCCACTCGATCTCCACCTCGAACCCGTCGGAGTAGCCGGAATCGGCCAGCAGTTGCTTGGCGCCCTCCGGGTCGTACTGATACCACCTGCCCAGGTTCTCGGTGGTGTAGTCCGAGATCTCGGTGAATCCGCCCACTGCCCAGGGTATGGGGCCGTAGGGAGTGGCGTCGCCGGCGTTGATCACGTTGGCGATGACGTCGCGGTTGATGGCCATGGACATGGCCCGCCTGACGTTGACGTCATTGAAAGGCTCCTTCTCCAGGTTCAGGAACACGCCGTGGTCGCCCCAGCCGAACGACGGGATGCGGTACAGCTGGGTATCGGGCACTGACTCCAGCACCTGCTCCAGGACATCGAAGGAGCTGATGCGCAGGAGGTCGATCTGTTCCGCGCGGTACAGGGCTGTCTGGGTTGCCGGGTCGCGGGTGAACACGTAGCGCACCGCATCCAGGAAGGGCAGCTGCTCGCCCTTGAGCTGCAAGTGGTAATCGTCCGTCGCGGTGAACAGCATGCCCTCGCCGGCGGCGAACTCCTTCAGCAGGAAGGCGCCGGTTCCGCCCGGGTTCTCGTGCAGGCCGCCCTCGGCCTCGTGGGCCTCTCTGGCCACCACCGGCGGCGTGGAGCCGTTGGTGTACAGCGGCGGGAAGTTGGCCAGCGGCAGCTTCAGGTGGAACCGCGCCGTGTCGTCGTCAACGACCTCCACGCTTTCCACCGAGGCGGTTGCCGTGTACTGGGGCACCAGGCTGAGCAGGTCGAAGGAGAACTTGATGTCTTCGGCAGTGACCGCCCGGCCGTTCATCGGCGGAACATTATGGAACTTGGCGTTGGGGTTGATGTGGAAGTCCCAGGTGTCCAGGTCCACCGCCTCCCAGCTCATGGCAATGTTGGGACGGATGGTGGGCGTGGTGTGGACCTCAGGGAACCACCAGGTTGACTCCCACTCCATCAGGGCATCGTACTGGGCCAGGTTCTCGTTGTTCCGGGCCCGGTTCGGGTCCAGATCGGGAATCGGACTCATGGTCAGATGGATTACGCCGCCTCGCTCAGGGGGCCAGGGCGGCTCTTTGGGAGGCCAGGGATATCTCGCATCCAACTCCTCGAGAAGCTCCGACCTTGCCGCGAAGGCATAAGGAGTGGGAGTGGGCGTGTCCCCGGAAGTTGTGCTCGCGCCACTGGAGCCGGTCTGCGGGGCCGTGGTGGGAGCAGGCGCGGTCGTTGCCTGGGCCGACGCGGTGGTTGGCTCCGGCGCGGTCGTTGCCTCGGCGGCAGCGGGTGCGGGGGCCTCCGCCTCCTCCGTTGCCGAGGAACCACAGGCGACCAGTACCGCCAGCGCGAAGATCGCCAATATGGTCAGCGAAATCCGAAAACGCAATTTACCAAACATGCTGCCTGGTCACCTCCGCTCGTGACTGTAGCTGCGCCTTGTCGCGTGCGACAGGGCGGAATTTCAAGGATGCTAGTCCATAGCGCGTGAATAGTCAAGAACGAAGGCAGAATCGCCGCAATGGATACAATAAATAATCAAGATAGAGAGATGACTGTACGAATTTCGTTAGAAATGGGTAGAACGAGTCTGCTATCCCAGCCACTCGTCGAACCAGTGGACCAGCCGCGCCAGGTACTCCTCGCGCATCCTGGGGTGGCCCGTCCTCGGAAACGCGTGATTGCTGCCGGGGAAACGGACGAATTCCACCGTTTTGCCGAGGCGTTTGAGGGCCACGAAGTATTCCTCGCTCTGGCCCACCGGGCACCGGGCGTCGGCCTCGCCGTGGAGCAGCAGCACCGGCGCAGTTACCCTGGCGGCGTAGCTGATGGGCGACCGGGCCAGCAGCTTTTCCGGCGATTCCTTTGCCGTCCAGCCCCACTGCGGCTCGCCGAAGCTGATGCCGATGTCCGAGGTCCCGTACATGGTGTACAGGTTGGTGCAGGGCGCGCCCACGACCGCCGCCCCGAACCGCCGGGAGTGCCCGATGGTCCAGGTGGTCATGAAACCGCCGTAGCTGTAACCGTGTATGCCCAGCCGCTGCTGGTCCACGTATTCCCGCTGGCACACGGTGTCCACAGCGGCCATCAGGTCCAGGTAGTCCTCGCCTCCCCAGTCATCCAGCACTGCCATCATAAAGTCGTTGCCGTAAGTGGAGGAACCGCGCGGGTTGACCGCCAGGACCAGGTACCCGGAACTCGCCAGCGCCTGCTGCCAGGGAACGTAGGAGTCGTAGAAGGCCCCGTTGGGACCGCCGTGTATGTCCAGCACCAGCGGGTAATTCGATTCCGTATCAAAGCCGGGGGGAAACCAGAGCCTGCATTCGATCTGGCGCCCTGCCCGCTCGATGCTGAATTTTTCCATTGATGCCGCCGGTTGCCGGGCAAGGAACGCCGAATTGGGATCGGAGACGACGTTCGAGACGCCATCCCCGAGATCGACCAGCCGGATGTCAGAAGGGTGCGCCGGAGAGGTGGAGGAGACCACGGCGCTGGTTGCCTGGCCATCGAGGGAAAGTCCGGCGGCCAGTCGCCCGCCACCCCACAGTTGGCGCGCCTCCCCGCCGTCCGGGGAAGCCTGGTAAATGAAGCTCTGTCCCCTGTGCTCTGCGAGGAACAGGATCCGGCCGTCGCCAGTCCAGCGTATTTCAGGCTGCCGGGCGGCACCCGGGCCGCCGCCGAGAGTGGGACGCTGTTTGTCATCGGTTATGCGGCGGGGATCAACTTCCGCCCCAAGAACGTAGAGCCAGCCCTGCCAGAGCACCATCCCTGCCTCGTCGTCGGAAGCCACCGCCACCAGGCGGGTGGAGTCGGGCGCCCAGGCCACTGCGCCAACGCTGCTCAGTTCGCCAGACCAGCACTCGGCGTCGCCGCCCTCCGCCGGGACGACGTAGGCTTCCGTCAGCGCCCGTGTATCGCGGTCATCGCGCCGCCCGGAGATGAAAGCGACCATGGTCCCGTCGGGCGACCACACCGCGCCAAAGTCATCCCAGTCGCCGTGGGTGATGGGCACGACCTCCCCGGACGCCACTTCGATCACGAACAGGTGGTAATGGGCGTCGCCGCGCCAGCCCTGCAGGTCGTGACGGTATCGCAGCCGGTTGACCTCAACCACCCGGGGGCCATCGGCCTCCTTGCCCGCCGCCGCGCCGGCGGCAGGTTCCGTATCCGCGCAGTAGACGATGCGGCCGGAGTCGGGCGACCAGGAAAAGTCCTGTACGCTCTTGGGCGCGCTGGTCAGTTGGCGCCCCTCGCCTCCGTCGGCGGGCATCACCCAGATCTGGCGGGGTTCGCCGGGCTGCGCCGAACGCAGAAACGCCAGGGTCCTGCCGTCCGGTGAGAATCGCGGCCAGCTGTCGGCGTTGCCCCGGGTGAACTCCCGTTCATCGGCGCTTGCGATGTCCTTTCCCGATTTCAAATCGACCAGCATCAGGCGCGACCGGGTTGCCGGGGAAGTCTCATCACGCTCGGCCCACGACCGGGTGTAAACGATTCTCTGCCCGTCTGGAGAGATTGCCGGGTCGGAGACGCTCTTGATCTCGTAAACAAGGTCGGCAGCAAGGCCCATATCTATCACCACCCATTATTAAACGCCGGGTACGCAGAGAGCGCCGAGGGATTGGGTTATTATAATAGGAAACTCGGCGCTCTCTGCGTACCCGGCGTTTATAATTGACCCCCGGAGGATGGCAATGCAACGGGATTTGATCGGCTACGGCAGAAATGTGCCTGAGATCGAGTGGCCGGGCGGGGCTCGCATTGCCGTGTCGCTGGTGGTCAACTACGAGGAGGGCGCGGAACGCAGCACCCTTGACGGCGACCCCCATCACGAAACCAACAACGAGGTGCCATCCCCGGTTCCTCCGGGAGATCGCGACCTGAACAACGAGTCGTTCTTCGAATACGGCAGCCGGGTGGGCGTCTGGCGCCTGATGGATATGTTCAACCGCTACGGGGTGAAATCCACTTTCTATTGCTGTGCCTTGGCCTTGGAAAGAAACCCGGAGGTGGCCCGGGCAATCCCGGCCGAGGGGCACGAGGTCTGCGGCCACGGATACCGCTGGGAGGAATACCACCTGATGGAACGGGAGGAGGAACGGGAGGCCATCGCCCGGACGGTGGAATCGCTACAGCGCACCACGGGCCAACGCACCGTCGGATGGTTCACCCGCTACGGCCCCAGCCTCAACACCCGGCAACTGGTGGTGGACCACGGAGGATTCATCTACGACAGCATCGGCATGAACGACGACCTGCCGTACTACACCACTGTCAAGGGGGCGGACGACGGCGACCGGCCCTGGCTGGTGGTCCCGTATAGCATGGAGACCAACGATGCCCGGTTCTGGCGGGGCGGGCTGTCCAGCGTCGGGGCGTTCTATGAGTACCTGAAGGATACATTCGACGTGCTGTACGAGGAGGGCCGCACCCACCCCAAGATGATGTCGGTGGGGCTGCACTGCCGCATTGTCGGACGGCCCGCCAGGTCGCGCGCCCTGGAGCGCTTTCTGCAATATGCGCGCCAGATGCCGGACGTATGGTTTGCCCGCCGCGACGAGATCGCTCGCTGGTGGCTGGAAAAGTACCCGCCGGGAACGCTGGGGTAGGCGACTCTTGCGGGTAGTGTTCTTGGCTGGCGACGTGCTCCCCCGGTGCATCCCCGCTCTGGTGGCAGTCCTGGCGTTGGTCCTTGCCTCCGCCTGCGGGGCCAGGCCAGAAAACGCCGCCGATCAGGTGTGCGCAGGACTGGAGACCGTCGCTGACCGCTCTGGCTTGATCAGCCGGAGTAAAGCGGAGCAGTTGGCGCCGGAATGGCTCGCCTCGTCCGCTCCGGAGGTGACTGAAGTGGAGGTCGAGAGAGTTGTTGGAAGCTGCCTGACCACGTTCCGCTCGTATCAACGGGACTTGCTGGAGGGGCGCGTGTGGACCAGTCCCGGGGTCAGATCTCCCGACACGCCGGTCTGGATCGTGGAGGTGAAAGGCATCTCGCGGCCTGCCGGAATTTCCGCCGCAAACGCTGATAATCCCTACCGATACGCGATGGATGTCCTCAACGCCACAACCGGAGAGTCAATCGCCGGCTCGCGCTATCGGGAGTCGATGCTGGAACCGGCTGAGGAGTAGCAAGGCAATCCCCTGCGATTGTTCGCAGGCTAGGCCAGCTCCGCTACCGCCCTGGCCAGGGTGTCCACTTCCTCCTCGGTGTTGAAGAAGTGCAGGGAGGCGCGGATGACCTCTGGGTAGTGGACCTGGCGCACCACGATGCGGTGGTCCTGCCACAGGCGGGCCACCACAGCGTCTGGAGACTGGCCGGACACCGCGAACGAGACCAGCCCTGCGGACTGGGCATCGCCCATGGGCGACAGCACGTTAACGGAGGAAATCTCGGCCAATTGGGCCTTGAACCTGGCTGCCAGGGAGACGTTGCGGGCCTCGATCTCGGCGACGCCCACGTTCTCGATGAACTTCGCCGCCTCGACGAACGCCGCCTGTAGGGGGACGCTGCCCGAGCCGCCGAGGAACTTGTCCATGCTGGAAGTGTTCAGGCGGTAGCTTCCGGGACTGCCCGGCTCGCCTTCCTGGATCACGGCCCTGCCGCCGGTGTGAGCCGGGTGGACGCTGTCGATCAGGTCGCGGCGGATGTACAGCGCGCCGACGCCCTCATAGCCCAGCACCCATTTCTGGCCGGGGATGGAGTAGTAGTCAAACCCATCGCGGTGCACGTCCAGCGCGATGTGGCCCCCGGTCTGGGCGCCGTCCAGCATGATCTCGGCGCCGTTGTCGTGGGCCAGCCGACACAACTCTGCGGCGGGCATGCGCAGCCCCGTCGAGTACTCGATGTGGCTGACGAATATGAGGCGTGTGCGATTCGTAACAGCCGCCGCGAACTTGCCGACGATGGTGTCGTATGAGTCGTGGGGATCCAGGTCCACCACATGCACTCTGCCGCCGTAGCGATGTGCGACGTGCCAGCTGGGCGACAGCACGGAGCCGTGTTCCAGGTTGCAGGTGACGATCTCGTCCCCCTCTTTCCAGTCGATGCCACTGAGGACGATGTTGAGGCCCTCGGTGGTGTTGCGGGTAACCAGCGTCTCGTCCACGTCGGTGCCCAGCAGCCTGGCGGCGGCGCGGCGGGCTTGCTCCTGCACCTCACGGCCGCTCTCGTAGACGCCAGGGGTGGTCGGCCCCTGCTCCGCCTCCAGCGAGACGCGGGCCAGCATGGCCTCGGCGGCGGCGCGCGGCGGTGGACCGGACCAGCCGGTGTTCATGTAGGTCAGGTTCCGTAGGACGGGTATCTCGTCGCGCAGCTTCTGTACGTCCATTGCAGATCGTCACTCGGACTTGTCGGATGAGGTTCCAGGAGGTGGCTCATCGAAGGTTTCGCCGTTGGCCTCAGCGGCCAGGCGCCGCTCGTTCCAGGCCTCCCAGGCGGCCTGGTTGCTCGCCTCGCCCTCTTTTCGGAGGCGATTTCTTCTTTCCTCGCGACGCTCATCCAGTGGTTCAATGAGCTTCTTTCTGAGATAGTCTGCTACTACCATAACCGTCTGCGGTCCCTCAATCGTCAGCAGGGCCAATCCGGCGGCGCCCACGGTGTTGATGCCGATGCCCTGCGTTATGGACAGTATCGTTTCCTGCCTGGTATCCGCCGAATTCTCGAAGACTTCGTACCAAATCAGGAACCCTATGCCTGCCGTCCCATAGGCTGTGAACAGTCCGAAGTATAACGCCCGCCGAGCGAGCGGTATGCTCCAGATGGAATCGCGGTCCTCCTGCGGTTGTCGGCCGCGCTCGTTGTCCGGTTCTTCCGCTCTCATTGTACTCTACTGATAAGTCAATCCGCTCCCTCGCCAAATTGGAGGGAGCGGATTCTATCGCGGCGGCTGTCTGTTACTCGCCCGGTCAGCGGGGCGAGTAGGGGGTGGGGCGTAAGATGGAGTGGGTGGAGACGCGCACCAGGGAACCGTTCTCCTCGGAGGCGGCGCGGGCTTTCTGCCAGTCCGGGTCGTTCTGGAAGGCAGTCCAGCTCTTTTCGCGGGCGCCCAGGTCGGGATAGCCCAGCATGTAGACCAGGCGGTTGCTGGTGCCCACGTCCTCGGTCCAGTAGGCCACGTTCTCAATGCCGTGCTTCTCGAACAGGCCCATGGTGTGGTTCTTGAACCGGTTGTGCAGGTCCGGCAGCTTGCCGGGCATGGCGTCGTAGACGCGCAGCTCCTGGATGGGGGTGGTGAATTTGGGCTCCGGCGAATAGGGGGTCAGGCTCATGAGCGTGTTGAGCACCTGGGCCACGATGGGGCCGTTGGCCTCGGTCTCGGCGCGCACCTCCGCCCAGGCCTTGTCGGCCTGGAAGGCGGCCCACTTCTCGGCTCGGTCAGCCAGGCTGTCGAACGAGAGGATGTAGGTGAGCTGGTTGCTGGCGCCGATATCGTCGGTCCAGAAGCCCATCATCCCGATCTCGTACTGCTTGAAAAAGCCCATGGTGTGGTTGGCGAAGCGGGCGTTGATGTCGCCCAGCCTGCCGGGTACGGCCTTGTAGACACGGTTCTCGTATAACATCGCACTCTCCTTGAAATGTCAGAGTATGCTCCCTCTCCCTCTGGGAGAGGGTTGGGGTGAGGGCGTCCCTACTTTCGCTCGATGAACTCCAGCTGCACGCCATCGGGGCCCTCGAAGAACACGACGCGCCGGTCGCCGGAGACCACGGCCTCCTCTAGGATCGTGGCGCCGTTGGCCTTGAGCATGTCGATCATGCCCTGAATGTCGTCGGCGTCAATGGCGATGTGCTCCATGCCATATTTCTGGTCGCGGGTCTGGGTCTCGATGTGCTTGGTGACGTTCAGGGTGAGGCCGTGCAGGTCGAGACGGACGCCGATTTCACCCACATCGGCTATCTTGGTGGCGCCCAGGGTGTCGATGTAGAACTGCGCCGTGGCATGCGGGTCGGGTGACTTGAGATGAACATGGTTCAGGCTGAGGGCCATATCGCTCCTCCTTTTTATGTTGTTTCCAAGATCGGAATCTGACTGCCCGTTTTCGCAGAATAGTTTACCCGCACAAGGCAGTCAAGGAGAGCCGATAATGCCGAAGGCAACACCAGCCGCCGGGGGTTCTGCACAAGGACCTGTTGCTGAATGACTTGTCCCGCCTTCGGCTATAATGCGGATGCCAATCAGTAAAGTATGCCAGGAGGGGACCATGCCCATCGAGCAACATGCCCCGGAACTCGCGCGCATCATCGCCGCCGACGCCGAAATCGCGCGGCACACGCCTGACGACTACGGCGGGGACAACGGCCCGGCCGAGGGGCCGGTGTGGTGGTCGGAGGGCGGCTATCTGCTCTTCAGCGACATTCACAACAACCGCCGCATTAAGTACGCGCCCGGGCAGGGCGCCAGCGTCGACCACGAGCCGACCAACCGGGCCAACGGCCTCACCCGCGACCTGCAGGGCCGGCTCATCGCCTGCGAGCACGACAGCCGCCGCGTCACCCGCACCGAGCCGGACGGCAGCATCACTGTGGTGGCCTCCAGCTTCCAGGGCCGCCGGCTCAACCGGCCCAACGACGTGGTGGTCAAGTCCGACGGCTGCATCTATTTCACCGACCCGTGGACGCTGCCCACGCCGCCCGAGCAGTGGGACCACCAGTTCTCCGGCGTATACCGGGTGACCCCTGACCTGGGCACCATCACGCTGCTGGTGGACGACTTCGTGATTCCCAACGGCCTGGCCTTCTCACCCGACGAGAGCGTGCTGTACATCAACGACTCGCGCCGTGGCCACATCCGCGCCTTCGACCTGAACCCCAACGGCTCGCTGGCCCGCCAGAGCGACCGGGTCTTCGCCGACCTGACCGGCGAGGCCCCGGGCGTGCCCGACGGCATGAAGGTTGACGTGGAGGGCAACGTTTACTGCGGCGGCTCCGGCGGCCTGTGGGTGATGGACCCGTCGGGCAGGAAGCTGGGCTGCGTGGTGCACGGGGCGTCTGCGACGACCAACCTGTGCTTCGGCGGCGACGACTGGAAGACCCTGTACTTCACCAGCCGCAACCACCTGGGCTCGGTGCCGGTGAACATCGCCGGCATCCCAGTCCCCGTCAAATAAAGAACGAGATCAAACACCGAGTACGCAGAGAACGCCGATAAGCAGAGGAAAACTCGGCGCTCTCTGCGTTGAAACAATTGGAGGAATGATTTATGCCACGAATATCCCCGGTTTCCAGGGAACAACTGTCGGATGAGGACAAGCAGTATCACGACGCCATAGTGGGCACCCGTGGCAGCGTTCGGGGGCCCTTCGGCGTGCTGCTGAACAGCCCCAAGCTGGCCGCCCGCGTGGCCGACACCGGCGCATTCGTGCGTTTCGAGTTCGACCAGCCGGAGTCTCTGAAAGAGACCCTGATCATCGCCACGGCCAAGGAGATGAGCCAGCAGTACGAGTTCTCGGCCCATGCCCGCCTGGCCCGGCAGGCAGGAGTGTCGGAGTCGACCATCAAGGCCATCGCCAACGGAACCGCGCCGGCGGGACTGGAGGGCGACGAGGCACTTCTGGTCAACTACGTCCACGAGCTGCTGCGCAATCACCAGGTCAGCGACGCCACCTTCAAGGCCATGACCGACCGGTTCGGCGAGCAGGACACGCTGCACTTCACCGTGCTCTGTGGGCACTACCTGTTGGTGGCCCAGGTGCTCACGGCCTTCGACGTTGAGCTGGGCGAGGGCATGGAAAAGGAGATCCCGGACTAGGCAGCGACAGGTATCCGTCATTCCTGCGGAGGCAGGAATCCAGTGCCCCGTGGGAATGACATATCTTGGAGAGGCAACTCACTCGCCGCCCGAATGGAAAGCGGATGCTGACGATCTCGGTCAAAAACTTCGGCCCCATCGCAGAGGGATCAGTGGACCTGAAGCCCCTGACGATCTTCGTCGGCCCCAGCAACACCGGCAAGTCCTACATGGCCACGGCGGTGTACGCGGTGATGCGGGCTGTGGAGGGACGGCCGCAGGTTCCCTATACCCGCAACCTTGAGCAGCGAGGATTGGCCAGGGGTTTCAGGAGCACTTGGGACGTTCCTGCCGAGGTTACGGATGCAATCAGGAGTTGGGTTAAGGGGCAGGATGGTGGCGCGTGGGTGGACCGGGAGATTCCTCTATCGGCCTTGCCCGAACAAGTACGCGCTGAGCTAAATGAATCAGTGAACCAAGTCCTAAAGTGGCTTCGCACCGATGTCATGCAGCAACTGCGGAGGTCCTATCGAGGAGAGTCCGAGATTGTAAATCGTTCAAGTGGGCCCGATCATTTCGGTCTGACAGTAGCAAGGAAGTCGCCATTTCTGAAAGTAGAAGTAGGACTGCGGGATTCAGGGAGGCACTGTACTGAATTCGACATTTCGGCAGCTTCTGTTGGATCGTACTACATTGAACACTGGGGAGCTGAGCAAAGATTAGATGAAGAGATTCATCCAAGCGTATATTCGGAACTCGTTTCTCTCCTACGGATTTCAGCGGCGGAATGTGTTTTCGATGGTTTGCCTCAAAGCAGCTATTTTCTACCAGCTTCCCGGACTGGTATCGTTCAAGGGCAAAAGATACTCGCTGCCTCGATAATTCGTCAGTCAGCGTTGCTGGGGTCTCAACGAGTCAACATTCCTGCTCTACCAGGAGTGACTACTGAATTTCTGAGCGATTTGGTTAGTTTGGATAAGGGGTTGAGGTTTGATTCCCCCAATGATCATATGGACAATGCGATAGGGTTCATAGAGCAAAACGTCTTGCAGGGCGAGATTAACTTGGATGAGTCTGCAGGGCTGCCCTACCCAGAAATCGCCTACATCACGCCGTCGGGACAATTTTCACTCGAACATTCTTCCTCCATGGTCTCGGAACTGGCGCCGCTGGTGCTGTTCCTGAAGTACCTGATCCGCCCCGGCGACCTGCTCATCCTTGAGGAGCCGGAGTCGCACCTGCACCCGGCGGCGCAGCGGCAACTGGCGCGGGGCATCGTGCGGCTGGTGAATGCTGGCGTGAAGGTGCTGATCACCACGCACAGCGAGACTTTCGTCACTCAAGTCAACCACCTGCTCCGAATCAGCTACGCCAGCAAACGTTGGCTCAGGGAGCACAATTTCGAGCCGGGGGACTGTATCACCCACGACCAGGTGGGGGCCTATCAGTTCGCTTGGGATGAAGAGCAGGGTGGGAGCGTTGTAAAGCAATTGGAAGTGCACAAAGATATCGGAATTGACGAGGCAGAATTCCGAGGTGTTATTGACTCGCTCTATGAGGAATCCCTGTTGGTCCAGAGGGTCCGTGTAAAAGATTGATAGGGGAAGACATCGTCAGTCATATTCGCAGCACTCATTCCCAATGCTGCCTTACGCGCAAATCCGGGGAGCGAAATTGCAGTCTCAACATCAGGGGTTTTGATTCATCGTCTCTGGCAATGCTCAACGGTACGCGATACCAGAGAGAGCACAACTACAGCGATCGGCTCTGCGACCGTATCGTGTTTGGACATAGGGAAGGGAAATATTTCGTGTGTGCCGTTGAGCTGAAGGGCGGCAAGAATGTGGATGTCGGCGAGGCAGTCGAGCAGATCCGAAATGGGTTATTGGTCGCTGCCCATTGCTTGGCAGGGCACTCGGCGGCGACTTGGTACCCGATTCTTCTGTTCAGCGGCCACCTGGGAGTAATCGGCACTACCAAGCTGCGCACAAGTCAGATAACGTTACCCGACATACGCGGGAACCTTCCGGAAATCATCAAGAGAAACTGCGGTACCACGCTGGCCGCGATATTGGATGAGAATACTCCGGTAAACTAGTCACGTTCACACAGCATTTTCAAATGGAGGCGCGCTGATGGCGCAGACACCGCACGGCGTCAACTTCGAGTCCAACCGGCCGGTGGTCATGGGGCGCAACGGCATGGTCTGCGCCGGGCACCCACTGGCGGCCCAGGCCGGAATGGCCGCGCTGCAGCGGGGCGGCAACGCCGTTGACGCGGCCATCGCCACCGCCGCGGCCCTGAACGTGGTCGAGCCCAACATGTCGGGCATCGGCGGGGACGGGTTCATCATGATTTACAACCGGCAGGCCGGAACCATCGAGGTGTGCAACGGCACTGGCGCCGCTCCCTACGCCACCGACGTCGACTGGTACCGCAGCAACGGCATCCCGAACAAGGGCATCCTGTCGGTGTCGGTGCCGGGGCTGGTGGACGCCTGGATGGCGGCCCACGAGCGATACGGCACGATGTCCAGGGCCGAGGTGTTCGACGCGGCCATCGACTTGTCGGAAAACGGCTTTCCCTGCACCCACGTGCTGTCAGGGGTCATCGCAGGCGACCGACTGCTGTGCGAGTTCCCCGACTCGCAGACGGTCTTCGCCCCCGGCGGCGTCCCTGTAAACGTCCCAAAACCACAATTTTTGTCAGACGCGTTTAGGGACTTTTTTTTTCCTATGTGGAGGGTCTCGACGTTTGAGGCACCTTGGCCCGATGTCTTGAATGCTCGCAGGTCGTAGTAGATGTTCGCCCGCTGGTGGGTGGCGCCCTTCGTGAGTTCAAAGACTTCCACTCGTTGGATGAAAATCTGGAACAGGTCCCTGACCGCGTCGGTATCCTCTGGGTTGGTCCAGGTTTTGTAGTCCATCGCTGTCTCGATGATGCCGGCTTGGTCGTTCACGAATAGGAGCGCTTCTTCGGTGGCGTCGGTGATCTGGTTACCCTCTTTGTCGAGGGCCGCATGTTCTTTTTCGAGTTCGGCGAGGTCGCTCAAGAGCGTTTGCAGGTTGTTTGCCTGAGTACCTGCCTGTTTCAAGACGTCATTGATGTTCGTGATTTGGCTTTTGACAACGGCCTTTCGTTCACCGATACGAGACAGTTGGACCTGACGCTCTTTCAGCATTGATCTGCTGACTTTGTTGACGCCTTCGATTACGCTTTGGAGATTCTCGGGGGTGAGGAAATGACATGTGATCCTTTCCCTGATCGCCTCCAGCAGCGTGTTCAGGTTGACGCTCTTGAACTCGCAGAAATCGACCCCCATATCCTTCTTGCGCGAGCATCGTAAGGCCACTTTGTCGGTGTATCTATGTATTTCGAGGTTGGAGTCCACGCCTCGGGCTGCGCAGTGGCCGCACTTGATGCGTTGGCTCAGGGGGTTGGGACTGGAGTGGGAGCGGGTTGGGCCTTCGGTCCTTTTCCTGCTGGCGATTCCGTCGTTGACCTTTTGCCAGTTCGCGGGGCTGACCGCAGACGTATGGTTGTTTTCTCGAAAGATCGGTGGGGCATTTTCCGGAGGTCCTGGTATCCTGGACTTGGGGTTGACCCCTCGGAAGAGCTTGCCGGAGTATTTCTCGTTCTGCATGATGCGGCGAGCTGTGTCGTCCGTCCACGGCTTGCCGCTGGCAGACGGGACATTGTTCAGACGCATGTGTTGAGCGAGGCGCATTGGAGTGTAACCATCGACAGCGAGGCGCCAGAACTCGAGGACATGAGGCCATAGGTCTTGGTTTGGGACCAGTTTTCCGCATATGACGTGGTGACCGGTTTCGTCCAGTTCGTCCGTCTCGTGTTCGAGCATATAGCCCCAGGGTGGTGGGCCTATGTGGTAACCGAGTTCGGTGGCGGTTCGCTGTCCCCCCTTGGTTCGTGCCGAGATTCGTCTGCTTTCCTTCTGTGCGGCGACGGCTCGGTCTATCCATTTCTCCGCTGAGTGGTAGTCGTATTCCTCGGCGTCGGCTGCGATGTGCAGAGTTATGCGGGCGTTGACCATGCGCTCTGTGTATTCGAGGAAATCTCCTAGGTTCCGGGTGAAACGGTCTATGTCATTGAAGACCACGTCGGTGATGTCGTTTGTCTTGTCGAAGACGTAGTCGCACATACCGGTGAAACCGCTGCGTCCGCTGGCGGTCAAGCCGGTACCGACGTCGGTGAATATCCTGTCGATGGGGAGGCCCTTCTTCTCGCAGTATTCGGCGGAGCGCAGGTCTTGGGTTCGAAGGGAAAAATTATCCTTTTGGGATTTACCAGACACCCTGCGGTACCTGACTGCCTTTCTTTTGTAGTCCGGCTGCAACATACAGGTCTGGCTCCTACAGTAACTTCCTGCCGGTGTATTGCTCGTAAATCTGGACGACGTACTTCTGTAAGTCCAGAGGCAGCGCTTGCGCCGGCTTTTGGTATTGGGCTAGGCGGGGGTCGGTGACGACGAAGTCGAATGCGCGTTGGATGTCCATGGGTGAGTCCCGTTCGACGGGTTGGGGCATTTCGCCCTCAATACCGGCGACGTGCAGGAGGTGTTCCAAGGGCACTTGGTAGTAGCTGCTGAGCTTGGCCAGGGTCTTGACGCCCGGTTTTTTGATGCCGAGCTCGATGTTGGAGAGGTAGGCATTGGTGATGCCGGTGTCGCCTTCCACGTTGCGAAGGGTTTTTGTTCCTCTGAGGCTCTTCAGGAGTTCTCCGATGGGCGGTCGTTGCCGGGTCTTGGTTTCTGATTCCTCGAGGAGTGCCTCGTTCAAGTTGATGACATCGTCCGATTGCGCGACCTTGGACATTCGTTCTATAGTAACCAAGTGGCACCACCTTGTGCGGTTTTGCGGCGGTCTCTGCTATAATGGACATAGCGGCAAACGTGCCGACTACTAACTATGGGAAAAGCCCTCGAAAAGGCTCAGGCAAGTATAGCACATGAAAGACCGGGAAAACGAAGCCACCTTTGTGAAGGAGGACGATCAGCAGTTTGTAATTGCGGACAATGAAAACACCGTTTTGGAACGAGCTCTCAAGCTCATGTCCAGGGCGGTGACGCGGGAGAGGATTGCCAAGTTGGCGCAGCAAGAGGCCTTGGAGGACAAGGGCTCTGAAGTGGAAGGCCCTGCCTCTGAACTCTGGCGTGAGATGCCCGAGTTGGCCAGGGAGCATGAGGCGTACCGCAGCGGCGACGGCTTGGATGCCGAGGATATTCCCGTTGCGGACGATTGGGAGTTCGAAGGGTTTGGCGGTGTTACCGCCTGACAGCTGAAGATGCTCCCAAAATTGGTGCACCTCGTGTCCTCATGAAATGAAAAGGAGCAACTCTCGTGTCTGGAGAGTTGCTCTGCCTTTGCGTTTACCTGAGCGGTGCCCGGTCAGGCGTTGACGCTTGGGTAGAGTTCTACGAGGTCCTCGGTGACGCCATCTGGATTTTCGCCGGCAGGCATGGGCACGCGGTAGACGATCAAAGCCGAGTCGGAGCCGACCGTGACCTTCTGCACGAGGATATCCAGTAGTTCCTGGACCTCGTCTGGATTGTTGCCGCCCAGCCAGGTATCCATGCTGGTGGCGGTATCTCTGATGCCGTCCTCATCGCTGACGAAGGCTGCCTTTTCCAGCTCGTTCCTGGCCACGATGGATTCGAAGGCTAATCCTGCGGTGGTGCGGTCCAGCGCGTCGATTTCGGCTGCTGCTTCTTTGTAGGTTCTCCTGCCTTCCTCGACGAGTTGCAGGAGGGCATGTCTCTTGGCTTTGGCTTCGGCTATCTCGGCCTCGGCCTGCTCCATGCGCTGGCGCTGGAGGCGGGCGTTCACCGACATGGTCTCCTTGATGGCCTTGGTTACGGTCTGGAGATTTTCGTCAGTGGCGAGGCGGTTTATCAGCTCGCTGAGTACGGTGTGGTGAAGGTGGTCTGCGTACACCGGGTTTGTCGGGCAATTGCGCCCTGAACCGGCGCTGGTGTTGGGGCAGTAATAGCGCTCACCGGTGTTGAGCATGGGTCCGCCGCAGTTGGCGCAGAAAATCATCTGGTTGAGCGAGGGCTTGGTCTGGTGGATGGTGGCTGGGTTCACCATAGAGTCTCTTTCCTCCGTTCTAATATAGTTTGTCGGAATGTGTGATATTCGTCAAGATGGGTGAAGGAGATTGCTTGGGGCTACGAGTTGGGGGCGGAGCCGTTTCTGGAACGCGGGAATCGTCTGGCGGTTGTGGGACGTTGTGGCTCCATTATTTCTCGGTAACGGGCGGCGAGTCTGTCGAGGCCGGCCGCTTCTTCAGGAGTCAAGTTCCTGGCCGGGTCGGGCTTGAAGCTGCCGGGCAACGCTTGGTAAACGGGTAATCCTCTTCGGAGCACCGGCTGGTCTTGCGGCCAGGTGAGAGTCTTCATGATCTCGACCGTCTTGAAGGTGGCGGTGACGTACCCTACGGAGGTTATAACACCGCGGACTCTTGCCATTGCGGGAGTTGTTTCGTTGTTTCGGACCCGGAGTGTGACCGGCGTTTCGGGTTGGATGTTGTGGGATTCGCTGGGGCTGGTGAGCATGATGATTGCGCCGTCATCGGTGGTTCGGTCAATGAATCCGAGGGGCAATAGGCGAGGTTGTGGCATTGGTTCTCCATGCGAAGTCTTGCGCGGAACTGGTTGGGCGAAAAGGAAGCCACCCCCTTGGGGGTGGCCTTTGGGTAAGCGGCAGCGGTTGGGACCGTTGGGCATTGGGAATTGCCGCAGGTTTGGTTGGGGCCGTCCTGCCCCTTTTGTGACGAAAGATTGGGCCTCTTTGGTTACAGAAATGGAACCAGCCGCCTTGTTGGTCAGGGCGGCCGGCGTCGCCGTTCTTCAGCCACTGTTACATTGCGTCATTGGCGAGTGGGTTGTGGAAATGGGTCGGTGGCACCAATTCACGACCGGGCGTGCCTCGTTTGTGTCACCGAGCTGACGGTGGATGGGCGGAGCCCGGCGTGGCTGGAACGTTCCGATTTCAGCCGTGAGTGGCCTCGGGCGTTCCGCACTTGGATGGGTACGGCCAGTCCTCAGAAACCGACAGGCCGTCCACAGGACGGCCTGCTGTGCTGTCGTGGTGGTTTGGGGCGCTGCCTGTTCTGGCTGATTCTCTGAAGGTTCTATGCTTCTGACTGTCCCTGGTTCAGTTGCTCTTGCAGCTCTCGTACGCGGTCCTCGGCTGCGTCCGCGCGTGCCCATTCCTGTTCAAAGGTTGGGGTCTCCTGACCCGTCTGCGGGTCGTGCCAACGGAGTTGGCCCAACAGCGGTCGGCAGTTGAAACTATATGTCCTGCCCGCTCTTTCTCCCGATTCCGACCATCTTCTTCAGAAGCCATACCACAGGCTCTATAGCGAACCACGCAATAAAGACCAAAATGAGGGCCGTTATCAAGTGGTGGCCCGCGGACCCGGGGGCCGGGTTGAAGGCGCCGCAGGCCCTGGCGACAATCAGGGCGGCCAGGGCCAGGATCAGCCAGCGGGAGGTCTCCCTGACCGCGGTGATGACCAGGTGTCTCGGGGTGCCGCGCTCTGGCGGTGAAAGCAATCGGTATATATTCTGTCTCATGTTCGTGTGCCTTTCCCAAAGTGGTAGTCAGGCGAGGGAGTGAAATTCCTCCTGTCTGCTGCGGTCGTGCCTGTCGGCGGGTCCGCCGTCTCGTTTTCGTTCCTTGAGGCCGCAGACAAAAATCAGGCGAACCTTAACCGGCTCGCCCTTTCGCCGTCATCCCAACGCTGTCGTGCCGGTCTGGATGGGTGGAGTTGCTATTGCATCTGTGCCGGATTCGTTGCCAAGTTGAACGCGAACCGGCCGTTGCCGGTACTGAATCTCTGGTCTTGGCGGTCTGGGCGTCGCGCATGATGCTGAAGCCGTCAGCGGAGGGTTCGGCGTCTGCTGTGCGGTCGTATCTGGCATGGAACTTCTCCCTTCCGGAGACGTACGGCCACTTGGTAGTGGAATTGAGGACGTTGGTGTCGGCGTGGACAGTCGAGGAGTGCCGTTAGGGGAGTCGACTGCGCCTGTGATCTGTGCAAGTCCGACTAGGAAGGTCAGTTTGCTGGTGGCGTGCCGTTCGGGAGCACAGACTCTTCGAGGTGGGGAATCTTCCTGAAGATCAGCAGGACGTAGCCCCATTCGTCGCTGGTGGCGTGCCGTATCTCGTAGCCCTCATCGTGGATGGCGTTTATCCTGTCCGACAGATGGGGGCTGATGTCCTCGCTTGTCATGGTGACGTATTCCCGGTCTTCCTGGATTTGAAGGTAGATGTGGTGCGGGAGGACTGGGTGGAGGTTCTCTTTGGGTGCATCTTCGCCGTCTCCGCCGCACGCGGTGGCGATTGCGAGTATTGCGGCGATGGCGGTGGCGGTGATTATCCGCTTCATTGGTTTCTCCTTGGGGTATTGCTGCATTCGGGTGAAGAAAAAGGCCCGGCGGATGCCGGGCGCTTGGCGGGCTGCCGGTGTTCGGGGTAGATGGCGGGGGTGATGGCCGTTGGCTGTCAGCTCTGTGGGGTTCGGTCGCTGTGCCGATTGACACGCTGGCGACTTCGAAGCCGCGTTGCCCGCTGTACTGCTTGCAGGAGGGCCGGTCGCGCCGGCGTCGTCGCCGGTCTGTTCGTCAGGACGCGACTTGGCCCTGAGTTCATTGTCGTAGAGGCCTGGGCGGCTTTCAAGCAGCGAATGTCATGAAATTCGATGGTGATTCTGAGGAGAGTTTCTCGGTCTTGGACCGGTCCCGGAGAGAGCGCCGGGTTGGCGCTGGTGGACTCGTCGAGGTGGGGAATATGCTGTTGCATCCGGGTCTCTTTATCCTGACAGGATCTGCATCAGATTGTCCGGTATTGGTCCGCTGGCGGGTAGGTCGTCTCCGTGGTGTTTCTGGCCACGGGTGTCTCGGGCAAAGTAGGAGTAAGTTCCTGTGCCGTAGAATCCCAGGTCTATGTATATCGGACCGCCGTTCCAGGCGAAGTTCAGTTCTCCGTCGTCTGCCAGCGAGATGTGCGGCATCTCGCTGAGAGGCGAGGGCAACTGTCCGGCGAAGGTTTCAGCGTCGGTGAAAGCTGCGGGTTTCGGCGGGTCGGCGCCGGGTGCCGTTTCCCTGTGCCTGAGTTCCTCCAATCGGCTTTCGATTGATTCCTTCTGCTGGCAGGACAATTTCTTTAGCATATCGTCCTCCGGGTAGTTTTCTTGATTGGACCCCTTTGTGCTGGAAATTGTATCAGTGAGTTTGGCTGAAGCCTTGAGCTGCTGGGCTGGTATCGGAATTCAATGCTTGTCGTTGAATGTTAACGCGCCCTAGGTTGAAAGAGAATCGACCGTCTCCCGTCCTGAACGATTAAGGCTTGGCGGTATGGGCGTCCCGCATGATGCCGAAGCCGTCGTCGATGGTTTCTGTGAGTTTGCCCGGTACCGTTTTGGGCCTGGCGTTTGTCGGTGTTGCCTTCTTTGTTCCCCGGGTGGTTTCGGAGACCTTGTTTGAACTTTCGGGGGAATTTCCCTTGACCTCAATTCCGGCGCTAATTGCCATGAATTCCTGCGTCGTCAGTTGGCCGCGCGGAGCAGTGCCCCTGGTTCAGCCCGTATGAACTCCGTTATATCGGAGATTCAGTTGAGCAGGGACGAGTGTGCTCCTGGTGTTTGAAACCCAGTGATTCTCGCCAACGCTCAGGTTCCCGGTGCTCACTATTGCTTTACTCCCGGATCCCGTACTGACGGAATCATTGGTGGCCAGACTGTCCCTCCTGGGTTACGCAACGGTGGCGTTTCTTCCGGATCTGCTCCCGCTATGTCGGGCGGGATGCTCGCAACAATCTCATCAATTATTGGGGCGGCCGGTAGCCGTGTTCCCCCTGGTAACTCCGAGTGTTGGCTCTATTTCGCGCGAAAGGGCAATCGGTCTGAGGAGTAACGGTACTTTCAATTTGAGCTTCGAATTCCAGGGGGGTTCCTGATGGATGAGATATCGACGATTTTCGGGTCGTTGTCCCGCCTGCTCGCTATCGTTGGAGGTGGCATCTCGACGGTTGCCGTGTGTTACGCCGGCATCCTGTGGATGACCTCCAGCGGTGACCCGCAGAACATGTCAAAAGCCAGGATGGCTCTAATGGGCGCCGTTGGCGGCCTGATTATCGTGGGCGTGGCTTTCATTGTTCCCCGGATTATCGGCGAGACGGTGGTGGAGCCGGTGGGCGGAAACATTGGTGGGACGGAGGCTGGTCAGAACTGTGATGATGTGTTGCAGAACCAGTTTGTGTTCCAGAGGAACGCCTCTACTGCCTCCGCTTTGAACGCTGTGATTTCGGTAGTTCAGAATCAGCGGGTCGAGCAATGTTCGGTGGACGTATGGAAGCCGATAGTGGCTAACGTGAAGGCCGGTACTGCTGATCCGAGTAAGTATCAGTATCCGGATGGTGAAGCTGGTTGCTCGACTGAGGACAGTGTGGGCACTCAGGCTGTTCCTAGCGGGCTGTCTGAGACGGTTACCACTACTTCGGGTGGTACGACGACTACGACGACATCTGTTCGGGATAACTCTGGGCGAGATCGTGATAACAACATCATCATCCACTGGGTTAAAGCTAGTCCTCCGACGGACAATGCCAAGTGCTGGCTTTACGTGTCTCGGTTGAGCACCTGGAGCGTTGAGTACTGGTAGGAGGGGAAGATAAGCCACTTCGAGTGTAGGATCTGGTGGCAAGATTCGTGGAGGAGATAACTACTGTCTTTGGTTCCCTCTCCAGGCTATGGGCCATTGTTGTAGAGGGAATCTCTACGATTGCGGATTTGGACGCCGACATCTCGTTGATGACTTCGTCCGGTGATGCCCAGAATATGGGCAAGGCCAGGATTTTCCTCATGGCGCTGTCGGCGGCGGCCTGATTTTCGTCGGTGTCGCCTTTATCGTGCCCCGCGTTATCGGTGAGATGGTGATCGAGCCCGGCTGAAGCCGGCGACGTTCAGGGCAGTTGGCCCCATGGATGCGCTACCGCTGAAACTGTTGGCGGCCTGGATATTCCCGCTGGATTGCACCGTGGTGCCGCCGCGCGTAATCCTGAGTGGGTTCGCAAGGATTCCGGCCGCGACCAGGGTAACTGCATCATTGGTCACTGGGTTGTCAACTGTTGCCGCGGTTGTTTGCAGTCGCGTCGCGTCCTCTTCGAACTGGGTCCTCTCCCACTGGCCTGCTGAGTGATTTTCCGCTAATATGTTCTTATGGCCTCTCCCAAGAGAAATCAGATTCAGTCCGGCTCCGCCCAAGTGGGCGACGGGAAGTTCACCTACGAGGATCGCATCCGTTCCTTCCCTGCTGAGGCTCTCATCGGTGATGCGGTGGCCCAGGTGGTTGCCCTGGCCCGGGAGTCGGGCAAGCCCTTGGTGATTGAGAATCTGGATTTCTCCGAGAAGAAGGACCAGCTTGAAGGGGAGTATCCCGGACGCAGCCGGATGCTGTCGTCCTTCGCCTAAGTGATGCCACCCTCGGGGGGCTCATTGCCTTTAGGCGCCCTTTTCTGAGCGAGCCTTGGTCCCTGATAAGATTGGCTTGGGTGTGGTGATAGTTGCTTTCTGTGATGGAACGGGCTATAAGGTGGCTCCTGGAGTGGTGGGGTGAGCACTGGGTTCAGGTGCAGTTGGTGGCTGTGCCTTTCGGTTCCCTGTTGATCACCCTGTACTTGTCCCAGGCCGGGAACGTAGGCTGGTGGTTGAATTCTCGGGCAGACTACAAGGTAGCGGCCGAGTTCGCCTCCTTGGGATTCATAATCTATGCGGCGTCCTTTGCGGCGCTGGAAACGGGAGTGTGGCTGGTCATGGTGCTGGCGCTTCAGGCTCTCAAGAAATTCGATAGAGACCGGGCAGAACGGGACCAGGAATTGCGGTCCGAGGGCGTGCGCTTGGTGCGCGAGTTGGGCTTGGAAGAAGCTGAGGCTCTGATGGAGAGAGCTGACAAAGAGCGTATGCGGGGCGAGACGTGGAAGCAGGCCATTGAACGGCTGCGGCAGGAGGGCTAGCGGCTGCCTGTGTCTCTTCGCCGCGTTCGTTGCCGTTTGTCGCTGGTTTCCGCTCGCGGCTAGGGTGCCTTCAGAAGCGGTGTGGGCCTGAAGTTCACGGTGGGGATGTCCTGTCCGATCTCCTTATGGTTCTCCTCGAGCTCGGGCTGCCCGGCGGGGGTGTGCCGGTCGAAGCGGTTCGTGCCGTTCCAAGGATAGTTTATCGGTGGACGGTATTTGTCGCGGTATTCCTGGCGGCAATCTTGGCGTGTGGTGTGCGACCGGCGGTAGGTGGTGGTTTCTTCGCCGCATTCCCAGCAGGGTGGAGGCCCCCTGGCGAGGCGTTGCTATTCCATCTGCGCCAGGTTGGTGGCGAGGTTGAAGGCGAACCAGCCGTCTCCGGTCCTGAAACTCTGAGGCTTGGCGGTCTGGGCGTCGCGCATAAGTCCGAACCCGTCGTCGAACGGTTCAAAGTCCACGATCCGGTCGTACCTGACCCTGAATTTCTTCTTCGGTCCCGAGAAGTAGATGTGCTTGGTGGTGAAGCCCAGGAGTCCGGTGTCTTGGTGGACGGTTTCCTCCCACTCCACGCTCCGGCTGCGGAATGTGCCGGGCCGGTAGTAGACTCCCCTCGCCACCCGGATGCTGAGTCCGTGGGAGCTGCCGCGGCGTTCCCGGCGGGTTACGACTTCCAGGTAGTCGACGTCCTGCGTGATCCAGACGAGCTTCTCTGACTTCATCAGGTTGAAGGGAATTCTGCCCTGGATGTTCTGCCGGTCGGGGACGATGCCCTCGGCGATGTCCCGGATGACTGCGGCCTTCACGACCTGGGTGAGGACCCCGTTCTGGTTCATCTGGCTCTGGACGAGGCTGAAGTGGTCCATGTAGCGGTTGAGGGCGTTCTCCTCGTCCAGGGTGAGGAGTCCGTCCTCCAGGACGCCTTCGACGGCCGCCTCCCAGGCCCGGATCAGGATTGCGGTCTGATGGCCTTGGGGCAGCCCCGAGTCCCTGAGGGATTGGGCCAGGCCGTTCAGGTGGGCGTCGGGGTCGCTGGTTGCGATGGCGGCGAGCCGGGCGTCGAGGGTGATGCGGTCGGTGGTGGCTCTATCGAGCTGTGCGGTGGCCTTAGGGTCGGCGGCGGAGTCTGCCAAGGCGAGCCGGTCCCGGAATTCCCTGAGTTTTATCTCCTCGGCTTGTGTGATGATGCCGTCGGCCATGGCGTGGCCGACGCCCTGTTTCCATCCTTCTTCGAGGGCTTGGTTGACGGTGGCGCCGTCGCCGTAGGAGTTCTTGGCTATCTCGGCCATGGAGAGCCGGAGGGACTTCTCGTCGAAGCTGTGGGAGTGTGCGGCCTCGGCGGCGATTTCGACCATCCGGTTCCAGCCGGCGTCGAATTTCCGGCGGCATTCAGGGTGGTCCCGGGCGATGACTCCGGCCTTGTTGCCGCAGTACCGGCAGGTGCCGGCGGCTGATTTCAGGAGGGCTGATAGTGGCATTGCTTCCTCTGGTTTCCCCTCCGGGGCTTACTCACCCGTGTTGGATTTCCAGCTTCTTGGATCAGAGTATTATCGTGCGTTGCAGGTCCACATGGCTGTCTTTGTGAGACGATTGCGAAACTTGCCCGATGCTCACGGCCCAAATGTTGCGAGCTTTTTCAAAGCTGTGTTGATAGGGCTGTATCGTCCCATGTCAGGTTCTAATGTACGGAGTGCTTCCTTCGCATTTTCCATAGCTTCGGTTATGTCAGGAAAAACCGAGTTGCTGGACGCGAGAACAACTGTATGACTGGTGTTCACATTATCGTCCTCGACCTCTCGCACAAGATGGTACTGTTTTAATTGCCATATCCAACCTCTATCCGGGCGTTTTCCCCCGTAAACGCTGCCAGATGTATCGGATTGTCCTCTAAACCCTTCGGTAAAATCTAATCTGTAATCTATTTCTATCATGGGATGTTCCCCCTATTCTGAAATTGGAGTCTGTTCGCTTCTAACGTTTGTTGGGGCGGTTCTGCAATCGTATCTTTTGTAGAGGTGTATATCGCCGGTGGTCATGACCGTGTTGTAAGGGACTAGGTGCCGGAAGGCCGTGCTGATTGTTGTGGCTCCGGCCTTGTTCCTCTTCGCCATTGTATCAACTGGTGAGGGTGGTCTGGCGGCTACGCCTTGGTTGCCTTCGGTCCGGCGTATTGAGGGTTGGCGGCAGTGGCCATCTCGACCTGCCTGCGGGCTTCGTCGCTGTTGGCGTGCCACTTGGAGCTGGCGCAGTTGAGATGGAAGTGGTCGTTGTACCGGTTCTGGGATGATTTGAAGGGCGAGGCCGCCGTCCTGCGAGCAAGTGTGGCTGTGGTAAAAGATCTCGTACTCCGGTATTTCCAATTGCACGGTGGTGGGGTTGACCTTCGTCCGGTAGCCCGGCGTCTGGTTCCGCAGGCTGTGGTGTCCGCGAAACAGGTTGTAGGTGATTTGCCAGCCGTCAAGGTAACGCTGGCTGGTCTCTAGGCTGTCCAGCCCGCGCAGCGTCTTGATGCGGGCGCGGTACGTGCCTTGCAGCCGCTCCGAGAGGTTGTTATTGATGTCCGCCGTCAATCCCTCGGATTGCCAATGCTTGGCGTCGGGCAGCAGTTCCCGCAGCGCGGATAGGTATGAGCGGAGCTTGTCGGTGAAGATGTTTGCGGCGGGATTGTCTGCCGCCGCCAGCGCCTTCCTCATCACGGTCTTGGCGGCGTTGCCGTTATTATCCCCATCGCTGAAGTCGTCCGGCTTGACGTTTCCGATAGTGAGACTTGTACCAAAGCAGGCTTACATGCCTCCTTGTCGGTCTGCTATCAAAGAGGGGCAAGTCTACACCAAGGAGCGTGATGATGACGCCTGATCAGAACCATGCCGAACAGGGCCTCCACCACCTGCGTTTAGCGGTGATGGATGTGCTCGCTGGAGGTCAATGTCTCGGCCCATCGGAGATACGGCGCCGGTCCGGGATTGATAAAGGCCTGGGCCATGGTGCGCGGTGGGGCCATTTCATGACGGCTCTGCTTGATCATATGGAGGAGCAGGGCCACGTGGAACGGTGTGTGCAACCGGGCGTTCGCCGCTTCGGTTGGTGCTCCACAAACAAACGGAACCATAGCGACGCTAAGCAGGGGGATGGAGCCATAGGCTAAACTCCATAAGCAAAGTGGTTAACCTGGGCGACGACGCCGATACCACCGGCGCCATATACGGGCAGTTGGCCGGGGCCTATTTTGGTGCGGACAGCATTCCGGCGGAATGGCGAGAGCGGCTGGCCATGGTGGCGGAAATTGAATCTTTGGCGGACAGCCTCTTTGAGCCGAGAAGTGGGTTCACGGCGCTGTGATATGCTGCTGGCCTGTAGCAGCGGTTGCCTGAGGGCTGGCCATCCTTTCGACTTGGATTTCGTTTCCTTCAGATCTACGCTGGGTTCACCGACAGGTTGTATGCACCAGCCGTCTCCGTCCTGAACGACTCGAAGTCTACCAATCGTTGTGACTGGACTCGAATGCTTGATCAACGACAATTAGATCTGCCGCGGCACCTGTGCTTCATAATGTGACTAATTGTATCAGTCGGGGTGTTTCTGATGGAGTCTCAGCTGGGTGAAGCTGTTTCCACTCGCCCGTTGGCCGTCCGGGCGGCACTCGCCGTAGGAAACATTTTGCTTGTCGTTTTGTCTCCGGCTGTCCGGCGGTTTCGGGCGTCTTCTCCAGCAGGATCCGGTCTGGGCCGCCGTTTGGAGGATTGCTTTGGCGGTCTCCGTCCAGCTGGCCCTTGCTAGCCCGGGCGGGCGCTACACTGATTCTCCCTGCCGTGGTTGTCGTGCCGGTAGTCGTAACCTGCTGGTGGTCGGACTTGCTGGACTGTCTGGCGCACCTGTTCACTGGCTTCACGGGTCCCACTCCTTGGGTTGTCTATTCTCTTTGGCTCATAGGCCTGGCCTTCCAGTACGGGCTCTGGCGCTATAAAAG
This sequence comes from Dehalococcoidia bacterium, assembly GCA_965203005.1. Classification (GTDB taxonomy): domain Bacteria; phylum Chloroflexota; class Dehalococcoidia; order Lucifugimonadales; family UBA3495; genus VXOI01. The sequence goes on from CBDBBS010000002.1 coordinate 3,514,941, forward strand.
GGGGTCGGGGAGAGATAAGGAACTCGGCGAGGTGGGATGGTCGGTCGGGTTCTATTTCGTGATGGTCCTGGTGGTGTTCTTATCGGTGGTTCTGCTCTCAATTGGTGAGTGATGCCAAACGAACCCCAGGAATCCGCAAGTCCCGGGCTCAGGACCCGGGACTTTTTCTTTTGATTCGGTGGGATAACCGGGCCGCCCCGCTGCCCGATTGGAGTCTTAATCGTCAGCTGGGAGGGTGAATTTACTCTCTTCAGAGGAGTCGCGGTAGTTGGACTCACTTGGGTCTGTTCCATGTGGCGTGCTCGTGTCACCGGTATCTTGGATGCCGAGTACGTTGATAAAGGCATGTTGGTCGGGTCTGCAGGTCGTCGGGGTTGAAGACGTCTCCCCGCCCTACGGTTAGTCTTTCGTGCGCTCCTGTGGCGTCCGTCCATGCTCTAGCGGGGGTCGTGTCCAATTTATCCAGTCCGTGAACTTGGCTGGGCGACATATTCGGTTCGAACAGCATGGGCTTTGGCGGCACCGAAGGCACCGCATCTTTCCTGCCCGATAGGTCCAGCCTGATGCCGGACCATTCTGTGATTAGGGCGAGGCTGTCGCTTAGCGGCGGGCGTGTGGCGTCGGGGTGGGGTGCGCACTTCCTGTCCCGGCGGGCCAGTTCTGTTTCCAGTCCCCTGTGCGAGCCCCGGCTATGCCCGCGGGATCCTCAGCGTACAGCCTTGCCTCCTCGGCGAGTAACCTCCTCTTCCTGCACGAAGGTTGGACGTCTTCGCCCGTTTCCGGCTCGTTCTAGCGGAGCTGACCCAACACCCAGCGCAGGAGTAGACCCGGTGTTGCGCTGTAGGCCTGTAGGGCGCCTTCCTCGAGTTGCTCGATGGTTATGGGCCGGTACTCGCCGTCGTCCAGCCAGCGTCCGGCCAGACTGGGGTGGCCGTCGATGGGCATCTCGTCGAAGCGCCAGTACTCGGCAACCTCCAGGACGGGGTAGATGTCTTGTTTGGTCGTCCAGTTGAAAGGCAGGGTCTTCTCGGAGGCGACCTCCAGCACGGAGTCGGGCTGCTTGCCCTGTTCGGAGACGACGTAGGCGTTGCTGTCCGCCAGGGCCTTCAGGGTGGCGTCGAAGGCGATGAGCAGGTCGGCGTAGGCCACGACGGTCATTTCCCCGGTGGGCTCGGTGCCTATGTAGCTCTCGGCGTCTACGATGGTGTTGGGTCGGCTGGATATGTGGGGATCAAGGTGTTGGGGGGTGCTGTTCAGGTGGATGGCCTTGGCGGTGTTCATGTCGTCGGGGGTCCTCTCCGGGACGTCGGGGAATTGACCCACATTTTGGTCCACGCCTTGACTTCGTCGGCTGTCAGACGTCACTCTCCGGGATGGATGTGGGTATTATGGCTGTTGGTGGGCCGTTTGGCTCACTGGGTCTCCTGTCGAACAGGGCTATCCCGCACAGCAGTCTTTATCTGGCGGAACTATTGCAGATAGCCTAGTGAGTTCAATAGAATCCCTCTGTCGTATGCGGTTTCCGGTGCGATGCCATCCATGCAGGGATTATGTATCGCAGTGCAAAGCTGGTCCTATGTTGCGCTCGTAGTGTTCAACGACGACCGTGTCCGGTATGTGCCTTTCGATTCGCTGCGACGCAAGTGGGTGTTGTTTGCGAAACATTGAGTAGTGCCTTGGATTGGCGTAGGTGCCAAGGCCTCCATCCTCTGTTACGCGTCTTACCGTCCACTCTATGGAGGCTTGGTCGTTCATGAGTGTCTGGAAAGCCGCCACCGCCATGGCTTCTGCCACAGGATCCAGTGTCCTTACATGCTCAACTTCTGTTGTTATGACCATCCAGTGTTGTACCTTGATGGTGCCGTCGGGGAGTTCACGCTCCTTGGGGTATACAGTGGTCGCTATATGACCGCTAGCGGCTGGAGAGAGGTCTGTAGATGCCATTGGGAATGCTGGCTTGACAGGTACTATCCAATGTTTCATGGGCAAAGCCGCTATGTCCTTCAGCCTCCGGTCGTATTTCCTTTTCCAGTAGCTGAGCTTTTTATGGGCATGCTGAATTTCGGGTTTCCAGTCCTCAAGGGTGCTTCTGTACACATTGCTAATGCGCTGGTTCTTTGCCGCGAATTCATTGCCTGCGACTAGTCCGCGGAACTGGCTGAATTTTTGCAATAAGCATCTGTAAGCCATCAGAAATAGCTGGTTTGAAAACGCGATCTGGTTTTGAAGAGTTTCTGTGTCTTCGATTACGATGATTTCGGGCTGAGACGGCCAGGCAATCTCCATGTCCTCTATAGGTCGGAAGGTAGCGTTGTCGCAGACATTGCAAGCGAAGTGTCTCGCGGACGCGATTGTGATAGGTACTGTAATAGGACATATGGTTTCGATGTCCCATGGCATTTTCTCTTGCCAGAGAACCCCGTTTGCTCCTTGCCCCTGAGTGGCTATTCTCGCGGTATTGATGTTCATAAATTCAAGGACAACGAGCTTCCCTTTTTCGTTGTCTGCTATTATCCGTAGTGCCTTCTTTTGGATCGTGTGGCAACTAGTCGTGGCGCGGTTGCATTCTGTAAAGGCCTTGTTTTCTCCGTTGGTTTGAGGAATCAAACATCGAAATGGCGACCGTCCGGCCAGTTTGTCGTCGGACGCTCTCATGTTTTTGAATGACTCGTCGATAGGTCCAGCCGTGGCCCTCGAACGGTATTCGGGCGTGATTTGCTCTTGCAATATGGCTCGCATGGCACTGATGTCGTACATCATTGGGGAGACCTCGCAGAGACTTGGGTATCGTTTGGCGGCGATAGGCGGTCTGGAGTTCGAGAATGAGACGGCCACCGATGCTCTTGGTGTCCTTAGGTTGCCATTTTCCTATATGGGTATCGTAGCGTTGCCATTTGAAGACTTCAGCTTGCCTCTTGTTCAGGGGCGACTTGGTTGACGATTTCGACCATCGGGACCTTCAAGACATATTGTCTTGGATCACCCGCGGCTGGCTCTGGGGAGAAGGATGGCCATTGTTCCGGTCACTCCATATCAGAGCGAATGGCAATTATACATCCATCCTGGTTGTGGAGTTCCCAACATTCGCTGCAAAGGCTTTGGTTACATCCGTCGTGGCGGAGCGTGCCCGTCCATTCTCCGCAGCTTTGGCATTGGTGCGGCAGAATGGTTTCCTTGCGTACGTCTTTATGCACGTCCAGACCCATAATAGCGAAAGTTGGGTACGCCGTGCGGTTGGGGATTTTTTCCAATCCCATCCTATTAAGAAGCAGTGCCTCGATCAGTGCCTGTGATGCGTTCCATCTATAGTAGGCGTCGTCTTGATCTGGGTCGGAGTGTAGGTCGGTGTGCATCGTAGAGTTACGGAGGTTAGTCAACTCTGTCAGCGTTTGATTCAGGTTCGGTGTCTCTGCTCCCATCTCACGATTCAGCACCATTTCTATGGCATCTGTAACGCCGGCTTTCTCTCCGTTCGGGCGCTTCTTATTAGGCTTTAGTTCCAGATTGCTTTTAAGCCATTGGTCTTTATCGCTGTACCCGCTGATGATAGACCGCGTCAGGCCCTCGAGACCGGCGAAGCTCACGGCTTCAGCGATTTCCGGATCCCCGAGGGTAGCGATGATTTCCTCGCTAGTGGCGTATCTGTCGATCACCTTGCGCCAGTGTTTCTTGGTCTCAGCGTCTTGCCCGTGAAACTTCTGGAAAAGGGTTTCCAACTTGATGCTTCTGTATCCGGCGATAAGGAGCCAGTTTCCCCGTATCGGTTGTATAGCTTGCGGGCGCACTGTCCGAAACTTAATCCAACCGGCACCTGACATGTGAATTACCTGCACGTTGTGCGCAAACATGAAGCAAAGGAATGGCCAGAGTTCCTCTTCGAAAAATTTCCAGGCTGAGGTGCCTGTCGTAGTTCCTTCGATCTTTGAGATGGTGCACCAGTGTGTCACCCTCTGGTTTCGACGGCGTTCCGAGGGAATTCCTTGGATCTCGACTATCCATTCACCAGCGTTGATGGTGCAGCCGCTTAGCGTTATTCTGCTTAGCGTGGCTGTTGGGATTTTGATGTATTGGTGATCCTCCGAGAACTCCAAGGGGAGCTTCGAGGTTGCATATTGGTATGTCAAATTTGGTTCTCCCCATCTTTCGGGGATGTCCAAGAGCTCCACGGTGACCCGTTTTATCGGTTGGTCGGCTATACCAAAGGATGATGCTGGTGCTGTCGCTGAATCTGCTAGAACCCCACTGACGGGACTTCCGGTGTGGGGCACATTCGGCAGCCCTGTAACAAGGATTGTGCTCCTCAGATCTGCTGAGGGTACTACTATGTCTAGGGGATGCGTTCCTTGCATGGCTTCGCCTATCGTCTGCATGAACGAACGGTAGTTTGAAAGTTGCATTTCTTGGTCTGGATAGAATTGGAAGCTGACTGTGCCATTCTCAAATTGGAAAATAGTTATGCCTAGGGTTTTGTCTTGCTCATTTTCATGCGGGACGAGTGCGCTTTGGTACGGCCTTCCCTCATTGATCCCTATTATTCGACTCAACAGCTCGCTGTCGTGAGGCATACATCGCTTTCCTTTGTCAATGCTGGGCTAGAAATGAGCCGCCTGTTGGTCCTTACTGGTCTCCAAGGCTTGAAATCGGTAAAGGATGCTGGATTAGAATTGAGCCACTTGTATGTTGTCGCCATCTTCCTGGGGCGTATGGTTCAGGTGCTGGGACGGGAATAGACCGGCCGCCCCGTTCGTCGGTGGCGGCCGGTATGCCGCCGTTGGTCAGCGACAGGTCCATTATCCTACGCTCTACTGCGCTTGCGCTACGGGTAACCGTCAGCAGTTATTCCGACCACGGGCCTTCCCACCACTTGAGCCTTCCGTCTGCTGAATGATAGGGCTTGACATCCGTGGTGACTCGCCTCGTATTGCCTCGCGGATCCCTGACCTTCCAGTGCTTTCCTCCGATGTTCTCTGAAGTCCAGCCCGCCGGTAGCAACTCGGGTTCTCGTAGAGCTCTCTCCAAGTCGTCCATAGTTATTATGGGATTGAGGGGCGCGTTTCTACTGTCCCACTCGGCGTTAAGCCGGTTAATGTCGAAGTCGTTGCGGGCGGCTATCCTGTCAAGCTCGGCGTCCGGGTCTTTGCCGTCCCGAATGATGCTCTGTATGTTGGCGGAGATTATCGGCGGGTAGGCGCCTACGTTATCTACGATTCCCTTGAACCGCCGCTCTACCGCTTTGTAAGCGTCGTGTTCCGCCGTGTCCTCGTAGAACAGGTTGATGACGTCTACTACACTGCGCTCCTGTCCGATGCGGTCAATCCTTCCGGCCCTCTGCTCCAGGGTCATCGGGTTCCATGGGATGTCGTAGTTGATGACCGCCGTGCAGAACTGAAGGTTCAGGGACTCCGAGGCCGTTTCCGTGCAGAGCAGGATACCTTGCTGTTGTTGCTGAAACTCTTCCAGCCGACTCCCGCGGTCGCCCAAGCGCCCGTCTTGCCCGAATAGCTCGGTTACGAAGTGTCCTGATCTCCGCAGGTGTTCGGATAGCCAGCTCTGCGTATCTCGGAACTGCGTGAACAGAAGAATGTGATTGTGGCCCTGTTCCCGGATCTCTGCTATGACGCCAGTTAACCGGCTACGCTTGCTGTCTTGCTGAGATAGCCTTTCGGCTTCGTCGGCAGACTTGAGTAGTGCGTCAAGATTGGCTGCGTTGTTCAAGACGTTGGTTTCGTGGTCCGAGAGTTCGTCCAGGTCAGCGTCGTCCAACAGGGTCATCCAGTCGTCGGCGTCCTGCGGGATGCGGTTGGCGGCGTTACGCAGAGTTTGGGCATAGGCGTGGGTTGACGAGCCGAACCGCTTGCGGAAAATCGTTGTGATGAATCCCAAAGACTGAGGCGAGATGCCGCGCTCGGCGTAGCATTGCCTTACCAGTTCCCTGATTTCGTCGTAGAGTTCACGCTCCGGTGGCGTCATGGTGATTACCACGTCGCGCGCTTGACGTTGCGGTACGGGAGCATCCAGCAAACCTTGGCGGCGGTACTGGCGTAGCAGTTCACGGGTGTGGCGGCTCATCAGCCGTCTGGCTGGCGCGCTCTGCTGCATCGTGTCCAGCGTGGCCTGCAATGTGCTTGGGTCCTTCAGGCTTTCAGCAATGTAGTCGTCGTTATCGCTGACCAGCAGGAAGTCGCCTGTCTCCGGTGGGTTGGTTTTGCGCCACAGATCACGCAGGTATTTCCACTCTGCGAGGTCAGGTGGTTCGGCCTTGTAAAAGTGGCGGTACTCAGCGCTCCGCCATCCTTCCGGTTCCAGCAGTTCCAGCAAGGCCCACAGCTCGACTTCGTTGAGCTGCATCGGGGTCGCCGTGAGCAGTAGTAGTTCCCGCGTCCGGCGTGACAGTTGGCTCAGCAGCCGCAGATATTGGTTCGGCTGGCGACGTTGTTCGTGGTCAACGTTCCGGAAACGAGCACGGTGGGCCTCGTCGACGATGACTATGTCGTACTCGCCACAAGTGGACAGGAAATCGTCGGCGTTTCTTACCAACCACTGGTGTCCGGCTATGGATAGAGGCGTGTTCCAGGGCGGGCTGCTGCCCGGGTCAGTTCGCCCGTCGCGGTAGTAGCGGCCATGGGTGTCAATAATTGGGGCGTCTATGGCGAACTTCATCAGCAGTTCGCTCTGCCACTGCTTGGTCGCCGCCTTGGGGGCAATGACTATGGCGCGGGTAGCTTTGCCTTGATTGATACGGGTTTTGAGAATGACGCCAGCCTGCAGGGTTTTGCCAAGCCCTACTTCGTCGGCGATCAGGCGGCGGACGGCGTCGCTACCGACGTTCTGCTGGCGGAATCGCTCCTGGTGAGGCCAGAGAGCTGCCGGTATGGTGGCTACTGTGCTATCCGGGTCGTTGGCCAATGCGTCGTAGATACGCTGCCAGTAGTCGTTAACCGCATGGTCCTTGACCGTGTAGCCACTGCTACGTTTCTGGATTGATCTAATCTCAGGCGGGGACGCAGGTGCCCTCTCCACGATATAGTCGCGGTAGTAGCTTGGCAGGTCGATGACTTTCAGCCCAGAGGCCCGGTTGGTCCATAGGGCTTGGAACTCGGACTCCCGGGCTTCGAGGTGCGCCAGTCCTTCACTCTCGGTGTAGATGTCGATGGACTCCCAGTTGTGCCGCCACCCGGACAGGGTTTCGTTCAGGCTGCCGGCGAAGGCGGCGCGATTGCCTTGGGCGTCTTCCACGATGCCGCTCTTGTTGTGAAATATGCGGATGCCGCGGATGGCTACCTTCACTTCCATGATTCCGTTGGCTACCAGCCAGTAGGCCATATCCAAGTGATTCCGGTCGGCAATGTCGGCAACTTCGGTCAGCAGCAGGTCTTCGGGGCTGACCTCCTGTTGCAGGGCTGTCTCCGCGTCCAGTTGGCCGTCGTGAATGGCCTCGAGCACGTCGTCCTTGACGCTGTGGTCGCAGATGAGGCGAATGCGCCCGCCGTTGCGGACTAGGCTGGCGGTGCCGGCCGCCGCCGCAATCAGCCCCTTGGCCGTGAACGTGTAGGTGGTGCGGTCGTAGCGCACGGCTTGGTCCAGCAGCGGCTCGTACAGCCCGGCAATCATGTCCGGGCAATTGCTGTGGTTGTAGACTGGGTGCAGGTTCAGGTCGGTTAGAGGCATCGCCGCTACGGTTTCCGGTTGTTGCTGCGGCGTCCGGGCCTGCCGCGGCGTCGAAACCTAGGCGCGTTGGCCTCCGCTATCAACTGGTGTATGGTTTTCCCGCCTCGCATTTCGCTCCGGCGGGCGTATTCCTTGCCCAGTTCTTCATGCAACGTCCAGTTGTCGGGCTTTGCTTCCATTTCACTCGGATTTGGTGTGTTCATCTTGGTTATCTCCCCCCGACAGAGATACTGTTTTGGGCTGGTGGATGTAGTGAAAAAAAGGCCTTCTCTCTCGTGAGTTGTTGGACTTACGTCCGCAAATAACATTTGAGTTAGTGGCAGATTCCAGCTCTCTCAGCAATTCTTTGGCCAAGTCTGACAGCTCTTGTTTCGCCTCGCTTACCTTCAGTCCGATGTCGAAGCAAATATGATAATCCATGTGAAAATCGTGATCCGGAGCCTGCGTAATCAGACCGTCAATGACTCCTTGCACTCGTGTAGGATGGGCATCCTTGAGCATATAGTTTTCCAGCAGCTGGCGAGCGTATCGTTCAGCGATATTGCGTTGCCGATAAAATGTAGCGATGCGCATGGCGTTATCCGGGTTGTTTACCATGGCGGTCATCAGGGCTTCGTCTGCTGCGGAAGCTGCACCGGAAACACCTTGCTCTTGCAACTCTCTTTCGATCTGGACTTTGGCGTTGGTGGCCATGTCGATATAATGGTCCATGGCGACTGGTTCAAGTCTTTCCCCTTCGGTCGCCTCTTCGGAATCGTCATAGATTGGGACAAGCCCCACGTCGATAGGCGATAATACAGCGCAATGGGCCAGTATTATCTCGTCACCGGCCAAGGTAATCGTAGTTCCGCCGCTGTACGCTTGCTCGGGGACGATGAACCTGACCTCCCTGGCAAAATCCCGTAGCAACTGTGCCAGTCGGTAAGATGCGTTGGCATCGCCACCTAAGGTGTGCAGCGCTACATTGAGGGTTGACGACGGTTCGTCGGGGCTCAGTCCGTGCAGGCGAAAATGTTGGTACAGGACCGCTACGTCATCTGTGTCTATGTAGGCTTCATCCGGGTAGTACATAACCAGCAACGGCCCGCCTAAACGTCCAGCCAGCATGTTCGCAGCGTTATCGACCTGCTCCCGGATTCGTGCCACTTGTTGCTTGTCTGACGTAGTCATTGCTGTTCTCATTCTTCTAGTACGGAAGGGCATTACATTCCATTATAACAGCGCCCCCTGCTGTTCAGCCGCGGGTCGCGGTGCTTCTTCACCGTACAGCGCCTGCCAGAGGTTGCGTTGCGCTTGGTAGTCGTCGTGGCCCGGCTTGGTGGTGCGGATGAGGGCCTCTAGGGTGGCGCGAAACTGCCCATCCTGCGGGTCGTGGAGGTGCTGAGCGAGCCACTGCTGAGCGTCCAGCGTGTTGCGCCGGTCAGTCAGGGCTATCGCCGTGTGGACGGTGTCCAGCGCGGAGCCTGGGTTGATGTCCTCACCGATGTTCCGGGCTGCCAGGCGGTCGCGGGCGCTGAGTAGCGATACCTTATCCGCCTTGAATCCGGCGATGCGCTTCATGTCGGCATCATTCTTCTCCAGCCGAACGCCGATGGCCCGGGCCAGCAGGTTCGCCTCGTCGAACAGCAGGGTGTCGTTCTCGGTTGCGTCCTTGGCGAGGACGTAGAACTTGGTGGCGGCGTCCACTGGGTTGTTAGCCCACTCCCGGCTGATTTCGAGTGCGCGGTGGCGGCTGACTTCACGGCGGGCGACTTGCAGTGCGTCTGTGGGGGTCACCGCGAAAGGTGCTTCCGGGCGTTCGGAGTTGGCGCTCTCCCGTTCGGTACCCCAGTGTTCGCTGATTACACGCAGGGCGGGTCCGAAGGCGCTGAGGTACAGGTCAATGGGCTTGAGGTCTGCTTGGCTCAGGTTGTCGCGGATGTCGTTTCGCACAGCCTGTGCAATGAGTTCCTCCACCTCATGCCAGGGCTTGGGGAAGGGGTTTTCCTCGCGGGGCCGGCAGACGAGCAGGATAGTGGTGCGTGCGGCGGCGCGGCCCTTGATGTGGATACTTGACTCAGCCTCGGTTTTCACGGGCCAGGTACGTGTGATGGAGAAGCCGGCTTCGATCAGGCCTACGGTGAGGGCGTCCCAGGCAGCGGTGGATTTGTGATTGAACATCACCGTAGCAATGCCATTGTCCTTGATGACCCGTCGGCACTCGGTGAAGATTTCAGCCATCTTTTCTTGGTAGTCGGCGAGGGCCAGCGTTTTGGCCGTCCGGCCTTTGGTGGCGCGGCTTTTGAACCGGGCCGGGCTGGCGATGGCTTCTTGGTCCTTCTCCGTCAGATAGTCGGCGAAGTCATCGGGAAACACGTAGCCAGCGGTGCGCTTGAGCCAGACGTAGAAAAAGTCCGACAGTTCAGCGTAGCAGACGTTCTCCTCGTAAGGCGGGTCAAAGACGATGCAGTCCACGGAGGCGTCGTCCAGGGGTAGATCTCGCGCATCTCCCGAGACCACTTGGGTTGGTTGGGCTGTTTTTGGTGCAGGGCCATCGTCGAAGAGGGTTTGGCCGTCCTTTAGGTGACCTGTCATGCTCACGAGTTCGGACAGAGACTCTTCGACGTCGTTGAGGCTCCATTCGAGGCCCAAGCCGCGACACGTGACCGCCATTTCCGAGTACGACCATTTGAACCCGAAGTCGTGGCTGTCGAAGGTACCGGCTACTTTATTAGCGCCATCGTCCCATCGGGTTAGTAAGCTGTTGCGGTTGATCATCTTGTCCATGGCCAATGCGACGTAGCTCCACGCTGCTCGGCGACGCTCGTCAAGTCGCCCTGCGTCCTCGTCGGCGTCAACGCATTCGTGGAACGCCTGTACGCAGTAGCCATGGGCTAGAAGCTGACGGGAGTTCAACATATCCCGCCAGCGGGGCATTCCGTACTGGTGAGGCGTATCGGTTTTGTTGCCTTCTGGTATTTCCTCCGTAGGCAGGATGTCGTCGTCATCCCAAGCTGGAGTCAGTTCTGCGAGACGGTATTCGGACATCCGGATGCTGGCGTCATCGGCCGGAGTGGAGGTGCGGAAGCTGCGCTGGGTAGTGAGGCGTTTTTTCGGCTTGCCTGCCTTGGTGAAGCCCTGCCACTGGTCGTTCAGGATGACGCAGTACAACTGATGTCCCAGTCGGCCCTGCTGGGCTTCGGCGGCGATGTACCCTTTGGGAGTGGTCGTCCCGCAGTTTGGGCAGGTGGCGATGGCGCCGTTGACTGTTCCAGCGGACTGTTCCGCGGCAGTCTCGACGATCTCGAAGGAACACCGCCCTGCCTTTGGTTCCGGGATCACCCGGATGCCAGTGCCTTTGCTGTCCAGCCGCCAGTTGGGAGAGAGGGGAATCACGATCCGGCAGGATGGACAGGAAATCGTGCGCGCGAAAAGATACGTTTGGGCGTATCTTTTCGCGCGCACGATTCGATTTTTTTGAATTTCGTCGCGGTATTTCTCGTTCCAGCGTACCATCCAGTCCGGTTCGGTCTCTTCAGGATAGACGTCTTCCAGGAGCTCGGTTACGCGGGCGAGGTAGCGGCCGACAATACCGGACCAAGCACCGGTGAGGCTCTGCTTCCGGCCGTATTCGTCTCGTAGAGGGTAGCCGTACCGCTGGGGCCATTCGCAAGTGGCACGCAGGATGTGGGAGGCCACTGGATTTAGCTCGTTGGCGATGGTGCGGAACCCAAGCCGCCCGGCCTCGAAAGGGATGGAGCCGCCCCCGGCGGTGACGTCGAGGACTACGGGGTTGGCGTTGGGCAGGTTGGTCCTGAGCCAATCCAGTTGCTCGGTGGTGGGGTTGTGGGTGAAGGCGCGGCGACGGTCGCCGTAGCCGTCCTTGTCCCGTTCGCCGCGCTCTTTAGCCCCTGCTAAGTGCTGGGCGATCTGGTGAATGTCCGGGCTGGTTCCCAATATATCCAGGGCGGAATTACGAGTATCCTCATCGTCCGCTGACTGCGGTATTAGCGACAGCAGGGTTGACGCCCGTGAAGGTGCCAGCGGCCTGCGGGCCCACCAGACATGAAGTTGGTGAGGCGCTGGGTTTGGCACCGCGCCGGCGCGTTCCCGAATAGCTTCGGTCGAAATCTGGTTGATGGGCATCCACTTTTCGATTAGGCGGGGTGCGGCGGCGTTGTGCGGCGCGGCATCCGCCGAGGGTGGAGGCTGATTTGCGTCCTCCAGTTGAGCTTGGCCGGATTTGACGATGGTGACGTAGTAATCTTCATCTAGGAGGTCGGGGTGGTCCGTGATTGGGGTGGGTTGGCGGACCACGGGTATTCCGTCTGCATTTCCTCCCGGTTCTGTTACATACCACTCTCCACCGGGCGAAGCGAGGAGCAGGTCGCGTAGTCCCATGAGGCCAGCCTTGAACGCGGTCATGTCTTCGTGACTTGTCGGTACCATGATGTACTCGCACCCGGTTTGGTAGTCGTCATCAAGCACCGCGATGTAACGGCGGCCGGTTTCATCCTCGGCCTCGAAAAGCAGTTCGTAGTCGTTGTAGAGTATTGATTCTTTGAACGCTAGTTTCATGGCATCACCTTGCAGTTTCCAACTGGGTCAAACTCTCTTGATGGCCACCAGGTTTGATGCCCGCTCAGTTCGACCGGGTTCAGTTTGCCGGCTCCGGCAGCAATGGTCAGTTCGCCGATAGCCTGCCATCGAGGGGGGTTGTTCCTGCGTCTTCTGTTGGGCCTGCCTGTCATCACACCTTGCACGGCTTCCAGAGATGTCCACAAGGACACGCCGCTTTGTTCGCAGGGTGTCCTACGGCTTCGCTGGTTTACATGTCCGTTTCTCTTCACGTAGGAGTCGAAGTCTCTTTGAGTCGGTGTGGTCCCTTCCAACAGCCGGTACCGCACCGTCTGCTCCGTTATGTCCTGTGCTCTGGGCGGAGGGCAATCCGGCGGCAGGAGTTCGCGGTACTGCATTTGCTCTCCGGGTTAATCATCTGCGTATAGTTGCACTTGGTCATTGGCTGATGTCCTATGCTTCTCAGCGGAATCGGATTGAGAATTCATGGCCGGTTCCTTATTCAGATACTTGGTAGCAGCCGATGGACAAATGACGGATATTCGTTGTCGAGGTGATCAAGGATTTGGTCTACGAGGTTCACTGCGTCGTAGAGGCAGTCCTGAAGGGGCTGTCTTTCGGGGTACCTGTGTAACCTATGCAGCGGGTTCCCGCAGGTCTGAAAGGATGTCTCCCTAATCGCTCCCCAAGCCCCGTGAGAGTATGCCGATGTCCACGGGTAGTATTGGTCGTATATTTCCTTCAATTGGGTGTTCTGGCTCATGTTTCGCAGATCGCCATCTGCCCAGTGACCTATGTCTATGGTGAGTAGTTCCTCCCATAGATCCTCGGAGGCTATGCTTTCGACGCTCTGCGGATCGATGAACTCGGGGGTGCTTTCGAGGTCGTCGACTTTAAGCGAGCTAAGTTTGGCTTGTCCGGCTCCGTGTCTCCTCCACTGCTCCCAGAGGGCGTCGTTATTCTTGTCGATCAGGTATTTCAGGTTGATTCTATTCTCCAGTATGGTTCTCAACCCAAGACGGCCTAGAATCCCATTTGACATTCCGAAGCTCATCATCTCGTTGAGAATACGGAGCGTAAAGAAAGCAATCCCGAATACAGCGTCGTGCTTGGCGTCTATTGCGGTCGTGGAGTGTGTCTTGGTCCAGTGTTCATTCAACTTCCCGACGAGGTCGTCCATTCCTTGCCGGGTCGTTGAAGTCCGTATCTGCTCCGCGCCAGACGGGACCGTGATCTGGAAGCAATCAGTTTTCTCCCATGCTTCTTTCCAGAAGTCCTTTGGCCAGCTAGACTCTACCGGCGACAAACCGGTCAAGCTTCCCTCGATTGCTCGTATCCTCCCGCCTTCGGGTGCCGCTGGCTCTAGGTTCGGATAGTTGAATAAGGTCTCGATGAAGTCTTCCATACTCCGGTTGATGTGTACCTTGCCCGCTATCACTGCCCCCATAATCCGTACCCAGCGACAGTCCGTAGCCATTGGTGACTGGTGAAAGACGGTGTTGCCGACGGCTATCATCAGCGAATCAAAGTTTGGCTGGAAATTCGAGAGTACAGCTTCCCATTCTTTTTTCCTGGGTAGGGTCTCGAAGATTGTCAGGGTTGCGAGAGCTCTTGATGTCCTTGGATTGGCGGCAATGAACTTGATGAACTCTGACCGGAGCTCCTCCTCTAGGTCAGCGAACCCGCTGATGGTCAGGTCGTAGAGTTCTTCTTTCCGTTCGTGATCTCTGACAAAACCGAGTATTCGCTGGAATTCACGGAAGGCCTCCGTGCGCTCGTATTCAGCGAAAATCAACGATGCCCAAAGCATTTCAGGCAGTCGGTCGTTCATCCAAGAGGCGAACTGCCATTCCATGCCCTGCATCGCAGGAGGAATCAATTCTTTGCCTGATCGCCGGTGTTGTTCGATTGAGCTTCGATGGGAGTTTCGCCTCCCTTTCCTGTGTTTGGACTTTGGCATTACCCAATCCTTGAGCAAATCTTACCCATACATCAGCGTCAGCGCGTCCAGTACTCGGCGTGGGCGGTTGCGGTTCTTGTGGCAGGCGTACCACCAACTGCTTTCGCAAGGGTGCATATCCGCGACGGCGCGTGCCAACCTTTCCGACTTATCGGCCCGTTCCGTACCGCCCATGGCGTCCAGCAACAGCCGGATTTGCACCGCGGCCTCTTCGGTGATGGGATGGTATTGCCGTCCAGCCTCCTCTTGCGGCTGAAGCCGCTGTCCGTGATGGTTCCACAGGATGGTGGAGACGTGCTGAAAGCTGCGGTTGTACAGAGTACCGGTGGCGTACTGCAGCCGGCGGCCGTTCTTGCGCGGCGACTTCCCTGCCAGGGTGACCGACAGGCGCCGGTTGCCCTTGGGGTCGTGGTCCACCAGCAGCCCGTGGTCCTTGGGAGTCTTGCGCATCAGGGTCATAGTAGGTTCCTCGTTGTGGGTGAGCGGAACGAAACGCTGATGTTTGCTTCGTCCCGGTTGTTCAGCTTTTCCAGCACGCGCTGGGCGGCGTCCGCTTCCAACTGAACGGTCACGTCCGCGGCGGTGACCCCGGCCTTGGTTATCATCCGCTTGGCGGGGCCGGAGTAGTCCTTGAACTCGCTGGGAGGCGCGTTGCGGATACCTACTTGCAACCGCTGGTTCTGCGCCATCAGGGTGAGACTAATGCCGTTGTCGTCGCCTTGGGCGATGCTTGCAATCTGGTCCGCTAATGCCGGACTGGTTCCTTTGACTTGACAGGAATCCAGCGCAGGCCAGTCGTGGCCATTGTCGGTCATAAACCGCTTCACGGCTTCATAAGCGGCCTTCCCGGACATTTTCCCGCTTGTGAATGTGACGTTGCGGTTGGTGGGCCTTAGAGGATCGGGTTCCGGGTCAGGTTTAGGTTCCGGATCCGGGGAATCGGGTTCTGTGGTTTGAGGTTCGTGCCCCTTTACCCAGATCCGCCAGTTGGGATCGTATCCCGTGGGATTCACCTCCCCGCTGGGCGTAGCCACGTGCAGGGTGTCGTTGGCAATGCCGTTGGCTATCACAGCTCGCCAGGCAGCTTCGTTAAGGATGATTCGCTGGTCCGGGGTCCGGGCGAAGTATTCCCGCAGTCTGTCTAGGGTGCTGCCCTGCTCGTTGGCGATGACGCCTACTCTGGCCCAGGCGCTTTTGTTCAGGCCAGCAGTGGGGCCTCGTAGCACTCGGTCGCCCAGCGCTTGCAGGATACCTTCCTGGCCCTTGCCTGTGGCGTCGGTAAGAGACTCAAGCGTGCGCTGCTCCACGTGGCTGTTGGGTTCCGGCCATTGATGCTGTTGGCTATTGCCGGCGGAGAACAGGTGACAGAATTTGTTCTGGATCCCGGTAGTAGCGTTCTTTTCGGAGGCGGCTCGGATGTTCTCCAGCGTTTCCCGCCGGTGTGGGGGCAGCGTACGGGACGTGTCTTTGACCAGTCGCTCCGCTGCCTCCATGGTGGCTAAGTCCTCACGTATACGGCTCAGGTTGGCATCGTGGGCCGCCAGCAGCAGGGCGTTGTTTGGATACTGGCGGGAAGCGTTGCCGTCATTGTTGGCGCTATGCCGGTGCAGGTCCAAAAGGTCCTGGTTGTTCATTCCGTTGGCCGGATTGCCTGCGTCAGTCCAGTTCCAGTGATCCGGGTTGACGATGCCGAGCATGGCCTTGTCGGGATTGTCCGGCAGGTTGGATTGTCGGGAAGGGAAGGGCAGCACCTCGAACTGGTCGTTACGTCGGTTGTTGCCGCCGTAGGCGCTGGTGATTGCCTGCTTGAGCAGGTCGGACATCTTAGTGGTGTTGGAGAGTATCCCGTCTCTGGCTTCCAAAAGTTCCTTCATCACGTTGGCGTCTTTGCTGAACCGCTTGCGCTGGGTGTCGGGGCTGTCGTCCACGTAGATAGCGCGGCTCAGGAACTGCTCAATGGCGTTGGCGATAACGCCGAAGTCGTCACGCTCAGGAGAGAGCAGGGCGTCGGCGATCTGGTCGGCGTATAGGCCGTTGCTGTTATCGGGAGCGATGGTGCCCAGCAGCATGGTCAGGGCTGCGGGTTCTGCAAGGTCGTTACCGCTTTTCTCTGCCGTGCTGTTGCGTCCTACGATGTCGGTCTCGATGGCCGGGTCCAGTTCGGAAAAACCGGGCCGGTTGACCACCTCGTCGCGGATGCGGGCAGCGCGAAGGGTGACGTGGTGGGGATGCACGAGCGCAGCCGCTCCGTTGGCGTTCTGCAATTCCAACAGGGTGTTGCCCAGTAACCGCAGGGTACCGCGCACCCTCTGGAAGTTGCGATTGGCGGACAGATGGCTGGTGATGATGTTCAGTAGTGAAGGGTGAAATGGGTAGGCGTTGTAGAATCCTTGGTGGTCAAGGTTGCCGTTGGCCCTTCCATTGCGGGCAGCTACTGCGGCATAGGCGTTGGCTGTGTCTTGGCGGGCGGCTTCGTCCACGCTGTAGAAAAGTCGTTTGCGCAGGATTGCTGGCAGGTCGGCTTCGCCGGACGGTGCTACCGGGTGCATTACCCTCCCTACCTGTGAGTTGACCTTGCCCAGCATATTGAGCAGTGCTAGGGCGTCGGCGCGGAGGGCGTCGCCGGAGCTTGCTGTATTGCCCTCTTCCAGCAACTGGTGGGAGTCTTCTGGAGTGGTGATGACCAGCACTGCATTGGGACTATTGGTAACTGCGTTTGCCAATGCGCTCAGAGTAGTCAGCACTCCGTCAGAGCTTATTCTTGTATCGCTGGCGGCGCGCTGATTCACGCGGTTGATGTAATGTACCAGTTCGTCGATTACGATGATTACTGGTTCGTTCCCTATCAACTTCCGGAGGGTCTCTGAGCCGGGGTCGGCTAGGGTTTCGTCGCCATGGGCGAATTCGCGTAGAGCCTTTGGACCGCCTAGATGGTACAGCAAGTAACCCGCCAGGCTTCGCGCCCGGTTACCTTCTCCGTCCATTTCCGCGCCATTGACCACGTTGTGCTTTTCACCGTCAAAGGCAATCACCTTGGCTGTGGCCGGGTCGCATTGGGCAGTTTCCTGCCAATAAGGCAGGTGTGGGTATAAGGATGCGGCGGCCAGCAGCAGGAGACTGTGGGTCTTGCCGCCACCGTAGCGGCTGTACAGCTGGTACACGGACGGGCTGGTGCTGCCGCGGCCCAGGGCGATTCGGTCCGTAGCCATCCGCAGAAAATCAGCGGTGGCCTTGGTCAGGTGGGTCGTTTCCAGGAAGTCGGCCGCGGTCGCTTCGGAGGCGAGCTCATCGTTCAGTCCTCGGATGAGGTCGGCGGCATACTGGTCGCCGGCTTGTTGGATGGGACGGAGCGGACAAGTGGCTAATAGAGGTGTCAGATTGTTCATTGGAGCGATACCTCCGGGGGCGGTTGACGTCGTCAGCATTATTCCTGACAGTATGCTTGGCGTGTTGTTTAGTGCTTGACCGGGCGGATTACTGAGGCCGTTCGTCATGTTGGGCGGCTCGCTTGTCGGGTGGCCAGTCCAATTTGCGGGGTTTGTTCCAGTAAGTGCTCTTACACTTGGGGCAGATCTTCGGCTCTTTCTTGTTGCTCTGACGGGGTGCCCAGGTGTACTGGCACCGCTCGCAGAGGAATCCCTCGATCAGGATACGGGCCATAAGACCCTCCTTGTCGGGAACTTTCTTCCCACTAACTACTATACCATTAGGTTGGTAGTCATGAGATTACTGATCTCAGTGACTATGCGGTTGCTTGTGGCTTAGCTATCTAGCGGGTTGCTCTGCCTTGGTTTTAGCCGATTAGTCTTGGCCCTAACAATGACCTTCACGGCGATCGGATCATCCCTGCCAGCTCTGTGCCCCTATTCCCCGAAGTGCGTAACGGTCTCATTCGGCCACAGTCGAGCGAGCCTTAGATCGGGTCCTTCCTGCCTTTCCGGGATGAAGGAGTAGCTCCGGCTGCTGATTCCCGCCCAGAAGTCCCAGTCTTGCATCTGGTCGATGTGGATCGAAGTATCGTATGCCTCCACCCATTCAGAAGTTCCGGCACCGATGGATCAGCCATGGTCTTCCCGGCCTGCGCCCGGTGCCCGGTTGTTCATCTTGAACCCGTTCCCATTGACCCTGACGAGGCACTCCGTGTCCCCGTTGTGCCCGCTGACAGTTGCAGGGCATCAACGGGCCATCATGGCCCAGATCCATGTGCGGCCTATGGATTGGAGGGCATTGACAAGGGACTAGAGTTCTACAACCATATTGGAGTGCCATGGGTTTTGGGAGAATAAGTGATGCAGCAAGTGCGACTGTGGGAAATCACTCCGGAACGGCGGCTTGCCGAGATTCCGGCAAGGTACTCTGGCTTGGAACAGTGGCTCGAGGACTGGCTGGCGAGCGACATATCGGCGCTGGATCCCAGCCTCATGGTCATCGGCAGGCAGGTTTTAACTGGCTTCCGAGGGTTCGTCGACCTCCTGTGCATTGAGCGGACCGGCGACTTGGTGGTCGTCGAACTCAAAAGTGGCCGGACTCCCAGGGACGTTACCGCCCAGGCATTGGAGTATTCCTCCTGGGTGAAGGACTTAAGTTTCGATCAGGTCAAGGCCATCGCCGATTCCTATCTGGGCGGTTCAGGGCCTTTGGAGTCGGCCTTCAGGGAGAGGTTTGAGACGGACTTGCCCGAACTGCTCAACCAGGGACATCGTTCCCTGGTGGTCGCAGAGTCTATGGACGACAGCACCGTGCGAATCGTCCGGTATCTGGCCGAAATGGGAGTGCCTATCAACGTGGCCACGGTGCAGCACTTTGAGGACGCAAGCGGTAGGGAGCTGCTGGCCCAAGTCTATCTTGTCGAGCCCGAGGAGGCTCGCCCGCGGGTTCGGGGTTCGTCAGCTAGGTCGGGATACAGGACCGTCAGCGAGCTTCAGGCACTGGCCGACGAGAAAGGGGTGGGAGAAGTATACCGCCGGTTGAGGGACGGGGTCCGAGGGGTTTTTACCGCAAACGGTTACTCTCAGACCGTTGGGTATGTCCGGCGTTTGGAGGACGGCGGGGTGCGTACCCTCATGCTGGTTGACGCCGTCCCTGGGGACGATTCGGGGGGCATCAAGTTCGTCGCCCATGCCACTCGCTTTGAACGTTATATGGGGCTTGGCCTGGAAGACCTCCGGGCTCTTTTGCCGGGAAGCACGGTTGACTCCGACGTGAGACGCTGGAACGGCAGTTCTCCAGAGGAGAGGGAGTCGGCTGAGGGCATGGAGGGTCTGTTTCACACCGTGGATGAGGTGGACAGGTTCGTGGGAGGACTCCGGCCCTAACCCGGATGCGCGTTCTCTCTTCCTTTCCGCCATCGCGTCTATGCAATAGTAGACGACCTTCCACATTGGGGCTCGGACATGTACCAATGCAAATTTGAGTTCACTTCGCCAGTTAATGATTGAGGCATATGACGAGCACTATTTGGGATCCGAAGTCACCTTCGCTTTGTGAGACGATCCTTTGCTACGCTGACGTTCTCGGATTCCGCGCTCGCACGGAGCGTGCTATTGACCGGGGCGAAGAGTTGGAATTTCTACAGGAGGTCAAGCGTTCTCTCGGTGCGGCCTACGAAAAGTTGCGCGAAGTCAAGAGGTTTGACGGAGAGGTTCTTGGCCTCTTCGACATGAAAGTCTTCACTGACAACATCGTCGTCGCTTATCCGTTGCAAGATCCAGGCAGCGATCGCGGGGAGCCTGAACTTATCGACTTGATTTCGATTTTCGCTGAGTTTCAAGCTGGTCTTGCGGCAGATGGGTTTCTCCTGCGGGGTGCCATTGCCGCGGGTTCGCACTACCAGGATGACGAGATTGCCTATGGAAAGGCTCTCTTGGAGGCTGTTGACCTCGATAAATCTGGAGGGTCGCCCAGATTGGTCATCGCGCCGTCAGTTGAATCCTTAATCTTGGAACATGTCCGGTGGTACGGCGCAGAGTCTGCGCCTCATTATGAAGTATTGCTTGAAGACCCGAGTGATGGTCAGTTGTTTGTTAACTACTTGGATGCGGCATTTTGGTACCTTCCCGAAGGCCCAATTTATCACGAGCTTCTTGAAGCTCACAGCAAAAATGTGCGAGCGGGCTTGCGGGAGCACGATTCTAACGCGTCTGTCCTGGAGAAGTACGAGTGGGTTGCCGGTTATCACAACTACGTTTGCAGCACCTTCGTAGCTCGGCATTCGGCTCAAAACTTTGAAGAAGACAATGATGAACGGATGGCCTTCGGAGAGGAAGCACAACAAGTTCTTAAATACCTTGTGCCTTGCGACAAGCAACTAAGCCCACGACCGCTTGATGCGCAGCGACTGCAACAGCGTGTCAGTGAGGCTATTGAATAGTATATTCCCGTAGGGACAGAGGTTGAGGCCGGAGTTGCAGTGGCGGCTGAGGTTTCTGTGGTCTTGGGTGTCGGCGAGGTCATCGCTGTTGCGCGTAGCTTGTCAGGACGGTCTCGTTGATGTCCACCTTGGCCCGGTCGGTGGTATGTCTGTACTCCAGGGGCACCAGTACGACACGTTCCGCGTACCAGCAACGGTTCAGTTCTGGAAGCCACTCGGTGGCATCCTTGTCGGCCTTCTGATGCCTGTTTGCGCTGGGCGAAGCCAGGGTGAGGTTGGTCAGGTCGAATGCGAACTCGTCCTTGGCGGCGGGGTCGGTGACGCATAGGCCGCTGTCGTGGGCCTCGGGGCGGACTACGATGTGTTTGATGTAGTATCCCTGATGCTGTCGAACAGGGTGCCGGTGTGGGGGCCGTAGATGCCGCCTTGGGCGTCTTCGATGTGGGATTCGACGGACGGCGGATAGTGGTATTCGCCGGGGTAGTATTCCGAGTAGTGGTATACCGGCATCGCGGTGATACCCCGTCACTGTGCTGGCGGTTATGCCAGCGTCGTCGGTGTGGGTCTGGCGGTAGCTGGTCCCGGTGGCGTTGCCGTCGTAGGCAATGCAGGCAATGCAGGCAATGTGGGGTACTGGTATAGGGATTATGGGTATTAGGCCCTGGAGAGTGTCGCCACACATGTTGCAGGAGGTAACGCCATGCCGCTAAGGGATTCCCACGGAGTAGTTGTCGTTAGGTTTTCATCCGGTACCGTTCATAGACCGGAAACACTCCAAGGGCACGGTAAGAGTGCGCTCGAAACCGGCGACTGGGAGCTGTTCCCCAACGTGGTGGCGGCCCGGGAGGCCGGACATCATCTTTGTCAGCTCTGTTACCAAGTCGAGCAACCCAGCTGGGTGATGGGCGGCCGGGACGACAGGGCGGGATAATTGTCCACGCAAACTAATATGTCCAACTTTCCGGTGTGTTTGGCTCGGGCCATCAGGCCGGCCCACTCCAGGGTATTCCTGGGCAATGGCGGCAACGTGAAGAATCCTTAGGAGGCAGGGATGAGTACAGCCAATGGGAACGCCGGTACCGGGACCTCCCAAGCCTTGCTGGCCGCCGCCGAGATAATGCTCCCGGAAATCCGGGCGGCGTCGCATGAAGTTGAGGCGGCGCGGCGGTTGCCGGACGTGCTGGCGGCCAAGTTGGACGAGGCAGGTTTCTTCCGAATGACCCTGGGGCGGGAATCGGGCGGGCTGGAGGCCGACCCGGTGACCGCGGCCAAGGTGGTGGAAACCCTGTCCACCGCCAGCCCCTCGGTGGGCTGGGTGGTGATGATTATCGCCTCGTCGCTGTTCTGGGTGGCCCGGGTGTTGCCCGAGGAAGCGCGGGACGAGGTGTTTCCTACTGGAAGGGTCGCCAACATCGCCGGCACCGTCGTTCCCCATGGCCGGGCCGACCGCGTCGAGGGCGGCTGGCGGGTTTCCGGACAGTGGCCCTTTGGCAGCGGCTGCCACCAAGCGGCATGGCTGGCCTGCGGCGCCTGGATGCATGACGATGAGGACCCTATTCAGTCCGCCGAAGGCCGGCCGGAATGGCGGCTGTTCTTGGTCCCCGCTGGCGACTGCGAGATACTGGACACCTGGCATACCAGCGGACTGCGAGGAACCGGCAGCCACGATTTCGTGGTCAACGGCGTTTTCGTTCCCGGCCGCCGGGTGTTTCCCCATCCCTTGGTGGGAGCGCCGGTGCGCCCGGAACGCCACTACGCCTTTCCTGGCGTGAGCATTGCGATGATGTCCGGCGTGGCCTTGGGAGCGGCCCGGGGCGCGGTGGACAGCCTGCTGGAGTTGCTGGAGGCCAAGGTTGACCGCCGCAGCGGGCGGCTGGCCGCGGCGGCTTTCGACCGGCAGATGGACCTGGCCGCAGCGGAAGCCTTGACCGGCTCGGCCCGGGCCTATCTCTATCAGGCCCTGGAGGAGTTGTGGGCCGCGGTGATGGCCGGGGAGGATCCCGGTTTCCGTCTGCGGGCGCAGTACCGCTTGGCCTGCACCAATGCCGTGAATTCTGCGGTGCAGGCAGTTGACCGGGCCCACAGCGCCGCCGGGACCAGCGCCATATACGTACCCTCAGCCTTGGACGGCTACTTCAGGGACGTGCATGCCGTCGCCGCCCACGCTTTCGTCCGTCCGGCGACCCTGGCCGACGGCGGTCTTCTGCTCTTGGGGGAGCCGCCGCTGATGCCGGGGTTTTAGGATGGTGCGTTTGACTGGGATTTTTCTGATTTTTTCCATTTTCAGGATGAAATCGCAGCAGTTAAACCAGTCCTGCGAATCACAGTTCAGACGGGCATAGCGGCAATTCGGGAATCGGGTTAAAGCCGTTCATGGTGTATGCGAAGCGCCTGCAGGCAATTGGCCGCAAGCCGCCGGGCTTTCACCCGCCGATGGGCCTCCCTGGTGGCCCCGAACTACCGCCGGTGCCTTTCACTGGCCTCGAAGTCCAGAGGCGAAACCCGTCGCATGTGACCTTTTACTCCTCGTTGCCGGCATCGGTCTTGGACACGGAGGGCAACAGCACGGTGGTTGGGACGTTATGGTCCGCCGCCGTCAGACCTGTGGCGAATTGCGCAGCCGCATTCTCGTCGCGGAGGGCACGGCAGTAGCCGTTGTATGAACCTGACGGTTATTCGGGGTTCAGTGGTCATGTATTACTCCTGCATGCCGGTTGGCCGGTTGGCCGGTTGGCCGGTTGCCGGGCGCGATGCCGACATCGGCCGGACCAGTGTGCCGCGATGGCCCTGTGTGACTTCCGGCCCATCCGGACACCTTGTTCCTCAAAGTTTCCTGAAGATTTGCTGCTAGGTTGATGACCACAGCAGGGCGATGAGGCCCGGCAAGTTCAGGGAACAGGGGGCATCGAAATGAGAAGGAAGTGGATACCGGCGGTACTGGTGGTGGGGCTGATGGCTGCGGCCATCACCGGGGGCGCCGTCCTGGCCTCGGGCGGAGATGACGCCGGAAACGGCGGTCCCGATGGCGAGGAAGTGGTCGTGAAGGACGGGGATGTCTCCACTCTAAGCATCGAGAATACCGAGGTGGAATCGGGGGAACCGGACGAGCTGGCGGTCAGGGTGGCGGAGATCCTGGGCACGGAGCCGCAGGCCACCTACGACGCCATGGTCCGGGCAGACCAAGCTGACGCTGGCTCGCTTCAAGGGGAGGGTCACGCGGACGCGGGAGACGAGGATTCTGGGGATGGGGACTCGGGGTCTGTGGATGCGACGGGGATGTCGTACATGGATTACGGAGAGAGAATCGGCGCTATCCTCGGCGTGGATGGCGAGAGCGTTGCTCGCGCCGTTGCCCAGGCCTATGAAGAGCTCTACGCGGTGGAGCGGGACATCCGGGATAATGGAAGCGGACGGGACGCGGAAGGTACGGAGGATCCCGGCAAGCATTCCGCCGAACCGGATACAGGCGGCTGATCCCGCCCTCTGTAACGAAGTGGCAAGGGCCGGTGTCCCCGGCCCAATGATCCCCACGCCGGTTGCGGGACTGGAAAGCGCAGGTGGATATGGTCTCCGGGAATACGAACGGCAATGACGGGGAAGATAAGCCCCTGGTGCTGGTGGTCGACGACGACCCCAACGTGGTCGCGCTGGCGCGCGGCTACCTGGAGCGGGACGGCTACCGGGTGGCCGAGGCCAACGGCGGAGTCCGGGGCCTGGAGCTGGCCCGAAGGGACCGGCCCAGCCTGGTGGTGCTGGACCTCATGCTTCCGGGCCTGGACGGGTTCGAGGTCTGCCGTAGGTTGCAGGTGGAGTCGATGACGCCCGTCATCATGCTGACGGCGCGGGTGGAGGAGGCGGACAGGCTGGAGGGGCTGGGCCTGGGGGCCGACGACTACGTCACCAAGCCCTTCAGCCCCCGGGAGTTGGCGGCGAGGGTTCGGGCCGTCCTGCGCCGCGCCGACCGGGATAGTGCGGTGGCCGCCTACCCGGAGTTGTTCTCCGGCAACATCAGGGTCAACCTGCGCAACAGGAAGGCGACGGTCGACGGCGCGGATATCGGGCTGACGCCGACGGAGTTCCGGCTGCTCACCCTGCTGTTGCAGGAGCCCGGTAGGATATTCTCGCGCGACGAGATCATAGACCGCGCCCTGGGCCACGATTTTGTGGGGTTCGACCGGGCGGTGGACACCCACGTGTCCTGCCTGCGCCGCAAACTGGACACCGGAAGCCCGGGAAGCGCCAGGCAGATCCAGACCGTCTACGGCAGCGGTTACCGGCTGCGTCAAGGCGAGGGTGCCTGAGGTGCGCGCCCGTCCGCTGCACGACCTGGTCTCCGGGCTGCAATTCCGGCTGGTGCTGGGTTTCGCGCTTGCCCTCGCTGTGGCCCTGGCCGCCGTGGGCATCCTCATCAGCCTGGTCACCGAGTGGCAGACGGAGCGGTTTGAGACCGACCGCGACCTGGCGCGGGGCGGACGCGTGAGCCAGTTCATCACCAACAACTACGTGGAGGAACGCGCTGAGGACGGACTTGGCGCGGGACTGCAATCGCTGGTGGAGCAGGCTTCCGGCATCTCCGGCCTTCGCATTACCATGTTTGACGCCCATGGGACAGTCGTCGCCGACTCCAGCGCCCCTTCCCCGGCGGTGCCGATAAGCAACCCGGACCTTGTGGACGGGTCGGGCTGGGGGGATGAGCCGGACCTGGCCGGATGGGATATTGAGGCGGGCCAGGAGGGGGAGGTCTTCCCTCTCGTCTATGACGGCAAGCCCGTGGGCTCTCTCGTCGCCTCCAGCGATTTCGGCCCTGCCCCGGAGGTCCATGAGTTTGGACTGGCCGACCCGGATGCTTCCCGCATTTCCGGCCTCGTCAACCGCTACCTGCTGTGGGCCGGCATCGGCGCCGCGGCCCTGGGGATAATGTTGGTGTGGGCGCTGTCCCGGCGTACGCTGTCCCCTCTGCAGAGCTTGGGTGCAACCGCGCGGCGGCTGGGCCGGGGCGACCTGTCGCAACGGGCCGAGGTAACCGGCCCCACTGAAATCCGGCATCTGGCCCATAGCTTCAACTCCATGGCCGCGGATCTGGAGGAGGCGGAGAACCGCCGCCAAAGCCTCACCGCCGACATCGCCCACGAGCTGCGCGCTCCCACGTCCAACATCCAGGGTTACCTGGAGGCGATCAAGGACGGGGTGTTCCAGCCCACGCCGAAAACCATTGACACCATCCACGAGCAGGCCCTCCTGCTGTCGCGGCTGGTCGAGGACCTGCGCCTCCTGGCGCAGGTTGACGCTGGGGAACTCAGGCTGGATTTAACACAGACGCGCGTGGAAGAACTGGTGCAGTCCTGCGTGGACGCCCTGCGGCACCGGGCTAAAGCCAAGGGCGTGTCCCTTGGCGTCGATGTGGATGTAACCCTGCCGGAGCTGTACCTGGACCCGGCGCGCATCGCCCAGGCCATCGGCAATCTGCTGGACAACGCCGTCACCCACACGCCGGAGTACGGCAGGGTAACGGTGTCGGCCCGCGTTTGGGCCGATGGCGTGGAAGTGGCGGTGGCCGACACCGGGCCGGGAATCGCTCCAGAGGACCTGCGACGGGTCTTCGACCGCTTCTACCGGGCCGACCCCTCCCGGTCCCGCAGCACCGGTGGGGCTGGGCTGGGGCTAACGATAGCCCGCAGGCTCGTCGAGGCTCACGGCGGGTCCATTGAAGCCGCGAGCGTGGTGGGACAGGGCAGCCGGTTCTTCATCCGCCTGCCAGGCGGGCGGAGATAGCGCGATACAATGGGAGCGTCATGGTGAAAGTGGCCCAGTTCGTGTCCGGCCTGGTTATAGGATTAGCGTGTGGGCTGGTGGTGGGCTGGGTTTTGGGTGTGATGTTCGGGCCGTACCTGCTCGTCATATTCGACTGATGTCGAACTAAGACACTTCCTGTGACTGAGGGCGTCATCGCTGGCAGAGGGCCGTATGGGTTGCAATGGACCTGCCCTCACCAAGGTTTCGTTTCCTTTCACGGGATACCGCCGTCCGCCTTTGCGACACTACCCCGTTCATTGTGGCCCCAGGCCAACAAATCCGGGACGCAAGTCTAGGATGCCCTCAGTCGCTGCGAGGGGCATCCCGTGAAAGTAAACCAAACCGTCGTGGGTTACGCCTTCTACCGGGCGCTATTGATCGAAGCAGCACAGGTCGGCGAGTTTCACGCCCCTGAAGGTGATAGCCCGCAGTTCCTCCGGGTCGAAGAACGGAGCCATCAAGCGGAGTTCGAAGCAGACGGTGCCCCCTGGCCACCAATACCGGTCGAGACCCAAACCCTGCTTGTGGTGTGGCTCCACCGACAGCCAGACGTCGGGGAACGCCTCTACCAGCGGGTCAACCAGGGCCAGGGGCAACAGTGCAGATGTGGAATAAGCCGTGGCCTCGTATTCGAGGCGCTCCGGAACGCGGAGACCGTTTCCTGCGAGCCATTCATCAACGGCGTCCCTCGTCTCTGGGTCCTCGGTGTAGATGTATGTGACAACGCTGTCCTCCCGGGAGAACGCGACCAGCAGGACAGCTTGGTCCGCAGGGACACCGCCCCAATAAGCTTCCATCACAAGAAGCAGATGCTTGTCCATCTGCGGATGCTCCTCCCTCTTGTCTTCCTCCGTATCAACGATGTTGGCGACATACACGTCCGGGCGTCGAATTATCGACGGGACGGCTGATGTCGGCAGCCGCCAGACGTACTCGTCCAGAAACACGCCTCCGGCCTCGGCTATAGCATTCGCTACTAGATCTCCCTCGTCGAAGTATTCGTAGGGTGCCCACTCGAATCCGAATGTGATGTAAGCAGGCACCTCTTCCCCTCTGGCTTGGCGATAAAGCAGGGACCATAACTCAGGGTCGATCCATTCGAGATTGCGGCCCAATTCGACCAGGGGGACTTCTCTGAAAGACTGATCGTCGATCAGAGAGACAGATAGGGTGTAGGCACCGGTCTCCCAACCCTCCACTGCAATGTACCAAGGGCCGGTGTACCTTGGTTGCCAGTACAGGTAAGGCTCATCACAGTCCTCACTTGAAGACATCCGGAATCCCCCGTTGTCGTACACTTCGATGAAGATGTCCTCCGCCGTGTATCCGGATAATTCGATCCTGTAAAGGTTTCCCTCGATAGCCTCGATGTGGAAGAAATCCACATCCCGCTCGTATTCGATAGCGGCTGCAATCTCCTGCTCCAGCGGGAGAAAGTCGGCACCCCCGGTATTGTTGGCGTGGTCATCCGCCGGGTCCTCAGGTTCTTGCGGATCACCGGGAGCCGTAGCCTGACTTGGAACCGGCGTTGCCGTCGCTGTTGGCTCCGGGGTGATCGACGGCTCTGACGCTGGATTGGGCGTCTTCGTTGGTGCGGAGATGTACGCCGGAGTCGGGGAAATGGTTAGTGTGTGCGCCGTTGTTTCCGTCGGTTCCAGGGTATTCGCTGGTGGCGGAGCGGTCGCGGCAATGCTCTCCGGTGTCGGCGTCATCGCGGTCTCTGGCGCTGGTGTTGACGCTGAGTCGGAGCAGGCGGTCAGGGTTATCAAGAAGACCAGGATGAAAACTAGGGTGATTTTCTGCACGAAGTGACCTTCATTGCCGGGCATTGTCGGGTTCCGGGGCGACTTCGATTATATCGCCATCCATCCTGCTCTTGATGGCGCAGCCTTTTCACCCTACGAGTTGTCTCTCCGCTTCTTCCAAGACTGTCCTGATCACCCTGATCCTTTCTTCCCGGTATCCGTGGTCAGTGGCGACCTCAAGGGCCTCCTCTGCGTGGTTCCGTGATTCCTCCCAGCGCCATATCAGCGCCCACCCCCTGGCTATCGCCAGGTTGGCTTCGGCTTTCGAGTGGCGCCAGCCGTCCGTCTGGTCGGGGCTGTTGCGGGCGTCATAGCCGTCCTCCAGCGCTTCTGCGCCGTTGCCCATGTCGGCGTGGATACCAGCCCTTTCGGCGAGGTTGATGGCGTTGTCGTCCAGGTATACGGCGATGTCCAGGTGTCTGAGTGCGGTTTCTAGGTCTCCCAGTCCCCGGTGGGCCCTGCCCTGCCAGAGCTTGAGCTCGGAAGTGTCCGCCCTTGTGAGGATGCGGTAGTTCTTGAACTGCTCGAGGGCGGCTTGGTGTTGGCCGGCTTCGTGGAGTCTGATTCCCTCCTGCATGAAACTTTGGAGATCAGGGGTTGGGGTGGGCGTTGGCTGTGGAGTTCTGGTAGGTGTCGGTCTTGTGATTCTGACCGGTGGGCTTGTGGGAGCTGGTGTTGAGATGTTTATCCTGGTGACCACAATGAGTGCTGGGGTGGGGGTGGGGTAGACACTGGCCACTACTGGCCGGGTTGGCGTTGGCTGGGAGCCGGTTTTGGTCGGCTCTATCCTGGTGACGGTGACGGTCGATGGGGCGTGTCCGGTCCAGTGTTTTATTACCACAGGGTTATCGTGTCCGAAGGCGGCTTTGACGTCTTCTATTCCGGCTTTCAGCCGCTGGTAGTGGCGTTCGCGTGTGATGGCGTAGAGGTTTTGTAACCCTTGGGTGAAGTCGGCTTTTCCGTGGGCGTCCAAGAGTTCGAGGAAGAGGTTGGCTCCCAGGTAGTAGTTGCATCTGAACTGTGGCGAGTCGCGGTGGTGTTCGGTTTTTGCGAGGTTTTGGAGGGTTGTGATGGTGCAGGTTGACTGACGGGAGGTCTGGAGCTCTTTGGCAAGCTTGTGCTCCCGGGCGTATGTGATTTCTATTGCGTCAGCCACTCCTTCGTCGATCCAGTCTTGGCTGCCGTGCCAGAAGTAGTGTGCCACTTCGTGGACTATGAGGGCCTTGAAGGCCTGTTTGTCCCAGTTGGTGCCGTGTTCGCTCTGTTTGCCTGCGGCGATTGCGTGGCCATAGTTTACGCCGGCGAAGTTGGCGTAGACGGCGCTGTCGTCTAGCAGGAGTATGACGTGGTTGGTTGGCAGGGACATGCCCATTGTATTTTCGACGTATGTGATTGCTTCCTCGAGGATCTTGGTGGTGTCGGTGAGCGTCCGGTCACCGGCTCGGATTATGCTGAGCTTCAGGGTGGGGGTTCTCGCGGTGGCGGTCTGTATGGTTTCGACGGTGGCTCCTCCGGGGGTCAGCAGCCGTCTTATCTGGGCTTCGTCGTTGCTGGTGGTGGCTGCGGTTAGGAGCGTGGTCTCGTCGTCGGTGATGCCGTCGATGGCTGTGGGATACTGCAGGATGTTGCCGGGCGCGCCCCGGTATCGTCTGGAGAACATGCCCTTTACCAGTAGCGCGTCGGTTTCGGTGATTGATTTCATGAACGGCATGTTCAATAGGGCTGACGCCTTGGGCGGGTTCAGGTGGTTGAGGGCTTTGAGCCACTGCACTACTTTTGCTTCGGACGGCGTTATGCCGTCATCGAGCCAGTTGAGGTTAAGGAGGGCGGCAAGGTTGTTGTGGTCGTCGGCTGCGATATAGAAGAGGTTTTCTGCGGTTCTGCCCTCGTGTTGGGAGAGTCCGTCTTGGACCCATGGGAAGTTGGCTATCCGGTCGTAGGATTCCCTGTGGGCGTTCTTGATCCAGCGGGCATTGGCGAGCTTGGTCAGGTCGGTCCGGTCCGGGGTGGCGGACTGGACTCGGGTGATGATGACGGCCGGAGTGCTGTTAGGTGAGTTTTGGCTGGAGAGGGTTGGGGGAGTGGGTTGGGGCGTGCGTGCCAGGTTTGGGACGGTGGTGGGCGTTTTGGTCTGGAGTGGAGGGACGGTCGGGTTCAATTGGACGATGGGGAGTTGTTGAGTGGTCTGGGGGTTATGGCTTTGTCTCGGTTGAGTGGTCTGGTTGGTGTCGGCGCCGGTGAGGTTGCGGATGATTTGGGAGCCGGGAAAATCTACGTTCTTGAAGTTTGCAAAGTAGATTGCGCCGGCGATCATCAGGCCGACGGCTAAGAGTAGTATCAGGCCGGTGCCGCCTGAGTTTCCTGTGGGTTGCGGCTGCATTGTGTTGGGGTTCAGCTTCTTTAGGCTGCGCTAGCTGCTGGGGGTTCGGAGTACTTGGAGGCATATGATGTTGCGTGCGGAGTATTCCCAGTCGAATTCATCGGGGTAGTAGTAGACTTCATTCTCGGCGCATGTCTCCTCGCCCCTGTCGAGGATGTATTCCTCGCTTGGGTAGTCGCCCGTCAGGGTGATCTCTCCTTTTGCGGTCACGTGGTGGGTTGGGTTGTTGTCGCAGTTGACTAACGCGGGTTTGTTTACCGAAATGTCGATGTCGATGCACTCGCCTGGTTTGAGGAGCAATCGCTGTGTTTCCATGTCCAGTGCGGCGTTGCCGGTCGCCGGGTCTACGTCCTCCGTGAACGGGTTGATTTGCATGCACTGGACGATCCGGTAGCCGTATGACCATCCCTCTGGGTATGGTCTGTATGTGATGTCGTAGGCTCTGTGACAGTTAACAATTTCTTGTTGCCGAAACTGGTCAGGCGTGGGGTAGTCTTCATAGTCTGGGAGGCTGAAGGTGTTCAGCACTCTGTACTCCCAGTTGCTATTGCAGTTAACTGGGATCGCCATGGCGGATTCTTCTATTTCAGATGCGTTGAAGCATTGACCGTCTTTCAGGGTCTTGGTATTGACCATGCGGTCCAGTTGACTTGGGTTTGATAGTGCTAATCCGAAGCTTTGTTGGAAGCATTCTATGTTTCGTCGTCCGTAGGACCATTCTTTTGCGGTGATAAAGAACAGGTAGGAAGCTTTAGGATCGCAGTGCCAAAATGCCTGTTCTTCCATGAGCCGCTTACCCGGGTAAGCGGCTTGGTTTTCCATTGTTATAGTGTTAACGAGCTTGTGGGTCCACTCCTCTGTGCACTCGACCTTCTCGATGTTCCCATCCTCTATGATGA
The DNA here is from genome assembly GCA_965203005.1 of Dehalococcoidia bacterium. Taxonomy (GTDB): domain Bacteria; phylum Chloroflexota; class Dehalococcoidia; order Lucifugimonadales; family UBA3495; genus VXOI01. Next base: position 3,546,373 of record CBDBBS010000002.1, read on the forward strand.
TGCACTGCCCGGTTTCCAGTTCTACCCTGTGGTTGAGTCTGTCTAATCCTTGTCCCAGTTCTGTCGCAGTCAGCCATGTTTCCCAAGTAGAGTGGTATAGCCAGCATGCTTGGAGGTCGTTTGGTCTCTCTGTGTCGTCGTCCGACCAGTGGACCAGGATGTTCCCTGCCTCATCTCGTTCCGTCGCCTGTTGCAGTGTCGGCCTGAGCGGTTGTAGTAGCGTCTCAGGCAGGTTCAGGGCGATGAGCTCCATGTCTACTGCCGTGCATGACCTTTCGCTCCCCGATGCGTTCACGGCTTTGGGGGTCCATGACGCTTGGTCGCATGCGTCGTAGTAGGTTTGTACCGCGCCAATGAGCTTGTTCACCGACTGATGGTTCACGGCGGCTGGGTACAGTAGTAGTTGGTCCTGGAGGACGTAATCGCAATCGAGGTCGGACAGGTTCATCCTTTCGTCCCAGTTCAGGGTTATCGGAGTCAAGTCTGCTATGACTGGCGTGGGTGCTGACTGTAGTAGCGGGACTGTCGGCGTTGGCGTTATCGGAGTCAGGTCTGCTATGACCGGTGTGGGTGCTGACTGTAGTAGCGGGACTGTCGGCGTTGGCGATGCCGGTGTTGAAATTAAAGTGGTGATTTCTGGGGTTGGGGTTGGGGCGTTCGTCGTCGCTACAACTATGGTTTGCCATTGGGGTGTTGGCGTGGGGCGAAGCGGTGTGGTGGCAGAAGTGTCTGCACTATTGCCCCAGGCTTTTTCGTCGGAGTCGGCGTGTGAGTTTTTTCGGTTCGGACTTGGGCTTGGACGGTGGCTCTTGTGTTGTTGGCGGCTTCGACGGCGGCTTTCGTGGCGGCGCTGGCCTGCACGGTTGCTTTCACGCTGGCGGTTACCGTGGCGTCTGTGGTCCCCGCGTGGGATATCGGAGCGAGAGTGGGCATGGTGGACTGAGGCGCCGGGTTGGGAGTCACGTGCTGTTGCAGGTTGTTGCAGGCCGCGGCCGCGAGCAGGATGGTGATGAAGCAGGTGAGTAGGACTGCTTTTATCATGGGTGGGTTCCTCTGGCGGCGTAAGGTCAGGGTGTGACGGTCCAGTGAGTTTCGGCGACCTTGTTGCCTGCCTCGTAGATGTGGGCCGAGTACGGCCCCGGGGTTGGTCTGGGCCTCTGGCGGTTCCAGAGGAATATGCCGATGCCGGTGTATCCAGTGGTGCCTGGGTCGGCGTGCAGGGGCACGTTCTCATCGTGTAGGGAGTTGCCCAGGGGGTCGATTACGACGAAACGGAAGAGGAACGTGGCCGGGTCCTGGGCGGGATCATCTTGCTCGAAGTCGATGGAGAGGATGATGTCGTCCTGGTTGGCGGAGGATGAGAAGCCGGACAGCGGCTGGTCTTGGTTTCCGGTCAGGCCCGTCCGGGTGACCTTGGCGCCCAGGAGGGATAGGAACGGGTTGGCTAGGGTGGCCTCGTGGGGGTTGTGTGCCCGCCGGGCTGGCGAGTCGGTGGGTTTGGTCTGTGGCCTGGGCTGTGCTGGCAGGTTTGAGAGAGTGTCCGGGATTCTGAGGGTGGGTGCTGGTCCCTGTTGGGGGTCCTGTGGGTTCAGGGTGCTGTGCTTGGCGTCTTGGTTATCGGTGATGGCCTTGACGATGAGCATGGCCAGGACTAGAGCTGGCAGGGCTGCTAGGTCGCCGATGAGCAGGAGAATGTTCTGACGGATGGCTCCCTCGATGGTCGCGGTGTCGGCGAGGGACCTTGGCAGCAGGCTTCCGAACAGGGTGAAGATTATCCATGTGTCGGCGAAGAATTTTGGCAGCAGGCCCCCGAAGAGGTTGAAAATTACCCATCCTATCCACCATGGGAGCATGAGTGGGCTGGGCGGTGCCTGGGCCTGTTGGTCTTCGGTTCCGGGAGTCCCGTGGGGGTGGCTGCCGGCCCATATTTCCTTCATGACCCCGTAGGGTGCTATGAGGTGCCAGATGGGGATGATCCAGTAGACAATGGCGAGCTGTGGGGCTTTGTGCTGGACCCCGATTCCTAGAGGTACCAGGTTCTTGGAGGCGGTGAATATCCACCTCATGAACAGGATTCCGGTGGTGAAGAAAACGATGTAGTGGGTGATTGTGACCAGGGTCTGTCTGGTGTCGTTGGCCTGTACCTTCTCCATGGAGACCTGCTGTCCATTCTGGATGGCGCGGGCCAGTTGGAGTTCCTGGTAGTTGGACCAGATGGATATGAGGGCAATGACCGCCAGTATTGTCAGGGCGATGATGGCCTTCTGCGCCTTGGCTTTTGGCGAGTGGTATACCTGGGGTTCTCGTGTCTGCTGGGCGGTGACCATTTGGCGGGTACTCCGTCGCTGGGTCTGGGAGATTCTCCGGTTGGGTTCAGAATCTGTAGGTTCCGCAGAGTGCCGCTTATCCACTGGGCGTGTGCCGCTTGGGCATTTGCCGTCGGCTCGGGGCATGGGTGTGCCATATTGGCAGTGAGTCCGATTAAGGAGTTGATCTACTTGCCCGGTATGCGGGTCATCTTGCGGTGATGCGGGGGTGACCTTGCCCTTTGGCGCAGTTTTTCTCGGGCGGGTTTGGGGACTGCTGGGGTTTTCCTCTACCGGTGTACGGGGGCGTTGGCAATGTAAGGAAAACCCCGGCTCAGCTGTTGAACCGGGGTTGTGATGTCCTTAGGGCAGTACTGCTGGTGGCGCCCTGTGATTTTTACTCAAATACTGCGCCGTTGGCATCGCGTTCACTCATGTACCTGTATGTTAGGTGAGTGCACCGAACTGGTGGTGTGGCGGTTTCTTCCGCGTGATGCGTCTATTTCTGCAAAAAGCCGTGCGTGTATTTTGCCTGTGGTCCCGTTTCTCGCCGACCTGTTGCCTGCGGACGGGGCCTAATGCCTGAGACGGACGTGGACAATGCGGTGCTAGTTCACGGAGCATTGACCGACCTTACTCTGCATCAGGCTTTCATAGAGCGGATGTGGGTGTGCCTTCGCCACAATGACTGTCCCAGGTATGTATCTCAGCGGTGGCTGAGGCAGCGTCCTGCTGACGACCAAGTTGCGTCTAGGAGTGTGCTGATGCACTTCTTTGGGTCTGGAAACAGGACCCTGATGAGGGACAATGAGGTTTCCGGCCTTTGGTGGCTGGGACGGATTGCCCGTGATGTTGACCCACAGGATCCCAGGGCGTTTCTGACCATATTGTTGCATCGCTAGGATGTTCGGGCCAATTTGATAGAATGGCCTTCGGTGTCTACAAATCGGAGGGTTCTGAATGGTATATACGGAGTGATGCGGGAGCACTGGGAGGGAGATCGGGACCTGTTTGAAAGGGGAGTCTACCGAATTTGGATGATGCGCTCAAGCGCCGCGGAGGAGTGGTCCTGCTGGGTGCTCTGCCGGAAGAGGCATTGCTCGGGTTCCGTCATGAGGAAGCCATGCGGGCCTTGGGTTAGTTGCGGTTCGCCCCGGTAGATGTAAGGAAGGCGGTGCATGCCGGAAATTGATGCTTTGGAACTCTCGCTCAGTTGGTTTGACAACGGGAAATTCAAGGTCAACCAAATGTCTGACGAAAGGGTGGATGAACCTGGAATTCTTTTGCCCGCTCTTTGATTGCAGATTAGGAGGACAGAGATGACGATGCAACCTGGCCAGGTCCGGATGGCGGTGGACATTAGGGAGGAGGAGATACCCCTGCCATCCCGGGACGATGGCTACGCCACCGTGATGCTTGTAGGTACCATAGGAGCAGGGAAAACGACGATTTTGCGTCGGCTCATTGGCTCTGACCGATTCCCATCAACTTCTGCTGGCCGAACCACGACGGCAGATATCGAAATCATAACCGCTGACGGGCCCTTTGAGGCCATAGTAACCTTCATGGACCCACGGGAGTGTAAGGACGAAATCGAAAAATGCCTGCACAACGCCTGCCGTACAGCGGTTGGCGACAGCAGTGACAATAGAATAGCCAGTGCACTCCTGTCTCCGCCTGAACAACGATTCCGCCTGAGTTATCCGCTGGGTGCGTGGGAGTCTGAGCAGGGTGAATCTTCATCTGCTCAACATGCTTTGGCGGACTTGCAAGCTGTCAGTGATGAGGAAAGAGGCGACAATCAAGAGCGCCTGCAAGATTTCGTCGACAGGATAAAATCCATCACGCAACTTGTGTCCGAGAAAGCCGACGCTGCAGGGTCCACATTAGAAGAGGCGCGCAGGTCAGGTGAACGAGACGCTTGGATGAACCTGTTTGGTGAAACCCTCGTAATGGACGCCGGATTCCAGGAATTGGTGGCGGATATCTTGGCAGAAATTCGCAAGCGCTTCGACTGGGTTCAGGAAGGAACATTCAGAATAGGTTCCGGTGAATGGCCTGTGGCGTGGAAGTATGAATCTGAAGGTTGGGAGGATTTTCTTGCCCAGGTCATATGGTTTTCCGGCAATCATAGGGGACAGTGGGGCAGGTTGTTGACACCACTGGTCAACGGAGTCAGGGTACGCGGGCCCTTCATGTCCGAAAACGACATACTCGGGAAAGAGCGGAAACTGGTAGTCATTGATGGTGAAGGTCTGGGACACACAGCCAGGTCTGCGACCAGCATAAGCTCTCGGATCACCAGTCGGTTCCCGCAGGTTGACCTCATTTTGCTGGTTGACAATGCGCAACAGCCAATGCTGGCTGCACCTCAGGAGTTGATGAAAGCCGCTGGGAGTACTGGATACGCAGACAAACTTGCCTTCGCATTCACTCGCTTTGAAAATGTAACCGGTGATGACTTGTACACCATAGAAGAACGTGAAGAGCGAGTTCGTAACCCCGGACGTGACGCAGTGGATACAATGAGAGGGATCGTGGGCGACGATGTAGCAGAAGATTTGCTGGACCGTGTCGAGTCCTATGGGTTCTTCTTGGAAAGCATGGACAAGCCCACTTACCAACTGCCAACCCATAGCATTGGCGAGCTTCGGAGGCTACTCGATACGATCCAAGAGGCTGCGCATCCTGAAGCCAAACCAACGGGGAGGATTAGGCTGTCAAGCAGGGATCTGGACATGGCTATCAGCGACGCCGTCGTGCGATTCCACGATCAGTGGCAAGGCTTGTTGGGGGTCAGGAGGCACCCCGACTATGACAAACAACATTGGACAAGGGTGAAAGCACTTACTTTGCGAATGATGATGGGGCGAAACGGTTACGATACTCTCGTACCTGTTGACGACCTGCGTTCCAGACTACAGGAGGCGGTGTCGCGCTGGTTAAACAGGCAAGCTACTTCGAGTGACGATGACGCGACACGTGAAGAACGACTGACTGCACTCACAGTCATACGCCAAGGAGTGTCTGGGCGCTTTCAAGATATTGCGGAAGACCGCATTGCTCGGCGAAATCCTGTAGCTTGGGATCAGGCCTATCAACACAGGGGGACTGGGTCGAGCTACCGACGCGCTGAGGATATTCAAACCATATACCGGAGAGCGGTTCCAGACATCGGCTTTGATAAGACCGCCGACGCTCAAGAATTGCTAATCCTCGTTTACGCAGGGATACAGGCAGCTGCCGAAGAGGTCGATTGCCGGTTGGACTGACTCCTGCTCGATGAGATGCAATGCCGCCAGTTTGGCATGCTGTCGGCAGAGGTAGCACTCGGCCTACTCCTCGTCTCTCTGAGTCTCGCCCCTGGGGCGGGTCGGCTTGGCCCGGCAACGCGTCAGTCATGTGCCTGACGTGTCCGTAGCCGCCTTCTGTCGGGAGCGTTAGCGCCGTCGTCGCTGACGTCGCTAATAGCTGGTTTTGAAGTTCCCTTACACTATCCTGAGCGGAGGGACTCTGCCGCCGTGTGGCACATTCTCTACCGCGCAGGAACACCGGCGCAGGAAAGCGATCTCGCAACTAGCTCCGTTACAGTTGTGGACCGTTCACCCGCCGCCCAGCCGCTGATTTTCCTCTTCCAGTTCGCGGATGCGGGCCTTGGCTCTGTCTGCCTGGTTCGGCTCGTCCTCGAACGTTGTGATGTGCCGTCCTGTCGCCGGGTCGCGCCCACGGAGTTGCCCCCGCTCCCAGCGAATGAACAGGTTGAGCGCGGCGCTGTACTCCTGTAGCACGCCGTCCTCCAGTTCCTCAGTCGCAATCGGTTCGTACCGGGCATCCGTCAGCCGGTCGGCGGCCAGCCGGTGCCCATGGGGTGCTCTCCGGTCTGATCGAAACGCCAGTATTCGGCGATTCCCAGAGCCTTATAATCGGCCTGTTTCGGCCCGCTGTCCTGGTGTGCGGTGCTGTCAGAGACCACTTCCAGCACGAAGTCCGGCAGCTTGTCCTACTCCTCTGATGTAGGCGTTGCTGAGGCGGTATGCCTCAGAGTCTATGCCTAAGGCCACCAGCAGGTGGGGAGTACAGTGACCTGTCGAGTAGAATTGTCTATTGCCTGAAAAGCACTTAGCGCAGGATGGAAGGAGGGAGATTGGACGAAGCGATTTTGCTGGCTTCTACGATTGTAGGAGCCGTGATAGTGCATGTGCTAGTCATATGGGTTGGTTTGAAAGCGGGCAAGGTACTTGACTTCATAGCAGAAGCTAAGGATGTGAGAGAACGGGGGAGTGGCTTGTCGAGTCAATTCTGCATTTGGCGTACATGAAAAATGGAATGAGGCCGGGGCTGATTGGATGGTATCTTAAAGTGGTAATAGTCTTGAGAACCAGTTGGCTGGTGGCTGCTGCGGTAACCTTGGGGAACTATGTGGCGAAATGGTCGCCGGAAATGGTAGTCTCATATACTGGGTCGCTGCGGTGACGATAATTGTTCTAAGTGTGTTGAAGGACTCTCTGCGCCTGAAACAATGGAGTTCAATGCTGGCAGGGAGATACAGTTGGCTTCAGGATTTGCCATTCCACTAGATGAGGGTGGATTTGATGGTAATCTGGTTAGGATAGTGGTGTGATTGGGTAGCTAAACCAAGGCCAAAGTTGATGTGCATTTGCCGGACGGTGGGAATTGGCGCGGGAGTCTCGCCTGAGCGCCTCGGCCCTTGATTGCAGCACAGTCCGGCAGCGCCTTATCACCTCGGCTTTAGTTTAGTATAGGAGCATTGGGCCTCGTTGGTTTAGGAAGCGACAGCCAGAGCGATGTGGTTTCTCAGATAAGGGATTCAGGGTCGATGAGGGCAAGAGTCTGTTCTCGGTCCATCATGGTGAGGGTGACAATGGCGTTGTCCACCCTTCGGTCCAGTATGTGAAGGCTCTGTATGTTGAGGTCCTGCTCCTTGAACCGCTGGGCGATTCGGGCCGGTGCGCCGGGTTTGTCGGGGAGTCGGAAGATGATGAGGACGTCGGCGGTGGCGCGGAAGCCGGCTTGGGCCGGGACCCGGAGGGCGGCGTCAGAACTACGCGCAAAAGAAGTTTATGTGCTAGAGTCTGGGAATTCCTCCGACCACGGTCCCCAGCCGGCGTCATTCTTGGCTCGTATTCTGACGCTGAATTGGTTTATCGTCAGTTTGGGTACTCCGTCGAAACGGTAGGAGGGCATTCTGCCGTCATGCGGCGGCCTGGGATTCGTCCAGTCTCTGTTGTTGTTGCCTTGGTGCATCCTGAACTGTATTTCGTAGGCTGTTACCAACCCCGCTGGGCTGTCGGGTATCTCCCATCTGGTTATTACCGCATCCTGGAAAAAGCCCGGTGTACGTTCGAATGACACTTCCAGAATGGGGCTGGGTATCCTTCCTTCCACTTCGGTCGTTGTCGTCGGCGGGTTTGAAACTGGGTTGCTTTCCTTTCCTTGTTCCTTCTGTTCCGGTTCTATTTCGGAGAATGTCTTGGACCATTGACCCCACCCAGCGTCGTTGCGTGCCCGGATTCGGAACGCGAATCTCTTATCTTGAGGTACTCCGTTGATTTCGGACCTTGGGAGGTTTCCTTCATGTGGGTCGGCAAAGTCCGTCCAGCCAGTGTCGGGGCCACCTTTTACCGTCCTGTGCTGTAGTCTGTATCCGGTGACTGGGTCGTCGCTGTCCGGGGTTGGCCATGCAAGTTTGATGGTGTCCGAGAAGAAGCCCCCTTCCCGTCTGATGGTGAGCGAATCGACTGTTGCTGGTGTCCCCTTTGATGAACGCGGGGATTGACTTGTTCGGGCGTTCCGGGGTCGGTTGGTAGTTGCCGTAACCATGTCGAACGCGTCCTGCCTGATTGCAGGTCGCGGGGGTTCATGATTCTTGGGAAGAAGCTCTCTGTATCTCCTGCGGAATTCCCGGTCTGTTTGGTTCCCTTTCCGCTTGTTGCACGGGGGGCAGAGGATCTGTAGGTTACGCGGGTTATCGGAGCCACCTCGGTCGACTGGTATCTTGTGGTCGATTTCCAGGTCGGTAAAAGCTCTTCTGCGTCCGCAGTACATGCAGCAATAGTCCTGGTTTTGGCAGAGCTTGCGCTTCAGGGCGTCTGGAAAACGGCGTCGGTTCCTTGTCCTTGCGGTTGCCAAGACGTTCTCCTGTTATGCAGGGGCGGCGTATCAGTACCGCCTACCTACTGGGGAGGCTGGTGAGTCACTTGGGCTTAGGTCGTCGGGAAAGAGTTTGACCTCTGCTGCTGTGGCCTCGGAATTAGCGGCTGTGGAGAAGAGTAGGTGTCATCATACTGGAATGGCCATGAACATAATAATGGGTGGTGATGTGGTTATTCCTCGTACATTACACTGGTCCTGTCCGCGTTCTGCATGAACTGGTAGGCTAGGTGTCCACAGTGTACTGATCGTTTGCCTGCGTAGGGCTGGCAAGATGCCGCGCCTCTTCCTACCGGCCCTCTCGCATCGCCGTCACCATGTCTGTCCGCTCCTTCTGCACAAGCCGTATGCACTCATCACAGGGACGCCGTTCACCAGTACCCTCATCCTGAACGCCTCCTTGCGAAAACTGGCAATCGTCCCTGAAATGATAGACAGCCCCATTCCGTAACCTGAACGGTGCCACTGTAGCCATCCTTCACTCCCATTTAACCCGACTGAACGTCGGGCGCTTGCAAGATGCGGGATACGCGGGTGAGGGCACGTTGGAGGCCGGGCATCAGCTTTGAGTTTTCGGCGTTGCCTATTCTACATTTGTACTCTCCTCGAGTCGGGGCCCCTCGTGGAGAGCGAACTGAATTGTACCTGAAGATGCCAGGGCGGTCATTACTGCTGAACTTCGCGGGACTTCACAGGCGGCGGGGAGACGCGGCCTGCCGGGCTGCAGCGAATCATTTCCAGATTCAGGGTGCGCTTGCAGCCCCGGGAGCAGCACGGCGTGGACCAGTTTGACCGTCCCCGGCCCGGTCTGCTGGGACGGGCGGGATTGGAGTGCCTGCTCCTGTGCCAGGTCAAAGTCCTGTAGCGAGACGTTGCCGGTATTGGGCGGGATGCAGTCGCGGATGGCCCTCCCCGTAGTTTTCCACGCTTTCTTGGCGGCCTTTGGGGATGATCACGCCAGGCGTGCTAGGGCGGTCTGTTACGGAGCGGAAAGGCGGCGGCCGCATGGCACTGGCCCCGGTCCAAGGCAGTCCTGGTTTCTCGCAGCCTGCGGGGCGTCGGACCCGGTCCCGCGAATGGTTTCGGCCTTCGTACAGCGCTGGCCGGGGGCACCGCGGCCTAGTTCATAGGAGATTGCCACGCCCCGGAGCTGCTTTGGCGTATGTGGTTTTATTCGCGTACTGTCTCATAGTGGCGCCTCAGTGCCGACAAAGTAAATTCCGCCTTCCCGAGAAGCCTGCACGCCCGCGAGTATCCCGATAATCTTTACCAGTGGTTCGGCATTTTCAGCCAACAAGACAATGGCATCATCAGGGCCCGGGAAAACCGGAATGCCAAACACTCGCCATTCGACTATTGATGGGCTGTCTGGCGAGGCGCGCCCTTCGGCCATACAATCAGAGAATTCTTCGGCCGTGCCGTCACTGTGCTCTATGCGAGCATATGCGGCCTCGATTCGCCTAACCTTCCGAATGCTGCCGTCGATATATCTGTACTCGCTTTCTGTAATCTTTACCACTGTTCCATTCCTGCGGCTAAATTCATTCCCTGCCAACCGTGCCACTAGGGACTCCATTGGCTGCTGCCCTAGATCCGGCCTACCTGTTGCACTGCACGGTTGCCCCGCTGGACGCTTGCCGGTTGCGTTTCGCCGGGCGGCAGATGCGGCCTTTCACAGGGTTCTCTAATCGACTCCTTCGCCGGTTCTGTTGGCCTTGAATTCTGCTCTAGCCCGCCTCTCAGCATCGAGCTTTATCTCCTCCCATCGCTCACAAAGCGCAATGGCTTCGTCCCTCGATTCGAAGTGCGGTAGACGGTCGGTATCTGGCTCAGGCCAGCCCATAGCAACCCAACGCGTTTCCGCAGCGTCGGGGTTCACAAGCACTGTCCCATGCCAGACAATATACTTTTCCCCAGAGCCGCCGAACCCCTCTAGCAGCACGTCCGCTATGCCAGGTTGGGGTTCACCGTCTGACCATTCGATAGCCATACAAAACTCCTTAACCTCTGACCCGATCACCGAATATGGATTCGATTCTCACGGCAGTTGCGAGAACGGCGACCGTTATCGGAAACCTGTCTGACTTTAACCGTGTGCGAACTGTATGGTTGATTTCCTACAGCCCTCTGACCCTTTCGGAGTGATTCCCCTTATGAAAATCTTCGCTATCGTCCCGTCTGTTCGGATCATCGGAATTAGGAAGCCTTCGTCAGCAAGAGGCTCGACAACCGAATTGAGTCGCACGTCCCCTTACGAACCGTATCGCCGACGAATCATCCCTCTTCCGCTTGGGTGTGAAATGCGCGCGAAGTGTGCACCACGTTGAGGATATCGCGCTCAATAGGCGCTGCGTCGAGCGCCCCTACTTCTTTGGTGGCATCATTCATGGAGAAGGTTCGGCCTTCCGGTGGTCCAAGTCCGTGAGCATCTCCATGACGGTCTTGTTGAACTCAATTTGGCGGCGCAATATCACGCTATACGCTTTCATAAAAAGCCAGGGGTTGTGCCTCTGCTGCCCAAGATAGCGGTCCAAGCCGTCGGGAACTTCGTTGTCGGTCAGCGATTGCTCGAATCGCTCACTGTCCCAGTCAGAGGACATTGATTCCGCAATTTTCAACCAAGATTCAAAGAACTGCTGATACCCTCCCAATATCTCCATGCGCCTTTCCCAGTTGTCCATTGTCATTTCTCTCCTCTTCATCCCTGCCAACTGCGCCGCTAGGTACTCCTTCGGCCTGTGGCTCTTGATGCGGCTGCAGCCAGGGAAGAGTTTATCTTTCGCAAACCACGTTGTCATTGTGTTTCATCGCGCATGTACTGGCAGGCTGGATGACGCCGGCGAGAGTTCAGGACTTGCCGATCCGGTACATCTTCGTGCCGCAAGCTGGACAGTCTCCTTTGGTGGCAGGACGGCCATTTTTCAGGGTCACCGGTTCCTCGTTGGTCATTTCACGCTTTTCGCGGCATTTCAGACAATACGCCTCCATGGCGGTCGCCTCCATAAGTGTGTGTCTGCGATGTTCTTGGATGTCCACACCCCTCAGGGTGTGTGGACTAATGGCTTGCGAAGGGGTTCGGTCGGCGTTCTGGTTTCGGGTTCACCAAGACCCTTTCTGTCAACCTGGGTTTTTCACGTCGCCCCGGCAAGCGACGGAGCCTTCCAGTTTCACTCCGCAGGAGTGGATGGTTCCAGCACCGACCTAGGCGGGGGGTAGTAGCGCTCTCGCTGATACTTGACCCAGGCGGCGACCGCATTGCCGCACTCTCGCTCTACCGCTGTGTCCAAAGTTGACGGGTCAACTACCCCGTAAGCATCATCAGGGCGCTTCAGCGTGGCGCGGAATACTTCGGAAACCGTTTCGCAATTCGGGAATCGCGTCTTCAATGGCGGCGAGGTGATGGTCTCCCGGTACGCAGTGTTCCCCTCCGGGACGACTACCACCACTTTGGCATCGGAAACTCCCAATTCTTGCTCTTTCACCATCCGGTCCGCCAGCAACCTCAGCCGCATGAGCTGGTAGAAGGGTTCGTAGAGCAGTTCTTCCATCGGAGCGACGCCGTTGAATGACGATGACTCGTTGTTGTAGAGGTCAAGGTAACGGCTTAGGGGTGTTTTGCTCCGGCGAAGTGCGCTTCCGTTGTCCACTCTGTACTCCTCCACGTACTTCCATTCCATCAAATACGCTCTCTTTGCCGTGGCCGTCGTGGCAACCAGAAATGCGTCGATGCTGGTTGTCAGTGCGCCCCGAATAGCCCTGGCATCCTTCTCCAAGGGCTTGTCCACCCCCTGCTCGTCAACACCGATCCACTCCAGCTCGACGGGTGAGGTGGTCCTTGATTTCTTGTGATCGATCGGAATCACGTCCTGTACATCGCTGTCGATGGCCCGCAGGACAGCCGCCAGCGCTCCCTCAATCCCAATCAAGGGCAGCAGGAAATTGACGCAGGCGATTTGAGAACTGGCCATATTGCGCGTAGGCACGTCTTTGCCCCGGGTATCTCCGCTATGAGCGCTTCGCCACCATCTCAGGCGGCGGTCAGCAAAAAACTTAACTGCCCCGTCATTTCCGCGAAGTGGTTTGAACAGATTCTCGATTTCGCGCCCCAGCGCCAGCAGGTGGGGGTTACGCTGTCCCTTGTCGTCCGACGGTGAACGGCCTTGCGGGCTGATACTTTCCGAGGATTGCCTGAAATTTGCTTGGTGTCGCCGTGCGTGTACTCCAAAAGATGACATATTCACCTCTCCTGCCACAGATAGCGGCTGAATTTTCCAGAACTGATTCCCGTAACTGTACCGGAGGTGCGTCGGCTGCTCACTCGCCTGGTATGGACAGAGAAACAACCACCGGAATTCATCCTGTACCGGTCGTGGTGGAGGCGACGCCACCAAGCTCAAGCCCGGCATTGCCACTACAAACGCCACCCTTCTAAAGTGAGACTGTAGTACTAGGCCCTGCGGACGTTCAGCACCTATCCCTACGGAGAAGGCTAGCCGCCCCAGCAATCGAGTGATCCATCGGCTTTCAGTCCACAGGTCAAGTTGCTTCCCGCACTAACTGAGACGAACTTCCCCTCAGGTGGAGTGGCCTGGCCGAATTCATCATCCCCCCAACAGGCGACGGACTCGTCGGTCTTGATTCCACAAGCGTGGTCCATGCCGGTACTGACCGAGACGAATTCATTTTCCGGCGGCTCAGTATTACTACCTGGCCACCTGTGTCTGCCCCAGCAGATAACTGAGCTGTCGGGTCTAATTCCGCAAGTTCGGTGCTCCCCGGCACTTACCGAGACGAATTGTCCTTCAGGCGGTATGGGGCGGGCCATATGGTCCACCCCCCAACACGCGACACCGCCGGGCAGAACATGTTCGAGGTCGGGCCGAATTTCGCAGAGGTAATCCTCACCCCAGCACCAGATATAGCCACTGGGCGTTAGTGCGCAAGTGTGGCTCCATCCAGCGCTGAGCGAGACGAACTTTCCTACAGGGAGGGGCGTGGCCTGGTTATTAGAATCATCGCCCCAGCAGTCGACAGAGCCGTCTGGTCTAATCCCACATGTGTGTCCACCTCCGGCGCTGACCGATGCAAATTCCCCTTCAGGTGGCGTAGCTTGGCCAGCGGCATCATGCCCCCAGCAGGCTACGGAACCGTCGGTTCTTATCCCGCAGACGTGCGAGCCGCCGACACTGACCGATGCGAACTCCTCCTCAGACAGCGTTGTCCAGCCCGCCTTACGCCAGCCCCGGCAGACGATGGAACCGTCCGTCCTCACCCCACATACCTGACCGCCTCCGGCGCTAACCGAGGTGAACCCAGCGTCTGGGGACAGCGGCAACAGCGGCGTAGCTTGACCAGAGTCGTCCTCGCCCCAGCAGGCAACGGAGCCGTCGGGCCTGATCCCACAGGCGTGTCTAGGCCCAGCGCTGACGGACACAAACTGCCCTTCAGGGGATACGACCTCTGGTGGAAGCGACGGCGCGACGGTGCTGCGCAAATAATCCATGCCCCAGCATTCCACGGTGTTATCGGGCCTTATCCCGCAAGTGTGGGTCAATCCGGAACTAACCGAGATGAACTTCTTATCGGGCGGCTTGGATTGGAGGTGAAAATCAGCACCCCAGCAGGCAACGGAGCCGTCAACTCTCACCCCACAGGTGTGGTCCCATCCTGCGCTGACCGAGACGAATCTTGAATCGGGCGGTGTGGCTTGACCGTAGGGGTCAAATCCCCAGCAGGCAACGGAGCCGTCAGGCCTTACCCCACAGGTGTGGTTCTGGCCAGTGCTGACCGAGACGAACTCTCCTTCAGGCGGCGTCGCTTGGCCGTCAGAATCATTGCCCCAGCAGACAACGGAGTCGTCAACTCTCACCCCACAGGTGTGGGTCACTCCAGTGCTGACGGAAACGAACTCCCCTTCAGGGGGCGTAGCTCTCCCATAGTCATAAGTGTAACTTCCCCAGCAGGCGACTGAGGCGTCAACCCTCACCCCACAGGAGTAACCGAACGCGTCCCCTCCAGCGCTGACCGAGACGAACTCTCCTTCCGGCGGCGTCGCTTGGCCGTGGGAATCATCGCCCCAGCAGGCAACCGAGCCGTCGGCCGTTATCATGCAGGTATGCTTGGATCCGGCACTGATTAAGCTTGGGTCCCTTCTGACATTGGAAGCTGGTTCGGGATCGGCTTCAGACGTAGGCGTTGGATCAGGAACAGCCGTTGGCGCAGTTGTCGGCTCAGGCGCGTCCGTGGGTGCCGGCGCAGGGGTTGGCGCAGCAGTAGCCTGAAGGGAGGGTGTTGGTGTGTCCGCAGCCTCTGTGGGAGACTGAGTGGCTGTCGGCGGAGGTACGGTGTTGGTGGGGGCCAGTGTCTCCGAACCGCAGGCAATCAGGACCAAGAGTAAAGCTATAAGGGCGATGGCCTTCATATCCGCTCCTTGGTGTGTCACGAATGCCCGTGTTGGCGTCCTGGACGCCACAGCGTCGTTCCCCCCACTCCGGTCGGGGGGAGCGCCTTACTGGTCGCAAAACCTTACGTCAGGGTCGACAGCAACCGATACGTTATGCGCCCAGCTCTGCGGGATGCAGCCACTGAGGTTGTTGGATGTCAAATCGACATACCACAATCTGACGAGTTCGCCCCATTCCGGCGGTATCGTCCCGGTGAAACCGTTGTGAGATAACATCAAATCTCCAAGCTTGGACAGACGACCCATCTCCGGAGGCAATGTCCCGTTTAGGTTGTTGCTATACGCATACAAAGTCCGAAGGTTTGACAGATTGCCCAGTTCCGTCGGAAGTTCACCAGCCAGCCTGTTATCGCCCAAGCTCAAGTACTGCAGAGACTTCAGGTTTCCGAACTCAGGGGGTATTTGCCCCTGGAACCGGTTTTCTACGGCTTCAAGACGTTCCAGCTTAGTTAGATTTCCCAGCTCCGGAGGAAGGGCGCTCAATTGGTTGCAGCAAAGCTCCAATACCACGAGCTGGGTCAATTGACCCAGTTCAGCGGGTATGCCTCCGCTCAGTTGGTTCTGGTTCAGGTATAGTTCTTGCAACTCGGCAAGGTTCCCCAATTCGGATGGAATGTTGCCGGACAAACGGTTTCCTCTCAGGTCCAGCTCCCGCAATTTGGAAAGATTGCCTATCTCTGGCGGGATTCCCCCGGTCAGCAGATTCTCTCTGAGGGACAGTTCTTCCAGTCGGGTCAGGTCGCCCAGTTCAGAAGGGAGACTGCCTAGGAGTCCGTTATTCCGGAGGTGGAGGCCGACGACTTGGCCGTTTTCGTCCGTTCCAACCCCCCGCCAATAGGAGATGGGTAGGTCGCTAAGCCAGTTGTCATTGTGGTACCAGTTAGGGCCATCGGTAGCATTGTAGAAAGCTACCAGCACCTCCCGGTCTGCGTCCGGTTTGGGCGTCGGCGTCGGGCTGGGCGTCGGAGTTCGGGTGGGCACAGGCGTGGCGGTGGGCGTCAGCGTGGGAGGTACCGGAGTTGCCGTCGGCGTAGGTGTCGGAGTATGCGTGGGTGTAGGCGTCGAGGTGGGTGTAGGCGTGGGTGGGACCGTAGCCGCAGGGGTGTGTGTAGCCGTTAGTTGAGCCGTTAGGGTGGCCAGAAGTGCGGCCACAGTCGGATCTGGGGGCGGTTCCGGGGTAGCCGTGGGAGGCAGTGGAGTTGCAGTAGGCGTTGGTGAAGGCTCCGCCGTAGGTGTCGGGCTAGGCGTGGACGTCGGTACGAGCAGGGTTGGGGTGGGGAGGGCCTGTATCGTTCCGGCCACGGCGGCCTGCACCGTTGCATCCAAGTCGGGGGTGGCTGCCGGTGTGGCAGTAGGTATAGTAGCAGGAATTTCCGCGGCGCAAGCAGCCACCATGAATAGCAGCAGAATCGGCGCCAACTTGGGCAGCAGTGTCTTCGCGGTCATAAGGTCTCGATATTACACGTTTGATAGAGAGGACTTCATCCTGGACGCGACGGTGTTCATGTTCCTCCTGCCACGTTTCGAGGCGCTGGCACTTCATGGCTTCACAGGGGCGCGGGTCCGGCACGAACACGGCGGTGCCCCCTGCCGATTATCGTCACGCCGATGATCCACGCGATAACGATGATGTTGTCCTGAATCCGGTTCATATCTTCCCCAGGTCCTGCAGGAAGGCCAAGATACCGACGGTCAGCATCCCGGCGCCCAGAAGGAACAGGGCAACCGCGGCCCACCGGTATCCGTTCATCCGTATTCGCATCATCGCCTCTCACCTCCCTACTCTTTCACCCTTTCGGCATACCAGATGACCATTTCCATGGCGTCGGCCAGCAGGTTCCTGAGATACTCGCTGGTAATCGTGCCGTCCTGATCCATGAAACTGGCTATATGAGGCAGCAGCACCCGGGGCTGGTGCAGCACGAACCCGCCCTCGGACTCGATGCTGTATGAGGCGTGGACGTGCATCCTCATGGCTCCTGAACGCCCGGGGCTGGCCCCCATGATGAAGAAGACCTTGCCGGCGATGTCTTTGCCGCCCCGGGACAGCCACTCGAGGGAGTTCTTGAGGGCGGCGGTCATGGACCCGTTGTGTTCGGGACAGGCGATTATCACAGCGTCGGCTTCCCGAACGGCACGGCGCAGCGCGTCGACTTCGTGGGACGGCTGTCCCTCGGCGTCGGGGTTGAACAGGGGGAGGCCGGTCAAGCCGATATACCTGGCGTCCACGCCCTTGTCCCCAGCCAGGTTGATGGCGTTAAGCAGCAGCTTCAGGTTCCAGGAATCCTGCCGCAGGCTTCCGCAGATGCCTACGATTTTCATTTTGCATCCCCCCGGGCGATGAGGGTTTTATCGTGCAGCTCGACATGGTGCGACAGGTTCATGCTGAGCCTTCGATCTCCGTCTGCCAGTGCTTGTGAATGTCCTTCCATGCAATCTTCGTCTCCCTCAGTTCGCTGTCCCGGTTCCCCGGAACACTGGATCTCCGACAACACGACCGGCTGTTGCTCTTTGCCCTGTGGGGCGTAGTCGCACATTTCTCTCAACGGACGGAGACCTTCCGCCATGGTCAGCATTCTTCCTCCGTTCCTTTCTCCAAAACGTATTTGGCAAGGCCCTTCCCGAGGTTGATCTCCATCCCACAGGTTCCCGGGTTGTCGTAGGCAGTGCGGGATATTTCAGCGCCCGTCCAATGGGTGATTTGCCCGGCATACCTGATTCCGAAAAGAACCGCCTGGATACCCAATTCTCCCGGCGGGGCTTCTTCGCGCCTATCCATCACGGCCAGGGCGCGTCTTCTAGAGTCAT
Organism: Dehalococcoidia bacterium; assembly: GCA_965203005.1. Classification (GTDB taxonomy): domain Bacteria; phylum Chloroflexota; class Dehalococcoidia; order Lucifugimonadales; family UBA3495; genus VXOI01. The sequence goes on from CBDBBS010000002.1 coordinate 3,564,121, forward strand.
GGCGCCCTCCGTAATGACTCTGTCCGCTGGTTCCTCGTGGTGCCTGATCTGATAAAGGCCGGGTCTGCTCCCGTCAGCGAATTCGATAGCAACGACTTCAAGAATCCGGCCATCCCCGACGGTGTAGAGATTGCGGTCCATGGAAGTAAGCCACCTGCCGATGTCCGGCCTGCTGTCTGGGCAACCGATGGTTGCAGCCAGTTCGGCCACCAAATCATCGGTCATGCCGTTGACCCGGAATGGTTCCGAATCAAACCAGTTCTCCAGGGTCTCGAAAGCCTTGGCGAAGTCGTTGCCTGCTGGCATGAATTCTTCCTGCTTTCGTGTTTGTCCTGCCGGGAACTGTTCTTGGGGCTGGTCTTCCCCGGCTACTCGGCGGCTCTGGGGGTGGTGTGGCCGCCCTTGATCCGCACCCACTGGCTGGATTGGGAGCTCCGCTCCGAGGCGCTGCTGCCCACGAAGGAGCGCACGAATACTCCCGTGGCCACACCGTTCTTCAGCCCGGTAATGGTGTAGGTCGCTACTCCGCCTTCCACCACGATGCCGTCCTCGGCTGCGCCTGACGGCCCCGGCGGGTTGGCCCACACGCCGCTTTCTTGACTCCAGCGCAGGGCGTGGCGGATGTCATCATCGGACACCCCGTCCCGCGGGGACATCGTCCAGGTGACGGTCAGGGTGCTGTCGCCCGGCGTAACGCAGACGTTGTAAGGCTCCGTCTGGCCGGGAACCGGCGGTCCCGCCTCCTCGGGGCAAGATACTTGGGCCGGTGGCGGCGTGGTGTCAGTCACCGCCACGCTCACGCCGTCCACCGATATGCCGCTGTACTTGCCGTCGCTGCTGGCAACGAAATGGCTGATGCTCACGCTCTCGTTGTCCCGGTCCTCATCGGCCGCGCCGCTGACCGTGAAGGTCCTAGCTGTGTTCCAGTCCGAAGAGGTGAAGGTGTAGGACGCCGGGGATACGTCGGCCGCTCCCCCGTCGGAAGTGGAGGCCGTGACGGTCACGTCCGCCGTGGGCTGGGAGGCCATCACCACGGTGTAGGTGGCGTTGCCGTCCTCGGAGACGTTCAACGCGCTGGGGGTAACGGTCACTCCCGCCGTGTCGTCGTCGGTGATGGTCACCGTGGCCGCGTCCTTCCCGTCGCCCTCCTTCTCCCAGCCCTCGGTGGTCGCGGCCACGGTCACTATGAAAGTCTCTTCCTCCTCGTCCACGGCGTCGGAGGCGGTGGGGATAGCGATCTCCAGGGTCGCATCCCCTTCCAGGACGGTCACCGGCGAGGTGATGCTACCCACGTCTGCCGCCTCCGCAGTCTGGCCGGCGTAGGTGGCGGTTACAGTGAAGGCCACGCCCTCTACCGGGGCCGCCTCGCTGAGCGTGATGGTCAGCGTTGCGCTCCCGCCCTCGGTCGCCCTGGCCGTGGCCGTTACCGCGTAGGTCCGGGCTGTCTTTTGCGGTTCCGGCGGCGGCTCCTGCTGCGGGGCCTCGGGCAGGGTGGCGGTGGCTCTCACCCGCTCCCCCTTGCCCCCGGCGTTCACCGCCCGCACCCACACCCGGTAGGACGCCCCGGCCTCCAGGTTGCCGAAGGTGGCCGTGGTCGCGTCCGCCCCGACGCTGTGGAGCTCGTCCTCCCCGCTGTCCGTGTTCTTCACGTTGAGTAGGTAGCCGCCGGGGTTCCCGCCGCTCTGTGGGGCCTCCCAGGTGGCGGTGATGCTGTCTGCCGTGGCCAGCAGTTGCAGGTTCACCGGAGGGCCGGGCAACTGCGGCACGGTTACGTTGGCCCGCACCGGGTCGCTCTTGCCGGCGCCGTTCTGGGCCCGCACCTTGACCTGGTAGGTTGCGCTGGCCTCCGGGTTGCCGAAAGTGACGCTGGTCTTGCCCGCCTTGGGCTCCTTCACCTTGTCCTTGCCGCCGTCGGCCGGGGTCAGGCGCACGATGTACTTGTTGGGCGCGCCGCCGCTCTGCGGGGCCTCCCAGCTCACGGTCACCCCGTCCACCGTCAGAGACACCTGCAGGTTCTCCACCGGGCCCGGCTTCTCCGGTTCCTGCGTCTGCCGCTCCGGCTCCGGCGGCACGTCCGTGATGGTCACCGTGGCCGTATCGTCGCCGGCGGAGGCCGCCGTCCAGCCGCTGGGCGGCGTCAGCGTCACCGTGAAGGTCTCGTCGTCCTCGGTCAGGGCGTCCTCCGCCAACGGGATGGTCAGCGTGGCCGTCTTTGCGCCCGCTGCCACGGTTACCGTCTGCGGGACGGCTCCCATGTCGGCCGCATCTGCCTTCCCGGCGCCGCTGCCGTGGTTGACGGCGACGCCGAACTCCGCTCCCCCGGCGGGAGCGGTGGCGGTGAGAGTAACGGTGAGCGTGGCGTCGGAACCCTCGGCGGCGCTGGCGGCCCTACTGAGGGAGAAGTTCCTGGGCGTGGTGTCCTGCACCGTCACGGTCAGCGACGGCGCGGTCACGCTGCTGTACTTGGCGTCCTGCAATCCGTTGATGCTGTGGCTGATGGTCACGCTCTCGTTATCGGCGTCAGCGTCGGCCACACCCGTTACCGTGAAGGTGCGGGCCGTGTTCCAGTCGGACGGGGAGATGACGTAGGTCTCCGGGTCAACGCTCAACGCGCCGCCGTCTCCGCTGATGGCCGTGATGTGCACCAGATTGCTCGGCATGCTCTCCAGGATCAGGCTGTAGGTCGCGGTGCCGCCCTCGTTGATGGTCAGGTCAACGGGCGATATCGTCACGGCGGCCGTATCGTCGTCGGTGATGGTTATGGTGGCCGTGTCCTTGCCGTCGCCTTCCTTCTCCCAACCTGGCGTGGCAGCGTCGATGACGACGGTGAAGGTCTCGTCATCCTCGTCCAGGTCGTCATCGATCGTGGGGATCGCGATTTCCAGGGTGGTGTCGTCCTCGGCCACGGTGACCGGGGAGGTTATGCCGCCCACGTCCAGGGCGGTCGCGGTGGCGTCGCCGGAGTAGCCCGCCGCCACCGTGAACGCCACGCCGTCGGCGGGCGCGGCCTCGCTGAGGGTGATGGTCAGCGTCGCGTCCGCCCCCTCGGCGGCGCTGGCCGCCGCGCTGACGGAGAAGGTGCCCCGTGTCTCGGTAGTTGGTGCGGGCGGATGGGGAGTTCCCGGCGTTTCTTCCGGCGGAGCGCCGCCGATGTTTTTCAGCGTCGGGTACTCGTTGTCCGAGCCGAATTCCCAAAGGTCGTCGGCAGTCTTGTCGCCGTCCACGTCAACTTTCCAGTTGGCGTAGATGCCGGTGTAACCGGTGGGCGTCTGTAGCTCAGCGGTGGTCTTGCCCGTCCCGCCGCCGCCACTGCTCCGGCCCGAGGTCTGGGTATCCCAGTAGCTGTTGGTGGCGTTGCCGCTGCCGGTCAGTCCGCCGACGTTGTTCCCGTTGCCGGTCACGGCCCCGGTGGCGTAGCTGGCGGTGACTCCACCCCAGTTGATGCCCACCAGGCCGCCGACGTTGTTGCTGCCGCCGGTGACGCTGGCCGTGGAGTAGGCGGCGAAGATGGGGCCGCCGCTCTCCCCTACCAGGCCGCCCACGGAGCCCCAGCCCGACACCGTTCCGGTAACGTAGACACCGCTGATGCGGCCGCTGTTGCTTCCGGCCAGCCCGCCGACCGGGTAGCCCCCGCCGGACACGCTGACGTTTTCCAGGGCGAGGTTGCGGACGATCCCCGGGGGGTTAATTGCATTGAACAGCCCCGCGCGTACGGGCCCGGCCTCGTACCTGGGTGAGGAGATGTAGAGGTTGCGGATGGTATGGCCGTTGCCGTCGAAGACGCCGACGAACGACAGGATGGGGCGCCAGCCGTTATCGATATTCCACCCCGAGTGGGGGTAGCCGTCGTAGTAGGCGTCGCCGGCGTCGGCCTTGCCGTTGCCGTTGGTGTCGAAGTCCAGGTCGGCCACCAGTTCGTAGCCGATGCACCCCGACGACGGGCAGCCCATTCCGTCCATGGGATCGGGGAAGGCGGCGGGAATATCCCAGCGCTCGGGATTGGGTACGTTGGGATCGCCGCGATAGGGTGATGGGACGAAATGGTTGTAGTGGCAGCAGCCGTCGCCGTCGCCGCCCTGGTCCAGGCGGATGGCGTTCAGCTGATCCAGGTTGGACACTTCAATCAGGCCGTCGTCATCCGTGTCGTAGTCGGTTCCGGGTCCGGTGGGAGACTCCCGCACCACCGGGCCGGCGGACGGTTCCGGCAGTTGCGCGCGCTGTTCGGCCACGCCGGGGCCGGCGTGCTTCAGCACCGGGTATTGGCTGGACGTGCCGAAGTCCCAGAGGTCCGAACTGCCCTTGCCGTCGGTGAGTGCGTTCCAGTTGGCGTAGATGCCGGTGTAATCCGTGGGCGCCTGCAACTCGGCGGTGGTTCGGTCGGAGCCAGTGGGACTGATGGCCAGCTGGTCCCGGTGCACCGTTTGCGTGGCGGTCTGACCCTCGGCCTGGATGTTCCAGTAACTGTCGGTAATGCCGCTTCTGTGGATGGCGCAACTGGAGCAGCGGTGGTGATTCACGCGGCTGAAAACGCGCGAATGCTGCCCAGCCAGCCCACCGACGTGCTCGCCTCCCGACACGCTGCCCAGGGCGTAGCTGGCCGTAATCGGCGTCCGGAAGTTGACGCCCACCAAGCCCCCGACGTAGTCGTAGCCGGACACGTCGCCGGCCGCATAACTGGCGAAGATGTCGGCCCCCTGGGTGAATCCCACCAGGCCGCCCACCACAAAGGCCTCGTTGGCCGTCACGTCGCCCGTGGCGTAACTGCCCCGGATGGTGCCGAACTCGTACCCCACCAGTCCGCCAAAAGCCCGGACACTATTTCCGTCGTCGGTCATATGCTCGCCCTCCCGGCGCCCGGAGGGTTTCACTTCGATTACGGAAACGTCGGCCGTGGAGTAGCTGTCCCCGATGAAGCCGACGCTCCAGCCCACCAGCCCGCCGACGTATTGTCCGCCCGACACCGTGCCGGCCGTGTGACTGCCGATGATCTTGCCGTGGCTCGCGCCGGCCAGCCCGCCGACCGAGCCCTGTCCCCACACGGAGCCGTTCACGTAACTGCTTTGAATTTGACCGCGGTTGGCCGCCGTCAGCCCGCCGGCTGCGCCCTGACCGGTCACGTCAACCGACTCCAGCCCGACGTTGCGGACGATGGCGCCGTGAATCAAGTTGAACAGCCCCGCGCTCACGCCGGGCCCCGCGTCGACAAAAAGGTTGCTGATGGTGTGGCCGTTCCCGTCGAAGACGATGGCGCCGCCGACGCCGAAACGGATGGGCGTCCAGCCCTTGCCGCCGTTCCAGTAGGTGTCGCCGGCGTCGGCTTCCCCGTTGCCGTTGGTGTCAAAGTCCAGGTCGTCCACCAGTTCGTAGCCCTTGCAACCCGACGATATTGGGCAGCCCATCAGCACCCGCGACGCGGCGCCCGGGAAAGCGGCTTTGTAGTTGCTGTTGCCCATGGCGCCGTTGCCGTCGGCATCCCAGCGGATGGCGTTCAACTGCGCCAGGTTGCACACCTCTATGAGGCCGTCGAAGTCCCGGTCGTAATTGCCGTCAGCGCGCACCGCGCAGGCTTCCGTAACCTGCTGCTGCGGTTGGGGCGGGCCGTCTTTAGGCGGCGTCTGATCCACCGGAGTGTCGTCGTCGGCCACCGCCACGGACACGCCGTCCACCGCGATGCCGCTGTACTTGGCATCGTTGCTGACCACTCCATGGCTGAAGCTGACGCTCTCGTTACCGGCGTCATCGTCGGCGACGCCGGACACCGTGAAAGTCCGCGCCGTGTCCCAGTCGCCGGGCGTGAAGGTGTATGAGGCCGGGCTGACGCTGGCTGCGCCGCCGTCACTGCTCGTTGGCGTTACGGTCACGTCGGAAGTGGGCTTGCTGTCCAGGACCGCGGTATAGGTTCCGGTCCCGCCCTCGGCCACGTTCAGTGCCGTTGGGGTCACCGTCACCCCGGCGGTGTCGTCGTCCTGTATGGTTATGGTGGCGGTGTCCTTCCCGTCGCCCTCCTTCTCCCAGCCACCGGTGGTTGCGGCAATGGTCACGATGAAGGTCTCGTCGTCTTCGTCCACCTCGTCGGAGGAGGTGGGAACGGTGAGCTCCAGGGTGGTATCGCCCTCCGCCATGGTCACCGGGGAGGTAATGGCTCCCACGTCTCCCGCCGTTGCGCTGGCGTCGCTGCCGTAGCCCGCCGTCACGGCGAACTCCACCCCTCCGTACGGAGCCGCCTTGTTGAGAGTTGCAGTCAGCGTGGCATCCGAGCCCTCGACGGCGCTGGCCGTGGCGGTAACGCTGTAGGTCTTCGGGCCAGAGGAACGCGGGGTGGTGCTTTCCCCCTTCACCCGCACCCACCTGCTGGAGCCGGCGCCCTGCTCCGACCAGTCAACGCCCGTAAAGGAACGCACGTGCACCCCGGTGACCACGCCGTTCTTCAGACCGGTGATGGTGTAGCTGGTCTGCCCGGCGTCCACCGCGACACCGTCGTTGACGAAGGGCGTGGCCCCGGCCGGGTTGTTCCAGACGCCGGCCTCCTGGCTCCAGCGCAGGGCGTGTCGAATGTCGCCGTCGGCCACTCCCGGACGGGACGTGACCGTCCAGCTGACGGTGAGGATGCCGTCGCCCGGCATAACCTGGATGTTGGCGGGTTCGGTTCCCGCCGCGCCCTGGGCCGCCGCCGGGCCGGTCTCCGCCAGCAGCAAAAGCATCACGGCTACCGCCACAGGCAACATGAGGAGGACCGCCAAGCGGCGGGGTAAAGGGGCCCGCAACATTCTGGTTTTCCCACGTTCCTCAGAGGCTGAAGATGCGGTTCTGATCATGCTTGGCGGCTCCTTGCTGTTTTTGTCGGCGCGGCATTATTCGGTATGCGCCGCCCGGTCAGTAGACCCCCCCACGTAGGCCCGCTTCCCCTTCCCGGCATAGCTCACGGCCCAGACTTCGACTCCGTACACCTGAGGCACCCCAGACGTCTCTATTCCCGTGAACGTGACCTGCTTCTCGTTGGCCAGCACGGTCTTGCGTATGGGAGCGGTGAAGCTGTGCTTCGAAAGGTGGTGGAAGTGAATCATGTAGCGCTCCGGCGCGCGGCCCCGCTTGGCCTTGTTCTTGGGATGGCGCCAGCTGACGGTGAAGTTGCCTTCCCCGTCGTGCTCCATCTTCAGCTTCCTCACCTTGCCCGGCTTCTTCACGTTTGCCGAAAGGAACTCCGAGCTGCCGGGCGCCGGCGTTCCCTACCTCCACGAAGATTTCGCGGATGATCCCAGCGCTACCGGGGTGGCTCAATTCTGAGTCAGCGATTTTGGCTCACTTTAAGTCCAGCGGTGACACAGCCGATGAAATACTTGGAGTAGGTTGGGTTTGGCAGGTAAAAAGTGAGGGGAATCGAGGCCCGGCTTAGGCCGGGCCTCTGAATGTCTGGGTTTGAGGTGTAGGGATTATTCCTCGAATTGGACTCGTTTCCTCTCCTCGGTGTTGAGGGAATGGCTTTCGACATTTCGGTGCGCGTCGCTGGGCAAGTCTCCTTTGCCGGGTGTCCATTGATCGGGGTAAGGTTGGTCCAGGTCAGTCCCTGATGGGCTGTTGCTGGGAGTGAAGACCTGGAACATGTCGTAATAGGTGGTGGCGCCGTGCTGGACGCTGCCAAAGAAGGGACCGTTGACGATCCAGACGTCGCCCTTGGCGGTATTTGGACCGAGGTGGAAGCGGGTGTTGTCGTCGTCATCGGCGAGCTTCTTGCCGTTGATGAACAGAGTGGCGTACTGGCCGGAGAGTTCCGCCGCTAGGGAGTTGAGTTCGTAGGCTCCTACGTCTGGGAGAAAGGGTCCGCTGTAGGTTTTGTCGCCGCTCCATAGGTGCCAGGTCCCGGAGCTCGATATATAGAACCTGACGGTGGGATTTTCGGAATCGGCGTTGACCCGAAGGTGGAAGCCGTATACGAACCTGCCGGCGCGCCAGCTGTACGGGTTTTGGAAGATGGCGGTAACGAAAGTGTTGTAGACGTCGACGCCGGCGACGTCGACTTCCATCGAGGGGCTGTAGATGTCGTGGTGGAAGTGGCCGGACGATGCTTGAGGGACGGGCACGTAGAGGGTACTGGAGGACTGGGCGTAGATGACCGAGGTGATGGTTAGGGCGACCAGTGCTGCTGCGATGACTGGAAATAGGAGTTTCTTGTTGGTGAGCCATGCGGGGTATCTCAGTGCCATCTGGGCCTCCTGTGAGTTTCTTGACTTTGGCCGCGAAGGACTAACCAGGGCCGGCGGCTCTACTCAAGTCTTACTGTGCCTGTGGCCTTCGGCCCTTCTCCGGTTTGATTCACCGCCCGAATCCAGACTATGTACCGCCTGGGTTCCAGGTCCTTGATGACAAGGTTCTTCTTCGGGGTATAGTCTTCCTCGATCTTGGAGGGGTCCCAGGGAAAGGTAGGGCCCATTTGACGTAGTCAAGTGGGTGGCCTTGCCGCCCTTCTTGGGAGCTTTCCAGGCCACTTTCATGTAGCGTTTCACCGCCAAGGACACCAGAACCAAACTCCGCCGGTTATATCCTGATGCTTCAAACTTGACCGACCACTAGGAAGACCATCCTGTCCGGGCAATTGACATGCCCGTAGACAACTGGGTCCGACTTCCATGGGTCGGGATGGGCCCCTCAAATTCGACGGTGGGTAGTATAGAGATTTGCGAGTAACATGTGGGTATAGTGCTGGTGATACTTTGTAACTTAGCAGTAACTTTCCCGCCCAATCTGCTAGAATCGTCCCCGATAGGCGGTTTTCTGGCTGATTTGCCGTCGCCGCTAGGGGATGAGGGGTTGGAGAACGCCGTGCAGCCTGTGGCTTTCGCCCCGGACGTTCAGGACGTGGCTGTGATGGAGCAGACGATTCCGGCGGGGTATCGCCGGACGGGAAAGGCCGCCCCAAGGTTCGGGGCGGCCTCTCAGTGGTCCGGTGGGCAGTCGCCCCGGCTAGTCGTTGTCCCGCACCGCGACAATCACGCCGGGGCCGGTCAGGAAGTGGTACACCGGGTCCTCGGCCCAGTCCGGGGGGTTACCCAGCAGTTCGGCCGGCGCGGTCCAGACGTCGTGGAAAATCACCGCCGCTCCGCTCTCCGCGTCGTCATCCTCCACCGCCTCCACGGTGATAGGGATGCCCACGTCCCAGCGGTAGGCCCAGCCGTCCCAGCTCGCCCCCTCGGGCGGTGTATAGTTGCTGGGCAGCAGGAGCATGCCCTGGTGGGCCGCCAGCGCCCCATCGGAAAGAACTCCGCCCGGGTCGTCCCAGAAGAGGCCCAGCTGTATCGGCTGGGACGGGTTGGTGCTCAGCCTGACCCGGTAGGTGGCGGAGCCGCCCTCGGTCACCGTCAGTCTGTCCGGGGTCACGATGACCCGGCCCTGGACCTCCGGAACCACCGTGGCCCAGACGGGACCGGCCCACTCCCCGGCGCCCACGGCGTTCACCGCCCGCACCTCGAAGGTGTATTGCCCGGCGGCGAGGCCGCTGACGCTGGCCGAGGTCCCGCCGGTGCTTTTCACGTCGCTGAAGCAGAGGTCCGCCGGGTTGGCGGCGCAGGGGCCGGTGTACAGGTACTCGTAGCCGGTCACCCGCGACCCGCCGTCGTTCTCCGGCGGGTTCCAGGCGATGCTCACCCGGTCCCGGTCCACGCTGGTCACCCGCAGGTTCGTGGGGATTCCCGGAACCGTGGTGGCGTCACCGCCGGTGGTGGCCGAAACCACGCTGGCGAATGTGCTCATGCCGTTCCGGTTGATGGCCGCCACCCGGTAGTGATGGGTTGTGCCGGACGGAAGGCCGGTGTGGAGGTAGGTGGTGCCGGAGTGGCGCGCTCTCAGCAGCGCCCACGTCGCGCCCACGTCGGTGGAGTGCTCGATGCGGTAGCCGGTGATGGGCGCGCCGTTGTCCTCCGGCTCGGTCCAGCTCAGCTTGATGGCGTTGGCACCGTCGGCCTCGGCCGCCAGGTCCTTGGGCGACTCCGGCCCGCCGGAGGAGGTGGTGGCGCTGGCCTCTGCCGTCCAGTCTCCTTCGAGCAGGCTCCCGTCGGCGATGCTGATGGCCCGCACCCGGTAGGTCCAAGTGTCGCCGGCCGATAGGCCGCCGTCCACGTAGGACGTACCGTCTTCAACGTAGACGGTGGTCAGAAGGCTCCAGTCGACGCCTTCGGTCTTGCGCTGAATCTGGTATCCCCAAATCTCGGCGTCGCCGCTGGGCTTGGCCCAGGTGAGCAGGATCTCGTTGGGACCGTTGGCCTGGGCCCGGAAGTTGCGGGGAACCCCGGCCGCCGTGACCGCGGTTACCGCCTCGGACCAGGGGCCGTGCCCCAGGGCGGTGCTGGCCCGCACCCGGTAGTACCGCGAGGTGCCGGGGGACAGGCCCCGGTCGGTGTAGCGCATTCCGTCCGCGGCCTGTACGGTGGCGAGGCTGCGCCAGTTGACGCCGTCCGGGGAATGCTCCAGTTCCCAGGACAGCACCGGGACGGTATTTCCAGCGGGCATGGTCCAGGACAGCAGGACCTCCGACGGGCCGCCGTAGTCGGCGGTGAGGATGGGCGCGGCTATGCTTGCCGATGTGGCCTGCGCCCAGGGGCCGTGACCCCGGTCGGTGCTGGCGCGGATGCGGTAGAGCCGGGCAGGGCCGACGGACAGGTTGCTGTGCGTCCAACTGGTGTCGTTGGCGTCGAGGTTTGCCCCGGTGTTGCTCCAGGACTCCCCGCCGTTTACGGACACCTCGATGGTGTAGCCGGTGATCTCGGCTCCGTTGCCGTCGGGTTTGGTCCAGGTCAGGCGCACGTCGCCGCCCTGGAGCTGCTCGGCAGTGAAGTCGCCCGGCGCGTCGGGTCCGGTGAAGGATGAACCCGACCACGGGCCGCCGACTCCAAAGACGTTCACGGCTCGCACCCGGTATTGCATTAGTTGACCCGGACGCAGGTCTATGTCCGCGTGGACTATCCCCTCTACATCGTCCGCCAGCGTATCCCACGGGCTGGCCGACCGCTGCACCTCGTAGTGGGTCACCTCAAAGCCGTTAACCCGTTCCACCGGCTGCCACATGAGGATGTTCGCCACGGGGGTTTCCATCACCGTTACGCTGGGCGCGCCGGGATAGCCCTCGCCGGTCCCCACGCGGGCCGCGACGGTCGCGGTGTTGTTGTCGTCGATGTGGTCGTAGTAATGGGTGGAGTGGGTGGTTCCGTCGATAACGACCCGGTAGTCCTGGGTGTTCTCGATGGTGGCGGTAATCGGGGCGGCGTTGGCGTCCTGGGCAATGAGTGCCAGGGTGGGGTTTTCACCGACACCCAGCCTGCCGATGGTCCAGATGCCGCTATTGGGATCGTATTCCCCGTGGCTGGCGTAATGGTCCGTTGCTTCGGTGGGCAGGCCAGTCACCCGGACGGCCGGGGCTTCGTCCGGCCCGTTGTTCACCGCCATTATGGTGTGTGCCTGCCGGTTGGCAGCCACGGCGGGGCTAGCTCCGCCGTCCCGCACCTCCAATTCCGCTATCGGGCCGACGTGGAAGGTGTAGGTGCCGCTACCGGTGTAGACCGTGTTGTCGGTGCGGGTCGCTTCCACGGCGTACTCGACGAGATAAGTACCCAGCGCAGTAAATTCGAGAAAATAATCGACCACTCCATCATAGCTACTGCTCAACGTGAAGGGATTGCGGCGATCGGTGGGGTTGGGTCTGTAATGGATATACCCTTCGTTGCCATCACCCCTGATTCTGACTTGCCCCGGGGCCGCCGCGCCGTCCAGACCAGATACAGTCACGGTACGCACGAAACTGGCCCAATCGGCGATGTTGTCGCTGAATCCCGCCCTCGAATACCCCACGCTTACGCCGGTACTGGGCTCCACTTCTTCCCTGCCGGTGTTCCACGAGACGGTATCCTCATCCGTCAGGCTGGTTGGCAATTTGTCGTAAACGCGGCCTGCGGGGTCTCTGACCTGTACGACGATGCCTTCCGGTCTCAGGAGATTCTGCGCGCTCCCCAATACCAGGCCGCGCGTACTTTCCTGCGCTACAGTTGCATCGGTCGTTGCGGCGAGAACCTCCACCGTGTCCGCACTGGTGCAAGGATAGGTCGTGACACCAACGCAATCGTGGATGTTGAACGGGACCAACTCGCCTCCGGTCAGTGGGAGAATCTTCGGCCCACCTCCCAAGCAAGCATGAGAGATGTCATTTTCTCGCTTGAATAGGTGGGACTCGAACCAGGGTACGGCCCGGACCACCTCCGCCGTCATACACCGTTTTTCCAGGGGCAGGTCCGCCAGACTGTCGGAGGTGAGGTTGACCGCCACCGGGAAAGACTTCGTGTAGGAAGCCCCGAGCCTTAAAGTGCCTATGTCCCAGATGCCGGTGGTCGCGCTGAATGTGGTGCCGGACGGCGGTGCTTGGGTTCCGGCGAAGGTCAGGCCCGGCGAAAGGTCTATTTTGACCTGCACACCGTATTGGTCGTTCTTAAAGAGGCTACTGCTAAAGCGCCCGCTGTATACCCTCGTAAAAACGCCAGAAAAGGCCGGATCATTTTCGGCCAACACCGTGAACGTCGTCGCTTCCCCCGGCCCCGGAGCCCGCCCGGATATGTCGGTGATGTTCACGCCAGCGTCCCCATTGCTGTTATCTCTCTCGTTGAACCAAAACTCCAGAGTATTGTTGTCCTCAAAGTCTGCTGGCGGCTCCGCCGGGTCCGAACCGATGATTTTGGCGGTAACACGAAATAGCGGTACCTCGCTCTGCCCTATCAGTATTCTGTCCGGTGTGGCTGTATTAGGGTTCCGGGTGAAGTACGGTGCCTCAATAAACGCGCGGGGATGGTAGGTGCTAACCCTGGGTAGGCTGTGATCCAATGTGGGAATGGTCCATACCGAATCGTCATCGAATCTGCCCCAATAATCACGATAAATCAAGACCCTCGGCGTGGCTGCTGAATTCTGAGCGCCCTGCCTGACAAATTCAGCAGCAAATTGGACTTTCACGTCGCGGACCTCCGCCAATGGGTGACGCCCGACGCGCTTGGCCTGTACATAAACAACCCACAACCTAACCGAGGAGTTGTAGGGTTCAGCGGAGAGTACAAGATCGGCGGCGGGAGGGAGGGATTCGTCGATTCCCTGGGCGTGGGCGGCGGTCGCGGTCGTAACGACAAAAGCGATGACGGCCAGCGCTACCGCAACGGGAAGAAACAGCTTGTACGATTTCATCGCGATTCACAACCGGCGCGAATGCACCGGAAGCCCGCTGGCCTCCCCGGTTCGGGGTGCGCAGAGGGCTCGTCAGAATTCGGGTGCCGGGTGTCCCCTCACCACGGCGGCAAGGGGACACTTGCTTTGAGCTGGTTCTACGGGTTATGCCAAGTGATGGTAACGGGGTCGCCGTGGAGCCTGCGCTCCGTCGCGCCCTGGGTGTAAACGGCTGTGGGGGTGTACTTGTACGTGCCCGCAGCGTCCTTCACCACGGTCGTGACGGCCCTGCTGTCGCCTGGAGCGGGGTCTAGGAAAATGAAGCTACTTTCCCCGTTGCTGGACGTCTCCCAGATGTTGTAGCTGACGCTGTCGTATTGAACATCAGCGGGCAGCGCCCACACGTTGGCGGAGACCGTCACGCTGTCTCCAACGGCCGGGGAATGGTCGCTGGCTATCATGTACACATGCGGAGCCGCGATCACCTCGACCTCAACGGCGATTTTGTGGTCCGCAGATTCGTCTCTGTTGCCTTCGTGGTCCGAATGGTCGCTTACCTCTAGGACCAGATCGTAGGAATCCTTGGTGTCGTGGTCCAGTTTGGCGTTAGCGGCCACCGTTACCTGGGCGGCGAAGGGCTTGGTCCGGGCAACCACGCTGAAATTCTCTTTGCCTGTGCCCGTCAGGGTGTAATACAGCGTCTCGACTTCGGCCCCGAAGACCCGTATCGGTTGGCCCACGTGGGCACCGGCGTCGGCGTCCTCGTGGACGGTGGCACTGACGCCGAACATGGGCGGCTCCGTCTCCGCCAGCTTGTTGCCCACCTGGAAGACGTATTCCTTTATCTCGCTGGTCTCGTCCTCTTTGCTGCTGATGCGTATCCAGTCATTGGCACCGCCCGGCTCGGTCTTGCGGACGAACCCCTGGAGGTGAGCTTGGAGCGTGTAGGAACCCTCTTGGGTGAAGACCCATTGCAGGGAACGATATTCGCCGGGGTCCATCCTCACGTCATGGTCCTCAACGTCGGCCTCGGTGCTGTCCCAGACGGCGTCCTGTACCTCGTCGTCCTTCATTGGGGCCTCGAAGGCAAAGAAATGGGGCGCGGAGCCGGGGTCTTCCTCCTTGTACCGCGTCGTTTCAAGCATCCAACGCATGGAGGCTTGGTCGGCGATCCCGAGCCAATGCTCGTCGTCAAACAAGGCAGTAGAAAAGCCGATGCGGAGATCCGAAGTCTCGTCTACGTCGTCGGTGTCGGGGTCGTCCAACTGCAACCACCAGACCTTGTCCCCTGCGGATACGGTCCCCACAAGCGCGGGATATTCCGCCAGGTCAATGGTTGGGCCAGTCACCACGCTGGTGTTGTCTTCCCCATCATTGCTGTCGATAACGGTGGCCTGGTGCTCGTCCAGCACGTGCATGATGGCCTCTTTGGTGTCGATGCCGGAGGCAGAGCGGGGCCAAGTTACTATCTGCACGTTTTGGTCGGTTTTAGAGTCGTATACGGTCTCGACCTTCTTGGTCACTTTGGGCGGGCATTCGTTGGTGTGCATGATGCCCTCGTTGGGGTCGTCGGCATCAGCGTCGGGGTCACGAGGCGTCTTCTCCCAATAGGCGTCGAAGAGGGCGTAATGGCCGGTGGTTAATTCGTGGGGCTCGTCCATGTCGGCGGTGCCAGCTTCGGGTCCGCAGGGCTGCGGGTCGGGCCAGCTATTGAGGGGGGTGTCGTCGCTGGTGTCGCCGCCGCCATTCTGGGCTTGGGCGGGGCCGGTGCTGACCCCGATCACCAGCAGGGCGATGACCAGAGCGGCCATGGCCAGTGCCACCGCGTAGAGCTTGAAGTGTTCTGACGCTTTGAAATTGGTCAACATGGGAAACGTGGAAACTCCTGTGTAAATTTTCCTGAGAACGTTGCCTTTATGTCGCGCTCCTGGCACGCCTAACTGTTCCGCATTGATCCACCTCCTTGACGAATTGGCTGCCGCCGACGAGACAAAATTTCTCGCCGTACAGCGACACCTCGATGTTGTTATATCTCCAAGTTGATACGGTGTTTCATTTGTTCCTCGCAGTCGTCGGCCACGCGGCTGGCCTTATGAGAACGATTGCGGTGCTGGATTTTCTCAGGACATCTGGGGCTTCAATGCCTGCAAGGGCCGGCGGTCGCTTTACTCATCCACCGGACGCTGCCGGTGCATCCTGGCAGTGCTCAAGCCCCATCACCCCGGCGAGGCTATTCGGCCCTCGGCCTGTTTGTAGGCACTATTGAGATGGAGTATCATATTCGGCCAGTAGTTGATATTGCGTTCAATTGGTCTTGAAAAGTTGGAATGCGACGGCGGGGCACCGCCCTGACCGCCCTCGACTGGCGGCGCATCAATAATACATAATCTCGCGTAACATGTAAGTCAAGGCAATAACGAGTTTTCTAACTTAGTGGTAACTTTCCGGCCCAATCTGCTAGAATTGCCCCAATAGGCCCGTTTTTGCCCGATTAGCAAGGCCGCCAGGGGGAGAGGAATTGGAGAACGCCAGCGATCCGGTCCGGCAGGAAGAACCAGCGGGAGACCGCCTCTCCCGGCTCAACGAGGCCAGCCTGCGCATCCACGAGAGCCTGGACGTGGACACGGCCCTCAGGGCCGTGATGGACGGCGCCCGCTCCCTCACCGGCGCGCCCTACGCGGTGATCACCACCCTGGACTCGGCGGGCCTGGTGGAGGACTACCTGGCCCTGGGGCTGGACCCCGCCGACGTGGAGCAGATGTGGCGGGCCCCCGAGGGGACCCGGTTCTTCGAGTATCTGGCCAACCTGGCCGGGCCGCTGCGGGTGGGTCCCTTGGAGGAGTTCACCCGCTCCATCGGCCTGGCGGAGTTCCGCCTGCCCGTGGCGCTGACCGCCTTCATGGCGGCCCCGATACTGCTGCGGGGGGATCGGGTGGGCAACATCTACGTCGGCAGCGACGAAGCGGGCCGGGAGTTCACCCGGGAGGACGAGGAGATACTGGTGCAGTTCGCCTCCCAGGCGGCCCAGGTCATCGCCAACGCCCGGCAGCACCGGGAGGAGCGTCGCGCCCGGGCTGGACTGGAGACACTGATCGACACCTCGCCGGTGGGGGTGGTGGTCTTCAACGCCAGGACGGGGGCGCCCGTATCCTTCAACCAGGAGGCCCGCCGCATCGCCGACGGGCTGCGGGATCCGGAGCAGGCGCCGGAGGAGCTCCTGGGGCTGATGACCATCCGCCGTGCCGACGGGCGGGAGGTCTCCCTGCGGGAGTTCCCCCTGGCCCAGGTGCTGGGGTACACCGAGACGGTGCGGGCCGAGGAGATCGTCATGGGGGTGCCCGACGGGAGGAGCGTGACCGTGCTGCTCAACGCCACCCCGATTCTCTCCGGCGACGGGGAGGTGGAGTCGGTGGTCGTGACCATGCAGGACCTGACCCCGCTGGAGGAGCAGGAGCGGCTGCGGGCCGAGTTCCTGGGCAAGGTGAGCCACGAGCTGCGGCTGCCCCTGACCTCCATCCGGGGTGCGGCCAGCTCCCTGCTGGAGACGGGAGCGGAGCTGGACCCGGCGGAGATGCGCCAGTTCTTCCGCATTATCGTGGACCAGTCGGACCGGATGCGGGAGCTCATCGGCGACCTACTGGACGTGGCCCGCATCGAGACGGGCACGTTGCCGGTTGACCCGGAGCCGGCCGATGTGGCGGCGCTGGTGGACCGGGCTCGAAATGCCTTCACCGGCGCCGGCGGGCGGAACGGCTTGGAGATCGACGTGGCCCCGGACCTGCCCCTGGCGCTGGCCGACCGGCGGCGCATCGTCCAGGTCATCGGCAACCTGCTGGCCAACGCGGCGCGGCACTCCCCGGAGTCCTCGGTGATCCGGGTGAGCGCGGTCAGCGACGGGGTATACGTCCAGGTGTCGGTGGCCGATGAGGGGCGGGGAATACCCGCCGAGGACCTGCCGGGCCTTTTCCGGCGCTTCTCCGGCCGGGAGGGTGAGGGTCCGGGCGGCGACACCGGGTTGGGGCTGGCTATCTGCCGGGGCATCGTGGAGGCCCACGGGGGGCGCATCTGGGCCGAGAGCGACGGGCCGGGCTTGGGGGCGCAGTTCAGCTTCACCCTGCCAGCCGTTCCGGAGGCCGAGCCTGCCCGCAGGCCCCGGGTCCAGCGGGGTGGAGTACCCTCCGGCGGGACGGTGCTGGTGGTGGACGACGATCCGAAGACCTTGCGGTCCGTGAGGGACGCCCTCTCCGCTGCCGGGTTCCGGGCGGTGGTGACCGGCGATTCGCAGGAGGCCTTACTGCTGATGGCCGAGGAGAGTCCCCGGCTGGTGTTGCTGGACCTGGTGCTGCCGGAGGTGAACGGGGTGGACCTGATGGGGGACCTGATGGCCGTCTCCCGGGTGCCGGTGGTGTTCCTGTCGGTGTACGGGCGGGACGAGGTGATCGCCCGAGCCCTGGAGGAGGGGGCGACCGACTATATCGTCAAGCCCTTCTCGCCCACCGAGTTGGTGGCAAGGGTGCGGGCGGCCCTGCGCCGGTTCGAGGAACCGCGGGGACCGGGGCCGGTCGGACCCTTCCTGTTGGGCGAGCTGGCCATCGACTACGAGAGGCGGCGGGCGACCCTCTCGGGCGAGCCGGTGGAGCTGACGCCCACGGAGTTCGACCTGCTGGCGGAGCTGTCGGCGGAGGCCCCGCGGGTTGTGACCCACGACCGGCTGCTGCGGCGTGTGTGGAGTCCGGGCAAGCCTGGGAACCTGCGGGTGCTGCGCACCCACCTGATGCGGCTGCGGCGCAAGCTGGGCGAGGACGGCGGCAATCCCAGGTACATCATCGCCGAGCCCCGGGTGGGCTACTGGATGCCCGAGGGGGAGACGGCGGGCGAGCCATGAAGCCCGGCGTTCTTCTCAAGGTTTCACTGGGGTGCGGTCCGGCTGGAGATCGTGGGTCTCCTCGATGTCCGGCTCCGGCCTCGGCGCGGCATTGCCATTGGGGAACCTTTTCCCGTCTGGAAGCATATGATCATGTAGCAGGCACTCCCGGATGCGCGGAAACTCAGGAGACGGGACTTGGTTAGGAGGGTGACGGATGCGTGAGAGCGCCAATGGCGTGAGCAAGCCGGGGCGGGCGGGTTGGTTCGCCGCCTTTGCCATGGTCCTGTGCCTGGCGGCCGCCGCCCCGCTGGCGGCGTGCGGCGGGTCGCAGGATTCCGCCGCTGCGGCGGAGGAGATTCGCTCGGACCGGGAGCGGGCCGCGCCGTCGGCAGGGAACGCGGACCTGGCGGGCCTCGCCGACGGCAACGGCGCCTTCGCCTTCGACCTGTATCAGGCGCTGAGGGAACAGGACGGGAACCTGTTCTACTCCCCCCACAGCATCTCGCTGGCCCTCGCCATGACTTACGCCGGGGCCGGAGGTCAGACGGCAAGCCAGATGGCAACCACGCTCCGCTTCTCCCTGCCCCAGGACCGGCTTCACGCCGGGTTCAATGCCTTGGACTTGGAGCTTGCCTCCCGCGGCGAGGGTGACGAGGATGGAGAGGGTTTCCGTCTGAACGTCGTCAACGCCGTCTGGGGCCAGCAGGGGCACCCGTTCCAGGAGGCTTTCCTGGACGTCCTGGCGGAGAGCTACGGAGCGGGCGTGAGGCAGGCGGATTTCGTCGCCGCGCCCGAGGAATCGAGGCTTGCCATCAACGACTGGGTGGCGGAGAACACGGAGGACCGGATCAGGGACCTGATTCCCCCTGATGTCATCAACCCGCTGACCAGGATGGTGCTGACCAACGCCATCTACTTCAACGCCTCTTGGAGCTACCCCTTCGTCGAAGCGAACACCCGTCAGCGCCCTTTCCATCTCCTGGACGGTTCCGCCGTAGACGTTCCGATGATGAAAACCGAGGAGGAGTTCCTCTATGCGGCGGGAGATGGATACCAGGCTGTGGACCTGCCCTACGCCGGGGATGAGCTGTCCATGACCGTCATCGTGCCGGATAGGGGGCGGTTCCGGGAGTTCGAGGACTCCCTGGACTCCGTTCTCGTTGACCGGATTATGGCGGGCCTCGAGTTCCGCTACGTTGCCCTCGACCTGCCGAAGTTCGAGTTCGAGTCCCAGTTCCGGCTGGGCGAGACCCTCAGGTCCATGGGGATGTCCGACGCCTTCGACAGCGCTGCTTCCGACTTCTCCGGCATGGATGGACGCTCGTGTCTCTCGGGGGACCCCGAGTGCCTGTACATCCGGGAGGTGGTCCACAAGGCCTTCGTGTCGGTGGACGAAGCGGGCACCGAGGCGGCCGCGGCCACCGCGGTAATGATGCAGGCCGAATCCGCTCCCCCGAGTCCGGTAAGTGTCATGGTGGACCGGCCGTTCATATTCCTGATTCGGGACCGGGAGACCGGGGCCGTCCTGTTCGCCGGACGGGTGGAGAGAATATAGAGGATGGCTGAGGGCGCATCGGACAAGGCCAACGGAAGGCTGGGATATTGCCTCCAGGCCACAGGGGGATTGTCATGGCCATGATCGTGCGGACAACCGGCGGGCTGATGCTGGCCTACTCGGCGCTGTACTCCGCCCACTTCATCCTCTGGGGCCGCGGTTTCCTCTTGGGCATGATAGCCCTCCATTTAGGGCAGCAACGTGCTCCGTGAGAGCCAGCGGACTGCCATCCGCTGGTTTTTCTCTTTTGAAGAAGGCTACAGCCATTGAGCTACTATTTGTACGCTGAAGCCTGTAGTTAGTAGGAAGATGGAAGTCCAATAAAGAATGCGGTAGAAAGTTAGGGCTCTTTTTGTCTGCTGCACTAGGTGTTCTGATTCTGGATCTGGAACTATCCAGCCTTCATCTATCACCTGGATTTTGAGGGTTGCGCTCACGATTCGTTGTGACGTAGTTAACAGGAGTATAAGAACTCCTGCTATGTCTAAAGCTAGACCGATAGTAGCCATAGTACTTGGGTCCATCCGCCCGTTCTCTTCCTTACTTCTCGATGTTCTATAGAATACCCGTTGTGGCCTTCAGGACGCCCACAGCACCGTTTTAGATTATGAAATCTCTTGTTGTTACTCATCCGTAGATGATGCAGTGGAAGTTTCCGTAGCCTCTTCCGGTGTGAGGGTCAAGGTGCCCCAATCCGTGTCTCCATGTGTGCTCGCCGAGTTTGCATGCAGCCCACTGGTACAGGTATTGGGAGGCGTTCTCGATACCTGTGAAGAATCTTCGGCGGAGGATTAGCATTGCCAGAACTATGAGGATGAGGGCGGTTCTCAGCAGTTGGTTTTCTGGCAGGACTTTCACCAGCTCTGTGATCGTTTTGTTCATATTCGAGCTGCGTTTATCTGCTTTGGGCGGGAATCAGTGGGTCAGGCATCTTTCGGATTTGAACCGAAGGTTCTGTCGATCAGCCTGCTGTCAATCTCATCTAGCTCTGCCTGAGTCGGTGCATCAGAGGGTTGCAACCCGATAACTGTTGAAGTGGGATCGGGCGTCTGCTCGTCTTTTGCCATCAGGAACACATCGTACAGCCCGATGGTGTTGCCCTCTACGAAGGGGATGGGAGTCCACTGGACGACTTCTCATCCCTCTTTTGTCCATTCGTTGATAATGTCCGTGTCGCCTTCCACGTCGCCAAGGACAAGGCACCAAATTGTTTTGTAAATTCTGTTTTTCATCTCGTTCTTTTGGGGCAGTTATGGTAATGAATCAAGAAGGCGCTGAACAAGCCACTCGGGGATATTCATGCTCATTGGATGAGCGAAACGCTCCAAGTCGAGCACGAACTCATATTGAGATTGGTTCCTCAGAATGCGTAAGCTGCCGTGAGGGAGAGGTACGATGGATCCGGTTGGTTGCCGAAGCTCGCGACTCAGGGCGGCTGCCTCGGGCGGCTCAAAATCTAGGCGTAGATTGCCTGTTGATGGGATGTGAATCTGTAAAGTACATCCTCCATCATCTTGGTTCCAATGGGTAAGGTGCCCTAGTGGGGTTCCGTGTTTGTTCATAGGACGCCCCCTTTCGGCGTAGGGTTTTCGAGGTGCATGACGTGGTGAGTCGGAGCGAAAAAGCCTCCGTTCTTGGGCCTTGAAAGACCCGGAACGCAGGCTGTCGTTGCGTCTGTGTTGGCCCGCTGGTAGAATGCCAGCGGGCACATCGGATGCCTGTGTGCCTAGTCCGTTCCAGGTATTCCGAGTATCGCCCCGCCATTGAGAGTGGTTGGGGCGATATGTGTTTAGTTTGTCGGAAGTATACCACATGTAGGGTGTGGTGGATGGATAGCCACAAGTGGCTGTCCTGGAAGGTGGATGGTAGGTTGAAAAAATAGGGATAGTGGGCGAATTTTACCGGCGTATCTGGGGCTGTGCAAAATTCGGTCCGTACAGGCCCGTCGGCCCGGTGAATTTTGCACAGTTTTCTCCTTGGTTGGGTCGGAGGCAGATGGACCTGCCAGTGTTGCTGGCAAGCTACCCCGTAGTCCGCGATTCCGCAAAGAACGGCTTGGATGCCTGATTCTCCCTTGTCGTGGGCGCCAGCACCGCCTTCTCCCTCGATTGGCACGCTGAGAGAACGGCGTCTATCGTATCCGCCGCGGCGTGGCCGATGGTTGTGCCATATCCCAGGGTGATTGGATGACGCTATCGGCTGGTTCCTGAGCGGCGTCGGGCGCAAGGCAATGCGAAACGGGCGTCCAACCGCAGCCGGACGCCCGCTTTTGAGTTCAGTTTATCCAGGGGCTTCCGCGCCGATGTGGGAGCCTATCCCGCCACGGCGCAACTCAGCGTCGCCGCTTCGCTGCTCACCTTGCTCCCGTCGGCGACCTTGTACACCGCCTTCACGCCGATGCTGGCCTCCTTGCCCACCTGGTAGTTGCCGGACTGGTTCACCGACGTGCTGCCCACGAGCCTGGTCTGACCCCGCTGGCCGTCGGGCAGCGTCAGGTCGTAGTCGTAGGCGTGCAGCTCGCCGCCGGACCACTGCGGGGCCTCCCAGCGGAAGACCACCCGCTCCGTGGTTGCCGTGCAGCTCAGGTTGGCCACGCCGGGCGGCGGGTCGTCGGCCTCGGGCTCGGCCGGGGCCTCGATCACCTGCACGTTGAAGGCGTCGCTGACCTGGTTGCCGTCGGCATCCTGGGCGGTCACCCGCACCGTGGCCCAGCCCGGGGCCACTCCGGTCAGCGTCAGCGCGGAACCGCCGGACTGCGCCGTTGCCGTGACCCTGCCCTCGTCCAGGGACGAAGCGCTGATGGTCAGCGCGTCGCCGTCGGCGTCGTGGAACACTCCGGACAGGGACACTTCCTGCGTGGCCTCCGCCTCCACGCCGAACAAGTCGGGCAGGTTCTGGGCCACCACCGGCGCGGCCTTCACCGTCACGGTGAACTCATCCGACGCCGTGCCGCCCCGGCCGTCGGCGGCGGTTACGGTGATGGCCGCCGTGCCCCGGGCTCGGGCGTTCACGGTCAGCGTGGACTGGTCGGCGGCCACCGAGACCGTGGCCACGGCCTCGTCCGACGATGTGGCGGTGATGGTCAGCGGGTCGGCGTCGCCGTCGCTGAACACCCCGGCCAGGGATGCCTGGTGCGACCCGCTCTCGCTGACGATGATGGCGTCGGCGATGGGCGAGGACACCGTGGGTTCCTGGTTGGGCTCCGGTGTGGTGTCCGACACCGCGACGCTGAAGCGGTCCGCCGCGATGCCGTTGTACTTGCCGTCGCTGCTGGCGACCTGGTGGCTCACGGTGACGCTCTCGTCGTCCCTATCATCGTCGGCCACGCCTGAGACCGTGAAGGTCTTCGCCGTGCTCCAGGCCGACGGGGTGAACGCGTGGGACGCCGGGGTGAAGTTGGCCGCGCCGTCGTCGGAAATGGCCGGCGTGATGACCACGTCCGCCGTGGGCTGGCTGTTCAGGACCACCGTGTAGGTCCCGCTGCCGTCCTCGCTGATTTCCAGTGCGGCGGGCGTGACCGTCACCCAGGCCGTGTCGTCGTCGTAGATGGTGACGGTGGCCCGGTCCCAGCCGGGGGCGGCCCGGATCCAGCCCTCGGTGACGGCGGCGACGGTCACGCGGAAGGTCTCGTGATCCTCGTCCAGGTCGTCGCCCGCAGTGGGGATGGCGATGTCCAGGGCGGTGTCGCCCTGGGCCACGGTGACCTGGGAGGTTATCGAACCCACGTCATCCGGCGTCGCGGTGGAATTGCCGCCGTAGCTGTCCGCCACAATGAAGGACACGCCGCCGGACGGGGCCGCTTCGCTCAATGAGATGGTCAGCGTGGCGGCGGAACCCTCGCGGGCGCTGGCCGCGCCGGTGACGGCCCAGGTTGTCGGCGGCGCGAGGTTCTGCGGCGCGCCGCCCTGGCCGCCTTGGTATTGGCCCTGGGCCGGCAGGGTGGCGCTGGCCCGCGTGGGGTCTCCCTTGCCCTTGTGGTTCTCGGCCCGCACCTTGACCTCGTAGGCCGCCCCGGCGTCCAGTTTCTTGAAGACCACGCTGGTCTTGTCGGCGTTGGGCTTCTTCACCTGGTCCTTGCCGCCGGCTGCCGGCGTCAGGCGCACTATGTAGCGGGCCGGGACGCCGCCGGTGGCCGGAGCCGTCCAGCTCACGGCGACCCGGTCCGGTTCTGCCAGGAGCCTGAGGTTCCCCACCGGGCCTGGCGGGGCCTGCGGCGCCTTGACCGTCGCGGTGGAAGTGTTCTCCAGGGGCACTCCTTGGCTGGTGCATACTGCGCCGGCGTCCGTGTCGCAGTCCCGCCCGCCGGCCAGGGTCACGATGACGTCGCGCTTGGCCGAGTTGGGCTTGACCTGCACTTCCCACAGGCCGCCTTCGACCTGCTGCACGCCCTGCACCTTGCCCTGCTGGACGGCGAGGGCCTCCGGGCGCATGGTGCGGCTGTAGCTGGCCCCCAGCGTCTCGCTGAAGCGCACCATGAAGGTGAAGGTACTGCCGCCGTGCTCCTCGGGCATGTACTCGAAGGCCGCTGTCAGCGGGTCGCTCTGCTGCCCCCCGCCCGGGCCCGAGCCGCCCTGCACGCCGCCCGGCGGCGGCAGGTACGAGACGTTGCACTGGTTGCTGCCTTGTTCGCTCTGCTCCTTGGTGCAGTAAATGCGGAGGTCCTCAAACAGGTACAACCTGACCTGGTTGCCCCGCCATTCGATGCTCGTGCATTCAGTGGCTGACGGGAAGCATCGGTCCCCGCCCCAGCCGCGCTTGGAGAAGTCGTAGGTGGCGCTGACCGTGGTGCCGCTCCGGGTCAACTGCGACAGCTCCAGGCGGGCGGCGGTGTCGTGGTTGGTGTGGACGATCAGGCTCAGCTTCTTCAGGTCTTCAAGTTTATCGGCGTTGTTCCCGATGAAGAACTGGATGTACAGGCTACTGCCGCTGAGGCTCACGGTGTCTAAAGTGTGGGATTTGTCATTGAAGGTGAAGGTATTCCCCCCTGAAATTCCATCCCCACAAACGACGGTGCTATGACGCTTACAGCCCGTCTTGGTCGGACTCTGGGCGGTCCCCTCGATCACCCGGGGCGTCAGCATCCTGGTAAAGACATCCGTCTCCAGCCCATTGCAGGCCGGATTGACCTGGTCGTGGATGCCGTTTTCCGGGCAGTCCTGCATGTTGCGCGGGTCCCGTTGGCTCAGGTCCTGGCGGCTGATGCTGACGGTGTAGGTCTTCTTCGTGCCGTCCTCGGCGGTGACCTCCACCAGGATCACGTTGGCGCCCTTGGCGACGTCGATGGCGGCGCTCTCCTGGCCGCTGGCGACGGTGGCGAGGCTGCCCGCCTTGCCCACCTTGATGGTGGCGGCGCTGTGGGCCGCCGTGGGCCGCACCTTCACCTGCGTGACGCCCTCCACCACTCCGGAGCCGAACTTGGTCGTGCCCGGCCGAAACTCCATCCACTTCCCGGTCACCGGCCACCAGTCCAGCACGTTCGGGATGCGCTGGGTGGCCGTGAGGCCGCTGAGGTTGGCGTTGGAGGAGCCGACCGGCGTGGGCATCGTTATACTCACCGAGACCTGCTGGTTGTCGGTCCAGGTAACTGTGGTCGGCAAGGTATTGTCGGCAACGTTCCAAAGATAAACTCCGACAGCATCCGCATCCGTGCCTTGTACCGTCGCAGAGCTGACAGCCAACTGCGTGGTGCCGATATGCAGCGTCAGCGCGCCTCTAGAAGTTGCAGACAATGGGGGAGCGGTCTCGATTGAAAACTGTGCGCCGTTTTGTGCTGTGCCGAGACCGACGACCGTATGAGTGGTGCCATCGTGCTGGAAGTCGTTGTCCGTGAGCGCCGTCGAGCAATTGTCCTGGGTCTGGAATTGGTCGTGGCAGCCGAAGGAAGTATCGTCGCGGTCCACCGTCAGCGTGGCCGACCAGACGTTGGTCCTCTGTTGGGCGTCCGCTGGCTGGGCCGGGGTCACCAGGAACAGCCCGCTCAGGGCGATAAGGAGCGCTAGGGTGAGGAGGGCGGCGGGTCGCCGCGACCGGAGGGCCCGCATCATGCCGGCCCTCCCGCGTTTATCAGCGCCGGAAGATCGGGGGGGGGGGGGCGACCGACGGGGGCGGGCAACGGTTGATACGTTGCCGCAGGTTCCTGAAGCGCATTTCGCAATCCTCCTTGCTCTGCCGCGGCTGCCCGGTTCGGCTCCAGGGATAGATGGGTATTCGACCGGCCCGGACCCGCGAATTCGTCGGCAGTAATTGTAGCGATTTGCGAGTAAAGTGTGGGTAAAAGTCAATTACAAATCTATAACTAACAAGTCACTTTGCGGTCCAATTTACTAAAATCGGCCCAATTAGGCCCGTTTTGGCCAGATTTGACGGAGCTACAGGGGGTGAGGGATTAGAGAACGCGGATCGGATGTTCCTGCCAGGGCAGCCGCCGGATGTTCTGCGATTCTCTGGGGCGTCTTTTGCTGCCACCGCGAGTCCTTGCAGGTGGCGGCCAGCCCCCCAGCGGTATGGCGGCGTCGGCCAGGAGTCCCGACTGCCACAGGGGGTTTGATCCCTCATGCACCAGTAAGTTGACGCCGGTGATGATGGTGGCGTAGAGGAAGGATAGGGACATCGAGGCGATGCAGCCGGCCCTTGCCGCCAGGCCGGGCAGTCCGCCAGGAGGGCGGCGCAGTGCGGCCCATATCGCCGCTGCTGGCATGGCCAGCAACACCAGGGCGGCCAGTGGGAAGGTTGCTGTTATGGTGACTATGAACAGGGTCGTTTCGGCAACTTCCCCGGCGGTTTCGCCCAGGACTCCACCGGCCTGGGGGACGGTCAGGAGGATGTAGAAGTAGAGGCCATAGGTTCCCGACAGGACGGCGTACCATGGGAGCGTGGCAGTGGCAGGCAGGGCGGCGCGTGTCGGAGCGTCGGGTTTGGGTGGTCTTGCCCGGTCGACTGTGCCGGAGTGCCGGCGATTGCTGTTGATGTCATAAGCTGCCGCTGGGGCCGATGACGGGGATTGCTCTAGCCGCCGAAGACGAAGTCGAGGATGTTGCCCAGGGTGGAAGCGTCGCCCTTGTAGATTTCGGTGAAGCCGCACTCCTTGCAGGAGACGGTGGTGAACTTCTGGTTCTGGACATCGAAGAACCGGGCGTGCTTGCCGGTGGCGCGGAACTCGCCGGCCTCGAACTCGGTGTGCCGGCACTTGGGGCAGACGTAGGTTGATTCTTGGCTGACCATGGCTCACCTCTCCGGGCGGGTTGCGGGTGTTGCTTTTCGCTCTTCCGGCTGGGCTTCCGGGGCTTTGAGGGCCGGGAATCGTGGTTCCCGGCCCCAGTTTCCTTGACGATGAGCGTGAGTCAGTCGGTTGATACTTCCACGCTCAGGGTCGCCGTGTTGCCGGTGGCCTTGCCGTCCAGCAGCAGCCGGTGGACGAACTCCACCTCCCCCGCGCTCTCCGGCGCGCTGGGCAGGACTGCGTAGAGGACCTGTCCTGCGCTCCAGT
Source organism: Dehalococcoidia bacterium (assembly GCA_965203005.1). Lineage (GTDB taxonomy): Bacteria > Chloroflexota > Dehalococcoidia > Lucifugimonadales > UBA3495 > VXOI01. The sequence continues at coordinate 3,591,217 of CBDBBS010000002.1, forward strand.
TGCCGGAGTTGAACTCGCCGAGATGCTGGCTCAGCACGTGGGCAGCGCCGTCGTTCCCGGGGGTGATCTCGAGGGTCACCTTGCCCTGCGCAGCCGGGGCCTGGTCTAGGGACACCGTGTAGACCTCGTAGGTCTTGCCCTCGGAGAGGGTCACCGATGTCTTTGACAGGACCACGCTGGCGACGTAGCTGGCCCATGCGGTGGCGGTGCCCGTGGCGGCGTCGCTGCCCTCGGTGCCGATGTAGGCCTTGACGCTGACGGAGTAGGTTCCCGGCGAGGCCGCCGGTATGTCGAAGGAGAACGTGGCGGAGTCGGAGCCGCTCTGGGCGGTGCCGGTCACGTCGTCCACGCCGGTCATGGACAGCGTGTAGGCGTAGTGGGTGGTGTCGGCGTCGTGGTTGGAGACTGTCACCCGCAGCACGGAGCGCTTCTGGGCATCGTAGGCTGGTGCTACGGCGATCACCGGCTGATCGGGAATTTTGACCTCGACCAGGGAGGCAGCTGTGTATTCCGCCGATCTTCCTGCGCCGTGGGAGTTGTGCCCGGTGATGGTCACGGCGTACTCGGTGGATGGTTCCACCGAGATCTGGTATCCGGCCTTAACGTCCGTCTTGGATACGCTGGCCTCGGTGGCTTGGTCCTCGCTGCCGGCCGCTTTGTGGGCCACGGTGTAGCGGTTGGTGTGCTCGTCTGGTGAGTTCACCGTCACCGTGAGGATGGTCTTCTTCTGTTCGTCATAGCCAGCGGTGACGGTGGCGTCCGGCTGGGCAGGGAATGGGGTCAGCGATTGGACCGTGGCGCTGGCCTCGGGTCCTGTCCCGCCGCTGTTGCGTCCGGTCACCGAGACGGTGTATCCGGTGTCAGGCTCCACGGAGATTGCGACTCCCGCCGTGGCGGCAGCCTTGGTTGCCGTGGTCGTGGCGGCGGTGTCGTCGTCTCCGGTGACTTGGGCAGTGATGAGGTACTCGTCAGTCTGTGCGTCGGCGCTGGTCACCGTCACGGTGATGATGGTGGCCATGTTGGAGTGTCCGGGGACGGCGGTGAACTCCGGCTGTTTGGGCAGCGGCGGAGGCGTGGTGACGGTCCTCGCTGCTGAGAGGGCGCTGGTGCCGTTCTTTCCGGTGGCCGACACACGCACCTGGTAGACGGCGCTGTGCTTCACCGGATGGTCGTAGCCCGAGCCTGCCTGTGCCGGGGTCAGTTCTTCCGTGCTCGGGTCATCCTCAGAGTCCTGCTCCTGCACCTGCAGGGTGTAGGCGGTGACTCCCTGCTGGGGACTGGTCACCTGTACGGTGATGACGGCCTGGGCGCCGTTGTGCTTGGCGGTAGCGGTGAAGCCGGGCACGTTGGGCACGAACCACGCGGTCTCGGAGCGCACGGTCTTTTCGGCGTAGTCGCTGACCCGGCTGCCGTTGACCCCGGCCAGGGCGACGTGGTACCCGGTGTCGGCGTCCACGTCCATGACGTGTCCCGCTGCGGCGGCCGTCCTGCTGACGGCGACGGGCGTTGACCAGTCAGTATCGCCGCTCTTGCGGAACTTCAGCTTGTAGCTTTCGTTTTCAGCGGCGTGCTGGCCCACCGTGGCGGTGATCACCGTCTTCTCGTTCCGGTAACCGGAGGCGATGGTGAAGCCCGGCTCGACCGGCACGACGATGACGTCGCCGGTGGTGACGTTGCCGGTGGCGTATGCGCTGGTGCCGTAGGAGTTGACGGCGGCCAGGCCCACCTCGTACTTCGTGTTTGCGGACACCGATTCCAGGATGTATCCGCCTTCGGCGTCGCTCTCGGACACGTTGACTTCGGTGTAGGCTTCCGCCCCGTCCTGCCGGTACCGCAGCTTGTAGCTGTCGGTGCGGGGGTTCTCTTCGGCGGTGACCGTGATGACCGGGGCGCTGCCCTTGTGTCCTGCTTCCACCTCCACGGTGGGGATGGGCGGCTTTCGCACCAGGGTGATGGTTGCGGTGTTGGACCAGTTGACGTAGGTGCAGAAGGCGGACTGGGGGGCTATGCGGAACTGGTGCTCCACGTCCGGCTGGAGGTTGAACACCGGTATGGATGGGTTGGCCTGTCCTGCCATGTCGTGGACGGCGGACTTTCCCCACTGGCCCCCGGCGAGCCTCTGCTGGACGGCGAAGTAGGTCGGACTGTTGCCTGGGTCGTTCTGCCAGGTGAGGAGGGCGGTGTCGCTGTGCTGGTGGCTGGCGACCGCCGCCAGGTTGGAGGGTGCGGCCACGTCGGGTTCGACCTCGGCCGTGGCGGTGGCGTATTCTCCGGTGGCCCCGTCCTTGACGGCGGCTACCCTGATGTCGTAGTTCACGCCGACCTTGATGGGCGGGGTGCCGGCCACGACGGAGTTGCCCCTCTTCTTCTGTCCCCTGAGGTTCTGCCAGTCGCCGCCGTTGTCGGCGTCCCGGTACTGGGCGGCGTAGCCCGTTGCCCCGGGCACGCTGCTCCAGACGGCGATGAAGTGGGGTTCGGAGCAGGTGGAGACGGTTTTCTCCTCCTTGACGTACCAGCTGTGGGTTTCGTGGTTTATGCCGTAGACGGTGACGGTCCTGGTGCCGGGCGTCTGGTAGGTCTGGACGGCTTGGATGACCGGTGTATCCGGGGCGTCCGCCCGTACGGGCAGGGCGGCGCCCAGTGAGATGATGAGGGCTACGATGGCTGCCATGGCGGCCCAGGGGAGCATGGTTCTTCGGGTCAGTTCGCTCATTTGCTTGGTGTCTCCTCTGTAAGTCTGTTGTTTCCCGACTTGGGCTCGGGTGGGTTGTCGGGGTTTACTTTCCGGGCTGGCGGTGATGCCGTTGGATGTAGCGGCCCTTTTCCGGCGGTTCCCCCCTTTCAGGTTTCCTGGTCAGGAAGGATGTGGCGAGGCCGGAAAAGGGCCTTCTGGCGTCAGCCGCCGTGGCGGGCGATGCACCACCGCGTCGGACGCTGGAAGTGCGAGTGCTCAGGGTCGTAGTGCGGGTTGGAGTTCCAGTACAGGACGTCGGTACCGAGCAGGTCATCGGGCGCGACTCGGGCTTGCTTGGACGGCTGGACGTGGGTCCGAAGCACCTCGAGGCGCCCGTCCCATGCCCGATAGATGCGGTCATCCACGTCCTCGGTGGTCTCGGGGTTCCAGCCCGTGATTCTGTGCCACCGGCCGTTGACGTTCTTGGCGTTGCCGATGCTGGTTCCCTGCACCAGCTCGCCTTTGATGCTTGCGCTCACCCGGTGTACCAGCGCCTGGCACTCCCTCACGCTCTGCGGGTCGTTGACCTGTTGTACGTTGTTCCCGGCGGCTTCCTGGATGTGCAGCTTCGCCTTCTCGCTTCTGCCGCTTTCGTTGATCGCCACGATGACTATCTTGTACGTGGTGATGGAGTGCGGCTTGTGGAGCGTGATTCCGGCTGATGGATTGAAGGCCCGGCTTGCGAAGTCGTGCTTCTTGCCGATGAGCTTGTCGTTGCCGTCCTTCATCCAGATGCGATACCTGTCGGGGATGCCGCAATCGTCGTCGGTGTTTGGCAGCCAGGCGATGCGGATGTAGTCCAGGAGGACGGTTTGTCCGTCCTTCTTGGTGATGTAGTCCATTCCCAGGTCGTGGACCGGGCACGGTTGTTCCGGCGGTTCCGGCGGCATGTAAGGCGGGTATATGACGTCCGGGTAGATATGGACACTGAACTGGGTCAAGTAGGTGTACACTCCGTCGCTGTCATCCCCGTAGATTCCCCAATCATCGGTTCTGCCAGGAATTGACAGGAACACTCTCCGGTCGCCGCCCGCTATTTCCTGCTCTATTGCCTTCGTAGACCATGGCGATGCCGGGTGCTCAGCATGGATGAACGGGATGAACCGGTGTCCGTTGTGCACCTTGACCTTTTGGTGCTTGGTGTCGGTGCCTCGGCACGGTTCTTTGAGGCTCCACTGGATGACCACCGCGCTATCGCCGTTGGGCAGATCGGCAGCAGGTTGCACTGATAGATTGATCACCCGGCAGTCCGGGTGCACGTCGTCGGCGCTGACCGCCGGGACGGCGGCGAGCGTTGCCAGTAGTCCCAGGACGGCCAGCAGCCCCATCAGCGCCAGGGTGAAAAAGAGTTTGGTTCCGAGTCTTGACATAAATACTCCTTCAGGTTGTTTTGACTTCCTACGCTTCTTCCTTTTCCGGCGGCCTGCGCCGGGTGAACGCGCTCGTGTGCGGGTTATCCGGGCATAGCTCGCTTCAAGGCCCTTGCCTGGGATGCTTCTCCTTGGTTTGCTATCGCCTCCCCTTTTGGTTTCCCTGCGCACTCCTCTGAAACCTGTGCGTTACGCGTCGCAGGTTGGGGCGACGCACTATCCGGCGGCTAGCGCGGTTCGTTGTTGCGTCTGTCTAACCCTTTGGCGGATATGACGTTCTTGGACCGGCTGGTGTCGGCCTCTTTTGCTGGGAGACGGAACCGGAGAGCCGGTTCCGTCTGCCCTTGTCGACGGCTCTCACAATTTCATTATGTGAAGGAGGTCGTGAGCCTTTGCCGGTTCGCGCAGGAATGCTCGCGGTTCATCGCGTTCTGTGTGTCGAAGACTCTGTCGTCGTGCGGTATCGGCGGTGGGAAGGCTGTTGGCATGGTTAGCGGGATTGCGCTGTGGGGAGCGCCGGTGTTCTCCGCCGGAACCGTTTCATCCCTTGGAGGCGGACGTGCAAAACCCCGGCTTCTGGCTGAAGCCGGGGCTCGCGTCCGTGGGAAAAGGTGTTGTGGTTGCTGAGGATCGCTCGGTCAGAATTGCGTTGCCCCGTTCCGGAGCAAGGAGAATTGATTCGGGCGCAATAGGCCTGTGGCTGTGATCCTCCAGCGGGTCTCTTCTTTCCGGGGACCTTGCCGGTTTACATGGTCGCGCTGCGCAACCAAAAGCGGGCGTCCAACCGTAGCCGGACGCCCGCGCCTTTGGGGTTCATTTTTCTCGGGGCTTTCGCCCCGATGTGAGTGGACTGTTCCGCCACAGTGCAGGTCAGGATTTTCTCGGTGCCGTCCACATAGCTCCCGCCGGAGAGTTCGTAGACTGCCTTCGCGCTGGTGCTGGCCTCCGTCTCCGGCTGGTATCGCCCGGTTCGTTCAGCACCGTGTTGCTCCGGCGGGTTCGGGGACCGGAGCGGGTGGGCGAGGACTGGCTGGTGCGGGACGTGGTTGAAAGGCTGCGCTGCAAGCTGACTATGACGCCGGCCAGGGTGGCTTGGACGGTATCGGACCTAGGCCCCTTTCCCCCGATCAAGTTCCTGGCCCGCGCCTTTACGTCATAGGTGGCCCCACTTTCCAGGTCGGCGATATTGCATTCCAGTTCCCCGGGGGCGGGTCCGTGCCGAAGGTGGCGACTGTCGCCGCCCGTTAGTCCGTCTCATTCGTTAAAGGTCGATGGCTTCGCCTCGTTGCTTCCATAGCATATCTTGGCCCATTACCTCGAATTTCCCCGGCTGGGTCCGGTTGGGAATTTTCTCCAGGCCCAGGATTGCCAGCAAAATAACCTCGACCAACGATTGGCAATTTAGCCACCTGAAAAAGGCGTTTTCGAGGTCTTCCTCCGCGTTCAAGTCGAGGTGCACTGTCGTGTTTCGGAGCTTGGTGATTTGTTCCAATACAACCTTCAACTGTGTACTTCCGAGTTCCCGTTTGGCAACAAGTTCAATCGCGTCTTTCAACCCCTGTGGTTCGCCTTTCGCGTCTTTAGGATGTTTCAGCCCAAGGTTTTTGGTCAGCCATTGATCTCTAATTTGCTGTTCGTATGTGCTGATGACTGATTTTGTTAAACCCTCAAGACTTGAAAGGCTGACAACCTCAGCGGCCTCGAATCTTCGGAGAACATTGGCGATTTCCTCGCTAGTGATATAGGCCTGAATTACCTTACGCAATTGTATTCTGATTCTCTCCGGCAGATCGCAGAACCGCTCGAAAATCAGTTTGATGTCTGTCCGGTCTGAACGAGGCAAATACCAGTTTCTTCCTTGATGTGAAGGTGTATTTCCACTGTTGATGATTCCCCATTTTGTTGTTGGAGCGTTTTCTCCCTTGCCCATGATCACAGTAGGGCGAATGTTTCTGCCGAAAGCAAAAGAAAGGAAAGGCAGCAGGTCATCGAGGAATTCACTGAGTTCTTGTGGGGTGAAGTAATCTCCTTGCTCACGGTCCACTACGCATACATGACCTTCTGGTTGAGAAGCCCGCATTTCCTTTGGAATCTCGTTGAAATTGACAGACCATCCTCTTGCGTTCAGAACGAGATAACCGAGGACCCGGAACCCCAACCGGGTTTCATGGTCATCATGCGGCAGTGTTATCCCACTTCGGTAAAGAAGTGTCTCTCTCCCGCGGAATTCAGGTAAGTTTTCGAACCACATAGTGGCACTGGTTAGCGGTGCTAGATCATATCCAAAGTGTTCAGCCGCTAGTACGCCCTTCATCTTGTATCTGTTGATTGGCAAACCGACCGTGAGCGTTCCGGGATGAGGCAGGCTAAGCATTCTCACTGCATACTCAAAGTCCTGGCTTGGGACGCTGAGAATAGTCTTCGCGCCCTCTTGTCCAGCTATGGCAAAAAGCTGATTTGCCTCTAGGTCTAATTCATCTCCCTCCGTAAAGAAGTTGAACGTCAGGGATCCATTCTCGACTTGAAACGTTACATCTCCTTGCAAGCACTGGCGACCAGTTTCTGAAGATGCCTCGATGTTGCAACTGTAGGGTGTGGCTTCCTCAATTGCCAGCAAGTTCTGTAGTAGCTTCTGAATCGCTGTCATTCGTCTTGTGCTCCTTGAAATGGAATCGGGTATTTGGCTCTTCCGCACCTTTGGTGACAGCAATCTAAAACAACCACAAAGAGTGAATGCGCGGGGGCCGATTGTCATGCGGGGTATCTGTGACAGGCTCGCTGGTGTAGTAGATCCGGCCTCCTCAGGTTATTCCCCATTTGGATTTCCCACTTTTCGCCAAAAGTGCGAGAGAGCCGGAACACCGGTTCCACCTCATCGGAATTGGCGTCTTCATTCTTTCTCGAACCCCGAGTTCAACTGCCTGATCGCCCAGGTATAGGCCGAGTCGTCGTCCAGGTATCCGTAAGGCAATCCAGCCAGTTCCTCGATTTCGTCGGTATTGAACGGCAGCGCGGCGGCGAGTTGGGATCGCTCTATGATGCCGTTTTCGATTACCGCCTCGAATACCCGTCTCACGAATACCGGCTCTTCGACACCTTCGGCATCATCCAAGGGTTCTTGGATGTTCCAGCGTCGCCGGTTGTAATTGATGTAAAGATTTCTGGCTTCCTCCCTGCTGATTATATCGAGGTCTTGGGCTCGGTGGATCATCTGCTTTATAGAGGTTTTCCATCTGGGCTTTAAGGCTCTGAGACCGTCGAGGCTGGGTCGCCTCATTTCTTGTGAAAAGGTTGACGCTGGGGTCAAAAATGCGGCAGCGAACTTGTCCGCCTGGGTCTCAATGGTCTTGAAGAGGCTTTTGTCCTCGAACTCCGTTGGGGTTACATTCTTGTGCAGGACAAGATGCGCAAGCTCGTGGCAGACATTGAATCTTGTCCGGAATGCAGATTGGCCGTCGTTGCCCAATACGATGTAGGGTCTTCCGTCCACTGGGTCCCAGGTGGAGAAGGCATCCAGGTTGGCCGCGTTCATAGCGAAGCTGGTTACTATCACGCCATGATTTTCGGTCAAGAGAGTGACGTTGCTGATTGGTCCTTCACCGAGTCTCCAGTGCTGCCTTGTCGTTAGAGCGGCCAATTCGATTTTTTCGTCCGAAGCAGCCATCCAGTTTCTTCCTTCTCCGAGGTCCGGGACATCGGGCTCCGGCAGTTTCACGAACCCTGTCAAGTACTGCAGAGATTCCCTGAGCCATATCCTGCGGTGACGGGCTCTGAGTCTGGTGGCCTTGGTTGCGCTGGATTTCGAGCGTTCGAAGATCGTTTCCGAGGCTGTTATTGATTCGTCCTCCTTGGGTCTGAGGAAGAACTCGGTCTTCAACCGGAGCTGAGCCCTTATCTTTTCCAGAACGTCGGCACTGGGTGAATTGTGGCCTTTCTCGTATGATGATATTGCCGACGTTGTCACTCCGATGAGTTCTGCAAGGGCCGTTGACGTCAATTGGCGGGCTTCTCGAGCTTCTCGCAGCCTTGCCCCTTCGAAGCCTGGCGTTCCTGTGGGCATTGCTTTCTCTCCATGGGAGGTGTTCTACTTGATTTTGATTTCAAACTCTTCTGTTACGGTTTCTTCAGTTGCCTTTGCATTCTGATACTTGTCGGCGTCCAAAAATTCGGAGATTTCCATGGGCATCGGCTCGTATTCCCCAAACCTGTTGGTAAATGCAACCAGAGTGAATCCGTGGGTCTGCCTGTCGTCTGGCGTGGGGCCGTGGAGCAACTGAATGTAGGTGTGGATGCCTCTGTTCGTGTCCGGCGGGGATGCTGGTTCGAAAGCGTTGCTCTCCTCATTGACCACGAATCTCATTTGGCGGTGCGAGTAGTCAGTTCTGAATCTCGCCGGTCTGGGTCTGTCGTTTCGCCTCTTAATCGCCGATACGGTTATCCAGAAGTTCCCGAACCTGACAATGACGTGGTGTGCCGACTTTCTTCGGTTGGGGATCAGGTCCGTTTCTACTTCCCCTGGCGCGGCGCCCAGCTTGAAAATCTCGTTTCTCACGTGATGTACCAAAAATTGTGCAAACGCGGTCTGGCTGATTCGCTCGTCGAAATTGGCTTCTTCAATTTGTCGGCGAGTTATGTCCCATGCCTCCTCGATGGCTCCCTCGATTCGCCGTAGCGTTGACCTGAGGGTGTCAGCCGCGGCAGTAGTAACTTCCATGATCTGTACTTGAAATTCTGTAACCATTTGTGCGGTTTCCTTGAAAAGCAGATGATTCAAGTATAATGCACAATTGGACTGAAAATATCAAGTACGACACCGGTGAATACTTGGTCATCATTCTTCAGTGCTATGTGGCTAGGCCGGTCCCAGTAGTCTGAGAACCAGCCTGCGTTGCTGATGGGACCATGTCGTGGCGATGGTTTACGCGGATTGCGGGATTGGCGGCGGCGTGCTGATCGACATGCGGGGGCAGCGGAACAACTTGAGCAGGTTGTGGCCGGTGCATATCAGGGACCATTCCCCTTCGCCTTCGGCAATCCCCGCAGCAGGAACTGGCGGAAGCCGCGCTCCTGCCTGATCTGGCCGAATACCGGCTTCGCCGTCTCCATTCCCAGGACGGAGCGTTCAGGCGCTATTTCGTCCGCAGTTTGCGGTGCCTCCAGTCCTTGACGGGAAGCTGATTTGCCCCTGATCATTTATGGCGAAATTGCCATCCACGCTATTGGGAGCCAAAGTATATGGCAAGAGACGGTTTTCCGGCTGGAGTAGCCGAGCAACTTAAGTGGTACGTTTATCGCCTCATTGACCCGCGCAACGCTGAGACATTCTATGTCGGAAAGGGAAAGGGGGACCGGATTTTCTCCCATATCAAGGGAGACTACACGGCCACTGTCAGCCAGGGTGCCTCCCTTGGGGACGAGGAGGACAAAGAAGACGCAACCGACCTGAAGATGAAACGCATCCATGAAATCAGGTCCGTGGGATTGGAGGTGGGCCACATCGTCCACCGGCACGGAATAGAGCGGGAGGACGTGGCATACGAGGTCGAGGCGGCGCTTATTGATGCCTACCCCGGTCTGACCAACAGGGTCGATGGCCGGGGGTCCGGTGATTTCGGATCCCGGCACGTTGAGGAGATAGTCTCCCAATACGCCGCAGAGGAGTTTTCCGTGGATGCCCCCTTCATGCTCATTTATATCGGCAGGTACCTGGATGCTGTGGGCGACCCCTACGAAGCGGTTCGCTGGAGGTGGAAGATCAATGTCGAAAGGGCGAGACGTTACAGGTTGGTATTGGCGCACGCAAACGGGTTGATTATCGGCGCCTACCGCCCCTCTGAATGGCTCCCAGCCACCCGGGAGAATTTCCCAAGCAAGTTCGGCGAACTTGAAGAGGATTCCGTAGACCCTGAAACCGGCCGCCCCACCCGGTGGGGCTTCATCGGTGAACCTGCTGAGCGGGATATTTGGAGCTTATACGTGGGGAAACGGGTGCCCCAGAAATACAGGGGCAAACAGAACCCGGTGCAGTACTGCGCCCCAGGGGACTGAGCATTGCCTGTACGCGGGGCTGGTCGCTCGAGCCGTGCCAGTCTTTTGGAGTTGAACGATGGTCGAATTTCACGTCGACGCTTGGGATCTTATATTGGTCCTGATAGGGGTCGCGTTGCTGGCGGTAGTGCTTCCGGTGTTGATACCGGTCGCCACCGGCGGAATCGCTGGCCGGATACTGTCAGGAGTAAGCGCGACCGAGGGATTGGCCGTAGGTTTCAGGGTTGGCGTCGTTGGGCTGCTGATAATGGCGGCTCTATTCGCGGTGTTCGCTGCCCTCGGTTTCAGCCTTCCTTGGGCTACAAACTTCCATGGGGTGCAGGACGCGTGGCGAGTAATCTCCCTGCCCAACATTTGGTTCTCCGTGCTCTGCGCTGTCATCGTGGTCTGGAAACTGCGGCGACGGCGGCCGCTCCATCTGGAACCGGCCGCGTAGACTTGGCGGTAGGGTCGTACGGACCTAGGCAGGCAGCCGTTCGACACAGATTGCCACACAGTCCAGAATCCTCGCACGATTTCGCCGCGATGGTGGTCGCGGGCGTCCATAGCCCCTTTCTGTCGGTGATCTCCTAGGATTCCTTCTGTTTTTCTTTTATCCGGACTATCCGCTGGCGTTCAGTTTCGGGCCTTGACGCCTGTGCTGAAGGTTTTGAGGGATTCCAGCACTCTGTCCCAGTTAGGGTCCTCCTCCCCGCTGGCCCAGTAGGACATGATGATGTCGGTGGCCTGCCAGTCGGCGCTCACGTGGATGACGGTGACCAGCACTATCTTTTCGTCGCCCCAGGCCTCCAGCTCGTTCCTGACGACTTCCAGGGTGTCCCCGGAACCGGTGGTCAGGGTTTCCCGGTGAGCGTCATGGGTCAGGTCTGCTAGGGCATTGGCCACCTGCTCTGCCGCCGACTCCGGGGACAGGGGCAGTTCCTCCTCGTCCTCCGTGAGGTCGGAAGTCTCCAGTTCAACGTCTATTTCGCCGTCGTGGCCGGGGCAGTTATTCTCGTTGCCTGCCACGCGGCTGCCGTCCGGCCCTGTGCCCTCGGTCATCCTCCCGCAGTCGGCGGGGTAGCTGAAGGTGAATACGCCTTCGGGATCTCGGTAGACGTACATCCCGCCGCTTTCAGGTTCGCCGGTGGGTTGCTCCACGGTGGGCTCCGGCTGGGGACCTTCGGTAGTTTCTTGGGGGCGCGGGGTTTCCGTGGGTACCCCCGGTTCAGTTGCCGGTGGCGGTGGCGTGTAAGTCGGAATTTTGGTTTCCTGCCTCTCGGTGATGGGCTCCGGCGTCCAGGCTGGTGGCACGGGACTTGGCGTTTCTTCCGGTACCTCGGTCGGTGTCGCCGCAGTCGGTGTCGGGGTGGGCGTCGGTTCCGGTGTAGCCGTATTGGGGATTTCCTGCTGTTGGACCGGCGTTGGCGACGGTTTGAGAGTGGGTCTTGAATCAAGGATCGCTATTGTTGGCAGTTCCAGGGTTGGGATGGGTTCCTCCCCGTTTCCACCGCATGCGGCCAAGGCAGTTGCCAGGGTTATCGTCAGGATGAGGAGTACCTGCTTCATATCTTCGGCCTCTCGATTTCGTGTCGGGTGCTGCGGCGGTGACAGGGGTATTCGTGCGGTCTTTTTCTTGCGGGCGGGCAGTGAGGGCCGTCAGATGTGCTGCTTGAGGTCCTTGCCTTTGGCCCGCCGGGTGTGGGCCGTGAGTAGACATTGTCTTTCCGGGCAAGGAATCCTTTGCCCGTTGGCGTGGTTTGGGGTGGGGGGCGGTGATAGCGACGATGATGGCGGCGGTCGGGGTGGGGTTTTGGCAGCAGTTCAGGGGTGGAGATGTCGGTGGGCCGGTTGGTCGCTGGGCGAGTTTCGTGGAAAGGGCTTGCTCTGGTTCGTCATCTTGCATCGCCCCGGCTTTGACTGTGGGTGCGGTGTTCGCAGGTTCAGCAACCGTACTGCGCCCTTCGTCAGGGGAATAGTTCCGCGGTTGCGGATTTTGCGCCGTCAATCGGTTGGCAGTCAGATACGATTTAGGAATAGTTCCGCGGATGCGGAGTTTGTCTGGTGGCTGAGTTGAACGGGGGGCCTGCTCACGGGATAGTTCCGCGGATGCGGAGTTTGCTGGAATGCTGCGGTGGCCATGGTCAGGGTCTTGGGAATAGTTCCGCGGTTGCGGGTTTTACTGGATAGGTGGTCTGGGTACTTGGACGCCGGAGGATTATCTCCACGGATGCGGAGTTTGCGGCCTTGGGCGGTTCCCTGTAAAGCCTGGAATCGGAATAGTTCCGCGGTTGCGGAGTTTGCCTAAACGGGGGCAACCGTTTGGACTCCAGTATAGGAATAGTTCCGCGATTGCGGAGTTTGCCCGCTTGGGAGACTGAACCGCTGAGGGCAGTGAGGAATAGTTCCGCGGTTGCGGATTTTGCCCCTTGTCGGAGATTTGTCTTATTTATCGGTATGATTTTTCATCTTGATTACTTCTCATATTGGCGATGGGAGGCGATTGTTGGGGAACTCATCGCTCATCGGCTTGGACTCGGATGTGTCCGTTCTCCGTAGTCAGTCTTGGCATGTGTGCGTGGTTGAGGTGCTGATGGACTGGTACGGCCAGCCTGGGACAGGCGGCGGTGTGGTCAGTGTAAGCAGCATTTTGGTTGGCGGTGTAAGTTGCCGCTTGCCGGATTGATGGGCCGGTCGCCGTTGGTGCCGTTGTTCAGTGCGAGCTTTCCATCGTGGAGACGAGGGTCACTCCGCTGGCCTTGAGCCTGCCCCGGCAGAGGACTGTCTCGTCGAGGGACCATGAGAAGTTCCGGAGCTTGTATACGACGATGTATTCGAAGAGCGGTTGGTCTTGGGTGGCTTCACCCATCATCCAGTCGAAGTCGTGCCTGATGCCCGGAGCGTCATGGTAGCGGGCGACGATTTCGAGGTCGTGGTACTTGCAGAACTCCTCGCAGTGGTGGAGCTGGAGTTCCTTGGAGTTTTCGCCGTCGGGGTAGCCCGCGGTTTCCTTGATGTAGATGGCGGCCTTGGCGCGGGTGATGGTTGGCATGGGTAGGTTCACTCCCGGCGGGTGTCGCTTTGCCTGTGGCAGAGGTCAGGTGAAATCCTGTAGTGGGCTTGGGGGACTAGAAGTCGTCGGTGATGGGCATTTTGTCCTGCATCTGTTCTTCCACTCGTTCCGGGCAGTCGGCCTTTGTGATGTCGCAGAATCTGCACTCGGCTAGGCTCGGCACTCTGCGGGCTGGGGTGTCGCTTGCCAGCCTTCGTATCAGTGCTCCCAGGTTGCGTACGAATTCGCTGTCCGTTCCCAAGGCAGGGATGCTCACGTTGGAGTCGGGGTACGCTACTTGGCCGCTGAACTCAATGCCCTGGTACTGGGCCAGGGCCAGCGGGACCGCGTACTGATAGATCATGACTTGCACAGCGTGGTGAGGGCTGGTCCTGCCGGTCTTGGCGTCGATGATCACGGCGTCGGCGTTGTTGACCGCGATTAGGTCGGGCTTTCCGGCCAGGGTGGCGTACCGGCCGCGGAGGCGGAAGGAGTTCTGGTTTTCGACGTAGACGGTGTGGTCGAGTTCTTCCAGCCTTTCCCGTTCCCTGTTCAGCAGAGTGGTGTGGTCGAGCATCCACTGGGTGCTGTCGAAGTCCGAGGGCGGCTTGGCCCAGTCCTGGTAGTGGGCGCGGAACCACCCGGCCCACTCGCAGTGGTCCTGACCAGCGAGGAGCTTGGCGAGCCAGGTGGCCCAGATGTAGAGGTGGTCGCGGGCTCGGGGCACTGGGGAAGTCTCCTGCGGGACGCGTTGGAGCGAAAGAGGAGCCTCCCTCCAGTGTAAGGGCGGAGTCGGCGTTGCCGTCAACGGCCTTCTGTCATCAATTTAGCCAAGGCTATTGTTGACTGGCGTGACTTGGCGTTGTTTCCTCTGAGGCGGGTCGGCCGCGCCTCTTTGCGTCGTTCTTTCTAAGGCTATCTTGTGTTTTTCGGCGCACGCCTCGCAGCGGGTCTCTCCCAGTATTTAGACGATTTCAAAATTGAGTTGTTTTGATTCCGTGGAATCGTTGGAGTTCAACTTCGTAGTTCTGCGAGCTCGGCCGGGTCCCGGTTTGACGCGGGACCGCTTGGCTTTCTCTCCTCCCGAGGGAGGTTCCGGCGGCTCGCGCAGGTCTCCAGTTGGAGATACATCTGCCCTGCCGAGGATTTCCAGTCCTTGGCGCCGGATGGTTTCGGCTGCGTTGGCATCGGCGTTGGCTTCGTAGCCACAGCTGAGGCACCTGAATCGGCTCTGCGTTCTTCGGTTGCCAGAGTCTACATAGTCGCACTTGGAGCAGGTCTGGCTGGTGTATGCCGCTGGCACTCGAATGAAGTTGCGACCTGCCTCGAGACACTTGTATTCCAGCAGTCTTCGGAACTGCCCCCAGCTCTGGGCGAGGATACTTCGGTTGAGGCCGCGTTTCTGGGCGGCCCTCTTGTTGGGGTTTTCCACGGTGCCGGACGCGGAGCGGGTCATGTTGCCGATCTTGCTGTCCTCGATGCAGATGGTCTGGTAGGTTTTCACCAGCTCGGTAGTCAGCCTGTGCTGCCAGCCTTTGAGCGAATCGGAGCGGGTTTGCTCAACTTTTCTGAGGCGTAGTAGCGTCTTCACGTATGACTTGGAGGGTGGTCCGATCCAGCGGAATCGCCGCTTCAGTTGCCCCTTGCGGTTCTTCTGGGTGACCCATCGGGCGCGGCCGTCCCTGAGTGCTTTGTCGCGCTGGCGTTGCATTTTGCGCCGTAGTCGGCGTTTGAGTTTGAGGAGTCCTTTATCGTCGTGATCTGGGTGATGGACTATTTCTCCGTCGCTATCGGAGGTGGTGAGGGAGAATACTGTTCCTGGGTCGATGCCGATGGAGTCTAGGAGAGGTTCGGGCCATTTTCTTTCGACGTCGAATACGAGGTTGACGTTGAGACGTTTAGCGGTGCGGGTGATGTTTATTTCTCGGGGTTGTTCTCCCTTGGGCAGTCGTTCATCGGGCTCGAACCGGATTTGGGGCAGGCCCTTGATGTTGATGACGGCCTTGGGCCTGCTGGTATGGTTTTCCTGCCACTCTATGAGAGGCTCGTAGAGGTTCATCTGCCGGTGGTCGTGATTACGAAGGCTGAGGTGTTTGACGGCGGGTTCGGAGACAGTGAGGGTACGGTGCCAGTGGGGATTTTTCTTCTTGGGCCTGCCCCTTTTGGGGGCCGGTATGCCCTGTTTTCTCTTTGCGAGATAGTCGAAGTGGGCGCTGAAGGCTCTGTGGACGTCCCTTTCGACTGACTCGAGTAGTTTCGGAGTTAAACCTTGGAACTCGGGTTCTGAGTTTGCGAGTTCGGTGATGTCGCGGCCGGTTAGCCGTCGGTTGTACCGGTGCCGGTGGGTACTGGAGGCGTAGTTACGCTGTTGGATGATGGTGTTGTATAGGAAGGCAGCGGTGAGGAGGGTTTGGTCTAGGGAGGCGTAGCCGGCCTTGGTGGTGTGGGCTGCATATTGCAGAGTGATGGTCGTCACGGGTTACTGCTCCCTCAGAGTTCTGATCTGATTATAGGTTCTCGGGAATTTTGAAATCGACTCCTGGTATTGGAGGTCCTTCGCATACGACGTAGAGGCTGGCTGTGCGGCTGTCCCGTATGTTCTTTACGGTTTGGCGAACGGCTTCCTTTGCCGTAAACTCAATTAAGGCCAATGCCGTACTGCGGCAGCGGCGATTGCTGGAATCCGGTGGTGGCATAGTACGTTGTCCGTGGTCTCGGCGTGGTTTGTGATTCAGTGCTGGGACAGGCTTACTCGGTCGCTTGGCGCTTCGCCGACTTGGCTACGTGCCGTAGCCAATACTGGCGGTGTCTCTGTACGCAGTCGCCGCAGCGGGTTTGGCCTTCTGGCTTGGGTTTACCGCAGTCGCAGCACAAACCGAGGGCTTTACGCTCTGCTCTCAGCGATGCTTGGTTTTCGCGCATCTTCTTTTTGTAGGCTTCGTTGCGGACCCTCGTGGGTGCTTGGCTCGCTTCTTTGGTTGAGATGTCTTGTTGGATCTGCTTGATCGATTCTGGGCTGATCCGTTGGCGGGGTGTCATACCCTGGGCCCTCCGGCGGTTCTCGGAGGAAGTGCGGTGTTTTTCGGCACAGGTGGTGCAGCGCGTTTGCGCGGGTATCGCTTCGTTGCCGCAACGGCACAGGCCAAGGTCTTTGCGTTCTTGGCGGGTAAGTGGTGTTTTCTTTGGGGGCGATGGCTTGGGCTTCGGTTTTCGCGGTGCCGGTTTCCGGGGTGAGGCGGAGCCCGCCTGCTTGCTTTGGCGTTTGTGGCTGGTGCGTGGTTTGCGCTTGGGGATGAGTATGGTGTCGACAATATTTTGTGGTTTTGGTTGGTTTATCCCCATGCGTCCGGGGCAGATGCTGCGGCAGCCGGGGCTGGCCAACACGTTCAAGGCCATCGTTGACGGCGGGCGCGACGCTTTCTACGAGGGCGAGACGGCCCAGGCCCTGGTCAGGTTCAGCGAGGAGCAAGGTGGGATACTCTCGCTGAAAGATCTGGCCGATTGCCGGTCGCGCTGGCAGTCGCCCATCTCCACGACCTATCACGGCCACACAGTGTACGAGGCGCCGCCCAACTCCAGCGGACATGTGCTGCTGCAGGAACTGAACATCATCGAGCAGTTCGATCTCAAGACCCTGGGGTGCAACACGCCCGAGAGCATCCACCTGATGGTCGAGGCCAAGAAGCTGGCCTTCGCCGACCGGGAGGCCTACATGGCCGACCCCGACTGGGTGGACGTGCCGCTGGAGGGACTGCTGTCCAAGCAGTACGCCGCCGAGCGGGCGCGGCTCATCGACCCGGAGCGGGCCGCAGAGGTGGTGAAGCAGGGCGACCCGTGGAGCTACCAGCCCGCCAACTACGGGCGCCGCCCAAGGGCAGCCGCGACCGCCGCAGCGATGCAGGAGGAGGACACCACCTGCTTCGTGGTGGTGGATCGCTGGGGCAACGCCGTCTGCCAGTTGCAGAGCATCCAGAGCTCGCTGGGCTCCAGCATCGTGGCTGGCGAGACCGGCATCCTGCTGAACAACCGCATGACCTACTGGCACCTCGACCCGGACCACGTCGACTGCCTGGCGCCGGGCAAGCGGGTGCGCCACACCATGAACCCGGTCATGGTCTTCCGGGGCGCCGGGGAGTCGCAGCAGACCCACCAGAACGGCGGTTCCCGCAACGGCTCAGGCCATGGCGACCTGGCGCTGGTCTGCGGTACCCCGGGCGCCGACACGCAGGTGCAGACCAACATGCAGGTGATCACCCACGTCCTGGACTTTGGCATGACCGTGGCCGAGGCAGTGGAGGCGCCCCGCTGGCGCAACACCCACAGCCCTACGGAGTCTGCCATCCCCCATGAATGCGACAACCTGCTGTACGTGGAGTCGCGGTTCCCCGAGGAAACACTGGACGGCCTGCGGCGTCGGGGGCATACTCTGGAGGTAATGCACGGCTGGGGAGCCTCGGGCAGCGAAATGATGGTCCAAGTGGACCGGGACAACGGCGCCTCCGGGTCTAACGTGTTACAGGGCGCCGCCGACCCCCGCCGCGACGGCTACGCCATCGGATGGTAGTGCCCAATTGGGGGTGAAATCGTCAGAATCAGGATTTCCAGGATGAGATGAAAGGATGTACAGGATGGGGGAACTCGGAATCCTGCCCATCCCATAATCACACAAATCACAGTTCGGACATTCACCCTCACCCCAGCCCTCTCCCTCAAGGGAGAGGGGGTTGTTAGAGAGGCGAGCCTATGCCCATACCCGGAGAGAGACGCAGCCCGTTCCCGGATGAGTGCGGCAACCGGGCCGGAATATTTGCCGAGGCCGTGCGGGACGGAAGCATGGATGTCGCGTGGTCCATGCTCTCTAAGGAGACCCGCGGAATGCGCATGGGCGTCTGGGCCACTAGGTACCGTATCGACATGCAGGTGGCCTACCGGGCCGGGTACAATCCGGGACATCCCATGAGGGCCGCAATGCTGGAGGACTTTCGCACCACCGTGCTGCGCCTCTGGCCGCTGGAGGATCTCACGGACCTGGGTATTTCACCCACCAGCTACGTGGATGACGAGCATGCATTCGCCTTCCTGCCTTTCGGCATCACCGAGGACAACACGGAGGTGCAGCGTGGCCGCGCCATGAACGGTCTGATCCTCCCCATGTTGCTGGAGGATGGCGAGTGGAAGGTGGATTTGCCGGGCTGGAGGTTCATGGAAAATCCGAGGGCCGATAATCCGGAAAGCGGGCAGCAGGAGCAGGACCCAGGTTGACGTCCCGCCGCCGAACAGTGAATGAAATGACAGGCCGAACGCCTCCCCGCGAGGAGCCGCCGGTCTGCGAGCTCTGCATGCGGGAGTCGGCGCGATTCACCGAGCATCACCTGGTGCCGCGTTCCCGTGGCGGCAAATTCGGCCCCAAGGCCCGTCTCTGCCCCACGTGCCACCGGCAGCTGCACGCAATGTTTTCCGAAAAGACCCTGGCCAATGAGCTGAACACGGTGGAGCAGCTCCGCGCGGACCCGCAGTTCGCCGGGTACCTCAAGTGGGCCAGCAAACAAAAGGACGGCGCCGCCTTCCGCGTCCGACGCGCTAGGGCCCGACGCTGAGAGACAGGAGCCAGCCTGTGAACGACCAGGAGTTCATAGACCGCATCCAGGAGAAGATCGAGCGCCTCACCGGGCGGGACATCGAGCTGCGCATTGACGAGGATGACGGCGGCCAGTTGGGAGTTGACTTCGCCCGCGACGTGCCCCTGGTCATTATGGGGCACAACATACTGGAATACTCCGGTTTCGCCCGCCTCTGCACCGAATACGCGGTGGCCTCAATCCGGCAGCAGCGGGAGCTGTCCGAGATCGAGTTCCAGATGTTGCTGGCGAGGAATTGAACGCAATGACGCGATGACGCAAAGACGCAGAGTTTTTTATGGCATCCCGACCCATACGAGACATATCCGAGTATCCCCGGCCCTGGTTCTACCGGCCTGAGATCTATTACGGACTCATCATTTTCCCGCCGGTCTGGTCAATCCTGACGCTGCGGTCGCCGTGGCACAAGGGAGAGGGATTCTTTGGAATATTCATCGGCGGCCTCGCCTGGTTCTTTCTCATTGCCGGGGTGGTGCTGTCGGTGCGCTGGGTGCAGGAGGGGGGAGTCCTCAACCTGTTCGTCTTTGTGCCCGGGGTCCTGCTCACCCTGCTGACCCAGGTGCAATGGCAGGCCCACCGTGCCCATCACGGCCCGCCGCCGACGGAGGCGCAGGAGGAGCCGACTGCGGCACAGGCTCCGGCGGAACGGCCGGCCAGTCCCGGAACAGGCGGCCGGGATGAGGACGGTCCCGGCGGGAACGACGAGGTGGCCTCGGATGCCGGTCCCGTCGAGGGGTATGCCCCCCGGCGTCGCCGCCGCAGGAGACGCCGGCCCATCAGCCGGTCGTCGGATTCCGCGCCGCTCTGCTAGAATAAGTGCCGCTGGAGTATCACATACTGAATTTGAGACACACCCTGCCGGAGGAGGAATTATGGCGCTCCACTACGATGGTGAAGTACGTATCGTCAAGGTCAACATGGGCCGCTTCATGAACAATGGCTACATTGTGTCCTGCCCGGAGACCAATGAAGGCATATTGATAGATACCCCGGAGGAAGCGGAACTGCTGCTGAACGAGGTGGGTGACGTCAACATCAAGGCCATCCTGATCACCCACAACCACCAGGACCACCTGCTGGGATTCGATGACATCACCGGCAGTGTCGATGCCCCCGTGGGCATCACCACCGCCGACAAGGGGCCGCTGCCAAGGGCGCCCGAGATGGAACTGACTGACGGGCAGGTCATCTCCTTCGGCAATCAGGAGCTAAGGGTACTGGTGACCCCCGGCCACACCGACGGAGCCAGCTGCTTCCTGGTGGGCAAGCACCTGTTCTCCGGCGATACCCTGTTCCCCGGCGGGCCTGGCAAGACGCGCAGCCCCGAGGCATTGTCCACCATCCTGGAGAACATCCGCTCCAAGCTGCTGACGTTGCCGGATGACGTCCTGGTGTACCCCGGACACGGCGACGACACCACCATCACCGAGGCCAGGCGCCGCCACGCAGTCTACGCCTCCAAGGAACACCCCGCCGACCTGTTCGGCGACATAGACTGGCTGGAAAGCTAGACGGCCACTGGGGATTTAACCACAGAGGGCACAGAGGCCACGGAGATTCGCTTCTGTGCCTCTGTGGTGAATAGGAAAAGGGGCGCACCGCGGTGCGCCCCTGCGCTCGTCCGGAGGATACCGGCGGCTATTGGCCGGACTGGAGCAGGCGCAGTTGCTCCCGCAGTCGCCGGTTTTCGTCCTCGGCCTCCCGCCGAGCTACTTCAGCGGACATTCGCGCCGCTTCGGTGGCCCGCAGCGCGGCCTCGGTCTCCCGTTGCGCCGCATAATTTTCTGCCGGGGCGAGGAGCCACTCACCGGCGTCCGGGTCATAGAACCGCAGCTCCGGCCCGGGGCGGACGCAGATGTCCAGCGACAGTATGGCGCTGTTCCCCCTCAGAATGCCGTCGGCGTCAGTATGCAAGGGTAGAGGCCGGTACTCGCCGTCCTGAAGCTGCTCTCCGATAAGCTCCGGCACGAAGAACTCGCTCCTGGGGTCAAAACGCCAGTATTCCGTCACTCCCATAGCTGCGTAAACGTCCCGCTTCCTCCCGGCGTCCGCTTCCCAGGTTCCCGGCGACGCCACCTCCAGCACGAAGTCCGGGGCCTTGCCTTCCCGCCACGTCAGCCAGGACATGCGGCGGTGATTGCCGTTGGCTCCGAACACCACGTAAACGTCCGGGGCCACCCTGGTGGAGTTGTCGTTCATGCGGTAATAAACCAGCATATCGCCAGCCACATAGATGTCGTTACGCTCTCGGTATCGGTTGCGCAGGGCGGCGACGGTGTCGGCTATGGCGTCCCACTGCCAGTCGTTTTCCGCCATGGGTTCACCATCCCCGGACGGGTAATCGATACTCAGGTCCTCCTCCTCATCCTGAAAGAGAGGAGGCTTGGCGGACGAAAGGCTTTGGGGCGTAGTCATCGGCAAGGCCCTCCGGTCATTAGGGTGCTGGCCCGACTATGCCCTGGTCGCTACCAGAGTGCTTCTCACCAGCTCGGCTACGTCTGTGACCTCGGGAATATCGGACCAGGCGTGGACGGCGCGGTTGACGTCCTCGTCGTTGAGTACCAGGGCGACGTTCTCCTCGAACTTGGCCCGGATGTTGTCGAAGCCCCACGGGTTGCCCTGGGCGCCCAGGACATCGGCGCGGGCGGTGGCGTGCTCGAACACGCGGCCGTCCTTGAGGGTGATCTTCACCTTGAGGCCGTCCTCGGCGTTGGTGAGCAGCTCCTCGGACTTGGCCATCACCCGCAAGTTGACCTTGTCCATCAACTCACCCATCTGGGGATCGTCGATCTTTTCCTGGGTGAAGGTGTCGATATTGATCTCGCCGTCCACCAGGGCGGCGGCCACGTTGTACTTGGCGCTGAACTTGCCCTTGAGATCGTCCTCCGGCTCCTGGTAGAGCATGACCACCGAGTAGTAGGACTGGTCGACCTCGGCGTTGGCCACGTCGTCAACGGTGAAGTCGTTGTCGCGCATCAGGCTGAACAGGCTGTCCAGCATGGCGTGGTTGCCGCCGCAGCACGGGTACTTCTTGATCATCAGCGCGTCCTGGGTGCGGAAGGGTTGGCCGAGGTTGTTGGCCATCGCGTCCAGGTCATAGATGCCGGGGCCGAGCACGGTGGCGGCAAAGCCGAAGGGGTGCTCCACCACCTGGTCGCCGGCGGTGAGACCCGCCTGGGCCAGCTGCACGGCAGTCACGCCGTCGCGGCCGGTGAGGCCGGCGTGCAGGGGCTTGGTCATGGTGCCGAAGTTGTGGATCAGGCCCGATGCCATTGACCCGGCGATGCCCAGGGCGGTGACCGTCTGCTCCTCGTCCAGCTTCAGCAGCTTGGCGCAGGCGGCGGCGCAGGCCAGGCGCCCGATGACGGCGGTGCTGTGGAAGCCCTTGTCCATCTGCTTGTACTTGGTGGTGTGCTGCAGGGCCAGACCCACCTCGCAGCCGACGACGTAGGCCTCCAGCAGGTCGCGGCCGGTGGCGCCGGTCTGCTCGCCGATGGCCAGCAGGGCCGGGAAGATCGCCACGGTCGGGTGGCCGAAGCCGCCGAAATCGTCGTAATCCAAGGCGTGGCCCATGGTGCCGTTGGCCAGGGCCGCGTTGGCCAGGGTGGTCTGGCTGCCGCCGGAAAGCACGGTGGCCTCGGGCACGGCCCCCTGGTCGTTGACGTATTTCTGGATAATCTGGCCCACCGGCTGCACCGACCCGGCCAGGATCACGCCCAGCAGGTCGAAGCAGGACTCGTTGGCGACGCGGATGGCGTCCGGCGGGATGTCCTCGTAGTTGGTGTTGACGACCCACCTTGCGATGGTCTCGGTAGCGCCCATTGCGGTTCCCTCCTAACTGAAATTTGATTTGCCGGTAGAGAAAGATGAATTTTGAATCCCGGTTGAGCCTTGGAGGGGATTATACATCGTGCTACCATTAGTCGGCAGTCAGCATTGGAAGGCAGATCGAAATGCAAGCCCCTAGGGTTGATGGCGAAGCAATGAAATCGGTAGAGACTCGAGCACTAAGGAATCGGACCATTCAATGTGAGGTAGACGAATACGACCGCCTGGAAAAATCGCTGTTCAAGGTCAATCAACCTGTGACGGCTGGTGACCTCACCGATCGGATAATTTGGGGTGATATCTGGAAAGTGGCGGCATATCTGCCAGAAGCCTTTGCTGATCTCCTGATATTGGATCCGCCATACAATCTTTCGAAGAATTATAATGGACGAGAATTTAGAAGGCGAAATGCCAGTGACTACGCACAGTGGTTCGAAGATATCTTACTTTTGCTGAAACCTTCGCTAAAGCCACAGGCCACAGTATATGTGTGCTCAGACTGGAAAAGCTCGCTTATCATTGGGCCAATCCTAAGTCGACACTTTCGTATTCACAACAGGATAACATGGGAGAGGGACAAAGGACGAGGATCTCACAGCAATTGGAAAAACAATTCAGAAGATGTGTGGTTTTGCACAGTTAATGAAGACTATTATTTCGATATTTCCTCTGTAAAGATGAAGCGAAAAGTAATTGCTCCTTACCGGAGTGATGGAGTTCCTAAGGATTGGACAGAGAGCGAAGATGGAAACTTCCGGATCACTTTTCCTTCCAATTTGTGGACTGACATTACTGTACCCTTTTGGTCGATGCCTGAAAATACGGATCATCCCACTCAGAAACCAGAGAAGCTGATAGCCAAGTTAATACTCGCCAGCTCTCCCCCCAGAGGCCTTGTTTTCGATCCATTTCTTGGCAGCGGAACCAGTGCTGTAGTTGCTAGGAAGCTGGGTCGGCACTTCTGCGGTATCGAAATTGATCGGCAATTTAGTTGCTGGGGTCTTAAGAGACTCGAGATGGCGCAGCATGATTCGAGGATCCAGGGATACCATGAGGGAATCTTTTGGGAGCGGAATAGTTTGGTTTCCAAGGCGAAAATCTCGCGGCAATCATTTCCTCAAGGAGAAATGTTCATATGAAAGCGCCTTTCTATTACGAAGGACACTATAGGAATGTTGCTGAAAGGATCAAGTCCCATCTTAATTCTGTCCCTCATTTCCTGTCTCAGTACACTGCAGACAGTCCACGTGCCGTGGGAGATGCGATTGAAGGGCTAATTTCGGACAGCTTTGATTCTTTCCTTGGTGAATGGTGCACTGAATATTCTAGCGACTTTGCCCGAAGAGCGATGGCCGACTTGGCTTTCAATGATCGAAATGGCTTTTATACAGTGGTTGATGTAAAAACAC
Source organism: Dehalococcoidia bacterium (assembly GCA_965203005.1). Taxonomy (GTDB): domain Bacteria; phylum Chloroflexota; class Dehalococcoidia; order Lucifugimonadales; family UBA3495; genus VXOI01. The sequence continues at coordinate 3,615,276 of CBDBBS010000002.1, forward strand.
ACAGGGAAGATACAAAATTTAACATGCCCAATTTGACATCAGTTGAAAGACTCGCTAGATTCTATCAATCAGACAGCAATGTGTTTGCTATCTTGATGGTTAAGTATAGGATCAACGGCTCCGAATTTGAGGCCACAGAAGTCATATTCAGTCCCATTGAGTTCCTCGATTGGGAGTGCTTGACCATCGGAGCTCTAGGTTGGGGACAAATCCAGATAGCGAATTCCAACATTCTGTCTATAAACCACGGATTTTCGCGAAGGAGTTGGATGTTACAACTGTGTGATGAAGTATTGGAGTTTTATCCGAGCGAGATTCTGAAAATAAGAGGTCGCGTTAGTCATTTTGAGGAGATCAAACGTCGCTGGGAGGGACGCGATGATCTTTGGGCACCCTAGTTCCAAATCTGATCTGAGTAATTTTTTCCTTATTGGTTCACATTGATTTTGAAACCGGGTAGGTTGCACTTCAGCCTGATGGTCCCCAAGATTGCTTCTAAAATGCTGCCGCCGCCCTATCCTCGCCCACTGGCCTGTGGTTAAATGTGACATTATGATTATCTTTAGATTGCTGGGGCAGGCTTTTACCATCCTGCGGATGGCCATCAGCGAGTTTTACTACCAATGGGGCATGATCTATGCCCGCTGGGGACACCCCACTCGCGCGATGTGGTACTTCAACCGCGCCGTGACCATGAACCGGGGCGGGTTCAAGGCCTACTACAACCGCGGCCTGCTCTTCCTGGCCATCGGAATGCCGGAACGCTCCCTTGGGGACTTTTCCATGGCCATACGGAACAACCCGGCCCACGTCGATGCCCGGGTGACGCGCAGCATTGTGTATACTCTCACCGGCCGGCATGAAGAGGCGCTGGACGACCTCGAACAGGCGGTGGAGATGGGGGCGGACCGCGAGGACTTGGAGTACCAGCTGCATGTGGCCAGGACGCGAATGGGCACCTAGGAACGGCCCTTGTTCGATAGCGACATTCCGTTGGGACAGGAGCGAGCGGGGAGTTGCCTACTCTATTTGAAATTTTCGGGCGCATTCTGCCAGGCGGAATCGGCAAGCCCGAGGCCGAACGCTGGTATGACCATGGTGTGACGCTGCAACGGCGCGGCAACCTGGACGAGGCCGTGCGCGCCTACACCGAGGCCATCAACCGCGACCCCACACTGGACACGGCGTTCAGCAACCGGGGTTCGGCCTACCTCAACCTCGGCAATCCGGAACAGGCCATCAGGGATGCCGACGCCGCCATCCGGCTCAAGCCCCGCAGCCCGGTTGCCTACAGCGTGCGCGGCAACGCCCTGCACACCATGGGCGAACACGACAAGGCGGTCCTGGACCTCTCCCGCGCCATCAGCATCAACCCCCGGTTCGCGGGGTTCTTCAGCGATCGCGGGACGGCGCACCGCGCGGCCGGGAGGCTGAGCAACGCCATCGACGACTTTTCCCAGGCCATCCGCCTGGAAAAGCGCTTTCCCGTCCCCTACAACAACCGGGCCGACGCCTATATCGCCACGGGAGCGCTCGACTGGGCCATCAAGGACCTGGACCAGGCCGTCAGGCTCGACCCCATGTTCGCGGTGGCCTACGTGAACCGCGCCACCGCCTACGCCATTCTGGGCAACGATGACAGAGTGCGACGCGATGTCAACATCGCGGTGGGCCTGGGGGTGGAACGCAGCGGTCTGGAGGACATGCTCCGGGAGATCCGGCCAGTCCGGCGCCGTTCAGACGGCGATAACCAGGGCAAACGGCGCAGGGGTAAGCGAAAGTCCTGACAGGAGTTACGCAGTTCAGACATCCCCTCCCCCCCTTGACGGGGGAGGGTTAAGGTGGGGGTGAAATATCTGGCTGCGTAACTCCTGTCTTAGAATTTTGAAAGTATGGGAAAGGGAACTGTCCAGCATCATATCCAGTCGCATCGTTGCCCCCACGTCCGGACCGCACGGAAACATGAGCCGGAACCACAGAACCCTCAGGGCGAGGCAAAAAATGACCACCAAACAGACTGCCCAGACAACTGCCCAGACAACTGCCCAAAGAGAGGGCAGGTTCAGGCTGCCCTACCCGCCGGAGAGGGACCCCGGCGAAGTGACTGCTTTCGACCACATATACGAGCGCGGCAACAACCATCACCTCTTTATGCACTTCGGCAAGCCCGACACCACGCTGGTCGTCGCCGACAAGTGGATCGTGGCCTCTGAGGAGTTCAACAAGGCCCGGGCGCGCAGGCCCGACCTGCTCATTGCCTTCGACGTCAGCCCCGAGGACTACCGGGCCAGCAACGGATACATCGTCTCGGAGCAGGGCAAGCCGCCGGATTTCATCATGGAGGTGGCGTCGCCCAGCACCGCGGAGGTGGATACCGGCGCAAAGCGGGATGATTACGCCGCCCTGGGCATCCCCGAGTACTGGCGTTTCGACGAGACCGGAAACGACCACGGCGCCAGGCTGGCCGGTGACAGGTTGGAGGGAGACGCCTACCAGCCAATGCCCATAGACGAGGTCGCGCCGGGTATTTTGCAAGGCTACAGCCCGGTGCTGAACCTGATCATCAGGTGGGATCATGGCCGGCTGGTGTGGATTGACCCGGCCACGGAGGCCCCTATCCTGACCTACGAGGACCAAAAGGACAGGGCGGATGCGGAGAGGGCAGCCCGAATCCAGGCCGAAGACGAAGTCCGGCATCTACGAGAAGAGATACGCCGGCTGAGGGGCGAGAACTCTCGGTGAATTAAGGCGGACTTGACTGCTTTCCGGCAAATCAACCACGGAGACGAATTCTTATGCCCGGCATGAACATCAACGCAGCGCGACTGAACCAGACCCTGGATGAGCTGGGCAAGTTCGGCGAGACGCCGGAGGGCATGGACCGCCTGGCCTTCTCGCCCGCCGACATCGAAAGCCGCGAGTACACCATGGGCCTGATGCGCGAGGCGGGACTGGAAGTCCGCATAGACGCCGGCGGGAACATCATCGGGCGAAAGGGCGGCTCCGACGACTCCCTGCCCGCCATCGCCATGGGCTCCCATACCGACACTGTGCCGCTGGGCGGCAAGTACGACGGCGCTCTGGGCGTGATGGGCGCCATCGAGGTGGTGAAGACCTTGGCCGAGAACGGCCACGTAACCCGCCATCCCATAGAAGCCATCGTCTTCACCAACGAGGAGGGTACCCGGTTCCACCGCTGGCTCATCGGCAGCCGGGCCATGGCTGGCATGCTGGAGCCGGAGGACCTGGTGGCCGTCGACGCCGAGGGGGTTACGCTGGCCCAGCGCATGGGCGATATCGGGGGCGACCTGTCCCGGGTCGGGGAAGCGGCGCGCCAGCCCGGCGACCTGGCGGCCTACTTTGAGCTGCACATTGAGCAGGGCCCCTACCTGTACCGCTCGGGCACCCCCATCGGCGTGGTCACCGGCATCACCGGCCGGGGCGTGTTCGAGCTGGATATCAGCGGAATGTCCAACCACGCCGGCACCACTCCCATGGGCGAGCGCCGCGACGCCCTGGTGGCGGCTTCCAAGCTGGTGGTGCAGGTGCAGCGGATGGCCGCCGAGGACGAGATCTGCCGGGTGGCCACCGCCGGGGCGCTGGACGTGCTGCCCAATGCTGTCAACGTGGTGCCGGGCCGGGCCACCGTGGGGGTGGAGATCCGCGACCTGGACATGGCGGCGCTGGAGGCCGCTGAGCAGGAGCTGGTCCGGATGGCCCGGGAATCGGAAGAGCAGGACGGGGTGCAGATCAGCATCAACCGCCACCGCTTCACCGACGCCGTGCCCATCACCCAGGAAATGCAGGGCTGGGTGGGCGAAGCGGCCGAGCGGGCCGGGTTCACCTGGGAGCGGGTGCCCAGCGGCGCGGGCCACGACGCCCAGGCCATCGCCACCATAGCGCCCATGGCCATGGTGTTTGTCCCCAGCGTGGGAGGCATCAGCCACGCCGTCGAGGAGTACTCGTCGCCCGAGGACTGCGCCAACGGCGCGCAGGTGCTGCTGGAACTGCTGCTCTTGGCCGACGAGCGGCTGTAGTGTCCCGTTACCGCTAGGCAACTGGCGCTGGTTCATTCTCCCGACGGTATTGACGACAGCCGGTATCCAGCAGACAATTCTGTACGTAACCATTTGTACGGACAGGGGGCGGAGTATGATCAGCCGGTTTGAGGTACGGCTGGACAAGACCTGCCGGGAACGGCTGGACAAGCTGGCGGAGAGCAGGGGAATCACTGCTGCGGAAGTTGTCCGGGAGCTTATCGATAAGGCATTCGAGGAGAAACTCCGGGAACGCCGTCTCCAGGCCGCAGAGGAACTGATCGCCATGAACGCGGAGATCCCGCCGGATCCTGACGAACTATCCAGACTGTTGGAAACGGCTCATGACGTCGGTGGCATTTGTTGACGCCAACATACCGATTTACGCCGCCGGAGGGGAACATCCGTATAGGGACCCTTGCGTCCGCATCATACGGGCGATCGTCAACAACCCGGCTCATTTCATGACGGATGCCGAGGTGCTTCAAGAACTGATGCACCACTATCGGCGGACAAACAGGTGGACTATCGGACGGGAGATCTATCGTAGATTCGAGATTCTGCTTCAGGGCCGAGTTGAGCCGACCTACCCCCAAGACGTAAATCAAGCCGCCGGAATGGCAGACCAAGGCTATCAATCAAGCTCAAGAGACCTTGTTCACGTTTCCGTAATGCGGCGATGTGGGGCGAATCTTTGCATTTCCGCTGACACTGATTTCGACAGGATTCCCGGAGTGAGGCGACTCGACCCGATGAAAGTGGACGATTGGCTGGGGGAACTTGGGGACGAAGCGCCGCTCTAATATATATAGGGAGACCATAGGAAACCCTGGATCCCCCAGCGGTAGTTAGAACGATACTCACTAAGGACCGGCCATCGTGAAACTCACCGGCAGCTATGCAATCAACGCCCCGAGGGAAACTGTGTGGGGCGCGATCACCGAACCGGAATCGCTGAAGGGCTGCATTCCCGGCTGCCAGACCCTGGAAGACGTGGGCGATGGCAACTACGAGGCCTCCATCAGCGCGTCACTGGGGCCAGTGCGGGGGAATTTCAGCGCCAAAGTTTCCATCCGGGACTGGAACCCCTACGAGTCATATACGATGGTGGTGTCGGCCAACGGCGCGCCGGGGTTCATCAACGGCGAAGCGTTCATCACCCTGACCGAGGACGGAGGCGTCACCACCGTCAGCGTCGACGGCGACGGGCAGGCGGGGGGTCTGCTGGCCCGCGTGGGGCAGCGAATGATGGAAAGCGTGGGCCGCAACATGATGGACCGCTTCTTCGGCTGCCTGGCGGAGGCGGCCATGCAGAAGTAGCCGGAGTCCGATCAGGATTCATGCGACCCCGAACTCCACCCCCACCCTGGCCCTTCCCCTCAGGGGGAGGGAATAGTATCAGAGGAGGTTCCCGATGGAACGCAGGATCCCGACCAAGGAAGAGGTGCTGTCCTACCTGAAGGACGACCGCAACTGGGGCCGCTGGGGCGACGACGATCAGATCGGCGCGGTCAACATGATCACCCCCGAGAAGCGCATCGAAGCCGCCGGGCTGGTCAGGACAGGGCGGGCCATATCGCTGAGCCGCGAGTTCCCCTCGATTCCTGCGCCTAACAACCCGACCCCTGCCATCCACTACATGAAAAAGGTCTACCGCAGCCCCACTGCCGGGTTCTCCGCTGACTACTACGGGATTTCATACCACGGCACTGCCACTACCCACCTCGACGCCCTGTGCCACGTCTGGGACGAGAATGGCATGTGGAACGGTCGTAATCCCGACCAGGAGATCACCATGGACGGCGCCCAGTGGGGCGCGGTGCACCACTGGAAAGAGGGCCTGATTACCCGGGGAGTGCTGCTGGACGTGCCCAGGCACCGGGGCGGCGCCTACGTGACCATGGAAACGCCCATCCACGGCTGGGAACTGGAGGACATCGCCAGAGAGCAGGGTGTCGAGATGCGCCCCGGCGACGCGCTGATGGTGTACGGGGGCCGCGAGGACTGGAACGCCGACGGCAACCCCATCTGGGGCAGCGACCCTCTGGAGCGCCCCGGCCTGCACATGAGTTGCCTCAAATTCATCCGGGAGTCCGACATCTGCCTGCTGGGCTGGGACATGATGGACCACACTCCCAACGGCTATGAGCTCTCGTGGGCAGTGCACGGCTCGATATTCGCCTACGGCATCGGCCTGCTGGACAACGCGCTGCTACAGCCGCTGGCCGAGGCCTGCGCCCAGGAAGGCCGCTACGAGTTCATGCTCACGGTGAACCCGCTGCGGGTCGTCGGCGGCACGGGGTCGCCCGTGAATCCCGTCGCCATTCTGTAATCCGATGTTCCCTCCCCTTCAGCGGGGGGAGAATTACGGAATCCAGACGCGAAAAGGGGCGGGTTCTAAACCCGCCCCTCGTGGTGTGCCGCCCGGCGCCAGGGTTATTCTTCCTCGGCATCACCGGCGCTGTAGATCGAGTTCTCGAAGGAACGCACCTCATGGCAGTTCCGGCACTCGCCCCGGCTGAAGCGGCCGTTGGCCGGCTCGATCACCCAGTGATGACGGCAGACCGGGGCCTCCTCCAGCGCCACCGCGCCCTGCGTCTGTTCCAGGACCATTGATTCACCTCCTCATTCCCACGTCGCGAAAAGAAAATAATGCGGAACGGGGTATCCGACCTATACGAATACCCCGTTAACTAAAGGCTAACCTTCTCAGGAGCCAACAATCAATAGTTTTGTCGAATGTTTGAGAAAAGTTTTGGAAATTGGTATGATTTCACCTCCCGGACATCAGACGGCGAGAGGGAGACCGGCCTCCTCGGGAGGGCCGGCAGCGGGAGCGGCAGCCTCCAGGGCCTCGTCCCTGGCAGTCCGCTCCACCACAGCAAAATACCGCCCGCACTGGATGCAGCTGAGGTACGGACCGTAGATATCCTCGCCGAGGTACAGGTCTCCGTGGCACTTGGGGCATCCGCGCAACTTGAACATTCTCTGTCCTCCTTACTCCACCTTCAGGCGGCGATAAAATAACCCGGAAGGCATAATATAACCCGAAATCTTACCACAGTGTTACGAATTGCGCACATGTTTTCATCGCCTTGCTGATGGCAGTTCCGGGCCGTAGAATTCCGTAAGGTTCCGGATGCCCGGCACGGGAGCCGTTGGAGCGGTCAAGAGGGTGTTTAGTAAGTTCCCTCTCCCTCCGGGAGAGGGTTAGGGTGAGGGCGTACCCTATACTTGCAGAAACAGGGACTCATCTGGGATCGCCCAATTCGGAAAGTGAATCGGATATGTCACACACTCTCCAAGACAAGAGAGTATGATTTCCAGAAACATTCCGTAGGGGGACACAGATGTGCGCCCCTGCATCCCAGAGGCCAGCCTTAGTTTGATTACTTACAACACCGTTGAACCCGGCAACGAGGCGGCGATTCGCAGCGTTCGCGAGTCATCGCAGGACGGTTACCGGGATCTGCCGGAGCGCCTGCTCTGGAAGCTGTGGAAACGGCGCGCCGTGCGGCAGTCAGAATTCCGCACGGGCGCCGGCACCCGCTTGCGAGTGCTGTACCCCGGAAGGCCGGGCACCTCGGCTGGCCCGGATTTCCGGGATGCCCTGCTGGAGGTGGAGGGCGTGGGCCTGGTGCGCGGCGACGTGGAGATCCACCGGCGCCAGCAGGATTGGGACGCACATGGCCACGGCGACGACCCCAATTACAGCGGCGTCGTGGTCCACGCCGTCGTGGACGCCCATGCTGACGAGACACCGCTGCACAGTGGAGCCTCGGCGCCGGTAGTGTCGCTGTCAGACCTGCTGGCTGAAACCGAAGACCCCGCAGAGGACGACACCGGCGATTGCAGCGCGGCAGAGGGGCTATGGGAGTTGCTGGCGCGGCGGGGCTATCTCCGGCCGGGGAGCGCCGGTGATGCGGCCGCCCTGCTGGACCGGGCGGGCGACGAGCGTTTCCGGCGAAAGGCGGCGCTGCTGGGGCGGATCGTTGCGGAACAGGGGCCGGAGCAGACGCTGTACGAGGCGTTGCTGGAGGGTCTGGGCTACCGGCACAACCAGCAGCCCTTCGTGCGGCTGGCGCAGGCGGCGCCCGTCGGGGCCCTGCGCCGGGCGGCCCTGCCAGTGCTGGCGCAGCAGCGCCCCATGGCGCTCCGCCACTGGCTGCTGACGGTGGCAGGGTTGAACGACGGCGCTCAAGGCAGGCTCCCTGCGGGGCTGGGTCCGCCCATGGACCGCAAGGAATGGCACTTGTTCCGGGTACGGCCCGCCAACCATCCCGCGGCGCGTATCGGGGGCGCGGCTGAACTGCTGGCGCGGAACCTGGACCGCGGACTGGCGGCGGGACTCGCTGAGGCCGCAAAGGCCCCGAAGCAATTGGTGGCGGCGCTGTCGGTCGAGGGTCGCGACGGGGGCGCTGCGCCCATTGGCGGCGGGCGGGCGCGGGACCTGGCGGTCAACGCCGTGCTGCCACTGCTGCACAGCCTGGCGGGAGGCGAGGAATCGCCGCACCTGGACGCCTACCGCCGCTTCCCCAAGCTTCAGGGGAACGAGGTGGTCCGGGAGATGGCGGAGCAGCTTTTCCCCCATGAGTGGAAACAGGTGGCTGACTCAGCCCGGCGGCAACAGGGGCTGCTGCACCTGGCGGCGCTGCTGCGGGGCGGGGGTTAATTAACCACAGAGAACACGGAGGTCACAGAGACTTCCAGGGATTTCCTCTATATCTCTGTGTTCTCTGTGGTGAAATGGGCAACCCTAGTCCGGCTCGGCGAGGGGGACGGCCAGGGAGGTACGCATCCCGGCAAAGGGCGAGCGGGCGATGTGCCCGTGGCCGGACAGGTCCTCGGCCACCAGGATATCTCCCGGCTCAAGCTGCACCTTGGACCCGTCGGCGCACTCGAACTCGGCGATGCCTTCCAGGTTGACCACGTACTGCCGCCGGGGGGCCTGGTGGTAGTCGGAAAAGTTGGGTGCCTCGCGGCGGTTGACGTTTATGTCGCCGGGGCCGACGCGGTCGACCATCCCCTGCATCTCCTCGAAGGAGACCTCCTCAAAGTGGGACTCGCCGTCGTCGCCAGCGAACACGCGGATAATCTTCATCTCTATTCTCCCCGAATTTGTCTGAATCAGGATTTATCGGATTTGCGGATTTTCAGGATGTTCCTATCTGGTTAATCCTTTAATCCTGAAAATCCTGATTCAGACTATGGTTGAAGTAATCAGTCGGCCAGAGGCACGGCCAGCAGGACGCGAGGCTGGTCGCCCAGGCCGCGGGCGATGTGGCCGTGGCCAGTCAGGTCCTCGGCGATCAGGACGTCTCCGGGGCCCATCTGGTACTTGGTGCCGTCGGCGCACTCGAACTCCGAGAGGCCGCTGAGTCCCACCACGTACTGGCGGCGTGGCGCGGTGTGGTAGTCGGAGAACGACGGCGACGGCCGCTCGTTCAGTTGAATGTCGCCGCTGCCCCGGCGCTTGGCAATCTCGGCGAACTCATCGGGTGACACCACCTGGAAATGGGACTCGCCGTCGTCGCCGGAATAAACGCGGACTATGTTCATATCTTCGCTCCGTCAATGAAAAATTAACGCCGAGTACGCCGAGAGCGCAGAGGTTTACATTTGTGACTCGGCGTCCTCTGCGACCTCGGCGTTGAATTTCCTACTGGTCGGCCAGGGGGATGGTGGCGGTGATGCACTTGCCCCCGCCGGTGCTGCGGGTGGTGTGGCCCTGGCCGGTGGTGTCCTCCACTAGCCGGGCGTCGCCAGGGCCGAACTGGTGCACCGAGCCGTCGCCCAGGCCGATCTCGATGCCGCCCTGGATGCAGATGACGTACTGGCGTCGCGGCGCCGGGTGCCAGTCGATGAAGTGCCCCGAGTCGCGCTCGGAGAAGGTGATGGTGGTGACATTCAGGCCCTGGGTGATGTCGGCGCGGGCGGCCAGGTCCAGTTCCTCGATATGGCTCTGCCCGTCGTCGCCGGTGTAAAGGCGGTAGACTCCCATGGTTCAACTCCTTAACGAATTCCCTCTCCCTCTGGGAGAGGGTTAGGGTGAGGGCGTTTGCGCCGCCAGCATTTCGGCATCGCTGATGTAGTCGGCGGTCTGGCGGATGCGCCGCTCTACCTCGTCAGCGGGCTCGCAGAGGCCCAGGTAGAAGCAGTCGCCATGCAATTCGCTCTGTCTGGCATGATAGCGTCTGCGCATGGGGCGGAAGGCATGGTCTTCTTTGGACAGTCTCACCAGCCCTGTCGCGGTATCGGAGGAAATCTCCGGCTCCACGCCGGTACGTGCCAGGATCATGGCGTCGGCAGCGCGCTTTGTGGCGCACCAGGCCTTTTCGGCCGCGTCCCGGATGTCGCCCGCCGCCAGCTGGCGCAGAGCCTCGGCCTGCATAACGCGGGCGTCGGCGAGTATTTCGGTAACGCGGTCGGTGGCTACCATTCTGTGTTTGCTACTCCGGGAATTTGAAATCTTGCGCCGTAGCTTACCCGTCGGCGCGCCGGGTGGCAACCGGGGGCGTGTCAGGGGATTTGACGCCGAGAGCGCAGAGATCACGCGGAGGACGCAGAGGCACTTTTTGCGGGAGCGTAGATCCAGCCCTCGAGTTGAGCGGCGGCCAGATCATTCGGACCGGGTCTGCGGAACTGTTCGGGGTTCTGTGCCCAGATCGCCGCTCCTATGGCGGCTACTAGCGAATCTAGACAGTCGTGATTTTCCATGCATTTTTGATGTATGGAGTCAGGAAACTGCAATGGTATAGTCGCCTTATCTTTCAACCCATCTAGAATTTTTGAGCGAACTTTCTCTGGGTATCCGCCGTTGGTCTTGTTCTTTCCCTTGTAGTTTGCAGCAGGCAAGGAGAAGGCGCGAAGTATAGCACCTGGCATGGTTTCAAGTAACACCGGGCCAGGGCGTCCATTTTCGCCCAATGGGGGCACCCTACAAGCAGATCTCGTCCATAGCTCATGCAGCATCCTCATGCCGTAAAGGGTCATTGCGAACATTTCTGGGGCTGCGGGATTCAAAGGCGAATATGGGCCATCGATGCCGGATTTGTCCCCTTGTCTCAATAGCTTGTTGAAGTTCTTCAATCCCCCGTGGCGAAGGCTAAAGCGTAAATGTTTGATATATGTCGGCAAATCCTCTAACACAGAGATGATTTCCCACATCTCTGTCATTTGAGTCCCCTTGAATCTGAACTCCGATTCAGCGAATGGATAGGGCACTCCAAACGGAAAGTCCATCCCCACAACGGCATTAGTATCGTCACCAAGGGCTAGTAGTCTCGCGGTCAACTCATCGCGGGATATAGGGAAGCAAGACTCAATGTTTAATCTGGTTCCCCGTAAGATCGCTGTAGTTACCCAAGGGTCGTTGCCTATGGCGCCACTGTAATCTATGCCCCAAATGGTCCGCTCTGCCATGCGCCTGCCCCCGTGCTAGAATTGGCCGGGCTTTGGTCCCATTATACGATTGAGAATTGACGATTGGAGTGTTGCCATGGACTTCACGACGCGCCGGGCGAGGTACCGCGGGATTCTGGCGGGAGACAAGTGCGTGCATCCCGGGTCGGTGTTCGATCCCATCTCGGCGCGGATTGCCGAGGACCTAGGCTTCGAGGTGGGCATGTTCGCTGGCTCCATCGCCTCCTTCACCGTGCTGGGGGCGCCCGACCTGGTGGTGCTGACGCTGACGGAGTTCGCCCAGCAAATCCACCGCATCTGCCGCGCCGGCGACCTGTCGCTGATGGTGGACGCCGACCATGGCTACGGCAACGCCCTGAGCGTGATGCGCACCGTTGAGGAGCTGGAGACCGCCGGCGTGTCGGCCCTGACCATCGAGGATACGGTGCTGCCCGTCAGCTTTGGCGCCAGCGGGGTGCAGCTTCTGTCGGTGGAGGAGGGCATCGGCAAGATGAAAGCGGCCCTGTCCGCCCGCACCGACCCGGCGCTGACCATTGCGGGCCGCACCAGCGCCCTGCGGGTCAGTGGCGTGGAGGACACCATCAAGCGGGTCAAGGCCTACGAGGCGGCGGGCGTGGACGCCATTTTCCTGGCCGGGGCCAACACCCGCGACGAGGTGGCGGCGGTGGCGTCGGAGATTTCGCTTCCGCTGCTGTTGGGCGGGACCACGGGCGAGCTGCAGGACAAGGAGTGGCTGGGCGCCAACGGCGTGCGCGTGGCGTTGCAGGGTCACCTTCCCTTCTCGGCGGCGGTCAAGGCAGTCCACGACACCCTGAAGGCCCTGCGCGACGGCGTGCCGCCCGCCGACCTGCGCGACAGCCTGGCCACCGATGAGCAGATGGCCCAGTTCACCCGCCGCGCCAGCTACCAGCAGTGGTCGGCGGATTTCCTGAACTAGACCGGGGTCCTACGGATCTGGTGTAGGGGCGCACAGCCGTGCGCCCTTGGCCGTTGATATGCGGACCGCTCTGGTGTCATAAACTACAGGGCGCACGGCTGTGCGCCCCTACGGGTTAATACGGATAAAACGGTAGGGCTAAATTCCCCAGTTGCCGGTCCTGATGTAAACTATGGCAAGCCTCAAATAGCTTAGGAGGGAGACCATGAACGTTTTCTACAATCACCTGCACTTCCGCAGCGCCGATCCCGATGGCGCGGCCAAGTTCTACTGCGACAACTTCGGGGCCGAGATCGTGGGCGAGCGGCCGCTGTCGAACACCAAGTCCATCGAGCTGTCGCTGAACGGCGCCTACCTGATGACCATTTCGGGCCGCGCCGAGGGCGAGGACCCCGTCGCCGGCTCTACCGAGCCGCGCTACGGCCTGGACCACCTGGGCTTCCAGACCGACAACATCATGGAGCTGGCCGCCACCCTGAAGTCCAACAACGTGCACTTCAACTGCGATCCGTGGGTGATGCCCTCGGGTTCCGCCGTGGCCTTCATCGTCGCCCCCGACGAGGTCAGCGTGGAGATCATCCAGCGCCCGGCCGCCGGTGAGGAGCGCGTCGTCCTGGCCTAAGGGAGCTATTCCCCAAGTTCCCTCCCCCAGCAGGGGAGGGTCAGGGTGGGGAGAGAAATCCCCAAGACAGAACCGTCGGTCAATTCTAACCCTGTTCATCCCTCGACAAGATCAGGATGAACAGGGTAGGATCGTTCGGTGGTTAGGTATCGTGAAAGGATATTTTCGGAACGGCCTCGCGATAGTTGCCGAGTCGAGTTCACGAGAGAGAAATTGGGGAAATTCAGAGAACAATAGAGGAATAATGGCAGAGCCACCGATAGATCCAATAGAGGACCCTCACATAAGGAAGGCTTGGGAACTTTTACCAGCCTGGTTTATCCCCAGGATGATGACCGACCATTGGGAATTTGGGTTTCTAACAACTACGGGTGACATCATCGCGATCTCTACTATCTCAGCCGTAAACGCTTCACCCGATGGAGAAGTGTGGCTGGATGTTGAACTCTCTGATAATAGGGGAATCCCTCAACATAACATAGACCGGTCTAGGTTGATTACTTCCCCGACTGAAAGGACGAGCGCATCCATAGCCGCTAAACACATAGTGGCTGCATTTGAACTGGCTTACACGTGACTATTTGGCTTAGGAGTCACTGTCGCTGTTAGTCAGTAAGAACACCTGTCGAGCACAGAATTTTCCTTTTGGCCTATTTCGTCTCGGCCTAAATGTGCTGTCAGCTTACAGCCCTTCGAAAAAGTCAGCGCTTACGGTCTCACCGTCAGTGACAGGCGGGTGGGCCCGGACGTAGAACTCGCGGCCCAGAATGCGGGCGGTCACGTGGCGTGGAACGCGGTGGTAGGGCCAGTCAGGGGCCACCTGGGTCCGGTGGCAGAGGATGCAGGCGATCTTGGCCTCCATGTCGCCGTCGCCGGAAACGTCCAGCTCCAGGTGCACCTCGTCCTCCGGTACTCCCTGCAGTTCCTGCTCCGGCGACGGCCAGGGCCAGTCGATGCCCTCGCCGCGCAGCGCCTCGGCCCACTGGCGGCGGAATCCTTGTGGGCGCACGCTGTAGAACAGGCGCTGCGGCTGGTGTGGTTCCACCCCGGAGGCCAGCTGGTCCGGGTAGGCCGACGGATCGGCGGCCAGGTGAAACGCCGTCGTGGCATGGTTGCTGATGGCGATGTGGTCGGGGTGGCCGTACAGCCCGTCGGGGCCGAAGGACAGCACCACTTGGGGACGGAACCGGCGGATTTCGTATACCAAGCGCCCCACCACCACGTCGGCGGGCGCGTTGATGAACGCCTTGTCGTGGTTGTTTGACTCCCAGCCCTGCATTCCCGAGTCGCGGTAGCCCCAGACGTCGTTGCTGTTCAGGCGCAGGGCCTGGACGGCGCAGGAAAGCTCCACCTCCCGGATCCGGCCCAGCGTCTCGCGCGTGGCCGATCCCTCCTGCCGGATCTCGCCCTCCTCGCCGAGCGTGGTGGTGATCAGGCGCACGTCGACGCCGCGGCGGGTGTGGGCGGCCAGGGCGCCGCCTACCGGAAACGCCTCGTCGTCGGGATGGGCAAAACAGGCCAGCAACCGGTGTTCGGGCATAACAACCTTCCGTACAGCGAGTGAGTTTCAACGCAGAGGGCGCAGGGGACGCGCCGGGAACGCAGAGATTATACTTTCCCGGTGAATTCTCTGTGTACTCTGCGCCATTCTTTGCATCCTCTGCGTTGAAAATATTTGGAGAACCCGTTGTACCTGACCGAGACGGAACTGGACATATCCTTGGCGCCGCCTGGCGCGGGACTGCTGGAGTGGCTGACGCGGCGGATGGCCGAGCGTTTGCCTGAGGATAATACTCCCCTGCGGTTGGCGGTGACGGAGACGCACGAACAGGGCTACCGCTGCGAGGTCACCACGTTGGTTGGGGAACGCCCTCACCCTAACCCTCTCCCGGAGGGAGAGGGAACCTGGAGAGGAGAGGGAGCTTTTTCTTTCCGCCCCCGGTTGTCGGAGAACACGGCGCAGTTCAACGCCGTGTTGCTGGTGCCCACGGGCATCGGCGCTGCCATCGGCGGCCATGCCGGCGACGCCACGCCAGTGGCGCGGCTGCTCGCCTCGGTGTGCGACATGCTGGTCACTCACCCAAACGTGGTCAACGCCTCCGACATTAACGAGATGCCCGCCAACGCGCTGTACGTGGAGGGCAGCGTCGTCTGTCGGCTGCTGATGGGCACGGCAGGGCTGCAGCCGGTGCGGGCCAACCGGGTGCTCGCCGTGGTGGACTCCCATCCCAACCCGCTGTTCACCGAACTGGCGGTCAACGCCGTCAACGCCGCCAATGCCTCCTACGGCCTGCTCTGCCCCGGCGTCGTGGCGCTGGACCCGCCATTGGTGATGCGCTCGGAATACACCGGCTCCGCGCGGGCCGCCGGGCGCGTCGACGATGTGGAGCGGCTGTTCGCCCTGCTGGATTCGCGGCGGGGCGAGTACGATGCCGTGGCGCTGTCGTCGGTGATATCCGTGCCTTTCCAGTACCACGCCGACTACTTCGGCAGCGACGGCGGCATGGTCAATCCCTGGGGCGGCGTGGAGGCGATGCTGACCCACGCCATCTCCAGCCGCTACGAGGTGCCTTCGGCGCACTCGCCCATGCTGGAGTCGCAGGAGGTGCTGGACCTGGACGTGGGCGTCGTGGACCCGCGCATGGCGGCGGAGGCCATTTCGATGACGTTCTTCCAGTCGGTGCTGAAGGGACTACAGAAAAGCCCGCGCATCATCACCGGCCGCGACGCAATGCGGGATCCCGGCGTTCTGACGGCCCGCGATGTCTCCTGCCTGGTGCTGCCGAAGGGTTGCCTCGGCCTGCCGACTCTGGCGGCCCTGGAGCAGGGCATCCCGGTCATCGAGGTGGAGGAGAATGCCAACCTGATGCGCAACGACCTGTCGGCCCTCCCCTGGCGGCAGGGACAGTTCCACCGGGTCGCCAACTACTGGGAGGCAGCGGGCGTCATGGCGGCGCTCAAGGCGGGCGTCAGCCCCGCATCCGTACGCCGCCCCCTAGCCCCGGTGCCATTCGATAAGTCGAGTGATTTTCAACGCAGAGGACGCGGAGCATACGCAGAGGTCAAGAACTAATGAACCCTCTGCGTACTCCGCGTGCCCTCTGCGCTCTCTGCGTTGGAAAGGGCCTGTGCTAGAATCGGCCAATGCGCACCGCCAGCCTAGACTACCCCTCCTGTTTTCCTGCGGCCCTGGGCGCGATATGCACCCCGGCCTTCGTCTATGATGAGCGGGCTATTCACCGCCTCCTGGACTACGCCGCGCCCCTGAGAGCCGATGCGCGGTGCGCGGTGCTGTTCGCCGTCAAGTCGTTCTCATTCGCCCCGGCCCTCAGCGTGATGGCGCCCCGGCTGGACGGGTTTGCGGTCAGCTCGCTGTTCGAAGCACGGCTGGCGCGGAGTGTGCTCGGCGACAGCGGGCCAATCCATATCACCACTCCCGGCCTGCGTCCCCACGATCTGGACGAAATCGGCGCACTTTGCGACCACGTGGCCCTCAACTCACTTAGCCAGTGGGACTCGATGTCGCCCCGTCTGGCAGGCCGGGCCAGCTGTGGCCTGCGGGTGAACCCGCAGCTGTCATTCGCCGATGACTGCCGGTACGACCCATGCCGTCCGCAGTCCAAGTTGGGCGTGCCGCTGGACGAGCTGGAGGCCGTGCTGCGTGAAGGACCGGCGCGGCTGGACGGAGTGCGCGGCCTGCTCTTCCACTCCAACTGCGACTCGCCGGACTTTTCGGAGCTGAGGGCCACGGTTGACCGTTTGCGGGAGCGCATCCCCGGACTGCTTCGGCAGGCGGATTGGGTCAACCTGGGCGGCGGCTACCTGTTCGAGGATGACGAGGGCACGCCGTACAACCAGGACGAGCTGTGCCGGACGATAGATGTCCTGCGCTCCGAGTATGGTACGCGAGTGTTCATCGAGCCGGGGTCGGGACTCATTCGCGCCGCCGGGTACTTCGTATCCACGGTACTCGATATGTTCAAGAGCGGCGGGGCTACGGTGGCGGTGCTGGATACCTCGGTCAACCACATGCCGGAAGTCTTCGAGTACGGCTTCCAGCCCGACGTGGCGGGGGCCGTACCCGCTGGCCCTGAGCCTGTCGAAGGCCCAGCGATGGAAAGCGAGGCGACGTACGAGTACCTGCTGGCGGGCTGCACCTGCCTGGCCGGCGACCTGTTCGGCAGCTTCCGGTTTCCCGGTCCGCTGGCTGTCGGCGACCGGGTGGTGTTCCGTGACTCCGGCTCCTACACCTTGACCAAGGCCAGCATGTTCAACGGTGTCGCCCTGCCCTCGGTCTACGCGCTGACCCCGGATGGCGAGCTGGCGCTGCAGAGCAGCCCGTCCTACGGGGAGTTCGCCGCCCGGTGGGGATTGTGACGGTTGCGGGGATTTGTCTGAATCAGGATAGTAGTTACGCAGTTCAAATATTCCCTCCCCCTTGACGGGGGAGGGTTAGGGTGGGGGTGAAATCGCCAACTGCGTAAGTCCTATCAGGATTTTCAGGATGATAAGATTCACAGGATTGAGCAAATCCTGAAAATCCTGATTCAGACAATTGTGCCTGGGGGCGCCGTCCATTGCTACGTATACTCCAACTCCGCGACACTGTCTCCGGCCGCGAGTGCTCGCTGCTCCTGGAGTCACCGGACGCGGGGCTGACGCTGGGCGCGCTGTTGGAGCGTTACCTGCGAAATGCCCCCATCGACCGGCTGCTTGCGGAATCGCGTATCACCCGGTCCTCCGCCGATGCGCTTTTCGCCATCCAGGATCTGGTGTACGCCAGCGACGATGCCGGGCGGCTGATGGACATGTTCGACGGCGCGGCGTTCACCGATGCCGGACGTCCCATCGGCCTGGAAGACGTTCCAGCGGTACACCAGTCGCTGGCGGCGGGGCAGGAGATCGCGCTGCTCGACGTCAGCATCGACCGAATTGCCTGCGGCTACGACCGCAACTGGCGGGGATTCCATGCCCGCAAGTGGCAGCGGGCGCCGGAACGGTACCGGTCGTTCGTCCACGACACCCTGGGCGCCACCCACGGAGAGGCGGGAGCGGACGAGATTCTCCGGCTGGACACGACGGATCGCAGGCTGAAATTCGTTGAGTCGCTGGCCCGGCGCATCTGGCACAGTCCGTTCGAAAACTACTCGCGATTCACGGGTCGCAAGCTGGTGTACAAGTCCGGCGACGAAACCATCAACAACATCCTGGACGGCGGCGGCGCCATCTGCTCAGAGAAAGTGCAGGCCCTCAAGTTCCTGACTGACCACTACGGACTGGAGTCGGAGTACCTCATCGCCGGCCCCGATGCCCCCGGCCCGGTGCCAGTGGACAGGCTGCGCGAAATCCTGCGCACCTTCGACGCCAGCTTCGCCAAACGCTACATGCGCTACTGGCAGCACACTGCCCTGCTTTACCGCATCGACGGCGTGGAGGTGCTGGTGGACGCCACCAACGGCAACATCCCTTTCCTGTTCCTGAAGGACGGCGATGCCGACCGGCTGCTGCGATGCGACAACAAGCGTCCGCTGCCGGTCAGGATGATCGAGACGACGGAGGATTTCTACTACCACCGGGTGCCGCAGGATATCCCGGAGGACCTGTTCTTTGCCCTCGAGGGCTGGATGACCTACTCTGACCTGATGCAGGTGTTCGACAATGAACTGGGCCTGTACCTGTCCGCCGGTTACTACGTAGCGCCCATCGCCTACCGCAGCGAGGGAGCGTTTCAGAGGGACCGGGAGGAATACTTGGAAATCTGCCTCAAGGGAGGCCTCCGTAGCTCCGTCACCCGGGAATGGACGCTGGACACCGAGGTGGGCCGGGAGTTTGCGGCATCGGAACCGGAGATCGCCGAACGTGTACTAGAGGCCCATGAGCACCTGCTCTGCCGCCTGGACCAGTGCGACGGGCCGGGCCACGAGGCAGGGCTGGCGGTGATCGAGCTGCGGCGCTGAGATTTCCAACGCAGAGAGCACAGTTCCCTCTCCCTCCGGGGGAGGGTTAGGGTGGGGGCGTTTCCCGGTCTATTGGGGAGCCGTTCCTGGCGATAATCTCTCGCTCACCCCAGCCCTCTCTGTGCCCTCGGCGTTGAATAATTCCCATGCCGCACTGTATATACTTGCCCCATGAGACCCAGGCGAGCATCCCCCTTAACCCTGCTGGCCCGCATTCGTGGCCACGACCTTGCGTCGCTCTCCGACGCCGAGCTGCGGGAGGCGATGGGACACCTGGGATTGCAGGCCGACACGGTAGCTGAGGACCTGCTGCCCGAGTGCTTTGCCATCGTCGGCGAGGCCATCGACCGGCGGCTGGGAGCCTGGCGGTTGTTTGACGAATCCCCGCCCGAGGATGCCTTCGGCGACAGCGCCATTGAGCATGCCGTCGCAATCGTCTCCGGGCAGCGCCGCCACCGGCGTACTGGCGACATCCTGCTGCCAGCGGAGTTCTACGGCGCCGTGCGACAGCAGGACGCCGCCGGCCGCCTGCGGTTCCGGCCCACCGGCGAGCAACTGCTGGCCGCCATCCACCTGTTCCGCGGCAGGGTCGTCCAGATGGATGCTGGCGAGGGCAAGACCGTGGCCATCGCCATCGCCGCCGCGCTTCACGCCGTGCTGGGCCGCCGCGTGCACGTGATCACCGCCAACGACTACCTGGCGGAGCGGGACGCGGCGTTGCTTGAGCCGGTGTTCCGCTCCTTGGGCGTCAGCTCGGGCGCGGTGCCGGGCTACATGGAGGAGGCGGAGCGGCGCCACGTCTATGGCCGGAATATCGTCTATGGGGCCATGCGGGAACTGGGGTTCGATTACCTGCGAGACCGCCTCAAGACCGCCATCGGGGAAAGGGTGCAGCGGGCGCTGGACGTGGTAATCGTCGACGAGGCGGACCATGCCCTGATCGACGAGGCGTTCACGCCGCTGATCATTTCCGGCAACCCGCTGGGCAGCACCCGCGTACCCGTCCGGGTCAATGCCTCCGTTGCCGAAATGGTACGGCTCCAGCGGGAAAAAGCTGGTGAAATGGCGACGGGCCTTGATGCCCAGGAGTCCCGCCCGGTGGATAGCCGGAGGCTGGCGGCGACCCTGTTGCTGGCCGATCCGGAGAACCCGGAGTTGTTGTGGGCCTTCGCCGTCCGCCCGAGGCTGCGGAGGCAGGCCCGGTTGCTGGCCGGGGAGGACCATTCCGGGCTTGGGTCAGAACTGCACTACATCGTCCATCCGGGGAAGAACCAGGTGACACTGACGCAACAGGGGCAGGAGTTCCTGGAGCGGCGGCTGGGTCCGGTGTTCGGTGGACCAGACGTGGTTGCCAGTAGCACTCCGCCCGGCGGCCGGAGGCTCATGTCTCCATCGGCGGCACGGCGGCAGGCCCGGCGCTACGGGCTGGCCAACCAGGTCTCGCAAGCCCTCCGCGCCCACCTGCTCGTGCAGCGCGACGTTGACTACCTGGTGGACGACGACGGCATTCTGCTGATTGACGCGCACACAGGCCGCCCCAAGCCCGACAGCATCTACCAGCACGGCTTGCAGTCAGCCGTCGAGGCAAGAGAGGGAGTGACCGTGCAGCCGGAGCGTGAGACGCTGGCCCAGATATCGGTTTCCGGGTTCGTGAGCCGTTACGGGCATCTGGCGGGCATTACCGGCACTGCCGCCACCGCCGCCGGGGAGTTCCGGCGCAAGTACGGGCTGGAGGTGGTCGCGGTTGCCCCGGCGCATCCGCCAAGGCGCGCCAGCCGCCCGCCGGTGGTGTACGAGGCCAGAGAGGACAAGCTGGCGGCGATAGTGGACGAGGTGGAGGCCCGTCATCGAATCGGCCAGCCGGTGCTGGTGGGCACCCGCACCGTGGAGCAGACCGGGGAGATCGGCCGCCTGCTCGCTGACCGTGGAGTGCCTCACCGGGTCCTGAACGCGGTCACCACCCACGCCGAGGCTGCCATCGTCCGCGAGGCTGGGGGCTTCGGCGCCGTGACCGTTGCCACCCACATGGCAGGGCGCGGCACCGACATCCTTCTGGAACCGGACCTGGACGCTCAGGTGGCCAGGCAGTGCGCCGCCGAAATCCGCAGGCTGCTAGCTGACGGAATCGGGTCGGTCGAGGTCACTTGTCCCTCCTGGGAGCAGGCCGATCTGCTGGAACGGGAGACCGCCGCCAATGCCGGCCTGACTGCATCACGAATATCCGGCGGAAGTGTCCTGCGCGTCTCTATGCGGGATTCCAGCTCCCCCTCCCCCTGCGAGAGGGTTGGGGTCAGGGCGTCCGCCGACAATCAGGGAGAACGGGCCAGGATGGACTTTGCCCTTGGCCTGTGCGTCATCGGCACCGAGGTGCACGACTCCAGCCGCATCACCCTGCAACTCGATGGCCGAAGCGGTCGGCAGGGACAGTTCGGCCTGGCGTGTACCTTCCTGTCGCTGGAGGACCGGCTGGTCAACCTGGATGCGGAGGCGATGCACAGGTTGACGGAGTGCCGTCAATCGGACTCGGCGGGCCGTGTCTGCTTTCAGGGGCCGCAGGTGTCTCGCCGCATACAGGCGCTCCAGGATGCTGCCGACCGTGAGGGAGAAGCCCAGCGCGCCTTCATGCAGGACTACGCTGCTGAGTTTGACCGCCAGACCGGTCTGTACCAGCAGCGGCGCGAAGGTCTCATCGGCAGCGGCAACAGTGATCCGGGCGCAATGCGTCAGATGGTTGGAGATATCGCGCATCGCGTGGCCTCCCGCATTGCCAACGCGTACCTGGGAGGGGACGTCGATGGCGATTATGACCCGCGATTCCAGCGGCTGCACGCAGAGTTGATCCGGGATTACGGCGTTGACTGCGAGATGCTGTACGGCTCGGACTTGTCCCTGCTGCCAGGTGAGATTGCCAGCCTGCTTTACCTGGTGCTGGACCGTCAGGCCGGGCAAGCAGGGACGGGCGTGTTTCCCGAGCTCACGCGGCTGCTCTACCTGCGGGTGTGCTCCGATCTCTGGCCCGGACACATCGCCGCCCTGCGGGACTCGGTGGCCGTGGAGTTGCTGGGCGCCCGCAGCCACAAGTCGGCCGTGGCCTCGCACATACGTCGCTGCAATGACGAACTGTCCCGTTACTGGGATATGGTGGAGGAGGAGTTCCTGTCCCGCCTGTGCACCATGCCGATGGCCAATGCCCCGGAGCCAACCCCCTCGCCGGTGGCCGTCAGTCACGAGACGGAGTTGTTGCTATCCAGTGGCGCGGCCCGTGACGCCAACGGAGTTTTCAACGCAGAGAGCTCAGAGAAACCGGAGAGTGCGCAGAGGAATGGATTCCCGTTATAATCTCTGCGTACCCGCCGTGGCCTCGGCGTCCTCTGCGTTGAGATCTCCGCCTATAAATCCCGCTTGAGAGAACCGACCATGGCCTGGCGCAAGATGAGGCTCGGCACGGCCCTGTCCCTCGGCGGCATCGTTGCCGCCGGGCCGCTGCTTGCCGCCTGCGGAGAGCCGTCCTACGAGGACTGGGCGGCCACCGACGGAGCCGCCGGCCGCATCAACCTGGACGACGTGCAGGAGGCCTTCAAGAATTCCGACAGCGCCACCGAGTTCGAGCGGCGGGTGAACGAAATCTACGAGGGCGACGGCCTGGTGCTCATCCGCGCCAAGCAGGACGGGGAGCAACTGACGCTGGAGGGATGGGAGGACCTGAACGGCGACAACACCATTGACGAGGCCAACGACGACCAGCTCTTTGCCATCGTCCGGGGCACCAATGGCGACCACGAGATGCGCGGGTACCACGCAAACGGCTACTACAACAGCCATTTTGGCGTCGGCGATTTCCTGTTCACCTACCTGCTGATCTCGGCCATCACTCCCCGTTTCGGCGGTTACTACTACACCACGCCGCCCTCCAGTGGGCCGACCATGCGCAGCCAGCGCACCACCTACCGCAACTCATCGGCCTATGGCGGTCAGGTGCAGCGCAACGCCAGCTACAACACGAAGCAGGCATCTTTCGCTGGGTCCCGCTACCAGTCCAGCCGGGGCAACGTCAGCTCCAACCGGAGCTCGTACCAGTCGACCCAACGCACCAGCGGCTCCTTCCGCACCAGCAACACCATATCCCGCACCAGCTCGGTGCGCTCCTCGTCGCGCAGTTATGGCGGATTCGGCGGCGGCGGCGCCATGCGCGTGAGGCGGGGATAGCTGGAATCGGGGTGGGCAACGAGTCTTTCGTCCTGCAGGTATCTCTGGCAGGAATGGCTCCCGAGGATTTTCTGGCGGTCGAGTTGCCCTCCGAATTCCTCGCCGGGACCGTCTCCGGGTTGCTGGACCTGGTCTTCCCGCCGGATGAGGAAAGCCGGCTACTGGTCTCGGACCGTTTCGACCTCCGCGCCAATCCGGACCTGCCCGAGATCTACGCCGTGCTGCTTGCTGTCTGCGAGGAATGGCGGGACTGGCGCTGCGCCCTGACGGTTTCGGCGCATCGGGAACGGATAGAGCTGTCGATGCCGGTTTCGCAGCTGATCCGGCACACTGACGGCCCTCCTTTCCTGCGGCTGCGACTGGAGCAAGAATACCGGGCGGTAGAGTACGCAGTGCGGCACGGCATCTGGGACAGCCGTGACGAGTTGCTGGGCTGGATGCGCTCCCTCGTAACGCTCTATTTCCTGGACAAGCACGAGGCCATTCTGGCCGCCCCACCGCCACTTTCCTACGGCCCCGCGTTGGCCAATGCGCTGCGGGACCTGGAGGCGCAGGGGCTGATAGCCGCGCCGCCCCCCGAAAATCTCCCTCTCCCCCCGGAGGAGAGTTGCGGTGAGGGCGTGGTTGGCGAATCTGCCCCCTACGCCATCACTCCCGAGGGCAGGCGGTTCATCGCCAGACTGCTCGCCGAGACCGAGTCGTACATCGACCAGTACGACCACTACCAGGACACCCTGGCCGGCCCCCTATCCCTCCCCCCCCAATGGGGGGGAATACAAGGGGGGGCAGCAGTGGAGTTCGGGACGGGCAGGGGCGTTGACCTGCGGGTAGAGGCGTTCCTGGCCGAGGGGCTGGACCCCTTGCGCACCGTGTTCCTGTTGCGCCTTTACGACGGCACGCTGGACTCACGCCTCCGCGACTGGATGGAGGCAATCGAGAACGAGGAATTGTTCGAGGGTCTGCTGGAGCCGGTGGTGAACCGTCACAGCCTGGGACCGGATGAGATTCTGGAGGTCATGGAACAGGGACACGCTTGGCTGGAGGAACAACGGGAGCAAGACCGGCGCGAGCGGGAGGACCGGGACCTGCTGCGCCGGGCCGGAGGCGGTGCGCCTCAAGACCCCAAGAACTTGTAGGGGCGCACAGCCGTGCGCCCCCACGAGGTCCCTCTCTATCAGGGAGTGTGTGGCAAATTCCCTCTCTCGGAGGGAGAGGGAACCTATTAGACACCCTCTCAGATGGCCATGAACAGGACTAGCGCCGCGCTGATCACCGCCGCGCTCTCCACCATCGCCACGCCTGTGTTGCGGCCCTCGGCCAGGGCCTGCGAGATTTTCACCGTGGGCAGCAGGACCAGGTCGATCACCATCCGCACCACGTAGAGGAGCACAAAGCCGAGGACTCCGAAAACCAGGAAGGCGACGATGCTCTCTCCCCAGCCGACGAAATCCCCGAACACGGCCTTGAGGGTTACCAGCCCGATGCCCACCAGGTTGCCGCCCAGGGCCACGCCGACCGCGACGTTGTCCCGCTCTATCTCGTCGTGGATGTTGAACGGCGTGGTGAACTCGTAGAACAGCGCAAAGGCAATCAGCAGCACCAGTCCCATGCCGAAGAATGCCAGGGCAACGAGAGCCGCCTTTCCCTCGCCGCCGCCAAGGGTGTCGCCGGCCACGGCCCCGGCGATGAGCAGGCCAGTGGCGACGTACATGCCGAACTCGGCAGCACCCGCTCCAGCGTTCCGGTCCTCAACCACCTCTTTTTCCAGGCGGAACTTGTAGAGGATCAGCCGGTCGAAAAGCACCCGTACCAGGTTCAGCGCCACGATCCCGCCCAGGGCGTACAGGAACACCCGCAGCACTTCCTCGCCCAGCTCCCGGTTGAACCCGAATCCGGCAGCCTCCAGATCGGCAGTGGATGCCCATTCGCCGCCGGTCAGCGGCTGATACAGGACTCCCAGCAGGATCAGTATGACGGCGATGAGGTAGCCGCTGAGCCGCAGGGACACGGCGAGATTGGACTTGGCGGCGATTTCCTCGTCAACCCGGTAATGGCGGGTTACGAGGTCCTTGGCGAACTTGGCCAGCGCCAGGATGATCAGCCCCTCGGCGACGAAGACCAGCCCTCTCGGGAAAGACTGTAGCGCGTCGATAAATGCGTCAATCATCGCCTGCTCCGGGTACCGCAGTTGTTCGGATTCACTGGCTCCGCCGCTCGCCCTGGTAGAGGGTGATGCTCTCGGGAGCGATTGCCTCGCTGAAAACCACCTCGAAGGGGCGGCCCTCCCACTTGGTGATGGTCAGGGTCATGTCTCCCTGCTCCCGGATGAAATCCCACTGGTAGAAGGCTTCACCGGGACCCTTGCTGTCCCGGAAGAACAGCACCTCGGCGCTATTGCGGTAGTAGTAATTGTCGCCGTCAATGGTAACGTAGTTGTCGATGGAGTGCTCCTCGTCCAACTGGATGAGGTCGTCTTCGGTGAGGCCGGTGGCGGTCAGACCGGATGGCCCCGTGTCCTCGGTTACGGTTACCGACAGCTCACGGCCGTCGGTCCAGTCGATCCAGAGGCGGGTGTCGCCCTCGACGCACAGCAGTTCGTACCAGGTGTCGGAAGGGCTGGTGTAGCGGTGGATGCGCTCGATGAAGAGCAGCCGCTCGTCGTACTCGACAGAGTAGCCGTTGATGGTCAGAACGTCGCCGACACGGGCCGAGCGAATGCTCTCGTCGGGCGCAGGAGCGACCGGTTCCCGCCGGTTCCTGCCCCGGCCAAAAAGGGAGCGCAGCATTTTCCTCCTGAGCTTGCGGCTTTATCACCCTGAGCTTCTGGCATTCATCCTGAGCCTGTCGAAGGACTCCAGCGGCCCCCGACGCGAATTGAGTGTACTCAGGCGGCGGATGCAGGTCAAACGGCGGCTGGACGGCCCGTCTTTCGATATTTGTCTGAACTGTGATTCACGGGATTGATGGATTACCATGATTCGGAAAATCATGGCAATCACGGAATCAGACAAATCACAGTTCAGACGAAGTATTGAAAGACCACGTTGCCGTCCTGCCCGGCTGTTGCGGCGTTGCGCCAGGGCGGGTTATCCTTGAGACTACCGTTGCATAATAACGCAGTTTGGTGAGTTGCGAATGAGTCCTCCGCTCTTGTTAATACTCGGCATCGTCGTGCTACTCCTTGGCGCAGCGTTCATCGGCGGGTGGTTCGACTGGGTGCTTGACGTGATGGGATTCATTCTGGTTGTAATCGGCGTCATCGCCATTGTCGTGGGGATCGCCGGGATGCTGGGCGGCCGGAACAATCCCGGCAGATTCTGAACCGCTGCTGGGGAACGCCCTCACCCTAACCCTCTCCAAGAGGGAGAGGGGACTGCTACATAGGAGGCGCGCATCATGGGGATGCTCTCACGGATGTCCACCATCGTTAAGTCCAAGATGAACCGCATCCTGGACAATGCCGAAGACCCTCGGGAAACACTGGACTACTCCTACGAAAAGCAGTTGGAAATGCTGCGCAACGTGAAACGCGGCGTGGTGGAGATGGTGGCGGCCAAGCGCCAGATCGTGCAGCAGGCCGACAAGGTCAGGGAGAACATTGCGCGGCTGGAGCGCCAGGCCGAGCAGGCGGTGGACGCCGGGCGCGAGGACCTGGCCCTGATGGCCCTGGAGCGCAAGAACACCGCCCTCTTGGAGCTGGAGGGACTGGACCAGCAGATAGCCGGGATGGAGGAAGAGCAGGAAAAGCTGACCCAGGCCGAGGCGCGGCTCTCCGCCAAGGTCGCTGCTTTCCGCAGCAAGAAAGAGGTCATCAAGGCGCAGTACACCGCAGCCCAGGCCCAGGTCCGCATCGGTTCGGCCCTGTCGGGCATCTCGGAAGAGATGGGCGACGTGGGCCTGGCGGTGGAGCGGGCCGAGGCCAAGACTGAGAATATGCGGGCGCGGGCCAGCGCCATCGACGAGCTGGCCGAGGCTGGCGTGCTGGGCGACCCTGTCGGCGGCGGCAAGGACGACATCACCCGCGAGCTGGAGAGGATGTCGGTGAGCAGCAGCGCCGAGACCGAGCTGGCCGCCCTCAAGGCGCGGCGCGCCGGGTCAGTACAGGAACGGGGGAGCAGCCAATGATCGTCCGCATCAGCTCGGAGGGCCAGTACAACCTGCCGGGTTCCTTCATCGACCAGCTCAACGAGATAGACAACGAGCTGGTCGAGGCGGTGGCAGCGGAGGACCAGGGCGCATTTGAGACGCTCCTGAAACGCATGCTGGACCTGGTGCGGGACAACGGCGCGCCCGTCCCGGTGGACGAACTGGTGGAGTCGGACCTGATCCTGCCGGAGCCCGACCTGACCCTCCTGGAGGCCGAGGAACTGTTCGTAGGCGAGGGCCTGCTGCCGGGGTAAGGGGCGATGGAGTAATCCGGAACATTCCAAGCCGACATCCAAATTGGATGGAGGGGATCAGATGCAAGGCGTTTTGGGCGTAGGCGCGCTCCTGGTCGTTGCCTGCTGGGTAATTGTCATACTCCACCGACTTGGGTATGAGGCTTTTGATCCGGCCCGCTACTCGATCATGAACGCTACCCTGCCCATTGCCTACACGATTGTTGGAATTTCCTTTTGCGGTATCGTAGTCCTCATAGTGGACACGTTAACGAGGAAAGCGAAATAGCCAATCTCCCAAGTAGACTAAATCCTCGGTCCAGGAATGACCGAAAATGCGCCGAACTCTGTTAAACGACCTCGGCACTATGTCCTTGGGCGCCGCGGCGATTTTCTTCACAAGAGCGTTTCCGTCCCCCACCTTTAGTGAGTTCAGCGTCGAGATGATGACTGCCAGCACGGCCTTAGCCGCAGTCGGCGTATTTCTGCGGTATTCGGCCAGCCGCTGGGGTGAATAGAGTGCTTATCGAGGCCGAGGAGCTGTTCATCAGGAAGGGCCTGCTGCCGGGGTAGGTGCCTGGACACAACATTATGCTTATTTCTCGAAAATTCGTTCCCTGTGATAGGCAAGGAATTCCTCACTGGGAGTGAATTTTTCGGGGAGTGTGATTGGATTACCTTCGTATTTCTCGACGGACTCTGTAAAGAATGGGTCATTCATCACAGTATGTTTGCGTGATACTTGTATGGTCATATCGTCACCTATTGTTATGAAACCCGAATCGAATGCTCGGTCATGGAGTGCTGACAATAGTAGGCCGTTTCTTGGATTTACTCTGTTGACCTTGTCGTGACTCCATGGAACAATATGACTTGCAACGAGTAGTGGAGATAGAGACAATCCCGAAATGCAACACCTTCCGTTGTAAGCGCTGAGAACCGCGTTGCGAAAGAAAATTTGACCGATGCGTGTCGTGGCATGCGTAACGCGGTCTTCCCCAACGCGACCAGGTATGTCATCCTGACTTGTTTCTCTATCAAGCCCTTCCCTTTCTTGAACCTCTGACATAGCTCGTTCGGCCTCTATAGCAAAACGCTCCCAATCGCCCTGCATTTCATCCCACATTGCACGGTCGTTAGCGGATGCTGCCCGCAGTCCGGCCCGGCCAGTGGACGTAATCGCCGGGTCAAGGCTAGCAATATTGGTGAGTTTCATTGCCAGCGCAGATGGCGACCGCCCAATGGCCTCCGAGAATCTGACGATTTCAGGATTCCTGTGGTGTAGCCTGCCAAATGGTAGTCGACAATATAGCGCAAAAGCTACCAACAACTCCTGTCTCGTCCAGCCATACCTCTTAACCATAGCTTTCTCCCATTTGAGACTGGAGTATGGAGAATATCAACGTTGAGCACATCCACGAGGTGTCGAAATCATCAAGGGACAGCCCAATAAGGTGCTTCTGGTATCCAAGATGCTATGCTAATTTCCCAAAAGCACATATATCTGTCATCTAACTCTGCAGATAGAGTATATGGTTCTGGAAAAGGTAACCCACAGCCAATTCTATTAGTGATTACAACAGAACCGTCTGGACCTGTATGAATTAATGTATCGTCTGATGGGCGCTTTTCCACAGCCACGTCATTCTGTTCTAAGCGTGCGTACAGGCGGTCATTAGATCCGGGTAAGTTCATGTCAGAAAGAGATTCGGACGGGTTGCCATCAGGATTTCCGGTCTTGGTAAGTCCGTATTTGGCCCAGTAGTAAGTTTGTTGTGCCCAAGTCAGAGACTCCCACTTTGGGAAAGTCACGGAATCGATTGGCTTAGCCATAATTCCTCCTATTTTTGTGAAACCACGGAAGCCAATAAGATTATCATGAGAATAAGAATGAGCAAGCTACGATTGTGCCCCCTCAGAGACCAAGTTCGGCCTATCCTATTGCCTGCTCGCTGAACGGGCCGCCGCTGGTGTACTCGCCGGGGAGGAGGCTCCACAGGATTTCCAGCAGGGGCGCTATCTCTTCCAGCGCAATTTCTACCGTCATCCGGGTCATGTAGATTTCGTAGAACTGGCCGTGCAGTCCCTCAGCTACCAATAGTCTTCGGTAAATTTCCCGTTCCAAGTCAGGATTTTCGCCGGCTAACGCCAAGACGCACTCGCGGATGGCTATGTGGTCGTAGTGGTCCCAGCTGCGCAGGGTCGCCACGGCCTTAGTCAGTTGGGCCACGGTGCCCCAGCCCTTCTCGGCGGCCTGGCAAAGGTCGTTCTCGCGCAGATGCTGGGCACCCTTGGCCCAGTATTCTCGGGCCTGGGCCACGTGCTTGCGGATGCGCTGGTCCCGGCGTTCCGGGCTTTCGCGGCGGGGACGTGGCGGCATTATTCGACTCATGGGACTGGAGTGGATTCAGTTTACCATGAGGATTCGCCGCGAATTGACAAAGGCCCCGGAACGCTCCGGGGCCTATCTGTGTCTCTGGTTTTGTGCTCGCCAGCCGGGAATCAGCGGGCGACGAAGTCGAACTGCTCGAACTGGCCGTGGACTATCGGATCGGGGTCGAGGCCCAGCCAGCGGTCGAGGATGGTGGCGTAGGTGCAGCGGAAGTCGGTGGTGTAGGCCATGTCGCCCTCGGAGAGGTCCGCCTCCCGGAGAGACGGGTACTGGCCGAACAGCCCTCCCTGCACCGAGCCGCCGAACACAAAGGCCACGCCGCCGGACCCGTGGTCGCAGCCGGTGCCGTTGTCCCTTACCCGGCGGCCGAACTCGGACCACACCAGCACCAGCGTGTCCTCCCAGAGTCCCTGCTCCTTGAGATCGTCGGTGAAGCAGGCGATGGCCGAGGAGGCGTCCTGCCACAGCTTGCCGTGGGCCCGCAACTCGTCGCTATGGGTGTCGAAGCTGCCGTGCTGGGCGTAGAGGATGCGGGTGCCCAGGCCGGCGCTCATCACCTGGGCGGCGTTGCGCAGGCCCTGGGATATGGGCGTGTCGGCGTACTCGACGCCGGAGGAGTAGCGTTCCGGGGCGGAGCGCAGGATGTCAGCGCCCATGAGAGCCTGTGCGCCGTTCTCGCTCAGCGCCTGGGCCACAACGTCCCTGCCGCCGGCCGGGCCGTACATTCGGCCCAGCGCGTCGAGGGCGTGGTGGCGCACGTTTTCATCCTCGATGTCCGGCAGCAGGCCGTAGGTCTCCAGGTTGCCCACCGACGCCACCGGCACCCCCTTGCAGACCAGCGCGCGGGGCAGGCCGCGCCCGAAGTTCACGCCGGTCAGCACGTTCTCGCCCCTGGCGTCCAGGTCGCGGATGGCGGCGCCCAGCCAGCCCTCGGTGCCGATGGTCTCCGGCTCGGCGGTGTACCAGATGTCGCGGGAGCGGAAGTGCGAGCGGTTCGGCTGGGGATAGCCGATGCCGTTGATGATGGCCAGGTTGCCCGAATCCCAGATGTCCTTCACGGCGGGCATGTTCGGGTTGAATCCGAACTCGCCGTTGATGTCCACGACATCCTGCTGGGAAATGCCGATGCCGGGGCGATGGTCGTAGTACAGGCTGTTGTTGTAGGGGACGATCGTGTTCAGCGCGTCGTTGCCGCCGTTCAGCTCGATGACGACCAGATTGCGCTCGTTCCTGGTGGATACCATTGTCCTGCTCCTGCCGGGTTGCGTTTTGTCTGAACTGTGATTTTTGTGATTGGGGGATTTCCCTGATTCTCTATCCTGTCAGGAATTGTGTTGTTGGAGATTTCACCCCCACCCTGACCCTCCCCCTCAGGGGGAGGGAACTTGGCGGACTCCCTGCCCTATTCAGCCCTGCGGTATATCTGGATCCTGTGCCGGTTGGTCTCGGTAACGTACAGGCGGCCCTGGCTGTCCAGCCTGACCGAGGAGGGGCACCAGAAATACTTCTCGATGTGCGATGATTCCTCGTGGGGGTCGTCGATGAAATAGTCGATCTCCATGTCGAGGTCGGCAGTGGCGCGGGCAGCGGCCTCCTCGCGGTTGATGCTGAGGAAGTTGGAGGCCCACTCGGAGATGGTGCCCTCGCCGCGCAACAACTGGACGAAGTTGCCCCCGGCGTCCAGCACCTGCACCCGTTCGTTGCCCCAGTCGGCGACGTAGACGTAGCCGTCGTGAGCAACGGCAACGCCGGCCGGGCGGGTGAACTGTCCCTCACCCCTGCCCGGGGAGCCGAATGCGGCCAGGAACTCGCCGTCCGGTGAGTATTTCTTGACGGCGTCGTTGCCAAAGTCGGCGACGTACACGTTGTCGCCGGTGTCGCAGGCCAGGCCCCAGGGCAGGCTGACTCCCTGCTCGCCCTCACCGCTGATGGACAGCAGGAATTTGCCGTCGGCGGTGAACTTCTGGACCCGGTTGTTGTAGGTGTCGGACACGTAGATGTTGTCGTGACTGTCAAAGGCCAGGCCCGAGGGTGTGTCCAACTCACCGTCGCCAGACCCGGACTGCCCCCAATGGAACAGGTAGTGACCGTCGCTGTCGTAGGCGGTGATGCGGTTCTGCTTCTCGTCGCTGATGAAGTAACGGCCCTGGCTGTCCACCGCGCCACAGGCGGGCCAGACGAACTTGCCGCCTTCCGGTCCGTAACCGCCGAAGTTGCCGAAGTACCCGCTTTCGGCATCGCAGATGGTGACGCGGATGCCGCGGGTGGTCTCTTCCTTGCTGCGGCTGATGACGTAGAGGCGGTCGTCGATTCCCACGGCGGTGTCCACCGGGTAATAGAACCCCTTGCCCTCCATCACGGTCATGCCCATGGTGTGCGAATATTCCAGGACCTTGGTTCTCTGCGCAGTGGTCATAGGCGCACCTCGGCGTCTGTCAAATCTCCCTCCCCCTTAGGGGGAGGGCTGGGGTGGGGGTGAGCCGGTCAGAAACCCGGTTCCCAGATGCGTGTCAGGTTCAGGGTGAAACCGGGTAGCTCCGGGTCGCCCGATAGTGTCTCCGGCGCGTCCAGTATCTCGATGTCCGCGCCGGGGCGGTAGACGTAGACCCGGCGCTGTGGGTCCAGAGGGTCAATCAGCCATCCAAGCCGGACGCCGTTCTCGATGTACTCCGCCATCTTGCGCTGAACGCCTGCCAGCGTGTCGGAACTGGAACGAAGCTCAATCACAAAGTCGGGGGCGATGCGCCAGAAACCCTCACGCTGTTCCTCGGACAATTCCGACAGACGGCTCCTCAGAATCCACGAGGCGTCGGGAGCGCGCACCGCGCCGTTTGCCAGGGTGAAGCCGGCGGTGGGGCCGAAGGCAACTCCTGAACCATCGGACCGGGCCCAAACCATGAGATCAGTGGCCGAGTTCAGTTCCTGATTTCCGGTGTCGGTGGAAGTAGGTGGCAAGATTTCCAGGTCTCCTTCGGCGTTCTTCTCAAGGCGCAGGGTGTCGTTCAGCGAACTCAGTTGGAGCAGCACGTCGTCGCTGATCTCCAAGAGGGGTTCCAGACGCAGTACGATGGGCCCAAGCGGCGGCGGCAGGACCGTGTCGGCCTGCTCTGAGTCCAGTCGCGGTTTTACCTGCTGGGTGGTCACCGGGAGAACACCATCCTGATTCGGTTGGGGGTGCGCCCTCACCCTAACCCTCCCCCTCCGGGAGAGAGAGGGGACTGATTTTGCCCCGTGGGAGAGGGAACCGCTACGACCGCTGGAACTCCTGGGTCGCTGCAACCATCTGCAGCACGTCGGCGATGTGCTGCCTGTCGGTGTTGGCCCCTGCGCTGCCCTGGGCACTGAAATCCACCAGCGTCCGGCGCGTTGACTCGTCGACTTCCAGTGCCCCGATTTCCTCAAGGCACGCATCGACCAGCCTTTCCGGTGACGTGGTCTCGCTCAGTCCGGCGCTGATCCGGCCGATCATGGTCTGGATGCCCGGCTTGTCCGCATCGCCGATCTGCTGGCTGGCGAAGTTGATGCGCTCCACCAGCGTGCCGCTGTCCAGCCAGTCGGTGCCCTGGTGCCAGCCTTCCACGCTGGGCGGGTTGTTGAGTATCTGGCCCATGTACGACGCCTGGTTGTAGCGGTCCAGGATTTCGTAGCGGGGCCGGTCGAACTCCCCGGTCAAGCGCAGCACTCCAGCCACCAGTTCCACGGGGCTCTTCACCTTGGTGTAACGGATGTCCTCTGACTTGAAGAAATCGGAGTTGAACAGCACTCGCAGCATGGCGCCGACGTTGTAGTCGTTGTCGAAATATGCCCGCACCAGCGTCTCAATGGCCTCCGGGTCGCGCGGCTCGGTATAGGGCCACTCAGGCACTGGCGGCTCGTCGGCTACGAAGAAGCTGTACATGTGGCGGGCGATGAACCGGGCGGTTGCGGGCTGCTTGCAGATGATATCGACGATATCTTCGCCGTTGAAGTTGCCCGTCTCGCCGAGGAATGTCTTTTCCCCGTAGTCATGGTCATCGGGATGGAACTCGAAGTGCCACGAGATTCGCCCGTAGGGCCAGTCCGAGTCGCGCTGGGAGCGCAGTTCCATATATTGCCGGTTGGCAATAGTCCAGCCCGTGAAAGCCCGGGCGCACTCCTTGACATCGTCCTCGGTGTAGTTGCCCACGCCCATGGAGAACAGCTCCAGCAGCTCGCGGCCGAAGTTCTCGTTGATGGCGTCCTTGTGGTTGTCCTGGTTGTCCAGCCAGATGATCATGGCGGGGTCCCTGGACAGCTCCAACAGCAATGTCCGGAAGCTGCCGAAGGCGTAGTGGCGGAACATACGGGTCTGGTCGGAGAGGGCCTTGCCGTGGATCACCTTGTTGTAGCCGGTGGCGAATATTCCGTGCCAGAACAGGGTCATCTTTTCCTTCAGCGGGGCATTGGTGGAGGCCATGCGATACAGCCAGTTCTCGGCCGGGGCCTGGGGTCCCATCATGCCGGACAACTCCGGGTGGAACCGGCGCACGAGGTAGTCGCTGATCCGTTGCTCCTCGCCTGGATTGAGCAACTCTTCCACGGCCGCCTCATATCCCAGGGAGGAATACTTTTCCAAGTCGTTCCGGGTGGCTCCAAACCCGGCCCGTCGCAAGAGGTGCGCGATCAATTCAACATCGGTCTTTGTCTGTACCATACAAAACTCCCGTGGAGGCTTGGTCCCATTGAGACAGGCTCATTCTAGGCTTCAGGCAACTATTGAGTCAAACGAATTGTGCCCGGTTCCGGGCCGCTGCGGTGGCCGGCTACCGCGCGCCGGTTCTATCCTTGTGCCGAAAAATCGGGAACGGCGAGATTGTCTACGATATTCGTAGACATCAGCCATCGGGTTGTCCGACCCGGACGGTGATGATGTCAGTGCCGTGGTACTGCTGGTGGCGGACCGACTGGGCGAAGCTGCGCAGCAGTCGCAGCGAAAGTTCCTCCTCCACCGGGTCCTGGGTGTCGTGCTGCTGCAACTGGCGGATGCGGTCTTCCATGTTGGCCTCGTTGCCGCCGCCGATGAACTCCAGGTCGGCCACGGGACCGTCGCTGGCGGCCAGAACGATGAGTTTGCGTTCGGTGTCGCCGTCGCCGCCGTCATCGTCGTCGAGATTCAGGTCCAGCGGCGCAAGGGTCAGCAGTGTCTCCTCTGCCACGGCACTGAGCCTGTCCTTCATCGCATCATTCCAGCGGCGGTTGGCGGCGAACCGCGCCATGAAATCGTTCAGGTCCGGAAGGGAATCGATGTGCAGGGGAGCCTGGAAGCGCATCCGCTTGGGGCTGGTGAACTCGAGATAAATGACCATGATGATCGCGGCCAGGCCACCGGTGGTTATGGCGCTCTTGAACAGTCCGTCCAGTACCGCTCCGAAAGAGGGGAGATGGAAGAGATTGAAGTGGAAGGAGGCCCCGATCCAGAAGCAGATTCCGGCGACGACCACCTTCTGCCGGTTTGGCTCGGTTTGGATCACCGTCCTCGTGCCGTCGACCAGCAGGGTGCCGGTCACCAGCATCAGGTATCCGGTCATGACCGGGGCGGGTATGGAGGCAATCAGCCCGGATACCTTGGGCAGGAACGCCGCCGCGATAAAGATGATGGCGACGAAGTAGCCAACTCTCCGTGAAGCGACGCCGGTGGTCTGGGAAAAGGAGATGATTCCGGAATTGATGATGTTGGGGACCGCGCCGGCGAACCCGGACAGCAGGTTGCTGACACCGGTGCCCATCATCCCTCCCTGCACCTGGCGGAAATCCACCGCCCGGTCATCGCGCCAGGCCACACGCTGCTGGGCGATGGTCTCGCCGTTGGAGTGTATGGAGAAAATGATGGCCAGGAAGACGAAGGAGGGAAGCAGCGCCCAGAAGGGAATGCCGAACTGGGGTGTAAGGTCGGGCACATCGTTAGGCAAGCCCACCCAGGGAGACTCGACCACCAGGGAGGCGTCGAAGATTCCGAACCCGGCAGCGGCGATGCAGCCGGCCACGATGCCGATCACCGGACCCCAGAGGCGGAGCACCGCGGCCCGGCGCAGGCTGAGACCGGCGACTACGGCAAGGGTGATGAGGGCAGTGAGGGGGGCGGCAACAGGTTCCTCCTGCGACGACCCGTCCAGCAGGGCGAATACTACCGAGGCGAGCGTGACGGACAGGATCATTGTGACGATGCCGCCCACTACGGGAGTTACGATGCGCCGGAGGATGACCACCCACCGGGAAATGATGAGCTGGATTATCGCGGTCGCTATCACCAGACTGACCAGCGTGCCGGGGCCGCCGTCCACCACCGCCGTGATGCAGAAAGGTATGGAGACGGCGGCGGTGAACATGGGCAGGAGGGCGCCGGCCCCCACGGGACCGATGCGCCGCGCCTGCACCAGGGTGGAGATTCCCACGACGATCAGGGAAGCGAAAACCATCCAGAGCAGGTAGGGCTCGCCCAGGCCGGACTCCCTGGCTACGATTACCGGGGTGACCAGCAATGTGGCCGAGGCGATCAGGCTGAACTGAGCCCCGTATCCTATGGAAGGCAGAAGAGGCGGACTCTCGTCCACCTCGTACCGGGGATTTCTGCTGGCTGTTGTCGTCAGATTCCGCTCCCGGACCGTTCAGGGATTAGGTTCCTGGCGGGTGTCTGGCCCGCTGCCTTATTGATGGAATTGTATCCCATGAATGAGATATGGAAACGCCCAGAGACTGAACATTTCAGCCCCCAGGCGTCTTCGCGGAATTGAGCGCCATAGGAGAACGGCGCGAATAATTCCGCGCCCAAGCGTCAGAGCTATTTGAACTTTGGAATCACCTTGTCAGTCAGGCACTTGAGGGTGTTCATTACCACCTCCCGGGGCACCGATGAGGTCCAGTTGACCTCGAACATTATCTCGTCGGTGCTGAAGTCGTCGCGCAGTACCTCTATCTTGTCGCAGACCTCCTCCGGCGTGCCGAACAGGTTGACCTCTTCCGTGGCCTCGGGACTCGCCGTTCCCGCGTCTGTGCTGCCAATGGCGATTCGTCCGGCGTAGTAGCGCCGGGCCAGGTCCATCAGGTTCTTGGTCTGGCGGTCGGCCTCGGCCTTGGTGTCCGCCACCAGGGTAGGGATGCGCACCACGGTGGTCGGATCGCCCGGGTGTCCCGCGTCGGTCCACGCCTTGCGGTATGCCTTGACGTCCTCCTTCAGCACCGCCGACCCCCGGGGATTGTGGGGCGAGCTGCCGGCGCCAATGGCGATGCGGTAGCCCTGCTCGCCCATGGGCACGAAACTCTCCTGGCTGTCCACGGGAAGCAGCATGGGAGGGTAGGGCTTCTGGTAGGGCTTGGGGATGGCAAGGTAGGACTCATAGAATGCCGGATAGTTGTAGTACTTTCCCTCGAACCCGGAGAAATGGTCCTCCGTCCAGAGCTGTTTCATCACCTCCAGGTACTCGAAGAACTGCTCGCGGCGGGAGGCCGAGCCGCGAGTGCGCCCGCCCGCGCCGTAGATGAAACGTCCCCGGCTGACCTGGTCGACGATTGCCACCTGTTCGGCAGTCTGGATGGGGTCCTCCATGAGGAGGTTGTCGAAACCGTAGCGCTCGTGGGGCAGGGCAGCGGCCGACAGCGTCTCGCCCTCCTGTCGCATCACCGGGCGGTGGATGGAGGAGCCTATCCTGATGCGCTCGGTGCGTTCGGCGATGACCGCCGCCAGCATCAGCACCTGGGGGTCCATGCTGGCCTGCTTGGAGAAATGCCCCCCGCCCAGCCAGATGTAGTCCCAGCCCATGTCCTCTACGGCGTCGATCTCCTCGTAGTTCTTGACGTAGGCATCCTCCTCCAGCAGCTTGCCCCCATGGTAGTCGGGATGCCAGGGCACCTTGTCGCCCTCATACAAAGCGTTCCAAGTATTGAACAGTCCAAAATCCATTTCGATCCTCCTGGACCGTCTGCTGCGCCCAGCGTCGTCGGCTCAATCTAGCACCGGCGCCCGGCAGCGTCAACGGCGCCGGTTACAGCCGCCGGTTGGAGACCACCGGCTCCGTCGCCAGCATCCTGCGCAGGGCAGGCAGGTCGGGCAGGGTGTTGTCGAGGGCGCGGCAGACTGAGATGCAGGCAATTACGGCTTTCGTTGGTACTCGACAATTACGTAGCGGGCGCGCCCTTGCCCTACTCGTCTAGTTCGGGCCACAATCGTGGCCTCTTGGTTGAGTATTTCATTGATATTGACTGTATCATCCACAGCCGGTTCGACCCTGCCGGACACAACAGTTCCTATAGCTTCCTGCAAAAAATCTGCATCGGTAGCCGAGAGAAGAAATTCTGCTCGTCGGCTGTTGGGCAAAAATCCCTGAAATTGTCCAGAAAGGGTGACATTGTTTTCTTGTATGTTGTCATTGCTCAAGCGGTTTTCGCTGCGCCGCACTTGGGCAGGGTCGCGAAAGCGAAACTCATCTCCCTGAAACTCCAAGGTGCACATCGCCTCGCTGTCCGCCATTTTTTTGAGGAACGCCTGTACCGAGTCCAATGCCCGCCGGTCCGTGTCGGCTATCGCCTCCGATAGTTCCTCATCAGTGGCTACCGAGGCTTCCAAGATTTCTTTGACTTTCTTGATGGCGAGTTCAACAGGGGTGGATTGCCCTTCCAGGGCAGGCTGCTGGGCGGCGTCTTCGAGTTGAAACCCAAAAGATCCGGTAGCCGTGCCGGTAATCAACAACTGATATTCTGCGGCGTTGGG
This sequence comes from Dehalococcoidia bacterium, assembly GCA_965203005.1. Taxonomy (GTDB): domain Bacteria; phylum Chloroflexota; class Dehalococcoidia; order Lucifugimonadales; family UBA3495; genus VXOI01. The sequence goes on from CBDBBS010000002.1 coordinate 3,653,950, forward strand.
AATCCTGCCGCTGGCGGGTAAGGATGAACGCCAACCGGCGCCAATCCGAGTAACGGATTCGGCAAACGTATTGGCTGCATCCGTCCCAAAATCCGCATATATGCCTCGACTTCCTACTACCGGCCTACCCCGAAAAGTCAAGCGGGCATTAACTACCCTCGGAGAGTATCCGACATAAGCCTTCAGCTCTTCTTCGACTTTCCGCAAGCGCGCCTGTAGACTCATTCGGCCAATCACGTTACCAGGGGATGTTTCACTGATCAGCTTTTTCAGGGTTCCCTGCTCAGACAAGAGGAAGCGGTAATCTTGAACATTCACGATTGACCTCCTTCATCCCTGTCCAGTTGGTCAAGTTGTAATCGGGCTTGGTCGTCATCGTTACCTGCCAAATCAATTTGCAGATAACCTTTCCATTGTCCACCGCGAGTATGCGACCAAATGCTGTACCAGTATGTAGATTCGTTGATTATATCCTCGGGAGTGGTATGATTTAACTGACCAAAGTATGCATCAACAGAAAAATCCTCCTCCAGTCGAACTTCATCAAACAGAGTGCCGAAATTCTGCAAGAGAGTTTCAGCGGTATATCCGTCAGGGACATAAAGGAATGTAACTATGTCAATATCATCGGGCGGTCGGCCGTTCCTCTTTTCAACATTTACTACGAAGCTACCGTTTATCCACTGAAAGCCGCGAGTCAACCCTGCTCCGTGCAACTCAGTGCGAAAGTCCAGCAATCCGCGCAAAAGCCGCCGGCGAGGTTGGGTGTCGCCGAAACGCTCAACCAAGTTAGAGAGCGAAACAGTATATGGAGAACGAAACCTCGATGTTGGCTCGTCCACTTCGATGGCTGGCAGAACGCCGTCATAATCCCAATCGGGAATCATGTTTGTGCCACTGGTCATTACTGCGTCAACTGCTCCCTCAACCCGTTTGCCAATGGCGCAGGCTAGGCAACTGGCGAGGGCGATAGGATAACAACAACGCATAGTTTGTCAATCGCGCCGTCGAAAACCGTCGCGACAGCGATTCACCTTTCCCCCTCACAGCCGCTGGTTGGAGACCACCGGCTCCGTTGCCAGACCGAGGCGCACGCCGAATGGGGGCAACGGCCTGCTCCACGGCGTACCGGATTATTCCGGCGGCGGCGGCAACCTTGTCCGTTCCTTCCAGTTCCAGAGGGAGCAGACGCAGCTGATGGGCCAGGTCCTCCACGGACCCGGAACGCTCCGGCGAACCGGGTGTGCCGCCGCCTCGGGAGCCGTGTATCCGCCAGCGCAAGCCGGTCTCCGCAGTGAGAGCAGCCTGGGTGTCGTCCGTCTCCCGCAGGCTGTCCGGGTAAATGACACCCACCACGGCGACTGCATCGGGGAACTGCTCCAGGCGTTCCTCAAGCTGCTCATCCAACTGGGCGGCGGTGCTTTCCCACTTGCATTCCAGCAGAACCAGCTCGCCGCCCCGCAACTCGATTCGCACGTCAGGGACGCCCTCATGGGTGCGCCGCTCCGCCCTGGCCGACAGTCCATGCCGTCGCAGCTCCTGAGCCAGCAAAGTGTTAACCACTTCCTCGCGGGTCGTCGCCCGCCGCCTTCGCCTGATAGTCATGGGACGATTATAGTGCATGGAATCGTCGGCGCTACAGCAGGAATGATAAGGCGAGGCGGGCATCTTGGGCCGCAGCATTCGTCGAGCAGGGTTGGCGCGGTGGAGCAGGCGCTGCCCGGCAATGCTGTTCGCCGGGGCGCCGCGCCCGACGCCGCTGATGCTGGGCAACGGTGTTTCGGGTGTAATATAGACTCTGCTGGCAGCCGCCCCGGTTGGATGCCGGGAACGGCGACGACCCGCGAGACAAGAGCATCAACATCGAGAGGAGCAACAATGGCCGCCTACACCCGAATCATTCTGCCGCTGGATGGGTCCGGTACATCAGAGCAGGGGATTCCCCTCGCCAGGGGGATGGCCCTGCAACTTTCGCTGCCAATAAAGTTGGTGTATGCGGTGGAGCCGGACAGCCCTGCCATCACGCAATCCCTCTATTCGAACCGCCGCTGGATGGAGCCAGCCAGTGTCCGCGAGGACCGCGCAAGAGATTACCTGGAAATGATCTCCAGCCAGCTCACCGCTGACGGGCTGGAGGTCGAGGCCGCGATCCCGTACCGTGACCCCGCCGGGGGCATAGTTGAGGAGGCTGGCCGGGACCCCAATGCGCTCATCGTAATCACGAGCCATGGCCGTTCCGGTCTCGCGCGCTGGTGGCTGGGCAGCGTGGCCGACAAGGTACTTCACATGTCGGATAACCCGGTGCTTGTCATCCGCATCCGGGAACAGCCATTCAGATCGCCCGGCGAATCACCCGGAAGATTGATCGTGCCGTTGGACGGCTCCGAGCTGGCCGAGCTGGTGTTGCCTCACGTTGCCCATCTCGCTACCGGAATGGGGCTGCCCGTTACGCTCCTCCAGATAACGCCGCCGGAGGAGGAGTACTACCGGTTTGCTGCCATGGGCCCCGGTCTCGCCCCCGCGCCATTGCCTTCCTCTCCCTCGATTACGGAACTGGTCCAGGTGGCGGCGCAGGAGGGAGCCGCCTACCTGGATGGTGTGAAATCGAGGCTGACCGGCGAGGGGGTGCAGGAGGTCGACACGGAGGTCACGCTGGGCACGCCAGCCGACGTGATCGTCGACAGGGTCTCGGAGGATGATGGCAGCCTGGTGGCCATGACCACCCACGGCCGCTCCGGCGTGGGGCGAATGATGCTGGGGAGCGTCGCCGAGCGGGTGATTCGCCAGTCCGGTTGTCCAGTGCTGGTGGTGCGCGCCGGTCGCGCTGGCTGAGGCCCAAAGCTCCCCTGAGAGGGGATTTGTACCAAACCCTCTCTAGATTCCCAGCCTGTCGTACACCTCGGGGTTGGCGCAGTGGACGAGGCGCTGGCCGCTCAGGCCGTTCACCAGGTTCTGGGCCGCCATGATGCTCATGGCCCGGCGCGAGAGGACTGAGGCGCTGCCGATGTGGGGCGTGAGGGTCACGTTGTCCATGAACATCAGCGGGTGATCGTCGGGGATAGGCTCGGGGTCAACAACGTCCAGCCCGGCGCCGCCGATCCAGCCCTCGCGGAGGGCGGCGCAGAGGGCGTCGGTGTCCACCACCGGCCCGCGAGAGATGTTGACCAGGATGGCCGTGGACTTCATCTTTTGCAGTGCGTCGGCGTTTATCAGGTGGCGGGTTTCCGGGGTCAGGGGACAGTGCAGCGACACGAAATCCGACTGGGCCAGCAGTTCATCCAGCGAGGCGTATGAGACCCCGTACTGCTCCTCGGCCTCCGGTCGGCGGTTGCGGGAGTGGTACAGGATGCGCATATCGAAACCCTGGGCGCGGCGGGCCACCTCCAGCCCGATCTGCCCGAGCCCGATGATGCCCAGAGTACTGCCCTGCACCTCGGTTCCCAGCCAATAGTTGGGGTGGAATGCCAGCTCCCAGTTGTTGCCGCGCACCCACTTGTCGCTCTCGACCACGCGGCGCGCGGCGGACAGCATGAGCGCAAAGGCGTGGTCCGCCACCGCTTTGGACAGAATGCCGGGGGTGCTCCCCAGCAGGATGCCCCGCCTGGTGCACTCGGGTATGTCCACATTGTCCAGCCCGGCGGCCAGCTGGCTGATCACGCGCAGCTTGGGCGCGGCGTCCAGCAGCGCCGTGTCGACGCGGTCCATGATGTTGATCAGCACGCCTTCGGCGTCCGCCAGTTTTTCCCGCAGTTCCTCCGCCGAGGGGGGCGGATCGTCGGGCCAGACCTCCATATCCGTTGCCTCGCCGATCAGGGCAATGGCGTCCGGGTGCATCATGCGGCTGACAAAAGCCCGGGGCTGGCTCATCGCTAGTCTCCCTTTGATTATTCCCTCTCCCTTGAGGGGGAGGGTTAGGGTGGGGGTGAACCGCTGGGGAAAGTAATCACCCAGAATCTGATAATTCACCCTCACCCGCGGAGATGCAGGAGGGAAAGGCTCTCGCAATTGTACTCAATGCCCTCAGTCGTTGCCAGAATCAGGTATTCTTAGGCAAGCGTTCCGAATTAGGTGGTCAGGTATGGAACCTCGTAGCGCCGTGGCGTAGGGGTGCACACCACCTAAATTGCAACGCTATCGTATTCTTAGGCAGCGTATTTCTGGATTCGGAACAGTCTCTTCCCCCAGCGGTTCACCCCCACCCCAACCCTCCCCCTCAAGGGAGAGGGAATATAGCGAGTGCCAGAATGAGGAGATGACATGGCCCTGTTTCTCAACGAGCAGGAGGTGGTACAACTCCTGCCCATGGATGAGTGCATCGACGCGCTGGACCGGGCTTTTGCCCACGCCGGCGCCGGACAGGTGGACAACAAGCCACGGTCCCGCATAAGAATGCCCGGCGGGTTCTTTCATTTCATGGCCGCCGCCGACGGCGGTCAGGGGGTGTTTGGCTACAAGGCCTACCCATCCTTCGCCGGGCCGGGCGGGTCCAAGATGATGGTAATGCTCTACGATTACCAGAGCGGCGAGCTGCTGGCCTGCATGGAGGCAGGGCGCATGGGACAGATCCGTACCGGCGCGGCCAGCGGGCTGGCAACCCGTTACATGGCCCGCGAGAACGCCGCCACCGTTGCCGTCATCGGCTCGGGGTTCCAGGCCCGGACGCAGCTGGAGGCCGTCTGCAACGTCCGCGCCATCAGCGAGGCCCGGGTGTTCAGCCGCCGCCAGGACCGTCGCGAGGACTTTGCCCAGCGCAGCAGTGAACGCCTGGGGGTGAACGTTCGCGCTGTCGATAACGCCCAGGAATGCGTGGAGGGGGCCGATATCGTGATCACCATCACCTCGGCCCGCGAGCCGGTGGCCTTGGGAGATTGGCTGGCGCCCGGCGCTCACGTCAACGCCGCAGGGGGCAACCACTGGCTGCGCCGCGAGATCGACGAGGCGGCAGTGCTGCGCTCCGAGGTGATAGTGGTGGACGACCTGGAACAAGCGAAGATCGAGTGCGGCGACCTGATGTGGCTGGAGGCCCGGGGTTCCTTCCGCTGGGACATGGCCCACGAGTTGCGGAACGTCGTGGCGGGCAGGGCGCCGGGGCGACTGACGCAGGACGGCGTCACGCTGTTCGAGTCTATGGGGGTGGCTCTGGAGGACATCGCCGCCGCGGAGCTGGTGTATCGCAAGGCCAGGGACCAGGGCATCGGCCAGGAGTTGCCCTTCTAGCAGGGGCGTCATTCCCGCGAAAGCGGGAATCCAGGGCTATCCCTCATGCTGGCCGCTTCGATGGAAAGGGTATCAATGTAATTCGCCCTGTATCCGATCCATAGATTCCTTACCACTGGATTCCCGCGAAAGCGGGAATGACGGGTTTGTTCGACGACACACCACAGTTCCTCAGAGACAGGCAGGAAAATTCAGCCCGTCATGAGCAAAGGGGCGGATTAACGAATCCGCCCCTTTGTGTTCGCTGAGCGCTTGTAGGGAGCCAGGCATCTGGTTCCCGCCGCTTCGTGGCCGGTTAGAGGGGGTTCTGCATGCTCCGGCGGATGCCCTCGGTCTCGTGCAGCAGGTGCTGCCGCCGTTCCTGTTCCGTCATTGCCGGGCCGGACACCCAGTCATAGACCGCGACTACGCCAGCTTCCATCTTGTGGAAGAACCTCGACCCAACGTCCCTGACTTCCTTGACGCCCTGGTTCATGGTTACCATCTTGCCTTGTTCCCTCCATCACTGGAATGTTAAATATTTCGATATAAAGCCAGTGATTTGATTTGAGTTCATGATATACCCTTTCTGATTGGGCCGTCAATAGATAATAAGACAAGAATAATATTTGAGTTTGTTAGGGTTTTGTGGACGGCCGAAAGTGGCAACGGTGTCAGTACCAGGCAGCGACACCAGCGGGGCGAGGCCAGGACTATCCGGGGAATGCGGGCATTACCTCGGAGGAGAAGAGAGAAAATTCCGCTACTAAATCCCTCGACAAACCCCCGACAGGTTACCGAAAGCGTCGAAAAAACTACCGTCTAGCGAAAGGCCCCGGTGATTGCACCGAGGCCTTGCCTTTGTAGGTTTGCAGGAAGAGAACCGCTAGAACTCTATAATGAAGATTATTCCTCCTGCGGTTCCACGATAACTGCCGTCATCATGTCTGGTGAAGGTTACATACTCTTGAGGGTCGAGTAAGTCCAGCGAGGGCAAGTTTGATCCTTGGAGGGCCTCTATCGGCAAAATGAACTGCTCCTCACTGAATTGTTCCTCCGGTGCCCAAGAGGGCGATATGACCTGAGACTGTCCCGCAGATTGATTCGGTTGCCCTTCCAAGTCTGGAGAATCTCCACAAGCCAAAGTCCACATGAGGATAAAAGACCCCAGCACCGATATGAGTCCACGCATCTGTTGCCTCGCCTGAGTCTCAGCGCTATTGCACATTCATTTGCCCTGATTTCTGTTCCGGGGAGACGTCGGGGAAGAATTGAAAGCCGAATTGCACGCTACAGCCCCAGCTTGCCGGGATTCATGATGTTGTTGGGGTCCAGCGTCTGCTTTAGCTGCCGGATGACATCGTGTCCGACGCCCAGCTCGCGGGCCAGAAGGTGGTTGAGTTTTACGCCAACACCGTGGCAGTACTCCATGATGCCGCCCATGTTCTGTCCCAGTTCAAGCACCTGGTCCACGGTACGGGCAAGCCTCTGACGGGCCTCGGAGGGGTCGCCCGACTCCGGCAGGATCAGCATGGAAAACAGCTCCGGTCGGCTCCAGATGGCGTACTCCGCGACGGCGATGCCCTGGGCCGCCAGGATCTCGCTGGCCCGGGCCTTGTAGTCCAGCACTTTCGAGGCGGGCAGGGCCAGGTGCAGGTAATCGAAGCCTCGTCGGCGCCGCCAGCGGTTCCAGCGCACCTTGCGGGGCTGTCCCAGCGCCGTAAGCTTGTAGTTCTCTGCGGAATCGCGGCGCACCGCCCAGTAGTGCTCGGTGGGCTCCGTGCCCAGCGAATAACCGCCGGCGGTCTCGCAGATCGCCTCAGACCGTTCCGCCTGAGCCGCCACCCCCTCCGTGAACCCCTCAAAGAGCAGGTGCATGGTAACTTCGCCGTCTTCCTCCGTCAGGTCCAGGAGAGATGGGCGAATGCCGATGGCCAGCATTTCCGAGGCGGCGCGAAATCCCTCGTCGAAAGTGTCGAATCCAAAGCTGGCGAAACGGGCGCTCTCGGGAAGGCGGTAGACGCGGATAGTGGCGCGCGTGATCACGCCGAAGACGCCCTCTGCGCCGATGAAAAGATGGTTCAGGTTGGGGCCGGAGGAGTACTTGGGCACATCGCGCGTCTCGACAACCCTTCCATCGGGCAGGACGGCCTCCAGCCCGACGACCTGGTCCCCCATGGGCCCGTGCGCGCAGGCCCGGTAGCCCACGCCGTTGGTGGAAATGGTGCCCGCTATTGTCGCTATGGGCACGCTGTATGGATCGTGGCCGATCATCAGCCCATGTTCTGCCAGGGCCGTTTCCAGGTCCTGTAGCACGACGCCGGCATCGACGCGGGCCGTCAGGCCGTCTGCATCAACGTCGTGGACGCGATTCATCCGCTTGACGTCCAGCACCAGGCCGCCCTGAGAGGGGACCACGCCGCCCATGACGCCAGTGCCGCCGCCGTACGGGATGACCGGTACGCGCCGGTCGTTGGCCCACCGGACCAGCTCAGCGACCTCGGCGGTGCAGCCGGGCCGGACCACGACGTCGGCCAGCCGCTCGAAGGCAGCGGCGGCCCCGAAGGCGCGGCTGGGGGACAGGGAGTCGCCGGTGTACCGGTCCAGGGAGTCAGGATCCGACAGCACGTTCTCTGCCCCAACGATACGAGCCAGCGAGTCGATGGCAGTGTAGTCCAGCGTAGTGGTCACTGGCGCGCCCCGCGGGCACATCGCCGTATTTGCTGTAGGCTCAAGGCGGTCCTGCTCATGACGAGGCCAGCCGCTCCGCCTGCCGGATGTAATCTGCGGTGTCCCTGATCATGTCGGGTATATCGGGCTCGTCGGTATAGCCGTCATAACAGCCCTGCTGATGGAGGAATTGCGCCCGCTCGCTGTACAGACGAGGCATTTCCTCAAATCCCGACATCTCTCGACCCATGCGCCTGATCCAACTGGAAATATGATTGGTGCTCTGGGGGTTTTCGCCATGCGCGAGGGCGGCAGCCTGGGTGGCCGCCCTGGTCGCGTTCCACGCCTTGCCGCAGGCGTCGCGTACGTCGCCCGCGTCAAATCGCTCCAGGGCGGAATCGTACTGCTCCCAGGCGTCGCTGAACGCTGCCTCGGATGCTGATTTCAAGTCGCTGGTCATCGTGATTTCTCAGCTCGCGCCCTGCGCTGCGTCTTCGGTCACGGTGGACGGCCCTACCGGCGGCAACTCCGCAGCCTCCTCGGTACTGAACTGCGGCCCGTGCGAGTACTGGTTCTTGCGCGTAAGCAAGCGCCTTGCCTGCCCGGCCTGTTCGAGAGTTGACAAGTGAGACTGGTTTCCAGGCAAGTCGGCTAGGGACAGTGCCGTAAATTCCCTGAGGAAGTAGGCTGCCCGATTTACTTCGAGTCTGACCTGATCGGCCTCCTTCTGGTGTTCATAGTAATTGGTGTGCATCGCCTCCAAGAAGCCGAACGCCTCCATCAAGTCGTCGCGGTTCAGACCAGAGGCAATATAGTTGGCGGCGGCGCTGAGGTGGTTGTGGGCGTGGTGGTTCCAGCCCATCCGCTGGCAGACGGCCTTGATGGCGTGGGCCGTCACGCCCCAAACCTTGTCCGAGGCTTGCAGGATGTCGCCTCTATCAAGCTCATCCTGGGCCTGCCGGAGCAGGTGGCGACTGATTTCCTCGTACCGATCGGGCGGCGACGCTTTCAGATGGTCGGTCATATCGCATGCTCACCACAATTGAGCATAGCACAAGGAGAGGCGATAATCAGCGGCCTCACCAGCGGGAGACAATGCGCATCCCGGTTGTGTCAGGAGACGCGGAACTGCCAGACGGGTCCGTCCGGCGTGTCTTCAACCGACACGCCCAGCTGCTCCAGACCGTCGCGAATGCGGTCCGCTTGCTCGAACTGGCGCGCTTGGCGCAGCGCCGCCCTCGTTTCCAGCAGAAGATCGATGAACGGCGCGGCGCCGGGCGCGGCTCCATCGCCAGCTTCCGGTTCGGCGAAAGTCAGACCCAGGATGGCTCCCAAATCGCGCAGGCACTCCTGTGCATCGGTGACCGGGTGCCCCGCGTCGCTGCTGCGGTTGATTTCCCGCGCCAGGTCGAATAGGGATGCCAGGGCTCGAGGGGTATTCAGGTCGTCGTCCATGGCCTCGAAGAACTGCTGCCGGTACGGCCCGGCGTCCAGGGGATCGTCGGCGCTGCCGCCGTTGCGGCCCAGGGCGTGCCGCAGGCGTTCAAGGCTCCGCTCCATGGCGGCGCAACCTTCGTCCGAATACGAGAGCGGGCTGCGGTAGTGGGAACTGAGGAAATAGAGACGAATGGCATCGGGCGAGAACCGCTGGAGCGCCTCTTCCACCGAGACCAGGTTTCCCAGCGACTTGCTCATCTTGTCGCCGCCCAGCCGCAGCAGCCCGTTGTGTACCCAGTAGCGGGAGAACGGCACGACGCCGGTTGATGCCTCACTCTGGGCGATCTCGTTCTCGTGATGAGGGAAGACCAGGTCCTGGCCCCCGCCGTGGATGTCCAGCGACTCCCCGAGGTAGGTCATGGACATGCTGGTGCACTCGATGTGCCAGCCCGGCCTGCCCAGCCCCCACGGGCTCTCCCACGATGGTTCGCCGGGACGCGCCCCCTTCCAGAGGGCGAAGTCCATTGGGTGTTCCTTGTTCTCGTCGATCTCGATGCGGCTGCCCGCCTGCATGCCCTCCAGGGTGCGGTGGCTCAGCTTGCCGTAGCCATCGCTCCTCTGTACGCGGAAGAATACGTCCCCGCCGGCGGCGTATGCGTGACCCGAACTCACCAGGCGTTCAATGGTCTCGATGATGGGACCAATTTCCTCCGTGGCCCGCGGGTAGATGTGGGCGCGGAGGATGTTCAGCGAGTCCATTGTCTGGAAGAAATCATCTATGTACCGCTCAGCCAGCTCCGTCGGCTCGATACCCTGCTCCTCGGCCCGCTGGATGATCTTGTCGTCCACGTCGGTGAAGTTCTGGACGTGGCGAACGTCGTACCCGATGTGCTCCATGTACCGGCGCAGGACGTCGAAGGCGACGTAGCTGAGCGCGTGGCCGATGTGGGTGGCGGAATATGGCGTAACGCCGCAGACGTACATCTTGACGGTGTTGCCGTCTGACGGGACAAACTCGGTGGCTTCGCCGGATAGCGTGTTGTACAGCTTCATGGGCCGGAGCCTGGCGGAGCGCGGAACATCGCGCATCCGCTCTTATGAATGGGAGAGTTCAGGCATGCCAAACTCAGGATAATACAGCCGGTTTTCCTTTCAGGCAGACATGAGGCAGGCCACGGCGCAAGCGGCGATTCCCTCGCTCCGTCCCACGAACCCCAGGTGGTCGGTGGTGGTCGCCTTGATGCCAACGCGAGCGGGGGAAATTCCCAATGAGGCGGCGGTCCGCTCTTTCATTTCCGGTATGTACGGCCCGAGCCGAGGCGATTGCGCCAGCATTGTAGCATCAACGTTTGACACCCGCCAACCGGAATCGCGCAGCAGCGTCGCCACTCGCTCCAGCAGCAACAGGCTGAGAATGTTCCTGAATTGAGGGTCGGAGGAGGGGAAATGGGTGCCCTTATCTCCCAGATTTGCGGCGCCCAGCAGGGCGTCCATGATCGCGTGGACCAGCACATCGCCGTCACTGTGGCCCTCCAGCCCCAGGTCGTGAGGGATTTCCACGCCGCCCAGCACCAGCCTGCGCCCCGGCGCCAAGGGGTGGGAGTCGAAGCCGATGCCAACGCGGATGTCGGGGGTGGTCATCATTTTAGGCAGTCCTACCTTGTCAACCCTGAAATGACTGCGAAGTGCTTTGACGCTTGCCTGATTGCTATGCCAATAGGGTCGCGAAACCCGTCCGGGTCATCCTCGTCCATTTGCCAAAACCCCACTATATCGCCATTCTCGGTAGTGAGCTTCGGGTCGCCCGTTTTTCTACCTATGAACAAAGTGTCGGTATCGGCGTTATATGCCTTACCGAAAGGAATATACGCCGACGCTCCCATTACTATGAGCCCTACAATATCGTGGCCGTCCGGGGTGGCAAGCTCTACCGCAATCCCAGGGTCATCCAAGAGAGAAGCAGCGGTGGCGGCAGGCGTATCAGTAGTTACGCGCAGAACATTGGCTTGTTGGTCATAGGTAACCAGCATTCCGTACACGTCAAAAGTCTCTCGTCCCTCTGCAAGCAGGGTACCTGGGACAGCCCCAAAACTCTGTTCCGTGTCTACTGTTCCGCAACACCATCGTCCGCTCGCAGCCGTCTTTGGGACAAATCGGCGTGTCAACAGCAATTCCCTTCGTTGCGCTGCCACTCTCCTCGGCCATGCGCGTTATGTCTCGCGAGTCAATGAGCCTTATCGGTTTGCCCCGCGCAAACTTGACGACGTTACCCGAGAATCCCCCAGTGCAGGCCAGTATTGCGTTGTCTGCCTTATGGTGCAACATACTGCCATACAGATCTCTGATGACATTTGGACTGGCAGGCCGTTTCTGGGCCTTACACTGAACGACCGTAGTTTTTCCATTCTTTCTCAGAATCAGGTCAATACCCTGATCCCCCGAAGTGGGAGTCATTCTCACATCGTAACCCCGATCCCTGTATAACCGGCCTAGTTCCTGTTCAAACTCAATGCCGCCTAGTGATTCCCAGTATTGTTCGCGCTTCCGCTGCTCCGCCCTCAGTGCGGCTTGCCTCGTTTTCTTGGCTTCTCGGTGTTGCCTTTCGGCCTCCCGTTGCGCAGCGGCTTGTTCTACCATTTCAGACCATAGCCGTTCCTGCTCTGCTTTCTGTTCCGCCGCAGCCTGCTTTGTCTTTTCGGTCTCCAGTCGGTGGTCTCTGTATCGAGTCACGGGCAGGCGAAGTAAGGCTGCGAGGGCCGATGCTATAACAACAGGTCCCTTTAACAGATATGCCAAAAGAGCAGTTCGATTTGCTTTCTTGTTTTTGGGTTCCCGCTGGTCGGCCTCCTGCTGGAAAGCCATTCTGGCTTCCCGCCATCGCCCTAGCCGGTATTCGCCAGTGGTCAATAGGTAGAGTAAGGAAACAATAAGGAAGATAACGATGACTATTAGAAGACCAACGACACCACCATATTCCAAGATAGCAACCTCCACGTCGGCATAGTCATTCAGAGGCTATCGCGTGCAATTTCCTCCTTAAAATTTCGCTTGCCTCCTTGCTTTGGCCTAGCTGAACTTTAACCACCTGATTGCTTTCGCTTGGTCAAAGAATTCGCTGTATTCATTAGGCAATAAAATCAAGCCGGGCCTAATCGGAACGTTCACGGGCGATACGGCAGGCCATACCAAACGGCGACGTTCATCTATGAGTTCATCGTGCTTATATATAAGTTCGTTGATGTCAGACCATTGGCGTCCAGAAAGGTTGGGGTGCATCAGAACTAGGTTATCTTTCATTCGGCTCATAATTTGTTCGTGCCTGACAAACTGCCAGTCTTCGTTGTAGGCGGTTGCCTTGACTTCCGATTCCCAATCTTGGAAAAACTTCCTCAAGGCTTCGATTGTATCCCCGCGGCGCCTTTGTTTGGCGAGGTTATTCCAGCTCCATTGCAACGTCAACAGCAGTAGACCTGCAAAGATTGCCACGCCAAAGCTAAGAATGATAGACGCCCAAAGGTCAGGTGGGTTCCACGACATACGGATTGTTCCCTTCCGGTGTTCACTCGTATTGACACCCCGGCTATTCGCCCTCGCCCCCCGGGTCAGTCTGGCCGGCGGCGCAATCCGACACGTGGGCCTCGAGGGTCTGCTCGATGAGTACCATGGAGGCGGTGCCGCCGGTTTCGCCGTCCAACCCGCACTGCGCCTTGAACCAGTCAACGACGTGGGCGGGCAGGGTAATCTGAACTTCCTGGATAACGCCAGCTTCCAGATCAGCCTTTCGCTGCATAGCCCATCGGTAGGTTTCTGGGAAGAGATCCTTGGTGGGCTTGGCGTTCTTGAACCACTCCTCATCAAGCTCAAAGTCGTCCGGGTCGGCGGCAATTTGGGCGTTGATGGCGGCGTCCTCTTCCGGCGTTGGCAGAATGATCTTATGACCGTCGGAGGTAATCAGCGTTTCGACGTCTTGCTCGGTCATGACTTTTGCATACCCCGCAGCAGCGCCTCCGCGACCACCAGGTCGCCGGCCGTGGTGACCTTGATGTTCTCGTAGCTGCCCTCGTACATGCGGACGGTGTGGCCGATGGCTTCCACCATGGCGGCATCGTCGGTGTAGTCGCCGTCGCACAGCCAGTGGGCTTCCAGCAGCAGGCCGTAGCGGAATACCTGCGGCGTCTGGGCCTGCCACAGCACGGACCGGTCGGGGGTATCTGCGATGGCGAGGCCGGGGCCGACACGCTTGATGGTGTCCTTGACCGGCACCCCGGCGACGGCCGCCCCGTGTTCCACTGCCGCCGCGGCGGCCCGTTCCAGCATGGAATCGTCGACGACGGGACGGGCGCCGTCGTGGACCATGACGTAGTCGCAGGGGGCGAGAGCGAGCAGGCCGTTTCGCGCCGAGTCCTGGCGCCGCTGACCACCGGCGACCACATTGCTCACCTTGTGGTAGCCGCCGTCTGCGACTATCTGTCTGCCGCGACCGACGGACTCCCCGGCGAGGACCAGCACGATTTCTGAAACGACGGGTGAGGACTGGAAGCGGCTGAGGGTATGGGCTATAAGTGGAGTTCCCAGCAGAGGGGCAAAGGTCTTGTCCACGCCGCCCATGCGGGTGCTGCGGCCAGCCGCCACGATGACTGCGCCAAAGCGTGGGCCGGGACTGTCCAGTTGCGAGGTCAACGCAGAGACTTGCCCCCAGCGGCGTACTGATTAAGCGGCGCGCGGCTGGGCAAAGATTATACGGCCCGCAGCCGTCTGCAGCACCCGGGTGACCTGTACCTCGTGGTTGGAGTTTATGTACCGGCGCCCGTTTTCCACCACCACCATGGTGCCGTCATCGAGGTAGGCAACCCCCTGGCCGGCCTCCTTGCCCTCCTGCACAATGTCCACGCGGAGAGTTTCGCCGGGGAGCACGATAGACTTGACCGCGTTCGCCAGTTCGTTGACGTTCAGCACCTTGACGCCCTGGATTTCGGCGACACGGTTCAGGTTGTAGTCGGTGGTCAGGATCGACGATTTCATGCCCCTGGCCAGTTCCACCAGCCGGGCGTCGACCTCCACCCCGTTGTCAACTCCCACGTCCAGGACCTGGAGGGGCACTGTTGTGTCCTTGCGCAAGCGCCCGAGGACCTCCAGGCCCCGGCGGCCCCGGTTCCGGCGCAGCGAGTCGCTGGAATCGGCGATGTGCCGCAGCTCATCAAGGACGAACCTGGGCACCACCAGCGAGCCGTTTATGAAACCCGTCACTGTCAGGTCGGCAATTCGTCCATCAATGATGGCCGACGTGTCCACAAGAATCGTGCTGGCGCCCTTGGCCTGCTTGACCGAGCCGCTGGGCAGGGGTTCGAGGCCCGGAATGACGTCGTCGCTGGCCGGTACGGAAACGAAGGGATGGCTCTGGATGTCCAGTCCGGGCAGGATGGCCCTGATATCCCGTTCCCGCTGAATGCCCAGCCACATTCCGCCCCAACCGAGCGCCACGCTAATCACCACGGGAACGGCGACGCCGACCGCGCCACTGATGGAGTAAAAGGGGATGGACACCAGCGAGGCAACTATGAGGCCCACCACGAGGCCTACAACTGCCGCCACGAGGGTAGCGCCCGGCATTTCGGAGATGTATCTGCCCAACCCGCGGCCGGGGCCGGTTACGAGAAACGGGATCACTGCGCCGCCAATGACTGCGCCCGAAGCGGCGCACACGAGTCCCCATGGCAGAAAACTGCCATCAATGGAGGAAAGACCAGTTGCGAGGCATACCCACCAACCCAACGCCCCGAACACCACGGCCGCCATCGCCCTGAGTGTCCAAAGGACCAGCAAACCGGCACCAACCCTCGTGGTTTTGAAAACAACGTTTTTACGCCTTTGGAAATGGCATAAAACGCTTCGACGATCAGTAGTCTCAAATCTCAGAAACAGGAACAGTTGCTACCAGATTAGCATAAGCGATGCAGCAAGGCTACGAAAGTTCGACCCAGTTTGGCTGGATTTCATTATGTATAGCCGCGATTTTCGTTCCGCTAGCGCATAAATGCCTATTTAATTCGATTCAGGAAGGCAAGGGTGATCAGTTGCCGGAGAATTTATCGCCCGCCAGGCCAGGGAAACTTCAGGGCATAGAGGGCGACGGCGGCCGACGTAGCCAGGTTCAGGCTGGAGACCCCGGGAACCATGGGAATCGCCAGACGCCTCGTGGACACCGCCAGCAGTTCAGCGCTGATGCCGTGCCTTTCCGTACCGAACACCAGCACCGGGCCGGGAGGAACTGCGCCCCACGGCATCTCCTCCCCTTGCGGGTCTATGGCCAGCACCTCCCGGCGGCACGGCGGCAGAGAATCGATTCGCGCAACTGGCAGGGCGAACTGCAGGCCGGCCGCTGACACTATGGCCGCCGGATGCCAGGGGTCCTGCTGACCCGTCACCAGCACTCCCGCTGCCCCCGCTGCTGCAGCGACCCTGACGGTCGCGCCGATGTTGAACGGGTTGCGCGGGTTTTCCAGCAGCACAATGGGAGAATCCGCCGGGCCAGCAAGCACGTCACTAGGCTGGACCGGAGGACGGCGAGCAATGCCGATGACGCCCGTGTCGGGAGGAACGGGAGAGAGCAGCCGGTAGTCATCCGCGCTTACGGGCGCCAGTCCTTCGGCCATCTGGGCGCAGATATCAGGCGCAACCTCTGCGGCCAGGCTGAGCGCGGCATCCACGTCGGGGCTGACAATTTCCTCTAAAGCTGCGCCAAAGCGCAGGGCGTGTTTAACGGCGTGCAACCCGTCCAGCACGGCCAAGGCCTGGTCCCGCCTGGCTTGCCTGAACCGGTCTATGAGCGCGTGGTCAGTCATTTAATATCGTAATCAAAAAGGGAGAGCAATTACAGTTCGACACCAGTCTTGGTATCATTTTATGCCCCGGCGAATGCTTGAAAAAGAGCCGTCATTTCCGTGAATGCGGGAATCCAGGACTGTCTTCGTCCTTTGAGATTGCCCCTGGGTAACCTTGTCTGAACTGTGATTTGTTTGATTTCAGGATTTCGCTGATGGACTCCGATTCTGCTCATCCTTTAGAAACTATCTCAAGACTGGTAATTTGCACATCAACGAGATTGCCGCACTACCTTTTCACCCCCACCCTAACCCTCCCCCATCAAGGGGGAGGGAACAACCAAAGGTCCCTGCGTCTGGCACGGCAGGCGGTCTCGCCCGCTGCCCGGTTAGCCGGTACAATGCCACGAACTGCAACTCTGCTCCAAGAGCAGGAGGTGAAGCGCCATGGTCGAACAGGCTGAACGAATGCCACCCGCCTCTCCCGGAGCGCCGCAATATCTCGAACAGGCAATGGCCTGGTCTGACCGGGTGCGGGCCACCGCCCGTTGCGCGCTGGACATCCCCTACGGCGACGATGAGCGACAGAAGCTGGACGTCTACATGCCCGATGACGCATCCGTAGCGCACGCCCCGGTATTGATGTTCATGCACGGCGGCTACTGGGTTATCGGCCACAAGGACCTGATGGGTTTCATGGCCCCGGCCATCACGCCTGCGCCGGCAGTGCTGGTGTCGGTGGGTTACCGCCTGGCGCCCGGGGCCAAGTATCCGCAGCAGGTCGACGACTGCCGCGCCGCTCTGCGCTGGGTCTACGGCAACATCGCCGACTACGGCGGGAGTCCCGACCGCATCCATGTCAGCGGGCATTCCGCCGGGGGGCATCTGGCGGCGATGCTGACGTTGCAGAGGGAGCAGCGAAACGCCCTCGGCCTGCCGGATGACGTTATCAAGGCCTGCTTCCCGGTGAGCGGCGTTTTCGATGTCGCCGACACTCTCCAGGACCGGCGTGAGGCCTTTCTGCAGACGCAGGACGACGTCAGGGACGCGAGCCCCCTGCACAACACCGCCGGGAACACGGTCCCGTTCCTGCTGGAGATCGGGTCCGACGATTTCGACAACCTGCGCTCCCAGCACCCTCAGATGTTGGCGGCCCTGCGCTCCCAGCCGGGATACGTGGAGGAGATGGTGCGCGAGGGGCACAACCATTTCGGGATCAGCCTGGACCACGCCGACCCCGAAAGCCCGTGGGTCCGGCGCGTTCGCGAGTGGATGGCGGGGTGAGGCGCTGACGGCCCGGTCTGCTGCACGCAGGCCAGTCTCACACGGGACTACAATCACTCGCGGGTCTCGCCTGTGCCGAACCTAGTAGACCATCATCATTGTATTGACGGGCAAATTGGGAGTCCGTTCATGGTGAGCTTGTCGAACCACGGACGGACGGCCCTTCGACAGGCCCAGGGCGAGCGGGAAACGTAGCCATCAATCCAAATGGGTTGAACCACTAGTCGGTGGTTCTGGCAGGGTGCCGGGCGTCCGCCGCGCGCAACAGGTCGCTGATCAGGTCTTTGGGCGTGAGCCGCACTATGACAACGATCATCAGCAGGGTGAAAGCCAGGTCATCGGCCATGAAGCCGGGGATCAGGTCGATGGGGCTGATCCAGTAGGCCAGGGCCACCAGGGGCAGGGCGCGGATGTACCAGGGCAGTCGCGGGTCGAACGCCAGCATGCGCAGGAAGGTCAATTTGGCCCTCAACCGCAGGCGCATGAAGGTGGCGTAAGGCTCGCGCGCTCCCAGCCATTTCACGACGCCAGCGCACATCAGGGCCGAGAGCGCCAGCCCGGCGAGGCCCAGCAACAGCAAGAATTTCCAGTCCAACTCTTTAGCCCTATGCCCTGCACTTCAGTATTCCAGCATACACCAGAATGGCGCCTTAGTATTCCCGCCGGTATGACGGATGGTTAGCGGGATTATTATGCCGGGCAACCACAACGGTTGCCATCCGTTAGTGGCGGTGTCCTGTAGAGTGCATTATCAGGTTGCCCTTGGCCACCTCGGTCATGACCTCGACCGCCTCCGCCAGCGTGGCGTCGTCGACTCCCAGATGCTTCACGGCATCCAGATGGAAGCGCACTCAAACACCGCAGTTGTTCATAGCAGAGACGACATACGCGATGAGCTTCTTGGTCTTGAGGTCCAGCCGGCCCGGGGCCATGGTCTGCCTGTAGTGCTCCCAGTACGACTCCAGGTGGTCTGGGTTGTGCGCAATCACCTGGAAGGTCTGGGGCACAAACTCCCAGCCCATGGTGGCCTTGATGTCCTCGTAGATTTCTTTCACGCGGCCAGTGGCCTGCTGTTCCGTCACCAGCTCGACTCTCGCCAATTCGCGCCTCCCGATTTGTGGGGTTTACGGTCAATAAGAAATTATCCCCAAACAGGTGAGTTGATCATCAACAGGCTGGCCGTACTGCCGATTCACCCTGGCAACCTTTCCGCCTTTGAGGTAACGGGGTACGCCCTCACCCTCTCCCAGAAGGAGAGGGAATTAGTCGCCACCCCCTCAGTAGTCGGAAACGTATCCAGCGATCCAGCCCAGTTCCACCTGGGTCTCCAGCGGCACCTGGGATGGCGCCCGCCCGCCGATGGGCTCATTCCCGATGACCTCTTCCCGGGTGAGCGAGTCCATACGGCTCTGCGGCAGTCCCAGGAGTTCGCGCAGCGCATAGTCGTTGGCCTCGCCGAGCAGGGGCGCGGGCCCGACTATTTCCGCCGTGCTTTCGGAAAACTTCCAGCCGCGGCCGATGTAGTCCCTGCTGCCCAGCTCCGTCCGGTCGGGGTGAGCAACGTTCTCGAAAAAGCCACGGTGGCTAAAATGCGGGTCCCTCAGCGCCTGAGCCGCTGTCAGCACGGGACCGGCGGGCACCCCGGCGCCCTGGAGCAGCTCCATCACGTCGTATGAGGTGCGTCCGCGCGTCCAACCGGCAACGATGCCGTCGAGTTCGTCCTGGTGCTGCAGCCGCTGTAGAGCCGTGGCGAACCGGGCCGATGTCGCAAGTTCCGGCTGTCCCACGGCAGCGCAAAACGCCTTCCAGTCCTCGTCGTCGCGGACGGCAATTGTCACCCACTGGTCCTCACCCAGGCAGGGATAGCAGCCGTGGGGCGTCATGGACGTATGGCGGTTGCCGATGCGCCGGGCGCGCTCGCCGTTGAACGAGTAGGCCAGCAGTCCCTCGCCGACGAAAGCGGCCCCAGCCTGGTACATGGCCAGGTCGACCCACGTCCCCCGGCCGGTCTTCGCCCGGTGCAGCAGGGCAGCCATGATGGACAGTAGCGCCGTCCAGGTGGCGAGAAAGTCGGTGTAGGAGTTGCCCAGCTTGTTGGGTACGCTGCCCGGACTCAGCTTGCCGGAGCCGTCGTCGTCCAGGTAGCCCATGAATGCGCCCGTGCCGTGAGTCGGCTCCAGGGCCGAGGCCATTGCGCCGAAGTTGCTCCACGGCCCGCTGTGCCCGTACCCGGTGTTGGAGACCATGATCAGGTCGGGCTTGACCGCCCGCAATGACGCGTAGTCCAGGCCGAAACGGGCCATCACCCGAGGGGTGAAATTCTCCAGCACGATGTCACTTACCGACACCAGCTCCTTGAGGATGTCCTGGGCCTCCTCGGAGCGCAGGTCGAGGGTGAGGCTGCGCTTGCCCCGGTTCAGCGTCTGGAAGGTGCCGCCCTGCTCCCACCATAGCTCGCCGGGCTGGTTGTCGGGGAACGGTCCCGTGATGGTGCGGGTGGTCTCCATGAACTGGGCCTGGCAGGTGTCGATCTTGATCACCTCGGCGCCCAGGTCGGCCAGGTTCGCTCCCGCAAAGGGCATGGCGAATACGCGGCTCAGGTCGACGACGCGAATGTTCTCCAGCGGCCGACGGCTCATATCACCCCCGCGTACCGGAGGGCGGCCAATTCATCGCCGCCGTAGCCCAACTCACCGTAGATCTCGGCGTTGTGCTGCCCCAGCAGCGGCGCCGGAGTAGGGGCCTGCTGCGGCCGCTCGGAAAGCGCTGCCGCCATGCCCGGGTAGGTCGCCGTCCCTGCCACCGGGTGATCTACCTGGTGGTAGAAACCCCGGGCGTCCAGGTGGGGGCAAGCAACCATGTCACCGGCGTCCTGGGCCATGCCAAAGACAAGTCGGCGTTCCCCGGAGGCGAGGAACAGTGGCAGCCGGTCCCATTGCGCCAGTCCTTCGACGAGCAGCGCCTTCAGCTCCTCGCCGTTGGCGATGCGTCCGGTGCCGGACTCGAACCTGGGGTCGTGGAGTTCCTCCAGTCCGATGAGATCAGCCACTGTCGCCCACGGCTGCGAGCCCTGCACCGACGGTACCACGTAGCCGTCGCGGGCCGGCATCAGCTCCTCGAACCCGGAGCCTCGCACCGGGCGGCGGCCCTTGGTGGCCCCCATGTAGTTGTGATAGGGGACGGGCTGCACCAGGTGAGCGGCCAGACACTCGGATACCGAGACATCGACGTGCTGGCCTGCTCCGGAGGTGAGGCGGGCGAAAACGGCCACCAGCGTGGCCGCCGCCGCGTTGGCTCCGGCCACGTACAGCGACTGGTCCAGCGCGTTGCGCAGCGGTTCCCGGTCAGAGTCGCCGGAGTGGTACATCAGGCCGCTCATGGCGCAGGTGATGATGTCGGTCGCCTCGAATTCGCTGTACGGACCGTCCTGGCCGAATGGAGTGACTGACGTGACCACCAGGTGGTGATGGGTCTGGGCGAGCTCCGCGTAGGAGATGCTGGAACCGGCTGTTTCAGAGGGCGAAAATCCCTCCACCAGCACGTCCGATTCTGCCAGCAGCTTGTGCAGGATGGCGCGCCCAGATTCGGTGGACCAGTCGAGGGTGATGCCTCGCTTGCCGGTGTTCACGTAAAGGAAGGGGATGCTCTTTTCTGGTTGAGGGTCATCGCCGACGAACGGACCCATGTGCCGGGCCGGGTCGCCTGCGGCGGGTGGCTCCACCTTGACCACCGACGCGCCGTAGTCGGCCAGCAGCTTGGCGCAGAAAGACGGGGCAATCCCTGGCCCCAGGTCCAGCACCCGCAGTCCGTCCAGCAAGAATTTCACCCCCACCCTAGCCCTTCCCCATCAATGGGGAGGGAACTGCAATCGGCCCGCAGTCCGTCCAGCAAGCCTAGTCCTCCGGCTGCCAGACCAGCGGCAGTTCCTGGCCGCGACGGGGCAGCGCCACCGTGCCGACGCCCGATGCGGTCTGGTGTCCCCGGCTGTTGGTCAGCGTGACGGTGCAGTCGACGTGGCCCACGCCGTCCACCTCCCGCAACCCGGTGACGATCCCGTTGGCTGTCAGCACGTCGCCGGGATAGTCCATGCCCCGGTGCTGCACGTAGAACCGGCGCAGCCAGCCGCCGTGTCCGGCAAAGTCGACCAGCAGCTGCCCGAGGTACTGGTTCTTGAGCGAGCCGTTGACCACCACGTTCTCCAGCCCCTGCTGGGTCTGTGCAAAGGGCAGGTCCCAGTGGATGCGGGCGTAGTTGCCGTTGGCCGCCGCCCAGCGCACCAGGTGGGTGGTGGTCAGCGGCCCCTTTGCCACTGTCGGAAGTGCCATGCCCTCAGTAACGTCCTCGAAGTGCAGCTGTGGCCGGTCTGACGGGCTGGGACGCGGCACTTCCTCGCCGGGACCGGGGGGTGACAGGTTCACGTTCTGCAGGTCGTCAGCCACCGTCGCGCCCTCCCGAGGGGAGGTGGCGTCCTGGTCCAGCGCGCGGTGGATGCTGACGCGGCGGGCCAGCAGGATGACCTGGTCGTGCTGGTCGGTCTGCGTCTCCAGACGTTCGACAAACACCAGAGGCCCGGACCGGCCCTGTTTCTGGAAAATGTCGAGGATCTTGAACTGCCGGGTGATCCAGCTGCCGGCGTGGGCTGGGCGCAGAAACTGCCAGTCGCTGCCGCCGTTCAGGCCGTAGCTGTTGAAAGGCAACGGCACCTCGAAGTGCGATTCCTGTCCGGCGCCAAAGTACCCGATAGGCGGCGCGATGTCCTTCCAAGTCGCCAGTGGTGGGCAGATGATGCCGCCGAACCGGCTGGCCTCAGCGGCCTCGCGGTCGATATACAGCGGGTTTGGGTCCTCGGTGGCGTCGGCCAGGTCGTAGACCATCTCCTCGCTGATGGCGAACCGGTTCCGCTCCGGCGCCGTCTCCGTCCCGATGAGTGCCCGTACCTCGTCAGTGATCAAGCTGTCGGCCAATCCGCGCCTCCGTTTCTCTACGCCGTGTTCGTCGGCAGTTTACCATGGCCGATGGTAGTATATCCTTGTGACAGGAAGACACCGGAGAACACTGGAAAGGATATTTACTCACCCAACACCGGCAGATGTCCGTTGGAGTGAGGTTGAGTCATTGATGAGATTCCTCGGGGCCGAAATAGTTCAAGGATCCGGATCGAGGGTCAGATTCACAATTGGGGGAAGAAGTATCACGGTGCATAGACCTCATCCTGGGGCCGAAGTGGGCAAATCCGATATCAGGGCGATAAGGGACTACCTGACTCGTATAGGAGTGGGCCTGTAATGGAATATAAGGGTTACCTGGCATCAATTTCCTACGACGACGTTACCGATATGCTGCATGGACATGTCGTGAACAGCGGGGACTATTCAATCGTGACTTTCGCGGCCTCCGACGTGGAAGGCCTCAAGCGGGAGTTCAAAATTTCCATTGAAGACTATTTGTCCTGGTGCGAAGAAGATGGCATAGAGCCAGTTAAGCCGAATTCCGGCGAGATCAATCTGTGCTTGGGTCCCAAGCTCCACCATACAGTGGCCATCCTAGCACTGGAAGAAGAAACTACCCCACACGACTGGATCAAGCAGACTATCGAGGAGAAAGTGTGGAAACTAGCCAATCCCGGTAAACAGGGCAAATGGTGACCAGCCCCTAGAACAGCTCCCGGCTGGCGAGGTCGGCGCCCTCCCGCATCGACTTCAGCTTGAGCCAGACTACGCCCCGGTCGACGCGGTTGGACCCTGCCGACGTATCGAACCCGCAGTCCGTCCCGGCCAACACCCGCGTCGGGTCGCCGCCGGTGGCCTCCACGGCCAGCCGCAGCCTGTCCGCTACCACCTCCGGGTGCTCCACATAGTTGGTCTTGGTATCGATCACGCCAACCACCAGCAGCATTTCGTCCGGCAACGGCATCTCGTGGTACACCTTGTACTCGTGGGCGTGGCGCGGGTTGGCCATCTCCATCACCAGCGCGCCCACGTTGGCCCGGTAGATGATGGGCAGGATGTCCCGCACTGGCACGTCATAGTGATGCGGCCCCTCGCTGTTGCCCCAGCAGACGTGCAGCCGTACCCGGTCTCGGGGAATGTTCACCAGCGCGCGGTTGATGGCCTCGATGTGCAGCTCCACCACCTCCTGGAACACCTCCACGGGGTCGTCCTGGTAGGTGATGTGCCGCTCCATCGCCAGGTCGGGGCAGTCCAGTTGCAGCACAAGGCCCTTGGAGACGATCAGCTCGTACTCCTTGCGCATCTCCTCGGCAGCGGCGAACACGTACTCCTCGTAGGTGGGGTAATGCTCGTTTTTCATAGTCAGGGTGATGATGCCCGGCGAGGCGGCGGTCATGAACAGTTCCTCGTGGGCCACATCCGACCCATCGACCGCGCTGAGCAGGTCGTCGCACTCCTGTTCGGCGGCGTCCAGCCGGTCGTAGGACAGCGGGCCGACGCACATGGGGACACCGGACATCAGGTTGACTACACGCTGACGCAGCACCGAGGGGTACTCCATCTGGTCGCGCTGCCCCCGCCGGGTCCACGAGCCGCCGAACCCGGACATACGCTGCGACACGTAGGTTGAGAAGCTGACGCGCGGCTGCTCTCCACCGTTGATTACGTCGATCCCCGCTTCGGCCTGTGCTTGAACGAGGTCGGCGGTGGCCTCCCGGGCCAGGGCAGACAGGGCTGCTTCGTCCACCACCTCGCCACGGGAGACGGCGCCCAGCATCTGGGCCAGCCCCTCGGGCCGGGGCAGGCTGCCGGTATGGGTGGTCAGAATGCGGGTCTCGCTGCGTTTCATTCTTCCCTGCCATTCCGGCCAGGTGGCTGCTGGTCCGGCGGCGGCTCTTCGAAGGGGATGCCTTGGGCTTCGTGGTCCAGCCGACGCTGGTTCCATTCAGCCCAGGCGCGGTTGGATATCTCCATGCCCTCCGACCGGCCCCGTTCCTCGTGCTCTTCGATTACGGGCTTGATGAAGCGGTTGGCGAAGGCGTGGTAGATTGCCATCATAAGTATGTATCCTCCCTGCACTGCCATCAGGGTGGCGATGGCGGCGCCCACGGCTACGGCGGCGAACTCGGACGCCGTTGCCCGCGCGACGGTCACCAGCCCGGCCTCGGGGCGAAGGGCGGTGACCTCCCGCACGATGTCTATCAGCAGCGGAACGCAAATGCCGATGAACAGGGGGAAGTAGATTACCTGGAGTGGACGCGGGATGCTCCAGATGCCCTCCCGCTCGTCCGGCAGCAGACGGGCCGAGGCGATCAGGAAACGGACGAACCGGTGGCGCATCTCCCCTCAACGGGCATTGCTGTACCCGCGATTATAACAGGCTGCCGGTGTCGCCTCGGTATACCGCCCCAACCATGAGGGACATCCCTTTGCTAAGTGTACTATGGTTTTTGGCCACTCCAAAAGGGACAAACTGCTAGTGTGACCCCCATGTGGCTAAAGAAAACAAAGTAGGCCAAGGAATGGCCACTAAACAAATACTTGAGGCGTTGTTTAATCGGCTCGGCATAGTTCCTTTTCGGATCAACGATATACCTTCTGATGTGCTGGATAACTTTGCCGATTTAGCTGGGCGTCGATTGCCCAATTCCATCGGGACGAAAAGTCAATTCGGTAAGTGGCTAAGTTTCAAGTCCGATACTGAGTCTGCTTTAAGGGAAGGACAGAGAATCCGGTTGGCTGTCGTAAGGCCGGGGGCAAGCCACCCGCCAGCGTAACGGTGAGGATCAAGAGCAGGGAGATGTACGCACGGAGGTTTGCAAATTTGCCGTCTTTGGTTGCCGACATACTCGAAGTCTACTATCCCTCTACTGTATCTTTGCCGAACACGGTTTGGCGGAGTGCCTGGTTCAGCCGCCTTTCCCAGCCCGCTCCACTTTTTCGGAAATGGTCGGCGATGTCGGCGTCTATCGCGACTCTAACCGTCTTGCCGTTGGGGGCGGTATTGCTGCTATTTGACAGTGGGATGACTTGGGCGAGGTCCGGATTTTGGGCCAGTAGTTCTTTCGTGGTGAGGGCGTTGGCGAACCATTCGGAATCCAGTTCGAACGTGTCCGGGTCATCGGCGATTCCGGCGTTGATTATGGCGTCCTCTTCGGGCGTAGGAACGATGATTTTACGTCTCTTCTTCATATTCTCTGCTCTCTCTGGCGTTCGCTTTTCGCAGGCTGATAATTCGTATGTTATCACCTCTGACAGTCCAGACTATGTGATGCAGCCGGTCTCCGATTAGGCCGATACTGGCCCAGCGAATTTCGCCGTCCCGGTCGCTGCGGCGGTGCAATGCGCCGTCCCAGTCGAAGTCGCCTACGGACGCAAAGTCAATGCCGCGTCTTTCCAGTGTTTCCATCCACTTCGCTTCGTCCCACTCGTATGGCATAGCGATTATTATCAATAACTGCGCAGAGGCGGGTTTCAAACCCGCCCCTAACGTGTGGTTGCAGTGACTTTGTCCGGGCCGTCCTCTACCGGCCGGCCTTGATGAAATCGCAGAGCTTCTCGGCGATCATGATTGTCGTGGCGTTGGTGTTGGCTCGGATGCAGTCGGGCATGACCGAGGCGTCGGCGACGCGCAGGTTTTCCAGGCCCTTGACCCTAAGGTACTGGTCGACCACGGTCAGGGGGTCGCTGTCCGGGCCCATCTTGCAGGTGCCGGAGATGTGGTGCGACGTGCCCGAGTTGCGCAGCAGCCACTGGTCCAGCGCCTCGTCTGTGGCCAGGTCCTCATCGGTGGGCGCGACACGCTCCTCGAGAATGCTCGCGTACGCCGTCTGCTCGGCCACGCGGACGCCCAGGCGGATGCCGTCGCGCATGCGCCGCAGGTCCTCGGGGTCCCGGTAGTAGTTGTAGTGGATATAGGGCTGGACGTGCGGGTCGGTTGATTGCAGGGTCAGCTCGCCCTGGCCCATCGCCAGTTGCAGGCTCGCGTTCATGCCAATGTAGTTGTCGTCGTCGCTGATCTCCACCTGCGCCGGGCGGTGCTCGCTGGTCATGAGCATGGGCTGGAGCTGCATGTCGTTGCGCAGGGGTGAGTCTGTCGCGGTGTAACGCAGGCCCACCTGGGTCATGGGCGCCTGCACGTCGGGCCGCTCCCCCGCCGCGCGGTACAGCACGGCCGCCGAGGGATGGTCGCGCAGGTTCTTGCCGACCCCCGGCGAGTCCAGCACCACGTTGATGCCGAAGCTCTGCAGGTGCTCCGCTGGCCCGACGCCCGAGAGCATCAGCAGTTGCGGCGACGCCACCGCCCCGGCGCAGAGGATGATCTGGTCCCCCTCGACAGTGAACACCTCGCCACCGCTCTCGGCCTGCACTCCTACGGCCCGTGGTGAGCCGGTCGAACCACCGTCGAACAGCACCCGGTGGGTGGTCACGTTGCCCCGGATGGTCAGGTTGAGCCGGTGCCGGGAGAGGCCCAGGTAGTTCAGGGCGTTGCTCATGCGCACGCCGTCGATGGTGTTGCGGGCGCGAGGCGATATGCCGGTGGAATCGGGGTCATTCTGGTCCTCGTGGACCGGGTAGCCCTCGGCGATGCACGCCTGCTCGAACGCGGTGGCGTGGGGCATCCACTCCGAGCGTGGGTAGCGCCGTACCGGCACCGGGCCCTCGTTGCCGTGGATGTCGCCGCCGCCGAAGTCCAGGTCGGTCTCCAGCTTGTTGAAGTAGGGCAGACACTGGTTGAAGCTCCACTCGTCGTTGCCCCACTCGGCCCAGCGGTCGTAGTCCTCGGGGATGCCGCGCAGCAGCACCTGGCCGTTGATGGCGCTGGAGCCGCCAGTGGCCCGCCCCCTCGGTATCTCTAGGTCGGTCATCTCGTCGGTCATGTGGCCCCGGTAGGCCCAGCTGTGCGCGCCATACGCCGAGAGGAACACATTGTTGCCCAGCTTGATGTCATCGGGGAGGTGTTCGAAATCCGGATAGTCCGGCCCTGCCTCCAGCAGCAGCACGGTGACCTCCGGGTCCTCCGACAGCCGCGATGCCATCACACAACCCGCCGAACCGCCGCCAACTATTATGTAGCTGTATTTCATACTGTCCCTCCTTGCCGTCTTGGATTGAAAAGCGTAGGAGCCTTATGCCTCATCACCGAACATAAAGGGTGATAAGCGCAAACGCAACCCGGACGTTGGAAGGATCGCCAGAGGCTGCTCAGGACGGGGCAGGCTACGCCGATGGATAGTCAGAAAGCGCGTTCACGGCCCATCGCCCGTTCGGCGAGGCGCTACTCGGGCTGCGCTGCAGGTGGGGGCGGAATACTGAACCGGATGGTGCCGTCAGTGTCGTGGCTGTGAGACAGAAAAGCGTCGGTAAGGCGATTGATGGCCGCCATGGTTTCCGCGTGCTGGGCGTCGGAACGCTCGCGCGAAGCGACGATTTCCTGCATTAACAATTCCCTGGTATGTGTGATCAATTCCCGGGTGTGGGCGTCTTCCCGGGCCGCAATCTCCCGTGTCTGGGCAATTTCCTTGGTAAGCATGTCCCGTGTCTGGGAGATTTCCTGAGCTAGCATCTCCCGGTTATGGACGTCCTCTTGGGCCAGAGTTTTTTGCCCTTCCTCCACTTTGCCCAGCCGGTAGTGGACGCTGGATATCAGGCCGATGACGGCTATCAGGACAGCGCCCGCGGTGGCGATAAAGGCGGTGAGCAGTGGGGTTTCTATGGTCATCGTTCATCCCTGTCGGGCCGTGGCAGGCTGCCGGTGTGCGTGGTCAGGATGCGCGTCTCGCTGCGTTTCATTGTTCCCTACCGATGCTGAAAGGTGCCTGTCGGTCCGTATGCGGCTCGTCGAAGGGGATCAGGAAACGAACGAACCGGCGGCGCCTCTCCCCTCAACGGGCATTGCTGTACCCGCGATTATAGCAGGCTTCTGCTGTTTCCTTTGGGGCACCACTTGTACACCTACAAGTAAGTGTACTACGGTTTCCCTCGGTGCCCGAAAAGAGGCCGAACTAATGGAAACCAAGCCGGATGAAGAAAATTGAGAGGTGGAGTGTTGGCAACCAAACGGGTATTTGAGGCGTTGCTCAATTGGTTTGGCACAAAGCAATTTCAGGTCAATGGAATGTCTTCTACCAGGGTGGATGAGTTTGCCAAATTAGCAGGGTGTTGGTCGCCCAATTTCCACGGCACGAAAAGCCAATTCGGAAAGTGGCTTAGCGCTACCGCAAGGGGCGACACCGAGTGTGTCCTAGAGAACGGACAGAAAGTAAGGCTGGTTCTCAAGAGGGAGGGAACTGGACATCCAGCAGCCATTTACCAATTGCAACTTGCTAGTTCCGGTTAATCGAATCATTCTACAAGTGAAGGGAAGCAATGCAGTTTCTGGCCTAAGTCTATTGCCCGCACATGATGGATGTGTCACCAACTATCACAGTGGGCCTTGGGCTACAGGACGGCGATTGCGACCATTCATAATCCCAAGGGCTGGGTTCCCCCAATGTATCCCCTCCGATGATTGCATCTCCTCTCAATGGAGGGCTGCTGGTAAACGGTTCCGCCCAACAGACAGGATAGCCGTCAAACCGGATGCCGCAGGTATTTTCGTCCCCACTGCTGATGGCGATAAGTTTCTCATCAGCCGGGGGCACTGTTCGTGGGTCCTCCTGACCCCAGCAAACGGGGGAACCGTCAGCCCGAAGTGCGCAGGTATGGGGCCAGCCACTACTGATTGCTATGAAGCTCTCATCCGCAGGCGTGTCATTTATCCCGGGCATCCGCCCCCAGCACACAGGGGAACCGTCAGCACGAAGCGCACAGGTGTGACTGCCTCCACTGCTGATAGCTATAAAACTCCCTTCGACTGGAGTGTCCTCGACTACTTTGCTCTGCTTCTGACTCCAACACACGGGGGAACCATCAACCCAAAGCGCACAGGTGTGGATTACGCCGCTACTGATTGCTATGAATTCAGTGTCCCATAGGGACTCTGGTACGCGGGTCAGTCCCCAGCAGACGGGGGAGCCGTCAGAGCGAAGCGCACAGGTGTGGTTTCTGCTGCTACTGATGGCTGTAAATGTCTCTTGTGCGGGCGGTGAAGCTTCTCCATATTTGTCTTCACCCCAGCAAAACGGCCTGCCGTCGGTAAGCAACCCGCAAACGTAAAAGTGGCCTACACTGAGGTCAATGAATCTCGCGTTCTTGGGTTCAGTACCTCGCTCATACTCATCCCACTGATGACGAGGCAGAAAATTCCGCGAGTCGTAAATAATGTTACCCGTACAGTCCGCGGCCCCGTTCACACGTAGGGCACAGTGGGAATATAAACCCGTGCTAACGGCGATGAAGGCTTCTGGCGACTCCGGGTCTGGTGCGTAGACTGCGCCTCCCTCCCTCACAGGCGTTGAGGCAGTGCCACAAGCCACTAACAGGACTACCAGAGGGAGGATGTAGGAGCGGAGTTTCGTCATTGTTATTCTATTTGAGGTTTCCTGTACAACCGTAGGGGCGGGTTTCAAACCCGCCCCTGCAATCCGGTTAGGCCCTGTCGCGCCGCTACTTGCCGTCCTTGATGAAGTCGGCGCAGCGCTCGCCGATCATGATGGTGGTGGCGTTGGTGTTGGCGCGGATGCAGTCGGGCATGATGGAGGCGTCGGCGACGCGAAGCCCCTCGATGCCCTTGACGTGCAGGTGCTGGTCCACCACGGCCAGCGGGTCGCTGTCCGGCCCCATCTTGCAGGTGCCGGAGATGTGATGCGAGGTGCCGGAGTTGCGCTTCAGCCACAGGTCCAGGGCATCGTCGTCGGCCAGCTCCTCGTCGGTGGGCATGATCCGCTCGATGATGATGTCGTCGTAGATCCCGTGGGTCTCCGCCATGCGGACACCCAGGCGAATGGCCTCGCGCATGCGGCGCAGGTCCTCGGGTTCCTGGTAGTAGTTGTAGTTGATGAACGGCTGAACGTGCGGGTCGTTGGCCTGGAGAGTCAACTCTCCCTGCCCCAGGGCCAGCTGCAGGCTGGCGCTCATGCCGATGTAGTTCAGGTCCTCGTCGATGGTGACCTGCGCCGGACGGTGTTCGCTGGTCATCAGCATTGGCGACAGCTGCATGTCGTTTTCCAGCGGGCTGCCGGGCACCTGGTAGCGCAGTCCCACCTGGATCACCGGGGCCTGTACGTCCGGCTTATCGCCCTGGGCCTGGTAGATAGCTGCTGCGGACGGATGGTCGCGCAGATTCTTGCCCACGCCGGGGGAATCGTGGACTACGTTGATTCCCAAGCTCTCCAGGTGGTCCTTGGGGCCGACGCCGGAAAGCATCAGGATCTGGGGGGAGGCCACGGCGCCGCTGGACAGGATGATCTCGTTGCCCTCGACGGTGAATACCTCGCCGCCGCTCTCGGCCTCGACGCCAACGGCCCTCTTGCCGTCGAACAGTATGCGGCGGCAAGTGACGCTGCCACGTATGGTGAAGTTCAGGCGATGGCGGGCCATGTCCAGGTAGTTCAGGGCCATGCTCATCCGCACGCCGGTGCTGCCCTTGAAATTCAGGGTGTTGCGGGCGCGCGGAGAGACGCCGGTGGACTCCGGGTCGTTCATGTCCTCGGAGATTTCAAAGCCTTCCGCCAGCGCGGCCCGCTCGAAGGCAGTGGCGTGGGGCAGCCACTCGCTGCGTGGGGCACGCCGGACCGGCACGGGGCCGTCGGAGCCGTGGAAGTCGCTGCCGCCGAAGTCCAGGTCGGTCTCCATCTTGTTGAAGTAAGGCAGGCAGTTGGTGAAGCCCCACTCGTCATTGCCCCACTGGGCCCAGCGGTTGTAGTCGTCGGGAATGCCACGGTACAGCACCTGGCCGTTGATGGCGCTGGAGCCGCCGGTGGCCTTGCCGCGAGGAATTTCCAGGTCGGGCTGCTCGTCGGTGATGTGGCCACGGTAGGCCCAGCTGTGGTCGCCATAGGCCGAATACCAGACGTTGTTGCCCAGCTTCAGGTCGTCAGGCAGCGTTTCGAAGTCCGGGTAGTCCGGCCCTGCCTCCAGCAGCAGCACCGAGTTGTTTGGGTCCTCCGAAAGCCGGGTGGCGATGGTGCATCCCGCCGAACCTCCCCCCACAACGATGTAGTCGTACTTCATTCCTGTCCCTCCGTTTATGAGTATTTCCGCTTGTACCCAGTCTCCTCTGTCCCAGGCGTCGAATATCGCGTCGGCGCGGGCTTTGGCATACTCAGGATCGGCCAGTTTGGGATTGGCCGCTAGGAGTTCCGCATTGAGCTTGTCAGACTCCTCCTTGATGGCCTTGAGCCGCTCAGGGGGAAAATCCTTAAGAAGTTCGGAAAAAGGACGATGTCCACTCATGAAGTCAAACCCTCCTGCCGCAACTCCTCAAGATATTGATCGTAAAGGCGGTCAGCGATTGGAACATACTGCCGATAGAACAGGTCCCCGTTTGTTTTGTGCCCTCCTATCAAAAGAATCGAGGTTCGTCTTGGGTCAAATGCGTAAAAGACTCGGATTGGACTACTGCCACCATTGATTCTCAGTTCCCGCATGTGGCTATGCCGAGACGAGCGGATTCCCGATGAATGTGGATGTCGCAGATGTACGCCGTATTCGATCAGGTAATTCACTGAGTTGGATACCGACTCCCTCTCTCCCTCAGTGATTCCGTTCCACCAGTCCAGAAATTCGTTCGTGTACTCTACGTCCCAGGCCATTAGCGAGATATCCTGATCGTAGAGGGCATATTATACAAAACGGACGCCTGCTGCGGGCAGGGGTGACGCGATGTAGCCTACTCCAGCTCGATCAGGGGGTCGTTGGTGCGGACGGAGTCCATAGGCTGGACGCGGATCTCCTTGACCACTCCGTTCTGGGGCGAGCGGATGCTCTGCTCCATCTTCATGGCCTCGACGACGCACACCTCCTGGCCGACTGACACGCTTTCGCCAGGACGCACCATGATGGAGATGACGCGCCCGGGCATGGGCGACCGTATGACGTTGCCCCCGGTATCGAAAGGCAGGCTGGTGGGGTTGACCCGGCTGGCCGGCGGCGGCACGACGATGCCCGGCGTCTGGGTGCGTCCCCGCCTGGGCCGAGCCGGGGTGTCACCTCCGAGGCCCTCCACCTCCACGGAAACGGTCTCACCGTCCACCGTGACCTGCACGGGCGAGGTGGTCAGGTCGCCCACCTCGACGGTATACCAGTTGAACCCCACCCGGACTCGGAGTCTGGTTACCGCCAACCCCGGCTCCCTGTGCTGCCCGAGTACAGCTGCTGGCGCCGCCGCTGCACCCGCCACTCGTTGGGTTTGTCTGCCGAAGACTGTTCCTGCATTGCCATGGCCAGGGTCACTCCGATGGCAGCCGCGATCTCCTTCTCGGAACGGGAGTTGAGAGCCGCTCCGTCGGCCCTGACGTTGCCGTGGTGGTGATGCACGGGAATGCCCGCCTGGTGCGCCAGGTTCCGTTGACGCAGCTCTTCGACCCAGTGCGGCACCGAACCCGTGTGATGGGTCGCGTTGGTGAATTCCTTGCTGGCCAGCATGCTCCGCAGCAGTTCCACGTTATTCTTTACGCCCTCCAGCCGCAATTCCAGCAGGGCCCGCTGGAGGGTGCGGATGGCCCGTTCCCGGTCCTCGCCCCAGGCCATCACCTTGGCCAACAGCGGCTCGTAGTCTAACCCAACGGTGTAGCCATCGCAAAGGGCCGTGTCGATTCGCACGTTGTCCACCGTTGGCAGGTGGAGATCCGTTATCTCGCCGGCATCCGGCAGGAAGGTCTCCGGGTCTTCGGGATAGACGCGGACCTCGATGGCGTGGCCGTTTTGAACGATGTCATCCTGGGATACCGGCAGCATCTCGCCCGCCGCCACCCGCAGTTGCAGTTCCACCAGGTCCACGCCGGTGATCATCTCGGAGACTCCATGCTCCACCTGGAGCCGTGTGTTCATCTCGAGGAAATAGACGCTGCCGTCCCTGGACACGAGGAACTCGACTGTGCCAGCGTTGTTGTATCCGATGCGCTCGCCCAGCGTAACGGCCAGGTTTGCCAGCCTCCGCCGCAAATCGGCGGCCAGCTTGCTGGATGCGGGCGTCTCCTCGATCAGTTTCTGGTTGCGGCGCTGCGCCGAGCAGTCCCGCTCGAACAGGTGGACCAGGTTGCCGTGATTGTCCCCCATGAGCTGGACTTCGATGTGGGAGGCGTCCTTGAGGTACCGCTCGAAGTACAGTCGGCCGCTGCCGAACGCTCCCGACGCGACCTGCTGGGCGCGTTCGATCAGGGGAGCCAGTTCCTCAGGTGTCATCACGACGTGGATGCCGATGCCGCCGCCGCCCTCGGCCGCCTTGACCATCAAGGGGAAACCGAGGTTCCACGCAGCCTGGGCCGCCTCCTCGTTGGGAACGGCGTCATCGGTTCCCGGCAGCAGGGGGAGTCCCGCCTGCCTCGCCAAGCGGCGGGCAAATACCTTGTCCCCCATCTGCTCCATCACCTCGGGCCGGGGACCGATGAAGACGATACCCGCCTCCTCGCACTGCCGGGCGAAGCGGGGGTTTTCCGAGAGGAAGCCGTAGCCGGGATGGATGGCCTCTGCGCCAGTGCGCCGCGCCGCGTCCAGGATCTTTTCGATGTTCAGGTAGCTGTCGTGCGGCGCTGCCCTGCCCAGGAGGACGGCCTCATCTGCCTGTTGCACCGGCAAGGAACCGGCGTCAACGTCGGAGTAGACCGCCACGGTTTCCACTCCAAGGCGCCGACAGGTGCGGATCACCCGGCAGGCGATCTCGCCCCGGTTCGCTATCAGTATCCTGGAAAACATTGGCACATCCCCCCAGTATTGCCGCCTAGAATTCCGAAATTACTGTGACTTGAGCCAATACCGGCAAAATTGCAGGGAATAATATCAGCAATGCAAAGGCTCCGCATTGCTTTTGACCAGCGGATTTGTCGCGATCGCCGCCGCTATGTGGCTGTATCTACGCGAAGCCGTTCGAGGAACGCATTTGACCGCAGTTCCCGGCCCAGCCAGTATCGCACGGCCCCCGACAGGACGGATTTCAATTCCAGGGAGAGAGACGCGTTCAGCCCAAGAGCGGAGACCTCGGCGAGGCCGCCCCGGTGCATCAGGCGGAGCACCTTCATGGCCCGCAGCGACAGCGGCCTGACCTGCGCCTCCAGGGGCCGGCAGTCAGGACAGAGCACGCCGCCGAGATTGACACTGAACCGATGGGAGTCGGGTTCAACCTCCTTGCGGCATTCCACGCAGTTGTAGAGTTCCGGCAGCATGCCGGTGAGCCGCAGCAGGTGAAATTCAAAGTACCGCAGCGGCGATTCCGGCTCCGCCGCCAAGGGCAGCGCCCGCAGCACGTTGACCGCCAGCCGGAACAGGGCAGGAGACGGGCTGTCCTCCGGGCCGAAGCCGTCCAGCAGCTCGACCACGTATAGCCCGCGGGTCATTGTGTCCAGGTCGGCCTTGACGGACGCGAACCCGTCGAGGACCTCGGCCTGCGAGACGATGTCCAGCTCCCGCCCTCGGGCCATGGACATTCGGCTGAGCGTGAGCGGCTCCAGGTGGCCCACCAGCCTGCTGCTGGACCGCCGGGCGCCCTTTCCCACGGCTCGGACCTTGCCGTGCTCTGCGGTGAACACCGTCACCACCAGGTCGGCCTCGCCGATGGAGGCTTTCCGCAGCGTCAGGCCCTCGCAGCGGTAGGTGCGCCCCCGTTCCGCTCCGCCAGCCAGGGTCATGCGCTACAGCTCCTGCCGCCCCTGGAAGGCGCGAATCAGCGTGTTTTCGTCGGTGTGTTCCAGCGATCCGCCGACCGGGAGGCCCCGGGCAAGGCGGGTCACCCGCAGGTCGTCGCGCCCCAATTGCCTCTGGATGTACATTGCGGTGGCCTCTCCCTCCATGGTGGGGTTAGTGGCCACCACAAGCTCGGAAATCTCAGGGTCTGCCAGCCGTTCCAGCAACTCCCTCAGCTTGAGCTGGTCGGGCCCGATGCCGTTGATGGGTGAGATGACGCCGTGCAGCACGTGGTACAGCCCTCGGTAGCTGCGGGTGCGCTCCAGGGCCAGCACGTCCAGCGGTTCCTCGACAACGCAGATGACCGAACGGGCGCGCCGGTGGTCGCCGCAGATCTGGCATGGGGTTGACTCGGCCAGGTTCTGACACTCGCCGCAATACACCGTGTTCTGCTTGACCGCCGTCACCGCCTCGGCCAGGGCGTAGGCCTCCTCGTCCGGCAGACGGATGATGTGGTAGGCCAGGCGCTGGGCGCTCTTGGGGCCGATGCCCGGCAGCCGGTTTAGCTCCTGCACCAGCCTGGCCAGGGAAGGGAATGCGGAAGGGAGGTTATCTGGGGTCATCAGATGGCCCGCTGGAATCGGCGCAAGATTTCGTTATCGTAGGTCTTAAGGGCGATACCCAGCTCCTCGGCGAGAGCGGCAATAATCGAGTCTGCGTCCCTTAGCGCATTTCCTTCGGCCAGTCTCAACGCTGCCTCCATACGCTCCCGGTTCAGAGGGTAGAATACTAACTTTTGCTGACGTTCCCACTGATAGATAGTAGCAAAAGCATCGTTTATTGTGGTTTGCGAACTTTGTCCAAGTCTGCGCCGGATGGCGGAGATTGTCTCAACCATTACCAGCATCGGCAAGTGGAGTTTGCGGCCACCGCTATCCAAATCGGCAAAGAATTCCCTCGCCGATTGGTGGAACACGTCAGATTCGAGAAAGTAGGCCACCAACAGGCTGGAATCCGCGACTACGTCCTCCATGAAAATCAGTTCCGACGGGGGTTCCGCAGCGGTATCGATTCCGGTTGGGGAAGATATTCCCTAATCAAGACGATGCTATTTGAATATTGTCGGCAACCTCGCCACTTCTCGATTGATAGGCGTCCCGGATTGCAGGCAAGTCTTCTTGCTCATAATTTTCAAGAGTTCGCTCTCCTCCATCGCTACCCCGCCCATCCAGCCAATTCTTGAATTGTTTCAGTGTGCCCGGTTCTACGAGCATCCAGCTCGCACAGTAATGCTCTTCCGAGAATTGGCGCCACAGGTAGACCAATTCCAAGTCGCTCAACATTCGATTTGCTCCCTGAGAGGGTGTTTCCAAAACGCTCGCCGGAACGCCTTCATCCTGAGCTCGTCGAAGGATGGCGGGTTGTTAGACTATCAGGCACCCGCCCTTCTTCGACAAGCTCAGGATGAGCGGTTGGGCTTTGGAAACGTCCTCTACGTCAACCCGGGGATGTTCATCCCTCCGGTGATGACGCTCATCTTGCTGGCGGCCATCTCCTGGGCCTTGGTGGCTGCGTCGTTGAAAGCGCCGACCAGCATGTCCTGCAACAGCTCCAGGTCTTCGGCGGCTTCCGGCTCGATTTCTACTGACTCAACGGCCTGCTTGCCGGTCATCACGATCCTGACCGCGCCGCCGCCTGCGGTCCCGGTAACGGTGAGCGTCTCCAGTTCCTCCTGGATCTTCTGCAGCTGGGCCAGTTGCCGCTGGGCCTGGCGCATCATGTTGCGGTTCATTCGTCCTCGTCCCTAACTTGGATTATTTTGGCGCCCATGCCCTGGGCGGCGCGGACTAGGGAGCTCTGCTGGGCCGGGTTGGTGGCAGACCCCCCGGACTGCTGTCCGTTCGCCAGGGTTAGCTGGTAATCGCAACCCTCTCCAAAGGACTGCGTCAGCGCTTCGGTGAGACGCTTGCGGGAGACTGGGTCCTCCAGTTCCTCCTGCATTCGCTCCAGATTGGCCTTGTTCGTGAACGGCAGTACCAGGGTCTTGTCGTCCAGCGATATGCTGTTGACCTTGCAGTCTCGCAGGAGGGCCCCCAGGTTGTATTTTCTGCCCTTGTGCCGGGAAAGCGCCTTGACGGTGTTGTTCCACTGTACCCAGAGATCGTTTGACTCGCCGCCGGTTCGTCCGCTCCCGTCTCCTCTTTGACCCGGGGCCGGGGGCGCCGTCGGCTGGCTGCGCGCGCCTGCGGAAGCCGGAGCAGGACGTTCACGCTGTGGTGGACGCTCGGGCTGCCGTTCCCGGGGCGGGGGAGCAGGCCGGGGCGCCTGCGACGCGGGAGCCTGCCGGGCCGTATTGGCCGCGGGGGCCGGCATTGGCGGAGGCGCCTCCGCCACCGGAGCGGGCGCCGCCGATTCCTCGCAGATCTCAACCACGGCCAGCTCCAGGGGCAGCGTCGACGGCGCGTCATAGCGCATGTTGACCGCTCCCCAAACTTTCAGCGCGTGGACGATCCGCCACGGCGGTTGCTTGCCAACCAGCTCCCTGAGCTGAGACTGCACGTGCTCGGGCAGGTCCACGGCGTCTTCAGACCCCCACTGGAGGTGCATGAATCCGCGCAGCAGGTCGCTGGCCTGCCGGTGCAACTGCCTCAGATCGCTGCCCTCCCAGGCCGCCTGGTTCACAGCAGTCAGCGAGGCAGTGGTGTTGCCCAAGAGCAGGTACTTGACCAGTTCCAGGGCGGTCTCGTCGCTGCCCAGGCCCAGCAGTTTCTCCACCTGCTGGGCGGTCACCCCGTCGGGGCAGGACACGACCAGTTGCTCCAGCAGGTTCTCGGCGTCGCGCAAGCTGCCGGAAGCGTACCGTGCCACCATGCGCAAAGCCGCCGGCTCCACCGTGACGCCCTCGGCCTCGGCGATTTCCGCGAGCCGCCCGAACACGGTCTCGGAGGGAATGCGGCGGAAATCCAGTCGCTGGCAACGGGAAATGATGGTAGGCAGTATCCGGTGTGCCTCGGTGGTGCAGAGCACGAAGATCACATGCTCCGGCGGCTCCTCCAGTGTCTTCAGGAAAGCATTGGAGGCCGCGTCGGTGAGCATGTGGGCCTCATCGATGATATACACCTTGCGGCGGCCCTGGGCCGGCGCAAAGTTCACCTTGTCGCGAATGTCGCGTATCTCGTCGATGCCCCGGTTGCTGGCCGCGTCCAGCTCGATGATGTCCATGAAACGGCCATCGCTGATGGCCTGGCACACGTCGCAGGTGTTGCAGGGGTCGCCATCCTGCAAGTCCAGGCAGTTGGCGGCCTTGGCGATGATGCGGGCGGTGGTGGTCTTGCCGCATCCTCTTGGACCGCAGAAAAGGTAGGAGTGCGAGATGCGCCCCAGGCGCACCGACTGGCGCAACGTGGTCGACACGTGTTCCTGGCCGGCCAGCTCGCTGAAGCTGGAGGGACGCCACTTGCGATAGTAGACCTGCGACGTCATGGCGATGGACTACTCCCGTTCGTCCCGAGCCTGTCGGTTCATCCTGAGCCTGTCGATCATCCTGAGCTTGTCGAAGGACAGCGATTCCAGCGCCTCGCGTTCCAGCGCCTGCATCCGGGCGGTATCATCCGGCCCCAGATGGTCGTATCCGATCAGGTGGAGCGCCCCGTGTACCACCAGGTGGGCCAACTCCCGCTCCGGGCTGACACCGTGCTCGACGGCCTGCCGCTGCGCCTGGGGCCACGAGACGATTATTTCGCCCAGAGGCTGGGGTATGCCGGGCGGCAGCACGAACTCGGCGTGATCCGGGGTCTCCGGCGGCCCGTCGCCGTCTCCCTCCCAGTGCCCCGGGTGGCTGGCGGAGAATGAGAGCACGTCGGTCGTATCGTCCAGCCCCCGGTACTCGGCGTTCAGGGCACGGACGGTCTCGTCGCCGGTGATCAGCAGGCTGACCTCGGCATCCCCGTCGATGCCTGCTGCCAGCAGTCCTGCCTGTACAGCGCTTTCGAGCCAGTCGGCATCCAGCTCGTCGCCGAACGGCTCATCCAGGGAAACAAAAACGTGCAGTCCGGACAGGTTGAGCAAGGGAAACATCTCAATGGTGAGTAGGGGAGCAGGCGGCCCGCCGTTCGGTGGAGCGCCTCTATCATAATCCAAAGGCTGGAGTCATTCCAGCACTGATTAGCAGCCTGAGTCATCCTCCACCGGACGGCGGCGGTGACGAAATATGTCGGCCAGCGGGATGGTCAGGTCAGGGAGCAACGGAGTGGTCAGAGTGTCGTCGGCGGTCAGGACTGCCCGCTCGACGTACTCGCCATCCTGCAGCTCCAGCAAAGTGTCAGTGTCGATACGCGGGTCAAAAATCCAGTACTCTGGAACACTCGCAGCTGCATAGGCCTGCCGCTTGCGCACCAAGTCACGGTTGCGGTCGGAGGAGAGGACTTCCACGACTATGTCCGGAGAACCCTCCACCCTGCGGTCATTTACCTCCACAGGGTTGTTCCTAAGAACGATGGACAGGTCCGGCGCGAAAAGAACCCGGCGTTCCAGGGACAGCGCCACGACGAAGTCCGTCATCAGTTTCGCAGGCGGCACGTCGAAACTGTCAAGGTATTGGTCGATGGGGTAAGCCAGCCTGCGTTGAAAGAACCCGTGAACTCTCCTGGGTCGGGGCATAATGTACAGGACTCCCTCATCCAACTCCATCTTCCGCCGGTCGTCGGTGTCGGGCAGTTCCATGAACTCCTCGACCGTGAGCTTCATCCCGGAGCGCGGTTTCAGCATCGTCATCGCAGTTAACCTCCGCTGTCAGCACATTATAAGACTCCGATGCCATCGACTGCTTCCTTCTGATGTCGTGTTACAGAGCAACACACTTTGGTATCATCTGTTAAACCGGAATGAGACAGGAGTAAATGATGCGTGGAGTCACGTTCAAGGGCAACCGTGAGGCCGAGATCAGGGAGTTCCCCGACCCTCACGCCGGACCGGGCGAGGCGGTCCTGCGGATCATGGCCTCCGGTCTGTGCGGCACCGACCTGCACCGCTACCGAGGTGGGGAACCGACGGAAATGATCACGGGCCACGAGCCATGCGGCGTCATCGAGGAACTGGGGCCGGGCGCGCCTCCGGGTCTCAAGCTGGGCGACCGGGTGATGTGCCACCACTACGAGGGCTGCGGCGTCTGCGAAATCTGCTCCATGGGCTACGAGCAGCTATGCCCCGTCGGGCACGTGACTTTCGGCGGCGGCACTGGCCACGGCGCCAACGCCGACTACATGATCTGCCCGTCCCGCACTTTGGTTCACCTGCCCGGCGAGTTGTCGTTCGAGGAGGGCGCGGCTATATCGTGCGGCACCGGCACCGCCTGGAATGGGCTGAACAAGATGGACGTCAACGGCAAGGACATGGTGGCCGTGTTCGGGCAGGGCCCGGTGGGCCTGAGCGGCACGCTGTCGGCCAAGGCCATGGGCGCTCGCGTCATCGCCATCGACGTGATGGACGAGCGGCTGCGGCTGGCCACGGAACTGGGTGCAGACCACACCATCAACGCCGCCAGCAACGACGTGGCGCAAGCCATCCTGGACCTCACCGGCGGCCAGGGAGCCAGCGCATCGCTGGAGACATCTGGCAACCCCACGGCACGCCAGCAGACCCTTTCTTGCCTGCGGCCATTCGGCCGGGCCTGTTATGTCGGAATTGGCGGTCCGGCGGAGATTGATTTCAACCGCGACGTGATATTCAAGGTGCTGACAGTATTCGGATCGTGGACGTTCAGCAAAGCCGAACTCATCGAGATTGCCCGGTTCTTTGTGGACACCAAGGCGCCACTGGACCGGCTGATCACCCACCGCTACAGCCTGGACCAGGCCATCGAGGCGTTCCAGACTTTCGACGGCGCCACCACTGGCAAGTGCGTGTTCGTGTTCGATTAGGGGTTTTAACCACAGAGAACACGGAGCGCACAGAGTTATTCTCTATTACCTCTGTGTTCTCTGTGGTTAGCTTTTCCAGACTTGTCTGTGAAACTCCCCGCCCTCCAGCCTTGAGAATACGACGCTCTCAATTGCGATGGCGAAGCAATGGAATTCCGGCTCCTCGGGCCGGAAACCTATGGCTTCGTACACGGCGTCGGCGAACCGGCGGCGCTCCTCGAGGTCCGTAACCTCCACCGCCCTGCCATAGACCTTGAACTCGCCCTCGGTGCCGCTGCGGTCGGACACGGTGCTATGCACCACGCAGCGAGGGTCGCGCCGCAGGTCCAGGGCCTTTACCGACCGCCACATCATGCCCAGGTACAGCTGTCCATCGACGATGAACGGCTCAACCGGCGAGATGCGCGGCCATCCGTCGCGCCGGAGTGTCCCGACCAGCGCGAGCCCGGTGCGGGCGAACTGCGCCTCCCCCAGCGCCGCCAGCTCGGGGTTTGACGCCGCGAATTCTCCCCAGGTGGTGGTCATAGAGCGTGCTGGGCTTCCACATCAGTCTTGGCGTCTACGGAAGGAGGCAGGAAGCCCAATACAATTTCCTTGCGAGCTCTTATCCCGGCCCGCGTTCGTTCGATCAGGCCAGTCTCTTCCAGGTCAGCAATATCTCTGTTCAGAGTTCTTTCCGTTACTCGCGCGTATGCCGCCGCGATTTCCGGAGAAAGTAGGCGGACCTCACTTCTTGGGACCGGTTCATCCCTCCTGGACAACTCCAAGGCTAGATTGCGCCTGCGGATGTCAGCCCTGCTGCTGCCATGAAATTGAGCGTGGATATAGTTCTCCCAGAGAATCGCCAACTGCTGTTCCTGAACATGGGCCATCTGGGACGAGAGGCCGTCCACGAATCCCTGCAAAGAATAGACTAGGAATTCGATAACTCCGTCCTCTATCCGACTGGATAGCCGAAGATAGCGATAGTACTCTGCTCGC
Organism: Dehalococcoidia bacterium; assembly: GCA_965203005.1. Classification (GTDB taxonomy): domain Bacteria; phylum Chloroflexota; class Dehalococcoidia; order Lucifugimonadales; family UBA3495; genus VXOI01. The sequence continues at coordinate 3,695,926 of CBDBBS010000002.1, forward strand.
GTTTCGTTGTAGTGATTGCTCAGCAAGTGAGCTGCCGGGCTGGGAACGCCTGCCGCAGCCAAGATTTGATGCTCCATCAGTCGGGCCGTCCTGCCGTTGCCATCCCCGAAAGGGTGAATCCAGACCAGGTACAGATGAGACAGGATGGCACACAGAATTGCAGTGGCAGTCCTGCTCCCCAATACCTGCGTTGATTCTATTTCCCGAAGCCAATCGCACATCCGCGACAGCAGGTATTCGCAATCCTCCCGCGGGGCGGCCACGTAATCGGCCACGCCGTACTGTCGGGTGGGAATCTCGCCCGGGATGACTCCAGGCTCCAAACTCAGACCGCACAATACCGTCCTGTTTAGCTCCTTGATTCGTTGGAGAGACATGCGTGGAACATCACCTCTTGCCACGCCTGCCAAGATATCGTTGCAAGCATTCAGGATATTGTCCACCTCCTGGCCGAGATATTCTTTGGAAGGTGGAAGTTCGAGCAATCCCTGGATTCGACGGGAAATCTCGTCGACAGTCAACGTATTGCCTTCGATAGCGGTGGTTGCGTGGATCCCCCTTTCCAAGTAAATCTGATGAAGTCTTTCAAAGGTCTCCGGCAGAAGGGGCGACCGGCTGATTTGCTCGCACATAGCGACCGCCTCTCCCAGCAGCATCCAAAACCGGCTGGGAGCATGGTCCAAGTGAAGGGTGAAATTAATCCAGGGATGGGATATCAAATAAGAGCGACTCATTCGATTTTGTCCTATGCACTGTCCATTGTATAATCCATGATACAGCTTTGAAATCACAGTTACAACAACGCTTTGTCCTATATTGTGTCCAGATATTCGTAATAATAATGAGACGTTACGCTGGTCGACACAACAAAAAACCCCGCGACGCATTTGCCGCGGGGTTTGGTGGTTCGAAATGTGGTTGGTACCCCGGAGGGGCTTCGATCCCCTGATCTCCACCTTGAAAGGGTGGCATCCTGACCTGGCTAGACGACCGGGGCACGCTTGGTACTCTATGAGTGTAGCATACCCGGTGGTACGGCGCTACGGGTAGACCGCCAGTTCGTCCAGCGACGTGTCCTCGGGGAACCCGGCCATCAGGTTCATGTTCTGCACCGCCTGTCCGGCCGCCCCCTTTACCAGGTTGTCCAGCACGCTGAACACCGTCAGCCGTCCCGTCCGCCGGTCGATGACCGGGTGCAGCAGGCACATGTTGTTGCCCAGCGTCTGCTTGGTCTGCGGCGGGGCCGAAACCACCCTTACGAACGGGTGGTCCGCGTAGTAGTCGCGGTAGATGTCCACCAGGCGCTGCTTACCCTCGTCTCCCGCCCATTCGCCTGGGTTGGCCAGCGGGGCGTAGCAGGAACTGAATATACCTCGCGTCATCGGGATCAGGTGCACCTGGAAGGTCACACGCACTGGCTGCTCGGTCAAGGGATCCAGTTCCTGGGTGATCTCAGGGAGGTGCCGGTGCCCGTTGACGGCGTAGGCAAAAGCGTTCTCGTTCACTTCCGAGAAATGATTGGTCATCACGAGGCTGCGCCCGCCGCCGGATACTCCGGACAGGCTGCTGACGATGATGTCCGGGCTGATGATGCCTGCCTCCACTGCCGGGGCCAGGCCCAGGATGGCGCTGGTGGGGTAGCAGCCAGGGTTGGCCACCAGCCTCGCCTGCCGTATCTCGTCGCGGTGCAACTCGGTGAGCCCGTAGACGGCTTCCTCCAGCAGCGACGGCTTCTGATGCTCCACGCCGTACCATTCCTCGTACTCGTCGGCGCGCTTCAGGCGGAAATCGGCGCTGATGTCCACCACCTTGACGCCCTGGTCCAGCACGGGTATGCAGGCCTCGGCGCTGGCCTTGTGGGGGAGTGCCGAAAAGACCAGGTCGAGGCTGCCGCTCAGTTCCGGCTCGATGGTCATATCCAGGCTTTCCAGGTGCGGGAAGACCTCGCCCAGCTTCTGGCCGGCGGCGCTCCGTCCCGTAACCGACGCGATTTCCACCTCGGGATGACGACGCAGGATACGGGCCAACTCCGATCCTGAGTATCCCGTGACGTTGATGATACCTACCTTCACTTTCCTGGCCCTCCTTTGTCGCTGGCCCATACGAAAATGTGCTCATGCACCTGCGGGCCAGGCGTTCGCCTTCGCAACAAGCGCCTATCCCAGTTTACTATTCGCCCAACAGGGCCGGGGGCACATGTGGCAGTGTGGTTGAACCCACATTCCTGGTCTTGATTCCCTCATCCCGAATGATGCCATTTTCCGGCTTGGCCGTCCTCGCCATCAGCTTGCTCCGGGACGGGCACATCTCGCCCACCACGCACTCGGCGCAGAGCGGACGCTGCGCGCGGCAGACGCGGCGCCCGTGGGTGATGAATGCGACGTGGAAGTTGAACACTTCCTCGGGCGGCACCTTGGCTTCCATCACGTCGTGGGCCTTGTCTGCGTTGGTCTTGGCGTCGATGGCGCGAAGTCGCTGGCACACTCGATATATGTGCGTATCGATGGCCATGGCAGGCATGCCGAGAGAGAAGTTCAGGACGATGCCAGCCGATTTGGGCCCTATTCCCGGCAATTGCCGGAGCCACGCCTTTGCCTCTGCCAGTGGCATTTCCCGCAGGAACGACAGATCCAGCGAGCCGCCGTTCAGTTCCAGCACCTTTCCCAGCACTTCCTTGATGCGCGGCGCTTTCACCTTGGCCAGTCCGCCGGGAGCTATGGCCTCCTCGATGTCGGCGATGTCGCCCCGGGCTACTGCCTCCAGGGAACCGAAGCGCTCCATAAGCCGGGCGAAAGCGCGACCGGAGTTAATGTCGGACGTATGCTGGGAAAGGATGGTGAAGACCATCTCCTCGGTCGGGGGCAGCCGGCGCTCCTCGGGGAAGGGGCCGTACTCCCGCGCCATCAACTCCACTGCCCGGGCGATGCGCGCAGCCGACATCGTCGGACTGCGGCGCTGCTTCCCGCTTTTTGTTTGGGTCTGTGCCTGCGTCGGCATTGACAGATTCTAGCACCGGCGGCCGGAATTTTGAATGCGGAAACCAAGAATGTGGAAAGTGGGGCGAGGCGCATTCCCCATTCCAGGCTCCCAATTCCTGCCTCAGAACAGGTGGCAGGCGACTGTGTGGCCTGGAGAGACTTCCTTGACCACCGGGTCTTGCAGGCTGCAAACGTCCATCACGAAGGGGCATCTCGTGTGGAAGTGGCACCCGTCGGGAGGATTCAGCGGCGAGGGAACCTCCCCGGTTAGGATCATCTCATCCTGCACCGTGTCCGGATGGGAGGGCAACGCCGCTGACATCAGGGCCTTGGTGTACGGGTGGGACGGGTTCTCGAACAGGTCCTTGACCGGAGACATTTCCACGATGCGGCCCAGATACATCACGGCCACCCAGGTACACATGTAGCGCACGGTGGCCAGGTGGTGGGCGATGAGCATGTAGCTGACGTTGTATTCGGCCTGCAAGTCCTTCAGCAGGTTCATGATCTGGGCGCGAATGGAAACGTCCAGGGCGGAAACCGGCTCGTCCAGGACTATGACTTTGGGGTTCAGGGCCAGGGCCCGGGCGATGGCCAGGCGCTGTCTCTGGCCGCCGGAGAACTCGTGAGGGTAAAGGTTGGCGTGGTAGGCGCTGAGACCCACATCGGTCAGAAGCTTGAGCACCCGGTCCTGGATTTCTCCTCTGCTAATGTCCCAGTTGATCACCATGGGCTCGGCGATCAGGTCGCGCACCCGCATCCGGGGATTGAGGGAACTCCACGGGTCCTGGAAAACGGCCTGCACTGAACGCCGGTATTCCTGCCTGGTTTCGGGGTCAGCGTCGCGGATCTCCTTCCCCTCGAAGCGAATCGAACCCTCCGTGGGTTCCTCCAGCATGAGCATCATCTTGGCGGTGGTGCTCTTGCCGCATCCCGACTCGCCGACTATGCCCAGCGTTTCACCCGGCCGCAGGTCGAAGGACACCCCGTCAACCGCCTTGATGTGCCCCACAGTCTTGCTGAGCAGCAGGCCCTTGGTGACCGGAAAGTGCTTTTTCAGGTCAACGGCTTCCAGCAGGGCTTGTCCGTGGCCGCTCCCCGCCATCTGGCCAGCGCGGGTACTTCCGACTTCAGGTGCGTTTGCAGTCGTCATATCAGCTCAACCGCCAGCAGGAGGCGTGGTGGCCCTCTCTTATCGCGATTCGTTCCGGGTATTCCTCGCGGCACCGGTCCATTACATACTGGCACCGGGGCGCGAAGGGGCAGCCGGCCGGCAGGTCGTGCAGCGTGGGAGGCTGGCCTTCGATAGAATACAGCCGGTCCACGTCCTCCTCCATCTTGGGCACGGAGGCCAGCAGGGCTTCAGTGTATGGATGGGACGGGTTGTTGAATATGTCGCGGACGCTGCCCTGCTCCACAATGCGGCCGGCATACATCACCGCGACACGGTCGCACATCTTGGCGACGATGCCGAAATCGTGGGTGATGAAAATCAGGCCGACGTTGGAATCCCGCTGCAACTCCTTCAGCAGCGCGAGGTACTGAGCCTGAATGGTGACGTCCAGCGAGGTGGTCGGCTCGTCGGCGATCAGAACCTGGGGCTGGCAGGAAATCCCTATTGCGCCGACTACCCGCTGCCGCATGCCCCCGCTCATCTGGTGCGGATAGTCGCGCATTCGGGTATCGGCCGCGGGAATGTTCACCTTTCGCAGCACCGACAGGGCCTGCTCCATGACCGAGCGCTTGGGGATATCCTGATGGATCCTGATGGCCTCGGACACCTGGTTGCCGATGGTGAACACCGGGTTCAGCGAGGTCATCGGGTCCTGGATGATGAGAGCAATCTTGCTCCCCCGCACCTTGTTCATCTCGGCTTCGGACAGTTGCAGCAAGTCCTCGCCGTCCAGCTCGATGCTGCCGGAAACGATGCGGCCCGGCGGCATGGGTATGAGCTGCATTAGCGACAGCATCGTGACCGACTTGCCGGATCCCGATTCGCCCACGATCCCCAGCGTCTCGCCCCTGCGGAGATCGAAGCTGATGCCATCCACGGCCTTGACCGTGCCCCATCTGGTCTGGAAGTAGGTTCGCAGGTCGTTAACCCGCAGCACCACCTCCCCTTGAGTTACTGCTTCTGTGGCCATAGCGTTCGTTAGCTCCCCTTGTTGGGAGTGTGGGTCACTCGATCTGCCTGAGCCGCGGGTCCAGCTTGTCGCGCAGCCAGTCGCCGAACAGGTTCAGCGACATCACGGTGAGCATGATAGCCACTCCCGGGAAGGTGGAAATCCACCATGACCCGGTCTCAAAGCCCCCGGCCAGGTGCCCCCGCCCGTCTGACACCATGCCTCCCCAGGTGGCCGTGGGCGGCGGCACGCCGGCGCCCAGGAAGCTCAAAGTGGCCTCCAGCAGAATCACGATGCCCACCTGTAGGGTCGCCACCACTATCAGTGTATTGATGGTCCCGGGGAAAATGTGCACAAAGAGGATGCGAGGAGTGGACGCCCCGGCAACTCGGGCCAGCGCCACGAAGTCCATGTTCTTGAGTTGCAGGACTTCCCCCCGCACTTGGCGGGCGAAGCGGGGCCAAATGAAAATAGTCAGCACCGCCACGATTATGGTCAACGATGTTCCCAGGGTGGCCACCATTGCCAGCGCGATCAGCACCAGAGGTACGGCCAACAGGATGTCGACGAAACGCATGACCGCCTCGTCGACCACGCCGCCATACCAGCCGGCCACCAGTCCCAGAATCACGCCGATGGAACCGCCTACTCCCAGTGTTATCACGGCGGCCAGGAGCGATATGCGGGCCCCGTAAATGATTCGAGAGAGAATGTCCCGTCCCAGCTGGTCGGTGCCCAGCCAGTGCTTGCCGCTGCCTCCGGCGCGGGTCACCTCTTCGAATTCGATGGAGTCCCCGATCTGGATGTCGGGATTGATCGCCTGGGCGTCCGCCAGGGAGACCTGGTCGTCCTGCCCGGGCAAAACTCTCTGCACTACCGTTCTGACGGAGGTCTCGGTCTTGGCCTCGTACCAGAAGGGCGGCAGCTTTCGGTCATCCAGCGATTGCTGGTTGGGGTCGTGGGGAGAGATCCAGGGGGCGGCAATGCCGGCGAACAGGACGAGCGCCAGGAGCAGCACGGGAATCAACGGCCAGCGCCGGAAGATACGATAGGCCCCGGCCAGCTTGACACCAATACCGCTGCCGGACGGAGTGAGAATCTCGGTTGTCGTGTTGACCGCCATGATGACCTCTTACCTGCTTATGCGTACCGGATGCGGGGGTCTATGTAGGCGTAAAGCACGTCTACTGCGAAAGCCACCAGGACGTAGAGCAGCGTAAAGACGACCACCACCCCTTGCAGCAGCGGATAATCGAAGGAGTTCAGCGAGTCGATGGCCAGCTTGCCCAGCCCGGGCCAGGCGAACACGGTCTCAACCACCAGCGAGCCGGTTACCAGCGCCCCCAGGGTCACGCCCGCAAAGGTCAGGGGCGGGATCAGGGCGTTCCTGAAAGCGTGCTTCATGACTATGCCCCAGTACGGCACACCCTTGGCCCGTGCCAGCTTGATGTATTCCGAGTCGAGCACGTCCAGCATCGCCGAGCGGACCAGCCTGAGATTGGCGGCGGCGTAATACCATCCCAGAGTGATGGCAGGCAGGAAAATGCTGTTCCAGTCCTCCCGGCCTGATGTAGGGAAGGCCCTGAACTCCACGGCAAAGAAAATTATCAGCATAATGCCGAGCCAGAAAGGCGGTGCCGCCTGGCCCAGCAGAGCAACTACCTTGCCAGCCTGGTCAATCAGGCTGCCGCGCTTGATAGACGACAGTATCCCCAGTGGAATGCCCACCAGCAACGACACTATGAACGCGGTCAGCCCCAGGTAGAGCGTCCAGGGAAGCCGGTCCAGGATCACTTCCGTTACAGGGCGCCCCTCCTTGATCGATATGCCAAGGTCTCCCTGTACGGCGTCCCGCAGGAAGATGAAGTACTGTTGGTAATAGGGCTTGTCGGTGCCCAGCTTTGCCATCATCCGGTCTATGTCTTCCTGCGTGGAGTATTCGTCCAGCATGAGAGAGACCGGGTCACCGGCAGAGCGGCTGAGTATGAAAATGATCAGAGAGACGGCCACTAGGGTGATGACGGCCAGGACCAAACGGCGTAACAGGTATCTCTGCATATCTGTCTGCTTAATTCACTTTCAAAGAGTCTTTAGGACAGGCTCGTAAGCGCGGGTGATTGCTACCAATTGCAGTGCGCCGGTAGGGGTTAAGGATACAAAGAGCTTATTCCAATATGAATCATTTAACGGCGTGTGTCTATGAGAGGAGAGCCAACAACCTGAAACTGCCTGAAACGGCAGGCATGGAAAGCCGGGAACCCTGGCGTCGGAGGGCCTGGCGCCGACCAAACCTGGTGAATCCCGGGGAATGTGATTACCGGGGCAGGAGCGGGTCTGCAACCCGCCCCTGCCGATGGTTCCTGTTAACGGTGCTTGATGTACTCGAACCCGGACGGCGACCGGACTTCGCTGAAGTCGATGGGCGTCCATTCGGGGTCAAGGCGGACGCCTACCGGCCAGATGCCGTCGTGAGCGTAGAGGGCGAAGGCCATGACGTTGTCATAGAACCAGCCGTATACATTACGCTCTTTCTCGGCAACCAGATTCGGGTTGGTCTCGCCCAGCAGGTCGGTGATGTTTTCCTCCATCCACGGGTGTTCCGTGCCGTAGCTGAAGGTGGACTTCGCCACGTAGTTGGAGGCGCCGATGGCCGGGGTCAGGCGCTGGCTGACGGTGTGGCAGGTCGCGCCCTGGAAGGTCCGGGTGATCAGCTCCGGCCGGATGGTGGCGTAGGGTATGCGCTGCAGATCGACGTTGATGCCAACATCCTCCCAGAATCCAGCCACGGCCTCGCAGGCCTCCACCTCGGCGGGCGCGCCACGGATGGCGGGAACCAGGGTGATGGAGAACTCGTTGCCGGGGCCATATCCGGCCTCGTTCAGCAACTGCCTGGCCATGTCCGGGTCGTATTCGTGGACCCAGCGCGGATCGGCCTTAGCCTCGTGGCCCATCCAGTCCCTCAGGTACAGGACATCGCCGAAGCCGGAAAGCAGGTTGTCAACGATTGACTGCCGGTCGATGGCAATGGCCATGGCCTTCTTGACCTTGACCGAGTCCAGCCATTCCTGGGATGTCGGGTCTTCGTTGCAGGACACCCAGGCGTTGCTGCAGTCCAGGTGCTCGTACGGCTGGCCGTCCTTGTCCACGCCGTAGGTCTGTCCGTAGATGTTCAGGCCGGCCTGTCCGGCGAAGGGCCAGGCGACAATCTCGGTGCCCTCAACCGCCTGCACTGCGTCCAGCGAGTCGAAGGCCATTTCCATGATGTCCAGCTCGCCGGTCTGGAAAGCCGCAACGCGGGTGGCCTCCTCCGGGATGGACCTCATGTTGAAGTTGGCAAAGTAGGGAGTCTGCCTCCAGTGCCCCTCGACAGCCGTGAATTCCCACACGGTGTCGCTGTTGGTTGGTCCCTGGATTTCCCATGGACCGGTTGCGGAGATGTTCTTGCTCGCTTCCTTGGCGGCCGCCTCGTATTCCTCGGTGGCGACGCCAGGTTCGCTGTAGCGGTCATCCCAGTTGTTTCCGGCCCGCTCGAAGATGTCGCGGGTCTGTTGCATGCTGACGATGGTGGTGCTGACACCGCCCAGGTGCCGCATGAACTCGAAGGCCCGTTCCCGGAGCCAGGGCTCGCCGGTGTCGATCTCCACGGTGTAGTCATCGATGACGTTCTGGGATCCGCCGGCCTTGCCGACCCAGAAATCCCCGATGATCCCGGCGCGGGCGTTCAGGGAACCCTCGTGCCATTCCTTGTAGTTCCAGAGTACGTCGTGAACGGTGAAATTGCCGCAGCTCTCAGTCCCGGAGGCGCCGCACTTGGGATGGAACATCACGTCATCGCGGACGGTGAACGTCCAGATCTGGCCGTTGTCCGAAATGTCCCATTCCGACGCGAGCAGCGGGCCGGGAGACAGGTCGGGCTGGATGGCGACCATGGACTCGCCGAAGCTGACGGCGGAGTACTGGACGCGGGGGCTGGACATGTACCGCGGGTGACCTTCGAACACGCCGGTCTCCTTGACCGCGTAGTTCATGTCCCCCTCCGGCGCATGCGTCTGTACCGCCGTGGTGGGAGCGGGCCGCGGTGTCGAGGTCGGCTGAGGCGCTGCCGCCTGCGGCGTTGGGGCCGCCTGCTGCTCATCCTCTTCTTCTTGTTCCGCCGCGGGCGCTTCAGTTGCAGCCGCCTGCGGGGCTGCCGTTGTCGCAGGAACGCTTGTCGCGACTGGTGCTGCCGTTGGCGCCTCGGTCGCGGACTCGCCGCAGGCGACAACCAAGGCCAACGCCATCACCAGCAGGACTGGCAACCATAGCTTTGGGAGAATTGATCTTAGACTAAACACTGCCTCTCCTTTAGGATTGGTGAATTTGTTCCCCAACCACCGGGTTGAAATGAGCGGGTAGCTGGTCGACGGATGAAAGCTGCGGGCCGCCGACAATGCAAACTTGTGGGATTATATGGATTGTGAAATTTTTGTCAATAAGCGTATCGCAACCCGATGCAGATAGAGGTCAACCGCTTTAGGCCGTATCATTTGAGATTTGTGGCCAAAACGAACCAAGACTCTTTCGAATTACGGAAAAAAGGCACATTGGGCTTCACAAAAAGGGAAACACGGTCTTTGAAGACGATTTCCAAAATGCCGGAGACGGCCTCCCCTGGCCGCCTGTTTCCTGCGGATCAGGCTTGGGTAATCCTGATTGGACGGTGGTTGCCCGGGGGGCCTAGCGCTCCCCTCTCAGGAATCTCTCGACGTCCCGGACCAGGTCCTCGGGATCGAGAATGGAACTGGCGGCCACGCTCTCGTCGTACTGGCCCTCCAGCTTGGAGACGTATGAACCGATCTGTTCGTCGGCCTGCACTGCCTTGGCCACCTCTTCGTCGAACTTTGCGGCTGCGCCGCGCAGTTCCTCCAGGTCGAGGGGCAGGTGAAGCAGACGGGTCAGCGTCTGCATCAGGGAATAGGCAACCCGGTAGTTGGGGGCGGCCTGCAGGTAGTGGGGCGTATGTCCCCAGATGGAAGAATAACCCAGGCCCTGTCTGACGCAAGCGTCCATCACCGACGAGCTGATCCCGGTGGGACCCTGGTAGTTGGAGGAGCGGATCTCGCGGCCCTCGAGGAACTCCGACAGGTCGGGCCGGGTCGCGGTGCCGCTCAGCTTGACCGGGCGCGTATGGGGCACTGCGTCCAACAGTGCGCCCACATGCACGACCGTCTCAACTCCCTGTTCTGCGGCCAACGTGGCCACACCCTGCGAGTAGGACCGCCAGCGCAGGTTGGGTTCAACCCCGGTGAAAACCATGATGCCATCGCCGGTGTCGGGGTTTTCCAGGTGAAAGAACTCGTTGGCAGGCCAGTGGATGTGCCTCTTTCCGTCGCGGGTGCGGGTGGTGGTGGGACGGGTCTGGGTGAAGTCGTAGAACTCTTCCGGGTCAAATTCAGCAAACTTACTGGCGTTCAACTTGCGCTTCAGGAACTTCATCGCGCTGGTAGCGCCCTCGGCGGCATCCGCCCATCCGCTGAAGGCGATCAGGAGGGTACTCAGCTTGCGTTCCGGCTGGTGGTCAACGGAAAGAAAGTCCATCGTTCTCCCGCGCTGGTCTGGCTGAATGACCGAATTAGTCTAACACAGGCGGGGAGATTACGGCGATGAGCGGGCGGCAGTCACCGCTCCCAGATGTTCAGGATAGTCATGCTGCCGTCTGTTTCCTCGGTGTACTGTATCCAGAAATCAGCTTCCTGATGGCCCCAAATGGCAAGCCCTTCCCAGCTTACCATTCCAATATCGAGCCGTCCCATGCGCCTTCTTAATGGGTCAGAGGCCAACTCGACGATAAATGCATGGGCCCGTCTTTGGACTTCGGGGCGCATGGCATCGAGTTGCGCTGTCGCATCGGGCGAGACCCTGACCCTGTTAGAGGCTGACATCCTCGGGCTTGATACCGCGTCTTTCCATAAACTCGGATAGTGACGTCCACTCACCCTTGTCGGGATTGTCGGCCGCCCTGCGGATACTCTCCAGAATCTCCTCCACCTTTTCCGGGCTGTAATCCTCCCTCATCCGCCGGACACCCTCCGGTTCCTGCCCATCAGGTTGCACTGTATCCGCATCCAAGTTGGGAGTGGTCATATATGCACCTCGCCGGACAAACAGGCTAGCTTTGAGTCTAGCACAACGGCTGCCCCTCAGATTCACATGCCATCGAACCGGTCGAGGCGGAATAACGACAGGTCGTGGGTGGTTTCGCCGAACATTGCCAGGTCCGCCATTATCTCGCCCACTACGCTGGCGAACTTGAAGCCGTGGCCCGAGAAGCCGGCGGCCAGGGACACCTGCGGGTGGTCGGGGTGCAGGTCGATGATGAAGTGCCCGTCCGGCGAGTTGGTGAACATGCAGGTCTTGAGCGACAGGGCCGGCCCTGCCGCCGCCGGAAAGTAGCGTTCGACGAACTGCCGCAGCACGGCCTCATCCTCGTCATAGATGTCCCGGTCAAGCTGGTCGGGGTCTACGGCCTGGGTCCTGTGGTGGGTCCTCCCCACCTTGAACCCTGGCACGCCAAACACCGGGAAGCCGTAGAAGCGGCCCTCCTCAACGTACAGTCCGAATACCGGGAAGGTGTCAGTCCTGAAATGCTCGGGCCTCTCCGGCTGGAACCAGCCGAGCACCTGCCGCTCCGCTACGGCGACCTGCGACAGCGCCGGCGCGATCTTGGAGGCCCATGCGCCCGCCGTGATCACCAGCCTCCCGGCCCGGTAGCTGCCCCGGTTGGTCCTGACGCTGACGCCCTCGCCCGACGGTTCCCAGTCCAGCACGCGTTCTCGCCCATGCACCTCTGCGCCCGCCTCCAGCGCGGCGTTCACGTGGTCCACGATACACCGCTCCGGCAGCAGAAACCCGCCGTCGGCCTGGTAAACGGCCGCTATGTCGTGGTCCAGATGATAGCCGGGGAATCGCCTGCTGGTCTCGGCGCCCGTCAGCACCTCGTAGGGTATGTGGTGCTGCTCACAGGCGGCCACTGCGCCCTGGAAAAACTCGCTCTCCGCATGCCCGGCGCGTATGGAGCCGGTGGTTACCAGCAGGCGTTCCCTGGCCGCGTTCTCCAGCTGGTGCCAGAGTTCGTAGGCCCGGCGCACCAGGGGAACGTAGGACGGGTGTTCCTGGAGCGTGTAGCGGATCATTCGCGAGTAGCCGTGTGAGGAGCCCATCTCATGGGGCACGTCAAACTGCTCAAGGCCCAGTACGCGCCAGCCCCGGCGCGCCAGGTGGTAGACCGAGGCGCTTCCCATTCCGCCCACGCCGATGACTATGGCGTCGTATTCGTTCATGTCGCTTTCCAGTCATTTTCAGAATCATCGTTGCCGGATGGTTAGACCGCAGAAGGGGCGCACCGCCGTGCGCCCCTGCAAGGATGCAATGCCGCCAGGCCGCTTGCCCTAACCCTGGGGAATGGCCGTGCCGGGGGTGGTCATTCGCAGCGAGTAGACCGAGGTGCGGGCGGTGAACAGCATTGTGCGGTTGTCATCGCCTCCCCAGGCGCAGTTAGCCGGGATTTCGGGCAGCACGATGATGCCCAAGTGGTTGCCTGCCGCGTCGAATACCCAGCAGCCTCTTGGCCCGGTACAGTAAACCCGGCCCTCCACGTCCACCTTCATGCCGTCGGGTACGCCATCCTCGGCGGAGTGCATTTCGGCGAAAATCCGGTTGTTGCTAAGGGAGCCTTCAGCGTCCACGTCAAAGGCGCGGATGAACTGATGCACTCAATGCTCGCCATTGTCCTTTTGGATGACACACCTTTCGTCGCGCCGGGTGATGGCGACGTACAACACGCTCTCGTCGGGCGAAAAGGCCAGGCCGTTGGGATACTCGGTGTCGCGGGTTGCGACCGTGTGCCTCCCTGTGAGGGATACCCGGTGCACGCCGCTGAAGTCCAGTTCCCGCTCCTCCTGTGTCAGCCGGCCGTTGGGATCGGTAAAGTACAGCGAACCGTCGGAGCGGCTAACCACGTCATTTGGCCGGTTGATGCGCTTGCCGTCGATATGGGTCGCTATGGCGCTGTAGGAACCGTCCTCGTTGCGGCGGCCCAGCTGCCGGTTGTCCCCCTCGCAAAGGATCAGGTGTCCCGCCACGTCGAAAGTGAGGCCGTTGGAACCGCCGCTGTTTTCGCGGAAAACCTCGGTCTGTCCGTCCGGAGTCATTCGATGCACCAGCGACGCCCGGATGTCCACGAAGAGCCAGTAACCATCGGGATGCCACAATGGCCCTTCGGTGAATCCGAACCCAGTGGACAGCTGTTGGGCCTCAGCGCCCGATTCAACGATTCCGGGTAGCAGGTCCGCCATGACAGCCTCCTTATAGTGTATTTCCCTCTCCCTTGAGGGAGAGGCCCTTCGACAAGCTCAGGAGGGGTGAGGGTGAAATCCCAGCATGAGCAAACTTTCCGTCCGAGGGAAACGCCCCCACCTCCGACTTGTCGAGAGCCACGACAAAGTCGGGCCTAACCCTCCCCCGGAGGGAGAGGGAAATTCTACAGGTGCGACAGGTACTGCTCCTCGAAGTCCATTCCGGCAAGATCGGTGAAGCCCTGCATGAGCCGGCGCGTGACCGGGCCGGGAGGGCGTCCGTCGCCGATGGACGTGCCGTTGACCGCCGACACCGGGCAGATGCACAGGCTGGTCGAGGTCAGGAAAGCCTCGTCGGCGGTGTATGCGTCGTACAGGTCCAGGTCGCACTCGGCGGTCTGCATGCCCAGGCCATCGGCCAGGTCCAGCACAGTGCGGCGGGTGATGCCCTCCAGCACGTACTGGCCTTTGGGTGTGGCCACCACTCCGTCTTTAACCAGGAATATGTTGGAGCCGCGTCCCTCGGTCAGATTCCCCGCCTCGTCCAGCAGGACCGCCCATGAACCGGGGTCGGTACCCTGTGCCTCCAGGTCCCCCAGCACCAGGTTGAGGTAATTGTGGGTCTTTGCGCGAGGACTCATGAACCGGGGCGGCACCCTGGGGACTGATGGAGTGGTCACGCGCGCGCCGTCGCGGTACAGCGGCGCCCGGGACGCGAAGGGGATGGCGTGGGTCTCGATGAGTACCGTGGGAACGGATTCAGCTCCCTCGACTCCGCGAGTGATCCGTTGCATCACCCACATGTCCTGGCCGGGGGGCAGCAGCGGGTGGTTGTGTTCCACAACCCGGCGGGACCACATTTCCATTTCAGCCATGTCCATTCCGGGGTCGATGCGAACGTAGCGCAGGGAGTCGTACAGCCTGCGCACGTGCTCGGTCAGCTTGAAGGGCACGCCGTTGAACGTGCGGGCGGCATCAAATACGGCATCGCCATAGATGAATCCCCGGTCGCGTATGGGGATCCCCGCCTGCGACTCCGGTACAAGCTGTCCGTTCAGGAAAGCGATGGGCTCATTCTGTGCCATGGGGCCTCCCCTGTCTGCTTGGGTCATGGACTGCCACTTCGGGATAGTCCTGAATAGTGCGGGCAAATGATACCAGCATGGCCGCTCCCCTGCCAGCGGGCAGGATTTCGGTACAGGGTGTTTTAATTCTCCCTCTCCCTTGAGGGAGAGGCCCTTCGACAAGCTAAGAAGGGGTGAGGGGAAATCCAGGCCATCAGCTACTTTGCAAACATAAGAGGGACGCCCCCACCCTAACCCTCCCCCGGAGGGAGAGGGAACTTTCAAAAGCCCGTGGATTTCCCCGGAAAAGACGATGGCCGGAGGCATTGCCTCCGGCCATCAACTGGTCAGCTTGGAGTGCGGGGTTAGTTGACCGAGAAGGGTATCGACTGGGTCTCGATCTCGTCTGCGTCTGTGTCGGGGTTAACCTCGCCGCCGAGGGCGTCGGTACCGTAGCCGCTGGCCGTTACGTCGATGCTGGTTGCATCGGCTTCGAGCAGGACCACGTTGCCGGCTACGCCGATAACGACCACTCGCCACTCCCAGGTCTCGCCGGGGTTGAGGATGTCGTCATCGTTGGCATTCTCGCCATGGCTGGCTACGAACTGCGGGGAGTTCCGGTCCAGCCGCATGCCGGTCAGATCCGGGCCGATTCCCGCAGCGTCGACATCCACATACACGCCGGTCAGGTTAGAGTCGCCGTCATTGGTCTCGGTGATGACCACTGTCTGCACGACCAGTTGCACCACGTTAGAGCCGCCGTCAAGGAGCGATACTCCGACGTCTGTGCTGGGTGAGAGGATCCTAACGATGGCAGTTGCAACGCCAGAGGGCTCAGTGGTGTTGTCCCGAGCCGTACCGATGGCGACCGCCTCGTATCCAGTCTCTTCGGTGAGGCTTGCGGTTGAGCACACTATGATGATCTGTTCGTTGGCAGAGAGGTCGCCGATTGCACCGAGCGATATTGCATCGTTATTGGGGCCGGTGGTACAAGCGGACAGGTCGAGACCGTCGTCGTTGTTCGGATCCGGGTCGACGACCGTCACTCCGGTCAGCTCGGATGCCCCGTTGGTGACCGTAACGGTAATGCTTGCCGTTTCACCGTTGCGAATCGTCTGGTCCTGAGGCGTCAGTTCGACGGTCAGGCCGGGACTGATGGCCTCAACGGTGGTGGTGGCCGAGGCGGTGAGCACCACTGTGGTGCCGGGAATCGTTCCCTCGATGGTGGCCTCGATGGTGTTCACGCCCTCGTTCATCTTGGCCGAGCATCCGTAGCCGTCAGCGCCCAGTTCTGCGGGCTTGGAGGCGGAATCGGCGGCCACGGTCGCAAATTCCCGGAAACAGTCGCCTGCATCGACTGCCTCGGCGTCTGCCGCAGGCCCCGTCACAGTTACGGATATAGAGACACTCTCTAGGTCGCTTCCGGTGGGAGTGGTGGCAGTAACGGTGAAGCTGCCTTCCGTAGCAGCCGGATCATCGACGTACCGTACCGGGTCCTGCAGGGCCACGATGTCGATATCAACTTCCACCGTGCCGAATAGCACCGTAGTCGTGTCGTCGTTGGCTACCTCGAGTTGTACTGTTTCACCCGCAGTATCCTGGGCAGTGCCGTAGGCGGTTACCTGTGCCCTGAGGACGAAGGTGGCCTCCGTGGTGGTGCCGCACTGGTAGGCAGCGGTGGAGGCTCCGACTGCCAGTGGTTCAAAGGCAGAGGAGGCCCTTTCGCAGTCGGTTACCTGTACTTCCCCGGCCTCCGCGTCTTCCAGTGAGGCCACGGAGATGTTGGAGAGCTCGAAGCCTCCGGTATTGGTGATGACCACGTCGAAGTAAGCCGTCTGCCCCTGGAGGACCGATTGCGTATCGGGATTGTTCGGGTCCTCAACGCTGGGTGCAATGTCGATGGCCACCGAGGGCGGACGCATGAAAACAGAACTGGTGGCGTCGGTTCTCACCTGGTTGGTAGTGAAATTTCCGTTGGAGTCGAGGGTATGGCCGCCGCTATACGCCGCAGCCACCTCCAGCTTGACGCTTCCCTGATTGTCCGGATCGCCCTGCACGCCGTCATTCTGATTCACGGTGTAGGCAATCTGACCGGAGTTATAGGAGTTTCCTTCCGAGACGATGACGTTGGTTTCAACTCCCTCTTCATCAGTCTCGGTGAGGGATATCTCGACCGTACCGTCCGGATAGTCGTCAGTGGCGCCAGGCAAGGTTACTGTCAGTGATCCACCGCCGTAATCGCAGAGCTCGGCGTCTTTGAAGAGCCTGACAGAGTAGAAGATCTCGTCACCGTGGTTCACAATGGCAACGGTCTGGCCGTTTGCGTTGGTGGTGGCGATGCTGATGCCGACGCCCGGTTCGCAGGTTTCGGGTTCCTGACCGGAGGCGAAGGGGCTGGTGACCGCCAGGACGGCCAAGCCCACTCCGATAACGGCAAGCAGGACTAGAATTGGGATAACATTGCGTTGAATCAAGCTCATCTAATTGGCTCCAAAACCTTGTGAAATCCCGGTACCGGCAAGCTTGCCACCGGCCAGGGCACACAACTCAAAGTCCGCGAATCCAGCCCAAGCAGGAGCAGTCGCAGCGCGGCCCAGCGCTGCCCCGAAAATCCCGAACCATCATACCGAAGTCGAGCATGGGAATTCAACCACTTTGAGGCTGTCAAAAATTCCCGTTCTCACTTCCCCCGCTATTGCGGCCGGTATTGGGGGCGATTGGCCCGCAGTAGTCAATCATAGAGGATGTTCCGGGTCAACCCCTGGCAAACGCTCCAAGCGACAAAATACAACGGCCGGAGGGGAGGGACCCCCGGCCGTTGATTGGGTTATTGCGCACTTGCGATCCAAGCACAGCATCATTTCGCATCGCAGAGATTCACGTCCCATTTGACAGCGAATCTCCCGACACAATAGACGCCCCACTGTCCTCAGACAGTGTCAGATCTGCATTCAGCGCGTAAGCAACAAGAGAGGAGACGCCGCTTACGACAGGGCCTTCGCCAGTTCCTCTGCCTCGGCCTTGCTCAGAATCCGGAAGACGGAGAGGCTGGGATCTTCCTTGGCCACTCCCTTTGCTGCGGGGCGGCCATTCTTCATGGTTACCAGCTCTATCTGGTCCATCTCCACTTTCTTGCGCAATTTCGTGCAGTACGCCGTCAGAACGGGCATCTGGGCCTCCTCCACGTCTGCTTTCTTGGCTCGTGACTTTCGCGGAGGCATATCCTCACCTCATGTTTCCCAATGTATACAGGTTAGAGGGCCAACCGTAATGTCAAAATATTGTAGGAACGAGATGGCAGCCTGTCAATATAAAGTAGAATCAAATTTTAGTCAACGATGAGAACTTTGTTTTTCACGTTCCGCTGATGGCGCTATTGTCAGCGCGTTACCAGCCATGCCAGCCACTCGGCACGCTCCTAGCGCCTGGCCGGCAGCGCTCCTGTCCGAGGAAGCAACCGCAGCGCTCTTTCAGGGCCAGCATTTGGTCAGGCCTGCCGCCGGGTTGTTCCCCGGCCTGCGTGATAGAATATCCCGCAAGGTCACAGCGCTCCGGGGGCTTTGTTCGGTAATGGGTCAACTCTTCATTGTGCGCCACGGGGAGACGGTCTGGAATCGCGAGGGCCGCATCCAGGGACACACAGATGTAGCCCTCTCGGAAAGGGGAATCGACCAGGCCAGCCGGCTGGCCCGGCGACTCAGCAATATCAGCTTTGATGCTGCCTACGCCAGCGATCTTTGCCGTGCCTCCGCTACCGCCTCCCTGATCCTCCAGGGCCGGGACGTTCCCCTGCATCCGACTCCCGGCCTCCGGGAGTATCACAAGGGCGCATTTGAGGGGATGACGGAAGCTGAGCTGAGGGCGCGTTTCCCAGGAGAGTATCCGAGCTACGTCGCCAAAGACCTCGACTACGCCCCGGAGGGTGGCGAGTCCACCCGCGAGGTCAGCCACCGGATGACGTCCATAATCTGCGAGATTAAGGAACGGCATCTGGAGGACACCGTGCTGGTCGTGGGGCACGGCGGGTCACTGCGCGCTGCGATGATGGCCCTCTTGGGAATGCCGCTGGATGCCAATTGGCGGTTCGTTTTCGGAAACTGCACCTTGACCATCGTGGATACCTACCACGACAACGCAGTGCTTCGCCTGTTCAATGATGGCTCCCACCTTGCTTGATGTGCGATTCACCCTTCGACAGGCTCAGGGCCGCCGGAATTACGGCGGCGCCACTTTAGACGGGGGATATTTCAGTTGACCAGCGGCAGCGATTCACATCCCGGCCCCTCCACCACCGGCGATCCAATCGGAGCCGCCACAGCCCGGGCGCCCGGCGTCTGCGGGGTGCTGGCCCAGGGAGTGCTGGGGGACATGCCGTTCTCGGTAACCTGCCCCGTCGACTTTTTCTCCCGCGTCCGGGTGGAGTTGAGCAGCGATGGCCCAGGCATTGTGGCCACCAGCCACTGCGAAAAGACGGTGGCTGCCGTGCGAAGGACCCTGGCCCATCTCCGCCAGGCCAAGCTGCGAGCCGAAGTGCAGGTCAACAGCCCGATTCCCCGTGGCAAAGGCTTGGGGAGCAGTACCGCCGATCTGTCGGCGGCGATTGCCGCAACCGCCCTGGCGCTGGGCCGGGAACTGAGCCCCTACGACATTGCCCAGATCGCTCTCTCCATCGAGCCGTCAGGCGGGGCAATGATGCCGGGCCTGGCGCTGTTCGACCACCGCGCCGGAATGGTGCGCGAGAGCCTGGGGTCTCCTCCACCGATGGAAATCGTAGCCTTGGACTTCGGCGGAACGCCCGGTTCCAACCTGGACGACCGGACACGACGCTGGCAGGCAGTCAACGACGGCACCGGCGAGGCCCTGGGCCTGATCCGGCGCGGGATCGCCGAAAACAGCGCTGCGCTGGTTGGGAGAGGAGCCACCGTCGCTGCCAGGGCGGCGGGCCAGATAGAGTCCCGCCCTAGACTGGAGGAGCTGGACTCGTTCGCCACTTTGGTCGGCGCCGTCGGCGTCAACGGCGGCCAACGCGATGGCGTGTCGGGGGTGCTGCTGGACGCAACTCAGCGGCGCGGCAAGTCGACCTATATCAAGGCCCGCGAAGCATTCCCCGACGCCGAGACGGTCTACCATTTCCGAGTGCTCGGCGGCGGCGTTCAGATTGTCTGAATCAGGATTTGCCGGATTTTAGGATTTTCAAGATACTCTCAATCCTGCGAATCCTTTAATCCTGAAAATCTTGATTCAGACAAATACAAGCAGAGAGGACGGCGAGACCATGGCTGAATACAACCTGGCGGTAATCGGCGGTGACGGCGTGGGGCCCGAGGTAATTGCCGAGGGGCGGAAGGTCCTGGAGGCCCTGAGCTCGTCCGGAGGGCCGTCCTTCCGGTACACCGAGTTTCCCTGGGGCAGCGACTACTACCGTGAGACTGGCCGTCTGATGCCGGAGGACGGCCTGGAACTGCTGTCCGGGTTTGACGCCATCCTTTTCGGGGCCGTGGGAGACCCGAACATCCCCGACCACATCACGCTCCACGGCCTACTGCTACCCATGCGCCGGGGTTTCGACCAAGGCATCTGCGTGCGGCCCGCCTACCTGTATCCCGGGGTGACCTCCCCCCTGGCCGGAAAGAATGCAGGCGACATCGACATGGTCATATTCCGCGAGAACACCGAGGGAGAGTATGCGCCGGTGGGCGGGCGCCTCAACGCCGGAACAGCGCACGAGACGGTTATCCAGAGCAACGTGTTCACCCGCCGGGGTACCGAGCGCATAATCCGCGCCGCCTTCGAACACTGCGTCCGGCGCAATAAGCGGATGAAAGTCACGTCGGTCACCAAGTCCAACGCCCAGTCCTTCGGCATGGTGTTCTGGGACGAGGTGTTCGACGAGGTCGCCTCCGAATTTCCGCAGGTGGAAACCGAATCGCTGCTGGTCGACCGCGCCTGCATGGACTTTGTGCGCTGGCCAGAGGACTTCGACGTGGTGGTGGCATCCAACCTGTTCGCCGACATCCTTTCCGACATCGCGGCGGTGGTGTCGGGCAGCATGGGGCTGGCTCCCAGCGCCAACATCAACCCCGGCAGGGAGCACCCGTCGCTGTTCGAGCCGGTGCATGGCGCTGCGTTCGACATCATGGGCAAGGGCATCGCCAATCCCATCGCCACCATCTCGGCCGTGGCCATGATGCTCGATCACCTGGGCGAGACTGACGCGGCCGCCCGCGTTGACGCCGCCGTGGCCCGCTGCCTGGAGGAGCGCCGGGTGGTCACCGCCGACCTTGGCGGCGCCGCCAGCACCTCCCAGATGGGCGACGAGGCGGCAAGACTGGTCCGCGAGGGGTAAGTCGCTCGCTTGGTGTTGCCATTCAGGGTTTCTCAAGGAGCAGTCATCACCCATTGCGTATAATTGCTCGAAAGACTTTGCGAGACTTCTGGGTGGAACATCCAAGTGCTAGAGAACCGCCACAGGCTTGGTATCGTGAAGTAGAAAGAGAGGACTGGGATACGCCTGCCAGGGTAAGACTCAGATACCCCACCGCAAGTATCCTCGCTGGCAATCGTGTGGTGTTCAACATTAAGGGCAATGATTTCAGGCTGGTGGTGCGTATAAACTACCCCTACCGGATCGTTTACATCCGTTTCATAGGCACTCACCGCGAATATGACCGCATAGATGCTGAGATGGTGTAGGAATGGCTGGCGATTTATCACTCCACAACGAGAAGGAACACAACGACGCATTGGCGCGCATAAGTGAACTTATGGATGCCAAACCGGGCACCCCCGAGGGATGCGAACTTGACTCGCTGGTTACTGCCGTCGAGGAGTTCGAATCGAGAACAGTCGAAATAGGTTTCCCAAGCATCACGGCGGCTATCGAGTTTCGCATGGAGCAAGTCGGCCTGTGCCCCGAGGATTTGATTTCGTGTATTGGCAGCAAGAAAGAGGTTTCTGAAGTGCTTGACGGGAAAAGAGCCATTACACCTTCGATGGCCCTCGCCTTGCAAGAACGCTTGGGGATTCCAGCAAAGATGCTGCTCACCAAGCCCGCTGTTTCAGACTGAACAAACGCCGGCCAATCCGGCCCGGCTATCCCAGTAGGGAAATCCGAAGCTGCCCCTACACCCCAAGCACTATCGACGCCATGCGCCGCTCCAGCGCCTGGCCGATCTCCATCGTCAGCTCGGGCCGGGCGTGGTCCCCGATCGTTCCCACGAAGGCAACTCCCAGCAGGCGTCCGAGCCGGAAGTCCACCACCGTCGACGAGATCAGCCCGGTGGGACCTCCCTGCAGCACGCGAAGCGCCACAGACTCGTCGAAAAAGCCGTCCGTCTCCAGGCGGTTCGCCGCCACCAATTGATGGCCCTGTCCCACGCTGTCCCCTACGTGGTCCTCGAAGTCCTTGAGGAATATTTCGTGCATCCAGGCGCTGACCGACTCGGGGGTGTCGAAGAGATGAACCACCGAGGCCGCCATAAAGTCGAAGCCGTCGCCCATGGCCATGTTCGAGGTCGGGCCCAGCTCCCGCATATGGCCGGTAACCCGGCCCGCCTCCTGGAACCGCTGGGCGGTGCTTCCGGCAAACCCGTTGCGGGCCAGGCGTTCGTTGTCCAGCTCTCCCTCGCGCACCACCTGATGGGCCTGGAAGTCGCCGGGAAACTCACCCTTGTCCAGCACCATGTCCTGCAGGATTTCCTCGGTAACGCGATAGGTGGCTCGTGTCAGTGCAGAGGTCGCCAAACCGGTCCTCCGGGATTGTGGAATTGTCCTGGGGGAATGTTCGATGGCCGCAGACTGCCGGAGCTTCAGGGCGGCGGCAGTCCGCTATTCGGCCAACAGCGTGGGGCCCGCCTTGGCCGGCCCCGCGCGTTGTTGGCGGCATCAGTGTCTATGCTTAACCGCAGACCAATGGGTAGATGTGCAGCGAGCGGGTGGACTCCACTGGCAGCATGCTCTTGCTCCAGGTCTGGCCGCCGTCGGCGCTGCTGTAAATCTCCCCTGAGTAGGCCCCGCAGCTGATGCGAGAGGGAGCGGCAGAATCGATGGCTACCTGCATCATCCGTCCGGGCGGCACGTCGCCCAGGTCGAGGCGCTCCCAGGTCTCCCCGATGTCGCGGCTGCGGAAGAGCGCTCCCTCGGGCACGGTGTCGGGAGGAGCGGCGCCACCGCCGGCGCCCGAGGCCAGGTAGATGGTCTTCGGATCGTCCGGGGCCACCGCCAGGTCGCGGCAGTACGATCCTCCCACGAACATGTCGTCTACCTGCACGTGCTCCCAGCGGGTCGCCCCGTTCTTGCCGCGGAACATGGCGATCTGCGTGGCGATCTGCACCGTTTCGTGGTCAGCAGCGCTTACGACCACCTGGTGCAGGTCCAGCGTGTTGTTGCGGAGGTAGGGGCCGTCCATCATCTGAGCCCAGGTCTCTCCACCGTCGCGGCTGGCCAGCAGGCCGCCCACCTCGATGGCCGCGTAGACGTTGCTGCTGTCCACTGGGTCTACCGAGATGCCGATGACCCGCTTGCCCAGCGGCGGCATGTAGGTGGTGATGTGGGGGTAGATCACCCCGCTGGTGTCCATCTCCTGCCAGGAGTTCCCGCCGTCCTGCGAGCGGGCGATGGCGCAGGGTTCGTAGCCTGCAAAGATCGTGTCGGGGTCGGAAGGGTGCGCCGCCAGCGACCAGACCTCCCGGCCACCGGCGGGGTCCGCCAGCCTTTCCCAGCTGTCGCCCCGGTCCTGGCTGCGGTAGACGCCATCCTGTGTGCCAGCGTATACCACGGCCGGGTTGTCCGGCTTGAGCAGCAGGGCGCGCACCTGCGGATTGCCGGGCAGCCCTGCGGAGATGTCCTTCCAGTCTTCCTCGCCGTCTGCCTGGCGGAAGACCCCTCCCTCGCCGATAAAGTCCCCCTCACCGGCCATGCCCACGTAGGTGTAAGTTAGATGATTGGTCGCAACCATTATCTTTCGCTCCTGTTACGGTCGATTGCTACTTGGATTCTTTGGCCTGAACGAAAGGATGTCAAGTATCGCGGCGCTCCCGGGGAGCATTTCCCGGTCTCAACTGCGTGATAAAATGAGAAAGGCATGACCTGCTGTAGCTTGCAAACAGAAAACTTCGATGCCGGAAACTGAACGCGGAAAATATCTCATAGCCGATGCTTGGTCCCTGCATGGGGACGCCCTTGAGATGCTGTCGCAAGGACGGCTCCGCAACGCGGCAGAGAAAGCCTGGGGAGCCACAAAGCGCGCCACCGACGCGCTCATCCTGGAGCGCACAGGGCGCGAGCCGATCCGCACGTCGCAGACCTCCAGCGGGTTGAGGGTGCTGGCGCGGCTAGACGCTGCGGCTGATTCTTTGTGGTCTCGATTCCGCGGTCAAGTGCGTTATCTCCATTCGGATTGCTTTTATGATGGCGACTGCGAACCCGAGAACGTTTTAGTTGGCATGATCCACGGCACTGCCGATTATATCCGCGACGTGGAAGCGGCAGTGGACGGCCCGGATTTAGGAATTGAAGAATGTTAGCAACAAAGCGAGGCCAAGTTCTGCTGGCCGAGGCTTGGGAATTTTACGACAAGGCCATCAAATTGCTGGAGCAGGGCGACCTGCGCAACGCGGCTGGAAAGGCTTGGGAGGCATCGGAAAAGGCCACCAACGCCATGATTCTGGAACGCACCGGGCGCGAGCCCCACAATGAGAGAGAGACATCCAGAGAGGTGCGTTTTCTGATACTGGAAGGCGAGGTTTTCAAGGCTTTCAGCTCTCGCTTTGTCGGACAGATACACGACCTGTACGGCGACTGCTACATTGACAACCACTGCGAGCCAGAGGATTACCACGAGGAAATGATTCGCAACACCGACAGCTACATCCGCGAAGCGGAGCGGCTGGCGGGATGATGTCGGTGGCGCGCCGACGCTCTCTGCGCTAGTATTTGTCGCAACTACCGGGAGGGTTACCAGCCAATGAAAAACAAGGTGTATGCCACCATGGACGAGGCGGTGGCTGACATCCCCGACGGCTCCACGATCATGTGCCCGGGATTCTCGGGCGTGGGCGTTCCCCGCAACCTGCTGGCGGCCGTGAACCGGCAGGGAGCCAAGGAACTGACCTGCATCTCCAACAACGCCGGAACTCTCGACGAGCTGGTGGACGTGGGGACGCTGGTGGAGGCGGGGCAGGTCAAGAAGATGGTCTGCGCTTTCACTGCCCCGACCCATCCCTCGATGGTCACCCCCTTTGTCCGCATGTACAACGAGGGCCTGGTGGACGCCGAGCTGGTGCCCCAGGGTACGCTGGCCGAGCGCATTCGCATCGCTGCCTTCGGCATCGGCGGGTTCTATACGCCCACGTCCGTAGGCACGGAGCTTGCCGAGGGTAAGGAACACCGGGAAATCAATGGCCGCACCTACGTGCTGGAGTACCCCCTCCCCGCCGATTACGCGCTGGTGCGCGCCTGGAGGGCCGACAAGTTCGGCAACCTGCAGTTCCGGCTCTCGCAGCGCAACTTCAACCCGATCATGGCCATGGCCGCCACGACCACAATCGTCGAGGTCGAAAACGACGTGCTGGAAATCGGGGAGATCGATCCTGATCAGGTACATGTCTCCGGCATCTACGTCGACCGCATCGTCAAGATACCCGAAGACGGCATCTGGTCCGGCGCCAAGCCGGGCCTGTAATCGTGGCACACAGGGCGCACGGCTGTGCGCCCCTACGAAAAAACTGACCTAATGGTAGGGGCGCACAGCCGTGCGCCCGTCCCGTAGCAAGAGACACCCGACGGAGTAGCGAAATGACCGCCGAAAAGACAAAGCTCACCCGCCAGCAAATGTGCGACCGCCTGGCCATGGAGTTCCAGGACGGCTGGATCGTGAACCTGGGCGTGGGTATGCCCACCCTCTGCTCTAACTACGTGGACGAATCGAGGGAGATCATCAACCAGTCCGAAAACGGCGTCGTCGGCTACGGCCCGCTGGCTGCCGAGGGCGAGGAGGACCGGCACCTGGTGAACGCCGGCGGCCAGCACGTGACCGCGCTGGCCGGCATGGGCATCGTGCATCACGCCGATTCGTTCGGCATCATCCGGGGTGGCATGATCGACGTTACGGTGATGGGCGCCTACGAGGTGGCCGAGAACGGGGACTTCGCCAACTGGCGCATCCCAACGCGCAAGGGTGGAGGCATCGGCGGGGCCATGGACCTGGCGGCTGGCGCCAAGCGCGTCTTCATCGCCCTGGAACACACCACCCGCGAGGGCGAGCCGCGCCTGCTCAAGCGCTGCAATCTCCCAATCACCGCCCCCGGCGTCGTAAAGATGGTCGTAACTGATCTGGGCCTGTTCGCCATCACGCCCGAGGGATTCGAGCTGCTGGAGAACGCCCCCGGCTGGAACCCCGAGGAGATCCAGGAGCTGACCGAGGCCAAAATCCACATCTCCCCCAAACTCAAGGACTTCCGGTTCCGGGATTAGTGGGCTGTCACCATTGTATTGATGGGTATACAGGGCAACCACAAGGGTTGCCCCTACCGATTCCCAACCGTAGTGTAGGGGCGTCCCTTGTGGGCGCCCTTCTGTTTATGAACGTCGGCAGATCGCTTTCACAGTATTCCAGGTAGATTGTGCGGCTAGAAATACGCCGTGCCGCCGTTGACGTGGATGGTCTGGCCAGTGATGAAGCCGCAGTCGTCGGTGGCCAGGAACACCACGGCGGCTGCGATGTCGTCCACCTGCCCCAAACGGCCCAGCGGTATCTCCGACGTGTCGGCCATGTTCTGTCCAGGATACCAGGCCAGGTCGCGGCTGGTGTCGATGCGGCCCGGCGAGACGACGTTGACCCGGATGTTGCTGGGCGCGAACTCTGAGGCCAGCCCCCTCGCCAAACCGACGATGCCCATCTTGGCCGCCGACACATGCGAGCGCTCCGCCGAGCCGTTCCAGGCGCCGTCGCCCGTGAGGAACACGATGCGGCCGAACCCGTTGGCCTGCATGGCCGGGATGGCGTTGCGGGCGCAGTAGAACGCTCCGTCCAGCACCACGCCGCGCACCCTATCCCATTCGTCCAGGGACAGCTCGGTGAAAGGCTTGTGAGGGCGGATGGCGGCGTTGCTGACCAGCACGTCGACCTTGCCGAACCGTTCGGCGGCGGCAGCAAACATGGCCTCCACCTGCGCCCGGTCGGCGACGTCGGCCAGCACCGGCAGGGCGTAGACGCCCAGGGCCCGCACTTCCTCGGCTACCGATTCGGCCTCTTCCCAGTTGGAACGGGCGTTGACCACCACGTTGGCGCCCTCTCCCGCAAGCTTGAGGGCGATGGCCCGCCCGATGTTCCGCCCCGATCCCGTTACCAGGGCGGTTTTCCCTTCCAGTCTTTCCATAAGCAAACTCTCCGTCAGCTACTCTCTTCACCATTGTCCGAATCAGGACTTTCAGGAAATTCCCAATCCTGTTCATCCCTGTTCATCCGTTAATCCTGAAAATCCTGATTCAGACAACTTGACGTGGATTATACTTGCCTCTGCGAAATGGCCCGACCGTGAGGGGCGTGCCGGAATTGATGGGGAGAAGAATTATGCTGGTAAGGATCTACACTGGCGACGATGGACAGTCCCACCTCGAGGAGCTGGGCATGCCCAGCGAGGAGGTGCTTCGGGTAGCCACCAAGCCGGGCGAGGACCTGGTGTTCCGCAAGTCTGCCGAGAACAGCTTCAGCGACTGGCACCACCCCAGCCGTCGCCAATACCTGATCGTGCTGGAGGGCCGAATGGAAGTGACTTGCGGCGACGGCTCGACGCGGCAGTTCCAGCCCGGCGACGTGCTGCTGGCCGAGGACATGACAGGCCAGGGCCACCAGACCCGCGCCATCGGCGGCAGCTACCGAAGCGTCAGCATGGGGATCCCGGACTAGAACGTTGGCTCTCTCGTACCCCTTTTGACCAGGCGTGGAGCGTAATTCCAGAATCGGGCAGTGCCGTCCCAGGGTGAAAGATCTCCAGTGGTAGAGAACGCGTCCCCCACCCCCGCCGCGCCCTCGCTTTGGGCCCGCGTAAGAGGCCCGTGGCAGGAGCCTTCCTTTCGCTGGTACTGGGCGGGATCACTGGCGCAGGCCATGTCCCATGGGATGCAGTTCCTGGTGCTGGGGTGGCTGGTGCTGGAGGTCACGGGCGACCAGACCCAGTTGGGGCTGACTATTTCGCTTTACGGCCTGCCCAATATCGCATTCCTGATGGCGGGCGGCATCATCGCCGACCGGGTGGACCGCAAGCAACTGCTGATGGTTACCCAGGCGATGGTGGGAGCGATGGTCGGCGTGCTGGCGGCGCTCACCATCACAGACCAGGTGGCGCTGTGGCACATATACCTGGCGGCGGTGCTCCTGGGAGTGCTGCAGGGTCTGAACATGCCGGCCCGGATAGCTATGCTCTCGGACCTGGTCGGGGAGCGCAGGCTGCTGGACGCCGTGGGTCAGTTCAACGCGGCGCAGCACGCGGGCCGGATCGTCGGCCCTCCTATTGCCGGAGTGCTGATCGACCAGTGGGGCATGGGGGTGGTGCTGGTCCTGAACGCGGCGTGCTATGGCGCCAGCGTCCTCCTGCTGATCATGGTCCGGGGGGCGTTCAGCCGTCCGGAGACCAACCGGCAGCCGCTGCTGCGCCACATCAGAGAGGGCATATCCGTCATACGCGACACCCCGATGCTCTTTACGGTCCTGGTGATGACCTGCATCTTCGGCGGGTTCGGTATGGCCCACCTGCAGGTGCTGCCAGCCTTTGCCAAGGAAATGCTCGACAGCAGCGCCTCCGGGGTCGGGCTGCTGCTGCTGGCCTCGGGCATTGGCGCCCTCACAGGCAGCCTGACCCTGACGCTAATGCATCGCGAGTGGCTTTACCGCTGGCTGGTGTTCTGCATTTCCACGTTCACGGTGCTGCTGGCATTGATGGCCTGGAGCGGCGCGCTGGATGATCTGACAGGCTCGGACTGGAGTGGGTGGTTCTGGGTAACCTGGGTGTTCGTTCTGCTGGTGGGCATCGTGGCCATCGGGTGGGTATGGCCGCTGACGACCACAATCATCCAGCTGGCCTCACCGGCGGAGTTGCGGGGCCGGGTGCTGGGAGTGTTCCACCTCGTCCCGGGCTTCCACTTGCTGGGGGCCTGGCCCCTGACACTGGCTGCGGCTGGCATCGGTTGGCCGCTGGCCATTACGGGCGCGGCGGCAGTCTGTTTGACGGTGACCCTGTCCTACGGACTGGCTCGCAAGGGCGGCCGTAAACTGGCGGCGCACCCGGCCGCCTCTTGAGCTTGTCGAAGGATGATTCAAAATGCGTTTGCCAGACGAGGCTCACGCGGCGCCGCGCATTTGCAGCCGGATGCAGGTACACTGTCTGCGCAATGTGGCTTTCTGGCACCTACATGGACGGGCTGGGAATATTATTGATTCGCTACGATTCAGATAGCGGCCCAATGAGAGCGTATCGTTGGTAACCACTGCCGCTTCGTCCCCGGCGCCGTCCTATTGGGCCAGGTCCAAGGGGCCGTGGCGATTCGCCGGATTCCGCTGGTACTGGCTGGGGTCGTTCTCCCAGGCCGTGGCCCAGGGAATGCAGTTCCTGGTGCTGGGGTGGCTGGTCCTGGAGCTTACCGGGTCCTCCATCCAGCAGCTTGGACTGGTGGTATTCCTCTACGGCATTCCCAATACCATCCTCCTGCCCGTCGGCGGTGTGATCGCCGACCGCATAGACCGCAGGCTGCTGCTTATCCTGACGCAGGCCGGTGTCGGCGTGCTTATCGGCGTGATGGCACTGCTGACCGTCGCGGGAGCGGTCACCCTCTGGCACGTGTACCTGGCCGTGGCGCTGCTGGGAGTGCTGCAGGCCCTGAACCAGCCGGCCCGCGTGACGTTGCTATCGGACATCGTGGGGCCGGCGGCCTTGCTGGATGCTATAGCCCAGTTCAATGCGGCGGTGCATATCGGGCGGATCATCGGCCCGCCCCTGGCCGGAATGCTCATCGACGGGCCGCCGTTGATCGCGCAATACTTCGATGTGTGGGGCCTTGGCGCCGGCCTCGCCGCAAACTCGGTCTTTTATTTCCTTAGCGTCCTGTTCCTGTTCCCCATAAGAGGCTCATTCAGGGCGGAGAACGTGGCCCGAGAGCCGCTGGTCCGCAATTTCATAAACGGCTTCTCTGCTATAAGAAACTCCCCGGTTCTGCTGACCGTGATTGTCCTGGCCTGCTCCTTCGGCGGATTTGGGATGTCTCACATGCAGGTGATTCCAGCATTCGCCAAGGACCAGCTGCTGGCGGACGCCACCCAGGCGGGGCTGATCCTGCAGGCGTCGGGAGTGGGATCCCTGATCGGCAGTATCGCGATAACCTTCATGCACCGGGCGTGGCTCTACCGTTGGCTGCTGGTGTGCCTGGTTACCATGGGCGCGTCCCTGATCGCGTTCGGCTGGGTGACCTCGTTCTGGGTGTCCTGGACGCTGTTCGTCGTGGTGGGAGTGTTCAGCCTGGGCTCCGTGTGGCCCATAGCCACTACCATCCTGCAGCTGTCCACACCACCCGAGCTGCGGGGACGGGTGATGGGAGTCTTCCACTTCACCCCCGGCTTCCACTACATCGGGGCGTTGCCGCTGTCGTTCGTAGCCGCAGGGGTGGGTTGGCCCTTGGCCATCACCATCGCGGCCGGGCTGATGTTGCTGGTGACCTTCTGGTTCGGGCTGGGCCGCAGGGACGGACGGACGCTGGCATCCAGACCCGCGTCGGCGTCCGGGTCTCTGGCCTGAAGCGCCCGTCCTTGACACCCCGCAGCCCAGTGGGTAGATTGCGGACAATCGCTGCGCTATTCCTGCGCTCGCCATTTGCTGCGCTACTCGACTTTCCCACTTGAACTTCAAGGAGCCGACTCTCAATGAAAGACACCATCGAGGTATTCTGGTTCTCCGAGCAGCCATACGCCCACGTCACGGACGCCGACCTTGAGCAGTACGACTCCGGACGGCTGGGCTTTCCCAACACGTACTTCGACCCCCACAAGGCCCATGTGCTGTACAACCAGTACCACGAGCAGTACGCGCTGGCCGACGAGGTCGGGTTCGACGGCATCATGTCCAACGAGCACCACGCCTCCTACTGGTGCATGAAGCCGGCGGTCAACCTGGACGCCGCGGTCATCTCCAAGATCACGAAGAACACCAAGATCGCCATCCTCGGCAACGTGATCGCCGTCAACGACCCCATCCGCATGGCCGAGGAAATCGCCATGCTGGACTGCTTCTCCAACGGCCGCATCATCTCCGGGTTCGTGCGCGGTACCGCCGTGGAGAGCCTGACCGGGGGCATCATCCCCGCCGAGAACCGCGCCCGCTTCGAGGAGGCCCACGACCTGATCATCAAGTGCTGGACCGAGCCGGGCCCCTTCCGCTATGAGGGAAACTTTTATCACTACCGCGCCGTGAACCCCTGGGTGCTGCCGGTGCAGGACCCGCACCCGCCCATCTGGTTTCCCGGACTCTCCAGCGCCGAGAGCGTGGTCTGGGCGGCCCGCCACCAGCACCCCTACATGAACCTGGGCTCGCTGCTGGACTACACCGAGGGCCTCAAGGGCGTCTACATCGACACCGCGAAGGAGGTCGGGTTCACGCCCGGGCCGGAGCATTTCGGCTACCTGCTGCGGGTGTTCTGCGCCGACACCGACGAGAAGGCCCAGGAGATCGGCCAGACCTTCCTGTGGACCGAGCACCACCGCAACCGCGGCCCTGCCGAGCATAACGACCCGCCGGGCTACCAGTCCCGCGAGGCCGTGCGCATCCAGCGGCAGTTGCCGGGCGCTGGCGGCTTCGGACGCCGCATGACCTACCAGGAACTGCAGGACGTCGACAATGTCATCGTCGGTAGCCCGGACACTGTGACCCGCAAGCTCTCGAACATCATCGAGCGCCTGAACCCCGGCTACCTGCACATCTACGGCAACGAGGGCGACATGGACCACGCCGACGTTATGCGCTCGGTGGAACTGCTGGGCAAGGAGGTCATCCCCGCCCTGCACGAAATCCAGTTGCAGCCCTACGAATAGTCTGAACTGGGGTTAGTGGGATTAAGGGATTACTCTGATTCGGCAACCGAAAAATCAAGGCAATCATACATATCACGAAAATCAGAGTTCAGACAGGAGGAATCCAATGATCACCAAATTTGACAGCCTGTTCGCTGGCCACGTCGACATGACCAACATCGGCTACGCCGGCACCGCGGTCAACGACCGCATCTTCGACAACGACCACCTGTCCACCGTGTTTCCCAAGTCCGAGGCCATCGCCAAGACCATGGACGAGAACGGCTACGACACTATGTGGATGGCCGAGCACCACTTTCAGCCCGAGGGCTATGAGTGCATTCCCAACCTCATCATGCTCAATGTCCACCTGGCTCACCTGACCAAGAACCTGAAGTTCGGTTGTGGCTTCAACATCGCCCCCATGTGGAACCCGCTGCGTTTGGCTGAGGACTACGCCACCGCCGACATCCTTACCGGCGGGCGGGTCATCTTCGGCGTGGGTCGCGGCTATCACACCCGCGAGGTGGAGAGCTTCGGGTCGCCGTTGCAGGACCAGGACGCCAACCGTGAGCTGTTCGAGGAGCAGGTGGAGATCATTTTCAAGGCGTTCAACGAGGAGTCGTGGTCGCACCAGGGCAAGTACTACACCCTGCCGCCCGAGGTGCCCTACCGGGGTTACACGCTCAAGGAGCTGACTTTGGTGCCTCGCCCGCGCACGCTGCCCGTGGAGTGCTGGCAGCCGATCCAGGGCGGAACGCAGCGGGCGCTGGACTTCATGGTCAAGCACAACATCAAGGGGATCATCGGCGGCGGCGTGGCCGAAGGCGGCGCCATGGACAACGTGATCTACGGCTACCGTGATGCCATGATCCGGGCCGGCCACGAGGACCCGGAGCCGGGCACCAACCTCAGTGTCGGCTTCCACTTCCACCTGGCGCCCAGCGTGGAGCAGGCGATGGAGGAGGCCCAGGGGTTTTTCGAGGAGAACCTCAAGATGTTCGGCCCGCTGCGCCTGAGCCGCCGCCTCTCCGACGAGCAGATCCGCGACATCAGCGATCCGCGCCGCGCGCCCACCGCCGGTCTGCCCACGATCCAGGGCGCGGTCGAGGGCGGCGCGTTCCTGGCGGGCCCGCCGGAGCGGGTCATCGAGCAGCTGAAGGCCGTCGAGAAAGAGTATCCGGGCCTCGACCGCGTGGGCGTCAGCCACCCCGTCGGCACCCCCGAAAGCGTGATCACCGAGCAGCTAGAGTGGTTCGCCAAGGAGGTAATGCCGGAGTTCAAGGGGTAGGCGTAGGTCTGTGTGGTGCCCGATTGGTAGCGGGTTGACAAGAAGTCATCCCCTATATAGCATGGCTTTTGTATGACCGCCCCTTTCGCTTCCGGCGATTGGGTGTCAACGGCCACCTCCGACAGAGGTGGCCGTTGCATTTGTAGGACAATTGATGAAGGCTAATGTCTATGTAGACGGTTTCAACCTTTACTTCGGCGCATTGAGGGGCACTCCATATAAGTGGCTCGACCTTTCGTCGATATGCAAAAGGCTGCTACCAAATCGCGAGATAAACAGAATCAGGTATTTCACAGCTCGTGTATCGCCCCTGCCGCATAATCCGGATGCTCCGGATAGGCAGGATGCCTACATCAGAGCTTTGGAAACACTCCCTGATGTTACTGTTCATTTTGGAAGATTCTCGTCACACCCGGCTTACGCTCCTGTTTTTCCGCTGGTATACCCAGCCTTGAATCGGCCTGCCCGAACAGTGCGAGTTCTCAAGACAGAGGAGAAGCGGTCTGATGTGAACCTGGCCACTCTAATGATGGTTGATTGCGTTGACGACGATGTTGATGAGGTTGTGGTTATATCCAACGATTCGGACCTCTTGTTGCCAATCGAACTTGCAGCCACCAGATTTGGGATGGTTGTAGGCGTAATCAGCCCGCATCGCCGCACCAATATCAGCGTCGAACTATTACAGGCTGCCACGTGGACTTACAAGACCATCAACCGCAGCGTGCTGGCTGCCAGTCAGTTTCCCGACGTTGTCCAGCACCTCCGAGGTCCCATCACCAAGCCAGCCTCCTGGTAGCCTTCTGCCCTCCGCGTTGACACTCCCAAGTGCCCGCCGTACACTCGCTAGCGGAAATCGTACAGGCGTTTCCAGACTTGGATGGGCGAATTCTGATAATGCTTTCTACCGAGATTAACGACGCCATCGAGTTGATGTTCGAGACCGGCTGGACCGACGGGCTGCCCGTGGTGCCGCCGTCAGAGGACCTGGTGCGCCGGTTCGTTGCCCACACCGGACGTAATGGCGACGAACTGATCGCCGAATTGCCTCCCCTTGGTGGCCGGGCCACGGTCGAGCGCATTGCTGTCAACGCCGTGATGGCGGGTTGCCTGCCCGAGCACATGCCCGTGGTCATCACTGCCCTGCAGGCCATGATGGACGAGCGCTTCAACCTGCGCGGCGTGATGTGCTCCACCGGCATCCACACGCCGCTGCTCATCGTCAACGGGCCGGTGGTGCAGGACTTGGACATCAACGGCGGCTACAACTGCTTCGGCGCTGGCTGGCGGGCCAATGCCACCATCGGTCGCGCCGTCAAGCTGGCGCTGGTCAACCTGGGCGGCGCAATCCCGGGCGAGACCAACAAGGCTACCTTCGGCCATCCGGGGGCTTACACCTACTGCGTCGCCGAGGATGAGCCGGCCAACCCCTGGATGCCCATGCACGTCGAGATGGGTTACGCCGCCACTGATAGCACGGTAACGGTGTTCCCCGCCGAGGCGCCGCACAACATCATGTACCACGCATCCAACTCCCGGGACTTCCTGACCGTGCTGGCCGATACCATGTGCACCCTGGGAAACGTGCAGATGTACGTGATGGGCGACACTTTCGTGGCCATCGGCCCGGAGCACGCCAAGTTCCTGCACGCAGACGGGTGGAACAAGCGGGACATCCGGCAGTTTCTGTTCGAGCACGCCCGCAAGCCGGTGCGCAAGCTTAAACACGGAGGCCCACCGCAGGGCGACGCCCGGCGTGGCCACTTCTGGCCCCGTTTCATCGACTCCGAGGACGACGACCAGATGGTGCCGGTTGTGCGAGCGCCCGACCGCATCCATATCTTCGTGGCCGGAGGCGCCGGTGGCCCCCACTCGGTCTATCTGCCGGGCTGGGGCTCCCGCGCCGTAACCCGGAAGATTGAATTGTGATTCGTTTGATTCTTATGATTGCCATGATTACGGAATGTCAAATCAGGGAAGTCTCTTAATCCCTTAAATCACAGTTCAGACAGAGGTGAGAGAAAAATGACCGCAACCAATGTTGAAGAACGCCTGCGGCTGATGGGACTGATGAGTCCCGTCGACCCCGATGCCGCCAACCGCTGGCGGCCCGCGCCCCGGCTGGACACGCTGCACGGCAAGGTCGGCGGGTTCCTGGGCAATCGCAAGGCCAACGCCGCCCTGCTGCTGAGCGATGTTCGCGAGCTGCTGGACCGGGACATGGAGTTGGGCGATTCGCTGACGGTGGACAAGTACGTCTACTCCCGCCCGGCTGCCGACGACATCATCGAGGAATTGGCGACGAGCTGCGATTTCGTGGTGACCGCCATCGCTGATTGAGGGTCCTGCACCGCGTGCAGTGTGCACGACGCAATGACCCTCGAGAACCGGGGCGTCCCCACGGTGGTGCTGTGCACGGATCCGTTCCTGAACTCGGCATTCCGCCACGCCAACACCTTCGGCCGCCGGGACTTCCGGCCCCTTGGCTTTCCGCACCCGCTGGGCGGTCTGAAGCCGGAGCAGGTGGCGCTACGCGCCAGCGAACTGGAGCAGGCGGTGATCGACGTCCTGACGACGTACTAAGAATCTAATTCTGTCGGCCGGTCCACGCCGAATGGAGCCAATTCAATGACAATGAGCAACGAGGAACGAATAGCGCGTCTTGAAGCCGGATACGAGCATCTGGCGACCAAGGCTGACGTGGAAAACCTGCGATCTGACTTCAAAACGGACATAAGGGCGGCTCAAGCGGAGACAACTCGCCGGATAGACCGGCTGTTCTGGGCGATAGTGGGGATCGGCGGCGGGCTGCTGGCCGTCGCTGCCGCCGCCTTGATACGGGACACGCTGGTCTGAACTTTGATTCGTCTGATTGTTATGATTTCCTTGATTTCTACAAGCCCAATCAAAGTAATCCCCTAACCCCCTAAATCACAGTTCAGACAGAAGGAGGCCCGCCATGGCAACCGTTGGCAAGGGCAAATACACATACGAGCTGGTCCCCGACTGGGAAAAGCTGCCCGAGGGATGGGTCCTGGGGCAGACGGCCATCGTCACCGACAAGCAGGACCGGGTCTACCTCTTCAACCGCGGCGAGCACCCGTTGATAGTCCTCGACCGCGACGGCAATTTCCTCGTGTCGTGGGGCGAAGGACAGCTCCCCGACGCCCACGGTATGTACATCGACGGCGACGAAAACCTGTATATGCCGGTCAAGAACAGCCACGTCGTGCTCAAGTACGACCCCAAGGGCAACCTGCTGATGACCATGGGCGAGTGGGACAAGCCCTCCGACACCGGCTGGTCGGGGCGATACAGCGATGTCGTCGAGCGCGCCGCCGGCCCGTTCAACAGCCCCAGCGATATCGCCATCCACCCCAACGGCGACCTGTTCATTTCCGACGGCTACGGCAACGCCCGGGTGCACCGATTCACCAATGACGGCAATTTGATCGAGTCGTGGGGTCAGCCCGGCAAGACGGGACATGGCGAGTTTCACGTGCCCCACGGCGTCTGGGTGCATACCGACGGGCGGGTGTTCGTAGCCGACCGCGAAAACAACCGCATCCAGATCTTCGATGATCGCGGCAATTTCCTGGAGCAGTGGCTGGGACTGGCCCGTCCCTGCGACATCTACATCGACGGCGATGAGGCCCTGTACGTTCCAGAGTTGGATGGATTTATGACCATCCTGGACATGGATGGGGATATCCTCGCCCGCTGGGGCAGCCCCGTAGAGGTAGAGCACGGGCAGGGCGCCCATGCCGTGTGGGTGGACTCCCACGGCGACATCTACGTCAACCAGAACCTTGAGGGCCACCGGCTGGTCAAGTACCGCCACGTTGGCGCGTAACTGGATTTCAACGCAGAGGACGCAGAGATTAACGCGAAGGGCGCAGAGGTTGCTTGGTTGGGAATTCTCTGCGTCCTCTGTGAATCCTCTGCGCTCTCTGCGTTAAAAACCCTTCCGGGGAGGCGCACCAATGCGCATAGGCTACCAGGTCGGCCATGTCGTCCACCGTGATTCCATTGATCACCAGCAGCAGTGGCAGAACCATCTGGAACAGTTCCGGGCGTCGCGGGACGCAGGGTTCGACATCTATTGCTGGGGCCATCACTACCTTATCGACCCCTTCCAGCATTTCCAGCCCTGGCCGGTGCTGGCGCGGTTGGCGGCCGAATCTGGGGATATGACGCTTGCCACGTCGATACTGCTCCTGCCCCTCCTGAACCCCGTGGACGTGGCGGAACAGGCCGCGACACTGGACCACATCGCGGAAGGGCGCTTCGTATTGGGCATAGGGCTGGGATACCGGCCCGAAGAGTTCGAGGCCTTCGGCGTTGGCATGTCGGAGCGTGGCGCGCGTTGCACCGAGGCCATGCACCTGATGCGCCGGCTGTGGAGCGAGGATGAGGTTACTCACCACGGACGCTTTTTCAACGTAACCCGCGCTAAACCCACGGCCCGGCCCTACCAGAAGCCGTATCCCAAGGTATGGCAAGCGGCCATGAGTGATCCGGCCATCCGGCGCGTCGCCCGCGAGGGTGAAATCCTGTACGTCGGCCCGGCCCAGTCCAACGAGTCCATTCGCCACCAGATCGACCTGTACCACCGTACCCTGGAGGAGTACGGACGTGAGAGACCCGAGGACATGGTCATCGTCCGCGAGTTCTACTGCGCTCCGACCCGCGAGGAGGCCCTTACCAGGGCGCAGGCCAATTTCGCCACCAAGTACGAGGTTTACGCCCAGCATGGCCTGCACGGCACAGACGGCGAGCTGACTCGCAAGGTCACCGGGGATCTCGAGTCGCTGATGGACGACACTTTCCTGGTGGGCAGCCCGGAGGAGTGTATCGAGCAGATCGCCGTCTACCACGAGATGGGATTCACTGACGTTGCCATCCGGCTGTTCTACCCCGAAATGTCGCAGAGCGAGGTGCTGGAGCATATCGACCTTGTTGGCAAAGAGGTAATCCCGGCGCTCCACGCCCTCTAGATGGCGTGTGACGAATCTCCTCTCCCAGAGGGAGAAGGAATCTGTCGCACGAGCTTTTCATGAGAGGTTCAGTTCGCGCTTTTTCGCCGTGACCGTTAAAGACTGTTAAAATGCCCTTTTCCGTGGCGCCGCACTTCCCTTCCGAGACGGCGTGACCTCTGGTGGAGGGGCCCGGCGACCCAGGCCGCACCAGGCACGAAAGATGCTTGAACTTGCCATCTGGATCGGGATCGCTGTCTGTGGCGTGGCCTTTCTTGGTGTTGTCGAATACCTCCGTGTCAAGGGCATACTCAGGGTAAACACGACCACCCTGAAGTCGGTACTGCCGATCGCGGCGCTCATGTTTCTGATGGCCGTGGCTGGCGCCATGGCAGTCCTGTTCTTCTTCCTGTTTTTCCTCTCTGACTACTGGGAGTACGCCCTTGTATTTGGGGGTCTCCTTTTTGCTTTCCTGGTGGTGAGAATAAGAAAGGAACGGTCATTTTTCGCGCCAGCCTCCCGTGGCGAGGTGGCGGGAACGGACCCGGAGGAAAGCAAGGGGACAGTTGCCGATATTGGCAGCCTAGCAATGCAGGTTGGAACTGCGGCAGCTATTCTCGTGATGCTGGTTCCTGTGCTCACCGGGGGATTCCTGATCTACATGGTCCTGAACTTTATCGCCGGAAAGATCGTCGGCGGATGGCCTGTGCTCCTCCCGATCCTGGCCGTTATTTCCCTGATGGCCTACTACGTGATCCGCAGGCGCCTTTCCAGGTTTAAAGGGGGACCGCCGCCCTGATTCCGGCTCGACCGTTTCCCAGCCCATTGACCATCGAGATTTCGCCAGCTGCCAGGAGAGAACCATGACTATCCAGAACGCCATGCTCACCATCGGGGACTACGAGGCCCGCGCCAAGGAGACCATGCCGAAGGCCCTGTTCGACCGGCTTTTCGGCGACCTGGATGCCCACGATTGGACTACCAACACTGCCAACGTCCGTGCCATGGAGGCCGTCAAGCTGCGTCCCCGCGTCCTGGTCGACGTCAGCGACATCGATACCTCCACGGAGGTGCTGGGTCAGCGTATCAGCCTTCCGGTAATGCTGGCCCCGACGGGCACGCACCAGAGGGCTCATCCCGCCGGAGAGCTCGCGTCCGCTCGGGCTGCGGCGGCAGCCGACACCATCATGGGCTTGAGCACGGCCTCCAGCTACAGCATCGAGGAGGTGGCCGGGGTCGCCGAGAACCCGCTGTGGTTCCAGTTGTATTTCTTCCAGGACCGGGAGCTTACCGAAATCCTGGTGCGCCGCGCCGAAAACGCCGGTTACACCGCCATGATGCTGACGGTGGACAACCTGGGCGCCAACTCCAGGGAACGCGAATACCGCTACGCATACGTCCTGGACCAGGAGCGAATTCTCAAGAACTTTGACGGCATCGAGCTGCCCAATCTGCCCAACCAGGGCAATTTCGCCGAGAGCTTTGAGCACTCACTGAACTGGCGGGACCTGGAGTGGCTGCGGTCGATTACGTCCATGCCCCTGGTGATCAAGGGGATTCAGACCGCCGAGGACGCCCGTCTCTGCGCCGACAACGGCTGCGAGGCCCTGGTGGTCTCCAACCACGGCGGACACGCGCTCCAGGGCACCGCTGGCTCCATAGACATGCTGCCGTCCATCGCCGACGCGGTGGGAGACCGCCTGGAGGTCTACTTCGATGGCGGAGTCCGCAGAGGGACAGACGTACTCAAGGCATTGGCCTTCGGCGCCAGGGCCACGTTCGTGGGCCGTCCCATATTCTGGGGCTTGTCTGTCGCCGGCGAGGACGGCGTGCGGCATTGCATTGAAATTCTGCGCCAGGAACTGAGGGTGGCCATGGGACTGTGCGGGGTGACCGACGCCCGCAGGGTTGATCGCTCCGTGGCCGAGGACCCGGCGGCCAGCGCGGCATCCGTGGTCGGCGATCTGGAGCGACTGGCCCGCCTGCTGGAGCAGGGCTACCTCACCCGCGAGGAATTCGAGACACAGAAGGCCCGCCTGCTGGGGTAGAATGGAGGTGGGAGGCCAATAGCCATGAAGGTACGCGCCTGGTACTCAAACGGAACATTGACCCTTCTCGATCCAGTAGATTTAGAGGAAGGTACTGAAGTGACCCTGACTCTTGAGGGGAGCTTGGCTGCGGGAAAGCCGACTCTCAGGGGTAAACTCACTGTTACTCCCGGTCCAATTGGTGAGGTTTCCAAGTCTGAGTTCCGGGTCGTTCCGTTCCACAGCGAATTCTTGCCAGGAATGGACGACCCCAAGCGAATGAAGCAGATCTTGGACGACGAGGACATAGAGCACTTCTTGAGAGTCCAGGAGAATGGCCGGGGAACATGATTGTACCTGATGTAA
Source organism: Dehalococcoidia bacterium (assembly GCA_965203005.1). GTDB lineage: Bacteria > Chloroflexota > Dehalococcoidia > Lucifugimonadales > UBA3495 > VXOI01. The sequence goes on from CBDBBS010000002.1 coordinate 3,736,137, forward strand.
ATCTGCTGGTTTACGCTCACAACAGCGCTGCACCACAGCATAATGACGCTCGGAGATGGTGGGAGACGCTCCTGAACGGGACCGAAACTATCGGACTCCCTTGGGCCGTGTCCGCAGGGTTCGTTAGGGTAGTGTCCAATCATAAAGTACTGAATCCTCCGCTGGCCCGTGAGACTGGCGTGGATTACGTGGAGAGCTGGTTGACTCTGAGCCACGTAATTTCTTTGGATCCCGGCACTGATCATCTGCGCCTTTTCCGACAATACGTGGCAGTTACTGGTGGAGATCACAATTTGGTTACGGACGCGCACATTGCCGCTGTGGCAACGGAGCACGATGCGGAAGTACATACCTATAATTCCTCAGATTTTGCCCTGTTCCCCGGCGTCCGGTGGCGCAATCCATTAGCCTGACGGTAGGTGCTTGGCGCTTTGCCGCAACACATTCCAACTCACTGGAGCGCGAATGGAAATCGGAGTCATCTTCCCGCAGACCGAGATCGAACCTGACGTTGTGGCCATCCGCGACTTTGCGCAGGCCGCGCAGGACCTGGGCTACTCGTACCTCTTTATCGCCGACCACGTTCTGGGCGCGGATGCCAGCGCCTATGACCATCCGCTCTTCGGCATGTACAACCACGAGACCGTGGTGCACGAGTCCTTGACCACCATGGGCTACCTGGCGGCGGTGGCGCCGAAACTCGGGCTCATGTCAGGGATTCTCATCCTGCCGCAGCGACAGACCGCTCTGGTGGCAAAGCAGGCCGCAGAGATCGACGTCCTCTGCGGCGGCAAGCTGCGTCTCGGGATTGGCGTAGGCTGGAACTTCGTGGAGTACGAGGCCCTGGGCATGAACTTCCACGACCGGGGCGCCCGCAGCGCCGAGCAGATAGAGGTCATGCGGGAGCTGTGGACCAAGGAATCGGTGGACTTTCACGGCAGGTGGCACGACATCACCCACGCCGGCATCAATCCCCTGCCGGTGCAGCGGCCCATACCCGTATGGCTGGGAGTTGGCAGCCCCCTGGCGCCCATTCCGCCTGACGTTGCCCTGCGCCGCGTGGCGCGCATCGCCGACGGTTGGTGCCCCAATTTTGCTCCGGACGAGTCCGGCTATGCGCTGCAGGAGAAGGTCCACAGCTACATGGCCGAATATGGCCGGGACCCGTCTGAGCTGGGCTTGGACGGACGAATGGGCACTGCCGGCTCGTCCCCGGAGGCCTGGGGCGACAGGGTCGCGGCATGGCGCGAAATGGGGGCCTCCCACCTTTCCATCGAGAACCGCAGGGCCGGGCTGAAGACAGCAGGCGACCACATCGAGATGATGCGCCGGTTCAAAGAAGCCGTCGAGTTCTAGGCAGGCCGCCTGATAGTTCCCTCTCCCTTGAGGGAGAGGGCTAGGGTGAGGGTGAACCCTCAGCATCAATGGCCGTAGAGAGCAATACACCCATGCTCCAATTTCAGCCCCGCGACCCTGAATTCGCCGACCGCGTTGCCGATGCCTTCTGGGACGGGATTGCCGCACACTGGGCCGGTGAGCTCATGTCGGTATCGCCCGGAGTGGTGGAGATCGAGCTGTCTGTCCTCGACGCCGCTACCGGCGGGCCGGGTATGTTGCACCGCAGCATCGTCGCGGCCTTTCTGGACGACGCCTGCCAACTGGCGGCCTTGAGTCTCTCCGCCGCCGGAGATACGGTAAGCACCGCCGAGTACAAGGTGAACTTTCTGTCGCAGTCGCCGCGCGGGGAACTGGTTTTTCGCGCCGAGGTGGTACGCCCGGGCCGGAGCATTACCGTATGCCGCGCCGACGCCCTGGCCGGCGACCGGCTGGTTGCCAAGATGCTGGCGACACTGGCGGTATCCCGCACGCAATAGCGTGGACACCGCAGGTTTGCTAAACTCGAACCATCATCGATGGGCAACACTGCCCCAGGAATGCCAAGGAGGCAGGAATGATCGGACAGCAGGTACGCTATGAATTGAAGGACGGTGTTGCCTTCCTGACCCTGAACAACCCGGGGCGCCGCAACGCGCTGTCAACGGAGTTGCTGGGCGAACTCAAGGAGCTGCTGCGGGAATTCGAACACGACGACTCGGTCCGCGTGGTGGTGCTGCGCTCCGAGGGTCCGGTGTTCAGTTCCGGCCACGACCTGAACGAGATGATCGACCGGGATGCCGAGGCCTACACCGCTGTGTTCGCCCTGTGCACGGAGGTCATGGAGGCCATTCGCCTGCTGCCCAAGCCGGTCATCGCGCAGGTGCAGGGCCTTGCCACCGCCGCCGGCTGCCAGCTTGTCGCCACCTGCGACCTGGCCGTGGCTGCCGAGTCCGCTGCATTCGCCACTCCCGGCGTGCAGATCGGCCTGTTCTGCACCACTCCGGGTGTGGCTCTGGCCCGGTCCGTTGCCACCACGAAGAAGGCCATGGAGATGCTGCTAACCGGCACGCCGGTCCCGGCGTCGGAGGCGCTGGAGATCGGCCTGATCAACCGGGTGGTACCCGACGATGAGCTGGAGGCCAACGTCGACGCCCTGGCCCGCCAGATAGCCTCGGCCAGCGCCCAGACCCTGGCCATCGGCAAGCCCGCGTTCTACCGGCAGATCGAACTGGACCGCTCCGCCGCCTACGACGTGGCGCAGAAGGTGATGGTCGACAACCTGCTGAAAGAGGACGCCTACGAGGGCATCACCGCGTTCCTGCAAAAGCGCGACCCGGAGTGGAAGTACTGAGGGGTTCAGAGAACGACTAGGTGATCGTTGGCAGCGCCTATCACGGCATCAAGCGGAATGTGTCTGTCCAGAGTCACCAGGCGGGCGCCGTGGGTAACAGCTAACGCAAGAAGATAGACGTCCGTTAACTGTCGATGCCCTGACAGCCGAGAAGCGTCCAATACCACTTCATCAAGGATGCTAATGTCATCGTAAATGAAAGTGTGGTAACTGTCTCATATCGAAGTGCGTAACTTCGCAAAGGCTTCGTTAATTCCCAACTGGTTCGGGTATTTCGGCTGAGTCTGCACTCGTATGCACCCGTTCTGAGTTATTGGACAGGTGAGCCATCCGTCTAACGAATTGATATTAAACCAGGCCGATGCAGATCTATGCCTTCTGTGATTCCGGTCCAGAAGGGCCACCAGAACGTTTACGTCCAAGAGCGAAAGCAACGATCAGATTCCCAGCTGTTCTCGTATTTCGTTCACCATTTCATTGGTAACCAGATTTCCTCCTTCAGGTATAGAAGGGAAAACCTCAGAAGCCCTGCCTCTGGACGGAGTGGGCTTTATTCCATGCTTCGCCAGTAATTCCCTCTTGGCGTGCCTTTCTTCGTCCTCCTTGCTGTTGGGGATTATCTCTACCTCCACACTCAGCCCTTCAGGTAGTTCCAGTGGCTCATCGAACGCGATGGTCTGCCCTCTTACAATGCCTCGCAGCTTCATTTCCCTTTTCCTATGAATCAGGCTGCCACCATTCTACTCTACGCCCTGTTGCCTCTTCTAATTGGACATCTCAATTGGAAATCCGCGGCTATGTCCGGCGCCCACCACGGCTATACGTGATGGGCGTTCCTCCGGCCACTCCGCGGATTTCTCTACCAGCTTATTGAGCCGCTTCCCTCGGTTCAAGCCCTAGAATGTGATCACGCTGCGGGCTACGCTGCCCTCCTTCATGTACTCGAAGGCGTCGTTGATTTCCTCCAGGTTAATGCGGCGGGAGACAAGTTCATCGAGCTTGAGGCGGCCCTGCAGGTAGAATTCCACGTACTGCGGCATGTGGGTGCGGAAATGGTTGGATCCCATGCTGCTCCCCTGTATGCGCTTCTCCCGCAGGAACGATGGGCCGTCCAGCTCGATCTTCGTCCCCTGGGGGATCATGCCGATGATGGTGGCGGTGCCGCCGGCCCGGAGCATGTGGAAGGACTGCTCTGCCGTCTCCTTCTTGCCGATGGCCTCGAAAGAGTAGTCCACGCCCCCGTTGGTCAGGTCGCGGATCTTCTGCACCACGTCGCCCCCGGAGGCGTCGACAACATCCGTGGCGCCGAACTCCTGGGCCAGGGTCAGCTTGGTCTCCACGGCGTCGATGGCTATGATGCGCAGGGCGCCGGCCAGCGCTGCGCCCTGTATGGCGTTCAGGCCCACACCGCCGCAGCCGATCACTGCCACGGTGCTGCCGGGCCGGACGGCCGCGGTGTTCAGCGCAGCGCCGAGTCCGGTGGTGGCGCCGCAGCCGATGAGGGCCAACTGCTCGAAGGGCACGTCGCGGTCGATCTTCACCACCGCGTTCTCGTGGACCAGCATCTGCTCGGCGTATGAGGACAGGTTGGCGAACTGCATCACCTCCTCGCCGTTCTGGCTGAGGCGGGGCGTATCGTTCCTGCTGCGGGTCAGGCCGGTGCGGGAGCACAGCACCGTGCGCCCCTCGGTGCAGCGTTCGCAGGTGCCGCAGAATACGGACAGGCAGGTGATCACCCGGTCGCCGGGCTTGACGTAATCAACCAGGTCGCCCACCGCCTCGATGGTTCCGGCGGCCTCGTGGCCCAGGATGATCGGCGTGGGCGTGGAGTACAGCCCTTCGATGAAGTGCAGGTCGCTGTGGCAGACGCCGCTGGCCCCGGTGCGGACCAGCACCTCGCGGGGGCCGGGAGAGGCGACATCTATTTCCTCGATTTCCAGGGGCTGGTTGACCTCTCGCATCACTGCTGCTTTCATAGCTCACCTGTCTCAATTTAGCGTTTGAGTGAGATTGAATTTAACCAGCCTCGCCACCAGGTGTCAAAGCCAGAACGCCAGGGCAACCACGAGGGTTGCCCCTACTACTACCTAACGGGGACTGTCTTATAGGCCCGCCTCTTGCGAATGCCCCTGCGATGACCGCAGGTCCAAATGGTAGGGGCAACCCTTGTGGTTGCCCGGTTCACCCATCAATGCAAAGCTGTTGGGTTGCTAGGTTGAAGGCCGGAAGTAGGGAACGCTGATCTGGTCGGTGGCCCGCTCGAAGGTCACCTCCACGGGCATGCCGATGCTCACGTCGCCGGGATCGCAGCCGACGATGTTGGTGAACATGCGCACGCCCTCCTCCAGCTCCACGAGGGCCAGTACGTAGGGGCCCTGGTCGAAGCCAGTGGTGCGGTTCTGGTAGGTGACAGTGTAGGTCCATACGGTGCCCTTGCCGCTGGCCTGTACCCAGTTAGGCGCCTCCGTCCAGCAGTGTGAGCAGATGCCCCTGGGGTAGAACTGGTACTCGTCGCACTTGTCGCAGTGCTGGATCAGTAGCTGGCCACGGCGGCAGGCGTCCCAGTAGGCGCGAGTCTCTCCAACCACGGTGGGCAGCGGCTTGTTCCATTCGGGCATGGTAGTTCTCCTCTTATCCAGGCGGTTTCACGCGGAGGGCGCAGGGGCTCTTCTCTCGTTTCTCACTCCTCTCCCCTCTTTTCTCTCCGGTTAGTCCCTCCCCAGGATTACGGTGCCGCCGCTGTGGCGGGAGCCGAGAGCGCCGCCCGTGCCGTGGCACAGGGCGATCTTGCAGTCGGGCACCTGGCGCGGCGTACCCTCGAACTGGTGCCGGAGCTGCCGGGTGGCCTCCATCAGCAGGAAAATGCCTCGCATCCCCGGATGGTTGGACGACAGTCCGCCGCCGTCGGTGTTGATGGGCAACTTGCCGCCGATCTTTAGCGTTCCGCCGCTGACGAACTGGCCTCCCTCGCCCTTCTCGCAGAACCCCAGGTCCTCCAGCGTCTCCAGCACGGTGATGGTGAAGGAGTCGTAGATCATGGCCATGTCGATGTCTTCGTGGGTGACGCCCGCCCCGGCGAAGGCAGGCTCGTGGCTCTGCTTGGCCGCGATGTAGATCAGGTCGCGCTTGCCGGCGCCCTGGTGGGCCACTGCCTCGCCGGTACCCAGCACCCAGACGGGCGTATGCTTGCAGTTGCGGGCCACCTCAGGCGAAGCCACGACCACCGCGCCGCCTCCGTCGGTAATGACACAGCAGTCGTTCAGGCGCAGCGGCGACGAGATTACGCGGGAGCGCATCACGTCGGCGACGGTTATCTCGTCTCGGAACAGGGCTTCCGGGTTCATGGAGGCGTGGTGACGGACGGCCACGGCGATCTCGGCCAGTTGCTCCAGGGTGGTGCCGTACAAGTGCATGTGGCGCTGGGCGATCATGGCGTACAGGCCCACGGTGGTCAGGCCGTACAGCTCCTCGAAGCTGTCGGGCGACGGATCGAGGCGCGGGTGTCCGAAGCGTCCCACACCGCCCGTGCCCACGGATACGCCGCCGGAACGGGCCAGCGTGGCGTAGGTGATGACGGCGACGTTGATGCGCCCGGCGTGGATGGCGTTGACGGCGTGTGCCAGGTGGAACTCGAATGAGCCGCCGCCCACGGTGGTGTTGTCGACGTGCTTCGGGTACATGTTCAGGTAGTCGGCGAGGTTCAAGCCGCTGTTTCGCACCGACATCGAGGCGGTGAACAGGCCGTCCACGTCGTTCTTGGACAGGCCGGCATCCTCCAGGGCCTTGATGATGCTCTCGCCCTGAATCTGGAGCTCGCTCTTGTCGGGAGCGTAGCGGGTCACGTGCTCGTGGACGCCGACAATGGCGGCCGCCCGTCTGAGGTCAACCATGGGCAGGATACCTCCGGGGTTGGTTGGAATGAGACCGTGAGTCTCAATAAAGCGGAACTATTATCACCGAGGAGATACGGCAACACAAGGCGGGGCAGACCGGGTGTCATCGGAGGACGGAGGAACGGCAGCAGTTACTCAGGTCCAGTCTCATCCAGGAACGGATTTATGACCGTGAGGCCATCATAGTCCTGCTGATGGCTCAAGTCCTCGGAATACACTGCATCGCAACCGAGCATTATCGCGGCGGCCAAAATAGCTGCGTCCCAGTAGGAAATGCGGAAGCGGTCGCAGAGCTCCGTGGCCCTCCGGAAGACCTCGATAGTGACTGGTTGTATGGGCACTTCCGTCAGTCGTTCTATGAACCTGGTGGCTTCCTCGTGGCTCAGCCTGTTGGGGCGGGAAGGACGAGTGGCCTGATGGTAGAATTCGGCTAGCACTTGGACTGAGAGGGCTAGGTTGTCCCTGTCGGCGAGAACCTCAATGGCCCGAACTCGCTTTTCCGCCTCGTCTGGGTCCGCGCTGACCGCGTACAAGAGGATGTTGGAGTCAGCGAGGTGCATTTCGCTGGTACATTTCTTCTCTGGTCTGGTTCTCAGACATGGAAATCCCAATCCCCCTCCGCTGAAATTCCTCTGTTATCTCCATCAACTCTCTTCGGTGCTTTTCGCTTTTGGTTTCGACAGGGGTGGCTTGGGTAGCCGGGTCTAACACTCTGATCATGTGGTTCCTGATCATTGCCGATACGGAGGTTCCTTGCTCGGCCGCCATGATACGGAGTCTGCGGTGGGTGTCCTCATCGACCGCTACTTTTATAGTTTTCATGGACTACGCTCAATAAATTCTTATTCTGTGTTCCAAAAATATACCTTGATTATGAGTATCACTCAAGGGTGAAGTGAGGCTTTCCAGTCGCGACAGGTTGCGGCTTCCCCAGGCCAATGACATTTGGCCGTTGCCGACGAGTGCAGGGCGTGTTGTATAGTAGGGCCGTCATCTCATTGTTCAGGAATTCAGGAGGGGCGATGCTTGCGATCTTGGGAGGAACCGGCCCGGAGGGCAAGGGACTGGCGTTACGGCTGGCGCTGGCGGGAGAGGAGGTGATCATCGGCTCCCGCAGCACGGAAAGGGGAGCAGCGGCCGCTGCCGAGTTGGCCGGGGGCGCTCCGGCAGCCAGCATTGCCGGCACCGACAACGCCGGAGCCGCCGCCGCTGGCGACGTGGTGTTCCTGGCCTTTCCCTACGAGGGTCAGCGTCCCGTGCTGGAGGAGCTGGCTGGCTCCCTGGACGGCAAGATCGTGGTGAGCGTCATCGCCCCCATGGTTTTCGAGCGGGGCAAGGGAGCGAGCGCCGTAGAAGTGGAGGCGGGTTCCGCCGCCCAGGAGGCTCAGGAGATCCTACCCAACGCCCAGATTGTCGCCGCCTTCCAGAACGTCAGCGCCGAGGAACTGCAGGACCCGCAGGTGGACATGGAGGGCGACGTGGTGGTGTGCTCCGACCACGCAGACGCCAAGAAACTGGTGATGGGACTGGCTGACAAGATCAAGAGCCTGCGGGGTGTCGACGGAGGCGCGCTGGCCAACGCCAGGTACGTCGAGCAGATTACGCCGCTGCTGGTCAATATCAATCGCATCTACCGGACACACTCGGGTATCAAGATCACCGGGGTTTAGTCTGAACCGGGATTTATGTGATTCTCTGATTGACAGGATTTTCCTGCTGGTAAGGTCTTTGAATCCTGATAGGACTTACGCAGTTCAACTATTCCCTCTACCTTGAGGGAGAGGGTTAGGGTGAGGGTGAAAATCTCTAACTGCGTAACTCCATAATCCTGATTTGGGCCGCATACACAATGGAATCGGATTACACTAGAGCCAAGGAGGCAACCATGCCGCGATTTCCGATAGACATAAACAGCGCCGAAGGACAGGCGGCGGTCAAGGGCCAGTGGCGATACGCAGAGGGTTACGTCCCCGGGGCCGACAACTACGGCCTCGAAGAGCGGGCCGTGGGAAGCCCCTGCCGACTGCCGGACTATGACGATTCAGGCTGGGAGGTCTGCTCCGACACCAGCGCCTGGGCCAGGTTTGGCGGCGACTACGTCACCGGCTTGTCCTTCGTCTGGTACCGCATCAACATCACCATACCCGAAACGGTGGGAGGACGGGACCCGCGCCGCACCCGCCTGCTCTTCGAGACGTGCGTCGACGATTACGGCGAGGTCTGGATCAACGGCGAGTGCAACCGGGAACGCGGGACCGTGGAGGGGTTCAACCGCCCGCAACGCGTGGAGGTGGCCAACAACCCAAACCCCGGCGACCAGTACACCATCGCCGTGCTGGCCGCCAACGGCCCGCTGGGCGCTCCGGGCGGCGGCGTCTTTGTCCGCTACACCAACCTCAGCTTCGAGTGGCGCGACGACGACCCGTAGGGAGCTTTCCCGCAGGGGGATTGTCTGAATCAGGATTAACCGGATTCGAGGATTTCCGTGATTCTCTCATCCTATGAATCCCTTAATCCTGAAAATCCTGATTCAGACAGAGAGTTGAAAAACCCGGGGCCTACATGACTCGCCTGAGATTCGTTCACGCTGCTGACCTGCACCTGGACAGCCCCTTTCGTGGCATCAGGGCGGAGGCGCCGCCGCACGTTGCGGACACGCTGCGCCGGGCCACCTTCGACGCCTACGAGAACATCGTCAGCCTGTGCCTCCGGGAACGGGTGGACGCGCTGCTGGTGGCCGGCGATATCTACGACGGCGCGGACCGCAGCCTGCGGGCCCAACTCCGGTTCATCGACGGCCTGAACCGTCTGGATGCGGCCGGCATCCGCGCCTTCGTATGCCACGGCAACCACGACCCGCTGGATGGCTGGGAGGCGCGACTGGACCTGCCGCCCGGCTGCGTCCGTTTCGGCCGGGAGGTCAGCAGGGAGCCGGTGTTTCCGGATGAACCCCAGCGGGCCACCGTGTACGGAGTCAGCTACCCCACCCGCGAGGTTCGGGAAAGCCTGGTGCCACTGTTCGATTCGTCCGTTGCGACACTGCCTAGTGGCTTCAACATCGGCCTGCTTCACGCCAACGTGGGTGGCCACCCCGACCATGACCCGTACGCCCCTTGCTCCGTCGCCGACCTGGCCGGGACCGGCCTTGACTACTGGGCGCTGGGACACGTTCACACCCGGCAGGTGCTGCGTGATGAACGGCCCGCCGTGGTCTATCCGGGCAACCCCCAGGGGCGCAACCCCCGCGAGACCGGCGAACGCGGCGTCTACCTGGCCGAAGTGAACGACCAGGGTCAACTCAATCTCAGCTTCCGGCCAGTCGACGTCGTGCGTTGGGAATCTATGGACGTTGACATTACCGGCCTGGAAACCGAGCAAGAACTGCTGGACACCATAGACTACTCCTTCGCCTCCTGCGCCAATGCCAGCGGAGGGCGCCCGGTGGTGATACGGCTCTCGCTGACTGGCCGGGGGCCGCTGAACCGCTGGATTCGCAGTTCCGGTATTGCGGATCAGCTCCAGGAACAGATCAACGACCAGCACGCCCATCAGTCGCACTGGCTGTGGTGCGAACGAATCCAGGTGAACACCGGCTCTCCCGTGGATCGTGGACAGGCAGCCAGGCGCGAGGACTTCACCGGCGACCTGGCGCGGCTGGGTACCTCGCTGCGGGAGGATTCCGGCGCGCTGGCGGAACTTCGGGAATCGCTCCGCACGCTCTACGTCAGCTCCAACGCCGCCCCCTATCTGCGAACGCATCTTCCGTCGAACGAGGAGTTGCTGGAACTGCTGGCGGCCGCCGAGGAGGAATGCCTGTCCTCGCTGGTTGGAGAAGAGGACGAAGAGTGAGAATCGAGGAGCTGTACCTGGACGGCTTCGGCCACTTCAACCAGCACGCCATCGGCCCGGTTTCAAGCACTGTCACGGTGTTCTACGGCCCCAACGAGGCAGGCAAGAGTACCACGCTGGCCTTTATTCGTGCTGTCCTGTTCGGCTTTCCCGCCCGGTTCAACAGCCACTATCCGCCGCTGGCCGGGGGACGGCACGGGGGCCGTATTACGCTGCGCGACGACGCGGGCGTGGTCTACTCCGTCGAGCGGCATGCCGGGGCGCGGGGCGGGTTGGCCGTACTCACTCCCGACGGCCCGGTGTCCAACCCAGGCGCCCTGATGCAGCGGCTCACAGGCAACGCCACTCCGGACCTGTTCCGGAACGTGTTCGCTTTCAGTCTCGACGAACTGCAAGTGGCAGCCTCGCTCAACGACGCCAGCGGCACCATTTACAGCGCCGGGCAGGGAGCGCCGGGCGTGCCCGGGCTTCTGAAGTCGCTGGGCGAACACAAAGGGGAAATCTACCGTACTCGAGGCAACAACCAGGAGGTGCCCCGGCTGGTCAATGCCCTGAGAGACATCGACAGCCAGTTGAGAGTCATTGAGGGAAACGCGGGAAAGTACGGCGCGCTGACCGAGCGCAAGTCGGAGATAGACGCAGAGTTGGAGGAGGCCGACACGGAACTCTCACGGCTGAACGCGCGGCGAGGCGACATTGACCGTCTGCGGGATGGCTGGGAGGACTGGCTGGCCCTGTCGGCCTGCGAGTCCCAGTTGCAGGCTATGCCCAAGTACGTGGACTTTCCCGAAAACCCGATAGTGCGACTCGACGCTCTTGTGGACAGGGTGCGCCAAGCCCGCGAGGACCGGGACGAGACTGCCGGGCAGCTGCGGCAGGTTGAAGAGGCGGCATCCGCCGGCATCCCCGGCGAGGACTTGCTGTATGACCGGGAAGGCATCGAGGCCGTGCGCCGCGACCGTAACAGGTTCGACGCCGCCGTACGCGACCTGCCGGAACGCGAGGGCGAGTTGCGGGGAATGGAAGCTGACCTAGCTGGGCAGTTGGCAGACCTGGGACACAACTGGGACGAAGCAGAACTGCGGGCCTTCGACACGTCGGTGGTGGTAAGAAACCAGGTGGATTCATGGAAAGAGCGGACATCGGAGGCTGACAGCCGGGCCCGCCAGACAGAGTTCCAACTGGCCCAGGAACGCCGTTCCCTGCTGGAACACCAGGAACAGACCAGGGAGGCGCGGGAAAAGCTGCCACCCCAGCCACCTCTCGACGCCGCCGGATTGTCTCAGCGGCAGGAGGCACTTCGCACGGCCCGCAGCAGGTTGGAAGGATACGAAAGGGAACGGCAGAACCACGACAACCTGCGGGGCCAAGTGAATGCGCTGACCATTGGCCAGGAAGCGCCAAGAAACGGGGCATCACGTCCCAATTTTACGATCTTGGGTTTGATTGCGCTGGTGGGGTCCGCTCTTTTCATGGCTGGCATACTGTCTGGCGGAGCGCTGGGCGCAATATCGTGGTTGCTATCGACCGTTGGTTGGCTGATCTTAATAGCTTTGCTGGCGACAGTGTTCATTTTCTTGATTCGGGGAAGGCGCGCGTCGTCCACGGCACAGTCTCCGGTGGCTTCCACCCTGGCAGAACAGGCAGCCGAAGCAGAACGGGCAACGGAAGCCGCCCGCCAATCCCTAATAGGTTCGGCAGCAACCCTTGGCCTTCGCGAACAGCCTGACGCTGCCGCTCTGGACTCGGTGGAAGAGCGCCTCAACCTGGCGCGCAACGCATTGGAAGCCCGCAGGACAGCCGAGTCCAGGCTCGAAGACGCGAATCGCCGGGAGAAGTCGCAGGAGCGCAGGCTGGAAGTCGGGGTCAAGGAACACGAAGGCGCACAGGAAAACGCGCAGAGAACGCATCAGGAATGGCGGCAGTGGCTCCGGGAGCGCGGGCTGGACGAAACGCTGACACCGGAGTCCATGACTGCCTTCCTGGCCCGCGTCGAAACGGCCCGGGGCGCACTGTCGGCCACCAGCCAGATGCGGGGGCGGGTGCAGGCAATTCGAGACGACATCGAGGAATTTCGCCAGTTGGTGGAACCGCTGTCGCAGCGCCACGGCCTGCGCCTGGACTCAGACGGCCACCGGCAACTCCCGGTGGTGGCGGACGAACTCATCAGGCGTCTGGACGAAACTCAAACCGCCTTTGCCGACCGGGAACGGTCCAGGGAGCAGGTCGAGGAAGTCCGGCAACTCCTGGAAGCCAGAGAGAGGCGTCTGCAGGGTGCGGAAGTTGAACTGGCCGAGTTGCTGGCCGCAGGCGGTACGGAGGACGCTGAGGATTTTCGCCGCCGGGCACGCCAGCAGGCAGAGCGGTTGGAGTTGGAGCGGCAGCTCGATGAGCATCGCCGCAGTCTCGAAAGACTCAGCGGCCCCGGCGAGAGGTTCGACGGTTTCTGCCGGTCGTTGGCAACCTCCGATCCAGCCCAGATGGAGGAGGAATCCTCCCGGCTGTCAGAGCGTCACGCCGAGGTCGCCGGAAACCGCGACGCTCTGCGGGAGGAGCGCGGAGGCATTGCCACCGAACTGGCGCACCTCACCAGCGAACAGGAGTCGTCGGCGCTGCGCGTCCACCGCAACACCCTCGAGGAGCAATTGCGGGAGCAGGCGCGCGAGTGGTCTCGCCTCACCATCGCCGAGACCCTGCTGGAAAAGACCCGGCAAAAGTTCGAGCAGGAACGCCAGCCCGGCGTCATCCGTCACGCACAGGAGTTCTTCTCCGGCGTGACCGGCCAGCGATACCAGCGGCTGTACGCTCCCATAGGAGAGCAGACCATAACGGTGATTGACGCGTCCGGAGCAAGCAGGCAGCCTGCCGAACTGAGCCGGGGCACGCGGGAGCAGCTATACCTCGCCCTGCGGTTTGGGTTGATCCGCGAGTTTGGCGAGCACGCCGAGCGGCTGCCGGTGGTGGTGGATGAGGCGCTGGTCAACTTCGACCCCGGACGGGCCCGCCTGGCCGCCGAGGCTTTTGGCCACCTGGCAGAGACTAACCAGGTGTTGGTATTCACCTGCCACCCCGCCACCGCCGACATGTTCGCCGAGGCGGCGGGAGCGGAGGTGGTGGATATCAGCGGGTGAGAATATCAACGCAGAGCGCGCGGAGGTTTTAACGCAGAGGTAGAAGAGACTATCGCTTGAATTAAACCCTCTGTGGTTCTCCGCGAACTCTGCGTTAAAAGCCCCCGGCGTCGCCTAGTCCTCGGGTGGCCACTTGGTGCCTCCGACGGCAGGCCGTTCGGCTGGCGATGCCTGCAACCCGGCATCAACCACCTCCCGGAACTCCTTGAGGATGACTTCGGCCCAGTCCTGGGTGTGGGACACGCGGTGGGCCATGCGGCGCCCGCGGCGGGCCTGGCGCTGGGCCGCCTCGTCCAATCCCTCGGTGTCCCGGTTTATGGCTTCGTCCATGGCGTCGATTTGCGGGACCAGACCGTTGGCGGTCTCAATGAACCGGGCTACCTCGTTCATATCGTCGTCGAGGATCACGAATATCGGCACGGTGCCGGCGCGATGCTCGGGCAGGAAGGTGTCGGCCAGAGGCACATCATCGTCGCGGTTGAACACCTGCAGGTTGACCTTCTCGCTGCTGTCGGCCAGCCTCAGGATGACCGGCGTGGTGCTGACCGCATCGCCGCACCAGTCTGCGGTGAACACGGCCAGGTTGATGGCGTTGCTCAAGCCATCGGCCCAGCCGGTGGCCTCCGCAGGGAGTTTCACGCCGCTGTAAATCTCGACGAATGGTTCCTTGTTCACCTTGATCTGGTCGATGTATTCCTCGGTGCTCATGCCAGACTCGAACCGCTCTCTGCTGATGGCCATGATTTTCCTCCTGACATTCGATGCCGTTTGGCGCATTATAATCCAAGGGCGCAGCCTGCGTTACGGCCTGAACCCGTGATAGAATCAAGCGCTGATTATTTGCAATTCAAGGGAGGAACCGGTTGACGACTCCCATAGATGATCCCTATCTCAAATACGCCCTTTTCTGCCGAAGCACTGACGAGGGGGACGACGGTGAACTGAACCTGAACGGCATCGTGGACCTGGTGGACCTGCCGGAGCCGCCCCCGCAGGGCGAGGCGGGGCAGGTGCTTGCAGAGGTTGACGTTAACCTGGCGTTCTGCATCGGCGGGGCCCTTCCCGGTGATCACCACCTCTTTGTGGCTCTCAAGACTCCCGGGGTGCCCCTGGAAACGCCGCCAGCCCAGCGGGTGCAGTGGGACGAGGGCATCCTGTTCCAGCGCTGGATCAAGACATTCCGCATACCAGTGCAGGGCGCCGGCGAACACTCCGCCGCCATTTTGTTCGACGGCATACCTCTCGGCGAGGCGAGCTTCCTCGTGCGATTCATGCCGGAATAGTGTCCGGGGCAAAGTTGAAAGGGGTTTTCCGGCGGGCTAAAATTGCCAGTATCAAATTCGAAATCGGGGAGCGCTGAAATTGGCTAACCAGACTGGCAAGCGTTACGTCTGCACACAGTGCAACGCCGAATTCATAGTGACCAAGGGCGGTACCGGAAATCTCGGCTGCTGCGGGCAGCCGATGCAGCTGAAATAGGGGCGTTTGATATGGCTAATCAGCTGGGAAAGCGATATACCTGCGAGACCTGCGGCAGCAGCGTCCTCTGCACCAAGAGCGGCGGCGGCGAGATCGAATGCTGCGAGGTCAAGATGGAGCTGCAGGAGCCGCGCAAGCTGCCGTCTTCGGACTAACTAAGCCACGCAATCCAGCAGGCGTATCAAAAATGTAGGGGCGCACAGCCGTGCGCCCCTACGCGTGTCACCGACGATGCCAGGTATTTCGCCCTACTTGAAATACGGGATCACGTGCTTGCCCATCAGCTTGATGGAGTCCATGATCTTGGTGTGGGGCAGGTTGCCGGGTTGCACGAAGCACAGCACCTGGTCCACTCCGGCCTCCTGGTACTTTTTCATCACCTCGATGATCTCGTCGGGGGTGCCCATGGCGAATGCGCCGGAGTCCAGGTGGTCCTGGGCGGTCTTGTCGACCCGCTCGGTCTGGATGGCATCGACGGCGAACTTGTAGCTGTCGGGCACCTCGCGTCCGGCCCAGGGCGCGTAGAGGTTCTCGGCCATCTGCACGAACCAGGCGCCCTCCGGCCCGCCGACGCGACGAGCCTCCTCGCCGTCCTCGCCGCAGTGGACGATGCACAGGGCAGCCACCTGGTCGTTGACGAACGAGCCGACGGGGTTGGCGTTCTGGACCGCCTCACGGTAGGCGGCGACGCGCTCCTCCATCTGGGCATAGCCGCCGAGATTGAAGCAGAGGACGCCGAGGCCCATTTCTCCGGCTCGGCGGAAGCTGTCGGGCTGGCTGCAGGCCACCCACATGGGCGGGTGCGGCTGCTGGACGGGCTTGGGGATGACCGACCGCTCCGGGATGTTGAAGAACTCGCCCTGATGCTGGAAGGGGTCCTCCGTCCACATCTTGGGTATCATCTGGATGGCCTCGTTCCACTGGGCCTGCGTCTGGGCGGGATCGACCTCGAAACCGTCCATCTCGATCAGGGTGGTGGACCGTCCGGTGCCCAGCTCCATTCTCCCGTCGCTCAGGATGTCCAGCACGGCGGCCCGCTCGGCGACGCGGACGGGGTGATTGTACTGGGAGGGCAGCAGCGCCACGGCGTGTCCGATGCGGATGCGCTTGGTGCGCTGGGAGATGGCGCCGTACAGCACCTCGGGAGCGGAGCAGTGGGAGAACTCCCGCAGGAAATGGTGCTCAACCGTCCAGAAGTACTCGAAGCCGACCTCGTCGGCCAGGTCCACCTGGGCCAGCACCTGCTTGTAGCGTTCTGCCTCGATACCGGGATGATGGGGCTCGGGAATCTGGATCTCATACATCAGGCCAAATTTCATGCTGCTAAGCTACCTCACGTCAGGCTATATTTGACGGTATCTTACCATAGACAATACAGGCGGGGCAGAACTAGGGTAGGATAGATATGCCCTTGCTTGCGCATAGTTGAAAGACAGGACTTGCATTCATAAACAACAGAGGCACGAAATGAGGGAACAGATAACTATATCGGTTGACGCAGATTTGGCCGAAACTTATCGCTCGGCGTCGGAATCCGAGCGCCGCAAGCTGGACTTGATGCTTAACCTGCGCCTGCGAAACGCCATGGAGACCAAGAGGCCCCTTCTGGAGATAATGGACGAAATCAGCCTCAAGGCACAGCAACGCGGGCTGACACCGGAAATTCTGCAGTCTATCTTGGATGAAGAGTGACTCGTATCGTCTTCGATGTGAACGTCATTGTTAGCGCGTTGCTCTTTGACAATTCTACGCCAAGGGCGGCGTTTAACAGAGCCTTGAGCCAAGGAGTCATCCTGATTTCCGGAGCGCTGTCAGAAGAGTTAGGACGTGTATTAGTTAGGAGCAGGTTCGACAGATATGTTTCCCTGGAAGACAGGGAAGAGTTATTTGATGGGCTTACTCGTGATTCAGAGTTTGTGGAAATCACCGAATCCGTCCAGGTATGCCGCGACCCCAAAGACGACCGGATTTTGGAGCTGGCGGTCAGCGGCGGCGCCGCGTACATTGTCACAGGCGACACAGATTTGCTGGTTCTGAATCCATTTCGCGGTATCGAGATTCTACGCCCCGCGGATTTCCTGGCGCTACCTGCTTGAGCAGCCGCATTGTGCAGACGGCAATGGCCCCGGTGGTTCGTCCGGGGCCGTTGCCGTCTGCTTTATCGAGGATATTCCTTGCGTTGAGATGTCCCCTGGCCGCGCCGTCCGCGTGGACAAGGGTTTGCCGTCCCCTACGGCACCAGCATGGCGCGGGTGATCTCCGGCTGGCGCTGGTCCCATTCGCACTGGGGGAAGGCCTCGTTGACATCAGCCAGCGGGAACTTGTGGGATACGATGCGCTCGAAGGGCAGGGTCTCCTTGTTCCGCACCAGGAAGTTGAGCAGGCGCGGCAGCAGGTCGGGCTTGTACATCAGCGACCCCATGATGTTCTTGCCCTGCAGCAGCTTGGACGGGTCGATGGACACCTCGCGGCCCCGCACGATATCGCCGATCTCGACGAACGTGCCGCCGTTGCTGAGCATGTCGATGCCCTCGGCCAGCAGCTCGGCGCGGCCCACCAGCTCCATCACCACGTCTGCGCCACGGCCGTCGGTCAGCTCCTTGACGCGGCGGACGCGGGTCTCCGGGGTGTTGAACTCCTCGATGTTGATGGTGTGGTCTGCGCCGAAAGCCTCGGCCAGTTCCAGCCGGTTTTCGAGGCGGTCGAGGACGATGACCCGATCGGCGCCCATCTCCTTGGCCATGGCAGTGGCGTGGACGCCCAGGCCGCCCGCTCCCTGGATGACGACGTAGTCGCCCTCACCGGCGCCGGCGCGGATCAGGCCGGTGGTGACGGTGCCCATGGCGCAGTTCACCGGGCCCAGCAGGTCGTCCTCCAATTCGTCGGGCACCCGGAAGAACGGATGGCGCGGCGGGAGGTACAGGAAGTCGGCGTAGGTGCCGGTAAAGTAGGGCCACACGCCGGCGGCGGGGTAGTTGCGGTTCATGCACCAGTTGGTGTTGCCCTGCAGACACTGGTGGCAGCTATAACAGGGGAACACCGCAGCGTAGACCACCCGGTCGCCCTTCTTGACCGGCGTGCCAGAGGAGTCGGTGGTCACGCCGTCGCCGAGGATTTCGACCACGCCGGTGCCCTCGTGGCCCATGGCGCGGCCAGTGGGTGGCAGCGGGACGTTGACCTGGTCGCCGCGCCAGACGTGCAGGTCGGAGCCGCAGATGCCCGCCTGGGTCATGCGCAGCAGCACCGCGCCTGGGCCCGGCTCCGGCACGTCGTACTCCTGGATTTCGAATGGCTTGCCGTATTCCGCGCAGACAATCACTCGGCCTTTCATAGCATCCTCCTGTTGGCTTGGTTCGGAGTGGACGAAATGTATCACAAGGCCGGAGCTTTTGATACGGGCTGCTCTGCGGCCCGCCGCTGCCAGTGGACTGCTACAATCGTGCATCATAAGCACAGACTCCAATGCGAGGCCAGCTATGCCAGCGAAGACCGGTCAGCAATACATCGACGGGTTGCGGGAGAGACCCGCCGAGGTCTGGATGCGGGGCGAACGGATCAAGGACGTTACTACCCACCCCGCGCTGAAGGGAGGCGTAGGGTCGGTCGCCGCGCTGTATGACCTGCAGCACCGGGAAGACATCAGGGACGAGATGGTCTTCCCGTCGCCGACATCGGGCGACCCTGTGGGGCGCTCGTTCCAGGTGCCGCGGACCATGGAGGACCTGCTGCTGCGGCGCAAGATGATGACCCACTGGGCATGGGTGGGCTGCGGCATGATGGCCCGCACGCCCGATTTCATGAACGTGTCCATCGCCGGCTGGGCCGGGGCCGCCGAATTCTTCGGGCAGAACCGCCCGGAGTTCGCAGCCAACGTGCGCAACTACCACGAGTTCATCCGCGAAAACGACATCACGCTCACCCACACGCTGGTGAACCTGCAACCCCGCCGCACCAGTGGCACGGTGGACGACCTGGATGACCAGGTGGCGCTGACGGTGGTCAAGGAAACCGACGCGGGCATCGTCGTGCGGGGCAGCCGCGTGCTGGCGACCCTGGGCCCTATCTCCGACGAGATCGCGGTCTACCCCACGCGGACGCACATGATCGGGCCCGACGCCTGGCGGCAGGCCTTCTCCTTCGCCGTCCCCAACAACACGCCCGGCGTGAAGTTCATCTGCCGGGAGAGCTTCGACTACGGCCGCTCCGGCTTCGATCATCCCCTCGGCTCCCGGTTCGAGGAGATGGACTGCATCGTGTTCTTCGATGATGTGCTGGTGCCGTGGGAGCGGGTTTTCCTGCTGGGCGACGTGGACATGTGCAACAACTACTCGGCGGCCACGCAGTCGGTGACCCACGCGGGCTACCAGGTGGTCAACCGGTGCGCGGTCAAGACGGAGTTCATCCTGGGGCTGGCCCAGATGATGGTCGACACCCTGGGATCGGGCGGTCAGCCCCACGTCCAGGAGCGGATCGCCGAGATAATCGTCCACCTGGAAACGCTCAAGGCTTGCCTGCGGGCGGCTGAGGCCGACGCTTGGTTTAACGACTACGGCGTGATCTGTCCGGCGCAGGGTCCAATCACCGTTGGCAGGGGTCTCTATCCCACCACCATCTACCCGCGCCTGGCCGAGATCGTGCAGCTGTTGGGCTCCGGCAACCTTATGGCCCTGCCGTCGGAGGGCGATTTCGACGCGCCCATTGGCCCGGAGGTGGAACGCTACCTGACCACCGACACCGCCGAGGCCCGCGAGCGCGTGCGGCTGTTCCGTCTCGCGTGGGACGTGGCCTGTAGCGCTTTCGGCGGGCGGCAGGTGCTCTACGAACGCTTTTTCGGCGGCGACCCGACGCGCAACGCCCTGCTGCTCTACGGCGCTTACAACCGCGACGGCGCCAAGCAACGGGTGGTGGATTTTCTGCATTCCAGTTGATATTCTCAAGCGTGTACTCGCCCGTTCCACCCCAAGGAGTGCGCGGCAACCCTCGAAATCAGATGGGGCCAGCCCCAAACACTGGCCGGAGCGCACAGCTTATGGTCACGAAACGCACCCAGCCAGCCATTACACAGCCGTCCTACGAGGAAGCGGAAGACGACCTGAGCATCGAATACCCCTCCTCGGATGGCGAACCGATGTCTGAGAACCAATGGCAGTATGTGGCGATGACCGACACCGTTTCCGCTCTGGCTAATCATTTCATGCAGCGTCCTGACGTTTTCGTCGCTGGCGATCTGCTGGTGTACTACCGGATGAACGACAATGCCACTCGGGTAGCCCCAGACGTTTTCGTAGTGTTCGGAGCCACTGGCAAACATCTGCGGGATTCCTGGATAGTATGGCGGGAAGGAAGGGCGCCGGACTTCGTGATGGAAGTGGCATCGCCCAGCACCTGGCAGCGGGACGCAGCCGAGAAGCGGGACATCTATGCCGAAATGGGAGTCTCAGAATACTGGCGATATGACCCCACAGGCTCTTTTTTCTCGCCGCAACTGGTAGGGGAGCGATTGGTCGGCGGCGAGTACCGGCCGATTATGCTGACAACGGACTCCGGGGACATACTGAGAGGCCGCAGTGACGTGCTGGAGCTGGACATCTGCGCGAGGCCGGGCTTGGAACTGCGCCTGTACGACCTGGAGGGCGAGCAGTGGCTGCGCACCCACCGGGAGAGCGAGGAGGCGCTGCAGGCGGCAGAGGACGAAGTAAGGCAGCTGAGGGAACAATTGCGTAATCTGCAAGGTGGTTAGGATCCATTGGCCTCATCTGGTATTCTCAACGTGTGTTGGTAATGCCGAACGGTCGTCCGTAGGGGCGCACGGCCGTGCGCCTTTACGCCATCAGTTGAGAACGTTTTCCCGTCCGAAACCCCAGGGCGCACAGCCGTGCGCCCCTACACAAACAGACCAGACTTGGAATACCAACGCACGTTGAGAGTACCCCCCATCCAGGGCTATCGCATATAAAAATTTGAGGTGTTGGGCATTATGTTGTTGAATCTGGGGTGGAGGGGGGGATGCCATGACCGAATTAGCCGAGGTATTTGCTGGCCTAGATGACCCGCGAGCGGTCAATGCCCGGCGTCATTCGCTCCACGACATCCTGGTCATTGCGCTATGCACCGTGGTCAGCGGGGGCCAGACCTGCACTGACATGGAACTCTTCGGCCATGCCAAGAGGGACTTGCTGCAATCTTTCCTGAAACTGGAAAACGGCATTCCCAGCCACGACACCTTTTCCCGGGTGCTGGGGATGCTGGACCCGGAGGGCTTCCAGGGGTGGTTCCTGGGGTTCATGGGGCAGTTTGCCGAGAGCATTCAGGGTGTGGTGGCATTGGACGGCAAGACGCTGCGCCGCTCTTACGACCGGGCCGAGGGGCGTTCACCCCTGCACTTGGTCAGTGCCTGGGCTGAGGAGCAGCGGTTGGTGTTGGGGCAAGTGGCCGTTGACGGCAAATCCAACGAGATAACGGCGGTGCCCAAGCTGCTGGAAATGCTGGCCCTGGGAGGCAAGGTGGTTACCGCCGACGCCATGCACTGCCAGCGGCAGGTTTCTCAGCAGGTGGTGGAGCAGGGCGGGGACTACGCGCTGGCTCTGAAAGGCAATCAGGGTACGCTGCGGGACGATGTGCAGTTGTTTCTGGATGACCCCGGCACGCCGGTAGCCCAGGCCACCCAGGTCAGCAAGGGACATGGACGCGTTGAAACCCGCATAGCGGCGGTCAGCGCTGACGTAGCCTGGCTGCAAGAACGGCACGGCTGGCCTGGTTTGCAGGCGGTGGGCAAGGTAACAGCAACCCGCTGGAAGGACGGCGATACCAGCCAGGAAACCCGCTACTACCTGTTGAGCCAAGATTGGTCTCCGGAGCGGTGCAACGGCCTGGTGCGGGGGCATTGGGGGATTGAGAACCGGTTGCACTGGGTGTTGGACGTAACCTGCAACGAGGACCAGGCCCGCAACCGGAAAGGGCACTGTGCCGAGAACCTGGCATTGCTGCGCAAACTGGCCCTGAACCTGGCCCGGCTGGAACCCAGCAAGGGGTCCATGCGGGGCAAACTGAAACGGGCCGGCTGGGACGACAACTTCCTCATCAACATTCTCTCCCAATTCGCCAGCATCCATATGCGATAGCCCTGACCCCCCATCTCAATCTCTTGGCAAAAGCCGGGGGGCTGGCGTATAGTAGGCACTACTAGAAAAGGGACTCAAGAGGAGTCGCTGCGGAGGGATTTATGGCGAAGCCGAAGAGGATCGGGCATCTGGTAATCAACGTAAAGGACCAGGACGCCTCGACCAGGTTCTACACCGAGGTGCTGGGATTTGAGATCGCCGTGGAGCGGCCGGGCTTCGGCACGTTCCTGACCTGCGGCCGCATCCACCACGACCTGGCCCTGTTCCAGGCCAAGGAAGGCGCGCAGGAAGTCGCCGAAGGCGGGCTGGGCCTGAACCACATGGCCATCCAGGTCGAGGACTACGAGGAGCTGAAGGACTACTACCACAAGCTCCAGGAGTACTACGAGGTCGACAAGCTGCGCACCGTTGACCACAGCATGACCAAGAGCATCTACATCCAGGACCCGGACGGCAACGGCATCGAGCTGTTCTGCAACACCTTCGACACCGCCGAAGAGGGCCTGGCCGAAATGCGCCGCCCCGGCCGCCAGAACACCGCGCTGGTCTTCGACTAGACTGCCCCCACCCTAGCCCTCCCCCTAAGGGAGAGGGAACATTGGAAAGCGCGTAGGGGTGCACTCCCGAGCTTGTCGAGGGATGTGCGCCCCTACATTCATGTTGTGGACCAACTATGACGATTCAACCTGACATACGCATCAGGGCCGCAGCCCTGGACCTGGACGGCACGATCATCGGGCCTGACGAGCTGGTCACGCTGGCGGTCAAGGACGCCATCGGGCGGCTGGCTGACCGCATCCCGGTGTTCATCGCCACGGGGCGGGAGCCCCAGGATGTGTTCGAGTACGCCGGGCAGTTGGGCCTGACCGGGCCGCAACTGTCCGACGGCGGGGCAGCCATCCTCGACCCCGTGAACCGCACGCACATATGGAGCGCCAACCTGGGCCCGGAGCTGGCCTCGGAGGTGCTGGAGATCATCGGTGAGATGGACTCGAACTTCGTCGCCACCCACGGCCGGGGAACATTCCGGAGGGTGAGCGACATTCCCGACCGGGAGATAGTCCGCATATCCGCGCTGGACCTTTCCCGCGAGTCTGCGGAGGAACTGACCCGGCGCTACCAGGAGCACCCGCAAATCAGCGTAATACTGGCGTCATTGCCCTACAACGGCCTGTGGGCGGTGGACTTCACCTTGAAGGGAGTCAACAAGGGCACGGGCATCGCCCGCATGGGCGAGATGCTGGGCGTGGAACCCTCGGAAATGGCCTGTGTCGGCGACAGCTACAACGACCTGCCCATGTTCGCTGCTGCCAGGTTGGCCATCGCCATGGGCGGCGCGCCGGAGGAAATCAGGAGCGCCGCATCGCTGACCGTCCCGGCAGTGGAGGAGGACGGACTGGCCTACGCCATCGACAATTACATCCTCCCGAGGGTGGGCTGAATTTGTCTGAATCAGGATTCTCTGGATTCAAGGATTTTCAGGATTAGTCCCAAATATCCTGATAATCCTTTCATCTTGGTAATCCTGATTCAGACATCTGATCGCAGGTTTGGCGCGACCTCGGAGGTGAAACGCTTTACTGACGCCAGTACTTTCTCCTTGGAAATGCCGCCGCCCACGTTTACTTCGGCGATCACACCGTCCAGCCCCAATTCCTCGATGATCTCGCGCAGCAGCCTGGTGACGGTGTCAGGGCTGCCGTAGGCCAGGCGGTCGCGCAGCAGTTCCTCGTAAGTCACCTCGGAGAGCCGTTGGGCTCGCTGCGCGCCTTCTACGTCCGCCGTCTCGGGCATGGTGGCGGTGATGAGGAAACTCTGGGCCAGGCGGCGGAAGGCCTGCATGGTGGAGTCCTCAGCGTCGGCGACGGCTTGCCGGTCGGTCTCGCCCACGTATACCGGGATGCGCAGAAAGACGCTGCTATCTCCCTCATGGCCGGCGTCCCTCCAGGCGGCGCGGTACCCGTTCAAGCCGTCGGCCAGCGCGGGGCGGTCCATTGCGCGGAGACCTACGAACACGGGCATCCCGGCGCGCGCCACTCGTGGCAAGGTCTCTGGCGTAGAGGCGGCAATGCGCAGCGGTGGATGGGGCTTCTGGTACGGCTTGGGGACGACGCAAACGTCGTTGAATTTATAGTACTTGCCCTCGTAGGAGAACCGCTCATTGGTCCAGGCGGCGACGATGATGTCGAGGCATTCCTGGAACCGTTCGCGGCTCTCCGCGTATGAGATGCCGTAGCACTCGTAGGCCCTATGAAAGCCGCTGCGGCCGACTCCGAACTCCACGCGCCCCCGGCTGATGTGGTCCAGGGTGGCGACCTCCTCGGCCATGCGTACCGGATGAGCCAAAGGAAGCACGTTGACCGCCACCCCGACGCGGAGCTGCTGGTGCCGGGCCACAATGGCCGTGGACATGATCAGCGGCGCGGACACCACCGACGGTATGCCGAATCCGCCGGTGTCCAGCGCGTTGCGCGGCGCGGCAAAGTGCCGCTCGGCCAGCCACACGCCGTCCAGCCCTCCCATCTCGGCGGCCTCGGCCATGGCAAACGCCTCGTCGAAGGCGGCCTGTTCGGACTCGCCGAAGCGGTAGTCGCATTCCATCACGAGGCCGATGTGCATGCACCCTCCAGAGATGGCGACTGTCTAAAATCCGGCCGAGGGTTGAATGACCACAGGAAAAAATCAAGCAAGAAAAAACTCCGTGCTCTCTGTGTCCTCTGTGGTTAACGTCCTCTAGCGCAGTGCGGGGGCGACCTCGGTGGCGAAGCGCTTGACCGATGCCAGCACCTTGTCCCTGGAGATGCCGCCGCCCACGTTCACCTCGGCCACCACGCCCGACAGCCCTTGCTCCTCGATAATTTCCCGGAGCTGGCGAGTTACCGTATCG
This sequence comes from Dehalococcoidia bacterium, assembly GCA_965203005.1. GTDB lineage: Bacteria > Chloroflexota > Dehalococcoidia > Lucifugimonadales > UBA3495 > VXOI01. Next base: position 3,761,225 of record CBDBBS010000002.1, read on the forward strand.
GGGCTGCCGTAAGCCAGGCGGTCCCGAAGCAGGTCCTCGTAGGTGACCGAGGAGAGTTGCTGGCCCCGCTGGACCCGCTCCTCGCTGGGAGTGGCGCCTGCCACGGTGGCGCTGTTGAGGAAGTTCTGCGCCAGCCGGCGGTAGGAGCGCATGGTGGATTCCTCAGCGTCGGCGTGGGCCTGCTCGTCGGTCTCGCCCACGTACACGGGGATGCGCAGGAAGACGCTGGTATCCCCGTTATGGCCAGCGTCCTTCCAGGCGGCGCGGTACTCGTTCAGGCTGGCGGCGAGGGTCGGCCGGTCCATTCCCCGGAGTCCGACGAACACGGGCAGCCCCTGTCGGCCCACCTGGGGGAACGTCTCCTTGGTGGTGGCGGCGATGCGCAGGGGCGGATACGGTTTCTGGAACGGCTTGGGGATGACGCACACGTCGTTGAACTGGTAGTACTTGCCCTCATAGGAGAAACGCTCGTTGGTCCAGGCGGCCAGGATGATTTCGAGAGACTCCTGGAACCGCTCGCGGCTCTCGGCGTAGGAGATGCCGTAGCCCTCGTAGGCCCGGGCGAATCCGCTGCGGCCCACGCCGAACTCCACACGCCCCTGGCTGATATGGTCGACCGTAGCGACCTCCTCGGCCAGCCGGACGGGATGCGCCAACGGCAGCACGTTCACCGCCACGCCCACGCGGAGGCGCTGGTAGCGGGCCACGATGGCGGAGGAGATGATCAGCGGCGCGGAGACCACCGAGGGTATGCCTGCGCCACCGGTGTCCAGCGGACTGCGGGGAGCGGCAAAGTGCCGTTCCGCTAGCCACACGCCGTCCAGCCCTCCCATCTCGGCGGCCTCGGCCATGGCGAACGCCTCATCGAAGGCGGCCTGCTCGGTCTCGCCATAGCGGTAATCGCATTCCATCACCAGTCCGACGTGCATGAATCCTCCCGAAAGTGCGCTTGTCTAAGGGGGTGTGTGGCAAATCACCGCTCCCTCCGGAAGAGGGTTAGGGTGAGGGCGTACCCCGTACTTGCAGAAAGAGGCCCCTCGGGGATACAGCAAATCGGAAAGCTAATTGGATATGTCACACAGCCTCTGCCAGTCGATTCTAGGTTGCCTCCTATTCGGTGTCAAACGAATAAACGCCCGGCGGCGACGTGGATAATGATAAACTTTATCAATGACGGAACTTGCCAGATCCAGGGCGGCCCTGATGAATCAGTTGGCGCGCCGCATCCGCTCAGCCGAGGTGTTGCGCGCCATGGAGGCAGTGCCTCGGGAGCGGTTCGTGCCAGACGAATTGCGCAGCATGGCCTACCAGGACATACCTCTGCCGATTGGGGAAGGGCAGACCATTTCCCAGCCGACCATGGTGGCTGAGATGACGGCGGCCCTCCGGCTTTCGCCAAGGGAGAAAGTCCTCGAGGTGGGCTGCGGGTCCGGCTACCAGGCGGCAGTGCTGGCGCAACTCGCCTCCGACGGGCTGGTGGTGACGGTGGAGCGCCTGCACTCCCTTGCGGCGCGGGCCGAGGCAACGCTGCAGGAGTTGGACTACCGGAACGTGGTGGTGGAACTGACCGGGCCCGTGCCCGGCTGCCCCGAACGGGGACCCTACGATGCCATCCTGGTGGCCGCCGCCGCTCCCGCGATACCGCCGTCCCTGCTGGCCCAGCTGCGCGTAGGCGGGCGGATGGCCCTCCCCGTCGGGTCCCGCGAGGAGCAGGAGCTACTGCTGGTGCTGAAGACCGGCGAGGGAGTCTCCGTCAGCACCCTGGGCCGTTGCCGATTCGTGCCCCTGCTGGGCCCGGAGGGGTTTGATGAAAGATAATGAGCGGCTTTTGCAAGAATGCTTGACCATGATAGAAACAGTGATTTAGCGCGACGGAGGGCATACGCCAGGCGGGTAATAGCCAATCCAACAGACCATTTTCGTTATGATCAACATATAGATCACCCTGAAGTGCGACTCGAATGGATAGAAATGACCATAGTAGAGCCACATTTTCACGAAACAGATATAGATGGCACTCAGCTATATTACGGATCCGTTCGGGGGTACTCCAAGTGGTTGAAATTTGTAGTATTGTTCGATCAGATTCATAGCGCATATTTTGACCGCCGCGCAACAAGGAGACTTGGAGACCCAACATGAAATCGGATCAGGCAAGAGAAATGTCCATTCGGTATCACGCGGACACCGACACCCTGGTTCTCCGCAATGGAGTTCCCGCAGGGAACGGGGAAACAGTTGCAAAACACCTCGTCGCGTACTTGAACGACGATGATGAGGTAACTGGCTTCGTCCTAGAGCGTGCTGGGGAGTTACTGCGGCCCTATCTGTTTCCCGAATTGCAGGACTCGTCAACTAAGGAAACGGACGGCGACCGTAAACAATTCTTGGGTGCTGGGGAGTAGGTAATGCCTTTGGAGCATTACCTGTAGTTCTTCGACACTTCGGTATTAAAGAACATCGGATCGTGCCAGTAACAACCGACGCAGGTGCCGTTGTATCTGCCGTCACCCCTAACCTGCCCCACCGAGTACCCCAGTCGCTTGGCATCGAAACGGTTGCCGGTATCACGGCATTCGAGGCAATGTTGCCGTTTGGCGTCGTTGGCTCCTCGCGAAAGGGGCTGGAAGTCGTCGACGGTCACTAGGCTGGCATCGCTGAGACGCGGGTCATCGAGACGCCCGTCCTTGTGGTCGCACTGTGGCGACCCGGTGGCGAGAACCACGCAGCGGCCCGCTGTCACTTCCCGGCGGATGCCTTCCGGGATGGGTTTCTGGATGACGACCTTCTTGAACCCCTGCAACTCAACTTGGGTGATTTTGCCCTTGCCTTCCGGGTGTCGGCGGATATTGAATCGCTTTGCCAGGGAGCCGTCCTGCCGTATCCAGTCGCCGCCGTTGCCAAACTTCAGACTGGCGTACGGTCCCGTGAACTCGGAAACGGGCACCGGACGGCTGAATCCGAGGGAGTCGGGCTGCGCCAGCTCCAGGAAAAGAGCCGCCTTGCTCCCTTCCTTGAGGCCGGTGCCGGCTGCGCTACTGGACAAGAGCCACCCGCTCCCGCGAGATCTCAGCATACCGCTCGTCGATGTCGCAGCCGGCGAAGGCGCGGCCGTTTTTCAGCGCGGCCATGGCGGTGGTGCCGGCGCCAAGGAACGGGTCGACCACTAGGTCGCCGGGATTGCTGTGCTTGAGCACCAGCTCGGAGAACAGTCCTTCTTCCTTTTGGGTCGGGTGCTGCCGGTTGCCGTTGTGGCGCGGGATGGGGTACCTGTAGATTCCCGGGTCGTATTCGCTGTGGAAGGTCGGCTTGCCGCCCTTGACGCCCGACACCGCCATCTCCCGGCAGTTGGACAGGTAGGTTGCCTTCATGTTCAGGGGGACGGGGTTGGTTTTCTCCCATATTATCTGGCGGATCATCTTGAATCCGGCCTGTTCCATGGCTTCCTTGACCTCTCCGATCTTCCAGAGGTCGTACCACACGATGGCAGTACCTCCCCGGCGCAAAGCACGGTAGAAGACCCGGGCCATCTCGGCCAAGTCTATCTGGCAGTGGTCCCAGGCGCCGAAATCCATGGACACGGCGAATCGCTGCACGCCGTTCACCACGGACTTGAACCCCGTCTCCTTGCTGATGGTATAAGGCGGATCGGTCAGGATCAGGTCAACCGATCCTCTTGGCAGCGAATTCATGAACTCGCTGAAATCGGCCACCTCGATTCGCGGAGGCGGTACGGCTGTCTCCGAGGTGGTGGCGTCACATCTGCCAGCGGCCACCCCGTCTGTTTCTTTTGGTGGCGTAATCATGGTGTCAGTCAGAATACGTGGCGCTCCGGAGCCCGTCAACGGCCAAATGTCATCATGCCCGTGCTAGAATCGGGCCATGACGCAGTTGAATGAGGACATACAGCGGGCGGCCGCGTTGGTGCGGCGAGCGAGCTACCTGGTGGCGCTTTCGGGCGCCGGGCTGTCGGCGGGCAGCGGTATCCCCACCTATCGTGGCGCGGGCGCCATGCCCGGCCTCTTTTCTGGCCCTCAGGCCGGGCGGGCCGGGACGCAGTACGGCACGCCCCCTTTGCTGTCTTACCAGGAGTTTGCCAGCGACCCGGCTGCGTGGTGGGCGAAACGCCTGGCTGCTGAAGAGGACCCGTCGCACCCCGTCTATCAGATGAAACAGGCCGTGGACGCGGCTAAGCCCAACGCGGGACACCTGGCCCTGGCGGAACTGGAGCGGCGGGGAGTGCTGCGCTGCGTGATCACCCAGAACGTCGACAACCTCCACGCCGAGGCGGGCAGCGAGTCCCTGCTGGAAATCCACGGCAACCGCACGCGTCTGCGATGCATCGAGTGCGGACTGAGGTTCCCTCGCGACGGCTACGACCTCTCCGGCTCTCAGCCCCGTTGCCTCGAATGTGGCGGCGTGGTCAAGCTGGATACCGTGATGTTCGGCGAGGCGATTCCCCCGGATGTGCTCATGGCCTGCCGGGAGGCTGCGGAGCGCTGTGATTGCATGCTGCTGGTCGGAACTTCCGGTACCGTGAACCCCGCCGCTCGGCTGCCGCTGGTGGCCAAAGAGAACGGCGCGACATTGATTGAGGTCAACCCGGAAGACACGCCGCTGACCGGCTGGTGCGACGTAGCCCTGACCGGGCCGGCCGACACCATTCTGCCGGAACTGCTGCGTTCGATATAATGGAAATACCCCTCAGTTTCCCTGTAGTCAGTTCCCCTGTGGTTCGAGAGAGCCGGAGGAGAATAAATGCCCTTCCTGCTTGCCCAATTCGGACTGCCAGACCAGCCGTGGGTGGATGCAGTGCTATCCATAGCGGTGGTGCTGATCTCCCTCGTCGTCGCCGCGATTGCTCACTTTGCCATGTTCCCGCTGGTCACCCGCCTGACCAATCACACTCCAACGGAACTGGACGACGTTCTGATCCGGGCGGTCCGGTTGCCGCTCAACATCGGCATCGTGGTCTTGGGAGTCTACCTCAGCCTTACGATCACGCTTGACCTGCCGTCGGGAGTGCAGGGGGTCATCGACCTTGTGGGGCGGGCCAGCGGTGTCCTGCTCTTCATAATCCTGTTCGGGCGCGCGGTCTCCCGGGGCATGGACTGGGCCATCGCCGAGCAGGACAAGAAAGAGCGGCGGGCGGTGGACGCCCGGTTGCTGCTGATGCTGCGGCGGGTGCTGGTCGGACTGATATACGCGGTGGGCGCATTGCTGGTAATCAACACCCTGGGAATTCCCGTCAGTCCGCTCATCGCCGGCCTCGGTCTCGGCGGCGTGGCGGTGGCGCTGGCGATACAGCCCACCCTGTCCAACCTGTTCGCCGGCACATACGTGATGACCGAGGGCGTGGTATCTCCCGGCGACTACATCGAGATGGAGGGCGGAGTGGCCGGATACGTGGTTGAGGTGGGCTGGCGCAGCACCCGCCTGCGGACCTGGAGCAACACGCTGGTGGTGGTTCCCAACGCCAGGTTCGCCGAGACCATCATCACCAATTACTACGAGCCCACTCCTCCCGTGAACGTCTACCTTACTTGCGGAGTCAGCTACGACAGCGATCTGGCAAGAGTGGAGGCGGTGTCAATTGACGTGATGAACCGTGTCCTGGAGTCCAGTCCCCACGGCGTGCAGGAGTACGGAGCCTACTTCGGGTTCGAGAATTTCGGCGAGTCCAACGTGGACTTCTGGCTGTTCGTGCAAGCCAAGGACCGCCTGGCCAGCTTCGAGCTGCGGTCGGAGCTGATCAACACGCTGCACAAGCGGTTCGACGAGGAAGGAATCGTCATCAACTACCCGGTGCGCTCCATTCAGTTCCCCAACGGAGCATCCTCCGAGTCCGACGGCCATCAGGGCGAAAGGGTGCCCGCATTCGTGCGCCGCCCCCTGCCGGCTGACACTCCCAACGTCGATGCTGGAGGCGGGGACGGGCCTGACGGACCGAGCTAGGGGAATGAAGGTCGGGGGCGGAAGTGGTCAGCCGAAGATTGACGTGGTCACCACCGAGGCGATCAGCGCCGCGCCAAAGCCCAGGATCAGGAACGTCTGCCGGTTGAAATCCGAGCGAAACTCCCGCCGCAGATTCTCCGTCTGCGTGTCGATGCGCGCGTTGACCGACTGATTGCTCTCGTCGATGCGCGCGTTGACCGACTGGCTGCTCTCGTCGATACGCGCGTTGACCGACTGATAGCTCTCGTCGATGCGTTGATTGACCGACTGGCTGAGGTCGTCGATGCGCGCGTTGACCGACTGGCTGAGGCCATCTATCCGCTGGTTGGTCTCGTCAATGCGTTGATTGACCGACTGGCTGAGGCCATCTATCCGCTGGTTGGTCTCGTCTATTCGATTGTTGGTGTCATCTATCCGCTGGTTGGTGCCCTCTACCAGCGCTTCCAGGCGGATGAGGCGGTCCAGGATCTCCCGCACCAGCGTCTCGTCTACAGTTACCATGGCGGCAGTATACCACGCCGCTCCTGGGGGTTGTCTGAACTGTGATTTCTTTGATTATTATGATGGACAGGATTTCGCCCTCACCCTAACCTTCTCCCGGAGGATGAGGGGATAACGTCTGGGGAGGGGGAATCAGGGCAATCCAATAATCAAAAGAATCACAGTTCAGACAACCCCAGGGAGGAGGGAACGAAAAGAGGGGCGGCCATTCACGACCGCCCCTTGACGGGTTGCCTGGTCAGGGCAGCCACTAGGGCTGCCCCTACGTGCTACGTGCCTAGCGGCTAGGACTGGCGTCCTGCGATGAAGGCGCCGCCCGCCGCGACCACGCCGACTATGGCGATGATCAGCGCGACGATGGCGAGAGCTCCGCCGCCGGATTCGCCCTGCGCGCCAGCCGGGCCCTGTTCGCCAGGTGCTCCGGCAGGCCCCTGCGGGCCAGCGTCACCCTTGGGTCCGGCAGGACCAGAGTCGCCGTCAGCGCCGTCGGAGCCATCGCGGCCGTCAGCGCCGTCGCGGCCATCAGCGCCGGGAGCGCCGTCGGCTCCATCAGCGCCATCAGCGCCGTCGGAGCCGTCGCGGCCGTCAGCGCCGGGAGCGCCGTCGGCGCCGGGCTCGCCGGGCTCGCCCTGTTCGCCCCGGGGGCCGGTGGCGCCGCGCGGTCCGCGCATGGCCTCCATTTGCTGGGCTGCGGTCTTGGTGGGCGTGGGTCTGATCTGCTCTTCGGTGTAGGCCATCAGGTCGGCCCGCACGAGGTCGCCCCTCATGCCGACCATGACGTCCTCCATGGAGTCGGCCGAGTACATCATCATCTCGGCGTCCTCACCCTCGCCCATCATCATTTCGAGCGAGAACATGACCATGGCGCCCTCATCGCCTTCGACGTCGACCTGGAACATGCCCATGGCGTCTACCATGCCAGTGCCGGCCTTCTCGCCGTCGATCATGGCCACGACCATGGTGCCCTCTTCGGCCATCATCCCGTCCAGCTCGGCGGTGCCGACGACACGGAACGGGGGCTGGCCTTGGGCCAGGGCCACCGACAGCGGCAGCGAGGCCAGCAGCGCCAGCACACTCAGCAGTGCCACTAATCTGGTAACGGTCATTCTTTCCTCCTTGTCTTTCGTTAACGCGGTCTCGTCAACGTGCCTGCGGGCGGGGCGGGTCCCCGGCCCTGGGGGTGGGGGAGGCCCCGGCTTCGCCGAGGACCTCCCCGTGGCTCACGGGAAATGTCCCGTGTGCTGAGTGTCTTCCCTAGCGCAGGGATATGGGGTTGGTGCCCGCGTACAGGGTCATGCCCTGGAACTCCACGGTATCACCCTCGGTGATTATGATCTGGACCACCTGGCCGCTGCTTACCTCGTCCAGGGTGTTGAACGCGGCAAACTCTTCAGCCGGATCGTAGAACGACCACTCCTGGGTGGCGCGGTTCAGGTACCAGACCCGCGACAGCCGGTCGCCGATGCCAGCGAACACGTCCGCCGGGGCCCTGCTGACTGTGACGGTGCCGATTTCCAGGAAGGTGGTGATAGTGGTGCTGCTCACCCGCACGGTCACGGTCTGGTTGCCCAGCTCGAGCTGAGGCACCAGGACGGTGGACTCGAAGTCGCCGTCTATGGAGGTGGCGGGAGCCGGTACCGGCCGGACATCAACGCCGCCGATCTCCATCACCGCCACGGTGGCGAAGGCCGGGAAGTTCATGCCGCTGATGGTGATGCTCTCGCCGGACGCTACCGTGTCCGTGCTCAGGCTCACCATGGCGCCCGGGGTCTCGTGGGTGGCCTTGGCGGTAACGCCCTTGTACACACCGACCGAGGTGGCCTCAACGTCATGATCTGAGCCGATCCTGGCGTAGCTGGGCACGACGAAGTCGATGCTGACCGAGCCGGAGGCGTCGGCGGAGCCGGCAGCAACGGTCACGAACGTGCCGTCGTTGTCGTACTTCACCTGCACCAGGTCGCCGGACGGGAAGCCGCTGCCGCTGACGCTAACGGTGGTGCCGCGGCGGCTGCTCACCGGGTCGAGGCTGATGCTGGCCTTGGGAATCTCGACGGAGCCCTCGGCGACACGGCCGGAACCGGTAGCGGTTACCGACACGGTCTTCTTGCCGGAGCCGATGCCGTCTCCGCTCAATTCGCTGGGGACGTTGACGGAGATCACGATGTCGCCGGCGGAGCTGGCCGTGGCGTCAACGCCGGCAGTCTGGTTTCCAATGCTGACACTGGAAATCTCATCACCGGCAACGAAGCCGCTGCCCTCGATGGTGATCTGCTGGCCGGGCACGACCATGGCCGGCTGGACGGTCAGCGAAAGCACGCCGACGCTCAGCGAGGCGGTGGCCGACGGAGCGCTCATGTCGCCATCGCCGTCGGGGTCGGTGCCGGTTACCTTGACGGTCTGGGTGCCGCGATTGGCATCGGCGGGAACCATGACCTTGAACTCGGCATCGCCGTCGCTGTCGGTGGAGACGGTCGCGCTGGGAGTAACATCGCTGGCCCCGATGGTGACCTTGGTGATCTCGTTGGATGCGGGCCAGTCGGAAAGATCGATGGTAACTTCCTTGGACACGGGGGACTCTTCGGGATCAACCTCTGCCTTCGGCTTGATGGTGAAGGAGGCGGAGACGTCCTGGTCGTTGCCCGCCGCGTCCTGGGCGGTGATTACGTTGTCCTGGTTGGCCTTGAATGACGACGAGCTGGTGTCGATCTCGAGGGTTCCGGTGTTGTCCTCGATCATTACCTCGCCGTGCTTCGAGCCGTTCAGGTCAACCGTGGCCGACCCGTTGGCGAAGCCCTTGAAGGTGGCGGTGATCATCGTGCCGCGCGTGCCGCTGGTCTTGCTGAGGCTGACCACGCGGTTGATGGTCACGTCGGCTTCCTTCTCTGCGCCGTCAGGGGCGTTTTCCTGCCATTCGATGGTCTTCGAGCCGCCGGAGGCCGCGTTCTTGATCCCGGCCGACTGCTTGATCCTGATGGAGTACTCGCCCATCACGGCCTCGGTCTGGTCATCGCCGTTGGCCTTGACGTTGGGCACGGTCATGGTGACGTCGTCGCCGCTCACCACGACATTGCTGGGGTTGCCGTTGTAGCCGTCGCTGGAAATCTGGACGGCCGAATCAGCGATGGTGTCCGGCAGACTGAAGTCCGACAGGTCCACCACAATGTCCTGGTTGGGCATTATGGGCGCAGCGGCGGTGTCCGAGATGGTGATCTGGACTGCCGCGCCGGGCTCCCGCGAGCTCAGGGCGACGGAGGAATCATCATCGCCGTCCCCGTCGGTGGCGTCCTCCGCAACGGTGACCTCGGAGTCGCCAACGATGTCCCTGGAATCTCCATCAACGGCGAAGCTACCGTTAAACTCGAATGGACCACCGGGATCAGCTGGCGCCATCGCCTTGTACCTAATTTCCGTTACTGTCCCAACAGCTCCCAGTACGACAGAAATCCGGTTCCCGCTTAGGTTGGGCAACCCGCCTCCGCCGATGGAGCCGGGAACAAAGCTAAAGCCTTCCGGCAGTGTATCCGAAAGAACCGCATTCTTCCCTTCGTGTCCTGAAAGCGCGATTTCAACAGTAACTTCGCCTCCAGGTGTTACCTCCATTGGGGAGATGCTCCTGGTAGCGCTGTGTCCGTCCGCCTGGGCCACGCCGTAGACACCTATCGCGAGGAAGGTGGCCAGCAGCGCGGACAGCAAGGCCAGGGCGAGGCCTGTGGGTCTGCCAAGCTGTGCTTTCATATTCATCAAATCTCCTTGATAAACCTCTTGAGGGTGGTGCCGATTGAACTCTCGCCCATTGGCGGAAAACTCATTCACATAAGCCTCGTCCTCTTTCTGTCCCGATGGGATGAGCCATGAGGCAATTTACTGCTCGTGTTTGCCGTGGGGCACCGGGAAAGCCCCGGCGCCCCACTCTGGGATGTGTTACCCGTTGACATCGAAGAACGCGTTGATGATCTCGAACAGCTCCTCCAGGGAGATGTCCTGGCCAGCACTGTCGAAGTAATCGTCGATGGCGCTGAACAACTCATCGATGTCGATCATGCCGTTGTTGTTGCCGGCGAGGTCGTACCTCTGGACTACGTCCGCGGTGACCATGACGGCGTCGCTGTCGACCGTCTTGCCGGTGCCGTGCGTGTCGTCGTAGGTCGCGGTAACCATCAGGTACCTGCCTGCGTCGGCATTGGCCACGGTGTAGCTGGCCGAGGTTGCGCCGTTAATGGCGGTGTAACCACTGTCCATGGAGGCAGAGCTGGCCCACTGCCAGTCGGTGGCCATTGCGCCCATGTCCTCGTCAACCAGCGTTGCGGTCAGTTCCGCGCCAACCATGGCGTTTGCGGGCAGACCGGTTACCGATGCCGGATCGTCCTGGTCGGTGATGGTGACCGTAACGTCCCACCTGTCCTCAGCGCCGCCGGCGGTGGCCACTACCGTGACCATGTACTCGCTCTTTGCCTCGTAGTCCGGGGAGGCGTTGAAGCTGAGCACGCCGCTGGTAGCGCCGATGGTGAAAGCGCTGGCGTCGGTGCCCCGCACAGACCAGGTGATGGTGTCGGCGCTCTGCGCCGTGTAGGTTTCCACGTCGCCAGCGCTGTTCTCCGGGTAGCTCACGGCCGTCATACCGCCCGTGATGGCCACGTTCGCAACGGGGTTCTCGGACACTGCCATTTCAGCGTTGCCGCTGTCGAAGCCGTCGGTGTAGGTGGCCGTGGCCCGCAGGTACATGTCCGCGTCGGCGGCGACGGGGGTGTAGCTGGAGGTCAAGGAACCGGTCTCGGTGTGTACCTCGTTGGTGAATGCGCCGTCCATGGCGGCGTCGGTGGCCCACGTCCAGGAGACGGAGCTTGCATCCACCATGTCCATATCTTCCAAGGTTGCCATGATTGCCGTGCCAACGCTGGGGTACATGGAATCCAGGGTTACCGTTCCCATTTCCTCCGCGTTGGTGACCATGACCTCCACGGCCATGGAGTCCATGTCCACTTCACCGTCGTCATCGTGCATGACTTCGATGGTGACCATGTAGGTGTTGGAGTCGTCGTCGGCGCCGCCCATTGGGTCTTCGAAGTCGGGCATTGCCTTGAACTGGAGCATCCGCTCCCGGTCATTGCTGCCATCAGCAAGCTCGAACAGGTCCATATCGGTCCCGCTCAGGCTCCAGGTGGCCATGGCTGCGTTGTCGCCGGAGACCATGTAGGTGGCTACGGCCACGGTGGTCTCCTGGCCCTCCATGTAACTGGGGGCGGCCATGCCCTCTATGGTCAGAGGCGTCGCCGGTATTGGCGTCTCGTTCACGTCGTTGACGCGTATGTTGACGGCTATGTCGTCCGAGTTGCCCATGGGCATGGCGTCGTCTGTCGCCGTAATGGTCGATCCGGTGATTATCCGGTGTTGGCCGCCGGAGGGGCCCATTTCCGTCAGCTCAGTCAGGGACTCATAGTCCAGCCTGCTTCGGGTCAGGATCTCGCCGGTGGACGGGACTATCTGGAACAGGTTGCTGTAGTCCCCGGCATCGAGGCTGTAGACCAGCTTCTTTTGATATTGCGGGCCGTTCATGTACCCGTATTCGGGGTCCGAAGCCGTCGCTATGCCAACGACAGACCTGTTTATCAGAACAGAGGGCAGGGCGTCGTCGCTGTTCTCGGTTGTCAGCCGGTTGGATGTGTCATCGGCGAAGCTGGGGGCTTCGTCAACATCGTCCACCCTGATCCACACCTCGAAGTCCTGCTTTTCGTCGTCTTGCGGATTGGGGTGATTGGCCGGAATATTGCCATCCGTGCCCGGCTGCTGCGACCTCAGGTTGGCGAAAGCAACCCTCACCACGATCTTGTAGACGTTGTCGGTGGTTTCGGCCGGCTGATCCCCCACTGTAGCTCTTGCCCTGTCTGACGGCATCTCGAAGTTGGGCGCGTTGTGCGTCTCCCCGGTGCCGATGGCGAACAGGAGCTGGGTATTGGCGCTGTTGAAGTTGGAGAACCGGAAGTTGTCACATAGACCATCGTTGGTTGCATCAAAGTTACAGTCGATGCTTCGATCATCATTCCTGTTGTGCGGAGGGGTAGTGGCTGCCTCAGGGATCGCAGGAGCAGTGGTATCAGTGGTGGTCAAAAGGGACCACTTCAAGCCGCCCAGAGTGACATCGGGCGGGTCGTCGGCCGAGAGATTGGTTATGAACTTTTCGTTCTCATCGACCCGTATGCGTGATTCCAGACCCCCTATCTCCGGCACGTCGAGCACGTGAATGGTCACGGTAACCCTGTCGGTCAGGCCGGCCGGGTCAGTGGCCGTGAGCGTGAGCGTGTAGGAGCGCCGGGCCTCGAAGTCCAGCGGCCCCTTTGACCTGATCAGACCGACCACTTCTGTCTCAGTTGTATCGGGGTCGTTCGCCGAAAATATCTCGAAGTACTCGGCGCCATTCCCGCTCAGGCTGAAATGCAAATTGGCAGTGTCGTCTGTGAACTCGGCCGGATCGGCCTCGGTCTGGGCCTGAGTTTGGAAGCTGTCATAGACCTGCACTATGCCGGTGGCGGGAACCTGGTGCCCGGGAGTGGTGGTATCGGCGTCTACCCGTGCGTCACGCTCCGTCTTCGTGAGGTTTAGCATGGGCTGGTTTTCCAATACGTACCTGGTGTAAGTCGTGGTTTCGTTCTCTGGAATGCGCTCGCTAGGGTTGAGGACCGGTGGGTCATCGGTAGCAGTCGCATCACTGGTAATGGCGGCATCCGAGTAGAACTTGGGAGCTTGGTTAGCGGCGGCGGTATTTTCCCGCGCAGCATTTACCGATGTAGCAGTTGGCCGATTGTCAGTATCTCCATCTCCAGCAGTGGCGCCATATGTGGTGCCGCCGTTGTCGGTGTATGCCGCCGTGACGGTCAACCGACTGGTGGCTCCGTCGCCAGTGGTTGGCGGGGTGAAGGTGTTGGACGTGGCGCCGGCGATCGCGGTGGCGGTAGCATCAGCACCGGCATACCATTGCCAAGTGACGGTCTGTGAAACGCCGTCGGGGTCATTCAAAGTGGCTGTGAGCGCCGTGCCTTGCTGCGGCGTTATGTGCGACAGGGTTATCTTCCCTACGTCATCCGAGTTGGCTACCCGGATGGTGACGTCTCTCGCCCCTATCTCCCAATCGCCATCCCAGGCGCGCACGGTGATTTCGTAGACGTTGTCCCCCCGGGTTCCGCCTACGTCCGCTGCAGCCTCAAGGTCGGGCGCGCTCTTCCATTGGAGCGCCGGGGACATTAGCGAGGCAGGCGCCTCGGAACCTGCTGTTGTGACTGCTGCGGTTACGTTGGCATCCGGGGTGTCTGTGTAAGTGTCGGGATCTCCCGTTCCAAACTGGAACTTGGAGGCGTCCGGGCCGGTCAGTTGCCACTGGATACTGCCTCCTGCCGCAACTGGGGCGCCGTCGTCCAGGTCGTTATCGGTTGCCGTGTACTGAACATCATTAGCGGTGTCGGCGTCCGGGTCTTGGTCCAGGATCAAATCAGTCGCATTCTCGAAGTACGTTATCGCGGCCGGGCCCGTTACCTCCGGGACCTCGTCCACGTCAAGCACGTGGATGTACACCAAGACCATACCGGATGCGCCGGACGGGTCCGTGGCCTTGGCTACGACTTGATATGCATTCGCTGGCGTATTACCAAGGATGGACTCATGGTCCAGGGGCGCCTTGGTCATTATCTGGCCGGTGGCCTGGTCGATGCCGAACATGGCCGCGTGGCCTGCTGTTCCCGCTACGACTGCGCCAGCTGTGTCTCGTACGTCATCGAGCGAGTAAGTCAGCACGTCGCGGGGGCCGCCGGGGTCGTTCGCGTCGTCCCATGCCAGATGGTCATTGTCAGTGGCGAACACCGCTGGGCCGACGTACATGCCCGGCGCGCTGTTCTCCTCTATCCGCCTGCTGGTTAGCAGGAGAGTCACACTGTTATCAGTGTCCTCATCCATCTCCCGGAACATGGGAGCAGCGTTCGAGCCAGGTTTCGCCCGCACCGCGAATTCGGTAACCCCTGTTCCTATCAGAAGTGAGTCACCAAGTTTGGTAATGTCATCATCGTGCGAGTCCTGGTACGACACGTTGGCCCGCAGTTTCTTTCCCACGTCCCCGGCCTTCGGCGTGTAGCCGCTATTCACTGCATCTTCAATGTCAGTCCAGCCGCCGGAGCCGTCATCCACCTGCCACTGCCAGTCCGGGGTGCGGAGACCTCTGATGTCGCCGCCGGACAGGGTGGCCGTAAGTTGCGTCCCGACCTCGGGCTGGCGGGCCGACAGGGTCAAGGTCTCAGCCTCTTCCACGCCCGTGACCCGGACCGTTACCTCGGTGTACACGAACTTGTGGCCGTCGCCGAGTTTCGCCTTTACCCTGTAGACGTTCATCTCGGCAAGGGATCCGGTGATAGTCGACGACCGGGGGTTCTCGTAGTCGGGGGTAACCTTGAAGGTCAGCACGCCCGACTTGCGGTCGATCCGGAAGTCGTCATGATCCGGGAATGCGGTATCTTCTACCAATTCCCAGACCTTCACGACCTGGGTCTGGTCGTACTCCCTAGTTGTCAGTCTGCCCACCCGGCTCGTGTCATTCTCTGCGTAAGAGAAGCTACAAACCCCTTTTCTATCATCGCCCGCACCCGTGTCCGCGCATCCCTGGGTCTGCGCTACGACGGGCCGGATGGTGAGCAGCAATGCTCCCAAAACGACAACCAGGGCGGCAAGAATGATCCATCTGCCTATCTGGCTGCCAAGAATTGTCCCTTGGTTCATGATTACCTCTTCTTCGAAAAGAAATTTCAGGCCAGTTCCCATTTGACCGCTGTCTCCTGGGACCGTTCGGCAAGCAAACTGCGGACGCGGGGCCACGCAAGCCCGCTCTGCCGCAGCACAGCACTGCCTCCCGGCATGTTGCGCATCCTCATGATCCCGGCAATGGCGGGAGCTCGTTCTACATCAGCAATGTCCTCCTGCATGGCCGGGAATGGTCAGGCGCCGACATCATTATAGCAACGACTGAACGCTCCTGTAGGGAGCTTCATTACCTGAATTGGCCCGCTTTTCAGCAGGCGTAAAACCCATGGCTCCCGCCGCCGGGCCAGTAGATGTTAGATTACCAAGAATTACCGAAAAATTACTCGGATTCAAAATCCGAGTTTCAGCGGAATCGCGCGCCCGCCTTACAGCGGAATCGCAACCCCCGCAGAGTGTACCCAAAACCGGGCATTCAGTCTACCCGGCGCGGGGGCCGGTATTCCCGGCGTGTGTTGGCATTGCTTGAACGATCGCCTGTAGGGGCGCACAGCCGTGCGCCCTTGCGCCACCAGTTTAGAACGTGTCATATCCGCAACCCCAGGGCGCACGGCCGTGCGCCCCTACACAAACAGACCTGAACTAGAATACCAACACACGCCGGGAATACCCGGGGGCCAAAAGTTCCCTCTCCCCGGTCATGCGTGTGTCTCGTCGATGCGGACGATGTCGGCCTGCATGACGGCTACGGCCTGGAGCAGTTGCTCCAGCAGTTCCCGGGACTCCTGCATCTGCTCCTCGAGACGCACATTGTCCTGCTCAATACGGCGTACGTTCTGCTCGATACGGCGCCAGTTTTCCTCGTTGCTGCGCCAGTTTTCCTCGTTGCGGCGCAGGTTCAACTGCATTATTTCGTGGGCGGCCTGGAAGGACTGTTGCAACCGTATTGACCTTTCCATCAAGAGCTCCATGCGCGCCATGCGGTCTTCCATCGGCGGGTCTCCTTACGGCGTTGCGGCGGGATGATTGAGCCACGGTTCAGACAGTCCCTGGTCAGGCGCGGGTCTCGTCGATGCGGACGATGTCGGCTTGCATGACGGCCACGGTCTGGAGTATTTGCTGGAGGAGGTCTTTTGCTTCCGCCAGGCCCTCGTCGATGCGGCGGTTGTTCTCGTCGATGCGGCGGTAGTTTTGGTGCAACAGTTCCTGGTTGCGCAGCATGGTCTCGTTGAGGTGGGCGGAGGCCTCCATCAAGAGCTCAATGCGCGCCATGCGGTCTTCCATCAGCGCGTCTCCTTACGGCGTTGCGGCGGGATGATTGAGCCACAGTTCAGACAGCGCCCGGTCAGGCGCGGGTCTCGTCGATGCGGACGATGTCGGCCTGCATGACGGCCACGGTCTGGAGTATTTGCTGGAGGAGGTCTTTTGCTTCCGCCAGGCCCTCTTCGATGCGGCGGTTGTTTTGGTGCAACATTTCCTGGTTGCGCAGCATGGTCTCGTTCAGGTGGGCGGAGGCCTCCATCAAGAGCTCAATGCGGGCCATGCGGTCTTCCATCAGCGGGTCTCCTTACGGCGTTGCGGCGGTACTATTAAACCACACATGGTCTGAACTGTGATTTATGTGATTATTGGATTGCGCTGATTTTTGGTTTGGCTTGTAGGGGCAGCCCTTGTGGTTGTCCTGCCGGCATTGGATGTGGTTCGGAAAAGACAGGGCAGCCACAAGGGCTGCCCTACGGGAATGGTCCGCGTTCTCTGCGTCTCCTCTGCGCTGACGAGGGTACGCCCTCACCTCCGACTTTGTCGAGAGCCGCGACAGAGTCGGGCCTAACCCTCTCCCGGAGGGAGAGGGGATAGGGGGGCGTGGGACTATGGCGCTAGCTTGTGGCCGCCGGAGCGGGACCGTCGAAGTAGAGGTCCACGATGGCGAAGAGCTGGCTCACGTCAAGGCCGCCGGCGAAGTAATCGTCAATGGCCGCAAAGAGTTCGGCAATCCCGATGGTCCCGCTGTTATCGGCGTCGAACCGGAGGAGCAGCCAGCCGGTGAGGGACACCGACACCGTGTCAGCGCCGCCCACCGGGTAATCGTTCCCCTCGGAGTCCGACACGGTGCCGGAGAAGATATGGTCCCCCTCGTCGCCGGAAGCGGCAACGACGTAGGTGAAGGATGTCTCCCCGGTAAGCGCGAAGGTCACTTCCAGGACTTCCCGGCCGGTGGTCGCGATCTGATCCGCGGTGAGATCGGTGGCTATGAGGAGGAACCCCGGAGGCAGCGTCTCCGTGACCTCTCCGGCATCGCCGTAATCGGCGGCGGTGACGTTCACCGCCAGTAGCCCGCCCGGCGGAACGATGGGCGCGGAGAAGGACCTGGCGGCAGTGGCAGGGAGGCAGAATTCCAGCCCAAGCAGGGCGAAATCGTTGTCGGCCACGTCCATCAGAGCGAGCGGCACGCAGCCGGTCAGCGGGTTGCCGGCCAGACGCAGCAGCGCCAGATTCTCCAGGGAACCCAGGGCGTTGGGTATCTGCCCGGTCAACTGGTTGCCGTTGAGCCGCAGTTGCTCCAGGCTGGCGAGGCTGGCCAGTTCCGCCGGGATTTCGCCGCTCAAGCCGTTGTCCTGGAGATCCAGGCCGGAGACGCGGCCGTCGGCGTCAACGGTCACGCCGTGCCACTGGCCCACGGGGGCCTCGCTCAGCCAGTTGGCGCTCTCGGCCCAGCCAGCGCCGCCGACGGCGTGGTAGAGGGCGGCCAGCGCGTTCCCCTCCGTGTGGTAAGCGTAAATCTTGGCGTCTTCCGAGTCCGAAACCCAAGTGGTCGCGCCGTCGGACCAGATGGCTCTCGGCCTCAGGTTGCCGGCGGCATCCAGGGCATCGAATTCCCTGGTGCGAACCCGGGCCGTGGTAGCCAGGTCGTAGGCAAAGACCTTGGCGATGTTGCTGTCCACCACCCACATCGTCGTCCCATCGGACCAGATGCCTATTGGACTCCAGTTCGTGGCAGCTTGGAGGAAATTGAAATCCCTGCCGGAGACCCGCTCTTTGGTGTCCAAATCGTAGGCGTAGATTTTCTCGTCGAGCCAATCCGCCACCCATATCGTCTCGCCGTCGGACCAGATGCCTGTCGGCCAAGTGTTCCCGGCGTCTTGCAGGGTATCGAAGTCCTTGTCTTCGACCGGTGCCTTGGTGGCCATGTCGTAAGCGTAGATTTTCTCGGCAAGCAAGTCCGACACCCACATGGTCTCGCCGTCGGACCAGATGTCTCTCGGCAGGATGTTTCCAGCGGCCAGGGCATCGAAATCCTTGCCGGGGACCCGCGCCTTGGTGGCCATGTCGTAGGCGTAGATCTTGTCGGAGAACGAGTCCGCCACCCACATCGTCTCGCCGTCGGACCAGATGCCTTGCGGCGCCACATTGGAAGCGTCGGCCAGCGTGTCGAAGTCCGCCGCCGGGTTCCAGGTGAGGACATCGGACGGCACCGGAGCCGGAGTCGTTGGATCCGGCGGTTCTGTTCCGTCCGGCGGCGGTGTCCCGTCCGGCGGCGGGAGTACGGCGAAACCGTGCCCCCAAGTGTTGTTGGGGTCCGGGCTCCGCCGCTGCTCCGCGTTTTCTTTAAGGTAGTTGGCGACGTCGACCGGGGTGTAGTCCGGGAACCGCTCCCGCACCAACGCGGCCATGCCGGCGACATGGGGGGACGCCTGGCTGGTGCCGCAGAAGCCTCGATTGTACTCGTTCAGGGGGCTTCGCGCTGTTACGCCGCAGTCGGCTCCGACGACGTCGGGCTTGACCCGCCCGTCGGGAGCGGGGCCGCGGCTGCTGAAAGGCTCGGTGGTGTGAACGTCGTTCCAGTGGGCCGCGCCCACGGCCAACATTCCGGGGTTGGCGCTTTCCGCCGGGTTTGTGATGGTGCCGTTCCTGGTGAAGTGCTCAATAAAAGTTCCCCAGACCATTATCTGAACCCAGGCCGGCGCGTCGCCGCCTTTGTGGACAACAACTAGTACTACAGTCGCAGATAACCCGCCATTAGAGGTCCCAGTGACATGAAGGCTTTCGAACCTAGCTTTGGCACTCGCAACTGTTATAGGGGAAACCACGCTGATTGAACGTCCAATCGTGCTGTCCAAGTGAATGTGCGACTGTAGTACTAGGCCATAATCGTCGCTGTCAATTGAGAACTGATAGGAAAATGCCTCGAACGGCGCATGACCCCTTCCTCCCGCTTGTTCATCATCGCTGGAAAAAACGAATTCGCCGGTTCCTTTGTTGTACAAGTAAAGGTTCAGGTCTGTGCTTGCTCCTTCCCAGGTGTCTTCCCACCGCAACTGGACCGTATACGTCCGGCACGTCCTGACGGGTATGTCCATAACTTCGTCGTTCTGGCCGCCAAAGGAGATTGGCCTGTCACCGTCCGGGTTGGAGTAGTCGCCAAACCAAGCGGTCTGGGCAGCATTGCCCGCTGAGTTGACCCAGATGACTCCGCTGGCCACCGCCTGGTCCACAGTATTCAGAGGGCTGATGCTGGAGGGAGATGTGCCATCGCCGGGACCATCGAAAAACCAACCAACCGAGTAGTTGATAACCGATACGCCCTGGGATGCCATCCACTCAGAGGCAGCTTGCAGGTCTCCCCGCGAACCAGGCTGGGAGACGTAGAGTTCCACCTCAGGCGCTATGTCAAGGAGTGACTCCGCAACAATGGTGCCATGATCGGCCGAATCCACGTACCTGCGCTGAACAGCGTCGCGACATTCCGGCAGGGTGTCATCGGGCACCGGATCGACTGCCTCACAGTCGGCCAGGTTTTGGGTGAACTCTCCGACATCGGTGTAGCACCTGGCGTGGACCGTCGCCGGCAGCTCGGTCCCCATCAGACTGGTCAAGCCCCTGAAGCCGATGTCTATTATCCCCACCTTGACGCCCTGGCCGCTGTATCCCGCCTGGTTCCAAGCCGGGGAGCCATGCGCCGCCGGGCCGTGCCCTATGATGCTCTGGGTGGTCTGAGCGGGCTGGGGCGGCACGATTTCCCGCACCCGGGTAACGCCGGGCTGTTCCGAGACCTCTCCCAGCAGGGTCACCGGCACGTAGGCTTCGATGTAGTCTTCGCCCACGTTGCGCGGGTCGCCGCCGTTGTCCTCCAGGAAGCTCACCACCTCAGCCACGTTGCCGGACAGGTAAATGGTCACGGCCACCGATTCCCCGGAATGCACCGGGGTATCCGCGGCGGCATCCTGGGCTGTGGCCTGTCCCGCTTCCACGCTGACCACCAGTTGGTCCAGGTGGGAGCCCAGGTTGGGGTAGTTCAGCTCGGCCTTTTCCGGGATGGGTGGGGCCTGCTCCTGACCCTGGCCAAATTCCTTGTTATTGGGCACGTTCTTGTCCACGCCGCCATCGGCGGATACGCCGGGCAGGGCCGCCGCCAGGGTGACTGCCAGGGCAGCCAGGATTGCCATCGCCAGGAACCTGAATTGTTTCACAGATAGCATGTGGGCTTCCTGTCATAGATCATAGATTTTTCCGGTTGCGTTCCCAAAGGCATCCCGCAACCCTGACTTCTTCCCTGGCCGCCCGTCGTCCCTGGCCCTCCGCGGCGAAACAGATAACGGGAGAGTGGGCCGCTCGGCGCGCGCCAGCTGCTGCCAGAGCGCCACCGCCAACCAACGCAAGGGCCGCCACCAGCAAAGATGCGATGATCAATTCAGAACGAATCGCAGCTAAACGTACGGTATGTGGTTCCATTCAATGTCGCGGAGTGAGCTCCAAGGTTTGATACTACCAAGTTTCTGTTGTGCAACCGTAGAGGAAGTAACTATGAGAAAGAATCAGGAGCCAAATACCGGAATTGGAAAATCGGCTGTTGGCTCTGAAGTAACTGTTCACGCCCTACTCGGAGGCTACAATGTCGCGGAGTGAGTTCCATGGTTGGGAACTACCAAGTTTCTGTAGTGCAACTGTAATGAGAGAGTAACTGTAGAGTAGAATGGCGCCAATTGCCGGAATTGTATAATTGGCTGTTGGCTCTAAAGTAACTGTTCACGACCACTAGGAGGCCACAATGTCGCTGAGTGAGTTCCATAGTTGGATACTACCAAGTTTGTGTTGTGCAACCGCTGAGAAAGTAACTGTAGAGAAAAACAGGCGCCAATTACCGGAATTGGACAACTGGCTGTTGGCTCTGAAGTGACTCTTCACGCCCTACCTGGAGGCCACAATAACTTTCGAACTTGCGCATTGGATAATATTCGAAATATCGACCGCATACAAGCCGTTCGACAATGCTTAGAGTAAGCGGCGAGAGAAGGGAAACCATCGAGCCAACAAAGAACTCTGGAAAAGGATACTCTGGGAATCGGACGCAGGCTAGTTAAGTACGGCTTAGCCAGAGCTGGAGTGAAAAGCCCCGGAGAGAAATACGCGCGAATGGCACCCGGACCTTTGCTCTCGACCCGGCTGCGCCTGCGGTGGGCCCGGTCACTCGGTCTCCGGAAAGTCCGCCTGCGTCACCCCGCGCGCCTGCTCGCCCCAGCAGACGAGAAGGTCGCTGGTCTTCACCCCGGAGGCGTGTTCGTACCCGACGCTGGCCGAGGGAAACTCCCCCGGTCGCGTTAACGTAAACATGGATGGGCAGGAAGGGGCTAGATCTATTGTAGGGGCAGCCCCTGTGGCTGCCATGTCCTTGTCCGGACCGCATCCAGTGCCGACATGGCAGCCACAAGGGCTGCCCCTACGGGAATCCTCCGCGTTGACGAGGGTACGCCCTCACCCCTTCGACAAGCTCAGGACAGGCCTAACCATCTCCCGGAAGGAGAGGGGATAATCAGCGAAATTCCCCAATCACACGAATCACAGTTCAGACAACCGGCGTCAAGAGAGAAAGTCCAGGTCACGGCAGGACGCCGACCTCCCGGAGAAGATCAATAGTGCCCTGAAGGTCGCTCAGGCTGCCCAGGTCAACGTCGGGAGGATCAAGGGACTCAAGGGGCGGCAGGTCGCCCTCCGGCTCGACGCCTGCGGCAACAGGATATTCCTTGACGTCCGACGTGAAGTATTGTTGCGCCGGTTCGGAAAGGAGGAAATCAATGAACTCCTCAGCGGTGTCCTTGTTGTCCGACGCTTCCAGGATGCCTGCGCCCGCCACCAAAACCAGCGCTCCCGGGTCCCCGTTGCCGATGTAGAAGTTGCGGGCCTCGAATCCCTCGCCGTGCTCCTCCAGGAACCGCTCCAGGTAGTAGTGGTTGACGAATCCCACGTCCACTTCACCA
The DNA here is from genome assembly GCA_965203005.1 of Dehalococcoidia bacterium. Lineage (GTDB taxonomy): Bacteria > Chloroflexota > Dehalococcoidia > Lucifugimonadales > UBA3495 > VXOI01. Next base: position 3,783,667 of record CBDBBS010000002.1, read on the forward strand.
CTGGCGGTAGCCTGTACGATTGAAGTGTTGTTTGGGTATTCCTGGGCGTCGTTGTCCGGCATGCCTTCCAGCCACTGGCGGGCGGTGTCTTCGCCCAGTTGCAGCCTCAAGGCGGTTACGAATGCCTGGAATGAGCCGTTGCGCGGCGCCCACCCGACGCGGCCTCTCCATTCTTCCCTGGTGAAGTCCAGGATGGTGGGCGGAAGGTCCGTTTCCGGGTTGATGGTTTCCGTGTTGTAGATGATGGTCCTGGCCCTGCCCGAGGTGCCGACCCATCGCCCGTTCCGGTCCCTGAACCGGGGGTCCACCTTGTCGAGGGTGGCCGGTGGCAGGTCGGCCAGCATTCCCGATGCTGCCAGACTGCCGAGGGAACCGGGGTCCTGCAGGAACACCACGTCGGCCGGGGTGTTGCCGCCTTCCTCCAGCAGTGTGGCTGCCGTTGACGCGCTGCCGGCGTACTTCACCTGTACCGAAACACCGGCGGATTCGCCGAATTGCTCCAGGAGCGGGCGCACCAGCGATTCCGAGCGGCCGGAGTAGACCATGAGCGTCCTGTCTCCGGCCTCTTGGGTTGACGTTTGGGCGCTCCCTCCGCAGCCAATCAGCGCCACGGGCAGCGCCGCCGACAAAGCTGCCAGCGCCAGGAAGACTCGCCACCGGGCGCCATTCGGCAGTCGGCATTTCGGCCCGGAGGCCCAGCGAAAAATGGTTGCCATATCTGTTCTCCTGTTTTGTTCCCAGGGTCGGTATCTAAACTGAAATCAAAGTGGAATGCGCAGTCCCCTCTCCCTCCGGGAGAGGGTTAGGGTGAGGGCGTCCCCGGTGTGTCTTGCTGCATCGGCAGACGAGTCGCCTGTGCGGCCTCGGGCTGAATGGACTGGCAGAGCGCCAGCGCTTCGACACTGCGGAGACCATGCCTTCAGCCTTTTTCCCGACATCATTAAGACATGCCGACATAAGTTTATAAGTCCTGCTAATTTTAGTACATAAGAATATACAACATATTATTATAATTTAATACTATAATTTTTAGTAAGTCACTACGATGCTCCGGACGGTGCTGAGATAGAAGATTACGTTGAAGCGGGAGAAGACTTCCTGGGTCGCGGCCTCGATGGCATCAGCGTCGCCGTCGTCTGCCGCCTGGCGCGCTCGGTGCATGGTCTGGCGCTGGCGGAGGAGCGCAGTTGCGAGCGTGATGAACCGTTGGAGGGCCGGCTGCAGGCCGCCCTCCCGCGTCCCGATCAGGACGATTGCAAAATAGTTGTCTGAATCAAGATTTACAGGATTTGAGGATTTTCAGGATAGACGTCCCCAATCCTGCTCATCCTTTAATCTGGTGAATCCTGATTCAGACAAAATGGAAGACTCCGGCGACTTTGCAATCGTCCTGGTGGCCCGACGGCTCGCAGGCCGTGAAGGTTCGCCGTCGTGGTAACATTCCTGCATGACCAGAAAGCAGGAAGATTTCCAGAACCGCACCCTGGACGCAGGCGCATGGACATCGTCGCCAACGTGGACGGCCTGCGTGTCGTGCTGGAGACGGAAACGGGTTTTGACCGCAAGGCGGAAGCGGCGGATGCTTTCCATGCCGCCTGCGAATTCGTCCACGGGAGGCCGGGGGGTGGCTGCCAGAGAATCTTCAGTTGGGCTGGAGGATTGAAATGCAAGTCATCGAGACGCGCTACACCGAACATCGCATGAAGGTCAACGGCCTCAACATTCATTACACGGACTGGGGCAATTCTGATTCCCCGCACTTGTTCCTCGCCCACGGGTCCGTGGCCAACGCCGTCTACTGGGACCTGGTGGCCCCAGCCTTTCAGGACGACTACCACGTAGTGGCGGTGACGGCGCGAGGAAGGGGCAAGAGCGATTACTCTCCCACGGGCAGCTACGAAACGGAAGACTATGTGCAGGACTTCCGTGAACTGACTTTGGCCCTGGGGATGGAGAAGCTCACCTACGTTGGGCAGTCGATGGGCGGCAAGATCGGGATGACCTATGCCGCCATGTACCCCGATCAGGTGGACCGGATGATCCTGGTGGACATAGGCGGGGAAAGCACCGGGTCGCCGTCGGGAGACCCAATGACTAACCGGCCGGAGGTGTTCAGCTCCCTTGAGGAGATAGAGGCCTGGCTGAGGCAGTTCGACCGGTTCTCCAGGATTGGCCGGGACGCGATGGATATAGTCCTCCAGACCGGGTTCCAGCAGCTGGTCAATGAGCAGTGGATCTCCTCTCTGGCCAGTCCTTTGGCCCCTAGAGAGCGGCCGGCTTCCCCTCCGGTCTACGACATTCTGAACATGATCAAATGCCCCACGCTCCTGATCCACTGCTTGCGCAGCGACCTGATGGGTCCGGAGATAGCGGCCAGGACCCGCGATGCCATCGCCGATTGCGAACTGGCCCAACTGGACTCGGGGCACTTGCCTCATCTTGAGCAGCCCGAAGAGTTCGTCCGGGTGCTCAAGGAGTTCCTGCAGAGATAGGTCATCGCCACGACCGGGTACATACCGTCCCTCCCGTCGCGATGATCTAGGCGGGTACCTTCAAGACCTGTGTGTGTCGCCGGGCGCTGCCGGTACCCCCCGGGCGGCTCGCCGGGATCCGGCCAAACCGGTGAACATTGGTCACGTCGGTAAACGCCGTCTTGGTCCCGTCGGCCGTTACGTTCGCCCTGCCGCGCTGTCGTGTCGCGTACAATACCCATGCCTGAAGGATGCCCGGAGGTAGAGGATGTTCTACGACGTAATTGTGGTAGGAGCAGGGTCGGCGGGAAGCGTGCTGGCCGCCCGGCTATCCGAGGACCCGGACCGTTCCGTGTTGCTGCTGGAAGCGGGCCCTGACTACCCTGAGCTGGACCTGCTGCCCGATGACCTGAAGCGGGGAAGCAATTTCCTGAAGTCCGCCTTCGGGTCGCACAGTTGGGAGTACCTGGGCAACATCACCGAGCGGCAGTCCGCCGCGATTCCCATCCCTCGAGGGAAGGTGGTGGGCGGCTCCGGCGCGGTCAACGGCCAGGTGTTTCTGCGGGGGATTCCCGAGGACTACGACGGCTGGGCGGACCAGGGCAACGATGAGTGGGCCTTCGCCAGGATGCTGCCCTACTTCCGAAAGATGGAGAGCGACCAGGACTTCCGGGGCGATTTCCACGGTTCCGACGGGCCGGTCCCGGTGCGGCGTTACCGGAGGGAGGAAATGGCCCCGTTTGCCCGGGCCTTCTATGAAGCCTGCCTGGCCGAGGGTTTCCCCGAGTCGCCGGACGAAAACAGCCCCGACGCCACCGGGATCGGCCCTGCGCCTCTGAACCACAGGGACGGCGTTCGCGTGAGCATGTCCCTGGCCTACCTGTCGCAGGCCCGGCACCGGCTGAACCTGACCATCCGCGCCAACGCGCCCGCCCGCCGGATACTGTTCGACGGCTCGCGGGCGGTCGGTGTTGAGGTGGAAAGCGGCGGGGAGCGCATGACGGTACTGGGGAACGAGATCGTCGTGAGCTCCGGCGCCATTGCCACACCCCAGTTGCTGATGCTCTCCGGTGTGGGGCCCGCCCGGCATTTGGCGGATATGGGTATTGAGGTAGTCCACGACCTGCCCGGCGTTGGCCGGAATCTGCGCGATCATCCGATGGCCATGGCCCTTTACGAATACCAAAGAGAGCTGGAGGACGAGACGGAGGCGATGCTTCAAGCGCTGCTCCGTTACACAACGGAGGGGTCAGCCACCCGGGACGACATGCACCTGGGCATACTTGCGCTGGACCCGGCTCACGTGCCGGAAGGGCTGCCACTGGATATCGAGGGCGACTGCATCGCCATTTTCTCCAGCGTGCAGAACGCCCTCAGCGCCGGGGAGCTGAGACTTCGGTCCAGCGACCCGGATGCCCCGCCGGTCATGGACTTCAAGTACATGAGCGACCCCTGGGACTTGCAGCGCACGCGGGAGGGTGTGCGTCTGGCGGTGCGGCTGGGCGACCACCCGGCATTCCGGGGCTTGTTCGCCCGCCGGATTTTCCCTGCCGACGCCGACCTGGCGACCGATGAGGCCCTGGATGCTTGGCTGCTGGACAACATCGGCACCCAGTACCACACGTCGGGGACTTGCAAGATGGGCCCTGCCGCCGATTCGATGGCAGTGGTGGACCAGTATTGCCGGGTGCATGGAATCGAGGGCCTGCGGGTGGCGGACACCTCGGTGATGCCCGACGTGATCCGGGCCAACACCAACTGCACCGCCGTCCTTATCGCCGAGCGAGCGGCGGACTGGATCAAAGAGGGCAGGTAGAGACTACCAGGCCGAACATGGAGGGTGAAGATGGAAGTCGAATGGATGAACCACACCGGGTTTGTGGTCAGCGACATGGAGCGGTCGCTGGAATTCTACCGGGACCTGCTGGGACTCAAGGAAGAGCGCAACCAGATTCTTGAGGGGGAGTTCATCTCGGAGTTGGTGGGGTATCCCGACGCCAGGCTGCACATCATCTACCTGGGATCGGGTGATATGCGGCATTCGGTGGAGTTGATCCAGTACCTGAACCCTGTGGGGACGCCGGCGGCCATGCCGGAGCGGCACCAGGTGGGGGCATCGCACCTGGGCGTCATAGTGGACGATCTGGACGCCTTCTACGCGGAGCTTTCCAGCCGGGGGGCGAGGTTCGTAAGCCCGCCCGCCATACGCCCCGGAGCGGTATACCCCATGGCCAGCAAGGGCTGTTACATGCAGGACCCCGACGGCAACTGGCTGGAGCTGCTGGAGCGTCCGCCCGCGCCGGAAGGCGCCACTCAAGCCTGACGCCCTGCGGCCGGGCGGGGCGCCTCTGGTTTCCGTGGCCGGTATCTGGCTGGAGCAGGCTGCTGCTACTGCCAGGATGATCATGGTTGTTGTCAGAAGGAGTCTCGGCATAGTGAGCTTTGTGTCCACGAATCTGTGATGTTCCTTGATTATCTTACTACCCTGCCTGCTTTCTCCTGTTCGGCTGGCACAGCCCTTGACCGCTACGGATGGAATGGCCTGCGGAATCCTTAGCTTTGGCATCCGTGTTGAGGAGGGTTAGGATGATTCCCTTGCCGTCCTGAGACCGGAGGTATGAACCAAAACACGGCATTTGGCGGGAGGACACCCTCATCCCAACCGTCTACCATGAGGGGCGACTAAAGGGTGGCCCCTAAATCCCCGCGAGGGACAGGATGATGAGTACACCGGAGCAGATTGAGGAGCGAGTGCGGGCGGCGCTGGACGAATTGGGCATCGCAGGCTGGGAGTGGATCGAGATCGATCCGCAGTACGGCGACACGGCGGACTTTTGCGAGCAGTACGGGTATGACCTGCCCCATTGCGCCAACACGATCATCGTGGCCAGCAAGCGAGGGCCGGCGGCGCACTGCGCGGGGATCGTGCGCGGGTGCGACCGGCTGGATGTGAACAAGCGGGTGCGCGGGCTGATGGGGGTGTCGCGGGCGTCGTTCGCCTCGGCGGAGGAGACCAGTGAATTGACGGGAATGATGATCGGCGGGGTTACGGCGCTGGCGCTGCCAACGGGGTTGCCAGTCTACGCCGACGCCCGTCTGCTGGAGATGGACTACATCATCCTCGGAGCGGGCAGCCGCTCAGGCAAGGTGAAAATGCCGCCCCGGGAACTGGAGAAACTGCACGGTCTTGAGTTCATCGAGGGGCTGTCGATTTCGGCGGAGTGACGGCGGCGGGGCGACCGGAACGGGAGCCCGCAGACCGGCGTGAGAGTGGACTTCGAGGCCCGGGGCGCCCACGCCGTGGCCGCCTATCCCCTCGCGGGTCCAGTTTCCGGGCCATCTTCGGCGCAGGGCGGTCCTCCCCCGTCTCACCCCACACTGCCGCCGGAGAAGTAGAGATCAATGATCTCAAACAGGACAGTCAGAGAAATCCCGCCGGCGAAGTATTCATCAATGGCGACAAACAATTCTGAGAGTTCTATGGCGCCGTTCCCGTTCGAGTCGTAGCTCGCCGCCGGTGTGTCGCAGAAGTCCAGCCCAAGCTGGTCGAGATCGTTGTCGGCTACATCCCGCAGACCGTCCGGCACGCAACCGGTCAGCTGGTTGAAGGCCAGATACAGCGCCGTCAGATTTTCCAAACGGCCCAACTCCGCCGGTATGGTTCCGGTCAACCGGTTGCTGCCGAGATCCAAAAGCCTCAGATTGCTCAGGCTGCCCAGCGAGGACGGTATCGTGCCGGTCAACTGATTATTCCAGAGTGCCAAACCCGTCAGATTACTCAGGCTGCCCAGCGAGGACGGTATCGCGCCAGTCAACTGATTGTTGTCGAGGCGCAGCGACTCCAGATTGCTCAGGTTGCCCAGCGAGGACGGTATCGCGCCAGTCAACTGGTTGTTATTGAGGAACAGATGCTCCAGGTTGCTCAGGCTGCCCAGCCAGGACGGTATTGTGCCGGTCAACTGATTGCTGGCGAGGTCCAATACCCTCAGGTTGCTCAGGCTGCCCAGCGAGGACGGTATCGCGCCAGTCAACTGATTGTTGTCGAGGCGCAGCGACTCCAGATTGCTCAGGTTGCCCAGGGAGGACGGTATCGGGCCGGTCAACTGATTGCCGTCGAGCCATAAATCCGTCAGGTTGCTCAGGCTGCCCAGCCAGGACGGTATCGTGCCGGTCAACTGATTGTCGTAGAGGTACAAATACTCCAGGTTGCTCAGGTTGCCCAACTCGGCCGGTATCCCGCCGTCCAACTGATTGCCGCCGAGGTTCAAAATCGCCAGGTTGCTCAGGTTGCCCAGCGAGGACGGTATCGTGCCGGTCAACCGATTGTCGCCGAGGCTCAATACCGTAAGGTTGCTCAGGTTGCCCAGCTCTGCCGGTATCGTGCCATCCAACTCATTTTCGCCTATGACCAGCTCCTCCAGGTTGCCCAGGTTGCCCAGTTCCGCCGGTGTTGTACCATCCAACTGATTGTTGTAGAGGTGCAGCCATGTCAGGTTGCTCAGGTTGCCCAGCGAGGACGGTATCGTGCCGTCCAACTCATTTTCGTGGAGGCGTAGCTCATCCAGGTTGCTCAGGTTGCCCAGTGAGGACGGTATTGTGCCGGTCAACTGATTGTTGTCGAGGTACAAATACGTCAGGTTGTTCAGGCTGCCCAGCGAGGACGGTATCGTGCCGTCCAACTGATTGCTGTTTAGGTCCAATTCAGTGACACGGCCGTTGGCATCCGTGGTCACACCGTGCCATTGGCCGATGGGCGCGTTGGTCGCCCAGTTGGCTTTGTTAGTCCAGTTCGGGCCGTTGGTAGCACCGTAGAGGTCTACCAAGGCGTCCCGGTCGGCGGAGTCGCAGAAGTCCAGCCCAAGCTGGGCGAAATCGTTGTACTCCACATCCCTCAAAGCGGACGGTACACACCCGGTCAACCGGTTGTTGCCGAGGTACAGTACTTCCAGATTGCTCAGGTTGCCCAGCGAGGACGGAATCGCGCCGGTCAACTGATTGCTGCTGAGCCACAGCTCCTCCAGATTGCTCAGGCTGCCCAGCGAGGACGGTATCGCGCCGGTCAACTGATTGCCGCCGAGGTTCAAAATCGCCAGGTTGCTCAGGTTGCCCAGGGAGGACGGTATCGGGCCGGTCAACTGATTGCCGTCGAGCCATAAATCCGTCAGATTGCTCAGGTTGCCCAGGGAGGACGGTATCGGGCCGGTCAACTGATTGCCGTCGAGCCATAAATCCGTCAGGTTGCTCAGGCTGCCCAGCCAGGACGGTATCGTGCCGGTCAACTGATTGTCGTAGAGATACAAATACTCCAGGTTGCTCAGGTTGCCCAACTCGGCCGGCATCCCGCCGTCCAACTGATTGCCGCCGAGGTTCAAAATCGCCAGGTTGCTCAGGTTGCCCAGCGAGGACGGTATCGTGCCGGTCAACCGATTGTCGCCGAGGCTCAATACCGTAAGGTTGCTCAGGTTGCCCAGCTCTGCCGGTATCGTGCCATCCAACTCATTTTCGCCTATGACCAGCTCCTCCAGGTTGCCCAGGTTGCCCAGTTCCGCCGGTGTTGTACCATCCAACTGATTGTTGTAGAGGTGCAGCCATGTCAGGTTGCTCAGGTTGCCCAGCGAGGACGGTATCGTGCCGTCCAACTCATTTTCGTGGAGGCGTAGCTCATCCAGGTTGCTCAGGTTGCCCAGTGAGGACGGTATTGTGCCGGTCAACTGATTGTTGTCGAGGTACAAATACGTCAGGTTGTTCAGGCTGCCCAGCGAGGACGGTATCGTGCCGTCCAACTGATTGCTGTTTAGGTCCAATTCAGTGACACGGCCGTTGGCATCCGTGGTCACACCGTGCCATTGGCCGATGGGCGCGTTGGTCGCCCAGTTGGCTTTGTTAGTCCAGTTCGGGCCGTTGGTAGCACCGTAGAGGTCTACCAAGGCAGCCCGGTCGGTGGAAGCGCCGGACTGGGCCTGGGCCACATCACTGGGGGCGCCGTGGACCGCTACGGCAGTCAGCGCCAGCAGCAGCGCCGCGAGCGCCAGGGTCTTGATGTACCTCATGAGCATCTCCTGGTTCTGGTCGCATCCGGGTGATGGCCCCTGGGGCCTGTCGTCAAATCGAGTTGCCGGACAAGCGACGGCCTATTCCCGCCATTCCGTCGCCCTTCGACAGGCTCAGGAGCCGGAATCAGCATCTGATACCATCCGAGATTAGGCATTAGACCTTTCTGCTGACAATCAGCCGGACATTATCGCCGAACTTCGACTAATAACGAGGCTGAAGTGTACCACAAAGAACGGATTGACCGGGCGATATTTGGTGATTGAAGACTGACTGACCGCCGCCTCTACAGGATGTTATACGACCCTAGGATGTTGCTAGGGAGGTACACAGTGGGGCTGCTAGCAGAACTGGAGGAGAGTTGGGGGAGTGCAGAACGCTGGTGGCAGTGCCCTGCTCCTGCCTGTGGGGCGAAAGGACCTTAAGGGGCTTTGGGGCGCCGCTGGACCCCGGTTCTATTATTGCGCCCTTGACACAACGCTTACAGCGCCCGGTGCAGCAGCTCCACGACCTCTTCCTGAGTGGCTATGGGGCGGGGATTGGTTGCGACCACCAGGTCTTCCAGGGCGTCCTGAGCAATGAGGGCCAGGTCGGCTTCTGAAACACCCCAATCGCTGAGCCGGCGGGGAATGCCGAGCGTGTCGATCAGGTTCTCCAAGGCCGAGACCGCCGCCGCTGCGGCCTCGTCGTCGCTGGCGTTCCGGGTGTCGACACCCATGGCCTCAGCGATCCGCCGTTGTTGCGGAGCCGTCACCGGGCGGTTGAACTCCATCACCCGGGGCAGCATGATGCAGGAAGTCACTCCGTGCGGAACATCATTCCTGGCGCCAAGCTGATGGCCCAAGCCGTGGCTAAGGCCCACCTGGACGTTGGTCAAGGCATAGATGGACATCCAGGCGGCTACTTGGCAGTAACCGGCCGACTCCAGGTCGTCGCGGTCGCTGGCGGACCGGGGCAGGTGTTGGTGCAGGAGCCGCAGCGCCTCCAGGGCCAGCCCGTCGGAAAAGGGGAAGCTGATTCTGGAACAGACGGTCTCAATGGCGTGGTCCACCGCTCGAATACCGGTCGAGGCCCAGAGCCAGCCCGGTGTCGCCGTGGCGACCGCCGGGTCCAGAAACGCCGCCGACATCCAGAGACCGTCGCCGGTATACAGGTCCTTTACCTTGCGTTCCTCGTCGGTGGCCCCCGCAAAATTGCTGAACTCGCCGGCTGAAAGGGTGGTGGAGATCGAAATCTGGGGCAGGCACGGGTTGTCCACCGCCGGTATTTCCACCTTATCCGGATACTGGAAGCGGATACGGTAGCGGTCAAGCTGGCTCTCATCGGTGACGTTTTCGGCCAGGCACAAAGCCACCAGCTTGGCGGTGTCGTTGGGAGTGCCCCCGCCAAAGCTGATCAGGAGGTCTGCATCGGCGCTCTGGGCCGCCCGGGTAGCCGCCAGCACCGTGGCCCTAGGAACGTGCTGCCGCGTCTCGCCAAAAACTCCAACACAGCGCTCGCCAAGCAACTCCTGAATTCGCCCCAGAATAGTTCCCTGTTGCATCAGGGAGCGCCCGGTGATGATGAACACTCGGGTGCCGCCCAGCTCATCCACCGCCGCCGGAAGATTGGAAAGACAGCCTTCACCGTAGTGGACCCGTTTCACCTGGGGGGCGGTAAATGACCCTGTCGGCAACGGAGTTTCGGGCATGATTTGCCTCCGGACCTGTATTCCTTTTGCGCTGACTAAACCACTGGGGCCGGTTAAACCACGAAAGGACTGACACCGGGCCGCTCAATGGACACCCTAGTGCAGCCTGATTCCGGTGTAGCCCAATTGCGGTGTCAACTATCAAGGGACTACCGGGCAGGTTTCGGTTGCACGGGCTTGAGGTGGGAGGCGCCTCCCCGTCAGGGGGTCTGGCAAGCCTCCCTCAGCCACTCCCGGTCCCCGTCCCCCAGCATGGGAGCGATGGTGTCCCATACCTGCCGGTGGTATCCGTCCAGCCACTCGCGTTCCCCACTGGAAAGCTGGTCCCAGTTGATGAGTCTCTTGTCGAAGGGAATCAGGGTCAGCGATTCCATCCGCAGCCACTTCCGGCCGTCGGGATGCCCGGGCATCTCCTCGTCGGGGGCGACGACGTACAGGTTTTCCAGGCGCACGCCGCCCCATCCCGCCTCGTAGTAGCCGGGTTCGTTGGAGACGATCATTCCGATCTTGAACGGCTCGTCGGCCCCCCTCGGCGTGATTCGCTGTGGTCCTTCGTGGACGTTCAGAAAGGCGCCGACGCCATGCCCTGTTCCATGCCCGTAGTCCAGTCCGGCGTTCCACAGGAACGTGCGCGCCAGGGCATCCAGGGCAATCCCTCCGGTTCCCTCGGGGAATTTCTGCATCGCGAGGTTGATGTGGCCCTTCAACACCAGGGTATAGACCTCCTTCTGTCGTTCCGACGGTTCGCCGATGATCACCGTGCGGGTATCGTCTGTCGTGCCGCCCATTAGCTGTACGCCGGAGTCAACCAGGAACAGCTCACCGTGGCGTAGCGGAACGTCGGGGCTGGCGTCGGCATAGTGGACGATGGCCCCATTGGGTCCGGCGGCGGCTATGGTGGTGAAGCTGAGGTCGTAGAAACCTTCCTCGCTGGAGTACTCTTCGTACAGGATCTGGCTGTAACCTTCCTCGCTGACCGTCTCGCCCGCCTTGATCGACTCCTGCAGGCGCTTGAGGCTGCGGATCTTGGCGGCGGCGGCGTGACGGTGGGAGTTTCGGGCGGCGGCGATTTCCGTTTCGTTCTTGACTGCCTTCAGCGCCACTGTCGGATTGGGCTTCTCGAGCAGCTTCTGGTCTTCGTGGAGCATCAGCCTGGTACCCATCGTGGTCCCGCTGGGATCCAGCCAGACCATGCCCGAGGCTTCCGCGCCGTAACGCTCCATCACATCGGCATAGGCGTCGTATGGTTCAAAGTCGATTAACGAGGCCAGAGAATCTGCAACGTCGGCAGGAGGCGAAACTCGAGTGAAGCAGGTGGCGCGCTCCCGGTCAATGACCAGATAGCCCTCGAACACGGGATTGTAGTCGATATCCGTGCCCCGGAGGTTCGTTACCCATGCGGTCTCGTCCAGCTTGGTCAGCACGAGCAGGGTGGCTCCCGCATCCTCCATCTCACTGCGGATATCGGACAGCTTTTCGGCAACGCCGCGACCCGTGAGGTCGTCCGGCAACTGATATACAGAATTGGCCGGCGGCGGCGGTTGCTCGTCCCACACGGCGTCCACCAGGTTGTCGTTGACCGGCACCAGGGCGGAATCCGGGGATTTCAAGGCCGACTTGTACGCGGAGTGGGCCTGCATGGAGACCACGAAGGGGTCGAATCCCACGCGAATGCTGCCCCGTTCCTTTTCCATCTCGGTCAACCACTGGCTGAGGGATTTTTCCTCAGCCAGCCCCAGCTTGTGGACACGGAAATTGTCGTGGTCGACCTCGTCGTCCGCCTGAATGTGGTAACGGGAGTCCACGAACAGATGACTCCCGTCCGGGCAGACCAGGACGTCGCCGGCGGAGCCCCGGAACCCGGTGATGGCCGTCCGGCGGCGCGTATATTCGGGCGCATACTCGTTCAGGTGGGCATCGGAGGAGAGCACAAGATATGCGTCCACCTGGGCCTCTTCCATTCGCCGGTGGAGTTTGGCAAGCCGGTTGGAAAGCGTCTGCTTGGAATCTGCCATGGTCATCTATGCTCCTCTGTTACGAATCTGGACTCCGACGCTTGCCGGGGAGGACTGAGCGGGGCCTGTCCTGTTTGCGGCCCGCTCCTGGGCTCGGTTCGGCGGGCCTTGGCTGGCGTTCGGCCAAGGCCCGAAAGAAACTCGTCCATAACCCGGGCCAGTTCCTCGGGTTTATGGTAGCCGATGTCGTGAACGGTCTCTGGTATCCAGCGCACCCGGCATTGCGGGATGGCCTTTCCGGCGCCGCCGACGCCAGCCTACTTCTGCCTGGCCCGCTCGATTAGTTCATATCCTATTCACTGAGGGGGAATCGGGCAACCCCGGCGGCGCGGCGCTTCCAGATCGTCACCAGGTGCATCGAAAGATGCCCTTCCGGCCCACTGCCAGCAACAGTGCGAATCCGGGACCTCTGTCCTCCAGCCAGAGATGATGGCTGCCGTCGACCCGCAGCAGCATACCCGCCTCACCAGGCCGCTGGACCTCAAATTGGAGCAATCATGCAAAATTAACCCAAAAGTAATTAATAGGTGATTAGTATAAAGTTAATCTTTACCTATAAGTAACCTTCATTTAGTGTAGTATAGGGACGTAGTTACGGCGACTGGATAAGCCCGGCCTGGAGGTTGCTCGCCATGTCCCACCGCGAGAAGCGCATAACTACCCCTTTCAGCCCCCTCCCCTGGCTTCGTAATGTAATAAGAGGACGCCTGCCCCTCTTTCTCTTCGCGGCGCTGCTGTTGGCGGTGACTGCCGTGGCGGCCCACGGCGCCCCCGGTGATGTGGCCCAGGCCCAGTCCAGCGCTTCCGCCGACCGGGCCGCGCTGGTAGCCCTCTACAACGCCACCGGCGGAGATAACTGGGCCAACAACACGAACTGGCTGAGCAACAGGCCGTTGGGGGAATGGCACGGCGTGACCACGGATGCCAGCGGCCGTGTCACCAGCTTGGGCCTCGGCAGGAACCAATTGGACGGTAGGATACCGTCCTCGCTGGGCAGCCTGAGCAACCTGGAGGAGCTGGACCTATGGAGCAACGGGTTGACCGGCGCGATACCGTCCTCGCTGGGCAACCTGAGCAACCTGGGGGGGCTGTACCTCTACAACAACCAGTTGACCGGCGCGATACCGTCCTCGCTGGGCAGCCTGACCAACCTAGACGAGCTGTACCTATATGACAACGGGTTGACCGGCGCGATACCGTCCTCGCTGGGCAATCTGAGCAACCTGGAGCGGCTGTACCTCGACCGCAATCAGTTGACCGGCGAGATACCGGTGGAACTGGGCAGCCTGAACAACCTGACGGATTTGAGACTCAGCAGCAATCAGTTGACCGGCGCGATACCGGCCGAACTGGGCAGCCTGAGCAAGCTGACGGATTTGCGCCTCCACGGCAACGGGTTGACCGGCACGATACCGTCCTGGCTGGGCAGCCTGAGCAACCTTAAGCGGCTGGCCCTTGACCACAATCAGTTGACCGGCGCGATACCGGCGGAACTGGGCAACCTGAGCAACCTGGGGGTGCTGTACCTCGACCGCAATCAGTTGACCGGCACGATACCGGCCGAACTGGGCAGCCTGGCCAACCTTAAGCGGCTGGAGCTCGACCACAATCGGTTGACCGGCGCGATACCGGCAGAGCTGGGCAACCTGAGCAACCTGGAGTGGTTGCGCCTCGCGGGCAACCAACTGACCGGGTGTGTGCCGGACGGTCTGCGGGATGTGGTGAACAACGACTTCGTCCTGCTTGGGCTGCCTTTCTGCGGGACAGCTCCCCCTGTGACTTCCACTGACCGGGACGCGCTGGTAGCCCTCTACAACGCCACCGGCGGCCCTAACTGGAGAGACCAGACCAACTGGCTCAGCGACCGGCCCATCGGCGAGTGGTACGGCGTTACCACCAACGCCAGCGGACGCGTCACGCACTTGCGTCTTACGTTAAGGATCAGCAGCAGTCAATCTATTGGTATCGACCTGCGGGGCCGTTTACCGGCGGAGCTGGGCAGCCTGTCCAACCTGGAAGTGCTGGATCTCCGAGGCAACCACCTCGAGGACGGGCCGAACAAACTGAGCGGGCAGATACCTCGGGAACTGGGCAACCTCACGAACCTGACATATCTGAGGCTCAGCGCCAACAACCTGAGCGGGTCGATACCTCGGGAACTGGGCAACCTGTCTAAACTGGAATTGCTTTCCCTCGGACGCAACAATCTGACCGGCTCAATACCCCGCGAACTGGGTAGCCTCGCCAACCTGGAGCAGCTGTTCCTAAGCCGCAACCAGTTGACCGGCGCGATACCGTCCTCGCTGGGCAGCCTGAGCAATCTGACGATATTGACCCTCGGCGACAATCAGTTGACCGGCGCGATACCGTCCTCGCTGGGCAGCTTGAGCAACCTGACGCATCTGTACCTCTACGACAATCAGTTGACCGGCGCGATACCGTCCTCGCTGGGCAACCTGAGCAACCTGGAGTGGCTGCGCCTCGCCGGCAATCAGTTGACCGGGTGTGTGCCGGCCGCTTTGAGGGATGTGGCGGACAACGATTTCGCCCAGCTTGGGCTGCCCTTCTGTGCGGCACCGTCCGCCACCGACCGGGACGCCCTGGTAGCCCTCTACAACGCCACCGGCGGCCCGAACTGGACCAACAGCGCCAACTGGCTGAGCAACAGGCCGCTGGGCGAATGGCACGGCGTGACCACGGATGCCAGCGGCCGTGTCACTGAATTGGACCTAAACAGCAATCAGTTGGACGGCACGATACCGTCCTCGCTGGGCAACCTGAGCAATTTGACGGAGTTGTCCCTCAGCGCCAATCAGTTGGACGGCGCGATACCGTCCTCGCTGGGCAACCTGAGCAACCTGGAGCATCTGCTCCTAAGCGCCAATCAGTTGGGCGGCGCGATACCGGCGGAACTGGGCAACCTGAGCAACCTGGGGTGGCTGGACCTCTACGGCAATCAGTTGACCGGCACGATACCGTCCTCGCTGGGCAGCCTGAGCAACCTGGAGTACCTGTACCTCAGCAACAATCAGTTGACCGGCGCAATACCGTCTTCGCTGGGCAGCCTGAACAACCTGGATGCGCTGTACCTCGACGG
Organism: Dehalococcoidia bacterium; assembly: GCA_965203005.1. GTDB lineage: Bacteria > Chloroflexota > Dehalococcoidia > Lucifugimonadales > UBA3495 > VXOI01. The sequence continues at coordinate 3,798,991 of CBDBBS010000002.1, forward strand.
CAATCAGTTGACCGGCGGGATACCGGACTCGCTGGGCAGCCTGAACAACCTGACGGATTTGAGACTCAGCAACAATCAGTTGACCGGCACGATACCGGCCTCGCTGGGCAGCCTGAGCAACCTGAGGGTATTGAGCCTCGACGAAAATCAGTTGAGCGGCGCGATACCGGCCGAGTTAGGCAGCCTGAGCAACCTGAGGGAGCTGTGGCTCCACAGCAATCAGTTGAGCGGCGCGATACCGGCCGAGTTGGGCCGCCTGAACAACCTGACGGATTTGAGACTCAGCAACAATCAGTTGACCGGCACGATACCATCCTCGCTGGGCAACCTGGGCAACCTGACGCATTTGTACCTCGCCGGAAACCGGCTGACCGGGTGCGTACCGGCCGCTTTGATGGATGTGGCCCAAAACGACTTGGCCTGGCTTTGGTTGCCCTTCTGCGGGACACTGGCCCCCGTCGCCCCCCCGGTTGTTGTTTTCGGCAACCCCAACTGGCCCAGCGTCCAGCTACAGACCGAAATCGCCGCCTATATGGTCGAGCATGGTTATGGGTACGCCACTGAAGAAGTTCCTGACGCTCCCATATTCTTGTTGCAGGGCCTTCGCGCCGGAGACATTCATCTCTTGATGGAGGTCTGGCTTCCTAACCGGATTGAGCAATGGGAAGCCGCCTTGTCTGCCGGGGACATACTCGACCTGGGGACCAGCCTGGGGAACGACTGGCAATCCGCCTTTGTGATTCCCGCCTATCTACAGGAGCAGTACCCCGGACTGGACCATGTTGAGGACCTGAAACAGCAGCAGTATAAGAGCCTCTTCTCCACCGCTGAGACCGGAGGAAAGGCGCGCCTGGTGTCCTGCGTCGTCGGCTGGCCCTGTGAGGAAGTAAACAGGCAGAAAATTGAAGGATACGGTTTGCAAGGCCATGTTCACATAGTAAACCCCGGCAGTGGGGCTGCCCTGGATGAGTACCTCTATGATGCCTACGAGAATGGGGAGCCTTGGCTGGGTTACCAGTGGGGAACCAACGACGCGGCCCTTTTGCTGGACCTGGTGCGGCTGGAAGAACCGGCCTACTCCGACGAATGCTGGTCCACCGACCGGGCCTGCGCCTACGAAGATAACACCGTCCTGATCGGGGCCCATTCCAGCCTGGCGCAACTGGCGCCCGACGTGGTGGACTTTCTTGAACAGTGGGACTTTGATGTGGATGTCGACTTGAGGTATGCCACCAGGTGGATGAATGACAACCCCGAAGCTTCGATTGATGAAGCAGCCGTCGACTGGCTCGCCAACCATGTTGACACCTGGAGCGCCTGGGTTACCGAGGATGCGGCAGCCCGAATCCTCGCCACCCTGCCCGAAGTTCCAACACCTGCCGGACACAGCGCTACCAGGAGTTTTTCCGCAACCACGGTGGCGCCTGAGGACAAGATAACGGTCAACATCGCTCTGAGCGAGTACGGACGAGGGGGCTTAGTTACGGAAACGCTGCCAGAGGGCTTCACCCTTGTCTCCGACTCCGTCGAATGGACCGGCGGCGGTGTCGTTGACTTCTCAACGGCCACCCAGGTGAGGATTGTATTGGCAAGCGCGGGGGTAACGAATGTTGCCTACAATGTAATAGCGCCCTCTGAAGCCGGAGGCCCGTTCAAGTTTACGGGTAAGTTCGTAAACTCTGACGAGCAATCTGTGGATATTGGCGGACCCTCTACCGTCACAGTCGCAGCCAATACCGGGATTCCGGCGAGCTACGACTCGAACGGGAACGGCGCCATAGAACTCTCAGAATTGTTTGTCGCCATTGATGACTACTTCGCCGGCCGGATTTCTCTGACTGTCTTGTTTGAGATCATTGATCTCTACTTCTCCGGCGGCAGTGTGGGGTGAGACGGGGGAGGACCGCCCTGCGCCGTAGGTGGCCCGGGAACCGGACACGCGAGCGGATAGACGGCCACGGCGTGGGCCGGGGCGTAGGGGTGGCTTCCGTTCATCAGTATCTGAAAGACAAGGACCGCCAGCCCGAACAGGTCATCGTCCGGAGTCCGGTCCATGTCCTCGAAACGGAGGCCCACCAGCCTTGGCGGAGTGAAATCCTCCTTCCCCACGGTGCAGCGATACACTTCGCCCGTCTCCGGGTTCGTCGCCTGCACGGAGTCCAGATCGATGACGAACACCTTGCCATCGGCTCGGACCAGAAAATTGGTGTGATTCACGTCGCCGATCACGTAGCCTGACTCGTGCAAAAGGTTGAAGGTCTCGCACAGGTTCCCGGCTATGGCCAGCAGGTCTTGCCTGGTGAACTGCCTGGCAATATTGCTCTCCAGTGTCCTGCGGGCCGCCGGGATACAGAACCGCACCAGCTCCTGGTACTGGTTCGTGGGGACCCTGGGCATCCAATAGCCCCGCATGACGTTCTGCTCGTCATACAGGGCATCCGTGGGCCAGGCCAGTTCCAGGCGCTGCCAGGCGCCCTCCGGCAGGGCGGGCGGGTTGCGCAACGGGAATTCCAGTTTGCGGGCCTGGATCTCGTTGGGTTGCCTCCAGACCTTGGTAACGGAATTCGGCTCGGAGGGGACGTCGTAGATGATGCCCTCTCCCCGCGGCTTAGTTCATTGCCAAGCTGTACCGGGTTGCCGTCCCCTTTCCTGAAACTGTCCATATCTGCGCATCGCCAGCAGCAAGGTCACATCGTCCGGAGTCCTTGAGCGCACTCTCTCCGAAGCCAGGAACTCGGCGAGCTGAGCGGTTCTGTCAGGCTCTTCGCAACTCTGGAGCCACTCGTACATTGACCGGAAAAACGGTCCGTGAGGGGTTTTCTCGTACCCGTTGTTTTCCAGGACCAGGTTCTCCAGGCCGTCCGTCACTATCGCAACTCGCGTTACTTCGCCGGAGGTGAAGAAAATGCTGGGGTCCACGCCGGGATTGGTGATGAACCCGGTCTCGTTGGCATATTCCCCCTCGTGGGAGTCGGTCACGACCTCCCCGTCCACAATGACTGCTCCGTCGCCGACCTGTATGGCCGCCAGCGAGTCTTTCCTGACAACCACACCCAGGAGAGTGGTGGTATAGTCCTTGAGATCGCTCTCCGCAACATCCCGGACTGCCTCGCGGGCTGATTCGAAAGCCTGCTCTACTATCTCCGCCAGGTGCAGGTCATCGCCCTCTCCAGCAGGTACCGCGAGACAGCGACAAATTCATCCACGACGGCGCGGGCGGCCTCGTCGCTGTATCGCGCCGAACCGGCCCCGTCCGCCACGCAGGCCACCAGAACGTCGTTATTCGCGTAGCACAGGGACGTGAGCTGCGCCTATTTCGGACACGGCTACCGCCCGCCAGGCGCCTTCAGTATTCGAGGTAGTCATCGACTGGGTCCAGCCTTATGCGGTCTCCAGGGTTGGAGGTGGATATCTTCGCGACGGAATTTGACAGCCACTGAAACAGTCCCGCTATCTGCATGGCGCCGCCTATGTGCCGGGGGGGCCGGTTCGGCGGCACTATCTGCGCCAGGGCATTGATGTCTGCACCCTCGACCCCGAAGGAAAAGAAGGCTATTCGCCGGTCCTCCTCTTCGATCATCAGCCGTTCACGAACGTTGGCTATCTCCTCCGAAGTGTCGTGTTCCGGCCTCCCATCAGTCAGCAGCAATGCCAACGGGCGGAAATACGAGATGCCGTTCTCCCGGTAGAGCTGCTTCCTGGTGTCCAGCAGGTCGAGGGCGGTATTCACGGCCAGCGAGATTTTCGTCCCGCCCTCGGCAGAGAGCGTGGGCGGTGAGAAGGACTGCACCGACGAGAAATCGTAGTAATAGGTCCGGTGATTGAAGGGCACCAGCGCAATTTCTGCCCGCAGCATGGCCGGCGTGTCCCTGGAAAGCTCAACGCGAAACTGGTGTAACGCGTGGTTGACGGCCTGGATTCTCTGGCCATACATGGATCCAGAAATATCGACGATCAATGCCACCGGACACCGGGGTTCCGGATTCTCTGCAAACTCGACGTTGGACAGGGGGTTCTGATTCTGCATTTATCCCTCCCTGGGACACTCGGGGACACGCGCAATTTGGCCATCCCGCGCCAGGCTCACTTGCTTGGCCAGTTCGGCAGTGCAAGGCAGGGCTTTGGAAATTCACAACCCGCCTAATGAGATTGGAAATCCTGCGGACCTTCCCCACGGCAAATGCCGGTACGACAATACGCAGGTTCTTTTTTGAAACCGGTGAAAAAATCTATCGGATGGTCGTGTAAGTAATGCATTTGACGGTCCCACATTTCTTGAGATATCACCAGCAAGATGATCCCAACGATCAGACAGCCGATATACCAAAAGGCAAAGATGGGAACGAACACTATTCCGGCGACGACGAGGGCTGCTGTTGCGATCCATTGTTGCGGCAGCGCTCTGATGTAATAGAAGGCGATACCCTGCCCCAGGGGACCCAGGAATATAAAGAGCAACGCCACGGTCGATTTGCTTTGTTCCGCTTTGGGGATGCGTGGAACGAAATAGGAAGGCTGCGTTGGGGTTCTGTGAACGGGGGTCGCCGGTACTGTGAAGCCCGACCGGGTGGGAGGAGGCTGGCTTCTCGGGGGAATGGTGGGCTGCGGGGATGGAGAAACGGGACTGGCGGGAGCGGCGACGGGAGACTGCCGGGGCGGAGCCCCACCGGTTGGGGACAAGCCGGGTGGCGGAGAAAACGGCGCCGGGTCGGGAGCCGCCTGCAGAACCGTCACATCGGTCGCCTCCAGTCCCTGCGGACTGAATTCTACAATCATCCCCGCCTGGGCCTTAGTACTACAGTAGCAGATTAGATAGGCGCCGTTTGTAGTGGCAGCGCCGGGCTCTGGCTTGGTGGCGGCGTCGCCACCAGGACCAGTACAGGACGAAGCTAGGCGGTTGGCTTTCGGCCCATACCAGGCGTGTCAGCAGCCGCCGAACCTCCGGCACTGTAATGGGAATCAGCTCTTCATCCAGACCGTAATTGCCCCCTTTTCTCCCTGTTCCAGTGCATGATGCCGGATTACCGTCAGACAGGCGTGGGCCAGCATGGCCAGGGTGATGTGCCGGTACCAGCCATCCCACCGCCTTACCTCGTACTGGTCAAGACCCACCTCTCCCTTGGCCTCCTCAAAACACTCCTCTATGGTCCAGCGCCTCCCGGCAACTCTCACCAGTTCCTCCAAGGCCGTTCCCGCCGGGCCATAACAGACGTAATAAGCCAGTTCCCCAGGGTTGGCAATGCTGCGCCGCACCAGCAGCCAGTGACCCTTGTCAGGCTCTCTCAGGGGCCGTATTTCCACGGCGGTCCAGTCGTAGACCCGAGGTCCCTTGGCCCCATCCCCGGCACTGATCCTGACCCATCCTGTTTCGTCAGCCTGCGAGGCCAGCCGGTCAGCCCGCACCTGCCTGGGCCCCTTCTCCGTCAGAGCCCACAGTTTTTCGTTGCGCTTGACGGCCAGCACGTGGGGAACATCCTGCCTCTCCAGCCACAGCCGCAACTTCCGGTCGTTGCCGTAGACCTCGTCCCCGGTGAACCAGGCGAAGGGGACACCCGATTCCAGTGCCCGCCCCAGCATCAGCCTTGCCAGTTGACCCTTGGTCCGGAATACCGTGTCCTCCGGCACCCCGGCCTCCCGCCGCCGCTCCCGGTCGTCCGCCCATACTTGGGGCAGGTACAACTCCCGGTCCAGCAATGCCCGGCCTTTGGCTGAGGCATAGGCCAGGAACACCCCAATCTGACAGTTCTCGATCCGCCCCGCCGTCCCGCTGTACTGACGCTGCACCCCGGCCGACTTGTCGCCCTTCTTGAGGAACCCCGTCTCGTCCACCACCACAACCGCGCCACCGTCGCCCAGATGCTCCACCACATAGTCCTTGAGATCGTCGCGCACCAGGTCCGCGTCCCACCGGTAGTTGTACAGCAGGCGCTGCACGCCGTCGGGAGTGGCGTCGCCCGCTTGCTCCGCCAACTGCCAGCCGTTCTTGCGCTCCACCGGGCTTAGCAGGCCCCGCAGATACGCCAGCGCCCGGCGGCGCGGCTCCGGCCTCCGGAACCGCCCGCCAATGCACTCATGGAGTCGCTCTATGCCCTCGGCCCAACGGGCCACCTCCGCTACCTCATCACTCCCAACTACCACCATGACACCTCATCCCACTTGACTGCCCCAATTCTACCTTTTCTAAATCTGCGACTGTAGTATTAGTACTACAGTAGCAGATTAGATAGGCGCCGTTTGTAGTGGCAGCGCCGGGCTCTGGCTTGGTGGCGGCGTCGCCACCAGGACCAGTACAGGACGAAGCTAGGCGGTTGGCTTTCGGCCCATACCAGGCGTGTCAGCAGCCGCCGAACCTCCGGCACTGTAATGGGAATCAGCTCTTCATCCAGACCGTAATTGCCCCCTTTTCTCCCTGTTCCAGTGCATGATGCCGGATTACCGTCAGACAGGCGTGGGCCAGCATGGCCAGGGTGATGTGCCGGTACCAGCCATCCCACCGCCTTACCTCGTACTGGTCAAGACCCACCTCTCCCTTGGCCTCCTCAAAACACTCCTCTATGGTCCAGCGCCTCCCGGCAACTCTCACCAGTTCCTCCAAGGCCGTTCCCGCCGGGCCATAACAGACGTAATAAGCCAGTTCCCCAGGGTTGGCAATGCTGCGCCGCACCAGCAGCCAGTGACCCTTGTCAGGCTCTCTCAGGGGCCGTATTTCCACGGCGGTCCAGTCGTAGACCCGAGGTCCCTTGGCCCCATCCCCGGCACTGATCCTGACCCATCCTGTTTCGTCAGCCTGCGAGGCCAGCCGGTCAGCCCGCACCTGCCTGGGCCCCTTCTCCGTCAGAGCCCACAGTTTTTCGTTGCGCTTGACGGCCAGCACGTGGGGAACATCCTGCCTCTCCAGCCACAGCCGCAACTTCCGGTCGTTGCCGTAGACCTCGTCCCCGGTGAACCAGGCGAAGGGGACACCCGATTCCAGTGCCCGCCCCAGCATCAGCCTTGCCAGTTGACCCTTGGTCCGGAATACCGTGTCCTCCGGCACCCCGGCCTCCCGCCGCCGCTCCCGGTCGTCCGCCCATACTTGGGGCAGGTACAACTCCCGGTCCAGCAATGCCCGGCCTTTGGCTGAGGCATAGGCCAGGAACACCCCAATCTGACAGTTCTCGATCCGCCCCGCCGTCCCGCTGTACTGACGCTGCACCCCGGCCGACTTGTCGCCCTTCTTGAGGAACCCCGTCTCGTCCACCACCACAACCGCGCCACCGTCGCCCAGATGCTCCACCACATAGTCCTTGAGATCGTCGCGCACCAGGTCCGCGTCCCACCGGTAGTTGTACAGCAGGCGCTGCACGCCGTCGGGAGTGGCGTCGCCCGCTTGCTCCGCCAACTGCCAGCCGTTCTTGCGCTCCACCGGGCTTAGCAGGCCCCGCAGATACGCCAGCGCCCGGCGGCGCGGCTCCGGCCTCCGGAACCGCCCGCCAATGCACTCATGGAGTCGCTCTATGCCCTCGGCCCAACGGGCCACCTCCGCTACCTCATCACTCCCAACTACCACCATGACACCTCATCCCACTTGACTGCCCCAATTCTACCTTTTCTAAATCTGCGACTGTAGTATTAGAGGGTGTTTCCAAAGTATAGCGGTTTGCCTTAAACTGCCTGCATGAATCGCAAGCCATACCCCAGCGACCTGACCGATGAACAATGGGATATTCTATTTCCCTTGCTGCCGCCAGCCAAGCCGGGAGGACGGCCGCAGAGCGTGGACCTGCGGGAGGTGGTCAACGGCATCTTGTACGTGCTGCGGGCCGGCTGCCCCTGGCGGATGGCGCCCCACGATTTGCCGCCCTGGCAGACCTTGTACAAATACTTCCGCCGGTGGTCTGTGGACGGGACCTGGGAACGGATCCATGAGGCGCTGCGGCCCATGGTCCGGGAAGCCGAGGGCAGAAATCCTGCTCCCTCCTGAGCTTGCCGAAGGGGCGGCCATCATCGACAGCCAGAGCGTGAAGACCACAGAAAAAGGGGGCCGCGCGGCTACGATGCGGGCAAGAGGGTCTCCGGCCGGAAGCGGCATATCGTCGTAGATACCATGGGGTTGTTGCTGGCGGTGGTGGTCCATGCCGCCAGCATCCAGGACCGGGACGGAGCCAGGCTGGTTCTCAGCAAATTGGCCGTACGGTTCCCCAGTCTGCGGCTGATCTGGGCTGACGGCGGCTACCGGGGGCAATTGGCGGACTGGGTGGCCTCCTGCTTCGGTTGGGTTCTGGAGATCGTGCCGCGTCCCAAGGACGGCCATAGCTTTGAGGTGTTGCCCCGGCGCTGGGTGGTGGAAAGAACGCTGGCTTGGCTGGGCCGTTGTCGGAGGTTGAGCAAGGACTACGAGGCCCTGCCTGAAACCACCGAGTCCTGGGTGTACATAGCGATGACCCATCTCATGCTCCGGCGACTGGCACCTGTGTGAATGACTTTGGAAACACCCTCTTAGTCTCCTTTTCCACCTTGCTGACGGGGGACCACGCAGGAGATGGTTGTCCCTCCCTGGGCGTTGCCTGTCTCCACGATGAGCCTGCCGCCCATTCGCTGCGCGTCGGCCTCCATGCCACTGAATCCGCGACCGCGCTGAGCGTAGTCCTCCGGCAGGCCGATGCCGTTGTCGGATACCGACAGGCGTATGCTGTCGGCCTCGAAGACCAGTCCGACATCGACCCTGCCAGCCTGCGCGTGCAGAAATGCGTTGGCTAGGGCGTTGTGAGCGATGGCGAAAAGGCCAGTACGCACCTCCATGGCCAATGGGGGTTCTTCCCCTGACTGTTCCATCTCAACGGGGATCGAGGTGATCCTAGCGAAGGTCTCGGTGTGGGACCATAGCACCCGCCCCAATTCCTGCCCTCCAGGATTGGGCCCATATCGATGGGACTCCGCAGTTCCCACATGGCCGATCTGGACAGGGCGGCAATATTTTCCAGCCGCTCCACAAGCTGCGGGTTCGAGCCTTCAGCCAGCTTGATGGCGCCATCGATGCCCAGGCTGATCACGTAGGCGGTCTGGGCGGTAGTGTCGTGAATTGTCTGGGAAAGATCGATCCGCTCCTGTTGCATTCGCCGCTCCCTGGCTGTGGCGGCCTGCCTTCTCTCACGCTCTGACCGGACGATGAGGCTGATGCCCACCACTATGAGATACATAACGGCCAGTCTAGCCACCAGCACCCTCTCTTCGCCCGCCACCAAGTCCAGTCCCGGCCCCACCACTACGCTGACGAGAGCGTAGACAGCCGCCACCATGGTCGTCCACATCATAATGAGCGAGAATGAAGAAAAGACCACTGCGAAAGCGCCAAGGGCAGGATAGTAGGCCAAGAAGATGAGGTTGCCGAGTCCGCCCACGACGACGGCGTGGGTCGTGATGAGCGCTATGTCCAGGGCGCTTAGGGACAACATCCAGCGCCAGGTGACGGGCCTGTTCGTCAGGAGGCGGTGGTGGACCAGTCCGTTGAAGACTACCAGAGGTATTTGCAGAATCGCATGCTCGATGTCATCGGGATACCAGAGGCCGGGACGGCAGGCCAGCAGGAAGATGGAGATCAGGAAAATGAACCAACGCCCCCAGACCATAACCTTTGCGGCGTGCTGCACTACATCGGGATCCGCCCAAACCAGCTGTTCCAACTGCTTCCAGATGTGAGGTATGCCTATCATCGAACATCCGCCAATGGCCCATTGACCAATGAGGCGCCCCAGGGCATGCATTTCTATTGGCGCCGGCGGACAGGCAACACGCAGTTGCTGCATGTGTCAGAAGAGGATATTGATCTGCCGGCATTTCTGCGCCAAATGTACCTGCTCATTTGCCGTGGATGCTAGATCTGTTCAGTCAAATCTATCAGGTACATGCTGTTATCCATACTTGATATAGTGGCCGCTCCAATCAGCACCGACGAGTTCAAAGAGACAAACAGTGATATGAAGAGCAGTCCTGAGATGTGTTCCTGGGCAGAGGAGTCCCGAGGGGATTTCCGCCATCGCAGGACCCACTGCCCAGTCACGATTTAGGCGGCAACCAGGGCGTAGGCCAGGAGCACGGCCGTTCCGTTCAGGCCCATGGCGTTGAGCACGAACCCCACGGCGAGGGCATAAACGCCGGGCAATGCGGCCTTCCTCAATGTGCTCCAGACTACGGCGGTGGCGTCGGCGGGGGGCCCGGAGGGGGCGACGGAGTCGATTAACGTTCGTACATCCTGCTGGACACTCTCCGCCCAAGTCTCTATGGAGCGAGCTGCGGCCAGTACCGCATCGCGCCCGGGGTCGTTTCGGGGAGATTCGTGGCCGGCCAGAGCCAACATCAGGTCAATTTCGCGCTCGGGAACATCCAGGGCACGTCCGAAGGCTTCCAGGAACTCCCGGGGCGCGAGCCTTGTTCCCCTTTCGTAGTGGCTGATGCTGGAGCGATCCAGGCTGGCGGCATAGCCTTCACCACGCTCGACCATCAGGTCGAGAAGGCCCTCCTGGCTCAAGCCACGTCCGTTGCGATGGGCGTCGCTCCTGTACGACCTGATCAGCCGTCCAACCAGGACGGCCGCGCTCTTGTTCCTGTCGTTGTCTGCCATATTCCTGCCGGGGTGTCACAAAGACAAAGCAGATTGTGACACTACTGTCACAGACATTTCAAGCCGGTTCGGGCAATACTGCTGCCTGTTGCCTCCTCGAAAGAAAGCGTTCCGCACACATTGGTGAACACTAAAACACCGTGTCAAAAGTCCGATGATTTGTGATGGTAAAGCAATCTATGGCACATGGAAAGTTCGTGATCAGTTCAGTTTCCCAAGCCAACGGTTCAAAAGAATTAATCACTAAGAGGGTGTTTCCAAAGTCATTCACACAGGTGCCAGTCGCCGGAGCATGAGATGGGTCATCGCTATGTACACCCAGGACTCGGTGGTTTCAGGCAGGGCCTCGTAGTCCTTGCTCAACCTCCGACAACGGCCCAGCCAAGCCAGCGTTCTTTCCACCACCCAGCGCCGGGGCAACACCTCAAAGCTATGGCCGTCCTTGGGACGCGGCACGATCTCCAGAACCCAACCGAAGCAGGAGGCCACCCAGTCCGCCAATTGCCCCCGGTAGCCGCCGTCAGCCCAGATCAGCCGCAGACTGGGGAACCGTACGGCCAATTTGCTGAGAACCAGCCTGGCTCCGTCCCGGTCCTGGATGCTGGCGGCATGGACCACCACCGCCAGCAACAACCCCATGGTATCTACGACGATATGCCGCTTCCGGCCGGAGACCCTCTTGCCCGCATCGTAGCCGCGCGGCCCCCTTTTTCTGTGGTCTTCACGCTCTGGCTGTCGATGATGGCCGCCCCTTCGGCAAGCTCAGGAGGGAGCAGGATTTCTGCCCTCGGCTTCCCGGACCATGGGCCGCAGCGCCTCATGGATCCGTTCCCAGGTCCCGTCCACAGACCACCGGCGGAAGTATTTGTACAAGGTCTGCCAGGGCGGCAAATCGTGGGGCGCCATCCGCCAGGGGCAGCCGGCCCGCAGCACGTACAAGATGCCGTTGACCACCTCCCGCAGGTCCACGCTCTGCGGCCGTCCTCCCGGCTTGGCTGGCGGCAGCAAGGGAAATAGAATATCCCATTGTTCATCGGTCAGGTCGCTGGGGTATGGCTTGCGATTCATGCAGGCAGTTTAAGGCAAACCGCTATACTTTGGAAACACCCTCTAATACTACAGTCGCAGATAACCCGCCATTAGAGGTCCCAGTGACATGAAGGCTTTCGAACCTAGCTTTGGCACTCGCAACTGTTATAGGGGAAACCACGCTGATTGAACGTCCAATCGTGCTGTCCAAGTGAATGTGCGACTGTAGTACTAAGATGGCATCGAACACTGCGATCAGGGTGATGCTGGTAGACGACCATCCTGTCATGCGGCGTGGACTGACCCAGGTCCTGGAAGAAGCGGGTGGAATTGAGGTGACGGCCCAGGCAGGAGATGGTGAGGAAGCTGTCAGGATGGCCGAAGAGTCTAGGCCCGATGTGATCGTTATGGACGTTATGATGCCCGGGAAGGATGGCGTGGAGGCCTGCCGGGACATCCTGGAGTTGCTCCCGGAAACCCGGTTGTTGGTGCTGACCGCCTCCACTGAGGAGGACGCCGTGATACAAGCGGTCGCCGCCGGGGCCACTGGGTTTCTTCAGAAATACTCGCCGCCCGATGAACTGGTTAGGGCTGTCAAGGGGGTGGCCGAGGGGCGTTGGATGTTTACCGATGATGCCGTGGGACGGGTCTTCAGGCTGATACGTCGGGGGTCCGGCGTGGCACCCCATTCAAAGGTGTTGACGAACAGGGAGAGGGAGGTACTCACGCATTTCGCCACGGGCAAGTCTTACCCCAGAATAGCCGAGACCATCGGTGTCAGCACCGTTACGGTCAGGAACACCATATACCGCATTCAGAACAAGCTGGGAGTCGCGTCCAAGCAGGAGATCGTCGTTTGGGCCGCCCGAAACGGACTGCTCGACGACATCTCAACAGAATGGTGAGTTGCGAGCAGCCGAGATAGTCTCCGGTTTGAGTTGCCTGATGTCAAACTGCCCCGTTTCGGTCGTTACCTGAAAATGGCGCCAGTCTGAAAATCCGTCCGCGGCTCCGGGACGACCAGCCGGTCTTGTTACGGTTCGACCGAACGCGCCACTTTTCCCGGGAAGCCATAGCGGACACGCGGTCTGAGCGGCGATCCTGCTCCCTCGAAACCGCCCGCTGAACCCTCGCACCTGCTGGGCTACATGCCTCTTGACGTTTACTATCTCGTGGCGGGCCGGCTCATTACCGTTTGCCTTTCGACAACTGGTGCACTGTAGATGCGGGAGGAGCCTCTGGACGAGGCCACCAGATCCCGCTATTTCATTACCGCCGTCATCGCGGTCCTGGTGCTGGCGGTTGGCGGAGTAGTCCTCTTGGTCTACTTACTGCTGATTGAGGCAATGCCTCCCAGCCAAAACATGCTGTGGGAATGGCAAGGCTATCCTCTGGGTTATGACGAGGATACCTTCATGGAACGGGTGCGGCCTGGCATCCTGCTGTTTGGCGCGACCGGACTGACATACATCGTCGCTCTGGCATGCGGGATCAAAATATGAACAATTTCTCGTTCCAGCGAGCTGGACCGGCTGACCAGCCAGGAGCAGGAGATACTGCGCAAGTTCGCTCACGGGATGTCATGTGCGGAGATAGCCGAGATGCGGGGCAACAGCAACCCCATGACGGTGCGCCACGCGGTGTGCGGCATACAGCGCAAGCTTGGCCTGGTTACCAAGCAGAATATGGGGGTCTGGACGGCCCGCAGCGGCCTGCTGGATGACGAGGAAATGCCCAAAAGCAGCGGAGTTGGCATCTGCGAGATACATCTTGGCCCGCGCCAAACCGCGAGGGCCAAGATGTGCCTCATGCTTTATCGTTGTGACAGGTCCGGTTTTCGATTACACTTCCAATGGAAATCTGATCGCAAAGGTTCTTGATTTTATCCAGTTTGGTGGGCCTGGATGGACTCGAACCATCGACCTCGGTCTTATCAGGACCGCGCTCTAACCGCCTGAGCTACAGGCCCGGGAGAGGGGGTGTGCCCTTCGATGCAACTCTCGGGCGAAAGCTGCTGGCAACACTGTACTGCAATTATATCCGTCCGCCACGGTCCATACAAGTGGCCCGGTTTCCCGTTACTCCCAACGTGTGTTGGTGTAGGTTTCGGAGGATGAGCTTGTAGTGAACTACGTGGCGTAGTGAGGCGAGGATGTGGCAGCCGGGCATCCTCGCTACGAGATTTCGGGCCAAGTCTGGGAAAGGCTGCGCCCCCTTTGCCTGGAGAAACGGGCCAGGGAGACCGGCCTGCTCAGGACGCTGACTGTTTCTCAACACGGTGTTCCGGATTCTCCGCACTCGAGCGCCCTACGGGACCTGCCTCCGGATTTCAGCGACTGGAAGGACACTCATCGCCGGCGTTGCCGTTGGCGGGCCCCGTCCACAACTCCCCGCCAAAGTCCCGTCACCGCGTCGCCGGAAAGTCCGCCTGCGTCACCCCGCGGGTATCACTATCACATAATAACCCCAGCATCGTACGGAGCCGTCCCACAGCACACCGCAGGTGTGGTCATCCCCGGCGCTGACGGAGGCGAACTCCCCCTCCGGCGGCGTGGCCCTACCATGTCTGTCATGGCCCCAGCACAGGACGGAGCCGTCCCGCAGCACCCCGCAGGTGTGGTCATCCCCGGCGCTGACGGAGGTGAACTCCCCTTCCGGCGGCGTGGCCTGTCCGATTTCGTTATCATCCCAATCGACATTAGAACCCCAGCACCGTACGGAGCCGTCCCGCAATACCCCGCAGGTGTGGAATCCTCCGGCGCTGACGGAGGTGAACTCCCCCTCTGGCGGCGTGGCCTTGCCATTGGAATCACTGCCCCAGCACCGTACGGAGCCGTCCTGCAGTACCCCGCAGGTGTGGTCGTCCCCGGCGCTGACGGAGGCAAAATCCCCCTCCGGCGGCGTGGCCTGACCATCGTAAACATCGCCCCAGCACAGGACGGAATCGTCCCGCAGCACCCCACAGGCGTGGGATTCCCCGGCGCTGACCGAGGTGAACTCCCCCTCCGGCGCATGGCCATGAATGCCCCAACACAGGACGGAGCCGTCCCGCAGCACCCCGCAGGTGTGGAAGCCTCCGGCGCTGACCGAGGCGAACTGCCCCTCTGGCGGCGTGGCCTGGCCAGAGTAATCAAAACCCCAGCACCGTACGGAGCCGTCCCGTAGCACTCCGCAGGTTTGGCCGTCCCCGGCGCTGATGGAGGCGAACTCCCCCTCTGGCGGCGTGGCCTGGCCATACTCATTATCTCCCCAGCACCGTACGGAGCCGTCCCGCAACACGCCGCAGGTGTGGCCGCTCCCGGCGCTGACGGCGGTGAACTCCCCCTCCGGCGGCGTGGCTTGGCCATTATCATTATGGCCCCAGCACAGTATGGAGCCGTCCCGCAGCACGCCGCAGGTGTGGTCCCACCCGGCGCTGACGGAGGCGAACTCCCCCTCTGGGGGCATGGTCTGGCCAGCCTCGTTGCCGAGCCGCCAATCGGTATTAGAACCCCAGCACCGTACGGAACCGTCCTGGAGCACCCCGCAGGTGTGGTGGCCCCCGGCGCTGATGGAGGCGAACTCCCCCTCCGGCGGGTTGGCCTGGCCAGAGCCATTCCAGCCCCAGCACCGTACGGAGCCGTCCCGCAGCACCCCGCAGGTGTGCGCGAACCCGGCGCTGACGGAGGCGAACTCCCCCTCCGGCGGGGTGGCCTGGCCAACCTCTTTGAATTCAAAGTCTGACCCAGGAACCCGGACGGTTGCGGTATTAGAACCCCAACACCGTACAGAGCCGTCCCGCAGCACCCCGCAGGTGTGGTCGCCCCCGGCGCTGACAGAGGCGAACTCCCCCTCGGGCGGCCTGGTCTTGCCTTTATAAGTATAGCCCCAGCACAGGATGGAGCCGTCCTGCAGCACTCCGCAGGTGTGGCCGCCCCCGGCGCTGACCGAGGCGAACTCCCCTTCCGGTGGCGTGGCCACGCAATCGTGATCAAAGCCCCAGCACAGGACGGAGCTGTCCCGCAGTACCCCGCAGGTGTGGATACCCGCAGCACTGATGGAGGCGAACTGCGGCTTGGACGCTCCGCCGTCCTCGGCGGCTGTAGGCGTGGCGTCGGTCTGCTCCGTGGCCTCCGGACCGGCAGTTGGCTGGCTGCCGTTGCGGCCGAAGATGCCGCCGCGTGTGGGATCCGGCTCTCTCTCGGCCTCCACCGTGGCCTCTGGCTCGGCGGTGGACTGGCTGCCGTTGCGACCGAAGATGCCGCCGCGCGTGGGATCAGGCTCTCTCTCGGCCTGCTCCGTGGCCTCCGGCTCGGTGGTTTCGCGCTCCGTCCGGTCGCCCCCGTCTTCGGTCAAGGGCCAGTCCGAGTCGCAGGCAGCCAGCAGGGACACCAGCGCCAGCCCCAGGATGAGAAGGGCAGCCAACGGCCACAGACCCGTCTTCATAGCTCCTCCATGACTCTCATCTATCGGACGCGGGTGAACTCCTGGCATCACACAGCCCTTCCCATTCCTGCCCTCTACTAGCCGGGGCGCACGGTTGGCGCGCCCCGTCACTCCGTCGCAGGAAAGTCCGCCTGCGTCACCCCCCGAGCCAGAGCGCCCCAGCAGACGACGAAGCCGCCGGTCCTCACCCCGCAGGTGTGGCCCCCAGCGCTGACCGAGGCGAACTCCCCCTCCGGCGGTGTGGTCCGTGTGGTCACACGCCCCCAGCACTCGACGGCGCCACTGGTTCTCACCCCGCAGGTGTACCATTGCCCAGCACTGACGGAGACGAATTTCCCCTCCGGAGGCGTGGCCTCGCCAGAGTGATTACTGCCCCAGCACAGGACGGAGCCGTCGCGCCGCACCCCGCAGGCGTGGTCCCACCCGACGCTTACGGAGAGGAACTCCCCCTCCGGCGGCGTGGCCCACCTACCACTGCCCCAGCAGGCGACGGAGCCGTCGCGCCGCACCCCGCAGGTGAGGTCCTGCCCAGCGCTGACGGAGGCGAAGTCCCCCTCCGGCGGCGTGGCCTGCCCTTCGCGGTCACTGCCCCAGCACAGGACAGAACCGTTGCGCATCACCCCGCAGGTGTGATACTCCCCGGTGCTGACGGAGGCGAACTCCCCCTCCGGCGGCGTGGTGCGGGTAGCGCCGTCAGGACCCCAGCACAGGACGGAGCCGTCCCGCATCACCCCGCAGGTGTGCTCGTTCCCGGCGCTGACGGAGGCGAACTTCCCCTCCGGGGGCGTGGCCTGGCCATATTCATCATCGCCCCAACACAGGACGGAGCCGTCCCGCCGTACCCCGCAGGTGTGGAATCCCCCGGCGCTGACCGAGGCGAACTCCCCCTCCGGCGGCGTAGCCTGGACATAGAAATCTTCGCCCCAGCACTCGACGGCGCCACTGGTTCTCACCCCGCAGGTGTGGACCAGCCCAGCGCTAACCGAGGCAAACTCTCCCTCGGGCGGCGTGGACTGGCTAAAGTCATCATTGCCCCAGCACACGACGGTGCCGTCCCGCAGCACCCCGCAGGTGTGGCCGCCCCCGGCGCTGACGGAGGCGAACTCCCCTTCCGGCGGCGTGGCCTTGCCATGGCGGTCATCGCCCCAACACAGGACGGAGCCGTCCCGCAGTACCCCGCAAGTGTGGCGGTAACCGGCGCTGACGGAGACGAACTCCCCCTCTGGCGGCGTGGCCTGGCCGTTCTCGATGCCGAGCGGACCGGTATTAGAGCCCCAGCACAGGACGGAGCCGTCCCGGAGCACCCCGCAGGTGTGCCAGTTCCCGGCGCTGACGGAGGCGAACTCCCCCTCCGGCGGTGAGGCTTGGCCGATTTCGTCACCAACAAAGTCGGTATTAGCTCCCCAGCAGAGGACCGGGCCGTCTCGCAGCGCCCCGCAGGTGTGGCGGTCACCGGCGCTGACGGAGACGAACTCTCCCTCTGGCGGCGTGGCCTGGCCATATTCATCATCGCCCCAGCAGAGGACGGAACCGTCCCGCAGCACCCCGCAGGTGTGGCTGCCATGTAGGAAATCTGAACGCTTCCCGGCGCTGACGGAGGCGAACTCCCCTTTCGGCGGCGTGGCCTGGCCATATCCATTTTGGCCCCAGCAGAGGACGGAGCCGTCCCGCAGCACCCCGCAGGTGTGGCGGTCACCGGCGCTGATAGAAGCGAACTGCAGCTTGGACGCTCCGCCGTCCTCGGCGGCTGTAGGCTTGGGCGTGGCATCGGCTTGTCCGCCGGTTCGGCCCAGGATGCCGCGGCGGGTTGGTCCGGGGGTGTCCGTCGGTTCCTCGTCCTGGCTGGCGATGCGGCCCAGGATGTCGCGGCGTGTGGCTTCGGGGCTTGCGTCTTCCGTCTCAGCCGTGGCCCCGGCCCTGGGTGGACGGTCGCCGCCATCGCCGGACTCGGGAGAGTCCGAGCCGCAGGCAGCCAGCAGGAACACCAGCGCCGACCCCAGGATGAAGAGCGCGGTCATCAACCGGAAGCTCATCTTCATACCCCCTACGCTGTTCGTAGGAACCGATATAAGTATATCAGCATGAGTAACTATTGAATGGCAATAATACCAGACTTCTATATCGTAAGAACCGCCAGAGACTCCTCAGATAGTCGGCATCCACAACGTATGTTGGCATTGTGTTTCCCAGGCAGTAGCGAATGTTGGACACAATGGTAGTCAGAGCGCAGTTGCGCCGGAACGCAGGACGCCAAGGCCTTCTTTGTCTGAACTGTGATTCTTGTGATTGATATGATTGTGTTAATTTTCCCCTCCCCCTTGATGGGGGAGGGTTAGGGTGGGGGTGAAATCCCGGCCATCATCCAATCACACGAATCACAGTTCAGACAAAAGGCACAACAGACTTGAGAGGAGCAAAATCCCTCATGCCAAAGTACGGCGTCTCCCTGCTGTCGGGCGGACTCGACTCCACGACCGTGACCGCCTACGCAAAGGACAGGGTCGATCACATCGCGTCAATCACCTTCCACTACGGGCAGACTCATTCCAAGGAGGTTGATTGCGCTGTCCAGGTCGCCCGGCTCATGGAAGTGGAGCACGAGATCATCGACATCTCGTTTCTAACAAAAGTGGCCTGGTATTCCGCTTTGACCAATCCTGAACGCTTCCCAATGCCAGCGGACCGGTCCAGCGAGGAAATTGGTTTTGGCGTCCCGATAACCTACGTTCCGCTGAGAAACACGATATTCCTGTCCCTCGCCGCCGCTTTTCTGGAGAGCCGGGTGTTGCATTCCATCGAGGCGGAAGGGGTCGATCCCGCAACCGTTACCGCAGCCGTGTACATGGCCCCGAACGCGCTGGACTACAGCGGGTACCCGGACTGCCGCCCCGAGTTCTACGAGGCGATGAAGAGCGCGCTGGCGCTGGGCAGCAAGATCTGGACCGAGTACCGGATCCCAATCGAGGTGGAAACGCCCATCATCGACCTCTCAAAGGCGGAAATAGTCGCCTTGGGGATGACGCTGGAGGCCCCGCTGGAATACACCTGGAGCTGCTACGAAGGCAGGGCTACCCCATGCGGCTCGTGCGACAGTTGCATCCTGCGGGCCAGGGGCTTCGCCGAGGCCGGCGTGCCCGACCCTTTGCTTGTGCGTCTTGGTCAAGCCTAGCCCCGGCGCGTCCTGAAGCCTGCCTCGACGTAATGAGGCTATAATCCGTCCCAAACCGTATCAGTACCGGCAGGCCGATGAGGAGGCTCCATGACAACAGGAACCACGAAGGCAGCAGACCGCTTCGTCAAGGTTGGTGACCTCAACCTGCACTACCTGGAGTGGGGCGAACCCGGGGCGCCGCCGGTCGTCATGGTGCATGGCCTGACGGGGAACGCCCACGCCTTTGACAGTCTGGCGGCCCACTTTGCCGCTCGATACCACGTCATATCCGTGGACGTCCGCGGTCGTGGCGACAGCGATTGGGCTGCCGATGGCGACTACTCCAACGATGCCTACGTGGCCGACCTGGAGGGCCTGCGTGAGGCACTCGGATTCGAGCGCCTCTCGCTGGTCGGCACGTCCATGGGCGGCCGCATCTCCCTGACCTACGCCGGCACCTACCCCGAGAGGGTGGAGCGCACGGTGCTGAACGACATCGGCCCGGAGGTTGACCCCCGGGGCGGCAGCCGCATCGCGAGCAGCAGCCGGGACGCCATAACCGCCTTCGAGACTATCGAAGAGGTAATGGCCTGGCACCGTGAGAATCGAGTCGGGTTCAGCGCCATGAGCGACGACCAGCAGCTCGCTGCCGCAGGATTCGCGGTCAAACCCCTTACCGGGGGCGGCTACACATGGAAGATGGACCCGGCAGTACGCTCAGACCCCCGTCGTCCCGACCCGGAAGTGTCCTGGAACCTGGCGCGCCGTATCCCCGGCCCGGTGCTGCTGGTGCGCGGGGGCGACAGCGACCTGCTGTCCACGGAGATAGCCCGGCGCATGCTGGCGGAGATGCAGGATTGCCGCATGGTGGAGGTGCCCGGAGTAGGCCACGCGCCCACGCTGATGGAACCCGAAGCCTTCGGCCCGGTCATGGAATTTTTCTCCCTGGCCTGACCGGACGCGAGTCAGTCCAGCACGCCCGGACGGGAGAGCGACAGAACAATCTGCTGCGGAGTGGAGCGGGAAATCTCGCGTATCCCGTGGTGATATACTGCCGCAGTCTGCACGGGTATCCGACTAGCCTCCAGCAGTGTGTGTGACACATCTAAATCCCCAGTGAGGAGCAATGCCGGGTTGTATTCAGCCACTCTTGCGCGAACCGGGGGACGCCCTCACCCTAACCCTCTCCCGGAGGGAGAGGGGATATTTCACACACACGCTAAGCAATTGAAAATATCCGGTTGGGGATGAATAGCCATGAGTGAACTGGAAATCTATCAAAAGCAGGGCTTTGGCAACAGCAGCGGAATCGGCCAGCGCCCCGCCCTCCTGATCATCGATTTTGTCAACGGATTCGCCAATCCCGACCAGTTCGGCGGCGGCAACATCGGAGAGGCCATCGAAAGTACCCGGGGGCTGCTGGCTGAGGCCCGCGCCCTGGGATTGCCCATCGCCTACACCCGGGTGGTCTACGCCGATGACGGCTCCGACGCCGGCGTTTTCACCCTGAAGGCGCCCGCGCTGGCCCAGCTCACCGAAAATGCCTTCGCCAGCCAGGTTGTGGAACAGCTTACGCCCCGGGATGGGGAATACATCGTGCGCAAGACCCAGCCGTCGGCCTTCTTCGGCACCAACCTGACGGCCTGGTTCGTGAGCAAGGGTGTGGACACGGTGATAGTGACCGGATGCACCACCTCCGGGTGTGTCAGGGCATCGGTGATAGACTCGATGAGCTACAACTTCAGGACCGTAGTTGCCTCCGATTGCGTCGGCGACCGCGCTCTCGGCCCCCACGATGCGAACCTGTTCGACATGGAGCAGAAATACGCCGACCTGATGACCTCGTCCGAGATCGTGGCAATCCTGCATGAAAGAATCCCGGTCGGGACATCGGCCAGCCCAAGGTAGATTGCGGCGGCAAACGGCCGCTGCGTTATTCAATCCAGGAGCGTAGACCCATGCCAGACTCCCTGGGGTGGAGGGCGAACTGGGGCGTCGTGGTGCCCTCCACCAACACATCGGTCCAGCCGGAATTCGACGAGATGCGCCCCAGGGGCGTTACCAACCACATCGTACGTATCTGGATCCCCAACGACCCGGTGGGCAGTGATGACGACTTCAACCGCCTGATGGAGAACATCCGCCGGGAATGGGACAACGCGCTGCTGCGGGTCATGACCTGCGACCCGGACTATCTCGTGATGGGCATGTCGTCGGAGACGTTCTGGGGTGGACTCCAGCGCAGCCTGGAGTTGAAAAAGCACATGATGGAGCTGACCGGCCGCGGCGTGGCCATGGGGTCCGACGCTTGCCAGGCAGCGCTCCGGTGTTACGGCGACATCAGGCGCATCGGCGTGCTGACGCCCTACTGGCCGGTGGCCGACGAGAACGTCACCAAGTTCCTGGAAGACTGCGGCTTTGAGGTCGTGGTCATCAAGGGGCTTTGCTGCGACAGCCCAACGGCAATGTCCAAGGTCTCCGAGAAAGAATTGCGCGATGCCCTCCTCGAGCTGAACGAGCACGACGTCGAGGCCTTGGTGCAATGCGGCACCAACCTGGCTATGGCGCGGCTGGCCGGAGAGGCGGAAAAATGGCTGAAGAAGCCCGTGATCGCCATCAACACAGCCACCTACTGGTACGCCATGCGGGCCAACGGGATGGACGACGTCATCGAGGGGTTCGGTTCGCTGATGACCGATTTCAAGGAACTCCCCGCCAGCTACCTGAGGGTTGCCGCAGAGCAGGCAGCAGCCGCAGGGCTGTAAGAATTCCAATTTCGCATTTTTCAACACAGAGGATACGGAGAGTCCGGGTCAATACGGCCCTGCGCCAGCAGGAAAGGGAGCGCCAAGGGCGAAAGCCGGAACCCTCCTGAGCTTGCCGAAGGATGGCAGGTGCTTGGGCTATCTGCCGCCCGCCCAACCGCCCGTCCATCGACGAGCTCAGGATGAGCGGTTGGGCCTGTCCTGAGCTTGTCAATGGGCTTTGGAGCGCCCCTTAACCGGAGCCTGAGAAGTAGAGGTCAATGAGCGCAAAAAGCTGGTCCAAGCTGATTGTGCCGCCGAAATAGTCATCCATGGCGGCAAACAACTCTGAGAGCTCTATCATGCCGTTCCTGTTGGAGTCGTACTGGGCCACCAGCGGGTCCCCGGAGGACACCGTCACGACGGTGTCGCCGATCACCGCCCGGTCAGTAAGAGTAGAATCCCTCAGGGTGCCAGAGAAGGTATAGTCACCCTCCGTCATCGGCGCGATGACATCGTAAGTGAACGAGGGTCCCGGCTCAATCAAACGGAATACGGGGGCAGCCATGTCGCTTGTGTCGACATATATAGCGGGAAGGCTGCTGCCGGAGTAGGTGAACCCGCTCGGGATCATCTCCGTAACGCGTGCAGCGCGTCCGGTGTTTTCGAGAGCGATGGTTACCGTTACGGTCCCGCCCGGAGCCGCCACAGCCGGGGAGAAAGACCTGGTGGCGCTCGCCCCCGCGGGCAGGGATGGCGTTCCTGTGGCGGTGGCTGACCAGGCCCCGTCTCCGGCGGAGTTCACCGCCCGCACCTGCACGTCATACTGCGCGCCGCCGGTCAGCCCGGTGAGCGCATATCGCAACAGGCCGCCGCCCGTGGTCCAGGCGTTGTCCACCACGGTCCAGTTGGCATTCACCGTCTCGTCGGCGCTGGTGAGGATGTGGCGCAAGTCATAGGCGGTTATCCCGCCAGCGCCCCCGACGGGCGCGCGCCAGGACACGGTGAGGGAGCCCACGCCGGGAGTCACCGAGCTGATGGCAGGCGCGCGCGGCGGCGTTGTTGGTAAGTCGGGCAGTCCGTCGACCGTAAGGGTGAATCTGCCGGTAACACGGCTACGGTAACTGGAGGCAACGATTCTGTAGACCCCCGGCTGCAATGTAGCGTGAAGGTCGCCATCCGCTTCGGCGACTTCGCCGCCGGCACCTGTCACGCCTGAATACAGATACAGGTAATCATCGAAGGTCGTGTCGTTCATGGCGATTACAACCTGCGACTGGGCGGACAGGGCGAAGGAATAGAAGCGGGCATATTTGCCACCCGTCCAAGGGCAGGAGGCAGCAAGAGCCGCAGTGACCGTGCGAGTGCCGCGATGGCCGGGCAGGAACTGGCCACAGCCGCTGGGTGCCAGGTCGACTATGTCCGATGCGCCGGATTGCCACGGAGTGGAGCCGTCGGCCAGGGATTCTCCTACGGAGAATGATATTGGCGCGCCAACGTCCGAAAGAACGCCGTTGACGTCGAGCTGGTAGTTGCCGCCGGAGTCAACCATCGCTTGGCCGACTTGCCCGTCCAGATTCCAGGCCCTTACCAGGGTTCCCTCGGGAGCGGGCTGCCCAGCGATGGACACCGCGCCGGAGAAGCTGTGCGGCGGGACCTGCTGGACTGCCACGGAGTCCGGCGGTGCCGGTCAACGCAAAGGCCAGGGTCAGCATCAGAGCGCCAACCACGAGAAGACGAAATGCTGTCATTACTCTCTCATTCCGTTTGGTTCCAGTCATGCCGTACCTCCGTATCTGACGCTCCCGCCAGCCATCCGAGCCGCAGGGCCATCTAATTTGCTGCTGGTCTGGGCCTCGGCGGGCGCTGCCACAAGAGCCGCCGCATAGTTGACGAAATTGGCGGCGGTGTTGTCCCGGGCCTCCGGCTCCAACGTTGAGATTCCGGTCTAAAGAGGCCACCCTTGGGAGAAAGCCGCTGCCGTCCTGTAGGTCGCGCCGACGGACTCGCCGGTCGCGATAGGTATCTCCGTCAGAGGCCGCCAGTCTGGATATATAGAAACATACCACAGCAGGCAATGTCAATCCATGTCAATCCGATGCTGGACGGTATTACACGTTTCCAATCTGTCTTATTGAAGGCGATTGTAGATACCAGTCAGTACGATTGCAGAGCGGTTTCAGCCCTCCCGCCGTTAGTACGGATTCACAGAGACTTTTGAATCGCCCTGGTCTGAACTATGACTCGCTTGATTTCAGGATTTCGCTGATGGAACCCAATCCCGCGCGCCCTCTAATCCGGCAGGACTTACGCAGTTCATATATCCCCTCTCCCTTGAGGGAGAGGGTTAGGGTTAGGGTGAAATCTCCAACTGCGTAGCTCTTATCCTGATTCAGACAGAAGGGGAGCCATGGCGGCTTTGCAATCGTTTTGGCATACCAGTACGATGACAACACTCCCGGCAGCGGCCCGGTCTGGGGCAAACGCATCCCCACTCCATCGTTCCGGCCCCCCTGAGCTCGTCGAAGGGCGCCGCAATGACGAGTGAACTTGACGGCACTCCCCAGTGAAATGATGTTCACATTCTGCGGAGACCTTTGTGGTAATCTCCAAGCGGTTCTTGCGGACATGCGTGGAGCGCGATTCCAGATGAAGTACAGGCGCATCCTCACCGCCACCACAGAGCGGCAGCGTGGCCCGTGGTGGCCTTGAACGTCAGGTGGAGCCGCCAGCTGCGCCGCCGGTCCGTCCTGCTGCTGTGGGTGACGCTGGCCGTGATCGCGGCGCTCCTGGCGCTGCTCCTGTGGTGGACCTTTCGCGGAGACGAACAGCAACTCAGCGCAGCAGACGTGGAGGAGGCGGTAGTGGAGGCCATGGCCTCCGCCACGCCGGTTCCGCCTGTGCCGCCCCTGGTCTACCAGGCCATCCTTCCTTCCCTGGCGGTCGTGCAGACCGACAGGAGCTTCAGCGGCGAGGGATATGGCGTCGGCAGCGGCGTTGTGGTCAATGCCAACGCCGAAATCCTGACGGCCCTGCACGTAGTGGAAGGGGGAACCGAGATTCAAGTAGGCTACGCTGACGGCACCACAACCAGCGCGACCGTGGCCGGCGCAGACCCCGAAAGGGACATTGCGCTGCTGACGCCCGCTGTGCTGCCATCCCTCGTCCTGCCGGCGACCATCGGCAGCGCTGCCTCCCTGCGCGTCGGCGACGAGGTCTATGCCGTGGGCAACCCGCTGGGACTTGTCGGCTCCATGAGCGCGGGGGTGGTGTCGGGCCTGGGCCGGGATTTCACGCCTCCCGGCAGGGGCCAGATGCTCCGGGACCTGATCCAGTTCGACGCCGCCGTGAACCCCGGGAACTCCGGGGGGCCGCTGCTGGACCGGGGAGGCCGTGTCGTCGGCATCGTAATCGGACTGGCCAACCCCACCGAACAGGAAGTGTTCATCGGGCTGGGGTTCGCGGTGCCCATAGAACAGGCCGCAGGAGCCGCCGGAGGGCCGGCGCAATAGCGGCTCTGTCTGAATCAGGATTCACCGGATTAAAGGATTAGCAGGATGGGAGCATTTCTCTGCGCGCTCTGTGGGTTCTGTGTTGAAATTGCGGCTGACCGAGACGATTCCAGGGAGTGAACGGCGGGTATGACCAGCAACGGGAACAACCAATCGGTGGAACGGGTGCTGTACGAGGTCAAGAAGGTCATCGTGGGCCAGGACCACCTGCTCGAGCGCATGGTGGCGGCCCTGCTTTCCAGGGGCCATATCCTTGTGGAGGGAGTGCCCGGCCTGGCCAAGACCATGGCGGTCAAGACGCTCTCGCAGGCCATTGGCGGCGAGTTTCAGCGGATCCAGTTCACACCCGACCTGATGCCCGCCGACCTGGTTGGCACCCGCATCTACAACCAGCGAACCGGCGAGTTCAACACGTCCCTGGGGCCGGTCTTCACCAACCTGCTGCTGGCCGATGAGATCAATCGCGCTCCGGCCAAGGTGCAGAGCGCCCTGCTGGAGGTGATGCAGGAAAGGCAGGTGACCATCGGACGGGAGACCCACCAGGTGCCCAGGCCGTTCCTGGTCATGGCCACCCAGAACCCCATAGAAACGGAGGGCACCTACCCGCTGCCCGAGGCCCAGGTCGACCGCTTCATGTTCAAGGTGCTCGTCGGCTATCCCAGCGCCACCGAGGAATTCGTGATCGTGGAGCGCATGACCAGCGCCATTCAGGAGGTGCAGTCGGTGCTGGCCGTCGACGAGATAAGAGACCTGCAATTGCAGGCAGACCGCGTCTACGTGGACCCATCACTCATCGAATACTCTGTCAGGCTGGTCGCGGCCACCCGGCAGCTCGAGCTGTGCGGCCTGGAGCACCTGAGTCGATACATACTCTTTGGCGCCAGCCCGCGCGCCTCCATCAACATGATCATCGCAGGCCGCTCCCTGGCTTTCATGCGAGGGCGGGAATACGCTCTCCCGCAGGACGTTCGGGACGTTGCCATCGATGTCATCAGGCATCGCTTGGTGCTTTCGTACGAGGCCCTTTCCGACAACATTGACGCCGATTTCATTCTGGGCAGGCTGATGGATGCTGTCCCCATGCCCGAGGTAACTTCCCGTGAACATGCAGGCGTCCGCCCAGCCCACTGAAGGCAGGACGCCCGAGCAGGTGCTGCACCGCCTGGACTGGGAGGTGCTGCGCCGCCTCGATGGCATCCTGCAGGGAGACTACCGGAGCCTGTTCATGGGCGGCGGGCTGGACTTTGCCGACCTCCGCGAGTACCAGCCACCCGATGACGTGCGACACATCGACTGGAACGTCACGGCGCGAATGGACCTGCCCTACGTGCGCCAGTTCATGGAGGACCGTGAGGTCACGGCGTGGTTCCTGCTTGACCTCAGCCCGTCGATGGCCTTTGGCGCGCTGGAGCGGCGAAAGGAGTCGGTTACGGTCGATCTTGTGGGAATGCTGGCCCACCTGCTCACCCGAAACGGCAACCGGGTGGGGGCCATACTGTACGACAACAACGTGGAGTCCGTGATTCCTCCCCGGGGAGGCAGGCCCCAGGTGCTGCGGCTGATCAGCGCAGTGCAGAGGCAGCAGTCCTCTCCCGGTGGGTCTATGACCGACCTAACAGCCTTGTTGCGCCACGGTTTCAACAGCATCAAGAGGCGGTCGCTGGTATTCCTGGTATCGGACTTTATCTGCCAGCCGGGATGGGAAAGGACCATGGACCAGCTCAACCGCAAGCACGAGCTGCTGGCGGTGCGCCTCTGGGATCCCAGGGAGGTTGACCTGCCGGATGTCGGCGTAGTGCTGGTCGAGGATTCCGAGACAGGGGCCCAGATGACCGTGGATACCAGCGACAGCGGATTCCGCCGCCGTTTCCGCGAGGCGGCGCTCCGTCGCGAAACGGACTTGAGGCAAGCCTTCATCCGCGCCGGTGTCAGTGAACTGCCGTTGTCCACTGATGAAGACCTCGTGACCGCCATATTGCGTTTCGCATCGCTGCGCCGCCGGGCCCGGCTCAGCCGCCCGCCCCGTCCTGCCGAATGGCATCCGGGGCCGACAGGCACGCCGACTGGCACACGGAAGCTGCCATGACTTTTATCTGGCCCTGGGTCCTGCTTTCCCTGCTTGCCGTGCCCCTGTGCGTGTTCCTCTACCTGCGCTTGCAGCGAAGGAGGAGCAGGGACGCAGCCAGCCTGGGCACCCTGGGCGTGGTGCGGGAGGGAGCCGCCGCCCCGGGTGCCAGTTGGCGGGACGGCATACGGCGGCGCCACATTCCTCCCCTGATCTTCCTGGTCGGCGTGGCCCTGCTGGCCTTTGCGTCCGCGAGGCCGCAGCTGACCTTGCCATTGCCCCGGATGGAGGGCGTCGTCATGCTGACGTTCGACGTTTCGGCAAGCATGGCCGCCGATGACGTCAAGCCCACGCGGCTTGATGCCGCCAAGCAGGTCGCTGGCAGCCTCGTCGAGCACCGTCCCGATAGCGCCAGGATAGGAGTCGTGGCTTTCGGCGAAGGAGGGCTGGTCGTGCAGCCGCCTACCGACGACGAGGAGGCCTTGCGCGCCACCATCGACCGCCTGGTCCCGCAGAGTGGCACCTCCCTGGGCCGGGGAATAGTTACGGCGCTGAACCAACTGGCAGAGGAACCGGGATTTGGCGGCGCCGGAGGAGAACGCCCTAACCCCAGCCCCCTCCCTGCGGGAGAGGGAGAATCAAGGGGAGGGCTGGCTCCCGCCGTCATCGTGTTGCTTACCGACGGCGAGAACACCGCCCCGCCGGACCCCCTGGAGGCCGCGCAGATGGCCATCGACCAGGGGGTGCGAGTCCACACCGTGGGCGTAGGCACCACCGATGGGACGGTCGTCGAGGTGGACGGCTTCAACCTGTTCACCCAGCTGAACGGGCCAGTCCTCGAGGACATAGCGTTGCTGACCGAGGGAACGTATTTCACCGTACAGCAGATCGACGACGTGCAATCGGTGTACGAGGAACTGGAGACCGAGTTTGTCGTCGAGCCGAGGGAAGTTGAAGTGACGTCGGCGCTTGCGGGAGTGTGCGCCCTCCTGTTCCTGGTTGGCGGCGCGTTGTCCCTGCTCTGGTTCGGACGCATTCCGTAGACAGGCAGTTAAACTGCCACCACAGAGCGCAGCGTGCCACGTGGTGGCCTTACGAAGGGGAAAGCATGGGACTTCTCTGGCCTGCCTGGCTGTTGCTCCTGGCCGCGATCCCGGTGGTCGTCCTGCTGTACCTGCTGGCGCTGAGACGGCGGAGGCGGTTTGCCGTCCAATATTCCAGCCTGTCCCTCATCAGGCAGGCGATGCCCGGCGGCATCCGCTGGCGCCGCCACCTGCCCTTTGTCCTTTTCCTGCTTGCCCTGGTACTGCTCATCCTGGCCCTGTCGCGGCCCTTCGCCAACGTGACCGTCGCCTCCAACCAGACCACCGTCATGCTGGCCCTCGACGTATCCCTGAGCATGTGCGCCAACGACATCGAGCCGAACCGGATAGCGGTGGCCCAGGAAGCCGCCGGGCGGTTCATCGAAAGCCAGGAGCCGGGGACACAGGTGGGCATTGTCGCCTTCGCCGGGATTGCCCAGGTCATCGTGGCCCCTACGACTGACAGGGAGGCACTGCTGGAGGCCATCGAGAACCTGACGATGGCCCGCAGGACCGCGGTGGGCAGCGCCATTGCCCGGTCGCTGGATACCCTTGCCGAGGTGAACCCGAATATATCGCCGGTCAGGACCTACGCAAGTCCCTCGCGGGATGGTACGGGCGCAATCGTGGAGGAGACTCTCCAACCCGATGTCATCGTGCTCCTGACGGACGGGGCCAACACCAGTGGCGTGAATCCGTTGACCGCCGCCGAGGCCGCGCGCGACCGTGGTGTCCGCGTATTTACCATCGGCTTTGGCACCACCAACCCTTCGGTTCTGAGATGCACGGCCGACCAGCTGGGCGGGGACGAGCAGATCAACCGCATCGGACGGGGCGGCCTTGGAAGAGGCTTCGGAAGTGGATTCGGACGGAATTTCCTCAATCTGGACGAGGAAACCCTGATGAGCGTCGCCGACATCACCGGCGGCGAATACTTCTATGCCGAAAGCGCCGACGAACTCCTCGAGGTATTCTCCACCATTCCGGTTCACATTACTGGCAAGAAAGTGCGGATGGAGATTTCGGCGTTGTTGACCGCCATCGCCGCGCTGTTCGCGCTGGCTGGCGTGGCGTTAGGCATCCGCTGGAACCCCCTGCCCTGACCTCGCCCACGGGCATGCTCACAACTTTCGCCATCGGGCGGCATCGGCTGTTCTGTGTGTCCGATCAGCCGAAAGGCAAACGGGAAGCCACGGAGCAAGAGGGTGTGTGAGAAATTCCCTCTCCCGGAGGGAGAGGGTGAGGGTGAGGGCGTACCCTGTACTTACAGAAACGGAGACCCCTCGAGGATCCCGCAAATAGGAGCGCGAATTCGATTTGTCACACACCCTCTAAAGAGACAATCGAACGTATTGATGTTGCCGCATTTGCCAATGATTGCGTCTGAATTCGTAATCATTGGCCCATACATACAAGTAATGATTGCGCCCTATACTTGGCAGATGCGGATTAATATAGTCTAATGAGTAACCAAACGAGGGAAAGCGGCAGAGAAAGGAGATTGGGAATGACAACGATCCTCGAACGTCTCACCGGCGGCGCACCCAACCTGCCCCAGACCCACTACGTCGATAACCGCATCTACACCGACCCCGGGATTTTCGAAGAGGAAAGGGACCGCATCTTCGGGCGTGTGTGGAACTTCGTCTGCCACGAGAGCGAGGTGCGCAACCCCGGAGACTTCCGGGTCGTCAGCGTGGCTGGATTCCCTATCCTTCTGTCGCGGGACGAGAAGGGCGTCCTGCGCGCCTTCTACAACATCTGCCGCCACCGCGCGGCCCCGGTGGTGCGGCAGGAATGCGGCAATGCCCAAGCCTTCCAGTGCTTCTACCACCTCTGGACCTTCGGGCTTGACGGGTCCCTGCAAGGCGTGGCCCGCCCCGAGGGGTATGAGGGCACGGGGTTCCGCAAGGAGGACTTTCCCCTGCTGCCCGTGCGGCTGGAAACCGCCATGGGGTTCGTATTCGTGTGCCTGAGCGACGAGACCGAGTCCCTGAGCGAATACCTCGGTGGCATGGTGGAACAACTGGAAGAGCCTTTGCTTACCGAGGAGTTGGAGGTATTCCACTACAGCCAGGCGATACTCAAGACCAACTGGAAGCTGTGGAACGACAACAACAGCGAGTCCTACCACAACCTGCTCCACGTATTGAACCGGCGCACCGGAGCGCTCAATCCGGAGACGCTGGCGCGCAAGTGGAGCTACTACCCCAACGGCCACAACATGCAGGGCCAGAACGGGCAGTTTGCAGACTATGTAGCGGGCAACCGTGACACCCGCAACGACCACCGTTTCCCCGGCATCGGGGTAAACCAGGGCATGAATGCCAATTTCTTTCCCGACCTCCTGGTACTCTTCCGCACCGATTCCCTGCGGTTGGACCGGGTAGTACCCCTGGAGCCGGGCCGCACGCTGGTGGAGTGGCGTGGCCTCGGCCTGAAGTCGGACAGCGAGGAGGTGCGGGAGCTCCGAATACGTCACCACAATCAGTACTGGGGACCGGCGGGCCGCAACCTCCCCGAGGACATCATGGCCACCGAGACCCAATGGGAGAACATGAACAGCGGCGCCGTGCGCTACAGCATCTTCGCGCGGGAGGAGGACTTCCAGGCCCACGACGACGAAAACATGCGCCGTTACTACCAGGAATGGGGCAGGCGTATGGGCCGCTCCCCGGCCCACCCCTTCGGCGACTAGCGCATTTTCGCCGCTCGCGCCAGGTATGCGGGGGACGACGAGTCCCCCTCATTTACATTCCTGCCCAATGACCAGTTTTGGATTATTGACGGAGGTCCCGAATGACCAGTTCCGATGGCTACGTCTCCATTGCCGAGGAAAAAGAGGCCATCCGCGATCTGATCCAGAACACGGCCTACTTGCTGGACCATGAGCAATTCGTAGACTACATGAATACCTTCTCGGACATATCGACCTACGAGATGGTAGTCCGCAGCAGGGAGATCGGGGGAAAAGAAAACGTCTGGCTGCGGTTGGACAAGCCTGACATGATGCAGTTGCTGTCGGAGGTCAATGACCAGGTGCGAGACGAGGGGGAACGCCTGCACCTGGTATCCCCCATCACCATGGACGTCAGCGATGAAGATGCGTCCTGCCTGTCGCACTTCGCTGTCTTTCGCACTTCCAAGGCAGGCGAGAGCAACGTCTACGCCGTGGGGCACTACGAGGACACCTTCGTCAAGCGCGACGGCAAGTGGTGGTACACCAAGCACCGGGCGGTGATCCACACCAGGATGCTTGAGATTTCCACCCACCTTCCCATCTGACCCGCCGGGTGGGAAACTTTATTAGGAGGTTGTTTAATAGATTCCCTCTCCCTCTGGGAGAGGGTTAGGGTGAGGGCGTCCCTCTGTATTTTCAGGAGTGGATGGATGCGGCCCTCAGTCTGCTATTCGTAAGTGGAATGGCCCTATTGAACACCCCCTAAGGCCAGCACGCCGGCGCTCCGTGCTGGCGCTTGAAACGACGCAACGCTGCCGGGAGAGCAAATATTCTAACCGCCGCCACCGAGCGCCAGTGTACCGTGTGGCGGCTTGGGACAAGCATGCGAACAGGCGCTGACTACAAGGAGAGTCTGAGAGACGGTCGCGACGTATGGGTTGTGGGCGAGGGCCAGGTGGAGGACGTCACGACACATCCGGCCACATCGGCCATGGTGGACGAGTACGTGGCGTGGTATGACCGCCACTTCGACCCCGATTGGCAGGACATCCTGCTAACCCCTTCGGACGGCAACGGCCACCGGCACCCCCTGGCGCTCACGCCGCCCAAGACGTCCGACGACTTGCGTCGCTTGGGCAAGGCCATCAGCGCCGTGCATTTCATCACCGGCGGGAACATCACCCACACCGCTGGCTACGGGCACCTGATCGCCATGGGCATGACCAATGCCCTGAAGCGGCTGGACCATTCCGCCGAGGAAATTGCATCGGCCGAGGCGTATCTGGAGGACCTGGATGCCACGGGCCGGTTCCTCACCTTCGCCGGGGGCGGGCCATTGATCGGTACGCGTCTCCGCCACGAAGAGACCCAGGGCGCGGCGCTCCGGCTGGTCAGCGAGACCGCTGATGGCATCGTGATCAGCGGCAAGATCCAGATGCACACCAGCACACCGTTCGCGGAGGACCTGCTGGTCACCAGCCGCGATGAACTGCCCCCGGGCAGTGGAAGGCACCTGTGGTTCATCGTGCCGGTTAACGCTCCGGGCCTCCGGGTGGTGTCGCGCCGGATCGCCGCCCGGCACCGGAACCGCTTCATTTCGCCCCTGAGCAGCCGGTTCGACGAGCTGGACTCCATGGTCTGGATGGATAACGTATTCATTCCTCGCTCCCGGGTGTTCACGGGAGAAACCATCGACCGGAACCGGCGACACTCGCTGGTGTGCTGGCTGCTCTGGCATCACAGCTACGGATGGCTGGCCAAGGCGGAGCTGACCCTGGGGATCGCCCTCGCTCTGGCCGAAGTCATGGGACTCAAGGAGAATCAGCAGACCATCGACCAGCTGATGGAGCTGACAGTAAACGTCCAGACCACCCGCACCTGCCTGACGGCTGCGGAACTGGACCCGGAGACCACGGTGAGCGGGCATGCCTTGCCCAATCAGCTGCACGTGGCATCCTCGGGAATCAACACCATGCGGGTGCGCCAGCGAATGGGCGAGTTATTGCGCGGCCTGCCCGGTTCGTCGCTGGTAAACGCCCCGGCCGACACCGACTTTGACGACCCCAAGATGGCCGCCGAACTGGAGGACGCTTTCGGCGGCGGCGGCTACACGGCGCTGCAACGCGCCGCGCTGCTGCAACTGGCCTGGGACCAGGTGTCGTCGGGACTGGATGGGCGGGAGGCGATCTTCGAGATGCACGCCAGCGGTGGGCTGGACGCATGGCGAAGCCAGGTGGCCGCCTGGTTCCCGAACTACAACCAGCTCGCCAACGGGGTGCAGTCGTTCCTGAACGTGGATATCCCGCCCCTGGACCTGAGCAGCCTGCAGGAAGTCCAGCCACCGCCGCGCCGCATGCCCCTGTCGACGCCTGGCGGCTGAGCGCCGGCGCCCTGTAACAGTTCCCTCTCCGCCGAGAGACAGGGCAAAGTAGGGGGAGTCCAGGTCATCAGTGCCTCGGCCAAAGTTCGGGGGACGTCCCCACCCTAACCCTCCCCCGGAAGGAGAGGGAACTTTTAGAAGACCACACCGCAGGAGACTCAGAACATGCCCGATGATTCCCTGGCCCGCGTCAAGTACCTGACCTTCGACATATTCGGCACCGTCATGGACCTGACCGGCAGCCTGGCGGTCCCGGCTGGCGAGTTTCTGGCGGCCCACGGTTCGGGGATGAGCGGGCAGTCGTTTTACGCCGAGTGGCGGGAGCGGCAGCGCATCGAGCAGTACCAGGACAATCTGCTGATGCTGGGGCACAGCGGCTACCTCGAGACCTGCCGCCGCGCCTTCGTCTACTGCCTCAAGAAGCACAGCGTCAGCTACACGCCGGAGGCGGTGCGGGAGTTCATGGGGGTCTACAAGGCTTTGCAGCCTTACCCCGACGCCGTCGACGGACTGCGGTCGCTGTCGGAGCGTTACGGGCTGGTAGCGCTCTCCAACGGGGAGCAGTGGTACCTGGAGGAACTGCTCGGCAACAACGTCCCGGTACAGTTTGACGCCATAATCTCCGTTGACCAGGTGGGCATGTTCAAGCCCGCGCCGGGCATCTACCGCAAGGCGGTGCAGCGGCTGGGCTGCGAGCCTGGGGAGATTATGATGGTCGCCGCCCACGCTTTCGACATCCTGGGCGCCCAGGCCTGCGGGTTCAAGGCAGCCTACGTCAACCGGTACAGGCTGCCCACCGAGGACTCGGTGTACCAGCCCGACATTGTCGTGGATGACTTTGTCGAGCTGGCCGCCCGGCTCCTGGAATGACCGGGCCTCCCGATTTCCGGGGCAACCACGCCAGTCCGTTCCACACAAGGCCGTTCATGGTGAGCCTGTCGAACCACGAACGGACAGCCTATTACCTGCTGGTCGGGAGGCCGCTCAGTCCTTCAGCAGTACGTATACCGCGCCCGATGGCGAAAGGTCGACGTGGGTGTGGCCCTTGCCGGTGACATCCTCCATCAGCCGGATATCGCCGGCCCGAAGTACCCGCTTTGAGCCGTCGCTGGCGCCGATCTCCACCTCTCCCGACAGGTGAATCACCAGCCGGCGCTCGGGCAGGGGATGAAAGTCCATGTTGCGTGAGCCGTCGAACTCCTGCACCCGCACCTCGGACACGTCGATCAATGCTCCCAGTTCCGGGTGCTCCTCCAGGTTCAGGTCCTCAATGTGGCTCTCGCCGTCAGCGTCGGAAAATACCCGGTATATCGCCATCCTGCCTCCCGTGAGTTGCTGATTGGATGCGGTGGTCAATCTGTTGCAGGTTCGTCGGTCATAAGAGGCTGAGAGGATGTGAGACAAATCGAATTGCCCCGCAAAAACAATGTCCAGTTGTTGTCAGCCGCTCTTACACGAACCAGGAGACGTCCTCACCCTAACCCTCCCTCTGATGGAGAGGGGATTCTTGAGGTAGTTTTTAGGTACAGGCGGGAATGACCTCCTCGCCGAACAGGCGTATTGCGTCCATGATCCTCTCGTGGGGCGGGCCTCCCGAGTGGGCGTGGCGCAGTCGCAGCAGGAAGTAATCCGACCCAACCGCCTTGCCCCACCGCTGGAACTCTTCTGCGCATTCCTCCGGGTCGCCGAGGATCAGGCGGTCTCCTCGCAGGTTGTCCATGGTAATCTCGCCCTCCGACTGGATGCCGTCGAAATCCGAGAGGCCATTGCGCCAGTAATACTTGTAGGCCTCTATAACCTCCGGGCTATAGACTTCCTCGGCCTCAGCGCGGGTCTCGGCCACCCAGGCGTCACGCATCAGGACCACCGTCGGTTCCCGCCCCTGACGCTCGGCTGATCGCCGGTACACGTCGGCCAACTGGGTGGCGGTGGCCATGTCGACACTGGGCGTCAGCACAAATCCGTCTGCCATGCGTCCGGCGCGGCGCGCTCCTCGTGGATTCCCGGCTCCGATCCACAGCGGAGGCGCAGGGTCCCGGTAGGGGCTGGGAGTGATGTGCAGGTTCTCAAGCTGGTGGTATTCGCCGTGGAAGGAAAAAGGCTTCCCGCTCCAGCAGTGGCGAATGATCTCCAAGCCCTCCTCGAACCGCCCCACCCGCTGGCGAGCAGGCACCTCGAAGGCCCGGAAATCCGCATCCTGGTAGCCAAGGCCCACGCCCAGGATGATCCTGCCCTTGGACACAAGGTCCAGGGTGATTACGTCCTCGGCCAAATGCACCGGGTTGTGCAGTGGCAGCAGTATCACCGACGTGCCCACGTTCAGGGTTGTGGTCCGGGCGGCCACCGCCGTGGCGACTATCAGCGGGGAGGGCAGGAACCCGTCCTTGTCCTGGTGGTGCTCGCCGAAGAAGCAGGAATCGAAACCCACCTCCTCGGCCAGCTTGGCCTCGGCGATAACCTCGTCGATTCGCAGGTCCAGCCGCTCGCCCCGGGGCGGGTCGGCGATGGAGCTGTAGATGCCGAATTTCATTTCAGGTCTCCCTCGAGTCTGCTATGACAATATGCTGGCTTGTTGTACCACCATCAGTGCTGTTCGTGCCAGTGCCCGCCCTGTGCCGTGCTCCAGGATGGTGCGCCCAGAGTCTCCTCTCCCTCCGGGAGAGGGTTAGGGTGAGGGCGTCTCCCGTATTCTCTCAGGAATGACGGTTGGGCGGGCCTGGACGCCTTTGGCGGCGTCGCGGTGAGAGAATCCAGCGAACCGATGATCGCTCGTCATTATGTGTATACTGCGGGCGTACCCCCAGAGGCAATTCCCGGAACCACCGGCGAATCAGGATAGGTGTTACGCAGTTGGAGATTTCACCCCCACCCTAACCCTCCCACATCAAGGGGGAGGGAATAGCTCAACTGCGTAAGTCCTATCAGGATACGAATCACCCGGCTTGGAAGCGTATTCCCTGAACGATGCTATCGATACTCTCGCCAAGGCAAATTCATTACGCATGGGTCATTGTGGCGATTGCCGCTGCGATGGGGTTCATCACCTCCGCCGTGCGATTCGCCTCCGCCGCCCTGGTGCCCCACCTGAGCGACCCGGCCGGCGATTTCGGCTGGAGCTACGGCGCAATCTCCCTTGCGTTCAGCCTCCAGTGGGTAGTCCTGGGCTTGGTCAGCCCCTATGTGGGATTGCTGGGAGACCGCTACGGCGTTCGTTGGCTGCTGCTGGCGGGGGCCCTGCTCTTCATCGCCGGAATGATGCTCACGGGCGTCATGAGCAGCCTGTGGCAATTCTACCTCTTTTTCGGCGTTGTCCTGGGAATTGCCACCACCATCTACACTGTGCTGACTGTGTCGGGCGTCACCCTGTGGTTCAGGAGGCACCTGGGAGCCGCCATGGGCGTGGTCTGGTCGTTCCAGGGAGCGGGCACGATTGCGTTGCTCTTCCTGATCGGCGCAGCGTTCAATCAGCTGGGGATGAAGTGGATCTTCTGGCTGCCGGGCATAGCGGGCGGGGCGGTACTGTTGCTGCTGGTCAGGTTCTTTCACAACGGACCGGCTGATATCGGACTGCGCCCACTGGGCGATTACGGTGATGGGCCCGTCCAGCAGCCACAGAGGGACGAGGCGGCAAAGGTAAGGGCCACGGTATTCATCCAGCAGGCCAAGCGCACCTTTACCTTCTGGAACCTCATCGGCATCCACTACTGGGGATGCATGGGCCACAACATCATCAACGTCCTGGTGGTGGCCATCGCTTACGACCGCGGCCTTTCACTGGGCGTTGCCGCCGGGGTGCTGGCGGCGCAGCAGGGCGTCGGGGTGATTGCCCGGGGCGTCGTGCCCGTCCTGGCGGAGCGCTGGGGTTGCCGCACCGTGTGGGTCGTGGGCATGGCCTTGCAGTCATTCCCGTTGATCCTGCTCTTTTTTGTACACGACGCCTGGGCGTTCTACCTGTTCGCGATCCCCTTTGGCATTGGCCAAAGCTGCGAGGTACCCACGTTCCCCATCGCCAACCGCCAGTACTACGGAAACGTGCCCCAGGGCAGCCTCTATGGATGGCAAAACCTTGGCAACGGACTGGGGATGGGCTTGGCGCCCGTCTGCGCCGGTGTGCTCTGGGACCTGACGGGCACCTACGCTGCGCCGCTGCTGATGTCGCTGGGGTTCAGTCTCATGGCGCTGTTCTCCGCCTGGCTGCTGCCCTCGCACACCGTGAGGCAGATTCCCGACTGGGAAAGCCACTTGCCATCCCACCTGCGGCCCGCCGAACCGTGATGTCCATGGGCCTCGCGCGACGGATTCCATAAGCTTGCGGGCCATCATTGGCTGGCAGTCCCGAATTGCACTGCCCCATCCGGCGCAAAAAATGAAGCGATCGTCCATTGATGCTACAATGCCGCCATTCATCCCATCAGGCTGAGGGGTACGATCCATGAAAGTGTCGATGTTTCACCTGATGCCCCACCGCGACCTTCCCGCCGATTTCGAGCAGCGGTACCACTCCGTCTGGGTTGACCCGCCGTGGTGGGAACTGGCCAATGCCGAACAGGTAGGCCAGTACTACAACTGGACGCTGGACGAACTCACCCACGCCGCCAATGCCGGGCTGGACGGGGTGTGCGTCAACGAGCATCACCAGAACGCCTACGGGTTCATGCCCGGCCCGAACCTGATGGGCTCCGCCTTGGCCCGGGCCACCAACGGCCAGGACGTGGCCATCGTGCAGATGGGCGCCACTCTGCCGACCACCATACCTCCCATCCGCGTCGCCGAAGAGTACGGGATGCTGGACTGCATCAGCGGCGGCCGCCTGGTGGCTGGCATGCCCCTGGGCTCGTCCATGGATGCCAACCTGTGCTACGGGATTCCTCCCATCGAGCACCGCGACCGCTACTACGAGGCCCATGACCTGATCATGAAGGCCTGGCAGTCGAGGGAGATGTTTGCCTGGAACGGCAAGTACTACCAGCTCCCCATGGTCAATCTGTGGCCCCGCCCGATACAGCAGCCGCATCCGCCGGTGTGGGTGCCGGGATCGGGGAGCCTCAGCACCTGGAACTTTTCCGTCCAGAACAACCATTGCTACTGTTTCCTGAGCTACTGGGGCAACAACCTGGGCAAGAAGGTCATGGACGGATTCTGGGAATTCGTTGACGGCCAGGGGCTGGAACCCAACCCGTATCGCGCCGGGTTCCTGCAACTGGTGGTCGTTGGCGAAACCGACGCCCAGGCCGAGAAAGACTACTACGAGCACATCCGCTACTTCTACGACAAGTCCCTGCACATCGCCCCGGAGTTCTTTTCGGCGCCGGGCTACGTGGACTTCCGGAGCCTGGACAACACCTACCGGCGGGGCTACGCGGACCAAATCGCGTCGGTCACCCAGGAGATGAAGGAATGGAATTACCAGGACTTCATCGATAATCAGCTGGTGATCGGCGGCAGTCCCGCGTCGGTCGTCGACCAGTTGGAGGACGCCATCAAGAAGCTGCGCGTGGGCAACCTCATGGTGTTGCTGCACATCGGTTCCATGCCCCACGAGCTCACGCTGAAGAACATCGACTTGTTCGGCAGGGAGGTCCTGCCCAAGCTGCGCGACATCTGGGATGACGACGGCTGGGAAAATCACTGGTGGCCGGAAAAGCTGCGCGGCAAGCGACAACTGGCAGGTCAGGCAAGCGTTTAGAAACTATCTCAAGAGTCCCCTCCCCCTCGATGGGGGAGGGTTAGGGTGGGGGTGAAGTCGTAGGGCGGACAGGCAGTCTCCGGTAGTGAGACAGTTTCTCAGGCCAGACCAGCCAATGGCCAGAGGGGAATAAGCATGGTGACGATACGGGAACACACCCTCAGCGTCTGGCGTGGCCAGATTCAGTCCAGGGTAAAAGTAGCCGGGCAGGGGCCGCCCCTAGTCTATCTGCACGGCGCAGCCGGCCTCATGTGGGACGATTTCCTGGAAGGCTTGTCGCAAACCCATACCATTTACGCGCCGGAGCACCCCGGCACAAGCCCGGGAGACCCGGATGCCATCAAGCCGCTGGACGACCTGTGGGACCTGGTGCTCTATTACTACGAGCTTTTCGACGGGTTGGGACTGGAGTCGCCGCCCGTGGTTGGCCACTCCTTCGGCGGAATGGTGGCCTCGGAAATTGCGGCAACGGACCCAGGGCGGGTGAGCAAGCTGGTCCTGCTCAACCCCATCGGCCTGTGGCGCGATGACGCGCCGGTGAAGAACTGGATGGTAATGTCTCCCGATGACCTGGGCAAAGAGCTGTTCAGCGAACCTGACGGGCCGGTCGCCAGGCGAGTACTGGCCGAACCCGAGGACCCCGAAGAACGCATGACGGCGAAGATACAGGGCATCTGGAATCTGGGTTGCACAGGCAAGTTCACTTGGCCCATCCCCGACAAGGGACTCAGCAAACGCCTGCACCGGGTCCAGGCGCCCACGCTGGTTATCTGGGGTCAGCAGGACGGGATCGTCCCGGCAATTTATGCCCAGGAGTTCGCCGACCGCATTTCCGGGGCCAGGTCCGTTATCGTGGAAAGGGCGGCGCACGTGCCGCAGCTGGAACAGTTGGACCAGGTCTCTCAATTGGTCAAGGACTTTCTGGCGGATTGAGGCGCTCCGGCAATGCCACCCTAGAGTCGGGTACAATTTCGCGTTCATGGAAAAGGGGCGGTGTTGTGTTGTTGCCTGAGGATTAGCGAAATTGTATGATAATTAAACAAGCACCAATTGGCGCTGCTGTAACGAAAGCTTGAATCCCGGCAGGTTTTGCTAGTCCCCGGACCGTTGCCGCCGTTGGCGGCGATCCAATGCATGACGGCAGTGCGTTACCATGGCAGCAACCGGGCGCGATACAAGGCAGACGTTCCAGTCGAATAGTCTGAATCCAGAAGCTGAGGCAGATCTCAGCCGCTCCGGAGACAGTCCTGAACGCCTGCTGGACAAGATCTCCTTGACTCGGGAATCCTTGCCAACCTTCGGGGTGGCGCAGGATATCGCTGACCCTGGTCCGGCCTCTCCCCGCAACACCGAACGGCCACCCGCGCGCGTCTTCCGGCCCCGCAACCGGGGGCATCACGGCGTATGCTTACGGCAAGCACCCTGGCGAAATGAAGTGGCGTTCCTGCGATAATGCGGGGCGCCCGCCATTCACAGTCCCCCTTCCGTCCGTGGCGGGAGTTCCGCCAAACATCCGGCACATGTAAATAAATTCATTCTCGAATTGGCGTATAGGCATTTTCGAACCTCGGAGAAGTGTCGGACTCAAGAGATCGACGGGAAACCATGATCGAGCTGTCTAACCCCACAGACATATCGATTGCCGCCAGAGAGCGACTCGCGGGAGTTTCGGGCGATGCGAGCTTTTGGAGCCGGTAGCGGCCGTCGCTTTAAGGCCCGCTGGAGGCTGCCCGGCGCCGTCCGAGGGCAGGCCCTTCCCCCGTGGGCGGTCGACTGGCGGACGACTCTGCGGCAGACACCGCTTGCTCAGTGGCTGGCTGCGTTCCCCCGGTCGCCATTTGCGCTCTGGTTCCTGTACAACTGGAAGATTCCGGCCGAGGTTGCCCTGTACGTTGGTTCGTACCTTGTCTATGTGTTCAGCCGGGGCCTGGTCTACGACAACGTCAGGGAAATAGGCATATTCAACGGCGAGCGCATTGCCGATCTGCAACGGCAGTTGTGGTTCCTGTGGGAACCAGGCTGGCAGGCATGGGCCATAGAACATGTCAAGCCAATCGTCGTCTTTCTCAACTGGACCTACATACTCACCTATTGGCCTGTAATCCTGGCCCTGGCGATTTACCTGTTCCTGCGCAACAGGCGCGAGTACTATTACTTCCGCACCGTTGTGCTGATAGACCTCATTGCCGCCCTGACCATTTTTGCGCTGTTTCCGGTGGCCTCGCCTTTCGCCATTCCGGGAGTCGGGTTGGTGGACACCATCCAGGCATTCGGCCCGGCCTTCTACGGCAGCGAGTCAATGGCAACCTTCTACAACACCAACGCGGCCATGCCCAGCCTGCATTTCAGTTGGACGGTCATTCTCGGCGTCTATTGGCTGCGGTCCTTGCCGGGAGGATTCAAGGCAGCGGGAGTGATCTACCCGGCGCTCACCTTCTTCGCCATCACAATTACCGGCAATCATTTCATACTCGATGCGGTGGTGGGAGGCGCCCTGGCCGGGCTGTCCTTTGGCGCCGTGGAGGGCTACAGGGCCGTGGCCGCCAGGGTGAGGCAGGACGAAATTCGCGCTTCCTGGTCAACCTTCCTGCGTAAGGTGAGGCAGCTGCAAATTTCCAGGACGCTTATCCGGTAGCCAGGCCGGGCGCCCAAGGCGGAACGGCTTTCAGGGCGAGGGGACCTGCCTCCGCGTCTGCAGGTAGAAAGCTCCCATTACTCCGCATACCGAACCGGCGGTTGCCAGCCAGAATACCCAGGTCATGTCCACGAAATCTGCCAGCAGTCCCCCGATGGTGGGAGACACGGTACTGCCCAGGCCCGCCCCCACCGAGATCAGGCCAAAGGCCGCCGCCGAGAAGCGCACCGGAACGTAGTCGCCCGAGGAGGCCGCGCAGATTGTGTAGGCGGCGCGGAGAGTGAATCCGATCAGTGCGGATGCGATGAGGAACGAGACGAAAACGGGCACAACGGCCAGGAGCACGTAGGCAACCGCCTGTATCAGGAATGAATAGGCGAAGGCCTGCCCCCGTCCCAGCTTATCGGACATCCACCCCCACGCTACGCCGCTCCCGATGCTGAGGGCGCCGATCAGAATGACCATCTGACCGGCGGTGGCCAGCGATACGCCGTTTTCCTGGGTCAGGTACAGGCCGAAGAATGTGGTGAACAGGTTCTGAGACCAGCCCGATGTGAACGCCAGGAACGTGATCAGCCACACCGCCGGGTGCTTGAATGCCTCGACGGGCCAGGCCGTGCGGGCGATGTCGGTCCGGCGCTCACCCTCGACGGATTCGCTGGGCCGTTCGCGAACGAACACCAGGGAGACAACGCCGACCACGAGGACGATGCCGCCGAAGAGCTGCCAGCTGTGCCTCCAGCCGTCTTCCGAATTGGCCGCGATCAGCACGGGAATGACGAGCCCCGCGAATATGAAAGTGATGCTGCCGCCGGAGGCTGCCAGGCCCGCTGCCAGGCCACGATCGCGCAGCCGGAACCACGCTGCGAGCAGCCCCATGATCGGAGTCAGCGCGGCGCCGCTGGCGATTCCCATGAGGACCGCCGCACCCACGGCAGCGGCGTAGTTCTGGGCGTATCCCAGCAAGACCATCCCGATGCCCACGCCCAGCGTTCCCACCGCGGTGATGGAACGGCTGCCGTAGCGCGGCGCCAGGGTGCCCGAGGCCAGGGAGCCGCCCATGCGCGTTGCCGCAGTGACTGTGATAAGCAGGCCCGCCTGGGTGTGGGAAATGTGGAGGGCCTCCTCCATGGGAGGCAGCGTAAGGCTGTATCCGTATTGTACGAATCCGGTAGCCAGGTTCAGGAGGAAGGCAACCAGCAACATGACTCCGGCGTAGGACCGGAGCCAGTATATGGCGAGAGTGTTCGCTAGAATTGGCAGCCCCCAACGGTCATCCCGCTACGCCGCTCCGGCGGAAGCGCCGCATCCGCTCCTGCTTGTCGGGGTCGTATTCAGAGGGGGTGTATTGCAGGAGGTCGTTAAGAAAATTCTCAGCGGCGTGCTCGAGGGAAATGCCCACTATCTCACCGATTCCCCCTTCCTCGGCGGGTTCTTTGTTGGTGTCGTAATGGCCTATCCAGCCTTCGATGACGGTTTCACTGTGATTGTATGGCTGGCCGTTGTGGATATGCAGCGTATCGGTTTCCCTGCAATAGTCCACCACCAGTAGGGTCTTGATGGAGGTCTTTTGGAATTCCTCCGGCACAAGATGCGGCAAAAGGAGTTCAGCAGCATTCCAGAACTCGACGGCGATGCAGTGGCCCTCAGTAGTAAGGTCAGCGACCAGTCCCACGGGCAGGTCTTCGGTTATGTCCCAGCTCGTTATGTATTTGCCCCGTCCTGGAGAGAGAGAGGCGAGGTGCAATCTGTCCCGTTCTGCGTCGTATCTGTACTGTATGTTTTCATTCACGGTGTGCCTCTTCTCCGTTTCATATTCGAGTCTGGATGCGATGTAGTAATTTCTCGATAAGCTTCCTGGGTTTCCACGACTACCTTAATGTAGTTTCCTCCCCTCCCCAATTCGGGAAACCATTTCCAATAAAGTGTCGTGACAGCTGTCTCGTCCTCCTCGACATCTGGAGCGCGAATGGCGTCTATGATTCGCTCAACCGTAACCAGGCCTATTCTGTCTGGGTAGTCACGCCATATATGGGGATCAATCTGGTAGGCGATTCCGTTCAATGTGAATGTAAGTGACTCGTTTTCCATTGTAACCTGTTGAGCGAGTGGTTGACTGCGAACCGCCCTCCCGTCGAAACGCCAAGGGAGGGCGGTTCGCAGTCCGAGAGAGTAGGCAGTCGTCCTAACGCAGCTGGCGGAAGTGGCTGCGGATGTCCTCCACCAGCAGTTCCGGCTCCTCCAGGGCGGCGAAATGGCCGCCGCTGGGCATGACAGTCCACTGCGTAACGTTGTAAGAGCGCTCGGCCCACTCGCGTGGCGGACGGCTGATCTCGGCGGGGAACACCGCGACGCCCACCGGCACGTTGATGCGCTCGCCCTCCGCGAAGTCCCACGGCTTGCGCAGCGTCTCGTAGTACAGGCGGGTGGACGAGTTGATGGTCTGGGTCACCCAGT
The DNA here is from genome assembly GCA_965203005.1 of Dehalococcoidia bacterium. Classification (GTDB taxonomy): domain Bacteria; phylum Chloroflexota; class Dehalococcoidia; order Lucifugimonadales; family UBA3495; genus VXOI01. Next base: position 3,843,437 of record CBDBBS010000002.1, read on the forward strand.
AGATGGTGACCGTGGTCAGTAGCTCGTCCTTGGTGTAGCTTGACTCCACGTCGCCGCCGCAGTCGCTCCAGGTGCGGTACTTCTCGACGATCCAGGCGCATAGACCGGCGGGCGAGTCGTTGAGACCATAGCCCAGGGTCTGCGGCTTGGTGCCCTGGATGTGCGAGTAACCGCCCTCGGCGGCCAGCCACTCCTCGCGCTGCCGGAGCAGGCCCTGCTCTGCCTCGGACAGTGGTTGCGAACCTGGCCCCATGTACGGCGTGGGGCGGGTGACCGACGTGGTGTGGATGCCGATGCAGTGATCGGAGTGCATGTGGCCCAGCCGCGCGGTGACGCTGGCGCCCCAGTCGCCACCCTGGGCAACGTAGCGGTCGTAGCCCAGCTGCTCGTGCATCAGCTTGGCCATTACATCGCCGACGGCCAGGACGTCCAGCCCGCGCTCCTGGGCGGCGTCAGAGAACCCGTAGCCGGGCATTGACGGCGCGACAACATCGAAGGCGTCACCCGGGTCGCCGCCGTGAGCCGCCGGGTCGGACAGCAAAGGGATGACCTTGTGCATCTCGAAAAAGGTGCCGGGCCAGCCGTGGGTGATGATCAGCGGCAGCGGGTTCGGCCCCTTGCCCTTTTCGTGGATGAAATGTACGACGCGACCGTCGACCGGGGCTTTGAAATGGGAGAAGCTGTTGATCAGCGCCTCCTGCTTGCGCCAGTCGAAGTCGTTTTTCCAGTACTCCACCAGTTCCTTGATGTAGTCCATGTTGGAGCCGTACTCCCAGCCGACACCGGGCAGCTCGTCGGGCCACCGCGTCCGCTCCAACCGTGCTCTCAGGTCATCCAATACGGAATCGGGTATTTCGATCTTGAATGGTGTTACCGCCATAAAGTCTTCTCCTATCCTTGGGGTGCATCCCCTTTCAGATTGTATTTCCCTCTCCCTTGAGGGAGAGGGCTAGGGTGAGGGTGAAATTCTTACCGAGAGGCACCCTGCAGTCTGAGCAGTATTTTGTCCAGAACTCCCTCTATTTCCTCCTGAATCTCACTGTTCCAGAATCGAATTACGTTGTATCCCTGGGATTCCAACCATTCTGTACGCTCAGTGTCATAGTCCGTTTGCTCTTGGTGCTGACCCCCGTCAAGTTCGATAATCAATTTTCGCTCCAAACACGCGAAGTCGGCGATGTACTTTCCAACCGGAACTTGTCTGCGGAATTTGAAACCGAGCAGTTGACGGTTACGAATGAGATTCCACAAGGTACTCTCGGGATCCGTCGAATCTCTTCTCAGACGGCGGGCTTTCGATGTTGATTTGGGATCTGTTCTTCGTGCTTTCACCCTCACCCTAACCCTCTCCCTCAAGGGAGAGGGAATTTCGCAGTCGATTTAACTCTCCTAAAGACTAGTTCCTCAGTGAGCGCGGAATACGGCATTACCGCAAGGAGCGGAAGTGGTTGCGCATGTCCTCCACCAGCAGCTCCGGCTCCTCCAGGGCGGCGAAATGCCCGCCGCTGGGCATGACGGTCCACTGCGTAACGTTATAGGAGCGCTCGGCCCACTCGCGCGGCGGGCGGCTGTTCTCGGCCGGGAAGATGGCCACGCCCACGGGTACGTTGATGCGCTCACCCTCGGCGAATTCCCAAGGCTTGTGCAGCGTTTCGTAGTACAGGCGGGCGGACGAGTTGATGGTCTGCGTTACCCAGTAGATGGTCACGGTGGTCAGCAGCTCGTCCTTGGTGAACCTGGACTCCACGTCGCCGTGGCAGTCGCTCCATGTGCGGTACTTCTCGACGATCCAGGCGCAAAGACCGGCGGGAGAGTCGTTTAGGCCGTAGCCTAGCGTCTGCGGCTTGGTGCCCTGGATGTGGAAGTAGCCGCCCTCGTCGGCCATCCACTGCTCGCGTTGGCTTAGCAGTCCCTGCTCGGCCTCGGACAGTGGCGCAGACCCCGGCCCCAGGTAGGGGGTCGGCGCCACGACCCCCGTGGAGTGGATTCCGATGCAGTGATCGGAATGCTTGTGGCCCAGCTGCGCGGTAACCCTGGCGCCCCAGTCGCCGCCTTGGGCAACGTACCGGTCGTAGCCCAGCTGCTGGTGCATCAGCTTGGCCATCACGTCGCCGACGGCCAGGACGTCCAACCCCCGCTCCTGGGCGGCGTCGGAGAAGCCGTAGCCAGGCATGGACGGCGCGACGACGTCGAATGCGTCACCGGGGTCGCCGCCGTGGGCTGCCGGGTCTGCCAGCAGGGGAATGACCTTGTGCATCTCGAAAAAGGTGCCCGGCCAGCCGTGGGTGATGACCAGGGGCAGCGGGTTAGGACCCTTGCCCTTCTCGTGGATGAAATGGACGTCGCGGCCGTCGACCGGGGCTTTGAAATGGGAGAAGCTGTTGATCAGCGCCTCTTGCTTGCGCCAGTCAAAGTCGTTCTTCCAGTACTCCACCAGTTCCTTGATGTAGTCCATATTGGAGCCGTACTCCCAGCCGACACCGGGCAGCTCGTCAGGCCACCGTGTACGCTCCAGCCGTGCTCTCAGGTCATCCAGTACGGAATCGGGGACCTCTATCTTGAATGGCGTTGCTGGCATGACGCTTTCTCTCCATCTAAAAGATTCCCTCTCCCTCAAGGGAGAGGGAACATTCCTTATTCCTCTACCCTGGCAGAAGTGGTTCCGTGCGGTTTGGCGGCAGGTCGGGGTCGAAGGCGTTGATTACAAAGGCCAGCAGGCTGTAGTTGCCGATGACCAGGGTCAGCTCGATCAGCCCCTGCTTGCCGAACTGCTCCAGCGCGTCCTGAAAGGCGCCCCGTCCGACCCGCCGGTACTCGAAGAACTCCCGGGCGTAGTTGATGACGGCGCGCTCCAGGTCGCTGAGCGGGGGCAGTTCGTCCCCGTCCCGAATGGCGTCCACCACCGCGTCCTGCACCCCGGCGGCGCGGGCCGATGCAGCGTGGGCGTTCCAGATGTGCTGGCAGTCGTATTCCCGGGCGGCCAGCAGCATGGACAGTTCCTGAGCGGCCTCGGGGAGTGACGAATCGTTGCGGAGATACTGATTGAGCGCCGTGGCGGCCTGGTGGGCCTTTGGCACGTGGATCATCACCGAGCCGGGTCCGTAGGGCGGAACACCGCCAAGGCTCTCGATCATCTGGTCGAACTCGGCTACCTGGTCCTGGGGAACGTTGTCCCTGGTAGCAGCAGGGATTCTAGCCATGACTTACCTCCTCTTGAATCGGGGAGAACCGCCGTAACCCTACGCGCCGTAATCGGGCCTTGTCAATCTTGGCCACGCCGATTCAGTGACGCCAACGACAGCCTGTTATTTCCCAGTGTCTCCGGGCGGAAGATAGTATCATCTTAGTAGAGTTCACCTCCGCTTCAACCCTCCCCCTCAAGGGGAGGATATTGCGAAACAGGCCACTCCAATGCTAAGTGCATGGATTCTTACGGTCTTCTTTGCTTACTTTGCGGCGCTGATTGGCATAGCGGTAGTCGGCGCGCGCCAGATGCGGCAAATGTCGGACTACGTGCTGGGCGGCAGGCAGGTGAGTACCCTGACTTCCGCTTTGAGTTCGGCTTCGTCCAGCACCAGCGGCTGGACGATGCTGGTATTCCCGGCACTAGCTTTCACCAACGGCATAGTCGAAATCTGGTCGGTGATTGCCATCATCCTGGGCCTCTGGCTGGGATGGGCAGTGGTGGCGAAAAGACTGCGACGCTACACCATAGCAGCCGGCGACACGCTGACACTGCCGGATTTCTACGGCAAGCGCTTCGCCGACCGGACCGGAACGCTGCAAACTCTCTCGGCGGTGATTACCCTTTTCTTCTTGACTTTCTACGTCAGCTCCGGCCTGATAGCAGGCTCCAAGCTGCTGGAAACAGTCTTTGGTCTCGGCGCGACTGCGGGGGTTTGGGTGACTCTCATTGCCGTGGCCGCCTACACTTTCATCGGCGGCTTTATGGCGGTCTCCAGGACTGACGTGTTTCAATCCACGGTCATGCTGGCCGGTTTTACGATAATTCCCATCGCCCTCATCTTTATATCCGACAGCCCCTTTGGAGGAATGGAGGGGCTGGCCCAGGGTTTCTGGAATCCCCTGACTGACATCGGAGGAAATTCCGTGAACCTAGCCTTCATTCTCACCGCCTCGGGATGGGGGTTCGGCACCTTCGGCTCTCAGCGTATATTGCAGCGTTTCATGGCGGTGGGCAGCGAGGACAAGATAGGGCCCAGCCGCGACCTCGCCACGCTGTGGACCACCCTGATATTCTGCTTCGGGCTGCTTCTGGGAATGGTGGCTTTCCCCACCCTTGCGGAAGCGGGAATGCTGGAGGCGGTGTCGGACCCTGAGCGGCTGTACTTCGTGGTCTCGGAAGTGTTTTTCCCGACGGTCGTGACCGGTCTTCTGCTGACCGGGGTGATTGCGGCCATAATGAGCACGGCGGACTCTCAATTGCTGCTGGCCTCCGCCGTGGCCGCCGATGACCTGCCCTTTGTCAGAACTCTAGCGTATGCCATAAAAACGGAATCGCGGGTCTGGCTGGGGCGCCTGTTGCTGCTGATCTTAGGCATCCTCGCCGCCGTCCTGGCGGTAATGAGCGAGGAGTCGGTGTTTACGCTGGTATCCTACGCTTGGGGCGGGATGGGAGCAGCCTTCGGCCCGTTGACCATCCTGGCGTTGTACTGGCGCAGGTTCAACTACTGGGGCGCGTTAGCGTCAATAATCGTCGGCACGGCCGTTTCCTCCCTCTGGCTCCCTCTTGATGGAGGCCCTTGGGGAATGCTGGACGCCGAACCTGCTACTCCTGGCTTCATCGCGGCGACCGTAGCGGCCATAGCCGCCACCATCGTCACACCCCCGCCGCCCCAAGAGGCCGTGGAGTTGTTCGACCACGTTAATCCGCCCCTAGAGTTCTCGCTGCGGAGCGCGCCGTAATCGGGCCTTGTCAATCATGTATCGGCGCCCTGGCGGGCCACGTCCCGGGGCAGGAACAGGCTGCAAATCAGGAGTGAACTGCTGCCAACCGCGCAGAAGATGAATCCGGGGAGGAAAGATCCCGTGGTGTCTCGCAGTGCCCCAACCACCAGGGGCCAGAGGAACATGCCTAGCCCCGCGAAGGTCATGATGGAACCCCAGACCACCGCCACCTGCTGGGGTGTGGCTCCGGGCAGGCGCATGGGAATGGTGAGAAGGGAGGGCACGTAGATCCAAGAGCCCACTCCCAGCACCACGACAAACAGGTAAATTGCCACGAGACCAGAGGAGAGGAAGGAGCCGAGCCCGCCCACGGTGACCAGGATGCCGGAGAAAACCAGAATGGCGCGGAACGAGAATCGAATGGGCAGGGCGCCTCCCACGAAAACGGCAAACACCCCGATGAACGGGAGGATGCTGGTGATGAATCCGGCCTCATCCAGCGCGATGTCCCGGATTTCATTGAAGAAGGTTGGAAGCCAGCCGGTCAAGGCGGTGTACTGGGCAATGGCGCCAACGTCTCCTATGAGCAAGAGCGCCACGACCCGGCCCCGCAGGACGCCGATGACATCCCGGAAGGATATGGCCTGCTGGCTTCCCCCGTCGGACTTCAGGTCCGCAGGGGCCAGCGGCCAGATGACGGCCCCGAGCACGCCCAGGCCGGAGAGGACGGTCAGGGAAGTCTTCCAACCCACCACTTCGGCCAGGGGCACTGCGGCCGCTACCGACGCAGCGACGCCCAGGCTGAGGATGGCCGTGTTGGCCGCATTGATCGCCAGCACCTCCCGGCTCCGGAACCACTGCATCACCAGGGGGCCGCTGGCGGCAACCGACATGGACAGCCCCACTCCGTAGAGCAGTCGCAGGAGCAGCAGGACATAGTAGTTGGGGGTCAGGGCCGACAGGGCCAGCAGTCCCATGCAGACCCAGGAGATCATGAAGGACCGCTTTATTCCAATGCGGGCAGCGAGCATCCCTCCCGGAATGCCCAGAATGGCGCCCATGAGCATGGGCATGGAAATCAGGAGGCCCGCCTCGAAGCGGCTGATGCCGTATTCCTCGATGGCCAGGGGAAGCAGGGGGGCTATTCCGAAGAGATTCAGGCCGGAGGTCAGGTAGGCAGCCAACGTCATGACCGCCATGAAGATGCGGCCACCGCGGTTGGGTTCGCCGGATGTGTCTACGGCCAGTTGAACAGCCGTACCTCTTCAGGAGTGGCTACGGGGTGCTGGTTTCCGAGACTCGCAGTTGGGCGACGATTGGAAATGATGGGGAGATTGGCCTAACCCTACGCGCCCGATTCGAGGCTTGTCAATCGGATTCGGCATTCATGGCGCCGGCCTCACGCGGCAGGAACAGACCGCATATCAGGAGGGACCAGCTGGCCACGGCGCAGATGATGAACCCGGGGTAGTAGGAAGCAAGCGTGTCATACAGCCATCCCACAAGGATCGGGAAAATGAACATCCCGAGACCGGAGAAAGTCATGTATGAGCCCCAGACCGCTGCTACCCGCTCCGGGGTTGCCCCGGACAGCCGCATGGGAATGGTAAGCAGTGCTGGCACATAGAACCAGGAGCCTACGCCCAACACCACCACGGAAACATAAATGGCCACCTGTGAGGTCAAGAGGAACGCTCCCAGACCTCCCAGTATCGCCAGTATCCCGGAAAAGACGAGAATCCCTCTGTAGGAGAACAGAAGATTCCCCGGTCTGCCAAAGACGGCCAGCTTTGAGCGAAAGGTCTCGAACAACAGCGGAACGGCCCCGCCGGAGAGCACGGCAAAAATCCCGACAAATGGCAGGATGCTGGTTATGAACCCCGCCTCCTGGAGAGAAATGCCGCGCGCCTCCTCATAAAAGGATGGCAGCCACGTGGTCAGAGCCGTGTACTGGATGAAAATACCCATGTCAGCGGCGACGAGCAGCGCGACGGCGCGTCCTCGCAGTACGGTAATGACCTCCCGCACCGAAATTCCTGGTCTGCGTTCCCCGCCGGTATCCCGGTCCCTGGGCGCGGCCGGCCACAGCAGAGCGCCGAATATTCCCACTGCCGAGAATACTGTCAGCGTCATCTTCCAGCCCAGCAGCCCGGCCAACGGGACTGCGCCGGCCACTGAGGCCGCCACCCCCAGGCTCAGGATGGCGGTATTGAGCGAATTGATGACCAGCATTTCCTTGGGACGGAACCACTGCATCACCAGCGGGCCGGTGGCGACCACCATGAGGGCCAGTCCCACGCCGTACGCCAGGCGCAGGATGAGCAGCACGTAGAAGTTGGGCACGATCGGGGCAAGGGCCAGCAGCGCCATGGCCACCCACGCCCACATGTAGGCGCGCTTGACTCCGATGCGGGCGATGAGAATTCCGCCGGGGATGCCGATGGCCGCGCCGACCAACATGGGGAGGGACACCAGCAATCCGGCTTCCCAGTGGCTGATCCCGTAGTCCTCGATGGCCAGGGGAAGGAGAGGCGAGAGGGCAAAGAGGTTTAACCCGGCGGCCAGGTGGGCCGCCAGCGTCATTACCGCCATGAACAGACGGGGCCGGTTCGCGACCGGAAGTCTCGCCTCAGCCGTTAGCTGAACAGCCGCACCTCTTCAGCAGTGGGTACGGGAGCTATGCATTCGGGGCCTTCGCTGCGGGCGTTGTTAACCACCGGCGATACCTCGCGTACCTCCAGCAACTCCGGGGGCGCCGGCAACAGCAGCGGTTCCAGGTTGTCCGGCGTTTCGGTCAGTGGGTCCAGCCATAGGGGCATGGTCTCATCGGACAGGATTACGGGCATCCGGTTGTGCACCGGCTCGATGAACGAGTTGGCAGCGGTGGTCAGGATGGTACAGGAACGGACCCACTCATCATCGGGAGATTTCCAGTTCTCCCACAGCCCGGCAAAGGCCATGGGTTCACCAGATTTCTGGGTGAAGTAGAGCGGAACCCGCTTCTTGCCCTCCTTGCGCCACTCGAAAAAGCCGTCGGCCAGCACCAGGCAGCGGCGGCGCCGGAACGCGCTGCGGAAGGCGGGCTTGGTGGCGGCGGTCTCGCTGACGGCATTGATCATGCGGTTGCCTATCTTGACGTCCTTGGCCCACGACGGCACCAGGCCCCAGCGCATCAGCTCGCCGCGCCGCTCGCCGTCGTTGGCGACGGTGAGCACCTGCTGCGTCGGGGCGATGTTGTAGCGCGGCCCGGCGTCGGCCGGCTCCATGGCAAAGCCGAAGCGCAATTGCAGATCGGAAACGCTGCTGATCAACGTGAACCTGGCACACATGACGGACTACTCCAGCGGCGGAATGCGGCCGGGCGGCAAGCACTGACGAGACCGAGCCCACGCGAGGTCAAGCTCTTCCGAATGCTGAGAAGCCCATTCCATGACCGCATGGTAAACGGGCCTCGAAAGCTTGCTACCACGCATTAGGCTGAGATCCTCCAACCTCACACGCGCCGTTTCTGCTCCATGCCGAACATGGAAATGAGGAGGGTTATGGTCATTCCAGTACATGGTGATGACGATGCCACGGAACCGGGAGAGTTCAGACATCTAAAGGTACATCCCTTAGTCCCGGGAGCATTTCCTCCACCGATTTTCCCGTAATGTCCATATAGAGTTTCAGAGCATCGATGTCTATTACATTGTCCCCCTCACCCCAAGCTGGAACACCATACTCAGACAGGTAAACGCTCTCGAAAAACCTTCGGTCGTCCCAAGCCTTGAACACTCCCAGGCCTTGCAAATGCGAAAGGTCAACCTCCCCCGAAACACCGTCATCAAACCCAACCCATATCCTGAACCCGTCGAGAGCCTTGACTTCCACGAGTTTAGGCAACGACTCTTTGTACCCTACCATCACTTTCCAGTTCTCTACCCAAACATCCTCTCTGATGTCCGGGTAGAGGGCCTCAACCGGCAATCCGGTTAAGGCCAGGTAAACGGCATCGGGGCAGATCTCCACATAGTTGCCCCAAGAAATCACCTCGGTCTTCGAATCAATGTATACGCCGCGGAAAATCTCGGGGTCATTCCAAGCAACATATTCGCCTTTTCCAGCGATGTCAGACAAATCCACCTCGCCGGAGGGTCCATCGGCATATTTGACCCACAGTCTGTAATTGGGACGGGCCTCGACTTGAATCACTTGAGGTGAAAACATCGCTAACCCACCACCTCGCGGAACTGCTGGATGGCGTTGATGTGGTCTTGCGGCGACTCCAGGCCAGCCCGCATGGTGTTGATGGAGATGTGGCTGGCGCCCAAACCGCCCCACCTTTCCGTCTGGGCCTGCCAGTACTCCGGATCGCCGTCGGCCGAGTTGATGCGAGCCTCCATCTGAATATCGGACGGGTTGCGTCCTGCGGCCTCGGCGAATCCCGCCAGGCGTTCCAGCACGGCCGGGGCGTCGTCGGGGCCAACCTGCGGGAACCAGCCGTCCGCAAGCCGGGCCACCCGGCGCAGCACGCGGTCGGTCGGGGAGGGAGCGGCCCGGCCGCCGGCGCCAAACCAGATGGGGATGGGCCGCTGTATGGGCAGCGGGTTGATCCCGGCGTTGGTGATGTCGTGGTACTTGCCGTGGAAGTCGATCACCTCGTTGGTCCACAACTGCCGCATGACCTCGATCTGCTCCGACTGCCGGGCGCCGCGTGTGCTGAAATCCTCGCCCAGCGCCTCGTACTCCACGTGATTCCAGCCCACGCCAACGCCCAGCCGCAGCCGTCCACCGCTGAGCACGTCGCACTGGGCCGCCTGCTTGGCCACCAGCGCCGTCTGCCGCTGCCCGAGAATCAGCACTGCCGTCACCAGCTCGATGGAGGTGGTGATTCCCGAGAGATAGCCGAACAGCACGAAGGGCTCGTGGAACATGCTCTCCAGGACGTAGCCGCCCTGCCAGTTGGCGTGCTTGGTTGTGTCTGCGCCCAGCACATGGTCATAGACAATCAGGTGCGAGAATCCGAGGCCCTCCGCCGCCTGCACGTAGTCGCGGACCGCCGCCGGGTCAGCGCCGATCTCGGTCTGCGGGAAAACAACGCCTGCTTTCATATTTTGAACTCCAGGGGCCGATTCTGTTGAGGATTCACCCTCACCCTAACCCTCTCCCTCAAGGGAGAGGGAACTTTTGGTTGAGCTATGCGGACTATTCTTTAGCCTTGAAATGGGGGATGACGTGCTTGCCGAACATGCGCAGCGTGTTCATGGTCTCCTCGTGGGTCGCCGGGCCGATGGCGCTGAGGCAGAAAATTTGCTCGATGCCCATCTCCTGGTACCGCTCCACGAACCGTATGCAGTCGTCCGGAGTGCCCGCGCAGAAGTTGACGCCCCGCTTTACCACTTCCTCGGGTGTTGGGTCTCCCTCGTGAGGGCCGGCGGCCAGCCGCATGTCCCGCTCGTAGTAACCCTGGTAGTCGGGTGGCACGCTGGCGGGATCGACGCCGCGCCAGACCAAGCGGGCGCGGTCCCGCTGCTGGTCCAGGTACCAGCCGACCAGCTCGGTGCTCCGTTCCTTGGCGATCTTCGGGTCCTCGTGGCAGAATCCGGCGGTCATCAGCGCGTTCTGGCTGTTGACCGTGGGGCCGTGAGCGCCATTGAGGCTCTTCTGGTACAGCTCCAGCGTTCCTGCCACGCGGTCGGGGCCTCCCTCGCTGCCCACCAATGCGCCCAGGCCCAGTTCACCGGCTCGGCGGGTGGTCTCCTCGCTGGCGCAGGCAGACCAGAGGGGCGGGTGCGGCTTCTGCAGAGGCTTGGGCAACACCTGGCGGGGCGGGATATGGAAGTATTCCCCGTCATGGCTGACTTCCTCCTCCGTCCAGATGCGGGGCAGAACCTGGGCGAACTCCTCCCACATGCCTCGTGTGTCCTCCAGGTCGGCGCCGTAGGGAGTGAGCTGGTACGGGTACCCGGTGCGTCCCAGGCCGACGTCGACGCGGCCCTTGCTGAGGATGTCCAGCGTGGCCATGCGCGCTGCGGTATGCAGCGGGTGGTGGATGGGCGCCAGCACCACGCCGATGCCCATGCGGATGCGTGATGTGCGCTGGGTGACCGCCGCCAGGGTCAGATCGGGGGCGCTGTTGTGCGACCACACCGGGCGGAAATGGTGCTCGGAGAACCAGACGCTGTCGTAGCCCATCTCCTCGGCGAAGGCGATCTGGTCCAGCGCCTCCCAGATGCGCCGCGCTTCGCTCTGCTCGTCCCAGGGCTTGGGGACCTGGATCTGGTAGAAGAGTCCGAATTTCATCAGCTATTACATCCCTTATTCATCGGGTTTGCGCCCATTATACGCGCCAAGCCGCCGGCATAGGAACGACGGGCCAGCCAGAACGACAGGACGATTGCAGACAAAATGTGGGACGACAAACCTTGTAATCTTCCCGGCACGCCCTCACCCTTACCCTCTCCCGGAGGGAGAGGGAACTCATTAAACACCCTCTCAAGAGATAAGGAAGACATACGGCCCGGTAGTTCCGCAGGTCATTCTTGTACGAACATCCTCCCTCTGATATAAGAATCAATCCGATGCCTCTCTCCGTCTTGAAACAGTTTGGCTCCACGCTCCTGAACTGGCGCCCCCGCACGCCCTTTTACTATGGCTGGCTGGTCCTCGGACTGTCGGGCGCAGGGGCGTTTGTGGCCACGGCCATCGCCGGAGTGGTGCTGGGCGGCATACAGTCATACATCGTTGACGATACCGGCTGGTCCCGCACCAGCATCGGGCTGGCAGCCGGGGTCGGCGTCTGGATGTCGGGGCTGTTCGCCCCCTTTGCCGGCCGGCTGGCCGACCGGTACGGCCCCCGCTGGCTGATGCCCACCGGCGTGATTGTACTGGGCGTGTCGATGCTTGCCATCGGCGGGGTCAACACGGCCTGGCAGTTCTTCCTCGCGGCGGTCATTGGGCGGACCATCAGCCAGCCCTTTCTCATCGGAGTCGTCCCGCGCACCATGGCGGTCAACTTCTTCAACCGCCGCCGCAACATCGCGCTGGCCATCACCGGCATATACCGGCCCCTGAGTGGGGCACTGATCATCCAGGCCTTTTCGGTCATAGCCGTGTTTGCCGACTGGCGCACCGCCTTCCGGTACCTGGGATTTCTAAGCCTGGCGCTGGCCATTCCCATGCTCCTCATCATGCGTCGGCGTCCCGAGGATATCGGACTGCTGCCCGACGGCAGAGAAAGGACGCCCCCACCCCAACCCTCCCCCGGGGGGAGAGGGAGTATAGCCGCTCCTGAGCTTGCCGAAGGGCCACCAGCGGAGATCAGCTGGTCCGCCAGGGAGGCGCTGCGGACGCAGGCTTTCTGGGTTCTGGCGGTCGTGACTTTCCTCGAGGTTGGCGCCACCTCCGGCCTGGGATTCAGCCTGGTTCCCTACCTCAAGGAGTTCGCCGGCCTCACCACCCCGCAGGCTGCGGGCGTCCTGAGCATCAGCACTTTCCTGGCGCTGAGCAGCCTGTTGTGGGGGCAGCTGGCGGCGCGGCTCACCGCCCGGTGGTGCATCGTGGGCGCGCTGGCCCTCTCGGCGGCGGCGGCCCTGGCGCTGCTGCGGGTGGAGTCGCTTCCGGCGGCCTACGTGTTCGGCGTGCTGTGGGGCCTGTTCCACAGCGGCCTGGAGGTGCTCAGGTACATTTTCATGGCCGACTATTATGGCCGCGACTCCTACGGCGCCATCGCCGGGACGATGCGGCCTTTCGAGGCGGGCGGCCTGGGCGTGGGCCAGCTGGTGGGGCCGCTGATCTACGACTTTACCGGCAGCTACACCCTGCTGGTACTCAGCTCCTCCACGCTGCTATTCGTCTCCGCCGCGCTGATGCTGCTGGCCCGCCGTCCAGTGATGTCCGAGCGGCCAGTCGGCTCCTCACTCCCCTCGGAGGGTTAGGGTGGGGCGTTCCTCCCCATTTCAACCCGGAAACCTGGCGCGCTATCTCGCTTGGAACGGCGGGCCTACCCTAGCCTCCTGAGCTTGTCGAAGGATCCTCCGCTGGCGCCGCCAGGCAGCCGTCGGTCATTTCCATGTGGCGGTCCGACGCGGCGGCGAGATTGAGGTCGTGGGTGGCCACAATCACCGTGGTGCCCTCGGTGGAGATGCGGCGCAGTATGTCGATGATGGAGCGGGCGGTGCTGGTGTCCAGCTCTCCAGTCGGCTCGTCCGCAAAGACCACCTCGGGGCTGGTGACCAGGGCCCTAGCGATGGAAACCCGCTGCTGCTCGCCTCCCGAGAGTTCGTAGGGCCGGTGCTTGGCGCGCGGGCCCAGGCCCACTGACTCCAGTGCAGCCTCGGCGCGCCGCCTGCGCTCCCGCCACGACACACCGGTGATGTGCAGCGGCAGCTCCACGTTTTCCTGGGCCGACAGCAGCGTCATCAGGCCGAAGGACTGGAAGACGAACCCGATCCTGCGGCGCCGCAGTTCCACCAGTTCCTTCTCCGGCAGTCGCGACAGGTCTTGCCCCCGGAACATGGCGGAGCCGCCGGTGGGCTGGTCCAGCCCCGAGAGCAGGTTCAGGAGGGTGGTCTTGCCCGAGCCGGAACGGCCGGTGAGAGCCAGCAGTTCGCCCTCTCTCACCTCCAGGCTGACGTCCCTCACGCCCCAGACCTCGGCTCCGCCGCTCTCGAACCTGCGACTCAACGACGTTGCGGATACGATATAAGCGGCATCGCCTGTGCCCGGTACGGATGCCGCAGAATAAGCGGCATCGCCTGTGCCCGGTACGGGTGCCGCAGAATAAGCGGCATCGCCTGTGCCCGGTGCGGATGCCGCAGACGGGTTTGATAGTCCGGGGCTCGGCCTCCGGGGGCCATCCGGCGCCCGGCCTTCCGGCGCGGCGGCGCTCTGTGCTGTCGGTTCGAATGGGCGGTTCATTCCACTGTCCTCTCGCCCGGTGTTGGGTTGCCCTGCGACGGTCTCAGGGTGACGCGCCCGTCCTCGATTTCCAGCCGCGCCAGGCCCCGGCCACCGAACCGGGCTACGTACTCCTGCGGCAACTGGAGCCTGCCCGCTTCGTCCACGACCAAAAATTCCTCCTCGTTCGACGAGCCGTCCCGTTGATATGTAGGGGCGGACATCGTCTCCGAGCTTATGCGTCCGTCCCGGATATGCACCACCCGGTCGACGAATTGGGATACCCCAGGATAATGGGACACGATTATCACGGTAACGCCGAAGTCCCGGTTCAGGGTCCGCAGCATCTCGAACACCTGGATTGCCGTGGCGGTGTCCAGCTCCCCCGTAGGCTCGTCGGCCAGGAGCAATCCGGGCTGGTTGGCCAGCGCCACGCCAATGGCGGCCCGCTGCTGCTCGCCGCCGGAAAGCTCGTGGGGCAGGCGGTTGGCCAATTCGCTGATGCCCAGGGCCGACAGCAACTGCTCCGACCACGCCAGCCTGAGTTTTCTCGGCTTTCCCGCCAGGGCCATGGGCAGGCGGATGTTTTCGGACGCCTTCAGGTAGGGCAGCAGGTTGCGGGTGGTGGCCTGCCAGACAAAGCCCACGTCGTGCCGACGGTATTCGACCAGGCTCTGCTCGGATACGTTTAGCAGGTCGCGCTGGCCAACCCATACCTCCCCCGCCGAAGGCCGGTCCAATCCCGCCAGTATGTTCAGCAGCGTGCTCTTGCCGCTGCCGCTGGCGCCCACTATGGCCACGATCTCGCCCTGCCTGACCGTCAGGTTCAGCCCGCGCAGGGCCACGACCTCCAGGTCCGCGCGCTTGTAGATCTTAAACAGGTCGCGGCAGACCACAAAGGGGTCTCCCCTGTTCGTTGTATGGGTTCCGAGATATCCGTTAGTCGAGTCCATTGCGAATATTATTCTCCCATGCGGAGTACCTGGTGCAACTGTAAGCGTCCCGTCAGCCATGCCAGCCAACTGCCTGCGAACAGGGCGACGGCTGCCAGCACGGCGTAGGATATCAGCAGCCGCTGCCAGTCGGCGGTGAACACCAGCGATGGCGTGATTCGCTCGCCCGCCTCGGCGACCTCCATCAGCGGCAGCAGGCTTGCGCCGAGGAGCCAGCCCAGCAGCGTCCCCAGCGCCACGCCGGACAGCACCATGATGGACAGCCCGGCCCACAGGATGGTAAGCATCTGGCCGCGCGAGACTCCCAGGGTGCGCAACAGCGCAAACTCCGTCTGGCGTTCGTTGGCGTCCAGGTGCGAGAACAGCAGCAGACCGCTGGCGCTGGCCAGGGTAATGGCCAGGAACAGCAGCACCAGCAGCGCGCCCCATCCTGCGTTGACCAGGGGCTGGTCCAGGCGCGAGGCAACCATTGCCTGGGCGTCGTGCCGGTCCCTGACACTCACTCCCGCGTCTTTCAGGGCGCCGGAAACCGGATCATCGGGCTGCGCAAGCCCAGTCCCACCACCAGTCCCACCACCAGTTCCATCAGTTGTCCCGTCCGCCCCGGAAGTCCCCGGCGCGAGCGCGACCCACAATTCGTTGGGACCCGGAGGCGGCACCGGGTTGTGCCGTATCGCGGCCCGGTTGAACCTGGCCAGGTCCATCACGACGAACGGCTCTTCGGCCGGGTCGAGGGTCGGAAAGAACTCCAGTTCCCCGGCGACCTCCAGGAGGAGGGAGTAATTGGACATGCCCAGGACTGCCGTTTCGCCAACCGCTACGTCCGCCACCTCGAGAAACCGGGAACTGGCCAGGGCCGGTACCGGCTCGTCCGGGCCGCCTGCCCTGATCCCGGTCCGGCCTACGCTCCCCGAGCTGAAGCTGAACCTGGCGGTTTCGCCGAATTCCCTGCCTGATTCCAGCAGGGTCGCCGCCGATCCGCTGGACTCCAGAGAGTGAAGTCCGGGCTTTCGGTAGTCCTCGATAGCCTGCCAGCCGTCTAGGCTGCGGAAGTCGTGTACCAGGGTCTCGCCGCTTGGGGTGATCGCATCTACTCGTCCGAAAAAGATCGCGCCTCCTTCGTCTTCACCCAAGCGGCTTCGCACCGAAAATGACAACAGCCTGTAAGGAGGCTGAGAATCCAGGGGCCGCCATCTCCAGGGAGGCGTGTTGCCCCTGAACCCCTCCTCGGTAAGGGACAGGGACAGGCTTGTCCACACGGGCTGCTCCAGGTCGCCCATCCATGCGTCGATGATCTGTCCCTTGCCGTCCTGGAGCCTGACCCATACCCCCAGGTACGGGGACGACCCTCCGGCTCTGCTCCACAGCACCAGTTCGGCTGCATCCGGTGGCAGCATCAGGCCGTCGGGTTCCGCTGGCTGATTTCCTCCTGAGTCAAGCGTTGGATCAAGCGCAGCCGCGACGCTCTCCAGGGCCGTGTGCCCGCCGGCGCCCGGAGGGCCAGCCGCCAGGTCGTTGGCGAAATCCTCTCTGAACCAGGCCGTATCGGGTATGGAACCGGACTGTAGCGCCAGCAGCGCCCCCGACGTGCTGAAGCCGGTGGTGGTGAGGAATGCCGATGAGCGGTAGCCGTCTGTCGCCGACTCCACCTCGTCTAGATCAGACACCACAGCAGCCGCTCCCCCGCAGGCCGTATGGCCGTCTGCCGTATGGCACACGGAGGGGTCCAGGCTGGCGAATCTGAGGCGCAGGTCGGCTCCTGCCTCGTACAGGGCCTGCTCTCGCTGTCCCCGCTCCAGAGTTGCCGAGAACGAACTGCCAATGACCCCCAGCGCGGTGGCGAGCATGATCAGCACGATGAGCATTGCCGGGGTCAGCGGATCGCGGGAAAGGTGCCGCAGCACGTGCAGCAGCCAGGAGGGAGCAAACGGTCCAGCCCATCTCGTATTCAACCCGGTGGCCAGCAGCGCGGTGGCCCAGGGAAAGGCCCGCAGAACGATCAGCCCCGCCGCAACCAGCCCGAGCACCGGCCCGACCAGCAGGCTGTAGTCGATGGAGAGTTCGCTGCTGCCCAGCGACTGCACCAGGAAGGCCCCACGGCTTTGCAGTTGCCACCACAGCAGGCCGATCACGGCGAGGAGGGCCACATCCAGATAGTAGCGCTGGAAGAAATTTGACGTTGGAGGCCGGGAGCTGGCCTGCCTCGCCTCGACACCGCCCCGTCGAGAGGCCAGCAGGGTGGTTGCCGTGAAGACCACCACTGCCAGGATGCCGCCGGCAATCCCTATGAGAAACGAGTCCAAGGAAATGCCGACCGGCACGCTTATGGCCTCTCCCGTTGCGCCGCTCAGACGGAAGAACACGAACCCCAGCAGCTTGATCAGCCCCAGCGCCAGGTAAGGACCTGCAATTACGGCGGGTATGGCGACGATCAACCCCTCCCCCAGCCCCAGGATCCCGATTTGCAGCGGCGTTGCTCCCCGGCTCTTCAGCAAGCTGATTTCGGCAGACCGGGACCGCACTATCAGGCTCGCGACAAGCGCCAGATAGTAGGTGAGAATGGCGACGACCAGGAATAGCATCAACAGGAGCGGCACCTGGGCCAATAACAGCTGCCTCTCGAAGTCCCTCAACAGGTCGTCGAGCCTGATGGAGTACCCGGAGTTCTGCAGACCCGAGGACACCAGCCATTCGATCTGGCCCAGCAGGCGCTGGATATCCACGGTTTCGCTGGCGTTGATTTTTTCGTGGTCTGGAATGAAGTACCACGTCGCGTCCGCATAGATGGATGGGTACGACCCCAGCGCCCGCTCCAGCAGGGCGTCCTCGCTGGCGAGAAGGTGTACCAGCGTCCAGTTCTCGTCCTGCCTGCTGAAGGCCGGTCCGGCGTCGTACCAGATCGGGTCCGAGGGGTCCAGCACCTCGAAAATTGCGGCTATGCGCACCTCCACAGGCGGCAGGTCATCAAACAGCGATGCCGGGAATATCTCCATCACATCGCCAACTCCCATATCCAGCAGCTGCGCGCCAAGTCTGTCTACGGAAACCGGCAGCGGCTCGTGGACATGGGTGCCGCCTCCTGGAGCCGGTACGGGCGGCGCTGTGGAGGCCGGACCTGTCGGCCAGTTCCCTTCCAGTACCCGCGTGCGCCCCTCGATTCCCGCCATGTGGACTACCGAACCCCGTGGACGCGATTCATTGTCCAGCTCGAGATGCGGCCGTCCCTGGAAGAAGAACGTGGCGGACTTGATGAGCCTGGTGTGGTCCGCCAGATAATTCCCGAATGGCTCCTGAACGTTCTGGCGGACGAATTCATCCCGCGCCCGGAAGGCCGCCGAACGACTCTCCACATCGGGCGGATCGTCCTGACTGCTGAAGCTGCGTACCTTGAGGTTCACGTCCTTAGGTTCCGACCGCGACAGGGCATCCCGAAGAGCGGCGTTGGATAGCAACTCAGAGAAGATGACGCCGCTGGCCATCAACGCCACAGCCAGCAGAATTCCGCTGAACAGCACCGCCTCCAGCCGCCAGCTGCTGACGGCCCGGCCGATGGCCATTACGTAGGCAAAGCGCAGGATTCCACCCACTGGTCTAGGCCTCCGTCCTCAATACCTCGGCCGGTCTGTCGCGACGGGCAAGGACGGCTGAATAAAGCGCGGACCCCATCACGGCCAGCAGGAGGCCGGCCAGTACCAGGCTCAACAGCAGTTCATGCACCTGGGGAATCATAGGAGGGAGGACCTCGGCGCTCCCCGGCGCAATCTCCAGTCTCTGGATCAGCTGTAGCCCGGGCCAATAGCCGATGGCTGCTCCGGCTGCGATGGCCGCTCCGGCCATGAGCCACCTTTCGGCAAGCAGCGTCAGGAACAGTTGCCTGGCCGACAGGCCCAGCGCCCGCGCTACGGCGTTATCAACTCTGGTTGCCCTTGCTGCCGCCGCCCCGTACAGCAGCGATGCAATGCCGACGGCAGCGCCAACGGCGGCGATGCTGAGCCCGGTCAGGCCGTCCCAACCCCCGCCGGCCAGGGGGTTCAGGGCCGCACGGCTGGCTATCGCATCGCGGTCGATGACCCAGGTCAACGGCGGAACCTCATCCTCAATCTGCGAAATAACGTCCTCGCGGTTATACGACGAGTCCCCTGCGCCGTCCGTACCGGGTTCAGGCGGCGCCTTCACGGAGAGCCAGATCTGGCCGGGCGCATCGACTGGCCCCACCGAGGGCAGAAATCTCCTGTACGACAGGAATGAGTCAATGTCCAGGATGACAAAAGGCTGGCGCGGTTTCGCCGTGGTAGGGAAGAAGCTGGTCTCTCCAACTATACGAATGGGAATCGATGCCTGGACGTGCTTGATCCACAGGTGCTCGCCCTGGCGCAGGCCGCCGCCTCCGATGGCTGGAATCGGCAGATTTACTGGCGGAATTTGCACGCCTCGCTGCTCCCCGGTAAAGGGCTCCTGCCACGCAAAGGAGAGGCCGGCCGACCCGGAACGCCCGGATTCGGGACCCCATTCCACTACGTCCTGGACACTGCCGAGGATGTCTATCTGCCTCCAGCGCCCTATGTCGTCAAAGCTCTCCACCACAGTTCCCTCGGTCTGTAACGCCGGGCCGTAGACCGTAAGGTCGTCGATCTGAATGACCCCCGAGGGCACTCTCGCCAGGGTGCTGGTCGTGAAGAAGATTGCTGTTACTGTCCATCCGTCGGCTTCCCTGGCCATCCTTTCCGAGAGTTCTCCGGAAAAGAAGCGCCAGTAGTCATTCTCTTCATCACCGGCGCTGGAAAATCCACCCAATGAAACGTTGTTGTATATCCCGTCAGCATTTCTCAGCCTCGTCCATACGTTTATGTTGGCCTCAAGTTCGACCCCTGCCAGGAATGCCGTATTCAACCAGACGCCGATGCGGTCCACGCCGGTTGGCAACATCACTCCCGCCGGCTCCCCTCCCGTAAGGGAATCAGACCCAGTGGGCGGGTTCCGCATCAGCTCCGCCAACTGCGGCAGAGTGGATTCGGAAAAGTCATCCCGGAACCAGGTAGCCTCGGCCAGGGCATGCGGTTCGGCAGCCAGCAGATGGGCGGGAAAGCTGAGCTGCCCCCCCGTAAGGCTGATGGTGTCCTGCAGGACGGGGGTGACGGTAGCAACGCCCGGAATCTGCTGCAGCTCCTCGATACTGGCCCTTTCCACGCCCGGACCGGAGAGCACAACGTCCCCTCCTATCCGGTAAAGGGCCTGGTCTCTCTGACTGCTGGACATGCTTGACTGGAAGGTGGCCCCGAAAACGCCGAGAGCGGCTGACAGCATCAGGAGCACCGCCAGAGCAGATGGCAGCACGGGGTCCCTGGCCATGCGGGCCGTGGCGAATGACGACCAGGCCGGTCCCGCCCGGAGGCACATCCAGACGATCAGGCGCACTGCCAGCGGCAGTACCCGCAGGAGAACCAGGGCCGCTGCCAGCAGGCCGAGCACCGGCCCCAGGATCACGGTGGGATCCGTTTGCAGGCCCCCCAAAGCAAAGCCGGTTTCCCGTCCCCCTTCTAAACCAGTAGGGGCCAGCGACCTGGTGAGGAACCCCTCCCTCTCGCCGAACTGCCACCAGACCACCCCGACCACGATAATCGCGACGATGTCGAGGTAGTATCGCTGCATAAACGACACCTCGGGGGGCCGCGACCGTCCGGCCAGGGATTCCGAGACTCCTGACCGGGCCCGGGCCGCTGCCGAAAGGGTCAGCGCGGCCAAAGCCAGTACGGCGCCTATGGCGCCCATCCAGAACATCTCGCCAGTGATGCCAAGGTCGATTGGCCCTCCGCCCACTCCCCCGTTTTCAAGGTGGAAGGCGGGCAGCATGGCGTACCGCACGATGGCCCAGGCAATCAACGGCCCCACGGCCACCGACACGGCGGCCAGTATACCGTCGGCCAGTAGGAGCACGCCGCACACCTGCACGATGCTGCCGCCCCGGCTCCTTAGCAGCCCCAGCTCATCGGCCTGGCTGCGGCCGAGGATTCCCGCGATCAGGAACAGGAAATACAGGACTATGACGACGACGAGGGAAATGAAAACGTAGACCGGCACCCTGGCAAGTGTCAGGTCCCGCTCGAACTCCGCGAGCGTCCGGTCCAGGCGGGTAAACGTGAACGTGCGGGGATAGGACTTGTTGAGATCGGTCTCCAGTCCCTCCAGCGATTCCTGGGTTGACTGAACATCTCGCGCCGTAATTCTCGATGGGTCGACGAATACGTTGAACCCAAAGTCGCCAATCAGCGTCGGAAACCGCCTCCCAATGGCACTGAGAAAGTCCTCCTCGGACACATAGGCAGGATAGACGTGCATGTCCGCCACGATCTGCCGGCCAAACTGGGATGGATAGCCCAGCCAGAATTCGTCTCGCGGGTCCAGCGGGACCGCAAGGCCAACGATGGTGAGGACGATGCGTTCTTGGGGCGATGAGCGGAAAGGCGTGATGTAGAGCTTGCTGCCGACCTCCACACCCATTTCGCTGGCCGCCAACTGGCCAATCACGGACTGCAACTCGACACCCTCCGGTCCCGACCTACCCGGCTCTTGCGGCCAATTCCCCTCCACCAGCCGGGAATGCTCACGAAACCCGGTCATGAAAAAGGGACGCCCTGAGATTGTAGTCACGGGCGGCGGCGGCTGGTCCGGGCCGGTGGCCAGGGGCATTCCCCACTGGGTGCGCCCGAACCGCTCCACGTGGGTGCGTATTGCGCCGAGATGCTGGTCGATGGCCGATTCGGCAACCTCTCTCAGCCGCTGGTAATCCTCCTCTCCCAGCGAGCGGTTTTCCGAGAGCACCTGGACATCCAGGGTGCTGCGGTCCTGGCTATACAACGCATAGCGCACGCCCGCCTCGGCCAGCAAATCCGAATACAGGGATGTGGCGCTCAGGAGCACCACGGCGGCCAGGATGCCCAGGGAGGTGGCTGCGGTAAGACCCCACGAGTCGCGCAGGCGGCGACGCGTCAGCCAGAAGGAGAGCTGGAACAACTGGTGCATGCCCATATTATAAGGCCCGGATTATACCGGCAGGGAGTGATGTACAGCGGTTAGTAGTTGGTGGATATCGCGTTTGCGGTTAGAATAGCCCTTGACCCCAACCACCGAGCAGGGAGGTTCGCCTGCGTGAGCACAAATAGAGACGGAAAGGCCGAGGCGCCGTCCCGAGTAGATTACAGTCCAATCATTGAACGGCCCCCCATCAAGTGGCCCAACGGAGCCAGGGTAGCGTTCTGGATCGCCCCGAACATCGAGCACTACGAGTACCTGCCGGACTTCGATGGTGTGCGTACCCCGTGGCCCCGGGTGCCCATCCCCGACGTGCAGCAGTATTCCTATCGCGACTATGGCAACCGCGTGGGCTTCTGGCGCATGACCGACGTGCTGGACAAGCACGGCATCCGGTGCTGCGTGTCGCTGAACCTGGCAGTGCTGGAGCATTTCCCGGAGATCGCCGAGGCCATGGTCGAGCGCGACTACGACTTCATGAGCCACGGCATCTACAACACCCGCTATCTCAATACCCTTTCCGAGGACGAGGAGCGGGAGTTCTACCGCGACAACATCGAGACGCTGAGCCGTCACACCGGGAAGCAGCTCAAGGGCATGCTGGGCCCGGCGGTGTCCGGCACCGACCGCACTCCCGACCTGATGGCCGAGGCCGGCCTGATCTACCACACCGACTGGATGCACGACGACCAGCCGGTGCCCATCGGAGTCAAGTCGGGCAAGCTGGTGTCCGTGCCCTACAGCATCGAGCTGAACGACGTTCCGGTGTTCCGCAACAGTTTCGAGGGCGAGTACTTTGCCCGCATCTGCAAGGCCCAGTTCGACCAGCTCTACGCCGAAGGCGCCGAGAGCGGGCGCGTCATGTGCATCGCCCTGCACCCGTACCTCATCGGCCAGCCCCACCGCGTCAAATACCTGGACGACCTGCTGGGATACATAATGTCCCACGACGGCGTCTGGCAGACCACCGCCGACGAGATCGCGGAGTACTACATCGCCAACTACTATGACGGCGCGGTGGCTCACGCGGCCCAATTCCGCCCGCAGTAGACGCCTGCGTCAACCCTTACCCAATTGAGTGAGACACCTGCCCCTTTCCACCTCTCCCTTGAGGGAGAGGGTTGGGGTGAGGGTGAAATCGTCAGCTATCAACTTCGCCGAGGTGACCAACATGCCCGCAGAGCGCCGTCCGGGAATGGACCACGAGCACTACCAATGGTCGCCGATCAACAGGCGGGGGGCGCTGCGCTGGCCCGATGGCGCGCGGGTGGCCCTCTGCGTGGTGGTCACCCTGGAAAAGATGGAGTGGGAGGCACCGCCGGGCAGCTTCACCACCCCGCTCGCCGGGGGTCTCGGCGACCGGCCCTTCCCCGACTACGCGCGGGTGACGCACCGCGAGTACGGCCACCGGGTGGGCATATTCCGTGTGCTGGATGTGCTGGAAAAGCATGGCATCCCTGCCACAGTGGCCATGGACGCCCTGACGGCGGAGGCCAATCCCTACCTGATCGAGCACTGCCGCCAGCGTGGGGCGGAGATCATCGGCCACGGAATCTCCGCCAGCCGGATGATCACAGGCCGGATGACGGCGGAGGACGAGGAGGAATACGTTCATTCCAGCGTCGAAACGCTCCGGCAGGCCACCGGCGCGGCGCCCCAGGGATGGCTGGGTCCCGAGTACGGCGAGTCGGAGCGCACTCCCGGCATACTGGCCGCCGCAGGGGTCAGCTACGTCTGCGACTGGGTCAACGACGAGCAGCCCTACAGTCTGACCACGCCCAACGGGGACATGTGCGCCCTGCCCCTGATGTGGGAGCTGGACGACGTGAACGCGCTCTCGGACCGCCGGCTGCCCATTGACCGCTACGGCCGGTTGCTGCAGGAGAGCTTCGACGGACTGTACGAGGGGTCCCGGGAATCGGGACTGCTCCTGGCCTTCAACCTGCACCCCTGGCTCATCGGGCAGCCCTTCCGGGTCCGGTTCCTGGACGAGGCCCTGGGCCACATGGTTCGCCGACAGGGAGTGTGGGCAGCCACCGGCTCCCAGATTGCCGACTGGTTCGGGGGCAACCCGCCGGCGTAGCGGACGCGACTGAGAACCGGTCGGCTTAAAGGTGCGCCCAGGCCCCCTATAGCGATTCCCTCTCCCTCCGGGGGAGGGTTGGCCTGTCCTGAGCCTGTCGAAGGAGTGGGGGCGTTCCCTAGTTACTTTCGCGTTTCTTGGTAGAGGACGCTTCCCCCTCACCCCTCCTGAGCCTGCCGAGGGGCCTCTCCCTCAAGAGGGAGGTCAAGAGCTCTGCCGTAATTCCTGTTGACAGCATTCCGCGCCTAAGCAAGGTGTGTGACAAATCCAATTCGCTTTCCGATTTGCGGGATTCCCGAGGGATCTCTGTTCCTGTAAGTACAGGGTACGCCCTCACCATAACCCTCTCCCAGAGGGAGAGGGAATTTGTCACCCACCCCCTACACGCTGGGCGGGCGCTGCCGGTGCCAGTTGGTGGCCTGCTCGTAGGCGTAGGCCACGTTCAGCACAGTCTGATCGGCGCCGGGCCGCCCGCCGATCTGGAGGCCGATGGGCAGCCCCTCGTCGCTGAAGCCGCAGGGGACGGAAGCGGCCGGGGCGCTGGCCATGTTGAACGTCCGGGTCCGCAGCCAGGGGATCGGCATGGCGTCCTCCTTGCTGGTGCGGACCGGGTCCTCCACTATGGGCTGCGCCGCCACGCTGGATGTGGGCGTTACCAGCACGTCGTACCGCTCCAGCGCCTCATGCACCTGGTTGCGGAACATGGTGCGCAGCTTCTGGGCCTTCAGATAGGCCGAGGCGGGAAATACGCTGCCGGTGAGCAGCCCGATGCGGTTGTTGTGGCCGTAGTCCTGTAAGCGTTCCCGCACCCAGTCCTTCATGTTCAGCGCCGGTTCCACCACCAGCGGCACCTGGGACAGAACGGCGCTGTGGGCCGTCAATGGGATGGAGACCTGCTCCACCGTGGCGCCAAGCTCTCCCAGCACGCCCAGGGCCCTCAGCACCGCGTCGCGGGTATCGGTGGCGACGGTCTCGTCGTCCATCTGCTCGCTGATCACACCGATGCGCAGTCCCTGGACGTCGCCGTTCAGTCCGGCGCGAAAGTCGGGGACGGGACGGTCCCAGGTGTATGGATCGCGCTCGTCGTGTCCGGCGATGGCGCTCAGGGTGATGGCGGCGTCCTCCACCGACCGGGAGATGGGCCCGGCGGTATCCATAGACCAGACGCCGGTCATCACTCCATAGCGGCTGACCAGTCCCCATGTGGGCCGGTGACCGACCAGTCCACACCAGGTGGCCGGCCACCGGATGGAGCCGCCGGTGTCCTCCCCGAGGGACGTAGCGCAGAGGAACGCCGCGGTGGCCGCTCCGGAACCGCCGCTGGAGCCGCCGGTACGGCGGTCGAGGTGCCACGGGTTGCGGGGCGGGCTGAACCGTTCGAACCCGCCGCCCATGGCGAACTCGGTCATATTGGTCTTGCCCAGCAGCACCGCGCCGGCCTCTTTCAGCTTTGTGATGATGGTGGCGTCCTCGTCCGGAATGAAATCGGCAAGGATGCGCGTGCCGCCGGTGGTGCGGATGCCCTTGGTCCAGAACTGGTCCTTGACGGCCACCGGGATGCCGTGCATCGGGCCCCGGTAGTCGCCGCGAACGATGGCCTCCTCGGCGTCGCGGGCCGCCTGCAGGGCCCCCCGCCGGCTGACGGCGAGATAGGAGTTGAACTTGAAATCCAGCCCGTCGATGCGGTCCAGGTACGCCTGTGTGGCCTCGACGGGCGAGACCTCGCGGGACTCGATAAGTTTTGAGAGCTCGGCCACCGTGAGAAAGGGTATGTCCTGCTGGTTCATGCTGCGTCCCTCCGAATGCTGGCTTGCTGGCTCGGCCTGCCCTCCCGGCAACGTGCCGTTGACGCTGAAGCTACATCAGTGCCGTGCATTAGTCCAGTGGCAGGCGCAGAATTGCGGGACGATTGCAAAGTAACTCCTAGCATAATCATACTCTCATCCTGAGCTTGTCGAAGGATGCCCGTCCAAGCTGCCGATGGTTCGACAGGCTCACCCTGACTGGGTTGGGAAGGCACTTTGCAATCGTCCTAGTGGTTCAACCCATTTGGATTGATGGCTACTTCTTCCGTTCGCCCTGAGCCTGTCGAAGGGCCGTCCGTCCATGGTTCGACAAGCTCACCATGAACGGACTCCCGGTTTGTCCATCAATACAACAGTGGCGGTCTACTAGCAGAATGCGGGGCCTATTGATTCCCCTCAATGGGGGAGGAGACTGCCAAGAGACTTTGCCCAAGCGGTATCCCCGGTGCCCATAACCACGCATGATGGCGTAAGATGCTGGTGACTGTTCATACGAGTTGCCGGCAGGATCAGGAGGTCCCAGGTGTACAAGATCGGGATAGACGTCGGAGGCACATTCACCGACTTTGTGGTGGCGCCAGCGGGCGGGCCGGCAAGAGGCTTGAACCTGGAAGGCGGGCCGGCAAGAGGCTTGAACCTGGAAGGCGGGCCGGCAAGAGGCTTGAACCCGGAAGGCGGGCCGGCAAGAGGCTTGAACCTGGAAGGCGGGCCGGCAAGAGGCTTGAACCCGGAGGGCGGGCAGCCTCGGTTCTTCAAGACCCAGACCACGCCCGACGACCCGTCCATCGGCGTGATGAACGGGCTGCGGGAGGCCGCCTCTGCCTATGGGCTGTCCCTGGATCAGTTCCTGGGCGCCACCGACCTGGTCATCCACGGTTCGACCGTGGCCACCAACACGCTGGTGGAGCGTAAGGGCGCAACGGTGGGGCTGATCACCACCGACGGCTTCCGCGACCTGCTGGAGATGCGGGAGGGTCTCAAGGAGGACCGTTACAACCTGCGGATGAAGATGGTGGAGCCGCTGGCAGCCCGTTACCTGCGGGTGGGCGTCCCGGAGCGGGTGCGAGCCAGCGGCGCGGTGGAGCGGCCCCTGGACGAGGCTGCCCTGGTCGAGAACCTGGAGTACCTGGTCGGTGAGGGGGCCGAGGCGCTGGCCGTCTGCTTCCTGTTCTCGTACCTGAACCCGGCCCACGAGCAGCGGGCGGCTGAGATCATTCGCAACCGTTTCCCGGACCTGTACGCCTCCCTGTCCCACGAGGTCATCCCACAGATCAAGGAGTTCGACCGCCTGAGCACCACGGTGATCAACTCCTACGTGGGGCCGGTGTTCAGCCGCTACCTGTCGCGGCTGGCCGAACGGTTCGAGGCCTATCCCCAGCTGGAGGACGTGCTGATCATGCAGTCCAACGGCGGGGTGGCCCCCATTGAGGACTCCAAGAACATGGCGGTGCGGGCCATCCTGTCCGGCCCGGCCGGTGGGGTCAGCGCCGCCGCTTACATTGGACAGCTGCTGGAAGAATCCAAAATAATCGCATTCGATATGGGAGGCACCAGCACCGACATTTCGCTGATCGAAAACGGCGTTCCGCACATAGCCAACGAGAAATTCGAGGCGGGGTGGAAGATCGCCGCGCCCATGATCGACATCCACACCCTCGGCGCTGGCGGCGGCAGCATCGCCCGGGTGGATGAGGGCGGCATCCTCCACGTCGGGCCGGACAGCGCGGGGGCCGACCCCGGTCCCGCCTGCTATGGCAGGGGCGGTGAACGGCCCACCGTAACCGATGCCAGCCTGGCGCTGGGGTACCTGGACCCCGCTAACTTCCTGGGCGGCAGGGCCAGCCTCGACCCGGCGGCCGCCGAGCATGCCTTGACCGAGAACGTGGGAGCGCCGCTGGGCCTCTCCAGCGCTGAGTCCGCTTTCGGCGTGTACAAGGTGGTGTGCACCACCATCGCCGAGGGTATCCGGCTGATGTCGGTGCAGCGGGGCGTCGACCCCCGCGAGTTCACCATGATGGGATTCGGCGGAGCGTCGGGTCTGCACGCATCGGAGGTCGCTCGCCAACTGCAAGTCGAAAGGGTGTACATCCCGGCATCGGCCCCGGTGCTGTCGGCCTACGGCATGCTGAATACTGACATCAAATACGATTATTTCCGGTCGTATCCGGTGAGCCTGGACCGGATTGATCTCAACGAACTCAGGGACATTCTCGCCGAGTTGGGGTCGCAGGGGCGGGTCAAGCTCACTGCCCAGGGCGTGGCCGACGAGGCTGTGGAGATCCAGTATTCCGCAGACATGCGGTACCTGGACCAGATCTACGAGGTCACCGTTCCCCTGCCTGACCCGGGACTGTCGGACTCGGAATTCCTCGGGCAACTGACGTCCAATTTCCACCAGCGGTACCAGGAGCTGTACTCCTACGCCCAGCAGGACCAGGAGGTGCGGCTGATCACGCTGCGAGTGGCGGCTGTCGGCAAGCTGCCCAGGATCGCGCAGCTGGACCGGACAAAGGACGGGACCGCCGTTGGGACTGAGCTTGTCGAAAAGCCCACCGGCTCGCGGCGCGTCTACCTCGGCCAGTGGCACGACGCGCTGACCTACGCTGCCGACTCCCTGTCGGCGGGGGCGGAGATTGTCGGCCCGGCGGTGCTGGAATCGGAATTCACCACCGTGCTGGTGCAGCCCGGCGACCGCGCCACCGTCGATGCAATGGGCGGCATAGAGTTGCGGGTGGGGCGGGAGTCGGCCACTACCGATATGGTAGGGGCGCCCCTTGTGGGCGCCCACGAGGGGCGCCCCTACGGATTGGACGGTAAAGACGGCCCGGCGCACGCCGACCCCATCACCCTAGCGGTGGTGGAGCACCGCCTGGAGTCCATCGCGCAGGAAATGACCGAGGCGATGCTGCGCACGGCCATGTCGCAGATACTCAACTCCAGCCGGGACTTTTCCACTGCCATCTTAGACGGCGAGTGCCAGTTGGTGGCCCAGGGCGAGGGCATACCGGTGCATATCAGCGCGCTTCTCGTGGCGGGCGCAGCCGTCCGCGACTACTTCGGCGACGACATTCACGACGGCGACCTGTTCATCCTGAACGACCCGTACTTCGGGGGCAGCCACCTGCCCGACATCACCATCATCCGCCCGGTGTTCCACGAGGGACGGCTGCTGTTCTACGGGGTGAACCGCGCGCATCACAGCGACGTTGGCGGCGGCACTCACGGCGGCTACAACCCCGGCGCCAACGAGATATTCCAGGAAGGGCTGCGCCTGCCGCCGCTGCGGATATACGATCGTGGCGTACCCCGCAACGACGTATTTCAGATGATGGCGGCCAACGTGCGGCAGTCGGAGAATTTCCTGGGCGACCTCAACGCCCAGATCGGGTCGGTGATGCTGGCGGCCCGCCGCATCGGGGCGCTGCTGTCCGAGTACGGAGCCGACCGGCTGATGGCGGTGGTGGCCGAGATCCTGTCCGCCACCGAGCGGCAAGTGCGGCAGTTCGTATCCGGCTGGCCCGACGGCGTGTATTACGGCGAGTCGTTCGTCGACGATGACGGGTTCGACAGCAAGCTGGTGCCCATCCGGGCCAAGGTAACCATCGCGGGCGACTCCATGACCATCGACCTCAGCGATTCCAGCCCTCAGGTCGAGGGGTTCATCAACAGCGCCTACGCCAACACCCGGTCGCTGGCCCACGCCGCGATCATGTACCTTGCGCCCATGGACGTGGCCCGCAACGAGGGTTCCATGCGGCCGGTGCGGATCGTTGCTCCTCGAGGGCTGGTAGTCAACGCCAATCCGCCCGCGCCGGTGTGCATGAGCACCAACCACTGCGCCGAGGAGGTGGTGGAGGCGGTGTTCAAGGCTCTGGCCCCCGCCATCCCCGCTGCGGTCTCCGCCGGGTTCTCGCGACGGCTGCGCTACGCCATCACCGGCCACGACCCGAGGACGGGACGGCAGTTCATCTGGCACTTCTTCCTGGCCCGGGGAGGCGGCGGAGCGTCGGAGGGCGTCGACGGCTGGTCCAACGTGGGCGAGATCAACGTGGCTGGCGGCATACGCTCACCCAGCATAGAGGTAACGGAGGAGCGGTTCCCGTTCTTCATCGAGCGGCACGAGCTGCGCCCCGACTCCGGCGGCGTGGGCGCCTGGCGCGGCGGCCTGGGCGCAGTCTGCGACCTGGTCTACGAGGGCGAAGGCCCAGCACTGCTCAACACCGCCGGCGACGGTATCGTGGTGCCGCCCTTTGGCCTGTTCGGCGCGGACGACGGCCTGCCGCACCACTACAAGATCGTAACCAACGGGTCGGAGCGGGTGCTTGGTTCCAAGGAGGTGGGCGTCGTGGTCAACCCCGGCGACCACATTGTCTGCCTCTCATCCGGCGGCGGCGGATTCGGCCAGCCGGAGGACCGCGACAGGGACGCCGCTACGTGGGATCTGAAGAACGGTTATACGACCAGTTGATAGGTATGGGCGGCCACAGGTTGTCGAAGTAGCCGCCCCTGATGGAGCAAACGGACGGCATAGGCCCTCTAACGGGGCAGATTGCGCTCGATCCAGCGTCGCTCCTCTTCGTCGTCGTCGAAATAGATGAAACGGTGGAACAGCTTGGGCTGCTCGCGGGTGCGGCGCAGGTCGTTGCGAAAGGCGAGAGTGCCTGGCCCGTCAGCTTTCAGCGTCGCCGGATCGATGGCGACTCCGTACTCTGTGCGGGCTGATTCCAGCGAGACGAATCCGCCCCGGACATCCTTTTCCACCAGGGCGATGTCCCGCTCCAGGGGATCGCCCCAGCCGCCTCCTCCGGCAGTGTAGAGCCTCACCATGTCGCCAGCCTGCCAAGGGTTGTCATCGGAAAAGGGACGGATCTCCAGCTCGCCCACACATCCCTCGTTTAGCACCACACGAGACGTGCCGCCCGCCTTGCCACCGGCGACGCCCCACGCCGGGAAGCGGTTGTTCTCGACGCGCAGCCCGAAGGTGCCCTCGGGGGCCAGCAGCCGCACGTCGCGGATGATGCCGCAACCGCCCCGGTACTTGCCGGGGCCGCCGGAGTCCGGGTGGATGGCGTACCGTTCCATTCGCAGCGGGTATTCCATGTCCATGAACTCGGCGGGGTAGTTCTCGTTGTGTCGGCTGTACACGGCGTCGATGCCGTCGGCTTGGGGACGTGCGCCGTGGCCCACCGCGATGCCGTCGGTGCAGAGAAGCCACTCCCCGGTCTCGGCGTCCCGCATCCGCCAGTAGGCGATGACATAGACGGCCATGGCCGCCATGGTGTCGCCGCCGTTGGCCTTGGCGACGACGGCCCGCACGGCGTTC
This sequence comes from Dehalococcoidia bacterium, assembly GCA_965203005.1. GTDB lineage: Bacteria > Chloroflexota > Dehalococcoidia > Lucifugimonadales > UBA3495 > VXOI01. The sequence continues at coordinate 3,874,418 of CBDBBS010000002.1, forward strand.
TTCAGCTTCGTGAACGTGTGGGCGCGGCAGCCCAGCGCGGCGGGCCACTGGGGCTGCAGGATGCTGCCGGAACGGAGCTTAACGTCGTCCACCGACGCCAGCAGACCGTCGTTCATGGTCAGGGACGGGTCGTACTGGTGGAAGTGCTGGCCGAAGTAGGCCCCGATGGTGCCGTCGCTGGCCATGAAATTGATGGAGCCGGGCGCCTGATCGTCGCTGCCCGTTGCGTCCAGGGTCACCTCATCTCCCTCGCGGTGCAGTTGCAGGTGGAATGAGTGCCACTCCTCTCCCACCCCGTCGTTGTCCATATAGTCGCTGGTGGAGTAGTTGCCGGGCGGGATCATTTCCAGCGTCTTCTGGCGGATAAATTCGGCAGTCTCCGCCTGGTCTTGCTGAATGGCGGCCAGGGTAGTCTCCTTGCCGAAGCGGCGGAAAATCTCCAGCACCCGCTCCTCGGCCCGTTGCGCCGCCGCCATCAGCGCCCGGCTGTCGCCCTCCAGCAGGTCGGGGTAGCGGGAGTTGCGCAGGATGATGCGATAGGCCTCGTCGTTCAGCTTGCCCCGGTCCACGATCCTGATGGGCGGGACCAAAGTGCCGTCGTGGAAGATCTCGGTATTGGCTGGCCCGATGCTGCCGGGGCGCGACCCGCCCAGGTCCCAGAAATGGGCGAATGAGTGGCAGTAGGCCACCAGTTCCTCCTCGAAGAATACAGGCGCGATGAACACCATATCCGGCGTGTGGCTGATGCTGCCCCGCGAGATGTAGGGGTCGTTGTACCAGTACACGTCACCGGGGTTCATGGTCTCGGCCGGGTAGCAGTCCCAGACGCAGCCCAGTATGTCGCTGCCCAGCGTTTCGCCGTATATCTCCCGCCCCTGCCGGTCGAGGAAGCTGACGGTGTAGTCTTTCTTCTCCCGGATGAAGGCCGACATGGCAGTGCGCTCGATCAGCAGCTCGCACTCCAGCCGCGCCGAGCGCAGGGAGCCGCGGATTAGCTGGAGCGTGATCGGGTCCACGGTGGCCGTGGCAACGGCGCTTTCGCCGTGGAGATGATTAGAGACCTGGGCACCTGCAATGGAGTCTGCTGCCAAAATTTCACCCTTACCCTGACCCTCTCCCTCGTAGGGAGAGGGGACTTAGATGTGTATTTTTTCTAAACGGGCTGCGCGATGCAATTGCCGTAGTCGTCGATGCGGGCCCGCCAGCCTGGGTCGATGACCACGGTGGAGTCGATGTTTTCCAGGATGGCCGGGCCGTCGATGGCCGATCCCGGCGCCAGATTTGCGCGCTGGTAAATGTCGCAGGACACGAATCCCCCGGCTTCGTCAAAGTAGACCTGCCGCCGTCCCAGCAGCGCGTCGGCAGGCTTGGCCGGTTCGCCGTGGGACAGAGGCGCGGCCCGGGCCGTTTCCAGGTGGCCCCGGGCGGTGACGCGCAGGGTGACGAACTCCACCGGCTGGTCAAGGGAGAAACCGAACAGACGGTCATGCTCGCGGTGGAACTGTTGCATCGTCGCATCCAGAGCGGACGAGTCCAGGACTTTCCCGGACACCCCGACTGTCACCTCGAAACCCTGATGGGCGTAACGCAGGTCTGCCGAGCGGGCCAGCTCGCGACGGCCTGCGAGCACCGATTCAGAGTCGAGCCAACGGGTCGCCTCGCCCTCCAGTTCGCGGTAGATTTCCTCCATGGCGGCAAGGTCGTAGCCGGGCGGCTTCTGGACCGATGTTCTGGCGTAATCGTTCTTGAAATCGGCCACCAGCAGCCCGTAGGCCGAAGCCACGCCAGGGCTGGGCGGCGCGATGACGGTGGTCATGTCCAGCAGCCGGGCCACGCTGACGGAGTGCATCGGCCCAGCCCCGCCGAAGGCGATCAGCGCGAAGTTGCGGGGGTCGTGGCCGCGCTCCACGCTAACGTTGCGGATGGCCCCCATCATGTTGTAGTTGACGATTTGCAGGATGCCATGCGCCGCGCGCTCCAGTTCCAAGCCCAGGGGGACGGCGATTTTCTCCTGGATCGCCTCCCTGGCAGCCTCAACATCCAGGGTCAGGGCGCCGCCGGCGATGGTGTCGTCGATGCGGCCCAGCACCAGGTTGGCGTCCGTTACCGTAGGCTCGGACCCTCCCAGGCCGTAGCACACCGGGCCGGGTACCGCGCCGGCGCTGCGGGGCCCCACGTTCAGGTTGCCCGCCGCCGTGAGCCAGGCGATGCTGCCGCCGCCGGCCCCGATGGTGGCAATGTCCAGCATCGGCAGTTGCACCGGCCAAGCGCCCAACTGTCCCGCAAGGGTGATGGTGGGCGTGCGGCGGCTGACCAGGGATACGTCGGTGCTGGTGCCGCCCATGTCGAAGGAGATGCAGTCCTCGATCCCCGTGTTGCCGGACACGTCGATGGCCGACATTACGCCTGCCGCCGGGCCAGACAGGGCGGTGTAGACGGGCCGCCGGGTGGCGGTCTCCGCGCCCATCACGCCGCCGTTGGACGTCATGATTAGCAGGGGCGCTTCCGCTCCCAGCTCAAGCAGATCCCGGTCCAGGTTCTCGATGTAGTAGCTCACCCGGGGCATGACGTAGGCGTTGAGGACGGTGGTGATGGTCCTCTCGTATTCGCGGAAAACAGGAAGCACCTCGGAGGACAGGGAAACATGCGCGCCGGGAAATTCCTCCAGCACCAGCTGCCGGGCCCGAAGCTCGTGGGCGGGATTGGCGTAGGAATGGGTCAGGGAGATGGCGATGGAATCGATGCTCTGGCTGCGGAAATGCGCCGCTGCCGAGCGCACCGCGTCCTCATCGAGGGGCTGGAGTATGACGCCGTCGAAGGCAGTGCGTTCCCGGACCTCGAGTATGCGCTCCGGCGGGACCGGGCGCTCCGGCTTGACCCAGACGTGAGGGTTGGCCAGCCGCGCCATGCTGTGCCGTCCGATCTCCAGCACGTACTTGAATCCCTCGGAGACCAGCACGCCGACCGGAGTGCCCTTGCCCTCGAGGACGGCGTTGGTGGCGATGGTGGTGCCGTGGAAGATGCGGCGTACCTGCGAGTATGCCACTCCGTTGGACTTGAGTATCTCGGAAATGCCGGTGACGAACCCACGGGACGGGTCATCGGGAGTGGAGGGTGTCTTGAGTAGCCGCATGCCGCCGGTGGTCAGGTTCAGCAGCACAATGTCGGTAAAGGTGCCACCCACGTCGATTGCCAGGGCGTAATCTTCCATATATCTCCAGCCGGTCTAGTTCGAGTGCCGCCGTCGGGTTGAATTTGTCCTCTTTTCGGAGCGGGTCATGCCACCGGAGGGTTCCTGCGGTACCAGTCGACGACCTCGCCGCCCGAGGCGGCCCAGACGCCCTGCCGCCGCAGCATGTGGCCCAGCGCCTCGTCCAGAAAGCCGATGCGGAAGGGCTGCCCGATCATCCACGGATGCAGGCTCAACACCAGCGACCGCCCGTTGTCCGACCCGTCGCCGTACATCCCGTCGAAGCTCTCGCGGAGCATGGTGGCGTACCGGTCGATGGTCACCTTGCGGTGGGCCATGGCGATCACGTCGTCCAGTTCCAGCATCACCGGCAGGGCGAAAAGTTCGCCGGCGGGTACCTTCAGCGGGTAGGGCTGCTCGTCGTTGGCCCAGTCGCACAGGTAGGTGACACCCGCGTCGCCGAGGAGCCGGGGGGTGCGCTCCGACTCGCCGTACTCCGGCCCCATCCATCCTGCCGGGGCCTCGCCGGTAGCCCGCGTGAGGGCATCCAGCGACTCGCGGATGTAGTCCCGCTCCTGCTCCTCCGTCATGTTGCCAGTGATCATGCGGCTGACCGAGATGCCGTGCCCGATGATCTCGCATCCCCGGTCGAGGCAGTGCCGCACCAGGTAGGGATAGTTCTCGGCGGTCATGGCGTCCATTGCCAGCGTGGGGCGGATGCCGTGCCGCTCCAGCACGTCCAGCACCCGGTAGATACCCACCCGGTGGCCGTACTCGCGGTGGGAGATGCGGGCGTAGTCCGGGAAGGGCCGGGCCGCCGAGCCGCCCGCCAGGTTAGCCGGCTGGAAGCTGCCCTCCGGGGGCAGCCACTCCATGTGCTCCAGGGTGACCACCACCGACAGCGCGAGGCGGGCGTTATCCGGCCAGCGGAGAATGCCCCTGGTGTTCAGCGGCGACCAGTCGTAGTGTTCGTGGTCCATCCCGAAGCGGCGCTCGGCGGGCATGTCGGGTGCCTCCTACTATTGTTTCTATTGTTTTCAACGCAGAGGGCGCAGAGGGGAACGCAGAGAAAAATTGGCTTTCCTGATGTCCTCTGCGACCTCTGCGCGTCCTCCGCGACCTCTGCGTTTTACTCTTTAACCGTTCAGTTTTGCGGCGTGTTCCACGGCTTGGTCATAGTAGTTGGCGATGTAGTACTCGGCGATCTCGTCGGCGGTGGTCTGCCAGACGCCGTCGTGGGACATTATGTAGCCGAGGATGTCGTCCAGGTACTTGATGCGGTGGGGCTGGCCGATGAGGAAAGGGTGCAGGGCGATGCACATGACCCGCCCGCTCTCGGCGCCCTCGCGGTAGAGCGTGTCGAACTGGGCCTTGCAGATGCGCGCGAAATAGTCCCCCTCGTAGTGGTTGTCCCGCATCATTGACGAGTCGTTCAGCTCGATGGAGTAGGGCACTGACACGAGCTTGCCGCTGGCCACCCTGATGGGCACTGGCTGGTCGTCGTGCATCCAGTCGGTGTGGTAGATCAAACCCGCCTCGGCCATCAGGTCCGGGGTGCGAACGCTGCCGGAGATGGCCGGGCCCAGCATGCCCTTGAGCTGCTTGCCGGTGTGCCGCCGCAGCGTGTCGATAGTGTCCCGGTAGAACTCGCGCTCCCGGTCCTCGTCGTAGGTGTAGAGGTATCGGGTGTTGTAGATGCCGTGGCTCATGTAGTCGTAGTCCCGTTGCACCATGGCCTCGCCGATCTCCGGGAAATGCTCCAGGACGGCCATGTTCAGCGACACACAGCACTTGATGCCGTACTTGTCCAGCGGCTCCAGCATCCGCCAGAAGCCCACGCGGTTGCCGTAGTCTCGGTAGGAGTACTGCTGCACGTCAGGGTAGGGAGTCCGGGGCCACGGATTGCGCGCGCCCTCGTTCTCCGGCATGTACTCGTAGTGCTCCACGTTGGGCGAAATCCAGAGGGCCACGCGGGCATCGTTGGGCCACTTGATCACGGGCCGGTCTACGATGGGCAGGTAGTCGACCCGGTTCGGCGGCAGCGGCATCTTGGTACCTCCTTTGTGAACTTTGTGAAATTCCCTCCCCATTGACGGGGAGGGTTAGGGTGGGGGTGAAAGGGTAGTGCTCCACGACCCCCGCTACCCTTCCGTCATTCCGGCGAAAGCCGGAATGACGAGTTGGCTCCAACTGTTAGTCGCAGTACTCATCAGAGCCGGGGCCGGATGTTCTGGTTGTGGCTGAACAGGTTGGCCGGGTCGTATTTCCGCTTCAGGTCCGCCAGCCGCTGGAAATTGTCGCCAAAGGCCGCCTGGATCGCCTCGGCCCCTTCCTCTTCCTCGGTGCCGACCTGGTTGATGTAGGCTCCCGACGAGAAAGGCAGGATGTCGTTGGCCAGCTCCCGGACCCAGCGGATATGGACTTCCGACTCGCCCGGGTCCAGGAACACGGCGTTGGTGGCCCACTCGGTCAGGGCGTGGCGTTGGCCGAAGGCGGTGTCGCCGGCGGGCACGCGCCGCGCCGCGTTGCCCATGTACTGGAACAGGATGCTGGAGAGGGGCGATGTGATCCGCTCGAAATAGTCGAGCACTACGTCCACGATGTCGTCGCCGACCTGGCTCACGAAATGCGATTTCAGGTAGTTCTGGCGTCCTGCGGGCGCAACCGCCAGCTTCTGGGCGTCGGTGTAGGACATGGGGCGGACGTCGTCGACGATAGGCGTGCCCAGCTGCCGGAGCGGCTGGATCGCTTTCTGTCCTTCCTCAATCGGGCCGTGATAGCAGAGCAGAATGCTGCACGCCTTCCCGCCGCCGTCCTTCCGTGTTGAATCGGGAAGGGTGTGCAGGAAGGTGATGAGGTTCATCTCGTCGGGCATGTTGTCGGTAAAGGCATTGACGGCGGGGAAGAATTCCCGAGCCTTTTCGGCGGGAAAGATCAGCCAGCCCGCCAGCACCTCGGGGCCGATGGGATGGAGCTGGTATTCCAGCGAGGTCACGACGCCGAAGTTGCCGCCGCCTCCCCGCAGGGCCCAGAGCAGTTCGGGGTTCTCCCCGGCGTTGGCCGTGAGCGACTGTCCGTCGGCAGTGACCACGTCGGCGGAGATCAGGTTGTCGCAGCTTAGTCCGTAGCTGCCCGAAAGCCATCCGATGCCGCCGCCCAGGGTGAGGCCAGCGATGCCGGTATCAACGTCGGTGCCGCCGGTGGTGGCCAGGCCGAAGGCCTGGGTCTCGTGGTCGAAAGCCCCCCACTTGGTCCCGCCCTGCGCCCGCACCGTCCGGGCTGCCGGGTCGACGCGCACGCCGGTCATCCTGGAAAGGTCGATCATCAGCCCGTCGTTGCAGACGCTGTTGCCGGGGAAGTTGTGGCCGCCGCCCCGCACCGAAATGAGCAGGTTGTTCTCCCTCGCGAAGTTGACCGAGTTGATCACGTCGGCCGTCCCGCTGCACCGCGCGATCATGGCGGGTCGCTTGTCGATCATGGCGTTCCAGATGCGCCGCGCGCCGTCGTACCCGTCGTCGCCGGGGAGCAGCGTCTCGCCGTACAGGCTGCCCCGGAAATCCTCGACTTCCGCCTCGCCGATCACGGTGTAATCACCCGAAAGGGTAGCGATCCTCAGCTCTGCCATGGGTTGACCTCCTGACCTCTATTCGGGGCCGATTATTCGGAGTTGAAAGGAATCTATCAGAATACTCGTCTCAAGCCTTAAAGCTATCTCAAATCGGGTGAATTGCTCATCAACGGGCTTGCCGGACTACCTTTTCACCCCCACCTCCGACTTTGTCGAGAGCCGCGACAGAGTCGGGCCTAATCCTCCTCCGTCAAGAGGGAGGGGACTTTTGGGGATGGTTATTTGGACCTTTTCCGAAAGGGGAACGCCCTCACCCTAACCCTCTCCCGGAGGGAGAGGGAATCCCCGGCCAGGGGGCGTTATGGTTAGCCGGGTTCCTCCCATTTGGCTACCCGGCCTGCTTGCATTACCAAGGGTATGTTTTGCGGGTCCTGCAGGATCGTGATGTCCTCGACCGGGTTGCCCTTGACCATAATCAGGTCGGCCAGCTTGCCCGGCTCCAGTGTGCCGATCTCGTCCGAACGCTCGATAAGCTCCGCGTTGGTGCGGGTCGCTGAGACCAGGCTCGCAATCGACCCCATAACATCGGCCTTCAGTTCCAGCTCGACGGCCTTCAGGCCGTAGTTCTGCCCGAACAGGTCGGCGCCGGAGGCGATGTTGACCCCCGCCGCCATGGCGATTTCCACGCTCTGGCGCCCGGCTCCCCGGGCCATGTTGATTTTGTCGATGACCAACTCGGCGATTCCCTGTTCCCGGCCCCGTTCCGCGATCAACTCGTAGACCGTCAGGGTGGGGACGAGGTACATATCGTTTTCCTTCATCAGCGAGGCCGCTTCCTCGTCTAGGAAGTTCCCGTGCTCGATGCTGCGCACCCCGGCTTCCACGCAATTCTTTATACCCTCCGGGACGTAGACGTGGGCCATCACCTTCTTTTTGACCGCCCTGGCCTCGTAGACCGCGGCCGCTATTTCCTCCACGGTGAACTGGGGAGAATCAAGCGGGTCGGTGGGCGAGGCAGCTCCGCCGCCGGCCATGACCTTGAGCTGGTCTGCGCCGGTACGGAGTTGCTCCCGCGCCGCCTGCCGTACCTGGGGAACGCCGTCGCAGATGGCAGGCACCGGGGCCAGCCGGTGGCCCGCCCTGGGAGCGCCCCGGTCGTGTCGCTGTCGCATGTCGCCGTGGCCGCCGGTCTGGGAGATGTAGGCCTGGCTGGTGAATATGCGAGGCCCCGGAATCAGCCCTGACTCAACGGCCGCCTTGAAGCTGTAATCGCAGCCGCCAGCGTCCCGGATGGTGGTGAACCCGGCCATCAGCGTTTCCCTGAGGATGCGGGCCACGGAGTAGGCGTAGATCGCCCCCGGATGGTTGTCCTCGAAGTTGGCGCCGAACGAGTTGTCGACGGCGCCGACGTGGGTGTGCGCGTCGATCAGGCCGGGCATGACGGTATGCCCATCCGCATCGATTACCCTGGCGTCTCGCGGCGTCGCGACCTGGTCCGCCGGTCCCACGGCGGCGATGCGGCTGCCCTCAACCACCACGGTGCCCGGACCGTAGGGTTCCCTACCCGTGGAATCAAAAATTGTGGCATTCTGCAACACTACTGTTTCAGTCATGACATCCCCGTCGCCGGAGGCAACTTTCCGGCCGCATGCCTATTGCGGAAGGTGCCAGTGGGCCCAAGAAGGGCTGCGGCAATATTACCACTGGATGACCGGGTAAAGGGTTTCCCCAGGGGTTTCATGACTACCGGAAACTCGTTTCGCTCAGAATCCTGTCTGAATCAGGATAGGACTTACGCAGTTGAGCTATTCCCTCTCCCTTGATGGGGGAGGGTTAGGGTGGGGGGTGAAATCTCCAACTGAGTAACTCCTATCAGGATTCACAAGATCAGAGGATGAGCAGAATTGGGGTCCATCAGCGAAATCCTGAAATCAAAGGAATCACAGTTCAGACAACAAGCCTGCTAACGCTAGGCGCACGACGTGATATATTGCCCACGGCCCCTGCATGCCGGGGAGCCGGAATCCGGGAGGTCGGACGATGGTCGACAAGGAACAGGACTGGGAATACGGCCTGCGCACCGAGGGACACGGGAGCGACGGCGAAGACACCGGGCCGGTGATTATCGGAGAAAATGGCTTTCACTACGAGGTCTCGGGACGCAACTGGGGCCAGCTCCCCGAGGGCGTGGTCTACCGGGAGGGAACGGCTGTCGCGGTGGACGCCAAGGACCAGGTCTACGTATTCAACCGTGGCACCATCCCGATGCTGGTGTTCGACACCGAAGGCAACCTGCTGCGCACTTGGGGCGAGGGCGTTTTCGCCAACCCTCACGGGGTGACCATCGCGCCGGACGGCACTGTCTTTTGCGTCGACAACGGCGACAGCACAGTGCGGCAGTTCACGCCCGACGGCAAGCTGCTGATGACCCTGGGCACGCCTCACAAGCCCAGCCCGAAGATGAGCGGCGAGCCGTTCAGCGTTCCCGCCCACGTGGCCTTCGACAAGCGCACCGGAGAGTTCTACGTGGCCGACGGCTATTCCAACGCCCGGGTACACAAGTACACGCCCGACGGCAGGCTGCTGTTCTCGTGGGGCGAATCGGGCACCGGCGACGGGCAGTTCAACATCGTCCACAACGTGCAGGTCGACAATGACGGGTGGGTGCACGTAGCCGACCGGGAAAACCACCGCATCCAGGTGTTCAATTCCCATGGGAGGTATGAGGCCCAGTGGGGCAACCTCTCCCGCGCAGCCGCCATCGTCATCGACGACCGGTCGGGCGAGGAACTGCTGTACATCGGAGAGTACTTCTGCGGCATCGGCACCAACGACATCGGCACCGATCTGGGGCCGCGGGTGACCGTCATGAACACGAGAGGCAAGGTGCTCGCCAGGGTCGGACGGGAGAGCTACGGTGATCAGTCAGGGCGATTCTACTCTCCCCACGGCATCGCCATTGATTCGAGGGGAGACCTGTACGTAGCGGAGGTGGCGTGGACCGATTACGGCCGGCATATGGACCCGCCCCGCGAACTGCGCTCGATGCAGAAGCTGGTCAGGGTGCCGGAGTAACGGTTGCCGCGCCTCCGCTCGGTTCGCGCCCGGCCCGCCGTCGAGATGCCGGGAGCGAGTCTTGGGCCGCTTCGTTTGGGTATATGGCGGCACCCGCCGTACTTGTTACAACATCGTTACGAAATGCTGATGCGTCTGTACTTTTGAGTATGCGCATGGTACAAGGTTTCCTTAAGCTTTGAGGGGGTCCAGCATGCGTTTATCAACTACAAGGCTCCGGTACTCATTGAGGAGTGCCTGGAGCCTCATATTGATTGCTTCCTTGGCACTGGCACTGACGTTAGCTGCCGTGGCCTGCGGTTCTGACGAGACGGAAACTGAAGCTGAGACACAGCCAACGCAGGCAGCAGGGTCAGGGGCATCGCCGACGCAGCCACCCGCGCCGACTGCGGCTCCGTCCGGCGAGGATGCCGACGAAGAGGAGGAGCAGCAACAGCAACCGGCCAACACGCCCATCCCGACCCAGGTCTCCGTGCCAACGGCCGCGCCCTCCCCGGTGCCGGTGGCGGGAGGGTTCCCGGCTCCCGGCGTCGATGGCGTGCCCGAGTCCGTCGGCAAGTTCACCATCGCGGTTGACGGCTGGGGCTGGGACGACCTGAATCCGGTGGAGATGCAGGGAGTCACCTTCCTCCAAGACTACATCAACGTGTTTCTCCTGATGCGCGACGAGGAACACAACATCGTATCCGGCCTGGCCACCGACTGGGAACTGAACGACGACGGGTTCCGGTTCACCATCCACCCCAACGCCACCTGGCAGGACGGGTCACCCATAACCGCCGCCGACGTCAAGTGGAACTACGAGGCGTCGCGGGGTGATTTCTCGCCTGAATTTGCCGGCCATCTCTCGGCCAATCGGTTCAAGGAACAGATTGGCGAGATCGAAGTGATCAGCGATAAGGAAGTGATGATCAACACCGTCTCGCCGGTCCCCGATTTCGTGGCCTTCTACACCGGCTCCGGTTATCACCAGGTCCACATGGGGAATTCGGCCTACCTGCAGGAAGTAGGAGTCGATGAGTTCGAACAGAATCCCTCGGGCGGCGGGCCCTACACCGTCAGCCTGTGGCGTCCCAGCGAGCGCATAGAGCTGGAGCGTTGGGATGATTTCTGGGGCGACACCCCTTGGTACCACGCTCCCCAGCACGAGTCGCTGGAAATCATCCTTTCGACCGACGCCGCCGCCCGCTACGGCCTGCTCCGCAGCGACCAAGTGGACGCCGTGGTGAACATCCCCTACGTGGTCGCCAAGGACATCCCGCGCTCCGAGGACTTTGACGCGCGCGGCATAAACCCCGACCAGGGCGACCAGTGGACCCAGACCATCCGCTCCACCGGCAACTACAACATCGACTTCGTCAACCTGATGACCGACTCACTCGACCCGCCCACTCCCGATGAGGTCAAGCCCTTCGACGATATCCGGGTGCGCGAGGCTTTTGAGCTGGCGATTGACAAGATCGCCATCGTGGAGACTGCGCATCACGGGTTCACCACTCCCATGGGCGGGCTGTGGTTCACCGGGTCGTTCGGGTTCCAGTCGGACATACCCGTCTCGCCATACGACCCGGATCGCGCCAGCCAGCTCCTCCAGGAAGCTGGCTACGGGGACGGGTTCGAGGTTGAGGTCTACTACGGCCCCTTCGTGAACTCCCCCGGCCAGAGGGACTGGCTGGAGGCCGCCGCGTCGTTCCTCAAGGACGTCAACATCGACCTCAAGATATTTGAGGTGCCCACCGCCGAGTTCTACAGCCGCTGCTGCTTCGGCGCGCCCGACGACCTTGAGCGTCCCTACAGGCCGCTGATCGTCCAGACCTGGGGCCGCCAGGAGCATGCCGGGGTTATTGCCAACTACGGCTATCACCGGACGGGCAGCTACATCTGCTGCTGGGATGACACCACCGAGGAACTGTGGATGCTGGCCAACTCGACCACCGATCCCGATGTGCAGTTGGAAGCGCTCAATGGCATCGAGAACCATGTTCTTGAGAACCGTTGGGTAATCCCCATGGCCGAGGTGGCGGTGGTGCAGGGCTACACCGACAGGGTGCTGGCCCATCCAACAGCCCCGTTCGCCAGCTCTTTCGAACAACTATGGCGCGTGGTGCTGCGAGACTAGCAGGGGCGACGGTCAACCACTGAGAGCACAGAGGTCACCGAGCTTGCCAGGGAAAATAAGACCTCTGTGCTCTCTGTGTCCTCTGTGGTGAATACCCCCGGAGGCAGTATATGAGGGGCTACGCGTTAAGGCGGATGGGCCGTGGCCTGGTTACGGTCTGGCTGGTCACGCTGGCCGTATTTTTCCTGCTGCGTTTCACCGGCGACCCCATAGACTACCTTGCCAACCCCAGCATTACGGTGGAAGACCGGGAGCGGATGAAGCAGGAGTTCGGCCTCGACAAGCCGTGGCACATCCAGTATCTCCTGTTCAACAAGGGCATCTTCACGGGCAACTTCGGTGTCTCCGTACGCTGGTCAGGGAACGAGGCATTCGACGTTTTCAAGTCCCGGGTGATGGCCACCGTGCAACTGGTCGGGGCGGGCCTCGCCTTCTCCATGATCCTCGGGCTGCTGCTGGGAGTGATATCGGCTGCCTACCCTGACTCGCTCTTCGACCGGGTGGGGAAGCTGGTAGCCATCACCGGACAGGCCATGCCCGCCTTCTGGTTGGGTCTCCTGTTCATCCTCCTGTTTTCCATCTGGCTGGGCTGGCTGCCCAGCGCCGGGGGCCTCGATCGCGTGGGATGGAAGGGCATTCTCATGCCATCGATCTCCCTTGGCTGGTTCCTGGTGGCAGCCAACATGCGGCTGTCCAGGTCCTCCATGCTCGAGGTGCTGGATTCCGAGTACATCAAGATGCTCCGGGCCAAGGGGCTGCCGTCCCAGCTCATCATCTGGAAGCATGCCCTCCGGAACGCATCGCTGCCGGTCATCACGCTCTTTGGTGTCAACCTGGCGCTGCTGGTGGGCGGCGCCCTGGTAACCGAGCAGATATTCTCCTGGCCGGGCATAGGGCTGCTCCTGGTGGATGCAATCCTGGCCAGGGATTACGCAGTGGTCCAGACCGTGGTCTTTTTCTCTTCCATAGTAATTGTGTTGACCAACATTCTCATTGATCTTGCGTACGCCTGGCTGGACCCCCGGGTCCGGCTGACTTAGACGGGTGTGTGACAAATCCCCTCTCCCTCCGGGAGAGGGTTAGGGTGAGGGCGTACCCTGTACATACAGAAATAGAGACCCCGGGGATCCCGCAAATCGGAAAGCGAATTGGATATGTAACACACCCTCTAAAGGGGTGTTCAATGAGTCCATTCCAATTACGAGGAACAGGCTGCGGGCCGCATCCATTCCTGAAAATACGGAAGGACGCCCTCACCCTAACCCTCTCCCGGAGGGAGAGGGAACCTATTAAACACCTTCTTAGAGAGGCGGCATGTCAACCAACCCTCCCTTTTCCGGAGGAAGAGGGCTTTCAGGCCAGCAGAGGGAAGCAGAAGTCCTTTCCAGGGGCGGCTCCGACATTCTTGCCCTGGTTCGGAAGTTGCCGGGAAAACTCGCCGATCTGTTCCGTGGCGCGCCAAAGTTTTCCCTCTTCTTCCTGACCCTTTCTATTTGCTGCGCCATCGCCGCCCCGCTGCTGCCCTTCGACCCGGTGAGAGGCGACTTGAGCAATGCCCTGCAACCGCCCCAGTGGGGCGCTCATCCCCTCGGAACCGACCACCAAGGCCGCGACATGATCGTGCGCCTGATCCACGGCGCAAACATTTCCATCACCGTCGGGTTCCTGGCGGTGTTCGTATCCGGGGCCGCCGGGACCATCGTCGCCGTGATTGCCGGAGTGTTCAAGGGCTGGGTCGACGGGCTGTTGATCCAGATCACCGACGCGTTTATGGCCCTGCCGTTCCTGATGGTCGCGGTCACGGTGGTCTCCCTCCTCGGCCCCAGCAAGACCAACGTGATCCTGGTGCTCGGGCTGCTGCGCTGGATGAGCTACGCGAGGGTGCTCAGGAGCGAGGTGCTCTCGGTCACCGAGACCGATTACGTCAGGCTGGCGAAGGTTGCGGGGGCCAGCAACTGGCGCATCATCCTGCGGCACGTCCTGCCAAACCTGGCCAACACGTTGCTGATTATCAGCACACTGGAGCTGGGGACTGTAATCATTTTCGAATCGGCGCTCAGCTTCCTGGGACTGGGTGTGCCACGTCCCCTGCCATCTTGGGGCACCATGCTTGCCGACTCTCAGAGCTATATCTATAATCAGTGGTGGCTTCCGGTTATGCCGGGCGTAGCAATTTCGCTTCTCGTAATGTCTACCAATCTCACGGGCGACTGGCTGCGGGAACGCATCGATCCCACCCGCCGGCAATTGTGAGCGGCCGTCGCCACTCCTGAAATTCCGCTGTCGTGGCGACGCCCGTACCGAGGACAGGAGGCGGCGCCCCATCAAAGCGCGGACTGACCTCAACAACCCACTAACCGTCTACAAGAGGAGAACACAATGGCACAGGACAACGAGACTCAGAACAAGTTCAGCGGGGTGTTGAAGAGCCTGCCGGAGTTCGAAATCAGCGCTGAGGACTCCGCTTTCGTCATCATTGACATGCAGTACCTTGATGCCCACCGCGACTACGGCATGGGCGCAGAGGCCAAGGAGCTGGGCACAGCAGAGGACTACGACTATTTCTTCACCCGCATCGAGGAAAAGCTCATCCCCAACATCCAGAGGGTGCAGGCGGTCTGCCGGGAGAAGGGCATTGAGGTGATCTTCGTCCGCATAGCGTCCCTGGTTAACGACTGCCGGGACGTCAGTCCTGTCCACAAGAGGCTGAAGCTGTTTGCGCCCGCCAACTCGAAGGAGGCGGAGATACTGGAGGAAATCAAGCCGCTGGACAACGAGCTGGTCATCACCAAGGGCTGCTCCGGGGCATTCAACGGCACCAACCTCGACCAGATCCTGGCCAACATGGGGCTGAAGACCCTCATATTTTGCGGCGTCGCCACCAACTACTGTGTCGAGACCTCGGTCAGGGACGCAGGAGACCGCGACTACAACGTGATCATGCTGCACGATGCCTGCGCCGGGTTCAGCGAGCGGCAGGACCAGATGGCCTTCGAAATCCTGAACGAGACCTACGCCAAGGTCAAGTCCACGGACGAGATCCTGGAGCAGATCGCTGGCGTCGCCAAGAGGAGGGACCTGGTCCCGGTATAGCGTCCACTCTTGCCGGTTCCATCAACCGCATTGCCCCCGGCGGCCCTATCCGGCTGACCGGGGGCTTTTGCCATTCGAGACACCATTTCAAAAATCCCCTCCGCCGGAGGGAGCTGGATCTTTGAACGCCCCGGAAATAAACGCAGGAGGGATTGTATCGTGGCAGAAACACCGCAATCCGGTGCAGACGCGGAAACCCTGCGCATGGCCATGGACCGCCTGGGCGCCGGCCAACTGGACGAAGCCTGGCTGGAACGGTTCGCCCGGGAGGTGCAGGCGCTGGTGGAAATGGGCAACAAGCTGGACGAGATGGACCTGACCGCCGAGATGCCCGCCAACATATTCGTCAACAGGGGAGATGTCAGCTGATGGCCGCTCAAGACTTGACCAGGCTCTCAATCGCCCAGGTATCCGAGTTGCTCAGATCGTCGGAGGTCTCTCCCCTGGAACTGGTGGAGACCACGGTGGCCAGGATCGAGGAGCTGGACGGCGCCATCAACTCCTACATCACGGTGATGGAGGAGCAGGCGCGCAACGCCGCGCAGGAGGCCGAGCGCCAGATACGGGCCGGGGAGTACCTGGGGCCGCTCCATGGCGTCCCCATCGGCCTCAAGGACATCATCAACACCAGGGACGTGCTGACCACCAACGGCTCCAGGGTCGACAGGGAGTTCGTTCCCGATCACGACGCCGTTGTAACCCAGCGGCTGGTCGAGGCCGGCGCTGTCATCATCGGCAAGCACGGCTGCTACGAGTACGCCTGCTCGCCTCCCAATCCGCTGTACGGCCCCTCGCGCAATCCCTGGGACACCGGCCGCGACACCGGCGGCTCCAGCTCGGGTACCGGCGCGGCCGTCGCCGCCCACATGTGCTACGGCGGCATCGGCACCGACACCGGCGGCTCCATCCGCAACCCCTCGGGCGTCTGCGGCATCGTGGGGCTGAAGCAGACCTACGGTCGTGTCAGCCGCCGTGGGGTGTTCCCGCTGTGCTGGTCTCTGGACCACGCCGGTCCCATGACCCGGACGGTGGAGGACTGCGCCATCATCCTGCAGGCCATTGCCGGCCACGACCCTGGCGATCCGTCGACGGCGGACGTGCCAGTACCCGACTACCGCCAGGCCCTGACCGGCGACGTACGGGGCCTGCGCGCCGGGGTCCCGCGCAACTACTTCTTCGACGGCGTGCAGCCGGAGGTAGAGCAGTCGGTGAGGCAGGCCATCAGCGCCCTGGAGGGGGCGGGCATGATCGTCGAGGAGGTGACCATCCCCTACGGAGAGTACATCATGCCGGCGTGGTGGACCGTTTTCTCCTCGGAGTCGGCAGCGATCCACGCCCCTCTTATCCGGGAGAAAGCGGCGGACTATGCCCATGGAGTGCTGAACACCGTGGGGCCCGGGTCGTTCCTGAGCAGCAGCATCGTGTTCAAGGGCCAGCAGGCCCGCCGGGCCATCACCCGAGGAATGAACGAGGTGCTGCAGGATGTGGACGTGATCCTGACGCCAGCGGTGCCCATGGTGGCCTGGCCGCTGGGCGGCATGCACGAGCTGGGCGACACCGTGGTGGAGGCCCTGACCAGGCTGGCGTTCACCACCGCCGCCTTCAACCTGACCGGGCACCCGGCGATCTCGGTGCCTTGCGGCCTGAACTCCGAGGGCCTGCCCATCGGCCTGCAGATCGCGGGACGGCCCTTCGACGAGGAGACGGTGCTGCGGGTCGCCCACGTCTACGAGTCCGTGGGCCCCAACCTGGCCGCCCCGCTCTAAAGCGCAAAGGGCTAAGTCCGGCCGCTCATCCTGATCATACATCCAACTGCTCATCCTGAGCTTGTCGAAGGACGAGCGGCTGGGCGTGACAAGGTGGCGTTCGACAGTCCCTTTAGTACTACAGTCGCAGATAACCCGCCATTAGAGGTCCCAGTGACATGAAGGCTTTCGAACCTAGCTTTGGCACTCGCAACTGTTATAGGGGAAACCACGCTGATTGAACGTCCAATCGTGCTGTCCAAGTGAATGTGCGACTGTAGTACTAAGTCCTTTCCTGCTGGCGACTGCGATGAAGTGTCTGCCGGTCGACCGCATATAAGTCAGCTTGACTCAGGCTCGCTGCTCGGTCCGTCCACTGGGTGCCGGCGGTGGGATCGCCGCTTCCATTGCAAATCCCGTCGATTAGTTGCCACTTTTCCAACGGTCCTGAGCGCCCGGCAGTTAGCGCACCGGCATTTTATGTTGTGAGTAGTTGCCGTCGAATACCTCCCCTATATTGCCCTTAGTTGTAGCTGGCGCATTCCGCCCCTATCGCCCTAGCGCCAGATCCTGGGTTGGCTCCCCACACGGCAACCAATAGCTGTATGTCGTCCTCCAGCAACGAGGCAGGAATCTGCGCTCTGACATTGAACTTTGAGCTGCTAACGTCATAGCTTTCTGCCAGTACGTTGGCAGTACCTATTCCCGACAATCTGGATGCCATGTCTTCCGGCCAAATCTTACCCACGGACTGTAATCGCCGGACCCCGTTCACCTTGTACAAATTGTTCAGAGTGAATGCGGGATATTTGTTGCCTCTGCTGTCAGATGGCGACCTGGCGTCATGAATTCGAGCGCCGTCTGACGTCCGCCCACTCATGACCAGGTAGCCATTGATAATGGTTGGGCGCTGCTCCCATTCAACCTTTCCCTGCGAATTTGCACGGCATGGTGTGACACGGTAAAGGCGTGGCATTGAAACAGGAGTAGCCGTAGGCGAGGGCCTCGGTGTAGCCGTAGGTCTGGGCGTTGCAGCCGGTGCTGCGGGCTCGGGCGTGGCTGCGTCGGTTTCCTCACTGTCCCCGGTTTCGGCGTCCGATGCCTGCAAGGTCGCCCTCAGCGACTCCATCTCCCTTCGCAGCGCCGCCACATCCTCGCTGGCAGGCGATTCGACCTCGACCTCCCGGACCACCTCCACCTCCACTGGCACCTCGCGGGTGACCTCAACTATCTCAGGCTCAACAGTCTCCGCCTCCCCGCCGCAGGCGGCCAGGGCTGCTGCCAGCAGTATGATCAACAGCAGTATTGGCGGGGTCAGAATCAGGCGCCCTCCCGAAATTCTCCGCAGTGCTTTCATGTCTCTTACCTTCGACGGGTACGTTTGCTCTTTCAACTCATCCGCTAGTCTATCGGCTTAAGGATACTATTCTACTAGGATTCAGGCTATATGGCTTTTATGCGAATACCAAATTGTAGCAACTGTGGTAATGCAAAGATAATAGCTGCACGGCGAACTCAGGGCAATCGCATCTTGTTAGATTCATATTCAGGTGTGAATCCGTTTGGGTTTTGGGCTGGATTACTGCTTTTTGCAGTCACTCATGGTCAGTCGGCATTGATTCACCGAAAGGGTCTGGCCAGGCTCCTACATTGCAACCTGCGGCCCCGGGCATACAGAAAACTGGTCATCACCTCTGCTAAGGATTCGGACTCCATATAGGTATTCATGTTTCGATTAGTGATCAATTAACCTAAAATCTAGATTATTTGAGAATATTTTCACAATAAATTTGCAATTGACGGTTATATTATTCTCCACTAATATCAACAAATCGTTGAAAAGCCTCTATCAAGGTCTTCGCGCTGATCCGGTCTAACTCGAAAAGTTGAGGGAGGAGCGACATGGTACTCCGACTTCCCACGCCGGATGACCTCCGGCGTCTGGCCCGGGCCAATCACTTCGAGTTGAACGAGGAAGAGCTGGCTGCGTTCATGGACCTCATTCCAGAGGTGTTTCCGAGTTACGAAGACCTTGAACAGATGATCGAGCCTCGTGAGCCGCAGAAATACACCGAGCGGCAACTGGGCGCCAGGCCATCGCCCTCGGAGGACCCGTTCAACGCCATCATCCGGCGTTGCAGCGTCAAGGGCGCTCCCGGCGGAAAGCTGGCCGGCAAGCGTTTCGGCCTCAAGAACAACATCAGCGTCGCTGGCATGCCCATGACCAGCGGATCGGCCATGCTGCAGGACTTCGTGGCTGAGACGGACGCGACGGTTGTTTCCCGGCTGCTGGACGAGGGCGCGGAGATCGTGGCCCTGCTGAACCTGGAAGACCTCTCCTTTTCCGGCGGCGGAGATACCAGCGCCTTCGGTCCGGTGCTCAACCCGCACAACCCGGAACACCTGGCCAGCGGTTCGTCGGGCGGGTCGGGGTCGGCCCTGTACTACGACGACATCGACATCACCCTCGGCGCAGACCAGGGCGGCTCCATCCGGATGCCCGCCTCGTGGTGCGGCGTGGTGGGGCACAAGCCCACCCACAGCCTGGTCCCCTACACGGGGATCATGGGCGCAGACCATACCATCGACCACGTCGGCCCCATGGCCCGGTCGGTGGCTGATGCGGCTCTCACGCTGGAGGTGATTGCCGGCGCCGACCCCATGGACCCGCGGCAGACTGACGTTACTGTGCAGAACTATACCGAGTTCCTTGGTCGCGGGGCCCAGGGGCTGCGCATCGGCGTACTCAGTGAGGGCTTCGGCCACGCCAGCTCGGAGCCCGATGTCGATGCCTCAGTCCGCAACGCGGTGAGAATCCTTGGCGACCTGGGAGCGGAGGTCTCGGAGGTCTCCATCCCCGAGCACCGGGTAATGGGAGCCGTACTCTGGGGCCTGGTTACGGAAGGGGCAACCGCTCTATTCGAGAGCAACGGGATGGGGCATGGCTTTGAGGGCCGTTATGACACCGGACTGGCCACCGCTATCGGTCGGGCCCGGAAGGTCCAGTCCAACGACTTCCCGCCGACGGCCAAGCTGGTGCTCCTGTGCGGCACCTACATCAAGGAAAACTACCACGGCCGGATCTACGCCAAAGCGCAGAATATTCGCCGGCAGATGCGGGCAGCCTACGATGCCGTCCTGCAGGACGTCGACCTGATCGCAATGCCCACGACACCGATGAAGGCCCACCGGCACGTGCCCGGCAGGGGCGTTCAGGACACCGTCGAGCACGGCTGGGCGCCGGTGGACAACACCAGCCCCTTCGACCTGACGGGCCATCCCGCCATCAGCGTTCCGTGCGCCAAGTCAGAGGGCCTCCCGGTGGGACTCATGCTGGTGGGACGCCGGTTCGATGACGGTACCGTCTTGCAGGCGGCGCACGCGTTCGAGCAGCACGTGGACTGGGAGACGTTGTAGCGAAAGGCCGAGCCAGACCTGGTAGGGAGGTTTCAGGCAATGCCTTTCCTGGAAGTCAAGGACCTGCACACCTCTTTCGATACGGCAGGCGGCACCGTCCGCGCCGTGAACGGCGTGAGCTTCAGCCTGGAAAAGGGGAGGGTCTACGCCCTCCTGGGGGAATCGGGGTCCGGGAAGAGCGTCACCCTTCGCTCCATTCTCCGGGTACTGCCCAAGCGGCGCACCCAGGTCGAAGGCGAGATCTGGCTGGACGGTGTCGAACTGCTGGGCCTCTCAGAGGCGGAGATGCGCAACGTAAGGGGCAAGCGCGTTTCCATGATCTTCCAGGAGCCCATCGCCGCCTTCGATCCCATCTACACCTGCGGCAAGCAGATCGAGGAGGGCATCCTGCGGCATCAAGGGGTATCGAAGCAGGAGGCGGCCCGCAAGACGACGGAGCTGTTGCAACTGGTGCAGATCCCGGAGGCCCAGAGACGGTCCCGCTCCTATCCTCACCAATTGTCGGGCGGAATGCGCCAGCGGATGATGATCGCCGGCGCTTTGTCTTGCGACCCCGACCTGCTGCTGGCCGACGAACCCTCAACGTCGCTGGACGTCACGGTCCAGGCCCAGATCCTGGCGCTGATCCGCGACCTTCAGGAATCTATGGGAATGGCGGTCATTTTCGTCACCCACGACCTGTCGGTGGTTGCGGAGATCGCCGACGAGGTCGCGGTGATGTACGGCGGCAGGATCGTCGAGTTCGGGCCGGTGGTCGAGGTACTGCAAAACCCTCAGCATCCGTACACGGTGGGGTTGCTGGAGGCGACCGTAAGGGGCCAGAGGAAGGGGACCAGGCTGGTGCCCATTCCGGGGGCGCCTCCCGACCTGACGCGCCTGCCAGCTGGGTGCAGCTTTGCGCCCCGATGTTCCTACGTCCACGAGGATTGCCTGAAAGAGGTACCAGGAGAGCGGACTGTCAACGAAGAACACTTTGCCCGCTGCGTACTGGTAGAGGAGGGAGTCGGCTTCCGGAACGGCAGCGGTTAGACCGCCTCAGACTATCTCGAACGGGTCGAGGCTGGTTTGGGGCGTGGGGAAACCATTTGACGTAAGGCCGATACATAAGCCCATTGAAATACGAATTACAATTATATTTCTAAAAATCTCTACTTTTCACATATTTATTTTTAACTAAGAATTTGACATTTGTGCCAGCGAGCACTAGCATCAGCCACAATTCGGACTGCCAGCACGAAAGAGGGGAGTGCCAAGATGATGCAGAAATCGCTCTTTAATGCGAAATGGCTTATTTTCGTCCCTCTGTTGCTCATATTGATAATCGGGGCTTGCGGAGGAGACGACGCGGAGGCGCCGGAATCCGGCGCCACTCCGTCAGCAACTGCGGTTCCTGCGCCGGATGCAACAGCGACGCCGGAACCGGCGGTTAGCGGTGATCCCAAGCAAGGCGGAGAGCTCCGTATCGGTATGACGATAGCGGACATTCCGCAGACTGACCTGCAGCAGGACCAGGGGTGGGCGGGCCAGCGCTGGGTAGGCAACCAACTGTATAACGGGCTGACCACCTGGAACTTCGTCGGCGAAGAGGGCCGCATCCCCGCCGGGATGCCCCAGCCCATGGCTGCGCATGCAGAGTCCTTCGAGGTATCCCAGGACGATCTGAGGGTTTGGACCTTCAAGATTCGGCCCAACCATACCTTCCACGACGGGACGCCCGTTGACGCCGACGCCATCATTTTCAGCTATGACCGGTGGGGAGACGAAAACTTCGAGTACTACAAGTCGGAAGTCGCGGCCATCTCTCGCGGTGTCGGCGGCGACGTGATTGGGGAGTACGAAAAAATTGATGACATGACAATTCAGCTCACTACAAAATTCCCCAACAGCAACACGCCCTTTTCCACCGCTTTCCTCAAGATCGGAAGCCCGACCGCCATCATGAAGCACGGCAACGATGATTTTCAGTTCAATGCCGTTGGTGGCGGACCCTTCATGATGACGGAAATTACGCCCCGGGTCTCCATGGTGATGGAGAGGTTTGATGACTACTGGGGCAAAGTCCCGAACGTGGACCGCGTGATCCTGCGCCCTATTCCCGAACTAACCACCCGGGCTGCGGCACTGGAGGCTGACGAAGTTGACTGGATTGATGTGCCACCGTCTGACGCCATACCTGGATTGACCGACAAAGGCTTTGTGCTCTACACCAAGCCGTACCCGCACATTTATCCATACCAGATCAATCTCGCCAGAAAGCCCTGGGACAATCTCCTAGTCAGAAAGGCTTTGCAGTACGCCATCGACCGGGAGGCGCTGTGTCGCGATGTGCTGAACAATATCTGCATTCCGGCAACGGGTATCGTCTACGAAGGCCACAGATGGTACGGGAACCCACAGGAGATCTACAGTTATGACCCCGAAAAATCCAGGCAGTTGCTGGAAGAAGCTGGCGTTGAACTGCCGCTCAAGTTCAAGCTGATGATCTCCACCAGCGGTTCCGGTCAAATGTCACCCCTGATCATCAACGAGTTCGTCCAGCGTAACTTCGCCGACATTGGCGTGGAGATGGAGATAGTACCCGTCGAGTGGAATGCGATGCTGCAGCGCACCATCTTCAAGGGAATTGAGGAGGGAGTGCCTACGGTGACGCTCCCGGACGGTACCCGGCCCTGGGGCAACTACACCTTCTACGACAGTGAGGAGGATTTCGACGCCTACAACATTTCCTACGCCAATGTGGAACCAAAGGCTTTTGAGCAGCAATTCTGCAGTCAGCGTGAGCCCCAGTGCATCGCCAACGTGGGTGGTTACCAAAACGAGGAGGTCGACAGGCTGCTTGTAGAAGCCCAGGGAGCTTTCGACGATGCGGAAATGGACCGGCTGTTCGGACAGTTGCATGAGCACGTAATCGCTGACTCGGCCTACATCTACCTCGTCCACGACCTGAATCCACGAATGATGAATCCCAGAGTCAAGGGCTATGTCCAGGACGAGTCCTGGTTTACCACACTCCAGTACTTGTGGATTGAGGAGTAGGCTTTGACGAATATATAGCCGGCCCGACCACGGAGCCACCGACCAATTGGCCCTATGGTTCGGACGGCGACACTGCAAATCGACAGTCAGTGAAAACCCCGCCTCCCGGCAGGCGATATCCTTCGACAGGCTCATGCCGAGCGGACGTGAAGTTTTCTAAAGCGTTCGCGGCGGGCCTGTCGAACCTTCAAGAAAGGCTATTGCATTCGTCATATTTCGGCAGTACCGAGGATTAGACAGACCAATACAGGGTCGGAATGGTTACGGCCCACTTAGGGGCCTGTAGATCGACTCCGGCTCGGATATCCAGGGACAGGCATCCTGATGGAGCATAACCGAGGGAGATAGAGGAAACCATGTGGAGCTACGTTGCCCGGCGTCTCTTATTTGTCGTCCCGACTCTCCTCGGGGTATCCATCATCATGTTTTCCCTGTTGCACGTCGTGCCCGGGGACCCGCTGGCGGGGCTGCTGCCTCTACAGTCAGGGCCAGCGGAGCGGGAACAACTGGCGCGCGAGCTGGGCTTCGACAAGCCCGTAATCGTCCAATACGGCAAATGGCTGGGCAAGGCCATACAAGGTGACCTGGGCCGCTCCCTAACCACCAACAGGCCCATTGGAGAGCAGGTCATATTTGCTCTCAGGAACACTTTCATCCTGGCGATTACGGCGGGCGTTCTGTCCATGGCACTGGGGGTCATACTTGGGACAATAGCTGGATTCCACCAGGGGCGCTGGCCGGACAAGCTGGCCAGCGCCCTTGCCATAACAGGGCTGAGCCTACCCAATTATTGGGTCGCTATCATACTTATCATCATCTTTTCCGCCATACTTGGCGTGTTGCCGTCCCAGGGCATGAGCACTATAGGCGGAGAAGGATCAGGGGCCCTGGACGTCATGAAACACATGGCCATCCCCGTCGTCGCCCTGATGATGATTTCGTTGGGCATCATCACCCGCATGGTGCGGACCAGCGTACTGGAGGTCCTGAATCAGGAGTACGTAACCGCGCTGAGGGCCAAGGGCCTGATGCCCATAAAAGTAGTAATCCACGTCGTAAAGAACGCGGCGCCACCTGTTGTGACGGTAGTTGGCCTGGATATCGGCTACTTGCTCGGAGGGTCAATCCTGGTTGAGTCCGTGGTGAACTGGCCTGGCGCCGGGGGGCTGGTGAATTACGCCATTCAGCAAAGGGACATCACCCTTATCCAGGGTACTGTTCTGATTCTGTCATCTTTCTTTGTGATCATTAACGTGATAGTTGACTTCTTGAATACCGTGATTGACCCGCGCATAAGGCGCACATAACAGGAAGCATGCGATGACACTGGCACAACCTGCTGGGCACGACCTGGCGGCGGAGGCGCTGGCCGCCGCGCCTATTTCCCACTGGAAGCTTGCCTGGTGGCGGCTGAGCCGGGACAAGGTGACGCTGGTTGCCGGAGTCGTGCTGCTTCTTATCATCCTGGCAGCCGCACTGGCTCCGCTCATCAGCCCCTATGATCCCAATATAGTGCATTATGATGGGAACGTAGTCGACCGCATGGCGCCCATCGGCACTGCTGGGCATCCTCTGGGTACGGATGAGCAGGGCCGCGACATGGTCAGTCGGCTCCTGCATGGTGGACGCATGTCGCTTCTGGCTGGGGTTTTCCCGGTCTTCGTCGCTTTGATAATAGCGTCGGCACTGGGCATTACGGCCGGATTCGTGGGCGGGTGGCTGAACATGCTGATCATGCGCATCACCGACATGTTCTATGCCTTCCCGTTTATCCTCTTGGCTATCGCCATTTCCGGCGCTCTGGGACCAGGGCTGAACAATACGCTGATCGCCCTGTCCATAGTATTCATTCCTCCTATCACGCGAGTGGCTGAAAGCGTGACAACCCAGGTTCGGGCCATGGACTTCGTGGAGTCAGCCCACGCGAGCGGCGCCGGAAACCTGTCGATCATCAGATACCACATCGTGGCCAACGTCGCAGGCCCCATCGTGATCTACGCTTCCACACTGGTCGGAGTAAGCATCATAGCGGCTGCGGGGCTGAGCTTCCTGGGGCTGGGTGTGTCCGTTCCCAATGCGGAATGGGGCCTCATGTTGAGCCAGTTGCGTCAATCGATCTATATCGAGCCTTGGGTTCCTGCTCTTCCGGGGTTAATGATCTTCATTACCTCCATGGCATTCAATCTTCTCAGCGACGGCCTGCGGGACGCGCTGGACGTCCGGTTGTAATCCATGACAACCATCGGAAACGAAAGCAACGGCGGCGTACACATAGCGCCCGGCAACGGCGGGGAAGCGCTGCTGACAGTGCGGGACCTCCGCAAGTGGTTCCCTCTGCGGGAGGGACTACTGAGCCGGGTCAGCGGCTCGGTGAAAGCGGTGGATGGGGTCTCCTTCGACGTTTACGAGGGCGAGACCCTGGGCATCGTTGGGGAGTCCGGCTGCGGGAAGTCGACGACGGCCCGCTGCATCCTCCGCTTGACGGAGCCGGACGCGGGCGAAATGCACTTCATGGGGAAAGACGTGATGGGCGCGGGCCGGGGCGAAATGAAGACGCTGCGGCGCGACATGCAGATCGTTTTCCAGGACCCCTATACCTCGCTTAATCCAAGGATGACCATCGATGACACCACCGCATTCAACATGGTGGTGCATGGCTACTCCTGGAAGGAGTCCCGGGAGAGGGCGTGGGAGGTGATGGACCAGGTGGGCCTGGCCTCCGCCATGTATGCCCGCCGATATCCGCACGAGCTCTCCGGCGGGCAACGCCAGCGGGTCAACGTGGCCAGGGCGCTGGTGCTCAACCCCAAGCTGGTGATGCTGGACGAGCCGGTCTCCTCGCTGGACAAGTCGGTGCAGGCGCAGGTGCTGAACCTGCTGATCGACCTCAAGGACTCGTTGAACCTGACCTACGTCTTCATATCCCACGACCTTCATGTTGTCGAATACATCTGCGACCGGGTCGCGGTGATGTACCTGGGGCAGGTGGTGGAATCGGGGCCTGCTGAAACCCTGTACGAAGATCCCCTGCACCCCTACACGCAGGCGCTCTTGGCGTCCGTTCCATCCGGCGACCCCAACCGGCGCATGAGAAATGCGCCACTGAGCGGCGATCCTCCCAGCCCGATCAACCCGCCCTCCGGCTGTCATTTCCGGACGCGGTGTCCCTTCGCGATGGAGAAGTGCGCTGAGGAAGTTCCCGAACTGATCGAGACCAATGACGGACGAATGGTTGCCTGCCACCTGTTTTCGGAGAACGGACAGCCCGCAGACGCCCAGGCCAAATCGACGGCCGAAGTTGCCGAAGGATAAAGGAGTAGCGACATGCCACTAAGAATCCCATCCGCAAAGGACCTGGAACGGATGGCGGCGGCAAACAACTTCGAGCTGAACGAGGAAGAGGCCGCTGCCTTTCAGAATCTCATGTCCGGCATGTTCAGCTCCTACGACACCCTCGACCAAATGCCGCAGCATGTGGAGCCGCTCAAGTACCCGGACCGGGACCCCGGCGTGAGGCCGACCCCCGAGGAGGACCCCTACAACGCCATAACCCGCCGCTGCACGCTGCGCGGCTCGGGATCCGGCAAACTGGCCGGCAAGCGCATAGCACTCAAGAACAACGTCAACGTGGCCGGTATGCCCATGGAGCTGGGTTCCCTGCTGCTGGAGGGCTACATCCCTGACACCGACGCGACCATCGTCACCCGCATGCTGGACGAGGGCGCTGACATCGTCGCCATGCTCAACCTGGAGAACTTCGCTTTCTCCGGAGGTGGCGACACCAGCGCCCGGGGCCCGGTGCGCAACCCGCACAACACCGACCACCTGGCCGGTGGCTCCTCGGGAGGGTCGGGCGCGGCCCTGTACTACGACGACATCGACATAACCATCGGCGGCGACCAGGGCGGCTCCATTCGTATCCCCGCGTCGTGGTGCGGCGTCGTGGGGCTGAAGCCCACCCACAGCCTGGTGCCCTACACGGGCATCGGGGGTATCGACGCCACCTTTGACCACGCCGGTCCCATGAGCCTGACAGTCGAGGAATCCGCGTTGACACTGGAAGTCATAGCCGGCAAGGACCCTCTGGATCCCCGGCAGCGGGAAGTCCCGGTTCAGGAGTACACACAGTTCCTGGGCCGCGGCGTCCGGGATATGCGCATCGGCGTGGTGACGGAGGGATTCGGGACCGCCAACGCGGAACCTGACGTCGACGAGGCCGTCCGTCGTGCGGTATCGGTGTTCGGCGAGCTGGGAGCCAATGTCAGCGATGTCTCCATCCCGGAGCACTCGACTGCCGGCGCAGTCGTCTGGGGGCTGCTGGTGGAGGGCGCCACGGCATACATCCAGAGCAATGCCACGGGTCACCACTACCAGGGACTGTACAATCCCGGACTGGCCGAGGCTCTGGGCAAGGCCCGCAAGGCACAGGGGAACGATCTGCCGCCCACTCTCAAGCTGATCCTGCTGATCGGCAGCTACATGCAGGAGCAGTACCACGGGAGAATGTACGCCAAAGCCCAGAACCTGCGCCGCCCGCTGCGCGCCACCTATGACCGGGCGTTGCAGGAGTTCGACGTGCTGGTGATGCCCACCACTCCCAACAAGTCGCACCGCCACGTCCCGGGTCGTGGCACGCGAGACACCATCAGTCACGGGTGGAACATGCTGGCCAATACTGCGCCCTTCGACATGACCGGCCACCCTGCGTTGAGCATTCCGTGCGCCAAGTCGGACGGGCTGCCCGTGGGACTGATGCTGGTTGGGAGACACTTCGACGATGGCACCCTGTTCCAGGCGGCCCACTCCTTTGAGCAGCACGTCGACTGGGAATCCCTGTAGCCTCTGGTCAACGCGATCAAGGGTAAGAAAGCAATCGGGCCTGCGGCGCATTGAAACCGTAGGCCTCTTTTTTTGTGGCTGCGATGGCAGGCAACACCGTGGATGCTGTACTCACCGGGCAAAAGGTACCGGATGTTTTCCAGGCGGCAGTGGCTCCGGGAGTTAACGCAAAGCTTTGCGATGCAGTAGCAGCATTGGTGCGGGGTGGTCATGGCATTGGTGTCAGCATATCGTGGGCG
The DNA here is from genome assembly GCA_965203005.1 of Dehalococcoidia bacterium. Taxonomy (GTDB): domain Bacteria; phylum Chloroflexota; class Dehalococcoidia; order Lucifugimonadales; family UBA3495; genus VXOI01. The sequence continues at coordinate 3,902,739 of CBDBBS010000002.1, forward strand.
ACAGTACGCCCCGCTGAGGCATCGGATGGTGAGTTCCAATTTGCAGAAAGCGCTGCCGATGTGTTCATACAAGGAGCGGAAACGCTGCGCCAAAACAGTCCATTCCTAGACGCGCACATAACCGGCGAGATTGTGGGACTGGACCGGCAGCGTCGAGAGGAGTTTGACGGTCAATCGGAGGTGGTCTGCGAACTTGACGGACGTCCGGTTGCCCTGAAGGTTCAGTTTGAAGCCTCAGACCACGACGAAGTATGACGGGCTTTCCGCAACGATATAACCGTTAGCGTAGATGGAGATATTCACCGCGACGGGCGACGTTACTTCTTAATGAACCCACGCAATTTCACTGTCGCATCGGTTGAATCTCCATGACGATCCTCCAAGCCACCACCGACCCTGGACATGCTGACCCGGTGCGGGGGATGCCGGACGACACGATCCGCGCCGGACCTGAGTCGGGTAAAATGGGCTAATCAAACAGGCGATAGGTATGAAGATGATAGCGAAAGTGAAAGCCCGATTCTCCGGCGGGGTGCTTCACCCCCTGGAGCCGCTCGACCTCGCGGAGGGACAGGAAGTACTGGTCAGCATCGAAGAGATTCCACACGAGGACTCGTTGGAGGAACGAAGGAAACGGACGATGTCCACCGCGGGGTCTTTGAAGGGCAAAATAGACGGAGAGGCCATAAAGCAAATGATATACGCGGCCCGTCGCAGGGGTTCCCAGGAAACGCCGGAACCATAGCGCTATGCGGTATCTCGTTGACACAGACTGGACTATAGACTATTTGAACGGAGTCTCAAGGATCGTCCAGAACCTCGACAACTTCCTGATTGAGGGAGTGAGCATTAGCATAATATCGTTAGCCGAAGTCTATGATGGGATATTGGGAGCAATTTCCCCCGAAGAATCCGAACAACTATTGAACTCCTTTCTTACATTCGTCGAAGTTATGCCCCTGGACGACGCCACCTGCCGGATATTTGCAGGGGAACGGCGACGTCTGAGGGCCGCCGGCAACATCATAGGCGACTTCGACCTTCTGATTGTATCCACAGCCCTGCGCCACGGCCTGACTCTGCTCACCAACAACCGCAGGCACTTTGAGCGCCTACAGGACCTGAACATTATCTCGGCATAGCCGTAGAGCTCCGGCGCGCAGGCTGAATTACGGCGTCAGCCCGTCCTCACCGCCTGCGATGGGAATAATCCCTGCCCACCTCCAACATCCTCCATGCCACCACTGACCCGGACCTGCTGACCCGGCTGCGGGAGATGCTGGACAGCTCGGCCCGCGCTGACATCGCCGTGGGGCATTTCTTCATGTCCGGGTTCGAGGCCGTGGCCGACAGCCTCAAGCCGCTGGACAAGGCGCGCATCCTGGTGGGCCGCGCTGACCGTACCATGCTGGAGTCGGTGGCCGAGGCCCTGAAGGCGCGGCTGGAGGCCGACTGCATGGTGCAGCGCCGACAGCGGGAGTCCATCGCCCGCGAGGCCGTGGACGGCTTCGCCGCTGGCGTCTCTCTGCTGCCCCAGACCGGCGTCGCAGTGGACGGTGCCCGTACTCCGAGACCTCGTTGCGTCGGAGCTGGTGGAGGTGCGGGCCTACCGCCGCAGTCCGCTCCACGCCAAGCCTACCTGTGCTGGTACGACAATCACGCCGAGCCGGGCGCGGCGGTGGTCGGCTCGTCCAACCTGACCCTCGCCGGGTTCAGCGGCAACACCGAGCTGAACGTCCGGGTCCCCGGAGAGCCGGTTGGCCAAGACGCATCTCGCCGAACCGGCCCCACGATGATGATGTCGTATTTCGTTGGCAGTTTCCCCCTGACCACGGCCCTCTCTAGATGAGGAAGAGGGGGGTTGCTTGGCCGTTGCGTCGGGAGTTCAGGCAAAGCGGGACGCGCCCTATGATACACTCAACGCGGCTTTCGTACAGGTTTTCATGCTGGGAGGCGTTTGATAATGCATACATTTCCTATGGGTCGCACCGTACTGTTGGGCATCGTCGCGGCATTGGTGGTCGTAACTGCGGCGGTGGCCGCCGGATGGCTTTCGTCCGGTCAGTTGAGTGCGCAAGGCGATGACAGTGACGACATTCAGGTTCTGGCCGCCGCGCTGGCGATAACCAGGGATTCCGGCAGGTTGGTTTCCGCGTCCGCCGAGACTCAACGCGGCATGACGGCGGAAGACCTCCGCCAATCAGCGATAGCGGTAGCAACACAGAAACGCGCGCTGGATCAACATGTGAGCGCACTGTCAGGAAAGGGCTATGATGACAGGGCTGAACGCATCCGGAACCTAGTGAATCGCCTGGTATCCAATGCGGAAAAGATAAGGGATGGCAGGCCACAACTGTTGCGGGCGATAACCGAAGGGGAAATGAAAGGGCAGCAGCTGCGCGTGGCCAATACCACGTCCCTGATACCGGCTGCCACCATCACCCAGGACAGCCAGTACTACGAACTGATGGGCGAAGAGATCAAGTGGTCTTTCCAGAACGATGTTCGCCGGTACCAGCAGATGCTACAACTGGCGGGAGACGTGGGCTTGGGGCACACCCTTCTGTCGGCAGCAAGTTTGATCCAGGATCCCACATTCGTAGCCCGAACCCAGGAAGGGTTCGACTCGGCGGCGGAGCGCATGGAGCGAAGTATTGCATACCTGTCAGCGACTCAGGGTGGAGAGTTGGAGCCGCAACTGATTCCGCAGGCCAAACAACTTGTCGCCGCCGGAACCGGAGAGGACAACTTCTTCGACCGCTTGGAGCAACGTCTCGAACTGGCAGTGGCTGAAAAGAATCTGATAGAGGAGAATGCGACAACGCTGGAGCAGCTACTGTTTGAAATCGACAGTCTGGCCGCCGAAGTCACCGGCCAAGACCTGCCGCAAGCGCCAACTGCGACTGCTGATGTTGGGGAGCCCGGCGTTACCGACGACGAAATCAGGTTTGGGCAGTCGGCCGCTCTGACCGGCCCGTCGGCGGCCCTGGGCCAAGGGATGCGGCTTGGCATCCAGGCGGCGTTCAAAGAGGCGAACGACGCCGGAGGAGTCCACGGACGCAAATTGGACCTTACTACGTTAAACGATGCCTACGAGACTGACTTTGCATTTTCCCGTACCCGTCAGCTGATTGAGGTCGAGAAAGTATTCGGGTTGATCGGCGCGGTGGGAACGCCCACCTCTCGCGCGGCCTCTCCGCTGGCGCATGCGACAGGGGTGCCTTTCGTTGCGCCGTTCACCGGCGCCAATTTCCTGCGCGACCCCGATCTGGACAATGTTCTCAACCTGCGCGCCTCCTACTACCAGGAAACTGAGAAGATGGTGGACTACCTCGATGATGAGGGTATCACGCGCGTAGCCGTGCTCTACCAGAACGACTCCTACGGCAGGGACGGACTGGAAGGCGTGCGTCAGGCGCTGGCGACCCGGGAGGATATGAACCTGGCGGCCTCCTGGTATTACCAACGCAACACCAGCGCGGTGAAGTCAGCCGTGGCCAGACTCTCGGATGCAAACCCGGAAGCGGTCATTATGATCAGCGCCCACGGTCCGGCGGCGCGAACCATAGAGCTGATGCGTGACAGGCTGGGGACGGATACGATTTTCATGGCTGTGTCCTTCGTGGGCAGCAACGCCCTGGCCAGTGAACTGGGTGACGCCGGAACCGGAGTGTACGTGACCCAGGTGGTCCCCCTGCCCGATGACAGAAGCAACTCGGTGGTGCGCGACTACCGATCCGCCCTGTTCGCCTATGCCCCCAGCGCAGAGCCTGGGTTTGTCTCTCTGGAAGGCTATCTCGCGGGACGCCTGGCCGTTGCCGGACTGGAAGCTTGTGGCGAGAACGTCAGCCGGGCATGCTTCCTCAATGCCGTACACAATGCTGAGACGTTAATCGACGGTTTCGACCTCAACTACGATGAGGACGACAATCAGGGTTCCGACGCAGTATTCTTGACCGTGATCGGCGCGGACGGGAAATTGCGTCAGGTCGAATAGCAGACGGGCACGCTAGTACTCAGTCAAAGTTGAATAAGGAGGTGATTCGGGATTCCCTATTGAGATGTTGTGCTGGTCCCGGATTGTGTTGTTGTGAGGTGGCGGTATGGTTCGAGAGAGGTTCGCGGTCAGGCTCACCCCGGAGGACGAGAAGGCAGATACGGGCAATGTTTGGGTGGTGGACGAGTTGTTCACCAGAATCGCGGGCGTTCCGGCCTACGTGTGGATAGTCATAGACAAGAAAAGCCGGTACGTCCTGTCGGTGGTTGTGAGCCTTGACCGCGACAAGAAGTCGGCGACCCAGGCGTTGATGATGGCGGTGAAGGCCGCCAAACGTCCACCCACAGCCATCATAACCGATAAGGCGAAGGCGCACCCTCCCGCAGTTGATCTGATATTGCCCGGCGTCAAGCACAGATTGTCGCAGGGAGTCACTGGCTGGATCAACAATAACCTGATGGAACGTGCCAACGGGACTTACAGGGCACGGGAGAAGGTGGCGCGAGGTTTCCATTCGGTCGAGAGCGCACAGCACTGGTTCGATGCTTTCACGATCACCTACAACCACTTCCGAGACCATAGCTCGCTGAAAAAGAAGGGTGGTAGACCCGCCAAGGCAGCAGGGATTGATATTCCATTCGCTGAATGGGCGGATTTCGTGAGGGCGGACATCGATGTGCCTCTGCCAGCTCCGCAGGAATTGGAAAGGGTGGCCAACCTTGTTGTGGCGTTGGAACAAGCCTACACAGCGGCAATGGAGGCGGCTAGACTACGCCGGGAGACCGTAAGGGACTCCGTAATCAGGGATATCGTCTCAGGTAAGAAAAGGCACCAATCTCCTGAGGAAGAACCATGCCGCTGACCAGCCAGGAACTGCAGAGCAAGCTGTGGCAGGCCGCCGACATACTGCGAGGACAGATCGACTCTGCCGACTACAAAAATTACATCTTCTCCATCCTCTTCCTGAAGCGCCTGTCCGACCGCTTCGATGAAGAGGTGGAGAGCGCAGTCAACGACCGGGGAGTGCCTCGGGAGACGGCCCTCACCGACCCCGACGAGCACGAGTTCTTCGTGCCCGAGGACACCCGCTGGGCCGTCATCACCAGCAAGTCCATGGGCTTGGGCGAGGCGCTCAACATCGCGAGCCACGCCGTCGAGGACGCCAACACCGGGCGGCTGGACGGCGTGCTCACCGGCGTCAACTGGAACGACGAGCAGAAGCTGGGCAGCCCTGCCAACCGCGAGAGCCTCATACGCCAGCTCCTCAACCACTTCGCCGGGCTGGACCTGAGCGACGCCAACCTGCGTGACGGCCAGGTGGACGCCGGAAAAGTGCTGGGCGATGCCTACGAGTACCTGATCTACCAGTTCGCCGACGACGCGGGCAGGAAAGGCGGCGAGTTCTACACCCCCCGCGAGGTGGTGCGGCTGATCGTGGAGCTGCTGGAGCCGCAGGAGCGCATGCGCATCTGCGACCCCACCGCCGGGTCCTGCGGTATGCTGATATACGCCGCCCAGTACGTGCAGGAGCAGGGCGGCGACGTCCGCAACCTGGTGCTGCACGGGCAGGAGCGCAACCTGGGCACCCTGGCCATCGGCAAGCTCAACCTGCTGCTCCACGGCCTGCGCTCGGCGCGCCTTGTGCCCGGCGACGTCATCGCCGAGCCGGGACTGGTGGACGGCCAGGGACGGCTGATGTCCTACGACCGGGTCATCGCCAATCCGCCCTTCAGCCTGAAGAACTGGGGCCACGAGGTCGCCCCCGCCGACCCCAATCACCGCTTCGACCGCTACGGGGCCATCCCGCCCAGGACCCGCGGCGACCTGGCCTTCCTGCTGCACATGCTGGCGGTGACCAACGCCCGGGGCCGGGTGGGCGTGGTGATGCCCCACGGCGTGCTGTTTCGGGGCGGCGCAGAGGGCAAGATCCGCCGGGGCATCGTGGAGGCCGACCTGTTCGAGGCGGTCATCGGCCTGGCCCCCAACCTGTTCTTCGGGGCCAGCATTCCGGTCGCCATCTGCGTGCTGAACCGCGACAAGCCCGCCGCCCGGCGCGGCAGGGTGCTGTTCGTGGATGCGGCCCAGCCGGGATACTACCGCGCCGAGCGGGCCCAGAACTTTCTCGACAAGGAGCACATCGCCAGCATCGTCGAGGCCTACCGCGCCTTCGAGGACGTGGACCGCTTCGCCCACGTGGCCGATCTGGCCGAGATCGAGGGCAACGACTTCAACCTGAACATCAGCCGCTACGTGGACACCACCGAGCCGGTGGAGACGCTGCCGGTGGCCGAGGCGCTGGCCCAGCTGCGGGAGGCCGAGCGCCGCCGCGACGAGGCCACGGCCCGCATGGACGCGCTGCTGGCTGAGCTGGGGTACGGGCGGTAGGATGGAAAGTAACTGGCGGCGCCTGGATAGACCTGGGAAGTTTGAAGGGACGGTAAATGACTGTGTTTGACACTGCGATGAATGACCCTGGCCCATCGGACCGGGACCTGATAAGGATGTACCGGGCGTTTTCCCAAGAGATGTGGTGCGCCGGGTGGATGAGTGATCCTGCGAGTATGGGCGATGAATTCGTCAAATGGTTGCGGGATGACTATGCCGAGTACCGCAGTCGAACAGAGGAATGGGAATTCCTTGATTTTGAGGTTGCCGGCTTGCCGGTACTGCGTCGACTGTACGCCGAGGCTTTTGGAGCCGGGCAGCCCGAAGACCGGGCTGGGGGAGTGATTGGTTCAGATCCTCCGCCATCCTATCGGAGAATAGAGATTCCGAGAGCAACTGCAATTGAAGTAACCGAAGACACCTTGACCGCCGAACTGCATGATGGCCGTACCATATCGGTTCCTCTGTCCTGGTATCCGCGGCTGGTTCATGCCGAACCCGAAGAACGCGACAACTGGGAGCTGATCGGTACCGGCGAGGGCATCCACTGGCCCGACCTGGACGAGGACATCAGCGTGGAAATGTTGCTGGCCGGCGTACCGTCGGGGGAGAGTCCGAGCGGTTTCAAACGCTGGCTGGAAGCCAAGAAGGCCGGCCTCCCGGTGAACATCTACGAAATAACTCCCGCCGTCCCCGAAGAGGTATGATGCAGAGACCCGCCGGACATGGTGCCGTTCCCGACGGCTGGCAGCGGGTGCGGCTGGGGGATGTGGCATTCCTTCGCAAAGAGCAGATGAGACCACTGGCGGAAGACCTTACCCCTTATGTTGGTCTCGAACACATCGGTTCTGGTGGTTCCTTGAACGGACGAGGATGGGCGGGGGAGCTAATCAGCAACAAAACAGTTTTTCATAGTGGGGATACCCTTTACGGAAAACTCCGTCCAAATCTGAGGAAGGTAATTCGCGTTGCCTTCGACGGTGTCTGTTCCACAGACATATTGGCAGTAGCTTGCGGTAACCAGACTGACCACCTCTATTTGACCCACGTACTGCGAGGGGAGCCGTTGCATGAGCACGCTATCCGTGGTACTGCGGGGACAAAGATGCCACGCACTTCCTGGAATCACTTGGCAGAATTTCATTTTCCTCTCCCGCCGCTGTCGGAGCAGCGGGCCATCGCCGCCGTGCTGGACAGCATCGACGACGCCATCGAGGGCGCCGAGGCGGTCATCGCCGCCACCGCGCAGCTGCGCGACTCCCTGCTCCACGACCTGCTCACCCGCGGCCTCCCCGGCCAGCACACCGAGTTTCGCGACGTCCCCGGCCTCGGCGCCACCCCGGCGGACTGGGAGGTGGTGCGCTTGGGGGATGTGGCGGAGGTGCAGACTGGACGGGCCGTTAAGAAAGGTTCTCCCGTTGATGGAGCGCTAGAGATTCCTTATTTGAGCGTAGCAAATGTCAAGGACGGCTATTTGGACCTAAGCGTTGTCAAGGCCATGTTGGTTTCGGAAGCCGAAATTGAGCGGTTCAGTCTGAAGCATGGCGATGTTCTGTTCACCGAGGGTGGCGATGCTGACAAACTCGGTAGGGGAACCGTCTGGCGCACTGAGATACCGATATGTTTACACCAGAATCACATATTCGCCGTCCGGCCACATCCTGATGTTCTGGTATCGGACTTCCTGTCATTTTTCGCAGGAAGCGGTTTGGGCAAGAGGTATTTCCTGGGAGCGGCGAAACAAACGACAAATTTGGCTTCCGTAAACTCTTCCCAGCTGAAGGACATGATCTTGCCATTGCCTGATATTGGAGAGCAAAAGTGCATCTTGACGGCGCTCGGGCGTGTGGATGCAACGTTGGAGGTTGCGCGGGAGGAACTGGCGGGGCTACGATTGCTGAAGGAGTCCACCGCCGACGCGCTGCTGACGGGTCGGGTGCGGGTAGGAGAATATCAGCAACCCGTGGGAGGCAAATATGAAGGAACATGACCCAGTTCGTTGGATGGTCACCTTCTATCATTCGGAGGGCGGCGCCCACAACGAGCCTGACTTCCCGAAGGTTGACTTCTGGTATCCCAGCAAGGAAGCCTCCATGAAGGCCGGGGCCCGTGTCCTGCAAGAACTGAAAGACCGCGGCGACCAGCGGGATTGGAAAGCGGCGGGGCATCCCGACCCGTTCTATGCCAACTCCATCCATTACCCCGGCGGACCATGGGTACTGCCTCCGCCTTCTCCCAAGCTCTTCGACCCGGACAAAGTGCCCCGGATGGACCTGACCGACGAGGAATGGGAGGCTTTTGACCGTGCTATCCGCGAAGGCCGGGGGAGGCGTGAATCGTGACTTCGCCCGCCTCCAGGGTAGTTGTCGACAAGAACATAGTGTCCTACATTGCGCGAAAATCACCGCTGGCGGACTATTATATGCCGCATCTAGCGGGCCGCCGGATTGTAATATCCTTCCAAACGTGGGAGGAAGCGTTATTTGGGGCATACCTCGCCGACTGGGGTGAACGTCGAATGGACGATCTGAGTCGGCAGATAGAACAGTACGAAGTAATTTGGCCCAACCCGGCGCTGGTGGAACTCTGCGCCCGCCTGCGCCAACTGCGGCAAGCTGCGGGGCGGAGGTTAGAGATCACCGATGCCTGGGTTGCGGCGACGGCGCTGTACTTGGGCTGCCCACTGGCGTCCCACGACAGGGATTTCGACGGCATCCCCAATCTCGAACTGATAAGGGCGCCGACGCAATGACCACACCCTCCGCGCTCAACGAGTACCACCAGTCCGAGGAACCGGCGCGCGTCCTGCTGGAGCGGCTGGGGTGGACGTTCGCGCCGCGGGAGGCGCTGGCGGCGGAGCGCAGCGGCGAGCGCGAGGTGCTGCTGAAGGAGCGGCTGCGGGCCGCCCTGATTCGTCTCAACGGCTGGCTGACCAAAGAGCAGGCGGAGCGGGCCATCTTCGAGCTGGAGCACGTCAATGCCGTGGGCATGGCCCGCAACCAGGCTGTCCACGAGTACCTGACCTTCGGCCTGCCCCTCACCGTCAGCACCCCGCGCGGTCAGGACACCCGCAACGTCCGCTTCTTCGACTTCGACCACCCCGAGGGCGGACTCAACGAGTTCGTCGTTACCACCCAGTTCCGGGTGCGGCGCGGCCCTTCGACAAGCTCAGGACAAGCGGTTGAGGTGGAGGACGACCAGCGGGTGATCAAGCCCGACCTTGTGCTGTTCGTCAACGGCATCCCGCTGGTGGTGATGGAGGCCAAGTCGCCGTCCCTGCTGGACGTGTGGAAGTCCCAGGCTGTGCGGCAGCTGCGCCGCTACCAGGAGGCGGGGCCGGAGTGGCACGGTACCGGCGCCCCGGATCTGTTCCACTACAACCTGCTCTGCGTCGCCCACTGCGGAGCCGGCGCGGCCTACTCCGCCACCGGCGCGCCGGAGAACGCCTACTTCGAGTGGAAGTCGGTGGCTCCGTACTCCGATGACGAAGTCCGGGAGCGATTCGGCGTGGAGCCGCATGGTCAAGCCCAGCTCATCGTTGGGATGCTGGCCCCGGCGACGCTGCTGGACATCCTGCGCGACTTCGTAGTCTATGAGCCAGAACAGGGCAGGGTGGTCAAGAAGCTGCCCCGCTACCAGCAGTACCGGGCGGTCAAGTCGGCCATGCGCCGCATCCTGTCGCAGACCAAGCCCGAGGAGCGGGGCGGCGTGGTCTGGCACACCCAGGGGTCGGGCAAGTCGCTGACCATGCTGTGGCTGGCCACCAAGATCCGCCGCGAGCCGCGCCTGGCCAACGCCGACATCGTGGTGGTCACCGACCGCACACAGTTGGACAAGCAGATCTCCGATACCTTCCGGCGCTGCGGCTTCCCCGTGCCGGAGCGCATGGACCGCTCGCGTCCCGAGCCCGAGGAACGCCGCGCCCGGCGCCGCCGCGAGACACCCAACCGCGCCCAACCCCTCGACCTTCAGACCGTGCTGCGCCAGGGCGGGGGCCGCACGGTGATGACCACCATCCAGAAGTTCGAGGAGGCGCTGACCACCCCCGGCGGCAAGCTGGACGTGCTCAACGACTCCGGCAACGTGTTCATCATGGTCGACGAGGCCCACCGCACCCAGTACGGCAGCCTGGGAGCGCAGATGTCGCGGGCGCTGCCCAACGCGGTGATGATCGGCTTCACCGGCACGCCCATCGACAAGGGCTTCGGGCGCAGCACCATGAGGCGGTTCGGCCCGCTCATTGACTCCTACACCATCCCGCAGTCGGTGGCGGATGGGGCCACGGTACCCATCTGGTACGAGGCCCGGATGCCGGAGCTTCACATCGAGGGGCCAAACACGCTGGACAAGCTATTCGACGCCATGTTCGGCGACGAATCGGACAGTGTGCGCGAGGAAATTCGCCGCCGGTACGCCAACCGCGAGACGGTGGCCGGTGCAGAGCAGCGCATCCAGATGATAGCGTTGGATATCGCAGAACACTTCAAAACCAGCGTGCGCCCCAACGGCTTCAAGGCCCAGGTGGTCGCGCCCAGCCGGGCCACCGCCCTGCGCTACACCGAGCAGCTAAAGAGCTTCGGCGTCAGCGCCTACCCCATCATCACCACCGGTCACAACGACGGCCCCGAGTACCAGATCGCCAGGGAACTGGACCAGGAGCAGATCACCAACTCCTTCGTCGATCCCAAAGGCGATCCGGAGGTGCTGGTGGTTGTGGACATGCTGCTCACGGGGTTCGACGCGCCGGTAGAGCAGGTGCTCTACCTGGACCGCCCGCTGCGTGAGCACGGACTGCTCCAGGCCATCGCCCGGGTCAACCGCCGTTTCTCCCACGAGAAGGAAGGAACCCCGACCGAGAAAGGTCACGGCCTCGTCGTCGACTACTGCGGCATCTCTCATGACCTGGAGCAGGCGCTGGCCAGCTTCGAGTGGGCCGACGTGCAGGACACCATGCAGGCGCTGGAGGAGGACCCGGCCACGGTAATTGAGGCCGCAGCCGTCCGAGCCGAATCGCATTTCAAGGGCCGTGACCTGAGCGACACCTGGGCTTGCGTCTTGATGTTCGCGCCGGACGCCAGCACCGAAGGCAACTACAAGGGCGACCTATTCGAGCGGTTCAACGCCGACTACCGCCAGTTCTCTCGCCTGATGGACCGGCTACTCCCCGACCCGCGAGGCCTGCCCTACGTCGACCGGCTGGCCCGGCTCACCATGATTCGCTCCTATGTCCGGGCCCACTTCCTCCGCGAGAACGCCGGCGTCAACTGGACTGATATCGGCGCCAAGGTCAAGCAGCTCATCGACCAGCGCATCAGTGCCGACGTGCGCGGGATGATGCAGCCGGTATCCGTCCTGGATCAGGACTTCGAGCAGAAGGTAGCGCACCTGCCCCACGCCGAGGCCCGCGCATCGGTGATGGAGCACGCCATCCGCGCCCAGATCCACGAGCGCCTCGAGCAGAACCCGGTCTTCTACGAACGCCTCTCTCAGCGCCTCGCCCGCATCATCGAGCAGATGCGGAGCCAATTGATCGACGCCGCCGAGGCCTACCGGCAGATGGCGGTACTCCAGAAGGAAGTCCATGGCGAGGCCACCGTCGCCGCCCGCCACGGCCTGTCGCCGGTGTCCCTGGCCATATACGAAATCCTGCAGGAACCCTCCGGCGTTGGCGAGGAGGAGAGACAGGCCCGGCAGGACGAGGGTTCCTACGTCATAGACGTGGACGCCGGTATGCGGGATGTCGCGCTTAAGGTCGAGGAAGTGCTGAATGGGCACGCCGTGATCGAGTGGCAGACCAACGACGACGTTCAGCGTCAGATGCGCCGGGACGTGAAAGGCAGCCTGCGGGTGACAGGACTGTACGACGAGGCCAGGATGGACGAGCTCGCAAACCTGATCGTTCAGGTCGCCAAGAGCCGGGTCTAGCGTGGTTGAACACGGCCGGGTCCAGTTCGGAGACGCCACCATCGAGTACGAGGTCCTTCGCAGTCAGCGCCGCAAGAAGACCGTGCAAATTACGATGGACGGCGGCCGCGTCCTGGTCGCCGCGCCGGTGGATGCCCCGGTTGCAAGACTGGAGGCCATCGTAACCAAGAGGGCTCCCTGGATACTCCGTCAGGCACCGGAGCCGGACCTCTGGGTTTCTCCGAAACGCTTCGTCAGCGGAGAAACACTGCCCTACCTTGGCCGCAACGTCCGCCTGGTCGTAGAGCCAGCCGATGTGAAGTCGCCTGATGTACGCTTCGACCACTGGAGCTTCCGCATCTCCGTACCTACCGGGTTGGACGAAACCAGCCGCTACGGAGGAATTCGAAGAGCATTCATCCAGTGGTACCGGCTACGGGCCTCCTGCCGCCTTCCCAGGATGGTCGAACTCTGGCGGAAGCGAATGGGTTGGCCCGAATCGCCAGAAGTTCTGATCCGCGACCAGCGCCAACGCTGGGGCAGTTGCGCCCCCGACGGCGCCCTTCGCTTCAACTGGCGAGTCGTAATGCTACCCCAGGAGCTCGCGGAGTACGTCGTGGTTCACGAACTGACCCACCTGAAGGTGGGTAGCCACTCCACCGAGTATTGGGCCATGTTAGCCGGCCTGCTACCCGACGCTCAACAACGCCGCCGACGGCTCCGGGAGGCCGGCAGGCTGTTACCCTTATAGAACCTCCCGAAGTATTAACCGCGGAGCATCCCAGGCCCAGGCGACTGGGTTATCCCTCTCCGAAAGCCGTCGGTGCTATCTCTTCGAGATTCCAGGTGCAGATCCGGCGGATGCTGCTGGAGGGTAACCCGGTTATCGTGGCGATCCGCCCACATGAGAGGCCGTCACGCTGGCGCATGTTCTGTATCTACTCGGCCCGCTGACGGCTGACGCCCTTCCGACGCCCAAGGTGCTTGCCGGTAGTCCTTACCTGCTCCAGACCCGCCAACGTCCGTTCACGGGCTAGGTCGCGCTCCATCTCCACGAAGACGATGGCCAAGTGAAGCATACCCGACCCATGGCGCTGTCCTGATCAATGGACTCCCGGATGCTGATGGTTTCGACGCCCCTCTCCCGCAGCCAGCCCAGCATTTCTAGCACCTCTCTCAGCGACCGGCCCAGCCGGTCCAACGCTGCTACCTTCACACAGTCACCCGGCAGAAGGGCGGCCTTGAAACGATTCAGCCCGGGGCGGTTCCAAGAGACACCGCTCCCCACGCCCTCAAACACCTGCTCGCAGTCAGCCAGAAGGCGGCGCTGGTTCTCCAAGTTGTTGGCGTCGGCATCGCTGGCCACCGACACGCGGGCGTATCCGGACAGTCTTCCATTCATTTTTTGCCGGCCCCCGGTTCTGGCATAGCGGCATAACACTACGGTCTGTAAGATTCTGGCTATGCTCATATTCGGCCCCTTGCGGCAGGGATGGTCGCAAGGAGGGCACTGCCCAAATTGCAGGTGGCGTAAGCCACAGTGTGCAGTCGGTCTACTCTTTTGTCCGCATCCTCTCGGTAAGCCAACGAGAACCATAGAACCAATTGGCCTCAGATCGGCACGAAGGCTTGACGCTGGGCATATGCGAGGAGACGCCGTCAAACCTGTGCCGACAGGCCTCCCCAGGGCCTCAGGCGAGGCACCCAGCGGCAGGCCGAGTACTGCTGGTATTACGGTGATTCTTCCCCAAATTGGTCGCTGCTTTGCCCGAAGCAGCCTTGAGAAATTCAAGGCCACAAGGCTTTCAAGTGCGCGCAACGGACGCTCTGGGGAGATGCTCAATGTCCCTTTGACGTACAGCGAAATCACGACGATTCGTCGTAGCCTAGGTCCCGCGCCCGGCCATAGTCCAGATCCGAACCCTCCGAATCTCCCATCAGCTCCTTGGCCAGAGCCCGTGCGTGGTACGCGCGGCCACTGCCGGAATTACATTCGATCGCCGAGTCGAAGTCCCCGATGGCTTGTTCGAAATCTCCGCTCAGGAGCCGGGCGCTGCCCATGCAGAAATGGGCGGCCTCGCAGTCCGCCACGGCCCAAGTCATACGACCCCATAGCGAGGAGGGCATCTCCGCGGAACCGGTGGGCATAGAAATCCTCGGGTTCCAGCCTCACCGCCTCGCCATAGTCCGCTATGGCCCGGTCGAAATCCTGTAACAGGCTCTCAGGCCGCGGTGGGACCAGGCGTGATCCGGTTCAAGTCCCAGGGCCGCGTTGAAGTCTGCTATCGCCAGGTCGCATTCTCCCCTGAACCGGTGGCAGTCCCCTCAGCGACTGCAGTGCTATTACTGGGCGGAGGCTCCGTCCCGGCGCTGCCGTTTGCGGTCCAGTGCGGAGAGCTCGGCCTTGCGAAGGCGAAGATTGAGGGGTGTGACCTCAAGGAGCTCATCGTCGGAGATGAACGCCAAGCACTCATCGAGGCTCATCCTGACGGTGGCGTTCAGACGCTTGGCCACGTCGGCCGTGGATGAACGCATGTTGGTCAGCTTCTTTTCCTTGCAGACGTTGATTTCGATGTCGCCCTCCCGGTGGTGGGAGCCAACAATCATACCCTCATAGACCTCAGTGCCCGGGTCGATGAAGGTATCGCCCCTGCCCTGGGCGTTGAGCAGGCCGTAGGTAACGGCCGCGCCGTTTTCGGACGCAACAAGCACGCCACTTCGCCGGGCCTTAATCTCACCCTCCATGGGCTCGTAGGAAGTGAAGCTGCTGCTCATCACTCCGTCGCCTCGGGTGGTCCGAAGAAAGAAGGAGTTGAAGCCGATCAGCCCGCGGGTGGGTATCTTGTACTCCAAGTCGACGTAACCTTTCTCGCCGTACCGCATGTCCCTGAGCTGGGCCATGTGGGCCGAGAGATATCCGGTGAGTACACCCACATGCTCTTCCTGGACGTTTATGCTCAGGATTTCGCAGGGCTCGCAGACCCTGCCGTCGACCACCCTGGTTACGGGAGCGGGGCGCGACACCTGGAACTCGAACTGTTCGCGACGCATCGTCTCGACCAGGATGGACAGGTGGAGTTCACCCCGCCCGGCGACCACGAACACATCGGGGCTTGCGGTGGTATCCACCCGCAGGCTGACGTTGGTGCGCAATTCCCTGGTCAGCCGCTCGTGAAGATTTCGCGAGGTGCAATTGATGCCTTCGCGGCCCATGAACGGGGAGGTGTTGACGCCGAAGGTCATCCTTACCGTGGGTTCATTGATGTCGATGACCGGCAGGGCCTCCGGGTTTTTGGGGGAAGCAATGGTATCGCCGATGGACACGCCTTCCGGGCCGGTGAGAGCCACTATGTCCCCGGCCCGGGCTTCATGCACTTCAATTCGCTCCATGCCGCGGAACACGAAGATGCGCTCGACGCTGTGGATACTGGTCTCTCCGTCCCGGCCCAGCAGGACCACTTCATCCCGCAACCTGAGCGTGCCATTGGAGACGCGGCCTATGGACACCTGGCCCAGGTAGTTGTCGTAGTCCAGAGCCGCCACCAGCATTTGCAGCGGGGCGGCAGGGTCACCGGTGGGCGGCGGCACCGACTCCACGATCGCGTCGAAGAGAGGCTTCATGTCCTCTCCCGGCGAATTGGGCTCCGCAGTGGCATAGCCCTGGCGGGCCGACGCGTAAACCACCGGGAAATCCAGTTGTTCCGCCTCGGTGGCCAATTCCAGGAACAGGTCCTGCACCCTCTCGACCACCTCGGCGACTCGGGCCTCCGGGCGGTCGATCTTGTTGATGACGACCATCGGTGTGACACTCTGGCGGAGAGCCTGGCGCAGCACGTGGGTGGTCTGAGGCATGGGACCGTCGACCGCATCCACCAACAGCAGGCATCCGTCGGCCATGTTCATGACACGCTCCACCTCGCCGCCGAAATCAGCGTGGCCGGGCGTATCAATAATGTTTATGCGGACATCCCCGTAGGAGACAGAGGCGTTCTTAGCCATGATCGTAATGCCGCGCTCCCGCTCCAGCGGGTTGGTGTCCATAATCAATTCACCCACCTGTTGATGGTCGCGGAACACCGCGCCCTGCTTCAACAGGGCATCCACCAAGGTGGTCTTGCCGTGATCGACATGGGCTATGATGGCCAGGTTGCGAATGGCGTTGTTCTGGTGCTCAGTCAATTGCAATCACCTCGAATTGCATGATAACAGGATGCGAGGACTATTGTCGTCTTATATATTCATGCTTGGCAGGGCCTGTCATTCTCGTCTACAATACGGAAACACACTTGATTGGCTCGACAAGGTTTGACGCAAGAACGGACCGCTCCCCTTCCCTTTTTCCCTCTCTTCTTGTTCACCTCCCCGCTGATCCACCTGTGAACCCATTCTGACTTTGGGAGTCCGTTCTCGTATGACCAATCGATCTTCGCCTGCCCGAGTGCTTCCGTCGAAGCGTACCGCCAGCCGTACCGGGTACCAGACTGTATGCGACGACTGCAATATGTCCGCCACTCTTCCCTTCCGGCCAACCCAGGGAAAGCCGGTATATTGCCGGTCATGCTTCAAGGCCCGCCGCCAAGGGAATTCCCCGGCGGCCAGCGCCAGCAGCCTACCGTCACCACAGGGACCCCGGCCGCGTTCTGCCCAGCCGGGTCCTGAAGTCAAGCCGGCCGTTGACAGCGACCCGGTCGGCAGTGTCACGTTTTCCGAAATGTCCCTGGACGCCACCACCAAGACTGCAATTTCCCGTATGAACATATCCAGCCTTACCCCCATTCAGGAGAAGGCCATTCCTCACCTCATGGCGGGGCGAGACCTGATCGGCCAGGCGCGAACCGGCTCCGGCAAGACGCTGGCGTTCGCAGTACCCTTGGCGGAAAAGTGCGACCCGTCGCTGCGGCGGGTGCAGGCCGTTGTGCTTGTTCCCACCCGTGAACTGGCCATGCAGGTGGCCGGCGTGATCAATGACCTGGTTTCACTGCGGAAAATCCGCGTCGCGCTACTTTACGGCGGGCGGGCACTGGAGCCGGAATTTGCGGCGTTGAAGAACGGCGCCCAGGTTGTCGTCGGCACTCCGGGCCGGACCCTGGACCACCTGCGTCAAAGGACCCTCGATCTGAGCGCGGTGCGGTTCCTGGTGCTGGACGAGGCGGACGAAATGCTGGACAGGGGGTTTGCCCCGGACGTGGAGGCCATCATAGCCAAGACGCCCAAGGAGCGGCAGACTTCGCTGCTGTCTGCAACGATCCCCGATTGGGTATCCGGGATCGCCTCCAAGCACCTGCGGAATCCTGTAACCGTTGAGGTTGATGCGGGCCTGCAGGCGCCGCCCACCGTGGAGCATGTGGTCTACACCATCCAGAAGAGCGACAAGCTGGAAGCTCTGCGGACTCTCCTCGACGGTCGGGAAGACGCCCCCGTTATCGTCTTTGGCAGAACCAAGCGCGGCGTCAAGCAGCTGGCCGGGCAACTCGATTCCCTGGGCTACCCGGTGGGCGCTCTCCAGGGAAACCTGAGCCAAAGCGCTCGGGAACGGGTGATGACAGACTTCCGCTCCGGGGCCACGCCGATCCTGCTGGCGACGAATGTGGCCGCCAGAGGACTCGACTTCGATGGTGTTGGCCAGGTCATCAACTTCGACCTGCCGGACTCCTACAATCTGTTCACCCACCGGGTCGGACGAACCGGCCGTATGGGCCGCTCCGGTGAAGCGGTAACCTTCATCACGTCGGAGGATGAGCGGAAATGGCGCGAGATCGAGCGAGGGCTCGGCCGGCGGTTCACCAGGAAGCCCTGGCAGGCCACCCGTAAGGCTAAGGCGCCACGATTAAATCGCTAGTGGAGCCTCGCTGGAAGTTCTCTCTCCACCACAACCATTCCACAAGGAACACGCGCCGCTTTCTCGCTGGCCAAATGTTCCCTCACGTCCCAATTGGGGTCGATTCCGGTAGGTGGCAGGATCGTACGCTAAAGCGAAGGACGCCGGTTGAGTTTCGGCTCAAGCGAGGGCCAGCACTACCTCATGGCCGGGTTCAACCTGCTCACCTCCATCGTCATCCACTGGAGTACCGCCCATCTCGGCGAAGCGATCAGACAACGGAGACACGCCGGGCTGAGAGTCGAAGCCGATTCTCTGGTCCCACGTCCCATCCGTTTGATAGGCCCACATCCTGCGCACCGGCGAATACCGCTGGCCAAAGCGCCGATGGCGGTCTCAGCGTACGATTCTGCCCCCTACCGGAGTCGACACCCTGGTGGTCACCCACATCGACCGGCTCTCTAGGGGGCTGACCTACGGGCTGCAGGTGATCGAGGGTCTGCACCACGCGGGGGTGGAGTTCCGCTCCCTGTCGGAGGACTTCGCCACCGCCACCGGCAAGCTCCAGCTCCAGATGGTGCTCGCCTTCAGCGAGTAGTGGCGGAACTCCATCAGGGAGCGCTCCGTCGCGGGCCAGGCCAAGGCACGGACCGCGGGCCGTTTCCCCGGCCACGGCCGGTCCTGAGCGAGCAGCAATGGGAGTACGTCAGGGAGGAGCGGTCGAGGGGAGTGAGCCAACGAGAACTGGCCAAGCGCCTGGATGTCAGCCGCTGGACCATTCAGCAGGTGGACGGGTCAGTGTAGGAAGATAATAGCAGTCCTCACTAGAATCCCGTGCGTAACACAGATAGGCCACCATTACTCCGCCGCAACAGCCCAATATCTCGGCGCCCTTGACACACTCTAGTTGGCAGATGCGGTTTCAGTCGATTTTGGAAGAGTTCATCATGAGTGGCACAAGGGCTACAAATTGGCGGCCGATCGGAATTCTGCGTTCAGGTTTCAGAATTTCAGACGAATTTCGGCATTGCCTTTCTCGATTGTTTTGGGAAGATGCTCAATGAAAGTATGAGTCCGATTGGGAAATACTGTAAAGGCGGGTCAACCAGTATATGTATCCGAGACCCAGCCCAGGTAATCGAGACATTGGCGTCTGCCTGTCTTGGCGCTCACCGAGCAACGTCGCGGCAGCGCACAGCATTCTTGATGATTCCAGACTGAAGTAATATTCTTTGCTTAATCCAGAACCCTTTTTCGGCACATCTTTCGAGACGGTCAAAATACAGGGAGACTGCCAAGGACGCACACACAGTAGGGGCCCATTCCCTTAACGTTCTTCCTCTATCAGGATGGAGTAAGCACCTATGGACAATGGAATTAGTGAAACCCTGGCCGCAACCCTCGGGAAATTCTGCTCAGGCCTGACCTTTGAGGATCTCTCGCCCGAGGTGGTGGACTGGGCCAAATATCTGTGCCTGGACTTTGCGGGGGTCGCCCTGAACGGGTCCACTACAGAGTCAGCGCGCACGGTGGTACAGGCCATCGAGAGTGTCAACCGGCCCGGCCCCTCCGTAATCATCGGCACTCAGAAGAGGGCTCTGCCGGAGTATGCGGCCATGGCCAACGGAACGACCTTCCACAGCCTGGAGCTTGACGACATCCACAATGACTCTTCAATTCACGGTGGTGTTATAGCTTTTCCGACAGCCCTCGCCATGGCAGATGTGACCCGGTTGGATGGCAGGAATTTCATCGCCTCGGTTGTGGCCGGATATGAGGTCATGATGCGCCTCGGAATGGCCCTGAAGCCGGCCGAGCACTACAAGAGGGGATTCCACCCGACTGCCACCTGCGGAGCCTTCGGCGCGTCGGCGGTCGCCTCCCGGTGCCTGAACCTGAGCGCCGAGTCAACCACCGCCGCGCTGGGGGTGTCGGGCAGCCAGGCAGCCGGAAGCCTGGAATTCCTGACGGACGGGACATGGACCAAGCGGCTGCATCCGGGCTGGGCCGCGAATGGTGGGATATGGGCGGCCTTGCTCGCACGAGCTGGCTTTCTCGCGCCGGCCACTGTGATCGAGGGTCGTTTCGGGTTTCTCCAGGGCTACTCCGGCGATCCGGAGCCGGAGCTGGTGCTTCGGGGTTTGGGAGACGAATTCCAGATCACCCGGATGGGGATCAAGCCCCATTCCTGCTGCCGGTACAGCCAGGGACCGATTGATTGCCTGCTCGATCTGCGGCAAAAGCATGGCCTGCAACCCGATGACGTAGAGAGTGTGACCATTGGCGTCCTGAGCGCGGGGTTCAACACCATCGCCGCTCCCGAGGAGGATAAGCGCAACCCGCGGTCGGTGGTGGACATGCAGTTCAGCATGCCCTTCGGCGGCGCTGTGGCCCTGTTGTACGGGCGGGCATCCCTGGGCGAACACACGGTCGCGGTGGCCCAGCGTCCCGAGGTACAAAGCATGATGTCCCGCGTACACTGCGTGACCGACCCGGCACTGGACGCCCTGTACCCGAGTCAGTGGCCGGCGTGGGCCGAGGTCGCCACCACCGACGGGCGTGTGCTGCGCAGCTACACGGGCTATCCCAAGGGCGACTATCAGAACGCGCTCACCTGGCGGGAGATGAAGGACAAGTTCGAGGAATTGACCGCGCCTGTCATATCCGGAGACCGGCAGGACCAGATCATTGCGGCCATTGATGCCCTGGACGAGATGGACGACGTGCGCGAACTGGCGGAGTTGCTAGTTGTGAATGATGGCGTGGCGGGATCGTGATCCTCAAGGCATTGGCCAAGGTTGACGCATTGGACATCGCTGGGTGCCATCGCTGGGTGCAGAGGAACCGGCTAACCCCTCCTCGGTTTCTTGGTACAAGTCCAACTCACCACTCCTCAGAGTGGCCGGATGTTCACAACAGCGGTTGCGATCCTCGCGGTGCGTCGGTTCGACTGGGAAGGTAAACACGTCGGGTTGGGCTATGCCGTCTGCATTGGTGGGACTGCTTTGGTTGGAAAGAGGTCCTGGCGGAGTGAACTGAGGGCCTTGTCCAGTTGCCGCATATGCTGCGCGATCTCTCCCAAGTGGGCGATTCCGCCGCCAATCTCGCCCACACGGGAGGCTCCCTCGGCGGCCTCCTGATCCGATGCCCCTGAGGGTCGTGAGTACGCAATGATCTCCGAGTCCATAGAGCTCTCAGGCACTTCGATGCCGAGTCTCAAGTACGCATTGATAGCGCGTGCCGTGTGCTCACCCGTCAACCTTCGATGCAGGACCCGTTCGTCGCGGTGTGCAGCGAGAAGGTTCCGTGTCTCTCGTAGCCGGTCTCGAAAGCCTGTCGGGCAAGCATTTGACAATGCATCGAGATGTGACTTCAAGTCTTGCTGGTGGAAGCTCTTGATTTCTTCCAATAGGAGCTCCACCAAGTCGAGGTGAGACAACGCATCGTGGGCGGCGGTGAACAGCAAGTGCTCGTCAACGTAATGCAGCCCAAAATCTCGCGGGGTCGAAAGGGTCCCCACATCCGCGTACCGCTCCACCTGCCTAATCGCTCCCCAGCAGAATGTCAGTGCGTCACCCAGTGTCCCGTCCAGCGTTCTTAGAAGCCTTGAAAGGTACGCATCGTCGTCACCCTGGCATTGCTCCCTGGCGGCTTCAAATGCTCGCTTGATCGTCTGTTCGCGTTTTTCGCTCATCGGTCTTGTCTTGTTTGGGTTGTGAAATCAGTCCAGAAGGCCGCCATGAGGCTAGCAAACGCCGTTGGCTCCCCTTCGCAGCACCCTCCCGGGGAGGGCTCCGGTGTGCTCTGCCTCGTCGATGACCACCTCGCCGTTCACCACCACAGTCGAAATGCCCGTAGCGTATTGGTGGGGGTCGTCGTAGGTGGCTACCTCCGCCACGGTGTTCGGGTCGAAGACTGTCACGTCGGCCCAGTTACCCTCCTCCAGGGTGCCCCGGTCCGCCAGCCGCAGAGCCGCCGCCGACCCGCCGGTCATCTTGTGGACGGCGGTGTGCAGGGGCAGCAGACCCAGGTCGCGGACGTAGTGTCCGAGAACCCGGACGAAGGTGCCGTAGAAGCGGGGGTGCGGCTTCCCCTGGCCGGTGATGCCGTAGGGCGCCAGCGAGTTTCCGTCGGAGCCCACCAGGACCATGGGCGAGCGCAGGATTTCCTGCACGTCCTCCTCCGCCATCGACGTAACCACGATGCGGGTATGCCCACTGTCGGCCAGGAGTATGTCGCAGGCGGCGTCCAGCTGGTCGATGCCCCTGTCCTCGGCCACCTGGCCCACCGTCCGGCCGGCCAGCTCGGGCGTCTCCGGGCTGATGGCGATTCGAACGGCGTGCCATGATTCCACCCGCCCGAAATTGTTGAGCCCGTCCTGCAGGATGTCACCCCGTATGCGCTCCCTTGCCTCGCCGTCGCGCAGCCGGTGGAGCATGGCCTCCACCCCTCCGTCCTGCACCCAGACGGGGAGCAGGTTGCGCAGGGGGTTAGTGCCTGCCGTGTAGGGATATTGATCGCAGAACAGGTCGATGCCCCGTTCCCTCGCCTCGCTGATCATCGACAGCAGCGACGGCACGTCGCCCCAGTTGTCTGTGCCCGATAGCTTCAGGTGGGCGATCTGCACCCGGACTCCGGCGCTCTCGCCGATGCCGATTGCCTCACGTACGGCATCGAACACGTGGTTGGCCTCGTCGCGTATGTGCGAGGCGTAGGTGGCGCCGTGGTGGCGCAGGACGCTTGCCAAGGCCAGCAGCTCTTCGCTCTTGGCATAGTTGCCCGGCGCGGTGAACAGCCCGGTGGACATGCCCAGGGCGCCCGCCTCCAGGCCATCGGACAGGAGTTGCTGCATGTGCGACAGCTCGCTGGCGGTGGGGTCCCGCGCCTCCAGGCCCATGGCCATCAGACGCAGGGTGGCGTGGCCCACCTGCATCACCGTGTTCACCGAGGTGGCGGGGAAGCTGTCCAAGTACTGGGCAAAGGTGCGCGGCTCGAAATCGAGCCAGGGAGCACCGGCGCGCAGGTAGTCCTGGAGGGCCTGGGCCTTGCCGGGCAACACTGGGGCGGTGGAGTAGCCGCAGTTGCCCACCACCTCCGTGGTGACTCCCTGGCGGATTTTGCTTTCGGCCAGCGGGTTCAGGGGAAGGGTGAAGTCTGAGTGGGTGTGGATGTCGATGAAGCCCGGAGCGACGATCTGTCCCGAAGCATCGATCTCCCGGTGCGCCTCCAGGTCTTCGCAGTCCCCCACGGCAGTGATGCGTCCATCTCTGATGGCGACATCCGCCCACCGCGCCGGTGTCCCGTTCCCGTCGATCACCTGTCCACCGCGAATCAACAGGTCTTCCATTAGTTGCTCCTCAATACCGGGTCAGATTGCCAGCAAGTCTGCTGCCAGTCACGGGCCATCTAATAGCTCCAGGGCCAAGCCCCATTTGCGCCGGGCACTAATTCGGACGTCATACCGTCCGGGGGCATGGGGACAGTCTACGCCAGAACCGCCTCGTCCTCCACGATCTCAATGCCCGGAACGAGGTTGCGGATGAGAGCCTTCCGCTCCGGGAAGTCAGCCATGTACCCCTTGATCTCCCATGCCGATAGGCAACTCCGCCCTCTATTGCACTCCGGCAGAATGGTCAGGAGCAAGAGGTGAGCCCGCAAAATTAGTCAGCGCCAGCGGCAGATCCAGGGCTTGTTGAAAAAAGTCGACGGAATGACGGCGAAGCTATCTCAGGACGGGCTTGAGGTAAATTATCAAGCAGTCCGGCCAGCAAGACACCGTGGAAAGGCCATTGAATTCACCACCGCACGGCCTGTCGGGCGTTCTTCGCTGCTATTGATAGCGTCGGCTGGCGATGCTGGACCGGGGGACCTATGCCGGCACCCACCTTGCGCACCATCTTGAGGACATTGTGCGCGAAGGAGGCCATGTATCCTTCGCAATCGACCTTCCACAATCCCCTCAGCCGGGTTCTGGCCCACCCCAGCCGGTCCAGAGAAGCGAAAGCCCCTTCAGCGATGGTCTGACGCCTGACCCTCTCCCGGCGATACTCACTGGTCTGGTTCCTTCCCCTGGCTAACAGCGTCATAGGGTAGTACCGGGTCAGCGACACGAATCTGCGTTTCTGCCGGGGCGGAAGACATTCGTTTTTGATGGGACACGCTTGGCAGTCCTCACGCCGCGCCGTGTACATGTAGCGTTGTTCCTTTTTGTCGAACCCGCTCTGGTACAGCGTCTTGCCTTTTGGGCAGACCAGCCGGTCGCCGTGGTAGACGAACCCGCCTGGTCCTACAAGAGTGTCCTCCTGAACGGGCCGCAGTGGAATATAGGCTTTTATGCCTCTATCCTCCAGAATCTGGCGTAATTCCCCGGTGCTGTATCCGGTGTCCATGGTCAGGGACACCGGCTGAATGGGCAGTTGCTCCAGCAGGCCCGGCACTGCCTTCCACTCGCCCTGAGACGCGTGGGTCACGCCCGAGCCACGATGAACCCGCCCAGATCTACGATCACGTTGTCCTGATAGCACAGTTCCGCAGGGCGCTTGGACGAGCCAGTGCGCCAACGTGCGCCGGTGTCAACCGGGTTTAGCGGCAGCTTGCCTTTTGGGTCTTGGCAGTACCGGGCCTCCTGCTCGCTATCCACCTCGGATTCGCCAACTCCGGTCTCTGTGAGTACGAAAAGGCCGTTTTCCTCGACAGCCAGTTCTTGGAAATGCGCGACGGTCATCCCACTGGATACCAAGCCGAAACTGCTGGCGTTGGCCTTGACCAGACTGGCGTCAGCATACATCCTGGGCGACAACAACCCGAGGCTGAGCAACTCTTCGTTCAGGCCCCGGAAGATGGCGGCGAATCCCTCACGGCCTACCCGCTCGATGAAGTAGCTGATCGCCGAGTGGTCAAACACCGGATCGTCGATGGTCAGAAAACAAAACCATCTGAAGGCCAGATTCTCCGAGATGGCCGAACACAGTCCTCGGAAGGAGGCGATGTTGTAGATGGAGCAGATGAGGAGCGCCCTGACCATAACCTCGGGATGGATAGCGGGGCGGCCGAAGTCGGAGCAGTACCGCTCCTCCAAGGGCGCCACCAGCTTGGCGAAGTCCAGTTGCTCGTCGATCCGAATCAGCAGGTGGTTGGGATCGATGAAGTCGCGCAGCTGCTTGGTGGTGAACTGGAACAGTGTTGAGTCCCTGCGGCAACGGTCCAGTGGCTCGAGCATTACTACTCCTTGCCAGCGGCTGACTGCACGTTCATTTTAGCCCAAAAGTCGCCCAGACCTCCCGATTTGCCGACTTTTTCAACAAGCCCACCAATTGTCGTTAATCGCCCAGTCCGCGGGATTAGCGGACTACCGTGATGAATTTGAAATCGTCATCAATGAAATCGTCATGTTCATCAGGATCGACCACATATCCCGTTTCGTCATAAATGGTGAGTGCCATTGCAGCCCTCACACACGCCTCAGGATCGGTGAGCACCGTACGTCCCCGCATAATGATGTCCTTGCCAAGGCTTCCAAGGGGCTACCATCCACGAGCCCGAAGATGGTCGGCCCTGGCCACTTACGCTGTAACCTCTCTATGACAGCATTTTGGGCGGCGTCGGGGTCATCAGGATGATCAGAACACACATCCAGGGCGACTTTCATCAGGGCCTCTAACTCATGAATTGAAAGGCGGAGTAAGGCCCGAGGCTGATCTTGGGCCGTGCCTGGACCGTACAACCGGGTGATGAACTCATCGCGCACCCGCTCCAGCACTATCGGAGCGGTATCAGGCTCAACTTCGGCCACCTCTTTGATCAATGTCTCCACCATGAATCTGGACTGGTACGAGTAGGTGTCCGTTCCGTATAACTGACGCGGCACATGACGCATATGACCTCCTTACAGGCGAGCTTCTGTTGCGACATATACTGACCGACGGCTGTGTACCCAAGTTTATATGGGCGTGGACCCAAGGAGCGGAAGAAAGCGGTATCACTCTGAGGCGGTCAAGGAAACGAAGGCCCAAGCCCAGCGCCGCCTCACCGAGTTGCTCCGCGAAATGGACACCGGCAATTTCGTTGAGCGTTCTGGATTAACGGTAGGAGAATACCTTGAGCGGTGGCTAAAGGACTACGCGGAGTCCCACGTCTCACAGCGCACATTCGATGGATACAGAGGTAACCTTGACCGGTATCTCATTCCCAACCTGGGTAGTATCTCCCTCGAAAAGCTGACCCCTCGCCACGTGCAAGATATGGAGTCGAAACTCATCCGAGGCGGCGGGACTGATGGGACGCCGCTTTCGCCTCGCACGGTCGTACAAGCTCACAGGGTACTCTCCAAAGCTCTCAACGATGCTGTAAAGCTCGGAATCGTGGGCCGTAATGTTGCAGCTGCTGTCGAACCTCCGAGGGCCACCAAGTACGAAGCCAAGACCTTGGACTGGACTCAAGCCAAGGCCTTCGTTGACCAAATTGTGGATCCATTGCAGCAAACTTTGTTTTTGCTTGCCATTCAGACCGGCTTAAGGCGCTCCGAGCTGCTGGGTTTACAGTGGGGAGATGTTGACCTGTCAACAAAAACGCTATCGGTTCGAAGGGCACTGGTCAAGCTTCCATATGGCGGAACAGAGTTGAAAGTACCGAAGAACGGTCACGGACGGGCACTTGATCTGCCACAAGAATCCGTCGATGCTCCGAAAGCCCAGCGGGAACGAAATTGTAGTACTTCAGGGAATGGTAATTTCGTTTTTGCCATTCCGACGGCTCTGCTGACCTCGGGGTGCCGGTCCACCTCGTCTCTGCCCGGTTGGGACATGCCAGCACTCAGACTACGGTTGAAACTTACGGCCACGTGGTACCCGCGCCGGACGTAGAAGCTGGCAGGGTCATCGAGCAGAGGCTGGCAGCGTGACGTTTGCAGAATGTTTGCAAATGGGTCTGACGGATGCGAAAATAGAGGAAATCCGTAGCTAAGGCCGGTGTAGCTCAGTGGCAGAGCAGCGGTTTCGTAAACCGCAGGTCAAGGGTTCGAATCCCCTCACCGGCTCCATCGCGTAAATACCTACGTTCCCTTCGGCAAGCTCAGGATAGGCGTTGCGGGCTTGTCGAACCACGAACGTAGGGCGCTCTGACAAGCTCAGGGCCATTGGTTTAGACGAATTGCAGATCTGTGCTCTCCGTGCCCTCTGTGGTTAGACCATCCCCGTTATAATTCACCACAGAACGCACAGGGATCGCAGATTTTTTGTTTTGAGTCCTCGCAAGAGCTAAAGAACGAACTACTGGGAGGCGAACCATGAGGTCCACGGCAGACGTGGTGGTTATAGGCGGCGGAGTGATGGGGTGCAGCATCCTGTTCAATCTGGCCAGGCAGGGAATCACAAACACCGTCCTGCTGGAAAAAGACATTCTAAACAGCGGCTCCACGGGCCGCAGCCAGTCCATCTGCCGAATGCACTACTCCAACGAGGTTACTGCCACCATGGCGTGGGAAAGCCTCAAGGTGTTCACCAATTTCGAGGATGTGGTCGGTGGGCCTTCTGGGTTCACGGAGACCGGTTATCTGGTGGTGGTCAAGGAGGAGGACCGGCCCGGCCTGGAACGCAACTGTGCCATGCAGGTGGGTCTGGGCATCGACACCATGGTCGTCACCGCCGCTGACCTTGCCGACATAGCCCCCATGGTCTCCGTGACCGAGGACGAGGCAATGGGGTGGGAACCCCAGTCCGGTTACGCAGACCCCTACCTCGTGACCTCCTCCTATGCGAACGGCGCCCGCAACCTGGGAGCGGAAATCAACCTTTCTGTCCAGTGCACTGGCCTAGAGGTCGACGGCGGGGTGGTCCGTGCCGTCAACACCACGCAAGGGCGCATCGAGACCCCGGCTGTCGTCATGGCGGCGGGTCCCTGGTCCAAGGCGGAGCTGGCCCGGGTTGGCGTCGACGTACCCCTCGTCACGGTGCGCCACCAGGTGGCGTCCCTGGCCCGGCCCGTCGACCAACTGCCTTTGCACCCGGCCGTGGGCGATATATCCCAGTCGCTGTCGTTCCGGCCAGATGGCCAGCGAATGACGCTTATGGGTTTCGGCGATGACGAGGAGGCGGACGTCGAGACTTACATGCAGCTGGCGGGCCTGGACGATATGGCGCTGGCCAAGGAAAAACTGGAGAACCGCATTCCCGCGATGTCCAATGCCTATTTCCGGGGCGCATGGGCGGGCCTATTTACTACCACTCCTGACTGGCACCCCATCCTGGACAGGGCGCCAGGGGTGGATGGCCTGTATTGCGCCGTCGGTTTCAGCGGACACGGTTTCAAGCTGTCTCCAATGATCGGACTGTCCATGGCCGAGTTAATCGCACAAGGCGAGTCGACGACCATAGACATCTCCCGGCTCCGCTTCAGTCGATTCGACGAGGGTGATCTGCTGGAGTCCAGCTACCGGTACAGGGTACTGGCCTGACGCAGCCGTCTGGCCGGTTTTTCCCGCGAGTTTCTGGGTGTCCGGGCACATCTGCCCAGGGCAAGTGTTATGAAATCGGCCACTGCCAGCGCCGTCGCCACCGCGCTTTCGCCTCACAACTTGAGGGCCGCTTTCCTGGGCTTTCTGCGCGGGCTCGCAGCTTGCGCCCTTGTCGCGCTGCTGCTGTGGTCGGGCAAAGACTACCGGCCGACTGAATCCGAGGAAGCCATAGCGGCCTACCGGTTCAACCTGCTGGCCTGGGAAGTCGGCAACGTTTTCGACAAGTGGTACCACGAGCTTGCGGCCCTTCTGCCTTGGAATTCCCCTCTGTCGAGACCGAAACGAATATCCCTGGCCGAGGAGTTCTTTCGCCTGGGCCAGGAGGAGAGGCAACTGGAGGCTGAGCTGCTGATCCTGGCCGACTCGTCACCGGAGGCCGACGAAGTCCAGCGTCGCCTTGAGGAAATACATGACCGGCAGGACAGCATCCGTCCGGCAGTCGAGCAGACCGTCGAACGGGAAATCAGCGCGGTACTGGTGGAGGAGGGCTTTTCCTCCCGCATCGGCGCAATACTGCCGCCGGTGGACACGGTGCTTGGCCATTCCCCGGCGCTGCTGGTCACCTCGCCCCGCGACCGCATTTTCCGCCAGGACAACATCCTGCTCCGCCACGGCGTTCGACCCGACGAACGCGAGACGCTGGAGGCCATCACCCTGGGGGAGCGCAACCTGTCCGCCATCGTGGTGAACACGGGCGGGGTGGGAACTTTTCCCAGCGTCGTGTCGGCAGGCGGCAGCCTGCACTTCGCCCTCACTACAGTGGCCCACGAGTGGCTGCACAACTGGTTCTTCTTCCAGCCGTTGGGACAACACTTCTGGGACAGCCCCGAGATGACTACGCTCAACGAAACCGCTGCCACCCTCGGGGGCTGGGAAATCGGTGACCGGGCCTATGAGGCCATGACAGGCATCGCCTACGAACGCAAGCCGCCTGCACCCCCGTCGGAACGGGACCCGAACGCCTTTGATTTCACCGCCGAGATGCGCGAGACCCGGCAGAGGACGGAGGAGCTGCTGGGCGAGGGGAGAATCGAGGAGGCGGAGAACTACATGGAGGAGAGGCGCCTGGAGTTGCTGGACCGCGGGTACCGCATCCGCAAGATCAACCAGGCGTACTTTGCGTTCTACGGTTCTTATGCCACCAGCGCGGCGTCCATCAGTCCCATTGAGGGGCAGATGCGGGAGTTGCGGGCACGGAGCGAGTCGCTGGAGGACTTCCTCAAGACGGTGGCCCAGTTCTCCACCTACCAGCAATTCCTGGACTACCTGGATGAATGATGAACATCAGCGCGGGCGCACAACACCGGGTAATGGCCTTTGGGGATGCCGCCCTATTTTGAGCGGCTACGGTTCAGTTCCTCAAGAAGATCAGGAGGCAGCTCGACTCCGCGCTCCTTCAGGGCCAGCAATATCTGCTCCACTCCTTCCTTCCGTGCCTCTTCTCGTGCCTCTTCCCTTGCTTCCTGCAGACCCTCAAGATAGCCCTCTCTCCGAGCTTTTTCCATGTCTGTACAGCGTTGTGCCAGCGCCCACAGGATTGTCTCAGTCACCCCTATAGGACAGATTTCGGTACTATGCAAGGTACAGATCAAGGACACTCTACGGAGAATGGTTTACTCGGCGATGGAGGATAGCCCTCTTACTTTTGGGCGGATCCGTTCAATTCCTCGAGGAAATCAGAGGGCAGTTCGATTCCACGTTCCTTCAGGGCCAGCAACACCTTATCTCGGCCCTCCTCCCGGCCTTCCTCACGGCCCTCCTGGCGGCCCTCCTCCCGGCCTTCCTCACGGCCCTCCTGGCGGCCCTCCTCCCGGCCTTCCTCACGGCCCTCCTGGCGGCCCTCCTCCCGGCCTTCCTCACGGCCCTCCTCAAGTCCTTCCTCGCGGCCCTCCTCCCGCCCCTCTTTTCGAGCTTTTTCCATGTCTGTATAGCGTTGCGCCAATGCCCACAGCATTCTGGTTGTCACCTCCAGCACCAGTATTGACGACCCGTAGACAACGCCTCCGAATGGCACCGTCTGCCCCGCCAGTCCAGGGCGTTTGCACTCTCCCACCAGCGCTCAGCGTCCACGGCCAGCAGCATGAGCCAAGTGACAACCAGCGTACCCAGGGGTGTTACAGCCAGATGCACCTTGAGCCAGTTGTCCCGCAGCCACTCCATTCAAGAAGTATAGCACCTGGTCAAACGTGGACAGATATCTCGATGGTCTGGCAAGTAGCCCTGGTGTCAACCCCCGGATAAGAAGCGGGGGCTACCGCAGCACACGCTCGTCGCCGTTGCGGCGCGTGATGTGCTCTTGGTCCATCCTCTCCAGCAACGGCAGGATGTACTTGCGGCTGGTATCGAACAGCGTCCGGGCCTCGGCAACGGTTATCGTGCCGTTCTCTCGCAGATGCTCCACGATTCGCTCTGTCATCTCGCGGTACGCCGCCGCCGTAAACACTACGCCGTCCCCCACCCGGACCACTTTCCCCTGCTCCACCAGCGCCCCCAGCAGCTCCGGTTCGGGAGGCTGGTCGGTCGGCGGGGAGTACGGCTCCCGCTCAAGCGACTGGAGATAACGGGTGACCTGCTGCGCCATCTGCGGCGTGAACTCCACCTCGTGGCCGGGTAGCCGGACCGCCTGGCCGTCCTCGGCGACGAAGCCCTCCTCGCTGAGACGTTCCAGGGCCCGCAGATACACCGGCTGCGACAAGCCCAGCCTGCTGCGTACCTCCTGCGCGGGCGCTCCCTTTCGCAGGGGATACTGGTCGTGGTAGGAACGCAACACACCGGCCAGGCGGCCCTTGAGCGTTCCCCATCCGGGCGCCGAATACACCACCGCGTCGCTGTCGGAGGCGAGATCGCCCAGCGCCACCAGGTCGCCCTCCTCTGCCAGTTCCGCTGCCCGTTGCAGTGCCTCCTCCCGGGGCAGGTTGGCGCGGCGCGACAACTCCGTCAGGCCGCAGGGTCCCCATTGCTCGGCAACGCTGACGATCACGTCCTCGTCGGCGCCCTCGTCCAGCAGCATCAGGCGCTCGGAAACGTCGGCGTCAAACCTGCGATGGCGGCGACGTGGATTGGGGTCCACCACCTGCCCTCCCCCGAGGGTATTCTCGGACGAACGCACGACGAAGTAGTCCCCCTTTACCATGGCAAGAGGTTCTTCCAGCAGCAGCTGCACCCAGCCCTCCGAGCCTGCCTCCAGCTGTTCGGCGTCCAGTAGCCGCACCCTGGCCGGGGACTCGCTGGTGAACAGGTGGAATGTCACCCCCTCGTTGTGTTTCAGCGGATGGGGCGTGTCGCTCACCATTCGTATGCGCGCGTCGAGTCGCCGGGCGGGCCGCAACCACCCCGGTGAGGTCAGTATCTCGCCGCGATCGATGTCGTCGCGGGATATGCCCGACAGGTTGACCGCCAGCCTGACGCCAGGTTCCGCGCTGGAAACCTTGGTCTTGTGGCTTTGCAGTCCTCGTATGCGCGCCCGCTGCCGCGACCCGGCCAGCTCGATTTCCTGGCCCACTGCCAGTGAGCCATCGATGAGTGTGCCGGTGACCACGGTGCCGAACCCCGAAATGCTGAAGCAGCGGTCAATGGGAAGTCTGGGCCGGCCCAGATCGCGCCGCATTTCAGTGTCATCGAGGATCCGGTCGATCATCCCACGTAGCTCGTCCAACCCATCGCCGGTATATGCCGACACGCCCACCATGGGACAGCCCTCGAACGAGGTTCCCTGTAGCGTGTCCTCCACCTCCGCCTTGACCAGCTCGACCAGCTCCTCGTCCACCAGGTCGGTCTTGGTGACCACGACGAGCCCGCGGGTCACGCGCAGGATGTCGAGGATTGCCAGGTGCTCGCGGGTCTGGGGCATCACGCTCTCGTCGGCAGCGACGATCAGCAGGGCCAGATCGATGCCGCCAACCCCAGCCAGCATGTTCTTGATGAACCGCTCGTGACCGGGCACGTCAACGATGCTTACCTCGCGCCCGGTGGGCAAAGTCATCCACGCGAAACCCAGGTCGACCGTCATCTCCCTTTCCTTTTCCTCGGGGAGCCGGTCGGGGTCGATGCTGGTCAGCGCCTTGACCAGCGTGGACTTGCCGTGGTCAACGTGTCCCGCAGTTCCAATTACGTACATGGCAGTCCCTAATTTCCAGTGCTGTCATTTGTGACTGTTGAGACCGACGCAGGTTTTCTGATGAACGGTATCTCATCCCTTTCCCACACTCGAACGTCCTCAGCACGCACTGTCAAAAGCGGCCCATTCCAGCCCTCCCCAACCGCTGCTTGAAATTGGTACGTCCCGGCCTCCGAATCGTAGGCCGTAATTTGGCCAAGATCGCCTTTCTCGAGGCCGGCGTCATTGAAACTGCGAGTTAAGACAACTTGGGAATTATGGTCTAATCTGTCGAATTTGCCACTTTCCCATTCCGCCGGCATCATATCTCGATCGTCGGGATTCAGCGGTCGGACATGCCAGATTTCTGTCGGTTCAATGGAGCGGATGTCCGATTCGGAAATGAACAGCACATCGGCGGTATGTGCTTTTCCCATGTTGAACTCTATCGCGACACCGCCATTGCCCCCAAGGAAGTCCACCAGAACTCCTATATCTCCACGCTGGAAGTCCAGATCCTCGAATCCGGCATGCTCCTCTCCGCAGATGTCGCGAAGTAAGGCCACGGATTGGAACTCGGAAAACAATTCAACCTCCTTGCGGCTGACGCACCGGATAGGCCGTTACCAGGCGGGGCCTGGGGTCGTCGGTCGTGATTTCCCAGACCGTCCTTATGTACCTTTGTGCGCCCGTTGGGGTGGTGACATATCCTACCACTCAGCAAGTGACAGAAATGGGCGTCGTCCTTTCATCAAGCGCCGGATAATTGTGCGCTACGCTTATAAGGTCGCGTTCCAGCACCTCGATATTCTGAGTATCATAACCCATTTCCGCGAAGTCATTCGGCTTGGTACCGGCCCTCGGGTTCAAAGGATTAAGCAGGTATTGTGTCATCTTTTCGACGGGAACCCAAGCTGAATGCGCATTGGTTAGACGCTCGGGCATCAAGCTGCATCCTACCCCAGAAACCGGGTGAACACCTGGTTGGCGATCAGGTATGCCGAGGGGTCAAGGCGAATGATGTCTTGCTCTCGCAGCAGCAGCCCCAGTTCCAGCAGTTCCTCGATCTCCGCACCGTATCGGGCGGCCAGGTCCTGCCCCAACGTCTCGGACACATGCGCCAGGTCCATACCGTCCAGCAGCCGCAGGCCCAGGAACATGGTCTCGGCGCAGGCCGTGTCCGCGTCGATGCGCTCCCAGCCGTCAACCGTTCGCGCCTGGCCCAGTTCCCCCTCGCCGAGCATCGTCCAGCCCCGGGAGCCAGCCTCCGACCACTCTGCCGCCCGGCGCGCGTACTCCCGGGGCGCCAGCACCGTCCAGAATCGGTAATCGCCCAGGCGGGAGTGCGCTCCCGGTCCCACGCCCAGGTACGGCTCGTTCCGCCAGTAGACCAGGTTGTGCCGCGACTGATGTCCGGGCCTGGCCCAGTTGGAAATCTCGTAGTGGTGATAGCCCGAGGCTGATAGCACCTGTCTTGCCAGCGCGTACATATCCGCCGCAACGTCCGGATCAGGCTCGGATATTTTCCCCTGGTCTGCCCACAGGCGCATGGGAGTGCCCTCCTCCAGGGTCAGGGCGTAAAGAGAAATGTGCTCCGGCGACAGTGCGGCAAGCCTCGTTATCGTGTCCTCCCACTGGCGCAGCGACTGGCTGGGGAGGCCGTACATCAGGTCGAGATTCACGTTCTCGAACCCAGCGTCTCTGGCGGTCCGGAAGGCCGCGATGGCGCCATCGGCGCTGTGTCGGCGGCCCAGCAGTTGCAGCAGGGCATTGTCCAGGCTCTGCACGCCGATGCTCAGGCGGTTCACCCCCTGCCGCAACAACCCACGGCAGGCGGCATCATCGAGGTCGCCCGGGTTGGCCTCGATTGTTATCTCAGCAAGCGAGTCGATGGCGAATGAACGGGACACGGCTTGCAGTATCGCCTCGACGTCCCCGTCGGGCAGGTACGATGGCGTTCCTCCACCGAAAAAGACCGTCCGCACCTTGGGGTGGCCCAGGGCGCTCCCCCACAGTCGCAGCTCAGTGGTCACCGCCTCCAGGTAGGTACCCATCTGGCCTTCGATGCCCTGGTAGGTATTGAAATCGCAGTAGGGGCACTTGGTCTTGCAGAATGGCACATGAACGTACAGGCCCATGCCCATTGTCGGCACAATCCCGTCGACGGATCGGGAATGGGCTGCGGCTTCCGGGAGGAGAGTTGGTTCTGAGGCGCCGGAGGTAATAGGACAACTCCCCGAAAAAAACTCGTGACGAGATACTGTGCTGAGGACGGACGGGGATATATCGCCGAAGGGGAGGAACCTACTGGTCGTCGATGATCCGTCCGGTGCCGTCCACGACCTTGTCGGGGTCCTTGTCCTCCGGCCGATTGGACGGCGGGGTTACGCCGTTATGCTCGTCCACCACCTCTTTGGGGGAAAGCTTGACCAGCAGCAACAGCGCCATGGCGATGAAAATCAGGTCGTCGAACCGGCCCAGTATCGGGACGCTGTCCTTGATCAAGTCAAACGGGGAAACGGCATACAGAATGGCTATCGGCAAGAGCAGCCTGAGGAACAACGGTACCCGCTTGTCAAAGCTCAACCGCCACACCAGGCGCCCGAATCGCAATATGTGAGGCATGAACCGGGGCGCAAAGAACAGCAGCAGTGGCACCGCTATTCGCATAAACATAGCCATTCCTCCGCCTGCAGCGGCTGCGTTCAATTATAGGGGAAGTTGTGTTAAGTTTGTACAACCATTGGCAGGGTCGCGTCCAACGGGCGCCCCACGCTTGTCCGGAGACTGTCCTGATGATTGATTATGACTCGATAAGGACCATTGGAGACCTGCGCAGCAGCGGATATGTGGTTCGACCTGTCCGCGAGGAAATACGTGATAACCTGATCGAGCGGATTCGATCGGAGGAATTGGTCTTCCCCGGAATCATTGGATTCGACGACTCGGTGATTCCGCAGCTGGAGAATGCGATCCTGGCAGGACAGGATGTCATCCTGTTGGGCGAGCGAGGCCAGGCCAAGTCCCGCCTCATCCGTGGCCTGGTGGGTCTGCTGGATGAGTACATTCCCTGCATAGCAGGCAGCGAAATAAATGACGACCCCTTTAACCCTATCAGCCAGGCCTGCCGGAACCGCGTGGCTGAGGAGGGCGATGCCACTCCCATTGAGTGGCTGCATCGTGACGAGCGGTACTCGGAAAAGCTGGCCACCCCGGACATTTCCATCGCCGACCTCATCGGCGAAATCGACCCGATCAAGGTCGCGGAGGGCCACTACCTGTCGGACGAGTTGGTCATCCACTACGGGCTGGTGCCTCGAACCAACCGCGGCATCTTCTGCATCAACGAACTGCCGGACCTCGCCGAACGCATACAGGTGGGGCTGTTCAACCTGATGGAGGAGCGCGACGTCCAGATCAAGGGCTACCGTATCCGGCTGCCCTTGGACGTATACGTGGTCTCGACGGCCAACCCCGAGGACTACACCAACCGTGGCCGGATCGTTACGCCGCTCAAGGACCGCTACGGCTCGCAGATTCACACCCACTACCCGCGCGATCCCAGGGACGAGATCGCCATCATGGAACAGGAGCGCAACCGGTTCCCGCACGAGGACCGGCTGGTCGTTCCCGAATACATGAAGCAGATACTCGCGGAAATCACAGCCCAGGCCCGGCTGAGCAGCGAGATCAACCAGAGGTCCGGGGTCAGCGTGAGGGTCTCCATCGCCAACTTCGAGACCGTCCTTTCGAACGCGGTCCGGCGCAGCATCATTCACAGCGAGGAGTGGGCATGCCCCCGTGTCAGCGACCTGTCATACATAGTCGCGTCGTTCGCGGGCAAGATCGAGCTGGAAACGTTCGAGGAGGGCCGTGAGTCCCGCGTAACCGACGATCTGACCCGCCGGGCGATACTGCGGGTGTTCGGCGCGATGTTTGACCTGGACGAACTGGAAGACGTGATCATGGCCTTCGACCTGGGAGGGGTGGCCACGACCGGCAGCGAACACCCTGCCGGCGAATACCCTGAGATGGTGTCGGCCATCGACGGCATGACTGCCGCAGTCACCAAGCTGACCGACGGCGACCGCCGCCCCGAGGTGGTTGCTGCGGCGTCCGAGTTCATCCTCGAAGGGCTGCACCTCAGCCGCCGATTGAACTGCGACCGTTCCGGGGATGGCTACCGCTACAGCCGTTAGTGGGAGTGGCCCCGCTGCGGAGTCTGCGAGGCGGCTCAGAGGGCGTGTGCCAGATGCCCTCTACGCCGTGAGCGCAAGCTGGAGTTGCTCCGTTTGCGCCCGCGTGGCCTGTGCCAGCTTCCGCCGCCGCTTCCGTGGCTCCTCCGCCAGGCTGAGCTGGAGCTGACCCCGGACGGGTCTGGGCGCCGGATCGCGCTCCCGGCGGTGCAGCCCCCAGCGGTGCCGTTCGCGGTCGACGATGGAGAGCACGCTCTTGGTGTACTCCTCGGGGGCGTAGGTCTTGCGGTACAGCTTGGCGTATGCCTGTTCCAGGTACGGGTAGGTCTCCCGCAACATGGGCATGAACCATTCCTTTGATCCCGGCTTCAGGAACAGGACGTTGGAGCCCAGGAACTGCGCCCCGTGCTTGTGCGCTGCCTCGGCCACCGCTGCGATGTTCTCCTCGTGGTCGCTGATTCCCGGCAGCAGGGGCGCCATCATCACGCCCGCGTTGATGCCGTTCTCCACCAACTCCTGCATCGCCTCCAGGCGCAGTTGCGGACGGGGCGCTCCCGGCTCCATCTGTTTCCAGAGTTCCTCATCGATGGTCCCGATACTGAAGTTGACGCTGACCTCTGCGATTCCGGTCAGTTCCCGCAGCACGTCCACGTCGCGCCGTACCAACACGCCCTTGGTGGTAATGGAGCAGGGGTTGGCGAATTCCACCAGCACCTGCAACACTTTGCGGGTGAGCTGGTATTCCCCCTCCGCCGGTTCGTAGGGGTCAGAGGCGGTGCCGATGGCGATGGACTCGCCGCGCCAGCTGGCCCGACTCAGTTCTTTTCGCAGCACGTCCGGCGCATTGACCTTGGCGAACACGCGCTGCTCGAAATCCCGTCCGGCGTCCATGCCCCAGAACTCGTGGGTCGGCCTGGCGTAGCAGTAGGTGCAGGCGTGGCGGCATCCCCGGTACGGGTTGAGCGTCCACCGGAAGGGAAAGGACGGAATGTCCAGCCGGTTGAGGAGTGTCTTGCAGTGGATCTCGGTGATCTGAGCGCCCGCCATGCTGCACCTCTAGGAAACTGGTGTTCGAAATATTTGTTCTAATACTAAGCGACATATAGACATCTGTCAAGGCGTGTGCTGTGGGGATACTCTCAACGTGCGTTGGTATTCTAAGTCCGGTCTGTTTGTGTAGGGGCGCACGGCCGTGCGCCCTAGGGTCGCGGACCTGAAAACGTTCTCAACTGATGGCGCAAGGGCGCACAGCCGTGCGACCCTACGGACGACCGTCCGGCATTACCAACACACGTTGAGAACACCGGTGCGGGGTGCAGAATTGGTGCCTGGGATTCACGAGCCGGCGACTCGCAGACAGAGGGAACGCCCTCACCCTAACCCTCTCCCGAGGGGAGAGGGAACAATTGGATGCGCGCCCTCAACTCAGGGATGAAGGACAAGAACAAAGAGGAGAAAAAGAGTCCGGCGCCTCAGACGAGGCGCCGGATGTTGGAGCTACCGGGAGGCTGAGAGCACTCGCTCCCGCTGGGTCTGCCTGATGGGCGACATGGCTATGTCCAGGTTGCTGCCGTTGACCAGGAACTCCACCTGCTCGGCGATGTTGGTGGCCCGGTCAGCGATGCGCTCCAGGTCGTGAGCCACCCAGAGCAGGTACGTGGCGCGCTGCACGGTATTGGGATCGTTGATCATGTACTCCAGCAGGTCGTGGTAGACCCTGTCGTAAAGGGCATCCACTTCGTCGTCGGCATCCCGCACAGCCTTGGCTTTTTCGGTGTCCCGGGACAGCAGCGCGTCGATGCTGTCGATCAGCATGTCGGTGGCCTTCTGGGACATCAACGGAATGTCGATCAGGGGCTTGAGGGTATCCTCATCGCCGATGGAGAGGCTGATCTTGCCGATCCCCTCGGCGTAGTCGCCGATCCGCTCCAGCTCGACGCCGATATGGAGCAAAGCAATGATGGCGCGCAGGTCCCGGGCGACGGGCTGCTGGGTGGCGATGAGGCTGATGCAGCGGGCCTCGATCTCGGCCTGCTTCTGGTCGATGTAGTCATCGTCCTTGATGACCTGCCGGGAAACTGCCAGGTCCCGCGCTTTCAATGCTTCAACGGAACGCTGGATGGTCTCGCCGACAAAATAGGCGAGCCCCTCAACCTCCGCTTCCAGACCTACCAACTTGAGATCGAATTCTTCCCTGCGATTGGGTGCGGGCATGGCAATCCTCCCCGGCACAAATACCGTAGGCCCGCCCGCGAATTCGGCTATACGCGAGTCCAGAAGGGGGGCCGCTGGCGCTGCGCCTCTAACAAAGTCTCGTCCAAGAGGTCGAGTTTTGCTCCCGGAGAAGGAACAGAAGGCAAATTGTATCCTATTGCCTCGAACACTGTCAAATTCGAATAGTAACCATTATACGTCTGCAGCACCAATTGGTCGAAGAAGTCTGCGTTTGCCTGCTCTACGGCTCGCAACGTCTCGTCCTTCGCCCCGTCGGACAGCGAGGCGAATCCGCCGGCGCCACGCTCTGCGGCAGCGATCTCGATGGCCGCCAGTCCCTGGACGAAGAGGCGCGTGAGTCCCGGCTCGCCAACGGCCACGCCCTCCACAAAGTCCCCGATTCCCAGCGAGCCGGCCCCCGGCCGGTTGTCCTGCGGCGGTATGAGCCGGTCAAGCACGGCGTCCAGCAACTGCCGCTGCGACGGCGAAAATACTTGTCGGGATGTGCTCATGATTCTTTCCTATCTTCGGGATTCCAACTTTTCCCCTCACCTCAGGGAGAGGGAGAAAAGGGATCTTAAATCCCATTCCCCTCAGGGGGAGGGTTAGGGTGGGGGTGTGTTTCAGTCTACCTGGGTATCACCGGCAGCGTGATGTGGGATGGGTAGTCGGCCGTGTGCACCACCGTCTGCAAGGCCGTCTCCAGCCGCGCATCCACGCCGATGGCCGCCCCAGTGTTGGGGTTTCGGTCGAAGCGCGGGAAGTTGCTGCTGGAAATCTCCAGCCTCAGCCGGTGCCCGGCGAACAGCACGTGGCTGGTCGACCACAGGTCGATCTCGTACTTGTAGATGCGGCCCGGCTTGATCAGCGACGGCTCCGCCGCCGATGTCCGAAACCGCGCGCGCACGATGCCGTCCTGCAGGTTGTGGGCGTAGCCGTCGGGCCTCACGTCCACCAGCTTGGCCGTGAAATCGGTGTCCACCGCCGTGGTTGCCGCGTACAGCGTACAGGTGATGGGGCCGGTCAGTTCCATGTCCCGCTCCAGCGGCTCCGAGGTGTAGACCAGCACGTCGTCCCGGCGTTCCACCTCCCGCTGGTCCGCCACACCCTGCGGGATGATCAGGGTGTTTCCGCCACGCGTCGGCACCGGATTCTCCGGGTCGTAGCTGTAGACGTCAAACGGCTCCTCACCGGGAGGCGCGGTGGACAGCGCCCCGTCGCCGTCCAGCGTGTTGGCCGACCCGCCGGAGTGCATGTACCACTTGACGTAGTGGGTGCGGGCCAGAGGCCAGTCCGACTCGTGTCGCCAGCGGTTCTCGCCCATCACGAATATGCTGACCGGCGGCTCGTCCAACAGGCCGGTCTCGATGTCCTTCAGCCAGTAATCGAACCAGCGCAGCAGGTGTTCGTGCAGCTCGATGCGCGCCTCGGGTCCGAAGTCTATGTCGCCGGTGTCGCCCGAGGTCGGCGCGGTGTACGGCCTGATGTGCGCCCACGGGCCGACCAGCAGCCGCTGGCTGCGGCGCGCCTCGGCGGTTGCGGCCCGGTCCCGCAGCGCCTGGTACCCGTTCAACGCCCCCTCGAGGAATATGTCGTACCACGAGCTGACGTGGAACATGGGCAGCGATATCTTGTGGGCCTGCCGCATCAAATTGATTTTCGACCAGTAGGGCCCGTCGTTTTCCTCGTCGAAATACTCGTGGAAGTAGGGCGCCGTCTCCTTCAACCGGCCGATCCAGTCCCGCAAAGGCAGGCGCCGGAACCAGGCGTCGGTCAGCGGCTGGGCGAAATTGTCCGGCGGCAGGACGTACTCGTCCATCTGCGCCAGCAGGTCCTCGCGGCCCGCCCGCACCAGCGTGTTGCGCCCCTTGTGGATGGCGTAGGGCACCATCCAGCCCCACTCCATAGCGCCGCCGGTGTGGTAGACCCAGCTCTGGTGGAAGTCCGCCGACGCCGATACCGGGGCCATGCAGGCCAGGTGCGGGGGGCGCGGCCCGGCGGCGAGGGTGTACTGGGTGGCGCCCAGGTAGGACTGCCCGGTCGTGGCCACCCGGCCGTTGCACCACGGCTGGCGGGCTGCCCACTCCACCGTGTCGTAGCCGTCCTGCCCCTCCTGGAACAGTGGGTCGTAGTTGTCGCCCTCCGAGTCGAAGCGGGCGCGGCAGTCTTGGCTGACGACTACGTAACCCCGCTGCGGAAAGAACCAGATGGAGTGCTCTTGGTTATCGGCATAGCCGTCCTTGCCGTACGGTCCCCGCGTGACCAAGGCCGGAAAGCGGCCCGGCGAGTCGGGGCGATAGATGTCGGTCGCCAGGCGCACGCCATCGCGCATGGGCACCATGACGTTGCGCTCGCGGATGACCCGGTACTGCTCTGCCTGCGCCATTTTCGGCCTCCTCATCGTGGCGGCCACAGTCTAGCACAATGACACCGGAACCCCTAGCGCCGGAGCTGCCGGTCCCGATAGTTGGGCGCCGTGAAGGCAACCCATTCTACAACCATGCTGTCCACCAACCGAGAGGCGATGCGGGACTTGGATTCCTCGAGTTCGCTCAATGTGTGGGATGTGGTAATTACTGTAGGCAGACGCGCTTCGTGGCGATGGACCACGATTTGATACAGCTTCTCTTCAGCCCACAAGGTGCTACGTTCAACCCCAAAATCGTCGAGAATTAGTAAGGGTGTGTTCAATACCCTGTCGAAAATGTCATCATAAGCTATTTGGCTGTCAGGAACGAAAGTGGCACGCAAATGATCCAGCAGCGTCGGCACAAAGGCAAAGAACACCTGTTGCCCCTGCCTCAAACTCTCCCCCGCAATGGCTACTGCGAGGTGGGTCTTACCTGAACCCCGCGTGCCCGCGAACAGCAGCCAACCTTCGGGGAAGGAGGCAAATATCTGGCTGGAGTGAAGCGCGCTGGCTAGTAGCTCACGGTCTTGGCGCGAAGCGACCGCGCTGCCCGCTGGGTCAAAGTTGGCGAATGTCATCCTGGACAGCATTTCCGATTGTACCTCGCCGATTCCCCTAGCAAGGCGGCTGCTAAAATTCCCCAACTGCAACACTCTCGAGATGCCGTCGGCTTCGAGACGGGTACGTAGAGATTCGTCCAGACGCGGCAATGGCCCCCGCACGGTCAATACTGTAGGGAGAGTATTGTTGAATCGGTAATTGATTATCTGGAACAGCTTCTCCTGAGCCCAAGGGGTAGAGTTGTGTGCGCCCAGGTCGTCCAGCACCAACACCGGCGCGTTGCGCACCTGCTCGAACAAGTCGTCGTAGGCAATCTCGCTTGAGGGTGAGTACGCGGCCCTGAGATGGTCCAGCAGGTCTGGCACCATGATGAAAAAGACGGTCTGCTGTCGCTCGATGCAACGGTTGGCGATGGCCGCCGCCAAATGCGTCTTGCCGCTACCCGATGGGCCGGTTAACACCAGCCAGCCTTCGGGGGTCTCGGCGTATGTTGCCGCTTGGGGCAGGGCCTCGGCGAACATCTGCCGTGCTGCTACGTCGGTCATTGGCCCAACAGGGTCAGCTACTGCAAAGGTGAGGCGCGACAGCGCCCCCAGGTTGCTGTAGCGCCGCAGCGCGTCCAGCCGAGAGGTCAGCGAGTCCTCCGTCTCGCGGCACTGGCAGGGAGTGGCCTTGCCGAAGTTGGGATGTCCGACGTGGACCCGCTGGGTCACCCAGCCACTGCCGTCGCAGTGGGGACAGTCATTACCGCGCTCCGGTTCGGGAGCCGGAACGGCCCCGCCGCCGTTGGTAGTCTTCGATATGCTTCCGTCGGTGATTCTGC
Source organism: Dehalococcoidia bacterium (assembly GCA_965203005.1). GTDB lineage: Bacteria > Chloroflexota > Dehalococcoidia > Lucifugimonadales > UBA3495 > VXOI01. The sequence continues at coordinate 3,945,653 of CBDBBS010000002.1, forward strand.
GGAGAATCTCGCCCAGGTTTTCCATCGTCCTTGCTCCCGCCTGCCCAGTTGCCCTTGCCCTCCGATCCCCAACGGGCTAATATGCTGGAGATGTAGTTCCAGTTGCGCTTGTTTTCCAGCGCTGCGATCTCGAAGGCTTCCTGAATCCAGCCTGGTGGGTACCTACCCTCCGCCTCTTCCAGTCGTTCCTTCACGATGTCGCTACTAATCAGTCCAACGGTGTTTTCATACAGCGTGAAGATGTCTGGGCGCTCCTGCGGACCTGACGGCGGTTCGTTGGCACCGGTCTCAGCCTCCGGCATTGCGCCGTTCCTTTTCAGCTCCGCCAACGTTTTACGGCCTGCGTCGTCGTTCAGCACGAACACTGTATCATCCAGCCCAGTACCGTAGTACAGAAATGTCCTCCGCCGCACTGCTAGCCGCAGTCCGCGCCTGATTTCCGTCGCCACTTCGTCAGCTTCCCCCGGTAACGACCCCACCTCCATTCCACGTAGCAAGGCAGTATCTGACAGGAACTCGGCCAACCACACCGCCTTTGGCCCATGCCGTTTATGTTGCAACAGGTACAGGCCCCGGAGGGTCACTTTTAGTTCGGTCAAGTCCCGGATTTCTTCCAGTAGCGGGCCAAGGAGTGGGTCAGGCACATTGGTATAACGCGTGTCGCTCGGAAAGCCGCTGAAGGCCATACTAACTCTGCCCCATCATTCCCTGCCGAGTGTTTCCCCGCAGAAGCGGGCGGCGGGAATCCGCCATGTTTTCAGCCGAATCGTTCGTCCATCCGACCGTTGTTGGCAACCTGTATGTACTCTGCTGTGAGGGTTACTCGTAGGCCGGCACTCGTATGAACGAGTCGAAGCGCACCAGGTTTTCCCTGAACTGTAACTGAACGGTACTGGTTGGTCCGTTCCGGTGCTTGGCCACAATGATGTCGGCGATGCCTCGCGGGTAGGGCTGTCCGGGCCGTTGCTGCTCCCATTCTTCCTCGGTGATGTACTGGTCCTCGCGGTGTATGAACATCACGACGTCCGCGTCCTGCTCGATGCTGCCGCTGTCCCGCAGGTCCGAGAGCACCGGGCGGTGGCTGGGGCGGTTTTCCACCAGCCTGCTGAGCTGGGAGCAGGCGACCAGCGCCACGTTCAGGTCGCGTGCCAGCGCCTTCAAGGAACGGGATATTTCGCTTATTTCCTGCACCCGGTTGGCGCTGTAGCTTCGTCCCTGCCCCTGCACCAGTTGCAGGTAGTCCACCACCAGCAGGTCAAGGCCGTGCTCCAGGGAAAGCCGCCGGGCCTTGCTGCGCATCTCCACCATGCTCTGGTAGGGCGTGTCATCGATGTACATGGGCAGATCTGACAGCTGGCCAATGGCGTCGATCATCCGCTGTTCCTCGGCCATCGTGTACAGCCCAAGCCGCAGCCTGTGGGTATCGATCCCGGCCTCCGACGCGAGGATGCGCATCGCCAATTGCTCGCTGCTCATTTCCAGGCTGAACACGCCAGCCGACGCCCCGGCCTTGGCGGCGTTCAGGGACATGTTCAGGGCCAGGGTGCTTTTGCCCAGGGATGGCCTGGCGCCCAGAATGACCAGGTCAGACCGCTGAATGCCGCCGCCGAACAGTTCATCCAGCTCGCCATAGCCGGATATAACCGGGCCCGTCGATTCTGACAGCGGCTCGACCACCCCGGCGCGGTCCTGCAGGTACTGGTCGTAGATCTGTCGCAGCGGGACGAATCCCCTGGTCTGCCGCGATCCTCGCACGGCAAACAACGCATCCTCTGCCTGCCGCAGCGTCCCTTCCACGTCATCGGTATCGTTGTAGCCCAACTCGGAGATACGCGACGCCGCCGAGATAAGTCTCCGCATCATCGAGGTGCGGGACACAATCTCCGCGTAGTCTTCCGAGTGGATCGATGTCGGCGTTATGGCTACCAGGTGCGACAGATAGGACATTCCTCCAACGGAATCCAGCTTCTCGGTCCGCGCCAGTTCTCCGGCCAGAGTTGCCTGGTCGATGGCCTGGTCTCTCTGAAAGAGGGCAACCGCCGCGTCGTAGCAGAGCTGGTTGCGCTCCCGGTAGAAGTCGCCGGGCTGCAGCAGCGGAGCCACACGCGCAATGCACTCCCCATCGATCAGCAGGGAGCCAATGAGGGCCTCCTCCGCCTCGATGCTGTGCGGGAGCAGTCTCTCGGCGTAGAGGGTCACGGCTACTCTTCCGCTTCGGCGGTGACGTGTATGGTAGCCGTGATGTCGGTGGAGAAACGCAGCGTGATGTCGTATTCGCCGGGTTCGCGAATGGGCTCGGCTACCTCGATCCAGCGCCGCTCCACCTCGCGCCCGGCGGCTTCGGCGAGCGCCATGGAGATGTGGGTGCTCGTGATGGCGCCGTAGTAGCGGCCTGTGGGAGTTACGCGGGCCTGCACGGTGATCTCCGTGTCGTCCAGGGCTTCCCTCAGTTCCTCCAGCACCTTGGTCTCGCGGAGCCGGACCGCATCGCCGGCCGACTTGATCTTATGCAGCCTCTTCAGCACTTCGGGGGTCGACATCACCGCCAGCCCCTGGGGGAGCAGGTAGTTGCGCGCATAGCCGTCTGGCACGTTACGGACCTCTCCTGCGCGGGCCTTGTTGGGTACGTCCTGCGTGAAAACAACTTCCATGGGATTCACTTCCGCGGTCATAAATTGAGGATTGCTGGCAATTATAGGCTGTTGATTTGAAGGCTTAAAGTCACTGTTGTCAGATAATTCTCATCCGTCAAACAACACAGGTGTGGAGAACGGGGATAACCCGTGGGGAAATCAGGCGCCGAAAGCGGCTGACATTACCATCCCGGTTCGGGGCCTCTGCTACAATTGCCATACGCAACTGACTGCCAAGGCGTTGTCGCGGAGTCACGTATGACCACCACGAAATACCGCACTGGAATGCGGATGTCCCTCGACGAGTTCCTGGCCATGGGCAAGACCGACGGGAAATGGGAACTCGACGACGGAGTGCTTTACATCATGCCTTCCGGCACGCGCGACCACCAATTTCTCCATTTCCAATTCGGCTGGCACCTCCAAAATTACCTGAATGGGTTCGATGAGCCGCCAGCCTACTTCTATCAAGAAATGACCACTATTCTCTCGCGGGAACTGCAGCGCGCTCCGGAACCCGATATGGTCATCGTTCTAGAGGGGCGCCCGGGCATTCTGGAGGGCCGGTGGGTTGAGGGTGCGCCCGACATAGCCATCGAAATCCTGTCCACCGGCCGCAGACGGGACCTGGTGCGTAAGCGGCAGATTTACGCCGAGGCGGGCGTGCTGGAGTATTGGCCCGTAGATCCCCGCAACGATACGGTGACCCAACTGGAGCTGCACGACGGCGAGTACGTCGAGCGGGCTGAGCTTGGCGTTTGCAACACGCTGACCACTCCGTTGTTGCCGGGTCTGTCCATTCCGATGGCCGACATATTCCGTCATCGACAGCGCCCTCCCCGCGATGAGGAGTAAAGGCATGGGGTTTATCGAGGGCGTAGAGGAGCGGGCGCTGCCTGTTCGGCAGGCCATCCTGCAGCATCCATTCGTTCAGGGCATCGGGCGCGGCGACCTCGACTCGGAACGATTCAAGCACTACATTGCCCAGGACTACGTCTACCTGATTGACTATGCTCGAGTGCTGGCGCTGGGCGCAGCCCGGGCCCCGGAACTTGAGACCATGTCGTGGTTCGCCGGTCTCCTGGATGAGACACTGAACACGGAGATGGAGTTGCACTGGGGCTACTGCGCCCAATTCGGCATTTCCCGCGAGGAACTGGAGGCCACCCGTCCTGCGCCAACCACGGTGGCCTACACCAGCTACCTGATCCGGGTGGCGTCCCAGGGCAGCTTCGGAGAGCTGGCGGCATCTCTGCTGCCGTGCCAGTGGGGCTACTGGGAGATTGGCCAACACCTTGACCGCCAGGGACCGCCCTCCCACGCTCCGCTATACGCCGAGTGGGTGGGAATGTACTCATCAACCGAGTTCCGCGACCTTGCCCTGCACCTGCGGTCGATCACCGACCGCATCGGCAGCTCGGCCAGCCCGGAGGAACAGGCGGCCATGGAGTACGCCTACGTCACCAGCCTGCGCCTCGAGTACCAGTTCTGGGACATGGCCTGGAACCTAGAAGGGTGGCCGGTATAGTTTTACTTGACTCTAGAAAATGCCTGAACTGCCTCAGGATGTGATACAAATGCCCTCAAGACACCAAACACTTGCCACCTCATTACCAAGCTGGACGTCGATTCTCTATGGCCACTGTAGAACAACGCATTAGCCGCGTCGAAGGCATAATTCCGCACTTGGCCACCAAGGAGGACATCGCCGACTTGCGCGGTGATATGCATGGTGAAACAGGCGGGTTGCGCAGTGAAATCGCCGAACTGCGCGGAGAGCTACGGGCCCTCCGCTGGATAATGGGTGCCGTGGGTGTTGGGCTGGCTGCTTTGAATCTCGCCCTCAAGTTCCTGGGATAGATTCTGGCCCTCCACTCAGTTCTTGACCGCCCGGAACACCCACACGGGGAACGAGAACAGGAAATCGCCGTCCTCCTCCGGTTCGCCGATCTGAAACGCCTCCCTGCGTTCCGGGGGAGACTCCTGAAACTCATGGCGAAGCGCCGCAACTTCCTCCGGCGATACCCTGGTCCGCATCACCCAGTCGTTGAACCACAGGTAGACCCGCTCGTCCTCGCTGCCGATCACCTCCAGGCCGCGTTCGGCCAGCAACTGGCCAATCACCGATATCCTGCGGTCCTCAATGTGACTATAGTCCCTCCGCAATTCCACCTCGTTTTGCCACTCTGCCAAGGCGCTGTCCTCGGGCGCCACTGTGTCGGCCATCACCAGCGATCCGCCCGCCCTTAGGGTGCGCTGCACCTCGTCCAGAGATGCCTCGAAGTCCCGGAAATGGTGCGCCGCCTTGCGGCAGGTGATCAGATCCAGGCTGCCGCTGGCAAACGGCAGCGACTCGGCGGCGTTCTGCGCCAGGCGCACGTTGGGCAGTCCGCGTTCGCCACTGATGCGCTGTGCCTGTCGCAGCATGGGCTGGGTGATGTCGCTGGCCACCACGCGGTCTGAGACCTCCGCCATGGCGAAGGCGGTGAATCCCGCGCCGGTCCCGATGTCCACGGTCCACCGGTAAGGGGTCGTACCCCGGCGGAACTTGGAGGCGGTCAGTTTCTGCACCGATTCCAGGCTGGCGTCGCTGATGTGTACCTTGCTCTGGGCGTACACTCCCGCCTGCGGGCCGAACATCTGCTGGGCCAGCGTTCCGCCGGATGGGTCATTACTCTGGGGCATGGCTGCTCCGTGGGCAAATGTAGGGGCGGGTTTCAAACCCGCCCCTACTACGGATTGGCTGGTGGCGAGGAGGACGCCCTCACCCTGGCCCTCTCCCAGAGGGAGAGGGAACTTTGGGAATGTTTCCTAGACCAGTACCGGCTCGGTGTTCTTCTGGTAGACCTGGAAACGGTGGCGGGTCGTGTCGGCAATGAAGACGCGACCGTTGTCGTTCACCTTCACCGCTACCGGGGCCCAGAGGACCTTCTCCGGAGTGAAATCACGGACGCCGTTGCGCTGCCTGATCATGTCCGGGTTGGACTCGATCTTCTGCTCGCCCAGCTTGGACAGGGCTGCGTCGCCAGTGAACTCGGTGATGAACCGGCCCTCGGGAGTGAGCACCTGTACCCGGTTGTTCAGCCAGTCGGCCACGTAGACGTCGCCGTCCTTGTCCACGGCCACGCCAGTCGGGCGGTTGAAGAGGCCCACGGGACGATTGACCAAGTGGAAGCCGCCATGATCGCGGGCGATGGAAGCGTCTCCGCCGGTGCCCGGCTGGCCAAAGCTGGCGATCCACTGGCCATCGCTGGTGAATGACTGGATGCGGTCGTTGCGCCAGTCAGCGATAAAGACGTTGCCCTCCTGGTCCAGGCCGATGCCCCAGGGGGTGTTCAGCTCGCCCTGCCCTGTACCGAAGCTGCCGAACTGGGAGATGTACTGACCGTCCAGGGTGAACTTCTGCACCCGGTGGTTGCGGCTGTCGACCACGTACAGCACGTCGTCGCGGATGGCCAGGCCAGCAGGCCGGTCCAGCTCACCGTCGCCGGAGCCGTGCGTGCCCCAGTGACTGACGTAATTGCCGTCCTTGTCGAAGATGGTGATGCGGTGCAGGTATTCGTCGGACACGTACACGTTGGTGTCCTTGTCCAGAGCGAGAGACATGGGCCAAATGAACTGGCCGGGACCTTCGCCATAGCCTCCGAACTCGGTCACGTAATGCTCGGTGCCGTCTTCGTCCAGGACGAAAATGTTGATCCTGGTTCCGTCAGAACGCGACTCGTAGGAGCGGTTCACGACGTAGATCGAGCCCTCCGGGCCGAAAGCGAAATCCATGGGATTGCGGAAACCGGTCCCCTGGAACTCGGATCGACCGGCGACCCACTGGTAAGTGAATGTCCGGTCATTGATGCCGAGAAATACACTTGCCACGGCTTGCCTCCTTATTGCTGTTGCTTTGATTGTGTGCCGTCAACCCGCTGCGCTCTACACTTCGGTGGCTATGCGGGTGATAACCTGCTGGGCCAGGGAACTGATGGCGTTGACCAGCCACTCCATCAGAGAGGCGATAACGCCACGGACAGCGTCCACCGCACCGGTCACGACGGACCTGATAGCGCTCACCACTGCCCTGACGATTCCCAAAATGAACTGGATAATGCCGCGTCCCTCTTCCTGGGTCGCGTCGTTCTCTTCAACCATGTCGGTACTCTCTTCTCACCCGCCGGAGCGCACACCAAGCGACGGATGCGCTCCGGCTTTTCCCCTTTCACAAATTGGTGCGCGGGACTCTTGCCCGCAGGTACGGCCTAGATGAAGTCGTGCTTTTCCCAGACGCCGCCGACGATGTCCTTGGAGTCCATGCCCATCCAGTTTTCCAGCAGGGTGGCATAGGTGGAGCGGAAATCGTTGTTGTGCAGCAGGTTGCCGCCGTCCTCGAGTTCGTTGGGCTCGAGGGACGGGTACTCGCCGTACAGGCCGCCCTTTACGTTCTCGCCGATGACGAACGCAACGCCGCCGGTGCCGTGGTCGGTGCCGGAGCCGTTGTCCATGGCGCGGCGTCCGAACTCGGAGTAGAGCAGCGTCACAACGTTGTCGCTGATGTCGTGGTGGCGCAGGTCGGCCATGAAGGAGTCAACGTTGCGGGCCACGTCGTTCAGCAGGTTGGACTGTCCCACCGCCTGGTTGGCGTGAGTGTCGAAGATGTTGTAGGGAGCCGTGGTGAAGAACACGCGGGTGCCCAGGTTGGCGTTGTGCACCTGCACCATGTCGCGCATGTACCCGCCGATGTTGCCCAGCAGGTACTCTTCCTCGCCGCGGTACTGTCCGGGAGCGGTGGCGAGAATGTCGGCGCCCATCATGGCCTCGACGCCGGTGCTGCGGATGAAGTCTTCAACTGCGCCGCGGCCGATGGCGGGGCCATACATGCGGCCGAAGAGGTCCAGAGCCTCGTTCCGCTGTTCTTCCCGCTCCATCTCGGTGAGCAGGCCGTAGCTGCTCAGGTCGCCGACGGAGGCGACAGGCACACCCTCCATTGCCAGCGCGCGGGGCAGGCCGCGACCGAAGTTCACGCCGGTCAGCACGTTTTCCTTGTTGGGGTCAAGCTGCTTGACCACGCGGCCCAGCCAGCCTTCAACTCCCAGTTCCACCGGCTCGCAGGTGGCCCAGATGTCCATGGAGCGGAAGTGCGACAGGCTGCCGTTGGGGTAGCCGATGCCCTGGATGATGGCCAGCTTGCCCTCGTCCCAGTACTTCTTGAGGGGAGCCATGGAGGGGTGCAGGCCCAGGGTGTCGTTCAGGGGAATGATCATCTCTTCGGGGATGCCGAGGGTCGGGCGGTAGTCCCGGTAGCGCGGGTTGCTGTAGGGGATCACCGTGTTCATTCCGTCGTTGCCGCCGGACAGGGAGACTACAGCCAGGACCGGATCCTTGCTGGTGGATACCATCTCTATTCCTCCGTTTTGATTGTCTTGCTTGTCGGGTTTGAGGGGTCGGGAGGAGTGATCAGGATCTCTTGAGGGTCACTCCCCCTCCCCGTTTCGGCGGCCTAGCCGAACTGGAACTCCGAAGTGGTGGCGATCATCTGGAAGGTCTCGCCGACGCGGCGGGAGAAGTCCGCCTTCTCCTCGTCGTTGCCGTGGCGCAGCTCGCCGCCGCGGGCCACGTGGCCCACCAGTTCCGTGCGGGTCTCGTCGGATATGGTCAGCGGGCCAACCAGGTCCAGGCAGCCGTCCACCAACTGCTCGGCGCTCAGGCTCTCGCCCTGGTCCATCAGACGGCCCACCATCGACTGGATGCCCGGCAGGCTGGTGTCGCCCAGGACTTTGGATGCGAAGTTGATGCGGTCGATGAGAGAGCCGCTGTTGATCCACTCGCGGCCCATGTGCCAGCCCTCAACCGTTGGCGGGTTGAGCAGGTCCATGCCCATGTACTTGGGCTCCATGGCCACGAAGAACAGGCCAGGCTTGGGCTCGGTGTGGTCCTGGGCCATGCGCATGGTGCCGATGACCACGTCCGCCGGGCTCTTCACCTTCTGGTAGCGGACCGCATCGTCCTTGAAGAAGTCGCTGGTGAACAGCACTTCGAGCATCGCCTTGATCTCGTAGCCGGAGTCGAAGTAGGCTTTCTCCAGCTGCTTGATGGCGTCCATGTCCCGTGGCTCGCTCAGTCGCCAGGCCGGGACCGGGGGCTCGTCGGCCACGAAGAAGTCATACAGCTTGCGGGCCACGAACCGGGCGGCGGCGGGCTGCTTGCAGATGATTTCAACGACGTCATCGCCATTCCAGTTGCCGGTCTCGCCCAGGAATGTCTTTTCGCCGTAGTCGTGGTCAGCCGGGTCGAAGCGGAACTCGAACGGGGTCCGGCCATAGGGGAACACCGGGATCGTCGGGGCCAGGTTCCAGCCAGTGAAGGCGCGGGCACAGGCCTTGACGTCGTCCTCGGTGTAGTTGAACTCGTTGTCCATTCCAACGCCGAGAGAGAACAGCTCCAGCAGCTCACGGCCGTAGTTCTCGTTCACCGCCGTCTTGTGGCTCTCGATGTTGTCGAGGTAGTACAGCATGGCCGGGTCTGTGGACAGCCACAGCAGCAGTTCCTTGAAATTGCCCATGCCCTTCTCGCGGAAGGTGTCGTACTGCATGGACGTGGTGCGGGCGTTGTCTACCTTGTTGTCGCCAGCACAGAGGATGGTGTGCCAGAACAACGCCATCTTCTCCTTCAGCTGGTTCTTGTTGTTGATCATCCGGTAGACGATTTCGGTCTGACCCGTCTCAATAGCGGCCTTGTCGAAATACGACGGATAGGCGCGATACATCAGGTCTTCTTCAATGCCTGGATCATCCGCAGGGTTGAGCAGCTCCTGCACGACACTGTCATAACCCTGTCGCGCCTTGGCCTCGATCTCATCCCTGCTGGCGCCAAAACCGGCCCTCCGCAGCAGGTGGGCCATCAGTGCGATATCTTGCTGGGACACAGCTTGGTCGGACATCTATCCCTCCTTTTATCGGTTCCTGTTGAACTATTCTGCTTCTGCTCCGGTCCTCCGGGAACTCCCTCCTGGCAATTCCAATCCGGAAACCCGGCCCGGATGGCTACCGGAATTAATCGTTGGGCAGACCAATGCCTGAGGCTGGCCAACCCACTAGCCCAATAGACATTTAAGCCTGTGAGCCAACCCTTGTCAATACTGATTCAAGAATAATAATGAACGCCCGATAACATCACAAAGACGGATTATCGACCCCGGAGTTGTCTGAACAGTGATTCGTTTGATTATTGGATTGCGCCGATTGCCCTCCGTCATTCCCGCGAAAGCGGGAATCCAGGGGTGACTGTGAAATAGCGGGCTACTCCGAAGCAGTGAGCTTTAGAGGGTGTGTGACCAATCCACTTCGCTTTCCGATTTGGGGTATCCTTGAGGGGTCTCTGATTCTGCAAGTACAGGGTACGCCCTCACCCTAACCCTCTTCCAGAGGGAGAGGGAATTGGTCACACACCCTCTAATTTGATGTGAGGTAACCAGGCGGCGCTGCTCGCCCTACTGCCCCGGCCGCACGGCCTGCGCTCCCAGCTGCGGCCACGCCGCCGGCGCCCCTGCCCGCTCGATGCGCTCCTCCAACGGCAGCGACTCGTCCCAGTAATACCCGATGAAGCGCTGCCCGTTGATGCCGTCGGATGCCTCTGACGCCAGCCACACCACCGGAGCCCGCATCACGTCCGGCTGGATCATGCTCTCCCGGTTATGGGCCGCATCGTCGGGAATCAGGTTGGTGTTGGAAATCCCGCCAGGCACCAGCACGTTCACTGTGACGCCCGTGCCCTCCAGTTCCCGCGACGCCATGGCGATCATGGCCTCGTGGGCCGCCTTGGACGGGCCATAAGGCGTGCCGTTCGGGTTGTACATGGTGTTCAGGCTGGTGGTGACGCCGATGATGCGTCCCCAGCCCTGCGCCAGGAAGTGGGGAACGACCGCCCGGCACATGTAGAACGGCCCGCCCGCGTTCACCGTCATGACCCTGTCCCACTCCTCGGCGGACACCTCCCAGAAGTTGTTTCTGGTGTCGCCGCCCAGGAGCATGTTCCGTGGGGCAATGCCGGCATTGTTGACCAGGATGTGCAACCCGCCCATCTCGCCGATGGTCCGGGACACCGCCTCCTCCGCCTCCCGGGCCGACGAAACGTCCGCCACCTGCGTCATCACGCAGTCGTCGCCGCCGATTTCCCGCAGGTCGTTGGCCGACTGCCCCAGCCAGTCCGGGTTGATGTCCATCATGGACACTCGCGCTCCGGCGCGCACCAGGGCGTCGGTCATGGCCCGGCCCAAGCCCATGGGGCTGGCCGCGCCCGTAACGATTGCTATCTTGCCGTCGAGAGGACGTTCCTGCATGACGTGCTCCTACGCGGAAAAAGTGTTCTGAATCCGTTAGTCCAGCCTGGCAGTGCTAGAATTAACGCATAGAGATGGAGGGCACAACGAGCGATGGCCGATTACATCCCGGTGGACTACACCAAAATTATCACCATCGAACCCGGCAAGCGATACGGAAAGCACTGCATCCGTGACCTCCCGGTCACCGTGGGAGATGTTCTCGGGCAACTCGCTGCCGGTATGCCCGAGGAAGAGGTCTTGAATTACTTCCCGGATTTGACCAAGGAAGACATCAAAGCCTGCCTGGCCTTTGCCGCCGCCCGGGAGCGTCGCGGCGTGACGGCGCCGCCGGATATGCCATCAGTCAACGATTACTCGCACATAATCACCATCGAGCCCGGCAAGCGCAGCGGTCAGCCCTGCATTCGGGGTATTCGCATGACCGTCTACGACATCCTGGAGTATCTGGCCGGCGGCATGGCCTATGAAGAAATCCTGGACGACTTTCCTTATCTCACCATTGAGGACATCCTCGCCAGTATCGCCTTCGTCGCCGACCCAAAGCGCCGGTTCGCGCTGGTGCCCCTTCACGGAGTTGAATGGACGAGAGAGGCGAGTAAAGTGGTCGACGAGCCATGGACTGGTGTGTCTGAGTGAAGCTGCTGTTCGACCAGAACCTCTCCGACAGGCTCAGCGGCAGATTGCAAGATCAATTCCCAGGTTCGCTTCACAGCAGCGAGGTGTTGCCGCGCCGGGACAAGGATACAAATATCTGGTCTTATGCCAGAGAGAATAGCTTCGTCATAGTTACCAAGGACTCCGATTATCGCCGCTTGAGCAGGGAGAGAGGCCATCCCCCCAAAGTCATCTGGATTCGTACGGGCAATACTTCGAATGCGATAGTCGAAGCCCTGCTCCGCGATCATTACGATGAGATTCTCGCCCTTGAGCAGGACCCCGACCGCGGCATTCTCGAGCTACGCTGACTTGGTCTGTCCACGCCCTACTGCGCCGTTGCCCCTCCGTCGATCACCAGCTCCGCGCCCGTGACGAACGACGATTCTTCGGAGGCCAGGTAAAGCACGCCATAGGCCACCTCGATGGGGTGAGCCGTGCGGCCCAGCGGGTTGCGCTCCTCGGCCTCCCGCTGTAGTTCGGGATTCGTCAGCCGCTCCCCGGCCATGGGCGTGTCGATGGGGCCGGGATGCACCGAGTTCACCCGGATGTTTTCGCTGGCGTACTGGATCGCCGCAGACTTGGTGAAGATGCGCACGGCGCCCTTGGACGCGTTGTACACCGGCTGTATGTAGCTCTGGCCTACCATCCCCGACATCGACGAGATGTTGATGATGGAGCCGCCCCCGGCCTTGCGCATTTCGGGGATGGCTGCCTTGGTGCCCAGGAAGACCCCCTTGGCGTTCACGTCCATCACCCGGTCCCAGTCCTCGCTGCTGGTGTCCTCCAGCACGCCGCGCAACACTATTCCGGCGTTGTTCACCACCACGTCAACCTTACCGAATCGTTCCACTGCCGTCGCAACCGCCTCAGCCCACGAATCCTCGCTGGTGACGTCCAGGCGCACGAAGACGCAGTCGCCACCCGACTCGTTGATCTCGGCCTCCACCTGCCGGCCGTCGGCCTCCAGCACGTCGCCGATGACCACCTTGGCTCCCTCGCGGGCGAACAGGCGCGCTTCCTCAGCCCCCATGCCACGGGCGCCGCCGCTGATGATGGCAACCTTTCCTTCCAATCGCATCTTTTCCCTCCTGAGCTATCGGACGCACGTCATTTTAGCCTAAAGAGAGTGCGCGCGGAGAGGGCCACGGGAATTGCGGAGGCCGGAGGCAAGGGATAGATCGAAAGAAGGAACATGGTCGGGGCGGGCAGATTTGAACTGCCGACCTCCTGGTCCCAAACCAGGCGCCCTGCCGCTGGGCCACGCCCCGAGCAAGTGGAGAGAAGGGAATATTTTCTGGGCTGTGGTACCCCCGGAGAGGATCGAACTCTCGTCTCCGGCTCCGGAGGCCGGCACTCTATCCACTGAGCTACAGGGGCACTCTGCAAAAAGCATATCACGGCCACACGCCGCCCAACAACCGTCCTGGGATTTCACCTGCACTGGCCCTCTCCAAGGGATCACGGCAGTACGGTTGCTGAACATAACAGCCAGTAGGGTAAACCAGGACAGACTGACTTTTGCTGGTTGTTGCAGAACATATATTCTGATACATTACTACCTGTACTTGGCCTGAAGCCACTTTCTGACGAACCACAGGATTCAGCGTGAGGATTTTTCGGTTGGCGGCATGTCTCAAGTGTCGCGGCGACCTGGTCTACGATGAGGGCGACTGGCTTTGCCTCCAGTGCGGTGTCTACTACTACACTGGTCTTTCCGGTCACACCGAAGGCAGAGGCGACAGAACGCTGCGAATCGCAAGAATCGATCCCGGCATCAAGCAGGAATCTGGCTGGACCGACGTTGGATTGGCCAGCTGATGGCGCTCACAGCCTGCACCGGCAGAGGTAACACAGCCAGCGATAACAGCACGGCATTCCACCCAGCGGGCCCTCTCTTGGCACTGTATCCAAACCTGCGCCAGACAGGCTGGGCGGTGTTCGGCGTCCGGAGCCGCGAGGGGACGCCGGTCCCTTTTCTGGCGACGAGCGGTACCGTGGGCCCCGGCATGCGAACGAAACTTGAACCTCAAGAGCGGATTACACACCAACTGAAAAGCCTGACCGACGTCGCGGAACAGTGGCGCCCGCGTTGTGCCGTATGCAGCCGGCCTGGCGGAATGGACTGGGGAGCTGCCGGTATGCTCTTGCTTGAGGAACACCTGCGTCAGTGGGCTGAAAGCCAAGCCCTCCCCGTCGTTGATTACCCGGCGCCGGAGGTGCGGGCCGCTCTTGCAGGAAAGCCCAACGCTTCGAAGGGCGCGCTGGCCTACTCCGTTATGGAGCGCCTCAACCTGGTCGGAGAAAACAGGTCCGCTCTGGAATGGGAGGCCATCGCCGCAGGCTACCACCACCTGCGGACAAACTGGAAATAGGCAGCGGTTTCCGGTCCTACTCGTTGACAGATATCCAGACGCATTCATAGGATAGACTGGAATGGACAGTTCAGGTAACAAGGCCCTGCGCGATCTTGGCATTTTCTACTGCGCGGTCTACGTCGTTTCTCTGGTCGCAGGTTCCTTGGCGACGTGGCTGTACTGGGACGGTTGGAGTCTCGATGGGCTCATGGCCCAGCTCGCAAACATCGTAACCGTTTCGGCGGGCGCCGCGCTGCTGGCAACGATTCTCAAGGAGGCAGGTTGGAATATGGTTCTCGCCGCGATGAAAATCAGAGAGTGGAAGGAGCAAGGACGCCAGGAGGGACGCAAGGAAGGTCGTGAGCAAGAACGCGAGAGGCGGAGGAAGCGTGAGGAAGAGGCCCGGACCAAGTTCGGCGTCGAGGTGAACGGTGTTCTCATGTTGCCGCAGACGCCCGAAGTCCAGCGTTTCCTGGACGGCGAGGAGGAGACTGAGGCAGGGCAGTAGCCTCTGGGACACTGGTCCACGATGTCTGAATAGCGAAAGGTGGCGCTGTAAATGGTATTAGCTGGAATGCTTAAGGAATCAGTTATGCGAAAGGCGCGCAAAGAAGCCCGCGAAGAAGGCCGCAAGCGTTGGGATGAGGTTTGCGCCAAATTCGGCTTCGAGGTCAATGGCGTTCCCGTGCTGCCGTGGACGCCCGAGGTCCGGCGCTTTCTGGACGGCGAGGATGACACGACCGGGCGATAGATACTGACCGTGATTACTGTATAATGCCGCCAATCAACCCCGCCATCCTTCGACAAGCTCAGGATAAGCGCGATAGGCCTAGGAGAGGCGCCATGCCAGTCGTCCAGCGACCCTATGTTCCTCCCGAAGACCAGACGCCCCACGAGGAGACCTATGCCCGCCCTGGCGATACTCAGGCCAACGGCAGCGAGGGCAGTTCCCTCGACCCCATCACGTTCTACGCCGACTCCATGCACATTTTCAGCAGCCTCTACTCCGCAGTGCTGTTCTTCGGCGAGCAGATGGAGGAACGCGAGCCCATTCTCCGGGCGCGCATCAAGGTCAGCCCGCAGATGCTCAAGGCCATCGCGCTCCTTACCGCCAAGCACGTCCGCGAGTATGAGAACGCCGTCGGTCCCATCACGCTGCCCGAGCAGGTCTATGCCGCGTGGGAGCTGGACGGCGAGGAGAATCACAGCCATGCCGACTGAGGATGCCGATATGGGACGCCCTCACCCTAACCCTCTCCCAGAAGGAGAGGGGATTGAGGGTGACCAGCCGCTGGCCGAGGATCTGGCGTTGCCGGTGGTAGTGGAGCCGGGAGTCGACTACGCCGCGCCCCCTGACTGGAACTGGCGCGACATCGACTCCAGCCAGCCCAACGCCGCCATATTTCACATCAGCCACTCCGAGATAACCCGCGTGCTGGTTGACACCCTGCGGTCCGAGGACTGTTCGCCCGATACCAGCGTCGTCATCAAGGACGAAATTCCCATCGTCGTGCTGGACAGCCTCGACAAGTACTGGGCCGGCGAGGCCAAGCAACACCTGCCCCTGAATGGCGTGCGCGTCCCCGTCGAGGCCGATAGCGTTGCCGAGGCCAAACGGGCCCTGGCAGACGACTTAGCCGCCCAGTTCCGTCTCCTGCTGATGCTGCGAAGCTCCGCCCACCAGCTCGCCCAGCCGCTGCAGGAAAACCTGCGAATGCTCAGCGAACTCCTGGAGCCTCGCCGGGATAGGAAGTAGGCTCGTCTGGTCTAAACTTGCCTGCCCACGCGCAGTTTTTCGACAAGTTCAGCGGCTTTTTCCCTAGCTCGTGCGTCTGTCTTTGATCCCATGACGATCTCTAGGGCATCTATGGCGCGTCCAGACCTGATTATCATTCGAGCGTGGCCAGTGCGAGAATTGCAGGCTTTCCATGTATAGCCCATTTCCTTTTGCAGTATTTCAGCCACCTCTCGATTAGTGAGAGACCAGTCGAAATACCTGATGAAGCACATCTTCCCAACAGAGCTTAGATATCGATTCAATTGTGAGTCGTTCACGCCTTTTCATATCCCTCATGCTGGCTACCCTACCGACAGCCGCGCCCGCACGGCATCCACCAGATCCGCCAGCGGGACCGTCTGGGCCTCATCCTCCTGCCTGCCCCGCACTTCGATGACGCCGTTATTCAGGTTTCGGGGGCTGATGACCAGCCGCACCGGCAGCCCGATCAGGTCGGCGTCGTTGAATTTGACGCCGGCAGCCGCGTCCGGGCGGTCGTCGTACAGCGTTTCGATTCCTGCGGCGTTCAACTCGCCGTACAGCCGCTCGCCCGCCTCAGCCACCTGTTCGTTGGACAGGTTGAGCCCCACGAGGTGCGCCTGGTACGGAGCGATGGGATGGGGGAAAACGATGCCACGGTCGTCATTGTTCTGTTCGATGGCGGCCGCCAGCAGCCGGCCCACGCCAATGCCGTAGCAGCCCATTGTGATGGGCAGGTTGCGCCCCTCGGCATCCAGGTAGTTGGCGCCCAGGGTCTCGCTGAAAAAGGTGCCCAGCTTGAATATGTGCCCCACCTCCACGCCACGAGTAGCCCCTAGCGTCCCGCCGCACCGGGCGCACAGCTGGCCCGGCTGAGCCAGTGCGATGTCGGTGAGGATATCTACCTCGAAATCGCGGGGGTAGTTGGCGCCGGTCATGTGGGTGTCGGGCTTGTTGGCTCCCACCACGAAGTTGCTGCCGCTCTCGATGGACGGGTCGGCCACCTTGCGGATGCCGGTGATGCCCACTGCCGAGGCGCTGCCCGCCACCAGCCCGGCGGCCCGGACCTCGTCGTCCTCGGCGAAGCGCAGGTCATCGCAGTGCAGGGCGTTCTTGAGCTTGACCTCGTTGACCTCAAGGTCGCCCCGGATCGTGACGAAGACCGGCTCGCCGTCCGCCATGTAGAACACGGCCTTGAGGGTCTTCGACTCGGGAACGCCAAGGAACTCGGCCAGCCCGGCGATGGTCTTGATGCCGGGGGTGGCGACTTCCTGGAGGGGGGCTTCAGGTTCATGCCCGGTTTCACCCCCACCCTCCCCCTCAGGGGGAGGGAGTATAGGGGAAATGACCGACACAGCCTTTTCGGCGTTGGCCACGTAGTCGCAGCCGGAACAGGTGATAACGGTGTCCTCGCCCGTCTCGGTGGGCAGCAGGAACTCATGGGAGTCCTTGCCGCCGATTGCCCCGCTGTCGGCCTCGGCCATCAGCACCGGCAGGCCGCACCGGCGGAACACGTTGCGGTAGGCCTGCGCCATGTCCTGGTAGGTATCGTCCAGGCTGGCGTCATCGGCGTTGAAGCTGTAGGCGTCCTTCATGTCGAACTCACGCACCCGGATCAGTCCGGCGCGCGGGCGGGGCTCGTCACGGAACTTGGTCTGGATCTGGTACAGCAGCAACGGCAGGTCCCGGTAGCTCTGCACGTTGCTCTTGACCACGTTGGTGATGACCTCCTCGTGAGTCGGGGCCATCACCATGGGCCGCCCCCGCCGGTCCTCCAGCGAGAACAGGTTGTCTCCGAAGGCGGCGCGGCGCCCGGTCTGCTCCCACAGTTCCAGCGGCTGCAGGGCCGGCAGCATCAGCTCCTGGCCGCCCGCCGCGTCCATCTCCTCGCGGATGATGTTCTCGATCTTGCGCAGGGACCGCCACGCCAGCGGCAAGTAGGAGTACACGCCCGCGGCCACCTGCTGGATCAGCCCGGCCCGCAGCATCAGCCGGTGGCTGGCCGTCTCCGCCTCGGGGGGATCGAACCGCAACGTCTTGCTGACCATTCGCGTAAATTTCATAGCAGCCTCACCTGGATTAAACGCAGAGAGCGTATGGAAATCGTCAGGCAATTTCCACGTCGGGGCCGGGGGCCGGGGGCATGAAATCGTCAACCGCCAGGGACACGTCCGGGAAGGCCCCCGGGCTGATGTTGTCGCCGGACCGATAGGCGCGCGCGGTGGTGTACTCGGTACCGGACGGATTGGTGTGGGCTATTACTTCCCGCGCCCGCAGGTTGGCGATCCATACCTCCGGTATACCGGCTGCGGCGTATCGGGCCAGCTTTGGGCCGCTGTCATACCGCAGAGAGCTGTCGGCTATTTCGATGACCAGGTACACGTCGGACGGGAAGGAGAGGGACGATTCGGTAATCGGGCGCCACCTGACCACGGCGAGGTCCGGCTCCGGGGCGCTGCGGTCGTTCAGATAGATGGGGCATTGCGGCTGAACCAATGCACGCCCTGCCAATGCCTGAATCAGCAGTTGGGTCAACCAGATGGTCCCGCCTACGTGGAATTCCCCGATGGGCGCCATATAGATTAACACTCCGTCTATCAGTTCGATCCGGTCGTCCTCGTGGAGAACTCCGGCCTCCAGCATGGCCAGGGACTCGGCCACGGTGAAGCGGCGCTTGCCCGAGAGCACGGCTGCCTGCTCACTCTCGGCTATGATGTCGGCGGCAACGAGGGCAGCGCACTCCTCCGGCGTAAAGGGCCTAGACGCCGGTAGCTGTGTAGTCGTGGTCATCGCAGCCTCCGGAACAGAAATAGGGCACAGAAAAGACAGAGACCACAGAGATTTCAAGGATACCCCAAAACCGGCTCTGTGGCCTCTGTGTTCTCCGGGGTGAAAGGAATTGGTTCAGTCGGCGGGCGCCGGTTCGGCCTCCACCTCTTCCATCAGCGCCGTCAGCATCTCGGCCTCGGGGACCACCCGCACCTTCTCTCCCTTGCGGAAGATGACGGCCCGGCCCGCACCGGCGGCGATACCCACGTCGGCGTCCTTGGCCTCGCCCGGGCCGTTGACCTCGCAGCCCATGACGGCAACCTTCATGCTGCGGTTGCTCTTGCGCAGCAGCGCGTCAACGTCGTTGGCCAGCTTGCGCACGTCCACGTCGGCGCGGCCGCAGCTGGGACAAGCCACCAGCACCGCGCCCTTGGAGCGCAGGTTCAGCGACTTGAGGATCTCGAACCCGGCAATCACCTCGTCCACCGAGTCGTCGCTGAGCGACACTCGTATCGTGTCGCCGATGCCCTGGTACAGCAACACCCCCAAGCCGACCGCCGTTCGTATGGAGCCGGAGGTCTTGGTCCCGGCCTCGGTGATGCCCAGGTGCAGCGGGTAGGGCACCAACTCCGCCAGCCGCTGGTACGCCTCGACGGTGGTGGGAACGTCGAAGGCTTTCATCGAGATTTTGATCTGGTCGAAGTCCTGCTCTTCCAGCAGGCTGATTTCCCACAGGGCCGTGGCCACCATGTGATCGACCACGCTGTAGTCGCCCTCAGTTGCCTCTCCGGCCTTGGGCAGCTTGTTGACCAGGTCCATGTGGCGGGAAAATCCCCGGGTGCGACCGATGCCGCCTACAGGTGGCAGGCTGCCGAAATTGACGCCGATGCGGATGGGCACGTTCTGGGTCTTGGCCGCCCGGACCACCTCACGCACCTGGTCCTCGTTGCGCAGGTTGCCGGGGTTCAGGCGCAGGCAGTCAACGCCGCCTTCGAGGCACTTCAGTGCCAGTTGGTAGTGGAAGTGGATGTCGGCGATCAGAGGGATGTTGATCTGCTTCTTGATCTCGCCCATGGCGATGGCGGCGTCCATGTCGGGAACGGCGGAGCGGATGATGTCGCAGCCCGCCTCCTCGAGTTCATGGATCTGCCGCACTGTGGCAGCCACGTCGCGGGTGTCGGTCTTGGTCATGGACTGCACCGTGATATCGGCGTCGCCGCCGACCTTGACGCCGCCGACGTAGACCGGTTTGGTTGGCCGTCGCTTGATCATCTCAGCACACTCCCAGCAGTGTCGTAAAGGCCGGCCCGGACTACCTAGCCAGCCAATGTAACAGGCGCGGCCATGTTACACGATTGAGAGTTGGGTATGCCATAGGCAGGGAGTGTCATTGCGCGCCCGCCGTTGGAATTGCCCCGCCGCCTGCGCCATAATGGGAAAGTGTCCTGCGGCTTTGAAACTGTTGATGTTGACGGTGTGCCGGTACGTTGCTCGCACGAGACATGGGATGGGCATGTTCTTGTACGGCATTCAGAATTGCAGGGACTTGAATACTTGGCCGCTGATGCTGTAGGCGAGCCGGATATCGTCTATAACAGCGGCAACCGTCCTAATAGGAAGCTCTTTTACCGGGAAGCAGTACAGCCATTACCGTTCAGAGACAGGTATATTCTGGTAATCGTCGCCTACGATGAATTGCCGGAAGGAGTGATGGGAGTAGTGGTCACCTCTCACCCGATTGACCGAATTTTGGAGGGGAATATCCTGGTATGGCAGAGTTAGATCAAGAACGTTTTCCTCAGCCGGAGGATTTTCACTGGTCGGAAGAGACGACCGCCAGTATTACCTACGACCTGACCCACGATTACCTGACAGTCAGATTCGGCGAGGTTCGCCCTTCCGGTTACACGCCGGTCAGTAGAGATTTCGTGGTAGGCCGCATCGGCGGTACCCGCGAAGTTACCGGAATGGACATTTATGACCTCGAACTCGCCGTGCTGAAGGAACACCCGGAACTGGCCGACGACTGGTGGGCCATCAGGCCGTCGGTCAACTACGAAAAGCGGGAAGACGCCGCAACCGCCGCCTTTGCCCACCGGCTCCAGGCTCTGGCCAGGCAATTCGTGGAAGAGCGAGCCATTGCCAAGCGCGCCGCAGACCGGGCCGCCGCCGAATCCTCTGCCTCTCCCGCAGATTAGCGCAACCTCGGCCTACCCGCCCACGAACCGGCCGCCCTCGATCAGCCGCATGATGTCGTTGGCGCTGATCGCCACCACTCCGGCGATGATCACCGCCAGGCCCACCAGGTGGACCAGCCCCTCTTTCTCCGGGGAGATTCGCTTGCCCCGCCGCACCCATTCGATCACCACGAACACGATGCGGCCCCCATCCAGCATGGGGAAAGGCAGGATGTTGATGATGGCCAGGTTGATGCTGAGCAGTATCCCCACGCTGAGCCATCCCGACAGGCCGCCGTCGCGGCTCACCTCGCCGGTCATCTGCGCGATGCCTATGGGGCCGGACAGCTCCGGCGCCACTCCGGAGGAAACCATGCCGCCGATGCTCTGCTTCAGCAGGACCAGCAGCTCCCAGCTGCCCACGAAAGCATCGGGTACGGCCTCCCAGATGGGCCGGGACCGGCTCTCCACTGTGGCGTCGGCAAGCGCGACGGTCACACCGGCCAGCCACCGTGCGCCCTCGGCATCGAACTGCGGCCGCAACTGAACCGCCTCCTCGCGGCCGTCGCGTTCCAGGAGGACAGTCATCTCCGAGCCGCCGTTCAGGTTGACCTCTCGGGTGAAATCCAGCCGGTTCTCAATGGATGCTCCGTTGGCGGCCAGCACCACGTCGCCCGGCTGCAACCCGGCTTGGGCGGCGGCGCTGTCCTCCGCTATGCCGGTGACCGTCAGCCTCCCGACCTCCACCTCCTGGGGCAGCATGAACATGATGGTGAATATGGCTAGGGGGAGCAGTGCGTTCATCGCCGCTCCCGCCGACAGCACCACCACGCGCTGCCACGGAGGACGGGAGGCTAAGCTCAGCGGCACGGTAGGGTTGGACTCGCCCGCCAGCCGGACAAAGCCGCCCAAGGGAATGATGTTTACCGAGTAGAGCATGTCAGCCAGCTCGAATGAGCCGTCGCCGACCGCCCGCACCTTGCCCTCGTGCCACAGCAGGTTGTCGACCGGATGGTTGAAGTTGCTCTCCGGCTCGTCGTCCTGCCTCTTGCGGTGCAACTCCACCTCGAAGGCAACCAGGCCGCACTCCTCGTCCTCCAGCGACCCGACCTTCACCCGCTGTCCCGGCTTCAGGTCCTGGGGGCCCTGTAACCCGACGAAGCGAGTCCGGGGATGTAGCATCACCGGCGTGCGCCCGGTGTATACGCCGAAGGCGCGGGGCGGGAACCCGACGCCGAACTCCAGCACCTTTACGCCGAACGCGCGCGCCGTGGCAAAGTGCCCCAGCTCGTGGACCACCACGAGGATGAGCAACAACGGCACCAGTGTAACTATCGCGAAGAGTACGGCGTCCATTCAGGAATGCCTCTCATCTGCCAGTCAACGGGGCGGAATGGCCTTTGCCAATATCCCAGCCATCAGGGGGCAGAGAAGGTTGAGGATCATTAGTTTCGTCCACGGCCTGTTCCGCCAGCGAGGAGAGCAGTTCTGGGCTGACGATCCGGTTCGAGGGACGGATAATCTCCGCCTGGGCGGTATCGACGGTACCCGGCGGCATCTGTACAAGCTGCCGTATAGGTTGCCGTGGCCCCTCGCCCACGGGCAATTCAACCTGCTTGAGCCAACGGTGCAGATCCACCCCGGTATGCTCGATGGCCGCCAGCACCACCACGCCGGCGGCCTTGGCATCGCCCAGGGCGTCGTGGCGCTGGTACCTGTATCCCAGCAGACGGCAAAGGGTTTCCAGGCCGAAACCTCGCTTGGAGAATCCGTACCACGCCCGGCGGGCCACCTGCACTGAGTCCAGCCAATGGCAATCGAGGCGACTTATCTGGCGCCGGTCGAACGCCTGCTCCAGCGCCACCCGGTCGAACTGGCTGTGGCTGACCACGATCCTGCCGTTCAACAACTCTGCCAGCCGGTCCGCTACGCCAGGGAGACTGGGCCAACCGCGAACTGCCGCCTCTGTGATGCCGTGCACCGCGACGTTGTCCCTGTTGAACCGTTCCTCGGGATCAACGTAGGTCATCCATTCCTGGGACAGTGCGCCATTGCCGAACGTGGCCACGCCAATCTGGCAAATGGACCATGGATTCGGGTTGGCTGTCTCTAGGTCTATCGCGACGAAATCGGTCATCATTGCAGTCGGCCGGAGGCCATATCATGACAGGAGTTACACATTTGGCGATTCACCCCCACCCTAGCCCTCCCCCTCAGGGGGAGGGAACTCTAGGGCCAACTGTCCCTATGCGCCGGCCAGCTCCAGGGCGCGGGCTGAGGCCCAGGCGTCGGCCCGCAGGATTTCCTCGGCGGTTTCTCCGGGCAGGGAATCGTGCTCCGAGAGAGTCTGCTCCACCAGCCGGTGTATGCCCCCATAGTTGATCTTGCCGTCAAGAAACGCCTGCACCGCCACTTCGTCGGCGGCGCTCAGCACTGCGGGGTATGTGCCGCCCTTCCGGGCGGCCTCAACGGCCAGGGAGAAACAGGGGTAGCGTTCAGTCTCCAGCGGGTCGAAGTTGAGGCTGTGTGAAATGGAGGTGTCCAGCCTCGGTATCATTGAGTTCGGCAACCGCTGCGGATAGAAAAGCGCATACTGTATGGGCAATCGCATGTCGGGCGGCCCGAGTTGCGCCTTTACTGACCCGTCGGCGAACTCGACCATCGAGTGGATGGTGCTTTGCGGATGCACCACCACCTCGATGCGCTCCCAGGGAACCGCAAACAACCAGTGGGTCTCGATGACCTCGAAGGCCTTGTTCATCAGCGTCGCCGAATCGATGGTAATCTTCTGCCCCATCTTCCAGGTCGGGTGGCGCAGGGCTTGTTGCGGGGTGACGTTCTCCATCTCCTCCAGCGGCGTCGTGCGGAACGGTCCCCCGGACGCGGTGATCAGCAGGCGCAGGATCTCGTTGTCCTCGCCTTGCAGGCACTGCCAGATGGCGCTCGGCTCGCTGTCCACCGGCAGCACCCGCCCTCCGTAGCGGGCTTCGTAGTCCTTGATCAGCTTGCCTGCCATGACGATGGGTTCCTTGTTGGATAGCGCCACCTGCTTTCCGGCGGCCAGGGCATTCAAGGTTGGGACGAGACCCACGCTGCCCATAAGCGCCACCATCACCTGGTCGACCCGGGGCAGTTCAACCATTTCCGCCATGGTCGTATAGGCAACGCCGGGAAATTCCCCGGGACTGGCAACTGCGCTCCAGACGTGGGATGGCCGGAACTCCTCAACCTGCTCTTTCAGCAGCTCCGTGTTGGTTCCCGCAGCGAGTCCGACCACCTCGAATTCGTCGGGAAAGGCCCGGACTATGTCCAGTGTCTGGCGTCCTATGGACCCAGTGGATCCGAGAACAACGATCTTTCTCATAGCCCGAACACCAGCGTCAGCAAATAATATACGGCGGGCAGGGCAAAAAGGATGCTGTCAATCCGGTCAAGGAGTCCGCCGTGTCCGGGCATTATACTACCAGAATCCTTCGCGTCGGCCCTGCGCTTCAGGAACGACTCGAAAAGGTCCCCCAACTGCGCCACCACCGCCACCACCACCGCGACGACCGCGTGCTGCCAGGCCGCCACCCCAAGCTCCAGCAGCGCCCCCACCGCGAGCATGGCCGCCACTGATGCCATCAGACCCCCGGCCGCTCCCTCCCATGTCTTGTTGGGACTGAGCGAGGGAGTCATCTTGTGCCTGCCAATCAGCCGGCCGACGGCGTAGGCGCCTGTGTCACTGGCGGAGGTCCCTGCCAGCGTGAACAGCAGCCAGTTGCGCCCAACGCTGTCGGATACCGTAATTGCCGGTGTTAGGTCGTAGATGGCCAGACCGTGGCCTAGCAAAAATCCTGCGTATACTGGCCCAAATAGCAGCAGCAGGAAGGCCGAAACGGGCCGCTCTCCCTCGTATGCGGCGATGAACCAGAGGGAGGCGGCCAATGCCCATGCCGCCAGCGCCACTCCAGACGCAGCCAGGTAGTCCGACGACGCTCCCGAGACAGCCTCTGCAGCCAGCAGCAGCCCTGCAACGGACAGGTAGTCCGCCCTTCCCGAGGCCGCCTCCGCAGCCAGCAACAGCACGAGCACCGCGAAAAGGCCCAGGGCGAGCGGCATGCGGCCCACGCCGGGCGGCGTGAGGCGGTACACCTCGTGCAGAGCGATGGCGCCGCCAACGAGGCCCAACAGGGTCAGCCAGGGTGGTCCGAGCAGGATCGCGGCAATCGCGACCGCCGCCACTCCCAAGCCCGACGCCACCCGGACTGCCAGCTGGCGCCGCATTGGTCAGGTCTCTGGCTCGGTTACCTTGCCGTAACGCCGCTGCCGTGTACTGTAAGCCTCCAGCGCCTGTAGCAGTTCGGCAGGCTCGAGGTCGGGCCAGAGGGTGCAGGTATGGTAGAACTCGCTGTAGGCCGACTGCCACAGCAGGAAGTTGCTGATCCTCTGCTCGCCGCCAGTGCGGATTATCAGGTCAGGATCGGGGCTGTGGGCCGTGAAAAGGTACCGGCAGAACGTGTCCTCGTCCACCTGGTCGGGAGAGAGGCCGTCGCGGATGATGTGCCGCACGGCGCGGATTATTTCGTCCCGTCCGCCGTAGTCGAAGGCCACGTTGAGAGTGATGCCGGTGTTGTCCATGGTGAGGGTCTGGGCATTCTCGACGGCGCGCAACAGGTGAGGGTCCATGTTCCCGGTCTTGCCCAGGTGAACGATGCGCACGTTGCGTTCGTGCAGTTGCCTGGCCTGGACGTCGACAGCGTCGGCAAAGATGTCCATCAGCCCGTGCACCTCGTCCTGGGGGCGGCCCCAGTTCTCGGTGGAAAAGGCGTAGAGAGTCACGAACTTGACGCCGAAGGAGCGCAGGGTTTCCAGCAGGACCTGTATGCGCTCCACGCCCGCCCGGTGTCCCTCGATCCGCGGCAGTCCGCGCTTCTGCGCCCAGCGGCCGTTGCCGTCCATTATGAACGCCACATGAATAGGCCCTGGGTAGCCCAGGGCCCTGAATTGCGGCACGCCGTTATCCGCCGGGCTGACCCTGCTCTGTTCCGCCTTGCTCCTCCCCGCTGAAGCAGTCACCGCCCGGAACTAGACCTGGAGAATCTCCGCCTCTTTGGCGGATGCGGTCTCGTCTATCTGCTTGGTGTGGCCGTCGGTGACCTTCTGCAGCTGGTCCTGGGCGCGTCGGTTCTCGTCCTGGGATATGACTTTGTCCCGCTCCATCTTGCGCAGGGTCTCCAGGCCGTCCCGGCGCACGTTGCGCAGCGATACCTTGCCGTCTTCGGCCTTGCGGCGCAGCAGCTTGACCATCTCCTGCCGACGCTCGTTGGTCAGGGGCGGGATGGGGACGGTGATTACGTTGCCGTCATTGGAGGGATTGAATCCCATCTCGGAGCGTTGCAAGCTCCTCTCGATCTCACGCAGCGATCCCCGGTCCCACGGCTGCACCATGATCGCCCGGGCATCCGGGGCGGAGATAGACGCGATCTGTTTCAGAGGCGTGGCTGAGCCGTAATAGTCGACGGACAGGTTTTCAATGAGCGAGGGCGTTGCCCTCCCGGTGCGCAGTTGGTTCAGGTCTCGCCTGAATGCCTCGAGCGTCCTGTCCATCCTTTGATCGACGCCGCTCAGTACCTGCTCCGCGGTCAGTTGCGCATCATCGTCCTTATCGGGCATTGCTGCTCCCTCCGCCTATGGTTGTTCCTACGCGGTCTCCGGAGAGTATACATCGCAGGTTGCCCGGTTTGAACATATCGAAAACAACGATGGGCATCCCGTTTTCCTGGCAGAATGTCACCGCCGTGGTGTCCATTACCGCCAGCTTGCGATCCAGAATCTCCTCGTAGTCCAGGCGTTCAAATCGCTTGGCCGACGGGTTCTCCCTAGGGTCGTCGTCATACACCCCGTCGACCATGAACTTCGCCATCAGCAGCACGTCGGCCCCTATCTCCATCGACCGCAGGGCCGACGCAGTATCGGTGCTCATGTACGGGTTTCCGGTGCCGGCGGCAAAGATCACCACCCGTCCCTTTTCCAGGTGCCGGATGGCGCGCCGCCTGATGTACGGCTCGGCGATGGCTTGCATCTGCAGGGCGCTCTGCGTCCTTGTGGCGATGCCCCGGTCTTCGATGGCCACCTGTAGCGCCAGAGCGTTGATCACGGTTGCCAGCATTCCCGCGTAGTCGGCAGTGGCCCGTTCCATGCCCCACTGGCTGGCGTCTCCCCCTCTCCAGATGTTGCCCCCGCCGATCACGATCCCCAACTCCACGCCCAGGGAGTGGGCCTCGCATACCTGCCCGGCAAGGTACCTCACCGTTTCCGGGTCAATGCCGGAGTCCCCAACCCCCTTGAGAGATTCGCCACTGATCTTCAGCAGTGCCCGGCTGTATGCCGGACGGGTTGGGGTCTGGGATGGAGAGTCAGACATGGCGTGAGCTTGCTTACTCGCCAACGGCCAGCCGCTGGAACCGGATTACCCTCACGTTCTCCCCCATCTTGGCCGCCAGCTCCCTCACCAGTTCACCGACGGAGGAAGAACTGTTCTTGATGAATGGCTGTGCCAGCAGGGCTACCTGTGCCGGGGGCCGTTCATCGCCCTCCTCGATGTCCTCGTTGTCGAGGTACACTGGCGACATCGCGGCGACCTGCATGGCCAGATCGTGAGCCATCTGCTTGAATTCGTCGGTACGGGCCACGAAGTCGCTCTCGCAGCCCAACTCCACGATGGCCCCCACGCGGCCGCCGGTGTGAATGTAGGCTTCGATGACGCCCTCGTTGGTGGCGCGGCCCACCCGCTTGGCGGTGTCGGCCAGGCCCTTGGCCCTCAGCACCTCCGCCGCCTTGTCCAGATCGCCATTGGTGCCCTCCAGGGCCTGCTTGCAGTCCATTATTCCCGCGCCGGTCTGGTCGCGAAGCGTGCGGATAAGTTCCGTGCTGACAGCCAAGGGTCAACTCCTTTTCAGCGAGATGAATTTAGGTGATGTATTCGACTGAATCCAACCAGGGGGCGCTCCCCGACCGGCGACTGCGCTAGTCAGCCTCCAGTGGTACGGGCGCGACCGCCTGGCCGGTGTCTCGATCATGAGTATGCTCACGCAAGAACGCCAACGCAGTATCCACTTTGACTTCGACTCGGCCCATTCGTGTTCCCAGGTCCACCATTTTTATAAACAGCCCTCCCATTATCGCCAGCAGTGCGGCCATCATCGCCAGCAGTGCGCCCATCATTGACAGCATCGCAGTTTCCATTTCCTTCTCTCAGGCAAGCCGTTTCCACCATTTCCGTGTCAAGTCTGCCCACAGCTCAAAGGGGGATCCTAATGCGTTTGACTGAATCCAACCGGTGAGCTTTCGCCGATTGGTGGCCGGGCCTCGCGGCGCAACCCCAGCAATCGGCCCAGCCGGATGCGGTCACTGTCATTTGCGACTGTAAAGGGCCGGGGTGGTAAGGCTCGGATAGATTCCAATTCTCCTACAAATTCTTCAACATCGGCCAGAGCCACCCTGATGGCGTCTTCACTCCAACCGTTCAGGTAGAAATTCCTGTGCATATATTCGGCTTGGGCGAGATACCTGGAAAACTGGTCAAACCGCCCAAATTCCAGTCCTATGTGCTCTCCGATGTCAAAAATGTTCGGGTGTCTGTCGTGAATCCAACCACGCTGTTCTCCCACAGCCTTCAGGGCGTGGGCGGCAGCGCCCCAGATCTTCTCCGCCGCCTGAACACGGTCGCCTTCGGCCAGCTGGTTCCTGGCGTGTTCGAGGAACCGGCGGCTCATCTGGGCGTGGCCTTCAACACCCAGGTCTCCGGGTTCAGGCAGGGAGATCGTCATCGAGCCGTCCCAGTGGGCTAGTTCCCGTCGGACTCGTCGCGCCCTCCGGCCACACGGGCGCCCATGCCGGCCGCCAGTTCAGCCAGCGTGCCCTCGTCCAGCGTCACCGCGTCGGTGAGAGCCGCGTCCTCGCGCTCCGACAGGCCCTCGGGCTCCTCAGCCATGCCGATGGCGTCCGCAGCCAGGGCCTGCATCTCCTCCATCTCTGCCTGTAGCGCCGCCTCGCGCTGCGCCAGGCCCTCCAGTACCGCTGAAGCCATGCGGTTGGTAACCAGGCGGATGGAGCGCACAGCGTCATCATTGCCCGGGACGATGTGGTCTACCAGGTCCGGGTTGCAGTCGGAATCGACGATGGCAAATACGTCTATGCCCAGCCTGCGCGCCTCGGCGACGCAGATGTTTTCCCGCCCGATGTCGATCACGAAGATGGCCTGGGGCAGGGTGGTCATGTCCCGCATTCCGGTGAAGTATTTCTCCAGCCGGTTGAGGGTGTCCCGCATCTTCACCCCCTCTTTCTTGGGGAGGAGGCGGAAATACCCCTGGTCGCGCCGTTGCTGCAACTCCAGCATGTAGTTGATGCGGGTGCGGATGGTCTGGAAGTTGGTC
This sequence comes from Dehalococcoidia bacterium, assembly GCA_965203005.1. GTDB lineage: Bacteria > Chloroflexota > Dehalococcoidia > Lucifugimonadales > UBA3495 > VXOI01. The sequence continues at coordinate 3,974,745 of CBDBBS010000002.1, forward strand.
AGCGTCCCGCCCAGCCATCGCTGGTTCACGTACCACATGCCGCACCGGTCGGCCTCGGACTGGATCACTTCCTGTGCCTGGCGCTTGGTGCCGACAAAAAGCACCTTGCCGCCGTTGGCCACCAGTTCGACCATGTCCTTGTAGGCGTCGTTGATCATCCCCAGGGTCTGCTGCAGGTCGATGATGTGGATGCCGTTGCGCTGCGTGAAAATGTAGCGCTTCATCAGCGGATTCCAGCGGCGGGTCTGGTGCCCGAAATGCACACCCGCCTCGAGAAGCGCCTTCATGTTGATTGGTTCGCGGCCCGTCGGCTGCGGAGGACGTTCCGGCGCCGGGCGCGGGGCCGGTTCCGGCGCAGCCTGTGGCGCTGGCGCCGGGGCAGCCGGCGTAGGCTCGGGCGCCTCGGCTACCGCGACAGCAGACGGTGCCGGCTGGGCTGCGGGGGCTGCTTCGGCCGGGGCCTCTGCGGGCGCAGGCTGCGCTGCTTCCTCAACGTTTTGTCCCTGGGGTTCAACCATCAATTACCTCTTTATTTCTTTACTGGCCAGGCCAGAGATAGGCGCGCCGACCTCGACGCACCCTGCCAATAGGCGGATTTCGGAACGCTAGGAGTATAGCATACCCCCTCTATACCGTACAGGCACGCGGGCACGAAGTCAGGGCCTTTTCAAAGTGACTCTGTTCGATGACATCCACTCATCCTGAGCTTGTCCAAGGATGCCCCTTCAAGCCACCGATGGTTCGACAGGCTCACCGTGAGGTGGCGGGAGGCGACTTTGAAAAGTCCCTGGCACGAGGTTGCCGCATCTGGCGCCGACCCGACGTGCCGTTCGGTGCACCTCGCACGTCTCGCTTGCCAATCGCCGGGGGTTGGCCCGTGCGGGATCCTTTGCCTGCTGTCTCATGCGGTCTGCCGGAACCCCATGACGTAACCGGACCCTCTACCACACCAGCCGGTAGACCAGGTTCAGAGCGGCTGCGCCCAGCACCCCCGCCGCCACGTCATCGGCCATTATCCCGTAGCCACCGGGCAGCCGCTCGTACTGGCGGATGGGCCATGGCTTGATCACATCCAGCGCCCGAAACAGCAGGAACGCCGCTGTCAGCCAGGGCAGCGTCTTGGGCAGCAACAGGCAAGTCAGCCACATTCCGGCAACCTCGTCCCACACCGCTCGCTTGGGGTCGGGGTCGCCGCCGCTGGCGAGGCTCCTGCAGGCCCACGGCCCAACCAGTAGCGATGCCCCCACAAGACCCAGGAACGCCAGGGAATCCCCGCTGATGGGAAGCGCCCAATACACCGCCACCGCCACCAGGCTCGCCGCCGTCGCGGGCGCCACCGGGAACAACCCTACTCCCGCCGCAGTCCCTACCAGCCACCCGGCTCTATCGATGATCAGCCTCATGCGTGGCCAACGGCATGGCTAATCCTGATGGCGTCTTCAACACGATCAGGCACGGTAATGAGGCTGTGGTTGCCCAACGATACGCTCGGCGTCACCCGTATCCCAGTCGATGCAGGTCCTCCTCGTTCATGCCGAGGAAATGCCCGACCTCGTGCCACAGGGTGACTCTGATCTCGTAGATTGCCTGCTCCCGTGTCTCGCAATGGCGGAGGATGGGCTGGCGATAGATCGCGATCCGGTCGGGCAGGGGACCCCCGATTCCATAACGCTCGGTCAGCGGCCAGCCCTCAAAGAGACCGAAGAGTGTGTCGTGCTCCCCCATCAGGCCCGCTTCATCCGGGTTGGGCCACTCCTCCACCACGATGTCCACGTTGTCCAGCCGACGGACAATCGGGTCAGGCAACTGCGAATACGCGCGCCTCACGTGCCTCACGAACTCCCTGTGGCTCATCTCGATCACAGGGGCGCGCCCACACGCTCGCGTATTTCCTTGAGGATGTCCACGTTGCGCCTGTCGGGACCCTTGCCCTCGAATCCGGGAACCTCGAGCAGGAACGGAACGTTTGCAAAGGCAGGATGACCCATGAACGCTGCGAACCCGGGCTCTCCGATGAACCCCTCGCCGATGTTGTCGTGCCGGTCCACGCCGGACCCGCACACCCGCTTGGAGTCGTTGGCGTGGATGGCAACCACGTTGGCTGACCCGGGCCCGGCGTCCAACTGGGCCAGCATATCCTCGATTCCCTCTCCGGTGGTGAAATCGTACCCTGCGGCGAAGCTGTGCTGCGTGTCCAGGCATACCTTCAGCCGCTCGTCGTCCACCGCGTCGAGGATGGCGCCTAGCTCCTCGAACCGGGCGCCGATGTGCTTGCCCATTCCCGCCATGTTCTCCACGGCCAGACAGGGGCCGTCCGGCGCTTTGTCCAGCGCCTGCCTGATGGACTCGGCTACCTGGGGCAGCACTCCCTCGAAACCCGCTCCGCCGTGGCTGCCGGCATGGAATATAAGTCCATCCGCCCCGAGTTTGCCTGCCAGGGCCAGGTGTGCCGCGAGGGAATCGATGCCCTTTTGCAGCACGTCCGGCCGGTTGGTGCCGAGGTTGACCAGGTAGATTGCGTGCAGGAACACCGGCCCCATTCCTGCGTCAGCCACGCTCTGCCGGAAGGCATCAATCTCGGCATCGGGAATTTCCCGGAACGCCCAGGCCTGTGGCGAGGATCCGAAAATCTGCAGCGCCTCACAGCCGATCTCCTGCCCTCTCCCAACGGCCTTGCTGACGCCACCCGACGTCGAAACGTGTGCTCCGATCTTCAATTCTGGCCCTCACGCGGATGATTGCAGGCCCGCATTGACTCCAAATTATACGGCACCCCCGTTGGCGAAGCACTGCTGACGGCATACAATGTCGCGCTATGCGGGCTTTGATGCTGGAAGAACCCGGAACGCCACCCCGCCTGTCGGTGGTAGACCTGCCCGTGCCCCGGCCCGGACCGGGCGAGGCGCTGGTGCGAGTGGCTGCCTGCGGGTTCTGCCACCACGACCTGCTGGTGATGAACGGCACTCTGAGGCGCGGAGTACGCCCCGGGACGGTTCTGGGACACGAGATTTCCGGAGTGGTAGAGGATCTCGGAGAGGGAGTGAACCTAGTCAGTCCCGGAGACCGCGTCGTGTCTCTCTTGACCAGCGCCTGCGGCCACTGCGACCGGTGCCTCTCGGGACGGGAGCACCGCTGCCGGAGCGGCGAGGGCATCGGCCACGGGCGCCACGGCGGCTTTGCGGAATACGTTGCCCTGTCCCAGCACAGCCTGGTGTTACTGCCGGAAACCTTGGACCTGACGCGGGCGTCGCTGCTGGCGTGTCCGGCGGGCGTTGCACTGCAGGGGTTGACGGCCGTCGGCGTGTCCGCCGGGGAGACGGTGGTGGTCGTTGGAGCTGGCGGCGGCTTGGGTGTTCACTCCCTGCAGCTGGCAAAAGCGATGGGAGCCCGTACCATCGCGGTCACGTCGACCTCAGGCAAGGCCACCGTGCTTTACCGCCACGGCGCCGATGAGGTGATCGAGAGCCCCCCTGCCGGTTCCGGCCTGGATTTCTGGGAAGTGATAATTGCCCTGACCCAGGACGAGGGCGCAGATGTGATCGTCGATACGGTGGGCACCCCGACTATCCGCTCATCGATTCGCAGTCTCGGGCAGTACGGGCGGCTCGTTTTGCTGGGAGAGGTTGGGGGCGATGGTGACCTGCGTGGCCTGATCCCGGAGATCGTTTTCCGCGATGCCCGTCTGGTTGGCAGTTCGGGGGTATCACGGGCCACGGTGGAGCAGCTGGTCGCACTGGCTGCCGAGGGTACTGTGTCTCCGGCGCTACAGCAGGTGTTGATGCTGGAGGAGGCGGAACAAGCGGCGAAAATGCTGGCGGAGCGTGCCGTGCTGGGCCGCCTGGCGTTGGCGCCGGGTGGATGAGTTGTCAGCCGGCTGAGGTTCTACATAGGCAGGATTTTCGTAAGTCAAGCCCAGGCGGCAAAGACTGTTGAATTCGGAACCCGGTGGCAGTTTCGGCAAGCCGGCCCTGGCGTCAGCGCAAGCCTGGTTGTATGCCTCCCAGTAGCCTTCCCAATAACCCTCCCAGTATCCTTGCCAGTACAACTGCTCACGGTGTCTTTCCGTGGCCTGTCTGATCCAGGCTGCAAAGTCAGACACCGTTAGCTTTCCCCTCATCAAGGGTGTCGTCGCTATCACCGGACTGGCCTGGATTCCCCTCAGGCGGCTCCTTATAGTCCGGGCCATAGATTTCCCGGAGGGTCTCCTCACGGCCTTGACGCCGACCCTCTTCCAGCAACCGTTCCTGTCGTTTTCTAGTGGCCTCTCTGATCCAGGCTGCAACTGACGACATCATTTCCCTCGCTTGTAACAAGCCCCAGGTAGTGAAACCGGCGGCCACAAAGCTGGCGCCGATACCGAGTACGATATTGCGCGCAGTCTCCGCCAGAGTGGCGTCAACCAGGGGTGAATTGAGTTCCAGTACCGCCAAAATGATTGATCCGGTAACGCCACCGAGGAGGGTAAATAGCTGGAACCATCCTCGGTCTCTTGGGCTTATACCCCAAAGGGTTTCCCGGTAATCATCCACGGCGCGACAATCTCATTATACCAGTGCCGCTTGCCGGGGGATGACGGTTACCTGCCGATCAGGCTGAGCAGGGAGGAAGCGGCGGTGGCGGCAGCCTGGCGGGCGCGGCCAAGACGGCGGATCTCGCCCCGGTCCCACATCACGAGGAACTGGCTGGCGATGAATATGCTGCTGTAGGTCCCGGCCACGGCTCCGATGGCGAGCACCAGCAGCAGCTCCCGGATGCTGGGGCCGCCGATGAGCAGCATGGCGATGAGGACGATCAGCGTGGTGATACTGGTGTTCAGCGACCGGCCCATGGTCTCCATGATGCTCAGGTTCACCAGCCCGCCTAGGTCGCGGTCCGGGTGACGCGATACGTTTTCGCGGATGCGGTCGAACACCACGATGGTGTCGTTGACGCTGTATCCGGCCACGATCAGCAGGCCGACGATGAACATCGAGTTGACCTCGAACCCGATGACCCGGCCCAGGATGGAGAACACGCCCAGGATGATCAGCACGTCATGGGCCAGCGCAATCACTGCGCTGACTCCGTACCGGTAGGACTTGGGCACCCGCCGGAAGGCGTACCAGACGTAGAGCAGGATGAACACCGAGGCCGCGGCGAGGGCGTAGAACGCGATGTTCACCGTCTCCGACGCGACGATGGGGGAGACGCTCTCGAACTCGACACGTTCCTTGTCAAGACCCAGGGTCTCCTCGAGGTCGCGTTCGATTATTTCCCTCTCGGACAGTCCGCCCGCGACGGCCTCCTCCAGGACCTCGGTGCGTATGAAATAGTTGTTGATTCCCACCTGCTGCACCAGGGCCTCTGGGTGTCCCAGCGCGTCCATCCGCTCCAGGATGTCCTGCTGGTTCACGTCCTGTTTGAACGTGACGTTGAATACCGCGCCGCTGGAGAAGTCGATGCCGGGGCGCAGACCGGAGTCCAGCGTGACCCAGCCGGGCGGCAGCAGCATGGAGAGTATGCCAGCAATGATGATCACGCTGGAGAACAGGAAGTACCAGGCTCGCTTGCCGACGATGTCCAGCATTACCGCCCCCCTCCGCTGACCGGCCCGGAACTCGCCTGAGAGGGTTCGCCTCCCACTTTCTCCGGGGTGAACAGGCTGATTCGCCCGCCTAGCCCGGCAAAGGCCAGCAGCTGCAGCAGGTTCCGGCTCACCACTACTGCGGTGAACATGCTGGCCGCAACGCCGATGAACAGGCTGATGGCCACGCCCGTCACCAGGCCGCCGCCCAGACGGTCACCGAACCACAGCAGCACCAGGCAGGTGATCATGGTGGATATGTTGGAGTCGCGGATGGCTGGCCAAGCGCGGCCGAAGCCCACTTCCATGGACGAGGCCAGCGTCCGGCCTATCCTGACCTCTTCCTTCATTCGCTCGAAAATCAGGATGTTGGCGTCCACCGCCATGCCAATCGACAGAATGAAGCCTCCGATGTGCGCCAGTTCCAGCGTAATCGGTATCAGCTTGAACACCGCCAGCACCATGACCGCGTAGAAAACGAGGGCGCATGCGGCTACCACACCGGCCATGCGGTAGTAGGCGACCATGAACAGCAGCACCAGGCCCAGCCCCACCAGCCCGGCCCTCAGGCTGTTGCGCAGGGACTCGGCTCCCAGAATGGCATCAACGTCGCTTTCCTGGATGAGCTTGAGAGGAACCTGGAGGCGGCCCGATTCCAGCTGGATGGCCAGGGTGCGTGCTCGCTCGCGGGTGAAGTCGCCGCTTATCTGGGTGCTGCCGTCCCGTATCCAGGCCAGTGACACCGGCGCGATTAGCTCCTCGTCATCCATGAATACGGCGATTCGCTTGGTCTCGACGTTGGCGATCCGGCGAGTCAGGTCGGAGAAGATGTCGGAGCCGCGGCCGTCGAACTGCAAGTTAACCACCCACCCGATACCCACCGGGTCGGCAGCGGCCTCGGCGCGCTCCAGGTCGTCTCCGGTAAGGCCCAGGTCAACGTCGGTGAATTGGACGCAGAAAGCATCCTCGCAGGTGCGCTCCCTGAACTCCAGCAATGCCGTCTGGCCGATGACGTCCTTGGCCTCGTCGATCGCGCTGTTTACCGTCATTCCCGGCGGGCCAATGGCGGCGGTAAGCGCCTGCCTGGCAGCGCTCTCCACTTCCGCGCTGACGGTTCCCGACAGTACCCGGAAGGTTCGGTCGTCGATTCTCTCTATCCGGGCGTCCCTGTACCCCGCTCCCTCCAGCGTGTCGGACAGCAGGCCGATGTCGTTCACCGAATCGGTGAAAGCCAGTTCCGTGGTGGAGCCGCTGGCCCCAGGCAACTGCACGATGATGCGGTCTTCGCCGAAAATCTGGATGATCGGCTCTTCCGTGCCAAAACGGTTGACGCGCCGGGTGATATTGTCGAGCACACCCTGCATCTGGCTGGCGTCGGGATGGCCGATGTCCGTCACCTGGAACAGGTCCACCTGCCCCAGCGCGTCCTCGATGGAGTCCCGCAGTCCGGTGCGTCTCGGGTCATCGGCGGGAAGCAGCGGCATCCTGATCTGGAATACTCTGGCTACGGCGATGGTCTCGAACTGGGGTTCTTCCGGTTCTTCGGCTTCCGTTCCGTCCTCTAACTCACCCTCCGTCGCAGCGGCTTCCTCGGGGGCGGTCTCTCCCTCCTCGCCCGTGGCCTCGCCGTCAGCCACCACGAGCGCAGTGGACTCAATCTCGCGCTCGACGAACTGCACGTCTCGGGGAAATACCTGGAAGTCCTCAAGCGGCACCTGCTCGTCGCCGAACCGGAAGCCGTCCAGAGCCTCGGCGATGTCCTCGAGGTTTGCCGGTTCCAGCAGGGTTACGTCGAATCTCGACCCCGTGTCGGCCTGGTATACGAGATGGCCGCCGCCGCTGAGGTCCAGGCCCAGCTTCAACCCGAACGGCCCGGCGCCCTCCCTCTCAAGCGCAGGGAGACCGGGCAGGTCGATGTTAATGGAACGAAATCCCAGAGCCGCCAGGGCGACACCCAGGATGAGGAGAATGACGATGGTTAGGCGGACGCTGCGGGAACGCATTGGTTAACCGGAAATGGTCCGCGATTGGTCCCTGAAAACCCCTTCCGCGAGCGAAAGGGGAGGGAGGCTGTGGTCTTGTCTGGCGAGTGTGTCTGCGACCAATTCCAGTGCTTGCTCCTGGGTTTCAATTTCACCCGATGCCCGGGCTTCCTCGACTGCTTCCAGCAGGTCGCCGATGTGAGGGCCTGGCTGGAGCCGGAAACGCGACATCAAATCGTGCCCGGTAACGAGGCGTGTTGCAGCCACCGCAACCGGCTCCCGGGTTCCCGTATCAAGGATATGAGCAATCATTTTAGCATGTTCCAGCCAATCAGGATGCGCCAATTCCGGTCCTTTTGCACCCAAATAATCCGCGAGGGCCAGGTAAAGAGTGTCCATGGCGACATCGCCCGCATCCCTGAAGTAGCGATACACGGCCCGGTTGGTGGGCCATTCCCCGTCGCTGGACATTCCCGTGGGCCTCAGATGGTGCAGTACCATCCTGGATACCATGGTGGCTCCCCGGTTGCTCAGCCGAAGGCTGCTCAGGCGGCGCTCGGCGACCTCCGCTCCCTGCTCCGAGTGGCCGAAGAACCGGGTGCGGCCGTCCGGTTCCAGCGTCTTGGTCTGTGGCTTGGCAATGTCGTGGAGCAGCGCCGCCAGTTTCAGGATGGTGCGCCGCGTGTGACCGTCGCTCACCACCTCTGCGAAATACGCCTCCGTTTCCGGCGTCCAGGGAACGCATGAGAATACCGGCGAGTTCTGGTGTCCGCCAGTGACTCCCTCCGCAGCCTGTACGGTATGCAGGCTGTGTCCCCATACGTCCCAGTAGTGCATTCTGGGCTGGTCCACCCCTTTGGTGGCCATGAGCTCCGGAATGACATGCTGGAGAAGCCCCAGTTGGTCCAGCGCCTCCAGGCGCGCCCGCGCTCCCACCGGAGCCAGTATCCTCAGGAACTCCTCGCGCACCCGGTCGGCAGACACCCGTTCCATCAGGTGAGAGTCCAGCATCAACTGCCGCACCGTGTCCGGCTCGATCCGGAACCCCAGTTCCCCCGAAAGCCGCACCGCGCGCAGCAGGCGCCCCGGGTCGTCAGCGAATACGCCTGAGTTCAGTGAACGGATTGCCTTGCGGAACAGGTCGCTCTGCCCCCCGAACAGGTCGATCACCCGACTGCCGAAGTCGTGGTTCGACAGGCTCGCCATGTCGTCCCATTCGGCTAGCGGAACGGCCATGGCGTTGACGGTAAAATCCCGCCGCGCCAGGTCGTCCTTGATGTCCCCCGAATATGCGGAGAGATCAATGACCGGGCCGTTGCCATCCACCGCCCCCTCCTGCGGGGGCGCCACCACCCGCATCATCCCTCGCGGCACGCTTAGCGGGGCCAGCGATCCGCCCAGCTCGTCTGCCAGTTCCCGGCCCAGCGCTACGGCGTCGCCCTTGACCGCCAGGTCGATGTCCATGCCGGTCTCGCGACCCATGAGCCGGTCGCGCACCATCCCTCCCACGACGTATGTTTCAACATCGCGGGCGCAAAAGAAGGCGGCCAGCCGGTCGATTGCTGTTGAATCGGCGCGCAACGCTAATGACACTTCCTAAAGTTGGAATTTAGGCAGGAATTTGGGTTGTGCGGTTAAGACCGCATCCGCAGAAGGCCAGGGGCCAGAAATGTCCGCGCCTACAGCGACCCCGGCGAAAATGGACTACTGCTGCTAGGTTGCTACTCGGCGGTTGTATCCACGGGGCCGGGATCGACAGCGTCGCCCCGCATTTCGTGCAGCTGCTGGTGCAGCGCGTCAAACTCGGTATCGTGCGAGTTGTGATGTCCGTCTGCGCCTTGGTGGCTGCCGTCGTCGCCTTCTCCTTCCGCCTCATACCGGGCGTCCTCCTCGCTGCCGTCAGCCTGTTCTACAACCTTGTACAGCGAGGTATGGGCCACCAGGTGGTCCATGTACATGATGCCGTTAAGGTGGTCGATCTCGTGCTCCAGTGCCTGGGCCAGCAGTTCCTCCGCCTCAACCTTGAGCGTCTTCGAATTCAGGTCCAGTGCCCGCGCCCTGACCAGCTCGGAGCGCACCACCATGCCGCGATACCCCGGGACACTGAGACAACCCTCCTCGACCTCCCTCTCACCCTCTCTATGAACGATCTCGGGATTGACCAGCACCATGGCCTCTTCCATGTCCGGCGTCTGTATGACGCAGAGCCGCTCCAGCACACCCACCTGGTTGGCCGCCAGGCCAACGCCGTGATGCTCGATCAAGGTCTCGATCATGTCGCTGGCCAGCTTCCGGTGCTGCGCCGTGATCTTTGCGATCTTGCGCGCCTTCCGAAAGAGAATCGGGTCCGGCACCAGCCTAATGGTCAATAGAGCCACGGATGTACCCCTGCAGAGCGGGAGAGCCGGGCGCTTAAATCTCCAGCTATCTCCTGAATTTCAGCACCAATTATATGCGCGGGCTTTGCACTTTGAAAGCAAACGCCTCGGCTCGATGCAAGGGACAAGGGCCTTTTCCAAGTAACGCCGTTCGCTGACCCTCCACTCATCCTGAGCTTGTCGAAGGATGCCTCTGCAAGCCGCAGATGGTTCGACAGGCTCACCATGAGATGGCGGAAAGCGACTTTGAACGGGCCCTGGCAAGGAACAAACGTGAGATTGACAGGTAAACCGATTTCGATAAAATCGTGCTTGCACTGTGTGATTTTGCTTAGCCCTATCAATAAACGCCCAGTATTGATACATAATATCGATGACATCACATTAGTCTCAGTTAGGCGGCGCAAACTTACCTGCCGGGAGGAGTCGCTTGAGAGTCCTGAATCCGACGGTGCCCTCGATGTTCATCGCGTTTCTCTTGGCCGTAGGGGTTGGGTTTCTTATTTTCTGGCTGACGCGGCCGGATGAGCCTGAAATTGGAATTACGGCAAAGGCCACTCTGATGTCATCGTCGGGCGAATCCATCGGGACGGTCCAGTTTACCCAGGGCGAATCAAGTGTCTTGGTGGCGGCGGAGGCGGAGGGGCTGGAGCCGGGCGGCCATGCCTTCATCATCCACTCAATTGGCTCATGCAGCCCCGACTTTTCCGCCGCCGGCGACCATTTTGATCCCGGCGAAGGTGGAGGCGGATTTGTTCATTCCAACTGGAACAGGCGAGATGCCCCCGCATCGGGGCACAGCGGCGACCTGCCCAACCTGTACGCCGGCGCCGATGGCTCAGTGCGCGCCGACTTCTTCGCCAGTGGCATAACCCTTCAATCCGGCCAGGACCATTCGTTATTCGACTCAGATGGTTCCTCCATCGTCATCCACGAGGAACCGAGCGACTACGTGGACGATGCCGACACCGGCGAACGCATTGCCTGTGGTGTCATCGAGCTGGACTAGCGATTCAGCTTAATCCCCGACCCACTGCATAGTCCGGTAAGCCTCACCGTGCGGAGACTTGACTCCACCCCGCCGGACCACTCTTGCGATGCCCCGGTTGCCGCTCCGGGTGGGTGACAACGGTGTCCATGTTATCATCCGCTTCCGGGTGGAAAAAATGCGGCAGAGGTAAGCGGAATGGTAGGCGTGAGCGAAATAGGCGTCGCCGAATTGAAAGCGGCGCTCCCCAACTTGTCGGGCGCACTACATCTGAATGGGCTGAAAGACAAGGCCGAGGTATACCGGGACGAACTTGGCATCCCCCACGTCAGGGCCGGGAACGAGCACGACGCCTTTTTCGCCCAGGGCTTCGTCACCGCCCAGGACCGGCTGTGGCACATGGAGTACGACCGCCTGCGCGGCAGCGGCCGGTGGGCCGAGGCTGCCGGAGACGGCGCGCTGGAGCAGGACAAACTCATGCGCCGCTTTCGTCTCGTCGCCAGCGCGAGGGCCGACTACGACGCCATGGACGACCACACGCGCATGGTGTTTGACGCGTACGCCGCCGGAGTCAACGCATTCATGGATGGTCCGGACCCGCTGCCGGTGGAATATTCCATCGCAGGCATACGGCCCGAGCCGTGGCAGCCGTGGGACTGTCTGGTGGTCTACAAGGTCCGGCACATCCTCATGGGTGTCTTTGAATCCAAGGTCTGGCGGGCCAGGATGGCGCGGGCCATGGGTCCCGATAAGGCTGGCAGCCTGTTCCCCGGGTACGAGCCAGGCCACCTGCTGATCCTGCCCCCCGGCGAGGCCTACGGCGGAAAACTCGATCAGGGCCTGCGCGAGCTGGCCGAGGGGGCCGCAGCGCTCAACTACCTCTCGGAAATGGACGGCGGCAGCAACAGTTGGGCCCTGGGCGGCGACTCCACCGCCACCGGCAAGCCGCTGGTCGCCGGCGATTCCCACCGAGGTCTGGACACTCCCAACGCCTACTACCAGAACCGCATCTCATGCCCCGAGTTCGATGCTATCGGCCTGTCATTCCCCGGCGTTCCCGCGTTCCCTCACTTTGGCCACAACCCCTGGGTCTGCTGGTGCGTGACCCACACCGCCGCCGACTACCAGGACCTGTACATCGAACAGCTCCGTGACGGGGATACCCCCAAGTACCTGCACAAGGGCGAATGGCTCGACGCCGAGGTCCACGAGGAGACAGTCCGCAGCAACACCGGCCGCGAGGAATCCTTCCGCGTGATCGTCGCCAGCCATGGCCCCATAATTTCCGGCGGCCCGGAGAAAAGTCCCCTCTCCCTTGAGGGAGAGGGTCAGGGTGAGGGTGAAACAGGACGAACGTGGACCGGCGTGGCATTCAAGTACACGGCCACCGAGTCGGCGTCCCAATGGCCTGCGATTCTCTGGAAGATGCTCCTGGCCCGAAACGCCGATGAACTGGTCGAGTCGCAGCGCGGTTGGGTTGATCCCTGCAACAACTTTGTCTTCGCCGATGTGGACGGCAACTACGGCTACCTCTGCCGGGGCCGCATCCCCATCCGCTCGCGGGTCAACGGATGGCTGCCCGTTCCCGGCTGGACCGGCGAGCACGAGTGGCAGGGCGACATCCCGTTTGAGGAACTGCCTCGGTCCATCAACCCGTCCGAGGGCTACATCGCCACGGCCAACAACAAGCCGGTCGGCGACGACTATCCCCACTACATCGCCGTCGACTTCACGCCCGAATTCCGCGTGAAGGGCGTCACCAACGGCCTGAAATCCCTCAGCAAGCCCACTGCGTCCGACATGGCCAGCATACACGCTTACAGGATCTCCCAACCAGCCCTGGCGTATCTGGCCGTACTGCCGGGCGTCGAACCCCAGAACTCCCTCGCCGCCATAGCCCGCGACCGGCTGCTGGCTTGGGACGGCTCCATGGACGCCAACCGCGTCCAGCCCGCGATCTACTCGGCCATGCGCGACGCCCTGCTCAAGGAGGTGTTCGAGCGCAACCTGCCTCCCGACCTGGCCGACGCTGCCTGGCATCCTGCCGACCGGGGCCTCGGCTCATTTGGCAACCGGCTCAAAGCCCGCTTGGTGGAGATGGTCCGCAACGACGACCGGTCCCTGCTGGCCGATGAGGATACTTGGCGCGACGCCATATCCCGCGCCCTGACCCGGGGCGTTGCCACCCTGTTCACCCGGCTCGGCGACGACCCCGACGCCTGGGTCTGGGACCGCGTGCATCGAGCCGTGCCCCGCCACACTCTCTCCGCCGCGCACCCGGAGCTGGACGGGCTGCTCGATCCCCCGTCCATCCCCCACAGCGGCGACGGCGACACTCCTTTGCAGGGAGGCTACTCGCCAGCCACCTTCGCAACAGTCACCAGCCTGTCCGTTGCCCGCTACTCCTACGACACCGCCAATTGGGATAACTCGCTCTGGGTGGTGCCCCTTGGAAGCTCCGGCCACCCGGGAAGCCCCCACTACTACGACCAGTCGGAAACATGGCGGAGGGTCGAGATGGTCCCCATGCACTGGGAATGGGACGCCATCATCGTCGGCAGCGAATCGCGCCAGACACTATTGCCGGAATAGCCCGGCGAGTCCTCGGACCGGACGGTTTCACGGGCGCGGCATAAATGGGATTCCGCGCCCTGATATCATTTCATGGCACGCCCTCACTCGCTGGCGGTAACGGAGGGAAATCATGTCCGCTGCGACTCCCCACTACTACGAAGAGCTGGCCGAATACTGCCGCGCCCACGGCATCCGGTGGCTCGCTACGTACGACGCGGCCATCGTGCGGCGCAACTACCCCGGCGCCGACCTGTTCATGCTGGTCGAGTTCGAGGAAGGCCGCAACGTGGGCCGGGAGTTCTTCAAGATAGAGCGGGAGTTGACCGGCCTCGTCGGAGGCGTGTGGGGAGATCTCAAGGCCCTGCCGGAGGTGGCCGACTACTACCGAGACGAAATCCTGGCCGCAGCCACCGTCAGGTTCGCCTCCGAGACTGCCACGCACGTGCCGCAGATGCTGGCCGAGGCCCGGGAGTCATGGGCCGCCATCGAATCTTCCGAAAAGCAGGCGGTTTGGGATAGGGTGAAGGCCGTACCCCCGGAGAAGTTGGCCAAGTTCTGCCGCTCAAATGGTATCACGTGGCTCGCTGCCTGCGACGCCGATTTGGCGCCAATCAATTATTCCTCAGCCGATTTGATGCTGGTGGCTGTGTTCGAAAAAGGTTACCCGAGGGGGTGGGGATCATTCAAAGAGGAGATGGAGCTGGCCACGTTGTATGACGTGGTGAAAGTCTATTTGATTTCGCTGTCGGCATTGCGGGATCGCAAGGACGAGATTTTGGCGGTAGCGCAGGTCCAATTTGTTTCCTGAGCATCAATTCTCTCAGCCAGACGAAGTATTGTTACGTCGAATGCTGGAGGCCGCGGAAGCAGCCTCGTCTTTTTCTCAGGGAAGGACGCGGGCCGACCTCGAGAATCATCTGTTGTATTTGTACGGCGTGGCGAAAGCCGTTGAGTTAATCGGCGAGGCGGCAAACTACGTGTCAGCGATATCCCGAGCAAGAATCAGGGGGATTGACTGGGACCAGATCGTCGGCATGCGGCACCGCCTGGTGCATGACTTCCATGGGATAGACATGGACATCCTCTGGGAAGCGATCCGAGACGGAGTGCCCGTCCTCATAGCCCAGCTCCAAGCAGCCTTGGAGCAACGCGACGGGTGATGTACCTGGGTACGTAGCGGCTGTTATGTGCGCACTAATCAGGTTCAATAGATGGCACATCACTATTCAACCAAGACATTCAGCAAAGAAAAGCCGGGCCCGCTAATCTGCGAGCCCGGCTGTGCGTTTCCCGTGTTTTCGGAGGCTGTTAGTCCTCGCCCCGAATCTGCCGGTTCAGGTACAGGTCGATGCCGATGGCGTTGATTACCTCCAGCTCGGTCTCCAGCGTGTCGATGTGCTCCTCCTCCTCCCGGATCATCCCCTCCAGGATGCTGCGGGTGGTATAGTCGCCCACGGACGCACAGTGGGCGATGGCCTCAGCCAGCACGTCCACAGCATTCATTTCCGCCGCCAGGTTCAACTCCAGGTCCTCCTTGACCGACTCTCCCACCTGCACGTCGTTCAGGCGCTGGAGGTTGGGCAGGCCCTCGAGGTACAGGATGTGCCGGATCAAGTGCTGGGCGTCCTCCATCTCGGACATGCTGTTGGAGCGGAACAGCTTCCCGACTCCCGGGAACCCCCAGTTATTGGCCATCTCCGCGTGGATGAAATACTGGTTGATGGCGGTCAGTTCGATGGTCAGAATGTTGTTGAGGCGTTCGACGACGCCCTCTTTTGCTTTCATTTTGGGACTCCTTGGATTAGAAAAAATATGCCGCCGGCGCGCATTGCATCGCCGGCGGCCTTACGATCGCCTAAATCCATTATACCATTTTGGTCTTGCGCTAGGCTGCCTTGATGTACAGCCCTTCCAGCTTTAACTCCACCATTTGTGAGATGCGCTGCACGTTGTTCAGGCAACGCCCGCAGGCGTCCCCGTCGTCGAAGCCCCACGTCTCGGTCAGCTCCTCGGGGGAACACCCCCGTCGCTTGGCCGACTCGACGGCTTCCGAAAGCCTGACTCCCTTGCACACACAAACGTACACAGTACCTGTCTCCGCTTCCAGTGCGCGTATCCGCTAGGTGACGCGGAATTTACATTAACGCCTTTATCGTGTCAACCCTTTTTTCAGGAACTTGAGAGACGAATATTTTTACGATATGCGTCGCGCAATCATCCAAGCGTCCGGTCAAACATGATTGCGGAATACGTCGCATACCTGCCCGTTGGACAGACAAACGAAAGACCGCCGCAGGGCATGACTGCGGCGGTCTGCGAGTCCGCTATTGCGGAGGGAGTGCGGAAAGACCTACTGCACCAGGTTTGGCGTAACCTCCGCCGGTATGCCTCCGGCCTCCATCTCCCTGGCCCGCGCCTCCACGGCGGGCAGCACCGAGGCGATCACGTCCTCGTCCAGGTCGGCGGCGACGCCCGGGTATCCGGCCCGCTCCAGCATGGCGGCCAGCTTCTTGCCCTTGAACTGGTCCAGGCACCAGCCCAGCGGGTCGGGGACCAGCGTCTTGTCCCAGTAGATGCGGTGGTTCTTGTTGCGCGGGCCATAGTGGTAGTGCGGGCCGTCCCAGAAGCAGTCGAAGGCCAGCAGCTCCGTCTCCTCCGTGAACACGCGGCCCGTGTTCCCCGCGAGGTCCGCCAGCACGTGGATGGCCACGCCGCCGTCCCCGGAGCCCAGCCGCCGGTTCTCCAGTCCGAACCGGATGTTGCCGGCCTCGAACACGTCGGTGCCCCGGTTATGCTTGACGGTGTTGCGCTCTGCCGCGAACTTGTACCGGGCGACCTGGTCAACCTCGTCCAGCGCGGAGTTCACCGCCGCCATGTCCACGGCTCCGGCGGCCTCGGCGAAGCCAGCCTCGGTCAGCATCAGGCCGATATTGCTCCGCAGTGTCTTGACCGACCAGCCGATGGGGTTGCCGTCAACGGTCTCGTCCATGCGGAACTTGACGTTCTTGCCCCCGGGCCCATAGACATAACTCTTCTCGCGGTCAAAGCAGTTGAAGCGCAGCGCGGTGGCGTCGCCGGCCTCCACGAGGATTGCCACGCCCTGGTCCGAATGGTCCTGGATGTTGCCGTCCCATAGCTCGTGCTGGACAACGAAGGTAACGTTGCCCGCCTCGACCCGAACACGACCTGTTTGCATCATAGCGTCCAGACTCCTCACTCAGATGGTGTTGACAGGAATATAGCCATCGCCCGCATTTAGTGTCAACCGGAACATGACGGGGCCTGTGTGCATTATCGGCGACTGTGGCTGGAGCGCATGCGCTATCCGAACAGCTCCCGCCCCAGCAACACGCTGCCGGCCAGCACCACCAGCACTATCACCACCCTTCGGAACGCCTGATGATTGAGCCGTCCCACCAACAGCTGAGCGATCCCGAACCCGGCCAGCAAGCCGGGCAGCAACATCCCGGCGTTTATCAGCGTGTCCCGGGTGTACAGCCCCGTGAATGCAAACAGCACTACCGCCAGCAAGCTCGACACGCTGAACATCACCGCCAGCGCTGCGCGCGCCGTTGGCGGCGGCCACCGCTGCGCCACCGCGTATATTCCTCCCAGGGGGCCGCCGATGCTGATCGCAGTGGTCGTCAGGCAGGTGGCAAAGCCGTAGACGATTCCCGAACCGGGAAACGTGGCTATGGGAAGCCTGGACTCCCGCAGGCTCAGCAGCCCCATCACCACTATCACCACCCCGATGGCGATACGCAGAATTGACGGCGCCGTGACGTTGAGCACGAACACGCCAAGAGGCGCGGCGGCGATTCCTCCCAGGATCATCCACTTGGTCATTCGGAGGTCGATGTGCCGCCACGTGGTCGACAGCACCAGCGACAGCTGGACCACGATGAATATGTTGACGATCACCACGGTTGGCTTGGCGCCAATCAGGAGCAACAGCAACGGCGATGCCACCGACCCCAGCCCGAAGCTGACGGTTCCCAGCACCACCCCGCCCACGGCAACGATTACAATCGCGATTGCCAGTTCAACGCCGGTGAGCATCGGTCAGTTGTTCGGCCCGCCCTGTCTCTTTGACATTGCGCGATCCCCCTCGCAATGCAACGGTTCCATCGCGCACCACTATACCACCCCGCCCCGCGCCGGTATTCGCCACAGAAAACACGGAGTTTGTTTTTCGTGTCTCACATTGACCATCCTGGCGAGAAACATGCGGGCGAGAATTTAATCAAGAACCTCTGTGCTCTCTGTGCCCTCTGTGGTGAATGCCCTCGCGCCCGTTCGACAAGTTACGGGCAACACTTTATAGTGGAGAGGATGGTGTGAAATAAACTGTGGGCCATAAGCCGGGGGCAACATGCCGTCCAGTCAGCCGACCAACGAAGAAATCGCCGAACTGTTCGAGCAACTCGGCATGATGCTGGAGATGCAGGGCGAATCCGTCTTCAAGATTCGCGCCTACCAGCGGGCTGCCCGCGCCATCGAAGGGCTGTCCTTCTCCCTCGCCCAGGCCGTCGTTGATGGACAGAAGCTGACCGGCATCCCCGGCATCGGCAAGGCCATCAGCGAGAAAATCCACGAACTCGTCACCACCGGCCGGGTGCGGACCTACGAGCGGGTCAAGTCGGAGTTGCCCGAGGGCGCGCTGGACTTGCTGGCCATTCCCGGCATCGGCCCCAAGACCGCCGTGCTCATCGGTACCGAGCTGGGCATCAGCACCGTTGAGGGCGTGGAACAGGCCGCCGAAGACGGGCGGCTGGCCACGCTGCCACGCATGGGCAAGAGGGCCGCCGACAGCATCCTCCGCCACATTCGCGCCTCCCGCGCCATGAGCACCGGTCGCACGCCCATTGGCCAGGCGCTCCCCACCGCCGAGGCAGTGATGGCCGCCCTGCGGGAAAGCGACAATGGCATCTCCCTGCTAACCCCGGCCGGCAGCCTGCGCCGCTGGGAGGAGACCATCGGCGACGTCGACCTGGTCGCCATCACGCCCCAGCCCGAGGAACTGGGCCGCTGCCTCGCCGCCCTGCCACAGGTGCAGGAAGTTCTGGTCAACGGGCCCAGAAAGACCAGCGTCATTGTCGAGCCGGGTCTCCAGATCGACCTGCGGACCGGCGAGGCTGAGTCCATCGGCGCCATGCTCCAGTACTTCACCGGGAGCCAGCAGCACAACATCCGGCTGCGCGACTTCGCCAACCGCATGGGCCTGTCGCTCAATGAGTACGGCATTACCAACGTGGAATCGGGCGAGGTGGAGGTATTTCCCGACGAGGAGTCTTTCTATGCCCGCCTGGGCCTTCCCTGGATACCGCCCGAGCTGCGCGCCGGTATGTGGGAGTTGGACGCCGCCCAGCAGGGGAGCCTTCCCCGCCTGGTGGAGGCGAAGGACCTGCGCGGCGACCTGCACCTGCACAGCGAGTGGAGCGACGGCAGCGACAGCATCGAGACCATGGTCGCCACGGTCGCCGCTCTTGGCTACGAGTACATGGCCCTCACCGACCACTCCCAGGGCCTTGGCGTCGCCAATGGCCTGTCTCCCGAGCGTCTCGCCGCCCAGCGCGAGGTGCTGCGGCAGCTCCAGGAGCGGTACGACATCCGCATCCTGGCCGGTTCAGAGGTCGACATCCGCTCCGACGGGCGCATGGATTTCCCCGACGAGGTGCTGGCCGAGCTGGACGTGGTTGTCGCGTCGGTCCACAACGCCATGTCCCAGGACCGCGAAACCATGACCCGGCGCATCATCCGGGCCATGGAGCACCCCTCGGTGACCATCATCGGCCACCTCTCCACCCGTCTGCTGGGCCAGCGTCCTGCCAGCGATTTCGACCTGGAGGCGGTGCTTCAGGCGGCCAGGGAGACCGGCACGGCCCTGGAAATCAATGCCTCCCCTGAGCGGCTTGACCTAAAGGACACTCACGCCTACCGCGCCCGCGAACTGGGAATCCCCCTGGTTATCAGCACCGACTCCCATCACCATTCCCATCTGTCCGGCGGGCGGTTCGGCGTGGCAGTGGCCCGGCGGGCCTGGTGCGAGCCGCATCATATCCTGAACACCATGCCCAGGGAACAGTTCCTCCGGTTCATCACCACGCCCAAGCCTCAGCGCATCCATTTATTCGACGAAGCGGTTCTTAAGGCCACCACGCGGCACACTGCGTTCTGTGGTGGCGGTTCGACTGCCTCTGCCCGGCCGGGCCCCTGATGCCGCGCGCCAGAGCGGCCGGACCCTCCGCGGTCATCGGAGACGTCATACCCGATGAGATTCCGGCTTCTTCGGGAGATGGTCAACAGGGCAGTTCTGATACTGGTGTCGCTGAGGGGCTGCCCCCTGATGTCGTCATTCGCAGATTTCGTTTGCAGCTTGCCGCAGGCGCTCCCTGGTGCCGGGCCCTGCTGGAGGCCATGGGCGGCTGGATTCCTGCTGAGGAGTGGCACGGGGACCGGCGCTACAAGTACATGGTGGGCGGAGAGGCTTTCGACTGGCTGCTCCTGGCCGAACGCCTCTGCGGCGAGGCTGGCGAGTATATCCCGGAGCGAGACCTGGAGCGGCTCCTGTTTCATGGCCTCCTGCCGGAGCCGCTTTCGGATGACGACCTGCGGGACCTGCTCGGAGTCAGCAAATACCGCGCCTACCTGAATTTTCACTATGGCGTGGTGCTGGAGGAGGCGCTGCAACTCGCCGCCGAGGAGTATGTCCGCAAGCGGCACCTCGCCCGTGGCTTCTCCGACAGCGAGGAACTGGTGGAGGAGGCGTTCTGGCACCTGTACACGAAGACCCGCACCGACCTGCTCGATGAATACCGCACCGAGGCGAGATTGGGGAAACGACAGGGACTCAATCTGTCCGATCTCAAGGAATTCACCTACTGGCTCCACAAACGCCGCGTCAACTACTGGGACCCCGCCCGCGTCGCCTACGACACCCGCCTCGCGATTCTGCGCCTTGAAGCCCTCCGGGAAACCGCCTACAGCGCAAGCCTTCTGCAATAGACGCTTTTCGCGCGCCAGTGGTATATTTGCCTAACGGCCCACGGCGGTTTTCGTTACCTCTACGATGGTTCTCTGGTCAGGCCGCAGGGATCGCCGAGGCCCTCCCTAATTCCACGCCGGAATACCCGGCCACGGAGTTTGTGTTCGCCCATGACTTCTGCCCGCACTTCAGGGGCCTCAAGCCAAATGCCCAGGGCCTACAACGCCGCTGACGTGGAACGGCGCATCTACCAGGACTGGCTGGACAAGGACTATTTCCACGCCGTTCCACAAGCTGGCCAGCAGCCCTACGTCATAATCATGCCGCCGCCCAACGTGACCGGCGAGCTGCACCTGGGGCACGCGCTGGAGAAAGCCCTCGAGGACGCGCTCATCCGCTACCGCCGCATGACCGGCGTACCCACCCTCTGGCTGCCCGGCACGGACCACGCCGGGATCGCCACCCAGTGGGTGGTGGAGCGGCAGCTGCTCGACGAGGGCGCCAGCCGCCACGACATCGGGCGCGAAGCCTTCGTCCAACGGGTCTGGGAGCACGTCGAGAAGTCCGGCGGCATCATCCACGAGCAGTCCCGCCGCCTGGGCATCTCCGCCGACTGGGAGCGCCACAGGTTCACCCTTGATCCGGGCCCCAGCAACGCCGTCCGCACCACCTTCGTCAGCCTCTACGAGAAGGGCCTGATCTACCGCCACGAGCGCATCATCAACCGCTGCGTCCGCTGCGCCACCGCCCTGTCGGACCTGGAAGTGGACTACGATGATGTCGACGGCCATCTCTACCACATCCGCTACCCGCTGGAGGATGACCCCGGCCGCCACGTCACCGTCGCGACGACCCGCCCCGAAACCATGCTGGGCGATACCGGCGTGGCGGTACATCCCGATGACCCGCGCTATGACGGAATTCGCGGCCGCAATGTTGTGCTGCCCATCATGGGCCGCGTCATTCCTGTCGTCGGCGACGAGGCCATCGACCCGGAGTTTGGCACCGGCGCACTGAAAGTTACACCGGCCCACGACCCGGTCGATTTCGAGGTCGGCCAGCGCCACCGCCTCGACGCCCCCAACGTCATCGGCGAGGACGGCGGCATGACCCGTGTCGCCGGCAAGTACGCGGGGGTCGAGCGCTTCGAGTGCCGACGCCGCGTCGTTGAGGAACTGGACTCCCTCGGCGTCCTCGAAAAGGTCGAGCCGCACCGCCATTCCGTCGGCCACTGCCAGCGCTGCGCCACCGTCGTCGAGCCGCTCATCAGCATGCAATGGTTCGTCAACATCGGCAGCCACGAGCAGCCCGACAGCATCGCCGGCAAGGCCTACCGCGCTGTCACCGAGGGGGACATCCGCATCGTCCCCGAGCGATTCACCCGCGTATACCTGAACTGGCTGGAGAACATACGGGACTGGTGCATCAGTCGCCAGCTTTGGTGGGGGCATCGCATCCCTGTCTGGTACTGCGACTCCTGCGGCCACATGACTGTTGCCATGGCCGACCCCGACGCCTGCGAGGCGTGCCGCTCCACCGGCATCCGGCAGGACCCGGACGTGCTGGACACCTGGTTCAGCTCCGGCCTCTGGCCCCACTCAACTCTCGGCTGGCCGGGCGACACCGACGACTTCGACTACTTCTACCCGACCACCGTGCTGGAGACGGGCTACGACATCCTGTTCTTCTGGGTCGCCCGCATGATCATGCTGGGCATCGAGAATACTGGCAAACCCCCTTTCAATACCGTATACCTGCACGGCCTCATCCGCGACGGCTCCGGCGCAAAGATGAGCAAGACCCGCGGCAACACCATGGACCCGCTGGACCTGGTGGAAAAGTACGGCACTGACGCCCTGCGCTTTGCGCTCACCACCGGCACCGCGCCGGGCAACGACCTGCGTTTCACCGAGAACCGCCTGGAGGCGGGCCGAAACTACGCCAACAAGATCTGGAACGCCTCCCGGTTCGTCATCAGCCAGTTGGAGTCGGCCAACGCCGGACTCGTAGAAGGGCGCAGCGGTGCGCCCTTGGAAGGATGGAGCGACGTCACCCCCGAACACCGCGAGGACCGCTGGATCATCAGCCGCCTCGACCGGGTGACTGCCGACGTCAACCGCTCGCTGGAGAGCTTCGAGCTGGGCGACGCGCAGCAGCGCCTCCACGAGTTCATCTGGAACGACTATTGCGACTGGTACATCGAGATGGCCAAGATCCGGCTGCGCAGCGGTACAGAACCGTCACCGCTGCCCATCCTGGCCCACGTGCTCGAGCGCATACTTCGGCTCCTGCACCCGTTCATGCCCTTCATCACCGAGGAGGTCTGGCAAACCCTCCAATCGACTCTGCCGGAGGAGAGAGTCGCCGGTCATGGTGAGCCTGTCGAACCACCGGCATCGATAATGCTCGCTCCCTATCCGGCTTCGAACGGTCGCATCGACCCGGCCGCCGAGGAGGAAATCGCCCTGGTGCAGCAGGCGGTGCGCGCCGTCCGCAACACCCGGGCCCAGCTCCGCATTCCGGCGGCCCAGCACCTTGAGGCCCTGGTGGAGGCCAACGGCCAGCGCGCCGCCATCGAAGACGAGGCTGACGTAATCCGGGCTCTGTCCCGCATTGAACCGCTGCGCATCGTGTCGGGTGATGACGCAACCCGTCATACCGGCGAAAGCGGGAATCTGCGCGGCGTCACCCTCGTCGTCAGCCCGCTGGTTGTGCGCCTGCCCCTCGAGGGTGTCGTTGACCTCGACGCCGAGGGCGAGCGCCTCCGCGCCGAACTGGCCGACTGCGACAAGAACCTGGAACGGGTGGAGAAACTGGTCTCCAACCCCAATTTCCGCGAGAAGGCCCGCCCCGACGTCGTGGAGAACGAGGAGGCCCGCCTCGCCGAACTGCGAGAGCGCAAGCAGCGCCTCGACGAGATCCTGCAGCAGCTGGGGCGGTAGCACCCACATCCGACCTGATTGAGCAACACAATGCCGCAGCGACTGGGCATCATAGGCCACCCCATCGGCCACTCAATTTCGCCGGTGTTCCAGCAGGCCGCGCTGGACGCCATCGGCTTCGACGGCGCTTACCAGGCCTGGGACGTTGCCCCCGACGGTCTGGGCGAGTTCGTCGCCGGCCTGCGGGAGCCGGGCACTCTCGGCATCAACGTCACCGTGCCGCACAAGGAGGCGGTCATCCCCTTCCTGGACCAGGTCGATGACTGGGCCTCCACCGCCGGGGCGGTCAACACCATCGTCAACCGCGACGGTCACCTGGCCGGATACAACACCGACGGCATAGGGTTCCTGCGCGCCCTGCGCCAGGGAGGGAGCTTCGAGCCGCGCGGCAGGGACGTGCTGGTGCTTGGCGCAGGAGGTTCCGCCCGAGGTGTCGTGTACGCCCTGGCCCGCGTCGGAGTAGCCCAGATTTTCATCGCCAACCGCACCCTGGAACGGGCCGAACGGCTGGCGGCTATGGCCAGGGACACCGGCGCGGCATCCGAGGCCCTCGAACTCTCAGACGCCCCCGGAGCGGCCAGAGAGGTGGCCCTCATCGTCAACTGCACCTCCATGGGCATGGTGCATGGCCCGGACGAAAACGGCACGCCGCTGTCGGCATCGGACATACCGTCCTCCGTCCTGGTCAATGACCTGGTGTATAATCCCCTCGAGACACCGCTGCTGCGCGAAGCTGCCAGGGCAGGGGCTGGCACCCTCGGCGGCATCCAGATGCTGGTCTACCAGGGTGCCGCGTCCTTCGAGATGTGGACGCAGCAGGATGCCCCCGTGGCCGTCATGCTGGAGGCCGCCACTGCCGCCATGCGCGCAAGAAGTTAAATTAGACACAGAGCACACGGAGAGCGCAGAGATTTCCCTTAATACCCCGGCTTCCTCTGTGTTCTCCGTGTGCTCTGTGTTTTGTCGAGTTTTGGGGAAATGGTCCGATTTGTAACTGCCGGTGAGTCCCACGGACAGGGTCTGGTAATTATTGTGGAGGGAGTGCCCGCCGGGCTGCCCCTCGACGAGGACTACATCGGCGTCCACCTGGCCCGGCGCCAGAAGGGGTACGGGCGCGGCGGCCGCATGCTCATCGAGCAGGACTGGGCCCACATCATTTCCGGCGTGCGCCACGGGCAGACGCTGGGCAGTCCCATCGGCATGAGCATCGAAAACCGCGACTGGGCCAACTGGGAGGAGGCCATGTCGGTGCGCCCCCCCGCCTATCTTCAAACGGGTGGCGAACCCCAGAGCCCCCGCAGCCAGCGCGTCACCCGGCTGCGACCCGGCCACGCCGACCTCCCCGGCGCAATGAAGTACGGCTTTGACGATGTCCGCAACGTCCTCGAACGCGCCAGCGCCCGCGAGACCGCAGCTCGCGTCGCCGCCGGGGCCATCGCCTTGAGGCTGCTGGAGGAGTTCGGCATCGCCGTTCATAGCCACGTCCTGTCCATTGGCAGCGTACGTGCCGACTCCCGCTTCCACGGGAATGACGGGAGGGAGATTGACTGGCAGGCCGTGGAGGACTCGCCGGTGCGCTGCGCCGACCCGGAGGCGGCCGAGCGCATGACCGCCGAGATCGATGCCACCAAGGACGCCGGCGACACCATCGGCGGCATCTGCGAAATCATCGCCGAGAACGTGCCCATCGGGCTTGGCTCCCACGTTTCCTGGGACCGGAAAATAGACGGCCGGGTGTCCCAGGCGCTCATGTCCATCAACGCGGTCAAGGCCGTCTCCATCGGCCCCGGCTGGGACATCGTGCACAAGCGCGGTTCTGAGGTTCAGGACGTCATTGAGCCGGTGACCGACCCCGACCGCCCCTGGCAGCGCAGCACCAACAACCTCGGCGGCACCGAGGGCGGCATGACCAACGGCATGCCCCTGACCGCGCAGTTCGCCATCAAGCCCATTGCTACTTTGATGCACCCGCTGCCCTCGGTGGACCTCGACACCGGCGATGAGGTGCAGGCCCACTACGAGCGCTCCGACATCTGCCAGGCCCCGCCCGCCTGCGTCGTCGGCGAGGCCATGGTGGCGCTGGTGCTGGCCGAGGCGCTGATGGAGAAATTCGGCGGCGACTCCATATCCGAGACCCGCCGCAACTACGAGGGCTACATGAAGACCGTCGGCCCCCGCATCAAGTGGGAGTGACGGCATGCGGCCTGGTACCGGAATTGTGGCGGTCCCGCGCACTTTCTGTTTCCGGACGATATGGGGTTAACCGTCACGGTGTGCCTGGCTTTGCGGATGACAGTGACGTAGAGTATATTTGCGCTGGGACTTCGCGTTGTGAGCGCGGCAATGTCGCGTGTGGATGAAATGATATGGCCTCCCTGCTTTTTGATACTCATAAAGCCGTCAAAGACCTGCAGGAAGCCGGTTTCGACGAGGCTCAAGCTGAGGCAGTGGTCTCCACGCTAGGCACCGCCATCGTCGGAAACGTCGCGACCAAGCAGGACGTAAATGACATTCGCTCCGAAATACAGGACATACGGGCCAACGTCGCGACCAAGCAGGACGTAAATGACATTCGCTCCGAAATACAGGACATACGGGCTAACGCCGCGACCAAGCAGGACGTAAATGACATTCGCTCCGAAATACAGGACATACGGGCTAACGCCGCGACCAAGCAGGAGGTAAGCAGCCTGCGTTCCGAGATGCATGCAATGGAACTGCGCATCACGCTGCGCATGGGCGGCCTGATTGCCGCGGGAGTCGCACTGATAATCGCCCTCGACAAGCTGCTCTGATGCGCCCCCTGCCCTCGGAGGAGAAGTTCGGCGGCGACTCCATCTCCGAGACCCGCCGCAACTACGAGGGCTACATGAAGACCGTCGGCCCGCGCGTGCGTTACCAGTAGATAGTTCCCTCTCCCTCTGGGAGAGGGTTAGGGTTAAGGCGTCCCCAGGGCCGATGTCCGCCTGGTAGCCCCAATTGGCGAACAGGACAATCGCATTAGGGCAGAACGGTGACATTTGCCCCTTGCGGAGCCCGATACGGCACCCCTAGCAAATTCTCTTAATGACTTGTCAAATCTAGGTCAAGGCTCTTTGCTCTCAGGGCCAATCCGGTCGGCTTGCTGGAATGCAAGGAAATAAGAGGAAAGTAAATTTTTCGGCCAGTTGGCTCTGCACAATGAATCGGAATTGAAAGGAATTAAAACGGATTCCGCACAACGACTAGGAAGATTCATTGTGCAAAGCCACCGGCCAAGCCAAACACATAGAACCCTGCGCCAACGCCCTGACCCTGCTACACTGGCCGGACAGACATCCCGGTACACCCCCCACGAGGATACTAGCTCATGCAACAGCCACTGGAGGAGAGGGTATCCTCCCTCGAAGACACCGCCCAGCGGCACGAACAAACCATAGCCCGCCTGGACGCCATGGTCGAGAACCACGATCAACTCATGGAAAGACTCCTGGCCAACCAGGAAACCCTGCAGGCCAACCAAGAAACCCTGCAGGCCAACCAAGAAACCCTGCAGGCCAACCAAGAGGCGATCGCCAGCCTGCTAGAGGAAGTGACCCGTGATGCGGCCACCACCCGCCGCCTCTGGCTCCGCCTGGCCCAGCGCTACGGCTGGCTGGACGACGAGCAGAACGGCGCCCAGCCGGACACGCCCGCGTAACCGCTAAAAGCCGCCGCCGCAACTACGAGGGGTACATCAAGACTGTCGGCCCCCGCGTTAAATGGGAGTGATTGCGGAACCAGAAATGCAGGAGTTTCCTCCATTGGCAGTATGCCTTCTGTTGCCAAGTGATGATAGCTTGAGACAGTCTTTGGGCGGATTGCGCTAGCTGGCGCGTGACCCTGTCGGCCGCCAGTCGGCAATCCATTCCTTGGCATAGCGGAAACTCAGTGCGCGGTATTCGAGCCTTTCAATTTCTGAATTTTCCTGTTGGACAATCCACTCGTTAAGGTATGGGTAGGCGTCCCTGGCCATCCTATCCAATACCGGATGTTCCTCTCGGTCTATTTCAGCGATAGCCTGCTTTAGCGAGGCTATCGCTTCTCCGAGTGGTGATTCGACAAGACTTGAACGGAATTGTGTGACCTCGATGTCCAATTGGGTTTCTAGTTCCTTAAGCTGCTGCCTTTGTATTGCACAACTACACCCCAGCGCCTCAAATGACCTGCCCAGAAAATATTGTCTGAATGCATCATCAAAATCCTCTTCGACTTCCTCCTCATCCACCCACGAGAGACCCAACCGGAATACGGTGCCTCGACCTGTTTCGATTCTGATTATGTCCTGAAACGGAGAGCTGGGACTCTGTTGAATCCACTCGACTGCGTTGACGTTCTCTGCATGTAACAGGTCATGCACGATTTTTTCAACGAAGTCGGATTCGTCCCAGTTAATGCGGACACAGCGCACGGTTTCCATGTATGGTCGCCTTCCTGATTCTTAGAGCAAATTACGACCTGGATCGTTGATCGGAATTCCGGGCATGTCAACCCTTTTCTGCAAGGTGTTAGGATATGCGCACCAGATTGGATTGAGGTTCACCTATGATGACGACTGACCTGGCGGTTGTGACCACGCCGACAATCGAGTGGTTAGCCGAGAATGCCCAGCGATGTCGTGCTCGGATGCTCATCGCAAGTCCCTTTGTCAATAGCGGCGTGCTCCAGATAGCGGAACTGCCCCCAGCAGGCGTCTCACGGACCCTGATTACCCGGACCGACCTGCGTGATTTCGCCACTGGAGCGTCCAATTTGGAGGCCCTCTGCACCCTAGCCAAGGCTGGCGTGCAAGTTAGCTCCCTCGGCGGTCTTCACGCTAAAATGTACATATTCGATGATGATTGTGCGCTGGTAACTTCGGACAATGCTACCAACTCAGGAATGCGCCGCAATCTGGAATGTGGCCTGGCTACTAGGGATAGCGGGATAGTGGCGCAACTTTCCCGGATGTTGCTAAGGGGTTTCGATTCCGATGTCCCGAGAGTGATGGGTGTTGCTGCGCTGGAACGACTAAAAGAGCCGCTTGCTTCCATAAAGACGAATATAAGCCAAAGTGTGCAAGCTGCTACAGCGGACGTCGAGCCGGAATTCTCGGTGACTGACACCACCGCACTGCTGGCAGGGTTTCGTGGTTGGACAAACCTCACACTGAGGGGAGTGCTAGCATTACCTCCCGGGGATTTCGAACTGGAAGATTTGGCCAAGATCTGCGAACCACTAGCGACACTGGAATACCCGAAAAACCGGCACGTTTCAGCCAAGATTCGCCAGCAGCTTCAGATATTGCGCGGTCATGGGATTGTGGAATTCGTGAACTACAGGGGAGTGTATCGGCGCGCAATGTAAGTAAAACTATCTATCAAGGTAGGAGTAGTCAAGACGAATGAAATTCGGTGTTACCATGTTCCCCAACAATCTCGACGATGTCGCCAGGGGCGCTCGCCTGGCCGAGGAGATGGGCTTCGACTACGTGGGCGTTGCTGACTCGCAGTCGCTGGCCCGCGAGCTGTACGTGACCCTCGGCGTGGTGGCGGCCTCCACCGAGCGCGTCATGCTGGGCCCTACGGTCAGCAACCCCCTCACTCGACACCCGGCGGTCGCCGCCTCCGCCATCGCTTCCATCAACGAGCTGTCAAAAGGCCGGGCGTTTCTGGGCCTTGGCAGCGGCGACAGCGCCGTGCTGAACCTTGGCCTCCGGCCCGCCCGTCTCGCAGAACTCCACCACTACATCCAGAGCGTTCGCGAGATGCTGGCAGGCGAGACTGCCGAGTACCGGGGCGACCGCGCCCACGTCCGCTGGTCCAACAACGCGATCCCCATCGCCATGTCCGCCGAGGGACCGCGCACCCTGGCAATGGCCGGCTCCGTAGCTGACGCTGCCATCGTCCACACGGGCCTGACCACCGACGTGCTGCAGGACACTGTCGGCCGCATCCGCGAGGGCGAGCGCGCCGCCGGGCGGGAGGAGGGTTCAACGGGAGTTTGGGCCTTCGCCAAGTGCAACATCGCCGACGACCGCGCCGAGGCCATCGAGGAGATAAAGATGGCCCTGGCTGCGTCGGGGCATCATGCCTTTCGTTTTACCCTCGAAGGCAAGAACGTCCCGGAGCAGTACCGCGAGGCAGTTTCCATCCTGCACCGCGAGTACGAGGCGGCGGAGCACGAGCAGGTGGGGCAGACCCGCAACGCCACGCTGACCGACGAGCTCGGCCTCACGGACTATTTCGCTGACCGGTTCGCCATCGTCGGAAGCCCCGAGGAATGCCGCGCCAAGACCCGGGCCATCTTCGACACCGGGGTAGACGTTCTGCTCATCACTGCCATCGGACCCTCACCGGAGACCATCATCCGGCGCTACGGCGAAGAGGTCATCGCTCCCCTGCGGGCAGGGTAACAGGCCCTGCACGGTCAGGACAGCAGCCGCACCGCCTCGGCGGCGTCCAGAAGTATATCCGTATCAATTAGCACTCTAGGTTGTACTTTCGCGCGAGGTATTCGTAACGGGCGTCGTCAATTTCCCTATCCGTCATGGGACCGAACTTCCCCCGCCACTTTTCGACGAATGATGGCTCTTGCTCCTGCTCTTTGGTCATTTCCCTCAGGGCCTGCTCGACCAGCGATGACAGCGACACGCCCTGGGACTTGGCGTAGTTCTTGGCAAGTGGCACGAGCTCGGAGTCGATCGTGATTGTAAGTTTTGTTTTCATCAGTGTGAAATCCGGCAAGACACTTATTCAGTGAGCCTATCATACGTAGGTTCCACCCCGTGCTCAAGGTTGCGGGGCGCTGTCAGACGCTGTGCTATCATTTGTGGGGCGCGATCTGCAACCTGCCGGACGACGCAGCACCGGGATTTCGGCAGTCTGTTGCGCATATTCCAGATGTACTGAGGCATACGTGTCCAAGGGACTGTTCATCGTTTTCGAGGGCGGCGAGGGATCGGGCAAGAGCACGCAGGCGGATTGCCTGCTCCAGCGGCTCTCCGAGGCAGGATATCAGGCCGTCCTGGTCAGGGAGCCGGGAACAACCACCCTCGGCCTGTACCTGCGCGAGTATCTCAAGAGCAAGCGGCCTCTTACCCTCGAATCGGAACTGCTGCTGTTCGCGGCAGCCAGAGCCCAGTTGGTGGCCGAAGAGGTCCGGCCCGCACTGGAGAGAGGCATAACCGTGGTCGCCGACCGCTACACTGGCTCCACCGTTGCCTACCAGGGATTCGGCCGCGGCATCAAGCGCGACGTGATCGATTACCTCAACGATTACGTCACCGGCGGGCTGGACCCCGACATCACCTTCCTGCTGGACACCGAGCCTGCCGAGGGCCTGGAACGCGTCGGCTCCCCACAGCTGCAGATGGCCCTGATGCCCGAAGACACTGCGGACGTTGGCCGCCCAGACGTTGCCGGCCACCGCCGCTTCGAGGACCAGGCCATGACTTTCCACAACCGGGTGCGTCGCGGCTATCTGGAGCTGGCCAGGGCCGCCCCGGGCTGGGAGACCCTCGACGCCCGGCTGCCCATCGACGAATTGGCTGACCAAGTATGGCAAGCGGTTACGCCGCTCCTGGCCGATATGGAATCCGAACCAACCCCTGAATCAGCCGAGGCCCTGGGCCCGGTCAAAGAATAAGCCCCTCCTGTCTGGAGGGGCTTCCGTCTATTATCCGCTCTCAATTGAAAGAGCGATCTGTCGCGCTCTCTAGTCGTCGGCGGCTACCAGGTCGGCCTGCTCGATCCTCTCGCGGACATAGGCCAGCATCTTGCGGACGCGGCCCAGGTCGGGGAACACATTGCCCTCGCCCTTCTTGTCAAAGATCCGCTCGCCGTCCACAAAGACTTCCATGATGCTCTGGCCGCGGGGAGAGATGGCCACCGCTGCGTCGGGTCCGAAATGCCGGAAGAACTCGTTCGCCATCCACGTGGCGGTTCCGAGATGCTGTCAACTGACGCAGTAGGTAATCTCAATCTGGACTTTGCCTTCCATCGGTTTCCTCCGAGGGATTAAGGATGTTGCCAGTTTACCTTTCTAGGGGGCCGGGCGCAAGTGAAAATTTGCACTATCGGCCCTGCATCCAATGGAAGGGCGCTCCGGCGGATTTGCTCCCGGCGTGCATCTGCCGAGGGCGCTCCGGCAGGACACCGTTACACCCGGTAGAACATCACCGCCCTCTCCGGCTCCCGCCCCTGGCTGACCGATGCCACGTTGTACCGCTGCCCCAGCATGTGTTGCAGCCGGCGGATATGGGACCGCTGCGGCGCCAGCTTGACCGTCGTCTCCCCGCCCAGCACCCGGTTCGCGGCCTCTTCCGCCTCCTCCATTGCCCGCTCTATGTTCGGCCCCTGTGGCCGCTCCTCGGCCTCCGGCGCGCCCCGGCGGCCATTGCGATTCCACTGGCCCACCACTGTGCGCATGAATTCCTGCAATTGCGGCAGCGAGTTCTTCCGCAGCACGAAAACCGGCTTGCCGTTGGCCTCCGCGATTCGCACCAACTGCGATCCGCGGCGGTAATGGGTCTTGGTGGTGAGCACCATGTCGGCGCGTCGCAGTTCGTTGACGATCTGGGCTGGCACGCCCGACTCCACCATCGCGGCCTCCAGCTTGTCCCGCCCGACGCCGAACAGGAAGACGCGCACCTCGGAGACCATGGCCGCCTCTTCATCGGACATTTCACCCATAGGGCGAGGCGTGCGCGGGCCGGGAGGAGAGCCGCGATCGTGTTCCCGGTTGCCGCTCCGGCGGCGGTCCGGGCCCGGCTCCCTTCCGTGGCGGCGTCCCTCCGGCTGCCATGGAGCGGGGGCGTCCTCGTTGGGCCGGTACTCCTCTTCGGCCCGCTGGATCTCCCCGTTCTCGTCAATCCAGCGAATCTCAGGGACGATGGGATAGCCGCGCAGCCACTGGTCGATCACCTGGGCGACATCGCTGTGGACAGCAAGGCGTTCCCAGCTGTGAATCTCGACGACCACGTCGAAAGTGGGCGGAGCCTTGCGTTCCAGGACAGTCTTCTGTGTTCCCCGGTACCGCGCCTCCTGGTCGCCCAGCGTTACCGTCTGGATGCCGCCGACCAGGTCCGATAGCGTGGGGTTCATGATCAGGTTGTCGAGGGTGTTGCCGTGGGCGGTGGCGATGAGCTGCACGCCACGCTCGGCGATTGTACGGGCGGCGGCGGCCTCCTGTTCAGCGCCCATTTCGTCGATGACGATCGCCTCGGGCATGTGGTTCTCCACCGCCTCGATCATCACGCCGTGCTGTTGCGACGGCGTCGGGACCTGCATCCGCCGGGCCCTGCCGATGGCCGGGTGGGGCACATCGCCATCGCCGGCGATTTCGTTCGACGTGTCAACGATCACCACCCGCTTGTTGGCCGTGACCGAGAGCACCCGCGCCATTTCCCGCAGCATGGTCGTCTTGCCCACCCCGGGCCGTCCCAGCAGCAGGATGTTCTTGCCGGAAAACGCCAGGTCCTCAATCATCTTTATGGTGCCGAACACGGCGCGCCCCACGCGGCAGGTCAGCCCGATGATGCGGCCGCGCCGGTTCCTGATGGCGGAAATTCGATGCAGCGTACGTTCTATTCCGGCCCGGTTGTCGTCGCCGAATTCGCCGAGGCGGTCGATCACCCCCTGCAGGTCGTCCGCATCCACCTCCTGGGAACTGAGCGACGCATCGCCGGACACGAAACGGGCCTCGGGTTCCCGGCCAAGATCGAGCACCACCTCCAGGAGTTCCGTCAAATCCTCCCTCTGCCGCAGGGCTGAAGATACCCGGTACGGCAGCACATCCAACACCAGATCCAGCTCTTCCCGCACAGCGTCATGCACCGTCGTCAATATCGCTCCTCCACCCGGAAAGTCTTGTTCCTGTCCAGATCAGGATGCCTTCAGAGCAGATACCCGCAATCTTATTCTACGGGCGAAATCTCAGATTTTCATTGGGCCAGTCCACAGAAATACTGGTGAACACGGGCATCTCGGGTGAGTTCGGGATGAAAGGCCGTCGCCATGAGGTTGCCCTGCTGTACCGCCACGGGGCGCCCATCGTCCAGGCTGGCCAGCACCTCCACCGACTCGCCCACGCGTATGACCACAGGGGCGCGAATGAAAATGCAGTTGTAGGGTTCTTCTGAAAGAGGGGAAATTTGCAGTTCCTGCTCGAAACTGTCTACCTGGCGGCCAAAGGCGTTTCGCCGGACGCCGATGTCCATGAGGCCGAGAGGGATGGGGTCCTGCTCGGTGATCTCGTTGGCCAGCATTATCATGCCGGCGCAGGTGCCCCACACCGGGATCCCGTCGGACGCCAGCTGTGCGATGGGTTCACGAAGATTGTAGAGGGACATCAGGCGGCTGAGCGTGGTGCTCTCGCCGCCGGGAATGATCAATCCGTCCAGAGCATCCAAGTGCTCCGGCAACCTGACCTCGCGAGCATCAACATCAATGTTGCGAAGAATCGCAATGTGCTCGGCAAAGTCGCCCTGTACCGCTAAAACGCCGATTTTCAATTCGTTGTGCCGCTGGCCCCGCTTTTGTGTTGAATCGAGACGGTCCCCGCCGCTAAATTGCCCTGGCCCGATGAACTCTGCGAACCAATCGTTCCTCGACAGGGTCGACTTTCAAGTTAAGGGTTTGCAGGCTCGTCGCTCCAAAGAGGTATTGTTCTTCCGGACCAAATATAATCGGGCATGGAAACTCTCTGCCATCAAAGCCCAACCGCGCCATCCCATATCCAAGCTCGACTTGTCGGCCATCGGCAACCGAATAAAGAAATGATTCCAAGGGCCTCAAACCGAGGCCCCTGAGAAACGATTCGGGCATCATAGAATGGGCTGCGCCAGTGTCCACTAGTGCTATTACTGGAGTCAGTTCACTGGCGTCGATCCTGCCCACGCCCACCGATACCTCAAAAGACCCCATCAGTGCTCTCTTCGCTGCTGTTTCCTAAACGCTCCTCGGCGCCAGGAGTTCGCCCGTGGGGATGTCGCGGACATTGCGTCCGACCATGGGCTCGCCCAGGTCCTTGGATACGTCGGCCAGGATCCTGGGGTCGTTATAGTGGGTCACGGCCTGCACGATGGCGTGGGCGCGCCGGGCCGGGTCGCCCGACTTGAA
Organism: Dehalococcoidia bacterium; assembly: GCA_965203005.1. GTDB lineage: Bacteria > Chloroflexota > Dehalococcoidia > Lucifugimonadales > UBA3495 > VXOI01. The sequence goes on from CBDBBS010000002.1 coordinate 4,009,274, forward strand.
TATCCCGGAACCCACGAACACGCCGTCGGCGCCCAGTTGCATCATCAGCGCCGCATCAGCAGGGGTTGCCACGCCGCCGGCGGCGAAGTTCACCACCGGGAGACGTCCCTGCTCCCGGGTCTCCTGCAGCAGTTCCAGGGACACCTGCAAGTCCCGCGCCTCGACCACCAGCTCGTCGTCGGGCATGGTCCGCAGCTTGCGAATGTTGTCCTGCACCGCCCGCATGTGCCGGACGGCCTCGACCACGTCACCCGTGCCGGCCTCGCCCTTGGTGCGTATCATGGCTGCGCCCTCGGATATGCGCCGCAGGGCTTCGCCGAGATCGCGGCAGCCGCAGACGAACGGCACCTTGAAGTCGTGCTTCCAGACGTGATGGGTCTCGTCGGCAGGTGTGAGGACCTCCGACTCGTCGATGTAATCGACGCCCATTGCCTCGAGTACCTGCGCCTCGACGAAATGGCCGATCCGCACTTTCGCCATAACGGGAATGGTCACGGCGTCCATGATTTTCTGAATAATCGCCGGATCGGTCATCCTGGCCACACCGCCATCGGCGCGAATGTCGGCGGGAACGCGCTCCAGAGCCATAACGGCCACGGCTCCGGCCTCCGCGGCAATCTGGGCCTGCTCCGGGGTAACCACGTCCATTATCACGCCGCCCTTGAGCATCTGGGCGTGCCCCGCCTTGACAGTGAAAGTCCCGGTCAAAATGTCTACTGCCATCCTTGCTATCCTCCGACCGCGCGGCCTGGGAACCGCAAGCCAGTCTATCCTATACCTTACCGCGAACTGGCTCAGCCAATTCGCCCAGTATCATCGATGAGTGAACTAATCCGTAATTATAAGAGCAGCGCAAGAGGTTATCAATTGTGCAGTCTTGCCCGTCAGGGCCTTTCAATCATTTGTCTGAATCAGGATTTACAGGATGAAAGGATGTACAGGATTAAGGCCGCGTCAGGTAACGGCATCAAAATCCTGATAATCCTCGAATCCTGTAAATCCTGATTCAGACTTTACGCTGGCAATCGAAAGGTCCACCTTGCGATCAAGGGCAAGCGCGTCGTGAAACCGCAGTCGTGCCAGCCTTACGCCAGTCCCGCGAAGGCGGAAATCCGGTGCCCAAGGCCCGACTTGCGTACACCTACGGAACGCGAACTCTCCTGGATTCTCGCTAATAAGGGGCTTCGTCGGCTGCCTCCAGTGATTGGACCATGCGGTTCATGAAGGCGGCCAGGTGGCGAATCCCGGCGATGCCGACCTGGTAGCTCATCCGCGTTGGACCGACAACGCAGATCGCGCCTCCGACACCGCCCGGCCGTCCGTAACGGCAGACGATTACTCCAAAGGGCCGCAGCGATTCTTCGCGGTTTTCTGCCCCGATGGTCACTCTCGGGTCGGATTCCTGGGTGGTCGCGATAACGCGCTCCACCATCACCCGCTCTTCGATCATTCGCACCAGGAGCCGGGCGCGTTCCCCGGCAGCGAACTCCGGCTGGTTCAGCAGACGGCTGAGCCCCTCTACGTGGTGTTCCGGGAGGTCCGCCTCCTCCGACTCTTTCATTATCTCCTGGGAGGCGCAGAGGACCGTCTGTTCCAACGATTCCAGTGTCAGGCTCAGCGACTTGATCTGGACGCGATTGAGGCCGACCAGCGACCGGTTAAGTCTCTCTGCGATCTGGTCCAGTTGCCGCTGGGTTACTGCCTCCCTCAGTGTGAGCATGCGCTTGAGCACACGCATCTCGTCCAGCACGATCACCAGCAGCGCGACGGTTTCCTGTAGGCAGACCAGGTGCAGCCGCATCAGGCGTGGCGAAGTCGAGCGGGGTTCAGTGACGATGGCCAGGTTCGCCGTCATCTGCGACAAAATGGCGGCGCAGCGGCGCGCCCACCCCGCAGCGTCCGGCTCTACCGCGTCCAGCGACATATCGGCGCGACGGCGCAGATGGCCCGGCAGTTCCGGCCAGCGGTCCAGCGATTCCACGTAATGCCGGTAGCCCAGGTCCGAGGGCACTCCTCCCGCCGACACGTGAGGCCGCGAGATGTAGCCCTCCTCGGTGAGCTGGGACATGGTGCTGCGCACCGTGGCGGGGCTGACCTTGAGGGCCGGGCTGCGGGCGATCCCGTCCGACGCCACTGGTGTGGCGGTCTGAACGTATTCGTCTACGAGTAGATTGAGGATGGTTGATGCACGGTCGGTCAGCATCGGCTGTGCCCCCGGATGCGGGCATTGCCGGGCCAGGACGGCCGGCGGAGCTTATCTCGAAAGTAGCACAGCGCTTCAGAAAGTGTCAAACCCGTTATGCACCGTCCGGGATGCGAAATTCGTCCGCGTTCAGCGGTTTTCGTTGACCGCAATTCCGGCCGGTTCTATACTCAATGGACGGCCGATTGCGATACGGCCGTCAGTTTTCCGGGCGGGGGTGTGCTGTGTATTACCAGTCCAATGTTGCGGCCCCGGCCGACGTGGTCCTGCCGGTGGAGGAGTTCCGGGCGCGGGTGGTCAGGGACGCGGTCCTCATCGCCGGTTTCACCCTCTTCGTCATCCTCTTTGCCCGTCTATCCGTCCACCTCCCGTTCACTCCGGTGCCGGTAACCGGGCAGACCTTTGCCATGCTGGTTACCGGGGCGGCTCTCGGCAGCTGGCGCGGCGCGACGTCCCTGGGACTCTACCTCGTCATCGGAATGTTCCTGCCGGTCTACGCCGGTACCGCCGACGGCTACCTCTGGCAGGCGGGCGTGGGCGAGTACGTGTTCGGATTCAGTTCCGGCAGCTCCGGCTTCTTCTGGCAGCTGGCCTCCGGCGGCTACATCATCGGCTTCGTGGCGGCGGCCTGGCTGGTCGGCTTCCTGTCCGAGCGCGGCTTCGGCGCCAACGCCTGGGCTCTGCCCGTGCTGCTGGCCGGCAACGCGCTGGTGTACGTGCCAGGCCTGATACAGCTCTCGCTGTTCGCGCCGGAGGGCAAGACGCTGGCCTGGGGCCTGTACCCGTTCATCGCCGGCGACCTGATCAAGCTGTTCCTGGCGGCGGTGCTGGTGCCCGCAGCCTGGGGGCTGGCCAACTGGTTGCGCGGCGATGACTACGGCAACGACCGCCGCAGTTCCGGCAGCGACCGCTGGCTCTAGCCGGGGGACCCGGCTTCAAGTCCTGGCTTCAAGGCAGGAACAGGGAGGCGAACTATGGACCTGGTATGGCTGGGACATGCCTCATTCCGCCTGCACTCGCAGGGGATGGTGGTGGTCACCGATCCGTTTCCCGAGGCGCTGGGCCTGCGCATCGACGGGCGGCCCGCCGACATCGTCACCGTCAGCAACACGCATCCCAACCACTCGGCCGCCGACACGGTGACCGGCGAGCCGCGTGTGTTCCGGGCGCCCGGCGAGTACGAGTTCAACCACGTGATGGTGCGCGGCGTGATGACGCCCCTGCCAGACGGCGCGCCCCACGAGCACCGCAACGTCGCCTATGCCATCGAGATGGACGGCATCAGCGTCTGCCACTTGGGCGACCTGACCCGTCCGCTGACGACCCGGCAGGTGGAGGAACTGAAGCCGGTGGACGTGGCGCTGGTCCCGGCGGGTGGGCAATGCACCCTCAGCCTGGACCAGGCGCTCCAGACGATCCAGGACTTGGACCCGAAGGTCGTGGTGCCCATGCACTACGGCCACGGCCAAGAGGGCGTCGAGCTGAACGGCGTGGAGCAGTTCCTGCGGCGCATGGGCCTGGAGGACGAGACGCAACCCCAGCCGCGACTGGTGGTCACTCCCAGCAACCTGCCCGCCGACCTGCGCGTCAACCTGCTCACGCCGCCACGGGGGTGACACGGCGTTAGGTTCCTGCTACTCCTCGCCGCCGTCCAGGAACCGCTGCACCTCAGGGGTATCGGGCAGCATCCGGACGCCGTTGACCTCGACACCGAAACGGTCCATGGCCTCCCTCCTGCGGGAGCGCTGCTGTTCCCGGCCCCGCTCGATGCCCTGCTCAATGCCACGCTTCATGCCGCGCTCTTCGGCCTTGCGCTCCGCCTGCTGGCGGTAGCGGGCGCGAAGTTCCGACGCCTTCTCGAACATTCCCGGGTTCTACTCCTCGCCGCCGTCGAGGAACCGCTGCACCTCAGGGGTATCGGGTAGCATCCTGACGCCGTTGACCTCCACGCCGAAGCGTTCCAGGGCCTCCCTCCTGCGGGAGCGTTGCTGTTCCCGGCCCCGCTCGATGCCCCGTTCGATGCCCTGCTCAATGCCACGCTTCAAGCCGCGCTCCTCGGCCTTGCGCTCCGCCTGTTGGCGGTAGCGAGCGCGAAGTTCCGACGCCTTCTCGAACATTCTGCGCACCCCCTCGAAGAGGCCAATGAGCACAAACACATTGGCCCAGTACATGGTCCTGACCGCAGCCTCGAAGTAGCGGTAGGCCCGGCTCTCCGCACCGTCGAACTCCACCAGCAGGGCGACGCTGACGGCACTGACGACGGCGAACCCGCCGATATGCCACCAAATGCCGCGCTCGACCAGTTCGCCGGGCAACTCTCCCAAGTCCAATTATATCACTGCGCTCAGGCGCGGACGCGACGGGCGGCAGCGTAGAGCAGACCTCCGCCGGCGAGCACCAGTGCGATGCCTCCGACGATGGCCAGTGGCGGGATGCGGGTGACGGCGGTGTCCCCGGTCACCGGCAGGATGGCCGTCGGCGTGGGATCAGGGACAGGTGTCGGCGTGGGCGTCGCGGTGGGCTCCGGTGTGGGGGTGGGCGTCGGTTCGGGCGTCGCGGTCGGTACTGGCGTGGCCGTTGGGACGGGCGTGGGCGTCGCTGGCGCGGGCAACGGCGAGTCGAAGGTCAAGTCCTGGGTGTACAGGTCGTACACACCGTAGAACTCGCTGGTCTCGCTGGCCTGGATGCTGCCGTACTGGTTGATGATGTGGAAGGTGACGTCGCGACCGATCATCCGGTAATCGGTGGGTTCCAGCATGAGGCCGGTGTAAGCGCCCGACTCTCCGATGGCCACGGCTGCGGTCTGGTACGTCGCGCAGTCGTCGACGCAGGCGACAAGCAGCGTCCCTGTCGGCGCGGCGCTGCCTTGCACGGTGACGGTGCCGGAGTAGTAGTCCTGGAGCAGCGGCTGCGACGGGCGCTTGCCTTGGTCCTGGCCCGGCACGGCGGCAGTGGCCGTCAGCATCAACATCGCCGCCAGGACTGCCAACGGCATCACCGCCCACTTCACACTCACGTCCGCACCTCCGCTCACCCCGAGGTTTCCAGTTGCTTTACATTCTGTCAAATTCTAAAATAAGTTTCAATATTTGTTTGAACTATGATTCGTGTGATTACCTGATTGTCACCTCTCCCTTTACAGGGGAAGGCTAGGGTGGGGGTGAAATCCCGGCCATCACCTAATCAAACAAATCACAGTTCAGGCAATCTCTGCGTTGAGAAGGGCACGCCCTCACCCTGACCCTCTCCCGGAGGGAGAGGGGATCATCAGGGCAATCACCTAATCAAGCGAATCACAGTTCAGACAAGAATCAGGTGGTGCCGGCGGTGGTCAGGGTTTTGAGGAACTCGCGGTTGCTGCCGGTCTTGGCCAGGCGGTCCAGGACGCGCTCGGTGGCGTTGCCACCGCTGCTGTTGTCGGAGAGCATGCCGATCATGCGGCGCAGCAGCACGACCTGGCGGTGCGTCTCGTCAGAGTAGAGCAGCTCCTCGCGGCGGGTGCCGGAGCGCACGATGTCAATGGCGGGGAAGTAGCGGCGCTCGGCCAGCTTGCGGTCCAGGTGCAGTTCCATATTGCCGGTGCCCTTGAACTCCTCGTAGATCACTTCGTCCATGCGCGAGCCGGTGTCGACCAGGCAGGTGGCGATGATGGTGAGGGAGCCGCCCTCCTCGATGTTCCGTGCGCCGCCGAAGAATTTCTTGGGCGGGTAGAGGGCGATGGGGTCGATGCCGCCGGAGAGGGTGCGGCCGCTGGTGGGTACGGCTAGGTTGTAGGCGCGGGTGAGGCGGGTGATGGAGTCGAGGAGGATGATGACGTCCTTGCCCAGCTCGACCAGGCGCTTGGCGCGGTCGAGGCAGAGCTCGGCGACGCGGCACTGCTCCTCGACGGACTCGTCGAAGGTGGAGGCGAAGACGTCGCCCTTGACCGAGCGGCGCATGTCCGTGACCTCTTCGGGGCGCTCACCGATGAGGGCGACCATGAGCACGGCCTCGGGGCAATTGGTGACCACGCCGTGGGCGATCTGCTTCAGCATGGTGGTCTTGCCCGCCTTGGGGGGCGAGACGATGAGGCCGCGCTGGCCCAGGCCGATGGGCGCGAACAGGTCGACCATGCGGGTGGACAGCTCGGAAGCGGCGGTCTCCAGCACCACCTGGCGTTCGGGGAACACGGGGGTCAGGTGCTCGAAGACCGGGCGGCTGCGTCCGTTGATCTTGTCAGTGTCGACGCCGTTGATCTGCTCCACGCGCACCAGGCCGAAGTAGCGCTCGCCCTCCTTGGGCGGGCGGACTTGGCCGGTTACGGTGTCGCCGGTGCGCAGGCCGAAGCGGCGGATCTGGGACTGGGAGATGTAGACGTCTCCGGAGCGGTGGATGGCCACCTGGCGCAGGAAGCCGTAGCCCTCATCCATGATTTCGAGGATGCCGGTGGCGACCAGGGACTGCTGCGCCGAGGCCACTTGGTAGACGCGGCCCAGCAGGTCCTCGCGGTGCAGATTGGCGAGGGCGCCGGAGTCCTGCAGCCCGACGGACGGGGCGATGTCAAGCAGCTCCTCCTTGGACCTGCCGCCGAGCTCCACCACGTCGAGGGAGACGCGCGGCGCCGGAGGCATGGCGGCTTCCCGGTTGCCGTCGCGGGAGCTGCCGTCCCTGGCGCTGGCCTGTGCCGGAGCGTCGCCGTTGGCCGAGGCACGAGGCGCGCGGCCTCTGCCCCGGGACGTCCGGGTTTCAGACTCGCTGCGCTCGGGCCGGGCAGGCCTGGCGCGGGCGCCGTCACCGTCGGCGGCGGGCCTGCTCCGTGCCCCGTTCCCTTCGGGAGCGGGCGCGCCGCCCGCTCCCTCCCCCTCAGGTGGAGGGCTGCTGGGGTGGCCGTTGTCCGGCGCGGTGTCTGGCGAGGTATCTGCAAGTACGCGTTCTTCTTCCATTATCACTTCCGGTTGTATTCCGGCTCTTAATTCCGGCTTAGCCGCGAGGCGGATATTGCTCGTCGGCGTGGACTATTATTGGGACGCCTTCTGCCAGTCGGCGATGAAGCGGGCCAGGCCGGCATCGGTGAGAGGGTGCTGGGCCATCTGTACCAGAGTGCGGTAGGGGACGGTGGCGATGTGAGCGCCGGCCGAGGCCGCCTGGACGCAGTGGAGGGGGTGGCGCACGCTGGCGGCCATCACCTGGGTCTCGATGCTGCCCTCGCGGAACAGGGTGGCGATGTCGCGGATGAGGCCGATGCCGTCGTGGCCGATGTCGTCGAGACGGCCGATAAAGGGTGAGACGACGGTGGCGCCGGCCTGCGCGCCGAGGAGGGCCTGGTTGACCGAGAAGCAGAGGGTCTGATTGACGCGGATGCCCTCGGCGCTGAGGGCGGCGATGGCCTCGATGCCCTGGATGGTGCTGGGTATCTTGACCCAGGGGTTCGGGATCCAGTCGGCCATGTCTCGTCCCTCGTCGATCATGCCCTGGGTGTCGGTGGAGACCACCTCAACGGAGATGGGGCCGTCGACCAGGTCGGCGATCTCGGCGACGGCGGATCGGTAGGCCTCGCGGTCGCCGATGCCAGCGCTGGCGGCGAGGGACGGGTTGGTGGTGACGCCGGTGATGACGCCGAGGCGGGCGCCGTCGCGGATCTCGTCGATGTTAGCGGTGTCGAGAAAGAGCTTCATTGCTACACCGTTCCCGAATGGATTCACCACAGAGGACGCAGAGATCACAGAGTTTTCCTTCCTGCGTTCCCTGAAAATTCTCTGTGTGCTCTGTGGTCGGTTCTCCCCTAGTACAGGGGCAGGGGCGGCTGGCTGCCCTCGCGGATGGTCTTGGTAGCCTCGGCGATGAAACGGACGAAAAGCGGGTGCGGCCGGTTGGGCCGGGACTTGAACTCGGGATGGTACTGCACGCCGACCATGAACGGGTGTCCGCGCACCTCGCCCGCCTCGACGAGCTGGCCGTCGGGCGAGAGGCCGGCGGCGATGAAGCCGGATTCCTCGAGGCGCTCCCGGTAGGCGTTGTTAAGCTCGAAACGATGGCGGTGGCGCTCCATCACCTCGCGCTCGTCGTAAGCCTCCTCGGTCAGGGTGCGGGACTGCGGTCGGCAGGGGTAGCTGCCGAGGCGCATGGTGCCGCCCTTGGCGGTCACCGCTTCCTGCTCCGGCATGATGTGGACGACAGGGTGGCAGGTGTCCGGCTCCAGCTCCTCGGAGTTGGCGCCGTCGAGGCCGAGGACGTTGCGGGCCCAGTCGATGACCATCACCTGGAGGCCGAGGCAGAGGCCAAGATAGGGCACCTTGTGCTCGCGGGCGTAGCGGACGGTGTCCACCATGCCCTCGACGCCCCGGGTGCCGAACCCTCCGGGCACGACGATGCCGCTGACGCTGCGCAGGAGTTCGTCGGGGCCGTCGCGTTCGATGTCCTCGGAGTGGACCCACTGCAGCTTCACGTCTCGGGTATGGGACAGGCCGGCGTGGCGCAGCGCCTCGCGGACGGAGAGATAGGAGTCCGGGTACTCCACATACTTGCCGACTAGGGCGATGGGCAGCGGGTCTTTGGGCTGGTCCATCATCCGGACCATGCGGCGCCAATTGTCGAGGCCCTCGGCGCCACGGGGCACGCGCCGGTAGCTCCGCAGCCCGAGGGTGTCGAGCATGATATCGCCCAATCCCGCTTCCTCCAGCACCAGGGGCACGCTGTATACGTTCTCCACCGTCTCTAGGGGAATAACGGCCTCGCTGGGGACGTCGCAGAAGGAGGATATCTTGTCGCAGATGCCGGGAGGGACGGGCTGGTCGCTGCGACAGATTATGGCGTCAGGCTGGATGCCGATAGCCCGGAGTTCCTTGACGCTGTGCTGGGTGGGCTTGGTCTTGAGTTCCTGGGCTGCGGAGAGATAGGGGAGGAGGGTCAAGTGGATATAGTAGACATTGTCGCGGCCGACGTGGTTTCGCATCTGCCTTATGGCCTCCAGGAAGGGGAGGCCCTCGATGTCGCCGACGGTGCCGCCGACTTCGACGACAATCACCTCCGCCCCCGACTCGTCGGCGAGCCGAAGTATGCGCTCCTTGATGTCATTGGTCACGTGGGGCACGGACTGTATCGTCCCGCCGAGGAAATCGCCGCGGCGCTCCTTGGCGATGAGGTTCATATATATGTCGCCGGCAGTGAGGTTGGAGCTGCGAGTGAGTTCAAGGTCGATGAACCGCTCGTAGTGACCCAGGTCCAGGTCGGTCTCGCCGCCGTCATGAGTGACGAACACCTCGCCGTGCTGGTACGGCGACATGGTGCCGGGGTCGACGTTCAGGTAGGGGTCGAGCTTCAACACCGAAACGCTGAGGCCACGGCTCTTCAGGATGCGGCCAACGGAAGCGACACAGATGCCCTTGCCCAGTGAGCTAACGACGCCGCCGGTAACGAAGATGAACTTTGTAGGCATTTAACCGCGCTGGAAGAATTGTGGGAGTGCCTGCCAGACGTACGACACCCCTTAGGGATCCGCAACGGCAGAGAATCGTATGGACAGCGCGAAAGGGGGGAAGGTGCGGAGAGGAACCAACAAAGTGATTATATGTATTCGTTCTGGTGGTGTCAACTTTTGAGAGGCGATGAGGAAATGCCAAATTCATGGGGGTAGTTCGCAACTCTAACGGCCCTTGATGGCCTGTTCCAGGGCGGTCCAGGGGAGTAGGGCGCACTTGACGCGGACGGGGTACTGCCGCACCACTCCCAGCGCGCCGAGATCGCCGAGTTCCGGGGGCGGCTCGGATGTGGTGTCTTTGGAGCGGTCGCGGAGGAAGGCTTTGAACCGGGTGGAGAGGTCGGCTATTTCCGCTGCGGTCTTGCCCTTGACCGCCTCGGACATCATGGACGCCGACGCCTGGATGATGGAGCAGCCCTCGCTATTGGCGTAGACACCCTCCACAGCGCCGCTGTCGTCGAGGAACAGTTGCAGGTCGATGAGGTCGCCGCAGAAGGGGTTGAGTTCGTAGGCCGTAAGAGTGGGCGCGGGCAGGGGATCACGGTTCCGCGGGGCGCGGTAGTGCTCCATGATCATCTGCCCGTATAAGCCGTCGAAGGCTGGGCCCGGCATCTGGGTCATAGGGTCTTGTAGGGCAGGTGGCGAATTGGAACTGCCTTGTCGGGAGTACTTAAACGGATCAAGTTCATAGGTCGGTGAGCAAATTACGCCCTCAGCCCCTGGATTCCCGCTTTCGCGGGAATGACGGTCTGAATATGGGGCTTTCCTTCGGGTGATTACCCGGGAATAAGGAACCTCGAAATTTGCATCTACTCGGTGGTGACCATCTCGCCCTCGCCGCTGAGGGCGGAGCGCATGGTGTGCCAGGGCAGAATAGCGCACTTGATACGGGTGGGGTACTCGTTGACGCCGGCCAGTGTCTCGAGGTCACCCAACGTGTCGTAGTCGGGTTCTTCATTGGGGTGCGTGATCATGCCGTGAAAGGCGTCAAAGATTACCTGGGCGTCGTCGAGGCTCCGGCCCTTGATGCTCTGGGTCATCATGGACGCGGAGGCGCGGGAGATGGCGCAGCCGACGCCCTGGAAGCCAACGTCCTCTACTGTGTCATCGACGACCTTGAGGTAGAGGGTGATCTGGTCGCCGCAGAGGGGGTTGTAGCCCTCGGCAGTGGTGCTGGCGTCTTCCACCTTGCGGAAGTTGCGCGGCTTGCTGTTGTGCTCGAGTAGGATTTCCTGGTACAGGTCGCTGAGTCCCGACATTACATTCCTCAGTCAGTGTCCGGTAGCCTGTTGCTGGTGGTCTATTGAGGGGGACGCCCTCACCTTACCCTCTCCCATGGGGAGAGGGAACAGTGGCAACTACGAAAATACTTCGATGACCCGGTCGATGGCCCTGACGAGGGCGTCTATGTCTTCCCTGGTATTGTACATGGCCATGGAAGCGCGGACAGTGGCGGGGATCTGGAATCGCTGCATCACCGGCTGGGCGCAGTGGTGGCCGGTCCGCACGGCCACGCCCTCGGTGTCGAGGATGGTGCCGATGTCGTGGGGATGGACGTTCTCCATTACAAAGGACAGGATACCGGCCTTGCGGGGGGAAGTGCCGATGATGCGCAGGCCCTCGATGGTCTCCAGCGCCTTCGTGCCGTACTCCAGAAGCTCGTCCTCGTAGGCGGCGAAGGAGTCGTAGCCGACAGACTGCACGTAGTCGATGGCCGCGCCGAGGCCGATGGCGCCGGCGATGTTGGGCGTGCCCGCCTCGAACTTGTAGGGCAAATCGTTGTAGATCGTCCGCTCGAACGTTACCGACTTGATCATGTCGCCGCCACCCTGGACCGGGGGCATGGTCTCCAGCAGTTCGGCCTTGCCGTAGAGGACGCCGATTCCGGTGGGGCCAAATATCTTGTGGCCGGAGAAGACGTAAAAATCACAGTCCAGTTTCTGGACGTCGACGGCCATGTGGGGCACGGCCTGTGCGCCGTCGAGCATCACGGGAATGCCTTGGGCATGGGCCATGCCGATGATCTGCTCGACGGGCAGGATGGTGCCGAGGGCGTTGGAGACGTGGGTGATGGAGACGAGCTTGGTGCGGGGCGACAGCATACGCTCGTATTCGTCCATCAGCAACTCGCCGGAGTCGTCGATGGGCACGACGCGGAGGACGACGCCCTTTTCCTCCCGGAGCATCTGCCAGGGGACGATGTTGGAGTGGTGTTCCATGTTGGAGACGATGACCTCGTCGCCGGGGCCGAGGCTCTGCTTGCCGTAGGACTGGGCAACCATGTTAATGCTGTCGGTAGTGCCCCGGGTGAAGACGATTTCGTGGTCATCGGCGGCATTCAGCAGTCGCTTGACCTTGGCGCGGGCGCCCTCGTAGTCCTCGGTGGCGTTTTGGCTGAGGGTGTGAACGCCGCGATGGACATTGGCGTTCTCAGTGCTGTAGTAACGCACCAGCTCGTCTATGACGGCCTGCGGTTTCTGGGAGGTGGCGCCGTTGTCGAGGTAGACCAGCGGCCTGCCGTTGACCTGCTGTTGCAGGACCGGAAAATCGGCCCGGACTCTTTCCGCGTCGAAAACGGAGGACATTTATATTTCTCCCTCACCCTAACCCTCTCCCTGGGGGAGAGGGGATGGCTTTGATGCAACCCTCTCCATGAGAGAGCGGGAATGACTATGGCGCCGCGAAGACCACCGGAAGGCTCCTGACGGCAATGGAGCGGTCGAACAGAGATTCAAGGTAGTCGCGCAGAGCTTCGGGCTTAACGGTATCCACGATCTCCCTGGCGAACGCCTGCACCAGCATCCGGCTGGCAGTCTCAAGGTCCAGGCCCCGGCTTCGCAGGTAGAACAGGGTCTGGGCGTCGATCTGGCCGGCGGTGGCCCCGTGGGCGCACTGCACGTCGTCGGCGTAGATCATCAGGCTGGGCTTGCTGTCGACCTCGGCCTCCTCGGACAGGAGGAGGTTCTTGTCGGTCTGCTGGGCGTCGCTCTTCTGGGCGTTGCGGCGCACCATCACCTCGCCGCCGAACACGGCGCGGGAGTTACCGTCGAGGATGCCCTTGTAGTTGAGGCGACTGGTGCAGTGAGGCTGCGCGTGGTCGATGCTGATCAGGTTGTCGATGTGCTGGCCGTGGGCGGTGTAGTACAGGCCGTTCAGCGAGCAGAATGCGCCGGGGCCGTCCAGCGTCACCGCGAAATCATTGCGGGCCAGCGCGGTGCCGAGGGCGAAGGATGCCGAGCTGAAGCTGCTGTCGCGCTGCTGGCTGACGCGGGTGGTGCCGACATGGAACGCCTCCGGGCTTTCGTCCAGCAATCGGTAGTGTTCGACATTGGCGCCCTCTCCGACGACGATCTCGGTCACGGCGTTAGTGAAATATCTCAGGCCCTTGGCGCCAGAGTAGGTCTCCACAACGGTGAGGTTTGCGTTGCGCCCGGCTATGATGAGCGTGCGGGGGTGGCGTGCGAAACGCTGGTCGCTGTCGAGGTCGGGGAGGTCGCCGTGGTTCACGCGGACGGCCACCGGCTCGTTCGCTCCGTCAGGGACTCGCACCACGGCTACGTCGTGAAGGAACGCGGTGTTCAGGGCGGTAAAGCCGTCGTCCTGCATTGGCGCGAGGCTGCCCAGATGACGCCGTATCTCCCCCTCGGTTTCATCAAACGCCGTGTTCGCAGAGACCGCCGGGAAACCAAAATTCAACTCTGCGTCCTCTGCGTTAAGAAAGGGATAGGCGAACCCGACTCGGGAGATGGGGGCGACGGCAGTGTACTTCCAGCGCTCGTTGCCCCGCCGTGCCGTTGGGAAGCCGAGCTCACTGAACCGCTCCCACCCGGCGGCGCGCAGGTCGGCGAGCCATGCCGGGCCGGGACTGGCGGCGGCGAGGGCCTGGTGGTCATCGTGGTAGCGGTGGTTGCTGATAGTTCTGGTGGTCATGGCATTGGGCGGTAGTCGATTCGACTACTTGCCTGTTTCGACCTCCTCCCGAATCCAGTCGTACCCCTTTTCCTCCAGCTCCAGGGCCAGCTCGGGGCCGCCGGAGCGGACTATGCGGCCCTCCAGCAGGACATGAACGCGGTCGGGGCGCACGTAGTCCAGCATGCGCTGGTAGTGGGTCACCAGCACCATGGCGTTGTCCTCGGAGCGTAGCTTGTTGACCCCGTCGGAGACGATGCGCAGGGCGTCGATGTCGAGGCCGGAGTCGGTCTCGTCCAGCAGGGCCAGCTTGGGTTCGAGAACGGCCATCTGCAGGATTTCGTTGCGCTTCTTCTCGCCGCCGGAGAATCCCTCGTTGACGGCGCGGCGGACCAGCTCGGGGTCGATCTCGACCTCTTTCACTTTGGCGTCGAGCAGGCGCTGGAACTCGCGGGCCGACATCTCCTCCTCGCCGTTGTGGACGCGGCGGGCGTCGACCCCGGCCTTGAGGAACTGCCAGGCCCGGACGCCGGGGAGTTCGACCGGGTACTGGAAAGCGAGGAACACGCCCATGCGGGCGCGGATTTCGGGTTCCAGCGACAGCAGGTCCTCGCCGTCGTAGATGGCTTCGCCGCCGGTGACGGTGTAGTCGGGGCGCCCGGCGAGGACGTTGGCAAACGTGCTCTTGCCGGAACCGTTGGGTCCCATGATGGCGTGGACTTCGCCAGCGTAGACCTCCAGGTCAACGCCGTTCAGGATTTCAAGATCGCCCGCCGAGGCGCAGAGGCCGCGAACGGTGAGCAGCGGGTTGTTGTCAGTCATTGTCGTATCCGGTTTTGGTTTAGAATGTCCATGGTGGCGTCGAGGAGGCGGTTGAACACTTCGGGCTTGAGTCGGGCTACTCTTTCGATTATCAGGCTTTCGTGCGCAGTAAATAGCTTGGTTGGGCGAAAGTAACTGACGGAACGAAGACGCCCTTCCTCAACGCTATCATTTGTCAACTCTATTGCCAGCCTATCTCCGAGAGGGTTACGGGTAAGCTGCCCTAGAACCCAGTCTTGCCCACCAGCATGTGATAACACTACTGTCGGACGGATTTCCTGTTTGGTTAAATTGGAATAGGGAAACTTAGCTAAGACGACAGCAGATCTTTGTATACCTCGGCCCAATATTCATCCTCTTCGATTTCTTCCCGGAGCCGCTCTTCCGAGTAACCGGAGGCGCCGGTCGAGACCATTAACGAAATGAAAGCGTCCTTGTCTAAGAATGTGACCAAGACCTCACCACCCGTCGGCAGGTCTATCTCCTCCTGCAAACGGATTGTGCCATCCTCATTCACTTTGCCACGGTAAGTGCGTAGCATATTTAGCGCTCCATTTGCCGAACAGATCGGCCAGCTTGACAAATCAGGAAAGGGAAACCGCGCCGTTACGATGGCCGATCTTTCAACAGATGGGCCCACGCTGCATCTTCTTCGATCTCTTCGCGGAGACGCTCCTCTCGGAGAAAGGAAATCGCGCTCGGCAGCCTGGCTTGGACGGGGGATTTCAGGAGGCCAATCAGAGTGTCCGTGTCCGCCAAAGTTACTAGGACATGAGTCCCTTCTCTCAACTTTACTAGCTCTAGGAGACGGATGGTGCCCTCGTCATCAACAACGCCTCGGTAGGTAAACAACATATCTGGCACTCCTTTCCCCGGTGTCTCTGCCTTACCCCACCGTGCCTTCGAGGCTGACCTTCAGCAGTTGCGACGCTTCCATGGCGAACTCGAAGGGGAGTTCCTGGAAGATGCCTCGGCAGAAGCCGTTGACGATCATGAAGTTGGCGTCCTCGGCAGACATGCCGCGCTGCAGGCAGTAGAAGAGCTGGTCGTCGCTGACCTTGCTGGTCGTTGCCTCGTGCTCCAGCTGGGCCGTGGGGTTCTTGACCTCGATGTACGGGACAGTGTGGGCGCCGCACTGGTCGCCGATGAGCAGCGAGTCGCACTGGGTGAAGTTCCGCGCGCCGTTGGCGGTGGGCATCATCTTGACCAGACCGCGGTAGGTGGCGTTGCCCTTGCCGGCCGAGATGCCCTTGGCGACGATGGTGCTCCGGGTGTTTTTGCCTTGGTGGATCATCTTGGTGCCGGTGTCGGCCTGCTGGTAGCGGTTGACCAGGGCCACCGAGTAGAACTCGCCGGTGGAGTTGTCGCCCTGTAGAATGACGCTGGGGTACTTCCAGGTGATGGCCGAGCCGGTCTCCACCTGGGTCCAGGAAATCTTGGAGTTGCGGCCAGAGGCCAGGCCGCGCTTGGTGACGAAGTTGTATACCCCGCCTTGCCCGTCCTTGTCGCCGGGGAACCAGTTCTGGAGCGTCGAATACTTGATCTCGGCGTCGTCCAGCGCCACCAGTTCGACCACGGCGGCGTGGAGCTGGTGGGCCTTGCGGGCGGGAGCCGTGCAGCCCTCGAGGTAGCTGACGTAGGCGCCCTCCTCGCACACGATCAGCGTCCGCTCGAACTGGCCGGAGTCGGCCTGGTTGATGCGGAAGTAGGTCATCAGCTCGATGGGGCAGCGCACGCCCTTCGGAATATAGGCGAAGGAGCCGTCACTGAACACCGCCGAGTTGAGGGTGGCGAAGAAATTGTCAGTGTAGGGCACCACGGAGCCGAGATACTTCTGCACCAGCTCCGGGTGATTCTTCACCGCCTCGCTCATGGAGCAGAAGATGATGCCTTCCTTTTCCAGCATGTCCTGGTAGGTGGTGGCGACGGAAACGCTGTCCAGCACCGCGTCCACGGCCACACCGGCGAGGCGCTCACGCTCCTGGAGGGGGATGCCCAGCTTGTCGAAGGCCTCCAGCACCTCCGGGTCGACCTCGTCCAGGCTCTTGGGAGCGTCGCCGCTGGAGGGGGCGGCATAGTAGTAGATGTCCTGGTAGTCGATGGGCTCGTGGTGGATGTTGGCCCATCCCGGCTCCTGGTACTGGAGCCGTTCCCAGTGCCGGAAAGCTTTGAGCCGCCACTCCAGCAGCCACTCAGGCTCTTCCTTCTTGGCGGAGATGAGGCGGACGACATCCTCGCTGAGCCCCTTGGGGGCCAGGTCGGAGTCGATGTCGATGGTGAAGCCCCACTTGTAATCGGAGTCCAGCTCGGTGGACGTGGTGTCACGGGAAATGACCCTGGGCGTGGTCATCGGCTGCTCCTCGCAATGCGGAAATAGCGCCCGGGAGCCGTCCCAGGCCGCAGTCGTCAAAAACGCCGGCTGCCGCGCCTGTGGCAACCAGCGTGAAGGCTAACATTGTTGACCGTCAAAGTCAACAATTATGGTAGCAACGGCTCGCGGGGGTGTCAACGAGATTCGTAGGCCAGTTTGCCTGGGCAGCAGGCGCTGTCGCATGAGCTATTGACTCCGCATAAGCCAGAATAAAATAATAAAAGACAGTAGAAAACAAAAGAATGTAAGAGGTGAGTAGGATGCATTTCGTTTTAAGCGGAAGGCGACACGAACTGGACTTCGAGAGGGTAGTGGATGCGGCGAATCAGGTTGTGCCGGATGATATTGATGGCCGACACAAGTATTACGTTATCATAGGCGACCGCTGCATACCCATAAAGCAGTTGTTTGCCGAAGCGACCGGCCTACGCCGCGCCGAGTTTATTACTGACGATGCTTTTCGAATTTTCAGGAAGCTCGGACTTGAGGTTCACGAATTTGATGCCCCACCTCGTCCGAAAGCAGATCTGAGCGCACTGGACAAGCCTAAAGAGAATGAGACTGGGGGACATCGGTTTGCTGTTACTCTCGAACCGGACGAGGACGGATACATCGTAGCGAGTTGCCCCCAGCTTCCGGGGTGTCATTCGCAAGGAAGGACCCGGCAAGAGGCTACAAAGAATATCCAGGAAGCTATCAGGGGTTACATCGCCAGCATGAAGCGACACGAAGAAGAAATTCCCATCATTGACTGGGAACTGGTCGAGGTTTTCATTTAGTGGCGCGGCTGCCGGTAATTTCCGGTAGGCGGTTTGTCCGCGCCATGGAGCGAATCGGGTATGTGTGGGACCATACCGAAGGCAGGCACATGATACTGGTACACGGCGAACGTCAGCGTTTGTCTGTGCCTAATCATAGAGAACTTGGAACAGGGTTGCTTAGGGGACTAATCAGGGACGCCGGATTGAGCCGCGAGGAATTCTTCCGGCTCTTGGCAAGGTAGCCTGAATTCAAACACCACCCTGCAGGGGGCAGCGATGCCCGACACATTCCGCCGCCGGTGCGAGTCGGCGATGCCGCCGGCCACACTGGCGGCGCTGGCGGTGTTGCTGGTCAACGACCTGGGGCTCAAGGCGCTATGGCCGCATCCGTGGACCACCGGCAAGCTGAGCGACCTGGCCTGGATGGTGTTCGCGCCGCCGCTGCTGGCGTACTTGCTGTCGTTTGCGGCGCGCGAAAACCCTCTCCCCCACGAGAGCGGGTGTCTTGCTTTCGTATCGAATGTCTCCTGCATCACCCTCTGTTCCTCGTCAAATTCGTGGAAGAAGAACAAACAATTGGCGCCACTAGCATATACCTCGGATTCCTTGGTATTATTACCTAGCATTGCTAGGTATACCGATGAAAACAGGTTCTGTAGTAACAAATGGATCAATAGCGCGGATTTCGGTTCCGCTGGGAATTTCTTGCTTTCTTTGGATGCTAAATTTCCTAGGAATTACACCGTTCTATCCATTTATTGCAGCTGACTTGGACACACCCGTTGCCCTCATTGGCCAGATTACGGGTCTCATAGCAATAGTCAGCATCCCGATAGGCATAGTGACCGGACCGCTAGCCGATCGCTACGGACATCGCCGGGTTCTCCTTGGTGGCATTTGCGCTCTGTCCATAGGCTCCCTGGTCATCGCGTTGGCCCCAAATTATTCGCTGCTACTGCTGCTCGTGCCTTTCGGAGCGATGAGCCTGGCGACAGTGCGACCTTTGTCAATTGCCATCGCTGGCTCTCATCTGGGGGATGAAGACCGGCGTAGAGCCGTTGGTATCGCTACCGTGGGTATGTCTACTGCAGGCGTGCTGGGAATACCGATTCTGACTCTAATCGGCTCCATTTGGGGATGGAGAACATCCTTTGGATTGTTGACCGGCTTTAACGTGCTGATGACTGTCTTCTTGTGGCGAACGATTCCTGCCGATGGAGGCAGGTCAATTGCAGACGGATCTACTCCGCTAAACCCAAGGGCCTACGCTTGGCTGCTCGCCGACTTCGCCACGGTGTTCTTAATTGGTTCGACCCTGCTCAGGGAAGCCAGCATTTGGGGCTTCTACACATTCCGGGGAGCCTTCTTCGTGGACACATTCAGGGTAGGAAGCCAGCACGTTGGATGGATCTTTTCCATCGCTGGCGTCGGTCTCTTGGCCGGTAGCGCAACCGCAAGTAGTCCCCGGTTTAAGGCGCCCCTTCGCGCAATTGCTCTCTCGGGTATAGTGATCATGGCATCGGCTTGCACATTGACCTTGGTCTTGCCTTTCGGGCTTGTAGCCGCAGTCGTGTTGACAACGATCACGGCATTCGGTCTCGGGTTCGCTATGGTTGGCACAGACACCTTGATAGTAAATGGCACTTTGGGAGGTTGGGCAACTACTACGTCCCTGAATCGTGCAGCCGCCAACGTCGGGACTTCGATCGGTGGAGCAGTCGGTGGACTGATGCTTGCGCTTGGTGGATACCGGTTGTTGGGACTGGCTGTGTCTTTGTTCGGCCTAGCAGCAATTCTTTGTTCTACATGGGCGGCACGATGCGCCGCAGGTAGCACCCGAAATCAGTAACGCTGACCCTCTTCATTCCATGTGGAGCATCGACCAAATGACATAAGCCATTCACCATTCCATTGCGATGTAATCCGACAAACATTCTCTGGGGTTTTTCCCATGACCGCACCGCTGACCTTTGGGGACTGCCACACTCACCTGAACCAGTACGACGAATCGGAATTGCCCGGCATCCTGGAGCGCGCTGCTAAGGCGGGCGTGACATCGGTGCCGCGTGAGGAGCGGTCTGCGGCCAACCGGTCGCGGCGCTACTGCCCAGTGCCCGACGGCGCGGCAAGGAGAAATCCGCGCACTATCTGTTTGGCCTCGTCAACGTTTGGGGCAAGATCCTCCGGAGGAACCCTGTCCAGCACACCCATCGACCGGACCGTCTCCAACACATCCTGGTTCATGCCAGCGATCACAATGGTCCGGGACTGTCGGGCCAAGGCCACGCCCACCAGGTCGCCCATCATCGCTGCGGCGGAATCATCCATATAAATTGTGCGGGACATGTCGAATATTGAGTACTGGTGTCCTCGTATGTCCAACCGGAGAATGCGGCTAAGCTCCCGCGCTGATGCCACGGTTACCCGGTCAGGGAAGACGACCAGGCCAGTGCG
Organism: Dehalococcoidia bacterium; assembly: GCA_965203005.1. Taxonomy (GTDB): domain Bacteria; phylum Chloroflexota; class Dehalococcoidia; order Lucifugimonadales; family UBA3495; genus VXOI01. The sequence goes on from CBDBBS010000002.1 coordinate 4,029,250, forward strand.
AGCCTGGAATGGGTCAAGGCTATCGTCCCATTGCTCCTCTCCAATAATGGCGCGGTCCAGCAACGGCACGGAAACGACTGCAGACGCTTCCAGGCCCTGGAGTTTGCGTGATCCTGTCAGGGCTGCAACTACCAGTCCGATGACTATGGCAGTGGTGAAATCCACGAGCAGCGCGAGAACAAAGGTCAAGACCATGACTATCGCGAAACTATGTGAGACGCGATGTATGCGTTTTACGAATCGCCAGTCGATAAAATTCCAGCCAGTCACGATCAGAATCGCGGCCAATACTGAAAATGGGACGTGCTCGGCCACTGGACCAAGAAACAGGATAACGGCGAGGATTACTCCGGCCACGGTGAGGCCGGCCACGGGAGACCTGCCGCCGCTCAGCGCGTTAGACAAAGAACCTGCCCCAAACGACCCGGGCATCCCTCCTATGAGACCTGCCGCTATGTTGCCCATACCCTGGCCGAACATTTCCCGGTTTGGCTTGTGTTGAGTGCCGGTGATCGCATCCATTCGCAAGGCAATTATGAAAGTTGAAAGAGAGGCGAGCAGGGCCATGATGAACGCTGGCTGCAATGCATGCAGGAAGAATCCCATTGAGATAGCGGATAGTTGAATACCTGGAAAACCGGAGGGAATATCGCCCACGGTAGGAGCATCCTGAAACACGAACCAGCCGGCGACTATACCCACAACCAGCGCGACAAAGAGAGATGGAGAGAACCGCAGGAGCTTTCCTCGCCACAATATACCCACTGCCAGACAGATGAGGGTAAGGGCCAGAGCCTCAAAATTAACAGTTCTCACCGCGTCCGGCCACGCCACGATACTGTTAATGATGTCCCCTTTTGGCGAGATCCCGCCGAGGGCCGGGATGATCTGCTTGCCGATGATCAGGGCCCCAAATGCAGTGAAGAATCCGGCGGTCAAGGAGGTGGGGACATAGGACGCATAACGGCCGAGTCCCAGCAGGCCGAAGACTATCTGTATCAGTCCGGCCAGGATACCTATGGTAGCCGCCTCAGCGAGGTTATCAGCGTATTCCGCTACCACCACACCCATGGTGACGGTAACGGCTGTGTTGGGGCCGTAAACGAACCCCTTGGTTCCGCCGAAAATGGAGGCGAAAATACCTACCGCCACGGCGCCGTACAGTCCGGCCACAGGGCCGAGGCCGGACAGCACTCCAAAACCCATGGCTGCCGGCAATGCCACTCCCGCGGCGGTAAGGCCGCCGAGAACATCACCCCGCAGGTCGTTCAGGCCGTAGTCAATGCGGCGCGGTATGGCGGCAGGAAGTCTTCTGTAAGGATCCCACATCCGGTGATAGTGGGACCTTTCTAGAGATTACCGTCTATGAAGGTAGTGGTTACGCTTCCTGCCCGGCTACGCAACTCCCTGATCTCCGCGTGCTCCGGAGAGGGGTTCGGCAAAGCGTGCCATTCCCGGGCTTGGTCCAAATTGGCGAATTCAAAGACTATCATTCGTCGCCGACTCGTGGGCATTTCGCCCCCTGCCACCTCAACGACATCGCCACGCCCCAGGAGCCTTCCGCCGTACGCCTCGGCCATTTGCGGAGCGCGGTCCCGGTACTGGGCCAAGGCCGCCTCATCGACTACATCCACCGTCAGGATTACGTATGCTGCCACGATATTCTCCTGTTCGCTCTTTATTCGATTTGCGCCTCGATTGAGAATCGGCGCTAAATATTTTACCAGCTTGGCAAAGAGCCTCATTAGCATAGACACTATGAATTGTACGCAATGTTGAAATAAAGAGGCCCATTCTTCAGTGTGGCGCACACTTTCCATTTGAGCTGTCGACTTATAACAGCAGGAAATCTCCCTTTAGCGGAGACTGCCAAGGCAGGCAAGGACCAACCTGCACTCCAGATAATAGACCAGTATTAGTCAGGCTGCGCCAAAGTCGGCGAGCCTCAGGGAAATCGAGAATGTCCGGCCAGCAATTTCATTGACAGGAACCCGTCTTGTTTCACCTAAACTTCATCATTGACCGCCCCTCCCACCGTAGCTATCATCCGAGATGAGATTCCTTGAAGATGGAGCATTTGATGACCGCACCGCTGACCTTTGGCGACTGCCACACCCACCTGGACCAGTACGACGAGGCGGAGTTGCCCGGCATCCTGGAGCGCGCCGCCGAGGCGGGCGTGACGTCGGTGCTGCTGGCGGGCACCACGCTGGACTCGACGCGTGAGTGCATCGGGCTGGCCGAGCGGTTCGACGCGTTCTACGCCGGTGTTGGGATTCATCCCTGCAACGCCTGGGAGCGGGTGGACGACGCGATGTACGCGGAGCTGGAGCGGCTGGCACAGCTGCCCAAGGTGGTCTGCATCAGCGAGGTGGGGCTGGACTACCTGCCGGAGTCGCCGGACCACTCGGTGCAGGACCAGGTATTCCGGGCGCATATACGGCTCGCCAAGAGCCTCGGACTGCCCATCATCTTCCACTCGCGGGAGGCGCACGCCGCCTGCTTCCAGGTGCTGCGGGAGGAGTCGGCGGGCGACGTGGGCGGCGCCATGCATTACTTCCAGGCCGACGAGGCAACGGCGCGGGAGGCCATCGACTGCGGCTTCTACATCTCGCTGGCCCGCCCGCTGACCCGGCTGCCGGAGGTGCAGGAGGCGGCGCGGGCCATCCCGCTGGAGAACATAGTGCTGGAAACCGACGCCTATCCCCAGCCGTTCAAGAAGTACCGCCACAACTGGACCGAACCCCGGCACGTGGCCGAGGTCGCGCGGTGCCTGGCCGAGGTCAAGGGCGTGTCAGTGGAAGAGGTGGCGGAGGTTACCACGGCCAATTTCAGGAAGATGGTGAACCGCAGGGGGACAATCATATGACCACCGAGCACGCACACCCGGAAGCGCCCGAGCAGATCGTCCCGCAGAGCCTGAACGACTACCTGGAGGTTATGACCAAGGCGGTCTTTCAGAGCGGGTTGTCGTGGTCAGTAGTCAACAGTAAGTGGCCTGGGTTTCAGGCCGGATTCAAGGGCTTCGACGTCAATGCGGTCGCCGCCATGGGCGAGCCGGAGATCGACGAACTGGCCGCCGACACCGCCATCGTGCGCAACCGCCGCAAGATCGCGGCCACCGTGCATAACGCGCAGCGGTTGATCGAGCTGGATGAAGAGTACGACGGCATACGGAATTACATGCAGTCCCACGAGGACTTCTACGCCGCGCTCAAGGATGTCCGCAAGCAGTTCAAGTTCATGGGCGATACCGGCACCTACTTCTGGTTCTACGTGCTGGGCGAGGAAGTGCCGGACTACGCGGAGTTCTGCAGCCGGGGCAAGTAGCGGGGATCAGTGGCGCTCGGCGCCCTTCGACCCTCTGTCTGAACCGTGATTTATAGGATTGAGGGATTACCATGATTAAGAAATCAGACTAATCCCGGAATCAGACAAATCAGAGTTCAGACAAACCCGCCGGGAACCGAAACGCCTTGCCGTCGTGCTGTGATACCATTCGATCATTCTCAACAGAGCGATCCGCGCCCGGAGGTTTGTGGCTATGACGACTCCTGACAAGTGCCAGATGGCTCTCAAAGAATGGGCCATCACCTGCGAGGCCATCGGCCGGGGCGATCAGATTCTGCTGTTGCGCAAGGGCGGCATCCACGAGGACGGCAAGGACTTCCGGGTGATTCACCGCGAGTTCCTGCTGTATCCGACCTACGAGCACCAGAAGGCCGACCTGTTGCGCGAGGAGCACCAGCCGGCGCTGGAGTCGCTGCTGGAGCGTCCAAGAGACGAAAAGCAGATCACGTTTACTCACTTCGCCATGGCGGACGAGGTGCTGGAGCTGGAGGACCAGGGCAAGGTGGACGACCTGGCACCGCACTACATCTGGACCACCGACTACGCGCAGTCGCGGCTGCGCTGGAAGCCCATGCTGCCGCTGACGGTGATGCTGTTGCGGGCCTACCGGCTGGAGGCGCCGGTCACGGTGCCGTGGATCCCGGAGTACAGCGGCTGCACGTCGTGGGTGGAGATACTGGCGAACGTGCCGCTGGGCTGGATGGAGCCGGTGCTGTCGGACTCGGAGTTCCGGGCACAGGTGGACGCGATCAAGGGCAGCCTGGGCCTCGCGGTCGCGGCAGGGTAGGGCAGGAGAAGTTATGGCAACGACCAGCCTCGTTTCACTGCTGGAAGAGGAAAGCCGTAAACGCGGCTTTCTCGGCCACGATGAACCGCTGACGGCGGAGCGGGCCTTCGCGCTGGTGCGGGATATGCCGTACCGGAGGGCCTCGTCCAGAAAGCCGGAAGCGATCGTCGAGGAGTGGCAGGGAACGTGCTCCGGCAAGCACTACCTGCTGGCGGACATATTCCGCGAATTCGGAATGGAAACCACGGTGGTCATGGTCACCCACCGGTTCACGCCCGAAAACACCGGCCACTTTCCGGAGGAGTTGCGGGCCCTGGTCGCCGAGAGTCCTGTGCCGGACGTGCACACGTATCTCCGCCTGAGCACGCCCGATGGTCCGGCGGTGGTGGACGCCACCTGGCCGAGCAGCGCCGCGCCTCTGGGGATGCCAGTGAACCGGGAGTTCGTAACCGGAGCCGGTATGACCATCGCCTGCGATCCCATCGACACGCTGCCGGTGCCGGCCGGACGGGACCCGCAGGAGTTCAAGGAGCAGGTCATCCGGGAGTTCTGTGGCGAAAGCAGCCAGGTGCGGGACGAGTTCATAGAGGGCCTGGGCCGCTGGCTTGCCGAATCTACATAGCGGACGGCTGCGGAATGGCACTGGCGCCAACCACCACTATTGCCGAGATTTCAACCCTCCTGCGCGAGATGGGTGAGCACGAACTCGCCGACAGGCTGGACTACCTGGCATCGGACGATGACCTGGATCCGGGCGAGTCGCCAATTACTCTTGAGAGTGCCCAAGCATTCCTTGAGTTATTTGCCAGTGTCGAATTCGAGGGCACTGTCGGGTTAGGAAGTTCGTATGAGGGGTGGGTCTACGCCCAATGGTCGTTTCCTGATGAACGCGCTCTAGGCGTGTGGTTCATTGACACAGAGTATGTGAAGTATACGGCGAGGGACAAAACCGGCAACCATATAGATATAGAAGGCTCAGCCAGAACCATTGAACGCTCCAAGCTGATGCGAGGATTAGTGCAAAAGGAACTGCTCTCTTGGCGTACCAGTTAACAGAAGAGAATAATCTGCTGCCCGAACACAACGTAGCCCGATACTGTGGGCCTCGCAAGATCATCAACGGAACGGTTGCTTATGACGTATTTTTACTGAGAATTGGTGAAGGTTTTCTGTCAACCAACTGGCTGGAGTATTTCCATCCTTCGGACAGGCAGTTTCAGGTAGTCGCGGTGCGAAACGCTCTTGAAAGCAAGGGCTTTCGAGTCAGTCGCAACGGAGGGTTCGCAATCCTGAATGTAGGTACTGCGGTTCAACGAGTGTACAATGATAGCAATCTGCTTTTGAATTTCAGACCTTTAGGCCAACCTAGCGACCCTTCACATACCGGGATATTCGGCTATGGCGCAGACGATACGGACATAGCAGAATCCCTGGCAAAATCCGTCCAAGAAATTCACCCCGCCTCATAGGGCGCAACCCAACAATACGCTGAGGGCTCTATCTGCCATGAAGTTTCGACAGTTGCCGCGTACTGACCTTGTTCTGTCCGAGGTGGGGTTCGGGGTGTGGACCGTGGCCACCAACTGGTGGGGAAAGCTGGAAGACGCCGAGCGGGCCGCGCTGCTGGAAAACGCGGTGGAGCTGGGCGTCAACTTCTTCGACACCGCCGACACCTACGGCGACGGCTTTGGCGAAGAGATCCTGGCCAAAGTGCTGGGCCACAAGCGCAACGACCTCGTCATCGCCACCAAGTTCGGCTACGACATCTACGACCCGACGCCCCGGGACGGGCACCGGGAGCGGCCGCAGAAGTTCGACCGCGAGTTCGTCAAGTTCGCCTGCGAGCAGAGCCTGCGCCGGCTGGACACCGACTACATCGATCTGTACCAGGTCCACAACCCCCGCGTCGAGGCGCTGGAGCGGGACGAGCTGTTCGAGACGCTGGAACAGTTGCAGTTCGAGGGCAAAATCCGGCACTACGGCGTCGCCCTCGGCCCGGACATCGGCTGGTTCGAGGAGGGCGAGATGTCCATGCGCGAACGGCAGGTGGACAGCCTGCAGATCATCTACAGCATCCTGGAGATGGAGCCGGCCATCGATTTCTTCCCCATCGCCGAGGAGTGCGAGGTGGGCCTGCTCTCGCGGGTGCCGCACGCCTCGAACACGCTGACCGGCGAGTTCACCGAGGCGCCCGAGTTCGACCCGTCGGACCACCGGGCCTTCCGCCGCGCCGAGTGGATGCGCGAGGCGCTGGCCAAGGTGGAGCGGGTCAGGTTCCTGGCGCAGGAGGACTCGCGCACCCTGGGGCAGTCGGCGTTGCAGTTCGTGCTGAACCGGCCGCAGATCGTCTCGGTGCTGCCCAACTTCACCAAGATGGAGGAGCTGCACGAGTACACCGCCGCCGTCGACACGCCGCCGCTGACCGACGAGGAGCAGGCGTACCTGGACGAGCTGTGGCAGAACAAGTTCTACCTGGAGGACGTGGAGCCAGCCTTCCGGGAGATTTAGGGGGCCGGCGAATGAGCTTTCAAGGAACTGTTGAGTGGCGATGAAGTATGCTGGCCGAGTATACAATTAAGGGTAGCAGAGATGGACCCTGACGGTGCCAGGGCCACTGGAGTCTTCATGGCGGAATACCTGCCGTTTCGAGGTGCCCGTTCCATCCATGCGGCCACCCGGGAACCTGCAATCCTCCCATTGCTGAAGCGTTTGGCGAAGTTGCGCTCGACACCTGAGGCTGAAAGGTGGCCTGGATCCGATTGGCCGACCGAGAGGGCCTTTATGGATGCCGTTTCCTTTGCCGAGCGGCTGCCTGTACAGATGAGGGTTCGCCCCCATATATCGCTGGCAGATGACGGTGAGGTCAACTTCTCGTGGTCGCAGGACGGTATATGGATCGACCTAGGCTTTTACGGCACAGGCACATACTCATTTTATGCCCGGGACAAGTCCGGCCAAGAGTGGTCGGGGGATGACATCCCGGCCACATCACCAAACGGCGTCTGGAGAGCCATCCTGCATTGAGGACAGCTCTCCGGCGTCGCTAATAGAGTCCCACTGCTATGGCTTTCACAGCAGCACCTTTTTCTTGCTGCTGTTGGAATGGAGATTGGAACGCCACTCCTGTTCCAGCTGTTTGCCGAGGCGCTTGTAATTGGCGGCTCCGGTCATTATCGTGGCATCTCCCTTTTCCTTCGGGTAGGTGTCTTTCTGATGCTTGCCAATCTTGGTGTACCAGAAGTCGTAGTCTTCGGTAACGGATCCTTCCATCATCGAAGTAAAGTTTTCGGTGGTCAGGTCTGGGGTGGAGCTGTCCAGAACGGTCTTTAGGATCGCCGCCAAGCCAATGTGACAAGCCGATGACCCAATCGGCCCCCACAGTACGTTGGTTTCCGGTTCGTTATTGGCCCTGGGGTTAACTTGAGCAACGGCGTTCCAAAAGTTCTTGAGGACCTGGCTGACGAATTCGGTGTTGTCGGTCGTCACTTGACCAGCCTTGATCATCTGCTCTATCGCCAGTTGGATGTCTGGGTCCTTGAGAAGAGGTGACAAGCTGGTGAAGAAAGACTGGAGGGTAGTGCTCCTCGGGGAATCGCTGGGCATCTGAATCCGGTTTTGCCAAGGGGAATCGTTGGCAGTATTCATTTCGCTGGCGATCCGGCTAGCGGCAAATTTCCAAGATTCGGTGTCTGGCACCACCGTTTGCAGTGTTTTGATCTCGTCCTCACTGAGGTTACCCTCATCCAGTGACCTTTGTACGACACGGAGTCCGAGATCAGTACGCACCTTTTTCTGATGGTCGTTGATCAGCAGGAACTGACTGATTTCTTGTGCCAAGGTGAGATTTGGAAAGACTCGGACATCGATGGTCGATTCTTCTTCCAAATCACCCCGACTGAGGGCGATTTCTATTCCCAACTCGCGCGTCCCTCCGTCGGTTAAGGATAGCCAACCCTTCTCTTGGTTGGGATACAGACAGAGGAAACCCAAGGTTCCCTTGTCATCTAGGTGCTCGTAGCTCCAACCGGGACCGGTGCGATCGTTTTCGGATTCACACCAGGGCTTTCCCACCCTGGCATTGGCGGTGAGCTCGAACAGCTTGGGATCCACTTTGTCCCTGGCACAGCGACGGATGTACTCTGCGACCCCCCTGCCTCTGGCCTGTCGATTGGTTTCGTTTCTCTGGAAGCCGGTGCCGGTATTTTCGCTGTAGAAGTCCACAAAGCAGTCGTTGACCAGTTCTCCCACTGGGTAAGACACGCTGAAGCTGCCGTCGCCGTTGCGTTTGGCCAGTAGTCTTCGCTCGAACATTCTTCTCTCCTGATTTTGGCGTTAGAATTCCTCCTGCGATACCATTGAATCACATAAATAGCTCCGTGTAAATACTCTGATAATCACGTCAGATATTGCGCTTCGATATTAGACAAGAACGCAGTTGGCACACCGGGTTTTTGGTCATCGTCCCTACCCCCAAATTTGGCCCACCCCGTGCCGTCGGGTATAATGCATGAACCGGTGTTTTTTGGAGGGTGTGTTCTTGCGGGTGGGGGGACCGGGAGTTTTGAGGCTAATTCAGGGAGCTCTTGCCCATGGTTGTACAGGCTCAGGCAGCGCAAATGGTCTACCGGTTCAGCGAGGGGGACGCCTCCATGGGCGACCTGCTCGGCGGCAAGGGAAGCAATCTCTGCGAGATGACGCGGTTGGGACTGCCGGTCCCTCCGGGGTTCGTGATCACCACGCAGGTCTGCCGCGACTACCTGGCCGGGGACTATACGCTGCCCGAGGGGCTGACAACCACCGTTCGCGAGCGCGTCGCCGAGCTTGAGCAGGCCATCGGCCACCAGTTCGGCTCCACCGCCAACCCGCTGCTGGTTTCGGTGCGGTCCGGGGCCCGGATATCCATGCCGGGGATGATGGACACCATCCTGAACCTGGGCATCAACGACGAGATCGTCGAGGGCCTGGGTACCATGATGGGCGACCGCCGCCCGGCCTGGGACGCCTACCGCCGGTTTATCCAGATCTACGCCGAGGTGGTGCAGGAGGTCGCGCCGGAACCCTTTGAGGAGTGCCTGGCGGAGCATAAGGCCCGGGCCGGCGTTGTCCTCGACTATGAGCTGACGGCGGAACAACTGCAGGCGGTAACCCGCGACTTCAAGGCCATCGCCCGGGAGTTTGCGGGGGCGGCGCCGCCGGACGAGCCGTGGGAACAGTTGTTCGGCGCTGTGGAAGCAGTGTTCCGCAGCTGGAACAACTCGCGGGCCATCGTCTACCGGAACCAGTACGGCATCGACCACGACATGGGCACCGCCGTTACCATCATGGGCATGGTGTACGGCAACCTCGGCCCCAGCAGCGGCACCGGTGTGCTGTTCACCCGCGACCCATCGACCGGCAAGCGGGAGGTCTACGGCGAGTTCCTGAGCAACGCCCAGGGCGAGGACGTGGTTGCCGGGGTGCGCACCCCGGAGCCGCTATCTGCGCTGGCCAAGGCAATGCCGGAACGCTCAAGGGAGTTGCTGTCGCTGGCCTCCAACCTGGAAAAGCACTACCGCGACGTGCAGGACGTTGAGTTCACCATCGAGCAGGGGCGTCTCTATCTGCTACAGACCCGCAACGCCAAGCGCACGCCGCTTTCGTCGGTCAAGACGGCGGTGGACATGGTGCGCGAGGGCATGATCGACCGGGAGCAGGCCCTCATGCGCGTGGACCCCGAGGAGATCACGCAGCTTCTGGTGCCTCAGTTCGCCGCCGACCTGTCGCAGGAAGATCTGTCGGAGCGGCTGCTGGCCACCGGGGCGGGAGCGTCGCCGGGCGCAGCCTCTGGCCGGGTCTGCTTCGACGCCGACGTGGCCGAGGACCTGGCCCGCCGCGGCGAGACGGTGATACTGGTACGCCCCGAGACCAAGCCGGACGATATCCACGGCATCATCGCTTCGGCCGGTGTGGTCACCAGCCGTGGCGGGGTCACCAGCCACGCCGCCGTGGTGACGCGGGGGCTGGGCAAGCCCTGCATCGTCGGCTGTGAGGGCATGCAGGTTGACCTGGAACTGGGCGAGATGAGCGGCAACGGCCACACCCTGCGCGAGGGCGACCGGGTAAGTATCGACGGCGCTCTGGGTCAGGTATACGTCGGGGAACTGGCGACGGTCAACCCCCGGCTGGAGGACCTGCCCGAGGCCAGCGAGCTGCTGGGCTGGGCCGACGACGCCCGCAGGCTGGGCGTGATGGCCAACGCCGACACCCCTGCGGACGCGCGGCAGGCCATCGTGATGGGCGCAGAGGGCATCGGGCTGTGCCGCACCGAGCACATGTTCCTGGACCCCAACCGCCTGCCCGCCGTTCGGCAGATGCTGCTCAACTCGGAGGTCGCCGAGGAGTGGCGCAGGGAGCACGAGGGGCATCACGTCGACCCCCTGGCCAACCCGTTCATGAATCCCGAGGTGTCGGACATTCCGGCGGCGGTCGTGGACTTCTACCAGGCCCTGGACCGGGTGAAGCGCCTCCAGACCAACGACTTCCGGGGCATCCTCCGGGTGATGTCGCGCAAGCCGGTGATCATCCGGCTGCTGGACGCGCCGCTGCACGAGTTCCTGCCGCCCTACGACGAACTGCTGACCGAGCTGGCCACACTCAGGGCGACCGGCGCAGATGCCGAGTTGATCGCGGAGAAAGAGGAGTTCCTGAACCGTGTGGACTCGCTGCGGGAGTCGAACCCCATGCTGGGCCATCGCGGCTGCCGGCTGGGGCTGTCGTTCCCCGAGATCTACCGGATGCAGGTGGAGGCCATCATATCGGCGGGAGCGCAGTTGGTATCCGAGGGCGTCGAGGTGCATCCCGAGATAATGATCCCGCTGACCGTGGACGTGGAGGAGATGCGGCGCTTACGGGCAGACCTCACCCGCGTGGCAGCCGAGGTGCAGGAGCGGATGGGCGTCGAGGTGCCCTACAAGTTCGGCACCATGGTGGAGACGCCAAGGGCGGCGCTGACCGCCGGGGCGGTGGCCGAGGAGTCTGAGTTCTTCAGCTTCGGCACCAACGACCTCACCCAGATGACCTACGGGTTCAGCCGCGATGACGCCGAAGGCAAGTTCCTGCGCAGCTACGTCAACGAGGGTGTGCTGCCGGTGGACCCGTTCGAGAGCATCGACCGGCACGGCGTGGGCGAGCTGGTGCGGCTGGCGGTGAACGCAGGGCGCAAGGTGCGCCCCGACCTGGAGATCGGCATCTGCGGCGAGCACGGCGGCGATCCGCGCAGCGTGGTCTTCTGCCATGAGGCGGCGCTGGACTACGTCAGCTGCTCGCCGTTCCGGGTGCCCGTGGCCCGGCTCGCAGCAGCCCAGGCGGCGCTGCAAGACGGCTAAACCCAAAAGTTCGGAGAAAGCCCCCTCATGAGTCGAACCCTGATGGTCTCAGGGGTGCTGGCGATTGTCGCGCTGGCGCTCCTTATTGTTGCCTGCGGGCCTGACCCCGCGCCCGCTGCGCCCCCGGCCCCGACGGCGCCGCCCACGGAGGCGCGGCCAACGGAGCCGCTTGCCGCCGAGCCTACGGCAGCGCCGACATCGCCGGCTCCGGCTCCTACGGCCCGTCCGGCGCCCTCGCCTACAGCGCCCCCCACGGCTGCGCCCGCGCCGACCACGGCCCCGCCTCCGACACCAGCGGCTACACCCGAGGAACCGGGGGAACTTGACCCCAGCGACGCCTACTTCGCACTGGACCGGGTGCTGGACATCAGTATCGAGATCGCGCCGGAGGACTGGGACACGCTGCGCCACCAGACGCGGACCTTCGAGGACCTGATGGCGGAGATCGAGAAATACAGTCTTTCCCAACCTTTCGCCGACATCTACGACTGGTTCTCTGCCACCGTGACCGTATCCGTTGACGGCGTTACCACCGATGAGGAGACCTATACCGAGGTGGGCGTCCGCAAGAAGGGGTTTCTCGGCTCCCAGAGCGATACCAAGCCGTCGCTCAAGCTGCGCTTCGACAAGTACGTGGACGGACAGAGCCTGGGCGGGGTGATGGAGCGGATGACGCTGAACAACAGCATCCAGGACCCGTCCATGATCAACACCTGCTTGGCATACCAAGTGTTTGCCGCCGCCGGGCTGCCGGCGTCGCGCTGCAACTTTGCGACGGTCACGGTGAACGGGAAGGAGCTGGGGCTGTACGTTCACGTGGAGGAAATCAAGGCACCCATGCTGGCCCGGCACTTCGACAGCGCCGGGGGCAACCTGTACGAGGGAACCATCAGCGACTTCACCCCCACGCATCGGGGAACCATTGAAAAGAAGACCAACGAGGACGAAAACGACTGGTCGGACGTCGACGCCGTGATGGCGGCTCTGCAAGACCCCTCGGATGCCGGACTGGAGGCGCTGGCAGAGATCGTGGACCTGGACCGGTTCCTGTCATTCTGGGCTACCGAGGCGCTGGTGGGCCACTGGGACGGCTATACCGGCGACCGCAACAACTACCACTTCTACCGGGAGGCGGACGGCAAGTTCGTGTTCATTCCATGGGGCGTGGATGACGTCTTCCACCTGAAAGACGACCCCAACCCCTTCGACAACATCAGCAATCCGCCACCGTCGGTACTGGCCCTCTCGGCCATCCCCAACCGGCTGTACAACACGCCGGATTGGCGAACGAAGTACGCCGGGCGGCTGAGGGAAATACTGAACACCGCCTGGGACGAGGACGACCTGCTGGCCAGCGTGGATGAGATGGCGGCGATTGTGCAGAAGCACTCCCTGCCGGAAGCGAAGGATGCGGCGGCCAAAGACACCGAGCGGGTGCGCAAGTTCATCCTGAAGCGCAAGGGCGAGATACTGGCGGACATAACGCCGGAGCCTCCCGACTGGCCGGAGCCGGACTTTGGCGCCACTGCGGGCGAACTTGACCTCGAGTCCTTTGAGGTGCGCTTTGAGACCACTTGGGGAACCAATGTAAGCGCCAACCCGCTGGCTGAGGGAACGGTTTACGAACTGAACGCCGCCGGGGAGTGGGCGCCCACCACGGAGGGAGACGTCGGGGCCACCGCCGGTCCGGCCAGCCCGCAGGAGGAGGCGGACATCGGCGTGGAGAACGCGGCGCTCATCACGGTCATGGGCCTTTATCCCGATGGCGCCATCCAGGGAGTCACTTTCTGGCTGCCCATCGACCGGATTTCCGCTGGCGCCACGCTGGCCATCGGTGTGGACGCCGGGGTTGGCGGCGCAGTCTGGCACATTCCCCCCGGCGGCAGCGAGCCCCAGGGATTCATTCCCGTCCCCGGCGGCCGCATCGAATTGACTGCTGCCGGTGCGGAGCCGGGCTCGGCCATCGTGGGCATCCTCTACGCCGACTTCGGGGACGGAGACTCGGATAGGTCATTGGAAACCCCCGAATCGCTGACGAAGTATCAGACGGGCGCGATAGAAATCGAGGATCTCGAGATCCATTTTGAGACTGCTTGGGGGTCAAAGGAAAACCCCACTATCCATCAGGGAGGGTGGGTTACCTACCTGGACGGCGAGCCTGTTGAGTCTCTTAGCGACCTGAAGGTAATCGCTGGCATGGCTTATAAAGAGGAGCAGGCCATCCTTCCGGGCGTTGTCGATGGGGTAGCAATCAACGTATACGGCCTTTCAGAGGACGGGGCAACCCGGGGGTTGACCATCGTGCTGCCCCTGGCCCAATTAACCGAAGGCGCCACCCTGATCATTGGCCAGGACGGCATCGCCGGTGGGGTATGGAGCATCCCGGCAGGGGCCAGCGTGCCGGACGTGTTCGTTCCTTTCACCGAGGGCCGACTTGAGTTGACGGAAGCCGGAACGGAATCAGGCGCCAATATCTCCGGCACATTCTACGGCTCCTTTGGCGAATCGCAGGCGTCAACTGAAGGCAGTGACGAAACGCTGTCGCCGGATCCCCACATCGGCCTGATAATCAACGGCTTGGTAATCAACGAGGTGGCGGCCAAGGGCGACCCGCTGGACTGGTTCGAGTTGCACAACTCCACCGACCAGCACATCTCCCTGGCTAACTTTTTCGTGGCCGACGATCTGACCGACATCGGCAAGCGGGTCCCCTTCCCTACGAACCTGGGCATAGCGCCGGGCCAATACCTGAAGGTGGAAGTGGACAGCGACAACTGGGCCGGGTTCAAGCTGGGCGGCGACGAGGAGCTGGGCATCTGGGCCATTGCCGGCAGTGAGGCCGACGGCTGGAGTGCCAACGGCCCTCTGGTGGCAATGGTTGACTGGGACGAGGGAGATTCGGGCGAGGGCCAGAGCTACGCCCGCATCCCGGACGCTACCGGCGAGTTCCAGACCGTTAGCAACCCCACTCCCGGAGCGGCCAACCAGCCATAGAATAATAATTCAACACAGAGACCACAGAGTTCACGGAGAGAATTCAAGAAAACTGATAAAATCTCTGTGCCCTCTGCGCGCTCTGTGTTGAATTAAAAAGGAGTAGACCGTGGCTGCAATACCCCCAACCGATTCAAATGCGGAAGTCCGTGCCCAGATCGTCGCGCTAGTGCGCGATTTCGTGCGCCGCGAGGTGGAACCGGTGGCCGCCGAGCTGGACCGCGACGACCGTGTGCCTCACGACCTGATCGACCAGATGAAGGAACTGGGCCTGTTTGGCATCACCGTGCCCGAGGAGTATGGCGGGCTGGGGCTGGACTACACTACCTTCGCCACCATTTTCGAGGAACTGAGCATGGGCCTGATGAGCCTGAGCGGGGCCATAGGGACCCACCACATCCTCACCTACGTGCTGACCCACTACGGCACTGAGGAGCAGAAAGAGCGATTCCTGCCCGACTTAGCCTCCGGGAAGAAACGGGGCGGCTTGGCGTTGACCGAACCCAGTGGCGGGACGGACGTTGCCAACCTGCAGACCACGGCCACCAAGGACGGCGAGGAATACATCATCAACGGCTCCAAGATGTTCATCACCAACGGGCGGTACGGGGACATGTTCTGCCTGCTGGCCCGCACCGACCGCGACATGGAGCCGCGCCACCGGGGCCTCAGCGCCTTCGTGATGGAGCGGGGCGAGCCGGGGTCGGGGTTCGAGGTAGGACGGGACCTGGACAAGCTGGGCTATCGGGGCTTGGACACCGTGGAGCTGAATTTCAACAACTACGCCATCCCCGCCGACAACCTGATCGGCGAACAGGAGGGCGTGGGATTCGGCCACGTCATGAGCGGGCTGGAGACGGGGCGCATCAACGTGGCGGCCCGGGCCGTGGGCGTCGCGCAGGCGGCTTTCAACGCGGCCATCCGCTACGCGCAGCAGCGGGAGTCGTTCGGCAAGCCCATCGCCGAGCACCAGGCGATCCAGCTCAAGCTGGCCGACATGGCGACAAAGATCCAGGCGGCGCGGTTGCTGGTCTATGATGCCGCTGCCAAGAAGGACGAGGGCGGGCGCATCGACCTGGAGTCTGGAATGGCCAAGCTGTTCGCCAGCGAGGTGTGCGGCGAGGTGACGATGGAGGCCATGCGCGTTCACGGCGGCTACGGGTTCATCAAGGAGTCGCCGGTGGAGCGCTACTACCGCGACGCGCCGCTGATGATCATTGGCGAGGGCACCAACGAGGTGATGCGGCTGGTGATCGCGCGGCAATTGCTGCGGCGCCCGGAGTACCAGATTTAGCGCGGCTGTGTAACAATAGGGCAAATTTCCGGAGGGTGAGTCATCCCATCGACTCCCCTCTTGTCATTTCAAGGGTTCTCGATGAATTTCCTCTTCCAACGGGAGGAGGTCAGGATGAGGGAAAGAATATGAAACCCGTCAAGTTCGACTATTTCGCGCCGGGCACTCTGGAGGAGACGCTGGAGCTTCTTGCGCAGCACGGGCCGGACGCCAAGGCGCTGGCCGGAGGCCAGAGCCTGATGCCCATGATGAACCTTAGGCTGGTGCGTCCCGCCGTAATCATCGACATCAACCAGATCGAGGGGCTGTCGGGCGTCTCCGCAGCCGACGGCACAGTAACGATCGGCGCCCTCACCCGGCAGCGCGACCTGGAACGTTCCGACGCCATCAGGGGCGCATTCCCGATGATGACCGCCGCCATATCGCACATCGGGCACTTCCAGATACGAAACCGCGGCACCATCGGGGGCAGTCTGGCCCACGCCGATCCCGCCGCCGAGCTGCCAGCGATCTGCACGGCTCTGAATGGAGAGCTGGCGCTGGCGGACAGCAACGGCACGCAGACGATGGCCGCCTCGGAGTTTGCCATCGCCCCGCTGATCACCTCGCTGGCCCCGGAACAACTGCTGACTGAGATCCGGCTGCCTACGCTGGGCGACGGCTGGCGCTGGGGATTCCGCGAGGTGAGCCGCCGCGAGGGAGACTTCGCGCTGGTGGGGTCGGTGGCCATGCTCAGGACCGACACTGCCGGAGTCTGCCAGGAGGCGCGAATCACTATGTTCGCCGTGGGCGACGGTCCGGCCCGCATGCCCGCCGCCGAGCAGTCGCTGGTGGGTCGGGTGGTCGACGACGTCGCACGTCGCGAGGCGGCAGCGCTGGTGTCGGAGACAGTGTCACCAGGCTCGGACATCCACGCATCGGCCGAGTACCGCAAGGAAGTCAGCGCGGTCATGGCACGCCGCGCGCTGGAAGACGCCTGTGGGGGGCTAGTCTGAACTGTGATTTGTTTGATTGAGGGATTGCCCTGATTTAGAGGTCCTGGTTGTAGGACGCCTGTGCGGGTTGATGCTCATAATTGCTCCCTCTCCCTTGAGGGAGAGGGTTGGGGTGAGGGTGAGCTACAGCAACCAGGATTCGCTGATTTCCTAGATATTCGGCAAGAGGGTGCAGCATGACGCAGCAGATGATCGACATCAAAATGACAGTGAACGGCAGGGAGTACACCGGGCGGGTGGAGCCCAGGCTGACCCTGGCCGACTTCATCCGGCAGGAACTGAACCTGACGGGGACGCACCTCGGTTGCGAGCACGGCGTCTGTGGCGCCTGCACCATCCTGATGGATGGCGAGGCGGTGCGTTCATGCTTGCTACTGGCGGTGCAAGCCGACGGGGCTGAACTCATGACCGTCGAGGGTCTGGCCAACGGCGACGAGTTGCACCCGTTGCAGGCACAGTTCCAGGAAAACCACGCGCTACAGTGCGGGTTCTGCACGCCGGGGTTCCTGATGACAGCGTACGCCTTCTTGCGGGACAACCCCAACCCGTCGGAGGCGGAGGTGCGTACGGGCATCAGCGGCAACATCTGCCGCTGCACCGGCTACGCCCCCATAGTGCAGGCCATCGTCAAGACGGGGAGGGTGTAGGCGATTCGATTTCGGTCATATCAAAAGTGTCTTGACCGGAAGGTGTGAGATGACCACAACACAGACCAAGCTGATTACCGCCGATGAACTGCTGATGATGCCGGACGACGGCTGCCGGTATGAGTTGCTGAGGGGAGTGCTGATTAGAAAGATGCCACCCGGAAATCCCCATGGCTACGTAGTGATTTGGACATCGGTAGAATTCGGAAACTATGTCAGAGACCACAACTACGGTTCGGTTCGGGCGGAAATTGGCTACAAGCTGGAATCTGACCCAGACACAGTCCGCGCTCCGGATGTGTCTTGGATCGCGCCGGGACGCATTACTGAATCCATCCCAGGATACCCGGAGTTGGTTCCTGATCTCGCTGTCGAGGTTAAGTCGCCGGGCAACTCTAACCCCGAGGTGGCCGCCAAGGCTCAAATGTGGCTAAGTTATGGTTCCAGGATATCCCTAGTGCTTAACCCTGAGAACACTACCGTGATCATCTACCGGCCCAACGCAGAACCGGTCACCCTCGGCGAAGACGATGATCTTGACCTGAATGACCTGCTGCCCGAGTTCAGTTGCCCGGTGTGGCGGCTCTTCCGGCAACAGCGCTGATCAAGGAGGGTGTCAGATGACGACCACCGAGCAAAAACTGATGACAGCAGACGAGTTGATAAAGCTCCCCAGAGGGCAAGGCAAGAAATATGAGCTGATACGGGGAGTGCTGATAGAGAAGATGCCTACTGGAGACCCCCACGCAGATACGACTGTTCTCACCTCCTATTTTCTGACTCAATACACTTTCGACAGTGGTTATGGCGTAACGCGCGTGGGCGAGCCCGGCTATCGGCTGGAGCGTAACCCTGACACCGTTCGATCTCCAGATGTGGCATGGTTTGCGCCTGAACGGATTCCTGAGGGAACGCAGGGGTTCCCGGAATTGGCTCCGGACCTCGCTGTTGAGGTCAAGTCGCCCAGCAACTCAAACCCCGAGATGGCGGCGAAAGCCCAGATGTGGCTTTGCTACGGCTCCCAAATAGCCCTGGTGCTTGATCCTGATAGTGTTACGGTCAGGATCCATCGGCCCAACACCGAACCGGTAACTCTTGGACAAGACGATATTCTTGACCTGGGTGATCTGCTGCCCGGCTTTTCGATTCCTGTATGGCAACTCTTCCGAAGACGGCGATGATCCGCTTCGGTCTCTTGGGTGCACTTCACGACACGTCTGTAAGGAGCGCGTGATGGCTGATCACGAAGAGGTTGCCCGGCCTGAGCTGGCGAGAATGGTGCGGGGGAGAGGCCGGTTCCTGGACGATATCAAGCTGCAGGGGATGTGCTACGCCGCCTTCGTGCGCAGCGAGTATGCCCACGCCAACATAGTGTCCATCGACGTGTCAGCGGCCATGGCGGTGCCGGGGGCCGTCGGCGTTATCCTGCCCGACGAGGTGCTGCCGCACGTAAACCCGGTCCGTCCCGCGGCGCCCGGGTCCAGCGAATATGCGCGGCCCTACGACCGTTTCCCCGTGCCGCCGGGCAAGGTGACCTACGTCGGCGACCCCATCGTGGCCGTGGCTGCGGAGACTCCCCACGCGGCACAGGACATGGCGGAGGCAGTGGTCGTGGAATACGAGCCGCTGCCGGTCGTCGGTGGAGCCGAGCAAGCACTGGCTCCCGGCGCGCCCGTGATACACGAGGGAATGGATGACAACATCGTGTTCCATAGGCAGTTCGGTGACGGTGATGTGGATGGAGCCTTTTCACGGGCCAGCCTGGTGCTCGACAGGACATTCCACTTTCCGCGCCAGACGGGTGTGCCCCTGGAGCCGCGCGGCGTTATCGCCAGCTATGACGGCGGCCAGGACCGGCTGACCATCTGGGCATCGTGCCGGTCCCCGCATCTGGTGAAAACCACGGTTTCCAGCGTGATGCGGCTGCCGCAGCACTCGGTGCGAGTGATTGCGGGCGACGTGGGCGGCGAGTTTGGCATCAAGGGCGCAGCCTACCCGGAAGGCGTCATCCTCTCATTCCTGTCCCGCAAGGTGGACCGTCCGGTCAAGTGGGTGGAAGATAGGATGGAGAGCCTACTGGCATGCGGCCACGCCCACGAGATGGCAGTTGATGTATCGGTGGCGGCCAACAACGAGGGTCGCGTGCTGGGGATCAAGGCGCGGGTGCTGGTGGACCAGGGGGCGCACACCCTGGGCCCCACGTCGGCGGGCCTGGAGCCCATGACCGCCGGGCAGTCCATCGTCGGGCCGTACCGGATCGACAACTTTTCCTGCGACTCATACGGATTGCTGACCAACAAGTGCCCGGGGGCCGCCTACCGCGGGGTCGGCACGGTGCAGGGCGTGTTCGTCATCGAGCGGATGATGGACATGGTGGCGGACGAACTGGGGCTGGACCCTGCGGATGTCAGGATGACGAATTTCATCCAGCCACAGGACCAGCCGTTCCATACATCGGCGGACCGTCTGTATGACAGCGGGGACTACCCGGAGACCCTGGCAAAACTGCTGGAGGTGTCCAACTATCAGCAGTTGCGGGAGGAGCAGGCGAGAGCCAGGGAACGAGGCGAGATGGTGGGCATCGGCATCTGCTGTTTCGTCGAGCACTCGAGCACCGGCTCGCAGGACTATATCAAGCGCGGCGTGTTCGGGATGCCGGCCTTCGATTCGGCCACCATACGGGTCGACGCTGGCGGCAATGTCCTGGCGGCGGTCAGCGCCAAGTCAACGGGTCAGAGCCACGACAGCGTGTTCGCAACCCTCGTGGCGCGGGAGATGGGCGTGCCATACGAGACCGTCAAGATACTGGAAGGAGATACCGACGCCACGCCCTTCGGAGCGGGCACCGGGGTGAGCCGCAGCGCCGTCAGCACCGGAGGCGCGATCCGGCTGGCAGCAGCCGACATCCGGCGCAAGGCGACCGAGATTGCACGTTTCTTCCTCGAGACGGAGAACGAGGAACTGCAGATATCGGACGGGCAGATCTTCGATCCCTCCAACCCGGCGCGAACCGTGTCGTTTGCAGCCGTGGCGGCTGCGGCCCACGACGCTTCGAGGATCGTGTCGCTGCCGGACAACATCGAGCGAGGGCTACAGGCTACGCGCACCTTCGACCCGCCGCACCAGACCTTCGGGCACGGGGCGCACCTGGCGGTAACGCGAGTGGACCCGGAGACCGGGATGGTCAACGTGGACCAATATTTCTGCGTCGAGGACTGCGGCACCATCATCGACCACGTGATCGTGGACGGACAGGTGGTCGGGGCGGTTGCGCTGGGGATAGGCAACACTCTGCATGAGGAATTGGTCTATGACAGCAGCGGCCAGCCGCTCACGGGCACGATGATGGACTACCTCGTGCCGACTGCGCCGGACATTCCCGACATACAGACCACGCACACCGAAACGCCGTCGCCCTTCACGCAGGGCGGCGTCAAGGGTGTGGGCGAGGCCGGCACCGTGGGCGCATACACGGCCGTCGGAAACGCGGTGGCCGACGCGCTGCTGCCCCTGGGTGTGGAGGTAACGCACCCGCCGGTAGGGCCAAAGAGGGTCTGGGAGATGATCAAAGGCGCGGGAGGCTAGGGTATCTCTTTTTCGCCCTTGTGTTCCTGGGTTTTCATACCGCTGGGCGGGTTGGGCGGTCGGCCCCGCTCGGCGCAGAAATTCAAGTACTCATCAATGGAATCTCTGAATGCGGATTCTGTCTCTGCTACTGATTTGCCTTGAAAGGTGATAACGTCGTGCGTTCCTATGACCTCACCGTGAAAGATACCAGCGTCTTCATCGAAAACGGCCTCGCCGTAATAACCCTTATATTTAATCATAGCTGATCCTCTCCAATTCCCGCTCTAATCAGAAATCTCCGCACTGACTCAACAGTGCCTTTATCAGCGTCATTCCGAGGATGCGGGCGGTGAAAAATGGCCGTGATATGGTTTAGCTCGACAGCTACTCTTGAACCTGCCCGTTCGTCGGTGTAGGCTCCGCAAGCAAGGAACAACGACTCTATATCGTTCCACCGAATTCCCGACTGCGTTGGGAGACGGAATATCGCTTGGAGCGTTCTCTGGTGCCGTCTTCTTAACATACATCATAGACTAAGACGCACAAACCCGAAATAGCAAGCGCAATTCGCCACCGGGAACGCAAGGTAGCCTTGAATTGTGCCCAAATCTCTGTGGCCGCTGGGGTGAGAGAAATGACTGCCAGCTACATCGGCGCTTCGATCCGGCGCAAGGAGGACCGGCGGTTCCTGACGGGACGCGGGCAGTTCGTGGATGACGTGAAGCTGCCCAACGCGCTCCACGCCGCCATCGTCCGCAGCCCCCACGCCCACGCGCGAATCGTGTCCATTGACACCGGGCCGGCGATGGAAATGCCCGGTGTGGTCGCGGTCTTCACCTTCGACGACATCGCCGCCACGGTGGAGCCGAGGCAGATCCCGGTGCGGCTGCGGGCCTACAGCGACCTGATGCGTTTCCTGCAGTACCCGCTGGCCCACGGCAAGGTCCACTACGTCGGCGACCCGGTGGCGGTGGTTCTGGCCGAGAGCCGTTACCTGGCGGAGGACGCCGTGGAGGCGGTGGAGGTGGTCTACGACCCACTGCCGGCGCTGGTGGATGTCAAGGAATCGCTAAAGGGCGAAATCGTGATTCACGAGGCGCAGGGTACCAACGTGGCCTTCGAGTTCAACTCGTCCATCGGCGACCCCGACGCGGCATTTCGTGATGCCGACTATGTGCGCAAGGAAGAGTTCCGCTGCCACCGGCATACGGCCAATCCTATGGAAACGCGCGGACTGGCGGCCTCCTACGACCCTGGCCGGGAGCAGCTCACGGTATGGGGCGAGACCAAGGTGCCTCACTACAACCGTGGCGTGCTATCGTCCTTACTGCAAATGCCGGAGCACCGCATCCATTTCGTGGAACCAGATGTCGGCGGCGGATTCGGTGTGCGAGGCGAATTCTATCCCGAGAACTTCCTGGTGCCCTTCGCCGCGATGAAAACGGGACGGCCTGTGAAATGGACGGAGGACCGGGCCGAGCATCTGATTTCGGCTAACCACTCGCGGGAGCACGTCTGCGAGATGGAGCTGGCGGTCAAGAACGACGGTACGATTACTGGGATGCGCGCGTGGGTGCTGGGGGCCCTTGGCGGCTACGTCCGTACCCACGGGGCGTCGGTGCCGACTTCCACGACGGCGCTGCTGCCGGGGCCGTACTACATCCCCAACTACGAGTGGGACGTCAAGTGCGTGCTGACCAACAAGGTGGGGATGGGGACATTCAGCGCGCCGGGCCGCTACGAGTCCTGCTTCTTCCGGGAGCGCATGTTCGACCTCGTGGCCGCTGATCTTGGCCTGGACCCCACTGAGTTCCGGATGAAGAACCTGATACCCCCGGAAATGATGCCCTACGAGTTGGGCCGGACCCGTCCTGAGTCCTACTCCATCATCTATGACAGCGGAGACTATCCCGAACTGCTGCGGCAAGCGCTGGACGAAATCGACTACGAATCTCTGAAAACCAGTATCGGGAAAAACGTCGACGGAAAGTTTCACGGAGTGGGTACGGCGTGTTTCGTCAAGAGCACTGGCACGGGCGATCCCGGCGAGGGCGCCCGAATCGCGATCACCAACGCCGGAGGCCCGTTTCAGGGGCCGCTCCCGGGTGAACGGGGCATGGAGCAGTACCCAGGTCAGGGAGGCTCGGAGGCGCCGCCCCAGGCGGAGGTGGCGGTCTACCTGGGCATCGCCACCATGGGGCAGGGACACGAGACGATTTTCGCACAGATCTGCGCCGATGGCTTGGGTGTGCCGCTGGAGAGCATCACCGTATACCACGGCAGCACAGACCTGACCTCCTTTGGCGGAGGAACTTACGCCAGCCGGGGGACCACGCTGGCTGGCAACGCAGTGTATGGCGCGGCCCAGAAGCTGCGGGAACGGGTGCTGGCCGTGGCCGCTGGATTCCTGGACGTGGACCCGTCGGAACTGACCCTGACCGGCGGCCTCGTCCACCGGGCGGATGACCCCGAGGGCTCCGGCATCACTCTGACGTTGCCCGAGGTGCTGCGGTTGGCTGCGCCGGCCAGCCGGTACAACCTGGGCGAGGCAGGGCTTGAGGCCAGCCACTATTTCCAGTCGCCGCAGGAACTCTACCCCTGCGGGACACACGCCGTTCACGTCGCGGTAGACGCCGAAACGGGCGAGATCGACATCCTGCGGTACGTTATCGCCGAGGACGTGGGGCACGTCATCAACCCGCTGCTGCTGCAGGGCCAGATTACAGGCGCCGCCGCGCAGGGAGTCGGCGCGACGATCCTCGAGGAACTGGTCTACGACGAGCAGGGACAGATGCTGGCCGGGACCTTCATGGACTACCTGCTGCCCACGGCGACGGATATCCCGGACTTCGAGACGAAGGTGCTGGACCTAGACCCCTCGCCGCTGAACCCGCTGGGCGTAAAGGGCGGCGGGGAGATCGGCATTGTAGCGACCGGGGCCGCGCTGTCCAACGCCGTGTCAAGCGCGCTGGCGCCGCTGGGAGTGCAGGTGCGAGACCTGCCGCTGAGCCCCGACCGCATTCGCCGCATGGTAAGGGAGGGGAGTAGGGGATAGAATTCAGTCTGTGGTTGAGAACAGTCCTTTATATGAGATTATCCAAGACGCCACGTTCACGCGATGGATCAGCAGGCTGCGTGACAGAAACGCGGCCAATCGCATATACGCTCGAATCGATAACGCTGAATTAGGACGACTGGGCGATGTAAGGTCCATAGGCGGCCAAATATATGAAATGAGGATAGACTATTGACCCGGCTACCGTCTCTATTACCTGAGACAAGGCAATTCCAGGCTGGTCTTCTTGTTTGGAGGAGACAAGGACAGTCAGCGGCGCGACATACCGCGCGCCCGTCAATTAGCTCAAGAATGGAGGGCGAGAGGTGGCTGAAACCCTTATTCCATGGGATCCTGTGAAATACCTCGAAACAGAAGAGGATATTCGTCTTTACTTCCGGGCCGCTCTCGAAGAGGACTCCGGGGATGGCAAGTTGGTCAAGAAGGTGCTGGGCAACATAGCGCGGGCCCTGACCGAGAAGCCCATCAAGCATGACTTCGGAATGAGCGGTAAAGAAATAGTACAAGCGGTATCAGAAGATCCCGATCTCCCCTTCGCGACATTGTCGCGTGTCGTCCATGCTTTGGGAATGAAGCTGACGGCCACGAGAGCGGACCCTCCTCCTGAGGACATCTGCTATAGGGCAGTGAGCCGGGAAGAGGCCCAGGGCGAGATACTTGACCTGCTGGCCGTGGAGCCAGATCTCTGCTACGACGACATCTCCGACCAGCTACGGGTCGAGATGGAAATGGTAGTGGACATCTGCATCGAACTGGAATATAAAGGGATCATCAAGTCCGACGTTCAGTGAACATAGTTCTTGGCCCTATCCCGGTGTAGTCTTGCAGAAGTAACAGGGGCGGGTTTCAAACCCGCCCCTGCTGCATTTCCCGGTGCGCTAGTGTAAGTCCTAGCGGCCCTGCCAGTTTGGCTTGCGCTTTTCGGCGAAGGCGCGAGGCCCTTCCTTGCTGTCCTCGGTCGTAAGCAGCTGGTCATACATGTGGTATGTCAGGGATGAAATGTCCTGGGTCGACATGTTCAGGCCGCGATAGGCCAGCTCCTTGAAATATTGAACGGCCAGCGGGGCGTTCTCGGCTATCTGCTGTGCCATGCCCATGGCCTCTTCCATGAGGTCCTCGGCGGGCACGACTTTGTTGAGGAAGCCCACGTCGTAGGCGCGCTGGGCCGTGATTGGCGCGGCGGTGAACACCAACTCCAACACAGCCGAGAGGGGCATCATCTTGGGCAGAATGGTGCCGAAGGGCGGTAGGAGGCTCCACTTGGTCTCCGTAATGCCCAGCTGGGCGTCCTCGGATGCAATCCGCAGGTCGCACATCTGGGCGATGGACCAGCCGCCGGCCAGGGCGAAGCCGTTGACCGCAGCGATCATGGGCTTCCATGTCTGCGGCCACATGTAGGGCCGGTCTGGGCTCATGCTGTGGGACGCCCGGGCCTGCACGCCCTCGGCATTGTCCTCGGCCCGCTCCTTCAGGTCGCGGCCGGCGCAGAAGGCGCGACCGGCGCCGGTGACGATGGCGACGAAGGCCTCGGGGTCGTTGTCGAACTCGGTTATGGCCTCGGCCAATTCCCGGCGCAGCTGGCGGTTGATGGCGTTCAGCGCATCTGGGCGATTCATGGTCATGATCACTATATTTTCGCGCTTTTCGTAGAGGACTGTCTCAGCCAATTCGGTTGCTCCCTTCTTATGTTTCTTTCATGTCTGCGAGTCAGGCTGGCGGGAAATCGGGCGAGGGAATTACGGCGTGCGATTGCCGGAATAGACCACGTCGTGTTCCAGGTAGTGCCCCAGGTATACTCCGCCGACGACATGGATGTGGCCGTGGCTCTGGGTCTGTTCTCCGTCGCGGCCGAAATTCGACACAACGCGGAAGCCCCGGGGCGCGTACATGGCGCCCATGTCCACCGCCAGCCTGCCCAGGTGGGGCAGCAGGCCGCTGTCCCACATCTGCATCTGCGACAAATGTTCCTTGGGCATCACCAGCAGCATCAACGGCGGCCACCAGGGATCAGGCTCGTCGCGCACCAGCCTGTTGACGATCACGATTGTGTCATTGTCGACATATCGAA
This sequence comes from Dehalococcoidia bacterium, assembly GCA_965203005.1. Lineage (GTDB taxonomy): Bacteria > Chloroflexota > Dehalococcoidia > Lucifugimonadales > UBA3495 > VXOI01. The sequence continues at coordinate 4,055,393 of CBDBBS010000002.1, forward strand.
CACGGGCGGGGGACTTTCCAGCGACGATCTGGCAGAAGATGCAATCGGGGTCAGTTCTCAAGGGTCTACTTCCAGAGGGGTGCTTCGCGGCGAAATTCGCAGTGAATATAGTCGTGGGCCGTGGGGTTGTCAACGCAGCGAGCCGGGAGAGACGGGGCCGGGCCACTCGCTTGTGAAGGGCGGTTGGGCGGCGGGACTTTCTACATAGTTCCCTCCCCCTCAGGGGGAGGGTCGGGGTGGGGGTGAAATCATGCGCGTCAGCACTGTGGCGCCCAGTGAGAGAACGCCCTCACCCTAACCCCCCTGGAGGGAGAGGGAACGACTAAAAGACCCTGGGCCTGACGACCCTTCGATGTTCCGGTTCAATGGGTTATGGTATTATTTGCGGCGGAGGGCGCTATGTTTGGATTAGGCGTCTTGACTATCAGCACATCGGGCGCACAGGGAAACCGCGAAGACACCAGTGGTGAGGCCATCCGCGAAATGCTGTCTAGGGATGGATTCGAAGTGGTGCGGTCGGAAATCGTCCCTGACGACTATGACACCATCGCCGCGAAGATGGCGGAGTGGGCCGACTCGCCGGAGGTGAACCTGATCGTCAGCACCGGCGGCACTGGCCTGGGCCGCTATGACTGCACACCGGAGGCCTGCCTGTCCATCCTGGACAAGGAAGTTCCGGGTATGGCCGAGGCCATGCGGGCCAAGACGCTCCAGTTCACGCCGATGGCCATGATCAGCCGCTCGGTGGTCGGGATTCGGAGCAGCACCTTGATAATCACCCTTCCCGGCAGCACCAAGGGCGTGCGTGAGTGCCTCGAGGTTGTGCAACCGGTACTTCATCACGCCGTTGACCTGCTGCAGCGGGAGACGGTGAGCGAGCACCCTCTTTAGAGACGGCCCGTCTGGCTCACGGCATCCGGCTTGCCGTCTAGTGGACGGCAAGTTGTTTGTGAGCAACCTCTCGCGATAACGCGAGAACACTCTTGAATCGGAATGGCAAGGATGAGCGACGAGTCCAGCGACAAGAATGTGGTCTACTGGCCAAGGGTAAAGGAACTTCTCGACGGGATAATGGCCAAGTGGGTGGAACGCTGGGGACGCGACCCACTACCAGGCATTCACGCCTACTACTGGGAGACGCCGGAGGAACTGCAAGCAGCGGTGCTTTCGGGCATCCGGGCCATCGAGCCAGGGGTTCCCGGCAAGGAGACGCAGCTGGTCCGGTCTCTGGCCCGCAGCGTTGGCACCTCTGGCCGGATGCCTCTCCGGGGACCCTTCATGCCCAGGGAGGAGATCCAGGAGATCATAGACTGGATCGACAACGGCATGCCCCACGGCCCGGACTGCTAGGACGGGAGTACGCCCTCACCCTAGCCCTCTCCCGGATGGAGAGGGAATAGAAAGGTGGCCGGGGGAATATCCGAAGAAAGTATAGGGGCGTACGGGTGTACGCCCCTATACTTTTGCTTTCCCAGCCAATCAGGATAGAATCAACTGGTAGCAACCAGCGATGCCAAGAGGTCAAGAGCATGACCACAAAGCCACAGACGTTTCTGCCTATGCCGGACCCTCCCGAAGGGAAACCCGAGGACATGACCAACTTCAACCAGACTAACCTGACCGGCAACACCCACCACTTGATACACCACCTCGGGAACCGGGAGACTACCCTGGTGGCCGGCGAACATTACTTGAGTCGCGTGCCCACCCGGGATTTGACGGGCGTCCGCTACCCTGACCTGCTGATTGCTTTCGGCGTGAATCCCGCGACCTACTACCGAAACAACGCCTACATCATCTCGGAACAGGGCAAGCCGCCGGACTTCGTGTTGGAAATCGCATCGCGCAGTACGGGACGAGAGGATATAAGAGACAAGCGGGTGGATTATGCTGCGCTGGGCATCCCCGAATACTGGCGGTTCGACGAGACGGGCGAGTTCCACGGAACCAGGCTGGCCGGGGACCGGCTGGTGGAAGGACGGTACGAGCCAGTTCCCATCGAAACCGTCGGGGAGAGTGTCCTGCAGGGGTACTGCGCTGTTTTGAACCTACTCATCCGGTGGGAGAACGGCCAACTCAGGTGGCACGATCCGGCAACGGGAGAGCACATACCCACCTTCGAGCAGGAACGGGGAGGACGCATCGCGGCAGAGGCCCAGAGAGACACGGCAGAGGCCCAGAGAGACACGGCAGAGGCCCAGAGAGACACGGCGGAAGCCAGGGTGCGGGAACTGGAAGCCAGGCTGGAGGAAAGCGACAGGGGAGGATGAACGACCGACCCGGTAGCCGGCTTTAGTTCTTGACGCAGCGGCGCAAAGACGCAATGGAGGGTGGATTACCATTGTAGGGGTCCAGAGTTCGCCCTCACCCTGACCCTCTCCCAGAGGGAGAGGGAATTTCCGGAAGGGAAAGAAAAGGGGCGCTGGTTCCAGCGCCCCTGAGTGTTTGCCGTTGATGACCGCAGTCTAGCGGAGGACGGGCTCGTCTTCCTTGACGTAGACCTGGATGCGGCCGCGGGTGTGGTCGATGATGGCGATGCGGCCCTGCTCGTCGATGCGGACGCCGCAGGGGTGAGCCAGCTTGCGCTCGTACGACGGGTCGTTGGCGAAAGCTATGTTCCGCTGCCGGATCATATCGGGGTTGGAGTTCAGCTTGTCCTTGCCCCACTTGGACAGGGCGGCATCACCCGTGAACTGGGTGATGAAGCGGCCGTCGGGAGCGAAGACCTGCACCCGGTTGTTCATCCAGTCGGCAACGTAGATGTCGCCGTCGCCGTCAACGGCAACGCCGTTGGGCCGGTTGAACTGGCCGATGCCACTGCCCGACTCGCCGATGGACTGCTGCCATTCGCCATCGCTGTTGAAGACCTGAATGCGGTCGTTGCGCCAGTCGGCGATGTAGATGTTATCGTTGCTGTCCAGGGCGATGCCCCAGGGCATGTTGAACTGGCCGTCGCCGCTGCCCTCGGAGCCAAAGCTGTTGATGAACTGGCCGTCGAGGGTGAACTTCTGGACCCGGTTGTTCTTGCTGTCGACAACGACTATGTTGCCCTGAGAGTCGATGGCCAGGCCGGAGGGGCCGTTGAGCTCGCCCTCGCCGGAGCCAGCGGCGCCCCACTTGCTGATATAGTCGCCATCGGCGGTGAACTTGGTGATGCGGTTGAGCCACTCGTCGGCGACGTAGACGTTGCCGGAGCTGTCCAGGGCCACAGCGGTGGGCCAGACGAACTGTCCGTCGCCCTCGCCGTACTCGCCGAAGGCCGAGACGTATTCCTCGTCCAGGGTGCAGACGGTCATGTGGACGCCGTCGGGGCGGTTCTCGTAGGAACGGTTGACGACATAGACCGAGCCGTCGGAAGAGATAGCCATGTCCACCGGGTTGCGGAAGCCGGTGCCGGCGAATTCATTCCGGCCGACGGCATGGCTATGGTAAAACGTCCGGTCTTTCAGACCGAAGAAATGTGTTGCCATATCCTTACCTCGTCGTGCGTTGTCGCTTGCGTTTTCACCCCCACCCTAACCCTCCCCCTGAGGGAGAAGGAATAGTTGCGGGGTGCTTTGTGCGTGGGGAAGGCGCCCTGTATGGCGCCCTCCCGTTGTGTTCTTAAGCCGGAACCGTGCTTACTTGTTGAAGAAAGGCACGCGCTCGAAGTTGCCGTTAACGATCGGGTTGGCATCGAGGCCGAACCAGTCTTCGAGGACGGTGGAGTAGACGGAGCGGAAGTCCAGGTTGAAGGCGAGGTTGCCGCCCTCCTCCTGTTCTGCCGGAGCCAGGGACGGGTAGGTGCCGTAGACGCCGCCCTTGACGTGCTCGCCGACGGCGAAGGCCACGCTGGCTGCGCCGTGGTCGGTGCCGGAGCCGTTGTCGGCGACGCGGCGGCCGAACTCACTGAACAGGAACAGGGTGACGTTGTCGCTGGCATCGTGGTTGCGCAGGTCGGTGAAGAAGGTGTCGACGGTATTGGAAACGTCGGTCCACAGGGCGGCGTTGGCCTGCGCCTGATTGGCGTGGGAGTCAAAGCCGTTGTAGGGCGACGTGGTGTACAGAACGCGGGTGCCGAAGTTGGCCAGGTGGGTCTGCGCGATGTTCTTCATGTACTGACCGACGACGGTGCCGGAGTACTCCACGTCCGAGGTGTACAGGTCGGGCGCGGTGGCCAGGATGTCAGCGCCCTTGAGGGCGTCGGTTCCGGTGGAATGGATGTAGTCGAGCACCGGGCCGGAGCCGATGGCCGGGGAGTACATGCGGCCGAAGACTTCCAGGGCGTCGTTGCGCTGGGCATCGCCGTCGATGCCGGTGAGCAGGCCGTAGGTCTCGAGGTTGCCGACGGAGGCGACGGGGACGCCTTCCATCACCAGGGCGCGCGGGAGGCCGCGGCCGAAGTTAACGGAGGTCAGCACGTTCTCGGCATTGGGGTCCATCAGCTTGGCGGCGCGGCCCAGCCAGCCCTCGGTGCCGATGATTTCGGGCTCGCAGGTGTGCCAGATGTCCATGCTGCGGAAGTGCGAGTAGCTGGGGGTCGGGTAGCCGATGCCGACGAAGACAGCGAGCTGTCCGGCTTCCCAGAACTTCATCAGGGGAGCCATGGTCGGGTGGAAGCCCAACTCGTCGTTGATGGGAATGATCTGGTCTTCCGGCACTCCGATGGTGGGGCGGAAGTCCCGGTAGTAGCTGTTGTTGCGCGGGATGACGGTGTTCAGGCCGTCGTTGCCGCCGGACAGAGAGAGGACTGCCAGGACGGGATCTTTCGCGGTCGATACCATTTGCTGCTCCTTATAGCGTTGTGATTTGCTTCCGGTGAACCCGCTCGTCCTTCGACAAGCTCAGGATGAGCGGGCTGGTGCCTCTTTGTCGCCCACCCGGCGGGAATCGCCGCCCGCCGGATGGCTGCCCAACCACTCATCCTGAGCTTGTCGAAGGATGGGTGCTTGGGTATTTCAAACCGGGTTACTCGAACTGGAACTCGGCGGTGGCGGCGATCATCTGGAACATTTCGCCGGTGCGGCGGGTGAAGGTGGCGCGTTCGTCATCGCTGCCGTGGCTGAGATTGCCCTCCTGCGAGGCGTGCGCCACCAGTTGGGCATGGGTGTCGGAGGTGACCTGAACCGGGCCGGTCATCTCGAGACAGCCGTCCACGAACTGTTCGGGAGTCAGGCTGTCGCCGCGGGCCATCAGCCGGCCGACCAGGCCCCGGACACCGTCGAGTTCGGTGTTGCCCAGCATCTCGGCGGCGAAGTTGATGCGCTCAACCAGCGTGCCGCTGTCGATCCACTCGCGGCCGGTGTGCCAGCCTTCGACCGTCGGCGGGTTCATCAGGTCCTGGCCCATGTACTTGGGCTCCTGGGACAGCTCGAACAGGCCGGGCTTGATCTCCTTGTGCTCGCCGACCATGCGGAGCAGGCTGACGACCATCTCGGCAGGGTTCTTCACCTTCTGGTAGCGGACCGACTCGTCCTTGAAGAACTCGGAGGTGAACAGGGCCTCAAGCATGGCCTTGATGGAGTGGCCGGAATCCCAGTACGCCTGCTCGAGGATCTTGATGGCCTCGATGTCGCGCGGCGGGGTCAGGCGCCAGGCGGGAACCTGCGGCTCGTCGGCAACGAAGAAGTTGTACATGTGGCGGGCGAGGAAGCGGGCGGTTCCCGGCTGCTCGCAGATGATGCGAATGATGTCATCGCCGTTCCAGGGACCGGTCTCGCCCAGGAAGGTCTTTTCGCTGGCGTCATGGTCGGCGGGGTCGAAGCGGAAGACCCAAGGGCTGCGGCCATGGGGGAAAGGCGGGTAGGACGGGGCCACGTTCCAGCCGGTGAAGGCGCGGGCGCAGACCTTGACGTCGTCCTCGGAGTAGTTGAAGGCGCCGTCGTGCCCGACACCGAGGGAGAAGAGCTCGAGGAGCTCACGGCCATAGTTCTCGTTGAGGTTGGCCTTGTGGGACTCGGTGTTGTCCAGGTAGTACATCATGCCGGGGTTCTCGGACAGCCTGAGCAGCAGGTCGTCGAAGCGGCCCATGCCGTGCTCCCGGAACATGTTGACCATGATCCCCATTTCCTGGCCGGAGTCGATCTTGCTGTGCCCGGCGCAGAAAATCATGTGCCAGAACAGGGCGACCTTTTCCTGGAGCTGGTTGGGGTTGTTGATCATGCGGTACACCCAGAGCTGGGTGTTCACTTCAATGGCGGCCGCCTCGTAATAGGCCGGGTTGTAGCGCATCAGGATGTCTTCATCGAGGCCACCGGTGGGGTTAAGCAGTTCCTGGACCACTGTGTCGTAGCCCTGAGCCGCCTTGGCTTCGATCTCATCCCGGCTTGCGCCGAAACCGGCGCGGCGCATCAGGTGAGCTACCAATGCAATGTCCTGGTCAGCCATATGCTCCTCCTTTCTTACTTTTCCTATAGATACCAGGCTGTTAAATTCGGCCGGACTGCCCTGTTACAGCAGGATGCATCCCGCTATGACACCCAATGGGCCAGCTTGGAATGCAGCCCTTATGTAACATTCATTACAAGATAGAAATATATGGCAATCAGGAAAAGGTGTCAACCATTTTCCTAGTGGGCCGCGTTATTTCGCCGGTATCTCTGACGGGGTATTGTACTATACGCGCGGCCCGTTATCAGCAGCAGGTTTGTGCCGGGCCGGAACACCCTGATTTCCGCCCGGATCCCGCCCGAAGTTCTCCTCCGATATCCTGGTCCCAGCCTGCACGGGAGCAGTATCGCCTTGACCAACGCCTGCCTCCGGTGCGCCACCGAAAACCCGCCCGACCACTCGTATTGCCACCAGTGCGGCTCGTGGCTTGGGGCCGGCGTCGAGGCAGCGGTTCACGGGTCCTCGCCAACACTCGTCCGCCGCCCGCCCGATGAATCCAGGCTCCCGCCGCGCGGGTCGTTTCGTTCCGGTCTGTACCGGCTCATTCGGGCGCTGTTCATCAACCAGAAACCCGCGACCTCCCGGCCTTCCAGGATAGCGAGGGTCGCTGGGGAAAGGGGTCGCACACGGGACACGGCGTCGGCGGGTGGGCAGCGAAGCGTCACTGTTGCGGATGATTCCAAGAGCTCCGGGGGAGCGCCTGTGGGGCTTGACCCTGCCGTCGCGGTAGCGGCGAGAGAGGCGCACGATGGACCGGGGAGAGTTGACCCGACCACAGATGATGGTGACGCCGCGATTCGGGCCACCGAGTTGCCGCAGTCGCGGGGTGCTCTGTCCGGGACCGCCATGTACTGGCTGGCCCGCGCTTTTCTGCTTCGCCACCTGCTGCCGGGGCGCGAAGGCCCGCCTGCGCGCTCTGGCGGGGAGTCGGCTGCCGACCCGTCGAGGGAGCGAAGCGTCCCGGCAAGGCTGACGCCAGGACTTCTCGCGACCGCGCCTGCCGTTGCGCGACCACCATCAGGAACAGCCGATACGCCGAACCCGGCTGCATCCCGAAGTATGGCCGTTCAGCCTTCGCATGCAGACGGCCAGCGGATGTCGCCGTCCGTCTCCGGGTGGGGGATTTCCCGAGACCTGGCCGGGCGTGCGGCTGATGCCCTTCGCGGGGCTGGGGTTCTGGCCGAAAGGTTGCGCGTTGCCCTGATTCCAGCAGATGCAGTGGCCGTCCCCCGGTACGTGGAGGTGGCGGCAGTCGCTGCCCTGACCCTGGTGGCGGTATTCCTGCGGGCGTGGGACCTGCCAGGCTCGCCCGCAGGAATCCACGGCGATGAAACCGAGATGGCCCTGGAGGCGTTGAGGTCCATTGAAAGCGGCGGACTGGGCATCTGGACCGGCGTCACCCTGGGGCAACCTGCGGGATACGCTCACTGGATGTCGCTGATCTTCCGCATTGGCGGGGCCGAGGTGACTGCCATGCGGCTGGCTTCAGCCATTCCGGGGATCGCGATAGTGCCCGTAGGCTACCTGCTGGTGCGTAGCCTGTTTCCCTTTCGGGTTGCTCTTATTTCGGCGGCGCTGCTCGTATTTTCCCTCTGGTTCGTGATACAGAGCCGCATAGCCTTCGGCGGGATAACTGCTGTTTTCATGGCCATTCTGGCAATGTGGCTCCTGATTGAGACAGTGCGCGGACGGCGTTGGTGGATTGCCGTGGCGGCAGGGGTGGCCCTTGGTCTGGGTCTCTACACCTTCAAGTCCTTCCTCCTGTATTTCGCCGGTATATGGGGATTGGGCCTGCTGGCTACCGGGATGCGCCCCGAGTTACGGCGGAACCGCGAGTTGTGGCTGGCTCTGGCGGTTTCTCTGATAGTGGGCGGCCCCATGCTGCTGTTCTACGCCGCGTCCGGTTTTATCGGCCCTAATCTCACCGACCTTTACCAGGTGTCCCTAACGTCTCCCTCTACATGGTTGAGGGTACCTGGGTTGGCCGTCGATGCAGTGTGGCTGGTACACCTGCCGGTGGAGGGAAACACTATCGACGCGGCCCCGGCCATTCCAGTGCTGCCGCTGGCTGCGGCAATCGCATTCTGGGCAGGACTGGCAGCAACCCTGCTGTCCTGCAGGGACGGGCGGAGCCGGCTGCTGCTGGCGGGCTGGCTGATCGGCATGGCGCCGGTCCTGTTCGTTCCGGGAGCGGAAAGCAGACGCTACTTGCTCGGAATCTTCTTTGTCCTGGTATTCGTCGCCATCGGCGCCGATGCCGTCCTAAACATCCTCGGGGTCTGGCTACGGCAACGGCTGCGATGGCCCGGTCTGCCGACCCGGACAGCACAGCGGGCCGCCGCTATTGCCGTTGTGCTCGTGGCCGTCGCTTTTGTGGCGCTGTTCTCGTTCCAGAACCTACGAGAGCTGGACCGATGGTCGGGAGGAGGGACAATACGCTGGTTCTTCAACTATGAGTACCACGAGGCGCTCACGTTTCTCAGGGAGTCGGGCACGGAACGCGATATCCTCCTGTACTCCGCCAGGCAGTCTTTCGACAGCAGCATCCGCAAGTTCCTGCTGCCAGGCGCTACCGGGAGCAACGTCAGCGTGGAGCATGGCGGAGACGGGAGGATTCCGGCACAGGGCGAAATTGCCCGGGATACGGTAATAGTGCTGATGGACGACTACCTGGCTATGGCTGACTCGCTAGAGTCTGAGTTTCCTGACGCGGTGAAACTTGGCGAGGGCGTGGCGGATGGGAGACAACTGTTTGCCGTATTCCTTGTTCCCGGAACCGGAACGGATTGACCACCCCGGCCCGTGCGGCAGCCCCTGACGGGACCCGTTAGCAGGGCCGAACGTACCGGAATCATTCGAGTTTTGGGAACGTCAAATTTATCGCTACATTCCGTGCAGGCATTTACTTGACACTGTTATGGGGCGTTGCTAACATCGGTTGCCATACATCGGCTGCCGATGTTATCTGGTTCTTCCTGATGACTTCTCGATCAAGGCAGGACTGAGTCATTGGCGATGACATCAGACGCAAACATGGGTCCCCCGGTGGCTGCGTCCCCGGGCCCGAAATTGCCGGGTATGTTCACCCGGTACAAGAGCTGGATCGAGGACGAACTGGGCCGCGCAGTCCCGGAAACCGATGGGGCCGACGTTCACCTGCTGCAAGGCTACCACCTGGGCTGGATTGACCGTCACGGCAGTCCGTCCGTTGGCGGCTCCTCCCAGGGAAAGGCCCTGCGTCCTACGTTGTGCCTTTTCGCCTGTGAGGCCGTGGGGTCCTCCTTTGATCGTGCCCTTCCCGCTGCCGCAGCATTGGAACTGATTCATAATTTCTCGTTGCTCCACGACGACATACAGGACCAGGACCTGGAACGCCGCCACCAGCCCACCGCCTGGAGCCTCTGGGGAGTGCCGCGGGCGCTGGTGGCCGGAGACGCCATGCACTCCACCGGCGATCTGGCGGCATTGCGAGCCGGGGAGCAGGGCGTCTCTGCCGGGGTTGTGTTGAGGGTCTCCGGGATTCTCACCGACAGTTACCTGGCGATGATCGAAGGGCAGTGCCTTGACCTCCAGTTTGAGAGTCGTACCGACATTACCACCGGCGAGTACCTGCACATGATCGCCTGCAAGACCGGCGCACTCATCCGCTGCGGGCTGGAGACGGGAGCGCTGCTGGCCGACGGTGATGAGCCGACGGTGGGGGCCTTCGCAACCTTTGGCGATGGCTTGGGCCGGGCGTTCCAGATTCGTGATGATTACCTGGGCATCTGGGGCGACGAGGCCACGCTGGGCAAGGCGACGGGCAACGATATACGCCGTCGAAAGAAATCGTACCCGGTGGTGTTTGCCCTGGAGCGCGCTGCCGGGGCCGCCCTCAACGACCTGCAACGCATTTACGGGCAGGAGGAACTGGAGGAGGACGACGTTCAACGGGTGCTGGCCATCCTGGACGAGGTGGGCGCCCGCGAACATTCGCAGGAAGTGACCGAGGCGGCTGCCAACCGCGCCCTGGATGCGCTGGCGCCGGTTGCGCTCCCGGGCTGGGCGCGGGCGGAGGCCGAAGAACTGGTGGATTTTCTCGCTCGCAGGGAATATTAGGCGTCAGCAGGGGATTAGAATAGTGTGGCCGGAGTCGCGCCTGGGGCGCGGCCCCGAGACAGATAATGACACACCATTAAGGAAGGCCGATGACGACAGCAACCAAGCGCGCAAAACGGCCAATGGAACTCTCCGTCCGGCTGGCCGGATACATTCTGAAGCAGAAGGCCAGGGGCAGGAGCAAGTTCCCGCTGGTCACCATGCTGGAGCCCCTGGAGATGTGCAACCTGGCCTGCATCGGGTGCGGCCGCATCCGCGAGTACAAGCCGGTGCTGGACAAGATGATGCCCGTCGACGAGGCCATCGGCGCAGTTAAGGAATCGGGCGCGCCCATCGTCTCCATCGCCGGCGGCGAACCCACCATCCATCCCCGGATTCACGAGATTATCAACCGCCTGGTCGAGGAAAAGTATTTCGTCTACTGCTGCACCAACGGACTGCTCCTGCAGCGGGTGTTGGACAAGGTGCAGCCGTCCAAGTACCTGTGCTGGGTAGTGCACCTCGACGGCATGGAGGAGAAGCACGACGAGTCAGTGGCCCGCGATGGCGTTTTCAAGAAGGCTGTCGCTGCCATCGAGGAGGCGCTGGACCGGGGATATCGCGTCTGCACCAACACCACAGTCTTCCGGGGCAGCGACGTCGAGGACCTGTCGGAGATGTTCCGCATGGTGAGCGACATCGGCGTCGAGGGGTCCATGATCTCTCCGGGGTACGACTTTGTTGACGCCCCGGACCAGGAGATCTTTCTCACCCGGCAGGAGTCGCATGAGATGTTCCGGCAGCTCCTCGATCCGGAGAATTCGGACGGGGCAAAGTTCTACAACAACCCGCTCTACCTGAATTTCCTCAAGGGCAACCGGGAATACCAGTGCACGGCTTGGTCCAACCCGACCTACACAGTGATGGGCTGGCGGAAGCCCTGCTACCCGCTGGCCGACGAACACGTGGAGCATGTGTCGGAGCTGTTCGACAAGGACCTGTGGGAGAACTATGGCGTGGGGCGCGACCCCCGCTGCTCCAACTGCATGATGCACTGCGGCTTTGAGTCGGCGACCATCTTCAATGCGGTCCAGTCGCCCCGGGACTGGGCAACGCTGATCAAGTCGGGCGCGGCCCATAAGGGCGGAATTACTGCGGCGTAGAGTCTGGGCTGTGATTTTTGCGATCAGGAGATTTCGCCAACCCTCTCCCTCTGGGAGAGGGAACTAAGGAGAAAGTTGCTTTACGTCGTTGCCAGCATGGAACCGGAACTGGCCGGTCTGCGGCGGGAGCTTGACGCTCTTGAGCCGCCACGGGGAGCAAGAGTTCCCGTCGAGTTCCACTTTGTCGGGGTCGGGCCAAGGCGAGCCGGGGCCGCGATGACCGAGATACTGCGGAATTCCGGGTTGAAACAGAGAGCGGGGCGCCGCCCCGAGGCCGTGCTGATGCTCGGCGTAGCGGGAGCCGTGAACCCCGGCATGGAATCGGGCGACCTCATCCTGGCTGATACTTACGCCCTGGACGCCGAGGGAGACGCGGCGAACAATATTGCCCCCGACCCCGGAATGCTGGAGACGGCCGAGGCGACGGCTGCTGAATTGAGAATGCCGGTGAGCCGCGCCAGTTCGCTCACCGTCGACCGCCTGATCGTCGAGAGCAGCGAGCGGCAGCAGCTAAGGGACAAGTACGGAGTGGCCAGCGTGAACATGGAGGACCACGCCGTGGCTGTCGCCGTCGGCAAGGCGGGCGTGCCGTTTATCTCAGTCCGGGTAATCCTGGACACGGCGGAGCAGAAGCTGCCGGGGTACCTGCCGGGACTGTCGAAAAAGCGGAATGCCGCTGTTACCGAGATACTGCTGAAACCCTGGCGCATTCCAACCCTGTGGAAGCTGAAATCCCAGATGGACTTGTGCCAGGCGGTGCTGACCCGGTTCGGGCTGTCCTACATTGAACGGGAGGCCGAGAGGCAAAAGAGGCATAGGGAGAAGGTAGCCAGCGAGGCCCTCTACTAGGGCCGGGTAGCAAGGAAGCAACATGAAAGTCCTGGTTACCGGGGCAACGGGGTTCGTGGGAGGAAACCTGGCCCGTGAACTCTGGAACAGGGGCTACGAAGTGCGGGCCCTGTCCCGGCCGGGAAGCAACACGTTAACAACGGAAGGCACTGGCATCCACCGGATCGAGGGCGACATCCTCGACCGGGAGTCCCTCGTTCGTGCGATGGCTGGCTGCGCGGCGGTCTTCCACTGCGCGGCGGCGTACACCTTCTGGTCGAGGGACCCTGAAGGAGTGCGGCGGGCCAACGTGGAGGGCACGGTCAACGTCCTGGAATGCGCGGCGGCGGCCGGGGTGGAGCGCGTGGTGTATACCAGCACCGTCTCGACCATCGGAATCCCCGGCGATGGCAGCCTGGCAGACGAGTGGACGCCCCTGACGCCGCAGTCCCTTCACGGACATTACAAGCAGTCGAAATTCGAGGCGGAACAACAGGCGCTGAGGCTGGCGGGCCAGGGAGTGCCGGTGGTGGTGGTCAACCCCACGGCCCCGGTGGGTCCGTGGGACGTGAAGCCGACGCCTACGGGAAAAATAATACTGGACTATCTGAGGAGAAAAATACCGGCCTACCTGGCAACGGGAATGAACCTGGTGGACGTCGCGGACGTTAGCGCCGGACACATCCGGGCGCTGGAAAAGGGCGTCGTTGGGGAAAGATACATTCTGGGCAACCGGAACGTGACTCTCAAAGAGATGTTTGCAATGCTCAGCAGCATAACCGGGTTACCGGCGCCACGGGTGCGCTTGCCGTACTGGCTGGTGGTCGGCGCAGGCTACGCCGAGCAGGCAGTTTCGGCGGGTCTCTTGCGCCGGGAGCCGCTCATTCCGGTGGAAGGGGTGGTTGCGTCGAAGCGGCCCGCCTGGGTGAGCAGCGAACGGGCCATCGCGGAACTGGGATTGCCCCAGAGCCCGGTGGAGCGGGCACTGGCACGGGCGGTTGAATGGTTCACCGCCAATGGCTACGCGGAACACCAAAGGGAAGGGACAAGGCGTTGATGGCAGAGTCTGTACATCCTCCGCCAAAGGGCGTGGGCAAACCTGAGAGATTGATTGGGAAGGTCAGCAAGGCGATCAGCCATTCCCATGAATACTTTCGTGGCGCCCAGCATCCGGACGGCTACTGGTGGGGCGAACTGGAATCCAACCCCACCATGGAAGCCGAGTACCTGATGCTGAGCCATTTCCTGGGACGCAAGAACCCGGACCGCTGGCGCAAGGTCGCCAACTACATCCTGACCAAGCAGCAGTCCGACGGTTCGTGGGGGCAGTATTACGAGGCTCCCGGAGACGTCAGCACCAGCGTTGAGTGCTATTTCGCCCTGAAACTGGCGGGCCATTCGGCCGATTCGCCGCCACTGCGCAAGGCTAGGGAATTCATCCTCAATAAGGGCGGAGTCCCGAAAACCAGGGTTTTCACCAAGATCTGGCTGGCCCTCTTCGGCCAGTGGGAGTGGAGCGGGACACCCAACCTGCCGCCGGAGCTGATACTGCTGCCGTCATGGGCGCCGTTCAACATCTACGAGTTTTCCAGCTGGGCCCGCGCGACCATCGTGCCCATGAGCATAATCCTTACGGAGCGGCCATTCTGCCCTGTCCCGGAATCCGCCAAAATCGACGAGCTGTATCCCGAGGGCCGCGAGGCCACGGACTTTTCGCTCAGCATTCCCGATGACTGGATTTCGCGCGGTCTCTTCACCCTGGACAGGCTGATGAACCTGTACCGCAAGTCGCCCATGCAGCCCCTGCGCGGGTTTGCACGGCGGCGGGCCCTGCAGTGGATCCTGGAACACCAGGAAGCGGATGGAGCGTGGGGCGGGATTCAGCCACCCTGGGTCTACTCCCTCATCGCGCTGCATCACGCGGGCGACGATGAATTTGCCGACGCCCTGGACAAGGGATTCGACGGTTTCGATTCCTTTGCCATCGAGGACGAAGAGACCTGCTCAGTGCAGGCATGCATCTCTCCCGTCTGGGACACCTGCCTGGCCCAGGTGGCGCTGCTGGAATCCGGCGTTGCTCCCAATGACTCCATGGTGCGGAAATCGACCAACTGGCTGGTGGACAACCAGATCCTGGCAGAGGGCGACTGGCAGGTAAAGGCCAAGGGCACGCCCCCGGGAGGCTGGGCCTTCGAGTTCCACAACGAGAAGTACCCCGACATCGATGATTCGTCCGAGGTGATCATTGCCCTGGCGCTAGCCAGGCTGGAGGGTGAGGAGGAGGAAAGGCGGGAAGAGGCGATCCGGAGGGGCGTGGAGTGGATCGAGGGCATGCAATCGAGGAGCGGCGGTTGGGCGGCCTTCGACAAGGACAATGACAGGCAGTACGTGGCCAAGATCCCTTTTTCCGATTTCGGCGAGACGCTGGACCCGCCCAGCGCTGACGTAACTGCCCACATACTGGAAATGTACGGACGCCTCGGATATCCGGCGTCGCATCCCCCGGTACAGCGCGGCTACGGCTATATGCGACAGGAACAGGAGCAGGACGGCCCATGGTTCGGCCGCTGGGGCGTCAACTACATCTACGGTACCGGCGCAGCGCTGCCCGCCATGGAGGCCATTGGCGAGGACATGGACCAACCCTACATTCGCCGCGCCGTGGACTGGGTGGTGACGCACCAGAACGAGGACGGCGGCTGGGGGGAATGTTGCGGCTCGTATGTGGACGACTCCCTGCGGGGCATCGGTCCGTCCACGGCCTCCCAGACGGCGTGGGCGCTCCTGGCGCTGATAGCTGCGGGAGAGGCCGGCTCTGACGCATGCCTGAGGGGGGTGCAATACCTGCTGGACATACAGCAGGCCGACGGCAGCTGGGACGAGCCATATTTCACCGGAACGGGGTTCCCGGGCTACCGCATCGGGCGGCGCCAGAGCGGAATGCCCAAGCCCGGAGAGTCGGGGCACCAGGGCCTGGATATGCCCGCCGGGTTCATGATCAACTATCACCTTTACCGGAACTACTGGCCCCTGCTGGCGCTGGGACGCTTCGCCCGGGCCATAGCCAACACCAACTCGCGAGAGCGCCTCGGCGAAGACGGCGCCGCCTGGCAAGAAACCCGCATTCCAGGGTGCGATTAAAGGACGCGAAGCATGAAGACCAAATCGTTCTGTCTCAGTGTCAAGACCAAAGATGCGCCGGAGTTCATTGACATAACGGACTGGGTGTCCGGCTGCGTTGTCGAATCCCGGGTCAGCAACGGGTTTGCCGTGGTCTACTCCAAGCACACCACTGCGGCAGTCAAGATAAATGAGAAGGAGCCTCTTCTGCTGGAGGACATGGCGAACTTCCTGGAAGGGGTTGCTCCGCGGCACGCACCGTACCGGCACAACGACTTCGAAATCCGCACCGTCAACATGACCCCCGACGAGTCGCCGAATGGCCATGCTCACCTGCAGCACCTGTTGCTGGGGACCAGTGAGACCGTGCCGATCCTGAACGGCGAGATGCAGTTCGGCACCTACCAGAGCATCTTCTTCATCGAACTGGACCACCCCAGAAACCGTGAGGTCATGGTCCAGGTGGTCGGGGAATAGGTCACTTATTCCGGGAGCCGCACGGGCCGCCCAGTGGCCGTGGCCTGTGCCGCTCTCCCAAAGCCCGGCGGTGATGGCTGCATCTACGTCTGAACTGGAGTTGGCCTACGCCGACTGCCAGCAACTCACGCGGCGAGAGGCGAAGAACTTCTACTACGCCTTCGTGACCCTGCCGCTGGAAAAGCGGAAGGCCATCTACGCCGCCTACGCCTTTTGCCGCCACTGCGACGACTCCGTTGACGAGGCAGCGTCGCCGGAGGACAAGCTGTCGGCCCTGGCCGGTCTGCGCTCCAGCCTGGCGCGGGCCTATCAGGGACAAGCGCCAACCCCAACCTTCCTAGCCCTGGCAGATGCCGCAGACCGTTATTCCATTCCCGAGGAATATTTCCAGGAAATCATCCTGGGGGTGGAGAGCGACCTGGTAAAGACCCGGTACCAGGACTTCGACGAGTTGCGTCAATACTGCTACCGGGTCGCCTCGGTGGTGGGGCTGGTCTGCCTCCAGATATTCCAGTACCGCGACGACGCAGCACGGGAGCATGCCGTGGACCTGGGGCTGGCCATGCAGCTGACCAATATCATTAGAGACGTCAGGGAAGACTGGAGCATGGGCAGGGTGTACCTGCCGCAGGACGAAATGGCGCGTTTCGGCTACACGGAGGAGCAACTGGAGGCCGGGGTGCGCAACGACGCCTTCGTTCAACTGCTCCGGTTCCAGGGGGAGCGGGCGCGCGAGTACTTTCGCAGCGGATTCCGGCTGCTGCCCTACCTCTCGAGGCGCAGCAGGGCATGCCCGGCGGTTCTTGGCGCCATTTACTCCAGGGTGCTGGACCGCATCGAGGCGTCGGGGTATGACGTGCTTGGCGAGCAGCGAATCGCGTTGTCCACCGGCGAAAAGGCCCGAATCACCGCAAGGGCCTGGCTGGCAAGCACGCTGGCCCCGCCACGGCGCGGTTAGCCGCTCCACCGGCGCTGGCCAGTGCCGCGAGGCGCGGGCCTGCTGGCCCAGGGAGCCGGAGGGCCCTATAAGAGGGCGCTTAATAAGTTCCCTCTCCCTCCGGGAGAGGGTTAGGGTGAGGGCGTCCTCGGAATGCAGGCCAAGTCGCTGACGATCAGGATTGCCTCCTCACCCCTCATGAGCTCGTCGAAGGGCCTCTCCCTCAAGGGGGATGGAGAATCAAAAGGCCCGCCCGTCATTCGGGGATGCTAGACTTTCCCCATGACTTCGCAGCAAAGGGTTGTGGCCATAACGGGTTCCTCGGGGCATTTGGGGTCAAAGCTCCTGGAGCACCTTGAGGACATGCCGGGACTCGGCAAGCTTGTCGCCTTTGATACACGGCCACTGAGGGCGCCGGTCCACAACATCACCGCATTCCGAAAGGACGTGACCGAGTCGATCCAGGGAGAACTGGACAGATTCGGGGTCACAACGCTGGTGCACTTGGCATTCCAGTGGAGGAAGGGCCTGAGACGGCGGGAGGCGGCTGAAATGAGCGAGCAGAACCGGAAAATGCTGGAGGAGGTCATCGATTCCGCTGTCAGCGCCGGAGTGGGGCACATCATTTACGTTAGCTCACACACCGTATATGGCCCTGGCCCGGACCGTCCCACGCCGCTGAGCGAGGACTGTACGCTCCGCTCGGTGTCCGGGTACCCGTACGCGGCTGACAACCTGCGGGCGGAAGAACTGCTGGAGAGGCTGGCTGATGATAACCCCGGCGTAAAGGTGACAATACTGCGTTGTTGCCCCGCCCTTGGCGCGCATACGTCCGTTGACATGCTCAGGGAGTTTTACTTTCCCGGCTGGCTGGGGTTGTCGGACTACAATCCGCCGCTGCAGTTTGTCAGCGACGATGATCTGGCGAGGATCCTGGGCATCGCCATCTGGGAGCAGCATTCCGGCGTGTTCAATGTGGCTGCGGACGGAGTGGTCTTTCTCAGAGAGTTCGCCAGGGAACTGCCGGCAAAGCGAGTCCAGATGCCGTCAGCCATAGCCTATCCCATGAAGCGTCTCACGGGGGGAGCCTTCGTGGCTTACAGCCACTACCTGGACCGCTGGCCTGTAATCATGAGCACGGCGAAATTGAAGCAGACCACCGGCTACAGATTTCGCCTCTCCGCCATCGAGGCGCTGTCCGCATTGGTGAGCTACAACGAGGAATTCCAGGCGTACCTTCCCAGGCTACAGGAGGTCCGCTGACACAGGACAAGACTTGCGACTGATCATTGACACAGATCCTGGCGTGGACGACGCCATCGCCATCCTGCTGGTTCTTGCCGCGCCGCAAGTTGAGGTGGCGGGCCTGACCACGGTGGGCGGGAACGTGCCCAGGGCCAGGGCCACGCGAAACGCGCTCGCGCTTCTGCAGGCCGCCGGCCGCGACGACATTCCCGTGGCTGCCGGTGCGGCGCGGCCCAGGTCGGGCCGCTACACGCCGTCAGTTGCCTTTCACGGCCCTGGCGGGCTGTCGGTGCGCCTGCCGGATTCCTCGCGACCGGCGGCGAGCGAGTCCGCCGTGGATTTCCTGGCCCGGGAGATCGGTTCCGGCGACGGGGAGATCATCGTGGCGGCCCTCGGTCCCCTGACCAATCTTTCCCGGCTACAGGACAAACACCCAGGAATCCTCGGAGAGGCGCAGCGCGTAGTCGTCATGGGAGGAGCCGTAGAAACCCGGGGCAACGTTACTCCCCGGGCCGAGTTCAACTTTCACAGCGATCCATTGGCGGCGGCGCAGGTGCTGGATTCAGGATTGACCATTGAACTGGCCGACCTCGCTGCCTGCCGCCAGGTGGGCATCAGCCGCGAGGAGGCCGCTGGCATCCACGCGGGATCGGCCATCGGAAACCTGGCGCTGCGCGTGCTCAGGGGGTGGTTTGCCCGCGACCCCGGGAGACGGCGGTTCGAGTTCTACGACCCCCTTGCGGTGGCGATGGCGCTCGACCCTGCGGTGGCGACGCGTCGCTTGCTCACGCTGGCAGTGGAGACGGAACCGGGCGAGAGCGCGGGGGCATCTCTGATATCAGGAGAGCCGGGACCGGTTTCGCTGGCCCTGGATGTGGATAACCGGAGGTTCTTCGCGCTGGTTGCCGAGCTGTTCGACTGGCGCGGCCTGTAACCCTCATTCCGTCAATCAAGGGCAAACGCTCGATTCCCGCTGCACAGGTACATTTGCCCTGAAATCTCTTCTCCAATCGTATACAAGTTGAAAGCATCCACTGTACGATGGAAATCCGTCACATGGTCGCTTGAAGGATGGAATTGGAAGAGGACAGAAGATGTCAAAGCTGATCTACTTTATGGCCCTGGTTGCGCTGGTTGCGTTGCTGGCGTGCGGTGGCGACGACGCGACCGAGGCCCCGGACGACACCGCTGCGCCGCAGCCGACGACTGCGCCGACGGCCATGATCGAACCCACAGCGACACCGGTACCTACGAACACGCCAGCGCCGACAAACACGCCGGTAACGGCGCCGACGAACACCCCGGAACCTACCCCTGCGCCCCAGCCAACGGAGGCTCCCGCGCCGCCAGCGCAGAGCGCCGAGGCAATCCGACCGCTACATCTAGATGATCCGCTGAACGTGGCTGGCGAGCTGTCCGATGCTGAGCTCGCCTGCGCGTCCGGCGTGGCGGATCTCAACAGGCTGCTCCAGATTTTCTCCGCCCCGGAACTGGCGGAGCCGGATGAAATTTCCCAGCTGATCAACTGCATGGAAGACGAGACGGTGCTGCGGTTGTTCATAACTCAGCTGGTGGGATTGGACGAGCCGCTAAGCATTGAGGCATCCGCCTGCGTCCGCGCCGGAATTGACGGGGCCGTTGCAAGGGACGTGATTCAGTCCGGGATGTCGGGCGATGCAGGATCGGCATTGCAGGGGTCCATGTCCGCTTTCTTCCTGGTCCTCACCTGTTTCAACGAGGAGGAATTTGCCGCCGCTGCTCCGTCCCTGGGTGTGCCAGTGGACGACCGGGAGGGCATGCTCTGCCTGGCTGACGCGCTTGGCGGCCCGGAGATGTTGATGGCGGCGTTTTCCGGCCAGGACGAGGATGCCATGATGGCCCTGTTGGGCGCGGCAGTCACCTGCGGCCTGGAGATGGAGGGCGGCCCAATGCAGGGCCCGCCTCCGACTTTCGAGGCCACGCCCGAGTCAATGACAGGAGCGCAGACAGCCGCTATTGTCAGCGTACTGGCGGGGCTGTCTGCTGACGAACTCAACTGCCTCGCAGGCGCAGGCATAAGCCCCGAAATGTTGCAGGACCCCTCGGCGATGGATTCCGCCACTCCTGAGCAGCAGGCACAGGTCCTGGGCTGCTTCACTGATGAGACCGTGACGAACCTTTTCCTCAGTGGACTTGTCGGTGACCCGAGCCAGTTGAGCCCTGAGACCTCCGCCTGTATTCATACCGGAATGGAGAGCATAGACCTGCGAGGCGTGATGACGGCCGGGCCATCCGGAGACCAGCAGGCCGCCATGGTTGGAGCTATGTCGGCCATGTTCCTGACGGTGTCCTGCCTGAGCGACGAGGAATTGGAAGCGGCCGGACCTGCGCTTGGCATGAGGCCAGAGGACCGCGACGGCCTGGAATGCGTGATGGGCGAACTGGGAGGGCCGGAAGGAATGGCCGGAGTCCTCTCCGCCGAAGATGAGAGCGGCATCATAAAGCTCTTTGAAGCGGCGTTCACCTGCGGCCTGGACCTGGAGGGACTTGGGGCAGGCGGCTAGCGAGCTGGCAGGATGCTCCGGACGCCGCCTAAGAGGGTGTGTGACTAGTCCCCTCCCCTCCGGGAGAGGGTTAGGGTGAGGGCGTACCCTGTACTTACAGAAACAGAGACTCCTCTGGGATCCCCCAATCGGAAAGCGAATTGGGTAAGTCACACACCCCTTCACAAAGATAAGGCCGCTGGTTACTATTCCAGCGGCCTCTCTGCTTGCCTGCGGGGTTCTGGAACCTCGCTAGACTGCCACGGAACGCGCGGCGGCCTCGGCACGGAGGATTGGGATCAGCTCCTGGCCGTATTCCACGGTGTCCTGCAACGGGTCGAAGCCGCGAATCAGCACGGTGCCGCACCCCGCGTCGTAGTAGGCCAGCAGGGACTCGGCGACCTGCTCTGCCGTACCCACCAGCGCGGTGGTGCTGCCCGCCGCCCCGGTGGCGGCGGCTATGGGCATCCACAGGCGCTGGTCGTGGACCTCGCCCTGGGCAGCGAAGTCCAGCAGCCGTTGCGAGCCAACGGATTGTAGTCTGGCAGGCTGGCCCGGACCGACGGAGTCTCCTACCGATCCCTGCACTCGTTCCAGGATGCCCCGGGCCCGTTCCCACGCCTCGCCTTCGGTATCGCCGAGGATGGGGCGCACCGACAGGCTGAAGCGTATGTCCCGGCCGTAACGGGCGGCGCGACTGCGGATGTCGGCTATCTGCTCCCTAATGGCTGCGATGGGTTCGCCCCACAGGGCGTAAACGTCGGCATGCTTCGCGCCGACCTCCTTGGCCGCATTGGATGCGCCGCCGAAATACAGAGGGACGTGCGGACGCTGCTTCGTGCGGACCTGGCTGTGGGCCTGCGCCAGGTTGTAGAACTCTCCCTCATAGTCGAACGGCTCGTACTCGGTCCAGATGCGGCGCACGATGTCCATCCACTCGCCGGTGCGCCGGTAGCGCGAGTCGTGGTCCAGCCAGTCGCCGTCCCGGCGCTGCTCCACGTCGCTGCCGCCGGAAATGACGTGCAGCGCAATCCGCCCGCCGCAGAGCTGGTCGAGGGTGGCGGCATGGCGAGCGGCCAGCGTGGGCGCCATGAATCCGGCGCGATGGGCGATCAGGTAGCCGAGCCGCGCGGTGCGGGTGGCCGCGTAGCCCGCGACTGCGAAACTGTCGGCGGTGGCCGAGGAGTAGCCGATAAGCACCTTGTCGAAGTCGCTTTCCTCGTGGGCCTGGGAAAACTCCGCGATGTAGTCCGCGTCCACGCCGGCCGGAATCTCGTCTGCGGGGTTGATGCCGCCCCCGAACAGGCTGACGGTGACGCCACGGGAGGAGTCCCTTTCGCGGTTCACGCCGATCATGCCTATAACTTCAATGTTGGACATTTCCTGATCCTTGAAAACGGGATGGCCGGGAGTCACGATGCGTTAGCGCGGATGCGAGGCAGCAGAAACGTGGAATAGCAGTGGCTCAGGCCAGCCAGCACCGGGATGGCCAGCGCGTAACCCGCCTCGCCGGGAGTGTATCCGACGGTGATGACCGCGATCCAGGTGAGAATGGGGAGGCCGGCCAGGAACATGAACAGGGCGACCATTGCCTTTCGCGTCTGGTAGAGGGCGACCAGTGACAGCGCTCCCAGCGGCAGGGCAATGATCGGGTAGCTGGCGATCAGCACTCCGACCGCAACGGCGGCCCCCCGCCCGCCCCGAAAGCGCAGGAACACGGGCCAGACGTGGCCGATGAGCGCGCAGACACCGGCAAGCATTTCGGTGCCAATGTCGTCATCGATCACGCTCACCACTATCACCGCCACCCCACCCTTGATAATGTCCAGCGCGCCGCAGGCCAGGCCGGCCTTCGGGCCAATCTCCCGGTATACGTTGGCTGCGCCGCTGTTGTTGTCGCCGATGCTGCGAATGTCCCGGCCCAGGGCGAAACGGGCGAAGAGGTAGGCCGTGGGGATTGCCCCGATCAGGTATGCCAGCAGGCCCAGCCCGACCCAGCGGACTATGTCGATCAGGATATCCACAGGTCACCTCGACAGGCAGGCCCGGAGCTATTCCGGCGCTGCCGGTCCCCGGTCATTCAAGGGATGCCAATAAACGACGCCTGCGTCGATTTCGCTGTTCGCAAAGTGATCATTCCTGACACTGGCGACAGCGGGGTGGGCAACGTGGCCGGTGAATTCCGTCAGAAATCGGGCATTACGCTGGGCGCGATCGGTATCTCTCTGGTCTGCCGTATAGGAAGTTTCAACCGCGATGTAGTGCGTATCAACTCCATCGGTGGCCTCGATAATGAGGTCCGCCTGCCGAAAACTGCGGAGTTCGTTGGTGGGCACCCTACCCGCGGCCCCCTGCGCCATCCGCGCCAGTTCCTCATAAGGCACTACTCTCACATACTCAAAGCCCATGTCCATGGCGATGCCCATTGCGTCCCGCAGGGCTGTTTCGCGGGCGTAAGTGCCTCTGAAATTAGTCATGTCTCCCTCTATTCTGCCCAGACAACGGGTAAAGCCTTCGTTGAACTGCCTCTGCTCGGCATTGAACTGCCTTTGCTCGCTTATGAATGCCTCCGTTTGGTCGATGAACGAGGACACCTGACCAACGAAAACCCTGAACTGGACAGGCAGTTTCAACAATTCCTCCCCCAGGATAAGGGCCCGTACTGCCTCTTTCCATTGGGGGTTCTCTTCAAGCGCGCGCAGGAAGTCCTCTCGGCTGTTGAAAGATGTCATACCGTTTGGCCTTACCCCTTCGCTCTTGGTTTTGCAAGGCAATGGTCTGCCTTACACGATTATTTGATAGCAGAGTTGTGGATTTCTAGGCCGGGACTGCCGAAGGAAGGGCGGCGGTACACCAGTGCAGGTACTTGGGGTTGCGGCCGAACACGATGTCGAAGTACATCTGCTTGAGCTGCGTGGACACCGGCCCCGGGTTGCCGTCGGCGATGGGGCGGCTGTCCAGCGAGATCACGGGCGTCAGGTGCGCCGCCGTGCCGCTGAGGAAAATCTCGTCGGCCAGGTACAGTTCGCTCCGGTCAATGCGGCGCTCGACGACATCGATCCCCAGTTCCTCGCGAGCCAGCTCCATCACGGTCTCGCGGGTGATGCCGGGCAGGGGATTGTCCTCGAGGATCGGCGTGATGAGCTGGCCCTTGCGCATCATGAAAATATTCTCGCCGGATCCCTCGGAGACATGCCCGTCCTGGTTCAGCAGGATGGCCTCGTCGAACCCGCCCAGCACCGCCTCGGTCTTGGCGAGGATGCTGTTCAGGTAGTTGGCCGAGGTCTTGATCTGCGTGGGGTGCACCTGGTCTTCCATTCGCCGCCAGGACGACGTGCAGCAGCGCAGGTTTTCCGTGCCGAGGTAGTTGCCGAAGGGAACGACGACCAGCGTAAAGTCGCTGGCGATCTCGTGCAGCTTCAGGTTGGCCACCAGCTCCTCGCTCTTGTAGGCGAGGGGCCGGATGTAGACGTCGGAGCGGTTGGCGTTCTTCTCCACCAGCTCGACCGTAATCTTGCAGAGGTCGTCGACGCTGTAGGGGATGTCCAGCATGAGCATCCTGCAGCCCAGGTGCAGGCGCTCGTAGTGCTCGCGCAGGCGGAATATGTAGGTTGACTCGTGCTCTGCGTTCCAGTTTCCCCGGATGCCCTCGAAGACGGCGGTACCGTAGTGGAGGGCATGGGTCATCACACTCACACGGGCGTCCTCCAAGGGCACCACTTCGCCACGGAAGAAGGCGAACTGGGGCTGGGGCCTGCCATTGTCGGAAGCCGTGCGGTTGGTCATTTCATACGTCCTTCGGGCCAGAATCAGGGCTAAATTATATTTGAAATGGCAAACCTCTGCCAACCTGGACACCGGGCGTCCAGGACGTTTGCAGAGTCATTGTCTGAACTGTGATGCGTTTGATTTTGGGATTTCGCTGATGGATCTCCAATCCTGCTCATCCTTTAATCCTGTGAATCCTGATAGGAGTTACGCAGTTGGAGAGTTCACCCCCACCCTAACCCTCCTCCTCAGGGGGAGGGGATTTGCCAGACACCCTCTCACATCCAATCGGACTGCCACCCCGGCAAGGCCGTCCCCTCCGCATTTCCAGAAGGGCCCTCATCTCCAAATAATCCGGAGAAACCCTACAAAGTGATGAATGATGGTATATGGCTGGATGTATAAGGGCAAATGCGCCTGCATTGATCTCCAGTGGTCTATAATCGCCCCTGGCATTCGAGGTGAAGACGCCCTGTCAGTCCGCAGGAGAGCTATGGGGCAAGGGGCAATAAAAATGGCCGGCGCGGGCCTGGCCGTGCTGGGAGCGCTGGGCCTGGCCGTCGCCGCAGTGGTCCTGCTTGCGGGCGGAGACGACGCGGCCCCCGTCGTTATTGTGGCGCCGGAGCCGACGGCGATCCCGGAACAAACTCCACCCGCAATCAGAGTTCACGTCAGCGGCGCTGTGATGTCCCCCGGCGTTTACGAGATGAGCGAGGGAGACCGAGTTATGGATGCCATCGCCTCCGCCGGTGGGGTGCAGCCCAAAGCGGACCTGGCGTCCATAAACCTAGCCCAAAGAGTGCAGGACGAGGCGCAGTACCACATTCCCCGGCTGGGCGAACCCACGCCGGTTCCGACCTCTGCTCCCGCACAGCGGGCGTCCATACCAAACGACAGACCTCCCCCTGCGGGCGGGCGCTCCTCCCCCTCGCTGATCGACCTCAACACCGCCACCGCGCAGGAGCTGGAGTTGCTCCCCAGCATCGGCCCGGTGATGGCGGGACGGATCATTGCGTACCGGGAGGCGAACGGCCCCTTCACGTCGATTGATGACGTGGAAAATGTGCCCGGCATCGGGCCAAAGACCCTCGAGTCCATCCGGCCGCTTGCCACGGTAGCGGACAGCCAGTAGGAGGCCACTGCCCGTTCTCCAGGTTCCCGTTCTCCAGATTCGAGGATACGCCGTCTCTCCGCCGGGCGTGGCTGCTCAATGAGAGCCGGTCTGCTGGCAGCGGCCTGGCTGGCCGGGGTGCTGCTGGGGTTTGCCGTGGACGCCGGGACGCTGGCGGCCCTGCTGCTGGCGGGATCAGCCGGACTGGTCGCACTCGTCCTCCGGCTCCTCGGGGTACGTGCGCTTGCGGCCCTGCTGGCGACGGTCCTGCTCCTCGGCCTGGTACGGGTCGAGTTGCATGAACAGGAGGATTCTCCTCGCGCCGAACTGGGGCAGATGGTTGTCGCCACCGGCAGCATCGCCGACGACCCGGAGACCACCTCTCGCAGGGTGAGATTCGAGCTTCAGGTTGCCGGAGTGGAGTATGACCGCCTGGAATCCGCTGGAGACGCTCCGGTGGTGGAGGAGCGCTGGCTGGTATACGCCAGCCCGCCAGCGGATCTGGCGCAACGGCGTAACGCGCCATACTTTCGCTACGGCGACAGGGTAATCGTCCGGGGCGTGCCGCAGGCACCGGAGCCAATTGACGGGTTCGACTACCCTGCCTACCTGGCATCCCACGGCATCAGCGCGACCATGTTCGCCCTGGACGCGCAGGTCACTGGCGAGGGCGGGGCGCCCTGGCGTAGGGGTATCTTTGCGCTGCGCGGCAGGTTGGCCGACAGCTTAGACCGCTCCATGCCCTACCCGGAGTCGGCGCTGGCCGCTGCGGTGCTCCTGGGAAAGAGAGAGTCTCTCCCGGACGAGCTTGCCGAGGAATTCCGGGGAGCGGGAGCGGCGCATCTCCTGGCCATCTCGGGGCTGCACGTTGGGGTCCTGCTGGCGGTTGTGGCAAGCTCTACCGCTTGGTTGCTGGGGCGGCAGCGGCCGACCTACCTGTTAGTTGCCGGGGCGGCCGTGTGGCTATACGCGCTCATGGCCGGCGCTCCGCCGTCGGCGTTGCGGGCAGCCGCGATGGGTTCCGTCTACCTTGCGGCGATTGGGTTCGGGAGGCCGTCCAGCGTTCTGCCCGCCCTGGCCTTGGCGGCAGCACTGATGACCGCTGCTTCTCCCGGCCTGGTCAGGCAGATCAGTTTTCAGCTCAGCTTTGCTGCCGTGGCAGGCATTGCCCTGGTCCTTGCTCTGTGGGGTAGCCAGCTGAATTGGGGAGTCTCGCCAGCCGCCGGATGGGCCAAACGCGCCATGGGATGGATGGCCGCGCTGGTAGTTGTACCGGTAGCCGCAACTCTCGCCACGTGGCCGCTGGTGGCCGCGACCTTTGGGGAGGTGGCCGTGCTGGGCGTCCCTGCGTCGCTGCTGACGGTCCCCGTGATGGCGCCTCTCATCGTTGCGGCCGCCGGGGCGGCCTTGGCGGGCGTCGTTGTGCCCCCGCTGGGAGTAGTCCTGGGGTGGATCGCCGCCGTGCCCGCAGGGTGGGTGATCGGCGTGGTTTCCGCATTTCCGTCGTGGACGGTCAGCGTCGGCCAGGCAGGCCCGCCCCTGTTGCTGGCCTGGTATGGAGCGCTCGGCGCTGCCCTGCTCGCCGCGAGACCGTACCGGGTCCGGCGCATGCGGAGGTCGGTGGCGAGCATCGCGGCCTGGATCACCGAAAAATGGCGAGACCGGGCGGTCCGGAGGACTGGAGGATTGATGCTGCCCGATATGCGATGGTCCCTGCCTGACCCGCGCTTCAGCATCCCCGCTGCCGCCCTGCTGATCGCGGCGGCCATCTTCCTGTGGCTGCGAGCAGCCGACGGGCCCGATGGGCAACTGCACCTGCATTTCCTTGATGTTGGACAGGGAGACAGCACACTGATTGTTACCCCCTCGGGCCGTCAGATGCTGATCGACGGCGGTCCGGATGGCGACGTAGTGTCGCGGCGGCTGGCCGAGGCGCTACCTGGCGGGGACCGGAGTCTTGATGTCGTACTGTTGACTCACCTCGACTCCGATCATAGCCACGGCCTGCTAACGGTGCTGGACCGGTTTGCTGTCGGAGCAGTGTTGACCGGGCCGCACACGGTGGAAAGTCACGTGCGGCCCGAGTGGGAGCAGGCACTGGTGCGGAAGGACATTTCGCCGGTGGAGGTGGGGGCTGGGCACAGGATTGTTTTGGAGGATGGCGTGGAGCTGGAGGTTTTGAACCCGCTGCCGGGACGGCCTCTCGGCGACACCAACAACGACTCGGTGGCGGTGCGACTCGAATACGGGAATGTCAGCGTGCTGCTGACGGCGGACATGGAGGCCGAGGCGGAATTGCGGCTGGTCGACAGCGGCGCGGAAATTTCCAGCACCGTAACGAAAGCCGGACACCACGGCAGCGGCACTTCCAGCTCTCAAGCATTCCTGGACGCGGTTAGCCCCAGCATCGCCGTTGTATCTGCCGGGCTGGACAATCAGTACGGCCACCCGGCTTTAGATGTGCTGGAGCGGCTGGAGGCGTCCGTTGGACCGCAAAACGTGTACCGCACGGATCTGCAGGGAACGGTCGAGTTCGTATCGGATGGCGCGACATGGTGGGTGCAGACGGAACGGTGATGCTCGGTTGACATGGCCATGGGTTGTAACATCCGAAACCATTGGCCAATTATCGTCCATTTCGATATGCTGTCATCATCGCAATCAGGGGAATTCAAATGCAGACACAGGCAATGGGCGTACTGGAGCATCGAGAAACCGCTCGCGAGTTTCTTCGGGAGGCCGACGCCAATTTTGTCTTGGACGATTATCTGTCAGGCTCACAGAGAATCTGGGACGCTACGGCGCACGCCGTAATGGCAGTATGCCACCACCGTGATTGGCTGCACCAGAGTCGTCAGGACCTTGATACAGCGGTTAAGAGATTGGCAGAAGAATTGAGGAGTAATGGACGGGAAACCGACGCACTCCATATTGACGCCGGATATGTGATTGCTTGTAATTCCCACATCAATTTCTACCACCGCGACATGGATTTGGAAGGCGGCAATGGGTGGTACTTTGCCACCGCTAGAAAAGCCGTGCATCGCTTTGTCGAGATTGCATTGGCTATGTCTGAATCATCAGGGAATTAGGAGAAAGGGAGCAGAATCATTGGCAGACATCAAGCGAGTTGATGGGCGGCGGTGGGACGAGCCGCGCCCGGTGAGTATATCCGTGGGTTATCAGCGGCAGGCGGAGGGGTCGGCGCTGATCGAGATGGGCGGTACGAGGGTGCTGTGCGCCGCCTCGCTGGAGGAGCGGGTGCCAGCGTTCCTACGAGGCCAGGGGACCGGGTGGGTGACGGCCGAGTACTCCATGTTGCCCCGGGCAACCAACACGCGCACATCCCGCGAGCGGGACACCGGCCGCATCAGCGGTCGCTCCCAGGAAATCCAGCGGCTCATCGGCCGGTCGCTGCGCGCGGTTACGGACCTGGCGGCGCTGGGCGAGCGCACAGTGCAGATCGACTGCGACGTGATCGAAGCCGACGGAGGCACGCGTACAGCCTCGATCACCGGCGCCTACGTTGCGCTGCACCAGGCCATGCAACTGCTTGTGCGCAACCGGGTCCTGCGCCGGGTGCCGCTGGAGTGCCCGGTAGCGGCGGTCAGCGTCGGCATTTTGAGGAACGAGTTGCTCCTCGACCTTTGCTACGCAGAGGACTACGAGGCGGACGTGGATTTCAACGTGGTGATGGCGGCCAACGGGGGCTTGGTGGAGTTGCAAGGAGCGACGGAGGCCCGGGCCTTCGCCCGGCCCATGGTGGAACAGGTGCTGGCGCTGGCGGCCCGAGGGCTAGAGTCCGTGTTCCAGGCCCAGCGGGCGGCCTTGCGGCAAGTTTAAGAGGGTGCGTGGCTAATTCCCTCTCCCGGAGGGAGAGGGAATTAGCCACACACCCTTGAGCCACCTGGAGCCGGAGATTCATCAGAGGCCGCCAAATCTCCCGGTCAGGACTGGCCGGGACTGCGACTGGCGTCTACCTGGGGATGTTCAGGCCGGCGATTCTCCTCCTGACCTCAGCCAGGTTCTGGGATGGTCCCGATACGTCCCACTCGATGCTGACCATGTGGTTTCGGTTGTACAGCACCGGCGGGTTGTTCAGCACGAACAGGGGGTTGGCGCCGTAAATCTCTGACATCAGCTGGTGGAGCATTCCCCTGGCCTCCGCTTCGATGGCGTCGGCATCTGCGGACAAGGGACTGGCGAGCTGATAGTGATGCAGGATCAGCCTCCCGGTCACCATCACAACCTTGACCCGCAACCATAGTACCGATGGAGTCATTGAGTCATAGGCCATTTGCGTCCTCACCCCCAGCGGGCGGCGCTGCGGTCTGTTTCAACGCAGAGTGCGCACAGCTAGCGCAGAGAACGCGGAGTCTGTTTTGTTGCTGCCTTGAATTCCCTGCGCTCTCTGTGAAGCCACTGTGTCCTCTGCGTTGAAACTCTTATGCCGGTTGACCGTCCTCGGTCAGGTTGATCAACGGCAGGCCCAGCTCCGACAGCGGGCCCTCGACGGACGCGCGGTCACCAACTACCAGGACTTGCAGGTTGCCGGGACGGATGTGCGCGCCGGAGACGCGGTGAACGTCGTCAAGGGTGACCGCATCGATGGACGGGCGTACGGTGCGGAAGTAGTCGTCTGGCAGGCCGAACTGTTCCATGGCCACCAGTTGCCCCAAGACCGACGCGGGCCGCTCGAAACTTGCAGGGTAGGCGCGCAGCAGGCCATCCTTGGCGTTGGCCAGTTCCTCGGCGGTGATGGGGCGCTCGCCGCTGACCTCCCGGAACTCCTTCAGCGTCTCGTAGACCGATTCCCCGGTGGCATTGCTCTGCACCGAACCGCCTGCGGCAAGCATTGAAGCGTGGCGGTGCCACTGGATGGAGGACATGTATCCGTAGCTGTAGCCCTTGTCCTGGCGCAGGTTCTGGTTGAGCCGGGCCGAGAACTGGCCGCCAAAGGAGTAGTTGGCCAGGAGCAGCGGGAAGTAGTCGGGATGACGGCGCGGCGCCAGCGAATGAACGGCGCGAATGACTGACTGTGGCGCGCCGGGCCGGTCGACTAGGTAGATGGCCGCCGGGCTGTCCGCGACCTCTCCAGGACCGCTATCGCCTCCCGCCGGCGATTTCCCGTTCCACTGGCCCAGGACGGCTGCGGCGCGGCGCATTACCTCCGCGCGTTCCACGTCGCCGACTACCAGAAGATGGGCATGCTCCGGGCGGTAGCTGCGGGCAAATTGCCCAACCAGGTCGTCCCTCGTGATGGCCTGCACCGAAGCCTCCGTGCCCGAAACCGGGTGGGCGTAGCCGCCGCTTGCCGGATACACGAGGCCGGCGATGAGTCGCTCGGCGATGACGTTGGGCTCGTCCTTGCTGCGCCGCAGGTCGGTGAGGCGCTCGCGCCGCACCCGGTCCAGCTCATGCTGGGGAAAGTCGGGCGAGAGAATAACCTCTCCCATCATTTCCAGCGCGCTGGGCCAGTGCTTTGACAGCGTCTCGGTGGACACCAACGAGTACTCGCGGCGGCTGTCCACGGATAGGCGGGCGCCGATGAACTCGAAGTCGTTGGCAATCTGCTGGCTGGACTTACCGGCAGCGCCCTCGGGCAGCATGTCGCCGACGAGACCCATGAGGCCGGGCAGTTCGGACGGATCGGCCGAGGCGCCGGAGCCCAGCAGCAGACCGAAGGCCACAATGGGCATGCCGCGCTGCTCGACAACGGTTACGCCCATGCCGTTGGGCAGCCGGTCCCGGACAGGCAGCGGCGGGGTGAACCTGGGCTCTTGCCTGGGTGGGGGCATGATGTTGCGGTCGATTGTGGTGGCGGCAGCGGCAAGCGGCGTTTCAGGCACCACTCGCAGGCGCACCTGGTTGCCGCCCACGTAAGTCGAGGCGACGCGCAGGATGTCATCCCGCTGCACGGCGAGGCAGCGGTCAAGGCTGGTGTTGATCAGGTTCGGGTCCGACTCGATGATGTTGAAGTGATTGAGCTGGTCGGCGCGGCCGCCGAAGCCGCCGATGCGGGCCAACTGGCGGAAATGCGTGGCCTCGATGCGGTTCTTGGACCGAGCGATCTCCTCCTCGGTGGGTGGGTTTCGGTGGATGTTTTCCAGTTCCGCCTCGACGGCGGCCTCCACCTCGTCCAGGCTGTGACCCTCGGCGGCGGTGACCTGCACCAGCAGTTGGCCCGCGATCTCCGATGGCACGTAGCGTATGAAGGCGTGCTGGGCGATCTGCTTTTCGTAGACCAGGGAGCGGTGCAGACGGGAGCTGAGGCCGTCGGACATGACTGCCTGGTACAGCTCCAGCGGCGCGTCGTCGGGATGACCCTCGGGCGGCGCGGGCCAGGCGATGTAGAGGCGAGGCAGCGTGACCTTGTCGCGCATCTCGATGTCTACACGGCCCGACAACAGGGAGTCCTGCCGTCCGATTCGGGGCACGCTCTCGCCCGGAGACAGGTCGCCGAAGTACTTGTTCGCCAGATCCAGCGCCTGTCCGGGGTCGATGTCACCGGCGATGGCCAGGCTGGCGTTGGACGGGCCGTAGAACCGATGGAAGAACTCCTTGACGTCGTCCAGGCTGGCGGCGTCCAAGTCCTCCTGGGAGCCGATGGTCATCCAGTTGTAGGGGTGCGGTAGGGGGAACAGCGCCGACTGCAGGTGCCAGTGGGCCATGCCGTAGGGCCGGTTCTCGTAGGACTGGCGGCGCTCGTTCTTCACCACGTCCCGCTGCACGTCGAATTTCTGCTGGTCCAGCCCGTCCAGGAGAAAGCCCATGCGGTCGGCCTCCAGCCACAGGGCCAGTTCGAGGTAGTTGGAGGGCACATCCTCCCAGTAGTTGGTCCGGTCGGTGGTGGTGGAGCCGTTCAGGTTGGCGCCGGCCTTCTGCAGCGGCTCGAAGTGGCTGCGCTGGTGGTGCTTGGTGCCCTCGAACATCACATGCTCGAACAGGTGGGCAAACCCGGTGCGGCCCACCTCCTCGTTCTTGGAGCCCACGTGATACCAGATGTTGACCGCCACCAGGGGGATGGTGTGGTCCTCGTGCAGGATGACGTCCATCCCGTTGGAAAGCTCATGCTGTTCGAAGGCGATGGTGACCATAAATCGTTCCTATACGCGTTGATTGGGGAGTAGTTCCGCAAGGCCGGATTGAGTGGGCTGAGCCAACTAACAGCCTACATTAGCAAACCTTCTTCAGGAACTAATCGCTTGCCAATGGGATCCACTACGAGGAGCATATCCTCCAATGTAGTAGCTCCCAAAAGGAACTGGCCCTCCGGACCGAAGACCACTCTGGCCTCGCCTTCGTAACCGGCCGTCTCGAAGTGCGCCAGAGCCGTTTGGAATTCAACCCTTTCACCGCTGGCAACCAGGAACCGTCTCGGCCGTGCGGGTACGATGCCAAGACGACCCAGCACGGAAGCTGGGATCATGGAATATGTTGCGCCAGTATCGACAAGAGCATCTACTGTCTCGGAGGCGCCGGTGGTCAAGTTGCCGACAGTAAGGGGGACTCTGAATGTGCCCAACAGGGAACCTCCAGGGAATAGTGAACGTACCATTTCCAACGCCAATAGATTGGGGGTCATTGACCAGGATCGCCATCTCCCAGGAGAAATACCCCCGGGAGCAAGCCTATACCCATCATCGGAAACAGGGAATGCGAAGACGGATCGGGTTCCAGCAAGAGGTCCGAAAGGGTGTTGGCGCCAAGCTCGCAACGTTCCTCGGGGCCGAATACCACCATTGCCTCGCCCTCGGCGCCCTCCACGGAGAAATGAGCGTGCCCCACGAGGAACTCCGCCCGACTACCGTCGTCAGCGCGGAAATACATTTTTTCGTCGGGTTCAATGCCCAAACCATACAGCACCGACGACGGCATAACTGCCATTGCGCCGCCTCCTCCGACCAGGGCTTCAACCGTCTGTGAAAGGCCAGTCGTGGGGTTGCTCACCTCGACGGATACAGTAAAAGCATCCGCTGCCATCTACGCCCCGGCCTCGTGGGCCCAGTAGTTCTCGTCGGTGCGCTCGCTGATGGGCGGGTTGGCGCGGTTGCTGGCGACCTCATCGGCGTCCCACAGCTTGGAGAACTTGAGGGCGCGAGGGCAGTGGCTGTACGCCTCCTCGACCTGGATTAGCATACCTTGAAGGTGCCGGGAGTTGTCGTCCGTTTCGTACAGCGCGAGCTCGATGTTCTGGCGGTCCAGCTCATCCTTGGTGACCACGCTGGCCCTGCCGTTGACGCGGACGGTGTCGTTGATGCCGGGGATGAAGAATATGAGGCCGACATAGGGGCTTTCCTCGATGTTCTGGTAGGACTGGAACAGCCGGTTGCCGGCTACGTCGGGGAACAGCAGGTGGTTGTCGTCGATTACCTTGACGAAGCCGGGCTTGCCGCCCTTGGGAGAGGCGTCGCAACGGCCGTCGGCGTCGGCGGTTGCCATGACGACGAAGGGGGCGGCGCTGACAAACTCCTGCACCCACGGGGTGAGATGGCCCTTGAGCTTCTTGACCGCCCGTTCCGATGGGGCGCCAAACTGCCCGTTGAACGTGCTATCGCCGACAATCTGGTCTCTGGTGGCTGTCATAACGCCTGCTCCTCTTGGTCTGACTCGTATTCGGTGATTCTAGCGGCATGGCCCAACAGCGTCCAGCGAGCCAGCGCGCAGGTTAACGGTTCCCTCTCCCTCAAGGGAGAGGGAGTAGGACGGTCAACTGTGATATCCCCGGCCAGGCCGCGGCTAGAACTCGATGCCGGGCTGAGCCTTGATGCCCACGTGGTAGGGGTGCTTGACCAGGGTCATCTCGGTGACCAGGTCGGCGAACTCCACCAGCTCGGGCGGGGCGTTGCGTCCCGTGATGATCACGTGCATCATCTCTGGCCGGTTGCGCAGGGTCTCCAGCGCGTCCTCCACCGGCACCCAGCCGTAGTGCAGGGCGTAGGTGAACTCGTCGAGGATCACCACGTCGTGCTCGGCCTTGGCGATGACCTCCTTGCAGTCCTCCCAGTGGGCGCGCGCCAGGTCGGCGGAGTTATCCAGGTCCTTGGAGCGCCAGGTGAAGCCGTCCCCCATGGCGCGGACCTCGATGTCCATCTTCTTGGCGGCTCGCTGTTCTCCGAAGTTGGCGGTGGTGTGCTTGATGAACTGGAGCATTATGACCTTCATGTCGCGGCCCCAGGCCCGCAGCATCACGCCCATGGCGGCAGTGGTCTTGCCCTTGCCGGTGCCAGTGTTGACGATGACGAGGCCCTTGTTGATGCGGGGGCCGGTTACGGACTGGGGCCCTGGTTCCGTTCTCTCGCCCGTGGTGTTCTGGTTGCTGGTGGTCATTTTTTCCTCACCCTAACCCTCTCCCAGAGGGAGAGGGGAATAATGTTTGATTCGTCGGCGGGGATTTCACCCCCACCCTAACCCTCCCCCTCGAGGGGGAGGGGATTTGTCTTCATTTATAAGGAACTGTGGACGGCGCAGGTCTCGACGAACCGGGGAGCCAAGCCCGGCGCGCTGCCGAGATGGACGTGGACGTAGGTGGCCCAGACGCTGCCCGACCGGAAGCCGTCCGGGCGGCCGCCTTGGTTGACGACTCGATAGACCGACTCGTTCTCCTCGGGAGGCTGCTCCAGCGTTGACCAGTGGAACTCGTGGCCGCGCACCTGCTGCCCGGCCGAGAGCAGCGGGCCATCGCCCTGGGCCTCCACCTCACGGTAGCCGAGGGACAGGCGCGACTGGGACATGGCGGATACAGCCGGGACCAGCCCGGCCATGGCATGGGCCTCGCCGTCAAACCCCGTGAGGCTGCGTCCCAGGTACATCAGGCCGCCGCACTCGCCGTACACCGGAATGCCCCGCGCTGCCGCCTGCCTGATGGAGTCCAGCATCGGGGAGTTGGCCGACAGCTCAGCGGCGAACATTTCGGGGAATCCGCCCCCCAGGTACACGCCGCCGGCGCCTTTGGGCAGCGACTCATCCTCCAGCGGGCTGAACGGCGCAAGCTCCGCGCCCCATGCCTCCAGCAGGTCCAGGGAGTCCTGGTAGTAAAAGTTGAACGCCCGGTCCTGTGCCACGGCAATCACCGCCCGTTTCGGCTGCGGCTCCTGCGGGTAGACCTGCGGGTGGGATGCCGGAGGCGAGCACTGCTGCGCCAACCGCGCGACCCGTTCGACGTCAATGGTCTCTTCGATTTGGGCGATGAGAGCGTCATACCACTGGTTGGCCACCGTGCCCTCGACGGTAGGGATAAGGCCGAGGTGACGCTCCGGCTGCTCGAACTCGGCGCGGCGCGGCAGGTAGCCCAGCACCGGAAGCCCGGTGGTGGCCTCGATCTGCGGCTGGCAGAACTCCAGGTGGCGGTCGCTGGCCACGCCGTTCAGGATAACCCCGGCCACGTTCAGGCCGGGGTCGAACTGCTGGTAGCCCAGCACCTCGGCCGCCACGCTGCGGGCGACCTTGGACGCGTCGGCCACCAGGACCACCGGGGCGTTTAGCAGTTTGGCCAGCTGGGCAGTGGAACCTTCCTCGTCCAGGCTGGAGTGGCCGTCGAACAGCCCCATCACGCCTTCGACCACCGAAATCTGCCGCTTCGACGATGCCTTGCCGTATAGCTCGAGGACGGTCTCGTGCGCCAGCAGCCAGGTATCGAGATTGCGCGAGGGCACACCGCAGGCGACCCGGTGGTAGGACGGATCGATGTAGTCGGGCCCGGCCTTGAAGGGCTGCACTGCATGGCCCCGGCGGGTCAATGCGCCCATGATGCCGGTGGCGATGGTGGTCTTGCCTACGCCGCTGCGCACACCGGCGATTACCACGGTTGGCGTCATTCCTTTCAGCTCCCGAAATTTAGGTGCGGCACGGGGCACGCTATCGCTCTGTGCCGCAGCTTAAAGAGCCCAGATTTCAACTGCATTTGCCGGCTCGTCGACCATTTCCCCCTACTCCAAGGCGGCGCGGAGTTTTGACACCCGAACCGCCCAACGCTACGATAGCACAACGCTCGTCCTTTGGCAGTAAGGCCGCATTCAGGTGTGCGTCGCGAGGATGGTGCGAACCTTTCCCGCATACATGTCCTCCAATGTCGCGGCCCCGGAGGCAGGCATGACGACCGAAGCCATCCAGTTCCGGCGGGAATTCTGGAGCAAATACGCCGAGTTGTACCCGGACGACGGCGTCAGCACTGGCTGGGGCCGCGCTTATACGTGGATCCCGGTGGGCTCCACCGGGCTGAACGTATCCCTGGCCGTGTACCACTGGGGCGCCGGGCTCTGGCTCCGGGGGCCCAGGGGCGCGTCGCTGGCTGAATCGGCGTCACGGATTCAGGTTTACAAAGACGCTTTCTGGGAGACCCTGAACGAGACATTTGACGGTCGGTTCCCTGACGGGCCCGGCACCCAGTGGGTGAACTTGGACGGGGGTTTTGATGCACGCCGCGAGTTCGACGTTTCGGACCCTGGGAACTGGCCGGACATGGCGGCGTGGCTCCATTACATGCTGCAGATCTACCTGCGAGTAATCGAAAACGCGGCAGCGCCGGTGAGGTAGGTTAAGGGTCCAGTGACGGGGCGCATCGCGGCCGACAAAACATCGCTTGACATCTATGCATTCAATAGCATACTATCATCGTACATCCGCCCCTTGGCAGTAAGTTGTTCCCCCAGCGACGCTGGTGATCACGGGAGCAGCCGATCCCTCGGGGCTTTTTATGTGCCAATAACCCGACATACCAGGATGCGATGTCTGACAAAGTTACAATACTAATCGACTGTCCTTGATCCATTGTGGCAGAGAGTGTCACCTGAACTTTCAGAACACATTGACTTTCTGAGAAGCGGCTTTTCAAAGCCCACGGGACAGAACACCCCAATTTGACCAAACAGGCGTTCATACTTGCTCGCAGGATACAGGTGTCTAACTTAACCCCATCCCAATAACGGCAGGTGAATTTATGCCCAGGCTTGAGACCCTTAGCGATGTGCAGCGCAATATGCTGCAGATGTACCCGTGCATGGAGCACGACGACGCGCCCTGGACCCCCATGCGGAAGCCCCTCAGCCAGAGCCGTGTCGCGCTGGTGACCTCGGCCGGGCTGCATCTCAGGGGCGACAAACCGTTCATTTCCGACACGCGGGGCAAGGGAGATTCGTCTTATCGCGTGCTGCCCAGCAACACTCCTGCCTCGGAGATTATCCAGAGCCATACCAGCATCGGCTTTGACCACACCGGCATCTACCGCGACATCAACGTCACCTACCCCATAGACCGGTTGGAGGAGTTGCGCGAGCAGGGTGTAATCGGGTCGCTGGCCGACAATTACTACTCGTTCATGGGCGCGCAGCGCGACACCACCGAGATGGCCACGGAGACCGGGCCCGAGGTGGCTCGCCGGATGCTGGACGAGGGCGTGGAGGTGGTGTTCCTCACACCCACTTGACCCCTCTGCACGCACACGGTCAGTGTGCTGGCGCGATGCTTCGAGGAGGCGGGAATGAGCACCACCGGCGTCGCTCAGGTTAAAGAACATGCCGAGCGGGTAAAGCCGCCCCGGATGCTGTGGGTGCCCTACTCATTCGGCAACGTACTCGGGCGTCCCGGGGACCCCCTGATTCAGCACCAGGTGATGAAGGCGGCCTTCGACCTCCTGGATGCCCAAAGTGGTCCGGTGATCGAGGAGTTCCAGGACGACACGGTGCCCGAGCCGCTGCTCCAGGCCTCGGAGACCAAGCGCTCCGATGCCTCCAAGGGTCTGAACCCGGCCGACGAGTTGACCTCCCTGCGGCCCTACTACGAGCGATGGGTGGAGAAAAACGGCGGGCGCACGGCTGTTGGCGTCAGTGGCGTGCCGCAGCGGCGGTTCCGGGGCATTATACGTTTCCTGGAGGCTTATGCCGCCGGGGAGGACGCGGACTACGACGGGCGCCCCGACGATGTGGGCGTGCCCCAGTTCATCCGCTACTGCGTCGACGATCTCAAGGCGTTCTATTACGAGGCGCGGATGGAGCAGCGTCCCGGCGCTGACGACGCAGCCATCCACGACTGGTACTGGAGCGAAACCGCCGTGAGCGGGCTGATCCTGAGCTTGGTGGAGACCATGGGCAAGTCAGACGATCCGGCGGTCAAGGCCATCCCATACGGCTTGGCACGGTAAACGCGGAATACACTTACTCGCATTGGTGTAATTGGACCAACCCATCATCTGGGTCCAACCCATCATCCTGAGCCTGTCGAAGGATGACCGATTGGACCCTCGTTACACAATTACAGAAAACCGTTCATCCTGAGCTTGTCGAAGGACGAACGGTTTTCGTCTACTCGGAACGATAATTCCAAGATTCCAAGAGAGGTGACGGCAAATGGCTTTCTACACCTACGATCACATCCACCTGCTGAGCCCCGAGCCCATGGAGACGGCCAAGTATTTCAACGAGATGTTCGGGGCACGCATCGTTGAATCAGTCCAGTCGGACGGCAACCGCCGGGTGGACCTGGACCTGAACGGGCTGGAAATTTTCATAGCCCGGTGCGCCGATGACACGACACCCAGCGCCGACCACCCGCACCAGGGCCTGGACCACTTCGGCCTGCGCGTCGAGAACCTGGACACAGCAGCGGAGGAGCTCAAGGCCAAGGGCGCAGAGTTCACCTCAGAGCCTCACGAGATACGCCCCGGCGTGCGGATCGCGTTCGTGGTAGCCCCCGGCAACATCCGCATCGAACTGCTGGAGAAGGACCCCAACCGAGTGGGGGCGTAGAGCAGAGACTACTATCAG
The DNA here is from genome assembly GCA_965203005.1 of Dehalococcoidia bacterium. GTDB lineage: Bacteria > Chloroflexota > Dehalococcoidia > Lucifugimonadales > UBA3495 > VXOI01. Next base: position 4,094,770 of record CBDBBS010000002.1, read on the forward strand.
TCTTTGGAGTAAGGAAACGACTTACGCAGTTCAGATATCCCCTCTCCCTTGAGGGAGAGGGTTAGGGTGAGGGTGAAAGTCTCCAATGCCTGACTCCTGTAAGGAGACAACCACCGCATTCCCATGTTAATCAGGGCTCGCGCCGCCGGCCCCCGGTCAGCCAGCTCACGATGGTCAGCACTATCACCAGCACTCCCAGCCCCAGCGTAATCCACCCGATTCCCTTGATAATCCACTCGCCCACCGGAGAGATCAGCACCGCGCCTATGGCGGCCAGCCACACTCCCGCCAGCAGGCCGCAGCCGGGGCCGCCTCCGCTGAACCGTATTCCCCGCTGGTAGCTCACCGCGTCCGGTCGTTGTCCGCCAGCGCGTAGGTGGACGTGGCCTCGGCGACCCTCCCTTCCTCGACCAGCTTTTGCAGGTGAGTGCGCACGTTCCGCGCCGCTGCGGAGCGAAGATTGTCGGCCAGGTCGCGCGGATACACTGCTGTCACGATTTCGTCCACCGATCCCGCTCCCTCGGCAAGGGCCGCCAGCACCTGCTCCTCCCGTTCGTTGCGGTGCCGGGTGTACCAGGCTATGCGGGCTGCGCCGTCCTGGATGATCTGACCGTGCCCTGGGCAGAGGATGTCGGGGTTCAGGCGGGCCAGGGTTTCCAGCGATTCCATGTACTGCTTGAGGTTCCGCACGCTGGATGACGAGCTGCCGAGGATGGTGTCTCCGCTGAACACCGCTCCGCCCGTGTTCCTATCAACAGGGGGCAGGTGGTAGGAAACGTGATCGTCCTCGTGGCCTGGGGTGTGCCAGGCCTGCAGGGACACGCCCCCGCCGGTATCCACTGATTCCTGCTCCTGAAGGGGCCGAACGATTCCGGAACCCAGTTGGTGCGTCAGCCGGGGTTCCAGGTCCGGATGGCACCGCACCTCGCAGTCGAAGCTGTCCTGCAGCCGGTCGAGGCCGCCGATGTGGTCGCCGTGGCCGTGGGTGATCAGGATGGCCGAGATTCGTGGCCGGCCCAGTTCAGTGTGATACGCCAGAATCTGTCGGGTCCACGAACGGTATGACTCACCCGAGTCCACCACAACCATGCGGTCAGAGGGATCGCCGACGAAGTATATCTGCGTGCCGCCGGGGTGCATCGCCCCGAAGGTGTTGGGGTCCTCCTCGATGTGGGTGCTGTAGATGTGGCGCGTGATCTGCATGGTCAGCCTCTGCCGGATCGGAAAGTGTGTCGAGGGCAGTTTAACAGGCAAGCTCCCACCCTGCGCCCGGACTGGGTGAACGCGCATTGTCTGAACTGTGATTCGTTTGATTCTTGGATTTCCCTGATTGGCTGGCTGGCGCGCCGTCGTCTACTCCCAATCACGGTAATCACTGAATCGAACGAATCACAGTTCAGACAACGTGCGCCGGGTCGATGTCCACGACGCAGCCTGCGGGGAAATCCACGTCGTCCAGGAACTCAGGCAATCCGCGACCCCGCAACAGCAGGCGCCAGCGGTGTCGGCCCCTCAGTCGCGGCGGCAGGCCGGGCGCAGGCCCGCTGACGACGATGTCCGTGCGGCCCTGGGCTGCGGACCGGCGCTTGAGTTCGTCGGCGATGGCCATCGCCTGGCGTTGGGCGGTGTCCGCGTCGGTGTTCTGGTAGACGATGTGGGCCAACTGGTTGAAGGGCGGATACCCCAGTTTCCGTCGCGTCTCAATCTCCCGCTGGTACATCTCCAGGTAGTCCTGCCTGGTTCCGGCCAGTATGGCGTAGTGGCCGGGATTGTACGTCTGCACGAACACACGGCCCGGAGCGCCGCCGCGACCCGCGCGGCCCGCCACCTGGCAGAGCAGAGCGAAGGCGCGCTCGCCTGCGCGAAAGTCAGGCACGTGGAGGCCAATGTCAGCCAGCACCACCCCGACCAGGGCGACGTTGGGCACGTCCAGGCCCTTGGCCACCATCTGCGTTCCCACCAGGACCTGTGTCTCGCCCGAGGCCAGCCGCGCCACTGCCTCCTCAGCCGCGCCCGGGGAACGGGTGGCGTCAGAGTCCAGACGGTCGACGCACACTCCGGGAATGAGCTGGCCCACCTCCGACACCACGCGCTCGGTGCCAATGCCCAGCTGGCGGATGCGTTTGCCGCCGCATTCGGGACAGCGGTCCAACGGGCGGCGGGAGTAGTTGCACTGATGGCACAGCAGCCGTGGCGGCCCGGAGTGGTACGTGAGCGAGGTAGTGCATCGTCGGCACGAGGCGACGTGTCCGCAGTCGCGGCATTGCACGATTGACGAGGACCCGCGCCGGTTGAGGAACAGGATCGCCTGGCTGCCTCCATCCAGGCAGTCGCTGAGCCCCTCGGAAAGGGCGCGGCTGAAAATGCTGCGGTTTCCCTCCCTCAACTCCTGTCGCATGTCGCAGAGCTGGACACTGGCCAGCGGCGCAGGTTTGGGCGGCAAGGAGACGCCCCGTCCCTCGACAAGCTCGGGAGGGCCCTCGACACGATCGGGAGGGCCTCCGGTCACGCGATGGGGGAGCGACAATAGGCGCACTCTGCCCCGGGTGCTGTGGTAGTAGGTCTCCACCGACGGCGTGGCGCTCCCCAGGACTACGGCTGCGCCGGTCCGGCGGGCCAGTTCGAGAGCTGCCGTGCGGGCGTGGTACAGCGGCGGCGACTCCTCCTGCTTGTAGGTCCACTCGTGCTCCTCGTCGATAACGATCAGGCCGAGGTTGTCCAGCGGCGCGAACAGGGCGCTGCGTGGCCCGACCACCACGTCGAATGCGCCGCCACGGATGTCCCACCACTGGTCGAACTTCTGCCTCGCCGTTTGCCCGCTGTGTATGAGGGCGACCCGTCCCTCGAACCAGGCATTGACGCGCTCCAGGGTCTGCGGTGTGAGCGCGATTTCCGGCACCAGGAATACGGCCCGGCGGCCAATGCTGACGGCGTGGGCTATGGCCCGCAGGTACACCTCGGTCTTGCCGCTGCCCGTCACACCGTGGAGCAGAAACGTGCGCTCCGGTAAACGCGCTCCCTCTTGCGCGACCACGTCGGCATTGGGGCGGGGGCGTTCACCGAAAGACGCGTCCAGGGCAGAGGTGATCTGCGACAGCGCCTGCTGCTGTTCCGGAGTCAGTGTCAGAGTCCCCGGAGTCCCGATTCCATCGCGGACGCTCGACACAGTCGGCGCACCGGCCCTGGCCGCCAGGGAGGCGGGAGGCGGACCGCCCGAGGTGCGCCACCATTCCTGGGCAACCAGGCCCTTTGTCCATAGCGCATTGGCCACGCCAGAGCCGAAATCCCGGTTAGCCTCCGCCAGCGACAGATGCCCCGGCGGTTGCTTGACTGCGTCGAGCAGCGCCTGCTGTCGCGTGGTCAGCCCTTCGGTGGCAAGATCGCCTGCCTTCGTCGGAACCAGGTAGCCCTCGTACCTGGGCGCTACTCCGGGCCGGGGGATGGTGACTTCTCGCCGGACCGCGCCCCGTTCCACCAGCTGGTTGAGTTCCCGTGTGCCGCGCCGCCCCAGCAGCTTGACGAACTCGGCCTGACCCATGCGGCCCTTCTCGCTCAGGGCGTCGATTGCTGCCGCCGTTTCCTCCCGTAGGGGCGCACGGCTGTGCGCCCCTACCCCGCCGGTTTCGTCGCCGGATTGTGGGGATGGAAAGATTCGGGAGCGGACGTGGGACTCGAAGCCCGGAGGGAGCATTGGCGATAGTGCAGTGAAAAGCGGGCAGCGATAGTGCTGGCTCATCCATTTCCCGAGGTCTATGCGCTCCTCATCCAGGAGCGGCGCCGGGTCAACGGCCTGCAGGATATCCCGGGTGGCGAACTCGGGGCGGGACGATGAGAGTTCGACGACTATGCCCTGGAGCGTCTGCGAGCCAAATGGCACCCAGACCAGTTGACCGGGCTGAACGGAAATTCGTTGGGGAACATGGTAGGTGAATGAGCGAGCGTGGCCGACCGGGGAGTCGACCGCTACGTCTGCATACCTGAGATCGTCCACGTTCAAGGCCACCACGGGGCACGCTACGCTGTGTGGCGGCAGTTCAAATAAGGCCACCACGGGGCATGCTCGTTACACAAGTGGCAAGGCCCGGAGCGATTGTCCGGGCCCTTCAGCGAGGTGATTATCCTTGGGGTTGCTCGTCGGATTCAGCTTCGGGTGGCTGCTCTTCCGCCGCTTCCTCGGCCACTGACTGGTCGTCTTCGGCAGCGGCTTCCTGGGCGGCAGCCTCGATTTCCTGGAGTTCTGCCTCCGCAGCCGCCTCGGCTTCGGCGGCGGCCAGAGCCTCTGCCTCCGCTTCCGCCGCTAGACGCGCAGCCTCGTCCTTGCGGGCTTGGGCGGCGGCCTGTGCCTCGGCGGCACGGCGCCGCTGCGCCGGGTTCAGTTCCTTGATGCGGGCAGCACGGCCCTGTCGTCCGCGCAGGTAGTACAGCTTGGCGCGACGCACCGAGCCGTAGCGGGTGATTTCCAGCGACTCGATCAGCGGAGAATGCAACGGGAAGATCCGCTCGATGCCGATTCCACCGGAGATGCGGCGCACGGTGAAATTGGCGGCCGGGCCGTTGCCGTTGTTGAGGCGAATCACCACGCCCTGAAAGGCCTGGATGCGCTCCCGTTCACCCTCACGGATCCGAAAGTTGACCCGGACGGTATCTCCCGCCGAGAACTGCGGGATGCGAGGGTTGGCTTCGGGTTTGTAAATTTCTGATGCGTTCATCGTCAAGTCTCTGTCAGTTTACGGCTATCGGCGCCATGCATTGCAAGTGGCGAAAACAAATGAAATTACTGTCGAAAGCTGCACGAAACGGCAAGGGCCGTGGCAGGCGGAACGGAAACGGAGCCTGGCCTGATGGTGGGCGGTAGTGGACTCGAACCACTGGCCTCTTGCGTGTCGAGCAAGTACTCTAACCAACTGAGCTAACCGCCCGAGCTTATGAGAAGTGTAACAAGAGCGGCACCAGCGGTCAACAACGCTGGCCGGGTCATCAGGCCAATCCCCCTGCCCGCTGGCTAGATGCCGGCTGATATACTCTGCCGCAAAGCAAGGCCCGATCTGAAATTGTAAGGGGGAGGATATGGCCGAACCTGGAGAAACGACGCGAACCCTGCTGGCTGCCAAGAAGTCCGCCGGACTGACCTTTGCCGACCTGGGCAGGGCCATAGACAGAGACGAGGTGTGGGTTGCCGCGCTGTTCTACCGGCAGGCAAGCGCCCCACAGGACGAGGCCCTGAAACTGGCCGAAGTGCTGGGCGTTGCGCCTGAAATTGCCGAGGAACTAACGGCCCCGCCGGTCAAGGGGTTGGGCCCGGTAGTTCCCACCGACCCGCTGATCTACAGGCTCTACGAGATAATGCAGGTCTACGGGATGCCCCTCAAAGACGTGATTCACGAAAAGTTCGGCGACGGCATTATGAGCGCCATCGACTTCACCATGACGGTCGACAGGGAGGAGGACGCGGAACACGGCGACCGGGTAAAGGTCACAATGTCGGGGAAGTTCCTGCCCTACAAGCGCTGGTAGCCGACCGGCAGCCAGGATTTCCCCCTCACCCTAGCCTCTCCCTCAAGGGAGAGGGGATATCTGAACTGCGTAGGTACTATCCTGATAATCCTCGAATCCCGTAAATCCTGATTCTGACAAGGGCCCTGACGATCGAAAGACACCGGCAGGTGCCCGGAGGCTACCCTGCGGTCACCGGGGCGCGCCGGGAAAATGCCCTGGACAGAAGCGACGGGATGCTGACGTTGAACAGGTAGTAGACCACCGGCACCACCACCAGCGTCAGCGCCGTGGAGCTTATGAGGCCCCCGATTACGACCGTCGCCAGCTCGGCGCTGATGATGCCGCCCTCACCGCCGGCAAAGGCCGCCAGCGGCAGCAGCGCGAAGCTGGTGGTCAATGCCGTCATCAGGATCGGGCGCAGCCGGACACGGCCCCCGGCCACCAGCGCCTCGGTCACCGACATGCCTCGCTCCCGCAGTTGTTCAACGAAAGCGATCAGCACGATGGCGTTGGTTACCACGATGCCGATAAGCAGCAGCAGTCCCATCATTGCCGGCAGACCCAGCGTGCGCCCCGTAATAGCCAGGGCCACCGTTACTCCGATCAGCGCCAGGGGCAGGCTGGTAATGATGATGAACGGGTTCCGCAGCGAGCCCAGGCTGCCGACCATCACCAGGTACATCAGGATGATTCCAATGGCCATTGACAGGAATATGGCCTGGAACCCCTCCGCGATGTCGGCGAAGATGCCGCCGCTGGTGACGGATACGCCGGGCGGCAGGTCGAGCTCCGCAATCTTCCGGTCGATTTCCACTCCCACTGCCTGGGTGTCCTCGGCGGTGATGTCGCCGGTGATGCTGGCGGAGCGCTGTCCGTCGGTCCTGCTGATGGTTACGGGACCCTCCCTGGTGGTGAGCCGCGCCAGATCGTCCAGGGGAGCCGTGCCGCCCGGTCCGGCGATGATGATATTCCTTATCTGGTCCAGTCCGCCCAGTGAGTCGCGTCCGCCCGATAGGATAACCTCGGTGGACTTGCCATCGATGCTGATGGTGGTCACGGAACGCCCCACCAGGAACTGGCTGAGCTGGAATCCGACCTCGCGGGAGGTCAGTCCGATGGCGGCTGCCGCGCCAGGATCGACTTCGACCGCGACCTCCTCCCTGGCCTGCGCGATATTGCTGGATAGGTTCACCACGCCGTCCAGGGTGCTGAGCGATGACACCAGGTCGCGGGAAACCTGCGTGATGTTCTGGTAGTCTGCGCCCGCGATGTCTATCTCTACCCCGCCTGCGGGTGGGCCGTCTTGCAGTTCGGTAATCTGCAACTGTCGGCCGGGTGCCTGGAGCCGCTCTCTCAGGTAGCCCGCCGTGTCATCGGGCGCGTCCGGAGTAAGCGCAAGAAACAGGCTGGCCTGGTTGAAAGAGCCGGGTATTCCTCCGCTTCCCAGGTCGGTCGCCCCCACGGTTGCGGTGTAAATCTCCGAAATACCCCGCACATCCTCCTCAATCTGGACCACCTCTATCAGGGTGCGGTCCGGCGGTGTCCCGGGAGGCAGGGTCAGATTGACCTCGACGTATCGTTGCTCACTGCTGGGGAACAGGTTTACCGGAATCACGGAAAGCAGGCCCAGCGCAGCCACCGTGATCGCCACCGCAGCGGCGATGGTGATGGCCTTGTGCCCCAGCGCCCAGCGGAGAATGGGCGTGTAGGCCCGCTGCATCCAGGTCTCGTTGACGAACGCCACTTCATCCTCGCCAGCGCCCTCCGGCAAGTCGCCGGGCCGCAGCAGGTAGGCCCCCAGCACCGGAACCGCCGTCAGGGCCACAACCAGCGAGGCGGCGAGGGCGAACACCACGGTGAGCGCGAAGGGCAGGAAGAAGGCCCCGACCAGCCCCTGGATGAAACCCAGGGGAATGAAAACCACTATGGTGGTCAGGGTGGAAGCGAAGATCGCAGGCCCCACCTCCGTGGTAGCATCCAGCGCCGCCCGCCACCTCTCCCGGCCCGCCTGGATGTGGCGGTATACATTTTCCAGCACCACGATGGCGTCGTCCACCACGCGACCCACCGAGATGGCCAGGCCGCCCAGGGTCATGAAATTGAGGGTCATATCCTGCCAGGTCATCAGCAGGATTCCGGTGAATATGCTCAGAGGAATCGACAATGCTATGACAATGGTCGGGCGCACAGTGGTGACCAGCCCACGAAGCGCTGTTGGCCGGAGGGTGAGCATGAATGCGAAAACCACCGCCACCGCAAAGAGGAACCCGAACAGGGCCTCCCGCAACAGCGTGTCGATCTGGTTCTGAATCTCCGGGCCCTGGTCGGACACATACACGACATCGAACCCGGCCGGAATGTTCTCCAGCCCGTCAATGGCGGACCGGACTCCCTCGGTGACCTCGATGGTGTTGGCCTCGGCATCCTTGATGACGGCCACGTTGATGGCCGGCTTGCCGTTGGTGCGCGAGATGCTGGTCGGCGTGCCGTCCGTAAGCTGCACGTTGGCCACATCGCGAAGGCGTACCGGCCCGGACGGGGAAGATCCCACCACCAGGTCGCGTATCTCCTCCACCGAACCAAGGGTGTGAATGGTCTTGACGGGCATCGAGCTGCCCGCTCCGAAGATCAATCCGGCGGGCAGCGTGACGTTGTTGTCGCTGAGGGCGGCAGCGATCTGAGGCAGGGCGACCCCGTACTCCAGCATGCGAGCGGGGTCAGCCGATACTCGCACCTGCCGCTCCACGTCGCCGGTGACGGCCACCTGCTGCACGCCATCGACCGCGTTTAGCTCCGGCAGGATGCGGCTTTGCACGAACTCCGACACCGCGTTGGAGCCGCTGTCGGAGATGACGCTGAACTGGATGACCGGTATCTGGTCCGGATCAAACCGGGCCACCTCCGGCTCCTCCACTCCTTCGGTGAATGTCAGGACGTTGACATGGTTCTGTATGGTGCTCTGCGCCTCCTCCATGTCGGTGCCGTAGCTGAATGTTGCCAGGACCAGCGAGTTGCCCTCGAAACTGGTCGACTGGATGGTTTCCAACCCCTCCGTTCCCTCTATGACGCGCTCGATTGGGGCTGTCACGTCGGTGACCACAGCCTCGGGGTCGGCGGAGGGATACGAGGTGGAAACGACCACCAGGGGGAACTCGATCTCGGGAAAAAGCTCGACCTGCAGCGAGTTATAGGCAATCACGCCACCGGCCAACAGGATGAAGACCGCCAGCAGCGTGACCGTGCGCCTCTGTATGGCTGTGGCTGTGATAAACCGCATCGTCTCCCCCGGCGTTCGAAATGAGCGCAAAAAATCGCCGTCGTGCCTCTATAAGGGGCTCGACAGCGGCGGCGGCAGGTCTGTGCCGTCAGTGGGCCTTATTCCAGATCTGCGTCGGTCGCGAAAAGCTCTTCAAGATTATAATACGCCAGCATCCGGTATTCGGATGCCAACGTATGTTAGTTTAATACGGAATTGTTAAATAATTGTGAGTGGCGGTTGATGCCTCCCGAAACACCTGATGGGTACGGAATTGGCGTTGGTATGTCTCAGCGTCTGACACCGGAAGACTCGCGGGCGGGCGAGCGTTACCAGCTCCTGTACGACGGCGCATGTCCGGTGTGCAGCCGCGAAGTACTGTGGCTGCACCGGCGCCGCCCGGATGCCATCGAGGCCGTGGACATCGCGGCTCCCGGGTTTGACGCGGCGTTCTATGGCCTCACCGCCGCCGACGTCGACGCGGCGCTCTACGGCATCCAACCCGACGGCAGCGTCACCGTGGGGATGGATAGCCTGCGCGAGGGCTACCGGCTGGCCGGGCTGGGCTGGATGATCGCCTGGACCGGGTGGTGGCCCGCCCGCCCGGCGTTTGACGCGTTCTACCGGGCTTTCGCGCGCAACCGCATGCGCATCGGCAGGCTCCTGGGCCGGGAGGACGACTGCGGCGGCCAGTGCCGCTTGTAGCGAGGGTCGGCCAGGCGCCTGTCAGTCGTAGCTGGTAGTGGCTGCTATATGCTCAAGATATCAAGGATGCCTGACAGCATTCGCGCCGTGGCCTCCGTTTCTGTTTCTGTTACTGCCAGCCCGAATAGACTCAAAACCCAGAACACTATTGCAGTCACAATCAGAACTGGAATGAATGCAATGAGAACCACGAAGAATGCCCGCCACATGGAGGTGTAGTCCAGGCTGGCCCGTACTGCCATCAGCATCGCGATGAACCGCCATACGAATATGACCACCCCGATTACCCAGCCGGCGTATGGTATGAATGTCAGGACGCTAAGGAGTCCGGGAGTTTGGGCAAAACCGATGCCCCTGGCCAGTTCCCCCCAATCGGCCCGAGTGTCAGGGGTATTCAAAATCGTGGTGCCCACTATCCAGCATCCCGCGGCCCACAGGGCCCACCAGACGACGCCGCCTATGACGCCGAGGACTATTCCAGAGACGATGGTGGCATCGCCGGACAAGACTCCGCCGACTGCGCCTGAAATTGACACGAGAATGACGATCAGGGCGGCCTGAATGGTGGCTCCCTTGTCGTGCTCCACGTCCTCGAAGGTGTGTGGGTTCAGCATTGCCGCGCCCAGCATCCTCTCCAGCATTTGCCCGAACATTGGCCCTCCAAGCCGGGAGCTCGGCCCCCAATTCCCCCGGCCAATTGTGGATTTCGCCCGGACAGGTTAGCAGAATAGTGCCTGGGGTTAGCTTGGTTTTGTAACCAGTATCTGCGAGATTTGAAAGGGCATCGCGTACGCTATGCGTGCCGCAAATTATGAGCCATGGGCCAGGAAGACGCTGGTAGAATTGGGGCGCTAATTTCACGCGCACGACGGAGGGAACAATGGGCAGGCTGGACGGTAAGGTTGTACTGATTTCCGGGGGAGCCAGGGGCCAGGGGGCACTGGAGGCCGAGCTGTTCGTCGCAGAGGGGGCAAAGGTGGTCTTCGGCGACGTACTGGATGACGAGGGCCAGTCGGTGGAGCGGCGGATCACCGAAAGCGGCGGCGAGGCGGTCTACGTCCACCTCGACGTTACCAGCGACGCCGACTGGGAGGACGCGGTGCATACCGCTGAGGCCCGGTTTGGCCGGCTGGACGTGCTGGTGAACAACGCTGGCATCGCCAACGACGAGAAGATAGAGGACACGTCCGAGGAACTCTGGGAACGAATTATGCTGGTGAACGTGAAGGGCGTGTTCCTCGGGACCCGGAAGGCGCTGCCCGCCCTGCGCCGGGCCGGTGGCGGCTCGATCATCAACGTGTCGTCCATCGCGGGAATCCTGGGGCGCCCCTTGACCGGCGGCGCCTACAGCGCGTCCAAGGGAGCGGTGCGCACGTTCACCAAGACTACGGCCATCCAGCACGCCACCGAGAACATTCGCTGCAACTCCATTCACCCGGGGCCGGTGGACACGCCCATGCTGGCCAACATTTCCGACAACCCGGAGGTGCTCCGGCAGCGTACCGACGAGGTGCCGCTGGGCCGCCTCGGCGTGTCCCGCGACATAGCCTACGGCGCGCTGTACCTCGCCTCTGACGAGGCTACCTGGATCACGGGCATCGAGCTGATCATCGACGGCGGCATCACAGCCAAGTAGGCTGCTGTCAGGATTACTTGGGTCTTATGACTTTCGACATCCATCCAATGGATAAGACCCGCTCGTTGCGAATCAAAAGGGCGTCCACAAGGGACGCCCCTATGGAAGTTTCCGTCTTGGTAGGGGTAACCCTTGTGGTTGCCCAGTTTGCTGGCATGGCAACAACGATTGCCGACTAATCCCCGGTGATGAACTCGACGACGCGCTCGCCGATCATCACCGCCGTCGGGTGCATCCCGCCGCCCCGCAGCAGTTGCGGCACCACCGACGCGTCGGCCACCCACAGTCCCTGCACGCCCTTGACGCGGCAATACTGGTCGACCACGGCAGCGGGGTCGGAATCGGGGCCCATGCGGCAGGTGCCTGACACGTGCCTCGCCGTGCCCACGGTCTGGCGCATCCAGTGGTTCATGGCCTCGTCGTCGCCGAGGATTTCATCGGATGGCGTGATCCGGTAGTCCAGCACGTCCCGGTAGGCATCGGTCTCCAACAGCCGCACGCCGAGCCGGATGCCCTCCCTGACTCGGCGCAGGTCCTCGGGGTGTTGCAGGTAGCGGTAGTTGAATGAGGGCTGCACCGACGGGTCGGCGGAGCCCAGCCGCACGTAGCCGGAGCCACGCGGCACGCCGAGAGTGCAGGAGATTCTGGCTGCGCGGTCGGCGGGAACTTCCCCGGTGCGGTAGCTGGTGCGGAACCCGGGAACCCGTTCCTCGCGCTCATCCACGACGTTCACCGTCGACAGCACCAGGTCGTGGTCGATTTCGGAGTCCGGGGCGGTGCAGATCAGCCGGTAGTGGGGAGCGTCCAGGTCAGCGGGCAGGTCCACATCGTCCTTGACCTTGAAATTGATGTGGACGCTCAGGTGGTTGAAGAGGCTCTGGCCCACACCAGGCGAATCGTGAACGACGGAGATGCCCATCTCCTCCAGATGCTCTCTAGGCCCGATCCCCGACAGCATCAGCAACTGCGGCGAGCGCAGGGCGCCCGAGCTCAGCACCACTTTCTCCGCCCCGATGGTGAATATCTCGCCGCCGCTCTCCGCCTCGACGCCCACGGCTTTGCCGTCCTCAAATAGGATGCGGCGGACGTAGACCTCGCCGCGTACGGTCAGGTTGAGCCGGTGGCGGTTCTGGCTGAGGTAGGCGATGGCGGTGCTGACCCGCACGCCGCCCAAGTTGTTGGTCGGAGACACGCCGACGCCGACCGGGTTTGCGCCGTTGGTGTCCTCCACCGTGGCGAATCCCTCCCGCACGCAGGCCTCCCGGAAGGCGCGCTGGATGGCCGGCTCCGGGTTGGAGATGCGCCGGCGCACTGGCATCGGCCCCTCGGTGCCGTGAAAGTCATCGTGAATGTCCAGGTCGTTCTCCATCTTGCGGAAGAAAGGCAGCACCTTGGCAAAGGACCATTCGGTGTTGCCCATGGCGGCCCAGTCGTCATAGTCCTCGGAGAGTCCCCGCTGCATGGCCTGCCCGTTGATGGACGAGCCGCCGCCGATCACCTTGCCCTGGGCGACGTGGATCTCCCCCTGCTCCTCGGTGGCCATTCCCCTGAGGGCCCAGTTGTGCTCCGATTCCGGGGATTCGGCGTAGCGGGTGTGGCCGTATTTGACCTCATCGGGGATGTGGTCGAAATCGGGGTAGTCCTTGCCCGCCTCCAGCAGCAGCACCGAGCGGTTCGGGTCCTCCGACAGCCTGCCTGCCAGGACCGACCCGGCAGCTCCGCCGCCAACGATGATAACGTCGTATTTCATGGCTCCTCGCTATTGTTCCAACAGGGTGGGAATTTGAGAATGCATCCGGGAGATTTAACCACAAAATCCCGCAAGGCTTCCACGTGGGCTGTCTCATGAATGACGGCGCTGTGCGGGCGGGATATAATCGTTGCGGCCGCGCCTCTATTCAGGAAAGCACGCAGCCGGGGGCGCAATCGAAAGGGGGACAGACTATGCCGCAGCGCACCTTGTGGATGCACGGCGCAAACATGCAGGTGGAATACCCCAACCGCATCACGTCGGTGCGGGCAACGGGTCCGTTCGTGAGAATCGAGGGAGCCAGGGGCCAGAACACCTGGCTGCACTTTCCGGTTCCTACACCGGCCGTGATTGACGGTTCGCGCATGCGAATCGACGCGGCCCTGGTCAGCTTCCGCACCCGCGACCATGCGTCGGTCAATGAGATTATCGTGTACGACGGCGACCAGCGAATCGTCGAGCACATGGACCAGGACCTGCGTGGTGAGCACCCGGAATACCGCGTTGAGGTGCCCGGAAGCCCCGAAATCAACCGGGGCATAAACATCGTGCTTGGCGTCACCTTCGACGGCGTTGCGCCCGACGTTCGCTCCATGCAGATCGAGGTCATCGGCGTGGGACTGGAGTACACCGGGTAGACACAACAGGCCATTGGCGATTTTCTTAACGCAGAGGACGCGGAGAATAGGCGCAGAGTACGCAGAGGATTCGGACTTTCAGCGTCATCTCTGCGCCCTCTGCGCGTATTCTGCGAACTCTGCGTTGATAATGGATTAGGAGAGCATTTGATGACCGTTCACAAGAACTACATCGGCGGCCAGTGGGTCGAGTCGGTATCCGGACGGACTTACCCGGTGTACAACCCGGCGCACAAGGACCAGGTGGTGGGCGAGTTCCAGACCTCCAACGCCGAGGACGCCGGGATCGCGGTAACGGCGGCCCGAGAGGCCCTGCAGGGCTGGGCCGACACCCCCGCGCCGGGAAGGGCGGCCGTGCTGTTCAAGGCGCTGGAGATCATGGGCCGCCGCGCCGAGGAAATCGCCACGGCCATCACCACCGAGGAGGGCAAGCCCATCGGCGATGCCCGCGGCGAGGTGCGCCGCGCCATGAACATCATGGAGTACGCCGCCGGCGAGGGGCGCCGCATGTTCGGCTACACCACGCCCTCGGAGCTGCCCAACACCGTGGCCTATACCGTCAAGCGACCGCTGGGCGTGGTGGGCATCATAACGCCGTGGAATTTCCCCGTTGCCATACCGGTGTGGAAGATGGCGCCGGCCCTGATCTGCGGCAACGCGCTGATTTTCAAGCCCGCGTCCTCTACACCGCTGTGCGCGGTCAAGCTGGCTGAGATATTTGAGGAAGCCGGTATGCCGCCGGGAGTTCTCAACCTGGTCACCGGCCCCGGCGGACAGGTGGGCAACGCCCTGGTCGAGGATATACGGGTCAACGGCATTTCGTTCACCGGCTCCACCGAGATCGGCACCGACCTCTACGCCAACAGCGCCCGGCGGCTCAAGAAAGTGCAGGCCGAGATGGGCGGCAAGAACGCTGTCATCGTGCTGCAGGACGCCGACATGGACAAGGCCCTGGGCGGCATCGTGCAGGGCGCTTTCGGCTCCACAGGCCAGCGATGCACCGCCACCAGCCGGGTGATTGTTGAGGACGCGGTCTATGACGAGTTCATGGACGGCCTGCTGCAGCGCACCGCCGGTTTGCGCGTGGGCGACGGCATCGACCCCGATGTGGACGTGTCTCCCCTCTGTGGGCCGGGACAATACGAGAAGGTCCAGGAGTACATCGGCGTGGGCACCGAGGAGGGCGCTCACCTGGCCTTCGGCGGCCGGGCGCTGACCGGCGGCGAGTACGACGAGGGCTACTACGTGGAGCCAACGGTGTTCACCGACGTCTCGCCGGACATGCGCATAGCCAAGGAGGAGATCTTCGGCCCGGTGCTGACGGTGTTCAAGGCCAGCGACCTGGAGGATGCCATACGGATCTCGAACAGCGTGGAGTTTGGGCTGTCGTCCTCGGTCTACACCCGCGACATCAGCCGGGCCTTCGAGTACATCAACACCGTCGAGACCGGCATGGTCCATGTCAACGCCCCGACCCTGGGCGGAGAGGTGCACCTGCCCTTCGGCGGCCTCAAGTCCTCCGGCGTGGGACAGCGCGAGCAGGGCACCGAGGCTTTTGACTTTTTCACCGAGACCATCACCGTCTACATCGACCACGGCGAGGCGGCGAGACAGCAGGCGCGGTTCATCTAGCGCGACCGCCGACCGCAGGCTAACAATCCTGGTGTAGGCTAGAGAGCCGGACAGGGCCACGTCCGGCTCCTTAATTTTTCGATGTCTGAAGGTTCTTATCCCGTTAGAGAAGGGCGGTCCGAAAGAAATCCCACGGCGGCGATATAATTTGCCCGGATACGGGAGACGCCCTCACCCTAACCCTCTCCCGGAGGGAGAGGGAACTTTGGAGACATCCTCTCAGGGAGCAGTGAAGGACACCTCGGTGTCGCCGTTTATCCTGACGGTGTATTGCTCGCCGGATGCCAGACCCATGTGCAATGGGACCAGGGTTTCTTCCACTGGATAGTCTCTGGTGCAGATCGCCTGCGGGTCGGCCACCTGGTGGTGGGTTACGGCGATGTCGATTGTGCCCGGTTGTTCCCTCCGCACCTCGTACCCGTTGTACTGGGTGCAGCTCCCGCTGGGGCGGCCGGAGACGATCCGCACCCGGTAGGAGCCATCATTCTGCGCAGCAATCTCCGCCGACCGAACGTCGGACCGGGCCACCACAGTATGTCCCAATCGTGGGTCGGGGAGGGTAAACGTGTACACGGGCCGCTCGTTGACTGTGACTCGGTAGGTCTTGCCGGTTTCCAACGGCGAGTCGATGTGGAAGATATCGTCGAGTTCCACGGTCTCGTCGTCGCAGGGGATGGCCCATGGAGTATCGGGCGGCTGCATCAGCGTCAGCCGGACGCTGATATCGTATCCGTCTGCCTCGATGCTCTTGTTGCCGCGCCTCGCGCAGCCCTCGATAGTGGACTGCGGATAGACTACGCGAAGCAGGTGTTCCGGCTCGTCCTGCACCAGACTGGCGCTGATTACGGGCACCGGGACCTCCACCCAAGTGCGCCAGTCGTCGTCCGGTTCCCCGTCATCCAGGAACTGGGAAGGGGGCTGTACCAGCACCAGCACCATATCGGCGCGGCTGGGGTTGCCCCTTGTGATGACGTCATGCGCCGTATCGTTTATGAAAATAAGTCGCCCGTCCGGCTCCTCTATCCTGGCGCTGATCCCGTAGGTGTTCCGGAGGCTGATGTCGTCGGGGTCATAGGGAAGCCTGAATGATATGGGCACCTGGCCTGCATTCCTGATCGTCTGGCTGGCGATCAGCGGCGCGGCGGCATCGGCCAAGGAAACGTCCCGCAACTCCACCACTATGGTCATTTCCGGGGTCAGCGCGATGCGCTCCCGGTAGGTGATGGCGCCGCTGACAAAGGCGTTGGATACGCGCTCCGTTTCCCCTTCAGGGGCGCCGGTGGGCAGTGCCGTTTCCGCCTGGCAGGAGGCCAGGCCGACGAACAGCGCCATCAGCAAGGTTAGCAGGGTAACCATATCCCCTCCCGGTGAATTCCGGCGCCGGGTGCGCATTCCTGATTCTGCGTGGAGCCCCGCCCTCCGGGCAATGGCTATTCTGGCGCGGTTTGGGCGGAATAATACGCCGTGACGCACATCGCCGCTTCCGTGCGGTGCAGGCCCACACAATAATGTACGCGAAATTGCGCCTCACGGTTCCCTGGCTGCGCTTGGGAGGGCGGCAAATGGAGCAGGGTGCCAATGGTCTGTAGCAGAGGGTGGCGAGTGCAGGCGCAGGGGACAGAGGATTCCGGCAAGACTGCCTGGCGAGCCATGGATCAATCGGGTTTCGCAAGTGCGTGACTGGAGGGTGCGGCGGCAGCCCGGGGCGGCGGGTGAGCGCGGCAGCCATGCCGGGGGTTACGGGTCCGGGATGGAGTGAGAGTTACGACAGCACGCAAGCTGCCGAATGTCCGGCCGCCGTTGCCAGGGCGGGGATTGAGCCTGCGCTCAGTCCTGCGCCTTGGGCAGTACAGGCTCTGGCGCATCGTCAAGCAGGCCATTCCGGACCGCCCAGACGACCATTTCCTGCTTGGACTTGGCTTGCAGCTTTCTCTGGATGCCGTATATGGAGTTGCGAATGGTCAATGGCCTCTTGCCTCTGACCTCGGCGATCTGGGCATAGGACAGCCCCTGGGAGAAAAGGGTGAGTATCTCTCGCTGCCTGGATGTGAGGCGCACCTCGGGTGTTGAGGAACTCCATCTCGACGATATTCGCCGCCCGCTGAGCAGATTACGCACCACGTGTCCGGGGATGCGGAATTCTCCCTGGGCAACGTCCCGGACGGTGTCCAGCAGCCGCGCCTTGCCTGAATCCTTGGGCAGATACCCGGTGGCTCCGGCAACAACGGCGTCCAGGGCGTCGTTTTCTTCCGTTGAGGCGGTGAGGATGAGCACCTGTGTGTCGGGAAGGGCATCCCTGATTTCCCGGCAGGTCTCAATGCCGTCCTTGAGCGGCAACAGGACGTCCATTACCACCACGTCCGGCATCAGTTCCTGCGTTACACGAAAGGCTGCTTCACCGTCACCTGCATGACCGACGACCTCGAAATCTCCGGTCCCCTCCAGCATCTCCTGGAGTCCGACCCGAACGATTTGGTGGTGGTCAGCGAGGACGACCTTTATTTTGTTTGTCCACATGAGATTAGGCCCCTCCTCAATGGTGGCGTTTACCCGCCACAATGTCCAGCCGGATTCCAATTCAGACCCAATTCGCCTGGTCCTGATCCGGCGGCCATGCTACTTGCAGATGCCGACCCGGATTCTGGTGGCAACACCACACCGCCCGGCGTTTTCCGTTCGCTGACTGCTCTCTGCGAGGTGACCGGGATTTTGTCAGCATGCCGTCCCGGCCCGCATCAGGGGCGCCTGGAGGCGCTCCCATTGGCTTATGTATGTAAGAATGCTAAACCTTGTCGCCGTCCGTCAGAAGACCTGAGAAGCATTTTTCTGTCCAATTACTTCTCAGGAGCCGGCAATTCCACCGGATTTCTCGACAATTCTACCTTGGCTGACAAATGGGACAACAGCAAGAATCAGGATGCTGGTTATTTATGTCCTTTCACTGCGATTAAAGCTAGGGTCAATTTTACTATATCTAAGGATATATTTGTCTAACTGTATCATACCAGAATTGCCTAGACCTTCGGAGCTTGCAAATCCCTTGATCGAGACTGGAATGACAGATGCCAAGCGTCAAAATCGTTCAAGCAAAGGCGGCAGTTTTGCCATGTAGGACTTTCCCACCTCATATCGTGTTTTCTTTTAGAGATAATTATCACATATAGTAATCGCTGAACGTTCGGAAAATGCGCATTTCTCTCTGCATTTGTTTATGTCTATCTCGATGGAATCGTTGCCTTTCGCTGACGAAATCGGATTTCCGGGTAAGTGCGGGGCGGGAAGTCATGGTTCAGGTGAGTAAATATGGTATCGACCGAAATGGTTCATGGCTAGACCATACGGCCCTCGCTGAGCGGTTCGATAGCGAGCCGCCGGAACCCCCAGATCGAGCGTTGGGAACGTATGGGCGCGAATTGGCGCGACCGTCAGGCGGATGGACCGGCTTTCCCACTGCCTCCCGTAGTGTAGAATTGGCCGAGAATTCCGATTGCCCCTGGGAGTTGCCCGGGTGGCCTGCCAATGGAGGCGTCCATGTCCCAGATGATGACCGGCAAGCAGGCCCTGCTGGAAATGCTCAGGGCCGAAGGCGTTGACTACATTTTCGGCAACCCCGGCACCAGCGAAGGCCCCATCATCGACATGCTGGGGGACTATCCTGATCTCCGCTACGTTTTGACTCTCCAGGAAAGCGTCGCCATGGGCATGGGCGAGGCATACGCCCGATGCACGGGACGCGCGTCATTCGTCAGCCTCCACGTGGACAGCGGACTGGCCAACGGGATTGCCCTGATGCTGGACGCCCTCAACACCGGTTCGCCGATGGTGGTTACATCCGCCAACTACGACATTCGCAAGACCAACGAGACCATCACCGACCTGGCCAACCTGGTAAGGCCCGTGACCAAGTGGGCCGTGGAACTGTCCCATCCCGACCAGATACCCAGCGTAATCCGGCGCGCCTTTAACGAGGCTAACACCCATCCCAAGGGGCCGGTATACGTCGGCTTCACCTCCAACGCGCTGGAGGGAATGGCCGAAATGAACATTGCCCCGTCGCGTCCCAACTATGACGCCGTGCGCCCCAGCCAGGACGGCATTGCCCGGGCTGCGGAGCTGCTTATGGGTTCCAGTAGGCCGCTGCTGATGGTGGGCGACCGTCTCTCCGACGATGGCGCCATCGACGAGGCGGTGGCGCTGGCTGAACTGATGGGACTGCCGGTTTACCAGGCTCGTGGGGCCGAGGTGGCCTTCCCCACCGGGCACCCCCAGTACCTGGGCCCTCTATCGCTGCGGGTAACGTCGCAGCGCGCCGCTCTGCGGGAGGTTGACCTGGTCGTGGCCGTTGGTTCCGATCCCTTCGAGGAACTCTTCTACTGGGGGGATGTCATCCTTCCGCCAGAGACCAGCCTGGTGCACATCGACTCGGACGCCGGCCGCATCGGCCGCTCGGAGCCTACGGACGTTGGCATCGTTGGCAACTGCAAGCTGGCGTTGACTGACCTGGTCGCCGCCCTGAACGAGCGGCTGTCGCCGGGAGACGCGGCAGAGATCCAGCAGCGCAAGCAGGCGGTGACGGCGGAACGGACGCGGAGCCGGGACGCCTTCGAGGCGTCGGTGGCGGAAAACTGGGACCACCGGCCCATGATTCCGGCGCGAATGATGTACGAGTTGTCGGCGGCCCTGCCGGAAAATGCCATCGTCGTCGACGATTCCATCAGCAATCGCGGCGTGATGCGGCACTACTTCGAGGCCAGCAGTCGCGGCGACATCGTGGGTGTGCGGGGCCAGTCCATCGGCGGCGGCATGGGCGCGACCATGGGCACGCAATGCGCCCACCCGGACCGCAAGGTGTTCGGAATCATAGGCGACGGCAGCGCCATGATGACCGTGCAGGGTCTGTGGACCGCGGCCAACGAGAACATTCCCTGCGTGTTCGTCATCTGCAACAATGGCGCCTACCGGGTGCTGAAAGTCAACTTCAACACCTACCAGTCGGATGTACTGCAACTGCCGGAGACCTCGGGCGGCCGGCTGATGTATTCCGATTTCACCACGCCCTTCGACTGGGTCTCCATCTCCGCCGGTCTGGGAGTCCCTGCCGAGCGCATCACCGAGCCGTCGCAGATCAAGCCCGCCGTCGACCGCGCGGTGGCCTCCGGCAAACCGGCGCTGCTGGACATCGTTATCGACGGTTCGGTGTAGTCTGAACTGTGATTTTTATGATTTCGGGATTAACCTGATTGCTGGAGTGAGGCGATTTTCTATCCTGAAAATCCTCAAATCCTGATAGGACTTACGCAGTTCAGATATCCCCTCTCCCTTGAGGGAGAGGGTTAGGGTGAGGGTGAAAATCTCCAACTACGTAACTCCTATTCTGATTCAGACAATTACTGTGAAAAGAGGGAACGCAATGCGGACCAACACCACCAAGGCCAAGCTGAACGAGGGGCAGGCCGTGTTCGGGGCCATCATCACCCGCCCCGCTCCGGATATGGTGGAGATATTCGGGGCGCTGGGCTACGACTTCGTGATGATCGACTGCGAGCATGGCCCGGCCGACCTGGACCAGGTGGAGCACATGGTCCGCGCTGCCGAGTCCTTCGGGATCACGCCCATCGCCCGCATTCCCGACCATCATCCCCAGACCATCCTGCGCTACCTGGACCGTGGACTTCAGGGGATCATCGTGCCGCACGTCAACACCGGCGAGCAGGCGGCGGCAATCGCCGGGGCGGCCCGCTACTACCCCGACGGCATGCGGGGCATGGGCGGAGGCCGGGCTCAGGACTACGGCATCGGCGTCTCCCGCGACGAGGCCACGTCCTGGATCAATTCGCAGGTGCTGGTCATCCCCATGGTCGAGGACATCGAGGCCGTGGGCAACCTGGACGACATCCTCGAGGTGCCGGGCGCCGACGTGCTCCACTGCGCCGCCTCCGACCTGGGCCAGAGCATGGGCAATCCGGGGACTGCCGAGGTGCGGAAGGTGATGAGCGAGGTAATCACCCGCGTCCGGGCAGGGGGCAAGTTCGTCGGCGTCGGCGGCAACAACCCGGCGGATACAGCCGGCGTCGCCGAGTTCGTCAGGTTGGGGGCCAACTTCGTCACCGTCTCCGCATGGGGCCTGCTGCGCATCGGCGGCGAGGACTTCCTGAAAAACGTCAAGGCCGCGCTGTAGGAGGGTGTGTGATAAATTCCCTCTCCCGGAGGGATAGGGTTAGGGTGAGGGCGTATCCCGGCCCTTGCAGGAAAAAAGCCCTGCCGCTATAACTCGCAGACGGCAGGCTTAGAGGGCACCACCAACGGTCTATTGGCTAATTTGCAAGTGCCTCGACAGCCACCCCTCAGGAGTCCGTAATTTCCTGCCCTCCCCTCGGCTTCGGTGGACGGGCGATGGCGAACAGCACGCCTCCGGCGGCATACAGGCTTGTGAGTATCAGCAGGGACTCCGTGTACCCGCCGGTCCGGTCCACCATCCAGCCCAGGAACAGCGGCGACAGCATCATGCCCGCGCTGTAGAACACGGAGATGATGCCCGTTAGGGTGGCAAAGTTGCGGCGTCCGAACAGGTTGCCCACCAGCACCCAGTTGAGCACGGCCGCGCCCTCCTGGATGGCAATCCCGACGGCAAAGGGGTAGATAATCCATATACCCGGCACCAGGACAAGGGCCAGCAGACCGGCGGTGGCCGCGGCCATACCCACGCCGAGCACGCCCTGTCCGGGCAGCCGCAGGCCCGAGAAGCCGATGAACAGCCGGGCCGGGATGGAGATGAAGAAAAGGAGCGCCGTCAGGTCAGCCCCAGTCTGTTCCGTGGTGCCCTTCCACACCATTATCGGGATCGCGTGGACCAGGATGCCAAGGGTCACCGAAATCCGGAACGTGCTGCCCCAGAGGATGCACCAGTACGCCGGGGTCAGCAGGGCCTCACGCACCGTGAAGTCGTAGGTCGACGCCTGGACCGACGAGTTGCCTTCCGTTGGTTCCACGACCTCTCCCGCTTCCACCAGGTCGATGCCGGCGCTTTCCGGCGACCGGCGGATGAGCAGGGAGAACGGGATGACAATAACGGCTACGAAGATGCCGGTGTAAAGCATCACGTCGCGCCAGCCCAGGGCCTCCACGCCCCGCGACAGGACCGGGATCAGCATGGCCCCGCCCACGGTGTAGCTGGTGATCATCAGGGTCATGCCGACGGCGCGCCGCCGTACAAACCAGCGATTGATGACGGCCAGGAATGTCTGGCCAAACCCGCTATTGTGGCCCACGGAGACGATTCCCACGTAGACCACCACGAACAGCCAGTAGCCATCGATCCACGCCAGGAACAGCAGCCCCACGCCAGCCATCAGTCCGCCCACCAGGACGATGGGCCGGGAGTCGAACCTGTCGACCATCCAGCCGACGATGGGCCCCCCGACGCCTGCCTCGCCGCGCGCGAGGGCGAAGATCAGCGACACCTGCGTGTCGCTGAGCATCAGGTCCTCCCGTATGGGGATGTAGAAGACAGGGAAGCCGTAGGAGAATATGGCCCCTGGGAACAGACCGAGAAAGCAGCAGGCGCCGACAACCCACCACCCGGGATACATGCCGATGAAGCGGTACCGCAAGGCGGCGATGGATGCCATCAGGGGTATTGGCCTGGATTGGATGCCGCAGGAGCTTGGCCAGGGCCAAGGCTATCCAAGAGCTGCAAGGGGTCTACTCCGCCCAATGCAGGGCCACTGGATTCCGCTAACGTCGCGCCGGAATCATAGCATGCTCTTAGTGGACTAAGCCCGCCGGTCTCCTGCTGGGAAGGAATCCCGTATGGAGTTCCCTCTCCCTCCGGGGGAGGGTCAGGGTGGGGGCGGAAAGGCAGGACGAAGGTAATTTCGAGAAATTAACCTACTGGTGCGAAATCTCTGAATGATGGGTGGCAGATTAGACGATGATCACTGCGATTAAGGGCGTCCACAAGGGACGCCCCTACACTGCGGGCACTTTCTTGTAGGGGCAACCCTTGTGGTTGCCCTGTCTATCCATCAATGCGACGGTGCCGGTCTACTACCTGTTTGAGAATCATCCTTTACGGTGGACGCTTCAGCCAACGTTCAGGTGGCCTGCCTTCCCTGCCCGGTCCTCGGCCGCCGGGCGATGGCGAACAGCACCGCGCTGGCGGCATACAGGCCGGTCAGCGCCAGCAGGGACTCGGTATACCCGCCAGTGCGGTCCACCATCCAGCCGAGGAACAACGGCGACAGCATCATGCCCGCGCTGTAGAAGACCGATATGATGCCGGACAGGGTGGCAAAACTGCGGCGTCCGAACAGGTTGCCCACCAGCACCCAGTTAAGCACTGCCGCGCCCTCCAGGATGGCCAGCCCGGCAACGAAGGGAAAGATTATCCACGTGCCCGGCACCAGGGTGAGGGCCAGCAGCGAGACGGCCCCCACGCCCATGCCTATGCCCAGCACGCCCTGCCCAGGCAGGCGCAGGCCGGAGAAGCCGATGAGCAGCCGCGTTGGGATGGACACGAAAAAGAGCAGCGCCATCAGGTCGGCCCCCGTCTGCTCGGAGGTGCCCTTCCAGACCATGATGGGTATGGCGTGGACCAGGATGCCGCTGGTGACCGAGATGCGAAAGGCGCTGGCCAGGAGTATGAACCAGTAGGTGGGGGTGAGCAGCGCCTCCCTGACCGTAAAGTCGTGGCCCGAGGACTGGGCCGACGAGTTGCTACTCGTCTCCTGGGCTGCCTCGCCGGCCTCGACCAGGTCGATGCCCGCGCTTTCCGGCGAGCGGCGGATTAGGAGGGAGAAGGGAATGACAATGACCGCCACGAAGATGCCGGTGTAAAGCATCACCTCGCGCCAGCCCAGCGCCTCCACGCCCCGCGACAGCACCGGGATCAGCATGGCCCCGCCAGCGGTGTAGCAGGTGATGACCAGGGTCATGCCGATGGCGCGGCGCCGCACGAACCACCGGTTGGTCACAGCCAGGAAGGTCTGGCCGAATCCGCTGTTGTTGCCCACGGAGACGATGCCCACGTAGACCACCACGAACAGCCAGTACCCATCGACCCATGAGAGGAACAGCAGTCCGATGCCCGCCATCAGCCCGAAGACCAGCACGATGGGCCGGGAGTCGAACTTGTCCACCATCCACCCGACCAGCGGCCCGCCAACTCCTGCCTCGCCACGCGAAAGGGCGAAGATCAGGGAGACCTGCGTGTCGGTGAGCATCAGGTCTTCGCGAATGGGGATGTAGAAGACCGGAAAGCCGTAGGAGAAGATGGCACCAGGGAAGAGGGCAAGGAAGCAGCAGGCGCCAACCACCCACCAGCCGGGGTAGATGACGGTAAACCGCTGCCGCAGAGCGGAAATGGACGCCATCAGGCCAACAGTTCCCTGATCAGAACTGCCGGGATGGAGGCACTGTCAAAGGCCCGTCCTGCCCTGAGGTTGTTGCGTTCAATCAGGAGTGGCGTGTTAGACTTCGCAATCAAAACGCCGAAAGCATATCACGATTGCCGATAATTCGCCGCCTGCGCCCTTGCACTTTAGAGGTTGTCTCCAAAGTCCCCTCTCCCTCCGGGAGAGGGTTAGGGTGAGGGCGTCTCCCGTATCCGGGCAAAATATATCGCCGCCGTGGGATTTCTTTCGGACAGCTCTTCTTTAGCAGGATAAGACCCTTTGGAAATACCCTCTTAGCGCCGTTGATTATTTGTCTGAATCAGGATTAACAGGATTCGAGGATTATCAGGATGCTGATGACGTTCCCCGACTCAGCCTCAATCCTGTACATCCTGATAATCCTGATTCAGACAAGAACCTTGCAACCGTTATTCCGCCCCAGGGAAGTTCCTGTTCACCCGTCGCCGTCTTCCTCCTCCTGTCTCTCCTGTCTCTGCCGCAGCTGATCTTCCAGGCGGCGCAGGGACTCCTGCGTGGCGCGCAACTCCGCCAGCAGGCTGTCGGCCGTGGGTGCGCTCTCCAGCTTGCGCAGGCGCTCCTGCTTGGCCTCGTCCAGGTTGTTGATCACCACGGCGATGAACAGGTTGATCACCACGAAAGTGCCAAATATCACGAAGCTGACGAAGTACATCCAGGCCAGCGGGTGCAATTCCATGGCCTTGTACATGATGTCGGTCCAGTCCTCCAGCGTGACCACCCGGAACAGGCTGAGCAGCGCGATGCCCAGGTTGCGCCAGTGCTCCGGGTCGTGCTCGTGGAAGAGCTGCCAGCCGATGATGGCATAGACGTACACCATCAGGCTCATCAACGCGACGATGTGCAGCATGCTGGGAATGGAGCGCACCAGCGTCGCCACGATGAGCCTCAGTTCCGGCACCGCCGAGACCAGCCGCAGCAGCCGCAACAGCCTGGCCATCCGGGCAATGATGGCGAAGCTGCCCGTGGCGGGGATAAGCGACAGCACGATGATGGAGAAATCGAAGATGTTCCAGCCGTCGCGGAAGTAGTTGCCGGGCCGGGGCCACCGGGCGAATATCTTCAGCCCCGCCTCCACGATGAATATGCCCAGCGTGACCTGATGGCCCAGCTCCACCCAGTGGCTGAATCCGTTCATCACCCGGGGCAGGGTTTCCACCCCAAGAAGAACGGCATTGGCCAGGATGAGGGCGACTATGAAATATTCGAATCCGGTGGACTTGGTCAGCCGGTCGCAAAGGTCGCGCAGCTTGTTAACCATGGCGGGGAATCAGCTACCTCCCGCCCTGGCCGGAATTGCCGTCGTCGACTTTCTCCAGCGGCGCGAAACTCAGCAGCAGCCGTTTGACGCCCACACCACCGGCGAACTCCACGGTCACTTCCACGTCGGAGGCCGTCACGTCGGTGGCCATCACGATTCCCTCGCCGAAGGCCCGGTGGCGCACCAGATCGCCAACCCGCAGGACCGGCCCCGAAGGCGCAGGCGCTGAGGCAGCGGCGGCGAGCGCCGCGGCGCGGATAGAGCTGCCGCGACCCGGCTCCGGCGCAACGGCGGCGCGGGCGGCGGTGGAGGACAGGGCCGCCGCCGCCACCAGGTCGGCAGGTATCTCACGCAGGAAACGGGACGCCACCGCCGGACCGCCGGTGCTCCCCCGGAAGCCGCGGCGGAAGGCCCGCAGCAGGTAGAGCCGCTTCTCGGCTCGCGTCATGCCCACGTAGCAGAGGCGCCGCTCCTCCTCCGTCTGCTCCTCGCTGTCCAGGGAGCGGGAATGGGGCAGCAGGCCCTCCTCCATCCCGACCATGAACACCGCCGGGAACTCGAGTCCCTTGGCCTGGTGCAGCGTGATCAGGGTGATGGAGTCCTCGGCGTCCTCCAGCTCGTCGACCTGCGAGACCAGCGCTGTGCGCTCCAGCAGGGAACCGAGGCCGTCGGGCGGGGTCTCCGCGTTGAATTCCTGGGCGATGGCCCGGTAGGCCATCACGTTCTCCCACCTTTCCTCCGGACGGTCGTCACCCTCCTGTATGAGTTTCTGCAGGCCGGACTCGTCCAGGATCAGGTCAATGAGCTTGACCACCTCGACCTCCCTGCTCAAGGCGACCCAGCGGTCGACCAGCGCGGCGAACTTGGCGATGGACGACGCGGCGCGAGTTGGCAAAGGGACCGGGCAGGGTTGTTTGGCCGCGTTGGCCTCTGCGATCTGCCGCATGGCGTCGAACATGGCCACTTCCCGGCCCGAGGCCCAGTCGCCCAGCTGCTGCATGGACTTGGCGCCGATGCCGCGAGGGGGCACGCCCACCACGCGGGACAGGTTCATGTCGTCCTGCTGGTTGAATACCAGCCGCAGGTAGGCGGTCAGGTCGCGGATCTCCTTCCGCTGGTAGAACCGGGTGCCACCCACCAGCCGGTACTTCACGCCCTGCTGCAGGCAGGCCTCCTCCAGCGCGCGGGACTGGGCGTTGACCCGGTACATCACGGCGCAGTCGCCCAGCTTGAACCCCTCCTCACGGGTCAGGCGTTTGATCTCGCCGATGACCTTGCCTGCCTCCTCATCCTCGTCGTAGGCCTCATCCACCTGCACCGGCGCGCCGGGATCGTTGTTGGTGAACAGCTCGTGATCGAGGCGCTGGCCGTTGGACTCGATCAGCCCCTTGGCCGCGTTCAGTATGCTGGCGGTGGAGCGGTAGTTCTGGCCCAGGGAGATCAGCTTGGCCCGCGGGTAGTCGGCGCGGAAGTTCAGGATGTTGCGCACGTCGGCGCTGCGCCACGAGTAGATGGACTGGTCCGGGTCGCCCACCACGCAGAAGTTCTGGTGCCCCTGGGATAGCTGCCGCGCCAACTGGTACTGGGCCACGTTGGTATCCTGGAACTCGTCCACCATCAGGTAGCCGTAGCGGTCCTGGTAGCGTTGCAGCACCACCGGGAACTCGCGGAACAGCTGCACCGTCCGCAACAGCAGGTCATCGAAATCCACGGCATTGTTGCGGGCCATCAGCTCTTCATAACGCCCGTAGACGCGCGCGCAGACCTCCTCGAAATAGTAGCCGTCGGCCTCCCGTGCCATGGCCCGCGAGTCTTGCAACACGTTCTTGGCCCGCGAAATCGCCGACAGCACGGCCCGGGGCGGGTAGCGCTTGGGGTCGTAGTCGGCCTGCTCCAGGCACTGCTTGATGGCGGCAATCTGGTCGTCGTCGTCAAAAATGGAGTAGTTGCGGGACAGGCCGATGAAATCGCCCTCGCGGCGCAGCAGCCGGGCGCAGAAGGAATGGAAGGTTCCGACCGTCAGAGCGTCGGCGTGTGGCCCGGCCAGGCGCGCCAGCCGGTCCTTCATCTCCCGGGCCGCCTTGTTGGTAAAGGTCATGGCCAGGATGCTGTAAGGGCTGACGCCGCACTCCCGCACCAGGTAGGCGATCCGGTGGGTGATGACGCGAGTCTTGCCGCTGCCTGGCCCGGCCACGATCAGCAGCGGCCCGTCTACCGTTTCTACGGCCTCGCGCTGTGCCGGGTTCAGTCCGGCTAGAAGGTCAGCAACCTGGGTCATTGGCTTCTGCATCCTGCATATATGCGTTATTTCGCGCTAGTCCAGCAGTTCCTTCAATACGCCGCCGACTTCGGACAGCGGGCAGAGGCGGACGTCGAGATCGTTGGCATACTCCTTTGAGCTTTTCCTTACTCTAGGAAATGCGGAATCCGCCACGCATATCAGAGCCCCGGTTTCTCTAGTACCGAGTTTCCGGCGCACCTGGTCGGTCAAGAACACGTCGTACATTATGGCAGGGCTCGATCTAGCTACCACCATGGCGGACTTGTCTAGCCGCTTCACGATAACATCGGGCTGGAATTCTCGTCCGCGGAACCAGCCGAATATGCGAAATGGGGGGCTATTAGCCTCAACCGTCGCCTGATACCCTGGGCCGAGACCGTTCGCCACTTTCACGACTTGGTTGACTAACCCTTTATCCATCCTTTTACGATCCTCCCCCAATAATCCACTGGATCAAAGCGCCTGCCATTCCGCTGGCTAGAATAGTCAAAAACCACAACCCAATGGCCCTGTATCGCCGCCTGGCGCGTTCCCGGTCCAGTTGGAGATACAGGGAATCGCCGTTACTGTAATGGCTATCGGATAATTCGACCATTACGGGCATGCCGAACTCCTGTCTAATCGCATTTATGACGGCGCAAATCCCGCCGACACAATCGAGGAGCCGGCGGCCCCGAATTGTCGTTACCCAGTCCTCTGTGATGAAAATGGCCGTTCCCTGGGCTTGCGCGATGAAATGAATATATCCAGGAACTGCGCCACCCCATGCTTGCTCAGCCCTTTCCGGCTGCAACGCCGTGAAAGCCTTGTTGCTCCTTAAATAGCGCCCTTGTGTTCTGGTCCAAAACCGGATGGTCGTCCACAGTAAGCAGTACGACTAATGATTCCATTATCTCTCGACTATACGGAACGATGCGCCTGGCGTTTCCCTCGTAGTCTTATTTCCTGTGCCGGTAGACTCATGCCAGCGCGGCGATGACCTCCTCGCTGCTGGAGATGGTGGAAAGGAAGGGCAGGGCCACGCTCAGGGCCGCGTCGTGGGCCTCCTGGTTCACCGAGGCGCAACAATCGCCGACGACCACCACGTTGTAGCCGCGGTCGCTGGCCTCGCGGGCCGTGCCTTCGACGACGAAGTTGGTGGCCACTCCGGCCAGCAGCAGCGTGCCGATGCGCTTGTTCTTGAGGATGGGCTCCAGGTCTGAGGCCATGAACGCCGAAACGCCGCGCTTGGTGACCACCGGCTCGCCATCCTGGGGGGTCAGCGCGTCGTGGATGGCGGCGCCCCAGGTGCCCTCGACCAGCGCGTTGGCTCCGTGCAGGCCCTGCCACAGTCCGGCGTTGGCCGGGCGCTCCGGGTAGCCGGGCCGGAACTTGACCGAGACGTAGATTACGAGGATGCCCTTGTTGCGGGCGGCCGCCAGCACCTGGCCAGTCTTGCCCAGCACGTCGTTGTCCTTGACCATCTGGGCGAATCCGAAGTCCTTGAACGCGCCCTCCTCGTGGACGATGTCGTTCTCGAAATCCATCAGCAGCAGCGCGGTATGTCCGGGGTTGAGCTCCAGAGCCATGACGTCCTCCATAGAGACGATGATTATTCGCAATCAGAGTAAGTAGACCGTTCAACATTATAATACGACATAACGACCCGAATTCCTTGAGCGGCATTGCCGCACTGCATGGGTTTGGGAGTGAACCCAGACGCCGGGCGTCAGTCCAATGCTATAATGGGTAGTTGGTGCTGTGCCAACGAATTGCGATTATGCTTTGAGCGCATTTCGTATGGCCAGGCACGAGATGCGGTCAAACGTCCGCAGAGACAACCGTTCCAGACATTTCAAGGAAGTGCCATGCTGAATATCGAACCCCAGAACCTCCGTACCCCCGGACCGACTCCCATCCCGGACGACATCGTCGAGGCCATGGGCACCCCGATGATCAACCATCGCGGCCCCGAGTTCGACGAGCTGATCAAGAAGTGCACAGCCCAGCTGAAGCAGGTCTTTATGACCAATAACGACCTGTTCATCCTCACCGCGTCCGGAACCGGGGCCTTGGAGGCATCCCTGGTCAACACGCTGTCTCCCGGCGACAAGGTTGTTGCCGCAACGGCCGGCTCATTCGGCGACCGTTTCATCGATATGGCCGAGGCCTTTGGCGCAGATGTCACCCGCCTCGACTTCGAATGGGGTGAACCAATCGACCCTGACGCCATCCGTACCGCTCTCCGGGACGATCCCGAGGTCAAGGCGGTGATGGTGACACACAACGAGACCTCCACCGGCGTCACCCACCCGCTGGAGGAAATCGCCCGGATCACCAGGCAGGAGTTCAACAAGCTGCTGCTGGTGGACGCGGTCAGCAGCCTGGGCTGCCTGCCGCTGCCGGTCGATGCCTGGGACTGCGACCTGGTGGGAACGGCATCCCAGAAGGGCTTCATGATCCCGCCCGGCCTTGCCTTCGTCAGCGTAAGCGATCGTGGGTGGGAGGCCCAGAAGACGGCCACCATGCCGCGCTTCTACTTTGACCTCGCCGAGGCCAGGCGGATGCTGGAGAGGGGGCAAACACCGTTCACTCCCAACGTGGCAGCCATGTACGGCCTGAGCCTCGGGCTGGACAAGATCATGGACGAGGGCATCGAGGGTGTCTTCGGGCGCCACGCCGCCATCGGCCAGCTGACCCGCGACCGCATCCGCGAGCTGGGCCTGGAGCTGCTGGTCAGCGACGAGCGCTACGCCTCCAACACCGTGACGGCAGTCAAGATGCCCGAGGGCATTGACGGCCGTGCGCTGATGGAGCGCATGCGGACAGAGAAGAACGTGGTGCTGGCCGGCGGGCAGGGCAAGCTCAGCAGCAGCATCTTCCGCATCGGCCACCTTGGGCACGTCACTGAGGACGACATCGAGGAAGTCATCGATTCCCTCAGGGATTTGCTGCCCCAGGTGGGTTTCAGCGCCAACTGACCTCGTCAATTGCCGGTAATTCGGGGGGCGCACACCTGTGCGCCCCTTTTGTATAGCCCGTATCCTATGGGGTAATATACGCCCCTACGACGCCGAACGAGGGAAATACGGAGTCGAGCAGTGTCGGTCTCACAGTTGGAAAAGGCCATGGCCAACCTGCGGATTGGCTTGGCCGAGATGCAGAACAAGGAAGAACAGTTGGACGCGCAGATATCGCAGTTCAAGCAGCAACTGCGACGTGTGCCCCGCCAGGCAATGTACGGGCAGGCCAGCCTGGATGCGTCCCTGGCGGCCATGGGAGAGATCGAGGAGCGGCTGGCCAATGCGGAGGCGGTGCGCCGCCGCCTGCTGCAGATCAAGGCCTCAGCCACACAGGAACTGGAAGCCCTGGTGGTGCTCAAGCAGGTCGACGAGGCCAAGACCAAGCTGTCTGCGCTGAAACGCAGCGGGGCCACCGGCGAGGAAACGATGGCGGAGATACGTCAGCTGGAGGAATTCGTCGCCGTCCAGGGCGCTCGCGCCGGTCAGGCCATCACCGCCAGCTACGAGGAGCGTACGCAGGGCTAGGGTCGCTATATGCCAATGACTGAGGATGACAACTGGGTGACTATCTCAAAGAGTCCCCTCCCCCTTGCCGGGGGAGGGTTAGGGTGGGGGTGAAATCCTAGCCATCAAGGGCTGAGAAAGCAACTGGGGTACGCCCTCACTCTAACCCTCTCCCAGAGGGAGAGGGAATTTGGCACACGCGTTCCTAAATCTCTCCGTCGATGCGGTTGATGACCAGGCCAGTGGGCAGCTTGGGGTAGAAGAAGGTTGATTTGCGGGGCAGCCGTTGTCCCTGTCCCACGATCTCCTCGAAGGCGTCCATGGGGAAGGGCTTCATAAAGAACGCCATCTGAAGCGCGCCATTCGCCACGCCCGCTGCCGCCTCGCCGTGGTCGTGCAGGAACCCCAGGTGCCGCAGGGTGGCGTCGCCCAGCTCCGGGCGCAGCACTTGCTCCTCCAAGACCCAGGCCTCAGAGACCGCCAGCAGACCCCAGTCGCCGCCCACGGCCGACTCACGCACGGTCAGCAGTTGCGCGCCGTCCGGGGTCACGGCCGCCATCACCCGCGCGTTGCGACCGCGCTCCTCCACCAGAGCCACCAGTTGGCCGGGCGACAGACCTTCCACCGGCTCCGGCTCGAACAACTGGTACAGCCGCGCCTTTACCCGCTCCAGCCGCTCCGAGTCCAGACCGCTCAGGTTGCGGTGGTACGGAAGCACCACCAGTCCTGGGTCGTCGTAAGAGATGAGCGTCATCATCACGTAGTTGTGGGCGCGCGATGCGCTGTCTTTCCCCTCGGCGTGGCGAGCCTGCTGGTAATGTTGCGAGGCCTCGTAGCGGTGATGGCCGTCAGCCAGGAACACGGGTCGGCTGTCGAAAAACTGCGAGATGGCAGCCACATCGGCAGGGTCCGAGATTCGCCACATGGTCGTCGCCGAACCGTACTCGTCGTGGGCGTCGACCTCCGGCCGCGTTGACACGATGCGATCAAACACCGGCCCGAGCTCGTTGGCGGCGTCGCGGTAGAGGGACATTATCGGGCTGATGTTGGCCGAGACCGACTCCATGAGCGTCACACGGTCGCGGATGGCCGGGGCCTCGGTGAATTCGTGGGGCAGCACCTGCCGGGTGTCGTAGTCCTCAATGCCCACACAGCAGATCAGCCCCAGCCGGGAGCGCTCGCTACCGTTCAGTTCGAACCCGTGGCGCAGAAGGTAATAGGACGGGGCGTCCTCCTGCTGCAGCACGCCGTCGTTCAGCCATTGCTCGAATCGCGCCGAGGTCTCGGCGTAGCGGCCTGCGGGATCGGCCGACCAGTCCAGCCCCTCGCCGGCCTCCAGGTGGATGACGTTCAGCGGGTGCCGGTCCATGAGGGCCTGCTGGACCTGGGGGGTGATGAGGTCGTAGGGCGGGCACAGCACGGCGGCCATGTCGTCGACCACCGCCGGGTTGTACCGCCACCCACGAAAGGGAGTCACTTTGGCCATAATGTCACCATCGATGATTGAGGCTTGGAGGGTACTTCGATCGCTTTGAATGCCACCGAAAGAGATTGTTGGTTGAAGTATAGGAGATTAGTTGGCCGCTCCGCAAAGAGCACCCAGGCTTAGGAATCCGGTCGCCTTGTGGTATACTGCCGTCGGATTTCTGAGACTCATTCCGAAACGATTCCGAGTACGAGGACGGTTGCTCATGCCCGGCGCGATCAGCCACGTTGACGGCGGCACCATCACCACTGCCCGGGGGTTCAAGGCCGGCGGCACCTATGCCGGCATCAAGACCTACTCCGACGACAAGATGGACGTCGGCATGCTGCTGTCCGACGCGCCCTGCGCCGCAGCGGGTGTGTTCACCCGTAGCAGCATCGTATCACCCTCGGTCACGGTCAACCGCGAGACACTGTCGGGCGGGCAGGCCATCCGCGGGCTGGTGGTCAACTCAGGCATCGCCAACGCCGGCGTGGGCGAGCAGGGCTACATCGACGCTAAGCAAATGGCTGTCATCGCCTCCGGCGCCTTGGGCGTGAACCCTGAGGAAGTGCTGGTCTTCAGCACCGGCATCATCGGCGTGGAGCTGCCGATGAGCCTCATCAAGTCCGGCGTCGAGCAGATTGATCTCTCGGAAGATGCCGGTAACCCCCTGGCCCGGGCCATGATGACCACCGACACCCACCCGAAAGAAGTGGCGGTGACCGTAGACATTGGCGGTACCGAGGTACACATCGGCGGCGTGGCCAAGGGGTCGGGGATGATTCATCCTAACATGGCCACCATGCTGTGTTTCGTGGCCACTGATGCGGCCATTGACCAGGGTCTCCTGCGCACGATTCTGCCCGAGGTAGCCGACTACTCTCTTAACATGCTCACCGTTGATGGCGACAGCAGCACCAACGACTCCCTGGTAGTGCTGGCCAACGGCGCCGCTGGCAACGCAACCATCACCGCAGGGACACCGGAGGCCGAGGCGTTCAAGGCCGGGCTGCTGGAGTGCTGCATACAGTTAACGCGCAAGCTGGCCCGCGATGGCGAGGGAGCAACCCACCTGCTGGTGGTGGAAGTGACCGGCGCCCGCACCAGCGAGGACGCCCGCGTGGCGGCCCGGACCATCTGCTCGTCTCTGCTGGTCAAGTCGGCGGTGTACGGCGTCGACCCCAACTGGGGGCGCCTGCTGGCCGCCCTGGGACGCAGCCAGGCCGAGGCGGTGGAGGAGAAGCTCGACCTCTTCATAAACGGCGTGTGCATCATGGAGGCGGGCAAACCCGTGCCCTTCCACCGGGACGCCGTGGTGGCGCTGATGCGCGGCGAGGAGGTCACTTTCCGCATCGCCCTGAACCTGGGCGACGAGGACGCCACCGCGTGGGGCTGCGACCTGACCGAGGAATACGTCGTCATCAACAGCGCCTACACCACCTAGACCCGTGGCGTTGGTATCAATAAAATGGAAAGGCAGTACTCGGACGGGAATTAGGATTTTACCGATGGAGCCGACAGTTTGGGTGCCCGCAGCAGGGGCCGTGTTGAGCGCGCTGATACTTGGTGGGGTCGCTTTGTTGATATGGGCAATCAACACGCTGCTAAATATGAACGAACGCTTGTCGAAACTCGAGGCAGGTCAAGCGAATCTGGAAGCAGGCCAGGCCAAGCTGGAGGCAGGTCAAGCCAAGCTGGAGGCGGGCCAGGCCAAGCTGGAGGCAGGTCAAGCGGATTTGCGACAGTCTCTGGTAAAGGTGGAAGCAGGGTTGACCGAAATCCGCAGTTTGCTGAACCAGCCGCGCCCCGCAACCGGGGAGAACTCCTGAAGTACCCCTAATAGCCTTTTGCCTTTCAATGTTCTCCTCGCCTGAAACTCTAATGACTGGAGTCCTACCCTGTCCGTCGTAGTTAAAATCGGCGGCAGCACCCTGGGCAGCCACGACACCACGCTCCTGGACTTGGTCAAGCTGCAACAGGAGGGCGAGGAAGTCGTCGTGGTGCACGGTGGGGGCAACGTCATCTCCCGCTGGATGCAGCGCCAGGGCATCCCGCCACAGTTTGTCGGCGGCCTGCGGGTGACCGACGCCGAGAGCCTGGAGATCGTGGTGGCTGTGCTGGGCGGCCTGATCAACAAGGAGCTAGTGTCGCTGCTGGAGCAACTGGGCGGCCAGTGTATCGGGCTGAGCGGCGTCGACAACTGCATGCTGGCCTGTGGCATCGCCAACCCCGAACTGGGCTACGTCGGCGAGATTCAGAAGGTGAATGCCGCCCCCATACATGCCGCGCTGGACTCGGGGTTCATTCCCATGATCGCGCCGCTGGGTGTGCACCACTTCGACGGCTCGGAGAACGCCGGCAAGCCGCTGAACATCAACGGCGACACCGTGGCCGGGGAACTCGCCCGCGAGCTGCAAGCCGACCGGCTGGTGTTTCTGACCGACGTGGCCGGGGTCATGGACAGCGGCGGGCGCGTGATCCCTCGCCTGGACCGGCGCAGGGCGAACATACTGCTGAACTCGGGCGTGGCGGGAGGCGGCATGATCCCCAAGCTGCAGGCCTGCCTGCGCGGGTTGGAAGGTGGGGCCGTCGCCGACATCATCGACGGCCGCCAGCCCGGCGCGCTGCTCGACTGCCTGCAGGGCCGCGCCACCGGCACCACGATCACTGCCACCGCGCGGCGACCGTAAAGCAGCTCCCTCAAGCTTGAGAGGCTATCTCCGCCTCAAAGAAAGGGTTGATCCGGGAGCGCAATCCTCCGGCAGCTTTCCATCCAGCTTGTCTTGTGTCGCGCCCTTTGGCCCCCTAGGTGCCTGTCAAGCGAGTTTGCCCCTTCCGATTTGGAGTGGTGCGTCGGCTGGCTCTCCCTTAACCTGACCCGCTCCCCCGCCAAAGTTGGAGAAAGCGAGCTTCCGGTTCCGCCTCCCTTCCACCCCGCCGTGTGAAAGATTGCGGCGGGTGTGCGATAATCTGGGGGCACACTTTGAGTGGAATTTCGCAGACGGACATTCGGGAGTAGAGGACTCGCCATGAGCAACAGCAGCGACTGGATCGATATCGAGAAGAAGTATTACGCCCAGACCGTGCGCCGCCAGCCGGTGGTCATCGTCCGGGGCGATGGCACCGAGGTCTGGGACGCCGACGGCAAGCAGTACCTGGACTTCGTAGCCGGCTGGGCCGTCAACCAGCTGGGCCACAGCCACCCGGCCATCACCCAGGCCATCGCCGAGCAGGCCGGCACCCTGATCCAGACCTCCAACCAGTTCTATACCGTGCCCCAGTTGCAGCTGGCCGAGATGCTCATCGAGAACAGCTGCCTCGACCTGGTGTTCTTCGGCAACAGCGGCGCAGAGGCCGTCGAGGGCGCCATGAAGCTGGCCCGGCGCTACGGCAAGACCCAGCGCGACGGCGCCTATGAGATCATCACCGCCTTCAACTCCTTCCACGGTCGCACTCAGGCCACCGTGGCCGCCACCGGGCAGCCCCACTACCAGGAGAACTTCGCGCCCCTGCTGCCGGGCTTCGTTCACGTCGATTACAACGATGTCGAGGGCGTGATGAACGCCACCTCAGACCGCACCGCCGCCGTGATGGTGGAGCCGGTGCAGGGCGAGGCGGGAGTGATCATCCCAGACGACGACTACCTGCAGCGGCTGCGCCAGTGGTGCGACAGCCAGGGCATCCTGCTGATCCTGGACGAGGTGCAGACCGGCATGGGCCGGCTGGGCAGCCTGTTCGGCTACGAGGAATACGGCGCGGAGCCCGACGTGATGACCCTGGCCAAGGGGTTGGGCTATGGGGTGCCCATCGGCGCATTCCTGTCCAAGGCCCACTGCCAGGCCCTGGTGCCGGGCGACCACGGCTCGACATTCGGCGGCAACGCCCTGACCACCGCCGCCGGGTACGCGGGCACCAAGTTCCTGATCGATAACGACATCCCCGGCCACGTCAAGGACATGGAGCCGTATCTGCTGGGACGGCTGAACGAGGTCAAGGACCGCTTCTCCTTCGTGACCGAGGTGCGGGGGAAGGGCCTGCTGGCGGCCATGGACTTCGACGACGCCATCTCCGGGCAGGTGCTGACCAACTGCAACGAGGCGGGGCTGCTCCTGAACGGACCGAGGCCCAACACCGTCCGCTTCATGCCCCCGCTGACCGTGACGCGGGAGGAAGTGGACGAGGCCGCCGAGCGCCTCAGCACCGCGCTGTCCAACATCTAGCGGGACCGCGTTTTCCGGGGGAGTCTATTAGTGGGGGCGCGCAACCGCGCGCCCCTGCCTTCATTCGAGATGGGCCGGAGTCTTTTCGCTAGCTTGGGGGCCGATGGGAAATGCGATGGCAAAGAGAGAGTATCACGTCCTGATCGAAAAGGATGATGACTGTGGATTCGTTGGTACGGTCCCTCAGTTGAGGGACTGTACTGCACGTGGGCGAAATCTCGATGAACTGATGATCAACATCAAGAACGCAATCGAACTTGCGCGATTAGATGACGACTTGGACATGGACTCAGGATTTGTTGGCGTGTACAAGTTGGAAGTTGAGGTAGATGAGCGATGAAAGTTCGAGATTTCTATGTCGTCGTAGAACAGGAAGAAGACGGTTCTTATATGGGAGAAGTCCCTCAGTTAAAGGGATGCTATAGTCATGGATTGACACTTGATGAACTCATGTCAAACATGAAGGAAGTCATTTGCCTGGTATTAGAGGAATGGGAAAACCGACCGGATGTGTCAGACCGTTTTGTGGGCGTACAGCGGATTACGGTCTAGAAATCTATGGGCCGTATGCCAACACTCAAGGCCAGGGAGGTCCTCGGGGCCCTATACAATTTGGGTTTCGAGTTTGACCACCAAAGCGATAGTCATATTATCCTGAAGCACCCGGACGGAAGGTGGGCGACTGTCCCGTTTCATGGTTCACGAGACATAGGGCGGAGGCTCCTACGCAGGATACTCAACCAAGCTGGCGTGACAGTCCCAGACTTTCTCGCAGCGCTTTAACCATACTCATCGGAGCATTGAACCACATGCCAAACGACAGAATTGTGCTCGCCTACAGCGGCGGACTGGATACCACGGTGGCGGTGCCGTGGCTCAGAGAAAAGTACGGCGCAGACATCGTAACCCTCACCGCCGACCTGGGTATGGTCGACTTGGAGACCGTGCGACAGCGGGCGCTGTCCATCGGCGCCGTTGAGGCCGTTGTAGTGGACGGGCGGCAGACGCTGGTGGAGGAGTTCCTGTTCCCCAGCCTGCAGGCCGGAACGGTGTATGAGGAGCAGTACCCGCTGGCCACCGCGCTGGGCCGCCCGCTCATCGCCCGGTACATGGTGGAGGCGGCGCGGGAGCACGGAGCCTACGCCGTGGCCCACGGCTGCACTGGCAAGGGCAACGACCAGGTGCGCCTTGAGGTGGGAGTGATGGCCCTCGACCCAAACCTGCAGGTCATCGCGCCTATACGCGACTGGGGCATGAGCCGCGACGACGAGATCGAGTACGGCCTGGCGCGCAACTTGCCCATCAACACCCGGGCCAGCCGGTTCTCCACCGACGAGAACCTGTGGGGCCGCAGCATCGAGGCGGGCGAGCTGGAGGACCCCTGGCTGGAGCCGCCCGAGGACGCCTACCTGTGGACCAGGCCGGCGACCGAGACCCCCGACGAGCCGATGTACCTGGAGATCAGCTTCGAGCAGGGCCGTCCCGTTGCCATCAACGGTGAGGCAATGGGGGGCGTCGATCTGGTGGGACACCTGAATACCGTCGGCGGCGAGCACGGGGTTGGCCGCGTCGATCACGTCGAGAACCGGCTGGTGGGCATCAAGTCGCGCGAGATATACGAGTGCCCTGCCGCGATAGTCCTGCACGCCGCCCACAAGGCGCTGGAAACCATGACGCTAAGCAAGGAGCAGGCCCGCACCAAGGCCCGCATCGCCCAGGAATACTCCGATGTGATCTACAACGGGCTGTGGTACACCGCCCACCGCGCCGACCTCGACGCCTACGTGCAGAGCACGCAGCGGCACGTTACCGGCGACATCCGGTTGCGGCTGCACAAAGGCAGCTGCACCGTGGTGGGGCGGCAGGCTCCGCGGGCCCTGTACAACTACGGGCTGGCCACCTACGACCGGCAGGACCAGTACGACCACGCCGCTGCCGCAGGGTTCATAGGAATCTACGGCCTGCCCGTCCGCACCCAGAACCAGGC
Organism: Dehalococcoidia bacterium; assembly: GCA_965203005.1. Classification (GTDB taxonomy): domain Bacteria; phylum Chloroflexota; class Dehalococcoidia; order Lucifugimonadales; family UBA3495; genus VXOI01. Next base: position 4,134,034 of record CBDBBS010000002.1, read on the forward strand.
CCAGCCGGACTAGGTAACTGTCTCCCATGTCCCCTCCCCCTCGAGGGGGAGGGTTAGGGTGGGGGCGAAAAGGTGGCGCATAAGAGCCGCTGAGAAATCAACCACAGATTTTGAGACAGTTCCGAACTGGACTACCAGATTTTAGGATTCCCGACTTTCCGGGAATGACGATTTAACCGGAGGAACAATGACCGTCGCCGCCCGAATGAACGACCTGGGAACCGAGAGCGCTTTCGAGGTGCTGGCCAAGGCCCGCGCCCTCGAGGCCCAGGGCCGGGAGATCATCCACCTGGAAATTGGCGAACCCGACTTTGACACGCCGCGCCACATCATCGAGGCAGGAATGGCGGCGATCAGCGACGGGTTCACCCACTACGGCCCCACCGCCGGGCTGCCCGAATTGCGCGAGGCCATTGCCCGCAACAGCCGGGAGGTGCGAGGCACCAACACGGAGCCGGACAACGTGGTGGTAACTCCCGGAGCCAAGCCGATCATGTTCTACGTTCTGCTGGCCCTGGGAGAGCCGGGCGTAGAGGTTATCTACCCCAATCCGGGGTTCCCCATATACGAGTCCATGATCAAGTTCACGGGCTGCACCCCGGTCCCGATGCAGCTACTGGAGTCCAAGAGCTACCACCCCGACCTGGACCAGCTGGAGTCCCAGATAACCGACAAGACCCGGCTGATCATCCTCAACACGCCCGAGAACCCTTGCGGTTCCGCCCTGTCTGAGGACGAACTGCGCACCATCGCCGGCATCGTGATGCAGCACCCCAACCTGTACGTTATGGCCGACGAGATCTATAAGGACATCCTCTACACCGGCGAGCATTTCAGCATCGCGTCGATACCGGGGATGGAGGAGCGCACCATCATCCTCGACGGCTTCTCCAAGAGCTACGCCATGACCGGCTGGCGGCTGGGCTACGGCATCCTGCCGCCGGAACTGGTGCCTCACGTGGTGCGGCTGGCGGTCAACAGCGTGTCCTGTGCCGCCACCTTTACGCAGAAGGCGGGCATTGCGGCCCTGGAGGGACCCAAGGACCAAGTCGAAGCCATGACCGCCGAGTTCGCCGCCCGGCGCCGCCTAATCACAGACGGCCTGCGCAGCATCCCCGGAGTCCGCTGCCCCGAGCCGGAGGGGGCGTTCTACGCCTTCCCCAGCATCGAAGACACGGGATTGTCCAGCCGCGAGTTCGAGGACCGGGCCATGCAGGAGGCCGGTGTAGCCCTGCTGTCCGGCTCGGCGTTCGGCGAGTACGGCGACGGGTACGTGCGCCTGTCCTACGCCAACTCCCAGGAAAACATCAGCAAGGCCATCGAACGGCTGAGCGCTTTCGTGCGCAGCATCTAGCGGCTAATTCCCTCTCCCTATGGGAGAGGGTTAAGGTGAGGGCGTCCTCCCAAGCCCCCTCCCCCTCAGGGGGAGGGCCAGGGTGGGGGTGAAATGTCGAGCAACAGCGTTGTGGCGAATGCACAAGATCGATGAACACAGTGAGGAGACCAAAATGGCGGAATGCAAAGTAATCCACCCCGATGGCCTCGAGGTCGAAATTCAGTCCGGGGCCATGACACGGCTGGCAGGGGTGTCCGAGGCCCTGACCGGCTCCACCGGCATCCACTTGGCCATCGCCACCATTCCGCCGCACTGTGCCTCCAGCCCGCACTACCATGTCAACTGTGAATCGGCGATCTACGTGGTCAAGGGCCACGGGCGGTTCATCGTGGGCGACAAGCTGGACGACCCGCTGCCCATTGCCCCCGGCGACTTCATCTACGTACCCGCCGAGGCCGTACACCAGCCAGTCAACGACAGCGACGAGGTGATGGAAATCATCGTGGCCCGCAACACCCCGGTGGAGATCGTCGCGGAGGTGTAGGAGATGGGAACTTTCAGTGTTCGGTTAAGGGTAGGAGACTTGGCAAAGACCGCTTTTGCCGAAGTCGAGGCGCTGGCTGACACGGGATCAGTCCATAGCTTCATACCTGAGGATGTGCTGGAAGGTGTCAACGTCCAGTCAACAGAAACTCGCGCATTTGCATTCGCCGATGACAGGGTAGTCAACATGCCTTTTGGCTACGCAACCTTTGTGCTGGAAGGGATAGAGGTGATTGCGCCCGTCATTTTCTCTGCGCCAGGGAGTAGTCCACTGCTCGGAGCCACGACACTGGAAGCGGCGCACCTGGCTACCGACTCGGTAAACGAGAGGCTTACTCCCGTTCTCCCGCTGGGCAGGTTCGGCAATGGCAGTCGGAGTGTTTCGCCCTGACATGTGTGGCGGTGATTGTGATTTCTTGAGCCTCTATAAACCATCAACTATACTAGCGGCGCCCCGGCAGCATCATCTCCGGGGCGTCAAACGCGATTGAACGATTGAAGCCGGAGTAACAAGCCATGGACATGGGTCTTACCGAAATCCAGCAGATGCTGAAGTCCAGCGCGCAGGAGTTCCTGTCGCGAGAGTGCCCCACTACGCTGGTGCGGGAAATGGAGGAGGATGAGCGCGGCTACCCCGACGAGTTGTGGCGGCAGATGACCGGACTCGGCTGGGCGGGCGTGCCTTTCCCCGAGGAGTACGGGGGCACCGGCGGGGATTTCCTGGACCTTGCGGTGCTGCTGGAAGAGATGGGCCGCGCCCTGGTTCCCAGTCCGTATTTCTCGTCGGTGGTGCTGGGCGGCCTGACCATCCTGGACGCCGGCAGCGACGCGCAAAAGGACGACCTGCTCAGCCGTGTCTGCGACGGCAGCGGCATCCTGACCCTAGCGGTCACCGAAGCCAGCGCCACATACGATGCCTGGGGAGTGGAGGCCACCGCCACCGCCGACGGCAACGGTTTTGCGCTCAATGGCGCCAAACTGTTCGTTCCCGACGCCCACGTTGCCGACGTGATCATTGTCGCGGCGCGAACCGGGTCCGACGGCGACCCGGAGGACGGGATTACACTGTTTCTCGTTCCTGCCAGGATGGAGGGCCTGGAAGTGGCCCCGATGTACATCATCGGCAACGAGCAGCAGTTCGAGGTCTCGCTCAACAACGTCCGCCTTCCCGCCAGCGCCGTTCTCGGAGAAGTCAACGGCGGTTGGCCCATCGTGGAACGCGCCCTGCAGCGAGCCATTGCCGGCCAGTGCATCCTGATGCTGGGCGGGGCCTCGGCGGTGCTGGACATGACCGTGGAATACGTCAAGCAGCGCACCCAGTTCGGACGGCCGGTGGGCAGCTTCCAGGCGGTGCAGCACCACTGCGCTCAGATGGCCACCGACGTCGAAGGCTGCCGAGGCGTGGCCTTCCAGGCGGCTTGGATGCTGGCCGAGGGCCTGCCGGCCCAGCGGGAAATCTCCATCGCCAAGGCGTGGATCAGCCAGGCCTACCGCCGGGTCTGCGCCACGGCCCACCAGTGCCACGGCGCCATCGGGTTCACCAAGGAGCACGACCTGCAACTGTACACCCGCCGGGCCAAGGTGCAGGAGTTGGGCTACGGCGACGCCAACTACCACAAGGAAGTGGCGATGGCCAGCATCGAAAAGGGATAGGACAATGACCGTCCCCGACAACAGGTACACCGAAATGAGCCAGGAATATATGGCCCGAGCCGAGGACTATCTGAGTAAGGGCGACCTGAAACAGGCTTCGGAGAAATCCTGGGGTGCCGCAGCCTGCGCTCTCAAGTCCATCGCCGAGGAGCGGGGCTGGCGCCACCAGTCCCATTCCTTGCTTTTCGATATTTCCAATCAGGTGATTGACGAGTTGGGCCGTCCTGATTTGCGGGATATGTTCCAGTCTGCCAAGTCCATGCACCAGAATTTCTACGAAAACTGGGAACCGGAAGAGGGGGTGGCATACGCTCTCGGCAGGATTAAGGAATACCTGGCCGAACTGGAAGCCGTCAGTCCCGAGATCCCGGACTCGTTCGTTGTCGAGACACGCGCGCAGCGTCGGCGTCTGGAGCGCCTTACGGGACAGTCGGAACCGCTGTGATACACGGCTCTAACTGGGAGGAAGCAATGAATCTGCCAGCAGCCAAGGCGATTCGATCATGACTACCTCCGAGAACAAGTGCTCCTCAATGAGCCGCGACTACATGGAGCGGGCAGAGAACTATCTTCGGCAGGGCGATCTGGTCCAGGCGTCGGAGAAGTCGTGGGGTGCAGCAGCCTGCGCCCTTAAGTACATCGCAGAACAGCGAGGCTGGCGTCACCAATCGCATTCGCTGCTTAATGACATTTCCAGCCAAATTGTGGACGAGACGGGCCGTACCGACCTACATGACATGTTCGCAGTCGCAAGATCAATGCACCAGAATTTCTACGAAAACTGGGAGCCGGAAGGAGCAGTAGAATATTCCGTCGGCAGAATAAGGCAATACTTGGCGGAACTCGAACACGTCGGTCCTCAGATTCCCGATTCATTTGTCGTTGACACTCGTGCCCGGAGACGCCGTCTGGAGCGCCTTACGGGACAGTCGGAACCGCTGTGATACACTCTGCAAAACTGATTGGAAGCGAAAGAAACGAATGACAACCGCCAGCCAGTGTGTTTTCTGCTCCATCGCCCGCGATTCGGCCAACCCGGACGTGACCTACCGGGACGACCGCTGCTTTGTGGTCAAGGACATCAGTCCCAAGGCTCCTACGCACCTGCTGATCATTCCCAATATGCACATTGCGTCGCTGGCCTACGTCGGGCCCGGCCAGGTGCCGATCATGGGCCACCTGTTCGTTGTCGCCGAGGAGATGGCCCGCCGCGAGAACGTTACCCTCAGCGGCTACCGGTTGGTGTTGAACCAGGGCCCTGATGCGCAACAGACCATCGCTCACCCGCACGTCCACTTGCTGGGCGGCCGCCAGCTGGGCGATATGGGATGACGGCGAGTCCCCGGCATCAGTTCGTCAACGACAAGTTCAGAGAACGGTTCGAATCGTTGCCGGACAAGTTGCGGGCGCACATATTCCGGGTGCGAGACGTGGGCCTGGACCTTGCCTCTCGCCACGGCATCGACGAGGAGCGCGCCGAGCTGGCGATACTGGGGCACGACGTAGCCCGGGCCGCGAAGAAAGGCGAGATCCTCCGGCTCGCTGACCGGTTCGGCATGTCCACACTGGACATCGAGCGGCGGGCGCCCGTCACCTTGCATGGCCCGGTGGGAGCTGAGTTACTGCGGCACGAGGACGGTCTTGACGACGAGGAGATCCTGGCGGCTGTCCGCTGGCACACCACGGGCCACCAGGACCTGACTCCGCTGGGCCTGCTGGTGTTCATCGCCGACAAGCTGGAACCCCGCAAGATAAAGTCCTACCCCTACCAGCGGGAGTTACAACACATTGCCAACGAGAGCCTGAGCCAGGCGGTGCTGGAGTTCCTGTGCCGGGAAACGGCCCTGCGGCTGCAGAGCCGCCGGCCGGTGCATCCGGCCAGCGTGGGGGCGGTCAACGCACTGCTGATGGCGAGTTAATTTTCCGGCTTAGCCGGGCCACAGGGAGGGAAGGTGAGTAGTCAGAGGACTCATGAATTGCCAGCCTGCTTATTTCCTTCCCCCTGTTCGGGAACGGAGTCAACCGACGACTCTACGTCGAGCAAGGGGTTGTATTTCATTCCTGCCGGTCATTCTTGGGATGATCGTTGGAAGCTAGTTGCCGACCTGAACGTGCAGGTCAACGGCTCACAAGAGGAGGTTGTGGCTGTTACTTGCCTGGACCTTCAGGAATACGGCGTGGGTGACTCCTTGGAGTCCGCTGTAATTGACCTTCTTACCTCATTGAGCGATTACTACCAATCCCTTGAGTCCCGTGCGGACAAACTAGCCACGCCAGCCAGTAAAGACCTGACTATTCTCAGGCGTCTGCTCCAGGATTCGGCCGAAAGCCCCCTTGGACGTTAGAGACTTGCAAAGGGCATTGCGGCGCAAGTTGGAGGCGGTTGAGGACCGGCGTTCCCATCACGTGTTTTACTGGGCTACCATAGACGGGCGAGATTTCAGGGCAGCCAAGTTTTCCCATTCCAGTCGTGGCCAGTTGCCCGAATTCATCGTCGCAGATACGGCTCGCAGGCTGAGGTTGAACAGAGGAGAACTCGATGATTTGGTTAACTGTCCGCTGACAGGCGAGCAATTCTTCGAGTTGTGGAGTTCTCGTTAATCAGCGAATTATCGGCTTGCAGGAACGCGTAGGAGTAACGTGATGGAAATTGCTCTGAGCCAAGCGGCGGCGGAACATATACAAAGCAAGGGCGGCCGGATTGCGGTTGACCTGCTACAGCACTCGTCTTGAGCGGGCTGCGCTGTCGAGGTATCGGTCGATACCAGGGTGCACCGCAGGAACCTGGCCGAATACGAGGGATCGCAGATCAACGGCGTTGAGGTCCTGACCTTGCCGGAGCTGTCCCGTCACGTCGTGAACATGCAGATTGATCTTCGGTCGTTCCTGTTCTTCCGGAATCTCAAGGCCGTTGTCGTGCTGGACAACGGCATGGTGATCGGCAAGTCCCCTTACGGTATGCAGCAGGTGGAAGCGGAGGGATAGGCCGCGGCCGTCCTGACTCGCGAGATTCTCCCCCACCCTGACCCTCCCCCGCTGGGGGAGGGGATTTTATTTTTTCCCAGGTCTCCTCGTTGGGAGAGGGATTTTTGCGTTTCCTGAATTACTGCGCCTTGTATTCGGGAGGGCGTTTCTCCACGAAAGAGCGGCTGGCCTCCTTGAAATCCTCTGACAGGTGGAGCCTGAGGGGCAGGGTCTGCATGTCCGCCTCTGCGCCGGTCTGCACCCACTGGCGGCGGGTGACTTTCACTCCCACACGGGCGGAGAGGGGCGGCGCCTTCAGGACCTTCTCCGCCAGGGATTCGGCAGCCGAAAGGTGGAACCCGGTGGGTACCAGACGGTTGATCAGGCCGAGGCGGTAAAGTTCAGCAGCCTCCACGGGCTCGCCGGTGATCACCATTTCGCTGGCGATCTTTGAGGGCATGAAAGCGTTGACCTTGGCCCAGATCCTGCCCCCGGCCAGGCCCCGCCTGGTTTCCGTGATGCCGAACTTGGCCTCCTCAGACGCTACGATCATGTCGCATTCCGAGGCAATGACGATTCCCGTGCCCAGGGCGTAGCCGTGAACTGCGGCGATCATCGGTTTCCAGTTGGCGGTGCGACCCAGGTAGCCCTCCGGATTCGGTCCCTGGTCGCGGCGGGCGCGTTCCTGGGGCGTCAGTTCCACAAATCGCTGCTTGATGTCTGCGCCGGCGCAGAATGCCCGCCCCGCGCCGTGGATGATGCCCACCCATGCTTCGTCGTCGGTGTCGAATTCCAGTAGCGCCTCCCGCAGGTCCTCCTCGAACTGGTGGTTGGCGGCGTTCAGCACGTGTGGCCGGTTGAACATGATGTATGCAATGCGGCCCTTGCGCTCGTAGGTCATGGTCTCGTATTCGATCATCAGCCCTCCGTGGTCATCGTTATGACGGCAATTGGGAAATCAGAACATTTCTTTCAAAATCGGTGGAAAATCCGTTGACACGCCCTGCACGCATGTTCTAAATTAGCGTCAAAGATTAGAACGCCTGTTTGGGGGTTAGGTATGACTACCTTGTTCGCCGCCCGCCCGGACGCAGTGAATTCCGGAACCGGCATTTGCGCGACGGATGACGCCTCGGAATTCTATCACTACGTGGATACCGGATGCGAAGCATCGGATTCGTGCCTCGATTGCCCTCTGCCCAAGTGCAGGTATGATGACCCGGCCTGGTACCAGCGCAACCGGCGCCTGGCCCGGGACTTCCGGATCGTGCACACGATGCAGAAGGAAGCGTTGAGCATCGAGGACACGGCAGAGCGATTCGGCGTCACCAATCGCACGGTCTTCCGAATCCTGCAGCGCTGCCGTGAAGCAACGATGCAGGACTCGCCCGCCGGTGAGCTGGCCCTGGCAGCGGCCTAGCTCGCCTGGCCATGCCGCCTGAGATGGTTGGATTTCCTCCCCAACCACGCAACAGGGGCGCACGACGGTGCGCCCCTGTGAGCTTTCTGCCTTCGTGGACTGCCTTATGGCCTAACCGCGCGGCAGACCCAGTCCCCTGCTGGCGATGATGTTGCGCTGCACCTCGGAGGTGCCTGCCGCGATGGTGCCGGAGAAGCTGAGCATCCAGTGCTCCTGAACGCGGCCCATCAGCGGGGCCCATTTCTCCTCGCGGCCCAGGGTGCCATAGAGACCGAGGACATCCATGGCCGCCTCGGTCACCCGGCGGACCGTCTCGCTGCCAAACACCTTGCTCATCGATGCCTCGCGGGTGGGGACCAGCCCCTCGCCCTGCATGTAGGCCACGTTGTACGCTATGAGGCGCGCCACCTCGCACTCGATGTAGCGGTCGGCCATCAGGCTGCGCACCCACGGCTCTTCCATAATCGTCCGCCCGTTTCGCCTGGTTTCGGTGGCGTACTCGCGCACGTCGTCCAGCAGGCGCCGGGCATTCGCGGAGTAGTCGATGCCGGAGCGCTCGAAATCAAGGAGCGTTACCGCCACGTACCAGCCCCGGTCCTCCTCGCCGACCACGTTGGCGCGAGGAACCCGGACATTGTCGAACAGCACCTGGTTGAACTCGTGGCCGCCGGCCATGTTGATGATGGGCCGCACGGTTACGCCCGGGGACTTCATGTCCACCAGCACGAAGCTGATGCCCCGGTGTTTCGGCGCGTCCGGGTCGGTGCGGGTGAGCAGCATGATGTGGTCGGCGCGGTGGGCCAGTGTCGTCCAGATCTTGCCGCCATTGATTACCAGGTCGTCGCCGTCCCGGATGGCGCGGGTGCTGAGGGAGGCCAGGTCCGAGCCCGACTCGGGCTCGCTGTAGCCCTGGCACCACTGCACCTCGCCACGGGCAACGGGGGGCAGGTGCGTGCGCTTCTGCTCCTCCGAACCGTGGATCATCAGCGTGGGGCCCAGCATACGGACGCCGAAAATGTCGCGGCCCGGGGCGCGAAGGTACGCGATTTCCTCATTGAAAATCGCCGACTTGACCGGGGAGGCCCCCTGGCCGCCGTACTCCTCGGGCCAGTGCATGGTGAGCCAGCCACGGTCGGCCATCTTGCGGCGGATGACGCGGGTCAGGTCCCAGTCATCCTCTTCCGGGTACCGTCCGCCGCCTTCCCAGGTCTCGGGCAGCTCGGTAGCCAGAAAGGTTCTCAAGTCCTGGCGAAATTGCTCGTCTTCGGGGGTAAATGTAAAGTCCAAAACGGCACTCCCTGGCGGTCTCAAGCAGGGTGAGTAAGGGAAATTCCGAGCCGGCGTTAACCGCCGACAGCGACGCAGGTGACGGTGCGGACTACGCCGTTTACGGTGTGGATGTGGCCGGTGACCAGTTCGCCAACGACGGAAATGTCATCGGCGTTTATCATGGCAATGATGTCGTAAGGCCCGGTGACCACGTCAACCGTTGCGATTCCCGGCAGGCCGGTGAGGGTGGTGGCCACCTCGCGGGTCTTTCCCACGGATGTCTCCACCAAGAGGTAAGCTTTTGTCGCCATCTTTCGCCTTCCGAGTCTATCCTCTGTGTTAAATTCCGAACACTGGAATTCTACGGCCCGCCAATTTTGGTGTCAATTGAATCACCGCCCCATTGGATTTTGTCAGCCAAACGCCATGCTAGAATCTTGAATCAACTCTGGTTGGCACGGACTAAATTTGGGTGGATGCAGGGAATGAACGAGCCGACTGAACAGCAATGGCTGGATTTGCACGAGGCCTTCCGGGAATACTGTCAGGCAGCTCCCTGGCAATGGTTTGACGATACTTACATGGTAGTTATCCAGCACCCTTCTACGGCTGAGGCTGGTTACTGCGTAGTCTTGGGCAGTGGCGGTTTGGAGTACGGACTGGCCGTTTACCGGGGCGACGAGGGGCTGGCCGGCTACCTGGGGATCATGTCGGGGGCAATCGAGGTGGGTTCCTTCGAATCGCTGGACATGACCAATGCCCTTTCCGCAATGCTCGCGGACCGGGAGGACCTCACCAAGGAAGAACGGGACACCATCCGCAGCCTGGGCCTCCGCTATCGGGGCCGGGGCCGATGGCCCCTGTTCCAGGACGTAAGGCCCGGCTATATGCCCTGGCAATTGGACGGCGAGGGCGCGGTCTTCCTGACATGGGCATTGCGTGGAATGATCGATGTTACCGCTGCGGTGGCCAATGGCGAAGTGTCGCTCGATGCCGAACTTTCGCTGGACGATGGAGATAGCCTTCGACTATTCCTGACGAGAACGTGGGGCGACGGGCGATGGAATGACAGTTGGGGGCCACTGTTGTTTCCCTTGCCTCCGCCGGTTCCTGACTACCCTGATACCGACCGTCTGCGTGAATTGGCGTCGTCGAAGCCTGCCTCAGAAACTGTTTGGGAATTGGCCATTACTTATTTCCATGCTCCTCTCGGGGACGAGAGTGATGACAGGCTCCATTTCCCGGTCCTGGCTTTGCTCGTTGAAACTGAGTCAGAGTTCCTGTTGCAGGAGCTTTTCATGAAAGCCGGTCCCTCCGATGCCGACCGGCAGGAGTTGCTGGTCAAGATGCTGGAAACGCTCCCCGCGATGCCTTCAGAGATAGTGGTAAGCGCCCCTCGCATGGCCCTGCTGGTGGAATCGGTCACTGCGCCATTGGGGATGAAGCTTTCGGTTGACGAAACGCCGCTGGTATGGGGGCTACGAGACGAGTTGTTCGCTCGCCTTAACGGGCAGGAACCAGATGATCTTGAATGAGTCTCGGATTATCATCCGGGAACTTCCCGCTCGCCTATGAAACTACTGGAGCAGGGCGCCAGCTCCCTGGGTATCCGCCTGTCCCAGGGGCAGCTGGAGCAGTTCGAGTTGTACCACCGGGAGTTGGCTGACTGGAACCAGCGGGCCAACCTCACCGCCATCACCGGATATGAGGAGACGCAGGTCCGCCATTTCCTTGACTCGCTGACGGCGTGCTTGCCCTTCCGTAGCGACGACGGCAACGACCGGGGCAGCCTGCCGGGCGTGAGTCGCGTGGTCGACGTGGGCAGCGGAGCGGGGTTTCCCGGCCTGCCGCTGAAGCTGGCTTTCCCGGACATTGAGTTGCACCTGGTCGAGTCGGTGGGCAAAAAGACCGATTTCCTGGAGCACCTCGCCGGTCGCCTCGGACTGGATGGCGTCGCCGTTCACCAGGGCCGCGCCGAGAACCTGGCCCGCATGCCGGAACTCAGGGAGACTTTTGATCTTGCGCTGGTGCGCGGCGTGGCCAGGATGTCGCTCCTGCTGGAGTACACGCTACCCTTCTGCCGCGTCGGCGGACGCACTGTGGCGCACAAGCACGGCGGGCTGGAGGAAGAACTGGGCGCGTCGGACTTTGCCCTGTCCGAGCTAGGCGGCCGCCTCGGCGGCGTGCATCCCATCGCCCTCGAGGGTTTGACCGACAATCGAGTGGTAGTGGCTTTCGAAAAAACTGCCCCCACGCCTGACCGGTACCCCAGGCGGGTCGGAATTCCTGCCAAGCGCCCCCTATGACTGGCGCGGCCTGCCCCAAAGAGAAGACCCCGCTCGGGGGATGCGGGGTCTTGCTTTTGACTTGCCGGGGATCGCCGGGAATTACTCGGTGGGCGGCGGCTCGTGGTAGTAGCGGGTGTCCGGCGCGCGGTTGTGTATGTTCTTCGTGCCCCGCTGGAAAATGCATGTCTTGATGTTGTTTTCCAGGTTGTCCACGTCGATTGCGCCGTAACGGGCTACAGCGGGCTCGCTCTTCAGATAGTCCTTGACCTTCTGAAGGACTTCGTCAGACGATTCACCGACTGCGATGAACCGGTCCCGAGGGTCGGACAGGAAGTTGCTGACCCTGCAGTAGAAAGTGTCGGCCATATTCCTCCTCCTAACTAGCGGCAGGGCCACGCAGTTCCTGGGCCGGCTGCCTGATAGCTGCCTGCGACTTGGGCAAAATAGCATTAGATTGATACACCATTGGCGCCTCGATTGTCAACGCGGCAGGTGCGAGGCGCCAAGGCTTTAGATTATTTGTCTGAATCAGGATAGGAGTTACGCAGTTGGAGATTTTCACCCTCACCCTCACCCTAACCCTCTCCCTCAAGGGAGAGGGGATATCTGAACTGCGTAAGTCCTATCAGGATTTTCAAGATTAGAGGATTATCAGGATGCTGACTCCGTTCCCTGACGCAGCTTCAATCCTGTACATCTTTTCATCCTGTAAATCCTGATTCAGACAAATAGTCAAGGGGCCCTGACCTTTCGCATACGCGGTCCTCTGCTTCTCACTCCCCTTTGAACGAGAGCGAACTGCGGGAGCGCCTCTGACAAGCGCCCGCCGGGGATTGCGGCGCCAACAGCCGGGGCCTAACATGACCCCCGAACCGGCCCGCCCAGGGGCCATCCAGGAGAGGGGACATGTCCGTTATGGTGACCGGCGGTACCGGATTCATCGGCAACCGCATCATACGCAAGCTGCTGGAGCGCGGCGAGGAGGTCGTCTGCTTCGATCTGGCCCCGCCGCGCGGCAACCTCGCCCAATACCTAGATCGCATCAAGATGTACCGGGGCGACGTTACCCAGTTGCCCCAGATCATGGAGGCCATCAACGCCAATGGAGTAACGCGTATCATCCACATGGCCGCGCTGCTGCCACCCGATACGGAGGAGCGGCCGCATTTCGCCATGCAGGTCAACATCGGCGGCACCAACAACGTGTTCGAGGCCGCCCGCTGGTGCGGCATCGAGCGGGTGGTGTACGCCAGCTCCATCGCGGTCTACGGCGTGCAGGACACCTTCGGCGAACGTCCCATCAATGAGGACGACGTCAACGATCCCATCAATGTCTACGGCATGACCAAGTCAGTCAACGATTTTTCGGCCCGCCGCTACTCCGACCTGTACGGGCTGGACCTGCGGGGCATCCGAATCTGCACCGTCTTCGGCCACGGGCGGGTGACGGGCATGACCGGCATGATCGGCGGCCTGATGGTGTCGCTTCCGGCCATCGGGCAACCCATCTCCATGCCGTTCCACGAGGACGAGCCGTCGCCCATGATCCATGCCGAGGACGCTGCGGAGATTTTCGTGCGGGCCGCGCTGGCCGGAACCCTCAACCATCGCACCTATATCAGTGGCGGCAACCTGGCGACCATCAAGGATATGGCCGACGCCGTGCGCAGCTTCATCCCCAACGCGCAGATCACGACCGGCGACCGCACCGTGCCACACGTTTACCTGGTTGACAACAGCAGGATGCTGGCCGACATCGGCTATGAAATCGCCCCTCTGCGCCAGCGCGTCCTGGACCACATCAACGACGCCCGCGCCGAGGCGGGATTGGAGCCGCTGGAAGGTTAGGTGCCGGCGCGTCAGCCTCAATGTTGTTTGTCTGAATCAGGATTTGCAGGATGAAAGGATGTACAGGATGGGAGACGCCCCACATTTGCGCCGTTCTCGGGGTTGTCTGAACTGTGATTCATTTGATTACCGGATTACCTTGATTTCACTGGCTGGGATGCAGACGGTCGCATGACCGCTTGACCTCAGAAAATCATATCAATCATTTCATCAAACGAATCACAGTTCAGACACCCCCTCCCCCAGAGGGAGAGGGAACTCGGGAGCTACGCAACTGACAGGCTGCAATTGACACCGGCACGGGCGGCATTGGAATATAGACGGCGAACAACCAAAGCGCCAAATGATACTGTCGAATAGGAGACCAACGTTGAAGGCTGCCGTTCTTTACGAACCGAAGACCCCGCTGGTAATCGAGGACGTGGAACTGGACGACCCCAAGGAGGGGGAGGTCCTGGTCAAAATAGGCGCCGCCGGCATCTGCCGCAGCGACCGCCACTTCATGCACGGCGACGCCCCCATCGCGCTGCCGGTGGTGCTGGGTCACGAGGGCGCGGGCACCGTCGAGGCTGTTGGCCCCGGAGTGACGTCGGTCCGCCCCGGGCAGCAGGTGATTCTGTCATTCGTGACGGCCTGCGGTCGCTGCAACTCCTGCCTCTCAGGCAACTCGCAGGTCTGCGACGTGCATATGGCCACGGGGGCCAATATGTTGGACGGCACTCAGCGGCTGCACAAGGGCGACACGCGCATCCACCACATGGGCAAGGTGGCCTGCTTTGCCGAGTACGCCGTGGTGCCCGAGATGGGTTGCGTGCCCATCGACATGCCCACACCCATGGCGCAGGCGGCCCTGATTGGCTGCTGCGTGCCCACTGGCGTCGGCGCGGTGGTCAACAGCGCCAAGGTCACTCCGGGCAGCTCCGTCGCCGTGGTCGGCTGCGGCGGTGTTGGCATCAACGTGATCATGGGCGCAGCGCTGGCCAATGCCACGCAGATCATCGCTGTGGACCTCCGTGAGAGCCAGCTTGAGTTCGCCATGAAATTCGGCGCCACGCACACGGTCAACGCCTCCGATGGCGACCCGGTGGAGCGCGTCCGGCAGCTCACGGGCGGCAAGGGCGTGGATTTCGCTTTCGAGGTGGTGGGGGCCACGCAGACGATCAAGAATGCCTATGACATGACCGGGAAGTCCGGCATCTGCACCTTGGTGGGCATCGCCCCCTTCGGCGCCGAGGCGCCGCTGAACGCCGTCGACATGGTGCGGAACGAGAAGACAGTGCGGGGCACCTACTACGGCTCCACCCACGCCCGGGTGGACATGCCCAAGTTCGCCGATCTGTACCACGCCGGCAAGCTGAACCTGGACGAGCTGGTGGTGCGTCACTACTCGCTGGACCAGGTCAACGAAGCCTACGACGACATGGACAAGGGTGAGATCGGCCGCGGCGTAATCGTTTTCTAATGAATCCTCTCCCCCTCGACAATATCCCCTCCCCCTCAGGGGGAGGGTTAGGGTGGGGGTGAATCCCTGCCCATACTGGAATGCCAAGATGAGCGACATCACAGTTAAGCTAGTGGAATCAGAGGCGGACATGGAGTCGGCAGTCGGCATCCGATTCCGCGTTTTCGTTGACGAGCAGTCTGTCCCGCCTGAGATCGAGCTGGACGAGTACGACGCCGTCGCCACCCACGCCATCGCCCTGCTGGACGGCGTCGCCATCGGCACGGGACGAGCCATCGTCGAGGGCGACTCGGCGCGCATCGGCCGCATGGCCGTGGACCGCGAGCACCGCCGCAGTGGTGTGGGCGGCCTGATCCTGGCGTTCCTGGAGGATGAGGCGAGGGAGCAGGGCGCCGGGGAGTTCGTGCTGCACGCGCAGGAGTACGTCAAGGCGTTCTACGCCGGGCACGGTTACGAGGAGCACGGCGACACGTTCATGGAGGCCGGCATCCTGCACGTCGAGATGCGGAAGGGGGCGTGATGCAGCGAGCCATCAACGTGGACTCTGTGGAAAGGGAGACCCCCCTCGCTTTTCAGCAATCAACTCTTTACCATGACGATTGCTTTTCATGGATCGAGAGGCAGGAGGACTGCTCCATACACGCTGTCGTTACAGACCCTCCATACGGTCTGTACGAG
The DNA here is from genome assembly GCA_965203005.1 of Dehalococcoidia bacterium. Lineage (GTDB taxonomy): Bacteria > Chloroflexota > Dehalococcoidia > Lucifugimonadales > UBA3495 > VXOI01. Next base: position 4,149,495 of record CBDBBS010000002.1, read on the forward strand.
TACACCGAGGAACAGCAATCCAAGTTGCGTTCCGGCAAGGGCGGAGTATGGCGGATCCCACCGTCGTTTGATGGAAGTCCGCGTTCACCTGTGCCCAGATTCACCACTCTTGATAGGCAGCAACTCATTGATCTAAAGGATTATTTCTCAGCATGGGCCGGTATGCTGCTGCCAGCCCTCGTTCCGGGGGCAAACGTAATTGTCGCTTCGAATCCCCTGGTATCACACATTGTGTCTGTGGCTTTGGACCAATCGGGTTTGGAGCGGCGCGGCGAAATTGTACGGCTGACCATGACTATGCGTGGTGGTGACCGGCCCAAGGGGGCGCACGAGGAGTTCGACGAAATTAGCGTAATGCCTCGCTCCATGTGGGAGCCCTGGCTGGTTTTTCGCAAGCCGCTGGAAGGTCGCGTTCAGGACAACCTGCGCAAGTGGAGTACTGGCGGTTTCCGGCGGCCTCAACCCGGCAAACCCTTCGGCGACGTGATCCCGTCCGCACCCACCAGGGCGCAGGAAAGGGAGCTTGCGCCGCATCCCAGCCTCAAACCGCAGGCGTTCCTGCGCCAGGTCGTGCGGGCGGTGTTGCCTCTTGGTGAGGGGATGATCCTCGATCCCTTCGCCGGGTCTGGTTCTACCCTGGCCGCCGCAAACGCCGTCGGCTACGACAGCGTGGGTATCGAAAAAGACCACGCCTACTTCCTGATGGCTGGGGAGGCAATTCCGAAGCTGACTGCCTATCCTGTCAACGGAGCGCCTGAGAACGATACACCCAACTCTCCCGAAGTTTCCTGATGCCATCCCGGTGAAGAGTGGCGGTTCGAGTCCCCAGTTCTCCCCTTGGATTTCGCCGAAAATCATCCAGCGTTACTTGGCCCAGATAGACTTCAGTGAATGTCATCGGGCGACGGTCAATGGCAGGTTCGGTTTCTCTGTCAACTTCGTATACGAACACGCACATCCACTGATTCCTGGCTCCGTGAGTGTCCACCGCTCCGCCGCGATTGCGGGTAGTCTTGACTTCTATCCCCTGATCCCCCGCCTGAACTGAATTGTCGGGATACACTCCTTGGACAATCAAATCAGGGTGGCCATTGAAGTATTGGTTCTCCACGAGTACACGGGAATGGCGGGCCAAGCTGGAAGTTAGCATATCCGACAAAACGCCCGACATAATTGCCGGGCGCAAGAAATCGTCCAATCGCCGGAGTCCTCTGCCGGTTAGGTGCTCGTTTACGTCGAAAAAGAAATCATAAACGTCGGTCAATGCTAGCCTGAAGTCGTCAATCCTCAGCTGGTAAGGAAGTGCCAACTCATAGTTAAACCCTTCAGGATCAACGACGTTCCTGGCTATTGGCATGGTCCAGAACTCAGGCTCTTCTAATGAATCCTTTGCTGCCTATTTGAGCACGCCGTTCACCGGAACAAGTCGCTGGTTGTAAGGGTCTACTGCCAGAAACAGCCCTTCAAGCGTGTAGGCGCCGAGCAGGGGAGACATTCCTTCTCCGCCGAAGATGACCCACGTGATGGTTTCCCTCCCCTCCATATCGGCGGTTGCTTGCGCCATGTCAAGCTCCACCCGCTCGCCGCCGGCGTACTCGAAGGTTTCCCGGCGCGTCGGGCGGATGCCCAGACTGTTCAGAACCGTGCGGGGTACAACCGTCGTTGTAGCCCCGGTATCGGCCATCGCCTCGACTTCCTCGAAGTGCGTTCCCCCCAGGTCTCCGATACGGATGGTTACGTTGAAAGTTCCCATCGGGTTCGTCTCCACTGCCTTGAGCGATGCCGCCATGTTCGCGCTAGAAAATATGCGGAAGGTTTCTGCCTTCGGAGGAAACTTTCCGCACAACTTTCCTGGTATGGCCTGGCTAACCTACGCGACGCCGGCTGGCTCCAGCACGGTCTCGATGACCTTGACCTCGATCTTGGCGATGTGGCTGGTGGGCTTGTCGCCGAGGGCCTTACGCTCGTCGGAGGCGAAGTAGGCCGCTTCCTTGTCCGGGATCTCCTCGGCGCTGTTGAAATTGCGAATCCAGATGAACTCGTTGCGATCGGCGTTCACGAAGGTGGCGGAGATGGGCATGCCGATCTTGTCATGAATCGGGCGAATCTCCTCGTCGAATACCTTGAGCCAGGAGTCCATCATGCCCCGGTTGATGGTATAGGTGCGAAGCTGAGCTACCATTTTTTCCCTCTCTGTTTGTGATTTGTGATTCCGGTTGGGATCCTTCGGTCGAGGGATTCACCCTCACCCCTTCGACAGGCTCAGGACAGGCCTAACCCTCCCCCTCAGGGAGAGGGAACTTTTCCAAGGATTTTTCCGGCTACGCCACTGCGTAGTGATTCAGCGTGTCCTGGTCGAAGGCCAGGCCCAGGCCGGGCTTGTCCGGTACCTGAAGGTTGCCGTCGACGAAGGCGGGGGTCTCCTCCCACAGCCGCAGCGACCAGGGCATGTACTCCACGGTCAGGCCGTTGGGGATGGATGCCATGAGCTGGATGTGTACCTCCGGCACCAGGTGGCTGACCACCGGCATGTTGAACGCCTCGGCCATGGCGGCCACCTTGCGCCACGGCGTGATGCCGCCGACGCGCAGCAGGTCGATCATCACGATGTCTATGGAGCGGTTCTCGATCAGCTGCCGGAACGGGTTGATGCCGTAGACGTACTCGCCGGAGCAGATGGGGGTGTACAGCGCGTCGGCCACCTTGGCCATGCCCTGGTAGTCGTCGTGGGCCACCACATCCTCCAGCCAGAACAGGTGGTAGTCCTCGACCCGTCGTCCGATGTCTATGGCGCGGTTGACGCTCCACATCTGGTTGATGTCGCACATCAGGTCGATGTCGTCGCCGACGGCGTCGCGCAGAGTGCGGATGCGGTCGACCTCCCGGCTGGCCAGGGCCTCGGCGCCCATCTGGGTCTTCATCTGGCGAAAACCCTTTTCCACCAGCATGGGGCCGATCTCCGACAGCCTCTCCACGTTGACCGGACGCATAAGCGCGCCGCTGGCGTAGGTGGGGACGCTGGTGCGGTAGCCGCCCAGCAGGGACGCGACGGTCTGGTTCAGGGCCTTGCCCTTGATGTCCCACAGCGCCATGTCCACGGCGGCCAGGGCCATGGTGAGCAGGCCGCCGGGACCGGCTCCCGAGGTGGCCTCCTGGAGGCGGCCCACGATGCCCTCGATTTCCATGGGGTCCTCGCCGATGGTCAGCTCCGCAAGCGCCTCCACCGAGGTGCGGAGGGCGCCGGCGACAGGGCTGGCCGACAGCGCGGGCACAAACGTGAGGCCCACGCCGTCGACACCCTCGTCGGTGGTCATTTCCAGGGTGACAAACGCCCGCTGGCGCCCTGAGTCTGGAATGCTGTTGCCCAGAGGGTCGTCTACAGGCGTGTGCAGCAAGCGGGTCTGATAGCCGGTCACTTTCATTGCGAAGCGTCTCCCGTCTGTATCTGAAAACCGCCGCCATTCTATCACAGCAGCAGTTTGTCACAGAGGGATTGACTGAAAGGGCAGGGGATTTTATACTAAATCAGCTTTAGTATTCATTGTTTAGTATCCGGAGCGAATATGAGCAGCATGAACAGCGAGGAATATTGGGAAAACCTGGTCAAGAGGAGTCTCTGCCGATTCCTGCTGCTGTCGCAACTTGCCAAGGGCCCGTTGCACGGGTATGCAGTAAACCAGGCTATCAAGGAGGCGTGCAAAGGATGCTGCGAGCCCACCGAAGCCATGGTCTACTCGACAATGAAGGAACTCCAGGATAACGGCTTTGTGGAAAGCCGGATGGAGGAGCACCAGGGTCGCCAGCGAAGAGTCTGCTGGCTGACGCCCACCGGGGAGGAAGCCTTCTACTACGGGGCGAAGGTCTGGCAACGGATGCTGCCCGCCGTGCAGGACTGTGTGGACCAAGCGCTCGCCACCGCATGAATCGCCGAAGACTACTAGGACGTTTGGCCCGTGGTGCAGTGCACAACGTTGATTTCCTTGATATGGTAGATCTGGTTGAGGGTTTCGGTTTCAGTCTCATCCGAATTAATGGGAGTCATCATATTTTTGGTCGCACCGGGATTCCCAGGACGATAAACCTCCAACCTGACAGTGGGGATGCCAAGCCATACCAGATTCGCCAGTTTCTCAGGCTAGTTGAGCGATACCGCCTCACTTTGGAGGATGAGGAGTGAAGGACTACCATATAAACATCTTTTTCAGCGAAGAGGACCAGAGCTACATCGCAGACATACCCGACTTGGAGTATTGTTCTGCATTCGGCGACACGCCCGAAGAAGCCCTGAGGGAGGTCCGGCTTGCACAGGCAGCCTGGTTGGAGGCGGCGCAGGAATTGGGCAATCCCATTCCGCCTCCCATGTACCGGCCCGCGATTTATCAAACATGACTTCAGCAATTGAGGAGGCGACCAATGGCTATAAACAACGAGGACATCAAGGAACTGGTGCGGGAAAGGTACGGGGCGCGGGCGCAGCGCGTGATCGAACTGAGCCCCGTTGTGGAGCGCGACGACGGTGAAAGCGCCGATGGCTGCGGCTGCGACGTTTCCTCTGCTTGCTGTGGTCCCGAGGACATGGAACACGCGATGCGGCTGTACAACGACGGACAGCTGGCTGGGCTGCCTGCCGAATCCATCGCCGCGTCGGCCGGGTGCGGCAACCCCACGGCCCTGGCCGGGCTACAGCCGGGCGAGCGGGTGCTGGACCTCGGTTCCGGCGGCGGCATCGACTGCTTCCTCTCGGCGCAACAGGTGGGCGAGACGGGGCACGTTACCGGCCTGGATATGACGCCGTCCATGCTTGAATTGGCCCGCAAGAACCAGGCATCACTGGGCCTCACCAACGTGGAGTTCGTGCAGGGCGAAATGGAGTCCATGCCCCTGCCCGGTGACTCCTATGATGTGATCATCTCCAACTGCGTGGTCTGCCTGTCCCCCGACAAGGACGCCGTCTTCAGCGAGAGTTTCCGGGTGCTGGCGCCGGGCGGCCGCATCCACCTGTCCGACGTGCTGGCCCTGACGCCGGAGGGTCCCGCCGCGACGGACGCAGCCTCCTGGGTGTCGTGCGCCGCGGGCGCCGAGTACCACGAGGTCTACATCGACCGGATGCGGCGTGCCGGCTTCGTGGACATTCAAGTCACCGGCGAAGGCGTGGAGTTCTGGACCGAGTCGGAAAAGGAGACCTACACCAACACCGCCAGCTTCAAGGTAACGGCACGCAAGCCCTCGTAGTTGGTTGATTAGTTGACATTTGATTCCAGAATATGCGGAGCTTAAAATGCTCCGCATATTCTTTAACGGAATCGCTTCATGTACGGAGTGTCCGTGATGCAGTTGACGGACGAGCAGATTCAGATAATCAATCATCCCGACGGCAGTCATGGAAAGGTGTTGTCTGTAGCTGGATCCGGCAAGACTACCACAATGGCCTACCGCGTTAAACGATTGCTTGATGACCTGCGGGCGACACGGCGTCAGATTCAGATTTTGATGTTCAATCGGGCTGCCCGAGACCAGTTTGTTGACAAGCTGGAGGAAATCGGCATTCCCAAATCTGAACAGCCACAGGTGAATACATTTCACAGCTTTTCTTACAGGTTGATAAAGCAGCGTGGGTTCCTGCAATGGTTTGGTGATACCGAAGAACTGGCGCATTTGGCCCTGCTGCGGGCCATTGCTAAGGTGCGCCGCGATATGGACTTGGATGAAGACGATTTGGATGTGCATGAGGCAGAGCAGGCCATCGGCTTATGGAAAGGTGCCCTGATCCCCCCGAACAGAGCAGGATACGCCGGCAGATACGGTGATGCCTATGTCGGGGTGTATCAGGAATTCGAGAGAGACAGGCTGGGCAACAATGCCATGACTTTCGATGACTTTGTTCCCTTGGCCGTCAATGAGCTTGAGGTCAATGTGCCGCTGCGCCGCTCTGCTATACCTATGCTTAAGTACATCATCGTCGATGAATACCAAGATATCAACTTGGGACAGCAAAAGCTCATCGAATGGCTCGCCAGTGGTGGTGCGGATTTGATGGTAGTAGGGGATGATGACCAGACGATTTACGAATGGAGAGGCGCTCGCAGTGATTATATCCTCGGGGAATTCGATGCCACATTCGATAACAAGCCGCACATCAGTTATAAACTGACCAACTCTTTCCGATTTGGCTATGCCATTGCGCAGTCCAGCTACAATGTGATCGTACACAATGCCAGACGCCTGGATAAACAACTGGCGTCCAGTGACCCGTCTAAGGAAAGCTACGTGGATTTGGTTACTGATTACGATGGGGCCGAAGAATACGCTAATCGGGCTCTGGTCGACGAGATCCTGACGCTGGTGCTGGATAAAGGGGTATCCCCTGCAGACATTCGGGTACTGGGCCGCACCTATGCCCAGCTGAACCCCTTATCCACGGAACTGATGTTGAAGAAAATTCCTTTCAAAATAATGGGACGCGCGCCATTCATGCAAGCAAGTGAATCCCAATCACTCTTGAATTATGTGCGCGTGGCGGCCAAACTCTACAATGTGCCCGACAGCGCCGTCCGCACTCAGTTCATCAACATCGCCAACAAGCCCAGCCGCTACTTGGCCCGCCGCAGTTTGGAACGAATGATTGAGGAGGGCAGGCAGGCAGGTATGACCTTGCGCGAACTGCTCCACGAAACCCTGCAAGATCCCGGGCGCTTTTCCAACCAGCGGCAGAGGGACCGGCTGGAGGAATTGACTGGCGCGCTGGAATCAATAAGCCTGAAATTGAACTCGCCGGAAGAATCCTTGATCGGGCCGTTGCTAAAATGGATTGATGAAGAGGTAAATTTTCAGCAACATTACGAAAACTACTACGGAAGCGGCGAGGCGTCTTTGACTCGTATCAAAACAATACAGTCTTTCATCAAATACGCTCAAGCAGTGGAAATGGGCTGGAAAGACTTTATTGAACATACCGAAAAGGCCGATACGACCCTTGGAATGCCGGAGGAACAGTGGATAAAGATGTTGATGATTCACAGCGCAAAAGGGTTGGAGTTCGATTACGTCATCATCCCCAACTGCGAAGAGGGTTATCTGCCCGTAATCGGCAGTGATGACGACCCTACTTATGACACGGCAGACCCGCGGCGCACACCCAAAGCGGCGGAATGGATTGAAAACGAACGACGGCTGTTTTATGTTGGCGCCACCCGGGCCAGGAAAAGATTATTCCTTGGGTCTCCCCCTCTAAAACCCAGAGTCAATAGTACCGAAGGCGGCGAGAGGCCCGCCGGTGAGCCGAAAACCACTGTTCGCCTACGGGATAGCGACACATTGAAATCGTCCCGCTTCCTAGAAGAGATGGAGTTAGAGGTAACCCAGGAGGTAGCCACCGAGTTGGTTCGGGCGGCGCAAGGGGACCCGGACAATAAACTGGTGGAAGTGACCCGTCGTGTCGCCGCTAGGGGGTTTCATAGCATCGTAGGAACCATCAAGGAAACATACGCAGGTTTTTTCTCTCGCCGAGACCGTAGAAGGTTGGCCCAAGTCAAGTTAAGTGGCGCGGAGCGTCCCTTTGCTTACCGTCAGGAATACGCCACTCCTTTTAAACGCCCGGCGCCGCTATTGTCGGCTGACAGGGACGCCGACAGCAAAAGCAACGGCCCGGTATGGGGACATATTGACATCGGCCAAAACCGGATAAGGAACTGAGCGAAGCACGGAGAAGGGTTTATCATTACTGCGTACCCCACGGATGCCATCAAGGAAGGAGAAACCGTGTGGAGAAAGTAAAGAAAGTTCGAGTGATTCACGACCGAACGGGGAATACGCTGACCGTATGGTTCGGCGACCCATCCGAAGAGTATATTTGCTCTGAGACCGGGGAAGATGTCGTGCTGATGAGAGACATCAACCGGAGGGTCATCGGATTCGAATTGCTTGGTTTCCTTTCTCCCGACGACCAAAGCGGATTCTCTGGAGAGGTGGAGGTACTAGCCAAGACCCTCGACCCGACTCCATGAGCCATACTCACATCCAGTTTGCGGGAACAATTATAAGGGAGCCACGCGGAAGGCTCCCTTATTTCGTCAATAGTACTTGATGGTCTTGAAGGCCTCGGCGTATTTCAGGCCGACCTTGGCGGCGGTCTCGGCGCGGCCGATGGGGAAGTACTTTTCTGCGCCCTCCGGGGAGACCTGGGACTTGTGGGCCTTTAGGGCCTCTATGGCGGTCTCCAAGTAGCCGTCAACGTCCTCGTAATGGTCCGATCCCTCCAGCCCGCCTACGATCCACACCTCCCGGACCTTGTGGGGGTCGAGACCCTCCTCCAGCAGCTCAGGGAATGTGAGGCGGTCGCGGGCCGTGGGGAACACGGCGGCAAGGGTGGCCTCGCCAGTGGCTAGGTGGTCTGGGTGGCTACCGTAGTACCGGCTGTCGATATCGCGGGTCGGCGGCTCGGTGATTACCACGTGGGGCCGGTGGCGGCGGATCTCCCGGGCGATGTCCTTGCGGAGTTGCAGCGTGGGTTCCAGATAAGAGTCCGGGTAGCCCAGGAACACGACGTCCTTCAGCCCGAGGATGCGCGCCGACTCGCGCTGTTCGCCGGCCCGGATCTGCGCGAGCCGTTCGGCGGTCATTTCGGGGTCGTCGCTTCCCTTGGAGCCGTCAGTACAGAGTACCAGCACGACCTCCCAGCCCTCGGCGCACATCTTTGCCATGGTGGCGGCGCAGGTCCACTCGGCGTCATCGGCGTGGGCCATTATCACCATGGCCCTGCTGTATGGTTCTTCCCTTTCGGAATCCGGCATCAATTCTTCCTTGCCTGATTGTGATCACAGCCTTATGGGCCGCGAAACAGGTTACCCCAAAGGGCGTCGCGATTCCAGTGTGAATTGCCCGCGGCGCGGACGGGGTGTTAGCCTCAGGACTGAGAATCGGACAGACGAGGAGCAACGATGGCCAGGTTGTGGGCGATGACTGTCGAGTTCGACAACGTGGCGGTGGGAGACACCCTGCCAGTCCTCATCAAGTGGGAGACGGAGGACACGATCCTGCGCTACAACTCGCTGCATGGCGAGGCCGACGAAAACGACGAGTATCCTGATACCCTGCCCCAGAAAACCGTCGAGTCCTACGTTGTCGAGCTTTTGAGCAAAGGGTTTCCGCAGGAAAGGCTCGACGAGGAAGGCAGCAGGGTAGAGGTGGAACACCTGCTGCCCGTGGTCGCCAACGACACCATCAGCCTGTCCGGTACTGTGACAGGCAAGCAGACGGCGGAGGGACTGAGGCTGGTGGAGTGCTGGGTGGCCGTGGACAACGACCGCGGCGAGGCTGTGGCCCGCGCTACGGCCGTCATCAGCCTGTAGTGGATCATCACCATTGTATTGATGGCCAAACCGCGAGTACGTTCATGGTGAGCTTGTCGAACCACGAACGGACGGCCCTTCGACAGGCTCAGGGCGAACGGGAGGCATAGCCATCAATCCAAATGGGTTGAGCCTCTAGTCCCGGCTATGCCTTCTCGCGGACGACCGGGTTGGACAGCACGCCGATGCCCGGAATCTCAACCTCGATCAGATCGCCGTCCTCGAGCGCGGTGGTGACTCCGGTGGAGCCGGAGAATATCAAGTCGCCTGGTTGCAGCGTAATCTGCTGGCTGATGTAGCTCACTATCTCGGCGAAGGTGAACAGCATCTCCTCGGTGCGCCCGTGCTGCACCTCCTCGCCGTTCAGCCGCACGATCATTTCCAGCGCCTGCGGGTTGATGTCGGTCTCGATCCACGGACCCACCGGGGCGAAGGTGTCCGATCCCTTGGCCCGCCAGAAGGTCCAGTCATCTTTCTGCCAGGCGCGCTCCGAAACGTCGTTGCCGCAGGTGTAGCCGAGAATGTAGCTGCCCGCATTCTGGGGGCTGACCCGGCGGCACGGCTTGCCGATGACAGCCACCGCCTCGCCTTCGTAGTGGACCTCGCCCGAGGTGTCGTGGGGCAGGATGATGTTCTCGCCCGTGCCCGTGAGGGAGCCACGGGCCTTGATCCACGGCTCCGGGTGTTCCGGGACGTGCGGGTCCTCATCGCCGAGGACTCCGGCGGCAAACTCTAGGTGGTTGGCGAAATTCAGACCGGGGGCCCAGATTTCCATGGGATCAGTGGGAGCCAGCAGCTTCACGTCGGCCAGCTTGTGCCGTTCCCCATTGGCCTTGAACTCGGAATAAATGTCGCCCTCGATCTCGACGACCTCGTCGCCCTCCACCACGCCGTGCGCGATGTGCCCGTTGCTCTGGAACCGTGCGATTTTCATGAATGATTGCCTCGCTATGTCTTGAATTTACTATTCGATCCGTTCGATGCCGGGAACTTCGTCGAATCGGGTATCGTAGCTGAGAATCCGAGTTCTGCCCGCAGACCGCATCACCGCAACGTGCAAAGCGTCTCTGGCTGAAATTCCAGAAATGGACTGCAATATCTCCCTCGCTTCTCTTATCTCCTGCCTGCCGAAGGTCAGGACGTCCTCCACAATATCGTCGAGCCTGCGAAATGCGCGGTCAATCTGCTCAGGCCTGCCGATTGCAGTATACCGGTGGAGAATCTCCTGATATACCTCGACGCCGGTAACGAGTATCTCCTGCTCGCCGACCAAACGCGCCAGCGTTTGTTCAATGCGGTCTCTATTGGGGTGAGGGTTCCCAACAAGGTACATTGGCACGTTGGAATCTACGAAAATCACCCCTCGAAATATCCGTTATCGAGTTAGCCTGATTCGATTTCCTCGAGCATCTGCTCAATGTCGACCTCTGGCATATCACCTTTCGGTGCCTTGTGAATTGACCGAAGTAGAGCCTCCCTTGCCTCCGGGGCCTCTCTCACCGCCTTGCGCAGAGACTCGTTCACCCATTCCTCAATGGTAACGCCCTTGACCTTGGCAATGCCCTTTACCTTGGCGTAAATCAAGTGGTCTATCGGAACCGGATATTTGTCCTTCCAGCCTGCCATGATTCACCTGTCTATGGTCAGTGCAGCGGTAGTCCGCCCCTGAAAAAGTATATCCCCCACTCCGTTAATGGTAAACGTCGGAGGATGCAGACGTTTATTTCTCCCCTGCATCGCCGTATTGTTCTGTTATACAATACGGGGCCGATGCTATGCCCCGGTCATTCGGGCGGCAGATATAAGGAGCAACCGTGAAGCTGGGATTCTTCGTCACCAACCAGTACCTGCCCGGCGAGTGCATGCCGCAGAAGATTCAGGACAGCGTGGAGCAGGTGGCAGCGGCCCGTGACGCCGGGTTCAGCCTCATCGCCACCGGCCAGCACTACCTCGCCGCGCCCTACCAGATGAGCACCGTGTTTCCGCTGCTGTCACGCCTCGCCGCCGAGGCCGGGGACATGCAGGTGGCCGCCACGGTCCTGTTGCTCCCGCTGCACAATCCCGTTGAGCTGGCGGAGAGCATTGCCACCCTGGACTGCATCACCAACGGCCGCTTCGTGTTCGGCATCGGCCTCGGCTACCGCGACGAGGAGTACGCCGCCTTCGGGGTCAAGCGCGAGGAACGCGTTGGCCGGATGAACGAGTCGCTGGAAATTATCAAAAAGCTCTGGACAGAGGACGAACTGGAATACGAGGGCAAGTACTACACCATCCCCAAGACCCAGTTGATCACCCGCCCGGCGCAGCAGCCGCATCCGCCCATCTGGGTGGCAGCCAACAACGACGTGGCCATCCGCCGCGCGGCGCGCTGGGGCTACCCCTGGCTGATCAACCCGCACGCCACGGTGCCCATGGTCGCCGACCAGTGGACCCGCTACACCGCCGCGTTGGAAAAGGCCGGCAACCCTGTCCCCTCGGACCTGCCCATGATGCGAGAGATGTACGTGGCCGCCGACCGCGAGACCGCCTACATCGAGAGCCAGCCCTACCTTGAGGGAAAGTACGCCGCCTACGCCGCCTGGGGACAGGACAAGGCTCTGCCCGGAGATGAGTCGTTCTCAGTTCCCTACCAGGATCTGGCCAGAGACCGGTTCCTGCTGGGATCCCCCGACGATGTGGTGTCCGAGGTCAAGCGCTATCGGGAGGATCTGGGCGTCAACATGATGATATTCCGAATGCAGTGGCCGGGCATGCCCCAGGAGCAGGTACTGAAGCAGATTGAGTTGCTGGGCCGGGAAGTCATCCCCCAGGTCGCGGACCTGTAGGGCTGACCGGGAGCATGTCCGTGTTATCATTTTCGGGCCTATCCGTCCCAGGCATCGAACGGTGGACGCAATGACAACCGCTGCCGCAAAATTTCTCCCTTACAAGCGCGGGGCCGATATCGACTGGAGCAGCCTCGATTTCGACCCCGACCAGCTCAAAGAGCGTGACATGCTCCAGGACCCAGTTCTGCAGGAAATCGGGCACGTGCTTTCATCGCATTTCTTCGCTACAGGCAGACGCGGCGCTGACTTTTTCAGCAACGGCACCAACATCTGCTACGACCCTAACAACCTGAATGTTCGGGTCCAGCCTGACTACTACGTGGCGTTTGGAGTGGACGAAACCTCAATCCGGCGGCGGCGCCTGTACCTCCCATGGGAGGTCGGCAAAGTACCGGAATTTGCGTTGGAGCTGGCTTCGGATACAACGTATCGCAACGACCTTCAGCGCAAGCCGGGAATATATGCCCGGATCGGCATCACCGAGTACTGGCGGTTTGATCCCACGGGCGGCCAATTGTATGGCGAGCCCCTGTACGGCGGAACTTTGGTCGATGGGGAGTATCAGCCAATCCCGCTGACCACCGAGCCCGACGGAGTGCTCAAGGGGTACAGCGAAGTCCTCAGAGTCAGTCTGTGCTGGATTGAAGACGGCAATTGGCTGAAATTCTACGACCCAGCGGCTGGCAGCTACCTGAGCACCATCCCGGAACTTCATGCGGCCCTGGCAGAGGAGCGGGCGGCCCGGGCGGACGACCAGGCGCGAATCCGCCAATTGGAAGAACGGCTGCAACGCCTGGAGCCGGGGCAGTAGCTCCCCAGGTTTTGCCCGGACGGGATTCGAGAACAGGAGTAAGGAATAGATAGTGGTTCCTCCCGGCGATATCGGTCCCATTCCCATCTGGGTGGGCGTTTACGTTCTGTTCCTGCTGGCAGCGGCAGCGGGCGGGTTTGCCATTTACCAGCGAGTGTTCCGGCTCGTCCTACAGGGCCGGGCAGAGGCGCGCTTCGACCGGCCGATGGAGCGTCTGACAGGCGCCATGGCCATTGTGCTGGGCCAGAAGAAAGTGCTACAGCGGGTGCCCTTCGGAGACTGGGCCGGTCTTGGCCACGCGACGATATTCTGGGGATTCCTCACCTTCATGCTGTCCTACGCCATATTCATATTCGGCGCGGCGGCATGGAAGCCCTTCCCGGAATGGTTGCTCACCGAGACGGGAGCAATGGTGTACAGCAGCTACCTCGACATCCTGGCGGCGGTGCTGCTGGTGGTGCTGATCTGGGCCGCCGCTCGCCGCTGGGTGGTGCAGCCGCGACGGCTGAGCTTTGACCTGACGCGAAATCCCGACGCCATCGTCATCGTGGGCATGATCGCCGGACTTATGGCGTCCACCATCCTGACGCACGCTTTCTACGTAGCCGAGGGAGGAACCGGCCCGGAGGCCGACGTCATCATCGGCGGCGCGCTGGGCGGGCTGTTCATTGACTGGGGCATTAGCGAATCGGCGGCCAGCGTGCTGCAGGGACTGTTCTGGTGGGTCCACTTTGCCATCATCCTGTTTTTCACGGTGTACATACCCTTTTCGAAGCACATGCACATGGTGGCCGCGCCCATCAACGCCTTTTTCCGCACCCTGGACTCCCGGGGAGCGCTGCCGGCCATGGACCTGGACAACGCCGAACGGTTCGGCGCTTCACGGGTGCAGGATTTCACGTGGAAGCAGTTGCTGGACGGATACGCCTGCGCCGTTTGCGGGAGGTGCTCCGACGTCTGCCCGGCCAACGTGACGGGCAAGCTGCTCTCGCCCATGCACATCGTCGAGAACCTCAAGGACCACATGATCGAGATCGGCCACCAGGGGGAGCGCGATCCCGATCGTGTCGAACCGTCGCCGATCCTGAACAACGCGATACCGGAGACTGCGATCTGGGACTGCCTGAACTGCGGCGCCTGCATGGAGGAGTGTCCGGTCACAGTGGAGCACGTCCCCACGATCATGGACATGCGCCGCTACATGGTGCTGGAGGAATCCAACGCGCCCGAGACGGCCATGAACGCCCTCGTCAGCCTGGAGCAGCGCGGGCATCCGTGGCGTGGCACCCAGTTCTCACGCACCGACTGGGCCGAGGGGCTGGACGTGCCCACGCTGGCGGAGAATCCCGAGGCGGAAGTACTGTTCTGGGTGGGCTGCACTCCCGCTCTGGAGCAGCGCAGCCAGGCCGTCGCCCGATCTATGGTCAAGGTGCTGAAATCGGCGAAGGTGGACTTTGCCATCCTGGGCGACGAGGAGACCTGCACCGGCGACCCGGCCCGGCGCATGGGCAACGAGTACCTATTCCAGATCATGGCCGCCCAGAACATTGAGACCCTGAACAGTTACAATGTGAAGAAGGTAGTGACCATCTGCCCCCACTGTTTCAACACCATCAGGAACGAGTACCCTCAGTTGGGTGGCGAGTTCGAGGTGTTGCATTACAGCCAGTTCGTTGACGGCCTGATCCGCGAGGGCAGGATCAAGCCGGTGAAGATGATGGACGTCACCGTCGCCTACCACGACTCATGCTTCCTGGGCCGGCACAACGGCGTCTACGATGAACCCCGCAACGTGGCGAAGGCCATTCCGGGGCTGAAGCTGGTGGAAATGGAGGGCCGCTGCCGCGAGCGCGGGTTCTGCTGTGGCGCCGGTGGCGGCCACATGTGGATCGAGGAGAGCCAGGGCCAGCGGGTGAACCACGCCCGTACCGATCACTTCCTCGAAACAGAGGCGCAGACCGTTGGCGTTTCCTGTCCATTCTGCCTGCAGATGATGACCGAGGGCATCCAGGCCAAGGGTATGCAGGACGAAAAGGAGTCCAAGGACGTTCTGGAGTTGTTGTCGGAGAGTCTTGAATCCTAGTCTGCCGCTGCACGGACCGCCGCAAGGTGGTATCGTGTGTCGAGGGACGGAGGAGGTTGGAGCCTATGCCGGGAATCGACCAGGTGTCCATCATTCGCAGGTGCAGTGTTTGCGCCAACGAAATCGAGACCGTGACGGTAAAGAAAGATAATATGATGCTCTCATCGCGGGCGCTGGTCTGGTGTGCCAGCTGCGATCAGGAGCGTCCAGAGCGACGGGATATTGCCGACCGGCTCGACACCATCCGGGAGGAGCAGGGATCCTACCCACCCTCACACCTAGCGGTGCCGTTCGGCGCACCGCCGGAACGCTGACATGTCCGATCGACCCGAAGAAGCTGAACCACCGGCGCCGGTAGCTCTCGTGCTGACCGGCAACCTGTTCTTTATACCCCGCATTGAGTCCGCGGCTGTTCGCTCGGGCATGGAGGCGGTGTACGGCAACTCGGCGGCGGGACTGCTGCGGTCCACCGCTGGCCGGGAGGTCGCCCTGGCCCTGGTGGACCTGGAGACCGAGGAGTCTGCCTGGGTGGATGGCGTGTCCCTGCTGTCGTCGGTGCTGAAGGGGGACGGTGAGCCGTCGGCCCCTCTGATCGCCTACGGTCCGCACGGCGATGCCGACACTCTCCGCAAGGCGCGAGCGCTGGGCTGCGACGCCGTCCTGACCAAGAGGGATTTCTCCTCCCGATTGCTGGAACTGATGAAGACGCGCGGGCAGGCCGCGATTTCCCCGTAGCCCGAAACCTGGTCGCTTATGTTCTGGAGGTGGGCCGAAAAGCGCTTCGTATTCTCGCCTGATGCCGGACTTGCCAACTCGCCGGAATCGGAGGGCCTGCGATACGAGGACGTTTACCTCACCACCCCGGACGGCCTCACGCTGCATGCGTGGTTCGTCCCCGGCCGGCAGGGCGCCGCAGGCACCCATAACCAGACTTGGTTGTGGTTCCACGGCAACGGAGGAAACCTGGGCACGCGGGTGGGCCAGTTGGCCCGCGCCCACCACCTGCTGGGAGTGCATCAGTTCATATTCGATTACCGTGGCTACGGCAACAGCGAAGGACACCCTTCGGAGCGCGGCACCTACCTGGATGCGCGGGCAGCTCTCAAGTACCTGCGAACCCGGCCGGAAGTTGACCCGGAGCGCATCGTTTACTTTGGGCACTCCCTCGGTGCTGCCGTGGCCATCGAGCTTGCCGTGGACCACCCGCCCGCAGGGATGGCGCTGGTGGCCCCCTTTTCGTCCATAAAGGATATGGCCGGGCTGGTCCTGCCCCTGCCACTGGCTGGATGGTTTGTCCGGGGGCACTACGACTCAATGAAACGCATCGGCAAGGTCCACGCTCCGCTACTGGTGCTCCACGGAGAGCTGGACGAAATAGTTCCCCACGCCCAGGGATTCAAGCTCTACCAGGCCGCAAACCGGCCCAAGCGTTTTGTCACCCTGCATGGAGCCTCCCACAACAACGTGCAGCACGTGGCCGCCGAGGCGATGGCCCAGGCGCTGGTGCAGTTTCGTAATGGTGTCGCCGTGGGCGACGTGGCCCCCGGCTACACGCCGCTCACGATCTCGGTCTGAACCTCAACCAGCTCCGCGTCGAATCGGGACTCCTCAACAAAGTCCAGCAGGTTCGACAGCATGGCGTCGGCATGGCTGCGGTCGTTGGTCACGCAGCTGATGCCGAGAGTGAGGCGCTGGCGGCGGTCCAGGTCCTCCACCTCGGCGACGGCGACGTTGAATCGGTTGCGTATGCGGTCCGACAGGGATCGGGCAACGTGCCGCTTGTCCTTCAGGCTGGAGGCCTCGGGAAGAAAGAGGGTCAACTTGCAGATTCCAACGTGCAATTCGCGTACACTCCTGCGGGAGTTGATCACCAGGATGATTGCCGATTCGTTGCTATCTGTCACACTGAGCAGAGCGAAGGGTCTCTGCGCTGAAGACAGGATTCTTCGCTGCGCTCAGAATGACAGGCAGCAACGGGGTATTGGCTATCGTCCTGGCCTGGCTACCGGCTATTGTTGACTGGGGCATGGTTGCCATTTAGATTATAATCGTGCTTGTTCATTGAATTGCATACACACCCATCTGGCCGGCGAGGAGACTTGATGCCCTATGGCCGGTAGCTCCATACCACCTGACTTTTCCCGCTCGGAAGTGCCCGAGGTTGTCGTAAGCCGGCTGCCCCAGTATTTGCGTATTCTCAACCGCCTGATGGAAGACGGTATCACCGTGGTCAGTTCGCAACAACTGGGGGAAAAGCTCCAGGTAACCCCCGCCCAGATCCGCAAGGACCTGAGCTACTTCGGTCGTTTCGGCAAGCAGGGCCGGGGGTACAGCGTTCTGGACCTCCTCGAGCGCCTCAGGCAGATCCTGGGGGTGAACACCTACTGGAACGTGGCGGTGGTGGGAGTTGGCAGGCTGGGGCGGGCCATCGTCAACTACCCCGGCTTCAATCCCGACGGATTTCACCTGGTGGCTGCTTTCGACGTGAACAGCGACGTCATCGGCAGCGATGTGGGCGGACTCACCGTACACTCCCTGGATGATCTCAGGAAGGTGGTGGCGGAGCGGAAGATCAGCATCGCCATCGTGGCGGTGCCCGTCTCCCACACCCAGGAGGTGGTGGACCAGCTGGTGGCCTGCGGCATACGCGCCATCCTGAACTACGCGCCGATCATCCCCCATGTGCGGGAGGGGGTCAAAATCCGAAACATTGATCCCGTACTTTCGCTCCAATCCATGACCTACTACATCAACGGGGTCAACGACGATTGATGATGCGAGACGCTTGAACCTCGCCGTAGCACTGTCTGGAAAAGAAATGGCCCTCTCCTATGTCGGGAGAGGGCCACGTTGCGACGTCTGTGATGACGAATCGGGTCAGCCCCCGGAACTGACGCTTGGCGGCAGGGGACTCCCGGCCCGGTTACGTCGGCGTCTGACGGTGTCCAGGCGGGCCTGCGCGCGGCGCAGCGAGGCAAGCGCCCGTTCCAACTGCATTTCGGCAGGCCGCCCTGCGATGCGTTCCTGGGCGCGCCGCATAGCCTCCTGGGCCCGCTCCTCGCTGATCTCGTCAGAGTGCTCACAGGCGTCGGCTAGTATGATGACGTGGTCGCCGAGGACCTCCATGAAACCGCCGCTGACCGCGAAGAACGTGTCCGCGCCGCCCTTGCGGATGGTCAGCTCTCCCGGCCGCAGCATGGTCATCAGCGGCGCGTGACGGGGCAGAATGCCCAATTGGCCATCCACGCCAGGGGCGATGACCATATCCACCTCTTCCCCGAAGACCTGGCGCTCGGCAGTCGTGATTTCCAACAACATCGGCATGGTGATTGCTACCCCTGGGCCCGGATTCCTTCGGCCTTTTCGATGGCTTCGTCTATGGTGCCGACCATGTAGAATGCCTGCTCGGGCAGGTCATCGTGCGTGCCGTCCAGGATCTCCTGGAATCCCCGGACCGTCTCCCGCAGCGGCACGTATTTGCCGGGCTGGCTGGTGAACGTCTCGGCCACGAAGAACGGCTGGGTCAGGAAACGCTGGATCTTGCGGGCGCGGAAGACGGTCATCTTGTCTTCCTCGGACAACTCCTCGATGCCGAGAATGGCGATGATGTCCTGTAGCTCACGGTAGCGCTGTAGCACCTGCTGCACGCCACGAGCCAGGCGGTAGTGTTCCTCGCCAACGATCCGTGGCTCCAGAATCCTGGAGTAGCTGGCCAGCGGGTCGACCGCAGGGTACAGCGCCTGGGCCGCCAGCGACCGCTCAAGCGACACTACTCCGTCGAGGTGGCCGAAGGTGGTTACGATGCCGGGGTCGGTGTAGTCGTCGGCGGGCACGTAGATGGCCTGGAAGGACGTGATGGAGCCGCCGCGTGTGGAGGTGATCCGCTCTTGCAGCGCGCCCATCTCGGTGCTGAGAGTGGGCTGGTAGCCCACGGCAGAGGGCATGCGGCCCAGCAGCGCGGACACTTCCATGCCCGCCAGGATGTAGCGGTAGATGTTGTCAACGAACAGCAGCACGTCCTGGTTCTGCTCGTCGCGGAAGTACTCGCTCATGGTCAGCCCGGTGAGGCCGATACGGGCCCGCACCCCAGGGGACTCGTTCATCTGGCCGAACACCAGCACGGTGCTGGAGAGCACCCCGGAGTCCTGCATCTCGTGCCACAGGTCGTTACCCTCGCGGGAGCGCTCGCCCACCCCCGCAAACACCGACACGCCCTGGTGGACGGCGCCGATGTTGCGGATGAGTTCCTGGATGATCACGGTCTTGCCGACGCCAGCGCCGCCATAGGCCCCGATCTTGCCGCCCTTCATGAACGGCGTGATCAGGTCGAAGACCTTGATGCCGGTTTCCAGAATCTCGATGGACGGGCTCTGGTCGTCGAAGGTGGGCGGGTCACGGTGGATGGGCCATTTGAGGGGCGTCTCCACGGGCCCAAGGTTGTCGAGAGGCGTGCCGGTAACGTCGAACAGGCGGCCCAGCGTCTCGGGTCCCACCGGCACCGACACGCGCTCGCCAGTGTCCGTCGCCTCCACGCCGCGGGCCAGGCCGTCGGTTGCGCCGAGGGCCAGGCAGCGCACCCAGTTGTTGCCGATGTGCTGCTGCACCTCCAGCACCAGCCGCTCGCCGTCGTTGTCCACCTCCACAGCATCGAAGAGATTGGGCAGCTCCTCGGCGGGGAACTCGATGTCAACGACGGTACCGATTACCTGTACGATTCTTCCGGTAGCCATACTATTCTCCTGAAACCGGGATGAGCGCTACTGCAAAAGCTATGCCCTGAGGTAAAGGGCTCGGGGATCAATGCTCACTGCCTCGTTATCCATATCGAGGGTAATCTTGAATATCTGCATCATGTCTGCGCCAATAACCAGTTCCTCAGCCAGGTCATCCGCGACGTAGAAGGTGTATACCAACGGATTGCCGTCCACATCTATTGCCAATGTAATCACTTGGTCGACGGTAAACGTCCCCTGCCCGTTGGCCATCATGAATTCCCTGGAAATGGGCGAGACAGCAAAGTCCCCCAGAGGCTCCGCTATGTCGCGACGGACTAAAGAAGAGCTTGCCCCGGTATCGTATAACACCCGCACGGTGTCAGCGCGACGATTGCCAGTGACAGTGTATTCCTCAATGATCATTCCCATGGCTATGCCCTCAAGTACAGGGCGCGGGGGTCGATACTCACTGCCTCGTTATCCATGTCGAGGGTAATTTTGAATCGCTGCATCATATCCGCACCGACAACAAGCTCCTCGGCCAAATCGTCGGCGACGAAGAAATGGTATCTCAGGGCGTCCCCATCCACGTCGACGTACAACTCCACATCTTGATCCACTGTAAGAGTGACCTGCCCATCTGCCATAGTGAACGTAGTAGGCCGCATGGTGCGCACGATGTTGCCCAGCCTTTCGGCGACGTCCCGACGTATGAATGAAGAGCTTGACCCAGTATCGTACAGCACCCGGACCGTATCACTGCCGAGGGCGCCTGTGATTGTGTAATCCTTGTAGATCATTCCCATAGCTACCCCTCCAGCACCGCCATGCCGCCGATGAGGTCGAGCAGCTCGTTGGTGATGCTTTCCTGGCGCAGCTTGTTCATCACCAGGGTGAGGTCCTCGCTCAGCTGCTTGGCGTTGTCGGTGGCGTTGCGCATGGCCACCATGCGGGCCGACTGCTCGCTGGCTATGGACTCCAGCATGGCGTGGTAGACCTGCATCTCGATGAACCGGGGCAGCAGGCTTCGGAGCACCGACAGGTTGTCCGGCTCGTAGATGTAGCCGACACGCTCAGCGCCCGTGAGTTCAGAGGGAGTGATGGGCAGCAGCCGCTCCACCACCGGCGTCTGGGACAGGGTGGAGTTGAAGCGGGTGTAGGCCACGTACACCTCGTCGGCCTCAGCCTCGGCGTAGGTGTCGACCAGCATGTCCGAGATGGGCAGCGTATCCAGCAGCGAGGGCGTTTCGCCCAGGTCGGTGAAAACCGCCCTGAGATCGCTGCCGGAGCGCACCATGAAATCGCGGCCCTTGCGACCGACGGCAACCACCTGCACGGGGGCCGACTGGTCCAGCATGAACTGGCCCACCCTGCGGTTCAGGTTGGCGTGCATGCCGCCGCACAGTCCCCGGTCAGGGCTGATGACCAGTACCGAAATGCTCTCCACCGGGCGGATCTGGAGCAGCGGCTGGGTGGCGGTGACGTCGTCGGCGGGCTGGGCGGCCAGGTGGGCGATGACGTCCAGTATCTTTTCGGAGTAGGGGCGTCCCTGTAGCACGGCGTTCTGGGCGCGCCGCATCTTGGAGGCGGCGATCAGCGACATCGCGTTGGTAACTTTTCCGGTGTTATCCACGCTGCGGATGCGGCGGCGTATGTCTCTGACGCTGGGCATTTCTGCTGCCTTCTCCCCTCAGCCGGGTGAATGATCAACCGATTTCCCTCCCTCTGAGGGAGGACAGGGCGGGGGTGTGTTCGCTAGATTCCGAAGGTGGACTTGTAGTCCGTTATGATCTGGGTCAGCCGGGACTCGGTATCCTCGGTGAGGTCCCGGGTTTCCGCAATGCTCTCCAGGATATCCGGATGGCTGCCGGACATGTGCCGGAGCAGACCGTCCTCGAACTCGCCGGTCCGGTCCAGGGGGACATCCTCCATGGCCCCGGAGTTTACGGCGAAGAGGATCACGACCTCCTGGTCGAGGGACAGAGGGGCATACTGGGCCTGCTTCAGCACCTCGGTGGCCAGCTGCCCGCGGGCCAGCTGCGCCCGCGTGGCGGCGTCCAGGTCGGTGGTTCCGAACTGGGCGAAGGTGGCCAGCTCGCGGTACTGGGCTAGGTCCAGGCGCAGACGGCCCGCCACCCGGCGGATGGCGCGGGTCTGGGCTGCGCCGCCCACCCGCGACACCGAGAGGCCCACGTTTACGGCCGGGCGGATACCGGCGTTGAACAGCTCCGGCTCCAGGTAGATCTGGCCGTCGGTGATGGAAATCACGTTGGTCGGGATGTAGGCCGACACGTCGCCCGCCTGGGTCTCGATGATCGGCAGGGCGGTGATGGATCCCCCGCCATGCTCCTCGTCCAGCCGGGCGGAACGTTCCAGCAGGCGGCTGTGAAGGTAGAACACGTCGCCTGGGTAGGCCTCTCGTCCCGCCGGCCGACGAAGCAGCAGCGACATCTGGCGGTAGGCCCAGGCGTGCTTGGTCAGGTCGTCGTAAACGATCAGCACGTCCCTGCCCTGGTCCATGAACTCCTCGGCCATGGCGCAGCCGGCGTAGGGAGCCAGGTACTGTAGCGGGGCGGAGTCGGAGGCTCCGGCTGTAACCACGATGGTGTGCCCCATGGCGTCGGCTTCCTCCAGGGAGCTGACTACCTGGGCCACCTTGCCCTGCTTCTGCCCAATAGCAACGTAGATGCAGATCAGGTCGCCGCCCTTCTGGTTGATGATGGAGTCGACGGCGATGGCTGTCTTGCCGGTGGAGCGGTCGCCGATGATCAGCTCGCGCTGGCCGCGACCGATGGGGATCATGGAGTCGATGGCCTTGATGCCCGTCTGCACCGGGGTATTCACCGACTGGCGCACCACCACGTTGGGGGCCACGGTCTCTGCGGAGCGGGTGCCGCTGGTGTTGACGGATCCCTTGCCGTCCAGGGGGCGGCCCAGCGGGTCGACAACCCGGCCCATCAGGCCATCGCCCACAGGTACCTCGATGATGCGCCCCGTGGAGCGCACCCGGTCTCCCTCCTTGACGGCGTTGGGGTCGCCGAGAATGGCGGCGCCCACCAGGTCGGCCTCAAGGTTCAGGGCCAATCCGAGTATGTCGTTGCCGAAGTCCAGCAACTCGTTGGAGCGCACGCCCTGTAGTCCCTGAATGCTGGCGATGCCGTCGCCGACCTGGACCACGGTGCCAACGTCCACCAGGGCCAGGTCACCGCCGAACTCCTCGATCTGGCGCTTGATCAGCGAAACAATGTCCAGTCCCCTGGTAGCCATGGCAGGCTCTCCTTAACGGGTAAATTCAATTGCTACGGAAGTGCGGAAGACCTATATGAGCATATCGGGGATTCACTCCCCGATTATACTCCCGATATATTCACTTTTCGGCACCGGCCTAGCGGATGCCGGTGTTCAGCCGTTCCCGCAGCCCGTTCAGGCGCGCCCTGGCGCTGCCATCCATCAGGCGGTCGCCGATCTGGATGACCAGGCCACCGAGGATTTCCTCGTCGACCCGGGGCGTAACCACCACCTCGCGGCCGATGAGGTCGGCCACGAACCGGGTAATGCGTTCCACCTCGGCGGGTTCCAGCGCCACGGCGGTGGTAACCTCCACGCGCTGGCGGCCCTCCAGTCGGTCCTGTAGCTCGGTGAACGCCTGGCAAGCCTCGGTTATGGCGTCCACCAGGCCCCGGGCCACCAGCAGGTTGACCATGTTGCGGACCATGGGCTGCGTATCGCCCAGCACCGCATCCGTGGCCCTCCGCTTGTCCTGGGCGGATACCCCGGCGTGCTTGAGCAGGGCGCTGAACTCGGCGTCCTCGAATGCCTGTGACACCAAGGCCATGTCCTGGCCCCATTGCTCAACGGCGCCCTGGTCCTGGGCCAACTCGAAGATGGCCTGGCCGTACCGCTTTCCCGATACCCTCTGTGCCATCGGTCAGCTAATCCCTTTCCCTAATCAAGCTCAGGCGCGATGCTCAGGGCCGGCGCAGGCTTTCGCCCTCTTCCAGCACCTGGGAAATCAGGTCCTCGTGGGCCTGGCGGTCCAGCGAGCGGCGTACCACCCGCTCGGCGGCGGTGATGGCAAGGTCGCCGAAGTTGGCGCGCACTTCTTCGATGGCGGCGTCGCGCTCCCTCTGGATGTCGGCCCGGGCCCTTGAGACGAAGTTCTCCGCCTCGTTCCGGGCCCGTTCCATTTCCTCGGCGCGGAAGCGTTCGCCCGCCTCGCGCGCCTGGTCCATGATCCGTTGCGCCTCGCGGCGGGCCTCCACCAGTTGATCCTCTACGGCCTGCTGGGATGAGGCGGCCTCTTCGCGGGCGCGCTCCGAAGCCTCCAGACTTTCCCGTATGCGGTCGGCCCGCTGGTCCATCAGGCGGAGTATGGGCTTGTAGGCGAAGGCGAACAGCAGCCCGAGGACCAGCAGGAAGTTGACGAGGTAGATCAGCAGGCTTGGGAGGTGGACTCCCAATGTCTCCATAATATCGTCCTCAGCCGTGCTAGAAGATGAAGCCGATCATGATCGTCGCCACGAGGGCGTAAATGCCCAGCGCCTCGGCGAACGCGATGCCCAGGATCATGTTGGTCTGGATGTTGCCGGTCGCCTCCGGGTTGCGGCCGATGGCGCTCATTGCCGCCGCGCCCAGGATGCCGATGCCGATGCCTGGGCCGATCAGCCCCAGGCCGATGGCAATGCCGGCGCCCAGCAGCCTGGCCGCGTCTTGCTCGATCTGCAAAAGAGGCAGGTTCAACAGTGCCGAAAGGATTTCCATTTTCCCTCCTTGGATAGTACCTCAGTATATGTTGCTCTTACCGCTCTAGTCCTGTCTCGATGCGTAGATGGCGAATATGCCGCCCAGGGCCGCTGCGGCGATTCCCAGGGTGCCAATCACCATTGCCAGTACTATGACTTCCATACGTTCTGCCCCTCTCGCATTTCCTGTTGTTCCCTCCCCTTCAGGGGGAGGGGTAGGTGTGGGGGTGAATTCCTTGGTTGAATTTGCCTAGTGATGTTCCTCGTGTCCCTCGTGCTCGTGGGCCGTCATGGCGATGGCGGCGAACACCAGCGTCAGACCGGCGAATATCAGTCCCTGTATCAGTCCCACCAGCAGCTCCAGCCCGTACACGCCGACCGTTGCCACGAACGGCACCAGGAAGGCCGACATCAGCACTAGAATCTCGCCCGCCGTCATGTTTCCGAACAGGCGGAAGGTGAAGCTGATGAGCCGGACGAACTCGCTGAACGCCTCCAGCGGCCCCACGAAAAAGAAGTCCAGCAGGCCCTGGAAGGCGTCCAGCAGCTTGAACTGGAACAGCGCCCCCATGCCGGAGGCGAGGCTGCGCACGCGGACGAACTTGCCGAAGTATCCGATGCCCAGCATCTTGATCCCCAGGAACTCGACGAACACAAAGGAGACGATTGCCAGCGCCAGCGGCATGTTGATGTCTGTCCCAGCCGGACGCAGCAGGTGGATTTCCACCTTTCCGTCCGTCAGGAATCCCAGCGCTGGGTAGAAGGGCAAGAGACCGATCCACGCGTTGATGACCACAAACAGGAAAATGCTGGCGATTACCGGGAACAGCATTCGCGAGCGTCCGGGGCCGACGGTGCCTTCAACGAAGCGCAGCAACGCCTCTATGACAATCTCGACGAAGTTCTGGAGCCGTCCCGGCACCAGGCTCGCCTTGCGCGCGCCCAGCACGAACAGCAACACCAGGAGGATGCTCGCGGCCCAGCAGGATAGCAGGGTGTTGGTGATGACGAAGTTGTTGCCTACGAAGGGGCCCTCTTTGTATGCTGCTTTTTCTTCGCTATATTCCGGCTCGTCCAGTTTTTCTTCGCCGTACTTGTGCTTTGTGTGCTCGGCGTGGAGGAAATCGAGGTAATGGTCCCTGGCGCCGCCCGGGGCGACGACCTGAGGGGGAAGGTGGACCGTCGGCTTGTTTACGAAAGGCCCTTCGGCAGTCTCGCCGGCTTCCTTGGCCGCCGGGTCCTGTACCAATCCTGCGCCAATGGCTCCTGTTATGAGCCCGGCAATGAACAGAGCGGCGAATACCAGCAGTCCGCCTACCAGCAAGCCCTTGTTCACTGGGAGGTTTCCCTATCTGACCCGGACCTGCCGGATGTTGAGTTGCTGTTAAACAGAGGAATCACCATCTTGTAGAGACCGTAGAAAGCAGCCACCGTACCGATTAGGACTCCCAACAGGGTGAAGAGTGGCGTGAGGCCCGAAAGCCTGTCCAGCCATATTCCGCCAACCGCGCCGACGACTATGCAGAGGGCCACATACCAGCCCAGTCCCAGCAGTCGCAGCGCTATGAGCCGTCGATCCATACAACCGCTCAAACGGCAAGGATGTTATCACCGGCCGTGGGAAAAGTCAATCCGATTTCCGTAATGAGACAGGCCAATCCCGTTAGGCAATGCCCGATGAGTTTGTACCATTTCTGCGATGTCTGAACTGTGATTTATCTGATGAAATGATGGCCGTGATTCCCCAGCGCCCAACGCACCCCCCAAATCAGCGGAATCCAAGTAATCACAAGAATCACAGTTCAGACAAGTTCCCTCTCCCTGCGGAGAGGGAACTTATTTGACACCCTCTAGCGAATTTGTCACATAGCCCTCGAAAAGAATCGGCCCCGGCGCGTGGCATCGGGGCCTGTTTTCGTTCATTCGCGTGGATTCCGCGCCCAGGCAGGAGCCGTCGTCAGCGATTGCCGAAATCCTCAAGGTCCAGAGAGTCGATGAAGTCGGTGAAGGCCGACATGCCTTCCAGCTCCTCCTCCTTAACCTCGCTGCGGGGTTCGGCAGCCTGTGGGGTAGCCTCTTCTGCGCCAGTCGGCCTCCCCTCCTTGTCCAGGTGGATTCCGGCCTTGTCTAGGACGGCCTCGTTGGCGTAGATGGGCACCTTGGCGCGCACCGCCAGCGCCACCGCATCACTGGGCCGGCAGTCGATGTCCTCGCTGCCGCCGTTGACCTCGATGGTAATCGTGGCGAAGAAGGTATCGTTCTGCAGGTCGTTGACCAGGATGTGCTTGATGGAGCCGCCCAGCTTGTCGATGACTTCCTGGAGCAGGTCGTGGGTGAGGGGTCTGGGTACGCTCAGGTCCTGGAGCTTCACCGCGATGGCGTCGGCCTCGGCAGGTCCGATCCAGATGGGGAGATAGCGGTCTGAGTCGTTTTCGCGCAGAATCACGACTCTCTGATAGCTCATAGGACTTACCCGGATGCTGTCAACAGTCATCTGTTTCATTTGATCTGCCTCCGAATAAGCCCTTGATGATGAAAAATTTTATGCCTGTGCCAAATTCAATGTCAACCCAACAAAGCGCGGACTGGGCCTTGAAAGGCCCCGGAACGTGCCCCGCAGGGGGCAAAATCGAGGCGAAAACGCTGAATGCGAGCGTTGTTGCGCCGATTTGACCCAACTTATACAATAGCTTATCCGGCTGCGACTGACGCCAGGTTGCGTCGCGGCGGTCTGTGCCCTCCATTTATTCTATGCGGAATGTTTGGTTCCGGCATTAAGACTCTGCAAATTGGAGCAATGCCCTGTATGGATGCTAAAAGCATAAGAAACGTTGCCCTGTTATCTCATTCCGGCGCCGGGAAGACGTCGCTGTGCGAGGCGATGCTCTTCGGCACCAAGGCGGTGACGCGCCAGGGACGAATCGAGGACGGTAACACCGTCTCCGACTACGAGCCCGAGGAAATCCAGCGGGGCGGCAGCATCCAGACCACCCTGATTGCCGTGAACAGCGGCGAGGGCAAGATCAATTTCCTGGACACTCCCGGCTACGACGATTTCCGGGGCGAGGTCATAGGCGCGCTGCAGGTGGTTGAGGGGGCAGCGATCCTGGTCGCGGCGCCCTCTGGCGTTGACGTTGGCACCGAGCGGGCTTGGGATATGTCCGAGTCCCGCAGCCTTCCGCGCCTGGTCGTGATCAACAAGATGGACCGCGAGAACGCGGACTTCGACCGGAACGTCGCCGACGTGCAGGCCACTTTCGGGCGGCAGTGCGTGCCGTTCCAGATCCCCATCGGCGAGGCAGATAGTTTCAAGGGAGTGATCAACGTAGCCGATCCTGATGCTGACGTTCCGGGCGATTTGGCCGCCGAGGTGGCGGCGGCCCGGGAGCGGCTCATCGAAGCGGCAGCCGAGAGCGATGACGAACTGGCCGACCGCTACCTCGGCGGCGAGGAACTGAGCGCCGAAGAAATCGCCTCCGCTCTGCGGGGCGCAGTCCTTCGCGGAGAGCTGGTGCCGATACTTGCCACGGCGGCCACGGAGGGTATCGGTGTTATTGAGTTCATCGAGATGGTGAATTCCTACCTGCCGTCCCCGGCCGACGGAGTAAAGCCCAAGCTCACCAAGCGAGACTCCGACGACGAGGTTGCCTACGAGGCCGATGCGAGCGCCCCCCTGGCGGCCCTGGTGTTCAAGACCACGGCCGACCCGTTCGTTGGCAAGCTGTCCCTCTTTCGTGTTTTCCAGGGCACCATCAGGAGCAACTCCGAGGTCTGGGACTCCAACCAGGGACAGTCGGAGCGGGTGGGACAGCTCTACCTGCCGAAGGGCAAGAACCAGGAGAACCTGACCGAGGTCGCCGCCGGCGACATCGGGGCGGTTGGCAAATTGTCATCAACCGTGACCGGCGACACCCTCTGCACCCGCGACAACCAGGTGACCTTCGATCCCATCGACATGCCGGTGGGCTACTATCGCGTCGCGGTGTCTCCCGCTTCGAAGGCCGACCTGGACAAGATGTCCCTGGCGCTCAGCCGCATCGTGGAGGAGGACCCCAGCCTCCAGATGTCCCGCAATGCCAACACCAGCGAGACGCTGATCACCGGGCTGGGCGATGTCCAGATAGACGTGGCCATCGACAAGATCAAGCGCAAGTTCGGGGCCGAGCTGCGGGTAAAGCTGCCCCGCGTTCCCTACCGCGAGACCATCACCCGGACCACGCAGACCGAGTACCGGCACAAGAAGCAGTCCGGCGGCCACGGCCAGTTCGGCCATGTGCTGCTGCGTCTGGAGCCCATGGACCGCGACCAGGGGTTCGAGTTCGGCAACGAGGTCGTGGGCGGGCGCGTGCCCCGTGAGTACATACCGTCAGTTGAGAAGGGAGTCGTCAAGGCCCTGGACGAGGGCGCTCTGGCCGGGTACCCCATCGTCGACTTGAAGGCTGTGCTTTACGACGGCAGCTTCCACTCAGTGGACTCCTCGGGCATGTCCTTCGAGATTGCCAGCATCCAGGCACTGAAGAAGGGTGTCAGCGATGCCAGCCCCATCCTGCTGGAGCCGGTGATGAGGCTGTCCGTGACTGTGCCGGATGCCTATACCGGCGAGGTGATGAGCGACATCAACGGCAAACGCGGGCGCATCCTGGGGATGAACCCCGAGGGCCGCGTCACCGTAATCGACGCCGAGGTGCCGCAGTCGGAGTTGCTGCGGTACGCCCAGGACCTGCGGTCCATCAGCCAGGGCCGTGGCTACTACTCAATGGAATACGACCACTACGAGCCCGTGCCCGCCAACCTGGAACCCAGGGTGATCGAGGAGGCCAAGCGCCTCCGCGACGAAGACGAGTAGCCCCGTTTCTCCAGCCGCGCTAAGTCAAAGACCCCGATCAGTTTCGGGGTCTTTGACTTTTCTCTAGCCTGGCTTGTGGCAGTGGCTACGTTCGCTCGAACACCTGCTCCACTGGGATTACCAGTCCTGGTATGAGCGGAGTAACCAGTTCATCGCCGATAACGTAGGTTCCCCGTTCTTTATAGTGATCATTCTCCAGCATCAGGGCGCGGATTGTCCGACTGTCCGGGTCTATCGGCCAATACTCCGGCACTCCGAAATGAGCATAGCGGCGACGCTTGAGGTTCAAGTCCCTGGAGCGAGTGGATGGCGACAGCACTTCCACCACCAAGTCTGGCGCGGCCTCCAACCCCCTGTCTGTGATGATATGCAGCCGCTCTCGGGAAATGAATAACAAGTCCGGCTGAAAAATATCCTCTGAGGCGAAAATGACGTCAATGGGCGAGAAGAACAACTCACCCAACGCATTCCCCCCCGTGACGAACGGAGTGAAAAGCACCGTCAGATTGAATAGAATTCTCTGATGGCGTGGATGTGGCGCAGGGGCCATGTACAGCACTCCGTCAATCACTTCATACCGGTTGCCGTCGTCGGGCAACTCGCAGTAGTCGTCGTAGGTGTACCTTACTTTCGGCTGTTTCGTGGTCATCGCCCCTCCGTACCAGGTCGGGTCGCAAATATGCTCAGAACGCCCAGCCGGGTTCGTACTCTCCGAACACGCCTCGGAACACGTCCATCATCTCGCCCAGCGTTGCGTATGCTTTGACAGCGTCTATCAGCGGAGGCATCAGGTTCTCGTTGCCCCTGGCTGCGGCCTCCAGAGCCCGCAGCTTCTCGGCCACCTCACGGTTGTCGCGGGTGCGCCGCACTTCGTTGATGCCCTCGATCTGCATCCGCTCTCCCTCGCGGTCCACGCGCAGCAGGGGAATGTCGACCTCCTCGCCGGTGTTGTACTCGTTAACCCCTACGGTGATGCGCTCCCTGCGGTCCTCCTCCATCTGGTAGATGTAGGCGGCCTCCGCAATCTCCCGCTGCAGGAAACCGGACTCCAACGCGGGGATCACTCCGCCCACGTCCTCGATGCGACGGAAGTAGTCGTAGCTCCCCGACTCCATCTGGTTGGTCATCACCTCGACGAAGTAGCTGCCGCCCAGCGGGTCCACGGTGTCGGTGACGCCGGTCTCGTGGGCAATGATCTGCTGGGTGCGCAGCGCCTGCAACGCCGCCTCTTCCGAGGGCAGCGCCCACGCCTCGTCCTTGCTGTTGGTGTGCAGCGACTGGCATCCGCCCAGCACGGCGGCCAGGGCCTGTAGCGACACGCGGACCACGTTGTTCTCCGGCTGCTGTGCGGTCAGCGACTGGCCGGAGGTCTGGGCATGGAAGCGCAGCTTGTGGGAACGGCTGTCGGTGGCGCCGAAGCTGTCTCGCATTTCCTGGGCCCAGATGCGCCGCGCCGCCCGGAACTTTCCGATTTCCTCAAAAAAGTTGTTGTGCACGTTGAAAAAGAAGCTCAAGCGGGGAGCAAACTCGTCCACGCTGAGTCCGCGCTCCTGGGCGTGGCGCACATACTCGAACCCGTCGGCCAGCGTGAACGCCAGTTCCTGCACTGCGTTGGATCCCGCCTCGCGAATGTGGTAGCCGCTGATGCTGATGGGGTTCCAGCGCGGCACGTGCTTCGCGGCAAACTCCACGGTGTCGGTCACCAGCCGCATGGACGGCGCTGGCGGAAATATGTACTCGTTCTGGGCGATGTACTCCTTGAGGATGTCGTTCTGTATGGTGCCGCCAATCCGGTCCAGCGATGCCCCCTGCTTTTCCGCCAGGGCCAGGTACATGGCCCAGATGATGGCGGCGGGAGCATTGATGGTCATCGAAGTCGTTACCTGGTCCAGTTGGATGCCATCGAACAGCGTCTCCATGTCGGCCAGCGACGATACCGCGACGCCGCAGGTGCCGAACTCGCCGAAGGCGCGCGGGTCGTCGGTGTCGTAGCCGTACAGCGTGGGCATGTCGAAGGCGACCGAGAGGCCGGTCTGGCCCTGGTCCAACAGGAACCTGAAGCGCTCGTTGGTCTCCTTGGGGCGCCCGAACCCGGCGAACATGCGGAGAGTCCAGAGCCTTCCCCGGTACCCGGTTTCATGGATCCCGCGCAGGTAGGGGAACTCTCCGGGCAGGTCGTCCCCGATGACACGATCGTCGCGAGCGGTGTCAACGGCCGTGTAGACCTGGTCGACCGGTATCTGCGAGGGCGTGCGAAACTCCGGCCTTCGCTGGGTTGCCGGGTCCTGCTTGCCCCGCCAGCCGGCGACGAGGTCTTTTAGCTGCTCAAATTCCTGGTCAGGATTCAAGGGGACTACCTCCGTCGAGTGCGAGGTTGCGGATTGGTGGCGGCGCCAAACGAGGCCACTGCAAGTCAGTCTAGTCACGCGCCGCGATGGGTGTCAACGCGGGCGAGATTCTACACCTGCCATTATAATTGTCCCCATTGAGCGGCCCGCCTTCGTCATCTACCTGTCGGCGGGTGCGTACATTGCCATCATGATCGCCGTTCTGGAGTGCCGCAAATGCTGTCCAGCTACTTTGACCTCAAAGCGCGACGACTGGAACGTCAGGAAAACGAGGCTAACACCGAGCGCCGTCACCAGGAGCTGCTGGCGGCTCAAGCCTGGCGCGATGAACGGGAGGAGGATCGGCGCCGTCAAGATGAGCGGCGCCGTCAGGATGACGAGCGTCGGCACCAGGAGTTGATGGCAATGCTCGCCGCCGTTCTGAGCAACGGCAGAAGCCCGGACAATGGCCGGAGCGAACTCATCCAAACCCTCCAGCAGACCATTGAGGAACTCAGGGCCGAGAATGAGCGTTTACGCCAGCAGAACGGCAACGGTTCCACAGATCTGTAGTTAGCCGATCAGGATAGATATCCGGATACTGCCATCAAGGAACGGTGAGACACACTAACCGGCAGCCGATGGGAATATGCTGTAACAGCTAATCTGGTTAGCGGCGATGGAAAGTGTCAATGCGGATCTCGGCGGCTATCCTGCCGCACATTGAAGTATAATTTCGGAAATGGGGGAGTGGACACTCATTACGTACTTGCAAGCAGGCGCATACGCAGCCATCATGGCTGCTGTATTGGGAGTTCCGCAAATGCTTTCCAGCTATTTTGACCTGAGAGCGCGTCGACAGCAGGAAGAACGACAGGAGGAGCGGCGACGTGAAGAACGCCGTCAAGACGAGGAGCGTCGGCGTCAAGACATGGAAACCGCGGAGCGACGCCATCAGGAATTGATGGCCACATTAATCGCCATCCTCGGCAGTGGCAGGGATCACAGCAATGGCCAGAGCGAACTGATCCGCACCCTGCAGCAGACCATCGATGAACTCAGGGCCGAGAATGAGCGCCTGCGGCAACAGAACGGCAACAGTTTCTCAGATTCATAACCCACTGACCTTGAAAGTTCCGTGAGGGCCTCAGGGGGCTTGGAGGAATTTGCTATGCAGTAAAGCGGATGAAGCGTCGGCGTCCTGCCCGGAGCACATCGCCGACTGAGACCGTGATGCTGGTTGTCTCGTTGTCCAATTGGTACGACTCGCCAGATACGCTATAGAATTCAACAGCACCTTGGGAGCATAGACGGCGGGCCTCTGCATTGCTGGAGGCCAAGCCGATTTCAACCAGCAGTCGGTCTGCGCGGATGTCGCCTTCGTGCGTAGTGGCCTGTGGGTTTCGAACGGTTAATTGACCCGAGACCAGCGGGGTTCCGCTAGACAGCTTTCCTGCCAACTCTACTATGGAAACGTTCGGCATCTCGTCGGGCAGGCTGCGCCCCTGGACCACCCGCTCGAAATGCGACTGCGCGGAGTCGGCCGATGTGGGGTCATGAAACTGGTTCGTGATTTCCCACGCCAGGCGCTTCTTGTGCTCCATTGGGTTGACCCTGTCTTGAGCCAGGTCGCTTTGCAGGTCGGCAAGGTTGGACGACGGCAGGTCGGTCAGCAGTTCGTAGTAGTTGACGATCTGGTTGTCGCCTATTGACATAATCTTGCCGAACATTTCCTCGGGACGCTCGTCCACGGCCACGTAGTTGTCGAGGCTCTTGCTCATCTTCTGGATGCCGTCGGTGCCGACCAGGATGG
The DNA here is from genome assembly GCA_965203005.1 of Dehalococcoidia bacterium. Classification (GTDB taxonomy): domain Bacteria; phylum Chloroflexota; class Dehalococcoidia; order Lucifugimonadales; family UBA3495; genus VXOI01. Next base: position 4,183,007 of record CBDBBS010000002.1, read on the forward strand.
GCATCATGAAGCACTGTTGCGGTGTCTGGCCCATCATCCCCTGGAGCTCGCGTCCGACCAGCAGATTGAACATCTGGTCGGTGCCTCCGAACTCCACGTCCGACTCAATGACGACGGAATCGTAAGCCTGTAGCAGCGGGTACAACAGTTCGGTGATGGCGATGGCGCGGCCCTCGGCGTATCGCTGGGCAAAGTCGGCCCGTTGCAAGAACTGGGCCACCGTAAATTTGCCGGTCAATCTGATTACGTCAGCCAGGTTGAAGGTGCCGAACCACTCGCTCTGCTGCACAACCTGCGTGCGGTCCTCATCCACCACCTTGAAGAACTGCCGCAGGTACGACTGGGCATTTTCCATCACCTGCTCGTGGGTCAGCATCGGGCGAGTGGCCGACTGCCCGCTGGGGTCTCCGATCTGCGCGGTCCAGTCGCCGACTATCAGGATGACCTGGTGGCCCAGGTCCTGCAGCTGCCGCAGCTTTCGCAAGCCCACGACATGGCCCAGGTGGATGTCCGGCCTGCTGGGGTCGAACCCCATCTTCAGGCGCAGGGACCGTCCGGAATTCAGGAGCCGTACGAATTCCTCGCGGGAGATTATCTCGCTCACACCGCGGTTTACTATTGTGTCCAGGGTCTCGGGGTTGAGCGTCGTCATTCGCTATTCCCCGTCAGCAGTTTGGGAAAACGTGGATTCGGCCTGGGACAGGACGGCGCGGGACTCGTCAACGTCCTTGCCTATGCGGTCAATCAACGCGTCGATATCCGCGAAAGTCTCCTGGTTTCGCACCTTCCGGACGAATTCGACGGTCATTTGCTGCCCGTAGAGATCGCCGCTGAAATCCATCACGTACACCTCCACCAGCCGCTGGGTCAGGCCGAAGGTGGGACGCACGCCGATGGAGGTGGCCGAAAGGTGGCGCTTCCCGCCGAAATGCGCCCAGGTGGCATAGATGCCGTCGCCGGGCCAGAGTAGGCCCGGGTAAACGTCGATGTTGGCCGTGGGGAACCCCAGAGTGCGTCCCCTCTGGTCACCGACCACGACGGTCCCGCTGAGGCAGTGGTTGCGTCCCAGCAGCCTTGCGCCGTCGACAACGTCACCGGCGACCAATGCCTCCCGGACCACGCGACTCTTCACAGGGCGGCCGTTTATCTCGAGGGGCGGCACCGTGCGCACCCAGAACCCAAGGCGTTCGCCTTCGGCCTGCATGTAAGCCTGGTCGCCCTCGCGGCCCCTGCCCAGCGCGGAATCGGGCCCCAGGACCAGGCCCTTCATCCTCATCCTTACGCTGAGGAGTTCTGCGAATTGGCGGGCAGTTACCTGCGACAGTTCCTGGGTGAACTCCAGGGGAACCACCAGTTCGATTCCCGCGTCTCTGAGCAGGTCAAGTTTCTGCTCCGGCGTGGTAAGGTAGCTGGGGAAGGTGCCGGGGCGGAACACTGTGATCGGCCGGTTGGAGAAGGTGAGCACGGAGGGAACGCAGCCAGGAGAAGCCCAGTCAATCAGGTGGTTGAGCAGGTGCCTGTGGCCCAGATGGACGCCGTCGAACACGCCGACGGTCAGCACCGTGTCCCCATCGGGGGTGAAAGCGGCCAGGTGCTGGCTGAAGCTCATCGGTTTTGTGTTCCCCTATTTCGTCCCTGTGTCCTGTACCCGGTGGCGCATGGATTGCATGCAGGCACAAAAAGTACTGGTCTGGCATCGGACTGGGCTGTCGGCGCGAGGTGAAAAGCCAGTGCTTTTCGGGGTGCGCCGTGCGCCGAATGGTAGCACAGCGGTCGGTGAGCGTCAACAGAATCCGGCATGCCTGTGAACAGAATTCATTGCTCGGAGCAGGGACGCTCACAGTAGGGGCAGCCGTTCATCGCGACCGGCACGCTGAGTTATTTCTTAAATTTGTGTTAAACTAGTTTCAAATTTTCTGTGAAGACAGCCAATGTCCTTGTATAATTTTTCGTTGTCCAAGCCATGCGAGTAGCTGGCGGTGAGGCCCGGGGCAGGCGTCTCAAGGGCGCAGTTGCTCCGGGAGTCCGCCCTACCACCGAGCGAGTGCGGGCGGCGGTCTTTAACATTCTGGAATCATCGCAATACAGCGACAGACGGGTCCTGGACCTGTTCGCCGGCACGGGCAGCCTCGGCATCGAGGCCCTCAGCCGGGGCGCGGCATGGGCCGATTTCGTGGAGCGCGATCGCAGGCAGTGCGCCGTCATTCGCGAGAACCTGGCGGCCATCGGGTACGGCGATGCGGCGGATGTCCGCCAGGGAGACGCGGTCAGGACGCTGGGCCAGCTCCCCGGCCCCTACTCCCTGGTGTTGCTGGATCCTCCATACCGGATGGGAGCGTTCCACGGGGTGCTCGAAGCCATATCCCGCGCCCAGGGCCTGGCAGAACCCGGCGCTATGGTGGTCGCCGGCCATTCCCGGCAGAGTGAACTCAGAGCCGCATACGGGTCCCTCCGGAGAATCGTTTTCCGGCAGTACGGCGACAACGCCGTGAGCATCTACACGAAGGACGCTGAGGAACTACTCGAGGACGGATTGGGAACAGCGGATTCCGATCCCCTGGAGGAAGCGGAAGAACAGGCATGGTGATTGCGCTCTACCCCGGCAGTTTCGATCCGGTAACGGTCGGCCACCTGGACATCGCCGCCCGCGCCGCCAAGCTCTTCGACGAGGTGGTGGTTGGGGTGTACGACACGCCCTCCAAGAGCCTGCTGTTCGACACCGACGAAAGGGTCGCCCTGTTCGAACAGGCAATTGGCCACCTGCCCAACGTGCGGGTAGTGAAATACTCGGGGCTGACCGTCCGCTTTGCCCGGGACATCGGCGCCGGGGTGGTGGTGAGGGGACTCCGCAGCGGCTACGACTTCGAGTACGAATTCGAGATGGCCTTCATGAACAGCAAGCTGGAGCCCGAAGTGGACCTGGTTTGCTTTATGACCTCACAGGACTATGTCTTTGTGAGCGCCAGTCTATTGAAGGAGGTTGCCAGGCTAGGTGGAAACATCAGGGAGATGGTCCCTCCCAACGTGGCGGAAGCTCTGTATTCGAAATTCGGAAACCCGGTCCTTGACGAGGAGTGACCGGTAGAGGGGGTTATCATAGATATTATAAATGTCATCGACAAGCTGGAGACTATGATCGACACCAGCAAGGCTGCCCGAGCCGGTGGTCACATCCTGGTGGACCGGGCCAAGGCTCTGGAACTGGTGGACCAGCTCCGCCTGACCGTTCCAAAGGAAATCCGGGCCGCCGAGGAAGTGCTGTCGCAGCGCGACCACATCATCAACTTGGCCCAGACCGACGCCCGCCGCACCAAGTCCCAGGCGGAGGACGACTACCGGGAGCGGGTCGACAAGCACGAAATCCTGGCGCAGGCCGAGCAGCGGGCTGCCAATCTCCTGCGCGACGCTGAAGACCGGGCGCGCCGCATGATCGAGCAGGCGGAGCAGCAGTCCGAGGCCAACCGTTCCGAGGCCGACGCCTATGCCCTGCGCAGCCTGCGCACTCTGGAGCAGGAGCTGAGCAACATCACCTCCTCCGTGCGCCGGGGCATCGATGTCCTGTCAGGGCCGGCGACCGCCACCCTGACCACCCAGTACTTTGGTGAGCCACAGCAGGTCCGCTAGGAAGCACTCATCCTTTCACGGGAATCGTGAACCGACTCTTACCCGCCACGAGGCGGAGGCGTAGCGGCAGAAGCCTGACCGCGATGCATCCGCCGGGACAGACCGGACAGCCTGCGAAGGGGCAGCCGACTAACGGCTGCCCCTTCCTTGCGCCCAATTCTCATCTCGTTATTCGGTAGTGTTTCAATTTGACTCAGGGCGCCCACAAGGGGCGCCCCTACAACCCTGACGGTGACTTGATGTAGGGGTAACCCTTGTGGTTGCCCTGCTTTTCTCGCCCAAACTGAGACAATACCCGTTATTCATCAGGCTCTCCCGGAGGCAAGGCTGGCCGGATCAGGAACTCGTAGACCGCAGCCCCGGCAGGTCCCCCCACCAGGGGACCGGCGATGTAGGCCCAGAACCCGCCCGACGGTCCCGGGATCGCCATCTCTCCCCATCCGGCGAAGAACGACACCAGCCGGGGGCCGAAGTCGCGGGCCGGATTCCAGCCCCCCATGGTCAGCGGCGCCATCATGCTTATGATCATTGCGACGGTCAGGCCGATGAACACCGGGGCCAGCCACTTGACCGGCAGGCTGCTGTTGCGGCGGTCCACCAGGGCAAAGATCATCAGCACCAGTATGCCCGTGCCCAGGGCCTCCACGGCGGCTGCCCCCAGGGGAGAGACCAGCGCCCGCGTCGTCTCGTCTACCCCCATTATTCCCGGGTTGGGGAAATACTCGCCGAACATCATGGTGGACAGCTGGCTGCCCGGCTCGCCCCGCTCCAGCCCTCTCTGTTCCTCAAACCGGCGAATGAACGAGCCATACAGTACCAGTACGGTCAGCCCGGCCAGCGCCGCTCCCAGCAACTGAGAGGCCCAATAGGGCAGGAGCCACCGCGCCGGAAAGTCCCTGGGCCGGAAGATGGCGAAGGCCAGGCTTACCGCCGGGTTGAGGTGAGCGCCCGACACGGCTCCGGTCAGGTAAATAGCCATGGACACGCCCAAGGCCCAGACCACCGCCACCTGCCACAGCCCTGCCTGCGCTCCCGTGAGCACGGCGGCGGCTACGACGGAAGTGCCGACGAACACCATCAGCCAAGTGCCGATAACCTCGGCAATGCAGCGGTACAGGAGATTGCGAAAGGGGGATTCGTGCCACGAAAACAGAAGACCCGACCGGCGTGGAACCGAACCGGAAGGGTCTGAGGTAGGCGGCTCAGCCACGAGTGGCGCAGCCTCCTCTCGATGGTCTATCGGCAGATGTTCTGTGGAAAAGCGGGCCGGTCAGCATTGGCGTGTTTCTGCGACTCCGGGCACCTGGGTATTCACCGTAGCTTAAGTAATTCTCTCAATCAAGACGGCAAAGCCGGTGGCGGCCGCCGCTGCGCCGACCATCAGCCCTACCATCCACTTGATCAGATCGGAATTCAGTTCCGCCATGTAAGTCTTCAGATTCGCTATCTCAGTCCTCACATCTGCCAAGTCAGTCTTTGACGCATAGTGAGTGCGCAATTCGTAGCGTAAACCCTCAATGTCACCCTTGGTGGCGGGGGTTTCAGATAGCAGGGTCACGGAAACTCTCCATGCCAAACATTCACAGACCTGATGGCTCCTACAGCCGATAGCAAGATGCTATCCCGAATCCCCGCCGCAAATCAACCCCGTCGGCCGACCCGGCATTCTCAACGTGTGCGGGGTCAGCGGCCTGGAAATGGCAGCCCAGTCTAGTCGTAGATTTCGCTGCGGTGGCCGACTTTGTGAACGACTATCCTGCGGTTTGTCCTGTCCAGGTTGTAAATGGCCCGGTAATCGCCGATACGTTCCCGAGACGACCCTCTCTGTCTGCCTCTGAGTGCATCATGGGAAACGGTGTCACAGTTATCCGCCAGCCAGCGCAGCTTGTCCAATATCACTGCGCTACCGGCGGATCCAGGCGGGACATATCGCGCCGGGCGCGTGGGCTGAATGTCAGGGCGTAAGCGCCGGGCAATATTATGACAGCCCGAGTTCTTTAGCGACTTCCCCTGCCGAAAAAGTCTCCGCACCGGCGGCTACTTCGTCGATGGACGCTTGCAGCTCAGCGGCGAACTGGGGGTTGAACTCCAAATTGCGATGAAAGTCTTCGTAACTCTCACCAATGCATTCCAGTACAACCTCGCGGATCAGCTCCCGCAGTTGGGACACGGTCAGGTCGGATACCTTTTGTTCGGCGGCCTCAGCGACTTTTGGCGTTGTCATGGCGCTCCTGGGTGTTCCCTTTTTGAGACTCTTCAACCAGTGTAGCAGATTCCATTTCCGCGATTATCCGCGCGGACGAGGGGACTCCCTCACCCTAACCCTCTCCCTCTGGGAGAGGGAGCTTTGGAGACACCCTCTCAGTGGACAGGGAAATACGGTGTTGGGAGCCGCACGGTGAAACGGCTGCCTTCTCCGACCGTGCTCTCGGCCTCAATAGTGCCGCCGTGGGCCTCCACCAGCCTCCGGGCGATGGTCAGCCCCAGGCCGCTGCCGCCGGTGGCGCGTGCCCGGGACGGGTCCGCCCGGTAGAAACGGTCGAAGATCCGGGAAAGTTCATCCGGGGCAATGCCAGGGCCAGTATCGGCCACCGAGATTGTGGCCTGCCCCTCGGACATGAGACCGGACAGGGTCACTCTCCCTCTCTGCGGCGTGTGAGTGATCGCATTTTCCAGCAGGTTGCCGACAACCTGCGAGATGCGGGACCCATCAATCTCCACTGCCGGAAGGGCCGGGTCGATATCGAGATCAAGACTGATGTTCTTGGCGGACGCTCTGGGACGCACGGCATCGACGCAGGATCGCAGTAGTTCCTCCAGTTGCACCGGCGACCGATCGAGCAGCAGGTCGCCGGACTCTACCTGTGCCAGCAGCCGCAGGTCATCCACCAACCGCGACAGCTGGGTCGCCTGGCCGTGGATGGTGTCGATGGTCTCGCTGGAGGGTTCAATCAGCCCGTCCCTGATGGCCTCCAGGTACCCCTGGATGTTGGACAGCGGTGTCCGCAGCTCGTGGGCTACGTCGGCTGTCAGGTTGCGGCGCTGACGCTCAGCCTCCTCAAGGTCGGCAGCCATAAGGTTGAAATTCTGGGCAAGCTCACGGATTTCTCTGGGTCCCTCGGCCTCGGCCCGCTGGGAGAGGTCGCCGCGTCCCAGACGCCGTGCTGCCGCACCGAGGCCCTGCAGGGGCGCCAGTGTACGCCGGGACAAGAGCCATACCAGCACCGTTCCCAGCGCGGCGGCGCCGATGCTTGCCCACAGCAGAGACCGTTTCACCTCTCCGGATATGCGGCCCGGCGCCGGATCGTCCAGATCGCGCGGGATGCCAGCCGGCGGGACCAGGGATGCCACGGTGAAGGCGCCCACCTCGTCCGTATCGTGGAATACGGGAATTTTGTCGGCGCCTTTCCACCTGCCACGCTTTTCCCGCCATTCAACTGCGTGGCTCCTCGATTCGCCAACGTGGGAGTCCGCTACCATGTTTCCGTGCATGTCATAAACGACGATTCGGCTGCCGGTTACCGTACCGGCCCGTTCCAGCATTTCCTGGAGACGGTGGCTCGTAATGTTCCAGTCGCCGCTGTTTGCGTAGTAATCGGAGATGAACCGCTGGACCCTGGCCACTTCGGCGGAATCCCTGTCCCTTTCAAATTGCTGGGTCTGCCTGCCCGCAACCGACCCGGCGGCCAGGGCGATCAGAACCAAGGCCACGGCCAGGGCGAATATGAACCCCAAGGCCAGCCGCACCTGGAGGCTGGATAGCAGGCCGGAAAGGAACGGGGGCATCGTCTCACCCTGTGCCGGAAGTAATCCCAGAGGGATGACTCAGCCGGTACCCGCTGCCATAGACCGTCTGTATGAGTCTTGCGGCGCTGGAGTCTGTCGAGCCAAGCTTGCGGCGCAGGCTCGAAACGTGAGCGTCCACGGTGCGGTCGAAGCCGTCGAAATCGTCGTCCAGAACGCGGTCGATTATCTCGTCGCGAGTGAACGTTCGCCCAGGCTGGCGCATCAACAAGGCCAGAAGCCTGAACTCGGTGGGAGTCAAGCGCACCTCCGCGCCGTTGACCCTGACGCGACGGTACCGGTGGTCGACCTCCACGGGACCAGCCGAGAGGGTCGATGGCCCCGACGCTGTGCCGTCGCTGCCGGAGCGGCGAAGGACAGCCCGGACGCGGGCAGCCAGCTCCCGTGGGCTGAACGGCTTGGTGATGTAGTCGTCGGCTCCCAGTTCCAGGCCCGTGAGGCGGTCTTCCTCCTCCACCCTGGCCGTGAGCATGATTATCGGCACCTGCGATTCTTCCCTGAGGGCGCGGCAGATATCGAGCCCGTTGAGTCGCGGCAGCATCACGTCGAGAACCACGATATCAGGTCTTTCCTCGCGGGCAGAGGCAAGACCGTCAGCGCCATCGAGGGCCGTCAAGACCCGATAGCCGTCGCGCTCGAGGTAAAGCCGCGCCAGCTCGACAACATTTGGATCGTCATCCACCACAAGGACGGACCGGCAATTGCCGGGATTGCTGACTTTCATCGAATCATCCACCGGGAATGGCTTGCGGGAATGGCTTGGGAATGGCCCACGGTGCGAGGGAGCTGCATGCCTGGCTCTCGCACCGTGGGACCCAGGGTCAACAGTTGCCGCCCGTTGGGGTCATGCGGAATCTCCGTCGCTGGCGGGCTCAGGCGTAGCGGTCGCATCGGAGTCGGAATGGCCGTTGCCGTGGTGGCCGCGACTCCGTCCCCAATGTCCCTTGAACCCGTGTCGCCCGTGGTGGCCGCGCTTGTTGAACCAGCGGGTATCTCCCGAGTCGTAGTCATCCAGGATCTCATCGGCTCGTTCCTGGGTGATCCTGCCGTCATCCACAGCGTCTTGCAGCCTGCCTTCCAGTGCCTCCCTGCCAATATCGGAAAGCGCTTGCTCGATAGCGTCCTTGACGTCCCCGCCATCCACATCGAGTTCCTCACCGACGCGATTGGCGAATTCCTCGCTGTCTCCGCCCCTGAACCCCTTGAAACCGTGCCCAAAGCCGTACCATCCACTGTAAGAATCAGCCCTGTCGCGGTATTCCTGGGCCTGCTCCTCGGTGATGCGGCCGTCATCGATGGCGTCCTGGAGTTTTTCCTCCAACGCCTCGGTGAACATTTCCCTGGATACGCTCTCAATGGCATTGGCAGTCTCCTCTGCGTCAGTGCCGAGGGTTTCGGCCACGCGCCCGGCGAGATCGTTCAGAGACTCCTGCCGCGCCTCGTCTCGCAGGTTCTGTTGCGCCTGTGAGATAGCATCGGCAGTCTCTTCCGCGTCAGTTCCCAGGGTCTCAGCAACCTTCTCGGCGAGGGCATTGAGGCGCTCGTCGCCGTCACCGTGCCCCCACCCCCACCCATGGCCTGGACCGCCCCACGCCAGGGCCACACCTCCGGTTACGGCCATGACCAGCAATCCGACGGCCAGCCCGGTCAAAATCCATTTTCTCCTCATTTCCTGCTCCGCCTTTCTGCAAAGTCGCCGGGCGGCGCCTCCCCGCGCGCTTATTACATTAGCGGGGTTCTGTTAAGGAAATTTGAAGGAAACCCGAAATGTCGGGTTTCCTCCAATCGCTGGCGCAGGGAGCAGGCAGTGAGGAACAGGGACTAGAACGCTGGCCGGTTCAGCACCGACTGGTCCACCTTTCGCAGGATGAGGCGGCCGTCGTTGCCGTCGCCCAGCAGTTGGCCGTTGTCGACCATGACCTTGCCGCGCAGGATCACGGTGGTGGGCCAGCCCTCCACGTCCCATCCTTCCCACGGGTTGTAGTCGCGGACGTGAAGGTCGGATAGCTCCAGGGCTTTCTTGAACTCGGGGTCGATGATGGCAAAATCGGCGTCGCTGCCAGCGGCGATGCAGCCCTTGCGAGGGTACATGCCCAGCAGCTTGGATGCGTTGGCAGAGGTCACATCGACGAAGCGCTCCAGCGACATGCCGCGCTTGACCACCGCCTCGGTGTAGTTGACGCCCATGCGGATCTCGATGCCAACGTTGCCGCCTCGGATGTCTCGGACGTTCCTGCCGGCGGTCTTGTCAACGTAGGTGGTGAAGCTGCTGTCGGTGGCGGTGAAGGACAGGTCGCCGTTCATGATGCCGTCCCACAGCACGTTGCGGTCCTCCTCGAACTTGAGGGACGGGTAGGTGTGGTACTTCATGCCGTCGGCTTCCTTGTACCTCTCCGCCTCGAACGAGAGGGCCAGGGTCAGCACCTCGCCGTACACCGGCATGCCGGCGGCCCGGGCCTCGGAGATCACGTCCGCCCCATCGCTGGCTGTGACGTGGACAAAGTACATCCCCACCCCAGTGCGCTGGGCCAGCCGCACCACGTGGCGGAAGGCCAGGTCCTCGACGGTCTTTGAGTGGATCAGGTGGACGTTGTGCCAATCCCACAGGCCGCGCTGCTGGGCCATCAGGTAGTTGTACATCACCAGCTCGTCGTCCTCGCCGTGAACGGCCAGCACGCCGCCGTGGCGGTGCATCTGCTCCATCAGGTCGCCCAGGCGGCCGGTGTCGATCCTGCCGACCGGCGTGAGGCTGGCGCCCTCTGCGCCCGGCGGACGGATGTTGGTGGTGAATATCTTGACGCTGGGGAAGCCGGCCTCGACCAGTTCGTGGAACCGGGCGATGGAGTCCGGCGAGTTGCCTTCCCGGTAGATGCAGTGGGTGGTGTAGTCGGTGTACGCGTTGCCCTGCCAGACGTTCATGAAATCGTGGATGCCCGCTGCCAGGTCTCCCTCGCTGGGCACTGGCGCAAAGTCCACGACCGTGGTGGTGCCGCCCCAGATGGCGCCCAGGGAATGTACTGCGGGCCCGGCGTTGGGCGTGCCGGGAACGGTCTCGCGAGCGCCGGGCTGCACGTTGGCCGCGGCGTGGGCATGGGCTTCCACTCCTCCCGGGACCACGATCTTGCCGGTGGCGTCGATAACCGTCGTGCCCTCCTCAGGCAGCACCCCGGGGAGGGCGACGGCGACAATTCGCTCGCCCTGCACCCCCACGTCCCAGCTACCGACCCCCGATGGGGTAACGACCTGTCCGCCCTTGATCAGCATATCCAGCATCGTTCCGGCTCCTTAGTTGAGATTTGAGAGTGGGTCCCGCAGTTCGCGTCCGTTGATCCAGCGAAAGTCCTCCGTGTTGTGGGTAACGAGAGCCAGGTTGTGGATCATCACCGTAGCGGCGATGATCGCGTCTCCAAGCCCCATGCGTCGTTGCTGCCGGAGAGAGACGGCCTGTTGCGCGATGGTGTTGGTAAGTGGGAGGATTTGGCATCTTTGGAATATGCCCTCCAAAGATTGCCGCTCCGATTCCACAAGCCGATGGTAACCCAGGGCTTCAACATAACTCACGATGGAAACTGACCTCTGGGGCAGGCTGTAAATGAACTGTAATACCCTCGCATAACGCTCTTGAGAGCCATAAATTACGATGTTGCTGTCAATCAACATCATAGTCCCTGAACGGCATGGGGCGATCTTTGCGAATCTCGCGCTGCCAGGCTACGGGGTCCTCTATTTCGTCAAAGGCGCCCTTGTCGGCCAGTATTTCAAACATGGCCACCGTCATGGCCCCGTTGTTGTCCGGATGGTTAACATCCAGTTCGTTCAGAACAACGATGTATGTTGGCACTGGCCCGTCAATTGCAGGGGCCTCCTCAAGCCACTCTACCTTGCTCTTGTGCAGCAGGGTACGACATTCAAGGTACTCATGCTTGGGCTTGTCCAGAATAACGTGCACCGGCAGCGGCCCATCGGCGTCGGGAGCGCCGTCGAGCCACTCCACCCGGTCGCCGTGCAGGATGGCCTTGTATGCCCGTTTCATGGCACCTCTCCTGATGTTGCCCTTTCGTAGATGGTAACGCCTCGTTCATCAATGTGGCGCCTCAGGGGCTCGTAATCTATGCTTTCGTATGCCTGCACGTCGCACTTCTGCGGGATGGGCAGGTCATCCAGGTCAAGCGCCAAGCGGCCAATGCGGTAACGATCGGTGATTCCCAAAGTCACCAGATCGATATCGGAACGGGGAGTGGCCTTGCCCGTGGCATACGAGCCGTACATAACAACTCCGGCCAAGTCTGGATATTCAGCAAAAACCTTTCGCAGACCCCTCATGGTCGCTTCCGGCAGTGTACTCTCGTTCATTCCAATACCTCCACCAAGAGACGGTGGTACAGATCATTGAGGATCGAGAGATATCGGGTTTGGATGTTCTGGATCACGACCTCAAAGGTGGCAAAATTGTAAGTGTGGGACATGGTGTTGCGATCAACCAGCATGTCAATCCACGTATCGCCCTGGTCAATCATCCCGGCTGATACGGCCTCACGAATGACATTTCGCGGTGTAACCGACGCAATCACGATTCCATCGTACTCCAAACGATCTTTCAAGAGTTGCCAAGAAAGCTCGAAGGTAAATTCGAAACGCTGAATGACGCCTTCCCGCTCCAATTGACTTAGCTCATCAATCTGACCATCCACGGCCTCCCGCAGAAGCGAAAACGCGCGCGAGAAGTTGCGAAAACGATACTGCCAACGAATTTCCTGCGCCAACGTGGTCACTCCTCGCGCGAAACGTCCCTTGCTAAATGGGCACGGCCACCCTGGCGACCTCGAACCCGTACAGTTCCGCCGCTGCGCCGCCCACGATGCTGGCCTGCTCGTGCGTCGGCACGCCCTCCAGGATTTCGCTCAGCACCTCGCGGGAGCGGGGGAAGGTGGACTCGGAGTGTGGATAGTCGCTGCCCCACATCAGGCGGTCAACGCCGATCACGTCGCGCAGCCGGACTCCCACGGCGTCCTCCTGGAAGCTCAGGTATACGTTGCTGCGGAAGAAATCGCTGGGCCGGACATCACCCTTGAAACGGTAGGACGCCTCCTCCTGCCGTTCGATGTATGTGTAGTCCATGGAGTCCAGCAGGTAGGGAACCCAGGATAGCTCAAACTCCACAATGGCCAACTTGAACTTGGGGTAGCGCTCGAACACACCGGAGAAAATCATGTCGCACATGGACGTGGCGGGGTAGAAGACCTTGGTGGCCCGCCCGCTGGCAACCCGCACCGATGTGGCGCCGGCGCCCCGGCTTCGGCCCTCGCGGCGGGTGGCGGTGTGCAGGCTCACTGGCATGTCCAGGTCCTGCGCCGCAGCCCAGAACGGCTCGTACTCCGGGCTGTCGTAGCGGCGGTCCTCCACCGGGTATTCGGTGATCATAGCAGCGGCCATCCCCAGCCGGGCGCAGCGCTCCAGCTCGGCGACTCCCTCGGACACGTCGTCCAGGTTGATCATCGCCACGCCCTTCAGGCGGTCAGGGTTGGCGGAGCAGAACTCGGCCAGCCAGTCGTTGTAGGTGCGGAAGATCGCCGACATCAGCCGGGAGTCCTCCACCTTGTAGTAGAACAGTCCCTGCGACGGATACAGCAACTCGCCCGAGACGCCGTCAATCTTCATATCCCGGATGTGCTGATCGGGGTCGTAGCCACCCTCGTGCACGTCCTCGAACCGGCCGTGGGCGGAGATCTGCTCCGGGTTATCGAACCGGGCTCCGGCATTGGAGATCAGTCCGATTCCGGCAATCATCTGGTCCTTTTCCACGACCAGGTGGTCGACGTCGCCGACGCGCTGCATTCGCGGGGCGCGGTCCCGGAACTCGGCATCGATGCGCTCGGTCCATAGGTCCGGCGGCTCGAAGACGTGGGAATCCGAGGAGAGTACCAGCAGCTCTTCCATCATTGCGCTCCTGATCCGGCTGCGATATTGGGACAGCAGCCGGAGTATCAATAGCGAGTATGAGCAATTTTACCATTTCATCCTCCCTCGTCCCGGCCTTGGTCGCCTCGAAAAGCGAATCACGCTGCTGTGCGCAGGGCGTCCGAAGAGGGTACGGGGTCGATGCCGAGAGCCAGGCCCCGCGCCAGCCTCGCTTCCGCGCCGAGCAAGGTCTGCAAGTCCGGATACGGCGAGTCCGCCAGGGAACCTAAAGTTTTCAAGCCGGACTCGCGCAACCTCATGATTTTCTTACTGGCCAGCGGGAGCAGGTCCACCGGGCAGTCCCTCAAAAACGCCAGCGGGTCCGCTGGAGCTCGCAGCGTGCCGCCGTCAGGAGCGGTGGAGGCCAGGGCGTATGCGATGAACCTGCCAGGCCCGACTCCCACGCTGGGCTTGAACCCAGTCGGCACTGCGTTGAGCAGCGTCGAGACAAGATGTGCCTCTCCATAGGGCGCGGGGGCTTGGTCGGGGACGACATATACCCGGCCCGGCCCGTCTCTCTCGACGTGGCCGAACCGGCTTTCAAGGACACGGGCTATTTCGGCGTCCACGTCGCAATAAAGCTTGTGGTCGGCCTGCATCACGGTCGCGTTGCCGCACATCTCCAGGGCATCGCGCAGCGTCATTCCGCGGACGACGCTCTTGGCCTCGGCGGAGCTGTCCAGGACAGTATCGCCGCCGGCGCCAGGCTCGACGATCACAAGCGGTCTGCGGCGCAACTGCGGGTAGCGACGTCTTTCGGCCTTGACTGGCAGGTGGCTTGTCAGCAGACAAGCAATGCCGGGGCTGTGTTCGAGTCGAGACATGGTTGGAATATCGCGTTGGTAGCTGAAGATTTGTTGCCACACATGTTATAGAACAGGCGTGCTGTTATGAAGTGCCTTCTGTCAGGAATCAGTCTTCTTTAATTCTCCCTCTCCCTCGAGGGAGAGGGTTGGGGTGAGGGGGAAGTCCTGGCTATCAGCGGCTTTGAAAGCAACGGGGAAACGCCCCACCCTAACCCTCCCCCAGAGGGAGAGGGAACTACCAAAGATCCCGAATCAGGAAAGCGGGCAGGCGAGTTTGACGTCGCAATTCGGATAGAAAAGGACCATTGGATGGGCTAACCTTGGTGAATCGGAAATTCCAGTCAGAGGGGAACGCAAGTGGAAAAGTGGCCCGTCGGTCTGTCGCCCCAGGAATTGGCGCAGTGGCTCAACGATCAGTACTGCGTGGAAACGCTGATGACTCACCTGAAAATGCAGGTCAAGGAGGTCAGCCCGGACCGCGCCGTAGTCGAGCTGCCGGTGCATCCCGGCCTCTACACGCCCCACCGCTACATTCACGCCGGAGTCATGCTATCGCTGGCCGACACTACGGCGACCATCGCTTCGATGGCTGCCTACCGGGGCGATCTGGAGCCGGAGCAACTGCCGGTGGCGGTGTCCATTTCCAGCCAGATCGTGGGCAATATCCAAGACGGGATCCTGGTCGCCGAATCGACGATTCCCCACCCGGGGCGCACCCTGGTGGCCGCTGCCACGCGGGTGACCGATGGCGATGGCCGCCTGCTCGCCCTGGTCAACTCGACCCATTTCGTCCGTCCCCGTGCCTCCTGAGCAGGCCCGAATACTGTTTTCCTGAAGGAGACGCCAGATGACCCAGATCAGAAACAGACCGGCGACGTTGGACGCGGAAGTGATGTGGGACGCCCTGGTATCCCATGACAGGAGCTACGATGGCGTCTTTGTTTGCGCCGTTAGCTCCACCGGAATCTACTGCCGGCCGACTTGCCCGGCAAAGCGGCCCCACCGTTCGCAGGTCAAGTTCTACGATTCCCCCGAGCAGGCCAGACAAGCCGGTTACCGTGCCTGCCTGCGGTGCCACCCGGACCGTCCCGAGACCGATGCCGACCTCGTGGCAGCCGCTTGCCACTTGATCGACCGTGAGATCGAGGAATCGGATTCGTCGCCCGTCATTGAAGATGTGTGCCGGGCCGTCGGCCTCAGTCCCTCCCGGATGCAGCGGCTGTTCAAACTTGAGACAGGCCTGACCCCCTCGCAATACGCCAGGGGCAAACGCATGGAGCGATTCAAGACCCTGGTCAAGGGAGGCGAGACAGTGACCGAGGCTGTATACGATGCCGGGTTCGGGTCCACCAGCAGGCTCTATGAGAACGCCGCCGGGCAACTGGGAATGACGCCGGCCACCTACCGCAAAGGAGGCGCCGGAGCAACCATCCGCTACGTCACAACGGATTCCGCGCTGGGCGGTCTGCTGGTGGCGGGCACTACGACAGGCGTATGTTCGGTAAAGTTGGGCGACGACTCGGAGGCGCTGATCGCAGAGTTGGAGCAGGAGTTTCCTGCGGCCATACTGATTGAGACAGCATCAGACGATGACTCGCAGGAGACCGCCAGCTTGAGGCGATGGGTCGGCTCGCTGCAGGAGTACCTTGCCGGCCGCAGCGCCGACATCGACCTGCCGCTGGATGTGCTTGCCACCGCATTCCAGTGGCGGGTCTGGCGGCGATTGCAGGCGATTCCTGTCGGCGAAACCCGCACCTACCAGGAGATGGCCGGGGACCTGGACCAGCCCAGCGCCAGCAGGGCCGTGGGCCGGGCCTGCGCCACCAACCCAGTGGCGCCCATCATCCCCTGCCACCGCGCCGTCCGCAAGGACGGAGGCCTGGCGGGGTACCGCTGGGGACTGCATCGCAAGGAGGCCTTGCAGGAGATGGAGCGGAATCTGAGAGCGGACGGGTAGGAGATCCATGCTCCCTCCTCCTGAGGGGGTGTCTCCAAAGTTCCCTCTCCCGGAGGGAGAGGGTTAGGGTGAGGGCGTCCCTCTGTGCTTTTAGGAGGGGATGGGGTGGGGGTGAAATCGTAAGGGCTAGTCCTTTCGCTTGCCAACAAGAAACTATCTCAAGACAGGTGGGATGCTCATCGACGGATTGCCCTGCTGCCTCTTCACCCCCACCCTAACCCTCCCCCTAAGGGGGAGGGAACTGTCAAAAGGCACCGGCGAACCCGCAGACGCAAGTCCGGCGACCGTTCCGTTGCGTATAATGAGTATCAAGAAGCTGAAGGAATGGTGTTTCTTGGGTCTTTCCGTCCGATCATTTGCCCTGCTTGCCGTCCTGGCCCTGCTGCTCTCCGCTTTCCTTGCCACCGCCGGCCTGGCCCCGGCAGGCGTGTCGGCTGCGGGTGGCGAGACCCGTGTGGTGGGAACGTCTCAGCACGTGAACTACCCTTCCGGGGTCGAGGTCGGCATCACCATCGAGTCAGACATCGAGATAAAAGAGGTGCGGGTCTACTACCGGGCCGCAGGCTCTCGCCAGTGGGGTTATGCCTACGCTGATTTCGAACCCGGTAGCCGAATAGTGGCCACCCAGTCCGTTCCTGTTCAGGAATCCACCTACATCGCTCCCGGTGCGGATGTGGAATACTATTTCGAGGTACGAAGCATTGAAGGCAAGGTCATCAAGACCCACCCAGCCGTCGTGGAATACCTGGACGATCGATTCGACTGGCAGAGAGTGCAAATCGGTCCCCTGGAACTGGTGTATCACGATATCAGGGAATCGCGCATTGAGGACTACGCCCGAGTGCTCCGGGAGGACCTGGCCCGGGTACAGGAGTTGTTACAGCTAGAACAGGTGCGCGACTTCAAGGGCGTGATCTACAACAGCTACGATGACGCCAATGCCGCCTTTCCCGTCACGAGCCAGACCACGACCGACCACGGGACTTTCGCTGGATACGCTTTCCCGGAGCAGCGGGTCTTCGTGGGGCAGGGCCTCAACCGGCGGATCATTGTCCACGAGTCCACACATCTCATGTTCCGGGACGCGTTGGGGCCGAGGAACGTGGAGGTGCCTGCCTGGTTGAATGAGGGGTTTGCCACCTACATGGAACCCGATGTTCGCGTGCGCAGCAGCTCTGATCTGTACGCCCGAACGCCTCATCTGAGGGCGATGACATCACTGTCGGGCACTCCCGAGACCATACCTCTCTTCTACCAGAAGTCGGTCAGCGTTGTTGCCCATCTCATCGGGGAATACGGGGAGGACGAGTTCCGGCTGCTGCTGCGGGAGATTGGCAGAGGGACCCCGTCCGAGGTTGCCCTGGTGAGTGTCTACGGGTTCGACGATCACGGCTTGGACAGCAGCTGGGCCGGGCTGCCCATTCCCCCGCCTGCCGTCGCCGCTCCCAGGCCGCGAACTCCCGCGCAGGCGGCGCTGTCGCAGGCCGAATCCGAGCAGGGCCATGAGGCCCCCGCAGACGCTCCGAACCCCGGCGACTCCTCGTCAGCCTCTCCTTCAGGCGAGGGGCGGGTTGAGGGCGCGCCTCAATCCCAGCCGCCCGCTGCGCCGCAGCAAGGAAACGGCCAGTCGCCCCAACGTCAGGCCCCGGCGGAGAGAAACGAGCCGTCTCCTTTCATCTTCTTCGACGCCTGGATTCTGGCCGGCGTGGCCCTCCTGGCGCTTGCGGTTGTTTTCGCCAAATTCGTCTACAACCGCCTGCGGCAGTCCCGTGATCCAGCCGACAATGGTTGGGAATCCTGGTACGACGATAACGAAGACTGACCCTTGACCCCCCCCGGTGTCTCCGCCGTGCGGCTATGGCGGCCCACTTCGGCGGTTCCCCGTGCCAGCAAGGTTGTTTCGTATCCTCGGGACTATCTGTTATATTCTTGGCCGTGGTCACAGGAATGGCAATCCCAAGTCTCAATCCATGTCTTTCGGCGAAAGCGTTTCCTGGAGTTAGGCAGCGCCTGATGACGGATGTAAACCGCCAAGTAACATTCACGGTTCCCGGGAGCGTGCCGTGGCGGTAATAAACCTTACGTGGGATGAGATCGACGATCTCGTAAAGGGTTTGGCCGCCCGGTTGCCTGATGACTGTTGTTGCTGGGGCGTGCCAAGGGGCGGCAGCGTGGTGGCTGCCATGCTCCGCAGCAACCACGGCATCAGCATCACGGCTGACTGGACAGAGGCCACCGTCGCGGTGGACGACATTATCGACAGTGGCCGCACCGCGCAGTATGTCTGGGACAGGCAGGGGCTGAAAGTCGAGGCGCTGATCGTAAAGGAGACAACCGACTGGGTAGTCTTTCCCTGGGAGGGCACCGAACTCAGCGAGGACGCGGAGAATACCGTGACAAGGTTCCTCCAGCAGATCGGCGAGAACCCGAACCGCCGTGAACTGGAGCGAATGCCGAGGACGGTGGTGCGCTACTGGGAGAGGCTGTTTTCCGGTTACCGGTTCGGCGCGGATGAAATTTCAGAACTGCTCCGGAACGGGAACGGCAGTCCGGCTGCCCTCCCCGAACAGGACGGCATGGTATTTCTGCCGGGCATTCCCTATGTCAGTTCTTGCGAAAAGCACCTGCTGCCCTTCTACGGCACGGCTCACGTCGGATATGTGGCAGCGGGGGATCGCGGGTATCCTGCCGACGTCCCCACGCTGGTGTACGCCCTCAGCCGCCGTCTGCAAGTCCAGGGCCGGCTCACCGGCCAGATATGCGAGTCTCTCGAATCCCGGACCAAGGGAGCTGCCGTCCGGTTGGTGGGGAACTACCTGTGTCCCATGGTGCAGGGCAGGATGGACCGGCAAACGGTCTCGGAGACTACTGCGTTTGCCGGCAGGTTCCGGGACGACCCGGAATTGCAGGACAGATTCCTGTCGCTCTGTCGGCAGCAATCGGAGACTTGGGTTGAACTGCGGGAGCACAGCCATGCCGGATAAACGCTGCGAGGCCCGACGCGCTCCGTTGACGGCAGAGGAATTGACAGTGCCCCTGTTCATTCTTGCCTACCGGGTTGGCCGTTCACCCTTTCCCTACCTTCGCGCGGGCATTGCCGGTGGACCGGCAGGCACGGCATCGGAGACGTTCACCGCCCGCCGCGATTTCCACAGGCTTGGCGCCTTGCCTTCGTATCCTTACTAAGTGCTGATTAGTGGCTTTATGAGAATCACTACAATCGCTGCCTTCCTCATCGCGCTCCTGGTCTTTGCGGCTTGCGTGCTGCCGACGTCCAGCCCCGAGGCCACAACGGCGCCGGGACAGGACTCGCCGACAACCCCTGCGGAAGGAACTGCCCAGGCTACGCCGGCGGCCCAGGCGGCCACAGCGACGCCGGCTGGCCCCGCGTCCAGCCCCACGGCGGAACCCCCGCCCACTCCAACCATCGTTTCCGCCCGGCAGGCGTCGCGCACTCAGTATTCCAGCGCTCCGGCAATGGCGCTGGAAACTGCCAGCGATTACGTCGCCGAGTTCCGGACCAACTACGGCAATTTCCGGGTTGATCTCCTGGAGACAGAGACGCCGGACACAGTCAACAACTTCGTTTTCCTGGCCCGGCAGGGTTTCTACGACGGGCTGATCTTCCACCGGGTGATTGAGAATTTCATGATCCAGGGCGGGGACCCTACAGGCACGGGGGCCGGCGGACCGGGCTACCGCTTCCGGGACGAGATCGTTGCCGGATTGGTATTCGACTCTCCCGGCAAGCTGGCCATGGCCAACGCGGGCCCCGGCACCAACGGCAGCCAGTTTTTCATTACTACGGTGCCGACCCCGCATCTCAATGGCGCCCATACCATCTTTGGCGTGGTCACTGAAGGCCAGTCGGTGGTGGACGCCATTTCCCGCGTCTCCACCGGCGCAAGAGACGTTCCCCTGCAGCGGGTCGTGATCGAAAGCGTCGACATTCTCCAGACCCCCAGGGAGTAACGGACTATCTCAAAAGTCCCCTCCCCCTTGACGGGGGAGGGTTAGGGTGGGGGTGAAAACGTAGTCGGCAAGTGCGCCAGTAAAACCCTCACGTGTCTTGGGATAGATCCCAGGAGACTATGACCGGGCACTTCACCTTTTAGGAGAACACCCATTGGCTTTCCAGAATGTCATCTACGAAAGGCGTGACTCCATCGCCTACGTCACTCTCAACCGTCCGGACAAGCTGAACGCCATCAACGGTCCCCTCTTGGCAGACTTCCAGGATGCGATGGATGTGGCGGAGGCCGATCCGGACGTCAGGGTAGTGATCATAACCGGGGCGGGCAGGGCTTTTTCGGCCGGGTTCGATATCACTCCAGACCCGGATGCGCCGCACCCGCACAAGGGGTCGCCGGAGGGCTGGCGTGGCCATCTGCAGGGACTGATCGACGGCTTTATGAAGGTGTGGAACCTGCCAAAGCCGGTCATCGCCGCCGTCAACGGGTATGCTCTCGGCGGCGCCTGCGAGATGGTGCAGGTGTGCGACATCAAGATCGCCTCGGACCGCGCCGTGATGGGCGAGCCGGAAATCAGGGCCGGGTTCGGCCCGCCCCTGCTGGTCACCCCCTACAGCGTCAACCTGGCCAACGCCAAGGAACTCCTGCTAACCGGCAACACCGTCGATGCCCACGAGGCCGCCAGAATCGGCCTGGTCAACCGCGTGGTGCCCCACGACCAGCTGATGGACGAGTGCGAGCGGGTGGCCCGCAAGATGTGCCTCATGTCGCAACTGGGCATGAAAATGACCAAGGTTGCGGTGAACCGGGCCTTGGAGAATATGGGCTTCCTGAACGCCATCTCGCAGAACTTGGAGCTGATGACCATTTTCGACACCAGCACCAGCCCGGAGCAGGAAGAGTTCAACGCCGTCGCCGCCGAGAAGGGACTGCGGGCGGCCCTCGACTGGAGAGACGCCCGCTTCCGGGAACTGGACTGAGTAACTATTCCAGAACTCCCCTCCCTCCTGATGGGGGAGGGTCAGGGTGGGGGTGGATAGGTCGAGGAAATGAATAGACCCCGGTAAGCGGGGTCTATGGATTGGTGTCCGCATCCAATGTTGAGTTATTCCGTGAGTAAGTCATCGTCCTCTAGCCAGCCGTGCCTCTGAGCAAGCCTTACCCATAGTCGCTGCGTCTGTCTGGCATCTCTGCGAACTTCTTCCAAAATCTCCTGCTGACGCTCCAAGGTTTTCTGCTGACGTTCCAGGGTTTCCTGCTGACGTTCCAGGGTTTCCTGATGACGTTCCAGGGTTTCCTGATGACGTTCCAGGGTTTCCTGATGACGTTCCAAAATCTCTTGCTGACCTTCCAGGGTGCCCTGCTGGCGTTCGCTAATGGTGATCAACAAGTTGAGCATCGCGTCGTGTGTTCTGGACGTGCTTTCCAGTTGTTGAATCCGTTCCTCAATCGAGGGGGTCATAATATTCCTCCGCGGCTCTCACGCCACGACTTGACCAGCCGTCCGGGCCTGGCAAGATTGTTAGATCACCCAGTTGAACGCTGGTGGTGTTGCGGCACTATTGCACGGAAAGTCACCAGCGTCAATCACTAGCGCCAGACTGACACACAATCGAACGTGGCGGAAAATTCACTGGCGCAAGGAGCGAAACTGAGACGCTACCGGACCTCTCAGGCTGGCTATAAGAGGATGTCTACAAAGTCTCCTCCCCCTCCGGAGAGGGAATCCCTTGGAAACCCTTTAAGCATCGGCTCCGCCCGCCTTGACCTCGATCCCGGCCAGGCCCTCGACGAACTTGAGCAGCGCCGAGTGATCCGACTCCTGCTCGCCGTCGTTGACCAGCGCGCCCAGCATCTGTTGCAGCAGCGCCGTAACCGGCAGGGGAATGTTCAGCTCCTGTCCGGTCTGCAGCACGTTGCGCAGGTCCTTCTGGTGGAGCCGCACCCGGAACCCGGCGCGGAAGTTGCGGGACAGCATCATCGGCGCCTTGGCCTCCATGACGTTGCTGCCCGCCAGGCCGCCCCGGATGGCGTTGAAGACCTTCTCCGGGTCCACGCCAGCCTTGGTGGCCAGCACCAGCGCTTCGGCCAACGCCTCGATGTTGGCCGCCACGATGATCTGGTTGGCCAGCTTGGTCACTCCGCCTGCGCCGATGTCTCCGGTCAGCACCACGTTGCTGCCCATCACCTTCAGCAGGTCGGCGTTCTGGTCAAATATCTCCTGCTTGCCGCCGACCATGATGGCCAGCGTGGCGTTGATGGCGCCCGGCTCTCCGCCGCTGACCGGCGCGTCCAGCATCTCCACGCCCTTCTTGGCGCACTCGGCCGCGATGCGCTGCGACACCAGCGGCGCTATGGAGCTCATGTCGATGATGGTTTTGCCTGCCGACGCGCCCTCCAGCACCCCGTCGGGGCCGAGGATCGCCCTCTCCGAGTCAGCGGAGTCAGGGAGCATGGTGATGATCTTGTCGGTGGCCGCCGCCACCTCGCGGCTGGACGACGCCGGGGCCGCGCCGTCGCCCACGACCTCCTCAACGGCCTCTCCGACGATATCGTAGACGGTCAGTTCGTATCCGGCTTTGAGCAGGTTGCGGGCCATGGGCTTCCCCATGATGCCCAGTCCAACGAATCCGATTTTTTCGGCCATCTTGCGGCCTCCTAGCTTTCAATTGTCGCCCCGCCTGACAAGGGGCGGGCCAAGGTGGAAAAACTGTAGCACAGATTGGGCGGCGCTCCAAACGCCGAGGTATTCTCAACATACGCGGGCAATGACAAGCAAATCTGTCATTCCCGCGAAAGCGGGAATCCAGGGAGTTCTATGTCTGCGAATTCAGATATTAACGAGGGAGACTGGATTCCCGCTTTCGGGGCAATGACGCTCTGAGGCTAGGAAATTACGCATTACCCGCGCACGTTGAGAATACCAACACCGACGCCGCCTTGACACTGCGTTGAAACCCGTGTATAGGGTAGGGTAGTATTGCCCAAGGCAACCCGGCCGGGCCGAGTATGGTCTTCACCCACCGCGCGAAAACGGTCGCCCTGCTGCTGGCGCTGGTTGCGGCAACGCTGCTGATCGCCGGGGCCGTGCAAACTGACCATGGCCCAGGATGGCGGGGACGGCGGCCCCGGCGGCGACCTGGACCCCTGTTTCGCCGACCCGGACCTTCCGGAGTGCCAGCCCTCAACTCCCACTCCCGTGCCGCCGCCGACCTATTGCCATCCCCTCCACTGCATTTATGCGACAGCGACCCCGCGACCGACAGCGACCCCGCGACCGACGAATACGCCCCGGCCCACAGCGACGCCACGGCCCACGAATACCCCACGGCCCACGGCCCACGGCCCACGGCCACACCGAGGCCCACGGCCACCCGTTACGTGCCACCACCTCCGCCGCCGGCCACACCCACGCCTCGGCCCTTGCCGCCGCCCTCCGACCTGAATTTGAGCATCAACAAGAGTCCGGGCCTGGACGACATATTCCTGATCCGGTTCGAACACAACGCCGGCTGGCAGATTCGCTACGACTTCCGCCTGTACTGGGCCAGCAGCCGCAACGGGACCTACCGGGAGGCCACCGGATACGGCCCGCCCTCGGGCTTCGCTGGAGGCGACGTGCCGGGCAACGCCCTGTTGACTATCCCGGCCGACGGAGCGGGCAAGTGGTTCAAGGCCAAGGGACGGACCTGCTACCAGAGCAGCACCAGGTGCGGGCGCTGGAGCGGCTACTCCAACGCGGTGCCTGTCCCGCCACCGCCGCCGCCAGTCGTGCCCACTGCCACGCCAACCCCGGCTCCGACGGCCACGCCAACCCGTGCGCCGACAGCCACACCAACCCGGGCGCCGACGGCCACGCCAACCCGGGCGCCGACAGCCACGCCAACCCGTGCGCCGACAGCCACGCCAACCCGTGCGCCCACGCCGACGCCCAGGCCCACGCCAACGAGAAGTCCAACGCCGACGCCCATGCCCACTCAGACCCTCCCAGCACCCGAACAGTGTGCGGAACCTTATGCAGCTGGGGCGCACGATTACGATTATTCAAATATCGGGATACGTATATCAGGGCTGCCTCTCTTTATCCAGCCAGGTCATTGCAAAATCATTGAAATTTCCACCATAGGCGAATTACTGCCTGACGATACCTACCATATCAAGATGACAGCTGTAAGAGGTCTTGGCTTCGACGGTTCCTGCTCTTCACGGGAAAGACATTGGAATGACCTGACAGGGCGCACTTCATACAGCAGAGAAATCGCCGTCTATGCCTGCGCTAACGGTGTTAACACAGGAGGGCTATCTGCGGAACTGGCGGCAGCCATCATACATAATAGCAAAACAATCGCCAGGGCAAGCTTGACCTCCCGGGTCAAGTGGTTGACAGATCCCCCGCCGCTTCCTGATCCTTCCAAATGGCAGGGTAAATCCAGCACCGATATTCTGCTCAGACTGCCGGAATGTATTATTCCGTTTTCGCCGTATTACAAAGTTAATCGCTCCGACGAAACGACGACCGGCATAACAGAAGATGGCACAACCTACCTTGCCAGGTCGGCCATATACGTCAGAGGCCCTTTTGCAGTCCCGCTCCAGAAAGGTGTAACCGCAAATGCTTTCTGTGCGTTCGGTGTAGTAGCCAGTTCCGCCTCTGACCCGGTGGATATAACATTGGACGGAATGTTGAGAGCCGGCCTCGGGGAAGACATAGACGAAACGGTGGATCCCGACAGAACGACAGAAAAGGATAGTAGCAGAAAGATATGCATCAACCGCAACACGTGTCTGTGGGAATCTACGGGAACCGTCTTCGACTCCTTCGTGGGCGACCGCGTGTATGTCTTTGGCTCCCACCGAATGGAAAGCGACTCCGTCAGCACGACGGTGCAGACGACTGGCGGGGCCACAGTGGCCGGTAACACTGTCGTCCCTATTGACCCTCCCGGAAGCAATTAGAGGTCTTTTCAAAAATGACTCGCATATTATCAAACCACCCTGCCCTAACAACAATCCTCATCATAGCAGTGGCAACAGTGGTGACAGCCATGGCCATCTGGTGGGTTTTGCCGCAAGGAGAAAAGGCGCTCAGCGCGCAGCAGATGGTGGAGAACGTATGCGCTAAGGTAACTTACCCTGATTCCTTTGACATCTCGGCGATAGCGACCAGCAAAACCAGCGCCGGGTCTGATTGGGCAAGCACAGAGTACCGAAGGTCCCCTTCCGGGGAACACTATATATCCCAGGGAGCGGATGGAAATCTACTGGTCGAGCTAGTCCTCATAACCGCGCCAGATACCGGCTCTTCCGCCGGAGGTGAGGGCAACGGAATCACAGGAACCGAATCCAGCCAGAGTTCTCGGTCGCAGAATATCTATGTTCGTCAGGCCGACGAATCAGGGCGATTGGGAGAATGGGTCACCGCAACCAGGGAACTGCCGGCAACGGGATCCGGCCAAGCAATAGCCGGGACAGGTGGAGCAGCACAGGCAAACCCGGAAGATGACCTGCTTGAGTTCTGTGGATTACCCTTGGAGATAGAAGGACGCGACGTAGAATTCCGGTACGTTGGAGAAGAAGTCATAAATGGCGTCAGCACCAGCCACTACTATCACTCCTTCTCCTTTATAGGATCGGACGAATATTACTCCACGGAGTACTGGATCGACTCGGAAGGACTGTTCAGACAAATCAGAGAAAAGGCGGTGTACACCCCTCCCGATGAAAAGGGAGGAACAGGGCAATGGGCTGAGGTTCTGAAGATATACTCCGGTTGGGGAGAAGAAAATGTCATCACCGCGCCGCCGCTCACCCCCACGCCCACACCGCAACCTACTGCCACGCCCGCGCCCCCGGCGGCGCCCGGCCGTCCCACGGGGTCTTGGAGCGGCGGCGTAGCGTCTTTGGACTGGAACGACGTTCCCGGAGCCTCCTCCTACGAGATTAGGATCTGGGTCGCCCAGGGCGACGACTTCATCCCCTTCTCCGGCAGCGGCGTCAGCTTCGCCTTCGACGGCTCCTCCGCCACGGTGTCGGGCCTGCCGGGAACAGGGCATCCCTACTACTACTTCGGGGTGCGCGCCGTCAACGCCGGGGGAGCATCGGAGCTATCGCCCAGCAAGCGGGTGCCCGTGCCGCAGCCCATCGAAGCGCCGGAACAGCCCTCGGGACGGCTGACCGGGACGGGCCAGGTGGCGCTGGACTGGAACGACGTTACCGGGGCCACCTCCTACATCGTGCGGCTGTGGATGGTGGACCGCTACGTCACGCTCTCCCCGGCAGGGCCGGTCAACGGGATCAGCATCGCCTTGGACGGCTCCAGCGCGGCGGTGAGCGGGCTGCCCACAGGCTACGACAACTACTTCTTCGTGGTCGGGGCCGTGGGCGGGGGGCACCGCTCCCTCTGGTCGCCCAACAACCAGGTGCCAGTGCCGTAGCGTGTGCGGGCAGGCAGTTCCGTCCGCGCTGGCGGCGGGCCCGGAGTTGGCCAATCCACCCCTTGAGTCCCTTGAGTTTATCGAAGGAGGGAATGCCCTCACCTGGACCCTCCCCCGGAATGAGAAGGGATGAATGGGGCGTAATGTGATTGCCCTGCCGGGCCAGCCGTTGTGCTGAAAGTCGCGCCGGGTTATCATGGACTGGTGCGCCTCCGGCCTTGAGCCGGAGTTTTTGCGGCGGGCGGAAGCGTCCCTGCCACCATCGGGGCGTCCCTTCCGTCATGACCATGACTTTCCAGGAGCAGGTTGCATGGCTTACCGCAGGTCCGCGCTGGTTACCGGGGGAGCGGGGTTCATCGGCTCGCACCTGGTCGACCGGCTGGTTGAAGAGGGCTACCGGGTCATCATCGTTGACGATCTGAGCACGGGCAAGCTCAAGAACCTCAACCACGATGCAACATTCCACCACCTGAGCATCACCCATCCCTCCCTTATGAATGTGTTCCAGAGGGAACAGCCGGACCTGGTCTTTCACTTGGCGGCCCAGTCCAGCGTTCCGAAATCAATGCAGGAACCCATCCTGGACAATGAGGTGAACGTGCTGGGCACCCTTCGGCTGCTGGAGGTGTCCCGGCGCATGGGCGTCGAGAAGGTCATCTTCTCCTCGACAGGGGGCGCGCTCTATGGAGACCCTGAGGAGATCCCCTGCCCCGACGATGCTCCCGTTGCGCCCATTTCTCCCTATGGCATGTCCAAGTACATGGCCGAGCAGTACCTCGGATTCTATGGCAGGCAGTACCGGCTGAACTACACCACACTGCGCTACGGCAATGTCTACGGCCCTCGGCAGGACCCGCACGGCGAGGCAGGCGTGGTGGCCATTTTCATAATGGCAATGCTGACCGGCCACCGCCCGCGCATTTTCGGGGATGGCGAGCAGGCCCGCGATTTCGTGTGCGTCGATGACGTCGTCGAGGCCAACATGGCCGCCATTCACCGGGGGCATCGCCAGTCATTCAACATTGCCAGCGGCCGGCTGACCACCGTGAACGAGCTGTTTGCGATGTTGAGAAAAATCATCGGGTACCGCTGGGAGGCGGACCACGGCCCGGCCCGCACCGGCGATGTCTACCGCATCAGCCTGGACTGCGCGCGGGCCCGGCAGGAACTGCGCTGGGCGGCCGGCACGTCCCTTGCCGATGGACTGGCCCGCACGGTGCAGTACGTCAGGGAGACCGCCGACGCCGAGGGAGTCCTGCAGGGTTAGTTCGCTCCGGCCCCTTGCGCGGAGACGAAATGCAAGCAGGCCGGTGAAGCGGTAACATAGAGGAAGAAACAGCCAAAATCATAGGAAGGACATATACATGACGACAGCCGCGACAGACTACGACGTGATTATCCTCGGAGCCGGGGCCGCAGGGCTCTCCGCCGGTCTCTACACCACCCGCGCCATGCTCAAGACGCTCATCATCGAGCAGTTGGGTCCGGGAGGACAGCTCCTGATCACCGACGAGATCGAGAACTATCCCGGCTTTCCCGAGGGAGTCAAGGGCCAGGAACTGGCCATGTGGATGGAGCAGCAGACCAGCCGGTTCGGCGCAGAGATCGACTACGCCGAGGTGCAGGGCGTCGAGAAGGCCGACGAGCCGGTCAAGGTCGTCCACACCGACGACCGCAGCCTCACCGCCAAGAGCCTGATCATCGCCACCGGCGGCTCGCACAACAAGCTCGGCGCGCCGGGCGAGGACGAGTTCGCCGGGAGGGGAGTTTCCTACTGCGCGGTCTGCGACGGCAACTTCTTCCGCGGCCAGGATGTCGTGGTGGTCGGCGGCGGCGACGCGGCCATGGACGAGGGCCACTACCTCACCGGCATCGTCAATTCCGTTACCTATATCCACCGCCGCGACGAATTGCGGGCCACCAAGATACTGCAGGACCGGGCCTTCGCCAACGAGAAGGTCAAGTTCCTCTGGAGCCACGTGGTAGAGGAGTTCGTGGGCAACGAGGCCCTGGAGGCGGCCCGGGTCAAGAACCTGAAGACCGAGGAGGTGTATGACTACAACACCGCTGCGGCCTTCATCTACATCGGCTTTCACCCCAACACCGAGTATCTGAAGGGCCTGCTGGAGATGGACGCGCTGGGCCACGTGTACACCGACATCCACATGCGCACCGGCGTCCCCGGCGTCTACGCCTGCGGCGACGCCCGCGCCGACTCCACGCGGCAGCTAGGCGCAGCCGTCGGCGACGGCATCACCGCCGCCCTCGCCGCCTACCACGACCTGCAGGAGTAGGCCACAGCACCCCACACCGGAGAAAATGCACAGGGGCGGGTCTGAGACCCGCCCCTACATCTTTGCCTTGCCAACGACAGCGCGTCGCTGGTCGAGGTATGCCCGCGCCGTTCGAGTGGCTGGGGTAGGCGTAAAGCCTTGAGTTTTGCTCTTAGGAGAATCGAGTATTGGGATGGTGCTATTCGGAATTGACACTATCATAAGGCCCCAAGAACCTCTCGCCGTCGAAATGAATTAGGTGGTCAGGAGCCTCGGCAACCCAAACTTCAGTTTCCCAGGCGATAGAAGGTAGGTATTGTCGCATTGCAGAACGGTCGAGGAAAGCCGTCACGAAAACCAAGCCGCACTTGGAGCCTGCAAAGAGGTCTTTGAGTTGATTGTGGCGTAACGGATTCACTGGCCCATGGGAGGTAACTCCCTCAATTAGAATGAGCCAATCTCGTTCAACGTGATGAATCACTACATCCGGCATTCTGCCATGAGGGTCTACCTCGACTCCTAAGTCTCGCAAATATTCGGAATCATAAAGCAGATGCTTCTGGCTGGCGTCGCCAAGGTAAACCATATGGCCGCCAGGTACGAACCGAGGGGCAAACTGCTCGATAATGGCCTTTACCAGAATGTTCTGCCCCCCTGCTGTAAGATCGAGAGTACTGCCGGATGGCAATGTGACTTCGATAAGGTCCATATTGCGTTGGCGTTCCGACAGCCTATTTCGTTCAGAAAATAAACTAAGATACCGATCCAGTTCAGTTTCCCATTTTTCAGTTCCGAAGACTTGGATAAGAGATAGCACTGACGAATCAACCTGATATACATAATTGGGACTGTTGACTGGACGATCAGGTTGATCCGGATTTTCATGAACCAATCCCATTTGCTCAAACTGGTGAAGCGTGAATCGACGTATAGTCTCACGAGTATTGGGCGCGTATGACCTGCCGTAATTCTCCCGCATCCATGCCATCATCTCTGAGACGCCGCGTAAGGGAGACGTAGCGGCAGACCAATTGGTGCCTGGCGCAAGGTCTAGCAGGGCCAACAAGGTTAGCGCTGATCGTTCGTTTAACTGGCCCCTTTGAACCCCCAGGTCTTGCAAAATCCGCAAAGCGTCTCGAATACGCTGTTTGATTGCGACTGCATCATTTTCTTCGCTCATGATAATAGATTCCTCTTTAAGCATCCGGTCGATGTCGTCCTGTGCAGGCATTACGTCACTAATACGACGCCCCAAATTGGTCAACTCGGCCACCCTGGGGAAATGCAGCGAACGTAAATCGCCTGCATTCACTTGAGTATGCCCACTGAACTGGCGGAAGTAGGCATCAACTACAGTGCTGTTCAGGAACACAGCAAGCCCTTTGGCTAAATGTTCCGGCAAGCCCGCGTTAGTGCTATGAACGACATTCAATTTGTTGTCGAAAGCAACGCACTCGCCATCCACACGGTCAGGGTCTAACAAGGTGGCAACCACACGTCGCCGATCTTCCTTTGCGCTGAAGCGATTCACTAGGACGTACCAACCAGACGGTAGCAACAAGTCACCGTCAAGTCCAGGTGTCATCGCTAAAGCATTTGGTTTCCCCCCCGATATTTGAGGCCAGGCAACGAATCCACCACGACAGTGCTTGGGAGAGATGAACGGAGCGTCTCCGCTCCGAGGCTCTGCATATAGATGTTCCTTAGAACGAAATCCAACTACTCGGCCAGTGGAAACGGACAAATTGAGATCGCCTAACGTGCATGGCAGGCTCCGCATCTGTTCCGCGATCCGTGCGTCGGTGTCGTCCGGTGCGACCCGTATGATGCGCTCAGGGTCATTTGGAGAAATCATTTCACGCAGTTCGATGTTGCGCTCTGTGAAACCATCGTCGTCTGGACTGTGGGATGTGGTGACCTTTACTGGACCAGGGACACCACTCCGTATTCCATGAAATATGACATTTTCTTGCAAAACACTGTCACTGGCAAAAGCCACATCTCTAGTGTCGTACACGTGAATCCGGCGGAAGGACAGCTCTTCAGCCAAAGCCTCCCGAAAAGGGCGAAAATATGACCCGTTCATAAAACTGCGAGGAGTAATCGCTACCAATTCTCCACCACTTGCAAGTAGTCGCAGAGCCAGCCATACGAATGCCGAATATAAGTTGCTAGTCCTCATGCCCAGGGCATTCAACCGTGCACGTTCCGCGCTGACGCCATAGAGCTTGCGATATGGGGGGTTGATAATCGCTACGTGAAATGGAGGGCATTCCTTTGCGCCTAACCTAGGGGTACCGCTGATGAGGTCAGCTGATTCAATAATAAAATTTCCTTGCCGGAGTTCTCCCTTAAATTCCATGCCAACTTCCTGACACACAGCGCGGCAGTATTCGAAAGTACGGGATATGTTGTCTTGGAACGAATCATCGACCTCCCAAACGATTGCGCGCAAAGCTGCTGGTCTTTCCAGTTTCGGCCTAGAACAGATATCCACTACTGTTGCTGCGGTGAGTATGCCGGTTCCCCCACCAGCATCAAGGATATTCAATTCTTCCGGTTGATAGTGGACTTCAAGCATAGATGCCATAAACCGGGCGACATTAACCGGTGTAATAAACTGGCCCAGCTTCGACCGGCGCATCTGGGCACCTGCCAAGCGCTTGGAGATTCGCAGACGTTCAAGTTCTAGGCGCTCTAGGATTGCATCGCCAGTTGCCATAGCCCCAGCATCTTGAACCAACAGATTTAAGGTTGTTGACGACACAGGCATATCTTTCTCAAACTTTAGTTCTAAATTCTCTGAATGGTAACTACCACTGCCTTAAGTGTCAATCTATTCCAAAGCGATGCAACCCGGTCTTCCTGAAAAACGCCAGGGGCGGGATCAAATCCCGCCCCTGGCGTTTGCCGTTTCCGGCCTGTGCAGCTGGTGCCTGGCTAGGCGTTCAGCTTCATGGGCAGCTCGATCATGGAGCGCAGGGCCATGGTCGGGCGGTACTCGGCCACGTGCGGCTCCATCTCCAGGTCGGGGTAGCGGTCGGCCAGTGCCCGGAACACTTCCTGGCCCTCCACCCGGGCGATGGTGGCGCCGAGGCAATGGTGGACACCGGCGCCGAAGGCCACGTGCGGGTTGGGCCAGCGGGTGATGTCCATCTTGTCGGCGTTCTCGAACTTGTTGGGGTCGCGGTTGGCCGACGGGATGACCCAGCGTACGCGGTCCTTTTCCTTGATGTGCTTGCCGCGCAGCTCCACATCCTCGCTGGCCAGGCGGGGCAGCGTCATGACCGGCGAGTCGTAGCGCAGGGCTTCCTCGCAGGCCCGTACCATGAAGCCCTCGGTGTCAGACTTCAACAGCTCCCACTGGTCGCGGTTGTTCATGAACGACTTGGTGCCGTTGCAGATCAGGTTGATGGTGGTCTCGTGGCCGGCGATCAGCAGCAGCGCGGTGTTCGAGAGCGTGTGCGCCCGGCTGAACACCCCTTCCTTCTCGCCGCTGGCGAGGACCGAGATGAAGTCGTCGCCGGGGTTCTCCTTGCGCTCGTCCAGCAGCGGGTCGCAGTACTCGAACATGCCGTTCACGCCTTCCATCAGCGTGCGGTAGCGGTCAGGCTCGCTGCGGTTGTTGTACAGCAGCTTCTCGGCCAGCGTGCGGATGTACGGCCGGTCGGATTCCGGAACGCCCATCATCTCGGCGATGACCAGCAGCGGCAGGGGCACCGCCAGGTCGCGCATCAGGTCCACGCTGCCCTTCTGCTCCGCCTGGTCCAGCAGGTGGTTTGTGGCGGAGATGACCAGCGGGCGCCACTCCTCCATGGACTTCGGGGTGAAGAAGCGGTGCACCACCTTGCGCATGTCCAGGTGGGCCGGGCGGTCGTGCTGGATGAACATCATCCCCTGGTATTCGCACGCCATCCGGTAGATTTCCTCGTCCGACTCGTAGATGGCCGGATAGGCCGGGCGCGGGTCGTTCAGGAAGGTAGCGCTGGAGAACTTCTCGTGGTTGCGGGTCAGCCACACCAGGTCATCGTGGCGGGTGACGATCCACAACTCGTACAGCTCATTCCAGTGGACGGGGTCTTCATCCCGCAACCTTCCGTAGTAGGGGTACGGGTCATTGATCACTGACGGGGTAAAGATGTCGTCAGAGATTACGTTGGAAACCATGCCTCACCTCCAGTCGGGATGGTCCAGTTTCAGGATGGGAATCCAGCTTGGTTACCCTTGGGGCAGTGGTGTGAGTCTATCAAATCCCCAGCGAAGTTGACAATAGACAGTATCCGGTAATCTGATTACGAAATGCGGTTCTATTCAACCGGAACCCGCTGAAACTCCGTCTTGGGAAATACTGCCAGCAGGGCCGCCTTCTCGCTGGAGCGGTTCACGAACCCGTGCTTGATGCCCGCCGGGGCCAGCACGGTGTCGCCGGGGCCGAGTATTACCACGTCGTCGCCCAGGACCGCCTCCAACTCGCCCTCCACGATGACCATGGCCTCTTCGGTATCCGGGTGGATGTGCGTGGTGACCGTGGCTCCCGGAGCGATCTCCAGGTGGCCCACCCAAAGCGACTGCGAGCCATGCTGCGGGCCGACCAGCGTCGCCCGTGGGATGCCGGGGTATCCCTCGCTTGTCTCAGCGTCCGCCCGTCTCAGAATCGGCATCTCTCCCTCCTCCACGTTCAGCTTGCGACTGGGATTGGCGGGATTATAGATTAGAATAG
Organism: Dehalococcoidia bacterium; assembly: GCA_965203005.1. GTDB lineage: Bacteria > Chloroflexota > Dehalococcoidia > Lucifugimonadales > UBA3495 > VXOI01. The sequence goes on from CBDBBS010000002.1 coordinate 4,216,554, forward strand.
GACAAAGGCCAACGGATTTGTCCTGAGAGGGTTGACCTGTATGGCTACGTGGATACCAGAGCTGGGAATGGAGCTAACCTTCGACGAGGTGCGGCTGCCGACCAAAGTGTGGCCGGGCGGCAAGGTGACCGCGGACGGGACGCGGCTGACGTTAGAAACGGTGCTGCATGCCATCAGCGAAGGCAATTCTCCAGAGCGGATCGCCGAGATGTTTCCCGGAACAAAGTTGTCTGACTTGTATCTGCTAACCGGTTACTTCCTGAGCCGTAGGGAGGAGGCCGAAGAGTACCTGCGCAGATGCGATGAGGAAGCAAGAAAGGTTAAGTCAGAAATAGAATCCCAGCCAGGGTATAAAGAGCACACCCAGCGTACCTTGGAGCGATGGCGACAGACGGGTTGCACCCCGTGACAGAATCGCAGCGCATCGCGCCGCAGTACAGGTTTTTCTCCGATCATAACTTTAACGAGGACATTCTGCGGGCGGTGGCCCGTCTTGATTGGTCTATCGACATCCTCAGGGCACGTGAAGCTGGTATGGCGGAGGCGCCCGATGAGGAAATTCTGGAGCGGGCAGCCCAGGAAGGCAGACTGACGTTAAGCCATGATGTCAACACCTTGCGACGAGACGCATATTCTAGGCTTATTGCAGGCCGGCCGATGCCCGGGCTATTTTTGGTGACAAAAGGTCAACCAATTGAACCAGTAGCTCGAGATATAGCTCTACTGGCAGTGAGCAGTATTGAGGGCGAGTGGGAGAATCAGGTAAGGTTTCTGCCCTTCCGCTGAACGCTTCTGAACCAAGCGTACACCTCCTCCTGTTCTCCTGTTTTCTCCCGTTTTCCTCCATTGCTTCGCCCTCGTCTCCGGGTTCCCCGTAACTTTGCTCAAATGTCTCCTGAATTGCTGAATTCTGGTATCATTCGCCAAATTCTTCCGATAAGTCACAAGGAGGCGCGGTGATGTTGGATAAAACGGCGCTGGTTGAGATGATGCGGCGCATGCTTCGCATCCGGCACTTCGAAGAGGCGGTCATCAGTCTCGTGGAGCGCGGCGAGATCGTCGGCGCGGCCCACTCATATATTGGCGAGGAAGCGGTGGCTGTCGGCGCTTGCATGGCCCTGCGCGACGACGACTGGATGACCGGCAACCACCGCTCCCACGGCCATCCCATCGCCAAGGGCGGTAACGTCCGCACAGCCATGGCGGAGTTGCTGGGCAAGAAGACCGGCATCTGCAAGGGCAAGGGCGGCTCCATGCACCTGGCCGATTTCAGCATCGGCATCCTGGGCGAGTCGGGTATCCTCGGCTCCTCCATCCCTGTGGCCGTTGGCGCTGCCCTGGGCAGCCGTCTGCAGGGCAACGACCGGGTGGCCGTCTGCTTCTTCGGCGACGGCGCCAGCAACGAGGGCGCTTTCCACGAGTCCATCAATCTGGCTGCCGTATGGAAATTGCCGGTGATCTTCCTTTGCGAGAACAACCAGTACGCGGTTACTAGCAGCTTCAAGGAAATGGTGGCCGTGGAAAACATATCCGACCGCGCCGCTGCCTACGCCATTCCGGGGGTGCTGGTGGACGGTCAGGATGCGCTGGCTATGCACGAGGCGGTCACTGCCGCCGTGGAACGGGCGCGTTCCGGCCAGGGGCCGACGCTGGTGGAAGGCCGAACCTACCGTTACTACGACCACTCGCTGGGTCTGGGCCGCATAGTACGCAATCCCTACCGCGAGGACGACGAGGTTGAGCAGTGGAAGCAACGCGACCCTCTGGACATCCACCGCGCCATGCTCATCCAGCAGGGCATCGCCACGGCGGAGGAGCTTGACGCCCTGGAAGAGCAGGTCAAGGCCGAGATCGAGGAGGCCGTCACCTTCGCCCGCGAAAGCCCCTACCCCGACCCGTCCGAGGTCTGGGACGATATGTTCGCCGACCCCATCCCGCTGGAGTAGTACGTGGGCTAATGTAGGGGCGCTCAGCTGTGCGCCCTGTCCTCTTTTTGCCAATCCCTCACTGGAATCCACTGCCCTGGGCGCACGGCTGTGCGCCCCTACGGAAACAGGGCGATTTGTCAGGAGGCAGGTCATGGTCACTGAAACGCAGACCCGCAACATCACCTACACCCAGGCCATCAACGAGGCAATGCGCGAAGAGATGCGCATCGACCAGCGCGTGTTCATCATGGGCGAGGACATCCAGAAGGGCGTCTACGGCGCGTCCGGCGGGCTGTTCCAGGAGTTCGGCGGTGACCGGGTGCGCGACTGCCCCCTGTCGGAGAATGCGTTCTTCGGTGCAGCGGTCGGCGCAGCGGCAGTGGGCATGCGTCCCATCGTCGAGAGCCTGTCCAGCTTCATGTGGGTGGGGATGGACCAACTGGTCAGCCAGGCATCCAAGATGCGCTACATGTTCGGCGGCCAGGTCAACCTGCCCATCGTCTACCGCGCGGCGATGTATTACGGCGGCAGCATGGCGGCCCACCACTCCGACCGCTCGCATCCGCTGTTCATGAACATCCCCGGCTTCAAGATCGTATTCGCCAGCAACGCATACGACGGCAAGGGACTGCTCAAGTCGGCCATCCGCACCGACGACCCGGTGATCTTCTGGGAGGACCGCACCATCCTGGGCGCCCGGGCCGAAGTACCGGAGGAGGAGTACACCATCCCCTTGGGCGTCGCCGACGTGAAGCGCGAGGGCACCGACGCCACCATCGTGGCCATCGGTGGCATGGTGCCGAGGGCGCTGACCGCCGCCGCCGCGCTAGCGTCAGAGGGCATCTCCGCCGAGGTCATCGACCCCCGCACCCTGGTGCCGCTGGACAAGGAGGCGATCCTCGGCTCAGTGGCCAAGACCGGCCGGCTGGTGGTGGTGGACATGGCCCACAAGACCTGTAGCGCCGCCAGCGAGATCGCCGCCATCGTGGCCATGGAGGGCTTCTGGGACCTGCAGGCGCCGATCCAGAGGCTGGGTACCATCAACGTCCACATCCCCTTCAGCCCGGCCCTCGAGCCGCTCTGCTATCCCACCGACGAGTCCATCGCCGAGGCTGTGCGGCTGACCATGCAGTAGCGTCAAGCATCCCGGCGGCAACCCCCAAGTTCCCTCTCCCTCTGGGAGAGGGTTAGAGTGAGGGCGTATCCCCCAAGTCAGGAGTTGTTGTTATGGCGTCGGAGATCGTTCTGCCGCAGTGGGGCATGGAAATGCAGGACGGCACCATCGTCCGTTGGCTGAAGCAGGAGGGCGATACGGTGGCCGAAGGCGAACCTATCGTCGAGGTCGAGACGGCCAAGCTACAGACCGAGCTGGAGTCTACCGCCTCGGGAGTCCTCAGCCGCATCGTGGCCCAGGAGGGCGAGATCGTGCCCATCCGAGGCGTCCTCTGCGTCATCGCCGAGCCTGGCGAGGAGGTGGCGCCTGCGCCTTCCCCTGCAGCAGTTGCGATGTCCGCGCCTGCCGCCCAGGCTGTACCCGCCGTCGATGGTACGGGAACCGGCGACGTGAGCGTCCAGGTAGTTCCTGCCGCACGTCGCCTGGCCCGCGACCGGGGAGTCGATCTGGCCTCGGTGCGGGGTAGCGGCCCCAATGGTCGCATCCTGCTGGCTGACGTGGAGGCCGCGCTCCAGGCTCCGGCCGCCCCTGCCCCTGCCCCTGCCGCCGATGGAGCGGGGCGAGTGCCCGTCGTCCCCGCAGCCCGCAGGCTGGCACGGGAGCACGTCATCGACCTGGGGACAGTAACCGGCAGCGGGCCGCAGGGCCGTATATTGATTGAGGACGTGGAGGCTGCCATCGCGGCGCGCTCTGCCCCGGAGCCTGCCGCCGTCGCTGCACCAGCGCCATCGGCTGACGGCGTGGTGCCGCTGACCGGCATCCGCGGCGCAGTGGCCACCCGGATGCTCCAGAGCATCCAGACCACGGCGCAGGTCACGCTCACCACCGAGGCCATCGTCACAGAGGCGATGCAACTGCGCCGGGGGCTGTCACGCCATCACTCCGAGGAGGCAGGCGGGAGCATTGGCCCGCTGCCCGTGGTGGTCAAGGCTACTGCCGAGGCGCTGAAGCGCCACCCGCGCATGAACGCCATCGAGACCACCGGCGCCGACGGCGCTCAACAGGTGCAGATGCTTTCCGAAATCAACATCGGCCTGGCCGTGGCCCTGGAGGAAGGGCTGGTCACGCCGGTAATCCGGGGCGCCGACGGCAAGTCGCTGGCGCAACTCGCCGCCGAGAACCGTGACCTCGCTGCCCGCACCCGCGAGGGCCGCACGCGGCCCGAGGAGATCAGCGGCGGCACGTTCACCATCACCAATCTGGGGGCCAACGATATCGACGGGTTCACTCCCATCATCAACCCGCCGCAGGTGGGCATCCTCGGGGTGGGCCGCGTGGTGGAGAAGCCGGTCATCATCAACGGCGATATCGCCAAGGGCGAGACCATGTATCTGAGCCTGACGTTCGACCACCGTGTCATCGACGGCGCTCCCGCCGCCGAGTTCCTCCAGACGGTCAGGTGCCTGCTCGAGGACCCCTGGTGGATGGTGGGGTGAGGGATATGATCTTACCGGACTGTCGTTAGCTCGCGACGGCGGCGTGTTACACTCAAAGTCCGGTAAATCAGCCCACTTAACCACGGGCAGAATACGGAGAATGAATGACCCTGATTCAGACCCCACAGGAAATCTTTGCGGATGCGAAGTCGGTTCATGCCAGCGCTCTGCAGCAATTGGCAGCCGGCGACATCCGTGACGCTGCGGAAAAGGCGTGGTGCGCCACCAAGCGGGCCACCGAGGCGCTGCTCCTTAGTATTAATGGAGAAATACCCCCGACCACCGTCGGCGTGTCCAGCGGGCTTCGTGCCTTGGGACGAGAGAATGAGGTGGCCAGATCATTGCAATCCCGGTTTGGATACACGGTGCGGTTCCTGCATCACGATTGCTTCTATAACAACCACTGCGAGCCACTTGAGGACACCGAGCGGCTGATCAGGGAAGTTGCCCAGTACATAGAGGATGCTGAGGCGCTGGCTGGATTGTAGATACCTTCCAGGGCAGGGGTAGCCAAGAAAAAAGACTCGCCAGGACAGGCGAGTCTTTTCATTTCGGGGGAAAGGACATGTGGGCTATAAGTCCACCATCAGCACCCACATGGCCCCCTGGCCGATGGGGTAGACCTCCAGCGGCTCCAGGGCGCCCGTGTTGGCGTTGACTCGGTAGGACGCGAGCCGCGCGGATTCCAGTCCGGCGGCGTATAGATAGTTGCCGGTGGGGTCAAGGCTGAACGCCCTGGGAATGTCCTCGGTGGGCGTCTGACCCAGCGGCGTCAGTGTCCCGTCGCCGGGGTTTACGGCGAATCCCGCGATGCTGTTGTGCCCCCGGTTGGGTGCGTAAAGGTACTTGCCCGATGGCGTGATCTGGATCTGCGAGCAGGAATTCCTGCCGCTGTATCCCTCCGGCAGAGTCGACACGGTATGGAATGGGTGCAGGGTGCCGCCGGCCCGGTCGAACCTGTAGGCTGTAACGCTGCAGCCCTGCTCGTTGGAGGCATACACCACGTCCAGGTTGGGGTGGAAGCACACGTGGCGCGGCCCCTCGGGCGCACGTGGAGTCGCGCGGTCCGGGTTGCACGAGGCCAGCCTGCCCGACAACTGGTCGAACCGGAACTGGAAAATCGCGTTTTCGCCCCTGTGCGCGCCTTCGGCGATGTGCGGGACGTAGGCGTAGCGGTTGGACGGGTCGGTCTGGACGTAGTGGGCCCCGATGCCGGTCTCGCGCCACTCGATGGGGTCTGGGTCCAGAACGCCGTCCTCGCCAAACCCGTGCACGCCCACTCTCGCCTGGTAGTAGTGGGCTGAGAGCAGGTACCTGCCGGTCTTGTCCACTGAGATATGCACCGGATCGCCCTCCAGGGGCACGCCGCCGATCTCTCGCAGGCGCCCGGTGACGTGGTCGATGGCATAGCTGGTCAGGCCGAAATCGCCTGGCTGCCGCCGCCCGACGAAGACGTAGCGACGCTGCGGGTCCACGGCCATAGGGGCCGGCATGCCCGACAAGGGGAATTCCGTTCGCCGGGTCAGTCCGCCGGTGTCGGGGTCAAGCACATAGAGGGAGATTCGGTCTTCACGCTGCAAAGAGATGTAAACGTAGGTAGGCACGTCAAACTCCTCGCGGAACAGTGTGGCGTCCAGTAGAGGCTGGAATGTGCTTATAATAGCACCCAAAGTAACCAATAAAATGCCCGGATGGTGAGGATGATGAAAAAGCTGACCCTCTTGATTGAGGACGAGTCTCTGTGTGAACTCATTGATGAGGAAGTCGAATCAACCGGCTGGCCCGAAGAAGAGGTGGTTATGCGCGCCCTGTTTTTCTGGCAATCGGAAAAGGAACTCGACGAAGAGGAAAAGCGCGAACTGGAGGAGCGCATTAAGGATTATCAGGAAAATGGCGGGATGGATGCCAAGGAATTCTTTGACAGCCTGCGAGAAGAGGAGAACGCCGCAGGAAGATGAACTTTCGCATCCAATTCTCCCCCGGGGCCCGTCGAGACCTGCGAAGGTTGAATTCCCGAATCAGGAGCAGGGTCGAAAACGCCATCCAAGACCTTTCGGAGAATCCCTATCCACGCGCATGTCTCAAGCTCAAGGGCTATGATCGCACTTGGCGGATACGGGTCGGCGCCTATCGGGTAGTTTACCAGGTGCATGAGGACCTGATCTTGGTGCAGGTGTTAAAGGTTGACCGACGCAGCGAAGACACCTACCGCATTTAGGCACAATCCCAACTGATGTTGCCATTGGAGGACATGTCATGCCAGAACACGGCGAGGTTTCAATGGAGGAATTCCGGCAGATGGCCGAACGGGCCGGGCTGGGTCTCAAAGAAGGCGAAGCAGAAGAACTCAAGCCGATCTACGAGCTGTATGCCGCTTACGCCGCCCAGCTCCACGAGATTAACTTCGGCGCCGAGGAAATGGTGGTCGAGTTTCACCCCGACTGGCCGGGGGCATAGTCCACTCGCTGAGAACCGATCAATGGCGTTCCCATTCTTGCTAACGGGGTGAAACAAGATGGTAGACAGGGACAGGCTGTATTTTCTGACCATGCGTGAGGCCGGGCAACTGATGCGCTCCGGCCAGCTCTCTCCGGTGGAACTGCTGCGCGCCTGCCTCGATCGCATCGAGGCCACAGACGACCGGCTGCACTCGTTCGTCACTCTCATGGCCGACGAGGCCATGGAGCAGGCCCGAACGGCCGAATCCGAGATGCTTCGCGGCAACTACCGGGGGCCGATGCACGGCATTCCCTTTGCGCTCAAGGACCTGTACGACACTGCGGGCACCCGCACAACCTCCGGCTCCTACGTTGATCTGGACCGTGTGCCGACGGTGGACGCCTTCACCACTGCGGGCCTCAAGAACGCCGGCGGGATTCTCGTTGGCAAGCTGGCCATGCACGAGTTCGCCCTGGGCGGTCCCGACTGGACCACACCATTTGAGCCGGCCCGCAACCCATGGAACCTCGACCACCTGACCGGCGGCTCCAGCAGCGGCACCGGCTCGGCGGTCGCCTCGGGCCAGGTGATGGGTGGCCTCGGCTCCTGCACTGGCGGCTCCATTCGCGGCCCCGCCTCCTATTGCGGCATCGTCGGCCTCAAGCCCACCTATGGCCGGGTCAGCCGCGCTGGCGTCGTCACGCTGAGCTGGTCCCAGGACCACGCCGGCCCCATGACCTGGACGGTCGAGGACACTGCCTACATGATGCAGGCCATCGCAGGCCACGACCCCCGCGACCCCACCTCCAGCACCGCGCCCGTACCCGACTACTCGGCATCGCTGGTGGAGGATATCAAGGGCATGACTTTCGGCATGCCGAGGCACTACTTTTTCGATCCCGACCCCAGCGTCAACCCGGAGTCCGTGGCCGTTGTGGAGAAGGCCATAGTGGAACTGGAAAGCCTGGGAGCCAGGGTCCGCGAGGTCTCGCTACCCAGCTTGGACTACGTTCGGGCTGCCAACTCGGTGATCATGGTGAGCGAGGCCTATGCCTACCATGAGCCGAACCTGAAAAAGATTCCCGAAAAGTTCGGCGACATAACGCGCAGCCGGTTCCGCACGGGTGCTCTGCTCACCGCCGCCGACTACCTGCAGGCCCAGCGGGTGCGCACCTGGGCCCGCCGGGAGTTCGCCGAGGTCATGCGGACAGTGGACTTTTTGGTGACGCCTACCATGACCACCCCGGCTCCCGCCTTCGAGGGATACGATCCGACCACCACGGTGCGGGGCCGCAGCTTCACCGCGCCGTTCAACGTGACCGGACTGCCTGCCATCTCCGTTCCCTGCGGCTTCACCGAGGCCGGGTTGCCCGTGGGGATGCAGATCGCTGGCAAGCCCTTTGACGAGCCGGGTTGCATCCAGGCCGCTTACACCTACCAGCAGCACGCCGGCTGGTACAAGACCCGCCCGTCGATCTAGAAATGTCTGAATCAAGATTAACCGGATTAAAGGATGGACGGGATATGCAATCCCTATCCTGAAAATCCTTCAATCCTGAAAATCCTGATTCAGACAGAGAGGTCAGTTATGCCCAGCGCCGCCGACCACTATGCCGCGATGCTGGACGCCGTGGACGAGCAGCAGTTGCGCCTGTTCGGGCCAAGGCCCGCCGACATCTGGACCGGACAGTCGGCGGCGCAGTTCCGCTTTGACCCCCACCGGGAGCTGGACCCCAATCTGGCAGTGCTGGCGTCGTACGTGCAGCCCGGCGACGTGGTGGTCGACGTCGGCGGGGGAGCAGGCCGGGTCTCGCTTCCCCTGGCCCTCCGTTGCCGCGAGGTCCTCACCGTGGAGCCGTCAGAGGGGATGGCCGCCGAGTACGGGGGTTCCATGCAGGAGGCGGGTATCGCCAACGCCCGGCGCATTCCCTTGGGCTGGATGGAAGCCACTGGCGCTGAGGGCGATGTGGTGCTCACCTCCGACGTCACCTACTTCGTCCGCGACATCGTTCCGTTCCTGGAAAAGATGCAGGCGGCGGCCCGTCGGCGCGTGATGATACTGGTGTGGAGCGAACCGCCGCCCAACCGGGGCGCAGACCTGTTCCACCGCGTCTATGGCGAGCCGCTGGCGCCCATGCCCGGCCACCGCGAGCTGCTGCCCGTCTTGTGGGACATGGGTATCCTGCCCGATGTCAGGGTGCTGCCCGATCCAACGTGGTGGGAGGACTGGCATCACCCCACGCGCGAGGAGGCGCTGGACTCGGTGATCTTCGGCCGCTGGTCCCGCGAAGGCATCCGGGACACCGCCCGCCGCATCTTCGACGAGCAGTTTGACGAGCTATTCACTCCCGACGGCGAAGGCTACTGCGCCATCTGGCGCCAGCCCATGCGCGAGCTGCTGATCACGTGGGAGACGGGCCATAGATAAGGAGGTTCTGGAATGGCAAAAGCTCAGTATGTTCAGGAAATCGAGGGTGCGATAGAGGCCGCACGATCTCTTGTAATTGACCACGGAGAGAAGTTTTCGGGACATGGGAAAGAGATACAAACCAGATACCGGCTAATCGACCCGATACTCAGGGCCTTGGACTGGGATGTAAGTGACCCCAACCAAGTTCAGGTTGAATATCCGAGAAACGGCCGATTTCCCGATTACGCCTTTTTCACCCAAGGATCAGAGACACCGATAATGATTTTAGAGGCAAAGTCAATTCCATCCGGCGATATTGCCGAGTTCCTTGGCGAGGAGTTTGAGGAAAACGACCAATATGAAGATGAGGAAGGTGAGTGGGACGATGACGACGATGAAGATTGGGAAGACGACGAAGAGTGGGACGATGAGGACGAAAACGTTGAGGGTTTAGGAGAGTTCAAAGATGTAGACATCGACACACTTAGAAGGCCATGTAGACGCCTATATAGAGGCTATGGCGTGCTCTCCCGTGGTTCTCTTTGGAGCATATTTGACCTTAGCCTGCCACCGGCTAATCCGAGGAGTGCCAGTGGCTTCCTTAGGAAAAGGATTGCCCACTTCAGTATCTTGTCTTCACCAATCGAAGAATGCGTCGAGCATCTAAGGAGGCTGCACCGCCGTAACATTCAACGCAGTTTCAGGTAGGTGTGGCCGCTATTCCGTAGCCCCAGAAGCGGCGAGCTCCGCCAGTTCGGCCAGTATGGCCGGTTCGATGTGCTTGACGGCGTTGTAGACCATCACGCCCGAGGGGATTTTGCCGGCGCTGTCCAATACGCTTTCGCTGCCTGCCTGGAACCAGATTTCGACAGCCCCGTCAATTAAGGTGCAGCAGGTTTCCGCGGGCCTTGAATTGCTCATCCACAGCGTATCTCTTTTGGAGTCGTATTTGACCTTTAAGTCCAAGTAGTCCTGGTATGACGCGGCCTCGACGTTGGCGATGCTCTTGATGGGCAAGTGAGGCGTCAATATCTTGGCGGCAGGACTGAGTATCAGGCCTACGGGAGTGGCATGGTCGTAGTCCAAAAATAGGATGAGAATACCGTGGGTGATGTCGAACCCGCTGCCTGCCTGCCCCCCTCCCCATATCGTTAAGGTATCGCTTTCTGATTCGTAGTCAAACTCCGGAAATGTCGAGTCACCCGATGATTCAGTCATAGCATCCCTCTTTTTCTCATTTCGTCGGAGTCCTTGAATGCGTTTGTACAAAGCACCGTTTTCATCCAAGACTACGCGGAACCACATACCGTCTTCCGGCAGATATCTACGATACGCCGTCATGTCCTCTTCCTGGTATTCGATGGGAATACTGGGATTGCGCAAAGTAGCGATTATCCTCTCAGGGGTGGCTTCCCGGTGGGAACGATGGGAAGTGCGCCGCCAGTACCTGCTCTTGGGCAGCGCGTCGAAGGCGCGTTGCCAATCGCCAGTGGAACTTTCAGTTTCTGGACTCATTCACCGCCGGGACGCAATCCCCGCATCCTGGTTGACGGCAACTTGGTGAGTTGCTCATTCCTGGCGTCAATTTCGATTCCCAGTGATTCCAGTACCGTTACCCCCAGGAGAGGCTCGGCGTCATCGTCATCCAGCATAACTATGTCGTTAGCGGTCCTTCCTTCCATGAACTCAATTAAACCGTAGGTGATGTCAAATCTGATTTCACTCCCATCAGCCAGGCCATAGACTCTGCTGTCCATTGGCGACAGCCCGATCGCTTCAAGGTGTCGACGAGGCACGACACTGTTGATCGCTCCGGTGTCGACCAAGAACGTACCCTCCCACGCGAGCTCCAGGTCGGCAGGGTTTCTTACTATCGCGTTGACTCGCATGATGCCCATTGGGGTTACGCCCTCACCCTGACCCTCTCCCTCAGGGAGAGGGAGTTTCACTTGGCTACTTGTGGAACTGGGGCAGCAGCTCCTCGCCGAGGATTTCCAGCTGCTCCATGCTCTCCTCGGCCGGGCAGAGCGGGCGCACTACGAACTTGGACGCTCCGGACTCGATGTAGCGGTTGACGTACTCGGCGATCCGGTCGACGGGGCCGACGGCGGTGAACTCGGTGAAATGCGCGTCCGGGCGCTGGCGGGTGACGAACTGGTTGGCCTTGATGGTGGCCTCCTCCACGTCGCCGCTGACGTAGTAGCCCATCAGCACGCCCACGTGGTCGTCCTCGATCACCCGGTCGAACTCCCCTGCTGTTTCGAACAGAATGTCGTGGCCCTCCCTGACCTCAGCGGGCGTTGCGCTGGAGACCAGCCAGCCGTCGCCAACGCGGCCCACGCGACGGGCGGCAGCGGCAGTGCGTCCGCCGATCCACACCGGCGTCGAAGGCTGCAGGAACGGCTTGGGGGTGACCGACACATTGTGGCAGGTGTAGAACTCTCCCTCGTGGGTAACTACCTCTTCCTCCCACAGGCGGCGCATCAGCTGGATGGCCTCGTCGGTGCGCGGGCCGCGACGCTCCTTGCTGACGCCGCACGCCTCGTACTCCTCGGGCTCCTCCTGTCCGAGGCCCACCGCCGGGAAGAACCGGCCCTGCGACAGGAAGTCCAGCGTCGCGATCTGCTTGGCCAGCACCACCGGGTTGCGCAGGGGCATGGCGATGACGCTGGTGCCGAACTTGAGCCGGTCTGAGTAGGCGGCGACCATGGCGCAGGCGGTCATGGCCTCCAGGCTGAACTTCTCGCTGACGATGCGGTCGCTGAGCCAGATGGAGTCATAGCCGTGCTTGTCGCCCACTTCGACCAGTTCCCGCAGGTAGCTGGGGTTGTCGCCGCCCTCACCGAAAGCTCCCGGCATGTATCCGATGGCGATACTCATTACGTTCCTCCCCGATTTTCTGGCCCGAATTGCCTAGCATTGTGCTGCTGCCGTTACCGCACCGGAGGGCGGCGCAGGTGTGTTTCGTAGTCTCTAAATTATACACGCCGCCCCATAGCCTGTGCGGTCGGTCAACCACAGAGAACACAGAGGACACGGAGATTTCGAGGGATAAATCAAAAGGAAAACTCTGTGTTCTCTGTGTCCTCTGTGGTGAATACCCGGGGCGGGCGGGTCACTGCTTTCGAGGGAAGGTCGTTTCGTCGTTCACCCACCCACAAACCCGTCTACGAATTCGTCAATCAGGTCTTCAACCTGCTCTGCGACCAGTCTGCCGTCCGCAATGACGTCTCGCAGCTTCCACCTGCCAAAAATTACCATTGCGTAAGTGGCGGCGTCGCAAACGAAGATCACATCCGGCTCTCCGGTCCCCTCAATCTCGAAGCTCGCTCCCTCGGGCGCAAGCATCACGTCCACAGCCGACACCGAAATCGCGCCCCCTAGCGTAAACCTGTACCGCACCCTGCCCGTCCGCGACGGGTCGGCCCGGAAGGCCCGGCGCACCGCGCGCCCCGACGCGCGCACAAGCCCCTCCAGGCTGTCCTCCGCCAGCGTGGCGTCCGGGTCGAATGCCCAGCGCATGTCCCACTCGTGCATGGCCAGCTCGGCAATGCGAATGTCCGCCTTGGCTCGTACCGTTTCGGGACGCAGGCGGTGGAAGCAGAGCTTGTCCCAGTCGTCCGGCTGTACCAGCGCCAGCACCCGGTTGAACTCCCCGTTGATCCGGGCGAACTCCGCCAGCAGGCCCTCGCCCAGTTCCTGGCACAACTCCACGGCCCTGCGGTCCAGGTCGCGGCGAAACTGGTCCTCGCTGACCGGCGGGTCGTCGGTGAAGCCCGGGGTAGGTGACAGATCGCCGCCAAGTCCCCGCTCGATCTGATCCGGGAGCGGTGCGCCCCGCTCGATAAGGTGCCCTACCACGTCGCCAACCGTCCAACCCTCGCAGGCACTGGGTCGGGACAGATCGTCCGGTCCCAAGCTCTGAAGAAAACGTTCGATACGCTCCCCCGCCCTCGTTATCTCCTCCCTGCGCGCGTCGTCTGCGTTCATTCGATACCCGTCCCTTTCAAGTGATAAGCGCCTCGTGGATTGTGTGTTCGGGCAAAACCCCTGTCAACCGCAGATCACAGCCCGGAATTCGTCATTTCCTAACAGGCGGATTTTGATAGATAATGGCGACTGCTACTCACAATTTGGAAGAGGTATCGAATATGTCGCAGCTGAGCGAAATCGCAGCTCCGGTGGCGGCGCTGCTGAGAGAGACCGGACAGAGCATCAGCGTGGCCGAATCGTCCTGCGGCGGGCTGATTTCCGCAGCCCTGGTCGCCATCCCCGGCGCGTCCGACTACTACGTCGGCGGCAGCGTAATCTACACCCGCGTGGCCCAGAGGGGTCTGCTGCTGGTCCCCGACATTGCCATGGAGGGCAAGCGGGCCAGTTCCGAGCCCTACGCCCAGCTCAACGCTCGCACGACCATGCGGGCGCTGAATACCGACTGGGGACTGGCGGAGACCGGCGCCAGCGGCCCGACCGGCAACCGCTACGGCGACAACTATGGCCACGCCTGCATCGCCGTTGCCGGGCCGGTGGAAAAGGTGATTACCATCGAGACCGGAGACCCGGACCGCGAGGCCAACATGTGGGTGTTCGCCCAGCGGGCCTTCGACCTGCTGGCGGAATGCATCCGCGAGTCCCAGGGGTAGGGGCGACCCTTGTGGTCGCCCTGGCGGAGTTTGAGCGATGGCGGAAGTAGAAGCGAAACTGGCCGAGTTGGGCTACGAATTACCAGAGGCGCCGGATCCTGTTGGCAACTACCTGCCCATCACCCGCAGCGGAAACGTGATGTGGCTGGCTGGGGTAGGCTCCCGCATGACCGACGGCAGCCGCATCTCCGGCAAGCTCGGCGCGGACCTGACCGTGGAGCAGGGCTACGAGGCGGCGAGGTGGGCTGCCCTCAACCTGCTGTCGCGGATGAGGGCCGAACTGGGCGACCTTGACCGGGTTAGCCGCATCCTCAAGGTCGTCGGGATGGTCAACAGCGACCCGTCTTTCACCGAGCAGGCCGCTGTGGTGGATGGCGCATCCGACCTGTTCGTTGCCCTGTACGGCGAACGAGGGATGCACGCCCGCTCAGCGCCTGGCATGGCCGCCCTCCCGGGCAACATCGCGGTCATCTGCGATTGCGTCATCGAGGTGGACGGAGGGTAGTACCCGGCAATGCAGAACGTGATCCTGTACGACGCGCTGGCCTACCTCTGGCCGGTTATCAGCCCGCCCGAGGACTATGCCGACGAGGCCGTGTACTGGCGGGACGCCCTACGCAGGCATCTCGGCGATGGCCGCCACAGTCTCCTGGAACTTGGGGTTGGCGGTGGCCACAACCTGTCGCACCTGACGGCCGAGTTTGATGCCGTAGCGGTGGACATTTCGCCCAATATGCTGGAGCTTTCCCGGCGCCTCAACCCCACCGTCGAGCATCACCTGGGAGATATGCGGACGTTCCGGCTGCCGGGCCGGGTGTTTGACGCGGTGCTGATTCACGACGCCATCTGCTACATGCTCACAGAGGACGACCTGCGCGCGGTATTCGCCACTGCAAGTGCCCACCTGCGGCCTGGCGGCCTGTTGCTAGTCGCTCCCGACCTGGTGCGCGACACTTTCAGACCGGGCATGAAATTGAGCTGGTCAACGGAGAAAGACGGCGTCCAGATCAGCACCGAGGAAACCGTCTACGACTCCAACCCTGACGACACAGTCGTGGAGTCCCACTTCACATACACCATAACCGAGCGCGGCGCCAAACGGGTCGAACGCGACATTCACGTGTCCGGACTGTTCCCCATTGCGACCTGGTTCGCACTAATGGAGGAGGCCGGTTTTCGCACCGAACGCATACCCCTGCCCGGCGATGGCGACGGCTGTGGCGAGCACCTTTTCTGCGGAGTGCTGCGCCCTGGGTAGTCTAAACGCAGAGAACGCCGAGATTTCGCAGAGAACGGAGAGGAAGCAAACGATTTCTGCGACCTCTGCGTCTCCTCCGCGCACTCTGCGTTGAAATATCCTCAGCGGACCAGAGTTTCGGCCATCTTCTCCAGTTGGTCGCCCATCTCCTGGTCGGTGTCGCAGTGGGTGGGCCACACGCACACCCGCAGTGCTCCCGCGTTCAGGAAATCGTCGACCTCCTGGCGAGTGGTTTCCGGCGCGCGTCCGAAGACGGAGATGGTCAGCGACCCAGGTTCGCGGCCCCGCTCGTCGGCCAGTGTGTCCAGCACCTTGCGGCCATCCTCGACCTGCTCCGGCGTGACGCGGTTGGGCAGCCAGCCGTCGCCATAGCGGGCAACCCGCTGCAGTACGTTGCGGGCCATGCCGCCCAGCAGGATCGGCGGGTGCGGCTGCTGCACCGGCTTGGGGTACATGTAGACCGGCGGGAAGTCGTAGTAACGGCCGTGGAATTCGGCCTCTTCCTTCGTCCACAGCTCCTTGAGCGCGGCCACGGCCTCCTGGGTCTGCGTCCAGCGATGGTCGAAGTCTCCGCCCATCATCTCGGTCTCCTCCCGGTTCCAGCCCGCGCCGATGCCGAAGACGAAGCGGCCGTTGCTGTGCCGGTCCAGCACCGAGATCTCCTTGGCCAGGATCAGCGGGTTTCGCTCCGGGACTAGCGTGATGCCCGTGCACAGCTTGATCTTCTCGGTGACCGCAGACGCCATGGCCAGCGCGATGTACGGCTCCGAGAAGTGGCGGTAAGTCCAGGGTATCTCCCCGCCGGTGGCCGGGAACGGCGAGGCGCTGTTCACCGGCAGGATCGGGTGCTCGTGGTACCAGATGGACTCGAATCCCAGTTCCTCCGCCTTCTTGGCAATGAACGCCGGGTCCAGGGTGTAGGCCGGCAGCGGTACGATTACGCCAACAGACATGTCTTTCCTCCAGACTAAAGTTCCCTCTTCTCTGTACTCTTCCGTCATTCCCGCGAAAGCGGGAATCCAGAGAGCATAGACGCAAGCCAATCATCCAGTGGCAACGCTAGATAGATTCCCGCTTTCGCGGGAATGACGGGAATTGCATCCTACGTAGTCGCTCCCAAGATTACCATGATCACCCCGGCTACGCTCATCAGGGTGCCCACGACCAGCACCCAGTTGAGCGACTCAAGCTGCCGCAGGAACACGGCGGCCAGGGTCAGCGCGATGATCGGCTGGCTGGCGTAGATCGGGGTGACGATGGTCACCGGCGCGCGGCTGAGCGCGTGGAACAGCGAGGCCACCGCGATGCCCTGCAGCAGGCCGGCCAGACAGCAGATGCCCACGTACCGCATTGGCTGGCGCCGGATGCTGTGGATCACCCCCCGGTGAATGAAGGCGAACAGGATCGACCCGCCGATAACCAGGGCAAAGCCGGAAACTACGAAAGGCGGCGCAAGGGCCAGCGTTCCCAGCACGTGCCGGGAGATGGCGTCGCGGGTTACGAAGGCCAGCGATCCGCCGAATGCCAGCAGGTACCCCAGCTTGCGGATTTCGATGGTATTCGCTTGTCCTGAGCCGCCCGTTCGTCCTGAGCCAGTTCTATTCCCTCGTCCTGAGCCTGTCGAAGGACGGGGCAGCATCACCATCAGGATGCCGAGTACGATGATTGGAGTGCCAGCGGTGATCAGGAGGTTGGGCCGCTCGCCCAGGATGAGGAATCCGATGGCAAACGCCAGCAGCGGCTGTATCGAGATCATCGGCACGGAGCGCGCGGCCCCCACCATGCGGATGGCAGTGTTGTGCAGCACCCGGGCCACGCAGTAGGCCAGGATGCCCATCACCGTGATCCAGCCGTAGACCTCGAGAGGCAGGGTCTTGATTTCCTCGAAGTTGACCGCGAAGGCGATGCTGGTGATCAGCACCGCCCCGACCAGCACGGTGTAGAAAGTAGCCACCGGCGGCGCCACATGCTGCGTGCCAACACGCATCAGGACGCTGCCGGTGGCAAAGCCAAAGGCCGATACGAACGCAAGAACTACGGCGACTACCAACTCTTGGACAAGCTCAGAGCAAGCTTACGACAGCCAGTCGGCAACCCTTTCGCCGATCATGATCGCGGAGGCGTTGGTGTTGGCCCTGGGCACGATGGGCATCACCGACGAGTCGGCCACCCACACGCCTTCGATGCCCCGCACCTTGCAGCGCTGGTCCACCACCGCCATGCGGTCGTCGTCGGTGCCGATCTTGCAGGTGCCGGAGACGTGCCGGGCCGAGCCGACGGTGCGCTTCATCCACAAGTCCAGGCTGTCGTCGTCATTCAGCACCTCGTCGGTCGGGGCGATGCGGCCCTCGCAGATGCCGCTGTAGGCCGCGGTCTCCAGCATGGTGGCTGCCATTCGTACGCCGTCGCGCAGGCGGCGGGTGTCCTCGGGGTGCTCGAAGTAGCGGTAGTTGAACTCGGGCTGCACTGCCGGGTCGGCGGACGCCAGCCGCACCCAGCCCGATCCCTCGGGCAACTCCAGCACGCAGGAGACCCTGGCGGTGCCGTCGTCCATAATCTCGCCGGTAAGCGCGTTGAACACCGAGCTGGTGGTCATCATCATGTCGCTGACGTGCCGCGAGCCCTCGGCGGTATAGCGCAGCGCGATGCGGGTGCCCAGGTTGTCGGCGGCCAGCGCCGTCCCCTCCCTGACCTTGTAGGAAACGGTGGTGATGGCGTGGTTCCACAGGTTCTGACCCACGCCCGGCGCCTCGTGGACCACCGGGATGCCGAACTGCTCCAGCTGGTCCTGCGGGCCGACGCCCGACAGCATCAGGATGTGGGGCGACTTGAGCGCGCCCGCCGACAGGATGACCTTGTCGGCCTCGACAATGAACGTCTCGCCGCCGCTTTCCGCTTCGACACCCACAGCCTTGTTGCCCTCGAAGACGATGCGGCGCACGAAGACGTCGCCTCGGATGGTCAGGTTCAGGCGATGGCGCGCCGGGCTGAGATGTGTCAGCGCAGTGCTCATCCGCACGCCGTTCATGTTGTTCATGGGCACAAGGGCGAGGCCGAGGTGGTCGGGGCCGTTCATGTCCTCGGTCACACGATGCCCCGCCTCCTGGCAGGCCCGGTGGAACACCGTCTGGATCGCCGGCCAGTTGCCGCCGTTGTCCCGGCGGGTGATGGGCAGCGGGCCGTCCGTTCCATGAAAGTCATCCTGGATGTCCAGGTCCGTCTCCATCTTGCGGTAGTAGGGCAGCACGTCGAGGTACGACCATTCGTGGGCGCCTTTCTCCACCCACAGCTCGAAGTCCTCCGGCAGACCGCGCAGGAATACCTGCCCGTTGATGGAGCCGCCCCCGCCAATGACCTTGCCCTGCGCCACGTGGGATGGACCCTGCTCCTCCGACAGGGTGCCGCGCAGGGCCCAGTTGTGCCGCGACTCCGGCGCCTCGGCGGTGCGGGTGTGTCCTTGGCGGATGTCGTCGGGCAGATTCTCGGGGTCAGGGTAGTCCGGCCCTGCTTCGAGCAGCAACACCGACAGGTTGGGGTTCTCCGACAGCCGGGCCGCCACCACTGATCCGGCGGACCCGCCGCCAACAACAATTGCGTCGTACTTCATTCTCACTCCTCTAGATTCAGGGAAATCTGAAATGTTCAAGCTATCTTTGATTTGCCAAGGACTCCACGTCATCAAGGTACTCCCGGGCTTCCTCAATGATGTCGGGAACGAGGGGCAAGCGACATTCCCCGTCGTAGAAGCAATTCTTGTGCAGGATGCCCTCCATAGTTGTGAACCGCCTCAGCATGCCGAACGCCCTGAAACGACGGTCTCTCCGCTCGATGGCGTGTAACTCGCTTTGTCGCGCCCCGGTTCCCGATGGCGCACGACGGCCATAGGACTCCAGCAGGTCGTTGGTGGCCAGGGTCACGGCGCCCCAGGTCTTTTCGGCGGCGTCCCGTAGCAGGATTTCGTCGCTGGTGTCCTGCCACTGCTGCAACTCAATGCGGGCGCAGTTATACATCGCCTTGGCGTCGTCCAGATAGCGTCCCAATGTCCAACCTCCGGGATTATAGCGCGGCGGTTACGCCCCTCGCCGGTTCACCAGCGACTCCACATCGTCTATGTATTCCCTAGCGTCGCCAATGACGTCAGGAATCAGCGGCAACCGGCAGTCTCCGTCGTAGAAGCAGTCATTGTGCAAGTTGGCTTCCATTAACGAGAACCGGGCCAGCATCCGCAGCCGTCTAAATCGACGATCTCGCCGCTCAAGAGTATTGAGTTCGCTCTTTCGCGCCCCGGTTCCCGATGGCGCACGGCGGCCATAGGACTCCAGAAGGTCGTTGGTGGCCAGGGTCACTGCGCCCCAGGTCTTCTCGGCGGCGTCCCGCAGCAGGATTTCGTCGCTGGAGTCCTGCCACTGCTGCAACTCAATACGAGCGTAGTTGTACATCGCCTTGGCGTCGTCGAGATACTTTCCCATTTTCAGTTCCCTGGCCGAAGTGGTGGCGGCATTGACTGACTCAATTTTACAGCGCCGCCAGGAACTCTTCGGTGCTGATTACCGTGCCCTGCCGTGGGTACACCTTCTCCGTCAGCACCCGGTGCACCTCGGGGTCTGCGTCCGAGCAGGCATCGGCAACCACGACGAAGCTGTAATTGACGTCCACGGCCCACCGCACGCAGGACAATACACAGCCGCTGGTGGCCACGCCCATGACGATCAGGTTGTCGCGGCCCATCTCCCGCAGGTTTACGTCCAGGGCTGTCGTCGAGAACGGTCCGGGCTTGGTCTTGGTGATGATGCGCTCGCCCTCTGCCGGGGCCACGCCCTCGTGCAGTTCCACGTCAGGCGCGTACTCCGCGAACGGCCCGCCCCGGTGGACGACGTAGATCACGGGAATGCTGGCGGCGCGGGCGCCCTCCAGCGCGCGGGCTGCGTTGCGCACCACCGCATCCGGCTCGGACGCCACGTTGTTCACGATGCGCTGCTGGAAGTCCATGATCAGGACTGCGGACGTGGCCGCGTCGATTTTCAAAGCCGTCTGAGTCATTTCGTCCTCCGCGCTCTCGGCGCAAATCTCTGCGAACGCTGCGTTAGATTGCCCCGTCTACCCCACCTCTCCGTTGGCCCAAGCCCGGATAAGGTGATGGGCGATGGCCGTGGGGCCGGGAATGGCCAGGATCTCACTGCGTTCCTCCAGGGCCAGCCGAACCTCGTCGCGGGTGAACCACTGCACGTCCGCCATCTCTTCAGCATCGAAGTGGATGTCGGTGGTGGCGGCGTCGGCGTGACAGCCGATCATCAATGACGATGGGAAGGGCCACGGCTGCGACGAGTGGTAGCGTACTGCGCCGACCTGGATGCCTGCCTCCTCCATCACCTCGCGGGCCACGGCCTCCTCGATGGACTCGCCCTGGTCCATGAATCCTGCCAGGGCCGAGTATCGCCGCATGGCCACCAGCCGGCCCCGTGACTGCCCCAGCAGGCACCTCTCGCCGTCGTGCACCACGGTGATGACCACGGGATCAGTGCGGGGATAGTGCTCGGTGCCGCACTCGGCGCACCGGCGCACCTGGCCACCTCGGGCGATGTGCGTGGGGTGGCCGCAGACGGCGCAGAATCCGTGGCGGCTGTGCCAGCTCAGTTGTGACCGGGCCTGGGCCACAATGCCCGAGTCGGCGCTGCTCATGTACTCGGCGGTGGTGCGAGCGTCCTCGAAAGTCAGGCCGTCCCGTTCTATGTCGCTTCTCTCCACAGAGGACACGTCGATGACGAAATGGGACACGCCGTCCAGGAGGCCGAGGAATATGGGTTCCCCTTCCACGTTGAGCCGCTGTATCTCCTCCGGCGGCATCCAGGTCAGGGCGTGGTCGCCCGAGACCGGGACGTTCAGCTGCCACATGGGAAGCATCAGGCTGGATGGATCGCTGGCCTGGGCCGTGAGCCAGTCCTCGTCCCGCCTCTCAACTTCGCCACGGTCCAGCGGGTTCCCGGCAAATACGTGGGTGATCCGTTCGCGTCGCTCGTTCATAGCGCCTTCCGGTTTGATGTCATCGCGCTATTCTACAACAACAGGGCTATGGCGTTTCATTGTCCCAACGAGGATTTGATTGGGCACTAATCGCCTGCAATCGACACGTATAATTGGATGTCACGCAGCCACCAAGACGACAGAGCAACTTTATGAGCCAGCCTCCGAAACATGACGATGATCCGCTTTGGCATTTCGCCAAGAACCGGATGGGACGGCGCCGTTTCCTGGGATTGATGGCGGCGGGCGGAGCGGCGGCAGTGCTGGCTGCCTGTGGCGTGCGGGAGACTCCTGAACTCGCTCCCGGTAGCACTGCAACGGCGACCCAGCCCGGCGATAGCCAGGCTCGCTCTATATCCAAAGACCCGGCAAACTTTCTGGTCCACGACGAGAAGAGCTGGGAGGCCAGGCTGGAAAACATGCAGGGCCTGCTGACCCCCAACCATCTCTTTTTCGTCCGTAACAATTCCGTAAGCCCGGAAGTTAACCCACGAGACTGGCGTCTGACGGTAGAGGGCAACGGCGTAGAGACCCCCCACCAGCTCACCTACACCGAACTGCGGAGCCTGCCCTCCCGCGTTCTGACCTGCTACCTGGAATGCGGCGGCAACCACCGCGCCATGTTCGACTTGGTGCAGGGACGGGCTGCCTCCGGCACGCAGTGGAAGACCGGGGGTGTGAGCAACGGGGAGTGGGTCGGCGTCTCCCTGGGCGACGTGCTGGCCATGGCAGGCATACGGGACAGCGCAGTCAGCGTGCTGCTGGCGGGGCTGGATACCGAATCGCCGGAGGAAGGATTCCGGCGTGTCATCCCGGTGGACAAGGCGATGCACCCCGATACCCTGCTGGCCTATGCCTTGAACGGTGAAACGCTGCCCAGGGATCACGGCTTTCCGGTGCGGGCCCTGGTGCCGGGCTGGGTGGGCAGCACCAGCATCAAGTGGCTGGGGCGGATCGTCGTTTCCACCGAGCAGCAGTGGACCCGAAACAACACGACGTCATACGTGCTCATCGGCGATGACTACCCGCCCAAAGGGGAGGCACAGGGGATGGTGGCCACCACTCAGACCATCAAGAGCGCGCTGGCGCTCCCCTGGCCCGCGACACTGCCCCCGGGACGGCATCGCGTTCACGGCTTCGCCCACTCGTCCCACGGGCACGTGGCGCGGGTGGAGTGGAGCGCGGACTCAGGAGCGTCCTGGAGCGACGCAGCGCTATCCGGGCCGCAGGCTCAATACTCCTGGGCGCGGTTCGAGTTTTCCTGGGATGTCCGCCCAGGCGAGCACACGATAATGACCCGCGCCACGGACGCGGTGGGAAACACACAGCCTGACCAAGTGCCGTTCAACGAGAAGGGCTACCTGTTCAACCAGCCGTTGCCACACCCCATCGTGGTGGCATAGGGCCTTCTGGAAAAACAAAAATGGCGGCGCAACCAGCGCCGCCAAGTCTTCTTGTTTGACTTTGATAAGGCTGTAGGATCACAGGTTCAGCGGGTGTTCCTCGTAGTCCTGCACCTTTTCGTATATCTGCATGCGGTGGCGTGCTGCCTCCAGGACGAAGATGCGGTCGTGCTCGTCGACCTTGACCGCCACGGGGCGGCGGAAGCGCCACTCCGGCTCCAGGTCCACACGGCGGCGGGCCTTGACGATGTCCGGGTTGGCGTCGATGTAGGTCTGCGTCCATGGTGAGGGCTGTTGCGCATCGCCCACCAGCGAGGTGATGAATCGTCCGTCCGATGCGTAGACCTGCAACAGGTGGGCGCCCCAGTCGGTGACGTAAACGTCTCCCTCGGAGTCCACTGCCACGCTGGTGGGGCGCTCGAGGGCGCCAACGCCCGAGACTGACGCCTCGAACTTGACCAGCAAATTGCCCTCGCTATCGAACTTCTGCACCCGGTGATTGCCCCAGTCGGCCACGTAGACCGCGCCATCCGAGTCGATGCAAACGCCCCAGGGCATGTCGAATTCGCCGTCGCCGCTGCCGTGGCTGCCGAAGCCGCCCAGGTACTCGCCGTCGCGGGTGAAGCGCTGGACGCGGTGGTTCAGGCTGTCCACGACGACGACCGTGCCGTCGGCGTCGAAGGCAATGCCCGCCGCGCCGTTCAACTGCCCCTTGTCGCTACCAGCCTCGCCCCAACTGGATACGAAGGCGCCCTCGGCGTCGAAAATTGACACCCGGTTCAGAAAGTCGTCGGTGGCGAAGACGTTGTTGTCCCCGTCCAGGGCGATGGCCCGAGGCCAGACGAACTGCCCGTCGCCGCGGCCGTAGGCCCCGAACTGCCCGAGAAACTGGTGGTCGAGAGTGACGCGAGTGATGCGCTGCCCCAGTTCCTCTGCGCCGCGATTGATGACGTAGACGGTCCCCGCATCGCCGTTAGAGCCGTTGGCCAGCGCCATGTCCTGCGGCGTCCAGAAACCCTGTCCCGACATGCCGTACATTCCGAGGCAGTAGCTGTAGTCGAACACTCTGCCCGCGGCAACTGTTGTCAGCATGATTGCACCTCACGGATGTTGTAGGGGCGCACAGCGGTGCGCCCTTGTTTCTTCACCTTAGGCGGAGTTGCGTCATTTGCACACGGGGCGCACAGCCGTGCGCCCCTACGAACAGGGTCAAACCGTCTGGTCCTACACGAAGTCCATCTGCTCGAACTTGCCGTTGACGATGGGCACCGGGTCGAGGCCCAGCCAACGGTCGATGATGGTGGAGTAGAAGCCGCGGAAGTCGTAGTTGGGCGCCAGGTCGCCCTGGGTCAGGTCCTCGGGCCGCAGCGACGGGTACTCGCTGTACATTCCGCCCTTGACCTGGTTGCCTATGACGAAGGCCGCGCCGCCGGCCCCGTGGTCGGTGCCGGTGCCGTTGTCCTTCACCCTGCGCCCGAACTCGGTGAACAACACCATGATCAGGTTGTCGCCCGCGTCGTGCTCCTTCAGGTCGTCGAAGAAGTCGCCGATGGCGCGGGACATGTCAATCCACAGCTTGGTGTGCATCGGCGGCTGGTTGAAATGGGTGTCGAAGCTGCCGTGCTGGGTGTAGAACACCTGCGTCCCCAGGTCGGCCAGGTACACCTGCGCGATGTCCCGCAGGAACTTGGCGATGGGTGTTTCCGCGTACTCGACGGTGGACGAGTAACGCTCAGGGGCGCTGCGGATGATGTCGGCGCCCTGCAGGGCGTCGCGCCCGGTCTGTCCCAGGTAGTCCATCACCGGGCCGGTGCCGACGGCCGGGGCGTACATCCGGGCGAACCGCTCCAGGATCTGGTTCCGGTCAGCCTCCGCCGACACCCCCGGCACGCTGGACAGCACGCCGTAGGACTCCAGGCTGGATACCGAAGTCACCGGCACGCCGCGCAGCGACAGGGCGCGGGGCAGTCCCTGGCCGAAATTCACGCCTTTCAGGACGTTCTCGTGGTTGGGGTCCAGGTCGCGGATGACCCGTCCGACCCAGCCCTCGGTCCCGACGATGTCCGGCTCGCAGGTGTGCCAGATGTCCATGGAGCGGAAATGCGAGCGGGGCGAGTCCTCGTATCCGATGCCGTGGATGATGGCGACCTTGCCCTCGTCGTACAGCTTCTTGATGGGGGCCATTTGGGGGTTGAATCCCAGCTCGCCGTTGATGGGCAGCACCTGATCTTCGGGTATGCCGACCTTGGGCCGCGCGTCCCGGTAGTGACCGCTGGTGTAGGGGATGATGGTGTTCAGGTAGTCGTTGGCTCCGGTCATCTGCAGTACTACGACCACCGGGTCCTTCTTGGTAGTAGCCATTGCTTTTCTCCGTATCTGGTGTTGGGATTAGGATACGGCCTGTCTTTCGTTCTTTTGTCTGAATCAGGATTCACCGGATTTGAGGATTTACCGGATATTCCCAATCCTGAGAATCCTTTAATCCTGAATCAGACTACTAGCGTTATGCGAACTGGAAGTCGCGGGAGGCGGCGATCAGGGCCAGCATCAGGCCGGCGCGCCTTTCGGCATCGTCGCTGTCCCAAGAGAGATCGCCGCCCTGCCGGGCCTGCTCCAGCAACTCCGAATAGGTACTCTCGCTGACTTCTACCGGGCCGGAGAGTTCCAGGCAGGCTTCCACCAGCTGCGCTGGGGTCATCGTGCCCCGCTCGCGCAGGTTGTTGACGATGGACTGCACGCCGGGAAGCGACGTATCGCCCATCAGGCCGGCGGCGAAGTTGACGCGGCGCACCAGCGCGCCTCCGTCGATCCACTCTGCGCCGGTGTGCCAGCTCTCGACGCTGGGCGGGTTCAGCAGTTCCTGGCCCTGGTAGGCGCACTCGAAGGCCAGCTGGTTGAATCCGGGGCGCGGGCCCTGGTAGTTCCCTGCCAGCCGCGCCGTGCCGATCACCAGCTCGGCCGGGCTCTTGACCCGCGAGAAACGCGCCGCCTTGAAGAAGTCGGAGTTGAACAGGGTCCGCAGCATCTCGCGGATGTTGCTGTCCGTGCGGTTGTAGGTGTCGATCAGCGCGTCGATGGCCGCAGGATCGTTGGGCGGCGTGATGTTCCAGCTGGGCACCTGCGGCTCGTCGGCGACGAAGTAGTTGTAGAGGTGGCGCGACAGGAAGCGGGCCGTGGCCGGCTGCTGCACCACGATGTCTATGATGTCCTGTCCGTCGAAGTTACCCGTATGCCCCAGGAACGTCTTTTCGCCGTCGTCATGGTCCTCGGGACGGTACTCGAAGTTCCAGTAGAAGCGGCCCAGCGGGTTTCGAGGAATCTTCGGGCCGATGGTCCAGCCGGTGAAGGCCCGCGACGCCTCCTTGATGTCGTCCTCGGAGTAGTTGCCCACTCCCATGGAAAACAGCTCCAGCAGCTCGCGGCCCCAGTTCTCGTTAATGGCCCCCATGTGGTTGCCGTTGTTGTCCAGCCAGAAGATCATTGCGGGATTCTTGGCCAACTCGACGAGCAGGTCGCGGAAGCTGCCCATCCCGTGCTCCCGGAACATGGCGATCTGCTGCGTCAGTTCCGGCGGGTTGTCCACCTTGGAATTGCCGGTGGCGAAGAGCTGGTGCCAGAACAGCGCCATCTTCTCTTCCAGCGGGCGCCGGGTGTTGATCATCCGGTACACCCACTCGGCCTGGTTGAGAGGTGGGCCAAGGGCGCCTTCATATCCGGGATGGAAACGGTAGAGCAGGTCTTCGTCCACCGGCTCAAACTGCTCCGGATTGAGCAGTTCCTCCACGGTGGCCTCGTAACCTTTGGCGGCCCGGGAGACCAGCTCGTCGTAGGATGCGCCGAACCCGGCGCGGCGCATAAGGTGTCCCATAAGGGCGATTTGTTCTTTGTCCGGCATGCAGGACCCTCCTCGGTCATGGGTCTGGGTGTCAAAGGCAAATCACGCGACGTAACGAGGGGAAAATCTATTCCCCAATCCTATTTATTACAGGCATTGATGTCAATGCAATATGCGCCATGAGTCCCTTATGCAACCAGGAAACGTATCACGTCGTGAGAGTTTTGCAGGCTTCGTTGCGCAAGGTTGCAAGGAAACGCTGGCGCACTGGGATGATAGGGTATGCAACGCAGCTGGCCGCGAAACAGGCGTTTGGGAAGGCAATGCAGGAGAGACGGGGATGATTGACAGGATTCGTGGCGTCCTCCGGCGCCGAAAGATAGCGTGGGACGTGTCGGCTCTACCTGCGGCGGCCCTGATTGTTGCGCTGCTGCTGGCCGTTGGTATGGCGTGTTCGGGCGCCACGCCCACGCCGGCGCCGACGACCATCGCTCCGCCGCCCACGGCAACGCCTGTGGCAACGGCGACGCCGCCCCTGGTTCCGACGCCAACCAAGGCGCCGACGGAGCCGCCAGCATCCACGCCCCCGTCGCCATCCGTCGTCCCCACGGAGGCGCCCGACCAAGCGATTGACGCCGCAAAGCTGGAGGCCATATCGGAGGCATCCGACGAGGTCCACGCCCTAGTCGAGGAACTGATCGCCGAATTGGGGCCCCGGGCCAGCGGTTCCGAAGAGGAACTGAGGGCCGCCGAGTACCTGAAGCAGCAGTACCACAGTATGGGCTATCAAACCGAGATCCAGCCCTTCGTTGTCCGGCGCTTCGACTTTCGAAGGTGGGCCGAAACCGGAGGGGAGAACGCAAATGTCGCCGTTGAGTCGCCCACGAAGATGAGATTCTCCGGCCTGCCCCTGACGCCAGCTCCCAACGACGCGGCGGTCTCCGGCCCTCTGACGACCCTGGACCTCAGCCAATCGGACGAATTGCCGGTGGATGGACTGGAGGGCCGAGTCATCCACGTTCGGTTCGGCGACCTCTACCTGAATGATATCCAGGTAATGTTGGGGTTGTTCGATCAGGTCGACAGGCTCGCCGACGCGGGGGCGGTTGCTGTCGTGTTTTCTCGCAAGCTGGGTGACCCTACTCGCTATCCGGCGATCGACGGGATCGAGTCTCCGATTCCGGCGCTTTTCCTTAACGGGGACGATGGGAGGAAGCTGGAAGAGTTGGCCGCCGGTGAACAAGACATGGTTGTGTCGGTGTTCATAGAGTCTGACGCCATCGAGTCGCGAAACGTGATCGCTGAGATGAGGGGTACCGGGGACGACGTGGTCGTGGTGGGGGCGCACTACGACACTGTTCCCGAGGGCAGCGTCGGGGCCAACGACAATGCTTCGGGGACTGCCGTGATCCTGGCGCTGGCGGAAGCTCTCTCCGGGCAATCCCTGCCGTTTACGGTCAGGTTCGTCTCCTTCGGCGCTGAGGAGGTGGGTCTGGTCGGCAGCAGGCATTACGTGGCCTCCTTGAGCGACGCGGAACTGGGGCAGATCAAGGCAATGCTGAACTTCGATGTTGTGGGATCAGGCGCTTACACGGCAGTGTCGGGTGATCGAGAACTAACGGATGTGGCGTCCGAACTGGCCGCAGACCTGCAGGTGCAGGCACAGACCGGCCGTCTGCCACGCGGGGCCACCAGCGACCACGCGCCCTTCGAGATCGCCGGCGTTCCGGTCCTGTTCCTCTGGGCTCCGGATATCTCCCGGATCAACAGCCCCAGGGACACGCTGGAGTTCGTGGACCCCCGGCGGCTGGGCGAAACATTCCTGCTGGCTGAAGCCCTCCTGACGTCGCCTGAATTCCCGCCGAAGTGAGCCGGGGACGTCGAGTCTGGCACTTATCGTCACAGTCCCTAAAGTCCGTTCATGGTGAGCTTGTCGAACCATGAACGGACTTTGAAAGGCCATTCTGCGACAAGCACAGGATGAGCCGCTCCAGGGGAAGGGTGTTGCTCTCTGCTGGTTCAGGGTTCGCTAAAGGGGCGGATTGATGCCCAGCTGGATCAGGCCGATCATTGCCCCGAGGCCCGCGCCGAACCAATTGATCCAGCGCAGGTGCTTGCCCGAGATCGACATCACCAGCGTCTCGACGTCCCGGACGTCGAATGAGTCGATGCGGTTGGTGACCAGCGTCTCCACGTCGATGATCCGGCTCAACTCCGGCAACTGGTCGCCCAGGAATCCGACGACCTGGTCAGACAGGTATTCGTCGAGGCGTTCCCCTGCCTCCTCAGACAGCGGTATGAGCTCGCCCAGCGTCACCGCGCCATCTTCTCCGCCACCGTTGTCGCCGATGCTGCGAGCCAGGCCGGTGATCTTGCCGGGCGTTTCGGGGGCGGTCAGGTAGTTCAGCATCATCGACGCGGTCATTTCCGAGACCACGGCGGTGTTGACGCCCAGAGTCCGCTCCGCCATTTCTCCCAGCGTGGCGGTCGAGTTCTTTTCGTAGAACCGGCTGGCCGCCTCCCTCACGCTGGCGCGCGACGTTTCCGAGAGGGCTGTGAATGCGCCCCGGGTGGCCCGGTCCGCCATCCAGTAAATGGTCTCCTCGTTGCGGCCGATCAGCCACTTGATACGTCTGCCGGATATGCGCTCCAGGGTTATGCCCACCGCCTCGGCTATCAGGTCCTGCATCTCAGGGGTGCTCAAAGACCTCTCTGCCTCATCGACCAGATGCCCGATGATGTTGGGCATGTCCCGGATGGCCTCTTCCTTCTTGCCGCTGATGCTCAGGATGGCCCGGGTCAGGAGTCCCTGCTGCCTGACTGTGTCTTCCACCCAATCCTGGCCGATCTGCACCAGCTTCTGGGACATGTCCGGCTGTCGCATCCAGTTGAAGACCAGCCAGGTGGCGGTGGGCAGGTTGTTGCGGATCAGCCCCTGCACCGCCTCAAGGTTTTCCGGCGTGAGGTACTCCCGCATCCGTCTGTTCTGGTTCAATTGGTCACGGATCCAGTTGCTGACCAGTGCCGAGGCGGTGTTGCTAAGCTCCGGGTTTCTCAATGCCGGCAGGACATTCTCATGCACAAATTCCGTGAGCTGTTCCGCGCTGGTGATGTCCGACACCCGCTTTCCGCCCACGTCGCGCGTGACCTGCTCGGCCAGCGACTGCGCCATCCGGGCGCATTGCGGCGAGGCGAGGAACGCGGCCAGCAGCTCTTCCAGAATGGCGTCCAGCGGCTGCGGCTCGGGGCCATTCTCATTGGCGGAATGGCCGTTCGCAGCCTGCGGCCTGCCAAGGGGCGTCTGCATGAGGGCGTGTCGCCGATCGCGGATCCAGTCGGTCAGGTTCCGGCGGAATTCAGGGCTGTCCAGCTGCTCCCTCATCGCCTTGGGCGACAGCAACTGCTCGGAGACCATCTTTGCAATGGTGCGGGCGAGGTCATAGCGATTGCGGGGAATCACGCCGGGGGTGAGCGGGACCCGGACGCCGAACAGCCGCTTGGGGTTGAGCGGCCGGAAAAGCATCTTGATCGCAATCCGGTTGGTGACATAACCGATGAGTGCGCCAAGCAGCGGCGGCAATATCCACGGCAGGACTGCGAGGACGGTGTCCATTACTATCTTCCGGACCGTTCGGGGTCCTGATTTTGGGAGTGGGCTGAATCAGGCTAGGGATTGCGGATGCGGAATTTCGAAATTATACCTTTTCTCATCCTGTATATCCTGTCTATCCACGTTAATTAAGCCACCACCAGTAGTTAATGACATGGATGGGCAAGATATACAGGATAGGCTTTCCGTCCCTGGTGTAGTCAAATCCACATTGGCCTAGAGGCGCAGCAGCCGTTCAACCAAAGTGGTGGTATCATTTCGATTGTTTCCCGGCTACATTGGCAGATGCAAAGGAGGGCTGCAATGACTACCTACACCGGCCAGTCCATCAAGCGCTTTGAGGACCATCGCCTGCTCACCGGCCAGTCCTCCTTCGTGGACGATATGACCCGGCCCGGGATGCTGAACGCGCTGATCATTCGCAGTCCCCACGGCCACGCCCGGATCCGTAGTATCGATGCCTCGGCGGCCTTGTCCATCCCTGGAGTCGCGGCGGTCATCACTGCCCAGGACATGCCTGACATTGCCCAGTTGCCCACCCGGGAATCGAGCGATGCCGACGAAATGCACCCGCCCCGTCATCCGGCGCTGGCCGTGGACAAGGCCTGCTACGCCGGGCAGCCGGTGGCCATAGTGCTCGCCGACAACATCTACACCGCCCAGGACGCCGTGGACCTGGTCAACATCGACTACGAAATCCTGCCCGCCGTCATCGATCCGTTGACGGCGACTGATGACGGCACTCCTGTCATCCACGAGCACCTGGGCACCAACCAGGTACTGCGCACCGTCAACGCTGGCGGCGACCTTGACGGGGCATTCGCATCGGCGGACTGCGTCATACGCCAGCAGTTTGGCGTGCAGCGCCTGGCCCCCGCGCCCATGGAGGGCAGGGGCCTGCTGGCGGAGTACGATTCCGATGCCGACCTTCTGACGGTGTGGGACTCCACGCAACACCCCCACGAAATCCGGGAGCACATCGCTCATCTGCTGGAGCGGCCGCTGGACTCCGTGCGGGTAGTATGCCCCGACGTCGGCGGCGGCTATGGTGAAAAGGGCTGTTTCTTCCCCGAGGAACTGTCCATTCCCTACCTGGCCATGAAGCTGGGACGCCCCATCAAGTGGGTCGAGAGCCGCCAGGAAAACATGCTCTGCTTCCACGGTCGCGGCCACAGCATCGACCTCGAGGCCGCCGCTACCAGCGACGGCACGCTGCTGGGAATCCGCGTACAGGTCATCGCCGACTTGGGAGCGTACTTTTTCATGTCCACCCCCACCGTGCCGATCCTGACCAGCCACCGCCTGACCGGCCCGTATCGCACCCCGGCAATGTCGGTGGAAGTGATCGGCGTTGCCACCAATAAGCCGGTGACCGGGGCCTACCGTGGCGCGGGCGGGCCCGAGGCGGCCTTCTGCATGGAGCGGGCCGTCGACCTGGTGGCGCAGGATCTGGGCCTGGACCCGGCCGAGGTGCGCCGCCGCAACTTCATCGCGCCCGATGCCTTTCCCTACGAGACGCCGACCGGGATCATCTACGATTCCGGGGAATACGAGGCGGCCTTCGACCGGTCCCTGGAAATGTCGGGCTATCATCAGTGGCGGGAGCGTGCCCGGCAACAGGCAGCGGATG
This sequence comes from Dehalococcoidia bacterium, assembly GCA_965203005.1. GTDB lineage: Bacteria > Chloroflexota > Dehalococcoidia > Lucifugimonadales > UBA3495 > VXOI01. Next base: position 4,248,341 of record CBDBBS010000002.1, read on the forward strand.
GCGACGCGCTCATCGGCGTCGGAATCGCTGCAGTGGTCAAAGGCTCTGGCGCCAAGGTGACCACCCTTGAGGAGCATGCTCGAGTGGTCATCGGTCCCGATGGCGACGTGCAGGCCCACACCGGCATCTCGCCCCACGGCCAGGGCACGGAGACCACCTTCTCCCAGATCGTTGCCGACGAGCTGGGCATCGCGCCGGGCGACGTGTGGGTGAGGCACAGCGACTCAGCCGTATTTCCGCACGGGGGCGGCACTTCAGCCAGCCGCGGCATGATCGCTGGCGGCACGGTCGTCTACATGGCGGTGCAGGACGCCAGGGAGAAGCTGCTGACCGTGGCCGGGCACCTGCTGGAATGTTCCCCCGAGAACGTCGATCTCACCGAAGGCAGGGCCGTCGACCGCAACGACCCATCCCGCAACGTGCCCTTCGCGCAACTGGCCGCCGCTGCCCACAACGAGGAACTGCTGCCCCCGGGCGAGGAGCCCGGCCTGGACTTCTCCCGCTCCAACACCCTGACCCGGAGTCCCTACGCCTTCGGCTCTCACGTTGTCGTGGTGGAGGTCTCGCGGGAAAACGGCGCCATCAAGATCCTGCAATACACCGGCGTCCACGACTCGGGCAAAGTCGTCAACCCCATGCTGTACGAGGGGCAAATCCACGGCGCCATTGCCCAGGGCATTGGGCAAGCCCTCTGGGAGGGAATGATCTACGATTCAACAGGCCAGCCGCTCAGCGGCAGCCTGATGGACTACGTGATGCCCAAGTCCATCGACCTGCCTGACTTCGAGCTGGACAGCAGCTACGAGACGCCCTCGCCCCTCACGGCCCTCGGCGTCAAGGGTATCGGCGAGCTGCCCACCCTGGCGGCGCCGGTGGCCATCGCCAACGCGGTGATGGACGCCCTGTCCTCCGTTGGCATCAGGCACATCGACACCCCGCTGACGCCACAGAAGGTCTGGCAGGCCCTGCACGACGCGGGCGCGGCGTAGGGGAAACAGAGCAAGGGCGTTAGTTTACAAAGGTGGCCGTTAGTCCCGAAGCGGAGCTTGGGCAGCGCTGTTCCTGCCTTGAGCGAAGCAGGTTATAGCTACGGCCGCCTGGACCAGGTTGTGGACGGAATTCCCCAGTTCCTCAGTTGAGCTATCTATAGTTAAGTCGTTCTTGAGGAATGAGGCGGCATACAATTTGGCTATTGAATGAGCGTAATCCGGCACTGCCAATTCGTCGGTCAGCCCGTTCACATAGAGGTAGCCCACCGTTTCCCCGGTATCTGAAATGCGAAGGCCGCTGCCGGGCACCAAGCCAATTTGCATAGCGATCGCCTCGCCATCGGGCCTGATAAACGGGGTGATGAGGCGACATCCATTCGCTGAGGTGGCGACGAAGAGACTGTTACCCAGGCATTTCAGGTATTCATCGACTATGTCTCTTTCGATCCTGGAAATCGCCATTCAGAGCCTCCTTGACGGAGTCACGAGAACAGTTGCGGATGGTAGGTGCCAAGTAGGGAAATGTTGCACTCCTGTAGAAAATCCAGTATTTCGTCATTGGGGTCGCCCATCCGTATGTCGGTCGGTATGTAGACCCGCCTGTCTTGGTATGTATCGTCCCAGGTATGTTTGTGGGGATCCGTCACTCTTTGCCTGGTAACGGGATCAATATGCCAGGGATGGACGGTGTATTTGCGTATGGGAGAACCACGGAACAACAATACAAAACTGCGGTTTTGAGTTCCGACGTAGCCACGAAGCCCCAACACCTCATCCGTCTCCTCCGACAGAACTATGGCTTCCAGACGGTATGACCCTTCAATCTGCTCCCAACCTATATCCTCGACGATGACCTTCGTCTCAGCAAGAATTCTCTGGGCCTCCGCTTCGGTAACCATTGGAATGTCTGAAATCTACAGAAAGTCTGTGTGGATATTCGACTGGGGCGGCAGTATTCGCCGCCCCGCCAGAGTTCAAGCCACCTAGACAGTTACCTCCGCCTCCTTGTAGGCCTCCTCCACGAAGCCGGGGATCTGCGTCCACTTGGGGTTGGCGGTGTCGCGGTGCAGCGGGATGGCGTCGCCTTCGGTGCTGTGCAGTCCCAGCGGGTGGTAGACCAGCTCGATCAGGTTCCCGTCGGGATCGGAAATGTAGGTATAGTGCTCGTTGGTGTCCTCGCGGCGTCCTTGCTTCTCGTCATCGCCGCCGGTCCCCATGAATGCGCCGCCGCCCGTGCGGGAGTAGTGGACTCCCAGGCGGTCGAGGTTGGCCAGCGCGGCGTCCCAGTCATCGACCTCGACGGCGAAATGCACACGGGGAATGAACACGACCTCGTCCACCTCGGTGGTATGGATCTCGCCGTTGCCGATGCGGAGTTGCAGCATCCGGCGGTTCAGGGCCGGGCCACGGTCCAGGAACTCGCATCCCAGCACCTTTTCGTACCACTCGCGGGTCTGGTCGCGGTTCGTGATCTGGATGTTTACGTGGTGAATCATGTTGACCTTCGACATGATCTTGCGCCTCCTGTGCCGATGGAGCGATTTGCTACGCATTATCCGGCAACGTGCCTGATGGGGCAAGGGAGAGATTTCGTTGCAAGGACTGCACCCTCACCCTGACCCTCTCTCTCAAGGGAAAGGGAGAGGGAATTGTCGGCAGGACATTCAGGCGTGAATGGCCAGCTCTAACCCTCAAGCGTCGCCACGCTGAACACCACGGCGAAGGGATAGCAGTAAATCACCACGCTCTTGTGGATCGACGTGTCCACCCCGGCCGGTATCGGGTAGTTCTGGTTGCCCCGGTTGCCTTTCAGGTCGCCCAGGTCGACGTAGCCTTCCTGTTTGACCTGCTGCGAACGCTCCGGGTCGGGGTGCGTGGACAGGACCACGTGCAGCGCCGGGCCGTTGGTAACGTCCAGGTTCTCCAGGCGCAGTACCTCGGAGCCGTCGGGCGTGCGGTAGATGGTGGCAGTCCCGCTGCCCCGGTGGAAGGCGTCGGCGTCCTTGAAGCTGCCCATTGCCACCGCCTCAACCTGGTTGGCTGCCTCTGGCTGAGCCATCATTTCAGACTGCTCGATGGCCTCTTCCATCATGGCGACTCCATCGCTGGCCATGGCAGAGGCTTCCTCCATGCTGTCGGACTCCGCTGCCTTCATGGCCATGGCCATTCCTTCCTCGAGTTCGGAGCGGCGGGCCGGAGTGATGACCACCATCTCATCCATAGCGTCACCGTCGTCAGACATCAGCGCCACGGACACGTCGATAGCGGCGGGCGCCGGCATGGTCTCCATTACCTCCGTATCCACCTTGGAGAACCCGGACAGGACCTCCTCCACCTCCTCGCGTTCCATGCCCTCCGGGACTGTGGCGTTTACGGCGAAAGGGAATGCCTCGTCAACCGTTACGTTGGTGAAGAGCGGCGACCCCAGCGACCAGCCCAGCCACAGCGTGATCAGAAACAGGGGGACGGATATTATTCCGATGGGCTTGCGGTATCTCCAGGCCCACAGGTGCCAGCCGCGCCACCATCCGAACGCCAAGAAAGCTGCGATGAGCACGATTACAACGGCGCCGATGGCCCACCGGTAGGGATAAAGGTCTGCCAGCGCTCTTTCCAGGTCACCAAAAGTTGCCATGCGTCCTCCCCTTGTTCCGTCCCATTACTGCCGGTCTCTGTAATTTCTGCGGCGGGTTTCGGCACATTATAAGAGTGATACGAATTCCATGGCGATTTAGATTGAATATAAGATATTATGTCTTTCGATTGGGAGCAGAATGCTTTTCTGAGGAGGCCTGGCGTGGAACCTTCAGAAAATGGAGACAACGAAAGGCTGGTTGGAGCGTCGGTAAGGCGCAAGGAGGACTATCGCCTGATCCAGGGCGAGGGCCGCTACACCGGAGACATCATGCCCACCAACGCAGCGGTGATGCTGGTGCTCCGCAGTCCCCATGCCCATGCTCGCATCCGCAGCATCGACGTGGCCGCAGCTCGGGCCCTGCCGGGCGTGGTTGCCGTGGTGACCGGCGCCGAGTTCAATGCCAGATGTGCCGCCCAGTTGCCCCTCGCCGGGGTCTTGGAACACATGAAGGCAGTGAGCCGATTCCCGATGGCTGCCGAAGTCCCCAAGTATGAGGGCGAACCCGTGGCCGTCGTCGTGGCCGAGAACGCGTATATCGCCCGCGATGCGCTGGAACTGATCGAGGTGGACTACGAGCCATTGCCATCCGTCGTCGACCTCGAGCGGGCCCTGGACGCCGGATCGCCGCTGGTCCACGAGGATATGGGCACCAACCTCTGTGTCAACAGCTCCCGCACCGTCGGCGACCCGGACGGGGCCTTCGCACAGGCCGACCGTATCCTGAACCTGCGCGTCGTAGAGCCGCGCCTGGTACCCAACGCCATGGAGCCGAGGGCGGTTACCGCCAGCTACGAGCGAGGCACGGATGAGGTGACCCTGTGGATTTCCACGCAGGGACCTCACTTGGAGCGTAAGGCCGTCGGTGGCGTGCTGGGCATCGCGGAGAACAAGATCCGGGTGCTCTCCCGCGACGTGGGAGGCGGCTTCGGGGCCAAGATCGACACATACCCGGAGACCGTCATCGCCGCCGGACTGGCGATGCAGTTGAACCGCCCCATCCGATGGGACGGACTGCGCGAGGAGGAATTCACCTCCACCATACACGGTCGCGGCGAGGTGCAATACGTCGAGGCGGCATACCGCAATGACGGCAGGCTGCTGGCTCTACGGACGCAGTATTACACCGACCTGGGGGCCTACTCCTTCGGAGGCACCCACGGCGTGGCCGAGACGCTCACGCCCTCTGGGGCTACCGGCGCGTACACGGTTGAGCATGTGCACTGGGAGGTGTTCGGCGTCTATACCAACAAGATGACCGTTGGCCCCTACCGCGGCTACGGACAGCATGCCACTGCCTACGCCGCAGAGCGGGTCATGGACGCCATTGCCGGCGCTCTCGACATGGACCCGGCGGAGGTGCGGCGGCGCAACCTCATCCCCGCCGAGGCCTTCCCCTACCGCGCGCCCACTGGCCGCCTGCACGACAGCGGCGATTACCTGCTGGCGCTGAACAGGGTGCTGGAGTTGGCTGGCTACCAGGACCTGCGGCAACGCCAGGCAGAAATGCGGGGGAGCGGACAGCTCCTCGGCATCGGTATCGCCACCACCGTCGACGCCTCCGGTTTCGGTCCCGCTGGCACTTTCAGCGTCAGGCCGGGCTACGAAACGTCCATCGTGCGGGTCGATCAGTCCGGGTCGGTGACCGTGTACACCGGGGCCTCGCCCCACGGCCAGGGCCACGAGACGACCTTTGCCCAGATCGCGGCCGATGAGCTGTCGGTGCCGTTGGAAGACGTGACAGTAATCTACGGCGACACTCACCTGATCGCCTCGGGCACCGGCACCAGGGCCAGCCGCTCCATCGTCGTGGGAGGCTCGGCGGTGGTCACGGCCAGCCGGCGAGTCAAGGATAACGCGTTGCAGCTGGCCGCCGCGCTGCTACGCACCGAGCCGGAGTTCGTGGAGCTGCGCCGGGGCGGTTTCTTCGCCGAGGACATTCCCGACCGCTACGTTACCTGGCGCGACGTTGCCGCCTATTCCTTCGGCCCGCAGCCGGTGCCGGAGGGCGTCGATCGCGGCCTGGAGGCCAGCGTTTTCTGGGAGCCGGACAGCTACACCTTCCCGTTCACCGCTAACGTGGCGGTGGTGCGGGTGGACCCTGACAACGGCTCCGTGCAGCTGGATGGCTTCTACTCGGTCAACGACTTCGGCATCATCGTCAATCCAATGGTGGTGCATGGCCAGGTGCACGGCGGCCTGGCCCAGGGAATCGGCGCGGCCCTGATGGAAGAGGCGGTGTGGGACGCCAGCGGGCCGCTGCTGACCGGCAGTTTCATGGACTATGCCATGCCGCTGGCCAAGCACCTGCCCGACTTCACCGTCGAGTTCATGGAGACGCCCAGCCCCTACAACCCGCTGGGGGTCAAGGGCATGGGTGAGACGCCCACCATCGCCGCCGTCCCCGCCATCGTCAATGCCGTGGCCGACGCTCTCTCCCGCACTGGCGCAGCGCAACCGCTCGACATCCCGCTCAAGCCCGAACGCGTCTGGCGGGCAGTGAACGGGATATAATCGAGTGTCAACAACCGGCCGTTCGAATTTGTCCGTTGACAGGAGAAATTTTGAGAACTTACGTATTCCAGGTGGAGTTGGACCAGGATGATGACGGGCGATGGAGCGCCAGCATCCCTGCGCTGCCAGGGTGCGGAACGTGGGGAGAAACTGTGGACGAGGCCTTGGAAGCGCCTAGGGAAGCTTCGCAGGCATACGTTGATGTTCTCATTGAGGACGGTCGCCCGTTGCCTGTTGAATCCGACAGCTTGGGCATTTTGGAAAGGCCCTAGCCCGTCAGCCAGCGCCTCTTGATTCTCCCTCTCCCTTGAGGGAGAGGGTTGGGGTGAGGGGGAATCCTGGCTGCCAGTGGCTATGAAAGGGACCGGGGGACGCCCCCACCCTAACCCTCCCCCGGAGGGAGAGGGAACTTTTGCAAGACCCCGTCGCGGTTCTCAATATATTGACAACGAATTTCGATCGTCATACACTCAAATGACTGGGCCGGTATAGGCCCGGTTCCTTTTGGCCCGGTGGTGTAGCGGTTAACATACTGGCCTGTCACGCCAGAGATCGTGGGTTCGAATCCCATCCGGGTCGCCATCTCCTCCCGCAGGCTATTGGCGTTTCAATGGCCGGAGGTGGCGGCGCAGCCAGGGTACAAAATGGGGACGCGCGGGTTCGACAGGGGCGTTCTGTAACGGATTGCAAGCCGAGGTGCCATCGACCTCGTTAATCAGGTGGCAAAAAGTAACTGGCGAACGTGAATTCGCTCTAGCCGCCTAAAGCGGCTACGTCTGCTCCCAGCTAGTCCCGGAAGAGGGGATGCCAGGCGCCATAAGTCCGGGATGCGGCCAACCCGACGCCGGTAAGGGCGGCCAAAGATGAACCGGCTGGGTCTTTCCAGGTTGCGCCGGCGGTGCCCGGAGAGTCCAAGATCAAACCGGCGGACAAGCTTGTAGTACATTCGGCTTATGGGCTCTTCTGGACGGGGAGTTCGACTCTCCCCCGTCTCCACCAACCGCAATCAGACACCCACTCTCGCGGCCATTGCGGGAGTGGGTTTTCATTTGGCCGATTTGTTTCCTTATAGAGGGTGAAGCAGTCGGATAGGCAGAGTCCTAGCCCAGGGACTCGGGATTGATGGGAGTGGGCATGGCCTGTACTTCCGGAAGCACCTTTTCGGCGAAGAGCCTCAGGCTTTTTTCAGCCTTGTCTCTCGGCATCCCGCCGTAGAACATGTGAATCACCACCTTTTCCAGGCTGATGGTCCACTGCAGCGCCCGGATCTTCTCTATGATCTCGTCCGGGGTGCCGATGGGCTGGGTTGCGCGCCGGGCGTTGAAGCTGGCATCGGCGGTTCCGATGTCCGCAGTCTGGCGCACCAGGTACTCTTCGTAGCCCTTGATGCCTTCGTAGCCCGGATTGTTCCATTCGAAGTAATGGTGCTGGGCCGCCAGGAGCTGGTTGTGGAAGTAGGTCCAGCCCTCCTCGGCCTCCTCATCGGTCTCGGCGCAGTACATCCACAGCAGGGTTGTCGGCTGGTCGGGAGGAAGGCCGAGTTCCCGGCGAATCGCGTTAAACTTCCTCACCTTGTCGGTCATCGCCTCGACGTCGTCGCCGGCAACGAACATCTGCCCGAGGCCGTTTTCGGCGGCCATCCTCGCGGAGGCTTCCGTCGTGAACGCCACCTTGATGTCCCTGGTCAGCTCACCCTTGTGGCGGGCCTGCGGCCGGATGGTGGTGGGCGGAATGTCGTAGACGTCGCCCTTGAACTCGAAACGCTCCGTTCCGTCAGCCGCCTTTATCGCATTGATCACATCGTAGAAATACTTGTGAGACTCGTCGATGGGGTAGCCCAGGGAGGCGTACTCGTGGGGAGCGATACCGCGCCCGATCCCGAGGTGGAGGCGCCTGCCCCTCAGGAGGATGTCCAGCATGGAGAGCTCGGACGCCAGCCGCACCGGGTTCCACCACGGCGCGACGATGACCGCCGTTCCCACATCGACCCGGCTGGTGCGCCCTGCCCAGTACGCCAGGTACTGTAGCGGGTTTGGCTGCATCGAATATGCAGAACCATAGTGTTCGGTGGCCCAGATGGAATCGAAGCCCAGCGGTTCAACCAACTCCCCCATATAGAGGGTGTCGTCCAGATTCTTGGCATCCGGGATTTCCGGCGGCCGGTCATAGTCCTCCGCCAGCAATCGGGGCCAGTCGCCCTGGTTGTAGCCGGTGACCATCACTCCACAGTGCATCGACGTGTTCCTCCTTGGAGATTGCCCAACGATCCGGGGACCATGCTTGCCAATTCAAGCGGTCTTTGCTGCCAGTATAACCATTCGACCGGGCTGGCGTGGGAATCCCTCAGCTCCGGGCCGGGAACTGCATCACTCTTACCATGCACGGCCTCCGCGCCAGGTTGAGCGGCAAGCGGGCAGTAGGATAACATAGGCGCTCGGCGGGTGATGTCGATAGCGGATACCCCCCACTTCCATCGGGTAGCCGTGTGTCCGTACCCCGTGCTCCTCCAGTCCCTGACAAAAAGCAATGTCCGCAGCCCGGGCCGGTTGAAATCAATGCAAGCCCTTCTGATCCTCATGTTCGCGTTCCTGGCCGTCCTGGGATGTGAGACCGCCCAGGGCGGCTCGGCGACAAGCGCACCTGCTGCGCCGCCGGAAGCTGCGGTGGTTTCGATAGGCGATGCAACCTACAGCGTGGACCTTGCGATTTCGCCCGAGGAGCGCCAGCAGGGACTGTCGGGCAGAGAACACATGGCCCCGGGCGAAGGGATGTTGTTCGTGTTCGAGGAGGAGAGGCAGCTAAACTTCTGGATGAAGGAAATGCACTTCCCGCTGGACATTATCTGGATAGACGCGCAGTGCCGGTTGGTTGAGGTGGCCGCCAACGTGCCGACGCCTCCTCCCAACGCCGACAACGCTGAAATTCCCCGAGTGCAGTCGCCGTCTCCGGCCAGGTATGTCCTGGAACTTAATGCGGGCGAGGCGGCGCACAACGGCCTTCAGCCGGGAGACCCCGTTCAATTCCTGGGAGCCATAGCGGGCCAGCACGGCTGCTGAACCTGCCACCCAATTATCATCAGAGGACAGTGAACCAAATGGAGATTCTGGTTTCCGGATCCATGGCCTACGACCGAATTATGAAATTCGGCGGTCGCTTCAGCGACCACATCCTGCCCGACCAGTTGGACAACATCAACATCAGTCTGGCCGTCGACAGCCTGACGGAGCACATTGGAGGCACGGCGGGCAACATAGCCTATTCCCTGTCTCTCCTGGGCGAAACACCCCGCATCCTGGCATCCATGGGCCGGGACTACCACCGCTACTTTGAATGGCTGGAGACCTGCGGCATCGGCACGGGAAGCATCCGCATTGTTGATGAGGAATTGACGGCTGGGGCGTACATCACCACGGACGCGGACTCCAACCAGTTCACGGGCTTCAACCCCGGAGCGATGAAGCACCAGGCCGGGTTCAGCTACGAGGGAGTCAATCCGTCCGAAACGATTGCCATCGTAGGCCCCGGCAACCTGGCGGACATGATGGAGTTCACCGCCCGCAACAGCGATCTGGGCATCTACACTATCTTTGACCCAGGGCAGTCGCTACCGATCTGGGAGCCGTCCGCGCTGGCGCGCTGCATCGAGCAGTCCAACATGCTCATCTGCAACGAGTATGAGCTGGGCATGATTTCCAACAGCACCGGGCTGGCCGATGATGACCTGGCGGTGATGGTGGAGCACCTGGTGGTGACCAGGGGCGGGGACGGCGCTGACGTGTACAGCAGCGGTGGCAAGGAGACCGTCCCGGTGGTACCGGCCAACGCCGTGGATCCCACCGGAGCGGGAGACGCCTTTCGCGGCGGGCTGATCAAGGGACTGGCGCAGGGCGTTGGCATCAAGCGGGCCGTCCAGATGGGCACTGTCTGCGGATACTACGTCGTGCAGGTCGAGGGAACCCAGACCTACAGCTACACGCTACCGGAATACGAGGCCAAGCTGCGGGAATGCTTTGGCGAGCCGGACAGTTAGGGGTGTCTAATAAATTCCCTCTCCCTCTGGGAGAGGGTTAGGGTGAGGGCGTCCCTCTGTTTGTTCCTCGTAATTGGAATGGGTTTACTAGACACCCTCCTATGGTACCCCTCCGCTGTCGGTGGAGGAGTCGGGTGGGCAATGGCGGATGGCCAGTTCCGTCAATGAATCAGGCCCGGACATACTGATCCGGGCCTTTGTTGCGGAGTGGATGCACGCCCTGGCGCCCACGCTTCTATCGGTAGCAGCACCCACACGAGCGGACACTGCTCAGCCTGGTCCGCTTGGCTGCCGCCAGGGCCATGTTCTCTGTCCCGAACGGGCCGTGCCAGACTTTGCTTTGCATTGTCCCTTTATGCTGTTCTTTCGTTGAATTGCAGCCCACCCGGTGAACAACAGCGCTTTTGTGAGGCCGGTCCTCGATCACCACGTAGTTCATGGTTCGCCTCCTTCGACAACCCCGCGCGGCAACTGTACCGATTCCAGTATCGCCCTCGGTACTGGGCAAGTCAAAATAGTGAACACAATCACGCAATTGTTCACGCAGGGGCCCCTCAGCGGCCGAGCGCCGGAGCGTCCGCATGCTGTCCTTCGAAGCGCCATTCAGTCATTGCCGCCCGCAAGTCCTTTCGATACAATCTGCGGGGCGCTTCGGCTTGAACGCAGGGAGCGTCCGCCCATTCCGATTGCCGGGACCGTCTGCTTGACCAGTGACGCCACATTCCCCGAACCCCTGACCCACGGGCCCCTGGACGGCGTGAAAGTCCTGGACCTGAGCGAGGACATCGCCGGGTCGTTCTGCGCGCGCCTGCTGGCCGACTATGGCGCTGACGTGCTGAAGCTGGAGCCGCCGTCGGGGGCCGCGCTGCGGCGAATGCCACCGTTCTTCGGGGATGACCCGCACCCGGAGAAGAGCCTGTTCTTCCTGGCGATGAACCTGAACAAGAAGTCTGCCACCGTCAACCTGAAGACCGGGGCGGGCCGGACGCTGTTCCGTGAGCTGATCCCCCATGTTGACGTGGTGGTGGAGAGCTACCGGCCGGGATACCTGGCAGACCTCGGGCTGGGGTACGAGGCGCTGGAAGCCATCAACCCTGGCATCGTTATGACGTCGATCACGCCCTTCGGACAGACGGGGCCGTACAGCCAGTACGCCGGGGAGGAAATCGTTAACTACGCCATGGGCCTGATCATGAGCATCAGTGGGCAACAGGGCCGCGAGCCGCTGAAGCACGGCGGGTTCCAGGCGCAGTACGAGGGCGGGCTGAACGGCGCGGCGGCCACGGCTATGGCCCTGTTCATGCAGGGCAACACCGGCGAGGGCCAGCACATCGACGTGTCGGTCACCGAGTGCGTGGCCTCGACGATGATGGCGACGCAGACCATGTACCCGTTCATCGGGGCGACCCAGCCGAGGCGCAGACCCTCGGGCAGCAACTTCGGGCACCCCATGGCCTGTGAGGACGGCTGGATCATCGTGCAGACCGGCGGCGGCGCAACGTGGGAGACCATCGCAAACTTCTTCAGGGACGAGCGGCTGCACGAGGAGCGGTTCACTGACACCGCCGAGCGCAACCGCAACGGTGAGGAGCTGGACCGCATCGTGCTGGAGTCCATCAGCCAGCGGGGCAAGTGGGACCTGTTCACCGAGGCGGCCAACTCGCGGATGCTGTTCGGGCTGGTGCAGACCCCGTCGGAGCTGGCGGAGTGCCCACAGCTGGAGTCGCGGGACTTCTACCGCGAGGTGGACCATCCGGTTATCGGCAGGATCAGGGTGCCGGCGGTGCTGTTCAACCTGTCGCTGACCCCCTACCAGTACCTGATGCCCGCGCCGACCCTCGGTCAGCACAACCGGGAGATCTATGTCGACGGGCTGGGCTACTCGATGAAGGAGCTGTCGGTGCTGCGGCAGACGGACTCGATCTGATGGCTGCTGACTTCCAATCTCACCCCCACCCTGACCCTCCCCCTCAGGGGGAGGGGACTAGACGCCCTCACCCTAACCCTCTCCCGGGGGGAGAGGGGATAAAGGGCCGGCTGCCCCTAGAGGGGGTAAGGGTGCTGGACTCGACGTATGTGTTCGCGCTGCCGTATGCGGGGGGGCTGCTGGCGGACATGGGCGCAGAGGTCATCAAGGTCGAGGGGCCGGGGCGCCCGGACGTGACCCGCACCGGCGGGTACTCCGGCGTGTTCGCCGAGAACGACATGGGCGAGGACTGGTGGAACCGTCCCTCGACCTACAACCTGATACACCGGGGCAAGCAGTCCATCACCCTCGACATGACCGACGAGCGGGGCCGCGAGCTGTTCAAAGAGCTGGTGTCGGTCTCCGATGTGGTGATGGAGAACTTCACGCCGCGGGTGATGCGCAGCTGGGGCCTCGACTACCCCAACCTGCGCAAGCTGCGACCTGACGTGGTGCTGGTGTCGAACACTGGCTACGGGCACGGCGGCGGGCCGTACTCGGGCTACCCTGCGCAGGCCACGACGCAGGAGGCGACCCACGGCCACTGCTGGGTAACGGGCTACGCTGGCGAGGGGCCAGCCAAGGCCGGGGCCTCGTTCGTCGACTTCCTGTCGACCTGGACGGCGCTGTTCGCCATCGGGGCGGCGCTGCGCTACCGCGCCCGCACCGGGCTGGGCCAGTGGGTGGACATGGGCATGTACCAGGCAGGCGTGATGTTCCTGTCGGAGTACATCCTGGACGCCACGGCCAACGGGCGCGAGGGCGGGCGCATCGGCAACCGGCACCCGTGGCGCGCGCCGCAGGGCTGCTACCCGGCGTCGGGCGACGACCAGTGGATCACGCTGTCGGTGGGCGACGACTCGCAGTGGCGGTCGCTGTGCCAGGTGATGGGACAGCCGGAACTGGCCGCCGACCCGCGCTTCGCCTCGCTGCTGGGACGTCGGGAGAACCACGACGCCCTGGACGAAGTCATCGCGGCGTGGACATCGGGGCGCGACCGCTACGACGCCATGCACACGCTACAGGCGGTGGGCATCCCGTCGGGGCCAGTGCTGACGGGGCGGGACATCCACTACGACCCGCACTTCAGGAGCCGCAACTTCCTGGAGCGGGTGCAGTACCCGCCGGAGCGCAAGCTGGGCCAGCGGATGTTCCTGAGCCGCCCGTACAAGTTCTCCAAGAGTCCGCTGCGCATTCAGGGCCCGTCGCCGGCCTTCGGGCAGCACAACGGGCCGGCGCTCAAGGAGCTGCTGGGAGTGTCCGACGCGGCGTACGAGCAGCTGGTGGAGGACGTGGTGATCGCCACCGTGCCGACCACCGGGGAGCCGTCGCCGGTGACGCCGCAGCCCGAGGCGCTGGAGCGGGGCATTATCGCGGCCTACGACCCGGACTACCGGGAGCGGCTGGGGCTGGCGGAGTAGGCGGCGGTAACAGAGCCGATGTTTCGTTTCGATTGTCGTGCTGGGCGTTTTCACCCTCACCCTAACCCTCTCCCTCAAGGGAGAGGGAATTATTTGAGAGGGCTTGACGGAGCATTACCATGATAGTGAGCAACACCGAGAACGTGCCGGGCCGCGAGGTCGCGGAAATCCTGGGACTGGTCAACGGCAACATCGTGCAGGCGAGGCACCTGGGCCGCGACATCCAGGCCGGGCTGCGCAGCGTGGTCGGCGGCAGAGTGGGCGTCTACTCCGAGATGCTGTCGGAGGCCCGCGCCGAGGCGACGCGGCTGATGATCACCGAGGCCGAAAGACTGAACGCCGACGCGGTGGTCAACGTGCGCTACACCACCAGCGCCATCAGCCAGGGCATGTCGGAGATCCTGGCCTACGGCACGGCGGTCCGGCTGCGCTAGGGGTGGTGCCTGCCGACTCCGGTACCGCAACCGGCCTGCTTCCTTGACGGAGGGCAGGTCGGGGCATAAGCTAGTTATGAGGGCCCGTAGCTCAGTGGTAGAGCAGCCGGCTCATAACCGGCTGGTCGTTGGTTCGATCCCAGCCGGGCCCACCATTTTTGACGATAGGCAGAACTGCACCGTCCAGGGCCACCTTCTCGGTGGCCCCTCCATGTATAAGGCTATCCTCAGGCATAGGCACGGTGTAGCGCAGCAGGGCGTCGTCGGGGGTTACGATAATCTCCTTGACGAAGGACTCGATAAAGGCCCGCCGCTCGGTCAGCTCGCTCTCCACCAGGAAGTCCCGCATATCTTTGGCGTAGGCCGCGATGGTCTCCACGTCGTCCAGGACTTCCCGCCGCTCCGCCAGGATGGCCCTGGCCTCCGCCGCCGCTTCTTCCAGCCGTTCCTGCCGCTCCCGGTGTTCCTTTATCCGGTCCGAGGCGTCGGCCATCTCGATGTCGCTGTTCTCGATGAAGTGCCAGACGCGGGCCAGCTTCCGCTTGACCTCCTCCAGCTCGGTGTCGATGGTTTCCAGCCGCTTGCGCTGGTCGGCGGCAATCCCGTCCATCTCCTCGTCCACCACCTTGACCAACTGCGTGATGCTCCCTTCGGTGAGAATGTTGGAGCGGATCTTCTCCACCACCAGTTCCTCGAAGCGGCGGGCGTTGAGCCTGGGGGAATCGCAGGCGCCGCTGCCCTGCTTGATCAGGGATTGGCAGACATAGTAGGCGAACTGGCCGCTCTTGGCGTCCTGGCCCGACAGCGCCCGCTTGCACCTGTGGCACTTGACCAGGCCGCTGAGCAGGTAGGTGCTGCCCACACGCCGAGGGTGAGTCCGCTTGGGGGCGCGGGAGTGCATCAGCTTGTTGACGCGCCGAAACTGGGCCTTGGAGACAACGGCGGGAAAAGCCTTCTCGATGCGCACCGGCTCGGCCTTGTCCTTCCCCTTGGTGCCCCAGACCAGAGTGCCAGTATAGACCTCGTTTCTCAGGATGAAGTGGACGCCATTCTTGGACCAGAGCTTGCCGGTGGGGCTGGCGATGCCCTCTTCGTTGAGAGTCTGGGTGATCTTCAGCATCCCGGTGCCGGCCTCGGCCAGGTCGAAGATGCGCTTGACCACCTGGGCGGCGTCGGGGTCAAGCTCCAGGGTGGGGCGCTTCTTGGCACCGTCGGGAACCATGACCCGGTTGTAGCCGTAGGGCGTCCGGCTGCCCATCCAGTAGCCCCGGGAGGCGGCCTCCCGCATTCCCCGCTTAACCTCTTCGGCAAGATTTTCTGAGTAGAACTCATCAACGGACTCGATGATGGCCTCCATCAGCTTGCCCGTGGGGGTATCATCGGCGTGTTCCGTGATGGAGACCACGCGGACGCCCTTGCGGCGAAGCATGGACTTGAAGGCCACGGCGTGCTCCCGCTTGCGGGTGAATCTCGAAAATTTCCATACCAAGATTTCCTGGAAAGGAGCATTGGACTTGCCGGCCTCGTCGATCATCTTGCGGAACTGGGGCCGGTCGGCGATTCTGCCGCTCTCAGCCTCGTCCACGAACTCGCGGACCACCAGGTAGCCGTTCCTGCTGGCGTATTCGCGCAAAGCCCGCATTTGGGCGGCCACGGACAGGTCCACGTCCTGGCGGTCGCTGGACACCCTGGCGTAGAGGGCTGCCGGGGTGGCGTCGTGTTTGTTACTCATCATTTCCTCCTTGTGCTTCATCCTGCCCTGCCAGCCGTGACCGCAGACGTTCCAATCGGGCCTGGCGGCGCAACTCTCTGTCTTCCATGTACAATCGGAGAGCTTCGCGCACCAGTTCGCTCATGTCGCGGCCCTCTTCCTCCTTGACCCGCTGCACCTCCTCGAACATCTCGGGGGGCAGGGAGAAGGTGATGGTCCTGGAAATGCGGCGTGGGGGCATGTTCTCTCTTTTTACCTGTTAATGTATGGGTTTGTCTTACTATCTATCATCGGACATCCGGCCTGTCCCTGTCAAGGGCGCCCGTGTCCATTCCTGTCCCCGGGCAAGGAACGCGGCCCATTCATGAATGGGCCGCTGGTACTCCGTATTGTTTCTTGAGGTCGTGGCCGGATGGGGGCAGGGCATCAGCCTTCCTCCCCTGCGGGCTCCGCCTCGGTCTGGGAGTCGCCCCTCTGCTGGCGCAGGTAGGAACGGATGGCGACCCTGGCCCAGATGCGCAGCCCGTTGCGAATCATTCGCCTTTGCTCCGGGGTGTAGGACACCGCCGGACTGTTCCGGGAGGCATCGGAAGCCTGACCGCCGGGTTTCTTTCGTCTCTTCTTTCCTGGGGAATCTTTCATTTGGCATAATCGCAGCGGCCTTTTCTGGGGCCGCCGTCCTCTCTTTACGGGTTTGTGAGTGGGCCGCCGGCGCGGGCGGATAGGACGGGCGCCGGCGGCTGGATGATTAGCGTGTGGTCCTGGTCTAGGCTTCCTGATCCTCCTCGCCGTCTTCGCCGTCACCGTCCTCTTCGTCCGGTTCGGGCTCCGGCATGGCGACGTCCATGTCGCCCAGGAGAATGTCCAGGCCGCCGGGCATCCGGCTGGCGAAGCGGAACAGGGAGAGCATGGCGCCGCCGCAGGGCTCGGTGCCGTTGAGCCAGCGGCCAATCTGCTTGCGGTCCACGCCGATGGCCTGGGCCAGCCCGCTCCAGCTGAGGCCGCTGGCCTCTTTGAGGCGGGTCAGCCGCTCCGGGAAGTCCGGAGGGAGCACGCCGCTCTCCTGGGGCAGCCGGTGGCCGCCGACGGTGATCCGCTCCGAGTACCCGTCGAAACGGGGCTCGTTCTTAGGGGTCGTCATCTGCATCCTCCAATCTGAAAAGATGGTGAAAATCGGTTACGCCGAGGGCCTTGAGCATCCTGCGGCGGATGCGCCCCGATGGCGCGCGCTCCCCGTTGACCAGCATGGAGATGTACGCGGGGCTGACCCCCATCTCCCGGGCCAGCCAGCTCTGGGAACGGTTCAGCAAGGTGAGGCGCTCCCAGAGGGCCGCCGCGTCGAGCCGGACGACGGTCCGTCCTCCACGCCCCCGGGGGCCACTCGGTCGGTTGATATGTTGCGAGCACATGGCTTCTCCTCTCCTATGGGGAAGGAAGCGGCGTCTGACGAATTGCCGCCTTCCCGTGCGGGTGTATTGGTGTCTTATTGCGCGGGAAGCAGGCGGACCGCTTCCCAATCGCCGGTTGTCCGCCAGGCCCGTCCCAGCGGTCCCAGGGTTTCCAGGGCGGCCCGGTGGGAGACCCACAGGGGCACGTTGACCCCAGCGCGGCCCATTTCAGCCTCGGCCAACCGCAGGAAGTGGCTGGCGGCTAGGTCGTCGTCGAAGACCACCAGGACGGCCGGCGGGACGCCGTGGTCGTCGGCGGGACGGCGGTTCGAGTAGTAGCGCAGATAGGGAGCCAGGCGGGCGGTCATGGTGCCGGGCCGGACGGCGCGGCGTTCCCACTCCAAGAAGAAGGCCCAGCTGACGGAGCCCCTGCGCAGCAGGCCGAAGGCGTCGGGGTGGACCGAGCGCAGCCCGCCCTTATGCCGGAAATGCCGGGAGGCGCGGTGGGGCGGGTCGAGCAGCACCGTCTCCCAGCCCAGGGCGCGGGCCTGCTCCGCCAGTGCCGCGATGAAGCCGTGGACGGCGGCGGTGTGGTCGATGTTTCTCAGGAGCTGCCTGCTCCTGCCGCCGGAGACGTTGCGCCAGTCGAGGGGTTCCTCCTCGTCAAGCGGTGCGACGCTCCACCGTTTCCTGGCCGCGCCCACCGAGGCCCGGTCCCGGCGGGCCAGCAGCGCCAGCCCCATGTCGGTGAGGGCCAAGCGTCCGCCTGCTCCCTCCGGCCTGGTCGCCAGGCCGTGGCCTTTAAGGGAGACCGTGAGTTGGGAGACGCGGGATTCCGACACATCCAGCAGGGCCGCCAGTTCCCGGCGGGAAAGCCAGGGCCAGTCGGCGATCAGGTCCAGGGCGCGCTTCTCGGCGGGCTTCAACCGGGTGGGGAGCGCATCGACGGCGTTGTCGGGGACAGTTGCCTGGCAGAGCGGTCCCTCCTCGGGTAGAACGCCGCCGGGCCTGAGACGCTCCAGCGCGTAGCGCAGGTCCAGGGTCGCGTTGACGGCGGGCGGGCGCCAGAGGCGATGGTCCGGCCCGGCCAGGGCAGCGTCCCGTTCCAGGCCCAGCAGCGCCGGTATGGGAACCCGGGCCAGCAGCCTGCGGGCGTGTCTCAGCCGCACCTCGTCGGGGATGAGAACCAGCGTCACGCAGGGCAGCGTTCCCTCGCCCAGCCGCCAGACCCGCTTGGCGAATCCGGTGCGGTCGGCAGTCGGTCCCTGGCGAAGGATGCCCAGGGTGCGCCCGTCCGGCAGGATGATTGCGGCGTCCAGGGGCGCGGCCCGGTACCAGCGGAACCCGATGGGATGCGCCAGGTTGGACACCGTGGCGGCCAGTCGGTAGATGACGGCCAGGCCATCCAGCCGTTCCAGCAAGACGCGCCGCCATTGTTGGGAGACGGGCCGGCGGCGCAGCAATCCCTCCACCGCCGGCCCTGTATCGGACACGGAGGTGTCGCCATTCCAGCCGGCCAGGCGGCGCAGCCCGTCGGCGGTGAGGTGGTAGCGGCGGGTCAGGGAGGTTACTTCGGTGGCGTGAGGGACGGAGGCAGCGTATTCCTCGTCCTCCAGCTTCTCGACGGCCCGGTAGACCGCGCCCCGGGACCAGCCGGTGACCGCGGCCAGTTCCAGCCGGTCCAGGAAGGGCATCTCCGCCAGCGCTTCCAGCAGTTCCTTTTCCCAGGGCGCCGGCCTCATTGGTTAGTCTCCTTGTTGGCCCCGGCACGCCTGCTGCCCTGGCGCCGGCGGTCGGGTTTGCCAGGGGCGGAATTCTCGGCGCTCTGCCGCTCGGCCAGCAACCGGCGGTACTCCCCGACCTGCTGGTTGCCGGAGTCGTCGCCACCCGCGCCGTTGTTCTGCTGTCCTTCCGCCAGCAGCCGCCGGTAATCGCTCACCTTCTGGAGACCCTCGGCCTCACCGGCCGGGGCGCCGGAGACGTCGGTGGCCGAAAGGGTGTAGGCGGCGGCGGCACGGCGGATGCGCTGGGCCACGGCGGGGTCGCCCGATTCCGGCTTGCGCACCATCATCGAGAAGGCGGGCAGGCGCTCCGTTCCCACGGTGGCGCGTACGTAGCAGTGGTGCACCGGCAGGGAGGTGACGTCGTCCTCGGACACCCGCTCCTTGCCCAGTTCCCACACCAGTTGCCGGGCGTCGTTGCCCGCCACCTGGAAGACGGCCAGGCAGCCCACGTTGGCCAGGATGGTGTCCCGCATGGTGCGGGAGAGGTCGTCCAGCTTGGCCAGGCTCTGGGTGGCCAGGATGAAAGAAGCCCCGAACTTGCCCAGCTCGCTGAGCATGGACTCGTAATCCACGCCGGGCATGGACTGCATTTCGTCAACGACGATCAGGGCGCCGCGCCTCTGCTCCGGCGGCAGGCCGCCCTGCTCCCGGATCACCGAGTCCACCAAGTTCAGCAGGGATGCTCCCACGAGGGCGGCCACGTCCCTGCCGGCAGTTCCCTGGGAGGTGGAGACCAGCAGGACGCCGCCTTCCAGGATGGTCTCCCGCAGGTCGATGGTGGAGCGGGCCTGGCCCAGGATGGCCCGCGCCCTTTTGGAGGAGGCGTAGTAGGACAGCCGGGTCTGCACCGGGGCCAGCGCCTCGGCCCGGTACTGGCGGTGCCAGGATGAAAAGTCCCGGGCCCACCACTCCAGGATGTAGGGGTCGCTGACCTTGGCCAGCACCGCGTTTCGGAAGGGTTCGTTGGACAGGAGCCTCAGCCCGTCCAGGATGGTGTGCTGCTGGTCGTCGCCGGTGTCCGGGTGCTCATTGGCCTCGTGGAGGGTCTTGACCGTCTGCTCCAGGATGGACTGCATCCTCGGCCCCCACTGCTCCCACAACCCCCTCGCCACCCGGACCACCGAGTCGGCGGTGCGGTCCCGGTCCGAAAAGATGCGGGTGTCCAGCAGGTTGATGCCGGGTGACCGGGACTCGTCACCGAGGTCGATCAGCCTTACCTTGTCGACGAGAGACGGGGGCACCTGGGCCAGGATTGCCGCCACCAGGTCGGCGTGGGGGTCCACCACGACGATGGCGTCGCCGTCCCTTCCCGCCGCCTTCTCCTGGAGCTTGTGGGCGACTATGTGATGCATCAGCGTGGACTTGCCCATGCGGGTGCGGGCCACGTAGAGGTGGTGGCGGCGCAGCAGGTCCTCGGGAAATCGGATGGGCTGCTGGGCCCCCGCCGTGGTGTCGCCCACCAGGGCGCCGCCCCGGACTCCCCGGGGCATGGGCGTAAGCCCCCGGGCTCCGGTCCGCTCCACCAGGGGCGTCTCGTCCCGCTCGCCGGGCGGGTGCCACAGGCAGGCCGCCTCGCGGACGCCCAGGACGCTGCGCTTGCCGAACAGCCCCGGCCCAGCGGGATGCAGGCTGACGACAGGGGACGGGTCACTTACGTCGCTCACCTTGAACCCCGCCCCGGCGGGGTGGTCGTAGTGGCGGTAGGCGGCGGCCACCGGGGTAAGCAGCTCACCGGCCCTAGGGAGCCGGGCGGTCCTGGGGATGATGGCGGTGACCTGCAACTCGGCCTCGAAGGCAACGCGGGAGACCTTCTCCCGGATCAGCATGGGGTCGTAGACCCGGCTGCGGGCCTGCTTCCAGCGCCACCAACCCCATCCGGCAAGTGCCGCGGCCAGGACGGAGCCGATGCCCAGCAACGATGCCTTCAGGTACTCGCCGTCCTGGACCCACAGGTAGCCCCGCAGGGCGGCCAGCGCCCCGGCCCCCAGGACGGCCATGGTCACGCCGTCCAGCTGCAATGGCCTGGTCTGGTAGGTGTAGGAGGGTTCCCGGTTTTCCGGCACGGCCCGCTTGTGGGCGCGGGCCTGGTGGGCCTGGGACCATTCGGGGCCCAGGGAGCGCAGCAGCAGGCGGGCGACGATGCGCTCGCCCTGGCGCAGGTTGGACAGGGCGCCGATGACGGCCAGCAGGGGGTCGGATCCGGGGTCCAGCAGGTCGTCGTCCCGGAAGGTGCGCAGGGGCACGTACTCCGGGCCGTCCACCCGCAGGGTCAGGCAACCGGCCTGCTCGTCCTCGCCCACTACCAGGGGGTCCTCTTTGGGCGGCACCTGGCGGATGCGGGCCTGGGGATAGTGGGCGGCGATCTGGCTACGCACCACCTGGTCGTCCTGGCAGCGGACCAAGAGGGTCACGCCGTCGCACGTGCCGGCCAGTTCCAGGGAGAAGGGTTCGGGAACGGCGATGGACTGGAGCAGGTTCTCCACGCCCAGCAGAGTCCGCTCGCCGGTGCGCGGCGGCGTTACCGCCAGCAGCACCGGGGGGCGCTTGTTGCGCCCGTCGCCGAATAGCATCTTCTTCAGGTTCGGTTTCATATCGTTTTCCTCCTTGAGGGTTGGGCCTCCCGGCAGGGCTCTACCGGCTAGTGCCTGGGTCCGGGCCGCCACTCGATTACTTCGGTCTCCTCGGGGGTGGCCTCGATGCGGATGGGAAAGCGGTTGCCCCTCGCCAGCAGCAGCCCGTCGCCCCGGGGACAGGACAAGAGCCAGCGTTGCAGTTCCACCGGCAGGTCGAAGGCTTCCCCCACGGTGCTCACGGCGGCGGCGTCCTGCTGGAGCAGGAGCTTGAAGGCGGCGTTCTGCAAGAGCGCCCTGCCGGAGTGGCCGGTGATGGTTCTCGACGAATCCTCGGAGAGCAGGTCCTGCACGTCCTGGGTGATGAACTGCAACCCCAGCCGGTGCTTGCGGGCGCGCTTGGCCATGCTGACCATGAATGCGGCCCCTTCGGGGTGCTGCATGATGCTCCACACCTCGTCCACCACCAGCAGGCGGGGCCTGGGGTCCTGGGCGGCGGCGGCCCACACCGTCTCGGTGCAGACCATCGCGGCGGCGGGCCGCAACTCCGGTTCCAGCAGGTGCAGGTCGAAGACGGTGACCAGGGCCTCATGGGTCAGCAGGTCGTCGCCCTCGTCGGAAAGCAAATGCCGCAGGCTGCCGGTGGCAAAGGGCCGCAGCAGGTGGGCGATAGCCCGCCCCGAACTGGATTCGGGGTCGCCCGCGCCGCTTTCTTCCAGGTAGGAATAGAAATCCCTAAAGCCGGTGCGCTCCCGTCTCTCGGCGTAGTAGGCGGCCAGGGCGTGGTCCAGGGAGGACCGGCGCTCGGCGGAAAGCCGCTCCCCCACCATGACTTCAATCAACCGCCGCAGGCTGCCGATGCGCTGGAGCAGCTCTTCGCTGTCGCCCCGGTCGATGACGAAGGGGTTCATGCCCTGGCCGGGCACGCCTGGGGACAGCACGCGCCCACCGGCGGCCCTCGCCATGTCGGCGTACTCGCCCTCGGGGTCGATGACGTAGGCCCGCACGCCCCGGCACAACCCTCTCAAGACACCCAGCTTGGTGGCGAAGGACTTGCCGCTGCCTGAGCGGGCCAATACCGCCGTATTGGCGTTGAGGTGGGTGCCGTCGAAGGGGTCGTAAACCACCGGGGCGCAGGCCCGCAGGTCGATGCCATAGAGGGTGCCGGAACGGGTGTCCAGGTCCGGCGGCGAGAAGGGGAACAGCCGGGCCAGGCTGGAGGTGTCCAGGGTCCGCCACACGGCCACGGCGTTCAGCGCCAACGGCAGCGTCGACAGCAGCCCCTCGCGTTGGCGGAAGGCCAGGTTGTCCAGCTTGCCCAAAGTTGCGGCGAAGTGGGCCCGTCCCTTCTGGGTCAGGTCCTTCAGGGTGTCCTGGTCGTTGGCGTGGAGCGTCACCGACAATGATGCGTGGAACAGCCGCTCCCGGCCCCGCTGCACCTCGTCTCTGAGCCGGCTCACGTCCTCCAGGGCGATCTCCGCCTCCGGGGACAGGGAGCGGCCCCGCTTGAAGGACAGGGATTGCGCCGATTCGAACCTGACCTTCTGCCACTCCAGGGTGCGGGCCGCCTGCTCGGCGGGGATGGCCCCCAGGTGAACGGCCAAATCCATCGGCGCGCCCGTAGCCATCAGCCCTTGCAGGAAGCCGGGGGCCAATGACCTGGGCCACTTGCCCAGGTGCAGGGAACGGGTGAAAGTTCCGCCGATGCGGATGTCGCGGCGGTTGACCTCCACCTCCATTTCGGCGTCCTCGTCCCGCTCGACGGGGGAACCGCCCAGGGTTGCCGACAGCCAGAACAGGCGCAACGGTTCTCCCGTCAATGGAAAGACCCCCAGCCCGCCCCGGGCCAGCAGCCCGTGGAGTTCGTCCATCCGCTCGTGCTCGCACACGGCGTAGAAGCGCCGATCCAGGATTCCATCGCGGTTCTCCAACGTGGTCAAGAGTCGCCCCAGGCTGTCGGCAGCCTGCCTCGTCTGGTCGGGCAGGTCGTCGGGCTGGGCCGACTCCAGGGTGTTCCTCAGCCCTTGCAGCACCGGCGGGTGCTGGCGCACCAGCAGTTGCACCGGGAAGTCCAGGGCGTTCAGGGAACCGGCGAAGGCCCCCAGCTTGGGTTCGTCCATCTCCAGCCCCAACACCTCGCTGACCCCCAGCTTCACCCCGTCCAGCCTTACCGGCCCGTCGTGTTCCAGGTGGGACAGCATGAAGAACAGGTTCAAGTCCGGCGGAGGCTTGGGCGGTTCGGGGACAACTTCCGCTGCTTCCCCTTTGGGTGTCCGGTTGATGATTGCCTTGATGTTCGCCAATGCCGCTTTCATTTCTCCCTCCTCCTCTTCCTATCGGATGGCAATCGCCTACGCGCCGGGCATGATTGGGACGATGCCGCTTCTGATGACCGCAGAGATGGCCTTGGCCAGCAGCACCACCACCAGGCCGACGATTGCCATGACCACGGCGTTTCTCGCCTTCCCCCGGCGTCCCTCGCCCTCGGCGCCCTCAGCCATCAGCACGAATCCGGCCCAGACGATGGCGAAGAGGCAGAGCCCCGCCCCGGCGTAGGCCATGCCGGTCAGCACGTCGTCAATCGCTGCGAGCAGCAGTTCCTTCTTGTCCTCCGCCGTCTCGGCGGCGACCAACGCCAGGGCCGCCACCGATGCCAGCAGGATGTTCAACCTGCGCCCTACCACGGCCACCAACTCCACCAGGAGGAATCGCCCACCTCGGTCTGCTCCGCCCTGGGCGGCGGTGGCTTGGGCGGCGGCACGGTGAGGTAGCGGAAGGGGTTGTCGGCTCCCACATCCAGTTCGCCCGCCAGGGGCAGCGTCTCCGGGCGGGTGCGGGTGACCGGCGCCCGCTGGTTCTCCACCGCCCGGACGTGCTCCGGGTGGTGGACGCGGATGGTGACCGTCTTGACCGTCGTGCTCTCGCCGCAGCGGCAGGTCACCCGCCGGGTGTACACGTCGGTGCGGGCCGGGTGGTGGACGGTCTGCAACATGGGCGGCAGCGGCACGTTCAGGGTGGCTGTCAAGTCCGCCGTGATTTCCAGGCCGTGGGTGGCCTTGCGGTCGGGAACGGGCAGAGTGAACCTGGTCTCGCCGTTGGGAGTGAATGCCGCGCTGGTGGCGTGGCTACCGGCGGCGACGTTCACCGTTCCTGCGATGCCGGTGACGCTGGCGTCCAGTAATGCCGGAACTGATTGGCTGAAGTGGCCGCCGTAGACCGGCAGGTCCACCTCGTGGCGGGTCTCGGTGATGCACTCGGAGGCGATGACGCCCTCGATGCTCCCCGGCGTCCATTCCAGGGACATCATCTCCAAGTCACACAGTTCCCCGTCGTAGCTGGGCAACGGGTAGGGAATCTGCCCGCTCTTCAGCGACACCGCCCCGGAGAACCCCAGCGCGTCCGTCCAGGAGAAGGTGAAGGACGGCGACGGGCCGTTCAGGGTCAGGTTGTAGGTCCTGGTCTCCCCGGAGTGGACCGTGGCGTTGGCGCCCATCTTCAGGGTCTTGCCCCGCCTGCCGCCGAAGACCCGCACCTTCAGGTCCAGGTCGTGGGCGGCCCGCAGGCTGACCGTTGCGGTGTCGCCGGTTATGGTGAGCCTCTCGATGAAGATGCGGCGTCCGGGCACCGGGTCCGGCGGCTCGAAGTAGATTTCGCCCAGCCGCCAGGCATCGCCGTAGGGAGGCTCGTCGGGGTCGTCGGCCAGGGCCGAGCCGGGAACGGCGATGACGGTCAGCACCAGCAAAGCCGCCACGGCCAGCAGCCGGTACCAGGGCTTCCTACCTCGGGTCTCGCGGATGTTGGGCTTGGCGGCGTTGCCGCCGTTGGCGCGCTCCTCTCCGCGGGGCCGCCGCTTGCCGAACCAGCTGTGGGGCCGGAAGGGAGGCCGCCCCTTGCGCCTGGCCGCCTTCACCGCCTTGCCGACGCCGCCGGCGGCCTTCTTGGCCAGCAAGCGCAAAGGGTCGGGCTTTGCCTCCGGCACCGGCGGGGCCTCGCTGCGGGCCAGTTGGGTGAGGGAACCGGCGTAGCGCCTGGCTCCCAGGTTGAACTTCAGCAGGTCGGCGGCCACCAGCGGCAGCCCCCGCCCTCCCACCTTGCCCACCGTCAGGGCGATGCCCAGGGTGCCAAAGACGATGGCGATGCCCAGCCGGAACTCGGCGGGACCGAAGGGGAAGTAGCGGTAGGCGCCGTAGGCCACGGCGCACACCGCCACCACCGCCACGATCTGGGGAAAGGTGAACCAAAGCAGCACCTTGTCCTCGGCCTGCACGTGAGTCGGTACTTCGTGCTCTCTCATCCCGCACCCCCCTAACCTTCGTCGCTGCTGTCGCCGTCGGTGGGGTCGGGAATGTCCGGGGTGACGGCCGGGTCCACCACGGCGTTCACCACCAGCTCCACCACGCCGTAGGCCACCAGGGCGAGGACGATGCCCGCCAGGGCGGTCATCATGGCGCTCTTGCCCCGTTCCATCTGATTGGGCGCGCCGGAGGCGGTGAGGTACATGTAGGCGCCATAGATGAAGTAACCCACTCCCACCACGCCCACCAGGCCCAGCAGGATGGCGACGAGGTTGGATATGGTCTGCGTCAGGTTTTCCATTGGTCCGGTCTCCTTATTAGTCGGATGTTTCGTTCCTTGCTATTTGCCGTTTGCGGGTTCTTCCCTCTCGCCTACTGGCACATGGCTCCACCTCCTGGGCGGTTGAAGGCGCGGACGCATCTGCGCCGGTGGTTGTCGTTCTGGTTGCCGTCCGATTACGGCCCCTGGCTCCGGGGCGTGGGGCCGCTCTGGCCTGCCGGCGTGGAGTTCTGGGCCGCCGAGTTCACCGCGTTGCCAGCGGTGTTAGTCGCCGCAGCCGCAGCGGCCGCCCCTGCCGGTCCTCCGGCGGCTCCACCGGCCAGCAGTCCCAGGGCGCGGCCCGACCGGACCATCGACCCGGGCAATGACATGCCGAAATACAGGGTGTGCAGCCAGGCGTCGAAGGTGCCGTGATGCCCCAGCATCGACGGGATACGCCCGGCCAGGTACATGAAGGCAATGGCCAGCAGCAGCATCCACACCAGGTCCTGGGCCGCCTCGCCCCCGGTGATGTCGGCGAACTCATCCAGGAAGCCGAAGGCCAGGGCGATGGCGATGAGCTGGATTGCCTGCTGGAACACGGCGGTCATGAACAGCCTGAGCCAGTGCTTTCCCCATCCGGCGGTATGGGGCAGAATCCACAGCCCCAACGCGATGGGGGCCAAACACAGCAGGATGTCGATGAGGGCCAGGCGCAGGACCATCTGCACCAGCAGGTAGAGGATGAAAAAGCCGAAGACCAGGTAGAGCACCGCGATGAACACCGCCAGGCCGGTGCTGGCGGCCATCACCGCGTTGAGCAGCGGGTCCAGGGGAGCGCGCAGCAGGTCGCCCGGGGTGACGTTCAGAGACTCGGCGATGAACTGGGACACGGCGTGGGCCACGTCGATGACCAGGGCGCACCACCAGAGGGAAGACGCGGCGGCGGTGAGGCCCAGCACCAGCCGGGGCACCATCTCCCGCCAGCCCGACTGGTGGTGGCCCAGGTGTTCCTGGACGATGAAGCTCAACCCCATCCAGCCCAGGATGATCACCAGCATTCCCGTGGTGACGGCCCATACCGCCGTCCAGGCGGCCTGGACCATCTCGTGGTCGTAGGTGAGTCCGGGGGGTGTTCCGGTGAGAATGTCTCCCATACCGCTATCCCTCCCCGCACTCGGCGATGTCCGTCTCGGTGGCTCGCTCCACCACGCCGCAGAGGGTTCCGTGGACGCCCTGGATCACCCACCTGGCCCCGGCTCTGGCCCAGCGGTCCGGGTCCAGGGCGCCCAGCACCTTGTCCCACAACCCCTTGGGCTGGTGGACGGGGACCAGGGCGTGAAACAGGTGGTCGTCGCCCCCGCCGGTTCTCGGCACGGACATCACCATCAGGAACGCCTGTTCGGGGTGGAGTTCGGGCTGGCCGTCCAGCACCGGGTACTCGAAGGTGTACTCCCAGCCCTCGGACAGTTCCTTCTCGCCGCCCCGGACCCGGTAGGTGTTGGTGACCCACTCGCCGGTGTCGGGGTGGCGCAGGGCGTAGTGGAGCACGTCGATCTTGCGGCTGAAGACGGGACGGGCGATGAACTCGCCGTCCTTCTTGCGCTCCACCATCTGCCGGTCGCGGTTGACCAGGGAGAGGTTGTCGCCGTCCGGGGACTGGGCCAGGGCAGTACTACACGTCGGCACAACGGCGATGGCCGCCAGCAGGAGCGCGGCTGCCAAGGGGACCAGCCGCCTCGGGGCCAGGGATTTCGGTTTCAGGGTCAAGTCGTTCACCTCCCTGCGGTTTGTCGGCGCCGGGTCGCTCCGCCGGCGCCGCCAGAGAGTGTGAACAAACAAGTCCTTCCGCATAACCTCCTATAAGGGGCTACACAGATGCGGCCCCTTATAGGGCCTTATGCGATCGGCCCCTTTCGTGATGTTATGGGGGTGTACAGGGATTGGCGTTGTGTCGGGAGGCGGCAGGAGCTGTCGTGTTGAACGTGAATCGAGGGAAAATCGGCCCCCTACAGGAGGTCTCTTGTGAACACTTTTAGTAAGGCCCCGTTCCAACGTCTGTGTGCAAGGGCCGTAGCTGAAACGTGCATTTTTACCAGGCGGCAGACCGGGGACATCGTGCAAAAGCCCAACGTGAAACGGACATTTTTGTACCTGGAGGCGTCATCATGGCGACTGAGCAGCCGGGCACCGGCCCGGGCATCGACCGGAGCAAGAGCATCGAGGACCTGCACCACCTGCGGTTGATGGCGCTGCTGGACGAACTGGTGCGGGACAAGGGAGCGAGGAAGGCGGCGGCAGACCTGGGCGTGGACCACCGGACGCTGGCGGCCAGCCTGGAGTCCGGGAGGCTTTCCCGGCGGATGCGGGTGGCCTTGGACCGGGCGCTGCTGGCCGGGGGTGGGTCTCCGGCCCGGGAACAGCGGGAGCGCAACGACTTGCTGGCCGGGCAGTTGGAGCAGGTCGAGGGCCGGGTGGAGAATCTGGGCCAGGACGTGAACCAGGGACTGGCCGATGTCCAGGGCGATGTCAACTCGCTCCGGAACGAGCACGGTCAGGCGTTGCAACGCGTCGAATCACGGCTGGCCAGGGTCGAGGAAGGTGGAGGCGCAGCCCGGTCGCCGGCCTCTGCCAACCCGGTTGGCCGCGCCACAGGCCGCCGGAATCTGCGCCGGGACTTCCCCGACCTGGTGACCATCGACCCGGCGGAGGACGACGAGGAAGTCTTCGGGCTGGCGTGGCCGTTGGTCGAGGAGTGGCGGGAACTCAGGGACACCCACCCGGACCGGGCCAAGGGTCTCGCCTGGCTGCGGACGGAGGAGCGGTTCCTGGCCGTGGAGCTGGCGTTGCTGGAGGAGCACGGGTTGACCCTGCCGCCGGAAACGTATCCCCTGCGCGGTTTGGACCGGGGCGCCCAGGTCAACTGGCGGCGCAAGGCCCTGGAGGATACCCGCAAGGCCCTAAAGAGGCGGGAACTGCTGATTCTGTTGCGGCGATGGCTGCCCCCGGGGTTGTGGCGAGGCTAGCCGCGTAGCCGCCCGGTTCCGGCTCGCAGGGATTTGTGAAGTTTTGTTAACACTTTGCCGATGGGACTTGCAGGGGGTATTCAGGGGCCTCGAACCGGGCGACAATTACACCGTTGTCAGGCTTTTCCAGTGTTTCCCGCCCTAGAAACCTGGGGGTCTCTCCCTCAGCCCGGGCTTTACCGAGAGGTTGGCCCAAGAGGGAACGCTGCTGGCGCGGGGTGTTTGAGTCCCTCGCAGGCAGCACGGACCGGATTGACGGGGTGTTCAAGTCCCTCGTTCCCGGTCCAGTCCGGCGGTTGGAGTGTTTAAGTCCTTCTCCCGCCGGGCGCCGTTCAGTGGCTCGGAGTTGATCCCTCCGGCTGCTGGGCACCCGTCCGTTGTCGGGAGTTGATCGCTCCTGCCACCAGGCGACGGGGACGGTGCGATTGATCCCGCTCCGTTCTCGGCCAGGCTGAGGCGTCTGCGGGTTCTGCTCGCGGCGCCCCGGCCGGAACCCCAACCCACGGCGGCAACCCAGTCCCAGGCGGAACAACGTCATCCCAGGAGGTAGCCGGCAGAAACAGGACGGCATCCCGGATTTCATTCCCCATCAGGTTCCCCGGCGGAGCGGCTTGACTGCTTCGCATTCTTCATCCTGCGGTTGGAACGGGCATCAGGTTCCGGCTGCTTCCCCATGCCTGCGGCGTAGCTGCTGAACCAGGCTAGCGGCGTCGCGCTTCCCACTCGCTCCGGTCTCGGCTATTGCACCGCCGACTGACCGGACGCTTACCGTTGCAGCACAGTTTCCCCCGGTTCAGTGGCCTGCTCGACGTAGCCGGTGGCAGGACTGCGTTGCATTCCTTCTCCCCACACAGCAGTTCCCCAGGTTATGCACCCTGGCCGAGCTGCGCCTTTCTCCCGACTCCCCCTCAGTTTTCCACGGCGAAACAGCGACGGGGCGGAGTGCGTCTTTCTCCAATGGGATTCACCTAACACAGAGGAGGTGCGTATGGGCATCACGGAACGGTTCAACCAAGTCAAAGCCGTGGCCGTCAGGGTCGCGGGATTCATCAAGCGCCACCCCAGGGTTTCCATCGCCGTGGCCGTGGGGCTGCTCATTCTGGGGCCGCTGCTGACCGGCGCCGGCGGCGAGGGTTTCTTCCTGAACCTGGTCGGCCTGGGGATCGCCGCTTTGATCGTGCGGCGGTTCCTGCGGGCCAACGACCGGCGCAAGGCGGCCCAGTCCCGGCAGGCCAACTGCCGCTGCCATTGCCACCGGCAGGGCAGGGACAACTCCCAGCGGGCAACACAACAGACTCAACAACCAGGAGGTACGCCATGACGACCATAACCTTGGACTCCGTATCCAGCACGGGACGTTTGGAAGAGTTGGTGGACCGGCTTCTGGCGATCCTGTTCCCGAGCGAACCCCAGCGGTTGGCAGCCGGTTCCAGCGTACCCAGGAGGGTCCACCAGGCCCGTCGCCTGCGGCAGTCTGGCGACCTGGACGGGGCGCTGGCGGTGTTGACCGAGATTGACACGGCCGACGCAACGGAAACCCAGCTCCGGTGGCTCTACGCCGAATGGCAGGATCTCGCCCGGCGCCGGTTCGCCGGTGAAGGAGCCACGCTCTACAGCCAGGCGACGGGAAAGGCGGCGGTCCTGGTCCCCACCAACGGCGATGGAAACACGCTGGAAGTCATTGCCATCCTGGGGATGCGCTGGCCACTGGGCAAGCAGGTCTCAAGGCGCAGCCTGCAGGGGCTGAAGCCGCTGCACAGCAGGAATAACGGCAAAGGAGTTGCAACATGGTAGTAGCGACATCGGACAAGGTGGACATCACGGAACTCAAGGCACGGCATCCGCTGGGCGACGCCGTGGATGCCGCCGGAGTCGCGCTCACGGGCAGGGGCCGAGTCCGGCAGGGCGTTTGCCCCTTCCACGACGAGGCGGAAGGGAGCTTCACGGTGTACGGCGACAGCCAGCGATACTACTGCTTCGGCTGCGGGGCCGGCGGCGACGTGCTGGACTTCGTGGGGAGGATGGAGGGACTGACGTTGCCCGAGGCCATCCGAAGGCTGGATGACGGGACGACGCCGATGGCGGCACCACCCCACCGCACGGCCTCAACTCCACCGCAACGGCGCCCTGCACCTGCGATTCCGCCCCGGGACCCGGCCCTGCTGACGGCGGCGGTCCGGTTCTACTGCGGACAACTGCGGCGCAGCCGGGCCGCCCTGCAATACCTAGCCTCCCGGGGCATCGGCCTGGACACCGCCCGGCGGCTGGGCCTGGGCTACGCGCCGGGCGGAGGTTTGCGGGAATACCTGCAAGCCGCCGGGTTCACCGGCCAGCGGCTCCGGGGCGGCGGCCTGTTCCTGGAACGGGGCGCGGAGCGGTTCGCCGGCATGGTGGTGGTCCCCGAGGTATCCGGCGGGCTGGTCACCTGGCTGGCGGGTCGGGCGGTTGACGCTCAGGCCAAGCCCCGTTTCCAGGCGTTGCCCGGCCCCAAGCCGGTGCTGGGCCTAGCCCGCCTCGGCCCGGCGCCTCCCTGCGTGGTGCTGACCGAAGGGCTCTTCGACTGGCTGACCCTCACGCTGTGGGGACATCCCGCCGTGGCCGCCCTGGGGACCCAGGGGATGGATAGGGTGGCGGCGGCGCTTCGGGGCTGCCCCCGGGTCTTCCTGGCCTTCGACAACGACGACGCGGGCAACGCGGCGGCGGAGAGTTTCAAGCAACTGCTGGGCAACCGCGCCGCCGTGGTCAACCTGCCCCACGGCGTCGGCGACGTGGGCGAGCTGGCAACGCTGCCCAACGGCCGGCTGCGCTTCCCCCGCCTGCTGGCCAGGGCGGCCCGCAACCTCCGCTAGTCCGACAGTTTCCTCAACCTCCTCTCTACCGGCCCGCCCTCACCGGCGGGCCTTTCCTTTTCCCCGCGACGCAACCAATCACCCCGGGCAGCCTCTGCCCACCTCTCGACGGGCCTGGTCCCGCCCACGGCTTTGCGCAACCGCTAGGCCGCTGCAACCAACGGCACACCCAACATCTCACCGCAAAGGAGCGAAATCATGGGTAACGGCAACAACCAGAACGGCAACGGCCACCATCCCAACGGCAGCGTCAACCTCAACGGCGACGACCGGAACGGGCGCCACCCCAACGGCAACTGCGACATCACCGGCCACGACCTCCTGTGGGACGGCCTCAGCCCCGCCGTGGTCAACGCCCTGGAGCAGCCCCTGGACCCGGAACTGGTGTCCCAGCGCCAGGGCCGGGGCAACCGGAGCTACGAGTACATCGAGGGCCACACGGTCATCGACCAGGCCAATCGCATCTTCGGCTTCGGGGGCTGGGGCTACGAACTGGTGGGAGACGTGTCCCTGCGCCGCATCGAGAAGGTGAACGCCAGAACTGGCGAGATCCGGGTCTCCTTCGCCTACAGCGCCCCGGTGCGGGTCACCGTGAACGGCGCCCCAGCCCGCACCGACCTGGGCTTCCACATCGTGGCCGAGGATACGCCGGAGGGCCACGAGACCGCCGCCAAGGGAGCCGTAACCGACGGCCTGAAGCGGGGGCTCCGCAGCTTCGGAGACCGTTTCGGGAACGGCCTCTACGGGGACCAGCCCCCGGCCAACTCCCGGCCCAGGGCGCAGACGCAGCGTTCCGCCGCCCCTGCGGACAAGGGCAGCGGCGACGGCAAACAGGACAACGGCAACTCCGGGGGCCAGGGCACGGGCAACCGGCGGGACGGTGCCTACCTCCAGCAGTTGCGGGAGCGGCTCATCGCCCTGGGCTCGGAGCAAGGCTTCGGCGAGGACCAGGTGCGGGAGGCAGTGCGGAAGCAGACGGGCAGGGACCTGGACGAGTTGCCCGCTAGGGACCTCAAGCCCCTGGTGGAAGGCGCGGCCCGCAAGGTCAACGAGGCGAAGGAAGGGGTCAACGGCAACGGGTAGGCCCCTGGGCCAACATCACCAACCAGGCAGCGGGGCCGTCTCCACGATGGGGCGGCCCCGATTCTTATATAAGGGAACTAGGAGGAAACGGAGATGACGGCAACTGCTATCCACACCCCCTGGGGCTGGTCCCAGGACATCGACGAACTCTGCGAAGGGGTCTGGCGGGTCGAAACCGCCGGCCACGGCGGGTTGAAGCTGAGCCGGGAGCGGTGGTACTCGCTGCCCGACGTGGTGCGGGACGCCTTCCTCAACGCCACCTTCGCCGAGGAGGACTGCGAGGAACCCATCGCCCGGACGCTGCTGGGCATTGGAGACGCCAGGGACCTGGAACTGGCGCTCAAGATCGCAGGCCACTTCGACCGCTACACTCCGGCGCTGCCCTTCCTGCGGGAACAGGGAGGACAACCATGAACTCCCCTACCACGACGCGGCTTAGGCCGCGCAGCCTGCCCAGCGTAACGACCAAGCTGGCGACGGAACTGGGCAACCTCTACGTCACCGTCTGCCTGGACGATGACAGGCAGCCCTTTGAAGTTTTCGGTTCTCTCGGAAAGGCCGGCAGCCTCCAGCACGGCGTAACCGAGCTGGCCTGCCGGTTGGTCTCCCTGCACTTGCGCCGGGGCACGCCGCTGGACGAGATCGTGGACCAGTGCCAGGGCATTTCCGAGATGCAGCCCTGGCCCAACGTGATGGAGGACGGCAGCACTGTCTACGTACGCGGGTTGGGGGACGCTATCGCCCTCATCCTGCGGGGCCACCTGGATGCACGGGAGGAAGCGGCGCCGGCGGAATTTCCCATCGCCGCCGACTGAGCCGCAAGGACACGACGCAACGGTGCGCGACACGGGGCCGTCCCCACATTGGGGGCTGCCCCGCTCTCATCTACTGAAACCGAACCTGACGGAGGAACGACAGCCATGACCATCACCATTGACAACCCCATCGACGCGTACTCCCGTCCCAACGCCCGCTTCGGCGAGGGCGGCATCCTGGAGATCCGGGCCTCGGCGGTGGGCAACTGCCGCCGCGCCCTGTGGTACGAGGCCACCGGCTGGGAGGTAACCAACCCCCGCAGCGACGACTCCCTGACCATGCTGGAAGCGGGCAACGCCCTGGAGCCGGTTGTGCTGCGGGCCATGCGGCGGGCCGGGTGGGAGATCACTCCCACCGATAAGAACAACCCCCGGCGGGTCTCCCTGCGCCTGGGACCCACGCTCCTGGTCAGCGGCCACGTGGACGCGGCGGGCGTCGCGCCCATCTTCGGCAACGAACCCAGCATCGTCGAGGTCAAGACCCGGGGGCCGGAAGCCTACAAGAAGTGGCGGACGCTGGGCGCCGAGCGCAGCCACCCGGAAACGGTGTGGCAGGCCGCCTTCTACACCTACGGGACCTTCGACCAGGCCAGGGACGTGGTGATCGCCACCCTGAACACGGGCGACCGCACCTGGGACTACGAGGTGATACCGGCAGCGCGGGTGGGGCGGGCCATCGAGCAAGCCTGCGCCTGGCTGGGGGAACTGGCGGCCCACCACCTGGTCAACGGCCCGGACCGGGACGTGCTGCCCGAGCGGGACTTCACCGCCGAGGACTGGCAGTGCAAGCGCTGCCCCTTCCTGAACGCCTGCCTGCCGGGTATGGCGGCGGTGGAACCGGAGGACGAATCTGTCGAGGAAACCGGGCCGGTCAGCGACGAGGATGCGCGGGCGGCCCTCCTGGAATACGAGAACGCCCAGGAGATGCTGAAGGCCATCGAGGAGGACAAGGCGTGGGCGCTGGGGACGCTGCGGGCCTGGCTCAGGCAGCGGGGCGAGGACAAGGCGAAGCTGGAGGGAGGTCAGAAGACCCGCACCGTGGGGATGGTGAAGTCCACCCGCTACAACGTGGACCACAAGCGGCTGAACGCGCTGCTGGACCCGGAGACCCGCGCCACCATCGTCACCGAGAACGTCTCCCGCTACCTGCGGGTGAGCTAGTCCTGGACGACATCGGAACCCTGACGCTCCGCCCCGCCGGAGCGCAACACGGGGCCGCCTTCCCCTTACGGAGACGGCCCCGGCACGGCAATCCAAATTCACCAACAACATGGAGGAACGATCATGGCGAAGACCATCAACAAGGTTGAACTGCTGGGGCGCGTGGGCGCCGAGCCTGAAATGCGCTACACCCAGGGCGGCACCGCCGTGACCCAGCTGCGCCTGGCCACTGACCGGGTGCGGAGGGGCGGCGAGTCCGAGACGGACTGGCACACCATCGTGGTCTGGGACAAGCTGGCCGACGCGGTTGCCCAGTACGTGGAAAAGGGGCAGAGGCTGTACGTGGCGGGGCGCCTGGTGCAGAGCTCGTGGGAGGGGGACGACGGCCAGCGGCGCTACCGCACCGAGGTCCACGCCCAGGACGTGGTGTTCCTGGACTCGTCCCGCAACGGCAATGGTGGCAACGGGAACGCTAACTACGCCAACGTCGGCGCCGGCAACCAGGACGACGACCTCCCCTTCTAGCCGCTCAACCACGTAGCGCCGTCCGCGCTGGCGGACGCCATACGGGGCCGCTACCTACTGACAGGTAGCGGCCCCGCTCTCGTTTCAGCCCAACACAAAGGAGTGAACCATGCCCCGCAAGAAGCAGACCAAGGAGACCACCATTCCCCTTACCGGAATGGAGCCCGCAGCGCCCGCCACTCCCGAGGGCGAGGCGGTGCTGGAGGCCCTGCGCTCCAACCTCAGCCTGCTGGGGGAGCTGGCCATGCGCTACGAGGTGGCCTATCAGCCGGAACGACCCGCCGAAATGCCCACGATCAACTGCCCGCAGGATGTTCACACCCTCCTGGGGCCGGAGATGTCGGGCCTGGCCCAGGAACAGCTCAGGGTGCTGCTGCTCAACACCCGTAACCAGGTGCGCGGCCAGCGCATTGTCTATCAGGGGAATGTGAATAGCTCGGTGGTCCGGCCCGCCGAGGTGCTGCGTGCCGCCGTCATCGAGAACGCTCCCAGCATCATTGTTTCCCACAACCATCCGTCGGGCGATCCAACGCCCAGCCCCGAGGACGTGTCTATCACCCGTGACCTGGCGGCGTCGGCCAAGCTCCTGGGCATCGACCTGCTGGACCACGTGGTCATCGGCGGGGACAAGTTCGTCAGCCTGAAAGAGCGAAAGCTGATGGACTAGCTCCTCCTCACTGAGACCGGCGGCGCTGCGCCGGTCCTCACGCGGGGAAACCGCTCCCCGTGCCCTCACCGCTTCCACTTCCATCTAAAGGAGGCAACCCATGATTCCCACGGAACCGGCTATCGCAGCCGAGAACCCCGTACTCGACACGGACCCGACCCCCGAAGCCGAGGGGCTGTTCACGATAAACGCCGGCGGCTATTCGGCCACCGCCGATGCCTACGCCCGCGACCCCCAGGCCGAGGGGCTCTGGTTCCTGTCCATGGTGGGGCCGCAGACGGCCCTCAAGGCCATCTGGGCCTCCCTGCTGAAGCAGCCGCCGGACACCGCCCACATCATCAGGGGCATCGAGGGCATGGCGCTTTCGGGCGGGTATCAGCCCTGTCGCGTTCCCCACAACACCCTCGGCACCTGGACCACCAGGATCGCCCGGCTGCCCGCCAGTCGCGGCTGGCACGCATTGGTGTACACGCGCCTGGCCGAGTTCAGCTTCGAGCGGGACGACTTCCTGCTCCTGGCCCAGGAGGAGGCTGACCTGCCGGGCCTGCACCACCGCTTCCTCGACCGGCGCAGCCCCCTGCCCCTGCACCGTTCCTGGGCCGAATGGCTCTGGCGGCGGGGCCTGGACACCGGCGAGATTCTCAAGCTGGAGTCCAGCGGCCTCCTGGCCTACACCTGCAACCCGGTGGCCGACGACCTCAAGGCCGACCTGTCGGCGGCGGTCTCAATGGGGACCCTGACCCTCAACCCCGATTACACCAACCCGGAGGAAGACAATCATGGATAGGACGCTGAACCCGGTGAAGCGGGGCAACAAGCGCCGCCGCGCCCGCAACTGGAAGGCCTGGCAGCTCTTCTCCCCGGATGGCGAGACCTGCCGCTTCTGCCCCCACGCCGCCTCAGACCACCTGACAAGCTCCGGTCAGCCCCATTACTACCGGCCCGCCACGGAAGCCGAGCGCCGCGACCCCTTCGAGAAGCTGTACCGCCACGACCTGCCCAGCGGCGACTCGGTGCTGGTCAAGCGCATCACCGTCGCCAACCGCGCCGAGCTGCTCACCGCCTTCTGCACCGCCTGCGCCAGGGACAAGGACACGGCGCAGGTGCTCTGCTTCCAGCGCACCCTGGCCAAGGGCGAGGTGGTGGGCCTGAAATCCTGCGCCAACGGCCACGCCGCCGGAGGGAGGTAGCCGATGGCCGAAAAGCTGACCATCCACTTTCCCTGCCCCAACTGCGGCGACAAGTTCGCCCGCTTGGAGGAGATCAAGGGCGACTTTCACGCCGGTGAGACTTACCAGTGCGCCGGTTGCGGCGGCCAGGTGGTCTTCGTGGCCCTCAGCATGGAGATGCTGGCCAACCCTGAAGTCATCCGGTGGGACTGCCACTTCTGCCAGCCCAATCCCTGCCGCCTCGCCCCGTCCCCGGACGGGACTGACGGCCCGAACACCAACGACACGAACCAGTAAGGAGGAAGGATTATGAGACTCAGCGCACAGGCAAAAGGGGGCTTCTATCCGACCCCGCCCAAGGTGGTTGACCTGGCGGCGGGCTTGGTCTCGGTGGGCGGCTACGGCTCCCGCCGGGGCCAGACCCTGCGCATCCTGGACCCCTGCTGCGGGGCCGGCGAGGCCCTGGAGCAACTGGCCAAGCGCCTCAACCAGCGGTGGGGGACCCCCATCGAGACCTGCGGCATCGAACTGCACCGGGAGCGGGCCGAGGAGGCCGACGACCGTCTCGACCGCGCCCTGGCCGCCGACCTGTTCCAGACCTCCATCGCCAACGGCGCCTTCGGCCTGCTGTTCTTGAACCCGCCATACGACTGGGACAAAGAAGACAAGCGGGTGGAACACGCCTTTCTGACCCAATGCACCCGCTACCTGGCCGACGGCGGGGTGCTGATGTTCATCGTGCCCCGCCAGCGCCTGGCGGTGTCGGCCCGCTACCTCTCCTCTCACTACTGGGACCTGCGCTGCTGGGCCTTTCCCTCGCCGGAACGGGAGGTCTTCGACCAGGTGGTCCTGATGGGACGGCGGCGCGCCGAACCCCACCAGGACGAGTACGCCGAGCAGCAGGTCAGGGAGTGGTCCTGGGGGGAGCCGGAAACTCTGACCTCCAACGTCTACGCCTGCTTCTCTCCGCCCCTGGTGACGCCGGGGGACATCCTGTTCACCACTCGAACCGTGGACCCCATCGCCGCCGTCGCCGAGGCCCAAAAGACGGGGCTGTGGACCAGCAAGGAGGTCCAGGACTCCCTCTGGCCCGCCCAGGCTGGGCGCACCCGCCCCCTGATGCCGCTGCGGCGGGGACACCTGGCCATGCTGGTGGCAGCGGGCTTTCTCGACAACCTGGTGCTGGAGGCCGACGGCCAGCGGGTGCTGGTCAAGGGACGCACCACCAAGGAAATGGTGCTGGTGGAGGAGACCGAGGAGACGGAGGTGTACCGGGAACGGCTCAAGACCACCGTGGTCGCGCTGGACCTGGGCGACGGCTCCATCACCGACATCCAGGCTTAATCGCCCCACCAAATACAAGGCAACGACAGACCCCGCCGGTTCCCGAATGGGACGGCGGGGCCTGTTTGCGTTCAGCACAACACACTGATAGAGGAAGGCAAACATGAAGCTGGGAGAGTTCATAGACCATTACAAGGAGGCCATCGCCCGGCGGGTGGTGGAGTCCTACCCGCCCCTGTACCGGCCCTCGGATGACCCTCGGCCCCTGCCCAAACTGCTGCGCAAGCCCCTGGGCGGCCAGGCGGACGCCATCCGGGGCGCGGCCCTGTCCCTGGAAAACCACCAGGGAACCACGGTGGTGGGCGAAATGGGAACGGGTAAGACCTTCATCGGCGCGGCGGCGGCCTACATGGCCGGGTTCCAACGCTGTCTCATATTGTGTCCCCCGCATCTCACCCGCAAGTGGAAGCGGGAGATCGAGGATACGGTGCCGGGCGGACGGGCCGCCATCGTGACCTCCATCACCGACCTGGAACGGCTGAGGCTGTCCACCGGCGCCGGTCCCCTGTTCGCCATCATGTCCCGGGAAAGGGCGAAGCTGTCCTACCGCTGGAAGCCCGCCGTGGTCCAGCGCTGGGCCACGGCGGGCTACAACGGCTACGGCGGGAGGCTGGTGCGGGACGAGGAGACGGGGGAGCCCTTCCGGGTCCCCTGCTGCCCCACTTGTTACGCCCAGGTGGTGGACAAGGACGGCGTTCCCCTGACGGACCAGGAGATGGCTCGCAAGCGGCGCACCTGCCACCTGTGCCGCTCCGCCCTGTGGCAGGCCGACGGCGCCGGCCCCAAGCGGTTCCCCCTGGCCGACTATGTGAAGGTCAGGATGCGGGGCTTCTTCGACCTGCTCATTGGAGACGAGATTCACGAGTACAAAGGAAGGGGGTCCGCCCAGGGCATCGCCGCCGGGGTTCTGGCCGACGCCTGCGGCAAGTCCCTCACCCTTACCGGCACCCTCTCGGGCGGCTACGCCTCGACGCTGTTCCACCTGCTGTACCGCTTCAGCCCCGAGATTCGCACCGAGTTCGGCAGGTCGGAGGAGGGACGCTGGGTGCAGCGCTATGGGTTCCTGGAACAGACGGTGCGCCACTCGGACGACGACCACTCCTTCGAGGATGGGCGCAGCAGCCGGAGGAAGGGCTACCGCAAAACGGTCCGGGAGCGGCCGGGCTTGGCGCCGGGGGCGCTCTTCCACCTGATAGGCAACTCGGTGTTCCTGCGCCTCGCCGACGTGGCCTCGGGGCTGCCGCCCTACGAGGAACAGGTGCTGCTCTGCGGAATGGACCGGGAGCCGGACCACACCGGCCTGTCCCAGCGCAAGGCCTACGACATGATCTTCGACGCCCTGCGCCGGGCGCTGGCTGCCGCGCTCCAGAGCGGCTCCAAGCGGCTGCTGGCCACCTACCTGCAAACGCTGCTGGCCTACCCCGACGGCTGCACCCGGGGCGAGACGGTCTTCGATCCCCAGACCGGCAACATCCTGGTCCAGGCGCCGCCCCTGGCCGAGGACAAGCTCTACCCCAAGGAGCGGCAACTGGTTGACCTGGTGGCGGCAGAGCGGCTTCAAGGCCGCAAGGTGCTGGTCTACGCCACTCACACCGGAACCAGGGACATCACCGAGCGGATGGACCGGTTCCTGACCGAGCACGGCTTCCGGGTGGCGGTGCTGAAGGCTGACACGGTGGCCCCGGACCGGCGGGAGGCCTGGGTGGAGGAGAGGGTCAAGCTGGGCATCGATGTGCTCATCTGCCACCCCCGGCTGGTGCAGACCGGACTGGACCTGATCGACTTCCCGACCATCGTTTGGGATGAGGTGGATTACAGCACCTACGTCATGCGCCAGGCGTCGCGCCGCTCCTGGCGCATCGGCCAGAAGCGCCCGGTGAAGGTGGTGTTCATGGCCTACCGGAACACGCTCCAGGCCGACGCCCTGAAGCTGGTGGCCAAGAAGCTGCAAAGCTCGCTGGCCGTGGAGGGTGAGCTGCCCGAGGACGGGCTGGCGGCCTACGGGGACGACGGCGACGACCTGATGCTGGCCCTAGCCCGGCAGATCGTCAACGGCGAGGAGGAGGCCGACGCCGATTCGGTGGAAGCGGTCTTTGCCGAGGCCAGGGACGCCGAGGCCAGCGGCGAGGAGTTCCTGGTGGACGACGGCTGGCAGGCCGTGGAGGTTGAGCCGGAGGCCGTGGCGGTTAACGGGAACGGCAATGGTGACGGCCACCACGAGGACATCACCCCGATGGTGGAGCTGGCGCCGGACAACGGACATGCCCCTGACGGCAATAGCAACGGCCATCACGACGCCGAACCCGCCGAGGGGCGGCAGTCTCTCTTCTCCTGGGCGGAATTCCTGGCCGAGGAGCCGGTGAAGCCCAAGGGACGGAACGGCAAGTCCAAGCCCTCCGCCGCGTCCCTCTTTGAGTGGGCGCTGGCCGCCGAGCAGGAACGGGAGAGGGAGACGGCGGGAGCGGGACGCTAGACCGCACAGGCACACGGGAGGCCGGCGTCGCAATGACGCCGGCCTCCCGCATTTGGCAACCCAACCTTACCAACAAAGAGGAGATGAAACGATGGCACGCATCTTTGTGTACGACGACCGCGAGTTCCCCGACCCGGACCCCGAGATGACCGTCGAGCAGGTGAAGGCGACGCTGGCGGACTTCTACGGCGAAATCGCCAACGCCTCGGTCAAGGAGACCGCCCGGGGCCAGGACACCATCTTCGAGTTCCAGCGGCGGGTGGGCACCAAGGGCGCCTTCGCCCCCGCCCGCCATTAGAGGAGGTTGGAAATGGACAACCGGACCCTGGCCGGTCTGCTGGCGGCTACGCCGCCGGCGGACCTGAAAATCATCGAGCTCACGGCGGAGCTTACCCTCCCCAACGGCGGGCTGGACCTGGACGCGGCGGCGGCCCGGCAGCCGGAGGTGGAACTGGCCTGCTCCCAGGCCGAACACTACGCTGCCGCCACCCGGCGGCTGCTGGAGGCGATGCGGTGGCAACTGCGGCCCCGCCGCTCCTGAGCGGGCTGGCACAAACGCTCCTGCGGCGTCCGCCGTCGCTGCGGGAGCTGGTCACCCTGGTGGGTTTCGCCGGGGACTACGCCTGGTTCACCGAACTGGTGCGCCGCCTCTTTCCCAGCGAGGCGAAGGAGGTGCTGTCAGCCCCCAACGTAAACCGGAGGATGGAGCGTTTCGTGGAACTCTTCCAGGAGCGCCACTTCCCCCTCTACGGACCGTTCCTGGACTTCTGGCTGGAGGAAGGGGACGAACCGCCCTGGTCCTGGCTGCGGAGGGGCATCCCCTTCGGGCTGACGGGCTTCGGCTTCGACGGCCTCCACGAGATGTGGGACGGCTACCGGGAGGGGCTCTCGGCCCTGGCGCTGCTGGCCGAAGCCCCCGACGCCTTCTTCGAAGGCCCCGACGGGATAAGGACGGCGTGGCTGGAGTCCGCCGCCGAAAGCATCCCGCAGGAGACGCTGGAGCGGATACCCCGGGGCGGCATACCCTTGGACGCGCTCACCGAGACGCTGACCGGGACCAATTTCGAGGGTGCGGCCCGAGCCTGCTCCTGGGTCTGGGCCCAGACGGGCAACTTCTTTTTGGACCATTCCTACGAGGATGGTAACTACGACGGTTTCTCCGACCCCTGGGAGGACGAGATCATCGCCGAAGGCACCGAGGAATGGCGCAAGGCCAATGCCCTGATCGACTCGGCGCTGGGGCTGGCCGACTGGCTGGAGGAGGACCTGTCGGGCCGCTTCGCCGAACTGCTGGACTTCATCCTGCCCCGGCTGCCCCAACACGAAAAGCAAGAACAGGAGGATAACGATGACGGCTGAGGTAAACGCGACGGAGTGGTCCCTGCCAGGACAGGACGACGTGCCCCGGGACGCGCTCCAAGTGCAACTGGAGGTTTACGGCGAGACCGTGCTGCTCAGGGGCTTCGAGGGCGATTCCACCTGGGTCAGGACGGTCTCGGCGGACGAGATCGCCAGCGTGTTCATCCGGCACCTGGGCTTCTCCTCGGGGCTGTTGCCCGAGGATGCCCTGTGGTGGAACCAGGGGGAAACGGGCCAGGTGGTGGCCCTCTGGCGCCCGGCCCAGGTGTGGGCGGTGGCCCTGCAACGGGAGGCGTTCCAGCCTCCCGCCCGGCTGCGGCTGCCCATGCCTGGGCTGGTCTTCGTCTGCTCGCCGGGCCGGGCTCCCTGGGTCTATGCCGCCCTGGAACGGCCCACCAAGCCGGAGCAGCAGCTCTACCGCGCCCCGGCCTTCAACGTCTTCAGGGACGGGCGGGTCTGCCCCGGCAGCCACCGCTTCCCCGAGGACGTGGGGCTGATACCCGAGTCCTTCTTCCAGTCCTTCTTCTCCCTTACCGGAGACACCAGGGAACGGTCGAAGCGACACCCCGACGATCTAAAGGCTTTATGGGAGGAACTGGATGGAAAGGCTGAGTACCCGGTTGAGGACCTGGTTCCCCAATGCACCGTGGCCCACGTCATGGCGGCCTCCGAAGGACGGCGGGGCTACTACCCCTAGCACCGGTTCGACCAATGCCGGGCCAGGGCCAGGGCCAGGGCCAGTGGGCTACCTGGTGAACCAGTCCGGCGGACTCGCGGGAAGCCAGGGCGTGGGATACGACTACGTTCTCGGAGCGGGCGGCCTCTACGTCCAGTCTGAGAGTGCCCACCTGACGGCGCGGATCGCCGTCGCTCCCGCCCAGGTGCGGGGTCTGGCGCCCGTCACCGAGAAGGTGGAACTGGCCCACGGCCCCATCGCAGCCCACGTATTCGAGCTGGGACTGAGCTGGATGCTGGCCGCACCGGACACGGAGCGGTTCTTCGCTGTGGGCTGGGACGGCGACGCCTACCGGCTGGTGGTTCCGCCACAGGAGGGGACGGGAGCGTCGCTTACCTACATACCGCCTGCCGGGGTGGTGGCCGAGTTCCACTCCCACGGACGCCACCGGGCCTTCTTCTCCGCCACCGATGACGGGGACGAGCAGGGGTTCAGGATTTACGGCGTCGTGGGACGCCTGGAAGCGCGTATCCCGGAGCTGGCCCTGCGCCTCGGCATCTACGGCCACTTCGCCCCTCTGGACTGGTCTCAAGTATTCGACGGTACGCCGCCGGGCCTGCGGCTCATTGGCGAAGACACCAGCTACAACAAGGAGGCAAGCTGAAATGCCCTACTACCTGGACAACCAGTTCCTGCTGGACCACCCCTGGATCACCGTGGTGGGGTGCGGCGGCACCGGCGGCTTCGTCGCCGAGGGCCTCTGCCGACTGTTCCAGGGAAGGGACGCCACCATCGTCCTGGTGGACCACGACCGGGTGGAACCCCACAACCTGCTTCGCCAGAATTTCTACAAGGGCGATGTTGGAGAGTTCAAGAGCAAGGCCCTGGCCGACCGGCTGGCCCGGGACTACCAGCGGCCCGTGGGCTACTCGGTCTATCCCTTCCGCGACGAGGAACCCCGCTACCCCGGCCTCTCCCCCCATGACGGCCTGGTCATCGGCTGCGCCGACAACGCGGCGGCAAGGAGGGCGATGGCCGAGTGCCTGCCGGGAGACCCCTGCCGCTGGCTCATCGACGCCGGCAACGACACCAACTGGGGACAGGTCCTCGTTGGAAACATCCCCCACCGGGTGGTCCTGGAGGAACCGCCCTTCACCGGCGACACCTGCCACCTGGCCCCGGCGCCCACGCTGCAACGGCCCGACCTCTTGACCACCGTGTCCACCAGGCCGCCCGACGTGGACTGCGCCGCCGCCCTGGACCTTACTGACCAGGACCCCACCATCAACCAGATGATGGCTTCGCTGGTGTTGCAGGTGGTGCGCCGCATGGCGGCGGGAACCTGCCCCTTCCTGGGCCTCTACCTGGACATGGACCTGGGCACCGTCACCCCCAGCTACGTCACCCCGGAAGCCGTGGCGCGGCTGGTGGGGCGCGACTCCTAGCCGGAAACCGGCTGAGCGCCCGCCGTTGTGGGGGAAGGCTTCCCCCGGGAACGACGCCAATTACCCCAACCGGAGAGAAAGGAAAGGAGCAACCAAGATGGACGAAAAAGGAACCATTGCCACCGCCGTCTGGCGGGACAACCACAGCGGGCGGCGCGGCCACGCGCTGATGACCAAGGAGCTGGGGGAGA
Organism: Dehalococcoidia bacterium; assembly: GCA_965203005.1. GTDB lineage: Bacteria > Chloroflexota > Dehalococcoidia > Lucifugimonadales > UBA3495 > VXOI01. The sequence goes on from CBDBBS010000002.1 coordinate 4,293,120, forward strand.
CCATCCCCGCCCTCTACGCCAACGAGAACGCCGCCGACTATGACGCGGTGGTGGCGCCGGCCAAGCTGTTCTCGCCCTACAGCAACTGGACCTGGTACATCACCGAATGGGAGGCGGAGACCGGCCTGTGCTTCGGCCTGGTGGACGGGTTCGAGATGGAGCTGGGCTACTTCTCCCTGGACGAACTGGCGGAGGTCACCGTGTTCGGCGGCGTACCCGCCGTGGAGCGGGACCTGTACTGGCAGCCCACCACCCTGGGCGAGATCAGGCGGCAGTCCGGCGCGTAGGGGCTCCCGGAGAAGAACACGGAAACTGGAACGAATGAAGGGAGGAACCATGAACGACGAAACTGGAACCCTCACTGAGCAGGCCGACGCCCGCAGCGTGGCGGACTGTCTCTTCGGCGACGCGGCGGATGACGAGTACGAGCCGGTGGCCGAGGCGGTGGACGGCAACGACGGAGCCGCCGGGGAAGGACCGGCGGTTGACGACGACGGGGACCGCGATGAGGAAAGGGAAACGGCGGAGGAACCGGGCGTTGCGAAGGATGCCAGAGAGCAGCCCGACACCCCGGAGGAGTTGAAGGTGGTGTTGGCTGTCAAGGGAGGCCGCGCCACCGTCGGGGTGCAGCGGCCCTCGGCGGACCCGCACATCGAAGCCTTCGACGGCCTTGAACTGCCGGACCTGGCCCAGGAAATCCCGGCGGTGATCGAGAGGGCCAGGGACCGGTGGGAGGAGTCGCCGCAGCATCCGGCCTACGAAAGGCCCGCTCCCCCGGCCAGGCAGCGGAACCGGCGCCAGCAGGCGGCCAACCCGCCCGCCGACGCCGAGGCGGCAGAGCCGGAACAGCCCCAGGCCGAGACACTCAGGCTGTTCTAGGGGCCCCGCCGACCCTGGCCGCAGGAAAAAGAGGAGGGACGCTGTTTGTGCGTCCCTCCCCGGTTGCCCATGTATGTGGCTTTTTTTGCGTTTCCGGCTGCTTGGCCTGCTCCGCGTTTCTCCCTCGGAGAGAAGGAAATGCGGTTGCTTCCGCCGGTTACTTGCTGGGAGGGTTGTTGCCCCGGCCGCCCCCCGAACGGTTGCCCGTGGTGGAGGGCGCGTTGGCCGGCCGGCCTCCCCCTCCCTTTCCGCCGCCACTCTTGCCGCCGCCCTTGCCGCCACCGCCACCCCGGCCGCCTCGCATCGTCGGCATATTATTCATCAGCAGACCTCCTATCTTGTAGAAACTGCCCCGGCCTTTCGCGCGGGGGCGGGTATTCTACCGGGGGGGTTGGCCGAAAGCAAGGGGGCCGGCCCGGCTGGGTATAATGGAGAAAAGGGAACCGGAGGAAGCTTCTTGCGCAACGGAGACGGAATGCCGGAAGACTGCCAGGACCGGGAGACGCCGGGGTCGGGCCTCTACGTTGACGTGGAAAACCTGCATACCGAAGGCCAGTCGATGGTCTCGAATCTCATCGAGAACTGGCCGGACAGGGCGCCCCCGCCGTCACGCCTGAGCCTGTACGTGCGGGCGGACCAGGTCGAGCTGTGGAGGCTGTGGGCCGAAAGCCGGTTTGCCGGACTGGAGGTGGCGGTGCGCGGGACCCAGCATTTCAGCCTGTCGCCGACCAAGAATTCCGCCGACATGGCCATCGCCACCAACGCCATGGCCGACCTGGTGCTGCAAAGGGTCGGCCACGTGGTGGTCCTCAGCGACGACAGCGATTTCATCTCCCTGTACTCCGCCATACGGGACGAACCCGGCATTCCCCGCTTTCAGGGAGAGGTACCCTTTCTGTGGGTGGTCACCGACCGGGAGGGGTCTCTTTCGGCGACGGTCAGGCAGTTCTTCCCGCCGGACCGGCTGCACCTGGTCAGCGGGAAGGGGAAGAACCCCGGCAAGCCCGGCCCGGTTGAACCATCGCCGGAACCCGATGCCGGGCCGGGGCCAGCCCGGTCAAGCGGCGGTGTCTGGACCGAGATGGCGCGGGCGGTGGCGGAGGGGATCGAGGTGGGCCAGTTCAAGAGCACCGATTGCCAGGGAATAATCAGGGAGCGGTGGACCGGCCATCCCCTGGCATCGGTCGGCGGGCCCTCCTTCGGCATGGAGTTCAAGAACAACATCTGGCCGGTCCTCCAGGGTTGGGGAGCCAGAATCGGCAATCCCGGACAGAAACCGATCCGGTACGAGATGACGGAAGAGGCCAAGGCAAACGCGGTCCCCAGCCAGTAGAAAGATGGTGAAGCCCGTTGGCCGGGACGCGCCGGAGGCGAGCTGGGAAACTGAAAGGAGGTTCCAGTTGACCGGAGACGATGTGTTGGAGATGCACCTGTTCGACGAGGATGCCGCCATGGAGCAGGCCCTCTGCGGCGAGGACACCGACGCCAGCGACCGCAGGGGCGTGAGGGGCTACCTGGAGGACCGGCGGTACGGCAACCGGACCGGCGCGGTCTGCCAGGACTGCAAGGGCCGGGCTGTTCCGTTCGTAGGGAATGTCATCGAGGGCCTGGAGGCCGAAGGGAGTGCGGAAGAGGCGGGGGAGTACCGGCGGCTGGCGGTCGCACTGGCGGGGGAGACGGGACGGGACGGGAACGGGAGCTAGGGGGAACGCCCGCCCAGGTATGAGGGTTTTCTGCGTTGGGGGAGCGCCCCTTCCTCGGGCCGCCGGGTATGCGGCCCCCTCCTGCTTCCGGGGGATGGCTTCGCCATAGTCTGGCGTTGCCGGCACCGCAGGGGTGGCAACGGCGCAGCGGGCTGACGGCGGGCCGCCATTCAGTCGTAGAACAGGTGACCCAGGCCGAAGTCGTCGGCCAGCCTTTGCAGCGCCATCAGGTGGCGAGCGCTGGGCCGGACGCCCTGATCGCGCCAGCGCCGCAGGGTCTGGGGATTGATCCCCAGGCGGCGGGTGATTTCCGCCCAGGGCAGGCGGGACTCCCGCTGGAAGCGCCGGAGCCGCTCGGGGAAGTCATCCGGGAAATCGTAGGTGACCCGGCTGTAATAGGTGCGCTGCCTCGGCATTGAGTCGATCCTCCCGGAGGACCGCCGGATTTCTGCTCCATTGCCGGAGCGCCCGGGGCTGTCCCCGGGCGCTCGGTTGTTGCTGACCGTTCTCGCGGTGGCGGTCCTCCGCCAATGGTGAAGCTGAAGGTCGGGGCGCTGCCCGGCTAGCCGTCCTCCAGCTGGCGCAGGGCGGCCGTCACCGGCTCCCAGCGGGACCAGCCCCGGTCGGCGTAGCCCTGGGCCTCGTCCGCCGTCATGGCCGTCAGGGACGTGTCGGCCACGGTCTCCCCCAAGGCCAGCAGCGCCCGGTCCCAGCGGTCGGTGTGGGCCTTGTCGTCCACGTAACGCGGGTCGTTGCGCCACTGGTACATCTGGGGGATGAGGGAGGCGAACCGCTTCACCACCTCCACCTGGAAGGCGTCGCTGGCCCGGTTGCCGTCGCTGTCCTCCGCCGTGACCGTGACGGTCGCCGTGCCCTCGGCCACGCCGGTGAGGGTCAGGGTGGCGCCGTCGGCGGCCACCGACACCGTGGCCCTGCCGTCGTCGGAGGAGGCGGCGGTGATGGTCAGCGAATCCCCGTCGGCGTCGCTGAAGACCCCGGCCAGGGACACCTCCCGGGTGGTCCGCATCTCCAGGCCGCTCACGTCGGCCAGGGGCGAGGCCACCACCGGGGCGGCCTTGACCGTGACGGTGAACTCGTCCGACACCGTGCCGCCCTGGCCGTCGTTGGCTGAGACGGTGATGGTTGCCGTCCCCCGGCCCTGGGCGCTCACCGTCAGCGTGGAGTAATCCGCCGCCACCGATACCGTGGCCACCGCGTTATCGGAGGACGCGGCGGTGACGGTCAGGCTGTCGCCGTCGCCGTCGTCGAACACCCCATCAAGGGACACCTGGCTGGTGCCGCTCTCGTTGACGATGGTCACGTCGGCGATGGCCGAGGCCACCGTGGGCGCCTGGTTGGCCGGGTCCGGCGGTTGCTGCTGCTGGGGGGCCACCGACACGTCAAACTCGTCGCTGACCGCGTTGCCGTCGGTGTCCTGGGCGGTGACCGTGATGGTCGCCGTGCCCTCGGACAGGCCAGCCACCGTCAGCCTGGACTCGTGCGCAACCAGGACCATGCCGGCAATGGCCTGGTCGGAGGCGGCGGCGGTGAGGGTCAGGCTGTCGCCGTCGGCGTCGCGGAACACTCCGGCCAGGGACACCTGCCGCCAGTCCGACACCTCCAGGCCGGTTATGTCGGAGATGGCCGAGTCCACCACCGGCGCGGCCTTGACGGTAACGGTGAAGCTGTCCGACACCGTGCCGCCGTTGCCGTCGTTGGCCGTAACGGTGATGGTCGCCGTGCCCCGGCTCCGGGCGCTGGCCGTCAGCGTGGAGTGGTCCGACGCCACCGACACCGTGGCCACCGCGTTATCGGAGGACCCGGCGGTGATGGTGAGGCTGTCGCCGTCGGCGTCGTCGAACACACCGGACAGGGAGACCTGGCTGGTCCCGCCCTCGCTGACGATGGTTACGTCGGCGATGGCCGAGGCCACCGTGGGCACCTGGTTGGGCGTGCCCGGCGGTGGCTGCTGCTGCTGGGGGGCCACCGACACGTCAAACTCGTCGCTGACCCGGTTGCCGTCCGGGTCCCGGGCCGTGACGGTGATGGCCGCCGTGCCCTCGGCCGGCGCCAGCAGGGTCAGCGTGTCCTGGAAGACGAAGGCGGAGACCACCGCGTCGTTGGAGGAGGATGCGCTGACGGTCAGGGCGTCGCCGTCGGCGTCGCTGAAGACGCCGGTGAGGGAGATGTCCCGGCTGCCGCCCGCCTCCAGGCTCACGTCGCCCAGGGGCGAGGCCACCACCGGGGCGGCCTTGACCGTCACGGTGAAGGCGTCGGACGCGGTCCGGCCCCGGCCGTCGCTGGCGATCACCGTGATGGTGGCCGTGCCCCGGCTCTTGGCCGTCAGCATCAGCCGGGAGTAATCCGGCGCCGTGACCACCGTGGCCACCGCGTTGTCGGAGGAGCCGGCGGTGACGGTCAGGCCGCCGCCGGCGGGGTCGCTGAACACCCCATCAAGGGAGACCTGCCAGGCCGTGCGCTCTTTCCGCATGGTGACGTCGTTGATGGCGTGTTCCACCACGGGCGCCCCGCCCTGGATGTCCCGCAGGGCCGCCGCCACCTCCGACCAGCGGGACCAGCCCCGGTCGGCGTGGGTCTGGGCCTCCGCCGCCGTCATGGGCGAAAGCGTGGTGTCGGCCACCGTCTCCCCCAAGGCCAGCAGCGTCCGGTCCCAGCGGCCGGTGTGGGCCGGGTCGTCCACGCAGCAGGGGTCGTTGCGCCACTCCCCGATCCGGGCGATGAGGTCCGCGTACTTCTCCCGCGCCGCGGCGTCGTCCGACACCGACAGCGCCAGGCTGCCGCCGCCGACGGCCCCGTAGCGGGGGTCGCCGCTGGTTACGCCGTGGCTGACGGCCAGGCTCTCGCCGCCGGCGCCGGCCAGGCCGCTGACCGTGAAGGTTGCCGCCCGGTTCCAGCCCTCCGCCGTGAAGACGTGGGAGGCGGGCGACACCGTGGCCGCGCCGGGGTCATCGCTGGCGGCGGTGACGGTGACGTCCGCCGTGGGTTGGGAGTCCAGCACCACGATGTAGGCGGCCGTTCCCCCCTCGGCCACGGTGAAGGGATGGGCGGCGTTCACCGTCACCCCGGCGGTGTCGTCGTCGGCGATGGTCAGGGCGGCCCAGCCCTCCAGGTGCTGGTAGCCGGAGCGGGCGGCCCAGGCGCTGATGCTCACCGTCTCGTCGTCCTCGTCCAGGTGGTCGCCGGTGATGGCAATCGTCGCCGTCCCCGTGCGCTCCCCGGCGGCGATGGCGATGCTCCAGGGCAGCTCGTAGTCGGCGTCGCCGTCGGCGGTGTCCAATGCGCCGGGGAGCAGGATGAAGCTGAGGCCGCCGTCCGGGGCCGGGGCGTCCAGGGTGGCGGTGATGGCCACCTGGCCGTCTCCCTCGCCCACCGTCAGCTCCGCCGCCGCATCGGCGCCCTCGCCCAGGGCCAGGTTCAAGGCGGTGGGCGCGGCCGCGTCTTCGGCGCTGTCCGGCTCGCCGGCCTCCCACTCCCGCAATGCCTCCGCCGTCTCCGCCCAGCCGGTCCAGCCCTGGTCGGCGTGGGTCTGCGCCTCATCCGCGGTCATCGGCGTGAGCGAGGCGTCCTCCACCGTAATTCCGAAGGCCAGCAGCACCCGGTCCCAGCGGCCCGTGTGGGCCGGGTCGTCCACGCAGCACGGGTCGTCGCGCCACTCCCAGACCTTCCGGAGCAGTTCGGCGTACTTGGCGGGAATCTCCCGCACCGGGTCCACCCGCTGGTTGGTGTCCGGGCCGAGCGAGAGTGTTGGCGAGTTCGAGGAGCCCTCCGTCAACGTCCACGGGGCGACCTCCACGGCATTCGACCCCCAGCGCGTGGAGCCCGCCACCGGAAACCCGGACGAGTCCAGTTCTATGATCAGAAGCTCGTTGCTGGTCCTGCCGGGGTCCGGCTGCGCCACGATCTGGATCGACGCCTCCCTCTCGCCCCTCCTCATGAAGATGTCCACCGGCCGGTCCAGGCCGTAGTAGGCGTTGGGGTGGTCAGGGTCCGGCCGGAAAAGAACGTCGCCCTTTTGGGTCTCGGCGTACCCCACCGTCAGCGGAATGGTGCTGTCCATCGGCAGGGGCACCGGGATCGTGGCCTTCAACGTCGCCGTCCCCCCGTAGAGCAGCACGTTGCCGGTCAGACCCTCCACCGACAGCGAGACCGGAATCGGGCCCCCCTGCACGACCAGGACGATGTACGTGGTCTCAAGCTTGGTGTCGGGGAGATAGGGGAACTCGCGGTACACGCGGACGATCACCTCGGTGTACCGTGCCCAGAGCTCCAGCGGCTCGCCGCCCTCCTCCGAGGGTCCCAGGCGCAGCGTGTAGCTGCCGCCGGGATCGATGGAACTCACGAAGGTGAGCACCCGTTCCGCCTCGGTGAAGACCGGGCGCCCCCCGCTGTAGCGCTGGTCCCTCGCGGAACTCGCCTGCCCCAGGGCATTGAGGGTGAACTCGGGCGTGAGGGTCACCTCGCTGGTGCCGTAGGGCACCACCGCCATGTACAATTGGGTGTCGCTGGCGAAACCGGTGGTCCCGGGTCCGCCCTGGTCGGGATGGATCCGGCCCTGGATCAGCGTGAGCGGCGCATCCCCGGCCGACAGGGCCAGGCCGTCCAGCCGGGGCGCCACCGCCGGCCACTCCGCCTGGGGCGCCTGGGCGCAGTCGCTCCCGATCCGGACCGTGACCTGGGTGTTCGGCTGCCAGTCCACCAGTGCGGTGGGGCTTCTACTGTTGACCAGTGAGTCGTCGTCAATAATCCCCCGACCCGTGGTCATCGGGATCGCCAGCGGCCCGCTGCAGAACTGGAGCGCCGCCAACTCAGTCGTAACGTCCGGGCTGACCTTCGCTACCAAGGCAAACTCATTTTGACCAAGCTGCCTCTGATTTACCTCTGTGAAAGTGAACTGGGTGCCGCTGACCGTAAAGGTGTTCGGGGATAGATTGGTGGCGCACGGAGCCCCGCTATTGCAGCCCGGGAGGCCAGCCCGCGCGCCGGTGTTCAACGTCCCCGTCCAGATGACGGCGGCGGCGGCCTGCGGCGTGCCGCCATGCCAGCCCGACCAGGTCCCGTCGTTGACGTTGTCGTCCTTGGCCCGCACCCGGAACTCGTACACCGTGTCGTTGGTCAGCCCGGTGATGTAGAACGCATCGCTGGAGGTGCCCTTGGTCGCGGCGATGGCGGTGTCGCTGCCGACCGCTGAGGCGTCGCTGGCAAGGCGCCACTCGGCCTCGTAGCCGGTCGCCCCCGACACCCGCCCCCACGTCACGCGCAGCGCGCCCCCCGCGGTGCGGTCCCTGGAGACGTCCACGTCGGACGGCGCCGCCAGGGCCCTCGGCGTGCCCGAGCCCTCGGCCTCCACCCAGACGCTCGAACCGTTTCCAGAAGCCGCTTGCACCCGCACCCGGTAGGTCGTGCCGTTGTTCAGGTTCGAAAACGTGTACGTGGTGACCGCAATGCTGCTCCCATGGAGCAATCTCCAGTGGGTTGCGTGGGTGTTGGGGTTAAAGCCCCTCTGATCTTGAAGGTCCACGGTCGACGACGAGGTATAGTGTACAAAATAGGTGGAGCCGCCGGTGGCCGACGCCGTCCACGTCACGACCAGCTTCCCATTGCCCGGCGTCATGGCTACGTTCGTGGGCGGCGCGGTGACCGCCTGCGCCCGCGCGGGGGGCGTGTCGTGGGCGAAGAGCAGCCCGAGGGCCGCCAGGGCGGCGGCCAGGAACAGGAACCGGGATAGTGGGGGGAGGCTGGAGGCCCGCATCATGCCGGGCCTCCGGCGCTTTTCAGAGGCGGAAAGTCGGGGGGGGGGGGGGGGGGCGACAGGGGCATGACCGCCCGCAAGAGGCGGCCCGCCCGGCTGCTGCTGATACGCTGGAACATGGCTGCGCTGTCTCCTTGTTGGCGCCCGGCCCCTTCCCGGCGGGGCCGGCGCGGCGGTTTGGCCCCGGCGTCATGGCCGTTCTCAACACCACGGCGCCCGGAGCCCGGCTCCCTTCCCGCCCGGTCAAGCCGGCCTGGAACCGGCGTCACGGGTAAGATGAGCCAGCAAAACCCTACACCATGAACCGTATCGTGCGAGTATTTTTAAGGACCAAATACTTGTATTCTTTCCTGTAACTTTTTCCCGCACCCCGCTATAATCAACCGGCGAGACGCCCCGGCCCCGGGCCAACCCGCCGCCGGGGGCCGGAAAGAGGGGAGGCTCCTAATGGACCGGTCAGACCAGCCCCACCGGGAGATCCAGGCGCTCCGGGAACGCCTGTCCCGCCTGAGCCGGGCCAGCCGGCGCATCAACGAGAGCCTGGACTTCGACCAGGTGCTCCAGGGGGTGCTGGACTCGGCCCGCTCCCTGACCACCGCCCGCTACGGGGTGATGACCCTGCTGGACGGCGGGGGCGGGGTGGAGCACCACCTGACCTCCGGGTTCACTGAAGGCGAGGCCGAACAGCTCTGGCTCACCCCGGAGGGGCTGCGGCTCCTGGAAGCCCTGACCGGCTCCCCCGAACCCCTGCGCCTGCCCGACCTGACGGCGCACGTCCACGGCCTGGGCTTCACGGACTTCCGAATCCCCCTGCCGGTGGGGGTGTTCCGGTTCATGGCGGCGCCCATGTTCCACCGGGAGGTGCGGGTGGGCCACGTCTTCGTGGGGGACCGGGAGGACGGGGAGGAGTTCAGCCAGGGCGACGAGGAGACCCTGGCGATGTTCGCCGCCCAGGCGGCCCTGGTCATCGCCAACGCCCGCACCCACCGGGAGGAGCGGCGGGCCCGGGCCGACCTGGAGACCCTGGTCAACACCTCGCCGGTGGGGGTGGCGGTCTTCGACGCCCGGACCGGGGAGATGGCCTCGGTGAACCGGGAGGCGCTGCGCATCGTGGACGGCCTGCGGGAGGAGGGGCAGGAGCCGGAGGACCTGCTGGGTCTGGTGACCTGCGTGCGGGGCGATGGGAGGGAGTTCTCGCTGCGGGAGTTCACCATGGCGGAACTGCTCAGCGGCGGGGAGACGGTGCGGGCCGAGGAGGTCGCCCTGCGGGTCCCCGACGGGCGCAGCATAAGCGTGCTGCTCAACGCCACGCCGATTCACTCCGAGGACGGCCTGGTGGCGTCCTTCGTCGTCACCCTCCAGGACCTGACGCCTTTGAACGAGCAGGAGCGGCTGCGGGCCGAGTTCCTGGCCATGGTCAGCCACGAACTCAGGACGCCGTTGGCGGCGGTGAAGGGGTCGGTGGACACGCTGCTGGAGACGGCGGGGGAGCTGCACCCCTCGGAGACGGCCCAGTTCTTCCGCATCATCCGGGACCAGTCGGACCGGATGCGCCAGCTCATCGGCGACCTGCTGGACGTGGCCGGCATCGAGACCGGCACCCTGCCGGTGACCCCGGAGCCCTCGGACCTGCGCGCTCTGGTGGAGGAGGCGGTGGGCCGGTTCCCGGCCGGGGGAGACCGCAACCCGCTGCGGGTGGAACTGCCGGAGGACCTGCCCCTGGTGCTGGCGGACAGGCTGCGCGTCGCCCAGGTGCTGGGCAACCTGCTCACCAACGCCGCCGGGTACTCGCCGGAGGGTTCGCCCATCGTGGTCAGCGCCCAGCGGGAGGGGGTCCACGTGGCGGTGTCGGTGGCCGACCGGGGCCGGGGCATACCGGCGGAGCTTTTGCCGGAACTGTTCCGCAAGTTCTCCCGGGGTTTCGGGGCGGACTCAGCACCGGGCGTGGACGGTTCCGGGCTGGGCCTGGCCATCTGCAAGGGCATCGTGGAGGCCCACGGGGGCCGCATCCGGGCCGAGAGCGGCGGGCCGGGCCTGGGGGCGCGGTTCACCTTCACCCTGCCCACGGTGGAGGAGCCGGCGGTCATCGCACCGGCGCCTACGCCGGCGCGTTCCCGCCGGGCGGCCCGGGGCCGGGTGCGGGTGCTGGCGGTGGACGACGACCCCCAGGCGCTGCGCCGGGTGCGCGACGCGCTGACGAAGGCGGGCTACGCGCCGGTGGTCACCGGCGACCCGGCCGAGGTGCCCAAGCTCATGGCGGAACACCAGCCCCACCTGGCTCTGCTGGACCTGGTGCTGCCGGGCAGCGACGGCATCGAGCTGATGCACCAGGTGCACGGGATGGCCGACGTGCCGGTGATCTTCCTGTCGGCCTACGGGCAGGAGGAGACGGTGGCCCGGGCCCTGGACATGGGGGCCACGGACTACGTGGTCAAGCCCTTCTCCCAGACGGAGCTGGCGGCCCGCATCCGGGCGGCGCTGCGCCGGGGGCTGGAACCAAGCCAGGGCGAGCCGTCGGCGCCCTACGCCGTGGGAGGTTTGAGCATCGACTACGCCCGGCGGCGGGTGGCGGTGGCCGGGGAGCCGGTGGAGCTGACGGCCACGGAGTACGCGGTGCTGTACCAGCTGGCGGTGCACGCGCCCCGGGTGCTGAACCACCAGGTCCTGCTCCAGCGGGTGTGGGGGCCGGAGCGCATGGGCGAGGGCTGGCTGCTGCGCAACGTGGTGAAGAAGCTGCGCCGCAAGCTGGGCGACGATGCCGCCGACCCCCGGTACGTCTTCACCGAGCCACGGGTGGGGTATAGGATGGCGGCGGGGGAGGGGGAGGAACCGGCATTGCCCACGCCCGATTGACAATCGGTGCAAGGGCGCATCAAAGAAGAAGCTGCCGGAACCAGAGGAAGGAAACCCTTCAACCCCCTAAAGGACCGGACGGGGAGCGACGCTGTTCGACAACACCCTGGGGCGAGCAGAATCTGATGACAGCAGGCGCTTGAGAATCCGCCGCCCGTCGGAGATGATGGATTCAGGATCAGGTTGCGATTGACCAACAGCATCGGTGACGACGCCGGCGCGGCCCGGTCCGTCACGGATGAAGCGCAAGGAGGTCCAGCCCCGATGCCAACACCAGCCCTCAATTGTGCCGCCATCTACGTGAAGGCGAACGGTTGGAAGTCGCCCAACGCCGCCGAGGTCGACGTGCAGATGGCTGAGGCGGAGGACTACTGCAAAGGGAGAGGATTGCAGGTCAGCGCCAGGTACAGCGACGGCCTCGGGCGCCGCGACAGCTTCCACCGGATGATGGCCGACGCCGAAGGCGACGAGCCGCAGTTTGACCACGTGGTGGTATGGAAGCTCGTCTACTTCGCCTGGAGTATGGAGGAGAGCATCCTGGCCCAGGAGAAGCTGAGGGCCAACGGTGTGAGGGTGCTCTCGGTAAAGGAGAGGATGTTCGAGGACTAATCCGCAGTCTCCAGCGTAGAGCAATTCGAAGGGGCCCGGCTGACGCCGGGTCTTTGCTGTTTCACACCACTTCGAGTAAACGGACCAGCGATCTGCGGAATAACCAGCGACAACTGAGGTCAGGCCCGGCTCCGGCTCCCATCACCCCCGGCAGTGCAGGGCCACCGGGGCGCCGTCCAGCCGCCACACCGTGGCAATTCCCGTCAGCGGCCCGGCAAAGGCCGGACCCTGGGTGGCGGTCAGCATGGGCAGTTCCCCTCTGGCCTCGCGGAAATTCGCCTCCGCCTGCCCGGTCTGGCACACCATCAGCAGGGGCAGGGGCCGTCCCAGGGTTGCCATCCGGCGGTAGGGACCCAGCTTGCGCGCCACCTCGTACCCCAAAACTGCGTGGCGCTCGTACTCGATGTAGTAGGGGCCTGGTCCAAAGGGACCGTCGCTCACCGGCACCAGCAGGTCGGGCCGCACCTGGGTCAGGCCGGGCACGTTGACCTCGGCCCGCCAGCCGGCAAAGGCTGCCACGCCCTCCCGGGCAAACCGCGCCACCAGCCGGTTCACCCCGTCGTTGTGCAGTCTCTCGTGCTCCCGGTACCAGCGGTCCAGGTAGGGGCCGTGGCGGGACTTGATGATGGCGGGCAGCACCCGGCTCATGTTGGCCGCGCGCTTCATGCCCTGTTCCGTCAGGTAGTGCCGCTCGCCGAACGCCGCCACCAGGCCGGTCTCGACGAATGTCCGCAGGTGGCGGCGCACCTGCCGGCGTCCGCTCTTCAGCATCTCGGCCAGCCAGGAGACCCGCATGGCGGGGAATTGGCAGACGGCCATGAACAGCCGGTGGGCGGTCCCGCCGTCGATGGCCGCCACGTCCGGGTTGTCCCTGAGCCACAGGTGCACGTTCTCGGGCCGGCCCACGTCGGGATGCCCGGCGGGGTCGGACACCAGGTCCCTTGACGGGCGAAGCTCCACCGCCGGGGTGCAGTTGCCGTCGGAGGTGCAGAACAGGGTGGGCGTGTCGTGGCTCAAGGTGGAACGGGCCAGCTCCGCTGCCCAGGCGTCAAAGGCCACCACCACCTGGGCCGAGGGCTCCACCTCCTGGTCCGGGTCCTCGTAGAACAGCCGGTTGCCGATGCGCAGGTTGCGGTCCTCGTCGTGGGAGTAGCAGTCCACGCCCCAGAAGCGGTGCTGCTCCTTGCGGCGTAAAACCCGCTCGGTGGCGTGGAGACCGGCGTAGGTGAAGGGAGTCCAGACGTCGGGGCCGTAGCGGGCCACGGCGTGGTAGAAGCCGCCGTGCCTGAGCAGCCGGAAGTCGGTCATCCGCGCGTCCCTGGAGTCGTCCTGGTCGTCAGGCGGCCTGACCACCCGGCCGCTCTTCAGCAGGTCCGGGGCCAGGCGGTAGAGCGGCTCCAGCATGGCCAAGCGGCGCAGGGACATCTCCACCCCCCGCGACGTTGCAGTCCAGGGCGGGTGCTCGTGGCCGGGGCAGTTGTTGCCGCTGCCGGATTCATCCTCTACCGGACTCTCGGCGGCGGCAAAGGGTGAATTCTCCTGATCGTCCCTGTGGTCTGCGTGGTCGTGGTCCAAGGCGAAGCGTTCCGTAAAATCAGCCGGCAGTTCTCTCTGCGGGTGAAACTGGGCCTGTCCGGCGGCGCGGGCCTCCTCCCTGGGGCTGGGGTGCCGGTGTTCGGTGACGTAGAGTTCGTCCACCGCCTTCCTGGTCAGGAACCAGCGGTGCTGGGGTCTTTCGGTCATGCCCCGCATCACCGATTCCGCCCAGCCGCCGCTTTTCAGGGTTGCCAGCATCCTTCCAATTTGGCCCTCGGTCAGGTCCAGGATGGGGGCCAGGTTGGCGGCGCTGGCCAGGGGCATTCTTGAGATGATTCTCAATAATCGCCGTTGTTCTGCGGTCAAGGGTTGTCGGGGTGCCATTGCTACGTGTCCGTCCTCCTCGGTTGGCATATCTTTCTCCGTCGCCCGTACCGGCGCATTACTCGGTTCAGGACAAATCCGGCCCTGATGGGCAGGGGTTTCCCACGGTTTAGCTTCCGGTAGGGGCGGTCTCCGGCAAGGCGTGTCGCCATTGCCTGATAATAGTTATACGCCCCGGAGATACTGCTGGATTGCTGATTCCGTTAATTGCTTGACGAAAACCACAGTCGGGGCGACTGGAACGCAGTTGTTCCGCTGGGACGGGTGGCGCCTTCAGGGGTCGTCGTCCAGCGCGGGGACGGCGTTCTGGAGCCGGACCAGGGCTGTGCCCCAGGCTTGCAGGGTGCCGGCCAGCCAGACGACAACCCGGTAGAGGTTCTCGGTGATCTGGACCGCGACGTTGGCTTCCAGCATGGCTGGGTCGCCGGCTCTCATGTGGAGCCGGGCCAGGGTCAGCCGGTGGATGGCCTCCCTGACCAGGGCCATGCTGTGGCCCACGGCCCCGCTCCACTCCTCCCGGGGATCGGTCTCGTGCGGGAGGGTTCCAGCCGTTCTGAGGTCCGCCCGGTGCAGCCACCTCTCGATGTCGTCATCGGCCGGTTCTTCCATCATGGGTTCGGCCCGTTCCCTGGCCCAGCGGTCTATGTCGGTGGCCGGGTCCAGGGTCATTGAGGTCTCGAAGTCCTGCCCGCCGGCCCTCAGTCCCGGCCCGAGGTCCTCCCTGAGCCACCGGTTGCAGGCTGCGGCGGCGGCCAGGATGACTGAATAGACCTGGTTTACGCCGAGTTCGCCGGTCTCCTCCTCCTGGTCGTCAGCGGGCTGCCGATCCGGCTGGTCCCGCTGCTGCGTGTCCTTGACCTCCAGCGCGAGCTCGTTGCGCACCGGCATGAGGATTTCGGTTATGAGGGTCAGCCGCTCGAACTCGGACATTCTGGCGGTGACGTTCTGGGGCCAGGACTGGCGGCTGGCGGCTTCCGCGTCCTCCAAGTCCCTTCGCCACCGGGCTGCCGCCTCTTCCCTAGCAACTGCGCCGTCCATGTTCGATTCTCCTTATTGGCCTCTGGCGTCCAGGGGCGGATGAGGCGGGCTGCCGCCGGCATCACGGGACCGGAGCGCCGGGAAAACCCTACACCATCAGCCGTGTAATAGGAGTAATTTAGAACATCTCTTTCGTATTAGGTATTGTAGAATTGCGCTTGAACAGCTGCATACCGGGCCTGAAGCCAGTCCGGAAGCGGCGGTCCGGGCTGGCTGCAGCGGAACGTGGTGAAGAAGCTGCGCCACAAGCGGGGGGACGATGGCGCCGATCCCAGGTACATCGTCACTGGGTCGAGGGCGGGGTATGGGATGGCGGCGGGGGATGCGAAAGGACGGAACCCCGGGTCCACCTGCCCCGGTACGCTTTGGTCCGCAGTGGAACCCACGGACGGCCTGCTATCAAACATTTATTGGGAGAATCCAGAGCCAGGAATTGGGGTGAACTGATGGACTTGGCGAACCTGCTCATCGGCATAGGGTCTCTCATTGTCGGCCTATTGGTGGGTGCGGCCGGCGTCCTTTTCGCTCGTAAGAACGCCCAGAATTCTTCCAGGCGGGCAGAGATAGAGCGGCAAGCCTATCTCGATTCGCGGCCCTGCCAACTCAACGTCGTCGCACTCATTGTCGCCGTCGACGAAAGCCCCGTCGGGGGCGTCAGTCTCCGGTTGGAGATACGCAACGATGGGCTGGGGAGGGCCTTCAACATTGGGTGTGAGGCTCGTTCCACATTTCTGTGGGATTTCGATCACCAGAGGATGGTGCGGAATGCCCAGACGCTCAACCTGATGCGCCGGGACCCGGGCTCGGCAAGGTCGCGTAGTTCATATCCCCCTTTTGGGTTCGATGAACGACTGGATATGCCTCCCCGCCTGCGTGATGTTGGGTTGAAATTCCTTGAACCCGAACAATGCCATTCAATCGAGGATTTGTTTCTCGTCCCTTGGGCCTACCTGGGGCATCCTTCAGAGCATGAATTGAAGCCGCTTGAGGAGGTTCTCGGGCCAGGGATAACCGGCGAAGAGCTGAAATCTGTTGCGGAAACCGTGGCGCCGGGTAGACCGGAGGATGAGTCAAAAGCCATCTTCGAGAAATGTAGGCCGGCGGAAGACTTTTCCGAAAGGTTGAGTTCCCATAGTGCCCAATATCAGAGGAACGAAACCTTGCCACCCGGCTTGCTGTTGTATGGCACGTTTGAAGAATGGTACGGGGACCGGGGCAAGGCGTTCTTGTTCGGACCCGGAAACGGTTTGCAGCTGACTCTCAGCTTCTCCCACTGTGATGGCGAAGAAACCAAGTTCTTCGCCCTGCCCTGCCCGTTGTTGATATTCCATCCAGGGACGGGGGTGGAAATCCCGTTGGAGGAGACCGACGCCAAGGGCGTCAGCCTGCGCGATCCACGAACCGTCAATGTTTACTGAACGATGGGCTGGTTCCTGAACAGTCAAAGGTACATCTTCAGGGAGCCGGGAGCGGGAAACCTGTTGGGCAAGGCAGCGCGCCAGTAGCCAACAGTGCGGATGCAAGCTTACTTGGCGCAGCGGTGGGGTGACGCCAGACCCCGACGGCCTGATTCGCCTCCGGCCCAGGCTCGGATCATTTGAGTTCCCTTCTGTAATGAGATACCATTAAACCGATCCTTGTCTATTCTTGTTGTGTTTCTGAGGTAAGGTCATAATGGCTGCTGAAGAAGGCTGGGTCGGTGTTGCAGAGGTAGCCGCTCATTTGATGGTAACCAGGGATTCCATCTACCGCTGGGTGGATACCAAGGAATTCCCGGCTCACCGGGTCGGACGATTGCTGCGTTTCCAGATTTCAGAAGTGGACCAATGGGTGAGAACCAACGCCGGGAATGATCCTGAGACCCATAAGGGGACGGATCCGGACAAGGACATCTAAGCTGCGGGGGTCGGTCGGCGGCGCAAATGCGTACTCTACGGGACGTGACTCCCACGGCGGAGCAACTGGACATACTGCTTGACGCCGGGCCGGGGTTCCGGTTGATTCGGGGCGCGGCGGGCAGCGGCAAGACCACCGCCGCCCTTCTGCGGCTCCGGCAACTCTGCCGCTCGCGCCTGGAACGCCGCGCCCGGCAGGGAACCGTGGAGCCGGTTCGTGTCCTGGTGCTGACGTTCAACCGGACGCTGCGAGGATACATCAACCAACTGGCCACCGAGCATGTTCATGCAACCGGCGAGCTCGATCTTACGGTTGAAACCTTCGGGCGGTGGGCGAGAGGTCTTGTTGGAGGACGGCTGATCGCCGATGGCGACGGAGGCTCTGTGATCGCCCCTCTGTTGACCGGCATGGGACTGCCCGCCGGAAACCTGGACTACTTCCTGGATGAGGTGAGATACCTGCGGGGCAGGTTTCCGAAGAACCGGCTTGACCGTTACCTGGAAACCGTGCGCGCCGGTCGCGGCCGGGCCCCGGCTGTTCCTCGCGAACTGCGCGACAGGCTCTTGGCGGACGTGGTTCAACCCTACGAGGCATGGAAGACAGAGCGTAACCTGGCGGACTGGAATGACATTGCGCTCCAGGCCGCCGAAGCTCCCAGCCAGGACTACGATATAGTAATTGTGGACGAGTCCCAGGACCTGTCCGCCAACCAGGTCCGCGCTGTCCTGTCCCACTTGAGTGAGGACCATGTGACCACTTTCGTTATTGACGCGGTGCAGCGGATCTATCCCCAGGGATTCCAGTGGAACGAGGTGGGAATCGACATGCGCCCGGGTTACGTGTTCACGTTGCAACGCAACCACCGGAACACGGTGGAGATCGCCCGGCTGGCGTCCTCCCTGGTTCGCGGGCTGCCGGCGGACCCCGACGGTGTGTTGCCGGACGAAGCTGCCTGCCAGGAACACGGCCCTCGTCCCGAGGTAATCGCGGGAACATACAGCCAGCAGATGGACTACATGCTCGGGGAGGTGCATCCGCAGGTCATGGCCGGCGAAACCGTTGCCATTCTCCAGCCCAGGGGCGGCAGGTGGTTTGACTTTGCCAGGGGAAAACTGCGGGAGCGGGGCTTGGATTTCTGCGAACTGACCCGCAGCCGCGAGTGGCCGACCGGACCGGAGCTGGTGGCACTGTCCACGGTCCATTCCGCCAAGGGGCTGGAGTTCGACCACGTGCTGATGCCTGGACTGAGTTCCGAGGTCACGCCCCACGGCGAAGAGGAGGGGGACGGCACCCTCGATTCGTGGCGCCGGCTGATCGCCATGGGAGTTGGGCGTGCCATCAAGACGGTGAGATTGGGATACAAGCCAGGCGAGCAATCGACGGTCTTCGACTCCATCGACCCTGCCACGTATGATTTCATTGAGCTTTGAACCTATGTCAATGCCGGAATACAGACCCGCGCGAGCCAGGGACGCAAGAGACATTGCGGGCCTGCCCGATTGCCCGGAGATTCTCCAGGAGGCCGAGAATCGCGGGATTACCCAGGTGGTCCACTTCACTACCCTGCGCGGCGCCGTCGGAGTCCTGGCGGCCGGAGCCTTGAAGAGCCGGGCCAGGGTCGGAGAGGATGAATACCTGGAACGGGTGTACCGGCCCAATGCCAGTTTCCGCAAGGACCCGGAATGGCTGGACTACGTCAATCTGTCCATCCAGCGAATCAACGACTGGATGTTCGAAAGATCAACCAGTTGGCATCCGTCGGAGATCGGTTCCTGGGTGGTTCTTTCCTTCCACCCTCGCATCCTGGCCCATCCTGGGGTTGTGTTTACGACCACCAACAATATCTACCCATCCTGCGAACGAGCCGAGGGTCTTGCCGGGTTCCGCCGAATGTTTGCGGAGGTCGTGCGCGGCTACTATGGTCGAGCGCAAGGCCGCGAGGGTAAGCTGGTGTCGTGGCCCACCGACCGGCAGGCCGAAGTGCTGTATCCGGGAGAGGTGAGCTGCGATCACCTGCAACGGATCGATGTCCAGAATGAACCATCACTGGAGACAGTTCATGGCGCGCTGGGAGCCCTGGACGCTGATGTTCCGGTCCTTCATGCGCCGGAGGTATTCCAATGACTGAGCCACGGTTGATCAAGGACGATGACCACCTGCACGGAGGCTATGGCTACCAGCAGGTGACGGAATCGTGGCCTCGAAATCCTCGCCGGGCGGAGATGATTCGCCGGTCCGCCCTCTGGGCTGCCTACGGCGACGCCCTGGGATGGATCAGCGAATTGACCGATGAAAAGGGTCTCATGCGGCGCACGCTGGGAGCGCCGCTGCGCCAGCCCGTCGGGTGGAAGCGCCGGATCGGTGGGCGGGCCGGCGTCACGGTTGACCTGCCGGCCGGGTGTTACTCGGACGATTCCCAATTGCGCCTGGCGACGTGCCGGTGCATCAGGCCGGATGGGTTTGACGTGGAGGCCTTTTCCAAGGTTGAGCTTCCGGTCTGGCTGAGTTATGCCTTTGGGGGCGGCAGGTCCTCCACCGCCGCCGCCGCCAACCTGGCCAGGCCGCGGGTCCAGTGGTTCGCCAACACCTACAAAGGATGGACTGACTCCGGGGGCAACGGGGCGGCCATGCGAATTCAACCCCACGTTTGGGCGGCCCCGGCGCCGGAAGACCCGGTGAGCTATCTGCGTGATGTGGTGCGGAACACGATTTGCACCCACTCTCACCCTTACGGCATCCTGGGCGCTGTCCTCCACAGCCTAGCCCTTGCCCGGGCCATGACCACGGGCCGCAATCCTTCTCCGGAAGACCTGATTGATGACACAAGACTTGCGGCCAATCTGCTGGAACTGGTCCAAGATGATATGGAGATAAGCCAGTTCTGGCGGCCCGCCTTGGAGCGGGAGTCCGGGCCTTTCGCCGAGAAATGGGCGGAGACCATTCAGGAGTGCCAGGATACTATTTCGGCCGTTTCCGGGACCGCCAACCGTGAGGGCGCCGAACGATACGAGGCCATCGTGGACCTCCTCCAGCTTCGAGACCCGAAGCGGCGGGGCAACGGTGTGCTGACCGCCTTGGCCGCCGTGGCATTGACCTGGTGCGAACCGGAGCCGGAGAGAGCATTGCGGATCGCGGCCAATGCCGTTGGCACCGACACGGACACCATAGCCACGATGGCCGGTGCCATCCTTGGCGTGAACGCAGAGTCAGCCCCGCCCGCTTCGGTCCTGGATGCCGATCTTTTCCAATTGGAAGCCGACCGGCTTTCCGCCATCGCCGAGGGGGGAAAGCCCCAAAGCCACCGGTATCCGGACCTGCTTCGCTGGTCTCCGCCGAAAACCCAGGCCGATGCCCTGGCCAGTCCCAAGGATGGTGGTTTCCACCTGGCTGGCTTGGGACGGGCCGAGGCCCTGGGAGAACCGCTCGGTTCCCCCAATCAGGGGTTCATGTGGCAATGGATGAAGCTGGATTTTGGACAGACGATGTTGGTCAAACGCCGCCGGGTCATGCCTGAGCCAGTTCAGCCGCCTGCCCCCCAGGCCGGCCCACGCCCCGGCTCGGCGTCTTCGGCCCCTCACGGTGGCTCAGCGCAGACGGGTCCAAACGCCCAGCCCCGCAACGAGACGACCGGCCGGGGTTCGCCGGAGGTTGATGGGAAACGGGTGGTCACCCAGGCGGAATTGGAAGCCATGATAGACCATTTACGGTCGCATAGGGATGAAGACCGGGTGGTCGGGCAGGTTATTCGCCGAGTGGTTAACAAGTGCTCACCCGGGCAGATGGGAGCGTTCCTGGCGGCGGCCATCGAGTGCCTTAAGGAGACCCCGCCGGGCAAGGGGGAGGGATGACGGTGTTATCGTCTGTTAGGTTTCCCTTAATCGCTTTCATTCCCACTGTCCGCATGGTTTATGTCGGGCTTCCTGAAGAGGAGTAGTAGGCTATGCCGATTCTGAATTGGCTGACCAGGGAGGATGACATTCGCGCCGCCTCCCGTGTGCCCTATCGACTGTTGGAAGAGATGCCAGAGCTGTCAGCAGGAGAGCCGGGGACGGACAATATCCTGATGCAGGGCGACAATCTGGAAGCCCTAAAGGCGCTGCTGCCCTTCTATGCGGGACGGGTGAAGTGCATTTACATCGATCCCCCTTTCAACACGGGTCAAGCGTACGAAGACTACGATGACAATATCGAACACTCGATCTGGCTCGGCATGATGTACGCGCGACTCGAACTGCTGAGAGAGTTCTTGAGCGAAGCCGGAACTATTGCCATCCACCTCGATGACGAGGAATTAGCTTACTGCATCGGCATTCTCGACGAGATTTTTGGCAGGAAAAATCGCATAAATCTGGTTACTTTCCGTCAAGGAGCTGCCGTAGGCCACAAGGCGATCAACCCTGGGCTGGTAACCGTCACGAACTACATCGTCATTTACGCTCGAAACAAGGCGGGGGACTGGAAGCCAAACCGGGTTTTCACGAAACGGACCAGAGATGACAGGTACGCCAATTTTATTGAGAATTTCGAGGACGAATATCAGAACTGGAGGTTGGTGCCACTTTCGCAAGCCTTTGCGCGTTCGTTCGATTCGACACCCCGGAAGCTCAAAAAAAGGTTGGCAGAGAACTATGAGGCCGAACTGGACCGCTTTGTAATTGAACATTCTGAAAGGGTGGTTCAGCCGGTGCCACCGGCATACGATGGCGTAGGGCAAGAAACTCGGGACCTGATCGACGTTTCGAGGCGGCAACCAGATACCGTTTTCCTACAAGACCGTGCCGGATACCCAGACATCTACCTGAAAAATGGCAAGCGATGGCTGTTCTATCAGGACAAGTTGAAAGAAGTTGACGGGGAGGTAGTTTCCAGCGAGCCGCTGACAAATCTATGGGACGACTTGTTATCAAACAATCTGCACAACGAGGGGGGCGTCGCGTTTCCGAAAGGAAAAAAACCGGAAGCCCTGGTTAAGCGGATACTGGAGCTCTTCTCCAGCCCTGGTGACCTGGTGCTGGACTCGTTCCTCGGCTCTGGCACAACGGCTGCGGTGGCTCACAAGATGGGCCGACGCTACATTGGAATTGAAATGGGTGACCACGCTACCACTCTCTGTGTGCCCCGCCTTAAGCGAGTGATTGAGGGCGAACAAAGTGGAATTTCCAAGGGCGTCGGGTGGAAGGGCGGTGGTGGATTCCGCTTCTACCGGCTTGGTCCGGCTGCGTTCGATGAGCACGGGAGAATTCAGCCGGAGGTCGGATTCGGGGTCGTGGCCGCCCATGTGTGGTTCAGCGAAACCAACAAGCCTTGGACAGGTGAAGGCAAATCTCCTTTCTTGGGCATTGCCGACGACCACGCTTACGCCTTGCTGTATAACGGGATTCTGGGAGACAAGCGTCCAGGCGGTGGAAACGTCCTGACCCGCGCCACACTGAAGGAAATCCGAGACGCGGTTCTTATGGAAGAACCCCGGTTTGTCGGGACCCTCACCGTCTATGGTGAACAGTCCCGCCTGGCGAAGAGCACTCTGGATGGAGAGCGAATCGTATTCAAGCAAGCCCCCTACGACTTTAAGATCAGGGACTGAATCGTGCAGCTCAAGCAATATCAAGCGGATGCCTTGTCCGCCCTGCAACGTTTCTTTGAAGAGGCCCGTGTTGCTGGGCCGAAGAACGCCTACGAGCGGGTCACGAAAGAGCCTGACCTGGAGGTGCGTCTCGGACGTTATGGCGGGGTCTACACGTCCCCCTTTGAGGATTTGCCCGAGGTGCCCTACGTATGCCTACGTCTGCCCACCGGCGGAGGTAAGACCGTTCTCGGTGCTCATGCGGTGCACATCGCCCGCGACGCTTGGATTGACCGGGACTATCCTCTCGTCCTGTGGCTCGTTCCGACGAACACCATTCGCTTACAGACTGCGCAGGCATTGAAAGACCCCAGCCATCCGTATCGACAGGTGTTGGACGACAAGTTCAACGGCCGGGTACGGGTGTTCGACATTGTTGATTTCTCTCATATTACCCCTCAAGAATTACGGGACCGCTGTTGCTTGGTGGTCGGTACGATCCAGGCCCTTCGCGTCAGGAGTACCCAGGGCCGGAAGGTCTATGCTCACAACGAGGAATTGGAGCGTCATTTTGAGAACCTGGCTATGACCGACCCCGGTCTGGAGAGGCTGGAGGCCGGGGGCGTCAAGTTCTCCTTTGCCAACCTGCTGTACCTGCACCGCCCGCTGATGATTGTGGATGAGGCGCACAACGCCGTAACGGGTCTGACCCGCGAAATGCAAGGCCGGCTCAACCCCTGCGCCATCGTGGAATTCACCGCCACGCCCAAGAGCAAGTCCAACATCCTGTATAGCGTAACGGCCCAAGAACTGAAGAATGAGGAGATGATAAAGCTGCCCATCGTGTTGTCGGAAAACGACACCTGGCAGAATGCGGTCAGCGGCGCCGTGGCCAAGCGAGCAGAGCTCGCGGAAACAGCGTCGAGTGAAGGCGGCCAAGAGTACCTTCGTCCCATCGTCCTGTTGCAGGCCCAGAACAGGAATCAGGATGTCTCGGTGGAAGCTCTGAAAGAGCATCTGGTTGAGGTTGAGCATGTCCCTGAGGTCAAGATTGCTGTTGCTACCGGAGACCAGCGACAACTGGACGGTATCAACCTGTTCGACCAGAATTGTCCGATTGAGTACGTGATCACGGTCGAAGCACTCAAGGAAGGTTGGGACTGTTCCTTTGCCTACGTCTTTTGTTCCGTGGCGCGCATCCAAAGCGCCAAGGATGTGGAGCAGCTTTTCGGAAGGGTGTTGCGGATGCCTTACGCCAGGAGGCGTCGGACAGCCGAGTTGAACCGCGCTTACGCTTATGTGTCTGAGCCGTCTTTTGGTGATGCGGCACGGGCACTGGTCGACAAACTGGTGCAGATGGGCTTCGAAGAGGAGGAGGCACAGGAAAACATACAGTCAGGATTACCGGGATTCGGCGATTTCACCCCTAATGGAGATGGCGGCCCGCGGAGCCTGTTCGACATCCAGAAGCCGGTATTCAACTATAGGTTTGCCGCGTCTGCAGAAACTGTTTCGGCTCTACGCGGCCTATCACATGAAGGCTTGACGGTACGCCAATCCGGCGAAGATGCAGTGGAGGTTATCGTATCGGGGGGAGTCGATGCCGCTCTGGAAGAATCATTAACCACCAATGTACCTGAGCCTGCACGTGAGGGTCTATTCAGCGCCATAAAGGAATACCGGATTCTCAATCGGAATTTGCTTTCTCCCGCAGAACGGGGAGAGATTCTCAGGGTTCCACGCCTGATGGCAGCAATCCAGGGTAGGCTGGAGTTTGCCGATACCGACACTTTCATGGAACACCACCTCTGGTCATTGTTCAACCATCCAGCCAGGTTGAACGAGCGCGAATTCTCCATCAGGCAGACTGAGCGGAGTTTCGAGATAGATATTGACGGGAAACGGGTGCGACATCACTTCCTCCGAGAGCAAGAGCAGCTCGCGCTGAATTTCATTGTCGAAGGCTGGACGGCGGAGAATCTAGCCATCTGGCTCGACAGGCAAGTCCACGAAATGGACATAAGCCAAGTGGAGCTTCTGAAGTGGTTGACTGACCTGATTCACTACCTGACTTCCAACCGGAATATGCATATCACCGCGCTGACGCGCTGCAAATTCCTATTGGCTCAGAGGATCCGGGATAAACTCAACGAGTTCCGCTTCGAGGAAAGAAATACTGCCTACCGACGCTACCTGTTTGAACCGGAAGCCCAGGTCGAGGTGTCGTTCGATTCGGGGTTTGAATTCAAAGACGGTATGTACAAGGGACACCCGCTCTACGGAGGACGCTGGAAGCCGAATAAGCATTTCCTTGGACCCGATCGAGTTCCCGCGATGGGAAGCACTCAAGATGGGGAAGAGGTTCAGTGCGCTCAAGGCCTGGATAGCTTGCCGGAGGTTAAGCACTGGGTTCGGAACGTCTCCCGGGACCCGCAGTCATTTTGGTTGCCGACTTCAACGGACAAGTTCTATCCTGATTTCGTGGCCCAACTCAACGACGGGCGTTTCTTCGTCGTTGAGTACAAGGGCGAGCATATTGCGGAAGGGCCGGACACCCGGGAGAAGCGTACCATTGGGGAGTTGTGGGAACGCTCTACCAACGGCAACGGCCTTTTCCTTGTCGTTGAGAAGCGACACGGGGGGCTGAACATGCGTGGTCAGCTAATGGAAAAAGTCTCCAAGACTCCAGCAGAGTCTTAGGCACCGCCGCCCGCCCGTTGATGTACCCTACTCGTTGGTGGTGGCGGACTCGTCCCACTATGGGAGATTCCCCAGAGGTAGCCCGGAGTGAATGGCTGAATGTGGTACACAGTCAACAAGGATACAACCTACTGTTTTGAACTCCAGCGGGGGGTGCTGGGGTCATCCCCCATTGTTGAAGAAACGATCGGACCTTTCCTGTTGAGCGGGCTCGCCAATGTGGAACACCTCACAGGTATTCTACGGCGCCATGGTCTGGATGCAGCGGCCAATTATTTCGCCGCTCACGTGGCTTCACGGGACAACATTCGTATCGGCGACTTCGGCGAAGTTGTTGCTGGACACGTTTTGGAGGAGGCTGAGGGAGTAGTCAGGCCCATCGAAAAACTTAGGTATCGTGAGTCCCCCGGCTGGCCGATGAAGCTCACGGACGTTTTCTGTGTTCAAGTGGATGGTGGTCGAATAGTTGGGTTCGTATTCGGAGAGGCAAAGACAGGAACAACTGCTCCGAATAGTGCGCTTGGACAGAACGCGTACCGGCAACTCTACCGGGACCTGGAAGACGAAGAGCCACAGATATTATTCTTCACGCTGGATAAGTTGCTCGACGCTAACGACCATCAGGCATATTTTCAACTGGACGAAGCAATGCACAAGACGGAACCGGTACCCCGCGCACTGCGGATGGTCTTCATCTTCGACGCAGCTAGCTGGAAAGAGGATATACTCAGTGAACTTGATGACGCTCTTACTTCGGACGAATTAGTCCTTGCGGATGATTTCAGGGTCTATCTTCTAAGCCGAGATGCATTGAGGGACTTAATCACGGCCTCATACGCAGAGGCCGAGAGGATGGCAGCTCATGGCTAGCAACCAGGCCTTGGTCACGGCGGCCACAGGCCGCCTACAGTCCTCTCTCCAAGACCCAACCTTGTCAAACAATTGGGCCCAAGTTCGGTCGAAACGTCTCCTTGATTCGGTGTCACCGGAGACGGTAGCTGAGGTCGGCTATAACTACTCAGTTCCCAGGCTTAAGCGAGTGGCAACATCTGCCCTACGCACTGCGTTGATGGTCCTGGATTTTGACTCCACGTCACTGGGAGAGCTGAGCGCATCACTGCGCAGAGCGGCAGAGGTGATGGAGTATCTTGCGGACTTGCCCGAGGAAGCCAAGCCTACAACGAGCCGAATAATTGCTGCCGGACTATACCAATTGGCCGGGTACGAGGCGAATTCATTGTGCCTCGCGCGGACGCTCCCACTTGCTCCTTATCAAAACATGGAAGGCATTCCGCAACTTGGGAATATCTTGGACCGTTGGACCGTCCTCGCTCTCCGCCGTCAGTTGCTCCGTCTCAGAGTCGAAACCGAGATGGTCGCTCAAAACCGCGAACGGTTGGAGCGACGGTGGCTGCAGGCCGCGGATGATAGCGACTCCAGCGAACGGCTTATCGATTTAGCCGCATCGCTGGTTGCCGCTGATATGTACGGCTCCCTTGCCTTCGCTGCACTGCGAGGGCCATCTGCTGAAGCCTCGTTTCGCAGTTCAGCAGAGGAACTTGCCAGTCTACTGCTGGACAACGGACGAGCCGCCGAGCTTTTGGAAACGAGGACGATGCAAGGTGTTGGAGCGCTTCTCATGAGGCATAGCGTCTGGCACCAGATTCCGGAGCTGGTGCTGTCGGAACCCTTATGGGAACGCTACGCAACTCTTTCCGCCCGGGGGGCAGCCCCGAATATGTTAGATGCCACAAGTCGGATTGAACTCTGGGAGTCACAACGCCGAGCAATAGCTGCGGGGCTCTTGGAGGCTCCCTCTGGGTTCTCGGTTCGCATGCCGACCAGTGCGGGGAAGACTCGGATCGCCGAGCTCGCCATTGTAAATATGCTGGCCTCAGAAGGAGGGCATAAAGCCATATATGTGGCACCTTTTCGGTCGCTTGCTGACGAAGTTGAGGAGTCGTTGACCCCGATACTCTCCGACCTTGGATTGCGCGTTTCGAGCGTGCTCGGCGGGTTCGAAGTGGATGAGCTGGAGGCACAAATCATAGGCAGTGCCGACCTTATAGTTACAACGCCCGAAAAGCTGTCTCTTCTAACCAGAATTCGGCCTGACCTCCTCCAAGATGTAGGGCTTGTCATTCTGGATGAAGGACACGTCATCGAAGACAGGGACCGTGGTGTTGGCTATGAGTTGCTGCTGACAAAACTACGTCATCACGTCTTGCCGGATTCTAAGGTGCTGTTCGTCTCCGCAGTTATCTCCTCTGAAAATGCTGAGGACTTTGCGGAGTGGTTGTGCTCGGACCGCCAAGCATTGATCGAGTCCGAGTGGCGTCCCGCCCGCCAGCTTATCGGAATTTACAACGCCCAACGAGACCGTATCTCGTACCCTCTCGAGGAACCAGTCGCGGGAGCACCTGCTCCCTTCGTCATCGGCGCGGCTACACCACACAATTACATTGACTACACGCCTAAGCTCCGACGAGAGAAGGTGGTTCCGTTCCCCAACCGCACCAAAGGGGAAATCGTCGCCGAACTCGCGATTAATTTTGCCAAGCAAGGACCGGTCCTTGTCTTCGCCACGAGCAGGACGGACGCGGAATCCGTAGCCAGGACCATTCAGCGAGGTTTGCAGCTGCGTAGGCAGACAGCAGATGTAGAAATTCCGGCACCATTCTTGAGGGTTCAAAGCCGCCCGCCCCTCGCAGCTATCGATGTGGCTTCTCTGTGGCTAGGCGAGGAATCTCCAACGACGATTCTACTTAAAGAAGGGATTGGAGTGAACCACGCTGGACTGCCGGATGCTGTGCGGAAAGCGGTAGAAACCGATTGCCGTGGCGGCTTGATCCCTGTCATTGTCGCCACTACGACCTTGGCACAAGGTGTGAATCTGCCGGTCAAGACGGTGATTATCCATTCAATCGACCGGTTCGTTGAGGACGACAGCGACGGCCCCGGTAGCATGGAGGAAATCAGCCCGCGCGAACTCTGGAACATCATTGGTCGAGCAGGGCGTGCGTCACGCGAGACGGAAGGACACATCGTTCTCGCAGCAAAGGACGAAGATCAAGCCCGCAGGTACGAGACGCTTCTTCGGAGGGAAATTCCTCGGATCAGGGGCCAGCTATTCTCTGTGTTGCAAGAACTGAGTACCCAAAGGTTATCGGATGACCGTTTCCGGGCTCTTCTAGATTCTGAGTTGGTCACACTCATGGTCGAAGAGTCTGTCGGCACGTCTGCTGAGGCACTCTTTCAAGAATTAGTAGGGGAATCCTTTGTGCGAATACAGGCAAGGATTGACGGACTTGAGCTAGACCCGCTGCACTCCAAGGGATCTGAAGTAATCGGTACCATCCGCAATGAAGTGTCGAATGAGGAGACAAGAAAGGTCTTTGCCAGAACTGGTCTAGATATCCGCAGCTGTCTCACAATCCAGGAGCGCATCATCGCCCAGGAGAGCCGGGTGTCCGATGTGATTTACGACCTTGACACTTCCCTAGAAGAAATAATAAGCACTGTACTTCCCGACATAGTAGACCTTCAACAGATGGACACCGGGTATGAGTTCTCAGGAGACCTGATAGAACTTGCGAACGACTGGCTCGGTCAATTATCTATGCCTGAAATAGTAGACCAACACCTGGCCGAGGGGGCAGACCCCAGGAAGTTCCATCGTTTCGTCGCAGACCTATTCGGTTATAAATTGCCGTGGGGTATAGGAGCTTACGTCGCAATCGCCGAGCATGTCTTGAGCGATGACCGGGAGGTATCGGAAGTCGTTCGTTGGCTTCCGACTATGGTTCGGTATGGTGTAATGACCCCCAGCGCTTCATGGGCGATGACCCTGGGTTGCCCTTCCAGGGACTTGTCTGTCTCCCTTGCGACCGGGTTTGTTTCTGACATCCTCAATGGTGGAGCGACGTACAATGGGTTCGTGTCTTGGTTCTCTACCCTCACAGAGGAGGACTTCACTTACCGCTTCGGAGCAACTCCGCACGAATCCGAAGTGCTAAGTCGTCGCTCAGCATCGCTAGTCCCGAATAATCGCAGTTTGACAAATGCACTCAGAGCAAAGGCGAGTGTACTCAGGACGGCGGTCTCTGGTATTCGTTACGAGAATCGTGCAGCCCTTCTAACTGGAGTGGTTCCTGGAAGTGCCGTGAGGTTGCCCCGAGACTACAGCAACCAATACGACCCAAATGCGATTGAGGTTCGCACCGGTGGTGAGCTACTGGGTTTTGTCCCGCGCAACGAAGCCAGATTGTTGGCACCACTAATTGATGCCGGGACTCAAACGAATGGTACAGTTGTGGAAGTTGACCGAGATCAATCTGAGCCGCACCTGGTGGTGGAAATCTCGATAGAAGCCTGACGTGGACCCGGAAAACCGGACAGGTAGGCAAGTGAGAGTCCTGCTCCTAAACTGGGGGCAGCGGTTGCTGTCGGGAAGGAGCAGGAAACGTCGCAGGGGCGCAGGGAGCACAGACCACTGCAAGAGGCTCGAACCACCTGTAGGCGTCACGTTATGAAGGATCACGGAGCCCCCAGCCACATCTCGAAGACGGTTCGGCCTATCGTCAAAATAGGCCCACCAAACTGGATAAAATCAAGAACCTTTCGGATTACCTTCACCCTGGTGTTATAATCCCTTAGCCGTTCTAGTCAACAGGAACTCACCTGAAGACCAAGGGACAGCTCCCCGGCGAAGCCAGTAGTCACCGGGCCCCTACCGTATCGGCAGGGGCCCTTCCTTTGTGGAGGCTGATTCTATCAGCTGTTGGACCTCATAAAACGTTAAAACTGAGACTAAGGGACAGTCAAGACCGCGAAGAAAACAGGTCAATCGGGAAACGAGATGATTACAGAACGATTCATACTGCAAGAGCAAGTTGGTGACGGACGAATGAGTTCCGTCTACATGGCCCTGGATAGCGAATCCGGCAACTCGCAGGTGGCTGTCAAAATCCTGAACACGTCCCATGGCGACGAAATTAGGAGGGAGTTGTTCAAGCGCGAGACCAGCGCCTTAAGAAAACTGCGACACCCGAACATCGTTCGCCTTCTGAGCAGCAATTGGCCTGATGACGGCAATTCGCCTTACCTGGTATTGGAATATCAGCCGTATTCGCTGGACCGGTACTTGAAGGGCGAATTGCATTCCCAGTTGAGAGGGTTCCAACCATATCGCGTGATGCGTGAGCTTGCGGAAGCCCTGGCCCACGCCCACTCCGAGAATGTTGTCCACCGGGACATCAAACCATCCAACATACTGCTTGATGTTAACGGGCGGCCAATGCTTACGGACTTTGGCATCAGCAAACTCCTAACACAATTGACCGTCGGAGAGACGCTGGCAGGGTTTTGGAGCAGCGGCTACGCCTCGCCCGAGCAACGAGCTGCCTTGCCGACCGGACCTGAATCCGACCTCTTCTCGTTAGGGGCGGTATTTTTCCATCTGCTTTCCGGCCACGAACCTCCCCCGGAAGGACCATCCCCTGACATGGTGGATCAGTTCGTAGACCATCCCGTCGCAATCAGGAACCTGTTGAAGAGGATGCTGGCACAGGACCCGGAGCGGCGTTTTTCCAGAGGGTCGGACCTACTGTCCGCTCTCGAAATTACCCGGCGCCATGAGACCTTGCCCTCCCATTTTCTTGTGTTAACCCAGACCGCCATAAGAGACATAATGGCGGCCGGCCTGAGTCTGGCAGAAGATTTTCAGTCGGTATCGGATGTGATCATCGAAGACCTCGGGGGAATGGAACTGGAAGACGTGCATATCCGCCGTGACCGACGAGACAGCCGGGACGTCATTATCCTCGGAGATTCCCTCCGCCTGATTTGCGCCATTGACGAACAGGGAGACGCACTGGCTGTGAAGGCGGTTCAAACCCCCTATGCGCCCAATCTTGACAGCGAAAAAGTTCGGTCGATGGTCTACCGCGCAATGTGGGACCCGGTGAATCCAGGTTTCAGGTCAGGCGAGGATGCCACTACCCTCTCGGGGGCAGCGGAGGAACTGACCAATTTGCTCTCGGAACTGGACACCTACGAAACTGTAGAGAAGGTATCCAATGAACGGCGCTAGTCACGCCGCGACTTCATAGAAAATTGGAACATCGCGCTCAGCAGAAACCGCAATCGCATCGAGCGGGAGGCCACCGCGCTAAGGTACTCCGATGTATCGGAAGAATCCGACCACTGGCGTTTCTCCCTAGTTGACCTACCTCCAGATGACTTGGATTGGGACGATGATGCTCCTTTGGCCGTCCGGGAAAACGCCAATACTCCGAGATTGTCAATCGGCAATCTTATGAACATCCGTGGTCGGACCGTCGAGGTGGCCAAGCAAAGCAAACGGTTCCGAAGGAGTGATTCTCCCATTCCCAGGGTCGGACTCTTGACTACCAACCTGACTGAGGCGCTGGTTGCCAACAGCCGACAGTCCAACGCGGTCAGCGCCTTCCTTTACGAGCAAATGGTTAATCCTGGCTTGGCCCGGGTAATCGTTGATCCCTCAACTGCGACCCGCTTCTCGGAAGCTCCACATGATTATTTTCAAGACTGGTTATCAGACGACCAGAAAGCTGCGGTAAGCAAAGCTGTTTCCAGCAACGAGTTATTCCTGATCCAGGGGCCGCCTGGCACAGGGAAGACGTCCGTGATCACCGAGATTGTTCTTCAGATTCTCAAGAAAGAGCCGGAAGCTCGAATTCTTCTCACTTCTCAGTCCAACGTTGCTGTCGACCACGCCCTCACTCAGATAGCAAATGCTGCAGGTGACCCTCCGCCGGAGATGGTCAGGCTGGGGCGCTCCGAAAAAATCGGCCACGGTGGCGAGAGTTGGACTTTGTCCGAGCGCGCTCGGACCTGGCGGGAGGAGGTGTTGGCCAGATGTCAACCTGAGCTAGCCAAGTTGCGTTCGGACGAGCGTCAAGCCAGGGACGCCATTAAAGCTGGCGAACCGGAAAACGCCCCCGAGATGGAGGCCGCCGGAACGATTGAGGAATGGATTACTGAGGCGAAGGAAATAGCGGAGCAACTCCAAGAATACGAACAAGAGTATTCTTCCCTGGGGTCTGAAGCAACTGACGTAGCCATAGAAGCGACTGCTGAAATGGTGGAGAGGACTCGCAACGAGCTGAGGGAACAGCTGGATGCGCTGAATGAATTGCTGCCTGCGCCAATAGAAACGCATGGAAGGAACGAGCAGGAGATACTGGCCGAAATCATAACGGCGTCTGCATCACCCAACGAGCTAGGCCCGGATACGGATGACTCGGCAAGTCAGGAACTCCAACGGGTTCAGGAACTGAGAAGGACCATCACTGATTGGACCAGGGTCGTTGGTCTCACACAGGATTTCCAAGAATTGATTGGCAAGTCATCGCGAGTCGTTGCGGCGACCTGTTTATTCAGCGGCAAACGGGCAGGAGGCGCACGGCTGGGAGAAGCCGGGTTCGACTGGGCGATAATTGACGAAGCGGGAAGGGCCACCGTGCCGGAGGTGTTGATCCCCATCGTCCAGTCCGAGCGGGCAATCCTGGTGGGCGATGAACGTCAATTGCCTCCCATGGTTGAGGACATGATAGGCGACGAATCCAACGTTTCACCCGACGACCACAGCCTGGATACCAGTCTGTTCCAGACTTTGGTCGAACAAGTCGAGGAATCGGACTGGGATTTCCTTGCTACTTTGAGCACCCAGAACCGGATGTACCCGGCCATTGGGAACCTCATCAGTTCCGTATTTTATGATGGTCGTCTCGAAAACGGCGACCGGACCCGTTCCCGGCGATTCCTTTTCGATTGGATGCCCGCTCCTGTTACTTGGATATCCACGTCTATGACACCTGACAGAGCAGAAAACCGGGTCGGTGAATCATTCGCGAACTCGGCCGAGGCAGATGTCATCCTTGACTTGCTGGCGAAGATGGAAGAGAAATCCAGGGAGAGGCGGAGAAGACCATCTGTTGCCGTGGTCAGTGGATACTCGGCTCAGGTGGAGCTACTGACCACCCGCATCGACACCGAGGACCAAGAGCGTTGGCGCAATATCCAGATAGAAATCGCCACAGTGGACTCATTCCAGGGCCGTGAATGCGACGTCGTGATTTATTCCACTGTACGGTCGAACGGCGAACAACGCATCGGTTTCCTGAAGGACCGGCGCAGAATCAACGTGGCGCTGTCGCGAGCCCGAGATCTACTCGTGATTGTCGGAGACGGGTACATGATGGAATCAGCCACCATCGGTGCCGAATTGAATCCGTTCGCGTCCGTTCTCAACCACATCCGGTCGCACCCCGAAGAGTGCCGGATCATCCAGCCAAACTTGGTGAGTTTGCTATGAATACTACCCACGATGAATTGATTGATGTCGCCGCCCGCGCAAAACGCCGGTTCCCGGACCACAGAGTCGACGTACCTTTTCGGGTTTGCTTGCCTGTCTACGAGTTGCGTCTGAAAGTGACCGAAATCGCGGAAGACGAACTGTCTACTCCGGCAAGATTTGTGCTCCAACTGTCGAACCTAAAGGTAACGCAACCGGAGGAAATCGCCAGAATGCTGGGTATGTCCCAGAACTACGTAGCAAGTGCCGCTGCGGAACTTCTTGGAGAGAACTTGGTCACACAGTCTCCTGGGGCTGGCATCGGTATTACTGATCCAGGGAGACAGGTCCTCAGAGACAGAGGAAGGACCAGGCGCCCCAGGAACAAACATATCAGGGTCCCTTACGACCCCCTGGCCAGGCGAATCATTGATACAGATGTCCAGCAACTGCTGGATAGGGATGAGGTGAGGAAAGACGGGTTGTTCATTCCCTCCACGAAGCCCCGGAAGCCACGCCTTGGCAACGTCCGGATCGACCAAGTGAGGGATTACGAGCGATTTTACGGTAGGCAGCGGGACGGGGTAGAGATTCTGGAAATAACGGATATCAAGGACGTGCGGCTCAAGTACCGGAGTGACGTCATTCTGGTTAAATTGGATGCGGTGAACAGCGACAAGTCGTTGTTGGCCGCTTTTCAGGCTCAGCAATATCTTGAAGAGGAATCTGCCTATTTGCAGAGGTTGGCAGATAGCGGGGTAGACCTGGTCCCAGATGACCTGAAGGCAGACCAGTTCACTAATTGGATCCGGCCCCAGGCCTTTTCTCAGGAAGAATCCACCCTTCTTCAAGAGATTGATGACCTGGACCATGAAGTCACAGACGCGGAAAGAGCCGTTGCGGAGGCGAGGGCAACGCAAGGAACTACTCAAGACGAAAAGGAACGTTTTGACCTTGAGGCTCGGATCAAGACCCTGGAGTCGGAAAAACTCCAACTGGAACAACTGCTAGAGGAAAGGGAGAGCAAGCTGACATCAATTACGGAAGGACAAATCCGGCTGATCAAGACCGAAGAACACCGACAGTTGTTGCTGACCGCGATTGGCAATGCCTCTGCGGAACTGACGTTAGTTTCGGCCTGGATAGACCCATATGCCTTCGATGATGAGGTCTGCCGGCTGCTGGCAGTTGCTATCGGTAGGGGTGTGCATGTGCGAATTGCTTGGGGGTTAGGTGTTCGTAAGCGCGGAGCTGAGGCATCCCGCAACAGGGAAAAAGGCAACGCTGTCCTCTCCAAGCTTCGAGATTTGATTCCAAGGGACTTGAGAGACAATTTGATAACCAAAATCGCGGAAACTCACGAGAAGTTCATCGTCTGCGACCACCAATTTTGTGCTTGGGGGAGTTTCAACTGGCTCTCTTACCGCGGCGAACGTGATTCTGGGTATCGTAGAGAGACAAGCTCTTACTCGGAGCGACCCGACGACATTGGGTTATGGAAAGCTCGCGCTGACGAATTGTTTGGGTAGTTCCACCAGACTGGAGAGAATCCAGAGGTTTGACGATTAGTTTCGCGCTGGCCCTGTAATCCTGCCCTTTCCTGCAGCGACTGACGGCCAAGACCGTCGCAGAAGCGTGCAAGCTGATGCACAAGCCAGAGGCCCCTGCTGTAGCGGCAGGGGCCTCTGGCTTGTCTGGTGCCGGACGCCCGCCGAAACTGGTTCAGTGTGCCGGGGCTGTTACCCAGGTTGGCTGTCCTGGGACTCTGACTCCGGCTGACCGCCCCGAGTCACAACATCGGTGATGGTCGCCGTCACCGTGAAGGTCTCGTCATCCTCGTCCAGCCCATCCGCCGCGATGGGGATGGGCTGGACGGTCGTCTTCTCTTCTGCCGCCACAGTAGCCGTCTCAGACACATCCCCACATCATCCTAGTCCGCCCGATCCGCGCCGCTCCCTTAGGCTGGGGCGACGCTGAACTCTACGCCGTCTGCTTTTGTACCTGTGGTCTCTCTCCTCCCTATGCAGAAGAGGCAAGAACTGAGTCTATCCGCTAGCTTTGCAGAGAAGGGAAAATCCTCCATGTCTTGCAGGAGTCATATAACTCCTGTATTATCAGGAGAAAGTTATTCTCCTGTTAAGTCGGGGGCAATCAAGACATCGAGCAGATTGGGGGAGAGAATGTTGATTGAAGGAAAGAATACTGTACCAGCACATATCCTCAGCTTCGGCGGTGGGGTTAACACCGTAGCATTGATGGTAATTTTAGTCCGGGAGCAAGCACCTCTGGACGGTGCTGTCTTCGCTGATACTGGAGGGGAGACACCTGAAACGTACCAATCTCTGGAGATTGCGCGGGATTACTTGGCAGACCACGGAATACCTCTCTTCGTTGTAAAGGCTAGACCTAAGCAAACGGATCTTTATGGAACTGCTTTGCGCCGACGGGTGATCCCATCTGTGCAATGGCGGTGGTGCACCCGGGACTTCAAAGTCCAACCCATTCATAGGTTTTACTCCAAGCTGGGTATCCCCATAAATCAGTACATGGGAATCGCTTATGACGAAATCCACCGCATGAAGGAAAGCAGAGAGGATTACATCACGAATTTATACCCTCTGATCGACCGGCGGATGACCAGACAAGACTGCACGAATGTCATAATCGAGGCAGGATTGCCTATGCCTGAGAAGAGTGGCTGTTTCTTCTGCCCATTCAACTCCACAGAGCGGTGGCAACACTTGCTGAACAGACATCCCGACTTATTCGAAAGGGCCATAGTATTAGAGGAGAATTCCAAGCACTTTCCAGACCAACGCTTAACCGACCAAGTGTTTCGGGAACGTGATCAAGTAACGTTGCGAGAATACCGACGTCGCTTAATACAAGGGATAGAAGGTGTCCAGATTCCCGACGGAATGGAATGTGGTGGTCAATGCATGACCTGATGAATTCGCCTATTCGGCTATGTTGAGGAAATCATCTCGGATGCGCAACACTTCTCGGCACAATTGGGTCAATTGGAACTGGCCTTGGATCAGTTGTTCGTACGCATGATGAATATTGTCGGCATCGCCGTTACTTATGTCTTCAACAAGCCCGTCGTACTTCCTGATGGCATCGGGTAACTCGTTCAAATTAATCTGATGAAGACGGCGGCCGTTGTCCTTGATAGCCTCCTTCAATGGTCCATCCACTTCAGCGGCCTCCCGAAGGTCGTTAGCATTGATGAGGTCGTTCAATTCTTCTTGGATCCACGCAACTAGGTCAAACCTGATATGGCGAGCGTCCGAACAGAGATCTGCCGTTAGGCGGTTGTCTCGCTTGATTTGTCGAGAAATAAGGTCGCTAGTCATCGTTTCTTCCCAGCCATTCCAGAGTAATGGCGGTGATCAAATCGTTCACAGTTATCCGTCGTTTCTTGCAGTGCTCTGCCAGTACCTGGTACTCGCTTTCACTGACTAAAGCACAAATCAGGTGCTCCCGAGTAGTTACAGCCTTCGCGTCTTCTAACGTGCTGACTGCCGTCTCCACCGAAGCCGTCGAATTCCGTCTCAGAAACTCAACAAAGTCGCGTGCTTCCATAGCTGTCATGGAAACCATCGCCTCGGCAGCATCTTCAACAATATCTGGTCGGCTGCGCTGAAGTTGCCAGAGGCGTCGCCCTTGTTCGAGTCCCAAAGTCTTCTGGTCAATGCGTCCTTGAATTGAAGGAGGCAAATCTAGCAGTGCTATAAACTGTCTGACTATCTCAGCGCTCACCCCAACTTGTTCAGCGACTCTCTCGTTAGACTTGACATCGGGGAGGCCTTTCAGGTATTTGAGGGCATGGGCTGTCCGCAAGAGGTCCTTATCTCTCGACCCCTTTAGGTTAGCGAAGCAGACAGCCAACGCCGTGCTGCGGTTGAACACTTCGCTCATCTTAAGTACCGGTTATTTTGGAGCCACTCGATCGTAGCATTCAGAGCGATTTCCTCAGGCTCAATATTTTCGTCTTCAGACGCTTGGTCAATAGCGATAGCCGCGGATTCCGGTAGATGGATGATTAAAGTCTTTTGGCGTTTTTTTTCCTCCGCCAGCAGACGAATGGTTTCGGCGGAACGGCCCGGCAACTCGGCTGCGCTTTCTAACACCCGCTCACGTCCTGGCCTCGTAGATTGAGCCACGACTAGATTAGCTACCTCGATGGCGACTTCCTCATCTTCTACATAATTGGCAATACGAGTAGCTTGCCCAGGGGTCAATTTGCCTTGTTCTACTAACTCCTTAATCGAATCAGGGACAACTCGATAGCCTAGCCATCTGCGTACTGTCGTGGGAGAAACATCAAGCGCTTCCGCAACTTTTGCTATACTCCCAAGCTGCTCCAGTAAGAAAAAACACCCCTCAGCCTTGTCGTTTGCCGAAAGGTCACGACGTTGGATGTTTTCACTTAACGACAGGACGGTACGCTTCTCTGGATCAAGTGGATCATCCAGC
Source organism: Dehalococcoidia bacterium (assembly GCA_965203005.1). Classification (GTDB taxonomy): domain Bacteria; phylum Chloroflexota; class Dehalococcoidia; order Lucifugimonadales; family UBA3495; genus VXOI01. Next base: position 4,330,865 of record CBDBBS010000002.1, read on the forward strand.
ACAAACGCAGGTATGCTGGGCCACCCTAACTGCTTAGCTGCCAAAAACCTCCGCTGTCCTATAATTACAGCGTAACGGTCTCCAATTGGCTCGACAACGATTGGTTGCAGCAGGCCGAAGTCTTGAAGACTCGCAGCCAACCCATCAATATCGGCGTATATATTTCCCTTCCGAACATTGGAAGCAGAAATGTCGAGGACAGCAAGGTCAATTGGCTTGACCTGTTGGTCTCGGTAGGATGCGAGTCGCGCTAACATATTGCCCCCGTCTTCTCAACGTCGGGTGTTTCCCTATCAGGGACGTTGGTCTTTAGCTGTTTATCTTTTCTGGCCGCGAACATCTGTCAATTCAAACAATATCAGGCTTTGTAAGTGCCTCCCAGGGGTGCCAGCGCCTCGGGAAACTCGGCTTCGCTGAACACCAGCCGGAACGTGCCTCTGGCCGGCCCTTCCTTGATAGTCATCGTGCCGCAGTTGAAGGCCTTTTGCAGCGTCTCAAGCACTTGCCGCTTATAGTCGGTGTCCGGGTTGCCGCGCAGATGCCCACCTTTGGTCTCGAAAACTAATACGTGGGTTTGCCCTTGGTTTCACCGCCCATAGCCACGAAATCCGGCCAAATTCGTTCCTGTTTCCAGCCTCGGAGATAGTAGTCGCCACGCTGCCGGACTGCCACCCGGTGCCACCATCTTAGCGCCTTCTGTTCATCCAGGTAGCGGGCGAAGTTACGTTCCAGAGTTGAATCGAACTGCTGCGCATATACAGGTTCAAACAGACTGAGCTGTACCTGTCGCCCGTCGTTCCCCGCCAGGAGCGCCGCATCGCTGGCTATGGGTATTTCGTAGCTTTCGACCATACGGAAGTTAGGCTGTCCCGCCTCCAGGTCAAAACGTATTTTGCCGTCCCGCAACTTATCACGGAAGACTTTTTCCGCCTGGATCTGCAACTGATTCGCCACATGGTCCCTGAGGGCGAAGGCCAGGAATGAACGGCGGTCATAGATTTCGTCATCTGTGTCGCCGTCGTCTCGAAGTTTCTTAGCAAATAGCTGTGCGATACGAGCCGCTTGCCACGGATTTGGAACGACATCTGACAACCGGCGGGCGAACCAGTTTATCTGGACCTCCTTGACAATGTTCAATTCCGCCTCGGGATGAAAAACGGGAATCGCATCGCCAACGTCAACGCTCGCCGATTGCCGGACAGCCCGGTCCGGCAGGCTGCTCTTAGGATCGGGAGACTCAATCGCGTTCCAATCAATTTCCGGTAGGATATGGGCTCGGTAATCCAACTCACCCCACCCTTCACCATGCTGATGCAGAACCAGAGGAAGGAAGATATCCTTGCCTTCAAACCCCTCCCGGCGCTGTAGGGTGATACGCCGGAAGTCAGTCGAGTCGCTGGTCACGGCATCGCCCAGACCAGTAAGGCCCTCCTCTTCCAAACCCCGCTTGACCTGCGCTACCGCGTCGCCCACGCTGGTATTCCAGCAATAGACGTAGCACTGATCCAACAACTCCCGGCCGGTGCGCCGAGCATGGGGCTGGCGCATCACTCTGCCCACCAACTGCGTGATGGCACGTTGGGCGCGGGTGTTATCCAGCATCACCAACAAGTAGGCAAAGGGGCAATCCCAGCCTTCCATTAGGGCAGCCCTGGTGATTACCCAGCGAACTGGCGAGAACTCCGACAGCAGGTCATCACGGCCCAATTCGTCCAATTCGGACGACTTGACGGCGATGGCATTTTCGGGAATCCCCAGGTTCTGGGTCAGATATTCCCTGACATCCTCGGAATGGACGCGCTCGCCGTCCCGCTGGTCGCGGCCCGTGCGCTCCACCCGAACTACGGCTATTGGGCGGATGTAGCGGCCTTCACTCATCTGCAACGATGTTGATTCGGTATCCAGACGCTCCAACTCATCATTCGCCTGGGCAAGCGTGAACTGCCAGTCGGCGTTGGTAAACGAAGTTACCTGCACGGGGAGCTTTATCATCTCCTCGTTCTTGAGCTCTACTCCAGTAATGTCAACCAGCAGATTGCTTATTCCCCGGTTGGGAGTGGCGGAAAGTTCAATTACCAGACTTGGGTCCAAGCGGCTGACGGAGCGCGCAAACTCTTCGTTGGCCTCCAGGTTGCGCGCGCCATAGGCTTTGTGGGCCTCATCCAGTATCACCGCTGGGCGCAACATCTTGAACACGTTAAACAGGCTGTGCTTCACCGGGCCATCGTCGGCAACCCGCTCCAAATCGGGATAGTCATTTAGCAGCCTAGCGTCGCCAAGCAGGTCGTCGCTGTCCGGGAACAGCGTGGGGTAGCGCCCCGAATCTCGGAACATCCGCAAGAAGTCGCGTCCCCGCTGCCGATTGGCGGCTGGCAGCATCAGTAACATTACACAGAGATAATTTTCTATGTCGGCGCGGGTGAACAAATCATCTTTTTCGAGAAGTTTGACCCGTCCAGCACTGGCAATCTCCAGCATTTGCCTGTAGGGGTGTTCGCGGTTCCGCAAAGCGGCTTTGGTTTGTTCGTAAATCGCCCTGGTAGGCATCACCCACAGCGTCAGCCCGGTTTGTCGCCGAAGTCGCTGTAAAGCGGAGGCGGCCATCAGGGTCTTGCCCCCACCCGTAGGGACCTTGAAGCAGATGTGGGGAATAGGCCTATCAGCGTCATCAGTCCTGCTGACATACTCACCAGCGGTATCCGCAACACGGCCAGCGTCCTTCAACTGTTGCCACGCGATCTTGGGATAGTTGTAGAGCTCCTCGGAGATGGTTATAGCTGGCCCTGCTTGCTTCAAGGCGTTTATGGCTGCCTCAGACTGTAACCGCGCCGTGGTGAGCGTATCCAGCCAGACGGCAAAGGCTTCCAGGGCATTGGTTTGATAATCTTTCAATTCCATTGCCAGGCCCCCTATTGACCCGCCTTGTGAATCTCGTAAGGCAACTGACAGAAAGTGATCCCCAGGGAAGTCAACTCACGCTGTCCGATGTACTTGCCAGGACCGAAAACGATGGCTTTCCTGCCTTCCTGCTGGCAAAGCTCACTGATACGCCGCGCCTGCACCTCGTTCAGCATCCCGCAATTGTTTCTGAGGTAATCGAGGTCGGGTTCATACAACAGGTGGTAGTTAGTCGTGTCACTGCTGTAAAACAGGCCGTCGTCATCCTGTGGAGTCAATATCGAGGAGCCAGCGGAAAGCCCATCTGACGTATGGAGCAGGTAAGCCGCCAGAGCCGAATACTCCGGCAGCGCGTCGCCGGTCAGCATCCCTTCTACGTCGATTGGTTCGCCCAAAGTGCAGTAAGTGAAGGAACCGCCGAGCCCTTCCTTAAGCGCGGTATCCCTAGCGTCAGGCACTCCGTTGATAACCCTGCGAACTCGCTCGGCAGTGATGGTGTCTGCATAGTCCTCGAACTCCACGAGGATAAACTTGCGGTTGCCGCCGTCCTCTTGGTTCAACGCTAGAACAGCATGGGCAGTTGTACCGGAACCGGCGAAGGAATCCAATACAATCCCATCGTCCGGACATCCTTGGAGAATTAGCTGGCGGATGAGTTCATAGGACTTGGGGAACTCAAAAACCCTTGACTCAAAAATCTCCTCGATTTCCCGAGTGCCGTTCCTTGTAAATATTCCGTCTGCGACTATCGAAGAGAACCCAGTGAACGTATTTTGTAACTCATCCAGAAAAACTTTTACCCGTGGCCTGCCTTCGGGATTCTCTGGCCAGAGTATTCTGCCTTCAGAAGTCAATTCGGCCATACGAGCCTGGTCATATCTCCAGCCCCTGGGGGGGCAGCCGTAATTGATTCCCGTTTCTGGGTCGATTAGGTCGAAGTGCAAGTTGGGGCGGGCCTCTACGGTTGCAAGGCCAACCATGTTGCCACTAGCCCAGTCCCCTCTTGGGTCATTGTCTGGATTCGAGTACAGGCCGGTTTTTCTTTCGTCGCCACGTATAGAAGTCCCATAACAGAGAATATACTCGTGGTCGATTGAAGCACCGGTGACGTTTCGCTTATCCCTATTTTGACGACTCTTCCAAACCAATTCCGCAAGGAAAGATTCCTCCCCAAAAATCTCGTCCATCATCATCCGCAGGTGATGTTGCTCGTTATCGTCAATGGACACGAAAATAATCCCGTCCTCCGTCAGCAACTCCTTTAGAAGGTGAAGCCTCGGCCACATCATGCACAGCCACTTGTCATGCCTCTCCAGGTCCTCACTATCTACGGTCTTATCCAGCCACTCCCGCATCAGGGGACTGTTCACATTGTCATTGTAGGCCCAACCTTCATTGCCGGTGTTATAGGGCGGGTCGATGTAGATGCACTTAACCTTGCCGGCATATCTGGGCAACAGCGCCTTTAGCGCGTGAAGATTGTCACCGTGGATGATGAGGTTGTCGTCAACATCTGCCTGGTTTAGCGACCGCTCAGAGTCGGCGACCAGCGGCCGATAGGGAACAGTCAGATGGTGGGCGTAGATGTGCTGCTTGCCCTTGAAATCCAGCGTCGGCATAGTTGCTATCCTTATGGAATCGGAAAGCCCAGCTCGCGGGCCACGGTTTCCTGTTGCTCGTCCAGCGTTATGAAAGCCATAGCGCTCTGCAAGATTTCAGAGAAGAACAACGCCGTAGCAAGGTGCCGAACACGAGCAGGTGAAAGGTCGGAAATTTCTAACACTCTCGCCATTTCAGCGTCCATCCTACGATTGGGGAAAATCCAGGCGATGCTGGATACCGAACTCGTATCGAAGTCCTCCTGCTCCCGCTTGAACGCTACCCGCAACTCCGCCTCAAGAAAGTCCGATGACATCAAATGGGGGAACGCATCGAGCCGTCGGCGCGTGGAACTTTGGAACAGTTCTTCGCCCAGGACCTCGGGTATCAACGCGGACGGATCTACATACGCAACCAGCGGCATTTGTGGCGTCATCGGTCTCTGGTCCCCTATGGCTAAGCTCGTGCCTTAAGGAACCGCTCCAGGGCACCGGGAACGTGAGCGACCTGACGCAGGGTTTCTCTTGGCCCGTCCCCTCCGCTCAAGATTCCCTCGGCCCGTAATGCTGCCAGCTTCTTTTCCAGTTTCTTGGTCTCTTCTTCGCAATGCGTAGGCAAAAGACTGTCCGAAGCCCCATCTCGATGTTCGGCGGAATAGTTTTCGGTGTTCATGGTCCCTCCCTCGCCGCTCTTCAAGGAATAGAGCTTATGCCTTCGCCTTATCCCCTGGCCGGGAGCGCGAGAGCGTCACGGAATGAGCGTCCTCACCAAGTATAGCCGAGGCATGGGGATCGTGCATGGGAGTTCTGGATCGCCTAACTTGCCAAGTCGTCCGCCTTCGGCCATTTGATTTGGGGAATCAAGGGAGCAAGAGGGAAGGTTAGCGGAGCCCCCAGTCCTTTCCGTTCCTGATACTCACCCGAATTGGACCATTGCACGGATGTCCCGATTACCCGGCTATTCCGCCTGTTAGAAATACTTTCGGCGAATCAGTTCGTTTATCGTACTCCGCAAGGCTACCAGGTAATTTTCATCGATAGTGTCTGTCCACCAGTGGGCGATGTCATCCCTGTACCCGGTTAGCTCCCGTAACGTCTTCTTTCCCGCCAATACTGCTTTGTCCCTCCTGATATCGCCCTGGTATCCCAAGGATGGCCGGGCCGCCTCCGACAACGACTGCCACAACTGCAAGTAGTGGAGTCTCTGAAAGGCATCGTCCTTGTGCTCATCACTGTACATCGAGTTGACCAGCAGTGCCATGTGCGGGGAACCAATGTCCTGTTCCATAGCGGTAATGGCATTTCTGATCTCCGATATCCGGCCTTTGAACGTGGGGGCATCCATCGGTGTTACCGCGCTCGCTCTCGCCGACATAGTAGGACGCATCATTACGACGTACCGGACTTCGTCTGTCACCAGTCCATCCTGGTCTAAGTGTTTGCGAATCGGGTCCGAACTCTGTTGAGCGGCACGGACGGCCGCCAGTATCAGGTTTACCATCTGTTGATTATTGGGCAACTCAGGCCACGCGCCATCAATGGTAGCCCAAGCCGCAACGAACTCCTCCCCTTCCCTTCCACCGACCAGCATAGGTATCTTCTCGCCATCTTGCATCACCACCTCGTCCAATATATGGCACTCGCCCTTGTCCATCACAACTGGGGCCAACGGGTTAGATTCCTGGATTACCAAGAACGCCGATAGACGCCCACCTTGTTGTCGTTTGATCTTTTCGTCGGTCTCGGTGACTGCATGGCGAAGGCTGGGGCTGATGGCGTAATGCGGACTACTCTTCGACTTCACGAAATAGTCCGCTAGATTAGAAGTGACACCCGCCCGAATCGAGGGCGAGGCATAAATCTCATGGTGAGGCTCGTCGCCGTCCGCTTGCAAATCAGTTCCTGGAAACTCGAAAATCTGTGTACGGCAATATCCACTTATTGTGCAATGGAACTCCTTACCGCCTATGCCGGAGTACATAGCCCGTGCCCCGGCCAGCGTGAAGTTCGCTCTTGCAGGAACCGGTTCCAGAGACTTCTGCCGGTCCGCTACGGATCTATAATTTCTGGGCATCGTGAGTTATCTCCTCTTGAAGTTGTTGTTCAGTGCTGAAGCATAAGACAGGCCGCACACCGGCAGCCAACGCTCCGGTGGAAACTGCACTGCAACCAACAGCGTCCGGTCCGTTGTTCTCAAGCGACCAGAGCACATCGAATCTGCCGCTTGGTTGCTGTTGTTCAGCAGCTACACAGCAGTCGTGGTGTAACAGTCAGAGCTGGCAATCAGCCCCAACAGCAACGTGAGGGAACGGTGAAGCAGGTCAACCGCTCCGCCGGTTAGTGCGATAAGAAAAGGGACGCCGGGGACGCCTTGATGTTTCCGGCTGCCACCTCCGCGATTCGGTCCGTGGGGTAGGGGTGCCGCCTTGGGCCGGGATGCCTGGTGAAGCGCGCCGCGCGCCTCGGAGAATGTCCCTCGCAGACGCTCATCGGGAGAGCAGCGCTCAATCCTATTGAGCAGATCTGGCATAGGTGGCCGTTCGGAGAGCAGGGCTCGATCCTATGCGGCCAAACCCGGGTCCAGGGACGGGACCCTCCAGTTTTCTCGGCAGGAAGCACTGGCAAAAGCCTGACAACGCAATCCAGTATCCGGCTCTGAGGACGCTGGCGCAAGAGTTTTGCATCCCTCGCGACCGAAGTGCTCGCAAAGTGTTCAGTTTTGTTCAAGAGAAATCTAAGCGCCTTGCCGGGAGCCGAGTCTACCGCCTCCCTCTTCCAGTCCGTGGGGCAAGGGTCCGCGCCCTGGGGTTGGGATACGGGGTGAAGGGCGCCGCGCGCTTTGTCGTTATTCAGGATCACAGTGATTCCGGTCTGGAAATTCAGCTGGTTCACCAGCAGGCGGGAGCACGCCGTGGGCGTGGCTCTCAATCCTCACTACGGGGAATCGTTACCGAACCGCCTGTTCCCCAGGAGCAGCAACACCGCCAAACAATCCTGCGCAACCGCCCTGCGCTAGGGTCAAACAGGCCCACGGCCCGCCTCTGCTGTCCTCCCAAGCTCAGGAATGCGACCTACCCGACCACACTGGCCGCCTCGCTAGGCCCTCATCCACGCCACCGGACAGACTGTCCAATTTCGTACCTGGCGCTGTCCACTACCGACGGTTCCAGTCCTGGACAGACTGTCCGATTTCCTACGTGGCGTTGTCCAACGGGGCTGGAAGCTGCCCTGGAAACAAGGTGTTCGCCGGAACCGTCCGATAGGGGCTGATTTCCCCCCTTTTCAGGTTCAACCGGACAGAATTGGACAGTCCGCTACCAACCCCAAATCCCTGTACACGGGTATGACACCACACCGGCCTGTCCAAGTCCTTTGCCTTGTAAGGGCGGACGCAGGTGTCCGCCTGAACACCGTCAACACCCCGAGTCTCAGGCTGTCCGGGCCATGAAAACCATTCCCAAGCCTTTCAGGACGGGTCATCCGGTCAGCCCGCTCCCCCATGTTCCAAATGCCCCATTTCATAGCTGGCCCTGCCCCATGACACTGGAACCAGTCCTTCCCTGAAAGTGTTGCCTGAATTGGCCCCAGAACCCCCGAAAATCGCCGTTTCCAGCTACGAAATGGGCTCGCTGTCCCATCCTGCCCCAGGTCCAGATTCCTGTACACGTCTACGACACCGCCACCGTGACGCCACGCCAGAAACCTTATGGGGTTGTTCACCCATGAACCACCCCATAAGAGGTTCCCTGCGGTGGCGCCGCTCATCACACTGGACGGTACAGGCCGGGTCCGGCGGGCAATTGACGCCAGGCGCCGGAGCAGGGATACGATGCGATACAACAACCAACGGACCACCCGCACGGGCATCAATGCAGGAGCCGCGCCGCCGGCACGCACAGCGGAAAAAGAGAAGACCATGCGCGACGGGCTGCGCATCCTGTCCAGGATCATCGCTCGCACTCACCTGCGGCGGCAGGCGGAACTGGGCAGCGCCCCCGCGCCGGGCCCGCCGCCCGCAGAGGAATCCCGGCATTGAGCCACCCGTCAATCGGCCCCCTGCTGACGCACCAGCGGGGCGGCGGGATTGCTCTCGCCTGCTCCCAACTGCGGCGCCTTCCCTCACAACACCGGTCCCCCGGGAGGCTGCCCGCCCGTCATGGTCTCATCTGCCCCTACCACAAAACTGTCTCCAACGTAATGCCTTGCGAGACCTTATGTGCAAGCATTTTCTCCTGGACAATGGAGTGTTGGACTGCTGTCACGAGAGGAACGCGAATGACTATTACCAGCACCAACACACCAGTTCCCTTTGAGGACGAACTGTCCGGCACCGGCCTGGACGACGCCGTCCGCAACTACGTGCGCACCTACGTCCTGTGGCACGGACGCCGGAACACGATGGAGAAATTCGGCGCCTCCCGTCACACCCTATGGCGGTTCCTGGAGCGGGGCCACCTGGGGAAATCCTTGCTAGAGGAGGCGGTCAAGGCTATTGGCGACGACCCCGACACAATACAAGTGGCGGCCTGGGCCATAACCGCCGTCCGCCAGGTCCGATGACGAGCCGCCACCCAGAAACAACCATTGGCAGAGACCCCGGAAGACGCGCTGTGGCTGCTGTGCGCCGCGCCATCACTGACATTTGCCCGCTGACGGCGACGACTTCCGGCTGTTACGCTGGAAGCATGGTCTTTTCACGAGAGCGAATCTTGGACGCCCTGGCCCGGCTGCCCTTCATCGACGCTGGCGAGTTGACCCTGATCCTGGGCGAGCCCCTGGCGACGGTGCACCGCGCCCTGACCCGATTGCTGAAGGACGGCGCCGCCGGACGGGTGAGCCACGGCACGGCCAAACTGGCCTCCAGCCACCGCTACTACCTAACGAAAAAGGGCATTGCCGAAGCCGCCGACGCCTTGGACTACGGCTCGCCGTCGGACTTGGTGCGGGCCTACCCGGTGTCCCGCCAGTGGCTGGCGCTGCTGATCCGCCGAATGGACGCGGTGGCCTCGGCGTACCGTCTGGCGGCAACCCTGTCCCCAGGCGTGGACGGGCTATGCACACAGGTAGAGTTCCACCGCCGGGGCCGCTTCGACGCGGTGATCACCCTCCACAATGGCCGCAGCTTCGGCGTGGTGCGCCAGGGCGTGGCCCTACGGCGCCGCTCCCTCTACGACCGCCTGCGGGCCATCGCCGAGTACCGTCCTGCACGCCGTCCCAGCGCCGTGTTGGTCCTGACGCCCAGCCCCTGGGAGCAGCGGCTCACCGACGAGTTCTGCCTGAACGCCGACCTGCGGGAATGCTACGTGGGCGTGGAGAGCCGGGAGACGCTGGAAGAATGGGACCGCCGGGATTGGATTTCATCCAACTGGGTGGTGGGCACGACATACCGCACCCTGGAGCAGGTGGTCTCCCAGGCCGATCCCGGCGGCAGGTTCCCCTGGGAAACGCCGGAGCGCAAGCGGGCCTCCCTGCCGGACTCGGAGAGGATGGTTCGCGCTGCCCCGGCCTTCGGCGTCACCCCTGCTGAAAAGCGCGCCCTTGACCTGATCACCGACCACCCCATGATCCCCCGGGAGCACCTGGCCCGCTGGCTGGACGTCTCCGACGGAAGAGTGAGTCAGATGACCCGCAGCCTTACGCAGACTTGGGGCCTGGTGGAGCAGCACGGCAAGCGGAGCGACGTGCGCTACACCCTGTCCGACCGGGGCATCGGGTACATCACCCGCCGGGACCGGGCCCAGCTATCCGCCACCATGGCTGCCTGGAGCACGGAGCCTACCACCGACAATCACGGACAACCCCGGCCCCTGGGACACCGCGTCCTCACCTGGGAACGCCAGACCAGCCACGCCGACGGCATCACCTGGTTCCTGTCGGAGCTGGCCGCCGAAGCTAGGGCAGACGGCGCCAGCGAACTGCAATGGTCGGTACCCACCGCCCGATCCGACAGGGCCTTCAACCGGGGTGAGGACGCCATCGCGCCGGACGCCGTGGGGCATCTGCTGACGAATGGCCTTCACGTGCCCTTCTACTTCGAGCACGAGCTGCGAGCCCGACACCCCAGGGGAGTGGCTGCCAGATTGCGGCCCTACATCCGCTACTACCGCTCCGACGCGCCCCGCGAGGACCAGCCGCCCTTCCCGACCACGCTGTTCATGGTGGAGACCGAGGAGGTGGCGGAGACCTACGCCAGCACGGCGTCCCGGATGACCGCCATGTCCCTGCCCATCCTGGTGTCCAGTAGGGAGATTCTGTCCTATAGGGGGATACTGGGCCGGTCCTGGAGTCCCCTGTGGAATGCTGACAGTCCGCCCCTGGCCCTGTCCGAACTGGCCGATTACGGGTGGGACACATGGCGCCGGCGGATGCAGCGGCTGGAGACACGTTAATCATGCTGACACGGCTTTATCTGCCCGCTCTGTTGTCCGGGAGCGCAAACGTGCATTTCGGGGGCGATTTCGGGGTTGGCCGGGACACTGCGACGCATCACCTGGCCCCGAATTCAGGTAGGAAAGGGGCGGCAATTCCCCTTGACCGGTCAAAAGTTGCATTCCTGCAAGCGTGAGAAACCAGGCTAAAACAGTGAGGCGATTTTGGGCCAAGCGCAATCGCCTGACGTGTCGCCGGTGACGAGGTGATTGACATGACAAATAACGTCAAGAATGAGGTCCACTGGGTGGACAAGGGGGAGGCGGCGCGGGAGTTGGAGGTATCGCTATCGACCCTGGACCGGATGATCCGCAAGGGAGAGGTGGAGGTGGCGAGAGAGGGCCGGAGGGTCTACGTGAAGCTGGCGGGACCGCGTTACCCCAGCGACCGGGAGTTGCTGCGAAATGCCAGGACCAGGGTGGAACGGCTGGAGCGCACGGCGGGGGAGTTGGCCGACCTAGCAGACCGGCTGGAGCGGGAGAGGGACCAGGCCCGGGCGGAGACGGAGACCGCCTTGAACGAGTACCGCAGGCTGGAAGAAGTACTGGTCGGGGAGCAGGAGGCGCACCAGCGGACCAGGCGCTGGCTCGGCCGGCTGGGCATCGCCGTCGCCGTGCTGGTCGGCCTGCTGGCGATCACCGTCCTGGTGGCGTGGTGGCTGCTGGCGTAGGGGAGAAGACAACTTACGAAACCGGCTGCCCCGAATGACTATTCCCCCTTGCGTATATGGTATCCGGGGGGATAACATGGGGGTAGGCATGGGTCAAACTAACGACGGCGGGGGAGCGGCAATGGGCAACGCGGAAGCAAGGGCATCACGTCCGGCAGCGTCCGACGAGATGACGGCTGCCCTGAACGCCGCCCTGGAAGCGGGGGACCTGAATAGCATCATGGGCGTCATGGGTGAGATGGCCCGCGCCCACCGGATGCGGCGGGTGGCCCGGAGACCGGCCTGGGCGAGAAGAGCCTGTACAAGTCCATGCGGGCCGGGGCCAACCCCGAGTTCAACACCGTGCTCCGGGTGCTGCGGTCCCTGGGCTTCCAACTCCAGGTAAACCCCGTTGCTAGTTTGGACGAACGAGCAATTGGCGGGATAGGGCAGCAGCGAACCATCAAATACGCACAGCCAAATCAAGAGGTGATCAGAGACATGGCAAGCTCAAACTTTGAGGACATCAGGATAACGGGAATAATCACGGAAAGGGTTACGGAACCCCGTAACGACGGCACGGAAGGGAGCGCACTGTATTCTATCCCCTTCTCGCTCTCTCGACGACCTGAGGCTGAATGGTCTCGTTTGTTCAGCCAAAAATGGGACCGTCCAGCGCAGTTTACTACTATGCACCGCCCGGGAATCGCTAGAGTCCACGGGGATACGATAGTCTTAAACGGCACTACCATGGAGGAAGTAGAGAACATTCATCTCAAGACTCTCCAGTCGGCGGTGGCCGAAACCAATAAAGCGTACAGGGAATTGAGGGGTAAACAGGATGAACTCCGCGCTCGAGAAGAGACCACGACTCAGGAACACAGGAAACGTGTAGAGGAAGTCGCCAAGAGGCTTAACTTTGACTGAGTGTCGCGGGAAACCAGCCACAATGTGGAATACTCACTGGTAATGAAGCTGCCCAACACACGACAAGAAGCGAGCCGTGGGACCTCATGTGGCTCGCGACGCCTCAATATCAATCCAATTAGGAGGTAAAAAGGACGGCACCATGAAAAGACAGTTGCAACCCCTCACCCCGGCGGCCCTGTACGCCCGGGTCTCCAGTGACCGACAGGACGTGGACCTGTCAGTCGCAGCGCAGATGCGGGCCTTGCGGGACTACGCCAGGGCCAACGGCTACACCGTGGCCCGCGAGTACGTGGACGAGGCCGAGAGCGGCCGAGTCGCCGACCGGCCCCAGTTCCGCCAGATGATCGACGAGGGCAGCAAGCCGAAGGCCCCTTTCCAGGTCATTCTTGTATGGAAGTTTTCGAGATTCACCCGCAAGCGGGAGCACGCCGTGGCGTTCAAGGCCCAGTTGCGGCGCAAGGGCATCCGCGTGGTGTCCATCACCGAGCAGGCCGAGGACAACGCCACCGGCAGGCTGCTTGAGGGCATCATCGAGTCGGTGGATGAATATTACTCGGAAAATCTTGCCCAGGAGGTTTTGCGGGGGATGCGGGAGGCCGCTTCCCGTGGTTTCTTCCTCGGCTCCAAGGCCCCCTTCGGCTACACCCGGGTCAAGGTCAGCGACGGGGTGAAGGAGCGTCCCACCCTAGAGGTGGACCCGGTGGCCGCGCCCATAGTCCAGGAGATATTCGAGAGTTCCCGCCGGGGCAACGGCCTCAAGGAAATCTGCAAGGAGCTAAACGGCAGGGGCATCACCAACCGGGGACGGCGCTGGCAGAAGAACATCGTCCACTACCTGCTGACCAACGAAGCCTATACCGGCACCGCCGTCTGGGGAGTCAAGAGCAAGGACGAGAAGAGCCCGGAGCCGGTAAGGGTGGAGAACGCCTGGCCCGCGTTGGTGTCAAGGGAGGTGTTTGACGAGGTGCAGCAGGGGCTGCACGAGAGAGCGCCCACTGTGGCCCGGCCCGGACGGGTGGGCAGCCAATACCTGTTGAGCGGGTTGCTCCGCTGCGGGGTGTGCGGCAAGCCTTACTCGGCCCAGGGAGCCAAGAGCGGCCAGTTCGCCTACTACGTCTGCGCCAGCCTGTTCCGCGAGGGAGCGGGAGCGTGCAGCAACGGGCGTTATCTGAACGCCTCCAAGGTGGAAGACCTGGTAATCGAGAAGGTGCGGGAACGGATTCTTACCGAGGAGACCATCACCGAGCTCGTGACCCTGGTGACCGAGGAGATCGACAACATCGCCGGAGAGATGAACGGCAGGCTGACCGCCATCAACGCCGAGCTATCCGACGTGGATGCCCGCTTGGAGAACCTCTACCAGGCCTTGGAGACCAAGCAGTTGCCCCTGGAAGTCCTGTCGCCCCGCATCCTGGCCCTGAAGAGCCGCCAGGACCAACTGACGGCGGCCAGGGAGGAAGCCGAGGGCCAGTTGGAGCAGCGGCGGGCCGAGTTGCCCACCAGCAAGGAGATCAAGGGGTACGTAGCGGACTTCCGGGAGTTATTCCAGGAAGGGACGTTCCCTGAGCGGAAGGCCCTCATCCGCAACTTCGTGCAGGGCATTGAGATCGTCGAGGACGAGGCGATTCTGACGTACACCATCCCCATGCCCCAGGACGGGGTGACGTCAGAATCGGCCCCGGTTCTTGATTTTGTCCAGTCCGGCCCACTTGTTTGGAATTGACGGGAATACAGCCAGCAATGGTTGGGTTCCATGAGGAGTACGCTCTATGGCCAATATGGGAGTCATCAGGGCACGCAGTTATCTCCTTTTGCAAGGATTGGAGCGTTCGATCGCGGAAAATCTGACGCACAATTTTGATGTTGATGTCAAGGACTTTCTTGTCCCCTCAGAAACGGATCGAGCCTTAGAGCGTCTAAGAGACGACATGCAAGATTCGGCTTGGAGCTTACAAGATGTAAGTTCGGTAGATTTGCTAAGGTATTTGGATTTGGGTGACCTGCTGGGGTTGTTGAATAGGCACAAATCAGATGTATTGAATGCGAAGCCTTCTGACATACAAGCTTCTTTCGAGATCATTCAACATCACGGAATTCACGCTATTCGCAAGCGGGTAATGCACCCTGTGCGTCCTTTAGAAGCAGGAGATTATAACGCTCTTTTATCGGTTGCAAGAGACTTGCCGTTAGAGGCTCCGAGCTTAATTTGGGAACCGCTAACTGAATCTCTAAGTCTAATTGAAAATCCGAAAAGCATCGCAGATGCCAGCATTCCACCTTTTTGGCAAGATGAACTACGGACAGTGAATAATCTTCCAGTCGCGGAATTTGAGGATACTGGTTTTATTGGTCGGGGCGAAGAGCGCCGCAGGTTGAAAAATCTGATTCTCTCAGATCACAAGGTCGTAACTGTGGTGGGTGCAGGTGGGATTGGCAAAACAGCCTTGGCCATGAGGGTTTGCCATGACCTGATAGATGATTCATCGAACAGGTTTGACAATGTCATTTGGGTTTCACTGAAGACGCAATTCCTGACGACTGATGGAATCCGCACGATTGCGGACGCAGTAGATTCTAGAAGTCGTTTGCTAGATGAGCTCACCGGGTCAGTAGGAATAACGGTCGAAACAGATCCAAACATTAGTTGGGAACCAATTATCGAACATTTAGCACGGCACAATACACTATTGATTATTGACAATTTGGAAACACTTGGAACTGAACTTAGAGATCTAGCTATGGGGATACCGCAAGGCTCTAAACTCTTGATGACGTCCCGAATAGGTTTGGGTGAGTTGGAAATTCGCTATGACATGCCTGATTTCTCAGACAAAGATTCTGAAACACTAATGAGAGTTCTAGGCTCAGCATATGGTTATCAAGCGATCAGACAATTGAGTGAGCGGCAGTTGAGGCGTTTTTGTCGTCGCTTGCACCATAACCCATTGCTTATTAAATGGTTCGTACAGGCAGTTGGCAAAGGAAGCTCTCCAGATGAAGTCTTAGCCCACGAAGAATTTGAAGGTGCCCTAAACTTTTGTATTGCCAATGTATACAGCGGTCTCACATCGACTGCGAAAAGTATAGTAAGCACTCTATTAGCTGGCCGCAGATCATTGAGTCAAGCGCAGATTCGCGAACTTGTCGGCGTTGATAGAGTCACATTTGATTCAGCATTGCTCGAACTGCGGCAATCGAACGTAATAGAAACCTTGCATCAAGAGGACAATTCGACGCTATATCAGATAAGCGGTCTAGTCTTGGATTATTTGGCAAGAAGTCATCCTCCATCCGATTGCATTGTTAGGCAGACAAGAGAAAACTTGAGGAGGTGGCAAGTTGAACAGGACCGAAGCGCCTCGGCTCAGAATGCCTACAGATATTCGAAATCCTATGTCTTGGTCGAGACCATTGACCATAGGATCGCTGCACCTTCCTTACGTGACGCACTAAGGTATGTTTCTTTAGGAAATATAGAGGCAGCCGAACAGTCATTGGCTAGGGCGCTGGAACTCACTCCAGATTGGTCGGAAGTTCATCGCGTTCGGGCTCATGTGCTCAGATCACAGCAACGTCCGATTTATGAGGTAGAAAATGCATTCGAGGATTCTCTGAGATACGGCGCTAGCGATATTAACCGGCGGGACTATGCTGTGTTCTTGATGGGCATCGAAGAACACGAGAGGGCTTATGAACAGGTGGAGGCGGCTATTTCCTTGGGAACTGGCGTTGAGACAGTCCTAAGGAGTCTTAAGGCTCTAGCACTTACTCGGTTGGGCCGTCTGGCTGAATCTATTGACGAGCACGAATTTGTGTGGTCGAGCAAGGAGTTAAATCAGTCACAATACGATAGAAAACTACAAGGAACACAGTATGCCGAATCACTCAGGAGATTCGTCGAGCAGCTAAAAGTTCAAGGAAAAGAGGAAGACGCGACGAAGGCTTTGATAACAGGTATTCAGGTTGTAGAGGAAACTGCGGCTGACTGTGGTTGGGATGACAAGTTAGTTACTGTCGCTATTAGGTTGCTGGCAGAAAAAATCGACGACTCTACAGTATTCTTGGAGCCTGGGCGATCACTCTCAAAAATAGCCCAAGATTGGGATTCACTCGATGAGTTCGTTGGTGGATGCAATCTAGCGCGTGCGGTAGAGCAGTTCACATTGCATGTACACCTAGCCGACGTCATGCCGAGATGCGCTAGGAGGGCTCTAGGCGCAGACTACAGCAGTAGATTCGAAGGACGCGTCGCTTCGCTTATGGGATCATACGGATTCATTGAATGCAATGAGTTGAACTCAGTCCATATGCGCGCAACCTCTCTTAAATCTCCTGCAGAATGGACTCTGTTACGAGTGGGACAGCGGGTGCAATTCAGCGTCATTAATCAGGTTAGAGGATTGCATGCTATCAGGCTAGAGTTGTTGTAATCACGAAGGAAAATTCGTTGCCGATAGGAGCATTGTCGCTTAATTTTGGTCCTTGCCCGAAGATGGTCGTGTATGTGCGGGCCAGAATCACCTTACCTGAAATGAAGTAGCATGCAACCTTACTCCTCCCCCAGCTCCGCCAGCCGCTCGGCTACCTGGTCGGGGGTTAGGTCCTCGATGTGGGTGGAGATGGACCAGTGGTTGCCGTTGGGGTCGGTGACGCGGGCGAGGCGGTCGCCGTAGAACTGGTCGGCGGGCCCGGCGACGGAGGCTGCGCCAGCGGCCAGGGCCTGGGCGTAGACGGCGTCGCAGTCGGCGACGTAGAGGTGGATCAG
Source organism: Dehalococcoidia bacterium (assembly GCA_965203005.1). GTDB lineage: Bacteria > Chloroflexota > Dehalococcoidia > Lucifugimonadales > UBA3495 > VXOI01. The sequence goes on from CBDBBS010000002.1 coordinate 4,348,134, forward strand.
GGTGCTGGTGGGCGGGTACTCGGGCGGCAGGGCGTCGGCGAGCATCAGGACTGCGCCGCCGATCTCGACCTCGGCGTGGCCGATGCCTCCCTCGGGCATGGGCATGCGGAAACGCTCGACGGCTCCAAATGCATTGACGAGGAAGTCTATGAATCCGGCGGCGCCTTCGACGACGAGGTAGGGCGTTATGGCAGTGTAGCCGTCGGGGACGGGCTTGACGTCGGGCATGGTGGCTCCTGTGGGTCCTGGCGCATCGCGCGCAGGTGAGTGCTGGGATGGTATAGCAGGCGGGGCTGATGCTCAAGGGGGTTTTTCAACGCAGAGGACACAGAGAGCACGGAGGATTACCGGGGCGCGGATGTGCTGGGTTTCACCCCCTCCCTGGCCCTCCCCCTGAGGGGGAGGGGATTACATGGGCGTAATCCTGGGTTACAGTTTGTAGCCCTGCGCCACTGTCAGGGCGTAAAATGGCGGGTGGTGGCGGCTGGGGAATTGAATGGCTGCGATTCCTGCTCCCAGGCTGCTGTCTGGGAGTTTATCTTGTCAGAGGTGGCTGGTGGCAGCGGCTGAAGTCAATCACAACGTAAGGTATGAGCCGGAGGAGGTACCGCCGCGTCCGATATTCGTCGGGCTGGGCGTGCAGGCAGGGGTGATCACCCTGCCTGCCGTCGTGATCGGGGTGGTGATCGTGGTGCGGGCCGGCGGAGGGTCCGACAGCTACCTGGCCTGGGCGGCGTTCGCCGTGCTGCTGGTGAGCGGCTTCACCACGCTGGTGCAGGCGGTGCGGTTCGGGCGCATCGGGTCGGGGCACATCCTCATCATGGGCACGTCGGGGGCGTTCTTCGCCGTGTGCATCGCGGCGCTGCGGGAGGCGGGACCGGCGACCATGGCCAGCCTGATCATCGTGTCGTCGCTGTTCCAGTTCCTGCTGGCGGCCAAGCTGTCGCTGCTGCGAAAAATCTTCACGCCGGTGGTGGCCGGGTCGGTCATCATGCTGATCACGGCGACAGTGATGCCAGCCATTTTCCCGATGCTGAATGCTGTGCCGGACGACACGCCCGCGTACGCTGCCCCGATGGTGGCAGTGATTTCGCTGTTGGTGCTGTCGGTGGTGATCCTGAAGGGCTCGCCGGCGATGCGGCTGTGGGCGCCCATTGCCGCGATTGTCGTGGGGTGCGTGATCTGCGCGCCATTCGGCATCTACGACGCGCAGCCCATCATCGACGCGCCGTGGATCGGACTGCCCGGGGCGTCGTGGCCGGGGCTGGACTTCACTCCGGGACACGCGTTCTGGGCGCTGCTGCCGGCGTTCGTGGCAGTGACCATCGTGGGGGCCATCGAGACCGTTGGCGACGGCGTGGCGATCCAGCGGGTGTCGCGGCGGAGGCCGCAGGCCACGGATTTCCGGGTGGTGCAGGGCTGCCTGAACGCGGACGGGCTGGGCAACTTCCTGTCGGGGATCGCGGGCACGCTGCCGAACACGACCTACTCCAGCAGCATCTCGATCACCGAGGTGACGGGGGTCGCGGCGCGGCGGGTCGGAGTGGTCATCGGCGTGACGCTGATGGTGCTGGCCTTCTTCCCCAAGGTGGCGGCCCTGCTGATCGCCATACCGGGGCCGGTCATCGCGGCGCATGCGACGGTGTTCCTCGGCATCCTGTTCGTGCAGGGCATGCGGATCGTCATCGCCGACGGGATGGACCACCGGAAGGCGACCATCTGCGGGCTGACGTTCTGGGTGGGCGTGGGCTTCCAGAACGGCTGGATATTCGCGGACCAGCTGGGCAGCGGCTTCCTCGCCGTGCTGCTGGGCAACGGGATGACGGCAGGGGCGATCACGGCGGTGCTGCTGACGCTGTTCCTGAACCTGGCTAGCCGACGGCAGAGGCGGTTGCGCTTGCCGCTGGCGAACGAGTCGCTGGGCGAGATCGATGCCTTCCTGAGGCAGTTCGCCAGCCGGGCGGGCTGGAACGAGGCCTCAACGGAACGGCTGGCCTCGGCGGGAGAGGAGACGCTGGCGGTGCTGCTGCAGGAACATAGCGACGAGGAGACGCCGCTGCGTCTCACAGTGTCGGCGCGTCCCGAGGACCATGCGGCGGAGCTGGAGTTCGTGACCTCGCTAGAGGGAGAGAACGTGGAGGACCACCTGGCGAACCTGAGCGACCTTCCTCCGGTGCCGGACGAGCGCGAGGTATCGTTCCGGCTGCTGCTGTACTACGCGTCGTCGGTAAGCCACCAGAAGTACCACGGCGTGGACATCGTGACGGTGCGGGTGGAGAGCACGCGGTAGTCTGAACTGTGATTCGTGCGATTGCTTGATGTGCGGGGTTTGAGTCCTGCCCATTCTACTCAGGCGGTTTTGGGTAATCTCCAGTGTTACAATCCGGCTGGAACTGGGATTCAGAGATTGCCGGAGGTAGAACGATGGTACTAGCAGGTCAGCAGCTTGAGACGGGAATGATCCAGTATGCCAGCCGCGACGGGACGATGATCGACGCGCTGTACAGCCGTCCGGCGGAGCCGGGCAACTACCCCGCAGTGATAGTGACCATGGAGGGCATGGGCCTGATGGACCACCACAAGGACATCGCGGTGCGGTTCGCGGGCCGTGGGTTCCTGGCCATCGCGCCGGACCTGTACACGCGGGAGGGGACGCCGGAGCCGGAGAACGTGCTGGCCACCTTATTCGCCAGTCCCGACTCCCGGGCGATGGACGACCTGGAAGGGGCGGCGCTGTACCTGAAGTCGCAGGCCCACAGCAACGGCAAGGTGGGCATCATCGGGTTCTGCTCGGGCGGGCGCTACACGCTGATGATGGCCTGCCAGAGCAGCAACATTGACGCGGCGGTGGATTCGGCGGGCGGGCACATCGCCGACCAGGACATCACGGAGCTCAGGCCGAAGAACCCCATCGACATGGTGGCCGACCTGTCGTGCCCGCTGCTGGCGCTGTTCGGCATCGAGGACCAGAACCCGACGCCGGAGCAGGCGGAGCGGCTAAAGGCGGAGCTGGATAAGCACGGCAAGACCTACGAGTGGGTGATGTACGACAACGCGGGGCATGCGTTCTTCGCGGACTACCGCCCCAGCTACCGCGCCGCCCCAGCGCAGGACATGTGGCACCGGGTGCTGGAGTTCTATGGGAAGCATCTGGCGGGCTGAGGAACTTCAAGACTGAGCGGTCAAGCGTAAGAATTCGACCTAACAAGTCCGTTCATGGTGAGCCTGTCGAACCACGAGCGGACTGGGCGCTTTAATAGAAAGGGGCGTGCGGTTGCGCGCCCCTTTGCTTTTGATCGGGGCGCTCAGGGGAGATCTGCATAGGGATACTCTGAGCGAATGAGGGAAAGCCAATGTAAAATAGTGGTCATGGAGCGAGCATGACCACCCGATCAACAGCTTTCAGGACATTCTGGACGCCATGGAGCGGGACTTGGGACGTCTGGTGAATGGGATTTATAGGGAAAGGACATCCCGAATCGCCGACCGGTTGGTGAGGAGGAATCTGGGCTTGGTCAATCCGACCGTGGTGATGATAGGTCACGGAACAAATGCGACTCCTCCGATGCCTGAGGTCGACCGAGGCGCCGAAATCGGGAAGATCACCTGGGGTGAATCCGATGATCTGGCCTTGGCAGATGTGATTGTCAGCGCTACGGATCAGGACGGAGCACAGCGATACGTGCTGGCCGAGATATCGATCACGGTGCAGGACAGGGACCGGGTCAGGGCGCAGCGCAGGGCCGGGCTGCTGGAAAAGGCTACAGGAGTTACTACCATTCCGGTTGTCATTGGAGAAAGCGAGGAAGCGACCGAGGGCGATTCTGGGGTGGCATTCTGGCAGTTCGATCCTGATGCATGAACTTCTCCCACATACAATCGCCTAAAGATATGGGTTCAGGTCGCTCCGCCCTGCCGGATACCCCGTAGAAAACTCACTCGCAAGCCTTTACTCCACCAGCCGGTAGATGCCCGCGCTCTGGGACAGCAGGTACAGCTCCCCGGCGTTGTCTTGGGCGAAGGATGTGATGCGGTGGCCAGTGTCGGCCAGCTCTTTGTGCTCGGTGACTTGGCCGTTCTCGTAGCGGAGGCCGTAGACCTTGCCGGAGCAGAAGTCGCCGTAGACGTAGGCGCCGCGCAGCCAGGGGATGGCCTCGCCGCGATAGACGTAGCCGCCGATGACGGAACAGGGGGCGCCGTCGAGTGAGTACTCCCAGACTGGGGGGATGACACCCTCCCGGTCGCAGTTGTCGCGGGGGCGGAAGCAGTGGTTGCCCTCGAGGATGTTCCAACCGTAGTTGCCGCCGCGCACGACGATGTCGATTTCCTCCCACTCGTTCTGGCCTACGTCGCCGGTCCATAGCTCCCCGGTCTCGCGGTCGAATGAAAAACGCCAGGGGTTGCGTAGTCCGTAGGCCCAGATCTCGGGGCGTCCGCCACCTTCGGCGAAGGGGTTGCCGGGCGGAATGGCGTAGGGCTGCCCTGCCGTTGCGTTGGACACGTCGATGCGCAGGATGGAGCCGAGAAGGGTAGAGGTGTCCTGCCCGCTGCCGAGGGGGTCTCCAGCGGCTCCGCCGTCGCCGAGGCCGATGTAGAGGTAGCCGTCGGGGCCGAAGGCGATCTGCCCCCCGTTGTGGTTGGGATAGGGCTGCTCGATTTTGAGAATGATTAGCTCGGAATCACGGTCGATCTCTTGGTTGAGCGGGTGGTAGTCGAAGCGGGAGACCACCGAGCGTCGAGGGTTGGACGCGGAATAGTAGACGTACAGGTGGCGGCCGTCATTGGGGTCAAGGGCCAGACCCAGCAGCCCCTCCTCGGAGCCGCGACTGCTGATTTGACCGCGCAGGTCGATGAGCTCGTGGGCGAAGATGTCTTGGGCGGTCAAATGCTCTTGCCGGAAGTACCAGACTCGTCCGGCCTGCTCGGACACGAGGAATTCTCCGTTTGTCCCAAAGACCATGTTGGTGGGTGCCTGGGCAAAGTGGGCGGCAAGGACCCGCTCCAGGTTGAGCGACTCAAGACCTGGAGCGCCGGGTCCTTCTGCTGCAGAGGGTTCCACAGGGGTCTGCGCTGGCGCTGCGGTGGCGCACCCGGCTATGAGTGCGGTCAGCAGGAGTATCAGGACGGAAATTGCGGCCATGCCGACAGTATGGCATATCCCGCACCCGCCTGACCGGAAAGGGCCTTGGAGAGGATATAATGCGCAATCATTCGCCTCTACGCTGAGAGTGCCAGGGAGCATCGCTGTGTTGAACGTAAGGCTAGCGACTGTTGATGACCGGGATGACGTGATCACGCTGGTGCGGGGCCTCCTGATCGAGTTGGGCGGCAGTCCGGCCCCGGCCCGCGAACTGCATGGCGTTTACAACTTCCTGGTTTCGGGTGGCTCAGGATTCATCGTAATCGCAGAGGTGGAAGGAGTGGCGCGGGCCGCCTGTACGGCGTCCTATGTCACGTCCCTGCGGACGGCCGGGCGGTACTGCATTCTGCAGGAGATGTTCGTGGAGCCCGAATCCCGGAGTTCCGGCGTGGGCCAGGCGGTTATCGAGTTCGCCCTGGAGCACGCCGATGCCAACGGCTGCGAGGTGGTGGAGCTGGGTACGCCCCGGCGTGGAGACCGCCAGATCGAGTTCTACCAGCGGGCGGGATTTGAGAACGTAGGGGCAAGGATGCGGTGGCGGTCGGCCGGCAACAGGTATCGTTAGAATCCTGACAGGAATTACGCGGTTGTTGTCTGAATCAGGATTTACGGGATTAGAGGATTATCAGAATATTGATGTCATTCCCTGACGCAACTTTAATCCTGTACATCCTTTCATCTTGTAAATCCTGATTCGGACAAATAATCAAAAGACCCTGGGCACACATCATAGCTGTAAGGATAAGGGGACGCCCCCGCCCCCGCCTCAGCCCTCCCCCGGAGGGAGAGGGGACTTTTGAGATACTTTACTGAGAGGGCTGCATGAGCGCTGTTGACCACTGGCGGCAGATGATTCTCCGGGAGCACGCGCAGACGGACCGGATTCGCGGGCCGCGCCCCACTGACCACTGGACGCAGCTGGCCCGGAACTTCAAGGACGACCCGCACCGCACCGGCGACGAGATGGTGGACGAACTGCGGGCGCGGGTCCAGCCGGGCGAGTCACTGATCGACGTTGGCGCTGGGGGAGGACGGCTGGCGCTGCCGCTGGCGTTGACCTGCAACTGGGTATACGCCGTTGAGCCTTCGCCCAGCATGTGTGACGTGCTGCGGGAGACCGCCGAGGAGTCCGGGATAGAGAACGTGTCGGTGACCCAGGCGAGCTGGGAGGACGCCTCGGTGGAGACCGCCGACGTGGTTCTGAGCAGCCACGTGGTCTACGTGGTCCAGGAGATCGAGCCGTTCCTGCGCAAGAAGGATGCCCATGCCCGGCGGCTGGTAATGACCGTTGCTTTCCAGTCGCCGCCCCAGGCCGCAATGGGCGGACTGTGGGAGCAGGTGCACCGAGAGGAGCGCTTGCGGCTGCCCTCCCTGCCTGAGTTGCTGCCGGTGCTGGAGGAACTGGGTATCCGAGCCCGGGTCACTGAGCTGGAGCCTCGGCCCGTGCAGAGCTTTGACAGCTTCGAGGACGCACGGGAGTCGTTGACACAGCGGCTCTACGTGAAGCCGGACACCGCTGAGGAGGCGCGGCTGGAGCGGGCGCTGGAGGACAGCCTGGAGGAGATGGACGGCGCCTGGCGGATCAAGGGCTCATTGCCCATCCGCCCCTGCATCGTTGAGTGGGAGCCAACGAAGTAAGTACTTTACACACCCTACTGGAGTACGGACCGGCCGCGGCTAGAAGCTGAACGGCGTCCAGGGCTGCAGGGGGACGGCGAACATGCGGTCGGCGCGGTCTAGGGCGCCTGATGTATGCTCATCGACGAGCCCGGCGCCGGACAGGGTGCTGAAGCTCACGGTGCCAAGGTAAGCGGAGGCGAGGGCGGAGGCATGGACCGTCAGGTCGGGAGACTCGCTGGTCGTTCGGGCGGTGGCGCCCTCCGGTGAGCCGTCGAGCGCGAAGCAATTCTCGTTCCACGGGCAATGCCCGTCCCTGACCCGGAGCGCCAGCCGCCCCGGCTCGGCGTAGCTGCGCTGCTCCAGGGCGGCGGCGGCGTCCACGATGCGTATCCAGACGCCGTCGCGGACGGTGCGCTGCAGGCGGCGAGGGTCGGCGAGCATCCAGGGCAGAGGGTCGTCGAGCGGCCGCTTGATCGCCTCGGTCTCTCCCATCAGGTCGATGTCGAAGCAGAACCTCCACAGGGCGGTGGCCGCCTCCCGCGTTACAGCCATCAGCTCGTTGACGGTGATGGTGGGCCGGTTGGAGCGGTAGGACGCGTAGCCATCCAGTCTGCCGTCCTGCTCATACGCGGCGTAGAACAGGCCGCCGCGCCCCCGGCCCCTGACACGGGGCTGGGGGTCGTGAGCGTCGGGGGCCCGGGACTCCTCCTCCCACTTGTGCGGCGGTTTGGGAAACACGCCGGGGCGGCCAGCGGTGGCGCGATCATAAACGCCGGGCAGCTCGCGGGCGATCTCGTCCGGCTCCACGAATCTGATTCGACCCGGCGTTTCGTACTTGCGGGCGTAGGCATTGTGGTGGCGGTCGATCTTCCAGAATTCGTGCTGAGTGCCGACACCGTACCCGAACCTGCCGTAGATGGCGCTCTCGGAGGCGAACAAGGCAGCCAATGGCTCTCCCCACTCGTGCATGTCATTGAACTGGCGCAGCATCATGCGGGACATGATGCCCTGGCGGGTGTGGGTAGGCTGCACCGCAACGTTTGAGACGCCGCCAACGGCCGAGGCGCCGCCGGGAATGGACATTTCGAGCTGGTGGCACTGGCAGCCGCCGACGATGTTGCTGCCCTCGATCACGGCAAGGGAACGGGACAGGTCGAAATGCGGGCGCAGGTCTTCCGGATCATGGTCCAGGCGATTGCTGTGGGCTCGGGATTCAGCCCTCAACCACTGGAGAAACTCACTGTCTGTTACGGGCCTGAGTTCCTGATCCGGCATGTGCAACGCGCTCCCGTCTCGGTTGGCTGGGCAGAAGTATAGCGGATTGAGGGGGCCTGCATCCTCTCCGGGGCCGCCGACTGAAGACTGTCTCGAAATGCGTTGCATTATGGTACGTATTTGTTGACATAGGGTACAGTGACTGCTTTAGTAAATGGAGTGATTTGAAATCGTTAGTTGATAAGGGGGGTGAACCGTGGCGCAAACATCCTGGAGACTGATTCTCTTAACGTGCCTGCTCATCGTGCCGGCTCTGCTGCTGGCAGTGGCCTGTGGCGGGGACGACGAGGAAACACCGGAAGCAGCGGCGCCCACGCTGGTCCCGACACCCACACCAGTGGACGTAGGAGCCATAACCTCGGACCTGCGCCAGTCAATCACCGACGCTGTGGCCGGGATACAAATACCGGAAGGAATGACCCAAGCCGATGTCGAACAAATCGTCGAGAGCGCGGTGTCCGCTGCGATGGCGGACGCTCCGGAGCAGATTTCGGAGCCCGAGATACGAAGCATGGTCGCCGAAGCCGTAGCCCAGGCGATCGCCGATTCGCCCGATCCCCTGACGGAACAGGAGATCGCCGAGATCGTCAGAGCCGCCATACCCACTGACACGCCGGTTCCGGCGAGCCCTGAAAACCCGTTCATCATTGGCGTGATGGAGTCCATCACTGGACCGGGTGAGACCTACGGCAATGTCGCCGTGCAGGCCAAGCAGATGGCCGTTGATGAGATCAACGCTGCCGGCGGCATCAACGGTAGGGCACTGGAGCTCGTAGTTGAAGATTCCAAGTGCGCCGCCCAGGACGCCATCACGGCATACAACAAGTTGACCGACGTGGACGGCGTGAAAATCATCCTCGGAACGTCCTGCAGCGGAGCCATGTTGGGAGCGGCGCCGCTGGCAGAGGCCGACGGTGTAGTGCTGTTCTCCGGCCTGGCGACCAACCCCGACATCGCCAACGCTGGCGACTACATTTTCCGAACGGCGATGAGCGACCAGCAACTGGGTATTGACACCGGCAACGTCATGTGGGCGGACGGCGCCCGCACCGTGGCGACCATCACCGAAGCGACGGACTATGCCGAGGGGGTGCGCCGCACCACCGTGGCCCAATTCCAGACCCTGGGCGGGACCGTGGTCGGGGAGGAGCGCTACGCATCGGACATAACCGATTTCAGGACGCAGCTCACCAAGCTGCTGGGCGCAAATCCCGACGCGATACACATCGCCTCCCAGTCCGAGTTCACGGGCGGCACCATTATCAAGCAACTCGATGAGTTGGGTTACGATGGACCGATTTACTCCGAGATTGTGCCCGTGGGCACCACGGCCCTGGAAATAGCCGGCGACGCGGCCACCGGGCTAAAGGCCATCATTGCCGACATCGATCCGGCCAACGCAAAGGGGCAAGAGGTACTGGCCAACTTCCGTGAGCGCTACGACTACCTGACTTTGCCCTGGTATCTCGGCTCGGCCTACGACGACGTCTATATCGCCGCCGAGTGCCTCAGGCAGACCAATGACGACCAGGATGCGGACGGATTCCGCGACTGCTTGTACAACATCACCTGGAGCGGGGCCATCGGGGACAACTACAGCTTCGACGAAATGGGCGAGGTTGTCGGACTGTCGAACCTGGTCATCGAGGTCCTGCCCATCGGCGAGCGCACCGAGGAAAACCAGGGCTACCGGGTCCTGGGTCCGGCCCTCAGCGGAGAGGCCGCGTTGGCGGCAGCGGCTGGGGAGCCATTTGTCATCGGCGCCATGGACGCACTCACGGGCGTGGGTGAGTCCTACGGCAACCCGATCCAGCAGGCCAAGCTGCTGGCAGTGGAGGAGATCAATGCTGCCGGTGGCATTAACGGTCGGATGCTGGAGATCGTGTTCGAGGACTCCAAGTGCGCCGCAGCAGACGCAATTACGGCATACAACAAGCTGACCGATGTGGACGGCGTGAAGATCATCCTCGGTACCACCTGCAGCGGCGCCATGCTGGGGGCGGCTCCTCTGGCGGAGCAGGAGGGAGTGATCCTGCTCTCGGCCTCGGCCACCAGCCCGGACATAGCCAACGCGGGTGACTACATCTTCCGCACCGCGATCAACGACCTGCAGTTGGGCATCGACATTGGCAACACCATGTGGGTGGACGGAGTCCGCAGGGTGGCCACGATAACCGAATCGACGGACTACGCCGAAGGCGCTCGACGGACCTCCGTGGCCCGGTTCGAGGAACTGGGCGGCGAGGTAGTGGCGGCGGAGGCGTATGCAACGGATACCATCGATTTCCGCAGCCAGGTCACCAAGCTGATCAACGAAGAACCGGACGCCATACTGCTGACGGCTCAGGGTGAGGTATCCGGCGGCACCATAGTGAAACAGGCACGTGAGCTGGGGTTCGCCGGCCAGATCTACTCGGAGGTCGTGCCGACGCAGCCGGACGCCCTGGCCATCGCTGGGAATGCCGCCACGGGCATGAAGGCCGTGGTGCCGGATGAAGACCTCGCAACGACTGCGGGGGAGAGCTTCCTGGCCAATTTTGAGGCGCGGTTCGGTCACGTAGCTCCGCTGCCGTGGTTTATGGGATCGGCCTACGACGACGTGTACATCGCCGCCGAGTGCCTGAGGCAGACCGGAGATGACCAGGATGCCGATGGCTTCCAGGCTTGCCTGAACGGCCTGACCTTCAGCGGCGCCATCGGCGACAACTACAGCTTCGACGCCAACGGCGACGTTGCGGGCCTATCCAACGTGGTGGTGGAAGTGCTGCCCGTTTCCGAGCGCACGGAGGCCAACCTGGGCAAGAGGAGGCTGGGCCCGGCGCCAACGCCGTAAGCCTCGCAGTCCGATTGCCAGAAATTGGGGCCGGTCAAAGTTATTCAGACCGGCCCCTTTACCTTGAAATCCGGGTGTTGTGATTCTATCCCGAGGGCCTTCCAACCCGTTAGTGGTGAGCTTATTAATCCATTAACGGTCGGCCCTTCGACAGGCTCAGGGCCAACGGTTTTGTTAAGAGGGTGTTCAATAAACCCATTCTATTTACGAGGAACAGGCTGCGGGCCGCATCCATCCACTCCTGAAAATACGGAGGGACGCCCTCACCCTAACCCTCTCCCAGAGGGACAGGGGACTAGCCGCACACCCTCTAACTAAACGGATCAGAGGTTCAGAGTTTGGAAAGCGGGGCCTGTGGTATCATCTTAACGCCTCATCACCTGATTTCGTTCCGCGAGTGACGTTTTGCTGGGCCAATCCGTCGGCGAAAACCGCCTCACGACACACCTCAACATCACCCCCGCGCGGCTCCTCGCCATTGTGCTCACCCTGGTCGCGGTCGCCTACCTGGGCTGGAAGATCAGCGAGTCGCCGACGCAGGCGGTGCAATTCGCCTTCAACGGGCTGTCCGTGGGCGCAGTCTATGCGCTGCTGGCCATGGGGTTCACGCTGGTGTACAGCACGGTCTGGTTCTTCGATCTCTATTACGGCGCTGCGGCGGCCATTGGGGCGTACAGCGTCTTTTACCTGAGATCGTCGGAGACCCTGGGCGGGCGGTACGAGGTCAACGAGCACGCGGTCAACGTAGGATTTGCGGTGGTGACTGCGGGCGTGGTGGCGTGGGTGCTGCATACTGCCTTCTACTCGCGCCTGAGAGCGCGGTTCGGACGGGCAGTGCCGTTGGCGGGAATGGGCCTCGTTGCCGGAGGCGCGGGCGCGTACATGGGTTTCGTGCTCACGTTTCCGGGCAACCTGAACATCCTGTTCGCGCCAGCCGTGGGCGCGGCGGTCGCCGCCGTGGTGTTCCTGGCCCTGCGTCAGGGATACCGGAAGGTGGCGCCCAATAGCGGCGCCTCGGCCTTCCTGCCCTTTGCCCTGCTGGTTGCCGCCGCCCTGGGCGCATGGAGCGCTCTGCTGGTCACGGGAGAGCCCGGGTCCAAGCTGTACCTGAGTTGGGCGGTGTCCTGCCTGCTGGCCGGGATCGTGGGCCTTGCCCTGTACCGGGGGCTGTACGTATACATGCGGCAGCGGTCGCGGTCGCCACTGATCATGCTGGTGGCCTCGCTGGGAATACTGCTGGCGATCACGGCGGCAACGACCATCGTGTTCCAGAGCGCGCCACGGCCATTGCCGGACGTGTTCGGAAGCGCGCCGTGGACTGTGGCCGGGGCCAACATCAAGGGATTCAACGTATTCACCATCGGCGTTGCCGTGGCCGGGTTCGTGGGGCTGCTGCTGTTGCTGCGGATGACGACGTTCGGCAAGGCCATGCGGGCCATCGGCGACGATGAAGAGGTATCGAAGGTGGTGGGCATCAACACCACCGTGATCATCGCGGCGGTGTTCTTCATTGGGGCGATGTTCGCCGCCATGGCGGGAATTCTGAGCGGGCACGACACGGCGATACAGCCGCGCATGGGGCTTCTACTGCTGCTGAAGGGTTGGATCGCGTCGGTTGTAGGCGGGCTGGGGAACATCTATGGGGCCATCGTCGGCGGATTCGCGCTGGGCATGATCGAGCAGTTCGGCATCTGGGACCTGGCGGGCGAATGGAAAGACGTCATCTCCTTCGTGCTGCTGATACTGTTCCTGTCGTTCTGGCCGAGGGGGCTGATTCCGAGGCGGTAGGCACACGGTCAAGGCAGTATGCAGTTAGGCGGCAGTGACATAGTTGGGAAGATCCGTGGCCTCCGGGATGCCGGCGGGGTGCTACAGCTTGTGCGGAGCAACATAGAGCTGTGGGCCAACCTGCTGATCCTGTCGTGGGCCATTGGGTTCATGCTGTGGCAGGGCCCGGGGTTTGCCATCACCATTGCGACCGTTTTCGGCATCTGGGCCATACTCGCCATCAGCCTGAACTTGGTGGTGGGATTCACCGGGCTGCTCTCGGTGGGGCACATCGGGTTCTTCGGCATCGGGGCCTACACCGTTGCCATCCTGACGTCGAACGCGCCCTACGAGCAGCTGCGGACCGAGGCCATCCCCACCTTCGGCTGGGCGTTCTTCGCCGCGCTGCCGGTGGGCGTGGTGCTGGCCGGGCTGGTGGCGCTGGTGGTCGGCGTGGTGTTCAACCGGTTCCGCGACGACATTTTCGTGCTGGTGTCCTTTGGGTTCACCATCATCTCGTTCAATGTGTTCCTGAACTGGCGGAGCGTTACGCGGGGCGCCTTCGGGATCCACGAGATCGCGCGGCCAGTAGTGGGGTCGAATGTTCTGACCGGCGAACTGGAGTTCCTCGGGCTGGTGATGGGTTTCCTGGTGATCGTGCTGGGGATCTCGTGGTTCATCGTTACGTCCTCGTTCGGGAGGGTGCTGACGGCCATCCGGGAGGATGAGCAGGCCATAGAAGTGTTCGGCTACCAGGCAACGCACTACAAGCTGGCAGTGTGGACCATATCGGCCATGATGGCCGGGCTGGCAGGGGGCCTGTTTTCCAGCTGGACCACCTTCGTAGACCCCAACTCGTTCATCCTGCTTGAGTCCATGCTGCTGGTGGCCATCGTGATCCTGGGCGGGCTGGCCACCATCTGGGGATCGCTGCTGGGCGCAATGGCCTTCGTGCTGCTGGAGGAGGGCATGCGTTTCATCCCCTTCCTGCCGGTGGAGTACGTGGGGCAGGCGCGGCTGGTTGTGCTGGGAGTGATGCTGGTGCTGCTGATGCTGTTCCGCCCGCAGGGACTGGTCGGGAGGTTCAGGCTATGAGCGACGCAGAAGGACGCCCTCACCCTAGCCCTCTCCCGGAAGGAGAGGGAACAAGCGTGCCGGCCATCGAGACGGTCGAGATTTCCAAGCTGTTCGCTGGCGTGCATGCCGTTGACGAGCTTTCACTGACCATTCCCAGGGAGGGGATGACCAGCATCGTCGGGCCCAACGGGTCGGGCAAGTCGACGCTGGTGAACCTGCTCAGCGGCGTGCTCCCGCTGGACGGGGGCATGGTTATCATAGACGGCGTGGGCATGCGGGTGGTGAAGGCATACGAGAACCCGGACCACAGCCTGACCCGGACGTTCCAGGAAGTGCGGCTGTTCGAGCAGATTACGGTCTGGGATAACATAATGGTAGTGCTGACAGCACGGGGCCTGCTGCCGGCGCTGCTGGAGCGGGTGCGGCCAGCGCACCGGCAGAGGGCGCAGGGCATCCTGGAGACCGTGGGCCTGTGGGACAAGCGGGGCGAGCTGGCGATGAACCTGTCTTACGGCCAGCGCAAGCTGCTGGAGATCGGGCGGGCCATGGCGCTGGACGTGCAGACCTACCTGTTCGACGAGCCGTTCGCGGGGCTATTCCCCCGGATGCTGGAGCGGGTGCTCTCGATCCTGAAGCAGATGCGTGAGGACGGGTACAAGATCATCTTCGTGTCGCACAATATGGACATCGTGCGGGAGATGTCGGACCACCTGATCGTGCTTGACAGTGGCAGGCTGCTGGGAGAGGGCGAGGCCGACGAGGTGCTGGGCCGACAGGAGGTGATCGAGGCGTACCTGGGGGCGTGATTACAAAGTGATTGTCTGACCCTTCGGCAAGCTCAGGGGTGATTTGTGTGATTATGGGATTTCGCTGATTGACCCCATTCCTGTAAATCATCGAATCCTGTAAATCCTGATTCAGACAACTACCCTGATAATCGTTAGGCCCTGGGGTTCCCAAGATTGCTGCTCATTGGCATAGCGACTGCGGGATGCAGGATATGGAGACGACCGAGAGCGGACATTACATTCCCGAGGACAGCGTGCTGGAACTAACGGACGTGTCGGTGCGTTACGGTGTGGTGGCGGCGCTGAGCGAGGTCTCGCTGGGCATCGCGTCGGGCGAGCTGGTGGCGGTGATGGGACCCAACGGCGCAGGCAAGTCGACGGTGCTGAAGGCGATCATGGGCCTCGCGCCGGTGGTGGAGGGTACCGTCTGGTGGCAGCAGAGACCGCTGACGGCCGCGACCCACGAGATCGTGCGGGAGGGCATCTCCTTCGTGCCGCAGGGGCGGCGGGTGTTCACGCACCTGACCATCACCGAGAACCTGGAGATGGGCTGTCTGCACCTCAACGACCGGGCGGAAAAGCAGCGGCGGCTGGACTCGGTGATGGATCTGTTCCCCGTGCTGTACGAAAAGCGCCGGGACCTGGGCAGCCAGATGTCGGGCGGGCAGCAGCAGATGCTGGCGCTGGGCCGGGGTCTGATGGCCAACCCGGACGTCCTTCTGCTGGACGAGCCGACGCTGGGGCTGGCGCCAATCATCGTGAAGGAAGTGTTCGAAAAGGTGTCGGAGATCAGCGACACGCTGGGGACGACGATCATGGTGGTGGAGCACAACATCCGTGGTGTACTGGGCATCGCAGACCGGGGCTACGTGCTGGACAAGGGCCGCGTGGTCTACGAGGGAACGCCGGACGACATCCGCGACTCGGACATCCTGACCCGCGTCTTCCTGGGCGAGGTCGGCGACGACGAGGAGGAGTCCTGACTGACATGGATGGACAGGATTTACAGGATGGGATTGGGTGACTGAAGCAAGCCTCGGGAACGACTATCAGTTGGCTTTTTCCCGGGACTCTGCGAGCACGCGCTCGATAGCCTGTTCCGCAGTCTCTCCTTCCCGCATCTCCCGGATGGCTCTTAGCACTAGGGCTTTCATTTCCTGGCGCCCCTCCTCGCGGCCCTCCTCCTTACGTTTGTCCCTGAAAATACGGGTGGCAAACATCGTTACTCTCCCAATACTGAGGGTTACAATAGCAAAAGCAAATGAGGCGCCGGAGATGTCAGAGACCGTCCCCACCGGATCCCGCGAATCCCAATTGTCTCCGTACCAGAAAGCAACCACCGAGGAGACTATCAGAGCAGCCACAAAGAGACAGCAGAAAGCTCCTCCCAGCGAGTTGACGTTTTCTCGGATTGAAGCTGCGATTGAGCGAAGCAGGTTGATAAATTCCTGACCTGTCGAACTCTCTGAATCTTGACCTATAGCACCATTATATAGACTCCGCGAGGTTTTTCATTCAGCCAGCTATCCAGGATGGCGCACTTGCACAAGTCATCCTGCATTCAGCAAGGCGCTGCAACAACGGTGGTGAGGGTTGCTTGACACGCCCGATGGGGCGTGTTTTTCTTTGTCTGTGACCTGAATGTATGGGTTCCTGCTTTAGCAGGACTGGCGACAGTTAAGGAGGGCAACGATGGCTGAGAGGCTGGTTGGAGTTGCGGTCGGCGGGCCGACAATCCGTGAGATACAGGCGATGATCCTCCGGGCGGAGGAACTGGGGATTCACGCGGCGTGGATGACCACCGGCGGGGCGCGCCCGGACAGCATCACGGCCTTTGCGGCGTCGGCGGGGCTGACCGAGCGCATCAAGCTGGGTACGTCCATCGTGCCGACGTACCCCCGCCACCCGCTGGTGATGGTGCAGCAGGCCCAGATCGTGGCGCAGCTGGCGCCGGGACGGTTCCGGCTGGGGGTCGGGCCGAGCCATCGTCCGACCATCGAGGCCATGGGCATCGATTTCCACGCGCCGCTGGGCCACCTGCGCGAGTACCTGCAGATACTCAAGGCCATCCTGCAGGAGGGCCGGGTGGATTTCGACGGCGAGCACTACACAGCCCACGATGGCATCGCGGAGCCTCTGGACATCGAGATCATGGGAAGCGCGCTGCGCAAGGGGTCGTTCGAGCTGTGCGGCGCGGAGTCGGACGGCGCGATCAGCTGGATCTGTCCGTTCAACTACCTGCGGGACGTGGCCCTGCCAGCGATGCAGGCGGGAGCGCAAAAGGCCGGACGGGAGACGCCGCCGCTGATTGCCCACGCGCCGGTATGCGTCCACGACAACGCCGATGAGGTGCGTGCGGCGGTGCGGGCGCAGGTGATGAACCCGCGGCTGCCCTTCTACCAGCGGATGCTGGTGGATGCGGGCTACCCGGAGGCGACGGAGGGCGCCTGGAGCGACGGGATGATCGACGGCGCAGTGATCTGGGGCGACGAGGAGCAATGCGCCGAGGGCGTGCAGCGCCTGTTCGACCTGGGCGCAACGGAGGTGCTGGCGTCGCCCATCAGCGCCGGCCCAGACGCGGCGGCGTCGGTGGACCGCACCATGCGCCTGCTGGGGCAGGCAGCCGCCGTCCAGGGGTAGGGGCGGCGGCTGGCGGCACGAGAGAACGGAGCGCACGGTGCTGCGCCAGCATCCAATTTTTGCGCTGGCGCTTCCCGCGGTCTTGGCATGCTTCTTGCGATAGGCTGGTAGCAGGATGACTTATGAGCAGCGATTCCCCAATTCACACTCACAGTTCTGAGAGTAGAATTAGTCGCATCCCCGACCCGGCGCGCAGCCACCTGCGCGATTTGGGGGTCATCGTCGACGGGGTGCAGACCCGTCCAATCGAAAGGAGCGACCTGCTGCTGCTGATGGAGCGCCTGGGCAGGGATGACCTCGCTGGGGTTGACCTGTCCGGTTCTGATATGCGCGGCATCGACATCCGGGGGATGAATCTCAGCAATGCTGTGATGCGAGACTGCAACCTGGAAGGAGCCCTCGGGAAGCCGATGTTAAGGGACGTTGACGGAGTCAGTCTTGCAGCCACCGATCCGGCGTATGAACTGGCCCTCAATGGCTGGTACACCGGCGAAACGCCCCGCTGGATTGCATCAGTGCAGCCCACGGTGCTGGATGGTGCTGACATGAATCTGTCCAGCCTGTCCGGCTCCGACCTTCGCGGGGCCAGTATGCGAGGCGCGACCTTCACTCGCGGCCAGATGATATCCGCCGATATGTCCTATGTCGACTTGACTGGCGCAAATCTTGTGTGGGTCAAGATGGATGGATTGAACTTGCGTCGGGCCAATCTAAGCGACGCAGACCTCGAGCGGGCCCGCATACTGGACGTCAATCTTACGTATACCGACCTCAGTGATGCTAACCTTTCCGGCATTTTCTTTTCCCACGGTACTAAGTTCGAAATGGCGATCTGGGATGCTCATTACATCAGCATTCTGGAGAGAAACGGCCAATATCAGGAGGCAATTGAACTGTACCGGAACCTGATGGCCTGGCATGAGGTAGCAGGTATCCGGGACGTGGCGGGAAAGTTCTATTACCGGATGAAAGAATCACAGCGCAAGGCCAAACTGAAATCGCTGGTTGACCATTTCGGGGAACTGCGGCGCGAGGCGGCAAGACCCTTGAAAATCTTTCGGCGCTAGAGACTCTTGCCTTGGGGCATATATTCCGGTGGATGCGCCGAGTCTGTATTCTCGTCGCGAGAATTGCATACCTGATCGCGCTGAGCGTTCTGTTCCAAGTCTGGCGGCTCACCCTGGGGTTCGGGGAATATCCTTACAGAATTCTGTGGTTCATCCCGGTCCTCTTCCTGGGGACATGGGCAGCCTACTGGCAGCTCGGCACGTTCGAGATCGAGAGTGCCGGCGCGTCGCAAGTGATGCAAGGGCGCGCCTCCTGGGACGAGGCGCTCTACTATTGCTTCACCTCTTTCACCGCTCTGGGCTACGGCGGGTGGTCGCCGGTTCCCGTTGGCTGGGCGAAATGGGTGGGAGCCATTCAGCCATTCTTCGGTGTCTTCTTTGCCTTGATCCTTTCCATCAGTGTTGCGCGGCTGTTCACGCGATCCATAAGAGACTAGCAGCCAAGAGACTAGCAGCCGCGTCGAGTCTCGGATTTCGGTGCCCTTTTGCGAAAGGCCATAGGGTTTGCCAACATCGTCCTGCGCTCATAATATGGGCGCAGCATTTGAGGATTGGTCTATTGGGACGGTCCTCGGCTTGGGGAGCAGGAAATGAAATATGACGTGATCATCGTTGGCGGCGGGTCGGCGGGGTGCACGCTGGCGGCGCGGCTGTCGGAGGACCCCAACCGCTCGGTGTTGCTGCTGGAGGCCGGGCCGGACTACCCGGACTTCGAGCGCCTGCCCGACGAGCTGAAATTCGGCTCCAACAACGGCGGCTCCGAAATCGACTCGCCGTTCAACTGGTCGTACCAGGCGCAGGGCAGCGCGCAGCAATCGCGGCCCATGAACATTGCTCGCGGCAAGGTAATCGGCGGGTCGGGGTCGGTGAACGGCCAGGTGTTCCTGCGTGGCCTGCCCGAGGACTACGACTCGTGGGCCGAGCAGGGCAACACCGAGTGGAGCTATGTGAACGTGCTGCCGTTCTTCCGCAAGCTCGAAACCGACATGGACGTTCGCGACGATTTCCACGGCACGGACGGACCGGTCCCGGTGCGGCGGGTGCCGAGGGAGGAGTGGCTGCCGGTCTACGAGGCGTTCCACCAGTCGACGCTGGACGCGGGATTCCCCTACGACCCGGACATGAACAACCCGGAGACCACGGGCACCGGGGCCGTACCGATGAACAACCCCGGCAACATCCGAATGAGCGCGGCGCTGTCTTACCTGAACCCGGCGCGGCACCGCCTGAACCTTACGGTACGCGGCGGCGTGCAGGCGCGGCGGGTGCTGTTCGACCCTCATGGTGAGCCTGTCGAACCATCGACAGGCTCAGGGCAGGCTCCCCGCGCCGTGGGCGTTGAGGTGGAGAGCGGCGGCGAGGTGTTCACCGTCGAGGGCGAGGAGATCGTCCTGTGCGCCGGTGGCTTGGCGTCGCCGCAGCTGCTGTTGCTGTCCGGGGTTGGGCCGGTGGAGCACCTGCGAGAGATGGGCGTCCCTGTGGTGCTGGACTCGCCGGGGGTGGGCCGGAACCTGCGCGATCACCCTATGGTGCTGGTGGACCTGGAACTCCGGGAGGGAGTGGCGCTGTCGGAGGACGTGCCCCGCATCCAGACCGGCCTCCGCTACACCGCCGAGGGGTCGGACGTGCGCAGCGACATGCAGATCACTATGACGTCGTATTCCGGCACGGGCGGGGGCGATCCCATTGCAGGCGCCAGCCGCAGCCGGAACGGCAAGACGCTGCATTTCACCGTGATCCTCGAGCTGGCCGAGAGCGCCGGAGAACTGACGCTGGCGTCGACTGACCCGTCGGTGGGGCCGAACATCGACTACCGCTACCTCGAGGACGAGTTCGACCGGCGCCGCCTCCGGGACGCCATCCGGCTCTGCGCCGGGCTGGCGGAGCACGAGTCATTCCGGCCTCTGATCAGCGGCCTGGCCACCATCACGGAGTCGGACCTGGCGACGGACGAGGCGCTGGACGCTTGGCTGCACGAGAATATCGGCACGACGTTCCACACCTGCGGCTCGGCGCGGATGGGGCCGGACGGCGACCCTATGGCCGTGGTGGACCAGTACTGCCGGGTGCGCGGCGTCCAGGGCCTGCGGGTGGTGGACCTTTCAGTGGCGCCAAACGTAGTGCGGGCCAACACCAACGCCACAGCCATCATGATCGCGGAGCGCGCGGCGGTGTGGTTCTGAGACGGATGCACAATCGGCCGGGCAAATAGATAATTCAAGGAAATCAGGCAGCCAGCGAGGACAAGATATGGGAATTCTTACGGACGATATGAAGCGGGTTGTTCGGCAGCAGCGGTTCGGGTTCATTGCCACGGTGTGCCCGGATGGGACGCCGAACCTGTCGCCCAAGGGAACGACGGCGGTGTGGGACGATGACCACCTGGTATTCGCGGACCTGGCGTCGCCGACGACCATGGCCAACCTGCGCGCCAACCCGGCGCTGGAGCTGAACGTGGTGGACGTGTACTCGCGCAAGGGGTACCGGTTCAAGGGCGCGGTCAGCATCGTTGAGAAGGGCGACGCGCTTTTCGATGAAATCTGGACCGCCTTCGACACGGGTACCCGGGGCGTACACAAGGTGCAGTTGCCGGCCCGGTCGTATGTGCTGCTGAACGTGGAGCGAGCACTGCCGCTGGTGTCGCCGGCGTATGTGCCGGGCAAGACGGAGCGGGCTACCCGCGAGGAGTGGGCGGAATACTGGGCTGGAGTGCACGCCGACCGGATGGCGGAGCTGGAGGAATAGGGGAGAGTCCTGGGGTTCTGTTGTTCTTTCGGATATGAGCAAGAGGGTCGCGGTGCGGGTGAAATTCGGCCCGCCATCGGTCATAGAACGTCCTCACCCTAACTCTCTCCAGGAGGGAGAGGGAACTAACGCGGACCCTCGTAGCGCCAACGAGAGCCTTTGCCATTCCGTGGCCGATGTAATATAGTAAGTATTGTGTTTGACACTGCGAGCGGGCGTAACTCAGTGGCAGAGTGCTTGCTTCCCAAGCAAGACGTCGTGGGTTCGAATCCCATCGCCCGCTCCACCCGTTACTGATCTCTCATCCTCGACGATCAAGGGCCGTAATTGGCCTCTGCGGCGTTTGAGTTCTCATTGCCGGAGTATTGGCCCTGTGGTAAATTACCGGCAATAATCGGCAGGATTAAAGCGAACAGGGAGTATTTCATGGCTTACGTTACGCCCCGCGAGGGCGAATCACCCGAGAGCCTGGTGAACAGGTTCCGGGCATCGGTGCAGCATTCCGGGATTCTGCGGGAACTGAAAGACCGGCGCTTCTTCCGGTCCAAGGCCCAGAAGGAGAGGCTGGCCGCCCAGCGGGCCGCCCGCCGCCGCCGTAGGCAGAACCGGCGCAACCGCTAGAGACTGTTCCCGGTAGTCAACGGATCGCGGGTGGCAGGCCGACGGCGTGTCGCGCGCGATTGTTGTTTCAAGATCCGCCGCTCCTGTGCCGCTGTCTTGCCGGGAGTTGGCCCATTTGCTACCATGGGTGAACGCGGAGGGATCGCATAGTGGCCTAGTGCGGGCGCCTGCTAAGCGCTTAACCTGCTAAAAACGGGTTCATGGGTTCGAATCCCATTCCCTCCGCCACTTCTGTTCCGCTCACCACCCCAGTGCCGCTTGGCGTTCTCCGTCCCCTGTATCCACCCCTCGATACCTCTGATCCGTGTGTTATCTTGCCTTGCACGCCGCCCGGTCTGTCGAGTGCGGTGGAGGCTATGGCTGGCCTACCGGCAGGAACACCGGCAGCACGACGTCGGGGGCGTCGACGGCGGGGATGAGGGCCACCTGCACCGGCATGTCGATGTGGATGTCCTCCGGGGCCACGTTCAGGACGTTGCTGCACAATCGCAGGCCCTCCTGCTCCTCCAGCTCGATCATGCAGACGTTGTATGGCACCTGCTCCTTCTCGGCGATGGCCGGGTGTACGGGGTGACGGACGATGACGAACGAGTAGACGAATCCTCGTCCGCTAGCTCTAGTCCATGCGTAGTTGAGGGAGGAGCACCGCGGGCACATGGGCATGGGCAAGTGGCGGAACAGGCCGCAATCCGAGCACTGCTGGATGCGCAGCTCGCCGTTCCGGGTGCCCTCCCAGAAGCCCCGCTCGTAGTCGGGTATTCGCTCCAGGTCAGGCAGGGGCACGCCCTCCAAAGGCGCGGACATGGGGCGTGACTTGGCGGCCTGTTCCTGCTGCTGGGTCATGGCTGCTCTTGGCTCCTCTTTGTGCTTCAGGGCTATCCCCGGCGGATGATGACGGCGCCGCTGAGCTGGGCCGTGCTGCTGCAGGTCAGCGCGCGGTTGATGGTCTTGTGCGGCGGCTGGGAGGTGGACGTGCCACGGATGAGGCGGACACACTCTTGGACGTGGGTCAGGCCGTGAATATATGCCTCCGAGTGGTTGCCGCCATGGGTGTTGGTGGGGAGCTGCCCGTCGAACCGGATGTTATGGCCGCCCTCGACGAAATCCTTGGCCTCGCCCGGTGGGACGAATCCGTAGGTCTCCAGGTTGATCAGGCAAAAGGGCGTGAAGTGATCGTAGAACATGAACGCGTCCATGTCCCTAGCCTCCAGGCCAGACCGGCCCCACAGGTCGCGGGCGGTGTGTTCCGACTCGGCCACGGCCAGGTCCGGGCGGTAGATGATGCCGTCGTTGCGGGGACCGGCCCCCTGCGCCGCTGCCTCTACCAGGGTCAGGGTGCCGGAGTGGCGCAGTTCCCTGGCGCGCTCCGGAGTGGTCATGACCACGGCGGCAGCGCCGTCGTTTTCTTGGCAGAAATCGAGGACGTGCAGCGGGTCCACCACCATCCGCGAGTTCTGGTGATCGTCGATGGTGATGGGGTCCCGGCGCAGCGCCCGTGGATTCCGGGAGGCGTGCTCCCGCAGGGTAACGGCGACCCATCCGAAGTGGCGGCTGGTGGCGCCGTACTTGTGCATGTAGCGGCGGACGAACATGCCGAAGTGATGTGCCGGCGCCATGCAGCCCCACGGCGCGGCAAATCCCTGCGCGCCGCCGGTGATCCGCTCGGGGCCCCTGGCGCGGCCCAGGCGCATGCCGGAGCGGAGGTTGGCGGCGCGGAAGCAGACGACGTAGTTGGCGTACCCGGCGGCGATGGCGGCGGCGGCGTGGCCGATGGTGGCGTTGCCCGCGCCCCCGCCGTAGGAGACGGACTCCCAGTGGCGCAGGTTCTTGATGCCCAGCGACTGGGTCAGCAGGGTCTCGTGGTTGGACTCCATGTCGTAGCGGACCAGGCCGTCGATGTCCTGCGGGGCGATTCCGGCGTCATCGCAGGCGGCCTTGATGGCCTCGGAGGCCAGCTGCAGCTCGCTGCGGCCAGAGTTCCAGGAGAACTCGGTCTCGCCGATGCCGACGATGGCGGCCTTGTCCCTGATGCCGTTGCTATCGGCGGGGATGATGGTCTGCACCATTGGCTGTTACTCCTCCTCCCAGTCCACGACTTTCCGTTCCTTGAGGTCGAGGATCTGGTCCTCGGCATACCCCAGCTCCCTGAGGATGGCGCGGGTGTGCTGGCCTTTGAGCGGGCCGGGACCGGCGCGCCCCGCTGTCTCGGAAAAGCTTACCACAGGGGAGTAGCGCCAGAACTCGCCGAATCGCGGCGCCTCCACGCCGGTCAGGAGACCGAGTTCGCGCACGTGTGAGTCATCGTTGAAGAAGTAGTACATCCCCCGGTCCTCTGCCTTGACGCATGCCACGTCCACGGCAGTGAGCAGCGTCTCCCAGTGCATCGGCTCCTCCGTGGCGAATATGTCCGCCAGCTCATCGGCGAGGACGTCGTCATTCGCCTCCCGTGCCTCCCCGGTGGCAAAGCGGGGGTCGTCCAGCAGGTCCGGCCGGCCGATGGCCCGGCACAGGGCCTGCCACTCGTCGTCGAACAGGCAGGCCAGGAACACCCAGCCGGTCCTGGCCCGGTAGAGCCGGTACAGGGCGTGCAGACCGTAGCCGTCCGGGTCCGGCAGCGGTCGCGGCTGCTTGTCCTCGTGCCAGTAGAAATCATCGATGTTCAGGTAGGCGTTGGCGTTGATCATGGTGGACTCGACGTACTGTGCCTGGCCAGTGCGCTCGCGGGCGTAGAGGCCCAGCACCAGGCCCACGGCGTTGACCATGGCGGTACTGTGGTCGGCGGTGCCGTCGTTGGCGCGCTTGAGCTGCTTCGCCACGGCAGCGATTTCGTCGAGGGACATGGGCTGTTCAGGTGGCGGAAAGGCGTCCCGCCCCATCTGGGCAACACCGCCGCCGGAGACGGCCCCGGCAATGGGGGCCATGGACGGCCGGTGCGAGTAGGGGCCGGTGGAGCCGTAGCCGCCGGCGTAGAGGTAGACCAGGTTGGGGTTGATCTCCCGCAGCTGCTCGTAGCCGATGCCGGTGCGTTCCGGTGCGCCGGGCCGCATGCTGTGGAGCAGCAGGTCGGCCTTCGCAGCCAGCTTGCCCATGATCTCTTGGCCTTCGGTGGCCTTCAGGTCGATGCAGATGCATTCCGATCCGGCCATGGTGCGGTGCGCCGAAAAGGGCAAGCCGTTCCGTCCCCAGTCGCCGCCAGGGGCTTCGATGCGGATTACGCGCGCGCCAAGCTCGGCGACGAGCGCGCAGCCGAGGGGGCCGTTGATCACCGTGCCCAGGTCGAGGAGCGTGACTCCCTCCAGAGCGCGCGCAGGCATCGCGCCGCCAGCGCCGTTGGCGTGGGCTTTGACGCCATTGCCCGAGGTGGACAGCACCTCGGCGGTGTGCTGTCCTAGCGCCGGGGCCGGGCCCTGGGGGCCGCCCGGCGTGGCGCTCATGTTCACCACAGGGCCGACTTGCCGGGTGGGGCCGATGCCCGGCACGTCCGCGTCCCGCACGTTGCCGTTGTGCACGATCTGGGGATGGTCCAGAGCCTGCTCCGAGGTCAGGTACGGCTCGGCGGCGGCGTTGCCCTCCCTGCTCAGGAACAGGGCCATCCACTCGTCCAGCGTCTTCTGCTGAGCCTTCTCCAGCATGATCCGCTCCAGTACCGCGACGGCCTCAGCGTCAAGGTAGGGAGCGTTCTTGAGTTGCGGGTCCTCGTAGATGAAGTCCATGTCCAGCGAGTGCATCATGGATCGGAACAACCGCTCCACCACGTTGCCCAGCTGCATCCACTGGCCGTCGCTGGTGCGGACGGGCAGGTAGCCGGTGGGGTTGCCGCGCCCTGTGCCCACCAGCGGGTCGGGCGGGTATTCATCGGGGCGGTTCTGCACCATCTGGCCGTGCACCCAGGAAACATGGTCGTAGGTGCTCACGGCCTGGAGCATGCTGGTCTCGACGTGCTGGCCCCGGCCCGTCTTCTCCCGCAGGTACAGCGCGGTGGTGATGCCTCGCACCAGCGCCGTGGCGGCGGCGTGGCAGACACCCTGGGTGACCACATAGTTGGGGCCGGGCCTGGGGTTCTGGTTGGCGAACATCATCATCCGCCCGCTCTTGGCCGCCACCACGGCGTCGTAACCCTTGTAGTGAGCGTAAGGTCCGGTGGGACCAAAGCTGGTCAGTGAGGCGTAGACCAGCCCCGGATGGCCGTCGCGGAGGGTGTCATAGTCGATGCCCAGCCGTTGGGAGACGCCGGGGCGGAAGTTTTCGACGACCACGTCGGCGTGTCGCGCCAATGCCTGTGCCTTCCGCTGGCCATAGGTGGTCTTGAGGTCGAGGACGACGCTCTTCTTGCCACGGTTCCACTGGATGGCGCCGGGCGCGTCCCTGAACTTTTCCCCGCCGGGCGGCTCGACCTTGATGACCTCGGCGCCGAAGTCCGACAGCACCATGGTGGCGACACCCCCGGCGCGGCCGCTGGTAAAGTCGAGCACGGTGATGCCATCAAAGACCTGTGGCATGGTTGTCCCTCTTGCGGTTTGGGATATGATAACCGTATAACTTTGCTCACTGGTTGTACCATCCTGTTGGTCAGTAGGACAACCCACTGGAGTCCGAAGCAATGGACATGAAGGATTTTCGCAGTTTTTACGTCACTTACAAGGCCGGTCTTTTCTTGGCATATTCGTTCGACTACGACAAGCGCTACTACACTCCGCGAGAAGTTGACAACGAGCTGGAGGGGCTGCTGCTAAAGTGCCGGAAAGCCGGGTTCAATCACCTGGACGGCCTGACGACGGAGGCGATGAGTGTCGTGGGCGGCATTGATGACGCCGCAGATGACTTCCATGAGCGGAACAGAA